>NZ_FXAK01000010.1 GCF_900177515.1 Azospirillum oryzae
GCTGGTCGATTTGCTGCGTCACCGCCTCAAGGTCGCGCTTCGCCTGCGCGACGTCGGCCTCTACAGCAAAGCGAGCGGTGACGTTGCGGCCAGCCATGGGCATGCTCCGGTTTCGATGGGAAAGGCGGTTTTGACCCAGGTCAAAACCAGGACGTAGCTACGTGCGTACGTAGGCCGCCGGCATGGGGGCCGGCGGCCTTCGCATCAGCGTTCCATTGCGAGGAGTTCGGCTTCAGCCCCGCTCATGATCTCGAAAGCGTCGAGCATGATCGCGGCTTGGTCGCCGTAGCCGCCGGACTCCGGAAGGTGCCCGGTGGCGGGGATGATGCCGGCGGCCATGCCGCCGATGCGTCCGGGATGGGGTCGGTAGGCGCGCCAGTAGCGCACCATTTCCAAATCCCCGTCGGACAGGTTCAGGCGGGGGTTGCGGTCGTACCGTTCGCCGAAGATTTCCCACGCCGAACCGTCGGGCGCTTCTTCTTCGCCGTCGGGGAAAGCGTCCGGCTGGAGGCTGACCGCGACGGCGATACGGAGTTTTTTTCCATGGCCTTGGTCGGCTGCATCAGGTTCAGGATTTTGAACCCCACCGCCCGCATCTCGTTTTCGTCCAGATGGCCAAGCGTCTCGTCCGTGGTGAGATTGCCCCGGCGGACGAACGGCGCATCGTTGCCGGCGGCGTCCTTCACGCCCTCCCACCCCATCAGGAAGTGACGGCAGGCGATGAAGGGGGCGACCGACAGGTAATATTCAAAGTCGCCCTCCACCCCGGCATAGCGTCCGCCAAGCCCGCGGGCGATGCGGGCGATTTCCGTATAGCGGTCGCGCAACTCCGGGTCCGCGTCGGCCGGCTTGCCGACCGCCTCCACGGCGTCGATGATCTCCAGCGCTTCCGCCAGATTGTCGGGGGAAATGGCCTCGATATCGGCACGCAGAGCGGCATAGAGCGCCTTGTCGCCGGCATAGGTGGCGCCGGTGGCCAGCAGGTCGCGGCGGAACGCGGCGCGCTGGAGGTGGCTTGCAACAGCGAGACGAAAGACCGGCTGCGGCGTCGCGTCGATCTCGGCTTGGACAAGATCAATCGTCGCCTGAAGTTCGCCCTTCGCCTTGGCGCCCTGCGCATTTGCATGGAGGTCGCGCAGATGGTTTAGGAAGTCCAGCCGCGGAGTGAAGGGGACGACGTCCTTGGACGAAATGGGGAGCATGAAAGGGTTCCTCTGCCGGGAAGGGGGCGGGTGGCGCCGGCAACACCACCCGCGACAGGCGCACGAATGCGCCCCGTCGGCCGTCGCCGACTGGTTGCCCGGTTGCCGCCGGGGTCTCAGGTCAGAAAATGCAGATGAAGCCGCCCGCGTCCTGACCGGTGCAGGCGAACTGATGGGTAAGGGTCATCAGCCCGTTGCGGTCGCCCGGCTGCAGGTTGGTGTACTGCGCCGCCGGGAGGGTCAGGCCGATCCGGTTCCCCGCCACCGCGCCATAGCTGGCGTGGACGATCTGCGCCGTACCGGAGCGGAACGCGGCCATGCTGTCGCGCGTGGCGACCAGCACCTCCAGCGGATCACACGAACCCGTCATGTTGCGGGCGGTGATGATGGAGGGGTCGTAGCCTTCGGCCGCGTTCGGGTTGTCCGGGTTGGTCAGGCTGTTGCCGAACTCCACCGACAGCGAGGACATGGCCGACGCCACGCGGTTGACCAACGCCTTGCCGCCTTTCCAGATCGGCGGGCGGGTGGCGTCGTAGACAAGCCCGGTCGGCATGCTTGCGTCTTCCTTCGACACGAACATGCCGGTGAAGGTGAAGCTGAACCGGCCGGCGTTGCCGCTGGTCAGCCGCATGGTGGCGTTGCCGCGGGCGCCCACCACCTTGTAGAGCAACCCGTCCATGTAGAGGTACAGGGTCAGCGATGGGATGGAGGTGGAGGCGGGCCGATACAGCACGTTCACCGGAACCTGATAGCTTGTTCCGGTCGACAGGGCCGTCCCGAACTGGTCAGCCAGGGTGGCCACCTTGCCGGCGGTGTAGTCGGCCACGAAGGACGTGGCACCGGCCGCCGGGTTGCCGGTCAGCAGCAGGGGCATCCCGCGATAGGTCTGCGCCGTCCCGCTGGCGCCGGCCCCCAGCGTCAGGCTGGTGGCGGTGCCGGCGGTGGCGGCTTCAGCCGATCCGGGAACGGCGGTGCTGGTGATGGTCTCGGCCCAGCCGGAGGCCTTCAGCAGCTTGCCCCATTCCGGGGCGGTGCCGGGGGCGCCGGACCCCTTCAGGTAGACGTCACAGGTGATCTGTACCGTCATGCCGCCGGTGATCGGGCCGCGCCCGTCCAGGCTGCCGGTCGCCTCGTTGGTCTGGACGATGTTGGGGTTGAAGCTGATTTGCGGGTTTTCGACCAGCACGGCATCGGTGCCGGCAACCGGAGAGGCGTCGACGCCTTCCGTGGTCTCGATCTTCGCCAGCAGGGCGGCGTTACGGGGGCGCAGTGCCATGGTGGCAGCTCCTTACTGGTCGGCCGACGGGGCGGCCCCGGCGGGTGCATCGCTGGCGGGGCGGCGGGACTTGGCGACAGGCGCCGCGGCGGTTTCGGGCGCTTCAGCGGCCTTGCGCGCGGCCTCCGTCAGGTTGATGAGTTCGCCCGCGCGAAGCTCAAAGGTGTGGGCAGGCGTCGGCACCGCCGCCGCCGCCCGGTGGGACGGGATCGTCATGGGATGGTCTCCAGGTTGAAGGGTCAGGGGGCGAAGGCGTAGGGGTCGCCCGGCCGGGTCCAATACTCGACGTCATAGGCGGCGAAGACGTCGCCAACCCCGCCGATGCCATCGCCGTCGGCCGCGCTCTGGTCCGCATCGGCAAGGGTCACGTCCACCGCGACGCCCCCAAGCGTCGGATCGGCTTCGACGGCGCGTTGCAGGGCAGCCCACATATCGGCAAGGGCTTGGTCCAGCCCTTCGTCGGTGTCTGCCTTCAGCACGGCGGTGACGGTGATCCGCTCCAGGTTGCGGGTCACCGCGGCGCTGGTCTGTTCGGAAGCGCCGGGGGCCGACCGCATCAGCAGGGCCGGCAACTGGTCCGCCTCGTCGTCATCGGACAGCGGCTTGCGGCGCGCCCGATAGACCTTGATCGTGCCGGGGACGTTCTCCGCCGCGACGGTGCCGAGCATCGTCGCGAATGCGGACAAGACCTGTTCACGGACGGAGGTGGGCATCAGCGCAACTCCAGGCGCCAGAGAAGCCGATCAGCATCCGGCCGGCTCGCCTTCTGGATCGTGTAGGTTTTCCCGCCGATGGCGAGGGTTCCCGCCTCCTTCATCACCGGGACTTCCGAAACCCGCACCTCTGCAATCCGGCTAGGCGTGGTCACCTCTGCGTCGTTTCCCCTCCAATCCGTATCAGGCTGGCGGAAGACGGCGCGGCAGGGGGTGGACGCGCCACCGGGGCCGGGGGCGGTATAGGTGGCGTCCGACGCCATGTTCGGATCAGCGAACAGGACGCCGAACATGGCGTCGAAGACGCTCACGGTCAGACCGTGCCGTTGAGGCGGACGGTGCCGGTGGCGGACGGGTTGGCGGCGGCCTCCAGGGCGCAGCCGATCAGCGTGTTGCTGGTCGCCGTGGTGGTGACCACCTTGTTGGTGTCGTCCCAATAGACCTTGGCGCCGACGGTCCAGGCCTGCGCGCTGGTCTTGGCGAGGGTATAGACGCCGCAGGTCGTGATATCGACGCTGGCGCCGCTGGCGGCGTCCATGGTGGCGACGCCGAACAGGGAGCCGACCAGACAGCCGGCGCCGCTGGCCACGTCGTAGGGGGCGGCAACGGTCACCGTCTTGCCGGGCTGAATGAAAGTCTTCATCGCGTGATCTCCAGAAACGGCAAGGGCGCCACAATGGGCGCCCTCATGCCGTCGTTATCGGGGTGGTGGATCAGTTGCCGGCGTTGCGGTAGGCGCCGCGGTAGTCGACCGCGCCGCAGCCGAAGTCCAGGGTGACGCGCAGCGATACGCCGTCGGTCCGGAAACCCTCTTCGGTCACGAAACGGGGGCCGGGGTTGCCCGCCAGATAGCCGTAGATGAACACTTCGGCGACCGACGGGTCAGCGAACAGCCACCAAGCGTTGCCGGTGATGTTGGCGTCAGCCACGGTGGACAGGCGGCCCGAGAACGGGTTGACGTTGCCGGCCTGCTGCGGCTGGATCGCCGCAATGAGCTGTTCGGCCTCCGTCTCCTTGTCCGGACCGCAGACGATCATGGACGGGGTGATGTTCAGCTTCAGCCCGTCGATGCTGGTCTGTTTGCGCATTGCGGCGCGGCCATCGCTCACGGTCGAAACGCCGATGGCGCCACCCGACGCAGCAAGGTTGCCGTGGCCCGAGTGGAACACCGCCTTGTTGTCCGACAGGGTCGGGCCGGCGCCGCTGTTCTTCAGCATCATGGCGTAGAAGGTGGCGTTCTCGAAGTCAGCCACACGGCGCGACGCCATGTTGATGAGGTCGTTGAAGGCGCCCAGGTCATCGTTGATGAACACCCGGCGGCTGATGTTGACGATGCGTCCATAGCTGGACAGCGTGACGGTTTCCCGGCCCTCCGAAACGGTGCCGTCCTTGATTTCACCCGTCTCGCCATACTCCAGCAGCGGCGGGAAGTCGCCGGCCTGGAGGAACTTGGTCGGCTTGAAGTCGTTGAAATCGCGGCGGCGGGCGATGCTGCGATAGGTCGGGGTCGCGGCCTGATAGGTGCGCAGCAGCACCTTGTTGGCGGCGGCCTCCAGCAGCAGCGGGAAATCCGACGTGCTGTGCATCGCACGACGCATGATCTCGTCCGGATTGCGGGAGCGGATGCCGCACAGGTCGGCCGCCATCTCCAGCATGCTCGCGCCCATGTAGCCGCGCGCCCGCTCGTTCTCCGGGGCCGTGTAGGTGGCGCGGGCGACGATGGCGTCAGCCATGGCCGAACGGACCGCTTCCGGGTCGTCATGGGACATGCCGATGCGGATAGAGGACGACGGGGACTGTTCCGACCGGGCGGCAAGCGCGGTCAGGGCCGCGGCGTTGACCGCTTCAGCCGTGGACCCGCCGTCCACATGGGTGCGGACGAAATCGGTCCCCAGCGCGTGACGCTGCGCCACGTCGTTGACATGGGCGATGCGGGCGCGTTCGGCCGCGATGGCGGCATTCAGAGCGGCGGCATCGGTGGCGCGGGTGTTGCTGGCGGGCATCTCGTGGCCCGGCTCGTGCTGGACGGTGTCCGGCATGTTGGCACTCTCCTTGTTGGCGGGCGACGCCCGGTTGATGATCTGGCAGGGGGTGGTTGACGGTTCGGCGGAGCGGGTGCCGGCGCCGGCATCGGCACCGATGGGAACCAGGGACAGCTCCATCGGCACCCAGTCGATGGCGCGGTAGGTCGGCAGCTTGCCGTCTTCGCGCGTCACCTCGAACTTGCGGACGACATAGCCGGCGGAGACGTTGCGGATGATCCCGCTGCGGATGTCCCGCCAGAAGGGTTCGACGTCCGGCCGGTCGGAAAAGCGCACCGTTGCCGTGCCGCTGGTCCCATCGACCGCCGCGCGCTCGACCACGCCCATGACCTGACTGAGGTCGTACTTGCCGTGGTTGTTGAGGACGGGCGCGCCGCTGTTGAGGCGGGTCAGGTCGCAGTGCGCCGGATCGAGCGACAGCTCCTCCAGGTAGCGCTCCCCGGTCATGGGGTTGATGCGCGGAACCGCGGCGCCCGTCGACCAGACCAGCTCGATGGTGCGCGCGGCTTCGTCCACCGTCTGGACAGCCGCCGCGCGCGTCTGCATCGGCATGTCCATGGTCTGGCCGCCGGGGGTCAGGCTGTCAGGCATTCTGCGGATCTCCTTGCTGCGCCTGCTGCGTCCCGCCGGCCTTGGTCACCTTGCGGGGATCGGTGTCGAGGGTGACGCCCGCGTCGTCCATGGCGGCGTTGATGCGGGCGATGTCGGCGAGCTGCTGTTTCGGATCGAAGCCCCACAGCGCGACGAACTGCTCCCAGGTCAGCCGGCCGGTGCGGACCGCGAGAATGTCGGCCTGCATGTCCTTGACGGGGTCGATGGGTTCATGGGCCGGCGTCGCCCACTCGACCGGGTAGTCCCCGGCCGGAAGCGCGCCAGAGAGGGTCGCCGTCTCGATGAAGCGCCGCCACACCGGCGCGCAGAACATCGGGATCAGCATCTGCCACTGCGCCTGCTCGACCAGCCGGCGGAACTCCACCTTGCCGGCGCGCAGGCTGGAATAATTGGCCTGCCGCAGATCGCCGGTCATCTGGTCGTAGGTGACGCCCGTCCCGACCGCCATCGCCATCAGGGTGTGCAGGGTGAAGGGGTCGAAGGACGGCGACGCCGTCGGGTTCAGGAACTGCACGCTTTCACCGGGCTTCAGGTACGGGACCATGCCCGGCTCCATCCCCTCCACCCGCCGGCCGTTCTCCGTCCCGCTGGTGATGCCGATGGGGTTTTGCCCGCCGTCATCGGCGGACGTCACCACCATCCCGATACAGGCCTCCATCCGCGCCCGGACGATGGCGGCTTCGTGGAAGTCGTCCAGGTCGCGCGCCTTCAGCAGCACCGGGGCGAACCACGGCACGCCGCGAACCTGACCGGACCGCAGCTTGCGATAGACGTGCATCACCTCCGATGCCGGCACCAGGGCGCTGGTCAAGCCTTCCGCCGTGACGCTGTAAGGGTCGCCGGGGTGGGTGCGGAACAGCCAATAGCCGGTGCGCCGGTCCAGCGCGTCGAACTCCACACCCTGGATCGTGCGGCGCCCGGTCAACGTGCTGTCGCGGGAGGAGTCGAGAAAGTCGCCCTCCAGGACCTGGACCTGATAGGGCACCGGCAATCCGTCTTCCGGCCGGCGGTTGCGGTGGCGTGGGAGCGCTTCGCCACCCTCCACCACCGTCCGCACGATGAGGGTCTGAAGACCGGCAAAGTCCAACTGCCCTTCGGCGTCGCATTGCTCCGACCAGCGCCGGAACAGCGTGTTGACGCGCTTGTCCAGGCCTTCATCCCCGGTTCGGCTCAACGGCATGATGCCAGTTCCGACCACGTTCGCAGCCCAAATGTCCGCAACGCGGGCGGCATAGGGGTTGTTGCGCACCAGATCGCGGGAGCGGGCGCGCAGCCGGGCAAGGGCGGGTCCGATTTCTGCGTTCGCCGACGTGCCGCTGGTGTTCCAACCGTCCGTCCGCCGGCCGGTGGTGGCTCCGTCATAGCTGCGCCGCATCATCTCCATGGCGACGCGCGCACGCGCACGCTTGGCACCGGACTCCGGGGCAATCCAGCCGATGGCCTTGTCCAGAATGTTCATGCTCTAGCCCCGCGAAAACTTGGTGACGCTGGTCCGGGAGACGGGCTGCGCCGGATGGAGCGGGTTCGGTGCGCCGATTACCTTCGCCGTGACGGCGATTGCCGTCTCCAGATCGCGCATGGAGCGGTAGTCCACTCGCTTGCCGTCGATGGTGACGCTGGTCGTGCCGGCGGCCCATGCTTCGACCAGGGTGTTAAGGTGCGTCTGCGTCAGTGCCATGCTTTACCGCCTTCCCCATCCGCCACCGCGCCCGCCAAGCCAGCCGCCACCGGATGGGCGCCGCTCGTCCGGTCGGGACTGTTCCTGCCCGGCCGACGGCTCCGGCGCCGGTATCTCTGTCGCTTTTGCCCGCGGCTGCTCGGCCTTCACCGCCACCGCAAGCGCCTTCCGCAACTCCGCCCAGCGCGCGGCGGTCCAGCGCTCCAGCCCCATGGCCACGGTGCAGGCGCGGGCATATTTCCAGCCGTCCAGCGCCTCCGTGGCGTGAACCTGTTTCCATTCGCCCCGGCCCTCGATCCACTGGTCGCCGACAAGCTGTTTGCACACCTCTTCGGTGGCCAGCCCGTTGAGGTGGACATAGCCGGCCGGAAACCCGGCACCGTCGGCCGCCTCTTCGTCGGTGGGAGGCTGCAGGCTCAGCTTGCCGTAAAGCTCCAGGGTCAGGACGTGGCCACCGATCATGCCGAGCTGCAGGCCACGCTTGCGCCGCTTCCCGTTCGGGCTGGCCTCTCGCACGCTGGACCATGCGAAGGACGGAGCGCCTATCGTGCTGGCGCCCTTCACGGGGATGACCAAGCCCGGATGGCGCTTCGCCCACGCTTCAACCTGCGTGGTGGCAAAGCCCGTGTCGGCCCCGACCTTCGACAAGCGCAGATCGACGCCCGACGGATGCCTCCATGTGCCGTGGATGACGCGGGATGCCTCGTCCCACACCGCTGCGTCGTAGGGGTTGCCGGGGATCACGACGTGATCGACCAGCCAACATTGGAAGTCCTGCCCCCATGCCCACACGAACAGCTCAAGGCGACCGGGGCTTTTCTGAACGTCGAGACCGGCGGTCAACACCAGCCCGCCGGCCGGCACGCCCTGATAGTCCTCCCGGCGGTCATAGAGGACGCGCCATTGTGGCGCCTCTCCCTTCACCTCGTAGGTCTCGGCCAACACCTGATTGACGAAGACGCGGAGCTTGTTCGGGTCCTTCCTCGCCCGGACGAACTCCTTGGCGATCTCCAGCCACGCGGCGCCGGGAAACTGACTGTAGGCGGCCCAAATGTGGAAGGACCGATGCGGCCAGTTCTGCGGCGCATGCGCCCGCCACTCGCCCCGCTCGTCCATATCCGCCTTGTGATCCTCCTCGATCACGCAGCCGTTGACGCAGACGTACCAAGCCTTGGTCGGCGCGTCCTTCGGCTCAAAGTGGATGCCGGCGCCGGTGCCGTTGCCGAACACAAGGATCTGCATCTCGCCACAGTGCGGACAGGGGACATACCGGTATTCCTGCGTCCCCTGCTCAAACAGCGCGTCGATCTTGGAATGCCCCTTGATCGTCGGGGTGGAGCCTGCCGCCTTCAGCGGGTCGTCCGATGTCAGGCAGCGCTTGAAGGCCAACTCCACTTGGTCGCCTTCGACACCGGCAGTCGGCGGATAGCCGTCCGGCTCCTCCAAGATGACCTTGTCGGCGGTGATGCGGCGGAACTCCTTCGGGCTGTTGGCCCCCTTGATCTTGATCCAGCCGCCGGGGAAGCGCTTCGACCGGATGGTGTTGCTGCTGTTCCGCGTCTTGGTGGAGAACAGGCGCCGCACCGCCGGCCACAGGATCAGCTTGGCGACGTCGTCCTTGGCGAAGTCCTCGGCATCGTCGATGGTCGGCTGATAGACCAGAACCCGGCTGGGCAGCTGGTCGGCGCAATAGGCGATGTAGTTCTTGACGATCTGGCTGTAGCCGATGCGGCTCGACTTCTTCGCCGTGATCTGCCGCACGCCCGGCTCGGTGAAGGCGTCCATCATGCCGACCTGGAAGGGGAACGGGCGGTAGCGCGTGCCGTCCTCCAACCGGGCATTCTTGAGCGACCAGTCCGACAGCGTCATCCGCCGGCGGGGCTTCAGCGCCAGCAGCCACCGGGCGACATGCTCGGCCAGCAGAGCGCCGCGGACGCGGACGCCGTCATTCGTCTGCATCGTCGTCCCCGTCATCGTCCCCGCCGCCCATCTCTTCGACGATCCGGGCCGCGCTCAATTCGTCCAGCGCATCCTCCAGCGCATCGGCGATGCGGTCTTTCAGCCGACTGTCGGTCTTGGCGACCTTGGCCGGGATGCGCAGCAGCTTCGCCTTGACCATCTCGATGACCGACAGCACCGCGGCGGTGTAATCGGCGACCGGCACCAGCTCGCCCCGCTTTTCCGCGTTGCGCATCGCGTAGTGGTCGGCCTGCTCCTTCGCCAGCCGGGCTTTCTCCGCGACGAGGTCGAGGCCTTCCGCTTCGGCCTCGTCCGAGGTCCGGCCGGCGGCGCGCTCCCGAAGGTGGCGGATGTAGGCCACCCGGCAGGCGTCGATGTCCATCTGACTGCGCGCGTCAGCGTTGAAAACGCCCCGCGCCTTGAGGTCGCGGACGGAACGGTCGGTCAGATCGAGGTGTTCGGCGACTTCCTTCTGAGTTGCCATAGCCACACCCCACCCACACGCCAAAGGGGAAGCGGAACCCCCTTATGGAATTTTCATACCTGGACGATGATCGGACTTGTCCCACCCTCTATAGGGGGGCCACCCGGAAGGACCCACGACACCCCCCCTACCCCTGCCCCGCCGTGAGATGGCCCCATCCTGCCCGTCAGGCGGCTCGCGGCTGGCCTCTGGCGCATCGGACGTGCGATGAGCGGCACGCGGGAGGACGCATCAGCGGGCGCCCTATGGACTGGCCCTCTATGGGAGGGTCAGTCTCCCTTGGTCCCTTCGGTAGGGGTCCGGACGATGGGGCGGACTGCCCGGCGGTGGACCCGGCCGGGCGGGAACATCCGGTCGACCAGCAGCAGGTCGCCGTAGACCAGTGCCAGCACCGCCATGGCCGCACCCCACGCCTTCGCCCGCTCCATGGTCACCACCCCACTATGACCAGCCCGGAGGCGATCACGGCCACAGCGGTGAGGATGCCGGCGGCGTAGCCGGTGGCGAACCCAATGGTGAAGCTGCCCCCATCGGGGAGGGGGCGATCAGTCGTCCCCTGCGTCGGGATGGAAGGCGTGGCCAAGGCGTCCACCGCGGCGATGGTTGTGCATCGGCCTGCAACACTGGGCCAGTTTCAGGGGTGATCGGCGTCCAATAACCAGCCACCCCTGATCTGGCAGACTACCACCCTGGGTTTGGACGACAGGGTGGCGGACAGGGATGTTGACGGTGGAGACGATCGCACGGATACGACGCGAGCACGCGAAGGGGAAAAGCATCCGGGCCATTGCCCGGTCGCTGAAGGTGTCGCGGGAGACGGTGACGAAATACCTGCGCTCGGGCGAGACGGCGCCGCGCTACGAGCGCCAGCACCAGCCGCTTCCGAAGTTGTCCGGGTTCCAGGAGGAGCTGGAACGGCTGATCACGGAGAACGAGCGGCGGCCAGCCCGCGACCGGCTCGACTACCTGGGGCTCTTCGGACGGCTGAAGGATGCCGGGTTCCAGGGCGGCTACGACACGGTGCGGCGCTACATCAAGCGCTTCAAGCAGCGCCAGCCGCCGAGTGGGCCGGTGAACGCCTACGTTCCGCTCACCTTTGCCCCGGCCGAGGCGTACCAGTTCGACTGGGCGGAAGAGTGGATCATCCTGGACGGCGTGACGACCAAGGTGCAGGTGGCCCATGCCCGCCTGTGCCACAGCCGCATGCCGTTTGTGGCGGTCTACCCGCGCCAGACCCAGGAGATGGTGTTCGACGCCCACGCCCGTGCCGCGGCCTTCTACGGCGGCCTGTGCGAGCGCGGCATCTACGACAACATGAAGACGGCGGTGGACGCCGTATTTGTCGGCAAAGAGCGCCGCTTCAACCGCCGCTTCGCCCAGATGTGCTCGCATTACCTGGTCGAGCCGGTGGCCTGCACCCCGGCTTCGGGCTGGGAAAAGGGCCAGGTCGAGAACCAGGTCGGCACCTTGCGCCAGCGGCTGTTCACGCCGCGGCTGCGGGCCAAGACGCTGGAAGAGGTGAACGAACGCCTGCACGACGAGGTGATCGTCTGGGCCCAACAGACGCCGCATCCAGAGGATAGGAGCCGGACGGTGTGGGAGGTGTTCCAGGCGGAGCGGCCGGCGCTGATCACCGTGAGCGATCCTTTCGACGGCTTCCACGAGGCCACGCTCAGCGTCTCGAAAACCTGCCTGATCCACTTTGACCGCAACCGCTACAGCGTGGCCGCGATCGCCGCCGGCAAGCCGGTGCAGGTCCGCGCCTACGCGACACGGATCGTGGTGTGGTTCAACGGCGCGATCGTCGCCGAGCACCCACGAGCTTTCGGGCACGGCCACACGCGGTACAATCCGCTGCACTACCTGCCGGTTCTCGTCCGCAAGCCGGGGGCGCTGCGCAACGGGGCGCCGTTCCGGGACTGGGATTTGCCGCCAGCCCTGGCGACGGTGCGGACCCGCCTGGGCCGCGGCGACGACGCTGACCGGCAGTTCGTTGGCGTGCTCGCCGCCATCCTCACCGATGGCCTGGAGGCGGTGGAGGTCGCCTGCCGCGAGGCACTGGCGAGCGGTACGCACAGCCGGGACGTGATCCTGAACATCCTCGCCCGGCGCCACGACGTCACACCGGCACCGGCCATGGCGGTGCCGACGGCGTTGACGCTGTCCATTGAGCCGGCCGCCGACTGCGGGCGCTACGACCGCCTGCGCGCGGTGCGGGAGGGCTGCCATGGAACGGCATGAGCTGATGGCGATGATGGCCGAGCTCAGCCTGGCCGGCATGCGTGCCGCCTACGACGAGGTAATGAGCGATGGACTGAAGCGGCAGCGCACCGTCCAGCAGATCCTGGGCGACCTGCTGGCGGCGGAGCGGGCGGAGAAGCAGGCGCGCTCGATCCGCTACCAACTCGGCGCCGCCAAGCTGCCTCTGGCCAAGACGCTGGCCGAGTTCGACTTCACCGCCAGTCCCCTCAACGAGGGGCTGGTGCGCGACCTGCACGATGGCGGCTTTCTGGAAACCCAGCGCAACGCCGTGTTCATCGGGGGAACCGGGACCGGCAAGACGCACATGTGCATCGCCATCACGGCCAACTGCGTGCGCCGCGGCGCCCGTGCCCGGTTCTTCAACGTCATCGACCTGGTGAACCGGTTGGAGGCCGAAGCCCGGACCGGGCAGGCGGGCAAGCTCGCTGACCAGTTGACCCGCGTTGATCTCGTGGTGCTGGACGAACTCGGCTACCTGCCGTTCTCCCAGAGTGGCGGCCAACTGCTGTTCCACGCGCTCAGCCAGTTGTACTCGCGGACCTCGGTGTTGATCACCACCAACTTGAGCTTCGCTGAATGGCCGACGGTGTTCGCTGGCGACGCCAAGATGACCACCGCTTTGCTCGACCGGCTGACGCATCACTGCGACATCCTGGAAACCGGCAACGAGAGCTGGCGGTTCAAGAACCGCTCCTGATCCAAAGCCTTCCCCCTATCCGTTGCCCAGGGGGGCCCACAGGCCCCTCCCACGCGCGCCGCTGCGTCAGCCATAAGGGCACTCCGCGGCGCGCGCGGGACCCTCCCGTGGACTCCCTGGACAACAGGTTCTGCAACCGCAAGCGTGGCTGGAAATTGCAAGCCGATGCCGGCTGGAATTTGGAAGCCGATTGACAGCGATGGTCGACCGCATGGAGCGGGTCATTTGTCATCCCACCGTTTGCGGGCGGCCTCAGCCACGTTCCTGTTGAGGACGCGAGCGGTGCGCAGGAAGACCTGACCACGGGGCACGGTCACCGAGCCGGCAGTTTCGAGCGCAGCAAAGACGGCGCCGTTGATATCGCCGATCCACACCTTGTCATCGACGTCCACTTCTACGATCACCTGAACACGCTTCATGTCGCCCCCTCACTCGGCTTTCAGCGCATCGGCGATCATGGTGGGGAAGCGGGTCTCCCACTGCCGGATGACGGCGTCCAGGTCCAGGCGCTTGCGGATCGTCGCTTCCTTCACCAGGACGAACATCAGCGTCAACTTGGCCTCTCTGCCCTGTGCGATGCGCCCGGCCGTGGCCTTGCGCACACCGCCGGACTTGCCGGCAACCACGTCAGCGAACAGCAGGACGGACTTGCCGGCGGCGATGGAGCGGAGCGGGCCGAACCGCTCGGCGACTTGGTCCGGGGTGAGGTAGCGACCGCGGTTACCCTTGGGGCAGTTCTTGGTTGGGATGGCCAGCCAGCCCCGCTTGGAACGGATCGTCGCGCCCTGTGCGAAAGCGTCGATGACGCCCTCCCACTTCGCGGCCGATGCAGCCTTGCCCCGGACGAACACCTCTGCGGCAGGGTGGAAGCTGTAGTTGCCGCCCCCAGGATAGCCGGCATGGCCCAGCGCCCGCCCCAGCTTGCCGAGACCGGCATTCGCCATGGCGGTCCGCATCTCGTCACGCATGGTGGACGCGGCATGTTCCGTGACGTCGGTCAGCCGACGGGCGGTCGACTCCGTCCACTCGTTGAAGGCGTCCTCCAGGCTGCCGGTGATGGTGACGCTGGCACGCATAGCGATTTGCTTCCTTAAACGCTTCGGGCGCGCCCTCTGGTAGCAGGACCCGCATTTCCACAACGAAACAATTGACCCATATCATCAGGCCGTTCCGCCTAGTCCTTTAGGCTTACCCAAGCGCAGCCTTGAGACCCCAGCTGACAGGGAAGTTGCCATGACCGTGACGGTGATTTTTCAGCAGCCAGAAAACCCCTACATGCTCGGCCGGCTTCCAATGCCCGACTACGATACCGCCGCTTGCTACATCATGGGCAGCCTGTCAGGACGCAGTCAGTCGAGCGCTATCATCGAGGACGCAAGCGGGCATCGCTCGATGCAGCCTCACATCCGGATGCACTACGATCGCCTTATGGCGAGGCATCGCTATTAGTGTATTGGCCCTCTCCACCACCCCGATCATGCGCTCTAGAACCTCGGACGGAATGCTCAGCAGGTCCATGGGATCAGGCCGCCTGCTTGATAGTGGCCAGGGCCGCATTGACCATGACACGCATCTCTGCAACGGCGCCGCGCACCTCCGAAACGATCAACTCGTTCTGTTGGGCCATGGCGGCGATGCTGGCCGCCGTCTCCACCTGGGCTTGAGCCGTGCTCTTCAATGCCTCGACAACGATCTGCGCATCAGGTCCAGGCTGCGGCCGGCGTGCCCAAATCCACGTCACGACGATGGCGCCAAGGCAGAAGATAGCCGCGAGTTGCGCGGCGGGGCTTAAGCCAGCGATGGAATGGAGGGTGTCCCCAATGTCGGGGAGAGTGAGGCTGTCCATGGGCGGTCAGTCCTTCGAAGGGGGTTGGCGCCTAGTCGGACTGACCGGCGGCGGGATGGTGGAAGGGAGGCGCGCGGCGGAAACGGTGAGGGAGCCGCCCCGCCGCGCTGCACAACCTTGCCCGAGGGAAGGCACGAAAAAACCCCGCGCCGTTGGGACGGGGCGGGGTCATGATCGTGTGCGCGTGATACACACCCTCGCACAATAGCCGGGAAGTCGTATTCGGTCAAGCCCCCGGCGCACCCAAGGCGCGAAGGTGCTTGCGCGCCGCGTCGTACAGTTCATTCCAGGTATCGAACACCGCAACCCATGGGGCGCCATTTAGCGTGACCGAACGGACGATGATCCGCGCCTCTCCGTTTTGGTCGGGGCCGTCCCGATCTTCCCGATAGAGGAGTTCCCGCGGGATGCCGGCATGGAGGACGCGCCCGAACAGGACGTTGTCACCAAGACCGTAGGTGTCTGCGATGCGGTCCAGCCCCATCCGCAGCGCTGCCTTGTACCGGCGCATGACCGACCGGGCATGGCTTGCCGATAGCTCCGTGATCGCTCCGTCCCGGATCACGACATGCTCGATGACGGACCACGGGATGACGCCCTCGAATGCGGGGAGCTGCTGGACCGCATCGCGAGCGGCTTGGAAGCGGCGGGAGGCGGACACTGCGAAGTCTTCCCAGCACCGCCCGGCGTCCGGGCTGATGGAGCCAATCGGCGGGGCAGCATCGTCCCGCGACTCCTTCGCCCCGCTCATGACCTTGATGTCTTGCGCCAGGCGGTCGCCCGCTTCGTGCTGGCGCATCGTCAACAGCTTGCGTTGGTTCAGGGTGTCCAGGCTGGAGACGGCGCGGGCGCGCATCTGTCCGGCCCGCATCGTCCCCTCTTCCACGATCTCCCCACGGTCCCGCCGGAGCCGTTCCGGGGTTACCACACCCACCCGGCCGACCTGTTCGGCTTGGCGCGACCGCTCGGCCGTCTTCATCGACCGGGCGCGGTCTAGGAGGAGGTCCGTCACCAGATCGGTGACGTCCTCCAACTCCCCATCCTCTTCGGACTTCCGGAAGTGCCGGCGGATGACCTTCCCGTCCGCCAACCCGAGTTCGGCCGTCCAGTAATCCGGCAGATCGGTACGGCGCTTGGCCATGGCGTCGACGGTCAGCGTCACCGGAAGAACGAAGGCGACCGACGGGGCGGGCTTGTTGCTGATCATGCTGTTCGTCTTCACGCTGCCCACCTCCCAATCCCATCCCAGGCGTAGTTCAGCACAACGCCGCCCATGAAGCCGACGGTATCCTCCACCTCGTCACAGGCCGTGATCATCGCGCCCCAACCGCCGATGCCGTCCAGCCGCTCGCCAATGGCCTGGATTTCGCCCTTGAGCCTCATCTCGGTCGGGTCGTCGTGGATGCTCCCGCGGCCCGATGCCTCGAAGCGCTCCCGGTTCGCGCTCACGGCGCGGGTCAGCTTGATCAGTTCGGCCGTCAGCCGTTCGTGTTCCGTACCCTTTGGCGGGTAGCCCCCGCCGATCTGCGAAACCTCTTGGTTCATGGCAATTCCTCAGTAGATCGGGGAGTAGATGCCGGTGGGGATGTCGTATTCGAAGTCAGCGGCGCCGGGCCGGCCGAGTTCCTTGGACCGGACCTTGTGAACCTTCACCAGCGTGGAGCTTTTCGCGCCACGGGGCAGGATCGAGCGGTCACGCCAGACCGTGAAGCCGATGTCGGCCTTGTTGTTCCAATGGGCGCCACCGGAAATGTCGTAGAGACCGGGAACAGGCTCGGCAGTGCCTTCGCCGTTGGTCTGGAGTTTGGTCGGGTGGGCGACGATGAAAACGTCGACACCGTGGTTCTCCCCAAACCGCCGCAGCTTGCCCAGCACCTCGCTGATGTATTCGGTTTCCGTCTTGCCCGGCTGCCGGCGATGTTCGATCTCGTTGTACGGGTCGATGATCAGCGCCTTGATCCCGTGGCGCATGACCAGAACTCGCGACTTCTCGATGATCCAATCCACAGTCGGGGCGTCATCATCCGCCCGGATGAAATGGATGTGATGTCTCACCCACTCTCGCGCCGCCTCCAGTTCCATTTCATCCATCCTCAGCCGACGGTGATCATTATAGCAGAAAAACGGCTTTCCGATGATCTTTTCTGCAAACTTTGCAATGTGTCGAGGCGGAGCATTCTCGAACGAACAATATCCGACCTTCCATCCATAGGTCCGGGCATAGTTGACCATGAGCTGGTCGACAAACTCGCTTTTCCCGTGATTAGGGATGCCGGTGACGACGACCAGCAGGCCCGTTCCCGTCAACTTCATGAGCGGGTCCAGATTGTCGAAGCCGGTGGTCAGACCGACAGCACGCTCCCCGTTGTAGAGGGCCAGGACGTCATCCCAGAAATCTTCGGCCGTGTGGACGCCGCGGATCGGGTACGGCTGCGCCGACTCGATCATCAGACGCAGGGCGTCCGGCCCCAACTTCAGCAGGACGTCGTTGGCATCCTTGCAGCCTTCGGGATAGCGGACACGCCAGCAACGCTCCTTCCCCAGCCGGCGGGCCAACTCTTCCGCCAGATTGCCGCCCGGCCCGTCACCGTCGGTGGCGATGATGATCTTGCGCACCGACGCCAACCGGTCGGCCGCGTTCACCATCGCCTCGAACCGCCGGTCGGAGTCTCGCGTCGGATCGTCTTCGTCTTTCAGCTTCGCGGGCGCACCGTCAGGAAGGGTGGTGACGGAGCGATAGCCGCCCGTCATGCAGGCGAGGACGTCCATCTCGCCTTCCACCCAGATCAGCACGTCGTCGGCGATCTGGTCGAAGTTGTACAGCGCCCGCTCCGCGTCCTTGTCTTGCGCGAAGTTCTTCTCACGGTCGCGGTACTTGTTGTTCTCCAGTTCCCCGCCCCTCAGGTAGGGGAACACCACGCAAGGACGCTCCTCCCCAACCTGAGAGAAGAACTTCACGCCGCGGTACACGCCCATCTCCTCCACCACGTCGCGGGCGATCCCACGCCCGTCGAAGAAGCTCAGGAAAGCGTCGGGGCGCGGCGTCTCCACCGGCGGATCAGGGCGACGGATAGGCGCCTTCGGGGCAGGGCGGCGGAAGCTACCCACACCCGCGGCGCGCCGGCCGGGGATGTTGCCGGTCCATTCGCAGTGATGACACCGCCACACCGCCCCGCCATCGTCGTCCAGCTTCACCGACAGGCAGGGCTTGCCCTTGTTCGCCCCGTGGCGCTGGGCAGAGCACTGCGGGCAGGTCGTCGCATTGTCGCCGTGACGGAAGGCTCCGCCACGCTGGGGCCGGATGCCATGCCCGGCCAGTTCGTTCAGCAGATCGGTCATCGCAGATACGCCCAGCTTGTCGGTGTCTTGCGCCACGCCCCGCACATCGTGCCCACGGGGGCATCGTCCCATGGCGGCGGACGGTCCCGGTCGGTCCAGGCGCGCGGGTCGGTACGCCACGGCGCCTCATCCTGTGGACGCTGGTCCAGCAGGTCCCGCCAACGTTCCTGGTTCAGGAAGGTGAGCGCCTGCGCCACCCCGTCGGTGCGATCCTTCCCCAGCGCTCGGATGTTCCGACCATAGGCCTTGGCGCCGTTGATCATCGCTTCCGGGTCCACCCCCGCCTTGACCAGCCGGGCGAACTTGTCCTTTGCCGGCTTCTTCGGGTTCGACGCCGTGCCGCGTGACGGGTAAACCGACCAAAACTCTTCGAACCGATCATCCGCACGGGTCGCGTCGGCATCGCCGACCGACCGCTCAGAGATCTCTTCTCCCTTCCTATCCCTTCCTTTCCTATCAGGCGGGAATGGTCCGGGAACACTCTGGGAGTGGTCCGGGAGCGGTTCGGGAATAGCCCCGTCCTGTTCGCCGACAGCTTCGGGAATGCTCGTGGAAGACATCGGCACAGGGGCGGGAATGGTCGAGGATTGGACCGGGACCGTTCCGCCACAGAAAAGGGAATGGTCGGGGATCGCTCCGGGACTATCGGGCTGCGGATAGCGGAGCGGCTGCGGCTTGTCGATGCGCTGGTGCTGCTTCCAGCCGGTCACATAGAGGTACTGCTGGCCTTCGAAGGTGAACCGGCCGATCAGCCCTTGCACGATGGCCTCGTCCAGCCACGTACCGAGCAAGGCGAGCGTCACGTCTTCGTCAGACGGGTAAATCTCCGCCTTGATCTTGCGGAGTGAGGCGAGATGGACGCCGCCGTCGTCGCAGAACGGCCACAACAGGATGAAGGTCAACCGGGCGTCCCGCGACAGCGCCATGGTGTCATCGGAGGTGCAAAATTCAGGCTTCACGCTGCGGATGCGCGCCATGTCAGCGGCCCTCCAGTTGGCCGGCGACAGAGTCGAGGCGCCGGGCAATCTCACGCAGGCCGTCCAGATCGACAGCGCTTTCAGCGATGCAGTCCCGGATGTCGGCAGCCGCACCACGCACCCGTTCGGCAGCGGAGTGGTGCCGGATCATCCGGGGGCGGGGATGGACAGGAAGCCGTGTCACGTTGGTGGTCTCGGTCATCAGACGGCCTCCCCGTTTCGGTATGCACGCTCCAGGTCCGCATAACGGTGCGGCTCGCGGGCGACACGGCTGTCGGAATACGAGCGGTTCAGCCACCAGTAAATCCGGCGGGTCAGTTCCCGGTGGGCTATGTCGATCCCATCCGGCCCATCCGGATCTCGGTTCATCCGGGCAACCCGCCACCCATGCCAGTAGGAGCGGGAGCGGTTGGTGCCCGGCTCCAGGCCATTGGGATCGTTGAGGAAGTCCCGGCCGCCGGCTATCGCTTCGTCCGGGTCCAGCCGGTCAAGGTCGCACAGCATCGTCACCGGGACCTTCACGCCTCTGCGCCACAGGTTGTCGACGCCCTCCAGCGCCGGGAGGTAATTCTCCGGCGGCGCCGGATAGCGGCCTTCATGTTGCGTGGTCATTCCGCGGCCTCCCGCACCCGATGCGCGGCAAGCCGCTCCAAGCCCCGCTGACGCGCCTGGATGGTCCAGGGCTTCACACCGGGGGCGGAAGCTGCCAGCGACTCCAGCGCGCGTGTGGCGCCCACGATGGCGCCTTCGTCCAGCATCTCCACCTCGCCGCACATCACCGAGCCGACGAACGTGCCCAGCGCCACGTCCAGCCGCATGACGGCAGCGGCGATGCCGGTGTCAGGGTAGTGGGCGATCAGCTCCTCCAGTCCCCCGATCCGGTCGTAATCCGGGTAATCCGGCCGGGTGGCACTCGGGCCGTTGTGGCGCTGGTCGACCTGCTCCATCAGCGCCGACCATTCCCGATGCAAGCCGATCAGGTCATCCGATGCGGCGGCCAAAGCTTCCGCATCCGCCAGCGCCGATGCCAGCAGCCCAGACGCATAGCCGGACATGTCGCCGCCGTCCTCTACCTCGACGGTCAGCACGCGCAGCTTGGTGACGATGGCCTGGACGGTGCCGGACCTGTCGTCGGCAAGGGCATGGCCGAGTCGCCCGACGTCCTCACTGGCCGCGTTGACGGCGGCTTCAATCTCGGCAAGGCCGAGCCGCTGCCGGGCTTCGTTGTGCGCGACGATGGCACGCTCCAACCGGCCCTTCAGCCGCTCCTTCACCCTCGGCGAAAGCCGCCTGTCCCGGTCGATCTCTGCGGCCGAGAGGTAAACCGTGCCGCGCTTGCCATGCGAGACGAACGGCCAAGGCACCTCATGCCCGACCGCTTCGCCATGCGCGTCCAGCGCGTCGATACGCTCAATGAATGTGGCGCGGGCTTCGTGCCACTGCGCCCCTGTCTCGGTGATGGTCATGGGGTCGCTCCATTTTCAGGGAACAAGTCCCGCTGTCTCGGATCGGCCGGCGCAGTGGCGGCCTTGGGTTTCGTCTTGCGTGGTCGGCGGCTCGGTGGCGCGCCGACGGATGTTGCATGCGGGGCGTGCATCACCAGCCGCTCGAAGGCGTCGATGATCGACGGCACCGCATCGCAGACGTCGTGCGTGTTGTCGGCATCTCGGGCAAACTGAAGGCGGATGTGCAGGTCATCCATCGTGACGATGGGAAGCTCCGACTCGTAGAGCCGACGCACCCGCTCCCATCGGTAATGGGCCGGGAGGTCCAGCACCTCGTAAGCGCCATACGCTTCTTGGATCAGGTCTAGTTCGCGACTGCGCTGCTCCCAGGCCAGATGCTCGTCACGCGCCTCACGGATCGTGGAGGGCATGGGATAAGCGTTCTCGATTGCCAGCCGGCAGGGGGCGACCGGATGCTTGGTCGAGCCATATGGTTCCCACCCACCCATCCGCTTGTGCCATCGGCCGCTCTGGTGCGCGAACTCAGGATCGACTTCGACGTTCGCCCCCTCCAGCCAAGGCATTGCCGCTTCATGGAGAAGTTGCTCCCGCTCGTCCCGCGCCGCTGCGGCTTCAAAACAGCCATACCGGGCGATGATGGCCGCCCGTTCTGCCGCGTGCTTCTGGCGATCCCGCTCAAACCGCGCGTCGTTGGATGCCTTCCAACTCTCGTAATCCGCCTTGCTCCCCCACTTGTTGCCGCATGGGTCGACGTAGGGCGCAGGCTTCTTCTTTGCCGTCGGCTCGGCCCATTGCCGCATCAGGTCGTCGAATTCGGCATCGGTGAAGCTGGCAGAGTTGTCGGGCACAGCGGGTGTCCCCATCCGCTGGGCGACGTCGGTGAACGTCATCCCAGCGGTCTGGAGCATGCCACGCGCCTTCCGCAGCGCCGCCAGCGCCTCCCCATCGTGGTCGGAGCCGGCGAGCGCGAGAACCTTGGCAAATCTGTCAGTGTCCAAGGTGGGCATGCCGGCGCCCCCTCAGTGCTGTATGGTGGTGTCGGTGGACGGGGTGGCAGACATCGCCGCGACCAGAGCCGGGACGATGTCTGCCTTCCAACGCAGCCAGTTCACCGAGGAACCGTCACGATGCTTCTTGCCCGTGACGGTCCACTCCTTGAACGGGTCGCCCTTTTCGGTCGGAACCCAGGGTGTGGCCTTTGTTGCGCCCTTTTCCTGGAAGCCGTATCGCATCAGCAGGCTGTTGACCTTCTGCCCAGAAAGCACGGCACCGCCGGTCAATGATGCCAGTTCGGCCCCGATGTCCGACGGCGATAGATGCGGCGAGCCGGCAGGAGCGGACAAAGCCTTCACGCCAGCCGTTTCGAGAATGTCCTTGCCGGTATCGGCCACGGTCGCTCGATTGGCCGCCAACGCCGCTTCGCTGGCGCTGAACCCGATCATCTTCATGGTGCGCATGTAGTCGCGGAAGACCGCATTCGGGGATGGAAGGCGGGGCTTCGCTGCTTTAGGCGGCGGTTCGGTGTTCAGAGAAACTCCCGTCGCCGTCGCGTAGCCCTGCCTCTTGATGTCGTGTATCCACTCCGTCACCTGGACGGCGAAGGCTGGACTGCACCACTGCGCGAAATGGTAGCCGACTTGCGGATGCCCCCAGGTGCCGCCGCCACGGCCGGGACGTCCCGGCTTGGAGATGATCAAGCTGTCCCTCGGAATTCCGAGAGATAGGGACAACTCATCAAGAAAGGCAGCCGTGCCAGCATTTTCCATATAATGGGAGGGCTGCTTTCCTGTAGCCTTCCCCATCGCGGTCAGGTTCAGGTAGCCATCCGCCAAGCGTTGTCCGATTACCTTTCCGTTGAATTGACGGTCGATAACGGCAGGAATGGGTCCAGATGATTTCTGGACGTGCGGGGGCTCTGCGCCCATAAATGAGTCGCTCACGTTTTCAGTCCTTGGTGGGGTTGGGAATGGGGCTACCGCGCCCGCCGCGCCAACAGCGGGTGATGTGATCCGGTGGCGGTGTCGCCCTTAGCTGTGGAGATGCGCGCCACCGGGTGCATTCCGGTCTGGCGCATCGCTAAATCCGATCAGGCGGCCATGCCGGCAACTGCCGACGTCTCCGCCCGCCGCGCCCGCTCTGCGCGGGTTGCCTCCAGCCGACGATCCCTGAATTCGGCGTCAGCCTCTTCCGTGATGAAGTGCCGCCGGCCAACCATGATGGTCTCGGGCATCATCTCGGGCTTGTTTGCGAGATAGAACCGCGCCGTGGAATACGGGACGCTATTGGCGTCGCACCAGTCCTTCAGCGGGGTCATGGTCTTGCGTGCCTTCATAGGAACATCCTCTGCGGTAAGGCGCCGCGCTACCAACCGAAGCGGGGTAGCCAGTTAGCGCTTGCTGAAGATGATTTAGACGCAAGAAAGAGGGATGGGAAGTTGGCAAGGTACTTGGTGTCGGAAGACATCGAGGTGCTTGCACCTGTGAGAGTTGGCGTCTTCCACCAGATTGTAACGACCCCTGCTAGGTGCTGGCACCTCGGAGACCTATAATTCACTCAGCGTATATCAAGATCATCTTCAAGGTGCCAGCACCTTGAAGGGGCGCAGCCTAGATGGCGCCTCGCAGCCAAAGCTTGGGCGCAAGGCACGTATGCGACCTCCGCCGTTTGGCAGTTCGACAGAAGTTTGACGTATGCCCCTATTCAGGCGATGCAGCCAGAGCCGCGGAACGAAATTCTCCAGCATTTTCAACACCGTTGAAGTACCAGTTCAGCGCCACCGCCGTCAGGGTGCCGAGCAGGATGCCGCTGTGCAGCAGCGGCGACAGGAAGGCCGGCATCTGCGAGAAGAACTTGTCCGACACCAGCGGGATCAGCCCGACGCCGACGCTGACCGCCACGACGATCAGGTTCTCGCGCCGGTTGGCGAAATCGACCTGCGACAGGATCTTCACGCCGGTCGCCGCCACCATGCCGAACATCACCAGCCCGGCCCCGCCCAGCACGAAGGCCGGCACCGACGCCACCACATGGGCCAGCTTCGGCAGCAGCCCCAGCAGAAGCAGGATCAGCCCGCCCGCAGCGCAGACCCAGCGGCTGCGCACCCCCGTCACCCCAACCAGCCCAACATTCTGCGAGAAGGAGGTGTAGGGAAAGGTGTTGAAGACGCCGCCGATCAGCGTGCCCAGCCCGTCGGTGCGCAGGCCGCGGACCAGATCCTCCCGGCTCACCGGGCGGCCGACCATGTCGCCTACCGCCAGGAACATGCCGGTCGACTCGATCATCACCACGATCATCACCAGCGACATGGTCAGGATGGCGACCGGATCGAACACCGGCATCCCGAACTGGAACGGCTGCACCGCCGCCACCCAAGGCGCCTCCGCCAGCCCTTTGAAGTCGACCATGCCCAGCGCCATCGCCAGCGCCATGCCGGCCACCAGCCCAAGAAGAACCGCGACGTTGCGGACGAACCCGCGGCCATGCTTCATCAGCGCCAGGATCACCAGCAGCACGAAGGCCGCCACGCCCAGAAAGGCCGGATCGCCGAAACGCGGGTTGCCGACCCCGCCGCCGGCCCAGCCCACCCCGACCCGCATCAGCGAGATGCCGATGATGGCGATGACGCTGCCGGTCACCACCGGCGGGAACAGCGGCAGCAGACGGCCGACCAGCGGCGCCGCCAGGATGGCGAAGATGCCCGACCCGATCACCGCGCCATAGATCCCCAGCAGACCCAGCGACGGGTTGGTCGCCATCGCCACCATGGGACCTACGGCGGCGAAGGTGACGCCCATCATCACCGGCAGGCGGATGCCGAAGCGCCAGACCCCCACCGCCTGGATCAGCGTGACCACGCCGCAGGCGAACAGATCGGCGTTGATCAGCATGGCGATCTGATCCTTCGGCAGCTTCAGCGCCCCGCCGACGATCAGCGGCACCGCGATGGCCCCGGCATACATCACCAGCACATGCTGCAGCCCCAGCGCCAGCAGCCGCCAGGGCGGCAGGATCTCGTCGACGGGATGGACGTCAGGAGTGGTGGCGGCGCTTGTCATGGCGGAAGCCTTGCTGTCCGGTGAATCGGCTTCGTTCTGCATGGGGCGTGCCGCTCCGCCCCGCGGCGGATTCCAGTCCCGGGCCCGTCCGATCCTGCACAATGTCTGGGCACACTTCGGCGCCCCCTGCCCGCGGAGGTGGCAAATCCCACGCGGTTTTTTGCCGCGCCCGGCTGGAGACCCCGATGCTGACTGCTTTATTCTTTAACGATCGGTGCGTACAGTCGCTGTTGCCTACCCCTTTCGCGCAACCCAAAGCCGAGCGTCGCGATGAGCAAGTCGATCGAGGGTGTATCCAACTGGATGCACATGTTCCGCTGGATCGTGAAGCTGATCCGCGACGAATATGGGGTCGACGAGGCTCTGCTGACCCGCAATGCGACCCTGGAGACCGACATCCAGCTGTCGATCGATCAGGTCGAACAGGTTCTGGAATACATCTCCGAAAGCTTCGCCATCCGCTTTCCCGAAGGAACGCTGGACGAGCTGGTGAAGCTGGAGGAACTCTGCCTGCTGGCGAGCTGGATCAAGGGTTATTACAAGCGCCCCGAATTCATCTCCGACGCCTTCGAGGCCCGCTGCCGCAGCATCAACCAGATCGCAGCCTGACCATGACCGACCGGACCTTCTCCTATCCGCCCAACTTCGTCTGGGGCGTTTCCACCTCCGCCTATCAGATCGAGGGGGCGGCGGCCGAGGATGGGCGCGGCGCCAGCATCTGGGACGTGCGCTGCCGCACCCAGGGCGGGGTGGTGAACGGCGACACCGGCGACGTCGCCTGCGACCACTACCACCGCATGCCGGAGGATGTGGCGCTGATGAAGGGGCTGGGCGTCGACGCCTACCGCTTCTCGGTCTCCTGGCCCAGGGTGATGCCGCGCGGCAAGGGCGCGGTGAACGACGCCGGGCTGGACTTCTACGACCGGCTGATCGACCGGCTGCTGGAGTCGGGCATCGAGCCCTGGCTCTGCCTCTACCATTGGGACCTGCCGCAGGCCCTGCAGGATCTGGGCGGCTGGTCGTCCCGCGACTGCGCCGGCTGGTACGCCGATTATGCCGCGCTCTGCGCCCGGCGCTACGGCGACCGGGTGAAGCGCTGGATCACCTTCAACGAGTTCTCGGTCTTCACCCTGTTCGGCTATGCCATCCCCTGGGCGGCGCCGGGCATCGTCGACCGGGCGCAGCATCTGCGCGCCATCCACCACGTCAATCTCGCCCATGGCGCCGGGGTGGACGTGCTGCGCGACATGGTGCCGGGGGCCTCCATCGGCGCCATCCACAACCGTCAGGTCGTCATCCCCGAGACCGACACGCCGGAGAACCGCGCCGCCGCAGCATTGCTGGACGAGCATTGGAACCTCGTCTTCTGCGACCCGCAGATCCTGGGATACTACCCGCCGCAGACCGCCGCCGCCATCGAGCCCTATGTCCGGCCCGGCGACATGGCGCGCATCGCCCGGCCGGTGGACTGGTTCGGGCTGAACCACTACGGCCCGATCTTCGCCAAGGCCGACCCGGCGCGGACCTGGGGCTATGGCTGGGGCGACGCGCCGCCTGATTCGCCGACCCACGGCGTCGGCTGGGCGATCTTCCCCGACGCCTTCCGCGACGAGCTGCTGACCATCCAGCGCCGCTACCGCCTGCCCATCGTGGTGACAGAGAACGGCTGCGGCGGCAGCGACACCGTCAGCCCCGACGGCAGGGTCCATGACCCGCACCGCATCAACTATCTGACCATCTACAACGCCGCGATGCGCGACGCGATGGCCCAGGGTGCCGACGTGCGCGGCTATTTCGTCTGGTCGCTGCTGGACAATTTCGAATGGGGCAGCGGCTATGGCCAACGCTTCGGCATCGTCCATGTCGATTTCCAGACCCTGGCCCGCACGCCGAAGGATTCGGCGCGCTGGTACGCGGAACTGATCCGGGCGGCGAAGGCCTGACCCTCATACGGAATGGTTCCGTCATACGTCACCGTAACGCTTGACGGAACCATTCCGCTTTCCTAGGTTTATCGCAGTGATCAAGTCCTTCGCCGACAAGCGGACCGTGGCGCTGTTCCTCGGCAGGCCGATCAAGGGAGTTCCTTCCGACGTTGCGCTGCGTGCCCATCGCAAGCTGGTCATGATCGACAAGTCGGCTCTGCTGGAAGATCTGCGCAATCCGCCGGGCAACAAGCTGGAATCGCTGGACGGTGACCGTGCCGGCCAACACAGCATCCGCGTCAACAAGCAATGGCGCATCTGTCTGACATGGGTCGACGGCGACGCCTATGATGTCGAGTTCTGCGATTATCACGACTGAGAGGATCGACATGACCATCCGCCGCGAAGAACTTGAGGCCGAATATCCGGACCTGTCGGATGTCGTCGATTCCGCCGCCGTCCCCTTCACGCCCGTTCATCCCGGAGAAATCCTGCGGGAGGAATTCCTGGAACCGAAGGGGATTTCCGCCTACCGCCTTGCCAAGGACATCGGCGTTCCCCTGACCAGGATCACGGCGATCCTGGAAGGCAAGCGTGCCATCACCGCCGACACTGCCTTGCGCCTTTCGCGCTACTTCCGCATGTCCGAAGGATTTTGGGCCAATTTGCAAGCCCATTACGACATCGAGGTCGCCAAGCGCGCGCTCGGCGACCGGCTCGATACCGAAGTGAAAGCTATGGAAGCCGCCTGAGGGCGATCCATCCCGTCAGCGCCGCCGCACCTCCGCGCAGACGCCCTCCGCCCCGTCCGGTGCCTCCACCAGCACGGCCGCGTCGCGCAGAAGCAGGCTGTGGCCGGCGGGAACCGTCAGCGCCACCCCACCGTCCGGGATGACAGTCAGCGTTCCGGCCAGCGCATGGACCAGCAGCACGTCGCCGGCGGCGCGATGGGCAGGACTTCCCGCCAGCAGGGTGAGCGTGCCGGTCGCCGATGCGCGGTCCAGCATCAGGTTCACGTCGCGGATCGGGCCGGCGGTCGGCTCACACCAGACTGGTGCCTCGCCGGGGAAGGCGAAGGCGGGCTCCAGGCGGCGGCGTTCGACTGGCACGGCGCCATCGACCGACAGGCGCATGCCGTCGCCCTCCACCACCGCGATCAGCCGGTCATAGCCGGGAAAGGCGGAGAAGGGGCCGGGTTCGATCACGTCGGCGATGCTGACGCGCCAGACGAAGCGGCCGTCGGCGACCGGCTCCACCGCCAGTTCGGTGGTGACGCCGCCGCCATTCTTCCAGGGAACGCGGCGATGGTCGGCCGGGGTCAGGCGCGTGATGGACGGGTCTTTGGACTGCAAGGGTCTGCTCCGGAACGGATCGGCTCCGCCCGGTCATAGCACAGCCGACAGCCCGGCTTCACACGAACAGGCTGAAGCTGCCCATCAGCTTCTGCGTGCCGGTCTGGCCGGTGGGGATGGAGTTCATGCTGCTGATGGCCTGATTCAGCCCGTCGAGCGTCGCCTGCTGGCCGGTCGACAGCGTCAGGCCGGTGTCGCCCTTGGCCGGCTGCTTGGCCACGGTGTCGTAGTCCTGGCTGTAATTGCCCATCACCAGCTGCATGGCGTAGTTCTTCGGGTCCTTGTCGGACTGGCCCTTGTCGCGGGTGACGCGCAGGGTGTAGTCGCCCTTGTCGACCGTCAGGTTGCCGGCCTGCAGCTTCTTGAAGGCGGTGTAATTGTCGCCGGCCTTCGGGTCGCTGTCGGCCATCACCCGGCCAAGCCGGTTCATCAGCTGGACATGCACGCCGTCGTCGCCGACCTGGCCCATGGTCAGTTCGCCCTTGGTGACGACCTTGAACTTGTAGAAATCGACCTTGTCGTTCGCGGCCAGCGTGCTGGCGACGTTCAGGCGGGTGGTGTTCTTGGAAATCACGCCGATGTCGGTCGCGCCGGCATTGGTGTTCAGCGCCGACTTGTTCACCGTCTTGGAATATTCCTTGACGTCGCCGACCGCCTGGTTGCTCTGCGACTTCTTGATCGCCTCGACCGCATTGTTGATCGAGGCGTTGAGGCTGGACACCAGGGAGTTGACGCTTGAGAGAGCATCATCCGCCATGATCAGTCATCCTTCTTCCGATCCGATCCCCACGCCCGAAACCAAGTCCGAAAACCCGATCCGAACGCCGTTCGAGGAGCACCAAACAAGAGGTACGGCCGGCTGAGCCGTAACCCGGACACGTCTGCCCTAAGGGAGTATACGACAACAGCCGGCGGAACATAGGCAGGATTCGTGATTTTTTTGGTCGAAAGCTGGGATGCGGGACCTGCACGCCATGGTCGGCGGCCCCATCCGGCTCAGGACCGCGGCTTTTCCCCGTTACTTGACAGCGACTCGGCGCGGGTGTTTCCGGCCGTCGTGGCAAGGCCGGCCGGCCGCGGGGACGACTCGGCGGCCCCCGATACGGCAGAGTCTTCGGCGATCGGGCAGTGGGGCGGCTGGGTGGGGCCGGTAACGACATCGAAATCGAACATGACAACCTCTCTTCGCGGATGGTGAGGCCGTCCGGGTCGCCCGTGTTCGGATTTTCAGGATGTGAGGCCCATCAAAGGCCGGGGTCACAAACACGAAAGCCGCCGCGGGTCGGTCCGGGCGGCTTCGGGAGTGAGCGACAGATGCGCGTTCCTAGGCCGCCGAACGAAACCAGCGGCCAAAATATCGGGAACGTCCTGAGGACGCGATGGAAAGCATCTGTTGCATGGGGCGACCATAGCGCGCGGTTGCCGCCCTGCCAAGAAGGATTTTGGCCAAGTGGGATGCTTGCCGGTCAGCCGGCCTTCCGCTCGCCCACCGTGTCGGCGACATAGGCGTCGCGCCGGCCCATCGGGCGGGAGGGCTGGCCGTCGCGGTCGGTGGTGTCGCGGGCGGTCTGGTGCTCGATCTCCGCGTTCAGCTCCGCCCCCATCAGCACGACATAGGAGGTCAGGTTGAACCACAGCAGCAGGATCACGACGGCGCCGACCGACCCGTAGGTCTCGTTGTAGCTGCCGAAATTCGACACATAGATCGAGAAGCCCAGCGACCCCAGCAGCCAGACCGCGGTCGCCACCGCCGATCCCCAGGTGACCCAGCGCCATTGCGGCTCGCGCCGGTCGGGGGCGTAGCGGTAGAAGACGGCCAGCGCCAGCATGATCGTCACCGCCAGGATCGGCCAGCGGGCGAGGCTGGCGATCCAGCCGATCGGGGTGTCCTGCAGCCCGACGATGGCGATGGCGGCCGGCACGGCGACGATCATCACAATGGCGAGGATGACGAACAGCAGCCCCGCCACCGTCAGCCCCATCGACAGCGCCGCCAGCATGATGAAACCGCGCGTCTCCTTCTCGCCATAGGCGATGTTCAGCGCCGTCACCAGCGAGTTGGTGCCGCGCGACGCGCTCCACAATGTCAGCAGCAGGCCGAAGATCAGGCCGAAGCCCAGCCCCTGCGACGGGGCGGTCGCCACCTTGCGCGCCTGATCGCTGACGATGGACAGCGCTTCCGGCGGCAGCAGGCTGCCCAGCTGGTTCAGCTGGCTCTCGATCATCGACGGGTCGGCGACGAGGCCGTAGATCGACACCAGCGCCGCGACGGCGGGGAAGATGGCGAGCAGCGCGTAATAGGCGACGCCGGCCGCCAGCATCGACACGTTGTCCTTGCTCTGCTCGTCCCACACCCGCAGCAGGATGTCCTTCCAGCCGCGCTTGGGGATGTCCGACGGGCTGTCCGCCGACCGGCCACGGCCGCCGCCCCCGCCGTTGCCGTCATTCGCGGCGCGCCCGTCCGCGCGGTTGCGGTGCTCGTAGTAATGGCGTCGGCTCAGCCCCAGCATGCCCCCGCCCCCCTCAGACCACGGCTTCGCGCAGGGCGCCGACGCGATGGCGCGCCGTTTCGATGGCGTGGAACTGTGCGCCGATGACGACCTGCAGATGGTCGTCCGGCGTGTCGCGCAGGGCATCGCGGAACAGCGACAGCGTGCCGTCCAGCCCGCCTTCCAGCCGGGCCAGCAGATCGCCGCGGGCGCCCGGCCCGCCGGCCCCGGCCATCACGCTGCGGGCGCTGGCCTCGGCCAGTCCATGCATCGGCGACCAGACGCGCGTGCCCTCGCCGGCGGTCTCGATCCAGCCGCCGCCGGTACGCAGTTCGGCGTCCAGCGCCATGGCGCTGCGGTCGAGCTGGTCGGCCAGATCCTCCAGCCGGGCGGACAGCGTCGTGTCGGCGATGGTCATGTCGGCGCGGCGGAAAGCCTCGGCGCCGTCGCGGCAGGCGGCGATCAGGTCGGTCAGCAGATGGCGGCTGCGCGGGTCCAGGTGGCGGCCATGGGGGTCGTAATCGTCGAATTCGGTGGCCGATTCCGGCGTGCGGGCGACCGCAACGGCAAGCCAGAGGGCGCCGACGCCCATCAGCGCCACGGGGATCGGGTTGGCGCGCACCGCGCGGGCGATGCGGCCGGACAGGCCGTCGCCGCCGCCCTGGATCACGTCGCGCACCACCTGCACCACACCGCCGGACATCTGGCCGGGCGACAGGCGGAACTCGATCTCGTCGATCACCGAGTCCATGCGGGCGCGGATCGACTGGATCTCGTGCTCGATCTCTTCCGGCCGGCGGCCCTGGGGGGAGGTGGCTGTGGCGGCCGCATCGGAGTGAGCGGCGGACGGAGCGGCGGACGGAATGGCGTCGTTGTGATGGGTCATGCCGGGCGTCTCCTGTGGGGGCTGCCGGCTTGCAACACCAGGAGACGCCGATTGTTCCGGCCGCGCCGGCCCGGAACCCGCCCGATCAGGTCACATGCTGGGCGAAAGCCATGACCTCCATGCTGCCCTGCCAGATCATGCGGACGGCGACATAGACGATGACCACCAGCCCCAGATAGGCGATCCAGTGGAAGCGGTTCAGCAGCCGCGCGATCACCGTCGCCGCCGCGCCCATCAGCGCCACCGACAGCAGCAGGCCGATGGCCAGCACCCACAGATGCTCGCGCGCCGCACCCGCCACCGCCAGCACATTGTCGAGCGACATCGACACGTCGGCGATGATGACCTGCCGGATGGCCGCGCTCACCGGCTTGCCGCCCCCGGCGGGAACAGCGGCGGCATCGTCATCCTCCTCGTCCATCAGGGCGGCGGCCTCTGCCTCCTCGCGCTGGCTGCGCAGCTCGCGGAACAGCTTCCAGCACACCCACAGCAGCAGCAATCCGCCGGCCAGCGTCAGCCCGATGATGTCCATCAGCCGGGTGGCCGCCAGCGCGAAGCCGATGCGCAGGACCACCGCGGCGGCGATGCCCCAGAAGATCACGCGTGCGCGTTTCTCGCGCGCCACCCCGGCGGCGGCCATGCCGACGACGATGGCGTTGTCACCAGCCAGCACCAGGTCGATGAACACCACTTGGGCAAGCGCGATCAATTCCGGAATCAGCGAGTCCACGGTCTGTCCGTCGATTTTCAGTTGAGGAGATGCGGGCGGGGGAGGCCTGCCCTATAGCGCGTGAACACGCGGCGGCGCAACCTTGTCGCCCGGCGCATGTGGAAAAATGTCGCTTCACTGCGGCATTTCCACAAAAAAGGCCGGACGGTCTCCCGCCCGGCCTTCCTCATGAACTTGGGATCGCAAGGCTTCGGATCAGGCCAGCGCGGCCAGCGCCACGCCACCCAAACTGATGGCGGCACCCAGGCCGCGCAGGGCGAGAGGCGCCCCCGTCCCGCGGGCGATGCCGCGCAGCGACAGGGCCGCGGCGACGCCGGCGCCGTGCAGCAGCGCGGTGGCCAGCGCGAAGCCGAGGCCGTAGAGCAGCGGCTGCGCCGCCTCCGGCATCTCGGCGCCATGGGCGTGGCCGTGGAACAGGGCGAACGCCGCGACCACCGCCATCGACAGCGGCAGCGACAGGCGCGACTGTGCGGCGACCAGGGCGCCCAGCGCGATCACCGACCCGGCGATCCCCAGCTCCACCGCCGGCAGCGCGATGCCGCTCATGCCCAGCAGCCCGCCGCCGATCATGGCGGTGACGAAGGCGGCCGGCAGCGCCCACAGGGCGGCACCGCCGCGCTGCGCCGCCCACAGCCCGACCGCGACCATCGCCAGCAGATGGTCCCAGCCGCCGATCGGATGCAGGAAGCCATGGGCGAAGCCCGCGTCATGGGCGCCGAAGGTGTGGGCGTCGGCGACCGCGGGCAGCACCAGCCCGGCCAGCAGCACCGCCGAGGCGAGGGGGAAACGTTTCATTGACCAGCATCCTCTGATGTCGTGTCGCGCCCATGGAATTTCGCCGCCCGGAATCTCCGGCCCGACGCATCGGAGCCCGGCGGTGTGGCGCTGTCGGGGCGAAGTGTAGCAGAAAGCATCAGCCCGGCCATGGCCGAGAGGGGGGCTCCACCCCGCCGGATCTACGTCTTTTGACGCAGGTCAATGAGTTGCACCCCCGATCCGTCACCATGCGCTGCCCGATGCCACAGGAATCCCCGATGTCCACCGCCACGCTTCCCGGAGAGGGTTCGGTCTCCATCCGGCTGTGGCTCGGCGGCGGAGCCATCCGCCGCGCCGAGGTCGCCGCCCGCCGCCCGCGTGCGGTGGCCGCCCTGGTCGGACGCAAGGCGGAGGAGGCGGCGCGGCTGGCGCCCCTGCTGTTCAGCCTGTGCGGCAGCGCCCAGGGGCTGGCAGTCGCCCGTGCCTGCGAGGCGGCGCTGGGAATCGACGCCACTCCCCACGAGACAGCCCGCGCCCTGCTGACCGATGCGGAGGCGCTGGACAGCCATGGCTGGCAGGCCGTGGTCGAATGGCCGGCACGCCTCGGCGCCCCGCCCCGCCCGGCGGCCTTGCGCGACCTGCGCGCGGCGGTGTCCTTGATCCTGCCGGCGCTTTACCCCGCCAAGGACGGGTTGCGCCCCGGCGGCGGCGTCCTGCGGCCGGACACGGTGGCCCTGCGCGAGGCGCTGGCACGGATAACCGGCTGGCTGGAGACGACCGTCTTCGCCGGCACGCCGCCGCGGGATGCCGACGACCTCGCCCGCTGGGCGGCAGGCGGCGGCAGCGACGCGGCACGGCTGGCCGCCCGGCTGCTGTCGCCCGAACTGGCCGGCTGGGGCGCCTGCGGCTCACCGCTGCTCGGCGAACGGCAGCCCGACTGGTTCGCGGCGGCGCTGAGCGGCGACCCGTCCTTCGCCGCCAATCCCCGATCCAAGGATGCCGCCGCCCTGACCGGCCCGCTGGAGCGGCAGGCGAACCACCCCCTGGTCGCCTCGGTGACGGAGCGCTTCGGCGACGGGCTGGCCCGGTTGTTCGCGGCGCGGCTCGCCGATCTGGCGGAGCTGCCGCGGCGGATGGAGGCGGCCATCGCCGACCTTCGCCCCGCCGAGCCGGCCAGTGCCGGACGGCCCGGCCCGGGCGAGGGCTGCGGCGTGGCGGAGACGGCGCGCGGGCGTCTGGCCCATTGGCTGCGGCTGGACGGCGACGGTCGGCTGGCCGACGCCCGCATGGTGGCGCCGACCGACTGGAACTTCGCCGCCGACGGCCCGCTGGCGCGCGGGCTGGCGGGGGCGGCGGCGCGCGACCGCGACGATGCGGTGGAGCGGGCGCGGCTGCTGGTCGCGATGCTGGACCCCTGCGTCGCATGCGGCATAGAAGTACACGAATGACGAGCGCTTGCCGAAGCCTGCGGGCAGGCCGATGATGGGCGGGGCGGACGGATTGCGGATCGAAGAGCGGGAGAGCGCGTGATGTGCACGGTTTGCGGATGCGGCGAAGGCGAAACCCGGATAGACGGCAAGGCCGCCGATGCCGAGCATGAGCATATCGGCCCCGACGGCAAGGTCTATCGCCATCGCCATGGCGAGGCGCACCACCATGCCCATCATCACCATGACGACACCCACGAGCATGTCGCCCCCGACGGCACGGTGTTCCGCCACAGCCATCACGATCATGAGCCCCACGACCACGGGCATGACGACCACGGCCACCATCATCACACCCACGACCACCACCGTCCCGACCGTGCCGACGCCATCGACGGCGGCGCCGCGCTGAACCAGCCGCGGCTGGTCACCATCGAACGCGACATCCTGGCGAAGAACGACGGTCTGGCCGCCGTCAACCGGCGCCGCTTCGCCGAGCGCGGGGTGTTCGTGCTGAACCTGATGTCCAGCCCCGGATCGGGCAAGACCACCCTGCTGACCCGCAGCCTGACCGACCTGAAGGGCCGCTTCCCCGTCGCGGTGATCGAGGGCGACCAGCAGACCAGCTTCGACGCCGACCGCATCCGCGCCACCGGCACCCCGGCGGTGCAGGTCAACACCGGCAAGGGCTGCCACCTCGACGCCTCCATGGTGGCGCAGGCCGCCGACAAGCTGGCGGCCGACGGCCAGTTCGCCGGGGACGGCGTGCTGTTCGTCGAGAATGTCGGCAATCTGGTCTGTCCCGCCGGCTTCGACCTGGGCGAGACCCACCGCGTCGTCGTCCTGTCGGTGACGGAGGGAGAGGACAAGCCCCTGAAATACCCGGACATGTTCGTCCGCGCCGACCTGCTGGTGGTCAACAAGATCGACCTGCTGCCGCATCTCAGCTTCGACGTCGAGCGCATGATCGGCTACGCCCAGCGCCTGAACCCGTCGCTGGCGGTGATCCAGCTGTCGGCCACCACCGGCCAGGGGCTGGAGGAGTGGTACGACTGGATCGCCGACGGTCTGGCGGAGTCCCGCGCCTCCCACGCCGCCACCGTCTGACCGGAGGACCCTCGCCATGTGCCTTGCCGTCCCTGCCCTGGTCACCGCCCTGCTGCCCGACGACCGCGCCACCGTCAGCCTGGGCGGCGTCACCTCCACCTGCTCGCTGGAGCTGGTCGATGGGGTCGCCGTCGGCGACTACGTGATCGTCCATGTCGGCTACGCCCTCTCCCGCCTCGACGCCGAGGAGGCCGAGCGAACGCTCGCTCTGCTGGCCGAGGTCGCGGACGCCGCTGCCTGACGCCCCTCCTCCACACACCGCCGACCACCCGGACCCCACGCCCATGACCGACCGCCGCCTCTTCACCCGCAAGCTCGACATCGCCCGCGGGGCGGTGGACATGACCCACGGGTCGGGCGGCAAGGCGATGGCGCAGCTGGTGCGAGAGCTGTTCGCCGCCGCCTTCGCCAACCCGTATCTCGACCAGGGCAACGACCAGGCCGCCTTCGACGTGCCGGGCGGGCGCATGGTGATGACGACCGACGGCTTCGTCGTCTCGCCGCTGTTCTTCCCCGGCGGCGACATCGGGTCGCTGGCCGTCCACGGCACGGTGAACGACGTCGCCATGGCCGGTGCCGTGCCGCTGCACCTGACCGCCGGCTTCATCATCGAGGAGGGCTTCCCGCTCGCCGACCTGAAGCGGGTGGTCGACAGCATGGCCGCCGCGGCACGCGAGGCCGGGGTCGCCATCGTGTCGGGCGACACCAAGGTGGTGGAGCGCGGCAAGGGCGACGGCATTTTCATCACCACCACCGGCATCGGCATGGTGCCGCCGGGCGTCGCCCCCTCCGGCGACCGGGCGCGGCCGGGCGACTCGATCCTGGTCAGCGGCACCATGGGCGACCATGGCGTCGCCATCATGTCGACCCGCGACAATCTGGGCTTCGAGACGGCGATCCTGTCCGACAGCGCGGCGCTGAACGGGCTGGTCGCGGCGATGGTGGCGGCGGTGCCCGACGTCCATGTGCTGCGCGATCCCACCCGCGGCGGGCTGGCGACGACGCTGAACGAGATCGCCCACCAGTCCGGCGTCGGCATGCGGCTGCGCGAATCGGACATCCCGGTGCGGGCGCAGGTCGCGGCGGCCTGCGAATTGTTGGGATTGGACCCGCTCTATGCCGCCAACGAAGGTAAGCTGATCGCGATCTGCGCCGAAGAGGAGTGCGACCGTCTGCTCTCCGTCATGCGCGACCACCCGTTGGGACGGGACGCCGCCCGCATCGGATGTGTGGTGGAAGACCCCCACCGCTTCGTTCAGATGGAGACCCGTTTCGGTGGCCGCCGGATCGTGGATTGGCTGACCGGGGAACAGCTTCCCCGGATCTGCTGACCCGTACCGGCGGGCTAACTCACCCTTTCCAAATGTCTCGTCCCTTTGGCGGGACCCCTTTCGCGCGCTGGCCGTTGCCTCTCTCGGATGGTCCTATGCTCTGACCCGAGACGATCAGCGACGAGAGAAAATAATGGCGTTGTCCAACATCGCCCTTCTGGGCGCTCCCCGTCTGGACCCCGGCCGGATGGCCGGGACCCGGTCGGCGATGCAGGCGATGGACCGGCTTCCCGGTTGCCCACCCTTGCACAGGCACCGCGTGAAGCGCGCCTTCGACATCGTCGGCGCGCTGGGGCTGCTTGCGGTTTTCGGGCCGCTGATGCTCGTGCTCGCCTGGATGGTGGCGCGCGACGGCGGCCCGGCGGTGTTCGGCCACCGGCGCATCGGCGCCGACGGGCGCCCCTTCACCTGCCTGAAATTCCGCTCCATGGTCGTCAACTCGGCCGAGGTGCTGGAACGGCTGCTCGCCACCGACGAGACGGCGCGCGCCGAATGGCTGTCGGCGCGCAAGCTGCGCAACGACCCGCGCATCACTCCGGTCGGCCGCTTCCTGCGCAAGTCGAGCCTGGACGAGTTGCCGCAGCTCATCAACGTCCTGCGCGGCGACATGAGCCTGGTCGGCCCCCGCCCGATCATCGACGACGAGGTGTCCTATTACCACGCCTGCTTCCCCTTCTACACCCGCTGCCGCCCCGGCCTGACCGGGCTGTGGCAGGTCAGCGGCCGCAGCGACGTCGATTACGTGCGCCGCGTCCAGCTCGACACCGCCTATGTCGTCGGCTGGAACTTCTGGGCCGACATCGGCATCATGCTGCGCACCGTGCGGGTCGTGGTGAAGGGCAGCGGCGCCTACTGACGCCCCTCCGCCCGCTCTCCAAAAGCGTTCGTCCGTTCGGACAGGTCGCGCGTTCCATCGGGGCGCGCGACATCGCCGTTTGTGCGCCCTATCTCTGGAGTCCGCCCTCCTGCGCGGTTCGGCCGATCCTTCCCGGGCATGACCCTCTTGCCGAAATCGGGATGGATTTTGAGAATGGGCGGACGACGTGCTAGGGTCGCGGCAACCGGCGAAACACTGGTATAAGTGAACGATGCGCGTAAGACCGCCGGCCGGATCGGCCAGTCAAGAGGGTCCAAGGATGGCGAAGCTGCTGGCTGCCTTGCTGCTGATGATGGTGGCGATCGGCCCCGCCTGCGCCGTGGCGCCCACCAGCCGGGCCGACACCGTCGCGGCGCTCGACCGCTACCGGACGGATTTCGCGAAGATCCGCGGCTATGGTTCGCTGTCCACCGCCGACCGCAATTACGTCCTCTTCTCCGACGCCATGCGCCGTGTCCTGACGGAGCATGTGAAGGCCTACGATCCGCAGGTGCTGATCGACAAGGCGGAGGACGGGCTGAAGAAGAAGAAGGCGGAGAGCCCGAAGGCCAGCGACCGCGTGCTGACCGAGGCGGCGCTGGACAGCATGCTGGGCTCGCTCGACCCCTACTCCAGCTTCCTCGACGCCGAGCGCTACCGCTATCTGCGCGAACAGACGCAGGGCGAGTTCGGCGGTCTCGGCATCGAGGTGACGATGGACGAGGAAAGCGGCCTGATCAAGGTCGTCTCCCCCATCGACGGCTCGCCCGCCGCCCGCGCCGGCCTGCGCAGCGGCGACCTGATCGCCCGCATCGACGATGTGGCGGTGAAGGGGCTGAACCTGCACGACGCCGTCGCCCGCATGCGCGGGCCCGTCGGCAGCTCCGTCGCCCTGTCGATCCGCCGCCCGCCCTCGACAGAGGCCAACACGCGCGTTTCGCTGACCCGCGCCATCGTGAAGATCCAGCCGGTGCGCTATCGGCTGGAGGGCAACGTCGCCTATGTCCGCATCGCCACCTTCAACCAGTCGACCTCCACGGCGCTGGACGCGGCGATCGAGACCATGCGCCGACAGGCGAAGGGCCGGCTGACCGGCGCCGTCATCGACCTGCGCAACAATCCCGGCGGCCTGCTGGAGCAGGCGGTGCAGGTGGCCGACCGCTTCCTGGAAACGGTGGACATCGTCTCCGTCCGTGGCCGCGATCCGGAGGAATCCCGCAACTACCGCGGCACCCCCGGCGACCTGCTGGCCGGCCTGCCGGTGGTGGTGCTGATCAACAGCGGCTCGGCCTCGGCGTCGGAGATCGTGGCCGGCGCCCTGCAGGACCATCACCGGGCGCTGTTGTTCGGCTCCCGCTCCTACGGCAAGGGGTCGGTGCAGACGATTTCCTCGCTCAGCGTCGACACCGGCATCCGCCTGACCACCGCCCGCTACTACCGCCCGTCGGGGGCGCTGGTGGACTGCTTCGGCGTCTCCCCGAACCTGGAGGTCAAGCCGACCCACGGCAGTACCGAGGAAACCCACCCCGACCCTGCCACCTGCGACCCCAACGCCCCGGTCCCGCCGAAGCCGCAGGTTTGGCTGGCGCAGGACATGTGCCCCGACGTGATGGACAAGGCCCCCAAGCCCGACGACGACCGCCCGCTGGAATGCGCCGTCTCCGCCATCCGCAACCGCCTGACCGGAACGCTGGCCGGCGGGGAGTGAGGTAGGGTCCCCCTACCCCACGAACCCCGCATCCATCACCCGAGTCTCCACCCTCCAGCCGGTGCCGTGCGCCGCGATGGCGGCGATGGTGCCGGGCAGCACCCGGCGGTCGAACAGGCTCCACTCCGCCGGCGTCCCGACATCGCCGCGCAGACGCCCGTCGATCTCCAGCAGGGCCGGCGACGCACCGGGCGTCACCTCCACCGCGAACTGGTCGAGCGGCATCGACAGCCCGACGCCGGCCGCCTTGATGAAGGCCTCCTTCCGGGTCCAGGCCAGCAGGAAGCCCTCGTCCCTTTGCTCCGGACCCAATCCCTGCAACGCCGCACGCTCGCTCGCGTGGAAGAAGCGGTCGGCGATGCCGTCGGCGCTTTCGATCGGGCGCAGCCGCTCGATGTCGACGCCGATCCGCCCCTCCGCCGCCACGGCGATGGCCAGCGCATCCTCGCTGTCGCTGAGGTTGAAGGCCGGGCCGCCGGCCAGCGCCGGCTTGCCGTGCGTGCCGTAATCGAAGACCAGCCCCGCCGGATCGCGCCCGGTGCAGCGCCCCAGCAGCAGCCGCAACAGCCCGCGGCGCAGGATGAAGCGCTCGGTCAGCCGTTCCATCATGAAGCGGTCGGCGCGCTCCACCTCATCGGCGGACAGCAGGGCGCGCATCGCCTCCCTGTGGGCCGACAGGGCGGCCAGATCGGCGAACCAGACGCGGACGACTCCGGGCGGCAGGACATAGTCGCCGGCGCCCTCCGTTGCGGTTCCGGCTGCGGGCATTCTGATGGTCCCGTCATGCATCGGACAGCGATCCTCCCTCTCAATTTAGCGCCCTGGCTCCGGCGGGGGTTTCGGGTATCATGCGCGCCTCTCGCATCCGCCCCTGCATCCGGACCAGGATCCCATGGTTGACACCGCCCTGCTCGCCCCGCATCTGACCAACGTTCTTCGTGACGCCTTCATCCCGGAGCTGCCCAATCATTACCGCGGCAAGGTGCGCGAAAACTACGACCTTCCGGACGGGCGGCGGATCCTGATCACCACCGACCGTCTGTCGGCCTTCGACCGCGCCCTGACCGCCATCCCCTTCAAGGGGCAGGTGCTGACCCAGACCGCCCGCTTCTGGTTCGAGGCGACGAAGGACATCTGCGCCAACCATGTCCTGGAATACCCCGATCCCAACGTGGTGGTGGCCAAGCGCCTGACCATCATGCCGGTCGAAGTCGTGGTCCGCGACTACATGGCCGGCACCACCGGCACCTCGATCTGGTCGATGTACAAGCAGGGCCGGCGCGAGATGTACGGCCACATCTTCCCCGACGGGCTGCGCCAGAACCAGAGGCTGGAAACCCCTATCATCACGCCGACCACCAAGGCCTTCGACGCCGGCCATGACGAGGAGCTGACCGCGGCCGAGATCGTCGGGCGCAACCTGCTGACCCGCGCCCAGTGGGACGAGGTGTCGGACAAGGCGCTGGCGCTGTTCGCCCGCGGCCAGAAGATGGCGGCGGAGCGCGGCCTGATCCTGGTCGACACCAAGTACGAGTTCGGCTTCGACGAGGACGGCAACATCCTGCTGGCCGACGAGATCCACACCCCGGACAGCTCGCGCTACTGGTTTGCCGCCAGCTATCAGGAGCGGTTCGAGGCCGGCGAAAAGCCGGAAAGCTTCGACAAGGACTTCGTCCGCAACTGGGTCGTCGCCCGCTGCGATCCCTACACCCAGGACATCCCGGAAATCCCCGCCGAGGTGGTGCTGGAAGCGGCCCGCGTCTACATCGAAGCCGGCGAGACCATCACCGGCCGCCCGTTCGAGGTGCCGGCCACCGCCGTCCCGATCCTCGACCGCATCCGCGCCAACCTGGCGCCCTACTTCACCAAGTAAGCGGGAGAGGGCTCCATGCGCGTCGCCGTCCTCGACGATTACCAGGGGGTCGCCCGCGACCTCGCCGACTGGTCGCAGCTTCCCGCCGGCAGCGACCTGACGGTCTTCGAGCAGCCACTCGGCGATATGGACGCGGTGGCGGCGGCGCTTGAGCCCTTCGACGTGCTGGTCATCATGCGGGAACGCACGCCGTTCCCGGCAAGCCTGATCGACCGGCTGCCGAACCTGAAGCTGCTGGTCACCACCGGCGCCCGCAACAACGCCATTGATCTTGCGGCCTGTGCGGCGCGCGGCATCCCCGTCTGCGGCACCCGCATGGTCGGGGCGCCGACGGCGGAACTGACCTGGGGCCTGATCCTGGCGCTGGCCAAGCGCATCCCGGCCGAAGAGCGCGCGCTGCGCGAGGGCCGCTGGCAGACCGGACTGACCGGCGACCTCGGGGCCAAGCGGCTGGGTCTGGTCGGCTTGGGCAAGCTCGGCAGCAAGGTCGCCAAGGTGGGTCAGGCCTTCGGCATGGAGGTGGTGGCCTGGAGCCCCAACCTGACCGACGAGCGCGCGGCGGAGGCCGGGGTGACCCGTGTCGAAAAGCGCGAACTGTTCGCGACCTCCGACGTGGTCAGCATCCATCTGGTGCTGAGCGAGCGCACCCGCGGTGTGGTCGGGGCGGAGGAGATCGGCGCGATGAAGCCGACCGCCCTCCTCGTCAACACCTCGCGCGCCGGGCTGGTGGACGAGGCGGCGCTGGTCCATGCGCTGCGCCACGGCCATATCGGCGGCGCCGGCATCGACGTCTTCCCCATCGAGCCTCTGCCGAAAGACAGCCTTTGGCTTGACCTTCCCAACACCGTGCTGACGCCCCATCTCGGCTACGTGACGCGGGAGAATTACGCGGTGTTCTACCGCGACGCCCTGGAGGATATCCTGGCCTGGACGGCCGGCTCACCGGTGCGGCTGCTCTCTCCCGCCTGAACGGGCAACGGGATGGAGGATGCCGGTGAGGACGAGTGACGGGGCCGGGGACGGGGCCGGGGACGCGACCAGGGGCAGCATCCGGGCGGCGGTGCGGGACAGGCTGAACCGCTATCAGCCCGGCGTTCTGATCGGCCTGTCGGTCATCGCCGGCCTGCTGTTCGGCTTCGTCGAACTGGCCGGCGAGGTGATGGAGGGCGAGACCACCGCCTTCGACAAGCACATCCTGCTGGCGCTGCGCGATCCGCTGAACCCCGACCTGCCCGGCGGCCCCTGGTGGCTGGCCCGGGTGGCGCGCGACATCACCTCGCTCGGCAGCACCACCATCCTCGCCATCCTCACCGCCGCCACGCTGGGCTTCCTGCTGCTCCTGCACAAGCGGGCGGCGGCCCTGCTGGTGCTGGTGTCGGTCGGCGGCGGCGGGGCGCTCAGCACCGTGCTGAAGATGCTGTTCGACCGCGCCCGTCCCGATCTGGTGCCGCATGGCGATCAGGTGATCTCCGCCAGCTTCCCCAGCGGCCACGCTATGCAGTCGGCCGTCGTCTACCTGACGCTGGGCGCCCTGCTGACCCAGTTCGTCGAGGGCCGGCGGACCAAGGCCTATCTGCTGAGCTGGGCGATGCTGCTGACCCTTATCATCGGGGCGAGCCGCGTCTATCTCGGCGTCCACTGGCCGACCGACGTGCTGGCGGGCTGGAGCGTCGGTGCCGCCTGGGCGGCGCTGTGCTGGATGGTCGCCGAATGGCTGCAGCGCCGCGGCGCGGTGGAGCAGGATCGGCCGGAAGCCACGGCGGGACGATAGGGGCGGGCAAATAGCGGTAGGACGCTGATCCGGGTGCGTCGCACCAAAGGTTAACAAGCGGCTTGAATACCGACGCTTGCCCGCCGATAGTGTCGACCCTACCCCTTTCGGATCAGGCCGCACCATGCCGCAGGGCACCCTCGACCGCGAAACCCTGGAAGCCGTCGGCGTCCTCGCCCGCGCGGTGGAGCGCGAGCGGGTGCCCGGCGTCCTGGAATGCCGCCTGCTGGCGAACGCGCTGAAACGCACCCTGGACAGCGGCCGGGAACGCGAACTGACCGAGGCGTCGCGCGTCTTCCGCACGCTGGATGTCGACCTGCGCGAACGCATCGTCGCCCGTGCGCGGGTGGAGGCGCAGCAGGCCCGCGCCCAGGCGAAGGCCGCCGCGGCGCCGGACGGCGCCGTCGATCGGGAAGAGGTCACGCAGGAGATTCCGGCGCTGCCCGCCTGGCGCGTCTCCGAACCGAAGGGCCGCGAACAGAAGGCGCGCGCCGGCACCAATTTCCTGGCCGCCCTCAACGGCCTGCGCCCGGCGGCCACCACCGGCGGCTCCAGCCGGGGCGCGGCCCGCGACCGCCTGCGCGCCGCCGTCGATTCCCAGCGCCGCGTCGGCCAGCGGGCGGAACCGACGCTGGACTGAATGTGACGCCGCGGATCGCCGATCAGCGGATGAAGAACTGGACCGGGACCACCAGTTCGATGCGGTCCTTCGCCATCTCCTCCGGCGGGGCCGGCAGGGGGGAGGCGCGGCGGACCATCTCCACCGTCTCCTCGTCCAGCGACGGCACGCCGGAACTGCGGTCGAGCCGGACCGACAGCACGTTCCCGTCGCGGTCGATGGTGAAGCGGACCTGGGCAACGCCCTCCTGCCGACGGGCCTGGGCGGCGCGCGGATAGCGCTTGTGCCGTTCCAGATGGCTCAGCAGCCGTCCCTGCCAACTTGGAATCGCCCGGCTGGCTGCGGCCGACGGCGCCGGTGCCGCCGGTGCGGGAGCCGGTGCAGGCGCCGGCGGAGCGGTCACCGGGGCCGGCTGCACCGGCTGGGCCACCGGCCGGGGCGGCTTCGGCTTCTCCGGTTTGGGCTTTTCCAGTTTGGGCTTCGGCTTCGGCGGTTCGGGCGGCGGTTTGGGCAGCACCACTTCCGGCTCGACCACGGGGGGCGGCTCCGGCGGCGGCGGCGGTTCCTCGACCACCGGTTCGGGTTCGGGCGGCGGCGGTTCAGGGTCCGGTTCGATCACCGGCTCCGGCATCGGTTCCGGCAGGGGAATGTCGATGGCGGGCGTCGGCTCCGGCGGCGCCACCGGCAGCGGCGCCAGTTCCAGCAGCACGGCCGGCGGGTCGGCCTCCGACTGCGTGATCGGCACATGCCACGCCACCATCGCCACGCCGGCCGCGGCATGGACGCCCAAGGCCAGCATCAGGCTGCCGCCCCAGCGGAAAGCCCCGCGCGCCGGACGCTCCGCCCCGTCGGCGGACCAGCCCGCCGCGTCCTGGTCGAAGGCCGCACTCATGGCGCCGGCGCCGCTTCCAGCCCGACGAGGCCGATCTTCAGATAGCCGGCGGCGCGCAGGCTGTTCATCACCTCGGTCAGGGCGCCGTAATCCACGGTCTTGTCGGCGCGCAGGAAGACGCGCTGGGTCTTGTCGCCGTGGGTGGCGGCGTCCAGCGCCGCGCCCAGGGCCTCCCTGGTCGTCGTGGTGTCGCCCAGCGACAGGGTCTTGTCGGCCTGGATGGTCAGGAACAGCGGCTTGTCCGGCCGCGGCGTCGGCGTGGCGGTGGAGGCCGGCAGATCGACCGGCACATCCACCGTCGCCAGCGGGGCCGCGACCATGAAGATGATCAGCAGGACGAGGACGACGTCGATGAAGGGCGTGACGTTGATCTCATGGGTTTCGGTCAGATCGTCGTCGCTGCCGCTGGAGCCGAGTCGCGCACCCATCGCCGTCACTCCGCCGCACGGGAATTGCTGTGGGGACGCGGCAGCGCATGGCGGTCGATGTCGCGGCTCAGCAGGCGCAGCACCGCCGCCGACGCGTCGGTCAGCTGCGCCTTGTGGCCGCCGATGGCGCGGCTGCAGGCGTTGTAGACCACCACCGCCGGGATGGCGGCGACGAGGCCGATGGCGGTGGCCAGCAGCGCCTCGGCGATGCCCGGCGCCACCACGGCGAGGTTGGTGGTCTGCGCCTTCGAAATGCCGATGAAGCTGGTCATGATGCCCCACACCGTGCCGAACAGGCCGATGAAGGGGCCGGTCGAGCCGATGGTGGCGAGGATGCCGGTGCCGCGCGCCATGCGCCGGCCGGCCGCCGACTCGATCCGCTCCAGCCGCGAGGCGGCGCGGTCCATCAGCCCGTCGCGCGACGGCGCGTCGGCCGACAGATGGGTCTCGGCGACCACGGCGCGGACCAGCGCCGCCGCGGTGCCCTGGCTGAAGCCGACCCGCTCCGCCGCCTGCGACAGCGAGCGCGACTCCTCCAGCATCGCCAGCGCCGCGCGCGCCTTGCGCCTGGCCGACGACAGCTCCACCGTCTTGGCGATGGCGATGGTCCAGGTGACGACCGAGGCGAGCGCCAGACCCACCATCACCGCCTGCACCACCGGGCTGGCGGTGACGAACATGCCCCAGGGCGACAGGTCGTGCGGCAGCGAGGCGAGAGCGGCAGCCGCTGCGTCCGGAGCGGACTGCACCGCCCCCTGCACCGCCTCCACCGGCGCCGACACCGCCCCGGCGGCGGGCGCGGCGGCCTCCTGCGCGCGGGCGGCGGCGCCGGCCATCAGAGCGCCGGCACCGGCAAGTGCGGCGGCCAGCGCAGGACGGTGGCGAAACGATGTCGGCATGGCGGTCCAACTCCCCCTCGGCGCGTGTCCGGCACGCGCGGTGCAAAAATCCCGATGGCGCTCCGGCGCTATGCTCCAGAGCGGATACCCCACGCGGTTATAATGCGAATGAGTCGCACTCGCACTGAAAATCGACCGCCGCCGACGGGGAAACTTGCGTTTTTGTGGGAATTCGCCGCCCTAAGGCCGTGGTTTCATTGGCCCCACGAACAGTCTCGACCACCGGAACAGCCATCCGCGATCAAGTGCGAATAAGTCTCACTACCATCATTGAGCCCCGCTGTCGTGAAGAATCTCGACGCCGCGCAACCTTCCGGCGCTCCGGCCGGTTGAACCGACAAACGAGACAGCGCCAATCGAGACAGCGCCAAGGAGAAGGCCGATGACCCAGGTTTCGGTTGTGGAGGAGAAGGGCAGTTTCAGGCTGGTGGCCTGCGACGGCCGCTTCGCCGTGGTGGAGGCACGGGCGGGACGGGTGTTCGGCCTGCCGGATGACGCCGAGGGTGGCCGCGACGGCGCCTCCGACAGCCCCGACGGCATCGCGTCGGTCGCCCGCTGGACCGGCGAGGACGAGGCCCGCGCCCTGATGCGCGACCTGTCGGAACGCGGCGACCAGCTGGCCCGCCGCATCTGGTGATCCGGCGGGGCCCCGGCTGCGTATCGGCCCCGAGCCAGTCCGAAGAGCGTACGCGATGAACGAAACGCAAGCCGAAGCGAACGGCAAGCCGCCCGGCATCACCTGGATCACCGGCGCCAGCAGCGGCATCGGCCGGGCGCTGGCGATCCATCTCGCCGACGGCGGTGCGCGGGTGGCGCTCTCCGCCCGCTCGGTCGAAGATCTGACGTCAACGGTGCAGCACAGCCCGGACCGCATGCGCCTGTTCCCGCTGGACGTCACCGACCGCGTCGCCACCACCGCCACCGTCGCCGCCATTGAACGCTGGCTAGGCCCCATCGACCGGGCGGTGCTGAACGCCGGCACCCACACCCCGATGTCGCTGGCGGATTTCTCCGCCGACACCGCCCGCCGGCTGATGGAGGTCAACTATATGGGCGTGGTCCATGGGCTGGAGGCGCTGCTGCCGCGGATGCGGGCGCGCAGGCGTGGGCAGGTGGCGGTGGTCGCCTCCGTCGCCGGATACCGCGGCCTGCCGACGGCGGCGGCCTATGGCCCGACCAAGGCGGCGCTCATCAACCTGTGCGAATCGCTGAAGCCCGACTGCGACCGCGCCGGGATCAGGCTGCAGCTGGTCTGCCCCGGCTTCGTCGACACGCCGCTGACCGCCCGCAATCCCTTCCCCATGCCGGACCTGATGCCGGTGGAGAATGCGGCCCGCCAACTGGCGGAGGAACTGGAGAGCGACCGCTTCGAGATCACCTTTCCCAAACGCTTCACCCGCAAGCTGAAGCTGGCGCGCTGCCTGCCCTATCGGCTTTACTTCCCGCTGGTGCGCAAGGCGACAGGGGCATGACGGACGATCCAAGACACCGCGGGCTGGACGCCTGGGTCGATTTCTTCGAATCGCTCAGCGTCGAAACGCTCGACCGGCTGCCGGCGCTGACCGTGCCGGAGGTGCGTTTCCGCGACCCCTTCAACGACGCCCGCGGGCGCGACGCGGTGCGCGCGGCACTGGTCCACACGCTGAACGGCTGCCGCGATCTGCGCTTCACCGTCACCCACCGGCTGTTCGCACCCGATCTGGCGATCCTGCGCTGGCGCTTCGAGGCGACGGTGACCGGCATCGGCCGGATGGACGTGATCGGCACCAGCGAGGTGCGGCAGGTTGCCGACGGCCGGGTGGCCGAGCATATCGACCATTGGGATTCCGGCGAGCATGTCTATCTGCGCCTGCCGCTGCTGGGCGCCCCACTTCGCGCTATTCGGCGGCGGCTGGGGGCTGCACCGCCGGATTGACATCGGCGACGGGCCGGACCATCCGGCTTTCGGGCAGGAAGAACAGGCTGACCGTGCCGATCCACAGGCCCCAGCGATAGACATTGGCGCGGTTGATCAGCGCATCGCCCGGCTGCAGCCACATCCAGTCGTCGAAGCGCACGCGCCAGCGGTCGCCGCCCACCTTCAGCGCCATCTCGTAGGTCCAGTTCAGCGCATTGCCGGCCGACCGCCCCACCGCCGTGCCGATGACGTCGTCGGCCCGCCCCTCATAAGTACCCTCTACCGTCCTGGTGATGCGCCAGACCCGGCGGTCGGTCTCGCCGTCGGCATAGAGGAAGCGTTCGTCCAGCACCAGTTCCCGCCCGTCCCACTGCCCGTCGATGGCGACGGTGAAGCTGCGGCGCAACGTGCCGAACCGGTCCTCGAACACGCCCCAGGCATGGATGCGCCCGGCGAAATAGCGCTCGATCCGCAATTCGGGCGTGTTGCCGGCGAAATCCCCGATCTTCATCGCGAGTGGTCCCCGCTCACGGCTTGCGGAAGCGCCAGAGACCGACGTCGATGGTCCCGGCACGGAACCCGGCCTCGCAATAGGCGAGGTAATAGTCCCACAGCCGGCGGAACCGGTCGTCGAAGCCCATCGCCGCCACCTGCGGCCCGGCCTCCAGGAAGCGCCGCCGCCACTCCGCGCAGGTCCGGGCATAGGAGGCGCCGAAAGTCTCGACATGCTCCACCACCAGCCCAGCCCGCTCCGCCTCGGCGCGCAGGGCCGACGGGCAGGGCAGCAGGCCTCCGGGGAAGATGTGGCGCTGGATGAAGTCGCAGCCGCGGCGGTAGCGCGGGAAGCGGGCGTCGTCGATGGTGATCGCCTGGACCACCGCCGCCCCGCCGGGCACCAGCCGGTCGCGCAGGGTGGCGAAATAGCGCGGCCAATGCTCCTCCCCCACCGCCTCGATCATCTCGATGGAGACGATACGGTCGAAGCTGCCTCCAGCATCGCGATAGTCCATCAGCCGCAGATCGACCCGCCCGGCCAGCCCGGCCCGCTCCAGCCGCGCGCGGGCGAAGGCCAGCTGCTCCGCCGACAGGGTCAGCCCGACGACCGAGGCGCCGCGGCGGCCGGCCAGATGCTCCGCCATCCCGCCCCAGCCGCAGCCGACCTCCAGCACCCGGTCGCCGGGGCTGAGTTGCAGCAGGTCGGCGACGCGGGCGATCTTGGCCTCCTGCGCGTCCTCAAGGCTCTGCCCCTCCCGCTCGTACAGGGCGGAGGAATAGGTCATGCCGGGATCGAGCCACAGCCGGTAGAAGCCGTTGCCCAGGTCATAGTGGAAGGCGATGTTGCGGCGGCTGCCGCGGCGGGAGTTGGTGCGGCTGCGGTGGAACAGCCGGTTGGCCGCCGCCGCCGCGACCGTGCCCCTGAATCCTCCCGCCCTGGCCCCGCCACCCTTCGTCCCGCCCCCGATCGCCGCCTCGTTGCGGATCGCCAGTTCGATCAGCGCCGGCAAATCGCCGCTGCGCCACAGCCCGTCGCCATAGGCCTCCGCCATGCCGACCGCGCCGCCCAGCATCAGCCGCCGCGCCGCGGCATCGTCGAGCAGCGTCAGGTCGGCCCGCGGCCCCTCGGCCGGATCGCCGACGCACATCGTCCGCCCGTCGGGCAGGCGCAGGGTCAGCTCACCGCGGCGGATGCCGCCGGCCATCCTCACCAGGGCGCCGGTCCACAGGTCGCGTCCGGTCACCAGCCGCAGCCACCGGGGGTGACGTCGAGGCGCGGTCGCAGCGATCTCGGTAGCGATGTCGGTCATGAATGGCCTTCTCGGAAACGGTCGGGAACGACGATGTTTTTGACGACGGTGACGGGATGGACCGGGGCCGGCGGGCGCGGGCGGATCGCCAGCCCCTTGCGCCACAGCTGCAGCGCCTCCCAATGGATGCCGGCGACCACCTTGGCGGTCATCAGCGGGTGGCGGGCCCAGGCGCGCAGGATGGCGCCGTCGGTCAGCTCCACCCGCCTCAATGTCAGCGACGCATGCAGCACCGGCCCCGCCACATCGGTCTGGCGGATGGACACCGCCAGCGGCTCCCCCGCTTCGCCCATGGGCGGGCGGATGCGGAAGTGATAGGCGGTCTCCATGTCCATGAAGGGCGAGACGTAGAAGCGCTTGTCGCAACTCTGGCGCACCAGCCCGTCCGCTCCCGGCGCCGCCGGGATCAGATAGGCGTGGCGCTGGCCGAAGGTGTTGGTCACCTCATGGATGACGGCGGCGAGCGTCCCATCCCGGCGATGGCAGAACCAGACGCAGAGCGGGTTGAAGACAAAGCCCAGCACCCGCGGAAAGCACAGCAGGCGAACCGGCCCGCCCCCCTCGATCCCTGCCTCCGCGAGTTGGCGCTCGGCCCAACCCTTGAGCCCCCGAATCTCCCTCTCCCCCCCGGGGAGAGGGTCGGGGTGAGGGGGATGCATGGGGAGGATTCCGTGGGAGCGGTGAGTGCGCGGCTCTTGAAGATCCTCGCCGCGCTCCCCCCTCACCCTAACCCTCTCCCCGGGGGGAGAGGGGACTCTCCCAACGGCCCGAAATCGCCATCATTGAACCCGATCAGCCCGAATCGGTTGTGGGCGAACAGCCGCAAGTCGCGGTCCAGCCGGGGAAGCTCGTCCAGATCGGTCAGCAGGCTGAACACCCGGTAGGACAGGCGGTGCCGCACCGGCTTCACCCGGTGGTGCATCACCGTGCCGACATAGAGTCCGGAGGCGAAGCGCCGCCCCTCCATCACGCGGCCTCCAGCTTGGCGGCGCGCGCGGCCGGCGCAGGCCCGACATGGATGCGGCCGGATTCGTTCGGCACCGTCCAGGGCCGGCGTAGGCCACCCAGCGCCTCCGCCACCGCCAGCCCGGCTTGCGCCCCGTCCTCGTGGAAGCCGGCGCCGAAATAGGAGCCGGCGAACCAGGTCCGCCGCCGGCCCTGCAGGCTCCACAGCTGCCGCTGCGCCGCCAGCGCCTCCATCCCGAAGATCGGGTGGTCGTAGAGCACGCTGCGCAGGATGCTGCCCTCGCGCGGCGGGCGGATCGGGTTCAGCGTGACGAACAGGTCGCGCTCCCGCGGCAGGAAGCCCTGCAGCCGGTTCATCCAATAGGTGACGCACAAAGCGTCGTTCCCACCCTCCTGGCCGCCATCCCCCCGCTCGGCCAGATAGTTCCAGCTCGACCACACCGCCCGGCGCTTCGGCATCAGCGCGGGGTCGCTGTGCAGGATGGCGAGGTTGCGCTCGTAACCGAAGGCGCCCAGCAGCCGGCGCTCCTCTCCGCCGGCATCCTCCAGCAGGGCCAGCGCCTGATCGGCATGGGTGGCGATCACCACATGGTCGTGGGCGCGCACGTCGCCGCGGCGGTCGCGCAGCAGGACGCGGCCCTCCTCGCGGACGATGCCCTCCACCGCGCGGTTCAGGCGCAGAACGCCGGGCATGTCGGCCAGGATGCGGCTGACATAGCTGCGACTGCCGCCCTCCACCGTGCGCCAGACCGGCCGGCCCTTCAGCTTCAGCAGGCCGTGGTTGTCGCAGAAGCGGATGAAGGCGGCGGCGGGATGGCCGCGCATCGACTCCGCCGGGCTGGACCAGATGGCGGCGGCCATCGGCAGCAGATGGTCGCGGATGAAGGCGTCGGAATAGCCGCCGCGGTCCAGCACCTCGCCCAGCGTCAGCGTCTCCGCCGCCGGATCGGCCAGCAGCCCCGGCGCTTCGCGGTAGAAGCGCAGGATGTCGGCGATCATCCGCCAGAAGCGCGGGCGCAGCAGGTTGCGCTTTTGCGCGAACAGGGTGCCGGGCGTGCCGGCATACTCCACCCGCCCGCCGTCCAGCGAGGCGGAAAAGCTCATGTCCGTCGCCCGCGTCGGCACGCCCAGATGGTCGAACAGGGCGACCAGATTGGGATAGCAGGGCTCGTTGTAGACGATGAAGCCAGTGTCGACCGGGCCGGCGCCGTCGGCCTCGACCGTGTTGGCATGGCCGCCCGGCCGGTCCTCCTTCTCATAGAGGGTGACGCGGTGCACCTTCGACAGCAGCCAGGCCGCCGACAGCCCGGCGATGCCGGAGCCGACCACCGCGATGTCGAGCGGCGCCGGCGGGGGGAGGTCGGTCGGGGAAAGCGGCATGGGGCGGTCCTTGGCGGATTTCGTCGGGAGTCTGGCGATGCGTGGACCCGGACATTACCCCGAAATGGGTAGGTCCGGCTTGTGATCGGGATACGGCGGCAAATCGCCGTCGGATCATCGCCACGTCCGCGCTTTCCCGCCAGCATCGAAAAGACAAAACCGGCGGTGATCCGAAGCGCAGGCTGCGGCGTATCCTGGCCATGATCGCCCCATTGGCCTCCCTTCTGACGCATGCCGCCGGAGCCGACCGGACGCCCGATCCCGCCGCCGCGAGGCTGGCGGCGGACCAGTCGGCCGATCTGATCGCGGTGGCGGCGGGCGACCGGGCGGCCTTCGCCCGGCTGTTCGCCCATTTCGCCCCACGGGTGAAGGCCTACATGCTGAAGCTGGGGATGCCGGGACAGCGGGCGGAGGATCTGGCGCAGGACACCATGCTGTCGGTGTGGCGCAAGGCCGCGCTCTACGATCCGGCGAAAGCGGAGGCGGCGACCTGGGTCTTCACCATCGCCCGCAACCTGCGCATCGACATGCTGCGCCGCGAACGCCATCCGGAGGTGTCTGACGACGAACTGCTGGAGCATGAGGACGACCGCCCGCGCGCCGACGACGTGCTGGACGGCGACCGCCGCGCCCGCCGCCTGCGCGGCGCGCTGGCCTCGCTGACGCCGGAACAGGCGGAGGTGGTGCAGCTGTCCTTCTTCGCCGACCTCGCCCATCCGGCCATCGCCGAACGGCTGGACGTTCCGCTGGGCACCGTGAAATCGCGCCTGCGCCTGGCCATGGCCAAGATCCGCAAGGCGCTGGGAGACGACGATCAATGACCGCCCGCCAACTTTTCCTGCCGAACCACCACCCCAGCGACGCCCTGCTGGTGGCCTATGGCGCGGGCAGCCTGGGAGAAGGGCTGTCGCTGGCCGTCGCCGTCCACCTCGCCCATTGCCCGGACTGCCGCGCCACCCTGGCGGAGGTGGAGGCGCTGGGCGGCGCCCTGCTGGAGGATCTGCCGCCGGCCCCGCTGGAAAGCCTGTCGCTGTCCGCCACCCTCGACCGCCTGGATCGGGAGGAGGCGCCGGGCAACCCCTGCAAGGCCATGCGGATGCGACCGCGATGCAGCCGCCCGGCCGCCCCGTCTCCGCCGGCCCCGTCCCTGCCGGGTCCGCTGCGCGCCTATGTGCCCTCGCTTGAGGATCTGTCCTGGCAGCGGCTGGCCCCCGGCGTGCGGCGGGTGGAGCTGCTGCCGCGCACGGCGTCGGGCGGCGCGGCCCAGCTTCTGCGCATCGCCCCCGGCACCGCCCTGCCCCACCACGGCCATGGCGGGCTGGAACTGACCGTGGTGCTGAGCGGCCATTTCGCCGATGAACTCGGCCGCTACGGCCCCGGCGATCTGGCGGAGGTCGACGGCGACACCAACCACCAGCCCATCGCCGACAGCCACCGCGACTGCGTCTGCCTGATCGCGACGGACGCGCCGCTGCGCTTCACCGGCCTGATGGGCCGGCTGATGCAGCCCTTCATCGGGCTATAGCAGATCCTTGAACAGCAGCTGCGCCGGCGGTTCCTTGTCCTTGCCCCGCTTGCGCGCCTTCCCCTTCGCCTTCTCCTTCGCCACGTCGGGCGGCAGTTCCGCTGCCGGCTCAGCCGCCGGTTCGGCGGAAGCCTGGGGCTGCTCCACCGGCAATTCCGGCGCGGCCATCGGCGGTGCGGCCGCCGGTTCCGGCGCGGGCTGCGCGACGGGTTCCTGAACAACCGGTTCCGGCGCGACCGGCTCCGGCACCGCCACCGACTCGGGCACCACCTCCGCCGCCGCTTCCACGGGCTGAGCGGCCTCCGGCGCCGCCTCGACCTTTTCCTTCTTCTTCCGGGGCGGACGGCGCGGGGCGACGCCGACGCCTTCCTTGGCGCGCTGCTTGGCCTTGTCGCGGGCCTGGGCCTCCGGGGCCTCGGGATTGTCGGTCAGCCATTTGCGGCGCTTGATGACCTCGTTCACCCGGCCCTGATTCACGCCCAGCTGGAAGGCGATCTCCTGCTGGGTCATGTTGGTGGTCTCGTGCAGGTGCAGGATCTCGGCGGCCAGTTCCGGCGTCATCTTGCGCCCGGTCAGGCGCCGCGCCGGCCGGACGGAGCGCTGGGAGCGGTCGCGCGCCCGCAGGGACTCAAGGATCTCCAGCGCGGCCGTGTTGCCCGCCGCCTTCAGCGCGTCCTCGAATTCCTTCAGCGTCGCCATCAGAAAGTCCCCTCCTGCTGTCCCCTGCCGGTCCTCGCAGCAACCGGCAGGATCACAGATAGTTCATCGTCTGGCGATGGAAAAGCCACGACGGATATTCCCGGTCAGGCCGGAAAGCGCAGGTCGATCCGCGTGCCGCTGCCGTCGGCGGGGCCGTGGCTCAGGTCGCCGGACAGCTGGGCGGCCAGGCTCTGGATGATCTTCCAGCCCAGGCTGGGCAGGCGCTGCACGTCGAAGCCGTCCGGCAGGCCGATGCCGTCGTCCATCACCAGCAGATGCAGCTGGCCCGGCTCTCCCGGCACCGGCTTCAGTTCGATGGTGACGGTGCCGCCGTGGCGGCCGGCGAAGGCGTGTTTCAGGCTGTTGGTCAACGCCTCCACGATCAGCATCGCCAGCGCCAGCAGCCGTTCGGGCGACTGCGGCGCCGCCCGCACCGTCACGCGGCAGGCCACGCCGGGGACGCCGGCCGCCGCCAGCATGTCCCGGCACAGAGCCTCGACATGGCTGCCGAAATCGTCGCCGGAGCGCGGGTCGTGCAGCCGCCGGTGCACCCGGGCCATGGTGTCGAGTCGCCGCCCCGCCTCCTCCAGTGCCGCCATCGCCCCCTCCGGCGAGCGGGCGACCGACCGCCTCTGCAGATCCAGCAGGGAGGAGACGAACTGCATGTTGTTGGCGACACGGTGCTGCAGCTCGTGGAACATGGTGGTCTGCGCCTCCAGCAGGGAGGCGGTTCGGCTGCGCTCCTCCTGCAGGCTGGCCAGCGTCACCTGCATGCCGTGGATCAGCGCGATATCCACCGCGACCACCACCGCGTAGAAGACCAGCGCCAGCGCGACCGACCCATCCAGGGCGAAGCTGTCGAAGGGCGGGATGTAGAAATACCAGGCTGCCAGCCCCGACAGCACCGCCGTCACCACCCCCGGCCCCCGCCCGGCAATGAAAGTGGTCAGGATCACCGCCGGGAAGAAAGTGAGATAAGGAAAGCCGGGCGGCAGGGTGTTGTCGACCAGCCGGCGCAGCAGCAGGGCGGCGGCGAAGGTCAGCACGGCCATGCCATAGCGCGCCGCCGGGCCGCGCCGCAGCAGCGAAAAGCGCGCGAACAATTGCCAGATCGGCCGATCGGACCCCATCGACGTCACTTCCCCCGACTTCCCGTGCGGACATTTCACCGGCACCCATCGCTTGTAGGGCCGGCGCGCAGCCTGCGCACGTGAAATATCGAACCGACGGCGTGACCATCAACGGGCGAGGCCCGACCCAGCCTTTCGCAGCCCGCGCGGCCCCATTTGTCCAAAGCTGTTCACAACTCCGCCACATCCGTTCATGCCGGGCGGGCACTTTGTTCAATCCACGGAGCGATTGTGACGTTGCGCGGCGGCCGGAGCCTCCCGCCCCGGCGCCCCACGAACCACCAAGGCTGAAGGAGCCACGCCCCGTGAAGTCCCGTCTGAGCGCGCTCGCCATCGCGGCCACCCTGTCCGTCTCCGCCCTTGCCCTGTCCGGTACGGCCCAGGCCGGCGCCACCTTCGACGGCGTGAAGCAGAAGGGCTACGTCCAGTGCGGCGTCAACCTGGGCCTGTACGGCTTCTCCTCGCCCGACGACAAGGGCAAGTGGTCGGGCCTTGACGTCGACATGTGCCGCGCCGTCGCCGCCGCCATGTTCGGCGATGCCGAAAAGGTGAAGTACACCCCGCTGTCGGCGCAGCAGCGCCTGCCGGCGCTCCAGTCCGGCGAGATCGACATCCTCGCCCGCAACACCACCCGCACCCTGACCCGCGACACCGCCAACGGCCTCAACTTCGGCCCGACCAACTATTTCGACGGCCAGGGCTTCATGGTCTCGGCCAAGCTGGGCCTGAAGAGCGCCAAGCAGCTGAACGGCGCCACCGTCTGCGTCCTGCCCGGCACCACCACCGAACAGAACGTGTCGGATTACTTCCGCGCCAACAAGATGACCTTCAAGCCGGTCGTCATCGAGAAGAACGAGGAGCTGAACAAGGCCTTCTTCGCCGGCCGCTGTGACGCCCTGACCTCCGACGCCTCGCAGCTGGCCGCCATCCGCGCCGCCGAGGTGCAGAACCCCAACGACTACGTCATCCTGCCCGAGCTGATCTCGAAAGAGCCGCTGTCCCCGGCCGTCCGCCAGGGCGACGAGGAGTGGATGAACCTGGTCATCTGGGCCTTCTACGCCATGGTGCAGGCCGAGGAGAAGGGCCTGACCTCCGAAAACGTCGACGCCGCCATGACCTCGCCCGATCCGGACGTGAAGCGCCTGCTGGGCGTCACCGCCGGCAACGGCAAGGCGCTGGGCGTCGAGGAGAACTGGGCCTTCAACATCATCAAGCAGGTCGGCAACTACGCCCAGAGCTTCGAGCGCAACGTCGGCACCGGCTCCAAGCTGAAGATGCCGCGCGGCCAGAACGCCCTCTACACCGAAGGCGGCATGATGTACGCCCCGCCGATGAAGTAAGCGCCGGCAGCGATGCCCCCTCCCTAACCCTCCCCCGCTCTCGGTCGGCCGAAGGCCGGTCCGATCGCAGGGGAGGGTCGGGGTGGGGGCAAGTGTCCGCCACGCCTCACTCCCCCGCACGGAGCAACACCATGACAAACCCGGTCCAGGCGCTGAATTCCGCGCGCGTGCGGGGGTGGCTGTATCAGGCATTGTTCCTGGCCTGCGCCCTCGCCGTCGCCTGGTATCTCGTTTCCAACACGCTGACCAATCTCGCCACCCGCGGCGTCGCCACCGGCTTCGGCTTCCTGGAGCGCGAGGCGGGTTTCGAGATCGGCGAGAGCCTGCTCTCCTATTCCGCGTCCGACACCTATCTGAAGGCGCTGGTCGTCGGCCTCTTGAACACGCTGGCGGTGTCGGCCGCCGGCGTCGTGCTGGCGACCGTGCTGGGCGTGCTGATCGGCATCGCGCGGCTGTCCTCCAACTGGATGGTGAACCGCTTCGCCACCCTGTATGTCGAGACGATCCGCAACGTGCCGCTGCTGCTGCAGCTGGTGGTCTGGTACACCATCATGAACCGGCTCCCCAGCCCGCGCGAGGCGCTGGAGGTGGTGCCGGGCATCTTCCTCAGCAACCGCGGCATGAAGTTCCCGGTGCTGGTGGAGCATGCCGGCCATGGCTGGGCGCTGCTGGCCCTGATCGCGGGCATCGCTGCCGCCGTCGCCATCGTCCGCCATGGCCGCCGTCACCGCGAGGCCACCGGCAAGCCCTTCCCCACCCTGCCGGCCGCCATCGCCGCGGTGCTGCTGCCGCCGGCCCTGGTGTTCGTCGCCACCGGCGCGCCGCTGGCCTTCGACGTTCCGGTGCTCTCCGGCTTCAACTTCGAGGGCGGCGGGTCGGTCACCCCGGAATTCACCGCCCTGCTGATCGGCCTGTCGGTCTACACCGCCGGCTTCATCGCCGAGATCGTCCGTTCCGGCATCCTCGCCGTGCCGCATGGCCAGACGGAGGCCGGGCTGGCGCTGGGCCTGTCGCCGGGCAAGATCCTGCGCCTCATCATCCTGCCGCAGGCGCTGCGCGTCATCGTGCCGCCGCTGACCAGCCAGTATCTGAACCTGACCAAGAACAGCTCGCTGGCCGTCGCCATCGGCTATCCGGATCTGGTCAGCGTCTCCAACACCTCGGCCAACCAGACCGGACAGGTGGTGGAGGCGGTGGCGATGATGATGGTGGTCTATCTCATCATCAGCCTCAGCATCTCCGGCTTCATGAACTGGTACAACCGCCGCGTGGCTCTGGTGACCCGATGAGCAAGCAGTTCCCGGCCGATCAGGCCCCGATTCCCACCGGTCCCGTTCCTCCCGCCCATTGGGCCGCTTCCTACGAGGAGGAGCCGACCCAGGCCTCCACCCCGCCGCAGGCCAACGGCATGACGGCGCTGAAGCCCTTCGGCTGGGCCAAGGACAACCTGTTCAACACGCCGTTGAACACCGTCCTGACCCTCGCCTGCCTCGCCCTGCTGTGGCTGGTGGTGCCGCCGGCGGCGAACTGGCTGCTGCTGAAGGCCAGCTGGTCCGGCTCGTCGGAGGCCTGCCGCGAGGCGGCCGGCGCCTGCTGGTCGGTGATCGTGGTCAAGCACCGGCTGATCTTCTTCGGCACCTATCCCTATGACGAGCAGTGGCGCCCCTTCCTGGCCTGCGCGCTGTTCGTGGCGATGCTGGGCGCCAGCGGCGTGCGCGCCTTCTGGCGGCCCTGGCTGGCCGTGGCCTGGGCGCTGACGCTGGTCGGCATGGGCGTGCTGATGTGGGGCGGCGTCGCCGGCCTCAGCTATGTGCCGAACGACCGCTGGGGCGGCCTGCCGATCACGCTGATGCTGTCGGTCTTCTCCATCGCCATCGCTTTCCCGCTGTCGATCCTGCTGGCGCTGGGCCGCCAGTCGTCGCTGCCGGCGATCCGCACCTTCTGCGTCGGCTTCATCGAGACGATGCGCGGCGTGCCGCTGGTCAGCGTGCTGTTCATGGCGTCGGTGATGTTCCCGCTGTTCCTGCCGGAAGGCGTCACGGTGGACAAGCTGCTGCGCGCCCTGGCCGGCATGACCCTGTTCACCGCCGCCTACCTTGCCGAAGCCGTGCGCGGCGGCCTGCAGGCGATCCCCAAGGGCCAGTACGAGGCCGCCGACGCGCTGGGCCTGTCCTACTGGCAGAAGACGGTGCTGATCGTCCTGCCGCAGGCGCTGCGCATCGTCATCCCGCCCATCGTCAACCAGTTCATCAGCGCCTTCAAGGACACCTCGCTGGTCACCATCGTCGGCCTGTACGACCTGCTGACCGCCGCCACCGTGGCGACGACCGACCCCGAATGGCGTCCCTATTTCGCCGAGGTCTATGTCTTCGCCGGGCTGATGTTCTGGATCTTCTGCTTCAGCATGTCGCGCTACAGCCAGTGGCTGGAGCGTCTGGCCAACCGCTACACCCGCCGCTGACCGGCCTTCTGGAGACACGTCATGACCGAGAACGCCATCATCGAACTCCGCAAGGTCGGCAAGTGGTACAACAGCTACCACGCGCTGCGCGACGTCAGCATCAGCATCAAGAAGGGCGAGAAAGTCGTCGTCTGCGGACCCTCCGGCTCGGGCAAGTCGACGATGATCCGCTGCATCAACCGGCTTGAAGCGCACCAGACCGGCCACATCATCGTCGACGGCATCGAGCTGACCGACGACGTGAAGGCGGTGGAGAAGATCCGCCGCAAGGTCGGCATGGTGTTCCAGAACTTCAACCTGTTCCCGCACCTGACCGTTCTGCAGAACCTGACGCTGGCGCCGATCTGGGTCCGCGGCATGGCGAAGTCCGAGATCGAGGAAATCGCCATGATGTACCTGAAGCGGGTGCGCATCCCCGACCAGGCGCACAAGTTCCCCGGCCAGCTGTCCGGCGGCCAGCAGCAGCGCGTCGCCATCGCCCGCGCGCTGTGCATGCGGCCGGAGATCATGCTGTTCGACGAGCCGACCTCCGCCCTCGACCCCGAAATGGTCAAGGAGGTGCTGGACGTGATGACCGAGCTGGCGGGCGAGGGCATGACCATGGTCTGCGTCACCCACGAAATGGGCTTCGCCCGGCAGGTCGCCGACTCTATTGTCTTCATGGCCGAGGGCTCGATCATCGAGAGCGGGTCGCCGGCCGAATTCTTCGAGAACCCGAAAAGCGAGCGCACCCGCCAGTTCCTGGGCCAGATCCTGGAGCATTGAGGCATAAGGGGGCGCTGAGAGGCGGACAAGAGGGCCATGCCGGCGACCATTGCCATCACCGACGACGACGCGGTGACGCGCGAGACGCTGAAGTCCTATCTGACGGATGAGGGCTTCGACGTCCTGCAGGCCCGAAGTGCCGAGGAGCTGAAGGATCTGCTGGCGACCGCCGCGGTGGACCTCGTGCTGCTCGACATCCGGCTGCCGCGCCAGGACGGGCTGACCCTGACCCGCGAGCTTCGCGCGGGGTCGGAGATCGGCATCATCCTGGTCAGCAGCCGGGCGGAGAAGCTGGACCGCATCATCGGGCTGGAGATGGGGGCCGACGACTACATCGCCAAGCCCTTCGAGCCGCGCGAGATCCTCGCCCGCGTGCGCAACCTGCTGCGCCGGCTGAAGGCGCCGGGCGACCAGCGCGACGACCGCCGGCGCAGCTTCGCCGGCTGGACGCTGTGGCTGGACCGCATGCGCCTCACCGACCCGCAGGGCAATCCGGTGCGTCTGACCGGCGCGGAATTCGAGCTGCTGTCGACCTTCGTCTGCAACCCCGGCCGGGTGATGAACCGCGACTATCTGCTGACGGCGACGACCCGGCGCAAGACCGACGCCACCGACCGCACCATCGACAGCCTCGTCCGCCGCCTGCGCCGCCTGATCGAACCCGACCCCGCCGACCCGAGGCTGATCGTAACGGTCCACGGCACCGGCTACCTCTTCGCTGGCGACGTCACGCAGGACGGGTGAACACTCCCTCTCCCGCCCTTCGGGTCCCCTCTCCCCCCGGGGAGAGGGTTAGGGTGAGGGGGTTGCACAGCGAGGATTTTCAAGGGTCGCACAGTCCCCATTCGCCACCGAATCCACCCTATGCCACCCCCTCACCCCGACCCTCTCCCCGGGGGGGGAGAGGGGGAGCGGGGCGGGAGAGGGCTAGACACCGAACCCCGAGCAAACTCCCCCGTCGCTTCAGTCTCGCGGCGGCCACGCGCTCGGCAACCTCGGCCACGGAAATCGCGAAAATTTTTCGCGCGCTTCCGTGGCCCATTTTTTATGCATCGGAGCGGGCAACCGGCCTTTTTCGAAGTCAACCCACCACACCCGGTTGCTTTTTGTCTTGCAGCACTCCCCCATAGGAAAGTCATAGACCGCCCGTCGACCGGAAAATCCGTCCGTTTCTTTGGCTCCGGCGCCCCCGCTTGTCTCAAATGCGAACCAAAAGTCACGAGCTGTTCACAATTGGACGCTAAACCGTTCAAAGGGCCCTGCGACGATATGCGCGTAGCAATCCGTGGAACCGTTTTTGTGGCGGCGGGGGGTTTGGGCATGACGGCGATCTCGACGAAAGCAGGCGTGACGAAGACGGGCGGCACCCTGGACGACGGCGGCGCACGCCACCGCTTCTGGACCCTGCGCCGCGCCATGGTGTCGGTGGTGGGCGTGCTGGTGGCGGCGCTGATCGCCAGCCAGGCCTGGGTGTCGCAACGCTACACCGACTTCGCGCTCGAAACCTTCAACAGCAGCGCGGCGGCGACCTTGCGGGTGCTGGCCAACGACCGCATCCGCAAGAACTACACGGAATGGCTCCAGGGCCACGCCAACGAATGGAGCCGCGATTCCTTCCTGGTCGACAGCATCAACCAGAAGGACCCAGCCAAGACGATGCTGGCGCTGAAGAACATCAATGCCCGGCCCGTCGTGGTCGACCGCGAGGTGCGGTTGGTCTCGGTCGCCGTCTATGACGCCGACATGGCCCGGATCGCCACAACCGGCGGGGAGCAGGATAGCGTCGCCACCGTCGCCCCGCTCTTCGAGGCGCTGAAGTCGCGCGACATCGCCGACAAGCGCCGCCCGGCCAGCCTGCTGTGGCGCGATGGCCAGGGCCGGCCGCTGTTCAGCATGATCGTCCCCATCGGCGGCTTCCGCGTCCTGGGCTTCCTCGAGGTGGTGACCGATCCCCTGCCCGCCCTGTCCAGCCTGGGCGCCGTTCTCGACGCCGACATCCGCTTCACCGACGGCAAGGGCGGCGTGCTGTTCGAGGCCAAGGGCGGCGAGCCGTCCGACCATGCCAAGCTGTCCACCACCAAGGTCGCGCTCGGCGGCGACGGCGGGCTGCCCTGGGCGACGGCGGAGATCTCGCGCGACGTGTCGGAGTTCGTCGGCGCGACGGAGGCTCTGCGCAACGACGCGCTGAAGATGGTCGGCGCCTTCGCGCTGGCCGTCGCCATCGCCGCCGCCCTGCTGCTGCGCGTCGCCGTCTTCGCCAACCTGCGCAAGTTCGCCCGCGCCATGGAGCAGATCGCCGCCGGCGACCTGTCCATCGAGATCCCGCGCACCGGCCGCGACGAATTGGCGGTGATGGCGGCGGCGCTCCGCCACCTGCGCGGCAGCGTGGAGCAGGTGCTGCTGATGAAGCGGATGGTCGACAGCAGCCCGGTGCCCACCGCCCTCCTGCGCACCGATGGGCAAGTCGGCTTCGTCAACCCGGCCGCCCGGACCTTCTGCGAGGCGCACGGCATCGACCCCGCCGGTCCCGACCTGCTGGCGCAGGGGCCGGACTTCACCGCCGACTGCACCGATCCCGCCCGTCCGCCGATCCCGCGCCGCACCCTGACGGTGGGCGAGACGACGGTGGAGGCCCATGTCGACACCGTCTTCGACGACCAGGGCAATGTGCTGGGCAAGACCCTGTCCTGGACCGACGTGAGCGAGCAGATGCGCTCCGCCGCGCTGGCCCGCCAGCTGATGGAGGACGTGCACACCGTCGCGTCCGGCGTCGCCACCCAGTCGGGCCAACTGCGCGAGCTGGCCGACGCGCTGCGCCGGGAATCGGCCGGCACCATCGACAGCACGGTCAGCGCCGGCAGCTTCGTCGCCGAGAGCAACCGCAACGCCACCACCTGCAACGACAGCGCCGGGGTGCTGATGGACACCATCGGCACCGTCTCCAACCTCGCCACCGAGGCGGCCGGCGTGGTCGGCGCCACGCTGGACGAGCTGACCGCCGCCCGCGAGGTGGTCGGCCAGCTGGGCGAGAACACCGAGCAGATCCGCCGCATCGTCGACGTCATCACCGGCATCGCCCACCAGACCAAGCTGTTGGCCCTGAACGCCACCATCGAGGCGGCGGCGGCCGGCGTCGCGGGCCGCGGCTTCGCCGTGGTGGCGGCAGAGGTGAAGAAGCTGGCGGAGGAGACCGCCAACGCCACGGTGCAGATCGCCGGTTCGGTCAGCGCCATCAACGGCAGCATCCAGAACACCGTCGGCACCTTCGCCCGCATCTCCGGCTCGGTCGAGCGCATCAACGAGGTGCAGGACCTGATCGGCGAGGCGGTGGCCCGCCAGACCGAATCCTCCACCGACATCCGCAGCCGTGTCGGCGTGATCGCCGGCAACACCGGCGAGGTGGCGGCGCTGATCGACGGAGTCGGCGCCCAGGCGGCGCGCACCGGCGACATCGCCGCCTCGCTGACCAAGACGGCGAACACGCTGGCCGAGGAAGCCGCTTCGCTGCATAGTCTGCTCGGCACGCTGCGCGCCGGGCAGGCGGCCTGACCCCGCCCGCCGCGGACAGGCGGCGGATGGGACGGGTGGGGAGATGGGTGTCGGGATGCGGCTGCTGTTGCTTGTGCTGCTGGCGATCGTGTCGGCCCTGCCGGCGCTCACATCACCGGCTTATGCCGAGGACGGCGACACGCTGGAGCGCATCCACAGCCGCGGCTTCCTGATCTGCGGCCTGCGCAGCGGCGTCAGCGGCATCTCCTTCTCCGACCCGCAGGGTCATCTCGACGGCTTCCTGGTCGATGTCTGCCGGGTCTTCGCCGCGGCGACGCTGGGCAACGCCCAGGCGATCCGCGTCGTCCGCCTGCCGGAAAAGCCGCAGGAGTTCCAGGCGGTCGAGAAGCACGAGGTCGACGTGGCGCTGACCACCACGACCTGGACCTTCAGCCGCGACCTGTCGCACGACATCGAGTTCCTGATGCCGCTGCTGCATGACGGCCAGGGCTTCGCCATCCACGGCGACGGCACGCCGCCACCGCCGCTCGACCGGCTGGGGCCGCGCACCGTCTGCGTCAAGACCGCCACCACCACGGTCCGCAATCTGGAGGACTATATCCGCAAGTCCGACCTGCCCTGGACGATCCGCACCTTCCAGACGCTGGACGAGGCGCTGCAGGCCTTCCTCGCCCATGAATGCGACCTGCTGACCACCGACCGCACGGTGCTGGTGACCTCGCTGGCCGGCTACCGCCAGGCAGGCATGGGCATCACCATCTACCCGGACGTGATCTCGCGCGAGCCGCTGACCCCCTACATCGCGCGCGGCGACCGCAACTGGTACGACATCACCCGCTGGGTCCTCCACGCCATCGTGCTGGCCGATTCCAAGGGCGTCACCGCCGCCGACGTACAGGCCGGCCGCATCCCCGACGACCCCGAACTGCACCGGATGCTTGGCCACGCCGGCAGCGTCGCCCGGACGCTGGGCCTTCCCGACGACTGGGCCCTGCAGGTGCTGGCGCAGGTCGGCAACTACGGCGAGATCTTCGGCCGCAATCTCGGCACCCCCTACGGCATGGACCCCGGCATGAACAAGCCCTGGACCCAGGGCGGGTTGCTCTACGCCCCGCCGTTCAGGTAGAGCGCACCATCCCCCAAGATCCCCTCTCCCCGGGGGGGGGACGGGGATATCACCTCCCCTACGCCGCCAGCGCCACGCCCAGATGGCGTTCCAGCAGCGCCGGATCGGCCTTCGCCTGCGCCGCCGGCCCGGCATGCACCACCCGGCCGCGGTCGAGGAAGACCACGCGGTCGGCGAACTCCAGCGCGCGGTCGACCTGCTGCTCCACCAGCAGAATGGTCATGTCGAGTCTCGACAGCGCCGCCATCAGCGTGTCGCAGATCACCGGCGCCAGCCCCTCCAGCGGTTCGTCCAGCAGCAGCACCGTCGGCTTGCCCAGCAGGGCGCGGGCGACCGACAGCATCTGCTGCTCACCGCCCGACAGTTCGCCGCCGCCGTTGCGCCGCCGCTCGCCCAGCCGGGGGAACAGCTCGTATGCCTCCTCAAGCGCCGAGCGCGGCCGCCCCTTCAGCCCGGTGACGAGGTTCTCCTCCACCGTCAGCGATTTGAAGATGTCGCGCGTCTGCGGCACGTAGCCGAGCCCCGCCGCCGCCCGCGCCGAACTGCTCATGCCCGCCAGTTCCACCCCGTCCAGCCGGATGCCGCCGCCATGGCGGGTGGTCTGGCCGACCAGCGTCGCCAGCGTCGTCGTCTTCCCCACCCCGTTGCGGCCGAGCAGCGCCAGCCGCCCGCCCGCCGGCACAGCCAGCGACACGCCGTCGAGGATCAGCGTCTTGCCATAGCCGGCGCGCAGATCCGTCACCTCGAAGGCTCCACGCGGTTCAGTGTGCATCGGCGCGGCTCCCCAGATAGACCTCGCGCACGCGCGGGTCGGCGACGATCTCCTTGGCGGTGCCGCTGCACAGCAGCCGCCCCTGCGCCAGCACGACGATGGTCCTGGCGAAACGGAAGACGAGGTCCATGTCGTGCTCGATCATCAGCACCGCCAGATCCTTGGGCAGCCGGTCGATGGCGTCGAGGATGCGCTGGCTTTCCGAATGGGGCACGCCGGCCGCCGGCTCGTCCAGGATCAGCACCTTCGGCTTCATGGCGAGCGCCAGCGCGATCTCCAGCAGCCGCTGCTGCCCGTAGGCCAGCGAGCCCACCGCCGTATGCGCCACCGGCGTCAGCCCCATGCTGTCGAGCAGCCCCGCCACCTCGTCGGCCAGCCCGGCGACCTTCGCGACATTGGCGAACAGCCGGAAGGTGCGGCGGTCGCGCTGCAGCACGGCCAGTTCCAGATGCTCGCGCACCGTCATCGACTTGAACAGCCGCGCCACCTGGAAGCTGCGGATCAGCCCCAGCCGCACCCGCTCCGCCGCCGACAGCGTCGTCACGTCGCGGCCGTCCAGCCGGATGGTACCGGCGCTGGGCGGGATCACCCCGGTGACGAGGTTGACGAAGGTCGTCTTGCCCGCCCCGTTCGGCCCGATCAGGGCGCAGCGGTCGCCGGCATTCAGCATCATGGAAATGTCGGACGACACCTGCAGCCCGCCGAAATTCTTGGACAGCCCCTCGACTTCCAACAGCGCCGTCATGCCCGGTCCTCACCATTGTTTTGCGATGGGCCCCGCAGCAGCCCGCCGAGCCGCTCCACGCCCGAGGCGATGCCGCCGGGCAGGAACAGGACGATGCCGATCAGGAACAGGCCGATGAAGCCCATCCAGTGGAAGGGGTCGCTGGCGGCCAGGATATGGTGGATGCCCATGAAGGCCGCCGTGCCGATCACCGCGCCATAGAGCCGCCCGGTGCCGCCCAGCACCAGCATCACCAGCGCCTCCGCCGACCAGGGGAAGCCGGCGCTGTCCAGCCCGACGATGCCGCTGGTCACGGCGGTCAGGGCCCCCGCCATCCCGGCGAACACCCCGGCCACGCCATACAGAACCACCAGATAGGATTTCGGCGAGCCGCCGATGGCGGAGATCCGCAGCGGATCCTCACTGACCCCGCGGCAGGCCAGCCCGAAGGGCGAGCGCACGATCCGCCGCGCCACCAGCAGCCCGACCACCAGCACCGCCAGCGCGAACAGGTAGGAGGTCCGGCCATACATGTCGAAGCGGAACATCCCCAGCACCGGCGCCGGGTCGATGCCCGACAAACCGTCGCTGCCGCCGGTCCAGTCGCGCGCCTTGTTGGCGACCTCCTGCACGATCTGCCCGACCGCGATGGTCAGCATCAGCAGGGTCAGCCCGCGCGCATGCAGGATCAGGGCACCGGTCGTCAGCGCGATCAGCCCGCCGGCCAGCCCGCCGGCCGCCAGCATGATGAAGGGATCGTTGTTCCAGTTGACCGCGACGATGCCGGCGGCATAGGCGCCGGTGCCAAACATCGCCGCCTGCCCCAGCGTGGCGATCCCGCCATAGCCGAGCACGAGATCGAGCGACAGCACGAACAGGGCCGAGGCGGCGATGCGGGTCAGCAGCGCCAGATCGTCCGGCAGCAGCCAGAAGGCGGCCAGCCCGACCGCCGCGACCAGAGGAATGCCGATCCAGCCGAGATCGCGGCGGGCCGCCAGCGGGGTGCGCCCGGTCATCCGGCCCGCCTTGCCGTCGCCCTTGCCGTCTCGCTCGGCGACGCTCGTCATGCCGTCCTCCCTTTGAAGAAGCCGTGGGGCCAGCGGAACAGGATCAGGATCAGCGCGGCGTAGAAGAAGAACTCGCCGAAGCTCGGGATCAGGTATTTGCCGGCGGTGTCGACGATGCCCAGCGCCAGCGCCGCCGCCGCCGATCCGAAGATGCTGCCGGCCCCGCCGACCGCCACCACCGCCAGGAACAGCACGATGTAGCGGATGGCGTAATAGGGCTCCAGCGGCAGCAGCTCCGCCCCCAGCACGCCCCCCAGCGCCGCCAGCCCGGTGCCGAGCGCGAAGGTCGCCAGATAGAGCCGTTCGGTCCGGATGCCCAACGCCGCCGCCATGGCGGGATCATCCACCGCCGCGCGCAGCCGGATGCCGAAATCGGTGCGCTCCAGCAGCCACCACAGCCCCAGCAGCGTCGCCGCCCCGGCGGCGATCACGAAGGCGCGGTGGGCCGGGATCGCCTTCGGCCCCAGCTCCACCGTGCCGGTCAGCAGCTCCGGCAGCGGGATGCGCTTCAGCGTCGGGCCGAACAGGTAATTGATGCCGGCGACGATGACGAAGGTCAGCCCGATGGTCAGCAGCACCTGCGCCAGCTCGTTGGCCGAGCCGTAGATGCGGCGGTACAGCAGCCGTTCCAGCGGCAGCGTCGCCAGCACCGTCAGCGCCACCGCCGCCACCAGCGCCGCCGCATAGGGCAGCCCGGCCTCCTGCGCCGCATAGGACGCGACATAGCCGCCGACCATGGCGAAGGCGCCATGCGCCAGATTGACCACCCGCATCAGCCCCAGCGTCACCGACAGCCCGACGGAGATGATGAAGAGGATCATGCCGTAGGCGACCCCGTCGACGGCGATCCCGAACATGGTTTCCATGATGTCTCTCCACCTGCCCTCTCCCGCCCCGGGAGAGGGAGGGGACCCATGGCAAAGCCATGGGGAGGGTGAGGGGTGGGCCAAGGATCCCGAACCGCATGGCTCCGTGCCTCACCCCTCACCCTTCCCGCTTCGCGGGCCCCTTCCCTCTCCCGGGACGGGAGAGGGACAACCTCCCCTCACTTCGCCAACTTGTACCCATAGTCCGGCTGCTTCGGGAACGCCTGCTTCTCGACATTCTCCAATTTGCCGTCGACCTTCTCGACGGTGCGCAGATAGATCGTCTGGGTGACGTGGCGGCTGTCCGGGTCGATGGTCAGGGACCCTCGCGGGCTTTCCCAGCTCATGCCCTTCACCGACTCCACGGCCTTGGCGCCGTCGATCTTGCCGCCGCCGTTCTTGATCATCTGATAGATGACGTGAACGCCGTCATAGGCGCCGACCGAGGTGAAGGTGACGCTGTCGACCGAGCCGAACATCTCCTTGTGCTTGGCGACGAAGGCCTTGTTCATCGCCGAATCATGGGCGCGGCTGTAGTTGAAGGTGGTGGTGATGCCCATCGCCGCGTCGCCCAGCGCCGGCAGGTCCGGTTCCTGGGTCAGGTCGCCGGGGCCGAAGAACTTGATGCCCGCCGCCCGCAGCCCGGTGTCGTTGAAGGCCTTGGCGAAGGCCAGCGTCGCCGGGCCGGCCGGCAGGAAGGCATAGACGGCTTCGGCGCCCGAATCCTTGATGCGCTGCATGAAGGGGGCGAAGTCGGTGGACTTCAGCGGCATGCGGATGGTGTCCACCACCGTGCCGCCATGCTTCTCGAAAGTGGTCTTGAAGGCGGCCTCGCCGTCGATGCCGGGTCCATAGTCGCTGACCGCCGACACCGCCTTCTTGATGCCCTGCTTGGCCATGTATTCGGCCAGCGGCACCGTGTTCTGCCACAGGGTGAAGGAGGTGCGGACATAGCGCGGCGACTTCTCCGTGATGGCGGAGGTGGCTGCGTTGAAGATCACGCAGGGGATGTTCGCCTCGTCGATCAGCGGGGCGACCGCCAGCGCGTCCGGCGTGAAGAAATAGCCGGCGAGGAAGGACACCTTCTCCTTGACGATCAGTTCCTGCGACAGCGCCTTGGATTGGGACGGGTTCGGCTGGTCGAGGTCCTTGTAGATGAACTCCACGGTGTCGTTGCCGACGGTCTTGCCATGTTCGGCCTGATAGACCTCGATGGCTTCCTTGAAGCTCTTGCCGACCACGCCGAACGGGCCGGAGAAGGGCGCCACGACGCCGACCTTGATGGTGGCGGCACCGGCCGGACCGGCCGCCAGCGCCAGACCGAACGCCGCACCCAGCAGCGCGTTGCGCAGAGTCCTCGTCATTGTCCCTCCCACATGTGACCATATGCCGGCGCCGGAACTCTTTTGTCCCGGTCATTGACTGTTGCAACAACCGTACTGAGGGACGGCCGAACCGTCAAGTGCGATATTTGATATAATGTTCTATAATCGCACAAAGCCGGCCTTCCGACTAATACCCTGACACTGCTTCTGTTTTTAACATCGCCTGAGACTTTCCACCGCACATTGCTCATGTTGCGCCGCAATATGGGCGTTTATCGCCCTATTTCTGCCGTTTTCGACCTTGACAGCGAACCGCCGCTCTCGTCACTCTGTGCGTAAAGGCGAATGTTCGTGCGATTTTCGCACACTCGGGAGGTCATATGGCGAAGATCACGCCCCTGCGCGAGGCGGTGGCGAGCCTTGTGCGCGACGGCGACACGGTCGCCCTGGAAGGATTCACCCACCTGATTCCCCATGCCGCCGGGCACGAGATCATCCGGCAGGGCCGGCGCGGCCTGACGCTGGTGCGGATGACGCCGGACCTGATCTATGACCAGATGATCGGCATGGGCTGCGCCGCGAAGCTGATCTTCTCCTGGGGCGGCAATCCCGGCGTCGGCTCCCTCCACCGTTTCCGCGACGCGGTCGAACAGGGCTGGCCGCAACCGCTCGCCATCGAGGAGCACAGCCACGCCGGCATGGCCAACGCCTATGTCGCCGGCGCCTCCAACCTGCCCTTCGCGCTGCTGCGCGGCTACACCGGCTCCGACCTGCCGAAGGTCAACCCGAACATCCGCTTCGTCGAGTGCCCCTTCACGGGTGAGAAGCTGGCCGCCATCCCCTCCGTCCGCCCCGACGTGACGGTGATCCACGCCCAGAAGGCCGACCGCCGCGGCAACGTCCTGCTCTGGGGCATCCTCGGCGTCCAGAAGGAGGCGGTTCTCGCCGCCAAGCGCTCCATCGTCACGGTGGAGGAAATCGTCGATGACCTGGAGGCGCCGCCGAACGCCTGCGTGCTGCCGGCCTGGGCGCTCTCCGCCGTCTGCCCCGTCCCCGGCGGCGCCTATCCGTCCTACGCGCAGGGCTATTCGGAGCGCGACAACCGCTTCTACAAGGCCTGGGACCCCATCGCCCGCTCGCGCGAGACCTTCCAGGCCTGGATGCGGCGCCATGTGCTGGACACCGACGATTTCGCCGACTTCCGCCGCGTGCTGGCCGAAAGCATGCCCCAAAGCATGACGGAGGTTGCGTGATGAGCACGGCAACGATGGACTTCACCGCGACCGAGATCATGACGGTGGCGGCCAGCCGGCTGCTGAAGGACGGCACCGTCTGCTTCGTCGGCATCGGTCTGCCCTCCACCGCCGCCAACCTCGCCCGGCTGACCCATGCGCCCGACGTGGTGCTGATCTATGAATCCGGCCCGATCGGCGCCAAGCCGACGGTTCTGCCGCTGTCGATCGGCGACGGCGACCTCGCGCTGACCGCCGACACCGTGGTCGGCACGCCGGAGATCTTCCGCTACTGGCTGCAGGGCGGGCGGATCGACGTCGGTTTCCTCGGCGCGGCGCAGGTCGACCGCTTCGCCAACATCAACACCACCGTCATCGGCCCCTATGACGCGCCCAAGGTGCGACTGCCCGGTGCCGGCGGCGCGCCGGAGATCGCCTCCCAGGCCAAGGAGGTCTTCATCGTCCTGAAGCACAGCCCGAAGGCCTTCGTCGCCAAGCTGCCTTTCGTCACCTCGGCCGGTTATCTCGACGGCGGGGACGCGCGGACCAGGGCCGGCATTCCCGGCGCCGGGCCGACCGCGGTCATCACCGACCTCGGCATCCTCACCCCCGACCCGGTGAGCAAGGAACTGACCCTGACCGGCATCCATCCCGGCGTGACGGTGGAGCAGGTGAAGGCCGCCACCGGCTGGGACCTGAAGATCTCGCCCGACCTGAAGACCACCGAAGTCCCGGACGCCGAAACCCTGACGGCGCTCCGCGACCTCCAAGCCCGCACTGCTGCAGCCCATGGCACCGCCCAGGGGCAAGCCGGCGGAGAAGGATAAAGCAATGCGTGACGCCTATATCTGCGACGCCATCCGCACCCCCATCGGCCGCTATGCCGGAGCCCTGTCGTCGGTGCGCACCGACGATCTCGGCGCCGTGCCGATCCGCGCCCTGATGCAGCGCAACCCGTCGGTCGACTGGGCCGCGGTGGACGACGTCATCTATGGCTGCGCCAACCAGGCCGGCGAGGACAACCGCAACGTCGCCCGCATGGCGGCCCTGCTGGCGGGATTGCCCGACGCGGTGCCGGGCACGACGATGAACCGGCTCTGCGGCTCCGGTCTCGACGCGCTCGCCACCGCCGCCCGCGCCGTCAAGGCGGGAGAGGCCGAGTTGATGATCGCCGGCGGGGTGGAGAGCATGAGCCGCGCCCCCTTCGTCATGGGCAAGGCCGACACGCCCTTCTCCCGGCAGGCCGAGATCTTCGACACCACCATCGGCTGGCGCTTCGTCAACCCGGCGATGAAGGCGGCCTATGGCACCGATTCGATGCCGGAGACGGCGGAGAACGTCGCCGACGACTGGAAGATCGCCCGCGCCGACCAGGACGCCTTCGCGCTGCGCAGCCAGGAGCGCGCCGCCCGCGCCATCGCCGACGGCAGCATGGCCCGCGAGATCGCCCCCGTCACCATCAGAACCCGCAAGGGCGAGACGGTGGTGACCACCGACGAGCACCCCCGCGCCACGACCATCGAGGCACTGTCGGCCCTGAAGCCGATCGTCCGCCCCGGCGGCACGGTGACCGCCGGCAACGCCTCCGGCGTCAACGACGGCGCCGCCGCCCTGCTGATCGCATCGGAAGCGGCGGTGAAGCGTTTCGGCCTGACCCCGCGCGCCCGCATCCTCGGCGGCGCCACCGCCGGCGTCCCGCCGCGCGTCATGGGCATCGGCCCGGTCCCCGCCACCCGCAAGCTGCTGGAGCGTCTCGGCCGGACCATCGCCGACATCGACCTGATCGAGCTGAACGAGGCCTTCGCCGCCCAGGGCCTTGCCGTGCTGCGGGAGCTTGGCCTGCCCGACGACGCCGCGCATGTGAACCCGCAAGGCGGCGCCATCGCGCTCGGCCATCCGCTGGGGGCGAGCGGCGCCCGTCTGGCGACCACCGCGCTCTACCAGCTCGAACAGTCCGGCGGCCGGACGGCGCTCTGCACAATGTGCATCGGCGTCGGCCAGGGCATCGCGGTGATGATCGAGCGGGTGTAGCCGTAAAAGTTAGACCCCCACCTATCCTCCCCCACTGGGTGGGGGAGGGACTGCCGCCCCCTCCCGAACAAGCGCTTGTCCCCTCCCCCGCCCAGCGGGGGAGGGTTAGGGTGGGGGTCTAGCTTTCCAAGAGGCGAGTAGGACCACCCATGCCCTTCATCGAAGCCGCCGGCATCACCCAGCACTACGACCTGACCGGCCCGGCCGATGCGCCGGTGCTGCTGTTCGCCAACTCCATTGGCACCAGCTTCCACATCTGGGACGCCGTCGTCCCGCACCTGTCGCAGCGCTACCGCATCCTGCGCTACGACATGCGCGGCCACGGGCTGACCCAGGTGACGCCGGTCACCGACGATGCCGGCTACAGCATGGACATCCTCGCCGACGACGCCGCCGGCCTGCTCGACGCGCTCGGCATCGCCCGCGCCCATGTCTGCGGCCTGTCGATCGGCGGCATGATGGCGCAGCGCCTCGCCGTCAAGGCGCCCGGCCGAATCCACGGCCTGATCCTGTGCGACACCGCCGGAGTCATCGGCCCGGCCTCGGTCTGGACCGACCGCATCGCCGCCATCCGTGCCCGCGGCATGACCGCGATCGCCGACGGCGTCATGGCCCGCTGGTTCACCCAAGCCTTCCGCGACGGCCGCCCCGACCAGATCCGCGGCTACACCGCCATGGTCGCCCGCATCCCGGAGGACGGCTATGTCGGCTGCGCCATGGCGATCCGCGACGCCGACCTCAGCGCCGCCAACGCCGCCATCACCGCCCCCACCCTGGTGATCTGCGGCGAGCATGACGTCGCCACCCCGCCCGACGCCGCCCGCGCGCTGGCCGCCGGCATCCCCGGCGCGCGGTTCGAACTGCTGCCCGGCGCCGCCCACATCCCCGGCGTCGAGAAGCCGGCGGAACTGGCCGCCCTGATCGACGGCTTCCTGAGGGACCTATAATGGACGATGAGGACCTCTACGACCGCGGCATGGCCGTGCGCCGCTCCGTCCTCGGCGATGCCCATGTCGACCGCTCGCTGGAGCGCGCCACCGACTTCGACGCCGATTTCCAGGAGTTCATCACCAAGACCGCCTGGGGCCAGATCTGGACCCGGCCGGGCCTGGACATCCGGACGCGCAGCATGCTGACCATCGGCATGCTGGCGGCGTTGGGCAAGGACGGCGAGCTGAAGCTGCACATCCGCGCCACCCGCAACACCGGCGTCACCCGCGACGAGGTGAAGGAAATCCTGATGCAGGCCGCCGTCTATGCCGGCGTCCCTGCCGGAAACCACGCCATCGCGCTGGCCCGCGCCGTCTATGCCGAGATGGACGAAGAGGACGCGAAAAAGGGATGACCGCCACACGCCACGCCGACCCGCTGCTCGACCCGCTCTTCACCACCGACGCAGCGGCCGACGCCTTCTCCCCCGCGGCGCGGCTGCAGGGCATGCTGGAGTTCGAGGCGGCGCTGGCAAGGGCGGAGGCTGCAGTCGGCGTCATCCCCGCCCGCGCCGTCCCCGCCATCGAGGCGGCGTGCAGGGCCGACCTCTACGACCTGACCGCGCTGGGGGCGGAGGCGGCGCTGGCCGGCAACACCGCGATCCCGATGGTCAAGCACCTGACCCGTACCGTGAAGGCCACCGACGAGGAGGCGTCGCGCTACGTCCATTGGGGCGCCACCAGCCAGGACGCGATGGACAGCGGCCTGATGCTGCAGTTGCGCCGCTTCCTCGACGGCCTCGACACCGATCTCGCAGCACTGGCCGACGGCTTGGCCGACCTCGCCGACCGCCACCGCTCCACGCCGATGGTCGCCCGCACCTGGCTGCAGCACGCCCTGCCGACGACCTTCGGCCTGAAGGCCGCCGGCTGGCTCGACGCGCTGGGCCGCGACCGCCAGCGCCTCGCCGCCGCCCGCGACCGCCTTGCCCTGCAGTTCGGCGGCGCCGCCGGCACGCTGGCGGCACTCGGCGACGCAGGCCCGGCGGTGGCGGAGGCCCTGGCGCGCGACCTCGACCTTCCGCTGCCCGCCCTGCCCTGGCACGGCAGCCGCGATCGCATCGCCGAACTCGCCTCGGCCCTCGGCATCCTCGCCGGCACGCTGGGCACTCTCGGCCGCGACATCTCGCTGATGATGCAGATGGAGGTCGCCGAAGCGTTCGAGCCCGCCGCCCCCGGCCGTGGCGGCTCCTCCACCATGCCGCACAAGCGCAACCCGGTGTCCTGCGCCGTCCTGCTCTCCACCGCCATCCGCGCCCCCGCCCTGGTCGGCGGTCTGCTGGCGGCACAGGTGCAGGAGCATGAACGCGGCCTCGGCGGCTGGCATGCCGAGTGGCAGGCCCTGCCCGATCTCTGCCGCCTCCTCGCCGGCGCCGCCCGCCATGCCCGCGAGACCGTTGCCGGCCTGACCGTCGATGCGGAGCGCATGCGCGCCAACCTCGACCTGACCCGCGGCCTGATCCTGGCCGAAGCCGTCACCATGGCGCTGGGCGACCGCATGGGCCGCATGGCCGCCCATTCCCGCGTGGCCGAGGCCAGCCGCCGCGCATCCTCCTCCGCCCGTCCCCTGCGCGACGTGCTGGGCGAGGACGCCGAGGTGGCGCAGGCGCTGGGTTCGGACGCCCTCGACCTCCTGTTCGACCCGCTGAACTACACCGGCTCCGCCTCCCACTTCATCGATCGCGTGCTCACAGACCACAAGCAGACACAAGGCCGGCAAAGCTGACCGCTCCCAAGGAGGGACACCCAGGATGGACACAGCCGTTCACGAGGCGGAGGGCGACTTCACCCCCCGCGATTGGGCGCAGCACCCGCCCTACCTGTCGCCGCTCTACAAATCGACGGTGCTGCGCTCGCCGTCCAAGCCGCTGATCCCGATGAAGCAGTGCCTGTCGGTGCGCAGCGGCCCGGTGTTCGGCCATGACAGCGTCGATCCGCTCGACAGCGACCTGACGAAGAACGGCCGCGTCAACGGCGAGCCGGTTGGCGAGCGCATGATCGTCACCGGCCGCGTGCTGGACGAGAGCGGCCGTCCGGTGCCGCACACGCTGCTGGAGATCTGGCAGGCCAACGCCTGCGGCCGCTACGTCCACCGCTGGGACCAGCATGACGCGCCGCTCGACCCCAACTTCTTCGGGGCCGGCCGCTGCATCACCGACGCCGAAGGCCGCTACCGTTTCACCACCATCAAGCCCGGCGCCTATCCCTGGGGCAACCACCACAATGCGTGGCGTCCGGCGCACATCCATTTCTCGCTGTTCGGGCCGTCCTTCCTGACCCGGCTGGTCACCCAGATGTATTTCCCCGGCGACCCGCTGCTGCCGCTCGACCCCATCTACAACGGGGTGCCGGAGGGGGCGCGCGAGCTGCTGGTCTCCCGCTTCTCCATCGACGTGACCGAACCGCTGTGGGCGCTCGGCTATGAATTCGACATCGTCCTGCGCGGACGCCAGGCCACGCCGATGGAGGGCTGATCCTGATGAGCCAGATGCTGAAACAGACCCCGTCCCAGACTGTCGGCCCCTATTTCGCCTATGCCTGGACCCCGGAACTCTACGGCCGCCGCCCGCTGGCGACCAACCGGCTGGCCACCCGCGACACCCCGGGCGAGCACATCCGCATCGAAGGCGTCGTCTATGACGGCGAGGGCGCCCCGATCCGCGACTGCGTCGTGGAAATCTGGCAGGCCGGCGCCGACGGCCGCCACGCCCCCGGTGCGGCCGGCTTCGGCCGCTGCGGCACCGACGACGCCGGCCATTACTTCTTCGACACGGTGAAGCCGGGCGTCTGCGACCCCGGCCACGCCCCGCACATCGCGGTGACGGTGTTCGCCCGCGGCATGCTGAGCCACCTCTTCACCCGCCTGCATTTCTCCGACGAAACGGCGGCGAACGCCGCGGACCCGGTGCTGACCACCGTCCCCGCCGACCGCCGCGACACCCTGATCGCCCGGCGCGCCGAAGTTCCGGGAGGCGTGGTCTACCGCTTCGACATCCGCCTGCAGGGCGAGGGGGAGACGGTGTTCTTCGATTGTTGAGGGTGGGGGGCGTCGGCTGACGATGCCCCCTCCCTAACCCTCCCCCACCTTCGGTGGGAGAGGGGACTGCCGCCGCTCTCCCGCAAAGCTCCTGCCCCTCTCTCCCGCGTTAGCGGGGGAGGGATGGGGAGGGAGCAATTGGAGCCCTCACCCCTCGCGGATCGTCGCCACGAAGCGCTGCACCTCGGTCCGCAGCTGCGCCGACTGGTGCGACAGCGTGTCGGCGGCGGCGCGGGCCTGGGAGGCCATGCTGCCGGTCTCGCTGGCGGCGCGGGTGACGCCCTCGATGTTGGTCGACACCTCGCGGGTGCCGGCGGCGGCCTGCTGGACGTTGCGGCTGATCTCGCGGGTCGCCGCCCCCTGCTCCTCCGCGGCGGCGGCGACGGCGGTGACCGTCTCGCTGATGCCCAGGATGGTGCGGCCGATGGCCTGGATGGCGCCGACGGCGCTGCCGCTGACCGACTGGATCTCGGCGATCTGGGCGGCGATCTCCTCCGTCGCCTTGGCGGTCTGGCTGGCGAGGTTCTTCACCTCCTGCGCCACGACGGCGAAGCCCTTGCCGGCCTCCCCCGCGCGCGCCGCCTCGATGGTGGCGTTCAGCGCCAGCAGGTTGGTCTGGCCGGCGATGGACTGGATCAGGTTCACCACGTCGCCGATCTTCTGCGCCGCCTCGGCCAAGCCGGCGACGGTGCCGTTGGTCTTCTCGACCTCGCCCACCGCGTCGTTCGCCATGCGCGACGAGGCGGCGATGCGCTGGTTGATCTCCTCGATGGAATGGGCCAGCTCCTCCGCCGCGGCGGCCACCGTCTGCACGTTGCTGCTGGCGACGTCGGCGGCGCTGGCGACGGCGGCGGCCTGGGCGTTGGTCTGCTCGGCGATGGCCGACAGCCCTTCCGAATCGGTGCGGATCGCCTCGGCCTGCTGGGCCACATTGGCGACCACGCCGCCGACCGTGCCCTCGAACCGGTCGGCCATGCGGGCCAGCTCCTGCCTGCGCCGCTCGGCGGCCAGCGCCTCGTCCCGGCGGCGCTGCTCCTCCATCTCGGCGACGCGGCCGGCATTCTCCTTGAACAGCTGCAGCGCCTTGTTGATCGCCCCGATCTCGTCGGAGCGGTCGCGGTCGCGCACCTCCACGTCCTGCCGGCCGGCGGTCAGCGCCTCCACCGTCGCGATGATCCGGCGCAGCGGCGTGCCGACGACGATCCTGCTCGCCAGCCACAGTGCCAGCACCAGCCCGGAGGCCAGCAGCACCGCGCCGACGGCGATGAAGGTCCGCAATTCCTGCTTCGGGATTTCGATCCGGTTGATCGGCAGATTGACCAGGATCGACCAGGGCGTTCCCGTGCCGTCGATGACCACCGGCTTGAACAGCTGCTTCACCTCGGTCTTCAGGCTGGCCGACACCGAAAAATGGGCGAAGGGCTTGCCCTCGCGGATGGCGGGGAGCGCCTCCTTCAGCCGCTGGTTGGTCTCCACGATCGGCTTGCCCAGGTGGTCGGGATTGCTGTAGGCCGCCCATGCGCCGCCATTGGAAATCAGGAAGACCGAGCCCGTTTCGAACGGCTTAGCGGATTTCAGTTCGTTCCAGATTTGGTCGTTGGCAATGTCCACGCCGGCAACGCCGATGACTTTGCCGTCTTCCATGATGGGAACGACAAGCGACACCATCAGGACATTTTTACCGGCAACAAGATATGAATAGGGTTCAACGATGACTTCACGCTTCGTGCGCTTGGCTTCGTTATAGTAAAAGCCGTCAGGGCCGGAACTTTCATAATGGGACAACGGCTGATAATTGATCTTGTCGCCGACCCTGTTCCAATACGGAATGAAACGTCCGGTGGAGTCGCCGGTGGGGGCGTTTACGAAGTCCTTGTCCCTGCCATCGAGGGCGTTCGGCTCCATACCCACCCAGACACCCAGCAGTTTGGGATCAGCAACCAGCAGGCTCTTCAGCCACTCGCTCAACTTGTCGCGGTCGACAATTCCCTGGCGCTTCAGGGCGAGCAGGGTGGTGCTTATGTTGCGGCTGATGTTCATCGCCTCGTTCAGCCGCCGTTCGACGGTGGCGGCATGATACTTGCCCAACTCCTCTCCGGCTTGAAAGGACAGCGCGTCGGTATCCGCCCCGCTCTTGGCGGAAATCACCACTGTCCCCAAACTCAATCCGACCAAGAGAACAAAGCCGATCGCAAGCACCAGCTTGGTCACCAAAGGCAGCTTCTTGAACATGAGCCTTCCCCGCGACACGTTCGAATGACGATATATCAGTCCAGTCCACAGTTTAGCGATTTACCGTTAAATTCGAGTAAATAGTCTGGAAACCTTGGTGCGACAAAATTGCGTCTTTGCGAACCGTTCCTAAAAACTCCCCCGCAGGTCGTCCGCTTCATGTCTTCCACTATATTTTCAATGGCGATATCCCCGGATAGCCCCTTCTTTCGTTTATTTATTTCTCGCCGACATTCTAAATGTTGCGCAAACAGGAAAGGGGCGGACCGGTCGTCCCGGTCCGCCCCTTTCGCACCGTCACGATGCGTCGCCCGCGATTACTTCCGGGCGGCGGTGATGGCGGCCTGCAGGTCCTTCAGCACCTCGGCACCGCCGTCGGCGGCGTACTTGTCGAAGGCGGGCTTGACCATCTCGCGCATGCGGTCCAGCTCGGCCGGGCTCAGCTCGTTGATCTGCATGCCCTTCTCCTTCAGGTAGGCCACGCTCTGGGCCGAGGCCTCGCGGCTGTCCTTGCGCTCGAAATCGCGCGAGGCGACGGCGGCCTCGTTCAGGATCTTCTTCTCGTCGGCCGACAGAGCGTCGTACCAGCGCTTGCTGGCCAGCACGATCCACGGGCTGTAGACGTGGCGGGAAATGGTCAGATACTTCTGCACTTCATAGAACTTGGACGACTGGATGGTCGTGACCGGGTTCTCCTGGCCGTCGACCGTGCCGGTCTCCAGCGCGGTGAACAGTTCGGAGAAGGCCAGCGGCACCGCGTTGGCGCCGAAGCGGTTGAACATGTCGATATAGACCGGGTTCTGCATCACGCGCAGCTTGATGCCGCCCATGTCCTCGACCTTGGTGATCGGGCGCTTGCTGTTGGTCAGGTTGCGGAAGCCGTTCTCCCAATAGACCAGACCGACCAGCCCCTTGTCGTTCAGCGCCTTCAGCAGCTTCTCGCCGAACGGGCCGTCCAGGACGGCGTCGGCTTCCTTTTCGTTGTTGAACAGGAAGGGCAGGTCATAGACGCCGAAATCCTTCACGATGCCGACCAGCGTCGCGGTGGAGCCGACCATCATCTCCTGCGCGCCGCCGATCAGGGCGTTCTGCATCTGGATGTCGCTGCCCAGGCTGGCGTCGCCGAAGCCCTTCATCTTGAACTTGCCGCCGCTGCGCTTGGACAGCTCCTCGGCGAAATACTTCACCGCCCGGCCCTGGTTGCTGTTCTCCGACAGGCCGTAGCCGAAGCGGATGATGCGGGTCTTCACGTCCTGGGCGGCAGCGGAGGTCGCGACGGCGACCGGGGCGAGCAGCGCGGCGGCGATGCCGGTGGCGAGCAGCAGTTTGCGGAACATGGTGTCGAACTCCCTTAACGTCTGGTGTTTCGTTCTGATTGGTCTTGGTAGGCGTCAGTGGAACAGGTGCAGCGGCATGGTGATGATCTCCGGCACGGCGATCAGCAGCCCGAGCAGCACGATGTAGGTCAACAGGAAGGGCCAGATGCCCTTGGTGGCGCTCTCCAGCGAGATGCGGGCGACGCCGCACACCACGTTCAGCACCGTGCAGACCGGCGGATGGATCAGGCCCAGCGTGCCGATCAGGACGAACATCACGCCGAAATAAGCGGGGTCGATGCCGGCCTTGATCGCAAGCGGGGTCAGGACGGGGCCCAGCACCAGGATGGTCGGCGTCAGGTCCATCACCGTGCCGACGGCCAGCAGCAGGAAGGCGATGGCCAGCATCAGCAGCTTCGGATGGTCCATCAGCGGTGCCAGCAGCTCCGTCATCTGCTGCGGCAGGTCGGCCAGCGTCACCATGTAGGACGACACCAGCGCGGCGGCGCAGAGGAACATGACGGTGCTGGTGGTGCGCGCCGCCTGGACCAGCAGCGGCACCAGCTGCGGCAGCGTGACCTGACGGTAGACGAACAGCGCCACGAACAGCGAATAGACGGCGGCGACCACCGCGGCCTCCGTGGGCGTGAAGATGCCGCCGCGCAGGCCGCCGATGATGATGACCGGCAGGGCCAGCGCCCAGACGCCGTCGCCCAGCGCCTTCAGCCGCTCGCGACCGCTCGCCTTCGGCTGCAGCTTCACCGTCATGTCGCGGACGACGAACATCCAGGCGCAAACCAGACCGATGCCCATCAGCAGGCCGGGCACGATGCCGGCCATGAACAGCGCGCTGATCGAGGTGTTGGTGGTCACGCCGAAGATGATGAAGGGCATGCTGGGCGGGATGATCGGGGCGATGATGCCGCCCGACGCGATCAGGCCTGCGGAGCGCGGCACCGGATAGCCGTGGTCGCGCATCATCGGGATCAGCAGGGTCGCCAGCGCGGCGGTGTCGGCGATGGCCGAGCCGGACAGGCTGGCCAGCATCACCGAGGCGCCGATGGTGACGTATCCCAGGCCGCCCTTGATATGGCCGACCAGGCTGACCGCCAGGTTGATGATGCGCTGGGAGATGCCGCCGGCGTTCATCAGCTCGCCGGCCAGGATGAAGAAGGGCACCGCCATCAGCGGATAGTTGTCGGCGCCGCTCAGCATGTTCTGGGCGACCAGCTGGGCGTCGAAGAAGTCGAGGTGGACCATCAGCGCGACGCCGGTCAGCATCAGCGCGAAGGCGATGGGCATGCCGAGCAGCATGAAGCCGAACAGCGAGCCCAGGAAAATGGTGAGCGTCATGGCGGCGTCTCCGTCCGCAGGAAATCTATTGGTCTGGGCTCAATGCTTGGCGACGGCCGCACCGGAGGCGGCACCGTGGCCGGCCGGATGGCCGGCGCCATGTTGTCCGGCGGCCGGTGCCGGCGGGGCAACGGCGGGCCCGTGCGATTCCGGATGGTCCAGCATGGTGTCGGGATCGCCGGGGAGGCGGGCGCCCGGCTGGTTGGTGACGATCCGCACCAGGTTCGCCAGCACGATCAGCGCCATGGCGATGGCCGGGAAGAAGCCCGCCGCCGCATAGAAGGCCATGGGGAAGCGCAGGACGGTGGAGAAGGTCTCCATCCCGATCAGCAGCTGGATCCAGCTTCCCTGCACGAACAGCCACAGGGCGTACAGCATCATCAGGTGCGCGATCACCGCGCAGACCCGCCGCACCTTGACCGGCAGGCGGCTCTGCACGATCTCCAGCCCCAGATGCCGCTGGTGCCGCAGCGCCACCGTGGCGCCCAGGAACACCAGCCAGACGAACATCAGCCGCGCGATCTCCTCAGCCGCGACGATGCCGCTGTTGAAGACATAGCGCAGGACGACGTTGCCGAAGACGAGACCGACCATGACCGCCAGCATCAGCGCCATGATCCATTCGGTGACCCGCTCCAGCAGATCAGCAACGCGCTTCATGCGTTCCTCCCAAAACAATCGCCGCCGGTCAGGCGGGCATGCGCATCGGCGACGATGGCCTCGGCCGGCAACGTCACCTCGTAGGACAGCACCGCTTCGTCGGCCGCCGGCATCTCCAGGTCGGCGAACTGGCTGTCGACCAGCGCCATCGGCATGAAATGGGCGGTCCGCGCGCCCATGCGCGAGGCAATCAGCGCCTTGTCGCCGTGCAGGTGCAGAAAAACCACCCGTTTGCAATCGCCACGCAGCCGGTCGCGATAGCGCCGCTTCAGCGCCGAACAGGCGACGACCAGCCCCCTGCCCTCGCGGTCGGCCTCGGCGATGAAGCCGGCCAGCGTGCCCAACCAGCCGTCGCGGTCGGCGTCGGTCAGCGGGATGCCGGCCGACATCTTCTCGATGTTGGCGGGCGGGTGGTGCGCGTCGCCTTCGATGAACTCATGGCCCAGCGCAGCGGCAAGGCTCTGGCCGACGCTGGACTTGCCGCAGCCGGCCACGCCCATCACCACGACGATCTGCGGACCGGCACCGGCCGGTTTGCCGGACGGCGGTTCGGTTTGAATGGCGGTCTTGCCGGGGGACGGCGCGATGGAGGGACCGTTCATGAGCCTTTTCCCGAATACCGGTGCGGGACGGCATCCGCGACGGCAAGTCGCGGCGGACCACGCACTGACAAAGTTATGTTAGCGCTATCATCCGCGGGTCACTGAGAGGTCCACGACCAGGCAGGCCGGACTGCACGGATGACGCCGAGACGAGGTGCTGGTACTGTTAGCGCTAACCTTGACGCGCGTAAAGAGTTTTGTTTGAGTTGCGGACAAACTGATCGGGGATGGCCGCGGGTTGCAGGCTCAGGCTCTGCATGGCATGCGGCTGTTGCTGAGCATGATACACATCGGCGACTGGCGAGCCTGCGCGACCTTCCGTCGCGCCGGCCGGAATCGGACCGCCGGAATTGAAAGGACGAAGCCCTGTGACGACCCGTGGCGGTGATCGGCCAGCAACCCCGGCGGTCAAGACGCGCAAGCCGCGCTCCTCGCGCACCGGCCGCGCCACCATGGCGGACGTGGCGGAGCGGGTGGGCATCAGCGCCATCACCGTGTCGCGTGCCTTCAAGCGGCCGGAGCTGGTGGCGCCGGAGCTTCGCCAGCGCATCCTCGACACCGCGCAGTCGATGGGCTACGTGCCGAACCAGGCCGCCAGCGCGCTCGCCTCGGCGCGGTCGATGACGGTGGCGGTGCTGATCCCGTCGATGACCAACATGGTCTTCGTCGAGACGCTGGCCGGCATCCACGACATGCTGCTGCCGCGCGGCTACCGCGCCCTGATCGGCGTCACCCACTATTCGCCGGAGGAGGAGGAGCGGCTGATCCGCACCTACCTGCAGTTCCAGCCCGACGGCATCCTGCTGACCGGCACCGACCATACGGCGGTCACCCGCACCTACCTGTCGGCGCTCTCCAGCCCGACCGTCCACATGATGGAGCTGCTGGACGACCCCGACAGCCTCAGCGTCGGCTGTTCGCAGGAGGAGGGCGGCCGGCTGATGACCACCCACCTGCTGGAGCGCGGCTATCGCCGCATCGGCTTCGTCGCCGTGCAGCTCGACCCCCGCACGCTGGCCCGCCTCGACGGCTACCGCCACGCGCTGGAGGAGGCCGGGCTGTATGACGAGAAGCGCGTCTGGCGCCTGCCCGACCCGTCCTCCATCCATCTCGGCGCCGCGATGATCGACCGGCTGATGGCGGAGAACAGCGACTGCGACGCCGTCTTCTTCTGCAACGACGATCTGGCGCAGGGCGCCCTGTTCCAGTGCCAGCGCCGCGGCATCCGCGTGCCCGACCAGCTCGCCGTCGCCGGCTTCAACGACCTGCCGGCCTCGGCCTGGACCACCCCGACCCTGACCACCGTCGCCACGCCGCGCTACGCCATCGGCCGCCACGCCGCCGCCATGCTGCTCGACCTGATGGACGGCAAGGAACCGCCGCAGAGGCGCCTCGACCTCGGCCTGACCTTCATCGCGCGGGAGAGCACGTGAGAGAAGGGGGCATTCGCCCCCCCAAACCACAGCCCTTCCGCCCCGCCAATGATCCGGATCAACTGCGGCGCGTAAGGCCCGGCATGGCTGACGCGCAGGCTCGGCGTCGCTAAGCCGCGGGGCCGGGCGTAGACTGTGCGTATGCTGACGCTTCGACATCTGGCGATCGACACCGTCCGGGAGAACGTCGCCTTCCTCAACCGCCGCTGCACCCGCTACCATGTCGAGGATTTCCTCGGGCTGGGCCGGGTGGAGGTGCGGAACGACGGCCGCTCCCTGCTGGCGGTTCTGAACATCGTCGACGATCCCGCCATCGTCGCCCCCGACGAAATCGGCCTGTCCGACCCCGCCTTCGCGCAGCTCGGCCTTGCCGAGGGCTCCGCCGTCCATCTCGTCCCGCCGACCCCGCCGGAAAGCTTCGAGCTGGTGCGCGCCAAGGTCGGCGGCGCCGCCCTGACCGACGAGCAGCTGGCCGCCGTCATCCGCGACGTCACCGACCAGCGTTATTCCAAGATCGAGATCGCCGCCTTCCTGATCGCCTGCGCCAGCTTCATGACGACGGCGGAGGTGCTGGGCCTGACCCGCGCCATGATCGCCGCCGGCACGCGTCTGCACTGGGAGGGTCTCGGCACCATCGCCGACAAGCACTGCATCGGCGGCATCCCCGGCAACCGCACCTCGATGATCGTGGTGCCGATCGTCGCCGCCCATGGCCTGCCGATCCCGAAGACCTCGTCGCGCGCCATCACGTCCCCCGCCGGCACCGCCGACACCATGGAGGTGCTGGCGAATGTCGACGTGCCGATGGAGCGCATGCAGGCCCTGGTGCGCGAGGCCAAGGGCTGTCTGGTCTGGGGCGGCCATGTCCGGCTGTCGCCGGCCGACGACATCCTGATCTCGGTCGAACGGCCGCTCGCCATCGACACCCGCGAACAGCTGGTCGCCTCGATCCTGTCGAAGAAGGTGGCGGCCGGCTCCACCCATCTGCTGATCGACATCCCCGTCGGCCCCAGCGCCAAGATCCGCAGCGCCGGCGAAGCGGTGCGCCTGCGCAAGCTGTTCGAGCATGTCGGCGACCGGCTCGGCCTGACGCTGGAGGTGGCGGTCACCGACGGCTCCCAGCCGGTCGGGCGCGGCATCGGCCCGGTGCTGGAGGCGCGCGACGTGATGGCGGTGCTGCGCAACGACCCCGCCGGCCCCGCCGACCTGAAGGAGCGCGCCCTGCTGCTGGCCGGCCGCATCCTGGAATTCGACCCCGCCGTCCGTGGCGGCAGCGGCAACCGCCGGGCGCGCGACCTGCTGGAGTCCGGCGCCGCACTCGCCGCCATGGAACGCATCATCGCCATGCAGGGTCCGCCGCCCGCCGTCGCGACGCTGGGATCCCTGGTTGCCGAGGTCGCCTCTCCCGCCGACGGAGTGGTATCGTCGCTCGACTGCTACCGCCTCGCCCGCATCGCGCGGCTGGCCGGCGCGCCCACCGACAAGGGCGCCGGCATCGACCTGCTGCGCAAGGTTGGCGAGCGCGTGCGCCGGGGCGAACCGCTCTACCGCATCCACGCCAGCACCAACGCCGACTTCACCTTCGCCCAGGCCCATGCCGCGGATGACAATGGGGTGCGGGTGGTGGGGTGAACTGACAAGCCAAGGAGCCGATCCATGTCCCTGTCGCTGACCTTCCATGGTGCCGCCGGCACGGTGACCGGCTCCTGCTTCCGCCTGTCGACGCCGAACGGCGACGTGCTGATCGACTGCGGCATGTTCCAGGGCACCAAGACGATCCGGGAACTGAACTACCGCCCCTTCCCCTTCGATCCGTCCTCGATCGCCGCGGTGCTGCTGACCCACGCCCACATCGACCATTCCGGCCTGCTGCCGAAGCTGACCCGTCTCGGCTTCCGTGGCCGCATCTACGCCACCGGCGGCACGGTGGACCTGCTGGAATACATGCTGCCCGACAGCGGCTACATCCAGGAGGGCGAGGTCGAGCGGCTGAACCGCCGCAACCGCCAGCGCGGCCGTCCGCCGGTCCAGGCGATCTACACCCAAGACGACGCCATCCGCAGCCTGCGCCGGCTCCGCCGCGTCGAATACGACCGCTGGATCGAGATCCTGCCCGGCCTGCGCGCCCGCTTCTGGCAGGCCGGCCATATCCTGGGCTCCGCCTCCATCGAGATCGAAGCACTCGACGGCTTCGGGGGTGGCGCCTCCGACCCCACCCGCATCCTGTTCTCCGGCGACCTCGGCCCCGGCGGCAAGAGCTTCCACGCCGATGCCGAGGGGCCGGAGCGGCCGGACTGGATGGTGCTGGAGACCACCTACGGCGACCGCGACCGCACCGACCTGGACGAGGCCGGCCGGCAGGCGGTGCTGCGCGCCGAAGTGTCAAGCGCGCTGGCGGGCGGGGGTGTCCTGCTGATCCCGGTCTTCGCGGTGGAGCGCACGCAGGAACTGCTCTACGACCTCGACTGCCTGTTCGACGGCGGCCAGCTGCCGGCGGTGGACGTCTTCCTCGACTCGCCCCTCGCCGATGCGGTGACCGGCGTCTTCCGCCGCCATCTCGACGATCTGGAGACCGACGGCGATCCCTTCACCCGCGCCAACTTCCACCATGTCCGCGGCGTGCCCGACAGCCAGCGCCTGAACAGCATCGCCGGCGGCGCCATCATCATGGCGGCCAGCGGCATGTGCGACGCCGGCCGCATCCGCCACCATCTGAAGAACCGCCTGTGGCGCCCGCAGGACACCGTTCTTCTGGTCGGCTACCAAGCCCCCGGCACGCTGGGCCGCCTGCTGCAGGCGGGCACCCCCCGCGTCCGCATCCATGGCGAGGAAATCGCGGTGAAGGCGAAGGTCCGCTCCATCGACGTCTATTCCGGCCATGCCGACCGTTCGACGCTGCTGGACTGGGTGGAGGCCCGCCACGGCGTCGGCCACGGCCTGTTCCTGGTCCATGGCGAGGAGCCCGCCCGCGCCTCCATCCGCCAGGCCCTGCTCGACAAGGGCTGGTCGGCGGAGCGCATCGCCCAGCCGGCACTGGACGACCGCGTCGACCTCGCCGCCCCGCGCCCGCTGGTGCCGGCCGACCGTCATCCCCGCCTCGCCCCCGCCGACCTCGCCGCCGGTCTCGACTGGCACAACCATTATGCCGAAGCTCTGCTGGCGCTCCGCCGCACGCTGGACGCCGCCCCCGACGACGCAACGCGCGAACGGATCCTGGCCGGCGTCATGGGCGCGCTGCACATTGACGACAAGGCAGGCAAGGGAGCGCAGCCATGACCCTCAAGCGCATCCTCATCGCCCTGGCACTGCTGGCGCTGCTCGGCGCCGGGGCCGCCTATGGCTGGCGGGCGATGCAGGGCAACCGGCTGCCTGCCGGCTTCGCCTCCGGCAATGGCCGGATCGAGGCGAACGAGATCGACGTCGCCACCAAATACGCCGCCCGCGTCCTGACCATCCCGGTCGAGGAAGGCGATCTGGTGGAGGCCGGCGCCGTCATCGCCACGCTCGACACCCGCGACCTCGAAGCGCAGCTCCGCTCCGCCGAGGCCCAGCTGCGCCAGTCCCGCCGCGCCCGCGACGAAGCCGTCGCCCTGGTCGCCCAGCGCGCCAGCGAGGCCGATTTCGCCGCCAAGGAGATGGAGCGGGCGCTGGTCCTGTTCGGCAAGGGCCATGTTTCCGAACAGCGCGTCGATCAGGCCCGCAACAGCCGCCGCACCGCCGACGCCGCGCTCGACGCGGCCAAGAGCCACCTCGCCAGCGCCGACGAGGCGATCACCGCCGCCGCCGGCGACGTCGACCGCCTGACCACCCTGGTCGCCGACGGCGTGCTGAAGGCGCCGCGCAAGTCCCGCGTCCTCTACCGCCTCGCCGAACCCGGCGAGGTGCTGGCGGCCGGCGGCAAGGCGGCGACGCTGCTCGACCTGTCGAACGTCTACATGACCTTCTTCCTGCCGACCGACACGGCGGGAAACCTTGCGCTCGGCGCCGACGCCCGCATCCTGCTGGACGCCGTCCCCGACACCGCGATCCCCGCCGCCGTCACCTTCGTCGCCCCGCGCGCCCAGTTCACGCCCAAGCAGGTGGAGACCAAGTCGGAACGCGACCGCATGATGTTCCGCGTCAAGGCCCGCGTCCCCGAAGCGCTGGTGACCCGCTACATCGAGCGGGTGAAGACCGGCCTGACCGGCATGGCCTATGTGAAGCTGGACGACACCGCGGTCTGGCCGGACTGGCTGGAATCGAAACTGACGCGGGAAGCTTCCTCTCCCCCCCAGAATCCTCCCTCTCCCCCCCGGGGAGAGGGTCGGGGTAAGGGGGACGCGCCGCGTGATTTCGCCGAAATGGCTCCCTCTCCCGCCCCGGGAGAGGGAAGGGGCCCATGGCATCGCCATGGGAAGGGTGAGGGGTTGGGCATGAAGCCATGCGCTTCGGGGCCATGCGGTTCGGGATTCTTGGCTCACCCCTCACCCTCCCCGCCTTCGGCGGGTCCCCTCCCTCTCCCGGGGCGGGAGAGGGCATCATCATGACTCCCGCCCCAGCCGTCTCGCTGTCCGGCGTGCGGCACCGCTATGGCGGGACGGTGGCGCTGGAGGACGCCTCGCTCGACATCCCCGCCGGGGCAAGCGTCGCCGTCATCGGCCCGGACGGCGTCGGCAAATCGACCCTGCTCGGCCTGATCTCCACCGCCAAGAAGATCCAGCAGGGCAGCGTCCGCGTCCTCGGCACCGACGTCGCCGACCGCCGTGGCCGCGCCGCCCTCCAGCCGCGCATCGCCTACATGCCGCAGGGTCTTGGCCGCAACCTCTACGCCGACCTCAGCGTCGCCGAAAACCTCCAGTTCTTCGGCCGCCTCTTCGGCCTCGACGCCGACGAGCGCCGGCGCCGCATCGCCGACCTGCTGGAGTCCACCGGCCTCGCCCCCTTCCCCGACCGCCCGGCCGGCAAGCTGTCCGGCGGCATGAAGCAGAAGCTCGGCCTCTGCTGCGCCCTGCTGCACGACCCCGACCTGCTGATCCTCGACGAGCCGACGACCGGCGTCGATCCACTCTCCCGCCGCCAGTTCTGGGAGCTGATCGGCCGCATCCGCGCCGGCCGCGCCGGCATGACGGTGCTGGTCGCCACCTCCTACATGGACGAGGCGGAGCGGTTCGACAGCGTGGTGATGATGAATGCCGGCCGCCTGCTCGCCCACGACACCCCCGCCGCGCTGAAGGCCCGGACCGGCGCCGCCGACCTTGAGGAGGCCTTCGTCGCGCTGCTGCCGGAGGATGCCAGACGCGGCCACCAGCGCCTGACCGTCCCGCCCCGCCCGCCCGAGCCCATCGGCGCCGAACCGGCCATCGAGGCCATCGGCCTGACCCGCCGCTTCGGCGACTTCACCGCGGTGTCGGACATCAGCTTCCGCATCGGCCGCGGTGAGATCTTCGGCTTCCTCGGCTCCAACGGCTGCGGCAAGACCACCACCATGAAGATGCTGACCGGCCTGCTGCCAGCCAGCGCCGGTGAGGCGCGGCTGTTCGGCAAGCCGGTGGACGCCGGCGATCTGGAGAGCCGCCGCCGCGTCGGCTACATGGCGCAGGCCTTCTCGCTCTATGGCGAGCTGACGGTGCGCCAGAACCTCGACCTGCACGCCCGGCTGTTCGAGCTTCCCGACGCCGAAACCCGTCTGGCGACGCTGGTGGAGCGCTTCGGCCTGTCCCCCTATATCGACGCGGTGGCCGACCGCCTGCCGCTGGGCGTGCGGCAGCGGCTGTCGCTGGCCGTCGCCATCCTGCACGGGCCGGAGTTGCTGATCCTCGACGAGCCGACCTCCGGCGTCGACCCGGTGGCGCGCGACCAGTTCTGGCGCGACCTGATCGCCTTGTCGCGCGACCAGGGGGTGACGATCTTCGTCTCCACCCATTTCATGAACGAAGCGGCGCGCTGCGACCGGGTGGCCTTCATGAACGCCGGCCGCGTCATCGCCGCCGGGCCCCCGGACGAGTTGCGCCGCCAGCAGCAGGCCGACAGCCTGGACGACGCCTTCATCGGGTTTATGGAACAGGCGGAGGAATCCGACCAAAATCGCCCTCTCCCGCCCCGGGAGAGGGAGGGGACCCACGCCGTAGGCGTGGGGAGGGTGAGGGGTGATCCAAGCAACCCGAACCGCATGGTTCCTTGCACTACCCCTCACCCTTCCCATGGCGATGCCATGGGCCCCTTCCCTCTCCCGGGGCGGGAGAGGGAGTCCTCCCCCCTCTCCCGCCGCCGCCTGCTCGCCTACGCATGGCGCGAAACGCTCGAACTCCGCCGCGACCCTGTCCGCCTGACCGTCGCCCTGCTCGGCACCGTGCTGCTCATGCTGGTCTTCGGCTTCGGCATCACCATGGACGTCGAGAACCTGACCTTCGCCGTGCTCGACCACGACCGCACGCCGGAAAGCCGCGCCTACATCGAGCAGTTCGACGGCTCGCGCAGCTTCCGCGCCACCCCGCCGGCCGTCGACGCCCGCGACCTCGCGCTCCGCCTGCAACGGGGAGAAGCCTCCCTGACCATCGAGATCCCCGAAGGCTTCGGCCGCGACCTCCGCCGTGGCCGCATCCCGGAGGTGGCGGTGCGCATCGACGGCGCCATGCCTTTCCGGGCGGAGACCATCCAGGGCTACGTCACCGGCCTGCACCAGCGCTTCATCCAGGATTCGGCCACCGCCTCCGGCGTCACCCTGCCCGCCTCCCCCGCCAATCTTGAGATGCGTTACCGGTACAACCAGGCCTTCCGCAGCCTCGACGCCATGGTGCCCAGCACCATCGGCCTGCTGCTGGTCTTCATCCCCGCCATCCTCGCCGCCCTCGGCGTGGTGCGCGAAAAGGAACTGGGTTCCATCACCAACCTCTACGTCACCCCGGTGACGCGGCTGGAGTTCCTGTTGGGCAAGCAGTTGCCCTATGTCGGTCTGGCCGCCTTCAACCTGCTGCTGATGGTCGTCATGGCCGTCACCCTGTTCGGCGTGCCGGTGAAGGGCAGCCTGTTCGGGCTGCTGCTGGGCGGCCTGGTTTATGTGGTGGCGACCACGGCGCTGGGGCTGCTGATCTCCGTCTTCACCGCGACCCAGACGGCGGCGGTGTTCGGCACCGCCATCGTCACCATGCTGCCGGCCACCCAATTCTCCGGCATGCTGCAACCGGTCTCCACGCTGGAAGGCGGGGCGTGGCTGTTCGGCACGCTGTTCCCCACCACCCATTTCCTGAAGATCTCCGTCGGCGCCTTCACCAAGGGCCTCGCCTTCCCTGAGCTTCTCCCCTTCATCCTGGCGACCGCCGCCTTCGTGCCCGTCTTCCTGGCGCTGGGCGTCGCCTTCCTGCCGAAACAGGAGCGCTGAGCCATGATGCGCTTCCTCCGCAACAGCCTGACATTGGCGCGCAAGGAGTGGATCAGCCTGCTGCGCGACGTCTTCATGCTGGGCTTCGTCGTCTATTCCTTCACCTTCTCCGTCTACAGCGAGGCGACCGGCATCTCGCACGAGCTGCGCAACGCCGCCATCGCGATCGTCGACGAGGACCGCTCCACCCTGTCGCAGCGTCTGGTCTCCAGCTTTCACCAACCGGAGTTCCAGACCCCGGTGATGATCGGCCATGCCGAGGTCGATCCGGCGATGGATTCCGCCCGCTACACCTTCGTCCTCGACATCCCGCCCGATTTCCAGGCCGACGTGCTGGCCGGCCGCAGCCCGACGATCCAGCTGCTGATCGACGCCACCGCGATGATGCAAGCCGGCATCGGCGCCGGCACCATCGAGGGCATCGTCGATGACGAGGTCGGCCGCTTCGTCCGCCGCGAGGCCGAGGGGGCCGCCGCCCCGGTCAGCCTTCAAATCCGCGTCGCCTACAACGAGGCGCTCGACACCAAATGGTTCACCGGCACCATGGCGGTGGTCAGCAACGTCACCATGCTGGCGGTGCTGCTGGCCGGCGCCGCCCTGATCCGCGAGCGCGAGCACGGCACGCTGGAACATTTGCTGGTGATGCCGGTCCGCCCGGCCGAGATCATGACCGCCAAGGTGCTGGCGAATGGTGCGGTGATCCTGGGCCTGACGCTGGTGGCGCTCTATGTGGTGCTGCGCGGCCTGCTGTCGGTGCCGCTGGCCGGCTCGGTCCCGCTGTTTTTGGCCGGGACGGCGCTCTACCTGTTCTTCGCGACGGCACTCGGCATCTTCCTCGGCACCGTGGCGCGCTCGATGCCGCAGCTGGGCTTGCTGTTCATCCTGATCGTGCTGCCGATGGACATGCTGTCCGGCGGCTTCACCCCGCTGGAAAGCGAGCCGGAATGGCTGCAGACGGCGATGCAGCTGTCACCGTCCACCCATTTCGTCGCCTTCGCCCAGGCGATCCTGTTCCGCGGCGCCGGCTTCGACGTGGTGTGGCCGAGATTTGCGGCCACCGCCGGAATCGGCGCCCTGTTCTTCGCCTGGAGCCTGGCGCGGTTCAGACGGCATCTGGCGAGTTTTCGGTGAAGGGGGCGTTAGACCCCCACCTAGCCTCCCCCGCTGGGCGGGGGAGGGACTGCCGCCACTTCGCAGAGCGACACTCTCCCGCATCAGCACCAATCCCCTCCCCCGCCCAGCTCTCGCACAAAGCTCCGCTTTGTGCTGACGCGGCAGGCGGACCATAGGTCCGCTGAGAGCGGGGGAGGGTTAGGGTGGGGGCACCGTCAGCCGACGACTCCCCCCAAAAAACACCCCTCAGTGCGACCCGCCGCCTTCGAACGACGGCGCGCTCAGCCCCGACGCCACCAGCTGCTCGATCAGCGCGCCCTTCAGCCGCTCCAGCCCTTCCTGGCTGTAGGACTCGGCGCGTGCCACCAGCACGTCCTGGGTGTTGGACGCGCGCAGCAGCCACCAGCCGTCGTCGGTCGTCACGCGGACGCCGTCGATGTCGTTGACCTTGGCGCCCGACGCCTTGACCCGGCCCTTGACCTCCTCGACCACGGCGAACTTGCGTTCCTCGTCGATCTGGAAGCGGGTCTCCGGCGTGTTGACCATGTCCGGCAGGCCGTCGCGCAGGGCCGCCAGCGTGGTGTTCAGCTTGCTGACCAGCCCGACCAGACGGACGCCGCAATAGAGCGCGTCGTCGAAGCCGTACCACTTGTCGGCGAAGAAGATGTGGCCCGACATCTCGCCGGCCAGCGGCGACCCGGTCTCCGCCATCTTGGCCTTCAAGAGCGAGTGGCCGGTCTTCCACATCAGCGGGTTGCCGCCATGCTTGGCGATCTCGTCGAACAGGGCCTGGCTGGCCTTGACGTCGGCGATGATGGTGGCGCCCGGATGGCTCTTCAGCACGTCGGCGGCATAGAGCGCGACCAGCTGGTCGCCCCACACCACGCGGCCCTTGTGGTCGATGGCGCCGATGCGGTCGCCGTCGCCGTCGAAGCCGATGCCGATGTCGCAGCCATGCTCCGCCACCGCCTTTTTCAGGTCGACCAGATTGGCCTCGACCGTCGGGTCCGGATGGTGGTTGGGGAAGTTGCCGTCGATGTCGTCGAACAGCAGGACATGCGTGCCCGGCAGCTTGGCGGTCAGGCGGCGCAGGATCTCGCCCGACGCGCCGTTGCCGGCATCCCAGGCGATCTTCAGGTCGCGGGTGCCGTCATAGTCCTTCAGCAGGCGGGCGACATACTCATCCCTAACGTCGATCTTCTCCGACGAGCCCTGGCCCTGCTCCCAGTCGGCCTTGGCCGCCATGGTGCCGAGGTCGAGGATCTGCTGGCCATAGACCGGACCCTTGCCCAGCATCATCTTGATGCCGTTGTAGTCCGGCGGGTTGTGCGAGCCGGTGATCATGATGCCGGCCGCCGCGTCGCGGTCGCGGGTGGCGAAATACAGCATCGGCGTGGGGCCGAGCCCGATGCGCAGAACGTGCAGGCCGGTGGAAACCAGCCCCTCGACCAGCGCCTCCTCCAGCTCCGGCGAGGACAGACGGCCGTCGTAGCCGACGCAGACCGTCTTGCCACCCTTGCGCACCACCACGGTGCCGAAGGAGCGGCCGACCGCGCGGGCGTCGGCGGGGGTCAGCGTCTTGCCGACGATGCCGCGGATGTCGTACTCGCGCAGCACCGTGGGGTGGAAGGTATGGGCTTCGCTCATCGTCTCGTTAGTCCTCTGTTGGACGCCGTCTTTGGACCGTCAGCCGCGGTCCATGCCACCCGCCGGCGACGGCCGGCCGATGGAGCTGTAGGTGAAGCCGGCCTTCGCCATGTCCTCGGGGTTGTAGATGTTGCGCAGGTCGATCATCACCGGCCGCTTCAGCATCGACTTGACCCGACGCAGGTCGAGCGCGCGGAATTCGTTCCACTCCGTGAGAATAGCGACGCAATCGGCCCCTTCCAAGGTGCCGTAGGCGTTCTTGGCCCATTCCACGCCGGGCAGCAGCTTCTCGGCCTCGTGCATCGCCGCCGGATCGAAGGCGCGCACATGGGCGCCGGCCGCCTGCAGCGCCGGGATGATGTCCAGCGACGGGCTGTCACGCATGTCGTCGGTGTTCGGCTTGAAGGCGACGCCCAGCACGGCGACGGTCTTGCCGTCCACCGACCCGCCGCAGGCGGCGATGATGCGCTCCGCCATCTGCTTCTTGCGCTTGTCGTTGATGTCCACCACCGTCTCGATGATGCGCAGCGGACTGCCCACCTGCTGGGCGGTGCGGACCAGCGCCAGCGTGTCCTTGGGGAAGCAGGACCCGCCGTAACCCGGACCGGGGTGCAGGAACTTCTTGCCGATGCGGCCGTCCAGGCCGATGCCGCGCGCCACGTCATGGACGTTGGCGCCCACCTTCTCGCACAGGTCGGCGATCTCGTTGATGAAGGTGATCTTGGCGGCCAGGAAGGTGTTGGCGGCGTATTTCGTCAGCTCCGCCGTCTCCAGCGAGGTCACCACGATCGGCGTCTCGATCAGGTAGAGCGGCCGGTAGAGCCGGCGCATCACGTCGCCCGCGCGGTCCGACGTGGCGCCGATGACGACGCGGTCCGGCCGCATGAAGTCGCCGATGGCGGAGCCTTCGCGCAGGAATTCCGGGTTGGAGGCGACGTCGAACTCGGCCTCGGGGCGGACGCGGCGGATGATCGCCTCGACCTCGCGTCCCGTCCCGACCGGAACCGTCGACTTGGTCACCACCACCGTATAGTGGTCGAGATGCTGGGCGATCTCCTCGGCGGCGCCGAAGACATAGGACAGGTCGGCATGGCCGTCGCCGCGGCGCGACGGGGTGCCCACCGCGATGAACACGGCGTCGACGCCCTGCATCGCCTCCTTCAGATCCATGGTGAAGGACAGGCGGCCGGCGGCGACGTTGCGGGCGACGAGGTCGTCCAGGCCGGGTTCGTAGATCGGAATCTCGCCGTTCTTCAGCCGCTCGATCTTGCCGGCGTCCTTGTCGACGCAAGTGACGTGCACGCCGAACTCCGAAAAGCAGGCGCCGGAGACCAGGCCGACATAGCCCGTGCCGATCATCGCTATGCGCATCGCGTCCCCCTCATGTCCTTAAAAGGAAACCTGTATGTCTCTGGGATGCCCAGGTGAATTTTCACCGCGGGGCGTTCCTCATGGCCGGTCATTTCGACTGCCCGGCTCTTGTCATCGTTCGGTATTCGGATGCGCAGCCCAAACGCACGCGCCCGCCACCGTCCGGATCAGGGGACGGGGGCGGGCACGGCATCAGGACTGCAGCCCGTCGCTCAGCAATATTTGCGCAGCATCTCGCGCACCTTGTCGGCCATGTCCGGCCGGTTCAGTGCGTGGGCCAGCGTCGCCTCGATGAAGCCGACCTTGTCGCCGCAGTCGTAGCGGGTGCCTTCGAAGCGCAGGCCGTGGAACGGCTGGGTGCCGATCAGGTTGGCCATGGCGTCGGTCAGCTGGATTTCGTTGCCGGCGCCGCGCTGCTGCTTTTCCAGATGGTCGAAGATTTCCGGCTGCAGGATGTAGCGGCCGATGATCGACAGGGTCGACGGCGCCTCTTCCGGCTTCGGCTTCTCCACGAGACCGCGGACGGTGGCCAGACGGCCGTCGTCCTTCTCGACGTCCAGGATGCCGTAGCTGCTGGTCTTTTCGCGCGGCACGTCGACGACGGCGACGATGTTGCCGCCGACCTCCTCGTACGCCTCGACCATCTGCTTCAGGCAGGGGGTCTTGCCCTGGACGAAGTCGTCGGGCAGCACGATGGCGAACGGGTCGTTGCCGATCAGGGCGCGGGCGCACCACACGGCGTGGCCGAGGCCGAGCGGAACCTGCTGGCGGGTGTAGAAGCAGCGGCCGGGAGCGATCTCGCTGTGGCGGACCTCCTCCAGCGCGTCCATCTTGCCGCGCTCTTCAAGCGTGCGGTTCAGCTCGGTGTCGGCGTCGAAATGGTCTTCGATGGCGCGCTTGGACCGGCCGGTGACGAAAACGAAATCCTCGATGCCGGCGGCGCGCGCTTCTTCGACGGCATGCTGCAGCAGGGGGCGGTCGACCAGGGGCAGCATCTCTTTCGGGATGGCCTTGGTGGCCGGCAGGAAGCGCGTGCCGAGACCGGCGACCGGGAACACCACCTTGCGCACGGGTTTCCGCATTGTACGTCTCTTGTGGTTGAGGCGAAGTCAAATCCATCTGCCACGGAACGCAGAGCCGCAAGCGGAGCCGGCGGAGGCACGACCGTGGTTCCCGGCTTTCTGCCACGCCTTCCGCGACTGCGCAACAAACCTTCCGAGACCGGGCAAAAGGCTAGTCCCGGCGGCCGAAATCAAAAGAAAACCGGCCGAATGTCCTCGTACAAGCCGATCTTTATCCGCAAGGTCCGAAGTCGGCCCGGACCTTTCTCATAGGCAGTAACGCTTGGAAAAGCGCGGCAAACCACGGGCGCGACACCGTGCCGCTGGCTGTCCGCCGCCATGCTTCAGTTGGCAAACTTTCCGTATGACGATCCGTTACGAATACTTGCGCAGGCGGCCCGCCGGCGGTCATGGTGCCGGCCATGATCTCCGACTCGCGTACCTCCATCTTGCCGAACCCGCCCTCGCAGACTCCACCCTCGCTGACCGCGGACCAGCTGCAGGCCCGCGTCCTGCACCGGGACACGGAGTGCTTCGTCATCGACAAGCCGGCCGGTCTGGCCGTCCACAAGGCGGGACGCATCACCGACCATCTGGAGCTGTACCTGCCCCACCTCGCCGGGCTGGATGGGGCAGGCCCGGACGAGGAACCGCCGAAGCTCGCCCATCGGCTGGACCGCGACACCGCCGGCTGCCTGATCCTGGGCCGCACCCCCTGGGCGCTGAAGCGCTTCGGCCAGATGTTCGCCGCCGGCCATGTCGAGAAGACCTATTGGGCGGTGGCCGAGGGCATCCCGGAGGCGGACTCCGGCGTCATCGACCTGCCGCTGCTCAAGCGGATCGAACCGGGTGCCTCCCGCTCCTCCTGGACCATCCTGCCCGATCCGGCCGGCCAGCCGGCGGTCACCGACTACCGCGTGCTGGGCACCGGCGCCGACGGCCGTTCCTGGCTGGAGCTGCGCCCGCGCACCGGCCGCACCCATCAGATCCGCGTCCATTGCGCCGCCATCGGCTGCCCGCTGGTTGGGGAACCCTTCTACGGCCCCGAGCGCCGTCCGCCCGGCAACCTGCATCTGCTGGCCCGCTCCGTCGCCTTCCGCATGGCCTTCGAATTCGCTCCGGTCAGCGCCGTCGCCCCCGCACCGGAGCACATGCGGAACGCCCTGTCCGCCTGCGGCTGGCAAGTGGAGTGAGGATTGGGAGTGAAGATGCATCCGCGAAAAAGGGGGGCTGCCTGCCTCTTGCCCGCATCCCATTGTTAAGAGGGAAAGGCCCCACAACCGACGGAGCGCACAGGATGGGACAGGCGGTCACCGACAACCGCGCCATGAACCGGTTCGAACTGGCGGTCGGCAGCCAGACGGTTTTCGCCGACTACCGCCGCAACGGCCGGACCCTGGTGATTTCCTATGTCGAGGCCCCGCCCTCGCTGCGCGGCACCGGCGCCGCCGGCCGCCTGATGGAAGGCGTGGTGGAAACCGCCCGCGCCGAGGGGCTGAAGATCGTCCCGCTCTGCAGCTACGCCGCGACGTGGATCAGGCGCAACCGGCACGACGATTTGCTGGCGTGAGGGGAGGCACATAAGCCGATGGCTCTGCCGGCGACACACGTCGTACGCTCACCCCCACGATAGTCGGAGGGGCCGGGAAAGGGCGGGCTCATGACACTGGTGAGACAACTCCTGCCAAAAGATTCGGAGGAGTTTCGCTCGCTCCGACTTGAAGCCCTCCAGCGGCATCCCGAGGCGTTTGGATCGAGCCATGCCGAGGAAGTTGACCGCCCTGTCTCCAGCTTTGCGGATTGGATCACGGGCGGATACATCGTCGGCGGGTTCGTCGACGGACAGCTTGATGCCACGGCCGGGCTGTTGACCTCCGCCAAGGCCAAGTCACGCCACAAGGGCATGATTTGGGGCGTCTATGTCCGCGAGAACAGGCGAGGCAGCGGCCTGGCCGATGCGGTCATGACAACCGTCCTCGCCCATGCCGAGGAACAGGTCGAGCAAGTCCATCTCTCCGTCGCGGCGACGAACAAACGGGCCATCGGCTTTTACGAACGATTGGGTTTCAAGCCGTTCGGAACGGAACCGCGGGCGCTGAAAGTGGATGGGATTTATATCGATGAACTTTTGATGGTGAAAATCCTTCGTTGCTAGGTCCACTCACCCCAACTCGAAGCTCGTGACCCCGAACAGCCGCCCCAGATCCGTCGCCGGCGCCGGCCCCAGATACATCCGCGCCGTCTCGAACTGCTGCGTCAGCCCGAACTCCTGCGCCAGCCGCACCGCCTCCCCGTTCGGCTCCGGCACGTCGAGGAACACCGGCCCGGCGCCGGCCGCCCGTGCCAGCGCCAGCACCAGATCCCGCGCCACCGTCCCATCCGCCGCATAGAGCGGGCCGATCTTGAAGCCGCTGTGGCAGGGCCGGATCACCCCGAAGCCGGTCAGCGCGCCGTCCCTCACCGCCGCCAGCGCCGTGGCGCCCGGCAGGGCGATCCAGTTGGCGAGGAATCCGGGACGCGGCGCCGGGAAAAGCCCGGCGTCCAAGGCGGCCAGCCGGTCGAAGGGCACCGTCCGCGCGTCGACCAGAGCGGTCTCGCCCGCCCCGCCGTCCGGCACGCTGCCGCCGAAGCGGATGTTGCGGTGGGACAGGGCAAAGCCGGATTTGCGGTAGTTCTCCTGCTGGGCGACCACGCCGTCGAGGCCGACGGTGCAGCCCTCCAGATGGCGCAGCCCCGCCTGCCACAGCCGCCAGCCATAGCCCCGCCCGCGCACCTCCGGCCGCACGATGTAGAAACCGAGAAAGCCGAAATTGCCCGGATAGCGGACCACCGACAGCGAGGCCACCGGCTGCCCGTCCAGCAGCCCGACCAGAAAGCCCGCCGGGTCGACCGCATGGAAGGCGCTGGCGTCGTGCAGGCCGGGGTTCCATCCCTCCTCCCGCGCCCAGTCCACAGCCCGATCGAGGTCGGCCCGGCTCATCACCCGGATCCGATAACCGTCCGTCCCCTGCCCTTCGCTGTGTTCCATCGCCGCCTCCCTCGAACGAAGGGAACAGAGCGTAACCGTCAGCATCGCCACAAGGCAATCCGGGACACAATATGGGCTGCGGTCGCCACCATCGCCCTCTCCCGCCCCGGGAGAGGGAGGGGACCCATGCGCAGCATCGGGAGGGTGAGGGGTAATCCAAGCATCCCGAACCGCATCGCTCTGTGCCTAACCCCTCACCCTTCCCACCGCTTTGCGGCGGGCCCCTTCCCTCTCCCGGGACGGGAGAGGGAGCTACATGCGACACGTCCCAACCCCGATTTTCATCCACCTTTTTCTATCCCTCCGCAGCCGTGATAGGAATATCATCCCGCCCGTCGCCAGGAGGAAACCGCCATGCCCCACCGGTTGCCGTCCGCCCGATCTGCCCTCCCCACCAACGGCTTCACCCCCGATGGAACAGTGGAACAGCCCCCGGATTCCTGTTTCATGCTGTTCCAAACGTTCCATCCAGCGCCATCCGCCCACCACCCCACGGCCGGATGAAACAATGGAACAGCGCCCGCAACCCTGTTCCACGCTGTTCCAACCCCCTAGCCCGGCGCGCCGCCGCCAAGGACCGCGCGCCGTTGCTTTCGCGGCGGGAGTGCGGTTAAGTCCCCGCCGGTTTCCGCTGATCCGCGTCGAGTTCATGCCCGTCGAGTCCCTGGACGCCACCGCGTCGCGCCCCGCCCCCCCGTCTCTCGCCCCGCCCCCAGCCGGCAGCGGGATCGACGCCGCGTTGCGGGGGCTGGCCGGGGCCGCCGCCCTGGTGCTGGGGCCATTGGCCGCGCTCGCCCCGCGCGGGCTGCCGGTCTGGGCCATCCTTGTGCTGCTGCTGTCGCTGACGGGATTGGCCCGGCGCGAGGCCTTCGGGCGCATCCTGCGGCCGACCCCGGCGGTGGCGGCGGTGGGCGCCTTCCTGGTCCTCGCGCTCGCCTCCTGCCTGTGGAGCCCGTCGGACCGCGCGCTGGAGACGGTGCTGGAGATCGGCTACATCGCGCTCGGCGCGCTGGCCGGCGGCGCCTGGATCGCCGGGCTGCCGGCGGCCGACGCGCGGCGGCTGGGCGGGCTGTTCCTGGCTGGCGGGCTCGCCGGCGGGCTGCTGTTCGCGGTGGAGGCGGCGCTGGACTTCCCGCTGAACCGCTGGTGGAACAGCGTCCCCGACGACCAGCTGCCCAACCTGCTGAACGGCAATGTGCCGAAGCGGACGGCGGCGCTGCTCTGCCTGCTGGTCTGGCCGGCCGCCCTGGCGGTCGACCGCTTCGGGCGGCGGACGCTGGCCCTGCTGGTGCCGGTCGGCTATGCGCTGGCCTGCCTGCCGCTGACCAGCCGCTCGGCCATGCTGGGCATCGCCGCCGGGCTGGTCACGCTGGCCGCCGCCCGCGCGTCGGCGCGCTGGACCCGCCGGCTGTTCGCCGCCGCGGTGACCGCCGCCTTCCTGCTGGTGCTGCCCGCCGCCCTGCTGTTCGCCGGTCCGCTCGACCTCGCCCATTCGCCGCTGCTGTTCCGCTCCGCCCAGCACCGGGTCGAGATCTGGGGCCATGCGGCCGACCGCGCCTTGCGCACCCCGGTGTTCGGCCAGGGGATCGACGCCTCGCGTTCCCTGCCGCCGGAAGGGGCGGTGTCGGAGTTCTCGCCGATCGGCGACAGCCTGCTGCCGCTGCACCCGCACAACGCCTTCCTCCAGGTCTGGCTGGAGACCGGGGCGGTCGGGGCCGCGTTGGCGTTGGCCGTCATGCTGCTGCTGCTGGCCGCCACCGCCCGGCTGGACCGCCGCGACCAGCCCTTCGCGCTCGCCCTGTTCGCCACGGCGATGGCGATGGGCAGCACCGCCTACGGCATCTGGCAGCCCTGGTGGATGGCAGGCTTCCTTTCCGCCGCGCTGATGCTGCGCCTGGCAACCCGTATCGGGGCCCGTATCGGGGACAAGAATCGATGAGCAAGCGCCCGCTCCGCATCCTGGTCATCAAGTTGGGCGCCTTCGGCGACTTCTTCCTGGCCCAGACGACCTTCGCCGCCATCCGCCGCCACCATGCCGGCGACCGGGTGACCTTGCTGACCCTGCCGTCCCTCGCCCCGCTCGCTCGGATGAGCGGCCTGTTCGACGAGGTGCTGGAGGACCCGCGCGAGCGTTCGCTGTCGGCCTATCTGGCGGTCCGCCGCGTCTTGCGCGCCCACCGTTTCGACCGCGTCTATGACCTCCAGGCACAGACGCGCACCGACCTCTATCATCGGCTGCTGTTCCCCGGCCCCTGGCCGGAATGGTCGGGCACCGCCCATGGCGCCTCCCACCCCGACCGCTATGAAGGCCGGCGCAAGGTGCCGGTGCGCGACCGCTATGTCCGCCAGCTCGCCCCCTTCGGCATCGTGCCGGACGAGAAGCCCGACCTGTCCTGGCTCGACGCCGACATCTCCAAGTTCGGACTGCCGGAGCGCTTCGCCCTGCTGGTCCCCGGCTCCTCCCCCGGACGGCCGGACAAGCGCTGGCCGGTCCGCCGCTATGCCGAGGTGGCGGCGGCACTGGCCGGGCGCGGCGTCATTCCGGTGGTGATCGGCACGGGCATCGAGAGCGACCTCGCCCGGTCCATCGCGGAGTATTGCCCGCAGGCGGTCGATCTGACCGACCGCACCAGCGTGCCGGAATTGGGCGGGCTGGCGCGCCGGGCCTGGGGGGCGGTCGGCAACGACACCGGCCCGACCCACCTGATCGCCGCGGTCGGCTGCCCCACCGTGGTGGTGTTCTCCGACGCCTCCGACCCGATCCACAGCACCGGCCCGCGCGTGCTGATCCACCACCGCCCCGACTTCGCCGACATCGACAGCGCCGGCGTGGTCGAGGCGCTGGACCGCGCACGGGAGATGGGAGTCACCTAACGGCAGAAGGGAAACGGTGCGACCTTGGGCATGTAGATCGGGATCCACTCGCAATGGGTGACCGGGTTGGGCAGCTTGCGGGTCTCGATGATCGGCCAGGCATGGGCCGCGACCACCACCAGCGCCACTCCTGCCAGGATCCAGCGCCGCGGCTTCTTGCCGTCCAGCAGCCCCGGCATCCGCGCCAGCACCCAGGCGGCGGACAGGATCGCCAGCGGGTCGGTGTAGGCGGCATAGGCGCGCTGGAAGCCGCGCAGCGAGAACAGCGCCTCCAGCCCCCAGGCGACCAGCAGCAGGAACAGCGCCTGCACCGCAGCCAGCCTCTCCCCCCGCCGCCACAGCACCACCGAACCGGCCAGGGCGAACCACTCCACGATGATGGTCTGCGGGATGTTGTCGGGGTGAAGGACGATGGTGCGGATCGCCAGGGTGCGGCCGATCCCGGCGAGCAGAAGCGCCAGCGTCCCCTGCCCCACCACGTTGCCCTGCCCCTGCAGCTCCGCCCCGTGCCGCCAGGAGGAGAAGACGAACATGTGCTCGACGAAGTTCGCCACGGCGATCGCGTTCTGCTCGTTCCAGCGGATGTCGAGTGTCAGCAATCCCACAGCCAGCCCCAGCAGCACCGCTGCCGCCCCGGCCACCGCGCGGGCGACCGGTACCCGGTGCACCACCGCATGGACCAGGATGCCGACCAGAACCCAGCCGGCGACGATGCTCTGATAGCCGCCGCCCGACAGCCCTCCGCCGACAGGGGTGTAGGGATAGACCGCCCGTCCCCAGCCGGCCAACCCCGCCTGGATCAGCCCGAAGGCCGGCACCGCCGCCGCGACCGCCAGCAGCCCGGCCACGGCCGCCACGCCCCAGGTCGATGCGGAAGCGGTCTCCGGCTCCGCCCGTCGCCCGAACAGGATCGCCGCCACCGGCAGCCCCATCGCCAGGAACACCGCCTGCACCTTGGTCACCATGGCCAGCCCGACCAGCAGCCCGCCCAGCGCCAGTTGCAGCAGCGACGCGCCGCCGCAGCCGCGCCCTTCCGCCGGCCGCACCGCCCGCAGGACCAGCAGCAGCCCCAGCACGACGAAGCCGGCCGACAGCAGGTCGGTGCGCATCTGCCTCCCCTGCGCGGTCAGCCCAACGCCGAAGGCCAGCAGCACTCCGGCCAGCAGCGCCACCCGCCGGTCGCCCAGCAGCCCGCGCAGCAGCGTGGCGTAGCTGACGGCGAAGGCGGCGGTCAGCAGGATCGACAGCGCCCGTCCGGCCTGGACCAGCGACTGCCAGACCGCCTGCGTCGCCGCCACATCGCTGCCCGGCGGCAGGGCCGACAGGCTGGCGACCGGCAGCAGCCCGACCGCATGCAGCAGCCGGTACCAGACGTCGATCACCAGGAAATAGCCGTAGCCGGGATGGTCGAAATACTCCTGCGGCAGCCCGTCGCCGAACAGCAGCCCGTGATAGACCAGCACCAGATCCTGGTCCGAATGGACCCAATAGGGCAGCCGGAATCCGACCAGCAGGACCGACAGCGCCATCGCCGCGGCCAGCCCCAGGCACAGCAGCCACCAGGGCGCCGCCGCGACACGGTCGAGCAGGGAGGGACGGGCGACGGAGGGGGCAGGCGTCATGATGTGCTGCGCTCACGGTTCAGGTCGGCGGGCGCCTTGTGGCATGGAAAACGCCGATTGGGAACCATCTCCCGTTCCCGCCGGGAACCAGTGCGATCCTTGCGGTGTTGCCCTCATGAAACGGCGGAGTCGGGATTCTCCGTCTCTTTCGTGGTGCCTCTCACGAGTGGCTTTGCAACGTTGGCGGGGCGCTGCCACAAAATACGGTATGGCAGACGCGCCGCGCAGACAATTGCCGGACAGACACATGGGGGACTCGATGGCCGATACCGACGACATCCTGGAGCGTATCCGACGCCGCGCCCACGAGTTGTGGGAGAGCGAGGGCCGCCCGCACGGCCGCGATTCCGACCATTGGACCCAGGCGGAAGCCGAAATCCGCGGCGCCGGCGCGCTGGAGCCGACCGAAAAGGCCGCCGGATCGCGCAAGAAGCCCGCCACCTCCAAGGCCGCCGGCAAGAGCACCCGCGCCGCCGCCGAATCCCTGTCCGAGGTCGCGAGCACCCCGGCGGAGGGCACCAAGTCCGCCCCCGCCAAGCCGGCGAAGGCAAAGCCGGCCGCCCCCAAGGCGAAGGCCGAGGATGCCCCCAAGGCAGCGGCTGGCAAGACCACCGCAAAAGCGACGCCCGCCAAGACAACCCCCACCAAGACTCCGCGCAGCCCGAAGAAGGACGGCGGCAAGAGCGCATCGGCCGACTGACGCCACCACCCGCCGGCGGAACCCTGCGGCCCCGGAGCCGGTTGACAGGTCCAACTTGCAATCTTCTCCGGAGGACCTGTCATGGCCGGCACGCCGTCGATGGACGACTGCATCCGCAACTGCACCGACTGCCACACGATCTGCCTGGAAACCGTCGCGCATTGCCTGACCAAGGGCGGTGCGCATGCGGAGGCCGGGCATATCCGCCTGCTGCTGGACTGCGTCGACATCTGCCGCACCAGCGCGGATTTCATGATCCGCGGCTCCCGCTTCCATCACCTGACCTGCGGCGCCTGTGCCGAGATCTGTGCGGCCTGTGCCGACGACTGCGACCGCATGGCCGACGACGCCATGATGAAGCGGTGCGCCGACATGTGCCGCCGCTGCGCCGAAAGCTGCCGCTCGATGTCGACCATGGCCGCCTGATCCGGCCGTCTGATTGCGGCGGTCCCCTACTCCATCACCGCCGCTTCCTCCGGCGCCGGAGCCCCCGCCTTCGGCCGCCGGAGCAGCAGCAGCATCGGGATCACCAGCAGCGCGACATACATCATCAGCTTGAAATCGTCGATGTAGGCGATCATCGCCGCCTGCTGCGTGACCTGGGCGTTCAGCGTCGCCAGCGCCTGGGGCGCCGCGGTGACCTGCTCCGTCATCGCCTGGGAGAACGGCGTCAGGTGCGCGGCCAGGCTGGCATGGTTGACCTGGGTGTTCTGCGACAGCAGCGTCATCACCACCGAGATGCCGACGCTGCTGCCCAGGTTGCGGATCAGGCTGAACAGGCTGGCGGCATCGGTGCGCAGCCGCGGCTCCAGCGTGGCGAAGGCGATGGTGCTGAGCGGCACGAAGACCAGCCCCAGCCCAAGCCCCTGCACCACGCCGCTGATGATGATCGGGTTGCGGTCCATCACGATGGTGAAGCCGGTCATGTACCACAGCGACCAGCTGGTCAGCAGCACGCCGGCCAGGATCAGCAGCCGCGCGTCCACCTTGCGCACCAGCCGGCCCACCGCCAGCATCGAGATCATCGTGCCGACGCCGCGCGGCGCCAGCACCAGCCCCGTGGTGACCGTCGGGTAGCCCAGCAGGTTCTGCAGCATCGGCGGCAGCAGCGCCATGGTCGCCAGCAGGATCACGCCGATCACAAATATCAGGATCAGGCCGGTGACGAAATTGCGGTCGCGCAGCAGCGCCGGGTCGATGAAGGGCTCGGTCTTCGTGTTGCCGTGGGCGGTGGCGATGTGGACGGCGAAGATCCAGAAGGCGCAGGCGGCCAGCGCCGTCTCGATCCAGATCTCGGTCGCGCCGAACCAGTCCAGCTGCTCGCCGCGGTCCAGCAACATCTGGAAGGCGCCGACCGCCAGCCCCAGCATGGCGAAGCCGAAGAAATCGAAGCTGCGCTGCCGGCCCTTGGTCTCGTGCAGGAAGACCAGCATGCCGAAGAAGGCGAGCAGCCCCACCGGCAGGTTGATGTAGAAGACCCAGCGCCAGCTGAAGCTGTCGGTCAGCCAGCCGCCCAGCGTCGGCCCGGCGATGGGCCCGACCATGATGCCGGCGCCCCACAGCGCCATCGCCTGCCCGTGCCGCTCCTTCGGGTTGATGTCCAGCAGCACCGACTGCGACAGCGGCACCAGGGCCGCGCCGAAGATGCCCTGCACCAGCCGGAAGGCGACCATCTGCGTCAGGCTGCCGGCCAACCCGCACAGCACCGACGCCGCGGTAAAGCCCGCCACCGCGATCAGGAACAGCCGCTTGCGCCCGAACCGGTCGGCCATCCAGCCGGTGGCCGGCGTCGCGATGGCCGCGGCGACAATGTAGGAGGTCAGCACCCAGGTGATGGTGTCCTGCGCCGCCCCCAGGCTGCCCTGCATGCTGGGCAGGGCGACGTTGGCGATGGTGGTGTCCAGCACCTGCATGATGGTGGCGAGCATGATCGACACGGTGATCATGCCGCGGTGCTTCACCTCATGCGGGGCGGCAGGGGATTGGCTGGCGGCCATGGCATGCCTGCGGATGATTGTCGGTTGGTGGGGGCGAAGGCCTTACCGGATCGCCGCGACCGCGCTGCCGATCACGCCCGGCAGCGGCCGGCTGTAATGGGTGTCGACCTCCACATCGGCGCTCAGGCCGGTGCGCAGCGGCACGCCGGCGGCATCCGTTCCGTCGATGCGCAGACGGACCGGCACGCGCTGGACCACCTTCACCCAGTTGCCGGTGGCGTTCTGGGCGGGCAGGACAGAGAATTCCGATCCGGTGCCGGCGCCGATGCTCTCGACATGGGCGGTCAGGGTGCGGCCGGAATAGGCATCCAGCACCACGGTCGCGGTCTGGCCGACCGCCATGTGGGTCAGGTCGGTTTCCTTGAAATTGGCCTCGACCCAGCTCGACCCGCTCATCACCAGACTGACCGCCGACAGCCCGACCGAGGCATATTGCCCGACCAGCAGCCGGTCGGTCTGGCTGACCACGCCGTCGGCCGGCGCCGTCACCACCGTGTGGTCCAGGTCGCGCTGCGCCGTCGCCTTCTTCGCCAGTGCCTCCAGCACCATCGGATGGCGGTCGGTGGGAATGTCGGGATCGCCGCCGAGCGCGGCGCGGGCGCTGACCACCGCCTGCTTTTCCGTGTTCAGGTCCTGCTGCGCCGCCATCAGGTCGTGGCGCACGGAATCATAGGTCGCACGCGCTGCGACGCCGGTCTTCAGCAGGTCCTGCTGGCGCTGGAACTCGCGCTGCTCGAAGGCGACCTTCTCCTCCGCCGCGGCCTGCTTGGCCTGCGCCTCGCCCAGGTCGGCGCGCAACTGCTCCACTTTCAGCCGGGCCGATGCCAGCGCGGCGTCCGCCTGTTGAAGGGCCAGCCGGTAAGGTTCGTCATCGATGCGGAACAGCAGGTCGCCCCGATGGACCGGCTGGTTCTCGCGCACCGCCACCTCGACGATGCGGCCGGAGACGTCCGGACTGATCGTCACCTTGTCCTGCTGGACATAGGCGTTGTCGGTCGAGACATAGCGCCCGCCGACCACATACTCATAGCCGCCGCCGACCGCCACCAACAGCGGCAGGGCGGCCATCAGAACCCAGCGGCGCCAGCGCGTCCGGCGGACGGGTTTGGCGGCCGGTTGAGCGGCAGGACGGGTTTCGGTATCGCGGTCGGTCACGGCGGTCATTGCGGTCGGGTCCCGAAGGAAGAAAAGCGGAATGCGTCAGGCTTTGGCGGCGATTTTCCCGGCCGTCGTCTTCTCAGGCGGCTCGGTCCGGCGGTCGGACAGGTTGGCGCGCATGTGGGCCAGCATTTCGACCAGCTTGGCCTCGGCATCGGACGGAAGGCCGGCCAGCGCCTCCGCATAAATCCCGGTGGCGAGCGCCCGGCCCTGCTCCAGCACCGCATGCGCCTTCGGCGTCAGGTGGGGCAGCCGGGCGCGCCGGTCGGTCGGGTCGGCACGGCGTTCGATCCAGCCGCCTTCCTCCATGCGGTCGATCTGCCGGCAGAGCGTGATCGGCTCGATCTCCAGCAGATCCGCCAGCGCCGCCTGCTTGATCCCTTCGTTCCGCGCCAGCGTGGCGATCACCGACCATTGCGCGCGGGTCAGGCCGAGATGGCGGGCGCGCTGGTCGAAACGGACGCGCATCATCCGCGCCGTATCGGTCAGGACGGCACCCAAGCTCATCGAATGGGGGCTCGTCGAGTGAGGGTTTGCAGAGCGGGCATCGGCGGAGGCGGACATCGGCATATCATAAGCTTGCTTATCGATGCCACAGAACTAATAAGCGTGCTTATCATCGGCAATCCTCGCGGCGCGCATGGCAGGGCCACGCCGATGTCGCGCCTCCAGCGCCTGAGAAAGGATCGCGCCTCTGGCGCGCGCGACAGGAGATTGCTAAGGTGCCCACCCGTTTCGTTCCATTCCTTTCGCCAACTCGCCCAAATCGACCAGCTGAGGACCGATCCATGCCGCACTACCGTTCCCGCACCTCCACCCACGGCCGCAACATGGCGGGCGCGCGCGGCCTGTGGCGGGCGACCGGCATGAAGGACGGCGATTTCGGCAAGCCGATCATCGCCATCGCCAACTCCTTCACCCAGTTCGTCCCCGGACACGTCCACCTGAAGGATCTGGGCCAGTTGGTCGCGCGCGAGATCGAGAAGGCCGGCGGCGTGGCGAAGGAGTTCAACACCATCGCGGTGGACGACGGCATTGCCATGGGCCATGGCGGCATGCTGTACAGCCTGCCCTCGCGCGAGCTGATCGCCGACGCGGTGGAGTACATGGCGAACGCGCATTGCGCCGATGCGCTGGTCTGCATCTCCAACTGTGACAAGATCACGCCCGGCATGCTGATGGCCGCGATGCGCCTGAACATCCCGGCGGTCTTCGTCTCCGGCGGCCCGATGGAGGCCGGCAAGGTCAAGTGGCGCGGCAAGGTCAAGTCGGTCGACCTGATCGACGCGATGGTCGCCGCCGCCGACCCGACCGTCTCCGACGAGGAGGCGGCGGAGATGGAGCGCGGCTCCTGCCCGACCTGCGGATCCTGCTCCGGCATGTTCACCGCCAACTCGATGAACTGCCTGACCGAGGCGCTGGGCCTGTCCCTGCCCGGCAACGGCACCATCCTGGCGACCCACGCCGACCGCAAGGAGCTGTTCCTCGCCGCCGGCCGGCTCGCCGTCGATCTCTGCCGCCGCTGGTACCAGGAGGAGGACGCCACCGCCCTGCCGCGCGGCATCGCCAGCAAGGCGGCGTTCGAGAACGCGATGACGCTCGACATCGCCATGGGCGGTTCGACCAACACCGTCCTGCACATCCTGGCCGCGGCGCAGGAGGGCGGCATCGACTTCACGATGTCCGACATCGACCGGCTGTCGCGCCGCGTCCCCAACGTCTGCAAGGTCGCCCCGGCGGTGTCGGACGTCCATATCGAGGACGTGCACCGCGCCGGCGGCATCTTCGGCATCCTGGGCGAACTGGACCGCGCCGGCCTGCTGAACCGCGAGGCGCCGACCGTCCATGCCCCCACGCTGGGTGACGCGCTGGACCGCTGGGACGTGATGCGCACGCAGGACCAGTCCGTCCACACCCTGTACCGGGCCGCGCCCGGCGGCATTCCGACCGTCGTGCCCTTCAGCCAGGAACGCCGCTGGCCGGAACTGGACCTCGACCGTGAAAAGGGCGTGATCCGCAAGGCCGAGAACGCCTTCAGCCAGGATGGCGGCCTCGCCGTGCTGTACGGCAACATCGCGGAGAACGGCTGCATCGTGAAGACGGCGGGCGTCGATGCCTCCAACCTCGTCTTCGCCGGCCCGGCCCGCGTGTTCGAGAGCCAGGACGACGCCGTCGCCGGCATCCTGGGCGACGTCGTCAAGGCGGGCGAGGTGGTGATCATCCGCTACGAGGGTCCGCGCGGCGGCCCCGGCATGCAGGAAATGCTGTACCCGACCAGCTACCTGAAGTCGAAGGGGCTGGGCAAGGCCTGCGCGCTGGTCACGGACGGCCGCTTCTCCGGCGGCACGTCGGGGCTGTCGATCGGCCATGTCTCGCCGGAAGCGGCGCAGGGCGGCGCCATCGGACTGGTGCAGGACGGCGACCGCATCGAGATCGACATCCCCAACCGCATCATCCGCCTTGCCATCGACGACCAGGAGATGCAGCGCCGCCGCGATGCGATGAACGCCAAGGGTGTGGATGCCTGGAAGCCGGCCAGCCGCGACCGCGTGGTTTCCCCTGCGCTCCGCGCCTATGCCGCCCTGACGACCAGCGCCGACCGCGGCGCCGTGCGCGACGTTTCCCAGGTGGAGAATATCGCCGTCCGCCGCTGAGCCGGGTTGGCCCGGCCATCGTCAACCCCGGCCGAGTCAGGCACAACGGATATTCATCACAAGTAACAATCAAGGCGCCGCGCAAGTCGCGGCGCTTTCTTTTTGCCCCGAATTACATACACCGATATGTTGGCTTCCGCCTGCGCGAAAATCTTAGGGCGATACATCGCTCGGATGTTCGCAAAATTCGAATTGCATGCTCTAATATGCCAACGCGAATTCCGCAAAGGGGGCGGACATGGCGGACACCATGTTGAGCACAGCGACGGACGAAGGCCGTCCTTGGCAGGATGCATCACGCCTGCCGGGCGAAAAGCCGCGCGAGCGCAAGGTGGTAACGGCGATGTTCGTCGACATCGTCCGCTCCTCCGCCATCGTGGCCGGCCGTGATCCGGAGGATGCGGACGACCTGCTCCTCTCCATCCTGGATCGCGTGACGGAGGCGGTGCCGCGTTTCGAGGGCACGGTGACGCAGATGCTGGGCGACGGTTTCCTGGCGACCTTCGGCGCCCCCGGCGCAAAGGAGGACCACGCCCTGCGCGCCTGTCTGGCCGCCCAGGACATCCTCAGCGCCACCCGCGACGAGAACGGAAAGCCGCTTTTCCAGATTCGCATCGGCATCAGCTCCGGCGACGCCGTGACCCATGTGGTGACCAACGGCCTGTGGACCGACTATCGTGCCGTCGGTGAATGCGTGCATATGGCCGCCAAGCTGCAGCAACGCGCCGCCTCCGACACCGCGCAGCTCAGCCGCGACACGCTGGACCTGATCCCCGTCGGCGTGACGGCGCGCCCGATGGGAAGCCTGCGTTTGTCCGACGAGGTGGAGCCGATGCCGGCCTTCCTGCTCGACGGAGCCCGCGCCGTCCGCCGCACCGCCACCGACCTGCTGTCCGCCACCGACGCCCCCTATGTCGGCCGCGAGCAGGAGGTGGCGACCCTGTTCGCCATCGCCGATTCGGTGGAGGCCGGGGCGCCGGCCCAACTCCTGCTTCAAGGGGATGCCGGCATCGGCAAGTCGCGGCTGGTGGGGGAGTTTCTGCGCGATCCGCGCAGCCGGCGCTGGACGCTGCTGCAATGGCCGCAAATGCCGATCCGCCGGCTGGCCGATCCCGACGACCTCGAGGCGGTGGCGCTGAGCCTGGCGGAGCAGGTGGCCGGCCGTGCCAGCGAGGAAGGCGTCGGCTGGGTATGCGCGGCCGCGGGCCGCCGCTCCGGTTCGCTGGCGGGCGACGCCGTGCGGGCACTGTTCGGCCTGCCGGGGCTCGACCCGCTGTGGAGCGGCCTTGATGCGGCGCAGCGCCTGTCGCTGGGCATCGAAGGGCTGGTGGGGGCGACGCTTGAACTCGCGGCTCCGGTCCCAGCGCATGATGGCGCCGAGACCGATGGTGAGGGGGTCGTGGGCCGGCCGCTGCTGGTCCTGGTCGAGGATGCGCACTGGGCGCGGCCGGTGATGGTGCGGCTGCTGGACAGGCTGGCGGAAGCGCTGCCGGGGTCCGGGTCGCGCCTGCTGCTGCTCGCCACCCGGCGACCGCCGCCGCTGGGGCCGGAATCGCGGGAACAGGGCTGGAACGGCCGGCCGGGCGGGCGGCGCATGGAGTTGGGTATGCTGTCGCCGGATCAGGTGCAGCGTTTCCTGGCCCATTGGCTGGGGCCGGACTGGTCGCTGGTCGAGTTGAAGACCCAGGTCGCCACCCGCTGCCAGGGCGTTCCGCTCTATCTGGAAGAGGTTCTGCGCACGCTGGAGACAGCCAACGCCATCGAAGGTTCGCCGGGCTCCTACCGGCTGATCGACCCGCTGGTGGTCGACAAGCTGCCGCGCACGCTGCACGCGCTGCTGGGCGAGCGCATGGACCTGATGACGCTCGAACGGCGCCGGCTGCTAATGAATGCCGCCGTGATCGGCACCACCTTCGATGTCGGGCTGCTGCAGGCGCTGACCTGCCTGCCCATGCCAGTCCTGTCCGACACTCTGGCCTATCTGGAGCGCGCCGGCTTCGTGCTGCGCACCCGCCTGCTGCCCAACCTGGAATATTCCTTCAAGCATGCGCTGATCCAGGAGGTCGCCTACGCCACCCTGACCAAGTCCGACCGCCGGGCGCTTCATGCCCGCGTGCTGGAGGCGCTGCGCCACCGCCGCGACGCCGACCTGCCCAACCGCCTGGACCTGCTGGCTCACCACGCCTTCAAGGCGGAAAACTGGCCGGCCGCGCACCTGTTCGGCCGGCGGGCGGGCGTGCGGGCGGAACTGCGCTCCCGGCTGGAGGACGCGAGCCGGCATTACCGGAACGCCTTGACTGCCCTTGACCGATGCCTGGACACACCGCGCAACCGGTTGCGGCGGATTGATACTTCTATTTCATTATCACGCGCGCGGATGCCGCGCGGCTTTACAGATACGGGTCCACTTCTTAACGAAACTCGCAACTTGTCTCTTACTCTCGGAGATCCGCGACGCTATGCGCGGGTGTCGTCAATGCTTGCTGCAGTAGAGTGGTCGAACGGCAATATAGATAAAGCTGTTCAATACAGCCGCGAAGGGCTAGCAGCCAATGATGGGAGTTTTGATCGCAAGACACAGATACAGCTTCTTGGACGCCTAGGTGGCATATTGGCAGAAAAGGGTCACTATTTAGAAGGACGGAATTTGCTTCGATCCGCTCGCAAGATGTTGCCCAATAACTGTCTCCATGAGCGGTTTGGACTTGCCGTTGTCGCAAAGGTTGGAATTTGCGCTAACCTTGCAAGAAACTGTGCCGAAATTGACCTTGAATGCGAAGCGATCAGCATGGCTATTGACGCCGTCGTTGCTGCAGATGCAAGCAATCACAATTTTTCTCGGCTCTATGCCTACGAGCACATTGGGTGGACTTATCTATTATTAGGGAACCCGATCCAGTCAATGCCCTACCTTGAATCGGCACTAGAATTGTGCGAGTCGATACATTCAAAGCTGCATAAGCCATTTCTGATGGGAGCTGTGGCCTATGCAAACGCTCTAACCGGTAGGATCAATGATGGCCTTGCGCTCTTTCAGCAGGGATTGGCGATTGCTGAACAGGAGCGGGTCAATGCCTATATTAGTCAGGTACATCTTTGGCTTGCTGAAACACACCTTCTAGCAGGCGCGCCGGAACAGGCAAGAATACGGGCTGCATTCGTCCGGAAGTCGGCATCTGAAACAGCTAGACTTGGCTATTTGGCTAAGGCAGAAGCACTTGAAGCGGAGGTAAATTTTATTATGCACAACAGTTTAGGTGAGACAAAAAAACGTTTAGAAATTGCAGAAAAGAATGCAAGAGCGTTGTCTTTGATTCGCATCGCGGACAGGTGCTCTAGAACATTGAACAGAAAAAATTTCGGAGTCAGCGATCAGGAAAGGGTTATTAACTAAACCTTTATGCACAATTAGCGAATCTCCGCCTGCCGGAAATAATCTAGCACATAGCTGCGGATTGCGTTCGTTAACGGCATCGTGGCTGGCCGCGAAGCATCTACTTCTTGACAGAGATCACGGACAGGGCGCTCTTCTTTTTTTGCTATTTCGTCCAATCCACTCCAGATCGCCATTTCCAAGCGCAATTTTGCGCGCCGATCCATGAGAGGGATGGTCCGGGAGACCACCGACGGCCACACCATTAGGCTGCGCAGATCAGTGCCATACGACGCATCAGATAAAGATTTTCTGTGAAATCGCATAGACCGCTCCTAAAGCTGGACGGAATGACGTTGTCTCCTGAGATCTCTACACTGATCGCGATTCGAGCACTGTGAAGTTTTTCACAGCAAGATATTCCTTTGCATGTGAAGAGTTTGTCTGTCAGCCACACACATGAAGGACTTTCATATGAACATGTCGATTTCGCAGGCGTCGATGATCCGTGGCGCCGATGGCCGTCTGTATAGCGTGACCGCACACGGGGTTTCGGAAATTGCCGACACGGCTATCGCCACCGCCCGTACCCATATTCGCTCGGGTGATCGCGCCGGTTTCGAAACCGCAGACCACGAGGCTGCCCGTACCATGATCGCTCCGGGCGCCTGATCGGGTTCCCGGTTCCGGTTCTTCGGACCGTGGCCACCAGCACCGCACTGGTGCTGACCGGCCACGGACCCGGGAACGGGACGCGCCCTCTCGATTTTCCTCCACCCCGGACAAGCCGCGATGCCCTTCGATCTGCTCGATGTCAAAGCCTCCGCTTCGGATGCGGTGAAGGCCCACACGGTCGGCACCCACCGGGTCATGGCGCCCGAACAGACCCTGGCGCGGGTCGCCCCGTTCCTGCCGATCATGGGGATCACCCGGGTCGCCAACGTCACCGGGCTGGATGCCGTCGGCATTCCGGTGGTGATGGTGACACGACCGAATTCCCGCTCCATCTCGGTGTCGCAGGGCAAGGGGGTGACGCTCGCCGCCGCCAAGGCGTCGGGTGTCATGGAGTCGATCGAGAGCTACCACGCCGAACGCATCACCCTGCCGCTGAAGTTCGCCAGTTTCGAGGAGCTGCGCTGGACCCATCCGGTGGTGGACGTCGACCGCCTGCCCCGGTTGTCGACCGGCAGCTTCAACCCCAACAGCCCCATCCTGTGGATCGAGGGGCAGGACCTGCTGAACGGCGGCCCGAAATGGGTTCCGTTCGAGATGGTCCACCTGAATTTCACCGTGCCGATGGCCCCCGGCCACGGCGCCTTCCTGGCCGGATCCAACGGGCTGGCGTCGGGAAACCACAAGGTGGAGGCGATCAGCCACGCCGTCACCGAACTGGTGGAGCGCGACGCGACCACCCTGTGGCGCCTGCAGGACCCGGTGGCCCAGGCGGCGACCCGCATCGACCTGGACAGCATCGACGATCCGGTCTGCCGCTCGCTGATCGACCGCTTCGAGGCGGCCGGGGTCGCCGTCGGCGTGTGGGAGACCACCAGCGACGTCGGCCTGCCCGCCTTCCTCTGCCGCATCGTCGAACGCGAGGAAATGCCCCAGCATTCCATCCGTCCGGCCACCGGCATGGGTTGTCATGCGGCGCGCGAGATCGCCCTGTCCCGCGCCCTGACCGAAGCGGCACAGAGCCGCCTGACCTTCATCGCCGGCGCCCGTGACGACATGCCCCGGGCCGAATACGAACGCCACCTCGACCCTGCCCACCACGCCCGCTGGAAGGCCATGATCGTGGAGGGCGCCGGCCGGCGCTCCTTCCACCATTGTCCGACCAGCACCGCCCCCACCATCGAGGCCGACCTCGCCCACCAGCTCGACCGGCTGCGCGCGGTCGGGATCGAGGAAGCGGTGGCGGTCGACCTGACCAAGCCCGAATTCGGCATCCCCGTCGTGCGCGTCGTCGTTCCGGGGCTGGAGGGTGCCGACGAATCCCCCGACTACCTGCTGGGCGAACGCGGTCTGCGCGCGCTCGGCACCCAAGCCATGGAGAAGGCGGCATGAGCGGCGTCTATGTCTTCCTCGGCCCCACCCTGCCGCGCGAGGATGCGGCGTTGGAGCTGGACGCCACCTATCTGCCGCCGGTCGCCCAGGGCGACGTGTTGCGGCTGTGTGCGGAAAAGCCGGCGGCCATCGGCATCATCGACGGCTTCTTCGAAAGCGTGCCGTCGGTCTGGCACAAGGAAATCCTCTACGCCATCCATGCCGGCATTCCGGTGTTCGGTGCCTCCAGCATGGGGGCGCTACGCGCGGCGGAGCTGTACCCCTTCGGCATGATCGGCGTCGGCGCCATCTTCGAGGCGTTCCGCGACGGCCGGCTGGAGGACGACGACGAGGTGGCGGTGATCCACGGCCCGGCCGAGTTGGGCTACACCTCGCTGTCTGAGGCCATGGTCAACATCCGCCGCACCCTGTCCGACGCAATGGCAGACCGGGTGCTGACCGCCGAAACGGCCCTCCGCCTGGAATCGATCGCCAAGGAACTGCCCTACCGCGAGCGCGGCTACGGCCGGATGCTGCGGCTGGGTGCCGATATCGGCCTTTCGGCGGGCGAACTGGCGGCTTTCCGCGGTTGGCTGCCGCATGGCCGGTTCGACCAGAAGCGCGAGGACGCCAAGGCGATGCTGCGCACCATGGCTCGACGGCTCGGCCGTCCGACCGGTGACGATGCGGCGCCGGAGGCTCGTTTCCACTTCGAGCGCACCGTCCTTTGGGAGCGTGCCCTGCGCGACGCGGCTCCGCTCGCGATGTAAGGGCGTATCGGCTAGACTGATCGCGCCGGGGTGGCGATGACTGCCAGCCCGGCGCGAAACTGTGCCTGGACGGACGGATGAACGCGCCGATGGATGTTGCGGCGGTGCTGAGGCGCAACCGGCTGCTCGGGGAACTCGATGCCGGTCAGATGACGGAAATGCTGACGCTGGGTCGCATTGCCCGCTTTGATGCCGACCAGATCATCTTCGATAAGGGGGACCCCGGCGACAGCCTGTTCGCCGTGTTGAAGGGACAGATCGCCATCCGCACCTCCTCGGCGGACGGAAAGACGATGCTGCTCAACATCCTGGAAGCCGGCGATGTCCTGGGCGAGATCGGCCTGATCGACGGGCGGGAACGCACAGCCGCCGCGATCGCCCTGCGGCCGGTCGAGCTTTACCGCATCGACCGCGCCGACTTCATTCCGTTCCTGGAGCGTCACCCGCGCCTGTGTACCCGCATGATGATCGTTCTGTGCGACCGGCTGCGCTGGGTATCGGAGAATATCGAGGACGCCGTCTTCCATGATGTGCCGCGTCGGCTGGCCCGCAGGCTGCTGCTGCTGTCCGACAGCTATGGGCAGCAGACTGCGACCGGCCTGCGGCTGACCCTGCCGTTGTCACAGGAGGCCCTGGCCAACATGTTGGGAGTCACCCGTGAAATGGTGAACAAGTGCCTCGGTGCCCTGCGAAAGGCCGGAGTGGTGACATATGCCAAAGGGTTTATCGTCATCAATGATCTGGCACTACTAAAGGACATGGCCGGTGACCCTGAACGGGTTCCCTAGGGGGAATCCTTACCTGCCTAAAGTTTTGTTCCCAAAATAGGTTGTGGTCGCGTTATAGTGTGCATGCGTTGGGGGCAATCGCACGGGTAGCACGAGGGCTTAAGAGCATGTCGAGCGAAGGGAACAGGAAATCCAGCGTCGATCAATTCACGGGCGTCGCTTCACTGACTTCCCGCACGCTCAAATTGTCCGGGCGCGATGTAACGATCCGATTGGAGCCGTCATATTGGGAAGGGCTCGAAGAAATCTGCCGTCGGGAGGATCTGACGGTGGACGACCTCTGCTACGACGTCCGTGATCGCATGGAGCAGCAGGGCCGCCGTTCTTCCCAGGCGGGCGTGTCGCTTGCCAACGCCCTGCGCGTGTTCGTGGTCGGCTATTTCCGGCAGGCGGCGACCGAACGCGGCCATGCGCGTGCCGGTCACGGCCGGGGCCGCCCTTTCATCGCGACGCCCTTCGACCTCGTCCCCATCACCAGCGACAGCTGACACCTGACACCTGAAAAACCCGGGACTCATGGGGACAGGCCTGTCGACCCGCCCCCAATGCGTCACGGCGCCAATCTTATTGGGCGGTCCAGCCGCCGTCCATCGTCAGGGCCGCACCACGCATGTTGCCGGCGGCCTCCGAGCACAGGAACACCGCCAGTTCGCCCAGCTGTTCCGGCGTGACGAAGGACTTGGACGGCTGCTTCTCGCTCAGCAGTTCGCGCCCGGCGTCCTCCACCGACAGGTTGCGGGAGGCAGCCAGCGCGTCGATCTGCTTCTGCACCAGCGGGGTCAGCACCCAGCCTGGGCAAATGGCGTTGCAGGTGATGTTGGTCTCCGCCAGTTCCAGTGCCGTCACCTTGGTCAGGCCGATCACGCCGTGCTTGGCGGCGACGTAGGCCGACTTGTTGACCGACGCCACCAGCCCATGCACCGACGCGATGTTGATGACCCGGCCCCAGCCCCGCGTCTTCATGCCCGGCAACGCCGCGCGGGTGCCATGGAAGACGGCCGACAGGTTGATGGCGATCACCGCGTCCCATCGTTCCACCGGGAAGGCGTCGACCGGCGCCACATGCTGGATGCCGGCATTGTTGACCAGCACGTCCAGCCGGCCATAGGCCTCCTCGGTGGCGGCGACCATCGCCTCGATCTCCTCGGGCTTCGACATGTCGGCGCCGTTGTGGGCGACGCGCACGCCGAATTCCGTCGACAGCGACCGGCACAACTCGGCGATATAGCCGGCATCGCCGAAGCCGTTCAGCATCAGGTCGGCGCCCTGCCCCGCAAGCTGCCGTGCGATCCCAAGGCCGATCCCGCTGGTGGACCCAGTAACGAGTGCGGCCTTCCCCTTCAGATTGGTCATTCTTCTTTATCCTTCGATCGGCATGGAACGGAGGTCCGGGGCGATGATCAGTTCGCACCCGGTGTTGGCGATCACCTGCTCCACCGTGACACCGGGGGCGGTTTCCTTCAAGACGAGGCCGGCATCGGTCGGCTCGATGACGGCGAGGTCGGTCACCACCAGATCGACGCGGCGGACCGAGGTCAGCGGCAGGCCGCAACGCCCGACGATCTTGGCCTCGCCCTTGGCGCTGTGCTGCATGGCGACGATCACCCGGCGGGCGCCGGTGACCAGATCCATCGCCCCGCCCATGCCCGGCACCATCTTGCCCGGCACCATCCAGTTGGCGAGCCGCCCCTCGCGGTCCACCTGCAGGCCGCCCAGCACGGTGACGTCCAGATGGCCGCCGCGGATCAGCCCGAAGGAGAGGGCGCTGTCGAAGGACGCCGCCCCCGGCAGGGCTGAGATGGGCGAGCCGCCGGCATCGGTCAGGTCGTGATTCTCCGCTCCGGTGATCGGGCCGGACATGCCGACGATCCCGTTCTCCGACTGGAAGAACACGTGGCGTCCGGCCGGGACATAGCGGGCGACGAGAGTCGGCAGGCCGATGCCCAGGTTGACGAGGTCACCGTCCTTCAGCTCCAGCGCGACACGCTTGGCGATCAGGGTCTTTTCATCCATGGCTCGATACTCCCCGATCAGCGCGGCTTGGAGGTGACGATGTGGTCGACCAGCACCGACGGCGTCATCACCGCATCTGGCGGGATGCAGCCGACGGGCAGGATGTCTTCGGCCTCGGCGATGACGGTGGCGCCAGCCATCGCCATCAGCGGGTTGAAGTTGCGCGCCGTCAGCGCGTAGGTCAGGTTGCCGTACAGGTCGGCCTGCTTGGCGGCGACCAGCGCGAAGTCGGCCTTGATCGGCATTTCCAGCAGATAGGTCACGCCGTCGATCTCGACCTTGCGCTTGCCCTCCTCCACCGTGGTGCCGACGCCGGTGGGGGTCAGCACGCCGCCCAGCCCGACGCCGCCGGCACGGATGCGCTCGGCCAGCGTACCCTGCGGCACCAGTTCCACCTCGATGTCGCCGGCGATCATCTGCTTCTGCGTCTCGGGGTTCAGGCCGATGTGACTGGTGACGACACGGCGCACCAGCTTCTCCACCACCAGCTTGCCCAGGCCGTTGTTGGGCCGGGCGGTGTCGTTGGCGATGATGGTCAGGTCGCGCTTGCCCTGGCGGATCAGTTCGTCCACCAGGCGGTTGGGGCCGCCGACGGCCATGAAGCCGCCGATCAGCAGGGAAGCGCCGTCGGGAATGCGTGCAACGGCCTCTTCCAGGGATATGAGCTTGTTCTTCATGATCAGACGATCCCGGTCAGGTAGTAGACGGCGATCACGAAGAAGACCGCCAGCGTCTTGATGCAGGTGACGGCGAAGATGTCGCCATAGGACTGCCGGTGCGTCAGCCCGGTGACGCCCAGCAAGGTGATGACGGCACCGTTGTGCGGCAAGGTGTCCATGCCGCCGCTGGCCATCGAGGCGACGCGGTGCAGCACCTCCATCGGGATGCCGGCGGCGTTGGCGGCGGTGATGAACTGGTCGGCCATCGCCGCCAGGGCGATGCTCATGCCGCCGGACGCCGACCCGGTGATGCCGGCGAGCGCGGTGACCGTCACCGCCTCGTTCACCAGCGGGTTGGGGATGGCGGACAGCGCATCGCGGATCACCAGGAAGCCCGGCAGCGCCGCGATGACCGCACCGAAGCCGTATTCCGACGCCGTGTTCATCGAGGCCAGCAGCGACCCGCCGATGGCGGCCTTCGTGCCCTCGGCGAAGCGCTGGGACACCGGCTTCCAGGCGAAGGCCAGCACCAGCAGGATGCCGCAGAGCAACGCCCCTTCCACCGCCCAGATGCCGGCGACGGCGGAGACCTGCGTCACCAGCGGCTTGGCGCCGGGGGTCAGCGCCACCTCGCTGGTGGTGCCGTAAATGCCGGGAATCGCCATGGTGAACAGCTTGTTCAGCACGCCAACGGCGACCAGCGGCGACAGCGCCAGGATCGGATTCGGCAGCAGCTCGGAAGCCACCGGCTCCGGCTCGTTGGTGTGGCCGTTGCCATACCCCTCACCGCGCGCGATGGCGGAGCGCACCCGCCATTCCAGATAGAGCAGGCCCAGCGTCAGGATGAAAACCGAGCCGATCAGGCCCAGCCAGGGAGCGGCATAGGCGTCGGTCTTGAAGAAAGTGGTCGGGATGATGTTCTGGATCTGCGGCGTGCCCGGCAGCGCATCCATGGTGACGGTGAAAGCGCCCAGCGCGATCACGCCTGGGATCAGGCGCTTGGGAATGTCGCCCTGCCGGAACATCTCCGCCGCGAAGGGATAGACGGCGAAAACCACGACGAACAGCGACACGCCGCCATAGGTGAGCAGCAGACAGACCAGGACGATGGAGGTCACCGCACGCTCGCGCCCGACCAGCTTGATGACGGCGGAGACGATCGACTTGGAGAAGCCGGACAGTTCGATCACCTTGCCGAACACCGCCCCCAGCAGGAAGACCGGGAAGTACAGCCTCACGAAGCCGACCATCTTGTCCATGAACAGGCCGGTGAAGACCGGCGGCACGGCGGACGGATCGGTCAGCAGCACCGCCGCCAGCGCCGCCACCGGCGCGAAGAGGATGACGCTGAAGCCCCGGTAGGCGACCAGCATGAGGAACGCGAGCGCTCCCAAGCAGATCAGGAAACTCATTTGGACGATGCTCCCTCGATTGTTCTTTTCGGATGGCCGACGTCAGGGATGTCGGTTCCGGGCATTGCGGCGGAGACAGCCGCCGCAGCCTCTCGTGGTGAACCCGGTCACGGGTGCATGCATCGGTATCAGCAAGGGTCATGCCAGTAGCAGACGGTTCGATCGTCGCAGGCGAAACCTTTGACGCATCGGACTTTTTGCGCTGCACACAAAAACGGTGCCCGAACCTACATCTCAGATTCGAGACAAGCGCTCTGCCGTCGGTCTCCAGTTGGAGATTTCGTCTCATTTTTTAGACGGCGCCGGAAGGGTGGGACGATCTCGCCGACAAGCGGTTGAGCGGGCCTATGGAATGCCGCTTGACCTTCCAGTCGCTGGAAGGCGCAGCCTGTCCCAATCAAGCATCACACGCGATCAAGGGAGAAGACCAATGCTGACACTGAAGGTATCCGGAATGACCTGCGGCCACTGCGCCCAGACCGTGACCAAGGCCGTGGAAGCCGTTCCCGCGGTGGACCGTGCGCTGGTCGACCTGAAGGCCGGCCAGGTTTCCGTTGAAGGCAAAGCTGATGAATCCGTCATCCGCCAAGCCATCGAAGATGCCGGCTATGAGGTACAAGGCCGGGCGTGAAACGTCATCACAAAAAAGAAAATGGGCGCCGGACCATGCGGCCGGCGCCCATTCTCGGTGACGTCTTCCCGGAAGGTTCGTTGAAGGTCTTTTATTTGGTCAGAATCAGTTTATTGGCGCGGGTCACGCGCAGGCGGTAGCTCTGCCCGGCGTGCTGGATCACGATCTCGCGGCTGCCCGACATCAGGCGGGCGGATTCGACCACCGGCAGGGACGCGGCGATGAAGGAGGCGGGAGCGGAGACGGCGCTGTCGTGCATGGCGTGTCTTTCTTGCTGGACGGACGTTGCGGTCGGCGGTGTCCGGGCGTGAACCCTGAACCGAACCCTACCTTCGCCCGCCGCCAATTGCAAGTCATTCTCATTCGCTTTTAGGGCGCACCACTCCGATTTCCCTGGTCAGTCCCGGAACAGGCTGCGCACCATCCAGCGCAGGCCCACCACCAGCAGCTTGTTGTATTCATTGACGAGCAGGTTGGCGGTGCCGGGCCACATCCACCAATCGTCGAGATGGACGGTGGGAGCGACGACGGGATGGGGGACCAGTTCCAGGTCGGGCATCGCCATCGACAGTTCCAGCATGCTGCGGCGCATGTGGTAGTTGGCGGTCACCAGCCGCAGCGACCGGAACCCCTGGTCGCGCATCCAATCCGCGGTCTCATAGGCGTTGCCGATGGTGCTGTCGGCGGAATAGCCCAGCGTGATGCAGCATTCCATCTCGGTCGGGGAATGGCGGGAGAGCTTCAGCAACTCCTGCACCTCCACCCCGTCATAGACGCCGGACACAAACAACTTCTTCGCCCGCCCGGCGGCCAGCAGTTCCAGCCCGGTGACCAGCCGGTTGCTGCCGCCGGTCAGCACGACGATGGCGTCGGTCCGCCGTTCGGCATCGGCGCCGGTGGGGGGCGAGCGCGGCACGTCGGCCGCATACCAGAACAGACCGGCCAGCCAGGCGACCGCCAGCACCAGCGCGCCGGTGAACAGATGTCCGACCGCCCGCGCCATCACCCCGCTGCCGCGCTGTCGGTGGATGAGGCTCATCGCACCCCCGTCACGGCATCGACTCCAGCGTGCGCAGCACGGTCCAGCGCGCGGTCGCCAGCGCCAGCAGGGCCAACGCAGCCGGCACCAGCAGCAGAACCACCCATTGCCAGGGCTCCAGCGCCAGATCCGGCAGCAGGCTGGCCCGCAATCCCTGGGATGCGCGGTGCAGCCCATACATGGTGCCGCCGGCCAGCAGCAGACCGATCCCGCCGCCGCGCAGGCTCAAGGACACCACATGCCGTTCGAACTGGCGGGAGACGTAGCAGTCGGTGGCTCCCATCAGGTGCAGCAGTTCCACCACCGGCCGGTGGATGGCAAGGCCTGTGCGCACGGCGAAGACCACCGTCATCACCGCCGCCGCACCGATCAGCAGCAACACGCCAACCGCCGCCAGCCGGATCGCCCCGGCGAATGAGCGCAGGTCGGCCAGCCAAACCGCATGGTCGTCCAGCGTCGCCCCCGGTGCTGCGGAGGTCAGGCGCAGGCGCAGCCCCGCAATGTCGACCGGCCCGTCGGCGACGACATCGATCATCCTTGGCATCGGCAGCAGCGGGTCCGAAGCCCCCGATCCCAGCCAGGGCTCCAGCAGCCGGGCGATCTCGCCGCCGCTCAGCAGGGTGGCGGACCCGATCCCGGGGGTGGAGCGCAGCACGGTCAACGCCGCCTCCGCCCGCTCGTCCAGCGGCGCCACGGGAGCGCCCGGCATCGGCGCCACCTGCACGGTCAGGCCGCCGGCCAGCCCGTTGTCCCAGCGTTGCGCCATGTCCGACACCAGCATGGCGCCGGCCAGCGCCAGCGCCGCCAGGAAGGCCATCAGCGCGGTGATCCAGCCGAGAAAGCGCGAGGACGGATCGACCGCCAGCGGCAGGTCGGAACGGGGACGCACGGGACGAAGCGCCATGCCGCTACTCCCACCTTGCATCGTTGGCCCGCGCGTCCTGCGCCCGGCCCTCATTCGCCCGGCTGCCGCGCGAGGGAACGACCATCAGCCGGCCATTGTCGAGATGCAGGCGCGGATGGTCGAAACGGCGGATCAGCGCCTCGTTGTGGGTGGCGATCACCACGGTGGTCCCCAGCTTGTACAGTTCCTCGAACAGATAGAGCAGCCGCATGCCGATGCCGTCGTCGACGTTGCCGGTGGGCTCGTCGGCCAGCAGCAGCCGCGGCCGGTTGATCACCGACCGGGCGATGGCGACCCGCTGCTTCTGCCCGCCCGACAGGGTCGACGGCTTGGCGTGCAGGTGGTTGCCCAGCCCCACCCAGCGCAGGATCTCGCTGCAATGGGCGACCACGTCGGCTTCCGGCGTGCCGGCCATGCGCAGCGGCAGCGCGACATTGTCCAGTGCCGACAGATGGTCGAGCAGAGCGAAATCCTGGAACACCACGCCGATCTGGCGGCGGAGTTCCGGCAGGTCGCGGCGGGTCACCATCGCCATGTCACGGCCGAACAGGGTGACCAGCCCGCGCGAGGGCCGGTGGGCGAGATACATCAGCTTCAGCAGCGACGATTTGCCCGCGCCGCTGGCGCCGGTCAGGAAATGGAAGGATCCGGGCTGAAGGGTAAAGCTGATGTCGCGCAGCACCTCCGCCTCGGTGCCGTACCGCAAGCCGACATTCTCGAAACGAATCACGGTCCCACCACAGCTCGTCAACCCCTCCGCGCCGGGGACAATGCACCCGGCGGGGGGCGGAGTCCACCCCGCCCCGCAACCTTCGAAGATGTCCCGGACCACGCGGAATACTTGAGAAGTCGGCGAAGACCTGACAAGTTGCCGGCCATGATCTGGATCCGGTCCCTCGCCTTCAACATCGCGTTCCATCTCTGGACCGCGCTGATGTGCTTCGCCCTGCTGTGGATGCTGCTGCTGCCGCGGCCGCAGATGGTGGCGGTCGTGGTGTGGTATCTGCGCACGGTCGGCTGGCTTGAGCGCACGCTCGTCGGCATCCGCTACGAGGTGCGCGGGCGCGAGAACCTGCCCGACGGTCCCTTCCTGCTGGCGGCCAAGCACCAGTCGGCCTGGGAGACGATGAAGCTCCACCTGCTGGTGAAGGATCCCGCGATCATCCTGAAGCGCGAGCTGATGTGGATCCCGATCTGGGGTTGGTACGCCGCCAAGGCGAAGATGATCCCGGTCGACCGCGGCGCCGGCGGGGCGGCGATCAAGTCGCTGATCCGCAACTCCCGCCCGGTGCGGGACGAGGGTCGCCCGATCGTGATCTTCCCGCAGGGCACCCGCGTCGCGCCGGGCACCTACCGGCCCTACCGCATCGGCGTCGGCGTGCTGTACGACAGCCTGGGCATTCCCATCGTGCCGATGGCGCTGAATGCCGGGCTCTATTGGCCGCGCCACAGCTTCCTGAAGTATCCCGGCACGGTGGTGGTGGAGTTCCTGCCGCCGATCATGCCCGGAACGCCGCGCGCCGAGGCGATGCGCGACCTGGAGGAGCGGCTGGAGGCCGCGAGCGACCGTCTCGTCACCGCCGCCGGCGGCCCGCCGACCCTGCGCCCGCCGCAGCCGGAACCGGAACGGGACAAGCGGACGGTGACCGCCGTCTCCTGACGGGCACCATAAGAGCCGACCACGACGGTTATCCTTGAGCACGGCGGCGTATCTGCCTAGGCTCGCGCAACGAATCGCCGGAAGGGCCGGTTGAACCGGCTCCGGATGACGCGCGAGAGGAAGATGACGCAAACCGAGAAGCCCCAAAGGCCCACCCGGCGTCAGGACCGCTGGACGAAACGGTGGCGCGCCGCCGCCGTCGCCCTTCTGATGACGGTGCAGCCGCTGTCGGTCCCCGTCGGCGCGATCCTTACCGCTCCTGTTGCCCCCGCTCCGCTTGCCATCGCCGCCACCGTTGCAGCCATCACCCTGGCGCCGGGAGAGGCCGAAGCCCGCGCCGGCTCCAGAAGCCGGTCGTCCGGCGGTTATTCGCGACCGTCCCGTACCCCGTCCATCGGCGGCGGCAGCGGCGGCTATTCCCGCCCGTCCGCGCCGCGAACGCCTTCCACCGGAAGCGGCGGCGGCTGGTTCTCCGGCGGGCCGTCCAGTTCCAGCGGCGGCTATGCCCGGCCGGGCAACAGCGCCCCGCCGGTCGCCGCGCCGCCCAGCTCGGCCGGTGACCGGACCTTCAGCCAGCAGGGTTCGGCGGATGCGCTGAACCGCTACCGCACCCGGCAGGAGAACGACCGCACGCCGCCGGCCCAGCCGGGCGCGCCGCCGCCCGCCGCCTCGACCCAAGGCCGCAGCAGCGGGTCCAGCGGCTCGGGCTGGGGGTGGGGCTGGGGATCGGGCGGCTCCTCCTACCGCACCCCGTCGACACGGCCGGCGCCGGCCAACCGCTATGGCGGCTACGGCTGGAGCCCGCCGCCCTACGCCTACAGCGCCCCCCGCCGCTTCGGCATCTGGGACGGGCTGTTCCTGTGGTTCATGCTCGACACGCTGACCCGGCCGGGACATGCCGCCTTCTTCCACAACAATGCCGAAGACCCCGGCTATCGCGAGTGGCGGCAGGAGGCCGACCGGCTGGCCAGCGACAATGCGGAACTGCGCGCCAAGCTGGACCAGCTCGACCAGCAGATGGCCGCCCAGGCCGGAACCCCGCGCGAGGCCGGTCAGCTGCCGCCCGACGTGCCGGCGGAACTGGCCCGCGCCGACTCGTCCAGTTCGGTGGACAGCGCCAGCGCGGCGCAGGCCCCAGGCGATGTCGGTGGCGGATCCGGCGGGCACGGCTTCTGGTGGTGGGGCTTCCTGCTGCTCGGCATCGCGGTGCTGTTCCTGCTGTGGCGGGCGCGGCGCCGGATGGAGTCGCCGCCAAAATCGGGTCCAGTCGCCAACAGCCCTGTATCCAAGGGAGGATCGGACGTGCCCCTGTTCGGAACGCTCGGCAATTACGTCAACCAGAAGCTCAGCGGCAAGGCCTACAGCCCGTCGCTGTTCCGGCTGGGCATGACCGTCACCATCGACCCCACCCCCTTCCTGCTGGCGGAGGGCGCCACCAAGGTCAAGGCGCCGGACACCGGCACCGACCGGCTGGTGTCGATCGAGGCGGTCGGCACAGTCACCTCCGGCCCGGCGACCGTCTATCGCCTGCATCTGCCGGGGGGCGGCTTCTTCCAGATCCACCTCGGCCCCGACGGGCAGCCGGACGAGTGCCGCTATTTCACGCCCATCGACAGCGTCACCCCATCCGACGAGGGCGAGTGGGGGTTCTGGCTGGACGATGCGGAGGGGATGATCGGCTGGCCGGAATTCCAGACCAAGGACGGCAAGCTCTATCCCCGCGTCTGGCAGCCGGGGGCCAGCCGGATCCAGCCCTTCACCCTCAGCGAGGCGCGCCAGACCCTGCGCGGGACCGAGACGGTGACCAGCCAGTCGATGCTGTACGGCGCGCCGACCAACGCCGCGTCCCCGGCGCCCGCCACCGAATATATCCTGGTGGAGGCGGTGGAGCGGTCCGGCCGCGCGTCGGTCGAGATCGCCGCCGGCATCGACGTGAACCCCGCTTCCCTCTCCCTGTCCTAACCCACACGACAAGAGTGCCGGCCCCATGGAAAGCACCTTCGGTTCCATCCTGACCGCGCTCGGCACCGGCCTTCCGGTGCTGCTGGTCCAGCTCGCCACCGCGCTGGCGCTGCTGGTGGCGGGCGTCGCCGTCTACACCCGCATCACCCCCTTCGACGAGCGCCGGCTGGTGGCGGAAGGCAATGCCGCCGGCGGCCTGACGCTGGCCGGGTCCATCGTGGCGCTGGCCATCCCGCTGGCGGCGACGCTGGCGACCAGCGCCTTCGTGCTGGACATCCTGCTGTGGGGCGTGGTGGCGCTGATCCTGCAACTGGTCGCCTTCGCCGTGGCGACCCTGCTGATCCGCGACCTGCGCGGCCAGATCGAATCGGGCAACGTCGCGTCGGCCGCGGCGCTGGTCGGGGTCCAGCTGGGGGTGGCGCTGATCAACGCCGCCGCCATGGCGGGATAAAGGGGAGACAGCTCTCCCCCGAGAGGTAAGGATGGGGTCTGGTTCCGGGATCGCCCCCTCCCCATCTGTGCAGGCGAAGCGTCCGTCGCCCCGGTGCGGGGGGCGCCTCCAACAACCCTCCTTCGACAGGAATCAGCCATGCTTGCCTTCATCCGCAACCTTATGGGTGTCAAGACCGACCAGGCCGTCCAGGGCGCCATGGAGGCGCTGGTGCGCTGGGATCCGAAGTCCGCGACCGAGGCGGAGCTGCGGACCATGGAGCAGCATCTGGACCAGCTTGGCCGGCAGGTGGCGGAGGCCCGCGCCATCCATGACCGCGAGCAGCGCGAGGCCGACGAGATCAAGGCGCTGTCGAACCAGCGCATGGCCGCCGCCGAGCATCTGCAGCGCCAGATCGAGGCCGAGACCGACCCGACCCGCAAGGCCGGCCTGGAGAAGAGCCTGGAGACCGTCGTCGCCATGCTGGAGGAGATGGCTCCGGAGATCGACCGCGAGGTCCGCGATGCGGTCGAGGCGCGCGAGTTCCTGGAGATGCTGGAAAAGAACTATGCCGACGCCGGCGCCAAGCTGAAGGCCGCCCGCGCCGAACTGACCCGCGCCCAGCGCGACATGGGCCGCGCCGACCAGCAGCGCGCCATGGCCGAACGTCAGGCCGAAGCCGCCCGTCAGGCCGCCGGCCTCGCCGGCGCGACCAGCGGCCTGACCGTCGCGCTGAAGGCGATGCAGGACACCGCCGCCAAGGATCTGGCCGCGGCGGAGGCCGCCAACGCCAAGGCCAAGCTGCTGCGCCCGTCGGCCCCTGAGAAGGAAGACCCCAACATCGCCGCCGCGCTCGCCGCCGCGTCGGGCAAGACCGCGCCGACCAGCCTGTCCGACCGTCTGGCGGCGCTGAAGGCCAAGCAGGGCTGAGGGTGACGGGATCGGCGGGGGAGACTCCGCCGATCCTTACCGCTTGGGGGCCTTTGGGGGGATGGAACAGCGTGGAACGGTTTCCGGCTGCTGTTCCATGTCCGCTGGCCCGCATGCCTCACAGACGGCCGAAGGCGGCCTTTCCGCCCCGACGCTCCTGCACCGAGCCGAGGTTGGGATAGGGATCGTCGGGGTTGAGCGTCCAGGGATAGACGCCCTTCGGCCCGGTCGATTCCGGGCGGGCCAGGATGGCGGCGACGGCGCGCGGATCGGGCGGGGTGCGCTCACGGATCGCGCCGGGGATGTCGTCGTCATCGTCCAGTTCGGGGACGATCTCGACAGACGGGTCTTCCGACCGCTGCGGGGCGGCGAAGTCGGCCGGCTGCCGGGTTTGCGGCTGTTGGGCCGCCTGTTGGGCAGAGGGGGCTCCGAGACCGTCGAGAAGACCGAGCCGGTCGGCCAGCCAGCGGACGGTCGACGGATCGCCGGCCGAGACCAGCCGTTCGATCTGCTCCGCCACCAGGGCGCGGAGAGAGGAGAGCCGGAGTTCGGCCTCGCGGTTCAGCGCCTGCCGTTCCCACCACACCCTGTGACGGAAGTCCTTCGATCCGTAATAGGCGCGCCAGAGAGTCGTCCGGCTGCAACCCATGGCGCGGGAGACGCTGAGAAAGCTGCTGCCACGGGCCAGCATGCCGGCGGCCATGACCCATTGCTCCTCATGAAACTGCGAACCGGGAACCAGCGAGCCTTCGGACGGCACCGGCGGTTCCTCGGCCCAGCAGGGGAAACGGTCGCCAAGAGCGTTGGGGGTCAGGGTACGGCTGTCGAGGGGCATGGGGTGGCTCCGCAAGGGGGTGGGGCTGTTTCGCGGAGAGGGTATAGGAAAATTGTCCCTTTATAGGGAGTTTTGTGCAAAATCCGCAGGGATCAAGAGGTTAAGGTCGGCGCCCCGCCGGGATCAGGGGGCGATGGGACGGAAGTGCTCAGATTGTCCGGGATGTGAAAACGCGCTCGGAACATGTGCTCCTACACCCCATAGTGCCGGCTTGTCATAACAGCCACCACGCCATCGCTTTCCAAGGCAAGGACGTTCAACCAGCGCAACGCCATCCCGGTTACCGATGCGACAGCATGGATTGGTGCAAACCTCACCATGCCCCGTAGCGTGCGGCCGCCTGGCGGCAGCACGACCGTTGCGGGCTGGAAAGCCTCCACCTTTTTACGAACGGCGGCTATCCGATCCGCAATCCGTCGGACAGGGTAACCGAGAATGGATGTTTGCGGCCGTTCGGCCCCTCCCGAGAGGGGAGACCTCAATCCGTTGAAAACGCCATCAACTCCGCGATGCAGTCGGCGACAATGCGAGATGGACGACGGTTCGGTGGCAGAAGGAGCAGAGTGCGTGATCGAATTTCCGGCTCGAACGCACAGACGACCAGGCCTCGACCGAGATAGGGTTCGGCAGTCAGTGGATTGACCAGACCGCACCCGATGCCAGCCTGCACCATCGCACATACGGTCATCGAGTAGGGCGTCTCCAGCACGATTTTCGGCATCACGCCATGGGCGGCCAGCACCCCATCCAGCCGGCGGCGCGCGGTGTCCTCGGGAGCGAGGGCGATGAATGGCGTGCCGTGTAGATCGGCAGGATGCAGAACTTTGCGTTGCGCAAGCAGGTGGTCGGCCGGAACCGCGATCACGAGACGCTGCTGCATGAAAAGCGTCGCATCCACTCCGGTGACGTCGATCTCGTCGGCCGCCAGCCCGACATCGAACTGGCCGGAAGTGATCAGGTCCTTCACCACCGAGGACATACGCGCTTGCACTGTGATCGACACGTCGGGATGCCGCACTTGGAAGGCACGCAATGCCTTCGGCAGAATGGTGGTGCTGACCGCCGAATGGCAGGCGACCCGGATTTCCCCCGAGCCGAAGTCACGGATGCGCGCTGCGGCGGCGCGCAGATGGATCAGACCGGCAAAGGATGAGGCCACTTCCTGGAAGAACAGCCGCGCCTCCTCCGTCGGGAGCATGCGCCCTTTGGCGCGGTGGAACAGCGCGAAGCCGATTTCCCGCTCCAACTCCTGGAGCGCCTTGCTGACGGCGGGTTGCGAAATGCGCAGCACCTCGGCCGCGCGCGAAGCGGTGCCGTTGGTCATCACCGCGTGGAACACCTCGACCTGCCGCAGGTTCATGATGGTCTCTCTATAACCTGTGGGAATAGACTAGCTTGAAATCCATATTGGACGAAATAGGGCTGGTGGCGTCATATCGGGGGAGTCAGTCAAAGGACGCCTCCCATGAAAGATCTCACCCAATGCGTGGTGAATCCTTCGGTTGCCGCCGAAGGGTTCGATAGCCTCACCGTGCCCGTCCATCGTGGATCGACAATCGTATTCGCCAACGCCGAAGATTACGCGGCACGCGGCGAACGCGGGCATACCGGCTATACCTACGGCCTTTACGGCACCCCAACGACCCGGACGCTGGAAGCCAAGCTGACGGCGCTTGAAAACGGCGCCTGGACTTTCCTTCTGCCGTCAGGGCAGGCAGCCAACAGCTTTGCCGTGCTGCCCTTCCTGCAGGCGGGCGACAGGATGTTGATCGCCGACACCTCCTATCCACCGATGCGCGACTTCGCCGATCACGATCTGGTCAGATTCGGCATCGAGGTCGACTATTACGACCCGACCTCCGTCGCCGACCTGGAGCGGCGGATCGACGGACGCACCAAGGTCGTCTGGTGCGAATCCCCCGGCTCCACCACCATGGAGGTCCAGGACCTGCCGGCCATCGCGGCGGTGGCGCACCGCCATGGCGCCCTGGTCGGCTGCGACAACAGCTGGGCCACCCCGCTGAACTTCAAGCCTCTGGACCATGGCGCCGATCTGGTGACCGAAGCGCTGACGAAGTACGTCAGCGGCCATTCCGATCTGCTGATGGGGTCGCTCACCGTGCGGAACGAGGCCCTGATCACGCCGATCCGCAGCGCTCTCGGCCGCTACGGGATCGGTGTTTCGCCCGATGACGCCTCGCTGGTGCTGCGGGGAATGGAGACACTGGGCGTGCGGATGCGGCAGGCGTCAGACGGGGCGATGGCGCTGGCCGAACGGTTGGCCGGCCACCCGCTGGTGGAGAAGGTTCTGTATCCGGCACTCCCCGACTCTCCCGGCCATGCAGTGTGGAAGCGTGATTTCCTCGGGGCCAGCGGCGTCTTCAGCGTCGTGTTCACGCCCGCGGCGACGCCGCACGTCCCGCCGGCCCTCGACATGTTGCGCACCTTCGCCATCGGCGCCTCCTGGGGCGGGACCCGTAGCCTGATGGCGCCGATGCCCGTGAAGCGCAACCGCACCGCCCGCCCCTGGACCGGTGAGGACCTGATCCTGCGCATCAGCGTCGGGCTGGAGGATCCGTCCGACTTGCAGGACGACATCACCGCCTTCCTCGACGACGTCGCCGGACGGACGGCCAAGGCGGCGACCGCCTGACGGCGGCGGACGCAAACACCCCCCGACAACGGCAGAGGTGCAGCCGGGTGTTCGTCGGATCGGAAACGGGAAACGATGTAGCCCCTGAAGGCGCCCCAATCCTTACGCCTCGGGGGAGGCCGCCTTCGCCGCCTTCGGCTTGCGCGCCGCCACCTCGAAGGCCACGTCCTCGATCATTCCGGCGGTGAGGGACGACAGGGCCGATTTCAGGCTCGGCCAGTGGTTCATGCGGGCGGTGTCGGCGACGGCGGCGTTCCTGGCCTTCAGGACGAGGCGGCGGCCGCCCTGGGGGGCTTCCTCCACCCGTTCCGGCTCCAGTTCGGCCAGCAGCGGGGCGGGGACCTTGCCCTTCAGGGCGTGCAGGACGGCGGCCCACAGGGCGGTCACGTCGTCGGCGTCGGGCAGCGGGCCGAGGTCGGCGAGGCCGGATTCTACGGGATCGGCGGGGGCGACGGTGTCGACCTTGCCGATGCGGCGGGCGCGGCGGCCGGCGCTGTGGCGTTCGCGCTCCAGATAGGTCTCGGCCGCCTCCTCCTCGTCCTTGGCGAGGAATTCCAGGGTCACCGCCTCGATCTTGCGGCCTTTCCGCTTCATCTTGTCTTCCGGCATGCTGACGCGGAAGGGGGCGAGCTGGTTCACCTCGGCGATGGCGCGGTCGATGGTGCGGGTGCGCAGGATGCCGAAATCCTTGTAGGCGCCCTCCGGCACGTTCATCAGCTTGCGCAGCGTGTCGATGTCCAGCTCCAGCGACGGATAGTCCATCTGGTAGCGCTGCATGCCGATCTCGTAGAGCTTCAGCGCGTAGGTGCTGGTGACCTTGACCATCGCCGGGCCGGACAGCTTGGCCCACAGCTGCGACGAGCGCTGGATTTCCAGGAAGGCGTCGGTGAACTGGAAATGGATGTCGGCGGCGTCGCTGTCCTCCTCCTCCTCCGGCCGGACATAGCTGGAGAGGATGCGCAGCTCGGCGCGCGACCGGCGGCCACGGAAGGGGCCGATGACCACGAGGCTGGAGTCGAAAATCTCCTTCAGCGCGTCGAAGATCCGCTCGTTGCCCTTGTGGTTGCCGCGCACCACGCGCTTGGGCAGGCGGTAGAGCTTGTTGGCGAAGTTCTGGCTGCCGGCCAGATGGATCATGAAATTCAGCATCTTCTGCGCCGGCAGCGACAGGCGCGTGCCGTTGGCGGGATAGCTGTAGACCGCCTCCGCCGCCTTGATCAGATGCTTGTAGCCGTCGCGCTCGAAGGTGGCGCTGGCGACGCGGGCGGTCAGGCCGGCGACCGGAGCGGCGGATTCGGGGCCGACCGCCGGCAGGGTGGTGGCGGCACCGTCGCCGTCGATCACGGCGCCGCCGGCCAGATCCTCCGGACCCAGCACGACGAGATTCGGGGCGGCGGTCTTCGCCGTGTTGACCGTGTTCGCCTTGACGGGCGCAGCCGCGTCCGACGGGACGGACTCCTCCGTCACCGCACCGCGCGCCTTCCTGCGCCCCGTACCCGCCATCGCCTTCCTCCCGCGAAATCGAGCGAGGCTAAATCAATCCTTACCCCAAAAACAAGTAAGGAAAGGGTCGCGCCGAAGAATCCCGATCATCCTTACATCCTGGGGGCGGAACCCTTACGCCCCGGGGGGTGTGCGACTCGCCCCCACCCGGTAAGGCTATTTCCCCCACCCTGTAAGGAAGATTCGATGCGACTCGCGGACTCTCCTGGAGATTCGCGCCGACGAATCTTCTTAAAAGGGAAAGGGAGAGGCAAGCGCACGCCAAGTGCCGGATCTGCCGAGGCTTCCGATGTGCGAATCTCGGCCGGACAGGCCGGTCGGGAGGCCTTCATGTCGCGAATCGCAGCGACTCGAGTCTGCGGAGCGGTGTTATCGGGCATGCTCTATCCTTACTGCCTGGGGGCGTTCAGGCATTTTTGCTGTTCGGGGGTCGGTGGACAACCGCAATCCTTACGGCTTGGGGGCGCCCAATGCCGGATCCAGGCCCCCGAGAGGTAAGGATGGCGGGAGTCTGCGGAGTTGCGGGTCAGATTCTGGGGCGGATCAGGAGTCTCAAGGGCTTACCCGCCCCCGGGATGTAAGGAAGCCCGCCCCCAAGCCGTAAGGATTGGAGAGGCGGGCTTTGCAGCGGCTCCGGGGCGGGATCCGGCCCCCAGGGAGTAAGGATGGAAATGGAGGAACAGGTTAGTAGATTGATTTAAAATGTTTTTCTTAATGGGCTGCCAGCAGGAACAGCCCCTGGCCGAGATAGACGCCGGCGGTTCCCATCACCAGATAACGGCTCCACAGGCGGAACTGGGCGTCGCTCATGCGGTCCAGGACGCGGCGGGAGAGATTCGTGCCGAGCAGGGCCATGGCGATCGACATCAGGATCACCGTCAGTTCCACCGTCTCATCGGCATTGCCGGCCACCAGCGGGGCGAAGTAAGCGATCTTGACCAGATGGCCGACCGACTGGATGGCGGCCTTGGTGGCGACCACGCTCTGACGGGTCATGGCGCTGCGGATGAAGAAGGCATCAAGCAGGGGGCCGGAGATTCCGGCGACCAGCTGGATGCCCATGCAGAGGAAGCCGCCCAGCACGCCGTGCAGCGGCTTCTGCGCGTTCAGCGCCCAGCGGGCGGGGATGGCCAGCGCCAGGAAGGGGGTCAGCCCCAGAATCAGCAGCGACACCGCACGGTCGGGCACGGCGCCGACCAGGGCGAACAGCAGGCCGGCGACGGAGCCGCCCAGCGCGAATCGCAGGATGATCGGCCAGACCACATGGCGCCGCCACAGCCACGCCCGCCAGCCGTTGGAGGCGAACTGGGTCACGCCATGCAGCAGCATCGCCGACGGCACCGGCAGCAGGATCAGCAGCAGGCCCATCAGCACCATGCCGCCGGCCATGCCGAACAGGCCCGACAGAAACGAGGTCACGAGAACGGTGAGGCCAAGCCCCACCATCAGCGGAAGCGTCAGCATGTTCTGCCTGGATGTCGGAGATGATGGGGAAAATTCGCACGCGCGCGATTGCGCCGCAAACGGCATTGTTCGATGCTGAGGCCCAGGAAATGTTGGGGTGAAGTAAGGATGGACGCATGCGCCGACTGCCCTCGCTGAACGGCCTGCGCGCGTTCGAGGCGGCGGCCCGCCACGGCAGCTTCACCGCGGCGGCGGCGGAGCTGCATGTCTCGCAGGCGGCGATCAGCCGGATGGTGAAGCTGCTGGAGGAGCGGCTGGGCTTCGCCCTGTTCGACCGGCGGGCCAACGCGCTGGTGCTGACCGAACGCGGCCGGGCGCTGCAGCCGACGCTGACCGACGCCTTCGACGGCATCGCCCGGCGGGTGGAGCAGGTGTCGGCGATGCGGGCGGGGCCGGTGCTGACGGTGGGGATGGGGGCGACGGTGGCGGTGCGCTGGCTGATCCCGCGCCTGTCGAGTTTCCATCTCGCCCATCCGGAGATCGAGGTGCGGATCGCCACCGGCGGGGCGGGGGCGCCGATGAACGACGACTGGACCTGCGCCGTCCTGCTGGGCGACGGGCAATGGCCGGGCTATGAGGCGGAGCGGCTGTTCTCCTCCAGCCTGCAGCCGGTCTGCGCGCCGCGGCTGGCGGCGGAGTTGCGCAAGCCGGCGGATCTGGCCGGCGCCACCCTGCTGCATGTGTCCCATTGGGGGGAGGACTGGCCGCGCTGGCTGGATGCCGCCGGGGTGGCGGAGCCGTCGGCGCCTTCGGGAATAAGGGGGCTGTCCTTCGGCAGCTATGCCATGACCCTGCAGGCGGCCATCGACGGCGTCGGGGTGGCGCTGGCGCCGAGGCTCTACATCCTGGACGACATCGCCGCCGGGCGGCTCGCCACGCCGTTCGGGCTGGCGGTGCCGATGGTCCATTCCTGGTATCTGGTCTGTCGCGCCTCCCGCCGCGAGGATGGGGGCTTCACGCCTTTCCGCGACTGGCTCTATGCGGTGTGCGCTGAAGTGGAATAGGTGGCGCATGGCCGGGTGGCGCAATTGACCGATGCGCGGGCCGCAGGTGCCGACATAGGCTGCGCGCTGTTTTGTGCCCGTTCCAAGCAGTCACGACCCTTACAGGACCGCGCGATGCCGCCCACCGCTGTTCCGCATTCCACGGAAGACATTGCCCACCCTGCCCTGTCCCGCTCGCTCGTCGTGCTGATGGCGCTGGCCTGCGGGGTGGTGGTCGCCAACATCTATTATGCCCAGCCGCTGGTCGGGCTGATCGGGCCGGCGGTCGGGCTGTCGCCGGAGACCGCCAGCCTCGTCGTCACCCTGACCCAGATCGGCTATGGCGCCGGGCTGGTGCTGCTGGTGCCGCTGGGCGATCTGCTGGAGAACCGGCGGCTGGTGGTGGTCACCCTGTGCAGCACGGTGGTGGCCCTGCTGGTGGCGGCGGTCGCCCCCACCGCCTCGCTGTTCCTGACGGCGGCCTTCCTGATCGGCGTCACCTCCGTCGCCGTGCAGATGCTGGTGCCGCTGGCCGCCCACATGGCGCCGGAGGCCTCGCGCGGGCAGGTGGTGGGCAATGTGATGAGCGGGCTGCTGCTGGGCATCCTGCTGGCCCGGCCGGTGTCGAGCCTGATCGCCGACAGCCTGGGCTGGCGCGCGGTGTTCGGTCTGTCGGCGGTGGTGATGGTCGGCTTCGCCCTGCTGCTGTGGCGGGTGCTGCCGCAGCGGCGGCCCAAGGGGCAGTCCAGCTATGGCGCGCTGCTCGGCTCGCTGGGGCGGCTCTTGGTGCGGACGCCGGTGCTGCAGCGGCGGACCTTCTACCAGACCATGATGTTCGCCGCCTTCAGCCTCTACTGGACCTCCGTCCCGCTGCTGCTGATGGGGGCGCCCTTCCATCTCAGCCAGCGGGGAATCGCGCTGTTCGCCCTGTCCGGGGCGGCGGGCGCGCTGGTGGCCCCCATTGCCGGGCGGATCGCCGACCGCGGCTGGACCCGGCCGGCCACCGGCTTCGCGCTGGCGATGGCGGCCTTGTCCTTCTTCGTCGCACGGGCGGGAGAGGGCTCCATCGCGCTGCTGGTGCTGGCCGGGCTGCTGCTCGACATGGGCGTGCAGATGAACATGGTGCTGGGGCAGCGCGCCATCTATTCGCTGGGAGCGGAGACTCGCAGCCGGATGAACGCCATCTATATGGCGATCTTCTTCCTGGGCGGCGCTGCGGGCTCGGCGCTGGCCGGCTACGCCTTCGCCGTCGGCGGGTGGGAGCCGGTGACCTGGATCGGCTTCGCCTTTCCCGCCTTGGGCCTGCTGTTCTACCTGACCGAATTCCGTGGGCGGCACGCCGCCTGACTTAAGGAGACGACGCAATGGATCAACGCCAGCCCAATCAACGTCCTTTGGGCCGGAGCGGCCTGACGGTGTCGCCGCTCTGCTTCGGCGGCAACGTGTTCGGCTGGACCGCCGACGAGGCCACCTCCTTCCGGCTGCTCGACGCCTTCGTCGATGCCGGCTTCAACTTCGTCGACACCGCCGACGTCTATTCGGCCTGGGCGCCCGGCAACTCCGGCGGCGAGTCGGAGACGATCATCGGCAAATGGATGAAGAGCCGCGGCAACCGCGACCGCATCGTCCTGGCGACCAAGGTCGGGTCGGAGATGGGGCCTGGCAGGAAAGGGCTGTCGCCCGCCTGGATCCGGACGGCGGTGGAGGATTCGCTGAAGCGGCTCCAGACCGACCGCATCGACCTCTACCAGTCCCATTGGGACGATCCCGCGACCCCGTTCGAGGACACGCTGGGCGCCTACAAGGAGCTGATCGACCAGGGCAAGGTCCGCGCCATCGGCGCCTCCAACCTGTCGGCGCCCCGCCTGCGCGAGGCGCTGGAGGTCAGCGCCCGCACCGGCCTGCCCCGCTACGAGACCCTGCAGCCGGAATACAACCTCTACAGCCGCGAGGGCTACGAGGCGGAACTGGAGGGGATTTGCCGGGAGAACGGGCTGGGCGTCATCACCTACTATTCGCTGGCCGCCGGCTTCCTGACCGGCAAGTACCGCTCGGCCGAGGATGCCGGCAAGAGTGCGCGCGGCGGCGGGGTGGTGTCGAAATATCTGAACGAGCGCGGCCGGGCGATCCTGGCCGCTCTGGACGAGGTCGCCGGACGGCATGGGGCGACGCCGGGCCAAGTGGCGCTCGCCTGGCTGATCGCGCGGCCCGGCCTGACGGCGCCGATCGCGAGCGCGTCGAAGCCGGAGCAGATGGGCGACCTGATCGCCGCCGCCGCTCTGCGGCTGGATGCCGAGGACATCGGGCGGCTGGATCGGGCCAGCGCTTATTGAGGCAATCGGTCAGGGAGTGGGAATCGCCGATGCTTTGGGCGGGGCCGGCTTGCCGGCCGCGTCCGTCTTCAGCACCGCCAGGAAGGCGTCAGCCATGGCGTGATAGACCGAGTGCGGGCAGACCAGCCGCGACAGGGTGGTGGCGAGCGCGGCGCTCAGCATCAGCGGCAGCAGCATCTCGGGCGAGGCGCTCATCTCCATCACGATGACGACGGCGGTCAGCGGCGCCTGCACCACGCCGGCGAAATAGGCCACCATCGACAACAGCACCACGGCGCCCAGCGGGCTGTCCGGCAGCAGTCCGCCGACGATCGAGCCGATGCCCGCCCCCACCGACAGGGAGGGGGAGAAGATGCCGCCGGGAATGCCGCAGATGCCGGACAGCACGGTCGCCAGCAGCTTGGCCGGGGCATAGTACCAGGGCAGCGTCTCCACCCCGTCGAGCACGGCGCGCGCCTGCTCGTAGCCGGTGCCGAAGGTCAGGCCGCCGGTGGCGGCGCCGACCGCCGCCAGGGCAAGGCCGCAGACCAGCGCGACCAGCAGCGGGTGGCGGCCGATCCGCCCGCCCAGGCCGCAGCGGATCCAGCGCGTCAGCCACAGCAGCAGGGAACTGAACCCGCCGCCGGCCAGACCGCCGACGACGCCGGTCGCCAGAACCGCCTCCCAGTCGTGCCAGTTGGCCGAGGCGGCGGTGTGGCCGAAATAGGCGTAGTTGCCGAGCAGGCCGACGGCGACCAGACCGGCCGCCACCACCGCGATCAGCACGAGGCTGCTGGTCCGCTTTTCGAAGCTGCGGGCCATCTCCTCGATGGCGAAGACGATGCCGGCCAGCGGCGTGTTGAAGGCCGCGGCGACGCCGGCCGCCCCGCCGGCGAGGATCAGTCCAGGCTCCCGCCCCAGCCCGGCGAGGGAACCGGCCAGCAGCATGATCGAGGCGCCGACCTGCACCGTCGGCCCCTCGCGTCCGATGGAGGCGCCGCAGGCCAGCCCGACCAGGGTCAGCAGGATCTTCCCCACGGCGATGCGCGGCGACAGCAGCCGGCGCTTGGCCGCCGGATCCTGGACATGGCGGGCGGCGATGGCCTGGGGGATGCCGCTGCCCTGCGATCCCGGCACGACCTTCAACGCCACCCAGGCCGAAAAAGCCAGCCCGAGCGGGGTCAGCAGGAAGGGCAGCCAGGGCGATGCCGACTCCGCCAGCCGGAACAGCTGCTGGGCATAATCCGCAGCGACGGCGAACAGCACGGCGACCAGCCCGACCGCACCGGCACCGGACCAGAACAGCAGGCGCCGCCGCCAGTTTCTGGGAGACATCCAGACATGGCGGGGCCGGCGCAGCCGGTTGGGCAGCGGGTGGTGCGGGCGATTGGCAGAAGGCATCGAATGGGGCCGGAAGCAGGGGAAAAGGACGGATGAAACGGCAGAGGGCCGAGTTTAGGTCCGTTTTTTTCCGCAGGTCCAGCCACGCTCGCGCAGATCTGGCCCGAAGGGGCCGTTCATACGCGAAAAACCGGCTTTAGCGACGGGCGGTGCTGCCCGAATGGGGCTGGTGGGGACGGGGGGAGCGGCCGCGCGACGCGATGGCGGCACCCTGCAGGGTGCGCTGGCTGCGGCGCGCCTGGGCCTGTTCGACCTCGCGCCGGAAGTTGGGGCCGAGAGCCTCGTAGGCGGCCTTCAGTTCGGGGTCCTTCATCCAGAATTCCTGGCGATCCATGGTTTCCTCTTGAATTGGCTGGCCGCCGGCCGAATGCCGGGCAGACCTGCGGCATGCCGCCCTTAGCGGAAAATGCGCCATGGGCGGGTCATCCGATGTGTTTCACGGGACGACGCCCACGTTCCTTTTGGAAAGGAAGGGGCGGCATGACGACTGACAGGTTGGGGTGGCTGGTCTTCACTTCAAGATACGCCCGGTGTCGGACCGGGCGACTTTTCGAAAGCCATAACGCCTTGTTCACCCCAAGGTTCCAGCCGGGCCTCCCCTGGCCGCAGGTTCTAGGACCGGCGGCCGGGGTAAAATCCCCCTCTCCCCCGCTCTCGCGCAAACTTCGTTTGCGCTGACGCGACAGGCGGGGAGAGGGTCGGGGTGAGGGGGATGCACAAGGTGGATGTGGTGGAGAATGGGGACTGCGCGATGCTTGAAAATCCTCGCCGCGCGACCCCCTCACCCTAACCCTCTCCCCGGGGGGGAGAGGGGATATGTCCCAGGGGGAGAGGGGATCCCGTCGTGGAGAGCGGGTTACGCGTGCAGCAAACCGATGTCGCCGTAGGCGATGTGGTCGAAGCCGTGGGCGTAGACCGGCGAGTTCGACGACAGGCTGAAGTCGTCCGCGGACGGATTGACGAAACCCGGGTTCAGCATCATCGAACCCTTGTCGTAGCCGGCGGCCTGCCAGTTCGACAGGGTGCCCCAGGCGCCGCTCGACATCACCTGCGGCCAGGCGTCGAACTCCTTCGCGGCGGTGTCGAGGCTGCTGTAGAAGTTGTTGTGCAGGTTGCCGACATTGGCCGGGCCGTAGATGTGGACGGCGGTGCCCTCGCGGACGTCGATGACGTTGCCCGAGATGTCGTTGCCGCTCATCGTGTGGCCCTTCCAGCCGCTCCAGGCGACGTCCTGCTGCAGGCCGATCTGGGCGCCGCTGTTGCCGGCGATCACGTTCTCGGTGACCGTGTTGTTCCAGCCGCCATGCAGGAACACGCCGCCGATGTTGTCGTGGACGACGTTGCCCTTCACCGTGGTGCCGCTGGTCCAGTCGTCGAGATAGATGCCCCAGCTCGCCACCTGCCCGGTCGGGTTGGTCGCGGTGGTGCCGGACACGTCGTTGTTGATGACGGTGTGATTGGCCAGATCCTGCTGGCGGTTGATCAGGTAGATGCCGCCGCCGTCGTTGGACTCCAGGTTGGCGTTGATCACCTTGTTGAAGGAGATGGTCACGCGATAGGCGGCGTCGCTGCCGTCGGTCTGGACCGAGCCCACCGCGATGGCCTTCTCCGGCGAGTTTTCGATCTGGTTGTGGGTGACCTTCACGTCGGAGCTGCCGTTGACCCAGATGCCGGCGTCGCCGCGGTCGGCGGCGTTCGGGTGCCGGATCAGGTTGTCGGAGACCAGCGTGGCGTTGGAGCCGGCCTTGACGAAGATCGACTCGGCGCCGGTGTTGTCGAACTGGTTGCCGGTGACCTTGCTGTTGGCGCTGTTCTGCACCGTGATGCCGTAGCCGCCGCCCTTCACGACATTGTTGGCGAAGGTCAGGCCGGCGGCGTTGTCGGCGAAGACGTAATGGCCGCTGGTGACGCCGTCGGCGAAGGTCAGGCCTTCGATGGTGACGTTCTTGGCGCCGCCGAGGCCGAAGGACACCGACGCCGAAGAGCTGCCGTGGATCACCGCCTTCTCATTGCCGTAGCCGGCGAAGGTGACGCCGGAATCCTGGGCGTTCAGCCACACCCCGTTCTGATGGTAGTCGCCGCCGCGGATGTAGGTGGTGTCGATGTTCGGATCGGCGCGCATCGCCGCCTGCGCCTTGGCGAGGCTGGCGAAGGGACCGTCGGTGCCGGCGGCGTTGGGGGCGGCCAGCTTGCCCGACCAGCTGTCCTTGCCGTTGGTGGCGACGTAGAAGGCCGGGCCGGTGGGGGCCGGGTTGGTGGGCGTCGGCGTGGTCGGAGTCGGGGTGGTCGGCGTAGGGGTGTTGGTGGTGCCGGCCGGGAAGTCGGAGGCCGGGGCGTTCAGCACCAGCGTGCCGTTCCACCACATCCCCTTCTGGCCGGCCACCACGTCCTTGCCGTCGAGCGCGCCCTTGTCATAGGTGACGGCGCTGCTGGTGGAGGCGTAGCTGTGGCCGTTGATGGAGATGCTGTTGACGGTCAGGCTGCGGTCCTGGCCGTTGACCATGGCGTCGTTGTCGTACTGGATCTGCACCTTGTGCGCGACATTGTCGGCGGCATCGGTGGTGAAGGTGAAGTTCTTGGCGGTGGTGCCGGCGGTCGCCTCGCCGATCTGCTTGCCGTCGACCAGCACCTTGAAGTGGGCGTTGACGCCGCCCGCCGCGGTGCCCGACGCGTTCACGACGATGGTGTCCTTGCCCGCCGTGGCGGCCGGCGCCGGGGTGGGGGTGGCGGCGGGGAAATAGCTCTTGTCGGCGTTCACCACCAGCGTGCCGTTCCACCACATGTTCGACTGGCCGGCGGCGACGTCGCGGCCGTCGAGCGCGCCCTTGTCGTAGCTGACGATGCCGGCGGTCGGCGCGATCGTCTTGCCGCCGATGCTGATGCTGTTGACGGTCAGGCTGCGGTCCTGGCCGTTGACGACGGCATCGTTGTCGTACCGGATCTGCACCTTGTGCGCGGTGTCGGCGGTCAGCACGGGCGTGAAGACGAAGTCCTTCGCCGTCGTGCCGGCGGTACCCTCACCCACCTTCTGGCCGTCGACCAGCAGAGTGAAATGGGCGTTCACGCCGGCGGCGGCCTTGCCGAGCGCGTTGACGACGATCTTGGTGGAGGTGGTGGCCATCGGTTCGGTGTCCTCGCCTGATGTGCCCCGGGGCAGTGCCGTGCCCCTGGGGTCTGATGTCCGTTTTGGGCCTGAACCCGGATGCCGGCGGAGGATGGCGAGGAGCGGCGGGATCTTTGTGTGATGTTTTCGCTTAAAAGCGCCGAATCTGCGACAAATTGTGGCTAATCCTGCCGTGGGCCGATTCGCACGATGGTCGTGATTGCAGTGCAGCATTTCCGCAACAGCGAGCCGTGCGAAAATTGCGGCTTTCCCCTATTCCTGCAGGAAGCCGTTGAACGAAAGGTGCTTTTCCCGGATTGTTTGGAATAGCCACAACTGTCTGCCGCCGGAACGAGACGCGGTGACCGCGAGGCTCCGGACCCCCATATGTCCGGATGCCGAGCGGAACGAGGATTGACTGAGAGATGCACGAGTACAGCGAGCGGCCGCGCCGCGCCGTCGATGACCCCAGCCACCGGCCGTTGCCGCCGGGCTGCTTCCGGGTGCAGCGGCCCATTCGCTTTTCCCATTGCGACCCGGCCGGCATCGTCTATTTCCCGGTCTATTTCGACATGTTCAACGGCGCGGTGGAGGACTGGTTCACCCAGGGGCTGGACATCGACTATGCGACGATGATCCTGCAGCGGCGGCTGGGCCTGCCGATCGTGCATGCCGAATGCGATTTCGTCATCCCCAGCCGCATGGGCGACACGCTGACGCTGGGCGTCCTGCTGGAACGGCTGGGCCGCAGCTCCCTTAGGCTGCGGATCAACGGCGAGCATGAGGGGCAGGTCCGGCTGTCGGGCAGCCTGACGGTGGTCACCACCTCGCTGGACGATTTCGCCGCGGTGCCGATCCCCGACGACATCCGCGCCGCCATGCAGCGCTATCAGGCGGGTTGCGAGGTATAAGGGGGGCGGCTTGCACTTATCCCCCTCTTCCCCCCGGGGAGAGGGGGATGCACTGCGTGGCCATCCCGAGAATCCTCGCTATGCTCCCCCCTCACCCTAACCCTCTCCCCGGGGGAGAGAGGGGATTCTGTGCGACGGACCTCCATGGACGACATCGACCGCCGGCTGATCGATCTGTTGACGGTGAACGCGCGCACCAGCACGGCGGCGCTGGGCCGGGCGCTGGGGCTGTCGCGGTCGACCGTGCAGGACCGGATCGCCCGGCTGGAGCGGCAGGGGGTGATCGCCGGCTATACCGTGAAGCTGGGCGACCCGGCGCCGCGCCGGGGCGTGTCGGCGCTGGTGATGATCAGCGTGAATGCCCGGCTGGCCGACCGCGCCGTCCATGCCCTGCGCAAGATGCCGGAGGTGATCCGGCTGCACAGCATCAGCGGACAGTATGACCTGTGCGCCACCGTCGGCACCGAGACGCATGACGCGATGGACGCCGCGCTGGACAGCATCGGCCGGCTGCCCGGCGTGGAACGGACGATGTCGTCCATCGTGCTGTCGACCAAGATGGAACGGTAGGCGACTCTCCCCCGACCGATAAGGAACGGGGGAGAGTCGCCCTGCCCTCACGCCTTGCCGTCCATGTGGATGACGCGCAGGTTGTTGGTGGTGCCGGCCTGGGCGAAGGGGATGCCGGCGACGACGACCATGGTGCCGGTCCGGCCGGCGAACTCCTCCGCCCGCGCGGTGGAGATGGCGCGGTCGACCATCTCCTCGTAGGTGCGGATGTCGTCGGACAGCACGCTGTGGGCACCCCACAGCAGGCAGAGCCGGCGCGACACCGCCCGGTCCGGGGTGATCGCCAGGATCGGCACCTCCGGCCGCTTGCGGGCGATGCGCGCCGCGGTGGTGCCGCTGGAGGTGAAGGCGACGATGGCCGAGGAATGCAGGCTGTTGGCCAGATCGGCGGCGGCGGCGGCCACGGCGTGGGGCGGGCTGTGCTCCTCGCCCGGATGGGTCGCCTGGATCAGCGAGTGATAGAGCTTGTGCTGCTCGGTGGAGCGGATGATGCGGTCCATCATGGTGACCGCCTCGACCGGATATTGGCCGGACGCCGATTCGGCCGACAGCATCACCGCGTCGGCGCCGTCATAGATGGCGGTCGCCACGTCCGACGCCTCGGCCCGCGTCGGGGTCGGGGCGGAGACCATCGAGTCGAGCATCTGGGTGGCGACGATCACCGGCTTCACCGCCAGACGGCAGGCACGCACCAGCTCCTTCTGGCGGCCGGGCACATCCTCGTGCGGGATTTCGACGCCGAGGTCGCCGCGCGCCACCATCACCGCGTCGGACAGGCGGATGATGTCGTCGATCCGCTCCAGCGCCTGCGGCTTCTCGATCTTCGCCATGATGCCGGCGCGGTCGCCGATCAGGCCGCGGCCTTCCAGGATGTCGCCCGGCTTCTGCACGAAGGACATGGCGACCCAGTCGACCCCCAGCTCCAGCCCGAAGGCGAGGTCGGCGCGGTCCTTTTCGGTCAGGGGCGACAGGTCCAGGATGGTGCCCGGCAGGTTGACGCCCTTGCGGTTGGAGATGGTGCCGCCGACGACGACGCGGGCCTCGATCCAGTCGTCGCCCAGCTCGGTCACCTCGACGCGGACGCGGCCGTCGTCGATCAGCAGATGGTGGCCCGGCATGATGGCGGCGAAGATTTCCGGGTGCGGCAGCGGGATGGAGCGCTTGTCGCCCTCGCTGCCATGCAGCACGAAGCGGATCTGCTCGCCGGTGGCGACGGCGAGCTTGCCGTCACGGATGGTGCCGACGCGGATCTTCGGACCCTGGAGATCCTGCAGGATGCCGATGGGGCGGCCGACCTCCGCCTCCAGCTCGCGGATGGCGCGGTGGACCTTGGCGTGGTCGTCGTGGGTGCCATGGCTGAAGTTCAGCCGGAAGGTGTCGACACCGGCCAGGAACAGGGTCTTCAGCATCTCGGGCGAGTTGCTGGCCGGTCCGACGGTGGCGACGATCTTGGCGCGGCGATGACGGCGCATGTGGTTCCGGCCGCGGGGGCCGTCCTCTGTTGGCTGGGCCGTCCGGTGCGCCGACGGGACGGCGGCCACCTTGGAGGGACGGCGGGGTGACTGGTCCGCAAGGAAACGGCCGGGGCGGGCAACCGGTTGGGGGAGCCCGTCGACTGTTCGCGTGCCTGAACAAGGTGTCGCCATCCCGGCCGGAAAGCAAGGCGGCTGGCGGGGTCAGAGTTCTTCCAACCGCTCGTGCAGGTCCTCGATGGCGCGGATGCGGGCGCGGCCGGCGGCGCCGGTCAGGAGGATCAGTTCGGCGGCAAGCGCATGGATCACCGCCAGGGCGGCGACATGGGTGTCGAGGGCGGCCAGGCTGCGCGTCTCGCAGCGGAAGGTCAGCGGCGGCGGCGGGGCTTCCAGGGCGGAGTGGCTGTCGGCGATCAGGATGGTCGGAATCGCGCGCTCCCGCACCGTCTGCAGCAGGCGGACGATGGCTGGCGGGCGGCGGCGGATGCCGACCAGGAACAGCAGGTCGCCGGGCCCCCGATCTCCAGGATTAAGATCGGCCAGCGTCTCCGCCATCGTCTCGCCGGAGGCCGCCAGCTGGTGCACCTCGCCGCGGACCTGGATGAACTGCCAGCGGGCATAGCCGGCCAGGAAGGCGCTGTTGCGCGCGCCGCAGACCCAGATCCGCCGGGCGTCGGCAAGCGCGCGGGCGGCCTGGGCCAGCAGCGCCGGGTCGGTCTGGCGGGCGGTGGCGGCCAACGCCTCCGCGCTGCGCTGGAAATGCGCTTCCAGGGGGGCGGGATCGCTGTCGGAGGCCGGGCCGCCGGGGGGCAGCAGGAACAGGGGCGAGCCCCAGTCGCCGCCGCGCCGGGCGGCCAGACGGGCCTCCTCGAAGCCGGCATAGCCGAGGCGGCGGACCAGACGCGACACCGTCATCTTCGACACCCCGGCCCGCCCCGCCAGCTCGGTCGCCGAATAGCCCGACAGCTCGCCCGGACAGGCGAGGATGACGTCGGCGAGTTGCCGCTCCAGCGGGCTGAGATCGCCGTAGCGGTCGCGGATGCGCGCGGTCAGGGATGGCTCGGCGCCGTCGGTCGGGGGGGTGAATGGCTTTGCCTGTTTCATAGGCTGATCGCCTCGCGGTTCCGGCATTTGCATAAAAAATCAGCTTTTGGAGTGCGACTTATGCGGCGTTACAGACGTAACGGATTTTGGCTGTGGCGGGATATTCGTAACATTTCCGTGCTTTGGCTCACATCGGAATTCATAGGACGGAAGTGGCACGCCGATTGAAAAGGAGGGGGTCATCGTCCTTCGCTCTGGAGATCAGGTGCCATGCGGTTCGCAAAGATTCTGGGTGCTCTCGGCCTTGCAACGGCGGTTCTGGCCGGGGGGCTTGCCCCGACCCATGCAAAAGCCGACGCGCTTGAGCGCATCGCCAAGGAAAAGGTGCTGCGCGTCGCCGTTCCGCAGGACTTCCCGCCCTTCGGCTCGGTCGGCACCGACCTGAAGCCGGTCGGCTACGACATCGACGCCGCCACCCTGATCGCCAAGGAAATGGGCGCCAAGGTGGAGCTGGTGCCGGTGACCAGCACCAACCGCATCCCCTACCTGACCACCGGCAAGGTCGATCTGGTGATCTCCAGCCTGGGCAAGAATGCGGAGCGCGAGAAGGTCATCGACTTCTCCACCGCCTACGCCCCCTTCTACAACGGCGTCTTCGGCCCCGACGACATCAAGGCGGAGAAGCCGGAGGATCTGGACGGCAAGACCGTCGGCGTCACCCGCGGCTCGGTCGAGGACATCGAGCTGTCGAAGATCGTGTCGGACAAGGTCACCGTCCGCCGCTACGAGGACAACAACGGCACCATCTCCGCCTTCCTGTCGGGACAGGTGCAGCTGGTCGCCACCGGCAACGTCGTCGCCGCCGCCATCTTCGAGCGCAACCCGCCGCGCCTGCCGATCATGAAGTTCCTGATCAAGAACTCCCCCTGCTATGTCGGGCTGAACAAGAACGAAGGGCCGCTGATGGAGAAGGTCAACGCCATCATCGCCAAGGCGAAGGATGACGGATCGCTGAACGCCATCGCCAAGAAGTGGCTGCACGCGCCGCTGCCGAAGGATTTGTGATCGGCATTTTGCCCCCTCCCTAACCCTCCCCCACCTTCGGTGGGAGAGGGGACTGCCGCCGCGCTCCCGCAAAGCTCCTGCCCCCTCTCCCTCGAAGAGGGGGAGGGATGGGGAGGGGGCACCCACCTACGGACCCCACACAATGGCCTACAGTTTCGATTTCTCGTCCCTGTTGGACTACACGCCCGTGCTGGTGGACGGGGTGGTGACGACCATCGGGCTGACGGCGGTCAGCACGGTGCTGGGGGTGGCGCTCGGCATCGGCGGGGCGGCGGCGCGGACCTCCACGGTCAAGCCGCTGGCGGTGGTGGTCGGCGCCTATGTCGAGCTGATCCGCAACACGCCCTTCCTGGTGCAGCTGTTCTTCATCTTCTTCGGACTGCCGTCGCTGGGCATCCGGCTGGCGGAATGGCAGGCGGCGGTGCTGGCGATGGTGGTCAATCTCGGCGCCTATTCGACCGAGATCATCCGCGCCGGCATCGACGCCACGCCGAAGGGCCAGATCGAGGCCGGGGCCAGCCTGGGCATGACCGGGCCGCAGATCTTCCGCTACGTCGTGCTGGGGCCGGCGATGGGGAAGATATGGCCGGCGCTGACCAGCCAGATCGTCATCGTCATGCTGGGGTCGTCGGTCTGCTCGCAGATCGCGGCGGAGGAGTTGAGCTTCGCCGCCAACTTCATCCAGTCCCGCAATTTCCGGCCCTTCGAAGTCTATTTCCTGGCGACGGCGCTGTATCTGGCGCTGGCGGTGGCCCTGCGCTGGGTCCTGAGCCTGATCGGCGGGCGGATGTTCGCCAAGGGGGTGTCGCGTGCTTGAGTTCACCCTGTGGGACATCCTGTCCAACCTGCTGCTGGCGGCGCGCTGGACGGTGCTGCTGTCGCTGATCGCCTTCGTCTCCGGCGGGGTGGCGGGGCTGCTGCTGCTGCTGGCGCGGGTGTCGCCGCTGCCGCCGCTGCGCGTCGCGGCGAAGCTGTTCATCGAGGTGTTCCAGGGCACGCCGCTGCTGATGCAGCTGTTCATCGTCTTCTTCGCCCTGCCGCTGATCGGCATCGAGACCTCCGCCTGGACCGCCGCCGCCGTCGGGCTGACGCTGTTCACCGCCGCCTATCTCGCCGAGATCTGGCGCGGCTGCGTCGAGGCGGTGCCGAAGGGGCAATGGGAGGCGTCCGCCAGCCTGGCGATGACTTTTGCTGAGCAGATGCGCCACGTCATCCTGCCGCAGGCGCTGCGCATCGCGGTGCCGCCGACCGTCGGATTCTCGGTGCAGGTGGTGAAGGGCACGGCGGTGACCTCCATCATCGGCTTCGTCGAGGTGACGAAGGCCGGCACCATGATCACCAACGCCACCTTCCAGCCCTTCCTGGTCTATGGGCTGGTCGGGCTGATCTATTTCGCCCTGTGCTACCCGCTGTCGCTGTCGGCCAAGGCGCTGGAAAGGAAGCTGAATGTCGCCCGTTAAGAACGCCACCGGCAGGCCCCTGGTGAAGCTGTCCGGCATCCGCAAATCCTTCGGCCCGGTGGAGGTGCTGAAGGGCGTCGACATGGCGGTGGAGGAGGGTCAGGTCGTCGCCATGATCGGCCGCAGCGGATCGGGCAAGAGCACGCTGCTGCGCAGCATCAACGGGCTGGAGCGCATCGACGGCGGCGTCATCGAGGTGGACGGCGAATGCGTCGATCCCGGCCAGATCGACCTGCGGGCGCTGCGCCAGAAGGTCGGCATGGTGTTCCAGCAGTTCAACCTGTTCCCCCACCTGACCGCCGGCGAGAATGTCATGCTGGCGCTGAAGGTGGTGAAGAAGCAGGACAAGGCCGCCACCCGTGCCGCGGCGGAAGCGGCGCTGGCCAAGGTCGGGCTGGGCCAGAAGTTCGACGCCTACCCGTCGCAGCTGTCGGGCGGCCAGCAGCAGCGCGTCGCCATCGCGCGGTCGCTGGCGATGGCGCCCAAGGTTCTGCTGTGCGACGAGATCACCTCGGCGCTTGATCCTGAGCTGGTCGCCGAGGTGCTGGGGGTGGTGCGCAAGCTGGCGGAAGAGGGGATGACGCTGATCCTGGTGACGCACGAGATGCGATTCGCCCGCGAGGTCTGCGACCGGCTGGTCTTCATGCATGGCGGCCGGATCATCGAACAGGGACCGCCGGCCGAACTGTTCGACCGGCCGGCTACGCCCGAACTGGCGCAGTTCATCGGCATGGTGGAAGCACGCTGAACGGAGCGCCCTGCCCTTCCGCCGTCTCCCCCCCTGCCCTGCCCCGGTCTCAGTGCTTGCGCACGCCGAGGTCCATCAGCGCCTTGCGCAGGCCGGACGCGGCGGCGGGGCTGGGGACGGTCTGGCGGAAGAAGGCGTAATAGCTCCTGCTGAGGGCGGCGGCGGACTGGCCGCGGCTGGAGGCGGGGGCGACGCGGTAGATCTCGTACAGGGCGTGGCCCAGCCCGCCGTCCAGCTGATACTTCATCTTGATGTTCATGAAGCGCACCGGCCCCAGGATGCGGCGGACGCTCTCCTCCGACTGCTTGGCGTAGATGATCTCCGGCACGTTGATCTGGATTTCCGCCGGCCGGCCGTTCGAGGTGCGGACGAAGACGGTGGTCGAGGAATAGCCGCAGGGATCGGCGTCGGCCCCCACCTCCTTCACCTGGATCAGGCCGCGCCCCTGCGAGGCGGTGAAGGCGCGCTTCAGATCGACCAGCACCGAACGGCAATCGGCCAGGGTCGGCACGATGATGGTCATGCGCGCCAGATCCTTGATGGAATGCCAGTCACCGTCATAGTCCATGCCGACCTTCTGGGACGCGCGCTCCTCGCTCTTGATCGGGGCGGCGGAGATGACGCCGCGGTATTTGGCGGCGATGGACTGGCCGACCTGCTCGATCTCCGCCTTCGACGCCGCGGCATCGGCGAAGACGCCCGTCTTGATGCGCGACTGCGCCGCATCCCTGATGCTGTTCAGAAAGGCGGCGTGCGTGCCGGTGGCCATGGGTCCGTTCCTTCGCAGGCGATCGATTTATCCCATCATACTGCGTCGCGGGCGGAGGAAAAGTGACGGCCGTCACTCGAACGATTTGGGTATGAAAGGAATATAATCAGTCAATTTATCTCTTAACGAGTCCGGTGGACGGCGTTATGCGCTCACGGATGTTAACTTTTTTGCGGACGCAAAGGGTGGTTTACGAATTTAGCTTACTCCGATGGCTGTAACTCAGCGCGACAGCTGTCTATCAATCCAGTGTCCGAATGGGTAAATATAATCGGCAAACATATGGCACCAAGCGGCGGTATTTTTGAAAGAATGATGCGCAGTAGCGCATATTTGCGCGGATTGTCTGGTCTATGTCTTTTGAGATCATCTTGGGAAAGTCAGTGAAAGCAAAGCGGATACTGATGTGATGAAAAGAAGACTGTGTCACCGACCGCAAAACCTGTGACCAAGATGGGATATAGTTTGCTGATCTGACTCCACCCTCTTGAACGACCCTGTGATCGGCTGGGCCAAATTTGCCACAAGCTTCGAGAAAAGTTAAACGGACTTGGAAAGGTTTCGTTAACCATTGAAGCCCCAGCATGGCTTCAACACAACGGACATAGGATTGAAGTCATGAGCACGACCACCGCGCCGAGCAAGATCGTCGTCAACGCCTACGGCCAGTCCCAGGATGGCGTCGCGCCGCATTTCAAGCTTCTGGTGGATGGTCACGAGGTCGGTTCGGCCAATGCGACGGCCGCCTCGTCGAAGGCATACAGCTTCACCGCCGACCTTGCGGCGAACACCGCGCACACCGTCCAGGTCGTCTACGACAACGACACCGTGAACGCCGCCAATCGTGATCTCTATGTTCAGTCGATCGAGGTGAACGGCCACACGCTGAAGCCGACCGACGCCGTCTATGAGCGCCATGACGATGCCGCCCCGGCGCCGACCCAGGCCGGCCAGGAAGCCATGTGGTGGGACGGCGCGCTGACCTTCAAGACCCCCGCCAGCCATTACGCCGCCCCGGTGGCCGCCGCTCCGGCCGCCCCCAGCGTCCCGGCCGCTCCCACCGCGGGAGCCGCGCAGAACGTCATCACCGTGAACGCCGCCGGCGACGCGGCGGGCGGCGAAGGCGCGCACTTCACCGTGCTGGTCGACGGCAAGCAGATCGGCGAGGGCACGGCTACCAGCCCGGACGCCAAGGACTTCAAATTCACCGCCGATCTGACGCAGGGCACCGCCCATGCGGTCGAGGTGAAGTACGACAACGACGCCGTCATCGGCGGCAGCGACCGCAACCTGTATGTCCACAGCGTCGGCGTCGACGGCAAGACCGTGGCGGCCACCGATGCCGCCATGTCGGTCCACCGCACGGCGGACGGCGCCGACCTGGGGGCCACCAGCGACCTCTATTGGGATGCCACGCTGACCGCCAAGCTGGACGCCAGCCATTTCGCGGCCACCGGCAGCAGCACGGGCGGCTCCACGGGCGGCTCGACCGGCGGCTCCACCGATGCCGGCAAGGGCGGCAGCGGCACGGGTGGGTCCACCGGGGGTTCGACGGGCGGCTCCACCGGCGGTTCGACGGGCGACGCCTCGCTGTCGCTGAAGGTCGGCAACGTCACCGTGTCGGATCCGGGCATGGTGCAGAGCAGCGGCTCGATCAACGGCTTCCTGCACACCAACGGCAACCAGATCGTCGATGAAAGCGGCAACAACGTCCGCCTGACCGGCGTCAACTGGTTCGGCGGCGAGGGCTACAACTATGTGCCCGCCGGCCTGTGGGCCGACAGCTACCAGGGCCACATCGACAGCATGAAGGGCCTGGGCTTCAACGTCATCCGCCTGACCTGGGCCGACGACATGTTCGACAGCGAGGCCGTCACCAACGGCATCGACTATTCGAAGAACCCGGACCTGAAGGGCCTGACCCGCCTGCAGGTCTATGACAAGGTCATCGATTACGCCGGCAAGGTCGGGATGAAGGTGATCCTGGACCACCACCGCAACGACGGCGGCGCCGGCACCAACGAGCACGGGCTGTGGTACACCGCCAACAACCCGGAATCGAAGGTGATCGAGAACTGGAAGATGCTGGCCCAGCACTATGCCGGCAACGAGGCGGTGATCGGCGCCGACCTGCACAACGAGCCGAGCGTGACCGCCACCTGGGGCGACGGCAACCAGGCCACCGACTGGGCCGCGGCGGCCGAGCGCATCGGCAACTCGATCCAGACCGTCAACAAGGACTGGCTGCTGCTGGTCGAGGGCACGGAGTGGAGCAGCACGCTGGCCGGCGTGAAGAACCATCCCATCGAGTTCGACGTGCCGAACAAGCTGGTCTATTCGCCGCACGCCTATGGCCAGAGCGTCGGCAACTTCAGCTGGCTGACCGACAGCAACTTCCCCAACAACCTGCCGGCCCAGTATGACGGCATGTGGGGCTTCATCTATAAGAACAACATCGCCCCGGTCCTGATCGGCGAGTTCGGCGGCCAGATGAACAGCGCGGCCGAGCAGACCTGGGCCAACGCCTTCGTCAAGTACATGAACGGCGACTGGAACCTGGACGGCAAGAGCGACCTGCCGGCCGGCCAGCAGGGCATGAACTGGACCTATTGGGCCTGGACCCCGGAATCGGGCGACGTCGGCGGCCTGCTGGAGAAGGACTACAAGACCATCGATCCGACCAAGATGAACATCATCAAGGCGGGTCTGGCGTCCAGCTCCGGCCAATCCGGTTCGGTGCCCGGCAGCGACGAGGCGGTCTTCACCGTGCAGCTGGCCAAGGCGGTCACCACCGCCACCACCATCGACTACGCGACCGAGGACGGCACCGCCAAGGCCGGCAGCGACTACACCGCCGCCCACGGCAGCCTGACCTTCCAGCCGGGCGAGACGAGCAAGACGGTCACCGTCCACGTCAACGGCGACAACGCCGGCGAGGGCACGGAGAACTTCCTGCTGCACCTGACCCACGGTACCGCCAACCTCGGCACCGCCACGGGCTACATCACCGACCACGCGGCGTAACGCCGGGCGGTTGACTCTGAAAAAAGGGCCGGTTCGCGTCGAAAGGCGCGGGCCGGCTTTTTTCGTGTTCAGGACCGAGACAGGCGTCCAACCGCCGGCCAGTCCACCGCCGGATGCCCTGCCAGACGGTCGAGCAGGCGGTCCAGCAGGTCCCAGATCGCGGCGTCGTGGACGAGGTGGTGGGTCAGCAGGCCGATGGGTTCCCCGGCGTCGCGTCGGCCCTCGCGTCGGTCGCGGAGTTCGCGGCAGAGGAGGTCCAGCAACGCATCCGGCGCGACGGCGGAGCGGATGCCGTGCCAATCGATCAGGTCGAGGTGGGTGTTGACCCAGCTTATGCCGTCGCGGCTTGCGGGGGACGGGCCGAAGGCGGAGACGGCGCGGTAGCCGGCGGCGGACAGGCGGGACGGCATGTCGGCGGCCATGCGGTTCCAGGGCGGGACGAACAGCGGGAGAAGGCGCTCGCCGAACAGGGTGTGCAGGACCGACAGGCCGCGTTCGGCCTCGGCCTGGCGGATTTCGGCGGGGCGTTCGGGGCCGAACTCGCACTTCTTCTTGCCGGGGGCGGCGTGGTCGGCGTGGGACCAGCCATGGACCAGCGGGGTGACGGTCGGGTGGCCGGCGAGCGCTTGCGCCAGCGAGGGCTTGGCGTCGGCGGGGATGACGGCGAGGCCGAGCGGGATGTTGGCCTCGGCGCAGCGCTGCAGAAGGCGGTCGAGCTGCGGGCTGGCGGCGACCGCGTCATCGTCGCGCAGCCAGAAGGCGCAGCGGCGGCCGAGATCGGTCCAGCGCGCCAGTTCGTGATCCACCGCGGTCCAATTGGTCATGGCGTCTTCTCCGCCAGCATGGTTTCGACGATCTCCACGCTGCGCGCCGCACCGGCCAGCGAAGCGGGGCTGAGCGGCGGGATGCGGGCGCCCAGCACGGACTGTAACGCCTGGGCGAGGCTGTCGGGCGTGAGGTCGGCCTCGCGCAGGGTGGCGATGCCGGGCTGGCGGGCCAGGATGGCGGCGCGGATGGTCTGCTCGACCTCCCTGCCGTCCTCGAAGGGGCAGAAGACGCTGGGGACGCCGGCCGTCAGGCAATCCAGCGCCGTGTTGTAGCCGCAACGGCCGACCGCGGCGGATGCCCGGCCCAGCAGGGCGCGGAAGTCGGGGCGCACCGGCTCCACCAGCAGGCGGTCGGCCGGGGCCATGGCGCGCAGCCGGTCGGCCAGCGCCGCGTCGCCCTTCGCCACCAGCAGGCGCCAGCGATTGGGCAGGGTGCCGGAGGCGGCGCAAAGCGCTGCGGCTTCGAAGACCGGGCGGCCGACCGGGCCGCCGCCGGCGGTGACCAGGATCTCAGCATTGCCGTCGTCGCCGTCGTCGGGGACGGGCGGCGGGGGAACGACGAAGCCGGTGTAGCGCAGCAGCGGGCGCATCGCCGGGGTCAGCGGCCAGCTGTCCTCCAGCGGGATCAGGGCGGGGTCGGAATGGACCAGCACGCCGTCGTAGAAGCGCAGAAGGCGGCTTTCGGTTTCGGCGACCCGCTTCGGCTTGGAGGGCGGGGCCAGGATGTCGCGGACGGAGGCGAGCGTCAGTGGCGGGCGCGGCAGGGCGCGGGCGCGCTCCAGCAGGGCGTCGAACTCGGCGGCGAGCGCGCGGCGGCCGAAGGGGAAGAGTTCGGTGATCAGCACGTCGGGGCGGAGGCTGTCGAGCAGGCCGGTCAGCATCGCCTGCCGCGCGGCGAAGAGCGCGGCGTCGGCGGGGCGGCCGTCGGCGGCCAGCAGGGTGGCGAAGTCGGCGCCGTCGCTCGCCAGCGGCGGCAGCTGGTGCAGGGTGGCGCCATCACCCGTGAGATGAGGGGCGGGACGGCCGCCGCTGACCACATCGACGCTCCAGCCGCGGGCGGCGAAGGCCTCGGCCAGGGCGAGGGCGCGGCTGAGATGGCCGGTGCCGAGCAGATGGGTGACGGCGATCAGGAGCTTCATGACAGGCGTTGCCCCTCCCGTGGGCCGGCGGGGTGGAGCGTGCCGTCGGCGGCGAGCGTCATGGCATAGAGGCGGTCGCGCTTGACCGGGACCGGCGGCGGGCCGCGGAAGTCCCAGCCCCAGGCGAGCGCCAGGGCGACGCGGATGACGCCGATGTGGGTGACGATGAGGTGGGGGGTGGGGATCTCCCTCTCCCCGGGGGGGAGAGGGGATTGGTGGTCCTTCAGCCACCCCCTCAACCGGTCCCGCACGTCCGCGGGGCTTTCGCCGCCCGGGGGGCGGAAGTCCCAGCCCCAATGGTCGAGGTCGCGGTAACCGCTGGCGGGGTCGGCGCGGAGGTCGTGGCCGCGTTGGCCCTCCCAGGCGCCCCAGTCCATCTCGATCAGGCGGGGGTCGGTATGGACGGGGCGGTCGTTGCCTAGGATGCGGGCGGTCTCGATGGCGCGCGAGAGGGGGCTGGCGTGGAGGGTGGCGTCGCGCCACTCCGCAGGCAGGGTCAGGCGGGCGAGGCGGTCGCGGCCCTCCGGGTCGAGGGGGATGTCGGTGCGGCCCTGGATGCGGCCCTCGCGGTTCCAGGCGGTGATGCCGTGGCGCAGGAAAGCGAGGCGGATCATGACAGCAGTCCGGCCAGCAGGCCGCGCAGACGCTCCGCCGCCGCAGACAGGGCGTGGTTGGCTTCGACATGGGCGCGGGCACGCCGGCCGAGACCGCGCAGGGCCGGCGGGTCGGACAGCAGGGCGGACAGGGCGGCGGCGTAGTCCGGTGCGGTCGGGCCGGTCAGCCGGCCGCCGACGCCGTCGCGGATGACGGTTCCGGTGCCGGCATTGTCGACGGCGAGCACGGGGACGCCGTGGGCCTGGGCCTCCAGGTAGACCATGCCGAAGGCCTCGTTCAGGCCGGGCCAGACCAGCAGGTCGGCGGCGCGGTAGTGGGCGGCGAGATCGCTGGGGGCGCTGGCGCCGTGGAGCGTCACGCGTGGGGCGAAGGGGGTGAAGAGCGCCGAGACATCCGCCGCGGCGGGGCCGTCGCCGACGATGTCGAGGGTCCAGGGCTGGGCGGGCAGGAGGTGGAGGGAGTCGGCGAGCAGGCGGTAGGAGGCCAGCTTGTCGCCCGGCCGCATCATGGCGACGGTCAGCAGGCGGGGCGGAGAGACCGGCTCAGTGCGGGCGACGGCTTCGGCTTCGGGGGCAGGCGGCAGGTCGAGGAAGGGGGGCAGCATCGCCACCTGCTGGCCGGGCGGGCCATAGGCCTCCACTGCCTGACGGTCGCGGGCGCTGACGCAAAGGACGAGGTCGGCCTGTTCGATGGCGGACTCGGCGGCGGCGGCGAAGGCGGACCAGGGGCCGGTCAGGCGCTTGCGGGCGCGGGTCGCCTCGACAACGACATAGGGGATGCCGAGGGCGCGGGTGACGGCCGGGCCGATCAGGTCGGGCGCCTTGTAATAGACATGGTAGCTGAGCCACAGCGCCGGGCGCCGCGCCGGTTCGGCGGCGTAGAGGGTCAGCAGCCGGTCGCATTCGGCGGCGGCGGCGGCGGACAGGCGGGCCTGCGCGGCGGGGTCGCCGGCGCCGTCATAGATGCGCAGGCCGCTCGCCACCTCAACCGGGCCGGACGCCTCCAGGGCGCGCAGGATCAGCCGCGCCATCTGGCGGTCGCCCGAGGGGATCGGGTGGTCGACCGGTTTCAGGGGAGCGTAGAAGGCAATCCGGGGGGCGGTCACGCCGCGGCCTCCTCCAGCCGGCGGACGAGCCGGTCGATGCCGGCGGTCATGCCGAACTCGGCGCGCAGGCGGTCATGGGCGGCCTCGCCCAGCCGCAGGCGGAGCGCCGGGTCGCCGGCGAGCCGTTCGAGCGCGGCGGCGATGGCGGGCGGCGTGCCGTCGGTCAGCAGGCCGTGGGTGCCGTCGGCGATGAATTCCGGGATGGCGGAGACGGCGGTGGAGAGGATGGCGAGGCGCTGGCTCGCCGCCTCCATCAGCACGTTGGGCAGGCCGTCGCGGTCGCCGTCCTCGGCCACGACGCTGGTCAGCACGAACAGGTCGGCATGGCGCAGCGCCTCGATCACCGTCGCCTGATCCTGGGCGCCGCGCCAGTCGATGCGGTCGGACAGGCCGAGCCGCTCCGCCTGGGCGCGCAAGGACTGCTTCAGGTCGCCGGAGCCGATATGGACCAGCCGCCAATGCAGGCCGGCGGGCAGCAGGGCCAGCGCGTCGAGCAGCCGGTCATAGCCCTTCTTCTCCACCAGCCGGCCGACCGACAGGATTTCCACTGCAAGGGTAGAGGTGGAGCCGTCGCGGGCCGGGGCGTCCTTGCGGTCCGGCGGGTCGGGGAAGCGGGAGAGGTCGAGGCCGTGATAGACGAGGTCGATGCGGTTGGGGTCGGCGGCAAGGCCGCGCAGGTGGGCGGCGCCGACAGCGGTGCAGGTGGCGCCGAAGCGGGCGTCGGCCAGCTTCTCGCGCTTCTCCCACTCCGGTGTGGTCCAGATGTCCTTGGCATGGGCGGAAAAGCCCCAGCCGATGCCGCGGATCGATGCGGCATAGCGCCCGACCGAAGCGGGCGTGTGCAGGAAATGGGCGTAGAGGAAGGGCACGTCGGCCGGCAACTCCGCCGCGAGGACGAGGGCCTGTCCGAAGCGGCGGCCCCGGTTGGCGGTGCGGTCGCGGTTGAGGTCGCGCAGCCAGCCCAGCGCCGTGCGGAGCAGGCCGGCCGGGTGGCGGAGGATCAGGCGGCCGAGAGCGCACAGGACGCGGCCCGGCTCGTCGCGCAGGTACTCGGGCAGGTAATGGACGGGCGCGGTGATGCGGTCGTGCAGGGCGTGGCGGCGGCTGTCGGTGGGGCGGCGCAGCGACCAGATCGCCAGTTCGATGCCGCGCTGCTGCAGGGCCAGAAGTTCCTGCGCGATGAAGGTCTCCGACAGGCGGGGATAGCCCTTGACCACCACGGCGATTTTGAATGGCGCGGCGATCTTCAACGGCGTACGGGTCGGCACGCTGGACGGCATGGTGCCGTCCGTTCCCTTGTCGGTCATGCGCGCTTGCCCGCCATCGCGCGGGACATCCGTTCCGCCGCCCGGCGGATCGGGGTGACGGGGGTGGCGCGGGCGACGCCTGAGTCCGCCTCCAGCACCTCGCGAGTCAGCCCGACGATGCGGTCCAGACCGCCGAGCAGGCCGGGCAGCGGGCTGGCCGAGGGCGGCGGCTGGCTCGACAGGGCGCGGATGGCGGCGGCCATCGCCAGCGGGTCGGCGCCGTCGCGGTCGCTGTCCAGCGTGCGCAGCAGGCCGAGGGCCTCGGCCGCTTCGGCACGGATGCGCTGTTCCAGCCGCGGGCGGGTGCGCGGGGCCAGGACCGACGGCTTGTCGAAGGACAGGATCTCGCAGAAGGTGTTGTAGCCGCCCATCGCCACCACGCCGATGGCGCCGGCATAGAGATCCTCCATGCGGGAATGGAAGTTGATGGTCTCCACCCTGCCCTTCAGCCGGCGGATGCGGGCGGCGAACTCCTGGCGGCGGGCATCCTCCAGGAAGGGGCCGTAGACGATCAGGGCGCGGGGGGTGAGGTCCGGATCGGCCTCATAGGCGGCGATGGTCCAGTCGACCAGGGCCGCGCCGTCGCCGCCGCCGCCGGGCGTCACCAGCACATAAGGCGCCGCCATGGGCAAGTCCGCGGCCTGGACGGCACCGCCGCCCTCCGTCGGCTCGCGCTTCAGATAGCCGGTGTAGCGCACCCGCGCCGCGATCTCCGCCGGCAGGTCGAGGCCGTCCAGCGGGCGGTAGACCTCCGGCAGGCCGTAGATCCAGAGCTGGTCGTAATAGCGCTCGATGGCGGCGGCCGCCTCCTTGCGCTCCCATTCCGGCTGCAGGGCTTCGGGCGCGTCCAGCACGTCGCGCAGGCCCAGCACCACGCGGGTGTTGCCGGTCGCCCGCATCTCCTCCAGGGCCGGCAGGAATTCGCCGTGCAGGCCGGTCGGCTCCTTGTCGACGATGGCCAGCGTCGGGCGGAAGGCGCGGGCGGTGGCGCGGATGATCTCCGCCCGGATGGCGGCGGTCTCCTCGATCGGCAGGCCGAGGTTGCGGGCGGTATAGCCGCCGTCCGGCAGCTTCACCACGCCGGGCAGGCGCACATGGTCGACCCGCTCCGGAAAATCGAAGCGGCCGGCGACCGGCGAGCCGGTGAGGATCAGCGCCGAGGCGTCGGGAAAGGCCGACACCAGCGCTTGGGCAATCGTCCGCGACCGCCGCAGATGACCCAGCCCGAAGGTGTCGTGGCTGTAGAGCAGGATGCGCGGCGGGGTGCGGTCGGGATGGATGGAGCGAAGGGGGGCCAGGGGCTGGTGCATGCTCGGACACTCCGCTTCAGCACTGCGTCGGAACCGAAAAGCCGTTGCAGAACAATTTACTGTGCTCGTCTGAGGACCGGCTCGGTCCCGGTGGTTGCGCGTCTGGTCCAGATGCCGGCAGCAGCGCTCCAGCCTGGATAGAACCCCTCACATGGATTGCGCCGCGCATCAACCTGCCTTCCGGCCAAAGGGCGGCAACCCAGCTATGCGCTGTGGTATATGAGTTACGGCCAAGCTCACGCTTCGGAGAGTCCGCCGCTTTGGGGAGTCAGTCGCCATGATAGGGATCCAGGGCGTCGCGCAGGCCGTCGCCGAAGAAGTTGAAGGACAAGACTACCAGGATCACCGGCAGCATCGGCAATGACACCCAAGGATAGGTTTCCACGGCCATAAGGTTCTGGGCGTCGTTCAGCATCACCCCCCAACTGGTCGCCGGCGGGCGCAGGCCCAGCCCCAGGAAGGACAGTGCCGTCTCGCCCAGGATCATCGCCGGGATCGACAGGGTGGCGCTGGCCAGCAGGTGGCTGGCGAAGTTGGGCAGCAGATGGCGGCGGATGATGCGGGCCGGGCTGGCGCCCATCAGCTCCGCCGCCATGACGAAATCCTCCTCGCGCAGCGCCAGGAAGCGCGAGCGCACGGCGCGGGCCAGCGACGGCCAGTCGAGCAGGCCGAGGATGACGGAGATGCAGAGGAACACCGTCACCGGGCTCCATTGCGCCGGCACCGCGGCGGAGAGCGCCAGCCACAGCGGCAGCTCCGGCAGGGATTTGAGGATCTCCGACAGGCGCTGCACCCCGGCGTCGATCCAGCCGCCGAAATAGCCCGCCATGCCGCCCAGCGTGATGCCGATGGCGAAGGACACGGCGATGCCCAGCAGCCCGACGGTCAGCGACAGCTGCGCCCCGATGGCGAGGCGGGAGAGCATGTCGCGGCCCAGCCGGTCGGTGCCGAGCAGATGCAGCGAGGCGTCCGGCGGCGGGCAGACCAGCCGCATCCGCAACTCCACCAGGCCCAGGAAGCGGTAGGGCGTGCCGGGGCAGAAGAACTCCAGCGGCATCGGCCGGCTGGTGTCGGTCTCGTAGCGCCAGCGATAGTCCTTCAGGTCGGGATGGCCGACGGTCGGGTAGACGAAGGGGCCGATGAAGGCGCCCTCGTGGAACAGGTGGATGCCCTGCGGCGGGGCATAGAGATGCTCCACGTCGCGGTCGTTGGCGCCGTAGGGGACGAGGAAATCGACGAAGGGCAGGCTGAGATAGGACAGGCCCAGGAACAGCGCCCCCAGCACCGCCAGCCGGTGGCGCAGGAAACGGCGCAGCATCAGCCGCCCGGCGGAGGCGTTGGCGTCGAAACGGGTCGCGGGGGCGTCCGCCGCCTCCGGATCGGGATAGGGCCGACTGTCGACGTAATGCGTCCAACTGCCTTTCACGACCGGGTCTTTCATGCCCGGGTTTTCCGCGCCCGGACCCTTCATGGCCTCGTCTTTCACGATTGGGCCTTCCTCGCCTTGCCCAGGCGGATGCGGGGGTCGAGCAGGGCGAGCGCGATGTCGGAGACCAGCATGCCGACCAGCACCAGCAGCGAGATGAACATCAGGATGAAGCCGGACAGGAAGATGTCCTGCGCCCGCAACGCCTCCAGCAGGGCCGGGCCGATGGTGGGCAGGCTGAGCACCACCGAGATCAGCACCGATCCCGACACCAGCGACGGCAGCAGCGAGCCGATGTCGGAGACGAAGGGGTTCAGCGCCATGCGCAAGGGATAGCGGGTCAGCCGGCGCAGCGGCGGCACGCCCTTGGCCTTGGCGGTGACGACATAGGGCTTGCCCAGCTCGTCCAGCAAATTGGCGCGCAGGCGGCGCACCATGGCGGCGGTGCCGGACAGGCCGATGACGATGGTCGGCACGATCAGGTGTTCCAGCACCGAGCCGATCTTGGCCCAACTGAGCGCCTGGTTCTCATAGCGGGCGTCGACCAGTCCGCCGATGGGAAGGCCCAGCCATTTCTGGCCGTAATAGAGCAGGATCAGCGCCAGCAGGAAATTCGGCGTCGCCAGACCGATGTAGCCGACGGCGGCGGCGAGGTAATCGACCCAGCTGTTGGCGCGGATCGCCGCCAGCGCCCCCAGCGGGAAGGAGACCAGATAGACGAACAGCACGGCGGCGAGGTTGAGGATGACGGTGAACCACAGCGTCTCCCCCACCACCTCCGCCACCGGCTTGTTGAACTCGAAGGACCAGCCGAGATCGCCCTGCAGCAGCCCGTGGAAGCCGTTCGGCCCCGGCCAGACGCCGATCCAGACCAGATACTGCTCAGGCAAAGGGCGGTCGAGCGCATATTCGTGGCGCAGGAACTCCGCCTTGGCCAGACCGGCCTCCTGGCCGGTGGCGCGCAGCTCGGCGATCTGGTTGGACAGATAGTCGCCGGGGGGGAGATTGATGACGATGAAGATCAGCATCGACACCACGAGCAGCGTCGGCACCATCACCAGCAGCCGGTGCAGGATGAAGCGCAGCATGGCGTTCAGTTCCCCCCGCGGTGGCTGCCGGCCGGCTCCGGATCGGCCGGGCGGGCATCGGCGAAATAGAACTCGTCGGGGCGGTAGACGCCGAGATAGGCGCCGGGATCCCACAGCCACAGCCCCTTGTCCGGGACGTTGCGCAGGCGGTTGGAGACGGCGATGGGCTGCGGCGTCTTCGACACCACGCCGATGGCGTAGAGCTGGTCGGCATGGATGTCGAGCAGCGCCGACCACAGGGCGCGGCGTTCCGTCTCGTCGGTGGTGCGGCGCCAGCGGTGGGCGAGGTCCATCAGCTCCTGCGGGATCGGCATGTCGATGGGTTCGCCGGCGCTGCCGGAGGTCTGGTAATACTGCCCCCATTTCGGCCAGCTGAAATTCTCCTGGGTCATCGGCGCCAGCTCCTCCGGGCTGCTGTCGGGGTCGGGGATGCCGTTGTCCCAGCCGCCCCACACCGCCATCATCGTCTGGCCGGCATAGACCCGGTTGCGCAGCACGTCGCGGTCCACCGTGCGCACCAGCAGCCGGACGCCGATGTCGCGCCAGGTCTCGGCGATGATCTGCAGCGCGTCGGAAATCTCCGGCTTCTCGCCGGCGGTCTCGACGATCACCTCCAGCGGCCGGCCGTCGGGAAGCCGGCGGTAGGCGGCGCCGCGCGGGCGCTTCAGCCCCATCTGGTCCAGCAGGGCCGCCGCCTGTTTGGGGTCGTAGCCGGTCCACACCCCGGTGCGCTCCGGCTTGTAGAGCGGGCTGCGCGGCAGCACGTCGACGCCGCTTTCCTGCGCCAGCCCGAAGAAGAGCGAGCGGTTGATGATGCGGCGGTCGATGCCCATCGACAGGGCGCGGCGGAAGCGGACGTCGCGCAGCACGGCGCGCCAGACCGGATCGTTGTAGTTCAGGTTGGGATAGAGCGCGATCTCCGCCGCCTTGCCCTCCGGCCACAGCAGGGTGCGGTAGTCGCCCTGCCGCTCCCCCGACACCAGGACCGGGACCTGGGAGAAGGTCAGCCCTTCGGCCTGGAGGTCGGCTTTGCCGGTGGCGACCTGGGCCGGGATCAGCCCGCCGGCCATCACCGTCACGTCCAGCCCGTCGGTGTAGGGCAACTGCATGCCGCGCGCGTCGAAGCGGTGGTAATAGGGATTGCGCTGGAACAGCAGATGGGTGCCGGTGCCCTTGGAGATCGCCATCCAGGGCTGCAGCGTCGGCTCGTCCGGGTTCTCCATCCGGAACATGTCGTCGCGGGCGTTGTGCAGGGCCGCCCAGTTGCGGACCTTGTATTTGGCGATCAGCGGGGCGAGGTCGGCCTCGCTGGTGTAGCGGGCGTGGAAACGCTTCAGGTAATGGGCCGGGCGGTAGATGAAGGGCGGCCGGGCGGCGGCCAGCGCCGGCAGGAAATAGGGGTTCGGCTCGTCCCAGCGGAAGCGGGCGGTGACCGCGTCGGGGAAACTGACCTCCGGCGGCTTGCCGTCCACCAGCATGAAGCGCGGCGGGCCGGACGGCGACAGCATCGGGTTGTTGGCGATGTCCTCCCACCAGTAGCGGATGTCGTCGCTGGTGAAGGGGGCGCCGTCGGACCAGCGGTGGCCGGCCCGCAGGGTCAGGGTGAAGTCGCGGCCGTCATGGACGGTCACGGCCTTCAGGATGTCGGGGACGATCTCCCGCTTGGCGGTGTAGCCGACCAGCCGGGCATAGCCGTAGAGCACGGCGATGCGGCTGTTGCGCCGCTGGGTGATGAAGGTGCGGATCCAGCCGCCGGAGCGGCCGAGGTCGCGGCCCTTGGCCTCCAGGTCGACGATCAGCGGCTCGTCCGGCATGCGCTGGCGCACCGGCGGGATCAGGCCGTAGACGACCTCGTCGCGCAGCAGGGCCGGCTCCTGCGGGGTGAAGGCGGCGGCGGGGGTGGCGATGGTGAGGAGGAGGAGAAGGAGTGCGATCCCACGGACTCCCTCTCCCGCCCCGGGAGAGGGAAGGGGCCCATGCGAAGCATGGGAAGGGTGAGGGGTGATCCAAGGAACCATGCGGTTCAGGATTCTTGAAATACCCCTCACCCACCCCGCCGCAAAGCGGCGGGGCCCCCCCCTCTCCCGGGGCGGGAGAGGGCGATTTCTCCCAGCGGGGCGAAAGAGCGTCCTCATGCCGCCCGCCTCACGAAATGACCGGGCGCGGCTTCCACCAATGGAGGGGGGGCGCCGTCGGGGGTGGGGCGGAAGGGTTCGGGCCAGAGGTCGGGGCGGCCGGCGCCCAAGGCCACGGTGGCGATGTCGATCGGGCGGTCGACGTCCGGTTCCGGCGAGGCGGCGATCAGCGCGCGGGTGTAGGGATGCAGCGGGGCGGAGAACAGCAGGGCTGGCGGCGCCTCCTCCATCACCCGGCCGGCGCGCATCACCGCGACGCGGTCGGCCAGCCGCGCCACCACAGCCAGATCGTGCGAGATGAACATCAGGCTGAGGCCGAGCCGCTGCTTGATCGATTCCAGCAGGTCGAGCACCTGTGCCTGCACCGACACGTCGAGCGCCGAGGTCGGCTCGTCGCAGATCAGCAGCTGCGGGTCGAGGGCGAGCGCGCGGGCGATGCCGATGCGCTGGCGCTGGCCGCCGGAGAAGGCGTGGGGATAGCGGTTGGCCCAGGCGGGATCGAGGCCGACCTGCGCCATCAGCGCCCGCACCCGCTCGCGCCCCTCGCCGCGGCCGCAGACGCCGTGGATCGCCAGCGGCTCCGCGATGATCTCGCCGACGCTCATGCGGGGACTGAGGGAGGCATAGGGATCCTGGAACACCATCTGGGCACGGCGGCGGTAGGCGGTCAGCTCCGGCCCGGCGGCGGAAAGGAGGTCGAGCGGCGGCTGCCCGGCGGCCGGCCGGAACAGCAGGCGGCCACCGGGATCCGGCCGCTCCGCCAGCATGGCCAGCCGCGCCAGCGTCGTCTTGCCTGATCCTGACTCGCCGACGATGGCCAGCGTCTCGCCGCGGCCGACCGACAGGTCGACGCCGTCCAGCGCGCGGATGCGCAGGTTGCCGCGCTCGTAGGTCTTGGCGACGCCGTGGAATTCCAGGATGGCGTCGCGCACGTCCTCGCCCGGCGGCACGCAGACCATCGCGGGGATTGAGGGGGCGGCGGCCATCAGCTTGCGGGTGTAGCCGTGCAGCGGCCGGCCGAGTACGTCGGCGCAACAGCCCGATTCCATCACCCGGCCGGCGCGCATCACCACCACGGCGTCGGCCATGTTGGCGACCACCCCCAGATCGTGGGTGACCAGCAGAACCGCCATGCCGGTCTCGGCCTGCAGCTCCTTGATGAGGGCCAGAACCTGGGCCTGCAGGGTGACGTCGAGGGCGGTCGTCGGCTCGTCGGCGATCAGCAGCTGCGGGCGGGCGACCATCGCCATGGCGATCATCGCGCGCTGGCGCAGGCCGCCCGACAGCTGGAACGGATAGGAGCGGAAGGCGCGCACCGGATCGGGGAAGCCGACGCGGTCGAACATGGCGAGGCAGCGTTCGCGCGCGCTCGTGCGGTTGCAGTTGCCGTGCAGCCGCAGCACCTCGATCGTCTGGTCGCCGATGGTGTGGAGCGGCGACAGCGCGCTCATCGGTTCCTGGAAGATCATCGAGATGCGGCTGCCGCGGATGTCGCGCAGGCCCGCCTTGGACAGGCGCAGCAGGTCGACCGCCTCGTTCCCGCGGCCGAACAGGATGGAGCCGCCCGCCACCTCCGCCCCGCGCGGCAGGATGCCGAGGATGCTGCGGCAGGTCAGCGTCTTGCCCGAGCCGGATTCGCCGACCAGTGCGACGCTCTGCCCGGCGCCGATGGAGAAGCCGACGCCGTCGACCACCGGGCGGGGGGCGTTGCGGAAGCGGATCGTCAGGCCCTCGACAGTCAGCATCTTTGGGTCTCCAGGCTCATCGCATCCCTTGCCTCACCCCTCACCCTTCCCAGGCTCCGCCTGGGCCCCTTCCCTCTCCCGGGGCGGGAGAGGGATTTGGGTCGCAGGAGGAGGGACGGCCGGCGCTTCGCTGGTCAGGCGCTTGCCGACCTGCTGGATCACCCGCAGCGGCAAATCCGGCACCGTCGACAGCAGCCGCAGCATGTTCGCCCCGTCCAGCCGCAGCAGGCGCAGGTCGGTGCGGGCGCGGATGGTGGAGAAGCGGCGGACGCCGGCCAGAAGCTCCAGATCGCCGATCACCTCGGGCGGCTTGATGTAGGCGATGTGCAGCGGCGGCTGGTTGTCGGGCATCAGCCGCACCAGCTCCGCCTCCCCTTCCGCCAGGACGAAGGTGAATTCCGACGGTTCGCCGCTGCGGTAGATGAAATCGCCGGCCGCCACGCTGCGCCATTCCGACGCCGTCAGCAGGCGGCGCAGCACCGTTTCCGGCAGGTCGGAGAAGACGGGCGAGCGCGACAGCAGGCGCAGGGCCGGCTCGTCGGTCTCCTCAGCCTCGCCCGGCATGGTGTCCTCGTCATGGTCGGCGCCATGCTGGCCGCGCCGGACCAGCCGGCCGTCCTCCAGGTCGTAGAGCGCGTCGAAGGCCGGGTTGTCGGAAATCCGCTCCTCCAGCACGATCAGCGTCATGGTCGGCAGCAGCTCCTTCATGCGCAGGAAGATGCGCAGCCGCTCCTCCGGATCGTAGCTGTTGAGCGCCTGATAGATGACGAAGATGTCCGGCTTCTTCATCAGGCCGCGGATCAGCTGCACCCGCTGGCGCACGCTGATCGGCAGCAGCGAGCCGCCGATGCCGACCTCGCCCAGCGCCACCAGGATTAGCACGAAGGCGCGCGCGTCGGTCCGTTCCAGCGCCTCGTCCACCAGGGCGCGCAGCTGGGTGATGGCGCGCGGATCCTCGGTGGTGATGCGGCCGAACAGAAGGTTGTCCATCACGTTCAGGCGCGGGTGGTAAAGGTCCGGATCGAAGACGGCGACCTTGTCGCGCAGCTCGTACGGCATCTCCTTCAGCAGGCTGTGGCGGATCGCCATGATCGCCTCGCGCTCCGCCGGGGGCACGAAGTCCATGCCGTCGCGCTTGGGCACGATCATCAGGAACATGGTGGCGAACAGCAGGGTGTCCGCCTCCTGGTGGCGGCGCTGCGGCCGTTCGGAGCGGCGCTTCAGCCGGGTGACCGCCTCCACCAGCTCCTCGAACAGGGCGTCGTCGATGTGCGGGTAGCGCATGATCATGACGTCGCCGTCGGCGCTGTCGCGATAGACCCCGACCACCCGCATGGCGAAGCGGCGGCCGATGCGGACGGCGGACTCCCACAGCCCGTAGGTCTCCATCAGCTCGCGGACGGTCGGGTTGCAGACCATGCGGGCGACCGTCAGCCGCTTGCCGTCCGGCAGGCCGAACAGCATGTTCTCGGCGAGGCTGGCGTAGGGGTTGAAGCGGTTGCGGTCGAAGCGGGCCAGCAGCTTGTCCATCCCGCGTTCGGCGATGGCGTCGCGCAGCCAGTGGCGGGCGCGCAGCAGCGGCTGGGCGACGAAGGGGTAGTCGTCGGGATCGAACACCTCGCGCAGGCCGCGCTGGTAGACGGCGGTCTCGCCGCCGGTCGCCGCCAGGCACTGCATGAACCAGGGACGCAGGCTGGTCCAGTCGGTGGCGCCGATCATGGCGAAGTCGGTCCAGATCCCCTCCATGCTGTCGGTGGAGTTGCCCGACGCCTCGGCCTCCGCGATCTCGCGCCGGCGGGCGGGCGACATGGAGTCCGGATCGTCGGCCGGCGGGCGGTGGCGCAGCCCGTAGGTGATGTTCTGCATCATGCTGCCGGTGAACATGCGCGGTTCGGGGCTGGCATAGGCCATGCGGCGGCCCAGCAGTTCCAGCGGCAGCTCGTCCAGCGTCCGGTCGCCGATGGTGATCCGGCCGGAGGTCGGCGGCGACAGCCGCACCAGCACCTCCGCCAGACGGCGCAGGGCCAGCGCGTTGGTGCCGGCGATGCCGACCATCGCGCCCGGCGGCACCTCCAGCGACAGGCGCTGCAGCATGCGGTCGCCGTACTCGTTGGCCCAGGTCACCGCATCCAGCCGCAGGGGGGCCTTGAGGTCGGTGGGGGTGGCGGGCGTCGGCGGCGTCCACTCGAACAGGAAGGGGGGCGAGAACTGGTCGGCGATCTGCTCGTACTTGATCTGGGCGTCGATCATGTTCTGGTAATAGTCGAGCAGCTCCTTCCAGGGGGCTGTCAGGTCCTTGAAGGCGGAGAGCGCGGCCACCAGCGCGCCGATGGTCATGTTCCCATGCAGGACCAGATAGCCGCCGATGGAAAATAGGAAGAAGGGTGTGATCTGGTTGATGAAGTTGTTCAGGAACTTGACGAAATACTTGCGCTTGTAGATCTCAAGCCTGATCCAGTAGATGCTTCCGAGATATTGAGAGAACTCGGCCAGTACGTAGCGGACGGTGCCGTTGACGCGGACCTCGCGGACGTTCTCCACGCTTTCGCCGATGCGTTCGGACAGCTGCCGGACCTTGCGCACCCGCTCCTTGCCCAGCAGCTTCACCTTCATCTGAAGCTTGGGGATGATGTAGGCCTGCACCGGGATCAGCGCGACCGAGACCAGACCGATGGTCGGCTGCTGGATGAACAGGAACAGCAGGATGGTGAGCATCGTGCCGCCCTGGTAGAGCGGCTGGGCGAAGGAATCGCCGATGAAGCCGGCCAGCGGTTCGGTTTCCGCCGAGATGGTGGAGATCAGCTCTCCCTGGCTGACCTTGGAGAAATGCGGCAGCGGGAAGCGCAGCATGCGGTCCAGCAGCATGAAGCGCAGGCGCCGCACCTGTCGTTCGCCGACCACGCCCTTGAAGGTGTTGATCCGCATCTTGAAGGCGCCGTTGGCCAGCACCAGCGCCAGGAAGGTGAAGCACAGCACCAGCAGGTAGGTCACCGGCCCCATGGCGACGCCGAGGATCTCGCGCACCGGCTGGGGATCGGACAAGGCCCGGTTGATGATGATCTTCGGCAGTTCAAGCGAGGCGTAGAGCACCGGGAACGACGCGACCGTCAACAGGGCGAGCAGGATCTGCTGGCGTCCGCTGTGCTTCCAAATGAACTGAAATATGTTGCGGTCCATCAAAGGCCTTCAGCGTCACGGCCGGTCGGGGCCGCTGGGATCACGCGCGGGGGAATGAAGGACGGAAGATTGGCTTCGGCCGGGCCATTTTCCACTGATGCCGCTCCGCTCAGCCTTCGACCTTCCAGGCGTGATAGGTCCAGCGTTCGTCCTGCGGCAGGGGAAGCGGGGTCCAGTTGGGACGCTGCAGCGGCCGGTCGGACAGCACGACGCCGCCGGGCAGCATCAGCGCGTCAATCAGCGGCGCCAGCCACGCCGCCTGTTTGGCGTCGTGATTGCGGTCGGTGCTGCCGAAATCGGCATGGGCCAGCCGAGCGCAGCGGCCGAACCGTTCGGCGGCGGCCGGCATGGTTTCCTGGAAATCGCCGACGAACAGGCGGTCCTCGTCCGGCGTCAGTTCCGGCGGCACGCGCACCCACATGTCGAAGACCAGGATGTCGCGCGGCGGGAACAGGTGGCGCAGATGGTCGAAGGTGCGGCCCTTGCCCAGCCCCACCTCCAGCACCATGCCGTCGCGCCCGGCGACCGCGCGCTGCGCCCAGGCCAGCGCGTTGCGCTGCACCGTCATCCGGTCGATCATGCGGTCGAGCAGCGACCGGCTTTCCGCAGCAGTACCAATCTCGGCCGCCATCGGCCCCCTCCCCTTGCCAAGCGCACGAACGGCACGGCAGCAGTGTGAAAGGCTGCGCGCGCGCCGTCGAGACAAAATGTCGCATGGTCGGGGGCCGGTGGGTGCGCCTTGCCGGGTTTCCGGTTGGCCTATGGCCGTTTTGGGTCGAAGCGCTTCGCCAGCCCCTGCCAGCAGCGGTAATAATCGTGCTGAAGCTCGGCAGTTTCCAGTGCGTGCCGTGTCGGACGGATGACGGCGCGGGTTTCGAACATGAAGGCCATGGTGTCGCCGACCCGCTGCGGCCGGCTGGTGTCGGCGGCGGTGGCCTTGGCGAAGGTCTCCGCATCGGGGCCGTGGCCGCTCATGCAGTTGTGCAAGCTGGCGCCGCCGGGCAGGAAGCCCTCCTCCTTCGCGTCGTAGACGCCATGGATCAGGCCCATGAACTCGCTGGCGATGTTGCGGTGGAACCAGGGCGGACGGAAGGTGTCCTCCTGCACCAGCCAGCGCGGCGGGAAGATGACGAAATCGATGCTGTCGACGCCGGGGGTGTCGCTGGGCGATTGCAGAACCAGGAAGATCGACGGGTCGGGATGGTCGAAGCTGATCGAGCCGATGGTGTTGAAGCGGCGCAGGTCGTATTTGCAGGGCGCGTGGTTGCCGTGCCATGCCACCACGTCCAGCGGCGAATGGCCGATGCGGGCGGTCCACAGGGCGCCGTCGAACTTCGCCACCAGTTCGAAGGCGCCGTCGACATCCTCGTACCAGGCGTCGGGCGTCAGGAAGTCACGCGGGTTGGCCAGCCCGTTGGAGCCGATGGGGCCGAGGTCCGGCAGGCGGAAGGGTGCGCCGAAATTCTCGCAGACATAGCCGCGGGCGGTGCCGTCGAGCAGTTCCACCCGGAAGCGGATGCCGCGGGGGATCAGGGCGATCTCCTGCGGTTCGACCTCCAGCACGCCAAGCTCGGTGTAGAGGCGCAGGCGGCCCTGCTGCGGCACGATCAGCAGCTCGCCGTCGGCATCGTAGAAGAAGCGGCCCTGCATCGACCGGTTGGCGGCGTAGAGATGGATGCCGCAGCCGGTCTGCGCCTGCGGCCCGCCATTGCCGCCCATGGTGGTGAGGCCGGCGACGAAGTCGGTGGGGGCATCCGGCATCGGCGGCGGGTTCCAGCGCAGCTGGGTCGGCGGGGCCGGCACCTCGTCGAAGCGGCTGGTCAGGCGGCCGGACTCCAGCGGGCGGAAGGGTTCGTGCACCACCGCCGGGCGGATGCGGTAGAGCCAGGAGCGGCGGTTGTGGGCGCGGGGCGCGGTGAAGGCGGTGCCGCTGATCTGTTCGGCGTAGAGGCCGTAGGGTGGACGCTGCGGCGAGTTGCGGCCGACGGGCAAGGCGCCGGGCAGCGCCTCCGTCGCGAACTCGTTGCCGAAGCCGGACTGGTAGGTGAAGGCGGAGGACGTCATGCGGGCAGCTCCCTGATCCGGGGGATGCGGCCGGCGTGGGCGCCGGGCGCGACCATTTGTCGCTCATATAGTTTCTTTTGAAACTATGCGCCAGGGGAAAATGAATAGCTCCCTCTCCCGCCCCGGGAGAGGGAAGGGGCCCATGGCGTAAGCCATGGGAAGGGTGAGGGGTAGTGCAAGGAACCTTGCGCTTCTGGTTCCTTGGATTCCCCCTCACCCTCCCCGCCTTCGGCGGGTCCCCTCCCTCTCCCGGGACGGGAGAGGGCGTTGATCGCGGCCCCTCAGTTCATGGCGCGATCCGGCAGGTCCAGGATGAAGTCGCCGCCTTCGTCGTAGCCGGCGGTGCGGATCACGCCATATTGCGGGGTCTGCGGCGCTTCGCTGGTCACGTCGGCGCGGACCTCCTGATACAGGCTGTAGCCGTTGCTGTCCTTCGGCAGGGCCAGCACCCGCTTCTTCAGCGCCACCGCGAAGGGGGAATTCACCTCGCCGTCGGCGACCGGCTCGTCGCCGCCCGACGACAGGGCCATGACGGAGCGGCGCTGCCGGATCTCCTGCTCGCTGGCGAGGCGGCTGGCGTCGATCTTCTGTTCCTTGGTGAAGGCGCCGGAATAGCAGCTGTCCGACACCACCATCACATGCTTGGCCGGCATGCGGCTGAGGAAGCGGCCGATGTCGTTGTTGGACACCCAGTTGCGGGCGCTGGTCGTCTCCGCATCGGCCGGCAGCCAATAGCCGGTGCCGGTCTCCGCCAGTTCGTAGCCGTGGCCGGCGTAATAGACCATCACCTGATCCTGCTCGCCGACCTCGCGGCCGAGCTTGCGCAGGGCCTCGCCGATCTGCGCCTTGGTCGGGTTGCGCAGGGTCCGCGTCTCGTAGCCGAGATGGTCGTTCAGCGCCTGCGCCACCGCCTTGATGTCGGCCTCGGGCGTGGCGAGCGCCGGGATGGCGCCGTCGCGGTAGCTGTCGACCGCGATCATCAGGGCGATCTTGCGCGGCTTCGGCGGGGCGGCGGGATCGGGGGAGGCGGTGGCGCTGTCGATGGCGATGCGCTGCTCGGTCGTCTTGCCGGCCTCGTCGGTCATGGTCAGGGTGGCTTCGGTCGCCCCCGGCTCCACCGGGATGCTGGTGCGGAACTGGCCCTTCTCGTCGATGAAGACCCAGCGGCCGTTCACCCGCGCCTCCGCCAGGTTGGCGCTGTCGGCGACGATGCCGCGCAGGGTCATGCTGCCGCCGCGGGTGCGGCCGCCGCGCGCCTGCTGCAGGCTGGGCGGGGCCGAGGCGGCGGTCGGCCGGCCGAACATGTCCGCCGCCCGCGGGTTCGCCACCAACTGCCGCAGCGCGCCGGCGAAGGCCTGGGTGCGCTGCTCGCGCTCCACCCGCTGGACCATGGCGAGGTAGGTGCGGGCGACCTGGGGCGGCAGGTTGGCCTGGGTCACCGCGGCGCGCACCTGGGCATAGCCGCCGGGCTGGCCGGACGCGCTGTTCTGCAGGATGCCGCCGACGCGCACCGCCACCGGATCGCCGCTGGCGGTCAGGCCGCCGATCAGGGTGGGGACGGGAACGCTGGCCAGCACCGCGCGCTGTTCCGGCAGGGAGAGGCTGCCAGTCGAAAGGCTCGTCACCGCCTGGACCATGCCGCCGCTGCCGGCCGCCTGGATGAGGCTGCCGGCCGCCGCCTGCACCTGCGGCGCGGCGAGAAGCTGCGGCCCCGGCTGCGACAGGGTGGCGCCGGAGGCGTAGGCCTGCGTCGCCTCCGCCGTAAAGGTGACGGAGCGCCCGGACGGCAGCACCACCGTCGCCGGGGCGGGCGGCGGCGGCGGTGAGGTCGGGCCGTTGCCGGCCGGCTGGGTGCCGCCGGAGGACTGGCCGCCCTGCCCTGTCCCTTGAGCGGTCTCCTGCCCTGTCCCTTGGCCGGTCCCCTGCTCCAGTGCCGCCAGGAAGGTCTGCGGGGTGGCCGCGGTGGTCGGGGAGCCGGTCGATGGGCTGGTCGTGGTGCCGGTCGTGGTGCCGGTGTTCGTTGCGGTCGAGCCGGTGGCCGTCGTCCCCGTCGGGGTGGATGCGATCTGCGCCACCGTCTGCAGCACCGTCTGCACGGTACTGCTGCCGGTCGCGGTGGACGGGGTGGTCGACGGGGATGTCGTGCCGGTTCCGCCGGTGTCCGTTCCAGACGTGTCGGTGCCGGTGGTCGGCGTGCCGGTTCCGTCTCCGCCGTCAGTGCCGGGGGTGGTCGGCGTCGTGGGCGTCGTCGGCGTGGTCGGCGTGGTCGGAGTGGTCGGGTCGTCCGTGATCGGGGGCGTCACCGGTGGTGTAACCGGGGGCGTCACCGGCGGAGGGGGCGGCGGAGGGGGCGGCGGCGGTGGTGGCGGGGGAGGCGGCGGAGAGCTGCTGATCACCACGTCGCCGTTGCTGTACAGCGCCGTCGCCTTTTCGCCGGTTCCGGCGGTGCCCTGCAGGGACACCTCTCCGCCGCCGGCCGCGATGCGGATGCTGCCGCCGGTGTCGGCATCGAGGCCGATGCCGGCGACATCGTAGGTGACGGCCGATGCGCCGGCCTTGCCGGTGATGGCGATGCCGCCGGACGAGGCGATCGTCGCCGAGCCCTGGATCTTCACGCCCCACGCCTCGTCCGCGTCCGCCTCGGTGGCGTCACCGTCGATCAGGATCGCATCGGATGCCGAGGAGCCGGAGCGGACGACCGGATTGCCGCCATCGGCGGAGGCGATCAGCACGCCGGCGTTCCAGCCGTAATAGGACAGCGCTTTGCCGCGGATGGCGATCTTGCCGGTGCCGGAATCGATGGTCGATGCGCCGATGATCGATACGCCATGCCCCTCGTTGTCATACCCGGAGCCTTCCCCCCGGATGGAGATGGCGCCGCCGCCGGAAGCCAGCGTGCTGGTGTCGAGCGTCACGCCGGCCGTGCTCGTCCAGTTGCCGGTCGCGGGCGAAAGCAGCGGGTCTTCCCCGCCGCCCAGGGTGATGGCGCCGCCAAGGGTCTGGATCGAACTGTGATCCAGAAGCAGGGAGCCTCCACCATAGCTGTCGCGGTAACTGTTGAGGACCACCGGCGCCCCACCGGTCGTAAGGGTGCCATTCACGAACTCGATGTCCTCCCCGGCCTTGAGCGAGGCTTCACGGCCGGAGGCGAGGGTCGCATGGTCCATGATCAGGTTCTGCCCTGCATCGATCGTGAGCGATCCCGCATGGGAGGACAGAGCCGACAACTCCAGCAGGATATCGCTGCGCCGCCCCTGATCGCTCCGAAGGGTGATGGGAGCGTCGCCGAGAACGGTCAGTGACGAGGCGCCGAGGATGCGGATGGAATCATTTCCGTCGTAGGCCTCGCTGGCGCTGGCGCCTCCGGTGCCGTTGACGGTGATCGCGCCGCCGGTGCTTTGCACGGTGGCCTTCTCCAGCACGACACCGACATTCTCGCCGGAATGCGACTGGACGGAACAGGTCCAGTTGCCTTCCGGGCAGTCCCACCGGAAAATGCCGTCCCAGCCCCCTTCACCCGTCAGGATGATGGGGCCGCCCGCCGTGGTCACAGTGCTGTCGTAGATCGAGATGCCATGGTTGCCGCCGCTCAGGTTCGAGCCGCCGGTGCCGGCCAGGGTGATGGCTCCCGCACCGCCCGTTTCGATGGTGGCGTTCTGGAGCCGTATGCCCATTCCATGATCGCTGCCGAGAAGCTGGATTTCGGGACTTCCCGAGGATCCCGGGCTGCTGGCCGCATCGCTGTCGCCGCCCGTGCCGGATATGGTGACGTCGCCGCCCGTACTGCGAAGCGTGGAACCGTCGATCAGGACACCGACATTGTCGCCGCTGTGCAGCCCGGCGGGGTCGGTCGCCACGGTGAAGCTGTTGCTGCCGCCGCTGCCGGTCAGGGCCATCCTGCCGGTCGTGGTGGTCAGTTGGCTTTGATACAGCCGGATGCCGTACATGCCTCCGCCCAGGTTTTCGCCGCCGGTCCCGTTGATCGTGATGTTGCCGGCGCCGGTTCTGACATCGGCATAGCTGAACCCGACCCCGATGCCCTGGGCGTCGTCGGAAGGAGCGGCGGCGGCGGTGGTCGATGGGGCCAGACCGCCGCCCACGATGAAGGCGCCGCCGTTGGTGGCGATGGTGACGGGGCTGGCGGAGGTTCCGGCCACCTGGACCGTGCCCTTGCCGATCCCGGTGGCGGAATTCAGCGTGACGTTCAGGGCGCCCGCGGTGGAGGTGATGCTTTTGAACACATAGATGTTGCGGTAGGCCTTCAGCGTCAGCGAGGCGTCGCCGCCGGACGATTTCAGGATGGACTGGTTGACGGTGATGTCGCCGGCCTCGGACCCGGTGGTGTCGGTCTGCAGCGTGACGCTGGTGCCGCTGTTCAGCGAGGCCTGGATCTCGGTGGCGGTGATGGTGCCGCCGGTGTCCGCCACGATGATGTTGGTCGGGTCGAGCAGCCAGGAACCGCCCTTCCCTACTCCCGCCCCCGCATCGACCCTGCCCCGCACGTGCAGCGACAGCTTGCCGGAGGTCTCGACGAAGCCGCCGTCGCCGCCGGCTGCACCGCCGCGGGCGGAGATGGCGCCGTCGAAGTGCGTGGTGCCGTCGGCCCACACCACCACCTTGCCGCCCTTGCCGCTCTGCGTGGCGTCGGCCGCGATGGTGGCGCCCTGGGCCACCATTGTGTCGGTGGAGGGCGGCACCGGCTTGCGCGCCGGGCGGATGTTGTAGCCGGCCAGCGTGGCGGCGGTCGCCTTGCCGCCCTGCACGTCGCCGCCGATCAGCACCTCCCCGCCCCCGGCGGGACCGGAAGCGTCGATGCGCGCCGTGGCCGCCAGCGTCGTGCGGTTGCCGGAGACGGTGACGGAACCGCCGGTCTGGGTGGGCCCGTTGCCGCCGGCGTCGAGCGTGCCGGACACCTCGACCTCGCCGCCGTCGCCGAGCAGGACGATGTCGCCGCCCTGCTGCTCCACCCGGCGGGCCTGCACGGTGCCGGACATGTTGACGACGCGGTCGACCAGCCCCCTGGCGGCGCTTGCCGTCATCTGCACCCGGCCGCCGTCGGCGAAGATCTTGCCGCTGTTGCTGACCAGCGCATCCACCGGCTTGCCGTTGGCGCCGACGGGACGCGCATCGGTTTTCGCATCCACCGCGATGTTGATCTTCTGGTCGCCGAACAGGTCGACGACGAAGCGCCGGCCGGACGCCAGCGTCACCTCGCCCAGCCGGGCCTGGATGGTGCCGCGGTTGGCGACGCCGGGGGCGACCAGCGCCGCCAGCCCCGCCTCGGCCACCGTGATGGTGCCCTCATTCTCCACCGTCGCGGTGGAACCGGCGCGGCCCTCGAACCGGTAACGGCCGGCCATGAAGTCGTCGTTGCGGATGTCGTGGGTGGTGGCGAGCAGCCCGCCCACATCGACCTGGGCGTTCGGCCCGAACAGGATGCCGTTGGGGTTGACCAGCCAGACCTGCCCGTTGGCGGTCAGCCGCCCCAGGATCGCCGACGGGTCGGGACCGGTGACGCGGTTGAGGGTGATGGAGCCGGCGTCGGGCTGCTGGAAGTTGGTGTGCTCGCCCTCGCGGATGCCGAAGCGCTGCCAGTCGATCACCGCCCTGGAGGTCGACTGGATGACATCGAGCCGGCCGGGGGCGGTCGACTGGATGGTGGCGGCGCCGTCGGTGACCACGCCGCCTTCGGGATTGGCCAGGGCCGGGAGGGGCAGGGCCGGAGTCAGTGGGAGGGAGGTGATCGCGGCGACGATCGCGAAGCGGGCCGCACCCGCCAGCGCCGTGCTGTGGCGCAACGCCGTCCGGTGCCGCGCCATGCCGAACACCCCTGATACTCGCATCACCGATCCCATCCTCTCGCCGCCCCGGAAATCCGAAGGGAAGGCAATACGCTGTCGTAAACCAATGGATACGAAACATTTTAGCGACCGGACGGCTGCACGGAAATACCGAAAGTGGTGACGGAATGTTTCGTACCGGCAACAGAGTGGGGGCTTGCCGTCGCACCGGAAGCGTTACCGGTAACGGATGTCGGTAACGGACCTGCGGCGGCAGGCGTTACCGGTAACGGTTTTCGCGGTACAGAGACGGCCTATTTCCATGGCGCAGGTATCGCCTTTGCCCTTTCGAGCCGGCCGCCGATCCGCTAATAAGAAGGCCATCAAGTAGACTGGCACGCGATGCAGGGGAAACAGATGGCCGATCCGACCGCCGTCGCCACGAGGAAGTCTGCGGGCAAATCGACAGGTAAATCAAGCGGCAGACAGGCGGCCCAAGGCGCCGGAGAGCCGGTAAAGCCAGCCGCGCCGAAGCCCGCGCGTTGGGTGGTGTACAGTGCGCCGAAGGGCGGCACCGGCAAGACCACCAGCTGCAAGAACACCGCCGTCGCCGCGGCCAAGGACGGCATGCGGGTGGCGACGCTGGATTTCGATCCGCAGCGCACGCTGGGGCAGTGGCACGAGCTGCGCCGGCCGCACGACGTGGCGGCCATCGACCATTATGAAGGGACGCTGGACGAGATCGACGCCGCGCTGGCCCAGATCGACCCCGCCCGCTATGACGTGGTGTTCATCGACACGCCGCCGTCGGTGGAGCTGTACCCGGAGGCGACCAAGATCCTGCTGCGCCGGGCCGATCTGGTGCTGGTGCCGACCGGGGTCGGGCGTTTCGACAAGATGAGCGTCATCCCCTGGATGGAGTTCCTGCGCGATTACGGCCGCCCCGCCGCCTTCCTGCTGAACCGGGTCAAGCGCCGGTCGGTCAGCCTGCGCGAGGCCAAGCTGGAGCTGGGCCGGGTCGGCCGGCTGGTGCCGCACGAGGTGCCGGACATCGAGGACATGCACCGGGTCGACGATGTCGGCTGTTCCATCGTCGATGTCGGATCGGTCAACGGCGCCGACGAATGCCTGGGCGCCTGGTACTTCATCCGGCACGAGCTGGGGATCTGAAGATGGCGAATGTGAAGTCCTTCATGAAGAAGGTGGCGGAGCAGGGCAAGGCCGCTCCCCCGCCGGCGGCCAAGCCGGAGGTAGCGTCTACCCCTGTGCGGTCAGGGACGGCGGTGGCGCCGTCGAAGGCGGACCGCCGGGCGTCCGACATCAGCGACGCCATCGTGCCCTGCCACACCCGGCAGGAATTCGCGCAGGAAATCCGCTATCACTGGAACCGCAGCCGCAAGGAATTCCTGTCGATCGGCCGGTATCTGAACCGCGCCAAGGAAATCCTGCCGCATGGCGACTTCGAGGCGATGATCGAGAGCGACATGCCGTTCTCGGTCGAAACCGCCTTCCGGTTCCGTGCGGTGGCGGAGGCGGTGGACACCGGCCGGCTGTCGCTGGAGGTGCTGCCGGGGGCGGAAAGCGTCGCCTACCAGATCGTCACCATGACGCCGGACGAGCTGGAGCGCGCCAAGGCACAGGGGCTGATCCGTCCGGACGTGACCCGCCGCCAGCTGATCGACTTCAAGCGGTCGCTGCGCCCGCCGAAGGACGTGACGCCGAACGATCGGCGCCGGCAGCTGATGGCCGAATATGCCCGGCTGCGCGCCCGTATGGCGGAGGTCCGCGACGAGCTGCGCCGCGACCATGGCATCGATCCGGAGCATGACCATGGCCGGTCCGGCCGCACCGGCGTCACCATCGACGTCGAGGCGGAGGACATCGGTCCCGAGGCGGATGGCGAGGCCTGACCCGGCTTCAGTGGCCGTGCGACGAATGGGGGGCGATGCCGTTCCGGCTGCCGCTGCGGCCGGGGGAGGAGCCGCCGCTCAGCAGGTCGGTCAGCGCGCCGAAGTCGCGCTGGAAATTGCCGAAGAAATCGACGCTGCCGCCATTGCGGGACGCCCGCGCGGCGGAGGCCGTCGTCTCGTGGGCCTCGCTGTGGCTGGATCGGCGGCTGGCGCTGCGGGTATGACGCTTGGGGACCTTCGGCTTGCGCAGCGGCGTGACCGCCGGCGGGGGAGGGCCATCCGGTAAAGCGGCGGTTTCCGGTGCACTGGCGAAGGCGTCGTTGCACAGGCCGCTGTCGGCCGCCCGCTCCAGGCGGTTGGGATCGAGAATCCAGCAGTCGAGGGCGTCGGTCTGCGGCCGCTTCGGCGCCTGTATGGCCACCGCGACCGGCTTTGCCGGGGCGGACGCCACCGGTTCCGGAGGAGCGGGGGCGGGCAGGGGGCTGGCGGTCTCCGGCGCATACAGCAGCGGTTCCGCGGCAGCCGGTCCCGCTACGGAATTTGCGCAAAGGGCGGCAAGCAGGGCCGCGAGTGCCGCCGCCATCACCATCCCGCTTCCGGTCGTCGTCCGACCCTCGCCCGGCATCCTCCGCCCTTTCGATCATCGCGCTCGCGTCTCTCAACAGATAAACGCATCAGCGCGCCTGTTCGTCCGCGCGAAATGGGGGCGGTGTCCGGGAGACGCGGTACTCCTTCCGGGCGGGCTCTTTCGGCGGTGGGGCTGGCCCCGAATTCTGGCGCGGGGTGCGGCTTTGTCGCAGGGGTGGGTTGGCGCTCTTGTCAGGCGGGCGGGTTGGTGGGACAGTTCGGCCCCTGTTTCCCCAGCGAGAATGGACGGCGGCGCCGGCGACATGGCCGATTTCAACTGGAACGACCTGCGCTTTTTCCTGGCGGTGGCCCGGGCCGGCACGCTGACCACGGCGGCCCAGCGCCTGCGTGCCGATCACACCACGGTCAGCCGCCGCATCACCGCGCTGGAGGATGCGCTGCGCGTCACCCTGTTCGAGCGCCGGCCCAGCGGCTTTACCCTGACGCCGCAGGGCGAGCGGTTGAAACAGACGGCGGAGGTGATGGAGAGCGCGGCGCTGCTGGCGCAGGGGATGGTCGCCGACGGCGATCTGGCGCTCGCCGGCGCGGTCAGGATCGGGGCGCCGGACGGCTTCGGCAGCTGTTTCCTGGCGCCGCGGATCGGGGCGCTCTGCGAACGCCATCCGGAGCTGGAGGTGCAGCTGGTCGCCATGCCGCGCGTCTTCAGCCTGTCCAAGCGCGAGGCCGACATCGCCATCAGCCTGTCGCGCCCGCAGGAAGGGCGGCTCTATGCGCGGAAACTGACCGATTACCGGCTGGGTCTGTACGGCACCTCCGCCTATCTGGAGGCGCGGCCACCGATCCGCAGCCGCGCCGACCTGCGCGGCCATTCCTTCATCGGCTACATCGACGACCTGATCTTCGCGCCCGAGCTGGACTATGTCGAGACGATCGGGGAGGTGGCGCCGCGGATCAAGAGCAGCAGCCTCGTCGCCCAGCTGAAGGCGACGCTGGCGGGGGCGGGGCTGTGCATGCTGCCGGCCTTCATCGCGGCCGGCGAGCCGGATTTGGTGCAGGTCTTGCCGGAGGAGGTGACGATCACCCGGTCCTTCTGGCTGATCGTGCATGAGGATCTGCGCTCGCTGGCGCGGATTTCGATGACCGCCGACTATATCGCCGATCTGGTGCGGCGGGAGCAGGCGCTGTTCCTGCCCCCGCCGACCATTTGATTGGCCGCAGCCTGATTACCCTTCGCCGCGCAGCATGCGGATGATGCCGGAGAAGTCGGTGCCGCCTTCGCCTTGCGCGTTCATCATGGCGTAGAGCTGCGCCGCCGCCGCGCCCAGCGGGGTGGGGGCGCCGGCGCTCTGCGCCGCTTCCTGGGCCAGCTTCAGGTCCTTCAGCATCAGCGCCGCCGCGAAACCGGGCTGGTAGTCGCGGTTGGCCGGGCTGGCCGGCACCGGGCCGGGGACCGGGCAATAGCTGGTCAGCGACCAGCACTGGCCCGAGGAGGTGGACGACACGTCGAACAGCGCCTGATGCGACAGGCCGAGCTTTTCCGCCAGGACGAAGGCCTCGCAGACGCCGATCATCGAGATGCCGAGGATCATGTTGTTGCAGATCTTCGCCGCCTGACCGGCACCGGCGCCGCCGCAATGGACGATCTTCTTGCCCATGGCTTCCAGGATCGGGCGGGCGCGCTCGAAGGCGTCGGCTTCGCCGCCGGCCATGAAGGTCAGCGTGCCGGCCGACGCACCGCCGACGCCGCCCGACACCGGCGCGTCGAGCGAGGCGGCGCCTTGCTCCGCCGCCAGGGCGTGCGCCTTGCGGGCGGAATCGACGTCGATGGTCGAGCAGTCGATCAGCAGCGTGCCCGGCCGGGACACCGGCACGATGTCGCCATAGACGCCCAGCACATGGCGGCCGCCTGGCAGCATGGTGATGACCACCTCCGCCGCCGCGGCGATGGCCGCGGGCGATTCGCCGATGGTGACGCCGGCCGCCTTGGCCGCGTCGATGGCGGCCGGCACGAGGTCGTAGCCCACCACCTGATGCCCCGCCTTCACGAGGTTCGCGGCCATCGGGCCGCCCATGTTGCCCAATCCGATGAAACCGATCACCGCCATCGTCGCGTCTCCCGTTGCTTTGGTTTTTATATCGCCCTCTCCCGCCCCGGGAGAGGGAGGGGACCCGCCGGAGGCGGGGAGGGTGAGGGGGAATGCAAGTAACCATGCGGTTCGGAATTCTTGCGCTGCCCCTCACCCTTCCCATGCTCCGCATGGGCCCCTTCCCTCTCCCGGGGCGGGAGAGGGAAACAATCCTCGTTACGCCATCCGCCTGATCTCGCTGCGCGAGACGATCAGGCGCATGATCTCGTTGGTGCCTTCCAGGATCTGGTGGACACGCAGATCGCGGACGATCTTCTCCACGCCGTAATCGGCCAGATAACCGTAGCCGCCGAACAGCTGCAGGGCGTTGTTCGCCACCTCGAAGCCGGTGTCGGTGGCAAACCGCTTCGCCATCGCGCAGAGGCGGGTGGCGTCCTCGCTCTTCGCATCCAGCGCCGAGGCGGCGCGGTGGACGAAGGTGCGGGCGGCCTCCAGCTCCGTCGCCATGTCGGCGATGCGGAACTGCAGGGCCTGGAAGCGGTCGAGCGACTGGCCGAAGGCCTTTCGCTCGCTCATGTAGGTCAGCGCCTTGTCGAGCGCGGCCTGGGCGCCGCCGATGGAGCAGGCGGCAATGTTGATGCGGCCGCCGTCCAGACCCTTCATGGCGAACTTGAAGCCCATCCCCTCCTGACCCAGCAGGGCGGATGCGGGGACGCGGGCGTCCTCCATGATGACCGCGCGGGTCGGCTGGGCGTTCCAGCCCATCTTGTGCTCGTTGGCGCCGAAGGAGAGGCCGGGGGTGTCCTTGGGGACCAGGAAGGCGCTGATGCCGCCGGGGCCGTCCTCGCCGGTGCGGGCCATGACGAGGTAGAGGTCGGAACTGCCGGCGCCGGAGATGAACTGCTTGGCACCGTTCAGGACGTAGCCGTCGCCGTCGCGGACCGCCCTGGTGCGCAGGGCCGCGGCGTCGGAACCGGCGTTGGCCTCCGTCAGGCAATAGCTGGCGAGCCATTCCATGGTGCAGAGCTTCGGCAGCCAATAAGCCTTCTGCTCGGCATTGCCGAAATTGTCCACCATCCCCGCCACCATGTTGTGGATGGAGATGTAGGAGGCGATGGTCGGGCAGCCCTGGCTCAGCGCCTCGAAGATCACCACGGCGTCGAAGCGGCTGAGCGCCGACCCGCCATGGTCCTCCGACACATAGATGCCGCCCATGCCGAGTTCGCCAGCGGCGCGCAGCGTGTCGACGGGGAAATGCTTCTTCTGGTCCCACTCGACGGCGTTCGGCGCCAGCTCGTCGCTGGCGAAGGACAACGCCATGTCGCGGATGGCGACCTGGTCTTCGGTCAGTTCAAAGGACATGCGTCACCTCCTCGAAGTTCCCCTCTCCCGTCCCGGGAGAGGGAAGGGGCCCGCCGCGAAGCGGTGGGAAGGGTGAGGGGGGATCCGAGGAGCCATGCGGTTCTTGATTCTCGGTGTCCCCCTCACCCTCCCCACTTCGTGGGTCCCCTCCCTCTCCCGGGGCGGGAGAGGGAAGGATACCTCATCAATCCATGGTCGGAATGACGAAGCTGGCGCCTTCCTTGACGCCCGAGGGCCAGCGGGAGGTGACGGTCTTGGTCTTGGTGTAGAAGCGCACCGAATCCGGTCCGTGCTGGTTCAGGTCGCCGAAGCCCGAGCGCTTCCAGCCGCCGAAGGTGTAGTAGGCGAGCGGAACCGGGATCGGAACGTTGATGCCGACCATGCCGACATCGACGCGGGACGCGAAGTCGCGGGCGGCGTCGCCGTCGCGGGTGAAGATCGCCACGCCGTTGCCGTACTCGTGGTCGTTCGGCAGGGCCAGCGCCTCTTCGTAGCTATCGGCACGGACGACGGAGAGGACCGGGCCGAAGATCTCCTCCTTGTAGATGCGCATGTCCGGCTTCACCTCGTCGAACAGGCAGCCGCCCATGTAGAAGCCGTTCTCGTAGCCCTGCATGCTGAACTCGCGGCCGTCGACCGCCAGCTTGGCGCCTTCCTTGACGCCGAGATCGACGTAGGACTTCACGCGCTCCAGATGCTCGCGCGTCACCAGCGGGCCGAAATCGGCGCTGCTGTCGGTCGAGGGGCCGACCTTCAGGCCTTCCACCCGCGGGATCAGGCGGTCCATCAGGGCGTCGGCGGTCTTCTTGCCGACCGGCACGACGACGGAGATCGCCATGCAGCGCTCGCCCGCCGCACCGTAGCCGGCGCCGATCAGCGCGTCGGTCGCCTGGTCAAGGTCGGCGTCCGGCATCACCAGCGCGTGGTTCTTGGCGCCGCCGAAGCACTGCACGCGCTTACCCGCCGCGCAGCCGCGGTTGTAGATGTATTCGGCGATCGGGGTGGAGCCGACGAAGCCCACCGCCTTGATGTCGCGGTCGTCGAGGATGGCATCGACCGCCACCTTGTCGCCATGGACGACGTTGAGGATGCCCGGCGGCAGGCCGGCTTCCAGCATCAGTTCGGCCAGCTTGACCGGCACGCCCGGCGTGCGCTCCGACGGCTTCAGGATGAAGGCGTTGCCGCAGGCGATGGCCGGGGCGAACTTCCACATCGGGATCATCGCCGGGAAGTTGAACGGCGTGATGCCGGCGACGACGCCCAGCGGCTGGCGCATCGAATAGATGTCGATGCCGGGGCCGGCGCCGTCGGTGAACTCGCCCTTCAGCAGGTGCGGGATGCCGCAGGCGAACTCCACCACCTCCAGCCCGCGCTGGATGTCGCCCTTGGCGTCGATGATGGTCTTGCCATGCTCCAGCGACAGCAGCAGCGCCAGCTCGTCATAGTCGCGCTGGACGAGGTCGAGGAAGCGCATCAGCACGCGGGCGCGGCGTTGCGGGTTGGTGGCGGCCCAGCCGCGCTGCGCCTCCTTGGCATTCTCGACCGCGGCGCGCATCTCCTCCACGCTCGCCAGCGGGACGCGGGCGCGCACCTCGCCGGTCATCGGGGAGTAGACGTCGGCGAACCGCCCCGACGTTCCGGAAACCAGCTTGCCGCCGATCAGGTGCTGAAGTTCGGTGGTCATCCTATTGTCCTCCCTCGGGATTGTTTGTCACCATGTGGACCTGTGCGGCCCTTCGAGGCGACCCGAAACTTTGCGCATCGGTTGTGCAGGAATGCGGCAAGCGCCCCCCGATGGCCGTCCGCAACCCCCGAACGTGTGGGGAGACTTGGACGCGTCCGGCGCTTATAGTGCGCCCGCGCTCCAGCCACGGGAAACCCTGGTCCAGGACAAAGGGTGCGGGGCGGGGGACAGCCGCAGAAACGGCGAAGCGGAATGGACATGACCAGCCACGATGACGTCTTCGACACGCCAGAGACACGGCAGCCGACCATTTTGTCGGTCTACAACCAGAAGGGCGGCGTCGGCAAAACGACCACCTCGGTGAACCTCGCGCTGGCGCTGGCGGCGCTGGGCAAGAGCGTCGTGCTGATCGATTTCGACCCGCAGAGCAGCGCCACCAGCAACTTCCTGCTGCGCGACAAGGCCAAGGTCGGCATCAACGACCTGCTGCGCAAGGAAACCTTCGTCGAGGACGCCATCACCCCGACCGCGTTCGACGGGCTGTCGATGATCGTCGGCGCGCGCAAGCTCTATTCGCTGGAACATGCGCTGGACAGCCGCGGCGGCTCGCAGCGGGGGCTGCGCAAGGCTCTGCACTTCTCGCGCAACCCGCCGGACTATGTCGTCATCGACTGCCCGCCGGCACTGGGCCATCTGGCGGCCGGCGCGCTGGCGGCGTCGGACCGGCTGATCGTGCCGGTGTTTCCGGGCCGCTATGCGCTGGACGGGCTGCGGCGCACCCTGCAGGTGGTGGAGCATATCCAGAACGGGCTGAACCCCAGCCTGGCGCTGGCCGGCATCCTGATGCTGTCGATCACCAACGACGAGGTCGGGCGTGAATCGCTGACCCAGCTGCGCAACGAGTTCCCGGAGCAGATGTTCCGTACCGCCTTCCCCTATGACGTGGACGTGGTAAAGGCGACCTACCGCCGGATGCCGGCAACGATCTTCACGCCGGACGGGCGGACGACGGCCCGGTTCGCGGCGCTGGCCTGGGAAATCGTCCATGGCCGCGGCAGCGCGCCCGACGACGCCCAGCTGAAGCCGGCGCTGGAGCGCATCCAGGCGTGGCACGAGGCGACCGACACCTCCTACAGCGCGCGTCGCGCGTCGTCGATCGACGAGGGCGAAGAGCCGGGCGGCGGGGGCAACGGGGCGCGGCAGGCGGAACGCAATGGGGCACGGTCGGGCGGCGGGATGGGGGCGGGGCTTGTGGGTCTGCTGATCGGGCTGCTCGCCGGCTTCGCGCTGGGGGCGGCGGTGGGGCAGCCGATTTTGGGCAGATTGCTGGGGCTTGGAGGGTGAGTGGTTCCCCTCTCCCCCGTGGAGAGGGGAACGGGTGGATCGCGTGGTCAACAAGAAGAGGGCTGTCATGCTTCCTGTCGATGCCGTTCTGCGCAAGGTGGACGAATCCTTCGAAGAGTCGGTCGGCCGGCTTTGCGAGCTGCTGCGCATTCCCTCGGTCAGCACCGATCCCGCCTATGCCGGCGAGGTCCGGCGCGCGGCGCGCTGGTGTGCCGACAGGCTGACGGCGATGGGGTTCAGCGTCACCATCCATGACACGCCGGGCCATCCCATCCTGGTCGCCCATCATCCGGGGCCGCAGGGGGCGGAGACGCCGCATGTGCTCTATTACGGGCATTACGACGTGCAGCCCGCCGACCCGATGGAGCTGTGGAACAGCCCTCCCTTCGATCCGGTGATCGTCGAGGCCGAGCGGGGCCGCCGCGTCGTCGCCCGCGGGGCCGCCGACGACAAGGGCCAGACCATGACCTTCATGGAGGCCTTCGAGGCTTGGCATGCCGTCCACGGCTCCATCCCGATCCGCGCCACCGTGCTGCTGGAGGGCGAGGAGGAGACCGGCAGCCCGTCGCTGCCGCGCTTCCTGACGGAGCATGCGGACGAGCTGCAGGCCGACTTCTGTCTGGTCACCGATACCAATGCCTGGGACGTCGACACCCCGGCGATCACCACGCGGCTGCGCGGCCTGCTCTATCTGGAAGCGACCGTCACGGGCCCGAGCCACGACCTGCATTCCGGCCTGTTCGGCGGCGCCGTGCCCAACCCGCTGAACGTGCTGAGCGGCATCCTGGGCCAGATCCACGATGCCGACGGGCGGGTGCGCTTCGACGGCTTCTATGACGGCGTGCGCGAGCTGCCGGACGAGCTGCGGGCGCAGATCCGCGGCCTGCCGCTGGACGAGGCGCAGTTCCTGGGCGCGCTCGGCCTGACGCGCAGCCATGGCGAGGCGGGGCGGACGCTGCTGGAGCGCATCTGGACCCGGCCGACCTGCGACATCAACGGCATCTGGGGCGGCTATACCGGCGAGGGATCGAAGACGGTCATCCCGGCCAAGGCATCGTGCAAGCTGAGCTGCCGCCTGGTGCCCGGCCAGGACCCGGCGGCGGTGGAGGCGTCGGTCCGGCGCTTCTTCGAGGAGCGGCTGCCGGCGGACTGCACGGTCAGCTTCCGCAGCTTCAGTTCGTCGCCGGGGATCGAGGTGCCGACCGACACGCCGTGGATGCAGGCGGTGCGCGGCGGGCTGAAGGAGGCGACGGGGCGCGACGGCGTGCTGATCGGCGGCGGCGGGTCGATCCCCATCGTCGGCTGGTTCCGCGAGCATCTGGGGTTGGACACCATCCTGGTCGGCTTCGGGCTGGACGACGACCGCATCCATTCGCCGAACGAGAAGTTCGAGCTGAAATGCCTGCGCAACGGCATCCGCAGCCATGCGGCGATTCTGGGGCGTCTGGCGGCCGGGCAGGCGGGCTGAGATGGTCTGACAGGGTGGGGGAGGGCGGCCGGGGCCAGCCCTCCCACCCTTCTTCTCAGGCGGTGATGTTCAGCCGGCTTCGGCCGAGGAGGAGGCGCTCCACAGGTTGATGCCGGCGTCGGCGACGGCGTGGGTGTCGATCTCCGCCAGCTCCTCCGGGCTGAAGGACAGGTTGTTCAGTGCGTCCAGCGAATTGTCGAGCTGCTCGACGTTCCGCGCGCCGATCAGGGCGGAGGTCACGCGCGGATCGCGCAGGACCCAGGCGATGGCCATCTGCGCCAGCGTCTGGCCGCGCCGCTGGGCGATGGCGTCGAGTGCGCGGATGCGCTCCAGGTTCTCATGCGACAGGAAGTTGGCGCGCAGGGTCCCGCCCTTGGCGGCACGGGCGTCCGCAGGTTGGCCGCCCAGGTATTTGTTGGTCAGCATGCCCTGCGCCAGCGGCGAGAAGGCGATGCAGCCCATGCCGAGGTCCTCCAGCGTCTCCAGCAGCCCGCCTTCCACCCAGCGGTTCAGCATCGAGTAGGACGGCTGGTGGATCAGGCAGGGGGTGCCGAGGTCCTTCAGGATGCCGGCCGCCCGCCGCGTCATCTCCGGCGAGTAGGAGGAGATGCCGACATAGAGCGCCTTGCCCTGGCGGACGATGTGGTCGAGCGCACCCATCGTCTCCTCCAGCGGGGTTCGGGGATCGACGCGGTGCGAATAGAAGATGTCGACATAATCGAGACCCATCCGCTTCAGGCTCTGGTCCAGGCTGGAGACCAGATATTTGCGGGAGCCCCAGTTGCCGTAGGGGCCGGGCCACATCTCGTAACCGGCCTTGGTCGAGATGACCATCTGGTCGCGGTAGGGGCGGAAATCGGTGGCGAGGATGCGGCCGAAATTCTCCTCCGCCGAACCCGGCGGCGGGCCGTAGTTGTTGGCGAGGTCGAAATGGGTGACGCCGCGGTCGAAGGCCCGGCGCAGCACGGCGCGCCCGGTGGCGAACACGTCGGTGCCGCCGAAATTCTGCCAAAGCCCCAGCGAAATGGCCGGCAGGTCCAGGCCGCTGCGGCCGGTGCGGCGATAGCTCATGCCCTCGTATCGCCCGTCGGCGGCAAGGTAGGGCGGCTGCATGGCGTTCTCCCGATAAGATCTTGAGTGATATATCAGCATAGGGCGGCGGCGGGGCCGGGCGCAATGGCGCGGCCGGTCATATGGCGGAGGGATGGCCGGACCAGCCGGCGCGGCGGGCCACGCGACCGGCACAATGCTACCATGACAATCGGCCGGCCGGCCCTCCACTTGTCTCGCAAACCATCCGCCGGGCCGAACCATTTCCGGGAAGAATGGCGCAATCCTTCGTATCGCAAGGGTTTTTCCAGTCCGTCGAAGGTGGTGGTTGTGGCTGTGGCCGAAAAGATACATCCGACATCGGAAATGTAATGGTGACAATGTTCCGTTTGACCCCGCCGATTACGTCTTCATAATCCTGATTGTCTCGATTGTTCGAGCGTTGTGCGCCAGATGATGGAGGATCCGATGCGCCACACCGATGTGACCCGCAGTTCCGGCCCGTACACGGCAGCCCCGGGCGCCGTCCCGGCCGCCGACCGCGTCACCCGTGTCGCCTCACGCTCGCTCTGGTGGCTGCTCGACGTGTTGTTTTCCGCGATGGAACGGCGCAAACAACGTCATGCACTGATGAGGCTCGACGACCATCAGCTGAAGGACATCGGCGTCAGCCGGTCCGAAGTGGAGCGGGAGGTGTCGAAGCCGTTCTGGCGGGGATGAGACGATGGCCGACAAATCCGTACAAATCGAATACGCGGTCGAACCGGACCTGAGCGCCGACGCGTTCATTGACGTTCTGGAACGCTCCGGGCTGGCGGAACGCCGGCCCGTGGGCGACCGCCCGCGGGTGGAGGCGATGCTGCGCAACGCCGGCCTGATCGTCACCGCAAGGGAGCAGGGCCGGCTGGTCGGCGTCGCCCGGTCGATCACCGACTTCGTCTATTGCTGCTACCTGTCCGACCTTGCCGTCGACCGCGCCCTGCAGGGGCGCGGCATCGGCAAGGAGCTGATGCGCCGCACCCGCGACGCGATGGGGCCGGGCACCATGTGCCTGCTGCTGTCGGCGCCCAAGGCCATCAGCTTCTACGAGCAGGCCGGACTGAAGCGGCACGAACAGGCCTTCCTGTTCACCGATCTGGAATAACACACCGGGGGGAGCACCGCCGCCATGCCCGATACGATCACCAGCAGCGGGGCCGACAGCAGGATCGACACTGCCGGTCTCGCCATCTCCTACGATGACGTGGCCGGGGCGGCGGAGCGGATCGCCGGCGTCGCCCACCGCACACCGGTGCTGACCAGCCGCACCGCCGACACGCTGACCGGCGGCGAGCTGCTGTTCAAGTGCGAGAATTTCCAGCGCACCGGCGCCTTCAAGATTCGCGGCGCCTACAACGCCATCGCCCGCTTCACGCCCGTTCAGCGCGCGGTCGGCGTCGTCGCCTATTCGTCCGGCAACCACGCCCAGGCCATCGCGCTGGCGGCATCGATGCTGCGGGTGAAGGCCACCATCGTCATGCCGCAGGACGCCCCGGCGTCCAAGCTGGCGGCCACCCGCGGCTATGGCGCCGACGTGGTGCTGTACGACCGCTATGCCGAGCCGCCCGACGCCGCCGTCGCCCGGGTGCTGGAAGAGCGGGGCGGCATCTTCATCCCGCCCTTCGACCACCCGCATGTGATGGCCGGGCAGGGCACCGTCGCCAAGGAGCTGATCGAGGAGGTTCTGGCGGGCGGCGGGGCACCGCTTGACCTGCTGGTGGTGCCGACCAGCGGCGGCGGGCTGCTGGCCGGCTGCGCGGTGGCGGCGAAGACGCTGAACCCCGGCTGCCGAGTGATCGGCATCGAGCCGGAGGCCGGCAACGACGCCCAGCAGAGCCTGCGCAGCGGCAACATCGTCCGCATCGAACCGCCGAAGACCATCGCCGACGGCGCCCAGAGCCGCAACGTCGGCCAGCTGACCTTCCCGGTGATGCAGCGTCTGGTCGACGACATCGACACCGTCACCGACGACCAGCTGGTCGACGCCATGCGCTTCTTCGCCAGCCGGATGAAGATGCTGGTCGAGCCGACCGGCTGCCTCGCGGCGGCGGCGGTTCTGTCCGGCAAGATCGACGTGCGGGGCAAGCGCGTCGGCATCGTCGTCACCGGCGGCAACGTCGACCTCGCCCGCTTCGCCGCGTTGGTGGCGGGCTAAACTCCCTCTCCCGTCCCGGGAGAGGGAAGGGGCCCATGCGCAGCATGGGAAGGGTGAGGGGTGACTCAAGGAGCCATGCGGTTCTGGAGTCTTGCCCTACCCCTCACCCTCCCCACGCCTGACGGCGCGGGTCCCCTCCCTCTCCCGGGGCGGGAGAGGGCGATGACGCTTCGTTGTTCAAACTCCCCCAAGACGTAAGGGATCCATCCCATGACCGGGAAAGCCATGCGCCTGCCCATCTATCAGGTCGATGCCTTCACCGACCGCGTCTTCGCCGGCAATCCGGCGGCGGTCGTGCCGCTGGAGTCCTGGCTGCCCGATGCGCAGCTGCAGGCCATCGCGGCGGAGAACAATCTGGCGGAGACCGCCTATTTCATCCGCAGCGGCGACGGTTATGAGTTGCGCTGGTTCACCCCGGCGGTGGAGGTCGATCTGTGCGGCCATGCCACGCTGGCGACCGCCTTCGTCATCTCCACCATCCTGGAACCGGGCCGCGGGCGCATGGACTTCGCCACCCGGCAGGCTGGCACGCTGACCGTCACCCGCGACGGCGACCGCTACACGCTGGACTTCCCCAACCGTCCGGCCAAGCCGGCGGAGCGCGTCGATCCCAACCTGCTGGCGGCGCTGGGCGGCCCGGCCCCGGCCGCGGTGCTGAGCGGGCGCGACTATCTGGTGGTCTACGAGTCGGCCGACGCGGTGCGGGCGCTGGCGCCGGACATGGCGCTGCTGTCGAAGCTGGACCTGTTCGCGGTCTGCGTCACCGCGCCGGGAGACGGTGGGATCGATTTCGTGTCGCGGCTGTTCGCCCCGGCCCAGGGCATTCCGGAGGACCCGGTCACCGGCTCCACCCACTGCATGCTGACCCCCTATTGGGCGGAGCGGCTGGGCAAGACGGTGCTGACGGCGCGGCAGGTCTCGGCCCGCGGCGGCGACCTGCTGTGCGAACTGGCCGGCGACCGGGTGAAGATCGGCGGGCAGGCGGTGCTGTATCTCGAAGGCTCGATCCTGGTGTGAGGCTGAAATGACCGTCCAGTTCGAGCGGGTGGCACCGATCCTGCCGGTCCGGGATGTGCGTGCGGCACTCGACCATTACCGGAGCCTCGGCTTCACGGTGACCGCCTACGACGAGGCCGCCGCGGACCCGGTCTATGGGTTCTTGGATTGGAATGGGGTGAGCCTGCATCTGACGCGGGTTCCGGATCTGGATCCCGAACGCTCGGTCGTCGCCTGCTATCTCTATGTCAGCGACGCCGACGCGCTGCATGCGGCTTGGAAGGCCGCGAGGGTCGGCGGTCGGCTGACGGCGGTGTCCGACACGCCCTATGGCCTGCGCGAGTTCGCCCACATCGACCCGGACGGCAACCTGCTGCGCGTCGGGGCGGAGGTAAGGAGGGATGGCGATGGCTGAGGACACGGTCCTTCTGTTCTCCTACGGCACCCTGCAGCAGGAGAATGTGCAGATGGCGTCCTTCGGCCGGCTGCTGGCCGGGCGGCCGGACGCCATGCCGGGATACCGCCGCGACATGCTGGAGATCACCGATCCGGAGGTGATCCGCACCAGCGGCAAGCGCTTCCACCCCGTGGTCAGCGAAAGCGGCGATCCGGCCGACGAGGTCGCCGGCACCCTGTTCGAGATCACCGCGGAAGAACTGGCGGCTGCCGATTCGTACGAGGTCGCGGATTACAGGCGCGTCATGGTCCGGTTGACGTCGGGGGCGGAGGCCTGGGTCTACGTCAAGGCGTGAGGGCCGGGTCCGTCACCGCTTGGCCGCCGCTATCGCATCACCTTCTCGAAGCGGAACATCTCGCCGCCGCCGGGCAGGCCGGACGGGCCGGGCCAATGCGGATCCGGGTGACGGGCCCCGAAGAACTCGACGATCTTGAAGCCGCACTTGTTGACGTAGAAGTGGATGTTGCGCTTCTCGAAATAGGGCGTGTGGGTCTGCCAGACCAGCGTTCCGGGATAGCGCCGCTCGATCGCCATCCACGCTTTGAAGCCCAATCCCCGGCCATGCTGCGCCGGCGACAGGAAGAACAGGTCCAACGAATTGCGCTGCGTCGTCTCGTCGATCACGACGACGGCGCCGCCGACCCTTTGGCCATCGCAAAGAATATGCAGAAGCTCGGTGCCCGGCGCGTTCATCGACTCGTCGAGATCGCTGCCGCGTGGAATCGAATCGTCGGGAAGGCACCCGAACTCCTCGATGACGGCGACCGCGAAGGACGCCTCCATATCGCTTTTGAAGGCCGGCAGATCGCCGGGCGCGACCGTGGCGAGGGAAACCTCGCCGTCCTGCTTGGTTCTGGTCATAACGCTGTGGCGGCGGTCGGGCTTTCCCTTACGCCTCCGTCTCCATCTTCTGTTCGACCGCGGCGGCCTTGATCGCCTTCTGCAGCTTTTCAAAGGCGCGGACCTCGATCTGGCGGACGCGCTCGCGGCTGATGCCGTATTTCTGCGACAGATCCTCCAGCGTCGTCGGCGCCTCGCGCAGGCGGCGTTCGGTCAGGATGTCGCGTTCGCGGTCGTTCAGCGCGGTCATGGCGTTCGCCAGCAGCTTGCGGCGCTTGCCCAACTCCTCGCGGTCGGCCAGCGTGATTTCCTGGCTGGCGGTCTCGTCGACCAGGAAATCCTGCCATTCGCCCTCGCTCTCCGCCCGCAGCGGCGCGTTCAGCGAATGGTCGGGGCTGGCAAGGCGCCGGTTCATGTTGACGACGTCCTGTTCGGGCACGTCCAGCTTGGTGGCGATGGCCTGGACCTGTTCGGGCGACAGGTCGCCTTCCTCGATCGCCTGCATCTGGCCCTTCAGCCGGCGCAGGTTGAAGAACAGCTTCTTCTGGGCCGCCGTCGTGCCCATCTTCACCAGCGACCAGCTGTGCAGGATGTATTCCTGGATCGCCGCGCGAATCCACCACATGGCGTAGGTCGCCAGCCGGAAGCCGCGGTCGGGGTCGAAGCGCTTCACCGCCTGCATCATGCCGACATTGCCTTCGGAGATCAGCTCCGACAAAGGCAGGCCGTAGCCGCGATAGCCCATGGCGATCTTGGCCACCAGACGCAGGTGGCTGGTGACCAGCTGGTGGGCGGCGCCGGAATCCTCATGCTGCTGCCAGCTCTTGGCCAGCATGTATTCCCGCTCCGGCTCCAGCATCGGGAACTTGCGGATCTCCTGGAGATAGCGGGACAGATTGCTCTCGGACCCGATGGCCGGAAGATTGGATGCCGTCGCCATGACCAAACCCCTCTCCTGACGGCCGGTATACCCATGAGAAGGAATTCATGGGCATGCGGCCATTCTTCAGCGCGGGTTCCAAAGGCCCCTCGCAATGAGCGGGCGGCGGAACCTCGCCATTGACCGGGAGTCTATCCAAGAAAGATTTCCCGGTGTACCGTTTTAAAGCGACTCCAAGGTGACAATTAGTTCATGAATATCCGCCGGAATTGGGGAGCGGAATGCCACGATTTCGCCACTGACCGGATGACGGAAGGTCAGCGCCGCGGCGTGCAGCGCCTGTCGCGGAAACCCAACAAGGCTGCCCCGAACCGGTTCCGGCAGAAGCGAGGCGAATTTGCCCCCCGGCCGCCCCGACCGGCCGCGGCCATAGAGCGGGTCGCCGACCAGCGGATGGCCGATGTGGGTCAGATGAACGCGGATCTGGTGGGTGCGCCCGGTCTCCAGCACGCATTCGACCAGCGAGGCGGCCATGCCGAAGCTCTTGACCACGCGGTACTTGGTGGCAGCCGGTTTGCCGCCGCCGGTCACCACCGCCATCTTCTTGCGGTCGGCGCTGCTGCGGCCGATGTTGCCCTCGATCCGGCCCTGAATCGGATTCGGCACGCCCCAGACCAGCGCCAGATAGGTGCGGCTGAGCGTCCGGTCGGAGAACTGGTCAGACAGGCCGTGATGGGCGCGGTCATTCTTGGCGACCACCATCAGGCCGCTGGTGTCCTTGTCCAGCCGGTGGACGATGCCCGGCCGACGCACCCCGCCGATGCCGGACAGGCTGTCGCCGCAATGGGCCAGCAGGGCGTTGACCAGCGTGCCGTCCGGGTTGCCGGCGGCGGGATGCACCACCAGCCCGGCCGGCTTGTCGATCACCAGCACGTCGGCGTCCTCGTACACCACGTCGAGCGGGATGTCCTGCGCCACCGGTTCGGCGGCCTCCGCCCCCGGCACATCGACCTCGAAGCGTTGGCCGGGTTTGACCCTCAGGGACGCGTCCGTTATCGTCCGGCCGTCGCCGCGCACGCAGCCCTGGTCAAGCAGGGCCTGGACGCGCGACCGCGACAGGTCCGGCAGGCCCGCCGCCAACGCCTTGTCCAGCCGCTGGCCCGCCGCCTCGTCGGGGATCGTGTAGGCGAGGGCCCGGGCAGTGGCGTAGGCGGGCGAGCCGGCGTCATCGTCCGGATCGAGGAAATCGTCGGACAGATCGTCGGGTGTGTTGTCGTCCGGTGAGTTGGCGGCCATAAGCTTTGCGTATCGCGTCCTGTTTCAATCGTCCGGGAGTGGACCCCAAACCGTGCAGATCCTCAAGGCACTCGTCGTCATCATGGGCGTTCTGATCCTCGCCGGCTTCACCTTTCTGGGGGTGGAGCTGTACAAGCGGATGTCGGACCCCAACCGCGCTTCCCTGACCGGACCCGCCACCACGACCACCGTGATCGACCGCCCCGCCGAAGTGACGCTGGACGTCCCGGCCGGCGCCCGCATCGGCGAGATGCTGGTGGCGGGCAACCGCGTGCTGTTCAAGGTGACCCTGCCGCAGGGGCCGGACCGCCTCTATCTGATCGACCCGCGCACCGGCGCCGTCACCGCGACGGTCATTGTCGGCCCCGCCGCTCCGTAACAGACAGGTCTCGCGATCATGCATGATTTCCGCAGCGACAATGTCGCCGGTGCCGCGCCGCAGGTGATGACGGCGCTGGCGGCGGCGTCGGCCGGCACCGCCTCCCCCTACGGCAACGATCCCTGGACCGCGCGGGTGACCGAGCGGCTGTGCGCGATCTTCGAGACGGAGGTCGCGGTCTTCCCGGTCGCCACCGGCACGGCCGCCAACTCGCTGGCGCTGTCGGCGCTGGTGCCGCCCTATGGCGCCGTGCTGTGCCATGAGGACGCGCACATCGGCACCGACGAATGCGGCGCGCCGGAATTCTTCACCGGCGGCGCCAAGCTGGTCCCGCTGGCCGGCGAACATGGCAAGCTGACGCCCGACGCCGTGTCGCGCCACATCGCCAAGGCCGGCGTCGGCGTCGTCCATCGCGTCCAGCCCGCAGCCCTCAGCCTGACCCAGGCGACGGAGGCCGGCACCGTCTATACCCCGGCGGAGGTCGAGGCGCTGGTCGAGACCGCCCATTCCAACGGCATGGCCGTGCACATGGACGGTGCCCGCTTCGCCAACGCCATCGCCCGTTTGGGCTGCGCCCCGGCCGAGGTGACGTGGCGCGCCGGGGTCGACGTGCTGACGCTGGGTGGCACCAAGGGCGGCTGCCTCGCCGCCGAGGCGGTGGTGTTCTTCAACCCGGCGATGGCCGAGGATTTCGGCTTCGGCCGCAAGCGCGGCGGCCATCTGGTGTCGAAGATGCGCTTCCTGTCGGCGCAGTTGGACGCCTGGCTGGACGACGGGCTGTGGCTGCGCCTGGCCGCCCACGCCAACGCCATGGCCGACCGTCTGGCCGCCGGGCTGACCGCGCTGCCGGGCGTCGAGCTGGCCCACCCGGTGGAGGCGAACGAGCTGTTCGTCCGGCTGCCGGATGCCTATGCCGAGGCGCTGGAGGGGGCCGGCTACGGCTTCTACCGCTGGGACGACGGCACGGCACGCTTCGTGACGGCGTTCGACACGCCGGCGGCGGCGGTGGACGGTTTGCTGGCTATTTTGCGCAGCCTGCAAGAAAAGGCTTGATCGGCGGGGCAGGCTTGGTTAGAAACCCGCCCACGCCGATGACGTCCCCTTCGTCTAGAGGCCTAGGACACCGCCCTCTCACGGCGGTAACAGGGGTTCGACTCCCCTAGGGGACGCCAACCTTCCAAGGTTGGGTCGCGCGGCCGGTGGCAGCCTCCACCGCCGCGAGTTGCGCATCGGGACCAGACGTCCCCTTCGTCTAGAGGCCTAGGACACCGCCCTCTCACGGCGGTAACAGGGGTTCGACTCCCCTAGGGGACGCCATCCACGCGCTGGATGCGTTTTTTGAGCGCGAGTGCAGAGCACGAGTTGAAGGTACACCGTCCCCGTCGTCTAGAGGCCTAGGACACCGCCCTTTCACGGCGGCGACACGGGTTCGACTCCCGTCGGGGACGCCATCTTCTTTTGCCTTTCCTGTTTCCAACAGAGTCTGTGAAGAGCAGAGTTGGTGTATAAGGTAATATGCATCGAATCCTATTGCAGATCTGCTCTCACGCTTTTTGTTGAAGTATTTAAGCGTCTATTCCACTTGTCGATCTGAGACTGTTGACCATCTATTCCCCGAAGACTTTTCTGCAAGGTGATTCTTTCCTCGTCATTAGATGAGGTCGCTAACTTGTTACGTAGCTTAAATCGCTTTAGGTGCGCTGCATTTGGAGCAGAAAGCCCACCAGAGCGCACAACAATTCCCGTAACGATACCAATGCCACGGCGGTACCATCTTTCTTTTTCTTTCTTTGGCTGAAGACCTGATCGGTATATGCATCGGCGCACCTGAAACATGACGCGCTCTGTCACCACGCCTCCGGAAACCGTCACATCATCCATATACACGGAAAGTTTGCAGCCGCTTTCCGAGACGATCTGATAAATGTTCTGCCACATATCGTAATGGGCATAGTAGGCTAATATGGAACTTGACGGGCTTCCGCACGGCAAATGCCCTTTATAAGTTGTAAGTGTGGTAAGTAGGCCTGCTACGTCAGGTGAGCACTTCAGAATGTTATGAAAGAACCAATAAACTCTTCTAGACTTTGTGGAAGGGAAATAGTTACTAATATCTACATTCCTAATGTGTTTTGAGCCGATATGCTGAGCGGCGTTCGAGATATAAGATTTTCCCTTGACCGGGCAATGTAAGTATTCTGGTGCTGATATTGAAGAAAGGATCTTTGCAATCCGACTTTGAACCATTTTGAGTGGACGTGCTGGGTCTTCGATCGTACGCAAATCCCCATTTTTCTTCTCTTGCGTCCACTCATTGTACATGTTCGGTGAAAGAGTAGCGATTCTCTTCAGCCTTGCCAGGGGGAGGCAAAGTAATTCAGCCAACTTCCGCTTTGTCGTCAACTTGTATAAAGGAGACTGGTCAAGCGGATAATTTTTGATTTTCTTCGTCTTCATCTTGCTTCCCCGACCGCTCCGCAATGAATGCCATCAGCCGCAAGACCTTTTCGGATACAAACTGGCGTGCTCTTTCAGCCGCACCTTCTTTGCCGATGTTCTCGGCGAAGAACATAATTGAAGACAAAGGCATATTGTATACCTGAGCATATCGCTCAAGTAGCTGTAACGTAGGAGTTTTCTTGCCTGCCTCAATCTCCGAGATATACGACTTCGTCACGCCGAGCTTTGCTGCCAAATCCTTCTGCGACAAGTCATGGAAGACCCGGAGCAGTCGCAAGGCTTCGTTCAACACGGTCACCTCCTCGAATGCCTTCCAGGGTAACAAGGCTGGGTGGCGTCAGTTCCTATCGTCAAAGCTTTCGATCACCTTCGCGATCAGTCGCGCGACTGCGATCACAAACCGTGCCGTCCAGGGGTTGCACAATACGCGCAATACCTGAGTAAGGATCTGCCGCCGCCGTCGCTGGTTGGTACGTGAATCAACTACCGACATGGCAGAGTTCTCCCTCTCGTTGCAAACGACTGCGAGGCTGCAGACGCTTCTGCCCCCAACGAGAAGTGGGAACGACGGCTTTACCCAGCTTGACCCGGCGCGGGGCCGGTGCCCCGGCCCCGCGCCGCCTGCGGACGACCGCCGCCGCGTTGCCGCGCCACCGGACCACCCGTGCAGGATGTTAGGAGATTTTTACATCTCCCGCGAGTGAACCATGTGGTTCACTCAGTGAATGGGCGTATCTCCATTAACGTCACCAACTGAGTGCGAAGATAATGCCGAGCTGCGTTCTGGTCAACATAGTTCGCTGTTGGAGAACCAATTTTTTAGGGTTAACGAGATGGCGCATTCGCTGGAAACGTGAGTGATGCCACCTTTGCAAAGCTATTAGCCTGGGAAGGCAATAACTAAGAGATTGAAATACTTGGGTTTCCACGCTTTTGAAAATGGCGACCAAAAAAGGGTGGGGGACTACCCCAACACCCCCGTCTGATACAGCGTCACCCGAATCCCCCCGTTCGACACCGACACCCCGTCTTCCCCGAACGGCAGCTCCGTCGCCTTCGCCAGAGCGGCTTCGTTGGTGATGATGCCCACGCGCCAGCCTGCAAACCGCGCTTTCAGCGTCTGGCCCATGGCGTGGTAGAGCGGGATCAGGGACTTGCCCTCGCCGATGCGGGCGCCGTAGGGCGGGTTGACGATCACGAGGCCGGGGGGACCCTCGGGTGGGGTCAGGTCGCTGATGGCGTGGTGGGTGAACTCGGTCCAGGCGGAGACGCCGGCACGCTCGGCGTTGGCGCGGCTCATGGCGATGGCGCCAGCGTCGCGGTCGCTGCCGTAAAAGCGGACGGTGGGCGCGGTGGGCGTGCCGCCGGCGCGCAGGCTCTGCCAGAGGGCGGGGTCGAAATTGGCGAGCTGTTCGAAGGCGAAATGACGGGAGCGGCCGGGCTTCAGGCCGGCGGCGATTTCGGCGGCCTCGATGACGAAGGTGCCGGAGCCGCACATGGGGTCCACCACGGGCTCGCGGCCGTCATAGCCGCACTGGCGCAGGAACAGCGCGGCCAGCGTCTCGCGCATCGGCGCCTTGTTGACCGCCTCCTTGTGGCCGCGTTTGTGCAGCGACTCGCCGGAGCTGTCGACGCTGATGGTGCAGAGGTCGTCGTCGATCCGTGCCTTGATCTGGACGGCGCGGGTGTCCTCCGCCTCTGCCTCCATATCCTTGGCGGGCTTCTTGCCGGTCGGCTTGGGGGCGGCCTTGACGATGGGGGCGCCGAGTTCCTCGGCGATGGCGCGCTCGATGCGCTGGGCGGCGGCGCCGGCATGGTAGATGCGCGAGGCCTTGCAGGACGCCTCGACCCGCACCGGAACGTCGGCACGCAGGATCTCGGCCCAGGGAACCCGGCGGGCGCGCTTGTCCAACTGCGCCAGATGCAGGGCGCGGAAGCTGGCGATGCGCGCCAGCACGCGGGTGGCGCCGCGCAGCTCCAGATTGGCCCGCCAGACCTCCGGCCAGCCGCCGGTGACCGTCACCCCGCCCTTCACTGCGGTGGGGTTGGCGAAGCCGCGCTCGCGCGCCTCGGCGCACAGCACGGATTCCAGGCCGGGAGCGGCCACCAGGAAAATCTCGAAGGGCTGCGCGGCGGCGGTCTTGTCTTGGTCGGTGTTCATCCCGCCTTGATAGCCCGAAGGCCGGCCATCTACGACAGGATTCTCGCAAATCGGCAGGCGCGGACGACCCGGCAATTGACGGCGGGGCGCCGCCCCTTATGATCGGATTGGAACACGAACAATCATGCCGGCTTTCGATTCCGAACACATTATCGGCCGGCAAGCAGGGGAGAGAGCGCGTCATGACCGCAACCGACACCACCAGCTGGCCCGCCGACCTGCTGGCCCAGGAGTTCCGGGGCAAGCGGGTGCTGGTCACCGGCAGCAGCCGCGGCATCGGCGCCGCGGTGGCGGCGGCCTTTGCCCAGCTCGGCGCCCGCGTCGCCATCCATGGCCGCGACCGGACGGCGGTGGAGGCCGTGGCGGCGGGGATGGGCAACGGCGTGGTCGGGCTGGCCGGCGATTTCGCCGACAAGGGGCAGACCCGTGCATTGGTGGAACAGGCGGTGGACCGGCTGGGCGGGCTGGACGTGCTGATCAACAATGCCGGCACCATGCTGGGCCGGGTGGCGCTGGCCGACATCGATGACGACTTCCTGCAGCGGCAGTTCGATCTGAACGCCGCCTCGGCGGTCGTCGCCAGCCGCGCCGCCCTGCCGGCGCTGATCGAGTCGAAGGGGGCCATCGTCAACACCGGCTCCATTTCCGGCCGCACCGGCGGCAGCGCCGGCTCGTCGCTCTACAGCGCCGCCAAGGCATTCCAGGCAAGCCTCGCCCGTTCGCTGGCGACGGAGCTGGCGCCGCACGGCATCCGCGTCAACGCGGTGTCGCCCGGCACCATCGATACCGATTTCCATCAGCGCTATTCGACCGCCGACAAGCTGGCGCAGACCGCGGCGCGCATCCCGCTGAAGCGGCTGGGCACGGCGGAGGATTGCGTCGGCGCCTACCTGTTCCTCGCCTCCAACCGGCTGGCGGGTTACATCACCGGCCAGACCATCGAGGTGAATGGCGGTCAGTTCTATAACTAAAGGATAATTTTTTGCAATTGCGAAGGTCAAGCTTTGGCAAAATGCAAAGCGATCTCAATGATCTTGGCAAATTGCGAAGGGGTAATGGGCGCGGTCTATTGGAGAGAGGGTGATTTCACAGGGCAGAAAAACACCGCGGCGTTAATGGTCCTTTGGCATTGTTCTTGTAGGGTACCTCGTTGACAACCGATCACCCGAAAGATCGGAAGCTTGCCAGTAGCGGGTCAGAGACGAGGTCCCCAGCCATGAACGCCACCCACCCAGGCCAGCAGACCGCCGCCCAGCCGACCAAAGCCGGCGCCTTCGCCAATCTGCGCACGGCGACCAAGATCTATACCGGCTTCGGCGTGACGCTCGCGCTGCTGGTCGGGTTGGGGGCGGTGTCCTGGACGGGCTTGAGATCGAGCGACGACGCGCTCCGCCGCTATGCCGGCCAGTCGCACGTCGCCATGGCGGTGGCGGAGGCGGACACCAACATGGCCGACGCCCTGGGGGCGGCGGAGGAGTTCGTGTCCAGCGGGTCTCCGGCGGTGGCCGACCGCTTCCGCGCCGATGTGGACAAGTTCACGAAGAAGCTGGACGCCGCCACCGCGCGCATGACCAGCGCGACCGACCGTCAGGCGGCGCAGGAGATCGCCACCCTGCAGAAGACGCTGACCGGCGGTTTCGACCAACTGGTCGCCGCGCGGACGGAGCGCGACTCGATCGTCGCGTCGGTGGTGAACAAGCTGGGCGCCGACATCCGCCGCACGCTGAGCGAGACGGTCAAGGCGGAGAAGGACCTGGGCGATCTCGACCGCACGGTGAAGGCCGCCGACGTCAGCGAGCAGTATCTGCTGGTCCGCGTGCTGGTCGCCCGCTTCGTGGCGGAGACCCAGGCGGAGGATCTGGCGCGCATCCGCAAGGATCTGGCCGACGTGATCGCGAAGGCCACGGCGCTGCGCGACGGCATGGCCGACGGGCCGATGAAGGCCAAGCTGGCCGACGCGGTCGCCAAGCTTCCGGCCTATGGCGCCGGCATCGACCGCATCGCAACGCTGAGCGACCAGCTGAAGTCGCTGAACAACGAGACTCTGGGCAAGGCCGGCAAGGAGATCGGCGACAAGATCGGCCTGATCCGCTCGCATTCCGCCGATTTCCTGTCGCAGCTGGAGAGCAGCGCCGCCGCCGAGGTGAAGGCGGCCGAGGGGCGCGGCACCGTGGTGACGGTCGCCGCCCTGCTGGTCGGCCTGCTGCTGGCCTGGGCGATCTCGCGGGCGATCACCAAGCCGCTGGGCAACATCACGCGGGCGATGGGCCGTCTGGCCGAAGGCGACCTGAGCATCGCCGTCACCGACGACGCGCGCCGGGACGAGATCGGCGCGCTGGCCCGCGCGCTCCAGGTCTTCAAGACCAACGCCTATGAGATGGATCGGATGCGCAAGGCGCAGGAGGAGAGCGAGCGGCAGGCCGCCGCCCAGCGCCGCCAGACCATGATGCAGATGGCCGACAGCTTCGAGAGCGCGGTGAAGGGCATCGTCGACACCGTCGCCAATGCCGCCACCGGCATGCGCGACGCCGCGACCGAACTGACCGCTACCGCGCAGGAGGCGAGCGAGCGGTCGCTGCTGGTCGCCTCGGCCTCCGAACAGGCTTCGGCCAATGTGCAGACCGTCGCCACCGCGACGGAGGAACTGTCGGCCTCCATCTCCGAGATCGGCCAGCAGGTGGAGAACTCCACGCGCATCGCCACCCAGGCGGTGGCCGACGCCGACGGCGCCGACCGCACCATGCGCGATCTGGTCTCCGCCGCCGAACAGATCGGCGCGGTGGTGGAACTGATCAGCGGCATCGCCGCGCAGACCAACCTGCTGGCGTTGAACGCCACCATCGAGGCGGCGCGGGCGGGCGAGGCCGGCAAGGGCTTTGCCGTGGTCGCCAGCGAGGTGAAGGCGCTGGCCAGCCAGACCGCGCGCGCCACCGACGAGATCCAGTCCAAGGTGCAGGAGATTCAGCAGACCACCGGCGGCGCCCAGAAGGCCATCGGCAGCATCGGCAAGACCATCGGCCACATGAGCGAGATCACCACCGCCATCGCCGCCGCCATCGAGGAACAGGCCGCCGCCACCCGCGAGATCGCCTCCAGCGTCACCCAGGCGGCGCAGGGCACCGAGGAGGTGTCAAGCAACATCGCCGGCGTCAGCACCGCCGTTCACGAGACCGGCGACGCCGCCGGCCGCGTCCACGGCACCTCGCAAGAACTGGCGGTCGAGGCCGAGCGGCTGCGCCGGGAGGTGGGGACCTTCATCGCGACGGTGCGGGCGGCGTAGGGGGGCGCTATCCCCCTCTCACCCCCGGGGAGAGGGGATTTGTTGACGCACCCACGCCACCAGGGCCGGCAGCGGCATGGCGCCGGCGGTTCGGGCGATTTCGCGGCCGTGATGGACCAGGACCAGGGACGGGATGCTGCGGATGCCGAAGCGGGCGGCGAGGTCGGGAGAGGCCTCGGTGTCGATCTTGGCGAGGCGGACACGGGGCTCCAGCTGGGCCGCGGCCTGGGTGAAGACGGGGGCCATCATGCGGCAGGGGCCGCACCACTCGGCCCAGAAGTCGATCAGCAGCGGCAGGTCGCTCTTCTCGGCATGGGCGGCGAAGCGGCGGGCGTCGAGCGCCACCGGCTTTCCTCCGAACAGGGCGTTGCCGCAGCGGCCGCACTTGCCGCCGCCCAGACGGGCCGGAGGCACGCGGTTCAGCGTGTCGCAATGCGGGCAGGCGATGTGCAGGCTGTCGGCGGAAAAAGAACCGGGACCTGTGGAAGACTGACCTGAAGCTTGGGCGGTGGGCGGCATGGCGGGGCTCCTTCCCCTGGCAGCTTGTCCACCGTCGATGTATGGGGCCGGAGCGGCCCGCTCAAGATGGGCGGGTCTACTCCTGACGGCCCATCAGGCCTTCCAGCTTTGCGAAATCCACATATTGCGTCGGCCGGTCCTTCAACAGGTCCGGGGTCGCCTGGGCATTCTCCCGCGCGCATTCGGCGACATAGCGGGCCAAGAGGTCGCGCATGACCTCGGCCAGAGGCGTCTGCCGCTGACGTGCGTAATTCTTGGCGACATCTTTGATTCGGCGATCAACGCGCAAAGAGATCGTCGCCTTCTTTGGATGAAACGGATCTCCGATCATGACGATCCCCCACCAATCTTGCTGATCCACGTTATTTGGATATGCCGGATCGCTGGTGGATACAAGGATCCATGGGAAGGCGGGCGATAAAACTTGGGGATGATAACTTGTGAATTTGTGTGGATAAAATTTCCGCTGGTTTTCTTCTCCACAGAATCTGTGGATAGATGTGTGCGCAATCTCCGAACAGAATCATCCGCACCCTTCCGGCCGGCCCATCCGGCCTGTGGATGAGTGGGTTTGCCTATTTTTTGGGCGGATGGGGCGGCTTGTCCGACCCCGGCCCGCCGACCAGCCGCAGCCGGCCGGCCGGCGACAGGTCTGGCAGGATGGACAGCACGGTTTCCTCGGTCAGTTCGCCGATCTGGCGGCGCTTGGCGCGGGCGGCGGAGGTCGCGGCGCGCAGGGAGTCGAAATCCACAGGCTCGGCCTGCAGCAGGGCGCGCACCCGCTGCCCGGCGTCGCGGTACTCCTGGGACAGCGCGTCGTAGCGCGGGCGCAGCGGCTCGAAGGCGGCGCGCAGGACGGCGGCGTCGGCGTCGGACAGGTCGGCCGCCACATGCTCGACGAAGCGGTCGGGCATCGGCCGGTAGGGCGGGGGCGGCGGGTTGCGGATCGTCGCCACCAGCATGGCGCCGAGGAACAGGTTCAGCGCCAGCGACGCCAGGGCCAGCGTGCGCAGACTGATCCGCTGGCGGAGCCTCGTCAGGACGGATGGCTGGGGGGCGGCGAAACCGCTCATCGGGAGTCTCCGTCGAACAGGGTGACGACCTCGTCATTCAGCAAGGCCAGCTCCTGGCTGCGCGGGGCGGTGGGGGCGGGGCCGGCGAGCTGGCCGCTCAGCCAGCCTCCGGTCAGCCAGCCGAGCGCGAGCAGGACGACGCAGAAGCCGGCAACCGTCCGCCGCGGCATCCGGCCGAGCAGCAACACCGCGATGCTGTCCTGCGGCATGCCGCGCGCCGCCTTGCCGACGGCGGCCAGCAGTCGGTCGACGCGGGCGTCCTCCACCGGCGGGGCGGGGGTGGCGAGCAGGCGGTCGAAGGACCGGGCGTCCTCCAGCGCGTCGCGCAGGGCGGGGGAGCGGGCGAGCGCGGCGTCGGCCGCGGCGCGCAGCTCCGGCGGCCAGCGCTCCGGCGAAGCGCCGTAATCGTCCAGGTGGCGGAGGAAGTCTTCGTCGGTCATGGTGTCCTCCCTCCTCATCGGGCGTCGGCGGCGGTGAGCGCGGATTTCAGCGCGGCGCGGGCGCGGGCCAGCAGCGAGGCGAAGGCGCTTTCGCTCATGGTCAGGACCTCGGCGGCCTGCCGCAGGCTGAGCCCCTCCTGGTGGAACAGCACGACGGCGGCGCGCTGGCGGTCGGGCAAGGCGGCCAGCGCTTGGTTGACCCGCTCGGCGGTCTGGCGCTCGGCGATGCGGGTCAGCGCGTCGGGGGACTCGTCGGGCGGATCGCCGGCCTCCTCCAGCGGCGACCAGCCGGGGCGGCGGCCACGGTCGATGGCGAGGTTCATGACGATGCGGTAGAGCCAGGTGGTGAAGGCGGCGCGCGCCCCGTCCCAACGGCCGGCATGCTGCCAGACCCGCAGGAAGGCCTCCTGCGCGATCTCGTCGGCGTCGGACGGGTTGCCGGTCATCCGCTGGGCCAGCGCCACGGCGCGGCGCATGTGGCGGGCGGCCAGACGGTCGAAGGCGGCGGCGTCGCCGCCGGCCACGCGGGCCATCAACTCGTCGTCCGTGTCGCTGGCCTCGATCACCGGGGCTCCGCTCATGCCGTGGGCGAGAACTATGCCCAAGAGAGCGAGGGGGCGCCAGGGGTGCGAGGATATTGCTCCCTCTCCCGTCCCGGGAGAGGGAAGGGGCCCAAGCGGAGCTTGGGAAGGGTGAGGGGTGATCCAAGGAACCATGCGGTCTAGGAGTCTTGGGACACCCCTCACCCTCCCCGCGCCTTCGGCGCGGGTCCCCTCCCTCTCCCGGGGCGGGAGAGGGCATTTATCGCCGAGGATCAGCACACCCATCCGCCGCCCCCTATTCCGCCGGGGCGGCGATGGCGGCGCGGCGGGTGCGCCGCAGGGCCAGCCGTTCCAGGGTCAGATAGACCACCGGCGTGGTGTAGAGCGTCAGCATCTGGCTGACCAGAAGGCCGCCGATGATGGCGATGCCGAGCGGGCGGCGGATCTCGCCGCCGGTGCCGTAATCGAAGGCCAGGGGCACGGCGCCCAGCAGCGCCGCCATCGTCGTCATCATGATCGGGCGGAAGCGGACAAGTCCGGCCTCGCGGATCGCCTCCAGGGGCGACAGGCCGCGTTCCCGCTCCGCCTCCAGGGCGAAGTCGATCATCATGATGGCGTTCTTCTTGACGATGCCGATCAGCAGGATGATGCCGATCAGCGCCACGATCGACAGGTCGTAGCCGGTCAGGATCAGCGCGATCAGCGCCCCCAGACCGGCGGACGGCAGGGTCGACAGGATGGTCAGCGGGTGGATCAGGCTTTCGTACAGCACCCCCAGCACGATGTAGATGGTGATCAGCGCCGCCAGGATCAGCAAGGGCTGGCTGGAGGAGGATTGCTGGAAGGCCCGCGCGTCGCCCTGGAAGCCGGCGCGGATGCTGGCGGGCATGCCGATGTCCTCGGCCGCGCGCTGGATCACCTCGGTCGCCTGGGACAGCGAGACGCCGGGGGCGAGGTCGAAGGTCAGATTGGCGACCGGGAAGCCGCTCTGGTGCTGGATGCTGGCGGCCTGATTGCCGATGACGACGCGCGACACCGCCGACAAGGGCACCATGCCGTCGCGCCCCGTCACATAAATGCGCTTCAGGTCGTCGGGGCTGAGCGCCTCGGACGGCGCGACCTCCAGCACCACCTTGTGCTGGTTCTGCGCCAGATACATGGTCGAGACCTGCCGCTGGCCGAAGGCGTCGTAGAGCGTCGCCTCCAGGCTGCTCAAGGATACGCCGAGGCGGGCGGCGGCGTCGCGGTCGACGATGACGTTGGCCTGGATGCCGCCGTTCTGGCGGTCGTTGGCGACGTCGACCAGCTCCGGCAGGGTGCGCATCTTCTCCACCAGCTTGGGCGCCCATTCGTTGAGCGCGCCGATGTCGGAATCCTGCAGGCTGTAGCGGTACTGGCTGCGGCCCTGGAAACCGCCGACGCGGATGTCCTGCACCGGCATCAGGTAGAGCTGCACCCCCGGCACCTTGCCGGCGCGCATGCGCAGCCGCTGGGTGACGGTGGCGAGATCCTCACGCTCCGCCTTCGGTTTCAGGGCGATGTAGATCTGGCCGGAATAGGTGCCGCCGGGACCGCCGCCGCCGATGGTGCCGCCGACGCTGTCCACCGCCGGGTCGCCGGAAACGGCATCCTGCAGCGCGCGCTGGCGCGTCACCATGGCGCGGAACGAGATGTCGGGCGGCGGGTCGCTGAAGCCGATCAGCAGACCGGTGTCCTGCTGCGGCACGAAGCCCTTCGGCACCTGCCCGTAGAGCCAGACGCTGACGCCGATGATGGCGAAGGTCGCCGCCAGCATGGTGCGGCGGTGGGCCAGCACCCAGTCGAGGCCGCCGGCATAGAGGCCGAACAGCCGGTCGCCAACCCAGCCGAGCGCGCGGGCGAGGCGGCCGGGGGGCTTGCGCTCCGCCTCCGGTTCCAGCAGGTGGGCGCACATCATCGGGGTCAGCGTCAGCGACACCACCGCCGAGACGGCGATGGCGACCGACAGCACCACGGCGAACTCGCGGAACAGCCGGCCCTGGATGCCGCCCATGAACAGGATGGGGATGAAGACGGCGACCAGCGACAGGCTGATGGAGATCACGGTGAAGGCGACCTGCCGGGCGCCCTTCACCGCCGCCTCGAACGGCCGGGCGCCCTTTTCGATGTGGCGGACGATGTTCTCGATGACGACGATGGCGTCGTCCACCACGAAGCCGACCGAGATGGTCAGCGCCATCAGCGAGAAATTGTCCAGGCTGTAGCCGACGATCCACATCACGCCGAAGGTGCCGGCCAGCGACAGCGGCACCGAGGCCGCCGGGATCACCGTGGCCCACAGCCGGCGCAGGAACAACGCCATCACCATCACCACCAGCGCCACGGTGACCGCCAGCGTCTTCTGCACGTCGTCGATGGAGGCGCGGATGGTCGGCGTGCGGTCGGTGCGCACCGCGAGGCTGACCCCCGGCGGCATCCAGCCGCGCAGGGTCGGCAGCTCCGCCCGGATGCGGTCCACCGTGTCGACCACGTTGGAGCCGGGCTGCTTCTGGATGTTGATGAGCACGGCGCGCTGGCCGTCCTGCCAGGCGGCGGTGCGGCTGTTCTCCGGCGCCTCGATCACCTCGGCGACGTCGCCGAGGCGGATGGTGGCGCCGTTCTTCTCGGTGACGATCAGCCGGCGGTAGGCATCGGCGCCGAACAGCTGGTCGCTGGCGCCGATCGACCAGGATTCGTGAGTGCCGTCGAAGCTGCCCTTCGGGCCGTTGGCATTGGCCTGGGCGATGACGCTGCGGATCGATTCCAGGCTGACGCCCATGTTGGCGGCGGCGGCGGCGTTGACGCGCACGCGCACCGCCGTCTTCTCCGCCCCGTTGATGGAGACCTGGGCCACCCCCTCGATCTGGCTCAGGCGCTGGCCGATGATGCTGTCGGCGAGATTGTAAAGCTCCGCCGGGGCGAGCGTGGTGGAGGTCATCGCCAGCGTCATCACCGGCGCGTCGGCCGGGTTGATGCGCCGCATCTTGGGCGGGCTCGGCAGGTCGGCCGGCAGGTCGCCGCCGGCGGCGTTGATGGCGGCCTGCACGTCGCGCGACGCCGCTTCCACGTCGCGGTTCAGCTCGAACTGCACGACGACGGTGGTGCTGCCGAGCTTGCTGTTGGAGGTCATCTCCGACACGCCGGCGATGCGGGAGAGGCGGCGTTCCAGCGGCGTGGCGACGGAAGCGGCCATGGTCTCCGGGCTGGCGCCGGGCAGGGAGGCGGTGACGATGATGGTGGGGAATTCCACCTGCGGCAGCGGCGCCACCGGCAGGAAGCGGTAGGCCACCATGCCGAGGATCATCAGCCCGACCATCAGCAGCGACGTGCCGACCGGCCGCCGGATGAAGGGGGCGGAGAGCGAGGCGCCGGAGGGGAGAAGATTTGCGGGAAGCATGGCCGGCTACTCCGCCGCCGCCCGGCCGGGAGACTGGACGGTATCTGGGTCGTTGCCCGCTTCCGAAACCTCCTTCCGCCGCCACGGCCGCAGCCAGCGGCCCAGCCGGTTGCCGAGACGGTCCATGTAGAGATAGACCACCGGCGTGGTGTAGAGCGTCAGCACCTGGCTGAGCAGCAGGCCGCCGACGATGGCGATGCCCATCGGCTTGCGCAGTTCCGATCCGGTGCCGTTCTCCAGCGCCAGCGGCAGGGCGCCCAGCAGGGCCGCCATGGTCGTCATCATGATCGGGCGGAAGCGCAGGAGCGACGCCTCGTAGATCGAGCGTTCCGGCGCCATGCCCTGGTGACGTTCGGCCTCCAGCGCGAAGTCGATCATCATGATGGCGTTCTTCTTGACGATGCCGATCAGCAGGACGATGCCGACCAGCGCGATCAGCGACAGGTCGTGGCCGGTCGCCATCAGCGCCAGCAGTGCGCCGATGCCGGCGGACGGCAGGGTCGACAGGATGGTGATGGGGTGGATCGTGCTCTCGTACAGCACGCCCAGCACGATGTAGACCGCGACCACCGCCGCCAGGATCAGCCAGGGCTGGGTGTCAAGCGAGGAGCGGAACTCGGCGGCCGTGCCGGCGAAGCGGGCGGTCGCGGTGTCGGGCATGCCGATGCCGGCGCGCGCCTCCTGGATCGCCGCCACCGCCGCACCGAGAGAGACGCCGGGAGCGACGTTGAAGGACAGGGTGACCGACGGGAACTGGCCCTGGTGGGTGATGACCAGCGGGGCGGTCCTGCGCTCCACCGACACCACGGCATTCAGGGGCACGACGGTGTTTCCGTTGGTGCTGCCGCTGGCCTTCACATAGATCTTGGACAGCGACGCCGGATCCATCTGGAAGGACGGCTCGACCTCCAGGATCACGCGGTACTGGTTGGTCTGGGTGTAGATGGTCGAGACCTGCCGCTGGCCGAAGGCGTCGTAGAGCGTGTCGTCGATGGCCTGGGGCAGCACATGCAGGCGGCTGGCGGCGTCGCGGTCGATGGTCAGGTAGACCTGCAGGCCGTCGGGCTGCTGGTCGCTCGCCACGTCGGTCAGTTCGGGGCGGGCGCGGAGCGCTTCCAGCAGGCGCGGGGTCCAGTTCTCCAGCTCGCGCGGGTCGGCGTCCTGAAGGACGTACTGGTATTGCGTGCGGCTGACGCGGCTGTCGATCTGCACGTCCTGCACCGCCTGCATGAACAGCGACACGCCCTTCAGGTCCCCGGTCGCGGCGCGCAGGCGGGCGATGATCTCCTCGGCCGAGGAGTTGCGCTGGTCGCGCGGCTTGAGCGCGATGGTCAGGTTGCCGGTGTTGGTGGTGGCATTCACCGTGCCGGTGCCGACGAAGCTCGCCACCCCGGCCACGTCGGGGTCGCGCCGGACGATGTCGGCGACCTCGCGCTGGCGCTCCGCCATCGCCTTGACCGAGATGGAGGGCGCGGCGTCGGTCACGCCGATGATGACGCCGGTGTCCTGCTGCGGCAGGAAACCCTTGGGCACCACGTCGTACAGGTAGAGGGTGGCGGCCAGCGTCGCGATGGTGAAGAGCAGCGTCGCCGGCTGGTGGCGCAGGACGACGCGCAGGGAGGCGGCGTAGCCGTTCAGCAGCGCGTCGAAGCCGCGTTCGGTCCAGCGGAACAGCCGGTTGGGCTTGGTCTCGGTTTCGGCTTTCAGCAGGCGGGCGCACATCATCGGCGTCAGCGTCAGCGAGATTACCGCCGACACCAGCACGGCGATGGACAGCGTGATGGCGAACTCGCGGAACAGCCGGCCGACCACCCCGCCCATGAACAGCAGCGGGATGAACACCGCGATCAGCGACAGCGTCAGCGAGACGACGGTGAAGCCGATCTGGCGGGCGCCCTTGAGGGCCGCCTGCATCGGTTTTTCGCCCTGTTCGATGTGGCGGACGATGTTCTCGATCATCACGATGGCGTCGTCGACGACGAAGCCGGACGCGATGGTCAGCGCCATCAGCGACAGGTTGTCCAGGCTGAAGCCGCACAGGGCCATGATGCCGAAGGTGCCGATCAGCGACAGCGGCAGGGCGGCGGCCGGGATCACCGTCGCCCACGCCTTGCGCAGGAACAGGAAGATCACCATCACCACCAGCCCGGCGGTCAGCACCAGCGTCTTCTGCACATCCACCACCGAGGCGCGGATGGTCTCCGTCCGGTCGGTCAGCACCGCCATGTGGATCTGCGGCGGCAGGCTGGACTGCAGCGACGGCAGCAGCTTGCGGATGCGGTCCACCGTGTCGATGATGTTGGCGCCGGGCTGGCGCAGCACGTTCAGCAGCACCGCCGGCTTGCCGTCGTGCCAGGCGGCGAGACGGGTGTTCTCCACCGAATCGACCACGGTGCCGATGTCGGTCAGCCGCACCGGGCCGCCGTTCTTGTAGGCGACGACGATCGGGCGGTAGGCGGCGGCATTCTCGATCTGGTCGTTGACGCTGATCGACCAGGACTGGCGCGGCCCGTCGAAGCTGCCCTTCGGCGCATTGACGTTGGCCTGGGTGATGGTGGTCCGCACATCCTCCAGCGTCAGGCCGAGGCCGGCGACGGCGGCCGGATTGACCTGGACGCGCACGGCCGGGCGCAGGCCGCCCTCGATCCCGACATAGCCGACGCCGTCGACCTGGGACAGCTTCTGCGCCAGCAGCGTGTCGGCGGCGTCGCTGACGGTTTCCAGGCGAAGGCTGTCCGAACTCAGCGCCAGCACCATGATCGGCGTGTCGGCCGGGTTGACCTTGTCGTAGACCGGCGGGTTGGGCAGGCCCTTGGGCAGCGTGCCCGACGCGGCGCTGATCGCCGACTGCACGTCCTGCGAGGCGGCGTCGATGTCGCGGGTCAGGTCGAACTGCAGGGTGATGACCGACAGCCCGAAGGAACTGGTCGACACCATCGAGGAGATGCCGGCGATCTGGCCGAGCTGGCGTTCCAGGGGCGCGGTGACCGAGGAGGCCATCACGTCGGGGGCGGCACCCGGCAGCTGGGTGGTGACGCGCACCGTCGGGAAATCGACCGTCGGCAGCGAGGAGATCGGCAGGGTGCTGTAGCCCAGCAGGCCCAGCAGCACCACCGCCAGCATCAGCAGACCGGTGGCGACCGGCCGCAGGATAAAGGGGGCGGAGATGTTCATGAGGGCTGCCGTCCCTCACGCGAGGTGGTTGGGGTGGGGGCGTTGCCGCCTCCGTTGTTCTCGCGCTGCTGCTGCCGTTCGCGCCGCCGTTCCTCGCGCGCGGCCGGGTCGTGTGGCTGGTCCTGCGGCCGGTTGGCGGGGGCGGCCTCCGGAGCGGGGGTGGCGGGAGCGGCGCCAACCGGTGCGGCCGAGGCGATGGGTTCGACGATGCGGATCTTCGAGCCGGGCTGCAGGCGGTATTGGCCGTCGACCACCACCCGCTCGCCGGGGGTCAGGCCCTCGTCGATGATGGCCTTGTTCTCCTCCTGGCGGGCGACCTTGATCGGGCGCTGTTCCACCGTCAGGTCGTCCTTGATGACGTAGGCGTAGGTGCCCTGGGGGCCGCGCTGCACCACGGTCGCCGGCACGGTGGTGGCGCCGCGGCGGATGGTGGAGAGCAGGCGGACATTGACGAACTGGCCGGGCCACAGCTTCTGCGGGTCGTTCGGCATCTCGGCCTTCAGGCGGATGGTGCCGGTGCCCGTGTCGATCAGGTTATCAATCACCGCCAGCGACCCGGTGTCGAGCACGCGGCGGCCCTCGCGGTCCTGCGCCTCGACCGTCACCGGCCCTTGCGCCTGGGCGGCCAGCACCGCCTGCAGCTGCTTTTCCGGCAGGGTGAAGAGGACGGCGATGGGCTGGATTTGCGTGATGGTGGCGATGCCGTTCTGGTCGCTGGCCCGCACCACGTTGCCCTGGTCGACGTTGCGCAGGCCGATGCGGCCGCTGATCGGCGCGGTGATGGTGGTGTAGTTCAGCTGGACCTGCACCGCCTCGATCGCCGCCTCGTCGGCGCGGATCTGCGCCTCGTACTGGGCGACCAGCGCGCGCTGGGTGTCGACCGTCTGGCGCGAGGCGAACTCCTTCAGGTTCATGTTGCGCTCAAGGTCGCGCCGCGCGTTGGCCAGCTGCGCCTCGTCCTGCGCCTTCTTCGCCTGGGCTTGCGCAAGCTGGGCCTGGAGCGGGCGGGAGTCGATGGTCGCCAGCAGGTCGCCGGCCTTGACCAGCTGGCCTTCCTGGAGCGAGACGCGCTGAAGCTCGCCATCGACGCGGGCGCGTACGGTGACTGTGTTGAAGGCCTGGACCGTGCCGATGCCGTCGAACCAGATCGGCACATCCTCCCGCGCCACGGTGCCGGCCTGCACCGCCACCACGCTGTTGCGGGCACCGGCCGGGGGGCGGCCCGGCTGGGTTGCCGCCTGGGTTGCCAGCTTCTGCTGGACCGCGTAGCCGACGCCGCCGACCAGACCGGCGAGAACCACACCGGTGACCACCGGCTTCCAACGAATCGTCATGACCTGTTCCGACCCTTGCCCCAACGCCCGACCGGACGGCGTTTTCGGCCGCCCCGGTCTTGCTGTTCGTTCCTGATACGGGGCGGCGGGAGCGATTCGTCGGGGGGGGCGGAGAAAATTTTTTGACCTAGAACTCAAACCAAGGAAGCTAAACTGGCTCATTTCTGGTGACGGAAGAGGATACCAACCGGCGACCTCTTCAGCCGCTTATCCTCTTCCTTCAATTGCCGATATCGTTCAGGAATTTCCTTGATTTTGGGGGCATCGACCACCTCTTCCAGTGCGGTTTTTATCAAACTGACAACCGGTACGCCACACGCGGAAGCAATCTCGACCGCCCCACGTACCACGCACGTTCCTAGATCGATGCCCGCAAAACGCCATTTCTTACCTTTGAGAGCCGCTAACTCCTTGCGATGTGCATCAAACGCGCTTTGAAGGTTATGAATGACCTGATCGCTTGTGCGGTGAAAGTTAGACGGATTTGTTTCGACCATCTCCGCTACTCCCGCCGACAACATTTGGCGAAGCTCGCTAATCGCGCCTACCTTGCGCATTTCCACCAACGCGACCGGCGGTACATTGCCGAGCCAAGTCATTTCTCCATCGGCGGCTGTTTGCAGTGCCTTGGATAGATGAAGATTAACCATATTATCGTGGTCGATTTTTCCGGCGTCATATTCCAATTTCCATTGGAAGTATTTCCATGATGTTGGTGCGTCGATCAAGGGAACACCGCCCAAATAACGGCTGCGCAATAGCACATCATTTGCTTGGCGCATTCTGCCGGCAGCATGAAGAACGAGTGCTTGTCCTGCGTGTTTATATCCGAGCGGGGAAAGATATTCGTCAAGATATTCTTGAAGTTGTTGCTCCAAAGGCTCCCTTAGTTCTGTATCGAACAGGACACGCGACCGGTCTTTGACTGCTCGAATTGCTTGCTCAGCCTTTAGAAGAGGCTTCACAAAATCCATCGCGTCATCAATGGTCGAGAATGTTTGTCTAAAAAGGCGATTAACATGGGTGATTGTGTCCTGTTCTGAAACATCAGCAAGAAGCTTGTCCTCACTTTGTTCGATCAGGGATCGGTCGGGAACTACGACCACCATGGGTGGGTTGACGTCGGCAAGCGCAAGCTCTTTGTAGTTGAGAAGATTGAGCGCGTGTTTGATTAGATAATAAACAGCTTTTGACTTATTGTCACTGGTCAGAAACATCTTTGTCCGAATAAAAGGATCCGGAAGAACAATCGTATCGACATATACGCCGCATGAAGATGCGATATTACGCTGATTGGATGGGAATAGGTCTCCACCAAAGACAGCCTTAAGGGCGCGAGTGTCTTCAATGTGAATCGACGCAATATCGCTCGCACTTTCCCATAGCTTCTCTACCCAATTAAGGAAATCTGGAAAGCTGGAAGAAATTTCTTCAACCAAATCCTGGTTGTTTGAGATAGAACGCGCGACATCATGCGGTGTCAATTTTTTATTGACCATTATGCGATGGTATCGACCAAAATTGACCTCAATGGTCTCAAAATACCCTCTTTGTAAATCATGAAGAGAAACTGCTTTCTTGGCGTCTTCACGATCTTTCATGACCGTAACGGTCATTGCTAATGCTCGCACGCTCGCATCTACTGTGGAGAGATCAATTTGACCATCCAACCCATAACGAACTGCAAGCATGCTGTCTTTAATGGATTCAAAAACATGCGGAAGAAACTTTACCCGTCCATCCGCCATTTGCGTTTTGAGTATTTCAAGTCGTCTCCGTAGCTCCAATTCGTATTCCGTATCCATGTCTAGATCCATAATGACGTGGTTGGCGTTGCAGTTATATAATTTGTGGTGAGGCATGCTGTCGGTTTATTGAAATTTGACTACCTGCCTGCCATTCACGGATTTTCTGACAGGACGAGATCGCCTCAAGCAGCCGCTTGGTTTCGTCCGGCAGACAGTCGACGCGCAGCATCGCGGAACCCCTTCTCGATGTTGTCCAGGCGATGCCGCCACTCCGACGCCAGGACGGGCGGGACATCCTTCTCCGCTTCGAGGTCGTTCAGGACACGGCGCACCCGACGAACGCCGTAGGCTTTGCAAAGCCGGGCAACGTCCCTGAAGGTCGGCCGGGCAAGCGTCATGGCGATCAGGTGGTCGGGGTCGAACCTGCCGGCGGGATTGCTCCAGGCCCGATTGAAGGCAAGACGCGGCTCCCCTTCCGGCAGGACGCGGTAGAGGCCACGCTGGATGGGTTCGATCTTCTCCGCGGCGACGAGTTTCCTCAGTGCACGGCTTACCGTCGATGCGGACCCATAACGCCCGACCAGCGCACCGGACGCGACCGTCGCCACGCCGCTGCGGTGCAGGTCGTGGAGAATCCGCATCGGCAAGGTTCCGTTCATCGGCGCCGTCACGATTTGTCATCCAGCGAAAATATCCATCGAAAATCAATATGATGGGTTAAGCAGGTCGAGTCAATGAGCCGGCCGCCTGCGCCCGGCCGGTGCGCGCCTTCACGGCGCCGGTGGCGGCTTGCCGATGATGGGGCCGCCAGCAGGATGCGATTGTCGCTGCACATACGCGAATAGGCGTTGAATTTGAGAATGAGTTGCATTATGAGGGCTGCTTACTGCGAATGATTCTTATTCGTGCCGGGGGCAAGCAAGTGAAGAAACGGGTTGAGGGCGGCCGGGTGTCGCGTGGGGCGGCGTTCGGCGCCGTGGTGCTGGGCGGTCTGATGGTGCCGGCGGTGGCGGGGGCGCAAAGCGTCGGGGGCCAGAGTGCCGGGGGGCAGGGCTCCGATGGCGCCGCGCTGCAGATACCGGCGGTGACGGTGACCGGGCAGGGGGAAACGGCGCTGTCGCCGGTGACCGGCTATGTCGCCAACCAGCAGGCGACCGGCACCAAGACCGACACGCCGCTGATCGAGACGCCGCAGTCGATCTCGGTCATCCCGGCCGACCAGATCCGCGACCAGAACGCCCAGACGCTGAACCAGGTGGTGCGCTACACCGCCGGCGTCACGGCGGAGACGCGCGGCGCGGTGGCGACCCGCTATGACCAGTTGAAGGTCCGCGGTTTCGACGCCGACACCTATCTGAACGGGCTGAAGCTGCAGTCGCTCTACTACGCGGCACCGCAGATCGACCCCTATCTGCTGGAACGGGCGGAGGTTCTGAAGGGCCCGACCTCCGTGCTGTACGGGCAGTCGCCGGCCGGCGGCCTGATCAATCAGGTCTCCAAGCGCCCGACCGCCACCGCGCTGAACGAGGTCGGGGTCGAATACGGCACCGACAACCACTGGCGCGGCACCGCCGACTTCTCCGGCCCGATCGACAAGGACGGCAAGTTCCTCTACCGCCTGACCGCCGTCGGCCTGAGCGAGGACGGCCAGATCCGGATGACGGAGAACGAGCGCATCGCCGTCGCCCCCTCCTTCACCTGGAGGCCGGATGCCGAGACCAGCCTGACCCTGCTGGGCTTCTACCAGCACGACCCGAAGGGCAATTCCTATGGCGGCATCCCGCCGCAGGGCACGGTGCTGTCGAACCCGCTGGGCAAAATCCCGGTCGATTTCTATGACGGCGATCCGAATTACGAGAAGTTCGACCGCCGTCAGGCCTCGGTCGGCTATGCCTTCGACAAGAAGCTGAGCGACGTCTGGACCGTCCGGCTGAACGGGCGCTGGCTGCATGCCAAGGTCGCCTACGACAGCCTGTACGCCAACGGCCTCGCGCCCGACTACCGCACCCTTTACCGCGGCATCGCCACCTCGCGGGAGGAGATGAACAGCTACACCTTCGACAACCAGATCGAAGGGCGCTTCTCCACCGGTCCGGTCGGCCACACGCTGCTGGCCGGCGTCGATTACCAGCGGCTCGACGGCCATTACGCCGCCGGTTTCGGGCTGGCGCCGTCGCTCGACGTGTTCAACCCGGTCTACGGCATCGCCGTCACCCCGCCGGCAACCAACCGCACCGACATCGACGGGCGGCAGACCGGCGTCTACCTGCAGGACCAGATGCGGCTCGGCGGCTTCATCCTGACGGTGGCCGGGCGTCGCGACTGGGCGAAGACGACCTCAAGCTCCGCCTTCGGCAGCAGCACCCGGTCCGATCAGGCCTGGACCGGCCGCGCCGGCCTGACCTACGTCTTCGAGAACGGCATCGCGCCTTACGTCAGCTATGCCGAGTCCTTCACGCCCAGCAGCGGCGTCGATTTCGCCGGCACGCCCTTCAAGCCGGAGGAAGGCACCCAGTACGAGGTCGGCGTGAAGTACCAGCCGCCGGGCATGAACAGCCTGTTCACCGCGGCCGTGTTCGACCTGACCCGCAGCAACCTGACGACCAGCGATCCCGCCCACCCCGGATTCTCCGTCCAGAGCGGCGAGGCGCGGTCGCGCGGCATCGAGCTGGAGGCCAAGGTCGGCGTGACCAAGGACCTGGAGCTGATCGGCACCTACACCTACCTCGACACCAAATACACCAAGGACAATGACGGGCTAGAGGGCAAGCGGCTGCCGGCGGTGCCGCGCCATCAGGCGTCGGCCTGGGCCATGTACCACATGCCGGAAGGCACCGCGCTGACCGGTCTCGGCGTCGGTGCCGGCGTGCGCTTCACCGGCAGCACGATGAACACGGCCAACACCTTCAAGGTGCCGTCCTTCACGCTGGTGGACGCCACCGTGTCCTACGACCTGGGTGCCCTGTCCTCCAAGCTCCAGGGGGCGGAGGTCACCGTCAACGGCAAGAACCTGTTCAACAAGGAGTATGTCGCCTCCTGCTATTACGGCGAGTGGTGCGCCTACGGCTATCAGCGGACGGTGACCGCCGGCCTGCGCTATCGCTGGTAAGCCCCTTGCCGTCCCTCCGTCCCCATTGGCAAAGGAAGCCGTCATGACGCCTGCGAGCCTGCGGGGCTGGCGCCTCGTCCACCGCTGGACCAGCCTGATCTGTTCGGCGAACCTGCTGATCCTCTGCGTGACCGGGCTGATCCTGGTGTTCCACCACGAGATCCAGCATCTGATGGGGGAGGAGCTGGACAGCAGCTACACGGAGGGGCAGGCCCGCCTGCCGCTCCAGTCGCTGGTGGATATCGCGCGGAAGGCCGACCCCAAGCTGGAGCCCAAGCTCTTGTCCTTCGATCCGGAGGACAAGGCGGTCAACTACATCTATCTGGGACCGCCGGAGGAGAGCGGGTTCGAGCTGGGGCGCTGGGTGGTGCTGAACGGCTTCACCGGCGCCAACCAGATGCTGAAGCAGCCGACCGAGACGCTGGTCGGCTTCCTCTTGAAGCTGCATGTCGACCTGTTCACCGGCTTCGCCGGGCAGATGTTCGTCGGGGTGATGGGGCTGCTGTTCGTGGTCAGCACGGTCAGCGGGCTGGTCGTCTACGGCCCCTTCATGAAGAAGCTGGCCTTCGGCATCCTGCGCTTCGGCCGGGGGACGCGGATCGGCAACATCGACCTGCACAACCTGTTCGGCGTGGCGACACTGGTCTGGGCCTTCGTCGTCGGGCTGACCGGCGCCATCCTGTCCTTCTCGCCGCTGATCACCGGCTATTGGCAGAAGACCGAGCTGGCGGCGATGACCGCCCGCCATCCGGAGCCGATGACCGGAAGCATGGTGTCGATCGACCGGGTGGCCGAAGCCGGGCTGGCGGCCTTTCCCGGCAAGGATCTGGCCTTCATCGCCTATCCCGGCAACGAATATGCCGGCAGCCGCCATTTCAGCGTGATGGTGCGCGGCCACACCGAACTGACCCAGCGGCTGCTCAGCGTCGCCCTGGTGGACGCCGAGACCGGCGTGGTTGCGGAGGCGGCCGGCACGCCCTGGTACATGACGGTGCTGATGCTGTCGGGGCCGTTCCATTTCGGCGATTACGGCGGGCTGCCGCTGCAGATCGTCTGGGCGCTGTTCACCATCGTCACCGGGGTGGTGACGGTGACCGGCTTCATCGTCTGGCTGAAACGGCCGCGGGCGCGGGCGGTGTCGGCAGGGCGAGACGCGTCCGAGGCCAAGCTGGGGAGCAAGGCATGACCGGCGTCTGGCGCATTCCGGCCGCGCTGGCCGTGCTCTCCGTCATCGGGCTTGCCGCCGCCATCCTGGGCGACGGGGTGTGGGACTGGCTGTGCTGGGCGACCCTGTCGGTGCCGCTGGTGGTCTGCGCGGCCAAGCTGTGGCGGCAGTGGCCCGCCTGATTTGGGCCGCCTCCTTTGGGAGCGGGCTCAGCCGATGCCGTTGCGGCCCGGCGACAGAATGCCGGCCGGGTCGCCCGCCGCGCGCAGTTCCGTCAGCAAGGTCGCGGCCGGTGACCGGCGCAGCGCCTCGGGCACCGGCAGGCCGTTCGCCAGCCGGTAGGGCGCGAAGCCCCTTTCCAGGGCGGTTCCGATCAGATCCCGGTAAGCGGCGAGGGCGGCCTCGTCCGCACCAGGCATCATCCGGTCGAAGCCAAGAGTGAAATAGGTCAGCAGGCAGCGGAAGCCGTTGGACTCGATCCCGACATTGAGGTCGATGCCGGCCTGTTCCAGCCGGTCGCGCGCCCAGCTCAGGTAATCGGCCAGCGCCCCGAACTCGAAGGGGAAGGCGAGGCAGAGCCAGATCAGACCGCAGCCGTCGCGGTCGGGATCGGCTGTCGCGAGGTCGGGGTGCCGGTCCTTGCGCCAATAGACCGTTCGCAGGTTGCGTCCGTCCGGCACGCCCAGCCAATCCTCGAACCCCTCGATCCAGGCGCCGTCGCGCCGGGCGATGTCCAGTTCCACCGTCTGGGACACCGCGGCGAAGCGCCGGGACAGTCGGCCGGCGCGGGCCTCCAGCACCTCCGGCGACTCCGCGCGGATCAGGGCGGAGGCATGCCACTCGTTGAGGGCGGCCGGGGCGAGCCGGTCGGTCGGGACGGCCGCGCGGACATCGTCCAGCGCCAGCCATTTGATGCCGTTCCACAGGGTCAGCGACCGGTCGGGCAGGGATTGCTCGCACTGGCAGTCGCGCCACAGCTCCAGGAAGGCGGGCAGGGCGTCGAGGCCGCCGATGTCGATCGACAGGATGGCGAGGTCGCTGGGCATCGCCTCCAGCCGGATGACGGCGCTTGTCACCACCCCGAGGTTCGACTGGCTGAACAGCCCGTCGATCAGCGGTCCGGCCGGCGCCGGGTCGAGCCCCACCGTGCGGTCGGCCCCCAGCGGCCCGCAGCCGGTCCGCAGCCGCCGGCCGTCCGGCAGGGCGACCTCCAGCTCGCACAGCGAGGTCCAGCGCTCGCCCATGCTGCCGTCGCCGCGGTCGAGCGCGTTGGCGAGCGCGCTGGCCTCCGCCGGGCCGCCGATGACGGGGATGAAGAAGCGGTCGGTCCGCTCCGCCAGGAAGTCGGCGAGCGCCCGGAAGGTCACCCCAGGCTCCACCCGCACCAGCCCGCGCTCGCCATCGAAGCCCGAGATGCGGTCGAGCTGCCGGAGGTCGAGCACCACCGCGCCGTCCCGCGTCGGCGCCCGCGACCCCAGCCCCCAGTTGGCGCCGCGGCTGACCGGATGGACCGGCAGGCGGTGCCGGGTGGCGACGGCGAGGCAGGCGGCCGTCTGATCGGCATCGGCCGGACTGACGATGGCCGACACCCGGACATCGGGCGCGAAGGTGCGCCGGCCCCAGTCCAGCCGCTCGGCCACCGCGGTTCGGACATGCTCCGGCCCGACGATGCGGCGCCAGTCCTCCAGCGCCTCGGCGGGCGGTTCGCTGTCGGCAGGCGAAGCGGCAAGGAGGTTGGGCGGCGTGGTCATTTTGGGGCGGTCCCGGATGCGGTCGCCGTGGCGGCGGTGCGGTGCATGGTGGCAGATTGCATACCGGGAAAGGCATCCCGTTTTCATGGTATGGCGATTTGCCTCTGCGGCCCGCTATGATGAATTCCGAATCGAAGGTTCGATCCGACAGTCCGCATGGGGTCGTCACAGTGGATCAGGCACGATCGGCCGCCGATGCCGGCGGCGTCATCTCCGTGGTCCTGGTGGAGGACGACGCGCCGACCCGCGACTTCCTGGCCGCATCGCTGGCCGCCGGCGAGGGGATCCGCCTGCAGGCCTCGGTCGGAACGCTGGCGGAGGCGCGCGCGGCGCTGGAGAGCGGCCGTCCGGGCGTGCTGGTGACCGACCTGAAGCTGCCCGACGGCCATGGCAGCGATCTGATCCGCGAGGTGCGGCAACGCATGCCGGAAACCGAGATCATGGTGATCTCCGTCCTGGGCGACGAGCCGTCGGTGATGCAGGCGGTGCGGGCCGGCGCCTCCGGCTATATCCTGAAGGACGCGCGGCCGATCGACCTGATCGCGGCGATCCATGACCTGACAAACGGCCGGTCGCCGATTTCCGCCTCCATCGCCCGCCACATCATCCGGCAGACCCAGACCGCTCCGCCCGTGATGGCGGAGGAGGCGCCGCCCGCCCTGACCCCGCGCGAGATGGACATCCTGTGGGGCATCGCCAAGGGCTTCACCTACAACGACATCGCCGCCCGGCTCGGCATCAGCCGGCAGACGGTTCCCAGCCACATCAAGAACATCTACCGCAAGCTTGAGGTTAATTCCCGAAGCGAAGCGGTCTACACTGCGGTGGAGCGGAGAATCATCAAGCTGTCGGACTGACGCCTTGAGGCGAATTTGAGCCAGCATATCGCCGGGTTGCCGGCGTCCGGCCCGTCCCTGGCGGGGAGCCTGCGGGCATGGCTGAGAGGCCGCGGCCCGCTGCTGCTTCTGTATTACGGGTTGGCCGCGATTCTCGGCCTCGTGCTGGTGACGGCGACCCCGGAGATGCCGGAGGGCGGATTGGCCATTGCCGAGGCGACCTTCGTCCCGCTGGCGATGGACCTGGACATGGACAGTCCGCCGCCCGGGACGATGCCGCCGGAGGCCGTCGCCGTCCCGCTGCCGTACCGCTGCAAGGCGGTTCCCGATCCGGTCGGCTGTTCCGGCCTGTTCCGCCTGACTTTCCGCTATGATCCGGGCGATTATCCCGGCGACGGGGATCTCTGGTCGATCTATGTGCCGATCCTGTCCGGGCGCGCGACGCTTTGGCTGAACGGGGCGCTGCTGGTCGACAGCGGGACCATCCAGTCCGACGTGGTCGTCAACCAGTCGCTGCCGCTGATCCAGCCGATTCCGAAGCCGCTGTTGCGGGACGGCGAGAACCGGATCGACGTCCGCATCGCGGCCTGGAGCCAGTCCGGCGGCTTTCTCGACACGGTGGTGGTGGGCCCAGACCGTCTGCTTCGCCCCGCCTACAGCCAGCGCGAATGGATGATGGTCACGCTGCCGCGCCTGCTGGTGGCGTGGCAGGCGGCCCTGTGCCTGTCGCTGCTGATCGTGTGGGCCGGCCATCGCGACGAGCCGATCCATCTGGTGATGAGCCTGATCCTGGGGTTGGGCGTGCTCCAGGGCCTGCCGATGTTCAACACCGAACCGAACGGGCTGGAGCGGCTGTATCGCGTCCTCAACTTCGCCGGCCAGTGGCAGGGGGCGCTGCTGCCCTTCGTGATGTCCCGTCTGGTCGGGCGTGAGCTGGCGGTTCCGATCCGCTGGCTGCTGGTGATCCCGGCGGTGGTCGCCGGCGCGTTCCTGCTCGCGGCAGTCGACCCGGCCCGGCTGCAGCCATGGTTCGCGTGGCTGTGGCTCGTCCTTGTGATTCCCTGGGCGGTGGCGATGCTGGGCTGGTCGAGCTGGATCGTGCTGTCGGCGGCGATCCGGCGGAACCATGCCGCCGCCCAGCTCGTGCTTGGCGGCCTGATCGTCATCGTGATGATGGCCGGCCACGACATTCTGGCGGTGACCGGTGTTCTCGACCTGCGGGTGCCGTCGATGACCCGCTACATGGCGCCGCTGCTGATGACGGTGATCAGCGCGACGCTGATGTGGCGGTTCGCCAAGGCGCTGGGCGAAGTCAGCCGCTTCAACGACATCCTGCGGCGCGAGGTGGCGACGGCGGAGGCCGAGTTGCGGGCCAGCTTCGCCCGCGAACAGGCGCAGACCCGCGCCGTCGCGCTGGAAAGCGAACGGCTGCGCCTGACCCGCGACCTGCATGACGGGCTGGCCGGGCAGCTGGTGTCGATCGTCGCCCAGTGCGAGCTGCCGCAGCATGATTACCGCCGCATCGGCGCGGCGGCCCGGCAGGCGCTGGACGACCTGCGGCTGGTCGTGGCGTCGCTGGACGATGTCGGCAACGACCTGGGCATGATGCTGGCGCAGTTCCACGAGCGCATCGGTCCCCAGCTGCAGGCGCAGGGGATGGAACTCGACTGGCAGATGGCGCCGCTGCCCGACATCGAGGGGCTCAGGTCGGAACATGCCCTGACCCTGTTCCGCATCCTGCAGGAGGCGGTGACCAACGCGGTGCGCCATTCCGGCTGCCGCCGGGTCAGCATCGTCATGGCGCCGGCACCGGACAATGCCTCCGAGAGCAAGGGGCAGTTCGCGGTCAGGATCGTCGTCGGGGACGAGGGCCGCGGCATTCCGGACGGCATTGCGGCGAGGCCCGGCAAGGGGCTGAACAACATGCGCCAGCGCGCGGCGTCGCTGGGTGCCGACCTGACCCTGGTCACCGGTGCGATTGGTACCCGCGTCGTCATCGATCTGCCATTCCGCCTGCCGGACTTTTAAAGCATCCGATAGAGCAGGCATCGGTTCGGCGCCACCAGAACTTGCGAAAATCCCGGTTTCTCCAGATCTCCCATAAACATGGGATTACCCAGAACGGTTAGTACCCATACAAAGGATTTGGCGCAAACTTTGCGCGGATCCCGGCGGCAGCCAATGCCGGGGCGAATGACTTCCGATCATCCAATAACCAGGGATTGCAGGCATGAGCAAGACGCAGGCGGCGATGGTCGAAATTTCCGATGACGAGCTTCTGGTGGTGGTGGGCGGAACCGGCTCGACCAACGCCCAGTCCGGCCATGCGCAGGAGGATGAGAACGGAGTCAGCGTCAGCGTCGGGGTCGAGGTCGCCAGCGCGTCGGGCAGCGTCGGCGTTTCCACCTCCAGCAGCCACGACATCGGCGGCGCCACCGTGACGACCGAGGTCGGGGCCGGCGCCAGCGGGTCGGCGGGCGTCACCGTCGGGTCGGGCGGCGTCACCGCGACGGCCGACGGCTTCGCCGGCAGCCACGGCAGCGTGACGGTCACCAACGGGCCGGTCACGCAGACCATCAGCTATGAGGCCGGCGTCAGCGGCAGCGCCAGCGTCTCGGTGTCCTACACCGGGGTGGAAGCCTCGGCATCCGGCTCGGTCGGCGTTTCGGTGACCACCGAAACCACGGTCGGCGGCAATGTCGGCCATGGCGTCACGGTGGAGGGCACGGTCACCCAGACCATCGCGGTCGGCGCCGGCGCCGAGGTCAGCGGCTCCATCGGGGCGAGCGGCGTCCATGGCGACGTCAGCACCTATGCCGGCAATTACGTGGAGGTCACGGCCTCGGTCACCGCCGGGAACAACGACGTCAGCAGCACCACCACGGTCGGCGTCATCGATTCCGGCTCGGTCGGTGCCGGCACCGAGGTCACCGCCGGCTATTCCGACGGCCATGTCACGCTCGGGCTCGGCGCCACGGCGGCGATCGGCATCGGCGGCGTCACGGTGGGCCAGGAGGTCACCGTCAACACCGCCCCGCTGGAACATGCCGGCGCCCAGGCGGTGACCGCGGCCACGCCGGCCGTCACCGACGCCGCCCACACGGTCGCCAACACCGCGCAGTCGGTGGCGACCACCGCGGCCCCGGCGGTGACCGACGCGGCGCACACGGTGTCCAACACGGCGCAGAACACCGCCAGCACGGTCAGCAACACCGCGCAGACGGCGGTCCACGACGTGTCGAGCACGGCGCAGAGCACCGTCAACAGCGTGTCGAACACGGCGAAGAGCGTCACCAACTCCATCAAGAAGAAGATGAAGAAGTGGTGATGCCGGGCGGATTGTCGGACGGCATCGCGGCATGAGCGACAGCGCGACGGCGGAACGGCAGGCGGAACGGCCGGTTGCGGCGGCTTCGCCGGCCGGGGGCGGCGATCCGGCCGCTTCCGGCGGCAATACCGGCAAGGATGGCGGCAAGGCGAGCTTCCGGGCCGAAGCCGCGGAGGCCGCCACCTCCGTGTCGCAGGTGGACGATGCGCTGGAGGTGGTTCGGCCGCCGGTGCTGGCCTTCTGCGTCACGCTGGCCCTGCTGGTCGTCGGCGTCGTGGTCTGGGCGTCCTTCACCGACGTGCCGATCAAGGTCACCGGGCAGGGCATCCTGGTCAGCCCGGCCGGCGTCATCGACGTGGTGTCGGAATCCAGCGGCCGGATCAACGACATCCGCTTCAAGCCGGGCGACGTGATCCACCCCGGCGACGTGGTGGCGCTGGTCGACCAGAGCGAGCAGAAGCTGCGGCTGGCGGAGGCCGAGGGCGAATTGCAGGACGCCGTCGCCGCCCGCGACGACATGCGGCGCTTCCAGGAGCGCGACCTGCATGCCGACGAGGTCTGGCGGCAGGCGCGCGAGCAGGCGGTCAACGGCAACATCGCGTCGCTGCAGGAACGCCAGCGCATGATGACCGAGCGCGAGGAGCTGGTCCGCCAGCTCGCCGACCGCGGGCTGATCACCCGCGACCGCGCCATCTCCGCCAAGATCGAGCTGTTCACCATCCGCTCCGACCTGGAGGCCCAGCGCAACGAACTGCAAACCATGACGCTCGACGCCGCCCGCCGCCAGACCCAGCGCGAGAAGGACATGCTGGCCGCCGAGCAGCGGGTGGCGACCGCCACGCGCGCGGTGGAGTCCGCCCGCGACCGGCTGAAGCGCTATGCCGCCGTGCTGTCGCCCTATGGCGGCCGGGTGGTGGAGGCGAAGGCGAACATCGGGCAGGTGGTGTCGAGCGGCGCGCCGATCGTCAGCATCGAGCGCGACGGCGCGCTGGCCGGGCAAGGTGGCGATCTGGTGGCCCTGGTCTATGTCGGGGCGCAGGACGGCAAGAAGCTGCGCCATGGCATGGAGGCCGACGTGTCGCCGGCCTCGGTCCGCAAGGAGGAGCACGGACACCTGATCGGGCGGGTCGACCGCGTGGCCGACACCCCCGCCAGCAGCGTCGGCATGCTGCGCACCCTGCAGAACGATGCGCTGGTCGGCGAATTCCAGAAGACGCTGCGCACCCCCTTCGAGATCATGATCCGGCTGGAGCGCGACCCGGCCGGCGCGCTGCGCTGGTCCACCGGCAATCCGCCGAAATTCTCGATGGATGGCGGCACGCTGGTGTCGGTGGAGATCACGGTGCAGAAGGTCCGGCTGATCGCGCTGGCCCTGCCCATCCTTCAGCAATGGCTGCGGCTGGATCTGACCGACGTGGCGCCGCAGGCGGATGCGGGCAAGATGCCCGCAGGGGCGCCGGCCCCGTCCGGAGCCTGAGATGCGCACCCCGTCGATCCTGCAGATCGAGGCGGCGGAATGCGGCGCGGCGGCGCTCGGCATCGTCGCCGCCCATTACGGCCGCTGGCTGACGCTGGAGGACCTGCGCGAGCGCTGCGGCATCTCGCGCGACGGCAGCCGCGCCGCCAATCTGGTCCAGGCCGCGCGCGAACTCGGGCTCCAGGCCCGCGGCGTGCGCACCGAGCCGGAGGGTCTGCAGGGACAGGCCGGGCCAATGATCCTGCATTGGGGCATGGACCATTTCCTGGTGCTGGAGGGGCGGCGCGGGCGCTGGTGGTATCTGAACGATCCGGCGCGCGGACGCCGCCGCGTCGACGATGCCGAATTCCGCCGCCAGTTCACCGGCATCGCCCTGCTGATGGCGCCGGGACCGGAGTTCCGCAAGGGCGGGTCCGCCCCCAGCGCGCTGCGCGGCCTCGCTCGGCGGCTGCGCAAATCCTGGGGGGCGGTGTGGTTCGCCGCCGCGCTCAGCCTGCTGCTGGCGATCCCCGGCATGCTGTTCCCCGCCTTCCGCCAGATCTTCATGGACAGCGTGCTGGTCGGCGGGCTGGCCGACTGGATGACCCCGCTGATCGGCGCGATGCTGATGGTCGGCGCGGTCACGCTGACCTTCACATGGCTGCAGAAGAGCGTGCTGCACCGGTTGGAGACCCGGCTGGCCCTGCTGGGCGGCATCGGCTTCATGGAGCGGGTGCTGCGGCTGCCGATGGGCTTCTTCGGCCAGCGCGGGCCGGCGGCGGTCGCCGACCGCATCATGCAGAGCGACCGTCTGGCCGAGCTGCTGGCCGGCGAGATCGGCGGCTGCCTGTTCGCCATCCTGACCGCGCTGACCTATCTGGCGGCGATGGCCTTCTACCAGCCGGCGCTGGCGCTGGTCGCCGTGGCCGCCGCCGCCAGCCTGGCGCTGGCGCTGGCCCTGCTGTCGCGGCAATTGGAGGAGGGGCAGCAGCGCCTGCTGAACGAGACGGCGCAGGAGGGCGCCGACGCCAAGCAGGGGCTGCGCATGATCGAGACCTATCGCGCGGCGGGAGCGGAGCGGCTGCTGTTCGAGCGGCTGGTCGCCCGCCATGCCCGCGTGCTGAACATCCGCCAGTCGCTGATGCTGCGCCGCGCCGTTCTGCGGCTGCTGCCGGCCTTCGTCGGCGGGGTGGCGTCGGCCGCCGTGGTCACCGTCGGCGGCGGCATCGTCGCGGAAGGCGGCATGACCATCGGCGCCATGATGGGATTCATGGTGCTGATGTCGGCCTTCCTGGCGCCGGTGTCGCGCCTCGTCCAGCTTGGCGCCCGCATCCAGGAGGCGCGATCCTACCTGCGCCTGCTCGACGACACCATGCAGCATCCCATCGCCGAGGAGTTCCGGCAGGCACAGCCGCAGCAGGCCCCCGCCGTGCTGCGCCGGCTGACCGGGCGGATCGAGCTGCGCGACGTCACCTTCGGCCATTCCCGCCGGGCGCTGCCGCTGATCCGCGGCCTGTCGCTGACCATCGAGCCGGGCGAGCGGGTCGGGGTGGTCGGCGGCTCCGGCTCCGGCAAATCGACGCTGGCGCTGCTGACCGCCGGCCTCTTTGAGCCCTGGTCGGGCGAGGTGCTGCTCGACGACAAGCCGCTGCGCGAGATCCCGCGCCGGGTGCTGCGGCAGAGCGTGCAGGTCGTCGACCAGAACGTGACGCTGTTCGAAGGCAGCGTGCGCGACAACATCGCCCTGTGGGACCCGACGGTGTCGGACGAGCGGCTGTTCGCCGCCGCCCGCGACGCGGTGATCCACGACATCATCATCGACCGCCGCGACGGCTATGCCTCTCCGGTCAGCGAAGGCGGGGCCAACCTGTCGGGGGGCCAGCGCGCCCGCATCGAGATGGCGCGCGCCCTGGTGCAGAACCCGCGCATCCTGGTGATGGACGAGGCGACCGCCGCGCTCGACGACCACACCCAGGCGCAGCTGCTCTCCAACCTGCGCCGCCGGGGATCCACCATGCTGGTGATCGCCCACCGGCTGACGGCGATCCGCGACTGCGACCGGGTGCTGGTGATGCAGAGCGGCGAGATCGTCGAGTCCGGCCCGCCGGCCGAGCTGGCGCGCCGCGCGGGCGCCTTTTCCTCGCTGATGCTGAGCATGGCCTGACCGGATGAGCCGCCGATGACGACCGCAGCCGAAGCCGTCCTGCCGGACTCCGACATCCAGGAGGTGTCCGGCTCTCCCGTCATCGCCTTCCAGCAGCCGGCCGTGGCGCTGGAGCCGGCGGGGTCGGTCTGGTTCCTGGAGGAGGGCGAGGCCGACATCTTCGCCGTCGCCGCCATGGGCGCCAACGCCGGGTCCCGCCTGTTCCTCGGCCGCCTGCCGGCGGGCAGCCTGCTGGTCGGCATCGATGCCTTCATGCAGGGGCTGATCGCCGTGCCGGCCGCCGGGTCGCGGCTGGAGGCCGTCGCCGACCCGCTGGAAGAGATCGAGCCGGACGCCCTGCTGGCGGGGATGGAGGCGTGGTCGTCCACCCTGATCTCCGGCATCGCCGCCATCCTCTGGCATCCCGAGCGCATCGACCGGCAGGCCCGCAGCGGCGCGGCGGTCGAGCTGGCGGACGGGCAGCTGGCGATGGTGCAGGAGGCCGGTTTGTGGTGCGCGGTGCCAGCCCCCGGCGCCCTGCTGCTGGAGCAGGAGATCGTCCAGGGCATCATGCCGCTGCCGCCGCGCGCGTGGCTGAAGGCGGCGGGGCCGATGCGCATCGTCTTCGGCCGCCGTCCGCTGCCGCGCGACCTGCCCGCCGCGCTGACCGGCATCCATGCGCTGACCGCGGCCTGCGGCGAAATGCTGATGGGCGCCCGCGGTCTGGCCGAGGCCGACGAGGCCGGGCGGCTGTCGCTGCGCGGCGCGCGCGAGGCGGAGGAGGGCGAGCGCTTCGTCCATCTGGCCGGGCGCCTGCTCGACCATGCCCGCAAGCCGCCGGCGCCGGCGGACGGCGGCCATCACGATCCGCTGTTCGCGGGGATGAGCGCGGTCGCCGCCCGCACCAACCCCCGCCTGCGGCTGCGCCGCCCGACCCTGTTGCGCGAGCGCGACCTCGACGTGCAGCCGACGATGGAGGAGATCGCCCGCGCCTCCGGCCAGCACATGCGGCCGGTGACGCTGACGGAGGGCTGGTGGCGCCGGCCGCTCGGCCCGCTGGTCGGCGCGACGCTGGACGGCCGGCCGGTGGCGCTGCTGCCGAAGGGGCGCGGCTATGACCTGCTGGCTGGCGAGGACGCCCGGCCGGTCCGCGTCACCGCGCCGGTCGCCGCCGGACTGTCGCCGTCGGCCTGGACCATGGTGGAGCCGCTGCCGGACCGGCCGCAGACCGTCGGGTCGCTGATGCGGTTCGTCCGGACCCCGCCGGCCTTCTGGCTGCTGACCCTGGCGGTGGCGGCGCTGGGCGCGCTGCTCGGCCTTGCCAGCCCGTTCGGGATGAAGTTCGCCTTCTCGTCGCTGGTGCCGGCGCGCGACCATGGCGGCCTGCTGGAGCTTGGCATCCTGCTGGGCTGCGTCGCCGCCGTCACGCTGGTGGTCCAGCTGGTCGGCGAGGTGACGCGGCAGAGCATGCAGACCATGCGCGAAGCCGGGCTGCATGCCGGCCTGTGGGACCGGGTGCTGCGGCTGCCGATGCCGGTGCTGCGCCAGCATTCGGCCGGCGACATGGCGGCGCGGGTGGGGATGGCGATGGCCCTGCCGCTGGCCGCGCAGGGCTTCACCGTCGCCGGCATCGGCACCGGCGCGGTGCTGGTGGCCAGCATCTTCGCCATGGCGTCCTTCCATGGCGGCGGCGCGGTGGTGGCGGTGCTGGCGCTGGCGGTGCAACTGGGGCTGGCGGTCCTGTCGGCGGTGCTGCGGGCGCGGGTCTACAAGGTGGGCGAGGCGCTGAGCGGGCAGGCCGATTCCCTGGCGATGCAGTTCCTGACCGGCATCGCCAAGCTGCGTCTGGCCGCCGCCGAGCATTGGGCGCTGACCCACTGGTCGGAGCGCTTCATCGGCATGCGCGAGAAGCGCATGGAGGTGCAGGAGATCGAGGGCCGGATGGCGGCGGTCAATTCCGCCCTGCCGGTGCTGGCGATGGCGGCGCTGTTCCTGGTCTTCCATTCCGCCGGGACCGACAGCGCCAGCATCGTCGCGATGATGACCGCCTATATGATCGCCAACGGCGCGGCGGCGGCGTTGGGCGACGGGTTCGGCGCCTTCTATCAGGTCTATGCCGCCCGCGCCTTCGCCGATCCGGTGCTGCGCTGCGCGCCGGAACCGGCGCTGGGGCGGATCGATCCCGGCCGGCTGTCCGGCCAGATCGCGGTCAGCGGCCTGTATTTCAACTATGCCCAGGCCGAGACCCCGGTGTTCGCCAACCTGAACCTGAGCATCGCCGCCGGCGAATATGTGGCGATCCTCGGCCGGTCGGGCTGCGGCAAGTCCACGCTCGTCCGGCTGCTGCTGGGGTTGGAACGGCCGCGGGTGGGCAGCGTCACCTATGACGGCAACGACCTTTCCTCGCTCGATCTGGGGCTGTTGCGGCGGCGGGTCGGCACCGTGCTGCAGGGGGCGCAGCTGCCGCCCGGCGCGCTGATCGACGTGGTGCGCGGCCTGAGCGACGCGACCGAGGCGGAAATCTGGGACGCGCTGGCGGCATCCGCCATCGCCGACGAGATCCGGGCGATGCCGCTCGGCGTGCGCACGCCCATCGCCGATGCGTCGCGCACGCTGTCGGGCGGGCAGGTGCAGCGGCTGCTGCTGGCCCGCGCGCTGGTGACCAAGCCCGACGTGCTGATCCTCGACGAGGCGACCAGCGCGCTGGACAACGCCACCCAGGCGGCGACCATCCGCACCCTGTCGTCGCTGGACTGCACGCGGATCGTCATCGCCCACCGGCTGGAAACCATCCGCGGCGCCGACCGCATCCTGATCCTGGACGGCGGCCGCGTCGCCCATGCCGGCCGTTTCGCCGACCTGCAGGCCCGCGGACTGCTGGGCGCGTAGCGCGTTCGGGCCGCCGGCGCTCCAATCTTCCCCGACGCTGACTCTTCTCCAACGGTGGCTGCCGGGCGCAGCCGCCGATGCCGTGCGTGTGGCCGATAAGAAATCCGTTTGTTCAGGAACGGATCTTTCGCTATCATAATGCGCGTAAAGCAATCGCATTTCAATTATAATTCCGGGAATGGCTGCCCGCCGACTGGCTTGGGCGGAACGCTCCCGCTCGGCCCGCCCGAGTTCTTCCGAAAGAGGCATCCCATGGCCCTGCACCGCTGGTTTTCCGACCGGAAACTGGTTCATAAGCTGCTGATCCCGGCGGTCCTGCTGCTTGCCGTCATGGGCAGCGTGGTCTGGACCGCGCGGTCGGCGCTGGTCGACCTCACCGCCTCCACCAGCCGGGTGACCGACGTGGTGGCCGGCCGGCTGGCGGCGGCGCTGGCCATCCAGTCGGCCATGGGCGACGCGATGGATGCGGAATCCAACGCGCTGGTCGGCGGCACGCGCGAGCGCATCGACGCCGCCTTCGCCACCTACAAGTCCAACATCGGCACGGCGCTGGCCGCCATCGACCGGCTGGCCGCCGCCTATGACGCCCCGGCCGACCGCGAGGCGATCGCCGGCATCAAGTCCATCGTCGGCGAGTATGAGCGGGTGTCCGAGAAGGCGGTCGAGCTGGCGCGCGCCTACGACACAGACAGCGCCATCCGCGTGTCGATCGACGTCGGCCGCCCGGTGCGGCAGAAGCTGACCGCGGCGCTGACGGAGCGGGTGGAGCACAGCCTGGAGGAGACCAAGCATGCCGAGGACCGGGCCCTTGCCCTGTCCTCCAGCGTCATGGCCCGCCTGTACGGGGTCGCGGGCGTTGGCCTGCTGGTCGCCTTCGGCCTGTTCGGCGCCATCATCGTGGCCTTCGTCGTCCGGCCGCTGCACCGGCTGGTCGCCGACATGACCGCCATCGCCGACGGCAACCTCGCGGTCGAGATCCAGGGCGCCGGGCGCAGGGACGAGGTCGGGCTGCTCGCCCGCGCGCTGCAGGTGTTCAAGAGCAACGGCCTTGCCATGCGCAGCCTGCAGGAAGAGCGCGAGGCGCAGAAGCTGCAGGCCGAGCGCGACCGGCAGGCAGCCATGAGGGCGCTGGCCGACCGCTTCGACGCCGACGTGCAGGACGTGGTGCAGGCGGTGGCGTTGGCCGCGCGCCATCTGCGCGGCAATGCCGAGACGATGACCGCCATCGCCTCGCGCACGACGGAGCAGGCGTCGTCCGTCGCCGCCACCACGGCGCAATCCTCGGCCAACGTCGCCACCGTCGCCGCGGCGTCGGAACAGCTCGGCAGCTCCATCGGCGAGATCGGCCGGCAGGTCAACGCCGCCGCCGCCATCGCGCGCAACGCGGTGGAGGAGGGCGAGCGGACCAACGCGCTGGTCGGCCGGCTGGTCGAGGCGGCGCAGCGGATCGGCGACGTCGTCAGCCTGATCCAGAACATCGCCAGCCAGACCAACCTGCTGGCCCTGAACGCCACCATCGAGGCGGCGCGGGCGGGGGAGGCCGGCAAGGGCTTCGCCGTCGTGGCGCAGGAGGTGAAGGCGCTGGCCACCCAGACCGCGCAGGCGACCGAGGAGATCGGCAGCCAGATCGCCGAGATCCAGACGGTGACGGACGGCACGGTGACCGCGATCCAGACCATCGGCCGCACCATCAACGACGTCGATTCCATCGCCGGAGCCATCGCCGCGGCGGTGGAACAGCAGACCGCGGCCACCCAGGAGATCGGCCGCAACATCCAGCAGGCGGCCCAGGGAACCCAGCTGGTGACCGGCAGCATCGCCGAGGTCAGCAGCTCCGCCGGTCAGGTCGGGCAGGCCGCCGGGGAAGTGCTGGGCGCCGCCGACAGCCTGTCGCGCGACTCCGACCGCCTGCGCGAGCGGATCCAGGCCTTCATCGGCGAGGTCCGCGCGGCCTGACGCGGTGGCAGCGGCGTCAGCCGCGCTTTCCGGCGCGGGACGCCGTCACCATCGCGAAGAACTGCGCCTCGTCGATGATGTCGGGCTTGCCGTATCTGGCGCGGCGGGCGGCGGCGGTGTCCAGCTTGGTGGCGCCGGGGGCGTGGCCGACGACGAGATAGTCGGTGTCCTTGCGGACGCTGTGATGCCAGCGTCCGCCCAGCGCCAGGATGCGTGCCATCACGGCCTCGCGCGACAGGCCGGTCAGTTCGCCGGTGACGGCGAAGGCGTACCCGTCGATGCCGTGCGTGATGGGAGCGGTCGGAGCCCGGACCACCGGCGGCGGGTCGATCTGGTTGGTCGGCGCCAGATGGGGAACCGCCAGCATCTCGGCGCTGCCGAGGATCATCTTCTGGAACAGGCGGCTGGTGATCTCGGCATCGACGAAGGCGCCGTGGAAGCGCGCCCGGATGCCGACATCGATGCCGAACAGGGTCGCCACCGCGTCGAGCGACGCGCGCCCCGCCACCTGCGCCCTGGCATGCTGCATGGTGCAGACCGATTGGGGCGGTGCCCAGGGAATGCCGCAGAGTTGGAACTCGTGCCGCAGGAAGTCGATGTCGAAGCCGACATTGTGGCCGACCAGCACCGCGCCGTCGAGGAAGTCGCGGATGTCCCGGGCGACGCTGTGGAAGGGATCCTGGTGGCGCAGCAGGTGATCCGGCAGCCCATGCACCCTCAGCGCATGCGGGTTCGACTTGCGCCCCGGATTGAAGATGAGGCTGAGGCAGCGGCCGGTCGGCGTCGCCTCCGCCAGTTCGATCGCGGCGAAGCTGACCATGCGGTCGCCACCGGCCGGCGACAGCCCGGTGGTCTCGCAATCGATGACGACGAAACGGCGGGCGGATGATTGCGTTGGTGTGGGTTTCGCCGCCGGACGGGCACGCACTGCATCAATCAAACGGCTCATGACCTCTCGCCCCAGGGGCAGGACGGCCCTGCCATGTCAAACCCGCGCCGACTATAGGCGGGCCCGCCACCGCAGGTCGAGAGTCCGTGCGGTCGCAGCGCCGGCATCCCGTTTGGTGCCCTATTCGGCCGCTCGACCAAAAATTCGGTCTCTATGCAAAAAGTGGATTGTTGGCGTGCCAATCACAGGCTATCATATTTCAGTTGTTGTAATCGTATAACGATTACTTAAACAGACACCATGCAGATCAAGGAGATCGCGTGTGGACGTGATCGCTGAGCTGTCGGGCCTGATCGGCGCCGACGCCGTTCTGACATCCAAATCCGACCTCGAGGGGGCTACGGAGGACTGGCGCGGGCGTTACCGCGGGCCGGCGCTCTGCCTCGTCCGGCCGGCGAATGCCGAGCAGGTGGCCGCGGTGGTGCGCTGCTGCGTCCGGCTCGGGATTCCGCTGCTGCCGCAGGGCGGCAACACCAGCCTGTGCGGCGGCGCCACCCCGTCGGAGACGGGTCCGGCGCCGGTCATCCTCAATCTGGCGCGCATGCGCGCGGTCCGCGCCATCGACCCGGTCAACAGCACGATGGAGGTCGAGGCCGGCTGCGTGCTCGCCACCGTGCAGGAAGCGGCGGCGGCGGCGGGGCGGCTCTATCCGGTCAGCCTGGGCGCGGAAGGCTCCTGCCAGATCGGCGGGACCATCGCGACCAACGCCGGCGGCACGTCCGTCCTGCGCTACGGCAACACGCGCGACAATGTGCTGGGGCTGGAGGTGGTGCTGGCCGACGGCACCATCTGGTCCGGCCTGTACGGTCTGCGCAAGAACAACACCGGCTATGACCTGAAGCACCTGTTCATCGGGTCGGAAGGCACGCTCGGCATCATCACCGCGGCGACGCTGAAGCTGCATCCGCTGCCGACGCGCCATGCCGTCGCCTGGGTCGGGATCGCCAATCCGGCCGATGCGCTGACCCTGCTGACCCGCGTGCAGGAACGCTGCGGCGCCCGGCTGTCGGCCTTCGAGATGATCAACCGCCTCCAGCTCGATCTGGTGGTGGAGCAGGTTCCGGGCCGCCGCAGCCCGATCGAGACTTCGGCCGACTGGCATGTGCTGATCGAGTTGTCCGACAACAGCGACGGCGACGCGCTGGACGCGGAGCTTCAGGCGATCCTGGAAGACGCCTTCGCCGACGGGCTGTTGACCGACGCGGCGCTGGCCGCCAGCGACGCCCAGCGCCACGCCCTGTGGGAGGTGCGCCACAGCGTTTCGGAGGCGAACAAGAAGGCCGGCGTCGGGCTGACCACCGACTGCGCGGTGCCGCTGTCGGCGGTGCCCGCCTTCATCTCCGCCGCGACCGCCGCCGTGCGGGCGCTGGTGCCGGATCTGCCGGTGATCGTCGTCGCCCATCTCGGCGACGGCAACGTCCACTTCATCCCCTTCTTCACCTTCGACGCCTGGAGCGCGGTCAACGACCGCGAGGCGCTGGCCGCCGCCATGCGCCATGCGGTGAACGACGAGGCCGCCCGGCTCAACGGCACCTTCAGCGCCGAACATGGCGTCGGCCGCGTCCAGCTGGGCGAGATGGCGCGCTACAAGCCCGCCGCCGAACTGGCGCTGATGCGCGCGGTGAAGCAGGCGCTGGACCCGCAGAACCTCTTCAATCCCGGCCGCCTGCTGCCGCCGGGCTGAGCCCGCTTTTTCGTCCTTTCTTCCGCCGTTTCTTCGCCGTTCCGGCCCACCAAGAGGAGTTCCGACATGAGCATCCGCCAATCCGGTTGGTCCCGCCGCACCCTGCTGAAAGCCGGCGCCGTCGGCGCATCCGCCCTTGCCATGCCGGCGATCTGGAGCCCGGCGCGCGCGCAGAACAAGCGGATCGTGGTGCGCGACGATGGCGGCATCTACACCAAGGCCTATGGCGAGGTGTTCTACAAACCCTTCACCGCGGCGACCGGCATCGAGGTGATCGGCGTCCAGGCGAATGCCGAGCCGACGGCGCAGATCCGCTCGATGGTGGAGGCGAAGTCCTACACCTGGGACATGGCGAAGATCAGCCAGCCGGCCATCCTGATGCTGACCGGCGGCGACAAGCCGCTGCTGGAGAAGCACGGGCTGGAGGCCGACCCGGCCGTCGCCTCGATCCCCAAGCAGTACATGTCGGAGTACGGCGTCGGCACCAACGTCTACACCACGGTGCTTGCCTACCGCACCGAGGCCTTCAAGGGCCGCAAGGCGCCGGCCTCGTGGAAGGACTTCTACGACGTCGCCAACTTCCCCGGCCGCCGCGCCCTGCGCAAGCACCCGTTCGACACCATCGAGCAGGCGCTGATGGCCGACGGCGTGCCGACCGATCAGGTCTATCCCTGCGACCTCGACCGTGCCTTCAAGGCGCTGGACCGCATCAAGAAGGACATCGCGGTGTTCTGGACCAGCGGCGCGCAGGTCGAGCAGATGCTGCTGTCCGGTGAAGTCGACATGGTCCCGACCTGGGTGTCGCGTCCGCAGGCCGCCATCGCCGCCGGCGCGCCGGTCGGCATCGTCTGGGACCAGAACATCTGGGGCCTCGACAGCTGGTCGATCCTGGCCGGCACGCCGAACGCCGACGCCTGTCGCCAGTTCATCAAGTTCGCTTCCGATCCCAAGCGGCAGGCCGAGCTGGTGAAGTATTTCCCGGCCGGCGTCACCCAGCCGGACGCCTTCAAGTACATCGACGCCAAGATCGCCGCCGATTGCCCGACCTTCCCGGCCAACATCGAGCGCGGCGTGCAGATCAACGCCGACTATTGGCTGAAGAACCAGCAGAAGGGTCTGGAGCGCTACAACGCCTGGCTGCTGAGCTGAGGAACGGCGGGAGGGGCGCGCCGTCGCGGCGCCCCCTCACCGCCCCTCGCAAGCCCATTCCCCCCTTCGGCCCCACCCCCTTCACGAGGAGGCGCGCATGTCTTCTTCCAGCCTTTCCGTCCAGGGTCTTGCCAAGCGCTACGGTGACTTCGTGGCGCTCGCCCCGACGGATCTCGTCGTCGCCGACGGCGAATTCCTGACGCTGCTCGGCCCGTCGGGCTCCGGCAAGACGACGCTGCTCAGCCTGCTGGCCGGGCTGGTGCCGCCCGACGGGGGAAGCGTGCGCATCGGGTCGCAGGACGTCACCTATGCCCCGCCCTACGAGCGGGACATCGGCGTGGTGTTCCAGAACTACGCGCTGTTCCCGCACATGACCATCGAGGAGAACATCGCCTTCCCGCTGAAGATGCGGAAGGTGGGAGCTGCCGACGCCAAGCGGCGGGCGCGCGAGGCGCTGGAGATGGTGCATCTGCCGCACATCGCCGGCCGCTACCCGCGCGAGCTGTCGGGCGGCCAGCAGCAGCGCGTCGCGCTCGCCCGCTGCATGGTCTACAAGCCGTCGATCATCCTGATGGACGAGCCGCTGGGCGCGCTCGACAAGAAGCTGCGCGAGCATATGCAGCTGGAGATCAAGCGCCTGCACCGCGAGATGGGAACGACGGTCGTCTACGTCACCCACGACCAGGAAGAGGCGATGACGATGTCCGACCGCATCTGCCTGATGAATGCCGGGCGGATCGAACAGCTGGGCACGCCGGCCGACCTGTATTTCCGCCCGCGCTCGCTGTTCGTCGCCGATTTCCTGGGCGAATCCAACATCCTGCCCGCGGCGCTCCGCAGCCGCAGCGGCGATGAGGTCGAGATCGGGCTGGGCACGCAGGGCATTCCCGGCCGGGCGCTGGCCAACGGCAACGACCTGCCGCCGGGCACCGAGGTGCGGGTGATGGTGCGTCCGCAGAACCTGACCGTCGCGCGCGGGGCCGGAAACGCTGCAGGCGGGTTGCAGGGCCGGGTGTCGGAGGTGATGGTCACCGGCAGCCTGACCAAGGTCTACATGGAGCCGCTCGACGGCAAGCTGCCGCCGCTGGTCGCCGCCTTCCCCACCCGCAACGAGGCCGACGCCGTGCGCATCGACGACGTGCTGACGCTGTCCTGGAGCGGGCGCGACGCCGTGGTGATCGCCGATGCGGCGCGCGCTGCGGGGACGGCGTGAGATGAGCGGACAGTTCATGACCATGACCCACGCCGCCAGCGCCAAACGCCATTCGCCCCCGCCCGCCTGGCGCAAGCCGGTGCTGATGGGCGCCCCGCTCGTCCTGCTGCTCGTCGCCTTCCTGGTCTTTCCGGTCGGGCAGCTGCTGGCGCTCAGCGTCTACAACGGGCAGGGCTTCACGCTGGCGCCCTACGCGCAGCTGTTCGCCTCCAGCCTCTATGTCACCGTGCTGTGGATCACGCTGAAGATCTCGCTGGCGACGACGCTGGTCGCGGTGGTCGCGGCCTATCCGGTCGCCTACCTGATCTCCATCGCCAAGGGGCCGGCGAAGAGCCGGCTGATCTTCTGGGTGCTGCTGTCCTTCTGGACCAGCTTCCTGGTGCGCGCCTTCGCCTGGGTCGTCATCCTGGGCCGCAACGGCGTCGTCAACAGCACGCTGATGTCGCTGGGCATCATCGACAGCCCGGCCGACCTGCTCTACGGCTTCGGCGCGGTGCTGGTCGGCATGGTGCACGCCATGCTGCCGCTGGCGGTGATGACCATGCTGGCGGTGATGGAGAACATCGACCGCACCCTGCCGCGCGCCGCCGGCACGCTGGGAGCAAAGCCCGGCACCGCCTTCTGGACCGTCTATTTCCCGCTGTCGCTGCCGGGCGTCGCCGCGTCGGCGATCATGGTCTTCGTGTCGGCCATCGGCTTCTTCATCGTGCCCGCCCTGCTGGGCGGCCGGAAGGAGACGATGATCACCCAGCTGATCATCGACCAGGTGCAGCAGACGCTGAACTGGGGGCTGGCCGGCGCCATCTCGGTCCTGCTGCTGACGGTCGTGCTGGTGGTGTTCGTGCTGTACGACCGCGTCTTCGGCTTCGCCTCGCTGACCGGGGAGAGCGCTGTGGTGCGCAACCGCGACACCGCCATGCGGCGGCTGGGCGGGCGCGTGCTGGCGGCGCTGGGATCGGCCAGCGATGCGCTGATCGGCCTGCTGCCGCGCCGCCACCCCCTGCGCGGCCGGTCGGAGAAGCCGGTGGCCCTGACCGCCTTCGTCTGGCTGCTGCTGGTGCTGATCAGCCTGCCCGCCTTCCTGATGATCCCGCTGTCCGTCGGCAAGGGCGGGCTGGCCTGGCCGCCGTCGGGCTTCACACTGCAGTGGTACCAGCAGCTGCTGGACTCGCCGATCTGGATGCAGGCGCTGTGGCGGTCCATCGTCGTGGCGTTCGGCACCGGCCTCCTGTCGATGGCGATCGGCGTTCCCGCCGCCTTCCTGATGGTGCGCAGCCGGATGCGGGGCAAGGGCGCCATGCTGGCCTTCATCCTGTCGCCCATCGTCGTGCCGCGCATGATCATCGCCGTCGGCATGTTCTATGTCTTCGCCCAGATGGGGCTGGTCGGCACGATCCTGGGTCTTGTCATCGGCCACACGGTGGTCGCCGTGCCCTATGTGGTGATGACGATGATGGCGGTGCTGCGCAACTACGACACCCGGCTCGACCTTGCGGCGCAGAGCCTGGGCGCCCGGCCGCTGGCGGCGCTGCGCCACGTCACCTTCCCGATCCTGGGGGCGGGCATGCTGTCCTCCTTCCTGTTCGCCTTCGCCACCTCCTTCGACGAGCTGACCATCTCGCTGTTCTCCTCGGGCGGGCTGAGCGCCACGCTGCCCAAGCAGTTCTGGGACGAGGTGACGCTGCAGGTCTCCCCCGTCATCGCGGCGGTGTCGACCGGGCTGCTGCTGTTCGTCGCCACCCTGATCTTCGTCGCGGACCGGCTGCGGCGGCGCAGCCTCGCCGGCTGAGACCGGCCCCCCAACCGCTTATCACCCCTCGCTTCTTCCAAGGACAAGACATGCTTGACGCCACGAAGCTTCGCGGCATTCTGCCCGCCACCCCGACGCCGGTGACAGCCGACGGCACCATCGACGTGGCGGCCTCCAGGGCGCTGTTCTCCTGGCTGTTCCGCCAGGGCGTCGACGGGCTGGTCCCGCTCGGCGGCACCGGCGAGTATGGCGCGCTGGCGAAGGACCAGCGCATCCGCTTCGCCGAGCTGTCGGTCGAGGCGATGGCGGGCGTAGGCGAGAAGCGCGGCCCGGTGATCGCCGGCGTGCTCGACACCGGCTATTACGACGCGCTGGCCGCCGGCCGCGATTTCGCGGCGGCCGGGGTGGACGGGCTCTTGGTGCTGACCCCCTACTACACCAACCCGACGCAGGCCGGCATCCGCGACTATTTCCTGCGCTATGCTGACGAATCGCCGGTGCCGATCCTGATCTACGAGATCCCCTACCGCACCCGCATCGCCATCGATCCGGAGATCCTGCACGAGCTGTCGCGGCACGAGCGGATCGTCGGCATGAAGGCCTGCAACACCGACATGTACCATTTCCTGCGCACGGTGGCGGGGGTCGACTCCTCCTTCGCTGTGCTGAGCGGCGAGGACACGCTGTTCCCGCTGCAGGTGGCGGCCGGGGCCAGGGGCGGCATCGTGGTGACGGCCAACCTGCTGCCGCGGGCGTGGCGTCTGATCCACGACCTCGCCTCCACGGGCAAGCTGGACAAGGCGCTGGAGATCCACCGCTCGCTGATCCCGATGATGAACCTCGCCTTCGCCGAGACCAACCCCGGCCCGATGAAGTCGGTGATGGATCTGGTCGGCGTGCATGCCCCGGCGATGCTGGCGCCGCTGCGCGAGCCGGGCGAGCCGCTGAAGCAGGCGCTGCGGCGCGAGCTGTCGCGCCTGCTGGTTACCTATGAGGGAATGCCGGCCGCCCAGCCGGCGTGACGGGTGGCAACCGCGCGGCGCGTGGCAATCGGTTCGCCGGATGCTATGCGTTAGCGCGGGAGGCGCCGGGCGATGGCGTGAAGGCGCTGGCCCGGCGGGATGACGAAGTCTTGGGGGATTGCCGATGACGCGGACAGCAGGACGGATGCCGAAGGCGCAAGAGTCCGTGACGGAAACAGGCCCGGTCGCGGCGGCAGCGGAGCCGGACACGAAGAAGGCCGATCCGCGCGAATCCTCGCTGTTCGTCGGCTCGACCGAGAAGACCTTCCAGATCCTGCATGCCTTCGACGGGCCGCACCGGCAGATGCCGCTGTCGGAGATCGCCAAGGCCGCCAACCTGGACCGCAGCGCCGCCCAGCGGCTGGTCTACACGCTGGAGGTGCTGGGTTACCTGCGCCGCGTCCACGGCACGCGCAATTATGCGCTGACGCCCAAGCTGCTGCAGTTCTCCTACAACTACCTGCGCGCCAATGAGCTGATCGAGAAGGCCTTCCCCTATCTTCTCGACATCAGCCGCAGCGTCGGCGAGACCACCAACCTGCAGGAGCTGGACGGCGCCGAGATCGTCTTCGTCGCCCGCTTCCCCGGCAAGCATCTGGTCAACATCGAGTTCATGGTCGGCAGCCGGCTGCCCGCCTATTACACGGCGTCCGGCACCGCCATCCTGTCGCGTTTGTCGGAGGAGGAGCGGGAGGAGATCCTGGCCCGCACCGACCTGCGCCCGCTGACCCCCTTCACCGTCTGCGATCCCGACCGGCTGCGCGCCCGCGTGCGCGAGGCGGGCGAGAAGGGCTATGCCCTGCTGATCAACGAGACGGTGATGGGCGACATCTCCGTCGGCGCCGCCATCACCGACGAGCATGGCCGCGCCGTGGCCGGCCTCAGCATCTCCGTCCCGGCCACGCGCTGGACGCCGGAGCAGGTCGAGCAGGAACTCGCCCGCCATGTGCAGGTGGCCGCGGCCTCGATCTCCGTCCACAAGTTCGGCAGCTATTCGCGATAGCGCTCCAGCCCGCGGGAGGCGGTGATCCGATGGCGGCCCATCAGGCATGCCTGAACATCGACGAGTTGCGACTGCAGGCCCGCCGCTTCCTGCCGCGCGGCCTGTTCGAGTATATCGACCGCGGCACCGAGGACGAGACCGCCCTGCGCCGGCTGCGCGACGGCTTCGACCATGCCGAGCTGACGCCGCGGGTGCTGGTCGATTGCGCCGACCGCCACACCGGCGTGACGCTGTTCGGGCGCGCGCGCCCGCTGCCCTTCGTCATCGCGCCCACCGCCGCCGCCGGGCTGGTCCGCTACGACGGGGAGGTGCTGCTGGCGCGGGCCGCCCGTGCCGCCGGCATCCCCTTCTGCGTCTCGACCCAGTCGATCACCAGCATCGAGGCCATCGCCGAGGCCGGGGCCGAGCTGTGGTTCCAGCTTTATGTGTGGCGCGACCGCAGCCTGACCCATGCCCTGCTCGACCGGGTCGCCGCCTGCGGCGTCGATACGTTGATCCTGACGGTGGACACCGCCGTGTCGCCGAAACGAGAGTACAACGCGCACAACGGTTTCACCGTGCCGGTCACGCCGTCGCTGCGCGGCGCCCTGGACGTGGCGCGCCATCCCGCCTGGGCGGGCGGGGTGCTGCTGCGTCTGCTGGCCGATGGCGGCTGGCCGGGATACGCCCACTATCCGCCGCAGTTCCGCACCCGCATCACCGACGCCGCCGCCCACGACCCGATCCGGCTGTGCGACCGGGTGAGCTGGGACGACGTGGCGGAGCTGCGCCGCCGCTGGCAGGGCCGCATCATCCTCAAGGGCCTGCTGGCGCCGGAGGATGCGCGGCGCGCGGCCGGGTCCGGGGTCGAGGCCGTCGTGGTGTCCAACCATGGCGGGCGCAACCTGGACTGCGCGCCCTCGCCGCTTACGGTTCTGCCGCGGATCATGGACGCGGTCGGCGACCGGATGACGGTGCTGGCCGACAGCGGCGTGCGGCGCGGCAGTGACGCCGCGAAGCTGCTGGCCGCCGGCGCGGCGGCGGTTCTGCTCGGCCGGGCGCCGCTGTTCGGACTGGCGGCCGGCGGACAGGCGGGGGCGGAACACGCGCTGGCGATCCTGCGGGACGAACTGGACCGGACCATGGCCCTGCTCGGCTGCCGGACGGTCGCCGATCTGCGGCTTTGAGAGAAGCGAAGTAATTCACGGAATTGGCAGGCGATGCGGGGGCGGGGGGAGCCGCGTCGACGCACGGCTGCCGCAAGAGGAACGCAGGGCTGATTGTCAGTCTGCGGAATTAGCATGCACCGCAACCAGAGGAGAGGAAGCGGTCGTGACGGAGGACGCGGTGAATGGCGGGCGGCGGGGAACTGGCCGCCGGACCTCCCAAACGGCTTCGGGAACCGGACCCGGTCTGACGGTCTATGCGCAGCTTGCCGGGATCGTGCTGTTCTGGGGCGCCAATTGGCCGCTGATGAAGCTGGCACTGGTCGATATCGGGCCGCTCACCTTCTGCGCCGTGCGGCTGTTCGGAACCGCGCTGAGCGTGGCGGCGATGGCGCCGGTCCTGCGCTTTCCCCTGCTGCCCCAGCGCGGCGAGCGGCTGATGCTGGCCGTCGTCGGGCTGCTTCAGGTCGCCGGCATGATGGGGCTGAGCAACCTCGGGCTGCAGTTCGTCTCGCCGGGGCGGGCGTCGGTGCTCGCCTACACCATGCAGATGTGGGCGCTGCCGCTCGGCCTGCTGCTGCTGGGCGAGCGGATCACCGGGCGGCGCGCCGCGGCGGCGGGGCTGACCTTCGCCGGGGTGGTCGTCTTCTTCAACCCGGCGCTGGTGGACTGGAGCGATGCCAACGCGCTGATCGGCAACGGCCTGCTCATCGGCTGCGCGCTCAGCTGGGCGCTGGGGGCGACGCTCTACCGCCGACGGGTCTGGCGCACGCCCTTCTGGACCCAGACCTTCTGGCAGATCGCCGCCAGCGCGCTGGTGATGGTGCCGCTGGCGCTGTCCACCGAATCGGGGCACCCGGTCCACTGGTCGGGCTCCCTGCTGGCGGTCGTCGCCTACAACTGCCTGATCGCCACCGGGCTTTGCTATTGGTGGTGGGGCAAGGCGCTGTCGGTGATGCCGGCCAGCCAGGCCGGGCAGATCGTCTGCCTGGTGCCGATCACGGCGCTGCTGCTGAGCGCGGTCTTCTACCACGAGCCGCTGAGCGCGGGCGTGCTGGCGAGCGTGGCGATGATCGCCGGCGGCATCGTCCTGTCGGCGCGGGCGCGCTGAGCGGCTTCGGTCGTTCAGTTGGAGGCGGGATAGAGCGGCAGGAGGTTCTGCTGTCGGCGCTGGTAGCGGACCAGCTCCAGCGCGCCCAGCGGCCGGGCACCCTGCGCCCGGCAGGCGGCGGCGACCTCGAACATCAGGGCCTGCTGGTGGAACAGGGTGGCGTAGGCGTCGCCCAGCCTGAATTCCGGATCCCACATGTGGATGGCCTCCGCCCCGGCGCCATTCACCTCGATGATGCGGAATTCCTCGCCCACCGCCAGCCGCTCCACCGAGGCGAAGCGGACGTCGAAGCGGCCGAAATGGAAGCCCGGCATCTCGTCGGCGATCTCGTCGAAACGGGCGGTCAGCGTCGCCGTGACATGGCCGCAGGCGTCCTTGTAGAGGCCGCCGACCCGGCTGCTGCCGACCAGCGACAGCCGCACCGTGCGGCCCGCCTCCGGCACCTCGTCCAGCCGGTCGGCCAGCGCCTCGTGATGGAGGTCGGACTTCCAGGAGGCGCGCGGGTCGGCGGCGATCAGCTGGCGCAGGGTGGAGCGGCCGTCGCCGACCACATGCGGGTAATAGCGGAAGGTCATGGAGAAGATGCGCCCGTGCCGCTCCCCCGGCTTGCGGACATAGAAGATGCCGGCCTCGCCAGCGTAAGCCACATGCTCCTGCAGGATCAGCCGGGCGTCGGCCGGGAAGCCGCGGAGATAGGCGTGGAGGTCGGCGCTGTCGCGCACCAGACGCACGCCGATGCCGCGCCAGCCGATGTCGGGCTTGGCGACCAGCGGGAAGGACAGGCCGGCGCCGGACGCCAGCGTGTCCAACGCGGCCGGGGTCAGCGACGGGTAGTTGGCCAGGGCAACGGACCGTGCGGCCCAGCGCCGCGCCGCCGGCCCGATCAGGTCCATGCAGGCGATCTTCGACTCGCCGAGCAGCCCGCCGGCCTCGATCGACGGGTTGGCTGCGGTCGGCAGGGTCAGGCTGCGGTGGCGGACGCCCAGCGCGAACCACTGCGCCACCAGCGGGATGTAGAACAGCAGCGGCGGGATGCGCTCCGCCCAGCCGATGGTGGGGGCGCCGGCCGGCACCACCGGCAGGCCGGGCAGGGCGATGGCGCGCGGGGTCGGGCTGCCATGCAGCGCATTGCGCAGGGCGGCCGGCAGTTGCGGCTCCAGCGTCGCCCGGGCGTGGGCGAACAGCGCGCCGGCGATGGTGCGGGCGCGCCGCGTGCGCAGGAGCACCAGCGCCGCCGCGCAGCCGATGCCGATCACCTGGACCTGCACCGCCGCCGCCTCCAGCGACGAGGTCATCAGCGTCAGCAGCAGCCCGACATGCACGCCGGCGGTCGCCAGGGTGATGGCGACGAAGCGCAGGAACGGCACCCGCATCACGCCGCAGGCGAAATAGGTCGGGAACAAGACGCCGGGAACCAGCCGGCAAGTCACCAGCGTCGGCAGAAGGTTTTTCTGCAAGGCGCCACGGCAGCGCTCAAGCATCGGCCCTTCGGTCCGCCGCCTGATCCATGTGACCCGCAGCGACAATAGTCCGAGGACATAAATGAACAGGTCGCCGATAACGATTCCACACAGCAGCGTGAAGGCAGTCACGCCAATGCTGACGGTGCCGACGCTGACAAGGCTCGCACCCGCTGCAATCGCAACGTCTTCGTGCAGAAGGGTCAGCAAAGCAAGGCCCAGCAACAGGGGAAAACCGGCGAGGGCGGTTATTGGTTGCAATGCAGCAAACACGGGCGGGATGTCCGTTGGGAGGGGGGCGGCTACGGTGCCGCCGGCAAAATTGCATAGGAAAAGGTAAGCTTCACGTTAAAACTTTTGTAGAACCGTGCGGCATAGCGACTGTTTTCTTTGATCCATATCGAAACAGTATGGGCATGATAGAAAATATGTGTTTGCAGCTATGGCGCCGGCGCGGCACAGTGCGTCCCAATAAACGGCCGGCCAAATGACCGCCGACGGCCGAACCGCCACCCGACCAGGAGACGCACCGTGCAGAGCATCCAGTGGGACGACGCCTTCCTCCTTGAAGCCCAGCTGACCGAGGATGAGAAGCTGGTGCGCGACAGCGCCCGCGCCTACTGCCAGGACCGGCTGCAGCCGCGCGTCATCTCCGCCTTCCGCGAGGAGCGGTTCGACCGCGAGATCATGACCGAGATGGGCGAGCTGGGCCTGCTGGGTCCGACCATCCCGGAGGAGTATGGCGGGCCGGGCGTCAGCCACGTCGCCTACGGGCTGGTCGCCCGCGAGGTGGAGCGGGTGGACAGCGGCTATCGCTCGGCGATGTCGGTGCAGTCGTCGCTGGTCATGCACCCGATCTACGCCTATGGCAGCGAAGAGCAGAAGAAGAAGTGGCTGCCGCGTCTGGCCACTGGCGAGCTGGTCGGCTGCTTCGGCCTGACCGAGCCGGACCACGGTTCCGACCCCGGCGGCATGAAGACCCGCGCAACCAAGGTCGACGGCGGCTATCTGCTGTCGGGCTCCAAGATGTGGATCACCAACTCCCCCATCGCCGACCTCGCCGTCGTCTGGGCGAAGTCGGAGGCCCATGACAACAAGATCAAGGGCTTCGTGGTCGAGCGCGGGACCAAGGGCTTCTCCACCCCGAAGATCGAGGGCAAGCTGTCGCTGCGCTCGTCGGTCACCGGCGAGATCGTGCTGGACGAGGCCTTCGTGCCGGAAGAGAACCTGCTGCCCAATGCGTCCGGTCTCGGCGGGCCGTTCGGCTGCCTGAACAAGGCGCGCTACGGCATCGCCTGGGGCGTGATGGGCGCGGCGGAGTTCTGCTGGCACGCCGCCCGCCAGTACACGATGGACCGCAAGCAGTTCGGCCGCCCGCTGGCCCAGACCCAGCTGGTGCAGAAGAAGCTGGCCGACATGATGACGGAGATCACGCTGGGGCTGCAGGCCTGCCTGCGTGTCGGCCGCATGATGGACGACGGCAGCTGGTCGCCGGAGGCGATCTCGCTGATCAAGCGCAACAATTGCGGCAAGGCGCTGGACATCGCCCGCGTCGCCCGCGACATGCACGGCGGCAACGGCATCTCCGAAGAATTCCAGGTCATCCGCCACATGGTGAACCTGGAGACGGTGAACACCTACGAAGGCACCCACGACGTCCACGCCCTGATCCTGGGCCGGGCGCAGACGGGCCTGCAGGCGTTCTTCTAAGCGGGACGTCCATCCCCTTTCCCGCCTCTCGTGCCAACGCATGCGTTGCCGGCGGCATCGGGCGGATCGCAGATCCGTCCGGTGCCGGGGAGAGAAGGGGAGCCAGCGTGATGCGGCGAAAGCATGGGGACCTTTCGGGAATCGGTGTGGTTGCGGATTCCCGGAGTAAGCCCCTCTTTTCAGCTGACGCCGGCTTCCTTTGTCCCGAGGCGGGAATTTTTCTACTGTGTGCCGGGCGTTCCAGAGGACTCAGCCGGGTCCTCCCAAAAGCTACTTCAGAATTGGGGTGATTGTCGGCGCGGTATATAGACAATCCACTCCCTTTTCTTTCGCTGTCGTCTGTCAAGGCTGAGGTATTCTTTCCAATTCGGCGCATGCCGATTTGGGAGGAATTTCCATGGCAACCTGGACTCCTGATCCCAGTTTCTACCCCTCGCCACGCATGGCGATGCAGGCTCCTTCGGAACGGCTGGCCTATGTGGCGATGCTGAATGTCGGAGGGGGGCCGGATGCGCTGGGGGTGGTCGATGTCGATCCATCCTCGGCCAGCTTCGGCCGGCTCCTCCGGCGGGTCGACATGCCGAATGTCGGCGACGAGCTGCACCATTTCGGCTGGAACGCCTGCAGTTCCGCCCTGTGCCCCTACGCCCCGCATCCGCATGTCGAGCGGCGATATCTGATCGTGCCCGGGCTGCGGTCGTCGCGCATCCACATTCTGGACACCAAGCCCGATCCGGCCAGCCCGAAGATCGTCAAGGTCATCGAGCCGGGGGAACTCGCGGCCCGCGCCAATTACTCCCGCCCGCACACGCTGCATTGCGGACCCGAAGGCATCTATGTCAGCGCGCTCGGCAACGGGAAGGGCGATGGCGGCGGGCCGGGCGGCGTCTTCCTGATGGACCACGATACCTTCGAGGTGCTCGGCCAGTGGGAGATCGACCGCGGCCCGCAGTTCCTGGCCTATGACGTCTGGTGGCATCTCGGCCAGGACACGCTGATCACCAGCGAATGGGGCACGCCCGACATGATCGAGGACGGGCTGAACCCCGAACTGCTGCTCGGCGCGAAATACGGCCATCAGGTCCATTTCTGGGATCTGCGCGACCGCCGGCACCGGCAGACCATCGATTTGGGGCCGGAATACCAGCTGGCGCTGGAACTGCGGCCGGCCCACGACCCGACCAGGGCCCATGGGTTCATGAACGCCGTGGTCAACCTGTCGGACCTGTCCTCGTCGATCTGGCTCTGGCATCGCGAGACCGCCGGGAACGGTGACGGCCGGTGGGCCATGCGGAAGGTGATCGACATCCCGGCCGAGCCGGCGGACCCGGATCTGCTGCCGCCGATGCTCAAGGGCTTCAAGGCGGTGCCGCCGCTCGTCACCGACATCGACCTGTCGCTGGACGACCGCTGGCTCTACGTGTCCTGCTGGGGCACGGGGGAGATGCGGCGGTACGACGTGTCCGATCCGTTCCAGCCCAGGCTGACCAGCTCGGTGCGGTTGGGAGGGATCGTCGGGCGCAGCGGCCATCCCGGCGGCGATGCCGGTGGCGGCGCCCTCAACGGTGGTCCGCAGATGGTCGAGGTCAGCCGCGACGGCAAGCGGGTCTACTTCACCAATTCGCTGTACCGGAGCTGGGACGACCAGTTCTATCCGGACGGCATCAAGAGTTGGATGGTCAAGCTCGATGCCGACCCGGATGGTGGCCTGACCATCGACGAGCGGTTCTTCCTGCGCTTCGACGACGAGTTCCGCGGTCACCAGATCCGGCTGGAGGGCGGCGACGCCTCTTCGGATTCCTACTGCTATCCATGACCGCCGCCCGAGGGACCATCACCATGGACGACCCTTGGCAATGGCTGGCGCTGGCGGGGCTCGGCGCCTTCCATGGAGTAAACCCGGCGATGGGATGGCTCTTCGCCGTGGCGCTGGGCCTTCAGGAGGGGCGGCGGGGCGCCGTCATCAGGGCTCTGCCCCCCATCGCGCTGGGCCATGCCCTGTCGGTGCTGGTGGTGGTGGCGGGCTTCGCCATCCTGCAGCTGGTCGTCACGACGGCCCCGCTGAGGCTGGTCACGCCTGCCCTCCTGATCGGTTTCGGCCTCTACCGGCTGGTGCGCGGATACCGCCACCGGCTGCGGGTCGGCATGCGCACCGGCTTTGCCGGGCTGACGCTCTGGTCCTTCCTGATGGCGTCGGCCCACGGAGCCGGGCTGATGATCCTGCCCCTGCTGCTGGGCATGCTGGCGCCGGCGCAATTGATGGCGCTGTCCCTGTGCGGTCCGGGGGCGGAGATGACCGGCCCGGTCGCCGCACTTGGATCGGCGGCGGCCGGGCTGGCTGTGGTTCTGGTGCATATGGCGGCGATGCTGGCGGTGATCGCCGTCATCGGGCTGGCGGTCTTCGAAACCGTCGGGCTCGGCATCCTGCGCCGCGGCTGGGTGAATTTCGATCTGCTGTGGGCGGGCGCCCTGATCGGCACCGGAGCGGGGTTCCTGCTGCTGGGGTGAGTTCCGTCAGGGAACTCACGCCGCCCTCACATCTCCGGTCGCCTGCTGGCGGACCTCCGCCAGGAAGCGGTCGACCTCGGATGCCAGCGCGCGGGTCTGGCCGGACAGGCCGCGGGCGGCGTCCTGAACGCCCAGCGCGGTACTGCCGGCACTTTCCGCCGTGTGGGCCAGCGCGGCGATGGTCGCCGATACGTCCTGGGTGCCAAGTGCAGCCATCTCCACCGCCCGCGCGATCTCCTGGGTGGCGGAGTTCTGTTCCTGCACCGACTGAGTGATGGTGCCGGAAATGCCGTCGATCTCGGTGATGGTGCTGCCGATGGTGCCGATGGCCTCGGCGGCTTCGCGGGTCACCGACTGCATGGCGTTGACCTGGGCGGCGATCTCGTCGGTGGCCTTGGCGGTCTGGTCGGCCAGCCCCTTCACCTCGGTCGCCACGACTGCAAAGCCTTTTCCGGCCTCCCCCGCACGCGCCGCCTCTATGGTGGCGTTCAGCGCCAAGAGGTTGGTCTGCTTGGCGATGGCGTGGATCAGCCCGACCACCTGACCGATGCGCTCGGCATTGGCGATCAGCCCCTGGACGGTGGCGTTGGTGCGGTCGGCGTGGGACACCGCCTCGCCGGCGATGCGGGCGGAATGGCCGACCTGTTCGGTGATGCCGCCGATGGAGCTGGCGAGTTCGGTCGCCGCCGCCGCGGCGGAGCGGACGTTGGATTGGATGTCGTCGGATTCGCGGGCGACGTTGCGGGTCTGGCTGGACGCCTCGCCCACCACCATCGCCATGCGGTCGGCGCTGTCGGCCATGCCGGCGGCCGATTCGGCGATGCCCTCCACCAGGCGCTTCACCGTGCCCTGGAAGCGGTCGGCGAGGTCGAGCAATGCTGCGCGCTTGGCCTCCTCCGCCCTGGCGTCGGCCTCGGCTTGCGCGGCGTGCATGCGCGCGATGGCGCGGGCGTTGTCGCGGAAGACGGTGACCGAGCCGGCCATGGCGCCGATCTCGTCGGAGCGGCCGTTGCCGGGCACCTCGACCGCGGTGTCGCCGTCGGCCAGCTTCGCCATCGCCGCCGACATGGCACGCAAGGGGCGGATGACGATGCGGCCGAGCATGACGTTCAGCAGGACGATCTGCACCACCAGCGCGATCAGGCAGATGGCGATCTGGTTGCGCATCTGGGCGGCGATGGCGTCGATCTGCTGGTCCAGGCTCCAGGCGATCTGCAGGGCGCCGACCAGCCGGTTGCTCTTGCCGGTCACCACCGGCACCGTCACCACGATGTGGCCCTTGGCCGAGCGGGTCTGCGCCCCCTTGCCGGCCAGCACCGCCTCGACCAGATCCTGGTCGGCCTTCAGGTCGTACTTGGCGAAGCGCGGGTTGGAGAAGTCGGCCAGCGTGTCTGAGGACGTCGCGGCGCGCAGCGAGGCGAGTTGAACCTCGTGGCTGTCGGCCAGCGGCATGAACTCCGTCTCGATGGAGGCGCCGTCGCTGGCGATGAAGCTGGTCTTGGTGGCGTTCGCCAGCATGTCCGTCTTGACGCGGGCGTCGTGCGTGGCCAGCCGCACCGCGTCGTCATACTGCATCTTGGCCTGCAGCCCCATGATGACGATGAAGCCGCCGACGATGGCCGCGACGAAGGCCGCCGTCACCTTCCGCCCGACGCTCCAGAACCGACGCGGCCGGGATGCGGCCGCCTTGTCCACTGCCATGCTCTTGCCCCTTCCCATGCCGCCTTCGCGTCGCATCGCCCATCAACGCATGACCCGTCAAGGCATGACGGATCAGCCGCCGGAAAGACCGGCGTTTGCTGTCGAAGCGTCAACGAATTGCAAAATTTAAATGGTATTGTAACGGAACGTCATGGTCTGCGCCATGATCTTCTTCTCTGACCTTCGGATGATTGCCAGTTGTCACAGCAATCAAAAAGTCGCGGGCCGACTCGGCCAAAGTGAAGATGCCGCCGTTTCGTTGACGGAACGGCGCCTTTCCACGCCGGATATATCGCCAATCCGGCTTCTGTTCTTTTGATTGTGCGTTATCCTGGGGTGTCCGGGCACCAATGGGAACCGGGACACCCCAGGATCATAGCGTCTCAGCCGCGGGCCGGATTGCGCTCCCGCCAGCCGAACGGGCCAGCGGTCTCATAGAGCCATGGATACTGGTTGACCATGCGCCTTGCGATGGCGATGCGGTGCGCGGTCAGCGTGATGATGGCGAGCACCACCGTATGGACGATGAAGCCCCACAGCGACAGCAGTTCCTCGCCGAACAGGCCCCAGGCCAGGAAGCGGTCGCCCACCCCCAGCAGCAGCGAATAGGCCAGAACGTTCGACACCGGCTTCCAGCCCTCCGCCAGCGTCTGCCCGGTCAGCACGCCGCAGCCGCCGAACACCAGAAGCGTCAGGAACAGGAAGACCGGAAGCGAAGAGCCAAGGATCGTCTCCATCTCAGTGACCCCCTTCCAGATAAGCCGACCGCACCTCCGGATCGGCCAGAAGCTGCGCCCCCGTCCCAGTCATCGTGATCTTCCCCGTCACCATCACATAGGCCCGGTGCGCCAACTTCAGCGCGTGGAAGGCGTTCTGCTCCACCATGAACACCGTCATCTTCTGTTCCCGGTTGATCTCCTGGATCACCTGGAAGATCTGCTTCACGATCAGCGGCGCCAGACCCAGCGAGGGCTCGTCCAGCAGCAGCAAACGCGGCTGGCTCATCAGCGCGCGGCCGATCGCCAGCATCTGCTGCTCGCCGCCCGACATCGTGCCGGCGCGCTGGTTGATGCGCTCCTTCAGGCGCGGGAACAGCGTCAGCACCCGCTCCAGCTCACGGTCGAAGCTGCCGGGCTGGGCGACGATGGAGCCCATCTGCAAATTCTCCAGCACCGTCATGCGCGGGAAAATGCGCCGGCCTTCCGGAGACTGCGCGATGCCGCGCCGCACGATCTCGTGGGTGGGGAGGTCGGTGATGTCCTCGCCCTCGAAGAACACCCGGCCCTGGCGCGCCCGCGGGCTGCCGCAGATCGTCATCAGCAGCGTCGACTTGCCGGCCCCGTTGGCGCCGATCAGCGAGACGATCTCGCCGGCGCCGATCTCGATGTCGATGCCCTTCAGCGCCTCGATGGCGCCGTAGAAGGTGTGGACGCCCGATACCTTCAGCATGGCTCAGGCCCCCTTCTGGTTGGTGGTGGGGGCGAGGTTCAGGTCGGCGGCGACCTCCGGCGGCAGGGCTTCGTCCTCGTCCTCGCCGAGGTAGGCGCGGATCACCGCCGGGTCGTTCTTCACATGCTCCGGATCGCCGTCGGAAATCTTCCGGCCATAGTCCAGCACCACCACATGGTCGGAAATGCGCATCACCACGCTCATGTCATGCTCGATCAGCAGAACGCCGGTCCGGTGGCCCTGCGGGGTCTGCACATCACGGATGAAGGTCAGGATCTCGGCCAGTTCGCCCGACTCGCGCGGGTTCAGGCCGGCCGCCGGCTCGTCCAGGCACAGCAGCACCGGCTCGGTGCACATGGCCCGGGCGATCTCCAGCCGGCGCTGGGCGCCGTAGGGCAGGTTGCCGGCCTCCCAGTCGGCGAACTCGGTCAGCCGCACCCGGTCCAGCCAGTATTTCGCCAGCTCCACCGCCTCATGCTCGGCCTTGCGGAAGCCCGGCAGGCCCAGCAGCCCGCCGATGGCGAAGCCCGACGCCCGCATCAGCTTGTTGTGCTGGGCGACGATCAGGTTCTCCAGAACGCTCATGCCGCTGAACAGCCGAATGTTCTGGAAGGTGCGCGCCACGCCGGCCAGCTGGGCGATGCGGTAGCCCGGCATCCGCTCCAGCAGGAACTCCTTGCCCGCCGGGTGGCGCAGCGTCAGCCGCCCCACCGTGGGGGTGTAGAAGCCGGTGACGCAGTTGAACAGCGTCGTCTTGCCGGCGCCGTTCGGGCCGATCAGCGCGGTGATCTCGCCCGCCCGCGCCTCGAAGGACACGTCGTTGTTCGCCACCAGACCGCCGAAGCGCATGGTCAGGTGTTCGACGCTCAGCAAAGGCTTGTCGTTCATCGTGGTGTGGGGCATCACGGCGCTCATTTCGCGGCTCCCGTCGCGGCGGGGGGCTTGCCGCCATGCAGGAGGATGGTCGGGTCGCGGTGGGCCAGCAGGCCGCGCGGACGCCACAGCATGATCACCACCATGCCGGCGCCGAAGGCCAGCATGCGGTAGTCGGCCAACTCGCGGAACGCCTCCGGCAGGCCGATCACCAGCAGCGTGGCCACCACCACGCCGATCTGGCTGCCCATGCCGCCCAGCACCACGATGGCCAGGATGATCGCCGACTCGATGAAGGTGAAGCTCTCCGGGCTGATGAAGCCCTGGCGCGTGGCGAAGAAGGAGCCGGCGAAGCCGCCGAACATCGCCGCGATGGCGAAGGCCGCCAGCTTCATGTTGGTGCGGTTGATGCCGAGCGAGGCGCAGGCGATGTCGTCCTCGCGCAGGGCCTCCCAGGCCCGGCCCAGCGGCAGCTTGCGCACCCGCAGCGTGAACAGGTTCACCACAAGGGCCAAGGCCAGGATGAGGTAGTAGAGGAAGACGATGCGGTGGAGCGGCGAGAACTCCAGCCCGAACAGCTCGTGGAAGGCGGCCATGCCCTCGGCCGGCGTGCGGGAGAAGTCGGCGATGCCGAAGAAGCTCGGCCGCGGAATGCCGGAGATGCCGTTGGGGCCGCCGGTGAACTGGTACCAGTTCACCAGGATGATGCGGATGATCTCGCCGAAGCCCAAGGTCACGATGGCGAAATAGTCGCCGCGCAGACGCAGCACCGGGAAGCCCAGCAGCACGCCGGAACAGGCGGCGAGCAATCCCGCCAGCGGCAGGCATACCCAGAAGCTGAGGCCGAAGTAATGGGCCAGCAGCGCGTAGGAATAGGCGCCGACGGCGTAGAAGGCGACATAGCCGAGGTCGAGCAGGCCGGCGAGGCCGACCACGATGTTCAGGCCCCAGCCCAGCATGATGTAGGTCAGCAGCAGGATGCCGATGTCCAGGATCATGCGGTCGGCCAGCGGGGTGAAGGGCAGCACGACGGCGAAGGCGACGGCGACCGGGCCGATGTATTTGCTGGCGTGCTGCACCTTGGCGGCGATGCGGTCCATGCGGCGGTCGCGGTCGGCCTGGCTCAGCTTGGAGCGGCCGGTGGCCACCGTCATGGCGGCGCGGAGCGCAATGACGCCGCCGCCCAGCACCAGCACCAGGCGCAGCACCTGGGTCGGCATTGGCAGCACCAGCCCGACGCCGGCGCAAATGAGTGCCAGGATCAGCACCGGCATGGCCATGCCCTGGCGGATCAGCCCGAGGCCGAGGCGGCCGAGGAAGACCAGCAGGATGGAGGCGACGACCTCCTCCGGCCGGGCTTCGATGCCCAGCCCGGTGGGGCGGTCGACGGTGCGCAGGCCGACCAGCGGCACGGTCAGCAGCAAGGCGACGAAGGCGGCCAGCCCGGCGTCCTTGATGGTGGCGGCCCAATCGACGCCGCGCGCCTTGATGCTCCCGGCGGAGGAGACGGTGTTGGAATGGGTGGTCATGGCGCTTACACCTTCTCGATCTCGGGCCGGCCGAGCAGGCCGGTGGGCCGGAAGATCAGGACGAGGACGAGGATGGAGAAGGTTGCGACGTCCTTCCATTCGGAGCCGACATAGCCCGACCAGAAGGCCTCGATCAGGCCGATGACCACGCCGCCGAGCATGGCGCCGGGCAGCGAGCCGACGCCGCCGAGCACGGCTGCGGTGAAGCTTTTCACGCCGGCGAGGAAGCCGATGTAGAAGTCGATGACGCCATAGATCAGCAGCACCATCATGCCGGCGACGGCGGCGAGCGCCGCGCCCATGACGAAGGTCAGCGAGATGACGCGGTCGACGTTGACGCCGAGCAATCCTGCCATCTTCTTGTCCTGCTCGCAGGCACGCTGGGCGCGGCCGAGAGAGGTGCGGTTGATCAGGATGGTGAAGCCGACCATCAGGACCAGGGTGATGATGATGGTGGCGAGGCGCACGTAGCTGACGGAGACGGCGCCGTCCATCAGGGTGAGGTTGCCGGGGAGGATGGGCTGCAGCGGCTTGGAGCGGGCGCCCTGGAGGATCTGGATGTAGTTCTGCAGGAAGATCGACATGCCGATGGCGGAGATCAGCGGCGCCAGCCGGGGCGAGGAGCGCAGGGGCCGGTAGGCGATGCGCTCCACCGTCCAGCCATAGACGCTGGTGAACAGCATGGAGGCGACCAGCATGATCAGCAGCGCCAGCGGCACCCAGGTGACGCCGAGCGCGCCGATGGCCAGGAAGGTGATCAGCGCCACGAAGGCACCGATCATGTAAATCTCGCCATGGGCGAAGTTGATCATCCCGATGATGCCGTACACCATCGTGTAGCCGATCGCGATCAGGCCGTAAATCGCCCCAAGCGACAAGCCGTTGATCAATTGCTGTATGAAATAATCCATCAGACAGGCTTCTCCCACTCTCCCAGGACACCGATTAGGCAGGCACGCGAGACTTGGTGCTCGAGTTTTTGAATTAAGCCGTGTGCGGCAGCAGGGTTCCGATCCGGATGAACGGGGGAGAACATCCAGGACCGAGGCAGGGGACGCTTGGAACCCCGCCGCCGCACCCGGTTCTTGCCGAAGCCCCGCCGGATGCGGGATCCGGCGGGGCTTCGGGCGAATTCTTTATCGGGGACCGCCGCGCGGCGGCATGTAGCGGGCCGGAATCGTCCGGCGGCCCCGGATCGGGCCTTCCGTCATCCGGATATGCGACGACAGCGCGGGGGTGCGGTTCTGCACCCGAGCGGCGTTCCGTCGTTCGACCATAGCCAACAGCTCCCACTTGCGCGGCACGGCCTGCGGCCGTGGCGTCCCCACCGGCATCGCTGCCGGACATCCTGTTTGTGAATCTCGGCTCAGATCGGACGGAATGACCGCCCGATCCGCACCAGTCGGCGAGAGGCGCCGCGCCTTACCCTGTTCAAAACTGTTCTTTGTCTTCAGCCCCGGCACTTAGGTGCCGGTTGCGTATGCTGTCGGTTTTCTTGACACAGACAGGTAATGCAACTTGATCAGTAGGCGCAACACTCTCTTTCCGATGGGCGAAAAAAACAACAATCGTTCTGAACGCTTTGATCTGTTCCGATGAAAATTTCCCCGACCTGTGGGCGTGGGAAACTTCGTTCAGTTTCTTGTCAACAGCTGTTCACATCATCCGCCGACCAGATCGCGGGGGTCGGTGAAGGGCTGTCCCAGGGCCTCGGCGACCGCCCGATAGGTCAGCCGGCCGGCCTGGACGTTCAGCCCGGCCAGCAGGTGCGGATCCTCGGCCAGCGCCCGTTTCCACCCTTTGCCGGCCAGCGCCTGGACGAAGGGCAGGGTGGCATGGTTCAGCGCCTCCGTGCTGGTGCGGGCGACGGCGCCCGGCATGTTGGCGACGCAATAGTGGACGACGCCGTCCACCACATAGGTCGGGTCGGAATGGGTGGTGGCGTGGCTGGTCTCGAAACAGCCGCCCTGGTCGATGGCGACGTCCACCAGCACCGACCCGCGGCGCATGCCGGACAACTGGTCGCGGCGCACCAGCTTCGGCGCGGCGGCCCCCGGCACCAGCACGGCGCCGACCACCAGATCGGCGTCGGCGACCAGCCGGTCGAGCGCGTCGGCGGAGGCATAGACCGTCTTCAGCCGCGGCCCGAACAGGTCGTCGAGCTGGGCCAGCCGCGGCACGGAGCGGTCGGCGATGGTGACGTCGGCGCCCAGCCCCATCGCCATGCGGGCGGCGTTGGTGCCGACCACGCCGCCGCCGATGACCAGCACCTTGCCGGGCAGCACGCCGGGCACGCCGCCGAGCAGGATGCCGGAGCCGCCGTTGCTCTTCTGCAAGGCGACGGCGCCGACCTGGATCGCCATGCGGCCGGCGATCTCCGACATCGGCGCCAGCAGCGGCAGGCGGCCGGCGCGGTCGGTGACCGTCTCATAGGCGATGGCGGTGCAGCCGCTTTCCATCAGCAGCCGGGCCTGTTCGGGATCGGGGGCGAGGTGCAGGTAGGTGAACAGCACCTGATCCGGGCGCAGCCTGCGACATTCCGCCGGCTGCGGTTCCTTGACCTTCACGATAAGCTCGGCCTTCGCGAAGACCTCCTCGGCGGAGCCGGCAATCTCGGCCCCCGCCGCGCGGTAGGCCTCGTCGGAAAAGCCGATCTCGGCACCGGCGCCGCTCTGCACCAGCAGGGCATGGCCGTCCGCCGCCAGTTCGCGGACCGAGGCCGGGGTCAACCCGACGCGGTACTCGTGGTTCTTGATTTCCTTGGGAACGCCGATGCGCGTGACCATGCGAGAACTCCCCGATCCGAACGCCCGCTCCAGCCAATCCGGCCGATCCGGTATCCCCGATCTGGTAACCGGGGAAACCATCGGTGTGGCGGATTGTCTCAGCAAAGTCACTATACGGCCGGCGGACGGAGAGAATCTCTGCAAAGCCTTGCATGAATCCCCCATTGTGTGGTGGAGCTTTCGCACGATCGGCCACGTCTTCGAATAAAGTTGCATGCACGCCCTGGACGCCCTGGACCACAAGATCCTGCGCCTTCTCCGCAAGGACGGCCGGATGAGCAACGCCAAGCTGGCGGCGGAGGTCGGGCTGTCGCCATCGGCCTGCCTGCGCCGCCTGCACATGCTGGAGCATTCCGGCGTCATCCGCGGCTATACCGCCATCATCGAGACGGCGGACGAGGAGCGGTCGGTCACGGTCATCGTCCAGATCACGCTGGAACGGCAGACCGACGATTACCTGCGCCGCTTCGACGCCGCCGTCCGCCGCTGTCCGGAGGTGCGGGAATGCTATCTGCTGTCGGGCAGTTCCGACTATCTGCTGCGGGTGGTGGCGCAGGACCCGGCCGATTACGACCGCATCTACAAGGACTCGCTGTCGCGCCTGCCCGGCGTGGTGCGCATCCAGTCGAGCTTCGCCATCCGCAGCGTGGTGCGGCCGGGCAGCCTGCCGGCGCTGGAGGAACAGGCGGACTGAGGCAGGTTCAGCCGAACAGGTCCAGTTCCGGGTCCGGCGCCGTTTCCGGGTGGGTCAGGTCGGTGCAGCCGATGCCGATCAGGCGGAAGGCGCGGCCGTCCGCCTCGCGCTCCAGCAGGGCGAGGCCGGCGGCCAGGATCGCCTCGGCCGAGCGGGTCGGCTCCACCCGGCGGGAGCGGGTGAGCTGCTGGAAATCCTTGGTCTTCAGCTTCAGGACCACGCTGCGGCCGAGCAGCCCCTCGCGCTCCAGCCGGCGGGCGACCTTGTCGGCCAGCGGGCGAAGCTCCTGCGTCAAGGCGGGCAGGGTGGTGACGTCCCAGTCGAAGGTTTCCTCCGACGAGATGCTCTTGCTCGGCGACTCGGGATGGACCCGGCGGGAATCCTCGCCGCGGGCGTAGCTGTAGAGCACGCGGCCCATGGCGCCGTAGCGCTTGACCAGCCAATGCTCGTCCTTGTCCTGCAGGTCGCCGACGCGGGTGATGCCGTCGGCGAACAGCTTGCGCTCCAGCGCCGGGCCGACGCCCCACAGGATGGTGACCCGTTTGGGCGCCAGGAAGGCCGCCGCCTCCGCCCGACCGAGCGCGGAGAAGCCGCGCGGCTTGTCGAGGTCGGACGCGATCTTCGCCAGCAGCTTGTTATAGCTGAGGCCGATGGAGGCGGTGATGCGCAGCTCGCTTTCGAACCGGCGGACGATCTCCACCAGCGCCTGGGCCGGACTGATGCTGAGCCGGTCCTCGACGCCGGTGAGGTCGAGATAGGCCTCGTCGATGCTGATCGGCTCGACCAGGGGGGTGAAGGCCTCCATGATCGCGCGGGCTTGGTGGCCGACCTCTTTATATTTGGCGATGTTGGGGCGGATGATGGTGGCGTCGGGGCAGCGGTCCAGCGCCTCGCGGATCGTCATGGCGGAGCGGACGCCGGATATCCGCGCGACATAGCAGCAGGCGGCCACCACCCCGCGATGGTCGTCGCCGCCGACGATCACCGGGCGGCTGGCAAGCTCCGGCCGGTCGCGCTTTTCCACCGTGGCATAGAAGCTGTCGCAGTCGATGTGGCCGATGGGCAGGCTGTGCAGCTCGGCATGGCGGAACAGCCGCCGGCTGCCGCATTTCGGGCAGCGCGTCAGTTCACCCGGCAGGGCGGCGGCGCAGTCGCGGCAGACGCTGTGCAGGGCGGTCGTCATGGTGGCTGACCCGTGGCTTTCTCGGTCCGGCGGTCGGAAAGGCCGAGAGTAGCAAGACGCGGCAGTGGGGGCCAGTATTTGGGTACGTATGGTGAACGGAACTGACAGTCCGTGTCAGGGCTTACCGTTTGGCGGCGGGGAATGGGCCGGCAGATGGTCGAGCGGCAAGGCGCCGCCGGCCTTGACCGTCTGGATGGCGAAATTGCTGCGGATGTCGGCGACGCCCGGCAGCTTCAGCAGGGTTCCCAACAGGAATTTTTCGTACCCGGCCAGTTCGGGAACGACGACCTGAAGCAGGAAGTCGGACTCCCCCGAAACCAGATGGCAGGACACCACCTCCGGCAGCGCCTTCACCGCTTCGCGGAAGGCGGTCGCCTCGCGGTCGTGGTGGCGTTCCACCTTGATGCCGACGAACACCGTCAGGCCGAGGCCGACGGCTTTACGGTCGAGGGAGGCGTGGTAACCGGCGATGACGCCGGCCTCCTCCAGCAGGCGAACCCGGCGCAGGCAGGGAGAGGGCGACAGCCCGACCTCCTCGGCCAATTCGACATTGGTCAGCCGGGCGTCGCGCTGCAAAGCCGCCAGGATGCGGCGGTCTATGGCGTCGAATTTCATAGTTGGCATGACCTTGATGCTGAAGGCCAATTCCTTGGCATGATCCATCAGGATACTGCCTCTTGGCAGCGCAACTCGCAAGGACCTGCCAGCGTCCGCAGAGCTAGAGTCGGTCATCGATTCCAAGCAATGGAGGCGGATATGCCGGAACTTTCGATTTTCATCGGCGCGCTGGCGGTGGCCTATCTGGTGCCGGGAGCCGACATGCTTTTGCTGTTGCAGACCGGGGCACGGCGGGGGCGGAGGCATGCACTGGCGACGGCGCTGGGGCTGGCGATGGCGCGGGCGACCCATGTGGCGCTGGCCGGCCTGGGGCTGGCGGCGTTGCTGCAAACTGCGCCTGCGGTCTTCGACCTCGTCCGCATCGTCGGAGCGGCCTATCTGGTGTGGCTGGGCATCGGCGTCCTGCGCATGCCGCCACTCGCCGCCGCTGCCATCGGTGGTGCGGCTGAGTTGCAGGGGGAGGGGGGTGCTGCGTCCTACCTTGCGGACATCCTGCGCGGTCTGTTGACCAACCTACTGAATCCGAAGGCTTTGCTGTTCTGCTCGGTGCTGCTGCCGCAGTTCATCCAGACCGACGCCGGCGGTGTTGCGGGGCAGTTCACCCTGCTGGGCGCGATCCTGGTCGGTGTCGGGATGGCCTTCGACGGCCTCTATGCCCTGGCCGGAGCGGCACTTGCCGGACTGGTCGCCCGCCACCGGATCGTGGAGGCGGTGCAGCGCTGGAGCTTCGCCGCCCTGCTGATCGGCTTCGGCCTGCGGCTCGCCGCCGTTCAGCGGCTGTAGCGTCTATCTGAGAACATCCCCGCCCACCGCCAGCCGGCCGGCGACGACGGCGGCCTGGGTGCGGCTCACCACATTCAGTTTGCGCAGGATGCTGGAGACGTGGACCTTCACCGTCTGCTCCGACACGTTCAACTCTCCAGCGATCTGCTTGTTCAACTTGCCGTCGACGATCATCGTCAGGATGCGCAGCTGCTGCGGCGACAGGGAGGCGAAGCGGCGGGCGGCGTCGGCCTCGTCGGCTTCCGTCGAGGCGGCCGACAGCGGCGGCGCCCAGGTCTCGCCGGACAGGATGGCGCGGATGGCGTCGGCCATCGCCGGCATCGACAGCGATTTCGGGATGTAGCCCGACGCGCCATAGGCGAGCGCCCGGCGGATGGTGTCGGAGTCCTGCAGGGCCGACAGGATGGCGACCGGCACGGTCGGGTGGTGGGCCAGCATCAGGAACAGGCCGGCGAAGCCGTTGGTGCCGGGCATGTTGAGGTCGAGAAGAACGAGGTCGATGTCGTCCGGCTGCCGCCCCACCGCGGTCATCACCGAGTCGAGGTCCGGGCATTCGATCACCCGCACCTCCGGCATCGCCTTGCCCAGCGCGTCGCGCAAGGCGGCCTGGACCAGCGGATGGTCGTCGCCGATGACGATCGTCGTCTCTTTTACTGCCGCGCCTGCCGCGCTGTCCTCGCCCATGGCTTCCGCACTCCCCCCATTTGCGGCCGCCCGGCTTTTGTCCGGTTCCGGCCTTACCGTTCGGCGACGGCCGCCGTCTGCAGCGCCGCCCCGTTGAGGAAGCGGCGCAGCGACGCCGGCTTCACCGGTTTGTAGAGCACGCCGCAGCCGCAACGCTCCGCCTCGGCCCGCACCGCTTCGGAACGGTCGGCGGTCAGCAGCAGCCCCTTGACCGGACGGTCCCACAATTCCCGCAACCGCTCCAGAACCGCAAGCCCCGTCTGTTCGCCGCCCCCTCCAGAGCCTACGTGATAATCGACGCAGACGACATCGGGAAGCGCCCCGTCGAAGGGAGCCAGCGCCGCCAGCGCCCCGGTGACGTCCGACGCCGTCGCCACCCGGCAGCCCCATTGGCCGAGCAGGGCGCGCAGGCCCGCCAGGATCGGCTCCTCGTTGTCGATGCACAGGACCAGCAGACCGGCGGACAGGGCTGCGGGGGCGGTGACCGGGCGGTCGACCGGGGTGGCGCGGGCCTGCTCCATCGGCACCTCCACCGCGAAGCCGGTGCCGCGCCCGACGGTGGAGCGCAGGCTGACGGGATGGCCGAGCAGCCGGGCGATGCGGTCGACGATGGCGAGGCCGAGGCCGAGACCCTTGTCGGCCGGGTTGCCGCCGCCGTTTTCGCCGCCCAGCCGGCGGAATTCCTCGAAGACCTCGCGGCGCTTGGCCTCGGGGATGCCGGGGCCGGTGTCCCACACCTCGATGCGCAGGCGGTCACCGTTAATGGGATCACGGCGGCGCCGGCAGCCGAGCAGCACCCGGCCCTTCGGCGTGTAACGGATGGCGTTGGACAGGAAGTTCTGCAGGATGCGGCGCAGAAGCTGCGGGTCGGACCGCACCACCGCGCCGCAGCCGACCACCTTCAGCGTCAGGCCGCGCTCCTGCGCCAGGGCGGAGAACTCGACTCCCAGCCCGCCCAGCAGATCGTCGATGGCGAAGCTGCGCTTCTGCACCCGGACATTGCCGGCGTCCAGCGAGGAGATGTCGAGCAGCCCGCCCAGCAGCATCTCGGTCGAGCGCAGGGAAGCGGCGGCGTTGTCGATCATGCCGCATTCGGCTGACCGCTGGTCGGGCGTCGGCAGCGGGCCGCGCATGCTTTCCTCCAGAGCCGAGACGAACAGGCGGGCGGCGTTCAGCGGCTGCAGCAGGTCGTGGCTGGCGGCGGCGAGGAAGCGGGTCTTGCTGGCGTTGGCCGCCTCGGCCTCCGCCTTCGCCTGCTGCAGGGCGTCGGTGCGTTCCCGAACGCGGTGCTCCAGGCTTTCGTTGGCCTCGCGCAGCGCCTCGGCGGCGCGGTAGCGCTCGGTCACGTCGGTGTAGGTGGAGACGTAGCCGCCTTCCGGCAGCGGGTTGGCGACGATCTCCAGCACCGTGCCGTCGGGGCGCCGCCGCTCGTAGCGGTAGGGCCATTGCTGGTTGGCGGTGTCGCGGTTGATCAGCAGCGCCTCCATGTCGCGGGCGCTGTATTCGCCGCGCCGCTCGTTGAAGCGGATCAGGTCGGCGAAGGGCACGCCCACCCGCACCATGTCGGCCGGCAGGTCGAGCAGTTCCAGGTAGCGGTGGTTCCAGGCGGCGATTCGATGGTCGGCGTCGATCACGCAGATGCCCTGGCCGATGTTCTCCAGCGTCGCCTGCAGGAGTTTCCGGTTGAACCGCAGCGCCTCCGACGCCTCGTCCAGCATCGCCATGGCGTCGCCGCGCGACAGCGAGCGGCCCTGCAGCGAGGCGGCCATCACCACCCGCGCCGACGCGGCACCGATGGCGCCGGCGATCAGCGTCTCGGTGAAGCGGACGGCGTCGAGGTCAGCAGGGCCGGCCTCGCCCTTGCGGCCGGCGGAGTTGAGGAGGCTGCCTCTGGCGGCGTAGGCATCGAAGGCGGCGTTGCCGCGCTCCGCCCCGACGAAGCGGATGGCGAGCGCGCGCAAATCGGCCAGCTTGGCGAGAGCCTGGGGGGTGTCGTCCTCGTCGCGGTCGGCGGTGGCGGTGGTGTAGAAGACGGCCTGGGTGCGCTCCACCGCGCTGGGACGGGCCAGCAGGGAGCCGGCGACGAAGGCGATCAGGTTGGCGAGCAGGCTCCACAGGCTGGCGTGGGAGATGGGGTCCAGCCCCTCGATCCCGAACAACGCCTGCGGGCGCAGCCAGCCGATGCCCCAGGGGCCGAACTCCAGGAAGTCGGTGGACACCGGGATGATGCCGCCCATCGACGGCACCAGCAGCGTGTAGACCCACAGCAGGAAACCGGCGCCCAGCCCGGCCAGCGCCCCCACCCGGTTGGCGCGCGGCCAGTAGAGCCCACCGAAGAAGGCCGGGCCGAACTGCGCCACCGCGACGAAGGAGAGCAGGCCGATGACGGTCAGCGGGTAATCGCGGTCGACCAGCCGGTGCATGACATAGGCCAGCAGCAGGATCCCCAGCACCGACAGCCGCCGCACCAGCAGCAGCGTGCCGACCATGTCGCGCCGGCCGACGCGGGCGGCGAAGCGGGGGCGGCTGAGCAGCAGCGGCATCACCACGTCGTTGCACAGCATGGTGCTGAGCGACACCGCGGCGACGATGACCATGCCGGTCGCCGCCGACAGGCCGCCGATGAAGGACAGCAGGCTGAAGCCGCCGGCCCCCGCCGCGATGGGCAGGGTGATCATGAAGGTGTCGGGGTTGATCCCTCCCTCTCCGAAGGTCACCAGACCGGCCACCGCGATGGGGATCATCAGCGCGCTGAGCGCCAGCAGGTAGGTCGGGTACATCCAGGCGGCGGCGCGCAGATGGCGGGGGCTGTCATTCTCCACCGTCATCACATGGTACATCTGCGGCAGGCAGAGGAAGGCGATGATCGAGATCGCCGTGTTCGACCACCATGTCGGGTCGGTGAAGTCAGGCGATAGCAGCGGTTCCGCCTGCGGCCGGGCGATCAGGTCGGTGTAGCCGTCGAACATGCCCCAGACGATGAAGGCCGCCACCGCCAGGAAGACGGTCAGCTTCACCAGACTCTCGAACGCGATGGCCAGCATCAGGCCGCGATGGTGTTCGCTGGCGTTGATGTGGCGGACGCCGAACAGGATGGTGAAGACCGCCATCGACAGCGCCACCGCGAAGGCGGTGTCGCCCCAGATCGGCGGCGGCAGGGCGGCCGGCGCGGCCAGCGAGGGGGAGGTGAGCACGTCGAAGCTGGCGGCCACCGCCTTCAGCTGCAAGGCGATGTAGGGCAGCACGCCGACCAGCGCGGTCAGCGTCACCAGCGCCGCCACCGCCTGGCTCTTGCCATAGCGGGCGCCGATGAAGTCGGCGATGGAGGTGACGTTCTGCGCCTTGGTGATGGCGATGGTCTTGGTCAGCACCGGCCTTGCCGCCAGCAGTAGGATCATCGGCGCCAGGTAGATCGGCAGGAAATCGAAGCCGCTGGCCGATGCCCGCCCGACCGAGCCGTAGAAGCTCCAGCTCGTGTTGTAGATGCAGAGCGTCAGCGCATAGAGGATGCCGGCCGTCCGCGGCGACGCCGACAGCAGCGCACCCCCGGCGGTGCGGCGGTCGCCCCACCAGGCGATGGCGAACAGCACCCCCAGATAGGCCGCCGAAACGGCCAGCACCAGCCAACTCTGCACGACCGACGGACCTGTTGTGGTGGGATGTTTGCAATGACCCTATCCCAAGCCCCGGCCCGCCAACAACGGCCGGGCTCGGCATTGCCCAAAAACTGTGCAGCGCTGAACGAAGGTAGGGGGCGCACATGGTTTGCCATTCGAACTATTCTGCACCTGCCGGACGCCGCCGTCCCGGTCGCCGCTGGTGCGACGGCCGGCGTTCCTGCTCCCGGCCTTGGGCATCCGCAAAGGGTCGGAGACCGCCGAAGCGGCCGTTTCCGTCTCCTCCCTCGTACGGGGACGGCCGCTTCCGCGCCTGCCGTTTTGGACCGGCGGGCGTGGGGCAAACGGGGCTCCCCATCGGTTTACTGCGTCGTCATCGCTGGGAAAGCGCCACGAACGGTCCAATCTATGGCAAGATGGTCCATCGTGAGGGAGACCGGCCGTCGGTGCCGGACCCGGTGCGTGGCCTGAAACGGAAGACGGACGCCCAACAGAATGCTGATCGACGCCTATTTGGGATTCCGGGTCGGGGACGTGGTCCTGGACCGTGCGGAACTGGCGGCCGGCACCGCCACCATCAAGGAAATCCACGTCGTTCCCTGTGACTGGGCGCATGGCCTGACCGGCATCGCCGTCATGGAGAACGGCGCCGAGCGTTTCATCGTCCAGCTGAAGAAGGTGCGCCCGGTCGAAGAAGAGGTCGAAACCGAAAGCAACGTCCGGCCGCTGCGGCATCGCGCACGCTGAAATCGGCCGCTGAATAAGGTAGCTGAACACGGCAAGGCCCGCCGCCCCGGATCGGAGCGGCGGGCCTTCGTTTTTGCGGCGGCGGAACTGCCGGCCGCTCAGTGACGAAGCTGGACGCGTCCGCCGTTCAGGCGCGCGTCATCGACGCGGGCGATGAAGGGGAGGCCGCGCAGGAAGGCGGCGCCGGTGTCGGTCGCCTCGAACAGGACATGGCCCTGGCGGTCCTGGCCGCGGAAACGGGCCTCTGTCGCCATGCCGGCATTGCGGACGGTGGCCGACAGTTCGGACACGGCCTTCCAGATGCGGGCACGGTGTTCGGCGGCGCTGGCGCAACCGGTCGCATCCGCGACGGCCAGCGTTACGGTGAAGGAATGAAGCTCGATCGCCATGGTGGCACCACGGAACTTGGAGTGCGGGATTGGAAAACCCGGATCGTTCCGGCCATCGCCGGATACGGTGCCGGCCCTAGGGATCGAGAAACTCAGTCGTAACGGGGAAGCTTCGACAGGACGATGTCGCTGATGAGGCCGCGGAGCTGGCTGACCGGGAGCTGTTCGACCGGAATGCGGACGGCGCGGGCGTAGGTCTCGCAAACGTGCCAGGCATGGTCGGGTTCGACCAGGATGTGCCGGGCGAGATCTTGGTCATCGGCGTTCGCCCGACCGGGGAGCGCCTTTTCACAGGCCAGGACGGTTTGCACCATGTCGCTGGCCAGACTGTGCAGATTCATGGATGGCACCTTCCCATGTTCGGGAATTGTTGGGAACACGAACAGATTAGACCTTCGGGCCGGTTTCCACAATGGTGCCTATGACGTTCGGCTGTGACAATTCAACGATGGTGCCACAACCGGCGTCCTCGCGATGCCGCCGTGGATCGGCCGATACCGGCATCAACATAGGTCGGGGCGAATTATTCCGCCTGTGACCGTTTCGCGGGTCTGACGCGGCAAATTCCGGCCCGGTCCTCCGGCAATCCCCTCTTGCGCCGGACGCGGTTTTGCCCATGGGGGAGGGGGCGGCGATTGCCGCCGGTCAGGTCCGGATCAGGCCGTCCTGCTTCGGCGGGGCCGGGGTCGGGGTCGGGGTCGGCGCTGGCGCCGGTGTGGCGGGCGGCGAGAGCTGCCAGTTGTCCAGCGCCCGCCTCAGCGCGTCCAGCCCGGCGCCGGCGGAGGATTTCGCCTCGTCCGCCGCGCGGGTGATGGCGGCGCAGAGCGCGGCGCGGCGTTGCGGGTCGTCGCGGCTTTCCTCCAGCGCGCGGCCGACGTCGTCCGTCGTGTCGCCGCCCCTGGCGTCGGGCTGCGCCGTCTTGGGGTCGATGCCCAGCAGCGGCAGCAGATATTCCCGTCCCTTCTCGCGCGCCACCGCCACCGCCTTGTCGCCGAACCGCTCCGCCGCCGCCAGCCCGGTGTCCCAGGCGCCGAGCGCGGCCGAGACGGTGGGGCTGCAGCGGCCGGCCGGGTCGTCCGGAGGAGGTGCCGTCTGGGCGTGCAGTGGCGCGGCGCTCAACAGCAGGGCGGCGAGAGCCGGCATGCCAAGGCGGCGGAGGAGAGTGGTCGGGCGCGTCATGCGGGAGGACCTGCGGTCGAAAAGGGGCCTTCCGGAGATTTGGGGAGGCGGCCGGCGGCTTTCCATGGTGCCGCACCCGCCGCGAGTCGGCGGAGGGAAAGAGCGGCATTCTGCCGCGACCTGTGGCGATTTTGCTACCGGATGACGTTTTCATGGCGTTTACATGACATGCCGCCGCTGCACCGCACCGCGAAGCGTGCTAAGAGCAGCCCGAAATCTCACCTGTTCACGCGAGTCACCGTCCCATGCTGCTGCGCGCATTCCGTTCGCTGATGCCGAAGGAGGAACGCTTCGTCGACCAGTTCGTCGAGCAGGCCCGTCACATCGTGGCGGCATCCGCCGCCCTGGAAGCGGTGATGGACGCGGGACCGGACGACCGCACGCAGAAGATCGCGGCGCTGAAGCGGGTGGAGAAGGACGCCGACCGCGTCGCCAAGGATGCAGGGCGCGACCTGCACCGCGCCTTCATCACGCCCTTCGACCGGTCGGACATCCTGTCGCTGATCAACGCGCTGGACGACGCCATCGACCTGATGGACGAGGTGCCGCGCCATGCCGGCCTGTACGGCGTCGAGGTGTTCGACGAGCCGATGCGCCGCTTCGTCGCCCTGATCCGCCAGCAGGCCGACGTGCTGCTGGAACTGATGCCGCTGCTGGGCGCCATCGCCCGCAACGCCGAACGGATCGACCATCTCTGCGGCCGGCTGTCCGATCTGGAGGACGAGGCCGACGACGTGCTGCGCGAGGCGCTGAAGGCGCTGATCGCGGAGAAGCCGGACATGATCGCCTTCCTCGGCCGGCGCGAGCTGTACGAGATGCTGGAGGCGGTGACCGACCGCTGCGACGACGTCGGCGACCTTGTCGCGGGCATCACGCTCGATCAGGTCTGAGGCCGCGTCGATGGAGGCCCTGCAACTCGGTCTGCCGGCGATCGTCCTCATCATTCTGGTGGCGCTCGCCTTCGACTTCATCAACGGCCTGCACGACGCGGCGAACTCCATCGCCACCGTGGTGTCGACCCGCGTGCTGTCGCCCAAGCTGGCGGTCCTGTGGGCGGCCTTCTTCAACTTCATCGCCTTCCTGTTCTTCGGCCTGCATGTCGCCACCACCATCGGCACCGGGCTGGTCGACCCGCTGGTGATGGACCCGGCGGTGATCCTGGCGGCGCTGATCGGCGCCATCGGCTGGAACCTGATCACCTGGTATCTCGGGCTGCCGTCCTCCTCGTCGCACGCGCTGGTCGGCGGCATCGCCGGGGCCGGCATCGCCAAGGCGGGATTCGGCGCCATCGTCGCCAGCGGCTTCACCAAGACGGCGGTCGCCATCGTGCTGTCGCCCGGCATCGGCCTGCTGCTGGCGCTGTTCCTGATGCTGGTGGCGTCCTGGGCGCTGCGCCGCGCCGCCCCCTTCACGGTCGACCGCCAGTTCCGCCATCTGCAGCTGGTGTCGGCGGCGCTCTACAGCCTGGGCCATGGCGGCAACGACGCGCAGAAGACGATGGGCATCATCGCCGTGCTGCTGTTCAGCCAGGGCATGCTGGGCGATACCTTCCACGTCCCCTTCTGGGTCATCATCGCCTGCCAGCTGGCGATGGGGCTGGGCACGATGATGGGCGGCTGGCGCATCGTCCGCACCATGGGGTCGCGCATCACCGACCTGAAGCCCTATCAGGGCTTCTGCGCCGAGACGGCGGGCGCGATCACCCTGTTCGGCGCGACGTGGCTGGGCATTCCGGTGTCGACCACCCACACCATCACCGGCGCCATCGTCGGCGTCGGCTCCGCCCGCCGCACCTCGGCGGTGCGCTGGGGGCTGGCGGGCCGAATCGTCTGGGCCTGGGTGCTGACGATTCCCGCCTCCGGCATCGTCGCGTGGCTGTCCTACCTGCTGGTCGCCGCCGTGCTGCGCCCGTAAGGGCGTAGAATCGGGGGGAGAACGCCTGCAGAACGACAGGGCGAAAGGATAAGCCCTTCGGGATGCAGCGCGGCCTTGACCCGCAAGGGCGGGAACGGCAGGATCGGTGCGGTGGAGACAGGATACCGGTCATGCCGCATATCGAACGCACCGACCAAGGTGAGCAGTATGTGCTTCCCGGCACCGAACGCCGGACGGCCCCCGGCTTGCCCTATGCGGCGGAAGCCGACGGCCAGCTGACCCTGCATTTCTACGCCCCGCCCGACAAGTCCGAACGCCGCCCGCGCCCGACCTCGGCACGCGCGCTGTCGTCCACGCCCCTGCCGGTGACGGCGCTGCCGACCGGTGCGGCGATGGCCCCCGCGATGGCACAGGCGCCGGCGGCGGCCGACTCCGCGCCGCAGAGCCTGTTCGGTCGCCGGCTCGCCCATTTCCCGCGGGTGTTCGACCAGCCCTGACGGACCGTCAGGCCGCGCCGGTGCGGCTCCGCGTGGCGTCCAGCGCGCGGGTAACCTGACGCAGCAGGATTTCGCGGTCATAGGGCTTGCCGATATGGCCGATCATCCCGGCCTCGCGGCAGTTCCGCCGCTCCTCCTCCGACGAGCCGGCGGTCAGCGCCAGGATCGGCAGGTCGCCGCGCGGCGGCGGCATCTCGCGGATGGCGCGGCTCGCCTCCAGCCCATCCATGCCCGGCATCTGCACGTCCATCAGCACGAGGTCGTAGTCGCCGGTCTCCACCGCCTCCACCGCCGCGGCACCGTCGGCCACCAGATCGATGGCGTAACCGCTGTCGCGGAACAGAGCGGCCAGCAGTTCGCGATTGATCGCCAGATCCTCGGCGATCAGCAGGCGCGGCGGCCCGGGGGAGCGGTCGGTGGGCGCGGTGGCGGGAGGGGCGGCGGGGCGTGCGGCGGCGGAGGGCGGAGCGGCCGCCTTCGTCGGGCTTGCGGCTCCGTCCGGGCGGGCGGCGATGCGGGCGAGCTGCCGGCGCAGGTCGTCGATGGCGAAGGGCTTGGCGATCATCGCGATGTCGGGACCGAAGGCCGACGGGGTGCCGGCGGCATGGGCGGCGAAGCCGGAGGCCAGCAGCACCGGCAGGCCGGGACGCATGCGGGCGGCGTGCCGCGCCAGCTCCGTCCCGTCCATGCCCGGCGGCATGACGACGTCGCTCAGCAGCAGGTCCAGCGGCTCATGCCCGTCCAGCACCACCAGCGCCTCGTTGGCGTTGGCCGCCGCGATCACCCGATGCCCCCAGCCGCGCAGCAGCCCGGCCACCATGTCGCGCACCGTCGGGTCGTCGTCCACCAGCAGCACCGACAGCGGCCCGGACGCCGGCGCCGGTGCCGGGGGCGGTGAAGGGGACTGTGCCTGGGGCGCGGCGGGGGCCGGCCCAGCGGCGGGAATGGCGGCTTCGGCCCGCGGCATGTCGAATGGGTTGGCCGGCAGCAGGCGGCTCGCCGGCAGGCGCACCGTCACCGTCGTGCCGACGCCCAGCGTGCTGCGCAGCTCCAGGGTGCCGCCATGCAGTTCGACCAGCCGCTTGGTCAGGGGCAGGCCCAGCCCGGCGCCCTCCACCCCGCGGGTGGCGTTCCCGGCCCGGGCGAAGGGCTCCAGCACGCGGTCGATGTCCTCGGTCGGGATGCCGAGCCCGGTGTCGATGACGCGGATCACCGGCGCGCCGTCGTCCAGGGCGGCGGACAGGGTCACCGACCCGCCCGACGGCGTGTATTTCACCCCGTTGGCGATCAGGTTCAGCAGGATCTGGCGGATGCGACGGTCGTCGCCGCGCAGGTTGCGCACCGCCGGCGCCACCGCCGCCGACAGCAGAACGCCGGCATGCTCGGCCCGCGGGGTCAGCATGCGGACGGCGAAATCGGCGGCGTCCTCCAGGTCGCAGGGGCCTTCCTCGAGCGTCAGCGCTCCGGCTTCCGCCCGCGCATGGTCGAGGATCTCGTTGATCAGCTCCAGCACATGCTGGCCGGAATCGCGGACATTGGCGGCATATTGGCGATAGGAGGGCGTGCCGACCGGTCCCTCCGCCTCGCGGGCGATCAGGTCGGAGAAGCCGATCACCGCGTTCAGCGGCGTGCGCAGCTCGTGGCTCAGGCCCGCCAGGAACTCGCCCTTGTCGTGGTTGGCGGCCTCGGCGGCCCGGCGTGCCGTTTCCGCCATGTCGCGGGCCTTGTCCAGCTCGGCGGCGAGCCGCGCGGTCTCGTCGCGCTCGGCGCTGGTCCGTTCCACGGCGTTGCGCGCCTCGGCCAGCGCCACCTGCGCCTTGCGCTCGCGGTCGAGGTAGCGCAGGCCCCAGCCCAGCATCGCCAGGATCGCCAGCAGCCCGATGGCGGTCTCCAGCACCGTGTGCAGGGTGCGGGTGCGCCATTCGGCCATCGCCTCGTCCCGGCCGATGCCGGTCAGCACCACCAGGCCATAGTCGCGCACCGTCCGGTAGGCGGCGATGCGCAGCACCCCGTCCAGCACCGACGGCAGCAGCAACTGCCCCGCCGGCGCCTCGCGCAGCTTGGATTGGAACAGCAGCCCGCCGGCCACCGATTTGCCGGCCGACTCCAGGGTGGCCGGGCGGCGGGCGAGGACCTCGCCGGCCGGGCCGTAGACGCCGATCAGCGGATCGAACTCGACGCCCAGCAGGGCGTAGAAATCGGTCAGCGAGTCCACCCGGATGGTTGCCGACGCCGTCCCGACGAAACGCCCTTCGTCGTCATGCAGGGGACGCGAGACCGGGAAGACCAGCGGCTGGCTGCCGCTGCGGATCGTCTGCGCCGCCCCGACATGCAGGCGCGCGCCGCCGCGCAAGGTCGCCAAGCCGGCCGGATCGGCGAAGTCGGCGATGCGGCTGGGAAAGCTGGCCGATTCCAGGACCGGCCGGCCGTCGGCGTCATAGATCCAGACGGCGTCGGCACCCTCGACCTGGGCGGCATATTCGCGCAGCCGGGTCCAATGCTTCAGGTCGCGCACATGCTGCGGGCCGCCGGCCTCCGCCACCATCGCCGCGGTCTGGTCGAGCGCGATGTCGGCCGTGCGCACCGTGCGGTGGACATGGTCGTCGACCAGCCGGGCCATGTCCCGGACCATGGCGAAGCGGCGCTGCAGCGTGTCCTGGTAATCGTGGTAGATCCGGTGGCCCGCATTGCCCGCCAACGCGGCCAGCACCACGACCATCACCAGCGCGCCCCGTAGGAAGCGTCCCACGATCCCCCCTCTTGTGCCGCCTTCTTGTGGCGATGCGGCCCGAACATTGCTTCAGGCTCAAACTATCACGAATCCGGGCGGGCCGATGCGGGATTTCACCGGGCAGAACCTTGGGGTTTGTCCTGATGGCGGGGTTTGTCCTGATGGTCCGCCGGTTTCCGGGGGGAGGGTCAGGCTTCCTGGACGGTTTCGATTTCCGACAGGTCGGACAGGCGGCGGGCGAGACGTTCGGTGCAGCGGACTTCGAGGATGCCGAAGCCGGCGTTGGGGGCGATGGTGTGCAGATCGCCGGCCATGCCGTTCTCGCTGGCCAGCCGCCGTACCCGCTCCACCATCGCGTCGCGTTCCGGCCGCCCCGGGCGCAAACCCGGCAGCGGGCGGGTGAAGTGGAGCTTGTAGCGCTTGAAGATCGAAGGGGCCATCAGGTCACGGGTGCGAAGTGGGGGCGGTCACGAGGCGAATTGGCTCCCCGGATGCCGTCCCCCGGATCTCGCACAGGCCGGCGGTGCGATGCCAGCCCGAAAAGGCTTATTTCTTGGGTTCGACGTTCTCGGCACCGGCGCGGGTGCCGCCGAAGCGGTCGGCGCCCTTGGCGTCGGGGGCGTCCGGCTTCTTGTGGTTGCCGGTGTTCTGCTCGCCCTCGGTGTGGCGGACGGTCTGTTCGGTGTGGGGCTGCTTGTTCTGCTGGCCGGTCATCGGTCGGGTCTCCCTTATATAAGGTGTCTCCCCTTAACCGGATCGGCCGGCAATGGTTTCGGTCGCGGTTGACGTTACCTATGCCGGGCGATCGCCTGGGCCACCGTCATCCACCGCTCCTCCTCCGTCGCCCATTCGTCCGCGTCGCGCAGTGCGCGCAACGGGGTCCAGACGCCGAGCCGGCTGGAGCGGCGCAGCGCGAAGAAGCGGTCCAGCTCCTCCGCGGTCGGCAGCCGGTCTTCCTTGCGCTGGTTGCAGCGGCGGTGCGCCAGCACGACGTTGGCCGGATCGTCGATTCCGCCGTATGCCTGCGGGATCAGATGGTCGAAGGTGGCCTTCGCCCCCACCGGCCCGTCGCAGAAGAAGCAGCGCCCGCCCTGCTGGACGTCCATCAGCCTGGCATCGTCCGGCGTCACGGGCATGGCGCTTCCTCTTGTCAGGGTCTTACAGGTCGCGCTCGACGCTGCCCCACAGGTCGTATTCGTCGGCATGCTCGATGGTGACGTCGACCATGTCGCCGGGCTTCAGGCCGGTCTCGCCGTTCAGGAAGACGTTGCCGTCGATCTCCGGCGCGTCGGCGTAGGAACGGCCGATGGCGCCTTCCTCGTCGACCTCGTCGATCAGCACGCCCAGCGTATAGCCGACCTTCTGCTGGAGCCGCTCGGCGCTGATCGCCTTCTGCGTCTCCATGAAGCGTTCCCAGCGCTCCTGCTTGACCTCTTCCGGGACGGCGCCGGGCAGGTCGTTGGCGGTGGCGCCCTCCACCGGCTCGTACTTGAAGCAGCCGACGCGGTCGAGCTGGGCCTCCTTCAGCCAGTCCAGCATGAACTGGAAGTCCTCCTCCGTCTCGCCGGGGAAGCCGGTGATGAAGGTGGAGCGCAGGACCAGATGCGGGCACTCGTCACGCCACTTGCGGATGCGGTCCAGCTGCTTTTCCTGGGCGGCCGGGCGGCGCATCGCCTTCAGCACGGTGGGCGAGGCATGCTGGAACGGGATGTCGAGATAGGGGAGGATCCTGCCCTCCGCCATCAGCGGGATGACCTCGTCCACATGCGGGTAGGGATAGACGTAATGCAGACGGACCCAGAGGTCGAAGTTCGCCAGCTCGTTGCACAGGTCGAAGAAGCGGGTGCGGACCTCGCGGTCGTACCATTTCTCCGTCTTGTACTTCACGTCGACGCCATAGGCGCTGGTGTCCTGCGAGATGACCAGCAGTTCCTTGACGCCGGCGACCGCCAGCTTCTCCGCCTCGCGCAGGACCGAATGGATCGGCCGGCTGACCAGATCGCCGCGAAGGCTGGGGATGATGCAGAAGCTGCAGCGGTTGTTGCAGCCTTCGGAAATCTTCAGGTACGCGTAGTGGCGCGGGGTCAGCCGCAGCCCTTCCGGCGGCACCAGGTCGGTGAAGGGGTTGTGCGTCGGCGGCACCGCCTCGTGCACCGCGCTGACCACCTGTTCATACTGGTGCGGACCGGTGACGGCCAGCACGTCGGGGTGGATTTGCCGGATCATGTCCGATTCCACGCCCATGCAGCCGGTGACGATGACCCGCCCGTTCTCCTTGATCGCCTCGCCGATGGCGTCCAGCGACTCCTTCTTGGCGCTGTCGAGGAAGCCGCAGGTGTTGACCAGCACGACGTCGGCACCGTCGTAGCTGGGGGAGATCTCGTACCCCTCCGCGCGCAGGCGCGTCAGGATACGCTCTGAATCGACGAGCGCCTTGGGGCAGCCGAGGCTGACGATGCCGACCTTCGGGGCGCCCATGGTCTGGGCGGCGGCCGGCGATGCGGACTTCGGAACGGGGGATGTGGTCATCGCGCGCGTATACCGCCGAATCGAAGATTACGCCAGTGAAACATGGCGACAAAGCGCGCCGGCATGGCCGGCATGCCGATTCCGCCTGTGTTTGCCTGGGGTTCCGGCGCCGCCGATCCTGTTGCCGGACCCAAAGCAATGCGACAATTTGCAACAAAAGGATGAAGTGTTCGATGTTCCGTTTTTTGTTCAATCACGCTAATATATGACGTGGTGTCATGATCGACGTGGCTGCCGCCTTACCGCGTTAGCCGCAGCCTTTTGATACGGCCATCGTATAGCCACTAAACTTTATAGAGTGGAAAAAATGGACTTTCCAAAAGTGCGCGGCGGTGCGGCGAGCCTCATGTCGGTGCGGAACAACGGGGCGCTGGATCGGACGTCGATCGGGGCCGGACCCATCGGAGCCGCCATGGACTTCGCCGAACCGGATCATGCCGGCGGCGCCTCGCCGCAGGCCATCGCCGACGTCATGCTTCAGATCGCCCACATCGCCGACAGCCTTGGCTACACCCACGGGCTGAAGCCGTCACAGTGGACGGCGCTGCGTTATTTCGCCGGGGCCAACAACAGCCAGCGCACCGTCTCGGCCTTCGCCGACTTCCACGCCACCACCCGCGGGGCCGCCTCGCAGATGGTGGAGGTGCTGGTGGGCAAGGAGCTGCTGGTCCGCGTGCCGGTTCCGGAGGACCGCCGCGTGACCCAACTGCACCCGACGCCGAAGGCGCTGGAACTGCTGCGCCACGACCCGCTGAACGACTTCGCCGGCGTCATCGCCGGGCTGCCGGGCGACGACCAGTACAAGCTGGCCGAGACGCTGACCAGCCTGCTGCGCGGCCTGCTGGAAAAGCGGCAGTCGGTCTGATTTCGGGCTTTCAGGGCTTGCGGCAGGCGGCGACCGCGGCCTCCAGCCCGCGCTGATCGCGCTCGCTGAGGTGGTTGGCGACGAATCCCTCCCACACCCCGATCCGCACCAGTTCCGACTGCACGCAACGGCAATTGGCGGTGCAGGTCGCCGACGACACCCCGGCGCGCTCGCAACTCGATACGCAGGCTGCCTGGAAATCGCGTGCGGCGGGCGTCTCCACCGGCGACAGCTGCGCCGCGGCCCAGGCGATGCCGAACAGCAGCGGCTGGTGCAGCAGATAGACCGCAAGGCTGTGCCGTCCGGCCAGGGCCAGCAGCCGCCCGGCGGGGCCGGTCACCGCCACGCCCTCGCCAATCGCCGGCCACAGCCGCGCCAGCCCGATCCCGGCCAGAACGCCGCCGATCCAGGGCAGCAGCGGGACGAAATCGTTGGAGTCCGGCTGGACCGTGGTCAGCCCGATCCAACGCAGCCATGGGCTGTCGAACAGCGGGAAGCCTTGCGTCGTCCCGATCAGCACCGCGGCAGCCGCCGCCGCCAGGGTCACGGCGGCCGGCAGGCGGACGAAGGCGAGGCCGATGACGCTCGCCACCGCGATGTGGTGCAGCACGCCGAAGAAGATCGGGCTGTCGGGGAACAGGGCGTAGGACGCCGCCGACACCGCCGCCGCCCCGGCCGCCACCCGCCCCAGCCGGCGCAGGAAGCGCCGCGGATCGAGCCCGTCACGGGTCGCCAGCACCAGCCCGATGCCGGCCAGCAGCAGGAAGCTCGACAGGATCACGGCGCGCGCCGCCAGCCACAGCGGATCGCCCAGCAGATCGAAGCGGGCGAGGCCGAAATAGGTGGCGTCCCAGCTGCCGTGATAGGCCGCCATCGCGACCAGCGCCAGCCCGCGCGCCACGTCGATGGCCGGACGGCGGGGGCCCCGCGCGAGGTCCTGTTGTGCCGGCGCGATGCCGATTGCCGTCATGATCCGCTCGTCCCCACCCCGAAAATCCATCCCTCTTGCCGCCGCGCGGTGTCGTCCAGTCCCGGCGGCGTCCAGGCCGACGCCTGCGCCGCGAGCCAGCGCAAACCGGCCGCCGACACCAGCGCGTCGCTGTCATGGTCGCTGACCATACCGGAGCGCTGCAACGGGTGCGAGCCCAGCCGGATCAGCGCCTCGTCCATTTCGGCGCCGTCGCGGATCTTGCGCTGGCCGAAACCGGTGTGCTTCAGGAACAGGCGCGGGTAGATCTCCACCATCACGCTTTTCCCCGGCGCCGGATCCTCGAAGGGCCAGACCGCCAGCCGGCCGGGCAGGGCGGCGCGCAGGGCGCACAGCACCCGCATGCCGGCCAGCGCGCCCTTGCCGACCTGCTTTGACCCGATCAGCTTGTAGGGGCTCTGCGGGTGGCCCAGCCCGTCGGCGCGGCAGGCCCATTCGGTGGCTCGGTGCGGGTCCTCGTACCAGTCCGGCTGCGGCCCGCCATGCCAGAAGCCGGCGCCGTGCAGCGGGTGGCTGGCGAAGGAACCGCCGCCGAAGTCGGGTTCACCGGCGCAGATTTCCTCCACCGCGTCCCACAGGTCGAACGCCGTCGCCTCCCGGCCGGGAAAGCCGCGCGCCGCCACCGCGAAGGGCAGGGAGAAGGCGCAGTCGATCCCGACCAAGGCCGGTTCGCGGGAAAGTTCCGCGCGCAGCCAGTCGAATACCGCCGTCCGCGACCACCAGCCGCCGGGACCCTCGACCAGCCGGGGGGCGGCCTCGCCCGCCGCGCACTCCGCCACCGCGATGCCGGCATAGCGCTTGGCCAGCGCGCCGGACCAGTCGATGGCGATGAAGCGGCCGAAGGCGGTGGGAGAGCGGGGCATCGGGGCAGGGGCAGGGGCGGGGCAGGGGCTGGATGGCTGAAGGGCCCCACCCTTAACCGAGGCGGGCAGGGGGGACAATGCCCAATCGGCCTGACGGCCGCCGTCGCCGCCACGGTGGTGGTGTGCGGCATACACCCGTGTTAGTCTCCTGTCGCTCCAGGTTTTCCACCCCTGGCGTGCTGCATTCAGATCGCAATCCTCTTATGGACGAGCGAAACATGACCATCCATCAGATGTACGACCTCAGCACGGACGTCCTTCCGCAGGGCAGCCCCGGACTGGACCTCTACGCTGCGGCGAAGCACCATTTCGTCTCTTTCCACGGGTTCAAGAATCTGGGCTTCGGTTATGAGTCGTGCAACGCCGCCGTCGCGGTGAAGAAGACCGCCTTCCTGCCGACCTATGCCGATTTCTCCGTCTGCTTCGGCTCGTCGCGCCTGCATGCCGGCCTCGATCCGGTCTTCAACGAGATGTCCGACGACATCAATCCGAACAATCCCTTCGCGTCGTCGCAGAGGGAACAGCATGCGGAACAGACCGCGATCCTGATCGGCAAGAGCCAATACGGGCTGTGGACCGACGGAAACGGGCGTTGCCACGTCTACGTCGATTACAGCCCCTGCGACAATTGCGAACCCTGGCTGAGGAACCGGCCGGAAAACTGGGTCGTCTACTACCGGGTTCCCCTGAACAGTTCGAGCACGATGGTCAAGGAACGCAAGGACACGCACAAGACCCAGTTCGGACAGTTCTTCGGCACCAAGTTCAAATAGGCTGCCTTACAGCTCCGCCACCTCCACCACGCCCGGCACCGCCTTCAGGGCGGAGCGGCTTTGCGCGGTGATGGTGTAGCTGCCGGGCAGCTCGATCTCGATCTCCTTCAGCGGATCGACCTCCACCAGCACGTTGATGCGGCTCTTGCCGCGCGACAGCCGGTCGAGCGTGGCGCGCAGATGCTCGATCGGGCCGGGGTCGCGCAGCACCACGCGCAGGCCTGCGCTGACCGAGGCGACGGCCTCCTCCAGCGGCTTGATCTCCTGGCAGGTCAGCCGGACCTCCTCGCCGTTCAGCTGGGCGTCCACCGTCATCAGCACCGGGCGGCCGGGCTCCAGCAGGTCACGGTTGGCGGCCAGCACCTCGGAGAACAGCGTCACCTCATAGCCGCCGGTGGCGTCCGACAGCTCGACGAAGGCGAAGCGGTTGCCGGATTTGGCGGTCTTCTCCTTCTTCGAGACGACGATGCCCGCCATCTTGTAGCGGGTGGAGCCGCCCTTCGCGATTGCCGTCTGGAGTTCGGCCGAGCGCACCACCTTCATGCGGCCGAGCGGGCCGGAATAGGCGTCCAGCGGGTGGGCCGACAGGTAGAAGCCGATGGCGCCGAACTCGTGCTTCAGCTTTTCCAGCGGTTCCCAATCCTTGACCTTGGGCAGGTCGGGTTCGGGCAGGCCGCCGCCACCGCCGCCGAAGAGATTGCCGATGCCGCTGTCGCGCTCCGCCGCCTCCGCCTGGGCGTAGCGGATGATGGTCTCCAGCGCGGCATGGACCTGGGCGCGGTTGGGGTTCAGCCCGTCGAAGGCGCCGGCGCAGGCTAGATTCTCAAGCTGGCGCTTGTTGATGGTCTTCAAATCCAGGCGGCGGGCGAAGTCGAACAGGCTCTTGAACGGGCCGTTCTTCCGCCGCTCCTCCACCACCGCCCGCATGGCGGGCAGGCCGACGCCCTTGACGGCGGCGAGCGCATAGCGCACCGCCTTGGTGCCGTCGGCCAGCTGCTCCACCCCGAAAATGGAGTCGGATTTGTTGATGTCCGGCGTCAGCAGCTTGATGCGCAGCCGGGCCAGCTCCTGCCGGAAGACGTTCAGCTTGTCGGTGTTGCCGAGGTCGAGCGTCATCGACGCCGCCATGAATTCCACCGGGTGGTTCGCCTTGAGATAGGCGGTGTGGTAGGCGACCAGGGCATAGGCGGCGGCGTGGGACTTGTTGAAGCCGTAGCCGGCGAACTTCATGACCTGATCGAAGATCATGCTGGCCAGATCGGCCTTGACGCCGCGCGCCTCCGCGCCGTCGCAGAAGATCTTGCGCTGGTTGTCCATCTCCTCCTTGATCTTCTTGCCCATGGCGCGGCGCAGAAGATCGGCGCCGCCCAGCGAATAGCCGGACAGCACCTGGGCGATCTGCATGACCTGTTCCTGATAGATCATGATCCCGAAGGTCTCCTTCAGGATGCCTTCCAGGCTGTCATGCATGTAGTCGGCTTTTTCCTCGCCGTTCTTCACCCGGATGTATTTCGGGATGTTGTCCATCGGGCCGGGACGGTAGAGCGACACCAGCGCGATGATGTCCTCCAGCCGGTTCGGCTTCAGCCGGCGCAGAACGTCGCGCATGCCCGAGCTTTCCAGCTGGAACACGCCGGTCGCCTCGGCGCGGCTGAGCAGCTGGTAGCTCTTCTCGTCGTCCAGCGGGACGGTGGTCAGGTCCGGCTTCTCGGGGATCAGGTCGACCGCGGTCTTCAGCACGGTCAGCGTCTTCAATCCCAGGAAGTCGAACTTCACCAGACCGGCCTGTTCGACATACTTCATGTTGAACTGGGTGACCGGCATGTCGGAGCGCGGATCTCGGTAGAGCGGCACCAGCTCCTGCAACGGCCGGTCGCCGATCACCACGCCGGCGGCGTGGGTCGAGGCGTGGCGGTAGAGACCCTCCAGCTTCAATGCGATGTCGATCAGGTGGCGCACGGTGTCGTCGCCGTCGCGCGCCTGCCGCAGCATCTCCTCGCTGTCCAGCGCCTGCTGCAAGGTCACCGGATTGGCCGGGTTGTTCGGCACCATCTTGCAGATCTTGTCGACCTGCCCGTAGGGCATCTGCAACACGCGGCCGACGTCGCGCAGAACGGCGCGGGCCTGCAGCTTACCGAAGGTGATGATCTGGGCGACGCGGTCGTAGCCGTACTTGTTCTGGACGTAGCGGATGACCTCTTCGCGGCGGTCCTGGCAGAAGTCGATGTCGAAGTCGGGCATCGACACGCGTTCGGGGTTCAGGAAGCGCTCGAACAGCAGGCCGAAGCGCAGCGGGTCCAGATCGGTGATGGTCAGCGCCCAGGCGACGACGGAGCCGGCGCCCGAGCCGCGGCCCGGACCAACGGGAATGTCGTGGTTCTTCGCCCATTTGATGAAGTCCGACACGATCAGGAAGTAGCCGGGGAACTTCATCTTGACGATGACGTCCAGCTCGAACTCCAGCCGCTCGAAATAGGTCTTGCGGGTTTCCTTGCGCTGTTCCGGCGTCATGTCGGGGGTGAAGACGACCTTCTCCAGCCGCATCTCCAGGCCGGCGCGCGACTGGGCGCGCAGCTCGTCATCCTCGGTGCGGCCGCCTTCGCAGGCGAAGGGCGGCAAGATCGGCTTGATCGGCTTCAGCAGGAAGGAGCAGCGCCGGGCGATGGCCACCGTGTTGTCCACCGCCTCCGGCAAATCGGCGAACAGCAGCCGCATCTCCTCCGCCGACTTGAAGCGGTGGTCGGGGGTCAGGCGGCGGCGGTCCTCCTGGCTGAGATAGGCGCCCTCGGCGATGCAGAGCAGCGCGTCGTGCGCCTCGTACATGTCCTCGGTGGCGAAATAGCAGTCGTTGGTGGCGACCAGCGGCAGGTCGTGGGCGTAGGCGAGGTCGATCAGCGCCGGCTCGACGGCGTTCTCCACCGTGGCGAAATGGCCGCGCCCGCCCTCGTGCCGCTGCAGCTCGACATAGAGGCGGCCGGGGAACAGGCGCTTCAGACGTTCCAGCACGTCGAGCGCCAGATCCTTCTGCCCCTCGTGCAGCAGCCGGCCGATGGAGCCGCCGGGGCCGCCGGTCAGCGCGATCAGCCCGGCGGACCGGCCTTCCAGCGCGTCGAGCGTCACCTGCGGGCCGGCCAGCGGGTCCGACTCCAGGAAGGCCTTGGACACCAGCGCCGTCAGGTTGCGGTAGCCCTCCTCGTTCTGGCAGAGCAGGACGAGCTGGTCGGGGGTGGCCGCCGCCTTGCCGGGCAGGCCCGGTTTCGTCTGGGCCGGGCCGATGCGGGTGATGCCCAGCACGGTGCCGATGATCGGCTGAACGCCGGCATCGGATGCCGCCAGCGCGAATTCCAGCGCGCCGAACAGGTTGCCGGTGTCGGTGACGGCGACGGCCGGCATCTGCTGTTTCAGGCAGAGCTTGACCAGCTCCTTCACCTTGATCGCACCTTCCGACAGCGAATAGGCGGAATGGACGCGCAGGTGGATGAAGTCGGCGTGGGGCATGGCAACCGGGGGCTTGCTGCGAGAAGGGCCCCCGGTTCTAGCACAGGCCGGACGCTTCCCGCGACGGTCGCGCGGACGTATGCGAACGTGGTATGGAAGTCGCCGCATCATGACCAGGGATGGGGAGGACGCCGCGATGGATCGGCAGCACCTTGCACCCGTCGCCCGACTGCGGCCGGCCTTCAGGGACCGCCGCGCCGTCCGGGCGGCGACGCCATTCGCCCTGCTGGCCGGTTTGGCGCTGGCGCTTTCCGCCTGCGAGACCGTGCCGCCGCCGCCGTCCGCGCCTCCCCCCGTGGCCGGGCTGGAGGACGGGCCGGCCAAGCCCTTCAGCTCGGGCAAGGGCTGGACCGTCACCATCCACTCGCCGCCAAGCGGCAAGCGCTTCTGCGTCGCCGAGCGCGGGATCCCGGTCGGGCAGAACGCCGCGCCGCGCCTGACCTTCCGCACCGCCTCGGTCGAATCGGGCTTCATCCTGTCGGGCTTCACCCCGTCGGACAGCGGGGCGGTGGTGAAGCCCGGCGAACGCTACGACCTGACCGTCAGCGCCGACATGGGACCGCGCCTGTCGCTGAGCGCCCGCGGCCTGCCAAACGGCAGCCTCTATGTCGCCGTGCCGACCAAGGGCTTCCTGGAGGAGATGGAGCCGCTGGCCCGCGCCCACCGCGTCAGCTTCCGCAGCAGCGGGCTGGGGGAACTCGGCACGATGCTGCTGGGGGGATCGTCCTGGGCGATCAACGCGTCGGACGAATGCCGGATCCTGCACGCCGATCCGTGACGCCTGCCCCTGGTTGCGGGGCGCAGGTCAGCCACGCGGCAAGCGCGCCCCGCCGCCGATTGACCGCCGCCGCGGCGCCCGTTTAGCCTCCCCATCATGCGTGCTTCCCACATCCTGCTCGCCGTGGCGGTCGCCGCCGTCTGGGGCTTCAACTTCGTCGCGATCAAGGTCGGATTGCGCGATTTCCCGCCTCTGCTCTTCTCCTGCCTGCGCTTCGCGCTGGCGGCGCTGCCGGTGGTGGTGCTGGGCTGGGGCAAGGGGCCGCCGGTGCCTTGGCGCTTCGTGATCGGCATCGGCGTGATGCTGGGGGTGGTGAAGTTCCCGCTGCTGTTCCTGGGCATCGACGTCGGCATGCCGGCGGGGCTGGCCTCGCTGGTGTTGCAGGCGCAGGCCTTCTTCACCGCCATCTTCGCCGCCTTCGCGCTGGGCGACCGGCCGGGGCCGCGGCAGATCGGCGGCATGGTGGTCGCCTTCGCCGGCGTCGGGCTGATCGCGCTCGAGATGCCGGCGGGCGACTCGCTGCTCGGCCTCGGGCTGACGCTGGCGGCGGCGGCGGCCTGGGGCGTGTCGAACATCGTGATGAAGCAGGCCAAGGCGCCCGACCTGTTCAGCCTGATGGTCTGGGTCAGCCTGATCCCGCCCTTGCCGCTGCTGGCGATGTCGCTGGCGCTGGAGGGGCCGGAGCGCATCATCCACGCCTTCACCACGCTGACGCCGGTCGGGGTCGGTTCGCTGGTCTACATCGCGGCGGCGGCGACGCTGTTCGGCTTCGCCGCCTGGGGCTTCCTGATGCGGCATTACCCGGCCAGCCTGGTCGCCCCCTTCTCGCTGCTGGTGCCGATCTTCGGCATGAGTTCCAGCGCGCTGCTGCTGGGAGAGACCTTCACCGCGGTGAAGCTGGCCGGCGGGCTGCTGGTCTTCGCCGGGCTGGCGCTGTCGGTGCTGAAGCTGCCCGCCCCGGTGCGGGTGCGGGCCTGACGGGTTGCCGAAGGGACGAAATCGTCAAGGTCCTATTAACCTTGGTATGCTTGACGCGGCGTTATGGCGTCCGGATCATTCCGGTCGATCAGTGCGTCACTAAACCATAGGCAAGCTTTGATCTCTCCCGAAAGGACCGCGCAGCCGGCCAGTCGCCCGCCAGGTGGCACACCGGTTCCGCCGTCCTACCATTGGCTGGCCCATCTGCGCGCCAGCCGGCCGTTGCGCATCCTGCTGCTGATCGGCGGGCTGTCGGTCGCCGTGCTGCTGACGGCGACGATCCACTACATCGTCAGCATGCGCGACCGCGAACTGGCGGGAGCGGAGCGTGAGCTGTCCACCCTGAACCTGTCGCTGGCGGAACAGACGGGCAGCGCGACGCAGAGCGTCGATCTGGTGCTGACGACCATCATCGAGCAGCTGAAGGCGGACGGCATCGCGACGCCCGAAGACTATGTCCGCCGGATGGGCGGGCGCGACACCTACCAGATGCTGCGGGCGCGGATCAGCGGACTGCCGCAGCTGGATGCGGTGACGATGATCGCGGCCGACGGGCACCTGATCAACTTCTCGCGCTATTACCCGATTCCGCCGGTCAACGTGTCCGACCGGGATTATTTCGCCTATCTGCGCGACCACGATACCGACGAGCCCTTCATCAGCGAACCTGTGCGCAACCGCGGCAACGGCAGCTGGACCATCTATCTGGCCCGGCGGATCAGCGGCCCGGACGGCGGTTTCGTCGGGCTGGTGCTGGGCGCCATCGAACTGAGCTATTTCGAGCGGATCTACAAGGCGCTGCAGCCGGATGCCGACGGCAGCATCAGCCTGTGGCGGCGCGACGGCATCCTGCTGGCCCGCTATCCGATGCTGCCGGACATCGGCCGGCCGCTGGGCCATGGCCAGTTCCTGAAGGTGCTGGAGCATGCGAAGTCCGGCGTCTTCCTGTCCGCCAAGGGGCTGAACGACGGCGCCCGTCTGGTGGCGACGCGGGCGCTGGCCGACTATCCGCTGGTCGTCAACGTCACCCGCAGGCTGGACGCGGTGCTGAGCGAGTGGCGCATCCAGGCCTGGACCATCGGTGCCGCCGGCGCCGCCGGGATCGCCGCGCTGCTGCTGTCGCTGTGGGCGCTGGCCCGCCAGTTCAGCGCCTACGAGGCGGCGGCCTGGGCGATGGACGCCGCCCGCCGCGCGGTGGAGGGGCGGGAGCAGGCCGAGCATGCGCTGCGCCAGAGCCAGAAGATGGAGGCGATCGGCCAGCTGACAGGCGGCGTCGCCCATGATTTCAACAACCTGCTGCAGGCCATCGGCATCAACCTGCATGTCATCGGCAGCCGCACCGACGACGAGCGCATCGCCGGACCGGCACGGCTGGCCCTGCAGGCGGTGGAGCGCGGGGCGACCCTGACCCAGCATCTGCTGGCCTTCTCGCGCCGGCAGCAGCTTCGCCCGGTCCCGGTCGACGTCGCGGCGCTGGTGGAGCGGGTCAGCCGCCTGCTCGGCCGCACGCTGGGGCAGCCGGTGCGGATCGTGACGGAAGTCGCCCCCGACCTGTGGCCGGCGATGATCGACCCGACCCAGCTGGAAATGGCAGTGCTGAACCTGGCGCTGAACGCCCGCGACGCCATGCCCGGCGGCGGCACGCTGTGGATCCTGGCCGGCAACCGGTCGGTCGGCGCCGGGCTCGTGCCTGGGATGGTGGCCGGTGACTATGTCGTGCTGCGGGTGCGCGACACCGGCACCGGCATGCCGGCCGAGGTGCAGGCCCGCGCCTTCGAACCCTTCTTCACCACCAAGGAGGTCGGGCGCGGCACCGGGCTGGGCCTCAGCATGGTGCACGGGCTGGCGACCCAGTCCGGCGGCGGGGTGGAGCTGGACAGCCGGCAGGGGCTGGGCACCACGGTGACGCTCTATCTGCCGCGCGCCGATCAGGAGGCGGATGCGCCGTCCGCCGGAACCGCCGCGCCGCGGGCGCCGGAGAAGACGGCCGGGGACGCGGCCGGCATCGGGAAGGGCTGCGCCGTCCTGCTGGTGGATGACGAGGAGCTGGTGCGCAGCGCCACCGCCGGCTATCTGGAACAGGCGGGATTCGCGGTGCGCGAAGCGGCCGACGGGGCGGCGGCCCTCTCGCTGCTCGACCACGGCTTCCGGCCGGACGTGATCGTCACCGACCACATGATGCCGGGGATGACCGGGCTGGAGATGGCCCGCACCCTGCGTGCCCGGCGCGTCGCCACGCCGATCCTGATGGTCACCGGCTATGCCGAGGATCTGACCTCCACCGCCGCGGCACAGGAGGTGGACCTGACCGTGCTGTCCAAGCCGATCGAACCGTCCCGGCTGGTCCGCTCCATCCGCGACATGGCGGCGGTGGAGGGCTGAAGGGAACAGGGCCCAAGGGAACCTGACGGGGCGTCGCGGCGTTGGAAAGGCGATTTCCGTCCATTTCAGCCCCGGAGCAGCCATGAACGCCCAATCCACGATCCGCGACGCCTATGACAGCGTGTTCGAAGGCCACACCAACATGGGCATGGGCGAGCGCATCGTCTCGACCGGTCTCGGCCTCGCCGTCGCGGCGGGCGGCCTGCGCAAGGGCGCCAGCATCCCCGGCGCCATCATGGGGCTGGTCGGCGCCGCCCTGGTCGCCCGCGGCATGAGCGGCCATTGCCCGGTCAAGGAACGCCTGTCCGGCCACCAGCATGACCGGCTGGGCCATGACGGCTCCCGCGGAAGTTCCTATGGCGAGTCGCGCGGTGTCGATCACTCGCGCATGGCGGAGACCTACTGACCGGCGGCACGCCGGATCGGATCCGTTCACCGTCTGTCGCATTCCATTCACGGGAATGCGTGACGCCATTAACCCTGATGGTGAATTGTTGGGCAGACCAGCGACGGGGTGAAGACCGGGGAAGGCGGGTGTGACATCCTGCCTTACCCCGGGCTGCGGCCCCCGACCTGACGTCCCGCTCAGGAGATTCACCGCATGTGGTTCCCCGCTTTCCGATCCCGTTTGCCCGTTGCGGCGCTGGCGGCGCTCTGCGTCGGCTCGGCCCTCGGTTCGGCCTTCGTGCTGCCGGTGCCGGCGCTCGCCCAGAAGGCCACCTCCGCACCGGCCTCGGTCCGCTACGACATCGGCTACGACATCTTCTATCCCGTCCGCGGCGAGAACGGGATGGTTGCCTCCGAACACCGGCTGGCGACCGAGATCGGCGTCGACATCCTCAAGCGCGGCGGCAATGCGATCGATGCGGCGGTGGCCGTCGGCTTCGCCCTGGCGGTGGTGCTGCCGAACGCCGGCAATGTCGGCGGCGGCGGCTTCATGGTCGTCCATGACGCCAGGAGCGGCAAGGACGTCGCCATCGACTTCCGCGAGATGGCCCCGGCCAAGGCCTTCCGCGACATGTATCTGGACCAGCAGGGCAAGGTGGTCCCCGACCGCTCGCTCTACACCCATCTGGCGGTCGGCATCCCCGGCACCGTCGCCGGGCTGGCCCATGCGCTGGAAAAATACGGCACGATGAAGCTGGCCGACGTGATGGCCCCGGCGATCAAGCTGGCGCGCGAGGGCTACACCGTCACGCCGCAGCTGGCCGGCCTGCTGGAGGTCGAGCGCGACCATCTGGCTGCGTGGGACGCCACCAAAGCGATCTTCTTCAAGGACGGCCGGCCGCTGACCGCCGGCGAGACGTTGGCCAACCCCGATCTCGCCAACTCGCTGGAGATGATCGCCCAGCAGGGGGCGAAGGCCTTCTATGAAGGGGCCATCGCCGAGAAGATCGCGGCGGAGATGGCCCAGCATGGCGGCTACATCACCAAGGAGGACCTGAAGGCCTACAAGGTGGTGGAGCGCGAGCCGGTCAGCGGAAGCTACCGCGGCTATACGGTCAAGTCGATGCCGCCGCCCAGCTCCGGCGGGACGCACATCATCCAGATGCTGAACATCCTGGAACGCTGGCCGCTGAAGGATTACGGCCCCGACAGCGCCAAGGCGATCCACCTGATGGCGGAGGCGATGAAGCTCGCCTATGCCGACCGCTCCGAATATCTGGGCGACCCCGACTTCACCAAGGTGCCGGTGAAGGGCCTGACCTCGCGCAAATACGCCGACGAGCTGGCGGCGAAGATCGATCCGGAGAAGGCGACCCCGGCCAGCAGCATCAAGCCCGGCAAGCCGGCCCCCTACGAGAGCGACCAGACCACCCATTTCTCGGTGGCGGACAGCCAGGGCAACGTGGTCAGCACCACCTACACGCTGAACCTCAATTTCGGCAGCGGCATCGTCGCCGCGGGCACCGGCATCCTGCTGAACAACGAGATGGACGACTTCTCGGCCAAGCCGGGCGTGCCCAACGCCTTCGGCCTGATCGGCGGCGACGCCAACGCCGTCCAGCCCTTCAAGCGGCCGCTCAGCTCCATGTCGCCGACCATCGTGCTGAAGGATGGCAAGCCCTGGCTGGTCACCGGCAGCCCGGGCGGCAGCCGCATCATCACCACCACCATGGAGACGGTGATCGACCACATCGACTTCAACATGAACCCGGCCGAGGCCGCCGCCCTGCCGCGCGTCCATCACCAGTGGACCCCCGACGAGCTGCGGGTGGAGAAGGGGCTCAGCCCGGACACCGTGCGGCTGCTGGAGCAGATGGGCCACAAGGTGGCGGTGAAGCCGACGATGGGCCGCACCCAGACCATCCAGCTGCGCGACGACGGGCTGTACGGCTATTCCGACCCGCGCAACCCCGACGGCATGACGATCGGTTACTGAGGACGGCCACCGAGGGAGGGCAGGCACGAGGCGCCCGGCTGACGGCCGGGCGTCACAATTCCCGTAGGCGAAGAAAAAACGGCACTCCTTGGCAACCTGCGATCCGCCTTGCCGGACGGCACGCGGCTGCGATACGCCATGCCTGTTCGGATAAGGCAACGGAACAGTTGGCTTAAGGCGGGCCGGTCGGTTAGCCTTTGCAGGAGTAAACCGGAGCATTTGCCGTGGACAAGGCCTTGGTCGAGAAGAACCGCGAGTGGACCTATCAGCGTGAAGGAAAGCAGCCCGTCACCATCCGGGTTGCCGATTTCGAGCGCGAGGGGAAGCGCATCGTCGCTTTCCTGGAACAGACCGACATCGCCAAGGCGGCCGGGTCGCCCCAGCCCGCCGTGAATGACTGGCCCCGCATCGCCGAGGCCTATGCGCAGGAACAGGGCGTGTCGCTGAGCGACATCTATTGGTACGAGCTGCACCCGCGCCGCTTCGCCAATGGCCGGCCCAATGTGTCGGAATACCGCCCCGGCATGGCCGAATGGCGCTTCGAGACCAGCATCCCGCTCGCCCGCGCCATCGTGGAGCAGCTGGGCTTCGATCCCGACAACCTGCCGCTCGACATCTGATCGCCCTGCATGGCGCCCTGCCATACCGTCCTCTATGGGCACCCGCGCGCGCAGCCCCTGTGATGCGCCGCGGGACCGGTGTATGATGCCTGCCGGAGCCATGCGATCGGCGGGATAGTGACCTCGCGTCGTGGCGGGAGACGGATGATGAAGACGGTGCGGGGGGCGGTCGCCCTGGGTGCTGTGATGCTGGCGGCCGTGGCCGCCGCCGCAGTGATGTCGGTTCCGGGAACGGCGCAGGCGCGCACGTCGGTGTCGGTCGGCATCGGCATCGGGCCGGTTTTCCCCGGCTACGGCTATTACCGCCCCTACCATTATTATGCCCCGCCGCCGCCGGTGGTGCAGTATTACGCGCCGCCGCCGGTCGTCTATGCGCCCCCGCCGCCGGTGGTTCAATATTATCAGCCGCCGCCGGCCGCGGTCGGCGTCGATCCGGCCGGCCCGGTCTATTATTCGCGCAACGGCCAGCAATGCCGCGAATACCAGAGCCGCGCCATGGTCGGCGGCCGGTCGCAGCCGGTCTACGGCACCGCGTGTCTCCAGCCCGACGGCACCTGGCGCATCGTCAACTGACGGCGCGCCGCCTGCCCCGGTCCTGCCGGGGGCTCACGCCTCTTCGGGGATGAGCGCCGGCAGTTCGTCGGCGTTTTCGTGATGAATCCGGCAGACCTCGTCCCAGCGCGACAGGAAGGCGTCGAGCAGGGACGGGTCGAAATGCAGGCCGCGGTTCTGGACCATGTAGGCGCGCGCCTCGTCCAGCGTCCATGACCGCTTGTAGGGGCGGGTGGAGGTCAGGGCGTCGAACACGTCGGCGATGGCGACGATGCGGCCGGACAGCGGGATCCCGGTCCCGGCCACGCCGTTGGGATAGCCGCTGCCGTCGAATTTCTCGTGATGGCCGAGCGCGATTTCCGCCGCCAGCCGCAGGAGCGGGATGTCGCTGTTGGCCAGGATGCGGTGGCCGATGGCGGCATGCTGGCGCATCACCGTCATCTCTTCCGGGGTCAGACGCCCCGGCTTCAGCAGGATCATGTCGGGAATGCCGATCTTGCCGATGTCGTGCATCGGCGCCGCCTTCATCAGCTCCTGGGCATAGGCGGCGCCGCAGCCGGCCGCTTCGGCGATCAGCTGCGAATAGAGCGCCATCCGCTCGATATGGGCGCCGGTTTCGGGATCGCGGTATTCGGAGGCGCGCGACAGGCGGTTGACCAGTTCCTCCCCCTGGCGCTGGAGGGCGGCGGTCACCCGCTCCACCTCGTTGGCCAGCAGGGCGGCGCGGTCGCGCAGCAGGGCGCGGCTCTGGCGCAGGGCCAGCAGGTTGCGCAGCCGCGCCTGCACCTCCGGAACGACGACCGGCTTGGTCAGGAAATCGTTGCAGCCCTCGTCCAGCGCCCGCACGCGGATGTCGACCGCCGTGTTGGCGGTGACCATCACCACCGGGACGGTATCCAGCCGCGCATCGTCACGGATGTGGCGCAGCAGCTCCATGCCGTCCATGTCCGGCATCATCTGGTCCAGAAGGATCAGGTCGGGCTCGTTCCCGCGCAGCCACTCGACGGCGTCGAGCGGGCTTTCCATCGTGACCGGCTCGACATCGTCCAGCCGGCGGACGATGGCGGCCATGATGAACAGGTTGGTGCGGTCGTCGTCGACGATGAGGATGTTCATCCTGCGGCCCCCGCCTCTTGTTCGGCGGCTCTGCGGGCGGCGATCAGCCGGCCGGCTTCGGCGAGCAGGGCCTTCAGGTCGACCGGCTTTTCGAAGGCCGCCTCGGCGCCCAGCAGCCGGGCCATGCCCGGCAGTTCCATCCGCAGGCGCAGGCTGCCGCCGGTCACCGCGATCAGGGGCGGACGCGATTTCTGCTCCTTCAGCCGCAGGATCACCTCGTACCCGTCGGCCTCCGGCATGATGATGTCGGTCACCACCAGATCGACCGTGTGGCCGGCCATGATGGCCAGCGCGGCATTGCCGTTCTCCGCCTCCAGCACGGCGTAGCCGGCGCGGTGGAAGGCGGTGCGCACCATCTCGCGGAAATCGGGATCGTCGTCGACCAGCAGGACGGCACCGGCGGGGGCGGCGGGGGGAGCGGATTTGGGAGCGGATTTGGGCCGCAACTCGTAAAGGGTCATGTCCATGGTCGCCGCTTCCGTCTTCCGCCATACATCGGTGGGTTGCACCGGATGGAATTTGCTAAGCCACAGCATAGACGTCTACCGATGCGCGCACCCGCTGTGTCTGGGATAGCGGGGGCGGGAAATGGGATAGCGGGGATATTATCCCGCGCCCCGGAAAAGGCCGTGCAGGACGCTCCGGCGCAATTATGACTGACGTGAAATATGGCAAAGCCACGAAAACTTAAGATTTCGGACGGCATAACAGGGAATGTTGATACCTTGGGATGAGTGTTGGCCGAAGGTGGCGGAGGCTGGTTGATGAAGATCTTGGTGGCGGACGACCATCCCCTGTTCCGCGACGCGCTGGAGCTGTCGATCCGTCAGGCATGGCCGGATGCGGAGGTCGGCTGCATCGGGTCGTTATTGGAATTGCCTGTCCTGCCGAACTCGGACGACGGCGCCCCCGTCACGGTCTTCCGGTACGACCTCATCGTTCTCGACTGGCGCATGCCGGGTGCGGAGGGAAGCGACCCGATCAGCGTGCTGCGCCGGTTGGGGGTTCAGGGGCCGGTCGCCGTGGTGACCGGGGCGGAGGATGCGCTGACCGCGCTGGAGGTTCTGCGCTGCGGTGCCGAGGCCTTCCTGCCGAAGACCACGCCGCGCCGCATCCTGGCCCAGGCCCTGCGTCTGGTGGCGGAGGGCGGCAGCTTCGTGCCGAAATGCGTGGCGCTCGACCTGATGCAGATGACCGACCTGTCGCTCGACATCGACGAGGCGGAGGAGGAAGAGGGGCCGTCGCCGGAGGGGGAAGGGGCGACGTCGTCCCCCCTGACCGACCGGGAACGGCAGGTGCTGTCGATGCTCGCCACCGGTGCCACCAACAAGGAGATCGGGCGGCACCTGAGCCTTCAGGAGGTGACGGTCAAGCTGCACACCCGGCGCATCCTGCGCAAGCTGGGGGCGCGCAACCGCACCGACGCGGTACGCCGCGCCCAGCAGGCCGGCCTGCTGTCGCGCATCCTGAACGAAGCGTCGCCCTGATCCCCGTCCCCCTAACTCCGTCGCCCGGTCTCATCGGATAGATAGGTGCATGGTCGCATGGGGAACCGCATAGGGGTGGTCCCAGCAGCATGATCCCGCCCTTTCTGGTATGGTCACCCCGTTCTCGCTCCCCTGGCCCGGCAGTCCGCCTTCGTGCGGCGCCGCCGGGGCGGGCGCAACCGCAAGACCGCTGCAACCCGAGTCGCTGCAACCCGAGCCGCTGATGAGCCCATCCGACCATTCCCTGTCCGGGCCGCGCGCGGGCCGAACCGTTCCTGCCGGCGCTTTCGGCAGCGGCGTGGCGGTGCCCGTGATCGCCGCGCTGGCCGGGGCGGCGGTGCTTCTGCTGTCCGTGCTGGATCCCGTGCGCGAGGCGTTTCCCTGGCTGCTTCCCCTGATGGCGGCCGGCAGCGGTGCGGCGGGCGGGCTGGCGCTTCTGTCGATCCGGAGCGCGCGCCGCCGTCCCGCCGGAGACGGCGGGCCGCAGGCCCATCCCGTACCGGTTCCCTCGGCGTCGCCCGACGGGCCGGCGGTGGAAAGCTCCACCGCGATTGCGGCTCATGTCGCCACCCTTGAGGAGGCGCTGCGGCAGTGCGGCCGGCAGGCCGTCGAGCGGCTGCGCAGCCAGCAGATCGCGGCGATGGATGCCCGGGCCGACCTTGCCGGCGCCATCGTCCACGACATGAACAACACGCTGGGCGCGGTTGCCGGCTATGCCGACTTCCTCGTCTGCGACCTGCCGGAAGGCTCGCCGCAGGCCGACTATGCGGGCCGGGCCGTCGCCGCCGTCGACCGCGCCCGCTCCGGCCTCCGCCGGCTGGTGGCGGAAGCCAGGACGGAGCCGGTTCCACTGAAGCCCGAACGTGCCGCGACGGTCGTGGACGAGGCCGCGGCGCTTCTGCGCTCGGTGTCGGCGGCGCCGGGCAGCCTTTCCATCCGTCATGACGCCGCCACGCCCGACCCCATCTGCAACGCCGGCCTGCTGGCGCGGACGCTGGCCGGGCTGGCGGCGCAGATCCTCGCCGCCACCGGCAGGGGCGGCGATGCCCGGCTCTGCCTGCGCGCCTTCTTTCCGGCGGACGCCCACAAATCGGCCGGCGATCCGGATGCCGACGCCGCCGCGGCCGGCTGGACCGTCCGCCCGCTGCTGACGCCGCTGCCGGGTCCGCACGCCCTGTTCGAACTGCGGGTCGACGGCCCGCCGCTGGCGGACGAGGTGCTGGCGGGGCTGGCCGATCCCCTGCTGGCCGCCCGCGCCTGCTACCGCCGGGGCCAGACGGCCGGGACGGAAGACGCCCATTGGCCGGCGGCCTTGCAGACGGCGCGGCGCCACGACGGCGGCCTCAGCCTGCTGACCCACCCGGCGGAAGGCACGGCGGTGCGGCTCCACATCCCCGCCGCATCGCCGGCACCATCCCTGTCCCCGGCCCCGGCGCGGCACCATGTCGCCCCGGCATACAAGATCCTGGTGGTGGATGGCGATCCGGCGTCCGGCGACCGCTTCCAGGCCGGGCTGGAGCGGCAGGGGTTCGAGGTTTCGGTCTGCGAGGATCTCCGCGAAGCGCTGGAGGTCGTCACCGACGAGCCGGGCTTCTTCGACGCGGTGGTGATCGGGCCGGGGCTGAGCGCGCTTCCGGCCGGCCAGGCGCTGGTTGGCCGCCTGAAGGCGCTGCGGGCGGACCTGCCCTGCGTCCTCTATGCCGCTTCGGGACCCGCCTCCGGGGGGCCGGGAGCCGAGGCCGGCGGTCCGGCCGACCTGCTGCTGCCGCTGCCGGTCGATCTGCCGCGGTTGGCGCGCGGGGTGGCGGCGCTCGCCGCGGGCGGTCCGCGGTACGCGGACGATGAGGGAGAGCGGCGCTGATGGGCGGGCGCTTTCATCTGCAGGGCTTCATCGCCGCCATCTGGACGGCGACCCTGGTGATCGCCGCCGGGCTGTGGGCGGCGGCCCTGGCGCTCGCCCATTACGACGATGCCGAGGCGATGGCGCGGGCCGAGCGCGACAGCGGCAACCTCGCCCGCGTCGTCGCCGAGCAGGCGACCCGGGCCATCGCCGAAGCCGACCAGATCCTGCAGTTCCTGATCGACGACTTCCACGAGCATGGCGACAGCTGGACCCCCGGCCGGGCCCGCATGCTGCGCCAGGCGGTGGATCGGTCGGGCATCCTGGTGCAGCTGGCGGTGATCGATAGGCATGGCGACCTCACCCACACCAGCGTGGAGGATGCGCCGGCCCGCGTCCGTCTGGCCGACCGCGAGCATTTCCGCGTCCATGTCAACAACCCGAATGCCGGGCTTTTCATCGGCAAGCCGGTGTTCGGCCGGGCGTCCGGCAAATGGTCGATCCAGCTGACGCGGCGCGTCGACAACGGTGACGGCAGCTTCGCCGGGGTGCTGGTCGCGTCGATCGACCCCTTCTATTTCAGCCGCTCGCTGGAGGAACTGGACGTCGGTCCCAACGGGGCGGTGGCGATCGTCGGCACCGACGGCATCCTGCGCGCCCGGTCGCAGATGACCGACCGCATCGTCGGCCGCGATGTCGGCGAATCGCCGGTTCTGCTGATGGCGCGCCGGCAGCCCACCGGGTTCCTGCGCGTCGCCAGCGTGATCGACGGCATTCCGCGCCTGCAGTCCTTCCGGACCCTGGCGACCTATCCGCTGATCGTCATCGCCGCCTTCGACGAGGCGTCCTTCCTGGCCGACACCAGAACGCGGCAGCGGCTCTATCTGCTGGCGGCGGCGGCCTGCAGCCTCGTGCTGGTCGGCATGGCGCTGCTGGCGACGCGGCAGACGGCGCGGCTCGCCGCATTGGCCCGCCGGCTGGCCCAGAGCGAGGAACGCTTCCGCGATCAGGCGGAGACCGCCTCCGACTGGTTCTGGGAGATGGACTCCGACCTGCGATTCTCGCATCTGGCCGGGCCGCTGGTGCCGCACGTCGCCAACGGCACGCTGCCCATCGGGTTGCGGCGGGAGGATGTGGCGCTGCGCGAGCCTGGGGATGGCGCCAAGTGGGAGCGGCACCGCCAGCTGATGGAGCGACGGGAGCCGTTCCGGAATTTCCGCTACCGGGTGATGACGGCGGCCGGTTTGCGCTATTTCAGCGTCAGCGGCCGTCCGGTCTTCGACGAGGGCGGCCATTTCCGCGGCTATCGCGGCTCCGCCACCGACGTCACCGAGCGCGAGCAGGCCGCCAACCGGCTGGCTTCCAGCGAGGCGCGCTACCGCGCCATGTTCGAGGCGGTCGGCCAGCCGATCGTCACCATCGACGAGCATGGCACCGTCGATGCCTTCAACCGCGCGGCGGAGCGGCTGTTCGGCTACCGCGCCGCCGACGTGGTGGGCGGGCCGATGACCCGGCTGATGCCGAGCGCCGTCGGCGCGGTGCATGACGGGCTGCTGGCGACATACCGCGGGAGCGACGCCGCGGTCCCGCGGTCGGAGATGCGGGAGCTAACCGGCCGCCGCAAGGACGGCAGCGAGTTCCCGCTGGAGGTGACGCTGGCCGGCTGGCGCGAGGGCGACCGCCGCTATGTCACCGGCGCGCTCCGCGACGTCACCGCCCAGCGCGAGATCGAGGCCAGCCTGCGCCGCGCCAAGGAGGCGGCCGATCAGGCCAATCGCGCCAAGGGCGAGTTCCTGGCGACGATGAGCCACGAGATCCGCACGCCGATGAACGGCGTCCTCGGCGCGCTGGCCCTGGTGGAGGGGCCGAACCTGGACGACGACCAGCGCCAGCTGCTGGAGGTCGCCAACCGGTCGGGCAACGCGCTGCTGCAGATCATCGACGACATCCTCGACCTGTCCAAGCTCGAGGCCGGCAAGGCGGAGGTCGAGCCGGTCGATTTCGAACTGCGCGCGGTGCTGGGCGACAGCATCGACCTGCTGGAGCCGGCCGCCTGCGGGCGCGGCCTGATCCTGACGCGGGAGGTGGCGCCCGCCGTGCCCGACCGCGTGCGCGCCGACCTGCGCCGCATCCGGCAGGTGCTGGTCAATCTGGTCGGCAACGCGCTGAAGTTCACCAACCGCGGCGGCGTCGCCGTGCGGGTCGGGCCGGAGGGGGAGCCGGCGGCGGACGGCAGCTTCTTCCTGCGCTTCGAGGTGGCCGACACCGGCATCGGCATCCCGGAGGACGTGCAGCCGACCCTGTTCCGCCGCTTCACCCAGGGCGACAGCTCCACCACCCGGCGCTTCGGCGGCACCGGGCTGGGGCTGGCGATCAGCCGCGAGCTGGTGACGCTGATGGGCGGGCGGATCGGCGTGACCAGCGCCGAGGGCAAGGGCAGCACCTTCTGGTTCACCGTCCGCTGCGAACCCGCCGCCGACCCGTCGGCCGGCGTGCTCTCCGTGCCCTGCGCGCCGGAACCGGTGCCGGCCGGCGGTTCGGAAACTCCGACGGCGGCGGGCCTGCATGTGCTGGTGGCCGAGGACAACGAGATCAACCGCGACATCGTCGTCACCATGCTGCGCCGCGCCGGCCATCGCGTGACCGCGGTGGAGGACGGGCTGCAGGCGGTGCGGCTGGTGGAGGAGGGCGGATTCGACCTCGTCCTGATGGACGTGCAGATGCCGGTGATGGACGGCGTCACCGCCACCCGGCACATCCGCGCCATGCCGGGCGAGGCGGGCCGCCTGCCGATCGTCGCGCTGACCGGCAACGTCATGCCCGGCCACCGCGCCGAATATCTCGCGGCCGGCATGACCGCCTATCTGACGAAGCCCATCGTGTCGGCCGACCTGTATGAGGTGCTGAGGACGGCCGCTATGCCGCGGGCGGCGGAGGGTGTGGCCGAGGACGGCGAAGATGGGGCGAGCGCCGGCCGGTCCCCCCCGGCGCGGCCTGCGGCCCTGCCGCGTCCCGTCCCGCCACCCGCGCCGTTGCCCACCCTGTCGCCCGCCGCCAGGGGCCCGGAGCATTGGCGCACGGCGCCGCTGCTGGATATCGAACAGGCCGACTCGCTGCGTTCGGTGATCGGCGACGAGGCCTGGGGCCAGACGGTGACCGCCTTCCGGCGGACGGTGGACGACAGCGTGGCCGCGATTCGCGATGGGGCTCGGCGGGATGGGGATGGGACGCCGCTGGTCCGCATGGCCCATACCCTGAAGGGAACCGCGGCAAACATCGGCGCCGTGCGGCTCAGCCGTCTGGCCTCGCTGCTCGAACAGCGGGTGCAGAGCCCGGGCGGCTGTCCCGACGGCTGCCTCGCCGGCGATCCGCTGGCCGAAGCGCTCGGCCCCGTCGCCGACGCCACGCTGGAGGCGCTGTCGTCCCACATCCGGCCGGCAGCCGACAGCGAAGCCGAACATGCGACGGTATGAGGAAATGAAACATCGCGCCGGCGATTACTTTGTTTCCGGCTGTGGATGAGGTCATTGCCAAAGGAAAACAGCGACCTGCGGTCGCAGATCTTTGGTATTATCAGTGATACCGGTGACGGAATGGTTTGAAAGGTCTAGAGTGCGTGGTGATCGGCCGCCGCCGATCATTCGTACTCTTAACCAATGAAGTCCTCACCATGATCGCTGCCGGCAACATTCTCCACGTCATCTCGATCCGGGCGAAGGTTGTGGCGGTCGCGGTGTTCGTCTTCGCCGCGGTCGGCCTGTCCTCCGTCCTCACCATGCGCGACATGGGGCGGCAAACCGATCGCCTGTCCGACGTCCAGCGCGAGACGCACGACGTGGTCGGCAGCGTCATCCCCCTGGTGTCGCTTGTGGGCGAGATCCGGTTCGACGTGGTGCAGACCCAGCAGTGGCTGACCGACGTGTCGGCCACCCGCGGGCTGGACGGGATGAATGACGGGCCGGAAAAGGCGGCGGATTACGCCCGCCGCTTCGCGGAGCACACCGCCAGGGCGGCCGAACTGGCGCGGGCGCTGAAACTGCCGCAGGTGGTGGCGGAGATCGAGCGCACCAACAAGGCCTTCGGCCCCTATTACGAGATGGGGCGGCGCATGGCGCAGGCCTATGTCGACGGCGGCCCGGCGGCCGGCAACCCGATCATGGGCCAGTTCGACCAGGTCGCCGACGCCATGGGCGACAGCCTGGAGGCGCTGGGCGCCAGCGTGGTCGCCGTCAGTTCGGATCGGCTGAAGGAACTGACCGCGGGCATCGAGGCGGTGCGGGACACGGCGGACGGGCTGCGCTGGACCCTGATCGGCGCCGGGCTGGCGATCCTGCTGATGGCCGCGGCCTGCGTCGTGTTCCTGGAGGCGGCGATGATCCGCCCGATGGAGCGGCTGCGCCGCGCCATGGTGGCGCTGGCCGGCGGCAATCTGGATGTCGAGATCGGCCTGACCGAGCGCCGGGACGAGATCGGCCACATGGCCGACACCGTCCGCGTTTTCCAGGAGGGTGCGCAGGAGAATGCGCGCCTGCGCGCCGCCCAGGAGGAGACCCGCCGCCGCGGCGAGGAGGAGCGGCGCCAGGCGCTGGAGTCGATGGCGGAGAAGGTGGAGCGCGAGACCCGCGTCGCCGTCGATCATGTGGCCGAGCGTACCAGCCGAATGAGCAGCAATGCCGGCGCCATGGCGGAATCGGCGGTGCAGGTCAGCGACAACGCCCAGAACGTCGCCGCCGCCGCCCAGCAGGCGCTGAGCAATGCCGAGACCGTCGCCGCCGCGACGGAGGAACTGTCGGCCGCCATCGGCGACATCGGCATGCAGGTGTCCGCCGCCACGCGGGTGACCGGCCGCGCGGTGGAGCGGGCCGGGCTGGCGCGGTCCACCATCGAACGGCTGTCGGCCTCGGTCGAGCGGATCGGCGCGGTCGCCCGGCTGATCGGCGACATCGCCAGCCAGACCAACCTGCTGGCGCTGAACGCCACCATCGAGGCGGCGCGGGCCGGCGAGGCCGGGCGCGGTTTCGCCGTGGTGGCGAACGAGGTGAAGAATCTCGCCAGCCAGACCGCGCGGTCGACCGAGGAGATCGGCTCGCTGATCGCCGAGGTGGAATCGGTGACGGCATCGGCGGTCGGCGCCGTCGGCGAGGTGTCGGACACCATCGACGAGGTGGCCGGCATCTCGTCCTCCATCGCCGCCGCGGTCGAGGAGCAGGCGGCGGCGACCCAGGAGATCGCCCGCTCCGTCAGCCAGACCAGCGACGCGGCGAAGGAGGTGTCGGTGCGCATCCGCCGTGTCTCCGCCGAGGCCGACGCGACCCAGAGCCGCGCCGGAGAGGTGCGGACGGTCGCCGTCGATGTCGCCGGCGGCATCGATTCCCTGCGCAACGTGCTGATCCGCGTCGTCCGCACCGCCACCACCGACGTCGACCGCCGCCAGCGCCCGCGCTTCGCCCTGTCGGTCGGCTGCGTGCTGGAGGGGGCCGGCGCCGCACCGATGCGCGCCACCGTCGCCAACCTGTCGGCGGGCGGCGCCATGCTGACCGGCGTGCCGGACCAGATGATCGGCGGCGTGAGCGGCCGGACACTGAGCTTGCGCATCGATGGGGTGACCCGCCCGCTGACCGCCCGCATCAAGTCCAGCGAGCATGACCGGCTGCACGTGAAGTTCGACCTGTCCGACGCCGACCAGGAGGTGTTCGACCGCGAGGTGGAGCGTCTGACCCACGGCCTGACGCCGATGGCGGCCGTGGCGTAAGCAGTCGCGTAGGCAGGGCGAAGCGGGCCGCTCCACCGGGAGGATTCCCACGCTAGCCATGCCCGCCGCTCATTTCGCACCTGCGGAAATGGCGGCCTGCGGCGGATTGCCTCAGCGGGGGTCGGGCAAATATCCTGACCTCGCCCCGGTTGCTTTCCGTCTCTCCCTGCCGCCGGGCCCTTCCCGTTCCCATCCTGCGCGACAGCGGAGTAACGACCATGGCTTCTGCCGGCCATAATGGCGACATGCGTGCCGGGACACAGCTGACCCCGGCCCATCCCGGGCTGGTGCTGCTGGCGCTCGCCATGGGCGGTTTCGCCATCGGAACGACCGAATTCGCGACGATGAGCCTGCTGCCCTATTTCGCCCGGGGCCTGGGAATCGACGAGCCGACCGCCGGCCACGTCATCAGCGCCTATGCGCTGGGCGTTGTGGTGGGCGCGCCGATCATCGCGGTTCTGGCGGCAAGGCTGGCGCGGCGGACCCTGCTGATCGGGCTGATGGCGGTGTTCGCCGCCGCCAATGTGGCCAGCGCCTTCTCGCCCTCCTACGGCTGGATGCTGGTCTTTCGCTTCCTGAGCGGGCTGCCGCACGGCGCCTATTTCGGCGTCGCGGCGCTGGTCGCCGCCTCGCTGGTGCCGCCGCAGCGCCGGGCGCAGGCGGTGGCGCGGACCATGCTGGGGCTGACGGTGGCGACCATCGTCGGCGTGCCGATGGCCAACTGGATCGGGCAGGCGCTGGGCTGGCGCTGGGGCTTCGGCGTGGTCGGGCTGCTCGCCCTGCTGACGGTGCTGCTGGTCTGGATCTTCGCCCCCAACGACCGGCCGCATCCGGAGTCGAGTCCGCTGCGGGAGCTGGGGGCGCTGAAGCGGCGGCAGGTCTGGCTGACGCTGGGCATCGGCGCCATCGGCTTCGGCGGCATGTTCGCGGTCTACACCTATGTCGCCTCGACCCTGATGGAGGTGACGCAGGTGTCGCCGGCGGTGGTGCCGGTGGTGCTGGCGGTGTTCGGCGCCGGCATGACCGTCGGCACGCTGGTCAGCGCCTGGGCCGCCGACCGCGCCCTGATGCCGACCGTCGCCTTCGTCCTGCTGTGGAGCGCCGGGTCGCTGGCGCTCTATCCCTTCGCCGCCGGCAATATCTGGCTGGTGTCGGTGGTCGTCTTCATGATCGGCTGCGGCGGCGGGCTGGGCACGCCCCTGCAGGCCCGGCTGATGGATGTGGCGGAGGATGCGCAGACGCTGGCCGCCGCGCTGAACCACAGCGCCTTCAACGCCGCCAACGCGCTGGGCCCCTGGCTGGGCGGCATGGCGATCGCCGCCGGGCTGGGCTGGACATCCACCGGCTGGGTCGGTGCGGCGCTGGCGCTGGGCGGTCTGGCGGTGTGGGCGGTGGCGATGCTGGACGCCCGGATGACCGCCAATACCGAACTTGCGGCCGAAGCCTGCGCCGGCGACTGAGCGGCCTTTCAGCGTCCGGACAAATCCCAGGCGATGCGCGCCGGATGTTCGCCGAGGTCGAGGGAGCCGATGACGATCTCCCCCCGGCCGGACAGCGGCGCCACGTCGCCCAGCTTCAGCAGCCGCTGTTCGCCGTCCTGCGGCACCAGACGGGTGCCGTTGCGGCTGAGATCCTCCAGCGTGAAGGCGCCGTCGCGCAGCCGCACCACCGCATGGCGGCGCGAGGCGGAGGCATGGTCCAGCACGATCCCGCATTCGGCGGCACGGCCGATCACGACGTCTTCGCCGGCGTCGCGCAGGGCCACCGTCCGGCCCTGGTAGCTGAGCGTCAGGCGGGCGGCCGGCATCGGCGGCGCCTGCATGTCGACGGTCATGTCCGTCGGCCGGGCAGCCGGCAGGGCCGCCATGCGCTGGCCCGCCGCGACGCCGCTGCCGGTCACCGAAACGCGCCGGTCATCGGGGATGGCGGCGATCTTGGCGATCAGCCCGTCCGCCAGGGCCCGCGGGATGCCGGCGGCGCGCAGGCGGCGGCCCAGCCCTTCGCGCACCTCCTGGATGGAGGCGCCAGGGGCCGCCAGCTCCGCCGCGGACTTCACCCGGTTGAACTCGTCGGCGACGCGCTGGATGACGACGCTGATCTTCTTGTGGCCGTAGGGGCTGGCGCCGAGGTCGAGCAGATAGCCGAGCCGCCCCGCCGCCGTGTTGAAGCGGCCGGCCAGCCGCGTCATCGTCTCCTCGAAGGGCAGGTCGCTGCCGCCGGTCGCCCAGACGGTCTTGCCGCGGCGGGTCAGCGACTCCGCCATCGCCGGCCCGCCCATGTAGCCGTCGAAGGCGATCATGCCGTCGACGATGGTGGAGAAGGCGCGGGCGTCGCTGGCCGCCCCGGTGCGGGTCAGCGGGGTCAGCCCGTCCAGCCCGCCGCGGATGCGATTCAGCAGCGCCTCGCGCGTGCGGGCGAAGCCGAGCCCGGTCCCGTCGGAGGCCAGGGCGTTGGACAGCGCCAGCAGCGGTTCGGTGTGGGGCAGCCGGTCGTCCAGGTCGCCGCGCAACGCCGCCAGCAGCGCCAGGATGGCGGAGGCGAGGTCGGGCGAATAGCCGATCAGGGCGCGGATCGGCTCCCGCCCGTCGGTGATCTCCGCCGCGAATTCGTCGACCAGCCGGGTGCTTTCGCCGTCCTCTTCATTGTGCAGGCGCAGGACGGCGGTCAGCTTGGCCCCCCATTCGCGGTGCGGTTCCAGCAGGGTGCCGAAGGCGTGGGTGACGATGCGGTCGCGCTCCTCCGCCGGGCGGTCGACGGCGGCCAGCAGCAGGCCGGAAACTCCGCCGCGCATCAGCGCCTGGTCAAAGGGGGCCAGCGTGTCCGATTTCTGGGCGAGGTCCTTCAGCGTCGCGAACAGGCGGCTGAGCTGGTCGTAGCGCTCATGCGGCTTCACCCCCAGCATCGGCGCCTGGAGGGTGGCGAGGCGGCTGATCGAGGGGTTGAACAGCAGCGCCTCACGCTCGAAATAGCGCAACGGATAGTAGCGGTGGAGCTGTTCGGACGGAATGACGCCCTGGTCGTCCCAATAACCGCGCAGCAACCGCAGCAGGGTCATCCGGCTGTCGAAGGAGAAGACCTGCAGCACGTCGGTGCAGAGGTTGGCGCTGTCGATCGGCGAAATGTTCGTCAGCTTGGCGCCGCCGGAGGAGGTCTTCTGGAAGATCGTCTCCTCCCGTCCGGTGCCGGTGACCTTCACCACGCGCACCACCGGGAACTTGGCAAGGCGCAACAGGAAGTTGGCGCGTTCCGTCGCCGACTTCTCGTCGTCGAAGACGCCGTCGATGTTGGGCTTGCCGCCCTGTTCGACCACCACCTCGAAGCGCGCTTCGCGCCGTTTGGACATCGCCATAGCGTCCCCCCTTGACCATGCCCCCACCCGGCATGGTGTCCGGCTACGTCCCCACCCGCTATTTCCAGCGATTTTTCACCAAAATACTTTATGAACCTTAACATCAGAAGCGGAAAGACCCTGACCTTGACCGCAAACCGACAATCGGACAGCAACCCGTCCTGTCCCACATCGCGGCTGTCCATGGGCCGCCGACCGCTTCTCGGTCTGCTTGGGGCGCTTGCCCTACCGGCGCGTGTCGCCTGGGCTACGGGACCGCAGAATGCCACCAATGGTTTAGAAAGTGGTTCGGTCGGATATTTCCTGTTCGATCCCGACAGCGGACGGGCCCTGGAGGAGCGGGCGGCGGACACCGCCTTCATCCCGGCGTCGGTGGCGAAGCTGCCGACTGTGGCGGCGGCGCTGGCGCTGCTGGGGCCGGATCACCGCTTCGCCACCCGCCTGCTGGGGACCGGGCCGCTGGAGGGCGGGGTGCTGCGCGGCGATCTGATCCTGCAGGGCGGCGGCGATCCGGCCCTGGCGACCGAAGGGCTGCTGCAGCTGCTGGCCGGCCTCGGTGCCGCCGGTTTGCGGCAGGTGGCGGGGCGGTTCCTGTACGACACCGCGCTGCTGCCCGAACTGGCGGAGATCGATTCCGGACAGCCCTGGGCCGCGCCTTACAACACCGGGGTCGGGGCGCTGTCGCTGAACTACAACCGGGCCCTGCTGAGCTGGCGGCGCGGCGGCACTCCTGCCGGGCCGGACGCGCTGACGGTGGCCGATGCCGGGCGGCTGCCGCTGGACAGCGTCGCGGTCCGGCCGATGGCGGCGGGCGGAGGGTTTCCGCTGCTGCCGGACGGGGTGGACCGCTGGCTGATGGCCCCGCCCGCCTCCGGCGAGGCGGGGGCCGCCTGGGTGCCGGTGGCGCGGCCGGGGCTGGCCGCCGCCACGCTGTTCCGCCGGCTGGCCGCCGATGCCGGCATCGCCCTGCCGGCGCCCGTGGCCGGAAGGGCGGCCGGTGGGGCGCCATCCGGAGCACCGGCGCTGGCGGTGCTGGACAGCCTGCCGCTGGCGGAGCTGGCGCGCGGGCTGCTGCGCCATTCCAACAATTTGTCGGCCGAGGTGATCGGGCTCGCCGCGTCGCGCCGGCTGGATCCGTCGGCCACCACCCTGCAGCGGTCGGCGGGACTGCTGCAAGGCTGGCTGACGCGGCAGCCGATTGGAGCGGCGAACTGGAACGGTCTGCAACTGGCCAACCATTCCGGGCTGGGCACCGGGTCGCGCGCCACGCCGCGGCAGATGGCGGCGCTGCTGCGGGCCGGCGGACCCGCCCTGTGGGACCTGCTGCCGGGGGAGGAGGACGGCAAGGCGCTGCCCCCCGGCGTCCATGCCAAATCGGGCACGCTGGCCTACGTCAAGGGGCTGGCCGGGCTGCTGACGGTGGCCAGCGGCCGGAGGCTGGGCTTCGTCCTGTTCATCGCCGATCCCGCGCGCCGGGCGGCGATGGATGCCGCGCTCGACCGCCGGGTGACCGCGACGCCGGCGGAGGCGCGCACCTGGGCCGCCGGTGCCCGCCGGTTGCAGGGCGAAATCCTGGAGCGGTGGGCTTCCACCTATTGACTGACATAAGTCATAGGAACGAAGATGGTGTCCTCGCTAAAATGCAGGTCAAAGTTGAAGCGGCCGTAATCGACCTGTAACGGATTGATCGCCGGCCCGGCCGCCCCATATCCGTGCACACCCTGCAGAGAGAACCCCAGATCCGATGATGACAGACCGTTCCTGCACCTCTACCGCGCGCAGCGTCCTGCGCCGCCGGCTGGAACGTCAGGATGTTGCCGCCAACCGCTATCACGACCGGCGGCTGGGGGCGGAGGTCGTCAACATCGTTGTCGGCGGCTGCGTCGTCACCGACGACCCGAACGTCGTCATCACCACCACGCTGGGCTCCTGCGTCGCCGCCTGCCTGTATGATCCGGTGGCGGAGATCGGCGGGATGAACCATTTCCTGCTGCCCGACGCCGGAAGCGACACGCTGTCGCTGTCCTCGCGCTACGGCGCCACGGCGATGGAGCAACTGATCAACCGGCTGCTGAAGGTCACCGGCCGGCGCGACCGGCTGCGCGCCAAGCTGTTCGGCGGCGCCAACGTCAACCTGACCACGCTGCGCAGCGCCAACATCGGCCAGCGCAACGTCGAATTCGTGATGGAGTACCTGGCGACGGAGGGCATCCCCACCGTCAGCTGGGATGTCGGCGGCGCCAGCCCGCGTGCCGTGCGCTTCTTCCCCACCACCGGGCGCAGCCAGCGCCGGCTGATCGGCGACGAGACGCTGCACGACATCGCCCGCAACGAATCGTCCTACATCGAGCATCTGCGCAAGTCGCGGATCGAAGGCGACGTCGAGCTGTTCTGATAAGCTCGACCGGCGGCGTTTCGTCAGCTATGGGCTGCGCCGCCGACACCCGCCGTCCTTCCGCGGAGCGCTTCATGGCCGACACGCTGTTCCGGATCGCCACCTTCAACCTGGAAAACCTGGACGACGATGCCGACGAGCCGCCCTTCGAGGCGCGGATCGCCACGCTGCGCCCGCAGCTGGAGCGGCTGGAGGCCGATATCCTCTGCCTGCAGGAGGTCGACGCCCAGCATCCGGTGAAGAGCGAGCCGCGGACGCTGCGCGCGCTGACCCGCCTGCTGGAGGGCACGCGCTATGCCGGTTACCACGTCACCGCCGGCGATGGCCCGTCGCCGGCCGACCGCCACAATCCGGTGATCGTCAGCCGCTGGCCGATCCGGGCGGCGCGGCTGCTGCGCCATCATCTGGTGCCGCCGGCCCGCGTGCGCCTCGCCACCGCCGACCCGGTGGCGGAGGGGGAGACGGAGGTCGGCTGGGACCGGCCGGTGCTGCATGCCGAGGTGGAGATGCCGGACGGGCGCATCCTGCATGTCTTCGACCTGCATCTGCGCGCGCCCATCGCCGCGCCGGTGCCCGGGCAGAAGGCCGGGGCCCAGACCTGGAAGACGGCGTCCGGCTGGGCCGAGGGCTTCTATCTCGCCTCGATCAAGCGGGCGGGGCAGGCGCTGGAGACACGGATGGCGGTGGACCGGCTGTTCGACGCCGATCCCGATGCGCTGATCGTGGTGGCCGGCGACTGCAACGCCGATCTGGAGCAGACCGCCGTCCGCATCATCCGCGCCGCCTCCGACTTCACCGGCAATCCAGACCTGGCGGGCCGCGTGCTGGAGCCGTTGGAGGAGGCGATCCCGGAAGAGCGGCGCTACACCGTGCTGCATGCCGGCACGGCGGTGCTGCTGGACCATCTGATGACCTCGCCGCGCCTGACCGAGCGGCTGCGCGACATCGCCATCCACAACGAGGACCTGACCGACGAGGTCGACCATGCCGACGAGCCGTCGCCGGTCAGCTACCACGCGCCGGTGGTGGCGACCTTCTCGCTGTAGGTCGCCCCACCGTCAGCTGTGCCGTCAGCTGCGGTCGATGACGATCACCCGGAAGTCGTTGACGTTGGTGCGGGTCGGGCCGGTGACGACCAGATCGCCCAGCGCCTTGAAGAAGCTGTAGCCGTCGTTGTCGGCGAGGAAGGCCTTGGCGTCGAGGCCCTTCTCCTCCGCGCGCTTCAGCGTGTCGGGACGCAGGATGGCGCCGGCATTGTCCTCCGTCCCGTCGATGCCGTCGGTGTCGAAGGCGGCGGCCCAGATGCCGGGCTGGCCGTCGAGCGCCACCGCCAGTGCCAGCAGGAATTCGACGTTGCGGCCGCCGCGGCCCTGGCCGCGCACCGTCACCGTGGTCTCGCCGCCGGACAGGATCACGGCGGGAACCGCGGCCGGCTGGCCATGGCGGGCAACCTGCCGGGCGATGCCGGCATGGACCTTGGCGACCTCGCGCGCTTCGCCCTCGATGGCGTCGCCGAGGATGACCGGGGTGTAGCCGCGGTCGCGGGCGAGGGACGCCGCCGCTTCAAGCGCGTCCTGCGGGGTGGCGATGATGGTGGTCTCGGCGCCGCCGAGGCGTGGGTCGCCGGGCTTCGGCGTCTCGTCCTCCGCGGCCGCCAGGAAGGCGGCGACGGCGGGCGGCGGGGTGATGTTGTATTTGGCCAGGATGGCGCGGGCATCGGCGAAGCTGGTCGGGTCGGGCACGGTCGGGCCGCTGGCGATCACCGACGGGTCGTCGCCCGGCACGTCGGACACCAGCAGCGAGACGACGCGGGCCGGGTGGGCCATGGCGGCGAGCCGGCCGCCCTTCACCGCCGACAGGTGCTTGCGCACGCAGTTCATCTCGCCGATGTCGGCGCCGCTCTTCAGCAGCGCCTTGGCGACGGCGCGCTTGTCCTCCAGCGTGATGCCGGGCGCCGGCAAGGCCAGCAGGGCGGAGCCGCCGCCGGAGATCAGGCACAGTACGAGGTCGTCGGCGGTCAGCCCCTGCACCATGTCGACGATGCGGCGGGCGGCCTCCTGCCCGGCGGCGTCGGGCACCGGGTGGCTGGCCTGCACCACCTCGATCCGCTCGGTCGGCAGGTCGTGGTCGTAACGGGTGACGACGAGGCCGGTCAGCGGCCCCGGCCAATTGTCCTCCACCGTCTTCGCCATGGCCGCCGCCGCTTTGCCGGCGCCGATGACCACCGTGCGGCCCTTCGGCGGCTGCGGCAGGGCCGCCGGCAGCCGGGTCTCGGCGGTCACCGCGGTGAGGGCCGCCTGGAACAGGTCGTGGAGCAGGGCGTCGGTGCTGGTCATGGTCGCTCGGGCGTCGTGGAGGCGGGGCGCTTAGAATGCACGGGAATGCGGGGTTGGCCAATGGTTTGGGTGGGGTGGTGTTTGGTGGGTGGCGCCGGTTGCCCCCTCCCTAACCCTCCCCCGCTTCGCGGGAGAGGGAACTCCGCCGCTTTCGCGCCCACCTCCCTCTACCGCGAAGCGGGGGAGGGAAGGGGCCCATGCGTCAGCATGGGAAGGGAGGGGGCAACCCGGCGCCGAACCTAAGCTCACTTCGACCCGACCTCATGCCCGGCCAGCAGCTCCAGCGCGCGGAGCATGCCGGAGTGATCCCAGGCCGAGCCGCCCTGCGCGGCGCAGGCGTTGAACAGCTGCTGGCAGCTGGCGGTGTGCGGCAGCGACAGGTTCAGCGCCTTGGCGCCGCTCAGCGCCAGGTTCAGGTCCTTCTGGTGCAGCTCGATGCGGAAGCCGGGGTTGAAGTTGCGGTTGATCATCCGCTCGCCATGGACCTCCAGGATGCGGGAGGAGGCGAAGCCGCCCATCAGCGCCTGACGGACCTTGGCCGGATCGGCGCCGGCCTTCGACGCGAACAGCAGGGCCTCGGCCACCGCCTCGATGGTCAGCGCGACGATGATCTGGTTGGCGACCTTGGTGGTCTGGCCGTCGCCGTTGCCGCCGACCAGCGTAACGTTCTTGCCCATCTTGTCGAACAGCGGCTTGACCGTGTCGAACGCCTCCTGCGGGCCGCCGACCATGATGGTCAGCGAGGCGGCCTTGGCCCCGACCTCGCCGCCCGACACCGGGGCGTCGAGGTAGGCGCAGCCCAGGTCGTTGATGCGCTTGGCGTATTCCTTGGTCTCGATCGGCGAGATCGAGGACATGTCGACCACGATCTTGCCCGACGACAAGCCGGCGGCGACGCCGTTCTCGCCGAACAGGGCGGCGCCGACATGGGGGGTGTCCGGCACCATGGTGATGATGACCTCGGCCGCTGCCGCGACCTCCGCGCCGCTCGGGCAGGGGATGGCGCCCTTGTCGGTCAGCTCGGCCGGGACCGGCTTGAGGTCGTGGACATAGAGCGTGTGACCGGCGTCCAGCAGATGCCCCACCATCGGGGTGCCCATGATGCCGAGACCGATGAATCCGACCTTCATGACTTTGGTCCTTTCTCGCGTGATGTTGGGGGCGTTTCAGGCGGTCGCCGGTTCGGTCCTGTAGGGGGCGAACCAGCCGAGCCCCTCGTCCGTCGTCGTCTTCGGCTTGTATTCGCAGCCGACCCAGCCGCTGTAGCCGATGGCGTCCAGATGCTTGAACAGGAAGGGATAATTGATCTCGCCGGTGCCGGGCTCATTGCGGCCGGGGTTGTCGGCCAGCTGGACATGGGCGATGCGGGAGAGGTTGGCCTCGATCGTGCGGGCCAGATCGCCTTCCATGATCTGCATGTGGTAGATGTCGTACTGCACGTACAGATTGCCGGAGCCGACCTTGTCGATCAGGTCCAGCGCCTGTTTCGTGCGGGTCAGGTAGAAGCCTGGGATGTCGCGGGTGTTGATCGGCTCGACCAGCAGCTTGATCCCGGCGCCGGCCAGCGCGTCGGCGGCATAGGCGAGGTTGCCGACCAGCGTGCTTTCGGCCGCGGCGGCGTCCCCGCCCCCGGCTGTCCCTTGCGGCAGGATGCCGACGAGGCAGTTGACCTGTTTGCAGCCCAGCGTGCCGGCATAGTCGATGGCGCGGGCGACGCCGTCGCGGAATTCCTGCACGCGGTCGGGCATGATGGCGATGCCGCGCTCGCCGCCGCCCCAGTTGCCGGCCGGCAGATTGTGCAGGACCTGGGTCAGCCCATGCTGGCGCAGCTTCTCGGCCAGCGCGTCGGCGGGGAAATCATAGGGAAACAGGTACTCGACCCCACGGAAGCCGGCATCGGCCGCCGCGGCGAATCGGTCGAGAAAGGGACGCTCGTTGTAGAGCATCGTCAGATTGGCGGCGAATTGCACCATGACCGAACTCCCGGTTACGCGAATTGGCCGCCGCGGATGGAGGGGCGGCCCTTGGGAAGGGAGCTTGACCGCCGCGCAGGCCCTTGAGCCAGTTCGCCGGACGGCTTTTTCACACAGCGGAAAGCGGGATGCGCGAACGATCGGGCCGCATGGGCGTTGGCGGTGGTTACGGAACGTAGTTGACGCATACGTCAACCTGAACTAGGCTTCGCACCGTCAATCATCCGTCTGCCTAGCGCCGCAAGAAGCGCGGGTTCCATAACCGGAGGAAGCGTCCCGTGACCCAGCCTGCGCCCCAGCCCTATCCGCATCTGCTGGCCCCGCTCGATCTCGGCTTCACGGTGCTGAAGAACCGGGTGCTGATGGGGTCGATGCACACCGGGCTGGAGGATCGGCGCCGCCATTTCCCGCGGCTGGCTGCCTATTTCGCCGAGCGGGCGCGCGGCGGGGTCGGGCTGATGGTGACCGGCGGTTTCTCCCCCAATGTGGAGGGATGGCTGTCGCCCTTCGGCTCCACCCTGGCGCGGCATGGTGCGGCGCGGGCGCACCGGGTCATCACCGATGCGGTGCATGCCGAAGATGGCAAGATCGCGCTTCAGATCCTGCATGCCGGCCGCTATGCCTACAGCCCGCTGTCGGTGGCGCCGTCGCGCATCAAGTCGCCGATCACGCCCTTCACGCCGCGCGCCCTGACCGGGCGGGGGGTGGAGCGCCAGATCCGCGCCTATGTCCGCTGTGCCGAACTGGCGCGCGAGGCCGGCTATGACGGGGTGGAGGTGATGGGGTCGGAAGGCTACCTCATCAACCAGTTCCTGGTGACCCACACCAACCAGCGCACCGACAAATGGGGCGGCGCTTACGAGAACCGCATGCGCTTTCCGGTGGAGATCGTGTCGCGCATGCGCGAGGCGGTCGGACGCGATTTCATCATCATCTACCGGCTGTCGATGCTGGACCTGATCCCCGACGGCAGCAGTTGGGAGGAGGTGGTGCAGCTTGCCCAGGCCATCGAGCGGGCCGGGGCCACCATCATCAACACCGGCATCGGCTGGCACGAGGCGCGGGTGCCGACCATCGCCACCAGCGTGCCGCGCGCCAACTTCGCCTGGGTGACGGGCAAGCTGAAGGGTGCCCTGTTGGATCGGGGGATATCGATCCCGCTCTGCACCACCAACCGCATCAACACGCCCGAGGTCGGCGACGCGGTGATCGGTGAGGGGCTGGCCGACATGGTGTCGATGGCGCGGCCCTTTCTGGCCGATCCGGACTTCGTTGCCAAGGCGGCGGCGGGCAAGCCGGAGGCGATCAACACCTGCATCGCCTGCAACCAGGCCTGCCTGGACCACATCTTCTCCGGCAAGACGGCCAGCTGTCTGGTCAACCCGCGCGCCTGCCACGAGACGGAGCTGGTGATCGTCCCCGCCGTCAAGCGCAAGCGCGTCGCCGTGGTCGGCGCGGGTCCGGCCGGCCTCGCCTGCGCCACCACGGCGGCGGAACGCGGGCACGAGGTCCATCTGTTCGACGCGGCCGATGAGATCGGCGGTCAGTTCAACATGGCCAAGCTGATCCCCGGCAAGGAGGAGTTCCACGAGACGCTGCGCTATTTCCGCAACCGGCTGGCGGAGACGGGGGTGGCGCTGCATCTGGGGCGGCGGGTGACGACCGATGACTTGACGGGTGGCGGGTTCGACGAGGTGGTGCTGGCGACCGGGGTGGTGCCGCGCGACCCGAAGATCCCCGGCCAGGACCACCCCAAGGTGCTGACCTACGTCGACGTGCTGCGCGGCGCCAAGCCGGTGGGGCGGCGCGTCGCGGTGGTGGGGGCCGGCGGTATCGGCTTCGACGTCAGCGAATTCCTGGCGCAGGAGGCGCCGTCGCCCAGCCTCGACCCGGCGCTGTGGCGCGCCGAATGGGGGGTGGCCGACCCGGCCGAGGCGCGCGGCGGCGTCGCCGGCGTCCGCCCGCACCTGACGCCGCCAGCCCGCGAGATCGTGCTGCTCCAGCGCAAGGCGACCAAGCCCGGCGCCGGCTTGGGCAAGACCACCGGCTGGATCCATCGGGCGCAGTTGAAGATGAAGAACATCAAGGCGCTGGCCGGCGTGAATTACGAGCGCATCGACGACGAGGGGCTGACCATCAGCTTCGGCGAGAAGCGCGAGCGGGTGCAGACGCTGGCCGTCGACAGCATCGTGCTGTGCACCGGTCAGGAGCCGCTGCGCGAGCTGCAGGCTCCGCTGGAGGCCGCCGGCATCGCCGTCCACCTGATCGGCGGTGCCGACGTCGCGGCGGAGCTGGACGCCAAGCGCGCCATCGCCCAGGGGACGACGCTGGCGGCGGGGCTGTAACGGCGTCGCGCCCTCTCTCCACAGCCATGGCGGGAGTGGGGGCGCCTTTGTCACACCCATGGGCGGATGCGTCACGAGCGAAATTGCTTGCCGTTCCAGCTGATATATTAATATTCTGTGGCATTCGCTTCTGAGGAGGCTGGACGCCATGCCATCGGGCAACCCGCCGGCCAAAACCGGTTCCATTGCGACTCCCCCACCATCGACGACGCCGATCCTGCCGGCCAAGGCCACTCCGCTCCTGAGCCGCCCGCCGGCACGCCGGGACATGCGGCGCGGTCCGACCGCCGCCGACGCCATCCACCGCGACCTGCGGGCGGAGATCGTGTCGCTGAAACGCAAGCCGGGCGAACCCATCGCCGAGAAACAGGTCGCCGAGGCCTATGGCGTCAGCCGCACGCCGGTGCGCGAGGCGGTGCTGCGGCTGGCGGACGAGGGGCTGATCGAGATTTTCCCGCAGTCCGGCACCTTCGTCGCCCGCATACCCTTGGGCGCCCTGCCGGAAGCCGGCGTGATCCGCAAGGTGCTGGAGCGGGCGACCGTGCGCTTCGCCGCCGAGCGCGCCACCCGCAGCCAGATCGCGGCGCTCCGCGCCTGCCTGGAACAGCAGCGCGAGGTCGATGCGGAGGGCGACGCCGACGGCTTCCATCAGGCCGACGAGGCGTTCCACGCCCAGATCACCGAGATGGCGGGATATCCCGGCTTCTGGGGCATCATCCAGCAGGCCAAGGTCCAGCTCGACCGCTGCCGCCGCCTGACCCTGCCGGTTCCCGGCCGCATGCGCACCGTCATCGCCGAGCATGAGGCCATCGTCGAGGCCATCGCCGGGCACGACCCCGACCGCGCCGAACAGAGCCTGATCCGGCATCTGGACAATCTGCAGATCACGGTGGACGACGTGCGCAACGCCGCCCCGCTCTATTTCTCCGGCAGCCTGACCGACGGGATTGCCCTTCCGGACGGAGCACCCTGATGACGAACAATCCCCGCCGCCGCGTCGGCGTCATCGGGCTGGGCATGGCCTCGCCGCCGCATGCGCAGAGCCTGATTGATCTGGCCGGCCGGGTGGAGGTGGCGGGCTGCTTCAGCCCGTCGGCCGAACGCCGCGCCGCCTTCGCCGCCCGCCACGGCCTGCCGGTGGTCGACCGGCTGGAGACGCTGCTGGAGGACCCGGCGCTGTCGGCCGTCCTGCTGCTGACCCCGCCCGACACCCATGCCGATCTGGTGGCGCGCTGCGCCGCCGCCGGCAAGCATGTGCTGCTGGAAAAGCCGCTGGACGCCACCCCGGAGGGGGCGCGGGCGGTGGTCTCGGCGATGGAGGCGGCCGGGCTGACGCTGGGCGTCATACTGCAGCACCGCTTCCGGGCGTCGGTGGAGCGGCTGGCCGGGCTGATGCGCGACGGCGCGCTGGGCCGCCCGCTGACGGCGGCGGTGTCGGTGCGCTGGTGGCGCGACGCCGCCTATTACGCCCAGCCCGGTCGGGGGAAGAAGGCGCGCGATGGCGGCGGCGTGCTGCTGACCCAGGCGATCCACACGCTGGACGGCTTCGTCAGCCTGCTCGGGCTGCCTGACGAGGTCGCCGGATTCGCCGCGACGAGTGTTTTGCGCAGCCCGGACACGGGAATGGATACCGAGGATGTGGTTGCCGCCGCGCTCCGCTACGGCAACGGCATGCTGGCGACCGTCGATGCCACCACCGCCGCCTATCCCGGCTATCCGGAGCGGATCGAGATCGCCGGCACCGGCGGCTCGGCCGTGCTGGCCGGCGACCGGCTGGAGGTGCAGCTGGTGACCGGCGAGCGCATCGTCGAAGGGCGGGACGGCGCCACGCTGGGCGGCGGGGCCGACCCGATGGCCTTCTCCCACCAGCACCACCGCGCCGTGCTGTCCGACTTCCTCGACGCGCTCGACCAGGGGCGCCGGCCGCGGGTGGACGGGCGCGAGGCGCTGAAGGTCCATCGGCTGATCGAAGCGCTGCTGCAGGCGGCGGACAGCGGGCGAACCGTCGCGGTGGGCGAGCCGGCGTAAGGGAGTGCCACCCCTGTCGCTCCGCCACCGCCGGGGGTATGATCGATGAGGGGCCGAACAGATGATGGAAGGCGTCCGAGATTTCGTTCCCGGATGGCTTCGATCCCGATTGCTGAGGCCTCCAACATCTGATATATTAATATAACCGAACGCGACGATGACGGCTGCAGGCCGTCCGCTCACCGACTAACCCCGCACGGTTCATGCCGGAACCGCTTTGGCCGTGGCGGACGCACCAATAAGACCAAATGAGGAAACGAGCATGAAATCCTTTGTGACGCTGCTGGCCTCCACCGCCATGGCCCTGATCGCCGGCCTGTCGGCGGCGAACGCCCAGCAGGTGACGCTGCGGTCGGCGGAAATCCATCCCGACGGCTATCCGACCGTCGAAGCCGTCAAGTATATGGGCGAGCTGCTCTCCAAGGAGACCAACGGCCGGATCAACATCAAGGTCTTCCCGTCGGGCCAGCTGGGCGAGGAGAAGGACACCATCCAGCAGACGCAGTTCGGCGTCATCGACATGAACCGCATCAATTTCGCGGCGCTGAACAACATTGTTCCCGAGACCCGCATCCCGGCCCTGCCGTTCCTGTTCCGCTCGGTCGATCACATGCACAAGGTGCTGGACGGCGCGATCGGCGACGAGATCCTGAAGGCCTTCGAATCGCATGGCATGATCGGGCTGGCCTATTACGACTCCGGCGCCCGCAGCTTCTACAACAGCAAGCGCCCGATCAAGACGCTGGCCGACATGAAGGGCCTGAAGCTGCGCGTGCAGCAGTCGGACCTGTTCATCGATCTGGTCAAGGCGCTGGGTGCCAATCCGACGCCGATGCCCTACGGCGAGGTCTACAGCGGCCTGCAGACCGGCGTCGTCGATGGCGCGGAGAACAACTGGCCGAGCTATCAGAGCAGCCATCACTATGAGGTCGCCAAGTTCTATTCGCTGACCGAGCACTCGATGGTGCCGGAAGTGCTGGTGATGTCGAAGAAGACCTACGACAAGATGTCGAAGGACGATCAGGCGCTGATCCGCAAGGCGGCCAAGGAGTCCGTCGCCAAGATGCGCGAGCTGTGGCAGGCCAACGAGAAGAAGTCGGAGGCCGTCGTCCGCGAGGCCGGCGTCCAGATCAACGAGATCGACAAGGCCGAATTCGAAAAGGCCGTCGAGCCTGTCTATGCCAAGTACGTCACCGATCCGAAGATGAAGGACCTCGTCGCGCGCATCCGCGCCGTCAAGTGAGGCCTCTCTCCCCCGCGCCGGCTTCGGCCGGCGCGGTTTTCCCGTGCGGAGTCCCTTCATGAAAACCGCGCTCGACGCATTGTCCGGCCTGCTCGACGTCCTCAGCCGCATCGCCCTCTGGCTCGGCGCCACCGGCCTCGTGGTGATGACCGCCGCCGTCGGCTGGCAGGTCTGGGGCCGTTTCGTCCTCAACGACAGCCCGTCCTGGACCGAGCCGCTGTCGCTTCTGCTGATGCTGTGGTTCATCCTGCTTGTCGCCGCAGTCGGCGTGCGCGAGCGCTTCCATCTCGGGCTCGATCTGATCCGCGACATCGTGCCGGAAATCGTGCGCGTGGGCATGGACATCGCCAGCTTCCTGATCGTCGGCGCCTTCGGGGCGGCGATGGCCTGGTACAGCCTGGATCTGGTGATCGGCACCTGGAGCGCCACCATCCCGGTGCTGGAGATCCCGGAAAGCTTCACCTACCTGCCGCTGACCGTCTCCGGTGTCCTGATCGCCCTGTTCTCGATCGAACGCACGCTGCACCTGCTGGTGGAACGCCGGTCGCAGGCGGGAGCGGAGGCGCTGGCCCAGGCGCATGCCGTGCTGCCCAGCGCGGAATAACTGGGCGCGGAATAACGCGGGCACAGTCTAATCGGGCGCCGAATGGCAGGGCGCCGACCAGTCAGCACATTCAGAACTCGGCACCGGCCGGCGCGAAAGCGGCGGCGGCCCTGCCTTGGGGAACTCCGGTCATGGAACTCACCATCCTTTTCGGCACCTTCGTGGTGCTGCTGTTCCTGGGCGTGCCGATCGCCTTCGTGCTCGGCATCTCGTCGCTGGCGACCATCGTCTACATGGGCATGCCGCCGCTGATCGTCTTCCAGCGCATGGCGTCGGGCATGAACGCCTTCGCCCTGATGGCGATCCCCTTCTTCATCTATGCCGGCGAGCTGATGGTGCGCGGCGCCATCGCCGAGAAGCTGGTGCGGCTGGCGGCGGCCATGGTCGGCCATTTCCGCGGCGGGCTGGGGCTGGTCAACGTCACCGCCTCCACCTTCTTCGGCGGCGTGTCCGGCTCGGCGGTGGCCGACGCCTCGGCGGTCGGCGGGCTGATGATCCCGCAGATGCAGAAGCGCGGCTATGGCGTCGATTACGCGGTGAACATCACCGTGACCTCGGCGATCATCGCGCTGATGATCCCGCCCAGCCACAACATGATCATCTATTCGATCTCGGCCGGCGGCACGATCTCCATCGCCGACCTGTTCACCGCTGGCATCGTCCCCGGCCTGCTGCTGGCCGGCCTGCTGATGGTCGCGGCCTATTACGTCGCCCGCAAGCGCAACTACCCGTCGGAGACCTTTCCGGGCTGGGGTGCGGTCGGCGGCATCTTCATCAACGCGGTGCCGGGCCTGCTGCTGATCGGCATCATCGTCGGCGGCGTGCGGTCGGGCGTGTTCACCGCCACCGAAAGCTCGATGGTGTCGGTGGCCTATGCGCTGCTGATCACGCTGACGGTCTACCGCAGCATGAGCTGGACCGATTTCGTCGCCGCCACCATGGGTGCCGCCCGGACCACCGCGATGGTGCTGCTGGTCATCGGCGCCGCCGCCTCCTTCGGGTGGCTGCTGGCCCTGATGCAGGTGCCGACCGCGACCGTCAACCTGATGCGCAGCATCAGCGACAACCCCTATGTCATCTTCCTGCTGATCAACGTGGCGCTGCTGGTGCTCGGCTGCTTCATGGACATGTCGCCGCTGATCATCATCACCACGCCGATCTTCCTGCCGGTCATCAAGGCCTTCGGCATGGACCCGGTGCATTTCGGCGTGATCCTGATCCTGAACCTCGGCATTGGACTCTGCACGCCGCCGGTGGGATCGGTGCTGTTCGTCGGCTGCGCGGTGGGACGCATACCGATCATGCAGGCCGTGCGGACGATCTGGCCCTTCTACATCGCCTGCCTGGTCACGCTGATGCTGGTCACCTACGTCCCGGCGATCTCCCTGGCGCTGCCGCACATGTTCGCGGATTGAGGCCGGCGACCGGTTTTCCCGCCTGCCGAACGACTTCTCTCCTGGACTGGGCCATCGGGATCTTCCCGGTGGCCCTATTTTTTTGTGCGCCCGCCGGGCCTCACCCCGAATTGGAGGTAATCGGCCGGGGATCTACCCGATTTGGGAAAAAGAGTGGCAAGCCGCCGCACCGGGCTGGGCCAGCCGGGTGGCGTCGAAATCGATAGCGACTGTACTGCTTGCGCTTCGGGAGAGAAAAAGGTCGCCCGGCCGGGGCGGATGCTTCCCAAGGAATGATCGGCTTATTGGACGTTGTTCCGTGGACATGATCCCGTACATCACAGTCGAGCAAAACGATTTCCAACAACTCCCCAGAAAGGGGTTTTCATGCACGGGATCATTCTTGCCGACGCCGGTCTGTCCGACATCGATGCGCTGATCGGCCGGCACGCGCCGGACATGACGGTGATCCGGGTCGCCGCCGACGAGGACGCCGTCGCCCTGCTGGTCGAGGCGCTGGAAACGGCATCGGCGACGGGTGCCACCGCGATCCACCTGATTGCCCATGGCGCGCCGGGTGTGGTGAAGCTGGGGGCGACGCCGCTCGACACAAGCGCCCTGTTCGACCGCCGCTGGCCCGATGCGTCCGGCTGCGAGATCCTGATCCATGCCTGCGACGTCGGCGCCGGCAGCAACGGGCGCCGCTTCGTCGAGCGTCTGGCCGCCGTCACCGGCGCCCGCGTCGCCGCCGCCAGCCATCCGGTGGGCCATGCCGACCAGGGCGGCTCGTGGGATCTCGACGTCGTGACCGGCCCGATCCTGGCCGCCCGTCCGTTCGCGGGGGCGGAGGCCTGGCCGCACACTCTGGCCTACAGCGGCACGGCGACCAGCGGCAACGACACGCTGATCGGCGATAACGGCGGCAACACCATCAACGGGCTGGCCGGCAACGACAGCATCGTCGGCGGCACCGGCAACGACAGCCTGCTCGGCGGGACCGGCAACGACACGCTGGTCGGCGGCGGCAACAGCGGCCAGTCGGCCGGCGACACGCTGAACGGCGGGCTGGGCGGCGACCATTATGTCGGCGGCAACGGCTTCACCATCGTCACCTACGAGAACGCCACCACCGGCATCACGCTGGACCTGACCAACGGCGCCAACAACACCGGCGAGGCGGCCGGCGACACCTTCGTCGACATCCAGCGCTGGGTCGGGTCGGAGCATGACGACAGCCTGACCGCCGGCGACAGCGCGGTGTGGTTCTGGGGCCATGGCGGCAACGACGTCGAATATGGCGGAGCCGGCAACGACACGCTGGAGGCCGGCGACGGCAACGACACCATCTTCGGCGGCGGCGGCACCGACCTGATGTACGGCCGCGCCGACAATGACGAACTTCATGGGCAGATCGGCAACGACACGGTGGCCGGCGGCGGCGGGGCCGACCTGCTCTATGGCGATGCCGGCAACGACCTGATGAAGGGCGACTGGGAACGCGACACCATCCATGGCGGCGACGGCGACGACACCATCCTGGCCGGCATCGTCAGCTCGGGCAGCTATGCCCAGACCCAGGCCGACACCCTCTATGGCGAGGGCGGCAACGACCGCTACATCGTGGTCAGCCAGTATGATGCCGGCACCGTCAGCTTCGATGGCGGCACCGGCACCGACACGCTGGAACTGCGGTCGGACAACCTGACCAGCTACAACGGCTACGATCTGGAATATTTCACCGACGTCGCCTCTCCGAAGATCGACATCAGCGGCATGACGCTGACCAGCGTCGAGACACTGGCCCTGACCGGCAGCAAGCGTCACACGGTGACGATGACCGCGGCCCAGGCCAACGGCTTCACCAGCATCACCGGTGCCGTGACCGGCGATGCCTTCGCCATCGCCGGGGCGTCGCTGTCCGGCAGCGTCGGGTCGGGCACCGGCAGCGCGCTGCAGGCCGGACAGGTCCAGGCGGAGACGGTGAACGGCGTCACCCTGGTCCATGTCGGGCTGGATTCCACCGCCGGGTCCGACATGACCCTGCGCATCGCCGGCAGCTTCGCCGCGTCGGACATCAGCCTGTCGGGCAACACCATCACGCTGGGGCAGGCCGGTTCCGGCGGCTCGACCGGCGGCGGTGACACCGGGGGCGGCAACACCGGTGGCGGCACGGGCGGGCTGACCCTGACCGGCACCGACGCCCGCGACTATCTGGCCGGCGGCAGCGGCAACGACACCATCATCAGCAATGCCGGCAACGACTATATGGTCGGCGGCGCCGGCAGCGACAGCTTCGTCTTCAAGCCGGGCGACGGCTGGGATTACATCGGCGATTTCCAGGCCGGCAGCGGCGGCGACGTGCTGAACGTCGCGGGCTGGAACGGGCTGAAGGATTTCGCCTCGGTGATGGCCGTCACCGTTCAGGACGGCGCCAACACCGTCGTCCGCTTCGACAACGGCAACAGCGCCATCCTGGCCAACGTCACCCGCAGCAGCCTGACCGCCGCCAACTTCTCCTTCGCGACGGTGGGCGGCAGCACGGGTGGCGGCACGGGCGGGTCCACCGGCCCCACCGGCCAGACCATCACCGGCACCTCGGCCGGGGAATTCCTGGCCGGCGGCAGCGGCAACGACACCATCACCGGCAACGGCGGCAACGACTACATGGTCGGCGGCGCCGGGCGGGACACCTTCGTCCAGAATGCCGGCGACGGGTGGGACTGCATCGGCGACTTCCAGGCCGGCACCGGCGGCGACGTGGTCGACCTCCGCAGCATCTCCGGCTTCAGCAGCCTGAACGACGTGCTGACCCACTCGGCGCAGAACGGCGCCGACCTGTCGATCGACCTCGGCGCCTTCAACTCCATCAAGCTGATGGGCGTCGACCGCAACAGCCTGACGGCGGAGAACTTCCTGTTCGCCAACCCGGTGGGGTGACGGCTGAAGTGAGCGTCTAGTTAGACGGAAAGAGCCCTCGCCCGAGCTTTCGGGCGGGGGCTCTTCCGGTTTCTTACCGTTCCACCGCCACCGGGACGTTCAGGGCGTTGCGCTTCGACACCGCCTCGTAGACCGGCGGGAAGGCGGGGCGGTTGATGTAGCGGCCGGCACCGCGCACGGCGCGGCTTTCGCCCAGCGCGTGGACGATGCGGCCCTGGCTCAGCGTGTAGGCCGGGGTGCCGGTGACGGTCATGCCTTCGAAGATATTCAGGCCGACTTTCTGCATCTGGGTCTTGGCCGAGATGGTCTTGGTCGCCTTCGGGTCCCACACCACCAGATCGGCATCGGCCCCGACGCTGACCGAGCCCTTGCGCGGGTAGAGGTTGAAGATCTTGGCGGCGTTGGCGGAGGTCACGGCGACGAACTCGTTCATCGTCAGCCGGCCGGTGTTGACGCCGTGGGTCCACAGCGCGGTCATGCGGTCCTCGATGCCGGCGGTGCCGTTCGGGATCTTGGTGAAGTCGTTGCGGCCCATCGCCTTCTGCTCCGCGCAGAAGCAGCAATGGTCGGTGGCGGTGGTGTGCAGGTGCCCCGCCTGCAGGCCGCGCCACAGCGCGTCCTGATGTTCCTTCGGGCGGAAGGGCGGGCTCATGACGTGGCCGGCGGCGAAGTCCCAGTCGGGATTGCGGTAGACGCTGTCGTCGATCAGCAGATGTCCGGCCAGCACCTCGCCGAACACGCGCTGGCCGCCGTTCTGGCCGCGTTCGATTGCTTCCAGCGCCTCCTTGGCCGAGACATGGACGATGTAGACCGGCACGCCGAACACGCGGGCGACCTGGATGGCGCGGTTGGCGGCCTCGCCCTCCACCTCGGGTGGGCGGGAGAGGGGGTGCGCTTCGGGACCGGTCAGTCCCTGGGCCAGCAGCTTCTTCTGCAGTTGGAAGACCAGCTCGCCGTTCTCGGCATGGACGGTGGGAATCGCGCCCAGCTCCAGGCAGCGCTGGAAGCTGTTCACCAGCGTCTCGTCGTCGGCCATGATGGCGTTCTTGTAGGCCATGAAGTGCTTGAAGCTGTTCACGCCATGGTCGGCGACCAGCGTGCCCATGTCCTGCCGCACGCTCTCGTCCCACCACGTCACGGCGACGTGGAAGCTGTAGTCGCCGGCCGCCTTCTCCGCCCAGCCGCGCCAGGTGCGGTAGGCCTCCATCAGGCTCTGCTTCGGGTTGGGGATGACGAAGTCGATGATCATCGTCGTTCCCCCGGCGAAGCCGGCGGCGGTGCCGCTGAAGAAATCCTCCGTCGTCACCGTGCCCATGAAGGGCAGTTCCATGTGGGTGTGCGGATCGATGCCGCCGGGCATGACGTAGCAGCCGCCGGCATCCACCACCTCCGCCCCCGCCGGCACGTCGAGAGTGTCGCCCACCGCGGTGATGATGCCGTCCTGGCAGAGGACGTCGGCGCGGCGGGTGTGCTCGGCGGTGACGACGGTGCCGCCGCGGATCAGGATGGTGGACATGCTCGGGCGCTCCCTCAGAGGTTCGATGGGACGGAGTCGGTGGGCGTAATCGGGATTTCAGGTTCCGGTAGCCCGGCGGCGCGCAGGACCATGCGCAGCACCTCCGCCGTCATGGCGGCGAAGTCCTGGCGGGTCAGGCTGCGGCGGCCCAGCACCTTGCGGATCTGCACGTCGAAGTCGGCGTAATGCTGGGTCACCGCCCAGATCATGAACAGGAACTGGCGGGCATCCACCGGCGCCATGCGGCCGGCGGCGACCCAGCCGTCGATGACGCCTGCCTTGGCGTCGACCAGCGACTTCAGGTCCTCGGCCAGGAAACGTTCGACCTGGTTCCCGCCATGCAGGATCTCGTTGGCGAAGACCTTCGAGGCGTGGGGCCGGGTGCGCGACGCCTCCATCTTGGCGATGACGTAGGCGGTCAGCGCGACGGACGGATCGGCATCGGGGGTGAAGGAATCGATCGGCGCCAGCCACATCCGCAGGATGTTGTCGAGCACCGCGCGGTAGAGTTCGTCCTTGGTGCCGAAATAGTAATGCAGGTTGGCCTTGGGCAGGCCGGCCCGCTCGGCGATGTCGGCCATGGTGGCGCCGGCGAAGCCGGCTTCGGCGAAGACGCGTTCGGCCGCCTTCAGGATGCGCTCGACGTTCTCACGCCGGATGCGGCCCTGGGGCGAGGTGGTGTCGGTGGTGTCGGCAGCCGTTCGCGCCATCGCTTTTGCCATTGCTGTTGCTGATGCCTTCTCAGCGGGAGCGTATCACTCCGCGGGCGCTTTCACCTGCTCCGCCATGGCGTCTGCTCGGTCGAGCACGGCGTGCAGCAGCACCTCGCAGCCGGCGGTCGACCATTCCGGGGTCGTCTCTTCGACCTCGTTGTGGCTGATGCCGTCGATGCAGGGGATGAAGACCATGGCCGTGGGCGCCACCTTCGACAGGTAACAGGCGTCATGCCCGGCGCCCGAGACGATGTCGCGGAAGCTGTGGCCGGTGCGCTCCACCCCCTTGCGGACGGCGGCGACGCAGGTCTCGTCGAACTTGATCGGGGCGTAGTACCAGATCTGCTGGAAATCGCTCTCCAGCCCGATCTCGCCGGCGATGCGCTCCACCTCGGCACGCAGCTCGCCGTCCATGGCGGCGAGGATGGCGTCGTCGGGATGGCGGAAGTCGACGGTGAAGAAGACACGGCCGGGGATGACATTGCGGCTGTTGGGATGGATCTGCATCAGCCCAACCGTGGCGCAGGCGAGCGGGCCGTATTTCAGGCCGATGCGGTTGACCGCATCGACGACGCGGGATGCTCCCAGCAGCGCGTCCTTGCGGCGGACCATCGGGGTCGGGCCGGCATGGGCCTCCTGGCCGGTGAAGGTGATCTCGTACCAGCGCTGGCCCTGGCAGTCGGTGACGACGCCGATGGTCTTGCCTTCGATCTCCAGGATCGGACCCTGTTCGATGTGGGCCTCGAAATAGGCGCCGACCTTGCGGCCACCGACTTCCTGGTCGCCGGCATAGCCGATGCGGGCCAACTCCTCGCCCATCGTCTTGCCGTCGAGGTCGGCGCGCGACAGGCCGTACTCCAGATCGAACACCCCGGCGAAGACGCCGGACGACACCATGGCGGGGGCGAAGCGCGAGCCTTCCTCGTTGGTCCAGACCGCGACCTCCACCGGGGCCTCGGTGACGTAGTTCATGTCGTTCAGGCTGCGCACCACCTCCAGCCCGGCCAGCACGCCATAGACGCCGTCATACTTGCCGCCGGTCGGCTGGCTGTCGAGATGGCTGCCCATGATGACCGGCGGCAGGCTGTCGTCGCGGCCGGGGCGGCGGGCGAAGATGTTGCCCATCTTGTCGACCGAAACCGTGCAGCCGGCCTCCTCGCACCAGCGCACGAACAGGTCGCGGCCCTGTTTGTCGAGGTCGGTCAGCGCCAGCCGGCACACGCCGCCCTTGGGCGTGGCGCCGATCTGCGCCATGTCCATCAGGCTCTGCCACAGGCGCGAGCCGTTGACGGCGACATTCTGCGGGGTGGACATGTTGCTCTCTCCTGAACGTCGTTTATTCGGCGGCGGCTTCGGGAACGCGCATCGGGTTGCGGGCGTCGTTGGGCCAGGTGACGTAGGGCAGGTTGTTCTGCTCCGGCACCATGGTGATGCAGTCCGGCACCGGGCAGACATGGCTGCACAGGTTGCAGCCGACGCACTCCTCGTTGACCACGGTGAAGAGGCGGCGGCCCTCCCCTTGATCGATGCGGATTGCCTGGTGCGAGGTGTCCTCGCAGACGATGTGGCAGCGGCCGCAGTCGATGCACAAGGCGGGGTCGATCACCGCCTTGGTCGAGAAGTTCATGTTCAGGTCGTTCCAGTTGACGACGTTGCGCACGGCGCGGCCGCTCAACTCGTCCAAGGTCCGGTATCCCTTCTCGTCCATCCAGTTGGACAGGCCGCCGATCATGTCCTCGACGATCTTGAAGCCGTAGGTCATGGCGGCGGTGCAGACCTGGACGTTGGTGGCGCCCAGCGCCAGGAATTCCGCGGCGTCGCGCCATGTGGTGATGCCGCCGATGCCGCTGACCGGCAGGCCGCGGGTCTCGGGGTTGCGGGCGATCTCCGCCACCATGTTGAGCGCGATCGGCTTCACCGCCGGGCCGCAATAGCCGCCGTGGCTGCCCTTGCCGTCGACCACCGGCGTGGGGGCCATGGCGTCGAGGTCGACCGCGACGATGGAGTTGACGGTGTTGATGAGGGACACCGCGTCGGCGCCGCCGCGCTTGGCCGCTTCCGCCGACCACAGGATGTTGGTGATGTTGGGGGTCAGCTTGACGATCACCGGCAGGTTGACGGCGTTCTTCACCCAGCGGGTGACCTGCTCCACCATCTCCGGCACCTGCCCGATGGCGGAGCCCATGCCGCGCTCGCACATGCCGTGCGGACAGCCGAGGTTGAGTTCCAGCCCGTCGGCCGCCCCGGTCTCGGCGATGCGGCGGGCAAGGCCGGCCCAGGCCGTTTCCGTCATGGTCGCCATCAGCGAAACGACCATGGCGCGGTCGGGCCAGTCGCGCTTGACCTGGATGATCTCCTGCAGATTGACGTCGAGCGGCCTGTCGGAGATCAGCTCGATGTTGTTGAAGCCGATCATCCGGCGGTCGGTGTCAAGATGGGCACCGTAGCGGCTGGAGACGTTGACCACTGGCGGGTCCTCGCCCAGCGTCTTCCACACCACGCCGCCCCAGCCCGCCTTGAAGGCGCGGACGACGTTGTAGGCCTTGTCGGTCGGCGGGGCCGACGCCAGCCAGAAGGGGTTGGGGGAGCGGATGCCGGCGATGGTGCTGCTGAGATCGGCCATGATGTGGCTCCCTTTCCTCAGGCGGACAGGTGGCTGTGGATGGCGAGCGCGGCGAGTTTGCCGTCCTGCACGGACTGGACCGTCAGATCCTCGCCCGTCGCGACGCAGTCGCCGCCGGCCCAGACCTTGGCAAGCGTGGTGCGATAGGCGTCGTCGACGGCGATCTTGCCGCCGGTGACCTGCAGTCCGTCCAGCGCGTCGGCCGACAGTTTCTGCCCCACCGCCTTCAGCACCATGTCTGCCTGGAGGGTGAAGGTCTCGCCGGTGCCGGTCAGCCTGCCGTCGGTCAGGCGGGTGCGTTCGAAGGTGATTGTGGTCTCGCCGATTTCCTTCGGGGCGGCGAAGGTCTTCAGCACGACGCCCTCGGTCTGGGCCAGCTCCTGCTCCCAGGCGGTGGCGCCCATCTGGGCCCGGCCGCGACGGTAGACCAGGGTGACATCCTCGGCACCCAGGCGCTTGGCCTGGATGGCGGCGTCAACGGCGGTGTTGCCGCCGCCGATCACCACGACGCTGCGGCCGACGGCTGGCGGCTGGCCGGGGGGAGCCTGACGGACACGCTCGATGAAGGCGGTGGCGTCCTCGACGCCCGCCCGCTCCTCGCCGGGGATGCCGAGGCGGTTGTTGGACCCCAGGCCGACGCCCAGGAACACGGCGTCATAGTCGGCGCGCAGGCTGTCGAGCGACAGGTCGGCGCCCAGCTTGCGGCCATGCTCCACACTGATGCCGCCGACGCCGAGGATGAAGGCGACCTCGCGCTGGGCGAAATCATCGGCCATCTTATAGGGGGCGAGGCCGTATTCGTTGAGGCCGCCGGACTTCGCCTTGGCCTCGAACACCGTCACCTCATGGCCGAGCGTGGCGAGGCGGTGGGCGCAGGACAGGCCGGCCGGGCCGGCGCCGACCACGGCGACGCGCTTGCCGGTGGCGGCGGCGCGGGGGAAGGGGTGGGCCGGCTCGCCATCAATGAGGCGGTCGGTGGCATGGCGCTGCAGCCGGCCGATGGCGACGGGGCGGTCCTCCGCCCGGTTGCGGACGCAGGATTGTTCGCACAGAGTCTCGGTCGGGCAGACGCGGCCGCAGGTGCCGCCCATGATGTTCTCCGACAGGATCGTCGTCGCGGCGCCCTTCAGGTTGCCGGTGGCGATCGAGCGGATGAAGGCAGGGATGTCGATCCCGGTCGGACAGGCCTTGATGCAGGGTGCGTCGTAGCAGAACAGGCAGCGGTTGCTCTCGGCCAGCGCCTGCACCGGCGTCATCGCCGGGCTCAGGTCGGCATAGGGCGAGGGCGGCTGGTCCGCGTCGGGCTTTGGAGTGGTGGCAAGCGTAGCGATCAGGGTCATGGCGGATGGCTTCCCTTCGGTCGCGGAGCGGCGTGTCTACCGAAGTGTCAGCAACCCGCGTGCCAAGAGAACCAACCAGCACTGCCAACGAAGACGGGCGGCGGAAAAGCTGACTGTTCGGTCAAGAACTGACGATATGGACAGGCATGCCGCCATCATGCCAGCCATGCGGATTGCACGCAACTCAGCCTTTTGGCGCCTCTTTTGGCGGCTTGCTGCAAGAAATCCATGGGAAACGGGGGGAGCGGAAACAGGAAATTGCGCCGTATCAAAGAGTTGCATCGGCAGGCCGCTGCCTTCAATTTCGGCAGCGCCTTATGCGAGAGGGATAGAGGGTGCCGCCATGTCCGCTCCGTCCAGCCTGCTGATCGACCGCACCGCCACGCCCATCGGCGAGCTGATCGTGGTCGCCGACACCGACGGCGCCCTGCGCGCCATCGACTGGACCGACCATGAGGACCGGCTGCACCGGCTGCTGCGCCTGCACCATCCCGGCGGTTACGAATTGCGGCCGTCCGCCGATCCGGGTGGGCTGAGGCGGGCGATGGATGCCTATTTCGCGGGCGAGCTTGCGGCGATCGACCGGCTGCCCGTACGCACCGGCGGCACGCCGTTCCAGCGCGCGGTATGGGCGGCGCTGCGCGGCATTCCCTGCGGCGGGACCGTCACCTATCGCGAACTGGCGACGCTGGCCGGGCGTCCGGCGGCGGTGCGGGCGGCGGGACATGCCAACGGCGCCAACCCGATCGGCATCGTGGTGCCCTGCCACCGGGTGATCGGCTCCGGCGGGGCGCTGACCGGCTATGGCGGCGGGGTGGAGCGCAAGCGCTGGCTGCTGGCGCATGAAGGCGTAGCCTTGCGGTAGACGCGCGCCCTACCGCTTTTGCGCGGCGCACTTTGCGGCGGCGCTTCGGTTGTTGAAGGGAGAGGCGACGCAGCCGGTCAGCCGGCCGGCGCCGTCACCACGCCAACGAAAGGGAGCGCCATGAGCGACAAGAACGACCAGAACCGGAGCGCAGGCGACAACGAGCGCATGAAGGGCGTGATCGATCAGGCCAAGGACAAGGCATCCGGCGACCTGTCAGGACATGAGCAGGATGCGCGCAAGGACGGTGAGCGGACGAAGCGCGCCGTCGACGCCATGTCCACCGGCAACACGCCGCGGAGCGGCGACGACCCGCAGCACATCACCGGCGACACCATGCAGACGCCGATGCCGGACGAGACCGGCGGCGAAGGCGCGAAGCGGCGGGGCGGCGACAAGTAGGAACGCAAAGGGGGGACGGTCGCCGTCCCCCTTTTTCAATGCCGAACGGCCGTCGTCAGGCGCCGAAGCCGCCGTCGATGGTCTGGAACGAGCCGGTGATCATCCCGGCATGCGGACCGGCGACATAGGCGGTCAGTTCGGCGACCTCGTCGGCATGGATGTAGCGCTTGATGGCCATAAATTCCTTCATGGCGGGCGCCATCGGGCCGTCGGCCGGATTCATGTCGCTGTCGGTCGGACCCGGCTGGATGGCGTTCACGGTGATGCCGCGGTGGCCGAAATCGCGGGCGAGACCGCGCACCATGCTTTGCACCGCGGACTTGGTCATGCCATAGGCGGCCGCTCCGGCGAAGGGCACGCGGTCGCCGTTGACCGACCCGATGACGATGATGCGTCCGCCCTCGTTCATGCGCCGTGCCGCTTCGACCGACGCGTGGTACGGCGCGCGGACATTGATGTCGATCATGCGGTCGACGGCGTCGGGATCGAAGGTCAGCGGATCGCCGATGATCGCCGTGCCGGCATTGACGACCAGCACATCCAGCGCGCCGCGACCCGCCACGGTGGCGATCAGGGCGTCGCGGTCGGCGCTGTCGGTGCGGATGGCCTCGGCGCCGGTTTCCGCGGCAAGCGCCTCGGCCGCATCCTTCGACCCGGCATAGGTGAAGGCGACGGTGCCGCCGGCCTTGGCGAAGCGGCGGACGATGGCCTTGCCGATGCCGCGGCTGCCGCCGAGGACCAGGATCTTGCGGCCGGTGAACTCACCCATGATGCGCTCCTTGAGACAATGTAGTGAGCGCTATATAAATGGCAGCGGGGCGTTTGCGCAAGGAGAAAATATAGTGGTCGCTACAGAATCGTCCGGGTCGCGTGGACGGCGGCGGTCCTTCGATGTGGACGAGGCCGTGGAAACAGCAATGAGGCTGTTCCATGCGCGCGGCTACGACGCCGTCGGCGTCGCCGAGCTGGGGTCGGAACTGGGGATCAAGCCGCCGAGCTTCTATGCCGCCTTCGGCAGCAAGGCCGGGCTGTTCGAGCGGGCGCTTCAGCGCTATGCGGCGGGGGAGGCGAACATCTTCGCCCGCGCGCGGGCAGAGGGCGGCGGCGTGGCCGAGGTGGTCGAGCGCACGCTGCTGCTGGCGGCGCGGCTCTATCCGGAGCGGAACGGGGTGGCGGGCTGCCTCGTGCTCGACGGGGCGCGCAACAGCGCCGACCCGGAAGCCTGCGCGTTGGCCGAAGAGATGAGGAAGGCCGGCGTGGCGGCGCTCCGCGACTTCATCGCCGAAGAGGCGCCGGAGCGGGCCGGCGCACTGGCCGACTTCGTGACGATCGCGATGCGGGGAATGTCGGCGGCGGCGCGCGACGGCGCCGACGAGGCGGCGCTCACCAGCTTCGCGCAGATGGCGAGCCGCGCCTTCCGCCGCGAACTGGCGGCGGAAGGGTGATCTGGAAGCCAAAAAAACCTTGGTTCAGGCCGGCATCGCCTTGCGCGGGATGATGGCGCCGCGGTGTTGGATGACGGCGGCAGCCAGCCGGTGGGCGGCGCGGGCGGCGTCGGCCGGCCCCTCGCCGCGCAGGCGGGCTGCGAGATAGCCGGCGCTGAAGCTGTCGCCAGCCGCCGTGGTGTCCACCACGGTGGCGACCTTCAGCGCGGGAACCTCGACGGCATTACCGTCCTGGAACACGACGCAGCCGGGCTGTTCCAGCTTCAGCACGATCTCGGAGACGCCGGCATCGCGCACGCGGGCCAGCACGGCGTCGGCATCGGCATCGCCATAGAGGTCGCGCAGGTCGGTGACGCCGGGCAGCGCGATATCGGTCAGCCGCAGCATGCGGTCGAAGGCGGCGCGGGCGGTCTCGAGGTCCGGCCACAGGCGCGGGCGCCAGTTGGTGTCGAAGGCGACCTTGCCGCCGCGCGCGCGGACCCGCTGCAGCACCTCGAACAGCCGCTCGCGGCCCTGCTCGCCCAGGATGGCGATGCTGATGCCGGAGAGGTAGACGACGCCGTAGCCCTCCAGCGCTGCGCACAGCTCCGGCGTCTGGGGCAGGGCGAACAGCTCGCGCGCCGGAGCATTGTCGCGCCAGTAGAGGAAGCGGCGCTCGCCGCTGGAGTCGGTCTCGATCAGGTAGAGGCCGGGCAGGCGGTTCGGCACGCGCAGGACGTGGCCGGTGCCCACGCCTTCGGCGGCCCAGGCGGCGATCATGTCCTCGCTGATGCTGTCGTCGCCGAGAGCGGTGACATAGTCGACCGGCGTGCCCAGACGCGCCAGATAGACCGCGGTGTTCAGCGTGTCGCCGCCGAAGCCCATGGTCAGCGACCCGTCCGGCCGCCGGAACATCTCGATCATGCATTCGCCGAGCGCGGCGACGCGGTTGGGCGTGTCGGTCATGCTTCTTCTCCGCAAGCCGGGGGATGCCCCGGCAAATCCATATTTTTCATGCCGCCGCGGGGCGGTTCTGGCGCGCCCGCATCCGTTCGCGGTGCGCGGTGTAGAGGCCGCTGGCGATGATCACGCCGGTGCCGACGAAGGTCCAATGGTCGGGAACCGCGCCGAAGACGAGGAATCCCAGCGCGGTGGACCAGATCAGCTGCACATAGGTGAAGGGCGCCAGCACCGATGCCTCACCCTGGCGGTAGGCCAGGATCAGCAGCCATTGCGACAGGGTGTAGACCAGCCCGATGAAGACCCCCAGCAGCATCTCCCACGGCGTCGGCCATGCCGCGTGCAGGGGAAGCAGCGCCGTCAGAACGATCAGGCCGGTGAGCGCGCTCCACACCAAGGTGGTCAGCGGGTTCTCCTGCACCGTCATCTTGCGCGTCGCGACCAGACCCAGGGCCCAGCTGAAGGCGGTCAGGATCGGCAGCAGCGAGGCCGGCTGGAACCCCTCCGCACCCGGCCGGATGACGATGATGACGCCGGCCAGCCCGACCAGCAGCGCCGCCCAGCGGCGGACGCCGACCTTCTCGGCTAACAGCAGGATCGACAGCACGGTGACGAAGACGGGGGAGACGAAGCTGATCGCCGCCGCCTCGGCCAGCGGCAGATGCTGCATCGCCATGATGAAGAACAGCGCCGAGCCCAGCATGCCCAGCCCGCGCACCACCTGAAGCCCCGGCCGCGTCGTCTTCAGCACCCGGAGCGAGCCGCCGCGCAGCGCCAGCGGCATCACCAGCGCGGTGAAGACGACATAGCGCATCCAGGCGATCTCGGCCGGCGGCAGGGTCCGGGCGAGATATTTCGCAGTGGCGTCGGAGCAGGACAGGCAGGCCACCGCCAGCACCACCAGCAGGATCGCCCGCATCGGCTCCGTGCCCTTGGACGCCGACCCGGTGGGCTGGATCGGGGTCTGAGGCGCGTTGACCGGCGAAGGGCCGGTGTCGGCATCGGTGCGGTGTAGGGAACTGTCGGGCATGGCGCCGGCTCGTCTACGGTTATCGGTAAGGGGGCGGACCCCTTACATAACCGCTCCCATCTGCCAAGGAGCAAATTCATCGGCGCCGACGCCGAGTTCCTCGCTCTTGGTCTTACGGCCCGACGCGGTGTCGAGCACCAGTTGGAAGATCGCGCGGCCGACCTCCTCGATGGTGGCGTCGCCGGTGGCGATGGCGCCGCAATCGATGTCCATGTCGTCCGGCATCCGGCGGAACAGCGTGCTGTTGGTCGCCAGCTTCAGGCTGGGCGTCGGCTTGCAGCCGAAGACCGAGCCGCGGCCGGTGGTGAAGCACAGCACGTTGGCGCCGCCCGCTACCTGACCGGTCGCCGACACCGGGTCGTAGCCGGGGGTGTCCATGAAGACGAAGCCCTTGTCGGTGATCGGCTCGGCATAGCGGTAGACCGCGGTCATCGGGGTGGTGCCGCCCTTGGCGACCGCGCCCAGCGACTTTTCCAGGATGGTGGTCAGGCCGCCCTTCTTGTTGCCGGGCGACGGGTTGTTGTTCATCTCGCCGCCGGTGCGGCTGGTGTAGTCCTCCCACCAGCCGATGCGCTCGACCAGCGCCTCGCCCACCTCGCGGCGGACGGCGCGGCGGGTCAGCAGATGCTCGGCGCCATAGACCTCCGGCGTCTCGCTCAGCACGGCGGTGCCGCCGTTGCGGACCAGCAGGTCGACGGCATAGCCCAGCGCCGGGTTGGCGGTGATGCCCGAATAGCCGTCGGAGCCGCCGCACTGCAGCGCCAGCGTCAGGTGGCTGGCCGGCAGGGTCTGGCGGGTGACGTCGTTGATCTCCGGCAGCAGCGCCTCGATCCGGCGGATGCCCTCGCGGGCAGCCGCCGCCGTACCACCCATATCCTGGATGCCGATGGGGATGACGCGGGCGCCCTCCTCAAGACCGGTGGCCTCCATCAGCTTGTCGATCTGGTTCACCTCGCAGCCGAGACCCAGCAGGATCACCGCCGCGAAGTTCGGGTGGCGGGCATAGCCGGCGATGGTCCGGCGCAGCGTGTCCATCACCTCGCCGCTGCCGGCCATGCCGCAGCCGTAGCCGTGGGTCAGCGCCACGACGCCGTCGATGTTGGGATAGGCGGCGAGCGCGGGGCCGCGGAAATGGTCGGCGATCATCCGCGCCGCGGTGGCGGAGCAGTTCACCGAGGTCAGCACGCCGATGTAGTTGCGGGTGGCGACGCGGCCGTCCGGGCGCAGGATGCCCTGGAAGGTGGCGCGCTCGGCCTCCGGGATCATTTCCACCGGGTGGACGTCGGCACCGAAGGCGTAATCGCGTTCGAAGTCGCTGCCCATGCCCATGTTGTGGACGTGGACATGGTCGCCCGGCTGGATCGCCGCGGTGGCGAAGCCGATGACCTGATTGTACTTGCGCACCGGCTCGCCCAGAGCGATGGCGCGCACCGCGACCTTGTGCCCGGCCGGCACCGGCCCGGTGGTCGCGACGCCAGAGCCCTCTGCGGAACCGGGCAGGGTGATGCCGGGCTCCAGGTCGGCGCCGGCGACGACGACGTTGTCGGCGGGGTGCAGGCGGATGGTCAGCGATGCCATGGGAAGATGTCCTTGAGGAGACGTGATCCTTCCTCTCCCCCGCGCGGGCGGGGGAGAGGAAGGTTCAGCCGATCACAGCTTGTAGGCGTTCTTGGCGAGGCGGTAGGCGAGGTCGACGGCCAACTCCGCGGCTTCGTCCTCGGCCAGCCGGTGTTCGGCGACCAGACGGGCGAGGAAGCTGCAATCGACGCGGCGCGACACGTCGTGGCGGGCCGGGATCGAGCAGAAGGCGCGGGTGTCGTCGTTGAAGCCCACCGTGTTGTAGAAGCCGGCCGTCTCCGTGATCATCTCGCGGTAGCGGCGCATGCCCTCGGGGCTGTCGTGGAACCACCAAGCCGGGCCGACGCGCAGTGCCGGGTAATGGCCGGCCAGCGGCGCCAGCTCTCGGGCGTAGCTGTCCTCGTCCAGCGTGAACAGGATGATGGTCAGGTCGCGCTCGTTGCCGAAGCGGTCGAGCAGCGGCTTCAGCGCCCGCACATACTCGGTGCCGCTCGGGATGTCGGCGCCCTTGTCGCGGCCAAAGCGCTGGAACACGAGGTCGTTGTGGTTGCGGAAAGACCCGGGGTGGATCTGCATCACCAGCCCGTCCTCCAGGCTCATCCGCGCCATTTCGGTCAGCATCTGGGCGCGGAACAGCTCGGCCTCATTGGCAGTGGCGCCGCCGCGACGGACGATGTCGAACAGCTTCTCGGCTTCCCCGCGGGCCAGATCGGCGGTCGCCGCCGTGGGGTGGCCGTGGTCGGTCGAGGTGGCGCCATAGCTCTTGAAATAGAGGCGGCGGTCGGCGAGCGCGGCGAGATAGCCGTCCCAGGTGGCGGTGTCCTTGCCGGTGATGCGGCCCAGCTCGGCGAGGTTCTCGCGGAAGCCCTCGAACTCGGGATCGACGACCGGGTCGGGACGGAAGGCGGTGATGACCCGGCCCTTCCAGCCGCTCTCGCGGATCGCCTTGTGGTGCACCAGCGGGTCGAGCGGCGATTCGGTGGTCGCCAGCACTTCGAGGTTGAAGCGCTCGAACAGGGCGCGCGGGCGGAACTCCGGCTTGCGCAGGCAGTCCTCGATCTGGTCGTAGATGCGGTCGGCGCTGGCGGCGCTCAGACGCTCGGTGACGCCGAAGACGGTCTCGAAGGCGTGGGTCAGCCACATCGAGGTCGGCGTGCCGCGGAACAGGTGCCAGTTGCTGGCCAGCAGCCGCCAGATGGCGCGCGAATCGGTCGAGGTCTCGCCGCCGTCCTTGCGCGGAACACCCAGCTGCTCCAGCGGAATTCCCTGGCTGTAGAGCATGCGGAATGCATAATGATCGGGCTTGACGAACAGGCTGGCCGGATCGGGAAACGCCTCGTCCTTCGCGAACCAGGACGGATCGGTGTGGCCGTGCGGGCTGACGATCGGCAGGGCGGCGACTTCGCCATACAGGCGGCGCGCGATGTCGCGTTGCGTCGGGTCGCTCGGGAAAAGACGGTCGGGGTGAAGCATCGGAAGCCTCTACGCTGCATGAGAGGGACAAAAGCAGGGTGGGGAAAAGGCGGGGTCCGTGCGGGGGACCGTCCCTACCGGCTGGTCGTATAATATTAATATATCAGATTAGATTGCAAGCCCAATCGTTCCCGTTCCGCGGCATCGGCACCGGTGCGGCCTGCGCCCAGTCGCCGCACCCGATCCTGTTGGGAGATCGGCGATGGATTTGACCTTGGTGAAGGGGGGCGGGTAGATTGACGGGTATGACGAACATCCCACGGGTGGCGGCGCGCCGCCCGGTTACATGCCTGCCGGAATGGAGCCATCGGTGAAGAAGGTCGCGACGACAGAGGATGAAGGCGGCCTGGTCTCCGCAACCGTGCGCCGTGCGGCGGCCCCGGCCGCGGCGGTCCGTCCGCCGCGCCGCGCCGCGACCGTGGCGTCGCGCATCTACCGCGATCTGCGGGCGGAGATCGTCTCGCTGAAGCGCAAGCCCGGCGACGCCATCGCCGAGAAGCAGATCGCCGAGGCCTATGGCGTCAGCCGCACGCCGGTGCGCGAGGCGGTGCTGAAGCTGGCCGATGAAGGGCTGATCGAGATTTTCCCGCAGTCCGGCACCTTCGTGTCGCGCATCCCGCTGGATGCCCTGCCGGAGGCCTTCGCCATCCGCAAGGCTCTGGAGGAGGCGACGGTGCGCTATGCGGCGGCGCGGGCCAGCCGCAGCCAGATCGCGGCGCTCCGCGCCAATCTGGAACTGCAGCGGGAGATGCAGGAGACCGCCAACTATGAAGGTTTCCATCAGGCCGACGAGGCGTTCCACGCGCTGATCGCGGACATCGCCGGCTATCCCGGTTTTTGGACGCTGATCCAGCAGACCAAGGTGCAGATCGACCGCTACCGCCTGCTGACCCTGCCGGTGCGCGGCCGCATCGCCGAGGTGATCGCCGAGCATGCGGCCATCGTCGAGGCGGTGGCGGCCAACGATCCCGCGGCCGCCATCAAGGCGCTCGACGACCATCTGGACGACCTGCAGATCTCGGTCGCCGACATCCGGCGCGACTATCCGCGCTATTTCACGGCGCCGGGCGATCCGGCCTAGAACTTACTTGGCGTCGGCTTCCGCGGCGTAGGCCACCGGCTCGCCCAGGAAGTCCTCGCGGATCGGCGTGAAGATGTCGAGCAGCACGCCCGGCTCCAGCGCCACCACGCCATGCAGCACGTTGGACGGCACCATATAGCCGTCGCCGGCAGTCAGGCGCTGCGTGCGGCCGTCGATGGTGACGTCGAAGGATCCCTTCTCCACCACGGCGCACTGGACATGGGGATGGCGATGCTGCGCGCCGATGGCGCCGGCCTCGAACTCCACCCGCACCATCATCATCGTGTCGTTGTAGCCGAGAATCTTGCGGCGCACGCCGTCGCCCAGATCCTGCCACGGGATGTCGCCAGCGGTCACGAACACGTCTGTGGTCATCTCTCCCCTCTCCCTGCCGGTCTCCCCTCTCCGGCGGGGAGAGGGGCGTTGTTGCGGATCAGCGCGCCAGCCAGCCGCCGTCGACCGGCAGGATGGTGCCGTGGACATAGTCGGAGGCGTCCGACGCCAGGAACACCGCCGGGCCGGCCATGTCGGCCGGCACGCTCCAGCGCCCGGCCGGGATGCGGGCCAGGATCTCGGCGTTGCGCTTCTCGTCGGCGCGCAGAGCCGTGGTGTTGTTGGTCTCGACATAGCCCGGCGCGATGGCGTTCACGTTGATGCCCTTGCCTGCCCATTCACAGGCCAGCAGCTTGGTGATGCCGGCGACGCCGCTCTTGGAGGCCGTGTAGGACGGCACCCGGATGCCGCCCTGGAAGGACAGCATCGACGCGATGTTGATGATCTTGCCCTTCGCGTTCCGGCCCATGATGTGGCGGCCGAAGGCCTGGCAGAGGAAGAAGGTCGACTTGACGTTGACGGTCATCACCTCGTCCCAGTCGGCTTCGGTGAAGTCGATGGAATCGGCCCGGCGGATAATGCCGGCGTTGTTGACGAGGATGTCGAGCTTGCCCAACCCGGCGACCGCCTCCTCCATGATGCGGGGGATCGGCTCGATGCTGGTGAAGTCGGCGGAAATCGAGACGAAGCGGCGGCCGGCGGCCTCCACCATCGCCTGCGTCTCGACCGGCGGGGTGCGGCCGGCCACCGCGACGTCGGCGCCGGCCTGGGCCAGCGCCACGGCGATGGCCTGACCGATGCCGGTGTTGGCGCCGGTGACCAGAGCCGTTTTGCCGGAAAGATCGAACGGGGTCGTCATGGCGGCCATCCTCAGCGCAGGCGGTCCATGGCGACGAAGTCCATGTCCGTGAAGTCCTGGTTGTCGCCGCCCATCGCCCAGATGAAGGTGTAGTTGCGGGTGCCGACGCCGGAATGGATCGACCAGGGCGGGGAGATCACCGCCTGCTCGTTGGCGACCACGATGTGGCGGGTCTGCTCCGGCTCGCCCATCAGGTGGATGACGCGCGCCTCTTCCGGCAGGTCGAAGTAGAAATAGACCTCGCAGCGCCGGTCATGGGTGTGGCACGGCATCGTGTTCCACATGTTGTTCGGCTTCAGCACCGTCATGCCCAGCACCAGCTGCGCGGTGCGGACCACGTCGGGGTGGATCATCTGGTAGATGGTGCGCTCGTTCGACTGGGCCGGGTCGCCGAGATGCACGGCCTTGGCCTGACCGATCGAGATCTTCATCGTCTCGAACCGGGCATGGGCGGGGGTGCTGTTCAGGTAGAACTTGGCCGGCTCGCGGCGGTCCAGGCTCTCGAACGTGACGTCCGTGCTGCCCATCGCGACATAGAGCGCGTCGCGCGGCGCCAGTTCATAGACGGCACCGTCGACGGTGACGCGGCCGGCGCCGCCGACATTGACCACGCCCAGCTCGCGCCGGTCGAGGAAGTTGGGCGAGCCGATCTCCTTGGAGGACTCCAGCTTCACCGGGCCGGCAACCGGCATGGCGCCGCCGACCACGAAACGGTCGATGTGGCTGTAGGTGAAGACGGTCTCGTCGGCCTCGAAGATGGTCGGAACCAGGAAATGGTCGCGCAGCGTCTCGGTGTCGTAACCGCGGACGGCATCGGGGTGGGAGGCGTGCCGGACGGAGATTTTCATGGGGTGGGTCCTTTCAAATCTGTGCAGCCGGCTGTCCGGCGGGTCTGGCGCAATCATACTAATATACTAGTAAGCAGGGCAAGGATTAATGATGGAATTCCGGACATTTCATCAGGCGGAGGGTGCGGCAAAGTTGCTTTGAACGGCCGAACCGTGGCGGGGCGGCGGACCCGCGTTGCGCTGGCGGACGGGGTAATATATTAGTGTATGGTCCCCGTCCGGAGTGTCCGTCAATGACCACCCAGCACTCTGGCCAACGCTCTGGCCAGCAGCCCCGCAAGCGCATCGCCCTCGTCGCCCACGACGCCCGCAAGGCGGACCTCATCGCCTGGATCGGCGCCAACATCGCGGCGCTGGACGGCCACGCCTATTGGGCGACCGGAACCACCGGCCAGAAGGTGCGCGACGCCCATCCCGGCCTGGACGTGACCCCGCTGAAGAGCGGCCCGCTGGGCGGCGACCAGCAGATCGGCGCGATGATCGCGGAGGGGCGGATCGACCTGCTGGTCTTCTTCGTCGATCCGATGACCGCCCAGCCGCACGATGTGGATGTGAAGGCGCTGACCCGGCTGGCGACGCTCTACAACATCCCGATGGCCTGCAACGAGGCGACGGCCGACATGATCGTCTCCTCGCCCCATTTCGCCGGCGGCTACACGCCGCGCGCCGCCTGCTTCACGGAGTACGAGACGCGCAAACTGTGAGCGCGTCCCGCCATCCTCAGGCGGTGAAATACTGCGGATAGGTCCGCTGGACGTCGCCGATGCCCAGCTGCAGGTCGGTCAGGTGGTGGCGCAACTCGCCCACCGCGCGGTCGGGGTCGCGGGCGGCGACCGCCTCGACGATGGCGCTGTGTTCACCCAGCGCCTTGTCCATCCTGCCGGCCGCCGGCAGGGTCAGGTGGCGGTAGCGGTCGACCTGCCGCTTCACCTGCTGGGTCACCGCCCAGAAGCCGGGATAGCCGGAGATCTCCGCCAGCAGCGCGTGGAACGCCTCGTCGGCATCGTGGAAGCCGTCGAGATTGCCGGCCTCCTTCATCTCGCGCTGCAGTTCCAGGTTGGCGCGCAGGCGGGCGATCTGGCTGCCGGTCGCCTGTTCGGCGGCGTAGCGCACCGTCGCCTCCTCCAGCGCGCGGCGGATGGCGATGGCCTCCGGCAGGGCGCTGATCGGAATGCGGGCGACGAAGGTGCCGGACTGCGGGAACACCTCCACCAGCCCTTCGTCGGCAAGCTTCAGCATCGCCTCGCGCACCGGCGTGCGGCTCACGCCATAGGCCTCCGCCACCTCCTTCTCGATCACCGGCTCGCCCGGCTTGCGGCGCAGCGAGACGATGTCGTCGCGCAGGTCGCGGTAGATGGTGCCCGACACGGTGGCGCCGCGGTGGGCGGGCCTTGCGGTGGCGCTGGCGGGCCGGCGACGGCGGCGGCGCGCCGGTGCGGCCACCAGATTCGAATCGCCCGCGTTGGAAGTCATTGTCGTCCCGATCCTGTCCTTCGGCCTGACGCCGCGGTTACTAATATATCGCTGCGCTTCCATAGGCGAAAAGCCTTTTGCCGCCGGAAATTCATGGCCGTCCGGTGACAGTTCCTGTGACAGCGTGGGAGGCGCGGTTCAGCAGGGTTGCAATGGCCACGCTGCTTGTTTCACTCTCCACAACCTACCCATTCGTACACCCACCTTTGCACCGCCCATTGCGAGCCCGATCCGCATGACCGCAGCGCCGACCACCCCCTCGCCGTCGGAAAGGCTGTTCCGCAAGGCGGCGCTCGACCGGCTGTCGTCGCCGGAGGAGCTGGACCGGCTGGTCACGCTGACTACGCCGCGCGGCTGGCTGGCATTGGCCGCGCTGCTGGGGCTGCTGGCACTGGCGCTGGTTTGGGCGGTGGTGGGGACCATCCCGACGCGGGTGATCGGCTCCGGACTGCTGGTCAGCAGCGGCGGCCGGGTGTTCGACGCGGTCGCCAGCGCGTCCGGCGCGCTGGTGGCGCCGCTGGTGAAGCCCGGCGACACTGTGACCGCTGGCCAGCTGTTGGCCCGCGTCGACAAGGCGGAGCTTGAACAGACGCTCGACCACGCGCGGGCGGTGGTGAGGGAGCGGGAGCAGGATCTGGCGCGCCGCACCAATCAGCTGGAGCGCGAGGCGCAGGCCCGCCGCGCCAATTTCGCCGCCCGCCGCGCTGCCCTGCGGCAGGTGGTGGCCGCCGCGGAGACGCGCGTGCAGTTCCTCGACACCCTGCTGCGCGGGCAGGAGGACATCGCCAGCCGCGGCTTCACCACCCGCCAGCGGGTGGAGGACACCCGGCAGGAGCTGGCCGCCGCCCGCCAGAAGGTCAGCGACGCCAAGAGCCAGCTTCTGCAGATCGACACCGAGGAACTGGACATGGCCAGCCGGGCCGAGCAGACGCTGACGGAGGGGCGCGACCGCGTCGCCGACGCCCGCCGGCGGGTGGACGAACTGGCCCTGCAGTTGGAGCAGGACACCCGGATCCTCAGCCCGACCGACGGGCGCGTCACCGAATGGAAGGTGGCGGAGGGGGCGCGCGTGGCGGCCGGCACCCCGGTGGTCAGCATCGAAAGCGGATCGCGCGGCCTGCAACTGGTGCTCTATGTCCCGCCGGAGCACGGCAAGAAGCTGAAGCCCGGCATGGATGTCCGCATCGCGCCGTCGACGGTGCGCAAGGAGGAATACGGCACGCTGGTCGGCCGGGTCGCCGAGGTGTCGGACTTCCCCTCCACCCCGCAGGGCATGCTGGCGGTGCTGCAGAACGACCGGCTGGTGACGCAGTTCTCCGCCAAGGGGCCGCCGTTTGCCGTGCGCGTCGATCTGGTGCCGGAGGCCGGAACGCCGTCCGGCTACCGCTGGTCGTCCGGCGGCGGGCCGGCGATGACCATCACCAGCGGCACGCTGGCCGAGGGCGAGGTGACGGTGCGCGAACAGCCGCCGATGGCCTTCGTCATCCCGGCCCTGCGCAAGGCGACCGGCCTGTGAGCGCAAAGCAGCCGGTTCGCCGTCAGAGCAGAGTCCGCACGCCCACCCTGCTGCAGATGGAGGCGGTGGAGTGCGGCGCCGCCTCGCTCGGTATCGTACTGGCTTATTTCGGCCGCTGGGTGCCGCTGGAGGAGCTGCGCGTCGCCTGCGGCGTCTCGCGCGACGGCAGCAAGGCCAGCAACCTGCTGCGCGCCGCCCGGCGCTACGGCCTGACCGCCAAGGGCTTCAAGAAGGAGCCGGACGCGCTGGCCGACATGCCCTGGCCGCTGATCGTCCATTGGAACTTCAACCATTATCTGGTCTTCGAAGGTTTCAAGGGCGATCACGCCTATCTGAACGATCCGGTCACCGGCCCGCGCCGCGTCACCCGCGCCGAGTTCTCCGAGGCCTTCACCGGCGTGGCGCTGGCCTTCGAGACCGGGCCGGAGTTCGTCGCCGGTGAGAGGCCGCCAAGCCTTGCCGGCATGCTCGGGCGGCAGTTGAAGCGGTCGCGCGCCGCGGTGGGATTCGCGCTGGCCGCCAGTCTGGCGCTGGTGCTGCCGGGCATCGCCCTGCCGGCCTTCACCAAGGCCTTCGTCGACGAGGTGCTGATCGGCGGTCAGCGCAGCTGGCTGGCGCCGCTGCTGCTGGGCATGGGCGCCACGGCGCTGCTGCGGGCGGCGCTGACGGCGCTGCAGCAGTCGGCCCTGCTGAAGCTGGAGACCAAATTCGCCCTGGTGATGGCCAGCCGCTATGTCTGGCGGCTGCTGCAGCTTCCGGTGCCGTTCTTCGGGCAGCGCCATCCCGGCGACATCGCCGGCCGTGTCGCCGCCAACGACCGGGTGGCGCGGCTGTTGTCGGGGGAGATGGCGACGGCGGCGATGAGCCTGCTGACGGTGGTCTTCTTCGGGCTGGTCATGCTGACCTACGACGTGGCGCTGGCGGCGGTGACCATCCTGCTGGTGCTGGGCAATGTGCTGTTCCTGCGCGGCGCCTCGCGCGGGCGGGAGGATGCCGGGCGGCGCCTGCTGTCGGAACAGGCCAAGCTGGGGGCCGTCACCATCGGCAGCATCCAGGCGATCGAAACGCTGAAATCGGCCGGGCTGGAGGGGCAGGCGTTCGAGCGCTGGGCCGGCTATCAGGCGCGGCTGTTGTCGGTGCGCCAGACGCTGGGGGTGCATTCGGCGATGCTGACGGTGGCGCCGGCCTTCCTCAACGCGCTGGGCACGGCGGCGATCCTGGGGCTGGGCGCGGTGCGGGTGATGGACGGCGCGCTGACCGTCGGCGCGCTGGTGGCGTTCCAGAGCCTAGCCGCCAGCTTCTCCGAGCCGGTCGCCAAGCTGGTCGGCATGGGCGGGACGCTGCAGCGGGTGAAGGCCGACCTGCAGCGGCTGAACGACACGCTGGACCATGCGCCGGACCCGCAGTCCGGCCTCGCCGCCGAGGGGGCGGAGGTTGCAGAGGGGCCGGCGCGGCTGAGCGGGGCGGTGGAACTGGTGGATGTCTCCTTCGGCTACAGCGTGCTCGACCCGCCGCTGATCGAGGGGCTGTCGCTGGTGCTGGCGCCGGGGATGCGGGTGGCGCTGGTCGGCGGGTCGGGCAGCGGGAAATCCACCGTCGGCCGGCTGATCTGCGGCCTCGTCCAGCCCTGGTCGGGGCAGATCCTGTTCGACGGGCGTCCGCCGGCGGAGATCCCGGTGGGGCTGCGCGCCGCCTCCATCGCCTATGTCGATCAGGACGTCTTCCTGTTCGACGGGTCGGTGCGCGACAACCTGACCCTGTGGGACCGCACGGTGCCGGAAGCGGCGCTGACCCGCGCGCTGGAGGACGCCGCCATCCTGGGAGAGGTCGCCGGGCGCCAGGGCCAGCTCGACGCGCCGGTCGCCGAAGGCGGCGTGAATTTGAGCGGCGGCCAGCGCCAGCGGCTGGAGATCGCCCGCGCCCTGACCGCCGACCCCTCGATCCTGGTGCTGGACGAGGCGACGGCGGCGCTGGACGTGGCGACGGAGAAGCTGATCGACGACAATCTGCGGCGGCGCGGCTGCACCTGCATCATCATCGCCCACCGGCTGAGCACGATCCGCGACTGCGACGAGATCATCGTGCTGAACCAGGGGCGGGTGGTGGAGCGCGGCAGCCACGAGGATCTTCTGGCGCGCGGCGGCGAGTATGCCTCGCTGATCGCGGCGGGGTGAGGCGATGGACGTTCTGGACAGCCCCGCGACCCTGCAGGCCCCCATTCTCGTGGAGGGCGGCAACCACCGGCCGCTGACGCTGGACGACCCGCGGCTGGGCTGGCGGGTGGAGGACGGCTATGTCGACCTGTTCCACCTCGCGGGCAACAGCGGCCGGCGCCGCCACCTGTTCCGGGCGGAAACCGGGGCGCTGCTGTTCGGGGTCGGCGCGCATGATGGTGCGACGCTGGTCGCGGTCGGGTCCATCGGCTCGCGCCTCAGCGGGGTGGAGCGGGAGGCGCTGGCCGGGGCGGAGGATTTCCTGCCCCATGCAGAGGCCTGGGTCCTGCGCCTGACCGATGCCGCGACCGGCGGCGAGGCGGTCTGGCCTGACCGGGTGGCGGAACCGGGCGAGCGCTCGCTCGGTGCCGGTGAGCGGCTGCACGCCGACCCGCGCCGGCCGCTGTGGCTGACGGTGACGGAGGGGCAGGCGGCATGGCTGGGCGCACCGGCGACAGTGGCAGGAGAGCCGCCGCTGCCGATGGTCGACCGCGCCTGGATTGAAAGCGCTGGCGGAGCCGCCGTTGCGGTGACCGAGGCTTGGCCCGACGCTGCCACGCTGTGGCCGGCCTTCGACCGTTTCCATGCGCTGGCGCTCGACCGCATCGGCGGGCGCATCGCCGCCCAGGCCGACAGCGAGGTGAAGCGCGCCCAGCGCAGCCGGGACTCGGCGAAGGACTCGCTGGCCCAGGCGTTGGGCGGCCTGTCCGACCTCGTCGACGGGCCGGCCTCCGCGACCGCCATGGCCCCGGCGGCGGACCCGCTGTCGGCTGCCCTGGCCGCGCTGATGGCGCAGATGGGGCTGGAGGAGCCGCTTCCCCGCATCGATGCCGCCGGCAAGCCTGCCTCGGAAACGCTGGACCTGATGCTGGCCGCGGCGCGCCTGCGCGGGCGCAAGGTCATCCTGCGCGACGGCTGGTGGCGGGGCGAAGGGGCGCCGATGCTCGGCTGGCTGGAGGAAGGCAGGGTGCCGGTGGCGCTGCTGCCCACCCCGGCCGGCTTCGACATGCTGGATGGCGGCGGACGGCGCCGCGTGACGCAGGAAGTCGCCGACCTGCTGGCGGCGGAGGCGCTGCACCTCTACCGCCCGCTGCCGGCCCATGCGCTGGGTGCGGCGGAGGCGATCCGCTTTCCCCTGCGCGGCCTGGGCGGCGACGGGATGCGGCTGGGGCTGAGCGGGCTGGCGGCGGCGGTGTTGGGGCTGCTGGTGCCGGTCGCCACCGGCTTCCTGTTCGACAGTGCCATCCCGCGCGCCGATACCGGGCAGCTGGTCTTCATCATCGCCGGACTGGTCGCCGCCGCCATCGGCAGTGCGGCCTTCGACATCGTCAAGGTGATGGCGGTGCTGCGGCTGGAAAGCCGGATCGACGGGGTGATGCAGGCGGCCTTCATCGACCGGCTGTTCGCATTGCCGGTGGGCTTCTTCCGCCGCTACACCGCCGGCGACCTCGCCGACCGGGCGCTGGGGTTGCAGACGGTGCGCGAGATCCTGGCGGCCAGCACGGTGACCGGCCTGCTGGGCGCGCTGTTCGGGTCGATCAGCCTGGGGCTGCTGGCGGTCTATGACTGGCGCCTCGCCCTGATCGCGACCGCGCTGGCGCTGCTGTCGGCGCTGGTGACCGGGGCGCTGTCCTATGGCCAGTTGCGGCACGAGCGGGAGCATATCCGCCGTCAGGGCCGCTTGGACGGGCTGGTGCTGCAGCTGATCGTCGGCATCGGCAAGCTGCGCGTCGCCGGGGCGGAGCCGCGGGCGATGGCGGAATGGGCGCGCGGATTCTCGGCTCAGAAGTCGCGCGCGGTGGCCGCCCAACGCTACGGCAACGCGCTGGAGACCTTCCACGCCGCCTTCCCGACGCTGGCGACCATCGCGGTGTTCCTGGCGGTGGCGCTGCTGATGGAATCGGATGCCAAGCAGCAGGCCTTGCAGGCGCTCGCCGCCACGCCGGGCGAGGCGCCTCCGGCCCCCTTCTCCACCGGCAGTTTCCTGGCCTTCATCACCGCCTTCGGCCAGCTGCTGGCGGCGCTGACCGAGATGGCGCACGCCCTGACCAAGAGCCTGACCGTCCTGCCGCTGCTGGAGCGCGCCCGGCCGATCCTGGACACCGCGCCCGAGGTGCCGGCCGGCCGCGACGCGCCGGGCGAACTGCAGGGCGGCATCACCTTGAGCCGCGTCGGCTTCCGCTATGCCCCCGATGCGCCGCCGGTGCTGCACGACCTCAGCCTGTCGATCGAACCGGGGGAGTTCGTCGCCATCGTCGGGGCGTCGGGCAGCGGCAAATCCACGGTGATGCGCCTGCTGCTGGGCTTCGAGCGGCCGGATCAGGGGGAGGTGTTCTTCGACGGGCGCGCCGCCGAACGGCTCGACCTCGCCGCCGTGCGCCGGCAGATCGGCGTGGTCTTGCAGAACGGCCGCATCACCTCGGGCAGCCTGTTCCGGAACATCGTCGGCACCGCGCCGCTGGGGCTGGACGATGCGTGGCACGCGGCGCGGCTGGTCGGGCTGGACCGCGACATCGAACAGATGCCGATGGGCATGCACACGGTGCTGATGGACGGCGGCGGCACCCTGTCGGGCGGCCAGCGCCAGCGGCTGATGATCGCCCGCGCCCTGGTGCATCGCCCGCGCGTCCTGCTGCTGGACGAGGCGACCAGCGCGCTCGACAACCGCACCCAGGCGGTGGTGACGGCGTCGCTCGCCAAGCTCAGCGTCACCCGCGTGGTGATCGCCCACCGCCTCAGCACCATCCGCGACGTCGACCGCATCCTGGTGCTGGAGGCCGGGCGGCTGGTGCAGTCCGGGCGGTACGAGGATCTGATGGCGGTGGACGGGCCGTTCCGGACGCTGGCCAGCCGGCAGTTGCTTTAGGGGGAACGATGCGTAAGGTCCTGTATATTCTGGGAAACCTCAGCGACGAGGACATCGAGTGGATGGCTCGCGCCGGCCGGCGGCTCGATCTGGCCGGCGGGCAGGTGCTGGTGCGCCAGGGGGAGGCGTCGGACTCGCTGTTCATTGTGCTGGAGGGGCACGCCACCGTCGATGTCGCCGGGGTCGGCACCGTCGCGCGGCTGGGCAGCGGCGAGGTGGTCGGCGAGGTGTCCTTCGTCGATTCTGCCCCGCCCTCGGCCACCGTGTCGGCGGATGGGCGCTGCATCGTTCTGGCGCTGGCGAAGCGGGAGATCGAAGCGCGGCTGCGCAGTGACGGCGGCTTCGCCGGGCGCTTCTACAAGGCCCTGGCGATCTTCCTGGCCGACCGCCTGCGCGGCACGGTTGACCGGCTGAAATACGGCAAGGGCCAGACGATGGATGCCGGCCGGATCATGGAGGACGAGCTGGACGAGGGGCTGCTCGATCAGGTCTCGCTCGCCGGCGCGCGGTTCGAGCGGATGTTGCGGACGCTGATGGCGGCGCGGGGATAGGGGGCGCGGGAAGCGCCCCCATCCTGCTTCTTACAGCTTCGCCGCCGCGTCGAACACCGCGTGGCTGTAGGCGCCTTCCGGCTTCTTCGAGATGACCGGGGTGGAGGCGCCCGACATCAGGATGTCGACCGTGCGGTTGAAGTCGGCCGGGTCGAGATAGCCGGTGCCCTTGGCGCCGCCGTCGATCAGCTTGGCGACCTCCTGCATCATGGTGGTCTGGTGTTCCTCGGTCTGGGCGCCGGTGGTGTCGTTCTCCAGAACGATCTTCACCGCCTCCGCCTGGTTCTTGGCGGCGTATTCCCAGCCCTTGGCCGACGCCTTCACGAACTTGGCCAGCTTCTCGACCGTCTTCGGATCGGACAGCGCCTTTTCCGTGGCGTAGAGGCCGTCTTCCAGCGTCGCCACGCCCTGGTCCTGGTACTTGAAGACGGTCAGTTCGTCGGCCTTCATCCCGGCTTCGATCAGCTGCCAATATTCGTTGTAGGTCATGGTGGAGATGCAGCTGGCCTGCTTCTGCAGCAGCGGATCGACGTTGAAGCCCTGCTTCAGGACCTTGACGTCCGGGCTGGAGCCGGAGGTGGAGTAGCCCAGCTTGCTCATCCAGGACAGGAAGGGATATTCGTTGCCGGAGAACCAGACGCCCAGCGTGTGGCCCTTGAAGTCCTTCGGGTCCTTGATGTTGGCGTCCTTGCGGCAGGTCAGCATCATGCCGGACTTCTGGAACATCTGGGCGATGTTGACCAGCGGCACGCCCTTTTCCCGGCTGGCGAGCGCAGACGGCATCCAGTCGACGATCACGTCGGCGCCGCCGGCGGCGATGACCTGGGTCGGGTTGATGTCGGGGCCGCCGGCCTTGATGGTGACGTCCAGCCCGGCGTCCTTGTAGAAGCCCTTGGCCGCCGCGACGTAATAGCCGGCGAACTGGGCCTGGGTGACCCATTTCAGCTGCAGCGTCAGCGGATCGGCGGCGGCGGCCGGCGCCCCCCAGCCGGCGAGGCCGGTGAGCGCGGTGGCGGCGAGCAGGACGGCGGAGGCAAGGGTCTTCATCGCGTTCGATCCTCTTCTGGCTGGAGTTTGTTTTGGCTTGAAGAAAGGCGGTCAGCGTTTGCGCAAAGACGGGTGCCAGGCGGTGACATGCCGCTCCGCCAGCGCCAATGCGCCGTAGAGCAGCGATCCGGTCAGGGCGGCGACGGCGATGGTCGCCCACACGATGTCCAGATTCATCCGGGCGACCTGGGTGGAGATGCGGAAGCCCATCCCCACCACCGGCGTCCCGAAGAACTCGGCGACGATGGCCCCGATCAAGGCCAAGGTCGAGTTGATCTTCAGTCCGTTGAACAAAAAGGGCAAGGCGCAGGGAAGCCGCAGCATCGCCAGCGTGCGCCAATAGCCGGCGCCGTAGGACCGCATCAGGTCGAGCTGGATGCGTTCGGCGCTTTGCAGCCCGGCCAGCGTGTTGATGAGCATCGGGAAAAAGGTCATCACCACGATGACGGCGGCCTTGGACTGCCAGTCGAAGCCGAACCACATCACCATGATCGGCGCGATGCCCACCACCGGCACGGCGCTGGCGAGGTTGCCGAGCGGCAGCAGCCCGCGCGCCAGGAAGGGCACCCGGTCGGCCAGAATCGCCACGAGGAAGCCGGCGCCGCAGCCGATCAGGTAGCCGCGCAGGACCGAGATCAGCACCGTCTGGCGGAAATCGTCCCACAGGTCGGCGGCGTTGGCGACGAAGGCGGTTGCCACGAGGCTTGGCGGCGGCAGCAGGATGATCGGCACCTGGAAGCCGCGGGTCAGGATCTCCCACAGCATGACCAGCGCCAGCCCGAACAGGGCGGGACCGGTCAGCCGGACCGGGCCGCTGGTTCCCGCCAGGAGCGCCAGCACGCGCCACAGCAGCAGCGTGGCGCCCGCCACGTAGATCCACAGTCCGCCGGCCTGGGCGAGGGCGTGGCCTTGGTTCAACAGAACCAGCGGGGCGGCATAGGCGGAGGCGACTCCGGCAAGCAGGAGAATGGCCTCGCCCAGCGCGGAGCCGGGCAGGCGGCGGGCGAGGATCGTCGCGACGGTCAGGGCGAAGAGGGCCAGCGCCGCCGGTATCTGCGGCAGATACAGGGCGGTGCCGTCGAACGTGGCGAAGGGCAGCAGCGGGGCGGCCAGCATCACCAGCGGCCACGGGGACATGGTGGGGTGCGCCATGGCGGGGCGGTTCATCGCGCACCTCCGCGGGCACCCGGCACCAGCGCCCGCTCGGCGAGGCCGACGGCGGCGACCAGCGTGACGCTCAGCAAGGCGGCCATCACCAGGGCGCTCCAGATCTGCACGGTCTGGCCATAGTAGGAGCCGGACAGCAGCCGGGCGCCCAACCCCGCCTGTCCGCCGGTCGGCAGCTCCGCCACGATGGCGCCGACGACGCTGGCGGCGACCGCGATCTTCAGGCTGGTGAACAGGTAGGGCAGGGAGGCCGGCAGGCGCAGCAGGCGGAAGGTCTGGGCGGTGCCGGCGCTGTAGGTGCGCATCAGGTCCAGCGTCAGCGGATCGGCGGAGCGCAGCCCCTTCACCATGCCGATGGTGATCGGGAAAAAGCAGAGATAGGCGGCGATGATCGCCTTGGGCAGCAGGCCGGTGAAGCCCAGGTTGCCGAGGATCACCACGATCATCGGCGCGATCGCCAGGATCGGCACGGTCTGGGAGGCGATGACCCAGGGCAGAAGGCTCGATTCCAGCGTGCGCGCCTGGACGATCCCCGCCGCCAGCGCCACCCCCAGCACCACCCCCATGCCGAAGCCGGCCAGCGCCGCCCCGGCGGTGACGCCGGTGTGGTAGAGCAGGTTGCGGATGCTGGTCACCGGATAGCCGGTCAGGGAGTTGTAGAGGTCCAGCGCCACCTGATCCGGCGTCGGCAGGATCGGGCGCTTCATCGCCAGCGTGGCGCGGATCAGGTCGGCGGTCGTCCAGCCCTGGCCGGCGCGGTTCAGCGCATCCGTCGCCATCGGCGCGTTCAGCCAGACCGCACCGGCGTACCACAGCACCAGCACCGCCAGCGCCATCACGGCGACGGGCAGCGTGTGTTTAGTCGTCATAGCTGTGGCCCTCCATCAGCCCTTCGCGGACGCGGTGGGCGATGCGCTGGAACTCAGGGCTTTCGCGGATGTCGAGCGTGCGTTCGCGCGGCAGGTCGCGGTCGCAGTCGATGACGTCGAGGATGCGGCCGGGGCGCGGGCTCATCACCACGATGCGGGTGGAGAGGAACACCGCCTCGGCGATGGAGTGCGTAACAAAGATGCAGGTCTTGCGGGTGCTCAGCCACAGGCGGGTGAGCTGCAAATTCAGATGGTCACGGGTGATCTCGTCGAGCGCTCCGAACGGCTCGTCCATCAACAACAGGTCCGGATTGAAGGCGAGCGCGCGGGCGATGGACACCCGCTGCTGCATGCCGCCGGACAGCTGCCAGGGGAATTTGCGCTCGAAGCCCGACAGGCCGACGAGGTCCAGCTGCTCGCGGGCGCGCTGCTGCCGGTCGGCCTTGGGCATTCCCATGATTTCCAGCGGCAGCATGACGTTGCGCTCCACCGTCCGCCACGGGTAGAGCGCCGGGGCCTGGAAGACATAGCCATAGGCGCGCTTCAGACGTGCCTGTTCCGGCGTCATGCCGTTGACCGTCACCTCGCCGGAGGTCGGCTGTTCGAGGTCGGCGACGACGCGCATCAGCGTGGTCTTGCCGCAGCCGCTGGGACCGATCAGCGAGATGAAATCGCCCTTGGCAATCGACAGGCTGACGTCGCTCAGCGCATAGACCGGATGATCGGCGGCCTGATAGGTCAGGGTCAGGTTGCGGATGTCGACGATGGTGCGCGGTGCCGTGTCTGCGGCCGGCGGAACCAGAGTGAGCGGTGCGGGCTGGGCGGCTGGCACGGCGGTCGTCCCTTCGCGTTGTCGTCTGTCGCAGGGGACGGGAGCAAGAAGCGGACCAGATGGGGCGGGGGTGGGGAGGTTGGCAAGTAGTAGTTTGATTTCACGAAGAGAAAACTTGTCCGTTGGGACAGGAACTGACGGGATGGACAGTGGTCCGGTGGGTGTGCTTTGCGAGGAGCGCACAATTTTCGGGCTGAGGCTGTATCGGTGGTGAATTTTCGGGCAGGAGATATGCCCTCTCCCGCCCCGGGAGAGGGAGGGACCCGCCGAAGGCGGGAGGGTGAGGGGCAATCCGGACATGGATTCCTGATCCTTGGATCACCCCTCACCCTTCCCAAGCTTCGCTTGGGCCCCTTCCCTCTCCCGGGGCGGGAGAGGGTAATCAAACCACCCTTGCCAGTCCTGCCCAGTCCCCGCTAACTGTTCAGACAGCCGACAAACGCTTGGATGCCATGTTCGACAGTTTCCTACTCGCCTTCACCGCCCTGTTCTCCATCGTCAATCCGCTGGCGATGGCGCTGATTTTCAGTCAGGTGACGGCGGACAGCAGTCCGCGCGACCGGGCGCGGCTGGCCGGGCTGGTCAGCGTCTATTCGGCCATCGTCATGCTGACCGCGCTGTGGGCGGGTGCCTATGTGTTGAACTTCTTCGGCGTGTCGATGGCGGCGCTGCGGATCGCCGGCGGCTTCGTGGTGGCCGAACGGGCCTGGGCGCTGCTGTCGGCGCCGGAACGGCACGAGGCGCGCAAGCAGGAACAGGCCGCGCCCACCAGCGACAACGACCAGTTGGCGGAATCGGCCTTCTTCCCGATGACGATCCCCTTCACCACCGGGCCGGGCACCATTTCGGTCGCCATCGCGTTGGGATCCACCCGCCCGACACGCGGGGCCGGCGGGCTGATGGAGTTCTTCATCGGCATGTCGGGGGCGGCGCTGGCAATCGCTGCCCTGGTCTGGCTGTCCTACCGCTCCGCCGACCGCATCGTCGCCTTCCTGGGTCCGACGCGGGTGCGGGTGCTGACGCGGCTGTTCGCCTTCCTGCTGTTCTGCGTCGGCGTCCAGATCCTGTTGACCGGTGTTCTGGACGCCTTCCCGCTGCTGTCGAAGCAGGGCTGAGGCGGTCAAGCCTTCGGACGCAGGTCCTGCACGCGCTTGGCCTTGCCGATGGAGCGGGCGATGCCGCCGGGCTCCACCACCTCGACGCGGGTGCTGATGCCGATCAGCGATTTGATCGAGTGCTGCAGGTGCCGGGCGTGGCCATCCCATTCCGACGGGTGGATGTCCTCGTGCATCTCCACCCGGACGGCGAGGTTGTCCATGTGGCCGTCGCGGCTGACCACCAGTTCATAGTGCGGGGCGAGGGCGGGGATCTTGCAGATCAGCTCCTCGACCTGGGTCGGGAAGACGTTCACGCCGCGGATGATGAGCATGTCGTCGGAGCGGCCGGTGATCTTGTCCATCCGCCGCATGCCGCGCGCCGTCGGCGGCAGCAGCCGGGTCAGGTCGCGGGTGCGGTAGCGGATGACCGGCATGCCCTGCTTGGTCAGGGTGGTGAAGACCAGCTCGCCGTAGGAGCCGTCGGGCAGCACCTCGCCGGTTTCCGGGTCGATGATCTCGGGATAGAAATGGTCCTCCCAGATCACCGGGCCATCCTTGGTCTCGACGCATTCCGACGCCACGCCCGGTCCCATCACCTCCGACAGGCCGTAGATGTCCACCGCGTGGATGTTGAAGGTGCGCTCGATCTCCTCGCGCAGCGCGCCGGTCCAGGGCTCGGCGCCGAAGATGCCGACGCGCAGGCTGGTGCTGCGCGGGTCGATGCCCTGGCGGCGCATCTCGTCGGCGATGTTCAGCATGTAGGACGGCGTGACCATGATGATGGTCGGCTTGAAGTCCTGGATCAGCTGGACCTGCTTCTCGGTCTGGCCGCCCGACATCGGCACCACGGCGCAGCCCAGCCGTTCCGCCCCGTAATGGGCGCCGAGGCCGCCGGTGAACAGGCCGTAGCCATAGGCGATGTGCACGATGTCGTTGCGCGTGCCGCCCGCTGCCCGGATGGAGCGGGCGACGACCTCCGACCACACGTCGATGTCGCCCTTGGTGTAGCCGACCACCGTCGGCCGCCCGGTGGTGCCGCTGGAGGCATGGACGCGCACGATGTCCTCCATCGGCACGGCGAACATGCCGTAGGGATAGGCGCGGCGCAGGTCGTCCTTCACGGTGAAGGGGAACAGCGCCAGATCCTTCAGTTCCTTGAAGTCGTCGGGATGGACGCCCTTCGCCTCGCACTTGGCGCGGAAGGAGTCGACGTTGGCGTATGAATGGCGGAGCGACCATGCCAGCCGCTCCGTCTGCATCGCCACGATCTCGTCGCGGCTGGCGAATTCGTAGCGGTCCATGCCGGCTTTCGCGCCCTGGTTAACGCCGGTATCGGTCATGATGGACATGGTGCGCTTCTCCCTTCGTACTGATGCCCGGCGCTTGACGGCCGGTGTTGGCCCTATCCGTTCAGACCCGCTCCACCATCATGGCGATGCCCTGGCCGACGCCGATGCACATGGTGCAGAGCGCGCGGGTCGCCTTGCGGTCCTCCAGCTCCATCACCGCGCTGGCGACCAGGCGGGTGCCGCTGGCGCCCAGCGGGTGGCCCAGCGCGATGGCGCCGCCGTTGGGGTTCACATGCTCGGCATCGTCGGGCAGGCCCAGCATGCGCAGCACGGCGAGGCCCTGGGCGGCGAAGGCCTCGTTCAGCTCGATCACGTCGACATCGCCGATGGTCAGGCCGAGGCGGGCCAGCAGCTTCTGCGTCGCCGGGGCGGGGCCGATGCCCATCACGCGCGGCGCCACGCCGGCCACCGCGGTGCCGACGACGCGGGCGCGCGGGGTCAGGCCGTAACGCTTCACGGCATCCGCGGACGCCACGATCACCGCGGCGGCGCCGTCATTGACGCCCGACGCGTTACCGGCGGTGACGCTGCCGCCCTCCTTGCGGAAGGGGGTGGAGAGCTTGGCCAGCGCCTCCAGCGTGGTGTCGGGACGCAGATGCTCGTCGGCGGCGACGATGGTCGGCTCGCCCTTGCGGCGGGGAATCGAGACCGGGACGATCTCGCGGGCGAGGCGGCCCGATTCCTGGGCGCGGCCGGCGCGTTGCTGGCTGCGGACGGCGAAGGCGTCCTGGTCGGCGCGGGAGATGGCATAGTCGGCGGCGACGTTCTCCGCCGTCTCCGGCATGCTGTCGATGCCGAACTTCGCCTTCATCAGCGGATTGACGAAGCGCCAGCCGATGGTGGTGTCGAAGATCTCCGCCTGCCGGGAAAAGGCGCTGTCGGACTTGCCCATGACGAAGGGGGCGCGGGTCATGCTCTCCACGCCGCCGGCGACGATCAACTCGGCCTCGCCGGCCTTGATGGCGCGGGCGGCCATGCCGATGCTGTCCATGCCGGAGCCGCAGAGGCGGTTGACCGTGGTGCCGGGCACCGCCTCAGACAATCCTGCCAGCAGCGCCGCCATGCGGGCGACGTTGCGGTTGTCCTCGCCGGCCTGATTTGCGCAGCCGAGGATCACATCGTCGACGGCGGACCATTCGACGCCGGGGTTGCGCTCCATCAGGGCCTTCAGCGGCACCGCGGCGAGGTCGTCCGGGCGCACCGGGGCCAGCCCGCCGCCGTAACGGCCGAAGGGGGTGCGGACGGCATCGCAGATGTAGGCTTCACGCATGGTTCGCTCCAGAAACTAACAGATGGGGATCGTGACCGTGGCCGCCAGAGGCGTTTAGTCCACTGGAATCACTCCACCGAAATGACTGCCCCCGCGATGCGGGCCGACTGGCCGCGGAACAGGCCGACCACCGTGCCGTCCTGGTTGGTGACGGTGACGTCGTAGACGCCGGAGCGGCCGCGCTTGTGCACTTCGCGGCATTCGGCGGTCAGCACGTCGCCCAGCCTGGCCGGAGCCGGGAAGGTGATGGAGCAGCCCGCCGCCACCGTCACCTCGTTCGCCGCGTTGCAGGCATAGGCGAAGGCGGTGTCGGCCAGCGTGAAGGTCATGCCGCCATGGCCGATGTCGTGGCCGTTCACCATGTCCTTGCGCACGGTCATCGCCATGCGGGCATAGCCGGGGGCGATCTCCAGCAGCTCGATGCCGTGGGCCTGGGCGCAATGGTCGCGCTCGTACATGCCGCGGCCGACCGCTTCGGCGAGGCTTTGGGGATCGGTGGTCATAGGGTCGGCTCCTTACCCCCTCTCCCCCCCGGGGAGAGGGTTGGGGTGAGGGGGATGCGCGGCGTGGAGTCGGTGGTGGCGTTGGGGTTTCCGCTGCTTGGGAAGCCACGCGGTGCGACCCCCTCACCCTGACCCTCTCCCCGGGGGGGAGAGGGGATTTGGGCGGCGGAGATTTTGCGGCGCAGCAGAGCCGACGCCCGGTAGCGGTCCTCGCCGTAGGTGCGGGCCAGCGCGTCGAGCACGGCCAGCACATGGGGCAGGCCGATGCGGTCGGCCCAGGCCAGCGGACCCAGCGGGTAGTTCACGCCCTTGGTCATCGCGATGTCGATGTCGGCGGCGCTGGCGACGCCCTGCATCGCCGCGTCCGCCGCCTCGTTGGCGAGCATGGCGACGGTGCGCATCACCACCAGACCAGGGGCGTCGTCGATCACCGACACCGCCTTGCCCAGCGCCTGGAACAGCCCGGCGGCGGCGGCGAGCGCCTTAAGCGGCGTGCCGTCGGCGGGGGCCAGCGCCACGCGGGTCGCCTTGGCGTAGTCCAGCGCGAGGTCGAACAGCACCAGCGGGGCGATGCCGTCCTCCGCCGCGCGGGCGGTGGCGGTGCGGCCGTCGGTCAGGGCCAGGGTGATGCCATCGACGACGAGCATGCCGGGACCGGCCGTCTCCTCGACGGCGATGCCGGCCTCGCGCAGCAGCCCGACCAGGGGTGCGGCGGGGCCAAGCTCGCCCTGCACGGTGACGCGCTGCGGCTTGGCGGCCGGTTCGGCGCTGCGCGGCACCGGCTTGGCGGCGCCGGGGCTGTGGTCGTAGAAGCCGCGGCCGGTCTTGCGGCCGAGGCGCCCGGCCTCGACCAACTCCTGCTGGATCAGCGAAGGCTGGAAGCGCGGGTCGCCGAAATAGGCGGCGTGGACGGAGCGGGTGACGGCGAAGTTCACGTCATGGCCGATCAGGTCCATCAGCTCGAACGGCCCCATGCGGAAGCCGCCGGCCTCGCGGACGACGGCGTCGATGGTGGCGGGATCGGCCGCCTGCTCCTGCACCAGCCGCAGTCCTTCGGCGTAGAAGGGGCGGGCGACCCGGTTGACGATGAAGCCGGGGGTGGAGCGGCAGCGCACCGGGCTTTTGCCCCAGGCCTTGGCTGTGTCGAACAGCGTGTCGAGCACCGCCGGATCGGTGGCGAGCCCGCTGACGATCTCCACCAGCGCCATCAAGGGGGCGGGGTTAAAGAAGTGCAGGCCGGCCAGCCGTTCCGGCCGCCGCACCCCGGCGCCGATGGCGGTGACCGACAGCGACGAGGTGTTGGTGGCGAGGATGGCATCCGCGCCGACGATGTCCTCAAGCTCCGCGAACAGGCGGCGCTTGACGTCGAGATCCTCGACGATGGCCTCCACCACCAGACCGGCGGGGGCGAGGTCGGACAGGCCGTTCACGGCACGCAGACGGTCCACCGTGGCGTCGCGCTCCACCGCCGTGCGCTTGCCCTTTTCGACCAGCGTGGTCAGCGCCTTGGCGATGGATTCGACGGCGGCCTGCGCGGCGCCGGGGCGGGTGTCGACCAGCAGGACCGGGTGGCCGGCCTGCGCGGCGACCTGGGCGATGCCCTGGCCCATGGCGCCGGCCCCGACCACCGCGACGGTGACGGAGGGATCGAGCGCCGCCATCACCGCCCCTCGAACTTCGGCGCGCGCTTGCTCACGAAGGCGGCGACGCCCTCGCGATAGTCGTGCGTGCGGCCGGCCTCGCGCTGGAGATCGCGTTCCAGATCCAGTTGGGTGTCGAGGTCGTTGGCGGAGGAGGCGTTGAGCGCCTGCTTGATGAGGGCCAGACCGCGCGTCGGCTGGGTGGCGAGCTGGCGGGCGAGGGCGCCGGCCTCCGCCATCAGCTTGTCGTCGTCCACCGCCTTCCAGATCATGCCCCAGGCTTCGGCCTGCTCGGCCGGGACCTTGTCGCCCAGCATGGCGAGGCCCATGGCGCGGGCATGTCCGACCAGACGCGGCAGGGTCCAGGTGCCGCCGCTGTCGGGGATCAGCCCGATCTTGCAGAAGGCCTGGATGAAGCTGGCCGACCGCGCCGCCAGCACGATGTCGCAGGCGAGAGCGATGTTGGCGCCCGCCCCGGCGGCGACGCCGTTGACGGCGCAGATCACCGGCATCGGCAGGGCGCGCAAGGACCGGACCAGCGGGTTGTAGTTGCTCTCGATCGACACGCCGAGGTCGGGGCCCTGGGCACCGGGAGCCACGGCACGGTCGGACAGGTCCTGCCCGGCGCAGAAGCCGCGCCCGGCGCCGGTCAGCAGCAGGCAGCGGACGGCCTTGTCCTCGCGCACCTCGCCGATGGCTTCGCGCAGCTCCTGATGCATCGCTGCGGTGAAGCTGTTCAGCCGGTCGGGCCGGTTCAGCGTGATGGTGGCGACGCCGTCGGCGATATCGAGGAGGATGGTCTTGTCGGTGGTCTGCCGGTCGCTCATTGCGCGGCCTCCAGAACCGGAACGCGGCTCTGCACCACGCGGAAGCGGTTGGCGACGAAAGCGAGGTCGCACAGCGCCGCATTGGCCGCCGGGTTGGCGCCGGTGCCGTGGAAGTCGCTGAAGGCCGCCGACTGGTTGACGAAGACGCCGCCGGTCAGGTTGACCGACAGGGCGACGCCGGCCTCGACGAACAGGTCGGTCGCCTGTTCGATCAGCTGCGGGTCGGTGCTGTAGAGGCCGGTGGTCAGCGCGCCCTTCGTGCGGGTCAGGCGGGCGGCGCGCTCCAGGCTGTCGGCGGTGCTGTCGGTCTTCACGATGATGGAGATCGGGCCGAACAGCTCATGGCCGTACTTGTCCTCATCCGCCGCGTCCATGGTCAGGATCAGCGGCGTGCGGATGCGGGCGTCGGGGAACTTCGGGTGGGTGATGGCGCGGGACGGCAGCACGACGGTGCCGAGCTTGGCGGCCTCGTCGATGCGGGCCAGCGTGGCGTCGGACTGGATGGCGCCCAGCACCTCCACCGCGCGTTCCGGGTCCGACAGGAACTTGTCGACGCCGCCGGCGAGTGCGGAGACGACCTGATCGAAGCTCATGCGCTCAGGCCCGGCCTGGATGCCGTCCTTGGGCACGAAGATGACCTGGGTCGTCGTGCACATCTGGCCGGAATAGAGGCTGAGCGTGAAGGCGAGGTTGCGCACCATGCCCTTGGGGTCGTCGGTGCCGTCGATCACCACCGTGTTGACGCCGGCCTTCTCGGTGTAGACCTGGGCCTGACGGGCGTTCTGCTCTAGCCAATCGCCGAAGCCGGTTGAGCCGGTGTAGTCGATCACCGCCACTTCCGGCCGCAGTGCCAGATCCTTGGCGACGGTGTCGCCGATGGCGAGCGTGACGAGGTTGGGGTCGAGCCCACACTCCGCCAGAACCTCCCGTGCGATCTTCACGGTGATGGCGAGCGGCAGGATGGCGGTGGGGCCGGGCTTGACGATCACCGCGTTGCCGGTGACGAGGCTGGCGAACAGGCCGGGATAGCCGTTCCAGGTCGGGAAGGTGGCGCAGCCGATGACCAGCCCGACGCCGCGGCCGACCACCTCGAACCGCTTGTCCATCACCAGCGGCGGGTTCTTGCCCTGCGGCTTTTCCCAGCGCGCGGCCGGGGTCTGGTCGGTCATCGCCTTCCAGCCATAGGCCACCGCCTCAAGCCCGCGGTCCTGGGCGTGCGGGGCGCCGGCCTGGAAGGCCATCATGAAGGCCTGCCCGGTGGTGTGCATCACCGCATTGGCGATCTCGAAGCTGCGGGCATTCAGCCGCTTCAGGATTTCCAGGCAGACGCCGGCGCGGCCGTTCGGCCCGGCCTTGCGCCAGCCCGGCATCGCCGCCTTGGCCGCCTTCACCAGCGCATCGACGTCCGACACCGGATAGGTGATGCCGAGGTCGAAGCCGAAGGGCGAGCGCTCGCCACCCACCGTGCCGGTGACGCCCGGCTGGTCCAGCTCGAAAGGCTTGTCGCGGTAGGCCGCGAAGGCCGCCTCGCCATCCGCCGCCGCCGTCTCGCCATAGGCGCGCGGGCTCGGCATTTCAGGGAAGGCCGACCAGTAGGCGCGGCTGCGGCAGGCCTCCACGGCCTTCTGCAGCGTCGCCTCGTGCGTCTCGAACAGGCTCTGCGGGGTGGTGGTCATGGCGGGGCGTTTCCTTTTTCTCGTTGTGTCAGGCGGCGTCGAAGTCGATGACGACCCGTTCGGTCAGCGGGCGCGACTGGCAGGTCAGGACATAGCCGGCCTCGACCTCCCACGGCTCCAGCGAGTAGTTCTCGGCCATCTCCACCTTGCCTTCGCGGACCTTGGCGCGGCAGGTGCAGCAGACGCCGGACTTGCAGGAATAGGGCAGGTCGGCGCCATGCCGGTGGGCGGCGTCGAGGATGCTCTCGCCGTCATAGGGCAGCGTGAATTCCTTGCGCTTGCCGTCCTGCAGGATGGCGATGGTCGCCGCGTCAGTGGGGGTGTCGGTCGCCACCTTCCTGACTGCAGGGCGGGCGGCGGTCGTGGTGCCGAACAGCTCGACATGGATGTTGGCGGGCGGCGTGCCGCAGGCGGCCAGGGCGTCGCGCACCTCCTCCACCATCGGCTGGGGGCCGCAGAGGAAAGCGGCGTCGATGTCCTCGGCCTTCAGCGGGCCGGCGCAGAGTTCGCGCACCAGACCGGCGCCGATCCGGCCGCCCAGCAGGCCGGCCTCTTCCGGTTCGCGGCTCAGCACATGGTGGATGACCAGCCGGCCGATATAGCGGTTCTTCAGGTCCTCCAGCTCTTCCCGGAAGATGATGGAGGTGACGGTGCGGTTGCCGTAGACCAGCACGAAGCGGCTCTTCGGCTCCTGCGCCAGCACGGTCTTCAGGATCGACATCACCGGGGTGATGCCGCTGCCGGCGGCGAAGGCGACATAGGTGCGGGCGGCGTCCGGGTCGATGGGCGTGTGGAAGCGCCCCATCGGCGTCATCACCTCCAGCACCGCGCCCGGCGCCAGCGACTGGTTGGCGTGGGTGGAGAACAGGCCGCCATCGACCTTCTTCACCGCCACGCGCAACTCGCCCTCGCCCACACCGGAGCAGATTGAGTAGGAGCGCCGCACCTCCTCGTCCCCTATGTGGGTCTTGAGGGTCAGGTACTGGCCCTGGACGAAGCGGAAGCGGTCGGCGAGATCGGCCGGCACGTCGAAGGCGATCGACACGGTGTCCGCGGTCTCCCGGCGGCACTCGCGGATGGTCAGCGGGTGGAAGCTGGGGGTGGTCATGGGGTGGTCCTCGATCGGGCCGGTTGGGGGCGGGCCGGTGGAGTGGTCGCGTCGTTTGCCCCCTCCCCAACCCTCCCCCGCTTCGCGGGAGAGGGTGCCTTATGCGAAGCGGCGGCGGTTCCCTCTCCCACCGAAGGTGGGGGAGGGTTAGGGAGGGGGCATTCGCGGCCGGCGCTTCCACTCAATGGCATTTGAACACGTCGAACGGTTCGAGGCAGGAGTTGCAGGCGTGCAGCGCCTTGCAGGCGGTGGAGCCGAAGCGGCTGATCTGGCGGGTGTCCTGGGAGCCGCAGCGCGGGCAGGCGATCACCTCGTCCGGCGCGGTCAGGGCGCGCTTGCCGGAGTGCGGCGGCGGGACGATGCCGACCTCGGCCAGCTTTTCGCGGCCGGTGTCGCTGATCCAGTCGGTGGTCCAGGGCGGGGCGATCACCACCGAGACGCGGGCGTCGAGGCGCGCGCGGGCCAGCGCGGTTTCCGCCTCCAGAACGATCACGCCGGTCGCCGGGCAGCCGGAATAAGTCGGGGTCAGCGCCACCGACAGATGCCCCTCCGCATCGGCGGACACCGCGCGGACGATGCCGAGATCGACGATGCTCAGCACCGGGATCTCCGGATCCATCACCCCGGCCAGCGCGTCCCAGGCGGCCTTCACGACCGCGTCGGCGCCCGGTTCCGGTCCCCAGCAGCCTGCTGCATCCGGCATTTCGGCCTCACCACGTCGCGTCGGGATAGGCGCGCGGCAGGAACTGCATCTCGGCCAGCAGATAGCCCAGATGCTCGCTGTGCTCGCCGCGGCGGCCGCCCTTCTGCATCCAGCCGTCGGCCGGGCGGTCGAGCGTCGCCTCCTCCAGCACCGCTTCGACGCGGGCGGTCCAGGCGGCCTTCAACTCGGCCGGGTCGGGGACGATGCCGGCGGCGACCAGCGCCTGTTCGGCCTCGTCGCGCTCGAACATCTCGCCGGTGTAGGGCCAGAGGCGGCCGAGCGCGTCGGCGACCTTGGCGTGGCTGACGTCGGTGCCGTCGCCCAGCCGCACCAGCCAGTCGCCGCTGTGGCGGACATGGTAGCGCACCTCCTTGACCGCCTTGGCGGCGATGCCGGCCAACGTCTCGTCCTTGGAGGCGCAGAGCCGCTCATACAGCTCCACCGCCCAGGCGTCGTGCAGGAACTGGCGGACGATGGTGTGGCCGAAGTCGCGGTTGGGCTGCTCGACCAGCAGGTGGTTGCGGTAGTCGAAGACGTCGCGGCGGTAGGCGAGGCAGTCTTCGTCGCGGCCCTTGCCCTCCAGTTCGCCGGCGTAGGTCAGCAGCATGCGGGCATGGCCGACGAGGTCGAGCGCGACGTTGGTCAGCGCGATGTCCTCTTCCAGCTCCGGCGCATGGCCGCACCATTCCGACAGCCGGTGCCCCAGCACCAGCGACGTGTCGCCCAGCCGCAGCGCGGTGGCGAACAGCGCCTCCTTCAGAAGATCCGTGCTCATCAGATATTCTTCACGTCTGCAGGGATGTCGTAGAAGGTCGGGTGGCGATAGACCTTGTCGTCGGCCGGATCGAACAGGCTGGCCTTCTCCGACGGGTCGGACGCGGCGATGCTGGATGCTGGGACCGCCCAGATGCTGACGCCCTCGCCGCGGCGGGTGTAGACGTCGCGGGCGTTGTCCAGCGCCATGCGGGCATCGGCGGCGTGCAGGCTGCCGACATGCTTGTGCGACAACCCGTTCTTCGGCCGGATGAAGATTTCGAACAGCGGCCAGTCTTTACGGTCCATGGTCTCGTTCCCTCGGATTTCTTGGCTCAGCCGGCCTTCTTCAGGGCGCGCTGCTTGCGTTTGGCGGCATGGGCGACGGCGGCCTCGCGCACCCAGGCGCCATCGTCCCACGCCTTGCGGCGGGCCTCGATGCGCTCGCGGTTGCAGGGGCCGTTGCCCTTCAGGATCTCGTTGAACTCGGTCCAGTCGATGGCGCCGAACTCGTAACGGCCGGTCTCGGCGTTGAAGCGCAGCTCCGGGTCCGGGATGGTCAGGCCCAGGAACTCCGCCTGCGGCACCGTGGCGTCGACGAAGCGCTGGCGCAGCTCGTCGTTGGAGAAGCGCTTGATCTTCCAGGCCATGTTCTGGGCGGAGTGGGCGGACTGGTCGTCCGACGGGCCGAACATCATCAGCGACGGCCACCACCAGCGGTTCAGCGCGTCCTGCGCCATCCGCTTCTGGTCGGCCGTGCCCTGGGCCAGCGCCAGCATCAGTTCATAGCCCTGGCGCTGGTGGAAGCTCTCCTCCCGGCAGATGCGGACCATGGCGCGGGCATAGGGGCCGTAGGAGCAGCGGCAGAGCGGCACCTGATTCATGATTGCCGCACCGTCCACCAGCCAGCCGATGGCGCCGATGTCGGCCCAGGTCGGGGTCGGGTAGTTGAAGATGCTGGAATATTTGGCCTTGCCTGACAGCAGCTGGCCGACCAGCTCGTCGCGCGACACGCCCAGCGTCTCCGCAGCGCTGTAGAGGTAGAGGCCATGACCGCCCTCGTCCTGCACCTTGGCCAGCAGGGCCACCTTGCGGCGCAGGGTCGGGGCGCGGGTGACCCAGTTGCCTTCCGGCAGCATGCCGACGATTTCCGAATGGGCGTGCTGCGAGATCTGGCGGACCAGCGTGCGGCGGTAGCCCTCCGGCATCCAGTCGCGCGGCTCGATCTTCTCTTCGGCGTCGACGCGCTCCTGGAAGCGGCCCTGGAGAGCGGCGTCCTGTTCCGTCACCAGCCGGGGAGACGGTTGAGCGCTCTGCTCGGTCTTGGCGTCCAAACCCTGCGTGTACATCGGCATCCCCGAGATGGATTGCGCGTCCAGCGAACATTTTCTGAAAGCAAAATATGATACAGATCAAAGACTGTAAAGCGCAAATGTGTGTCGCTTTCGGGGTGGGCAGGATGGCGCCAAAAAACCTGTTGAAAATCAGTTCCTTGCTTCGGAATTCCGGCGCATGGCTTGGGGCGCGCTCCACCGGATGCGGGCGTGCAGGGGCCTGCACCGATACAAGGTCGGCGCAGTTTTAAGGATTTTGTGCGATGCGGAAGAGGCAAGACGAAGGGGGAGGGGTGCTGCCGGACCCATGACCGACGGCGGCGCTCCGGTATGGGCGAAGGAGTGGCACAGTTCCGCCACGCCCGCATGCACGCGGGCCCCGCCGGACCCTTATCGGTCCGAAGCGGGGCCAGCTTGCTTTACGCCGGCTTGCTTTCGATGGTCGCGACGGCCCTCGGGCTCGCCGTCGGCAGGGGAGGATCGATGGCGGGCTTACGACGCCCGCAACGCCCCCAGGAAGCCGTCCACCTCCTGCCGCATCCGTCCGGCGTCGCCGGTGACGGTGTCGACAGAGCGCACCATGACGCTGCTCGCCTGCTCGGCGGACGCCGCGGCGGCGGTGACGGCGGCGATGTTGTCGGACACGCTGCGGGTGCCGTCGGCGGCGTCCTGGATGTTGGCGGCGATCTCGCCCACCGCGGCGCTTTGCTGTTCGACCGCGGCGGCGACCTCGCCGGCGATCTCGTTCAGGCGGGCGATGGTGCGGGTTACGGCGCCGATGGTGTCGACCGCCGTGCCCGACGCGCTCTGGATTTCGGCGATGCGCGCCTGGATCTCGGCGGTCGCCTTGGCGGTCTGGCCGGCGAGCTGCTTGACCTCGCTGGCGACGACGGCGAAGCCCTTGCCGGCCTCACCCGCGCGGGCGGCCTCGATGGTGGCGTTCAGCGCCAGCAGGTTGGTCTGGCCGGCGATGCCGGAAATCATGTCGACCACCTTGCCGATCTCCTCTGCCGCCTCGGCAAGGCTGCCCATCACGGCGGTGCTGCGCTCGGCGTCGCGGGTGGCGTCGGCGGCGATCCCGGCGGAATCGGCGACCAACTGCGAGATGCCGGCGAAGCTGGCCGACAGTTCGGCCGTCGCGGCGGCGACGCTGTCGACATTGGCCGAGGCGCGGCCGGCCGCCGACGACACCGCGTCGGAGTGGCGCGCGGTCTCGGCCGCGCCCTCCGCCATCGCGGTGGAGGCGGCGGCCATTTCGGCGGTGGAGGCCGACAGCGCCTCGACAAGGCGCTTTACCGTCGCCTCGAAGCCGTCGGCGAGCGTGCGCAACTCGCGGCGGCGTTCCTCCGCGGCGACGGTCTTCAGCCGTTCCTGCTCCTGCTGCAGGCGTTCGGTGTCGAGCATGGTGTCGCGGAAAACGCGAGCGGCGGTGGCCATGCGCCCGATCTCGTCGCGGCGGCCTTCCTCGAAAATGGCGGTGAAGTCGCGGGCGGCCAGCCGTTCCAGCGAACTGGCGACATCGAGGATCGGGCGGGAGATGCCGCGCACCAGCACGGCGCCGAATCCCAGCGCCAGCAGCGTGCAGAGCGTCACCCCGCCCAGAACCATGCCGTGGGCACTGTTATAGACCGCCGCGCCCTGGTCGGCCACCGCGCCGGCATCGACCATCGTGCTCTCGACCAGAGCGTCAAGAGCCTCCTGCACGCGGGCGAAGGCGACGGCGCTGGGGCGCTTGAAGACGCTGACGGCGGACTGGGCATTGCCGTCGCGGGCTTGGGCGCGCACCCGGTCGGCGGCGGATGCGTAGGCGGTCCAGGCCTCGTCAAACGCCGCCAGCCGCGCCGCGCCCTCGCCGCCGGTGAAGCGGGATCCTGCGGCCTGACGGCGGGCCGTCACCTCGGCCACCGCGTCGGTCCAGCCCTTTTCGGCCTGATTCACCTGCATCTCGTTGGTGGCGAGCGCATAGGCGGCTTCGGCAATGCGGTGGCTCTGCGCGGCGGAGGTCAGTTGACCGGCCAGCTGGGTCGCCGGCAGCGAACGGCTGCGCATCGTCTCGGCGGCATTGTTTAGGATTTCCAGCCGGCTGAGCGTGAACAGCCCGAAGGCGCCGGCCATCACCACGGTGCCGAGCACGGCGACGATGATCTTGGCGCGGATGGTCAGCTGTCCGAATGTGCGAATTTTAGCCAATTTGCCTGCACCCCCGCCAAACTTCCGACAAGAAGCTGTCCTGCCCGAAGGAATTATTCGACCCTCAATCTTACTAATCCGAACGTTTAAAATTATCAACGCGGAAGGTAAGTGAATTGGTCGGAGATCACATGCGGACGGGCAATGGTCACAGCGGCGGAGGAGTTGGACCCGAAAACGAAACGGCCGCCGCACCCGGTTGGTGCGGCGGCCGTTTCGGGACCGTCTGAGGATGGAGATCAGGCGGCCTTGCGAACGGAACCCAGTTCGGTGAACAGCTTCACCACGGCTTCGACGAACTCGTTCAACTGGTCCTGGCCGAGCGCCGAGACCGTGATGTCGTCGACGACCAGCGCCTCTTCGCTGATCCGGCCGCCGGCGGCGGTCAGGTCGGCGCGGTAGGCCTCCGGGGCGGCCAGCAGACGGCCGCGCAGCTTGCCGGGGATGGCGAGCAGCTGGATGCCCTGGTCGATGGCGGCGATCGGCTTGCCGGCATCCAGGAAATGGCCGACGATGCGGCGGGTGTGGGCCGACTGCTGCAGCTTCGCCACGCTGCGCTCACCGCCCGGCAGCAGCAGCATGTCGAAGTCGGCGCCCAGCGCCTCGCTCAGATGCTTGTCCACCGGGAAGTAATGGCCCCAGGATTTGCCGTGCCAGCCGTTGACCAGACCCGTCTCGGTGGAGATGGTACGCAGCGTGGCGCCGGTCTTGATGAGCGCGCGTTGCGGCTCGGTCATCTCCGCTTCTTCGAAGCCGTTGGAGACGAGGATGGCGATAGACTTTCCTGCGAGCGATTGATCCATACTGTCGTGTCCTTTCATCGTTTCACCAAAGAACGCCGGAGCATCTCCGATGGCATGTCGGCCAGGGAGAACCCGCCGGGGCAGGGGAGGCGGTCGGGAAACGGTCATCGCCGCGCAAGGGGTTGCGCGGCGGCCAGTTCCGCCCGCCGGTAGCCCAAGGTCGGGTGCCGGCGTGTGGGACCTTTACGTCCCGGATCGGTTTGTTTTCAGCATGGGGACTTAATTGGTCCCGATGCGGTTCCAAGTCAACAACGGATTCCGCGCCGCACCCAAGGATGCAGCGGCCCGGAAACCGGTTCCGACAGTGGATTTGCCGGCATTTTCCAGCCCAGTTCAAGACTTTCGGGCCGGCCGTATCGTACCACCGGTTGATGCGGTGCAGGGCTGCCATACCATAGGTGCGTGGCTTAACCGAAGGCTTATTCCCATTGAACCGCCCGAGAACTGTTCGGGCACAAAAAAAGCGGCCGGGGGGAAGGCCCCCGGCCGTCGGCAAGTCAAAGCATCAGCCGTTCGAAAAGATCCAGCTCGCACACTGGATCACGGACCAATCCCGATGATCGGAACCTGCGATCAATGGAACTGGTCAGCCTCGGTGGAGTCCTTGTACGCGGTGGTCGAGGAGGTGCCGCCGGAGATCGCCGTGGCGACCGCGTCGAAGTAGCCGGTGCCGACTTCGCGCTGGTGCTTGGTGGCGGTGTAGCCGTCCTTCTCGGCCGCGAACTCGGCCTGCTGCAGTTCGGAGTAGGCGGCCATGCCGCGCTCGGCGTAGCCCTTGGCGAGGGTGAAGGCCGAGTAGTTCAGGCTGTGGAAGCCGGCCAGCGTGACGAACTGGAACTTGTAGCCCATGGCGCCCAGCTCGCGCTGGTACTTGGCGATGGTGGCGTCGTCCAGGTTGGCCTTCCAGTTGAAGGAGGGCGAGCAGTTGTAGGCCAGCATCTTGCCCGGGAACTGCTTGTGCACGGCCTCGGCGAAGCGGCGCGCCTCGTCCAGGTTCGGCTTGGAGGTCTCCCACCACATCAGGTCCGAATACGGCGCGTAGGACAGGCCGCGGGCGATGCAGTGATCGACGCCCATGCCCTTCTTCAGGCGGAAGAAGCCCTCGGTGGTGCGGCCGGCGTCGAAATCGATGAAGGGATGGTCACGCTCGTCGATGTCCGAGGTGATGAGCTGCGCCGACTCCGCGTCGGTGCGGGCGATCACCAGGGTCGAGGTGCCGCAGACGTCGGCGGCCAGACGGGCGGCGTTCAGCGTGCGGATGTGCTGCTGCGTCGGGATCAAAACCTTGCCGCCGAGATGGCCGCACTTCTTTTCGGACGCCAGCTGGTCTTCCCAGTGCACGCCGGCGGCGCCGGCCTTGATCATCGACTTCATCAGCTCGAAGGCGTTCAGCGGGCCGCCGAAACCGGCCTCGGCATCCGCGATGATCGGCGCGAACCAGTAGGTGTCGCCCTTGCCCTCGGAGGTCTGGATCTCGTCGGCGCGCTTGAAGGTGTTGTTGATGCGCTCGACGACCGCCGGGACCGAGTTCACCGGATACAGGCTCTGGTCCGGGTACATCTGGCCGGCCGTGTTGGCGTCGCCGGCGACCTGCCAGCCCGACAGGTAGATGGCCTTCAGGCCGGCCTTGACCGCCTGCATCGCCTGGTTGCCGGTCAGCGCGCCCAGCGTGTTGATGTAGGGCTCGGTGTTCAGCAGCTCCCACAGGCGGCGCGCACCCAGCTCGGCCAGCGTGTACTCGATCTTGACCGAGCCGCTCAGACGCTTGACGTCGTCCATGGTGTAGTCGCGGCGGATGCCCTCGTAACGGGCGGCGTGGATGGCGGCCTTGGTCTTTTCATCGAGCGACATGGGTCAGGTTCCTTATTGTCCGGTAAGCCCGGTTGATCGGGGCGGAACTGGGGTCTCGGGGCGGGCCTTTTGTCGGTCCCTGCGGCTGTCGTGCAGCGGCGTTTCCTCCCGCCGTTATCGACTGCACTTTGCCGTCTTCGGGGCCGCTTGCGCTTTACAGCGCGGCCGTGAAACAAGACTTAAACCTGCCCTGAGTGCGTTGCAATAAGCCCTTGTTTGTAAAAAGGTCCGTTTGTAAACTGCCGTCTTCACAATCCTGTAAATCCGTAAATCTTGTAAAGTCAGTGACCTGCCGGAGGGGCGTGCCGTGGCGACCATGGAAAAGAAGGCGATGCTGGGTCCGAAGGTCCGCCGCCTGCGCCGCGACCAGGGGCTGACCCAGGCGCAGATGGCTGATCAGCTCGGCATCTCCCCCAGCTATCTGAACCTGATCGAGCACAACCAGCGCCCGGTGACGGTGCCGCTGCTGCTGAAGCTGGGCCAGCAGTTCGGCGTCGACCTGCAGGCCTTCGCCGAGGATGAGGAAAGCCGGCTGGTGGCGGGCCTGCGCGAGGTGTTCGCCGATCCGCTGTTCGACGGCTCCGACATCAAGAACCAGGATTTCCGCGAACTGGCGGCGGTGGCGCCGACGCTGGGGCAGGCGGTGGTGGCGCTCTATCGCGGCTTCCGCGGGGCGCGCGACGACCTGCAGGCGCTGGCGGAGCGGGTGGCCGACCGCGAGAAGCTGCATCTGGTGCAGGCCACCGGCTTTCCGCAGGACGAGGTGCGCGACCTGTTCCAGGCCCATTCCAACCATTTCCCGGAGCTGGAGGCGGCGGCGGAAAGCCTGTGGCAGGACGGCAAGCTGGAGCGCGGCGACCTCTATCGCGGGCTGGTCGACTGGCTGAACACCCAGCACAGCGTCCGCGTCCGCCTGCTGCCGTCGGAGGTGATGGGCTATGCCGTGCGCCGGTTCGACCGCCACAGCCGGCGCATTCTGCTGTCGGAGATGCTGGCGCCGTCGGGCCGCACCTTCCAACTGGCCTGCCAGATCGCGCTGCTGCGCCACCGCGACCTGCTGAACGGCATCGTCGATGCCGCCAACCTGTCCGACGACGAGGCGCGGCGGCTGACCCGCATCGGGCTGGCCAACTACTTCGCGGCGGCGGTGCTGATGCCCTACGACCGCTTCCACGAGGCGGCGACCCAACTGCGCTACGACATCGAGATCCTGCGGCGGCGCTTCGATGCGTCGTTCGAGCAGGTCTGCCACCGGCTGACCACCCTGCACCGGTCGGGGGCCAAGGGCGTGCCCTTCTTCTTCATGCGGGTGGACAGCGCCGGCAACGTGTCGAAGCGCTTTTCCGGCGCCGGCTTCCACTTCGCCCGTTTCGGCGGCGGCTGCCCGCGCTGGATCGTCTATGAGGCCTTCCGCACGCCGGGCAAGATCCACAGCCAGATGGCGGAGATGCCGGACGGCACCGCCTATTTCTCCATCGCCCGCACGGTGGTGAAGGCCGGCGGCGGCCACCGCAGCCCGCCGCAGCAATTCGCCGTGGCGCTGGGCTGCGACGTCCAGCATGCGGCTCAGGTCACCTATGCGGACGGGTTCGACCTGTCCAACACCGATGCGGCGACGCCGATCGGCGTGAATTGCCGGCTCTGCCCGCGGCTGGACTGCTCGCAGCGGGCGTTTCCGCCGTTGAATCATCGGCTTATCGTCGATGAGAATTTGCGCGGCCTCTCCCCCTATCTGTTCGCCCCGCCCAGCGCGGAATAGCGGGCGAATTGACCGGGATCAATGTTGTACGGCGTTGTTTGTGTTGTTTGCCGGAAAGCCCGTCATTCGACTGGTAGAAATCCTTGGCCTTCGACCGGGTTTGTTGATAGGTTTCGGCCGTTGCGTCGCGGCAGCTCCGCTTGCGTGTTTGCGCACCGGCCACCTGAACGCAGCGTCCCGGACGATGGTTTGAACATTGCGGCTTGAACACCGCCAACCGAGCTTGGCCTCGACAGGTTTTGGAACGCCCCCATGAGCAACTTGATCAAAGAGCGCGTGCTGACCGTTCACCACTGGACCGACACGCTGTTCAGCTTCACCACCACGCGCGATCCGTCCTTCCGCTTCCTGCCGGGGCAGTTCACCATGATCGGGCTGGAGGTCGATGGTCGGCCCCTGCTGCGTGCCTACAGCCTCGTCAGCGCCCATTACGAGGAGACGCTGGAGTTCTTCAGCATCAAGGTGCAGGACGGCCCGCTGACCTCGCGCCTGCAGCACCTGAAGGAAGGCGACACGCTGCTGGTGAACCGCAAGGCGACCGGCACGCTGATCACCGATAACCTGCTTCCCGGGCGGAACCTGTATCTGCTGAGCACCGGCACCGGTCTGGCGCCGTTCCTCAGCATCATCAAGGACCCGGAGATGTACGAGAAGTTCGACCGGGTGATCCTGACCCACGGCACCCGCACCGTGGCGGAGCTGGCCTATGACGACCTGATCCAGCACAGCCTGCCGGAGAACGAGTTCTTCGGCGAGCAGGTGAAGGAAAAGCTGCTGTATTACCCCACCGTGACGCGCGAGCCCTTCCGCAACCAGGGCCGCCTGACCACGCTGATGGAGACCGGCAAGCTCTACAGCGACCTGGGCCTGCCGGAACTGGACGCCGAAAAGGACCGCGTGATGATCTGCGGCAGCCCGGCGATGCTGGCCGAGACCACCGCGATGATGGAACGCCGCGGCTTCGTCATGGGCACCAACGGCGAGCCGGGCGGTTTCGTCATCGAGAAGGCGTTCGTGGAGCGGTGAGGGTGGGCTAACTTTCGATGGAATAAACTCCCCCTCCCGCCGGTTTACCAATTCGTGACGAAGGCACGTCACTCAATCCTTGACCGACTGGGCGCGCCTCCTCCGGGGGGCGCGCCCATTTTCTGTCCCCCGATTTTCCGTCGGGAGCCGGTGAATAAAATCGCCGTCCGGCCTGTTGGTGCGACGGTCACCGTTCAAACCGTCAAGCCTTTGGTGTAGACATCCCGCCCATGCGCCTGATCCTCATCCTCGCCGCGATGATCGTCTCCGGCCTCGCGAATCTCGCCGTCTGGTCCCTGCCGAACCGTCCGGTGCCGCTCGACCCGCCGCCGGGGGGCAAGCTGCGCAGCGTGTCCTTCGCGCCTTTCCGCGACGGGCAGAGCCCGCTGACCGGCGTCCTGCCCTCCACCGCCCAGATCGAGGAGGACATGGTCGCCCTCGCGCCGCAGGTGGCCGGCATCCGCACCTACACCTCGCTGGAAGGCCTGCAGGTGGTGCCGGAACTGGCGCGCAAGCATGGGCTGCAGGTCACCATGGGGGCGTGGCTGTCGTCCCGGACCGACAAGAACGAGGCGGAGATCGCCTCGCTGATCGACCTCGCCAACCGCTATCCCGACGTCATCACCCGCGTCATCGTCGGCAACGAGGTGCTGCTGCGCCGCGAACTGACGCCGGAGCAGGTCGCCGGCTACATCGACCGCGTCAAGGCGGCGGTGAAGCAGCCGGTGTCCTATGCCGACGTGTGGGAATGGTGGCTGAAATACCCGCAGATCGCGGACCATGTCGATTACCTGACCATCCATCTGCTGCCCTATTGGGAGGACGTGCCGGCCGGGGTCGAGGCCGCGACCGAGCGCATCCGCCAGAGCTATCGCATCATCGCCCACCGTTTCCCCGGCAAACCGATCCTGGTCGGCGAGACCGGCTGGCCGACGCAAGGCCGCTCGCGCGGGGCCGCCGTGCCGGGGCTGGTCAACAAGGCGAAGTTCGTCAACGCCTTCGTCCGCATGGCCGAGCAGGAGGGCTTCGATTACAACGTGATCGAGGCCTTCGACCAGGAATGGAAGGCCAAGCTTGAGGGCACCGTCGGCGGCCATTGGGGCCTGTACAATGCCGACCGCACGCCGAAATTCTCGCTGGCCGGGCCGGTGGTCGGCAATGTCGCATGGCCCTGGCTGTTCGCGGTGTCGAGCGGGCTGGCGCTGGTGCTGCTAGGCGGTCTGGCGCTGTTGCGCCGCCATGTGCCGGGCACCGGCTGGGTGGCGCTGATCCTGCTGGCGCAGGCGCTGTCCACCCTCTACGTCCGTGCCGCCTTCGTGGCGGAGCATGGCAAGCATTACTGGCAGGACACCACGCTGGCCGTGGTGATGCTGGCGCTGACCGCCGCCTTGGCGCTGGCGGTGCTGCTGACCGCCCACCGCACGCTGGCGAGCGGCGGTCTGGCGCGCGAGCCGCTGGTCGGCCTGCGCCATGCCCGCCCGGCCCTGACCCGCACCGAGCGGGTGGGGCGGTGGAGCGCCGTCGCGCTGGGGTTGGTGGCGCTGGTGTGGTCGCTGCTGATCGTGTTCGACGGGCGTTATCGTGACTTCCCCAACCCGTATCTGCTGATCCCGGCGGTGGCGCTGCCGGCGCTGGGCCTGATCCGTGCCGCCCGCCGGCCGGTGGGGACGGAGACGCGCAACGCGCTGGGCATCGCCAGCCTGTTCCGCCCGGCGGTCCCCGCCTCCGACGGCGAGCCGCGCGGCCTGTGCGGCGCCGTCCGCCGCCTGCCGGTCGAGTCGGCCCTGGGATTCGGGCTGCTGCTGGGGGCGCTGCTGACGGTGGTGGCGGAGGGCTTCGTGCCGCTCGAATCGCTGATCTACGGCCAGCTTCCCTTCATGGAGGCGCTGCACGAGGTCGATTGGACGCGGCCGAACTGGGAGGCGCTGGGCTGGGCGGCCCTGCAGATCCTGCTGGCGCTGCCCTTCCTGGCCGGGGTATGGAGCGCCCGGCGTCCGCTGCGGCGGATTTGACGCCAGCCGGCCGCCAGCGGGGCTATTGCGCCGGCCGCCGCGCTGTGGATTGATGGACGGGTTCCTGGCACTACCCGGAGACCCGTCCGATGTCCCCCGATCTGTGGCTCGCCTTCGCCGCCGCCTCCGCCATCATGCTGATGATCCCCGGGCCGACGGTGCTGATCGTCGTGTCCTATGCGCTGGGCCATGGGCGGCAATCGGCGATGGCGACGGTGGCGGGGGTGGCGCTGGGCGACTTCACCGCCATGACCGCCTCCATGCTGGGGCTCGGGGTGCTGCTGTCGACCTCGGCGGCGCTGTTCACCGTGCTGAAATGGGTCGGTGCCGCCTATCTGGTCTATCTCGGCATCAAGCTGTGGCGGGCGCCGGTCAAAGGGGTGGAGACGGTGGCCGACGAGTCGGGCGTCCGGCCCTGGCGCATGATGCTGCACACCTATGCCGTCACCGCGCTGAACCCCAAGAGCATCGTCTTCTTCGTCGCTTTCCTGCCGCAGTTCCTCGACACCGGCCGGCCGCTGGCCGGGCAGATGGTGGTGATGGAGGCGACCTTCCTGGTGCTGGCGACACTGAACGCCGCCGGTTATGCGCTGCTGGCTTCGGCGGCGCGGCGCGCGGTGCGGAGGCCGTCGGTGCAGCGGGCGGTCAACCGGGTCGGCGGGTCGCTGCTGATGGCGGCCGGGCTGCTGACCGTCGCCTGGAAGCGGACGGCCTGAGGCGGTCGTGCAGCCGCCGTTTCATTGACAAATCATCATAACTTCATCGAAAATTGTCGGTGCATTGGGGGATGCACGCGCCGGTAATTTTCAGGACGCCGGCCGAAGCGAATCGAACCGCGGGGGCGGTGATGGCCGAGGGCTGCGACAGGGGTGAAAACGGCGACGTGTTGGAATTCGCCGCCGAGACCGAGGACGCCGCCGATGGGGATGGCGACGGCTGGCGGCGCAACCCGCCCTGGCTGATCCTGATCGTCGACGACGACCACGAGGTCCACGCCATCACCCGCGTCGTGCTGGGCGAGATGAGCTTCGAGGAGCGGCCGGTCCGCTTCCTGTCGGCCTACACCGCGCGGCAGGCGCGCTCGCTTCTGGTCGAGCATCCGGGCATCGCCGCCATCCTGCTGGACGTGGTGATGGAGACCGACGACGCCGGGCTGAAGCTGGTCCGCCACATCCGCGAGGAGATGGGCAACCGGCAGGTCCGCATCATCCTGCGCACCGGCCAGCCGGGGCAGGCGCCGGAGCGGCAGGTGATCGCCGCCTACGACATCAACGACTACAAGGCCAAGAGCGAGCTGACGGCGCAGAAGCTCTACACCGCTGCCGTCGCGGCTCTGCGCTCCTACCAGCACATCGCCACCATCGAGCGTGGCCGGCAGGGGCTGGAGCGGGTGATGGAGGCGGCCGACCATCTGGCCGGGCTGCGCTCGCGCTCGCATTTCCTGGCCGGGCTGGTCGGGCGGGCGGCGGCGCTGGTGACCGGCGTACAGTCCGCCCTGCTGTATGGACCGGGGGAGGGCGGCCGGCCGGCGATCGTGGCGGAGGCCGGTCTGCCTGCCGACCTGCCGGCGGAGGCCGCGGCCGACATCCTGGCGACGCTGGGCGATGGTCAGGCGCGCTGGGGGAGCCGGCATGGGGTGGCGGCGCTGCGCAGCCGCGACGCCGCCCCCTTGGCGCTCTGCCTGCTGGGCGGCCCCTTTATCGAGGGCGACCGGCCGCTGGTGGAACTGCTCTGCACCAAGGCTGCGGTCGGGCTGGACAATCTGCGGCTCTATGAGCGGCTGAACCAGGCGCAGATCGCCACCGTCCATGCGCTGGGCAAGCTGGCCGAATACAAGGACGAGGTCACCGGCGACCATGTGAAGCGGCTGGGCCGCTGGGCCACCGCCATCGCCCGCGAGCTGTATGCCCGCAACGCCTTCGCGGACGAGCTGGACGACTGGTTCTGCGACACCATCGGGCTTGCCAGCGTTCTGCACGACGTCGGCAAGGTCAGCATCCCCGACGCCATCCTGCGCAAGCCGGGCCGGCTGGACGAGGCGGAGATGGCGGTGATGCGCGACCATGCGTCCATCGGCGGCAGCATCCTGCGCGACGCCTGCGGCGGCGACCGCCGCGGCTATCTGTCGATGGGGGCGGAGATCGCCGAGAGCCATCACGAGAAGTTCGACGGCAGCGGCTATCCGCAGGGGCTGGCCGGTGACTCCATCCCGCTTGCCGGCCGCATCGTCGCCGTCGCCGACGTGTTCGACGCGCTGCTGCATTGCCGTCCCTACAAGAAGGCGTGGGACATCGCAGAAGTGCTGGATTTGCTGCGCGCCGAAGCGGGCAGCCATTTCGACCCGCGCGTGGTCGATGCCTTTCTGGCCGTGCTGGAACGCGACGGGGCGGGGGTGTAGGTCCCCCGTCCCGTCGAAGACGCCCCTCTGGTGCTCAGACGCCCAGCACGTCGCGCATGCTGTAGAGGCCCGGCGTCTTGTCCTGCGCCCACAGGGCGGCGCGGACGGCGCCCTTGGCGTAGATCTGACGACCGGAGGCCTTGTGGGTCAGCTCGACCCGCTCGCCGTCGCCGGCGAAGATGACGGTGTGATCGCCGATCACATCGCCGCCGCGCAGGGTGGCGAAGCCGATTTCGCCCTGCGGGCGGGCGCCGGTGTGGCCGTCGCGCACCTTCTGCCAGACATCCTCCAGCGCAACCCCGCGTCCGGCCGCCGCGGCGCGGCCGAGGCCGAGCGCGGTGCCCGACGGCGCATCGACCTTGCGGCGGTGGTGCATCTCCAGGATGTCGATGTCGAAATCGTCGCCCAGCGTGTGGGCCACCTGCTCCACCAGCGCCAGCAGCAGGTTGACGCCCAGCGACATGTTGGGCGACTGGACGATGGCGGTGTGGGTGGCGGCGGTGGCGATGGCCGCCTGCTGCGACGGATTCAGGCCGGTGGTGCCGACGACCAGCACGGTTTCCGACTGGGCGGCCAGCGCAGCGTGCCGTTCCGTCGACTCGGGGCTGGTGAAGTCGATCACCGCATCCGCCTCCGCGAACAGGGCGACCGGGTCGTCGATGGCGGTCACGCCCAGCGGGTCGATCCCGGCCAGGATGCCCAGATCCTTGCCCAGAGCCGGGCCGCCCACCCGCTCGGTCCCGCCGGCCACCGTGCAGCCCGCGGTCGCCGCGATCTCGCGCACCAGCATCTGGCCCATGCGCCCCGCGCACCCGACGACACCGATCTTCATGACGCCCATCCCCTGTTCATCTCTGCCGGCCGGCTTTCCAGCCCTCCCAGCGGTTTAGCACAGGCCCGGCCGGGGCTTAAGCGCCAAGGCAGCCGCGCAGCGATGCGGCGAGGTTGCGCATCAGGGTGGGGTAGAGCGCTTCGCCTTCCGGCAGGTCGGCGCCTTCGGGGTCGAGCACGCCGGTCTTGGCCTTGGTGCCCTCGACCACCGTGCGGACCAGCGTCGGTTCGAACTGCGGCTCGGAAAAGACGCAGGCGGCGTTCAGACCGGCGATCTTGGCGCGGATGGCGGACAGCCGTTTGGCCGAGGGACGGCGGTCGGGGCTGACGGTGATCGACCCCACCGCCGACAGGTCGTAGCGCGCCTCGAAATACTGGTAGGCGTCGTGGAAGACGACGAAGGGCTTGTCCTTCAGCGGTGCGAGCGTCGTCTTCAGTTCCGCGTCCAGCGCGTCGAGCGCCTGCAGCGTGCGGTCGGCGTTGGTGCGGTAGGCCTCGGCATCGGCCGGGTCCTTGGCGGCCAGCGCGTCGGCCGTCGCCGTGACGATGGCGCGGGCGTTGGCGGGATCGAGCCAGATGTGGCTGTTCAGTTCCTCGTGGTCTTCATGGGCGTGATCCTTGTGGTCATGGTCATGATGCTCATGGCCGTGGTCGTGGGGTTCCCAGGCGCCGCCTTCGCGGGCTTGCAGCAGGGTCAGGCTTTTCAGGTCCATCAGGGTCAGCCGCGTCGCCTTGGGCGCGTTGGCCTGCAAGGGCTTTTCCAGGAAACCTTCCAGTTCGGGGCCGACCCAGACCACCAGATCGGCGGCCGACAGCGCCTTCGCGTCCGACGGCTTCATCGTGTAGCTGTGCGGGGAGGCGCCGCCGCGGACCAGCAGCGTCGGCTCCCCCACCCCGTGCATGACCGAAGCGACGAGGGAATGGATCGGCTTGATCGACACCACCACCTTCGGCGCCTCGGCCCAGGCCGGCAGGGAGGCGGTTGCGGCGGTCGCGGCAAGGGCCGCGGTCAGAAGTGCGGACAGCGCGGTAAGGCGCATGGGAGGGATCCTCTCGACTTGCTGGACAGGTCGCTGGTTTCAGCGCATAGGGAAGTCACGCTCAACTGGTGTCACGTTATAACATAACATGTCAACACCCACTCTTTCACGGGATGAGTCCGCGCTGTTCGCCGGCCCGCTCGCCTGGACCGAGGATCTGACCGTGCGTTTCGGCCGCCGCACCGTGCTGGACCGCGTCAACGTCGCCGTCCAGCCGGGGGAGGTGGTGACGCTGATCGGCCCGAACGGCGCCGGCAAGACGACGCTGGTGCGCGCCGTGCTGGGGCTGGTGGCGCCCGACGGCGGGCGGGTGCTGCGGCGCCCGAACCTGCGGGTCGGCTACATGCCGCAACGGCTGGCGGTGGACCGCACGCTGCCGCTGACCGTGCGCCGGTTCCTGGCGCTTTGGCGGCCGGTGACCGCCGACAAGGTGGAGGCGGCGCTGGAGGAGGCCGGGGTGACGCGGCTGGCCGATTCGGCGGTGCAGACCATCTCCGGCGGCGAGATGCAGCGGGTTCTGCTGGCCCGTGCCCTGCTGGGCGAACCGGACCTGCTGGTGCTGGACGAACCCGATCAGGCGGTGGACGTGCATGGGCAGGCGGAACTGTTCAACCGCATCGCCCAGGTGCGGCAGCGGCGCGGCTGCGGCGTGCTGCTGGTCAGCCACGACCTGCACACGGTGATGGCGCGCACCGACCGGGTGATCTGCCTGAACAGCCATGTCTGCTGTTCCGGCCGGCCGGAGGATGTCAGCCGGCACCCGGAATATCACGCGCTGTTCGGCGGCCATGCCCGCGATCTGGCCGTCTATGTCCATCACCACGACCACGCCCATGCCGAGGACGGCAAGGTGGTTCCGGAGCATGACGGGAGCTGCTGCCATGGATGAGTTCGTGATCCGCGCCCTGCTGGCCGGCGGCGGCATCGCCCTGCTGGCCGGGCCGCTGGGGTCCTTCGTGGTGTGGCGGCGCATGGCCTATTTCGGCGACACGCTGGCCCATTCGGCCTTGCTGGGCGTGACGCTGGGTTTCCTGCTGGGCGTCAATCCGATGATCGGCGTGATGGTGGTGTGCGTGACGCTGGCGCTGGCGCTGGTGGCGCTGCAGAGGCGGCGCAACCTTGCGGCGGATACGCTGCTGGGCATCCTGTCGCACGGGTCGCTGTCGCTGGGGCTGGTGGCGCTGGCGTTTCTGGAGACCTTGCGCGTCGATCTGATGGCCTATCTGTTCGGTGACATCCTGTCGGTGACCGACGGCGACCTGATGGCGATCTATGGCGGCGGCGCGGTGGCGCTGACCGGGCTGGCACTGCTGTGGCGCCGGCTGCTGGCGGTGACGGTGGACGAGGATCTGGCGCGGGTGGAGGGCATGCCGGTCGACGCCCTGCGGCTGGCCTTCATGCTGCTGATCGCGCTGGTGATCGCCATCGCCATGAAGATCGTCGGCATCCTGCTGATCACCTCGCTGCTGATCATCCCGGCGGCCTCCGCCCGCCGTTTCGCCCGCACGCCGGAGGGAATGGCGGTGCTGGCGTCGGTCCTGGGCATCCTGGCTGTGGTCGCCGGGCTGCTGGCGTCGCTGAACTGGGATTTGCCGGGCGGACCGAGCGTGGTGGTGTCGGCGGCAGCGCTGTTCCTGCTGGGATCGCTGGTGCCTATACGGCGTTGATGTGCGGCGTTGATGTGCGTCGCTGACTGCAATCAGGAAAAGATTACGCCCGCATGTAATTCCCGTTTGCGGACGTGCGCGCCTGCGCCATAGTCCCCCGGCGGACGCGATGGCGGAAGGGCCGCCATCGCCGCCGCACGAACGGAGGGTTTGAGGATGGAACGCTTCCTCACTCTCCTGATCCTGGTGCTGGAGATCGTCAAGCGGCTGCTTGACCTTCTGATGCACTAAGATCGGGCGGGCGGGCCGGGGAGTACCAGTCCTCGGCCTGCCTACCCCCGATATTGGTGCTACACCCGCCCACTGTCAACGGGGCGCCGAAAAACACTCATTCGTCGATGTTGCGCGCCAGCACTTCGCGCTTGCCGGAGTGGTTGGGCTTGCTGACCACCCCCTCGGTTTCCATCCGCTCGATCAGGCGGGCGGCGGAGTTGTAGCCGATGCGGAGCTGGCGCTGGATGAAGCTTGTCGAGGCCTTGCGCTCGCGGCAGACCACGGCCACTGCCTTGTCGTAGAGGTCGTCGCCGGAGCCGCCGCCGGTGCCGGGCAGGCTGCCGTCGTCGAAGGACTCCTCGCCCTCTTCGTCCTCCAGAATGGCGTCGACGTAGTTGGGCTCGCCCTGCGCCTTGAGGAACCGGACGATCTGCTCGACCTCATGGTCGGAGACGAAGGGGCCGTGGACGCGGGTGATGCGGCCGCCGCCGGCCATATAGAGCATGTCGCCCTGGCCCAGCAGCTGCTCGGCGCCCTGTTCGCCCAGGATGGTGCGGCTGTCGATCTTCGACGTCACCTGGAAGCTGATGCGGGTCGGGAAATTGGCCTTGATGGTGCCGGTGATGACGTCCACCGACGGGCGCTGCGTCGCCATGATCAGGTGGATGCCGGCGGCGCGCGCCATCTGGGCGAGCCGCTGGATCGCCGCTTCGATGTCCTTGCCGGCGACCAGCATCAGGTCGGCCATCTCATCGACAATGACCACGATGTAGGGCAGCTCGGTGAGGTCGAGCGGCTGCTCCTCGAACAGCGGCTTGCCGGTGTCGGGGTCGAAGCCGGTCTGGACGCGGCGGGTCAGCGACTCGCCGCCCTCGCGCGCCTCGCGCAGGCGGGCGTTGTACCCCTCGATGTTGCGCACGCCCAGCTTGGACATGTTGCGATAGCGGTCCTCCATCTCCCGCACCGTCCATTTCAGCGCGACCACCGCCTTCTTGGGGTCGGTGACGACGGGCGTCAGCAGGTGGGGGATGCCCTCGTAGACCGACAGTTCCAGCATCTTTGGGTCGATCATGATGAAGCGGCAGCGTTCCGGCGGCAGCCGGTAGAGCAGCGACAGGATCATCGTGTTGATTGCCACCGACTTGCCCGAGCCGGTGGTGCCGGCGACCAGCAGGTGGGGGAAGCGGGCGAGGTCGGCGACCACCGGCTGGCCGCCGATGTCCTTGCCGAGCGCCAGCGCCAGCTTGCCGCCATGCTTGTCGAAGCCTTCCGCCGCCATCAACTCGCGCAGCAGCACCGTCTCGCGCTTGGCGTTCGGCAGCTCGACGCCGATGACGTTGCGGCCGGGCACCACGGCGACGCGGACCGACACCGCGCTCATCGAGCGGGCGATGTCGTCGGCAAGGCCGATGACGCGCGACGACTTGGTGCCCGGGGCCGGTTCCAGCTCGTACAGGGTGACGACCGGGCCGGGATGAACCTTCTGGATCTCGCCGCGAACACCGAAGTCGGACAGAACGCCTTCCAGCTGCCCGGCGTTGCGCTGAAGCGCCGCCTCGTCCAGCTGTTCGCCGCGGATGCCAGTGGGCGGCATCTGCAGCAGGTCGAGCGGCGGCAGCTCGTAGCCCGGCGGGCCGTCCTCCTCGCTGAGCGGTAGGCGGGTCTGACGCGGATCGTTCTTCGCCGCCTCACGCTCCGACGCGGCGGATTTCGGCGGGGCGATGATCGGGACGGCGCGGATCGGCTTGTCGGCTGTGTTCGGGGCGGCAGCCGGGCCGGCGGACAGGGGAACCGGACCGGCGTCAAGACCGGCTGGGGGCAGCGGGGTCACCTGAACGGCTTCGTCGAAGCGCGGGCGATTGCGCTTCGGCGCATCGTCGCCGCGTAGCGCGTCGTCCACCGCGACCGAGGCAGCCTGGGCGGCGGTGCGGCCATGGCGGCGCAGAGTGTCGACGCCGTTGCGGGCGCCCTGGCGGATCATGCGCAGACCGTTCACCGTGCCGCGGCCGAGCGAACGGACGCTGGCGATCCATTCGCCGATGGTCAGCCCGGCGGCCAGGAACAGCACCAGACCGCCGCCGACCGCGGCGGCGGTCGCCACCATCGGCTCGGCTCCGAACAGGTTGCCGACTCCGCGCAGAAGCACCTGACCGACGCTGCCGCCGGGAAGCGGGGCGAGCGGATCGGTGGAGGCGTCGGTCAGACCGGCCAGCGCCATCGACACCAGGAACACGCCCCACAGCGCCAGCACGGTGCGGAACAGCGGATTGCCGAGCTTGCGCTGGGCACCCAGCCGCCAGCCCCAGAACATCGGCACCAGGGCGATGACGAAGGCGGCCCAGCCCAGCGACTGGATCAGCAGGTCGGCGGCATAGGCGCCGGGCGTGCCGAACAGGTTGTGCGCACTTCCCAAATTGGCGGGGACCGAGTTCAGCGAGGGATCATGCGGGTCGTAGCTGCCCAGCAGCACCATCAGCAGCAGGCCGAACAGGCCGAGCACGAACCCCATCGCCTCGCGCGCACGGGCGACGACGAAGGCGCGCATGGCGGGCGAGAAGAAAGGCGGCTTCTCCTGCCGGCCGCGGCCGGCGCGGATGCGGTCCTTCGTCGGTTCCTTTACGCCGTCGCGGGGCGCCCCCTTGCGCGGGCTGGCGGCTTGCCGTCCCAGGCTGGGCCGGGGGCGCGCGGAGGAGGGGCCGGCGGGTCGGGCCATGGGACGGAAACCTCGTGCTGTAGAAACCGAAAAGCGGGCTGGCCGGAACCGGTCAGCCGAGAATGCGGACGATGGACGCGCAGGCCTGGGCGACGGTGTCGGCGTCCTGCACCAGGGCCACGCGGATGAAGGCGTCGCCGGGGTTCGGCTCGCCGGGGTTGTTGCGCGACAGATAGGCGCCGGGCAGGACGCGGACGGCGCCCTCCGCCCACAGCCGCTTGGCGGCTTCCTCGCCGTTGCCGACCTCCAGCCAGAGGAAGAAGCCGCCGGCCGGGCGGTAATAGCCGTAGCGGCCGCCCAGCTCCGCCTCCGCCGCCGCGAATTTGGCGCGGTAGGCGACGCGGTTGTCCTCCACATGCGCCTCGTCGCGCCACAGCGCGGTGCTGGCGGCCAGAACCGGCAGCGGCATTCCGGCGCAGCCGTAGCTGCGCAGGCGGGAGAAGCGGCCGATCAGCGCCGGGTCGCCGGCAACGAAGCCGGAGCGCAGGCCGGCGGCGCTCGACCGCTTGGACAGGGAATGGAAGACCAGCAGGTTGGCCCAGGGCTTGCCGTCCGCGTGGGGCCCATTGGTTTTGTGAAGGCCGGCCGCGACCTGGAGCGCGCCGACCGGCGGGGCGTCCAGCCAGATTTCGGCATAGCACTCGTCGACCGCCAGCACGAACCCATACTGCCGCGCCAGCCCGATGGCCTTGGCGAGATAGGCCGGCGTCGCCGCCGCGCCCTGCGGGTTGGCGGGGGTGCAGAGATAGAAGAGGGCGGTGCGCTCCAGCAGTTCCGGCGTCAGGGCGTCGAGGTCGGGCAGGAAGCCGGTCTCGCGCGTCGCCGACAGGAACACCGGCTCCGCCCCCGCCATCACCGCCGCCCCTTCATAGGGCGCGTAGAAGGGGTTCGGCATCAGCACCGCCGGCTGGCGCCCCGCCTTCTGCGTCGGCACCGCCAGCAGGGCCAGCATGAACAGCGCCTCCCGCGTGCCGGACAGTGGCAGGACGGAACTGTCGGCGTGCAGCAGGCCGGCCGGCAGATCGTAGCGGCGGGTCAGCCAGTCGCCGACGGCGGCGCGGAACTCCGGCGTGCCACCGACCGGCGGATACTTGTTCCAGCCGGACGCCGTGGCGCGGAGCGTCTCTTCGAGGATGGCCGGCGGGGTGTGCTGCGGCTCGCCCACCGTCAGCAGGATGGGGGAGACATTGGCGCGCGGAGTGATCGGCGCCAGCAGGTTGGCCAGCCGGGTGAAGGGATAGTCGGTCAGCAGGTCGAGCCGGTCATTGCCGATCGCCTCGGTGAACACGGCACCGCTGTTGACGCTGAAATCGGTGAGGACCATGGCGACCGCAACCCTCTTCGCACCCCGGATGCCGCACCCCGGCGCGGGGAGGCGGCCACGTCTCGTGAAGGGGCGATCCTATCGGCGCGGCACGGGGGGCACAAGCGCACAAAGCCCTTGATTGCGGCTCAGCGTGGCAGGTGGCCGAACGGTCACAGGGGGGCGGGAGAGGGAGCCTTTCTGTTTCGCCCGGGTGATATTGACGCGCACATTTTATCCGGGTAAAATCCGCTCCTCACAACCGGAGTTCCGATCATGTCCGTCACCGCCGAGACCCTCTGTACCGCCTTCCGGGGCGAGCGCCGGCTTGCCGCCGGGGATGCGCTGAGCGTTGCGCGGGCTTTGCGGGCGGCACTGGATGCGGAGCCGGATGGGCCGCCGGTGCTGGTGTTCGAGGATGCCACCGGCAAAAGGATCGACCTCGATCTGCGGGGAAGCGACGAGGAGGTCGCGTGGCGTCTTTCTCCACCGCCGCCTCCCTTGCCGCGCGGGCCGGGGCGGCCGAAGCTGGGGGTGGTGGCGCGGGAGGTCACGCTGCTCCCGCGCCATTGGGAATGGCTGAACGCCCAGCCGGGTGGGGCGTCGGTGGCGCTGCGCAAGCTGGTGGACGAGGCGCGCAAAGGGAGCGAGGCGAAGGACCGCGTGCGCCGGGCGCAGGAGGCCGCCTATCGCGTCATGCTGGAACTGGCCGGCGACCGGCCGGGATATGAGGAGGCGGTGCGGGCGCTCTATGCCGCGGATCGCGCGCGGTTTGACGCACTGACGGCGGACTGGCCGGCCGACCTGCGCGATTATGCCCGCGCATTGGCGGCGGAGGCGTTGGTCAACCTGAACGAAGGCGGCTGAAAAAATGAGAAGGCGCGCCTACGCGCGCCCATCGGGTCCGTTCCCGCCGGAAGGAGCGGACCCGCCATGGCCGCAGTCTGAGGCCGAAAGCCTTACAGCGCCTCGGAGTTGGTCTCGCCGGTGCGGATGCGCACGGCCTGGGCGATCTCCAGCACGAAGATCTTGCCGTCGCCGATGCGGCCGGTGTTGGCGGCCTTCTGGATCGCCTCCACCACCTGCTCGTACTGATCGTCGGACACGGCGACCTCGACCTTCACCTTGGGCAGGAAGCTCACGGAATATTCGGCGCCGCGGTAGATTTCCGTCTGGCCCTTCTGGCGGCCGAAGCCCTTGACCTCGCTGACGGTCAGGCCCTGGATCCCGAGCGACGTCAGCGCCTCGCGCACTTCGTCGAGCTTGAACGGCTTGATGATGGCCATAACCAGTTTCATGTGGCTTCCCCTTAAAGCGTTGTTCCGGCCGCGTGTAAGGCTGTGGCCGCCCCGTTGCGGTTCCAGTCCGGCCTGTCACCGTACCGTCCTTCCGCCGATGGCCCAAGCCTGTTCGCGTCGACCGCAAAAATCAACGATTACAAGAATCGTGCCGGTTGAATTGCCCTGAAAGGATGGGAATATGCCTGTCGAATGGGCGCTTAAAAAGGCGGCAGCTGCCCAAAATCCGTTCAGCGACAATCTGTCCGGTGGCTGGCCGCGACGGGTCGGGGACAGGACACTGGACAGGACGCGCCCGCGCGACAATTGTCTGATCGCGCAGCAGCGCCGGCAATGGGGAGGAGCAAGGCTCAAGCCCGGCCGGCGACGGCGGCACAGGCACAAGAAGGCGAGAGGGCAGCGAGCATCATGGCCGTACCGGGCACCGAATCGGGCAACGCGACCGTCCCGCCGCAGGGCGGAGACATCACCACGGAGGTCGTGGTGCTGGGCGGCGGTCTGGCCGGGCTGACCATGGCGGCGGCGCTGGCCAGCGCCGGCGTGCCGGTGGTCTGCATCGACCAGGACAGTCCCGAACGCATGGGCGGGCAGGAGTTCGACATCCGCACCACCGCGATCTCCTATGCCTCCAAGATGGTGCTGGAGGCGGCGGGGGTGTGGCACCACATGGCCGATCAGGCCGGCCCGATGCTGGACATCCGCATCGCCGACCAGTTCTCCCCCCTGTTCATCCATTACGACCACACCGAACTGGCGATGGAGGGCAAGCACCAGCCCTTCGGCTGGATTCTGGACAACAAGGACATCCGCCGCGCCCTGTTCACCCGCGCGGCCGAGCTGCCGGGGCTGGTCCATCTGGCGCCGGCCAAGGCGGTGGCGGTGGAGCGGACGCGGTCGGGCGTGACGGTGCGGCTGGCCGACGGGCGGACGGTGCGCGGCCGGCTGCTGGTCGGCGCCGACGGGCGGCGGTCGATGGCGCGCGAGAGCGCGGGCATCAAGGTGCGGCGCTGGTCCTACGACCAGAGCGCCATCATCTGCACCATCCGCCACACCGAGCCGAACAAGGGCGTCGCGGTGGAGCACTTCCTGCCCAACGGCCCCTTCGCCGTGCTGCCGATGACGGACAACCGCTGTTCCATCGTGTGGAGCGAGAAGACCTCGCTGGTCGACACCTATCTGAAGCTGCCCGACGACCAGTTCGTCGACGAGCTTCAGCGCCGCTCCGGCGGCTATCTCGGCGAGATCACGCTGCTGACCAAGCGCGAGGCGTGGCCGCTGTCGGTGCTGCTGGCCGACCGCTTCATCGCCGACCGTCTGGCCCTGGTGGGGGAGGCGGCGCACGCCATCCACCCGATCGCCGGGCAGGGTCTGAACCTGGGCATGCGCGACGTCGCCGCGCTGGCGGAGGTGGTGGTCGACGCCTACCGCCTGGGCCTGGACGTCGGCGGGCCGGAGGTGCTGGCCCGCTTCCAGCGCTGGCGCCGCTTCGACACCGTGCTGCTGGCGGCGGTGTGCGACGGGCTGGTCCATCTGTTCTCCAACAACATCCCGCCGGTGAAGCTGGCGCGTGACCTGGGCATGGCGGTGATCAACCGGCTGCCGCCGGTCAAGCGCTTCTTCATGAAACACGCGATGGGCGTGGTCGGCGACCTGCCGCGGATGATCAAGGGACAGCCGCTGTAACGCTTTCCGTCCGATTTCACTTCGCCTGATTTCACTTCCGTGGTCCTGCCATTGGTGCTCCTTGGCAGCGGGGGGCGGACGCCTTATGTCCGCCATACCGCCCGGTTAAGGGATCACGGGCCACTCCGACCAAGGATGAAGATCGTGCTTCGCCGTCTTTCCCGTTCTCTGCGGGCCGCCGCCCTGCTGTCCGCTGCTCTCCTCGCCCCGCTTCCCGTCCTGCTTCCGTCTGCCGCCATCGCCGCGCCGGCCACCCCGGTCTCGCTGTCGGCACAGGATCAGGCGGTCGTCGCCAAGGTGGAGGAGTATCTGAACGGCATCACCACCCTGCAGTCGAAGTTCCTGCAGGTGGCGCCCAACGGGCGGCAGGCGACCGGCACCTTCTATCTGTGGCGGCCCGGCCGGATGCGGCTGGAATATGACCGGCCGCTGAAGGACTTCATCGTCGCCGACGGCACTTTCGTCTTCTATTGGGACGGCGAGATGCGCCAGCAGTCGAGCGCGCCCATCGGCTCGACGCTTGCCGACTTCATCCTGCGCAAGAACATCCGGCTGTCGGGCGATGTCACCGTCACCGAGGTTTTCCAGGCCCCCGGCGTGATCGAGGTCAGCCTGCTGGAGAGCAAGGACCCCGGCAAGGGCACCCTGACCCTGGTGTTCGAGGATCATCCGTTCCAGTTGCGCAAATGGCGGGTGCTGGACGCCCAGGGCATGACCACCGAGGTGGCGCTGCTGAACCCCCGCACCGACGTCACCTTCGACCGCGAGATGTTCTATTTCAAGGAGCCGCAACGCGGATCGGATTTCGGCCGCAACAACTGACCGGCCTATCAGAGGGCGGGCAACAAAACCCTTCTCCTCCTGTTGTCTTGTCGCGCGACCGGCAACAGGAGGCGTTCCATGTCCTACGATCAGGCACATCAGACCGGGACCGGCCGGCCGGGAGTCGAGCCGGCGAGCCGCCTGCACGGCATGAACAGGGTGCTGGCGCGCAACTGGTGGGCTCTGGCCCTGCGCGGGGCGGCGGCGATCCTGCTGGGGGTGCTGGCCCTGCTGATGCCGGGCGTGACGGTGGCGACGCTGGCGCTGACCTTCGCCGCCTATCTGCTGCTGGACGGCGTCTTCGCGATTCTAGCCGGCATCCGTGCCTCCCGTCACCATGAACGCTCGCTGCCCTTCATCCTGGAGGGGGTGGTCAGCCTGATCGCCGGCATCGTCGCCGCCCTGTGGCCGGCCGCCAGCCTGTTCGCGCTGGTGTTCCTGATCGCGGCCTGGTCGGTGATCACCGGCTTTGCCGAGGTGATGGGGGCGTGGCGGATGGACCGCACCCATGGCAAATGGGCCTGGGGCGTGGCCGGCGTGCTGTCGATCCTGTTCGGGCTCAGCATGTGGGTGCTGCCGGCGCTGGGGCTGCTGGCGCTCGCCTGGGGCGTCGCGGCGTACCTGATCGCCTTCGGCGTGCTGGCGCTGGTGACCGCCTTCCGGCTGCGGCACTGCCATCGGGAGAACGACGTCTCGGGCGGCGGGATGAAGCCAGCGGTCTGAGGGAGCGCTCTGAGCAGTGATCTCTTCATTATCCACCGATCGCCTGCCCAGAACTCGCCGGCACGTGCTTGACGCCGGTCAGTCGCGGTCGGGCGCACCGAGCGGGAAGTAGGACCGGTAAGGGCGCCCCTCGTCGACGGCGCGCGCGATGGACGGCCGCGCCAGCAGCCGTGCGCGATAGTCCCGCAGCCGGGGGAAGTCAGGGCCGATCCGGTGAACCCAGTCGGCATAGAAGAGCGACGGGGCCGCGGCGCAGTCGGCCATGGTGAAGCTTTCGCCTGCCGCCCAGCGTCGGCCGGACAGCCTTTCCTCCAGCCAGCCATAAGCCGTATCGAGATCCTTGCGGGTTTTCTCCTTCACCTCGTCCAGCCGCGTCGCGTCAGGTCGCAGCGACTCGAACACCGGCGCCTGCATGGGCGTCATGATGTAGTTGTCGAAGAAGCGGTCCATCAGCCGGACCTCCAGCGCGGCGTCGCCATCCTCGGGCACCAACCGGATCGGCCCGGCATGGTGGAGATCCAGATGCTCGATGATGATGCTGGATTCCACGACCGTGCGGCCATCGTCCACCAGAACGGGAAAGCGACCGAGCGGCCAAAGCGCCGCCCGCTCCGCCGCCGCACCCCGATCCTCCAGATTCCGGTAGGTGAAGGGAATCTCGTTCTCCCAGAGCGCGATCAGCACCTTCTGGGAATAGGACGAGAAGGGATGTGCATAGAGCGTCAGCGACATCGGGGGACCTCCAACCGATTGCGATTTGCAAGCAGTTGAAAGATACCGTGACTGATCCTACTTTGCAAGCGGAAGGAGACCGGTCTTGCAGGACGCACATCGATCGGGGTGCCCGATCAACCTGACGCTGGAGGTCCTGGGCGACCGCTGGAGCCTGATCGTCATCCGCGACATCATTTTCGGCGACCGGCGCCGCTATCGCGAACTCCTCACCCGCTCGGAGGAGGGCATCGCGTCCAATGTCCTGGCGGACCGGCTCAAGCGGCTGGTCGCGGCGGGCCTGCTGACCAAGTCCGACGATCCGCGTCACCGGCAGAGCGCGATCTACAGCCTGACCGAACCGGCGATCCAGCTTGTGCCGATGCTGGCCCAGATGGGCGCCTGGGGGCGGCGGCATGCCCCTGCCTCCAGAGAGTTGTCGATCCGCGCCCAACTGCTCGAAGAGGGCGGCCCGCCCCTGTGGGAGGCGCTGATGGAGGAACTGCGCGCGCGTCATCTGAACGCAGAGGCAAGCGGCCCGTCGGGCCAGGAGTCTGTTCTGCAGCGCCTGAACGCTGCATACGAGGCGATCCGGCAGGCGCCGGGCTGACGGGCCTGTCGCTCTTCCGCGTGATCGTAAGGCGATCGTATAATTTCCTAAGCAAACCAATTCTGGCAGGCTGAACTCCGGCACGATGTTTGCTGCGCTGCGGCAAAACGGCTGCGAGGGGCTGTGTCATGACGCCGCACCGACCGACTATTGGGCAGACTGCCGGCCAGCTTGGCGGAGGCCGCACAGGTTCTGTGCAACACAACATCCTGGCCGCCGCCGCGTCCGGGGTGTCCGGCTTCATCGCCGCGCAGGGCGGCTGTCCCGACCGGGTGTTCCACCGCGCCGGCGTGGAGGAGCGGGCGCTGGGCCAGCCGACGGTGGCGCTCGACCTCCGCGCCTATGTGTCGATGATGGAGGTGGCGGCGGCGGAGACCGGAAACGACAATTTCGGTCTGCTGTACGGCCGGCAGTTCCAGCCGGAAATGCTGGGGCTGATCGGCTCCATCGCGCTGGCCGCGCCGACTCTGGGGGCCGCACTCGACCATCTGGCCCGGCTCTTTCCCTTCCACCAGCAGGCGACCGAGACCCGCTTCGTCCGCGAGGGCGAGTTGCTGAGGCTGGAATACCGCATCCTCGACGGCCGCATCGTCGAGCGGCGGCAGGATGCCGAACTGACCATGGGCATGTTCGCCAATGTGGTGCGCGCCTGCCTCGGCCCGAACTGGATGCCGGAGGAGGTGCATTTCGAGCATCCCAAGCCGGAGGGGTGGCGCCAGCATCAGGCGCTGTTCGACGCGCCGGCCCATTTCGGCCAGCGCACCAACGCCATCCTGCTGCGCGACCGCCATCTCGACCGCCGCATGCCCGGCGGCGACATGGCGCGGCTGACCGGGCTGTGCGGCACGCTGATCGACATCGCCCGCGACACCGGCACGCCGCCGCTGCTCGACCGCGTGAAGGCGGAGGTGCGGGCGCGGCTGCCGGAGGGCCCGCCTTATGTCGAAGACATCGCCGACCGGCTGGGCATCGCCCGCTGGACCCTGCAGCGCCGGCTGGCCGACGAGGGGCTGAGCTTCTCCGATCTGGTGGAGGGGGTGCGGCGCGACCTTGCGGCGGTCTATATCCGCCAGCGCCACGTCCCCATCGCCGACATCGGCGCCCTGCTGGGTTATTCGGAGGTCAGCGCCTTCAGCCGCGCCTTCAGCCGCTGGTTCGGCGCGTCGCCGGCGAAGATGCGCGGAGCCTGAAGCGGCCTAGATCCCGACCTCTACCGCCGCGTTGACGACGTAGATCTGCTCGTTGCGGTCGTTCTTGTCGGCCAGGAAGATGCCGCTCGGCGCCAGCATGCCGCCGGCGGTGACGTGGATGCTGACGGCGCCATAGGGGAAGACGGCCTTCACCGCCTCGTGGTCCAGCCGGTCGGCGTCGGCCGGCACGGCGAGGTGGACGCGCACCTGCATCCGGCTGGTGTCGCCGTCGACCAGGGTGCGCATGCCGGGCATGGAGTTGCGCTCTATGGCGTTGCGCACGGCGCGGACGGCGGCCTTGGTCACGTCCTGGCCATGCAGATCCACCCCCATGCCGAGTTCCACGAACATCACCTGTTTCATCGCGTCGGGCCTTCCAATGGCTGTCGGTCGATGGGGATGATGGCGCGTGGTCGCAGGCAGGGCCAGGGGGTGGCGGGGGGAATTTCGGGGGGTGGAAGGCGATGTTCCCCCCACCTCACCCCGCACGGACTCCCGTCACGCCTTCGGGCGGTTTTCGCCGTCCATCCTGGCGCCGTTGTGGTGGTGGGCGCCGGAGAAAGCGCGCTCCAGGCGGCGGGGCGCGCGGATCAGGTGGAGGTACAGCTCGTCGAACTGGCCGACGGAGGCGAGCTGGCGCACGTCGTTGACGGTGATCCGCTGTCCGTTCAGCTCGATCAGGCCGCTGTCGCGCAGCCGCCGCAGGGTGCGGTTGATGTGGACGATGCTGAGGCCCAGCGCGTCGGCCAGGATCTCCTGCGTCACCGGCAGCACAAAATGCCCATCGGTCACCATGTTGACGACGCTGAGGCGGCGCAGAAGCTCGACGATCAGGTGGGCGGTGCGCTCCAGCGCGGTGCGCCGGCCCAGGCTGAGCAGCCGTTCGGCGACGATGGCCTCTTCCCGCGCGCCGGACCAGGCGAGCGCGGCGGCAAGGCGCGGGAAGGACCGGAACAGCTCGCCGATCTTCTCCGGCGGGAAGCTCGCCACCTCGACAGGGGTCAGGGTGGTGACGCTGTGGTCGGCCGATTCAAACAGGGTGCAGTACATGCCGATGATGTCGCCCGGCAACACGAAGTTGACGACCTGCCGCCGCCCGTCGGGCAAGGCTTTGTGGCGGATCGCCCATCCCTCTCTCATGATGCGGACGTCGCGATATCTTTCGCCCTGTTGGAGAAGATCGGTGCGTGGCGACACGCGGTCGATCGTCCTTTCCAGATCGGCGAGATACATCTTTTCCTCGTCCGACAGGACGAGGTAGCTGCTCAATTTGAGCCACAATGGAGTGGACTCTAGGGCGCGGCTCGCCGGGGCGCGAGTCATGGTCGTCTCTTTGCCTTCTTTGTCCTAATATTGGCGTTTCGATAAACGGGCGCGCCGTTGAACCGGTTCCGCGAGGTCTCGAACGTTTAGGGTTTTCAGCAAAGGCGGCCACAACATAGGTTAATCGGCCGAATATTTTTCTCGAACGGCCTGTGACGCGCAGCCGACCCGCGTGTTGTTCCCTATGCAATTGGACCTACCGGCGGTTTGGCCGGGTGAAATGGCGAACAAATGAAGCGGGGGGCATGATGACGGCGGAGGAAGAGGCGGCAGGGCTGGCCGCTCTTTCGGTGTGTGAATCGTTGGTGATTGCGATGGTTGAAAAAGGCCTGTTCACGGCCGAGGAGGCGCGGGGCGTGCTGGAGGATGCGGCGGCCGCACATCAGCGGCAGGAAGTGCCCCCACCCGGCAGCCGGCATCAGATGGCGGTGCGCATCATCGAACGATTGGCCTTGCAGGTGGACGCGGCCGGTCAATACAGCCGCGGCTGAGACTCACCGGCGGACCGGCGCGATCAGTCCTGCAGGATGGTCGAACTGCGCCGGTCAGCCGGCTGGTCGAGCAGGGAGTCGCTCAACAGCTGCGCGACCTCCTTGGCGGCGATCGGCTTGTGCAGGATGCGGTAGCCGCTGGCCTCCGCATCGGCGATGCGCTCGGGTGCGGTATCGCCGGTCAGCACGACGCTGGCCGGCGCCGGGAATCCCCGCTCCCGCAGGGCGGCTTCGACCGCCTGGATGGCCTCCAGCCCGGTGGCGCCCGCCTCCAGCCGGTAATCGGCGATCACCAGATCGGGTGGGCGCGGCTGGTCCCGCAGCAGGCGGAGCGCGTCGGCGGCACTGTCCGCCGCGGTCGCGCGCCAGCCGAAATCCTCGATCAGCAGGGTCAGCCCCTCGCGCACCAGCGGATCGTCGTCGATCACCAGGGCGGTGCCGCGTCCGGGCTCCGGCGCCTGTTCCGCATCGGGCGCCCCGGACACCGTCTCGACCGCGGGCAGGGCGGAGGTGGGGATGTCCAGCGTGAAGCAGGACCCCTTGTTCGGCCGGGACGCGACATGCACCCGGTAGCCCAGCAGCCGCGCCAGCCGGTCGACGATGGCCAGCCCCAGCCCCAGCCCCTTGCCGCGGTCGCGGGTGGGATTGGAGATCTGGTAGAATTCGTGGAAGATCCGCTCCAGATGCTCGGGCGGGATGCCGATGCCGGTGTCGTAGACCTGGATGCGCAAGGCGCCCGGACGATGGCGGCAGCCCAGCAGGATGCGGCCGTGGTCGGTGTAGCGCAACGCGTTCTCCACCAGATTGCGGATGATCCGCTCCAGCAGTGCCGGGTCGGCGTTCAGCGTCACGTTGGTGGGGACGCTGCGGAAGGCGACGCCCTTCTCCGCGGCGCGCAGCCGGTATTCGCCCTCCAGCCGGGCGAAGATGGTGCCGAGCGACACCGCCTGGATGTTGGGGGACACCGTGCCGGCATCCAGCTTGGAGATGTCCAGGATGGCGTCGAGCAGGCGGCACAGCGCGTCCATCGACGCTTCGATGCTGCCGACCAGCGATGCCGCCGGATGGTCGCCCAGCCGGATCGCCAGGGCGGAAGTCAGCAGGACCAGCGACTGCACCGGCTGGCGCAGGTCGTGGCTTGCCGCCGCCAGGAAATGCGTCTTGGCGGCGTTGGCGCGCTCCGCCACCATCAGCGCCATCACCGCCTCCTGGCGCGAGCGTTCCTCCTCGTTGCGGGCGCTTTCCGCCTCGGCGCGGGCCTGTTCGGCGCGCTCGGCCAGGGTGCGCTGGATGGTGATCTCCTCCGCCGCGCGCATCTCGCGCTCGCGCTGGATCGCCGCGATGTGGTCCAGCATGGCGTTGAAGCCGCGCGCCAGGGCCGAAACCTCGTCATTGCCGCGGATCCGGGCGCGCTGCCCGGTGAAGCCGTCGGTGGCGATGGCGCCGGCCAGCCGTTCCAGCTCGCGCAGGGACCGGGTCATGTGGTTGCCGACGGCGCGGCTGCCGATGTAGATCGCCAGCAGGGCGAGCACGGCCACCAGCCCATAGGCGGGCAGCATCCAGGACAGCAGCGCGGTGGTCGGCGTTTCCGGCGCCTCCAGCCGCAGCTTCAACCCCAACTTCGCCAGCCGTTCGGGCACGGTCAGCGGCACCGTCACCGCCATCATGTCGGACGGCACCGGCGGGGGCGGCGCAGTGCCGTGGAGAAGCTGCGCCTCCGGATGCAGGACCAGGGAGTCGAGCGGCACCTTGTAGAGCAGCGCCCCTTCCGGCGAGGCGGTGCGGGAATAGATCAGCATTTCCGCCGCCAGCAGGAATTGGGTGTCGCCCTGCCGCACCACCCTGGCGGCGGGCTTGCCGGAGGCGATGGCGGCGCGCAGCCAGGCCATGTCGGCCGGCGCGATGGCCAGCGGGGCGGCATGGCGCCCGTTGTCGGCGATCGGTTCACCTTCGAAGTCGGTGAAGACCAGCGCCACCGGCACGCTGGCGATGTGGTTGAAGCTGCCCAGGAAGGGGATCAGATAGGTCTCCTTCCCGGCCGAATCGACCAGCGCCGTGGCGAGCACGCTGTTGTCCGCCAGTTCGCGCACCGTCGTCACCAGCGTGCTCAGCAGCCCTTCGGTCTGGCGGGCGGCGAGGCTGGCGTTTGCCTCCACATTGGCGTGGTGCTGGCGCGCCAAATGGCGGCTCGACACCAGATACAGGCTGGCGCCGATCAGGATGGCGATCAGCACGCCCAGCGCCAGCGACACCAGCGCGAAGCGGCGGGCCAGCCGCCCGGACGTCAGCATCCGCTGGGCGGCGCGCGGGATGGTGCCGCCGTGGGGGGAGCCGGTGTGGGGGGAGCCTGGTTGGCTTGGATCGGTCATCCGTGCTCTCAATCCACCGGAACCAGCACGCCGTCGGCGCGGAAGCGGGCCATCAGCAGGTCGTCCGGCCCCAGCGCCTCGTGCCGGCCGGGGGCGAAGGGACGGTCGTAGTCGCGGGTCACCCCGTGATAGGGGCCGACCTGTTCCAGCGCGTCGCGCACGGCGGCGCGGTCGGTGGTCCCAGCGCGATCGATGGCGAGCGCCAGGATGCGGGTCAGCTCATAGGCGTGCAGGAAGCCCACCGGCGAGACGATGTCCTCCGGCCGCTGGATGCCGAACAGGCGCCCGGCGGTCTCCAGCACCGGAGCCAGCCTTTCCTTGGGAATGCGGAAGGGGCTGAAGGTCTGGATCACGCTGAAGTCCACCCCCTGCAGGGCCGCTCCGGCCTGTCCGACGAAATCCCCGCCGGTGACGCCCCAATGGCTGAGGATCGGCAAGCGCTGCGCCGGCGACAGGGCGGCGACCTCGCGCACCAGCACGGCGGCCTCGTCGTCGTTGGCGACCAACAGGATCGCCTGGGCGCCGGCATCGGCCAGCGCCCGATACTTGTCGATCAGGCTACGGTCGCGCCAGTTGTACCAGGCGGTGGCAACGAGGTCCGGCGTCTTGTGATCGGTGAGGTAGCGGTTGGCGGCCTCCAGGTTGGAGCGGCCCCAGGCGGTGTTGGTCAGCAGCAGCCCGACGCGGGTCAGGCCGCGGTCGGCGGCCCGCTTCAGCAGGAAGGGCATCGCAAGGCTGTCGCGCAGCGACAGGCGGAAGATGTAGTTGGGCTTCATCCCGTTGTCGACGATGGCGTCGGCCGACGACCAGGGTGCCAGGAACAGGGTGCGGGTCTGTTCCAGCACCGGCAGCTCCTCGATCACCACCGGGCTGAACCGGCCGCCGAAGACGGCGACCAGTCCGGGGATGGTGGCCAGTTCCCGGATGTTCTTGATGCCGCGGGCGGAGATCGAGCGGTGTTCGCGCTTGATCAGCGTCAGCGGCCGGCCGTCCAGAACGCCGCCGGCGCGGTTGATGTCGTCGATGGCGGTCAGGATCCCGCGCTCGATGGATTCGGCCGAGGTGCTGTTGTTCAGCCCGAATTCGCCGTCCAGCGCCAGCACCACCGGTTCCGGGGCCGATTTTGCCGCGGCAGCGGCCGGCACTGCCGCAAGCGAAAGCGCGAGGGCAAGCAGAACCAGGATATGATGGAACAGGCGGAGGGCTGCGGAAAACATTGGCCGTCGTTCGATGGGGTCGGCGGACGGAAGATTTGGCCTCCGCACGCGTAACGCGGCACTATGGGTGGGGGAAACCGGCGGGGTCAATCTGCCCTTCGGCCGATCTGTGGGTGCGTACGATCATTGCCATTGCGGCAGTCCCGCCGACGACATGGCTCATTATTATCGGTGCAGGCATGATTGCGGCCGGGGGAGGGGCGCCGCCCCGGCGGCGGGCGGCGCGACCCATATCCGGCGGATCAGACCAGCTTGGCGGTCAGCCTGATCTCAGTGCCGGCCAGCGCCTTGGACACCGGGCAGTTTGCCTTGGCGCCGTTCGCCTGTTCCTGGAAGGCGGCCTCGTCGATGCCGGGGATTTCCGCCTCGCACTCCAGCTCGATCCGGCTGATGGCGAAGCCGGCGCCGGCCTTCTCCAGATGCACCTTGGCGGTGGTGTGGACACGGGTCGGCGTGTGCCCGGCCTGACTGAGCCCGGCCGACAGCGCCATGGAGAAGCAGCCGGCATGCGCCGCCGCGATCAACTCCTCCGGATTGGTGCCCTGGCCGTTCTCGAATCGCGACGGGAAGGAGTAGCTGCCTTCGAAGGCGCCGCTGCCCAGCCGCATCTTGCCGCTGCCCGATTTCAGGTCGCCGCGCCATTCGGCGTCCGATTGCCGCATCGCCATGGTGATGTCTCCCTGCTGGTCATGGTCGGACCGGTCCGCCGCCATCGCGGGGACCGGTCGAGCCTGACCTAGGGCCATCGGGCGCGGCGGCCAGCCGCATACTCCCTTCGCGCTCCTGGTCCTTTACAGCCAGTCGGGAACGCGCTCGGCCGCCAGCATCTCCTCCACCGTCGGGCGCGGGCGGATGACTGAGAAGCGGTCGCCGTTGACCAGAACCTCCGGCACCAGCGGCCGGGTGTTGTAGGTCGAGGCCATCACCGCGCCATAGGCGCCGGCCGACAGGAAGGCGACGAGGTCGTCGTCGGCCAGCGGCGGCAGCGGGCGCTGCACGGCGAAGGTGTCGCCGCTCTCGCACACCGGGCCGACCACGTCATAAGGCTCCTGCGCCGCGCCGTCGGCCGGCTCCGCCACCGGGACGATGCCGTGATAGGCGTCGTACAGCGACGGGCGGATCAGGTCGTTCATCGCCGCGTCGACGATGGCGAAGCGGCGGTGCAACCCCTGCTTCACATAGATGACGCGGCTGACCAGGATGCCGGCGTTGCCGACCAGCGACCGGCCCGGCTCCAGCGTGATGCGGCAGCCGAGATTGCCGGTGATGGAGCGCACCATCGCGGCATAGTCGGCCAGATCGGGCGGCGCCTCGTTCCTGTAGGTGATGCCGAGACCGCCGCCGAGGTCGAGCCGCTGGATGTCGTGGCCGTCCTCGCGCAGCTGGTGCAGCAGGGCCGCCACCCGCTCGTAGGCCGCCCGGAAGGGGGCGAGGTCGGTCAGCTGCGAGCCGATATGGACGGCGATGGCGACCGGCTTGATGCCCGGCAGGGCGGCCGCGCGGCGGTAGATCTCGCGCGCGTGGTCATAGTCGATGCCGAACTTGTTCTCTTTCTTGCCGGTGGCGATCTTGGCGTGGGTCTTGGCGTCGACGTCAGGGTTGACGCGGAAGGCGATGGGAGCCTCCACGCCCATGGACGAGGCGACCTCGCTCAGCGCCTCCAGCTCCGGCACCGATTCGACGTTGATCTGGTGGATGCCGGCCTCCAGCGCGGCGCGCAGATCCTCGCGGGTCTTGCCGACGCCGGAGAAGACGATGCGCTCCGCCGGGATGCCGCCGGCCAGCGCGCGCTTCATCTCGCCCACCGACACCACGTCGCCGCCGGCCCCGAGCCTGGACAGGGTGCGGATGACGGCAAGGTTGGAGTTGGCCTTCAGCGCGTAGCAGACGCCGGCGTCCTGGCCGGCGAAGGCGCCGGCATAGGCGTTGTAGTGCGATTCCAGTGCCGCGGTGGAATAGAGGTAGAAGGGGGTGCCCACCTCCCGCGCGACATCCTCAAGCGACACGGATTCGGCGTGCAGAACACCGTTGCGGTAGGCGAAGACGCTCATCGGCGAGCCATTCGGAGAACCGGTGCGGGCGGTCATGGGAACTGGACTCCGGAACCGGCCGGCTTAGCGGGCTTCGGGTCCAGCGAGGGGTTGGGATAGGTGCGCGGGAAGGGATCGACTTGACCTTCCGGACGCGGGCTGTCGACGACGCTGGGCTTCTTGCCGCAGCCGGCGAGCGCCAGCACGCCGGCCAGGGCGAGGACGGTCAGGGTGACGGGCCGGGGAAGATGGCGGTTCACAGGAAACGCTCCCGGGCGGCCTTCACCGCCTCCTGCACGCGGACGGGGGCCGGGCCGCCAAAGCTGGTGCGGCTGTTCAGCGACGCCTCGATGCTCAGCGCCGGATAGACGGCTTCGGTGATGCGCGGCTCGATGGCCTGCAACTCTTCCAGCGTCAGGTCGGTCAGGCCGACGCGGCGATCCTCCGCCGCCTTGACGGCGCGGCCGGTGACGTGGTGCGCCTCGCGGAAGGGCATGTCCAGCTCCCGCACCAGCCAGTCGGCGAGGTCGGTGGCGTTCAGGAAGCCGCGGTCGGCCGCCTCGCGCATCGCCGGGATGTTCGGCTGCATGTCGCGCACCATGCCTTCCATGGCGGCGATGCAGAGAGCCAGCGTGTCGTCGGCCTCGAACACCGGCTCCTTGTCTTCCTGCATGTCCTTGGAATAGGCCAGCGGCAGGCCCTTCATGGCGATCAGCAGGCTGTTCAGGCTGCCGATCACCCGGCCGGCCTTGGCACGCACCAGCTCCGCCGCGTCGGGGTTCTTCTTCTGCGGCATGATGGAGGAGCCGGTGGTGAAGGCGTCCGTCAGCTTGATGAAGCGGAACTGGGCCGAGCACCAGATCACGATCTCTTCGGCGAAGCGCGACAGGTGCATGGCGCAGATCGACGCCGCCGACAGGTATTCCAGCGCGAAGTCACGGTCGGACACCGCGTCCAGCGAATTGGCGGTCGGCCGGTTGAAGCCCAGCGCCTCCGCCGTCATGAAGCGGTCGATGGGGTAGGGGGTGCCGGCCAGCGCGGCGGACCCGAGCGGGCATTCGTTCAGCCGGCAGCGGGCGTCGCGGAAGCGGCTGCGGTCGCGCCCGAACATCTCGACATAGGCCAGCAGGTGATGGGCGAAGCTGATCGGCTGCGCCGCCTGCAGGTGGGTGAAGCCCGGCATCACCGTTTCGGTGTGCTGCTCCGCCAGATCGATCAGCGCGGTCTGCAGGGCGGTCAGGCCGGCGATGGTCCGGTCGATGGCGTCGCGCACCCACAGCTTGAAGTCGGTCGCCACCTGATCGTTGCGCGAGCGGCCGGTGTGCAGGCGCTTGGCCGGTTCGCCGATCAGTTCGGCCAGCCTGGCCTCCACATTCATGTGGATGTCCTCCAGCTCCACCTTGAAGGTGAAGTCGCCGGCGTCAATCTCTGCCTTTACGCGGTCGAGGCCGTCGATGATGGCGTCGGCGTCGGCCTGGGTTATGATGCCCTGCTTGGCCAGCATCGCGGCATGTGCCTTCGACCCGGCGATGTCCTGGTCGGCGAGCCGCTTGTCGAAGCCGATGGAGGCGTTGATCTTCTCCATGATGGCGGCGGGACCGCGCGCGAATCGCCCGCCCCACATCTGGCTGGCGGCGGGTGCGGCGGCGGAATTCGGCGGGGTCTGATCGGCGCTCATGGGGACGTATACCGGGGCATTCGGGTGAAGGGGAGCGAGGAAGCGTGAGTATGCGGACTTTGGCGGCCGTCGCAACGGTTTGTGTGTGCATGGCCGGGGCCGGCCTGTGGTGGAGCGCCGGCGCGGCGCCCGCTGCACCGGAGGTGGTGCGGCTGGGCGCGGCGGATGCCGCTACGCCGGTCGCCTCCACCGGTGCCGACAAGCTGGAGAAGTTCAAGGGGGCGGAGCCCAAGCCGATGCCGCCGCTGTCCTTCGTCGATGCCGAGGGCCGGCGGGTCGATCTGGCCGATTTCAAGGACCGGGTGATCCTGCTGAACCTGTGGGCGACCTGGTGCGGGCCCTGCGTGAAGGAGATGCCGTCGCTCGACCGCCTGCAGGGCCAGTTGGGCGGCGACGCCTTCCAGGTGGTGGCCCTGTCGCTGGACCGCGGCGGGCGGACGGCGGTGGAGCCATTCTATAAGAAGACGGGGGTGGAGCATCTGACGGTGTTCCTCGATCCCGGATCGGAATCGATGAAGGCGCTGTCCCTGCGCGGCCTGCCCACCACGATCCTGGTCGATCCGGAGGGGCGCGAGCTTGGCCGTGTCGAAGGGGCGGTGGAGTGGGATTCGCCGGAGGTCGTCGCCTTCCTGCGCCAATTTCTCGGCCATGGCGGCGGGCCGGCACGCGGACGCGGCGGGGTGATGAAGACGGGCGGCTGACGGTTTTCCGGTGATGGGGTACTCTGACGCTTCGCTTATCCGCCTGTCCCGAGCCCTTCCATGACGCAATCCGCCTCTCCCGGCCCCAAGCGCTACACCATCGGCCCCGGCATCGTGATGATGCGGCAGGGAGAGCGCGCCGACCGGGCGTGGCTGATCGAATCCGGCGAGCTGGAGGTGCTGCTGACCCTGCCAGACGGCGGCACCCGGCGGCTGAGCGTCGTCGGCAAGGGGGCGGTGGTCGGCGAGATGGCGCTGATCGACGATGGCGAGCGCAGCGCCACCGTGCGCTCGCTGACCGAGGTGTCCTGCGTCGAGGTGACGCGGGAGGCCTTCCAGGGTTTGCTGAAGCGCAGTCCGCCGCTGGCGTCGTTCCTGCTGCAGAGCCTGATCGCCGCCATCCGCCGCGACTATGGCCTGCCGGCGGTCGAGCGCTACGGCAATGCGGTGGATTTCCGCTCCACCAACTCCTTCCAGAAGGTGGTCGACCGCCGGATGATCCGCGAGGGGCATGTCTTCTTCGGCCCCAACGAGCCGGTGAACGCCGCCTACCTGATCCAGTCCGGCCGCGTCGCACTGCGGCCCGGCCGCGGCACGCTGGGCGACGACATCGCGACGCTCGGGCCCGGCCGCTTGTTCGGCGAGATATATCTGCTGACCGGCCGCCAGCCCGACGTCACCGCCGTGGCGGTCGCCGGCGGCATCTGCGAGGTCATCGACAAGCGCAGCTTCGAGGATGCGGTGACGGCGATGCCGCCGATCCTCAAGTCGCTGGCCCGGATCTACATCGCCCAACTGACGAAGAAGGCGTTCGCTCCGGCAGGCCCGGCTCCGGCCGCGGAGAAGGCCGGCTGAGTCGGGAAGGGCCGGACTTGGTGCTGGATTTGCCGGGGCATCTGGTGGAAAACAGCGCCTTCGCGATTTTTGCGGCGCTCCGGCCCCCTCGGGGGTGTGCGCCATTCAGGGAGACAGCATGTTCACTGCCGCCAGCTTCCGCGTCGGCGACCGCGTGACGATCCGCAGCGGCCAGTCCATTCCGCAATCCATCGCGACGGTGGAACGCTACAAAGAGGGCGGGCGCTGCATGATCCTGTCCGACGGCAGCGAATGGCGCGCCGACGGGCGGCGCCAGTGGGGGTTCCGCGGCAGCTATTACAAGGGTCCGGTGGTCGAGCCGTTCGAGGCCGGCGACGACGAGTTCATCGCCCGCCGCCGCGCCATCGGCGCCCTCCGCAAGTTCGGCGACGGCCTGACCATGGATTCGCCGCTGACCACCGAGGCGTTGCAGCGGATTCTGGAGGCGGTGGACCGGGAGAAGGCGGCGGCCGGCAAGCAGGGGTGAGACCGGCGAACGATCAAACTGACCCTTTGATCGTTCGTCGGCCGCCGCGACTGCGGCGGCGCGCCCACATGGGCGCGGAAAAGCCTGCGTGGCGTTTGAACGCAATACGGCAAGTCAAGTCAATGACTTGCCGGTATGAGTCCTCACCCTGCCAGCGTCATGCCCATTTCCCAGAAATCGGCCTCCAGCCGGCAGGCCTGCCGGAAGACGGTCAGCAGACGGGGGAAGCGCGCCTCCGTCATCCCGTCCGCCGCCAGCCGGTCGAGATTCTCCCGCGCCGCCTGCGCCACCTCCTGATAGGCCTCCCCCGCATACTCCGCGATCCAGACGCGGTAGGGGTTGGAGTCGTCCAGCGCGCCGGGCAGCGCGGCCAGCCGGCGGCCGATCTCGGCATAGCCGATGACGCAGGGGCTGAGCGCCACATGCAGGTCCAGCAGGTCGCCGCGCAGGCCGGTTTCCAGCACATAGCGGGTGTAGGCCATCGTCGCCTTGGCCTCCGCCGCCTGTTCCAGCTCGGTGGCCGGCAGGCCCCAGCCGGCGCACAGACCGACATGCAGGTCCATCTCCACGTCGAGGATCGCCTTCAGCCCGGCAAGCGACGCCCGCATCTCGCGCAGGTCGCGGCCCTTATAGATGGCGAGCGCATAGGCGCGGGCGAAATGGATCAGGAACAGGTAATCCTGCACCAGATAATGCCGGAAGCACGCCTGCGGCAGCGTCCCGTCGCCCATCCCGCGCACGAAGGCGTGGTCGACATAGGCCGACCAGTCCGGCCGCGCCTCGGCGACGAGCCGGTCGAACAAGTCGGGGCCAAGGGAGGTGACGGTGGCGGCGGTCATGGCTGCGGTCTCCGATGCGGCTGACGGAAGAGGGCAGACACTTTACCCGCTATTCGCCGGTTTGCAGCAAGGCTCCGCGTACGCGCGCCTGATGGAAGGCGTAGAGGAACACGGCGATGCCGCCCGCCATGTAGAGCACGTTCAGCCCGACCGCCCAGGCCAGATGATCCCAGCGCAGGACGCCCTCGAACACCAGCGCCCGCATGCCCTCGAACACATGGGCCGAGGGCAGGGCCAACGACACCGGCTGCAGCCAGGCCGGCAGCACCGAGACCGGGTAATAGACGGCGCTGACCGGGGCCAGCATGAAGACGACGATCCAGGCCAGCCCCTCCGCCCCCATGCCGTAGCGCAGGATCAGCGCCACGATCAGCAGCCCAAGTGACCAGCCCAGCACGATCAGGTTGGCGAAGAAGGCGGCCAGCGGCAGGCCCAGCGCGTAAACCGAATAGCCGAAGAAGGGAATCGCCAGCGCCGTTGCCGGCAGCACGCCGATCAGGGTGCGCAGCAGGCTCATGGTCATCAGCGCCGTCACCCATTCGCCCGGGCGCAAGGGGCTGACGAACAGATGGCCGAGATTGCGCGACCACATTTCTTCCAGAAAGGAGATGGAGACGCCGAGCTGGCCGCGGAACAGCACGTCCCACAGCAGAACCGCGCTGACCAGCACACCGGCGCCCTGCGCCACCCAGCCGCTGCCGCCGCCGTTGGTCGAGGCCATGAACTGGTTGATGTAGCCCCACAGGATCATCTGCATGGTCGGCCAATAGGCCAGCTCCAGGATGCGCGGCCAGGACCCGCGCAGCAGATACCAGTAGCGCAGCACCATGGCGCCGACCCGGCGCAGCGAGAAGTCGGCGCGCGGGATCGCCCCGGGGATCTGGGCTTCATTCGGCTGCATCGGCGGTCTCCCCGGTGAGGATGCGGCCATCGGATTCAACGCTGCCGGACGCGCGGGCAATGTCGAGGAACACCTCCTCCAGCGTCTGGCGGCCATAGCGGGCGACCAGGGCGGACGGGGCGCCGCGGTCGACGATCCGGCCCTGCCGCATCATCAGCACGCCGTCGCACAGCCGCTCCACCTCCAGCATGTTGTGGGATGCCAGCAGGATGGTGGCGCCGGTGCGCAGGCGGTACCGCTCAAGATATGTCCGGATCCAGTCGGCGGTGTCGGGGTCGAGCGAGGCGGTGGGCTCGTCCAGCAGCAAGACTTCCGGATCGTTCAGCAAGGCTTTCGCAAGCGCTACGCGGGTTTTCTGCCCCGCCGACAGCCCGCCGGACGGGCGATCGAGAAAACGCGACAGGTCAAGATGCTCGGCCAACTCTTGGACGCGCTTTTTGACGCATGTCAAACCGTAGAGGTGGGCATAGACGGTAAGGTTCTCCCGCACCGTCAGCCGATGGGGCAGCTCGACGTAGGGGGAGGAGAAGTTCATGCGCGGAAGCACGGCATGCCGGTGGCGCGCCATGTCGACGCCCAGGATCTCCACCGTCCCGGCCGTCGGCAGCAAAAGCCCCAGCAGCATCGAGATGGTCGTCGTCTTGCCCGCCCCGTTGCCGCCGAGAAGGCCGGTGACGCTGCCGCGCGGTACGGTGAAGGCGATGGCGTCGACCGCCGTCACCTCCCGCCCGTCCGGAGTCGGGAAGCGCTTGGTCAGCCCGTCCGCCCGGATGGCGGGCGATAAGGCGGGCGATAAGGCCGTCGAGGGGCGGGACGTCATGGTTGGCTCGGTCATGGGCACAGAATATGGCGGCGTCCGCCGCAACCGCCAGGGGCATACGATCCAGATGCATGCAGGCCGGGGACAAGGATCATGGTGACGCTGGCCAGCGCGCTGACCGCGCCGTTCCCGGTCGCTCCGCCGCCGCCGCAATGGGCGCAGCCCGACGGCCGCATCACGCTGCGCACGCTGATCCTGATCCGCTGGGTCGCGGTGCTGGGTCAGCTGGCCGCGGTCGCCTTCGTCAGTCTCGGCCTGGGCTTCCCGCTGCCGCTGGGGCCGGTGCTGGCCGCCATCAGCGCGTCGGCCCTGCTGAACGTGGTGGCGATGGCCCAGCGCGGCGGCCGGCTGCGGCTGGCCGACCGCGACGCCGCGCTGTATCTCAGCTACGACATGCTGCAGCTGACGCTGCTGCTCTATCTGACCGGCGGGTTGAGCAACCCCTTCGCCATCCTGCTGCTGGCGCCGATGACCGTCGGTGCGGCCATCCTGTCGCGCTACAGCACGGTGCTGCTGACCGGGTTGAACCTGATCTGCCTGACCGCGCTCGCCCTCTGGCACTTCCCGCTGCCGTGGGAGGAGCCGGTGCGCTCGATGGCGCCGCTCTACGCCTTCGGCGTCTGGCTGTCGCTGTCGGTGTCGTCGGTCTTCATCGCCGGCTATGTCTTCCGCGTCGCCGCCGAGGCGCGGCGCTTCGCCGACGCGCTCGCCGCCTCGCAGGTGGCGCTCGCCCGCGAACAGCGCCTCGGCGCGCTGGGCGCGCTCGCCGCCGCCGCCGCGCATGAGCTGGGCTCGCCGCTCGGCACCATCGCCGTGGTGGCGAAGGAGCTGGCGCGCGACCTGCCGCCGGACAGCCCCTATGGCGAGGATGTCGAGCTTCTGCAGAGCCAGGTGATGCGCTGCCGCGAGATCCTGGCCGATCTGGCGCGCAAGCCGGAGGCCGACGGCGGCGACCCGTTCGAACGGCTGCCGCTGACCACGCTGATCGAGGCCGCCGCCGCCCCGCACCGTCTCGGTCACATCGACTTCGTCGTGGAACCCCATCCGGTCGGCGAGGCGGAGGAGCCCTTCCTGCGCCGCAGCCCGGAGATCATCCACGGCATCGGCAACTTCATCCAGAACGCCCACCAGTTCGCCCGCCACAAGGTGACGGTCGCCGCCGCCTGGGACGGACGCGGCGTCACCATCACGGTGATGGACGACGGTCCGGGCTTCCCGCCCCATCTGCTGGGCCGCATCGGCGAGCCGTATCTGTCGGTGCGCGGCGAACGCTCCGGCCCGAAGGGGCAGACGGGCGGCGGCCATATGGGGCTGGGCATCTTCATCGCGCAGACGCTGCTGGAAAAGACCGGCGCGACCGTGCGCTACAGCAACAATCCGCCAGTCATTCCACAGTCTGCCGGCACTCCGCCCGCCGACCAGACCGCCGGCGGGCATGCCAACCAGGGCGGAACGGGTGCACGGATTTCCGTGCGCTGGAAGACCATCAACGCCAAGAAATGAGGTTTCACGGTGGACACCCTCAAAACAACCGATGACCTGCTGTCGGGCGATGCCGTCAAACTGACATTCACTGGCGACGTCACCCGCAGCCTCCTGATCGTCGACGACGACGCCCCCTTCCGCACGCGGCTGGCCCGCGCCATGGAGAAGCGCGGCTTCAACGTCGTCGCGGTCGACTGTGTCCAACTCGGCATCGAGGTGGCGCAGGAATCCGCCCCCGCCTTCGCGGTGGTCGACCTGCGGCTGGGCGACGGCAACGGGCTGGACGTGGTGGCGGCCCTGCGCGACGCCCGCCCCGACGCCCGCGTCGTCATGCTGACCGGCTACGGCAACATCGCCACCGCCGTCGCCGCGGTGAAGGCCGGCGCCGTCGATTACCTGCCGAAGCCGGCCGATGCCGACGCGGTGGAATCGGCGCTGCTGGCCGACGGCCGGCCGCTGCCGCAGCCGCCGGAAAACCCGATGTCGGCCGATCGCGTCCGTTGGGAACACATCCAGCGCGTCTTCGAACAGTGCGACCGCAATGTGTCCGAGACCGCGCGCCGCCTGAAGATGCACCGCCGCACCCTGCAGCGCATCCTGAACAAGCACGCCCCGCGCGCCTGAAAAGCCGCGGCTTCGGCGAGAAACGCGAACGGCCCGCCCCGGAAGGGAGCGGGCCGTTCGCATATCGGGCCGAAACGCCGGTCAGGCGGTGCGGTCTTCCGTCCGGCAGGTCTTGATGCCCAGCAGCGTATAGGCCGGGCAGAAGCCGACGACGGCCGTCAGCAGCGGCACCAGCCCGACCAGTCCCCACAGGGTCTGCGGCCCGACGACGGTCAGCGAAATCAGGATCAGCCCGACGATGGCGCGCAGCGCGCGATCCACCGGGCCCATGTTGCGGCAATTCATGGCGGCACCTATCGTGTATGAACGGTGTTGTCCGCTCTACACCCGTGCTGTGATGCCGTCTGTGATTGAGTCACGCTGCGAAGTGTTGTGCTAGTTCGACCATAAGCCCTGCGTCGGCAGAACCGGCCCATCCTCAAGGAGTTCGATCATCCGCCGCTCGATCCGCAACAGCACCTCACGGGCAGGCAGGTTGTGGCATTCACGGCTGTGGTCGCGGATCTGTCTGATCGCGCAGACGGTGGCGGATTCCTGACGGTGCGGCATATCGCAATTCTCCGTCCAAAAGACATACACACCATATACCTTTAAGGCTATCCATCATAGCATAAAAATACGTGTACGGAACAATTCGTCGCACGACCGGAGTCATGGCGCACCTTTCTCCAGATCCTGCAGCGCCGCCGGGTCGAGCACCTGGATGCGGCCGCGCGACAGCGCCACGAAGCCGCGGCGTTCGAACTCCTTCAACTGCCGGCTCACCACCTCGCGCGCGGTGCCCAGTTCCACCGCCAGCGCCTGATGGGTGGTGTCGAGCCCGCCCGTGCCGTCGCGGCGGTCGGCCAGGAAGCGGGCGAGGCGCAGGTCGACGCGGCCGAAGGCGACCTCTTCGATCAGCATCATCATGCCGGTCAGCCGGTTGCCGAAGGACGCGAAGACGAAGTCGCGGAAGGCGGCGGAGCGCGCCACCAGATCGTGGAAGGGGCCGGCCGCCAGCGCCACCGCGTCGATGTCGGTCTCCGCCACCGCCTCGGCGCTGTAGGGCTTGTCGGTCAGCAGGCAGGCGGTCGTCACGATGCAGGTCTCGCCGCGGCCGACGCGGTACAGCACGATCTCGCGCCCGTTTTCCGACGCCATCTGCACCCGCACCGCGCCGTCCAGCACCATCAGGAAGGTGTGACAACGGTCGCCGGCGCGGAACAGGACGGTTCCGCGCGGAACGTTCACCCGCCTGCCGGCGTTGGCGAGATGGGCGGCCTGATCCGGGTCCAGCTTCGCCAGCGTCGGGAAAAGCGCCGGGATTTCCGCGGCCCAGCCGGTGCGATCGAACGTCATGGAACCTGTCCTTCCGAGTAACCCCCATTATCGCCGGTCCTGCTTCGACGGTCCATACTGCACTGCAACAGGGTCAGGAAGGCTACCCACTGCGCGCCCATTGCTCGCCTCATGCACTGGATGGCCGATGCAACGGCTGGACTAACACTGCGTTTCAGCCAATCGGACGAACCGCCGAGCCTGCCCGCCGGACAGCATCCGCTGCCCGGAATGGAGGATCGGGCTAACGGACGGTCCTATGGCCGCGCTTTTGGTCGTTACGCGAGGAGGACCCCTTGGCCACCCAGGAACTTCAGGAACAACCCCGACGCAATACCCCTGAGTCTCGGCGGGGCTCCGGTTCCGCCTCCCCCGGCATTTCCTATGATCTGTCGGCCAGCGCCGCCAGCGCCGTGCGCCGGACAACCGGCCTGCTGCGCCGGCACAAGCTGCTGATCGGCACGGTGATCGTGCTCGGCACCGGGCTGGCGGCCCTGATCGCCTTCCGGATGACGCCGCTCTATACCGCCGAAACCCTGATCATGGTCGAGCACCGCAAGAACACCGTCCTGAATTTCGAGGGCGTGGTGTCCGACATGACCCCCGACATCAGCGCGCTGCAGAGCGAGGTCGCGATCCTGAAATCGCCCGCCTTCGCCGAAAAGGTGGTGGCGAAGCTGAAGCTGATGAACGATCCGGAATTCAATTCGGCGCTGCGTCCGCCGCCGCCGGGATGGCTGGCCGCGCTGAATCCGCGCAACTGGATCCCCGACAGCTGGAAGAGCGGCGGCACCGTGCCGCTGTCGCCGGAGGAGGTCGAGCGCAACCAGATGACCTCGGTGGTCAATGCGGTGCTCGACAACACCTCGGTCCGGCCGCAGGGACGCTCCTACGTCATCGCCGTCAGCTTCGACAGCGAGGACCCGCGCAAGGCATCGCTGATCACCAACACCATGGCCGACCTTTATCTGGTCGACCAGCTGGATGAGAAGTTCAAGGCCTCCAAGCGCGCCACGCAGTGGCTGGAGGAACGGCTGGCCGACCTGCGCAAGGAGGCGCAGACGACCGGTGACGCGGTGGAGAAGTACCGCACCGAGCATGGCCTGACCACCTCGTCCAACAACGAGAGCACGGTTGTCGGCCAGCAGCTGAGCCAGCTCAACACCGACTATATCCTGGCCCGCACCAAGCGGCAGGAGGCGGAAACCAAGCTGCGCGACGTCACCGCGATGGCGAATTCGCCGCGCGGCGCCTCGGCGGTCGGCGATGTGCTGGGCTCCCCACTGATCCAGGCCCTGCGTGAGCGCGAGGTCGATCTGCAGCGCCAGATCGCCGACGCCACCAACCGCTACGGCACCAAGCACCCGATGCTGCAGGCCCTGCAGAGCCAGCTGCGCGACCTGCAAGGCCAGATCAAGGCCGACGTCGGCAAGATCGTCTCCAACCTCAGCAACGAGGTCGAACTGGCGAAGGGCCGCGAGCAGGCGCTGAAGGCCAGCCTGGATCAGGCCGAGGTCAAGCAGAACCAGCAGCAGCAGGCGACCGTCGGCCTGCGCACGCTGGAACGCGACGCCAGCACCGCACAGGCGATGTACGAATCCCTGCTGACCCGCTCGCAGCAGATCGCGGCGCAGACCGACATGCGCCAGCCCGACGCCCGCGTGGTGTCGGAGGCGGCGATCCCGCTCGACCCGTCGCAGCCCAACCGTAAGCTGATCCTGCTGCTGGCGCTGGTGGCGTCGGGCACGCTGGGCGTGCTGCTGGCCATGCTGCGCGAACGGGCCGACGGCGGTTTCCGCAGCCCGCACCAGTTCGAGCTGGCGACCGGCGTGCGCAGCCTGGGCATCGTGCCGCGCATCCCGCGCTTCGGCGGCTCGCCGGCCGCCTATGTGGTCGACAAGCCGATCTCCGCCTTTGCGGAATCGATGCAGAACCTGCGCACCTCGCTTCTGCTTGCCAATCCCGACGGGCGGCACCGGGTGATCCTGTTCAGCTCCTCGGTTCCGGGCGAGGGCAAAAGCTCCGTCGCCGCGGCCTTCGCCCGCACCTGCGCCAATGCCGGCCAGCGGACGATCCTGGTCGACTGCGACCTGCGGCGGAAGAGCCTGCACGAGATGCTGGGCCTGTCCAACAACCGCGGCCTGTCGGAGGTGCTGGCCGGCACCGTGGCGCTGGAGGACGTGATCCAGGTCGATCCGCGCACCGGTCTGCACGTCATCGTCGCCGGCCATGGCTCGTCGCTGCCGCAGGATGCCCTGGGGTCGTCGGCCATGCACCAGCTGCTGTCGCGCCTGTCGGTCAACTACGACCGCATCGTGCTGGATTCGCCGCCGGTGCTGGCGGTGTCGGAAGGCAAGCTGCTGGCCGCACTCGCCGACCAGACCGTCTTCATCGTCCGCTGGGGCATGACCAAGCGGGGAACCGCGATGGCCGGCCTGAAGGAGGTGATCGAAGCCGGCGGCGAGGTGGTGGGCGTCCTGTTCAGTCAGGTCGATACCCGCCGTCATGCCCAGTACGAGTTCCCGGACAGCGGCCGCTACCACGGCTACCGCCGCTACTACGCGAACTGAGGTCTCCTTCTCCCGCCCCGAAAAGGCGGGAGAAGAGTTTTTGCACCGTGCAACGTGACGTTTTGAACCACTGAAGAGCCCATGAATGTCGGCTGGACACCGCATCTTCCGGAACATCCGCGCCCTTGCCGCCGCCAAGACGGCGACGATGGCGAGCGGGCTGGTCACCGCGGCCTGGACCGCGCGGGTGCTGGGGCCCGACAGTTTCGGCGTGCTGGGCTTCGGCACCTCGCTGATGGCCTATGCGGCGCTGTTCGTGAACATGGGCCTGTCCACCTACGCCATCCGCGAGATCGCCCGCAATCGCGAACAGAATGGTCACCGCGAGCAGGCGGCCGAGCTGTCGGAGCATGTGCTGACCCTGCGCACCGTCCTTGCCCTGGTGGTGGGCGCCCTCTATGCCGCCTTCGTCCTGTCGCTGGACAAACCGATGGAGGTGAAGGCGGTTCTTCTGGTGCAGGCGGTGCAGCTGCTCGGGAACGCCCTGGTGCTCGACTTTGTTTACCAGGCGACCGAGAAGATGGGGGTGATCGCCACGCGCGAGATCGGCACCTCCATCGGCTCCATGCTTCTTGTCTTCCTGCTGGTGCGTGGGCCTGAGGACGCCATCACCGCAGCCGCCATAACCGGCGGATCGATCACCGTAAACGCGCTGGTGATGATCGGCCGGTTCCGCCGCGACTTCGGCACGCTGCGCCCCAGGGTCGACCTGAAGGTGTGGCGCCAGATCCTGACGGCGGCGACGCCGATGGCGGTCGGCGTCTTCGCCTGGGCGATCTTCACCCATCTGGACGTGGTGATGCTGGGCTTCCTGGCCCCGCACACCGAAGTCGGCTGGTACAGCGCGGCGGTGAAGATCCAGACCCTGGCGAATCTGGTCGGCAACATCGTGATGAACGCCTTCCTGCCGCAGTTGGCGGCGGCCTATGGCGAGTTGGGGCCGATGCGCGACCGCATGCGGGCCTATGCCTCGGTCATGCTGGCGGTCGGCGGGCTGGTCATCGCCGGCGGCCTCGCCCTGGCGCCGTCGATCCTGGGCACGCTGTTCGGCGACGCCTACGCTCCGGCGACGCTGGCCTTGCGGCTGCTGATGCTGGCCTCGGCGGTGGTCTACGCGAACATGATCCTGGGCAACCCGCTGCTCGTCTGGCACCGGCAGACCGGCTACATGATCGCCATGCTGTCGGGCGGCGCGCTGAATGCCGTGCTGAACATCTGGTGGATCCCGCGCTATGGCATCGAAGGGGCCGCGATGGCGACCTTCACCGCCGAACTGGCCGCCACGGTCGCCATCGCCTGGATCCATCGGCAGGCGGTCGGCGAGCTGTATGGCGGGATCGCCGCGAAGGCGCTGCTGTGCGCCGGAGCCTCCGTGGCCGCGGCACTGGCACTCGACCAGGTCGCCGCCCCGCTGTTCGACCGGACGCCGGCGCTGGTGCATTTCGTCATCGGCAGCGTGGCGATGGTCGCGGTCTATGCGGCCATGGCGGTGCTGACGGGACTGGTGCAGCTGAAACGGTTGCGCCGACTGACCAGTGCCACGGCCTGAGGGGGCGGGTCGTGGCAGGGAGGTCGGATGCAACCCTCAATTCCGCAATGCCGGGTGGATCCGTGCCGGTAGCTGAAACGACTTGCGCCTCTTGCACCACTTTCGAACGTCTCTGTTGGTCCCTCCAAGCATTCATTCGACGTCGGCGGGGGTTAATACTCTTAATACGTCGGTGAGCAGCAATCATAGTCTTTTCATCCGACGGTGATTTCTGAAACACTTCGCGCTGCACAACGCCGGTAACGAGGTACTTCATCGTCACGGCGAAGTCACAACAAGAAAACAATTTCGAATTTCGAGGTTTCTTCGTCTGCACCCTTGGCAACAGGGCAGGGCAGTCGGGGCGTCTCCAAACTCTCGGCAACCCGCCGCCGGTGGCGGGGCCTCAGCAAACGGCAGGAGCGACGATGCTTCCCAAGACTTTTTCCGATCGTAACGTCTGCGTCCTCGGGCTCGGCTATGTCGGCCTGACGCTGGCGGTGGCGATGGCGGACGCCGGCTTCCAGGTGCATGGGGTCGAGGTGCGGCAGGACGTGCTCGACAAGCTCGGCCAGGGCAACCCGCACTTCCACGAACCGGGCCTGACGGAGAAGCTGCGCCACGTCATCGCACGCGGCCGCTTCACCTTCAGCCGCAATCAGGACGATTGCAGCAACGCCAGCGTCTTCATCATCACGGTCGGCACGCCGCTGAGCAAGGACGGCCGGGTCCGCACCGACATGATCGAGGCGGCGACCCGTCAGGTCGCCAGCTGCCTGCATGACGGCGATCTGGTCATCCTGCGCTCCACCGTGAAGCTGGGCACCACCCGCAACATCGTGGCGCCGATCCTGCGCGCCACCGGCAAGCAGTTCGACATCGCCTTCTGCCCGGAACGCACGCTGGAAGGGCAGGCGCTGCTGGAGCTGAACCAGCTGCCGCAGATCGTCGGGGCGGAGAGCATGGACGTCGCCACCCGCGCGGCGCAGATCTTCGGCTTCCTGACCCCGACCACCGTCAAGGTCTCCACTCTGGAGACGGCGGAGCTGATCAAGCTGGTCGACAACACCTACCGCGACGTCACCTTCGCCTTCTCCAACGAGATCGCCAAGCTGTGCAACGCCATGGAGATCTCGGCGGTCGAGGTGGCGCGCGCCGGCAAGCTGGGCTACCCGCGCACCAACCTGCCGCTGCCCGGCCCGGTCGGCGGTCCCTGCCTGGAGAAGGACCCCCACATCCTGATCGAGGCGGCGCGCGAGGTCGGCGTCGACATGGCGATCACCGCCGCCGGCCGTCTGGTCAACGAAAGCCAGCCGATCGAGGTCGCCGACTTCCTCGGCAAGCTCGCCCATTCGATGCAGGGCTTCCCGCAGGCGCCGACCATCAGCCTGATGGGTCTCGCCTTCAAGGGCCGGCCGGCGACCGACGACCTGCGCGGCACCATGGCCAAGCCGGTGCTGGAGGAACTGCGCCAGCGCTTCCCCACCGCCCGCCTGCGCGGCTTCGACGCGGTGGTGCGGCCGGACGACATCCGCTCCTTCGGGCTGGAGCCGGCGGCCAACATGGCCGAGGCGGTGTCCGGCGCCAATCTGGCGGTGATCCTGAACAACCACCCGGTCTTCACCTCCATGCCGCTGCCGGATCTGGCCCAGCGGATGGACCGTCCGGGCGTGATCTACGACTTCTGGAACAACTTCAACAGCCGCGATGTCGACCTGCCGGAAGGCACCGCCTACGTGGCTCTCGGCAGCCATGGCGCCGCCCGCTACGCGCATGTGGCCTGACGTTATCCGGGCCAGAAGAGGAATTTGACCGACATGAAACACTATCTCGTCACCGGCGGCAGCGGCTTCATCGGCGCCGCCCTGGTCCACCGGCTGGTCCGTGACGGCCACCGCGTCCGCGTTCTGGACGACAACTCGCGCGGGCACACCGGGCGGCTGGCCGGCGTGCTGGACGACGTCGAATTCGTCCAGGGCGACATCCGCGACCCGGCCGCCGTGCGCAAGGCGGTGCGCGGCGTCGACGGCGTGCTGCATCTGGCCGCCGTCAACGGCACCAAGCATTTCTACGAAAAGCCGGAGGTGGTGCTGGACGTCGGCGTGCGCGGGATGCTGAACGTGCTGGATGCCTGCCGCGCCGACGGCGTGGGCGACCTCGTCGTCGCCTCCTCCTCGGAGGCCTACCAGACCCCGCCGATGGTGCCGACGCCGGAGGAGGTGCCGCTGGTGGTGCCGGACGTGCTGAACGCCCGCTACAGCTACGGCGGCTCCAAGCTGATCTCGGAGCTGCTGGCGATCAACTGGGGCCGCAGCGGCTTCGACCGCGTGGCGATCTTCCGCCCGCACAATGTCTACGGCCCCGACATGGGCTGGGAGCATGTGGTGCCGGAATTCTCCCGCCGCGCGGTGGAGGCGATCGCCGGCCATCCGAGCGGGGCGGTGCCCTTCAAGATCCAGGGCGACGGCCGCCAGACCCGCGCCTTCGTCCACATCGACGACGCCATCGACGGCATCGTGACGGTGATCGACAAGGGCGAGCATCTCGGCATCTACCATGTCGGCAACCCGGAGGAGGTCACCATCGCCGACCTCGCCCGCCAGACGGTGGCCTGCCTCGGCCGCGAGGCCCAGGTGATGCCGGGTCCCGCCGCCCCCGGCGGCACCGACCGCCGCAGCCCCGACATCGCCAAGCTGACGGCCCTGGGCTTCACCCCGCGCATCCCGCTCTCCGCCGGCCTGCCCGGCGTGGTGGAGTGGTACGCGGAGCGTGCGCGGGCGGACCTGGGGCGCATGGGGCAGGCGGCGGAGTAGGAGGCGTTCTCTGCCCCCTCCCTAACCCTCCCCCTCCCCCTCTTTGTCGAGGGAGAGGGAACTGCCGCTGTCCTTTGAAAGGACTGCAGCAAGCGTTCTACCCCCTCTCCCGCGATCGGACCGGCCTTTGGCCGGCCGAGGGCGGGGGAGGGATGGGGAGGAGGCAAACAGGCCTCCACCCCCAAGACACCTCTTCATCAGGAGACGGCCCGCATGGACCGCAACAGCCGTATCTTCGTCGCCGGCCACCGGGGACTCGTCGGATCCGCCATTCTGCGGCAGCTGACTGAGGCCGGGCACACCGACCTCGTGATCCGTGACCGGTCGCAGCTCGACCTGACCGATCAGGCGGCGGTGCGCGCCTTCTTCGACCGCGAGGGGATCGAGCATGTGATCCTGGCCGCGGCGAAGGTGGGCGGCATTCTCGCCAACGACCGTTTCGGCGGCGACTTCATCCGCGACAACCTGCTGATCCAGAACAACGTCATCGACGCCGCCTGGCGCGCCGGCGTGAAAAAGCTGCTGTTCCTGGGCTCCTCCTGCCTCTACCCGAAGCATGCGGAACAGCCGATCAAGGAGGAGGCGCTGCTGTCCGGCCCGATGGAGCCGAGCAACAAGCCCTACGCCGTCGCCAAGATCGCCGGCATCACCATGTGCCAGGCCTACCGGCGCCAGTACGGCTTCAACGCCATCTGCGCCATGCCCTCCAACCTGTACGGCCCCGGCGACCATTTCGATCCGGAGACCTCGCACGCGCTGCCGGGGATGATCCGCCGCTTCCACGACGCCAAGCTGGCGGGCGATCCGACGGTCACCCTGTGGGGCACCGGCAAGCCGCGGCGCGAGTTCCTCTATGTCGACGACATGGCGGACGCCTGCCTGCATCTGATGGATCATTACGACAGCGGGGAGATCATCAATGTCGGTCCCGGCGACGACATCGCCATTGCCGACCTCGCAGCATCGATCCGCGACACCGTCGGCTACACCGGCACGCTGACCCACGATCTGAGCAAGCCCGACGGCCATCCGCGCAAGCTGATGGACGTGTCGCGCCTGTTCGCCACAGGCTGGCGCCCCAAGGTGTCGCTGGAGGAGGGGCTGCGCCGCACCTACGCCTGGTTCCTGGAGAACGCCGCTCCGGAACGCCAGCAGGCTCCGAAGCAGGCTGCGGAGTAAAGGCCGATGCCGGACGATTCCATCCATCTGCGGGAGCCGGTCACCGACCGGCCGTCCAGCTCTCTTTCCCTGGCGGACGTGCCGGTGCCGGAGGAGCTGCTGCTCGTGGCGCAGAGCTATTGGCCGGAACCGGCCGGCAGTGCGCCGATGATGACCGACCTCGCCACCGCCTTCGCGGCGGCCGGGGCCGAGACCACGGTGCTGACCGCGCGTCCCAACTATCCCGGCAACAGGGTCTATGACGGCTACGCCGACGGGTCGCAGGACAGCAAGACGGTGGACGGGGTGCTGATCGAGCGGCTGCACACCATCCCGCCGGCCGGCGGCGGCATGAAGGCCCGGCTGATCCACGAGGGCGTGCTGCATGCCGGCTTCGCCGCTGCCCGCGTCCGCGGCCGGGTCGGGCGGCACAGCGCCGTGTTGTCGCTCTGCCCGTCGATCCTTTCGGTGGGCGTCGCCGACCGTTTCAAGGCACCGGGCGGGCGCCACGTCGCCATCGTCCACGACATCCAGTCCGGCCTTGCCGGCGCGCTGGGGATGGGCGGCAAGGCGGCGGTCAAGGCAATCCGCGCCATGGAGCGCCGGGCGCTGAACCGCGCCGACGCCATCGTCGTCCTGTCGGAGCCGATGCGCGGCGTGCTGGAGGAGCTGGGCGTCACCCGGCCGATCCATGTGATCCCGCCCCATGTCGATGCCGACGCGGTCTATCCGCTGCCGCGTCCCGACCAGCCGCCGACGGCGCTTTACAGCGGCGCTTTCGCCCGCAAGCAGGGGCTGGAGCAGGTGTTGGACATGGCAGGCCATCTGGCGGAGCTGATGCCGCGGGCGCGGATCAAGCTGCGCGGGCAGGGCGGCCTGGAGGAGGAGCTGAAGTCGCGCGCCCGCGCCATGGGGCTGGGCAACGTGATCTTCCAGCCGCTGGCGCCCAAGGACCAGCTGAACGAGGCGATGGCGGAGGGGGACGTCCATCTCGTGCCCCAGCGGCCCGAGGGGGCGGCCTTCGCCATGCCCGGCAAGGCGGTGACCATCCTCGCCGCCGGCCGGCCCTTCGTCAGCACCTGCCTGCCGGGATCGGCGCTCGCCACGCTGGAGGCGCAGGTCGGCGCCTTCCTGTGCACCCCGCCGGAGGAGCCGCGCGCCATGGCCGAGGCGGTGGCGGCCCTGCTGTCGGACCCCGCCCGCGCCACCGCCATGGGCCGCCGCGGCCGTGCCTGGGTGGAGGCGAACGCCACCCGCGCCGTGGCGCTCGACCGCTACGCCCGCCTTCTGTTGGGAGAGGCAGCATGAAGAAGCCCGCGCTGGTCTTCAGCTGGGAGATGTTCGGCCCCTACCATATGGACCGGATGGAAGCGGTCGGCCGCCGGCTGGGCCACGTCTATGACGTGATCGGGCTGGAGGTCGGGTCGAAATCGCACACCTACGCCTGGGATTCGACCGGTTCCGGGCAGAATTTCCGCAAGATCACCCTGTTTCCCGGCCAGTCGAAGGCGGACCTGTCCACGGCCACGGTGTACCGCGCGCTGCTGCGCGAATGCCGGCGCGTCGACGCCCGCTATGTCTTCCTGTGCCATTACGAGGATCCGGACGTCTTCGCGCTCGCCCTGACCATGCGGCTGATGGGGCGCAAGGTCATCAACATGAACGCGTCCAAATACGACGACAAGCCGCGCATCCTGTGGCGGGAGATGGTAAAGAGCGTCTTCTATTCCCCCTATCAGGCGGGGATCGGCGGAAGTCACCGCACGGTGGATTACTTCCGTCTGTTGGGACTCCCGAAGGATCGGCTCTATATCGGGTATGACACGCTGTCGTTGGACCGCATCCGCCGACTGTCCGGGATGGAGCCGGCCCCTGGGGGAGTACCCTTCGCCGACCGCCACTTCACCATCATCGCGCGCTTCGTCCCGAAGAAGAACTTGTTCCGGGCGGTCGAAGCCTACGACATTTACCGGCAGTTGGCCGGTCCGGCCGCCCGTCCGCTCCACCTCTGCGGATCCGGTCCGCTGGAGGCGGAATTGCGGGCCGAGGTGACGCGGCGCGGTCTGGACGGGTCGATCATCTTCCGCGGCTTCCTGCAGGAAAAGGGGATCGCCGAGACGCTGGGATCGACGCTCTGCCTGCTTCTGCCGTCGCTGGAGGAGCAGTTCGGTCTGGTGGTGAACGAGGCTTTGGCCATGGGCGTGCCGACCATCCTGTCCGACCAGTGCGGCGCGCGCGACGTGCTGATCCGCAGCGGGCTGAACGGCCACATCGTGGAGCCGGACAACCCCGAGGGGCTGGCGCGCTACATGCTGTCGGTCGCAGGGGACGAGGACGAGTGGCGCCGTCTGAGCCTGAACGGGCGGCCCTTCCAGGCGTTGGCCGACGCCAGCTTCTTCGCCCAGTCGGTGGAGAAGGCCGTGGTGGCGCTGGGCGGCCCCAAGGCGGAGCGCAGCGCGGACACGGACTATGTGTCCGACTATTCCGCCGGTCCGGAGGGTGGCCAGCATGGCCGGTCGACCGGAGCGGCATTGACCGGGAGTTGACGATGGAACGGAACGCGCGCACCCATGTGGTCGTCTCCGGGCGCCTGCCGCCTCCGGTGGACGGGATGAGCCGGGTGACGGCCCTGGTGCTGGAGCGTCTGCAGGACCGCATGCGGGGGCGCGGCCGCGTGGAGGTCGCCGACCTGTCGCCCGGCTGGAACGGCGGCGGCGTCGCCTACCATCTGCGCAAGATGACGCGGGTGTTCGGCACCATGGGCCGGCTCGCCGCCGGGCTGCGGAAAGCCGACCGCCGTTTCTACATGCCGGTGGATTCGGGCTGGGGCACGCTCTACACCGCGGCATTGGCCGGGACCGCGCGGCTGTTCGGCTACGAGCAGGTGCTGCACCATCACTCCTTCGCCACCATCAGCAAACCGACCTGGCGGATGCGGCTGCTGACCCGCGTGGCCGGCGCCGACTGCACCCATGTGCTGCTGTGCCCGGCGATGCAGATGCGCTTCCAGTCGATCTATCCGGCGGCGCGCACCTGCATGACCATGTCGAACGCCATCTTCTCCACGCCCGACGCGGCCCCGCGCCCGCGGCGCGACGGTCCCCTGCGCATCGGCCACCTGTCGAACCTGTGCGGCGAGAAGGGCCTGGACACGCTGTTCGCCCTGCTGCGCGCCTTGCAGCTGGAGGGGGTGGACGCCAAGCTGGTGCTGGCCGGACCCGGGCTGAAGCCGAGGGACAACGCGATGGTCGCCGCCGGGCTGATGGCCTTCGACGGGGCGGTGGAATATCACGGCCCGGTGCATGGCGAGGCCAAGGAGGCCTTCTACCGCGACATCGACGTCTTCGTCTTCCCGACCCAGTACCGCAACGAGGCGCAGCCGCTGGTGCTGTTCGAGGCGATGGCCGCCGGCGTGCCGGTGCTGGCATACGAGCGCGGCTGCATCGGCTCCGACATTCCGGCCGACGGGCTGGTGCCGCGGGACGCCGACTTCGTCAAGGCGGCGCTGCCGATCCTGGCGGCCTGGGCCGACGACCGCGAGGCGCTCGCCGCCGCCTCAGCCCAGACGCTGACCCGTGCCCGGGTGGCCTTCGAGACCAGCCGCACCGGCCTGGACCTGCTGCTCGACCGCATCGCCGGCCCGCATCCTGCAGCAGCCGCCGCGGCCGTGCAGGCCAAGCGCCGCGTGGCGGGGTAGGGGAGAGAGGCGAGGTGGGGCGCTACGCCCCACCCCCCAGCGGTAGCGCCGTCTCGAACTTGATTTCCTTCAGGGCGAAGTTGGAGCGGATGCGGACCTGGAAGGGCAGCTGGAAGACGAACTCCTCCAGGAAGCGGTTGTAGTCGGCGATGGCCCGCACCGCGACCCGCAGCAGATAGTCCGCATCGCCCGACACCGCATAGCATTCCAGCACCTCCGGCCGCTTGCGCACCGCGTCGATGAAGACGGCGGCGGTCTCGGCCGAATGGCGGTCCAGCGTCACATGGGCGAAAACGCACTCGCCGACCGACGCCGCCTTGGGATCGACCAGCGCCGTGTAGCGGCGGATCACCCCGGTCTCCTCCAGCGACTTCAGACGGCGCCAGCAGGAGGACGGCGAGGTGCCGACGCGGTCGGCCAGCTCCTGCACGGTCAGGCGGGAGTCCTCCTGCAGGGCGACCAGAATTCTGATGTCGATTTCCGATAGGGCGGCGGACAATGGCAAATTTCTCCGGATCAGCAGAAGAGGACGGAAAATCCTGCCAAAATCATAGGAGTGCCTGCCCCACTTTGAAAGCTATTTCCACCGATAGTCCGGCATACTGATCGCAGAATGAACCAAGGGAGAGGCGATCATGGCCGACATGTGGGAAAACCCGATGAAGACCGACGGATTCGAGTTCATCGAATTCACCGCGCCGGACACGGTGGCTCTGGGCCGCCTGTTTGAGCAGCTGGGCTTCACCGCCGTCGCCCGCCACCGGTCGAAGGACGTCACGCTCTACCGCCAGGGTGACGTGAACTTCATCGTCAATGCCGAGCCGTCGGGCTTCCCGCGCAACTTCGCCGCCCAGCACGGCCCGTCGATCTGCGCCATCGCCTTCCGCGTCGCCGACGCCGCCTTCGCCTACCGCCGGGCCGTCGACCTCGGCGCCTGGGGCGTCGAGAACCGCGTCGGCGCGATGGAACTGAACATCCCCGCCATCAAGGGCATCGGCGATTCGCTGATCTACCTCGTCGACCGTTATGGCGAGCGCGGCAGCATCTATGAGGTCGATTTCGTGCCGCTGCCGGGTGTGGACCAGCATCCCAAGGGCGCCGGCCTGACCTACATCGACCACCTGACCCACAACGTCCACACCGGGCGGATGGAGGAGTGGGCCGACTTCTACACCCGCCTGTTCGGCTTCCGAGAGATCCGCTATTTCGACATCGAGGGCAAGCTGACCGGCCTGCGCTCGAAGGCGATGACCAGCCCCTGCGGCAAGATCCGCATCCCGATCAACGAGTCCGCCGACACCAAGTCGCAGATCGTCGAATATCTGCGCGACTACAAGGGCGAGGGCATCCAGCACGTGGCGCTCGGCACCAACGACATCGTCCACACCGTGGAGACGATGCGCGGCATGGGCACGCCGTTCCAGGACACGCCCGACACCTATTACGAGCGTGTCGATGCCCGCGTGCCCGGCCATGGCCAGGACCTGAAGCGCCTGCAGGCGAACCGCATCCTGCTCGACGGCGCCCCGACCGAAGGCCAGGGCCTGCTGCTGCAGATCTTCACCCAGAACGTCATCGGCCCGATCTTCTTCGAGATCATCCAGCGCATCGGCAACGAGGGCTTCGGCGAGGGCAATTTCAAGGCGCTGTTCGAATCCATCGAACTCGACCAGATCCGCCGCGGCGTGCTGAGCGAGAACGCCGCCTGAGCCTCACGCGCCTTTGTCGGCAGGGTTCCGAACGCCGTCCGGTCGCGAGGCCGGGCGGCGTTTACGCATCGTTGCCGATCTGACGCCGCACCTCGTCGGCAATCGGATGCAGAAGTGACTGCGCATCGGCAGGACCCACCAGACTGTAGCCCATGCCCTTGGCCGCCCATGAAAAGCCGCTGGCCGCCGCCTGGCTCAGGGGCTGCATCGGGACGTCGTGATCGACTGCCATCGGGCGACTGAGCATGACGAGGCGCGTGCCGCGGTCGTTGTCATACATGAAGAGCGCTGCCGGCCCGTGCGGGGTTGCGACGACACGTCCGCCCATGAAGCGGTAGCCCGACGCTTCGAGGTCGGGGGCTGCGATCTGCCGCCCCAGGCGCGTCGAGATCCAATCGGCAAGTTCGGTGCCGGCACCGGCACGCAGTTCGACGGGACGGACATGGTCGGGACCGTAGACGGCATAATTGTCCGCGGCCTCCTGGCCAAGCGAGGCGATGCCTTGCAGCGGCGGGCCGGACCACCCCCGCATCGTCCAGCCGCCGGCGCCGCCCAAGCCGATCAACAGGACGGCCGCCGCCGCTGCCGCCCACCAGGGCAGGCGGGATCGGCGTCCGTGACCTTCCGCGATGTGCCGGACGTTGAGCGCCGCGGGGACCGGTTCGTCGGAGATCGGCAAGAGAAGGGCTCTGAGTTCGCCGCGTTGAGCAGCGTACCCGTTCACGCGCTCCGCCACGTCGGGATGGGCCTCCAGATAGGCCGCCACCTCGGCCAGCCGAGCGGGATCGAGGCGCTGGTCGACGAAGGCGTTGAGATCGTCCTCGGTGATCGGACGACTGGTCATTTCACCCTCCGCAAATGGGGTCGTTCGGCGGGTTCGGCCGGCATGTCCTTGATGCTCTTCAGCAGCTTTTCGCGCGCACGCGACAGGCGTGACATCACGGTCCCTATTGGAACATCCAGAACCTTGGCTGCATCCGCATAGGAAAGGTCCTCGATGCTGACAAGCAGAATGACCGCGCGCTGATCCTCGGGAAGTGCTGCGAGCGCATGCAGCAGGGCGCGGTGGTGCAGGCCATCCTCCTGCGATGGAGGCGTCGAGAGCCAGTTTTCGGCGGACTCGACGCTGATGTCCGAAGATCGCGGGGCCCTGCGCTTCAACTCCGTCATCGCCAGGTTATGGAGGATGGTGAAGACCCAGCTGCGGGTGTCGCCGCCGACCCGACGCTGACTCCAATGGGCGATCGCGCGTTCCAGGCAGTCCTGAACCAGATCGTCGGCCGCCGTGCGGTCGCGAAGCAGCGAACGCGCGTATCGGCGAAGCGCCGGAATGAGGGGTTCGAGAAGTTCGATCATGATCGGACATCGTGCGACTGTAGACTATGATACGCGGTCAGAAAAATTCTGACCGCTGCGTTCATGCGCCACGCAGGCTTCGCGCCTTTCGGCGCGCGCCCGCAGTCGCGGGCGACACCGGGTTTGGAAAGTCAGAACTTTCCGAACCCGGTATGAGACTTGTGCGGCGATGGACTTTGGGCCAGCCCACCCGCTGCGTTCGCGGCGGGCGGGCCGAATGCTACCGCGCCTGGATTTGGACGACGGCGCCGGGCTGGGCCGCCGTGCCCTCGGCGATGACCAGATACCGCTTTTCGGCTTTCGTGGTGCTCTGCACGATCTGCCGGATCGGCCCCGACGCATTGACGATCGCGGATCCGGCCGGATTCGTCATGAACGCGGCGAGCGGCTGCAATGCTCCTCGGCCGGTTCCGGTCTCGGCCAGCGCCAGCACATAGGGCTTCTTGGGCTCCAGGCCCGTCACGGAGGCCTGAAGAACCTGGATCAGGCCCTGTTCGAACAACGACACCGTCGTGACGACCTTACCGGGTTTCCCGTTCGCCGAGACCGCAAGATCAAGATGCGCCGCCTGCCCGGCGATTCCGAGCGGTGTCAGGTTGTCGGTGCCGGGGCCCTCGGGCACAGCGTCGGGCACATAGGTGATCGCCTGCGGTGCCTGACCGATGGGCACGGTCGCGATCACCTTGTTCGTCAGGGTATCGATCGCGGCCATCCCGTCCGCATTCTCCAGCCCGACATAGATGCGGCTGCCGTCGCCGGAGGGCCAGATGCCATGCGGCAGGTTGCCGACGGGGATGGTCGCGACCTGCTCGAACGTATCGGTGCGAAAGACCTTCACTTCGTTCAGGCCGCCGACGGTGACGTAGGCGAATGTCCCATTGGCGTTGTGCGCGAAATTGACGTGGTTGGTGATCGGGCCGGTGTCGAGCGTCTTGATCACGTCGAACGGCGGCTGGGCGTTGAAGATCTGGGTCTTGCCGACATCCTTCAGCGTGAACCAGACCTGTTGGCCGTCCGGGGTCGCCGCGATATTCGGGCAGAATGGACTTGCCTGCTGGACACGGGCGACGATCTGGTGGTCCGCCACGCTGACGACGTCCGTCTCCGGGTTGAAGGACGAGCAGATGTAGCCGTATTTTCCGTCCGGCGAGAAGATCTGCATGCCGGGGCCGTTCGGCGTCTTGATGCGGGTCTTCTCTTCGAAGGTCTTGGCATTGAGGACCGCGACATAATCCTCGCCGCGCACGGTGACCCAGACCTCGCTGCCGTCCTGAGTGTAGAACGCTTCGTGAGGCGAGCGTCCGACATAGGTGGTGTGCTTGACCGAATTGGTGGCCGTGTCGATGAAGGTGACCGAGTTGGAGCCGATCGACACGACCGCGATGGTCTTGCGGTCGGGCGAGAAGCCCATGCCATGGACCAGGACCTGCCCCTTGTAGAGAGGACTGAAGTTCGCCGGCTGCGGATCGCCCAGTCGAATGACGCCGAGGACCTTGTTGTCGACGGGATCGATGACCGAAACCGTGTTCGAGAACTGTTCGGCCGCGTAGACGCGATCACGATGGCTGATCGGGAAATCCGGCGCGGTGCTGGCGTACGGCGCTTGCCCGGCATAGGCGGGCAGATTCCCGGCAAGCACGGATCCGGCGATCATCGCCAGCGTGGAAAGCAGACGAATCTTCATCGGGACTGATCCTTATTCATGTGCATGTGCATGTGCATTGGAGACGGGGCGGTCTTCAGATCCTGTGATTGAGGCTGGACCTGGGTCGGCACCGGCATGGACGGCGGCAGCGGCTGCCCCAACGCCATGCGCATGGCGGCGATCTCCTGCTGCTGCTCGACGATGATCTCTTGGGCGATGCGCCGAAGCTGCTCGTTCTTCCCATAGCGCAGTTCGGCGAGCGCCATGTCGATTGCGCCCTGATGATGAGGAATCATCATCGCGGTGAAGTCCGCGTCGACATCGCCCGTTGGCTTGACCGCCATGCCGGACATCATTTTGTCCATGGCGACGGTGTTTTCCGCGAGGAACGGGGCTTCCTCGTCGAGTGCGGCCGTTGCGGGCGGCTCGATTGAAGCAGCGTCGGCGCTTTGGGCTTCGGCCTGCCTCGACGTCGCTATTCCGGCCATCAGGACGAGGGCTATGGCTGCCACTGTGGAATGTCGCATAAGGAAATCCTCGGTGTGTCTCGCCGCGGTCTTGCGGGGGTGGACCGGCGGCGAACCGGTTTATTCCGCGACCTCCGACATTTTTTCTTCCCGGCACCGGTAAGCCCGTCGGATCATGTGCCGAGCCAGGCCGCAATCGACGGAGCTGCGCCCGTCACCAATTTCCATAATTCAACTTATGTGTCACTTGTGTGTGTAGGCGCAAAGCTAAAATGTCAGTCCAGCGCAACATAGAAGTGTCAGTCTTCCATCCGGTTTTCGACGGCTGGGAGGCTGGCGATGGGCTGGATCACGATGAGCGAACGGGACTTGCAACGGGTCGAGGTTCTCGGCGAGGTGCTGAGCGGTCGCCGTGGGATCGGATCGGCGGCGTCGGTTCTGGCTTTGAGCGAGCGTCAGGTGTGGCGGCTTCTGGCGCGCTACAAGGCCGGTGGCGGCGGTGCTTTGGTTCACCGGGGGCGCGGCCGTCCATCGAACCGGCGGCTTGGCGATGATGTGCGGGAGCGGGCGCTGGAGTTGGTTCGCAGCCGGTATGGCGATTTCGGCCCGACCCTGGCGGCGGAACTGCTGCGGGACAAGCATGGGCTGACGGTCTCGCGCGAGACGTTGCGCCAGTGGATGACGGACGCTGGTCTGTGGTTGTCGCGTCGGCAGCGCCGGCAGTTCCACCCTCCCCGGCTGCGCCGCGAGCGGTTCGGCGAGTTGATCCAGATCGACGGCAGCGAGCACCGCTGGTTCGAGGATCGCGCCGATCCCTGCACGCTTCTGGTGTTCATCGACGATGCGACAGGCCAGTTGATGCAGCTTCGCTTCGCTCAATCGGAGAGCGCCTTTTCCTACTTCGAGGCGCTGGAGGGCTATCTGAACGCCCATGGCCGGCCGTTGGCCTTCTACTCGGACAAAGCCACGGTGTTCCGGGTTCCACAGCGCGAGGCGAAGGGGGGCCAGGGCATGACGCAGTTCGGCCGGGCCTTGGCGGAATTGAACATCGAGATCCTGTGTGCCAACTCCAGCCAAGCCAAAGGGCGGGTCGAGCGGGTGAACCGGACGCTGCAGGACCGGCTGGTGAAGGAGTTGCGGCTGGCCGGCATCACCGGCATCGAGGCGGGCAACGCCTTCCTGCCCGGCTTCGTCGAGCGCTTCAACGCCCGCTTTGCCCTGCCCCCTTCCCGGCCGGACGATCTGCACCGGCCGTTGAACATCGCGCCGGATCGGCTGCGCCAGGTGCTGTGCTGGCGCGAACAGCGCCATGTCGGGCAGCAGCTGACGCTGTCCTACGAGCGCAAGCTGATCATGCTGGAGGAAACCGAGCTGACGCGGGGGCTGGTTGGCCAGTATGTCGACACCTACGCCTTCGCCGATGGCCGTCTGGAGGTGCGATGGAAGGGGGTGGCCTTGTCTTATCGGGCCTTCGACAAGGACCAGCGGGTCACCCAGGCCGACGTTGTGGAGAACAAGCGGCTGAGTGCGGTGCTGGCCCAGGTGAAGGAGATGCAGGAGAGCCGACCTCCACCTCGGGTGAAGACCAACAGCGAGAAGACCGGCTACCGCAAGACAGGCCGGCGCAAGCGGCAGGGCGGACCACCCGACAGTGCCTGCGCGGCCGACTGACCGCAGGTGTTTGCCCCCGACTTGAAGACCCGATGCGGCCGGCATTTCTGGCAGCAGGATGATGGCTCGGCGATCGTCGCCGCCGTCAAGCCCTGCGCCTGCGGCGCACCGCAAAGCGGCGATGGGGCTTGACCGCGCCGCCGAGCCGATCCCAAACGCATCCATGCCAGATATGCCGAAAAAGGCCGGCCCCCCGACACACCGTCAAGCCTAAGCCTGACCTACTGACATTCCTACTTTGCGCAAACCACTGACATTTCTATCCGGTTGCAACATTGTGCGCCGCAAAATCGCGGTTCCGCTTTCACTCCGCCGCCCTCACTCCGGATGGGTGTGGGCGTCGAAGCGTTCGCGGTCGCTCTTGTCGCTCATGAAGATGGCGAAGGGCCGCAGGGCGTCGGCGTGGTTCAGGGTGATGGCGATCAGCACAGCCATCGGTGCCGCCAGCAGCGCACCGGCGGCTCCCCACAGCCAGCTCCACAGCAGAAGCGCGATCATCACCACCAGCGGCGAGATGGCCAGCTGCTTGCCCTGCATGTGCGGGGCCACGAAGTTGCCCATCACCTGCTCGATCACCAGCAGGCCGGCGGCGACGGCCATCGCGGTGCCGGCATCCTGCGTCGCCAGGACCAGCAGCACGGGCAGCGCACCGGCCACCACCGACCCGACCACCGGCACATAGTTCAGCAGGAAGGCCAGGAATCCCCACAGCAGAACCAGATCCACGCCGAACAGCGACAGCCAGCCGACATAAAGCGCGCCGGTGATCAGCCCCAGCACGCTGCTGACCACCAGATAGCGGCGGAACTGCTGGGCGATGGCGGTCACCGCCTCCACCGCCATGCGGCAGCGCTCGCGGCCCAGGGTCATGACGATCTTCTCGCGCCAGACCGGCGCCTCCAACTGCATCAGCAGCGACAGGAAGACGGTCAGCACCAGGATCGAGATCGTCTGCCCGGCGGACGACAGGGCGGTCTTGGCAAATCCGGTGATCGGGTCGACCGGCACCGTGCCGCCCTGCCCTGCCGCCTGCCCCGCCCCCTGTCCGGCTCCTTGGCCGCCTTGCGCCGCCGTCAGGTCGGCCTTGGCGCCCCGGATCCAGTGGTTCGCCTTGGCCCACAGCTTGCCCAGCGCTTCGGCATATTGCGGGAAATCCTCCGCCACCCGCTGCGCCACCAGGGCCATGCTGCCGAAGAAGGCGGCGAGGATGACCAGGATCAGCAGCATCGACGCGGTCAGCCCGAGCCAGGACAGGCGGCGCGGCACCTGCCCGCGCACCCAGCGGCCGACCGGCGCCACCGCGATCGCGACGAAGAAGGCGGACGTCAGTGGGATCAGGATGGACGCCGCCGCCTGCAGAACCCACAGCGAGGCCGCCGCGGCCAGCACGCCCAGCAGCCAGAGGGCGAGGTTGACGCGGTCGACGGGAGGCCTGTCCTGTCCCGGTCCCGGTTCCCGGCCGCCATCCCACCGCCCACCATCTGTTCCGCCGTCCACGCCCGCCGCCTCCGCCGCTTCGCTCCGCATCGTCGGGATGCTCGTTCTAGACGCGGCGCGGGGCCGTTCGGTTCCATTCAACCCGTCATTCATCCGGCAAGCGCGTTCGCCTATCCACGGGGAAAAGGCCAAGTCAAAGCATCAAAGAATTTCGGCATTTGAGCTTGTTTCTCAGCATCGCATCGACGCGGAACGGCCAAGCTCAAGTCGAGTGGGAAAAATCTGCCGAATGCATGCCCAATCCTTCATCGCATCAGCAAAGTTTCATTTTTGGCCAAATCATGCCCAATCGGCGATATCCCATTTTTGTCTCAGTTCTGCCACGGGAAACCCCCTCATTCATAATTTCCTAACCATAAGTGTTAGTACGCGATTAAGGCTAACGGACGAGCCTGCGGAACGAGGCGATACCCATAAAGCGGAGTTCCAAAATGGCTACCACCAACACCGACGGCACGATCCAGGTCACCTTCGCGGTCAATGCCTGGGGCACGGCAGCCGGCGGAAAATGGCCGCATTTTCAACTGCTTCTGGACGGCACCAGCATCGGCGAGGCCACCGTCTCCTCCGCCACCCAGTCGCGTTACGTCTTCACCGCCAACGTGCCGGCCGACAAGGCGCACGCGCTGCAGCTGGTCTACGACAACGACGACACGGTTAACGGCGTGGACCGCAACCTGTTCGTCAAGTCGTTCGAGGTGAACGACAAGACCATCCTGTCGATCGACCCGTCGGTCAAATACGACACCGGCAAGGTCGACGGCCTGAACGTCATCGGCGGGCAGACGGAGATGTACTGGCCGGGCGCGCTGAACGTGCCGCTGCCCGCCACGATGTTCTCGTCCGCCGCCACCTCCCCGGATGCGGATACCGCGGCCAGCATGACCACGACCATCAAGGTCAAGGCCTATGGCATCAGCGCCGGCGGGCAGGCCCCGCACTTCAAGCTGCTGGTGGACGATCAGGTGGTGGGCGATGCCTGGGTCAACGCCACCTCGGCCACCGACTACACCTTCACCGCCAAGGTCGACCCGAACGAAGCCCACAAGATCCAGGTCTGGTACGACAACGACGCCACCGTGAACGGCGTTGACCGCAACCTGTTCGTCAAGTCGATCAACATCGACGGCAAGACCATCGCGTCGACCTCCGACATGGCCTCCTACGACAAGGGTCCGGTGGACGGCAAATTCGTTGTCGCCGGCCAGGAAGGCCTCTTTTGGGGCGGCGCCCTGACCTTCGGCGTGCCCGAGGAGTATTTCGGCGGCGCCTATGTCCCGCCGCCCCCGCCGCCGCCGAGCAAGTCGGTGGACATCGTCGTCAACGCCTACGGCACCTCGGCCGGCGGACAGGCGGCGCATTTCAAGCTGCTGGTCGACGGGCAGGTGATCGGCGACGCCAAGGCCGCGGCCACCACCTCCGCCTACAAGTTCACCGCCAACGTCGATCCGACCAAGGCCCACACCGTCCAGGTCTGGTACGACAACGACGCCACCGTGAACGGCGTCGACCGCAACCTGTACGTCAAGTCGGTCGCCATCAACGGCCACACCGTCGCCGCCACCGACAGCATCGTCACCTATGACAAGGGTGCCGTCGACGGCAAGGACGTGGTCAAGGGCCAGGAAGGCCTGTTTTGGGGCGGCGCCCTGAACGTCAAGGCCGGCGCCGACCTGTTCGGCGACGCGCCCATCAACCAGACCCCGGTCCCGACCGCCCCGACCAAGCCGGCCTTCTACGTCGCCGCCAACGGCAAGGATACGTGGTCCGGCAAGCTGGCGGCCCCGAACGCCGACGGCACCGATGGCCCCTTCGCCAGCCTGGAGAAGGCCCAGGCCGCCATGCGGGCCAGCTCGACCATCGACACCACCTATGTCCGCGAGGGCACCTATCACCTGACCAAGACGCTGGAGCTGACCTCGCTCGACAACGGCCACAGCTTCCAGAACTATCCCGGCGAGAAGCCGGTCTTGAGCGGCGGCGAGGTGGTGAAGAGCTTCACCAGCGAGGGCAACGGCCTCTATTCGGCCAAGCTCGCCACCGCCAGCAACCTCGACCTGATCGTCGGCGACGTCCGCCAGCATCTGGCCGAGAAGTACGCCTATGACGCCGCCGACGTGACCAGCGGCTGGAAGTTCGCCGATGCGGCCTCAGGCGGCCCGAGCGGCTGGTACATCCGCTCCCACGGCACCGAGGTGACCAGCGCCGACATCCAGCCGGGCACGCTGATCCAGATCATGGATGCCGAGCGGCTGGGCGACACGCTGACCAGCATCGCCAGCTTCAACGCCTCCACCCGCACCATCATGCTGAAGAACGGCGCCTCCCTGCCGTTTGCGGAAGGCACCACCTACAAGCTGCTGAACAACGCCTCCTACGTCGATCAGGCGGGCGAGTTCGCGTGGCGCAACACGGACGGCAAGCTGCTCTACAAGGCGGCCAGCTCCGGCTTCGTCTCCACCGGGGTCGAGGTGCCGCGGCTGGGTACGCTGGTCAAGCTGAACGGCGCCAGCGACGTGACCATCGACGGGCTGACCTTCAAGAACACCACCACCGGCGGCGACGCCCTGCTGCTGAACAATGCCGACGGCAACCACATCAGCGACAACAGCTTCCTGAACGTCGGCACGGCGATCAAGCTGACCGCCGGCTCCTCCAACAACCAGATCGCCCACAACACGCTGAACCACATGGCCGAGAACGGCATCGAGATGGATGGCCGCAGCAACGGCAACAGCATCTATGCCAACACGATCAGCAACATCGGCGAAGTGCGCAAGGCGGTGGCCGGCATCATCGGCACCGGGGTGGACAACAACCTGATCTCCAACAACGACATCGACCACAGCGCGCGCTACGGCATCTCGTTCAAGGATTACGGCGGCACCACCAACACGGTGAACCACAACAACATCATCCAGTACAACCACATCTCCTACACCGGGCTGGAGACCGCCGACGACGGCGCCATCGAAATCCTGGGCCGGTCCAGCGCCAACACCGGCATGGTCATCCAGGGCAACTGGATCGAGCACGCCAACGGGCTGGCCACCAGCGCGCAGGATACCTGGATGTACGGCCAGAAGGGCTTCGGCATCTATCTGGACGACATGGCCGGCGGCATCACCGTCAAGGACAACTTCATCAAGGACGCCGACTGGGCCTCGGTGCAGATCCATGGTGGCGACAACAACGTGGTGACCAACAACTTCTCGGTCATCGCCAGCAACAAGGAAGACTTCATCCGCATCGAATGGCAGCCGGTGCACGGCACCGCCGGCGACCCGCACAACAACACGATCACCAAGAACGTGGTCATGGGCACCCTGCCGCTCGACGACTACACCGAGTTGCTGAGTGCCAACGACTTCGTCATCGACAACAACCTTGTCTACAACGTGCCGAAGTACGGCGATCACGATGTGGTCGGCAAGCCGATGTTCACCAACGCCTATTGGAACGACTATTCCCTGCAGGCATCCTCGCCGGCCTTCGCCATGGGCATCCACGATCTCGCCTGGGCGAAGATGGGCGCCGACGGCGTCGCCGCGGTCGGTCTGGAGCATTTCTGGGACGCCGTCTGACCAAGGCCCGGATACGGCGCATCGGGGCTACGCCTTCGATGCGCCGGCCCCGCGGCATGGGCGGGGCCCGTTTCGCTCGATGATCGGGCGGCGCGGGCTCCGCCCTTCCGCTTTTGGGGAAACCCGGTTCGAACTTTCCGCTGCTTGGCTCCCGCACCGCAGCGCACCATATGCAGGCCGCGCCCCGGTAACGGAACGGGGCGCATCCCCTATCAGACCAGACGGACCGAGACCGTTTTCAGATGACGCAAGCGACGTTGACCGCAGGGGCTTTGGCGAAAATCCTGGGAAGCGGCCTTCTGCTGTGGACCGCCTGCACGGCAACGCCCTTGGCAACGCCCGCCTGGGCGCAGGAGGAGCTGAAGCCGAAGTTCGGCCCGGACGCGATGCCGATCACGCGTTCCAGCGACTATGTCCGCCACGCCCCGGCGCCGGATTACTGGGCGCTCAGCCCCTATTACGTGCCGCAGACGACCGGTGCCTCCTGCTCGCTGGCCAGCGTGACGATGATGCTGAACGCGCTGCGTGGCCTGCCCGCCCTGGCCTCGGACCGGTTGGTGACGGGCAGGCAACTGCTCGACCGGCTGGACGACGACCATTGGCGCGCCGCCACCGCCGACGACGGCGAAGGCGTCTCGTTCGGGGAGCTGGTCGATTATGTCCGCCGCAGCCTTGCCGCCTACGACATCGATGCCGAGGTGGAGGTCTGGCGCCCGCGCGACGCCTCTCCCGCCACGCTGGCCGAGCTGCGCCGCATCCTGGCCGAGAACGAGCGCAGAGCCGACGACATCATCCTGCTGGCCTTCGACCAGGGCACGCTGACCGGGGATGTCGGCGTCGGCCACATCGCTCCGCTGGGCGCCTATGACGCGGCGACGAAGCGCGCGCTGGTGATGGACCCCGACCGCACGTGGTACGTGCCCTATTGGACCAGCGACGCCCGTCTGCTGGACGCCATGTTGAAGCCGGACCGCGCCGATCCGGAGGGCAGCGGCCTGATCCGCGTCCGCAGCCGCCGGGTGTCCGGCTGACCTCTGATTATTTGACTTCCTGGCTGGTCAGGTCCGACGGGTTCTGCGAGCGCGTCGGCTCGTTGGGCTGATCGGGCTCGCTCGCCCACTGGTTGGGACGCGGCACCGGGTTGCCGTTCAGGTCGGGCGGCGCACGGCGCACGGCGGCGAGCGCCTGCTGCAGCTCGCTGCTGCCGGTGGCGGCGGAGCTGGACGCATCGGGCGGCCGGGTGCCCTGCGGCGTCGGTTGAGGATCCTGGCTCTTCTGAACCCCGGCATCGCGCGCGAGGGCGTCGCCGGTGGACTCCTTCGACCCTGACTCGACCGGAGCCGCCCCAGTCTGGTCGGATTGGGGCTGGTCGGATTGGGGCTGCCCGGATTGGGACTGCTGCTGATCCGCCTGTTGCGCGGCGGCGCCGAGCAGCGGCAGGCCGGACAAGAGCCCCGACAGGAGCAGGGCGGCGGCGATCTTGCGCATGGCGCATCCTTCCTTTGGCCTTCGGCCTTTGGGCGACCGTCGGGGGAATCCGTCGGAGCATGGCGCGCGGCGGCACCAATCGGCCTTTGGCGCGTTGTACCGGGGACGGAGTCCGGCTTCGGCCGTCCGGTCCCAGCCCATCAGGAACACCGACAATGCCCAGCGAGTTCCCGTCTTCCCCCACCTCCATCGCCACAGCCCCGGCCTCGCCGCCCGACCGCGCCGAACGGCGCAGCGTCGGCGTGGTGGTGGAGCGGCGGCGCGTCGACAATCCCTGGATCGAGGCGCGCTGGCAGCCGGTGATGCTGGTTCCGGCCGATCCCACCCTGCCGGACTGGAGCGTGCTGGCCGAAGGGCCGGACTGGACGCGCCATTACGCCGGCACCGCCGAGATCGCCCTGTTCCCGACCGAGACGGAGAATTACAAGCACAACCTCGACGGCGGCAGCCCCAGCGCCTACGTCATCCTGCGGCCGGGCGGCCCTGCGCCGGGGATCCGGCTGCTGGCCGTCACCGCTGACCCCGGCGAGATCGACACCCATGCCGAAGCCGGCGACGACGTGATCGAGGCGCTGCCGCTGCCGATTCCGCTGCTGCTGTGGATGGACGGCTTCGTCGCCCGCCACTACGTCGAGCGCCCCTTCCACAAGCGCAAACGCGACCGAGCCGACCCGGAAGCCCTGGCGCTCCGCCGCCGCACCGGAGGGCCGCAGCATGACTGAGCGGATGGAGGAAGAGATCGGCTTCCTCGGCCGCTGGTCACGGCTGAAACGTGAGGCGCGGAAGGATGAACCGGTCGCCGAACCGGCAGTGCCGGAGGCGCCCGCCATGCTGCCGGCGGAAACGGCCGAGGCCGAGGTTGCCGAGGAAGAGGCGCCGGAGCTGCCCTCGCTGGACAGTCTGGATGCCGGCAGCGACTACACCGGCTTTCTCCGCCCCGACGTGCCGGCGGAGCTGCGCCGCCAGGCCTTGAGGAAGGCATGGGCGAGCGACCCGGTCATCGCCGGGTTCCGCGGCTTCGCCGAATATGACTGGGACTACAACGCGCCGGGCTATGGCGCCCTGCTGCCGACCGACGACATTGCCCGCCTGCTGGACGCCGTGCTGCCCGACGAGAAGCGGGAGGAGGTGGAGGAGGTGGTTGAGGAGGAGGTGGTGGCGCAAATGGACGGTTCCACTTGCCCCCACCCCGACCCTCCCCCGCTGGGCGGGGGAGGGGGATTGGTCGCTGAACCGGAAGAGCGGCGGAGTTCCCTCCCCCGCCCAGCGGGGGAGGGTTAGGGTGGGGGTCTAACTTCCTCAAGAAGCGCTCAGATACACCGCCCGCCATCCACCTCCAGGCAGACGCCGGTCAGGAAGTTCCCCTCGTCGGAGCACAGATAGAGCGCCGCGTTGGCGATGTCGCCCGGCGTCGACAGGCGCCCCAGCGGGATGCTGCTGCGGAACTGCTCGCGGCGTTCCGGCGTGTCCTGGCCCATGAAGCGGTGGAGCATGCCGGTCTCGCCGGCCACCGGGGCGATGGCGCAGACGCGGACGTTGTCGGCTGCCAGTTCCGCCGCCATCGACTTGGTCAGGGTGATGACCGCGCCCTTGGAGCCGTTGTACCAGGTCAGGTTGGGCCGGGGCCGCAGCCCGGCGGTCGAGGCGATGTTCAGGATCACGCCGCCGCCCTGGGCGCGGAACACCGGCACGGCGTGGATGGCGCTGTGATAGATCGACTTCACGTTGACGGCATAGATGCGGTCGAAGGTGGCCTCGTCCACGTCCAGCATCGAGCCGTAGCGGTGGGTGTAGCCGGCATTGTTGACCAGGATGTCGAGCCGGCCGAATTCGCCGAGCGCGGCCGAGACGATGGCCTCGTAATCCTCCCCCACCGCGACGTCGGCGCGGACGGCGAGCGCCGTCTCGCCCAGGCTGTCGGCGACGCGGCCGGCGGCCGCCTCGTCCAGGTCGGCGACGATGACGCGGGCTCCTTCGGCGGCGAAGCGGCGGGCGATGCCCTCGCCGAAGCCCGATCCCCCGCCGGTGACGACGGCGACCTTGTCAGACAAACGCATGAGCGGTTCCTCCCCGGCTGTTGCGCGGCCGTTCGGCGCGCAGACTCCGTACAACAGGGAACCGGCGCCATCGGCCGCATCGTGGACGCGGCGAAGAACGCATGATAGCGCGAAGCCGCCCGGTGGGGCAGTCGCCATCATCCGCTACATCGAATTGGGGAGATATAGGAGAGAATGGCGCGAGTGACGGGACTTGAACCCGCGGCCTCCGGCGTGACAGGCCGGCGCTCTAACCAACTGAGCTACACCCGCGCGATGGCTCCCGGTGCTGGACTCGAACCAGCGACAAGCGGATTAACAGTCCGCTGCTCTACCAACTGAGCTAACCGGGAACAGAGGCCCGCCTTATATGGCCGATGATGAATCCTGGCAAGCGGAAAAACGCAGAGCCGCGGATTTTTTCCGGAAAGGACCGGCTTTGCGCTGCCGGCCCGTGACATTGCCGCCGCGACGCACCCCTGGGTTGCCGATGCGCAGGCTTGCTCTTGACAATTCCAGGCTTCTCGGGCTTCTACTCGCCCTCCCCTCCACACCATTGCCGCAGGCCCCGATGTCCGAGGTCGTTCCCTTCGCCGCCGCCCGCGAGGCGCTGCTCGCGCGCCTGACCGAACAGCTGCCGCCCTCGTCGGAATGGGCGGGCCGGCTGATGCTGATGCCGGAGGGACGCCGGGTGGAGCCGATGCCGGCGGCCGAGGCGGTGGAGTCGCTGCGTGCCTTCCGCGCCGGGCTGGGCGAGGCCATCGGCGCCGCCGCCTGCTCGGTCGGCGGGGTATGGGTCGGTCGGGAGGATTGCCTGGACTGGGACGGGCTGCTGGCGCCGCTGGCTGTCGCCGCCGCCTATGTGGTCGGCCGCACCCAGTCGGCGGGCGGTTTCGCCGCCGAGCTGTTCCGTTGCAAGGATGCGCTGGCCGGCTGGGGCGTGCGCGGCCTGCGCGGCGAACCGGCGGTGGCCCGCGCCGCCGGTTATGCGGTGGTGTCGGTCAGCCGCCGCCCGGACGACAACGAGATCGTGCTGGACCGGGTGATGGACACCTTCGCCTTCGTCATGCGCAGCCTGGGCGAGCCGACGGTGGCCGCGGCCGACATGGACCGCCGGCTGGTCAAGCGCGCGGTGCCGCTGCGGCGTTGACGGGGGCGGTGAGGGACGCGGTCAGGCGCCCTGCCCCAGCGCGCAGCGCGCCGCCGCCAAATCCCACGCGGCGCAGCCGACGCTCTTGAACAGGCGCGGGCGGCCCGGCGTGGCGCGGCCGTCCAGCGCATCGACCAGCGACTTGACGGTGCCCCACTCGACCCCGGCCTGGATGAAATCGCCGGCCTCGTGGCGGGCGCCGGCGGGATCGTCGACGAACAGCTCGCTGCCATGGACGGCGGTCGGGCCGAATTCCGCCATCTCCGGCTTGAAGGCGCCGACGCCGACCAGCAGGCGGTCGGGGCGCGGCGTCTCGTCATAGATGGGAGACAGGCTGGTGGTCAGCGCGATCACCACCTCGGCCCCCGGATCGACCGGGCCGCTCATCGGCCGCAACTCCACCCCCTGCCCGTCCTGCCTGGCGCAGAATGCCTTGGCGCTGTCCAGGCTGCGGCTGTGGACGTCGATGCGGATGCCAGGGAAGAGCGATGCCAGCGCCGCGACATGGCCGGCCGACTGGGTGCCGGCGCCGAGCAGTGCGACATGGCGCGGAGCCGGGGCCAGCGTGCGGATGCCCAGCATCGACACGGCGGCGGTGCGGCGCGCGGTGACGGTGGGGCCGTCCAGGATCACCTGCGGCGCGCCGGTCGGCGCGTCGAAGGCGCTGACCACGCCATGGATGGTCGGCAGTCCGCGGGCGCCGTTGCCGGGATTGACGTTGACCAGCTTGTGGATGGCGATGTCCGCCGATGTCGCCGGCATCGACAGCAGCACGCCGCCGTCGGGCAGCGGCAGCACCTGCCGCTCCGGGCTGGTGATGCGCCCGGCGGCATAGTCGCGGGCGGCTGCGGCCACGGCGTCGCACAAGGCGGGGAAAGGAAGGCGGGCGGCGGTCTGTTCGGCGGTGAGGACGGCGAGAGACGACACGGGAGGCGGCTTCCTCTTCTATCGGGTGGGAAACGGTCAGGCGCGGGCGCGCTCGATCTCCACGCCGACGCTGGCGGCGTCGGGGAAGACGTCCAGCTTCTCCACCCGCACCTTGGCCATCGTCACCCGCGCGTCGGCGAGGCAGCGCTCGGCGATGCGTTCGGCCAGCGTCTCCACCAGCGTGACATGGCCCTGGGTGACCACGCCCTTGACGATTGTCGCCATGTCCTCGCCGGTGACGCCGGGGGCGATCACCTCGAGGTCGAGGTTCAGGCGGATGCGCTGGGGCTTCAGCCGTTCATGGGCATAGACGCCGATCAGCGCGTCCATCACCAGATCGCGGACGAAACAACGGGTGGACAGCGCCGCCGGGGCCGAACGCGGCACCGGGGCGGTGACGGTGGCGAAGAGCTTGTTCATGGGCGACAGCCCTAACACGGCGGCGCCACCGCTGCCAAGCCGCCGTCCCCGCCGATTCCCATGCCAGACGGACAGGTCAGGGGCGGACTCAGTGCATCTCCGAGCGGATGCGCTCGCGCAGCACGTCGATCGGGCGCAGATCCTCGCCCTCCTCATAGTGCCAGAAGGTCCAGCCGTTGCAGGCCGGCAGCCCGGCCATGGCGGCACCCACCTGATGGATCGAGCCGCGATGGTCGCCGCGCGGGCCGGAGCCGATCAGCGTGCCGTCGGCGCGCACGCGGGCGGCGACGCGGCGGCGCTGGTCGAACAGGGTCGAACCGGGGCGCAGCAGCCCGCGCTCCACCACCCAGCCGAAGGGAATGCGCGGCGCGCTGCGCTTGGGCGGGGTGTCGAGGATCGCGGCTTCCGGCGCCTCCTCCACCGCGTCGATGCGGGCCTGGGCCGCCTTGACATAGGTGTCGTCGCGCTCCAGCCCGATCCATTTGCGGCCGAGCCGCTTGGCGACCGCGCCGGTGGTGCCGGTGCCGAAGAAGGGATCCAGCACCACATCGCCGGGGCGGGACGAGGACAGGATCACCCGGTACAGCAGCGATTCCGGCTTCTGCGTCGGGTGGGTCTTCTTTCCTTCCTCGTCGCGCAGGCGTTCGCCGCCGCTGCAGATCGGCAGCAGCCAGTCGCTGCGCATCTGAAGATCCTCGTTGAGGTTCTTCATCGCCTCGTAATTGAAGCGATAGCGCGCGTCCTTGTCGCGGGCCGCCCAGATCATCGTCTCATGGGCGTTGGCGAAGCGGGTGCCGCGGAAGTTCGGCATCGGGTTGGTCTTGCGCCAGACGATGTCGTTCAGAATCCAGAAGCCCAGATTCTGCAGCGTGGCGCCGACGCGGAAGATGTTGTGATAGCTGCCGATCACCCACAGCGAGCCTTCCGGCTTCAGGATGCGGCGGGCGGCCGTCATCCAGTCGCGGGTGAAGCGGTCATAGGCTTCGAAATCGTCGAACTTGTCCCATTCGTCATCCACCCCGGCGACGCGGGTATGGTTCGGCCGCAGCAATTCGCCACCCAACTGCAAGTTGTAGGGCGGATCGGCGAAGACGAGATCGACCGAAGCGGGCGGCAGATCGTTCATGAGAGCGATGCAATCGCCGACCAGGATACGGTTTTCAGGGAGCATTTTACGACCGGCAAAGAACTGGGACTCGGCCGGACAATGAGTCGCGGCCGAGTCGCCGTCAACAGCTTTCTTTGCCAAGTGACGGCGGGTCAGCCGCTTAGTGCCTTTTGGCGTTTCACTGGTGCAAAACTGACTCGGTGATGCGGCGTGACACCATGGCGGGTCAGCGCTTCCAGATGCTCGGGTGTTGGATAGCCGGCGTTTCGGTCCCATCCATAGTGTGGATACAGCACCGACAACCGCAACATCTCGCTGTCGCGCGCCACTTTGGCGAGAATAGAGGCGGCGGCGATGGACTGGCTGCGGCTGTCGCCCTTGACGACCGCCACCCGCTCGCACGCGATGTCGGGGGTGAATTTGCCGTCCACCAGCGCCGCGTCGGGCGGAGCGCCGGGCAGCGCCAGATAGGCCCGTTTCATCGCCAGCAGCGTCGCCTTGTGGATGTTCAGCTCGTCGATCTCGGCGGCCGAGGCCTCGGCGATGGCAAAGGCAAGAGCATGCGCCCGGATCGCCGGCTCGATCTCCTCGCGCAGGCGGCGGGTGACCGCCTTGCTGTCGTCGATCTGGGCGGCGATCTCCGGCGGCAGGCCTTCGGGCGCCAAGACCACGGCGGCGGCGACCACCGGGCCGCAAAGCGGGCCGCGCCCGACCTCGTCGATGCCGCAGACGCGGCGGCCGGGGCCGAATCCCGCCTCCAGCGACAGGTCGGGCCGCTGCCGGGGAGCGGCTGCTTTGCGGGGCGCTTTGGCAGGCATCGGCGGGTGGCCTTCCGGGTTGGGACGGGATGGGGCCGCTTGATAGCGGCGGCTGAGTCCGGGCGCAAGGCCGCGCCGATTTGCCTCAACCAAGCACTTGAGAAGCGAAGCGCGGCTGCGCTATGGATGCGCCCCTGATATCCGGACCACGCCAAAACCCGCCACGCCATCACCCGAGAAGCAGGCCATGACCGACACCACCCAGACCGCCGCCGAATGCCCCTGCCGTTCCGGCAAGCCGCTGGACGCCTGCTGCGGACCCTATCTGGCCGGCATGCCCGCCCCGACGGCCGAGGCGCTGATGCGCTCGCGCTATTCGGCCTTCGCCACCGGCAACATCGACTATCTGCACGACACGCTGCTGCCCAGCACCCGCGACGACTTCAACCGTGAAGAGATCGAGACCTGGGCCAAGAACAGCGTGTGGACTGGCGTGGAAATCCGCTCGACCGAGGCCGGCCAGCCCGGCGACAGCGACGGGATCGTGGAGTTCGTCGCGCGGTTCAGCATGAACGGCAAGCCGATGACCCACCACGAGACCAGCCGTTTCACCCACCAGGACGGCCGCTGGTACTATGTGGACGGCCAGCTGGGCGCCCGCCCGCGCAGCGGCCCCAAGGTCGGACGCAACGACCCCTGCCCCTGCGGCAGCGGCAAGAAGTACAAGAAGTGCCACGGCGCGTGATCCTGCACGCCTGACGGTTGGGCCTGAGTCGCGGCTGAATCGTCACGCTGCACCTGCACAATTATGGCGAAATCGCACCCGCCCCGCCTGACCGACAGGCGGCGGCGGTGCTTTTGTTGTGCGCTGACCGGGAAAATGCGCAATCCTGATTGAATTATGGGTCGGAACCGATCATCCTTCGCTCGCCCTGTTCCGGGTCTCCCTTCTTTGGTTCTTGCCGGGATGGGGTTTAACACGACAGATGAGACGATAACTGATGTTCGACCGTCCGCAGCGCTCCTCCTTCCGCGCTCCTGAAATCACCCAGCGCGACATCCGCGCCACCGTCAAGTGGTTCAACGCAACCAAGGGCTTCGGCTTCGTCACCCCCGACGACGGGTCGCCCGACGCTTTCCTGCACTCCACGGTTCTGCAGTTCTGCGGACACGACAGCCTGCCCGAAGGCGCCACCATCACCTGCGACCTGTCGCGCGGCCCGAAGGGCCCGCAGGTTGCCACCATCCACGCGGTCGACACCTCGACCGCCGCTCCGAGCCGTCCGTCGCGCGCCCCGCGCGAGCGTGACAGCTGGGGCAACGACGGCGGCTACGGCGGCGGCAACAGCTACGGCGGCAGCCGCGGCGGCTACGACAGCTACGGCGATTCGGACGGCGGCGAGACCGTCGACGGCACGGTGAAGTGGTTCAACGTGTCGAAGGGCTTCGGCTTCATCGCCCCGTCCACCGGCGGCAAGGACATCTTCGTGCACATCCGTGCGCTGGAGCGGTCGGGCATCAGCGGTCTGGACGACGGTGCGCAGGTCCGCGTCACCATCCGCCAGGGCGCCAAGGGTCCCGAGGCTCAGCGCATCGAGATGGCCTGATCTCTCATCGGTCGTTGTGATGTGAAAAACCCCCGCTCCAACCGGAGCGGGGGTTTTTTCCTTGGGTATTTTCTTGGGTGTGGGCGATGGGCGCGGGCGCGCCTATCCCATCACCCGCTCCGGCGGGAAGCGCAGCCGCACCGTGGTGCCGCGTCCCGGCGCGCTGTCGACGGCGATGCCGCCGCCATGCAGGTCCACCAGCGCGGCGGTCAGCGGAAGGCCGAGGCCGGAGCCGTGCTGCGTCGCGGTCATGCGGTCGCGGGTCGGGTCATGGATCTGGGCGAAGGCGGTCAGCGCCTGCGGGATGCGCTCCGGCGGCATGCCGCGGCCGTCGTCGGAAACCGCCAGGACCAGGCCGCCGTCCGTGTCGCGCTCCGCCGACACCGTCACGTGGCCACCGGGATCGGTGAATTTCAGGGCATTGCCGACGAGGTTGGTCAGCATCTGCCGGACCAGCGACGGATCGGCCCACAGCACCGGCAGGTCGGCCGGCAGGCTGGCGGAGAGTGTCACACCCGCCTGATCGGCCCGTGCCGCCATCATCGACAGGGTGGCATCGACGATCAGGGCGGGCGGGCAATCCTCCTCATGCAGCTCCAGCCGCCCGGCCTCGATGCGGGCGAGGTCGAGCAGGTTGTTGATCAGCTCCAGCATATACTCGCCGGCCGCGACGATCTGCGCCGCCGCCTCGCCATAGCGCGGGCTGCCCGGCGGTCCCAGCAGCTGGTCGCGCAGGATCTCGGCAAAACCCATCACCGCAGTCAACGGCGTGCGCAGCTCGTGGCTCAGGTGATGGACATAGTCGGACTTGCGGCGGTTGGCGGCGGCCAGCTCCAGCGCCCGCGCCTTCAGGTCGGTGATGTCGGTGCGCAGGCCGACGGTCCCGCCGTCGGAGGTCCGCCGTTCCTCGATCCGCAGCCAGCGGCCGTCGGCCAGTTGCACCTCCATCGGCGGGCCGCCATGGCGGTGCAGGGCCAGCCGATGGGCCATCCACTCCTCCGCCCGCTCCGGCGGGACCCGGTAGAGGCCGCGCCGCATCCCGTCGCGCAGCAAACTCTCGAACGGCGTGCCCGGCTGCGCCAGATCGGGGTCGGAGATCTTCAGGTCGCGGTAGCGCCGGTTGAACAGCACCAGCCGGTCGTCGGCGTCATAGAGGACGAAGCCCTCGCCGATGCTGTCGATCGCGTCCAGCAGCAGCCGGTGTGCCCGTTCCGCCCGTTGCTCCGCCCGTGCCCGGCCGGTGATGTTGCGCAGGATGCAGAGGATGCGGTCGCCGTCGTCGGAAAGGGCGACCAGCCGGGCCTCGAACACCGCGTCGCCCTCTCCGCCGGCTTCGCCGCCGGTTGCCCCATTGACGGGAAGGCGGATGTGGACGCTGGCGGTGAGGGCGCCCACCGTCACCCGTTCCAGCGCCTTCATCAGCGGTCCGGCGGCGGCCTTGGGCAGCACATCCTGGATGCGGCCTTTCAGGAACTTCTGGGCCGGGATGCCGAGGTCGGCGGGGCTGCCGGCGGCGAAGTCCAGGATGCTGCCGTCGCGCCGCAGCTCGAACCGCAGATCGGGATAGGCGTATGACAGGGCGACCAGCTGTTCGTTCAGCCGCGCCACCTCCTGCCGGGCGGCAAGATCGGCCGGCGCCTCCACCAGCACGAGATCGGTCCCCGGAACCGGGCCGATGCGGACGGTCAGCGACAGCGTTTCACCGACGGTGCCGCGGATGGTCGCGGCGCGCTCGGTGGCCACCGCCGGCGCCGGCCCGGCGGGCGACAGGCACAGAGTTCCGCCCACGGACTCAGGGTCGAGCAGCCTTCGGGCCGCCCGGTTCATCCAGACCACGCCGCCATCCTCCGCCCGCACCAGCCACAGCGGCGTGGCAAGGCCGGTCAACAGAGTCAGGTCCGGCAAGGCGGGCTTCGTGGCGGACAGGGACGGCATCGGCTCCCCGGCGGCAGGCGTTCCGGACAGGTTCTGTCACGTCCTGGAAAGGTAGCACGATGGCATGAAAACAGCCAGCCGTTGAGGTCCGGCCGCTCACTCGTCCGCAGGCGTGTCCCAATAATGGCAGGCGACGTGATGGCCGGGCGCCACCTCCTCCAATGCCGGCACCGCCTGGGCGCAGAACTCCCGCGCCAGGGGGCAGCGGCGGCGCAGCGGGCAGCCGGTCGGTTGGCCGAAGGCGGACGGTGCATCACCCTCCAGCGCCGGGCGCTCGCCACGGGACGCCGCCAACATCGCGCGGCTGTAGGGATGCAGCGGCGCGGTGCGCAGGGTCTCGGCGTCGGCGCTCTCCACCACCCGGCCGGCCAGCATCACGATGCCGCGATGGGCGTCGCGCAGCCCCTCGTCATAGCGGTCGGTCGCCAGCACCAGCGACAGGCGGCGGCGGTCGCGCACCGCCATCAGCGTGTCGAGGAAGGTCTCGCGCTCCTCCGCCGACAGGCTGGCGGCCGGTTCATCGGCGATCAGCACCCGCGGCTCCGGCAGGATGGCACGGGCGAGGCCGGCATGGGCGGCCTCCGCCACCGTCAGTGCTGAGGGCCAACGCAGTGCCGCCTCGGGGCGCAGCCCGGCCTCTTCCAGCGCCTCGTCGATGCGGTGGTCGCGGCGGTCGGCGGCGATGTCGGGGCGCAGGCTCGCCAGCGCGAGGTCGAACTGGGCACCGATGGTCATGGCCGGGTCGAAGGAGGCGGCCGGGTCCGGGAACAGCGGCTGCAGGTCGCGGCGGGCGCGGCGCAGCCCAACATGATCGGGCCCACTGCTGTCGGGGTCCTCCCCCGCGGCCGGCGGTGCCGAGGCGGCCATCAGGTCGCGGCCCATCCACACCACCGCCCCTGCCGTCGGCGGCGGCAGGCAGAGCAGCGCGCGGGCCAGCGTCGCCTTGGCGCTGCCGGTCTCGCCCAGCAGGGCCAGCGTCTCCCCGGTCCGCAGGTCCAGGTCGACGCCATGCAGGACGGCCAGCGTCCGCGGCTCCCCCTTGGGGCCGGGGGAGAGAGGATAGGACATGCCGACGCCGCGGGCATGCAGGCGGGCGGTGCCCGGCGGCTCCAGCGGCGTCAGCGGGGCGGTGCGCGTCGGTCTGGGCGGCAGCAGACGGCCGCGGCGGAGCGCAAGCACATGGTCGGCGGGACCGGCCATCCCTTCCTCCGGCCGGCCTGCGAGGATCAGCGCCACACCGTCGGCCCGCGCCCAGTCGGCCAGCCGGTGGAGAAGCCGCAGCCGCACCGTCGGGTCCAGCCCGGCGGCCGGGGCGTCGGCCAGCAGCACCGCCGGCCCCACCGCCACCGCCATGGCGAACAGGCAGGCCCAGCGCAGGGAGTCCGGCAGCTGTTCCGGCGGCAGGTCGAACCGGCGGGCGGCGGCGGGCACGCCCATGCGGTCCAGCCCGTCGGCGGTCCGGCGCAGCGCCGACCGCAGATCCAGCCCGAGATGATGGCCGACCACCTCCGCCACCTGCAGGGCCAGCGGCCGGCGCGGCGCCAGCCGGCCGCCCTGTGCAATCAGCAGATGCCCCTCGACGCGGATTCCGCCGGCCACGTCGACCCCGGCCGGAGGCTGGCCGGCGAGCGCAGCCAGCAGGGCGGTCTTGCCGCTGCCGGCCCCGCCGGTGACGGCCAGCACCTCCCCCCGTTCCAACCGCAGGCTCGCACGGTCGAGCAGGACGCGGTCGCCCAGCATCAGGGTCAGCGCCTCGGTCTCCACCGGCGCGGGCTTTGCGGAGATGTGGTTCATGATTTCCGGCCGTTCATGGCCTGCATGCCGTCGGCGATGGCGCAGGCGGCCCAGAGGGCGAGCGACAGCAGCAGGGCCGGCGGGGCGAAGGCCACCGGGTCGCCCAACCGCGCCGCCAGCCCGACCGAGGCGCCCCAACTGCCCAAGGCCGGCGGCAGGCCGAGACCGAGCAGGCTGGCGAAACTCTCCGCCGCCAGAACGCGCGGCAGGGCCAGCGTTCCAGCGGCCAGCAGCGGGCGCGTCAGGTTGGGGATCAGGTGCCGGCGCAGCACCTCTCCCTCCGGCAGGCCGGCGGCGCGGGCGGCGGTCAGGAACTCCGCCCGCAACAGCGCCGACAGTTCGGCATGGGCGAGGGCGGCGACCGCCGGGGCCGCGGTCAGCGCGGTGACCAGCGCCAGCAGCCAGACCTTCCCCATCAGCCCGCCGGCCAGCGGAACCAGCAGGGCGAGCGGCCAGCCGGCCATGCGATGGGCGGCGGCGATGAGGCGCCGCTCCACCCGGTTGCCGACCAGATTGCCGAGAACCCCGGCCAGCAGCGCCCAGCCGATGCCCAGCGCCCCGCCCAGCACCGCCGCCAGCAGCGCGAAGGACAGGCTGCCTCGCCCGTCGAACAGCGCCGCGGCGACCGGGTCGGCGTCCAGCCGGTGAACCGCACTGCCGTCGGCCATCAGCGGCGCCGCTGCGCAGGCGAGCGCCAGGCCGGCAAGCACGGCGGCCCCGGACAACTGCCGGGCGAAGCCGGCGCGCGGCGGCTCCGGCGGCACCGGGTGGGAAAGCGGCGATTGGTCGAATTCGGCCATCAGGGTCCTTCGCGGCGGTCACGCCCCCTCATAGGGCGTGGAGCTGTGGTTGGCCGGGTCGATCCAGTCGCGCACCCCAAGGCCCAGCGCGTTCAGCAATGCGGTCAGACCGCCCAGCGCCAGCAGGGCCGGCACCGCCCCGGCGGCCGAGCCGGCACGGGCGGCGTCGATCATCAGCACCCCGGCCCCCGGCAGGTCCAGCAGGCTTTCCAGCGCCACTGCCCCGACCATCGCCGCCAGCACCGCGGCGCGCAGGCCGCCCATCACCGGGGCGACCGCCTGAGGCAGGGCGTGGTGACGCAGCACGGTACGCTCGTCCAGCCCCAGCCCGCGCGCCATGCGCACCGCCCCGCCCTCCGGCCCGGAGCCCAGGGCACGGCCCATCGCCGGGCGCGCCAGCCGGGCGGCTTGGCAGGCTGCGGGAATCGACAGGGCGGTCCAGGCCAGCGGCGCCGCCGACGCCCCGGCCCGCACCGCGAGTGCCGCGACCGCGGCCAGCAGGAAACCCGGCAGCAGCGGTCCGGCTCCAGCCAGCAGCCGTCCGACCAGCCCGCCGGCCGACCGCGGCGCCACCGCCGCCCAGGATCCGGCCAGCGTGCCCAGCGCGGTGCCGACCGCCAGCGACGGCAGGATGAGCAGAAGCGTGACCACCAGCCCGCGCAGCAGGGCCATGGCGGCATCCGGCTGCGGCGCCACCAGCGCCGACAGCCCCACCCCCGCCGCCATCGGCAGGATGGCGGTCGGCACGGCATCGATCAGGCGGCGGATCACGGGGCGCGGCATCTGGGCAAAGTGACCGGACTGGGAATTTCTCGTAGGGTGCGACACATGCGACCGTAAGCGCCCCACCCCCGCCGGGCAACAGAATAAGCGCTGGCCGGCGCCCCCCGGTTCCGGAGCCGTGCCCCTATACCCGACCGCCACGCTTGACTTTCAGCACCGATTTTGTACTATATCCATGCCTGCTCCGCCGGAGAGGCCTGGGCCTGCCATCTGGGGGCCTTGCACCCGTCATATCGCTTTGCACGAGGATGTGACATGAGCACCGCCATTGCCCTCCGTTCGCCCGATTCCGGCGAATCGCTGTCCCGCTACATCAACGACACGCATCGTTACCCGGTCCTGCCGGCCGAGGACGAATACATGCTGGCCAAGGCCTGGACCGAGCATGGCGATGTCGATGCGGCGCACAAGCTGGTCACCAGCCATCTCCGTCTCGTCGTCAAGATCGCCGGCGGCTATCGCGGCTACGGCCTGCCGCTGTCCGACCTGATCGCCGAGGGCAATCTCGGCCTGATGACCGCCGTCAAGAAATTCGAACCGGAACGCGGCTTCCGCCTGTCCACCTACGCGATGTGGTGGATCAAGGCCTCGATCCAGGATTACATCCTGCGGTCCTGGAGCCTCGTGAAGATCGGCACCACCGCCGCCCAGAAGAAGCTGTTCTTCAGCCTGGGCCGCCTGAAGCGGAAGCTGGGCGAGTACGGCAGCGGCGACCTGCAGCCCGACAGCGTCACCAGCATCGCCAACGACCTGTCGGTGCCGGAAGAAGACGTGGTCGCCATGAACCGCCGCCTGTCGGCGCCGGTGGCCTCGCTGAACGCGCCGATGAGCGCAGACGGCGATTCCGGCGAATGGCAGGACCTGCTGGCCGACGAGCGTCCCTCGGTGGAGGAGTCGCTGGTCGAACGTGGCGAGGCCCGGCAGCGCAGCGCCCTGCTGCACGAGGCGATGGGCGTTCTGAACGACCGCGAGCGCGACATCCTGACCAGCCGCCGCTTGTCCGACAGCCCGCTGACCCTGGAAGACCTGTCGGTCCGCTACGGCGTCAGCCGTGAGCGCATCCGCCAGATCGAGGAAAAGGCCTTCGAAAAGGTCGCCCGCCAGACCCGCGTCCTGGCCGCCGCCGTCGCGGCCTGACGGCACCCTTGTTGACAACTGTTGCGTACCCTGCGGCTCCCTCGTCATGATCGCGGTCCGGTTTGAAAAGACCGGACCATTCCGCCCGCCGATCATCCTGAGGAGTCCGCGATGCCCAGCTATCCCGCCGCCTATCAGGCCAGCAAAGGCTCGGCGCTCGACGTCGACCGCGCCTTCTACGGGCGTATCGGGTCGGAGACGGGCGGGCGGGAGCTGGTGGAGCAGTTCATTGTGCCGATCCGCTCCGGCCGCGCCTGGACCGTGCCGGCCGGCCATGTCTTCCGCATCGTCACCATCGAGGGGCCGCAGGTCGCCGACCTCAACATCTGGAACCGCCACAACCCGCGCGAACGGTTCTGGGCCTCGCGCACGCGGCAACTCCAGCAGGCGCATGTCAGCATTTTCGACCGGCTGTGGTCGACGCTGCCCTATCTGCGGCCGCTGGCGACGATCACCCACGACACGCTGGCCGATTACGGCATCGACGAGTATGGCGGCCGGGTCCACGACCTGCTGGGCACCCGCTGCGATCCCTATGTCAACCGCATGCTGACGGGCGAGGATTTCCACCACCACTGCCATTCCAACCTGACCCGCGCCGTCGCCCCCTATGGCCTGACCGAATTCGACGTACATGACGTGCTGAACGTCTTCCAGGTCACCGGGCTGAACGCCGAGGACAAGTATTTCATGAAGGCCTGCCCGGCCAAGAAGGGCGATTTCCTGGAGTTCTTCGCCGAGATCGACCTGCTCTGCGCCCTGTCGACCTGCCCCGGCGGCGACCTCAGCGTGCCGCTGTGGGGCCCCGACGCCCGCGACCCGCTGGAGGTCTGCCGCCCGCTGGGCGTCGAGGTCTACCGGCTGGACCCGGCGCAGCTGGCGGGCTGGTCGTCGCCGGAGGTCGCGGCCTATCGCGGCAACCACGGTATGACCCTGCCGACACCGTCCTGGGAGAAGGACCCGGCTTGAAGGCCGGAAGCCCTACTCCACCTCGGTCAGCAGCCACTCCTTGAATCGGCGCACCCGCCGGGCGCGCTCGGCTCCCGGCGCGTGGGCGATCAGGTAGCAGCCGCGCGGGCGCAGCGTCTCGGGCATCGGCTGGACCAGCCGGCCCGACGCCACGTCCTCCCGCACCAGAAAGACCGGCAGCAGGGCCACCCCCATGCCGGCCGACGCCGCCTCGATGATCATGAAGAAATGCTCGAAAGCCAGCGACAGCGCCGAGTCCGGCAGGGGCAGGCCGAAGGCGCCGAGATAGACACGCCAGGAATCGGGCCGGGTGGTGTGCTGCAGCAGCCGGTGCTGCGCCAGATCGGCGGGATGGCGCAACGGCGGTTCCTGCTCCAGCAGCGCCGGCGCGCAGAAGACGCCCATCGTCTCCGGCATCAGCGTCGCCGTCTCGGCCCCCGGCCACTCCTCCACGCCATAGCGGATGGCGACGTCGATGCGCTCCTTGGCGAAGTCGACGCGATGCTCGCCGATGCTCACCTCGACCTGTATCTCCGGATTGTCCGCCTGGAAGCGCTTCAGCCGCGGGATCAGCCAGCGCTGCGTCAGGGTCGGCAGCGCGCTGACCCGCAGCACCCCGCCCTCCTGCGCGCGGGCCGCCCGCGCCGCCGCGGCGATGCGGTCGAGCGCCGCCGACGCCTCGCCATAGAAGGCCGCGCCGGTCGGCGTCAGCTCGATCCCGCGGCCGACACGGCGGATCAGCTCGACGCCCAGGTCCGCCTGCAGGGTCTGCATCATCCGGCTGACCGCGCCCTGGGTCACCGCCAGTTCGTCGGCCGCCCGGGTGAAGCTGAGGTGGCGGGCCACCGCGACGAAGCTGCGGACGGCGTTGAGCGACGGGAGAGAGCGTTCGGGCATGGATGAACCGAATCATGAGTTGAACTCATAAATCTCTGCCCGAGAACTCGTTTGTCAAGTCTGCGGCGATACGCTCTGCTGGGTCCACCAACAGCCATCCCCGAAGGCCACCCTCCGATGACCACGCTGACGCCCTTCCACATCGCCTTCCCGGTCGACGACCTCGCCGCCGCCCGCCAGTTCTACGGCACCGTCCTGGGCTGCCCGGAGGGGCGCAGCAGCGACGAATGGATCGATTTCGACCTGTTCGGCCATCAGATCGTCGCCCATTTAAAGCCCCGCGATCCGAACGTCGCCCCTGCCCACCACAACCCGGTGGACGGCCACGACGTGCCGGTCCCGCATTTCGGCGTCGTGCTGCAGCCCGCCGATTGGGACGCGCTGGCGGAAAAGCTGAAGGCCGCCGGGGTGAAGTTCGTGATCGAGCCCTATACCCGCTTCAAGGGTCAGGTGGGCGAGCAGTCCACCATGTTCTTCCTCGACCCCGCCGGCAACGCGCTGGAGTTCAAGGCGTTCGCGGACATGTCGCAGCTGTTCGCGAAGTGAGGTGGATGGGGGCTGGCTTCTTGCGGCGTCAGCCCCCTCACCCACATCCCGCCATCATCAGCCCCAGCGTCTTCTCGTCCGCCTGATCCGGCATCACCTCGCCGACGATGTGGCCGTCGAACATGACGACGATGCGGTCGGACAGGGCGCGGATCTCGTCCAGTTCGACCGACACCAGCAGGATCGCCTTGCCCTGGTCGCGCAGGGCCACGAGCCGGCGGTGGATGAACTCGATGGCGCCGATGTCGACGCCGCGGGTGGGCTGGCCGACCAGCAGCAGGTCGGGGTTCCGCTCGATCTCGCGGGCCAGCACGATCTTCTGCTGGTTGCCGCCGGAGAAGTTGGCCGCCGCCAGCGACCCGTCGCGCGGGCGGGTGTCGTACTCCTCCATCCGGCGGGCGCAGTCGGCGGCGATGGCGTCGCGGTCCATCAGCACCCGGCCGTTCCAGGCCGGATCGTCCTGGAAGCCCAGGATCGAACATTCCTCCGCCGAGAAGCTGGTGACGAGCCCGACCTTCTGCCGGTCCTCCGGCACATGACCCACGCCCAGCCCCCGCAGCGCGCGGGCGTTGAAGCGATCCGGGCGACCGGCCAGTTCCTCCCCGCGCAGGCGGACGGAGCCGCCGGCGATGGGACGCATGCCGGCCAGCGCCTCCAGCAGTTCGGACTGGCCGTTGCCGGAGACGCCGGCGATCCCGACGATCTCGCCGGCCCGCACCGACAGGCCGACGCCCTTCACCCGCTCCACGCCCGAAGGATCGCGCACCCGTAGGCCCTCGACCCGCAGCACCTCCGCCCCAGGATTGGCCGGCGTCTTGTCGACGCGCAGCAGGACCTTGCGGCCGACCATCAGCTCGGCCAACTGCGCCCGGCTGGTGTCGGCGGTGGCAACGTTGGCGACCACCTGCCCGCGCCGCATCACCGTGACGTTGTCGGTCAGCTCCATGATCTCGCGGAGCTTGTGGGTGATGATGATGACCGTCTTGCCCTGCTGGCGCAGCGCCCGCAGGATGCGGAACAGATGGTCGGCCTCCTGCGGGGTCAGCACGCCGGTGGGTTCGTCCAGGATCAGGATGTCGGCGCCACGATAGAGCGCCTTCAGGATCTCCACCCGCTGCTGGGCGCCGACCGGCAGATCGCCGACCGGGCTGTCGAGGTCGACCTCCAGCCCATAATCGCGGGCCAGACGGGTCAGCTCGGTGCGTGCGCGGGCAAGGCCGCCCGCCAGGGTGACCCCGCCTTCCGCCCCCAGCAGCACGTTCTCCAGCACGCTGAAGGGGTCGACCAGCATGAAGTGCTGGTGAACCATGCCGATGCCGGCGGCCAGCGCGTCGCGCGGCGTCCGGATGGCGGCAGGATTGCCGTTCACCCGGATCTCCCCGCCGTCGGCGCGCAGATAGCCGTAGACGATGCTCATGATCGTCGACTTGCCGGCGCCGTTCTCGCCGATCACCCCGTGGATGGTGCCGGCCGGCACCGCCAGCGACACGTCGCGGTTGGCATGGTTGGCGCCGAACCACTTGTTGATCGCCACCGTTTCCAGGGCGATCGGCGCACTCTCCTGATGCATCTGGCGATCCGGGCTCAGGGCTGGTACGGCTTGACCGCCAGCGAGCCCGCGATGATCTGCTTCTTCGCCTCTTCCAGCTTCGCTTCCATCTCCGGCGTAATCAGCTTGCGGTTGTTGTCGTCCAGCGCATAGCCGACGCCGTCCTCCTTCAGCCCGACGACGCGGTGGCCGGGCTTCCAGCTGCCGTCCTTCGCCGCCTTCATGCAGTCATAGACGACGACATCCACCCGCTTGACCATGGAGGTCAGGACGCTGCCGGGGTGGACATGGTTCTGGTTGCTGTCGACGCCGATGGACAGCTTGCCGGCATCGGCCGCCGCCTGCAGCACGCCAAGGCCGGTGGCGCCCGCCGCGGCGAAGACCACATCGGCGCCTCGCGAGAACTGGCTCTTGGCCAGCTCGGCGCCGCGGCCGGGGTCGTTCCAGGCGGCCGGCGTGGTGCCGGTCATGTTGACGAACACCTCGTCGTTCGCTGCGACATGCTTCACGCCCTGCTCGTAGCCGGTCAGGAAGTTGCGGATCAGCGGGATGTCCATGCCGCCGACGAAGCCGACCTTGCCGGACTTGGAGGCGAGCGCCGCCGCCATGCCGACCAGATAGGATCCCTCCTCCTCCTTGAAGGTCACGGACTGGACGTTGGGGGCGTCCAGCTTGTCGTCGATCAGGCAGAACTTGGTCTTGGGCGATTCCTTCGCCACCTTCTCCACCGCCGCGGTCTGCGAGAAGCCGACGGCGACGATCACCGAGGCGCCGCGGCGGACCAGCGTGCGCATCGCCTGCTCGCGCTGGCCCTCGTTGGTGATCTCGAACTCGCGGTAGGCGGTTCCGGTTTCCTTCTTGAACCGCTCGGCGCCGTTATAGGCCGCCTCGTTGAAGGACTTGTCGAACTTGCCGCCCTGGTCGAACACCACCGCCGGCGAGAAGTCGTCGGCCAGTGCCGGAACGCCGGCCGCCGCGATCGCCGTCATCGCCAGCATGCCGGCAAGAATACGCGTCTTCATGTCCCACCCACTCCCGACTGCGGAAACTTGACCCAAAGGATAACCGCGCCATCATTCCGCACAACAGGGAAAGCGGCTGATACGGTGCAGCGATTCGCGGCGCCCCCGGTTGACGACAGGGGCGGGGGCGTTTATCACCCCCGCCGATGGTCGTTGCGACGAACTGGTCGCGAGAAACCGGCACGACCGGCCACAGGAATTCGGGGGACGACGCTCGGTGGACGAAGTCTGGGTGCTTTTGCAGGGAATCGTTCTCGGATTCGCCATCGCCGCACCCGTCGGGCCGATCGGTCTGCTGTGCATCCGCCGCACCCTGCAGCATGGGCCGCTGATGGGATTCTTCACCGGGTTCGGCGCCGCGGTGGCCGATACCTTCTATGGCGCCATCGCCGCCTTCGGCGTGTCGGCGGCGCTCAGCTTCCTGCGCGGGCACGAGATCGCCTTCCAGCTGGTCGGCGGCATCTTCCTGCTGGTGGTGGCGGTCCGCACCTTCCGCCAGCAGCCGGAAGCGGAGGAGCGGGAGGCCGCGGCCGCCCCCGACAGCAAGTCCTGGTTCACCGGCTTCATGACCGGCCTGTCGCTGACCCTGACCAACCCGGCAACCATCATGGCCTTCATCGCCATCTTCGCCGGCTTCGGGCTGGGCGGCACGCTGGGCCGGCTGGAGGCGTCGACCCTGGTGCTGGGCGTCTTCATCGGCTCGTCGCTGTGGTGGATGACGCTGGCGATGGGGGTGGCCGCCGTGCGCCACCGCATATCCGATCGCGGCCTGACCATGCTGAACCACTGCACCGGCGTGGCGCTGGGCGTCTTCGGCCTGTGGGCGCTGGGCATGGCCGCCACCGGCATCGTCGGCATGGCGACGGCCTGAAGCCTTTTCAGCAGCCGGCCGATGGAGTGACGCTCGGCGCCTCGGCAGCCGCACCGCCCTTGCGCAGCAGATGCAGGTGCGTGGCCAGCCGCCACAGGTAGAGCCCCACCAGCACCACCAGCAGCCCGACGGTGAAATAGCCGACCAGCCGGTGGGCGAAGGGCCAGGTCGACAGCGTGTAGCCGGTCCAGGCCAGCAGCAGCGTCCACAGCACCGATCCGACGCCGGACGCCAGCGAATAGTTCAGGATCGACATCTTGCAGGCGCCGGCCGGGATGGAGATCAGCGTCCGCACCCCCGGCACCGGCTGCGAGAACAGCACGGCCAGCCCGCCCCGCTTGGCGAACCAGTCGGTGCTCTGCCGCACCTTCTTCGGGTTGATGGTCAGCCAGGGGCCGTATTTCTTCAGGAACGCCTCGAGCCGCTCGCGCCCCATCAGCCGGCTCGGCAGGAACCACACCAGTTGGCCCGCCAGCGAGCCGAGCCCGCCGGCGATGGCGATCCCGACCAGCGAGAACTCGCCGGTCGCTGCCCCGATCCCGGCCAGCGGGATCACCGACTCGGCGGGGAGCGGCGGGAACACCCGCGCCAGCGCCACCAGCAGGAAGATCCCGATATAGTGAAGATGGTGCATCACCTGCACCAGCCAGTCCGTCAACCCACCATCCATGCCGTTCCGTCCTTCCCCACCGGTCGAGATGACCCGTATCGGGAAAACGGCGCGGCACGGCGGGGGGTTCCCAAGTGTCGGCTGACGATGCCCCCACTTAACCTCGCAAGATTCCTAAACCCCCATTACCCATTGAACAGCGCCGCGTCGATCCGCCGGACCATCGCCACCAGCCGGGGGGCGAACTCCTCCTCCAGCTTCTTCAGATCGACCATGAAGGCCGGCCCGCCGCAGTTGAAGGCCAGCACCTGCGAGCCGTCGCGCGGCACGAAGGGGACGCCGACGGCATGCACCTCCGACTTCCAGGCGCCGATGGAGCGGCAGTAACCGCGCGTCCGGTAATCCTCGATGGCCTGGAGGATGCCGTCGCGGATCTCGGGCCAGCGCTCCCCCTCATGCTCCTCCAGCTTCGCCATCAGCGGCGCGCGCTCCGCCTCCGGCAAGGCGGCCAGATAGGCGCGACCCATGCCGGTGGTCGACAGCTTGATGTGGGAGCCGACGTCGAGTGACAGGGTGATCGGCCCGGTCGCCTTGCAGCATTCCAGATAGATCATGCTCAGCCGGTCGCGCCCGCCGAGCGCCACGGCAAGGCCGGTCTGGTCGGCCAGTTCCTGCATCAGCGGCCGGGCGACCTGCCGGATGCCCATGCCCGACAGGCTGGCATATCCCAGCGCCAGCACCGATGTGCCAAGCCGGTATTTGCCGGTGTTCTGGTCGTAGGCGAGATAGCCCAGCTTCGCCAGCGTGTAGGTCAGCCGCGACACCGTCGGCTTGGGCAGGCCGGTGCGCTGCGCCAGTTCCAGATTGCCGAGCATCGACTCGTTGCGGCGGAAGGCGCGCAGAAGTTCCAGCCCACGGGCCAGCGCCGTGACGAAGCGCGGGTCCTTCTCGTCGTCCGCCAGATCGTCGGCGACCAGAGCCTCTTCCCGCCTGCGCATGACCCGTTCCTCCCGCAAAAGATAGCGGGACGATCCTGCCAGCGGCCGGACAGCGCGTCAATGGAACAAGGTTTCGCGATGCGGAATTTATGACCGGCGCGCTATGCCGGCCCCTACTGCGTCGCCCCAAGCCCCAGCGTCACCATGCGTTCGTACAGCGACGCGCGCGAAATGCCCAGCAGCTTCGCCGCCCGTGCCTTCACGCCGTTGGCCTCCTCCAGCGCGGCGGCGATGGCGTGACGTTCGGCGGCGTGCAGAACCTCCTGCAACGGCCGCGCTCCCGCCGCCAGCGGCAGGGCGGAGGCGCCGGCCGGATGCTGCATGCCGGGCAACACGCTGCGGATGTGCGGCGCGGTCAGGATTGGCGCGTCGGTCAGCGCCACCACCCGTTCCAGCGTGTTGTAAAGCTCGCGCACATTGCCGGGCCAGTCATAGTCGCGCAGCACCTGCACCGCCGATTCCAGCAGCTCGCGCGGCGGCGTGCCCTGCTGGATCGCCAGCTGTTCCAGGATGCGGTCGGCGATGCTCTCGATGTCCTCCGGCCGGTCGCGCAGCGGCGGCAGGGTGATCGGCACCACGTTCAGCCGGTAATAGAGGTCGGCGCGGAACTGCTTTTCCTTCACCAGGGCGTGCAGGTCGCGGCTGGTGGCGGCGATGATGCGCACATCGACCCGCACCACCTTGTTGGAGCCCAGCGGCTCGATCTCCCGCTCCTGCAGCACGCGCAGCAGCTTGGCCTGGACCGGCAGCGGCATGTCGCCGATCTCGTCCAGGAACAGGGTGCCGCCGTTGGCGAGCTGGAACTTGCCTTCGCGGTGGCGGCGGTCGGCACCGGTGTAGGCGCCGGGGGCGACGCCGAAGAACTCCGCCTCCAGCAGGGTTTCCGGGATGGCGGCGACATTGACGCCGACGAAGGGCTTGGCCGCCCGCGGGCTGGCGGAATGGATGGCCTGGGCCAGCAACTCCTTCCCCGTCCCGGTCTCGCCCAGCAGCAGCACGGTCGAGTCCATCTGGGCGGCGCGGCGGCCCAGCCGCTTGATCTCACGGATCGATTCGCTGGCGCCGAGGAACTGCGAGAAGGAGTATTTGGCCCGGCGCTCATGCGCCAACTCCTGCTGGGTGCGGGCCAGTTCCTCCTGCATCTTTTCGTATTTGCGGACCAGCGGGCGGAGATATTCGGCGCGGTCGAACAGCACGAAGCCGATGGCGCCGATGATCGAGCCGTCGGTGCCGAACAGCGGCATCCGCGTCACCACGAAGGAGCGGTCGTCGAACTCCATGATGTCCAGCGGCTGCGGCTGGCCGCTGTCGATCACCCGGCGCAGCTGGCTGTTGGGGATGACGTCCTCCACCTGCCGGCCGCGCGGGTCGCCGGGAACGCCCAGCAGCGCCTTGTACTTCTCGTCCATCCAGGCGATGCGGCCGGTGTGGTCGACGGCGACGGCACCGACGCACATGGATTCCAGATGTTCGAACAGGGAATGGACCGCCCGCTGGCGCAACGCTTCGAAATCGACGGTGTCGCCCACGTCACCCTCCCAAACGGGACCGATCTTCGTCGTCCCGGTGTCGAGGCCCATTGCGGCGCCGGCTTTGGGGCCTGCTGCATTGCAACGCAATTTGCCAACAATATCAGAGGTCAACATAGTAGCCCATCCGTCGGATTAAAAGGAAGGCGCACAGATCCAGTCGGGTGCGCGGGGTCGATCCGCACCCGTTCATCAGATCAAAGCTTTGCCGCGTGCCGGCCCGGGCCCCTATTTAAAAAGGCAACCCGGACGAGTTCTCTACATCCTCCGCCATATCCCCGTTTCTTTTTGGGTCTTTCAACCCGGACGGGTGGGAAAGGGAAAAAGAGGGGGACCTTTCGGTCCCCCTGGGGGAGTTACGGAGAAGACCGCGGATTCAATGCCCGCGCTTGGACAGCCGGTGCATCAACTCGCCGACGATGCCGCGGCGGAAGACCAGCACGCAGACGACGAAGATGCAGCCGATCACCACCGGCACCGGCAGGCTGGTGGAGGCGAGGTAGCTTTCCAGCGTCACCACCAGCCCGGCACCGACCACCGGCCCGAACAGCGTGCCCATGCCGCCCAGCAGCGTCATCAGCACCACCTCGCCCGACATCTGCCACGTCACATCGGTCAGGCTGGCGAGTTGGAACACAATCGCCTTGGTCCCGCCGGCGAGCCCGGCCAGCGAGGCCGACAGCACGAAGGCGACCAGCTTGTAGCGGTCGGTGCGGTAGCCGAGCGACACCGCGCGCGGCTCGTTCTCGCGGATCGCCTTCAGCACCTGTCCGAAGGGCGAATGCACCGTGCGCCAGATCAGGGCGAAGCCGGCGAGGAAGATCGCCAACACGGTGTAGTACATGGTCAGCGGCTGGCTGAGGTCGAACAGCCCGAACAGCAGGCCGCGCGGCACGCCCTGGATGCCGTCCTCGCCATGGGTGAAGGGCAGCTGCAGCGCCAGGAAGAACACCATCTGCGACAGCGCCAGGGTGATCATGGCGAAATAGATGCCCTGGCGGCGGATGGCGATCAGGCCGAAGACCAGCCCCATCAGCCCGGCCACCACGGTGGCGGCGAGCAGCCCTGCCTCCGGCGCCCAGCCCCATTCCTTCACGGTGTGGGCGGCGATGTAGGCCGCCGATCCGAAGAAGGCGGCATGGCCGAAGCTGAGCAGGCCGGCGAAGCCGATCAGCAGGTTGAAGGCGCAGGCGAACAGCGCGAAGCACAGCACCTTCATCAGGAAAACGGGATACAGCACGAAGGGTGCCGCAAGGGCGAGCAGCAGCAGGACGGCGGCGATCAGCGCCGTGCCGATGGCCGGACCCCGAACCGCGACACGGGTGGAATTGCTGGCGACGGTCATTGGATCAACGCTCCCGTCCGAAGAGGCCCGCGGGCTTGATGAGAAGGACGATCGCCATCACGACGAACACGACGATGTTGGACGCCTCGGGATAGAAGACCTTGGTCAACCCCTCCAGCAGCCCCAGCCCAAGGCCGGTGACGATGGCGCCCAGGATCGACCCCATGCCGCCGATCACCACCACCGCGAAGACGATGATGATCAGGTTGGTGCCCATCAGCGGCGACACCTGATAGATCGGCGCCGCCAGCACGCCGGCCAGCCCGGCCAGCGCCACGCCGAAGCCGTAGGTCAGCGACACCATCACCGGCACGTTTATGCCGAAGGCCTGCACCAGCGTCGGGTTCTCCGTCGCCGCGCGCAGGTAGGCGCCCAGCTTGGTCCGCTCGATCGCGAACCAGGTGCCGAAGCAGATGACCAGCGAGGCGACGACGACCCAGCCGCGATAGTTGGGCAGGAACATGAAGCCGAGATTCTGCCCGCCCTGAAGGGCTGCAGGAATCGGATAGGGCTGGCCGGAAACGCCGTACTGGTGGCGGAACGCCCCCTCCAGGATCAGCGCCAGCCCGAAGGTCAGCAGCAGCCCATAGAGGTGGTCCAGCTTGTAGAGCCGCGACAGCATCGTCTTTTCCAGCAGGATGCCGAGCAGCCCGACGACCACCGGCGCGATCACCAGCGCGCCCCAATAGCCGATGCCGGCATAGGTCAGCAGCAGCCACGCCACGAAGGCGCCGACCATGTAGAGCGCACCGTGGGCGAAGTTGATGACGTTCAACATGCCGAAGATCACCGCCAGCCCGAGGCTGAGCAGCGCATAGAAGGACCCATTGATCAGGCCGAGCAGAAGCTGCCCGAACAGCACTTGGGGCGGGATTCCCAGCAGGCTGACCATCTCCGCATTTCTCCCGGTTCGTTGGTGTTGTTCTTGGTCTTGATAACTGGCTGCCATCGAATGCCCCCTCCCCATCCCTCCCCCGCTTCGCGGGAGAGGGGGTATGATGCTTGGCGAGGGTTTCAGCAATCGACGGTGGCAGTGCCCTCTCCCGCGATCGGACCGGCCTTCGGCCGGCCGAGAGCGGGGGAGGGTCAGGGTGGGGGCTAACCCCCCTCACTTCACCAGCGGACAGCCGCTCTGCTTCGGGTCCATGAAGGCGGTGTCGGCCGGGATGGTCTTGACGATCTTGTAATAGTCCCAGGCGCCCTTCGATTCGGCCGGGGTTTTCACCTGGGCCAGATACATGTCGTGGAACATGCGGCCGTTGGCGGCGACCTTGCCCTTCTTGGCGAACATGTCCTCGACCGGCAGCTCGCGCATCTTGGCGGCGACCTTGTCGGCGTCGTCGGTCTTGGCCGCTTCCACCGCCTTCAGGTAATGCTTCACCGCCGAATAGACGCCGGCCTGCACCATGGTCGGCTTCTTGCCGGCCTTGGCTTCGAACTTCTTCGACCATTCGCGGGTCTGGTCGTCCATGTCCCAATAGAAGCCGGTGGTCAGCATCAGGCCCTGCGCCGACTGCAGCCCCAGCGCATTGACGTCGGTGATGAACATCAGCAGACCGGCGAGGCTCTGACCCGCCTGGGTGATGCCGAACTCCGCCGCCTGCTTGACGGCGTTGACGGTGTCGCCGCCGGCATTGGCCAGACCGATCACGTCGGCGCCCGAGCCCTGCGCCTGCAGCAGGAAGGACGAGAAGTCGGAGGTGCCGAGCGGATGGCGCACCGACCCGACGATGGTGCCGCCCAGCGACTTCACCATCTTGGTGGTCTCCTCCTCCAGCGACTGGCCGAAGGCGTAGTCGGCGGTCACGAAGAACCACTTCTTCTTGCCCTGCTCGTACAGGGCGCGGCCGGTGCCGGCGGCCATGGCGTAGTTGTCGTAGGTCCACTGGAAGCCATAGGGGCTGCACTGCGCGCCGCTCAGCGCGGTGGCGCCGGGACCGGACATCAGGAAGATGCGCTTCTTGTCCTTGGTGATGCCCTGCACCGCCAGAGCGGCGGCGGAGTTCGGCACGTCGGCGATGGCGTCGACGCCGCCGGTGTCCACCCACTCACGCGCCTTCGACGCGGCGATGTCGGCCTTGTTCTGGTGGTCGGCGACAACGATCTCGACCGGGGCGCCGGCGACCTTGTTGCCGAACTCCTCCGCCGCCATCCGGGCGGCGATGGCGGAGCCCTCGCCGGCGAGATCGGCGTAGATGCCGGAACGGTCGTTCAGCACGCCGATGCGGATGACGTTGTCCGACACCTGGGCGGAAGCCGGAATCGCGGTCCCGGCGAGCGTCAGCAAGGCGGTGCCGGCGAGAAGAAGCGTACGCATCAGAAGGTCTCTCCCTCTTGGTTTTATTGTCGGCCGGGGCCCTTCGGGTCCCAGTGGCCGTAGTCGGGCAAGAACCGACGGTTCGCCGTCCCGCTCCCGTCAGGGGCGGAACGGCGCTTGCGCCGGTGAGGTCGGCAAGCGATGCCGGATTGCTGGACGGCCTACACGCCGAGATAGGTGTGGAGCTTGTCCATGTTGGCTTCGAGCTGGTCGTTGGGGATCATGTCCACCACATGGCCCTCCTCCATCACGTAATGGCGGTCGGCGATGGTGGCGGCGAAGCGGAAGTTCTGCTCCACCAGCACGATGGTGAAGCCGCGCGCCTTCAGCGCCCGCACCGCCACGCCGATCTGCTCGATGATGACCGGGGCCAAGCCCTCGGTCGGCTCGTCCAGCAGGATCAGGGTGGCGCCGGTGCGCAGGATGCGGGCGATCGCCAGCATCTGCTGCTCGCCGCCCGACAGGCGGGTGCCCTGCGTCGAGCCGCGGCCCTTCAGGTTGGGGAACAGGTCGTAGATCTGCGGAACCGTCATCCCGCCGTCCTTCACCACCGGCGGCAGCGTCAGGTTCTCGTCCACGCTGAGGCTGGAGAAGATGCCGCGCTCCTCCGGCACATAGCCGATGCCCAGCCGCGGGATCCTGTGCTGGGCCATGCCGATCAGCTCCTGGCCCTGGAAGCGGATGGAGCCGGTGCGCTTGCCCATGATCCCCATGATGGCGCGCATGGTGGAGGTCTTGCCGGCGCCGTTGCGGCCCAGCAGCGTCACCACCTCGCCCTGCCGCACCTCCAGGCTGACGCCGTGCAGCACATGGCTTTCGCCGTAATAGCCGTGCAGGTCGGCGATCTCCAGCATCGCAGTCTTGGTGTGCATCCCGTCAGGCATGTCCGGTCCCCATATAAGCTTCCATCACCTGCGGGTTCTTGGAGACGACCTCGTACGGTCCCTCCGCCAGGATCTCGCCCCGGCGCAGCACGGTGATGGTGTCCGACAGGTGGGCGACGACCGACAAATTGTGCTCCACCATCAGCACGGTGCGGTCGGCGGCGACGCGCTTGATGAGAGCCGCGGTGCCCTCGATGTCCTCATGGCCCATGCCGGCCAGCGGCTCGTCGAGCAGCATCACCTCCGGGTCGAGGGCCAGGGTGGTGGCGATCTCCAGCGCGCGCTTGCGGCCATAGGGCAGCTCGGCGGCGGTGTGGCCGGCCCAGGGGGTGAGGTTCACCGCCTCGATCAGTTCCAGCGCCCGGTCATGCAGGTCGTAGAGCGACGACTCGGACTTCCAGAAATGGAAGCTGGTGCCGAGCGGGCGTTGCAACGCCACCCGGACATTCTCCAGCACGCTGAGGTGCGGGAAGACGGCCGAGATCTGGAAGGAGCGCACCAGCCCCATCAGCGCGATGTCGGCCGGCTTGGTGCGGGTGATGTCGCGGCCCTTGTAGAGGATCTGGCCGCGGGTGGGCGTCAGGAACTTGGTGAGCAGGTTGAACACCGTGCTCTTGCCGGCGCCGTTCGGGCCGATCAGCGCGTGGATGGTGCCGCGGCGAACCTGAAGGTTCACCTCCTTCACCGCCACGAAGCCCTTGAACTCCTTCGTCAGGTTGCGCGCTTCCAGGATGATGTCGTCGTTCGGTGCGGCGTTCATCGGTCGCGAATTCTCCTCCCGTTCGTCCTTATGTCCGGCAACGCATGCCGGGAGCCGCCAAGCGGCGGGACGTTTCACCGATTGTTGTACGCACGAAGCGTGCCACGGCCGGGTTCGCTTCGGTCGGGCCGTCGGCCCCTTTGTTTCTCCGCCGGTTTCGCTGCGGCGTCCTCCATCCACTCGCTCACCCTAGCACCGGAAAGTGTCGGATTTCCGGACACTCTGTCCGCCAAACATGACAGCATCCAAAATGTCGGCGCGCAAGATCGTCCGTGTGGCAGACGCGTTATTGTGGGCTTGCCAAACGCGTGCGGCACTGCGATGGTGGCGGTCCGACGGTGCCCTGCCCGTCCTGACGGGCGGCGGGGATAATAGGGAATGCGGTGCGGTGCTTCCTTGGAAGCGCCAATGCCGCGGCTGCCCCCGCAACTGTAAGCGGCGAGCGTCCCGTCCATCATGCCACTGGCCCTCCACGGGCCGGGAAGGCGGACGGCGATGCGGCGACCCGCGAGCCAGGAAACCTGCCGGCGGACGTATCAACCTTTCCCAACCCCGCCGGGTGTGGCGGGAGAGCAAGGATGTCTTCGATGACCACCCGTTCCATCAATTCCGTCGGCAACTCCGCGACCCGCAGCGCCGCCCAGACCGCGGTCGCCGCCTTTGCCGCGATCCTGCTCGGCAGCTTCCTGCTGTATGGCGTCGGCTTCGCCCAGCCGCAGCAGATCCACGACGCGGCCCACGACGCCCGTCACTCCTTCGCGTTCCCCTGCCACTAAGCAGCGGGTCATGGATCTGATCCGGCGGCTGTTCACAGCCGCTTTGGTCGCGGGCGTGCTCTCCGGCACGGCCGCGTCCGTCGTTCAGCAGGCGACGACCGTCCCGCTGATCCTCGAAGCCGAGAAGTACGAGGTGGTCACCCCGCCTCCGGCAACTTCGGCGTCGCCCGCCGGCGCGCCGGCGCATCAGCACGGCCCCGTGCGCGAGATCGGCGAAGGGGTGCCGACGACACTGGACGAGGCGATGCAGCGCATCGGCCTGACCATCGCCGCCAACCTGTTGACCGGCGTCGCCTATGCGCTGCTGCTGGGTGCCGCGATCCTGCTGGCCGGCCGTCCGGTCGATGCGCGGCGCGGGCTGGTGTGGGGCATGGGCGGCTTCGTCGCCGTCTCGCTGGCGCCCGCATTCGGTCTGCCGCCGGAACTGCCGGGTATGGCCGGCGCGGAGCTTGAGCTGCGTCAGCTCTGGTGGCTGTCCGCCGCCGCCGGGGCCGGCGTCGGCATGGCCGCGCTCGCCTTCGCCCGCAACCGTCTGGTCATCGCCGCCGCCATTTTGGCCGCAGCTTTGCCCCATCTGATCGGCGCCCCCCATCCGGAAAGCGCCGAGGGTGCGGTTCCGCCGGAACTGGCCGCCCATTTCGTCACCGCCTCTCTCGGTGGGGCCGCCCTGTTCTGGGCGATCCTGGGGGCCACCTGCGGCTGGCTGATGAGCGGTCTGGTCCGCGAGACCGAGTCCCGCCCGGCCTTGCGGGTCCAGCCCGGCGCGCGTTAAGGAAAGAAGCCCATGTCCGCACTTGCGAAAACGGCCGCCGGCAAGGTTCCGGCGACCGTCATCACCGGCTTCCTCGGCGCCGGCAAGACCACGCTGATCCGCGGCCTGCTGGAAAAGGCCGACGGCCGCCGGCTGGCGCTGATCATCAACGAGTTCGGCGATGTCGGCATCGACGGCGACATCCTGCGCGCCTGCGGCAACCCGACCTGCACCGAAGACGACGTGATCGAGCTGGCGAACGGCTGCCTGTGCTGCACCGTCGCCGACGACTTCGTCCCGGCCATCGAAAAGCTGCTGGCTCGGCCGGAGCCGCCCGAGCATATCGTGATCGAGACCAGCGGCCTCGCCTTGCCGAAGCCGCTGGTGCAGGCCTTCCACTGGCCGGCGATCAAGACTCGGGTGACGGTGGACGGCGTCATCGCCGTGGTCGACGCCGCTGCGGCGGCGGAGGGCCGCTTCGCCCCCGATCCTGCCGCGCTGGAGGCCCAACGCGACGCCGCCGGCACCGTGGATCACGAAACGCCGATCGAAGAGGTGTTCGAGGACCAGCTTCTCTGCGCCGACCTGATCGTCGTCAACAAGACCGATCTGGTCGCCGCTGGCGACCTCGCCCGCGTCGAGGAGTTGATCCGCGGCGCGCTGAGCCATACCGTCGGCCGCGACGCCAAGCTGGTCCGCGCGTCGCAGGGCGCCGTCGATCCGCTGGTGCTGCTCGGCGTCGGTGCGGCGGTGGAGGACGACCTCGCCAACCGGCCCAGCCATCATGACGACGAAGAGGGCCACGACCACGACGACTTCACCAGCTTCGTGGTGGAACTGCCGTCGCAGCCCGACCCCGCCCGTCTGGCGATGACGCTGGAACAGGTTGCCGGCCTGCATGGCGTGCTGCGCCTGAAGGGCTTCATCGACGTGCCCGGCAAGCCGATGCGCCTGCTGGTCCAGGGCGTCGGCACCCGCATCCAGACCCACTACGACCGCCTGTGGAAGCCCGGCGAGGAGCGCCGCAGCCGTCTGGTGGTGATCGGCGAGACCGGGCTGGACCGTGACGCGGTGACCAGGGCGGTTGTTGGGTAATAGGTTGAGTTTGGTGCGGAGTTAGACCCCCACCTAACCTCCCCCGCTGGGCGGGGGAGGGACTGCCGCTACTCTGCCGCATCAGCACCTGTCCCCTCCCCCGCCCAGCTCTCGCACAAAGCTCCGCTTTGTGCTGACGCGGCAGGCGGACCGTAGGTCCGCTGAGAGCGGGGGAGGGTTAAGGTGGGGGCACTGCCGCCGCCCCCTGGACGTCAAACCATGCACCTGCTCGCCGCCCGCCAGGACGAACTGGACGCCGGCCCCCAGGCGGAAGATCTGGGGCAGACGCCGGCCGACCTCGTCATGCTGTCCTTCTCCGACAGCGACCTGACCGCGCTCGCCGCCGCGTGGCGGGTGGGGCGCGACCGGCTGCCCAGCCTCCGCCTTGCCAACCTCAACCGTCTCGGCCACCCCCTGTCGGTCGATCTCTACGCCGACACCATCGTTGCCAAGGCGAAACTGGTGGTCCTGCGCCTGCTCGGCGGCAGCGGCTATTGGCGCTACGGTCTCGACCGCCTCTCCGCCCTCTGCCGCGAGCGCGACATCCCGCTGGCCGTGCTGCCGGGGGAGGCGCAGGCCGACCCGAACCTCACCGCATACGGCACTGTCCCTCCGGACGCCGCCGACCGCCTGTGGCGTTATTTCACCGAGGGCGGTCCGGCCAACATGACCCATCTGCTGGCTTGCGCCGCGACGCTGGCCGGCACGCCCCTCCCCCATGACGACCCCGCCCCGGTCCCGCGTTTCGGCGCCTATGACGGCTGGAGCGGCCCCATCACCGCAAATGCACCGGTGGCCGCCGTCGTCTTCTACCGCTCCCACCTGCTGGCCGGCGACCTCGCTCCGGTCCATGCGCTGTGCGACGCCTTGGCTGCGCGCGGTCTCGCCCCCCGCCCGCTGTTCGTCGCCAGCCTGAAGGAGCCGGACTGCGCCGCCTGGATGCGCGCCAGCCTAACCGCCCGGAACGCCGCCGTGGTCGTCAACACCACCGCCTTCTCGGCGGCGCGCGACGACGGCTCCCCCCTGGAGGCGAATGGCAGCCCGGTCCTGCAGGCCATCCTTTCCACCACGCCGGAAGCCGGCTGGCAGGCGTCCTCGCGCGGTCTCGGGCCGTCCGACCTCGCGATGAACGTCGTGCTGCCGGAGATGGACGGCCGCATCATCGCCCGCGCCATCGCCTTCAAGATGGTGGGCGAGCCCGACCCCGACCTGCAATTTGCCGCCCCGGTGCTGCGCCCGATCGCCGACCGGGTGGCCTTCACCGCCGACCTTGCGGCCAGTTGGGTCCGGCTGTCCCGCACCCCGCGGGCCGAGCGGCGGTTGGCGCTGGTGCTGTCCGACTATCCCGGCCCCGGCGGCGGCATTGGCCATGCGGTGGGCCTCGACAGCCCGGCCAGTTCAATCGCGATGCTCAACCGCCTGTCCGCCGAGGGCTACAGCCTGTCCGCCATTCCGGACAGCGGCGCCGAGATGATGGCGTCCCTCACCGCTACGCCCACCTCGACGCTGTCCCTGGCCGACTACCGGCGCCTCGCCCCGCCGGACTTACGCGCCCGCATTGCCGCGACATGGGGAGAGCCGGCCGACGACCCCGCCTGCCGCGACGGCGCCTTCGCCTTCCGCGTCCTGCCCTGCGGCAACGCCGTGGTGGCGGTGCAGCCCAGCCGCGGCCATGGTCCACTGACCACCGCCCAGCACCACGATCCCGACACGCCCCCCAGCCACGGCTATTTCGCCTTCCATCTGTGGCTGCGCCATGCCGTCGGCGTCCATGCCCTGGTGCAGATCGGCGCCCATGGCACGCTGGAATGGCTGCCGGGCAAGGCGGTCGCGCTGTCGACCGACTGCTGGCCGGAGATCGTTGGCGGCGCCCTGCCGACCCTCTATCCCTTCATCGTCAACAATCCCGGCGAGGGCGTGCAGGCGCGCCGCCGCCTGGGCGCCGTCCTGATCGGCCACTTGACCCCGCCACCCGTCGAATCCGGCCTCTACGGCGACCTCGCCGCGCTGGAAACCGCCATCGACGAATATTCGCAGGCGACCGGGCTGGATCCGCGGCGGCTGGGCATGCTGCGCGAGACGATCCTCGACCTCGCCTGGAAATCCGGCGTCGCCGCCGACTGCAATCTGCGCCCCGACGACGATCCCGACGCCATCCTGTCGCGGCTGGACGCCCATCTCTGCGACATCAAGGAATTGCAGATCCGCGACGGCTTGCATGTCTTCGGCCACAGCCCGACCGGCGAGCGCCGTGATCGCCTGACCGCAGCGGTTGCCCGCTCCGCCGATCCGGCCGCCGTCTCCACCGCCGTCGATGCCTGCGGCGAGGCGGAGATGCGGGCGCTGCTCGACGGGTTGGACGGCCGGTTCGTCCGCCCCGGACCCGGCGGCTCGCCGGCGCGCGGACGGGCGGACACGCTGCCGACCGGGCGGAACCTCTATGCGCTCGACCCGCGTGGGGTGCCGACGCCGACGGCCTGGACGCTGGGATGGCAGGCGGCGGACGCGCTGATCACCCGCTATCTCCAGGACCATGGCGACTGGCCGCGCCGGTTGGTGGTGGATTGCTGGGGCACACCCGCCATGCGCACCGGCGGCGACGAGCTGGCCCAGGCGCTGGCCCTGCTCGGCGTTCGCCCCATCTGGGAGAACGGTTCCGGGCGCGTCACGGGGTACGAGATCATGCCGGCCGGCGTGCTCGGCCGCCCACGGGTCGATGTGACGCTGCGCATCTCCGGCCTGTTCCGCGACGTCTTCCCGCAACAGATCGCCCTGTTCGACCAGGCGGTGCGGGCCGTCGCCGGGCTGGACGAGCCCGACGACACCAACCCGCTGGCCGCCACCGCGCGTGCGGAGGAGCAGCGCCTCGCGGCAGCCGGCACCGGCGCGACGGACGCCCGCCGCTGGGCCACCGCCCGCATCTTCGGCGCCGCGCCCGGCATCTACGGCACCGCGCTGTCCGGCATGATCGCGCGCGGCGGCTGGACCGCGCGCGCCGATTTCGGCGCCGCCTATCTGGAGGGCGGCTGCCACGCCTATGGCGCCGGGCTGGAGGGGGTGCCGCTGCCGGCATTGTTCCGCCGGCGGGTCGGCGGGGCCGATGCGCTGGTCCACCACCAGGACCAGCGCGAACATGACGTGCTGTCCACCGACGGCTTCATGCAGTTCGAGGGCGGTTTCGCCGCCGCCGCCGCGCTGGAGGACTCCGAACCGGCGCTCTATCATCTCGACAGCGCCGATCCGGAGAAGCTCGCCGTCCGCACGCTGGCGGAGGAGATCGCCCGCACCCTGCGCGGCCGGGCGGCTAACCCGCGCTGGATCCGGGGGATGATGCGCCACGGCTATCGCGGGGCGGCGGAGCTGGCGGCCAGCGTCGACACGCTGTTCGCCTTCGCCGCCACCACCGACGCCGTACGCCCCGCCCATTTCGACCAGCTGTATGACGCGTACGTCGAGGATGCGGAGGTGTGGGACTTCCTGTCGCATGCCAATCCTGCCGCCGCCCGGCACATTCTGGCGCGCATGAGCGAGGCGCTCGATCGCGGCCTGTGGCATCCCCGCCGCAACTCCACCGCGGAGGATCTGCGGCGCCTCCGGGAGACCGCCGCATGACCAGCCCTGTCGCCAATCAGCCGAGACGCCGCGGCACCTGCCCCGGCGTGCTTGCACCGATGCGGGTCGGCGACGGCTTCCTGCTGCGGGTCCGCGTTCCGGCCGGCGTGCTGCACGCCGATCATGCCCGCCGCTTCGCGGAATTGGGAGATCGTTACGGCAACGGTCTGATCGACCTGAGCCAGCGCGGCAACCTGCAGCTTCGTGGAATCGCCGACGACGCGCTGGAGCCGGTGACCGACGCCCTGCGCGCCATGGGCCACGTCTCCGCCGACGCGGCGAGCGAGGCGGTGCGCAACGTGCTGTGCTCCCCCACTGCCGGACTGGACCCATCCGCGCTGATGGACGTACGGGGGGTGGCACGTACGCTTGACGCGCGTCTGGCCGAGGATACGGCCCTGCACGGCCTGCCGCCGAAGTTCGGCTGGCTGGTCTGCGGCGGCGGAATCGGACATCTGGCGGACAGCGGCACGGACGTACGGTTCGATGCTGTGGACGCGGAGCGGTTCCGGGTGTCGCTGGGCGGCACGCTGGCGAAGGCGGCCCCGCTCGGGCTGTGCCGGGCCGAGGATGTGGCGGATGTGGCGTCCGCACTGGGCCGCGCCTTTCTGGACTTGCGCGCGTCACTGCCGGAGCCGCCACGCCGCATGGCGGGTCTGGTCGCGGCAATTGGCACTGCTCCGTTTGTAACGCGTCTCTCCGCTCAGATATCCCCTCCCCCGCCCAGCGGGGGAGGGTTAGGGTGGGGGCAAGTGGCGCACCTCATGGAAGTCTTCGGCTCCGCCGAACCCCCTCATCCTAACCTTCTCCCCAGGGGGGAGAAGGGATTCCGCGTGGGAGAGGCGCCGGCCTTCCTCACCACCGCCTTCCCCTTCGGCCGCCTCACCGCCGCCACCCTCGCCGCCCTGGCCTCCTCCTGCGTCGAGTTCCGCATCACCCCCTGGCGCGCCCTGATCCTTGTCGCGCCCTCCTCGGACGCCGAATCCATCGCCCGCGCCCACGGCGCCATCCTGTCGCACGCCGACCGCCGGCTGAAGCTGACCGCCTGCAGCGGGGCGGGCGGCTGCGATGTCGGCACCACCGATACCCATGCGACGGCGCTCGCCATCGCCGACCGCGCAGGCCCCTTGCTGGACCATGTCCGAATGGTGCATGTGTCGGGCTGCGCCAAGGGCTGCGCCCATCCCGCCATCGCCGATGTCACCCTGACCGCCCGCGACGGGGTGTATGACGTTGCCCTGAGCGCAAAACCCGGTGACGCCACCCCGCACACCGGCCTGTCCCCCGCCGATGCCGTGGCCCGCGTCGCGGATCTGTTGACCGAGGAGTCCACCGGTGCCTGAGCCGCTCTACGACTATATCCGCGACGGAGCGGCCATCTACCGCCAGTCCTTCGCCACCATCCGGGCGGAAGCCGACCTGTCCGCCATCCCCGACGACCTGAAGCCGGTGGCGGTGCGCGTCATCCACGCCTGCGGCATGGTCGATGCGGCCCAGGACCTGCTGTTCTCCGCCGATGTCGGCGCCGCCGCCCGCGCGGCCCTGCGCACCGGCGCCCCCATCCTCTGCGACAGCGAGATGGTCGCCCATGGCGTGACCCGCGCCCGCCTGCCGGCCGACAACGCGGTGGTCTGCACGCTCCGCGACCCCACCGTGCCCGATCTGGCGAAGAGCATCGGCAACACCCGCTCCGCCGCGGCGCTCGACCTGTGGGGCGACCGGCTCGGCGGATCGGTGGTCGCCATCGGCAACGCGCCGACCGCGCTGTTCTACCTGCTGGAGATGCTGGCGGCCGGCGCGCCTAAGCCGGCGGCGATCCTGGGCTTCCCCGTCGGCTTCGTCGGCGCGATGGAAAGCAAGGAGGCGCTGGCCGAGAACCCCTTCGGCGTTCCCTATCTGGCGATCCGGGGCCGGCGCGGCGGCAGCGCCATGGCCGCCGCCGCCGTCAACGCCCTGGCGAGCGACGTGGAATGAGCGGCGATATCCCTACCCCCGGTACATTGTTCGGCGTCGGCGTCGGCCCCGGCGATCCTGAACTGATGACGCTGAAGGCGGTGCGCACCATCGGCGCCTGTCCGGTCGTCGCCTATTTCTGCAAGCGCGGCACACGCGGTCAGGCCCGCCGCATCGCCGATCAGGCCATCGCCGCCGACCAGATCGAGCTGCCGATGGTCTATCCGGTGACGGTGGAGCTGCCGCCGACCCACCCGGACTATGGCCGCCAGATCGAGGCCTTCTTCGATGAATCGGCCGAGCGCATCGCCGCCCATCTCGCCGCCGGCCGCTCCGTCGCCGCGCTGAACGAGGGGGATCCGTTCTTCTACGGCTCCTTCATGCATCTGTTCCTGCGGCTGTCCGGCCGCTTCAAGGCCGAGGTGATCCCCGGCGTCACCAGCATGGTGTGCAGCGCCTCCCTACTGCCGCGTCCGCTGATGCTGCGCGACGACGTGCTGTCGGTGATCCCCGGCACGCTGGACGAGGAATCTCTGGTCCGTGCGCTGACCGCCGCCGATGCCTGCGTGGTGATGAAGCTGGGCCAGAATCTGCCGAAGGTCCGCCGCGCCATCGCCGCCGCCGGGCTGGCCGAACGGGCGTGGTATGTCGAGCGCGCCAGCATGGACGAACAGCGCTTCATGCCCTTCCTGGAGGCGCCGGACGTCGCCCCCTACTTCTCCCAGATCGTCATTCCGGGCGAGGGCAAGCGGGGATGAGCCAAAAGGAGAAGACTGGCTGGCTCAAAGTCGTCGGGCTTGGCCCCGGCCCCGAGGATTGGCTGACGCCGGAGGCGCGGCGCGACTTGGCCGAGGCAACCGACCTCGTCGGCTATTTCCCCTATGTGGAGCGCGTGCCGCCGGGAAACCAGGTGCGCCACGCCTCCGACAACCGGGTGGAACTGGACCGCGCCCGCTTCGCGCTGGATCTGGCAGCGCAGGGCCGGCGGGTGGCGGTGGTGTCGGGCGGTGACCCCGGCATCTTCGCCATGGCCGCCGCCATCTTCGAGGCGCTGGACGATCCGGCCGCACCCGAGGCGTGGCATGCGGTGCCTCTTTCGGTCGATCCCGGCGTTTCCGCCATGCAGGCGGCAGCCGCGCGGGCCGGGGCGCCGCTGGGCCATGATTTCTGCGCCATCTCGCTGTCCGACAATCTGAAGCCGTGGGAGGTGGTGCTGCGGCGCCTGCGTCTGGCGGCGGAGGCGGATTTCGTCATCGCGCTCTACAACCCGATCTCCCGCGCCCGGCCCTGGCAGCTCGGTGCCGCCTTCGACGCCCTGCGCGAGGTCCGTGCGCCTGAGACCCCCATCGTGCTGGGCCGCGCCGTCGGCCGCCCGGATGAGGAATTGACGGTGACGACACTGGGCGAGGTGCGGGCGGAGCAGGCGGACATGCGCACGCTGGTCATCATCGGCGCATCGCACACGCGGTTCGTCGCACGGGCCGATGGCGGGCGCTGGGTGTATACGCCCCGGCACTATCGGGGGTGAGGATGGGCGTGATGACCAACCCACCGCGAGTAACCCTCTCCCCCCCGGGGAGAGGGTTGGGTGAGGGGGAAGCGCGGCGAGGATTCTCGGGAAGTCACGCGGCGCATCCCCCTCACCCCGACCCTCTCCCCGCTCTCAGCGGACCTTTGGTCCGCCTGCCGCGACAGCGCAAACTTCGTTTGCGCGAAAGCGGGGGGGAGAGGGGGATTACGCTGGGGGGATCGTCAGCCCACCCCCTCCAGCCAGCCCACCGCATCCTCCACGTCGTGCAACTCCGCCACGCCGTTGCCCGCCGGCCGCTCCACCATCACCACCGGCAGCCCCAGCTTCCGCGCGGCCTGCAGCTTCGCGTCGGTGGCGCGTCCCCCGCTGTTTTTGCTGACGACCACCTCCACCCGCTCCCCGCCCATCAGCGCCAGTTCGCCCTCCAGGGTGAACGGCCCGCGGTCGAGGATCAGGCTCATGCGGGGAAGCTTCGGCATCGGTTCCAGCGGGTCCACCGCGCGGATCAGGTAGCGCTTGTCGGGCATCGCCTCGAAGGCCGCGACCTCCTGCCGGCCGATGGTCAGGAACACGGTGTCGCCCAGGCCGCGCAAAGCCTGCGCCGCCGCAGCCATGTCCGGCACGCCGATCCAGCGGTCGCCCGGCCCCGCCACCCAGGCCGGGCGGGTCAGCAGGCGCAGCGGCACACCTGCCTGCGCGCAGGCCGTAGCGGCATTGGCGGAGATCTGGTCCGCGAACGGATGGGTCGCGTCGATCACCGCCTGGATCCCCTCGTCGCGCAGGTAACCGGCCAACCCCTCCACCCCGCCGAAGCCGCCGATGCGGGTCGGCAGCGGCGGCAGCACCGGGTTCTTCGTCCGGCCGGCCAGCGACACGCGGGCGTCGATGCGCGGATGGACGGCCAGACGCTTTGCCAGCGCCGTCGCCTCCGTCGTGCCGCCCAGGATCAGCACTTTGACCATCAGCGCCTTGACCATCGCCCCCTCTCCACCCGTCAGGATCGGCGCCATGGATAGCATGGGAACGCCCCGCTGGCTCAGCATCGTCGGCATCGGCGAGGATGGCTGGGACGGTTTGTCGCCCGCCGCCCGGACCACGGTGGAAGGCGCGGCCGTCCTCTATGGCGGCGCCCGCCATCTCGATCTCGTGCCGGTCGTTGCGGGACAGGAACGGCTGCCCTGGCCGTCGCCGATAACCGACGCCTTCCCCGGTCTGATTGCGCGGCGCGGACGGCGGGTCTGCGTGCTGGCGAGCGGCGATCCGTCCTGGTACGGCGTCGGCGCCACGCTGTCGCGGTTCGTTCCGGCTGCGGAAACGACGGTGATCCCGGCGGCTTCCGCCTTCAGCCTCGCGGCATCCCGCCTGGGCTGGCCCTTGCAGGACTGCCGTTGCCTGACCGTCCATGGCCGCCCGCTGGAGCAGGTCGTTCCGCATCTGCAACCGAACGCGAAGCTGTTGCTTCTTTCCTGGGACGGAACGACTCCGGCCAAGCTCGCCACCCTGCTGCGCGCCCGCGGCTTCGGCGCCTCGCGCCTGACGGTGCTGGAGGCGATGGGCGGCCCGCGCGAAGCCCGGCTGGAGGCAACCGCCGACAATTGGACGGCAGACCGCACCGCCGACCTCAACACCATCGCGCTGGACTGCGTCGCCGCCCCCGGTGCCCGCATCCTGCCGCTGGCCCCCGGCCTGCCCGACGACTGGTTCGAGCATGACGGCCAGATCACCAAGCGCGAGGTGCGCGCCGTCACCCTGTCCTTCCTGGCGCCGCGCCGGGGGGAACTGCTGTGGGACGTCGGCGCCGGATCGGGCTCCATCGGCATCGAATGGATGCTGCGCGATGCCGCCAACCGCGCCATCGCCGTTGAACATCACCCGGAGCGCATCGCCCGCATCCTCGCCAACGCCGCGACCTTCGGTGTGCCCGGTTTGGCGCTGGCGCGCGGCAAGGCGCCGTCCGCGCTAGACGGGCTGGAGCGGCCGGACGCCATCTTCATCGGCGGCGGGCTGACCGCAGACGGCGTGCTGGCGGCCTGCTGGGACGCCCTGCCCCCCGGCGGCCGGATCGCCGCCAACGCGGTGACTCTGGAAAGCGAGGCGGTGCTGATCGACGCGCACAAGCGCCTCGGCGGCGAACTGACCCAGATTTCGGTGGCGCGCGCCTCGGCGGTCGGCGGCTTCCGTGGCTGGCGCGCCGCCATGCCGGTGACGTTGTGGAGGGCCGAAAAGCCTTATGCGGAGGGTGCATGGACCGCCTGACCCATCATGATGCGCTGCTGTTCGGCCCGGTCTTCGTCGGTCTCGGCTGCCGCCGTGGCTGCGGCTGGGAGGAGATCGCCGCCCTGGTCGTCACCGCGTTCGACGAGGCGGCCCTGCCCGACGCGGCGCGCCAGCTGGCTGCATTGGCCGCCCCGGCGATGAAGGCCGACGAGGCCGGGTTGGCCGAGGCCGCCCGCGCGCTCGGCCTGCCGCTGCGCTTCATCGAAGAGGACGCGATGCTGGCCGCGCAGGACCGCGTCCACACCCGCTCCGCCACCGTGCTGGCCGCGGTCGGGCTGGCCTCGGTCGCGGAGGCCGCGGCGCTGGCCGCCGCCGGGCCGGGATCGCGCCTGCTGTTGCCGCGCCGCTCCACCCCCCGCGCCACCGTGGCGCTCGCCCTGCCGGCCGTCGCTCTTTTGGAGACCCGCTCATGACCGTCCATTTCATCGGTGCCGGACCGGGTGCTCCCGACCTGCTGACCCTGCGCGGTCGCGACCTGATCGCGCGCTGCCCGGTCTGCCTCTATGCCGGCTCGCTGGTCCCGAAGGAAATCATCGCCCACGCCCCCGCCGATGCCCGGATCATCGACACCGCCCCGCTGACGCTGGAGGAGATCGTCGCCGAGTTCCAGGCGGCCCATGCCGCCGGCCAGGACGTGGCGCGGCTGCATTCGGGCGACCTGTCGGTCTACAGCGCGCTGGGCGAGCAGACCCGCGCGCTGCGGGAACTGGGCATCCCCTACACCATCACCCCCGGCGTACCGGCCTTCGCCGCCGCGTCGGCCGCGCTGGGGCGGGAACTGACCCTGCCGGAGGTCAGCCAGACGCTGATCCTGACCCGCACCGAAGGCCGCGCCTCGGCCATGCCGGCCAACGAGACGCTGGAGGTGCTGGGTGCGTCCGGCGCCACGCTGGCGATCCACCTGTCGATCCACGTCATCGACCGGGTGGTGGAGCGGCTGACCCCGCTCTACGGCGCCGACTGCCCGGCCGCGGTGGTCTACCGCGCGACATGGCCGGACGAGCGCGTGCTGCGCGGAACGCTGGCCGACATTGCGGCGCAGGTCGCGGCCTCACCGATGGAACGCACCGCGCTGATCCTGGTCGGCCCGGCGCTGGGCCATGAGGAGTTCCGCTGCAGCGCGCTGTATGACGGCAGCCATGTGCGCCGCTATCGGGGACTGGGCCAGGAGTTGGGGGAGTGAGCCTCTCCCACGATGCGCCCCTGGCGGTCGGTGACCAGCACCTCGACGGCGACCGGCGCATCCTCCAGCACATCCTGCGCGGCGCGGCGGGCGAGTTCCGCCACATGGTCGGCCAGGGCCAAGCCGGCGGCATCCGCCATGCCCAGCACCTGCGCCGCGGTGTTGGCGCCGCGCGCCTGCGCGATCAGGTCCGGCCCGGCGCCGAGATCCGCCAGCCGCTCGGCCAGCCACTCGAAATCGACGCTGTTGCGCTTGCTGTGCAGGTCCATCAGCCCGCGCGCCAGCTTGCCGAACTTGGCAAAGCCGCCGCACAGCGTCAGGCGGGGAATCGGGTGCCGGCGCAGATACTTCAGGGTGCCGCCGACGAAATCGCCCATGTCGAGCAAGGCCTGTTCGGACAGGCCATAGCGCGCCACCACCGCCTTTTCCGACAAATCGCCGGTGCAGGCTGCGACATGGGTCAGCCCGGCCGCCCGCGCCACGTCGATGCCGCGCTGGATCGAGGCGATCCAGGCCGCGCAGGAATAGGGTACGACGATGCCCGTGGTTCCCAGGATCGACAGCCCGCCCAGAATGCCGAGCCGCCCGTTCATCGTGCGCTTGGCGAGCTGTTCGCCATTCTCCACCCCGATTTCGACCACCACGTCAGCCGGCTGACCGGCCTCGGCCGCCGCCTCCCCCACCGCCTGCGCGATCATGCTGCGCGGCACCGGGTTGATCGCCGGCTCGCCGACGGCCAAGGGCAGGCCGGGCAGGGTCACGGTGCCGACGCCGGGGCCGGCGCGGAAGGTCACACCGCTGCCGGGCGCGCCGCGCCAGACCCGCGCTCGCACCAGCGCACCGTGGGTCACGTCCGGATCGTCGCCGGCATCCTTGACCACGCCGGCCATTGCCCAGGGGCCGCCCGGGATGCCGTCCGACCCCTCCCCCCGCTCGGTCACCGCCAGGGCGAAGGCCGGGGTCTGACCGCCGGGCAGGGTCACGGTCACCGGGTCGGGGAACTCCCCGCCGAACAGAGCCTCTGCCGCCGCCCGCGCCGCGGCGGTGGCGCAGGTTCCCGTCGTCCAGCCGCGCCGCAAGGGTGTAGCATGCTCCGGCATGCCGGAGCCCTCCCCGGTCCCGCCCGCACCGCCTTCCGTCTTCTCCGAGCCCGAGTCCGCGTTCATGTCGTTTGAGTCGTCCATTCCCGAAAGCGTCCTGGTCCCCTTCGCCCCCGGCAGCGTCTGGCTGGCCGGTTCCGGCCCCGGCGACCCCGGCCTGCTCACCCTGCTGGCCCTGCAAGGTCTAAGGCAAGCCGACGTCATCGTCCATGACGCGCTGGTCGGCGAACGGATCATGGCGCTCGCCAGCCCGTCGGCAAGGCTGGAGTTCGCCGGAAAGCGCGGCGGCCGTCCTTCGGCCCACCAGGACGACATCACCAACCGCCTGATCGAGCTGGCGAAGGAGGGGCACCGCGTCCTGCGGCTGAAGGGCGGCGACCCCTTCGTCTTCGGGCGTGGCGGGGAGGAGGCGCAGGCGCTGGCCGCCCAGGGCATCCCCTTCCGCATCGTGCCCGGCATCACGTCCGGCATTGCCGGCCCGGCCTATGCCGGCATCCCGGCGACCCACCGCGACACCAACCAGGCGGTGATCCTGGCGACCGGCCATTCGCTGGGCGGCGGGCCGGACTGGCGGGCGCTGGCCGCCACCAAGGCGCCGCTGATCCTCTATATGGGCTGGAAGGCGCTGCCGACCATCGCGGCGGAGCTGATGGCCGGCGGCCTGTCCGCCGACACCCCCGTCGGCGTGGTGACCGAGGCGACGACCGCCAACCAGAAGAGCCTCGTCACCAGCCTCGGCACCTGCGTCGCCGATCTGGCGGCCAGCGACCTGGAACCGCCCGCCATCATCGTCATCGGCGAGGTGGTGCGGCTGCGCCCGGCGCTGGAGTGGCTGCCGGCCCAGGCGGCGCTTCAGCATGGCTGATGGCCTCATCATCGCCGCCCCAGCCTCGGGCACCGGCAAGACGACGCTGACGCTGGGCCTGCTGGCCGCTTTGCGCGCCCGCGGCGTGGCGGTGGGGGCGGTGAAGTCGGGGCCGGACTATATCGACCCGGCCTTCCACCGCGCCGCCACCGGCCGGCCGAGCGTGAACCTCGACACCTGGGCGATGGGCCCCGACCTGCTGGACGGGCTGGCCGCCCGCGCCGCCGAGGGCGCCGACCTGCTGGTCTGTGAGGCGCTGATGGGCCTGTTCGACGGCGTCGCCGGGATTGGGGCCACCGGGACCGGATCGACGGCTGAGATCGCGGCGCGCACCGGCTGGCCGGTCCTGCTGGTGGTGAACGCCAAGGGCCAGTCGCAGTCGGCCGCAGCCCTGGTCAAGGGCTTCGCCACCTACCGCGACGACGTGACCATCGGCGGCGTCGTGCTGAACAATGTCGGCAGCCCGCGCCACACGGCGCTGGCCGGCAACGCCATCGAGGCGCTGGGCATCCCCCTGCTGGGCGCCCTGCCCCGTGCCCCCGATCTCAGCCTGCCCGAGCGTCATCTCGGCCTCGTCCAGGCCGACGAGACGGAGGGGCTGGCCGACCGGCTGGCGGCGCTGGGCCGCTTCGTCGCGGAGCATGTCGATCTCGACCGCGTCGTCGCGCTGGCCAAGCCGTCACGGGCCGGGCGCGGCAGCGATGCACCCGCCCTGCCGCCGCTGGGGCAGCGCATCGCCATCGCGCGGGATGCCGCCTTCACCTTCGTCTATCCGCACCTGACCGCCGGCTGGCAGGCGGCGGGGGCGGAGCTGCGATTCTTCTCTCCCCTGGCGGACGAGGCGCCGCCGGAGGATGCGGACGCAATCTACCTGCCCGGCGGCTATCCGGAGCTGCATGCCGGCCGCCTCGCCGCCAACCACGTCTTCCGCGACGGCCTGCGCGCGGCGGCGGAGCGGCTGCCGGTCTATGGCGAATGCGGCGGCTATATGGTGATGGGGGAGACGCTGGAGGATGCCGACGGCGTCACCCACCCGATGACCGGGCTGCTGGGCGTGCGCACCTCCTTCGCCAGGCGGCGGCTGCATCTGGGCTATCGCCGGGCGTCTCTGCTGGCCGACGGGCCTTTGGGTGCGGCAGGAACTCCGCTGATGGGGCATGAGTTCCACTATGCCTCGACGCTGTCGCGCGGTGACGACGCGCCGCTGCTGCATGCGACGGCGGCGGATGGCGGCGACCTTGGGTCGCTGGGCAGCCGGCGCGGGCTGGCGCTGGGGTCTTTCGTCCACCTGATCGCGCGGGGGTGACGATGGAGGAGGATTTCACCCCGGCGGAGCGCGACGCGCTCTACAAGGCGATCTTCTCCCGCCGTGACGTGCGTGGGCAGTTCCGACCCGACCTGGTGCCCGACGAGGTTCTGAACCGCGTCCTGCTGGCCGCCCACCATGCGCCGTCGGTCGGCTTCATGCAGCCGTGGAACTTCATCGTCATCACCGACCCGGCGGTGAAGTCGCGCATCCACGCCGACTTCATCCGCGCCACCGAAGAAGCGGCGGCAATGTTCGAGGGTGAGCGCCGCAGCCTCTACAGCCGCCTGAAGCTGGAGGGCATCCGCGAGGCGCCGGTGAATTTGTGCATCACCTGCGACCGCGAGCGCTCCGGCCCGGTGGTGCTGGGCCGCACCCACATGCCGGCGATGGACCTCTACAGCTGCGTCTGCGCCGTGCAGAATCTGTGGCTGGCGGCAAGGGCGGAAGGTCTGGGGGTCGGCTGGGTCAGCATCCTGCATGAGGACGCGCTGAAACAGGCACTCGGCATCCCGGAGCGGATCGTGCCGATCGCCTATCTCTGCCTCGGCCACGTCAGCCATTTCGAGGCGACACCGGAGCTTGAAACCAAGGGCTGGCGCAAGCGCCTGCCGCTGGATGATCTGGTGTTCAGGGACCGGTGGGAGGGAGAGGGATGACGCGCCCCAGAAACGCATCCTCCGGCCCCGCCGTGACCACCGGCCTTGCCGCCATCAGCAATTGCAGCAGCGCCGTGTGCAGGTCCGTGCAGGCGGACAGGTCCACGCGTGGCGCGGCCGTCGCCTCCAGCCATTCGGCGAGCGGCAGGGCGTCCTCCACCGTGCAGGCGGCCTCGAATCGGGCGAGGTCGGCGTCATAGCGGATCGGCATCACAACAGCTCCCGCAGATCGAGCACCAGGATCAGACGGCCGTCGCCCAGCACCGCCGTACCGGCATAGCCGCTCAAGGATCGCAACACCCCGGTCATCGGGCGCAGAACCACGTCGGCGCGCTCGCCGACATCGTCCACCGCCACGGCGACCGGCCCGTCGCCAAGTTCGGCCAGCACAACGCAATCGGCCTCGCGCACGCGCTCGTCGCCGGGCTGGCCCAGCAGGCGGCGCAGGCGGACCAGCGGCACCACCCGGTCGCGCAGCACCACGCTTTCCGCCCGCTTGACCCCGCGGATCTCGGCGCGCGGCACCCGCTGGACACCGCCGACCAGCGCCACCGGAATGCCGTAGAGCGATCCCGCCGCCTCCACCACCACGACGCGGGTGATGCTGAGCGTCAGCGGCAGCGACAGCCGCACCCGCGTGCCGCTGCCGGGGGTGGAGGCGATCTCCACCCGGCCGCCGGCACGCTCCACCGCCGCCCGCACCGCATCCATGCCGACGCCGCGGCCGGACAGGTCGGACACGCTGTCGGCGGTGCTGAAACCGGGGGCGAAGACCAGCCGCACCGCGTCGTCATCGCTGAGCGCCGCCGCGGCGTCGGGCTCCAGCAGCCCCTTGGCGACGGCGGCGCGGCGCATCGCCGCCGGGTCGATGCCGGCCCCGTCGTCCGATACCTCCACCACCACCCCACCCTTGTCCTGGAAGGCGCGGACCCGCAGCGTGCCGGCCGGCGGCTTGCCCGTCGCCGCCCGCCGCTCCGGCGCCTCGATGCCATGGTCCAGCGCATTGCGCACCAGATGCAGCAGCGGCTCGCCCAGCACGTCGAGGATGTCCTTGTCGGCCTCCGTCTCCGCCCCCTCCAGCACCAGCTCTACCGTCTTGTCCAGCCGGCGTGCGGTGTCGCGCACCAGCCGGGGCAGCGGGTCGAACACGCGCGCCAGCGGCAGCAGCCGAAGCCGCAGCGCCGCATGGCGCAGGTCGCCGACCAGACCGTCCAGCCGGGCTTCGAAGCTCTTCAGGTCGCGGGCCATCTCGCCGTCCCCGGCGCGGCGGACCAGCGGCCCCAGCTGTCCCTTCACCACCGACAGCTCGCCGACCAGCGCCATCAGCGCGTCCATCCGCTCCGGCTCCACCCGCAGGACGCGGCGCGGGGCGGCGGTGGCGGGACGGGGCTCGGCCACGGCCGGCTTTTCCGCAGGTCCGTCGGCCAGAAACCGGCGCAGCGTGTGAGCGTCGGTGCAGGCGGCCTCCACGGCGGCGCGCTCCGTCGCCCGCCCCAGCGCCGTCAGGATCGCGGCGACCGCCCGCGCCGCCGCGGCGCGGCGGGAGTCGCGCTCTGCGGCGTTGCCGGGCAGATCGAGGATGCGCGCCTGCTCATCCAGCATCGCCGCCGCCAGCGAACCCGGCGGTGCCGCGGAAGGCGCAAGCATGGGGGCAAGCGCGACGCTGCCGATCCGCACCTGATCGGGCACGCTGCGGAAGGCGGGCGTCACCGCCTCCACCCCGGCGCCGCTCAGGGCGCGGAAGCGCAGGAGGCAGCGGTAGGGGTCCATCTCCGCCAGGGGCGGCAGCGGCTCCGTCGGCTCGACCCGCAGCAGCCGCAGGTCGGGCACCCGGCGGAACAGCGCCAGCGGGTCGTCGCCGGTGAAGAAGCATTCCGGATCGGGCGTGTAGTCGATGGCGGTCAGCGCGCCTTCGCCCACGGCTGCGCGCTCCGTGTCCGTCAGCGCCGCCACCCACGGGAAAGCGTCCGCCTCTCCAGCGGAAGCCGCCGCATCGGTTGTCGTCTCTCCCCCCGCCATCCCGCGGACCAGCGTCTCCGCCGCCGCCGCCGCATCGGCGGGCAGCGCGCCGGCCTCCTCCAGCGCCGCCACCCAGCGGGCGCACTGGTCGAGCGCGCGGAACAGCCGGTCGGCCAGCTCTGGCGTCATGGCGCGCCGGCCGTCGCGCAGCAGCGACAGCGTGTCCTCCCCGGCATGGACCAGGAGGGTGAAGGGCGCCATGTCGAACAGGGCGCTCGCCCCCTTCAGCGTGTGGAAGGCGCGGAACAGCTCGTCCACCGACGCGCGGTCGGCCGGGTCGCGCTCCAGCGCCAGCAAGGCGGCACCGGCCGTCTCCAGCAGCTCCTGCACCTCGACGACGAACTGGTCGAACAGCTCGCTCATGGCGCGTCCTCCCTGTCGGGCGGCCGTCCGGTCAGCAGCCGCGCCGCCTCCACCAGCATCTCCGGCCGCGGCGGCTTGACGATGTACCAGTTGGCGCCGGCCAGCAGGGCCTGCTCGCGGTCGCTGTCCTTCGATTCGGTGCTGATCATGATGGCGGGCACGTCGCGCAGTCCGGGGTCGCGGCGCAGGACGCGCAGCATGGTATAGCCGTCCATCTTGCGCATGTTGACGTCGACGATCACCAGATCCGGCGGCGTCGCCATGGCGCGTTCCAGCCCTTCGATGCCGTTCACCGCCTCGTCAACCACGAAGCCGTCGGCCTCCAGCACGCGGCGGCTGAAGGCGCGCACGGTCACGGCGTCGTCCACCACCAGGATGCGCGGCCCGCCAGCGTTGGTTCCACTCATGCCGCACCCCCGTCGACCGGCTTCTGGTAGAGAATGGCGTCGGGGAAGCGGCGCGGGACGAACAGCGACGACATGCGGCTCATGCTTTCCGAATGGCCGAGACAGACGAAGCCGCCCGGCGCAAGGGCATCGTGGAACATGCTCGCCGCCTCCCGTCGGCCCAGATCGTCGAAATAGATCAGCAGGTTGCGGCAAAAGATCACGTCGATCCCGCGGAAGGCCCGCACCTGCTGCGGGTCGGCGATGTTGACCAGAGAGAAATCGACCGATTCCCGCAGATCCTCCACGATCTGCCAGCGCGGCCCGCCGGCCTCCGCCGCTCCGCGCAGGGGCTGGAAATACTTGGCGCGCAGATGGGCCGGCAGCCCCTGCAGGGCGCGCTCGTCATAGATGCCCTCGCGCGCGCGTTCCAGAACCGCGCTGTCGATGTCCGACGCCAGCAGCTCGATCTCGTAATCGTCCACCCGGCGCCAGTTTTCCAGCAGCATGATTGCGATGGAATAGGGTTCCTCGCCGGTGGCGCAGCCGGCCGACCAGATGCGCAGCCGCGCCCCCTTCGGCCGTCCGCGCACCAGCTCGTCCAGCACGGAGTTCACCAGACAGTCGAGCTGGTACTTCTCGCGGAAGAAATAGGTCTCGTTCACCGTCATCAGGTTGACGAGCCGCTGAAGCTCCTCGCCCGACGCCTGGAAGCGCAGCAGATTCATATAGGCGCGCAAGCCCGTCGCGCCGACCGCCTGCATGCGGGCGGCGACGCGGCGGTCGACGAAATAGCGCTTGGCCTCGGTGAAGGACAGGCCGGTGCGATCCCGCAGGAATCCGCAGAGCGTCGCATAATCCTCCTGGGACAGGCCTTCCGGCTCGGCGTCGGTCAATCCGTTCACCGTCCCTGGAAGCTGGACCGGGCGGCGTCGACGGCGAAGGCGACGAAGGCGTCGCCGGGGAAGCGGCGGGCCAGCGTCTCCAGGCTGGACAGCGCCTCCGGACTGCCGGCCTCGGCGAGCGCTTCCACCGCGGCGAGGCAGACATTAACGTCGGCATCGCGCTCCATCACCCTCGCCAGCCAGTCGGCGCGGCTCGGATGAACGAGGCTGCCCAGCCCCTGCACCGCGAAGATGCGCAGGTCGGCGTCGGCATGGTCGAGCAGGGGCAGCAGCGCCGGGGCGGCGACCTCCGCCGGCATCTGCTGCAGGCTTTCCAGCGCCGCGTTGCGCAAAGCCGCATCCTCGCGGTCGAGGAAGGGGACCAGCGCCGCCGCCGCGTCCGGCGTGGCGATGCGGGCGAGCGCGGTCAGGATCGCCTCACGCACGCCGGCATCCCCCTCCGTCTGAAGCCGGCGGGCGAGTGCCGCCTCCGCGCCCGGCAGCGCCGCATGGCCCAACGCATGGGCGGCATCGCGACGGACCGCGGCGTCGGCATCCTCAAGCGAGGCCAACGGGTCCGGCCGGGCGCCTGTCGCGGCCGGTGCCAAGACCGGGGCCAATTCCGGAGCGGCCTTCTTCTTCACCAGTCCCATGGCATCACTCCTCAATCGATCCCGACGCGCCGGCCGGCCGGCATCAGCCAGCGGGTGAGCTGGCCGGCGATCCGGCCCGACGGCAGCACGACGCCGGCACCGCCGCGCCGAATCAGGTCCTGCGGCATGCCGAAAACGACGGCGCTGTCCTCCGACTCCGCGATGGTGCGGCCGCCGCGGGCATGCAGCTCGGCCATCGCCGCCGCCCCGTCATTGCCCATGCCGGTCAGCAGCACCCCCACCAGCCGGTCGGCGGGCAGCAGCCGCAGGGCGCTGGTCACCAGCCGGTCGGCATTGGGATGCCAGGGCCGGTCCTGCGAGGCCGGCACGCAGACCGCCTGAAGCCGCCCGCCGCGCCGCGCCAGTTCGACATCGGCGCTGCCGCGGGCGATGCAGACCATGCCCGGCGCCAGCACCGTCGCCCGCTCCACCTCCACCACCCTCAGCGCGCACAGCTCGTCCAGCCGGCGCGCCAGCGTCGCGGTGAAGGCGGCCGGCATATGCTGCGCCACCACCACCGGCCAGGGAAAGCCGGCCGGCAGCAGGGGCAGGATGTCCTCCAGCGTGCTGGGCCCGCCGGTCGAGACGCCGATCAGCACCACCCCCTCGCCGCCCATCGCCGCCACGGCTGCGGGCGACGCCGCCAACGGCGGTACGGCAGGCGGCAACTCCTCGGGCGCCACGAAATCCTCTCCGGCGATGCGGGCGCGGGCCAGCCGCAGCCGTTCGCGCAGGCCGTGGACACGGCGCGGGCGGGAGGATGCGGCGGCGCGCACCGTCTCCACCAGCTCCTCGCCGATGCGGCCGATGGCGCCGGCGGCCGGCTTCTGCACCGCCTCCACCGCGCCGAGCCGAAGCGCCTCCAGCGTCTCCTCCGCCCCCGCGCCGGTGAGGGCGGAGACCATGACGACGGGCTTGGGATGCTCCACCATGATGCGGGCAAGGCAGGTCAGCCCGTCCATGCCCGGCATGGTGACGTCCAGCGTCACAACATCCGGATCGACGACCGGCAGTCGCGCCAGGGCCTCCTCCCCCGTCGCGGCGGTCTCCACCCGGAATCCGGCCTCGCTCAGCAGATCCGCGATGCGCCGGCGCATCAACGCGGAATCGTCCACCACCAGCACCGTCAGCACGCCGTCCCCCACTCCAGGCTCCCAGCCGTCACTGCGGGATAACAGGCAGGTCGGCCAACCGGTCCATGTCGAGCAGGCTTTCCGCGTCCATCAGCAGGATCAGGCGGGCGCCGCCGGCCATATCCCCGGCCGTATCCAGCGTCGCCACCCGGCGGATCAGCCGCCGCTGTGCCGCCGACACCGCCGGTGCCGGACCGATCCGCTCCGCCGGGACCGTCACCAGGCCGGACAGACCGTCCACCAGCAGCCCGACCAGCAGCCCGTCGCGCCCGACCACCACCACCCGACCGCGCTCGATCCCGGCGGCCGGCTTCCCGGCGGAGTCCGCGGCGGGCAGGTTCAGCAGCCGGCGCTGGTCGATCAGCGGCAGAACCTCGCCGCGCAGGGTCAGCACGCCGGCGACGAAGTCGGGCGCGTTGGGCAGCGGCGTGATGCCGTCGGGCCGGCGCAGCACCTCGCGCACGGCAGCGACCGGCAGTCCGTATTCGGCCCCGGCGAGGCGGAAGACGACGAAGCGCTCCCCCACGCCGATCTTTCCTTCGCCGCCGTCCGCGGGCATAGCCGGTTCCATCCCGTCCCCCTTTGCCCCGTCCCGCTTTGCGCCCGCTTCCACGCCGGCCTTGTCCGCCAGTGCCGCGCCATGGCGGAACAGCCTCTGCGCCGACAGCACCGACACCAGCCGCCGCCCGCCATCCGCGCGGGCGATGCCGTCCAGATCCTCGAACTCCGGCTCGCGGGCCAGCAGCGGCGGCACCGGGTCGATCTGCGCGGGATCGAGCCGCAGGATCTCGCGCACCTCGTCCACCAGCACGCCGACGGGCGCTTGCCCCGCCCCCGGCCGCACGACGACGACGCGGCGGCCGGCCGCCTGTCCGCCGGTGCCGTCCAATCCAAACAGGGCGCGCAAGCCCACCAGCGGCAGCAGCCGGTCGCGCACCGCCATCACGCCCAGCAGATGCGCCTTGGCCCGCGCCATGCGGGCGACCTCGCGCGGGGCCGGCAGAACCTCGCGCACCCGGTCCACCGGCAGGGCGAATTCCTGCCCGGCGACCTCGAAGACCAGCAGGGCCTGGCGGTCGGCTCCGGCACCGGCCTTGGCGGCTTCGCCCGCCGTCGCAAGCCCGAATCCGCCCGTCCTGCGATCCGCCCGCCCGCCTTCCGTCCGGTCGCCGAACTGGCGCTCGATCAGCGCGTCCAGCTTCAGGATGGTGGCCGGGCCGTCGCGCAGCAGGCCGTCCAGCATGGCGGGGTCGAGCCCGCCCTCCTCCTGCGTCACCGGATCGATGCGGTCGGGGTCGCTGCGCAGGATGCCGGCCATCGCATCCACCCGCAGCCCCACCGGTTGGCCGTGATGCCCGACCAGCACCACGCGCGTCTCCCGCGTGGCCCGGGCACCGGCCGGAACCGCCATCGGCCGGCCCAACGCCCCGGCAAGGTCGAGAACCGGCACCGCCTCGCCATGCCACTGCGCCAGCCCGTCGAGGCTGGGCGGTCCCAGCGGAATGCGCACCAACTCCGGCAGCCGGATCACCGCGCGGACCGCCGCCAGCGGCAGGGCAAGGCGCAGGTCGCCGACCGTCACCGTGACGAAGGCGAGAGCGCCATCGGCCACGTCTTGGGCCACGGCGGTCAAGCCGCGCCCAGCAGGCTGTCGGCCATCGCCGCGATCTCCTCGATCGCCGACGCCAGCTCCTCGGCCCCCTTCGCCTGCTCGCGCGCGGCCTTGGCCGCTTCGGAACCGGACAGGTTCGCGGCGGCGGCGGCGGCGGCCACCTGCTCCACGCCGACGCGGGTCTCGCGCAGCGCGGCGGTGGTCTCGTTGGCGGCGTCCAGAATCTCGCGGCCACCGGCGGTGACCACCCGCAGTTCCTGCGCGCCGGCGGTCAGGGTGACGCCGAAGGCGCGGTGGCGCGCGATCTCCGTCACCGCCGTCGCGGAGACCTCATCCACGTCGCGGCGCACCCGCAGCATCTGGTCCTGGATGTCGCGGACGATGTCCTTCACCCGCTCCGCGCTTTCCGCGCTGTCGCCCGCCAGCTTGCGGATGTCGCCGCTGACCACGGTGAAGCCACGGCCGAACTCCCCCGCCCGCGCCGCCTCGATGGAGCCGCTGACCGCCAGCATGCCGGTCTGGATGGCGACGGTGGCGATGGCGTCCACCACCTTGTCGATGCGCCGGCCGATCCGCTCCAGCGCGTCCAGCCGCTCGCCGGCGCGGCGGGAGGACTCCACCGCCTCCAACATGCCGTCGGCCAGCTTTCCGATGGTCTCGCGCGTTTCGCCCAGCAGCCCTTCCATCGAGCCGCAGCGGTCGACCGACTCGCCCGCGCGGCTGGCGGCCAGCGTCGCGGCGGCGTCGATTTCCGCGATCGCCGAGGCCAACTGGTGGGTGGCCGCGCTCTGCGCCTGCGCGCCGCCGGAGATCTGGCCGATGGCGGTCATGATCTGGGCGGCGCCGCGGTTGATCTCCTCGATGGCGGCCGACAGCTCCTCGGCGGCCGACGCCAGCTCGTCGGCGGTGGCGGCGAGATCGGCGGTTCCCTCCAGATCCTCGGCCAGTTCGGACAGCTGGCCGGCGGCGCGCTGGCTCTGGGTCAGGGCCAGCGCCTGCTCTCCCGCCGTCCGCAGCGCCTCCTCGGCGGCGGCGGACTGCTCCTCGGCGCTGGCGGCGATGGTCTCCGCCCCGCGCAGGGCCTCGCGGGCGGCCTGATCGGCCTCCACCGCGGCACGGATGGTCTCCTGCGCCCCCTGGACGATGGTCGACATGTCCGACCGCACGCCTTCCAGCTGCTGGACGATCATGCGCCCGCGCTCCACCTCCGCCTTGGCGGCGTCGGCAGAGGCGACGATGCCGGCGGCGATGGAGGCCACCGCCTCCTGGATTTCCGCGACCATCGCCTGGATGTCGTTGGCGCTGCGTTCCGACCGCTCCGCCAGCGCCTGCACCTCGTCGGCGACGACGGCGAAGCCCTTGCCGGCCTCCCCCGCCCGCGCCGCCTCGATGGCGGCGTTCAGCGCCAGCAGGTTGGTCTGGTCGGCAATGGCGGCGACGCTCTGGACGATGGTGCCGATTTCCTGCGCCCGCGCTTCCAGGTCGCGCACCAGCCGCACCGACGCCTCCTGCCGTTCGGCGGCGCGGACGATGCCTTCGATGGAGGACAGGATCTGGCCGCTGACGTCCTTCAGCGTGGCCTGCAGCGCCTCGACCCGCAGAACCGCCTGTTCCGCCGTGCTGCGCGAACGGGTCAGCAGTTCCGACGCGCGGCCGATCATGCGTTGGGACTGCTGGGTGGCGCTGGCCGATTCCTCAGCCCCGGCGGCGATCTGCTCCATCGCCCGGCGCAGTTCCTCCGCCGCCGAGGCCGCCTGGGTGACGCCGCTCGCCAGTTCGGTGGAGGCGGCGGCGATGCCGCTGGCGGCCTGCCGGCGGCGCGAATCGGCACGCGCCCGGCGGCGCTGCGGCGCGCCCGGCGGTGCGGCTTCGGCCGTGGCGGTCTCGGTTCCGGCGGCATGATTTCCGGGGGCCTGATTTCCGGGGGCGGACCGATCCGGATCGCCGGCGGCGCCGGGCTTGCTCCGGCCGGTGTGCGCCGTGTCGATCTTGGTCTTCTTGATGAGTGCCATGGTCCTTACCCGCCTTTCCAGCCGGTTGTTCTTGTTGCCGTCACGCCACCAGCCGCCCGATATAGCGGCCCAGCGTCGCCTGCAGCGCCCCGGCGGAGCCGGCGTCGAGCAGCAGGACCACCCGTCCTCCGACCACCGCCCCGTCGCCGCCCGGCAGGGTCGTGCGCAGGTCGATGTGGAACAGCACCGCGGCACCGTCAGCGGTCGGCGGCGTCCCCGAACATCCCCGCAGGATCTCCGCCGCACTGCCGCGGAACACCGCCGGCAGGCCGGTCTCCACCGGTTCGCCCAGCAGGTTGGCGACCAGGGCCAGCGCGCTGTTCAGCACGACGTTGCCCAGCTCCGCCAGGACCTCGTCCTCCATCTCGGAGGCGTCCTCCGCCGGCACGTCGGGCGGCAGGGCGGCGCGCACCAGGAACAGGCTGCCGGCCTGGGGGAAGACCAGCAGGGCGCATCCCGCGAACAGGCCGCCCAGCGTTTCGGAGATGCCCACCAGCGGCGGCGTCAGCGCCCGGTCCAGCAGCCCGGCCACATCGGCCAGCGGCACCATCTCCACCGACGGGACCGACAGCGTGACCAGCCCGCCCAGCATGCGGCCGAGCGCCGTCGATGCCCGGCCGATGCCGATGTTGCCCAGTTCGGCCAGGGCGTCGCGTTCCAGATCGCTCAGCATGGGGGCTGCGATCACTCCTGCGGGGCCTGGGTCGGCCGGCGCGGCGGCAGGGCGGTGGAGTTCAGAAAACGGACGACCTGCTCCTCCTCCAGCGGCTTGGGCATGAAGGCGGCGCCGACCGCGCGGATGCCCGACACCACCGCGTCCTGGGCGTTGGCGGTGATGATGGCGATGTGGACGCCGGGATGGCTGCTGCGCAGCTTGGCCGCGGTGTCCACGCCATTGTCGCCGGGCATGTTGTAATCGATGATCGCGACATCGACCGGCGTGTCCTGCAACGTCTTGAAGAGTTCGTCACCGTTCGCCGCCTCGACCACCGACCAGTCGGGCTTGTTGCGCAAGACCATGGCCCGCACATGCATGCGCGAAAGCTTGCTGTCGTCGACGATGATTGCAGTCTTACTCAAGATATAAGCCTTTTGGATGGAGATCGGCCGACGATGTTGGCCCTGGGCCGAATTGTGCGCAAGTATACAGGATGAAAAGTGGCGCGCCAGTCCCCTTAAATGCGTTCGGGATTTTGGGTGCGCGCCCTCCGGCCGACTCATGCTATCGAAATGGCCCGTTCCATCCCTTGGCACCCCTCGCTCATGCCGCCACCCGCAGCCCCCGCCAGATTGGCCGCCCTCCTGCGCGAGGCGCTGGCCCACCACCGCGCCGGCGATCTGGACGGGGCGGAGCGCGCCTATCGCGCCATGCTGGCCGCCGACGGCGCGAACGCCGACGCGCTGCATCTGCTGGGCGTTCTGCACCACCAGCGCGGCCGGGATGCCGACGCCGTCCGGCTGATCGGGCAGGCCATCGCCCGGCGCCCGAAGATGGCGGAGCAGCATGCCAACCTCGGCCTCGCCCTCCACGCGCTGGGCCGGCTGGAGGAGGCGGAGGCGGAATACCGCCGGGCGCTCGCCCTGCGCGAGGCCTATGCCGAGGCGCACAACAGCCTGGGCAGCGCCCTGCAGGAGCAGGACCGGCTGGCGGAGGCCGCAAGCCATTACCGCCGTGCGCTCGACCTCGACGCCGGCTATGCCGAGGCCTGGGCCAATCTCGGCACGCTGCTGCGGGCGCAGGACGACTATGGCGAGGCGGAAACGGCGTTGCGCCACGCCCTGCGCCTCGACCCCGGCCATGCCACCGCCCTGACCAACCTCGGCGTCGTGCTGAAGGAGACCGGCCGCACCGGCGAGGCCGAGGCGGCGCACCTGGAAGCGCTGCGCCTTGCCCCCGGCGATGCCGAGACGATGGTGAACCTCGCCCTGCTGCGCGAGGCGCAGGGGCGCGGCGAGGAGGCGGAGGCGCTCTATCGCAACGCGCTCGTCCATGCCCCCGGCTTCGCGCTGGCCCGTTGGAACCTCGCCCTGCGGCTGCTGGGCCAAGGGCGGCTGGCCGAGGGGTGGGACGAGTATGAGGCCCGCTTCGCCTCCCGCCGCGTGTCGGCCGGGCGCAGCATCGCCCTGCCGGCCTGGGACGGCGCGACCGGCCGGCGCGTGCTGGTCTGGCGCGAACAGGGGCTGGGCGACGAGCTGATGTTCGGCACCGCCCTGCCCGACCTCGCCGCAAGGTTGGGGCCGGGGGCGCTGGTGGTGGAGGTCGATGCCCGCCTGACCGGGCTGGTCGGCCGCGCCCTGCCCGGCGTCACGGTGCGGGCGGAGACGACCGGCCCGACGGATGCCGACGCCCATTTGGCGATGGGATCGCTGCCGCGGCGGTTGCGCCCGACCCTGGTCGATTTTCCCGCCCGGCCGTCCTGGCTGGCGCCCGACCCGGCGCGCGCCGCGGCATGGGCCGAGCGGTTGGCGGACTTGGGACCGGGTTTGCGCGTCGGCATCTGCTGGGGCAGCCAGAACATGCTGGGGGAGCGCAAGGCCTCCTACACCGCGCTGGCCGACTGGGCGCCGCTGCTGACCCTGCCCGGCCTGATCCCGGTCACCCTGCAATATGACGGGCGCGAGGCGGAGATCGCTGAAGTCGAAACGCGGCTGGGTGTCCGCATCCGGCGCTGGCCGGACACCGACCTGAAGAACGATTTGGAGGGAGTCTCCGCCCTGATCGCCAACCTCGACCTCGTGGTGACGGTGGCGAGTTCGGTCGGCGAGATGGCGGGCGCGCTGGGGGTGCCGGTCTGGCGCTTCGGCCCGGCCGGCGACTGGACGGCTTTGGGCAGCGGCGCCCGGCCCTGGTTCCCGTCGATGCGGCTGTGGAGCACACGCCCCGGCGAGGGGTTGGCCGACCTTCTGGCCCGCATGGCGGCGGAGCTGCGCCGGCTGGTCCCGTCCTCGCCCCCTGCCCCACCTGTCGAAGAATGGCTGGCCGAAGCCCGCTCGCTCCACGAGTCCGGCCGCTGGCCCGAGGCGGAGAAGGCCTATCAGCGCATCCTCGACCAGGGTGGCGAGGTGCCGGCGGCGCTGGAGGGCTACGCGCTGCTCGGCCATCAGGCCGGCCGTCCCGACATCGCCGCCACCCTGCTGAGCCGCGCCATCGCGGCGGAGCCGACCGCCGACCGCCACAAGCGCCGCGCGCTGGCCCATCAGGAGATGGGCGCCCTGGCCGACGCCGAGGCCGACTGGCTGGCCGCCGCCACGCTCGCCCCCGACGACGTGGAGGCGCTGGGCAATCTCGGCGCTCTGCGCTTGTCCCGCGGCGCGGCGGCCGAGGCGGCTGAGGCGACCGACGCGGCGCTGCGCTTCGCACCGTTTCATGCCGGGCTGTGGGCCAATGCCGGGCTGGCGCGGCAGGCGCTGGGTGGCGACGGCCTGCCCTACTTCCAGCGGGCGCTCGCCCTCGACCCGGCTTTGGCCGAGGCCTGGACCGCCCTATCGGCCGACGCCTTGCGGGTTCCCGTCCATGCCGCCGAGGCGGAGCGCGCCGCCGGCCGGGCCTTGCGCCTGCGCCCCGGCGACCCGGCGGCGACCAGCAATCTGGGGCTGGCGGCCCTGGCGCTCGACCGGCCGGTCGACGCGGTGGCGCATCTGCGGCTGGCGCTCCAGGGCCGGCCGGGCGACCTCGGCACGCTCGGCAACCTCGCTTTGGCGTTGGAGCGGGCGGGCGACGGCACCGCCGCCGGGCTGGTCTGGTGGCGGGTGATCCTGTTCGCCCCCGGAACCGGCGCCGGCTGGGCCGGGCTGGCGGACCTGCGGCAGCGGCAGGGCCGGCTCGACGCCGCGCTGAAGGGTTGGGGCCGCGCCCTGGCCCTGGAGCCGCGGCGGGCCGACTGGCGCTACAATCTCGGCAATGCCCTGCACGCCGCCGGTCGCCCGGCCGAAGCGGACGCGGCCTATCGCCAAGCGGTGGAGGACGATCCTACCCTGACGCTCGCCACCTTCAACCGCGGCTATGCGGCGCTGGCGCGGGGGGAGATTGCCGGGGGCTGGGCCGGGCTGGAAGCGCGCTTCGCCGCCGGGCAGGCCTTGCCCGACCGCCGCTTCCGCGTTCCCGCCTGGGATGGCGGCGACCCGGCCGGAAAGACCGTGCTGGTCTGGCGCGAGCAGGGGGTGGGCGACGAGCTGATGTTCAGCGCCTGCTACGCCGACCTGATCGCACGCGCCGGCCGGGTGGTTCTGGAATGCGAGCCGCGGCTGGTCGAGTTATTCGCGCGGTCATTCCCGCGGGCGATGGTCCGCGCGGCGACGGCTGATCCGGTGGATGCCGACTGCCACGTCCCGGCGGGGTCGCTGCCCTTGCTGCTGGGCTGGGGGCTAGGGAGCTTTCCGGCGCAGGGGGGATGGCTGCGGGCGGACGGCGCGGCGGTGGAGCGGTGGCGGGGGTGGTTGGGTGGATTGGGTGGCGACGACGGCCTCCTCCCTAACCCTCCGCCGCCTTCGGCAGGAGAGGGCACTGCCGCCGCTTCACGATCAAGCGGCGCCGCCAAGCATCCTGCCCCCTCTCCCGCCAAAGGCGGGGGAGGGATGGGGAGGGGGCAGCGGATGCAGACGCCCAACCCCACCCTCACCATCGGCCTCTGCTGGCGCAGCAGCCTGCGCGGCGCACTCCGCGCCGCCAACTACGCCCCGCTGGCCGACTGGGCGCCAATCCTCACCCTGCCCGGCCTGCGCCTGATCAATCTTCAGTACGACGACTGCGAAGCCGAACTCGCCGACGCCGAACAGCGTTTCGGCATCGCCATCCACCGCCCGCCGCTGGACCTCAAGAACGACCTCGACGGTGCGGCGGCCCTAACGGCGGCGCTGGATCTGGTGATCTCCGCCGGAACGTCGGTGGCGGAGATGGCGGGCGCGCTTGGCGTACCGGTGTGGCGGATCGGGCCGGCGGGGGACTGGACGGCGCTGGGCACCGGCTGCCGGCCCTGGTATCCGTCGATGCGGCTGTTCGAACCGCGGCCGGGGGAAACGCTCGGCGACGCGCTCAGCGCCGCCGGGCGTGCCCTCAATGCTCTCAGAATGCCGGAACGACGGCGTTCTTGAACTTGGTGAGGATGAATTCCTTCACCTCCGGGCTGTTGTAGGCCTTCACCAGCTTGGCGACCCAGGGCTTGTCCTTGTCGGCCTTGCGCACGGCGATGACGTTGGCATAGGGGCTGTCCGCCGCCTCGCGGGCGATGGCGTCCTTGACCGGGTCGATGCCGGCCTCCAGCGCGAAGTTGGTGTTGATGGCGGCGACGGTCACGTCATCCAGCGAACGCGGCAACTGGGCGGCGTCCAGTTCGACGATCTCCAGCTTCTTCGGGTTCTCGACGATGTCGATGGGCGAGGCCTTCAGATTGCCGCCGTCCTTCAGCTTGATCAGGCCCTTGGCCTGCAGCAGCAGCAGGACGCGGCCGCCGTTGGTCGGGTCGTTGGGAATGGCGACCTTGGCACCCGACGGCAGCTCGTCCAGGCTCTTGACCTTCTTGGAATAGATGCCGATCGGATAGACCACCGTCTTGCCGACGCTGACCAGATCGAAGCCGCGGTCCTTCACCTGATTGTCCAGATAGGGCTGGTGCTGGAAGCTGTTGGCGTCCAGATCGCCGCCGGCCAGCGCCTGGTTCGGGATGACGTAGTCGGTGAACTCGATAATCTGGATGTCCAGCCCGTCCTTGGCGGCGATGGGCTTCACCGCCTCCAGGATCTGGGCATGCGGACCGGCGGTGACGCCGACCTTGATGGTTTCGGCAGAGGCGGCGAAGGCGACGGCCAGGGTGGCGGCGCCGGCCAGCAGCGAAGCCAGCGAACGGAAGCGCAGCATCTCGAACACTCCTTGGATTTCTTGGGTCAGGGGGTTTCTTGGTTCAGGATTTCAGATTGCGTTTGTTGACGCGGCGGGCGATCCAGTCGCCCGTCGACTGGACGATCTGCACCAGCACGATCAGCACGATGACCACCGCCAGCATCACCTCCGGCAGGAAGCGCTGATAGCCGTAGCGGATGCCGAGGTCGCCAAGCCCGCCGCCGCCGACCGCGCCCACCATGGCCGAATAGCCGACGAGGCTGACAGCCGACAGGGTCAGACCGGCGACGATGCCCGGCAGGGCTTCCGGCAGCAGAACCTTGCGGATGATCTGGAAGGGCGTGGCGCCCATCGCCTGCGCCGCCTCGACCAGCCCACGATCCACCTCGCGCACCGCGTTTTCGACGACGCGGGCAATGAAGGGGGCGGCGGCGACGGTCAGCGGCACGATGGCGGCGTTGGTGCCGATGGAGGTGCCGGCGATCAGCCGGGTGAAGGGGATGATCGCCACCACCAGGATGATGAAGGGGGTGGAGCGGGTCATGTTCACAACCGCCCCCATCACCTTGTTGAAGGCGAAGTTCTGCAGCAGTTCGCCCCGCCCGGTGACGGCCAGCATCACGCCGATGGGCAGCCCGATCAGCGTCCCGATGGCGCCCGACACCGCCACCATGTGCAGCGTGTCGACCAGCCCCTTGATCAGCAGGTCAATGATTTGCGGGGAGAGCATGGCCCAACACCTCGACACCCAGATTGTTCTCTTTCACCAGCGCGATGGCGGCATCGACCTTGGCCGTGTCGCCCAGCGCCTCCACCACCAGCGTGCCGAAGGGGGCGCCCTGGATCTCGTCGATCTGGCCGTGCCAGATGTTCAGGTCCAGCTCCAGCCGGCGGCTGATGGCGCTGATGACCGGGGTGGTCGCCTTCTCGCCGGTGAAGGTGATGCGCAGCACCGGGTTGCTGCCGGGACCGGGCCGGGGCGACAGCCGGTCGCGCAGGCTGTCGGGGATGCCGCGGTTGATGACGGGATCGACGAAGCTGCGGGTGGTCGGGTGCTGCGGATGGGCGAAGATGTCGAAGACCGGCCCCTGCTCGATCACCCGGCCGCCTTCCATCACCGCCACCTTGTGGCAGATCTCCTTGATGACGGCGATCTCGTGGGTGATGAGGACGATGGTCAGCCCCAGCCGCCGGTTGATGTCGGCCAGCAGATGCAGGATCTGCGTCGTCGTCTCCGGATCGAGCGCGGAGGTCGCCTCGTCCGACAGCAGCACCTTCGGCTTGCTGGCAAGGGCGCGGGCGATGCCGACGCGCTGCTTCTGCCCGCCCGACAGCTCCGCCGGGTAGCGGTCGCGCTTGTCGGCCAGCCCGACGAGGTCGAGCAGCGGCTCCACCGCCTTGCGGATTTCAGCATTCGGTGTTCCCGCCAGTTCCAGCGGCAGCGCCACATTGTCGAAGACGGTGCGCGATGACAGCAGGTTGAAATGCTGGAAGATCATGCCGATGGAATGCCGTGCCCGGCGCAGCTCCGCCGCCGACAGGGCGGTCATCTCCACCCCGTCCACCATGACGCTGCCCGAACTGGGGCTCTCCAACAGGTTGACCGTGCGCAGAAGGGTGGATTTCCCCGCGCCGGACCGGCCGATGATGCCGAAGATCTCGCCGCGGCCGACCGTGATGTCGACATCGGCGAGCGCCTGGACCGAAGCGCCGCCGCCGCGGGCCGGGTAGGTCTTGTGAATGTTTGTTAGCGTTATCATCATTCTTCGAAGTCTGGCTTGCGGAGTTTCCCGGCCCTGCCCCGCTCTTCGGAAGAGCAGGGGCAAGGCCGGATCCGGCGCATTCTGGTCATGGTCGAAATCGCGGAGCCCCAAAGTGCCGCAGTTCGGTCCGGCAATACAGCGGTATGGTTCCGCCGCACTGGTCTGGCTTCCATGCGGTCCGCGCAGATGGAATGTACCCCACCTGAACTCAGCGCCGGCGGTCAGGCAGGCGGTTCAGATGCTGGTGGGCGGCGCGCTGGGCCTGTCCGACATTGCGGAAGACGCGGCGGTCGAGATCGCGGAATGCCCAGTCGGACACGAAGAAGGTGAAGCCGCCGCGTTCGGCGACGACGATGCCGGCGGAGCGGCCCTGGACTTCGATGGCATAGGCGTTTGTATGGGACATGGCGAAGGACTCCCCCGGACTATGGGTTCCGTTGCGGCGCCTGCCGGAGACGGCTGTGGCGGCGCGGCGCAATTGCGTTCAGGACTGGCGGATGTGCGGGATGGGCGCTGTGTTCTGCAGCCGCGAGGTCAGCGGCAACACAGGCCCGAACGCATCATGCAGGCCGGGAAAACGGTCCGAAGCACGGATGGGGGAGCGGAAACTCGCGAGGTCATTCCGGTCTCTCCTTCTTGAAGAGGTCCACGACCGGTATCGTGGCGCTTTAGCGTTTGGTGACGCGGCGCAAGCTGCAAAGTCAAATTGCCGCGGGATACCCCGGCGGGGCGTCCGATGGATATTTATCTATCCTTTCCGTGGAGTATGGTCAACCGCAATTCTGCGATTTGTGTGAAATAACGCATTGCGCGGATTTTCGCTGTTAAATTGGTGCGGCGCGACAGCGACAGGTGACGGGCGCGTGGAATGTGCTATCTATCGCGTCGATGGTTCATCCGGGGCATGCACATCGCCCCGGCGAGCGATGCGAGGAGAGTGTTTTGTCCGCCGATCCCAGCGCCCAAGGGGTGACTGCCGCCGTAACGGCCACACCGGTCGACGACCAGCTGGTGCTGGCCCTACCCAAGGGCCGCATCCTGAAGGAGCTGCGCCCGCTGCTGTCCCATGCCGGCATCCATCCGGAGCCGGCCTTCGACGACGACAAGAGCCGGCTTCTGCGCTTCGCCACCAACGTGCCGAACCTCAGCATCATCCGTGTCCGCTCCTTCGACGTGGCGACCTTCGTCGCTTTCGGCGCCGCCCATCTGGGCGTGGCGGGTAACGACGTGCTGATGGAATTCGACTATCCGGAAATCTACGCCCCGCTCGATCTCGGCATCGGCGCCTGCCGCCTGTCGGTCGCCGAGCCGGTGGAGATGATGGAGGGCGACGATCCGTCGCGGTGGAGCCATGTGCGCGTCGCCACCAAATACCCGGAGGTGACCAAGCGCCATTTCGCCGCGCGCGGCGTCCAGGCCGAATGCGTCAAGCTGAACGGCGCGATGGAACTGGCGCCGACGCTGGGGCTGTGCCGCCGCATCGTCGATCTGGTCTCCACCGGCTCGACGCTGAAGGCCAACGGGCTGGTGGAGGTGGAGCATATCGCCGACGTCACCTCGCGCCTGATCGTCAACCGCGCCGCCTTCAAGACGCGGACGGCCGAGATTTCTCAGTGGATCGACAAGTTCCGGGAGGCGGTGAATGCCCGTCAGGCTTGATATTCGCGACGCGGACTTCGCCGCCGGGTTCGAGGCGCTGCTGCACGCCAAGCGCGAGGCCAGCGAGGATGTCCAGACGCTGGTCGCCGGCGTCATCGATCAGGTGCGCACGCGCGGCGACGCCGCACTCATCGACTACACCGCCCGCTGGGACCGCCAGACCCTGACGGCCGACACCCTGCGCATCGGCCAGGACGAGATCGACGCCGCCACGGCGAAATGCTCGGCCGAGACGCTGGAGGCGCTGGACCTCGCCGCCGCGCGGATCGAGGAATTCCACCGCCGCCAGATCCCGGAGGTCACCGACTACCGCGACGCCGCCGGCGTGCGGCTGGGTGCGCGCTGGACGCCGGTCGGCGCCGTCGGCCTCTATGTGCCGGGCGGCACCGCCTCCTACCCGTCCTCGGTGCTGATGAACGCCCTGCCCGCCAAGGTGGCGGGCGTGGAGCGCGTCGTCATGGTGGTGCCGACGCCGGACGGGGCGATCAACCCGCTGGTGCTGGCCGCCGCCAAGCGCTGCGGCATCGACGAGATCTACCGCATCGGCGGCGCCCAGGCGGTCGCGGCGCTGGCCCACGGCACGGCGACGATCCGGCCGGTCGACAAGATCGTCGGCCCCGGCAACGCCTTCGTCGCCGCCGCCAAGCGGCAGGTCTACGGCCTCGTCGGCATCGACAGCATCGCCGGCCCGTCGGAGATCCTGGTGGTCGCCGATGGGAAGAACGATCCGGCCTGGATCGCCATGGACCTGCTGTCGCAGGCCGAACACGACACGTCGGCCCAGTCGATCCTCATCACCGACGATGCCGCCTTTGCCGATGCGGTGGCGGCGGCGGTGGAGAAGCATCTGGAGACTCTGCCGCGCACGGCAATCGCCGGGGAGAGCTGGCGGGAGCATGGCGCCGTCGTGCTGGTCGGCGACCTGACGGCCGACGCTCCCGCCCTGGTCGACCGTCTGGCGCCGGAGCATCTGGAACTGGCTGTCGAGGATCCGGACGCGCTGGCGGCGAAGATCCGCAATGCCGGCGCCATCTTCCTCGGCCGCTACACGCCGGAAGCCATCGGCGATTACGTCGCAGGTCCCAACCATGTGCTGCCGACGGCGCGCAGCGCCCGCTTTTCCTCCGGCCTCAACGTGCTGGACTTCATGAAGCGGACGACCTTCGTCGCCTGCGACGCCGAAAGCCTGCGTGCCATCGGCCCGACGGCGGTGACGCTGGCGATGGCCGAGGGGCTGGAGGCGCACGCGCGCTCCGTCGCCCAGCGGCTGCCGGGCTATAAAGAATAAGTTCTATAAAGACTGAAGACAGCGGGGGAGGCGGGGCGTGACGACGAAGAGCAAGCGGCGCATCACCCATGTGACGCTCGACGAGCGGAGTGTCGTCCGCCACAAGCCGGAGGTCGAGCATGAGCGCGCCGTCGCCATCTTCGACCTGCTGGAGGACAACGAGTTCTGCCCCTGCGACTTCGCGGAGGACGGGCCGTACCACCTGCACCTGTCGATCGAGGACAACCGGCTGGTCTTCGACATCCGGCGCGAGGACGACAGCGTTCTCGACCGGCTGATGCTGCCGATCACCGGCTTCCGCTCGATCGTGCGGGACTATTTCCTGATCTGCGAGAGCTACTACGCCGCCATCAAGCGGTCGACGCCCTCGCAGATCGAGGCCATCGACATGGGCCGCCGCGGCCTGCACAACGAGGGGTCCGAGATGCTGCGCGAACGTCTGGCCGGCAAGGTGGAGATGGACCTGCAGACCGCGCGCCGGCTGTTCACGCTGATCTGCGTTCTGCACATTCGCGGCTGACGGGAACGGGCGGCGCATGGCCATGGCGGCGACCCCGGTCCTCACATCCCTGCCGGTCACGAGCGTATTGTTCGCCTGTACCTATAACATGATCCGTTCGCCGATGGCGGCGGCGATGATGCGCCATTACCACGGCACCCGCGTCTATGTGGATTCCGTCGGCGTCCGCGAGGGCGACGAGGTCGATCCCTTCGCCGTCGCGGTGATGGAGGAGATCGGCATCGACCTGTCCAAGCACCGCTGCCGCACCTTCGAGGATCTGGAAGACACCAACTTTGATCTCATCGTCTCGCTGTCGCCCGAGGCGCAGCACCGCGCCATCGAGATGACGCGCACCATGGCCTGCGACGTGGAGTTCTGGAACACCTTCGACCCCACCCTGGTCGACGGCACCCGCGACGCCATGCTGGAAGCCTACCGGCAGGTCCGCGACGGCCTGCTGGCCAAGGTGAAGCAGCGCTTCCCCCTGACCCGCGGGCCGACGGTCTGAGAGCCCGACGACCTGCCGCCACACACGGCATGGTCGGTAATAATTTTGGTATTCTGCAACTTTTTGCGCTGCAGGCAGTTCACAGTGCATCCCCGCCAATGTTATTGAGCTGTGTCATCGCAACGCATCGCGCGCCGCCTTAGGCTCGGGAGCGTCGACGAAGTTTCGTGCGGAGAGCCGTCCATCCATGCCCGCCGGTCTGATGCCCCGCCTGCTCCGCGCCTTCAGCCCGCGCAGCCTGCGCGCGCGCCTGATGGGCGTGGTGCTGGCCTCGCTGGCGCTGCCGCTGGTTGGCGCGCTCTACCTCGCCGACCAGCAGCTCGACGATCATATCGGCGCAGCGCGCGAACTGGCCCTGCATCTGGCCGACGACGGGGTGCAGCGCCAGCATGACCTGATCGGCGAGGCGCGCAACCTGCTGGGCGTGCTGTCGCTGGTGCCGGCGATCCGCAACGCCACGCCCACCGACACCGACGCCTGCGTCGCCACCCTGGCGCCGATGCCGCGCCAGCACCGCTGGACCACCGGCGTCTGGCTGACCGATGCCGACGGCAACATCATCTGCGACACCACCGGCCCGGGTGCCGGTATCTCGCTGCGCGAACGCGAATATTTCCAGCGCGTTCTCGACACCAAAAGCTGGGTGGTCAGCGACTTCATCATCGGCAAGCGCTCGCTGAAGCCGTTGATCATCGTCGCCAGCCCGATCATCGAGGATGGCCGGATCGTCCGCGTGATGGGCGTCGCCGTCGACCTGACCTGGCTGACCGATCTGGTGAAGGTGCTGAAGCAGCCGGACGCCCGCGTGATGGTGCTGGACCACAACGGCGTGATCGTCGCCCGACAGCCCGATCCGGAAGGCTGGCTGAACCGCAATGTCGGCCAGATGCGGCACGTCCAGCAGATGCTGAAGGAACGGAACGGCTACCTGGATTCCGAAAGCGCCGACGGGCGCGACCGGCTTTGGGCCTTCCGCCATTCCGACGAGACCGACACCGTCTTCGCCGTCGGCATGCCGACCGGCCCGATCATCGCGGAGGCGCGGCGCGACCTGTGGCAGAGCCTGGGGCTGCTGGGCATCGCGGCGCTGGTCAGCGTCACCGCGCTGTGGGTGCTGCTGCGCGCCTCGGTCCTGCGCTGGGTGTGGGAACTTGGCAGTGCGGCCACCCGGATCGGCGACGGCGGCGGCGGCACCATGATCGAGGCGGAGCGCGCCCCCCATGAATTCCGCGTCGTCTCCCACGCCTTCAACAACATGTCGCGCCGCCTGAAGCAGCGCGAGCAAGAGCTGCGCTCCGCCATGGAGGAGGCGCGGGCCGGCAGCCGCGCCAAGGAGGAATTCCTCGCCACCATGAGCCACGAGATCCGCACGCCGATGAACGGCGTGATCGGATTCGCGGAGATGCTGCTGGAAACCCCGCTGACGGCGGAACAGCGGCGCTATGCCTCGCAGGTGCGCGATGCCGGACGGTCGCTCCTGACCGTCATCAACGACGTGCTCGACCTGTCGAAACTGGAGGCCGGGCGGCTCGATCTGGTCAGCGTCCCCTTCCGGCTGGACGATCTGGCCGACCGCTGCGTCGCCATCGTCCGTCTGGCCGCCGAACAGAAGGGGCTGGAGCTGCAGACCAGCATCTCCGCCACCGCCCGCGGCTTCGTCATGGGCGATCCCGACCGGCTGCGCCAGATCCTGCTGAACCTGCTGAGCAATGCGGTGAAGTTCACCGACCGCGGCTCCGTCCGGCTGACGGTCAAGGCGATCGAGGACAGCGGCAGCAGCAAAGTCGGCGGCGGCGGTCGCATCTGCACCTTCACCGTCACCGATACCGGGATCGGCATCGCACCCGAACGGCAGCGCGACCTGTTCCAGCGCTTCACCCAGCTGGAACGTGGACGCGGCGGCACCGGCCTGGGGCTGGCCATCTGCCGCCGGCTGGTGGAGCTGATGGGCGGCGAGATCGGTATGGAAAGCCAGCCCGGCAGCGGCAGCACCTTCTGGTTCTCGCTGCCCTTGCTGCCCGCCGGCAGCGCCGCGGTCCAGCGCGACGGCGCCCCCGTTGCCGGCAGCGAACCCGCCAGCCCCGGCGCCCGCATCCTACTGGCCGAGGATCTGGCGATGAACCGCGATCTGGCGGTGACCATGCTGACCAAGGCCGGCCACCATGTCGATGCCGTGGAAGACGGCGCCGCCGCGGTCGCCGCGGTGCAGGAACAGGCCTACGACCTCGTGCTGATGGACGTGCAGATGCCGGTGATGGACGGGTTGGAGGCCACCCGCCGCATCCGTGCCCTGCCCGGTTCGATTGGCCGTATCCCGATCCTGGCCCTGTCCGCCGGCGTCCTGCAGGTGGAGGTCGAACGCTGCCTGCAGGCGGGCATGAACGCCCATCTGGCCAAGCCGCTGGAGAAGACCAAGCTGCTGGCCGCGATCGGCCGCTGGGTTCGCGTCGGGCACGCGGATCATGGACCGTCAGACGATGGACCGCCCGAGGATGGTCAGGATGAGGCCCCGCGTCCGCAGTTGATCGCACACAGCTGACGAGTCGGTGCTATAGTGGCTGCACCCCTCCCGGCAGGCTCGGCCGGTCTGCAGTGAAGTGTGTGCCATGAAGGTTGCGCAGCCCCCTCTCGCCCCCGTACCGGAGCGCAAGCCCGATAGTCCCCCGTCGCTGGCCGATGGCGGCGCCGTGTCCTTCCGTGACGCGCTGGTCCAGACCAATACGGCCGGCAGGCTCCAGAACGGCCAGAAGGCGCCGCCGCTGCCGTCCGTGAAACCGCCGGCCCCGATCCTGCTGGCCGACGGCACCCAGGTTCCCTTCCCGGCGGCCAAGCCGGTCACCCCCATCCGTCTGGCCGACGGCACGACGGTACCGCTCCCGGCCGTCAAACCGGAGGCGCCGGTCCTGCTGGCGGACTCCGCGCCGGCGGACGGCGATGCCGCGGCGCCACGCGCGCCCCTGCCCGGCCTGAAGCCGGCGGCGCCGGTGGCGCCGGTGGCGCAGGGCCCGACCCCAAGCTCGAAGAAGGTGGCGGAGACGGTCAGGGCGGTGAACTCCGACGATCCGACCGCCACGCGGGTGCTGGTCGCATCGCAGCAGGTCGCCGGCCTGTCGGGCCACAGCTTTACCGCGATCCTGGCCCAGGCCACCCAGGAAAGCGGGCTGGATGCCGGTGCCAGGAACAGGTACAGCTCCGCCGCCGGCCCGTTCCAGTTCCTGGAATCGACATGGCTCGACCTGTTCCGCCGACATGGCGCCGCCTATGGCCAGGGTGAGCTGGCCTCGCACATCCAGGTCCGCAACGGCGTGTCCAGCGTCAAGGATCCGGCGATCCGCCGCCAGATCCTGGAACTGCGCCATGACGTCGACCTGTCGGCCGGCATGGCCGCCCGCTACCTGGCCGAAGGACGCGAGGCGCTGGAGAAGCGGCTGGGCCGTCCGGCCAGCGAATCGGAGAGCCGCATGGCCTATGTTCTGGGCTCCGGCGGGGCGGCGAAGCTGATTCGCGCCGCCGAATCGAGCCCCGGCGCCGTCGCCGCCGACCTGTTGCCCAGCGCGGCGAAGGCGAATCACAACCTGTTCCACGACCGCTCCACCGGCCGTGCCCTGAGCGCGGCGGAAACCGTGGGCCGCCTGACCCGCCGCATGGAGATCGACCAGCGCGAGATGTTCGCGGCAATCGGCAAGGCGCTGGAACAGCCGCGCCGCCTGGAAGAAGGCGGCGCATCGCCGCTCAACCCCTATCAGTCGGTCTGACGCGGCAGGGGTTACAGGGTATTTTCGCCACACAACGCGGGGCTGCCCCGCGCGGATGGCTGCGGCCGAACGCATCGGCGGTGGGAATCCCCCTTGACCCGGCGGCCTTGGAAGGTCAGTTATTGCCGCGAAACTTTTAGGACGGACATAAGGGCCTATGGCAAAGGAAGATCTGATCGAGTTTTCCGGGACCGTCGTCGAATTGCTTCCGAACGCGATGTTCCGGGTGAAGCTCGACAACGATCACGAGGTTCTGGCGCACACCTCCGGCAAGATGCGTAAGAACCGGATTCGCGTCCTGGCGGGCGACCGCGTCAATGTGGAAATGACGCCGTACGACCTGACCAAGGGCCGCATCACCTTCCGGTTCAAGTAGCATCCTTGTTGCATCGCGGTTCCCCGTGACGATCCCGTCCAAGGCGCCCCGGCTGGTGCTGGCTTCGGCCTCGCCCCGCCGGCTCGACCTGTTGCGCCAGATCGGCATCGTGCCCGACGCGGTCGATCCCGCCGATCTCGACGAAACGCCGCTGCGCGACGAACTCCCGCCCCAGCACGCCTTGCGTCTGGCGGCGGAGAAGGCGTCGTGCGTCGCCGCGCGCCATCCCGATTCGTGGATTCTCGCCGCCGACACCGTGGTCGCCTGCGGCCGCCGCATCCTGCCCAAGGCCGAACGGGAGGAGGAGGCACGACGCTGCCTGTCCCTGCTGTCCGGCCGGCGGCACCGGGTGCTCGGCGGCATCGTCCTGCTGATTCCAGGGACGGAAGGCCATCGCCGAATTGACCGGCTGGTCCGCACCGACGTCACCTTCAAGGTGCTCGACCGGGCGGAAACCGACGCCTACATCGCGTCGGGCGAATGGAAGGGCAAGGCCGGCGGCTATGCCATCCAGGGCCGGGCGGGGGCGCTGGTACGCTGGATCGGCGGCTCCTACAGCAATGTCGTCGGGCTGTCCCTGCACGAGGTCGCCGGCATGCTGCATGGCGCCGGCTTCCCGCTTCCTCCCCCGACATCTCCTGAACAATGAGCAGGCTTGAGCTGCTGGTCGACCGCGACGGCCCGCTGACGCGGGCGGCGGTGCTGGCCGACGGCCGCCTGACCGACCTGCACATCGACCATGCCGGCCGCCCGTCGCTGCTCGGCGCCGTCATCCTGGGCCGGGTGGAGCGTATCGCCACCGGCCTGAACGGCGCCTTCGTCGATCTCGGACACGGCCTGTCCGGCCTGCTGCCGGCCGCCGACGTGCGCCGTCCCGTCCTCGACGACGACTCTCCGCAACCGCGCCCCAATCGTCCGGGCGCCAAGCCGGCCCCCATCGGCGCGCTGCTGCGCACCGGCCAGCCGGTGATGGTGCAGGTGAAGGCCGATGCAGCCGGGGCCAAGGGTCCGTCGCTGACGATGGACATCACCCTGCCCGGCCGGTTCCTGGTGCACGCGCCGCTCGGCCGCGACATCGCGGTGTCCAAGCGCCTCGGCACCGGTCCGGAGCGTGCCGCGCTGGCCCGCCGCATCGAACAGCTCGCCACCGGCGCCGGCTGGATCGTGCGGGCCGGCGCCGCCCAGGTCTCCGACGAGCTTCTGGCCGCCGAATCGGAGGCGCTGCACCTGCAATGGCGCGCCATCCGCGACGACGCCCGCGCCGGCTCCGCCCCCCGCCTGCTGCATCCGGGCCCCGACGCCCCGACCCGCGCCCTGATCGAGCAGGGAGCCGCCGCCCCCGCCGCCATCCTGGTCGACGACCCGGCCCCGGCCGGTCAAATCAAGATGGGCGACGGGCCGCTGCTGTCGGGTTTGCGCGACTGGTGCGACCGCCACGCCCCCGACCTTCTGCCGCGCCTCAGCGCCCATACCGACGCCCAGCGCCTGTTCGACCTGCGCGACCTCGACTCTGCGATTGCCGAGCTTCTCGACGTCCGGGTGCCGCTGCAGCTCGGCGGTTCGCTGGTGATCGAGCGGACGGAGGCGCTGACGGTGGTCGACGTCAATGCCGGGGAGCGCGGCAACCCGCTGGACGTCAACCTTGACGCCGCTGCGGAGATCGCCCGCCAGCTTCGCCTGCGCAATGTCGGCGGCATCGTGGTGGTGGATTTCGTCAACATGCGCAGCCGCGGCGATGCCGAGCGCGTGCTGGCCGCCCTGTCGCAGGCGGTGGAAAGCGACCCGGTGCAGACCCAAGTTTACGGCATGTCCAAACTGGGCCTGGTCGAACTGACCCGCGCCCGCCGCGGCACGCCGCTGGCAGCCCTGCTGCGGCCCTGACCGCGTATCGTCCGTTACGGAGGCCTTCCCTTGTCCGATCCCCAAACCCTTGGCGCCAAGACAGGCACCAATTGCCCGATCTGCGGCCGTCCGACCGAACCGGCCACCCGCCCCTTCTGTTCCAAGCGTTGCGCCGACGTGGATCTGTCGCGCTGGCTGGGCGGCGTCTACCGCATCGAGAGCCCGGAGACCCCCACCGCGCCCGGCGAATCCGACCCCGATGAGGCGCTGTGAGACGGGTCTAAATTTTTTTGAATTTTCCTCTGGACAGCCCGTCCGAACCTCTCTAAAAAGCGCCCCACACGACGCGCCGCACCGACCGAAACGGTCACCCACCAAGCGGCGCCGAGATGCCCAGGTAGCTCAGTTGGTAGAGCAGGGGACTGAAAATCCCCGTGTCGGCGGTTCGACTCCGTCCCTGGGCACCATCCTCCCTACTTTAAAATCAGCGGGTTGGATGGTGTGGTTAGGCAACTCCTTCTAACCAGTAATCCAAAAAATTAATAAATTTAATCGCGATAAAATATTTAATGCATGGATACATGCATTAAATGTGATTTGCACGCGTGTTAAGAAGCAAGGCAGACGGCACTTTAATACATCTGCCCCGCCACTTAAAGAAATTACCCTTATTAATCTTTCCGGGTGCTATCTGGAGTGCGCGTAATTGGCACCCAAGCTCTCCCCGGCTGTGTGGTGGGAGGCAAACGAGTATTATCAGGCACGGTAGCATAGTTATCTTTTGGCCCACCGCGCGGACCGACTTCCTGATAAATGCCTCCATTCTTGCCGCTGTTTGAGCCTGGGGGAAGTTTACTCATCTAATTCTCCTGGAATGAGGAAAATCACGGCAAACGTGGCCGCAATGACCAGATAGAAAGTGGTGGTTATGACGTCAATGGTGTACCCCAAAAATTTTTTCAGGCTGCGCCCCTGAACACCGTCAGAGCTAACACTCATCCATAAGTATGAATTAAATCGCATTCCTGAATATGGTCGTTGTATGTAAGCGAATGATTTCACAGTTATCTTAGACACATCTTATCTGCCATTAGTGCTTTAATCTGATCTATACTTGAGTAAACTGAATAAAATCATTTGCTTCTGATTTATACTTATATTTAAGCCCTTGCATTCTGCAGTCGGAATTGCTGCCGATATGTGATTTTACCTTACAAGGTGCGTGAGGAAGCCTACTCTCACCACCCCACCCGTCCAATCCCCGGCAGTTTCACTGCAAGGTCCAGCGGGTCGATGCCGATGGTCAATCCCAGCAAGTTGACTTCCAGCCCCTCTTCCAGCGCCAGCAGCAGGCCGGCGACGCCGAACAGGCTGATCTGCCAGCCGGTGCCGCTCGGCGCCCGCGCGAACACCCCACGCCCCAGGTAATCCTTCCCCAGCGCGGTCGATGGCAGGTCGAGCCGCAGCTCCGGCACGGCGCGGGCGACCCAGGCGGCGAAGGTGTTGCTGTTGGGGCCGGGCCAGACACGGTACTCGCCGGCGTAGGGATAGCTGGATGCTGCCTCGGCGATCTTGGGGATGGCGGCTTCGGCGGCAGGGCCGCGCAGCTCGCCCAGCAGAATGGGCTGGGCGCCGAACCAGCGGCCGTCGGGATCGCGGTTGCTGACGGAGACCACCGACAGGCCGCGGTATGCGCGCCAGCCGATCACCTCATAGACCGTATAGCTGCGGGCGCCGGCCGGCTTCACCGCAAACCAGGGATGCACGCCGAAGGCGCCGCGCCAGGACAGGACGCGGGCAGCATAGACCTGCACCACCGCCTCCGGCGTCGTCGCCGCGTCGGGGGCGAGGCCGACCGGGCTGCGGTCGATGCGGCTCCAGTCGACGGCCGTCGGCACCGCCCCGGAGGCAAGCAGGAACACCGGCCCGGCCAGCAGCAGGACCAGCGTCAACAGAAATGCCAGCAACACCCTCACGGCCCTCACGCCCTATTACCGTCCCCCTTCTATGTAGTCATTGCGAAGGCGGATTTCCGGTGACAGCGGAAGGACACAGCGCGGAGGAGGCCGCTCAGATGCTGTAATCGCCCTGTTGCAGGCTCTGGTCCATGGTCAGGGCCGGCGCCGGCTCGTCGCGGCACCAGCCGACGACCTTGGCGGGCACGCCGGCCACGGTGGCACAGCCGGGGACGTCCTTCAGCACGACACTGCCGGCGCCGACCTTGGCATGGGCGCCGATGGTGATGTTGCCCAGCACCTTGGCCCCGGCCGACAGCAGCACGCCGTCGCGCACCTTGGGATGGCGGTCGCCATGCTCCTTGCCGGTGCCGCCCAGCGTGACGTTCTGCAGGATCGACACGTCGTTGCCGATCACCGCCGTCTCGCCGATCACCACGCCGGTGCCATGGTCGATGAACACGCCGCGCCCGACCGGCACCGCCGGGTGGATGTCGACGGCGAAAGCCTCCGACACCCGGCTTTGCAGGAAGTGGGCAAGGTCGTGCCGCTGGCCCTTCCACAGCCAGTTGGCGACGCGGTGCCATTGCAGGGCGTGGAAGCCCTTGAAATAGAGGAAGGGCGTCAGGCAGCCGTCGGCGGCCGGGTCGCGCGCCAGGATGGCGGCGAGGTCGGCGGCGGCTGCCTCGACGATGGCCGGGTCGGACTCCATGGCGTCGCGCACCACGGCGGCCAGCCGGTCCTCCGGCATGGCGCGGTCGGCCAGCTTGCGCACCAGCAGGGCCGCCAATGCCGGGCCGAATCCGTCGCGCGCCAGCACCGCGTCATAGAGGTAGGGGGCGAGGCCGCTTTCCTCCTCCGCCACGCGGGCGGCGTCGGCGCGCAGCCGGCGCCACAGCGACTGTTCGACCGTCTCGGCCGGCTCGCGCATCGTGACGTCCAGGCTGTCCATCGCCATCACCCTCTTCCGAAAACAAGGCTGTTACTGTGGTGAGCGGCCCCCGGTCCGGTCAAGGCCGTTCCCGTCAGGGCTGCATCCCGCCGAACCCTCCGCATGCGCCCGGCGGAAGGCCTGCGGCGACTGCCCCTGGCGCTTGGTGAAGAAGCGGGAGAAATAGGCGGGGTCCTCGAAGCCCAGGGCATAGCCGATCTCCGCCATGCCATGGCTGGTGTAGATCAGCGAACGGCGGGCCTCCAGCATCAGCCGGGCATGGACCAGCTGCAGGGTCGACAGGCCGGTGACGCGGCGGCAGGCGGCGTTCAGCCGGCCGGGCGTGACGCCCAGCGCGGCGGCATAGCGCTCCACCGGCCAATGCCGGCTGAACCGCTCGTCGATCATCTGCCGCAGCCGGGCGAGCAGCCGCAGATCGGGCGACAGCCCCTGCCCGTCGCGCCCGGCGCCGTCCCGCCGCCGGTCGGCCGCCAGCCGCGCGGTGGCGACCAGCAGAAGCATGACCTGCGCCGAAATGACGCTGGCCCGGCCGATGTGGTGGGCGCGGAACTCCCGCCTGATTTCGGCGAAACAGCGGTCGAGCGCCGCCGCCTCGTCCGACCCGGCATCCAGATCCCAGGCCAACGGCAGGGCCGGGGCCTCGCGCAGTTCGGCTTCCGGTGCGGCAGACAGCACACCGGCGAGGAACCCCTCCGACATGGTCAGCACATGGCCGTCGGTGCCGGGATCGAAGCGGAAACCATGCACCACCTGCGCCGGCACGGTGATCAGCGCCGGGGCGCGGAACACCACCTCCACCCCGTCGGCGGTCAGCCGGCCGCCGCCGTCCGTGACCAGCAGCGCATGGCTCAGCCCATCATGGCGGTGGGGGCGGACCTCCCAATTGTACAAGCGCATCCGCTCCGGAATCGTCTCGATATGGACGAAGCGCAGCTCCGGCAGCGCCGGCGGTTCGCCGTACAGCCAATAGCGGGGAATGGGTTCGGCGCTGTGGGCAGGATGGGCGGACATCGCACAGGCTCCGGCAGGCTTGCGATGAAAAGTACAAGTCTTTCGCCGGTTCGTCTATGTCCGGCCCTCCACTTCCGGGAATAGCATGAGTGCAAATGATTGGTGCGCACAACAATCAGCAAAAGCGCGCGCCTGCCGCCAGTCCCGAAGGAGGGCGAGAGACATGCATCCGACAAAATCGGCCAATACCCAGTCTGGCCGCACCCAGGTCGCCATCGTCGGCGCCGGCCCCGCCGGACTGTTCCTGTCCCATCTGCTGCACCGCCAGGGCATCGAGTCGGTGATCCTGGAACACCGCAGCCGCGAGGAGATCGAGGGCACCATCCGCGCCGGCGTGCTGGAGCAATGGGTTGTCGACCTGATGAACGACATGGGCCTTGGCGAGCGCATGATGCGCGAGGCCCATTTCCACTCCGGCATCACGCTGCGCTTCGACCGCCGCAGCCACCACATCGACATGGCGGAACTGACCGGCGGCAAGCGCGTCACCGTCTACGCCCAGCACGAGGTGATCCGCGACCTCGTCTCCGCCCGGCTGGAGGATGGCGGGTCCATCCTGTTCGGCGTCTCCGACGTGCAGTTCCTCGATCTGGAGGGCAAGACGCCGCGCGTACAGTTCCGCCGAGGACCGGACGAACCGATTGAGGAGTTGCGCTGCGATTTCGTCGCCGGCTGCGACGGCTTCCACGGACCGAGCCGGCAGGCGATCCCGGCCGCCGCGCGCACCGAATACCAGATGGTCTATCCCTTCGGCTGGCTCGGCATCCTGACCGAGGCGCCGCCGTCGCATCCCGAACTGATCTACGCCAACCACGAGCGCGGCTTCGCCCTGCTCAGCACCCGCTCGCCGGAGGTGCAGCGGCTCTACATCCAGGTCGATCCCAGGGACGACATCGCCAACTGGTCCGACGACCGCATCTGGTCCGAACTGCACCGCCGGTTGGAGGACGACAGCGGTTGGACGCTGACGGAGGGGCCGGTCTTCCAGAAGGGAATCATCGCCATGCGCAGCTTCGTCTGCGATCCCATGCAGCATGGCCGGCTGTTCATCGCCGGCGACGCCGCCCACATCGTGCCGCCGACCGGCGCCAAGGGGCTGAACCTCGCGGTCGCCGATGTGGCCGTGCTGTCCCGCGCCCTGGCCGCCTACTATAAATCCGGCACGACCGCGGGGTTGGACGGCTACAGCGCCACCTGCCTGCGGCGGATCTGGAAGGCGGAGCGCTTCTCCTGGTCGATGACCACCATGCTTCACCGAAACGAGGCGGAGTCGCCGTTCGAGCAGCGCGTGCATCTGGCCGAGCTGGACTATCTGGTCCATTCCCGCGCCGCCATGACGGCACTGGCGGAGAATTACGTAGGCTTGCCGATGGAATGAAGAACCGCCGGCACGCCCGCCCCTTACGCCTGACCCTTACGCTTGCTTGGCGTCGATGATGCCCCGGCGCACGGCCCGCGTCTTGGTGAAGTGGTCCTGCAGCTGCTGCCCCTCGCCCCAGCGGATGGCGCGCTGCAGCGCCGTCAGGTCCTCGGTGAAGCGCTGCAGGATCTCCAGCACCGCCTCGCGGTTGTTCAGGAACACGTCGCGCCACATCACCGGATCGCTGGCAGCGATGCGGGTGAAATCGCGGAAGCCGCCGGCGGAGAACTTGATCACCTCGGACTTGGTGTCCTCCTCCAGGTCCGACGCGGTGCCGACGATTGTGTAGGCGATCAGGTGCGGCAGGTGCGAGGTGATGGCCAGCACGCGGTCATGGTGGCTGGCCTCCATGATCTCCACCGTGGAGCCGACGCGGCGCCACAGCTCCGTCACCCGCTCAAGCGCGTTGCGGTCGGCTCCGGACGGCGGGGTCAGGATGCACCAGCGGCCCTGGAACAGGGTGGCGAAGCCGGCCTCCGGCCCGGAATGCTCGGTGCCCGCCACCGGGTGGCCGGGGATCAGGTGGACGCCGTCCGGCAGATGCGGCCCGACGTCGCGCAGGGTCGCCTGCTTGACCGAGCCGACGTCGGTGACGATGGTCCCGCGCTGCAGCAACGGCCCGATGGCCTCGGCGACCGCGGCATAGCTGCCGACCGGGGTCGACAGAATCACCAGATCGGCACCGGCCAGCGCCACCGCCGGATCGGTGGAGGCCTCCGCCACGATGCCCAGCTCCAGCGCCTTGGCGCAGGCCTCTGCACTGCGGTCGGTGCAGACGACCTGCCGCGCGATCCCATATTCCGCCAGCGCCCGCGCCAGGGAGGAGCCGATCAGGCCGATGCCGATGATGGCGACGCGGTCGAAGAGAGGTGCGGTGTCGGTGCTGGCGGTGGACATGACGCAGGGTGTCCCGAAAGCGGAGTGAACGGGCGAAAAACCGTCCCGTTTAAACCACCTCGCACCCGCCGGACCAAGCGATTCTTTATCGCCCAGCCCCTGCAAGGACCCGTCACCCCTCCTTCGCCGTCATCTCCGCCCGCAGCGCTTCGGCCAGCCGCTGGAAGGTCTCCTTCCGGCCGGAGGTGCGGCGCCAGGCCAGCGCGATCCGCCGCCCCGGCCGGCCGCCAGCCAGCGGACGCACCGCCAGATCCAGCCCACGCAGGATGCCCGAATCGACCGCCATCTGCGGCAGCAGCGTCACCCCCAGCCCGTTCGCCACCATCTGCACCAGCGTGTGCAGGCTGGTGCCCTCGAAGGCTGTGTTGTGCGGCGTCGCGTCCAGCGCGCAGGCGGCCATGGCGTGGTCGCGCAGGCAGTGCCCGTCCTCCAGCAGCAGCAGATCCTCCGACGGGACCGTCACCGGCTCGGCCGGATCGCCGGCGTTCAGCCGGTGGCCGGTGGGGCAGACGAAGGAGAAGCGGTCCTCCGCGATGTCCTCCGTCTCCAGATCGCCCATCGGATAGGGCAAGGCCAGCAACGCCGCATCCAGCTTGCCGGCGTTCAGCTGTTCCAGCAGCCGCGCCGTCTGGTCCTCGCGCAGATAAAGCCGCAGGCGCGGGAAGGTCTCGCGCAGGGCCGGCATCACGCGGGGGATCAGGAAAGGGCCGATGGTCGGGATCACGCCGAGATGGAGCGACCCCGACATTGGATCGGCGGCCGAGCGGGTGATGTCCACCAGCTCCTCCGCCCCCTTCAGCAATTGCCGCGCCCGCTCCGCGATCTCGCGGCCGAGCGGGGTCGGCAGGACGGAGCGGCGCGTGCGCTCCACCAGCGTGGCGCCCAGCAGATCCTCAAGCTCCTGAAGGCCGGCGCTGAGCGTCGACTGGCTGACGAGACAGGCCTCCGCCGCCTGCCCGAAATGGCAGCGGTCGACGACGGCGACGAGATAGCGGAGCTGGCGTAGGGTAGGGAGCGGTTTCATGCCCGGTTATGTAATCGGTTTTATCGATCAATCCAATTGGTATTTTCTACTTCTCTTGATAACCGATTTCCCGTATTCCTCCACGGGTCAACGGGACACGGGAACATCGCCCCCTTCCCTGGCCACAAGGCAGGCCCTCTTGTTCGACCCGGTGCGCCGCACTAAGTCGGGCATGTCACGGCCCCCGGCCGGAGATCGAGGCGACAACCATTCATCGCACCTCATCGGAGAACACAAATGTCTTTGATCAACAGCGAGATTAAGCCCTTCAAGGCGACCGCGTTCAAGAACGGCAAGTTCATCGACGTGACCGACGCCGACCTGAAGGGCAAGTGGTCGGTCGTGTTCTTCTATCCGGCTGACTTCACCTTCGTCTGCCCGACGGAGCTGGAGGATCTGGCCGACAACTACGCCGAATTCCAGAAGCTGGGCGTCGAGATCTACAGCGTCTCGACCGACACCCACTTCTGCCACAAGGCCTGGCACGACACCTCGCCGGCCATCGGCAAGATCAACTACACCATGATCGGCGACCCGACGCTGGCGATCAGCCGCAACTTCGAGGTCCTGATCGAGGAAGTCGGTCTGGCCGACCGCGGCACCTTCGTCGTCGACCCGGACGGCAAGATCCAGATCGTCGAGATCACCGCCGGCGGCGTCGGCCGCGACGCCAAGGAGCTGCTGCGCAAGATCAAGGCCGTCCAGTACGTCGCCGCCCACCCGGGCGAGGTCTGCCCGGCCAAGTGGCAGGAAGGCGAGAAGACCCTCGCCCCTTCGCTCGACCTCGTCGGCAAGATCTAAGGTTTCCCCTTCAAGGGAAATCCTAAGGATCGGGGGCCGGCTTCGGCCGGCTCCCACCCCGCTCCGGCGGGAGTGAACACCAGTACCCTTGATCGGCCGGACCGGCCGCAAGGCACGTTTTCCCGGGCTGGCTTTCAAAGCCTCCCCGCCATCAGGGTCCGTCATCGGTTTCCCCATCCCCGCGAAGGCAGGAACCCAGGCGCGCGTTTTGTCGCAGTGCTTCCAAAGTCTGGATCCCCGCCTGCGCGGGGAGGACGATGACGTTTCAAACTCTTCACTGTTTCAAAACCAGACCGCCCGCCCGACCGGCTCTTTTGACTCGGGCCACCATTTTTCCGCCCGGATCGCCGCGAAATCACGCAGGCGATCCGCCCCGGACACGAGACGTTGGGAACGAAAGCCATGCTGGACGCCAATCTGAAGACGCAGTTGAAGGCCTATCTGGAGCGCATCACCAACCCGATCACGCTGGTGGCGTCGCTGGACGACGGCGCGAAGTCGCAGGAGATGCTGGGCCTGCTGGAAGACATCGCATCGCTGTCGGACAAGATCACGCTGGACCGCAACGGCGCCGACGAGCGCCGGCCCTCCTTCGCCATCAAGCGCGACGGCACCGACATCGGCGTCACCTTCGCCGGCCTGCCGATGGGTCACGAATTCAACTCGCTGGTTCTGGCACTGCTGCAGGTCGGCGGCCATCCGTCCAAGGAGTCGGAGGAACTGCTGGAGCAGATCCGCAACCTGGACGGCGATTTCCGCTTCGAGACCTATTTCTCGCTGTCCTGCCAGAACTGCCCGGACGTGGTCCAGGCCCTGAACCTGATGAGCGCGCTGAACCCGCGGATCAAGCATGTCGCCATCGACGGCGCGCTGTTCCAGCAGGAGGTCGAGCAGCGTCAGGTGATGGCCGTCCCCACCGTTTTCCTGAACGGCGAGCCCTTCGCCCAGGGCCGGATGGACGTGGCGCAGATCGTCGCAAAGCTCGACACCGGCGCCGTCGCCCGCGCCGCCGAGAAGATCAAGGCCAAGGCCCCGTTCGAGGTGCTGGTGATCGGCGGCGGCCCCGCCGGCGCCGCGGCCGCCATCTATGCCGCCCGCAAGGGCATCCGCACCGGCGTGGCGGCCGAACGGTTCGGCGGTCAGGTGCTCGACACCATGGCGATCGAGAACTTCATCTCCGTCTCCCACACCGAGGGGCCGAAGCTGGCCGCGGCGCTGGAACAGCACGTCAAGGACTATGAGGTCGACGTGATGAACCTGCAGACCGCCACCGCCCTGGTGCCGGCGGCGCAGGAAGGCGGGCTGATCGAGGTGAAGCTGGCCAGCGGCGCCTCGCTGAAATCCCGCACCGTGGTGCTGTCGACCGGCGCCCGCTGGCGCTCGATGAATGTCCCGGGCGAGGCGGAATACCGCAACAAGGGCGTCGCCTACTGCCCGCACTGCGACGGCCCGCTGTTCAAGGGCAAGCGCGTGGCGGTGATCGGCGGCGGCAACTCCGGCGTCGAGGCGGCGATCGACCTCGCCGGCATCGTCTCGCACGTCACGCTGATCGAGTTCGACAACCAGCTGCGTGCCGACGCGGTGCTGCAGCGCAAGCTGCACAGCCTGCCCAACGTCACCGTTCTCCTGTCGGCCCAGACCACCGAGGTGCATGGCGACGGCAACAAGGTCGTCGGCCTGTCCTACAAGGACCGCAACAGCGGCGAGCTGAAGCGGGTCGATCTGGAAGGCATCTTCGTGCAGATCGGTCTGGTGCCGAACACCGAATGGCTGAAGGGCACGCTGGCGCTGACCCCGCGCGGCGAAATCGAGGTGGACAACCGCGGCCAGACCTCGCTGCCCGGCGTCTTCGCCGCCGGCGACGCGACGACGGTGCCGTTCAAGCAGATCGTCATCGCCATGGGCGAGGGCGCCAAGGCCGCGCTGGCCGCCTTCGACCACCTGATCCGCACGGTCCCGGCCGAGGAACCGGCCCGCGAGACCATCGCGGCGGAGTAAAGACGGAAGGAGCCGGGGCGACGCATCGCCCCGGCTCCATTTACTTCCAGCCCTTTCCCAGGGGAGAGGGGAAATTTCCCGTTCAGGCCGGCCGGATGGGTGACTGTGTCACCCCAGCGTATGCTCCAACAGGATCTTCGCGCCCAGGCCGATCAGCACCACGCCGCCAGCCATTTCCGCCCAGCGGCCCAGATGGTTGCCGGCGGCCTTGCCGATCAGCACGCCGCCAAAGGCCACCGCGAAGGTCACCGCGCCGATCAGTGCCGAGGTCGTGACCATGTCCACATCGACCAGCGCCAGACCCGCGCCGACGGCGGCGGCGTCGATGCTGGTGGCGACGGCGGTGGTCAGCAGGGCCAGCCATTCGGCCCGCGCGCTGCGCACCGGGCCGCAATCCTCCTCGCTCTCGTCATCGCCGTCCATGATGGCGTTGCGCAGCATCGCACCGCCGACCGCCAGCAGCAGGCCGAAGGCGATCCAGTGATCGACCGATTCCACGAGGCTAGCGAAGGCGATGCCGACGCCCCAGCCGACCAGCGGCATGGCGAACTGGCAGACGCCGAAGGCCGCGCCCACGCGCACCGCCTCGGGCAGGCCGGACCGGCGCGAGCAGGCGCCGCGGCCGAGAGCGGCGGCGAAGCTATCCATCGAAAGGCTGAAGGCGAGCGCGAGGGACGTGGCGATCATGGCTATTCCCGGGCCAGACAACACAGTGGAATCGGACGGACTCCGGCTGGCCGCGGAGATGCCCGATCCACTGGTCTCGCCGGGTCGGCCCTCTGGCCGCCGTGCGCGCCATGGCGGTAGCGGCCGGAGGCCGGAACCATCCAAGTCTGTTGACGCGAACCCCACCGGATCGGTGCCGGCGGGTGGCTACTCCCCAATGACGGGGGAACTCCTACAAGGACTAGGGGCTTGGGTCAAGCGCCCGATTGCCGCAGGTGCGAGATACGGCCGCGCAGATAGGTGGCGGCCACCGAACGGTCGTCGCCCAGCGTCACCTGGATGAACAGCTCCTCCTCCAGATCGCCGTCTACGGCATTCATGCGATGTCGCATAGCCGGGGTCGCGGCGGGGTCGAGCACGACGAGGTCGGCCCAGCGGCCGGGCTCGAGGCTGCCGATCTCGTCGGCCATGCCCAGCGCCTCGGCATTGCCGCGGGTCATCCAGTGCAAGGCGGCGAGCGCCGGCAGGTTCTGGCGCCGCAGCTGCAGCACCTTGTAGGCCTCCGCCGCCGTGCGCAGCATCGAATAGCTGGTGCCGCCGCCGACATCGGTGGCGATGGCGGTGCGCACCGGCCGCTCCGGCTTCGACAGGGCGTCGAGGTCGAACAGGCCGCTGCCGATGAACAGGTTGCTGGTCGGGCAGAAGACGGCGACCGACCCGCTCTCCGACAGCCGGCCCATCTCCGCTTCCGACAAATGGATGCAGTGGCCGAACAGCGAGGTCGGACCCAGCAGCCCGAAGCGGTCGTAGACGTCGGTGTAGTCACGCGCGCCGGGGAACAGGCGCCGCACCTCGGCGATCTCGTCGGTGTTCTCCGACAGGTGGGTCTGCATGTGGACGCCGGGATGCTCGCGCAGCAGCGCGCCCGCCGCCTCCAGCTGCGCCTCCGTCGAGGTGATGGCGAAGCGCGGGGTCACCGCATAGCGCTGCCGCCCCGTGCCGTGCCAGCGGCCGATCAGATCCTTGCCGTCGCGATAGCTGCTGTCGGCCGTGTCGGTCAGGGCGGGCGGAGCATGGCGGTCCATCATCACCTTGCCGGCGATCATCCCGGCGCCGCGCGCCTCGGCCTCCGCGAACAGGGCGTCGACCGACTGCGGATGGACCGAGCCATAGACCACCGCCGTCGTCGTGCCGTTGCGCAGCAGCTCGTCCATGAAGAAGGCGGCGTTGGCGGCGGCGTGGGCCGGATCGGCGAAGCGCTGTTCCTCGATGAAGGTGTATTTCTCCAGCCAGTCGAGCAGCTGGGCGCCGTAGGAGGCGATGACCTGGGTCTGCGGGAAATGGATGTGGGTGTCGATGAAGCCCGGCAGCACCGGCTTGCCGCTGTGGTCGTCGACCGCCACCCCCTCCGGCACCCGGCCCCGCAGGTCCGCCCACTCACCGACCTCCAGAATCCGCCCGTCGGCCCCGACCAGCAGCAGCCCGTCCTCGTGATGGGTCAGGCAATCGAAGTCCCCCGGCCCGGCGGGTGCGCGATGGAAGCTGAGCAGGCGCCCACGGATGGCGGAAGCAACGGTTTGGTCGGGCATGGGGATCCGGTTCGATGGAGAATCTGTGAGGGCGGTTACTTAATGTCCCCAGACCACGCCGCCAACACCGCGCGTTCCTGGGGGGTGATGCCGGTGATGTTGGCGGGGGGCATGGCGCTGCTGAAGCCGGCCTGCAGGCGGATCTGCTCGGCATGGCGGCGGATTCCGTCGCCTTCCAGCACGACGCCGCGCGGCGGGGTGGCGATGCCCTCCCACACCGGTTGGGCGGCATGGCACATGCTGCAGCGGGTGGAGACGATCTCCTCGACCTGATTGAAGCCGACCTTGACCGGCGCCGCCTCGGCCGTGTCGCCGGTCGCCGGCCCCATGGTGCTGAGCCACGCGCAGGCCAGCATGCCGGCGGCGGCGACTCCCCAGGTCCACCAGGGCGTCGGCTTGCCGGCATGGCGGCTGTTGAAGAAGTGGCGGATCGCCGTGCCGACCACCAGCACCAGCGCCACCATTACCCAGTTGTAGCGGGTGGAGCTGACCAGCGGATAATGGTTGGACAGCATCAGGAAGACGACCGGCAGGGTCAGGTAGTTGTTGTGCAGCGACCGCTGCTTGGCTTTCTTTCCCAGCAACGGGTCCGGCGTCTCGCCGCGCAGCATGGCGGCCACCGTCTTGCGCTGGTTGGGGATGATCAGCATGAAGACGTTGCAGGCCATCATCGTCGCCATCAGGGCGCCGACCTGCAGCATGGCGCCGCGCCCGCTGAAGACCTTGGTCATCGCCCAGGCCGTCGCCACCAGCAGCACGAATCCGGCAACCGCGAGCGCCCCGTCGTTGCGGCCCAGCGGCGACTTGCACATCAGGTCATAGGCGACCCAGCCCGCCACCAGCGCGCCGACGCTGATCGCCACCGCCTGCCAGTGGCTGAGCGCCATCACGTCCTGGTCGATCAGGAACAGGTCGGCGCCGCGGTAATACAGCACGCACATCAGGAAGAAGCCGCTGAGCCAGGTCGCGTAGGATTCCCACTTGAACCAGGTGAGATCCTCCGGCAACTGCGGCGGGGCGACCATGTATTTGGTCATGTGATAGAAGCCGCCGCCGTGGATTTGCCACGCATCCCCCGCCGTCCCGGCCGGCGCCCCGGCCCGCTTGCGCAGCGAGGCGTCGAGATGGATGAAGTAGAAGGACGATCCGATCCAGGCGATGGCGGTGATGACGTGCAGCCACCGCGCCAGGGCGTTGATCCATTCCCACAGGATGGGCTCCATCGCGCGCACGCTCCTTCCGGTCGAGATCGATGGCTTGACTGTACGGCGAGTGTGCGGGTGCGGAAAACCATTCGTCCGTCCCAACAGCTTCAAAAAATGACGAAAGATGGGGGAGCTGCCGGATGATGCTGCCAATTGCCAACCCCACTGCGGCTTGGTAGAGGCTCTTACCCATCCCCGCACCGGCCGGCGATCCGCGATGCAAAAGTCCAGAAGCACCGTCACCCGTCGGACCCTTCTGATGCTGCTCGCGGCTGCTTTCGCGTTGCTGGCGATCATCGTGATGTCGGGGTGGCTGGCGGACAGCACGCAGCAATACTCCCGCTCCGTCGGCCGGATGACCGCCCTGCGGGTCGCCGCCGGAACCCTCCTCAGCCAGTTGCAGGACGCCGAGATCGGACAACGCGGCTACCTCCTCACCGAGGACCGCCAATATCTCAGGCCTTATGAGGCCGCCATCGCGGCGGTGGACACCACGATCGACCGACTGCGCGACCTTGCCGATGGAGATGCCGACGAGTTGCGCATCGTCGACCATCTCGTCGGCCTTGCCGCCGCCAAGAGGGAGGAACTGGCGGAGACCATCGATCTGATGAAGGCCGGACGCCCCGACGAGTCCCTGGCCATCGTGCGCACCGGCCGCGGCATGCGATTGATGGACGATGCCCGGCGTTCGCTCGCCGACCTGATCACCCCCGCCGATGCGCAGCTCGACACCCAACTCCGCGCCCTGACCGGGCAGGCCAGGATATCGGGCTGGGTGGCGAACCTGGGCGGCCTGTTCATCCTGCTGGTCGTCGGCGGCGCCGTGTGGATCGCGTTCAGCTACACGCGCGACCTCATGCAGGCGCAGCGTGCAATCCAGGCCCTCAACGATTCGCTGGAGCAGCGCGTGTCCGAACGCACCATGGAGCTGCAACGGGCCAACGCCGAAATCCAGCGCTTCGCCTACATCGTCAGCCATGACCTGCGCGCGCCGCTGGTGAATGTGATGGGGTTCACCAGCGAATTCGAGGCGGGACTGGCAAGCGTGGCCGCCGACCTCGTCCGCCGGCCGGCAAACAGCGACGACGCCACCGCGGCGGAAGCGCGGCGGGCGGTGACCGAGGACATGCCGGAGGCCATCGGCTTCATCCGCGCATCGACGACCAGGATGGACCGGCTGATCAACGCCATCCTCGCCTTGTCACGCCAAGGCAGCCGGATGCTGACCCCCGAACCGGTTTCCATGCAGGCCCTTCTGGAAAACGCCGTCGCCAGCTTCCGCCACCGGGCCGGCGAACTGCGCTGCACCATCGACATCGCCGGTCCGTTGCCATCCCTCGTCTCCGACCGCCTCGCCCTGGAACAGGTGTTCGGCAACCTGCTCGACAACGCGATCAAGTATCTCGACCCGGCCCGGACCGGCCGGATCACCATCCGCGGATATCCCGAGGCGGACCGGCTGATCTTCGAGGTCGCGGACAACGGCCGCGGGATCGCGGCACAGGATCACGAGCGCATCTTCGAGCTGTTCCGCCGCTCCGGCGTGCAGGACCGTCCCGGCGAGGGGATCGGTCTGGCCTATGTCCGGACACTCGTCCGTCGCCTGTACGGCGAGGTCACCGTCGACTCGGTTCCTGGACAGGGCAGCGTCTTTCGCATAAGCCTTCCTGACATCCTCCCCCTGCCCTCGGAGAAGTCCGCCCATGATGCGTGACCCCCAGACGGTGAGCATCGTCATGATCGAGGACGACGAGGGGCACGCCCGGCTGATCGAAAAGAACATCCGGCGGGCCGGCGTGACCAACGAGATCGTGCCCTTCACCGACGGCACCAGCGCGCTCGCCCATCTGTTCGGACCGGACGGCAGCGGGCAGGCCAGCATGGGCCGGGCGCTTCTCATCCTCCTGGACTTGAACCTGCCGGACATGACGGGTGTCGACATCCTGTCCAGGCTCAAGGCCAACCCCCATACCAAGCGTTTTCCGGTCGTGGTGCTGACCACCACCGATGACCGGCAGGAAATCCAGCGCTGCTACGACATCGGGGCCAACGTCTACATCACCAAGCCGGTGAATTACGAAAGCTTCGCCACCGCGATCCGGCAGCTTGGGCTGTTCTTTTCCGTCATCCAGATCCCCGAGGCGGAGGTATGACCGACCCGGCCGTCCGCATCCTCTACATCGACGACGACGCTGCCATGGCGCGGCTGGTGCAACGGAGGCTGGAGCGGCGGGGCTACGCCGTGGAGTGGGCAAAGGACGGCCAGGAGGGGTTGGAGCGGCTGGAGCGGGGCGGCATCACGGTGGTCGGGCTGGATCACGAAATGCCGGGGGCGACCGGCTTGGACATCCTGCCAACCCTGCTCGCCCGCGAAAATGCGCCGCCGGTCGTCTACGTCACCGGCGCCGGCGACACGCGGGTGGCCGTCGCCGCGCTGAAGGCCGGCGCGGACGACTATGTCCCCAAGGAAGCCGGCGATGGGTTCTTCGACCTGCTGGCGGCGGCCATCGAACATGCCCTTGAGAAGGCCTGTCTGCGCCGGGAACGGGAACGGGCGGAACAGGAGGTGCGCGCGGCGCGGGACCGGGCGGAACTGCTGCTGCGGGAGGTCAACCATCGCGTCGCCAACAGTCTGGCCCTGGTGGCGGCCCTCGTCCGGATGCAGAGGACGGGATTGTCCGATTCCACGGCCCGCACCGCCCTGGAGGAGACCCAGGCACGCATCACGGCGATCGCCGGCATTCACCGCAGCCTCTACACCTCCGACGACGTGGTTTCCGTCCGGTTCGACACCTATCTGGAAACGCTTCTCGCGGAAATGCACACCGCCATGGCCTTGCGGCGCCCCGACAGCTTCATCGTCGTCGCCGATCCGGTTTCCGTGCCGACGGACAAGGCAGTGTCCCTCGCGGTGATCGTGACTGAACTGGTCACGAACGCCTGCAAATACGCTTACCCCGATGGCCGGAGCGGCAGCATCCGTGTCCGGGCCATGACCGCCGACGGGCAACTGTCGGTGAGCGTGGAGGATGACGGGGTCGGCTTTTCCGAAAACCACACCCCCCAGGGAACCGGCCTCGGCACCCGCATCGTCCAGGCGATGGCGAGCAGCCTGGGAGCACTGCTGCATCACGACCGCCAGCATCCCGGCACCCGGGTGACGCTGAAGATGCCGCTGTAGCCGCTGTAATCGGTCCCCGCCCCGCCGGTGCGGCGATGTCGCGGCGTTGAGTCCATCGCGGCGCGAACCGGCCGAGCTTTCCTCCACGCCGCAAGGCTCTCCGGCCGTCCTTGTCAGGGGCCGGGCAGGAGACCCGCGCTGGTCCTACCAAACCCCATGGACAGAATGCCGCACCCAAGCTATACCTCCGCCGACAAAGGTGAGTAAGTACTCACTTATCACAAGCGATTGATTCAAAGCCCCTGATGGCCCCACGCCTCGACAGCAGCGCCCGCAAGCGGGCGATCCTCGACGCCGCCTTGCCGCTGTTCGCGCGCAAGGGCTTCGCCGCGACCACCACACGGGAGATCGCGCAGGCCGCCGGCGTGTCGGAGGCGCTGATCTTCAAGCATTTCCCGTCCAAGGCCTCGCTGTACGAGGCGATCTTCCTCAGTTGCATCGACGGCGACCCGGAATATGAGCGGCTGGTCGCGCTGCCGCCGGGCACCGGCACGCTGGTGCAGATGATCCAGGGGCTGGTGAACTACTTCGTGATCGAGCTGCCGGCCGATCCGAACGAACGCGCCCGCCACCGCCTGTCGATCATCAGCCTGCTGGAGGACGGCGAGTTCATGCGACAGGTGTTCGAAGGCATCCGCAGCCGCTTTCTGCCCTGCTTCGCCGCCTCCGTCGAAGCCGCCATCGCCGGCGGCGATCTGGTGCCGGGACCAGTCGATGCGGAGAACGGCTTCTGGCTCGCCGAGCATCTGTGCGAGATGATGGCGACCGTCTGCCTGTCCGGCGGGGCCATCGTCCCCTATCCTTGCGGCCGTCCCGACCTCGCGCGCCAGACCATCTGGTTCATCCTGCGCGGGCTCGGGCTTCGCGACGCCACCATCGCCGCGCATGAGCGGGGCGGACGCTTTCCCTTCGTGCCGTCCCAACCGCCACCGGAATCGCCGGCAATTGGCGGACCAAACAATGACGACCCCACACCCGAGAGACCGGAGTAGCCGATCGTGACCCTGGACCATTCGCCAAAGACCGAGACGTCATTCGGGCACCCGGCGTCCGAGCCGGGCCGCGGGACGCCTCCCCCTCCCCCGCCCCGCAAACCGGTGACGCGCGGGCGGCTGACGTTCCGCATCGTCATCATGCTGGTGATCCTTGGGTTGCTGGGGGCCGCGCTGTACGGCTTCAACAGCTTCCGCGCCAAGGCCATCGCCGACTTCTTCGCCAACAACAAGCCGCCGCCCACCCCGGTGGCGCTGGCGGAGGCGACGGTGCAGACCGTGCCGAAATACCTGTCCGCCATCGGCACGCTGCAGGCGGCGCGTCAGGTCACGGTGGCCCCCGAGGTCGCCGGCCGAGTCGACCGCATCCCCTTCGAGTCGGGCGCCCGCGTCAAGGCCGGCGATCCGCTGGTGCAGCTGAACGACGCCACCGAGCAGGCCGACCTGCTGGCCCAGCGCGCCCAGGCGCGTCTGGCGGAGCTGAACCTGGAACGCTACCGCGACCTGCGCCGCAGCCAGGCCACGCCCCAGAGCAACGTCGACCAGTATCAGGCGCAGCTCGACGAGATCAACGCCAACATGAAGCGCACGAGCGCCCTGATCGGCCAGAAGCTGATCAAGGCCCCGTTCGACGGCGACCTGGGCATCCGGCAGGTGAATGTCGGCGATTACGTCAATCCCGGCGCCACCATCGTCACGCTGACCGACCTGTCGCAGCTCTATATCAACTTCACCCTGCCGGAGCAGGCCTTCCCCAAGCTGTCGGTCGGCCAGGACGTGCTGATCAACGTCGATGCCCTGCCGGGCCGCGATTTCGGGGCGAAGATCACCACCATCGAGCCGCAGGTCAGCGCCGACACCCGGGCGGTCAAGGTGCAGGCGACCATGGACAATCGCGAACGCCAGCTGCGGCCCGGCATGTTCGCCAATGTCCGCGTCGTCCTGCCGCCGCAGCCCAACACCCTGACCGTGCCGGAAACCGCGGTGGACTACACCGTCTACGGCGATTCCGTGTTCGTGGCGTCGTCGCAGAAGACCCCTGACGGCAAGGAGCAGCTGGTGGTGGAACGCAAGGCGGTGAAGACCGGCGACCGTCTGGCCAACCGGGTGGAGATCCGCAGCGGCATCAACCCCGGCGACCGCGTCGTGGTGTCGGGCCAGCTGAAGCTCGCCAACGGCGCCGCCGTCGTCCCGGCCGAGAGCAACCCGCTGACCCCGCCGCAGTCCCTGCCGCAGAACTGAGGCCGACGCCATGGGCAATTTCACCGACATCTTCATCCGCCGGCCCATCCTGTCCGTCGTGGTCAGCCTGCTGATCCTGCTGGTCGGGGCCCGCGCGATGCTGGAGCTGCCGATCCGGCAGTATCCGCAGCTGCAGAACACGGTCATCACCGTCACCACCAGCTATCCCGGCGCCTCGCCCGAACTGATGCAGGGTTTCATCGCCACGCCGATCGAACAGGCGGTGTCCTCGGCCGAGGGGCTCGACTACCTGACTTCCTCCTCCACCCAGGGGCAGAGCATCGTCACCGCCTATGTCCGGCTGAACTTCGATCCCAACGTCGCGATGACCGACGTGATGGCGAAGGTCAACCAGGTCAAGTACCAGCTCCCGCGCGAGGCCAACGACCCGGTCATCCTGAAATCGACCGGCGAGACGACCTCGATCCTCTATATGGGCTTCTCCAGCCCCGACCTGTCGGGGGCGGCGATCTCCGACTATCTGACCCGCGTCGTGCAGCCGGTGCTGTCCACGGTGGACGGCGTGGCGCGCGCCCAGATCCTGGGCGGCCAGACTTTCGCCATGCGGCTGTGGCTGGACCCGGTCAAGATGGCGGCGCGCGGCATCTCGCCCGCCGACGTGTCGGCCGCGGTAACGGCCAACAACTACCAGTCGGCGCCCGGCCAGACCAAGGGCGTCTTCGTCATCTCCAACGTCACCGCCAACACCGGGCTGACCGACGTCGAGCAGTTCCGCGAGATGGTGGTGAAGGCGAAGGACGGGGCGCTGGTGCGCATGCGCGACATCGCCACAGTCGAACTCAGCTCCCGCAGCTTCGACGCCAGCGTGGCGATGAACGGGCAGCAGGCGATCTTCATCGGCGTCGACGCCACCCCCACCGGCAACCCGCTGAACATCGTCGCCGACATCCGCAAGATGGAGCCGGACCTGCGGCGCAACCTGCCGCCGGGCATGAAGATGGAGATCGTCTATGACAGCACACGCTTCATCCAGGCCTCCATCGACGAGGTGGTGAAGACGCTGCTCGAAGCGGTGGCCATCGTCATCGTCGTCATCTTCCTGTTCCTCGGGTCCCTCCGGTCGGTGCTGATCCCGGTGGTCACCATCCCGCTGTCCATCATCGGCGCCGCCACCTTCATGCTGGCGCTGGGCTTCTCGCTGAACCTGCTGACGCTGCTGGCGATGGTGCTCGCCATCGGCCTCGTGGTGGACGACGCCATCGTGGTGGTGGAGAACATCCACCGGCATATCGAGCACGGAAAATCGGCGGTCGCCGCGGCGCTGATCGGCGCACGGGAGATCGTCGGGCCGGTCATCTCCATGACCATCACGCTGGCGGCGGTCTATGCGCCCATCGGCCTGCTGGGCGGCCTGACCGGTGCGCTGTTCCGCGAGTTCGCCTTCACGCTCGCCGCGGCGGTGATCGTGTCGGGCGTCGTGGCGCTGACGCTGTCGCCGATGATGTGCTCGGTCATCCTCAAGGAGGGCGGGTCCCAGGGGCGCTTCGCCGCCTTCCTCGACCGCCAGTTCGAGAAGCTGGCGAACTGGTACGAGCGGCGTCTGCACGGCACGCTGGATTACCGGGCGGCCACGCTGCTGTTCGCGGTCGGCATCCTGGCCAGCGTCGGCTATCTGTTCGCCAACACCATGTCGGAACTGGCGCCGGAAGAGGACCAGGGCATCCTGTTCGGCATATCCAAGGCGCCGCAATACGCCAACCTCGACTATATCGACAGCTTCGGGAAGCAGATCGACGAGACCTTCGCCAGCTTTCCGGAGACCGACACCCGCTTCGTCCTGACCGGCATTCCCACCCTGAACCAAGGCTTCGCCGGCATGATCCTGAAGCCGTGGGACGAGCGCGGGCGGTCGGCCAAGGAACTGCAGCCGCTGGCCCAGGCGGAACTGAGCAAGGTGACGGGCATCAACGTGTTCCTGGTGTCGCCCCCCGCCCTGCCCGGTTCCACCGGCGGCCTGCCGGTGCAGATGGTGATCTCCAGCCCCGGCGATTACCGGACGATCTACGACGCCATCGAGCGGATCAAGGACGCCGCCACCAAGAGCGGCATGTTCATCATCACCGACAGCGACCTGCAATATGACAGCCCGGTCGTCCGGCTGAAGATCGACCGCGCCAAGGCGGCCGACCTCGGCCTGACCATGCAGTCGGTGTCGAGCACGCTGTCGGTGCTGGTCGGCGGCAACTACGTCAACCGCTTCAACCTGAACGGCCGCTCCTACGAGGTCATCCCGCAGGTGCCGCGGGCCGACCGCCTGACGCCGGAATCGTTGACCGGCTATTACGTCACCTCAGGTTCCGGCGCCCAGATCCCGCTGTCCACCGTGGTGTCGGTGGAAACGGCGGTGGAGCCCAACGCGCTGAACAAGTACAACCAGCTGCCGTCGGCCACCTTCTCCGCCGTGCCGATGCCGGGCGTCTCCATGGGCCAGGTCGTCGATTTCCTGGAGGAGCAGGCGCGCATCAACCTGCCGGCCGGCTTCAATCACGCCTACCTGTCGGAATCGCGGCAGTTCGTGACGGAGGGCAGCCAGCTGATGGTCACCTTCGCCTTCGCGCTGATCGTGATCTATCTGGTTCTGGCCGCCCAGTTCGAATCCCTGCGCGACCCGCTGGTGATCCTGGTGTCGGTGCCGATGTCGATCTGCGGCGCGCTGCTGCCGCTGTTCTTCGGTCTCGCCACCATGAACATCTACACCCAGGTCGGTCTGGTGACGCTGATCGGCCTGATCTCCAAACACGGCATCCTGCTGGTGGAGTTCGCCCGCGAGATGCAGCTGAACGAGGGCGTGGACCGCCGCACCGCGATCGAGCACGCGGCCCGCGTCCGCCTGCGCCCGATCCTGATGACCACCGCGGCGATGGTGGTCGGCCTGCTGCCGCTGCTGACCGCGGCGGGTGCCGGTGCCGCCAGCCGCTTCTCCATCGGCCTGGTCATCGTGGCCGGCATGCTGATCGGCACGCTGTTCACGCTGTTCGTCCTGCCGGCGGTCTACACCCTGCTGGCCAAGGACCACTATGCCGCCTCGCGCTCCACCCGCGCGGAGGAGCTGCGCAGCATGACCTGACGCCCCGTCGGGAACCGCAAGACGAAGCAGGCCCCTCCCGACCGGGAGGGGCCTGTTTTCGTTTCGGGATCACAGTCGGTTGCGATCATTACAGCGCGATCCGCGTCTGAATCCCGTCATACTCGGCGCGCAGGTCGCCGTCTTCGCTCCGTTCGATCAGTCCGGCTTCCGTCAGCGCCTGGACGTCGGCATGGACGTTGCTGTAATCGCGCTTCAACGCCATCGCCAGAGCCCGCACGCTCACGGTCGGCTGCCGGTGAAGATGGCGCAGGAGTTCCAGGCGCTTTCCCGTCAGCGTCCGCGCCAGGGTTTCCCAGTCCGCGAAGTTGATGGAGCTTTCAGGCTCGACGGTTTCGCCGCGCTCGACGCGATGCACAGCGTCCGCAACCTCCGCCGCGATATCCCGCAGGCTCTGACCGACTGTGATCTTCAGATCCGTCATAGCGGTTCTCCCCTCAAGGTCCCGATATCCGCCAGAAAGTCTCCCAGCAGCGTTTCGATGTCGGTGAAGCGGTACGGCACCTCGTCATTGACAATGTGCTTGTGGTCGCCCTTACCACGCTCATTATCGTACGCAACGAGACGCTCGCCGTTGCGCCCATAATATAGGCTGTACTTGAAGCGGTGTTCGCTCGGGGGCACCGGCTCAGTCACCAGCCACACCCGAATCTGCACGATGGCACCGTCAGGCAGCACCATTTTGCGGTCGCGCAGAAGTTTGGCTTTGGTCATGACGGGATCATGGCATCCCCGCTCTATGGTTTCAATCACCATATGGTTACATAGGCCATGCTTTTGCAGAGGTCTCACGTCTCACCCCGCCAGTTCCGCCGGCACCGGCAGGTCCTCGCCCTCTTCGCGGCGGAGCATCCAGACCAGCCAGCGTTCCGTGTGGATCAGCAGGCGCCGGGTTTCGATGCTGTCGCAGCCGCGGCTGTGGTCGCGCAGCAGGCGGATGGCGCGGCAGATGGCGGACTGCGGGTCGAGGGCTCGTTCCGGCACGGTGATTCCTTGGGGCGCTGTGGGGACACCCGACACATAACGGACCACCCCGCAACCAAAGCGTGATCTTTCTTGGACGCCCGCCGAATCCTTCCTCGCCCCCGTTTCAAAGTTGCGCAAGGCCGGCAGAATGATGCGAACAGGAATGGTCAAAGTTCCACGGGCTTTTCGGATCGCGCGAAACCGGCCGCGACGTGCGCGAAACGGGCCTCCCTGCGCGCTCTTGTCCCTACCTGTGGCATTTATCGAATGTTATATCTTTCGTCCTACATCCTGGCTGGGCCGTCGCCGTCACGAATGCTGTCCGTTCATGCGCCGGCATTTCACGCCTGCACAACGTAGGGATCCGAAACCCATGACAAAGCGTCTGTTGGCCGGTCTTGCCGTGCTCTGTTCCGCCCTGCTGTGCGGGCTGGCGACTTCCGCTACGGCCCTGGCGGCGGAGCAGGCGTTCCGCATCGGTATCGCCCCGCACACCAGCGCCCGCGTCATCATCGAACAGTACCAGCCCGTCCGCCGCGCGGTGGAGGCGGCGCTGGGCCGGTCGGTGGAGATCGTGACGGCCCCCGACTTCACCGCCTTCGCCCGCCGGGCGATGGATCAGGACTACGACATCGCCGTCACCACCGGCCATCAGGCGGAGATGCTGCGCAAGGACGCCGGCTATCTGCCGCTGCTGACCTACAAGGCCGACTTCCGCGCCGTGGTGGTGACTTCGGCCAAGGGTCCGTACCAGACGGCGGCGTCGCTTGCCGGCACCACCGTCCTGGGGCTCAGCCCGTCCTCGCTGGTGACGCTGTGGGGCCAGCATTGGCTTGCCGGCCAAAAGCTGCCCGGCATCCAGATCCGCTATGTCAGCGCCGCCGACAGCGTGGCCCAGCTGATCCTGGCCGGCGATGCGTCGGCCGGCTTCATGTCGCTGGCCAACCGCGCCAAGCTGGCGCCGGAGGTGCAGGCCCAGCTGTCCACCATCGCCGAGAGCCGCCCGATGGCCGGCCGCGTCTATATGCTGAACAACAGGCAGGCGGCCCTGGCCGAGCCACTGCGCAAGGCCCTGTTCGCCTTCGGCGAGACGGCGGAGGGCAAGGCCTATTTCGACGCCAACCAGTTGGGCGGCTACCGTGCGGTCACCGATGAGGAGTTGGAGGCGATGGAGCCGCTGTCCGACGAGGTCCGGAGCGTCCTGAAGGCCGGGAAATGATCCTGACCCGTCTGGCACCCTGGAAGACCCTGCGCGGGCGCATGCTGGTCGCCGCCATGGCGGTCGAGGCGATCATGCTGACCCTGCTGGTCGCCAACAGCGTACGCCTGCTCTATGGCAGCCTCGCCGAACAGGCAAGGCTGCATGCGGGGCAGGTGGCGCCGGTGCTGAACGCCGCGCTGGTGGCGCCGCTGGCCCAGCGCGACTATGCGACGCTGCAGGCGGTGCTGGACGAAAGCCGCTCCACCGGCGGGGTTATCTATCTCGCCGTCAGCGACAGCAACGGCCGGCTTGTGGCGACCAGCGGCTGGCCGCAGGACCGCGCGCTGCCCGATCCGGACCCGGCCCTGACGCTGGACGCCAAGGACGGCGTCGCCCGCTACGACGTGGCGGTGCCGGTGTCGCTGGCCGGGCAGAAGCTGGGCGCGGTGCAGTTCGGTCTCGACCTGCTGCACATCGTCGAGGCGCGGCGCGACCTGCTGACCCAGGGCATCGCCATCGCCCTGTCGGAGATCCTGCTGTCGGCCGGGCTCTTGACCCTGCTTGGCCTGTGGCTGACCCGCCATCTGGCGGCGCTGGCGCGGGCCAGCGAACGGGTGGCCGCCGGCGACTACAGCCCGCCGGCCCTGGCGGAGGGCGACGACGACATCGGCCGGCTGGGTGCCGCCTTCAACACCATGTCCCACGCCATCAAGGAACGTGTCGACCAGCTGACCGTCGCCCTGGACGAGCAGGAGGCGCTGGCCCGCGACGTGGAGCAGGAACGTGCCCGCCTGTCGGCGCTGCTGTCGGCGATGGATTTCGGCGTGCTGTTCGTCGGCGGCGACGGTCGCATCGCCTATGCCAACCCGGCCTTCTCCGCCCTTTTCACGATTGCCGAGGCACCGGTCGGCCACCGGCTGGACGAGACGCTGGCCAATGCCGGCAACGCCCCGCTCGACACCGACTACACTCTGCTGTCGGCGGTGGACGGCGACGAGCGGCGCGAAATGACGCTGACCGACGGGCGCATCGTCAGCTGGCACAATGTGCCGGTGCGCAACGCCGCAGGGTCCGCCATCGGCAAGCTGTGGCTGTGCATCGACGTGACAGAGCCGCGGCAGGCGGCCGAGCAATTGCTTCAGGCCAAGGAGAAGGCGGAGGCGGCCAGCCGGTCGAAGACCGAGTTCCTGGCGACCGTTAGCCACGAGCTGCGTACCCCGATGAACGGCGTGCTGGGCAACCTGACCCTGCTGGCCGACGCCGCGCTGCCGACGGAGGAGAAGCGGCTGGCCGACGTCGCCCGCCGCTCGGCCGAGACCTTGCTGCGGCTGCTGGACGACATCCTCGACCTGTCGAAGCTGGAGGCCCGCCGCATCGACCTGGAGGAGGCGGACTGCGCCCTGCCCCAGCTGATCGACGGCGTGCTGGAGGTTCTGCGCCCGAATGCCACCGACAAGGGGCTGGAGCTGTCGGCCCGGCTGATGCCGTCGGTGCCGGAGGTGATCGTCACCGATCCGGCCCGCCTGCGCCAGATCCTGTTCAATCTGGTCGGCAACGCGGTGAAGTTCACCGAGGAGGGCCATGTCGCCGTGCGGGTGCGCCGGCTGGACCGCGCGCCCGCCGATCTCATCGCGTACGGCCGTCCCGATTCCTTCCTGCTGGAATTCGAGGTCGAGGACACCGGCATCGGCATCGCGCCGGGTTCGGTGCCGACCCTGTTCGACCGCTTCACCCAGGCCGACAGCTCCATCACCCGGCGCTATGGCGGCACCGGCCTTGGGCTGGCGATCTGCCGCGACCTCTGCCTGCTGATGGGCGGCAGCATCGCGGTGGACACCGCCCCCGGCCGCGGCAGCGTCTTCCGCTTCACCGTCGTCGCCCGTCCCGGCGACCCGTCGGCCCTGCGCCGCATCGAACCCGGCCACGGCACCAGCGTCGGCGAGGCGGCGCGCGCCGCGGCCTTGCCGCCGCTGCGCGTTCTGGCGGTCGACGACATCGAGGTCAACCGCGACATCGTCCGCGGCATCCTGGAGCGCGCCGGCCACAGCGTGGCGCTGGCCGCCAGCGGCGGGGAGGCGGTGCGCATGGTGCGCGACCAGCCGTTCGACCTCGTGCTGATGGACATCCAGATGCCGGGCATGGACGGTTTGACCGCCACCCGCCGCGTCCGCGAACTGCCCGGCCCGACGGGCAACGTCCCCATCCTGGCGCTGACCGCCCATGCGTCGGGCAGCTCGCGGCCGGAATGCCTGTCGGCGGGGATGAACGGTTTCGTCACCAAGCCCTTGCGCCCCGCCCTGCTCTTTGCCGAAATGGCATCGGTGCTGGGCAACGGCATTGCTGCCGGCGCGGCCGTGTCCGCCGCACCCGCATCCGACGCTCCGGAGCCCGCCATGACGGATTTGCCTGCCATTCCCGATGCCGACCTGCTGGATGAGGAGCAGGTGTCCCTGCTGCTGGAGGTGCTGACGGCGGACGACTGGACCGCCTCCGTCGCCGGCTTCACCGACAACGGGCAGAAGACCATCGACAGCATGGTCGCCCAGGCCCGCGCCGGGGAACCGCACAACCGCACCGCCCATACGCTGAAGGGCACCTCGCTGAATCTCGGCGCCGCCGCCCTCGGCCACCTGGCGAGGGAGCTGGAACATGCCCCCGCCTCGGTGGTTCTGGAGCAGGAGGACCGGTTGCGCGACCTGCTCGACCGCTCCCTTGCCGCACTCCGCACCCGCAGGCCGCTAAACGTCTGAACGGATAGGCGGCGGCCGGACAGTCACCAACAGGCAGCCGCTCCCTCCACATTCGGACAGGTCCGCCGGGCACAAAAGTCTCCCTGATGCGTTGTCCCTTCAGGACCATGACCAGAGAGGCGAAATGACCGACCTTGCGGACGATCTCGAACAACGGACCGACTTGCGGACCGGCTTGCGGGCCGACCGGGTACGCCCGGCGGTGCGCAACGCGATGACCGAGGCCGGCTTCACGCCGATGGATCTCGGCGACGGCTGCCGGGCCTGGTACCGCCGGTCCGACGACGGCACCCATGCGTTGATTTCGCACAACAATGCGCTGGACGGCGACCCGACGGTCAAGGATTGGATCGTCGGCCAATATGGCGAGCGCGGCGGCTTCGTCGAGGTCGGCGGCCTGCCGCTGTTCCGGGCACTGGAAGGGGCCGATACCCTGCCGTCGCCGGTGCGGCCGGACGGATCGCTGGTAGAGGCGCTCTATCCGTCCCTCCAACAGGCGCTCGATGATCTGGGGTGATAGTCAAGCCATAGCTCGCGGATGGCCCAATGGGCGATGACCAAGGTCGGAGTGGACAAACGGACGGCTGAACGGAAAAGCTCACGCCGGTTGCCGTATGGGATCACGATCCCCATCTGACGGCCGACCGCCGCCCAAAGCCATCGCCCCGACCAGCAGCGAGCCGATTGTCCATGGAAGCCGACCGATCGAAGCCTTTGCGCATCCTGCTCGTCGAGGACGAGCCGCTGGTGGCCATGGCCATCGAGGATTCGCTGGAAGTCCAGAATGTCGGCGTCGTCGGCCCCGCCGGCACGGTGGCGGAGGCGCTGGAACTGATCGCCAAGGGCGGCATCGACGCCGCCCTGCTGGACGTCACCCTGCGCGGGGAGCGCGTCGACAGCGTCGCCGACGCGCTGAGCGCCCGGGGCATCCCCTTCGTCTTCACCACCGGCCATGGCGCCGCCGGCCTGCCGCAGAGCCATCAGGACCGCCCCGTCCTGACCAAGCCCTTCCGCGAGGTCGAGATGACCGACGCCATCGACCGCTACTTCCGCGGCGCGGCCTGACTTCAATCAGCCCGGCCGCCCATCGACCCGCGGCGACAGCAGGACCGGGGCATAGGCGACGAGGTACAGGGCGAAGGCGGCGACCCAGGCATAGCCCGACCATTGCAGCGCCGCCCAGACCCACTCCACCGGCAGAATCGGCGAGGCGGTACGGGCGACCGCCGCGACCGTCAGCAGCACATAGGCGGCGACCGTCAGCCGCGACACCACCAGCGGCCGGCCGGTGTGGCCGAGCGAGGCGCGGCTCATCACCGCCAGGATCAGGGTGGCGAAGGCGCCGACCGTCATCGCATGGGTCCCCGCCGCCGCCGGCAGCCCGACCAAGGCATGCAGCGCGCGCAAGCTCAACGCCACCGGCACCCACAGATACCCCACATGCAGGATCCACAGGATCGGCGAGCGCCAGGCCTTCCAGCCCTGCCAGCCGGCCAGCCGCACCGCGTGGGCCACCGCGGCGGCGAGCGCGATCAGCCCGGTGACCACGGAGTCCGGCGCCACCATCGCCGCCGGGATCAGCGCCAGCGTCAGCACCAGAACCGGCCGCTCCACCATCGGCCAGGACCGCACGCCCAGCCCCGCCTTGCCCAGCCCGTTACGGGTGAAGGCCGGCAGGATGCGCCCGCCGATCACCGTCACCATCATCAGCACGACGCCCAGCCCCAGCGCGAAGCCGGCATCCGCCCCGCCGTCCAGCAGCTCCAGCCAGTCCAGATGGATCAGCAGGTTGGCCGCCGTCAGCAGCCCGATCAGGATCAGGAAGGCGCTGTTCCGCCACTTGCCCGCCGCCACCAGCGGCCGGGCGAGCGCCAGCCCCAGCCCCGGCAGGAAGGCGATGTCGATCACCGCCGCCACCGGCTCCGGCATGCCGGTCCACGGGAAGATCGCGACGCGGCCGGCGATCCACAGCGCGGCGAGCGCCATCAGCGGTGCGCCGGCCACCGCCTTGGTTCCGGTCCAGCTCGGAACCGCGGTCAGCAGGAAACCGGCGACGGCGGCCACCACCGTGCCGAACAGCATCTCGTGCGCATGCCAGGCGCTGGCGCCGACCGCATGCTCCGGCCACTCCCCGGTCACCAGCACGCCCAGCCAGGCGCCGAGCAGCCCGACGGCGGCGATACCGCTGAACAGGAAGAAGAAGCGGAAGCCATATTGGAACAGGATCGGGATGGCGGGGCCGTCGTCGCGGCCGGCAAGACTGGGGGAGGACATGAAGGGGGACTCCGCAAAACGGGTGCTGCAGTGCAGGATTGACCGTCAGCCTGCGCCCGCCACCCCCACGCCGCCTTGACGAAAATCAAACGCATTCGCAAGCTGCTCCCCCGCTTCCTTTCCTTCCAGGTCCATGCCCCGTCCCGACAGCCTATCCCTGCGCGAGGCCCGCCGCGTCGCCATCGCGGCCCAAGGCTTCCCCAATGGCTTCCCCAACACGCCCCCCGACGCCGATCCTGTCGAGGCCCGCCACGCCCGGCGCCTGATCGGCCGGCTGGGGCTGGTTCAGATCGATTCCGTCAATGTGCTGGTGCGCTCGCATTACCTGCCGCTGTTCTCGCGTCTGGGGCCGTACGAGGCGGCGCTGCTCGACCGGCTGGCCTATGGCGGCAAGCGGCGGTCGCTGTTCGAATACTGGGGCCACGAGGCGTCGCTGATCCCGGTGGAGCAGCAGCCGCTGTTCCGCTGGCGCATGGCGCGGGCAGAACGTGGCGAGGGCATCTATGGCGAGCTGGCGCGCTTCGCCGCCGAACGCCGCCCCTACATCGACTCCGTGCTGGCCGAGGTGGCGGCGCGCGGGCCGCTGGGCGCGTCGGAACTCAGCGAGGCCGGACGCGGCGCTGGCGGCTGGTGGGGGTGGAGCGACGGCAAGCGGGCGGTGGAGTTCCTGTTCTGGGCCGGTCTGGTCACCACCGCCGGCCGCCGCGGCTTCGAGCGGCTCTATGACCTGCCGGAGCGGGTGCTGCCATCCGCCGTCCTGGACACCCCCACCCCGGAGGAGGCCGAGGCCCAGCGCGCCCTTCTGCGCATCGCCGCCCGCGCCCATGGCGTGGCGACCGAGCGCGACCTGCGCGACTATCACCGGCTGGAGGTCGCCGACGCCCGCCTGCGCATCGCCGAGTTGGTGGAGGCCGGCGACCTGATCCCGGTGACGGTGGAGGGCTGGGAGCGCACCGCCTACGTCACCCCCGACCTGCGCATCCCCCGCAAGGCCCCGGCCCGCGCCCTGCTCTCCCCCTTCGATTCGCTGATCTGGGAGCGGCAGCGCACCGAACGGCTGTTCGGCGCCCGCATCCGGCTGGAGATCTACACCCCCGCCCATAAGCGGGAACACGGCTATTATGTCCTGCCCTTCCTGATGGACGAGCGCATCGCCGCCCGCGTCGACCTGAAGTCCGACCGCAAGGCGTCCAACCTGCTGGTCCAGGCCGCCCACACCGAACCCCACGCCAGCCACGAAACCGTCGCCGCGCACCTGGCGGCGGAACTGCGCCGTCTGTCCGGCTGGTTGGGACTGGAGCGGGTGACGATGACCGGCGGCGGCGATTTGGCGCCGGCCTTGGCGACGGAGTTGCAACAGGCAGGCGCCGGGTAGCGGCGGAACCGCTATCCACAAATTTTGAGTTATCGAACCAACAAAATTTGTGGTATGCTGGTTTGCCGATGACGAGGGCCATGATGGGCAAACTGGCGAACTTCGGAAATCTGCGGGTGGTCATCCAGGGACGTGATCACAACCCACCCCACTTCCACGTCAAAGGCCCCGACATCAACGCCTTGGTCGGCATTGATCCCGTCACGGTCATCCGGGGAAAGCTGCCGTCCGTCCTGTGGCCCGAAATCAGGGACTGGGCCATCGCCCACCGTAGCGAACTGATCGCCGCCTGGAACACTCTCAATCCCCACATCCCCACTGCCTGAAGGGAGATCCCAATGTCCGAAGGCTTCGTCATCGGCACCGATCCCCGCCCCGTTCCGCTGATCGCCGCGGTCGAGGCCGGCCCCGGAACCATCCTGACCGTCGATTGGGTGGGCGGAGGCGGGGTGAAGGTCGATCTGGCCGGCTGGATCGCCCTGCATCGGATCGAGGCCCTGCGCGTTCCCACCATCTTCGCCAAACCCGAGGTCGGCGAGGATGGCGACACCGTCCAATGGGCTGGAGATGAGGATCTGTGCATCGACAGCGTGCATCTGGAACTACTGGCCGAACAGCAAGCCGCCTTCGGTGCAGCCGAACTGGCCGAGTGGCAGAACCGCCATGGTTTGGCGAACCAGGAAGCGGCCGACCTCTTTGCGCTGCACGTCAATACCTGGGCCAACTATCGCAACGGCTCCAGTCCGGTGCCACGGGCACTGGCGATCGCCTGCCGGGCCATCGACCGTGACCCCCTGCCGATGGCCGCCTTCCTGCGCCCCCGCCGCTCCGGCCGGCCGACGGCAGCTGCCGAATGAAGTCGCTCGCTCACTCCAGATGATCCAGCGGCAGCCGGGTCTCGAACTTGACCTCCTTCAGGGTGACGCTCGATTTGACGTGCGACACTGCGGGGATGGAGAAGATGCGTTCGCTGAGGAAGCGGCCGTAATCCTCCGTCGTCGGCACGACGATGCGCAGCAGGTAATCGGCATCGCCGGTGACGGCGAAGCATTCCAGCACCTCCGGCATGTCGGCGATGGCGGTCTCGAACTGTTCGACCGCATTCTCCTTGTGGCGTTCCAGCGTGACATGGGCGAAGACGCATTCGCCCAGCCCCAGCTTGCGCGGGTCGAGCTGCACCGTGTAGCGGCGGATGACGCCGATGTCCTCCATCGACCGCACCCGGCGCCAGCAGGGCGAGGCCGACAGCCCGACCGTATCGCCCAGCTCCTGCATGGTCAGACGGGCGTTCTCCTGCAGGGCCGCCAGGATGCCCTTCTCATGCCGGTCGAGCTTGATCGCCGCCATCTGCGCCTTCCCCCTCCTCCGCCCATCCAATCGTTACACCTGCAAACATAAGCAGAGCCGGCGGCCGGTGCGAGCCCTTCCATGCAACCAATCCCACCCCCCGGTGTTGGTCCGACGGTGGGCGTGGGCGTCAAACGTGGGAGAACGGACGTGTTCGATTGGATCGTCAACATGGTGGAGCAGACCGGTTATGTCGGCGTCGCTCTGCTGATGTTCGCGGAGAACCTGTTCCCACCCATCCCGTCGGAGCTGATCCTGCCGCTGGCCGGCTTCACCGCCGCGCGCGGCGAGCTGGGGCTGGTGATGGTCATCGTCTCGGGCACGGGCGGCGCCGTGCTGGGGGCGCTGTTTTGGTATCTGATCGGCCGCGGGGTCGGCTGCCGCCGGCTGAAGCGCTGGGCCGGGCGGCATGGCCGCTGGCTGACCATCGCGCCGGAGGAGGTCGATCAGGCCGCCACCCGCTTCCGCGAGCATGGCGGCCGGTCGGTGCTGATCGGCCGGATGATCCCGGCGGTGCGCACGCTGATCTCGATTCCCGCCGGGGTGTCGGAGATGGCGCTGGCCCCCTTCCTGCTCTACACCACCGTCGGCACGGCGATCTGGACGACCTTCCTCGCCACCGCCGGCTATCTGCTGGAGGACCGCTATCAGCAGGTCGCCGGCTGGCTGAACCCGGTGTCCAACATCGTCGCCGCCGGGATCGCGCTCTGGTACGTGTATCGCGTCGCCACTTTCGGCCGGCGGACGAGCGGACAGCCGGCGGAATAACCGGCAAGTCCTTTTCCACCCTGAGAAAAAGCTCCCCGCCCCGGCTGGACGGCCGCGCCGCCGGCATGCTCTGACTGGCTGATCCGACCGCCAGCGGGAGCGCCCTTCTCATGAGTTCCACCCCCACCATCATCCTCGTGCATGGCGCCTTCGCCGACGGCTCCTCCTGGGGCCGGGTGATCCCCCGCCTGCAGGCGGAAGGGTTCGCGGCGGTCGCGGTGCAGAACCCGCTGGTCTCGCTCGACGACGACGTCGCCCATGTCCAGCGCGCCATCGACCGGACCAAGGGGCCGGTGGTGCTGGTCGGCCATTCCTGGGGCGGCGCCGTCATCACCCAGATCGGCGACCAGGAGCGGGTGAAATCGCTGGTCTACGTCGCCGCCTTCGCCCCCGACGCCGGGCAGTCGCCGAACGACACGCTGAAGTCCTTCCCGCCATCGGCCGGCCTGTCCGGCGTGTCGGTGGACAAGGACCGTTTCCTGACCCTGAAACCGGAGGGCATGGCCCGCAATTTCGCCCAGGATCTGCCGGCCGAGGATGCAGCCCTGCTGGCCGCGACGCAGGGGCCGGTGGCGGCGGCCTGCTTCGCGACGAAGGTGAGCGCCGCCGCCTGGAAGACCAGGCCTGCCTGGTATGTCGTCGCCACCAACGACCGCATGCTGCCGCCCGACTTCCTGCGCGCCACCGCGTCGCGCATCGGCGCCCGGACGGTGGAGGTCGAAAGCGGCCACGCTCCCCACCTGTCGCGCCCGGACGCGGTGGCGGCGGTGATCGTCGAAGCAGCCCGCTCTATCTAGGTTTCCGCACCGCCCCCGGCGTGGTGCCGCGGCGGCGGCGCAGGCTGCGGGTCAGGGCGCTCTGGTCGGAGAAGCCCACCGCCAGCGCCACCTCGGCCAGCGGCAGCTGCCCTTCCCGCAGCAATGCCTCCGCCCGGTCCAGCCGCAGACTTGCCAGCATGGCGGCGGGGGTGTTCCCAGTGCGGGCACGGAAGCGTTCATGGAACCGGCTGGGCGCCAGACCGGCCGCCTCGGCCAATTCCGCCACCGTCAGCGGCTCGGCACAGCGCTCCGCCATCAGGGCGAGGGCGCGGTCAATGGGATCGCTCGATACGGGCGGCGGCTGCCGGGCCTCCAGGGCGCGCAGCAGCAGCCCCGCCGAATGATGGGCCAGCACCGGGTCGAGCGGCCGGTCGGCCGCCTCCGCCGCCAAGTAACGCACCAGCCCGTCCAGCGCACCGTCGATGGCGAAGAAGGCGTCGCAGGCGCGCACCGCCGCCTCCGGCATCAGCCCGGCGGCCGGCACGTCCAGCACGACGAAGCGGTTGGTCCCGCCGCTGCGGAAGCTGTGCGGCACGCCGTCGGCCACCAGCACCCCGCGCCCGTCGCCCACCCGCCCGCAGGCACCGCCGACCTCCATGTCGAGGGTCCCGGCGACGGGCAGCACGATCTGGTGATGGTCATGGGCGTGCCGCCGTTCATGCCCGTCGTAACTGCGGGTGCTGACGGTCGGCCGATGCGGGGACGCCACGCCGGCGGACTCCTGCGGTTGGATCGACGGGCCGATGCTACGCCCTCCTCCCCGGCGCGTACAGACACAGCTGCGCACAGGTACAGGACCGGCCGATGCCCACAAATACCAGAAAGCGAAACTGAGTTTCAGCAAATCAGCCCGACACAGTTTCAAGTCAACGTCCGCACAGCGCACCGAACAGCCGATATTCGCCCACCCATTCACTTGAGCGTTGCCTGATATTCCGGACGAACAATTGCGGCGACGGACAGCGCCTCCTTATGAGTATTTTCAAACAAGAAAGACGACCGCCAAGGTACGGATCGTTCGCCATTCGCCAAAAAGCACTCATAAAAGGAACGCCCGATGTACCGAGATCGCATCCGCCTGAAATCCCTGTGGGGCAAGGTGGTTCCGGCGGAAGAAGCCGCCTTCCTCATCAAGGACGGCATGACCGTGGGCATGAGCGGCTTCACCCGCGCCGGCGATGCCAAGGCGGTGCCGCTGGCGCTGGCCGAGCGCGCCGCCTCGGAGAAGCTGAAAATCACGCTGATGACCGGCGCCTCGCTGGGCAACGACGTCGACAAAATCCTGACCGAGGCGGGGGTACTGTCCCGCCGCCTGCCCTTCCAGGCCGACCCGGTGCTGCGCAAGGCGATCAACCGCGGCGAGGTGATGTTCGTCGACCAGCATCTGTCGGAAACGGTGGAACTGCTGCGCTCGCGCCAGATGGGGCCGGTCGACGTCGCGGTGATCGAGGCCTGCGCCATCACCGAAAACGGCGGGATCGTGCCGACCACCTCCATCGGCAACTCGGCGACCTTCGCCATCCTGGCCGAGAAGATCATCATCGAGCTGAACCTGACCCAGCCGCTGGATCTGGAGGGGATGCACGATGTCTACATCCCGACCCGCCGCCCCTTCCGCGAGCCGATCCCGGTGGTGACGGCGGAAAGCCGTGCCGGCCTGCCCTATATCCCGATCGACCCGTCGAAGATCGCCGCCATCGTGGTGACGCGCAAGCAGGACAGTTCCGCCAGCATCCTGCCGCCCGACGACGAGACCAACGCCATCGCCGGCCACCTGATCGAGTTCCTCGGCCGCGAGGTGAAGCAGGGCCGGATGGGCCGCTCGCTGGCCCCGCTGCAGGCCGGCATCGGCACCATCGCCAACGCGGTGCTGCACGGGCTGATCGACGGGCCGTTCCACGACCTGACCATGTACAGCGAGGTGTTGCAGGACAGCACCTTCGAGCTGTTCGACGCCGGCAAGCTGAACTTCGCGTCCGGCTCCTCGATCACGCTCAGCGCCGGCAAATACGCCGAGGTGCTGCCGAAGATCGGCTCCTACAAGGGCCGGCTGCTGCTGCGCCCGCAGGAGATCTCCAACCATCCGGAGGTGATCCGCCGCCTGGGCGTCATCGGCATCAACACGGCGCTGGAGTGCGACATCTACGGCAACGTCAACTCCACCCACGTCAACGGCACGCAGATGATGAACGGCATCGGCGGCTCCGGCGACTTCGCCCGCAACAGCCACCTCGCCATCTTCGTCACCAAGTCGCTGGCCAAGGGCGGCGCCATCTCCAGCGTCGTGCCGATGGTCACCCATGTCGACCACAACGAGCATGACGTCGACGTTCTGGTGACGGAGGTCGGGCTGGCCGACCTGCGCGGTCTGGCACCGCGCGAGCGGGCGGAGACCATCATCCGCAACTGCGTCCATCCCAGCTACCGCGAGCTGGCGGCCGACTATCAGCGCCGGGCCTTGCAGCGCGGCGGCCACACCCCGCATTTGCTGGAGGAGGCCTTCGCCTGGCACACCCGCTTCCAGCAGACCGGCAGCATGATGCCGAAGCCGCTGGCCGCCGAATAGGGCCCCTCAAAAACGGGCGGGCCGCGGAATGCCGCGGCCCGTTCCCGTTACCAGTACTGGTCAGATATGCTGCCCGCCATTGCGCTCCAAGTAGAGAAGCAAGGCGGGATAATAGTGCTTGCGCTCGGACGAAATCTTCTCGCAGAAACGCCGGGCGGCACCGCTTTTGAGCCAATCCTCAAGCTGACCGTTCTGGCGTTTTTCCGCGACAATGGCATCGATCGCGTCCAGAATCTTGTGTATCACCTCAGGCCTCGTCTTATAAAGATCGGAGCGGCGTCTTCGTCGCCCTCACAATCTTATATGCGCTCTGCCGATGGTGATTGGCCGTGCATTCTGGGAATGGCTGCGTGTTGCAATGCACAAAACGAATGGAGGAGGATGCCATCAGTCCGGAGATTTCGGCGCATCGATCAACCATGCGGCAAGTCGATGGCGTAAGCGAACCAATCGCTCAGCGCCAATCTGTCCAATCCGACCGCTCAACAGCGCTCCATCGATCACAGCGAGCCGACCCAACCGCATTACGCTGGTCACCTTCAAGCCTGTGTCATTAAAATCGGCATCTTCGGGAGTGAGAATTTCATCAAGATCGGGTTCAGCTTGCCGGACCTGTGATGAAACCATGCAGACAAGCCAATCATCGAACTGGGACGATGCCTGTCGGATCAGCAATACCGGCCGCAGCTTGCTCCCGTTCAGATCCGTGAACGGGAAAGGCACCAACGCAATCTGACCAGCCCGTTTCATCGCCAGACTTCCCGCAGATCACCACGGCTGTAGGTAACGGGATCGTCTTCCATCCCCCGCATTGCCTGCTCCATGCTGAACTCGGCGAATTCATTTCCGGACCATTCGTCCCTTCCTGCATCCTTGGAAGCAGCGAAGCGGGCAGCCAGGAACTCGACGAAATCGAAAACTTCGGCCTGCTTGTCTTCGGGCAAAGCCTGCAGCTTCTTGATCAGCTCAGCGTAGCCCATGACACCCTCTCTTTCGGCAACATGTACCCGACGACGGTACAATATAGCAGGATCAGGTCAATCCGGTATCCCCACCGGCCGGCCGTCCCACCCTCACGCCCTCTCCCGCTCCTCCTCCGACGGGCGCAAGGCTTGCCCAGTGGGACACAGGCGCAGCAGCACGCAACGGTCGCAGGCCGGCGCCTGATAATAGCAGCAGCGCTGGCCGTGCAGCATCATGACTTCGTGGTTGTCGTAGACCTGTTGGGCGTCCCACTCCGTCGGCAATTGCGCCGACAGCACGGCGTGGGAGGGACCGACGGCGACGTTGGCGGGGATCAGGCCGGTGCGCACGGCGACGCGGTGGTGATGGCTGTCCACCGGCAGCGCTGCCTGTCGCAAGGTGGAGAAACTCAGCACCGCCGCGCTGGTCTTCGGACCCACCCCCGGCAACTCCTCCAGCCACGCGCGGGCCTCGGGCACCGTCATATCGGACAACAGGTCGAGCGACAGGCTGCCGACCCGATCGGTGATGCGGCGCAGGATGGCCTGGATGCGCGGCGCCTTCTGCTCCGGCCAGGTGACGCCGGCGATGGTCGCCTCCACCTCCGCGACCGGGGCGTCGCGCACCGCTTCCCAGCCGGGCCAGCGCCGCCGCAGCGCCTTGAAGGCGGCGCCGGATGCCGCATTCCGGGTGCGGTGCGACAGCAGCGACGACACCAACTCGCTCAGCGGGTCGAGGCTGTGGAAATAGGCGACCGGGCAGCCGTAAACGGTGCACAGCAGCCGGTGGATTTCGAGCGCCTTGTCGCGCAGCGCAGCGGGGTCGGTCATAAAAACCGACAACAGCCGAACCGGTAAGGCGTTACCGGTAAATCATCAGCCTCCGCTCAGCCCACCAGCCCCGACATCACGGCGCGCAGCTGCGCCGGCTTCACCGGCTTGTTCAGCACCAGACAGCCGGCCGCCTTGGCCTCGTCCGCCAGTTCGGGCGTGCGGTTGGCGGTGACGATCACGGCAGGCAGGATGCGGCCGCAGGCGGCGCGCAGCCGCGCCACCTCGTTGACGCCGAGCGCCCCGTCGTCGAGGTGATAGTCGGCGATCAGCAGGTCCGGCGGCTGCGGCATGCCGGACAGCAGCGCCAGCGCCTCGTCGCCGTTGGTGGCCGACACCACGTCGCAGGCCCAGCCGCGCAGCAGCGCCTCCATCCCCGCCACCACCGCCGGCTCATTGTCCAGCACCAGCACGGAGGTGCCGGCCAGCCGGTTCGTCATCGGCCGGGCGGCGATGCTGGCCGGGCGCGCGGCGCGGCGCTCCGTCCCGCGCGGCACGGTGACGGCGAAGACGGACCCTTTGCCCGGCTCCGACCGCACGGTGATCGGGTGGCCCAGCATGCGGGCGACGCGGTCGACGATGGCAAGCCCCAGCCCCATGCCGCGGTCGCGCCCCTTGGTGACCGGGGTGTCGAGCCGGCGGAACTCCTGGAAGATCTCGGTGATCTTGTCGCGCGGGATGCCGGGGCCGTTGTCCCACACCTCGATGCGGATGCCGTCGCCGGCCCGGCGGCAACCGACCACCACCCGGCCGCCCTGGACATAGCGCAGCGCATTGGACAGGAAATTCTGCACGATCCGGCGCAGCAGCCGCATGTCGCTGCGCACCACCGCCCCCGATCCCACCACCTTCAGGTCGATGCCGCGCTCTGCCGCCACCGCGGCATATTCTGTGGCGAGCGGCGCCAGGATGCCGCGCAACGGGAAATCGCTGACCTCCGGCGTCACCGCCCCGGCATCGAGCTTGGAGATGTCCAGCAGCGCCGACAGCAGATCCTCGACCGACGCCAACGCGACGTCGATGTTCTCCACCAGCTCCGCATTGGCGTCCGGCTGTTCCAGGTCGGCCAGCGCCGAGACGAACAGGCGGGCTGCGTTCAACGGTTGCAGCAGGTCGTGGCTGGCGGCGGCGATGAAGCGGGTCTTCGACAGATTGGCCTGATCGGCCTGGGATTTCGCCTGCTGCAACTGGTCGTTCAGCGTCATCAGCGCCGATTTCTCCGCCTGTTCGGATTCGCGCCGCCGCTCCTCCTCATGCTTGATGACGGTGATGTCGGTGTAGACGCCGACGATACCGCCGTCGCGGGTCCGCCGCTCGTTCACCTGGATCCAGCGGCCATCGGACAGGCGATTGAGGAACACGCCCTTCAGGTCGTGGCGGTGCTCCATCCGCTCGCGCAGCCAGACGTCGGGCGGCGGCTCGCTGACCGCGCCGGCGGCGGCGACCATCGCCACCAGATCGTTGAAGCGGATGCCGGCCTGGATGCGGCCCGCCACCGACGGCCAGTAGGACAGGTATTTGCGGTTGCACAGCACCAGCCGGTCGGCCGAGTCGAACAGGGCGAACCCCTCGTTCACCGACTCGATCGCCTCGAACAGGCGGGTGCGCATGGTGTCCGCCAATTCCTTCGCGCGGGCGAGGTCGCGGTTGCTGTCCTCCAGCTTGTGCAGGGCGCGTTCCAGCTCCAGCGTGCGCTCGCGGATCTTCTGCTCCAGCACGATGGCGGTCTGGAACAGCGAGAAGGCGCCGCCCTGGAAATCCATCGACCGCTCGACACGGTCCATCAGCACCTTGTTGATGCGCTGGAGCTTAGCGTTCTCGCGCTCCAGCTCGGCGATGCGGTCGGCGGGATCGAGCGTCCAGCTGCGGGTTTGGATGCCGGCCATGGCTTAGCGCCCTCCGATGGCGACGCCCGTGAAGGTCTGGTTGACGTGCATGCCGTTCACCTGTTCGCCGTAGGCACAGAATCCGACAACCCGGTTGCGCGCCAGCCGTTCCGACATGACGGCATTCAATTGCCGCTGCTCCATCTCCAGCCGGCGCAGGATGCAGTCACAGCCGAGGATGAGGTCGGGCGCGCCAACCTCCTCCTCGATGCCCGCGATCAGCCCGTCGAAGTTGGAGACCGGATCGACCCCCTCCGCCACCGTCAGGACGATGCCCTCGTCGATGGCGCAGAAGAAGGTCAGGCTCTCGTCGTCGTTCACCTTCTGGATCGAGCGGACATGGTACTGGCCGCCGACCCGCACGACGACGGGATGGGCGGCGAAGATCATCGGGGTCAGCGGCTCGCCCTCCAGTCCGACCAGCCGGGCGTACTCGCGGCCGGCCGGCTCGGCATTGATCTCATGGACGATACGGTGCTGCGGGTCGGCGCCGGTGACCACCATCTTGCGGTCGGAGCTGACGAAATGCTGGGTGCGGAAGACGGTAAAGGGCCGGTTGGTGGTGAACAGGGTCACCACGGCGGCATTGGGGTGAAAGGCGCCCTCGTGCAGGACAAAGGTGCGTTCGAAATGCAGGTCGTCGCCGGCCGAGGCGCCGAACAGCGGGATGTCGATCAGCGCATTGTGCAGCGCGCTGACCACCGTCTCCTCGCTCATCGAAAGGCCGTCGATCAGCAGCATGGCGAAGCTGCGGGCATCCTCGCCCAGCGGCACCGGCCGGCTCGCCATCGCCCGGTCGCGGCGCGACAGCAGCGAGCGCGCAATGGCGGTGCTGTCGGCGATCTCGAAACGGTCGACATGGTCGACCAGCGCGGTGACGATGCAGAAATCCTCGCTCGGGAAGCCCACCGCCACCAGGGCGTTGGTGGTGTAGCCGCCGGGACCGATCTCCCCCGCCGTGGTGCAGCCGATGACCGGCACCATGCCGAACTCCCGCGCCAGGGCGTCGGCCAGGGCGTCGCGGTCATAGCTGGGGGCGCAGAACACCACCACCAGTTCCAGCGCCGCCTCGCCCAGCCCGGCGCGCAGCTCCCGTGCCGCCTCGTCGGGCCGTTCGGCATGGGTCACGGCGCGCGGCATGCCGTCGCCGGGCGCGGGTTTCACCGGGCCGTCTGCGGAGGGTCCGTCTGCGGAGATCTCCCGTGTGGACATCGATGCCGCCTGCGCCTCCCTCTCCGTGCGCGGATGCGATCCGGCAAGGGTACTCCAGGGATGGCGGCGGGCAAGACCAATCCGCGGACCGGTGAAGGAGGACATGATGCGGGGAGGCTCCTGAAGATGCTCGGCCTAGATACTCTCTGCCGGCCGCGGATCGGGCAAGCCAGCCAACTCATCGTCGGTGAAAAGACGGGCCTTGGCGGTGAAGCGGACGCCGTCCGGCGCCTCGATCGAAAAGCCGCCGCCGCGCGCCTGGATAACGTCCAGGATGACCTGGGTGTTGCGCCACCATTGGAAAGTGTCGTCGGACATGCAGAAAGGCGTGTCGCCAATCTTGCCGAGGCACAGGTCGCGCCCGCCCAGCCGGAATTCCCCCTTCGGCAGGCAGAGCGGCGCCGTCCCGTCGCAGCAGCCGCCCGACAGATGCAGCATCAGCGGCCCGTGCTTCGCGGCAAGGCGGTCCAGCAGGGCGATGGCTTCGGGGGTGGCGGTAACGCGATCGATCGAGGTGGGGGCGGTCATGGTGGTCCTTTATCACGAAACCACGCGGCGAAAGAAAAAAGGCCGGGGGACGCGCCCCCGGCCCAGGTTTGCCCGATAGGGAGGAGCAGGGCTCAGAAGAAGCCGAGCGCTTTCGGGCTGTAGCTGACCAGCAGGTTCTTGGTCTGCTGGTAGTGGTCGAGCATCATCTTGTGGGTCTCGCGGCCGATGCCGGACTTCTTGTAACCACCGAAGGCGGCGTGCGCCGGGTACAGGTGGTAGCAGTTGGTCCACACGCGGCCGGCCTGGATGCCGCGGCCCATGCGGAAGGCGCGGTTGCCGTCACGGGTCCAGACGCCGGCGCCCAGGCCGAACTCGCTGTCGTTGGCGATGGCCAGCGCCTCTTCCTCGGTCTCGAAGGTCGTCACGGCGACGACCGGGCCGAAGATCTCCTCCTGGAAGATGCGCATCTTGTTGTGGCCTTCCAGGATGGTCGGCTGGACGTAGTAGCCGCCCTCCAGCTCGCCGCCCAGATGGGCACGCCCGCCGCCCGCCAGAACCTTGGCGCCCTCGGCCTTGCCGATCTCGATGTAGGAGAGGATCTTCTCCATCTGCTCCTGCGACGCCTGGGCGCCGATCATGGTGGCGCCGTCCAGCGGGTGGCCCTGGGCGATCTTGGTGACGCGTTCCACCGCCAGCTTGATGAAGCGGTCATAGATCGACTTCTGGATGAGGACGCGGCTCGGGCAGGTGCAGACCTCGCCCTGGTTCAGCGCGAACATCGCGAAGCCTTCCAGCGCCTTGTCGAGGAACTCGTCGTCGGACGCCATCACGTCTTCGAAGAAGATGTTCGGCGACTTGCCGCCCAGCTCGACGGTCGACGGGATGATGTTCTCCGACGCGTACTGCAGGATCAGGCGGCCGGTCGAGGTCTCGCCGGTGAAGGCGATCTTGGAGATGCGCTTGTTGGTGGCGAGCGGCTTGCCGGCCTCGATGCCGAAGCCGTTGACGACGTTGATGACGCCCGGCGGCAGCAGATCGCCGATCATCTCCATCAGGACCATGATCGCCATCGGGGTCTGCTCGGCCGGCTTCAGCACGATGCAGTTGCCGGCGGCCAGCGCCGGGGCCAGCTTCCAGGCGGCCATCAGCAGCGGGAAGTTCCAGGGAATGATCTGGCCGACGACGCCCAGCGGCTCATGGAAGTGGTAGGCGTAGGTGGTGTGGTCGATCTCGGCGATCGAGCCTTCCTGGGCGCGGATGCAGCCGGCATAGTAGCGGAAATGGTCGATGGCGAGCGGCACGTCGGCGGCGCGGGTCTCGCGGATCGGCTTGCCGTTGTCCAGCGTCTCGGCCAGCGCGATGATCTCCAGCCGCTCTTCCATGCGGTCCGCGATCTTCAGCAGGATGTTCGAGCGCTCGGTCGGCGAGGTGCGGCCCCAGGCATCCTTGGCCTTGTGGGCGGCGTCCAGCGCCAGCTCGACGTCGGCGGCCTGGGAACGGGCGACCTCGCACAGCGGCTTGCCGGTAATCGGGGTCAGGTTGGTGAAGTATTGGCCGTCCACCGGCGCAACCCACTGGCCGCCGATAAAGTTGTCGTAGCGGGGGCGGAGCGCGATCTGCTTCTGGAGCGTTTCGAGAGCCTGGTGGAGCATTTGGGCCGTTCCTCTCAGTGTGGCGAACCGGTCAGGTCCCCGGTCCGGCGCGTTTGTCGGGGCCATTCAGCCACTCTGAGAGGCGGAGGGTAAATTGTACTATGGAAGGAGACGGTGCGGGGGTGGGATTGTTCGTATCCCACCCAATGACAGGTGCGCCGGGGCGCCTCACTCCGCCGGCTGGCGCCCTTCGACATAGCCCTTGCGCAGCTGCTCCTGATACCAGCGGCGGTGATGCTCCATCGCCCAGTTCTCGTCGACCTCGCCGCAGCCCATGGCGTCGAAGGCGCCTTCCATGCCGATGGTGCCGATGTAGATGTGACCGATCACCGCAGCGATCAGCGCCGCCGCCAGCAGCCCGTGGATGACATGGATGATCTGCATCCCGCCGATCCCGGTGAAGACGAAGGGCACCATCATCAGATAGCCGGTGGCCGCCAGCGCCATGCCGCCCAGCACGATGCTCCAGAACACCATCTTCTGCCCGGCGTTGAAGCGCCCGGCCTCAGGATGGTGGCCGCCGGCCTTGGACAAGAGGCCGCCGGCCGTCCTGATCCAAATCCAGTCGGCCTTCTCCGGCACATTGTCGCGCAGCCACAGCGCCAGGATCATCACCAGCCCGACGACGAAGGGCACGCTGACGAAATTGTGGATCGACTTCGAATACTCCGCCAGCGGCGTGAAGGCCTGATGGCCGATCAGCGGGATCAGCAGCGGCCGGCCGAAGGTCAGGATCACCCCGGTCAGCGCCATGGTCAGGAAGCTGACCGCCGTCGTCCAATGGGCGAAGCGGTCCGCCCAGTTGAAGCGCAGCACCAGCCGCCCCGCCTTGCCGCCATGGATTCGGATGGTACCGCGATAGAGGAAGAAGGCCGCCAGCACGACGATCATGCCGATGGCCAGCCCGCCGATCGCCAGCCGCAGCGTATGGGTGCGCCACTCCCGCCATTCCCGCCCTTCCGGCTGGACCAGCACCGCCAGCTTCTCGTCCGGAATGCTGACGCGGCCGACCACCTTGTCGTCCTGCGGGACGTAGAGCGGCACCTGCTCCTTGGTGGTCGGCGAACTGGGGCCGGGCACCTGGGTGAGTTGCGCTTGTGCGAAAGTCGGAGCGGCCAGACCAGCAACGGCCATCAGGGCGATCAGCAGCAGGGCGTGCAGGGGGCGCATGGTGGGGCGCATGGGTTGGGTCTCCCGGTTAGGCGACTTCTTTGCTTCACTTGCCCCCACCTAACCTCCCCCGCTGGGCAGGGGAGGGACTGCCGCCACTCTCCCGAACAAGCGCGTGTCCCCTCCCCCGCCCAGCGGGGGAGGGTTTAGGGTGGGGGTATCGTCAGCCGACCCTCACGCCCCTCCCGTCCCCGGCCCGCCGGGCGCGAAGGGGGAGCCGCGGTCGTTGCGGCCGTAGGCGGTGGACCAGCCGGGAGCACCGGAGCCGTAGCCGCGCCGCACCGACCGCTCCTGATAGATGTCGGCCAGGATGGCGCCGTCGCCGGCCATCAGCGCGCGGGTGGAGCACATCTCCGCACAGAGCGGCAGCTTGCCCTCGGCCAGCCGGTTGGCGCCGTATTTCTGGTACTCCTCGACGCTGCCGTCCGGTTCGGGACCGCCGGCGCAGAAGGTGCATTTGTCCATCTTGCCGCGGCTGCCGAAGTCGGTGGTGCGCGGGTATTGCGGCGCGCCGAACGGGCAGGCGTAGAAGCAGTAGCCGCAGCCGATGCACAGGTCCTTGCTGTGCAGAACCACCCCGTCGGCGGTCTGCAGGAAGCAGTCGACCGGGCACACCGCGGCGCAGGGCGGGTCGTTGCAATGCATGCAGGCCATGGAGATCGACCGCTCGCCGGGCTTGCCGTCGTTCAGCGTGACCAGCCGGCGGCGGTTGATGCCCCAGGGCACCTCATGCTCGTTCTTGCAGGCGGTGACGCAGGCGTTGCATTCGATGCAGCGTTCCGAATCGCACAGGAACTTCATCCGGGCCATGTCTGATCAGCTCCCGCACGTCATGCCGGTTCGACCCGGCAGAGGGTGACTTTGGTTTCCTGCATGAAGGTGACGGGGTCGTAGCCGTAGGTCGTCACCCCGTTGGCCGGCTCGCCCAGCACGATCGGGTCGGTGTTGGGCGGGTAGTTGCCGCGCAGACTGTCGCCGCGCCAGAAACCGGAGAAGTGGAAGGGCAGGAACACCGTGCCGCTGCCGACGCGGTCGGTCACCAGCGCCTTGACCTTGGCCTTGCTGCCGTCCTCCGGCCCATGGATCCAGACCCAGGCGCCATCCCTGATGCCCAGCCCTTCGGCGTCCTTGGTGTTGATCTCCGCGAACATCGACTGCTGCAGCTCGGCCAGCCACGGATTCGACCGGGTTTCCTCGCCGCCGCCCTCATACTCGACCAGCCGGCCGGAGGTCAGGATCATCGGGAAGCGCTGGCGCAGGTCGCTGTCCGCCACCTTGAACTGGAGGGAGCGGGCAAGCTGGACCAGACGGAAGTCGCGCCGGTCCTCGATGGCCGGGAAGGCCTTCACCAGATCGGGGCGCGGGGAATAGATCGGCTCGCGATGGATCGGCACCGGGTCGGGCAGGTTCCAGGCGACGGCGCGCGCCTTGGCGTTGCCGTGCGGCACGCAGCCATGCTTCAGCGCCACCCGGATGATGCCCATCGACAGGTCGGTCTGCCAGCTGACATTGTCCACCTCGGCCCCGCCGCCGCCGATGGCCTGGATGACGCGCATCTCGTCGGGCGTCAGATCCTTGTCCCAGCCCAGCTTCCTCAGCACGGCCATGGTGAATTCGGGATAGCCGTCCTCGATCTCCGACCCCTTCGAATAGGAGCCGTCGGCCAGCAGCGAGACGCCGTTGCGCTCCACCCCGAAGCGGGCGCGGAAGACGCCGCCGCCGTCCATCACATGCTTGGAGGTGTCGTAGAGCACCGCCGATCCCGGATGCTTGATCTCCGGATGGCCCCAGACCGGCCAGGGCAGGCCGTAATAATCGCCGGCGCAGGGGCCGGAGGAGGCCCGCATGGTGATCTTGTCGAAATCGGCCTGATGCTTCATGTGCATCTTCAGCCGTTCCGGCGACTGGCCGGTGGCGCCGATCGACAGGCAGCTGCGGTTCATCTCCCGCAGGATGTCCTCCGGCACCGGCCGGGTGTCCTCCACCGTGATGTGCTTGAACATCTGGTCGGCGAAGCCCAGCTTGCGCGCCAGCAGGTACATGATGGTGTAGTCGTCCTTCGATTCGAAGATCGGCTCCACCACCTTCTCCCCCCACTGCATCGAGCGGTTGGAGCAGGTGCGCGACCCGTCGGTCTCGAACTGGGTGCAGGCCGGCAGGATGTAGGTGCCGTTGCGCCGCTCCTTGATCGCCGCGAAGGTGGTCGGGTGCGGATCGGCGATGACCAGCAGGCTCAGCTTCTCCAGCCCCTTCACCATGTCCGGCATGCGGGTGACGGTGTTGCCGCCATGGCCGAAGCACATCATGGCGCGCAAGGGGCTGGGCTGGTCGATGTCGCCCGGCTTGGCCAGCACCGCGTCGAACCAGCGCGTGGTCGGGATGCCCTTGGCCTCCATCAGGTCCTTGGAGGCGAAGCGGCCCTTCAGATAGTCGTACTCGACGTCCCAGGCGCGGGCGAAATGCTTCCACGCCCCTTCCGCCAGTCCGTAATAGGCGGGCAGCGTGCTGACGTCGAGGCCGAAGTCGGTGGCGCCCTGCACGTTGCAGTGGCCGCGATAGATGTTGGCGCCGCCGCCGGCCACGCCGATGTTGCCCAGCGCCAGCTGCAGGATCGACAGGGCGCGGACGTTGGCGGTGCCGACGGTGTGCTGGGTGACGCCCATGCACCAGATCACCGTGCTGGGCTTGTTCTTCGCAATCACCTCCGCCACCCGGCGAACCTGGGCGCCGGGGACGCCGGTCACCCGCTCCACCTCCTCGGGAGTCCATTTCTTCACCTCGGCGCGGATTTCATCCATGCCGTAGACGCGCTGGCGGATGTATTCCTTGTCCTCCCAGCCGTTTTCGAAGATGTGCCACAGCAGGCCCCAGGCGATGGGGATGTCGGTACCGGGGCGGATGCGGACATATTCGGTGGCGTGGGCGGCGGTGCGGGTGAAGCGCGGGTCGATGACGATGAAGGGCGCGCGGTTGTGCTCCTTGCCGCGCAGCATGTGCTGCATCGACACCGGGTGCGCCTCCGCCGGGTTGCCGCCGACGATCAGCAGCGCCTTGGAGTTCTGGATGTCGTTGTAGCTGTTGGTCATGGCGCCGTAGCCCCACGTGTTCGCCACGCCGGCGACTGTGGTGGAATGGCAGATGCGCGCCTGATGGTCGACGTTGTTGGTCCCCCAGAAGGCCGCCAGCTTGCGGTAGAGATAGGCGCCCTCGTTGGAGAACTTCGCCGAGCCCAGCCAGAACACCGCGTCCGGCCCCGACGCCTGCCGGATCTCCATCAACTGGTTGCCGATCTCCTCGATCGCCTGGTCCCAGGCGATGCGCTGCCACACGCCGTCGACCAGCTTCAGCGGGTATTTGACCCGGCGGGTGCCCTTTGTCAGCTCACGCACCGACGCGCCCTTGGCGCAGTGGGTGCCCTGGTTGATCGGGCTTTCCCAGCCCGGCTCCTGCCCGACCCAGACGCCGTTCTGCACCTCGGCGATCACCGTGCAGCCGACGGAGCAGTGGGTGCAGACATTCTTGCGCGTCACCACCTCGATGTTCGGCAGGATGGGACCGGCTTCGGCCTTGCGGATCATCGCGCCCGGCAGCGCGCCGACGGCGGCGATGCCGCCCGCGGCAAGGCCGGAGCGGCGCAGGAAGCCGCGGCGGCTGACGCCCGACTCCAGGCTGTCGGCCAGCGCGGCGACCAGACCGGAGCGCTTGTTGCCTGTCGATTTCGCCGAGCTGCGTTTGACCAGCATGGACACCCTCCGGATCGCCCTACAGGCGGTTCAGCGCGTAGAAGCGCTTGACGTGTTCGGTTTCGCGGTAGCGGGTCTTCACCTGCTCCTGCGGCGATTCCATCGCCTGCGCCTCCTCGCCCGCCGGCAGCACGGCGACCGCGGCGGCACCCGCGGCGCCGAGGCCCAGCGTCTTCAGGATGTCGCGGCGCTGCAGGGGATTGCGCGGGGGTTCTGGCGGCGTCTTCATGCGTCGGCCTCCTCCAGCAGGTCGGTTTGTCTATTGAGGGCTTCCTGTTCGATCTCCAGGAACAGGCGGCCGATGGTGCCGACCGGGCGGTAGAGGCCGGCCGCCTCCGCCCCCTCCAGATCTTGGAAGAAGCGGTCCGCCCAGGGCGTCAGATGGCTGTCCAGCATGTGGCGCTGCACCGCCGGATCGGCCCCCTCGCGGATCAACACCGCCATCACGTCGCAGAGTGCGGCGATGTGGTCCTCCGGCTCCGACACGTCGGGCGCGCGCTCAAGCCCCAGCGCCTGCAGGTCGGCGCGCAGGGCCGACAGCGGCCGGTCGGTCAGGAAGCCCGTGCGGTAGAAGGAGGCATAGGGCACCAGCTCGCCCTGGACGACGCCGATGAACAGCGCGTTGAACTCCCGCTCCGCCGCTTGGGCATCGGTCGCGCGGGCGCGGGCGGCCAGATCGTCGAAGGCGCGGCCGATCGGCGTCGCATCGCCGGCAAGGCCGCCCAGCAGCGCAAGCAGGTCGGCGCCCGGTGGGGCGGCCAGTGTCAGCGCCAGCAGCCGGTAGACGTCGGCGCGCAAACCATCCGCGCCGCTTTCCGGATCATGAACCGTCATCACACTCCCGCAAACCGCTCCGGAATCCTGTTCGAATGCCATCACTGGCCCGAACATGGACAACGCCCGGCAGGACCAAAGGTTGCCTTCGCCGTTCGGGGCAACCCGGTCGGGCTCATCCCTTTTTCCCTGTCTGAGCGATCATTCCTGACGGTCGGCCTGCGGTCGGCCGGAGAAGTTGCGGTGTTCGATCGACGCCTCCTCCCCCACCCGCGCGCCGCTTGAAGCGAAGGTCTCGTCGGCGCTGCGGGCGAACAGGCTCGGCAGGATCGCCCAGGCACCACCGGCCAGGACGAGGATGGCGACGAGCGCGGCGAGGAAGGCTTTCATCGGCTGAACTCCGGACAGCACTGACCGGGGCGAGGCCACGCTGCCGACCTCGCCCACGCCATACACAACGCCGCCCGCGCCGGATTGTTTCCATTCCATCTTTTCCGCCCGATCTTTTCCGCTTGATATGCTCTTATAGAGCACATATGGTTTTACTCAGAACGAGCATAGAGCGGAGCACACCGATGCCCGAGGTCGCCGAACTCGCCTACACCCCCGCCGTCGCTGCGGCGACCGCGCCGATCTACGACCGGATGAAGCGCGTCGTGCCGGCCATCGAATGGCCCTTCCACGCGCCGCTGGTCCACGCCATCAACGAGCTGAAGCGCGAACGCAACGCCGTCATCCTGGCGCACAACTACCAGACGCCGGAGATCTTCCACGGCGTGGCCGACATCGTCGGCGACAGCCTGGCGCTGGCCGCCAAGGCGACGCAAACCGACGCCGACGTCATCGTTCTGGCGGGCGTTCATTTCATGGCGGAGACGGCGAAGCTGCTGAACCCGGCCAAGACGGTGCTGATCCCCAGCCGCAACGCCGGCTGCTCGCTGGCCGACAGCATCACCGCCGCCGACGTGCGGCTCCTGCGCGAGGCGCATCCCGGCGTGCCGGTGGTCGCCTACGTCAACACCTCGGCCGAGGTGAAGGCGGAGGTCGACATCTGCTGCACCTCCGGCAACGCGGTGGAGGTGGTGGAATCGCTGGGCGTCGACCGGGTGATCTTCTTGCCCGACGAATATCTGGCGAAGTACGTCGCGACCCAGACCAAGGTCGAGATCATCGCCTGGAAGGGCCATTGCGAGGTGCATGAGCGCTTCACCGGCGCCGAGATCGAGGATTTCCGCCGCCGTTTCGACCGGCTGACCGTGATCGCCCACCCGGAATGCCCGCCCGACGTGCTGGAGGCCGCCGATTTCGTCGGCTCCACCGCCCGGATGATCGACTTCGTCGGCTCGGAGAAGCCGCCGCGGGTGCTGATGGTCACCGAATGCTCGATGAGCGACAACGTCGCCGCCGCCTCGCCCGAGACGGAGTTCGTGCGCCCCTGCAACCTGTGCCCGCACATGAAGACGGTGACCCTGTCGGGCATCCTGGAGTCGCTGCAGACCCTGGAACCGCGCGTCGAGATCCCCGACGCGCTCGCCGCCCGCGCCCGCCGCTCCGTGGAACGCATGCTGGCGGTGAAGCCGAAGTGAGTGCGTAGAAAAGCCCTCTCCCGCCCCGGGAGAGGGAGGGGACCCGCGCCAAAGGCGCGGGGAGGGTGAGGGGTCATCCAAACATGGATTTCTGATCCTCGCCTCGCCCCTCACCCTTCCCATGCTGCGCATGGGCCCCTTCCCTCTCCCGGGGCGGGAGAGGGAGAGTCAGGAGTCCCCCATGACCTCCAGCACGCCTTACGATGTCCGCGATGCCGAGGTGATCGTCGTCGGTTCCGGCCTTGCCGGCATGACCGCCGCCCTGCAACTGGCCCCGCGCGCCGTCACCCTCATCACCAAGACCGCCGGTTTGCCCGGCGGCTCCAGCCTCTATGCCCAGGGCGGCATCGCCGCCGCCGTCGGCCCAGGCGACCGGCCGGAGGACCATGCCGCCGACACCGTCGCCGCCGGGGCCGGTCTGGTCGACGCCACGATGGCGACCCTGCTGACCCGCGACGGCGCCGCCCTGGTCCGCCGCCTGCTGGAGAACGGCCTGCCCTTCGACCGCGCCGCCGACGGCTCGCCGCTGCTGGGCCGCGAGGCCGCGCATGGCGCCGCCCGCATCGTCCATGCCGGGGGTGACGCCACCGGGCGAACGCTGGTCACCGCCCTGGCCGAGCGCCTGCGCGCCACCCCCTCGGTGCGGGTGGAGACCGACGCCTTCGCCGTCGATCTCGTCCTCCGCAACGGCCGGGTCTGCGGCCTGCTGGCCTGCCATCCGGAGGGTTGGGTGCTGCACCGCGCCCCGCGTGTGATCCTGGCGACCGGCGGCATCGGCGCCACCTTCGCCCGCACCACCAACCCGGCGGAGGCCACCGGCGACGGCCTCGCCATTGCCGCGCGGGCCGGCGCCCGGCTGGCCGACCTGGAGTTCGTGCAGTTCCACCCCACCGCGCTGGCCGTCGATGCCGACCCGGTGCCGCTGCTGACCGAGGCGCTGCGCGGCGCCGGCGCCCTCCTGCTCGACCACGCCGGCCACCGCTTCATGCCCGACGAGCATCCGCTGGCCGAACTGGCGCCGCGCGACGTGGTCGCCCGCGCCATCGGCCGGCGCGTCGCGGCGGGGGAGCCGGTGTTCCTCGACCTGCGCCCGGCGCTGGCTGCCAAGCCGGACGGCTTCCCCACCGTGCTGGCGCTCTGCGCCGAGCATGGGCTGGATCCCTTCGCCGAGCCGATGCCGGTGGCGCCCGCCGCCCACTACCACATGGGCGGGGTGGTGACCGACGCCGACGGGCGCACCAGCCTGGAGGGGTTGTGGGCCTGCGGCGAGGTCGCCTGCACCGGCGTCCACGGCGCCAACCGCCTTGCCAGCAATTCCCTGCTGGAGGCGCTGGTCTTCGGCGCCCGCGTCGCCCGCGACGTGGCGGAGCGCTCCCTGGCGCCGCTGCCGCCCTTCGCCCTGCCCCGCCCGCCGGCGGTCGCCGCCGACGTCAGCCATATCCTGCTCGACGCCATTGGGGCGGAGGCGCGCAGCGCGCTCTATGACGGCGCCGGGCTGGTCCGCGACGGTCTGGGCCTGCTGGCCGCCCGGCGCAAGCTCGACCGACTGGCGGCGGCACTCGACATGCTCCGCTGCGAGGGGGATGACGCCCACGAAGAGGCCAAAGCCCCGCCGGAGATCGTCCGCCAATGGGGCGAGGCGCGCAACCGGCTGCTGGTCGGCCGGCTGGTCGTCCATGCCGCGCTGGCGCGGGAGGAAAGCCGCGGCGCCCATTGCCGCAGCGACCATCCCCTGCCCAATCCGGCCTTCACCCGCCGCACCCTGACCCTCAGCGAACTGGCCGGCACCGCCGGTCCCCTGTCCGGAGACGCCGCATGCTGCATCCTCTGACCGTCGAGCCCATCGTCCGCGCCGCCCTGGTGGAGGATCTGGGCCGGGCCGGCGACATCACCACCGACAGCATCATCCCGGCCGATGCAATGGCGACCGCCCGCATCGCCGCCCGCAAGGACGGCCGCGTCGCCGGGCTGGAGGCGGCACTGATCGCCTTCCGCCTGCTCGATCCGGCCATCTCGGTGACGGTGGAGCGCGCCGACGGCGACGACGTGGCGCCCGGCGGCACCATCGCCAGCCTGACCGGCAAGGCCCGCGCCCTGCTGACGGCGGAGCGCACGGCGCTGAACCTGATGGGCCGGCTGTCCGGCATCGCCACCGCCACCCGTTCCCTGGTCCGCGAGGTGGAAGGCACCAACGCCCGCATCGTCTGCACCCGCAAGACTACCCCCGGCCTGCGCGTTCTGGAAAAGCATGCGGTGAAGCTGGGCGGCGGCTTCAACCACCGCTTCGGGCTGGATGACGCCGTCCTCATCAAGGACAACCACATCGCCGTCGCCGGCGGCGTGCGCCCGGCGGTGGAGCGGGTCCGCGCCGCCATCGGCCACATGGTGAAGGTGGAGGTGGAGGTCGACACGCTCGACCAGCTCGACGAACTGCTGGGCCTGCCGGTCGATGTCGTGCTGCTCGACAATATGGACCCGGAGACGCTGCGCCGCGCCGTGCGGATGGTCGACGGCCGCCTGCTGACCGAGGCGTCGGGCAACGTCACGCTCGCCACCGTCCGCGCCATCGCGGAGACCGGCGTCGACATGATCAGCTGCGGCTGGCTGACCCACAGCGCCCCGAACCTGGATCTGGGGCTGGATATGTGAGGGTGCGGAAATCAAAAAGCCCCTTCTTCCATTGAAAGGAAGAAGGGGCTTTTTTCTGAACCGGCTTACGCCGCCAGCTTCTCGACGTTGCCGTCCAGGCCCATCAGCAGCAGTTCGACCTCGAGGTCCGGGTGGCGTTCCTTGACCATCGCCTTCAGCTTGGTCAGGTACTGGCCATGCACTTCGGCCTCCTTGGCCGGATCGGGCGACAGGTCCATGCCGAGGAAGACCTTGTAGGCGCCGCAGTCGCGGTGATCCATGACGATCACGCGCTTGATGTGATGCAATTCCTTGGCGACCGCGACATGGTCCCAGAAGGCCTCGCCCCAGGCGGGCTTCTTCTCGGTCAGCGCGCCCAGGCTGGCGCCGGCCAGGATGACGTGGTCGTAGTTCGCCTGCATGTTTCGGGCGTTCATGTAGCCGGCGACATGGCCCATCAGGCGATAATCCATGCAGGACAGCAGAAGCGTGTCGACGCTGCCGGCCAGCGCCGGACGGCTCATCATCATCGGCGCCATCAGCGTCACGCCGGCACCCAGCGTCGCCAGCTTCAGGAACCCGCGGCGCGAGCTGTGTTCGCCCTGGCAGCAGCCATGGTGATGACCGGTCGAATGATCCATTGTGCCCTCCCAACACGCCCCGAACCCGTATCGGGGGTTTCACGCGCGATGGTGGCGGATAAGTATTAAAAATTCCAATACACGGGCTTCCACGGTACGGAAAAGCAATAAAAGCATGCGCTGTGGTATTTTTCGGATAGATCGCCCCACAACCGGATTTCATTCCATTTCCGAACGGAAAAAGAAAACGGGCCGCCCCGGTCAGGGGCGGCCCGTTTCCATACATGGATGTTCCTGGTCGTCAGCGTTCGGCCGTCACCCGCCGCGCGTGGTGCTGGGCGCCGGCGTGCCGGTCGACCCGACGGTGCTGGAGGCCGGCGGCGGCGATGCGCTCGCGCTGTGGTTGGGCGAACAGTCCGCGTTGGCGATCCCAGCCGTCAGGAGAGTGGCGAGACCGAACAAAGCGGCGACAACCGGACTGGCTCCATGAGACATTGGATCACCTCCTTTCTGAAACGTTGCGACCACCAACAGATTGACACAGTGCAGCGCTCGGTCAATGGCCGATTCGAAGATTGATGACGCCGTCTCCCAATGGAACAGGTTCGGACCTTGACCTTGAGCAGTATTATCGGGTTTCCAGCAGTCCGCTCATCGTCGCGAACAGTTCGGACTTCGCTTCGAAGCCGACGCCGGGCAGGTCGGGCAGGCGCACCCGGCCATCCTCGACTGCGATACCGTCGGCGAAACCGCAGAAGGGCTTGAAGACGTCGGGGTAGGATTCATTGCCGCCCAAATGCAGGCCGGCGGCGATGTTCAGCGACATCTGGTGCCCGCCATGCGGCACCACCCGGCGGCTGGACCAGCCATTGTCCTTCAGCATGTCCAGCGTGCGCAGATACTCCACCAGCCCATAGCTCAGCGCGCAGTCGAACTGCAGCCAGTCGCGGTCGGCCCGCATGCCGCCATGGCGGATCAGGTTGCGGGCGTCCTGGTGGGAGAACAGATTCTCGCCGGTCGCCATCGGGCGGTCATAGTGGTTGACGAGTTCGGCCTGCAGCGCATAGTCCAGCGGATCGCCGGCCTCCTCGTACCAGAACAGGCCATAGGGCTTCAGCGCCTCCGCATACTTGATGGCGGTGTCGAGGTCGAAGCGGCCGTTGGCGTCGACGCACAGGTTCTCGCCCGATCCCACCACCTCCAGCACCGCGTCGATGCGCCGCAGATCCTCCGCCAGCGGGGCGCCGCCGATCTTCATCTTCACGACCTTGTAGCCGCGATCACGGTAGCTGCGCATCTCGTCCTGCAGCGCCGTCACATCCTTGCCGGGATAGTAATAGCCGCCCGCCGCATAGACCCACACGCTGTCGTCGGCCACCCCGCCGCGGAAGCGGTCGGCCAGCAGGCGGTAGAGCGGCACGCCGGCGATCTTCGCCACCGCATCCCACACCGCCATGTCGATGGTGCCGACGGCGACGGAACGCTCGCCATGACCGCCCGGCTTCTCGTTGGTCATCAGCCGCGCCCAGATGCGGAACGGGTCCAGGTTCTCGCCGCTGTCGTCAAGCAGGCTGTCAGGCGCCGCCGACATCAGCCGGGGAATGAAGCGCTCGCGCAGCAGCCCGCCCGCGGCATAGCGGCCGTTCGAATTGAAGCCGTAGCCGATCACCGGCTTGCCGTCGCGCACCACATCGGTGACCACCGCGACGACGCTGCAGGTCATCTGGCTGAAATCGATGAAGGCGTTGGCGATGTCGGACTTGATGCCGGCGGTCTGCTCGCGGATTTCGACGATGCGCATGGCGGTTCCCCTTGCAGCGTGGTGGCGCGTTTCGTGCCGGCACTGTAGGGATGATGCGGGCGGCCGGGCCAATGCCAAGGTCGGAACGCATCATGCGGGTTCGGCATAGGCGGCGGGAAACCGGCCCGGCAGACGTGACGAAAATCCCGCGACGAAGATTCCGTGACGAAGATTGGCCGATGGAACTCTCCTGGCTCGACGATTTCCTGGCGCTGGTGGATTGCGGCAATTTCTCCCGCGCCGCCGACGCGCGCCACCTGACCCAGCCGGCCTTCAGCCGCCGCATCCGCGCGCTGGAGGATTGGGCCGGCACCCCGCTGTTCGACCGCAGCGCCCAGCCGGTGACGCTGACGGAGGCCGGGCGCCGTTTCCGCCCCTTCGCCGACGAGACCGTGCGCCGCCTGCTGCAGGGCCGCGAGGAGGCCCGGCTCGCCGCCCAGTCGGAGGCCGCGACCCTGCGCTTCGCCGCCACCCACGCGCTGTCGCTGACCTTCTTCCCCTCCTGGCTGCGGGCGCTGGAGGCGCGGGCGCGGCTGGGCGCCATCACCCTGTCGTCCGACAGCATGGAGGCCTGCGAGCGGCTGATGCTGGCTGGACAGGCGCAGTTCCTGCTCTGCCATGCCCACCCGGCGGCGTCCGGCCGGCTGGATGCGGAATCCTTCCGCTCCGTCGTCGTCGGCGGTGACCGGCTGCTGGCGGTGACCGCCCCCGATGCCGCCGGCCGGCCGCGCCATCTGCTGGCGGACGGTCAGGACGCGCCGCTGCCGCACCTGTCCTACAGCCGCGAATCCGGCATGGGCCGCATCCTGGAGGCGGTGCGGGCGGTGCAGCCGTTGCCCGCGGCGCTCGACACCGTCTTCACCTCCCACCTCGCGGCGGTACTGCGCACGCTGGCGCGCGACGGGCGGGGGGTGGCCTGGCTGCCGGAAAGCCTGATCGCCGAGGATCTGGCGCGCGGCTCCGTGGTTCGCGCCGGGGTGCCGACCGGCGACGAGCGCTGGACCGTGCCGGTGCAGATCCGGCTGGTCCGCCCTCGTGCCCGCCAGAGCAAGGCGGCCGAAAGCTTCTGGACGCTGGCGGTCGAAGCCGCCCTGTGGCGCAATGCCGAGTCGCCGGCGGAGACCTCAGCCCCGGTTGCCGGAGCGGAGCCGGTGACGGAAAAAGAGTTGTGACCGTTTGACCGCAAGTCACTTTGATCGTTGACATTCTCGACAAAGGCCTTCCAACCGCGCGATTTCGCTGGCACTAACCCTTCCGATCAGGCAAAATTTGCCTAGTTGGTTTTAGGATGCGTCGCATCAGCGACCGGAGGAACGATCATGGGCGTCAGCAGCATCGGTGGTATCGGCGGCTATCAGCAGCAGCCCTACGTCACCCCGCTCAGCAGCGGCCCGGCCGCGGCGCAGCGGTCCACCTCCCCCGTCGAATCCGCGCAGGAAGACCAGACCGAGCGCACCCGCCGCCAGCAGGAGGCGCAGACGGTCCAGAGCGGTTCCAGCGGCGGCAACACCACCCCCACCCGCGGCCAGAATCTCAATATCTCGGTCTGAACCGGATCGGGTCGGGTAGCGGGAACGGCTGGGAGAGCGAAGCGGGACGGCACCCGGCGGGGGACCGTCTCAACGGCAACGCCTGGAATGCGGGCAAGAAGCGCGGGAGGCACCGATGGAGATCCGTGGCGTTTCCAGCACGACGGCAATCCGCCCGACGGCTTTCCAGCCGACGGAGGCGGGTTCCGCGTCCGCATCACGTCCCGCCGATAGCACCGGCAGCACCGCCGGGGGCGAGACGGACAAGGCGTCCGGACCCGGCTATATCAGCCCCTTCCTGCGCTATGACCAGGGCGCGCGGGTGGCGGTGCTGTATTTCCGCGATTTCGACACCGGCGAAACCCAGGACCAGATTCCCTCCCAGCGCGTGGTCGAGGAATACCGCCGCACCGCCAGCCGCCTCGCCCAGGAGGACGAGCGGAAATCGGCCGCGGCGAAGACGGAAGCAAGCGGATCGACGGACGGTTCAACCGGTGGAACGGTGACTTCGTCGGGCAGCGGCTATAGCACGGCGGCGGGCGACTCCGGGTCGGCAGGCACGTCAATCGGCGTTTCGTTCGCGAGTGCTTCGGGCAGCGGCGGGACGGCTGCGGTGGCCAGTGCTGCGGCGCCGATGACCGGTGGGTTCACTCCGGCCGCGACCGGTGGGCGCGCTGGTGGGTCGCCGGGTGGGTTGGTTTCGGTGACGGTTTGAAGGGCGACGTTGTCGCTGATTGCCCCCTCCCCATCCCTCCCCCGCCTTTGGCGGTGGAGGAGGTAGGACGCTTGTCAGCATGAACCAACCGCCAAAGCGGCGGCAGTTCCCTCTCCCGCAAAGCGGGGGAGGGTTAGGGAGGGGGCAATAGAACGTCGCCCCCCCAAACCCTCACCCCCCGGCCGTCTCCTCCTCCGCCTGCCGGCGCCTGAACCCCACCAGCGCGGTTTCGTCCAGCATCGCGGCCTCCTTGCGCTTCTGCTTGTCGCGCTCGCGCTTCAGCCGCTCCTCCTCCGCCAGCTCGTAGCGCTTCAGTTCCTGGAAGGCCTCGGCCATCTCGTCGGTGGCGATGTTGATCTGGGCCTCCACTTGGCCCAGGGACTCGCCCAGCTTGCGGCCGCGCTCCAACGCCGCCTGGGCGAAGTTGGAATAGGTGAAGGAGACGGAGAAGTCGTCGCGCACCGTTTCCTGTTCGTGCGCGATCTCCTGCTTCACCTTCTCGATCTCGTTGCGCAGCCGGTCGGCCAGCGTGTGGAGTTCCGCCAGGACGCGACGCTTCTCGTCCAGTTGCAGCTTCTGCAGGCGGATGATCGTCTTCAGGCTCATTGCGGCCACTGCACCCCAAAGATTTCAGCGAGCATGGCGTAGCTGGTCTCCAGATCGGTGGCCTCGCGCTTGCCCTGCTTCAGGAAGGCTTCCAAAGCCGGCTGATAATGGATCGCCTCGTCCACCTGCGGGTCGGTGCCGCGGCGATAGGCGCCCAGCCGGATCATCTCCGCCATATTGTCGTAGGAGGACAGCAGGCGCCGGGCATGGCCGACCAGTTCGTTCTCGTTCGCCGTGTTGCAGCCGGGCATGGTGCGCGACACGCTGCGCAGAATGTTGATGGCGGGGTAGCGCCCGCGCTCGCCGATCTGTCGTTCCATCACGATGTGGCCGTCCAGGATGCCGCGCACGGCGTCGGCGATCGGCTCGTTGTGATCGTCGCCGTCGACCAGCACGGTGAACAGGCCGGTGATGGTGCCCGACCCGACCACCCCCGGTCCGGCGCGCTCCAGCAGGCGCGGCAGCTCGGCGAAGACGGTCGGCGGATAGCCCTTGGTCGTCGGCGGCTCGCCGGCGGACAGGCCGATCTCGCGTTGGGCCATGGCGAAGCGGGTGACGCTGTCCATCATGCACAGCACGTCACGCCCCTGGTCGCGGAAATGCTCGGCCACCGCCAGCGTCATGTAGGCCGCCTGCTTGCGCATCAGCGGCGCTTCGTCCGACGTTGCGCAAACGACGACGCTGCGGGCCAGCCCCTCCTCGCCCAGATCCTCGGTGATGAACTCCTGCAATTCGCGTCCGCGCTCGCCGATCAGGCCGATCACCGCGACCTCGGCGGCGGAGAAGCGCGCCAGCATCGACATCACCGACGATTTGCCGACGCCCGAACCGGCGAAGATGCCCATGCGCTGGCCGCGGCAGCAGGTGAGAAAGGCGTTGATGGCGCGGATGCCCAAATCCAGCTTCTGCCCCACCCGGGCGCGGGAGTGGGCGTTGGGCGGGTTGTTGCGGATCGGCGTGCCCTGCGGCCCCTTGGGCAGCGGCCCCTTGCCGTCCACCGGCTCGCCCAGCGCGTTGACGACGCGGCCGAGCCAGGCGTCGGTCGGGTAGATCATCGCCTGGTCGCCGGCCACCAGCGCGCGGCAGCCCAGACCCACCCCGTCGAGCGCGCCGAAGGGCATGGCGAGCGCCCGCCCCTGCCGGAACCCGACGACCTCGCACGGAATGCGGCGGCGGTCGCGCGTCTCGACGATGCAGCGGCCACCGACCGACAATTCCTTTTCGATCCCGCCGACCTCGACCATCAGGCCGGACACGGCGGTGACGCGGCCGTAACGGCTGCAGTCGGGAATCTGGTCGATGTCGCGGATCAACTGATCGATATCGAACGGCATGGATCGGATACCGGCGTTCACAAGACGGAACGCGCTCCTATTAAGGGGTAGTTCTGTGGACGGAGGCGACGTTAACCACCATGATCGCATCTTGCGATGGAAGGATTAACGTTGTGTAAGCGCTTGGCACTGGCGTTAAGCTGAATCGTCTGTTAACTTGTGTAAACGGGATGGTTGAAATCGATCATCAAGGATCGGGGACCACTTCCGGGGTCGGGTAGCGAAAGCGCGCCATCAAACGTCGGGATATCGCCATGAGGGTTCTGCTGGTTGAAGACGATTCCTCCGTCGCCAAAAGCATCGAGCTGATGCTGAACACGGAAGGATTCATCGTCGACTCTACCGACCTGGGTGAAGACGGGCTGGAGATCGGCAAGCTCTATGATTACGACATCATCATTCTTGATCTGATGCTGCCGGACATCGACGGGTACGAGGTTCTTCGCCGCCTGCGCGCCGCGCGCGTCACCACCCCAATCCTGATCCTGTCCGGTCTGACCGAGATGGACAACAAGATCAAGGGGCTGGGTTTCGGCGCCGACGATTACCTGACCAAGCCGTTCGACAAGCGCGAGTTGATCGCCCGCATCCAGGCGATCGTCCGCCGGTCGAAGGGCCATTCCGACAGCATCATCCGCACCGGCCGCCTGACCGTCAACCTCGACACCCGCACGGTGGAGGTCGACCAGTCGCCGCTGCACCTGACCGGCAAGGAATACGGCATCCTGGAGTTGTTGAGCCTGCGCAAGGGCACGACGCTGACCAAGGAGATGTTCCTGAACCATCTCTATGGCGGGATGGACGAGCCGGAACTGAAGATCATCGACGTCTTCGTCTGCAAGCTGCGCAAGAAGCTGGCCGCCGCCACCCAGGGCGACAACTACATCGAAACCGTGTGGGGCCGCGGTTACGTTCTGCGCGACCCGCACGAGGAGATCGCCGAGGGCAATCCCCCGCCGCCGCCGCGCGTGCCGCAGCAGCAGGCCGCCGGCTGATATCAGGCCCGCGTTTCTTTTTCGTCCGCCCATCGAACGCCCGGCCGTCTTTCACCTTGAAAGCGGGACCGGGCGTTCCCATGTCAGGTGGGTCATTCTGCTTCGGACTGCGGGGCGTTCAAACGCCTCCACGCTCAGCCCCCCTTTTTTCGCCATTGCGACCATGCCTTAGCGGGCATTCGGGGGCCGCCAATCCCACACCCAGTCTGATGCGCTGCACCGGTGGTGTGGCGCCCTTCGCGTTATGGGAGACAGACATGCCCGTCGGCACCGTCAAATGGTTCAACAGCACCAAGGGCTTCGGTTTCATTCAGCCGGAAAGCGGCGGCCCGGATGTGTTCGTTCACATCTCCGCTGTCGAACGCGCCGGGCTGCGCAGCCTGGTCGATGGCCAGAAGATTTCCTACGAGGAACAGCGCGATCCGAAGCGTGGCAAGACCTCGGCGGAAAATCTGAAGGCGGTCTGACCGCCTGACCGCCGACCTGCGGAAAAAGGGGCATCGGGAAACCGGTGCCCTTTTTCCGTGTTGCACAAGTCCCTGTTGCCCAGACGCAGGGCTCTGCCCAGAGGAGAACCGCTATGGCTTTCAAACCGAATTACAACCAGCAGCGGGCCGAGCGCAACCGGGCCAAGGAACAGAAGAAGCAGGAACGGCTGCAGCGCCGCGAGGAAGGCGTCGCCGCCCGCCGCGCCGGCGACCAGACCGACAGCGACCAGACCGATCCCGAACAGACCGGGCAGGACGATGCGGACGTGCAGGATGACGCCGTCTCGACAGACGCCGACACCAAAACCGACACCAACAATGCCTGACCGGGCGACCGCACACGCGGCCACCCGCGACACCACGGAGGACAGGCCATGGCCCGTCAGAAGAAACAACCCGTCGACAACGGCTTCGCGCTTTTCGACGTGATCTACCAGGACGGTGCGCGCACCTCGAACCGCAAGGTGCCGACCGCCGACATCGACCAGTTCGACCGCGAGAACTCCATCCGCACCTTCATCGAGCAGCAGGACCGCAAGATCGCGGAAATGTCCGGCAACCCGCGCGGCCCGATCAAGTCGATCACGCCGTCGGCCTGACGACGTTTCGCCTGACGCTGATTCGTTCGAGTGGGGGCGGCTCTCCCGCCCCCGTCGCTCCTGCGGAGAGCCTCACGCCACCTTGGCGCCGGCGGCGGAGAAGCCGCCCATGCTGTAGAGGCCGCGCTGGCCGTCCACCGGCTTGAACTTGTCGGTGATGCCCAGCACCGTTTCGGCGCCGCCCAGATACAGAACGCCGTCCTGCGGCATCTGGCGGGAAATCGACTCCAGCACCTTCGCCTTCGTCGGCTGGTCGAAATAGATCAGCACGTTGCGGCAGAAGACGATGTCGAACTGGCCCAGTGCCGACAGGTCACCCAGCAGGTTCCATTCACGGAACGACACCATCTGGCGCAGCTGCTGGCTGATCTGCCACTTGTCGCCGTTCTGCTTGAAATGCTTCACCAGCATGGTGATCGGCAGACCGCGCTGCACCTCGAACTGGGTGTAGATGCCGGACTTCGCCCGCTCCACCATTTCCGCCGAGATGTCGGTGCCGACGATCTCGATGCGCCAGCCGGCCAGCTTCGCCGCCTCGTCGTTCAGGATCATCGACAGCGAATAGGCTTCCTGCCCCGACGAACAGGCGGCCGACCAGATGCGCAGACTGCGCTTGGCCGCCCGCGCCTCCATCAGCTTCGGCAGCACCAGCTGGCGGAACTGGTCGAAGGGCTTCTGGTCGCGGAAGAAGGACGACTCGTTGGTCGTCATCGCTTCCGTGATGTCGCGCAGCAGCGCCTCGTCCTTGCGGGTGCGGACGGTGGTCGCCAGCTCCTCCAGCCCCTTCATGTTCCACTTGCGCGCCACCGGCATCAGCCGGGATTCGAGCAAATATGCCTTGTCGCGGGTGAGGACCAGGCCGGAACGCTGCTTGAGCAGCGTGGAGAACATGTCGAAATCTTCGACTCTCATGCTGCCCTCGAAGCGAGCTTGCGGATGTGGGGACCGATTTCCTTGAGCGGCAGGATGGCGTTGCAGATGCCGGCTTGCGCCACCGCACCGGGCATGCCCCAGACCACGCTCGACGCCTCGTCCTGGGCGATCAGGGTACCGCCGCCGTTGACCACGTCGGTGCAACCCTTCAGCCCGTCCTGTCCCATGCCGGTCAGGATGCAGGCCAGGATCTTGCGTCCGCCAAAGGACTTCAGGATCGACCGCATCATCGGATCGACCGCCGGGCGGCAGAAATTCTCGGGCGGATCCTTGCTCAGCGCGATCACGTTGGTGCCGGCGCGCTGCGTCACCAGCATGTGGAAGTCGCCCGGCGCGATGTAGCAGCGGTTCTGCACGACCGGCTCGCCGTCCTTGGCCTCGCGCGCGTCGATCCCGCACTGGCGGCTGATGTGCTCGGCCAGGATGGTGGTGAAGGTCGCCGGCATGTGCTGGGTGATCAGGATCGGCTGGCTGACGCCGGTCTTCAGGTGCGACAGCACCTCGAACAGCGCCTGCGGACCGCCGGTGGAACTGCCGATGGCGATCACGTCCGGCTTCACCGCGATGCCGGCCGGGGCCGGACGGGTGGTGATCGGACCGACCTCGCGCTTCAGCAGCCCGACCGGGGCCGCCGGGGTCAGCGGGCGGATCTCGCCGCGGCTTCGCGACCCGGCGCGCCGGGCGGCGGCGCCCAGCGCCTTGACCTTGGCGACCAGTTCGCGCTTGAAGTCCTCCGCCCCGCCGATCTCGCGGGTGGAGGTCGGCTTCGGGATGTAGTCGGCCGCACCGGCCGACAGGCAGCGCATCGACACGTCGGCCCCGCGCAGCGTCAGCGTGGAGGCCATGATGATCTTCACCTGCGGCGCCACCGCCAGCAGCTTCGGGATGGCGGTCAGCCCGTCCATCACCGGCATCTCGATGTCCAGAACGATGACGTCGATGGAGTTGCGTTGCAGCGAATTGACCGCCATCTGGCCGTCGCCGACCGAGGTGACGACGCGGATGTCCGGGTCCCCTTCCAGCGCGCGGGTCAGCAGGCCACGGATGACGGCGGAGTCGTCCACCACCATGACCCGGACGGGATCCGGGTTGGCCGGTCGCGCGGTGGTGAGGGGGCCTCTGCCAAAACTGTCCGACATAACGGCGATTCGCCTTTCAACTCGACGTGTTCAACGCGGACTCTCCTGAACTCCCCTCCGGGGTCAGAGAAGGCCGACCTGCGCGAACTTGGTCTGGATGATGTCGCTGTCGAAGGGCTTCATGATGTACTCGTTGGCCCCGGCGGACAGCGCTTCCTGGATGTGGGCGAGGTCGTTCTCGGTCGTGCAGAACACCACCTTGGGCTGCTCGCCCCCACTCATCTTGCGCAGCCGGCGCAGGAACTCGATCCCGGTCATCACCGGCATGTTCCAGTCCAGCAGGATGGCGTCGGGCATCTGCGCCGCGCAGGCCTCCATCGCCTGCTTGCCGTCTTCCGCCTCGGCGCAGGTGAAGTTCAGCTCTTCCAGGATCTTGCGCGCGACCTTGCGGACCACGCGGCTGTCATCGACCACCAGGCAGGATTTCATTGCGGCAGGGCCTCAGGTCATCTGTTCGTCGGCAATAGCCGGCCGGCGGAAGCGGCGCCCTTCATCGCGAAGGGCGCCTCCAGCCGTCAGGCCGTCTCGATGGTTGTGAAGTTGAGCAGACGAGGCACGTCCAGCACAACCATCAACTGGCCATTCAGCCTATAAATTCCGGTCGAGACCTCCCGCCAGCGCGGATCCAGCGTCGCCGGGTTGCGTTCGAAGTCCTCCTTGGTCAGGCTCAGCACCTCGCCGACCGAATCGACCATCAGGCTGTACAGCTCGCCGCGCAGGTCGACGACGATCGACATGCCGGGCTTGTCCTTCGGCCGGGCCGACAGGCCGAGCCGCAGGCGGACGTCGATGGCGGTGACGATGCGGCCGCGCAGGTTCAGCGATCCGGCGACCTCCGGCGGGGCCAGCGGGATACGGGTGATCCGCTGATGGCCCAGCACGTCCTGCACCTGAAGGACCGGGATGCCGAACATCTGGTCGGCGATCGTCATGGTCACATAGTCCTGGTTGCCGGAGACGACGATGTCGTCCCCCTTCGACTTCCGGACGGTGGACGGCAGCTTGGCGTTGCTCATGCGGCACCTTTCTGTTCGGTCAGCGTCTGCTGCAGCGCAAAGAGCAGCGCGTCACGGTCGAACTTGGCGACATAGTCGTTGAAACCGGCGATCCGGCCGCGGTCGAGATCGCGGGCACTGGCGTGGCTGGACAGCGCCACCATCGGCACACGCTGCCAGCGGCTGCCGTGGCGCACCGCCTCGGCGAAGTCGAAGCCGCTCATGCCCGGCATCTCGATGTCGGAGACGATGACGTCGAAGTCCTCGCCCGCCTCGCAGAGCGCCAGCGCGTCGCCGGCATTCTCCACCGCCGTCACGTCGTAACCGGCGACCGACAGCAGCGGCGTCAGCAGGTTGCGGAAGAAGGGGCTGTCGTCGACCAGCAGCACGCGCTGCAGCTTCTCCTCCTCGAACCCCTCCTGGGCGGAGGAACCGAACCAGTCCTTGTAGGCCTGGGTCAGGAAGAAGCCGGCGTCGATCACCTCGGTCGCCTTGCCGGCGATGATGGCCGACCCCATCAGGCCGGGACGCTCCGCGGCCAGCTGGACGTTCAGCTTCTCCTCGACGATGTCGACGATCTCGTCGACGATCAGGCCCATCGAGCGGTCGCCGTCGGCGAAGACCAGGACCGGCTGGCGGCCTTCGCTGCCGACAACGAAGTTCGGGTCGATCGGCACCAGCGGCATCAGCTTGCCGCGGTACTGGACCACCGGCAGGCCGTTCGACAGCTCGACCGTGGCGAGATCGACGTCCTCCAGGCGGGCGACCAGCGACAGCGGGACCGCCTTGGGCGCGCCCTCGCCGGCGCGGAACAGCAGGAGCGCCATCTTGTCCTCCTGGCGCTGGGTCTGGACCGCGGTGGTCTCCTTGCCGGCGGCCTCGCCCATCGCCATCTCGCCGGTGGCCGACGCGATGCCGTTGGGGTCCAGGATCATGATGACCGAGCCGTCGCCCAGGATGGTGTTGCCCGAGAACATCTCGATGTGGCGCAGGATCGGCGCCACCGGCTTCACCACGATTTCCTCGGTGTCGAACACGCGATCGACCATGATGCCGAAGGTGTAGGTGCCGACCTGGGTGACGACGATGAAGGTCTCGTCCTCGGTCTTGGCGGCGCCCTCGCTGTCGTCTAGCCGCAGCAGCTGCTGCAGCGACACCAGCGGCAGCAGGCGGTTGCGCAGGCGCAGCACCGGCGTGCCCTTCAGCCGTTCGATGGTGTGCTCGCTGTCGGACGCGGCGCGCACCAGCTCGACCACGCTGATCTGCGGGATGGCGAAGCGTTCGCCGGCGCACTCCACGATCAGGGCCGAGACGATGGCCAGCGTCAGCGGGATCTTGATGACGAAGGTCGAGCCCTTGCCCTGGGCCGACTTGATCTCGATCGTGCCGCCGATCTTCTCGATGTTGGTCTTCACCACGTCCATGCCGACGCCGCGGCCCGACACGTTGGTGACCTTGGCGGCGGTGGAGAAGCCCGGCTTCATGATGAACTGGATGATCTGCTGGTCGGTCATCGAGGCCAGCTCGCCTTCCGACGCCATCCCGTTCTGGATCGCCTTCTGCTTGATCCGGTCGATGGCAAGGCCCTTACCGTCGTCCTGGATCTCGATGATGATGTGGCCGCCTTCGTGATAGGCGTTCAGCGTGATGCGGCCGGTCTCCGACTTGCCGGCCTTCAGGCGCTCCGCCGGAATCTCCAGGCCATGGTCGGCGCTGTTGCGCACCATGTGGGTCAGCGGGTCCTTGATCAGCTCCAGCACCTGACGGTCCAGCTCGGTGTCGGCGCCGAGCATCTGGAGGTCGATCTTCTTGTTCAGTTCGTGCGCCAGATCGCGCACCAGACGCGGCAGCTTGGCCCAGGCGTTGCCGATGGGCTGCATGCGCGTCTTCATGACGCCTTCCTGCAGCTCCGACGTCACATGGTTCAGGCGCTGCAGCGGGGCGGCGAACTCGCTCTCCTTCTGCGACCGCAGGATCTGCAGCAGCTGGTTGCGGGTCAGCACCAGCTCCGACACCATGGTCATCAGGTTTTCGAGCAGGTCGACGTTGACGCGGATGGTCTGCGCGGCAACCGCCGATTCCTTGGTCGCGGCCTCGGCGCCGGCATCGGCGGCACCGCCACCAGCCGAGCCGCCGGCCGAACCGCCGCCACTCGCCATCGGGGCGACCGGGGCCGGCATCTTGGCGGCGGCCGGCTCGGCGTCGGGCACGACGAGGTCCTGCGACGGGGCCGGCTCCTCGGCCGGCTCGGGCGCGCGGGTGGCGACCGCGGTGCCGGCGGCGGGCGCGGCGGCCGGAGCGGGAATGTCGTTCGGGCCGGGGGTGGCGTTCCACAGCGCCTCAAGCTCGTCCAGCGTCACCGGACGGGACTCCGACGCGGCGACCGCGGGGGCGGTCGGCGGCGGCGGCGGGGGCGGAGCGGCGGCGGCCGGGGCGGGGCCGCCCAGCTTGCCTTCGGCGCACAGGTTCAGCCGCTCGATCAGCGGCAGGTCGTCGCCCGGCGGCTCCGCCTCGGTCGCTTCCAGGACCGCCAGCAGGCTCTTGATGGTGTCCAGAGCCTGCAGGATCAGCGACACCGCTTCCGGGTTGATCGTCAGTTCGCCGTCGCGGAACTTGCCCAGCACGTTCTCCGACGCGTGCGCCACCTTTTCCAGGCGGGGCAGGCCGAGGAAGCCGCAGGTGCCCTTGATGGTGTGAACGAGCCGGAAGATGTTCGACAGCAGTTCCGGATTGTTGGGGTTCTGCTCCAACCGGACCAACTCGACGTCCAGCACCGAGAGGTTTTCGTTGGTTTCCGTCAGAAATTCGGACAGCAGATCATCCATGTCGCATTCCCCAGGCCCAATGTTTATGGTCCGCGCCGGCCTGCGGCTCGAACGGACGGCTTTGCCGGCCGCCGGTTGCGCTCCAGTCCAGGTAGGGTGGGAGCCTGTCAAACACTGATTAAGAGAACCTTACCTCTTCCGATAGGGAGTCCTCCGGGAGGTTCCACCGGTAGGAGCGGGGTTCCATTGTCACAGGGAGGATCGATGACCGACGCCGAACTCGCCCAAGCCGTGCGCGAAGCCGTGGAACGCCTCAACGCCGCGCTGGCGGAGGCCGCGCGCCACAATTTGGCGGTCACGCTGCGCACCACGTCCCACCAGACCACCGGCGGGGTGGAGCAGGTCGTGCTGGAGCCGCGGATCTTCAAGCAGCTGTAGGAAGCGTCACCATTCGGCGGTGAAGACCAGCCGCTCGCTGCTTTCGGTGGCGACGGCGATGCGGAAGCCGTCGCTCTCGGCCAGCCGGCCGGCGAGATAGGCGTGGATGGTGCGCGGGGTCAGCGCCTCGGCCCCCGCCGTGCCGGCCAGCGCCGCCGCGGCCTCCGGGTTGAGCGTGCCCGGCCGCCCGGCGGCGGTCACGGTGATGCGGCCGGCGGTCTCGTCGCCCTCGGCGGCGACGGAGACCAGCCCGCCATGGGTCAGCGCCTCGTCCGCCAGCATCACCAGATTCAGCACCAGCTTCACCACGCCGCGGCGCTGGGCGGTCATGTCGTGGGGCACCCGCTCCGGCCAGTCGAGCCGGGTGCGCCCGCCCTCGACATAGCCGGCCGCGGCGGCGCGGGCGTCGCCGAATCCCTTCTGGTCTCGCCCGGCCAGCCCATAGGCCAGCCGGAACACCCGCAGCCGGCGGTCCGCCTGGCCGGAGGAATGGTCGATCAGCTTCACCGCCTCGCCCAGGAATCCCCCGACGGCGGGGCCGCCATCCTCGTCCTCCTGCATCTCCTCGATCAGTTCCAGGCCGTTGCGGATGGCGCCGACCGGGCTGACCAGATCGTGGCAGAGCTTGGACGCCAGCAGTTCCAGCACGCGGATGTCGACGCTGACGGGGCGGGAGGACGAATCGGTCACAGGGCGGACTCCGGGAAAAAGGAACGGCGACGGCGTGGTGCCGGAGACTCTATACTCTCCGGGCGCCGCCGCACAGGCGGTCGCATTTCCTATGTAGAATAGCGGCATGGATGGGACGCGACATGGACGATTCGCTGGTGCCCGGCGCCTGGGTGCGCCACCCGGACCAGCCCGACTGGGGGCTGGGACAGGTGCAGTCGGCCATCCGCAACCGCATCACGGTGAATTTCGAGCATGCGGGCAAGGTGCTGATCGATTCGGATGTCATTGCGCTGACGGTGGTCGATCCGGACGAGATCTGAAGTCCGGCACTGGGGTTTGGGGCTGGACACTCCGGGAAAGCGCGGATTGCGCGGCAGCGGCGGCTTTGCTTTTATGCGAATGATTTCGGACGCCTGTTTGGGAGAGACCACATGAAGGCAATGATCCTCGGCTTCGCCGCCGCGGCGGTGATCGCGCTGGGCACGGCTGCGGCGTTGAACGCCGTCGGCCATTCGACCGCGGAGCGTTATTCCAGCACCTCCGTCCGCCTGTAGGGGAATATCCAACCGCTCCATTCCACGAAAAGGCGACTTCCGGCTGCCCGGCGCACGGTGTAGGATCGGTCGATCCATGACCGGACACGGCGGGGCATTGCTTGATCTCGCGTCTCAAAGGGGGAATGGGCGCATTCGGTGTGGCGCTGATCATTGGCCTCAACGCCATGGTCGGTTACGACCTGCTGCACCAGCGTGACCAGACCATCGCCCGGGCGCGGGAGGACACCGCGTCGATGGCACTGGTGCTGGAACGCCAGGCGAGCGACTCCCTGTCCGGCGTGTCGAAGATCCTTGCCGGCACCGTGGAGGTGCTGGCCGTCAGGTCCGACAGCTGGACCCGCGGCGATGCCGACATCCACGCCCTGCTGCGCCGTCAGGTCGCGTTGTCGCCGCTGGTCCGCGCCATCCTGGTGGTGTCCGCCGACGGCAGGCTGATCCACGACACCGAAACGCTGAGCCCGGCGAACATCGACCTGTCGGATCGCGATTACCTGATGGCCCACCGCGACCGGCTGGTTCCCGACGGCGGGGTCTTCGTCGGCAATCCCGTTCGCGGCCGGACCTCCGGCACATGGTTCTTCAGCATGAGCCGGCGGCTGGACTCGCCCGACGGCCATTTCGCCGGGGTGGTGGTCGCCGTGCTGGAGCCGATGGCCTTCCGCGCCTTCTACCAGTCGCTTCCTCTGGCCGGCGACGCGGTGGTGACGCTCTATCACGCCGACGGCACGGTGATCGCCCGCTTCCCCGACCATGACGGCTTCATCGGCCGCTCGGCCAAGCTCCTGCCGCTGTTCACCGACCTGATGAAGACGGCGCGGGCGGGGACCGCAATGCTGGACGGCAGCGTCGATGGACCGCGCCGCATCCTCAGCCACCGCGCCTCCGCCGAAATGCCGCTGGTGGTGACGGTGTCCTCGTCGCAGGACGCGGTGCTGGCCCCCTGGTGGTCGAAGGCGATGACGCTGGCGGCGGCCGACCTCGCCGGGACGCTGGTGCTGGCGGCGATGACGCTGGCCCTGCTGCGCGAGGCGGAGCGGCGCGAACGCGCCATCGCCGACCTCCAGAACAGCGAGCAGGCGCTGCGCGACAGCCAGCAGAGGCTGATCCAGGACATCGCCGCCCGCCACCGGATCGAGGCGGAGCTGATCGCCGCCAAGCAGGTCTCCGACGCCGCCAACCGGGCGAAGACCCAGTTCCTGGCCAACATGAGCCACGAGCTGCGCACGCCGCTGAATGCGGTGATCGGCTTCGCCGAGGCGCTGGAGAGCGGCATCTTCGGCACGATGTCGGGCAAGCAGACCGAATATGTCGGCGACATCCGCAAGTCCGGCCAGCATCTGCTGAGCCTGATCAACGACATCCTCGACACCACCAAGATCGAATCGGGCAAATACGTGCTGCACCAGGAGGATCTGGCGGTGGGCGAGCTGATCGGCGAATGCCTGCGCCAGATGGAGCCGCTGGCGGTGGAAAAGGGCGTGACCCTGACGTCGGCGCTGCCCGCCTCCCTGCCCATCCTCCATGCCGACGCCCGCGCGGTGCGGCAGATCCTGCTGAACCTGCTGTCCAACGCGGTGAAGTTCACCCCGCCGGGCGGGCGGATCGCGGTGGAGGCCGACCGGGCGGCGCGCAGCCTGCGCCTGCGGGTCAGCGACACCGGCATCGGCATCCCCGCCGTGGAGCTGGAACAGGTGATGGAGCCCTTCCATCAGGTCGACAACTCCCACACCCGCCGCTATGCCGGGACGGGTCTGGGGCTCCCCCTGGTCAAGTCGCTGGTGGAGTTGCAGGACGGCCGCTTCGTGCTGTCCAGCGTGCTGGGACGCGGCACCACCGCAACGGTGCTGTTCCCGCAGTCGCGGCTGCGCACCTGTCACGACGACCATCCGGCCCTGGACCGGGTGCAGGCCGCCTCGGCGTGAGGGACTATGTTAAGTGCGTCGTGCCCTGCCGACGATGACCAGGGCAATGCCGCCCAGCACGGCGGCCGACGACAGCGCCAGGACCGGCGTGATCCGCTCGCCCAGCGCCAGCACCGCGGCCAGTGCGGTGATGACCGGGACGCTCAGCTGGACCGAGGCGGCGCGGGCGGCGGTCAGGGCGGGCAGCGCCGCATACCAGATGGAATAGCCGACGCCCGACGCCAGCGCCCCCGACAGCACCGCATAGACCAGCCCGCCGGAATCCCAACGCACGCCTCCGCCGAACAGCGGGCCGACCAGAGCGGCCATCAATGCAAGAGCCGCCGCCATCGGCGCGGCGCGCAGGAAGTTGCCGGCGGTGGTCGCGATGGGGTCGCGGCTGCTGCGCCCCAGCAGGGAATAGACGCCCCAGGCGGCACCGGCCGCCACCATCAGCACCGCCCCCAGCGGGTCCGGCGCCGACAGACCGGGCGCCAGCAGCAGCGCCAGACCGCCGAGCGCCAGCGCCAGACCGCCCCACTGCAGCGGCACCAGCCTTTCGCCGCGATAGAGCCCGACCAGGATCATGGTCGCCTGCACCGCCCCGAACAGCAGCAGCGCCCCGGTCCCAGCCGTCATGGTCAGATAGGCGAAGGAGAAGGCGGCGGCATAGGCCAGCAGCGCCGCCGCCCCGCGCCAGCTTCCCGCCCCCGCTTTCGCATGGCCGGTGGCGCGGGCGATCAGCCACAGGCTGGCGGCCCCCGACGCGATGCGCACCAGGGTGAAGCCGGCCGGGTCGATGGCGGTCTGGGTCAGCGCCAGCCGGCACAGGATGGAGTTGGCGGCGAAGGCCAGCATCGCCAGCAGGGTCAGCAGCGCCGCCCGCCCGGCGCCGGGAATGGCCGGGTGCGGGGCCGGGACCGGAGTCGGAACGGCCCCCATCTTATCGCTCGCCGCCATGATTGTTTCCCTCGCAACCGGTCCAGCCCAGCTAGCCGCAGGGCCGCCGCCCTGTCAAATGCCGAGCCTCGTCGCTCCCGTCCGACTTTGGTCGGACGCAGAGGTCATGAGGACGAGTCAGGAGGACGGGCCATGCAGGGCGAAGAGCAGCAGGTAGGTGCGCTGCAGCGGGCTGAAATTGTTGTCGGAGATCAGATAGACCAGCGTTTCCCCCGCCGGCCCCGGCCGGGTGGCGATGCCTTCGAAATTGTCGTTCACCAGCGGCGGCTCCAGCCGCCCAAGCTCCTCGCCGTCCACCACCGCGCCGGCGGTCAACTGGCCCGGCGCCACGCGGACCAGCCGCGACGACCAGCCGCCCAGCAGCGACACCCAGCGCTCCAGCACCAGAACGCCGCCGTCCGGCAGCGGCGCGACGGAGGTCGGGCGGTAGCGCGGAGCGGCGAGATAGGTGAAGGGCTGCCAATCGGCGGCACTGCGCGGAACCCCGTCTCCCTTGATCCCCACCCGGGTAATCCAGGCGCGGCGCTCCCGGCGGCCGTCATCACTCCCCTCCTCCATGGCGAGCAGCCGCCCGTCGGGAAGGCGGGTCAGTGCCTCCAGCCCACCATTCTCCGGCGCGCTGTCCATGCCCGGCGGCAGCGGAATGGGTGTCGGCGTACCCTCCGGCCCTCGCTCGCCGTCCTTATAGCGGAGGATGCGGTGGTCGCGCTCCAGCGAGACCAGCCAGCCGCCGTCGGGCAGCCGCGTCAGATCCTCCGCATCGGTGCGGTGCTTGCTGTGGGAGGTTCCCTCCTCGATCGTCAGCGGACGGGAATGGAGATCGGAGAGGCCGGTCAGCCGCCCCCCGGCATCGGTTTGCAGCCGGCCATCCACCACCAGCCCGGTGTCGCCGATGGCGACGAAACGGTCGCCGGCCGGGTCCACCGACAGGCCGGACAGGCCGCCGACCCGGTCGCCCCCGGCGATGTCCAGCCCGCCCAGAAAGCGCAGCGGCCCGACCGCCAGCCTGCCCGACCGCCCGCGGTCGAGCGGAACCGCGGCGGCCTTGACCGATTCGGGCTCCCCGCCGCCGGCACCGACCACGGCGACGCAGCCGCCGGACAGGGCCACCAGCAGCAGGCTCCATACAACTGTCTTTCGCATCGTCATCGCGCGACTCTTGTCAGTGCAATCGAAAGACACAATCTTTCTTTTGAGGATGCTTTCGTGCATATGGCGACCTGCGGCGCGACCGTTACGGCACATCCATCATACCGGCTAGGCGCGGCGGATTACTCCCTCAGAACCGATGGGGTCCGCGGGACAAGCGCTTAGATTGACGAATGTTTTCGACGATGCCTATCCATGACGACCGAGCCGAGCCCGTTCCCATGCCGATGCTTCCGCGGTCGCAGACCGCCTATTCTCCTCCGGACCAGACCGGCGACGGCGTCGCGCCCGGCGCGTCTGGCGGCGTGCCCGGCGGCGAGGCCGGCGGCATGCCCTTGGCCGACCGGCTGACGGCGCGCATCCAGGAGTTGGAAGCGGAGCTGCGGGAACTGCAGCACCGCGCCAAGAACAGCCTGCAGCTGGTCATCAGCCTGCTGAAGCTGCAGGCCGGCCGCATCCGCGACCCCGACGCCCGCGCCGCCTACGAGCAGACGATGGTCCGCATCGAGGCGCTGGCCATCCTCTACCGCCAGCTGCACGAGAGCGGCGCCGGCACCCATGTCGACCTCGGCCGCTACGTCACCGCGCTGTGCGAGGCGGTGCGGGAAGGCACGCCCGGCGCCCTGTCGCGCGTGCCGGTGACCGTCAATTCCGACCCGATCCAGATCGGCCTGTACGAGGCGATGCCGCTCGGCCTCATCACCGCGGAGCTGGTGACGAACTGCCTGCACCACGCCTTCCCCGACGACGGCTGGATCCGCATCACCGTGCGCCAGCAGGACGACAGCGGCCGTGCCCGCCTGACGGTCGAGGACAACGGCCGTGCGCTCCCCGCCGGCTTCGACACCACCTCCGAAGACGGGATGATGCTGGCCGAGGCGCTGGCCGGCCAGCTCGGCGACACGCTGTCCACCGACAGCGACGCCGCCGGCACCACCGCCAGCGTCAGCTTCCCGGTCTGAAGAGACTCACTCCCCTCAGTGCCGGTGCCCATCATCGTGCTGATGGCCATCATCATGCTCGTGCGGGTGTGCCGGTTCCGGCGCCGGGTCCAGCGTGCCGGCGAACCAGCCCTGGATGGCCCGCACCGGGTCGGTCTCCGTCGTCGTCACCGGTTCGATGCCGCGGCGCTTCATATGGGCGACGAATCCGGCGCCGGACGAGCCGGTGATGACCACCCGCACCGCGTCGATCGGGTGGGGCCGGCCGTCGCCGCAGAGGTGCAGCACCTCCTCCTCCCCCAACTCGATCCGCCCGGTCTCGACCGGGTCGCTGCCGGCCTCGGCCTCATAGACCAGGAAACGGCGGGTGCGGCCGCCATGGGTGGCGATGGTGGCGAAATCCTTGGTGCCGACGGCGATCTTCATGCTCTGCGGTCCCCTCGAGGGTGGTGCCCGGCGACGGCCCAGTCCTGCCACACCCGATCCCCGCCCGCACTGAGCGAGGTCAATCGGCGGATTTTTCGACCGGCGGCGTGGTCCGGGTGGCTGCAATTCCCACCGGCTTTCACCAAATGGCGAAGGGTGGGGAAGGATTGGCCTTCCCACATGTTATGACCCAGGACACGCAGCCGATCGGACACCATGTACGCCCACTCGCCCCAGCCCATCCCGTCAGCCGGATCGCCGCCCGACCCCACCGGGGCCATCGGCGCACTGCGGCCGATCCTGGAGCCGGGGCGGACCTGCTGGCGGGTGGAGGACACCACGAGGCTGGGCGTCATCGTCGATGGGGAGGATTACTTCGCTCTGGCCAAGGCGGCCATGCGGCGCGCCCGGCGCAGCATCTATCTGACCGCCTGGGATTTCGACGCCCGCATCCGGCTGATGCCGCAGACCCGCCGTCCGCGCCGGCCCGACCGGCTGGGCACGTTGCTGAACTGGCTGGCGACCACCCGGCCCGATCTGCACATCCATGTGCTGAAATGGGACTATGCCGAGCTGTTCGACCTCGCCCGCTGGTCGCACCCCTTCATGCTGCGCAACTGGCTGACCCACCGGCGCCTGCAATACCGGCTGGACAGCGACCATCCGACCGGCGCCTGCCATCATCAGAAGATGCTGGTGATCGACGACCGGGTCGCCTTCTGCGGCGGTCTGGACATCACCGCCAACCGCTGGGACACCCGCGCCCATCACGGGCATGACCCGCGCCGGCGCCAGCCCGACGGCAAACCCTACGAGCCGTTCCACGACCTGATGATGGCGGTGGACGGCGACGCCGCCCGCGCGTTGGGGGAGTTGTTCCGCGACCGCTGGGCGCGGGCGACCGGCGAGACGCTGACGCCCCCCGCCCCGGCCCCCGGCCGGCCGGCCCGCCGCCACCCGCTGGCCGCCGATCCCTGGCCGCCCGGCTTCGAGCCGATGCTGCGCGGCGTGCGCGTCGGCATCGCCCGCACCGATCCCGCCTGCAACGGGCGCGAGGCGGTGCGCGAGGTGGAAGCGCTGTATCTTGAGGCCATCGGCCAGGCGCGCGAGGTCATCTATCTGGAAAGCCAGTATTTCGCCTCCACCGCGGTGGCCGAGGCGCTGAAGGCCCGGCTGATGGAGCCGGACGGGCCGGAGGTGATCGTCGTCAACCCGGTGCGCACCACCAGCTGGCTGGAGAACACCGTCATGCTGGGCGCCCGCGCCCGGCTGACCCGCGAGCTGCGCGAGGCCGACCGCCATGGCCGCTTCCGCCTGTTCGCCGCGCTGACCGACAACGGGGCCTGCATCACGGTGCATGCCAAGGTGATGGTGGTGGACGACTGGCTGCTGCGCATCGGCTCGGCCAATCTCAACAACCGCTCGATGGGCCTCGACACCGAGTGCGACCTGGCGCTGGAGGCCGGGCCGGGGCCGGAGCATGCGGAGACCCGCCGCGCCATCCGGCACACCCGCGACGACCTGATCGCCGAGCATCTGGGATCCACCGCGGCGGCAGTCGCGGCGGCGCACCGTCGGCTGGGCTCGCTCGCCGCCGCCATCGACCAGCTGCGCAAGCCGATCGGCCGCACGCTGGAGCCGCTGCACGACCCCGAACCCGACGGGCTGGCCGCCGCCGTCGCCGACGCCCGCGTCTTCGATCCCGAACATCCGGTCGGCGCGGTGGAGATCGTCCGCCGGGTGCTGCCGTCGCGCATCCCGCGCACCCGCCATTGGCTGACGCTGGCCGGCATCCTGACCCTGCTGGGGCTGTGGGGCATGTGGCGCTACACCGCGCTCAGCGAATGGGCGACGCTGGGCTCCGTGCTGACCGTCTTCCACAGTCTGGGCGAGAGTCCGCTGGCGCCGCTGTGGCTGATGCTGGCCTATGTCGCCGGCGGCTACGTCATGTTCCCGCTGACGGTGATGATCGCCGCCACCGCCATCGTCATGGGGCCGTGGTGGGGCTTTCCCACCGCCATGGCCGGGGCGGTCGCCTCTGCGGTGGCGATGTTCTGGACCGGGCGGATGGCCGGGCGCAACCTGCTGGACCGCCATGGCGGCCCGCTGATCGCCCGCATCAACGAGAAGCTGGCCGACAGCGGCATCGCCGCGGTGGCCGGCGTACGCGCCGTGCCGGTGGCGCCCTATACGATAGTGAACCTCGCCGCCGGCGCGTCGAAGCTGCGCTTCGGCGACTATGTGATCGGCACCATGGTCGGTCTTGCGCCCGGCATCCTTGCCTTCAATCTGCTCGGGCACCAGCTTGAGCGCACAATCACCGACCCCGGGGCCGCCGACATCGCGCTGCTTGTGGGGATGGCGGCGGTGGCGATCGGGCTCGGCTGGGTGACCAGCCGCCTTCTCGGCCGGTCCGGCGGAAGCAAGACCGGTGAGGACCGGCCAGACGACAGGGCAGACGAAAGGATTTTGGAACCGTGATCCGTTTCAGCCGTGACCGTGTCCAGCGCATCGCCGCCGCGTTGCGCGCCGCCCGCGCCCGCCGTCCCCGCCGTGCCGACCGCCGCAGCAACCCCATCCCGGACGGCATGGCGGCGCTCAGCGTCGCCACTTGGAACATCCACAGCTGCGTCGGGCTCGACGCCCGATTCGCCCCCGACCGCATCGCCCAGGTGATCCGCGACCTCGACGTCGACCTGATCGGCCTGCAGGAGGTCGGCTGGCACCATCGCGGCGAATCGGGGATGGACCAGTTCGCCTTCCTCGAACGGAACACCGGGCTGAAGGCCTTCGCCGGCCCGACCAAGCACAGCGAGCGCGCCCATTACGGCAATTGCCTGCTGACCCGCCTGCCGGTACGGTCGATGGAGACGATGGACCTGTCCGTCGGCAAGCGCGAGCCGCGCGGCGCCATCGACGCGGTGGTGGAGGTGCAGGGCCGCCCCGTCCGGGTGATCGTCGCCCATCTCGGCCTCGACCCCTGGGAGCGGGCCAAACAGGTGGGTGACATAGTGTCGCGGGTGGAAAGCCAGCCGGAGCTGCCCACCCTGTTCATGGGCGACCTGAACGAATGGACGCCCAGCTCCCCCCGGCTGCGCCAGCTGGCGGCCTCCTTCGCCGACGTCGCCAATCCGCGCAGCTTCCACGCCCGCATGCCGACCCTGCGGCTCGACCGCATCTATGTGACGGGAGGCTTGCAAATCCCCGCTTTCGAGGTGGTCCGCACCATCCTCACCCGTCGGGCATCGGACCACCTGCCGGTCCGCGCGGTGCTCGCCGTCCCCTGATCGTCAGCTGCCATCCCAGAACGTCAGTATGACCAACGGAGTCACGCGCCGAGGTCATAGCGGGATTGTTGCGGTTGATAATTTTTTGTGCAGTGCAATGTTCTTTCAACAACAGAGCTTTGCAAATGCGAAGAGGCTCTTGACCTATACGCGACCCCTGACGAAGGATATGGTTGGTAATACGATCAATAAGCTGATCGAAGGAATAACGAACCGGACCATCGTACCCTGGCCGACCGGGGGTAGCCGTGACGTGAGGATCTGATTTGCTGTATCACCTGTACGACATGCAACACGCCGCCATGCGGCCGATGCGTTTCTGGGCCGAAGCCGCCCAGCACACCTTCCAGAACCCGCTGATGCCGTTGTCCTACACCAAGCTTGGCCGGGCGGTCGCCGCCGGGGCCGAGCTGGTGGAGCGGACGACCCGCCGCTTCGGCAAGCCGGCCTTCGGGCTGGCGGAGACGGTGGTCGACGGGCAGACCGTGCCGGTCACCGAACGCTTCGTCTGGCAGTCCCCCTTCTGCAAGCTGCTGAACTTCGCCAAGCCGGAAGGCACGCCGCGCCAGCCCAAGGTGCTGCTGGTCGCCCCGATGTCGGGCCACCACGCCACGCTGCTGCGCGGCACGGTCGAAGCGCTGATGCGCGACCATGACGTCTACATCACGGACTGGATCGACGCGCGGCTGGTGCCGATGGCGGCCGGGCGATTCGACCTTGACGACTACATCGACACGGTGGCGGAGCTGATCCGCTTCCTGGGCCCCAACACCCACGTCATCGCGGTGTGCCAGCCGGCGGTGCCGGTGATGGCGGCGGTGTCGCTGATGGCGGCGGCCGACGAGCCGGTGCAGGCGCGCAGCATGACCCTGATGGGCGGCCCGATCGACCCGATGGCCAACCCGACGGTGCCGGTCAAGCTGGCGATGGAACGCCCGCTGAAGTGGTTCGAGCGCAGCGTCATCACCACGGTCCCGGTCTATTATCCGGGCGCCTTCCGCCGCGTCTATCCGGGCTTCATCCAGTTGTCGGGCTTCATGTCGATGAACCTCGACCGCCACATCAACGAGCATGTCGGGCTGTTCCGCCACCTCGTCCGCGGCGACGGCGATTCGGCCGAGCAGCATCGCCGCTTCTACGACGAATATCTGTCGGTGATGGATCTGTCGGCGGAATTCTACCTGCAGACCATCGAGACGGTGTTCCAGAAGCACGCCCTGCCCGAAGGCAAGATGGTCTCGCGCGGCCGCAAGGTGGAGCCGGCGGCGATCGCCAAGACGGCGGTGATGACGGTGGAGGGCGAGTTGGACGACATCTCCGCCCCCGGCCAGACGATTGCGGCGCAGCGCCTGTGCTCGTCGCTGCCGGACGGGATGCGCAAGACGCATTTCCAGAAGGGCGTCGGCCATTACGGCATCTTCAACGGCCGCCGCTGGCGCGAAAGCATCCTGCCGGAAATCCGCAGCTTCATCCGAAGCCACGACGGCGAGTGAGGGGGAGTTGGGGGCGCGCCGGCTGCGGGTGCCCCCTCCCTAACCCTCCCCCGCTTCGCGGGAGAGGGGACTGCCGCCGTCTTGCGAATCCACCCTCTCCCGCAAAGCGGGGGAGGGAGGGACCCGCTCGTAAGAGCGGGAGGGAGGGGGCACCCGTTAGGCACCCCCATCCACCCCCCACCCCCTCCTCAATCCACCATCGTCCGCGCCTCGGTGAAGGCATCCATGTGCCCCAGACCGGAGGCGCCGCCGGCCTTCACCCGCATGCCGGCGGTGGCGACATGGAACAGGTAGCCCAGCGCGAACAGCGCCACGAACAGCCCGAAAACCAGGGCGTTGTAGTAGACCATGGTCACCAGGGCCAGCACCGCCAGCACCAGCGAGATCGCCGGGAACACCGGATAGAAGGGCGCACGGTACGGCCGCTCCAGCGCCGGTTCGGTGGCGCGCAGGCGGAACAGCGCCGCCATGCTCATGATGTACATGACGATGGCGCCGAACACCGACATGGTGACGATGTTGGCGGTCAGCGGCTGCCCGCCGATCTGGATGAACTGGTCAGAATAGATGGCGGCGATGCCGATGACGCCGCCGGCCAGGATGGCCCAATGCGGGGTCTTGCGGGTCGGGTGCAGGCGGGCCAGCACCGGCGGCAGGAAGCCGGCGCGCGACAGCGCGAAGATCTGGCGCGAATAGCCCATGATGATGCCGTGGAAGGACGCGATCAGGCCGAACAGGCCGATCCACACCAGCATGTGCAGCCAGCCGCTCGATTCACCGACCACCGCCTTCATCGCCTGCGGCAGCGGGTCGTTGATGTTGGACAGCGCGTTCCAGTCGCCGACGCCGCCGGCGAAGATCATGGTGCCGAAGGCCAGCACCACCAGCGTCAGGATGCCGCCGATATAGGCGCGCGGCACCGTGCGCTTGGGATCGCGGGTCTCCTCCGCCGCCATCGCCGCCCCCTCGATCGCCAGGAAGAACCAGATGGCGAAGGGGATCGCGGCGAAGATGCCGCCGAAGGCGTCCATGCTGAAGCTGGGCGATCCCGCCCAGCCGTTGGCGGTGAAGTTGGCCCAGGAGAAGCCGGGATAGACGACGCCCATGAACACCACCAGCTCGATGATCGCCAGGATGGTGACGAACAGCTCGAAGGTGGCGGCGATGGACACGCCGGCGATGTTCAGCCCCATGAAGATGACATAGGCGCCGACCGCCGCTGTCTTCGGGTCCAGCCCCGGAAACTGCACGTTCAGATAGGCGCCGATGGCCAGCGCGATGGCCGGCGGTGCGAAGACGAACTCGATCAGCGTGGCGAAGCCGGCGACGAAGCCGCCTTTCGGCCCGAAGGCGCGATAGCTGTAGGCGAAGGGACCGCCGGCATGGGGAATGGCGGTGGTCAGTTCGGTGAAGCTGAAGATGAAGGTGGTGTACATCGCCGCGATCAGGATCGTGGTGACGAGGAAGCCAAGCGTCCCCGCCGCCGCCCAGCCGTAGCTCCAGCCGAAATACTCGCCGGAGATCACCAGCCCCACGGCGATCCCCCACAGATGGAGCCCGCTCAGGCTCTTGCTCAATTCAGGCTTCGTGTTCCCAGACATGTTGCCTCCTGCCCCTGTTCAAGGCTTTGAAAGTCACGGCATTGGTGCCGATGGCGGCGCTCTCTCAGGAATTGCCGATCCGTTGGTTTTTCTCGTTGTCCGGACCGGCAAGGGACGGGGCGTCCTCTTTCAGGGCGACCCCCGTCAGCTTCAGCCGCGCCGCCTCGGTGGCGAGCCAGCACAGCTTGTCGGCGGCCGTCTGAATGGACAGGCCGCCGGCATGGATGTTGGAAATGCAGTTGCGTTCGGAATCGGCGCGGCCGGGCTTGGGGTCCCAGGTCAGATAGGCGCCCAGCGAGTCCGCGGCCGACAGGCCGGGCCGCTCGCCCACCAGCAGCGCCACCAGCCGGGCGCCCATCGCCGACGCCACCTCGTCGCCCAGCGCCACCCGCGCCTGTCCGGCCAGCACCACCGGCCCGATGCGCAGATGCCCCAGCCGCGCCAAACAGGCATGGACCAGCGGCGCGGCATTCACCTGCACCGCAGCGGCCGACAACCCGTCGGCGATGACGAACAGCAGGTCCCATTCCCCGGCCGGCAACCCGGCGGCACTGTCCGGGTCGAGCCGGCGGCCGAGGTCCGGCCGGCGCAGATAGGTGGGCCGGTCGGATGCCGCGCTGTGGACGCGGATGGTCTCCAGCGGCGACAGGTCGGCGGCCAGCCGGTCGAAATCGACCGCGCTGTGCACCGCGTCGCGGGCGCGGGCATGGGCAAGCTGGAATTCCAGCAGCGCCTTGGTCGGCAGGGCGTCGCCGCTGCGGCCGAGCGCGATGCGGGCGCGGGTGGCGCTGCGGAAGCGCGCCCACGGATCCTTGGGATTATCCTTGGGATTGTCGCTCATCAGGCCGCACTCCCCAGCAGGGCGGAGACGACGAGGCTCTGGTCGGGCCAGGGCGGCAGGCGGCGCTGCTCGTCGAGCCAGCCGGCCTTGTCCAGCCACGCCTCGAACTCCGGCGCCGGCGGGCGTTTCAGCAGATGCCGCAGGCCGAGCACGTCGTGGTAGGACAGGCTCTGGTAGTTCAGCATGACGTCGTCGGCACCGGGCACCGCGATCAGGAAATTGACGCCCGCGGTCGCCAGCATCGTCATCAGGACGTCCATGTCGTCCTGGTCGGCCTCGGCATGGTTGGTGTAGCAGACGTCGCAGCCCATCGGCACGCCCAGCAGCTTGGCGCAGAAATGGTCCTCCAGCCCCGCCCGCGTGATCTGCTTGGCGTCATAGAGATATTCAGGACCGATAAATCCCACCACCGTATTGACCAGCAGCGGATCGAAGGCGCGGGCGACGGCATAGGCGCGGGCTTCCACCGTCTGCTGGTCGACGCCGAAATGGGCGTCGGCCGACAGCGCCGAGCCCTGCCCCGTCTCGAAATACATGACGTTGTCGCCGATGGTGCCGCGCTTGAGCGACTTGGCGGCATCCTGCGCTTCGGCCAGCAGCGACAGGGTGACGCCGAAGCCGGCATTGGCCTTCTCGGTGCCGGCGATGGACTGGAACACCAGATCGACCGGCGCCCCGCGCTCCATCGCCTGCATCGTCGTGGTGACATGGGCCAGCACACAGGACTGCACCGGAATGTCGAAGCGGGTGCGCACGGCGTCCAGCATCTCCAACAGCGCGATGCAGGCCGGCACATTGTCGGTCGCCGGGTTGATGCCGATCACCGCGTCGCCGATGCCGTACAGCAACCCGTCCAGCGTCGAGGCGGCGATGCCGGTCGGGTCGTCGGTCGGGTGGTTGGGCTGCAGCCGGCTCGACAGCCGGCCCGGCAGCCCGACCGTGGTACGGAAGCGGGTAACGACCGAGCATTTGGCGGCGACGCAGACCAGATCATGGTTGCGCATCAGCTTGGAGGCCGCCGCCACCATCTCCGGCGTCAGTCCGGGGGCGAGCGCCCCCAGCGCCGCGGTGTCGGCATCATAGGACAGAAGCCAGTCGCGGAACTGCCCGACCGTCATGTGCGCCACCGGCCGGAAGGCGTCGGCGTCGTGGCGGTCGATGATCAGGCGCGTCACCTCGTCGGTCTCGTAAGCGACCAGCGCCTCGCTGAGGAAGACCTTCAGCGGCAGGTCGGCCAGCACCATGCGCGCCGCCACCCGCCGTTCGTCGCTGTCGGCGGCGATGCCCGCCAGCTCGTCCCCCGACCGCCGCGGCGAGGCGCAGGCCATCACCGCCTTCAGGTCGTCGAAACGGTGGCGCTGCCGCCCCAGATCGCAATGGTACCCGGCCATGCCGCCCTCCCGCCCGTCTCATCCTGGGACGAGAGTGGCACGGGAAACGCGGCGGGCAGTTGACCGTAGAACACAAAATGCGGGTGGGTCAGAAGCCCCACCGGGGTCCCTCTCCCGCCCCGGAGAGGGAGCATACCCCCTCCGGGCAAACCCCGGTCCAAGCGGAAGCGTCAGCGGAGCAATCGGCTAGGCGGCCGAACCCAAGGCCGGGCGGTCCCGTTCCCTATCGCACTGCAGCGCGCCGCCCGTCACCGGACGCCGCGCGCCACAAGAAGGAGACCGTCATGCTGACGCTGTTGCGCACCGCCGTCCTGGTCCTGCCTCTGGTCGCCGTCGCCGCCTGCCACAAGGACGGTCCGGCCGAGCGGGCCGGCGAATCCATCGACAACGCGGGCCAGAGCGTCAAGGACGCCATCGACCCGCCGGGTCCGGCGGAAAAGGCCGGCCGCGCCATCGACCGCGCGGTTGACTGACAGGACCGGCGGGCGCTGCCCGCCGCCCCGTCCTCGCGAGACTCGACTTCTTTCTGCTGCTTAGGCACGATTATTTTAGTTGCGGTGGAAAATTTACCATACCGCAGGGTTGCATAAGCATGTATGCAGGGAGGATCTGATGTCGTTGAACGGCAATGATTACTTCACTTACTTCTTCGACGGAAACACCGCAGGCTGCCACAGAGAAGCAGAGCAGGTGAAATCAATAACGAAAGGAAAGTTTACATATCATATACATTTGTCCGGTCAATATAATGACGGAACGACCACCAAACATAACTCATTCGCCAAGAAGCATTTGATCACGTTCAAGGGCGGCAAGGGTCACGACAAAGGTGGCCGGTCGGCAGACCCGGACCATAAGGCGCAGGGAATCCTGGCCCATCGCTTCAATAAGAAGACCGTCAACGCCTACAATCTGGAGCGCGAAGCCAAATTCAACGCTCTCAGTGCCGATGGGCAGGGAAAATACGCCAAGGTAGCCTTGGGCGGAGCCGTCACCAAGCGCAACACCGTCGTCATCTGTGATTACCTCGACCCTGCCGAGCTGTGGGATGCGTTCGCCCGCGGCCTCCACGAAAAGTCTCCATGGAGGGCGGGTGACAAGAAGGCCATCCTCGTTGATTTCAAGCTGCGCAAGACGTCGAAGGACTATTGCATCCTAAGCCGCGACGCCAGCGGCCTTGTAACGCAGGAAGGAACCGCGATGCATGTCCTGGCCCATTGCACCGAAATTTCCGGAAAGAACCTGACCTGCCACATCGTGCACTTCGAAGGCGTGGAATAGCCGCGCGAACCACTGTCTGGACAGTTGGATCAACGGGCGGCAAGGTCCTGTCCCCGCCCCACCGGCGGAACGCCCGACACCTCCAGCAGCAGTTTGCTGAGAATGGCGTCGGCAAAGGCGTCGAAGTCGCGGGCGGGCACCAGGAAGGCGCCGGGGCCGCCGATGACATGGTCGCGGTAATAGCCCTCCAGGTCGTTCGGCGCCGCGCCGCCCCAGGGGTTGGGGCGGTCGTTGAGGATCGGCAGCCCGTTGATCGTGATGCCGCGGGCGACCGCGGCGTCGCGCGCCTCCTCCACCGGACGGCCGCGATTGTTCTCGCCGTCCCCGGAAATGTCGATGACCCGCCGCATGCCCTCGAACCCGTTGTTGTCGAACAGCGGGACGACATAGTCGATGGCGGCGCTGATCGAGGTCCATTGCTCCGTCATCATGGGCGCCTCCGCCACCATGGCGGCGAAGCGCTCGACGCTGGCCGGGTCGCTCAGTTCGGTCCAGGCGACGACCACGTGCTGGTGGCTCTCGCCCGCCCATTCCACATAGGTGGCGCCGATCCGGCCGAAGGGACCGCCGCGGATCGCCGCCTGCACCTTCGGGTTCAGCAGCGCCTGGACATAGCCGTTGCGCTGCAGCTTCGCCTCGTCCGGGTCGACGCTGCCGGACACGTCCACCGCCAGGACCAGTTCCAGGTCCACCGGCGTCTGCGCCGCGGCCGGAACCGCGGATAAGCACAAGCATAAGGGAGCGACGACGAGCAGGGAGGCGAGGAGGCAGGCACGGCTATAGGCCAAGAGACGGTATGCACGCATACGCACCCTCCTTCTCGCCACCGGTGTCCCGGCTGCCGCGCCGAAGGAAGGGCCGCGCCGGACGAAGGATTGAGGATTGGTATGCGAAGCTTCTCTGTCCATGCCCCGCCGGGCTATTCCGGCAGTCGCGAACGGCCAGTGCGGGGTACTCCGACGCCGTGCCGGTCTCCGCGGGCCCCGGCCTTCGCGAGCATGGCTGTGTTTCGCCGGAGCCGCTTGCGGCGGAGCCGGGCGCATGCTGCTGTGGTGCGGCAGATTGCTGCACAACCCGGCATCCCCGCTCTTGAGGCTCCCCAATCATGATGTGGCAGACGCTCGCCTTCTTCTTCGCCACCGCCTTCGTGATCTCGGCCACGCCGGGCCCGAACATGCTGCTGGCGATGAGCCTCGGCCTGCGCTTCGGCGCAAAGCGGGCCGCCTGGGGCGGCGCCGGCATGTGCGCGGCGCTGGCGGTGATGGCGGCGCTGTCGGCCTTCGGGCTGGGCGCCCTGCTCTCCACCTCGGTCCTGGCCTTCGAGATCGTGCGCTGGGCCGGCGTCGCCTACCTCACATGGCTCGGCATCGCCGCATGGCTGGCGCCGGTCGAACAGCCCGGCGAGCGTAACACCGCCGCCGTATCCGGCGAGGGCACGCCCGCCCGCCTGTTCCTGCGCGGCGCGCTGGTCGCCTTCAGCAACCCGAAGGCGCTGGTGTTCATGGGCGCCCTGTTCCCGCAATTCATCGACGCCGCCGCCCCGCTGGCGCCGCAGCTGATGGCGCTGGTCGCCACCATGGTGGTGATCGAGTTCGGCTGGATCATGGCCTATGCCACCGGTGGCGACCGGCTGGCGGCCAAGCTGACCACGGTGTCGGCGGCCAAGTCGCTGAACCGCCTGACCGGCGGCCTGATGATCGGCGCCGGCGGCCTGCTGGCGCTTGCCCGCCGGGTCTGAGCCGCAAGCCTCTTCCTCCCATCCCCGAAAAGAAAAAGGGCCGCGCAATCGCGCGGCCCTGAAGTTTAGGGAGGAAACGCCCCGAGAATGGGCAAGGCCAAGATATGCTGCGGCGCACACGAACTGGTATTACCAATGCTGAATGGTAGCCATGCGCCGCGGGAATGGGCCCATGCAGCAATATGCATTGTCAGCAATAGAGCGAGTCCCCGGTTACAAAAATTTCACGGAACCGCCGCGCCGCGGTCATCGCCCATCCCACTAATGCTTCGGTTCGCCGCCTCTGCCGAAAGGCTTAAGCCCGACAGATGCGGCGGTGCGAAACATGCGGCCGAGGAACGGTGCGATGGCGATCCCAGTCCTGCGCAGCCTGACGCTGAAGCAGGCGATTCACGCGGTTCTCGCCGCCTTCGTCATCGGCCTGACCATCACCGCGGCCGAATTCGCCTGGACCGCCAGCCGTGAGCGCGCCACGGCCCTGGCCCAGATGGCGGACGCCGTCGCCCTGGTGGACGGGCCGGCCGCCACCGCCGCCTGGCTGATCGACGCGGAACTGGCCGGTCAGGTGCTGCAGGGCATGGTCCGCGCCAATGCCGCCTGGGCCGAGATCCGGCTGGGCGACGGCACCCTGCTCGCCCGCCGCGAACGCGCGGCCGGACCGGCGACCCTGCCGGTGCGCGCGGCGACCGCGCTGCTGTTCATCGACCGGCCGGTGGTGGCGCATGACCTGACGACCCCGCCGAGCGGCTACAAGGCCGCCGGCGTTTCCCGCATCGGCACGCTGATCGTCGGCATCGATACCGGGCGGGCGGCGTCGGGATTTCTCGCCTATGTCTCGGCGGCACTGGTGGCGGGGACCCTGCGCAACCTGCTGATCGGGCTGGCGATGGCGGCGGTGTTCCACCGGCTGCTGACCCGGCCGCTGCTGCAGATCGGCCGCGCGGTGGCGCGGATCGACCCGGAAAAGCCCTATGGCCAGCCGCTGGCCGTGCCGCGCGGCCATGCCGACGACGAGCTTGGCTTCGTCATCGCCCGCTTCAATCACACCCTGACCCTGCTGGAGCGCGAGCATGACGAGCTGCGGCGGCTGGCGACGCGCTGCCCGCTGACCGGGCTGGCCAACCGGGCGCTGCTGCTCGACCGGCTGGACCACGCCATCGAACTGGCGAACCGCGCGCGGGAGCCGGACTCCGGCCGGCTGGCGGTGCTGTATGTCGACCTCGACCGCTTCAAGCGGATCAACGACAGCCTGGGGCACAGCGTCGGCGACCTGCTGCTCTGCCGGGTGGCGGAGCGGCTGGGCGCCAGCGTTCGCCGCTGCGACACCGTCGGCCGGCTGGGCGGCGACGAGTTCCTGGTGGTGCTGGAGCGCGTCGCCGACCGCGACGAGGCCGCCATGGTGGCGCAACGGCTGCTCGACGGCCTGTCCTCCCTGCGCGAGGTGGGGGAGCATCGCGTCCACCTCACCGCCAGCATCGGCATCGCCGTCCATCCCCAGCAGGGCAACGGCCAAGAAACCGTGGAAACGCCCGACAGCACCGGCCTGATGCGGATGGCCGATTCGGCGATGCAGGCGGCCAAGACGGCGGGCGGCGACCGTTTCGTCTTCTACACCCGCGACATGACCGACCGCGCCGAGACCCGGCTGCGGCTGGAATCCGGCCTGCGCGAGGCGGTGGCGGCGCGGGCCTTCGAGCTGGTCTATCAGCCGAAGATCGAGGCGGCCGGCGGACGGCTGACCGGTTTCGAGGCGCTGATCCGCTGGCGGCACGAGGGGGCGGCGATCTCCCCCGCCGACTTCATCCCGGTGGCCGAGGACACCGGCCTGATCATTGAGATCGGCCGCTGGGTTCTGGAGGAGGCCTGCCGCACCGCGACCCGCTGGGCGCTCGACCATGGCCCGGTGCCGGTGGCGGTCAACGTCTCCGCCCGCCAGCTCGCCGACCCCGGCTTCGCCCGGCTGGTCGAGCAGGTGCTGCAGCGCCACGGCACCCCGCCCCACCTGCTGGAGCTGGAAATCACCGAGACCGTCATCATGAAGGATGTGCGCCACCATCTGCCGACGCTGAACCGGCTGCGGGCGTTGGGGGTGCGCATCGCCATCGACGATTTCGGCACCGGCTATTCCTCGCTGGCCTATCTGCGCCAGTTGCCGGTGGACGTGCTGAAGATCGACCGCAGCTTCGTCAACGACCTGCCGCACGCCCCCGACATCGCCTCCACCGTCATCGCGCTGGCGCAGCGGCTGCTGCTGTCCACCGTGGCGGAGGGGGTGGAGACCGCCGAGCAGCGGCATTGGCTGGCGGAGGCGGGCTGCGACTGCCTGCAGGGCTTCCTGATCTCGCGCCCGCTGGCGGCCGAGGCGGCGGAAGCGATGGTGATGACCGCCTTCGCCCGAAACGAGGCGCTGCCCCTGACGGCCTGAGGGGACGGCATAGGGCCGGAGTTTCGGTCAACGCGCGGCGGAGGTCCGGTCAAGACAGGCCGCCGCCGGCCGGCTATGGTCGCCTCCCCCGCGCCAACCGACCGACACGCATCATGACCGTCTCCGCCACCTTGCCTGATCGCCGATCCGTCAACCGCGCCACGCTGGTCGGCTTCACCGCCATCCTGCTGTGGGCGACTCTGGCCCCGTTGGCCACGCTGGCCTCGATGGTGCCGCCGTTCCAGCTGGTGGCGACCTCCTTTTTCCTGGCCTTCCTGGTCGGCAGCGGCTGGACGGTGTCGCGCGGCGACAACCCCTTGCGCTATTTCCGCCAGCCGCCGGCGGCCTGGGCACTGGGGGTCGGCGGGCTGTTCGGCTTCCACTTCCTCTATTTCATGGCGTTGCGGCTGGCACCGCCGGTGGAAGCCAACCTGATCAACTACCTGTGGCCGCTGCTGATCGTGCTGTTCTCCGCCCTGCTGCCGGGAGAGCGTCTGCGGTCCTGGCATGTCGGCGGCGCGCTGGCCGGGCTGGCGGGCACGGTGCTGCTGATCGTGCGCGGCGGGAGCGGCGGCCTGGGAGGGGGTGTTTCCATCGATCCCGCTCATCTTCCGGGCTATGCCATCGCCCTGTGCAGCGCCGTCACCTGGGCCGGCTATTCGGTGCTGCGCCGCCGGCTGGGCCAGATCGGCGAGGCGCCGACCGACGCGGTCAGCGCCTTCTGCCTCGTCACCGCGCTCCTGTCGCTGCTCTGCCATCTGGCGCTGGAGCAGACGGTGTGGCCGCAGAGCGCCGCCGGCTGGGGAGCGATGCTGCTGCTGGGGCTGGGGCCGGTGGGGGCGGCCTTCTTCGTCTGGGACTATGGCGTGCGCCACGGCGACATCCGGGCGCTGGGGGCGCTGTCCTATCTGGCGCCCCTGCTGTCGACCCTGCTGCTGGTCCTGTTCGGCCTAGCCCCCAACTCCGGCATCATCTGGGTGTCCTGCGCCCTGATCGCCGGCGGGTCGCTTCTCGCCAGCAAGGATTTGCTGCGGCGGAGGTAAGAGCAACCGGAGAACAGCCTCCTGCTTGAACAGAAGCGGCATGAATGCTACCCAGAGGACATGCCGATCACCTTCCATCCCTGCCGTGGCTCGATTCTCATCTGCGACTTCGATACCGGTTTCCAACCACCGGAGATGATCAAGGTCCGGCCGGTCGTGGTGGTTTCCGCTCGTCGCCGTCGTGGGCCGGGCCTGTGTACCGTGGTGCCCTTGAGCAGCGTTGAGCCGGACCCGATCGAACCATATCACCACCAATTGTCGCCAATCGCTTATCCGCCAGCTCGGGGAGCGATATGGGCCAAATGCGATATGGCAGTGACGGTTTCTTGTAGTCGTCTCGACCGGGTCAAAGTGAAACTATCGAATGGACAACGACAATACCTAGTTTACACAATGCCTGCCGATGACATGACTGCAATCGACAACTGCCTCCGGATCGCGCTCGGTCTGTAAAGGCTTGGCTAATGCAAAAACTTCTCTCACCGTAAGGCCTTGACTATCCGCGAGAAAAGTCACCATATAGTGATGTTCCCGCACTGTCGGCATTTGTCGGCAACGGGCTTGGAAGACCACGGGCGACCGTGGCAGGTTCCGGCAGATGGCGATGACAAGCTGGCCGGGACCTCAAGAATCGGGCCTCACCGGAAACGGTGAGGCCCTTGTCATTTCTCATTGCCCGTCTCAGTCTCAAGCCTCCACCCCCTGCGCGGCGGCCGCCACATCGTGACGGGCGCGGTCGGCGCCGGCCAGGCCGTTGAAGTACCAGTTCAGCGCCACCGCCGTCAGGGTGCCGAGCAGGATGCCGCTGTGCAGCAGCGGGAAGCGGTTTGACTGATGGGCTAGGTTTGTCGAACCAGCGCTAACGCCGGCATTGGAAGCGTTGATTTCCTTGCCGCCTTGAGCAACACTAGCGCTAACGGGCTGCTGCTGGCGATAGGCCGGACAGTTCGACAGAAGTTTGACAGACGGCGCTATCGTCCGAAGTCAATTGACTGGCCTGCGCTACACCTTGCACTGAGGGGGCTTGCAGTTGGCGAGACAAATCAAGAACACCAAGATTGACACGCGGAACGCCCGCGATGCCATCCCTATCGGTGCGGCGATCATCTATGCAGACCTTGGCGTCGACGGGGCCGACCTCGGATACCGAAAGGGAAAGACTGGCGGGAAGTGGGTGCTTCGCCGCTATGTGGGAGCAAAGAAGTATGCCGTCGAAACTCTAGCTCTGGCCGATGACCGGGCCGACGCGGATGGCGTAGGGGTCCTGAACTATCGTCAGGCGCAGGCTCTCGCCCGTAGCCGGCATGAAGCGCTGACCCGACAGGAACGAGGCCTGCCAGACTCCTCCGGCCCCTACACCGTAGCGCACGCTATGGCCGACTACCTTTCGCACAAGGAGGCAGAGGGCGGAAAGTCGGTTGACGATGCGCGCATCCGGTCTGATGCCCTAATCGTCCCACAGATCGGCGGCATTGAGGTCGCCAAGCTCACCCCTAAGCACATCCGCGATTGGATGGGCAAGATCGTAAAGACGCCGCCTAGGCTCCGGACAAAGGCGCCCAAAGACGGGAAAGGGCCGCCCCCTGTCCGGTACAGGGATGTTGATCTTGGCAGTCCTGAGATAGTTAGGAAGCGCAGGGCGACCGCAAACCGGATGCTCGGCATTCTCAAGGCTGGACTAAACCTCGCCTGGAGGGAGGGGCGGACCCCCTCGGACGAAGCGTGGCGCAAGGTCCAGCCCTTCAGAGAGGCCAACGCCGCACGTCTGCGGTACCTTTCGGTCGACGAGGCGCGGCGCCTTATCGAGGCGGCAGAGGGTGGGTTCCGCGCGCTGGTAGAGGCTGCGCTCCAGACCGGGGCGCGCTATTCCGAACTGGCGAGCTTTCGAGTGTCCGATTTCAATGCTGACGCAGGAACTGTTCACGTCCGAGCCAGCAAGGGAGGCAGAGCGCGGCACATCGTCCTGACCGATGAGGGCAATGAACTCTTTCGCCGCCTGTGCGAAGGGAAAGCACCCACTGGCCATATCCTTGTCAGGGACGACGGGTCGCAATGGCGCAAGGGCTACCACTTGAGGCTCATGCGTGAAGCGGCGGAACGGGCCGGCTTTGGCCCTGACGTCTCCTTCCACATCCTGCGGCACACATGGGCATCGCTGGCCGTCATGAACGGCGTTCCGCTCATGGTGGTTTCGGCCAACCTCGGGCATGCAGACACGCGCATGGTGGAGCGCCACTATGGGCACCTTGCTCAGAGTTACAAGGCCGATGTGATCCGGGCCAATGCCCCACGTTTCAGCATGAGCGCTGATACGAGCAGCGCTCTTCCCCTGGAGGCAAAATGAATAACAAACCTGCTAACTTGGAAGAAGCCAATTTGCTAGATATTGCGCTCGGCACTGCTGATACGCAAATGACCAACGAACATGAAAAGGACGTCGGCAAAGATATTTTTGCTAGTTACAGGATTTACCAAGAACCAAAAACAATAATGCAAAACTATGTTAACATAATTGTTTCTTATTTTCACTCCAATGATGTTGACGATCCCCCATCCGTTGATGATGTTCCAGAGGGCCTCCGCGATCTTGCTAGAGCTAACTGGCATATCGCGGAAGCTTCGATATTGACCGCACGTTCTGTTTTTCGATCCGGGCATGAATATTTTACACCGGATGTTTGCCATGCTCTTTCTAAAGTGACTGACGATCAGTTCTACGACGCGGAAGAAGAAGTTTGGAGCGAAATTAGATACAGGTTCCAAGAGGCACTATGGAGACATAGTGCAGGCTATTGCGGTGAGCATCGCGCGGCTATTTACAATAGCTTCGCCGAAGCGGTTCGTGTTGCACATGTCGCCAGCGCGTCTCTACTTCCTAACCGCTACCGCTCGTTCCAGCGACTCGCGCCACTTCTTATTGATGTTGCAAAGGGGCACGAATGGTCAACTGCAGTGTTCGTAGAAGGCGCGTTGCGATACCTAAAGGAAACAGACCGTCATAACATAGTAAATAATCCACGGAAGAAAGCCAACAAGGAACACTACAATGATGAAGAGGGCGAGCGCTCCAGAGGTACGGAACGAGTTGGTCCCGCTTGGTTTCACCAACTAACTGTATTCCTTCTTCATCTCTGCCAGATAAAGGTTATAGAGCTTACACCGGCTATCGTAGCTTTGGCTTCTTACGCCTCAACAGTGCCCAACTCTGGCGCAAAGAGTGCGAAGGCTGCGCGCTTCCTTGAAGCGCTGCAAGAAGACAAACGTCCAGTGTTCGCGCATGAGGCTCCTATTACCGTGATCGTGGCGAAACGCCTTGCATGGGAATTGCTAGCTTATGCAGACGCCAATAGGCAAATTTCCTATATGCGGAAGATTGAACGCGCCGTAGCCTTCTGCCGCGGGCGCTTGGCTTCATCTGGAGAAATGCCTAACCCAAATGAACTATCTCAAGCATCTGGTTTGTCTTGGACAGATGCCGAAGATTTGCTGAACAGCCATGTTCTTTTGTATGAGGTGGATGAGTACCACGTCCGCTGGCTGAGAGCCGTTGAACACGCAGAGGATTGCCCTGATTGTCGTGCCCTGGCAGAGAGTCCGGAAATGGAGCGCTACAAGAAGGGTGGGAAGCGCCTTCCCTCATCTACTGACTGATGCTGATAAATCCTTGGAGGCATCGGTCAACGTGGTGCCCCTCCATGCTGACCGGGCCTTGGTCTGAACCCCGGTCGGCGCCAGCGGGTAGTCCGATGCCATCGGATTACCCAGGTAACTACCTAGTGGGCCGAACCAGATGGGCATTGGTACGTTTGGAACGATACATCCGGTCTGGCGCTATGCACAATCTACCTGCTTCTCCAACAAAGAGAAGGGTAGAATAATTTGACGCGTATCACGCTAATTTCCGAGAATGGAGGAGATGTAGAAAGGCTAAGAGGTGACAATTCATAGCACAAATGTGTAAATAATTCCCAGAAGAACCATCGCCGCTACTGAAAGTATTGTATGTGTATCGCTCCAGTTCAAGCTAATCCGGAAGGTTGGCGAGACTGCCCATCGCCTATCCATAGCGTAGATATAGAGTCTTATTGCATAGATATGCGTGGCTAAATACAGTGGCATTTGTGTAAAAAACGAAGTGAATGATCCAAAGCCTGGGAGACAAAATATCTTAGGGCTAAACATATCAGAAATATTTCCACTAAACTCTATTCCAATAACAAGCGGAACAATGTAAGGGGGAGAAAATTTAAATATAAAATGGAAAATTGCTTTCAAAATAGAATGACTGTAAAATCCACTATTTTCGTATACTTTACTATATTCCTCAGAATTTGAAAAAATTAGACAGATGAAATCCTTGATAATCACTATATGCGTTATAATTACTAAGGCCAGCGTTATCACAGACTTAAAAATGTTGCCTTCATCTATATAACAGGCGCCCCTTCCATTGGCAATTTCTGGCCAAATTGAGGCAATTTCGTTAATGATATAAGCGATGAATACCAAAAGAACAAATTTCCTAACAATCGAGAGTATAGTCTTCATTGTATAATGTTCTCCGTTGTTGTATTGGGTCTATCTATCCAAGAAACATCTAATGCGCGCACCTACTACCGGTGTTAAGTACCTGTTATGGACAGATTGTTGCAGATAACAATGATAATGAAGCCCTTTGTGGCCCCGCACGACTCTCCCTTGGTATTGGCTGTAGGAGCACCGCAATCGGCGTCTTAAACGGTCATGACGGAAGTGCAGTCTAATGACCAGAGCTAAATGGACCGTTTCGTATGTAGAACGACACGTCCGGTCTGGTTCGGTCCACGAGTCGCTCAACGGCATTGCTCTGAACTCAAGCTCAGGACGCAAGCCATCGATAGATAGACAGGACGCGTGGAAGGCTGTTCGTATTCAGCATGAATGGAACTCTTGCCTGCCAGAGAGATTGACCGCCCATCTTACGCCGCCTCACCTTATGGACAGATGCGGCAACATCATAATCAGCACACGATAGCCCCTCTACATTCACTTGCGAGGGTTTGGTGATGGTCAAGGTCAATGAAGCCGAATGGGATAAGGCCAGAAAGCTCAACGCAAATGGCGGGAACAGGCTCACTGAAGTGGAGAAGGAGCTGTTGGGGAGAGCGATACGACTGGAATTTCCGATCATCCATGTCAGCCTTCTTCCTGAAATTGCTGACCTGTTTAGGGAGCTTGCCGATACCATCGACAGAGCTTTGGAGTCCCAAGAGGGAACACTTCGCTCCAGGCTGGCTCACAGCCCGTTTCGAAAGTTGTCGCTGACGTGGTGAGGGTCTGACGTAAAGGCTGTTGGCAGGGGACACACACCCTGCCGGAGGCCGCCGATGTGGACGCCCGAGGACCGCCGGCTGGTTGGCGATTACGGCGCCGGCCAAGCCCTGAGCGATGACCAGTACCGCTTGATCGAGCCCCTGATTCCGTCAGCCAAGCCCGGTGGACGGCCCCGCAGTACGGACATGCGTCGGTTGCTGGACGCCCTGTTCTATGTGGTGCGGACCGGCTGCCAATGGCGCCATTTGCCGCCCCCGCCGGCCTTTCCGCCCTGGCCCACGGTTTACCGCTACTTCCGCGCCTTCCTGGAAGCCGGCGTGTGGGAGGCCCTTCGCCACCATCTGGTGGTGATGCTGCGCGAGCAGGAAGGCCGTGATCCGACACCCTCGGCCGCCATCCTCGACACCCAGAGCGTCAAGACGACGGAAAAAGGGGCGCCCGAGGCTTTGACGCGGCCAAGAAGATCAAGGGCCGCAAGCGTCACATCGCCGTCGACACCTCGGGCTTCCTGCTCGGCGTCCTCGTCCACGCCGCTGACATTCAGGACGCCGACAGCGCCGGAGCGCTGCTGACGCGGATCAAGCGGCTCTACTGCTGGCTGCGCGCCATCTTTGCCGACAGCATCTACAATCGGATGCCGGTGATCCTCGCCTGCTTCCTGCTCGGGCTGACGCTGATCATCGTCCGGCGCATCGCCGGCGGCGGCTTCATCCTCGTTCCCCGCCGCTGGGTGGTCGAACGATCATTCGGCTGGCTCGGACGGTGGCGACGCTTGTCAAAGGATTACGAGGAGCGCACCGACGTCGCCGAGGCCATGGTCACCATTGCCGCCATCAGGATCATGATACACCGCCTCGCTCACCCAAACCGAAAGCGGCTTCCTTCACCAGACTTTTGAAACGGGCTGTCAGATCAAGTACGAAGCTCGCATGTTCCAAGGGATTGTCAGGGATCGCCGGGTAGAGCTGGAAAAGGCAGAGCGGGAGGAGGGATTGGAGCGTTGACCGTTTGAGAGTGAGGAACGGGATGCCCGAAGCTTTCTGCGATTAAAATCTCACTTTGTCGCACGTAGGGACACACGATGTGATCGACCCAAAGCGTCGGTCGTGGTACCGATTTAGGGTTATAACCTTAACTCGGTAAGGAAGGTAACCATGGCCTACGTATGCGGGCATTGTGGAACTCAGGTCTCGCAGCGTGTTTGTACAGGTTGTGGAGCTATAAAGGTTCATGGAATGACGGCAAGCGAACAGAAAGGAGTTATGGGCCTCGGAGCTTTTGCGGGATTTTTATTAACAACTTTTGTGGCGGGTAAATTCAATATGAGCTTTTCCCTAGGAGAAATCGCCATCACAGCAGCAGTTGTGGCGCTGATATTCCTTGGGGTTGGCATGCATCTACACAAAGATACTATTAGGTTTATAAGAACTGAGAGGCGACTATAACCACATAGATGATAATTTAAGGGGTGCGCCACGCACCCCCTATATTTTTCGCGAAACCCTCCGAGTTGTCCAAGTAACTTCTGGACCCCTTCTATACAAGATACTGTTTTATTCCAACTTGCGCACTTAAGCTCGCTCCATAGATTTCGCAAAGCGAACATTAAAGGATTGAGGTATTAGTTAATATCGCAAGCTGCGTCGTCCTCCGCCTTTCTGCGCCGTACCCAACGGTCCGTGCAGCGACCAGCTTCGCCCATATTTATGCGTTCTGGATTGAAAAGACAGTATACCGGGCCATACATGTCGTAATGTTTGGTGTAGCTCCCCAGGCTTGGCCCATCATATCCTACATCTCGCAATCTTTTCTCGATGTAATCGCTATGACGTTCGACGTCGGTAGCTCCAAGCTGCGTTTGTTCGTCATTGAAGCACCCATCCTCTTCAAGAAGAGTGAGCAATTTCTTCGCAATGTCATCAGTTATTTCCGTGCGAGGCTTTTCCACATTTCTTCCTTGAGTGCTATCGTTTCAGGCGGAGTATTTACTATGTGTCCAGTTTATAGTTGCCTTACAGCCTCCTCAGCACAAGATCGGAACAGGGCTTCATGGCCGACGAAGACAGGCGGGTGAACTCGTCCTCACTCTTCGTCGCTTGGTCCAGCGTCTGCCAGTCGTTGGCGCCCGGCTTGGCGCGCTGGACTGCCGCCAGAGCAAGGGCCTGATACCGCTCAACAGTGACCGACTTAGACAGGTTGTCCGTCATGCACTTGCACGCGGCCGGGGTGCCGTGCTGCTGAGTGCAGTTCGCCTGCACCTGTTCCCAGGTCGTGGGGCGAGCCGCCGCCGTCTGACACCCGGCAAGAGAGGGCAGCCGCCCCGATCAGGAAGGGAAGTCTCAGCATCATGGTCCAGCCCCGAGCATGCGCGCGAGCGTCCATCGCCCAGCGCAACCGGGGCAGCATGAGGCAGCAATCGTCGGCTGTCGAGGCTTAGATAAGCCCTTTGCGCAGGCGCACGCCCGGCCCGCCGTCGCCCCGATACTCCCCTTCGCCGATGAACTCGACGCCAGCCGCCTCAAGGGTCTTCTGGAGCTTCTGGATCGTCTCGTACAGCGCACCGCGCCCCTTCTCAATTCGGCGCACGGTGTTGACGCCAATGCCGCATTCGTCGGCCAAGCGCTCAGCCGACCAATCCAGAGCGGCACGGGCCATGCGGAGCTGTTCGGGAGTCATGCTGCCAATGTCACAGAGGGTCGCTGTCATCTGGCACCTTGGGGCAATTCAAACTATTGCGGCAAGCATACCTCGGATGTATGGTTGGTTTCCACCCACTCGTGGGTGACTTCCCCCGAAAGGTTGAGACATGAAAAGCGTGATCGGCAGCAGACGCAGCGACGTCTGATCCCCGAGTCGCGGGGCTCACTCCCCGCAAATGAGTAGGGCCGGCGAGCGTTGCAGCGCTCAACCGGCCCCTGACTTACCGCCCATCTTTCGTGGAGATGACGGCAATGCCTAAACTCGTCCTCAGTATAGCCCCGCAATCGAACGGCGCAATAGCCGTTCAACGTGTGGGATGCAAAAATTCTCCCGCTTTGCGCATTGTGGAACGCGACCCGACCCTGCCTGAAGCGCTCCGCGAAGCCATGGACGCCGCGGAGACGTTCGGCCAGGTCCCCGCGCGCTGCCGCCGGCTGATCGAACGCACCGTCGACGCGCTGTTGACCGTGCTGGACTGCATGGACGCCGATCCGGACATGGAGCCGGAAGAGGACCGCGGCGAATTGGACTATCTGCCGGACGCCCCGCGCGCCATCGGAGGTGCAGCATGAGCCATATTGGAAAGCCGCTGGCCGTCGACTACAGCACGGCCAATCCCGCCCTGTTGGACATGGCCGCCCGGTTCGCGATGCTCTGCGCTGATCTGCATCGAGCCGAGACCGATCTTCGCACGGCCAGCGGCGCAGCGGAGGACGTATGCATCGGTCACTCCTACCGGCCGCAGATGCTGGCGCGCATGCCGGCGTCGATGAGAGAGGCTTACGGCATCGTGGCGGATACCCACGCCAAGGTGACGAAGGGGGAACTCCGCAAAATCATCCTCAAGCGGGTTGCCAAAGCACGAAAGGAGGGCGGGGACGTGATCGCCGCTCTCGATGAGGGCGGGAAGCTGCTGACCGCGTGGGAGATCATGCAGAAGCTTCTGCGGCGTGCTCAGAAGCAGAAGGGCATTCCCCAGCTTATGGAGCGGCGCGACGCCGTCTTGAAGGAGATCGCGGCGGCCATGGATGAGATTGCAGCCGTCCCGCCGCTGTCGATGGCCGATGCCGTTATTCAGCTTCAGGTCTGGCGCATGCGCTATGAGGCTCAGCGCCCGGCCGGCGCCGATGTACGGGCAAGTCGCCAGACGCTTGTCCATAACGCTCTGACCTTCCTGACCGAGGGCGTAGAATGAGCAACCTCGATTACGATCCGCATACCCACGACATGAGCATCATCATGCTTCGGGTGTCGATCCTGGACGATTTGGTGAGGGCCAAGCTAAAGGAGCTTGGTATGACGGACTACCCGCCGTCCCCAGCAACGACGGACTACGAGCGGGAGAAGGAGGCAATGCGACTCCGGATTGAAGCGCTCCAGCCGGGCGAGCGACTCGCGTATCACATCGGAACTATTATGTGGGACCTTCCGAGATGCCCAAACCTTAGAGCACGATGCGCAGCAGTCAGGGAGGCAGTTGAAGCGGGGATAGCAAGCAAGCAACCACAGCAGAAGTGCAGTGCAGGTTACCGCTATTTGGTTATCCGGAATGGCTTAGTGAGCTGACCGGACAGTTGCCTGCTAAGATGGAGTAAGACCCCGGCGCTGTTAGGGATGGCAGAACACTGTGAGAGCTAGCTCAATAGATAGCTGGCTCTCGCATGCCCAGAATGGCTTAAGTGAAAAAGAAGAGCGAAAGCCTAAGTTGCGCAGACGTTGCTCACTCTGTCGTTAGGACAAATATACGACATAACTAAATATCAGGAAAGTTTTGCGATGACCCTTATACTTACTCACGCTTCGCGCGACGGGGTTTTTCAGACTTCAGACAGACTTATTACAAGAGATGGGGTTGCTCTCGATAGAGTTTCAAACAAAACAGTCATTTTCGTGGCTATCGACGGAGTTTTTGTCATGAGCTACACGGGGGCTGCGTTTTTGGAAGGGCTACCAACTGACCAGCGTATCGCTGAAATATTGCACGGCAAGAGCATGACCGTTGGCGGCCGCGTCCCATCCATTGGTCAGCAAGACAAAGATATCAGTCTTAGATATAGGCCTTGCTTAAGAAAATTGCGAGATAGCCTCACATCAGCGTTCCGTCGCGCATCCAAGCCTCAAAAGAAAATTCTATTTTCTCTGTGCGTTGCAGGTTTCGAGTTAGTAAACAATCGGTACACTCCTGTCTTTGATGTAATTCATAAAAAACCGAACAGTACAGAATGCGTCATCAAGAGAAATAGAGACGTATCCAGATCGAGGGGCGCCATTCATGCTTTCGACCACTCCCCAAATGTTCACTTGTCAGAGCTAGTTCATTCTCATCTTTCTTCGGTCAAGATTAATTCTTCATGCGAAGCAATAACAAATCAGCAAGTTGACCCTGCAACCATATCTTCGGGATATTCTGGGCTTATGTTTGGATTAAATATACCGGGTTCAGACTTTAACAATAGCAATCAACCGAGCAGGAACCCAATTATCAGAGAATTCGTCACTGCAACACGTGTAGCCTCATCTCGCTCATCGACAGTTGGACCACACTGCATGTCTGTAACTATCGGGGCTAACTGTCAGAGGAAAGTTATGGTTGAATTTATACCGAGCGAACCTCACGCAGTAAATATGGCCGATATAAATCAAATAATTCAAGTTGCTTACACTCCGGCCGTCATTCATCCTTGGGGATTTTTAGCCGCTTCGCATATATCCGGTAGCGGATCAACTTTGAAGGTTGGAGGGTGGGATGTTGAATTTCACGGAATTCCTATTCATCCTGTAGTACCAGTTTATTTGGCAGGTCAGCGACGACCTAAGCCTTATTGAGTTAGATTTTGCGTTAGCGCGCCACGCCCTTGACCTTCTCATAGGTCCGGTAGGCTCCCAGGCCCAGCATCGGCACCAGCAAGCTCATGAGCGTGTCGGTGTTGATCTGCGGCATGGGCGTACCGGGTGACCAGATCGACAGTGCCCAGCCCATTAGCGGATAGCCGACGGTCTGGACGAACAGCCCACCAACGCAGACCCAACCGACAGCCGGCCGGCCAGCCCGAGACGAAGAGCGACGGGTTGGCGGCCTCTGCGGCGTTCACCTGGAGCTGCGCCGTGTCGCCAGCCTGGAGCATGCCCACCAACTTCGCGTTGGCTTCGGCCGCAGCCTTGGCGTCCGGGTCGGGGATGCGGTCGATCAGGTCGGAGATGAGCGGGGTAAGCGCGGTGATGAGCGGGATGGCTACGGCCATGGGTGCCTCCTGTTGGGCATAAAAAAGCCCGCTGCCGGGATGGCGCGGGCGGATGGGAATGGATTGGGTTGCTCGGACGTTGGTAGACGATGACAATCCTGGAGGCCCGCTTTGCAGACCCTCTACCACCACATTCGGCATGCTGATGGGCCGGTCTATTACTCCGGCGAGCCCATCTCCCTTGCAGATGCGCAGATGATGATCAATGAGGACATCGCGGACGGGATTATCTCACCCGGCTCATTCCTCCGCGTGGAAGGCGTGGAACTCGTCATCGAGCCGGCGCCGCCAATTGCCAGCGGAGAGTAGGAGCGCCTCTTACACCTGCATGAACTCGGACAGCCGGTTGAGCCAGCCCGCGGAGTTCAGTGCGTCGCCCTCAGTCCGAACGCGCTTCCTGGCGCGACCCCTGATGATCTGTCCGTAACGTTAATGGCTAAAGAACCAAAGGAGAAGACGCAGTCCAAGCACGAGAATGCCGCTGACGACGATCCCCATTAGGGCATCTGCAGCCTCCATATCGGAACCGGACCAGATCATGTAGCCGATCAGGACCAATCCAATAAGAAGGCCGATGAAGAACCATCTGAGGAGACGGTTTCCAAGCACGACATCCCAGAGGGCTTCCATCAAATCGGCCATGGATTTATCCTCCGACAGCACGGGATAAAGCGTAGCTGACGGCACAGGACCGGTCAAACTCGCCTCACACCTCCATGAACTCGGCCAGCCGGTTGAGCCAGCCGGCAGCATTCAAGGCGTCGTCTTCCGTCCGGCCACGCTTCCGGGCATCGCCGGTGATGATCTGCCCGTAAAAGCGCATGCGCTGGACAAACACCGAGCGCCACAGCCCGGCCGCATCACCGCTGTTGACCGCAGCCAGCGTCTTCGGCCCGACGGCGCCGTCGACCTTCAGCACCGGTCGGCCGGCGAGGTCGTTGACCGCATCCTGCAGCCACGTCCCGGCGCGGGCGGTGCCGTGGTTGACGCCCGAGTCGATGATCAGGGCGCGCAGCGCGTCGTCGGTGATGCCGGCAAAGCCCGGCTCCTCGATGTACCGGGCGCGGTAGATGGTCCGCACCTCGGCCTCGTCCAGGGCTGCGACGTCGGCCGCGATAACCGGGCGCTTGCGCCATGCGGCTAGCGTCGCCAGGGTGATGCCGCCCTTCGTCGGCCCGCCGCGGTCGCTGGACCGGTCAGTGTAGCGCGGCCAGCCCTCACGGCGGAGGATGGTGTCGATGATGGCTTCGGTAGGGTCGCGCGGGATCGCCGCGCCGGTCGGCGTGGTGGGCATGATGGTCTCCATGGTTGGGGAATTATGCGTTACAGGGCGCCTGTAACGCTTTTAGCGCCGGTTGGCCGGCGGCAGCCGCAGCATCCCGGCGGACAGTCCGCCGCGGGCTTTGGTCAACAGTAGGGCGAGCAACAGGAGGGCGGCGTCCTTATTGCCACCGCAGGCATCCAGCGCCTGCTGCACCTCCTGCTCGGCAGGGGATGGACCATCGGGCATTGGAACCTCCAGTTATGAAAATCCAGGCATGAAAAAGGCCGCTCACGGGCGGCCTGTAGAGATTGGGGTGTTATCGCGCCGCTATGTTAGCAGCGCCACCACGTCAATACGAAACGCAACAGAACTGACCCTGATAAATATGATTTACTGCTTCAGTATAAAACGAAGCATAGCGCCTCCCAAACATCTTGCTGAAGTTATAAAGCTCGTCATCAAGCGCGCTCATAGTTATAACTCCACCCTGCTGTAGCTTTCCCTCAATTGCCTTTAATTGTTTCCCATATCCTCCAGAGTAATGTGTCTCAGATAAAAAAATATCTATCTTCTCTTCAAAATTCTCAATGAACTCTGTTGCGTCGCCTACGCGGACTTTCCTGAAAGCTCCGTATCCGCACGCTTCCACGATGTCTCCATCGAAGGCATTCATAATATCAACAGTAAAAATCTCTCCCGGAAATCCATCCAAGTCATTCCGGCGAATGGCTTCAATCAAAAATACACTCCCAAACCCACGAAACGGGCCAGCTTCTACTACAATCTTTGGCTTCTTAATGCGCGCTATTGCATAAAGAAACATCCTATGCCCTGGCTTAGCAGTTTCATCAAGCTCGTTAGCGTATTTGCATTCTCCTTTCGCCTTGCTGATCTTATCCAAAAAATCACTATCTTCAAGCAGCTCAGAAAAATAGGCTTCAGCTTCAACAATTCCGACGCCGCAAACAGAAGCTGCAAGCCCAACCATAGCGCGCAAGCTTTCCTCGGTAATATCATATGTAAATGAAGCTACCTCTCGTGATGCCTTCAGCCAGTGTCTTGTTTTTTGGAGGCGGTCATCTAACAGTTTAAACGCATAGTCAATACGGCTGTCTCTATACTGATAATTCCCAAGTAGCATCTGGAAATCTCTGAGCTTTATACTAACAATCCGATCGTCACTCTCACTCATCATCAACCTCTATATTCCTTGGAAATCTAGAGAATGGGCTAGGGGAAGCCACCCACAGTAGCGCTCCGCACTCGCAGGTTAGGTGAAGGCTCCCCCTTTTCCAACATTAAGTTGGAGCAGACGGAAACTCTCCCGTTTCAGGGTAATCCCGTAGCCCTTGCAGGTACGCGGCCCATGCCGCCGCCTGTTCTTCTGTCAGCGTCGTGGTGATGCCGTAGTCGCGCTGGTTCCGGTGTCGCGAAAGGATGTTCAAGGCTTCCGGCATGGCGGCGTCGCGCTCGGCCCGGCGCTTGGCCGCTTCCGCCGCGGCGATTTCCTCCGGCGGGATCGGCTCCACTGTCTGTTCAAGGTAGGCGTTGCCGCTGGCGTCCACCTTCTCCATCCACCGGTCAATCGCGTGATGGGTTGAGGCATCAAAGGGCGGGCAAATGCGGGGAAGATCAGTCATGGCGCGCCCTCCTTACAGGATCGCAAAGCCGGTCGGCACGACGGCCGGGGTGGTGACGATGGTCCATGACGCGCCGCCGGACGCTCCGTCCAAGTAGACCGCGGGGAACATTGTGGTGCCCGCCGTGAAGGTGAAAGCTGGGTTCGCGCCCGTCGCCGGGTTGCCGCTGCCCTGCCATGTGCCATTCTTGCCGAACCACGCCTTGCCAGCCGCGATATCAAGCGCAACTTCGATTTCGTCGCCGACAGTGTAGGAAGCGCCGAAAGTCGTGCCGCCCCCGTTATTGCCCTTGTTGCCCTGCGAAGTGTAGCTGTAGCCATTGGGCGAGTTGACGTATGCTGCTCCGTCGTACGGCACGCCATTGGCGCCGAACCCGCACGCGACCGTCACGCCCGTTCCAAGGGCCGTCAGTCGGAAAGCGAAAACCTTCTTGTCTGTGCCGGCAATCCCCTTGGCGCCGATCACAGAACCAACCGTTGCGGTGCTGAGCGTTGCAACGGTGTTGTTGGATGACAGGACGATGCCGGAGCCCTTCTTCGTCGGATCGAATGCGAACCCAACCGTGCTGGCGCCGCCCTTGGTCGCCACGTAGTTGGTCCCGGCTTGGTCCTTGGCGATGTCAGCGAACTCACCGGCCGCAATCGTGATGGTCGCCGCGCCATTAATCGTGCTGGCGCCGCCGGAGATGACGACGGATACCCCATCACCCCAAATGCGGCAGGCAAACCCTGCCGGCAGGCTGGCGATGGTGTCCATCGTGGCCGTCAGCGCCGTGGTGCAGCGGATCAGGTTGGCGTTGTAGGTGGTCGTGACGGTGAAGTCTGCCGTCTTGGCGACGGTGGTAGACAGCCACCCCAACCCGCCGGCTCCAGACAGCAGTCGCCAATAGGTGCCGTCGTACATGAAGTACCGGTCCGCCCCGGCCGCCAACTCACCGCCGACTAGAGCGCTGCCGTCCTTGCGGATCGCGATGGCGCCCGTACTGTCCACCGCCAGAGTGGACGCGCCGCTGTTGGCCGATGCGCCGACCTTCACGCCGACGATCTGCCCGGTGGTCAGGCTGGACAGGCTCGTGCCGGTCGTGGCGGTCAGCGCGTTCGCCGTGCCGCCGGCAGTTCCGCCCCACAGCGGCATGAGGCCGGTCGGTCCCTGCGGCCCAACAGCGCCGGAAATGCCGATCACCCAAGACGACGGCGTTCCGCTGCCGGTCGTGCCGCCGGTCGGAACCGCGATGACCAGCGCACCAGTGGTGGTGTTGTAACTGGTCACGCGGCCCGTGATGGCGTTGGCGCTGTTGGCGCCATCCACCGCCACTACGTACATGCTGGCGGAGAAGCCCTTGGTGGACGGGCTGGCGACCGTCAGGGTTTTGGTTCCGGTGCCGATGGATACGTCACTGGTGGAGGACGTGGCGACTATTGAGGCGCCCAAGTCATTGCGGCGCGCATCCATTTCCGCGATCACGTCATCAAAGAAGGTGTCCCAATTCTCCACGTATTTGAACGGCACCATGTCAGCCACCGTCCAGTTTCTCCCGTTGAAAGTGGCCATCAGATCAGCTCCTCCGCATTCATCGACCAGCCATAGCGCTGGTGCGACGTGGTGGTGATGCCGGCGGTATCGACCAGCGCGGCGTAGATGGTTCGGCGGAACTGGATGGATGGATCGTCGTTCTGGTCGTAGACCAGCAGGAAATCCCCATCCTTGCCGAGTTGGTTTTCGATTTCGAAGCCCGTCGCGAAGGCGTCCCGCTCGGTCATCGCCTCAAAGGTCATCGTCATGGTCCGGTAGCGCGGACGGCGTCTAACCAGGCGCCGGCCGCCGCGGGTCCGGCGGGTCTCGCTCGGGTCCACCGTCCGGACCTGGAACCCGTACTTCACCCGGTGGGACCAAGCCTCTCCCGCCATGAAGCGTCCCGCCTGGAAATAGCCGGCCGGGTTGTCGACGTCGCTCACGTAGGTGAAGAGATAGCGGCCATAGACGGTGGAGGGAGCGAAATGCAGGTCGATGGTGCCGCCTGGATAAGCCGCCGTGTCGATGCCGTCGAAAGAGAACGCGCCGAACGGACGCCCGCCCCAAATCTCGGTGGCCACCCGCATCCGTTCCATGCCGGTGTCGTAAACCGGGGGGCCGCTGTTGGTGGGGCTGTTGGTGACGACGTGCCGGCGCTTGGCCGAGACGGTGGCGTTGTGGTTCAGGACGGCGAAGAGGCTCAGCGGCACCAGCCGGCCGAAGTCGACCCGCCAGCAGGTGGACGCCTCCGCCGTGTCGGTGGAGCGGGCCAACTCCATCACGTCCTGTGTCTTGAGGTTGTCCAGCGACAGCCCGCCCGTGTCGACCCATGACCCTTCTGAATAGGTCCCGTCATCGGTCGGCTTCTTCCATAGCGCGTGCATCAGCCCATCACCTTCATGGTCAGGGTTTCATCGTTGGCGTTCCGCTCGATCTCCAAAGCGACGCCGCGCCAGCCGGACGACAGTCCATAGCGCTCGTCGGTCAGCTTGACCGTGTGGCCCGTGGTCAGGCCCGGCGTGATCGGGACCGTGACGGAAAAGCCCTTCCGCTTGGCCGCGTAAAGGGAGAGGCGCCGGTCCCGCTCCGCCACGGCGTCCGCTTCCGCATCAAAGAGGGTCTGCGCCTCGTCTTCGGTGGCCAGCAGCGACGCCGCTTCAGCCGTCGCATCGGTGGCCACGGCAGTCCACCGGTATTCATTTTGGAATGCTTCCCGGTTGGCCGCGGTGACGTTGACTTGGTCCAGCTCGTCGGCGGTGAACACGACTCCGAAGGGGCGATAGCCCAGCTTCAGGGACTTCATGCGCCGTTCCACCGGTTCGGGGGTCAGGTCGATGATGTCCCGCGCGTCAAACTCATAGTCGGCGGTTGCCGCCGGCCCCTCATAGCGCCCCAGCGACAGCAGGCGGTCATCCCCGAACCCCCAATAGGCGCCGACGGTCGCGGACAACTGGTCGATGACGTCGCGCACCTTCGGCACGCTGGAGCCGTCGCACCAGTAGCCCAACACCGCCGGTTGCGTCGTGTTGAAGGCCACGAAAGACGTGTCGTCCAGATCGTCGACCGATAGTGTCGTCATGCTGGTGACCAGATGGCGCACCAGATCGGCATAGCGGGAAATCCAGGCGCCGGAGACCGACACCCCTTCGGCGTCGATGGTGAAGCGCCCGGACGGCTTCTGCCCGAGACGGATCAGCCCGGCGGCCTTGGCCGTGGCAACGTTGGTGCCGGTGAGGGAGGCGGCGACCAGTGCGGCATAGGAGCCGTAATCACCCACCGTTGCGGGGTAGTCCACCCCCTTGTCGCGGGCGGTCAGCAGGGCGGAGAAGCCCAGCGGATCGACCATGTAGACGTTGTTGGCGGCGTCGATCAGCACCGGTTCGATCTGCCGGCGCCGGCCGATCAGCCATGGCTTTTCCCGCCCCTTCAGCTCCGCCGTCCCGTCGATGCCGCCGGTTCCGCCGAACTGCCCGCGGCTGGCGGGAGTGTCCAGCAACACCAGCAGGTCGCGAAGCTGGATTTCGATGGCGTCGCCAAGGACCAGTTGCTCCGCGGCGCCGGAGAACAACACCCCGAAGTCGGCCAGTGCCGGCCGCTCCAGAGGTGAATAGAGGACTTCGACCAGCCGGCCATCCCAATCCAATTCGGCCAGCCAATCATCGGCTCCGTCATCGTTGCCGAGCGTGACGGAGCCGAAGGAGGTCTCCGAATAGCCCCCGATGGCGGTCCCATTGAAAAGGCTCCGCTTGACGGTCAACGGAGTGTCGATCCGGCGCACGAAGTAGGTGTTGGAGGGGCTGTCTCCCGGCTCTGTCGTGAAACCGACGTCAGACCGGTAGACGGGCCGCACGGCGCCTAGATCGGCGTCGTACGGCTCCGCGCGCATCAGGTAGGGCATGGATTACCTCGCAACTGCGATCCGCCGCCCCAGCGGTTCGGGCGACCGGCCGGCTTGCCTCGCCAGCGTCTTGAGCACCGGGACCGCTTCCTCATTGCCGGCGTCGATGGCCTCCACCACCCGCTCCAGGACGGCAACCGCCCGGTCCAACCGCTGCTCAATGCCGCGGGTGCTGATGGTGGAGGCGCCGGCCGACCGGAGGGGGGTGACGTTGCCCGACCAACGGTCATTGGCCGCCTCGAAGGCCTTGGCGATGCGCAGGCTGTCGACGGAGGAGGCGACCGCCGCCGCTCCCCCTGCCACAGTAGTTCCGGCCCCTGCTCGCCAACCCATACCGCGCCCGGCGGAGTGGAGAGGGTGCCGGTGGCGAAGCCGGGTATCTTGCGGGTGCCGGCCAGCACTTCGTTGATGCCGAAGGTCTTGAACCACAGGGCAAGGTTGAAGGATGGATCGGCCGCCCGTGCCGCGATGATGTCCGAGAAGCCGCCGAAAGTCCTCTCGATGTCAGCATTCGTGAAGGCCTGCAGGCGCGTCCGCTTCGCCTCGACGGAGCTGTCCACATAGGTGGATGGCGACGTGCTGGAGGTGGTGCCGGTGCTGGCCTGCAGGGCGGTCAACTGCGCCTGCCAGATGCCGTAAGACTGCGCCATGATGCTGTTGAGGTCGCTCAACACCCCATACTGCTTCTGCCCGATGGCCGCGGCGTCCGCCCGTTGGCGCTGCATCTCCTTCAGCGTGGCGTTCGCGGCCTCCAGTTGCTTGTCGGCGGTGTCCACCCCCATCGCCGTGGTGTCGCCCAACTCCGCGAACACAGATCGGACATAGTCGTAATCGGTGGTGTCGGTGGAGCCGAGAAAGCCCTTGGCCAGTTGGACCAGCGAGGGGCCAAGCGACAGCAGGGTTTGTTTGGCTGCGTCCCGGTCTTCAGCGGTGGAAGCAACGTCACGGTAAGTGGTGAGCGCGGTTCCGAACTGCCGGCGCGCCTCCTCCAGCCGATCCTTGGCGTTCAGCGGCGAATTGTCGTTGAGCGCCAGAGCGTCGTAGGCGGACCGGAACTCACGGGCCGACTGTGCCAGTTTTACCGCACCGTCGGTGAGCGCGGCAACATAGTCCTGCTGCGCCGCGATCTGCTGGTCATAGGCAGCCAGAACGTCAGCCTGCGCCAACTTGAAGGCCTGCGCCGCCCGCTCGGTCGCCTGGACCTGTTGAAGCGTGGTCGTGTCATAGCCGCTGGCGCGGGCGGTGGCGAGTGCCGCTGCCTGTTGCGCGTCCAGGGCAATGAGCGATGCGCCACGATCATTGCCAAGCGCCGTCTGCACCCGGCCGGCAACGTCGGTGGCGAAGGACACCGCCGCGCTGCTGGCGTTCCGCAGCGTCGTCGCCAGAGTGGCGATGTCGCCGGTGAAGGACTGCGCCACCACGGAAAGCGACGCGTCGTCCAGCCCCCTCAACAGGCTGGTGAGGGAGGCGTTGAAGATGTCGCCGGCCGTCGAGACGTCCAACCCAACCGCGGCAAGGTTGCGGGCGTTGATGTCGCGCGCCTTCTCCAGATCCTTGATCTGGTTCAGATAGCCCCGCCCCATCGCCTCGTTCAGCAGGACGGTGGCTTCCTGCGCGGTCTGCGCCTTGATCCGCGCGCGGGTCTCCGCCTCGATCTGGTCGACATAAGCCGCCATCGCCGGGTTGAGCTGCACCACCGCCTCCCGGATCGCCTGGAACTGTCCGGTCAGCGATGCCATGTCCTGTTCGCGCTGGGTGAAGTCGACCGGGTTCTTCAGCTGGTCCAGGTAGGTTTTCAGCTGGTCGGTGGCGAGGGTCTTGTACGCCCCATCGATGCCCAGTTTCTTGGCCCGCTCGAACTCCTCCAGCATCGGCTTCATCGCCTCCGCCGTGGTCTCCTTGGCGGACTTGGTGAAGCTGTTCAGCGACTTGTCCAGGGCCGCCAGTGCGGTGGTGCCCGCGTCGATGGAGGCACCGAGACCGATGTCCTTTGCGGCCTCTTCCCAGTCCTTCGCCTTGGTCGCCTTCAGCGCGGCGATGGTGTTGGCCCCGCCGTCCTTCAGGCCACCCTGCTCCAGCAGCGTGTAGCGCAGCAGGTCGCCGATGGCGTTGTCGCCCTTGCCGAACTCCTTGTAGGGCACCGAACCGCCGACATAGAGGCCCTTGGCCGCGGTCTGGCCGATGCCGAAGTCCTTGGTCAGCGTGCCGCCGCCCATGGCCGCAATCGAGTAGATGCCGGACAGGGCGGTGCCGAGCGCCTTGCCGGTTTCCGGGTCCCCTTCGTTGTCGGTCTGGATGTTGCCGAAGGTCGCCGACTTGCCGCCGGCATTGATCGTCACGTCAGCCGACGCCGTCTTGCCGACGGTCGCCTTCTGGGTGCCGAGCAAACCAACGATCGCACCGACGACGGCGCCGATGGCGGCGCCGATCGGGCCGCCCAGCGACGACAGACCGACGATGGTGGAGAGGTAGCCGGCACCGGCGCCGAGCGCGGCGCCGGACAGCCCGCCGACCGCCTTGCTGTTCGCCATGGTGCCGAGATAGCCGGCGCCCATGCCCGCGAGCGCCGCGGGGCCGGCCGCCCCCAGCACGCCGCTGAGCGTGATGCCGCTGCCCGACACGCCCGACGCCGCGCCGGCATAGAGGGTGTTGGCCACCCCGGTGTTGCCGGCCGCCGCGACGCCGGTCGCGGCGTTGAGGCTGGCCGCTCCGGTGATCGGCGCGGCTGTCGCCGCCGTGACACTGGCAGGCGCGGCCATCGCCCACCCGCCGGCCGAGCCGATCAGGGTGGTGTTCATCAGCTGGTCCATGCCGCCGGTCAGGCCCAGCTTGTCGGCACCCCAACTGATCGCCTTCGACAGGACGGTGTTGGTCAGGCCGCCGGTGGCGTTGCCCGCCGCTCCCGCCGCACCGGCGGGCGCCTGAATGCCGAACAGCGACGGCATGGAGCCGACGATCTGCATGGTGATCGGCAGGACGATGTTCTGGTTCAGCATCTCCACCGCCAGACGCTTCGCCCAATTCTTGAAGAACTGGAGCGCGTCCCCGGCCTTGGCCTGCCCGGTGATCTGGTCCCACAGGTTTTCCGAGATATCTTTGCCGATATCGGTCGCAACGCGGGTGACGTCGTCCTGAAACCTCTTCACAGCCTGGACGTCGGCAATCTGCTCCTGCAGCGCGATCCACTTCGCTTTCACCTCGTCCGTGGTGTCTCCCCACTTCTGAGTAGCTTCGCGTTGAATTTGCAGGCTACGGACGGCGCGTTCTCTCGCCGCGGGAAGTAGATTGGTAAGCTCCATCTCCTTCTTGGCAAATTCCAGCGCAGACTCGGCGTCCTTGATGGCTTTGGTATCAGCGGCGACAGCCTTCCATTTCTCGGCCTCTTGACCTTGGCCGCTATCGCCCGGCCCTCTTCCGTCGACGCCGTGGTGTGGGCTTTCGCCAGCTCTGCGGCAATGCGCGTCTGCTCGTTGGCTTCGCGCTGCTCGGACGCGCTCATACCGGCAATTTCAGCGAGGCGCTTTTGTGCGGCAACGTCCCGGTCCAGGTCCTCGACAACCTTAGCCCGCGCCTTGGCAAGAGTGGCGTTGGCGGTTTCCGCCTTGTTGGCAGCCTTCTCCCTCCTCCTGCAGTGCGTCAATGCGCTCCTGTTGCTTAACCAGTTCTTCGATCAGCGCGCGGGTGCCGGCGTCGATCTCCACACGCCCGGCCGCCCGCGCCTTCGTCAGCGCTTCGGTCTCCAGCTTGGCCCGCAGCTTCCCTGCGTTGCTCAGATCTTCGCTGTCGGCAGAGAGCTTGGTTTCGGCGATCTGCTGTCGCAGACTTTCCCGATAGTCCTCAATCGCGCTCCGCGCCTCCCGGAGCTTTCCATTGCCCTGTTCGGTTTGGATGCGGACTTCACGCGCACCGTCGTTGTATTGGCCAAGCGTCCCGCGAAGCACCTCGATTTCTTGGCGCAGTTCCTTAACTTTGCTGGACTGGAAAAGGTAGGCGACAGCAGCGCCAGCAGAAGATGCAGCGTCGCCGTTGCCCATCATGCCGCTTTCGAGCGCTTTCAGGTCCGCGTCAGCCTTGGCCAGCCGCTTTTGTGCGGCGTCGACTGCAGAGCGCCCCTCTGCCTCCAGCGCAGCACGGGCGCCCTCGGATGCGGAACGCATCTGTTCACTGACCTTGCGGGCGAAGTCGAGCGCTTTGGCGTAGTCGTTGAAGGAGGTGGTTGTGTCCTCCGTCTTCTGCCCAAGCCCGAACATGACCGCCGCCAGCGTGCCGCGATGGCAACAGCCGTGCGATTGCGGCGCCCAACGGTCCGAAGGCGGAAGCCGCTTGGCTCCCCTGCTGCGCAAGCACCACGAACGCATTGGTGCCCATCTGAAGCTGAACGGCGGCGTCCTGGACTTGGTATCCAAGATTGCTCATGGAGCCGCCGAACTTCGACGTGCTGGCGTGGGCGGCATCCTGCGCGGCGGCAGCAGCTTTCGCGGCGGCAGTGCCCGCCTGCAGGTCCGCCCCGGCTTGGCGCGCCGCCTGCCCGGTCCGGGTATAGGCGGCGGCAAGCTGCGGCTGTAGCCGCGCGGCCTCCTCCATCGACCGCCAACCGTTCTTGACCTGGACGTCCAGCGTCTCCAGCGCGCCCTCCAGGGTCTTGTAGGTGCGCTTGAGCTTGTCGACCTGCTGTGCATCCTGTTCCCGCTGCTGGTAGAGCTTGCGCTGGTCCTCCGTCAGGGCGGTGTATCCGGTCGACAGCTTGGACGTGCTGGCGTTCAGTGCTCCAATTCCTGCCGGGCGCCATCGACGCGGGTTTTGCCAA
>NZ_FXAK01000009.1 GCF_900177515.1 Azospirillum oryzae
TGTCTTATTGATTGCGGCGAGCATTGTCTTGGCATTTTCATGGGAACCACCTGAATCCGGAGCAACGCTGGCGGCGCTTCCCGATTTGCAAGTGACGAATCTGGTGCCCCTCAAGCTGGACCATAAGTTACTATTTGTCAAACAAATATCTCTTATTCCATTGTCTGGAGGCAAAGCGATAAGGGCTTCCAAACAAAGTGCACGGCCAGCGGGGATTCACATGAAGACCCCACGGCAACGCGCCCACATGGGGCGTTCGACCCGAATCCTCCGGCGGCCTGGGAAAGAAGAGTTTTTCATATTAAATATAGGTTTGACAAATATCGTTTTGGCGGCCAAGCTGCGGCAACGGCGAACCTTGGCTTCCTGTAACAGCAGGCCAAGATACGTTAGCGCCGCAAACAGGAGGGCAACCATGGCTGGCGAAAACATATCCGGTACACGACAGGGCCCCCTGTCCGGCATCACGGTGCTCGACTTTTCCCGCGTTCTGGCTGGGCCGTATTGCACGATGGTCCTTGCCGACCTTGGTGCGCGCGTCATCAAGATCGAGAAGTTCGGCACCGGCGACGATACGCGAGCCTTCGGCCCCTTCGTCGGGTCGGAGTCCGCATATTTCATGTGCTTCAATCGACATAAGGAAAGCATCGTCCTCGACGTCAAGTCGCCCCGTGATCGCGAACTCCTGGAACGCCTGCTCGACACCTGCGACGTGGTCGTCGAGAATTTCAGGCCGGGCGTCATGGATCGTCTGGGCTACGGGCCCGAGCGTCTGGCGAAGACACACCCGCACATCGTCTACGCATCCATTTCCGGCTTCGGTCACTCCGGGCCGATGACCGATCTCCCGGGATACGACATGGTCGTGCAAGCGATGGGGGGCGTCATGAGCCTGACCGGTTGGCCCGACGGGCCGCCGGCCCGCGTCGGTACGAGCTTTGGCGATCTCGGGGCCGCCCTCTTCGCGGCAATTGGGATCGTCTCCGCGCTATTCAGGCGCACGCGGGACGCGCAGGGAACGCGCGTCGACATCGGCATGCTCGACTGTCAGGCGGCGCTGATGGAAACAGCGCTGGCGCGGTACGACGTCGAAGGCCGGATCCCGACGCGCACCGGTGACAGCCACCCCTCGCTGGCCCCCTTCGAGACGATCGCGGCAAGCGACGAGCGCTTCGTCATCGCGGTCGGCAACGACACGCTCTTCATGCTCATGGGCGATGCGCTGGACAATCCCCGCTTGGCGCTCGATCCGCGCTTCGTGACCAACGAATTGCGTGTGCGCAACCGCGCCGCGCTGGTGGAGGCGATTGAGGTGGTGACGCGCACGATGCCGGTCGCGCACTGGATCGACCGGCTAAACGGGGCCGGCGTGCCCTGCGCGCCCATCAACACCATCGACCGCTTGTTCTCTCACCCGCAGCTCCTTTCCCGCAACATGGTCATCCAGGTCCAGGGACAGGGAGAGCGCGCGGTGCGCACCGCCGGAAACCCGATAAAGATGGGCGCCTACGCCGATTTCGATCCAGCCGTTCCGTTGCGTGCGCCGGCACTGAACCAGCACCGGGAAACCATCCTCCACGAACTTATGGCCGGTGTTGGTGCCTATGCTGCCGCTCCCGTCGGCGGGGAACGGGACGGGGCGGACACGCCCGTGTCCGCCGATGCCTAGGCCGCCTCGACGCCACTTCGCCTCAGGAGCAAGAGACATGAACGCCAACCTCACGCCGGTCCGCAGAACCGCTCGTCAGACCGCCGCGACCGAATTCGAACAGGGCGCCGACGCCACCGCGACGCCGGCGGGCGATACGCGCGAGACCATCCTCGTGGAGCGCCGCGAGCGTGTCGGACTCATCACGCTGAACCGTCCCAAGAGCCTCAATGCCCTGAATCGCGGGCTCGCGGCGGAGGTGCTGGCCGCGCTCCGCGAGTTCGACGCCGACGATCGCATCGGCGCGATGGTGATCACCGGCAGCATGCGGGCCTTTGCGGCCGGGGCGGACATCGCCGAAATGGCCGACAAGACCTTCGCCGATCTCAACGCGGACGATATTCTCGCCGATTGGGACCAGGTCCGCTTCATCAAAAAGCCCATTATCGCCGCTGTCGGGGGCTACGCTCTCGGCGGCGGCTGCGAGCTGGCGCTTTTATGCGACTTCATCGTGGCGTCGGAGGACGCGCAGTTCGGCCAGCCGGAGATCAAACTCGGCATCCTCCCCGGCATCGGCGGCTCGCAACGCCTCACCCATGCCGCCGGCAAGGCGCTGGCAATGGATCTGGTTCTCACCGGACGGACGATCGGCGCGGCCGAAGCCAAGGCTGCCGGCATCGTCGCGCGGGTCGTCCCGGCCGGCGACCTTCTGCAGACGGCCCTGGAGGCGGCGCACACCATCGCCGGGTACAACGCTCCCGCCGTCCGCATGGCCAAGGAGGCGGTCAACCGCGCCCTGGAAACCAATCTGGCGGAAGGCTTGATGCACGAGCGCCGCCTTTTCCAGGCGGCCTTCGCGACAGAGGGCCAGAAAGAGGGCATGCACGCCTTTCTGGCCAAACGCGCGCCGGTTTTCCGCAACCGCTGACGCCCGCTGGCGCGCCAACGCCGACCATCGATCCTGTCATCCGCACGGCGCCCACTCCCGGCGCGGGCCCCCGTATGCCCGCAATCCACGAAGAGGACCAGAACCCATGGACAGCATCCTGAACCCTGCCGGTGACCGGCCGGGACTGCGCGGCCTTGGCCATTTCATCGACGGCGCCGCCGTTCCCGGAAGGTCCGGGCGCACCACCGACGTCTTCAATCCGGCCACCGGCGAGCGCGTCGCCACCGTCGCCCTCGCCTCCGCCGGCGATGTCGATGCCGCCGTCGCCGCCGCAAAGGCCGCCCTGCCACGCTGGGCGGCGACCACCCCGATCCGGCGCTCGCGCATCCTGTTCCGCTTCCGCGACCTGCTTGAACACAACATCGACCGGCTGGCGGCCCGCATTACCGAAGAGCACGGCAAGGTCCTGTCGGACGCCAAGGGCGAACTCGTCCGCGGGCTCGAAGTGGTCGAGTACATGACCGGGATTCCCAGCCTGCTCAAGGGCGAGATGTCCGAGGATGTCGGCGCGGGCATCGACACCTATTCGATCCGGCAGCCGGTCGGCGTCTGTGCCGGCATCTCGCCGTTCAATTTCCCGGCCATGGTGCCGATGTGGATGTTCCCCGTTGCGCTGGCCTGCGGCAACACGTTCGTCATGAAGCCCAGCGAGCGCGATCCGTCCCTGTGCCTGGAACTCGCGGCGCTGCTCAAGGAGGCGGGGCTTCCCGACGGCGTGTTCAACGTCGTGAACGGCGGCAAGGAGGCGGTCGATGCGCTGCTCGACCATCCGGACGTGGCGGCGGTCAGCTTCGTCGGATCGACGCCGATCGCCCAGTATGTCTACGCGCGCGGCACCGCCACCGGCAAGCGCATGCAGGCGCTCGGCGGCGCCAAGAACCACATGGTGGTCATGCCGGACGCCAACGTCGACCAGGCGGTCGACGCGCTGATGGGCGCTGCCTACGGCGCGGCCGGCGAACGCTGCATGGCGATCTCGGTGGCAGTGGCGGTGGGCGACGCGGTGGGCGACCGCTTGGTGGCCGAACTGACGCGGCGGATCGCCGCCCTCAAAGTCGCTCCTGGGACCGATCCCGCCGCCGAGATGGGCCCCCTGGTCACCCGCGAGCACAGGGACAAGGTCCGCGGCTACATCGACCTCGGCGTTGAGGAGGGCGCTGACCTAGTGGTAGACGGCCGTGTCGTTATGATCCCGGGGCACGAGGGCGGCTTCTTCCTGGGGGCGACCCTCTTCGACCGGGTGACGCCGAACATGCGGATCTACAAGGAGGAGATTTTCGGTCCGGTGCTGGCGGTGGTGCGCGCCGCCGATTTCGAGGAGGCGCTGCGGTTGGTGAACGAGCACGAGTTCGGCAACGGCACCGCGGTGTTCACGCGCGACGGCCGCGTCGGCCGGGCCTTCGCAAACCGCGTCCAGGCCGGCATGGTCGGCATCAACGTGCCCATCCCGGTGCCGGTGGCCTACCATTCCTTCGGCGGCTGGAAGCGCTCGCTGTTCGGCGACCACCATGTCCATGGCCCGGAGGGTATCCGCTTCTACACGCGGCTCAAGGCGGTGACCACCCGCTGGCCGGACGACGAGCGGGTCACCTCGCAGTTCGTCATGCCGACGCTTTCGTAGCGCCTGCGTTCCGCCGAAACGTCGTTGGCGCGGGTGCCGCACCCGAGCCAACGCGCCGGCTACCACGCCAGCCTTCCCATAAAACCCCCGGAAGACAGCCATGCGGCCTAAACGCATCACCGAGTTCGGTTCGTTCGATTTCATCGTCGTCGGGGCGGGCAGCGCCGGGTGCGTGCTCGCCAACCGCCTGAGCGCCGATCCGGCGCACCGCGTGCTCCTTCTCGAGGCGGGAGGGCCGGACGACTACATGTGGATCCACGTGCCCGTCGGTTATCTCTACTGCATGGGCAACCCGCGTACCGATTGGGGCTTCCGGACGGAAGGGGAGCCCGGCCTCAACGGACGCGCCCTGAACTATCCGCGCGGGCGCGTGCTCGGCGGCTGCTCCTCGATCAATGGCATGATCTACATGCGGGGGCAGGCGCAGGACTACGACGGCTGGCGCGACCTCGGCAACGAGGGGTGGGGGTGGAGCGATGTACTCCCCTATTTCCGCAAGTCCGAGGACTACCACGCCGGCGCCTGCGAGATGCACGGAGCCGGCGGCGAATGGCGGGTCGAGGAGCAGCGCCTGTCCTGGGAGATCCTCGACGCGTTCCGCGACGCGGCGGAAGCCGCCGGAATCCCCAAGGTCGAGGATTTCAACCGCGGGGACAATGAGGGGGCGAGCTATTTCCGCGTTAACCAGAGAGGGGGCTGGCGCTGGAACACGTCCAAGGCTTTCCTGCGCCCGGCGCTCTCCCGGCCCAACCTTCGCGTCCAGACGGGCGCGCAGGTTCGTCGCGTCGTCATTGAGGGCGGCCGCGCCGTTGGCGTCGAGTTTGAACTCGCATCCGAAGTTTGCTTGGCAAGGGCCGGAGAAACGATCCTGTCGGCCGGTGCCGTCGGTTCTCCCGCGATTCTGGAACTGTCCGGGATCGGGCAGGCGGAGCGTCTACGGGATCTCGGGATTGCCGTGCAGCAGCACTTGCCAGGGGTCGGCGAGAATCTGCAGGACCACCTGCAGATCCGCTGCGCCTACAAGGTTCGCGGCGTCCCGACCCTCAACGTGCGGGCCAACAGCTGGCTGGGCAAGCTCGGCATCGCCCTGGAGTACGCGCTCTTCCGGTCGGGGCCGATGTCGATGGCGCCGAGCCAACTGGGCGTGTTCGCCCGGTCGGCGGACCGGTTCTCCACGGCGAATCTGCAGTACCATGTCCAGCCCCTGAGCCTCGACCGCTTCGGCGAGCCGCTGCACCCCTTTCCGGCCTTCACCGCGAGCGTCTGCAACCTGCGCCCGGAAAGTCGCGGGTCGATCCACCTTCGTACGTCGGACCCGAGGACGGCGCCCTCTATCCGCCCCAACTACCTGTCGACGGACGGCGACCGGCTGGTGGCCGCGGAATCCATCCGGCTGACCCGCCGGATCGTCGCCCAGTCTCCCCTCCAGCGCTACGCGCCGGAGGAATTCAAGCCGGGCCCGGATTACCGGACGGACGAGGATCTCGTCCGCGCCGCCGGCGACATCGCCACCACGATCTTCCACCCGGTCGGCACTGCCCGCATGGGTCTGGACGATATGGCGGTCGTCGACCCTGAGCTTCGGGTGCGTGGCGTGCCGGGACTGCGCGTCGTCGATGCGTCGGTGATGCCGACCATCACCTCGGGCAACACCAACTCACCCACCATCATGATCGCGGAAAAGGGGGCCGACGCCATCCTGCGTGGAACCAGGTCCGTTTGGTTGGCGAGCCTGCCACCCCTCCGCCCCGCCGTCCACCACGAACCAACCGCATGAGCATGACCATGAACCAGACATTTCAAGCGATCCGCGTGTCAAAGCCGGAAGACGGCGGTGATCAGACCGTCCAGTTCGTCGATCTCAGCGAGGACGACCTGATGGACGGCGACGTGACAGTCGCCGTCGAGCACTCCACGGTCAACTATAAGGACGGGTTGGCGGTGTCCGGCGCGTCACCGATCCTGCGGCGCTTCCCGATGATCCCTGGGATCGACTTCGCCGGGCGGGTGATGCGGTCTGACGATCCCCGTTTCTCTCCGGGCGACCGGGTCGTGCTCAACGGCTACGGTGTCGGAGAAGCCCATTTCGGGGGCTTCGCGCAACGCGCGCGCGTCAAGGGCGATTGGCTGGTGGCGCTGCCAGAGAGCGTTACCACCGAGCAGGCCATGGGAATCGGGACCGCCGGCTACACGGCGGCGCTGTGCGTCATGGCGCTTGAACGGGCCGGGATCACCCCCGATCAGGGTGACGTTCTGGTGACGGGGGCGGCCGGGGGCGTGGGCAGCGTCGCGATCGCGCTGCTAGACCGGCTCGGTTACCGCGTGGTCGCGTCGTCGCGCCGTGCAGCCGAGGAGGAAACCTACCTGCGCATGCTCGGGGCCGACGAGGTGATCGACACGCGGGAATTGGCTGGGTCTGGCCGTCCTCTGATGAAAGAGCGTTGGGCGGCTGCCGTGGATTCGGTCGGCAGTCGGACACTGGCGAACGTCGTGGCGGGGACGCGCTACGGCGGGACCGTTGCCGCCTGCGGGTTGGCCCAGGGGGCGGATCTGCCATTGACCGTGATGCCTTTCATTCTGCGCGGCGTCACGCTGGCGGGCGTGGATTCCGTCATGGCGCCGCGCCAGCGCCGGGAGGAGGCATGGGCTCGCCTGGCGAAGGATCTGGACATCGCCCGTCTTAATCAGATGACCAGTCACATCGGGCTCGATGAGGTGCCGCGCATCGCCGCTGAAATCCTGGCAGGCAAAGTGAGGGGACGGGTGGTCGTCGATCTTTGACGTCGGCGGTGCATGATGCGATGCACCCTGGAATTTGCGCACGATTTGCCACACGCGCAATCCGACCCCCCTTGACAAAGATACCAGCTGGTGCCGTAAGATACCTATCAGTATCGATAGGTACCAGTTGGTTCTGAAAGATACCGTCCGTAACCAGCCATCGCCGTTCGGCATCATGCGCCCTGGCCCTGCGCGAGGGGAAGTGGAGGAGCATCCAATGAATGTGTCGGATTACACGAGGCATGACGCACTCGGGCTTGCGGCTCTCATCGCAAACAAGGAGGTGAGTGCCGCGGAGGTGTCGGCGGCCGCGCTCCAAGCCATCGAGACGGTCAACCCGACCGTGAACGCGGTGGTCGAGAGTTGGAGCGACGAGACACCGCGCGGCGGCGACCGGTCTCCGCCGTTCTACGGGGTGCCGTTCCTGATCAAGGACTTGGCGATCACCATGGAGGGTCGGCGCAACGAGCTGGGCAGCCGGCTCGCGGAAGGCATCGTCGCGCCGTCCGATTCCTCCCTGATGCGCCGGTTCCGCAACGCCGGTCTGGTGACGATCGGCCGGACATCGACTCCCGAGTTCGCGATCAGCACGACCACCGAGCCCGTTGCCACCGGCCCCACCCGCAACCCTTGGAACCCCCGACACGGCGCGGGTGGGTCAAGCGGTGGGGCCGGGGCGGCGGTCGCCTCCGGCATGGTGCCGGTGGCTCACGCCACCGACGGCGGTGGCTCGATCCGCGTACCGGCCGCAAGCGTCGGCATCTTCGGTTTGAAGCCGACGCGCGGCCGGGTCTCAAACGGTCCCGACGTGGACGAGGTTTGGAGCGGCCTAGCGGTCCAGTTCGCGGTCAGCCGCACCGTCCGCGACAGTGCCGCCCTCCTGGACGCCGTTCATGGAGGCGAGGTCGGGGAACCCTATTATATCGCCCCTCCGGAACGGCCGTACTTGTCCGAACTGGGGCGTGATCCGGGCCGGCTGAAGATCGGCGTCCTGCTTCATCCCCTCAACGGCCGCAAGACGGCGGCCGGTGTTGCCGCCGCGACCAGCCGGACGGCGCGCCTGTGCGAAACCCTGGGGCATCATGTCGAGGAAGTTACGCTCGATCTCGGCGTGAGCTGGGACGGTTTTGTCCACGCCAACGCACAGTTCTGGACCGCCAACACGGCGGCCTGGATGGACTACATCGCATCGGTCTCCGGCCGCGCCATCGATCGATCGATGCTCGAACCGGCAACGCTGGCGGCATACCAGTTCGGCCGGCGAGTGAGCGGTCTCGACGTCCTCGGGGCGCTGAACGTCCGCAACGCGGTCACGCGGAACATCGGCCGGTTCTTCACACAGTATGACGTTCTGCTGTCGCCAACGGTTCCCGACCTGCCGCCTCCGATCGGCGAATACAACCAAGGGCAGGAGGCGCTCGACGGCTTCCAATGGGTTGACCGCGTGTTCCGCCGCTCCCCGTTCACCGCCCTCGCCAACGTGGCGGGCCTGCCGGCGATGTCGATGCCGCTGTTCACGGACACCGACAACGGCATGCCGGTTGGATCACAGTTCGTTGCCGGATTTGGGCGCGAGGATCTGCTGTTCCGTCTGGCCGGTCAGCTTGAATCGGCGGAGCCGTGGATCGAGCGCCGGCCGGCGGTCTGGGCGGGGCACTAACCGCAGCGTCCGGCCACCTGGCCATCCACCCTATCACGGCGTCGAAGAGTGGCTTCGACGCGGGGGGACCATGTCCACGCCGCTGGAGATGCTGCATGCCGATCCACAGCGATCTTGAAGGGGCCTTCACGCTACCCGACCCGATGGCGGCCCTGGAGAGCGCGATGACGGGTGAGGTGAAGCGCGACCACGGTCGCGCCGTGGCATTGCCGCCGTCGGTGCGGATCGCGTCCATCGTTCAGCCTGAGACGAGGGGATGAGCGCGCATGAGGCGAAGCGGAGATTCTGGGTCGACCTGGCGGATCGGTGTCCTGTTCTCGCAGTCGGGTGTGACAGCCGACATCGAGCGCACGCAGTTCCACGGCACCCTCCTGGCGATTGAGGAGATCAATGCCGCCGGCGGCGTTAACGGTCACCTGATCGAGCCGGTCGCACTCGATCCCGCGTCCGAACCGGCGCGCTTCCGCGCCCTGGCCGAACGCCTGCTCGACGACGAGCGGGTCGAGGTGATCGCCGGCTGCTACATGTCGAGCACGCGCAAGGCGGTGCTGCCCCTGCTTGAGCGGCGCAATGGCCTGCTGCTGTACCCGACGCTGTACGAGGGCTTCGAATGCTCACGCAATGCCGTCTACACCGGCGCGGCGCCCAACCAGAACGGACGTCAACTCGCCGACTATTTGGTCGGGCACTATGGCGCGCGGATCTATATGGTCGGCTCCGACTACATTTTCCCGCACGAGGCCAACCGCATCATGCGGGACCTGATCGCCCAGCGCGCGGGTAAGATCCTGGCCGAGAAGTATGTGCCGCTCGACGCGGTGGGCAAAGACTTCACCGCGATCATGCGCGACATCCGCCGCAAACAGCCGGACGTCGTCTTCTCCACCGTGGTCGGGCAGGCAACGACGCACCTCTATCACGCCTATGCCGAAGCCGGCTTCGATCCGGTCCGAATGCCGATCGCCAGCCTGACCACCACCGAGGTCGAGATCGACGCGATGGGCGTCGCGGCGGCGACCGGGCATCTGACTGCGGCGCCGTATTTCGAATCGTTGGACAGCGAGGCCAACCGGCGCTTCGTGACCAGCTATCGTCGGCGCTTCGGCGAGGGCGAGCGGACCAACGCCTCCTGCGAGGCCGCGTATTTCCAAATGCATCTCCTGGCGCAGGCCCTGGCGCGCGCGGGTGGCATGGAAACCGAACGTGTCCGCACGGCGCTGCTCGGGCTGGAGTACGACGCGCCCCAGGGGCGGGTGCGCGTCGATCCCGACAATCACCACACCTATCTGTGGCCGCGCGTAGGGCGCGTGGGCGCCGACGGCCGCTTCGACATCGTGGCCGCGGCTGACAGAGCGGTAAAGCCCGATCCCTACCGGATTAATCACGACGTGAGCGGCGCTTCGGGCGAGCCGAAGCCCTGGCCGGCGGAGGTCTGAGATGGCGCGGCCGAGCACCGGAGCATGCTGCGCATGACCATCGATCTGCTCCGCGACATCCGCAGCTTCCGCGTGGCGGTGATCCACCCCAGGGACGCCGAGATGGACGAACTGCTGCGTCAACTGCGGCGCATCGGGTGCGAGGTCACCACCCACTGGCCGCCACCCAAGGAGCGCCCCGCGGGCGTGGACTTGATTTTTCTCGACATGACCAAGCTGTTGTCCGAGCAGGGCAAGCTCTCCTGGTCGGCAGACGCCGACGGCCCGCCCATCGTCGCGCTGCTCGACTATGAGAGCCCGACCGTTCTGCAGGCGCTCGTCGAGCACGGCGTATGTGGCTTCGTGGGTAAGCCGGTGCGCCCGTTCGGTCTCCTCACAACCATGTTCCTGGCCCACCACACGGCGGCCGAGGCGCGCAAGGCTCAGCGTCGCTTGGCCAAGGCGGAGCGACGGCTCGACGGACTGAAGAAGGTCGCCAAAGCCAAAGCCATTCTGATCGACAGCCGCCGCATCAGCGAGGAGGAGGCGTATCGTCTGCTGCGCGAACGGGCCATGGCGCGGCGCACCACCATCGAAGCCGTCGCCGCGGCCATCATCGACGCGACCGAGATCCTATCTTCAGAAAATCGGTGTGTCTGATAAAATCCTATTGACCAAATGTCAGTAGTGCGAGCATATTGTCAATATTGATGCAGTTCGCTTGATCCCGCCAATGGTGTCGGGCCCACAAGCTGGCAATGAAGCCCTGTAATGGCGTGAGCGCCAGTACGGGGATTTTTGCTTTTTTACTTTGAGAGAAATGCGGATGACGCATGATGTGCGTCTGTGCACACGGCTTACACTTCGGGTATGAAATCGACCACTCGCCGATGACGCCGGGCTGGATCGAGCGGCAGTGACGCCCCAGCAGGCTGACGCCTGATTGGGGCGTTTTTGCATCAAAGCGCTACTATTGCGCGAATATCTACCGAGATGGGCCGCACCGGGCCGAAACGAAAAAGGGGCGACAGATGACTCTCACCCGACGACACTTCCTGAAGTCCGCCGCCATCGCCGGCGCCGCCGGCACGGCGGCCAGCCCGCAATTCTGGATCAAGAATTCCGGCATGGCCTGGGCGGCCGGCAAGGAGATCAAGGTCGGCGTGCTGTTCTCGCTCACCGGCACCACGGCGGTGGTGGAAAAGTCGCTGCACAACGCAACGCTGATGGCCATCGACGAGATCAACGCATCTGGCGGCATCAACGGTATGAAGGTCGTTCCCGTGATCGAGGATCCCGCCTCCGATCCGGCGACCTTCGCTGAAAAGGCCAACAAGCTGGTGCTGAACGACCGGTGCGCCACCGTCTTCGGCTCCTACACTTCGGCGTCGCGCAAGGCGGTGCTGCCGGTGTTCGAGAAGCGCAAGAACCTCTATTGGTACCCGACGCTGTATGAGGGCCGCGAGTGCTCGAAGTCCGTCATTTACACAGGCGCCGTGCCAAACCAGCAGCAGAAAGAATTCATTCCCTGGCTGGTGAGGAATTTCGGCAAGAGATTTTATCTGGTCGGCTCCAACTATATCTATCCGAAGGAAGAGAACAACGTCTGCAAGATCCTTCTGAAGGAGCTGGGCGGCGAGGTCGTCGGCGAGGAATACGTGCCGCTCGGGCACTCGGAGTTCGGCTCGGTGCTCAACAAGTTCCGGGAGACGAAACCGGACGTGATCTTCTCCACGGTGGTCGGCGACAGCGTGATCGCCCTGCACAAGCAGTACAAGGCGGCCGGTTTCAGCCCCGACAGGATGCCGATGGCCAGCCTCACCACCTCCGAGGTCGAAATCGCGGCGATGGGCGGCGAATACGCCGCTGGCCACTTCACGTCGGCTCCATACTTCATGGGCCATGAGTCCGCGGAGAACGCCGCCTTCATCGAAGGCTACCAGCGTCGGTTCGGCAAGGATTCGGTGACGCACTTCGTCTCGGAAGCGGCCTACTTCCAGGTCCACCTCTTCCGGCAGGCGGTGGAGAAGTTGGGAACCGGCGACATCACGCCGACCAACATCCGCGATGCCGCCGGCGGCCAGGAGATCAAGGCGCCGCAAGGTCGAGTCAAGGTCGATGCCGACACTCTGCATTGCTACCTCTGGCCGAAAATCGGGCAGGCCCAGGCAAACGGTCAATTCAAGGTCATCCAGCAGTCCGCCGACTGGGTGAAGCCCGAGCCCTATTGGGCGTACCCGGGCCTAAGCTGCACGAGGGACGGCTTGAAGGGCGCATGAGCGCGCAATGACGGCGAGGCGCCGCCGGTTCCGCGGCGTCGCCCGAAGGGGGTTTTCATGGACATTCTCTTGAGCCAACTCTTCACCGGCCTCAGCATCGGGTCGGTGCTGCTCCTGGTGGCGCTCGGGCTGGCGATCATCTACGGCGCCATGGGCGTCATCAACCTAGCCCACGGCGAATTCGTCATGCTGGGCGCCTACGCCACCTGGCTCCTGCAGTCGACGCTCGGCCTGTCCCTGCTGCCGTGCCTGTTCCTGGTCTTCCTGATGGTGGCCGCCGCCGGATGGGCCGTCGAGCGCACGGTCGTGCGCTTCCTCTACCGCCGTCCCCTCGACACCATCCTCGCCACATGGGGCGTCGGCATCATGCTGCAGCAGGCCGTGCGGCTGGCCGCCGGGGCCGACCTGCGCTACGTGGAAACGCCGAACCCGCTTTCGGGCAGCATCGATCTCGCCGGCGTCGCCATCCCCAGCTACCGGCTGTTCGTTCTGGCTTTTGCCGCCGCTCTGCTCGGGGTGACCTGGTTCGTCGTGCAGCGCACCGAGTTCGGCATGAAGCTCCGCGCCGTGACGCAGAACCGAGAGATGGCGAGTTGCACCGGCATCGACAGCGCCCGCGTCTTCAGCCTGACCTTCGCGTTCGGATCCGGGCTTGCCGGCTTGGCCGGGGCGCTTGTCGCGCCCATCAAGAGCGTGGCGCCTGACATGGGCACCAACTTCGTCGTCGATGCCTTCATGGTCGTTGTGGTCGGCGGTGTCGGCAGCCTGTTCGGCACCGTGGCCAGCTCAGGCCTGCTCGGCGGCGGGACGGCCGGTTTCGCCTTCCTGCTGAACGACACGCTGGCGAAGGCGCTGGTCTTCCTCGGCGTTATCGTTCTGGTCCGCTTCCGGCCGCAGGGGCTGTTCGCCGCCACGGGACGCCGGTGAGGAGCCCGCCGTGACCAGCCTGTCCACCGATTGTCACGACCGCCGCGCGGGGCTCGCCCCGTGATCGGCCTTCGCCTGGAGAGCGTCAATGCCGCGCATCACCTCGGCCGCGCAGTTCCTTCCCTACATCCTGTTCTGCGGCGCCATTCTCGCCGTCCCGTCCATCGTCTCGGACCCCTTTCTTCTCAACAAGTTCGCCCGCTATCTGGCGCTGGGGCTGGCGGCTGCCGCACTGGCGCTCAGTTGGGGGTATTGCGGCATCCTGAACCTAGGTCAGGGGGTCGGCTTCGGTCTGGGGGCCTACGCGATGGCGATGCACCTGAAGCTGAAGACCAGTCCGGTCCATACCGGAACGGCCGGGCTCCCGGACTTCATGGTGTGGAACAACCTCGACCACCTGCCCTGGTTCTGGCAGCCCTTCCATTCCGGCCTGTTCGCGCTCGCCGCCGCCGTCCTGCTTCCGGCGCTGGTCGCCGCGCTGCTCGGCTGGTTCATGTTCCGGGCGCGCATCGCCGGCGTCTACGTCGCCATCATCACGCTGGCGATGCTGGCGGTGACCAACCTGCTGTTTGTCGACCAGCAGGCTTACACGGGTGGACTCAACGGCATCACCGACCTCGCATGGTTCGAGATGGGTGGCGTCGAATTCGACCCCTACAGCCCCGCGTTCTATTACCTGTCCGCCGGCTGCCTCGCGTTCTTCCTCATGCTGGGAATGGTCTTCACGCGCAGCAAAGCGGGACTGGTGCTGCGGGCGATCGGCAGCGGCACTGACCGGGTGCTGTTCTTCGGGTACGACATGGCTTCCTACCAGTGTCTCGCCTTCTCGCTCTCGGCCAGCATGGCCGGCGTGGCCGGGATGCTCTACGCGATGGTGCTGGAGTTCGCCTCGCCGACGTTCATGGGCGTGCCGATCAGCCTCTCCATGGTGATCTGGGCGGCCGTCGGCGGGCGCGGCTCGCTGCTCGGAGCGACGGTCGGCGCCATCCTGGTCAACGGCACCCAGGGCAGCCTGTCGGAAACTTTCCTGGACAGTTGGCAGCTCATTCTGGGCGCCCTGTTCATCCTTGTCGTGGTGTTCCTGCCCAACGGTATCGCCGGCCTGGCCAACAGCCTGGGCGCGCGGCTGAGCGGCCGGGCGCGGGGCATGGCCGCTAGATCCGCCGCGCCGTCCGCCCTGCTCAACCGCCGCTGAGGGAGCGAAGCCATGTCCTATCTCGAACTGCACGGACTAGAGGTCAGCTTCGACGGCTTCAAGGCCGTCAACGGCCTGGACCTGTCGGTGGAACGCGGCGAACTGCGTTGCCTGCTGGGGGCGAACGGCGCCGGGAAATCCACGACGCTGGACCTGATCTGTGGGCGGACTCAGCCAACCGGCGGACGCATCCTGCTCGACGAGCACGACATCACCTACGATCCGGAATACCGCCGGGCGCGCCGGGGTGTCGGCCGTAAGTTCCAGGTCCCCAGCGTTTTCAAGGAGTTGTCCGTCCGCGAAAACCTGGAGATCGCGCGCTCGCGCCATCCGGAGCCCTGGTGCACGCTGCGTGCCTTCCCCGGACGCCGGCTGAGCCCGCGGGTGGCCGAGGTGGTCGAGATCGTCGGTCTGGAAGATGCGCTTGACACCCGAGCGGGGCACCTGTCGCACGGCCAGACGCAGTGGCTGGAGATCGCCATGCTGCTGGTCCAGGACAGCGCGCTCATCCTAATGGACGAGCCGACTGCCGGCATGACCATCCAAGAGACCGGCAAGACCTCCGCCATCTTCCAGCGGCTGCGTGGCCGGCACACCCTGATCGTGGTCGAGCACGACATGGGGTTCGTCCGCGAGATCGCCGAAACCATCACCGTCCTGCACCAGGGCCGCCGCTTGTCCGAGGGGCCGATTCGCGTGATCGAGAACGACCCCAAGGTGCGCGAGGCCTATCTGGGCAGCGGAGGCATCTCCCATGCTTGACATGACCGGCGTCACCTCTTTCTACGGCAGCAGCCCGGTGCTGCAGAACGTCAGCCTCTCAGTCCCGCGCGGCGCAGTCCTCAGCGTGCTCGGTCGCAACGGTGTCGGCAAGACGACGCTGATGCGCACCATCATGGGGCTGACCGACCGGGCGACCGGCGGCATCGGGCTGGATGGCCGCGACATCCAGGCGGAACCGACCCACCGCCGCGCCGAGCTCGGCATCGCCTACGTTCCGCAAGGGCGGGGCATCATCGGCCGGTTCACCATCCGCGAGAACATCCTGATGGGCAGCTTCGCCCGGCCGGATGGCAAGCGCGCCATCCCACCCCTTGTGTTCGAGCTGTTCCCCTACCTGGGAGAAAACCTGAACCGCCGCGGCGGAGACCTGTCCGGCGGGCAGCAGCAGCAACTCGCCATCGCACGGGCGTTGGCCGCCAACCCGTCCGTCCTGTTGCTCGATGAGCCGACCGAAGGCATTCAGCCCAATATCGTCGAGCAGATCCAGAACATCATCGTCGCGCTCAACCGCGAGCACGGGCTGACCATCGTTCTGGTCGAGCAGAACGTGCGGTTCGTCCGTCGGGCATCACAGCGCTTCCTGATGCTCGACAAGGGGCGCGTCGCCGCGCACGGCGACACCGCGCTTCTCTCGGACGAGCTTGTGCATCGTCACATGACGGTGTGACCGGCATCAACCCCAGGTCCCGTCCCTACCGGCGTCCCCTGCACCGGCGCGTCCGGTCTGCTCCGGTCCATACCCCGACCGAAAACACAACCTATCCAAGAAGGAGAAAGCACATGTTGCATGGTGATATCACAAGCAGCAACGACACCGTCGGTGTCGCCGTCGTCAACTACAAAATGCCGCGCCTCCACACCCGCAAGGAGGTGTTGGAGAATGCCCATAAGATCGCGAAGATGGTCCAAGGGATGAAGGCCGGCATGCCGGGCCTGGATCTCGTTATCTTCCCGGAATACTCGACGCACGGGATCATGTACGACGCCAAGGAGATGTACGAGACGGCCTCGACCATCCCCGGCGACGAGACCGAGATCTTTGCCGCCGCCTGCCGCAAGGCCAAGGTGTGGGGCGTGTTCTCTCTGACCGGCGAGCGGCATGAGGAGCACCCGCACAAGGCGCCCTACAACACGCTGATCCTGATGAACGACCAGGGCGAGATCGTACAGAAGTATCGCAAGATCATGCCTTGGGTGCCGATCGAGGGCTGGTATCCCGGCAACTGCACCTACGTCTCGGAAGGGCCCAAGGGGCTGAAGATCAGCCTGATCATCTGCGACGACGGCAACTTCCCGGAGATCTGGCGCGACTGCGCCATGAAGGGGGCGGAGCTGATCGTGCGCTGCCAGGGCTACATGTATCCGGCCAAGGAGCAGCAGATCACCATGGCCAAGGCGATGGCATGGGCCAACAACGTCTACGTCGCCGTAGCCAACGCCGCGGGGTTCGACGGCGTGTACTCCTACTTCGGCCATTCGGCGATCGTCGGCTTCGACGGCCGGTCGCTTGGTGAGTGCGGAACGGAGGAGTACGGCATCCAGTACGCCCAGCTCTCCACCTCGCTGATCCGGGATTTCCGCAAGAACGGCCAGTCGAACAACCACTTGTTCAAGCTCGTCCACCGCGGCTACACCGGCAAGATCAACTCCGGTGAGGGCGACAAGGGCGAGGCGGTCTGCGCCTACGACTTCTACCGCCAGTGGATCTCCGATCCGGAGGCGACCCGCGCCCAGGTCGAAGCCTTCACGCGCAGCACCGTCGGCACCGAAGAGTGCCCGATTGACGGCATCCCGAACGCGACAACGGCGCTCCACCGCTGAGGCGGAGTGGCGGGGGGCCGGGGCTTCCGCCCCGGTCCTCATCGTCCGGGCTCCATCCCGGGGAGCGGGCAACAATGAGGAGGCGCCGCCGATGGCATTGAACGCATACAGAATCACCGAGGAACCCTACTACCACTCAATTGGCAACGAGATTGCGCTGTTCGACGCCGCATACGCCGCGCGTATGCCGATGATGCTGAAGGGGCCGACGGGCAGCGGGAAGACTCGGTTCGTCGAGCATATGGCGTGGCGGCTCGGCCGACCCTTGGTGACCGTCGCCTGTCACGAGGATATGACCGCGTCGGATCTGGTCGGTCGCTTCCTGTTGGATGCCGGCGGCACCGTCTGGCACGACGGCCCACTCACCCAGGCGGTGAGGCATGGCGGCATCTGCTACCTCGATGAAATCGTCGAGGCGCGCCAGGACACCACCGTCGTCATCCATCCGCTGACCGACTCCCGCCGTGTCCTGCCGTTGGAGAAGCGGGGCGAGTTGGTGGCCGCCCATCCCGACTTCCAGCTCGTCATCTCCTACAACCCCGGTTACCAGAGCGTCCTGAAGGACCTGAAGGAGTCCACCAAGCAGCGCTTCGCGGCGATCGAGTTTGGCCATCCGTCGTCCGATGCCGAAACGCGGATCGTCTGCACCGAGGCCGGCGTGCCGGAAGAGATCGCGGCGCGGCTCGTCCGCATCGCCGTTAGTTCGCGCAATCTGAAGGGCCACGGTCTGCGCGAAGGAGCATCCACCCGCATGCTCGTCCATGCGGCCCGGTTGGTTGCGCGCGGCGTGGCGCTCGCGACGGCCTGCGATATCGCGCTGGTCCTTCCGATCACGGACGATGCCGATCTGCGGGATGCCGTTCGCGCGGCCATCGCCGCCGTCGCCGCTTGAGGCGCCGGCATGAACGAGCACCCGACGGTTCCGACGGTTCCCTTCGCCCCATTCGAGCGGCGGCTGAGCGCCTATTTGGTGGCCCTCTGGCGACTGCGCGCCCCAATCCGGCCGATGCGCGCCGATGCGAACAGCACGCTGCCCCGCCGCCTTCGCTTGACCGACGGGTTGATCTGGGTTCCGGACAGCCTGCCCGGTGTCCACGCCGATCAAGCCGCCGGTCTCTATCGCGCCGCCCTGGTTCATGCCGGGGCGCATCTTCGCTTTTCGGGCCCACGGTTCCCGGTCGGTACGCTGAAGCCGATCCAGGTGGCTCTGGTCTCGCTGATCGAGGATGCGCGCGTCGAACACTTGGCTATGCGTGACTACCCGGGACTGCTCCATGTGTGGCGTCCCTTCCATGTGGCCGAAGGTGGCGGCACTCCGAACGCTCCGGGCCTGATGGCCCGGTTGGCGCGGGCGCTGATCGATCCCGACCACGACGACGGCGACGCCTGGGTGAAAAAGGGGCGAAGCCTGTTCTTTGACGGACGCGCGGAATGGGAAACGCATGAGTTCAGCCGTCGCGTCGGCGGACTTCTGGGCAACGACCTCGGCCAAATGAGGCTGTCCTTCAATCCTAAGACGCACGTCGTGGAGCCGGCCTATCGCGACGACAATCTTGGTCTGTGGGAATCCAATCTGCCGGCGTCAGCGGAGGGCGAGACCGCTTACGAATCCCTCCGCACCGAGCGCGAGGAACGCGACGACGGCAGATCCGACGACGCCTCGCCGGGCGCCGAAGTCGAAGAGCGGGGGCCCGTCACCGAAACGCCCGCCTGTCCCGCCGGCGAGGAGGAGATGGCGGCGCCACCGGCTTTGTACTCCGAATGGGATTACCGCATCGCCCGCGAGCGGCCGAACTGGGTCCGCGTCGTCGAGCGGGTGCCCGGCGTCGAGGATCCCGTCGAGGTTCGCAACGCGGCCACACGCCACGCCGCTGTCGCCGACCGTCTGGCGGCGCTGGTGCGCGCCGCCGGCGTCGGGCGGCCGCGGCGCCTGCGTCGCCAGTTGGAGGGCGACCGGCTCGACCTGGATGCGTGCATCGAGGTCATGGTGAGCCGCTGCCGCAACGAGATTCCCGACCCCCGTGTGCACGCCGCGCTGCAGCACCGCGCCCGCGACCTGTCGGCGCTTCTGCTGCTGGACGTCTCGGCATCGACCGGCGACCAAGTGCCGGATGGCGCCCGTCCGGTGCTGGCTGTGGAGCGGGATGCCGCCGCGCTGTTCGCAACCGCGCTGGATTGCATCGGAGATCGTTTCGCCATCCATGCCTTCCGGTCGAACGGCAGAAGCAACGTCAGCTATTACCGGCTGAAGAACTTTGCACAGGCTTACGACGACACGGCCATGGCGCGCCTTGCGAGCTTGAGCCCCGGCCTGTCGACACGGTTGGGAGCGGCGTTGCGTCACGGCGGGCGCCTGCTCGCCCGACAATCCAGCCATCGCCGTCTGCTGCTGGTCGTGACCGATGGCGAGCCTTCGGACATTGATGTGGCCGACCGCCGCCTGCTAGTTGAGGATGCGCGGCAGGTCGTGTTCTCTCTCGCCGCGCAGGGGATCGACGTCTTCGGGATCGGGCTCGATCCCGGCGGCCAGGACTGTCTGACGCGCATGTTCGGGCCCCGCAACAGCACGGTCGTCGATCGCGTCGAGCGTTTGGCGGATCTCCTGCCGAACCTGTTCCTGACATTGTCGCGCTGACCGCGTTGCTGCACGGATGGCTCTGGTGGTTCTGATGGGATGGACGACGCCCCCCTGTTTCTGGTGAGTGACACCACCTGAAGGGGATCGACCCTCTGGAAACGGAGATCCTTCCCATGCAGCCCATGATCATCGGCCTCGATCTGGCCAAGTCGGTGTTCCAGGTTCATGGTGTTGACGAGCGCCGCGAGGTCGTTCTCACCAACCGCCTGCGCCGGGATGGTGTGCTGAGCTTCTTCGCCAACCTGCCGGCCTGTGTGGTCGGCATGGAAGCGTGCGCCAGCGGGCATTTCTGGGCCCGTGAAATCAGCAAGCTGGGGCATACGGTGCGCCTGATGCCGCCGCGGTACGTGAAGCCCTACGTCAAGCGGCACAAGAACGACCAAGCCGACGCCGAGGCAATCTGCGAGGCCGTCCAGCGTCCCAGCATGCGCTTCGTGCCGATCAACAGCGAGGATTAGCAGAGCACACTGGTCATCCATCGCGTGCGTGAGACGCTGGTGCGACAAAGCCTCTTGTCGGACGGAATTGAAGTGGCCGTGCTCTGCCTCGCCCGCAACGGACTGCCAACCGGCCTGCAGTAGCGAAAATGCTGTCAATCGGCTTCCAAATTCCAGCCGGCATCGGCTTGCAATTTCCAGCCACGCTTGCGGTTGCAGAACCTGTTGTCCAGGGAGTCCACGGGAGGGTCCCGCGCGCGCCGCGGAGTGCCCTTATGGCTGACGCAGCGGCGCGCGTGGGAGGGGCCTGTGGGCCCCCCTGGGCAACGGATAGGGGGAAGGCTTTGGATCAGGAGCGGTTCTTGAACCGCCAGCTCTCGTTGCCGGTTTCCAGGATGTCGCAGTGATGCGTCAGCCGGTCGAGCAAAGCGGTGGTCATCTTGGCGTCACCAGCGAACACCGTCGGCCATTCAGCGAAGCTCAAGTTGGTGGTGATCAACACCGAGGTCCGCGAGTACAACTGGCTGAGCGCGTGGAACAGCAGTTGGCCGCCACTCTGGGAGAACGGCAGGTAGCCGAGTTCGTCCAGCACCACGAGATCAACGCGGGTCAACTGGTCAGCGAGCTTGCCCGCCTGCCCGGTCCGGGCTTCGGCCTCCAACCGGTTCACCAGGTCGATGACGTTGAAGAACCGGGCACGGGCGCCGCGGCGCACGCAGTTGGCCGTGATGGCGATGCACATGTGCGTCTTGCCGGTCCCGGTTCCCCCGATGAACACGGCGTTGCGCTGGGTTTCCAGAAAGCCGCCATCGTGCAGGTCGCGCACCAGCCCCTCGTTGAGGGGACTGGCGGTGAAGTCGAACTCGGCCAGCGTCTTGGCCAGAGGCAGCTTGGCGGCGCCGAGTTGGTAGCGGATCGAGCGCGCCTGCTTCTCCGCCCGCTCCGCCGCCAGCAGGTCGCCCAGGATCTGCTGGACGGTGCGCTGCCGCTTCAGTCCATCGCTCATTACCTCGTCGTAGGCGGCACGCATGCCGGCCAGGCTGAGCTCGGCCATCATCGCCATCAGCTCATGCCGTTCCATGGCAGCCCTCCCGCACCGCGCGCAGGCGGTCGTAGCGCCCGCAGTCGGCGGCCGGCTCAATGGACAGCGTCAACGCCGTCGGCACCGCCATGGCCGGTGCCGGTGTGACGTCGTGGCGCCGGGCGAGGATGTTCAGGATCACGTCCCGGCTGTGCGTACCGCTCGCCAGTGCCTCGCGGCAGGCGACCTCCACCGCCTCCAGGCCATCGGTGAGGATGGCGGCGAGCACGCCAACGAACTGCCGGTCAGCGTCGTCGCCGCGGCCCAGGCGGGTCCGCACCGTCGCCAGGGCTGGCGGCAAATCCCAGTCCCGGAACGGCGCCCCGTTGCGCAGCGCCCCCGGCTTGCGGACGAGAACCGGCAGGTAGTGCAGCGGATTGTACCGCGTGTGGCCGTGCCCGAAAGCTCGTGGGTGCTCGGCGACGATCGCGCCGTTGAACCACACCACGATCCGTGTCGCGTAGGCGCGGACCTGCACCGGCTTGCCGGCGGCGATCGCGGCCACGCTGTAGCGGTTGCGGTCAAAGTGGATCAGGCAGGTTTTCGAGACGCTGAGCGTGGCCTCGTGGAAGCCGTCGAAAGGATCGCTCACGGTGATCAGCGCCGGCCGCTCCGCCTGGAACACCTCCCACACCGTCCGGCTCCTATCCTCTGGATGCGGCGTCTGTTGGGCCCAGACGATCACCTCGTCGTGCAGGCGTTCGTTCACCTCTTCCAGCGTCTTGGCCCGCAGCCGCGGCGTGAACAGCCGCTGGCGCAAGGTGCCGACCTGGTTCTCGACCTGGCCCTTTTCCCAGCCCGAAGCCGGGGTGCAGGCCACCGGCTCGACCAGGTAATGCGAGCACATCTGGGCGAAGCGGCGGTTGAAGCGGCGCTCTTTGCCGACAAATACGGCGTCCACCGCCGTCTTCATGTTGTCGTAGATGCCGCGCTCGCACAGGCCGCCGTAGAAGGCCGCGGCACGGGCGTGGGCGTCGAACACCATCTCCTGGGTCTGGCGCGGGTAGACCGCCACAAACGGCATGCGGCTGTGGCACAGGCGGGCATGGGCCACCTGCACCTTGGTCGTCACGCCGTCCAGGATGATCCACTCTTCCGCCCAGTCGAACTGGTACGCCTCGGCCGGGGCAAAGGTGAGCGGAACGTAGGCGTTCACCGGCCCACTCGGCGGCTGGCGCTGCTTGAAGCGCTTGATGTAGCGCCGCACCGTGTCGTAGCCGCCCTGGAACCCGGCATCCTTCAGCCGTCCGAAGAGCCCCAGGTAGTCGAGCCGGTCGCGGGCTGGCCGCCGCTCGTTCTCCGTGATCAGCCGTTCCAGCTCCTCCTGGAACCCGGACAACTTCGGAAGCGGCTGGTGCTGGCGCTCGTAGCGCGGCGCCGTCTCGCCCGAGCGCAGGTATTTCGTCACCGTCTCCCGCGACACCTTCAGCGACCGGGCAATGGCCCGGATGCTTTTCCCCTTCGCGTGCTCGCGTCGTATCCGTGCGATCGTCTCCACCGTCAACATCCCTGTCCGCCACCCTGTCGTCCAAACCCAGGGTGGTAGTCTGCCAGATCAGGGGTGGCTGGTTATTGGACGCCGATCACCCCTGAAACTGGCCCAGTGTTGCAGGCCGATGCACACCCGAGATGCGGTCGAGCATGTCGGAGCCGGTCCAATGCGCGACGCCGAAGACAGCCAGCATGAGGACCGTCGCCGTGAGGCCGGCGTTCCGGATCAACCGCTTCGACAGCGAATGGCCGGCTCTTTGCGTGTTGACATGCGAATAAGGCATCAAGGATCCGGCAGCTTTTTCTCAAGACCTGCATTCCGGCGGGTACCGCTCGAACCGTGTCAGGCTCCGTTTCCGTCGAGCACGCCGGCTTCCTGGGCGCGGCGCACCGCATCGGCACGGTTGCGAGCGCCCAGCTTCTTGAAGATGCGGCGTGTATGGAATTTGACCGTCACTTCGGCCAGATCGAGTTGGCGGGCGATTTCCTTGTTGGTCGCCCCGTTGGACAGCAGGGTGAAGACATCCCGCTCGCGGTCGGTCAGTGCCGCCTGTTCGCCCGCGCCGTCGACCTCCCCGCTTTCGTCCTCGGGGGTGTTCGGCTGGTCGTCGCCGGCCAGAGCCAGCAGGATTCCCGCCGGCACCGTCGTTCCACCCTCGACCACCACCTTCAGGGACGGGCCGAGGATACGGCGCGGCGTCGTCTTGGGCAGAAAGGCCGAGGCGCCTCCGCGGAACGCCTCGAGCGCGATGGCTGGGCGTTCGGCTCCGGTCACCACCGCGACGGGGCCGCGAACCCCTGCCTCCCGCAGCCGCGTGATCGGATCGCTGTCGCCGATGCCGGGCATGTGCCAATCCAGCACGATCAGGTCGAAAGTGTGCCCGGCGACTTGGGCGGTCTCCAGTTCCTCACCATCCAGCGTTTCGACGAACACGAACTCCGCATCGGGCCATTGGAAGCTGATCGACAACTCCAGCGCCTCCCGAAACAGGGGATGGTCGTCGGCAACGAGAATCTTCACCTCATCTCTCCCTTGGCCGCTGCCCTCAGGGGCCCTTTCCAGTTCGCAGGAAAATGGCGGCCGAATGGTTAAGAAGCAGTGATCATTATAGTCATTGTAACCGGACAGGTTGGGATTGCTCGGAACTGTGCTTGAGCGGAGCAGCCGAAGCTCTATAGCTGGCAAGTGCGTTCTTCAGCACCAGACAAACGACTTTTTAATTTTCGCTCCATACTTCAAATATCATCAGAGAGCTTGGTGTGACCTTTAGAAGTACTCAGCAGAACATGGCAAGTTTGTTACGTATATATCACCTTTGGTTGTTTTTCTATCTTGGAATTCCTTCAAACAATTCCATCGAGGTCTCCTGGCTTTGACTGCTCGCCTTCCCGGCAAGGCAAAGCAAGGTTTGGGTTCTGATGGGATGACGCTGACCCGCGCCAACCACGTCATCCACCTTTCGCGGTGGTGGAACCCGACCGTGGAGACGTTGGTGCACAAAGCCCGAGCTGGTGGTGGTCGGGAGGGCGAGCAGGTATAGAGGCGGCCCGCTGACGCCGAGCCCCTGATGCCGTACAAAGCCAACGAGCCGCGCCGCCACAAGATCCCGAAGACCCGTTATCGGGTTTGGAACTGGGCCGCCTACGATGCGGCGCTGCGCCGGCTCGGTGACCTGACGATCTGGATGACGCCGGAGGCGATCGCCGCGTGGACGCCGCCGGCTTCGGGCCGCCGCGGTCGGCGAGCGCGCTACTCGGACGTGGCGATCGAAGCCGGGCTGATGTTGCGCCTGGCGTTCGGCCGGCCGTGGCGGCAGGCCGAGAGTTTGCTGGGTTCGCTCATGCGCCTGCTCGGCCTGGACGTGCCAGTTCCGGATCACACGACATTCTCTCGGCGCAGCGCCAATCTGAGAGTCGCGTCAGCGCTTTCCAGGACGGACGGGCCAGTCAACGTGCTGATCGATTCGACCGGGCTGAAGGTGTTCGGGAGAGGCGAGTGGCACCTGGAAAAGCACGGCGGCCAAGCGCGCCGGAGCTGGAGAAAGCTCCACTTGGCGGTCGATCCCGATACCGGCGAGATCCTCGCCTCGGAGCTGACGGCCACGCAGGACGGCGATGCCTCGTTGGTCGGCCCGCTGCTCGACCAGATCAAGCGCCCGATCGGCACGGTGCTGGCGGACGGCGCCTATGATGGTGAGCCGGTCTACCGCGCCGTCGCCGCCCACACCCCCGACGCCGAGGTGATCATCCCGCCGCGCTCCACCGCGGTGCCGAGCGAGACCGCTACCAACGCACCCAGCCAACGCGACCGCCACATCCGTAGGATTGCCGAGCGTGGCCGGCAAGGCTGGCAGCGGGACGTCCGCTACGGCCGCCGCTCCTTGGGCGAGGTCGCGATGATGCGCTACAAGCAGCTGATCGGGCGCACCCTGCGTGCCCGGACTCTGCCTGCCCAGAAAGTCGAGGCGGCGGTCGGCTGCAAGATCATGAACAGGATGACCAGTCTTGGCATGCCGGCCTCCCGCAAGGTCGCCTGAACGACAACTTTCCAGGGCGGTGTCCGTCAACGCGCAGAGTTCTGCACCAACGTCCTGGTGCGTGTGTTTTTGAGGCATGCAATGGCGCGCCATCGGCCAGCTCTCCGGCATTCCCTTCGGCACCTTGTACACGCTGTTCGCCCGTTGGACACGGCTGGGGCTGTGGCGCCGCTTGCCCGACCGGCTGCGCCGGACGTGGCGGCTGGTCTGCGGCGACACAGAGGAACCGAGCACCGTCGTGATCGACAGCCGGACCTGTCGTTCGGCCCCGAGTTATTTCGCGCGCGGCGTGGACGGGGGTAAGAAGATTCGCGGGGAGAAGATCAGCATCGCCGTCGAGAAGTACAAGATCCCGCTGGCGATCGACGCCACGTCCGCCAACATGCAGGACACCAAGGGCATCGTGCCGGTGCTGCGCCAACTCGCCGGACTCGGGTTCCATGGACCAGCGATTGGCGATCTCGGCTATCGCGGTGAGCGCCTGGCCAAGGCCGGAGCGGCGCTCGGCATCAGCATCCAGCCGATCGCCCGCGGGCGCGACGGCGTGTTCATCCCGACCGAAATTGCCTGGGTCGTCGAGCGCTCCTTCAGCTGGATCAGCCGTTACCGTCGATTGAACACGATTGTCGAGCGGACAAAGGAGCACCTCGTCGCCTTCGTCCAGATCGCCTTCATCTCCATTCTCTCCCGACGCCTGCGCCGGATCGACACCCAAGCCGCCAGCGCGTGACGTCTACGAACAGCTTCTAAGGTTCAGCGCGTCCGCGAAGCGGCGAATTCCCCGTTGAATGATCGCCGCGGTTTCCGGCCGCCGTCCCAGGCATCGGGACACCGGCCCGGCGACGACGATGGATAGCCGGCGCTGACCGATGGGCAGAGGAAGGGACACGCCGGCAAGGTCTGGCTGGAATTCGGCGTTGCTCTGGTGATAGCCGCGCTCTGTCGCCCGGCGAAGCTCCGCCTCCACCGCGTCTATGCTGGTGTAGGTGGTTTCGGAAAAGCGCTCGAACTCCATGCGCCGGTAGAGCGCCTCCCGCTCCGACGAACTGTATTGCGCCAAAATCGCGCGTCCGACCGAACTGGCATACAGTGGAATGCGGTCCCCAACCCTGGTGATATAGCGTATTGCGTGCGACGACTCCACCACGTGGATGAAGATCGAATAGGTTCCCGCCGGGGCTGCGACCGCGGTGGTCTCCCCGGTTTCCCCAGCGATTTCCGCGGCGAGCTGGTGGACGGCCTCGGGCAAGGGTTCGGCGTCCGCGATTGACTGCACCAGGGCCAGCCACCGCGGAGTCGGGTAATAGCCACCGCGCACCCGCGGTTCGTACAGGAAGCCCTTGTCGGCCAGCGTCCCGATCAGGTTGAAGGTACTGGACCGTGGCCAGCCCAGATCGTCGGACATCTCCGCTAGGGTCGCCGGACGCCTGCGCCTGGCGAAATACTCCAAGAGTTCGAGAACATTGGCTGCCTGCTTGACGTGCATTCTGGCCTGCTGTGTCCGCGGCTGGGGAATGGGTGGCGTCGGATGCTTCATGGCCGTCCTCCGGCCAGAAGCGGTTCTGCCGCTTTCAGGCGTGGTTTGTCGATCATTTTTCCATCGATCCTGACGACGCCAAGCCCGAACCGAGCCTGGAAGGCGCCGCGGATCCCGTCCGGCTGCCCCCGCTGATCGGAAAGCGGCTCAGGCCCGTGCATCAGCGTTGCACCCTGTCTGTATATCGGAATTTTAAAATCATATACAAGAATTTTTTGGCTGGCGCGATTGGCCTTCCGGTTTCAATCCCGGCGTGAACGGTTCCCACTCCACATGATCTTTAGTTTATTCAAAGCCGCGACAAAGCTATGAACGCTCCCGCTATCTGGCTGGGTTGCGGAGACTTTGTTGGTTCACACAACAAATTCCTTTCTCAGGACAGAAAGTTCATGTACAAGAAATTCATCAGTGTGAACACGGTGAGCGGCAAAACCAGCCGTTCAGATGCCTCGTCGCAGGCGTACGAACTCAACAAAGCGATTGGGAGGAAACAATGCAGTCATCCCGGCGTGGAGCCACGCTCGCGCTCGCCCTGTCGGTGCTTCTCGGAACCACCGCCGCCGCATCGGCCGCATCCTCGCAGGTGCCGGTCAAGCTTGGCGTGCTCGCGGACATGTCCGGCATCTTCTCCGACATCGGCGGCAAGGGCGCGCTCGAAGCGACGCGCATGGCTGTCGAAGACTTCGAGAAAATGCCGGGCGGCGACGCGCTGAAGGTCGAGGTCGTCTCCGCCGACGCGCTGAACAAGCCCGACATCTCCAGCGGCATCGCGCGCAAATGGTTCGATTCCGACGGCGTGGATGCCGTGGTCGATCTTCCGACCAGCGCCATCTCGCTGGCGATCGCGCCGCTGGTGAAGGAAAAGAACAAGGTGGCGCTGTTCACGGCCGCCGGCACATCCGACCTGACCGGCAAGGCCTGCACGCCGAATTCAGTGCACTGGACCTACGACACCTGGGCGCTCGCCCACGGCACGGCGGATGCCATCGTCAAGCAGGGCGGAAACTCCTGGTTCTTTCTGACGGTCGATTTCGCACTCGGCCACTCGCTGGAGAATGACGCTTCGCGAGTGATCCAGACCGACGGCGGCAAGGTCGTAGGCAGCGTGCGCCATCCGACCGATACCAAGGATTTCTCCTCCTATCTTCTGCAGGCGCAGGGATCGGGTGCGAAGGTGGTCGCCCTGGCCAACGCCGGGGGTGACACCATCACCGCGATCAAGCAGGCGTCCGAGTTCGGTCTGACGGACGGCGGTCAGACCCTGGCCGGCATGCTGCTGTTCCTGTCTGACATCCATTCGCTGGGATTGCAGACCGCACAGGGACTCCAACTCACCACGGGCTTCTACTGGGACGAAAACGAAAAGACTCGTGAGTTCGCCAAGCGCTTCGCCGCCCGCAACGGAGGCCGGTACCCAACCATGAATCATGCAGGCGCCTATTCGGCAACGCTGGCCTACCTCAAGGCCGTTGAAAAGGTCGGATCGCCCAAGGACGGTGCTGCGGTCGTGAAGGCCATGCGCGACGCCGGCACCTTCGACGATCCGCTGTTCGGAAAGACCAGCCTGCGCAAGGACGGCCGCGTCACCCATCCGATGATGCTGGTCCAGGTGAAGAAGCCGTCCGAATCCACGGGACCTTACGACTATTACAAGGTCTTGGCGACGATCCCTGCCGAACAGGCGTTCCATCCGCTGGCCGACAGCGTGTGTCCGCTGGCCAAGTGACGCCGACGGTGCGGGACGGCCTCGCCCGGTCCCGTGACCGAATCGGCTTCCGGCCGCAACCACCGCAACAATCCAACCGCAATACGAGGAGGGGGCATGAGCGCCACCGCCAACGCCCCGGCTTTGCCGCCGGCCGGAAACATCGCCCGATACGACCATCTGTTCATCGGCGGGGACTGGGTCGCCCCGGAGGATGGCGGGGTCATGGAGAGTATCGACCCGTCGCAGGGCACGCCTTGGGCGATGGTCGCCTATGGTGGCAAGCGCGACATCGACAAGGCCGTCGCTGCGGCCCGCGCCGCATTGGACGGTCCCTGGGGCCGCATGCCCGGTCACGAGCGCGCCGCGCTGATGCGCCGCTTCGCCGACTTGTACAAGGAACATGCGCGGACGCTGGCCATTCTGGAGACCCGTGATTCCGGCCGGGCGCTGCGCGAATCCCTGCTCGACGTCGGCGGCCATTGCAACGGATATCATTGGTGGGCGTCGTTGGCCGACAAGCATTCGGGCCGGACGATTCCCTTCGACGACAGCGTCCACGTTTTCACGACGCGTGTTCCGGTCGGTGTTGTCGGTGCCATCACGCCGTGGAACGTGCCGCTGATGGCCGCCGCCTGGAAACTGGGGCCGGCGCTCGCAGCCGGCTGTACCGTGGTGCTGAAACCGGCCGAGCACACCCCCGTCACCTCGCTGGAGCTGGGCAAGCTGTTCGAACTGGCCGGATTTCCACCCGGCGTCGTGAACATCGTCCCCGGATACGGCAGGGATGGAGCGGGCGAGTATCTGGTGGCGCATCCGGGCGTCGATAAAATCGCCTTCACCGGCGAAGGCGCCACGGCAAAGGCGATCCTGCGCACCGGCGCCGAGACGATGAAGCGCTTCACCTTCGAACTCGGCGGCAAGTCTCCGCACATCATCTTCGCCGATGCCGATGTCGAACAGGCCCTGAACGCCGCCACCAATTCCGCCTGGACGCTGTGCGGGCAAAGCTGCGCGCTGGGTTCCCGCGTGCTTGTGCAGCGGCCAGTCTACGACCGCGTGGTCGAGGAGTTCGTTCGTCGTGCCGCCCGTGTGCGTGTCGGCCAGCCGATGGACGAGCGCAACCACATGGGGCCACAGGCTCATGCCGAGCAGTTGGCCAAGACCCTCTCATACATCGACATCGGAACCCAGGAGGGTGCGGAACTGGTCGCCGGCGGCAATCGCCTGAGCGGAGCCGGTCTCGACGGCGGTTATTTCATCCAGCCGACAGTCTTCGCCGGCGTGACCAACGCGATGCGCATCGCCCGGGAGGAGATCTTCGGTCCGGTGGCCGCGCTGATTCCCTTCGACCACGAGGACGAAGCGGTGGCCATCGCCAACGACACCAGCTACGGCCTGACCGCCGGCCTGTGGACGGGCGACGTCGGGCGCGCACACCGTGTGTCCAGCCGCATCCGTGCGGGAATGGTCTGGGTCAACACCTATCGGTTCATCCGCTGGTCCACCCCCTACGGCGGTTTCAAGGCGAGCGGTTGGGGCCGCGAGAACGGGATTGAGGCGCTCGATTCCTATTTGGACACCCGCACCACGGTGGTCAGCACCACCGGCCGCTTCCCCGACGCCTACGCCGTCTGATCCCACATCGTCCGAGGAGAGAAACGAACATGCGTCTTGCCAACAAGCTTGCCGTGGTGACGGCGGCCGCCTCCGGCATGGGCCGCGCCGGTGTCGAACTGTTCCTGCGGGAAGGCGCCCGCGTCGCTGCGATCGACATCAGCGCCGACGGCCTTGCCGCACTTGCCGCGGACATGAAGGCCAAGGGATACGACATCGACATCGTCCGCGCCGACCTGTCGCGACCCGAGGAGGTCCGCCGCTCCATCAACGACGCGGCGGAGTGCCTGGGCGGCGTCGACATCCTGTGGGCCCACGCCGGCACGCCCGGTCCGGCCGGTGTCGAGAACCTCGATCTTGTCGCCTACGAGCACGCCATCTCGCTCAACATCACCTCCGCCACCCTCGCCGCCGGCGAAGTGATCGGTCACATGCGCAAGCGCGGTGGCGGTTCGGTGGTCTTCACCGCCTCGGTGTCGGGGCTGGTGGGCTCCATGTTCAGCCCGGTCTATTCCGCTGCCAAGTTCGCCGTCGTTGGTCTCACCAAGTCGCTAGCCCAACGCTTCGCACTGGACAATGTCCGCGTGAACGTCGTCTGCCCCGGTCTCGCCGATACTCCGATGAAGCTCGGCTTCACCGGTCGCTCGGGGGATCCGGTCGAGGCGGCGGCGAACCAGGAGCGGATGCTGACCGCCGTTCCGATGGGGCGGCTGTGCAAGGCGGAAGAGGCCGCCCACGCCGTTCTGTGGCTGGCATCGGACGACGCGTCCTTCGTAACCGGGGTCGCGCTGCCGGTGGATGGCGGCTTCACCGCCCGCTAAGTCCGGCATTGGCTGCTGGCGGTGAATCGTCCGTCCACCGCCAGCAGCCAATGCCGACGCCACAAGGGGAACACATCGTCAGGGGAAGGATGCACGCCATGGCCGGGCCGCTCGACGGGATAACGGTGATCGACCTCAGCACCGTGATCGCAGGACCATACGCAAGCCAGATGCTGGGGGATTTCGGCGCCAGGATCATCAAGGGGTTGCGTCAGTTCTCGCGCCAACATCGGATTGGAGGTGAGGATTGCCGTGCCGCGAGCGGCCGTGTTTACGCGATGGCAAGCATGTCGCGCAGGGCGGCGATTCTCTGAACATGGATTGCCCGTCGTTGGCCTGCCGGGACGTGCTGCTTGCGCTGCGTCGCCGGCCGTAGAAAGTTGCGCACCTCGTCATAGGCCCGGCAGAACCGGTGTGCACTGGTTGAGGACTTGAAGCCGCGCATCGGGCGCGTGCGGCCCTTCACCCCGCGGTGATCCTGCTCCAAATGGTTGTTTTTGTACTTCGACATGCGATGCTCGACGTTGTCTCCGAACACCTCCTCGAGGGCCGGCGGGTAGCTGGCGTGCTTGTCGGTGGTGATGGTCTCCGGGATGACGCCCGTCACCTCAATGGCCGAGCCGAAGAACGCCTCGGCGGCAGCCTGGTCGCGGCTGGCGCTGAGATAGACGTCGACCAAGTTGCCGCCGCTGTCAATGGCGCGGTACAGATACTGCCACCGCCCGCTAACCTTCAGATAAGTTTCATCCACGTACCAGCTGCGGCCGATCTTGCCCCTGCGTCGCTGGCGCAGGGCATGGGTGAGCAACGGCGCCAGCTTGGTCTCCCAGTCGCGTACCGCCTCGTGCGAGAAGACCAAGCCGCGCAGGAGCAGGATTTCGGCGAGATCGCGCAAGCTCAGCTTGAACCGGAGGCGCCACAGCACGATTAGGAAGACGATGTCGGAAGGCAACTGCAGCCGGTTCAGCAGCGAGCCGGTGCGCTCGTTGAAACCGCGCCCACACTCCTGGCAGCGGAAGCGGCGGTAGCCGTGGGCCGTCCGATCCGAACGCTCCGTCGTCGCGGTCGAAGAGCAGTGTGGACAGTGCATCGGTCACCTCCGGAATGGTGGTGATCCTCTACGTCAACCCTGTGCCGTCAAACAAGCTGGCGCGAAGGCTGGCAGAACCCCCTTTACCACCTGCAACCGGGCGATCTGATCTACACAGGCACCCCGGAGGGTGTCGGCCCCGTCAAGCCCGGTAGCCGGATCGAAGGCTCGATAAGCCAAGTCGGCACCATCTCGCTGAGCATCGGCGAACCAACCTGAAGGGCGTTGGTGCAAAAAGGACCGGAGTGGTGGCGGCCGGGAGGGCGAGCGGGTAAAGGATCGGCCTCCGCTGAAGCCGAGACCCCGATGCCGTACAAGGCCAACGAGCCCCGCCGCGCCAAGATCCCGAAGGCCCGGTACCGTGTGGAGAACTGGGCGGCCTACGACGCGGCGCTGCGTCGGCGCGGCGATCTGACCATCTGGGTGACACCGGAGGCGATCGCCGCCTGGACGCCACCCGACACGGGACGGCGTGGCCGGCCGGCGCGCTACTCCGACGTCGCCATCGAGACCGGGCTGATGCTGCGCCTGGCGTTCGGTCGGCCGTGGCGACAGACCGAGGGTTTGCTGGGCTCGCTCATGCGCCTGCTCGGCCTGGACCTGCCGGTCCCGGATCACACGACCTTCTCCCGGCACAGCGCCGATCTGGCAGTCGCGACGGCGCTGGCCAGGACGGATGGGCCGGTCACCGTGGCCATCGACTCCACCGGGCTGAAGGTGTTCGGCAAAGGCGAATGGCACCTGCAGAAACACGGCGGCCCGCCGCGCCGGAGTTGGAGGAAGCTCCATCTGGCGGTCGATCCCGACACGGGCGAGGTCCTTGCCTCGGAGTTGACGGGCAACGCGGAGGGCGACGCTTCACTGGTCGGCCCGTTGCTCGGCCAGATCACCCGCCCGATCGATGCGGTCATCGCCGACGGTGCGTACGACGGCGAGCCAACCTACCGGACCGTTGCGGCGCATGCGCCGAACGCCGACGTCATCATCCCGCCGCGTGCCACCGCGGTGGTGAGCGACACCGCCGAGACCGCCCCCAGCCAACGCGACCGCCATATCCAGGTGATCGCTGATCGTGGTCGGCTGGGTTGGCAGCGGGCCGTCCAGTACGGCAGAAGATCGTTGGTCGAGGTGGCGATGCTCAGGTACAAGGTCCTCATCGGACGCAGCCTGCGCGCCCGGACTCTGCCCGCACAAAAAGCCGAGGCCCGGGCCGCCTGCGCCGTCATCAATCGGATGACCAGCCTCGGCATGCCGACCTCCCGGAAGGTCGCCTGAATTCCATCGCCTCCGGGCAAAAACCGTCCTCAGGCCGAGTTCTGCACCAAAGTCTGTCGCAACGGTTCCCGAGGCGCGGCTGAGCCGCTGAACGCGTGTTGTGCATGATGGTCGCGATTACCCGACCGGCAGATAGAGCCGGATCGACTTGCGTCATGCGTCGCCAAGTCCGGAAGTCTGCTGCACCACCGGCAAGGTGGCGCGAAACCCGCCGGCAGCATCACGGAAATGACGGCCGGGAAAGCTCGCTGTTGCAATGAACGAAATTCGCTGCTTATAGTGCGAATTATTCGCATTATCGATGCGAATAATTATTAATCGCTTATATAGACCGACGGTCGACCGGCTTGGGGGGAACTGCGCCGGCCGCCGACGTGGTGTAGTGAAACATCGTTTGGCAGGGGAGCCGACAGCATGAAACGAGTTCGCGGCAAGGCCGCCGTCCGCCACACAATCAATGCATGTGGAGGCCGATCAGCCGCGGCTGACATCCGCAAATCCGGTCTGCGACCCGCCGCCGTCGCGGCCGGGCTGGCCGCCGCGGTCCTGGCGGGCGGTGCATTCCTTGCGCCTGCGGCCCATGCCCAGGCGACGGCGGACACCGTAAACGCCAACATTCCCGCCGGTCCGCTGGACGAGGCGCTGATCCGGTTCGCCGCGCAGGCGGGCGTGACGGTCCAGGCCGATCCGGCGATCGTCCGGGGCAAAACCTCGCCCAGCCTGAAGGGCGCCACCACGGTGGAAGACGGCTTCCGCCGCCTGCTGGCGGGCAGCGGTTACGGGATCGCTCGCACGTCGTCCGGCTATGCCCTTGTCGCGCAGAGCGCTGCGGCTCCGGCCTCACCGTCGGATAGCACAACCCTTCCGGCCCTGCAGGTGACCGCCAATTCCGGGATGATGCCCGGCGGCTTGGCGGAGCCCTATGCCGGCGGGCAGGTGGCGCGGGGCGGATCGGTGGGCCTGCTGGGCAGCCGCGACGTCATGGACACGCCCTTCAGCACGGTCAACTACACGTCGGAGCTGATCGAGAACCAGCAGGCGCGCACCGCGGCCGACACGCTGATCAACGACGCCTCCGTCCGGCTCACCACCGGCAGCAACGGCTTCGACGACACCTTCCAGATCCGCGGCTATGCGGTCGGGGCGGGCGACGTCGGCTTCAACGGCATGTTCGGGCTGGTGTCGTCCAACCGCGTGCCGGCGCAGATCGTCGAGCGGATCGAGCTGCTGAAGGGTCCGGGCGCGCTGGCCAACGGCATCGCTCCCGGCGGCAGCATCGGCGGCGGCATCAACATCCTCGCCAAGCGGGCCGGCGACCAGCCGCTCACCCGAGTCACCACCACCTACATGAGCGACGCCAACCTGACCGCCCATGTGGATGTCGGCCGCCGGTTCGGCGAGAACAAGGAATGGGGCGTCCGCTTCAACGGCCTGATGCGCAACGGCGAGGCGTCGGTCGACGGCGGCAACCTGCGCTCCGGCCTGGGCTCCCTGGCAGTCGATTACCGCGGCGAGCGCCTGCGCTGGTCGATGGACGCCATCAGCCAGCGCGACGATACCGACAATTTCCGTCCGCAGATCAGCCTGCTGTCCACCACCACCGCCATCCCCTCGCCGCCCGACGCGCGCAGCAACTGGTATCCGGGCACGACCCTGGTCCAGAAGGACGTCACCGTCGCCTCCAACGTCGAGGTGGACCTGACCGACAGCCTGACCGCCTATGCCGGCATCGGCTACCGCAAGGGCGAGAACGACCAGACCTTCCCCAGTTCGACCGCCGCGGTGAACGCGCTGGGCAACTTCACGGTCCGCAACGCCTATTACGATTCCTACTCGCGCACGGTCACCGGCACCGCGGGCGCCCGCTGGCGGTTCGAGACCGGCCCGGTCCATCACTCGCTGAATGTCGGCTACACCGGCTTCAAGCGCGACGAGGGCAACGCCTACATCCAGTCGGCCGGCTCCGTCCTGTCGAACATCTACAACCCGTCGGCGCTGCCGGCCATCACCGCGGCCCGCACCTCGGCGCGCAAGTCGACGGAAACCACGCTGACCAGCTTCGCGCTAGCCGACACGCTGTCGGTGCTGGACGACCGGGTGATGCTGACGCTGGGCGTCCGCCGGCAGAAGGTCCATGTCGACAGCTTCAGCACCACGACCGGCCTGCAGACCGGCACCTACGACGCCAGCGCAACCTCGCCGCTGGCGGGCTTCGTGGTCAAGCCGCTGTCCAACGTCTCGGTCTACGCGAATTATGCCGAGGGGCTGACGCGCGGCACCGTGGTCGGCGCCGGCTATGCCAACACCGGCGCAGTGCTGGCCCCCTACAAGTCGAATCAGTACGAAGCCGGGGTCAAGGTCGACTGGGGTTCGATCACCACCACGGCGGCGGTCTTCCAACTGACCAAGCCGAACTCGATTCGCAACGCCGCCAACGAGCTTGCCTATGACGGCGAGCAGCGCAACCGCGGCCTGGAGCTGTCGGTCTATGGCGAAATCCTGCCCGGCCTGCGCGGCATGGCCAGCGCCGCCTTTATGGACCCGAAGCTGACGCGCACCGCCACCGCCGCGGTACAGGGCAACGACGCCGCCGGCGTGCCGGACAAGACGTTCTCGGCCGGGCTGGATTGGGAAACGCCGTGGGTCGAGGGCCTCGCCCTCAACGGGCGGGTAATCTACACCTCCGGCTCCTACCTGACCGACGCCAACACCCTGCGTTTCGACGGCTGGACCCGCTTCGACATCGGCGCGCGCTATGCCGCCACCATCGTCGGGACGCCGGTCACCTTCCGCGCCAATGTCGAGAACCTGTTCGACAAGGACTACTGGCTGACCACCGGCACCTACGTGACCGTCGGTGCGCCGCGCACGGTGCTGCTGTCCGCCTCCGCCGATTTCTGATCCCCCAATCCCTGATCCAGTGGATTAGCCATGAACAGACTGTCCATCGCCATCGTCGCCCTGCTGGGGCTCGCGGCGCCCGCCAACGCCCACCAGATCTGGATCGAACAGCCCGAGGGCCAGAACGCGGTGATCCGCTTCGGCGAGTTCGGCGAGAACCTGCGCGAGGCGTCTCCCGGCCTGCTCGACAAGTTCGTCAAGCCGGCCGGCACGCTAGTCTCCGCCAAGGGGGAGCGGGCGTCGGAAGCGGCCAAGTCCGCCACCGGCTTCACCCTGCCCTTCAAGGCCGGCGAGGGCGAGAGCATCGTCGCCGACGACCCGCTCTATCCGCTCTATCCCGGCAAGGAGAACGGAAAGGAGAGCGCCAACTGGTACCACCCGTCGGCGCGCCTGATCACCGGCTTCAAGGAGCAGCAGCCGAAGCTGGCCCTGGATCTGGTGCCCGCCGGCCAGCCGGGCCGCTTCAAGCTGTTCTTCAAGGGGCAGCCCAAGGCGAAGACCAAGGTGTCGCTGGTGACCCAGTCCGGCTGGGCCAAGGAGGCCTACACCGACGACCAGGGGCTCGTCAGCTTCGACCTGCCGTGGAAGGGCACCTATGTGGCCGAGGTCAGCCTCACCGACCGCACCCCTGGCGAGCGTCCGGGCGCCAACGGCACGGAGCGCTATGACGCCGTGAGCTATGCCACCACGGTGACCTACGTCCATGGCGACGGTCTGGCGCCGCTTCCCGCCGGTCCGGCGGCAGCGCCGCACCAATGACCCCGCTGGTCGACCGCGTCCGCCGCGTCGGGCCGCTCTGCTCGCGCATCGTCGCCGCCCTGTTCGGCGGCTATGCGCTGGCGGCGCTCGGCAGCGTGGCGGCGCTGGCCCTGCCGATGAGCAAACCGCAGGCCGTGCTCACCGGCATGCTGGCGAGCTTCGCCATCTATGCAGGCGCGGTGGTCTGGGTTTTCGCGGCGCGCAGCGCCCTGCGGGCCTGGGCTGGGCTGCTGGCGGCGGCAGTGCCGCTGCTGACGGCTGCGTGGTCGATCTGGTAAGGGGGAGAGAGCCCGTGAAGACGGACACCATAAAAACGGACAAGGCGCAGCGTCCCGCCGGGCGCGGCATCCGCCAGAGCATGTCGGGCCTGCACATCTGGGCCGGCCTGCTGATGGGCTGGATCTTGTACGCCATGTTCCTGACGGGGACGGTGTCCTACTTCAAGGACGAGCTGTCGCAATGGATGCGGCCGGAACTGTCCCATCAGGCGGAGTTGCCCGACCCCGCCCTGGTGGCCCAGCGCATCGCCGACGAACTGGCCGTAATCGCGCCCGGCAGCCCGCAATGGAGCATGCGCCTGCCGGATGCGCGCACCAACAGCGTCTACGCCTTCTGGCGCTTGGCGCCCGGGGAGGCGGGGGCGGGAGCCGGTCGGCGCGCCTTCGGAGAGGCGGCGTTCGATCCCGCCACCGGCGGCAAGGTGACCGCGCGAGACACGCTGGGCGGCGACTTCTTCTACCGCTTCCATTTCCAGTTCCACTACATGCCGGCGCTGTGGGGACGGTGGATTGCCGGGGCGGCGGCGATGTTCATGCTGGTCGCCATCGTCAGCGGCGTCATCACCCACAAGAAGATTTTCGTCGATTTCTTCACCTTCCGCGGCGGCAAGGGGCAGCGGTCGTGGCTCGACGCCCACAATGCGCTGTCGGTGTTCGGCATGCCCTTCCACTTCATGATCACCTACACCGGGCTGGTCACGCTGATGGCGCTCTACATGCCCTGGGGCGAGCAGTTGGCGATCAAGACGCAGGCCGAGCGCCAGCAACTGACTGCCGAACTGAACGCCTTCATCCAGCCGGGCAAGCCCAGCGGGCAGGCGGTACCGCTGGCCCCTGTCGCGGCGATGGTACGGCAGGCTCAGGATCGCTGGGGCAGCGACACTATCGGCCGGGTCACCGCCACCAATCCCGGCGATTCCACCGCCCGCGTGGCCGTGGCGCGCGGCGAGTCCGGCCGCGTTTCCATGAGCCCGCAATACATGCTGTTCGACGGCACGACCGGCCGGCTGCTGGAGATTCGCGAGGGCGTCGGCTCGGCGGCGGAGACGCGCGGCGTGCTCTATGCCCTGCATCTGGGGCGGTTCAGCGACGGAGTGACACGCTGGCTGTATTTCCTCGTCAGCCTGATGGGCACGGCCATGGTCGGCACGGGGTTGGTGATGTGGACGGTGAAGCGGCGGCAGAAGCTGGCCGATCCCGAGCTGCCCCATATCGGCTTCCGCATCGTGGAGCGGTTGAACATCGCCAGCATCGCCGGGCTGTCGGTCGCCATGCCGGCATTCCTGTGGGGCAACCGGCTGCTGCCGGCAGGGATTGCGGACCGCGCGGCCTGGGAAATCCATCTGTTCTTCGCGGTCTGGGTGTTGACGCTGGCGCACGCGGTGCTGCGTCCGGCCAAGGCGGCCTGGATCGAGCAGTTGTGGGCGGCGACGGCGCTGCTGGCGCTGCTGCCGATGCTGAATGCCATCACAACCAACCGGCCGCTGTGGCACAGCGTGGGTCAGGCCGACTTGGTGTTCATCGGCATGGACCTGATGTGCTGGGCGCTGGCCGTGCTCCATGCGGTGCTGGCGGTACGCACCGCCCGACATCGGCCGAAGCCGCAGACCACCGCCGCGAAGGGGCGGGTCGGCGTCATCGGCGGCGTACCGGAAGAGGGACGAACATGATGCACCTTCTGTCTATCGCCCTGTGTCTTGCCGCCTTCGCGGCGCTGGCTCTGGGGATGGAGCGCCAGCAATACGACCTGTTCGGGCGACGACTGAAGCCGGCCGTGACGCGCGCCCTCCGCGTGATGGGAGCCAGCGCCTTGCTGTTGGCGCTGGGGCTGCTGGTGAATTGGCAGGGCTGGGGGCTTAGCCTCGTCATGTTCAGCGGCCACACCAGCTTGGCCGCGGGCGTCGTGTTTTGCGCGGTCATCGGCTTTCGGACGGCGGCGGCCTCGTCCTCTTGAGCAGCCAGCAGGCTCCGGGCACAGAGCATCCCGCCGCCCCGCCAGGTCCCGACACCCAAACTAACAGGGCGATATTGGCCGGTACCGCGATCAGAAGCCCCATCTTGACCAGGAATACCGGATAGCCGGGCGGCGCGGTGGCCTCATTGATGGCATCCCCAACCCCGACCACCTCGACCGTCTGCCGACCCGGTGAAGGCTCCGGCTAACGCCGGAGCGCCACGGCCACCGCGCGGCTGACTGCCGCTGGAATGACCGAACCATGGTTCTCGCCGGCGAAGGACACGAAGCTCACCGCCGGCCCGCGAGGACCCAGCGCCGCCAGCCGCTCCGCTAGTTCGCGGGCATTCTCCTCCAACCGCGCCTTGCGCCGCCGCTCCTCGCGCGCCGGGTCGGGCGGCTCGCCGGGCGGGGCCTGCAGTTCGTTCTCGCCCACCGTCACCAGTAGGCTGCGCGTGGCGGCGGCTGGCGGCAGAGCCTCGGTGAAGCGGCGTTCCTCGCCCAGGATGGCGCGGTCCTGCCACCAGATCGACGGGCTGGCGGCGACGAAGCGCTGGAACGCCTCGCAGCGCGTGAATAGCGCATGCAGAACGAACAGCCCGCCATAGGAATGGCCGAACAGGGTTTGGCGGCTACGGTCGACGCGGAATCGCCGCTCCACCTCCGGCTTCAGTTCGGCTTCGATGAAATCCAGGAAGGCGTCGGCCCCGCCGGACCCGGCCGGCGCGCCGGCGGCCGGTGGTGTATAGTCCCGTCCGCGCCGGGGCTGGTCGAACGCCTTATCGGTTGGATAACCGATGGCAATGACCAGGGCCGGCGGGATCCCCACCGCGGCGCCATGGCCGCCGACCACCCGCATCGCCTCGGTCGCCGTGCCGAAGATGCTGTTGCCATCCAGCAGATACAGCACCGGACAGCCTTCCGGCGACGGCGTCTCCGGCCAGGAGGCGAAGATGCGGTATGGCCGGGCCGGGTCGCCGCCGGCCATCATGTCCCACTGCACCGTGCGGGGCAGCGTCACCGCCACCGGCTCCCTGGCGGCGGCGGGACCGCACAGCATCAGGTCGGCAGCCGCAGCGGTCGCTACCGACGCGCCGATCAAGCCGCGCCGCGTCAATTTCGAATCGCTCACCATTTGTAGCGCACCCCCGCCAGTACCAGCCGCCGGTCGCCGAAGAAGCAGGCCGTCGCGCTGGAACAGCTGGACACGAATTCCTTGTCGAACAGGTTGGTGACGTTCAGCGTTAGTTCCGCTCCCGTCAGCTCCGTCTTCAGGGCGCCCAGGTCGTACCGGATCGCCGCATCGGCCAGCGTGTAACCCGGCACCTCGAAGCTGTTCACGTCGTTGCCGGCGGTCGGACCGACATAGCGGACGCCGCCGCCCAGTTCCAGCCCGGTGAGCGGGCCGCTCTGGAAGCGGTAGTTCACCCAGCCGCTCGCCATGTGGTGCGGCACCTGCGGCACACGGTTGCCGGTGACGCCGGCAGTGTTGGACTTGGTCACCTCGGCGTCGATGTAGCTGTATGCACCGATCAGGTCCAGGCTGCTGGTCAGGCTCGCCCGCCCCTCCAGCTCGATGCCGCGGGAGCGAATCTCGCCGGTCTGGACGCTGTAGAGATTGTTCAGCGGATCGACGGTCAGCACGTTGCGCTGGCGGATGGAATATCCGGCCAGCTGGATGAAGCTGTTCATACCCGGCGGCTGATACTTGACGCCGGCCTCATACTGCTCGCCCTTGGTCGGGCTGAAGGCGCTGCCGCCGCGTGCCGGTGAATAGCTGCCGGAGTTCGGCAGGAAGCTGGTGGAGTAGTTGACGTAGGGCGTGATGCCGTTGTCGAACAGATAGAGCAGCCCAGCCCGCCAGGTGAAGGCGTTGTCCGACTGGCTGGTCCGGCTGTTGTTGGAGGTCAGCACCGTCGTCTCGCTGTCGGCACGGTCGTGGCGCACGCCGACGGTCAGGCGCCAGTTCTCGTAGGCGACCTGATCCTGGGCGTAGAAGCCCAGCTGCGTCTGGATCTGGCGCGTTGTCTGCACGCTGCGCGCGGTGGGATAGCTGTAGCCGTAGACCGGGTTGAAGATGTCCAGCGTCGGCACGGTCACGCCGGTGAACTGGCCCAGATCGCGGCGGGCGAAGCCACGCGACCAGTCGGTGCCGAACAGCAGCGTGTGGTCGACCGGCCCGGTCATCACCGTGGCCTGCGCCTGGTTGTCGATCGCCACGGTGTTGGCCATGTCGTTGACGTCGCTGATCGACCGGTTGGCCGTGCGCTGGTTGGCCTGCAGCGACGAGAAGGAGATGGCGTTGAAGGACGAGTTGAGGTGGTTGTAGCGGGCGTTCTGCCGCAGGGTCCACACGTCGCTCAGCCGGTGTTCGAACTGATAGCCGATGGACGCGGAGTTGCGCGTGTAATTGTCGTAAGCCGGGTCGCCGGCATAGAAGCTTGAGCTGAGCTTGCCGTTGCGGTTGGGCAGCACGGTGCCCACGGCCGGCGCGAAATTGTAGAAGCCACCCTCAGGATCCCGCTGATAGCTGGCGAGCACGGTCAGGCTGGTTTCGGACGTCGGCCTCCAGGTGATGGCCGGTGCGATGGCGATGCGGTCGTCGTCCACATCGTCGAACTGCGTGCCCGATTTGCGGCCGATGCCGGTCAGGCGATACAGGAACTGTCCATCCTCCGTCAGCTTGCCGCCGGTATCGAACATGGTCTGCAGCCGGTTGTTGCTGCCGGCCTCCACCCGCACCTCGTGCGTGGCGGTTTCGGTCGGGCGCCGGCTGACCAGATTGACGATGCCGCCCGAGCCCGCCTGCCCATAGAGGACGGAGGCCGGACCGCGCAGGATCTCGATGCGCTCCAGCAGCCAGGGATCGACGGTCGGGATGGCGTAGGAGATGCTGCGCTGCTGCCGCAGCCCGTCCAGGAAGTTGACATAGGCCGCACCGGCGCCCTGCCCGCCGAAGCCGCGCACGAACACGCTGTCATAGCGGGCGCTGGGCCGCACCTCCGCCAGGACGCCGGGGGTGTAGCGCAGGGTCTGCGACACCGTCTGCGATCCCTGGTCGTCCATCTGGTCGCGCGTCACCACGCTGACCGACTGCGGCGATTCGATCAGCGGCGTGTCGGTCTTGGTGCCGGTGGTGGTCACCCCCGCGACATAGCCGTCCACCGGCTGCCAGCTCCGCCAAGCGGTGGCCTGGACATTGACCTCCGGCAGTTGGATGGCGCTGCCCGCATCGCCGGACACCGGTGGCGTCGGCAGCAGCGTCACCGTGCCGGCATCGGTGTAGCGCCAGGTCAGGCCGGTGCCCTGCAGCAGCTTCGGCAGCGCCTGATCCACCGACAGCCGCCCGCTGACCCCTGGCGACCGCAGGTTCGCCGTCATGTCGGAGCTGTAGAGAAGCTGGATGCCGGCCTTGCTGGCGAAATCGGTCAGCGCGGTGGACAGCGGCTGCGCCGGGATGTCGTACTGGCGGGCATCGCTCACCGCGGCCGGCTGGGCGTGCGCCGCGCCGCCGCCCACCGCCACGCCGGCCATGGTCGCCAGCAGCAGGACGCGCAGGGTCTTGCCGGGAAAGTAATGCCGCAGGGAATGTCGCAGCGGAAGCAGGCCCCTGCCCCCCGCCGTGCGGATGTCGCTCGCCATCGTCGTCTCTTCGATCTCCAATCGATCCCGCCGCCCGTTGCCAAGGCCAAGCCGGGATCCTCCTGATTGATAAGACCGGCGGTGGCGCGAAACCCCTGACGTCGGTTTTGACGATTTTGCGAATTATTCTCAGAGGATGTTCTGAGAGACGCTCACCCCTCTTGCCCGGTCAGGACGGCGAAGTAGCCGGCGATGCGGTGGACGCGGATGGGCAGCACCTGTTCGATGGCGGACAGGGCGCGGTCGGGATCGCGGATGTCGAAGACGCCGGTGACCCGCCGCTCCCCCAGTTTGGAATCGAGCAGGATGATGGGTCCCGGCCGGTAGCGGTTCAGTTCCCCCACCACCTCGCTGAGGCTGCGATCGTCGAAGACCACGCGGCCGTCGCGCCATGCCGTGAGGCGGGCGACGTTCAGTCCGGTCTCGCGCACCGGACAGGCGCCCTGCTCATAGCGCGCGGTCTCCCCCGCGGTCAGGCGGACGCCGTCCTCCGCCGACGCCATGCCGGCCGGGCAATGGACTTCGACCGTGCCCTCCTCCACCGCCACGCGGGTGGAGCCGTCCATCCGACGCACGGCGAAGCGCGTGCCGACAACGCGGGTGACCGCACCCATCGCCGTCACTTCGAAGGGGCGGCTGCGGTCGGACGTGACCGTGAAGAAGGCCTCGCCCCGGCGAAGGGTCACGCGGCGGCTCGAACCGCTGAAATCGACCGCAATGGCACTGTCGGTGTTGAGCTGGACCTGCGATCCATCGACCAGCGTCACGGTCCGCCACTCCCCCGCCGCGGTGCTGTGGTCGCTTCCCAACCGGTCCAGCGTCGCCGGGCCGAAGAGCGCCGCAACCGCGAGGCTCGCGGCCATCAACGCCAGCGGGGCGATACGGCGGCTGACGGAGGGACGGGCGGCAGCATTCCGGCGCATCGGCAGAACGGAATCCGTCGGGCGCGGGTCGGGCATCGCGTCCAGCGCGCTCCACACCGCGCGCAGGCCGTCCAAGGCGGCACGGTGCTGCGGATTGGCGGCGAGCCACGCCTCGGTATCGCGCCGTTCGGCATCCGTCACCGCATCGGACTGCAGGCGTACGAGACGCCGCGCCGCCTCTTCGGTGAGGGCATCCGGTGCGGTTCCCGATGCGCTTCTGTGTTCGGAGGTCATCGCCTGTTCCTGACGCTCGCTGGACCCATACCGTATCGGACCTGGGAAGGCGCTTCCTCCCTGACGTCCAAAGGGGGATTACCCCCTACGGTTGGTCGCCTGTGCCGTCGCCCAGCCTCTGCCGGCAATGCAGCAGCGCCTTGATGATGTGCTTTTCCACCATGTTGCGCGAAATTCCAAGGCGATTCGCAATGTCGCCGTGGCTCAACCCGTCGACCTTGTTGAGCAGGAAGACCTCGCGGCAACGCGGCGGCAGTTCGTCCACCACCGCCTGCATCAGGCGCACCCGCTGGCGGGCAGCGGCGGCATCGTCCGGCCGCACCGTCTCGGCCGCGCCGGCCGGGTCGGGCAGGCAATCGGGCAGGTCGCCGGCCGCGCGCTGCTCCTCCGCCCGGCGGGCGCGGGCCAGGTCGGCCGCGACATTAGCGGCGGCGGCATACAGGTAGGACGTCTCATGGCTGATCGGTCCCGACCCGGCGAAGCGCAGCAGGCGCAGATAGACCTCCTGCGCGGCATCGGCCGCACTTTCCCGACAGCCCAGCCGGCGGACGAGGAAGCGCAGAAGACCCGAGTTGTGCTGCCGGAAGAGGCCATCGACCAACAGGCGGCGCATGGGGGAGGCCATATCGGAAGCCCGGTTGGATGCCATGTCCGTCCAGAATGGGTTGGGGCCAATGGGTTGGGGCTAGGTTCAGGGAGCCGGGGATGGAAACGGGAAAAGCCCGTCCGTCGCTGATAGCAGTATTGCGAATGATTATCAATATCGATGCTGCGCGGGAAGCGCCGATTTCCATTGATCCCTGACCTTCGCGCAAGGTCGTGCCCCGCGGGCTTGCTCCGAGCGCATAGCGCCGGACCTGAACATTTGCACCGTTGACCGCGACGGAGGCGTCGGTCTGGATAGGCCGCTTCAGGTGGCTCCCTGCTGCGCACGCGGCCACCGGTGGCAAAGGCCAGGGAAAGGCATAATGTTCGGCAGACGGGTCACTTCGTTTCACATGCCACGATTGGGAAAGAACAGGGCGCTGCACCGTCCATACCGGAACTCCGCCTTTCTTCTATTCGCCGCCGTCGGATTTGGTCTCGCCGGATGCTCCACCGCGCATGTGACGACGCCTGCCCGTTCCGCCACCGAACAGCTTCTGATCTCCACCGCCGCGGATCAGGCGGCGGAGCGTCTGGCCGGCCGGCTGGCGGTGAAGGGCAGCGTCTATGTCGATGCCAGCGGCGTCGAGGGCTACGACACCAAATACGCCGTCTTCGCCGTCCGCGACGCCTTGCTGCGCCATGGCGCTGCCATGGCCCAGACGCGCGACGCCGCGGCCACCGTCGTGGAACTGCGGGTCGGCGCCCTGTCGGTGGACAGCGAAAGCTCGCTTCTCGGCATTCCCAGCATCGACATTCCGATGCCCGTCAGCGGCACTTCCTCCACCCCGGAGATCTCGCTGTTCAAGAAGGAGCTGACCCAGGGCGTCGCCAAGATCGCCGCCACCGCCTATGACAAGAACACCGGCGCTCTGGTCTCCTCCGATGATGCGTTCATTATGCCCCTCTTCTTCAAGTGTCTGGAAACATTGAAAGTTGATCCTCGGAAGCGAGGCGACACGGTTCTCCCTTCCGCCCGATAGCGGTAAGAACCCGTTGCTCCCGAAGGTCGGAGGCGCGGATCTGGTAGGGAGCGCCGGGCACGACCTGCTCGGCGACGATCAGCCCGGCATTGATGAGCCGGACAAGGCGGTGGCGCGAGATGCCGAGCGCTGCGGCGGCCTCGTACTGGGTCAGCCATTCGCCATCCTTCTCGGCCGACCGGTAGGCGCGGATGCCATGGACCCGGCGCAACGAGCTGACACGGTGCCCAGTCCAGGATTTCCCCTGCCCGGTGCGCATGCCCATCCGGTTCAGCTGCGCGGCGATGTCCGCATCCGACCAGCGCGTCGCCATGCTGCGGATCACCGCCATCGCTTCCTCCGGCGTTCGGCAACCGTGCTCCCCGGTTTGCGGCTTGATGAGACGCAGCTGCGAGTGTTGGCCCCCGCGCCAATGGATGGTGAGGATGACCTCGCGCGCCGCCTCGTCGACGTCGGCGATGATGTTGACGATCAACGTCCGCAGTAGCCGTTGACGCGCCCTGGTGGTCACCCCCGGCGCGTTCCAGGCGGCCTGCAGGTCGTCCGCCAGCCCGGCGAAGTCCGGCGCCGCGGGAGCCGGAACGGGAGCTGACACGGACGCGATCCGCGCTTCGCACGCCTCGACACGCTGAAGCGCCGCCTCCCAGTTCTTTTCCAGCTGCGCGGCGATCAGCCGGTTGTCGGGATCGCAGGCGGCATAGCGCCGTTCCGCAAGCGTCGCCTCATAGCGCGCCTTCTGAAGATCCAGCTCCGCCATCCGCCGTCGTTCGGTCTGGTGCTCCATATGCCTCCGCTCAGCTTCCAGCGCGGCCTCGATCGCCATCGGCTCGACGGCTCGCAAAAGTTCGCCGGCGACCGCCTCGTCCACCCGGGAACTTCCGAACCCAAGGCATCGTGGCAGCCCGAGCATCTGGTTCGGGCGGTCGCAGCGATAGCCGGCTTGGCTCGGGCTGCGGCCACGGTAGTACACCGTCAGCCGCCGCCCGCACCGCGCACAGTTCAGGACGCCGACCAGCAAGGCGCGCCCGCCGCGTCCCGACTTCGCGCCGCCGACCCGGCCGTAGGCGTTGGCGGCGAGCAGCGTCTGGTTGCGCTCAAACTCGTCCCAGTCCACGTAGGCCTCGTGGTGATCCTTCAGCAGAACCTCCCACTCTTCAAGCGGCTTGCCGTGGCCATAGCTCTTCCGCGCCCGCCCTTCGACGATTTCGGTGCGGTGCTGGCTCTTTCCGTAAACGTAGGCGCCGGCATAGAAGGGGTTCTTGAGCACGCTGATGACGTTGCGGTAGCGGATCGGCGTCCAGTCGAAGCTGATCAGTCTCTTCCCGTCGGACGGCCGCGGAAAGCAGACTCCTTCCGCTGCCAGCGACAGCAGGACCTGGCGCGCGCTGCCCAGCTCCCGGAAGCGGGCGAAGACGAGGCGGATCGCTTCCTGGACCCGCAGATCGGGATCGAAGCCCAGACCGATCTCCCGGTGCCAGACATAGCCGATCGGCACGCTGATGCGCAGTTCGCCCCGCCGCGCCTTGCTGCGGGCGGCATCGAGCATCCGGGTCCGCAGCACTCCCAGCTCGAACTCGCTCATGCTGCCCTTCATGCCCAGCAGCAGCCGATCGTTCGGCCGCCCCGGATCGTAGACGCCGTCGAGGTCGATCACCCTGGCCTCGACGAGCCCGCAGAGTTCGAGCAGGTGGTGCCAGTCCCGGCCGTTGCGGGCGAGCCGGGAGGCGTCGAGGCACAGCACGGCGCCGATCTCACCGGCACAGAGCGACGCCACCAGCCGCTCGAACCCGGGCCGCGCCGTGGTACCGCTGGCCGAGCGTCCCAGATCGTCGTCGATCACCTCGACCCGGAGGAACCCACGGCGCTTGGCCGCGTCGACGAGTTCGTACTGCCGGCGCTTGCTCTCCAGGTTGGTCTGGACCTGCGCCGGGGAGGACTGGCGGACGTAGACCACGGCCTTGCGCTTGAGCACCGACGGCGGCAGGAGATCAGGGTTCGCCATCGTCACGCTCCCCGGTTCCGGCACCTGCGGCTTCCATTAGGAGAAGGGCCAATTGCACCACCGCCGCGGCGCGGTCGGCCGGGCTGATCGTCCGCAGCCTTGCGGTGTCGAAGGCCATGCTGAACTGGCGCCGGGTCTTGACCCGTCGTGTTGATGCTGACGGCATTTTCATGTCGCTCCTCCGGGACGATGATCGGATCGCCTGGAGAGCTTCGCCTGAATCCGCCGTCGCTCAGCTGACGCTGAAGGTTGATGAGCGCTTCCACCGCGATCCGCGGCGTACCGAGTTCCATGCCAGCGCAGATGACAGGGTCCAGCATCCATTCCGGCAGCACCGTGATGATGCCGGGTGCCGCCTCGACGAAAACCAGACGGCCGATGGCGCGCGCCTCGCTCCACATCACCCGGACGCGACGGCCATGCAGCGGATGCCAGCGGTAATGGACGTCAACATCCTGCCCGGCATGGGCACAATGGACGGGCGATGCCAGCGGGCCGCAATACGGCTTCTCCAACCGGGCTGAGTGGGTGCTGCTGCTGATGCTCAGTTGGGACACCAACGACCTGCTGCCGCCCGACACCCGCCCCGATCCCAAACCCTGGGACGATTAGTTAGCGGAAATACAGCGCCACGCGCTTGCCGTCGATCTCGTGGATGTTTGCCTCCACGCCATAGACGTCGCGGATGACGCAAGGGGTGATGATGTCCTCCGGCGGGCCCTGATGGGCGATGCGGCCGTTGCGCATCGCGACGATCCGGTCCGAATAGCAGGAGGCGAAGTTGATGTCGTGCAGCACCAGGATGATGGTCTTGCGGAACTCGTCGGCAGTGCGGCGGAACAGCTTCATCATCGCCACCGCATGCTTGACGTCCAGGTTGTTCAGCGGCTCGTCCAGCAGGACATAGTCGGTGTCCTGGCACAGCACCATGGCGATGAAGGCGCGCTGGCGCTGGCCGCCCGACAGCTCGTCCAGGAAGCGGTGTGCGACCGCCTCCAGTTCCAGATAGCGGATGACCCGCTCGATATGGCCCTGGTCCTCCACCGTCAGCCGGCCCTTGCTGTGGGGATAGCGACCGAAGGCGATCAGGTCGCGCACGGTCAGGCGCGCCGTCATCTGGTTGTCCTGCCGCAGGATCGACAGGTGTCGCGCCAGCACGTCGCCGGGCGTCGTCGTAACGTCCATGCCCTCCACCGTCACCGTACCGGCAGGCACCGGCAGCAGGCGGCTGATCATCGACAGCAGGGTCGATTTGCCTGCTCCGTTCGCCCCGATCAGCGAGATGACGCCGCCGGCCGGCAGCGTGATCGACACGTCGTCGACCACGAGCGTTTCGCCGTAGGACTTGCTGGCATTCCGGACCTCGATCATCGGGCCGCTCTCCGCACAAGGATGATCAGGAAGACGATTCCGCCCAGGAACTCGATGACGATGCTGAGCGCGCCGTTGAAGCCCAGCAGCCGTTCCAGGACGAGTTGGCCGCTCATCAGCACCAGGATGGCGACCAGTGCCGCCACCGGCAGGATCAGCCGGTGACGGTGCGTGTCGACGAGCAGGTAGGCCAGATTGGCGACAAGCAGGCCGAAGAAGGTGACCGGACCGACCAGCGCGGTGGAGACGGCCACCAGGATCGACACCGTCACCAGCATCTGCATCACCTCACGCCGGTGATCGACGCCCAGATTGATGGCGGCGTCGCGTCCCAACGCCAGCACGTCCAGAACGCCGGCCTTGCGCCACACCACCACTGACACCGCCAGCACGACGAGCGCCGACACCGCCAGAAGCTGGGCGTCCACCCGGTTGAAGCTGGCGAACAGCCTGTCCTGCACCACCAGGAACTCGTTGGGGTCGATCACCCGCTGCAGGAAGCCGGACAGGCTGCGGAACAGCACGCCGAAGACGATGCCGACCAGCATCAGGAGGTGAAGGCCGCGCAGGCTTCCTGAGAACAGCCAGCGATAGAGCAGCCAGGAAAAGGCCACCATCGCCGCGACCTCGATTCCGAAGCGCAGGCGCGGGTCGAAGCCGGCCACCGCGGCGGATCCCAGCTGGAACACCAGCACCGTCTGGATCAGCCGGTAGAGAGCGTCGAACCCCATGATCGACGGGGTCAGGATACGGTTGTTGGTGATGGTCTGGAACAGCACGGTGGACATGGCAATGGCATAGCCGACCAGCACCATCGCCGCGACCTTGGTGCCGCGGAAGGTCAGGATGAAGCTCCAGCTTCCCTTGGCGCCGACGGTCAGGAACAGGACGATGGACGCGGCCGCCAGCCCGCCCAGGCCTGCGATCAGGACGGCCGGAGGCAGCGAACGGCGATCAGGCGGCATGGCGGTTCTTCCGCAGAAGCAGGTAAAGGAAAATCGCGCTGCCGACGATGCCCATGGTCGTCCCGATCGGAATCTCGTAGGGACGGATCACCAGCCGGCCGGCGATGTCGCAGGCCAGCACCAGTCCGGCACCGAACAGCGCCACCCAGGGCAGCGAGAGGCGCATGTTGTCGCCGCGCATCAGGCTGATCAGATTGGGAACGATCAGACCGAGGAACGGGATCATGCCGCAGGTGGCGATCACCGCCGCCGTCACCAGCGACACGATGATCAGCCCAAGCGACACCACGCGCCGATGGTTCAGGCCCAGGTTGGTGGTGAAATCCTCCCCCAGCCCGGCGACGGTGAAGCGGTCCGCCGCGGCATAGGCGACCGCGGTCAGCGCGGCGCCGATCCACAGCAGTTCGTAGCGCCCGCGCAGCACGCCGGAGAAGTCGCCGGTCTCCCACGCCCGCACCGACTGCAGCATGTCGAAGCGGTAGGCGACGAACTCCGTCGAGGCGGTGATGACCGCCCCCAGCATGATGCCGACCAGCGGCACGATCAGCGGCGAGCGCAACGGCATCCGCCGCAGGATGCCCAGGAACAGCACGGTTCCGGCCAGTGCGCAGACGCCCGCCACCAGCATCCGGCCCAACATCGCCGTTTCCGGCGCCAGCAGCGTCACCATCAGCATGCCGAACACCGCCGATTCCGCGGTCCCGGCGGTGGACGGCTCCACGAACTTGTTGCGGGCGAGCATCTGCAGGATCAGGCCCGACACCGCCATGCCGGCTCCGGCCAGGACCAGGGCAAACGTGCGCGGGATGCGGCTGACCAGCAGCACCTGCGTCGCCTCGTCCGAGGAGCCGCTCAGAATCGTGCCGATCGTCACGTCGCTGACGCCGACGAACAGGCTGGCTGCCGCCAGCGCGATGACGCCGGCGGCAGCCAGAACAAGCCCTCTCATGCCGGCGACCCACCGCCGGCAGCGATTGCGAAGGCGGACTTGGTCACGCCTTTCTCGTCAGGGCCGCCTTGATGTCGTCGGCATCCTGCTGCATGGCGGTCAGCCCGCCGCCGATCAGGTACCAGTTCGCCGCGTTCAGATAGACCACCTGCCCCTTCTGCCATGCGGTGGTCCGGCGCACGATCTCGTTGTCCAGCAGTTGCTTCGCCGACTGGCCTTCCCGCCCTATGGCGGAATCGCGGTCGATCACGAATAGCCAGTCCGGATTGGTCTGCAGGATGAACTCAAAATTGATCACCTGCCCGTGGTTGGAGGTGTCGAGCTTCTCGGCCGCCGGCACCACGCCATATTCGGTGTGGAGCACGCCGAAGCGCGACCCCGGACCATAGGCGCTGATCTTGCCGCCGGTGGTCAGGATCAGCAGGCCCTTGCCCGCCCCGCCCGCGATCGACTTAACCTCGGCGACCGACGCGCGCAGCTTGTCGGCACGGGTCTTCACCTCGGCGCTCTTGCCGAAGATGCGGCCTAGGATGTCGGCGTTCTCCAGCGCGCTGTCGAAGAAGCGCTCGGGCTTCACCGTCAGGTCGATGGTGGGGGCGATGGCCGACAGCTCGGCGTATTTCGGGGCGGACCGGCCGCCGACGATGATCAGGTCGGGCTGGGCGGCGTTCACCTCTTCGTAGTCCGGCTCGAACAGCGTGCCGATCTTGACATGGCCCGGGCCGTCGTACTTGGCGAGATAGGCGGGCTTCAGCCCGGTCGGCACGCCCGCCACCGGAATGCCCAGCGCATCCAGTGTGTCGAGCGACGCCATGTCGAAGCACAGGACCTTATTCACCGCCTTAGGCAGCTTCGTCTCGCCCTGGGAATGGCGAATGGTGCCAGCGGCGGCGGTCTGGCTGAATGCCGCGCGCGGCATGAGGAGGGGCGTCAAGCCGGAAACCCCGATCGCCAGGCCTGCCGTCAACAGATCCCTGCGGCGCGTCACGATGGTCATCACAACTCCCAAGATTATCCAGAGTGCGCCGGACCTGCGGGCGCCGGCAGACGCCTGAGCGTTTTGGCGCATGACAGGCCCGGACCGGGCAGAAAGGACCGACGCGCCCCCCGGGCCGGTCCGCCGACGCATGCTAACGATTATAATTATCATTTGCAAAACTTCTGTTTGGACTGATGCAATGCACCCGGGGTTTGGCAGCGGTTCCGGCAGATTTCGCGCCAGCTTGATCGTCGTGCCGGCGCGACGCTGTTGCATGGAGGCAGCAAAAGCTGATGCCGGCGGGTTGGTGTCCCTGATCACACAAGGCGGACAGAGTCCGGGTGTCCGAGGTGGAGCATGCAGTTCAGGACGAGGACGGCAACCGCGATCTCGGTTTGTTGTCGATCGTCGGTGTGGAAGCGTAGGCCATCTCCGATCACGTGTTTGTAGCGACTAAAGAAGGCTTCCACGAGCGCGCGCACGTTGTAGCCGGACGTCGCCTGCCAAACCATGCGACCACCGTCTGCGATGGCCTGCAGATGCCGATCCCGCAGTGTTTGGTTAGCCTGCGCGTTGTCGCTCGGCACCGCCGTGGAGCGTGGCGGCACGCCCACGACCGCTCCCGGATGCCGTTTGGCCGCGGTCTCATAGACGCCTCTCTGGTCGTAGGCGCCATCGGCGATGACGGCATCGAGGGGCTCGGCGATCTGCTCCAGCAGTGGGCCGACTTGTGAGGCGTCATCCACATCATGGGCGGTCAGGGTCGCGGCGACGATGCGCCCAATGGCGGCATTCAGGCCGACGTGCAGTTTGCGCCAGACGCGGCGCCGGCGCGCGCCGTGCGGCTCGACCAGCCAGTCACCGGGCCCGCACAGCTTCACGCCGTTACTGTCAACCAGCAGACGGACCGGCTCCGTGGATTTTGCCGGCGGGGTCAGGAACGTGACGGTCTTGGCCCGACGACTGAGCGCCGAATGATCTGGCACCGCCAGATCGAGCCCGCGCAACCGGATGATGGAGGCGAGCAGCCCCCCCGTTTGCCGCAAAGCCAAGCGGTACACCGCGCGCAGCATCAACGCCATGAGGATCGCCAAGTGGAAGCAGGTGCGCTGCCCGCCCGGCGTGGCTCGGCTCGGCTCGGCTCGGCGCTCCACTGCTCCACGGCCTCATCGCTGAGAACTTGTTCGTAGCAGGCACGTCCCGGTTGGCGCTGAGCGGGATGCTACTTTAAGCTGAGTAGGAGTGGTGCGGCAGGGCGCGGTCTGGTAGGTCTGAGGCCCTCGTTCTGACTGCCTGGATCCGCACTCTATGGGCACTGCCGTTCGTCCCGCAAGCACCACGTCGGCGTCCTGGGATGCGTTCTGGGATGTCGATGCTTTTGTCGATGAGGTGCTCAGCGAGCTGACAGCGATGGCGGCCGACGGCAGTCGCCCAACCCGTTCCGGGCCGAAGCCGGCGCTCACGGGAGCAGCGTTGCGCAAGGCGATCATGGCAATCTGGTGCGTGTGCTTTTGCGGCATGCGATGGCGCGCCATCGGTCAGCTCACCGGCATTCCGTTCGGTACGTTGTACACCCTGTTCGCCCGCTGGACCCGGCTCGGACTGTGGCGGCGCTTAGAACCTGTTCGTAGACGTCATGCGCTGATCTCCTGGGGCGTGAGCCGCTGCAGGCGCCTGGAGAGGATGGAAATGAAGGCGATTTCGACGAACGCGACGAGGTGCTCCTTTGTCCGCTCGACGATGGTATTCAATCGTTGGTAACGGCTGATCCAGCTGAAGGAGCGCTCCACGACCCAGGCGATCTCGGTAGGGATGAACACCCCGTCACGGCCGCGGACGACCGGCCGGACGGTGATGCCGAGCGCTTCCGCGGCTTTGGCCAAGCGTTCACCCCGATAACCGAGATCGCCGATGGCGGGACCTTGGAACCCGCAGCCAGCGAGTTGGCGCAGTACCGGTACAATGCCCATGGTGTCGTGCACGTTGGCCGGCATGGGTCGATCGCCAGTGGGAGGGCGTACTTCTCCACCGCGATGCTGACCTTCACGCCGCGGATCTTCTTGCCGCCATCCACGCCCCGCGCAAAACAACTCGGGGCCGAGGGGCAGGTGCGGCTGTCGATCACCACCGTGCTCGGCTCGGCCGTGTCGCCGCAGGCCATGCGCCACGTGCGGCGCAGCCGGTCGAGTACGCCCCGCCACAGCCCGAGCCGGGTCCAGCGGGCGAACAGGGTGTACAACGTACCGAACGGAATGCCGGTGAGCTGACCGATGGCGCGCCATCGCATGCCGCAAAAGCACACGCACCAGATTGCCATGATCGCCTTGCGCAACGCTGCTCCCGTGAGCGCCGGCTTCGGCCCGGAACGGGTTGGGCGACTGCCGTCGGCCGCCATCGCTGTCAGCTCGCTGAGCACCTCATCGACAAAAGCATCGACATCCCAGAACGCATCCCAGGACGCCGACGTGGTGCTTGCGGGACGAACGGCAGTGCCCATAGAGTGCGGATCCAGGCAGTCAGAACGAGGGCCTCAGACCTACCAGACCGCGCCCTGCCGCACCACTCCTACTCAGCTTAAAGTAGCATCCCGCTCAGCGCCAGCCGGGACGTGCCTGCCACCAACAAGCTCTGACTTCGATACCGCGAGCCGCCAGGATCAGCTCGACCTCGCGCAGGCTCAGGCTGAAGCAATGGTACAGCCATACGGCCTCGTTGATGATCGCCGCCGGAAAGCGGAAGCCGCGGTACGGGTTGATGGGCGTGCTCATGACCGGAAGCCTGCCAAGGACAGGGCGAGCTCGTCAACCTGACAGCACCCCGCGCCTGCCCTCTTCATAGTCGAGAACCGTCACTTAAGTCACGCATCCAACCCCTGTATATTTCCCATCAGTTCCCACTGGAGATCCTCGAATCCCATGACCTTTGCCGGGGAGGCATCTTGGAGGCTGTAGTCTCCTGCCAGTCGGTTGGCAAATTGGGGATTGCCGGTCACATCGTCCAATCCATAGGTCGGTGCGTCGTAGACCAGATTATTGTTGATGGTAAAGGTGCCGGCCGCCTCGAGCTGAATATAATCGTCCAGCGGCAGTTCGCCATAAATGATGTTTCCGGTCACGGTATTGTTGACAGGGACGGCCTTCTCGCCATGGGAAGGGTTCGCGGCGGCAATCCAGATGAAATCCTCCTTGTTGTCGTCGAGGATGCCGATGTTGTTGGTGACAGAGTTGTTGTCGCCGCCATGGATCATGATGCTGGCCCATGACGTGTTCATGATGAAATTGCCTTCAACCGTCGTACCTCCGGACATGTCGTCGAGATAGATGCCGAAGCCCTTCTGACCTTCGATCCATTTGTCGCTCGCGCTGGTGGCCAAGCCCTCCGCACCATCGATCCAGTTGCCTCGGATGATGTTGCCGGAGTCCATTCCGAGGCGGCCGAGAGTCTCAATGGCTCCTCCGTCGGCAGTTTCCAGCATGGTGTTTGCGATCTTGTTGTATTCGATAATATTGTTGCTGCTGGTCGTCGATTCGTCCCAGGTTTTGATGGAGATGCCGTAACGCGAACTGTCCGAAATCTCATTATGCGAGATAATATTGTCATTGACGCCATAGGCATAAATTCCGCCGGCGTGCTTGGTAACCATGCCAATCTGGCTGATGTCGTTGGCCGTGATATGGTTGGCGTCGCTGCCATAGGTCAGCAGGATGCCGTGCTCGGCAAGCTGTTCGAGGTCGTTCCCGCTCACGACGTTGTTGCTCGAGCCCTCGGTCAGTGCGATGCCGGTCCCAACACTGTGGAAGGCGTTGTTGCTAATCTGGTTGTTGTCGGCGTCTTTCAGAAGCAGCGCCTCCCCACCGGACTTGGTGTTGGTGAAGGTAAAGCCCTCAATGGTGACGTTCTTCGCCTCGTTGAGATAGATCAGCGTATCGAGCCGCGCGACCTCGACGCCATCCTCCTCCAGGGTCTGCGGACTTGCCGGCTTAAAGACCAGACGGCCATCGGACTCGCGCCAGGCGAATTCCGTCTCCTGATCGACGTAGCCGGCGTTATCGACCAGACGGAAGGTCGTTCCCTCTTCCAGCGCGAACCCCGCGCTCGTTTCGAAGGTGATGGTTTTGGTTTCCGTGTCGATGCTCTTGATCTCGACGATCGCGTCCTCGAGACGGTCATAATTCATGACCTGGATTCGGGTTCCGGGAGCGAGGTCGCTCAAGGATACATCGTCTCCCTGATAGCGGAGCGAGGTGCTGCTTGCCCCAGCAGCCGCGGCGTCGGCAAAATACCAGCCGGCGGTCACGTCGTCTTCGTCCCACTCACCCTTTTCGGCAAGACGCTGGCGCTCGCCGCCGATGCTGAGATCGAGGTCTGTCGCCTCGTCCAGCTTGGCGGAGTAGACGCCGTTCCCCTCGTCGGTGAAGCCGGTCACCACCTCGCCGCCAGACAGCACAACTGTCTCGCTCGGGTAGGCCTTGAAGGCGACCCCACTGTCCTGGGATGTCAGGGTCAGCGTCTCCGCCAGGTGGTAGGTGCCCTGACGGACATATGTCGTCTCAATGTCGCTCGTCCGCATGGCAGCCTGCGCCTTTTCCAGGCTGGCGAAAGGCCCGTCCGTACCGTCGGCGTTCGGTTCGGCCAATGTACCCGACCAGTTGTCGTTGCCGACCGCCGACACATAGTAGGCGGTCTCCATCGGGGCTTGCGGAGTGGCAGTATCGCTGAAGGTGCCGGCGGGTATATCAAAGCCGAGAGTGCCGGTGGACGAGAGGCTGGCTTGCCCGGCGACGACATCCTCGCCGTCCAGTTCACCCTTGTCGTAAGTCACGTTGGAAGCGGTCGAGTCCACCGTTCGGCCATTCACGACGATGCTGTCAACGGAGAGGTTGCCCCCCTGGCCGTCACTGTCGAAGACGATCTGGACCTCATGCGCTTCGGACGGATCCACGTCGGCCCTGAACGTGTAAGCCTTGCTGTCGGATGCCGAAGCGTTGGCTTCGCCGACCACCCGACCGTCCACCATGACCTTGAAATAGGGGGTCGTGCCGCTGGAGGCTGTCCCAGAGGCGTTGACGGTGATGTCCACCGTTTTGAGATCGCCACCCGCGTCGGTTTCGGAGGGTGTTTCCACGGTTGCCGATCCGTTGAACACGCTCTCCGGCAAGCCAAAGGTCAAGCCACCGCCCCAGTAGAGGTCTTCCGTGCCGGAAACGACGTAGATGCCATCCACCGCGCCCTTGTCGTAGGAGGCGTAGCTGCTGGTCGAGGCGATGAACTGATCGTCGATGGTGATGCCGGTCACGTGCAGGTCCCGGTCATAGTCGTCGTTGTCGTAAATAATTTGGATCTTGTGCGCCTCGTTGGGATCGCCAGTGATCGTGAAGGCATAATCTGTGGCCGAGGTCGCGGAAACCGATACCGAGCCGACGAGTTCGTCGTCCATAAAGACTTTCATGATCGGCGGCCGGGCGTTCGTTCCGGTGCGCCATGCCGTCACGACAAGATCGTAACTGTCGTCCGTCGAGGTGTCCGTCCCGGTGGGCTCCGCGGGATCGGAGGAGCCGTCGGCCTTGATCGCGAAAACCATCGTGCCGTTCCAGTACATCGCTTCCTGGCCGGCGGTGGTATCCCGCCCGTCCAGCGCGCCTTTGTCGTAGACGACGTTTGAACCGGTCGAGAAATAGTCGGTCCCATTGAAAGCGACGCCAGTCACGAACAGGTCGCGCCCCGAGGCGTCGTTGGTGTACTGGACCTGAACGCGCTCGACGTCTTCGGGGGCGACCTTCGCCGTGAAGAGATAGGTGCTGTCGGTGGTCGTGGTGACGTCGGCTTCCCCGATTACCTCGCCATCCAGCATCAACTTGAGGTGCGGCGGCGTCGGATCGGAACCTGTTCGGCGGGCGGTCACCGTGATTTCGATGCTTTCCGGGAACATTGAGGCGGGAGCGCCGAAGACCATCGTGCCGTTCCAGTACATCGCTTCCTGACCGGCGACGGTGTCCCGACCATCCAGCGCCCCCTTATCGTAGGTGACATTCGGGTCGGTCGACTTGATCTCCTGGCCGTCGATGGTGACGCTGTGGATGTAGAAATCGCGGCTGGAACTGTCGTTCAGATATTGGACCTGGACCTCGTGCTCCTGTCCAGCGGGCACCTCGACCTTGAAGACGTAATCGGTCGGGCTGCCGGAGCTGACACTTCCCTGGCCGATGACCTCACCGTCCAACAGCAGGTTGAAGCGAGGCGGCTCCCCGTCGGTGCTGGTGCCCGAGGCTGTGACCATGATCGACACCAGGTTGTCGTCATCGGCCTGAGGCAAGTCGATGCTGCCGGCCGGAATTTCGAAGTTCAGCGCGCCATTCCAGTAGAGTGCCTCCTGGCCGGATACGACGTCGCGACCGTCGATCGCGCCCTTGTCGTAGGTCACGCCGAGATCGGTGCTCTTCATCGTGAATTCGCCGATCTGGATACCGCTGACGAAAAGATCGCGGGTGGACGTATCGCTCTGGTAACGAACCTGCACCGTGTGCGCCTGATCGGGATCGAGATCCACGGTAAAGGAATAATCCATCGCACTGTACGTATCGGCGGAAGCCACCCCAACTTCTTTTCCATCAATAAGCAGGGTGAAATCAGGAGCAACCCAGTGGGTACCGGCTCTCCAAGCAGTGACCGTAATGGTCGTCGGATTCTCTGCCATAAGCACACTCCTCATAGCGGCCAAACCTTTCGTATTACCTCTTACGAGGCAGCTAAAGATTTCATGCGCGAAGACCGGAGGTGCCTCCTGTGATAAAAATGGGCATAACTGTGTTGCTTAGATTGAGAAAAGTAGAACTTTGCGCGGCCGTAGATCGAGCGCTTGACGAGTTCGAGGCGTGTAATCTGCCCTACCGTCTGTCCATTGTTCCATGGGGCGGTAGAAGCGGCGTGAGCCGCGGCGAAATCCGAACGCAGACCATCGGCGGAGGACCGCAGGTCGCTGCTGGCGGCCTCGTTCAGCCAAACGGACAGGACGTCGGTGATATTGGCCTCGGTTCGATGGTTCTTCTGTATTCTGCGTGGATGAACTGGGCTGCACTGTCCAAGAGCGGCCCGACTGCTCACATGCAAGTAAGGTTACCCACAGGCCGGCCACCCTGCTGGAGTAGAGCAGCCGGCACCATTGATGGTCCGGCTGCTCTTTTGCTAAATGCGTCGTCTGGCCGGCTTCTATGCCACGTGATCCATGATGGTGCCGGTGGCGGTGCCGATCAGCGTGTTGCCGCTGGTCAGGTGGAGAAGGAAATTCTCCGTCCCTTCGGTGGCGTTGTCGCCGATGATTGAAACGGTGACGGTCTTGGTCGTTTCACCAGGCTCGAAGGTCAGGCTGCCGCTGGCGGCGGTGTAGTCAGACCCGGCCGTGGCCGTGCCGTCCTCGGTCGCGTAGTCGATGGTGGTGGTTGTGGTCACCGCGTTGGCCAGTTGGACGGTGAACACCGCCTCCTCGGTGCCGGCCACTGTGGTGGTGGTGCTGGACGCCAAGCCGGCCTTGATGATGTCCATCTTGGTGGAGTCCACGGTTTTGTAGTCGTCTTCCAGCAATCCGCCGACATCGCCCGATTCCGGCGTCCAGGCCCAATAGGTCCAGCTCATCCCCTGATCGCCCGAGGCGATATCGCTGGTGCCGTCCAGATTCCAGTCGCCGTTCAGGTACTTGATCAGCGAGCTGGCCCAGGTCTGTTCGGCGCTGCTGGTCATCTGACCGCCGAACTCGCCCAGCAGGATCGGGGCGATGTTGTTCTTGTAGATGTAGCCCCACATGCTGTCGTACTGAGCCGGCAGGTTGTCAGGGAAATTCGAATCCTGCAGCCAGCTAAAATTATAGACGCTCTGACCGTACGCGTGAGGGGAATAGACCAGCTTGTTCGGCACGTCAAACTCGACCGGGCTTTCCTGAACGCCGGCCAGGGTGCTGCTCCATTCCGTGCCCTCAACGATCATCAACCAGTCCTTGTTGACGGACTGGATGGCGTTGCCGATGCGCTCGGCCGCCGCGGCCCAGTCGGTGGCCTGGTTGCCGTCGCCCCAGGTGGCCGACACGCTGGGCTCGTTGTGCAGGTCGGCGCCGATCACCGCCTCGTTACCGGCATAGCGAGTGGCGAGCGTCTGCCAGTGGTCGATCACATCGGCTTCGGAATAATTGTCGGTGTACCAGAGCCCGCCTTCGTTGGTGCCGGCACCGCCGTCGTTGCGGTGGTGGTCGAGGATCACCTTCATGCCGACCGAGCCGGCATAGTCGATGATCTTGTCATAGACCTCCAGCCGGGTCAGGCCGGCCAAATCCGGGTTCTTGGAATAGTCGATGCCATTGGTGACGGCGTCGCTGGAGAACAGATCGTCCGACCATGTCAGGCGGATGACGTTGAAGCCCAGATCCTTCATGCTGTCGACGTGGTTCTGGTAGCTGTCGGCCCACAGGCCGGAGGGCACGTAGTTGTAGCCCTCGCCGCCGAACCAGTTGACGCCGGTGAGCCTGACATTGTTGCCGCTTTCATCGACGATCTGGTTGCCTTCGGTGTGCAAAAAGCCATCGATCGAGCCGCTGCTTTCGACCATGCCCGGATCGGACACGGTAACGTTGCCGACGGTAACTGATGGTGTGCCGCCGCTGCTGCCGGTAGAGACGTCGGATGTGCCGTTGCCCGAACTGCTGCCAGTCGAGCCCACAGAACCGTCGTTCGTGCTGCTTCCCGCCGCATCGAAATAGCCGGCATCCAGCTTGGCGGTCAGGGTGGCGTTCCAATAGAGGTTGCCGGTCGCCCCGATGTCGGTGCCGTTGTCGTCACGGTGGACCGACACGGACTCATCGGTCGCCACCACGGACTTTCCGTCGACGCTGATGCTCTTGACGTACAGGTTCCGGTCGATGCCGTCGACGATGGCGTCGTTGTCGTATTTCACCTGAACCGTGTGAGCGGCATCCTGGGTCAGGCTGGTGGTGAAGCTGAAATCCTTCGCGGCGGTGTCTGTCGCCGTGCCCTCGCCGATTTCCTTGCCGTCAACCAGCACCGTGAAGTGTGCGCCTTCGCCGCCGGCTGTACTGGCGGCGGCGTTCACGGTGATCACGTTCTGCGCGGCGGTGGTGCTGGCGGACGTGCTGGCGGAGGGTGTGGCGAAATAGCTCTTGTCCGCATCGACCACCAGCGAACCGTTCCACCACATGTCCGATTGCCCGTCGATCATGTCCTTGCCATCGAGCGCGCCCCTATCATAGCTGACGATGCTGTCGGTCGGCTCTACGGCGTGACCGTTGATGGTGATGGTGTTGACCTGCAGGTTGCGGTCGGTGCCGTCGACGACTGCATCGTTGTCGTATTGCACCTGCACCTTGTGGGCGCTGGTCGCATCCAGCGCCGTGGTGAAGGTGAAATCCTTGCTATCGGCATCGACGGTGCCCTCGCCCACCTTCTGGCCGTCGACCAGGAGAGTGAAATGAGCGTTCTTCCCGCCGGCCGCAGTGCCCTGGGCGTTCACCACGATGCTGGTAGCCGTGGAGGTGGAGTTCGTGGCGGTTCCAGCGGAACTGGCAGTGCTCGCGCCATAGTAGCTGGCCGGAGTGCTGAACGTCAGCGCGCCGTTCCACCACATGCTTTCCTGCCCCGCCTGATTGGCACTGGTCGCCGCGTCATCGTAGCGGGAATAGGTGGCATCGGTCGCCGCCAGCGTATGGCCATTGACGGTGATCGATTGCACATAGAGGTCGCGATAGGCGCTGTTCACCGCGTCGTTGTCGTAGACGATCTGGACGGTGTGCGCCGTTCCCTCTTCAAGCGCGGTGGTGAAGCTGTAGTCCTTGGACGAGGTGGATGTCGTGGAGGCTTCCCCGACTTCCTGCCCGTCGACCAGAAGTTTGAAATGCGGCGCGACGCCATCCCCCGACTTGCCATAGGCGTTGACGATGATCGTGCTCAGAGTTGCGGTCGAGCTCATGACTATTATCCTATTTTTGCTGCGTTGGCAGTCATGCTGGCGTGGAAAACGTTAACGAAACATTGCTGATTTGGTTAAAATCTTACCGATGCTTGTGGCAAAATTTGGCCACTTGGATGGGACGGCGGCTTAATCATCCGTCTGCCGGGATGACATGATTATCCCTTTCTAGTCACATCTTTCAGCGCAGGACACGGAGATATGCGACCGTATAAACAATCGCAGCCGGGCATTCCTGCCCATGTCCAAGGTTACCCTAAAAGGCTGGAAGAGTGTCTGTTCCGTGTGCTCGCTAACGCTCCGGCTGCTCACTTGGGTTCACTTTGCAAAGACACAATCAATGAGCATTTTACTGACGACCAACCCGATGAGGGGACAGCGGCCTTGGGTTGTCCGAGACTCTGCCAACTGCTTATCGGGTGGTCAGCTCGATGCAGTCTATCCGGCTAAAGAGTTAACGATTGTGATCGTGAGCGCCACCTCAATATAGAATTAAATTCCTATTTCGTGGGTCTGTGACTTTTGGTAGATGCGGTAATCGGGCCTGGGTTCTGCCGTTGAGGAACAACCGGGGGCCTCTCACGCTAATGGAGAAAACGGGGGCTGAGCGACGTTGGTTCTTTGATTGCGGGCACAGGAGGCAAGCCCTCAGAACCTGTTCGTAGACGTCATGTGCTGACCTCCTGGGGCGTGAGCCGCTTCAGGCGCCTGGAGAGGATGGAAATGAAGGCGATTTCGACGAACGCGACGAGGTGCTCCTTCGTCCGCTCGACGATGGTGTTCAATCGTCGGTAACGGCTGATCCAGCTGAAGGAGCGCTCCACGACCCAGGCGATCTCGGTAGGGATGAACACCCCGTCACGGCCGCGGACGACCGGCCGGACGGTGATGCCGAGCGCTTTCGCGGCTTTGGCCAAGCGTTCACCCCGATAGCCGAGATCACCGATGGCGGGGCCTTGGAACCCACGTCCAGCGAGTTGGCGCAGTACCGGTACGATGCCATTGGTGTCGTGCACGTTGGCCGGCATGGCGTCGATCGCCAGCGGGAGGCCGTACTTCTCCACCGCGATGCTGACCTTCACGCCGCGGATCTTCTTGCCGCCATCCACGCCCCGCGCAAAACAACTCGGGGCCGAGGGGCAGGTGCGGCTGTCGATCACCACCGTGCTCGGCTCGGCCGTGTCGCCGCATGCCATGCGCCACATGCGGCACAGCCGGTCGAGTAAGCGCCGCCACAGTCCGAGCCGGGTCCAGCGGGCGAACAGGGTGTACAACGTGCCGAACGGAATGCCGGTGAGCTGACCGATGGTGCGCCATCGCATGCCGCAAAAGCACACGCACCAGATTGCCATGATCGCCTTGCGCAACGCTGCTCCCGTGAGCGCCGGCTTCGGCCCGGAACGGGTTGGGCGACTGCCGTCGGTCGCCATCGCTGTCAGTTCGCTGAGCACCTCATCGACAAAAGCATCGACATCCCAAAACGCATCCCAGGACGCCGACGTGGTGCTTGCGGGACGAACGGCAGTGCCCATAGAGTGCGGATCATAGCGGTCAGAACGAGGGCCTCAGACCTACCAGACCGCGCCCCGCCGCACCACTCCTACTCAGCTTAAAGCAGCATCCCGCTCAGCGCCAGCCGGGACGTGCCTGCCACCAACAAGCTCTCACCTGAAGCGGCTCGTGTTCCAGAAGGTCAGCGCGCGACTGCTATGACCAAGCGCTGAGCGATGCCGGTCAAGGTCGGGCGGCAGGTGTAACAAACACGGTCCCGTCCATCAGCAGCCGCGCCGTCCGCACCAGGGCTGCGCGGCGCAGCTTGAAGCCCGCGGTGGCGGTATCGATCTCAAGCGCCACCGTCAGCCGGCCCGACGGATGCTCCACATCGCAGATTTTGGACGGCCCAGCCGGCACCGCCGCCAGCGCATGGGCCGGCGATCCGTCCAGCAGGCAGGCCGTCGCCACCGTCACCGCGCCCAGCACACCGATCGAGGCATGCAGGCTGAAGGGCGTGAAGGTCCGGGTGCAGATGATACCACCGTCGCGGGGCGGCGCCACCAGCGTCAGCTTCGGCACCGTCTGTGCCCGCACGTCGCCCAGCCCCATCAGCGGCCCGGCGGCAAGCCGGATTCGCTCCAGCCGTTCCTTCAAGGCGGCGTCGCCTTCCAGCGCGTCGGCATCCTCGTAGCCGGTCAGGCCGAGGGCGGAGGCCGGCAGGACGACCACCGGCATGCCGTTGTCGATCAGCGTGCAGGGCACGCCATCGATCTTGTCCATCGTCCGTCCGGTCGGAAGCAGCGCGCCGCAGGCCGAGCCTTCGGTGTCGAGGAAGGCCTGGGTCACCGGCGCATGGGTGCCCGGCACGCCGTCGATGGCGACGTCACCGTCATAACGCACGCGGCCGGCCGGCGTTTCCACCGTCACCTCCGCCTTGCTGTCGGAATTGACCATGTAGACGCGCACGGTGGTGCGCTCTCCCGCCGGCCGCACCAGCCCGCGTTCGATGGCGAAGGGAGCCACGCCGGCCAGGATGTTGCCGCAGTTCTGCTTGTCGGAGACGATCGGCTTGTCCGGCACGATTTGCAGGAACAGGTAATCGACGTCGCAGTCCGGCCGTTCCGATTTCGATACCACCGCCACCTTGCTGGTCAGCGGATGCGCCCCGCCGATGCCGTCGATCTGCCGCGGATCGGGCGAGCCGAGTGCCGCCAGCAGGATGCGGTCACGGGCCGCCGGGTCGTCCGGCAAGTCCGACGCCAGGAAATAGGCGCCCTTCGAGGTGCCGCCGCGCATCAGCGCGCAGCGGATGCCGATCTGCTCGGTCATCGTTTCAAGCTCCCTAATCGGTCAGGGCGCGGGATCGCTCCCCGCCGGCGCGCGGAAAGCGGCAACGGCGGCGCGCACGATCTGGACCAGCGCCTCTTCGGTGTTTTCGCCATTCGCCTCGCCGTCCGACAGGCGCGTGACCCGCCACGGGTTGATCAGCGTGTAGCTGACCGCCCCCAGCAGGAAATGCGTGCGCCAGACGATGTCGGCCCGCGGCAGATGCGGCAGGCAGGCCTGCAGCGCATCGATGAAGGCGAGATTGATGGGGTTGAAGGTCTCCGCGATGATCTTCTGCGCGTCCTCGTGACGCTCCGCCATCACCACGGCGCGCAGCCGGGCGAAGCGGGCGCCGCCGCCGATGCTGCCCTCCGTCTGCGACAGCGACGGCAGGATGAAGGCGCGCACGATCGCCTCCAGCCGGTCGTCGGGATCACGGATTCGCTGCGCCTCCGTCAGCAATTCCTGCCGGCGCCGGTTCATCGGGCCTGAGTGGCGTTCGTAGATCGCGCGCAGCAGCCCGTCCTTAGAGCCGAAATGATAGCTGATGCTGCCGAGATTGGCGCCCGACGCCTGGGCGATCTCCCGCATCGACACCGCACGGAAGCCGTTCTTGGAGAACAGATCTTCCGCGGCATCGAGGATCGCCTCCCTCATCGAGTTCTGGCGTTGCGCGGTCAGCACGGGATCGACCTCCGGATCGGATGGAGCGGAACAACTGCCGCCATCCTAGCGCCATTTGGTCGTCTGTACAAATTATTTGAACATTGAAACAGACCGATTGTACGTCCGTCAAATTCATGTTGACACAGGACTGCGGCGGTGCCTAGCATTTGTACAGCCGTCCAAATGTGGCGGTCATTCAACCAAACCTCCAAACCACAGGCGCACACCGCCATGAGCACGCAATCGCAAAAGGGCGCGCTGGTCGTCAGCGCGCATCCGGGAGACTTCGTCTGGCGCGCCGGCGGCGCCATCGCCCTGCACGCCAAACGCGGCTATCGCGTCAAGATCGTCTGCCTGTCCTACGGCGCCCGTGGCGAAAGCCAGGGTGCGTGGAAGCAGCCCGGCGCCACGCTCGAGGCGGTGAAGCGCCAGCGCCATGACGAGGCCCTGCGTGCCGCCGAAATCCTCGGTGCGGAAATCGAGTTCTTCGATACCGAGGATTATCCGCTGGCGCTGAACCGCGAGATGCTGGACCGGCTGGTCGACATCTTCCGCGACGTCCAGCCCGCCTTCGTCCTGACCCACGCGGCGGCCGACCCTTACAACTACGACCATCCCGACGCCGCCCGCTTCGCCCAGCAGGCCCGCATCATCGCCCAGGCCGCCGGCCACGATCCCGGCACGAAGACGCTCGGCGCCCCGCCGGTCTTCCTGTTCGAGCCGCACCAGCCCGAACAGTGCGACTTCAAGCCGAACGTGATCCTGAACATCGACGAGGTCTGGGACATCAAGCGCAAGGCGTTCGAGACGCTGCCGGCCCAGACGCATCTGTGGGACTACTACACCCGCGTAGCGTTGCAGCGCGGCGCCCAGGGCGGCCGCAACGCCGGACGCGGCGCCACCTATGGCACCAAGCAGGGCATGACCCACGGCGAAGCCTACCAGCGCGTCTTCCCAATGGTGCTGGAGGAACTGGCATGATCCCGACCAAACTCGGCGTCGTCGTCCGCAACATCGACCGTGCCGATGGGGCGGCGGTCGAGAGCCTCGCCACGCTCGGCGTCTCCACCGTTCATGAGGCGATGGGGCGGCTGGGGCTGATGAAGACCTACATGCGCCCGGTCTGGCCGGGGGCGCGGGTCGCCGGAACCGCCGTCACCGTGTTAGCCCAGCCCGGCGACAACTGGATGCTGCATGTGGCGGTGGAACAGTGCCGCCCCGGCGACATCCTGGTGGTCGGCGTCACCACCGACAACACGGACGGCATGTTCGGCGACCTGCTGGCCACCTCGCTGATGGCGCGGCAGGTGCGCGGGCTGGTGATCGATGCCGGCTGCCGCGACGTGGCCAGCCTGCAGGAGATGGGCTTCCCGGTCTGGTCGCGCGCGGTTTCGGCGAAGGGCACCGTCAAGGCGACGCTCGGCTCCGTCAACATTCCGGTGGTCTGCGCCGGGGCACTGGTCAATCCGGGCGACGTGATCGTCGCCGATGACGACGGCGTCGTCGTGGTGCCGGCCTCGCGCGCTGCGGACGTGGCTGCCCTTGGCCAGAAGCGGTCGGCCAACGAGGAGGGCAAGCGCAAGCGCCTCGCGTCCGGGGAACTGGGCCTGGACATGTACGACATGCGTCCGGCGCTGGCCGAGGCCGGGCTGGTCTATGTCGACCGCCTGGAGGAGTTGGGGCGCTGACGCGCTTTTTCTCGCCCCTACCCAAAACACCCACAACAAAGTCCCTGGGAGGACCCACCACAATGACCAGCTTCCGCACCCTCACCCTCGGCACCGCCATGGCAGCCGCCGCCCTGCTGCCGATGGCGGCCAGCGCCGATGCCAAGGCTTACAAGGTCGGACTGATCGCCTCGCTGTCCGGCCCGACCGCATCGCTCGGCCAGCAGATCGAGCGCGGGGCGCGGCTCTACGAACAGCTGCACAAGACCGACCTCGGCGATGACACGATCGAGCTGGTCGTGCGCGACGACACCGGCCCGGCGCCCGACGTCGCCAAGCGGCTGGCGCAGGAGCTGGTGGTGCGCGACCATGTCGACTTCCTGGCCGGCATCATCTTCACGCCGAACGCCAACGCCATCGCTCCCATCGCCACCCAGGCGAAGGTGCCTTTCGTCATCATGAACGCCGCCGCGTCGGCGACGACCAAGGCCTCGCCCTACATCGTCCGCGTGTCGCAGACCATCCCGCAATTCACCCAGCCGCTGGCGCAGTGGGCGTCCAAGCAGGTCGACATCAAGACCGTCTATACGCTGGTCTCCGACTACGCCCCCGGCATCGAGGCGGAAGAGGCCTTCACCGCCGGCTTCAAGGGCGACGGCAAATCGGTCGTGCAGTCGGTACGCGTGCCCGTGCAGAGCCCCGATTTCGTGCCCTTCCTGCAGAAGGTGAAGGACGCCAAGCCCGACGCGCTCTATGTCTTCCTGCCCGGCGGCACCCAGTCGACCGCGCTGATGAAGGCGTACCAGAGCCTGGGCCTGAAGGAGGCCGGCATCCGCCTGATCGGCTCCGGCGAAGTGACGGTGGAGGACGAACTGCCCAACATGGGCGATGCCGCGCTGGGCGTGGTCACAGGCTTTCACTATTCCACCGCGCATGACAGCAAGGCCAACGCCGATTTCCTGAAGGCGTGGCAGGCCGCCTATGGCGCCGACAGCACGCCGACCTTCATGGCCGTCGGCGGCTATGACGGGATGGCCGCCATCCATCACGCCATCAAGGCGATGAAGGGAAAGGGCGACGGCAAAGCCGCGGTGGACGCCATGAGCCAGTGGACGGCGGAAAGCCCGCGCGGATCCGTCTCCATCGATCCGGAGACCCGCGACATCGTGCAGAACATCTACATCCGCCGGGTGGAGAAGGTGAACGGCGCGCTGCGCAACGTCGAATTCGAGACCTTCGCCGCGGTCAAGGATCCGGGCAAGGCCAAGTAACACCGCTCTTGAAAAAGGGAGTGCGGCCCCGTGATCACGGCTGCTCTGACCATCCTGTTCCACGGCCTCGCCTTCGCGATGGTCCTCTACATCGTCTCCGTCGGGCTCGGCATCACCATGGGCCTGATGAACTTCGCCAACCTCGCTCACGGCGCCTTCGCCGCGGCTGGCGGCTATGTCGTGGTCATGGCGACCCGGTCGCTGGGGCTGCCCTTCTGGGTCGCCCTGCCGGCTGCCTTCGTCACCGTGGCGCTGGCCGGGGCGGTGGTCGAGCGGCTGGTGGTTCGCACCCTCTACGGCGCTGACGAGCTGCGGCAGGTGCTGTTCTCCATCGCCCTCCTGTTCATGGCCATCGCCGGCTTCACGCTGGCCTTCGGCCCGCTGCAGCAGCAGCCTGAGATCCCGGCGGCCCTGTCGGGTCAGGTGACGCTGGGCGGGATCGACTTCCCGGCCTACCGCGCCTTCGTCATCGTCGCCGGCGTCGCCATCCTGGCTGCGCTGTGGCTGCTGATCGGCCGCACCCGCATGGGCATGCGCATCCGGGCGGCGGTGGACAACCGCAACATGGCGGAAGCCGTCGGCGTCGATACCCGGATGCTGTTCACGCTGACCTTCGCGCTCGGCACCGGCATCGCCGGTCTCGGCGGCGGCATCGGCGCCGACGTGCTGTCGATCACGCCGACCTACGGGCAGGAATATCTGGTCCTGTTCCTGATCGTCGTCGCGGTCGGCGGACTGGGTTCGATCTTCGGCCCCTTCCTGGCGGCGCTGTGCATCGGCGTGGTCGATGTGGCGGGCAAGTACCTGATCCCGGAATTCGGCGCCTTCTTCATCTACGGCGTCGTCATCGCCATCCTGCTGGCGAAGCCGGCCGGTTTCTTCGGCGTGCGGAGCTGAGACATGGCACGGCCAATCCCAAGGAACGAACCTGTGAAAAGCCTCTCCGTCTCCTACCAGGGGGCTGCCGCCTCCTCCACATGGCGGGGGCTGGCGATGGGGCGGGGCGGCAGCGACCTCGTCATCGCCGTCCTGCTCGGTCTGGCAGCGCTCGCCACCCTGCTGTTCGGCGAGGCCTATTGGCTGCTCGCCGCCCAGGTCGCCATCACCATGATCTTCGCGCTGTCGGTCGATCTTCTGGTCGGCTTCGCCGGGATCGTCACGCTGGGCCATGCCGTCTTCTTCGGGCTGGGCGCCTATGCGGTCGGCATCGCCTCGGTCCAGTTCGGCTGGACGGAGCCGCTGTCCGCGCTGCTGCTGGCCGGCGCGGTCTCGGCCCTGCTTGGGGCGGCCACCGGCGTCCTGGTTCTGCGCACCCGCGGCCTAGGGCAACTGATGCTGACCATGGCCTTCGCCTCCCTGGTCTATGAGATCGCCAACCGGGCGAAGCCACTGACCGGCGGCGCCGACGGGTTGCAGGGCATGGTCGTCTCCCCCGTCGCCGGCCTGTTCGAGTTCGACATCTTCGGCCTCACCGCCTTCGTCTATACGCTGGCGGTGCTGATCGTCGTCGTGATCTTCGCCGTGCTGATGACGCGCTCGCCCTATGGCCGCTCGCTGGTCGGCATCCGCGAGAACCGGGTGCGCATGCAGGCTATCGGCACCGGCGTGCAGCGCCGCCTGCTGTCGATCTACATCGTCTCCGCCGCACTCGCCGGCATTGCCGGGGCGCTGCTGGCCCAGACTTCGCAGTTCGTCGGCCTCAACGTCCTGCATTTCAGCCTGTCGGGCGAAATCCTGATCATCGTGGCGCTGGGCGGCGCCGGCCGGCTGTGGGGCGCCCTGCTGGGGGCGGTGGTCTTCACCCTGTTCAAGGACCGTCTGTCGGCGCTCGACCCCGCCTACTGGTACTTCTGGCTCGGCCTGCTGCTGGCGGTGATCGTGCTGTTCGCACCGAAGGGGCTGATCGGTCTGGTCGACCGCCTGCTCGCCCTGTTCCGTTCGAAGGAGGCCGCGTGATGTCCGCCCCAATTCTCGAAACACGCGCGCTCCAAAAGAATTTCGGCGCGCTGACCGTCGCGCAGAACATCGACTTCTCCCTGGAGCCCGGCACTTTCGAGGCGCTGATTGGCCCCAATGGCGCCGGCAAGAGCACCTTCGTCAACCTGCTGACCGGCCTCGTCCAGCCGACCTCCGGCTCGGTCATCCTCGACGGCGAGGATGTGACTGCGCTGTCGATCGAGGCTCGGGTGAAACGCGGCCTCGTCCGCACCTTCCAGATCAACACGCTGTTCAACAGCCTGACGGTGGCGGAGAACGTCATCCTGGCGCTGGACGAGTTCCATGGCCAGGGCTGGCGCCCGCTGCCCAGCCCGTCGCGCCGCCGGCTGATCCGCGACGAGGCGTACGAGATCCTCGGCCGCCTCGGCCTCGACCCCTGGGGCAACCGCGAGGTTCGGGAACTGCCCTATGGCCGCCAGCGGCTGGTGGAGATCGCCATCGCGCTGGCCCTGCGGCCGAAGGTGCTGCTGCTCGACGAGCCAGCGGCCGGCATCCCCTCGACCGAGACCGGGACGGTGATCGAGGTTCTGGAGAACCTCGCCAGCAACCTCGCCGTGCTGATCATCGAACACGACATGGATCTTGTCTTCCGCTTCGCCCAACGCATCACCGTGCTGGTGCAGGGCGCCGTGCTGGCCCGCGGAACGCCCGACGAGATCGCCAACAATGAGACCGTGAAGTCCGTCTATCTGGGGGAGGGCATCCATGCCTGAGGCGCTGTCCCTGTCGAACGTGCGCGCCGGCTACGGCGCCACCGTGGTGCTGGAGGATCTGAGCTTCGACCTCCCCGTCGGCGGCAAGCTGTCGATCATCGGCCGCAACGGGGTCGGCAAGACCACCTTGCTCGCCACCATCATGGGGCTGACCCGCCTGCACGCTGGCCGCATTGGCCTTGGCGGCGTCGATATCGCAGCGCTGCGGCCTAACCGCCGCGCCCATGCCGGCATCGGCTTCGTCCCCCAGCAGCGCGAGATTTTCCCCTCTCTGACGGTGGAGGAGAACCTTCTGGTTGGCCTGCGTCCCGGCGCCTGGACGTTGGAGCGTATCTATGACCTGTTCCCCCGCCTGCAGCAGCGCCGCACCAACATGGGCAACCAGCTGTCGGGCGGCGAGCAGCAGATGCTGGCGTTCGGCCGTGCGCTGCTGACAAACCCCAGCCTGCTGCTGCTGGACGAACCCTTCGAAGGGCTGGCCCCGGTGATCGTGGAGCAGCTGTTCCACGCCCTGTTGCGCCTGCGCGACGAGGGCAACCTGTCCATCATCATGGTGGAGCAGCACGCCAAACTGGCGCTCGCCTTTGCTCCGCGCACCATGGTGATGAGCCGCGGCCGTATCGCCTTCGACGGCGCTAGCCAAGCCTTGATCGACGACCCCGCCAAGCTCGACGCCCTCTGCGGCATCGGCGGCCTGCACTGAGCCCCGGAACACCAGAATGAGCACTCCCATCATCGCCTTCATCGGCTTCGGCGAAGCCGCCCAGGCCTTCACCCGCGGCTGGCGCTCCCGCGGTCCCGTCAATGTCATCGCCTACGACATCCTGTTCGACGATCCCGTCCACGCTGAGGCGAAGCGCGCCGAATGCCGCGCCCTGGACGTGGAGCCGGTCGCCGGCGCCGCCGAGGCCGCGGCGAGGGCCGATATGGTCATCTCCGCCGTCACCGCAGATCAGGTGCTCGCCGCGGCGAACAGCGTGCTGCCGGGCGTGCATCCAGGTCTGCTGTGGCTCGACATCAACTCCGCCGCCCCCTTCCGCAAGGCCGACGCGGCGGAGCGGGTGGCGGCGCGTGGCGCAGGCACGGTGGATGTCGCGGTGATGGCCCCGGTGTATCCGCGCCTGCACGAGACGCCGCTGCTGATCAGCGGTCCGGCGGCAGCAAAGGCGGCCCCGATCCTGACGGCGCTCGGCATGAAGTTCGAGCTGGTGTCGGAGCGGACCGGCGACGCCTCCACCATCAAGATGATCCGCAGCATCGCCATCAAGGGCTTCGAAAGCGTGACGATGGAATGCGTCACCGCCGCGGTGAAGCTGGGGATCGAGGACCGCATCATCCCGTCCGTCGCCTCGTCGCTGTCCAACATCGACTTCGCCGATCTGGCCGATCACGTGATGGAGCGGGTCGTCGTCCACGGCAAGCGCCGCGCCGCCGAGATGCGCGAGGTCGCGGCGACGCTGGACCATGCCGGCGTCAGCAGCTTCCTCCCCACCGCCACCGCCGCCCATCAGCAATGGATCTCCGACCTGGGCGTGAAGGAGGGCTTCGGGGGTGAGGTGCCGGCGGACGCGCGGCGCATTGCGCGCGAGGTGCTGGCAGCGATTGCCGCCAAGAACTGAAACGGCCGACTCCTTCAAACAACAACGCCCTGCCGCATCACAATGGCGGAGCACAGGGGTGGGCGGGACGATCCGTCATACCAATCAAAGAACGCTCCAGGAGGACAACGTGGCACGCATCGTTGGGTCGATCGCGACCTCTCACACCCCGACCATCGGTTTCGCCTTCGACCGCCAGAAGCAGGACGATCCCGTGTGGGCGCCGATCTTCGCCGCCTATGAACCTGTCCGCCAGTGGTTGTCCGAAAAGCAGCCGGACGTGCTGTTCTTCGTCTATAATGACCACGTCACTTCCTTCTTCTTCGACCATTACTCCGCCTTCACGCTGGGCATCGGCGAATCCTACCATGTCGCCGACGAGGGTGGTGGGGCGCGGGCGCTGCCGCCGGTGAAGGGGCATGCGGAACTCGCCCGCCACATCGGCACCTCGCTCATGGCGGACGAGTTCGACATGTCCTTCTTCCAGGAACGGCCGCTCGACCATGGCTGCTTCTCGCCGCTGTCGATGCTGCTGCCGCACGAGCCGGACTGGCCAGTTCCCATCGTGCCGTTGCAGGTCGGCGTTCTACAGTTCCCGATCCCCACCGCCTTGCGCTGCTACAAGATGGGACAGGCGCTGCGCCGCGCCATCGAAAGCTATCCAGAGGATCTGAAGGTGGTGATCGTCGCCACCGGCGGCCTGTCGCATCAGGTCCACGGCGAGCGCGCCGGCTTCAACAATGTCGAGTGGGACGCCCGCTTCCTTGAAATGATCGAAAAGGACCCGGAGGCGCTGACCCGCATGACCCATGCCGACTTCGCCCGTCTTGGCGGGCTTGAGGGGGCAGAGGTCATCATGTGGCTGGTGATGCGCGGGGCGATGTCGGCGACGGTGCGCAAGATCCACCAGACCTATTACCTGCCTTCGATGACCGGCATCGCCACCGTCATCTACGAGAACGAGGCCATCGAGCCGCCGGCCGATATCGTCGGCGCGCATCGCGCCCATATGGCCCGCCAACTGGCGGGATCGGAAGACCTCGCCGGCACCTACCCTTTCACCCACGCCACCAGCGCCAAGGCCTACCGCCTCAACCGCTTCCTGCACCGGATGGTGGAGCCGGCGCACCGCGCCCGCTTCCTCGCCGAAGCGGAGGCCGCCTTCGAAGAAGCCTGCCTGACGGAGGAGGAACGCCGACTGGTCCGCGACCGCGACTGGCGCGGCATGATCCATTACGGCGTGATCTTCTTCATGTTGGAAAAGCTGGGGGCGGTGGTCGGAACCTCCAACCTGCACATCTACGCCGCCATGCGCGGCGAAACGCTGGAGGAGTTCCAGAAGACGCGCAACGCCCCCGGCGCTCTCTATTCCGTAGCCGGCAAGGATGCCGCGGCGCTGGCTTGGGACGCCGCGCGGGACGAGCGCAAGGTGGAACCGAGCCCGACCGCCTGATCAGCAGCCGTCAATAACAATGGGTTGGCCCCACGGGAACAATACAGTCCGCCCGCAGCCTGTCCAAATGGAAAGGAACCGCACATGCTGCACACCTGGAGATCCACACTCGCTGGCCTCCTGCTGGCCAGCTTTTCTATGACGGTGCACGCGCAATCTTCCGCCCCGTCCGCCGACACCAACCCCGCCATTTCGGTGACCTTGCTGGGCACCGGAACGCCCACCCTGAACACCAATCGGTTCGGCTTCTCAACGCTGGTCCAGGCTGGTGGTCTCAATCTGGTCTTCGACGCCGGACGTGGCAATGCGCTCCGCTTGGCGCAGATCAATTTGCCGCTCGGCAAGGTCGACGCGACTTTCCTGACCCATTTCCACTCTGACCATTTGAATGGGCTGGGAGACCTCTGGACGACCAGCTTCCTACCAACTCCCCAGAACGGCCGAAAGACCCCGTTCGCGCTGTACGGTCCGAAAGGAACTAAGCAGGTCGCCGATGGCCTGCAGATGACGTTCGCCGACGACGTGAAAATCCGGCAGGAGGATCATGAATCGACCGAGGAATCCACACGGATCGACGTGCATGAATTCTCACAGGACGGCGTTGTTTTCGAACATGGCGGGGTCCGCATCACCGCCTTCACGGTCGATCATGGCGAGGCGATTAAGCCAGCCGTCGGTTACAAGGTGGAGTACAACGGCCACAGTGTCGTCATGTCCGGTGACACCAGATACAGCCCAGCCGTCATCAAGGAGGCCAAAGGAGCCGACCTGCTGATCCACGAGGTCAGTATCATCGCGACGAAACATGTCAACGATGCCTGGGCCAAGCCGTCGGTCGCGCATTACACCAGCCCGGAGGAGGCGGGCAAGGTCTTCGCGCAAGCCAATCCGAAACTCGCCGTCTTCTCGCACATCTCCCGACCCGGCCCGCAGGATGAAACCAACACCGACGCCGCACTGAAGCAGCGGGCGCAGGGCCAGTGGCCCGAGGGGCGGATCGTTGTCGGAACGGATTTGATGCGAATCGACATCGGCGACACTCCGACTGTCGTGCCGTGGGCATCCACCGACAAGTGAAGCAACCACCGTGACGGGGCCACGTCAGCGTGGTGCAGGGATGCGGGATTGGCGGTGGCTTGCAGTTCGGCGTAGAAGCCGTGTGCCGTTGATACCACCCTAAGGAGCCGAGCCAAAATAGATGAATCGACCGGGCTTTCTGTGCGGTTGGGGATTCTCAGCGGGAGTGGGGGCCGGTAGACTCGGCGACATGATCGATGAATCCGCGCTGCGTCGCCAGTACGCCCTTCTGCGTCCGAGCCTGGACGAGCGGGGCCGTGTAAAGGCCGAACGAAGTTTGGCCCATCCGCATTCTCGGTGCAGGGTAGCAGCCTAGGCGTGGGCATTCAGGCAGCCTCAAGCACGCGATGACGCAGCAGATCGAAGCCGCCGCGGCCGTTCATCGTCCGCTTGATCGTCTTCAGCCTGCTGATCTGCCCCTCCACCGGCCCAGTGCTCCACGGCAGGGACAGAGCCGCCCGTACCGCAGCAAGATCGCGCTTCAAGCCATTGGCAAAGCCCGCCAAGGGGGTGCCCTCCGCCGTCAACAGCCAGTTGTCCAGCTCTCCGGCTCGTTGTCCTCGGACCATCGCCCGAAAGGCACGGGCCACGGTGATGGTTCGTCCCAGTTCCGGCGAACGGGCGATCAGGGCCGAGACGAAGACCTGTTCGGTCGGGTCGATCTCCTGCTCGTCGGCGATTACCAACCATGCAGCCCGTCGGCGCGACGGTGCCGGCCATGATGCCGATGCCATGGACGCGGCGCTTTGTACGGCCTGTCGCAGGGGCCGTGCCCAGTCCCGGACCAGCGTTCGCTGACCGGTGAAGCCGCGGGACTTGATCTCCCGCCAGAGCTGAGCGGCGTTGTGGCAGCCGTCATCCCAGCGTTGCCGCAGGTGATCAAGGAACGGATCAAGCCGACTCCCCTTGGTCGGTTGACGCCATGCCGGCGGCTGCCCGGATCGCAGCCACACCCGCACCGTCTTGCGGTCGAGGTGGAGCGTTTCAGCGATGCGCGTTTGCGACCACCCGCGAGCTTTCAGCGCGACGACTTCTTTGTAGCGGGTATGACGGGCGGCATGAAGGGCAGCGCTCCGCTGCTCTCGCCGGGTTGGTGGCCTGGAAACCTCATCCGACGGCGTCAGGAGCAGTTCCTGCTCAGTTTCTTCCACCGGAGCGACAGCCAGCTTGGCGGCAGCCCGAAGGTCGCGATGATGACCGGTGAGGATCTCCCGCAGGGCGTCGGTCACATTGTGCAGGAGATGCCAGCGATCTGCGGTCTGGACGGCGGAGGGGGCGCCTTGGCGGACGCCATCGGCGTAGGCGCCGGCACGGTCACGGGCGACAATCTCGACGCCAGGATGGGCTTTCAGCCATGCGGCAATGGTGTCGGCCTGACGGTCGGGTAGAAGGTCAATGGGGCGGTTACGCTCGAGATCGACGACGATGGTGCCGTAACGCTTGCCCCGGCGCCAAGCCCAGTCATCGATTCCGATGATCCGAGGTGTCGAGACCGGCGCCACGGGCACCGCGCGGATCAGGCGGAGCAGTGTGTCGCCACTGACTGGCATGGCGAGCCGGGTGGATAGCCGGGCGCCGGGATTTCCGCCGGCACTCAGCGCAATGGCGCGCTGCGCCTCGGCAAGCCGCCGGGTGCGCCGGACCCGAGGGGCCGCCACCGTGGGCAGCGGCTCGGCGAAGATGCGGCGGGCACAGTCCGCCGCCGCACACCGGAAGCGGCGAACCTGCAGGTGGAGTTCACCAATCCGGCCCTGTGTCAACCGGCTTCCAATTTCCAGCCGGCATCGGCTTGCAATTTCCAGCCACGCTTGCGGTTGCAGAACCTGTTGTCCAGGGAGTCCACGGGAGGGTCCCGCGCGCGCCGCGGAGTGCCCTCATGGCTGACGCAGCGGCGCGTGTGGGAGGGGCCTGTGGGCCCCCCTGGGCAACGGACGGGGGGAGGGCTTTGGATCAGGAGCGGTTCTTGAACCGCCAGCTCTCGTTGCCGGTTTCCAGGATGTCGCAGTGATGCGTCAGCCGGTCGAGCAAAGCGGTGGTCATCTTGGCGTCGCCAGCGAACACCGTTGGCCATTCAGCGAAGCTCAAGTTGGTGGTGATCAACACCGAGGTCCGCGAGTACAACTGGCTGAGCGCGTGGAACAGCAGTTGGCCGCCACTCTGTGAGAACGGCAGGTAGCCGAGTTCGTCCAGCACCACGAGATCAACGCGGGTCAACTGGTCAGCGAGCTTGCCCGCCTGCCCGATCCGGGCTTCGGCCTCCAGCCGGTTCACCAGGTCGATGACGTTGAAGAACCGGGCACGGGCGCCGCGGCGCACGCAGTTGGCCGTAATGGCGATGCACATGTGCGTCTTGCCGGTCCCGGTTCCCCCGATGAACACGGCGTTGCGCTGGGTTTCCAGAAAGCCGCCATCGTGCAGGTCGCGCACCAGCCCCTCGTTGAGGGGACTGGCGGTGAAGTCGAACTCGGCCAGCGTCTTGGCCAGGGGCAGCTTGGCGGCGCCGAGCTGGTAACGGATCGAGCGCGCCTGCTTCTCCGCCCGCTCCGCCGCCAGCAGATCGCCCAGGATCTGCTGGACGGTGCGCTGCCGCTTCAGCCCGTCGCTCATCACCTCGTCGTAGGCGGCACGCATGCCGGCCAAGCTGAGCTCGGCCATCAGCGCCATCAGCTCATGCCGTTCCATGGCAGCCCTCCCGCACCGCGCGCAGGCGGTCGTAGCGCCCGCAGTCGGCGGCCGGCTCGATGGACAGCGTCAACGCCGTCGGCACCGCCATGGCCGGTGCCGGTGTGACGTCGTGGCGCCGGGCGAGGATGTTCAGGATCACGTCCCGGCTGTGCGTACCGCTCGCCAGTGCCTCGCGGCAGGCGACCTCCACCGCCTCCAGGCCATCGGTGAGGATGGCGGCGAGCACGCCAACGAACTGCCGGTCAGCGTCGTCGCCGCGGCCCAGGCGGGTCCGCACCGTCGCCAGGGCTGGCGGCAAATCCCAGTCCCGGAACGGCGCCCCGTTGCGCAGCGCCCCCGGCTTGCGGACGAGAACCGGCAGGTAGTGCAGCGGATTGTACCGCGTGTGGCCGTGCCCGAAAGCTCGTGGGTGCTCGGCGACGATCGCGCCGTTGAACCACACCACGATCCGTGTCGCGTAGGCGCGGACCTGCACCGGCTTGCCGGCGGCGATCGCGGCCACGCTGTAGCGGTTGCGGTCAAAGTGGATCAGGCAGGTTTTCGAGACGCTGAGCGTGGCCTCGTGGAAGCCGTCGAAAGGATCGCTCACGGTGATCAACGCCGGCCGCTCCGCCTGGAACACCTCCCACACCGTCCGGCTCCTATCCTCTGGATGCGGCGTCTGTTGGGCCCAGACGATCACCTCGTCGTGCAGGCGGTCGTTCACCTCTTCCAGCGTCTTGGCGCGCAGGCGCGGCGTGAACAGCCGCTGGCGCAAGGTGCCGACCTGGTTCTCGACCTGGCCCTTTTCCCAGCCCGAAGCCGGGGTGCAGGCCACCGGCTCGACCAGGTAATGCGAGCACATCTGGGCGAAGCGGCGGTTGAAGCGGCGCTCTTTGCCGACAAATACGGCGTCCACCGCCGTCTTCATGTTGTCGTAGATGCCGCGCTCGCACAGGCCGCCGTAGAAGGCCGCGGCACGGGCGTGGGCGTCGAACACCATCTCCTGGGTCTGGCGCGGGTAGACCGCCACGAACGGCATGCGGCTGTGGCACAGGCGGGCATGGGCCACCTGCACCTTGGTCGTCACGCCGTCCAGGATGATCCACTCTTCCGCCCAGTCGAACTGGTACGCCTCGGCCGGGGCAAAGGTGAGCGGAACGTAGGCGTTCACCGGCCCACTCGGCGGCTGGCGCTGCTTGAAGCGCTTGATGTAGCGCCGCACCGTGTCGTAGCCGCCCTGGAACCCGGCATCCTTCAGCCGTCCGAAGAGCCCCAGATAATCGAGCCGGTCACGCACCGGCCGCCGCTCGTTCTCCGTGATCAGCCGTTCCAGCTCCTCCTGGAACCCGGCCAACTTCGGAAGCGGCTGGTGCTGGCGTTCGTAGCGCGGCGCCGTCTCGCCCGAGCGCAGGTATTTCGTCACCGTCTCCCGCGACACCTTCAGCGACCGGGCAATGGCCCGGATGCTTTTCCCCTTCGCGTGCTCGCGTCGTATCCGTGCGATCGTCTCCACCGTCAACATCCCTGTCCGCCACCCTGTCGTCCAAACCCAGGGTGGTAGTCTGCCAGATCAGGGGTGGCTGGTTATTGGACGCCGATCACCCCTGAAACTGGCCCAGTGTTGCAGGCCGATGCACACCCAGTTTGAGGCAAATCACTATTTGTCTATGTCAGTGGATACAATCCTGCCGAAGTTTCGGGGCTGCAGACTTACGTGCTCTGGACTATAAGTGTCCTGATTCGGGGTGCAGCCTATCAGAGGATGAGAACAATTGGACTGGACGCATGCACTACTAGACCGCAGGCGCTTCGACTGGGTCTCCGTCAGGTCTGGTGAATCGGGCGATCTTGTCTATCAACGGGGCGATGGGCGCGCGTTTGCGAAGATCGCGCCAGCTGCGTGGTCCGCGGAACTGGCCGGTGAACGTGACCGGCTCGCCTGGCTCCATGGCCAATGCGTAGCCTGCCCGGAAGTCGTCGACTGGCGTGACGGTGAGGAAGGGGCTTGTTTGGTGATGACCGCGATCCCCGGCGTGCCGGCAGTCGATCTGTCGGGATTCGATTTGCTCAAAGCTTGGCCCTCAATGGCGCGGCAGCTGGGGATCCTTCATGGACTACCGGCCGACCGATGCCCGTTTGATCGGAGTCTCTCGATTATGTTTGAGAGCTTGTTCGTGACGGGCTCGTCCTGACCGGTGCTGCGCGGGATGCTACTTTAAGATGAACAGGGGTGTTGCGCCGGGTGGCCCATCTGGTAGGGCTGTGAGCGTCGTCAACAGCCTTGGGTCAGCAGTCTATGGGCAGCGCCGTTCGTCCCGCAAGCACCATGCCCGCTTCCTGGGACGCGTTCTCGAATGTCGATGCCTTTGTGGATGAGGTGCTGACGGAGTTAACAACCATGGCGGCGGAGAGGACGCGGACAACGCGATCCGGCTCGAAGCCAGCACTCACCGGCACTACCCTGCGCAAGGCGATCATGGCGGTGTGGTGCGTGTGCTTCTGCGGCATGCAATGGCGCCATCGGTCAGCTCTCCGGCATCCCGTTCGGCACGCTGTACACTCTGTTTGCCCGCTGGACCCGGCTCGGGTTGTGGCGCCGCCTTCTCGACCGGCTGCGCCGCACTTGGCGGCTGGCCTGCGGCGATACGGCCGAGCCGAGCACAGTGGTGATCGACAGCCGCACCTGCCCTTCGGCCCCGAGCTGCTTCGCGCGGGGCGTGGACGGCGGCAAGAAGATCCGCGGCGTGAAGGTCCATATTGCCGTCGAGAAGTACGGCATTCCGCTGGCGATTGATGCAGCGCCGGCCAACGTGCACGACACCAAGGGCATCGTCCCGGTCCTGCGGGAGATCGCCGGCCGCGGTTTCCATGGCCCGGCCATTGGTGACCTGGGCTATCGCGGCCAGCGCTTGGCCAAAGCCGGGGAGGCGCTTGGCATCACCATTCAGCCGATCGCCAGAGGGCGCGACGGCGTGTTCATTCCCACCGAAATCGCCTGGGTCGTGGAGCGCTCCTTTGGATGGCTGAGCCGCTATCGACGATTGAACACCATTGTTGAGCGGACGAAGGAGCACCTCGTCGCTTTCATCGAGATCGCCTTCATCTCGATCCTCTCACGTCGCCTGAAGCGGCTCGTCACCCAGGCAGCCCCCGCATGACATCCACAAACAGCCACTCAGACCGTTGAGTGCCTTGGACAGGAAGCGCTTGGTGGCGGCGGTGTTCCACACGGGAGAGAGGTGGAAGTCGATGGTGTTGCCATGCTTGTCGACAGCCCGGTACAGGTAGGTCCACTTGCCGCCCACTTTCACGTAGGTCTCGTCGACCCGCCAGCTGGTCGACCGTGGGTAGCGCCACTGCCAGCGTAGCCGCTTCTCGATCTCCGGCCACTGGATGAACCTCGGCAACGGATTTCACGGTTGGGTGCTACGCCGCGTAGCGACGTCCAGTGCATCGGCCGTAGCTCCCGTTGCGACGGCCGGTGCGACGACGTTGCACTGGGCGTGGCGACGGCGTTGCGACGTCCGTTGCTCGCTTTAGTGCTCCCAGGGTGCGACTGGTGCTGTGCGTTGCTCCCGTTGATTCGACTGGTGCGACGGCTGGTGCGACGGCGTTGCACGGCTGGTGCGACGGCGGTGTTCTGCCTGCCACATGGTCCGCCCATGACGCCCTCCTGCGTCTGGGTGGCGGCCATTCATCCGCTCTCAGCGGAGCCTTGGTGGCGGATCACCACCACCCCTGCGCGTGGTTTCTGGCCAGTCGGGTGGCCTGAAAATTCGCGGCGCGACGCCTTCGGCGCCGCGCGATCTTGATCACTTTTCTTAGCTGCTCAGTGTGACCAGGACGTCGGCCAGGCTGTCGGCTAGATCAGGGCCTCAACGACTGATGGTTCAAAGCGGACGCGCCACAGAATGGTCGTTTCTCACGGATATTCAGGGGCTTGACGCGGGTCTGCCTTTGATCTGCAGGGCAGCAGCGAACAGCAGGGCGCGGTCAAACCAGCAGCTACAGGGGTGCAAACGCCTGCGTTGACACACTCGCGGAATCCAGAAGGCCAGCGGACACGACGCAGCAGTGGGGCATCGATACAGGTCAGCGTCGCAGGCTTGGCTGATGGCTGCGCCTCGCGGCATCAATCGCGACCTTGGGTTGTCAGTTGGACGTTCGGCAGCGGCTCGGCCATGGAGTGTCGCCCTGGTAGGGAGAGGGTGAAAATTTCGATCACACCTTTGCATTGAGATGCACGGGATTTCCGGAAGAAAGTCGGCTACTTTCGTTTTGCGTCAATGTGTTGGTCCATATTTCGGCCCGGTTTTAGCCGTTTTGGCCCCTTTCCCACGCCCCTATCTCCCGGGCATGATCCGCCCAAGGCATTCCGGCCGCTTCAAATGGTGGCGATGAGCACGGGAGGTGCCGTCAACTTGTCGGTTGGCTGGTTGCCAGGACCGGTTCCACCTTCGCGCGACCACCGCCCTTCTGCCGATTATCGAGAGGCTCGTACCCGGACGACTCCAGGTTTGGACCGTCGGCGCGCCGCTGACCGCGTAATCAGCAGACTGCTGCCGTCCGCTGTGTGTTCACTCTGCCCGGATCGACAAGCTGACGGTGCCTTGAGCGGTGCCAAGGACGCGGCGAACCGCTCTGAACGGCTCATGCAGACCCTGGCTGAACTCTGCGGCACCGCTCAGCAGGTCCTCTATGTTCTGGCTGCCCGCGAGGTCGCCTGTGCTGCCGGTCGCTTGGCGGAACCTGAAGAGATCCTCCAGGTGCTCGTTCGTCGCCGATGCCCGACCACGAGGCCGAGGATTGGGGTGTTCCGGGCGTGTGAGAATGACCAGACCAGTGTCCTGTGCCAGTCCGCGCACCGCGTATTTCCCGAAGACCCGTCTGCAAGCGGTGCCCTGACCGCAAGGGCAGCGCGGCATAGAGCGGCGCTGCGCTGACATCAACGGGGTGAGCAACGCGAGTTATGCGAAAAGCGCATGCGGCCCCGCTTACGCTCCTCCGCAGCCCTTGATGACGTGCAACACTCGCCTCGCTTTCCGGACCAAACCGGTGGCGCGGTTCGCCACCACCGAATTTTCACGGCCAAGGAGCCGTCGATGACGACGAACGACAACGACTGTGGGGAAAGTCAGACGGATGATTGACATCCAGGCTGTCGCCAACACACTGAAGCTGGATGGCTGCAACACGCCCGAGGCGGAAGGCATGACCAAGATGCTGGGTAAACTGACCGGCGATCTCGCCACCAAGGCGGACCTGGATAGCGCCATGCGCGACTTCCTCCGTGAGATGAAGCTCTGGATCGGCGGCGCCCTGATCGTCACCGTTGCTGCGGTCGGCGTCATCGTCGCTCTAGCCGTCAAACTCTCGAGTTGACCGGACCTTCCTGGAAAATCTTGGGCGATGGCGGCGAGGTTGATGGCGGGCCGGTCGTAGGGGGGCGATACGGCGAAAGTCCTGCCATGGCCATGTCCCCGGCAGGTGGTGTCTGAAGCGTGAGGCTGGCCTGCCAGAGCGTTCCTTTATAGCTGGCGCAGGCGGGACAGCCATTCGGGAGCGGGCGGTCACCGTATTCTTCAACTAAGTTGAGGCTGCTTGACGACCATCAACCGTGACGGAGATCACGATGACCGAGGACAGGATCGTTCGTCAGGATCTGATTGGGAAGAGTGCCGACGCCGACGTCTTGCACGAGATGGTTGGCTTCGCCGCCCAGCGCTTGATGGAACCGGAGGTCGAGGCGTTACCGGCGCCGGCGATGGCGAACGCTCGGATGAGCGACTGATCAAGCGCCCTGGATAGCGGGAGGGCCCTTGGGAGACGCGGGCTGGTGCGATCGACGTGCGCGTCCCCAAACTGTGGCGCGGCTCCTACGTCACGGCCTTCCTGAAGCCGCGGCGAACGGCGGAGAGCGACACAGCACAAACCCGCTGGAGCGCCTGAACGGCGAGATCAAGCGGCGCACCAACGTTGTTGGCATCGTCCTTGGGGAACGCGTCGTCATGCACCTCGTGGACGCCCTGTTGCTGGAACAGCACGATGGATCAACGGTGTGCCGGCGTCACATGACCATGGCAAGGCTGAGCGAGCTGTGCCACCCTTCAGCCACTGGCCCTCCGCCTCCATCCCGCCGTTTCGATCAAGCGGCGCGAAAGCTGCCGGTCCCCCTGCAAGGCCTCCGCCTTGGCTGCCGCTCAGGAGTTCGAGCCCGCGGAACCGCCAGGAGATTCGATCCGGACAGGGGTTCCGGTGGGGTGAAGCGGCAGAGCGCTGTAGACAACGGAGTGAAGCCGCGAACCCAAGGGTTCCCCCGCTGCGACGGACAGGATGGATGAGGAGGTATCGATGAGTGTGACGTTGCGGTTCCGTGAGGAAGGAGCGGCCTTCGAGCGTGCCAAGCTGGTTGCGGATGCATTGGGCCTGTCGATGGACGCTTACCTGCTCGCCTGCGTCGCCGAAGGGCACAAGGTTCTGCGGGCACGTTGCCCGGCGGCACGGCCTGAGCTGGAAGAGCCGGCCTTCATCCGCCGCGGTCATCCACCCACCCTGCCGGGGACGGCGATGGAGTAGGCGGGCGGCTGGATCTGGGAGACAACTCCGGCCTTCCGAGGCGAGGGGGCGGGCCAAGCGGAGGGCGCGAGCTTCTGGACACAGGGGAAGCGAGCTGGGCACTCCGGAGCACCCGGACAACCCGCGTCTGCGCGCGATGGCCTCGGCCATGGGCAGCCAGGGCTATCTGTACGTGGGCGCCTACGAGGTGGTGTGACGCCGAGACAGGCCCCGCTCGGTCCTGAGCGGGGCCCTGTCCCTACCGTTGTGCGTCGTCAGTCCGCGTCGGTCTTGCGGCGGAACAGACGCTGGGTCGGGTTGTCGCGCCAGCGGTCGGCGTGGCGGATGTACTTGAGCGCAACGTCGCTGCTCTGGTGCCCGGTCTGCTCCATGATTTTTTTGAGCGACGCCTCCTCCTCGGCGGCGGCGGTGGCGAAGCCGCTGCGCAGCGAGTGGGCGGAGAAGCGGCTGCCCAGGCGCTGCGCCATTTCGGGCCCCTGGGTCCAGCGGATCAGATCGGCGTCGGTCTCGCCGATGGCTTGGCTGGTCTCGCGCACCACCCGGTCTACGCTGCGGTCGGAGAGCCGGCCGCCGAACGCCCCGCCCTTGTTGATCGACACGAACAGCGGCGCGTCGGCGTCCTCCATGCTGTAGACGGCGCGCCAGCGGCGCAGCGCCTCCACCGGGCACACCGCCGGGTCGTCGGCGGCCCAGAGCGCCGCGGTGCGGCCGCGCTTGGTCTTGCCGCCGCGGATCGTCACCTCGAGCCCCCGCCCCGGCACCATCACCACATCGCCGACGTCCAGCCCGACCAACTCGCTGCGCCGGGTGGCGGCGCCGAAGCCGAGGAGAAGCAGCAGGGCGTTGCGCCGTCCGGCGGCGCTGTCGGGCTGGGCGGCGACGAGCCGGCTGAGCAGATCCGGCAGGATGGGAGCGGCCTGTTTGACCTTGCGCCGGGCCTGCAGGGCGGCGACACCGGCGAGCTGGTCGGCGATCAGGGGGTGCTTGGCGTCGAGCGAGCGGCCGGCGAGGCGGTGGGCGAGCAGGATGGCCGAGAGGTGGACCTTGAGGGTGGGCAGGGCGCGGGTTTCGGAGGCTTTGGCGAGGTACATGCCGACGACCCGCGGGTCGGCGCCGAGCGGCGCGAAGCCGAGGCTGACGGCCCAAGCCTGGTAGGCAACCCAGGCGGCGCGGTAGGCACGTTCGGTGTTGCGGCTGTAGCGGGCGGCGACGGTGCGGGCGGCGGCCTTGGCGAGGCGGGTGATCTCGACGATCTGCTCGGACGTATGCGCGCCGGGCAGGAGGAGGTCGTCGAGGATCTTGGAGGTGATCACCACGCCGGTGTCGTCGGGGGCGGCGGTCACGGCGACGGAGCGGACGAGCTCGGCCGCACGGTCGGCGACGGGATCGGCGGGTGGACTGGGCGGCATTGGTCGGCTTCTCCTTTCGGGAGAGGATACGATCATGCTTGCTCTTTTTTCAAGACCGACAACCTTGGATGTTGCCCGCGGCTTGCGAGCCCCCCATTCGATGCCCGAAAGCGTACGATGGCGAACTCCGCTTTCTGATTTCAGATTCGGTCCTCGAATTCGCCCGGCTGGTGCGCTCCAGCATCGGCTGAGCAATCGCCGCACCCTTCCCGTCCGGTGACCCCGTCGGCCCGCTCTATTGAGGCGCGGGACCATCGAACGGGTAACGCAGGGTCTCGCGCGCGTAAGCCTCGACATACGCCATCAGCCGGTCCGAGGCCGCGGCCGCTTCCTCCGCGTCGCCGCGGTGGATCGCCAGCATCAGGTCGGCATGGGTCTTGGCCCCATCTTCCAGGCTGCCGATATGGGCGTGGCAATTCTGGAACCAGAATCGGCGGGATAGCGACCGCAACGGCCGAATGGTCTGGGTCGCCACCGGGTTGCGGGCGCTCTGGTCCAGCAGTTGGTTCACCTCCTGGTCGAGATGCATGAAACGCATGCCGTCGCCGTTGCGGGCCGCCTCCAGCATCTCACCGGCGATGGCGCGGCATCGCTCCCGTTCTGCCGGAAGCGCATAACGGGCAGCGCGCCGGGCGATCAGGCGCTCCAACTCGCGCCGCACGTCCAGCACGTAGAGCTGAAGCTTCACGTCCACTTCGGTGACCATGATCCCGCGTGACGGGACGATGGTCACCATGCCGTCCATCTCCAGCCGCTTCAGCGCCTCGCGCACTGGGGTGCGGCCGATCCCGAGCTGGGTGCTGATCTGCTTCTCAGACACGAAGCTACGCGGCGGCAGCGTGCCCGACACGATCAGTTCCTCAATGGCGGCATAAGCCTGATCGGCCATCGACCCGGCTTCGATCTGGGCTCCCGCCTGCTGCCCCATCTGCTGACTGGCCGGCCCTGTCACCCTGTCGCCCCCGTCTCCTGCCGCCGGTTCGAGCCCGGTCCGATCCAACACTCGCATGCGTTTCCCATCCTGGCTTTAGCGCGCCGGGACCAGGGACGCAAGCGGGCGGAGGCGCCCGATACCGATCCGCTGGTTACGGCTTGCCGGCATCGGCCGATTTGCGGACCAGCGGGCACTCGCTCTCGGCCAGCGGACGGGCCGCATCGGCGGCGGCGATGACGCCCAGCTGCTTGTAGTAGTCCCATTTGTCCTTGGATTCCGCCGGCGTCTTCACCTCGAACAGGTACATGTCGCGCAACACCCGGCCATCCTCGCGGATGCGGCCGTTTTTGGTCATGAAGTCGTTGATCGGCGTGTCACGCATTGTCTTCATCACGGTTGGCGTGTCGGTGGTGCCGGCCGCCTTCACCGCCTTCAGGTAATGGGTGATCGCGCCGTAATTGCCGGCCTGCACCATCGTCGGCATGCGGCCGGTCCGTTCGGAGAAGCGCTTGGAGAAAGCCCGCGTCTCCTCGTTCTGGTCCCAATAGAAGGCTTCGGTCAGCACCAGCCCCTGCGCCGTCTCCAGGCCGAGCGCATGGATGTCCGACAGGAACATCAGAAGCCCGGCCAGCTTCTGGCCCTGCTTCGTGATGCCGAATTCCGCCGCCTGCTTGACGGTGTTGATCAGGTCGCCGCCCGCGTTGGCCAGCCCGATGACCTTGGCGCCGCTCGCCTGCGCCTGCAACAGGTAGGAGGAGAAATCGGCGCTGTTCAGCGGATGGCGGGCTGAGCCCAGCACCTTGCCGCCGGCCCCGGTGACGAAGGCAGCGGTGTCGCGCTCCAGCGACAGGCCGAAGGAATAGTCGAGCGTGATGAAGTACCAACTGTCGCCGCCCTGCTTCACCATGGTACGCCCGGTTCCAGCGGCCAACGCATAGGTGTCGTAGACCCAGTGGATGCCGTTGGGCGAGCAGGCCTTGCCGGTGAAGTCCGACGAGCCGCCGGCGGTGCCGAAGACGATCTTGTTCTTGCGCCGGGTCAGTTCCTGGATCGCCAGCTTGTTCTTGCGCCGGGTCAGTTCCTGGATCGCCAGCATCACCGCCGAATTGGGTAGGTCAATCACCACCTCGACGTTCCTGTTGTCGTACCAGTCGGCGGCGATCTGCACGCCGATGTCCGCCTTGTTCTGGTGGTCGGCGGACAGCACCTCCACCGGGCGACCCAGCACGGAGGCGCCGAAATCCTCCACGGCCATCTTCACCGCTTCGACGCTGCCGCTGCCGCTGAGATCGGCAAGCGAGCCGGAAAGGTCGGTCAGCACGCCGATGCGGATCGGGCCGGTCGCCTTGGCGGGCGCGGATTGCGCGGCGGGCGCCTGGGCGGCCGGTGCCGGGGTGGCCGGCGTCTGGGCCGCTGCGTCTCCTGACAGCGTGCAGAAGGTCAGCGCGATGCCTGCGGCCGTGGCGGCCAGGAACCCGCGCAGTACAAGCGTCATCATGGAGCGTCCCTCCCTTGTTAGGTGATCGTCTGGTTTTAGGAAGCCGTCCTGGCGGGCAGGTCTTTTGGGTGCCTGCCCTTCGCAGAGGCTTGAAGGTCGGAAATTCAGAAGGTCAGCTGGTCGGCTTCATCGCCGCGGCGATGGCAAGACGGGATTCCTCGCCAGCGTGGCAGATGCCCTGCAATGCCGCAGCCATGTCCAGCATGGTGGAAAGATCGACCCGGCCTGCCTGCTGCAGCATGCGCTTGGTCATCCGCACCGCCTCCGGCGGGTTGGCGGCGATCTCCTCCGCCAGCGCGAGTGCCGCCGGCATCAGTTCAGCGTCCGGAACCATGCGGGACACCAGCCCCAGAGCCGCGGCTTCCGCCCCGCCGACGGCCCGTCCGGTGAATGCCATTTCCGCGGCGACCGCCGGTCCGGCGACGCGTGTCAGGAACCACAGCCCGCCGTCGCCGGAAATCAGCCCCAGCTTCACGAAGTTGGAGCTGATGCGCGCCGAATCCCCGGCGATGCGCAGGTCGCACATGAAGGCAAGATCGCAGCCGGCTCCATAGGCCGGGCCGTTCACCGCCGCGATCACCGGGATTTCGAGCGCCGCCATCGCACGGGGAATGCGCTGCACCCCGGCGCGGTAGGCGTTGCGCACCTGATCGGCGGGACCGCCGAACATGCCGCGCCGGTCGCGGATGTCGTGGATGTTGCCGCCGGCGCTGAACGCCTTGCCAGCGCCGGTCAGCACCAGCACGCGCACCGACCGGTCGGCTCCCACCTCCTCCAGCGCCGCCAACAGCGGCTCCAGCACCGGCGGATCTGTGACGGCGTTACGGGTCTTCGGCGCGTCCAGCGTCAGGATCGCGACGGCGCCCCGGCGTTCCAGCCGGACGGTGCCGGCGCCTTCGTCGGTATCGTCACTCATGCATCACCACCACGGCGCGGATCACGTCGCCGCGCTCCACGTCCTCGAAGGCTTCGTTGATGGAGCCGAGCGGCAGGCGCCGGTCGATCAGTTCGTCCAGGCACAGGCGACCGTCGAGATAGGCTTGCGCATAGGCAGGGAAATCGTCGGCCGCCTTAGCCCCGCCCAGGCTGGAGCGCAGGATGCGCCGTTCGCCGCTGATCGAGCCGAAGCGCAGCTCGACAAGCCGATTGGGATCGGTCTTGCCCAGGATGGTGACGCTGCCGCCGGGCCGGGTGCAATCCACCGAATCCTGCAACGAACCGATGACGCCCGCCGCCTCGAAGGCATGGTCGGCCCCGCGCCCGCCGGTGATTGCGCGCACCTGGGCGGCCAGATCCTCGCCGCCGAGCATGGTGTGGGTGGCGCCGAAGGCGGCTGCGCGCTCCAGCTTGTCGGCACGGCGGTCGACGGCGATGATCACCCCGGCCCCGGCCAGCCTTGCCCCTTGCACGACGTTCAGCCCGACCGGACCACTGCCGACCACCACCACGCTGTCGCCCAGGCCGACACGGGCAACGCGCAGCGCCGCACCGACGCCGGTGATGACGCTGCAGCCCAGCAGGCAGGCACGGTCGAACGGAATATCGTCCGGCACCGGGATGGCCGCGGCCTCCGGAACCACGGCATATTCGGCGAAGGACGAGACGCTGAGGAAATGGCCGACCTCCGCCCCGGCGGCATCGCGCAGCCGCTTGCGGCCTGACGACAGGGTGGCGGCGCGATGGTTGGGCACCACCATGTCGCACAGCATCGGCTGGTCACGGCGGCAGTAATAGCATTGGCCGCAGGCGGCGTAGATCGTGCACACCACATGCTGGCCCGGCTTCACCCGTTGCACCGCGGAGCCGACCGCCTCGACCACGCCAGCGCCCTCATGGCCAAGCACCACCGGCGGCGGCACCGCGAAGGCTCCGGTCATCGCCTCGCGGTCGGTGTGGCACAGGCCGGCGGCATGCATGCGGATCAGCACGTCGCCCGGCTCCAGCGGCGCGAGGGTCAGCGGCTCGATGGACAGCGGCGCTCCCGTCTCGCGAAGCACCGCCGCTTGGAAGGTCGATCCCGCCATCCACCCTACTCCGCCGCCGGCTGCCGGATTTCGGCCTCGGCCTGACGCTGGATGCCGTCGTCGCTACCGGTCTGCAGAGGCTCGCAGTTCCGGGCCACCACCCATTCGGGGCGGGGATTTTCGACGCCATGCGGCCGGTTGGAGACCTGATTGTAGACGGTGTAGATGTGCCAGCGCGAATGGCGCGACATGTTGTGGCCGGAGCCGTGGACAATGTTCGGATGGAACAGCACCACGGTGCCCGGTTTGCCGGTGATCGCCACCGGATCGCCGAAGCGCTGCATGATGTCGATGACCTGATCCTTGGGCACGGTCCACAGCTTATAGGACGTCGTGGTTTCGTCCATCTCAGGATCGAGCCGGCCCAGCTTGTGGCTGCCGGGGATGAAGTAGAGGCAGCCGCCAATCTCCGTTGCCTCGTCCAGCATCAGCAGCGAAGTGGTCATGTCCGGCCGGTCGACGCCGTCGGTCTTCCAATAGCCGTAGTCCTGGTGCCACTGCCAGATGGCGCCGTCGATCGCGTCCTTCAGGTTGCATTTGGTGTGGTAGACATAAACCGGCTCGTCGCCCAGCACCTGGCGCGCCGGATCAATCACCCGCGGCAGCGTCGCCAGAGCCTGGAACGGCGGCGAGGCGGTCGGGCTGCGTTTGTCGTGGACTCGGAAGACCGTCCGAACGGTGCCGCTCTTCTCACGGATCACCCCTTCGGCCTCGTTTCCCGTCACCCTCAGAAGGTCGCGGCGCAGGATTTCCACCTCCTCACGCGACACGAGGTCGGGAAACACCAGATATCCGCGCTCCTCATACTCCGCCATCTGGGCGTCGGTCAGCCTCATGGCATCCTCCCTCAATTCCAAACCGAAGATACTGTTGATGTACAGCCGATATATCGGTACCATATTATCGTATGCGGACGGGTTCAATGGAAAACATCAACGATCAGTGAACCGAACAAAAAGCGGAGCCGGAGCAGGCCCATCCGGCAGCTTGAAGGCCGGCCGCTCGGAGCCGGCCGCCGCTGCCGGTTCCGACAGAATTCCAAGGGAGGACATCACCGATGCAGACGCCGGCAGCGTTGTGGACCGATCTGGTCGAACCGGACTTTCTCGACCCCCTCAGGCGCGCCGTGGCCGAGCATGTCGAGCCCGATGCCGACGCCGTCGATCGCGAGGACGTCTATCCGGTGGCGGCGATCAAGGAACTGGCCCGCCGGGGCTACACCAGCCTGACGCTGCCGGAGGAACTGGGCGGGCGCGGCCTGGGTTTCGCCCATTGCGCGGCGCTGTTCGAGGAAGCCTCCTACGCCAGCGCCGCCGTCGGCATCAGCCTGATCACCATCCTGCAGGCCCAGACCATCATCAACCTGTTCGGCACCGACAGCCTGAAGCGGGCGGTGCTGCCGGAGTTCGGCCGCGGACTCATCACCTCCTACGCCCTCACCGAGGCCAACCACGGCAGCGACATCCGCAGCCTCGACACCAAAGCAGTGCGCAACGGCGACCGCTGGATCCTGAGTGGGCGCAAGTCCTTCATCACCTCCGGCTCGGCGGCGGAAGCTTATGTGATCCTGGCGGAAACGCCGGTCGGGGTGTCGGCCTTCTTCGTCCGTCAGGGCATGGACGGCGTGTCGACGGAGGAAGGGCCGAACGCCGCCACCTTCGGCCTGCGCAACGGCCCGCACGTCGATCTGGTGCTGGACCGGGTGGCGTTGCCTGCCGATCATCTGATCGGGGTGGAGGGCAAGGGCGTCCGCCAAGCGGTGACGACGCTGGACTATTCGCGGACCATGGCCGCTGCCATCAGCCTCGGCATCGCGCGGGCCGCCTTCGACGGTGCCCTGGCCTTTGCCGCCGGGCGCAGTGCCTTCGACCGCAAGATCCTCGATTTCCAGGGAATCCAATGGTACTTCGCCGACATGCTGGCGGAAATCGACGCCGCCCGGCTGTTGACCTATGAAGCCGCGCGCAAGCTGGACGACCATGACGACATCGCCCGTTTCGGCAGTGAGGCCAAGCTGCTGGCAAGTCGGGTCGCCACCGACACCGCCGCCCGCGCCGTGCAGATCTGCGGCGCCTACGGCGTCATGGAATCGGCGCGCTTCGGACGGTACCTGCGCGATGCCAAGGCTTACGAGATCGCCGGCGGATCGTCAGAAATCCTCAAGAATACCATCGCCAAGCGGCTGCAACAGCATGTGATCCGGCAGCAGGAGGCGCTGTCGTGATCGCCGATCCGCTCTATGCCCGCGCCGCCGCCACGCCCGACCGTCCCTTCCTGCTGTTCGGCGACCTCACCATCACCTACGGCGCCATGGCGGCGCTGGTGGACAACGCCGTCGAGCGGCTGGCCACGCAGGGCGTGACGGCCGGCCAGACCGTGGCGATGATGGTCGGCAACCGGCCCGGTTTTCTCGTCGCATGGTTCGCATTGTCGGAACTCGGCGCCATCACGGTTCCACTCAACACCGCCCTGGTCGGCGAGGGGCTGCGCTATTTGCTGGAACAGAGCGAAGCCTCCCTGCTGATCGCCGAAGAGGAGTTTCTCCCCGCCCTGCCCGCTTCGGCCCCGGCGCTGCTGCCGATGGACGAGCTCTTAGAGATAGCTGCCGACCCCGAACGGCCACCGCGCCGCCGTCTCGCGCTGCCCGGCGGAACGGCCAACGCCATCCTCTACACCTCCGGCACCACCGGCCTGCCGAAGGGAGCGGTCATTCCGAACGCCTGCTACGAGTTGGCAGGCGAGCATATGGCCGCGGCGCTGGAACTGACGGACGAGGACCGGATCCTGCTGTTCCTGCCGCTGTTCCACGCCAACCCGCAGATGTACGGCGTGATGTCCTGCCTGCGGGCCGGGGCGGCGCTGGCACTGTTGCCGCGCTTCTCGGCCTCGCGGCTGCTGGAGGATGCGCGGCGCTACGGCGCCTCCGGCTTCACCTATGTCGGCACGGTGCTGAGCATCCTCGCCAAGCGGCTGACCGAGCCGGAGCGCGATCATTCCCTGCGCTGGGCGGTCGGCGGCGGCGCACCCCCCGGCGTCTGGCGCGAGATCGAGGAGCGGCTGGGTATCGCCGTGCGCGAACTATACGGCATGACCGAGACCGGCGGCTGGGTGTCGATGAACACGGCGCAGGCCGCGAAGTTCGGCAGCGTCGGCGCCGCCCGGCCGGACACCGAGCTGTGTGTGGTCGATGCCGACGACACCCAGCTCCCTCCCGGCGAGAAGGGGGAGATCGTCGTCCGTCCCCGCCGTCCCGGCTTGATGTTCGACGGCTACTGGAAAAAACCCGAAGCGACAGTGGCGGCGACGCGGAACCTGTGGCTGCATACCGGTGACCGCGGCATGATCGACGCCGACGGCTTCCTGCATTTCGACGGCCGGATGAAGGAGTTGATCCGGCGCGCCGGTGAGATGATCGCCCCCGTCGAGATCGAAACGGCCCTGCTGAAGCATCCGGCCGTTCAGGACTGCGCCGTCGTCGGCGTGCAGGACGACATCCTCGGCGAGGAGATCAAGGCGGTGATTGTTCCCCGCCCCGGCTTCGACCCGTTGGAACTGCCGGCCTTCCTGACCGGCCGCATCCCCGCCTTCATGTGTCCGCGCTTCGTCGAGTTGCGGACGGAAATCCCGAAGACGGCCACCCAGAAGGTTCAGCGCCATCTGCTGCACGACCATCCCGGCGACATCGTGGATCTGGGGCGGCACAAGGGGTGATGCGCCGCTAATCCCTTGCGGCGCACTCGCCATCCGCGGAGCCGCCGAGACCAAGCTGGCGCATGCGCCGCCACAACGTCGCCCGGCTGATGCCCAGAGCGCGCGCCGCCTCCGCCCGATTGCCGTGGGTGCGGGACAGCGCGCTCTCGATGGCGGCCCGCGCGTGGTCCCCATCCCGGTCCGTTGCCCCTTCCCGGCCGTTAGCCTCGCCCCTGTGCCCGCCGGCCGGCCTGTCCTGCCCAGGCGGTTCGAGAAACAGCTCAGGACAGTCATGACGCAGAATCCCGGCGGGAATGTCCTCGACGGTGCCGAATTGCAGAACAAGCATGGTCAGACGCTCGCAGATATTCTCCAGTTCGCGGACGTTGCCCGGCCACCGGTAGGTGGCGAGCCGGGATTTCAAAGGCTCGACGACGACCGAAGGCGCCAGCCGGATCCCGGTGCGCTCCAGGCAGGCGGCGACGAACCCCTCGGCCAGCACCGGCACATCCTCCACCCGGTCGCACAGCGGCGGCAGGCGCAGGCGCAGCGTGTTCAGCCGGTAAAGCAGGTCGGCCCGGAACGCGCGCTGCGGCACCAGTTCCTCCAATGGCTGATGGGTGGCCGCGATCACCCGCAGATCGACCGGAACTGGCACGACGCTGCCCAGACGAACGATCTCGCGCTCCTGAAGCACGCGCAGCAGCCGGGTTTGCAGGGCCAGCGGCATGTCGCCGATCTCGTCGAGGAACAGCGTGCCGGTGTGCGCCGCCTCGAACAGCCCAACCTTGCCGCCCTTACGGGCCCCGGTGAAGGCCCCCTCCTCATGGCCGAACAGCTCCGATTCCAGCAGGGAATCCGGAAAGGCCGAGCAGTTGATCGCCACGAAGGGGCGGCCGGAGCGCGGGCCGAGATTGTGGATGGCCTGGGCGAACAGCTCCTTCCCCGTCCCGCTGTCTCCGGAGATCAGCACCGTCAGGTCGCTCGCCGCGAAGCGCCGCGCCGTGGCGCGCGCCTGTTCGATGGCCGGACTGTCGCCGCGGATATCGTCGAGCGTGTAGCGGGTCGTCCGGTTGGGGCGCCGCCGGGTCTGGGACCGCAGGCTGACGTCCGCTTCGCTGATGGCGCGGGCGTCGTAGACTGTGATCATGGCACCGGTGACCTGCCCATGCTCGCGGATCGGGATGCGGTTGGCGATCCAGTCGCGGCGGCGGAACGTCAGGACACTGCCCTTTTCCGCCTCGCCGCTGCCCAGCACTCCGCGCAACGACAGTTCCGGCGCCACCTCCGCCGCGACCCGGCCGAGAATGGCGTTCGGGGGAAAGCCCAGCAGGGCTTCCATCGCCGGATTGACCGCCGTCACCCGGTCGGCCGGATCGACTGCGAGCACCGCTTCCTGAACATTCTGGAGGACGCCGTTCAACTGGCTGTAGCGTGCATTTTCCAGCCGGGCGATGCGGGCCATTTCCAGCGCGTCGTCCAGCCCCTGGCGCACGCCCGCCACCGAATAGGCCAGGATGCCCTCCATTCCCAGCCGCTCGGTCGCCTCGACCACCACGCTCGACCCGATGATGACGGGAAAGCCGCGCTCCGCCATGCCCTTGACGCAGGCGACGGCCTCGTCCGGTGTCTCGTAGCAGCCCTGCTCCACCTCGGTCCGCAGCAGCCCCTTGATGGCGTCCAGTTCCGGGATGATGCGGCGGTGCATGACGATACCGACCCGGTTCGACCGCTCCCGCGCCTTCAGCAGCGCCAGCAGGATGTCGTAGCCGCCGACCTTGATGGTGGCGACCGGCGACTTCACGGTGCTGCGCAGGTAGCTGGCATTGGCGCCGGCGCTGACGAAGGCGTCCACAGCACCCGAGGCCTCGCGCTCCCGCGCCACGGCCAATGCCGCCTCATAAGCTTGGTCGATCACCTCGATCTCGGCACGTTGGGCATATTCGTCCAGAACCGCACGCGCCAGCCGGGTGAGATGGCGGTAGCTGAGAAAGCACAGCCGCAACCGCCCATTGTTCGGATAGCCCAACGTCATTGGCATGGTTCCTTACCCCCGGCCATCCGCCCTCCGCATCCGTCCCGACGGGGCCGGCGACATTGATCCGGGACAGCCACCGTTTCATCAGCGTCGCAAACAAACGTTTCATCGCACGTTTCATCGCAACAAGCCACCTGTTTCATGAAACGCTTCTCTCAGTCCCGTGATTCATCAATCGATTGATATTGAAGGAACAAATCATCGGGCGCCGGATTGGCACACCCCTTGCTGTTTGATGAGCGAACAAACATTCCACAAACGAAGCATCTGGGGCGAAGGGTATGGCACCACTGAACGGCATCCGGCTGATCGACCTGACGCACATGCTGTCCGGTCCCTACGGCACCATGCTGCTGACCGATCTGGGGGCCGAGACGATCAAGGTCGAACCGCCGGGTCGGGGCGAAGGAACGCGGCAGTTGCTGGCCGGCGATCCCGATTATTCCCGGCACGGCATGGGGGCCTATTTCCTCACGCTCAACCGCGGCAAACGCAGCGTCTGCATCGATCTGAAAAGCGAGGAGGGGCGCGCGGTCTTCCTCGATCTGGTCCGCAAGAGCGACGTGGTGTTCGACAATTTCAGCGCCGGCGTCACGGAACGGCTGGGCATCGATTTCGCGTCGCTGTCGGCCGTCAATCCGCGCATCGTCACCTGTTCGGTCACCGGCTTCGGCGGCAACGGCCCCGATCCGAACCGGCCCGCCTTCGATCAGGTGGTGCAGGCGATGGGCGGCGGCATGAGCATCACCGGCCTGCCCGACGGGCCGCCGCTGCGGTCCGGCATTCCCATCGGCGACCTGGGCGGCGGACTGTTCGGCGCACTGGGCGTGCTCGCCGCGTTGCAGGAGCGGGAGCGGACCGGCGTCGGCCGCCATGTGGACGTGTCGATGCTGGACGTGCAGATCTCGCTGCTCAACTACATGGGCACGATGCACCTGATGTCCGGGCATGTGCCGGAACGGCTGGGCAACGGCCACTTCGTCCATGTTCCCTACAACACCTTCAGGACCGCCGACGGCCACATCATCATCGCCTGCATCGGGGACGCCTTCTTCGAGCGGCTGCTGCCGGTCATCGGGCGACCGGAACTGGAAGCACCGGAATACCGCCTCCAACCCGGCCGCTACGCCGACAAGGAGCGGATCGAGCGAATCGTCGGGGAGGAACTGGTCAAGGACAGCTCCGCCAGCTGGCTCGCCCGGCTGCGCGAGGCGCGGGTGCCCTGCGGCCCGGTCAACGACTTCGCCCAGGCGATGTCCGATCCCCAGGTGGTCGCCCGCGACATGGTGGTGGAGGTGCCGCTGCCGCAGGGCGGCTCGGTGCGAATGCCGGGCAACCCGATCAAGCTGTCCGGGGGCAAGCCCGACCGCTTCACCGCACCCCCCGAGTTGGGCCACGACACCGACGCGGTTCTGGAAACGCTGCTGGGCTACGGGCCGGAGCACATCGGCGAACTGCGCCGTGCCGGACGGGTGGGGTAAGCCATGGACCGCCTGCTGTTGACCGAGGTCGCCCCGCGCGACGGATTGCAGAACCAGCCGATCCTCGTTTCCACCGCCGGCAAGCTGGAGTTGATCCGGCAGCTGGCCAAGGCCGGGCTGACGCGGATCGAGGCCGCCAGCTTCGCCTCGCCCAAGGCGGTGCCGCAGATGGCCGACGCCGAGGAGATCGTCGCCGGAGCGCGTTCGCTGCCGGGCGTGGAGATCTCCGCCCTGGCCATGAACGGGCGGGGACTGGACCGGGCACTGGCCTGCGGAACGCCGCAGATCGCCACAGTGGTGGCGGCGACGGAGGAAATGAACCGGCGCAACATCAACATGACGCTGGATCAAGCGACCGCCGCCGCAGAGGAGGTGATCGGCCGCGCCCTGGAGGCGGGCGTGGGCGTTCGTGCCTATGTCGCCGTCGCCTTCGAATGCCCGTTCGAGGGGCCGGTGGAGCCGGCAGCCGTCGTCCGGCTGGCGGAACGCTTCGCCGCCATCGGCGCCGGTGAGGTGGTGATCGCCGACACCATCGGCGCAGCCGCTCCCGGTCAGGTGACCGGCCTGTTGCAGGCGCTGCTTCCCAGCCTGCCGGCGGAACGGATCGGCATGCATTTTCACGACACGCGCGGCTTCGGTGTCGCCAACGCCCATGCTGCGATCGAAGCGGGCATCCGCCGGCTCGACGCCAGCGCTGGCGGGATCGGCGGCTGCCCCTTCGCCCCCGGTGCCGCCGGCAATCTCGCCACCGAGGATTTGGTGCTGTTGGCTGAGAAGTCCGGCCTCGCCACCGGCGTCGATCTGCCTGCCCTGATCGAAGCGGTCGATGTCGCCGGACACCTGCTGGGCCGGCCACTGGGCGGACGGGCCATGCCCTGGCTGAGACGCAGCCACGCGCAGTCCACCGGAATTCCCCGTTGAGTGCATACCGGAATATTCGACATCATTTGGATTGCTGATAATTACGACTCAAAAAGGAAAAAAGTCCTCAACAGTCTAATGAAAAACAGGGAGGAGCTTGGTCATGAGTTTGACAACCGGCATGGACCGATCGGCCGCCGCACTGGTAGCACGGGCTGCCGCCTCCACCGTGGGAAGCCTGTTTCTTTCCACCGCGCGGCTTTATCCGCAACGCATCGCCATCGAGGATGACGGCCAGGAAGAGGTCCGCATCCTGACCTTCGCCCAGCTGGCCGAACGTGTGAACCGCAGCGCATCGGCGCTGGCGGCGCTGGGGGTGACGCGCGGTGCCCGCGTCGCCGTACTGTCGGAGAACCGGCTGGAATATATCGAGACGCAGCTTGCCTGCGCCCTGCTGGGAGCCATCACCGCCTGCCAGAACTGGCGCCTCAGCCCGCGCGAGCTGGAGCACTGCATCGGCCTCGTCGCGCCGACGGCGATTCTGGTCTCGCCCCGGCATACGGGTACTCTCTCGGACGCCGCGACTGCGGGGGTCCCGGTGATCGAATTCGGTCCGGAGTGGGAGCGCCGCCTCGCCGCCGCATCCGCCGACACGCCGCCGGACATCGCCGAGCCGGAGGATCCCCTGCTGATCCTCTACACCAGCGGCACCACCGGCCTGCCCAAGGGGGCGGTGCTGACCCATCGCAGCCAACTGGCCCGCATGACGGCGGCACCGTTTGACCTCGGGGTGCGGCCGGGCAACACCAACCTGTGCTGGCCGCCGCTCTACCACATGGGCGGCACCGAGCCGGCCCATTACGCGCTGCTGACCGGCGGGCGGGTGATCGTGCTGGACGCCTTCGATCCCGAACGGATCGCCGACAAGATCGAGACAGAACGGTTCGAATGGGTGTCGATCATGCCGGGCACGCTGGCCCGGATGATCGAGGTGCTGGAACGGCGCGGCACCAAGCCGCTCGGTCTGCGCACCTGCGGCGTCATGGCCGACCTGTCGCCCCCCGCCGAGGTGGCGCGGCTGAGCGAATTGCTGGGCGCCGACTTCCTCAACTGCTTCGGATCGACCGAGACAGGCACCCCGCCCCTCTCCGGTCGCCAGCTTCCCCGCGGCGCCACCGGCGATCTCGGCAAGGCGCCGAGCGTCGGCGCCGAAATCCGGCTTGTCGATCCGGACGACAACGACGTTCCCGACGGCGGGATCGGCGAACTGGCCATGCGTGGCCCGACGCTGTTCAGCGGCTACTGGAACAACGAGGCGGCCACCCGGAAGGACTTCCGCAACGGCTGGTTCCACATGGGCGACCTGCTCCGCCGCCGGCCGGACGGGCTCTACGACTTCGTCGATCGCGCCAAGTACCTGATCAAGTCCGGCGGCGAGAACATCTACCCGGCGGAGATCGAACGGGTTCTGGTCGGGCATCCCGACGTGCGCGACGCCGTGGTCGTGCGCAAGAAGGATGACCGCTGGGGCGAGATCCCGGTGGCGGTGGTGGTGTCGGCAAACCCCCACCTGGAGGCCGCCGAGCTGTCCGCCCTGTGCCGGCGAGAGCTGGCCGGATTCAAGCAACCCAAGGCCATCCACTTCGTACCGCCCGAGCGCATCGTCCGCTCCACCACCGGCAAGGTGCAGCGCGGAGTCATCGAAAGTTGGGTCGAAAGCCAGACGGTGGAGCCATCATGAGCGACAGCCTGTCCACATATGCCGCCGCCGCCATCGGCGACGACGCCGCCGAGCTCGACGCCCTTGTCCGCACGGTGAGCGGCTTCGTCCAGACCGCCCTGCGGCCACACGAGGAGGCGGTGGACCGCGCCGACGACGTCGATCCCGGCCTGATGCGCGACCTGCGCCGGTCGGCCGCCGACCTCGGCATCTACGGCTACAACATGCCCGAGGAGATCGGCGGACCGGGGTTGAGCCGGGTCGCCATCTCGGCCATCGACGAGGCGACCGGCCACACCAGCATGCCGCTCGCCGAGGCCTGCGGCCATCTGCCGGGATCGCTGCTGTTCGCCGACGCGTCCCAGCGCGACTGGTTCGTCGGACCGCTGATGCGCGGTGAACGCACCGTCGCCTACGCCCTGACCGAACCGGACGCCGGTTCCGACCTCAACGCGCTGCGGACGCGGGCGCGGCGGACCGGCGGCGGCTGGCTGCTGTCGGGGGCCAAGACCTTCATCTCGCATGCGGAGACCGCCGACCACACAATCGTGCTGGCGGTGACCGACAGCGACGCGCCGCTGAAGGGGCGGCTGACCACCTTCATCGTGCCGCGCAGGGCGCAGGGCTTCATCGTCGAGCGTCGCTTCCGCAAGCTGGGCTGGCACGGCTACCACCTCTCGGCGCTCAGCTTCGACGACTGCTTCGTGCCGGACGACCATGTGCTGGGCGCGCCCGGCGCCGGCTTCGGCGTGATGATGGCGACCATCAACAACGACCGGCTGTTCGTGTCCTGCCGCTGCGTCGGCATGGCCCAGCGGCTGATCGATCTGGCGGTGCCGTACGCCCGCGACCGCACCACCTTCGGGCGGCGGCTGGCCGACCATCAGGCTATCGCCTTTATGCTGGCGGACTGCGACGTCGAGATCGACGCCGGCCGGCTGCTCTGCGCCAAGGCGGCGCGCCTGTCGGACCAGAAGCATCCTGACGCCCGCATCGCCGCATCGCGCGCCAAGCTCTATTGCACCGAGATGGTCGGGCGGGTGGCCGACCGGGTCCTCCAGATCTTCGGCGGTGCCGGCTTCATGGCCGACCTGCCGGTGGAGCGCATCTATCGCGACGCCCGCGGTTTCCGCATCGGCGAGGGAACCTCCGAGATGCAGCGCCTCCAGATCGCGCGCAGTCTGATCGACCGGATGTGAGGACAGCCCCGGATGGAAAGCACACTTCTGGTTCAATCCCTGCTGCTGGCATTGACCACCGCCGGGCTCTACGCCGCCATCGCCTCCGGTCTCACCCTGGAATTCGGCGTTACCGGCATCATCAACTTCGCGCATGGCGAGTTCGTCATGCTGGGCGCCTTCCTGACCTATTTCCTGTACGAGGCGGTGGGCGTGCCGCCGCTGGCCGGCATGGTCCTGTCCGGTCTGGCGATGACCGCGCTGTCCTGGCTCGTCTTCGACGGCTTCCTGTCGAGGGTGCTGAAACAGGACGAGCACAACCAGATCCTCGCCACCATCGGCCTGTCGATCCTGCTGATCAATCTGGCGATGATCGCCTGGACGCCGGACGCCCGCGTGATGCACGCCCCGCCCCTGCTGCCGCCGCTGCAGCTCGGCGACGTCATCGTTCCGGGCAACAATCTGGTCGTGCTGCTGGTCGGCATCGCGCTCTATGCCGGGATGATCTGGTTCATGCGGCACACCCGCCAGGGGCTGCTGCTGCGTCTGGCCGCCGACGACCCGCAGCTGGCCGTCCTGGCCGGGGTGGACGTGACGCGGATGTTCCGCCTGTCCTTCCTGATCGGCGGACTGACGGCGGGCGTCAGCGGCGGGCTGGTGGCGCTGATCCTGTATGTCCAGCCGCTGGTCGGCGTCGATCTGGTGATGCGCGCCTTCGCCATCGTGGCGCTGGGCGGGCTGGGCAGCATCGGCGGCGCGCTGATCGGCGCGGTGCTGCTGTCGGCGGCGGAGAACCTGACCGCCACCTTCGTGCCGGGTGGGGGAAGCTGGGGCTACGGGGTCGCCTTCGTCATCATCGTCCTGGTGCTGGTCGTGCGGCCCACCGGGCTGTTCGGATCGGAGCGGCGCGCATGAAGACCGGACTCACGCGGCTTCTCCCCTACGTCCTCATCCTCCTGGTCACGCTGGCGCTGGTCTGGATCGACAAGCCCTTCTGGATCCAACTCGCCATCGGCGTCGCCATCACCGCGATCACGGCGCTGGCCTGGGACATCCTGTCTCGCACCGGGCAGGTCTCGCTGGGATCGGCCGCCTTCTTCGGCATCGGGTCCTACACGCTGGCGATCTTCGAGCCGCTGATCGGGCTGACGCTGGCCTGGGTCGCGGTCGTTGTGGTCTGCGCGCTGGCGGCGACTCTGCTGGGGCTGCTGACCCTGCGGCTGCGCCGGATGTATTTCGCCATCGCCACGCTGGGCTTCGCCCTGTCGATGCAGGTGCTGGTCGTGGTGTTCCCCGACTGGACCGGCGGCTCGGGCGGCATCGCCCCGCCGGTGCTGGCGGACGGCGACCCGCGCTGGCAGCTCGGGCTGATCGGGCTGCTGCTGCTGGCGGCGGTGGCCTTGTCGGACACGCTGCTGGGGCTGCGCTTCCGCCCGGCCTTCTTCATGATCCGCACCAAGCCGGAACTGGCGGCGGCCAGCGGCGTGCCGGTGGTGCACATGAAGATCTTCGCCTTCATCGTGTCGGGCGTGCTGATCGGTCTGGCCGGCGCCTGCTACGGCGGCCTCTACGGCTATGTCGTGCCGACCGACGTCTTCACCACCAACTGGAGCGTGCTGCCGCTGGCCATCGCCACGCTGGGCGGGATGGACACCACCATCGGCCCGCTGCTCGGCGCCATCGTACTGAAGGCGCTGGAGGAGGTGGCCCGCTCGGTGATCGGCGGCACCGGCTATCAGGTGGTCTACGGCGCCGTCATCATCCTGTTCGTCATCGGCATGCCGCAGGGGATCGTCGGCCTGCTGCGCAAGGCCGGAAAGCTGGCCGGACGGCGGACCGCCACCGGCGAGAAGAAGAAGGAACGGGAACGCCATGCGTGACACAGCCTCTCTGAGCCCCGCCAGGCGGTCTGCACAGCAATCCGGCGGCGCGATCCTGGCGGTAGAGGATCTGACCGTAGCCTTCGGCGGGCTGAAGGCGCTCGACGGGGTGTCGCTGTCCATCGCGGCGGGCGAGATCACCGGCCTGATCGGCCCCAACGGCTCGGGCAAGAGCACGCTGGTCAACACCGTGTCGGGTCAGCTTCCCGTCCGTGGCGGGCGCATCAGTCTGCGCGGCGGCGACGTGACGGGGCGGCGCCCCGACCGGATCGTCCGCGCCGGGATGGCCCGCACCTACCAGATTCCGCGCGTTCCCCCCACCCTGACGGTCGAGGAGGTGCTGTCGGTTCCCCTGCTCTATGCCGGACGTGACCGCCACCGGCTGCCGGGGCTGGGCGACGCCGCCGCCATCGCCGCCTTCTGCGGCCTGGGTCCGCTGTTCCGCCGCTACTGCGGCGACCTGTCGGTCACCGATCTTCGGCGGCTGGAGATCGCCCGGGCGCTCGCCTGCGCGCCGGACCTCCTGCTGCTGGACGAAGCAATGGCCGGCCTGTCGCACGAGGATTCGGTGGAGGTGATGGGCCTCATCCGCAATGTCCACGAACAGGGGATCAGCATCGTGATCATCGAGCATCTGATGCGCGTCATCACCACCCTGTGCCACCGCGTCGTGGTCCTGAACAACGGCCGCCTGCTGGCCGAAGGCACGCCGGCCACGGTGCTGGCCGACCAGGCGGTGCGGGAGGCCTATCTGGGCAAGGGGTTCGCGTCATGAGCCGCTTCGTCGGACGGGTCGGCGGCGCCTCCTACGACCGCCTGCGCGTCCTCCACCAGCTCGACATCGCGGTGGAGAGCGGGCACATGCTCGTCATCCTCGGTTCCAACGGCGCCGGCAAGACCACGGCGCTGCGGGCGCTCGCCGGCACCGTCGCCACCAGCGGCCGCCATCTGGCGCTCGACGGCGAGGACTTGAGCGGCTGCGCGCCCTGGCAGCTTCCGGCCCATGGGGTGGTGCTGGTCCCGGACGGGGCGCGCTGCTTCCCGAACCTGAGCGTCGAGGACAATCTGCTGGGCGCCCATGGCGCCGCGGCGGGGCGGCGGAAACAGGTGCCCTACGGCCGATTGCGCGACATGGTGTGCGGCTATTTCCCGATCCTGCGCGACCGCAGCCGCCAGATCGCCGGCACCATGAGCGGCGGCCAGCGCCAGATGCTGGCGATCGGCCGTGCCCTGATGGCCGAGCCGTCGGCCCTGATCCTGGACGAGCCGTCGGCCGGGCTGGCCCCGATCATCGTCGAGGAGCTGTTCGTGACCCTCGCCAAGATCAAGCGGGAGACCGGCTGCGCCATCGTCATGGCCGAACAGAATGTCGGCTACGCCACCCACATCGCCGACCATTGCGTCGTGCTGGAGGAGGGGCGGACCGCCCTCTCCGGACCGATGGCCGAGGTCGTCAATCACGAAAAGCTGCGCAGCGCCTATCTCGGCATCTGACGCATCGGAAACGGAGGACACCCCATGCCGACAGTCGGTTCCGACGTCGTCATCGCGGGCATCGGCGAGACCCCCGTCGGTCGCCTGCCCGGTTGGTCGCCGGTCGAAATCCAGGCGGCGGCCGTTCTCGCGGCGCTGCGCGACGCGGGCTTCGCCCTGTCCGACCTCGACGGACTGATCAACCTCGATCCCTACGCCACCCCCAACAGCATGTTCTCGTCCACGCTGGCCGAGCATCTGGGCGTGGCGCCCCGCTTCGCCTGCACGGTCGATGTCGGCGGCACCGTCACCGGCATGACCATGCTGCAACAGGCGGTCTGGGCCATCGAAAGCGGCTATTGCGAGGTGGCCGCCTGCGTCTACGGCGAGAATGCCCTGACCGGCCGTCCGGCCGGCGCGCAGGGACTGCACATGCACAATCTGCTGGGCGGGGAGGAGTGGGAGGAGCCGTTCGGCCTGCACGGCATGGTGATCCCCTACGCCCTGCTCGCCCAGCGTTATCTCGACCTCTACGGCGCCACCGACGCGGATCTGGCGGCGGTCGCCCTGGTCACGCGCCGTCACGCTCTGCTGAACGACAACGCGCAGATGCGCAAGCCGATGACGCTGGAGGACTACCGGGCCAGCCGCCAGATCAGCAGCCCGCTGCGCCTGCTCGACTGCTCGCTGGTGTCGGACGGCGGAGGGGCGCTGGTGCTGACGCGGATCGGGCGGGCACCGCAGGGCCGGGGCCGCGGCGTCGCCATCCGCGCCATTGGCATGAAGACCACCCATAATTCGGTGGCCCTGATGCCGGACATCCCCGAACTGGGTATGGCGGCCGCCGGTGCCGACGCCTACGAGGCGGCGGGGATGGGGCCGGAGGACATCCAGGTCGCCAACCTGCACGACGCCTTCACCATCTCGGTGCTGGTGTCGCTGGAGGCCCTGGGCTTCGCCCGGCCCGGCGAAGGCGGAGCGCTGGTGCGCTCGGGTGCCATGGATCTCGGCGGTCGCTGGCCGCTGAACCCCCATGGCGGCCTGCTGTCCCAGGCCCACATCGGCGGGATGCTCCACATCACCGAGGCGGTGCGCCAGCTGCGCGGCGAGGCCGGGCGGCGGCAGGTGGAGGGTGCGCGCCGGGCGCTGGTCAGCGGCAACGGCGGCATCTTCTCGGTCTGTGGCGCCATGATTCTGGAGAAACCCTGATGCTGGATCTGCTCGCCACCTCGCCGAACCCGACCGGGGCCAGCGCCCCCTTCTGGGACGCGTGCGACCGGGGAGAACTGCTGTTCCCCAAATGCGGACGCTGCGGACACCTCTTCTATTACCCGCGCCGGCATTGCCCGCTTTGCGGCGACACGGCGCTCGGCTGGCAGAGGATGTCGGGCCGGGGAACCGTCTTCTCCCACAGCCATGTCCATGTCGCCTTCCAGGGCGGCGCATGGAGCGGCCAGCTTCCCTACACGGTGGTGCTGGTGGATCTGGCCGAAGGTCCCCGGATGCTCAGTCGGCTGATCGGCGACGATGCCTCGACCGTGCGCGGTGGCGACGCGGTGTCCGTCGTCTTTCCCCGGATCGGCGACCGCCGATACCCCTTCTTTCAACGCGCCGCCGCCGGCTGAACCCGCGGCGGAGGCCACCCGCGAACAACGACCATAAAAACAGGAGGAAACCATGCGCTTCGTGAAACGGTTGGCGGCCGGCGCCGCAGCACTCGGTATCGCCGCGCTGACGATGACCGGTCCAACTCCGGCCGCCGCCCAGACGGCGGAACCGATCCGGATCGGCGTGCCGCTGCCGCTGACCGGAGTCCTGGCGGTGGGCGGGCAGACCATCCTGGCCGGCGTGCAGTTCGCGGCGGACGAGATCAACGCCGCCGGCGGCCTGCTGGGCCGTCCGGTCTCGCTGCTGATCGAGGATACCAAGAGCGAGCCGAACACAGCCGCCACCATCGCGTCCAAGATGGTGACGGAGGACAAGGTCTACGCCTTCGTCGGCGGATACGGCAGCACGGCCGACTTCGCGTTGCTGTCCAGCGTCAGGCGCTACAAGCCGCTGTTCATCCACACCGGCTCCTCGTCCGTCAAGCTGGAGAAGACCTTCGGCACGGAAGATTGGTACTACCATATCTACATCTGGGATTATCACCGTCAGAAGGCGGCCTCCAGTTTCCTCGCCTCCATCGACCCCAAGGTCAAGACGGTGGCGCTGGCCTATGAGGACGGCCTGTACGGCGCCGACGCGGCCAAATATGCCGAAGAGTATCTGACGAAGGCCGGGATCAAGCTGGTGATGAAGGAGCCGTTCAAATCCGGCTCGCCCGACTTCTCGCCGGTGCTGACCCGCGTCAAGTCGCTGAACCCCGACGCCTTCTTCTCCGTCGGCTATTCGGGCGACAACCTCCAGCTCGTCCGCCAGATGAAGAGCCTGGGGATCAAGCCGAAGCTGACCATGGTGGTGTCCGCCGGCGACCGTCGCGCCGACTACGGTGACATGAGCGAGGGGCTGACCGTGATCACCGAATGGTCCACCGCCGACCGCACCCCTGCCGCCGTCGAGCTGATCCGCAAGGTGGAGGCGAAGGGCCAGACTATCGCCCCCGTCTTTCCCCAGGGCTATACCGGCATGATGACGCTGGCCAAGGCCATCGAAAGCGCCGGCACGCTGGACCAGGACAAGGTGCGCAAGGTGCTCTCCACCGCCACCTTCGACACTCCCTATGGCAAGATCGGCTACCGGCCGTCGGAAGGCGGCGGCCTGCACCAGCTGTTGTCGGATGAGACGATGGTCATCGTACAGCACCGCAAGGAAGGCGAGGAGGTCGTCTATCCGCCGGCCAAGGCGAGCGGCAAGCTCGTCTATCCGGCGCCGTGAGATGACGGTCCGCTTCGAACGCCGCGGAACGGTCGGGCTGATCACCCTGTCGAAGCCCGACCGCCACAACGCGCTGGCCGCCGATCTGGTGGCCGACCTGCTCGCCACGCTCGATCGGCCCGACGCGCGCGAGGCTGCCGCCCTGGTGTTGGCTGGCGACGGCCCGTCCTTCTGCGCGGGGGCGGACATCGGCGATCTTCTGGACGCCGGCTGGATGACGCCGGCGCCCAGCAGACCGACGCCGATGGACCTGTTCGAACGGCTGGACGGGCATTCCCGCCCGACCATCGCCGCCGTCCATGGGCGGGCGCTCGGCGGCGGGTTCGAGCTGACGCTGTGCTGCGATCTGGTGGTCGCGGCGGCGGACGCCGTCTTCGCTCTGCCGGAACTCGGGCTGGGGGTGGTGCCGAACACCGGGCTGGCCAGACTGGCGCAGATCGCCGGCCCCCGCCAGGCTCTGGACCTGATCCTGAGCCGGCGCCGCATCGGGGCGGAGGAGGCGGCGGCGATGGGGCTGGTCTCCCGGGTCGTCCCGCCCGGAGACGCAGTGGACAGTGCAGTGGAACTGGCGCGCGCCATCACCGACGGAGCACCGCCGGGCGCCATCGCCACGGTCAAGCGCGCGGTGCGCCGCGCGGCGCCGCTCGACTGGACGGCAGTGCGGGGAATGTTGGCCGAAGTGCCTGCCGGCGAATGGACGGAGGGGCTGGGCGCCTTCCGCGACCGGCGGCGGCCCGACTACAGCGAATTCTGGAGAACATCGGATGCGTGACGCCAAATCTTTCCAGGTCTTCGACCTGCATCACCATGTCGGCTCGCTCGACATCGTCGGCGGCGCAAAAGGCGGCGGCGCCTCGGGCGGCATGGCGGCAGATGCCGAACAGCGGATCGCCTTCATGGATCGTTGCGGCATCGCCCAGGCCCTGCTGATGCCGTCCAACGGCTATCAGGCACCCAACGGCATCGCCGACACCCGCCACGTCAACGATCAGGTCGCCGAGTATCGCGACCGCTGGAGCGACCGCTTCCCGGCGGCGCTCGCCACCGTGTCCCCGCTGGAAGGGGACGCGGCGCTGGACGAGATCGACCGCTGCATCCAGGTGCTCGGGATGAAGGGCATCGTCTGGCACCACCGGTTCCAGGGCTGCGCCATCGACCATCCGCGCATGGACGCGCTGCTGGAGCGCGTTCGTCATCACCGCGTGCCGGCCTTCATCCACATCATCGGCGATTCCAAGCTGGAGTCGCCCTGGAAACTGGAGGTGCTGGCCGAACGTTTCCGCGATGTGCAGTTCGTGGCGCTGGACGCCTTCTCGTCTCCCGACTTCGCGCATTGGATGCCGCACATCGCGCGGCGCCACCCGAACATCCTGTTCGACACAGGGGTGATGGTTCCGGTTTCCCATATGATCGAGCGCTTCGTGCGCGAGGTGGGAGCGCACCGGCTGCTGCTGGGCACGGATTTCTACTCCTCGCCCAAACTGTTCAGTGTTCCGTTCCCCCTGCTGGAAATCCTCGCCTCCGACCTGACGGACGGGGACTGCGCGGAGATCCTGGGCGGCAACGCCCGCCGCCTGCTGGGGCTTGCCTGAAAGGCCGGCCCCGGCGGTCTCATGACCCGCCGGGGGCACCGTCAAGTTGGCGTTGAACGGGTTGCGGGAGCGGGCGAGGGCGGGATATGGAGCGGCATGACGACACCCGCTGACCACCGCTATACTGGTTGCCGCTACCCCGCCGAGGTCATTGCGACGGCGGTCTGGCTGTACTTCCGCTTCCCCCCTTAGCCTGCGGATGGTCGAGGAGATGCTGGCAGCGCGCGGCATCCTCGTCAGCGTTTACGCCCGCACGCCCATCGGCAACGAGCGTCAAGCACAGGAATGGAAACGGCTCGTAACTTTGCTCACACCATTGGCGGTTCACGGGCTGTTGAAGAAGCTGACGACCTCATGCTGGAACAGGCAATGCCCCGTTTGCAGGTGCATCATGTGGCCCGCGTTGGGGATGACCACGTATTTCTTCTGTGGGTTTGGCAGCTGTGCGAAGAACGGCAACAGGCCATCGGGATCGGCGACATCGTCGTATTGCCCATGAATGACCATCGTCGGCACGGATACCAGTCGGGCGTTGACCATCGGCAGAAGCGTGGCAAGGTCCAGTTGCGGCCCGGTCGCGGTCTTCACCTCCACCTTCGCCGCGGCTTTGGCAAAGGCATCGACGACGTTGGATTCATTGACCTCTGCCGGCGCCATCGAGGTGAAGCGCGGCTTCCAGCCGGCCTCGGGAATGGTGATGTAAGGAGTCGCACGGAAGGAGTCGATCCGGGCGCGGCGCCGGGCGACGTCCGGGCTGTTCGCGTGCATCTGGGCATAGCTGACGTATTTATCGACCGTACCGGGATGGTCCATCACATACATCCCGCCATATTGCGTTCCCCAGGACCAGGCGAGCAGGTTGACCTTCGACACGCCCCGCAGCTTCAGGACGTAATCGATCGTCGCCTTCAGATCGTCCTTCGCCTGCGCCGTGGTCATGTGCGTGTCGGGGTGCGTCGAGCGTCCGAACCCGCGGGTGTCGAGCGCGAAGACGTCGAACCCCTCGCGTGCCAACCGGTCCATCAGGCTGTAGGAGGGCTTGCCCGGAACCTGCAGGTCGAAGCTTTCCCGGCCCGCCGTGGCAGAACCGTGGGCCAGGACCACGACCTTCTTGCCGGCCGGCTTGTCGGCGTATTTCTCCCAGACATAAATCCGGATTCCGCCATTCTCGACCCAATGCTCGGCCCCGGTGATCCCATCGGCGGCCGAACCGGCCGAACAGGCCAGGGCGTACAGCACCATGCCGAGCCCGAGCATCACAGTACGTCTCATCGTCATCTTTCCATTGGTTTGCTTGGTGTGCGCACAGGGGCGGCCCGAACCGACCGGCATCCGCCGGCCCGCTGCCGATGCCGCCCCCGCCGTCTTAGGCCGGTCGTCAGGCGACCCGGATGGTGGCAATGAAGCCCGCCACCTCTTCCCGCAGGCGCTCCGCTTCGAGCGCCAGCCCCTGCGATGCGCCCAGCACCTGGATCGCCGCGCTGCCGGTGTCGGTGGCCACCCGATTCACGCCGACGATGTTGGTCGAGACGACCTCCGTGCCCCGCGCCGCCTGCGTGATGTTGCCGGCGATGTTCTGCGTCGCCGCGTTCTGCTCCTCGATGGAGGAGGCGATGCCGGTGGCGATCTCGCTCATCTGGCCGATGGTCTTGGCGATCGCCCCGATCGCGTCCTGCGCGCCGGTGGTCGCCGCCTGGATTTCAACGACCTTGCTCTGGATGCCTTCGGTGGCGCGCGCCGTCTGCGTCGCCAGAGCCTTCACCTCGCTGGCGACGACGGCGAAGCCTTTTCCGGCCTCGCCGGCGCGGGCGGCCTCGATTGTCGCGTTGAGCGCCAGCAGGTTGGTCTGGCCGGCGATGCTGTTGATCAGCTCGACCACCTGGCCGATCTCGTGGGCGGCCTCCACCAGACTGCGGATCGCATCGCCGGTCCGCTGCGCCTCCGTCACCGCCTGTCCGGCGATGCGGGTGGAGGTGTCGACCTGACGCCCAATTTCCGTGATGGATGCCGACAGTTCCTCCGCCGCGACGGCGATGGTCTGGACGTTGGTGGAGGCCTGCTCGGACGCCGCCGCCACCGCCGTGATCTGGTGGACGCTGTCTTCCGCCACATGCGAGAGGGAGCGCGCGGAGCCCTGCATCTCGGTTGCCGCCGCCGCCACCATGTCGACGATGCCCTTCACGCGGCCCTCGAAGTCGGCGGCCAGCGTCAGCATGGTCTGGCGCTTTTCCAGCTCCGCCCGTCGGGCGTATTCGGCCTGCTCCGCTTCCAGACGGGCCTTGCCCGCGGCGTTCTCCTTGAACACCTGGACCGCTTTGGCCATAGCGCCGATCTCGTCATGCCGCTCGGCTTCCGGAAGGGCGACCGACAGATCGCCCCCGGCCAGAGCGTGCATGCTCCGGCTCAGCCGCGCGACGTCGGCGCTGACGTTCCGGCCGACCAGCGCGATCAGCGCGATGGCCGGCAGCCCCAGGAGGGCCGCGATCCCAAGCAGCTTCCAGAGTTGCCCCACCGTAGCGGCCTGTAGATCGCCGATGGTGATGCCAGTGCTGATGAAGATCTTCCAGGGCTCGAAGCCCCGGACATAGGACAGCTTCTCCTCGGTCTCGTCGGTCCCGTTGTTGTTGACGAACCAGGGATAGAGGTACGTACCCTCCCCCTGTCTGGCGACTCTCACCATGGCGGGGAGGATCGGTACGCCGTTGGCGTCCTTCAGGCCCGATGCGTCCTTGCCCATTACCTTGGCGTTGGGATGCGCGAAGCCATAGTTGTCGTAGGTATAGGCGAAGAGATAGCCGTTGCCCTGGTATCTGAGCGACAGCAACGCCTCCTTGAAGCGCGCCTGCGCCTCTTCCCGCGTGATCCTTCCGGCCACGGCATCGGCCTCGTATTTTTCGGCGATGCTGTACCCAATGTCGACCAGCGACTTCAGCGTGGCCACCCGGTCCTGATGCATGCGCTCGTGGTTCAGGTACAGGCCGGCGCCTGCGATTGCCAAGCAAGCGACACTCGCAGCCACGACAAGCCCCCACAGTTTTCCGCGGATCGATAAGTTCAGAGAGACGGCGGTCATCGCGTTTTTATCTTTCGATATTGAAAGCACATGCTCTCAATATTTCCGGATTTTCTTAAGAAATCATTTCTATACTTAAAGATTCGAAGAATATTCTGTTCTCAACAAAACAATTTTATGAAATTATCTGAATTCGATTTAGCCGTGATCTTTGACTGCGAAATTCTTGCTAGCGTCATTCTTCGGAAGCACCCTAATCCGCTGCGGACGCACAAAACCACGCGGCAATTAGGATCCATTGCGTCCATGACACCGTATATGGCAATGCACAATCCACCATGGCCAGTGTGGGCGAACGGTTTGGGAACCATGATGCGATCGGCAATCTCCGGTCCTGGGGTGATACGGGCAGCCCTGCCGAGGTTACGGGCCCGCCACATGTTTGTCAGAGACAACTATACCGATGCGCCTATGCGGAGGGAAGATCTTTGTCAGTGACAAATAAAATCGCTCCCACCGCGCCTCCCGACCGCCCCGCCCCTGCCCCGGCGTCGGAACCCACCCCATCCGGAACCGCCGCCGCCCCACCCCGCGCCACGCGACTCCATGGAATCGCCAGCCTCGTCGAACAGACGGCCCGCGCCGTCCATGATCTGTGCTGGACAACGGACATGCAGGCGGCCCAATGGTCGGCGCTGCGCTATTTCGGCAAGGCCGGAGAGCGCGCACGCAACGTCGTGGGGCTGGCCAGGTACCAGGGGACCAATCCCGGCACAGCGTCCCGCACCATCGGAACGCTGGTGCGGCGGGGGCTGCTCGCCGTGGTGGTCTCGCCGGATGACAAGCGGGCACGGATCGTGTCGCTGACCGAGGCGGGGCGGACATTGCTCACCCAGGATCCCCTGCTCGTGGTCGAGACCGCCATCGCCGCCATGCCGCCGGAGGCGCAGGAGGGGCTGTCCACGGGATTGCGCGATCTGCTCGGCCGATTGCTGTCGGCCGGAGCGGACGGCTCAGGAACCGAGGACCACGGCGAGGACGTCTAGGAGTTGCTGGTCCTCGAACGGCTTGACCAGCACAGCGGCGGCCCCTTCGGTCTCAGCCACCGCCAGGGAATATTCCAGCGGGGCCCGCGGTCCGCCGCCGGACATGATGATGACGGGAAGGTCCGGACACCGCTCCTTGAGCGTCCGCATCAACTCCAGACCACCGACCCGGGGCATCCAGATGTCCAGCAGAGCGGCGTCGAACGCGGCCCGCTCCGGCCGGGCGTCGCCCAATGCGGCCAGCGCCTCCTCGCCATCCGCCGCCGCGACGACCTCGTGGCCATGCTGGCGGAGCAGCCGGCCGACCGTCTTGCGGATCAGGGGCATGTCGTCGACCAGAAGAATGCGAGCCATTGCGTGCGCCTCCGTCATGCTGAGGGGGATTCGATCGCCGGGTATCCGATTGTGGGTGACTCAGCCACGGGAAGCATGATCTCGAACGAGGTTCCCCGACCCAGCGCGCTGGTCACTGAAATGGTTCCCCGCCACCCGCGCACGATGCCGTGCACCACCGCCAGCCCGAGCCCGGTCCCCTTCCCCTGGGGCTTGGTGGTGAAGAACGGCTCGAACAGGCGCTGACGCACCCGCTCGTCCATGCCGCAGCCCTCGTCGCCGATCGTCAACCGAAGGCTGCCGCCCCCGGGCAGCCGGTCGAGCGTGACGGTCACGGTCCCCGAACGGTCCATCGCGTCCGCGGCGTTGGTCAGCAGATTCATCAGCACCTGGGTCAACTCGGTGGCGCCGATCATCGCAACGGCCTCGCGGTCGCCGATCCGGCTGTCGATGACGACCGCCGGAGGCAGCACGCCGCGGGCGAAGCTCAGCGCCCGACACACCGCGTCGCCGAGCACGAGGGGCTGCGTGGCCGTCCCCTCCTTGCGCGCGAAGGCCAGCACGGCGCCGACCACGTCACGGCACTGCCGCCCGGCGCTGAGGATGTCGGCGAAATCCTCCCGAACCGGCGCCGGCAGGTCCGGAGCGCCGATGTTCAGGTTCGACAGCGTGATGACCGGCTGCAGGAGGTTGTTGATCTCGTGGGCGATGCCGCCGGCAAGCTGGCCAAGCGCCTCCATCTTCTGACGCTGAAGCTCCTCCGCCTCGTGGCGGTGCGCCTCGGTGGTGTCCCAGAGCACGGCGACATGCGCCAGCGTCGACCCGCCGGGGTCGAGCACGGGCGCGAGGCGGACCATGTTCCAGAAGGGAACGCCATCCTTGCGGTAATTGATCATCTCCGCCGTCACGGTCTCGCCGCGGAGCTTGGCGTCATGCAGGGATGCCGCGACCTCCGCGTCCGTTTCGTTGCCGTACAGGACACGAATGGTCCGGCCCACGATTTCCGCCGCCATGTAGCCGGTCATGGCCTCGAACGCCCGGTTCACATAGAGGACGAGCGGGGCGTCGGTCGCCGTGTCGGTGATCGCGATGCCGTTCGGCGTGGCCTCCAGCGCGGCGGCCAGCAGGGCATTGCGCCGCACCAGGTCGGCAAGTTCCGCCTCGCGGCGCTTGGCCTCGCTGATGTCGACGCGCACGCCGACACGCCCCCCGTCCGCCGTCACCCGCTCGTCGATGCGCAGCCAGCGGCCGTCCCACAGCCGCTGCTCATGCGCCTGACCGGCCGCGCGGTGCTGCGCCACGCGCTCCGCCACCCAGGCGTCGACCCGCCCGATGGCATCCACGTACAGGCCACGCTCCGCGCCCCTTCGCAGGATGTCCTCGAAGCGGATGCCACCGTCGATGTCGTGGCCGGGGAGCGCGTAGAAGTCACGGTAGCGGCTGTTGCACAGGACGAGCCGGTCTTCGGCATCGAACAGGGCGAAGCCGTCCGGCAGGCATTCGATAGCCTCATACAGCTGTTGTTGGGCCTGCTCGGCCTGCCGGCCGGCCAGGCAGGCGCGCTGCTCGCTGTCCTGCGCGGTGCGAAGGGCGGCTTCGGCCAAGCTCCGGCTCCGCTCCTGCCGTCTCAGGGCCGACCATGTCAGCACGCCCAGTACGATCAGTACGCCGAGCGCCCCCAGGTTGAGCCAGATCGCCCGGACGGTGCGGGCACGCCATTCGGCGAGGGCGGCCGTCTTGCTGACGCCGGCGATCGCCACCAGCGGCAGTCCGGCGATCCGGCGATAGGCCGCGATCCGCACCGTCCCGTCGAGCGGCGACACGGATTCGTAATTTCCCGCCGGCGCGCGGGCCAGCAGGCTCCGGAATACCGGACCTCTGGACACATCCGCGCCGAGATGCGTCTCCATCCCCGGACGGCGCACGACGATGCCGCCCTCCAGCCGGTAGATTCCGGTCAAGGGATCCAGGTTGCTGTCGGGCAGGTCGTACAGCTTCGTGAAATAGGCGGTGTCGATCGCCGCCTGGACCATGCCGAGAAAGCGCCCCTGTTCGTCCAGGATGGGGCGGTTCACGGTGAAGAAGACTTTGCCGGTCGTCTTGCCGCGGATGGTGGGGCCGATGTGGAACGGCTCCCCACGTGTCTTGACGGCCTGGAAATAGTCGCGCTCCGCCACCGTCAGGGGCGGCGTCGGAAACGCCGACGTTCCAAGACGTGCCCGGCCATCGGCGTCGTAAATCCACAGGACGCCCTGTTCAGGCAGATGCTGCGCCAGTTCGCCGAAGTCCGCCCAATCGAGCCTCGACCCGATCGCCCCGACACCGCCGCGTTCGCGGATCATCCTCAACGCCTGCAGAAGGATCAGGTCGGCGCTGTGGATGGTACGCTGCGCGTGCTCCTCCAGCAGGCGTGTGGTGTCGCTGGTGATCCGCTCGTAATGTTTGATCGTCTCCTCCCGGTCGATGCGGAGGAAACGGGCGGTTCCGGTGCCGATGACCCCGAGGGTTGCCGCGAGGACGAGGACAAGCAGCAACGTCGGGGATGGTCTCTTGAACGCGGTCACGGTGTCTGGGTGTCGGCCGTCGCAGGAAGCCGCCAAACATCGCGGTCATCTCTGAAGGCTTGGTTAAGAGCCTCCGGATCATCACATCCTCGGATCATCACATCCTCTGAAGGGCCGGGTGAACGGTCGAGGATCAGCTCTTGACGCTGGTGTTCGGGTTCCGCTTGTGCTCGGGCGTGATCGGCCCCTTGCGGCCCTTCGACCCGCCATTCCATTCCTGCGCCTGGCGGATGTGATCGCCGCCGTCCCGGTCGTTCGGCCGGCTCTTGCTGCCGCTGACGGCTTTGCGACGGAGATGGTCGTCGTCTTCGGTCATGGTTCTCTCCTCTCGAGATCTTTTCAGGTTCCGTCTGCGTTTCCCACCTCGACCCGGTCGCGCAGTTCGTCAATGGTGACGCCGTGCAGTGTCGTGGCAAGCGCGATCTCCTCGACGCGGCGAAAGCGGCCGTGCGTCTTGCGGTAGTCGATGATGGCGGCGGCCTGCTCTTCGCCGACGCCGGGGATTGTCAGCAACTGCTCCTTGCTCGCGCGGTTGATGTCGAGTTTCAATTTCCTGTCCATGGCTCCCCCCCGCACCGCATCAGCGCGATACCTCTGCCGACGGTGTCGGCGAGGCCCGGTCGGCACCTTTGTCGAGGACCGTCCTTCGGTTGATTTCCACCAGCGTCACGGCGGCTTCCGCAAAGGCGCTGCGCTCCGCGCGCGAAGAGGTCCACAGGGCGCGCAGTTCCATAGGAAGCTGCCGGATGACGTCGTCCACTTCGCCCGGCGAGACATGACGGGCGAGCAGCGCGAAGACGCACCGCGTCGCCAAGTCCGGATCGATCTCCTCGTGGCCGGGAGCCCGGTCGCGCACGCCGTCCAGGAACTCCTGGACGGTCCGCACCCGTGTGGGGTTGGCCGCGGGTTTCCAGCTGTTGAAATACAGGCCGCAGACGATCATCGGCAGTTGTGCCGCAAGCTGTGCCGCCTCATCGACCGTCAGCCGGTCGCGCAGTTCGTGGAGTACGGCCCGCAGGGCCGCATAGGCGGTGTCCTTGCTCGCGGCCTGCATGTCCTCGAAGAGTTCGTTGAGCCAGATGTCGGCTTCTTGGACCGTCCGGTTGATCGCGGCTGGTCTGTCCATTCCTATCCTCCTTATCGGTTGTCGCGTTCATTGCGGCTTCGGCAATCCGAAACGCTAGCGCGCATAGATGCCGACCAGTTCGGCTTCGCCCAACAGATGCTTGCCGGCCTCCTTGCGTACCTCGTCGATCGTCGCCTTTGGCCCGAGGCCGAGCGCGTCCACGTCCAACGCCATCAGGCGGAAGCGGTAATGGTGCGCGGCATGCCCGCGGGGGGGATTGGGGCCATCGTAATGCGCGTGGCCGTAATCGTTGATGCCGTGCCCCAAACTTTCGGTCTTGGCCCCCTGTGTGGTGGCTTCGGGCAGACGGTCGCGCTCGGCGGCGATGTTGTAGACCGCCCAGTGCAGGAGGGTCGCGCCCGGCGCGTCGGGATCTTCGACGATCAGGGCATAGCTGCGGGTGCCGGCGGGGGCATCCGACCATTCCAGCGGCGGCGAGACGTTGTCGCCGTCCGCCGTGTGCCTTGGCGGAATTGTTTGGCCATTCGCGAAGGCCGGGCTGCGCAAGGTGAAGGGCATGTTATCGGCCCCCAATGCCGGTCGCCAATGCCGGTTGCCGATTTTTGTCGCCAACCGAAGCGTCTTGCTGCTTCGGCTGATCCGGAACCCCACTGCGGACAGCCGGCCGTTGCCGGAGATCGATGGAAGGCTTCACCTCGGCGGAAGCACCCGGTGCCTCACGCAACCATTCCCGCTTCACGCAAATGCCCATCGGATGCTCCTGAGAGTGTCTGTCGTATGGAATCTCCGGCCTGCCATGGAGCGGTGGGCCGGGGGTGACCGGTCGAGCTTTCCGCCGGTGGAGGGCCTTCAGCGGCGGTGTGCGGATCATCCTAAGTGGGCGATCGTCACCCTCGACGGCGCGGCAGAAGGTTCGAGGAACGTCTGGATTGACGCCGCCGGGCGGGATCGCCGCGCACCTGCTCTTCCGCATTCACGATGAAGAATCGTACCGCAGGGCCAGCCGGCCATCCGGCGTGTGCCTAAGGGGGATCCCTTGCCGGAGCCCTCAGCGATGCTGCACGACGGGCGCCTGCACGGGAGCGACCGATCCACCTTCTCCGGACAAGTCCATCTGGCGGTGCCATTCTCGGATCGGCGGGCGCGGGGATCTGTACGCACCGGAGCAGATTCTCTACAATCCTCGCACCGGCCGGAAAGGATTGAATGCGCTTCGATCTGTTGTCCTTGAAACTCTTCGTCGCGGTCTGCGAGCAGCAGAATATTTCCCGCGTCGCCGACGCAGAGCACATTGCCGCCTCGGCGGTGAGCAAGCGTATGTCGGACATGGAGCGCATGCTCGGTACCGCCCTGTTCTACCGGAGCAACAAGGGTCTTGAGCTGACGCCCGCTGCCCATACTTTGCTCCGCCACGCGCATGGGATCATCCGCAATCTGATGCAGATGGAAAGCGAGCTGTTGGACCACGCAATGGGCGTGTGCGGCCAGGTCCGCCTCCACGCCAGCGTCTCGACCATCGTTCAGTATCTGCCGGCCGACATCAGCCGCTTTCTCCACCTGCACCCCGCCGTCCGCATCGACCTGGAGGAGGGATTGAGCCAGGACGTTCTGCGCGCCGTGTCGGAGAACGCCGCCGACATCGGCATCTTCGGTGGCACGTCGCTGGTCGCTGGCTTGCGCGTGCTGCCCTACCGCAGCGACCATCTGATGGTCATCATGCCGGCGGACCACCCTCTGGCCGCCCTGCCCAGCCTCTCCTTCGACGAGGTGGCCAAGCACGACCTCATCGGCCCGCAGAAGGGCAGCTACCTGGATTCGCTTGTGCTGCGCGCGGCAGCCGACCTTAGCCACCCGCTGCGTCTGCGCATCCGTGTGAACGGGTTCGAGCCGGTGCGTAGCATGGTCGAGGCGAAGCTGGGCATCGGGCTGGTGCCGGAACACCACGCCGAGCGCTACGTCGGCACCGGCGCGCTGGTCGCCGTGCCGCTGGACGAGCCCTGGGCGGTGCGTCACTGGCGGATCTGCACGCGCGACGTGGACTCGCTACCCGCCCCGGTCCAACTCCTGGTTGAGCATCTCAGCGCGCAGGGAGAGCGATCACCGCCGCCTCCTCCAGTTCTGCCGCCTGAACGGTGATCCAGGCTTCGAACGCCTTTACCACCGCCGCCCCATGGCGGGAACGCGGGTAGGCCAGGTAATAAGCATTCTCCGTCCCGACCCGCAGCGACAGCGGGGCGACCAACCGCCCGGTGCGCAAATCCTCCTCCACGAAGGCACGCTGCGCCATCACCACGCCCAGCTTGTCGATGGCCGCCTGATAGGCGAGCGCCGAATTCTCGAACTTCAGGCCGCTGTTGCCATCGATCCCTTCGACACCGGCGGCGCGCAGCCAATTGGGCCAATGGTCCGGCCGATGCATCGAGCAAAGCAGAGTGTGCAGGCCCAGATCGTCGGGCCGCACCAGCGGCGGATGGTCGCGGAACAGGTCGGGGCTGCACACCGGCAGCAGGATTTCGCCGAACAACCTGCGGCACTGGACGCCGGCCAGCGGCGCGCTGCCCCAGTGGATGCAGACGTCGATGTCCTCCCGGTCGAAATCCACGGTCTGGTGCGAGGTGGTGATCTGCACGTCGATCTGGCGGTGCAGCGCGTGGAAATGGGCCAGCCGCGGCACGAACCAGCGGATGGCGAAGGTCGGCGGCAGCTTGATGCGCAACGTGTTCTCGCGCGGGCGCTCGCGCACACGCCGGGTCTGCATCTCGATCTGATCGAATGCCGCGCGCAGCGCCGTCGCGTAGGCCAACCCTTCCGTCGTCAGCTCGATGCCGCGCCGCATGCGCACGCAAAGCTCCACGCCGAGCCAGTCCTCAAGCTGCGAGACATGACGGCTGATCGCACCTTGGGTCACGCTCAACTCCCGCGCCGCGCCGGTCAGACTGCCGTTGCGGGCCGCCGATTCAAAGGCGCGGAGAGCGTTCAGCGGTGGCATCAGGCGGAGCATGTGATCTGACTTTTCCTCAGTGAAGTATGAGCAAATTATCCCTATGCGCGCCTCCGGAACAGACCTAACCTGACTTTGAGATTGCTTGTTGTGCGGATTATCCGCTTCAGCGAGTTCACCGATCGCCATTCGAAAGAATTGCCCGGCGGCCAGGCCGGGCCGGAGGACATCCATGGCCGACAGCGACCGCGGCGCGCAGCCGCGCGCGCCCGTCAGGACTTCGCCCGAGGGAGCGGAACCTCCCCGGACGGTGTTCGACAAGATCTGGGACGCCCATCGCATCAGGACGCTGGAGGACGGGCGGGACCTCGTCTTCGTCGACCGTCATGTGCTACAGGAAACGACCAGCGCCCAAGCCTTCGCCGGACTGGCGCGCGCCGGCAGGCGGGTGCGCCACCCCGAACTGACCATCGCGACGCAGGACCATATCCTGTCCACCGTCCCTGGCCGCGATGAGACGACCAATCCCGATGGGCGCGAACTGCTCGGACTGATGCGGTCGAATGCGGGGCGCCACGGCATCCGGCATTTCGGCCTCGACGATCCCGGCCAAGGCATCGTCCATGTGATCGCGCCGGAATCCGGCTTCGCCCTGCCCGGCTCGCTTCTGGCCTGCGGCGACAGCCACACCTCGACGGTGGGCGGCTTGGGAGCGCTAGGAATCGGCGTGGGGACCAGCGAGGTCGAGCATGTCCTCGCCACCCAGACGCTGGCGCTGACCCGCCCGCGCCCGATGCGCGTCCGCTTCGAAGGCGCACGAGGGCCCGGTGTCACGGCCAAGGACCTGATCCTGTATATGATCGGCGCGCTGGGTGTGGCCGCAGGCCGGGGCTGTGCGGTGGAGTACGCGGGCGCGGCGGTGCGCGCGCTGCCCGTGGAGGCGCGTCTGACGCTGTGCAACATGTCGATCGAATTCGGCGCGCGGCTGGGGCTGGTAGCGCCCGACGACGCCACCGCGGCCTACGTCAGCGGGCGCCCCTTCGCCCCGCGCGGCGCGGATTTCGAACGGGCGCGCGAGGAATGGCGCGCCCTGATCAGTGACGAGCACGCCGCCTTCGACCGTGACGAGGTGATCGATTGCGATCGCGTCGCCCCGCAAATCACCTGGGGCACCAGTCCGCAGGACGTCGCCGGGGTGGACGGCGTTGTGCCCGATCCTGCCGGCTTCGCCGACGCTCGGCGGCGGGATCTGGCGGCGGAAGCGCTGCGCTACATGGGGCTGGAGCCGGGGATGCCGCTGGAGGGGTTGCCCATCGACGTCGCCTTCATCGGATCGTGCACCAACGGCCGGCTGTCGGATCTGGAGGCCGCGGCGGAGGTGGTGCGCGGGCGGCGGGTGGCGCCGTCGGTGTGGGCGCTGGTGGTGCCGGGGTCGCAGGCGGTGCGGCGGGCGGCGGAAGCGCGCGGCCTGCATCGCGTCTTCCAGGACGCGGGTTTCGAATGGCGGGAGGCCGGCTGTTCGATGTGCGTCAGCATCAACGAGGATGTCGTGCCGACCGGCGCGCGCTGCCTTGCCACCTCCAACCGCAATTTCGAGAATCGCCAGGGCCGGGGCAGCCGCACCCATCTGGCCAGCCCGGCCACCGTCGCCGCCGCCGCCCTCGCCGGCCGCGTCACCGACGTGCGCCGCACCGAGGTCTTCGCCGGTGAGGCCCGCCCATGAGAACGCCGCTGACCCTCTTGTCGGGTGTCATGGCCGTGCTACCGGACCACAACGTCAACACCGACTCCATTATCCCCTCCGCATGGCTGCGCAGCGCCACGGCGGACTTGGCGCGCGGTCTGTTCGGCGCACGGCGCTTCGATGAGTCTGGGCGCGAGCGGCCCGACTTCGTGCTCAACCAGCGTCCTTTCCGCGACGCCAAGTTCCTGCTGGCGGGAGAGAATTTCGGCTGCGGCTCGTCGCGCGAGGCCGCCGTGTGGGCGCTGGCTCGATTCGGCATACGCTGCGTCTTTGCACCCGCCTTCGCCGACATCTTCTACGAGAATGCCTTCCGCAACGGCGTGCTGGCCGGTCTGGTCGATGAGACGACCTGGTTGGCGCTCGCCGCCGCGGTGGAGCGCCATCGTGACGCCCCCCTCTTCCACGTCGATCTGCCCGCCGCGACCATCACCGACCCCGACGGGATCCGCCATGGCTTCACGGTGCCGGCCGGTCGGGCCGAGGCGCTGATCCGCGGCGACGACGAGATCGACCTGACCCTGCGCCACATTGACGAGATCAAGCGCTTCCTCGACACCGCGACCGCGGAGCGCGGATGGCTCTACCGCAGCCCCCTTGATGGGCCACTCGAACCGCAAAGGACCACGCCATGACGGCACGCTCAACGATACGCGACGCGCTGTCGCGCGAGACGCCGCTGATCACGCCGCTGGCCCACGACGCGCTGTCGGCGCGGCTGATCGAACAGGCCGGGTTCCATGCCTTCGCCATCGGCGGCTCGGCCCTGCTGGCGGCGCGCCACGCCTACCCGGACATCGGCCTGATCGGGCTGACAGACATGGTGGATGGCATCCGCGACATCGCGACGGCCTGCCACCTGCCCTTCTTCGCCGACGCCGACGACGGCTATGGCGACGTTAAGAGCGTCGCCCGCACGGTCACCGCCTACGAGGCCATCGGCGTCGGCGGTCTGCTGCTGGAGGACCAGGAACGCGACCGCAAGCAGCAGCGCGCCGACAAGGCCGCCGCCGTCGCCGACGAGGCGTTGATCGAAGGCAAGCTGCGCGCGGCACTAGCCGCGCGCAGCGACCCGGAGACCTTCATCATCGGCCGGACCGACGCCTATGGGCCGCTCGGGCTCGACGCGGCGATGCGGCGGGCCGAGCGCTTCCTGGCGCTGGGCGCCGACGGCGTGTTCATCGCCGGTCTGCGCACGGAGGAGGATTACCGGCGCGTCGGCGCCGCCTTCAAGGGTGCCTACCTTTCGGCCGCGATGTTCGAGGGGAGCGGCACCCCCTGGCTGAACCCCGCCGACCTCGCCGCCATGGGATTCACCCAGGTCTCGTTCCCCGCCAGCCTGATCCTGCGCTCCGTCGCGGCGATGCGCGACGGGTTGGCGGCCTTGCGCCGCCACGCCGATGGAACGGAGCGGCTGGACCCGATGGCCGACGCGGCGGCGGTGCGCAGCGCGCTCGACGCTGCCGTGGACCTCGACCGCTGGCGCGCAATCGAACGCGAGGGGGAGCGCGGGGAGGTCGGCACGGATTCGTAGCGGATCGGATCGCCTTGACGAATCGAGGCAACCCGCCTCACGATCGCTTGCAGGCGTTCCAAGACCAACAGAATTCCGCAAGGCGGATACAAATGGGAGGGAACGATGTCGCTTTCTTTTGTTTTCACACTGCGCCCCATGGTTGCGGCGGGTGCCTTGCTGACGGCCTTCGCGACGCCGGCGCTGGCTGAGCAGATCGTAGTCAGCAACTACGGCGTGTCCGCCAACGGCATGCCCTTTGCCGTCGCGATGGAGAAGGGCTTCTTCAAGGAGGAAGGGGCCGACGTCACCGGCATCCTGTCCTCGGCCGGCGGCGGAACCACCCTGCGCAACATGCTCGCCGGCGACGCGCCCTACGCCGAGGTCAACCCGAACGCCGTCTTCGCCGCCCTGCAGAAGGGCGCCGACATCAAGATCGTCAGCGACAACGTGCTGACCGTCGCCGAATTCGTCTGGGCGGTGAAGCCGGACTCGCCGATCCATTCGCCCAAGGATCTGACGGGCAGGAAGATCGGCTACACCAACCCGCGCTCGACCAGCCAGGCGCTCGCCACGCTGGTGCTCCAGGCCGGCGACCTGAAGCCCCACGACGCCGAACTGGTGAAGACCGGCGGTTTCGGCGAGGGGATTCCGGCGCTCGACATGGGACTGATCGACGTGGCGCCGATCCCCGAGCCGCTGTGGTCGAAATACAAGACGAAGTATCGGCCGATCGCCAAGGCGTCGGAGTTGCTGCCGCCGATCGCCAACGTGGTCGGGGTCGCCGCCGGCGACGCGTCGCCGGAGAAGGCCGCGTTCATCAGCGCGGTCATCCGCGCCCGCCGCAAGGCGGTCGACTACATGAAGGCGCATCCCGACGAGTCCGCCACCATCATTGCCCAGGTCTACAATCTGGATCCGGCGGTGGCGCGCAGCGCGGTCGAGAATCTCGTGGGCGCGACCACCGCCGGCCTGCCCTACTGGGGATCCGGGCAGATCCACATGGAGGGGCTGACCCGCGCGGTCGACGTGCAGAAGATGGTCGGCGCACTGTCCGGCGACGTGGACGTCAAGGGCGCCGTCGACACCCGTTACCTTCCCGACGACATCAAGGCCATCAAATGACCGCCGCAAAGAAGGTTCAGATCGCGACGGTGGCGCCGAAGGTTCATGTCTCTCTGGGCGCCGTCGACAAGGAGTTCGCCCAGCCGGGCCGTCCCGGCGAGATCGTCCACGCCCTGGGGCCAGTCGATCTGGATCTGCGGCAGGGGGAGTTCTTCGCCGTCGTCGGCCCGTCGGGCTGCGGGAAATCCACGCTGCTCGAACTGGTCGCCGGTCTGTCGACGGCGACCAGGGGCGAAGTCGCCTTCGAGGGCCGGCCGATCCACGGCCGGATCCCCGACGGAATTGGAGTGGTGTTTCAGGAGGACGCCTCCTTCCCCTGGCTATCGGTCCACGACAACATCGCCTTCGGCCTGCGCCGCATGAAAATCGACCGGGCCGAGCGGGAGCGGCGGATCGGGGTGGCGCTGGACATGATGGGGTTGTCCGCTTTCGCCCGCAGCTTTCCGGCGCAACTGTCGGGCGGCATGCGGCAGCGGGTGTGCATCGCCCGCACCCTGGTCACAGAGCCGCGCCTGATCCTGCTGGACGAGCCGTTCGGTGCGCTCGACCAGCAGACCCGCCTGCTGATGGGGGACGAAGTGCTGAATCTGTGGCGCAAGACCGGCGCCACAGTGCTGCTCATCACCCACTCGCTGGACGAAGCGGCGCTGCTGGCCGACCGTATCGGCGTGATGTCGGCCCGTCCCGGTCGGCTGATCGATATCGTGGAGACCGGCTGGCCGCGGGACCGCGACAGCCGCATCGCCCAGGAGGAAGCGTTCGGCGCCATCACCGCCCGGCTGTGGCGACTGCTCCGCGGGGAATCGCTGAAGGCGATGGGCAAGGTGGGGGGCGAGACATGAAGCGCGCCACCCTGTGGAGAATCGGATTGCTGGCGGCGGCGGTCGCCGGGTTGGAGATCCTGTGTCTGGCTGGCGCCATCGACCGGCTGACCATGCAGCCGCCGCACCGCATGGCCGTCGATCTCGTCCGGCTGCTGGCCGGCGGCGCGCTGAACGCGGCCATCCTGAAGACGCTGGGCAACGCCGCGCTGGCGGTCGTCATCGCCATGGTCGTCGGCGTCGCCGCAGCGGTGGCGCTGCACCGCCTGCCATCGTTTCGGCGTCTGCTCGATCCCCTCTTCGCCACCTATTACGCAGTGCCGATGTTCGCCTTCTATCCGCTGCTGGTCGTGCTGTTCGGGCTGGGGGACACGCCGCAGATCTTCATCGGCGCCATGCTGGCGGTCGTCGCGGTGATCGTGAACACGCTGAACGGCCTGGACCGCATCCCCAAGGTCCTGCTGAAGACCGCCCGCGTCAACCGGCTGTCGCCGTGGGAGACGGCGGTCAGGATAACGCTGCCCTGTGCGGCTCCCTACATCCTCGGGGCGGCGAAACTGGCCGTCGCCTACGCCCTGATCGGCATCATCGGGGCGGAGTTCATCATGTCGACCAGCGGCATGGGCTACGAGATCAGCTACGCCTACACCAACTTCGACAACGCGACGATGTATCCGCTGATCATCCTAATCCTGGCGGTGTCCATCGCCGTCAACACGCTGCTGGCCCGCTGGGAGAGGGCGCTGATGGTGCGGCGGGGGTTGGCATGAGCGTGCCCATGAAGGACGGGTCTATCAAACGGAGGCCGTTGAAGCGCGGCTGGACGGACACGCTGCTGCTGGTCGTCCTGCTGCTGGCGGTCTGGCAGGGTCTGGCCTGGGTGATCGGGGCGGCCGAGTTGCCCTCGCCCTTCACGACGATTGCCTTCACGGGCCGGCTGCTGACCTCGCCCAGCTTCTGGCCCCATCTTCTCGAAACGGCGAAGGCCTTCGGCGTCGCGCTGCTGCTGTCGGTGGTCATCGGGCTGGCGACCGGCTTCCTGCTGGGGATGAACCGCTTTGCCGGCGACCTGCTGGAACCGGTGCTGGTGGCGGTCTATTCGGTGCCCAAGATCACGCTCTACCCGATCCTGCTGCTGCTGTTCGGGCTGGGCATCGCGGCCAAGGTCGCCTTCGGAACCATTCACGGTGTCATCCCCATCGCGCTGTTCACGCTGGCGGCGGTGCGCAACACCCGTCCCGTCCTGCTCAAGACCGGCCGGGTGATGGGGCTGAGCACGCGCGAGATGATCAGCGGCATTCTGCTCCCTGCCGCCATGCCGGAGATCTTCACCGGTCTGCGTCTTGGATTTTCCCTGACGCTGATCGGTACATTGCTCGGCGAAATGTTCGCCTCGCAGCGCGGCCTCGGCTTCATGTTGATGAACGCCATCGGTCTGCACAACGTCGACGTCATCATGGCGCTGACCTTCCTGCTGGTCCTGTTCGCCGGCTGCGCCAGCGGCTTTCTGCTCTATCTGAACCGGCGCTTCTATCAGCACGTCTGACGGCGGGTCCGCATCGGCTGAGGCCGGACTCCCCCATTCGTCGGCCATCCCGGCGAATGGGGGATCCGGGGCTGTTCGGGCGAATGTCGCGGCGTCCTGGCTTCCCGTCGTGCACGGATGACGGCAAGCATTTGATTTTTCCAGCGTAAGCAAGCTCGTCGACCACCATCGTCGTTCGCGATGGCAGCGTGCCGGATTACCACTCCGGGCGGCGGGAGTGCGGTGTCAGTATTGACCAAGAACAATCCGTGCTGGCGATGATCCTGTGGACTGACGTGCGAGCGGGAACCGCCGCGCCGGTCCGATCACCAAGCGTCGGGCAACCTCTGCCGCAAACGAGGAACCATCGTGGAGCCAAGCGTCGAATGTACGCCCGATCCAGGGCCCCTGAGCATGTTCGACAAGATCTGGGACAGCCACCGGATCATGTCGCGGGAGGACGGCCAGGACCTGCTTTTCATCGACCGTCATTACATTCATGACGTCACCGAGCCCGCCTTCCGCCTGCTGCGCGAGCGCGGGCTGACACCACGGTCGCCGGACCGCATTTTCGGAACGCCCGACCATTACGTGCCGACGCACAGCCGGCAAGCGACCGCCATCAACGATCCGGAACGCCGGACGATGATCGAGGCGCTGACGCGCGACGCCGCCGAATCCGGCATAACCCTGTTCGGGCTGGGCGATCCACGTCAGGGCATCGTGCATGTGGTCGGGCCGGAACAGGGGCTGAGCCTGCCCGGCATGACCATTGTCTGCGCCGACAGCCACACCTCCACCCACGGCGCGCTCGGCGCGCTCGCCTTCGGCATCGGTGCGACCGAGGTCGGCCATGTGCTGGCGACCCAATCGCTGTGGCAGCGCCGGCCGCGCCGCATGCGCATCGCGGTAGACGGCTCTCTTGCCGCTGGTGTCACCGCGAAAGACGTGGTGCTGGCGATCATCGCGAAAATCGGGGTGGCCGGCGCCGTCGGCCACGCCATCGAATACGCCGGCTCCACCATCGCCGGACTGACCATGGAAGGACGGCTGACGCTCTGCAACATGTCGATTGAGGCGGGTGGGCGCGTCGGCTTTGTGGCCCCCGACGACACCACCTTCGCTTATCTGCACGGCCGCCCCTACGCTCCGAAGGAGGGGGCCTGGGACCGCGCCGTGGTGCGCTGGCGGGGATTGGCCTCCGATGCCGGCGCCGTCTTCGACCATGAGGTCACGCTGGATGCCGCCAACCTCGCCCCGATGGTCACCTGGGGCACCACGCCGGAGGACGCCCTGCCGGTCACCAGCCGCGTGCCCGACCCGACCAACGCACCATCGTTGGAGCGGCGGGAGGCGATGACCCGGGCACTGGACTACATGGGCCTGACCCCGGGCACACCGTTGGAGGAGGTGCCGGTGGATCGCGTCTTCATCGGCTCCTGCACCAACGGCCGCATCGAGGACATGCGCGGCGCCGCAGCGGTCGTCAAAGGCCGCAAGGTCGCGGCCGGGGTGGATGCCTGGGTGGTGCCGGGTTCCGAACTGGTCCGCGTGCAGGCCGAGGCGGAGGGGCTGGACCGTGTCTTCACCGAGGCGGGCTTTCAGTGGCGCTATGCCGGCTGCTCCATGTGTCTGGCCACCAACGGCGACACCGTGGCGCCGGGGCAGCGTTGCGCCTCCACCTCCAACCGCAACTTCGTCGGTCGCCAGGGCGCCGGGGCGCGGACACATCTGATGAGCCCGGCCATGGCCGCCGCCGCCGCCGTGACCGGCCGGCTCAGCGACGTGCGCCGTCTGATGGCGGGGGCCTGATCATGGACCAGCTCGACCGCTTCGAGGCCGTCGCCCTGCCCATCGCGCAGGCCAATTGCGACACCGACCAGATTGCCCCGGCGCGTTACCTGCAAAAGCCGCGCTCCGCCGATTTCGGCCGCTTCCTGTTCGCCGACCGACGCTTTCGTGCCGACGGTACGGAGATCGACGATTTCATCCTGAACCGCCCGGCCTACCGGCCGGCACGCATCGTCGTCGCGGCGCGCAACTTTGGCTGCGGCTCCTCGCGCGAGCATGCGGTGTGGGCTCTCTACGACTACGGCATTCGCGCGGCCATCGCGCCCAGCTTCGGCGACATCTTCTATTCCAACTGCCTGAAGAACGGGCTGGTGCCGGTGGCGCTTCCCGAAGAGGCGGTGCAGGAGCTGATCGATCATCTGATCGCCCATCCCGGCGATCGGGTGACGGTCGATGTGGTGGAGCAGACCGTCGTTTTCCCCGACGGCTTCACCCACGCCTTCTTCCTCGACCCCTTCGCCAAGCACTGCATCGTCAAGGGCTTGGACGAGTTGGACTTCACCCTTTCGCAATCAGCGGCGATCGCGGCGTTCGAGCGCGGCTACGGCCCGCCGGAACGCTGAGCGCGACACCCGAAACCAAACCAGGAGAACCTCACGTGAAAATCGCAGTCATGGCCGGCGACGGCATCGGTCCGGAGGTCACGACGCAGGCCGTCAAGGTGCTGCGCGCCGTGCTGCCCGAGGCCGAGACAGTGGAGGCGCCGGTCGGTCTGGCCGGCATAGACGCCCGTGGTGTGCCGCTTCCCGATGAGAGCCTGGCGCTCGCCCGTAACTGCGACGCCATTCTGTTTGGCGCAGTTGGCGGTCCCGGCGAGGAGGCGCTGCCGCGCGACAAGCGTCCCGGCACCTCGCTGCTACTGCTGCGCGAGGCGTTGCAGCTCTACGCCAACTTCCGTCCGGCCTTCCTGTTTCCGGAGTTGGTCGGCGCCTCCTCGTTCAAGCCGGAAGTGGTCGAGGGCGTCGACCTCGTCATCCTGCGCGAGCTGACCGGCGACATCTATTTCGGCCAGCCTCGCGGCATCGAAACCGACGCGTCGGGGCAGCGCTATGGCGTCAACACGATGCGCTACACCGAATCCGAGATTGAGCGAGTGGCCCACGCCGCCTTCCGTGCCGCACGCCAGCGCCGAGGAAAAGTCTGCTCGGTGGACAAGGCCAACGTGCTGGAGACCATGCAGCTCTGGCGCGAGGTGTTGATCCGTGTTGGCGCCGAATATCCAGACGTGGAGCTCACCCACCTGTTCGTCGACGCCGCCGCCATGATGCTGATGCGGACGCCCAAGCGCTTCGACGTGATCGTCACCGGCAACATGTTCGGCGACATTCTGTCGGACGCCGCGGCGATGCTGACCGGCTCCATCGGCATGCTGCCGTCGGCTTCGCTGGGGGAGGGGCGGACTAGCGTCGGTCAAATGGGCCTTTACGAGCCGATCCACGGCTCGGCTCCGGACATCGCCGGCCGGGACATCGCCAACCCGCTGGCCGCCATCCTGTCCTTTGCCATGCTGCTGCGCCACAGCCTGGGCATGGGGGACAAGGCGAAGAGGGTCGAGCACGCGGTGCGCAAGGTACTGGCCCAGGGCTACCGCACACAGGACATCTTCCAACCCGGCAAAACCATGGTGGGCACAGCCGCCATGGGCGACGCCGTCGTCCAGGCGCTCTGACCAGAGGGAATCTCGAAGGAACCACCGCTTCGACGCATGAACGGACATACCTCGACGAAAGCACAACGGGAGGAAAAATCATGAAACACGCGATTCTGTCGACCCTGGCCACCACGCTGCTGATCGGCGCTTCGCTTCCCGCCCTGGCTCAGGGCAAACCGGAGAAGACCGACGTCCACATAGCGGCGGCATCGGTCGGCGTGACCTACCTGCCCCTGCTGATCGCCGAGTCCAAGGGCTACTTCAAGGACGAGGGGCTGAACGTCACCATCGCCGCCTTTTCCGGCGGATCGAAGGCACTGGAGGCATTGGTCGGCGGCAGCACGGATGTGGTCGCCGGCGCCTATTCCAACACCATCACCATGGCGATGAAGGGCCAGAAGCTGGTCACCTTCGCCGCTCAGGTAAACTGCCCGGCCTGGGTCTTCGGCATCGCCAAGAAGGACGAGGCAACGATCACGTCGGCAAAGGACCTGAAGGGCAAGCGCATTGGCGTCAGCACGCCGGGGTCGAGCACCCACATGGCGGTGAACTACATCGTCCACAAGGCCGGGCTGAAGCCGTCCGATGTGTCGGTGATCGGCGTCGGGCAGGCGGCGGGAGCGGTCGCCGCCATCCGCGCCGGCCAGATTGACGCGCTGATCGTCAACGACCCCGTGGCGACTATCCTGGTTAGCGGCGGCGACATGAAGCCGATGGCCGAAATGCGAACCGAGGAGGGCAACCGCAAGGTCTTCGGCTCCGACTATCCGGAATCCAGCCTCTATTCGACCAAGGCCTTCGTCGACGCCAACCCCAACACCGTGCAGGCGGTGACCAATGCCATCGTGCATGCCGAAAAGTGGATCGCTTCCGCCACCGCCAAGGAGGTGACCGACGCCGTTCCGTCCAAGTATCTGGTCGACGACAAGGCGCTCTATCAGACCGCCTTCGAGAACAGCCGCCGCTGCATCTCCAAGACCGGGGTGCTGTCCGACCAGGGCGCGCAGACCGTGCGCAACGTTTTGGCCGCCTTCAATCCAGAGATCGGCACAGCGCCGATCGACCTGAAGGGGACCTACGACAACCACTTCGCACTGAACGCCGACAAGAAATTCTCACAGCAAGCCGCGGGGAAAGGACAATGAGCCTTCCGATGCGTAGAACCGCCGAACACCGGGAGCCCGCCTCCCGCCCGGTCCGGCAGGCGATCGGGTTCGAGCAGGTCACCTGCACCTTCGCCGGGAAGACCGCCGGGAAGAAAGGCGGCGGCCAGACCTACACCGCCATCCGCGACGTGACGCTGGCCATCAACGAGGGGGAGTTCGTTTCCATCATCGGTCCGACGGGCTGCGGAAAGTCGACCCTGCTCAACGTGACTGCGGGACTGATGCGGCCCTCTTCGGGCCGCGTCACCATCTTCGGCCAGGAACTGCCGCAGGGCGCGCTGAACCGTGACGCCTCCTACCTGTTCCAGGTCGACGCGCTCATGCCGTGGAAGAATGCGGAGGACAACGTCGCCGCCGGACTGATTTTCAACGGCACACCGAAGGCGGAGGCGCTGGAGGTGGCGCGCGACTGGCTGGTCCGCGTCGGGCTGCACGGGCACGGGCACAAATATCCGCACCAGATGTCGGGCGGCATGCGCAAGCGCGCCGGACTGGCCCAGGCGCTGGCGCTCGACCCGCGCATCCTGCTGATGGACGAACCGTTCAGCGCGCTCGACATCCAGACGCGCCAGCTCATGGAGAACGAGTTGCTCCAGATCTGGGCGACCGACCGAAAGTCGGTGATGTTCGTGACCCACGACTTGGAGGAGGCGATCGCGCTGTCCGACCGGGTGGTCGTGCTGTCCGCAGGACCGGCGACCCACCCCATCGCGGAGTTCGAGATCGACCTGGAACGCCCGCGCGAGGTCGCGGAGATCCGCATGACGCAGCGTTTCCTGCAACTGCACGCCGCCATCTGGGACGTGCTCAGGGGGGAGGTCCTGAAAAGCTATGCACGCACTCGCTCTTGACCCGCGTAACCGCGGGCTCGTCCTCGCCTCCCGTCTCGGGCTGTTGGGCGGCGGCATCTTTTTGTGGTGGCTGTGCACGACGCTGGAATGGCTGCCGCCCTTCTTCTTCGGCAACCCGGTGGAGGTGGCGGGGCGCATCGTGGGGTGGTTCGCGTCGGGGGAGATCTTCATTCACCTTTACACGACGCTGCTGGAAACCATCATCGCCTTCCTGATCGGCACGGCACTGGGTCTCGGCATCGGGCTGTGGCTGGCGCTCAGCCCCTTCCTCGCGGAGGTGGTTGATCCGTTCCTGAAGGCCTTCAACTCGATGCCGCGCCTGATCTTTGCGCCGATCTTCGCGATGTGGTTCGGGCTGGGCATCTGGTCGAAAGTGGCGCTGGGCGTCACGCTGGTCTTCTTCGTGGTGTTCTTCAACGTCTTCCAAGGCGTGCGCGAGGTCAGCCCGGTGGTGCTCGCCAACACCCGGATGCTCGGCGCCAACGCCCGCCAGCTCATGCGTCACGTCTATCTGCCCTCCGCCATGAGCTGGGTATTCTCCAGCCTGCACAACGCCGTCGGCATCGCCTTCGTTGGCAGCGTGGTCGGCGAGTATCTCGGTTCGGAAAAGGGCATGGGCTACATGATCCTGCTGGCTGAGGGGGTGTTCGACATCGATTCGGTGATCGCCGGCATCCTGCTGCTGACCGTCTTCGCCCTGCTGCTCGACACCGCCGTGTCGGTGATCGAGGAACGCCTGATGCGCTGGCAGCCGGACGGCAACCAAACGGTCGAGTCCGCCGCCTGATCGGCACTTCCAGATAAGGAACCACCATCGTGCAGACGAACCGCATCACCCTCGACGGGCGGGTCGCCGTGGTCACCGGCGGCGCGCAGGGCATCGGCTACGCCGTCGGCCAGCGCCTGATCGCGTCGGGTGCCCGCCTCGTCCTCTGGGACGTCAATGAGGCCGGGCTGGCCGCCGCCCGTGACAGCCTCCTGGCGGAAGGCGGCGCGGCGGTCCACACCGTGCGCGTCGACATCGCCGACTACGACAGCGTCACGGCGGCGGTCGAGGATACAACGGCCGCACTCGGCGGAATCGACATCCTGATCAACAACGCCGCCATCGTCGGCCCCAACCTCACGCTGGCCGACTATCCGCTGGACGCGTGGCGCAGCGTCATCGACGTCGACGTCAACGGCACCTTCCACTGCTGTCGCGCCGTGGTGCCTGGCATGATCGCGCGCAACTACGGCCGCATCGTCAACATCGCCTCGATTGCCGGCAAGGAGGGCAACCCCAACGCCGCCGCTTACAGCGCCGCCAAGGCCGCCGTCATCGCGATCACCAAGTCGCTGGGAAAGGAACTGGCCGGCCATGACATCGCCGTCAACTGCGTGACCCCGGCGGTGGCCCGCACTCCCGGCGCCATGGAACAGTCGCCGGAGCACATCCGGTACATGCTGGGCAAGATTCCGCGTCGCCGGTTCCTGGAGCTGGCGGAAGCCGCCGCCATGATCGCCTGGCTGGCGAGCGAGGAGAATTCCTTCACCACCGCGGGCGTCTTCGACCTGTCCGGCGGCAGAGCAACCTACTAACCGGCGTCCCCATACGACACCATAAGCGACAGATCTGCGATGTCCGGACGACTTCAGGGCAAGACCGCCATCGTCACTGCCGCCGCCCAGGGCATCGGGCGGGCCACGGCGGAAGCCTACGCCCGCGAGGGCGCCCGCGTCTGGGCTCTCGACATCAACGCAGAGCGTCTGGCCGATTGAACCGCGCCGGGTTTCCTGGAGGCCCTGTTTCTTGAGAGACTGGGGTCAACATGACGAAGCAAGCATCTCCCAAATACGCCCCTGAAGTCCGCGAGCGCGCGGTTCGGATGGTGTTCGAACACGAAGGCGAACACGTGTCGCAGTGGGCGGCGATCAGTTCGATCGCGGCGAAGATCGGCTGCACTCCGGAAACGCTGCGGGGCTGGGTCCGGCAGGCCGAGCGTGACCAGGGCAAGCGACCCGGTCCGACAACGGACGAGCAGGAGCGGATCAAGGCGCTGGAGCGTGAGAACCGGGAACTGCGCCAGGCGAACGAGATCCTCCGCAAGGCGTCGGCCTATTTTTGCTCAGGCGGAGCTCGACCGCCCGTTCAGGAAATGATCGCCTTCATCGACGCGCACCGCGCCGTCCACGGGGTCGAGCCGATCTTGCCGAGGTTCTGCCGATCGCCCCGTCGACCTACCGCGCCCATGCCGCCCGGACGGCTGATCCGGCCAAGGCCCCGGCCCGCTCACGAAGCGACGCGGAGCTGAGTTTGGCTATCCGACGGGTCTGGAATGAAAACTTCCAGGTCTATGGGGTGAGGAAAGTATGGCGACAGCTGGGGCGGGAGGGCATCGACGGGGCACGGTGGCGCGGCTGATGCGCCAAATGGGCCTGAAGGGCGCGACACGCGGCAAGGCGGTGCGCACCACAAGCAGTGACAAGGCGGCGCCCTGTCCGCAGGACCGAGTGAACCGTCAATTCCAGGCGCCCCGCCCGAATGCTTTGTGAGTGGCGGATTTCATGTACGTGGCCACGTGGCAGAGCTTCGTCTACGTGGCCTTCGTTATCGACACCTGTGCCCGTCGCATCGTAGGCTGGCGGGTGTCGCGCACGGCACACGCCGGCTTCGTCCTCGACGCTCTGGAACAGGCGCTCCGCGACCGTCGGCCGGCCAAGGGCAGCGGCCTCATCCACCATTGCGACCGCGGGTCGCAATACCTTGCCATTCGGTACACCAATCGCCTCACCGAGGCCGGCGTCAAGCCCTCCGTGGGCAGCGTCGGCGATTCCTATGACAACGCCTTGGCCGAGACCATCAACGGCCTCTGCAAGACCGAGGTGATCCGCCGCCGGGGACCATGGCGCACCCTGGAGGCCGTCGAGTTCGCCACTCTCGAATGGGTGGACTGGTTCAACCACCGGCGCTTGCTCAAACCCATCGGCAACATTCCACCTGCCGAGGCCGAAGCGCGCTACTATGCTCAAGTCGAGGACGTCGCCATGGCGGCGTGACTCAACACAAATAGACTCCGGGAAACCCGGGGCGGTTCATTCACATACCCGTCTTGGGATCGCTGGCGGATTACCTCGCCACCATGAACGTGCTCAATCAGGTCAAGCGATAGCTGATCCGATATAACCACATCCTGGAATGGATTTACGAGGGAATGGTGATGTACGACGCGCGATGAGCCAAAAGGGTTGATCTCTCGGCGTCATCAACTCGCGAACGGAGATCCTGCCCACTATCGAACCATGGGTGTGTTTGCTGCTGAATACCTGAGGCGAGCGGAGCGGTGCTCCGCGGCCACGATCCGTCGTCCGTTCGGCAGACGGCGGCAGAAAGCCAGGAGACTTCCCAGGGATGAAGAGCGCGGCCCGCACCTGGAGTGTACGGAAGCATGGCCACGACGCCCTCCCCGCTAGGCACCAGCATCCTTGAAGGCCGGCCGATCGAGCGCTCCGGGAATCCGGGCGAGCGCCGTCATCGCCTCGTCGCGGACTCCGAAACGCCGGAGGACGGCGAGGCCGGCCGGCGTGACGTGCAGCAGCTTGGCCCGCCCGTCATGGCGGTGCGGCCGCTCCTCGATGAGGCCACGGCTCAGCAGCGGCTTGAGTGAATAGGCGAGCGGCCGGTCGCGGTGGAACAGGGCCATGCCCAGTCGGCTCGGCTGCTGAGGCCCCCGGCTCAGGATGTAGAGGATCGCCACTTGCAGGGGACTGAGGTCGGGAATGCGGCACCAGTGGATCCAGTGCAAGATGGCGTAGTGGAGAGTGTCGAGGCGCTCATGCGCCTGGCACAGCTCGTCGAGCGCGCGGGCGGCGTCGAAGGGTTTGGCCTGAGGATCGGTCGGACCTGGAGCCCGATAGATGTCTGCGTGTTCGACCATGGCGCGCCGACTCTGCTCAAGAATTCAGGAAGTCGCGGATCATTATAGGTGCGATTCCCGTGCGCCGCGCCGTTTCGGAAGCCGGATGCCCGACCGACGGAGCGCTCCCTTCTCTGGATGGGGCTGCATGTTCCCTCCCATCCTTTCGACGGGCGCGGGTCCTCCCGATGTCTCCGTCTGAAGGAGCGCGACGGGAAGAAAGGCGAACCGGCGGGTGGCTCCCGCAGGGTGGGGGCGAAACGCGATCGCCTTGGGGAGGGACGACCACTGACAGCTCCCATACGGCGGAGAGCCGGCGTTGATACCGAAGATGCCGGTACAATTTCGCTTTCCGGCAGTACAAATCAATCAACGCGAACATCGACGGGTCATGAGACCGCTGAAGAACGGATCGCGAGGGGAACCTCTCTCCAAACGATCTCCACAAGCGGGCGACTGCCATCCGGTCCAGGCCGGGCGATGCCCGCTCAGTCATACCCCCTTCGTCTCGGCCATCTTTGTCCGGGCGCTCCCCGGACGTCTTGGCCCCTGAAGAAGCAACATCGATCTGGAGATCGAGCCATGCGCGAGATCCGCAAGCTCCCGATACTGAGCACCGCCCTGCTCGTCGCCTTGGCCGGAGCGGCCGGCGCCGGAGAGCTGAAATACAAACCGATCAATCCGTCCTTCGGCGGCGATCCCTTCAACAGCAGCCATCTGCTCGGCATCGCCAACGCGATCAACAAATTCGAGGATCCAAAATCCTCGACTGCGGCGACGTCCGACAGCCTCGACACCTTCGCGAGCACCATCCAGGCGAGTGTCCTGAGCCGGGTGGCCAGCCAGATCGCCGATCAGATCTACGGCGAGAACGCCAAGACGAGCGGCACCGCATCGGTCGCGGGGACCACCATCCAGTGGACCCAGGTCAACGGCCAGATCAAGCTCACGCTCAACAACGGCAAGAGCACGCAAATCATCGAAATGCCGGCCTACTGACCAAATCGTTCCAGCCGGGATGAAAATGCCCAACCGGTGAGTTGCCGGAATGGCCCGACGTGTCCTCGACAATGGGGGAAGTGTTATCATGTCCAGGGCAATTGCAATCCACAAACAGGCGCTGGTGCTGGCACTCGGCGTTCTTTCCCTCTCGGCCTGCGCTTCGGTCCGCCCGGAGAACGCATTCACCGAACAGCCTCTCCCCGAGCACCGGACGCAGAGCCTGGATGAACTGCTGACCCTGCCGCCGCCGGCCCGGTCGCTCACCGTCGCCGTTTACAGCTTCACCGACCAGACCGGCCAGAACAAGCCGAACGACAACTTCAGCGAATACTCTCGTGCCGTCACCCAGGGTGGGAACGCGGTGCTGATCAACGCGCTGAAGCGCGTCGGCGACAAGAGCTGGTTCAAGGTCGTCGAGCGCAGTTCATTGCCGCAGCTGCTTCAGGAACGGCAGATCATCCGCCAGACCCGGCAGGCCTACGGCGGCGACAATCTGCCGCCCCTGCCGCCGCTGCTCTATGCGGGACTGCTCGTCGACGGCGGCATCATCGGGTACGACAGCAACACGCTGACCGGTGGTTTCGGAGCCCGCTTTCTGGGCGTCGGCGGTGATGTAAAATACCGCCGTGACACCGTGACCGTCTATATCCGTGCCGTCTCGGTGCAGACCGGCGAAGTGCTCAAATCCGTGAACGTCAGCAAGACGATCTATTCGGCCGCACTCGATGGCAGCGCTTTCCGCTACATCGGCTACAAGGATCTTCTGGAGATCGAGGCGGGCGTCACCACCAACGAACCGGCAACGCTTGCGGTCAAGCAGGCCATCGAGAAGGGCGTGCATGATCTGGTGCTGGAAGGCGTCATCGACGGCTACTGGTCCTTCCGCGATCCCGACGCGGCGGCACGGCTCGTGCCGAAATACCTGCGGGACCGCGACGGCGCCTACAACGTGACTGTGATCCACAACCCGAACGTGGCCGGAAACGGCAGTGGCGCGGCACCGGTCACGGTCGCCCCGCCACCCAAACAAACACCGACCCCAGGGGCGGAAGCAGAGGAACAGAAGGTCGCCCCCTCGGCGCCCAACCAACTCCCGCCCCAGAGTTCCGCCCCGGTTTACGTCCTTCCCGGCGATCACAGCCGGAGCCCGATCCCCCCGTCCATCCAGAGGTGATCGGGAACTGCCGCCGGCACATTCCCCCGGCGCCGGCGGCAGCTTTTTAAAAAATATTTGCACCAAAAGTATTCGTTTGCCCATTCAAAGATGTCAACGGTGGAACTGAGGCATTGGGCATGGTCCGCGTGTGCGGACCCAGTTCCGTCGACGTAACGCGAACCCAAGGAGCCAATCATGAAAGCTTATCTCTTTGCCTCCGCCGCCATGATCTCTGTGTTTGCCGCCGGTGCGGCGATGGCAGGTGGCCCCGGCGGTGGTGACTCGGGCTTCCCGTGGACCCCGGTGAACGGCTCGAACGAAGCCTATGTCGATCAGATCGGCGACGGCAACTTCAACGCGCAAAGCCAGGTCGGCCGCGACAACCTGTCCCGCAACTGGCAGAAAGGCGACAAGAACACCGCCTATGCCGACCAGAAGGGCAAGCTGAACGACGCGGCGGTAACGCAGAACGGCTCGTGGAACTACGCGAACCAGATGCAGAACGGTGATGGCGACTTCGCCCGCATCGACCAGCTCGGCCTGCACAACACCGCGTACCAGTCGCAGACCGGCGATCGCAACGACGCTCAGATCCTGCAGACCGGCTTCGGCTGGGGCGGTGTCGACAACTTCGCTTCGCAGCTGCAGGTGGGCCGGGACAACGAGGCGCTCGTCGTGCAGAAAGGCATCGCGAACACCGCGTACCAGAACCAGCAGAGCGACGGCAACAAGGCGGTCGCGAACCAGCTTGGAATGCACAACTACAGCACGCAGTTCCAGAAGTAGATGATGCTGGCCGGGACTGGCCTGGGAGAGGGAGGCCCCCTCCCCCGGGCCGTCGGCCTAGGCGCCGCATGCATGGTGGCGCGGGCGCGCGGCGGCCCGAAGGAATCCCACGCATCGAGGAGAGGAGCCATGTGCAGACCCATGCTATCCCTCGCACTGCTCTCGCTGTTGATGGCGGCCGCGCCGGCCTTCGCCGGTGGCGTGGCCTACGTCGATCAGGTGGCCTACGACCCCGCCCGTGCCCGCGATGGACGCTGGGCAAGCGTCATCCAGAGCGGAGCCAACAACTGGGCGTCCCAGCGACAGACCGGCGAAAACACTGCCGCCATCCTGCAGAGCGGGGCCGACAACTATCTGATCCAGGAGCAGAGCGGCACAGGCAACTATGCCCGCGCCGTGCAATCAGGAAGCTCGAACAGTGGCAGCCAGCAGCAGGAGGTGAACGGCAATACCGCCCTGCTGCGGCAGGAGGGCGAGAGCAATGCCGCCAAACAACGCCAACTCGGCAGCGCCAATCTGGTCATCGCCTCGCAACGCGGCATGCGGAATACGGTGGTCCAGGTCCAGATCGGACGGGACAACACCTCGACGGTAAGCCAGAGCGGCCAGGACAATTCCGCACAGACGACACAGCAGGGAGCCTGGAACAAGGCGACCATCGAACAGACCGGCGGACAGAACTACGAGGTCGTGCAGCTTGGAGTTGGCAACAGCTTCGACAGTCAGGGCGTCACCCTGACCAACGGCACCAAGATCACCCAGACCGGTGTCGGCGCAACCATCAAGGTCAGCAGCCGATAGGTGAGCCATGGCACAGTCGGTCCTCGCCATCGCGGTGATCGCCGCGCTTGTCGCGTCCGCCCCTGTACAGGCAGACGTGCGGGCGGACGCCTGCCAATGCAGGAGCGCATCAATGTCCGGAAACCACTCCATCATCCGGCAAAGCGGCCCGCCGGGGGTCTGCGCCGTCGCACAGGAGCGCGGATTTTGCGCGGTTTCCCAGGCCCAACGGCCGGACCCGAACGCGGGGGCAGGACGGGCTACGGACGGTCGAGCCGTCGCCGCATTGCTGCGCATCGGCATTTCGCTTTCGCCTGATGCGGCGACGGAATTCGTGACGACCATTCCGCCGGAACAGTGGACGGTGGAGCAGACCCCTGATCTGCTTGTGGCACTGCTGTCCAGTGTCCTCTGGCAGCAGCCGGATGCTCTTGCCGCGATCCATGTGGCTCTTCATGAGGAGGCCGCACAGATCCATCAGGCCATCGTGACGCCCGGCGCCCCCGCCTCCCTCAACATCGATCAATTTCAAGCGAGCGTCGGATACGGCCATCTCGAGCTGAGTCGGGGAACGTTCCGGGCATCGCTGAGGCTCCCGCTTCCCGCTGCTCAAGAGCCGGCGCGCAACGGGAAATGATTTTACCATTGGTTGCAATCTATTGCACAGCATCCGCCCGCCACAAGAGGTGTGTCAATTGAATCTTTCTCGTATCGCGGGCAGTAAACCGCGACGGGAGCGGTACACAGAAATGGCCTGAAATGCAGAGCGCTTCCTTATTGGCTAAGCCGATGAACATAGCTGAAACTACAGATTACAATTCCACTGATTCCGCGCGCTTTTCCCATTAATTTTACAGAACTCTTTACCTTTTCGCATTGGTCGAGTTTCTCGGGTGTAATGCGATGGAGGTGTTCCCGTGACCAACGAATGCGTTGCGATCGTCGCGGAAAGCAAGCTGTTCCGCGCCGGCATAAAGTCTCTGATCGGATCTCAATTACTGGTTAGCATGGAAGCGGACGGTGCGGTGGAATCGTCGCGTTGGTGCACCGTACCGAACCTGATCCTGGTTGACGCCGTGGAAGGCAACGAGGCGTCCGTCTTCGTTGATCTGAACGCCCGCTTCCCACGGTCGCCGATCGTCTTCCTCTTGCGCCATGCCTCGCGCGAACAGGCCCTTGATCTGCTGCGGCTGGGCGCTCACGGCGTACTCGGTCCCGACCTGCTGGCGGACGCACTGGTCCTGTCCCTGCGCCTCGTTCTCATCGGCCAAATCGTCGTTCCGAGCTTTGCTGTCGATCTCAGCCTGACGGGAGAGACGCACTATCAACCGGTTGGTTTCGACGCCGATGCGGATCTCACCCCGCGGGAAAGGCAGATCCTGGACATGATCGTCCACGGGCAGGGAAATAAGGCGATCGGACTGGCGCTCGGCATCCGCGAACCAACGGTCAAGTTCTACGTCAAGAACATCATGCGCAAGCTGAGGGTTTCCAATCGCACGCAAGCCGCAGTCTGGGCCCTGAACCACGTCGCCCACGCTGACGACGAGACGTCCGTCGATGGTGCAGAGGCCGGAACTGGCATCATTGGTCGAAGCGAACCGCCAGACGTGTCCATCCCCGCCGCAAGCCCGTCGGCAACCCGCCTTTCACCTATCCGGGAGACGGCCGACGTCATGGCATGAGCGGCCGGAGCGGGACTAGACTGCGGGCGATCTGGTCGAGCAGCGGACCGACCAGAGAGGCATCCTCCTCCTCATTGGACGTCAGTTCTGAAGAGGATGATCTCACCCGTGTCGGGTTCGACCGCCAAGTGAAGTTTTCTCCATCTACGGCGCGCCGTCCCGTCCTGGCCGGCGCCCAGGCGGCGATCGCCTCCGGCGTCACTCACGCCGGTCGGGCACCACGCCGGCGCAGCGTCCCATGGTAGGCTGTCCAGTTCTGCATCGGGTACCGGGCATTCGCGATCCTGTGGCGGCGCGGCTCATTGGCCTTGTACCGCATCGGGGGCTCGGCTTCAGTGGGCCGCCTCCATACCCGCTCGCCTTCCCGCCCGCCACCGGCCAGGCTCTTTCGCACCAATGCCTGCCGCTACCGGTCGGTGCAGGAAATGCATGGGTCCACCGATGCCTGGATGATCGACAGGTCGGCCAACGGCTGGCCCATCACCATCGGTTCGATTGCCGGGATGTTCACGAAAGACGGGGTGCGGATCTTGACGCGGGCCGGCGAGGCCCCGCCTTCGGAGGCGACGTAGTAGAAGGCCTCGCCGCGCGGCGCCTCGGTGCGGATGGTCGCCTCGCCGACCGGGATCTCCGGCAGCCCCTGGGTCGCCCGCAGCGGGCCGGGGGGCAGCGACAGCAGCGCCTCGCGGATCAGCCGAACGCTCTCCATCATCTCCAGCGCCCGCACCACGACGCGGGCCAGCACATCGCCTTCCGGCCGGACGACGCTTTCGAAGTCCAGATCGGCGTAGGACAGGTAGGGCTGGTCCTTGCGCACGTCGATGTCGAGACCGGAGGCGCGCGCCACCGGGCCGACCACCGCCCATTCCACCGCCTGCTCCTTAGTCAGCCGGCCGACGCCGCGGGTGCGGGCCAGCGCGGTCGGGTTCTGGGTGAAGGTGGGGATGACGACCTCGCCTAGCCCCTTGGCCAGGGCGTCGAGCGCCGGCAGATGCGCCGCCGGATCGGGGATGTCGCGCAGGACGCCGCCGATGCAGTTCATGCCGTAATTGACCCGGTTGCCGCTGATTGCCTCCAGCGTGTCCATCACCCGCTCGCGCAGGGTGAAGACCTCCATGAACAGCGAATGGAAGCCGATGTCCTCCGCCCCGACACCGGCCCACAGCAGGTGGGAATGCAGCCGTTCCAGTTCGGCGATGATGGTGCGGATGTGGGCGGCGCGCTTGGGCAACTCGATGCCGGCGATGGTCTCCGCCGCCATGCAAAAGGTCATGGCGTGGGTGTTGGAGCAGATGCCGCAGACACGCTCGATCAGGGTGATGACCTCGACCCAGTTGCGTTTCTGCGCCAGCAGCTCGATGCCGCGATAGCTGAAGCCGACCTCGACGGTGGCGGACTCGATGACCTCGCCCTTGCACTGCACCTTGACCTTGAAGGGCTCTTCCAGGGCCGGGTGATAGGGGCCGAGCGGAAAGCTGTAGGGCATGGCCGGAAACTCCTAGGAACGGGCCGGAGGAGGGGCAGGCGGAGAGGCCAGGGGAGAGGCCAGCGGAGAAGAGGGCTTGCGGGCGACCGTCGCCGGGCGGCACATCGCCTCGCGTAGCGTCGCCGTGTCGATGCCTTCCGGACGGATCAGCGGGACCGGATTGGGGTGGCCGGGGAACTCGACCGCGAACAGGTCGCGGATCTCGCGCTCGGCCCAGGACGCCGCCCGGACGTTGGGCGCCAGCGATACGAGCGCGCCGTTGCGGGTGCAGGTCCTGACGTTGATGATCCGATGTTCGTCGATGTAATGGTAGATCACTGTCGATTCGGCGCTGTCGGGGTGCGGAATGGCGGTTACGGTGCCGAGCCGGATGCCCAGCGCCGCCATCACGGCGGCCATCGCCTCCACGTCCAGCAGCGGGGCGTCGGCCCACAGCGCGCCGTTGCGGACGTCGACCGACCGGACGCCGGGGATGGCGCGGAGCGACTCGGTCAGGCGCGGGCACGCGCGATCGCCGTTAGCAGCGGCGGTGTTGGCGATCATGATGTCAGCGGTCATGGCGACCTCCCTCCGCGACGGCACCGTCCGGGGTGAAGGCGGTGCGCAGGCGCGCGCTCGCCGCCCAGCGGCGGCAGTCGGGGCAATAACCGCGCTCGGCCTCGTCCGCACCCGCTGCCCACAGCGCGTCCATCGTCGCCGCAGGCAGCGGGACATGGGCGGCGCCGCAACGGGTGCAGGGCTGCAGGTGGATGACGCTTTCCAGACGCAGACCGTCGCCGCCGGCGCTGTTCATCGAACCGGGGATGTCGGCGCGCAGATGGATCGCCCGGGTCGGGCAGTTCTGCTCGCACAGCCCGCAGAAGGAGCATTGGCCGATGAAGAAATGCCAGGACACCGAGATGCCGGGCTCCTGGGTGAAGTGGATGGCCTTGGGCGCGCAGACGAAGGCGCAGGTGCCGCAGGCGGTGCAGCGGCCGGCGTCGTGGGTGAGCGCGCCGCGGTAGGTCGGGGGCACGACCGGCATGTCGGCCGGCGCGCGGGTGCGCGACGGTCGCAGCAGGTTGCCGAGGATGGTCTTCAGCATTGCCATTGCGGTATCCCCCTTCACCGGACCAGAGTCGCGGCCATCGTGATGGCGGAGGCGAGGCCGCCCCAGACCCAATAGAAGCGGAAGGCCTGGGTCAGGCGCAGCCGCGCGGTGGTGGTCGCCAGCAGCGTCACCCCGCCCAGCACCAAGATGCCGGCGACGAGATAGACCACCAGATTGACCAGCGGCCAGGGCGTCGCCGGGATGAAGACGACGGCGAACAGCTCGGTCAGCAGCACGACCTCGATGGCGTGGGACAGCTTGAACAGCGCCAGCGGCGGGCCGCTGTATTCGATGTGGCTGTCGGCGATGATCTCGTGCTCGGCGTTGGCGATGGAGAAGGGGTTGAGCTTCATCCGCGCCGGCAGCGCCAGCAGGAATGTCAGCGCCGCCAGCAGATGGACGGGGCCGTAGGGCACCTCCTGCAGGGCGCGCATCTGGAAGCTGCCGGCCATCTGCGCCATGGCGATGATGGCGACCAGGAAGGGAAGATTGTAGGCCAGCGACAGGATCGCCTCGCGCATCGCCGCGACCTGCCCGTAGATCGAGCGGCTGACATAGCCGGCCAGCACCTCGCACAGGACCGGCACCTCCATCAGGTACAGCAGCAGCACGACGTCGCCGGGCAGCGACGGCACAGGGTTGCCGGGCAGCGGCACGATGGCCAGCGCCGCGGTCACCGCCGCCACCGACACCAGCGGCAGCGCCAGGAAGATGCCGCGGTTGACGCCCCTGGGAATGACCGTCTCCTTGCCCAATAGCTTCATGACGTCAAAGAAGGGCTGGAAGAAGGGCGGACCCTGGCGGCCTTGCAGCCGGGCCACCAGCTTACGCATGAACCACAGCTCCAGCCAGCCGAGCGGGGCGGCAAACAGCAGGCCGGGCCAGACGGCGACGGCGACCAGATAGGACCAGACGGCGTTCATGACAGCCTCCCGCACCGGCTTTCAGGCTGGCTTCCGGCAAGCCGGCTCTTGGCCAACTGGCTCTTGGTCGCGCCGTCTTCCAGCAGTTTGGCGGCGCGGGCGATGCCGTCCAGGATGGCCTGGGGGCGCGGTGGGCAGCCGGGCACCCAGACATCGACCGGGACGACGCTGTCGAGCGAGCAGCTCAGCACCAGCGGGCTGCCGGCGAAGACGTTGCCCGACGACGGGCAGGATCCCAGCGCCACCACAGCCTTCGGGTTCGGCACCTGGTCGTAGATGTCGAGGATCGCCTGGCGCGAGCGCAGGGTCAGCGTGCCGGAGATCAGCACGATGTCAGCGTGCTTGGGCGTGCCGTGCAGCTCGATGCCCAACTGCTCGGCGTCGTATCGCGGACTGAGCAGTGGCGTGATCTCGATGTCGCAGCCGTTGCAGGAGCCGGCGTTCAGCCGGCAGATCCAGGGCGACCGGCGGCGCGAGATCGCGACGACCCGTTCGATGAGGTTCATTTCACACCTCCCAGCGGGTTGGCCACCAGCGGGCCAGTCAGTTCAGCGACATGTGGATGAGGCTCGAGCGTGGGGCGCAACCGGTTCGGGGCCAGCCCGAACAGCACCGGTGCGACGGCGAAGACCAGCAGGACCGCGGCGGCGAGGCGCGGCAGCGGCTGCCCTCCGGTCCCGACTGCAGGCCCCGCGGCCGCCGGACCGAGCCAGACCCGGTGGATGACGCGGACGTAGCACAGCAGCGCCATCGCCGATGAGGCGTAGAGCACGGTGAGCAGCAGCGGCCCGCCCAGCTCCGCCCCGGCCAGATAGAGCCGCCAATGGCCGATGAAGCCCAGCGTCGGCGGGATGCCGATGAAGCCCAGCGCCCCCAGCATGAAGGTGGCGCTCGCCATCGGCAGCGGAGTCGACAGGCCGCGGTCGTCCAGCGTCACCACGCGGCCGAGATGCCATTCCGCCGCCCCGACCGCACCGAACAGCACGATCTTGCCCAGCGCGTGGCCGAGAATGCCGAACCATGCCCCGGCCATGCCGTCGGCACCCCCGATGATCAGCCCGAGCAGCAGATAGCCCATGTCGTCGATCGAGGAGAAGGCCAGCATCGGCTTCAGTTCGCGCTGCGCCAGCGCCAGCAGCGCGGCGCCCAGCAGCGACAGCACCCCCAGCCCGATCCACAGCGGCGCGAAGCCGGTGAAGATCCAGGGGGCGGTTTCGCGCAGGGCCAGCAGTTCGCAGAAGGCGCCGACATCGACCACCGCGACGATCAGCGCGGTGGTCATCGCCGACGAGGCGCGCGCCACCGCCGGCAGCCAGAAATAGACCGGCACCAGCCCCAGCTTCAGCGCGACGCCGATCAGCAGCAGCGCGACCGCCAGCTTGTCCCACGCCGCGCCCGGCCGCAACGTGCCGAGGCCGGTCAGCGCCAGCGCCGCCCAGGTGCAGAGCGTGGCGAGGACCACCGCCGTCAGGTATTTGCGGGCGGCGGCCCGCGCCGCGTCGGTTCCGCCGCTCCACACCATGCCGACCGCCACCAGTTCGGCGGCGGAGGCAAGCAGGGTCGCCGTCCAAGAATGGCCGGCCAGCCGGGCGGCGATGGCGAGTGCGACCGTGGCGGCGGCGAAGCGCCACCAGGATTGATCGCCCTGCGGAATGGCGCGGGCGTAGAGGCCGACGCCGAGCGCGATTCCCAGGAAGAGTGGTATCAGGACCGTGTCCATGTCGATGCCTCCGGCAGCGCTCAGACCAGCCACACGCCGGCCAGCGCGGCAATCGCGACAAGACCGATGGGCAGCAGCGGGCGATCCTCAAGGACGGCGCCCGCCGCGGTCTGCGCCGCACCGGCCACACGGGTCAGGGCGCGCCAGATCCGGAGATAGCCGGGATCGGGATCGAGCGAATAGACGGGGTGAAAGGCGGTTTCCGCCATCTCGGCGAAATCGACGGCGCCGGGCCGGTCGCCGGCCGGCAGCGACTCGCCGCCGGAATAGACCGACACCAGCCCGGGAGCCGGCGCCTGCGCCAGCCGGTAGACCAGCAGCCCCAGCATGGCCGAGGCCAGCACCACGACGCCGCCGACGGTCACCGCGATGGTGCCGCGGTCGGTCAGGATGCCGAGCCAGCTCATCTCCACGGCCCAGTCGAAGCCCAGCGAGCGCACCGCCGGGGCGACGATCGGCAGCATCAGCAACTGCGGCGCGACACCGAACAGCAGGCACAGCCCGGCCATCGACCCCATGCCGGCCAGCATGCTTGGCGACGCCTCGTGCACCGGACGGCCGAGCAGCGCCTTGGACGGGACGCCGTAGAAGGCGTTGACCGTGGCCTTGAGGAAGGAGAAGGCGGTCAGGATACTGCCGATCCAGCCGACCAGCACGACGACCAGCAGCCCCTTGTCGAGCGCCGCGCTGAACAGCAGCCATTTGGCGACGAAGCCGTTGGTCAGCGGCACGCCGGCGATCGACGCCGCGGCGATGATCCACACCTTCGCCGTCCCCGGCATCGCCGAGGCCAGACCGCCGAGGTCGCGCAGGTCGCGGGTGCCGGTGGCGTGCTGGATGGCGCCGGCGCACATGAACAGCGTGCCCTTGAACAGCGCGTGGCTCAGGCAATAGAACAGCCCGGCCGCCAGCCCGAGATCGGTGCCGAGCGCCAGCCCGACGACGATGTAGCCGAGCTGGCTGACGGTGTGGAAGGCGAGCAGCCGCTTCAGGTCGGTTTGCGCCATGGCGAAGATGACGCCGACCAGGATGGTGACGCAGCCGACCGCCAGCAGCGGAGTTCCCATTGCCTCGTGCCATTGCCCGCCGCCCACCACATACATGCGGGCGATCAGGTAAACGCCGGCCTTGACGTAGCAGGCGGAATGCAGCAACGCCGACACCGGTGTCGGTGCGTTCATCGCCTCCGGGATCCAGGTGTGCAGCGGGAACATCACCGATTTTGCCATCGCCGCGACGATGAACAGCGCGGCGACACCCGAGGTGAAGGCGGAGGCGACGGCCGGATCGGTCCAGGCCAGCGTACCGGCGCGGGCATAGACCAGCACCAGCCCGACGAGGAAGCCATAACCGGCGAGGTGGGTGATGACCAGCACCTTGCGGGCGCCGTCGGTCGCCGCCTTCTGCTTGTACCAGAAGCCGACCAGACTGTAGGAACACAGCCCGATCACCTCCCACGCCAGATAGGCGCCCAGCATGTCGGCGGCGCCGGCGAGCAGCAGCAGGCCGGCGATGAAGACCAGCATGATGGCGTAGAAGCGCGTCGTGCCCTGCTCCTCATGCTCCATGTAGCGGACCGAGAACAGCAGGATGGCGGCGCCGATGCCGGTGCCCATCACCATGAACAGGACGCCCAGCCCGTCGACGCGCAGGGCTAGGGAGAATGGCCCGTCCCAGCCCGGCAGCAGCATCGCCTCCGCCGCGACGCCGGCCATGCTGGCCGGCACCAGCGTCAGCGAGGCGAGGAAGGAGGCGAAGACCACGGCGGTCGCGAGCACCCCTTTCCCGACCGGCGTCAGCCAGCGGGCGAGCAGGAGTTGAAGGACGAAGCCCCCGAGCAGGAGAAGAATGGGGAGCGTTGTGGACGTCATGACCAGCCCCTTTCTCAGCCACCGGCCAGCGGCGGAAAGATGAAGACGTCGGAGTCCGGCGACAGTGGCGTGTCCAGCCCCTGAAGACCGCGCACGTCCTGGCCGTTGACCAGGATGATGGCGTAGCCGGCGAGTTCGCCGTCCTTCAGGACCCAGCGGGCGAAGTTCGGGCCGTATTCGGCGACCAGATCGCGCAGCAGGTCCCGCAGGGTCGCCGCCGGACGCTGCCACACCTCATGCGACTTCTTGGTGGCGTCGCGCAGCAGCGCGAAATAGGAGATTTTCATGGGACAAGTCCCTTCTTCCGGAACCGCCGCCCGACCACCGCCACCCGACTGCCGCCGCCGCGGCGGATGGCCGCGGCGGCGGTTCGGACAGGGTCAGGCCAGCGCCAGCGCGCTCAGCTTCTCCGGCGTGGGCACACCGTTGGCGTCCCAGCCGCGAACACCATAGTAGAGCGGCAGCATTTCCGGCAGGCGGCTGACCGCCCCCTTCGACGGGCCGGTCACGATCGGCTCGCTCAGCAGACGCGGCGGCAGGGTGTCGTCGGCGGCGGTCAGGCCGGCCTTCAGGTTCCACAGCCGCTCCAGGTTCCAGATCCGCTCGCCCGCCTCGATGAAGCTGTCGCCGGTGTAGGCGAAGCCGGTCAGCGCCGTCATCAGCTCGGCGAATTCGGGCGCACCGATGCCGAAGGTGGCGAACAGGCAGGATCCGCTCGAATCCAGCGCCGCCGTCAGGTTCTGGAACAGGGCGACCAGCTCCGCTTTGCCGTCGATGCTGTCCTTGTCGACCTTGACCGGCACACCCAGCACCTCGGGGCTGATGGTGTAGCCACGGACGTGACAGCCGCCACGGTTGTTGGTGGCGTAGTTCAGGCCGATGCCCTGGACCGCACGCGGGTCGTAGGCCGGCATCTCCTGCTTCTTGACCGTCATCGACAGCTCGGGATGGCCGTAGAGGCTGGCCAGCCGGTAAGAGCCCAGCGCCAGCTTCTTGCCGAAGCCCTGGCCGATTCCGGCGAGCCGCACCGCCTCGACCATCGCGTCGGCGTTGCCGAAGGTCAGCTCCAGACCTTCGGTGTCCTCCAGCGTGATGATGCCGCGGTCGAACAGCTCCATCGCGCAGGCGACGGTGCCGCCCATCGAGATGGTGTCCAGGCCGTATTCGTTGCAGTAGTAGTTGGCCTTGATCACCGCGTCGAGGTTGTCGATCCGGCAATCCGGGCCGAAACCCCAGGCGGTTTCATACTCCGGTCCCTCGCCCTCACCCTTGTATTTGGGGTGGCTGACCTTGGTGGCGCGGCCGCAGGAGATGATGCAGGAGAAGCAGCCCTTCGGCCGTTGCAACTGATTGGCCGCCAGCGTCTCGCCACCCACCTTGTCGGCGGTTTCGAAATGGCCGTCCTGGAAGTTGCCGGTCGGCAGGCCGCCCACCGAGTTCAGGATGTTGACCAGCACGTTGGTGCCGTAGAGGCGCAAGCCGGTGCCGCCGACCGGATGCTCCTTGATCATGGTGCTGGCCTTGCTCACCGCGGCGAGGAAGGCGGCCTTGTCGGCGACGGTGACGGCACCGGTGCCGCGCACCACCACCGCTTTCAGGTTCTTCGACCCCATCACTGCGCCGACGCCGGTGCGTCCGGCGGCGCGCTGCATGTCGTTCATGATGGAGGCGATGAAGGACAGATTCTCACCGGCCGGGCCGATGCAGGCGATCTTGGCGTCGGTCGCCGTCTCGGCGTTCAGCGCCTCCGTCGTCTCGGGAACGTCCTTGCCCCAGAGATGGGCGGCGTCGCGAATCTCCACCTTGTCATCCTGGATCCACAGATAGACCGGCTTCGGTGAGCGGCCTTCCAGGATCAGCATGTCGTAGCCGGCGTATTTCAGCTCCGGTCCCCAGGCGCCGCCGGAATTCGACGCGGCGATGGTGCCGGTCAGCGGCCCCTTGGTGACCACGTCGTAGCGGCCGGCCGACGGCGCGAAGGTGCCGGTCATCGGACCCGACGCGAAGATCAGCTTGTTCGCCGGCGACAGCGGGTCGACGGCGGGATCCACCTCGTCATACATGTATTTGGTGCCGAGGCCGCGGGCGCCGATGTAGTCGCGCGCCAAGTCGGTCTTCAGCGCTTCGGTGCCGATCTTGCCGGTGCTGAGATCGATCCGAAGGATTTTTCCTGTCCAGCCGTGCATGATCAGACCTCCGCAAAGGCGTTCTTGAGCTTGGTGGCGAAGGAGCGTTTACGCGCCTGCGCCGACACCGTGTCCTCGACCCATTCCAGCGCGTGGGTGGGGCAGATCGTCGCACAGGCCGGATCGCCACCGCAGGTGTCGCATTTCAGGATCTGCGACCCCAGAAAATCCCAGGAGGCGCAGCCGAACGGGCAGGCCTGCACGCACATCTTGCAGCCGATGCATTTCGACTGATCCAGCTCGACCTGGCCGTTGGCCGGGTTGCGGTGCATCGCCTTCGGCATGCAGACGGTGGTGCAGGCGGCGTCCTTGCACTGCTGGCACATCATGGGGACGGAGAAGCCTTCGCGTTCCCAGGTGTAGACATGGATGCGGGAGGCTTTCGGCCGAAAGTCTCCCTCATGCTCCATGGAGCAGGCGAGTTCGCAGTTGCGGCATCCGGTGCATTTGTCCGGATGGATCATCAGCATCATGCTCATGGTCGGGTGACCTCCTAATAACCGTGACGCGGACTCCGCTTCTCAGCGCTCCTGTCGAGTGCGTTCCGGCCGTTCTGGCCTGCCGGTCTCGCGCGTCCGGTGTTGGGCTGGTTCCTCGGATCGTGGCTTGGCCGGCTCGCGGCAACAGGGGATCGCCGCCGGAACGGCGGAGGAACCGCCGGGCGTGGCCAGAGCTTGGACGTGTGGCATGGGGGACTGGCCCGGGGATGAATCCGGCCCGTCGTGTTCGGGACGCCCGTCAGGGCGGATGGCAACACAGGGTGTTCGTTGTCGATCCGCTGGAGCCCGGGGCTGCCATGCGGACAGTCCGCATCGTTGGAGTGACCATAATCGTTGACCCGTTATGATCAAAAAAGCATAGGGCCCGGCTGTTGACCGTGTCTGGAGGGCGGGGCCGCCAATTTTTGGACCAGACTACTCTTTCTTATCACCAGCCTGCATGCGCCGATATGATTTACATCAACGCCTTTGCACTCGTTATGGTGAAGACATGGAATTGGCCCTGGGGAAGGCCCAGATTTCTTCGGAAACTTACCGATGCACGAACTGTCATTGTGCGAAAGCATCGTCACCCTGGTGGTCGAAAGCGCCGGACGGGAGGGCATCCGCCGGGTGACTCGTGTCACGGTGGACATCGGCGCGGGCGCCGCCATCGATCCGGACGCGCTGCTGTTCTGCTTTCCCCTGGTGACGGAGGACACGCTCGCCGCCGGGGCGGAACTGGCGATCGAGCGGACGGCACTGAAGGCGCGCTGCGACGCCTGCGGCGCCGACTACGCGCCGGACACGCTGATCGCGCCATGCCCGGCCTGCGGTGGGACCCGGCGCACGCTGCTGGCCGGCCGCGACATGCGGGTGGTGTCGTTCGAAGGGGAATAGAGTTTCAGGACGTTGTTGCAGCGAGGCGGTGATTGCGGATGATGGGGCGGGATTGTAGGAGAGGCACCGCCCTCGTCACGTTCTGATCCAATTGATGCCGTTCAGAGCCAACGCCACTCGCTTCCAGCGCCGGTACAGCTCGTCCAGCCAGGGCCGGGTCCAGGGCGTCAGCTGCGGCGAGACGGCACCGGCCGCGTCGCCTTCCACGTCCTCCAGGTCTTCGCCTTCCCCGAGGTCGACCGCCTCCAGGGCAGCGATCGAGGCGCGCACTGCGGCCACGACGCCCCCTGGATCCTTCTCCCTGGCCGCGGGACCGCCGCGGGCCGGACGGGCACGCGCTCCGGCGGCAGTGCGGCGCTGGCGGCCTCGCCCTGGGCGTGCTTCGGGGCGGCCAGAGCGCGCTGGAAGTCGTGGGCGTCCAGGCGGTGGCCGTCGAGGCGGATCATGGCGGTGGCCGAACGGCCGGCGGCATCGGCGGCGAGGTGCCGGCGCCGCGCCCGGTCGGCGAGCGCCTGGTCGAGGCGACCGAGCGTGCGTTCGGCTGTCTGGACTTGCCCCGGACCAGCATATCGAAGAGGTGTTCAAGACCATCCTCGGCAACTGCCAAAGCGTGGTGAACAGCTTGGCCAGCATCCGCAACAAGCTGAGCGATGCCCATGGTCATGGGCGAAAAGCAGTCCGCCCATCGGCACGGCACGGGGAGTTGGCAGTCGATCTCGCGGGAACGGTCGCGACCTTCCTGGTGTCGACCTGACGGGCCCGAGAAGCGGCCAAGTCGGCGACTGAGGGTAGGGATTGATCCCATAGGCGCATTTCGGACCAAAGGTCCTGTGCCGCGGTTGTCCGACCCCGACGAAAGCTCAAACCTGCAGCCCGAGATGAGCCACAAAGAAAGCGGGCGCTCCCGCAGGCGGGTCTCTGCTGGTCTCAACTTGACGAACCCGCTCCCGGCATCGCTCAAGATGCCCCTGCCGCGTCCCACCATCCGGTGGTTCCACCACGTGCCTTGACCGCCCCCATTCCGGCGATGGCCTGACCACCAATGGCACACTTGAGGAAAGTGAGAAAGGAGGAATAGTTTGTACCACGGACGATAAGACGGAATGTGAGTGTCGGACGTTCCTGGCCGCCAGCGCATGCCGTGTCTCTCGGGAGGGCAACGTGCCTAGGGGGGAAAAACCGCAGCATGGATCTCTCCTGCAGTGGAGCCGGCGGTCGTTCCTGTTAGGACTGGGTGCGGCAAGCCTCGTCTCGATGCCGAGCTTGGCGGCTCCTCCCCTGACCGCACCGGTCCGCTTTGGACTGACGCCGGTGTTCCTGGATTCCGATACGGACCTGCTGGCGGCGCTTGAGCGCTACCTGGAGACGCGCCTGTCGCGGCCGGTCAGCCTGGTGAAGCGGCGGAGTTACCAGGAGATCACCACCATGCTCCTGACCGGACAGCTCGACGCCGCCTGGATTTGCGGGTTCCCCTACATCCAGTTCCGCAGCCAGTTGGGCCTGGTTGCCGTCCCGGTCTACCGGAAGCAGCCGCTCTACCAATCCTATGTCATCGTACAAAACAGCGATCTGGCTGTGACCATCGACGATCTGCGCGGTCAGGTGCATGCCTTCTCCGACCCGGACAGCAACTCCGGCTTCCTGGTCACCCGGTACCTGCTGGCGACGATGAACGAGTCCCCGGCCAGCTTCTTCCGCCGGAGCTTCTTCACCTACGGGCATCGGAACGTCGTGCGTGCGGTGGCCAGCGGCTTGGCCCAGAGCGGCAGCGTCGACGGCTATGTCTGGGATGTCATGGCCGAGATCGAGCCCGATCTGGTCGGCCGCACCCGGGTTTGCCATCGCTCGGTCCAACTGGGATTTCCTCCGATCGCCTGCCAAGCCTCCAAGCTCGGCACACCTCTGGTTCGCGAGTTGAGGGCGGCGCTCGTCGATATGCAGACTGACACCGTCGGCCAATCGGTCCTGCATCAGCTCCGACTGGACGGCTTTGCCGTCGGGGAGCCGTCCCTGTTCGACGGCATTGCCGCCATGTCGGATTTCGTGAGGGCTCCGGCATGAAATGGCCCGGGCATCCTCGCACCTGGCCTCTTGCGGTGAAGGCACCGTTGCTGGTGGCCGGTCTCATGGCTGCCGTCGGATCGCTGATCTCTTACACTGTGCTCACCCGTTTGGCCGAAGAGCAGCAGGTGCAAACGCGTCAGCTGGCGGCGGCCCATCTCGGCAGCCTTGCCGTCGCCGTCGAGCCGCACCTGGCCCGCCAGGACGTCTGGGAGACGTTCGATGTGCTGGATCACGCCCGCCGGGCCGCCACCATGGCCTCCGCGCGCCAGCTGGTGGTGGTTCAGCCCGATGTCTCCGTCGTGGCCGCGTCGGATCCGATGGCCTATCCGGTCGGCATGCCGCTGCCGGAAGGATTGCGGGCACGGCTCGGTCGATCGGACGGGCTGGCGATCGACAGCACCCACGAGCTTGCCTGGGTCCATTGGCCCATCGGGTCCGGAACCGTGCCACTCGGTCACATTCTCGCCGAGCTGGACCTGCGACCGCTCGTCAAGCTTCGGCACGAAGTGCTGATGACTTTGATTGCGGTGAATGCAGGACTGACGCTGATGCTGGCCCTCCTGGGCTATGCCCTGGTCCGACGGCTTCTGCGCCCCCTCGCTGTGCTCGACGACCACGTCGAGCGCATGCGAGCCGGTGTGGTCGAACCGATCCCCGGCCGGTATGTCGCCGAGCAGACCGGCGAAATCGGCCGGCTGTACCGGCGCTTCAACGCCATGGCCACCGCTGTCGCCGAACGTGAGGCCCTGGCCGCCCGTCTGGCCGATGAGGAAAAGCTGGCGTTGCTGGGGCGGCTGGCATCGGGCATGGCGCACGAGGTCAACAACCCGCTCGGCGGCATGCTGACCGCCGTCGATACCCTGCAGCGGCACGGCGGCGATGAAGCGGTGCGGCTGCGCTCCGCAGCCCTGATCGAACGCGGCCTCCGAGGGATCGGCAACGTCGTCCGTGCGGCTTTGGTCGCCTACAAGGAGCCGCTGGAAGCCATCGAAATGGCGCCGGACGACCTCGATGATCTCCGCTTCCTCGTCGCTCATGAGGCACAACGCCGACGCATCGGCCTGCTTTGGGAAAACCGCCTGGACAAACCGCTGCCCGTCAATGGCGCTGCCGTCCGCCAGATGGTGCTCAACCTTCTGCTGAACGCCTGTCGGGCTTCTCCTCCCGGCTCCCCCGTGACCATGACCGCCGAGGTCAGGGGTCGGGTCTTGCGGATCGTCATCCGTGACGAAGGGGCGGGCATGCCATCCGAGATGGTGGCCCTGCTGGGATGCAGGGGCTCCACGTCGCTGCCCCAGAACGGGCGTGGGCTGGGGCTGTGGACGGTCGCCCGCCTTCTCGATCGTGTGGGGGGCGAGGTTGATGTCGCCATCGGACCGGCAGCAGGGGGGCCCGCCGCAGGAACCATGGTGACGCTTTCCATCCCCCTCCAAGAGACGAGGCGAAGCCATGAGGCCGCGTAAGGCACCGTTGATCGCGATCATCGAGGATGATCCCATCATGGGCGAGTCCCTGGTCGAGCGTCTCGCCCTGGAGGGTTACAACCCGCTCTGGTGGACCAGCGGTGCGGAAGCCCAGGCCGCCCTCACGGCACACAGACCGGACATCCTCGTCTGCGATATCCGCCTGCCGGACATGAATGGCGAAGAGCTGTTCCGGGCGACCGCCGCCCGGTTGGGGGGAACGCCGGTGCTGTTCATGACCGGCTTCGGAGACGTCAGGCAAGCCGTCCGTCTGGTGAAAGCCGGGGCCGACGACTACCTGACAAAACCATTCCCTATCGACGAATTTCTGTCGCGGATCAGCGAGCTTTTGCAGGCACGCGGACGTTGGGCTGGCGGTGGTGTCCTCGGCACTTCCCCACGGATGCATCAGGTCGAGCAATTGGTCCGGCGGGTTGCCGACGTGGACAGCACCGTCCTGATCAGCGGTGAAAGCGGCGCCGGCAAGGAGGTGGTTGCCCGCCACCTGCACGAGAGCTCCAGGCATGCGCAGGCACCGTTCATGGCGGTGAACTGCGCCGCCGTGCCGGCCGAGCTGATCGACAGTGAAGTGTTCGGGCATGAGAGGGGAGCCTTCACCGGGGCCCATGCCCTGCATTGCGGCTACGCCGAGCGGGCGGCGGATGGCGTCCTCTTCCTCGACGAAGTCGGCGAGTTGCCACTGCCGCAGCAGGCCAAGTTGCTCCGGCTGGTCCAGGAGCGCGTCTTCTTCCGGGTCGGCGGCGAGAAGCCGCTCCCCTTCCAGGCCCGCCTGATCTGCGCCACCAACCTTGACCTTGAGCAACGGGTCCGCGACGGCAGCTTCCGGCGCGACCTCTATTACCGCATCAACGTCATCCCCATCGTCGTCCCACCCCTGCGCGATCGCCGGGACGACGTCCTGCCTCTGCTGCTCACCTACCTGCGGCGCTACGCCGACAGCTTCGGGCGGCCTGCCCAATGCCTCACCCCGCAGGCGGAGGCGGCGGCGCTCGCCCATGACTGGCCGGGCAACGTCCGCGAACTGCGCAACCGGATCGAGCGCGCGGTCGCCCTGTCCACCGGGGCCTGGCTCGGGGTGGGCGACCTGTTTCCAGAACAGGGGATTCGGGACAGCTTTGGCGATGCCCACGACTGGCCTCACCTGACCACGGTCCGCGACGAGAGCGAACGGTCGTACATCCAGGCGACGCTCCAACGGGCCGATGGTCAGCTGGGCAAGGCCGCCGACCTGCTGGGCGTCGGGCGCACCACGCTGTGGGAGAAGATGCGGCGGCTCGGCATCGCCCTGGAACAAACGGAGTAGAGGTCGCACCGAACTTCCAACTGTTACGTCCCATTCGGAACAGCGAACACGTTCTGAGCCGGAAATGGGTCTTGTGCGGCGGTGATGTTCGGATTTCCGAACATCCGAGCCCCTTGATCCTGCATAAGCCTAGATTGGCCGCCGCTCTCTTCCCTCTGGCACGTCCGATGCTTTGTGCAGCGGACAACGATAACGCCAAGGGAGGATCCCGATGAAGGAATGCCCACGTCTTGCTGCACTGGGGCGCCGCCAGTTCCTGCGCGGTGGCGCGGTGGCGGCAGCCGGCGCCGCGGCTGTCTCGGTCGTCTCCACCACTCCGGCCAGAGCCGTCGTTCCCGCCGCCCGCGTCGATTACCCGGCCAGCCGCCTCGCCAACGTCAGGGACCTCAAGGTCAACGAGCCGATGCAGATCGCCTATCCGGACGCGGACTCCCCCGGCGTTCTGATCAAGCTCGGGACTCCGGTCGATGGCGGAGCCGGACCCGACCGCGACATCGTCGCCTATTCGACGCTCTGTCCGCACAAGGGCTTTCCGCTCGCCTATGACTCCACCGACAAGACCTTGAGCTGTCCCGGCCACTTCTCACGCTTCGACTGCGAGAAGGAGGGGCAGCAGGTGTGGGGGCACGCCACCCAGAACCTGGCGATGTTCCGTCTGACCGTCGACACGGCGGGCGATATCCGGGCCGTCGGCGCCGACGAGCTGATCTACGGCCGCACCCGCAACGTGCTGAGCGAGAACACCGTGTCGCTGCGGCGCGGGTGAGGGAGGACACCATGACCTACAAGACCGGTATCGACCAGCTGCCGATCCCGCCCAAGGACGCCAAGGTTCAGAACGTCACCTGCGACTTCTGCATCGTCGGCTGCGGCTACAAGGCGATTTCCTGGCCTATCGACCGCCAAGGCGGGGCGGACGCCGGCGACAATGTCTTCGGCGAGGATCTGAACCAGCAGCAAGGGGCGGAAAGCCCTGCCTGGTACAACCCATCCATGTACAATGTCGTCCAGCAGGACAGCCGTCTGGTCCACCTCATCATCAAGCCGGACAAGGCGTGCGAGGTCAATGCGGGTCTCAATTCGGTCCGCGGCGGACGGATGGGGGTGACGCGCTACTCCGAGCAGACCGGAACCATGACGGCCCGGCTCACCCAGCCGATGGTCTGGCGCTACTCGCAGATGATGCCGACCTCCTGGGACGATTCCCTGTCCCTGGTGGCCGATGTGACCCGGCGGGTGATCGAGGAGATGGGGGAGGACGGCGTCATCGTCTCCGCCTTCGACCATGGCGGAGCGGCCGGCGGTTACGAGAACACCTGGGGGACCGGCAAGCTCTATTTCGATGCGATGAAGGTGAAGAACATCCGCATCCACAATCGCCCGGCCTACAACTCCGAGGTCCATGCCAGCCGCGACATGGGGGTTGGAGAGCTCAACAACAGCTATGAAGACGCCGAACTGGCGGACACCATCTTCGTGGTCGGCGCCAACCCTTTGGAGAACCAGACCAATTACTTCCTCGCCCACTGGGTGCCGAACCTGCGCGGCGAGACGCTCGACAAGAAGCGGCAGATGCTGGCGTCCGAGGCTCATGCTCCGGCCAGGATCATCATCGTCGATCCACGCCGCACCGTGTCGGTGAACGCCTGCGAGGCGGTGGCCGGCAAGGAGAACGTCCTGCACCTCGCCATCGCTCCCGGCACCGACCTGGTGCTGTTGAACGCGCTGCTGACCGAGGTGGTCAGCAAGGGCTGGCAGGCCAATGACTTCATCGCCCAGCATACGGTCGGCTTCGACGAAGCCGTGGCCGCCAACCGCATATCGGTCGAGGATGCCGCGGCGGTCACCGGACTGGCGTCCGCCGACATTCGCAAAGCCGCGCAGTGGATCGCCGAGCCGAAGGCGGGCGGCACGCAGCGCCGCACCATGCATGCCTATGAAAAGGGCCTGATCTGGGGCAACGACAACTATCGCACCAACGCCGCCATGGTGAACCTCGCCCTCGCCACCTGGAACGTCGGGCGGGAGGGCACCGGCTGCGTGCGGCTCGGCGGCCATCAGGAGGGCTATGTGCGGCCCTCCGATGCCCATGTCGGCCGTCCGGCGGCCTATGTCGACCAATTGTTGATCTCCGGCCAGGGTGGTGTTCACCATGTCTGGGCAACCGACCATTTCAAGTCGACGCTCAACGCCGAGGAGTTCCGCCGCATCTACCGGCGCCGGACCAATCTGGTGAAGGAGGCGATGGACAGCGTGCCCTACGGCGATCGCCAGGCCCAGCTGGAGCAGATCGTCGCTGCCATCAAGCGCGGCGGCCTGTTCAGCGTGGTGGTCGACATCCTGCCGACCCAGATCGGCGAGGCCGCCCATGTGTGGCTGCCGGCAGCGACCGCCGGCGAGATGAACCTGACCTCGATGAACGGCGAGCGGCGGCTGCGGCTGACCGAGCGCTATATGGACCCGCCGGGCGTCGCGATGCCCGATGCGCTGATTGCCGCCCGGATGGCCAATGCCATCGAGGCCTCCTTCCGAAAGGCCGGCAACGGCGCCTACGCCGATCAGTTCAAGGGCAAGTTCGACTGGAAGACCGAGGAAGACGCCTTCATGGACGGCTACCACGAACACGCCGAGGGCGGGAAGTTCGTGACCTATGACCGGTTGCGGAGCATGGGCACGAACGGCGTCCATGAGCCGGTGGTCGGCTTTGAGAATGGCCGGCTGATCGGCACCAAGCGGCTCTACACCGACGGCAAGTTCAAGACGGCCGATGGCCGGGCCAAGTTCATGAAGGCCGAGTGGCGCGGCCTCCAGGTTGCCGGTCGCGAGCAGCAGCGGGAGAAGTATGCCTTCCTGATCAACAACGGGCGCAACAACCTTGTCTGGCAGAACGCCTTCTATGACCAGCACACCCCCTTCGTGCGCGAGCGCATGCCGGTCGCCCCCATCGAGATGAACCCGGGCGACATGACGACGCTGGGGCTACAGGCCGGCGATCTCGTGGAGGTCTACAACGACGTCGGCTCGACCCAGGCGATGGTCTATCCGACGCCCGCCGCAAAGCCCGGGCAAGCCTTCATGCTCTTCATCGCGCCGACCGGGCAGGTCGGCAACGTGATCAGCAAGGCCACCAACGAGTTGATGATTCCCGATTATAAGAACGTTTGGGCCAACATCCGCCGGATCGGACATGTGCCGAGCGCCGACGGGATGAGCTTCAAGAACATCGAATATCCGCAGACTCTTTAGGACCGCTTCGGCTCGCTTTGCGAGGGGGGACGTGCCTCCCCTCGCTCTTCTACCCGGGGCATCACCTGATACGACCAGACAGATCCCCGTTCGGACTGCCAAAGGTCAGTGCGCGGAGGCGGCCAGACTGTCGATCAAGCGCCGTGCGGTGTCTCGCGCCGATCGTCCGACCCCGATCAGGGTGGCCGATGCCGGGCCGGTCCACCCTCCGTAGCCGACGAACCAGAGCCGAGGCTCCCGCACGGAACGGGTTCCCTCCAGCGCGACCGTGCCGTTCTCTTCCACGATCCCAAGGCCGGCGACATGGTCGAGGGCCGGACGGAAGCCGGTGCACCAGATCACGGCATCGACCGCGCTGCGCGTCCCATCCGCCCACTCCACGCCGCCATCGAAGAACCGGCTGAAGGGGCGGACGGCCTGAAGCACGCCCCGGCCCCGCGCCTCGACCACCGGCGGCACCATCACGATATCTCCGAAACCGCCGGCGGGTACGGCTTGCCCACGCCCTTCTTGCAGCGCCTTGACCCGTTCCGTCGCCCGGCGGAACAGCTCACGGCCGTCGACCTCGTCCGGGAGGAAGGCCGGTGGGCGCTCGGTCACCCAAATGGTGTCGGCAACCTTGGACAGCTCCGCCAGAATCTGTGCGCCGGAATTCCCACCACCGACCACCAGTACGCGTTGCCCGGCGAAGACTGTGGGCTCGCTATAGATGCTGGAGTGCAGCTGAAGGCCGCGGAATGCCTCCTGGCCGGGATAGCTTGGGACGACCGGGTGCCGCCAGGTTCCGGTGGTGCTGACCACCATCCGGGCCATCCAGATCCCTTGATCGCACACGACCCGCAGCCGGTCGCCGTCGGCACGCTCGACCGACCGCACCATCACCGGCCGGCGAACCGGAAGCTCGTAGCGGGCCTCATAGCGGGCCAGGTATTCGAGGATATCGTCCCGGCTGGGATAGTCCTGATCATCCCCGGCCAGCCGCCAGCCCGGCAGCGAAGACCACGCCGCAGGTGAAAATAGCCGCAGGGACTGCCACGCATGCCGCCAGGCGCCGCCGGGGCCGTCCTCCGCATCGAGGATGATGAAGGACAGGCCGGAACGCCGCAGATGGTAACCGACGGCCAGGCCGGCTTGGCCGCCACCGATCACCACCACATCCACGATGCCTGTCTGTGCCATCATTGAGTCCGTCTGCATCGGTCCATCCGTCTTTACTGAATCCTTCGGAGCATGGCGGCCGGCTGAGCTCGGCTACCGATCAAGCGAACGCCCTGTCCCCAACATGGCATCGGTGGCTGCGTCAACTCCTGCGTCGAGCTGCCGCATGCCTGAACCGGAATATGCGGTGTTCAGCATATGAAAAAACCCTTATATTTTCTTCCATGGAATTCGCATCCACCATCTTCTCCGCACTGTCCGATCCGACGCGCCTGCGCGCTTTCGTGCTGATGGCCCGGGAAGGTGAACTTTGCGTCTGTGAACTCACCCATGCCTTGGACATCGCACAACCCAAGGCATCGAAGCATCTGGCAACCCTGCGGGAGGCCGGACTGGTCCGGGTGCGTCGCGACGCGCAGTGGATGCTCTACGCAATCGCCGATGACCTGCAGCCGTGGGCGCGCGCCGTCATCACCGCGGCAGTGGATGCTCTGACGGAAGACGCCGTGCATCAGGCCGATTGGGCCCGTCTGCGCGGTATGCAGGGGCGTCCCTCCCGCTACCGGGCTGCCTGATCGGCGCCCAGGAGGCCGACATGTTCGAGGTCTTCACCCTGCTTGCCGACTGGGCGGCCTACCGCCTTCTCGGCTTGACGCCGGCAACAAAACTGGCCGATGCGGTCCATTTCTTCGTCGAGGACACCTCGAAGATCTTCGTGCTGCTGGCCGTCATCGTCTTCGTGATGGGGCTGTTCCGCACGCTGCTGTCACCGGAGAAGGTCCGCGGCTACATCGAGGGCAGGTCGCGCGGAGTCGGCTACGGACTGGCCGCGGTGCTGGGCGCCGTGACGCCGTTCTGCTCCTGCTCGTCGGTGCCGCTGTTCATCGGTTTCCTGGAGGCAGGCATCCCGGTCGGCGTCACCATGGCCTTCCTCATCACCTCCCCCTTGGTGAACGAGGTGGCGGTCGTGATCCTGGCCTCCATCATGGGATGGAAGCTGACAGCCATCTATGTCGCCACCGGAATGGGCATCGGCATTGTCGGTGGCGTGCTGATCGACCGATTGCGCATGGAACGCTATGTCGAGGATTACGTCTGGAAGATCCGCATGGGCGCTGTCGTGCGAACCGAGACAGATACCTCGCTCAGCGGTCGCATCCGGTATGCCTGGGGTGAGGTGACCGACATCGTGGGGCGCATCTGGCTCTACGTGATCGTCGGCATCGGCATCGGCGCCGCCCTGCATGGCTACGTTCCCCAGGAACTGTTCGCGGAATACGCCTCGGCCGACAACCCGTTCGCCGTCCCCGTGGCCGTGCTGATGGGGCTGCCGCTCTATTCGAACGCCACCGGGGTCATTCCGGTGGCCGAGGCCCTGCTCGCCAAGGCGGTTCCCATCGGTACGGTGATCGCCTTCATGATGAGCGTCGTCGCCATCTCGCCTCCCGAGTTCATCATGCTCCGCAAGGTGCTCAAGGTCCCGATGCTGGCCTTCTTCGGCAGCTTCCTGACCATCGCGTTCATCCTGGTGGGCTATCTGCTCAACACCCTTTTTGCGTGATCCCCGGTAAAGGAGGACATCATGAAGACCGTCAAGGTGCTCGGCTCCGGCTGCAGGAACTGCGTGACCACCGCCAAGCTGATCGAGGAGAAGGCCGCCGCATTGGGGGTCGCTGTCCAGGTAGAGAAGGTCACCGACATCGCTGCGATCATGGGCTACGGCGTGATGAGCACGCCGGGCGTGGTCGTCGACGAGAAGGTCGTCCATGCGGGCGGCATCCCCAAGCCGGAGGCGGTCGAGATCTGGCTGAAGGCATGATCCGCCGGGCATCCCAGGCAATGATGGCAGGACGTGGTCTGCCATCATTGCCTGGGATGCCGTCACGCTGTTCTTTCGCCGTTCATCGCTGCAGCGGCCAGAGCCTTCGCCTCGGTTTCGACCTTGAGCCCGGCCTCTCGGCGCTCGCTGTAGCGGTCGGTCAGGTAGTCGCTGCGGTCGCGCACCAAGAGGGTGAACTTGACCAACTCCTCCATCACGTCCACCACGCGGTCGTAATAGGGCGACGGCTTCATCCGCCCGGCCTCGTCGAACTCCTGATAGGCCTTGGCGACGGAGGACTGGTTGGGGATGGTGACCATCCGCATCCAGCGCCCCAGCACGCGCATGGCGTTGACCGCGTTGAAGGATTGCGAGCCGCCGGACACCTGCATCACCGCCAGCGTCCGCCCTTGCGTCGGCCGGACGCCGCCGCTTTCCAGCGGCAGCCAGTCGATCTGGCACTTCAGGATGCCGGTGATGGTGCCGTGCCGCTCCGGGCTGACCCACACCTGGCCTTCCGACCATTGCGACAGGGCGCGCAGCTCCGCCACCTTGGGGTGGTCGGCCGGAACGCTGTCCGGCAGCGGCAGGTCGCGCGGGTCGAAGATGCGCGTCTCGGCACCCATGCGCTGAAGCAGACGGGCGGCTTCCTCGGCCAGGAAGCGGCTGTAGGAGCGCTCCCGCAGCGAGCCGTAGAGCAGCAGGATGCGCGGCGGGTGGGTCGACGGCCGTTCCGGTGTCAGCCTGTCGAGGTCGGGCACATCGAAATAGGCCTCGTCCAGGCTCGGCAAGGAGTCGCGTCCGGTGCTCTCGATGTCATGCATGGGTGCGTCCCTCGTACCAGGGCTTGGTCGCCTTGACGATCTTCACCACCGACAGCATCACCGGCACCTCGACCAGCACGCCGACCACGGTGGCGAGCGCCGCGCCGGAACCCAGCCCGAACAGGCTGATGGCGGCGGCGACCGCGAGTTCAAAGAAGTTGGAGGCACCGATCAGCGCCGCCGGCGCTGCCACGCACCACGCCACCCCGAACCGGCGCGACAGCCAATAGGCCAGTCCGGCGTTGAAATAGACCTGGATCAGGATCGGCACCGCCAGCAGCAGGATGACCAGCGGCTGGGCCAGGATCTGCTCGCCCTGGAAGCCGAACAGCAGCACCAGCGTGGTCAGCAGCGCCACCAGCGAGATCGGCTGGATCAGGTCCAGTGTGCGCTTCAGCGCGGGTTCGCCGCCGGTGGTCAGCAGGCTGCGGCGCCAGAGCTGGGCGGCGACGACGGGGATGACGATGTAGAGCAGCACCGACAGCAGCAGCGTGTCCCACGGAACGGTGATCGATGCGACGCCCAGCAGCAGCCCGACCAGCGGCGCGAAGGCGAAGACCATGATGATGTCGTTCAGCGCCACCTGGCTCAGCGTGTAGTGCGGCTCGCCCTCGCACAGGTTCGACCAGACGAAGACCATGGCGGTGCAGGGCGCCGCCGCCAGCAGGATCAGGCCGGCGATGTAGGAGGAAATCTGGTCCTGCGGGAGCAGCGGGGCGAACAGGTTTCCGATGAACAGCGTGCCCAGCAGCGCCATCGAGAAGGGCTTGACAGCCCAATTGATGAACAGCGTCACTCCGACGCCGCGCCAGTGCTCCTTGACCTGCCCCAGCGCGCCGAGGTCGATCTTCAGCAGCATCGGCACGATCATCAGCCAGATCAACACAGCCACCGGCAGATTGACCTTGGCGACCTCCGCCGCGGCGATGGCCTGGAACAGGCCGGGCACCAGATGGCCGAGCGCGATGCCGGCGACGATGCAGAGCGCGACCCAGACGCTGAGGTAACGCTCGAACAGGCCCATGGCGGGGCGGGCCGCCGGGGCGGCATGGATGTCAGCGGTCATGATGCGTGTCCGTCAGGAGGCTTTGCCGATGCGGTGTCCGGCGGCGTCGACGACCTGCTCGCCGTCTTCCTTGGCAAAGGCGCCGCGCTGGGCATCGGGGAGGATGTCGAGCACCGCCTCGGACGGGCGGCACAGCCGCACGCCGAGTGGCGTCACCACGATCGGCCGGTTGATCAGGATCGGGTGGGCCATCATGGCGTCGAGCAGCTGGTCGTCGCTCAGCGCCGCGTCGCCGAGCCCGAGCTCGGCATAGGGCGTGCCCTTCTCGCGCAGCACGTCGCGCACCGGCACGCCCATGCGGCGGATCAGATCGGCCAACTCATCGCGCGTCGGCGGCGTCTTCAGATACTCGATCACCGTCGGCTCGACGCCGCTGTTGCGGATCAGCGCCAGTGTGTTGCGCGAGGTGCCGCAATCCGGGTTGTGGTAGATGGTGACCGACGTCATCGCGCGGCCTCCGGGGTGGCGGACGTCCTTCCCATATCGTCCAGCTTGCGCTTCAGCGCCAGCCGGTCGAGCGAGGCGATGGGCAGGCTGACGAAGGCCTGGATGCGGCGCTGGATCTGCCCGAACACCGTGGCGGTGAAGGCGGCTTTCTCCGCGTCGGTGCCTTGGGCGCTCGACGGGTCGGGGAAGCCCCAGTGGGCGGTCATCGGCTGGCCGGGCCAGACCGGGCAGACCTCGCCGGCGGCGTTGTCGCAGACGGTGAAGACGAAATCCATGTGCGGGGCGCCGGGAGCGGCAAACTCGTCCCAGGTCTTAGAGCGCAGCTCGGCGGTCGGAAAGCCGAGCCGTTCCAGCAGGTCATGGACATAGGGGTTGATGCGGCCGGACGGCTGGCTGCCGGCGCTGAAGCCGCGGAAGCGGCCGCTTCCGCCCTTTTGGCCCTCGCGGTTCAGCAGGCATTCCGCCATGACGCTGCGGGCGCTGTTGTGGGTGCACAGGAACAGGACGTTATAGACGCGGTCGGTCATCGCTGGGTCGCCTTGTCCATGCCGCGGGGCGCGCGGCGGTTGGGGTCGGGGTGTCAGGCGTCGTGGTCGCATCCGCCGGGACCACAGGGGACGGCCTGGATCAGGTCGGTGGAGCAGAGTTCCGGGCGGCCCTGGCAGCAGTCCTCCATCAGAAAGGCGATCAGCCGGCGGGTGCCCTCATAGTCGGACGCGTAGAAGATCTGCCGCTGCACCCGCCAGGAGCGGAGCAGACCGGCGCGTTCCAGCGTCGCCAGATGATGGGAGAGGGTGGAGGCCGGAACCCCCACCTGCTGGGCAACCTCGCCGGCCGTCAGCCCATTCGGCCCCACCGTGATCAGCAGGCGGAACACGGCCAGACGGGTCTCCTGAGCGAGGGCGGCAAAGGCGTCGATGGCTGTCTTATTTTCCATGCTTCTACCCTAGTCGAAATATAGATGTGAAGCAAGCGGCATGCGTCCCCACGCCATCCCCTCCCGGAAACCCGAGGAAGCAACGGTTACTGCGCCGTTCGCGCTGTTGCTATCCCATCACTCATCCGGAAAGCTGACTGTTTTATATTTCACCTATCGCGGAAGCACGTCACAACCCGGTTCCCGGCTGGAAGGAAGCCGCCAGCGGAGCAGGTCCGGACTGGGCACATCCTCGATAGGAGAATGCCCGCATGTCTCGCCGGACGACGTCTGGCGGTGGTGAGCGCACCGGCTGGACCCGCCGGTCGCTCCTGGGAAGCCTTTTTGCCTCCGGCATCATCGCCGCCGGCCGGCGGCTTGGGCTTCGTCGGATGCCGGACCGCTCCGGTTCGGTCTGCCCCCGATCTTTCTCGACTCCGGTATCCACCTGCTCGCGGTCCTCGAATGCTACCTGTCCGCCCGGCTGGAACGCCCGGTTCGACTGCCCAAGCGGCGAACCTACCAGGAGACCGCGACGCTGCCGGTGACCGGACAGCTGGATGCCGGAGGGCAGCCCGCCGAATCCTTGACCGCGGCCGGAAGAGTCCAGGAGCCACCACCGGCCTGCGCACCTCACATCCCCGGGCCCGGACCCGTTTTGCAGTAGGCCGGAGGCCTCGACGGAGGCCAGACCTGCGGGAGCGTGGCCACGTACCGACGATTATCATCGTGGCGTCAAACAACCGTCACGTTGAGCCGATACATTTCGATAACGGTCGCAGGGTCGAATTAAATAGGCTCTGTCCGGAGGCTGCCTCAGGTTTTGTGTCTTTCCGCCCCTTTCGCGCCAAGACCGTGGAACTCCTCAAAAGGAAAATCGGCTATGAGCCAGGAGACGTCCCTCAACGTCGCCGAGACAAATGCCAGTTCGATTGGCGGTGACGAGCGGCCTTCAAGGGGGCCCTTCAAAGTTCGGGTGCCTTTGGCCATACCCAAAATCTTCCTGCCGAACTCGCTTCGCAGCCGATTCCTTCTGTTTGCAACCTTCATGATCGCTCTGGTGCTGCTGCAGGGGGGATTGAGCTGGGTCACCGCGGAACGCAGTCACGACATGGGCGCCGCCACCGGCCATTCCATGGCATCCTTGACCAACGACCTTGAACTCCTGCGCACGATCAAGGACATGCAGGTTCTGTCCCTGGCGCTGCAAAACAAAGTCGCGACATCCTCTTCCGATGAGATCAACAATGTAAAGATCGATATCAAGAAGATCGCCACCGACTATCTCTCTGCACATGCGGGATTGGCGAACATAGCCACCGAACGGGGCATGACGACTCTGGGAGGAATTGACGACGTCGAACAACGTATCAAGGTCGCAAAGGATTCCTTCGAAAACCTGCTGGCCCGGTCCCTGGAAGGGATCGAGGACGTCAGCCAACGCAAGGGCGTTGTTCCCCAGGATCTGATGCTTGAAATCAGCGCGCGGGTCGATGGGCTGTTCGAACATCTCGACCGCATGGCGGAGGGGGTCAAACTTCTGGCGACCCAGGACAGGCAGACGCTGTCCGAAACGGTGGAAAGCAATGACGAGATCACCACCGATCTGGCAGGTGTGATGATGACCGCCGCCGCGATCGGTGCCCTCGGCTGTGCCGCGGTCACGCTCTTCGTCCTGCGCGGGATCCTCCGCCCGCTTGCAACGCTCACCAGCACCACGGCCTTTTTGGCCAATGGGAAGCTGGATACGCCTGTGCCGGAGTTCCGGACCAGGGATCTGGGAGAAATCGCCGCCGCGCTTCGGATCTTCCGTGACAACCTGATCGAGACTGGGCGACTGAAGGCCGAGCGCGAGGAACAGGAAGCATACGCCGACGCGGAACGGACCCGCATGATGTCGGACCTGGCTCTGGCGTTCGAACTCAGCGTCGCCGGCGTCGTCGAGAACGTATCCTCGGCGGCCACCCAACTGAGGTCGACCGCAGAGTCCTTTTCCCAAGTGGCGGAAGACGCGACGCAGCAGGCGACCTCCGTTGCCGATGCTTCCGATCTGGCCGCCGGGAACGTCTCGGCGGTCGCTGCCGCGGCCGAGGAATTGTCGGCGTCCATCCGCGTGATCGGCGAGCGCGTTGGCCATGCTGCCCGAATTGCCGATCGCGCAGTGATTCAGGCTGAACAGACCAACGAGATCGTCGCCAGCCTGGGTGCTGCCGCCAGTCGCATCGACGCGGTGGTCAAGATGATCTCCGACATCGCGGGCCAGACCAATCTTCTGGCCCTCAACGCCACCATCGAGGCGGCCCGCGCCGGGGAGGCGGGCAAAGGCTTCGCCGTGGTTGCCGGCGAGGTCAAGTCGCTGGCCAGCCAGACGGCCCGGGCGACGGCGGATATCGGCGAGCAGATCGCTTCGGTGCAGAAGGCCAGCCAGGAGGCAATCGGCGCGATCCGGGCGATCGGGCAGACAATCGCTCACATCAGCGAGATTTCCTCCGACGTCGCTGCCGCCGTCGAACAGCAGGGAGGGGCGACCGCGGACATATCCCGCAACATCCAGCATGCCGCCGCGGGAACCCAGAAGGTCACTTGCCACATCGGGGGCGTTACGGTGGCGACGCGCGAAGTCGGGACGCATGCCTCCAACGTGCTGGGAGCAGCATCGGGACTGACGGCCCAGTCCGATCGGCTGCGGACGGAGGTCGACCAGTTCATCGCCAAGGTGAAGGGAGGGTGACCCTCCGCGTGCAGGCCGCGGCCGCAGCCGAAATCGCACAATGCTTATTGCTCATAACCGGAAACCTGCCACGAACAGGGCGCGCTCGCCAACCTGACAGGACCATATGGACCTGCCTAGTATGACAATGACGGATTGTTGGGCGACTTCTGTTTTGCGCGGGTCTGCGGGTTCCGGGAGCGACGGCCGCCCCTGTCAGGGTGTCAGGCGACGCATTGGACGGCCACAGCAGGACGGCGTCGACACCTATCCAGCGGCAGAGCGCCAGCCAGATGCCGGCATGGGCGACGATGGTGCGAAGTACGGCATCACCCGTGATGGCAAAGGGCGATGCCGCTTGCGGGCAGGCTTTCGTCGATGTCGTGCTCTCCCTGTCCGGGCAGGCCATCCTGCAAAGCCAGGCCTTCCGACCGCCTGCCCACTGAGGCCGCCGATCAGGCGGCGCGGACGGTCGACAGGAAGTCCTCGACCTCGCTACGCAGCCTGACCGTCTCGCGGACCAGACCGCTGGAGGCGGACAGCACGCCGGACGCGGCGCTGCCGGTCTGGCCGACGGTCTGGGCGACGCCGGCGATGTTGCTGTTGACCTCCGCCGTATGGCGGGCGGCCTGCTGGATGTTGGCGCCGATGTCCTTGGTGGCGGCGCTCTGCTGCTCCACCGCAGACGCGATGGCGGTGGCGATGTCGCTGACCGAGGTGATGGTCGTGCCGATACCCTGCACCGCCGTCACCGTATTCCCGGTGAATTGCTGGATTTCCTGCACCTTGGCCTGGATGTCTTCGGTGGCCTTGGCGGTCTGGTTGGCCAGCGCCTTGACCTCCGAGGCGACGACGGCGAAGCCCTTGCCGTGCTCGCCGGCGCGGGCCGCTTCGATGGTGGCGTTCAGCGCCAGCAGGTTGGTTTGACCGGCGATGGCGTTGATCAGTTCCACCACCTGTCCGATCTCCTGAGCGGCGGACGCCAGGCTGTGGATCATGCCGTCGATCTTCGCGGCTTCATCCACCGCACGGCCGGCGACGCTGGTGGACATGGTCACCTGACGGCCGATTTCGGCAATGGAGGCGAACAGTTCCTCCGTCGCCGCGGCGACGGTGTTGACGTTGCTGCTGGCCTGTTCGGACGCTTGCGACACTGCATCGGCTTGGGTGCCGGAGCGGTCAGCGGCGGCGGCCATACCGGAGGCGGTTTTCTCCATCTCATGCGCAGCGGCGGCGACGGCGGCGACCATGCCCATCACGCGCGCCTCGAACTGGGCGGCCATGTCGAGAAGGGCGGCGCGGCGTTCGGCCTCGGTGCGGTCCTTCTGCGCTTCGGCTTCCGCCTGGAGACGGCGGACTTCCAGCCCGTTGCGCTTGAAGTCCTCCAGCGCGCGGGCCAACGTGCCGACCTCGTCGCTGCGGTCCTGGTGGTTGATCGCGACGGACAGGTCGCCGGTGGAGATGCGGTTGGTGGCCTGGGTCAGTTGCAGGATGGGCGTGGTGATGCGCCGGCCGATCCACACGGCAAGGCCAAGGCTGACCGCCGCCAGCACCGCGATGACCGCGGCGATGTTCAGCAAGGTCTGCATCCGCGCGGCGGCCACCGTGTCGAGATAGACACCGGAGCTGACCACCCAGCCCCAGCCCTTGGTCAGCTTGGAATAGGCGGACTTCTCCACCGGATCGCTGGAACCGGGCTTGGGGAAGGAGAAGGAGGAATAACCGCCGCCGGATTCGGCGGCCTTGATCTCGTCGCGCACGAATAGCCGGCCGCTCTTGTCGGTGCTGTCCCACATCGCCTTGCCTTCGACCTGCGGGTTCAGGTGGGCCAGGATGTTGCCCTTGCGGTCGAGAATCAGCGCATATTCCGACCCGTCGTAGCGGGCAGTCCGCGCGATGTCGAGCGCCAGCTTCTGCGCGTCGGCGACCGGCAGTTCGCCGGATGCGGCCCGCTGTTCGAACCGTTCGATGATGGAGGTGACCATCTCCACCGCGACGCGGGCGCGGGCCTGCCGCTCCTCCATCATCACGGTGCCGAGCGTCTTCGCGGTCATGGCCCCGGCGCCGACCAGCGCCAGGACGGTGATCAAAGGCAGCAGAAGCAGGCGCCCCCGGATGCCACGCAATGCGGAAATCATGTCTCTGTTGCCCCTCGGCGTCTGGCGTTTTGCTGGAACGTCTTGTCGGAACGGTTGAGCCGGCGCCTCACCCGCTGGTGTGGCGCCGGCCGGACCGGCCATAAAAAACTGCCATTCAAGCTTTCACATATGGTTTACGCGCTACACCATTTGGTCAGCGATTCACCACTTTCGGCGGGAGGGCATAGACCAGCAGGGCGCCGACCAGCAGACAGCCTGAGAAGAACCACAGGGCGGCGCTGCTGCTGCCGGTCAGGTCGATCACGATGCCGATCAGCGAGTTGCTGACCAGCCCGGCGATGCTGGCGAGCGAGATCGCCATGGCGAAGCCGGTGGCCGCCGCCGTGCCCTTCAGGAAGGTGGCCGGCAGGCTGAAATAGGCCGGAAGCGGACCCAGCACGCCGACTGACGCGATGGTGAACAGCGCGACGGTGGCGACGAGGTTTTCGGCGAAGAAGGTGCTGGCGGCCATCGCAGCGGAGGCGGCCAGAAAGGGAACGATGATGTGCCAGCGCCGTTCGCGCATCCGGTCGGAACTGGCGCCGATCAGCAGGATGCCGATCACGGCCAGGATGTTGGGGATCATCGTCAGCAGGCCGATGTGGAACGGGTCGACCACGCCGGTCTTGCGGATGAAGGTGGGCAGCCAAAAGCCGATGGCGTAGGCGGTCAACAGGATGGCGAAATCGATGCCGCCCAGCATCCAGACCTTCAGGTTCAGCAGCCCTTCCTTGAAGCTGTGGCCGGCATGCTTGGCCTCGGCATCGTCGCCGTGCAGGTCGGCGGCGATCCGGGCCTTCTCATCGCCCGACAGCCACTTGGCATCGCGGAAGGAGTTGGGCAGCGCCATGAAGGTCAGGAAGCCGAGAAGCACGCTGGGGATCGCCTCCAGCAGGAACAACCACTGCCAGCCGCGCAAGCCCTGGACATGGTCGAAATGGCCCATGATCCAGCCCGACAGCGGGCCGCCGATCACGCTGGACAGCGGCAGGCCGATGACGAACAGCGCCATGATGCGGCCGCGGCGATAGGTCGGGAACCACAGCGTCAGGTAATAGAGCACGCCCGGCAGGAAGCCAGCCTCGGCGGCGCCCAGCAGGAAACGGACGATGTAGAACTGGGTCGGGGTAGAGACCAGCATGGTGGCGGCCGACAGCAGGCCCCAGGTGATCATGATGCGCGCGATCCACAGCCGCGCGCCGACCTTGGTCAGCACGAGGTTGCTCGGCACCTCGAACAGGATGTAGCCGACGAAGAACAGGCCGGCGCCCAGACCATAGGCCGCCTCGCTGAACTGGAGGTCGCCCATCATCTGCAGCTTGGCGAAGCCGATGTTGATGCGGTCGAGATAGGCTGCCAGATAGCAGAAGCAGAGGAAGGGAATGATCCGCCAGGTGATTTTCTTGTAAAGCTGGTCCGCATCGACGGACTGCGCCGCGCCCAAAGCTGCATTGGGTGCGGCATTCGCTGTTGTCGTCTGGGCATAGGACATGTCGTCTGTCTCCTTACGCTGATCGCGTTGTGAACCCGTCCTGTTTTTGCATGCCGGCGCCGCCTGTCTCGGGTGCGGCACCGGGTGTTGGCCCCGGTTTTCTTTTTATTGGTCCTGATACCGGAAAGCGTTTTTTAGCCGACCTTCTTTACGAACTGCGCAAGCGCCTCCTGTTTCTTCACCACATCGCCGTATTTGCTGTCGATGTCGAACAGGTTGGCCTCGTGCGGGCCGTCGTGGCGGTCGCCGACGCATTCGCGCACCACGATGGTGCGGAAGCCGTGCTGGACCGCATCGACGGCGCTGGCGCGGATGCAGCCGCTGGTCGAGCATCCGGTCAGCACCACCGTGTCCACACCCATGGCATGCAGCATCGGCGCGAGGCTGGTGCCGAAGAAGGCGCTGGCATACTGCTTGGAGATCACCACCTCGTCGGGTTGCGGCGTGACCTCCGGGCAGAAGGCGGCGAGCGGGTTGCCCTCCACCATGTCCTTCATCACCGGGGCCTTGCGCACCCACATGCCGCCATCGGCGAAATGGCCGGGATGATAGCGGATGTTGGTGTGGACGACTGGAATGCCGGTGCGGCGGGCGGTCTCCAGCAACTCGACCGTCTCCGCCACCGCGCTCACCACGCCGGGGGCGTAGAGCGGCGCGCCTTCGGTGGTGTAGCCCTGCATGAAGTCGATCACCAGGAGGGCCGGCCGCTCGCCGAAGCCGATCCGGTTGCCCCAGACGCCCTTGTAATTGTCGGATGCGCTCTGCCCGTCGGTCATGTGGTCGCTCCTTAGTAAGCGCCGGACAGCAGGGCGCCGGCGCCGGGCACGATCGGCTCCAGCTTCAGCGACTTCAGCATGGCGTAGGTGGTGGCGATGGCGGCGGTCAGCACCGGCTTACCGGTCTCCGCCTCCACCCGCGGCACCACCGGCAGCGACGGCATCTGCACGCAGGCGGACAGGACGACCACGTCCACGCCCTCCAGGTTCATGCCGCGCACGATGTCCGGCAGGTTGTTGGGGTCGTGGCGGGCGACGTCGAGGTTGTCGGGGATCTCCAGCGCGCGCCAGTCCTGCACCTCGAAGCCCTCGGCGCGGATGTAATCCACCACCAACTCGGTCAATGGGCGCATGTAGGGGGCAACGATGGCGATGCGCTTGGCGCCCATCACCTTCAGCCCGTCGACCAGGGCGCCGGCGCTGGTGACCACCGGGGCCGGCGCGTCGTTCTCCAGCGTCTTGCGGGCAAGCCGCGCCTCGGAATCGCGGTGGTAGCCAAGGCCCATCGACATGATGGCGACGAGGCAGGCATAGCCCAGCACATCGACGCGGGCGTCCGACAGCTCGACGGCGCAACGGTCGGATTCGGCGTCCATCGCCGCCAGCTCTTCCTTCTTGACCGTCTTCATCCGCATGCGGGCGGAATGGAAGGTGAAGCGTTCCGGGCGGATCGCCTGACGCGCGGTCAGCATGGCCGGAATTTCCGTTTCCATGGTGACGTTGGAGCTGGGGACGATCTGGCCGATGCGGTACAGCGAAGACATGGGATTGGTTCCTGTGTGTCAGGCGAGCGGATGACCGAGGCTGTCGCCGAAGGCGGCGAAGAAGCCGTCGAGGTCGTCCCAGGGGATCATGTGCCCGGCGTTGGGGACGCGGGCGATGCGGATGGCGGGTTGGAGGCGGGCGATCTCCTCCTCGTCCTCCGGCTGGATGACGCCGCCGCGTCCGGCGACGATCAGCAGCGCCGGAACCGGCAGCTTCGGCAGGTCGGCATGGATGTCGTCCTGGTGGAAGCCTTCATAGGCACGGACGATGGCCGGCTCGTAGCAGGTGTGCAGCCATTCCGCGCGCAGTTGCAGCTGCTCCTCCGTCCAGGTCGGGCAGAAGGCGCGCATGGCGTCGGCGTCCATGCCCTTCAAGGACTGGCGGATGGAATCGACGTACCAGGGCAGCCCGCTGGGATAGGGCCGGCGGCCGGGGCCGGAGACCGGCGGATCGATCAGCACAAGCTGGCGCAGGCCCTTCCCGTCCCCGCGCACCGAAGCGCGGATGGCGAAGCGGGCACCCATGGAATGGCCGACCAGGACGTAGTCGGTCAGGCCGAGCGCGGCGACGAAGGCGTTCACATCGTCGGCGCAGGCATCGATGCCGTAATCCAGATGCGGGCCGCTTTCCGACAGCCCTCGTCCGCGCACGTCCAGCACATAGGTGTCGAACTGCCGCCCGAAGCGCTCGGCGACGAAGCCCCAGGTGACGGCCGGGCTGGTGATGCCGGGGATCAGCACGATGGCAGGGCGTCCGGCATGCCGCTCCCCGCCGTAGCGCAGGTAATGCTGGCGGATGCCGTTCGCCTGGACATTGGCGCCGTAGAGGAAGGTCGAGGCGGTCATGCCGCGATGCCTTCGCGCAGCGGCTGCTCATAAACGTCGTAGCCGAAGACCCAGGCGGGATCCTCCTGGTCGCGCAGGAAGGTGTTGGCGTTGGACACCGCCTGCACGCGCGTCGCCCGGTCCTTGCGGTTGGCCTCGTACAGGGCGAAGGCAGTGCGGTAGTCGGTCAGGCCGGTTTCAGTCAGGCAGCGCGTCAGCATCGCCGCGTCCTCGATGGCCATGCCGGCGCCCTGGGCCATGTGCGGCTTCATCGGATGGCAGGCGTCGCCCAGCAGGACCAGCCGGCCGCGGCTCCACAGCGGCAGCGGGTTGCGGTTGCGCAGCGGCCATTTGGTGACCTCTTCCGTGCACTCGATCAGCGCCTGGACGGTCGGGTGATAGCCCTGGAAGGCCTCGAACATCTCCTCGCGGCTGCTGTCGACGAAGGCCTCCTGGAAGTCCCAGGCCGGATGCGGCACCCCGGTGACGTAGTAGTATTCGTCGCGCTTCCCGGTGGTGAAATAGACCATCATGTGACGGTCCTCGGTCCACCACTTGATGCAGTCCTCGAAGGTCAGGTCGTACTTGGCCAGCTGGTCGCCGCGGATCAGCGCGCGGTGCGCGACCCAGCCGCTGTAGTTCGGCGCCTCGACGCCCAGCAGGGCCTCGCGGATGCGGGAGTTGATGCCGTCGGCGCCGATGACGATGTCGGCACGCGCCTCGGTCCCGTCGGCGAAGGTCAGATGCACGTCGTCACCGCTGTCGGTGATCGTCTCCAGCCGCTTGTCGAAATAGACCGAACCGGAGGCCAGCGTATCCATCTGCAGCAGATGCATGTCGCCACGGTGGACGGTGACGTAGGCGGCACCGTATTCGCGCTTGGCGAAGTCGCCCAGCGGGATTCGTGACAGGTAATCGCCGGTAAAGCCGTCGCGGCTGAACCAGAAGTCCGGCTTGGAGCCCATCGCCTCCAGCGGCTTCTCGATGCCCAGGCGGCGGAACACCTTCATCACGTTGGGACCGACGTGGATGCCCGCACCCAGCCGGGAGAATTCAGGGGCCTGTTCGTAGACATCCACCTGGAACCCGGCCTGCTGCAGAAGCCCGGCGGCGGCGGCCCCGCCCAGGCCGGCCCCGACGATAGCGATTCTCTGAGTCTTTCCCATGGGTATGGCCCTTTGCTGACGTGGGGGTTTTCGGCCGGCGGCGCCACGGCGCGCGCGACCGGACGCAAGGGTGCGGAAAGGGTGTCCGGGGGCTTCTCGCCCCGGCTCTGGCCGGCGACCGTTGCGTTGAACTCGTTATAGAGTGTGTACGCTGTTTCAACTTGCCACGCAACACATTTCGTCATACAACGGCACTCGGGCTTTGCGGGACCGAAAACCCGCATTAAGGCACGGTTTGATCGCATTTTAGCCTTGAGGCGCCTCATTTTTTATCAGGCATGCCTTATTATTGTTCATATCGGCGCAGCGACAACAAAGAGCTTACCCCCACACTGTTCATGGTCGAATTAAGCTTATACGCTCTATATGTATCGATCAGACGGCCGCTGTCAGCGGCAGACGATCATCCGGAAATCCGGCCTGGATCGCGCATTGCGCGGCCATGGCCACCTAGGTTGGGAGAGATGAGATGCCGGTCAGCGATCGCGAACTGACGCAGATGTTCGAACGGGTTCTGACCCTGTCCAAAGTGGACAAGACCCAGAGCGTCGCTGTGTTGAAAAGCGACTATTCCAACCCGCGCATCGTGCGCGCCGCGATGGACGCGGCCCAGCGCCTGGGTGCGAACGTGTACGGCGTCGAACTGCCGGCCTTCAACCATCCGCGCGCCATGGGCATGGACATGACCGCCTATTGCGGCGACACGCCCCTGACCGGCAACCTTGCCGCCCAGCGCGCGCTGGAGGCGGCCGATTTGATCGTCGACACCATGATGCTGCTGCATTCGCCGGAACAGGAGCAGATCCTGAAGACCGGCACCCGTATCCTGCTGGCGGTGGAGCCGCCGGAGGTGCTGGCCCGCATCATGCCGACGGAGGAGGATAAGATTCGCGTCAACGCCGCGGCGGAACGGCTGAAGCGCGCCCGCTCCATCGCCGTGACCTCCAAGGCCGGCAGCGATTTCCGCGCGACGCTCGGCCAGTATCCGACGGTGACGGAATATGGCTTCGCCGACGAGCCCGGCCGTTGGGACCATTGGCCGAGCGGCTTCCTGTTCTCCTGGCCGGACGAAGGCAGCGCCGAAGGCACGCTGGTGCTCGACGTCGGCGACATCCTGCTGCCCTTCAAGACCTATGTGCGCGAGAAGGTGACGCTGGAGATCGAGGAGGGCTTCATCCGCCGCATCCATGGTGGGTTCGAGGCGGAATACCTGCGCGACTACATGGCTTACTTCAAGGATCCGGAGGTCTACGGCATCTCCCACATCGGCTGGGGCCTGCAGCCGCGGGCGCAATGGACGGCGATGGGCCTGCACGACAAGAACGACGGCATGTGCATGGACGCCCGCGCCTTCTACGGCAACTTCCTGTTCTCCACCGGCCCGAACACCGAGGTCGGCGGCAGCCGCAAGACCCCCTGCCACATGGACATCCCGCTGCGCGGCTGCGACATCCTGCTGGACGGCGAGCCAATGGTGCTGGCCGGCGACGTGGTGGCGCCGGAGGCGTCCAGGGCATGACGTCCGGAATCAAGGGCGGCGTGAGACCGAAAGCCCGCCGCCCTTCCCTGCCCCCGTCGCCGCTGCTATCGTTCGCCACACACCCGGTCCACCGCATGTTGTCCCCGATGTCCCAAGACCTGCTGCCCGAAGACGGCCCCCACGCTGGCCCCGGAGAGGCGGATTACGTCTTTTCCGACCAGATCGGCCATCTGCTGCGGCGGGCCTATCAACGGCACCTCGCCATCTTCCAGCGCAACGCCTGCGACCCGCAGCTGACTTCGGTGCAGTTCGTCACGCTCTGCGCCATCCGCGACAATGGGCCGAGTTCACTGATCGAGCTGGTGAAGTCCACCGCCATCGATCAGGCGACGATCCGCGGCATCGTCGACCGGCTGAAGGCGCGCGGGCTGATCAGCCAGACCTCCGACGCGCAGGACCGCCGCAAGGTCATCAACTGCCTGACCGACGAGGGACGGCAACTGCTGGAGGACATGGTGCCCTGCGCCAAGCGGATCAGCGAGCTGACCATGGGGCAGCTGAACCCGGCAGAACGGCTGGCGGTCACCCATGTCCTGCAGAAGATGATCACGCAGGACGGGGAGGAGTAACCACCCGCCGACGCCTTGCAGACAAGGCTCCCGCGGAGGCCCGCGGGGATGCGGGACCAATCGCACCGGACGGACGCTTTATGGAAAAGACCATCGCGCTGCGGGTGAATGGCCGCGCCGTCTCGGTGACGGCGATGGCCGACACGCCGCTGCTCTACATCCTGCGCAACGATCTGGCCCTGAACGGGCCGAAATACGGCTGCGGGCTCGGTGAATGCGGGGCCTGCACCATCATCCTCGACGGCGTCGCCGCACGGTCCTGCGTGATCCCGCTGGCCGGTGCGGAAGGGCGCGAGGTGGTGACGCTGGAAGGGCTGGGCAGCAGCGCCGCCCCGCACCCGGTCCAGCAGGCCTTCATCGACGAGCAGGCCGCACAGTGCGGCTATTGCATGAACGGCATGATCATGACCGCCAAGGCGCTGCTCGACCGCAATCCGACTCCGACCATGGACGAGGTGCGCCGCGCCCTGTCCGGCAACCTGTGCCGCTGCGGTACCCATGTCGAAATCCTGCGCGCCGTCATGCGGGCTGCGCAGCTTCTCTCCTCCCCCGGAGCACATCATGACGACCATCTCGACGCCCGGCCCGACGCCCGAATTGCAGTCCCAGCCGACGCCGACGCGTGCGGAGCTGATGGCGGCGACCGGCGTCCTGCTGATCGTTGACGAGATCCTTCCGCCCTCCGGCCCGGTCGCCAAGGGTGCCACCGCGACGCCCAAACCGCCGGAAACCGCGCTGTTCCTGGCGGTGCGCGACGACGGGCAGGTCTTCGCCTTCAACGGCCATGTCGATCTCGGCACCGGCATCCAGACGGCGCTGGCCCAGATCGTCGCGGAGGAGTTGGACCTGCGCATGGACCAGCTGCGCATGGTGCTGGGCGACACCGGCCGTACGCCCAACCAGGGCGCCACCATCGCCAGTGCCACCATCCAGATTTCGGCGGTCCCCCTCCGCAACGCCGCGGCGGAGGCGCGCCGCTTCCTGTTGGAGCGCGCCGCCGCCCTGTTCGGCGTGCCGGCAGGAGAGTTGCGCGTCGAAGAGGGCGTGGTGATCGCCGGCGACGGCAACCGCCGCATTTCATACGGTGAGCTGGTGCGGGGCGAGCGGGTGGAGTTGCGCATCAGCGGCAAGGCCCCTCTGAAGGCGCGCGAACAGTACAAGCTGGTCGGGAAGGGGGCGCCCCGCGTCGACATTCCGGCCAAGGCGACCGGCGAATTCTCGTATGTACACGACCTGCGGCTGCCGGGCATGCTGCATGGCCGGGTGGTCCGCCCGCCCTATGCCGGCATCGACAGCGGCGAGTTCGTCGGCAACAGCCTGGAGAGCATCGACGAAGGCTCCATCGCCCACATCCCAGGCGTCGTCAAGGTGGTGGTGCTGCGCGACTTCGTCGGCGTGGTGGCGGAGCGCGAGGAGCAGGCGATCAAGGCGGCGCGGGAGCTGAAGATCAGCTGGAAGCCCTGGACCCGCAAGCTGCCCGACCTGTCGAACCTCGCCCAGGCCCTGCGCGAGAATCCCAGCACGCCACGCAAGGTGCTGGACAAGGGCGATGTCGATGCCGCCCTAGCCACCGCCGACCAGCGGATGACGCGGACCTATGTCTGGCCCTACCAGATGCACGGCTCGATCGGGCCGTCCTGCGCCGTCGCCGATTGCGGCACGGACCATGCGACCGTCTGGTCCGGCACCCAGAACCCGCATCTGCTGCGCGCCGACCTTGCCTGGCTGCTGGAATGGCCGGAGGAGCGGATCGACGTGGTGCGAATGGAGGCCGCCGGCTGCTATGGCCGCAACTGCGCCGACGACGTGGCGGCCGATGCGCTGCTGCTGTCGCAGGCGGTCGGCCGTCCGGTGCGCGTCCAGTTGACCCGCGAGCAGGAGCATCTGTGGGAGCCGAAGGGCACCGCCCAGCTGATGGAGGTCGATGGCGGGATCAGCGCCGACGGCGGCATCGTCGCCTACGACTTCGCCACCAGCTACCCGTCGAACGGCGCGCCGACGCTGGCGCTGCTGCTGACCGGACGGGTCGATCCGGTGGCGGCGGTGTTCGAGATGGGCGACCGCACCTCCATCCCGCCCTACGACTACGAGAACATGCGGGTGGTCATCAACGACATGGCTCCCATCGTCCGCGCCTCCTGGATGCGCGGGGTGTCGGCGATGCCCAACAGCTTCGCCCATGACAGCTACATCGACGAGCTTGCCTTCGCCGCCGGGGTCGATCCGGTGGAATTCCGCCTGCGCCACCTGCGCGACGACGAACGCGCCGCCGACCTGATCCGTGCCGTCGCCGGGCGTGCCGGCTGGCAGCCGCGCACCGCCCCGCAGCAGACCCCGCCGGAGGGAGACGTGCTGCGCGGACGCGGCTTCGCCTATGCCCGCTACATCCACAGCAAGTTCCCCGGCTTCGGCGCCGCATGGGCGGCCTGGGTGGCCGACGTGGCGGTGGACCGCAAGACCGGTGAGATCGCGGTGACCCGCGTGGTGGTCGGCCATGACGCCGGCCAGATGATCAACCCCGACGGCGTGCGCCACCAGATCCACGGCAACGTCATCCAATCGACCAGCCGGGTGCTGAAGGAACAGGTGGAGTTCGAGGATTCGGTGGTCGCCGCCAAGGAATGGGGCGGCTATCCGATCATGACCTTCCCCGAGGTGCCGGACATCGATGTGCTGATGATGCCGCGCGAGACCGAGCCGCCACTGGGATCGGGCGAGTCAGCCTCCGTCCCCAGTGCGGCGGCCATCGCCAACGCGATCTTCGACGCCACCGGGATTCGCTTCCGCGAGTTGCCAATCACAGCGGAGCGGGTGCGCGAGGCGCTGAACGGCCCGTCCGAAGCGGTCGCGCCCGCCCCGCCGGAAGCGGTGAAGCCGCGCAAGCGCGGCTGGAAGGCGTGGCTCGGCGCCTCACTGACCGGCTTATGCGGGGTGATGATCGGCATGGCGAGCAGCGCCCTGCCCTTCCGCGCCGAAATCGTCCCGGTCTCGCCGCCGTCCTCAGGGCTGTGGTCGTCCGCCACCATCGAGCGCGGGAGGCAGTTGGCGGCACTCGGCGACTGCGCGGTCTGCCACACGGTGGAGAATGGTGCGGCCAATGCCGGCGGCCGGCCGTTCGAGACGCCGTTCGGCACCGTCTACAGCACCAACATCACGCCGGACCCGGACAGCGGGATCGGGCGCTGGTCCTTCGCCGCCTTCGACCGGGCGATGCGCGAGGGGATCAGCCGCGACGGCCGGCATCTCTATCCGGCCTTCCCCTACACCGCCTTCCGCAACATGACCGAAGACGACATGCAGGCGCTCTATGCCTACATGATAACGCAGCAGCCGGTGCGCAGCGAGACGCCAGCCAACACCATGCGCTTCCCCTTCAACCTGCGCCCGATGATGGCGGGGTGGAACACCCTGTTTCTCAACCGTGAGACCTACAAGCCGGCCCCGCAGCGGAGCGCCGAGTGGAACCGCGGCAACTATCTGGTCAACGGGCTTGGCCACTGCGCTGCCTGCCACAGCCCGCGCAACGCGCTGGGGGCGGAGAAGCTGGGCGAGGCCTTCCTGGCCGGCGGCACGGTCGACGGCTGGGAGGCGCCGGCGCTGACCGCGCTGTCCAAGGCGCCGAAGCCCTGGACGGAGGACGACCTGTTCACCTACCTGCGCACCGGCTTCTCCCAGCGCCATGGCGTCGCCGCAGGCCCGATGGCCGCAGTGGTGCACGAGCTGTCGACCGTACCGGAGGCGGATGTGCGGGCGATGGCGGTCTATCTCGCCTCCCTGGGCAGCGATGTGGGCGGTGATGCGGTGGAAGCGCCCGCGGCCACGCCCGTCCCCGTCAGTTCCGCCAATGGAGAGCGCATCTTCAACGGCGCCTGCCAAGCCTGCCACAGCGACGGCAACGGACCGACGCTGTTCGGCGTCAGTCCGTCGATGGCGGTGAACAGCAACGTCCACAGCGACAGCCCCGACAATCTCGCCCGCGTCATCCTGCACGGCATCCAGAACCCGGCGACCCGCGACCTCGGCTATATGCCGGCCTTCCGCGACAGCCTGTCCGACCGCCAGGTTGCGGATCTGATGGCGTATCTGCGCGGCCGTTTCGCTCCGGACAAGGCGGCCTGGACCGACGTGGCGAACGCGGTGACGCGGGCGCGGGCCAATCCGGGGACGCATTGACGGGGAGGCCAGCGCCTTACATTGGCGCACAAATCGCCGCGATGGGGAATCCGCCGGCGGCCAGTGGTGACCTCGACCTTTCTGGGCAGGCAGACTCCGGGATCGCAGGCTGCGCCCGATCAGTCGCTGGTAGCGCATGATGTAGCGTGTTGCACGGATGTTGCCGGTGTCGTAGTCGGAGGCCCCACTCCCGCTCTGGTCTGTCGCCATGCCGCATAAAGCGAATGCCGCTCGCCGTCACCGCATCCCACGGCCGAAGCGGCGCAGCCACGCTGACCGACCGCGATGTTGACGACGACGCCCAGGTCGGCCCCTTGCTCGACCAAGTCACCGGCCCGGTGGCCGCGTTCACCGGTGATGGCGCCTACGACCGGGCGCATGGCTTGGCAGCGGAGCAGCGGCTACAATCAGAGGGCAAAGGTCGAGGGGCAGATCGGACGCTGGAAGCAGGTCATCGGACCGGCCCTGCGGCTCCATGCCGACCGAGCGCCGGCCACCGAGATCGCCATCGCCGCCGCCGCCGTGCTCAACCGCATGCTCGACCTCGGACGCCCGAACTCCGTCCGCACCGCCTGACCGGCGGGGGGAGCCAGGGCAACCTCTTGCCCTCACCCCCTCCATGCGACACGCCGGCACGCGGCACACTGCTCCAGCAAGGCTGGCCCATAGACGACGCTTACGGTATTTCAAGGGAAAAGCAGTTTGCAAATTCCCGCAAGTTGAAGTGGTATCCCGGAAACCAACATGATGAAGCCCGACAGGCGCTGGTCCTCGATCGGCGACAGGTTCCATAAGCAGACGACGTCAAGATATGGCGTGTAAAGCACGCTGGGAGACGTCATCCACAGGACCGAGACGATGGTCATCGGGATCCCCGCCACGATTGCGAGCACGCAGATCCCGAACGGGCGTGGCCCCGTCGATCTCGCCGCGAGGATCTGGGCCCAGAGCATCGTCCCGATCACGAATTCCAGCAGACCGAGGGGGGCGGCGAAGAGGGCGTTCGCGATGCTTGGATCGAGAATGGCGGGATAGCCGATGGCTGTGCTCGCGAGCATGAAGGCAGCGCCCGCAATCCAGGGATCGAGCAGCCATCCGCAAGCCGTCGGGGACCGTTCAAGCCGATGCCACCATGCGGCAGGCAGCGAAGCGCACAACAAAGCGGGAGCGGCCTGGTTCAGCCCCATGAGGGATATGGTATAGAGCGACATCGAGGATAGGGGATTGTGAATCCCCCAGCCCGACACCCCGATCACCAGCAGGGCGGCCAACAGGCCGCAGAGCCTCCAGCCCAGCGGCGGCTTGGCTTCAGTCGAGCACATGGCGGATGTCATTGGCCACCGCCTCGGCGTCGCCGAGTTGGGAGTAACTGTATCGCGTGCGCAGCCGCCCCCGGGGATCCAGCAGGAACACAACCGACGTATGGTTTATGAGGCCGCTGTCCTTGTCCCGCCACCAGGATATGTTCCAGTTGCGGGCAGCGTTCGCCACCGCAACCTCGCTCCCCGTCAAGCCGATGGGCGGCGGATCGAACGACGCGAGATACTGTCGCAACCTGTCGGGCGTATCCGCGACCGGATCGAGCGTGACGAACACCGTCTCTATCTCGCTCTTTCGCGAACCGAGACGTTCCAACACGTGTCCCAAGCCGAGAAATGTGGTGGAGCAGATTTCTGGGCAGCTCGCATAGCCGAAATAGACCAGGACCGCATGCCCCTTCAGGCTGTCCAGCCGGAAGGGGCGGCCGTACAGCGTCGTCAGATCGAGCGCCGGGTCGCGGACGTCGCCCGCGGAGGAACCATAGAATGTGTTCGGTGACCACAGGAACGCATAGCCGCACAACAGGGCCGCCATGGCGCCGCAGACGATTGCCGCCCGGCGGATGGAGAGCAGGAGGGGCAATCCCTGCTCCGCCTGGTCCGTCATCACCAGACCCTCCAGCCGGTGGAGAGGTTTGCATGCTGCAGGAAGGGCCACAAGATCGGGACATAGGCGGCGACGGTTGCAAGCGCGACGAGCCACGTCATGATCCAGATGTGGTCGAGCGCCCCGGCGACACGGTTCGGAGCGGCACTGCCCGCATAGGCGCCGAGCACCTCGGCGAAGCCGATCTCCCGTCCTTCTTCGGTCTTCGCGCCGAAGACCAGGCTTGCGAAGAACAGGCTGTAGAAACAGAGCAGGGCGAGCCAGAGGACGGCACCGCCAAGTCCCACGACTGCGAGCGGTAGCTGCGCATTCCCATAGAGTGCGTCATAGACCGGCGCCGGCAGGCTGGACACCCAGGCGCGGCGCGGAACCCCATGAAGCCCCGACCACAGCATGCCGACCGCAAACAGGGAGATCCCGACAAACCAGAGCCAGACCGAGGCGAGCGCCAGCCGGCGGCTGACCAGAGCCTTCCCGCTCAGGTGCGGCACCATCCAGAAGGCCAGACTCATGAAGGTCAGCGCCGTGACGCTTCCGACCGTCAGATGGAAGTGGCCGGGCAGGTAGGTGGTGTTGTGGACGATGCTGTCCAGCTGCCAGCTGCCATTGACCAGCCCGGTGGAGCCGCCGACGATGAAGGTGATGGCGGCAAGAACCTGCGCGGCAACGGCCGGATTTCCCCAGGGCAATGCCGTGAACCAGCCGAAAATGCCGCGGCCGCCACGCCGGCGGCCGGCATATTCCAAACTGAGACCGATGGTGAAGGCGGTGATCAGGCTCGGCAGGGCCACCGACATCGTCAAGGCCGTCAGAATGCCGCGCCATATGGGGGAAAAACCGGGATCCGCGAACTGATGGTGGCTTCCGACCGGCAGTGAAAAGACGAAAAGCATGACGAAGGTGATGCGAGCCATCGTGTCGGAGGCAAGCTTTCCCCCCGCCTGGCGCGGCAACAGTCCGTACCAGGACACGTAGGCGGGCATGAGCCAGAAATAGACGATCGGATGTCCGGTGAGCCAGAACAGCGTGCGTGCAATCATCGGGTTGACGGCGTCGATCCAGCCGAGGCTCCAGGGGACAAGCTGGACGAGGAGTTCCAGCCCCACGCCGAGGGAGCAGACACCCCACATCAGCATGGTGATGACCGACATGTAGGTGACGAGTGGCGTGATCATGCCCGGATGCAGCGTACGCCAGCGACGGCGCATGACCAGCAGGACCGGCAGCGGCAGGACGCTGCCGAAGGCCAGCAGGGTCATTCCGACATAGAAGAACGCGCTGCCCTTGAGCGGCGGGTAGAAAGTCCAGAGGACGGTCGCCGAATTGTCGAACATCGCCACGAGGAGCATCAGCGTTCCGACGGCCATGGTTCCGTAGCATGCCCCCCACAGACCCAGGGGGATCGGAACGTCCATCTCCCGGGCCGGCAGATACACCAGCAGGCCGGCCGTCACGAAGAAGGTGAAGACATAGGCGTTCAGCACGCCATGGATCGTCAGGCCCTGATAGTAGGTCTTCAGGGCCGGCTCCAGAAACGGATACAGATCGATCCCGGCATAGTTCAGCGCCTGGAGCGGCCCGATGGAGGCACCGATCATGAGGGCGCTGAAGCCGGTAACGAGAAAGGCGAGCATCAGACGCCGTGCCGCCGCCCATGTCGAGCCGACGGAGGCGGACGCTTCGTCGTGGGACAGGTCTGCGAAACCGACGGCGCTCATGACTGGGCCTCCTGCGGATCGACCACGATCCTGCCGACCATGGCCTGATGCTCAAGGCCGCAGAACTCGTTGCAGATGATGAAGAAGACGCCGGCGCGCTGGAAGGTGTGGGTGACCGTCCCCACCATTCCCGGGACGGCGGTCAAATTCACCGGCGTGCCCTGTACCTCGAAGCCATGCAACACATCCGCGCTTGTGACGTGGAAGGTGATGGCCGCGCCTTGCCTGACGTGGATGGTACCCGGTGCCCAGTTCCAGAGGCGTCCGGTAATGTAGACCGAATAGGCGTTCGGCCCCGTCCGAACCACCGCTCCTTCCTGGAAGGCGCGCCTGGTCTCCGCCGGGATCTGTTCATTATTGTAGGCTTCGGACCGGGTGACGACGCCATAGTCGTGAACGACAAAGAACATTGTCCCGATCATCAGGAGCGTCAGCATCAGGACGCACAGTAAGACCCATACGCGTTCATGACGATCGGCTGTTCGATGAAAGGCTTCGTCGAATGGGTCCAGAACAGTTTCTCGGGACATGGCAGACCCTTATGTGCGGATGGAGAAGAGGGCGGCGACAAGGCACCAGACTGCAAGCGAAACCACCAGAAGGAAGCCGCCCACGATCCATGTTCCGACGGGTTTCACAGGGGAAAGCGGAAGAGGGGCATTTTGCCCAGGCTCGATCTTCTCATTCATCTGGTTTTCCCTTTGCTCGGTTTTGTGGTCCATGCCCAGAGACGCGCCGATGGCCCGGCAAGTCCTGGCCTTCCGGATGGATGCACAGGGGCGTCGCGGGTCCGCGGACCGTTGGAGCTACCAGAGCCGTCCGAGTGGGAGCGTCAGGTCAGCCCGAGGCCCCGGCCTCCCCCTCGCCGCCCGGCGCATTGCCGGCCGGAAGCCCATGCCGTTCGACAAGCGCGCGAACGATGTCGGGTATGGCGGCGTCGCCGATCGGCGCACCGAAGCTGTCCCGCATCTTGGTCACTTCCGACTTCCAGACATCCGCCGGCAAGGGCGGCTGGGAATCGACGAATGCCGGGGAGTGGCAGAGCAGGCAGTTCGTGTTGAGGACGGCCGCGCCCGGCCCTTCGTAGCGGGCGCCCGATCCCGGGAGCGTCACGCTCTGCGGCTTCAAATCGATTTTCGACGCCGGGAAGGTGACGCCCGACGCGGCCAGCGTGGCGCCCGGAACGACCGAGAGGAGGAATATGAGATATCGCGTCCGCATCCTGGTCGTTCCCTCATACGAATTCGATGTCTATGCGGGGTGCCGGGTTGTACATGAACCCTCCGCCATTCCATCCGGCCTGAAGCGGCTGCCGTTCCCCGAGGGCGCTGGTCACACGCGCAATCACCGCGAGCTTCCCCTTGCGTCCCGCAGGAAGGCGGAAACTCCATTGGCGAAAGCTGAAATCGCCCCAGTCCTTGCCCAGGCTGGCCGGCTCCCAGCTGCGGCCCTCATCGAGGGAGATGTCGACGGACCTGACCGCGGAATTGCCGCCGAATGCTAGGCCGCGCAGCACGAAATCCGCGCCCGACGAAATCCTGTCGCCCGTGCCGGCGTTGGAGAAGAAGCTCCGGGGATTCATGGCGGAGATGGGGACATAATTGACGCCCGTCTCGCCGGGCCTGATCGAGCCGTTCGGCCGATCCGGAATTTTGTAGGCACCCGCCATCCAGAACTTTTCGCCCGGATGGGTCGTAACCTCGATTTCGCTCAGCATCTTCACCCAGTAGGTCGCATACCATCCCGGCACGACCAGCCGGACCGGCGACCCGTTGAGGACCGGCATCTGCTCGCCATTCATCCCGTAGGCGGCCATCACATTGCCGTCCATCGCCTTTTCCAGAGGAAGGACCTTCTCGTAGATGTCCTTGTCCGGAAACATCGAGACAAGTCTCTCCATGGATCGGAAGGCGACATGGGAGGCGTTTGCCCGAGGCTTTGCGCGAGCGATGATTTGGCTGATCGGCACGCCCGTCCACATGGCGTTGCCCATCGCGCCGTCCGCCCACTGCGCCCCCGGCACCCGTGGTTCGACCCGCCCGCGACTGTTGCCCGAGCATTGGTTCACGGCTGCGAGATCGATCGGATCGAAATCCGCCGCCAGATCCTTCAGCGAAATCTCGTAGAGCGCGTCCACCGCGCCATACACGCGAATCCGGTAGCTGGCGATGTCGACATGGGTGGGAAAATCCCCCAGATGCCAACGGACATAGAAGCTCTCGTTGGGGGTGAAGACATGCTGCCCCAGCACGGACCATGGCGTTTCGAGAAGCGGCGGCCTTGTCCGGTGGATTATCATGGCGGCCTTTTCGGGGAAGGTCCCCGCCGGTGCGATCTGGCGCTCCCCATTGGCGAAGGGAAGGTCGATCGTCTCCGCCAGGGCGGACCGGGCGACCGGCGGCAACGCCGCACCGAGTGCGCCATAGGCGGTCATGGTGAAGAGTCGTCGGCGGTTGAACGAGTATGTCGTCATGGTGATGGCATCCCCGCTGAATCAGGGCTGTTGTCCGGATGAGTGTTGAACGGGCCTCGCCAAATCCGCGTAGTAGGCAGACAGCGCCTCGATTTCCCCGCGCGTCAGTCTTGGCGAGATGAGAGACATGAAGTAGTCGGGGCCTTCCGGCCGTTTCCCGTTCCGCCAGGCGAGAAGCGTGCGGGCGAGATAATCGGCGGACTGTCCTGCAAGGGCCGGTGCGGTGGCATAGCCGTCGCCGACGGCGCCATGGCAGGTGGCGCAGGCAGGTATTCCCCGGGTGGGGTCGCCGTCCCTCACCAAGGGTGGAGCGGCATCGGCCTTGGCCTGCCCGCCGGAGACCCGCTCATCCTGTGAAACGGCCCGTGAGTCGGCCCGTACGTCGGGAAGCGTGGCGATGTAGGCGGCAACGGCGGATATCTGGTGATCGTCCAAGGCAGAGGCATACGGAGACATGATCGGATTGGTGCGGATGCCGCTTTTGAATCCGTGAAGCTGCCTCGTGATGTAGAAACTGTCGAAGCCGGCCAGCTTCGGGATGCCGCCGAACTGGTTTCCTTCGCCATGGCTTCCGTGGCATGACGAACATCCGGCTGCGGAAGCATCGCCACCGCTCCCGTGCTCGAATATCTGGTGGCCGATCTCCGTCAACTGATCGGCGTGCAGTGGCGGAGCGGTCAGCGAGAGCAATGCCACGATCGCCGACAGCCGGTACGGCTTGGCGCGACCGCGGGCACACGACTCCTGCTTCGCTGCAACGGTGGCGAACACATTACCCTCCTCGAATTTTCAAGGCACACCGTTCCTCGGCCCTTTTCAGGGACAAGCCGGCACAGATGGCTTAATCGCCGCTTCCGGAACCGACCTTTCAAACCGCGGCCTCGATAATCATGCAGCGTGAAGGCATTCGTGCCGCCTGGAGTTGGTCGAACGTTTCCGCGGGGATGTCGGTGATACGGCGAAGCAGCGGCAATCAGCGGTCAGGTCAGGACGACAAGGCATCCCGTTCTTCGGTGAGTTCCTTCACGGTCTTCTGCAGCATTTCGCGCTGGAAGCCGTTCAGCTCTAAACCTTCGACGATCCTGTAGGAACCCTGGGAGCAAATGACCGGAAATCCGCAAACCAGCCCTTCCGGCACCCCGTACTGTCCTTGCGACGGCACGGCCATCGACGTCCATTTCCCCCCGGTTCCCGCCAGCCAGTCCCGCATCTGGTCGATCGCGGCGTTGGCCGCGGAGGCCGCGGATGAGGCGCCGCGCGCTTCGATGATCGCGGTGCCGCGGCGTGCGACCTCGGGGATCAGCGTCCCACGATACCAGGCTTCATCGTCGACCACGGCCGGCAGCGGCTTCCCCGCCGCCGTCGCGAAGGTCCAGTCGGCGAACATCGTCGGCGAATGATTGCCCCACACCACCAGATTTTCGATCTCCGAGACGGTGCAGTTGGCCTTGCCGGCGAGTTGCGTCAGTGCCCGGTTGTGGTCGAGCCGGATCATCGAGCTCACTTGGGAGGGATCGAAACCCGGCGCATGGCGGAGCAGGATCGCCGCGTTCGTGTTCGCGGGATTGCCGACCACCAGAACGCGCGCGTCGCGGCGGGCGTTTTCGCCTATTGCCCGGCCCTGGACCTTAAAGATCTCCGCGTTCGCGGTGAGCAGATCACGACGTTCCATGCCCTTGGTGCGCGGCCGCGAGCCGACGAGGAAGGCCGCATCGACATCCCGGAACGCGACCGCCGGGTCGTCCGTCATGACGATGTTCGCAAGGAGCGGGAAGGCGCAATCCTCCAACTCCATGACGACACCGCGCAGAGCCGGCTGCGCCTGGGGCAGGTCGAGAAGACGCAGTTCGATCCGCTGCATGTTCCCGTAAAGGTCCCCGGCGGCCAACCGGAACAGAAGCGAATAGCAGATCTGACCGGCCGCGCCGGTGACGGCGATTCTCTTCACATTTCTCGACATCGTTCGCTCCTATTTCTGATCTCAAGAGGCTGGCACGATCCATCCAGCTTTGGCGAAGATGGCGGCCGCCTTCTCACCCTGGAGGAATTTCAGGAAAGCCTTTGCCTCGTCCTTCGCGTGCCCTCTCTCCGTCAGGACTGCGCCGGTGTCGCGGTAGATGCGATAGGACGGCTCCACATCGACGGTATCGGCGAGATCGGCATTGCTCACCTGCCAGATGTTCCAGATGATCCAGGCGTCGAGGCTCTTGTCCTCGATCCAGGCTTTCCTGGCTTCGGCGCTGTTGGAGGCGAACTGCTTGATGTTCTGCCGGAGAGCCTTGACCTTGGAGATATCGCCGGTGCGGCCGGCCATGTCTTCCCAAAGACCGTTCTGGCCGGCGCCGTTGACGACCAGAACGCGGTGTCCGGGCTTCATCAGATCGTTCAACCCACCGATCCTGTCGGGATTTCCGGGGCGGACGAGTATTGCAGAGGGCCGAAGATAGAGCGGAACGACATTTTCTTCGGAGATCTGTCCGCCGAAGGCTTTTACGAAGTCGGACATCATCGTTTCCGAACCGCTGAAAACGATGTCCGCGTCCTCCTTCGCCTCCCCGATCCAGGAGGGCGTCGGACCTGCCTTGATGATGACCTTGACGCCCGTGTCCTTCTCGAAGGCGAGGGCGGCCTGCTTCATGGCGGGAAGCGGACCGCCCGGACCGTAAGCGTGAATTTCCGCTGCGGCCGCAGGCAGTGCCGCAGCGGTGGCAATCCCCATCGCCAAAGTGAAGGCTTTCAGCATGGTCGCGTCCTTTGATTTGCTCCCCTTCAAAGGTTAGCGACGAAAACCAGCAGCTCCATCGAATTTTCCTGCTACAAACGTTCGAGAAAATCGATTGATATATCATTCACGACCCTAGCGGTGGTGGTCATGACCCTGGAACAGTTGCGGATATTCGTGGTCGTCGCGGAGCATCAGCACATCACCAAAGCGGCGAAGGCAATGAACATGACCCAGTCGGCCGTTAGCGCCGCCATATCGGCGCTCGAACAGCGGCATGGCGTGACGTTGTTCGACCGCATCGGTCGGTCCATCAATCTCAACCAGACCGGACAGGTGTTCCTGGAAAGGGCAAAGCGGGTGCTGGCCGAGGCGCGTGCGGCGGAAGCGGCGCTCAACGATCTGGCGGGCCTTCAGCGTGGTGAACTTTCGGTCATGGCAAGCCAGACGATCGGGGCGTACTGGCTGCCCCCCCGGCTTGCGCGGTTCCATGCCCGCTATCCGCGAATCCGGTTCGACATCCGGATCGGCAACACCGAAGCCGTTGCCAACGCCGTCGATTCCGGAACCGTCGAGATCGGCTTGGTGGAGGGAAAGGTCGATCGTTCCACCATTTCCTCCCGAACGATCGCGATCGATGAAATGATCATCGTCGCGCCGCCCGACCACCCGATCGTCGCGCAGCCGTTTGTCGATCGTGCCCTGCTGATGGCATCCGCATGGGTCCTGCGTGAAACGGGGTCCGGCACACGCCATGCATTCAAGACGATGATCGAAGGAGAAGGACTGATGATGTCCGATCTGAACGTCGTCATGGTACTGCCAGGGAACGAGGCGGTCTTGAGTGCGGTCGAGGCCGGCATCGGTGCGACCCTGACCTCGCGGAGCGCCGCTGCAAGCGAACTCTCTGCAGGGCTTCTCGCAGAATCCGCGTATCCGTCGGTTCCTCGTCCCTTCTTCCTGCTCCGGCACAAGGAACGCTACCGCAGCAAAGCGGCAAACGCCTTTGAGGACATGCTGCGGGAGCGATGACGGCGGCATCGCGACCGGTGGTGATCAGCCCCGCTTCGATGGCGACATCGGAATAGCGCGCTGGCCGCCCGCGTCGGCCCGAAGCCCGCGGTGTCCAGGTGGCGATCGCCTCCGGCGTCACCCAGATCGTCAGGTCACCGCTCCGGCGCAGCGCCGCATCGTGGGCCGCCCAGTTCTCAAACCGGTAGCGGGCTTTCGGGATCGTGTGGCGGCGGGGCTCATTGGCCTTGTACGGCATCACGGGCTCGACTTCATCGGGCCGCCTATACCCGCTCGCCCTCCCGACCACCACCATCCCGGGCTTTGTGCACCAATGTTTCGGCAAGCTATCCGCGGTCAGCAATGAGCCGATGAACGCGATCGAACCGATGGTTCAGTGCCCGGCTGGTCCCGTCCCGATCCTTCTGGCGACCAGGGCACGGATGCGGTCCTTGATCTGCTCATCCAGCGGATTGTAGACCAGCAGCCCAAGGTCCGGACGGCCGTCGACGGCGAATCCGGAAAACTCCATCTCGATGCTGCCGAGTTCGGGATGCTGGAGGCGCTTGATCCCCTCACTCGGCGCATAGACGTCGTTCTCCTTCCAGAACCGGGCGAAATCCGCGCTGGCCCGGCACATCTCGTCGACGAGGTCGGCAATCTCCTTCACCGCCCCGGCGCGGGCGGCATCGACACGGAAGGCGCCGACCAGGAACCGCGCCATGCCTTCCCAATCCTTCTGCTTGGCCCGGATCGCCGGATTGCAGAACACCAGCCGCAGGATGTTGCGTCGGTCGGGCGGAAGCGTGGCGTAATCGGTCAGAACGACCGCGGCGGCCTGATTCCAGGCCAGCACGTCCCAGGTCGCCGTCTTGATGAAGGCGGGACAGGCGTCGAACGCATCCAGCAGTCGTTGCAGACGCGGACTGACACCGTCCGCCGGTCTGTACCGCATCTCCGGCGGGCGGCCGAGCGCCAGGATGAACAGATGCTCCCGTTCCAGATCGGTCAGCAGCAGGCTGCCGGCGATCCGATCCAGCACGTCGGCCGACGGCGCGCCTCCCCGCCCCTGTTCCAGCCACGTGTACCACGTCGGACTGATGTTGGCCCGTTGCGCCACCTCTTCCCGGCGCAATCCCGGCGTGCGGCGGCGCCCCGTGAAGCCGAAGACCGCCGGATCGAGCCGCGTGCGGCGGTCGCGCAGGAAGGCGGCAAGTGTGTTGGCCTTGTCTGCCTGTTTGGAGTCGGGCTGCATCGGCAATCCTGGTAGCCGTTATACTAGGAAAACGTCACTACTTTAACAGGATATCAAGGAGCCTCACAGTGGGGGACGAAATTGGAAAGGTGATTTTCCCATGCGCATTTTCCTCACCGGCGCCACGGGCTTTATCGGCCGGGCGGTGCTCTCCGAACTCCTCCAGGCCGGCCATCAGGTCATCGGCATGACCCGGTCCGGCGACGGCGCCCGCGCGCTGGAAGCCGCCGGGGCCGAGCCGCACCATGGCACGTTGGAGGACCCGGCAAGCGTTCGAAGCGGTGCCGAAAGGGCCGATGCAGTGATCCACACCGCATTCGACCACGACTTCTCTCGCTTCGTCGAGAATTGCGAAAAGGACCGACATGTGATTGGCGCGTTGGGCGAGGTGCTGAAGGGATCCCCGCGTCCGTTGCTGATCACCTCCGGGGTCGGTATCGGTGGTGCCGGCCATGGCAGGCTCGCCCGGGAGGATGTCTTCGACGAGTCCCACCCAAATCCGCGCATCGCATCGGAGCGGGCTGGCAACGAGCTGCTGAATGCCGGCGTCAACGTCGCGGTGATGCGGCTGCCGCAGGTCCACAACACCGAGAAGCAGGGGCTGATCACCCCGCTGATCGCCATCTTCCGCGAAAAGGGGGCCGCAGCCTACATCGGCGAGGGGCGCAACCGCTGGTCAGCCGGCCATCTGAGCGACGTCGCCCGCCTGTATCGGCTGGCCATCGAGAAGGCGGAACCCGGCGCCCGCTACCACGCGGTCGGCGAGGAGGGGGTCGAGACCCGCAAAATCGTCGAAACGCTGGCGCGTGGCCTGAAGATCCCGGCGGTCTCCATCCCGCAGGACAAGGCGCCGGAGTCCTTCGGTTGGATGGCGATGTTCGCGGGCATCGACATGGCGGCATCCAGCGCCCTGACGCAGGCGACGCTCGGCTGGCGACCGCTAGGCCCCGGTCTCATCGCCGACCTGGAGGCGATGCGATACCCATGATCGGAGGGGTCAGCCGGCACCCTTGAGATAGGCGCGCGGCGACGATCCCAGCACCCGCTTGAACATCGCCGTGAAGGCGGCGGGATTGTCATAGCCGAGGTCGAGCGCGACCGTGGTGACGCTCTCCCCCGCCACCAGCCGCGGCAGGGCGGCGGCAAGGCAGGCCTGCTGGCGCCATTCCAGGAAGCTCAACCCGGTTTCCCGCCGGAACAGCCGGGTGAAGGCACGCCGGCTGACCGCCAGTTCGTCGCACCATTGCTCGATCGTCTCGTGCACCGCCGGCTGCCGAAGAAAGCGCCGGCAGCGCTCGGCCAAGGCCGGGTTCGTCGGGAACGGAACGGTCAGCGGCTGGGCCGGCAGATGCCGCATCTCGTAGCGGATCAGCGCCATCACCGCGCCGTCGTGGCTGTCCGGATCGTAATCGGCCGGGACATCCACGGCGCGGGAAATCAGGCTGCGGATGAAGGGAGAAAGCCCGACGACCTGACAGCGGTCCGGCATGTCGCCGGTCAGGTCCGGATCAAGGTAGAGGCTTTGGGTGGTCACCGCCCCGATCATGCGGACCTCGTGCATGACGCCGGGCGGGATCCATAGACCGAAGTCCGGCGGCACCACCCATCGGCCTTGCGGCGTCGACATGATCAGCACCCCGGTGATGCCGGAGATCAGCTGTCCGCGCCGGTGCCGGTGGAGCGGCAGCGTGCCGCCGTCCGGGTAATCGTGGGTGGTGGCGAGCAACGGTCGCTGGACGGCATCGATCTCGTCGACGCGGACATTTCTGACCATGGCCCGATCTCGTAGAAAACTGGCCTGACCGCGGTGGCGGGCCTTCTCTGCCGACCGTAGGCTTACGGCGCATTCAACGCAACATGCCGGGCGATCCCGGACCATCCCCTCCTTTAGTGGATGGTCCGGACCCAACGCCTGAGGCGGAGAGAAGAGGGCATGCCCCCGTGACCGATACCACCCTGAGCCGGCCCGGCGCCGGCTCGACGGCCTTTTCCATTCTGGCCGCGATCAGCGCCTGCCACCTGCTCAACGACATGATCCAGTCGCTGCTGCCGGCGGTCTATCCGATCCTGAAGGACGAGTTCGGCCTCAGCTTCGCCCAGCTCGGCCTGCTGACCTTCGTCTATCAGGTCACGGCATCGCTTCTGCAGCCGCTGGTCGGTCTGTTCACCGACCGCAGGCCGATGCCCTATTCGCTGGTGTTCGGCATGGGCTCCACCCTGCTCGGGCTTCTCACCCTGGCCTGGGCGCCCGGCTTTCCGGCGCTGCTGGCCGGTGGGATGCTGCTGGGCTTCGGGTCGTCCGTCTTCCATCCCGAAGCGTCGCGCATCGCGCGGCAGGCTTCCGGCGGTGCCCATGGGCTGGCCCAATCGCTGTTCCAGGTCGGCGGCAATCTCGGCTCCTCGCTCGGCCCGCTGCTGGCGGCCTTCGTCATCCTGCCCCACGGCCAGGGTAGCCTCAGCTGGTTCGCCGTCGCCGCCCTTGCCGGCATGGTGGTCATGGTCCGGCTGGGAAGCTGGCAGCGGCTGAACGCCAAGCCCCGTGCAAGTGGCAGGCAGCCGACGCATCGGATCGAACTGCCGGCCGGACAGGTCGCCCGGGCCGTCGGCATCCTGATCGCGCTGATCGTCTCCAAGTACGTCTATCTGGCCAGCATCACCAGCTACTACATCTTCTACCTGATCGACCGTTTCGGTCTGTCCACCGGGGACGCCCAGCTCTGCCTGTTCGTCTTCCTGGCGGCCGTGGCGGCGGGTACGGTGATCGGCGGCCCGGTTGGCGACCGCATCGGCCGCAAGACGGTGATCTGGGTCTCGATCCTCGGCATCCTGCCCTTCACCCTGGCCCTGCCCTATGTCGGCCTGACGGCGACGGTGGTTCTCAGCGCCATGATCGGGCTGGCCCTGGCATCGGCCTTCCCCGCCATCGTGGTCTATGCGCAGGAGCTGCTGCCCGGCCGGGTCGGTCTGGTCTCGGGCCTGTTCTTCGGGCTGGCCTTCGGCGTCGCCGGCATCGGTGCGGCGGGGCTCGGCGTCGTCGCGGACTGGCGCGGCATCGGCTTCGTCTATTCCGCCTGCTCGTTCCTCCCGCTCCTGGGGCTGCTGACCGTCTTCCTGCCGAATGTGGAGCGGCGATAGCCGGCAGGAACGGTGACTGGGGCAAGCGGCCCTACGGCAAAAAGCCCGCGCTCCTGATCGGAGGCGGGCTTTTTGATGGCCTGCTGTGTCGGGCGGGTCGGTTACTCCAGCGGATCCAGCATGAAATGCCGGACCGTGTGCCGCTTTTCGATCAGTTCGTCGATGGTGGGTTCATTGCGCATCGCCCGGCCGATGGCGATTTTGGTTGCCTCGTAATTGGTGCGGTAGAGATCGGCGCGATCAAGGTTCGGATCGGTGGGGCAGCGGGGATCGATCCAGACCATCACCAGAATGCACAGGTCGTTGATCCCGTCACGCGGCAGGATGCCTTCGATGACGCAGTCCAGCACCGCGTCGGCGGTGGCCGCCTGGACGACGCCGCCGAACAGGTCGACATAGGCGCTGGACTTCATCGTCACCTTGGACACCATCATGGTGGCCGGACGGACCATCTGGTTGCAATCCCGCACCGCGAACATGCGGGTGTGGCCGGCGGTCTGCCCCATCATGGTGGCGAACGCGTGGCCGGCCGGACCATCGACCGTGCCGATCACGATCTCCGGCATGGCGTCGGTGAACTGGCCTTCCTTGGCGAACACGGTGGCTTCGCCGACACGGAACAGCGGATTGGTCATGGGATCAACATTCTCTCGATAAGGGTGACGTTGCCGGTCATCCGGTACGGATGCCGTCCAGCAACTGTTCGATGCTGCTGCGCAGCCGTTCGGTCTGGCCGGCCAGATCCGCAGCGGCGGACAGGACGTGCCGGGTGGCACTTTCGGTGTCGCGGGCACCGCCGGTGACATGGCGGGCGTTGCGTGCGACCACGCCCGCCCCCGATGCCGCCTGATCGATGCTGGCGTGAATGGTGGCGGAGGCGGCGGCCTGCGCCTGCATCGACTGGGCGATGGCGAGCGATACGGTGCTGATCTCCGCGATCACCGCGGTGATGCTTTGCAGGGCCTGGGCGGCGTTGCCGGTCGCATCCTGCATCGCCTGGATCCGGAGCGAGACATCCTGCGTCGCCTTGCCGGTCTGGCTGGCCAGCTGGCGCACCTCCTGCGCCACCACCGCAAAGCCCTTGCCCGCCTCGCCGGCGCGGGCCGCTTCGATGGTGGCGTTCAGGGCCAGCAGGTTGGTCTGTCCGGTGATCTGCTCGATGATGCGCACGACATTGCCGATATCCTCGGCCGACTGCCGCAGGCTACGCACGGACTCGTCGGCCTTGCGGGCCTGCTCCACCGCCGACTGGGCGATCCGGGCGGAGTCGTCGATGCGCACGCGGATCTCCTCCAACGACCGGAAGGTGTCGTCGGCCAACGCGGCGACCGACTGGACATTGCCGGCGATCTGCTCCGCCGCCACGACGGTGGCGCCCGCCTGCTCGTTGGTGCGGTCGATGATGCCGGTCAGCTGACGCGCGGTGCCGTCCAGCGCGCCCGCCGACGACCCCACCATGTCCAGCCCCTCCATCGCCGTTCGCTCGAAATGGGAAATCAGCTCCTCCAGATGGGCGGAGCGCAGGCGCTGGCGGCGGCGGTCCGCGATGTCCTGAAAGGCGGAGCGGACATGGTCGTTCGCGGGCGTCTCCAGAATTTCGTCCGGGGTGCCGATCTGGGTGATGCGCCCCGACTCCATGAAGGCGATCCGATCGGCAAGCCGCATTGCCTCGTCCGGGTCCTGGGTGGTGAGCAGCACGGCCGCCCGGTGCGCCCGCTGCCAGTCGAGGAATTCAGCCTCCAGCTCCAGCCTCAGGACGGGATCGACCCCGGCGAAGGGCGCATCCATCAGCAACAGCGGCGGATCGGCGATCAGGGAGCGTGCCAGACCGATCCGCAGCCGTGCTTCGGCCGGAACCTCCTGTGGTCGCAGGGCGGCGAACTGGGCCAGTCCCATCTGCGTCAGCAGGGCCAGGGCCCGGTCCCGCCGGTCGCGCCGGCGCAATCCTGCGATCTCCAGCCCGAAGGCGACGTTGTCCAGAACGCTGCGGTTCGGCATCAGCGCCACGGCGCCGAAGGTCATCGCCATGGCGTCGCGACGGGCAGCCACCAGTTCGGCCGGCTTCATCGTCGCCATGTCGCGCCCGTTGAGGACCACGGTCCCGGCCGTCGGTTCGACCAGCCGGTTCACCAGGCGGAGCAGGGTGGACTTGCCCGCATTGGACCGGCCCAGCACCGTGACGATTTCGCCGGCCGACAGCCCGAACGCCACGTCGGCGACGGCCACCGTGGCGCCGGTTTCCCGCAGAATATCGGCCGGGTCGACACCGGCGCGCAGCATGGTCAATGCCTGGGCGGCATTGCCGCCATAAAGCTTGCAGAGTCCTTCAGCCGACACCATCGCGGCGCTTGCCGACACGGTGCCCTGCAGGTGAGCAGACGGGTTCATGGGCGACCTCCGTCGTTGAAGGACTGAAAACCTGAATGGCCGGAGACGGCCGTCCGCCGCGCGGCTGCACCATGAACGGACCGCCTCCAGGACCTGTGCGGGAAAGGGGGCGCGGCCACCGCTTTCGCCACCGCCGTTAAGGGCGGTGGCGCGGCTACCGATCAAAGCTTGCCGGTGACCCAATAATCGATCCGGGCCTTGTTGTTCTTGATGTAATTGTCGACCGCCTGCTCGTAGCTGGTCTGGCGGGCCTCCTGCATCATCGCCTCCAGATCGCCGATCGGCAGGACCATCCGGTTCAGGAACTCGAAGACATCCGGATGATCCTGGTAGAAGCCCTTGCGGACGAGCGCGTTCACGCTTTCCAGGCCGCCCAGCGCCCCCTTCGGGTCCTCCAGGTAGCGCAGCTTCCAGTTGGCGAACATCCAGTGCGGGCTCCAGCTCGTCACGACGATCCACTCGTTGCGCTTCATGGCGCGCTCCAGAGCGGCGAGCATCCCGGCGTCGCTGGCCGACACCAGCTGCATTCCCTTCAGGTCATAGGTCTTCAGCGCCTTCTCCGACGCCTGCATCAGCCCCGATCCCGGATCGATGCCCTGGATCTTGCCGCCCAGCTTCTGCTGCACGTCCGGCTTCTTGAGATCCTCGATGGATTTGACCTGATCGACGGGAATGTAGTCCGGCACCACCCAGCCCAGGCGGGCGCGGGTGTAGAGCGGGCCGAGATCGACCACGTCCTTGCCGACCTTGTCGAGATAGGGCTTGTGGGTCAACGGCTGCCACGACATCAGCATGGCGTCCAGCTTGCCGCTGGCGATGCCCTGATACTGGATGCCGATGTCGGCCATGGTCAGCTCGACCTTGTAGCCGTACCGCTCCTCGATCACACGTTTGGCCAGTTTGGTCACCGCCTCGGCGTCGGCCCAGGCCGTCCAGCCGATGTTGATGGACTTCTCGGCGGCCTGCGCCGGGGCGGCGACCACGGCAGCCCCCAGGCTGACCGTCATGGCCGCCGAAAGCAGCACGCCCAAGGCTTTACCGAAGATTTTCATCAAGAAGCCTCCTCTTATCGTTTGTTTGTTTGGACCCGTTTGGTGGGACGGCCAAGCTTTGCCGCGCCGAAGTTTGGATCGGACGCATGCATGGGCCGACGGCCACCTTCCTGCATCGACGCGGAAAGTCGTTTCCGACCAACGGGTTCTTTGATGGCATCAGTGCTGATTGAGGAAGAATGCCGGCCCCGAAAGCAAAAAACCTTCATCAGAGCGGCAATTCGTATCGGATTTGCGACAGCTTTGTCCAAACCCCGCGCCGCCGGAGAATGTTGCCCGGTTTCCAGGCAGATGTTTCAAAGTCTTCCATAGAAATAGGGAAGCGCCGCGACAGCTCTGTGGACACGAGGCGTCATGGATGCGGATCGGCTCTCTTCCGATGGCGGCAGGCCACGCTCCCGAAAGACCGGAACGGCCGTTGTTCTTGAATAATCACGACATGTCGCAAAACGACTACTGTCGAAGTCCAGCTTGCGCAAAAAGACAGGTGCGCCTGTCGGCCTTTTTAAAGTTGATGTCGCATTCCAGAACGCGGCACGCCGCGGCGGGCGGCAGGCTGTGTGTCGTGGAATCGAAAGTAGCAACAGCCCGGTCAAGGCTGAAGCGGTTCCGCGAACACCCGGCCCCACTCCCGCAGAAGGTCAACCGCCATGTCGTCCGAGATTTCCATAGAAGCCCTGCTGACGCGTCGAAAGAAGGGGCACAGCCTGGAGGCCCCGTTCTATACCAGCGAGGAGATCTTCAAGCTGGACATGGAGATCATCTTCGGTCGCCACTGGCTGCATGTGGGTGTGGAACCGGACGTGGCGGAGCCGGGCGACGTGATGGTGGTGGATATCGGCAAGACCTCCGTCATCGTCATGCGCGACGACGACATGGAGCTGCGCGCCTATCACAATGTCTGCCGCCATCGCGGCGCGCGCATCATCCTCCAGGAGAAGACCTCGGTCGGCAATCTGGTCTGCAGCTATCACCAGTGGACCTACGGCCAGGACGGTGAGCTTCTGTTCGCCGAGCATATGGGCAACGACTTCGACCGCAAGTGCCGGAACCTGAAGAAGGTGCATATCCGGTCGGTTGGCGGCCTGATCTTCATCTGCCTGGCGGAAGAGGCGCCGGACGACATCGACCGCATGGCGGCGGTCATCGAGCCCTACATCCTTCCGCACGATCTGAAGAACTGCAAGATCGCCAAGACGGTGGACCTGATCGAGAAGGGCAACTGGAAGCTCACGATGGAGAACAATCGTGAATGCTACCACTGTGTCGCCAACCATCCGGAACTGACCATCCCGCTCTTCGAATACGGCTTCGGCTTCGCCCCCGACGGCACCAATCCGAAGCGGATGGAGCATGCCGCCAAGTACGACGCGCTGGTGCAGACCTGCCACACCGGCTGGGAAGCGGCCGGTTTCCCCAGCCGCGAGGTCGAGCATCTGACCGACACCACCGGTTTCCGCGCCGAGCGCCTGCCGCTGGACGGCGCCGGCGAGGCCCACACCAAGGACACCCGCAGCGCTTCCAAGAAACTGCTGGGCTCGATCACCGAGCGCAAGCTGGGCGCCCTGTCCTTCTGGACCCAGCCGAACTCGTGGAACCACTTCATGAGCGACCACATCGTCACCTTCTCGGTGTTCCCGCTCGGTCCCGACCGCAACCTGCTGCGCACCCGCTGGCTGGTCCACAAGGACGCGGTCGAGGGCGTCGACTATGACCTGAACCGCCTGACCGAGGTGTGGGAAGCGACCAACCAGCAGGACGCCGATCTGGTCGAGATCTCGCACAGCGGCGCCCTCAGCCCCGCCTACGAGCCGGGTCCCTATTCGCCCTACACCGAGCCGCTCGTGGAGAAGTTCACGGAATGGTACGTCGGCCGCATGTCCGAGCATCTGCTGGGCAAGCAGGCGCCGGTGAGTGTCGCCGCGGAATGATGTGACCCCCGAGGCGATCCCGGCAATCAAACCGCCGGGATCGCCCGCTGTGACGCCTCAGGGTTCAGGGCTCAAGATAGAGAGATGACGATGCAGCAGGATGCGGCTCCGCCTCCGGTTCGGGATTGGGATCCGGAAATCGACGACACGCTGGTGTGCCGGGCGGTGCGGGACGAGACGCATGACGTGAAGACCTTCGTCTTCGCGCCGCGGAACCCCTGCCTGTTCCGGTTCAAGCCGGGTCAGTTCATCACGCTGGAATTGCCCATCGGCGGCGGGATCATTCACCGCAGCTACACCGTCTCCTCCTCCGCCGCGCGGCCGCACCGGCTCTCGATCACCGTCAAGCGCGTGCCCGGCGGCCCGGTGTCGAACTGGCTGCACGACACGCTGAAGCCGGGCGACACCATCCGCGCGGTCGGTCCCCTCGGCGAATTCACGCCGGGAGACACCGGGACTCCGCGCAAGTTCCTGTTCCTGTCCGGCGGCAGCGGCGTCACGCCCCTGATGTCGATGACCCGGACCTTCGACGACCTGGGCGAGGATCACGACATCGTCTTCGTCCATGCCGCCCGCACGCCTGCCGACATCGTCTTCCGGCGCGAACTGGACGCGCTGACCGGTCCCGGTCGCCGCCTGCGCGTCGCCCATGTGTGCGAGGGCATCGGCACCGAATCCCATTGGGCCGGCTTCACCGGCCGGCTGTCGCTGCCGATGCTCGGGATGATCGCTCCGGACTTCAAGGAGCGGGAGGTCTATGTCTGCGGCCCAGGCCCCTTCATGAAGGCGGTGCGCGCCTTCCTGGAGGACGGTGGCTTCGACATGAGCCGCTACCATCAGGAAAGCTTCAATTTCGAGGAACTGACGGCCGAGCTTGCCGCGGGAGAGCCGTCGGCACCGTCCGCACCGGCCCCGGTGGCAGCGCCCATGGACGGCTTCCGCGTCGAATTCGCGAAGACTGGCAGGGTGTTCGCCTGCCCGCCGGACATGGCCGTGGCGGACGCGGCATCGGCCGCCGACGTCCGGGTTCCGACCTCCTGCTCGCGCGGGATGTGCGGGACCTGCAAGACGAAGTTGATTTCCGGTACGGTGGAAATGAGCCACACCGGCGGCATCCGCAAACGTGAAATCGACCAGGGGTTGATTCTGCTCTGCTGCAGCCGTCCGACCAGTGATCTGGTGATAGAGCGTTAGAATCATCGCCAACGAATTGTCTTCCGGGGAGCTGGCGGTTGACGCTAGCATCCCGAAGGACGGGTCACGGCCGTCTGCCTCGGGCCGTGGGACTGGGAGGGTATCCTGGTGGGGAAGACAGTGGAATATCGCCGTTTCGGCGGTAGCGGTCCCGCACCCCGGCAGGAGGAACGCGCGCTGTTGTCGGTCGGGTTCATCCTGACCAACAACTTCACGTTGACGGCGCTTGCCCCCTTCATCGACGCGCTGCGGCTGGCGGCCGACGAGGGCGACCGGTCGCGCCAGATCCGCTGCCGCTGGACGATCATGGGATCGCGGGCGGAGCCGGTGATGTCCAGTTGCGGCATCGGCGTCGCCCGCTGGGAACCGCTGACCGATCCCCGCCGCTTCGACTATGTGGTCGTGGTGGGCGGGCTGCTGCACGCCGGTCCGCAGCTGGATGACGAGACGCTGGCCTATCTGCGCGCCGCGGCATCCTATGGCGTGACCCTGGTCGGCGTTTGCACCGGCAGCTTCGTGCTGAGTCGCATCGGCCTGATGAAGAACCGGCGCTGCTGCGTCAGCTGGTATCATCACCGCGATTTCATCGAGGAATTCCCCGATCTGGTGCCGGTGGCCGACCAGCTTTACGTGGTGGACCGCGACCGCATCACCTGTTCGGGCGGCGCCGGGGTGGCGGATCTGGCCGCCTTCCTGATCGAGCGCCATCTGGGCCGCGCCACCGCCCAGAAAACCATGCACATCTTGCTGATCGACAAGGCGCGTCCCGCCAGCCAGTCGCAACCGCAGCCGCCGACGGTGGTGGAAATCACCAACGACCGCGTCCGCCGCGCGCTGCTGCTGATGGAGCAGCACATCAGCGATCCGCTGTCGGTGGAGGAGATCGTCCGCCGCCTGAACGTCAGCACCCGCCAATTCGAGCGGCTGTTCCGGCTGGCCGTCGGCACCAGCCCGGCCACCTACTACCGCACGCTGCGCCTGCGCTACGGCCACTGGCTGCTGCGCAACACCAAGCGTTCGGTCACCGCCATCGCGAACGAGGCCGGCTTCGCCGACTGCGCCCATTTCTCCCGCCAGTTCCGCGAACTGTTCGGCATATCGCCGTCCGAAGTGCGCCGCACCGCCGAGCCGGATGCGGAAGCCGATCCGCATCTCTCGCCTCTCGCCGCTTTCCGGCGCACCAACGGCGACTCCCTGCTGCCCGACCGCCGCCTGTTCGAAGACCCGGCGCCGACAGCCCACGAGGGGGTGGCGACGGAGTGACAGGGGTAGCGATGCTCCCAATTTTCCTAAAGAATTCAATTATCTGACGCACCGGCGTCGCATCGTTCCGCTCCTGTCGCAAAAAGGTAATTCCCGGTCGCGGGGGGCAACGCGACAATCGCGCCGATGGTGAATTCTTGGCAGGCTCAATACTGGGGATCGTTCCTGCCATGTCCTCACCCGCCGAAGCCCTTCTGAAGCCTCTGCAGATCAAGCATTTGACGATCCGTAACCGCGTGATGAGCACCAGCCACGCGCCGGGTTACGGGTCCGAAGGCAAGCCGAAGGAACGCTATCAGCTCTACCACGAGGAAAAGGCCAAAGGCGGCATCGGTCTGACGATGTTCGGCGGCTCCTCCTCCGTCGCGGTGGACAGCCCGGCGGCGCCGTGGAACCAGATTTCCGTCGCCGACGACAGCGTGATTCCCTTCTTCCGCGAATTCTCCGACCGGGTGCACCGCCATGGCGCGGCGCTGATGATCCAGCTGACCCACATGGGCCGGCGCACCCGCTGGGACACCGAGAATTGGCTGCCCACCGTCTCCGCCTCGGCCGCGCGCGAACCGGCGCACCGCAACACGCCGAAGGAGATGGAGGATTTCGACTTCAAGCGGATCATCGCCAGCTATGCCGCCGCCGCCCGCCGCTGCAAGGAAGGCGGGCTGGACGGGTTCGAGCTGTCGGCCGCCCACGGGCATCTGATCGACCAGTTCTGGAGCCCCTCGGTCAACCGGCGCACCGACAAGTATGGCGGCAGCCTGGAAAACCGCATGCGCTTCGGCATCGAGGTGTTCGAGGCGATCCGCGCCGAGGTCGGCGACGATTACATCGTCGGCATGCGCATGTCGGGAGACGAGCTGATCGACGACGGCCTCAGCCATGAGGACTGCATCGCCATCGCCCGCACCTACGCCGAACGCGGGCTGATCGATTTCGTCAACGTGCTGGGCGGGCAGGCGCGCGATCATCTCGCGCACGCCATCTCGCTGCCCAACATGTCCTTCCCGGTCGCCCCCTTCCTGCATCTGGCCAGCGGCATCAAGCGCGAGGCCGGCATCCCCGTCTTCCATGCCCAGCGCGTGACCGACCTCGCCACCGCCGCCCGCGCGGTGGAGGAAGGCCATGTCGACATGGTCGCCATGACCCGCGCCCACATCGCCGACCCCCATCTGGTACGCAAGCTGATGGAGGGGCGGCTGGACGACGTGCGGCAGTGCGTCGGCGCCGGCTATTGCATCGACCGCATCTATGTCGGCGGCGACGCGCTGTGCATCCAGAACGCGGCCACCGGGCGCGAAAGCACCATGCCGCATGTGATCCCGAAGGCGGAGCGCAAGCGCCGCGTGGTCGTGGTCGGCGGTGGTCCCGGCGGCCTGGAAGCCGCCCGCGTCTGCGCCGAGCGCGGCCATTCGGTCGTGCTGCTCGAACGCAATGCCGCCCCCGGCGGCCAGATCGGCATCGCCGCCAAGGCGACCTGGCGCGAAGCGATGAGCGGGATCACCCGCTGGCTGTCCCAACAGGTCACCAAGCTGGGCGTCGATGTCCGCCTTGGGGTGGAGGCCGACCGCGCCGCCGTGGAGGCCGAGAATCCCGACGTGGTGATCCTCGCCACCGGCGGCCGGCCCAACCGCGGCGACTTCAAGGGCGCCGATCTGGCGGTGTCGACCTGGGATGTCCTGACCGGGGTGGTGGAGCCGACGGGGACCGTCCTGATGTATGACGGAACCGGCCAGCATCACGGCGCCTCCTGCGCCGAATTCATGGCCAAGCGCGGCGCGCTGGTGGAGATCGCCACCCCCGACCGCATGATCGCGGAAGAGGTCGGCACCACCAACCAGCCGATTCACCTGCGCGAGCTGTACAAGTTGAACGTGGTGATGACCACCAACCACCAGCTCGTGGAAATCTATCCGGAGGGCAACCGCCGCGTCGCCGTCCTGCGCAACGAATACACCCACGAGGAGGAGGAGCGGCTGGTCGACCAGATCGTGGTGGAGCTGGGCACGCTGCCCAACGACGGCCTCTATTTCGATCTGAAGGACCATTCGCTGAACCACGGCCAGACCGATCTCGACAGCCTGATCGCCGGCCGGCCGCAGCCGGTGCAGGCCAACGGCCATGGCGGCTATACGCTGCACCGCATCGGCGACGCGGTGGCCGGCCGCAACATCCACGCCGCCATCTACGACGCAGCACGCCTCTGCAAGGACATCTGACACCTCCGCCCCCGCCACGCGACAGGAGCCGTTCGACGTGATCGCCACCGCTCTTACCACCGTCGTCCTTGCCGTCCTCGCCATCGGCGCGGCATTGGCCGCTTGGCAGTCACGGCGTTGGCTCGCCGGCCGGCCGGCGACGGTCGGTGTGGTCGCCGGATTGCGCGCCCTGCCCGGCCGTTATCTGGTCGATGTTCACCATGTGGTGGGGCGGACGCCGTTCAACGCCCGGTTCCATGCTTTGGCTGCCGGTGGCTTCCTTGCGGCGATCGGGCTGCTGGTGGCGATGGGCGTCGGCCTTGCCGGCTGGCGCATCGTCTGGCTGCTGCTGGCCGTCGTGCTGGCGGCAATGCTGGCGGGATCGCTGATGGTCTGGCATCGCCGCCGCGTGGTTCGTCCGCGCGAGCTGTCGCAGGGCCGCTTCGCCCGCCTTCCGGTGTCGCTCCTGGGCTTTTCCGCCTGCCTGCTGGTGGTGTCTCTCGATCAGTCGTTGGGCGGCGTGATGCCGGAGGCGCTGGCCCTGGTCCTGGTCGCGATCGCCGGACTGGCATTGGCCGATCTGGTGTGGGGCGTGTGGAAGGGGCCGCTGAAGCACGCGGTGCATGGGGCGCTGCATCTGGCCTTCCACCCGCGCCCGGCCCGCTTCCACGACGGCAAGGGGCGCGACACCGGGCTGAAACCGCTGCCGCTCGCTCCGGCGGAGGATGCCGGTCTTGCCGAGCCGGGCGCGCTGGGCGTTGAACGTCCGGTCGATTTCGCCTGGAACCGGCTGCTCGGCTTCGACGCCTGCGTCCAGTGCGGGCGGTGCGAGACGGCCTGCCCGGCCTATGCCGCCGGCCTGCCGCTGAACCCGAAGAAGCTGGTGCAGGACTTGGTCGCCGCCATGGACAGCCAAGCCAGCGACGCCGCCTATGCCGGCAATCCCCATCCGGGTCGCGGCGTCGGCAATGCCCATGGCGGAGCGGCCCTGCCGCTGATCGGGCCGGATGCGATGATCCATCCCGACACGCTGTGGTCCTGCACCACCTGCCGCGCCTGCGTGCAGGAATGCCCGATGATGATCGAGCATGTGGACGCCGTCGTCGACCTCCGCCGCTTCCAGACGCTGGAACTGGGCGCCACCCCCGGCAAGGCCGCCGTCATGCTGGAGGAGCTGCGCGCCACCGACAATCCCGGCGGCCGTGCGCTCTCCCGCCGCTGGGACTGGGCGGCCGACCTGTCGCTGCCCCGACTGCCGGCCGGCGGCTTCTGCGACACGCTGCTGTGGGTCGGCGACGGCGCCTTCGACCTGCGGGTCCAGCGCTCGCTGCGGGCATTGGTGGTGCTGCTGCGCCGCGCCGGGGTGGACTTCGCCGTACTGGGTGACGAGGAGTTGGACTGCGGCGACGTCGCCCGCCGGCTGGGCGACGAGGCGACCTTCCAGTCGCTGGCCACCCGCAACGTGGCGACGCTGAACGCCCGCCGCTTCAACCGCATCGTCACCGCCGATCCCCACGCGCTGCACACGCTGCGCAACGAATATCCGGCCTTCGGTGGCAACTGGACCGTGGTCCATCACACCGCCCTGCTGCTGGAGCTGATCACCAATGGCGCGCTGACCGTAACCCGTCCGGTCGGGCGCAGCGTCACCTTTCACGACCCTTGCTATCTCGGCCGCTATAACGGCGAGATCGAGGCGCCGCGCGCCCTGCTGGACGCCATCGGGGTGGAGCGCCGGGAGATGCTGCGCTCCGGCCTGCGGTCGAGCTGTTGCGGCGGCGGCGGCGGCGCCCCGCTGACCGACGTGTCGGGCGAACGCCGCATCCCCGACGTCCGCATGGAGCATGTCCGGGAGACAGGCGCCTCGATGGTCGCCGTCGCCTGCCCCAACTGCGCCTTGATGCTGGAAGGCGTCGTCGGTCCCCGGCCGGAGGTGGCGGAGATTGCCGAACTGGTGCTCGCCGCGACGGAGACCGCCCGATGACCACTCCTCCGACCATCCGCCGCCGTGTCGATCCCCGCGCCGAACGCGCCGCCCGCACAATCCTGACGGGCCAGCGCCCGCGCCTGCTGCGGCTGCCGGTCGCTGCCACGACGAATGAACGCCGCCGCGACCCGCGCGCCATCCGCGACGCCGCCCTGGTCCAGCACCACCCGCGCCCACGCTACGATTGGACGCGCGACGCGGCCTCCGCCGGCATTGCTCCGATGATGGGCGCCGCAATTGCCGCTGCCCCTGCGCCCCCGCTGCAGGTGATCGCCGAGCCGGCCTATCTCATCCTCGCCATGCTCGACCGCCCCGGCGGTGAGGTCAGCGAGCATGACCGGCAGGTGATCGCCGCCGCCCGCCTACTGGCCGACGCCGGTGGCGGTGCAGTGGTGACCGTCTCAACAGGTTCGGGCGAGGCGCTGGCGGTGGCCGGGTCCGACCGCCATGTCGCCCTGCCCGACGGCTGGGCCGACGATTACGTGCCGGAACGGCGCGCCGCCGCCGCTTCGGCGCTGATGGAGGCGCTGTCCCCCCGCCACATCCTGTTCCCGGACAGCCCGGACGGTGCCGATGTCGCACGGCGGGTCGCGGCGGCGGCGGGAGAGCGGCTGTTCGCCGGCGTGCAGAGCCTCGGCCCCGACCGGGCGACCCGGCAGTCGGCCGGCGGGTCGCTGGAGACCGGCCACCGCCCCACCCGGCTGATGACGGTGGCGGCGGACGCCTTCGCCCCTCTCGACGGCGTGCGGCACGAGGCCCGGCCGCTGGACCTCGCCGCTCCGCAGACGGCCGGGGAGGAGGTTCTGCCCCGCCTGGGCGGAGCCCGCCGGCTGTCCGTCGATCCCGACGCCCTGTCGCTGTCGGAGACCGACTTCATCCTCAGCGCCGGCAATGGCGTGACCGACTGGGGGAGCTTCGCCGAGCTGGGCGAGGCGCTGGGCGCCACCCGCGCCGGCAGCCGCGTGGTCTGCGATGCCGGCCATCTGCCGCGCGAACGGCAGGTCGGCGCCTCCGGTACGGTGGTCAGCGCCCGTTGCTACCTCGCCTTCGGCATCGCCGGCGCGCCGCAGCATCTTCAGGGCATCACCGGCGTCCGCCACGTGATCGCCATCAACACCGACCTCCACGCCGAGATGATCAAGCGGGCCGACCTGTCCATCGTCGCCGATGCGCAAGCCGTCATGCCCGCCTTGATCCGGCTCATCCGGGAGCGCCGTCATGCATAATGTCGCCGTGCTGCTGTCCATCGGCCGCCATCCGGTATCCGGACGCGCCCGGCGTGCCGCCACCGACGCGCAGGCGCTGGAGATGGCACTTGCATTGCGCCCGCGGCGGCTGACGGCGATCCATGCCGGCCCGGCCACCGACACCGAGGCGCTGCGCGCCTATCTCGGCATGGGGCTGGAGCGGCTGACGCTGCTGACCTTGCCGGAGGGAACCGATCCGATCGAACCGCTGATCGCCCATCTGCGCCAGTTCGATCCATCGGTGGTTTTGACCGGACGTCAGGCGGAGGACGGCGAGGGCAGCGGCATGCTGCCTTATCTGATCGCCCGCGGTCTCGATGCCGCCGTCGTACCGGATGTGGTGAGGATCGGCCCTACCAACGCGCCGGACGCAATGGCGGGCGCGGCGGACCTCGTTCAGGCGCTGCCACGCGGACAGCGGCGGGCGCTGACCGCCACCGGCCGCTTTGTGGCGACCATCCATCCTTCCGCCCCGCCCGCCCGCGCCTCGGCATTCGGCCCGGCCCGGCGGGGCGTCATCGAGCCGGTGGCGGCCCAGGCGACCGCCGACCTCTTCCTGTCGGACTGTGAGCATCGGCCTTGGCGACCAAAGCCCAAGCTGATGCGAGTGAAGCGCGGCGGCTCGGCCCTCGACCGGCTGAAAGCGGCGACCGAGAGCAAGAGCGGAAAAGGCCAACTGCTGGTCAACCCGACAGCCGAAGCGGGAGCGCTGGCCATTTACGACAGCCTAGTCGAACAGGGAATGCTTCCATGAACATGCACCACGATCCTCTCAGTCCCACGGGTCACGCCGTCGCGCAATCAGGGGGGGCCTGTCGATGAACACGATGATGCGAAGCGCGGTTTCGGTCGGTGGTCCGGCCAGCCTGGGCTTTCCCCGCGGAGCCGCCAGGACGAGCATCGGCGAAGACGCGGCGGTTCGCCTGGAGGTGCGGAACGTCTACAAGGTCTTCTCCGCCGATCCAAAGCCCGCCCTGTCGATGCTGCGCCAGGGCGCCAGCAAGGCGGAGGTCCTGGAAAAGCTGAACGTCAATGTCGGCGTGCTGGACGCCAGCTTTCAGGTCCGCACCGGCGAGATCTTCGTCATCATGGGGCTGTCGGGGTCCGGCAAATCCACCATGATCCGCCTGCTGAACCGGCTGATCGAGCCCAGCAGCGGCGAGATCCTGCTCGACGGCAAGGATCTGGTCAGCATGTCCAAGGCCGAGCTAATCCAGGCCCGCCGCCGCAACATGGGGATGGTCTTCCAATCCTTCGCCCTGATGCCGCACCTGAGCGCGCTGGACAACGCCGCCTTCGGCCTGGAAATCTCCGGTGTGTCCAAGGCCGAACGGCACAAGGCGGCGCAGCAGGCGCTGGAGCAGGTCGGGCTTGGCACCTACGCCCACCGCTACCCGCGCGAGATGTCGGGCGGCATGCAGCAGCGCGTCGGTCTCGCCCGCGCGCTGGCCAACGATCCCACCATCCTGCTGATGGACGAGGCCTTCTCCGCCCTCGATCCGCTGATCCGCACCGAAATGCAGGACGAGCTGCTGCGCCTGCAGCGCGAGCACCAGCGCACAATCGTCTTCATCTCCCACGACCTGGACGAGGCGATGCGCATCGGCGACCGCATCGCCATCATGGAAGGCGGCCGCATCGTGCAGGTCGGCACGCCCTATGAAATCCTCAGCCGCCCGGCTGACGATTACGTCCGCTCCTTCTTCCGCAACGTCGATGCGTCCAAGGTTCTGCGGGCGGGCGATGTGGCGCGCTATGAGGCGACCAACACGGTCATCCGCCTGCCGGGCGAGCTGACCCCTGCCCTGCAGCAGCTGCGCGAGAACCACCACAATTTCGGCTATGTGCGCACCCAGGACGGCCGCTTCGAAGGCGTCGTCTCGCAGACGACGCTGGAACGCGAACTGAAGGGGCCGCAGCCGCGCTTCATCAACGCCTTCCTGCCCGACGTCCGCACGGTCAACGCCGCCACGCCCGTCCACGCCCTGCTCGCCCTCGTCGCCGACACCGAATGGCCGGTGCCCGTCGTCGATGACGACCACAACTTCCTCGGCGCCATTTCACGCGCCCTCATGCTCCACACCTTGGTTCGGGGGGATTGACCGATGGATTCCGAAATCAGAATCGGCAAGTGGGTCGAGGATCTGGTCAGCTTCATGCTCGACCATTTCCAATCGACGTTCGATGCGATTGCGACGGTGGTGAACGGCTTCGGCGGCGCCATCGACTATGTGCTGGTCGGCGCGCCGGCCTGGCTGCTGATCGGGCTGATCGTCGCCATCTCCCTGTGGCGCGTCGGCGTCGGCTTCGCCGTCTTCACGGTAGCCGCCCTGGTGCTGATCGCCGGCATCGGGCTGTGGACGGAGACCGCCTCCACCCTGGGTCTGGTGCTGACCGCCACCCTGCTCAGCCTGCTGGTTGGCGTGCCGCTTGGCGTCTGGATGGCACGCAACCGCGTGGTCGAAAGCATCGTCCGCACCACGCTGGACTTCATGCAGACCATGCCGGCCTTCGTCTATCTGATCCCGGCCGTGATGTTCTTCGGCCTGGGCCGGGTGCCGGGCATCCTCGCCACCGTGATCTTCGCCATGCCGCCGGCGGTGCGCCTGACCTCGCTCGGCATCCAGCAGGTGCCGGCCGAGATCGTCGAGGCCGGAAAGGCCTTCGGCTGCCATGACCGCCAGCTTCTGTTCAAGGTGCAGCTGCCGAACGCCCTGCCCTCGATCATGGCGGGCGTGAACCAGACCATGATGATGGCGCTGTCGATGATCGTCATCGCCTCGATGATCGGCGCCGGCGGCCTGGGCAACGTGGTGCTGCAGGGCATCCAGCGCCTGGACATCGCGCTGGGCTTCGAAAGCGGCCTCAGCGTCGTGCTGCTGGCGATCGTTCTCGACCGCATCACGCAAAGCTTCGGCCGGACCGCCTCCGCTCCAGGCCCGGCACGCTTCGCGTTCCTGCGGCGGTTCCTGCCGGTGCCGGCGCGGTGAGCGCAGGGGCTCTTCCGGAAGGGGGCTTCGCCGCCGCTCTTCCGGCGCGGCCCGTGCCACCCCACGGACCGCGGCTGCATGGCGATAATGCGGGCGACATCGGAGGCGGCATACGGGTGGAGCGGCTGACCGGCGCCGCGCTGGCCGACCGGGTGGAGGAGCTGGCGGTCCTGCGTCTGGCGGTGTTGGGCGAGTTCCCCTATCTCTATTCCGGTTCGGCCGCCTACGAGGAACGCTATTTGTCCGATCTCGCCGGCCTTCCGGGCGGGCTCATCCTGGCCGCCTTCGACCGCGACCGCATGGTCGCGGCCGTCACCGGCGCACCGCTCGACCAGGAACTGGACGCCTTGCGCGACCCGTTCACCCATGCCGGCTGCGCCCCTCGCTCCATCTTCTATTTCGGAGAGGTGGTGGTCCTCCCCTCCCATCGCGGGCGCGGGATCGGGACTACCCTGCTCGAGATCGGCGAATCCCACATTCGCGAAACCGGCCGCTTCGCGTCCATCGCCTTCGGCGAGATCGTCCGGTCCGTCGACCACCCCCGCCGCCCGAACACGTACCGGACGCCAGATGCCGCATGGCGCCGGCTGGGCTATCGGCTGGAGCCCGAGATCGGCGGAACCCTGTCCTGGTGCGACGCCTGTGACCGGGAGGAGACCGCCAAACCCCTTCGCTTCTGGGTCAAATCCCTCGCCACCAGCATCGGAGCATGACGCATGCCGCAGGACGGCCTCGTCTTCGATAGTCCGGCCGGGGAGAGCACGGGCGACGGGAGTCCGCCGCTGATCCGCGAGATCCCCTACCGCGATCCGGTCGCCGCCTTCGCACCCTGGTCCGGCCAGCCCTTCGCCGCGCTGCTGCACAGCGCCGCGGAGGCCGGCGGCCGGGGCCGGTGGAGCATCGTCGCGGTGGAGCCCTTCCGCACCATCGAGGCACAGGACCGCTCTGTCACAGTGGACGGCCATGCGGTGGCCGGCGATCCCTTCACCGTGCTGGAAGAGCAGCTGGACGCCCACCGCCTGCCCGTTCCCCCCGACCTGCCCATTCCCTTCACCGGCGGCGCCGTAGGCTTCCTCGGCTACGAATTGGGACAAGTGCTGGAACGGCTGCCGGCGCGCCATGGCGACGACACCGGCCTGCCCGACATGGCCTTCGGGCTCTACGACACCGTCATCGTCTTCGATGAGCTGGAACGGCGCGGCTGGATCCTGTCCAGCGGCTTGCCCGAGAGCAGCCCGGTCCGGCGCCGCCTCCGCGCTGCCGACCGTCTGCAATCAGTTGCCGAGCGTTTGGAAGCGGCGCCCGCCGTCCTGCCGCCGCCCTTTGCTGCCTCCGCCTCCTGGCGGCCGGAGATCGCGCGGGACGACTATTGCCGGCGGGTGGAGCAGGTTCTTGAGTACATCCGCGCGGGCGACATCTTCCAGGCCAACTTCACCGGGCGCTTCCTGGCCGACCGGCCGGCCGGGCTGTCGGTGTTCGACCTGTACCGCCGCCTGCTGGCGCTCAGCCCCGCCCCCTTCGCCGCCTGCTTGGCGCTGCCCGGCGGGGCCGGTCTGGCCAGCGCCTCGCCCGAGCGATTCATCCGCCTCCACGCCGACGGCCGCATGGAAACCCGCCCGATCAAGGGGACCCGCCCGCGCGGCACCAATGCGGAGGAGGACGACGCCCTGGCCCTGGAGCTTGAGCACAGCGTCAAGGATCGGGCCGAAAACCTGATGATCACCGACCTGCTGCGCAACGATATCGGCCGCGTGGCGCGCATCGGCAGCGTCAAGGTGCCGGTCCTATGCGGGGTGGAGCGCTTCGCCTCCGTCCACCATCTGGTGTCGGTGATCGAGGGGCGGCTGAAGCCGGGCCTGGGTCCGGTCGATTTGCTGCGCGCCACCTTCCCAGGCGGCTCCATCACCGGCGCGCCCAAGATTCGCGCCATGGAGATCATCGACGAGCTGGAGGTCTCACGGCGCGGCGCCTATTGCGGGTCGGTCGCCTGGATCGGCTTCGACGGGGCCATGGACAGCAGCATCGTCATCCGCACCCTGACCGTCACGCCCAACCGCGTCATCGCCCAGGCCGGCGGCGGCATCGTCGCCGATTCCGATCCCGGCCGCGAGCATGACGAGATGATGGTAAAAATCCGCCCGCAACTGCGCGCGCTGGATGGCGGCCGGGAAGGCGGTTGAACCGGCAAGAATCAGGACGCCGACACCGAACGAAGGGTAAGCGACAGCGGGCCGTTCCGGCGTGGCCATTCCACCACGTCGCCGGCCCGTCCGCCCATCAGCGCCTCGCCCAGCGGGGATTGCCAGCTGATCCGGCCGGCGGCGGGATCGGCCTCCTCGCCGCCCACCAGCGTGAATGTCCATCGCCGTCCGGTCTCGTCCTCGGCGACGATGACGGAGCCGAAGCCGGCCTCATCCGCCGAGCCGGCCGGGCGCACCACCACGGCGGCGGCCAGACGGGCGCGCAGCAGGTCGGCGCGCCGCTTGGCGCTGCTCATCGCCTGCCGGTCCTCCGGCGCATCGGATCCGCGCAGTTGCGCAATCTCGGCATCGGCCGCGGCAAGCTCCTCCTGCCAGGCGGCGACGGTGGCGGCCGACACATGCAGGGGACCGGTGATCTGCGGCAGCGGCCCCTCGGTTTCGGCGTCGCTTTCCTTGACGAAGGCGCGGCTCATGTCGTCACCCTAGACCGAGCAACGCCATGGCGGCGGCGGGAGCGCAACTGGCGACCCAATCCTGAGCGGGGGCGCCCACCACATCGCAGAAATCCTGGTAGGGACGGCCCAGCCGGGCGGCCACTTCCTTCGCAACCGCACGCCCGACGCCGGCCCCGACCACGGGCGCGTCGACCGGCAGGGGCGGCGAGCCGGCCGACAGCACGCGGCAGGCACCATCGTGGATGCGGCGCAGCTGGCGTTCAGTCAGATCGGCGGCCATCGCCCGCCAGATCGCCGGATCGTAATCGCCGGCATCATGCCCGACCATGCGGGCCAGACGGCGCAGGCTGGCCTCAACCGTCTTCGCCCCGTTGTCGGCGGCGGGATGCTGGTCCGCGGCCTCGTCCAGCCGGCCCAGCACGCGGTAGAGGTCGGCACTGGTGGCGAAATACTCGGCCATCATCGGCAACCGCTCGCCAGCGACCAGCGCGGTGCGCTCCATCGCCATCACCGCCGTGCGGGTCAATCCGGTATAGAGCAGTTCCTCCACCGCCATCCGCTCGTGGTCGGTGACGCCGCGCGCCACCACCGCACCGTCGCGCACCGGCACGATGTCGGTGGTGGTGCTGCCCATGTCGATCAGCAGCGCCGTCGGCAGGAGCCGGGCGACCACCGCGGCGGTCGCCATCCAGTTGGCGGAGGCGACGTCCATCACCTGTCCGCGTGCCTCCGGCGGCGACAGCAGTCCGCGCCGGCCGGCATAGATTCGCAGCCGCCCCTGCGGCAGGGCAGCAGCCATCCGGTCGATCAGCGCGTGCACGCCCTGAGCGCGGTCGTCGAACAGATCGACCAGTTCGCCGGTCATCGTCGCCACATGGTCGGCGTTGGCCGGCAGGCGATCCAGCACCGTGGCGAGGGCCGCATCCAGCTCTCCCATCCCCTGCCAGAGCCGGCAAGGTACCTGCACCGCTTCGCGCAGCCGGCCATCCGCCGCCCAGGCGGCCTTCAGGTGGGCGCCGCCGATGTCCCAGCCGATTACGGTCGAACCACGGGTGTCAGACATGCGCCGCCTCCCGGCCCAAATCGGCCGACGTGGTGTTGAACAGAGCCAGGATTTCGCCCGCCGGATTCCAGCCCAGCACCCGCGACAGCCCGGAATAGCCGACGGACAGGCGCGGGTTCACCTCCACCACTACCGGGCCATTCAACTCCGGGTCGGCCGGCCGGTCGATGAGGTCGACGGCGACATAGCCGCGCAAGCCTGGAATCGCGGCGGCGATGGCGCGGGCCAGCGGCTCCCAGGCGGCACGGCGGTGCTCCATCGCCCCGACCTCGACGCCATGGAAGGAAAAGCTGTCGGTCCCGCGCTCCACCCTCTGCCGGTTACAGCCGAGCAGCCGCACCCCGCCGTCATCGTCGACCAGCATGGACAGGCTGCACGCCACGCCCTCGACCAGCGGCTGGACGATCCAGCGGCCGGTATGCGGCGGCCTCCAGGCGGCGATGTCGTTGACGATGAAGGTGTCGAGGCAACCGGCGCCATCGTCCGGCTTCACCACATGGCGGGCGGCGGGCGGCGGCGGGGCGCCGAAGGGCACGGTGGGAATGGCCGCGATGCCGTGCTCGACCAGCCGCGCCGCCGTCGCCGTCTTCGACGACGCAAGGGTGATGGCGTCGGGGGCACAAGCGACCACCGGCCGGCCGGTGCCGCGGAACAGAGCGGCGACGTGGCCCAGCAGCCCATCGCTTTCCGGCGCGATCGGCCAGACCACGTCGCACAGGGCGGCGGCATCGCGCCAGCGCGTTTCATGATCCTCGCCCGGCGCCACCGGACACAGGGCGACCCGGTCGGGCAGAAATGGGGGTGGGGCAAGGCGGTTGTCCCAGCACAGCGTGACGTGTATTCCATCCAGCGCGACCAGATCACCGACCAGGGCCGCGACCATCGCGTTGGCCTCATCCATCAGGTCGGTCGGAAGCGGCCCGTTGCACAGCGCGCCGCCGGTGACATACTCGCAGACCAGAACCCGACGAAGGCTGTTCTCCATGGACATCGTTCCCGTCATCGACCTGCTGGGCGAGCAGGTGGTTCATGCCAAGCGGGGGGAGCGCGACCGCTACCGCCCCATCGAAAGCGCGCTGACCGCAGGATCGGCACCACAGGATATCGTGGCCGCGCTGCTGACGCTGCAACCCTTCCGCGCCTGCTATGTCGCCGATCTCGACGCGATCAGGGGAAATGGCGACCATCGCTCCACCGTCGCGGCGCTGCAGACGCGCTGGCCGGAGGTGGCGTTCTGGGTCGATGCCGGGCTGGCGACGCCCGACGATTGCCGCCGCTGGCTCGACGCCGGAATCCGCCATCTGGTGATCGGCAGCGAAAGCCAGACGGACGGCGCGACGCTGGACGCGGCGCTGGCGCTGGCCGGAGAGGACCGGGTGGCGCTGTCGCTGGATGTCCGGCAGGGCGTGCCGCTTGGACCGGCTGTGCTGCACGAGGAACCGGCCCGCTGGCCCGCGCGGGTGATCGCGATGACGCTGGACCGGGTCGGGTCGAGCGAGGGACCGGATCTGGATCGCATCGCCATGCTGGCGGCCCGACGCCCGGGGGTTCGGGTATGGGGGGCCGGCGGTGTGCGCGACGCGGCGGATTTGGAGGCGCTGGCCACGCACGGCACCGATGCCGTGCTGGTGGCCAGCGCGCTTCACGACCGGCGCCTCGACGCCGGGACGCTTGCCCGCTTCGCGTCCGGTCAGTTGGCGGCGAACGGGTGAACCGCGGCGGCCATGCCGTCCAGCATCTCCTTGGCGGTCGGGCTGCCGGCGATGGCGCGCTTCAGCGCCAGCTTGGTGGCTTCGTGGTTGTAGTCCTGGATCTTGCGGTCGTCCTCCGCCTGCCAGTGGATGAAGACGCCGACGGAGATGAACAGGTCGTCGGCCTCGTCCGCCGGGATGGTGCCGTCCTCGACGCACTCGGCGACGGCCAGGGCGACGGCGCGCTGGGCCGGGCCGAACATCTGCACCGCCTGCTTGGCGTTCTTGATCGTCACCTTGTTGAACATGACCGTGGACGGCTTGACCATCAGGTTCGGCGCCAGCACGGCCAGCAGGCCGTTCACGCCTTCCTTCTGGTTGGTCAGGGTCTGGCAGAAGGCGGTCTCGGCGGCGCTGCCGCGCGGACCGATGATGAGATCGATGTGAGCGACTTCGTTGCCGTCGCCCACCAGAGCTTCGCCGACCATAACCTTGTCGATCTTAGGCATTGCGCATCCCCTACGCTGGTTGGTTTGATAAGGCTCCGCCGGTTGTCGTCCGGCGGCCACGGTCCGGCGGGCAGTTCGCCCGACAGCCGAAGCACGAACAGGCAGGCCACCGTCAGGTCGGCGGACGTGCCCGGATTGAGGCCGCGACGCTTCAGCGCGCGGTCGAAAGCAAGAAGCCGGCGGGCTGCTCCGGCCTGATGGCCCGAATGGCCGCCGAAGGCAGGATTGACGGCAAGGCGCCGTTCCAGCCGGAAGGCTTGGTCCCGCACCCGTTCCGCCACCGCCGCGCCATGCTTGCGGGCGATGTGGGTGTCGGGGTGCAGCGCCATGAATCCGAGATGGATGGCGCTCGCCGTCTCCGCCGCGCTGGCGCCGCGGCGCAGCGCCGACCGGCCGCGGGCCACGCCGAAGGTGAAGACGTCGGCAAAGGCGGTGGCGTATTGCCGCGCGATCAGGTCGCGGTCCGCGGCGGCAGCCATGGCGGCCCGCAGATCGACGCGGGGGGCTTCGGCGACGTCATGCTGCGGGGTCTCTCCCAACCCGGCGGGCAGCGCCAGACGGATCGCCGCGAAGGCATCGGCGGCGTCGGCGACGCTCAGCCTGTCGAGCACCCGCGCCAGCCTCATCCGCAGCGGCTCGCCCTTGTCACGGCACAGCGCGGCGGCGGCGAGCGGCGCCAGCAGCAGCACGATGCCGAGATTGGTGTTGCAGCCGGCGACTTCCCGCGTCGCCGTGACGGCGTGCAGGATCGCCTCCCCCACCCGGAGGCCCGGCGTGGCGAGGATCGGGGCGATGGCGGCGGCGCTGTCCAGGAACTGCGTCACGCTCATGCCATGGCCTTCGGCATGGATGTGGACGTTGCCGGGCTTCAGCGCCATCAACTCCAGCCGGCAGGCGGTGAACACCGCCTCCTCCACCAGGGCCCCGCAATCGTGACCCGGGGTCGGCAGCAGGGCGCTCATCCCGCCCTCCACGCCTGAGCCGGCACTTGCGGGGCCAGACGGGCCAGGACCAGATCGGCCAGCGCCTGCGCCACGTCCACCGGCGTCACCGCCTGGAGGCCGCGCCATGCCGGCATGCTGTTGACCTCCAGCACCAGGAAGCGGCCGTCGGGCGCGCGGATCACGTCCACCCCGGCATAGTCGGTGCCGACGGCGGCGGCGGCGGCCACCGCCAGATCGCCCAGCACGCCGCCCGGACTGGCCGGATGGCAGCGCGCGCCCTGCTTGACGTTGGTGATCCAGTGGACGCCCTGACGGACCATGGCGGCCAGCGGACGCCCGTCCACCACGAAGACGCGCCAGTCGAACCAGCCGCCATCCGCCGCGCCGACATACTCCTGCAGATGGTAGACGCCGGCGACCTCGTCCGGGTCCGGCAGAGCCATACCGGGATCGAGCCGCCGCAGCCCCTTGCCCTGTGACCCGAACAGCGGCTTCAGCACCGCGGCCCTGCCCTCGGCATGGAGGGCGGCCAGGATGGTGGACGCCTGGACGGGATCGGCGACGGTCCAGGTGCGCGGGGACGGCACGCGAGCGGCGGCCAGCCGGAAGGCGGTGGCGCTCTTGTCGACGCAGCGTTCGATGGCCGCCGGACTGTTGGCGACCGGCACGCCGCCATGGCTCAGCGCATGCAGCACGCCCAGCCGCAGCGTCACCTGTTCGAAACTGCCGGCGGAGATGGTGCGGACCAGACAGGCATCGGGCAGCGCGCCGTCGAAGCCTGCAATCACCGGCCCCTCCGGACCGAAGCCGCAGGCGCTGAGCGAAACCGGGATCGCCGTCGCGCCACGCCGGGCGAAGGCGGCGGTCAGCCGCCGGGTGTGCCAGTCGGCACCGTCCACGAAGATGGCGATGCGGGTCCGTCCCATCGTCCGGCCCCCTAGCCGCCGATGCCGAAGGAGCGGTCGAGCAGCGCCGGAGCCAGCGCCCCGGCGGTGAAGCTCCGTCCGCTTTCGAAAGCGGTGACGATCACGCGGGCCGGGCTGAACAGCATCGGGTCGATCTTGAAGAAGTCGAAGCCGCTGGCGGCGAACAGGTCGGCGAAGGGGCGGCCATAGTCGGCGGAGGCCGAACTGGGCAGGCGGGCGGCGAGGTCGGCCGCGTCATCGTCCGGCCCGTCGACCAGCAGATGGACGCTGCCGCCGAACAGGATGGCGTCGTTGGTCCGGCCCATCGCCTGGACGAAGTCGCGGCCCGGCGGCGGCAGCGGCGCGCAGCCGACGCCGTCGCGCACCCGGTCCAGCGGGAAATGCAGGGCGTGCAGCTTGTGCAGCCCCACCTCCAGCACGCGAGCGACGATCTGGACGATGCCGGCCGGGCTGCGGGTCGGCGTCAGGATCAGGGTCACGCGCTCCACCGGTACGCCGCAATCGCGGGCCACCTTCTCCACCACCGATGCCGGCGGCCGCTTGTCCGTCTCCAGCACCAGAACGGCGCGGTCGGCCATGTCGCGATAGCAAAGTTCGGCGAACAGCGGCTCCTTCACCGCCAGGGCGCGGCCGGGACCGGATCCCAGGGCCGAAAACTTCTCGCCCGACAGGCTCCAGCCGGCATATTGGCTGCCCAGACAGGCGAGCACCGGATCGGCGGCGGCCACCGTCACCTGCGCCGGCCAATGGGCGAAGGGCGAATCCATGGCGATGCGCACGGTGCCGGCGCCGCCCATGCAAATCTCGGCGATGCGGCGCCCGGCCTCCAGGCTGCCGGGCCGGTCGATGCCGGCATCGATCACGGTACAGCCGGCGGGATGCTGCTCCACGCCGATCCGCAGCATGGCGGCGTCCGCCACCAGCGCATGCACCATGGGGGCGGCAAGCCGGTTAACGCTGAAGGGAAGAGACGACATCGCCGGTGTTCTCCATATGACAGGTCCGCCGCGCGCAGTCGGCGACGATGCGTTCAATCCGGCGGGACAGGCGGCGCCGCGCCTCCTCCTCGTCCCCGCCCCAGGCGGTGACGCTGCACAGCGGCTGTCCGGCCTCAACGGTGCTGCCGGGGCGCGGCAGGTCGGCGCACCAGGGCGCCCAGGGGAAATCCGCCGGCATCGTCAGCGCCTCGGCTGCGTAGGCCACCGCACCGGCGATGACGCCCGGACGAGGGGACCCAGGGCTCCAGCTGCGTCCGGCCGCCGCGTCCAGATGGGCGCGCATCACCCCGCCCAGCCGGTGGCGTTCGAGCAGGTCGAGCGTGGCGCCCGGACGCGGGTTGACCTCCAGCACCGATACCGCTTCCCCGTCGACCAGCAGGTCCAGGCTGTTCAGCCCGACCAGCCCGAAGGCCACGGCGATGCGTCGCGCCGCCTCCGCCAGCCGGTCGGCCAGTGATTGCGGCACCGCTGCCGGCAGCATTGCCCCGCCGTACCGGAAGGGCGCTCCCGCCACCGGGTCGGCCCATTGCCGGCTGATCGCCACCAGTTCGCACCGGCCGGAACGGTCGGCGATGAAGGCGACTGAGATCGGTCGGCCCGCCGCCCGCCGTTGCAGGTAGTGACCACCCGGCAGCGGCCTCCCATCCCAGGGGACGATGTGCCAGCCTCCTGCCGCCCCGATGCGCTTGAGCAGCCAGTCCTCCGGTGCGGCAGGATGGCGGGCTTCAAAACGGGTTTCGGGATGCGAGACTCCCAACTCCCCCAGCCCAAGCGTCGCCAGCCGAGCGGCGAAACCGGTCGGGTCCTTGACCGCCCGCACCACCTCCGGCCCGTTGCCGAGCAGGAGGAAGGGACCGGCGTCCATTAGGGCGGCCAGCAACTCCGGCGCCTGCTCGAACCCCGACCCCACGACCAACCCACTGCCCGGCGGAGCCAGCGCCCGCGCGGCGGCGATCAGCGCCTGCCCGTCGAAGCCGGCCACGGGATCACCAGCCACGCGGCGGGCGGGCATCTGCAGGTCGGCGTCGCCGAACTGGTCCAGCGTCGCCGCCACGGCCCCGGTGCGCGCGACCGCCTGGGCGATGGCGCGGCCCGACAGGGCGGCGACCAGGATCAGGCCGCTTTCCGGCATTGGGCACGGGCCAGGGTGAAGGCGTCGTCGAAGGCCAGATTGACCGGCTTCTCCGCCTCGCGCATCGCCTTGAACAGGCCATGCTGGGTCTTGAACTTCACGTTGCCGATGGCGAGCGCGCCGATGCCGACCGCATCGGTCCCGTCGATCGGCACGCCGTCGCTGAAGGCGTCCACCCCCTCCACGCCGGCCGGCGGCACGGCATTGACGTCGGCCACCACCCGCACGGACGGGGCGGCGGCGATCTGCGCCCGGCTCAGCACCTGCACACCGGCGCGGGCGACCGCCAGCACCACGTCGGTCTCCTCCAGGATGGCGGCCTTGTGCGCGTCGGTAGACCCGTCCACCGCGCCCAGCGTCACGCCGAACCGCTCATGATAGGAGGACGCCCGCTCCGCGACCGACGCGGCGCCGTCATGGCCGACCAACCGCACCGCCGCGCCGGCACGCGCCGCCAGCACCGCCGCGATTCCGCCGACCGGCCCCTTGCCGCCGAACACCGCCACCCGCGCGCCGGCCAGATGCATCCCGGCTTTTTCAAGCTGGGCTTCGACCTTCGCGATCATCGCAGCGGCGGTGGTGTAGGCCCCGGACGGATCGGCGAAGACCGAGATTTCGAACGGCGGCACCATGGCGCCGCGCGCCGCCTCCAGCATGTCCAGCGCCTTCAGGATGTCGCGTCCGGCGATGAACAGGCCGGTCCGCTTGGCATCGCCCGGCGCACGGGAGAAGATCATGTCCTGGACAAGACCCGGGACTTCACCAGTCTCGACATTGGTGTAAGGCGCAATGATGCCGTAACCGGCATCGCAAGCCATGTTGATGTCGAATGGACTGACCGCCTTTACCGGAGTAATGGCGTGCAGGATATAGGGCTTTTCCATGAAACGAAGTCCTTGGTTCGCTTCATGGCACTGTCTTTCACCTCACAAGCTCACGCTGTCTTTTTTGCGACTGTTTCATATCCGGCAGCGACCGCGCTTCGTCCGGTGAATGTCTCGACCACCGCACCGCGATTCCGCCCGCGGCAGACAACGAAACGCAGATTGGCCTGCAGCCGCCAGCGCGCCCTCGCCCCCTCCGCGGCCCGTTCCGCCGATCCGGCATCGCCGAAGATCGCGAATCCGGTCGGCCCCCAGGAACTCTGCCCGACCCCGGTGGCGCCGACCGACGGCATCCAGCGCAGCACCTCGGCCACGTCCGGGCTGCTGAACCGACCGCCCTGCGCCGGAGCGAAATGGTCGCCGACCACGCTCTGCAGTTCCGTGACCGCAGCGCCGAACCGCACCGCATCCCCTTCCGCCAGCGCCGGCAGCCCGACCATCAGCGCCAGCCGGCACAGATAGGCCGCCTTGTCCGCCGGGAAGGGGGGCAGGTCGCGGAAGGCGACCGTCTCGGCCGTGCCGGACAGACCGCGGTTGGCATCGTCGAACACCAGCAGCATCCGCCACGCCTCCGGCAGGGCCATCCGGCTGATGACCGGCGGCGGCTCGTCCAGCGCGCCCTTGCCGCCGTCCAGGATGACGCCGCCCTGCTCGAAGGCGCCGACACCGATTCCCGACCGGGATCCCCGGTCCAGCAGGCTGGCGACGCGGCGCGGCGGCAGCGGCCGGCCGGTCAGTGCCGACAGGGCCGCCCCGACGGCCAGCGCCAGCTGGGTGCCCGACCCCAGTCCGGAATGGGAAGGGATCGTCCGGCCCAGCCGCAGGGAAAAGCGGTTCTCCACCCCCGACGCAGCGCACAGGCGGTCGAGATATCCCCGCGCCCGGCAGATGGGACGGTCGGCGGCATCGCCGGCCGGGTCGCCCCGGACCAGCGTCAATTCCGTTCCCAACCCGTCGAGCGTCAGCCCCAGGCTGCCGAAGCGCCGTCCCAGCCCGCCTTCCATGTCCAGAAACCCCAGATGCAGGCGGGCCGGCACCTCCACCCGCACCGCGTCGACCGTCGGTCGCTGTTCGCCGCAAATCATGGCCTACCTGTCGCAAAAGCCAAGGCGACCAGCCGCCTTTCAGACATAATAAAATCGATCACGATAAAATCAATGGAAACGGCGACGGAAAATCGCACAATCAAAGTAGATATGACATCAGCGTCCCTGTTCATCTCATTTCTTCATAAGAAATCGAGCGTGTTTTTACGCGCCAACATCTTTGCAGAACTCGTCGCAATCGACATCACGTGCGGGGTTTAGGACATGGACAACGAACTCGGCGGGACAGATCTTCCGCCACCGATGAGCGATGTCGTTTGCCCGTTCTGCGCAATGGCCTGTGACGACCTTACGGTTGCGCATGATCGGGTCGGCCAGTTGAGGGTAACCGACAACGGCTGCGCACGCGCTCGCACCCTGTTCGCCCTTCCGGCATTGCCGGCCCATTGCTTCATAAGGGGCCGAGCCGTTCCGCTCGACGCGGCGCTGGACGCGGCGGCGGCACTGTTGCGCAACGCCGCTTTTCCGGCCGTCGGCGGACTGGCCGCCGACACCGAAGGGGTTTCCGCGGCCCTGGCGCTGGCGGAACGGCTGGGTGCGGTGGTCGACCACGCCGCGTCCGAAAGCCTGTTCCACGGCTTGCGCGCCTTGCAGGTGACCGGTGCCATGACCGCCACCTTCGGTGAAGTGCGCAATCGCGCCGACCTGTTCGTGCTGTTCGGAACGGAGTTCGACCGCCACGCACCCCGGCTGTTCGATCGCATCATCCATCCGCCCAAGGCCCTGTTCCGCGATGCCGGCGCCGTGCGCGGCTTTCTCATCGGCCCCGGCGACGGCTTGGCGCCGGAGGGATTCGAACGGCTGACCGCCAACCTGATCCACGCACCCGCCATCGCCGCCGCGCTGTCGCAGCTGGTGGCCGGCGAAACCCCGCATGGCAACCGGGTGGGCGGCATCGCGATGGCGGATCTCGCCCGTGTCGCCACGGCGTTGCGCGAGGCGCGTTTCGGCGTCGTCGGCTGGGTCGCCGCCACGCTGGACCCGGCAGCCGGCGATGTCGCAGTCGAGGCCTTCAACCGGTTGGTCGTGACTGTCAACGCCGCCACCCGCTGCGCCGGCTTGTCCCTTGGCGGCAAGGGCAATGCCTTGGGCGCCAACTACGTGTGCGCTTGGCAATATGGCGTGCCGCTGCGCTCCCGCCTCGGCGCCGGCCCGCCGGAGCACGATCCGTTGCGCTACCGGCTGAAGAGCCTGCTGGCCGAGGACGGGATCGATGCGCTGCTCTGGCTTTCGGCGCTGAACGGGGCGGAGGTGCCGGACACCCGCACGCCGATGGTCGTGCTGGCCCGTCCCGGACAGCCGCTGCCCCACGACCCGGAGGTGCTGATCCCGGTCGCCGTCCCCGGCCTCGACCATGCCGGCAGCATCCACCGCGGCGACGGCGTCGCCGCCCTGCCGCTGCGCCGGCTGCGGTTTCACAAATTCTCCGGCAAATCGTCCGCCGCCACCCTGCCGACCGCCGCGGCGGTGCTGAACGCTCTGCTCGACCGGCTTCCCGCCACCCCTCTTCCCGTCCTGATCCGGGAGACAGCGCATGTCTGACGCCTATACCCTGCTGCGCGGCGGCCGCGTCTGCGACCCCACCGGGGCTACGGATGGCGGCGACTTGCGCGACCTGTATCTGAAGGATGGCCGCATCGCCGCGACGCCGCCGGAAGATGCCCGCATCGGGGAAGTGGTCGATCTGGACGGCCGCATCGTCATGGCCGGCGCCATCGACATCCACAGCCACATCGGCGGCGGCAAGGTCAACCTCGCCCGCCTGCTGTTGCCGGAGGAGCATCGCGAACACGGCAGCGCCCCGGACGGTCTGCGCCGGTCCGGCAGCGGCTTGTTCACCCCGTCCAGCTTCGTCACCGGCTACCGCTATGCCGAGATGGGCTACACGGCGGCGTTCGAGCCGGCGATGTTGCCGTCCAACGCCCGGCACACCCATCTGGAGCTGGCCGACGTCCCGATCATCGACAAGGGTTGCTACGCCGTCCTCGGCAACGACGACTTCCTGCTGGAGCGGCTGGCGGCCGGGGCGACGCAGTCGGAGGTCAACGACTATGTCGCCTGGATGCTGCACGCCACCCAGGCGGTCGGCGTCAAGGTGGTGAACCCCGGCGGCATCAGCGCCTTCAAATTCAACCAGCGCCGCCTGGATCTGGACGAGGCGCATCCCCATTACGGGATCACGCCGCGCCGCATCCTGACCACGCTGGCGACCGCGCTGTCCGACCTGAGGGTGCCGCATCCGCTGCACATCCACTGCAACAACCTGGGCATCCCCGGCAACGAATCGGTGACGCGCGACACCATCGCCGCGCTCGACGGGCTGCCGGCCCACCTGACCCATCTGCAATTCCACAGCTATGGGACGGAAGGCGACCGCCGCTTCTCCTCCGCCGCCGCCGAGATCGCGGAGTCGGTGAACCGCAACCCGAACATCTCGGTCGATGTCGGCCAGATCATCTTCGGCCAGACCATCACCGCGTCGGCCGATATCATGTCGCAGTTCCGCAACAGCGGCCTCGCCAGCCCGCGTAAGTGGGTGTGCACCGACATCGAATGCGACGGCGGCTGCGGGCTGGTGCCGTTCCGCTACCGCGACAAGGCGTTCGTCAACGCCCTGCAATGGGCGATCGGGCTGGAGCTGTTCCTGCTGATCGAGGATCCCTGGCGGGTCTATCTGACCACCGACCATCCGAACGGCGGCCCCTTCACCAGCTATCCCCACCTGATCCGGCTGCTGATGGACCGCAGCTTCCGCAACGAGCAGCTGGCGCGGATCAATCCCGACGTGGCGGCGCACAGCCGGCTCGGCTCCATCGACCGCGAATACACGCTGGAGGAGATCGCCATCATGACCCGCGCCGGTCCCGCCCGCGTGCTGGGCTTGCGCGACCGCGGCCATCTGCGTGCCGGCGCCGTCGCCGACGTGGTTGTGTACGATGATTTGCCCGACCGCGAGGCGATGTTCGCCGCCCCCGCGCTGGTGTTCAAGAACGGCCGGCTGGTGGCGCGGAACGGAGAGCTGACCGCCACCGGCTGGGGCGACACCATCGTCGTCCGGCCGGAGTTCGATCCCGCCATCGAAAGGCGGCTGAAGCCGTGGTTCGAGGATCACCAGACCGTGCGGCTCGGCAACTTCCGCATCGCCGATGGGGAGATCCTCGACCATGGCCGCGGCGGCCTGTCCATCGTTCCGACCCTGACGGCGTCCGACTCATGCTTCTGAACGGCATCCACATCGAGAACACCTATGCCGAAGCCTTCGACATGAAGGCGACCCGGCTGATCGTGACCGCCGACACGCTGGCCTGGGCGCGCCATGCCGGAATGGCGGCGACGGGCTTCGCCACCTCGGTCATCGCCTGCGGCTGCGAATCGGGGATCGAGCGGGAGCTGGCACCGGAGGAAACCCCGGACGGGCGCCCCGGCGTGTCCCTGCTGTTCTTCGCCACCGGGCGCAGCGTGCTGGGCAAGCAGGTGGAGACTCGCCTCGGCCAATGCATCCTGACCTGTCCCGGCACCGCCTGCTTCTCCGGCGTGCCGCGCGGCGCCAAGGAGGATCTCATCCCGATGGGCCGGAAGCTGCGCTATTTCGGCGACGGGCAGCAGATGTCGAAGTTGGTGGGCGGCCGGCGCTACTGGCGCATACCGGTGATGGACGGCGAGTTCCTGTGCGAGGAATCGAGCTGGAGCGTCCCGGCCGTCGGTGGCGGCAACCTGCTGATCCTTGCCGACGCCCGGATGGCGGCGTTGGAGGCGGCGGAAGCGGCGGCGGACGCCATGCGCGCCGTGCCCAACGTGGTGCTGCCTTTCCCCGGCGGCGTGGTGCGCTCCGGCTCCAAGGTGGGGGCGAAGTACAAGGGGATGCCGGCCTCCACCAACGACGCCTATTGCCCGACACTGCGCGGCCTGCCCCGCTCCCGCCTGCCGGCCGAGGTGGAATCGGTGCTGGAGATCGTCATCGATGGGCTGACCGCAGCCGATGTCGCGGCAGCGACCACCGCCGGGCTGAAATGCCTGATCGAGCGCGGTCGCGGCTCCGGCGTCTGGGGCGTCACCGCCGGCAATTACGGCGGCAAGCTGGGCCGTCACCACTTCCACCTTCACGAGCTGCTGCCATGAGCATGCTGAGCTTCCGCCTGAAAGGCCCGTTGACCGGCCGCGTCGACGCCTCTCCCCTGCTGCCGCACCGGCTGGCTGCGATGGACCTGACGGAGATCGCCGCCTTGCCGCTTCGGCTCGGCCGGGGCCGGATCGCGGTGGGCGACCTGTTCGACCTGTCCGGCAGCCCCGGCGACACCGTCGAATTGGAGGGCGACGAGCGGCTCGATTTCGTCGGGGCGGGACTGTCCGGCGGCACCATCCGCGTCGCCGGGCCGGTCGGCCACCGCGCCGGCACCGGCATGAGCGGCGGATCTCTGGTGGTGGAGGGATCGGCCGGGCTGGCGGCGGGTGCCGCCATGCGCGGCGGCGTGCTGACCATCGCCGGCGATGCCGGCAACGAGTTGGGCGGCGCGCTGCCCGGCGAACGGGCGGGGATGACGGGCGGACGGATCCTGGTCCGGGGCAGTTGCGGCGACCGTGTCGGGGAACGCATGCGGCGCGGACTGATCGCCGTCGGCGGCGATGCCGGCGCCTATGCCGCCCTGCACATGAACGCCGGCAGCCTGCTGATCGGCGGCAGGCCGGGTGCCGCCACGGGACACGGCATGCGGAACGGCACCGTCCTGTTCCGCGGCGAGATCGATGCGCTGCCGGGTTTCGCCGACTGCGGCCTCAACCAGCTGCCTTTCCTGTCGCTTCTCGACAATCATCTGTCGGAACTGGACTGGGTTCCCCCCAGTTGCCGGGGCCTGACCGGGCGGGCACGCCGCTGGCTGGGCGACCGTGGCTTCGGCGGACGCGGCGAGCTGCTGTCCTGCCTTTGAAAGCATCAGCCCAATGATCATCCGGCCTCAGCCGTTTGGGGAGTGGGGGACTACCCCGCCGGATGCTAATATCGCTCGCACACCCGGATGATTTGCACAAAAAACATTCCCGATCCGATCAACGTCGCGCTCCTTCAAGGATAATGTCCGCTTTGTTCAATGTCGCCGGGCCGCAACCTGCGTAGGCTGCTTGTCATAAAAACTTGATGGTGCGGAGAAGGACCATCCTCCCGCCCGTCCGAACGTGGCCGCCCAAGCAAACAAGGCCGCGGGAAAGCAGCGTGTTCGCCGACCATTCGCGACCCACGACATACGAACAGGCATGCGGAAGAGGGGCACGGGACAATGAAGTGCATTGAACAGCAGTCCGGCGGTTCCAAGGTCGACACGATCGGTTTTCTCCTGGTTCCCGATTTCTCCATGATCGCCTTCACCGCGGCGGTGGAGCCTCTCCGCCTTGCCAACCACATCAGCGGCAAGGAGCTGTATCGCTGGGTGCTGCTCTCCCCCACCGGCGGGGTCGAGCGGGCCAGCAACGGCATCCAGATCTGCGTCGACCACGCCATCGCCGACGCGCCTCAGCTGTTCACCGTGATGGTGTGCAGCGGCGTCGGAGGCCACTGGTACGAGGATCGGGCGGTGTTCTCGTGGATGCGGCGGTCGGCCGCCCAGGGGATCGCCTTCGGCGCCCTGTGCACGGCCAGCCACATCCTGGCCCGGGCCGGCCTGCTGAACGGCTACCGCTGCACCATCCATTGGGAGAACATGGCCGGCTTCGCCGAGACCTTCCCGGAGATCGAGGCGACGGGGGAGCTGTTCACCATCGACCGCAACCGCTTCACCTGCGCGGGCGGCACCGCCGCCACCGACATGATGCTGCACCTGATCGCCGCCCGCCATGGCGAGAAGCTGGCGATGGACATCGCCGAACAGCTTCTGCACACCAAGATCCGGGCCGGCAGCATCCGCCAGCAGGAAGAACTGCATGCCAATCCGGTGCTGGATCACGAAGACCTCAACGCCGCCGTGGCGGTGATGCAGGCCAACATCGAGGAACCGCTGGACCTGCTGACGCTCGCCGCGGAGTTGGGCCAGTCCCGCCGGAATCTGGAGCGGCTGTTCCGGAAATACATGAACTGCTCGCCGGCGAAATACTATCTCGGCCTCCGCATGAAGCGGGCGCGGCAGTTGCTGTGCCAGACCCGGATGTCGGTGATGGAGGTGTCGATCAGCTGCGGCTTCATTTCCGCCACCCATTTCAGCAAATGCTACCGCGATCACTTCGGTGTCGCCCCGCGCAGCGACCGCCAGAGCCAGCGGCACAGCCCGCTTGCCGCCGCGCACGAGTTCGCCGGCCTGAGTTGATGCCGCAGCGGGTGTCGGAATGCAGGTCGGGACCGGCTCGGGGCAAACAGGCGGGCGGCGGCGGGAATCGTCAATAAGCTGTCGCATTCGAACACATATCCTCCTGCGGCCGCCGATAAGGTACAAATCGGCCTGCCCGACACCAGATCCGCGTCAGGCCCCGCCGGACAACTGCCAGGAGGACGGCACCGATGCTCGAAACGATCCTTTCCGCCCAATGCGCGCGCGGCGCGGCCACGGCCGACGCGCAGCGGTCCTCCATCCCGGCCGGCCTTTACGAGCTGTTCCTGGAGAATGTCGTCCTGCCCTGCCGGATCGGCGTCTTCGATTACGAGCGCGGTGCGCCGCAGCGGGTGCGCATCGACCTTCTGCTGCAGGTGCGCCAGGACGGCGCCCAATTCTCCGACGACATCGGCGACGTGCTGTCCTATGATGATCTGCTGTCCGGGTTGAAGCGGATCCTGATGGACGAGCACACCAATCTGGTCGAGATGCTGGCGGAGAAGATCGCCCGCATGTGTCTGGCCCACGAACAGGTGCAGTCGGCCCGCGTGTCGGTGGCGAAACTGGACATTTACGACGGGGTCGCGGTTCCGGGCATCCGGCTGGAGCGGTCGCGTGACCAGATGCCGGGTTCGTCCCTGCCGGCGTCACACCGCCTGATGGTCATGGCCGACCGGCGGATCTGATCCGATGACGGCCAACGCATCGCCTTCGGACGGATCGCCGGCCGACAGATCGCCCGACGCCGCGGCGCGTCCCTGGGTGATCAAGATCGGCGGCAGCCTGTCGGACTGGCATCGGCTGGGAACCTGGCTGGACCTGATCGACCGCCCCGGCCATCTCCACCCTCTTGTCATCGTTCCGGGCGGCGGCCCCTTCGCCGATGCCGTGCGCGACGCCCAGGACAATTGGCGCTTCGACGACCGCCTCGCCCATCGCATGGCCCTGCTGGCGATGGAGCAGTTCGGGCTGATGCTGCACGGAATCTGCCCGGGGCTGCAGACGGCGGCGACGCGCGAGCGGTTGCGGTCGCTGATCCGGGCACGGATGCCGGCGGTGTGGCTGCCGTCTGCCATGGCGCTCGACCAACCGGAGATCGCCGAAAGCTGGGATGTCACCTCCGACAGCCTCGCGGCATGGCTGGCGGTGGAACTGGACGCGGCGGCACTGGTGCTGGTCAAGTCAGGGCCCTGCCCCTGCGCGGCGACCGATGCGGCGGCACTGGCCCGAGACGGACTTGTCGACGCGGCCTTCCCGCACTGGCGCGCGCGCTTCGCCGGCGAGAGTTGGTGCATCCATCGCGACAACCATATCCTGATGGAGGAGGCGCTTGCCGGCCGTGCGACGCCCGGCTGCCCCCTGCTGCGCAGCCCGGAGGCGGAGCTTCTGCCGGGCGTGCGGGCATGAACGAGATGTCGACCCCACCCGCGTCTCCTAGGCTGGCCTGGGCGCTGACCGGATCCGGCCACTACATCAAGGAGACGCTCGACCTGATGGCACGGCTGGCGCCGCTCGACGTCTTCCTCAGCAGGGCGGCGGAGGAGGTCATGCGCATGTATCGCCGCCGCGACGGCAATTTTCCGCCGGGCACCCGCCTGTTCCGGGACCGTGCCGCCAGCGCGCCGCAGATCGGGCGGTTCTATTTCGGCGAATACCACACGCTGGTGGTGGGACCGGCCACCTCGAACACGGTCGCCAAATGCGTGCAGGGAATCTCCGACACGCTTCCGACCAACGCCTTCGCCCAGGCCGGCAAATGCCGGGTGCCTTGCATCGTCTTCGCCTGCGACACCGCGCCGGAAATGATGACGGAGGCGCCGCACGGCATGGTGCCGGTCTATCCACGGCGCATCGACCTGGAAAATGTCGACCGGCTGCGCGGGTTCGAGGCGACCACCGTCGTCGAAACCGTTCCCGAACTCGAAGCGGCGCTGAAAGCGCGTCTTGAATGTCTGACCACATCGTCTTCGTGACCGGAAAGCTGGCGGAGCCGCGCCTGCGGGCGGTGCTCGACGGGATGGCCCCCGCCTCTTTCGGCTTCGACGTGATGCAGATCGGCGTCAGCGTCGCAGCCCTGATGACGGAGGAACTGATCCGGCGACGCCTTCCGCAGCCGCCGCCCGGTGCGCGGGTGATCCTGCCCGGCCGGACCCGCTGCGATCTGGCGGCATTGTCGGGGCATTTCGGCGTCACCTTCGAACGCGGGCCGGAGGAATTGCGCGACATTCCCGCCTATCTCGGCGGGAAGGCGGCGCGGACCGATTTGTCCCGCCACGCGGTGACGATCTTCGCCGAGATCATCGACGCACCCCACCGCTCCATCGACAATCTGCTGGAAACCGCCGCAAGGCTGCGCCGCGACGGCGCCGATGTCATCGACCTCGGCTGCCACCCCGGTGAACGGTTCGACGGGCTGGAGAACGCGGTCGCCGCCCTGGTCGCCGCCGGCCACACCGTCAGCGTCGACAGTGCCGACCCCAAGGAGCTGCTGCGCGGCGCGGCGGCCGGCGCCTCCTATATGTTGAGCCTCAGCGAGGACACGCTGTGGGTGCTGGACCGGACGGCGGCGACGCCGATCCTGATTCCGGGTAAGGCGCGCGACCTGGACTCGCTGTGCCGTGCCGTCGACCGGCTGCGGGCCGCCGACCGGCGTTTCCTCGCCGATCCGGTGCTGGACCCCATCCATTACGGCTTCACGGAGTCGGTGGTGCGCTATCACGATCTGCGCCGGCGCTATCCCGACATCGAGATGCTGATGGGGATCGGCAACCTGACCGAACTGACCGACGCCGACACCACCGGCACCACCGCCCTGCTGATGGGCACGGTGTCGGAACTGTCGATCGGTGCCGTCCTCACGCTTCAGGTCAGCCCGCACGCCCGCACCGCGGTGCGCGAGGCCGACCGGGCGCGACGGATCATGCATGCCGCCTCGGCAAGCGGCAGCCTTCCGAAGGGCATCGACGATGGGCTGATGGCCCTGCGTGACCGCCGCCCCTTCGCCGGCACTCCGGCCGAGATCGCCGAGACCGCCCGCAGCATCCGCGACCCCTCCTTCCGGGTCGAGGTGGCGGAGGACGGCGTCCACGTCTACAACCGCGACGGCCACCATGTGGCGACCGACCCCTATCACCTCTATCCGCTGCTCGGGCTGGCGGAGGATGGCGGTCATGCCTTCTACATGGGGGTGGAACTGCAGAAGGCCTTCCTCGCCTGGCAGCTCGGCAAGCGCTATGTCCAGGACGAGGACCTCTCCTGGGGCTGCGCCGTCGAGACTGCGGCCGATCCGGACAGCGACGCCCATGGCTTCAAGACGGCGGGCACGACCCTGCAGGAGCGCCGCCGGGCCTGTGGAAAGGCATCATGATCCTCGAAACCATCGTTACCACGCTGGGCGCCGACGGCACCCCGCACATCGCCCCCTTCGGCGTGACCCGCGAGGGGGAGGATCTGGTGATCGCCCCCTTCCGCCCCTCCGTCACGCTCGCCGCGCTGGAGGCCACCGGCCGGGCCGTGGTCAACCTCACCGACGACGCGCGGCTGTTCGCCGGCTGTCTGACCGGACGGCGGGACTGGCCGCTGGTTCCGGCAACGGCCATCGCCGGCGTGCGTCTGGCCGACAGCCTCGCCCACTGGGAGGTGGAGGTGGTCCGGATAGAGGACGACCCGGTGCGCCCACGCTTCCATTGCCGGAGTGTCCATGAAGAGGCGCATCGCCCGTTCGCCGGCCACAACCGCGCCGCCGCGGCGGTGATCGAAGCGGCGATCCTGTGCAGCCGCCTGCACATGCTGCCGTGGGAAAAGGTGGAGCGTGAAATGGCCTACCTCACCATCGCCGTGGAGAAGACCGCCGGGCCACGGGAGCGGGAAGCCTGGGGCTGGCTGTCCGACCGCGTGGCCGCCTTCCGCGCCGAAATGCGCTCTCCCGACGGGACAAAGCCGCAGGTGCTCTCATGATCCGCATGCTCGCCAGCGTGACCAATCCCGAGGAAGCCGAGATCGCGGTGAGGGCCGGCGCCGACCTGATCGACCTGAAGAACCCGAGGGAGGGCGCGCTGGGCGCCTTGCCGGCCGGCACGATCCGCGCCTGCCTCGCGGCCGTTGCCGGACGGCGGCCGGTCAGCGCCACCATCGGCGACCTGCCGATGGAACCCGACGGCGTGGCGACCGCCGTCGCCGGCACGGCGGCCACCGGCGTGGACATCGTCAAGATGGGGATCGGCGCCGGAGGCGATCCGCAAGCCTGCATCGCCGCGGCGGCGAATATGCGAAGCACCGCGGCGCTGGTCGGCGTCATCCTGGCCGACATGACGGAGCCCACCCCGGATTTGGTCGCCGCCATGGCCGATGCCGGCTTCATCGGCGTGATGCTGGACACCGGAATGAAGGATGGGCGCACGCTCCGCGATCATCTGTCGTCCGACGCGCTGACGGACTTCATCGGACAGGCGCGCGATGCCGGACTGTGGGCGGGGCTGGCGGGGTCCCTGAGGCTTGCCGACATCGCCCCGCTGGCGATGCTGCGTCCGTCGATCCTCGGTTTCCGGGGCGCCCTTTGCCGGGGCGGCGCACGAGGCGACGTGATCGACCCGGACAGGGTTGCCGACGTCGTCCGAAGCGTCACCGCGTCCGGCCGCGCGCCGGCCGACACCGCCATGTCACTGTGGCGCTGACGGCGAGCGCACCCGCGGTCAGCGCCAGCACCCAGAGCAGGATGCCGAAGCCGGCGCCGTCCCGGTGCACCGCGGCGGACAGGGCCGCCGTCAGGCTCAGCGCCGCGGCACAGCGCAGGCGGAGGACCGTCCGCCTGGGCGGGGGCCGGCGGGAATCGACCAGATCGCGCCAGTGCCGCTCCACCGTCAGGGCGAGCGCCGCGAATGCGATATAGCAGAGGCCGAAAATCGCGGGGAAGGACAGCACATCAGGCATGGTCGGTCAGCCTCGACAGGGTGGACGCCTCGGGCCGCATACGCCGGGCCAGACGCCTGGAAACGCTCCATGCGCCGGCCGCCGTCAGCGCCAGCACGGCGTCGACGCCGACCACCGCCCAGTCGCCGGCCGCTGCCGCCCGGACGGGATGCTCCCCGGTGGTAATCCAGTTCAACAGCACGCACGCCGCGGCCAGCAGGGCGACGGCGGCGCATTGGCTGCTCCAGGGCGGATCCAGGCGGGTGCGGAGCGCGGCGTGAACGGCGCTGGCGATCCAGGTCAGGAAGAAGACGCCGACCTCCACCAGTTCGCGTGACGGCACTCCGGAGGGGAGCAGGCGGTTGGCCGCCATCATCGCCAGCGTGGCGATCAGCAGCCCGGTGGTGGTGCCGCAGGTCAGGGCGGCGACGCTGCGCCAGCCCACGCCCGGCCGGCCATGGACGACGCGACGCTTCTCCATCCAGTGCAGCATGCCGGTGCCGATCAGCACGCAGCCGGTCAAGCCGAACAGGAAATAGAGCCAGCGCAGCGGCCAATGCTCGAAGGCGGCGAAATGCAGCCCCGACATCACCCGGTGCGCCGCCACCATCGGTCCCGGCGGCTGGTACTTCAGCAGCGCACCGGTCACGCCGTCGAAGAAGACCGGCTGGACGTCCAGGCTGATGCGGTCGCCGGTGTCGCGGTTGATGCGGACCACCGATGCGGCATCGCCCGCATTGTAGACGAAGATCACCGCGGCCTCGCCGCTGCCCCACAGGCGTCTGGCCTCAGCCACCATCGGGTCGAGCGGTGCCGCCGCAGCCGGGATGCCGGCGCGCGGCCGGCTGTAGTTGCCGAGCGCGTCGTCGTAGAAGCGCTGGATGTCTCCGCCATAGAGCGCCTGGACGCCCGCCGGCAGCACGATCGGCAGGATGATGACGATCCCGGTGAAGGTGATCATCAGATGGAAGGGCAGCACCAGCACCCCGGTCAGGTTGTGCAGGTCGAGCAGCGAACGGCGAAGCTGGCCCCAGTTGCGGAAGGTGAAGAAGTCCTTGAAAATCCGTGCGTGGATGATGACTCCGGAGATCAGCCCGGCCAGCATCGCCACCGATGCGAAGGACACGATCCAGTAGCCGACGAAGCCGGCCCGCAGGTGCAGGCTGTAGTGGAGCGGATAGAAGAAGGAACTGGCGCCCAGCGTTCCCACCGGCGGCAACAGCGCGCCGTCGGCGGTGGCCATGCCGCCGGCAGTGCCACTTTCCGTGCGCACCCGCAGGGCCATCACCGGGCGCCGCTCGTCCGGCAGCTGCACAAACCAGTCACGGACAACCCGTCCGGCGGCAAGCCGCTCCACCAGCGGCACCACGGTCCGGTCGAGGGAAATCGCCGCCTCCGGCGTCTCCACCGCGCCGATCCGGGTGTCCGGCATCATCCAGCGGTCGATCTCGGAGGCGAAGACCGCCAGCGAGCCCATGAAGAAGACCAGCATCAGCAGCCCGCCGAGCGTCACCCCCGCCCAGGTGTGCGGCCACAGCATCGCGGCACGCAGCGCCGGGCTGATCAGCTTGCGCTTTCCCGCCGTCATGGCGCCGTGATCCCGACAAGACGCGACGCGGCGATCATCACGACCGCACCGCCGCCCAGCACCGCCCAGCCGACGCCGGCCCGCGGCACCGCGAAGGCCCACAGCGACAGCGCCGGCAGGACCAGGAGAGCCAGCAGGCTGGCCGCGGTCACTGCCTCGGCCGGGGCCATTCCGGCCAACGTCCCGAGTTCCGCCCCGAAGGCGGCGATGCCCCAGGCGAAGCCATAGGCGCCGAAGACCGCCGCCGTCACCCGCGCGGCGGTGCGGAGGCGCGATGGCGCGCGCCTCCCGGCGATGGGGTTTCCGGCACCCGCCGTCACAGCTTCGCCCGCAGGGTCAGCAGCACGGTGCGCGGCTCGCCGTAGATGTTGCCGGACTGCGGCGTGCCGACGCGCTGGTAATAGGTGCGGTCGAACAGGTTCTTGACGTTGACCGCCGCCGTGACCTTCTCCGTCACGTCGTAGGCAACGCGGGCGTCCACCGTCGCATAACCTCCCTGGGTCAGGCGGGCGCCGCCGAGCGACGGGAACTCGTTGTACATGGAGCTTTGGGCGTTGACGCCGCCGCCGACGCTCAGCCGGTCGTCGATGCTCTCCGGCAGGCGGTAGTTGGTCCACAGCTTCACCTGATGCATCGGCGCGATGGCGGTGAAGGCGCTCGCGGCATTGGCGCTGCTGTCCAGGCTCTTGGCGCGGGTGAAGGTGTAGCCGGCATAGACGTCCCAGCCCGGCAGGATCTCGCCGGAGACATCCAGTTCGAAGCCGCGGCTCTGCGCCTTGCCGCCGGAGACGTAGATCGACTGGTTGGGGAAGCGCGGGTCGGACTGTGGCCGGTTCTCCTCCTCGATGTGGAAGACGGAGGCGGTGGCGTGCAGCCGGCCCCCGAAGTAATCGGCCTTGATGCCGGCCTCATACTGCCGCCCCTTCAACGGCTCCAGCACCTTGCCGGACGCATCGACGTAGGATTGCGGCTCGTACACCTGCGAGACGCTGGTGTAGAGGGCGTAGGTGGAGTTGAGGTCGTAGACGAGGCCGGCATAGGGTGTGACCTTGCCGCGGACGGACGCGCTGCTTTCCGGGGTGCCGGCCAGGGCGTCGGCATCGACCTTGGTCTGCCACCAGTTCATCCGCCCGCCGACGATCAGCTTCAGCGGCTCTGCCAGCTTCAGGCGCAGGACGCCGTAGGTTCCCCAGCTGTCGGTGGTAGTCTTGGTGTCCCTCTGCCAGTCCCGCCAAGCCGGCTCGGCCGCCGAGGCGTCGGGCGAGAAGATGTTCTGCGTCACCGACCAGCTGCCGACCGGATTGGCCGCGCGGTGGCGGAAGGTCGTCCGCTCGTAATTGGCGCCGACAGCCGCCTCGTGGGTCAGGCCGAACAGCCCGAAGCTGCCGGTGGTCGACAGGTCGGCGCCCATTTGCTCTTGATCGTAGCGCAGCTTTTGGGCGAACAGCGTCGTCCGGTTCACCCCCGGCGTGACCGGCGCGAAGGCATACGCCATCTTCCGGTCCATCTGGTTGTCGATGTAATGGGTCGCCAGCTTCACCGCCCAGCCATTGTCGAAGCGGTGCTCCAGATCGGCGAAGCCGCCCTTGGTGGTGAAGACGTCCTCGTTCCACTTTTCGCCCAGCGAGGTCGAGCGGTCGACGTCGAGCAGGCGCAGCTGCGGCCGTCCACCCACCACCGACGCATAGGCCGGCAGGTTCCAGGCCCCCTGGTAGCTCATGCGCTGGTACCAGGCACCGGCCGTCAGGGTGGTGTCGGGCGTCAGGTCGGCGGCGATGCTGCCATAGGCGAGGCCTCGGCGCTGCTCCGTCCAGTCCTGGAAGGCGTTGCGGTCCTGATAGGCGCCGACGAAGCGCCCGCGCAGGCTGCCGGACTCGTTCAGCGGACCGGTGATGTCCCCCTCGCCGCGATAGTTGGCGTAGGAGCCGGCGGTCAGCTCGCCATAGCCTTCCAGCGTCTTCTTCGGCGTCTTGCGGACCAGATTGACGGCACCGCCCGGCCCGCCCATGCCGTTCAGCAGGCCGGCCGGCCCCTTCAGCACCTCGACCCGCTCATACATCGCCAGATCGGGCGAGGCGAAGATGCGGTCGTCCAGCGTCGTCGGCACGCCGTCGAATTGCAGGTTGGTGATCTCGAAGCCGCGCGAATAGAAGTTCAGCCGGTTGCCGTCGATCGGCTCCACCGTGACGCCGGGCGTCTGCCGCATGGCGTCTTCGAGCGTGATGAGCTTCTGTTCCTCGATGCGCTCGCGCGGCACCGTGGTGACGGTCTGCGGCACCTCGCGTGGCGCCGACGGCAGCTTGGAGCCGACGGTGGTCGGCGGGTTGGCGTCGCGCTGGCGGTCGGCGCTGACGTCGATCGTCGGCAACGTCATCGTCTCCGACGAGGCATTGCCGGTATTTTGCGCCCCATTCTGAACCGCATTCTGGGCCAGTGCGACGGCCGGCAGCAGCAGGGCTGCCGCCGCGACCGACCCCAGCAGGCGGACGCGCCCCCTGTCATTTCCCCAACGGCGTCCGGGCTGCCCGATGGTCTTCATTCCGAAAGTCCCCCATTCGTCACTGTGCTGATGTCGTTGTGCGGATTTGTTGGCCGCGGCCCCGGTCGGCGTCCGCCGTCAGGGCCGCGGCGATTTCCTGCGCGCGGATCGGCAGGATCGAGAGAAGGGTGTCGCTGAGGCCGTGCGTCGCCTCGCAGCACCCCTGCAGATACAGGCCGGCGGTGCAGCCGGGGACGGTCGGCAGGCGGTAGTCGCGCCCAACCTCCCCGCTGGCCAGCCAGGGCTCCATCGGCTGCAGCAACTCCTCGTGGATGCGGCGGCGATAGCCGGTGGCCAGCACCACGGCGCCATAGCGCCGCTCGTGGCGTCCGCCGCCGTCCAGGCTGGCGAGGTCGAGCACCGGGCCGCCGTCGCTGCCGCTACGGGCCGCCACCACCTCGTGCCGGGTCAGCATCGCGTGGCGCGCCGTCCCTTCCACCTTCTGCTGATAGAAGATGCCGTAGACGGCATCGATGAGATCGGGGTCGACGACGGCATAGTTGGTGTTGTGGAAGGCACGAAGCAGTTCGGCACGTTCGGCCGGGGGAAGGCCGTAGAGGTAATTGGTGTAGCCGGCGTCGAAGACCTGATTGGCGAAGGGGCTGCTGTCGGCCGGCCGCATCGCCGGTCCGCGCCCGATGATGTCCACCGCGATGCCGCGTCCATGCAGGTCGAGGAAAATCTCGGCGGCGCTCTGCCCCAGCCCGACCACCGCGACCCGGCCGGCCTGCGCCATCTCCTCGGCTGCGGCCAGATAATCGTTGGAATGAATCACCAGGGGACCGGCCCCGGCACCGCCACCCCGGTGCACGAGGCAATCGAAGGCGTCGGGAATCCGGGGCGTCGCCCCGGCCCCGATCACCACGTTGCGGGCAAGCCAGCTCCGTTCGCGGCCGGCGCGGTCACGGGCATGGACGCGGACATGCGGCACCGCCTCTCCCGCCCTTGCCGGCTCGATGGCGGTCGCCTCCAACCCGTAGTCGCAGAGGTCGTCGAAGTCGGCGGCGACCCAGGCGAGATAGTCGTTGAACTCGCGCCGGCTGGGATAGAAGGTCCGCAGATTGATGAAGTCCTGCAGCCGGCCTTGGCTGTGCAGATAGCTGAGGAAGCTGTAGCGGCTGGTCGGGTCACGCAGCGACACCAGATCCTTCAGGAACGAGATCTGCATCCGGCTGCCGTCCAACAGCATATTGCCGTGCCAGACGAAGGTTTCGCGCTTTTCCAGAAAGCGGCAGGCCAGACCGGCCCCCGCCTCGCGCAACGCCACCGCCAGCGCGAGGTTCGATGGCCCGAAGCCGACGCCGACGAGGTCCAGGACCCGCCCGCCGTCACCGATGAGGGAGGGAATGCCATGCATCGCTCAGCCCCCCTGCTTCGTCGCGGCCGGGTCGGCGCGCGGCACCCAAAGACGGTCGGCGAAATAGCGCTCGCGCAGCAGCATCACCAGCATCGCCCGCTTGTGCGGGAAGTCGAACTCCTTGACCTTGGCGAAGCCGGAGCGATCGAGATTGCGGATCTGCTGGTGATGGTCCGCCCGCGGCTCGCCGACGATGCGCTGGGTGCGCTGGTCGTCCAGGAACATGAAATGCACCAGCGACGGCAGCCACGCGCTGACATAGGCCCGCCCGCGTACATGCTCCTCGCCGATCAGCACATGCCAGCCGCGGTCGTAATCCTGCGCGTCGTAGAAAGCGCCGATCCGGTTCTCCTTGGCCCAATAGACCTCGAAATATCCGAAGGGCGCGCCGTCCAGGCTGGCGATCAGCGGCATGGTGTGGGGATCGGCGAGCTGTGCCTCCAGATAGGCACGGTGCTTGGCCAGATCGCCCTCCTCCTGCCAGAAGAAGGCGACGCGCGGGTCGTTCTGCCAGCGATGGAAACGCTCCAGATCCGTGCCGATGTCGGCGACCCGGAAGGACAGCGTCTGCTCCAGCCAGGGAATGTGGCGGGCGTAGAGCGTGCCCTGCGGCTTGGGTGGCCGACGCGGGTGATAGCGGCCGTTCGAGACGATGTGCGCCTGGGGATATCCGCCCGATCCGGCCCCCAGGAGCCACAGGTCGGGCCGCTGGTACAGGGTGCCGGCCATCGCCAGTTGGGTGCCACCGGCATCCTCCACCACGACGCCGTCCAGGCGCAGGGTCTCGGCGAGCCGGTCGGGGGCAGTCAGCCGCAGGGTTGCCGGGTCGTCGGCACGGATGAAGGCCGCGTCGAGCGCGGCGAATGCCGCCAGACGGCGGAGGTCGTCGCCATCCGCCGCCGGCACCGCATCCTCCACCAGGGTCAGCTCGGCCGCCGTGGCATCGCCAGACAGCCGCCAGCGTTGCCACACCTCGCCGTCCAGCCGGACGGTCAGGTCGGCTCCGTCCCACAGGGTGCGGAGCGGGCGGCCGAGCGCACGGCAGGGCACCGGAACACCGCCGGACGCGGTCAAGGTGTCGGAATCGGCGGTCATCGAAGGCGCCTCCTCATGTCCGGCCGCGCGACGCGCGGCGACAGGCGTTTGGGAAAGGGATGGGGGTTCGGCCGAAAGCCGCCCGGCGGTCATTGCGCCGCATGCGCCGGCTGGACCGGCACCTCGCTCCAGGGCGACAGCACCCCGGCATCGCAGCGCAGCACCCGGTCGGCGAGATGGAAGAAGCGGTCGTCGTGGCTGACGGCGATGATGGTGCGGCCACCGTGTTTGAGTTCCGGCAGCAGCTCCTCGTAGAAGAAGCGGCGGAACAGCGGGTCCTGGTCGGCCGCCCATTCGTCGAGCAGCAGGATCGGCCGCTCCTCCACCACGGCCGCCAGCAGGGCGATGCGCTTGCGCTGTCCCTGCGACAGCCGGATGTCGGAGAGGCGGTCGCCGGCCAGCGCCACCTTGCGGTCCATCCGCAGACGGCGCAGGAACGCCTGGGCAAGCTCCTCGTCCAGCCGGCCGTCGGGACCGACCAGCCGGTCGAACAGGTGGGGGGTGGAGAAGACGGCGCTGATCTGCTCGCGATGCCAGCCGCGACGCTCCTCGGTCACCTCCAGCCCACCCAGCCGGATGGTGCCGGCAGCCGGCCGGCGCAGGCCGGCCAGCAGGGTCAGCAGCGTCGACTTGCCGCCGCCGTTGCCGCCGACGATGAACAGCGTCTCCCCCGCCTCGACCGTCAGCTCGACAGGGCCGAGGTGGAAGCCGGGCTCGTCGCCCTGGGCCGGATGGTCGTAGACAACTCCGGACAGGCTGAGCAGCGGCCCTTTGGCAGGAAGTGCCGCGCAGGCCGGCTCCGGCCGGTCGAAGTCCGGGCGGTGCGCTTCCAGCCGCAGCGCCTCGACCTTAGCCAGCGCCACCTTGCCGGACAGCAGGATCGGCAGCGTGCCGACCAGATCGTTCAGCGGCATGCGCAGGAACATCAGCACCAGCACGAAGCCGGCGGTGTGCGGCCGCGGCAGGCCCAGCGCCTCGCCGGCGGCGAAGATGCCGGCAATCAGACCGAGGATGACCAGGGCGGTCCAGCTCAGGCTCAGCACCCAATAGCGGTCGGCGCGGGTCTCGGTGTCACGGGCATGCTCCGCCGCCGCCGCCACGTCGTGGCGGTGGAAGACGCGCTTGCGCACCGTGTTCAGCGCCAGTTCGTTGCGGCCTTCGATCGCGCCGCGATAGCCGGCGAGCAGGCGGTCGTCGGTTTCGCGCACCTCGACCATCAGCCGGCGCATCGCCGACACCCAGCCATAGGCCACGCCCACCCCCACCCCGATCACCGCGGCGCTGAGCAGGAACAGCTGCCAGGACAGCCAGGCGAGATAGAGGAAGCCGCCCAGCACCAGCACGCCGTTGCAGAAGACGAAGGGCAGCCGGTTGAAGGCCTGGCCGACGGTGGTGATGTCCTTGGTGAGGGTGGCGTAGAGCGCCGGCGCGCCGATGGTCTCCAGCCGCTCCACATCGGTGTCGAGCAGCCGCTTCACCGTCGCCGTGCGCATCTCGCACACCACCCGGTGGCCGAGCGCCGTCAGGATCGCCTGCGCCCCAAAGCCGAAGCCGAACACCGCTGCCAGCAGCAGGGCGATCAGCGCGAAGGTCGGCGCGTCCGGCGCGGCACTGCCGGCAATCAGCCGGTTGACCAGCGCGATCACCCACAGGCCGGCCAGCGCCCCGGCGGCGCCGAGACCCAGCGCCAGCGGCATGCGCCAGCGGAAGCGGCGCAGGAGGGAGAGCAGAAGGCTCATGGCGCACCGCCCGGTTCGGCCGTGCCGTCACCGGCCAGCAGGCCGGCCATGAAGGCGAGGTCGTCCGCCTCGTCCCGGCTGCCGCGGGAGTCGATCACGGCGGCCATGGTGCGAACGGTCGGCGCGCGGAACAGCTCGGCCAGCGGCAGGTCGAGCCCGAAGGCGCCGCGGATGCGCGTCTGCAGGCGGACCAGCCGCAGCGAATGCCCGCCCAGCCGGAAGAAATCGTCGGTGACGCCAAGCCCCGGCCGTTCCAGCACCTCCTCCCACAGCGCGGTCAGGCGCGCTTCGGTGTCGGTGGCCGGCGGCTCGAACCCGTCGGACGCGGCCGGCGTATCGGGCGGAGGCAATGCCTTGCGGTCAATCTTGCCGTTGGCGTTCAGCGGCAGCCGGTCCAGCACCACGCAGACCGACGGCAGCATGTAGGCGGGCAAGCGGGCGGCGAGATGGGCGTGCAGGTCCGGCGGCTCCGTCCCGTCGGCCGTCACCAGATAGGCGCAGAGCAGCGCATCGCCGGCGGTCGGCATATGGGCGGCGACCACGGAGTGGCGCACCTGCGGATGGCTGTCGAGCGCCGCCTCCACCTCCGCCGCTTCGATGCGGAAACCGCGGATCTTCATCTGATGGTCGCAGCGGCCCAGGAACTCGATGGCGCCGTCGGCGCGCCGCCGGGCGCGGTCGCCGGTGCGATAGAGGCGGCTGCCAGCGTCGGCCCCCGGTGCGCCGTCCTCGGGGAACGGGTTCGGCAGGAAGCAGGCTGCGGTCAGGCCCGGTTGTCCGCCATAGCCGCGCGCCAGCCCCAGCCCGCCGATCCACAGATCGCCGGCGACGCCGCTTGGTACCGGCTCCAACCGGTCGTCCAGGATGTAAAGGCGGTTGTTGGCGACCGCATGGCCGATGGGAACCGTGCCGTCGCCATCCCCGGCCCGCTCCACCGACCAAGCGGCGGACCAGACAGTGGTCTCGGTGGGGCCGTAGACATTCAACAGCCGCACACCGCGCTCCAGCAGGCGACGTGCCAACCCGGCGCCCAGCGCCTCGCCGCCGCACACTGCGCGCAGTCCCGGCCAGGACCGTTCGGTGGCGTCCAGCAGCATGCGCCAGGTCGCCGGCGTCGCCTGCAGGACGGTGACGCCGTGGCGTTCGATCAGCCCGGCCAGCGCTTGCGGATCATGGGCCTGCTCACGCGTGGCGAGGATGACGCAGGCACCGGCGACCAGCGGCAGGAACAGCTCCAGCCCGGCGATGTCGAAGCCCAGCGTCGTCACCGCCAGCAGCCGGTCGTCGGCGACGAGGCCGATCTGCGCCTGCATGGCATAGAGGAAGCTGGCAAAAGCCTGCCGGTCGATCTGCACGCCCTTCGGCACGCCGGTCGATCCCGAGGTGTAGAGCGTGTAGGCGAGCTGGCGTGGATGCACCGGGCGGCCGAGATTGCCTTCTGGCAAATCCTCAAATCCGGTGGCGAATTCCGCCAGCGGCGCATCGATCACCAGCACCGGCCGGGCATGGGCCAGGATGTGGGCATTGCGCGCCGCCGGCTGGTCGGGATCGAGCGGCAGATAGGCGCCGCCTGCCTTCTGGATCGCCAGCAGCGCGACCGGAAGGTCGATCCCGCGCGGCAGCGCCACCGCCACCAGGCTGTCGGCACCGACCCCACGGGCGGCGAGCCAGCGTGCGAGCCGGTTGACCCGTGCGTTCAGCGCGCGGTAGGTCAGCGTGGTTTCGCCGCAAACCAGGGCGACGCAGTCCGGCAGGTCGGCGACGGTGCGCTCCACCATCGCCACGAGGTCCTCGGCCGGATCCAGCACCAGCGCGGTGTCGTTCCAGCGCGTCAGCTCCTCCGCCCGCGCCGACGGGGCCATCAGCGGCAGGTCGGCCAGTTCCGCCTCCGGATCGGCCAGCATTCCGGTCAACAAGGTGCGGAAGCCGTTAGCAAGACGCTCGGCCGTCGCGGCATCGAACAGGTCGGTGGCATAGTCGATCGCGCAGATCGCCCCCGCCTCCCCCACCGCCACGTCGAGTGCCAGATCCAGCTTGGCGGTGGTCTCCGGCACCGGAAGCGCAGTCACGGTCAGGCCCGGCAGCCGCAAGGAAGTGGGCGCCTCCATCCGCAGGTTCAGCAGGGTCTGGAACAGTGGGGTCCGGCTGCCGTCCCGCACCGGATCGAACCGCTCCAGCAGGCGCTCGATAGGGGCGGCGCCGTCGCTCAGCGCCGCCAGCGCCTCGCCGCGCAACCGCCGGCAGAGGGCGCGGCCGGTCAGGCCGGGCGTCAGGCGGGCACGGAAAACCTGGGTCTCGACGAAGAAGCCGACCAACGTCTCCAGCTCCTCGTCGTTCCGCCCGGCGTCCGGCACGCCGACGGCGAAATCATCCTGCCCGGACCAGCGGCCGAGCAGGGCCTGCCACGCCGCCAGCAGCGGGATGAAGGGCGTGCAGGCTTCCGCCCGCGCCAGAGCGCGCAACGCGGAAACCGTCTCACCCGGCAACTCGAACTCGACCCGCGCCCCGGCGCTGCCGCGAACGCTCGGCCGCGGTCGGTCGGTGGGCAGCTCCAAGGCCGGGATGCCGGTACCGAGCCGCTCGACGGCCCGCTCGACAGCTCGTTCGATGCGCGACTGCGCCGCCTCGCCGCGCTGTACCCGCGCATGATCGGCATATTGGAGGTCCAGCGGGGGCAGCAGCACCGACGGGTCGGCTTCCGGATCGGCCAGCGCCGCGACATAGGCGGCCATCAAGTCGCGCGCCAGGATCGGGTTGGACGGACCGTCCGACAGGATGTGGTGCATCGCCAGCAGCAGGACCGCCCCTCCACCGGCCAGCGGCAGCAGCGTCGCGTGGATCGGCGGGCCGGCGGACAGGTCGAATGGCCGCCGCGTCTCCTCGCGGATGCGCTCCGCCAGCGCCGCCTCGTCGGGCTGGACGGCTTCCCGCATCAGCCGCAGCGACGGACGGGGCAGCACGATCTGCTGCGGCACCCCGTCCCGCTCCTCGAACCGCGTCCGCAGGATGGCGTGCCTCCAGGCCAGCGCCTCCAGCGCCCGCTCCAGGGCCGCAGCGTCCAGCGCTCCATCCAGACGGAAGGCGCGAGTCAGGTTGTAGGCGGCGTCCGTCGGGTTCAAGCGGTGGAGCAGCCACAAGCGCTCCTGCGCAAGCGACAGCGGTGCCAGCCAATCAGTGCGATTAATAGCTATTTGCATCCTTAGACCCGCCTATTCCGCCGCGAGGCTGGTGGAGGCCGCGCCTGCCGTCCGGTCGGCCAGTGCGGCCCGAAGGGCGGTCCGGAAGCGGTCGGCGATCTCATCGATCTCGGCGGCGCTGACGATCAGCGGCGGCAGGAACCGCACCACGGCGCCATGCCGCCCGCCCAGTTCCAGGATCAAGCCTTGCTCCAGGCAGCGGCGCTGCAGCGACCGGGCAAGCTCGCCGTCGGCCGGCCGCGCACCCGGCCGCTGGGGCGGCCGGCGCTCGTCCACGATCTCGACGCCGATCATCAGGCCCGGCCCCCGCACGTCGCCCAGGCAGGGATGGTCGGCCTGGATCGCTCGCAGGTGGCCGGTCAACCGCGCGCCCATGGCGGCGGCATGCTCGTCCAGGCGATCGGCGCGGATCCGGTGCAGCGTCGCCGAGCCCGCCGCCATCGCCAACTGGTTGCCGCGGAAGGTGCCGGCGTGGGCACCCGGCGCCCAGCAGTCGAGACCGGCGTTGTAGACCACCACCGACAGCGGCAGGCTGCCGCCGATCGCCTTCGACAGCACCAGGATGTCGGGCTCGATCCCGGCATGTTCGAAGGCGAACAGCCGGCCGGTGCGGCCCAGCCCGGTTTGCACCTCGTCGATGACCAGCGGGACGCCATGGGCACGGGTCAGCCGCCGCAGCCCCTGCAGCCAGCGCACCGGCGCCGGCACCACGCCGCCTTCGCCCTGCACCACCTCCACCACCACGGCCGCAGGCGTCACGACGCCCGATTCCGGATCGCTCAGCAATTGTTCGATCATCGACAGGCCGGCATCCACCCCGGCCTCGCCGCCAAGCCCGAAGGGGCACCGGTAGTCGTAGGGATAAGGCAGCATGTGGGCGTCTCCGGCCCCGCCGCCCAACGGTCGCTTCGGGCCCAGATTGCCCATGATTGCCAGCGTGCCATGGGTCATGCCGTGGTAGCCGCCGGAGAAGCCGACGATGGTGCGCCGCCCGGTGGCGGTGCGGGCCAGCTTCATCGCCGCCTCGATCCCATCCGCGCCGGTGGGGCCGCAGAACTGGATCCGGGCATCGCGGGCGAAGGCCGGCGGCAGGGCCGCGAACAGATCCTCGACGAACCGGTCCTTGACCGGGGTGGTCAGGTCCAGCGTGTGCAGCGGCAATCCGCTGTCCAGCGTCGCGCGCAGCGCCGCCACGATGTCCGGATGATTGTGCCCCAGCGCCAGCGTTCCGGCGCCGGCGAGGCAATCGATGAACAGCTGCCCGGCGCTGTCGCGCAGATAGACGCCGCGGCCTTCGGTCAGCACCAGCGGGATGCGCCGCGGATAGGAGCGCGCGTTCGATTCGCGCGCCTCCTGTCGGCGAAGCATCGGATCGTCGCCGAGGCGGATCGCCGGCTGGGAACGGAAACCGTCCAGGCTCAATGGCACTGCGATGGTCGGCGCCATGATGGTCGCGGTCATGGGCACATCTCCCTCATCGGGAAAACGGGATCGGGCACGGCCGGTCAGGCCGCATCGCCGAGGGCGCGGCGCAGGCTGAGCGGCCGCATGTCGGTCCACACCCGCTCGATGTGGGCGAGGCAGTCCTGCTTGGGGCCGCTGACGCCGACGGTGCGCCAACCGGCCGGGACCGGCTTGTGGTCGGGCCAGATCGAGTACTGCTCCTCGTCATTCACCACGACGTGAAATCGCGTGTCCGGGCTGTCCCAGCTCATGCCGAAGCTCCTTCAGGTCAGGGCGCGGAAGAGATGATCGTGTTCGGGGAATGCGCGTTCGGAAGATCGCGTCATGTCTTCTTGCATAATGCGATTGATTCTCGTTTGCAAGTCGATTTGCAGTGCGCTAACGTCCGTCCCGGCTGCAGGGAGCGGCGGGATTACCCGCAGGATCTGTGTTGTTTATCCAACCCCTGTGCCATAGCCGTCCCAAGCACGGCGTAAGACCCGCTGCGATTGCTGCCCCACCTGCCGGCAGGAGCAACGCTCTGTCCCACTATGAGAACGATTCTCACTCGCAGTAAAGACGTTTCTGTCGACCTGCCCGCAATTGGACGGACCGATCACCCCATGGACCAGCGCATTTTCGATCCGAGCCCCGCCGCACGCCCCGAAACGCTGGCCGTGCAGCCGCTGCTTCCCGGCGCCGACCTGCCGCTTCTGGTGACGCCGACAGACGGCGCGCTGGACCAAGGTGGATGGCGGAATTTGCTGCCGGACATCCACGCGGTGGTGCGCGATCGGCTGCCCGTTGCCGGCGGACTGCTGTTCCGCGGCTTCGGGCTGCATGGCGACGCCCCCTTCCGCGCCTTTGCCGAGAGCTTCGGCCGGCCGCTGCTCGACTATGATTTCGGCTCCACCCCACGCTCCGCGGTGGACAAGGGCGTCTACACCTCCACCGAATATCCGGCCCACCAGTCGATCCCGCTGCACAACGAACAGGCCTATACCCTGCAGTGGCCGCAGACGATCTGGTTCCACTGCGTGACCGCCGCCGCCACCGGCGGGGCGACGCCGATCGCCGACAGCCGGCTGGTCGCCCGGCGCATCGATCCGGCGATCCGCGCCCGCTTCGCCGCGAAGCGCCTGATGTATGTGCGCAATTATGGGAACGGCCTCGACCTGCCCTGGCAGCGCGCCTTCAACACCGACGATCCGGCGGAGGTGGAGCGTTTCTGCCGCGCCAACGCCATCGCCTGGGAGTGGACCGAGGACGGCGAACTGCGCACCCGCCAGATCTGCCAGGCGGTGGCCCGGCATCCCGTGACCGGCGATGAGGTCTGGTTCAATCAGGCCCACCTGTTCCACGTCTCCAACCTGCCGCCCGCGGTGCGCGACAGCTTGCTGGCAGTGGTGGAGGACGAGTCCGAGCTTCCCCGCCATGTCTTCTACGGCGACGGCACGCCCATCGAGGACGAGGCGCTGGACCATATCCGCGCCGTCCTGGACGACTGCACCCGCAGTTTCCCCTGGCAGGAGGGGGACGTGATGATGCTCGACAACATGCTGGCGGCCCATGGGCGGGAGCCCTTCACCGGCATGCGCAAGGTCGTGGTCGCCATGGCCGACCCGGTGCGCTCCCCCGACCTTCCCGCCGCCTGAGGACTGGGCCATGGACAGTATGACGATCATGCCCGCCGCGATTCCGGCCACCATTCCCGCCGGCGACGAACAGCGCGCCCTGTGGACCGCCTGGCGTCTGGCGCCGGAGGATCCTGCCTACAACATGACCTATGCGGTGGAGCTGGCGCCCGGCATCGACCCTCAGCGGCTGGCCGCCGCCTTCGCCCAGGTCATCGCCGGGCACGAGGCGCTGTCCAGCCACTACCGCGAGGATGCCGACGGCCGCCTCGTCATGGAACGGCGGCCCGGTTTCGTCCCCGATGTCGCCATCCACGCTGCCGAGGCGATGACAGGCGCCGACCGCCTGCGCTGGCTCGAGCGCGAGGCCGACCTGCCGCTGCCGCTCGACCGCGCCGTCGCCTGCCGCGTTCGGCTGCTGGCCGAGCCGGGCGGAATGCTGCATCTGCTGGTCGTCCTGCACCACATCGCCGGCGATTACCTGTCCTTCGAGATCCTGTGCGAACAGGCCTTCACCGCCTACGAGGCACCGTCGACCGCCGGCTCCGAGGTCGGCGGTCGCTACTTCGACTGGCTGGAACGGCAACGAGCGCTGCAATCGGGACCCGAATCCAAGCGGCTGAAGGACTTCTGGCGCGGACTCCTGACGGACGCGGCACCGCCGCCGGAGCTTCCGACCGACCGCATCGACCGTCCGGGCCCGCCGAATGAGACCGACCTTCGGCTCGATGCCGCCACGACGGCGCGCGTGCGCGCGGCGGCCGAGCGGGCCGGCGTCGGCGTCTTCCCGCTGCTGACCGCCATCTTCCAGATTTTCCTGCATCGCTGGAGCGGCCAGGACCGCTTCACGATCGGAACGCCGGTGTCCGGGCGGCAGGGCGCCGCCGACCGCGGGATGATCGGCTACACGCTGAACGCCCTGCCCTGGCCCGCCGACCTGTCCGGCAACCCCACCGTCGCCGACCTCGCGCGTACCGCGCAGCGGACGCTGAGGGTGCTTCTGCGTCACCGCCGCCTGCCGCTCGCCCGCATCACCGCGCTGGCCGGCGGCAACGGGCCGCTGTTCCGCCACATGACCACCTTTGTCCCGGTGGGCGAGCGCGCCGCCATCAACCGCGCCGTCCGGCGGGAGCTGTTCGCCCACCAGCGCGGGGCGGCCAACGAGCTGAACCTGCGCTGGGTCGACGACGGCGAGCGGCTGACCGGCCAATGGCGCGCCGACCCGGCGCTGTTCACACCGGAAACCTCGGCCCGTATGCGGCGCGGCTTCCTTGCCCTGCTCGACCGCGCGATCACCGATCCCGATGCTCCGGTCATCACGCTGGAGGCGACCGCGGACGATGCCGGCCGCTCGCTGCGCCACGGCCCCGCCGCCGGCGCGCCGGCCTCGGCCCTGGCGCTGTTCGAAGCAGCCGTCGCCCGTCATCCCGGCCGCACTGCCGTGGAGGACGGTGAGTGGACCCTGACCTACGCCGACCTCGACGCTGCGGCCGGCCGGTTGGCGGGGCGGCTGGCCGCCGCCGGAGTGCGGCCGGGTGATCGTGTCGGACTGTGGCTGCCGCGCGGCGCGGCGCTGGCCGTCGGCATGATCGCGGCCTGGAAGGCGGGGGCGGCCTACCTCTGCCTGGACCCGGCGCTGCCCGACGCGCGGCTCGCCTTCCTGGCAGCTGACAGCGGCGCATGCGCCGTCGTCGGCCACGGCACGGCACCCGGCTGGCTCGGCAGTGCGGCGTGGCTGGAGGTCGACGGCCGGTCGGTAGAATCCGCTCCCGCCGCCGTCCCGGCCAGACCCGACCTGCCGGCCTACCTGATCTACACCTCCGGCTCCACCGGCACGCCCAAGGGAGTGGTGGTCACCCAGGGCAACCTCGCCCAGTATACCCAGGGCGTGCTGGCGGAGATGGAGTTGCCGGAGGAGGCCACCCTCGCCACGCTGGCGTCGGTGACCGCCGACCTCGGCTACACCGCCTGGTTCGGGGCGCTGCTCGGCGGGCGCACCCTGCGGGTGATCGCTCCGGCGCTGGCCGACGACCCCGACGCGCTGGCCCGCCACTTCGCCGGACGGCCGGTCGATGCGCTGAAGATCGTGCCCTCGCATCTCGCCGCGCTGATGGCGGTGGCCGATCCGGCCCGGCTGTTGCCGCGCCGCTGCCTCGTCCTCGGCGGTGAGGCGTTGGAAGGCGAATTCGTCGCCCGTCTCCATGCGCTCGCCCCCGGCTGCCGGGTGCTGAACCATTATGGCCCGACCGAGACCACCGTCGGCTGCCTGACCGCCCCCGCCCCTCGTGACCCAAGCGGTCCGGTTCCCATCGGCGCTCCGCTGGCCGGCGTGCATGCCGCCGTGCTGGACCGCCACGGCGACCCGGTGCCGCTTGGCGTCGTCGGCGAACTCGCCATCGGCGGCTACGGTGTCGCCGCCGGCTATCTCGGCCGCCCGGCCCTGACCGCAGAGCGCTTCGTGCCCGACCCGTGGCGCAGCGGCGGCCGGCTGTATCGCACCGGCGACCGCGTGCGCCTCACTCCCGCCGGCCTCGTGGAGTTCCTTGGCCGCGCCGACGATCAGGTGAAGATCCGCGGCTTCCGCGTCGAACTGGGCGAGGTCGAATCCTGGCTGCGCCGCCAGCCCGGCGTGGTGGAGGCGGCCGTCATCGCCCGTCCGGTGACCGCCGGCGGCGGGGCCGGCTTGCGCCTGGCGGCCTTCGTCGCCCCGGCGACGCTCGACGCCGACGCCCTGCGAACCGCCATGGCCGCCGCCCTGCCGGACGCGATGGTGCCGTCGGCGCTGCATGCCCTGCCGGCGCTACCCCGCCTGCCGAACGGCAAGATCGATCGCAAGTCACTGCCGGACGACGAAGCCACCGCCCCGCCAGTCCCCTCGGCCGGCCGGCCCCTGACGGATGCCGAGCAGACGCTCGCCACCATCTGGGCGGAGGTGCTGGGACGCCCGTCGGTCGGGGTCGAGGAAGACTTCTTTGCCATCGGCGGCGATTCGATCCTGGCGCTCCAGGTCATCGCCAAGGCGCGGCCGAAGGGTCTTGCCCTGAAACCGAAGCTGTTCTTCCAGAAGCGCACCATTGGCGCCATTGCCGCCGCCATCACTGCCGCCACCCCACAGCCGCAGGCGTCGGCCGAGAGCAAGCCCGCCCCGGTGGAGCGCGCTCCCTTCGCCCTCTGCGGCCTCGACGCCGATGCGGTAGTAGCGCTGCGCACCGAACATCCGGGACTGGAGGACGCCTATCCGCTTTCGTCGCTGCAGCAGGGCCTGCTGTTCCACGGCCTGATCGACCCGGCCGGAGGCGCCTACGTCAACCAGCTGGTGATCGAGGCGGAGGGCCCCTTCGACGCCGACGCCTTCACCGCCGCCTGGCAGGACGCCGTCGCCGCCAACCCCATCCTGCGGACCGCCTTCCACTGGGACGGGGTGGACCGTCCCCTGCAATTGGTGGAGCGCACGGTCACGCTGCCCGTTGCCCGCCGCGACTGGAGCGACTTGTCCGACGACGGCCGCGAAGCGGCCCTCGCCGCCCTCCTGGCCGAGGACCGGGCGCGCGGCTTCGCGCTGGACCGGGCTCCGCTGATGCGGCTTGCGCTGATCCGCTGCGGCAATGGGCGCTGGTGGCTGCAGTGGAGCCGCCATCATCTGGTGGTCGACGGCTGGTGTTCGATCCTGCTGGTGGACGAGGTGCTGGAACGCTACCGCGCCCGTCTGGCGGACGAGTCCCCGGCCCTGCCCACCCGCCGTCCGTTCCGCGACCACATCGCCTGGGTCCTGCGCCAGGACGACCGCACCGCCGCCGGATTCTGGCGGACCTTCCTGGCTGGCGTGGAGGGCGCCACTCCGCTGCCGATGCTGTCCCCGGCGCCCGAATCAGGCAGCGTGGTGCCTCTCAGCCAGTCCCTCCTGCTGGACGAAGCGGAAACCGCCCGTCTGGCCGCCGCGGCCAGCGGGCTGGGCGTCACCCTGAACACGCTGGTGCAAGGCGCCTGGGGCCTCGTGCTGGCCGCCCGGTCGGGACGCGACGACGTGCTGTTCGGCGTCACGTCCTCCGGCCGGCCGGCCGAACTGGACGGAGCGGAGCACATGCTGGGCGTCTTCATCAACACGCTGCCTCTGCGGGTGCGCGTGCCCGGCCAGCGCCGCCTTGACGACTACCTGCACGGCATCCAGGCCGACAATGCCGCGATGCGCGATCATGAGCACAGCGCGCTTGCCGACATCCAGGCCCAGGCCGGCGTCGGGCCGCTGTTCGACACGCTGCTGGTCTTCCAGAATCTGCCGATGCTGGAGGGACGGCGCCGCCGCGTCGGTGCGCTCGACCTGCGCCAGCGCGACAATGTGGAGCGCACGCACTATGCCCTGACGGTGGAGGTGTTCCCCGGCGACCGGCTCTCGGTCGCCATCGACGCCGATGGCCGCCGGATCGACGCCGCCAGCCTCGCCCGGATCGCCGACGGCTTCCGCGCCGCCCTGCTGTCATTGACCCGCGGTGCCGGGACCCCGCTGGCGGCGCTGCCACGAACGGGCGAGGCAGAAGCGCGGACGTTGCGCGGCTGGGGCGTCGGCCCGGCCTCCCCCCGTCTGTCGCCGGACTGGGTGAAGCGGGTCGCCGCCCGCGTCGAGGCCCATCCCGACCGCATCGCCGCCCGATGCGAGGGCGCAAGCCTGACCTATGGCGAGCTTTGGCGGCGGTCGGAACGGCTGGCACGCGGTCTCCATGCGGCGGGACTCCGCCCCGACGAATTGGTGGCCCTGCTCGCTCCCCGTGGACTGGACTTGCTGTGCCTGATGGTGGCGGTGCTGCGGGCCGGGGGGGCATGGCTACCGCTCGATCCCGCCCATCCGCCGGCCCGCTGGGCCCAGGTGATGGAGCAGGCCGGCCATCCGCTGCTGATCCGTGACGAGGCGGTTCCCTGCGACCTGCCCGCCCTCACCACCGCCGATCTGCTGGCCCGCGCCGGGCAGGACCGCCTGCCGGCGGTGCCGCTCCGCGGCGACCAGCGCGCCTATGTGCTGTTCACCTCCGGCTCCACCGGAACGCCTAAAGGAGCGATGGTCACCCGCGACGGCATGCTGAACAACATGCTGGCGAAACTCGATCCGCTGCAGCTCGGGGAACAGGACGTCATCGCCCAGACCGCCCCCTCCTGCTTCGACATCTCGGTCTGGCAGACCCTGACCGCTCCCCTCCTGGGTGCGGTGGTGGAGATCATCCCGGACAGCGTGGTGCGCGATCCCGACGCCCTGCTCGACCGGCTGGGGCAGGCGGGCGTCACCCTGTTCGAGCCGGTGCCGTCGCTGATGCGCACCCTGGCGGAAACACGCGATGCCGGCGGGCGCCCACGGCCGCTGCCGGCGCTGCGCTGGGTCCTGCCGACGGGAGAGGCGCTGTCCGCCGCCGATGCCGGGGCGTGGTTCGACGCCTACCCCGCCATCCCGCTGATGAATGCCTACGGCCCGGCCGAATGCGCCGACGACGTCGCCTTCCATCCGCTGCACGCGGCACCGACCCCCGGCACCACCATCCCCATCGGCCGTCCGACCGCCGGTGCGGAGCTGCGCATCGTCGACGGCGACCTCGCCGCGGTCCCGATGGGAACGGTCGGTGAAATCGCCGTGGGCGGCATCGGGGTTGGCCGTGGTTATCTGGGCGACCCGCGCCGGACCGCCCTGTCCTTCGTCCCCGACCCGGACGGCGCTCCGGGCGCCCGGCTCTACCGCACCGGCGATCTCGGCCGCTGGTCGGCTCAGGGTGTCATCGAATGGGCCGGGCGCGGCGACTTCCAGATGAAGCTGCGCGGCTTCCGCATCGAAGCCGGCGAGGTCGAGGCGACGCTGGAACGCCATCCGGCCGTCCGCCTTGCCGTCGTCCAAGTCCGCGCCGACCATCTGACCGCATGGTGGGAACCGGCGGAGCCCCGCGCCGCAGAACCCCACGCGGAGGTCCTTGCTGGAACCCTAGCCGCCCACGCTGCCGAAACGCTGCCGTCCTACATGGTGCCGACCCGCTGGGTCCGGATGACCGCTTGGCCGCGCAACGCCAACGGCAAGCTCGACCGCAAGGTGCTGCCCGATGCCGAAACCGCATCGTCCGCCACGGCGGACGAGCCGCCGGCCACCGAAACCGAACGCCGGCTCGCCCTGCTCTGGCAGGAGTTGATGCCGGGAAGCGCCGTCGGCCGCAACGCCGACTTCTTCGCCCTCGGCGGCCATTCCCTGCTCGCCGCCCGCCTGATCGCCCGCCTGCGCCGGGACGGCTGGCCCGGCCTGCCCCTGCGCACGGTGTTCGAGGCTTCGGAACTCCGCGCCCTTGCCGCCCGGCTCGACGCCTTGGCCGGCACAGGAGACGACGACACCCCGCCGCTGCGTCCGGTGGAACGGCGGGAAGCGATGCCGCTGTCCCCTGCCCAGCATCGCTTGTGGCTGGTCGACCGGCTGTCGGGCGGCGGCACCGCCTATCTGATGGCGGCCCGGCTGGACTTCGCCGGCGATCTCGACGCCGCGGCGCTGGAAACGGCCCTCAGCGCCGTCGTCGCCCGCCACGAGATTCTGCGCACCGCCTATCCGGAGCGCGACGAGGAGCCTGCCGCCGTCGCCGCTCCCGCCCTGTCGATACCGCTGCCGCTGGAGGATCTGTCCGGGCTGCCGCCGGAGGAGCGGGAGTCCTGCGCCCGGGCGCGGGAGGAGGAGCATGCGCGCACCCCCTTCGACCTCGCAACCGGCCCGCTGCTGCGCGCCCGTCTCCTGCGGATGAACGCCGACACCCATCGGCTGCTGTTCGCCATGCACCACATGATCGCCGACGGCTGGTCGGTCGGCGTCCTCTGCCGCGACCTCGCCACCGCTTACCGCGCGGCACGGGCGGGCGGGGCTCCCGACTGGCCGCCGCTGCCGGTGCAATATGCGGATTACGCGGTCTGGCAACGCACCCTGTTGTCAGGCGAGCGGCTGGCGCGCGAAACCGACTTCTGGCGCAACCGCCTTGCCGGGGCGCCCACCGCGCTCATCCTGCCGACCGACCGACCGCGCCCGGCAATCGCCTCCACGCGCGGCGACTCCCTCCGCCTGCGCCTGGATCCCGACCTGCTGGCCCGAGTGGAGGAGTGGGCACGCCGCCGCGGCGCCACGCCCTTCATGGCTCTGCTCGCCGCCTTCAATGCCATGCTGCATCGGGAGACCGGCGCCGCAGATCTGCTGGTCGGCACCGACACCGCCGGCCGGCCGGATCGCGCGCTGGAAGGGCTGATCGGCTTCTTCGTCAATGTGGTGCCGCTGCGCTCCCGCCTGGAGCCGGGGGTCAGCTTCGACGCGCTGCTCGACCGCACGCGGCAGACGGCCCTCGACGCCTTCGAGCATGACGCCCTGCCCTTCGACCGCATCGTCGAGGCGGTTGGGGTGCCGCGCGACCGTGGGCGCAACCCGCTGGTCCAGGTTCTGTTCGTGCTGCAGAACGTCCCCGGCGGGGCGCTGGAACTGCCGGATCTCGTCATTGCCGAAGCCCCGCCCGCCGAACGCCAGTCGAAGTTCGACATGGCCCTGTTCCTTGAGCCGATGGCCGGCGGTATAGCCGCCGACTGGGTGTTCGCCAGCTCCCTGTTCGATCCCGCGACCGTGCGCCGGTTCCACGACGCCTGGGTCGCGCTGCTGGAACGCGCGGTCGCCGACCCGTCCCAACCCGTCCTTCTCCCCGCCCCCGCCCCTTCTGCCGGTCAGGAGTTCCCACCCATGGACCAGACCCGGCGCGCCAGCGCCAAGCTTTCCCGCCTCGGTGGGCCGGCGGCCCCCTGCCGTCCGGCCCGGCTGCAGGCCGCCGATCCCATCCGGCGTTCGTTCCTGACGCCGGGCTCGGAATTTCCGATCATGCTGGAGCCGGCAACGCCCGATCTCGACCCGGTCGCCTGGGCTGAGGGCAACCGCGGACTGATCGACGAACTGCTGCTGCGCCACGGCGCCATCCTGTTCCGCGGCTTCGCCCTCCCCGACCCGCAAGCCTTCGAATGCTTCGCCGAGGCGATGGAGCCGGCCGGCCTGTTCGGTTCCTACGGCGACCTGCCGAAGAAGGAGGGCGGGCGCAACACCTACCGCTCCACGCCGTACCCCGAGCGGCAGATGATCCTCTACCACAACGAGAGCAGCCATCTGGACCGCTGGCCACGCAAGCAATGGTTCTTCGCCGAGCAGGTGGCACCGGTCGGCGGCTGCACCCCCATCGTCGACTGCCGCCGGATGCTGACGCTCCTGCCGGCCGATCTGGTGGCGATGCTGGAGACGCGCGGGCTGCTCTATGTCCGCACCTTCACGCCGCGCCTGGACGTCGATTGGCGCGACTTCTTCAAGACCGACGACCGCGCGGCGGTGGAAGCCCACTGCGCCGCCGGCGGGATCGACCTGCGCTGGCTCGACCCCGACACGCCGCAGACCCGGACCCGCTGCCCGGCGGTGATCCGCCATCCGCTGAGCGGCGAGCGCAGTTTCTTCAACCAGATGCAGCTCCACCACCCCGCCTGCCTGGAACCGGAGGTGCGGGCCGACCTGCTGGAGATGGCCGGCATCGAGCGGTTCCCCCGCAACGTCCTGTTCGGAGATGGCGGGACCATCCCGGACGAGACCATGGCCCTGATCGGCGAAGCGTACGAGGCCTGCGCGGTGCGCTTCCAGTGGCTGCGCGGCGATGTGGTGATGGTGGACAACATGCTGACCGCCCACGCCCGCGATCCGTTCGAGGGGCCGCGCCGCATCGTGGTGGCCATGGGCGCCATCGTCGAACGCCGGACCATGGAGGTGCTGTGATGGACGAGTCGACCGCCCTGACCCCGCGGCAACGCGACATCCTCGACGCCATCGCCAACGGCGCTCCCGACGGCTCGCCGCTGGAGCTGGTCATCGACCTGGACGGCCCGCTCGACCCCGACCGGCTGCGCCGGGCGGTGGAGGAGGCCGCCGCGACCTTCGACGCACTGCGTACGGCGCTGCTGCCGGTGCCGGGCTTCCGCATCCCGCGGCAGGTCGTCAACGCCGAGGCTTCTGTCGCATGGACGGAGACCGACGCCGGGACGGCCATGCCGCTCGCCCCCGCCGCTGGTCGCGTCTTCCGGGCGCAGCTGTCGCGGCAGGGGACCGAAAACGCTGCCCTGACCCTGGCCGTTTCGCCGCTGGTCTGCGACCGCGGCGGACTGACCCGGCTCGTCGCCGCCATCGCCGACCTCTATGCCGGAAGGACGCCCGCCACCGGAATCGGTCTTGCCCGTTTTACCGCATGGCGGGAGGAGCTGGACGCGTCGGATGATGCGGCCCACGGACGCGCCTATTGGGCCGGGCTGGGGCCGGAGACCCTGACCGATCCGCGGCTCCCCAGTCCGGCAGCGGTCAAACCGGGGGCCGCCACCGCCATTCGCAGCATCCCGCCGCAGACCGCCGCCGGGCTTGGCAGCCTCGGGCAGCCGGTCGATGCCGCGCTGCAGGCCGCATGGTGGCTGCTGATCGCGCGCATCACCGGCGAGGAGGCGTTCCGCAGCCTGTGGATCAACGACCCGCGCCGCGATTACGACATGCTCGCCGACGGCATCGGCGCCTTCGAGGACACGCTGCCGCTGGCCCTGCGCCTGCCCAAAGACGAGACCGTCGACGGGCTGCTCGCCCGCGTCGCATCGATGATGGACGCCCACCGAGACGCACAGGAACAGCGCCCCGACGGCGTCCTGTCACCCAGCGCCGTGACTTTCGTCCTGACGGACGCATTGGAAACCATCACCACCGGCAGCCTGCGCTGGACGCCACGCAGTTGGCCGGCGCCGCGACCGGCCGGCGCCCTCACCCTGGAGGTGGCGATGGCCGGCGGCGTGCCTGTGGGCATCGCCCTGCACGCCGACCCCGCCCGCATCGCCTCGGCCGCCGTCGAGGCGCTTGCCGACCAGTATCTCGCCGCGCTGGCGGCCCTTCCCGGCCATCGCACAGGCCGCGTCGCCGACCTGCCGCTGCTGGCGGAGCGCGACCTTCGCTGCCATGCGGCTCTCACCGGCCCCGCACTTTCCGCCGCGCCGACCATTCCCGCCCTGTTGTCCGGCCTCGCCACCAGCCGGCCCGATGCTCCGGCGCTGCAGGACGGCACGCGCCGGTGGAGCTATCGTGAACTCGACGAGCTGGTCGGGCGACTGGCCCGCCATCTGCACCGCGACGGGGTTGGACCCGGGCAGCGCGTGGCCTTGACCCTCCCCCGCTCCGCCGAACTGGTCATCGCCCTGCATGCGGTGATGCGGGCCGGCGGTGCCTACGTGCCGGTCGATCCGGACTGGCCCAAGGCACGGCAGGCCGCGGTGATCGCGGCGGCCGCCCCCTGCCGTGTGCTGGATGCCGACGATCTGACCGCCCTCCTGGCACAGCCGGCGCCCGACGCCGCGTTGCCCGTCGCCACCCCGCGGGATGCCGCCTATGTGCTGTTCACCTCCGGCTCCACCGGCACGCCGAAGGGCGTGGTGATCGAGCACGGACAGCTTGCCTCCTATGTGGCGGCGGCCGGCGCGGCGCTCGATCTTGAGGCCTGCCGCCGGTTCGCCCTGACCTCCACCGTCGCCGCCGATCTCGGCAACACCACGCTGTTCGGAGTGCTGGCCGCGGGCGGCTGCCTCGTGGTGGCCGACGAGACGACGATGACCGACGGCGCCGGCTTCGCCCGCTTCGTCGCCGACGAGGCCGTCGATTGCGTGAAGATCGTGCCGTCCCATCTGGCGGCGCTGATCGACACGCCGGCACCCGTGCTTCCCCGCACGCTCATCCTCGGCGGGGAACCCACCGGCCGGCCACTGCTGGAGGCCATCCGCGCCGCCGCCCCCCGCTGCCGCGTCTTCAACCATTACGGCCCGACCGAGACGACCGTCGGCGTGATGGTTCACGCTCTGCCGCCGGACGGCCCGCTGCCGGACCAACTGCCGCTCGACCGCGTGCTGGCGGGAAGCCGGGTGCTGCTGCTCGACCCGGCGGGACGGCCGGTGCCGATCGGTGCCGTCGGCGAACTCGTCATCGGCGGTGCCCAGGTCGCCCGCGGCTATCTCGGCCGCCCCGAGGATCCCGCCTTCCGCGCCGATCCGGAACGCGACGGAGGGCGGCTGTACCGCACCGGCGACCTTGCCCGGCTGCTGCCGGAGGGCGGCCTCCAGCTGGTCGGCCGCGCCGACGACCAGATCAAGATCCGCGGCTTCCGCATCGAACCGGCCGAGATCGAGGCCGCGATCCTCGCCCTGCCCGGCGTCGCCCAGGCGGCGGTGAAGGTCTGGGGCGAAGGGCGGCTGGTCGGCTATGCCGTTCCGTCCGCCGGGGCCGCCCTCGACCCCGCCGCCTTGCGGGAGGAGCTGCGCCGCCGGCTGCCCGACGCCATGGTCCCCGCGGAGCTGCAGCCGCTCGACCGCCTGCCGCGGCTCGGCAACGGCAAGATCGACAGGGCCGCCCTGCCGGAGACGGCGCGCTCCACCGCCGGAGCGGACGAGGCGGCGGCACCGCTGGAAACGTTCATCGCCGGGCTGTTCGCCGGCCTGTTGGAGCGCGACAGGGTCGGCTTGGCCGAAAACCTGTTCGACCTCGGCGGCCATTCGCTGCTGGTGATCAAGCTGGTGTCGCGCCTGCGCAAGCGGCTGGGCGTGGAGGTGCCGCCGGGCATCGTCTTCGACCACCCGACCCCCGCCGGTCTTGCCCGCGCGCTCCGCGCGGAAGAGACCGAACCCGGTCAGCTCGACCGGGCCGCCGCCTGACGGCTCCCCCTTCACGATACGGACGGTTCCGGTTCATGGCCGACACGCTCGCTCCCACCCTGCACGACATCGCGCTGGGCTTCGCCCGCCTGCCGACGGAGCGGCGGCGCGCCTTCCTCGACGCGCTGCGGACGCGCGGCATCGCCTTTTCCCGGCTGCCGGTGCCCCGCCGCGACGATCCGTCCGCACCGGCGCCGGCCTCTCCCGCTCAACGCCGTCTGTGGACCTTGCACCGGCTCGATCCCGCGTCGGCCGCCTACCACATGCCGGGAGTGTTCCGGCTGCGCGGTGCGCTCGATGCGGCGGCGCTGGAGACTGCGCTGAATGCCGTCGCCGAGCGGCACGACATCCTGCGCACCGTCTACCGGGAGGACGGCGACGGCCGGCTTTGGACGGTCACGCTGCCGACCCGGCCGTTCCGTCTCGGCCGGCACGACCTGTCCGACCGTCCAGGCGATGCGCAAAGCCTCGCCGAACAGCTTGCCGCCGCCCCCTTCGACCTGGAGCGGGCGGAGCCTTGGCGCGCCGACCTGCTGCGCATCGCGCCTGACGACCATTGGCTGGTGGTCACGCTGCACCATATCGCCGCCGACGGCGCCAGCATCGGGCTGCTGATGGCCGATGTCGCGGCGGCCTACCGGGCGGCCCGCCAAGGCCGTCCCCATGACCTTCCTCGCCTGCCGGCCCAGTATGCCGACATCGCCGTCTGGCAGGCGGCATGGCTCGACGCCGGCGAGGCGGAGCGGCAATCCGCCTTCTGGCGCGACACGCTGGCCGGCGCACCGGCCCGCCTGAGCCTGCCCGGCAGCGAGGGTGACGGCCGCGCCGAAGGGGGCGGTGAATGCGGCGAGCAGACCGCCGTCCTGTCCCCTGAGCTTTGCGACCGGCTGAAGGGGCTGGCCGGCGGCGAAGGCTGCACACCCTTTGTGCTGCTGCTGGCCGCCTATGCCCTGCTGCTGGGTCGGATGAGCGGACAGGACGATCTGATCGTCGGCATCCCCGTTGCCGGCCGTCGGCAGCCGGAGGCGGAGCGGCCGATCGGCTGCTTCGTCAACACCCTGCCGCTGCGCCTGCGCATCATGCCGTCCCTGCCCTTCCGGCAGTGGCTGGGCGTCGTCGCCCAACTGGTGGCCGACGCCCAGGACAAACAGGATCTTCCCCTCGACGCCATCCTGGAAGCCGGCCAGCCGGAGCAGGGCGCAGGCCCGCCGGTCCAGGTCATGTTCGACCACCGCCCGGACCCCACGATCTTCGGCGGACTCGACGGACTGGAGGTGGAACCGCTGGAGCTACCGGTCCGCACCGCCAAGTTCGATCTCGCTCTCGCCGGCAGCGAGCGCCCCGACGGCTCAGTCCTCGTCCGCCTCGCCCATCGCAGCGCGGTCGGTCCGGCGGCGCGCCTCCTGCGGCGCTGGCAGCGCCTGCTGGCCCAGGTCGCCGCCGACCCCGATCGCTCGCTCCGCGCCTTCGACGCACGCAGCGAGGAGGAGATCCGCGCGGTATCCTCCTGGTCGCGCGACCCTGGCTGGACCGGAGCGGCCCACGATCCGGTGCCGGTCCTGCTCGCCCGCCTCGCCGCAGAGCGGCCGGACGCCCCCGCCGTCCTGTTCGGTGACGGCGTGCTGAGCCGTGGCGAACTGGACCGCTGCGCCAACCGTCTCGCCAATCGGCTGATCGCGCTGGGCGCCGGGCCGGAGCGGCGCATCGGCGTCTGCCTGCCCCGCTCGCCCGAGCTGATCGTCGCCTTCCTGGCGGTGCTGAAGTCCGGCGCCGCCTTCGTGCCGCTCGACCCCGGCCACCCGGCCGACCGGCAGCACGCCATCCGCGAGGCCGCCGGCCTGTCGCTGCTGATCGCCGCCACCCCGCTGGACGGCGTGACGACCGTCTCCCCGCAGGACGCCGCAGGGGAGCCCGATCACGCCCCCGCCGTGGCGATCCACCCGCGCAGCCTCGCCTATGTCATCCACACCTCCGGCTCCACCGGTGCACCGAAAGGCGTGGCGGTGGAGCACGGCCCGCTGGCCATGCATTGCGTCGCCACCGCCGCCATCTACGACATGGGACCGGATAGCCGGGAACTGCATTTCCTGTCCTTCACCTTCGATGGCGCGCACGAGCGCTGGATGACCGCCCTGACCGCCGGCGGCGCCATCCTGCTGCGCGACGACAGCCTGTGGACCGCCGAGCAGACCTATGACGCCATCCGCCGCCATCGCCTGACCCATGCGGGCTTCCCGCCCAAATACCTGCAGCAGCTGGCATCCTGGGCCGAGCAGCAGGGTGGCGAACCGCCGCCCGTCCAGCTCTATTCCTTCGGCGGGGAGGCGATGCCGCGCGCCGGTCTGGAGCGGCTGTTCCGCAGCCTGCGTCCCCGCCACGCCATCAACGGCTATGGCCCGACCGAGACGGTGGTGACGCCGCTGGTGTGGAAGGGCGACGGCGGTAGCCTTCCCGATTCCCCCTACGTGCCGATCGGCCGGCCGGTCGGCGACCGCAGCGCCCACATCCTCGACGACGACCTGAACCCGCTGCCCATCAGCGTCACCGGCGAGCTGTGGATCGGCGGCGGTGGCCTCGCCCGCGGCTATCTCGGCCGCCCGGCGGCGACGGCGGAGCGGTTCATCCCCGACCCGTTCGGCGGTCCCGGCACCCGCCTCTACCGCACCGGCGACCTCGCCCGCTGGCGCGAGGACGGAACCGTCGAGTTCCTCGGCCGACGCGACCATCAGGTCAAGCTGCGCGGTTTCCGCATCGAGTTGGGCGAGATCGAGGCCCATCTCGCCGCCGAACCCGGCGTGCGCGAGGCGGTGGTGATCGCACAGGAGACCGGCGGCGTCACCCGACTCGTCGGCTATCTGGTGCCGGCCGCCGGCCATCGCCCCGATCCGGCGGCGGTGACCGCTGCATTGGCGGGGCGCCTGCCCGCCCATATGGTGCCGGCGCGGCTGATGGTGCTGGACGCGATCCCGGTCACGCCGACCGGCAAGCTCGACCGCGCCGCGCTGCCGGCGCCACGCTGGGAAACGGACGCGCAGGCCGCCCCCTCGACCCCGGTCGAGGAGCTGCTGGCCAGTTTGTGGCGGGATGCGCTGAACGCCGAACGCGTCGGCGTCACCGACAATTTCTTCGAGATTGGCGGCGATTCCATCATCGCCCTGCAGATCGTCGCCCGCGCCCGCGCCGCCGGCCTGCGCATCACGCCCAAGCAGCTGCTGGAACGCCAGACCATCGCGGCCCTGGCCGTGGTGGCGGAGGAAGCGGCGCCGACCATGGCCGTCGCGGAGCCCCCCGCCGGCCCCTCGCCGCTGGCGCCGATCCAGTCCTGGTTCTTCGACCAGCCGATTCCCAACCGCAACCGCTGGAACCAGTCGGTCCTGCTCGCCGCGACGACGCCGGTTGACCCCGAACGGCTGGCGGCGGCGCTCGCCATGGTTGCAGGCCGGCATGCCGCCTTGCGCCTGCGCTTCTCCCAGGATCCGGATGGCTGCTGGACTCAGACCCATGCCGACGGGCCGGCCGCCATTCCGCTGGAGGAGGCGACGGCCGCCGACGATGCCGCCGTTTCGCGGCTGTGCGACGAGCTGCAAGGCGCCCTCGACCTCGCGCGGGGGCCGCTGATGCGGGCGCTGCTGATCCGCAAGCCCGACGGCGGGCAGCGGCTGTTCCTGGTCGCCCATCATCTGGTGGTGGACGGGGTTTCCTGGCGCATCCTGCTGGAAGAGCTGGCGGCGGCCCTGCAGGGTCCTTGCGTGCTGGACCGGCTGCCCGCCGCCGGTACGCCCTTCGCCCTGTGGACGCGGCGGCTGGCCGACGCGGTCCCCGATTTCCTCGCCCAACTGGACCATTGGCGTGCCGCGCTGGACACGCCACCCTTGCCGACCATCGGCCAGCTTTCGCTCAACACCCGGCACCATGCCATCACCCACAGCCTGCGGCTCGACCGCCAGGAGACCCACCGGCTGCTGACCGAGGCGCCGGCCGCCTACCGCACCCGCATCGACACCCTTCTTCTCACCGCCGTCGCCCTTGCAGCCATCCGCCGCTTCGGGCGAGACGCCCTGACCGTCCATGTGGAAGGGCACGGGCGCGACGCCCTGTTCCCGGACATCGACATCGGCCGGACCGTCGGCTGGTTCACCAGCGTCTATCCCGTCCGCCTCGCGCCGCCCGCTTCCTTCGACGGCGCCATCCGCCACGTCAAGGAGGCGTTGCGCGCGGTGCCCGATGGCGGCGTCGGCTTCAACCTGCTGCGCCATCTGGGACCGCCGGAGGCCCGCGCCGCCCTGTCCGGTGCGCCGACGGCCATCTCCTTCAACTATCTGGGCCGGTTCGATGGCGCGGACGACGCGCCCTGGCGCCCGGCGCCGGAGGAGTGTGGCGCCGGCACCGATCCCGACGCCCCGCTGGGCGCGCTGATTTCCATCGACGGACAGGTGATGGCCGGCGAACTGGTCCTGCACGCCCGCGCCAGCCGCGCCCTCTTCCCCGATGGCATGATCGCCGGGCTGATGGAGGATGTCCGGGCAACGTTGGCGGAACTGATCGCCCACTGCGCCGGTGTCGAAACGGGACAAGCGACTCCATCCGATTTCCCGCTCGTCACGCTGAGCCAGCCGCAGATCGATGCACTGCCGGTGCCGGCCCCCGCCATTGCCGACATCCTGCCGCTGACCCCCATGCAGGCGGCGATGCTGCATCACGGCCTCTCCAACCCGCGGTCCCAGGCCTACACCGTCCAGGTCTGGGCGGTCATCGACGGGCTGGACTTCGATCGGCTGGCGGCGGTGTGGCGCACGGTGATCGCCCGTCACGACGTGCTACGCGGCGCCCTGCTGCGCGACGGCGTCGACGAGCCGGTCATGGTCGTGCGCAAGACCGCGGAACTGCCGTTCACCCTGCTCGACTGGCGCGGCGATCCCGAGTCCGACGCATCGTGGCAGCACCTGTGCGACGACGAGTACCGCCGCGGCTTCGATTTCGCCGAGGCGCCCTTGATGCGGGTCGTGCTGGCCCGCACCGGCCCTTCCACCCACCGTTTCCTGTGGACCTGGCACCATGCGCTGCTCGACGGCTGGAGCATGTCGCGCCTGCTGGGCGAGATTCTGCGGCTTTACGATGGTGAAACGGTGCCCCCACCGGAAGTGCAGGTCCGCGATCTGGTCGCCTGGACCCGGGAACGCAGCCGGGCACAGGATCGCGCCGCCGCGCATGCCCACTGGCAGGCGTGTCTCGCCGCCCTGCCGGCGCCCACCCGCCTGACCGCCATCCTGCCGCCTCCGGAGGAACCCGAGCCGGACGGGGCAGAGGAGCGCATCATCGACGAGGCGGCGGTGCAGCAACTCCAGCGCTTCGCCAGCGCCCGGAAGGTGACGCTGAACACGCTGATCCAGGCCGGCTGGCTGCGGCTTCTCGCCCGGTTGTGCGGACAGGGCACGGTCGCCTTCGGCGCCGTCATGTCCGGCCGGTCCGTCGAGATGCCGGGAATCGACCAGGTGACCGGCCTGCTGGTGGGCGTCCTGCCGCTGGTCCATAAGGTAATCGAAGCCGGCACCCACGAAGATGACCGGGAGAGCGACTGGCTTCGCGGGCTGCTGGCCGCCAACATCACCGCGCGACAGCACGAGCATGCGCCGCCGCCTGCCCTTCAATGCTGGATCGACCCGGCCTCCGCCCCCTTCGACAGCATCATGATTTTCGAGAATTATCCTGTCGACGACGCCCTGCGCCAGAGTGAACGCGCAACCCTGTCCTTCCGCGATGTCGGCAACCGCGGGCGGATGAGCTATCCGCTGACCCTGGTGGTGGTCCCGCGCGACACGCTGGTCCTGCGACTGGAATATGCCGGCGCCCTGTTCCGCCCATGCGATGCAGCGGCATTGGTCGACGGGTTGGTCCGCGAGGTGGGGAATTTGGCTCTTTCGGATTTGGCTCCGTGCCTGGACTGACGGCGGAGGAAGCCCGTTGGGCGGAGGCCAAATCCTGTGTGACGGCAAGCCATTGGTCTTGACGTAATGACGGCCGTCATTACATGATGCGTTGATTGTGAGGAGGCATTCATGCACACCACAAAGCTAACCAGGATCGGAAACTCCACGGGTCTCACGCTGCCGCGCGAGGTGCTGACGGCGGCTGGCCTTGACCGTGGCGATGAGGTGGCCGTCGAAGTACGCGACGGGCGAATCGAAATTTCCAAGGCTGACGATACGTACAACCATGCCATGGATGTTGGCCGACGCTTTGCCGCGCGCTACCGCCGCACCATGGGCATTCTGTCCAAGTAATCTCCCATGGACGAACCCACCATCCAGGGCCGTCCTTACGTCAATCCGCCGCTCCAGGCGGTGCTCGACCTCCATGGCGAGCTTCTGGTTGAGCATGGCGGAGCACCCGGAATCCGCGACCTGGGAGCGCTGGAGGCATCGCTGGCACGGCCGTTCCAGCTCATGGCCTATGGTGACGGGCGGCTGACCATCTTCGACCTCGCCGCCGCGGTCTGCGCCAGCGTCTGCCGCAATCATCCCTTCGTGGACGGCAACAAGCGTGCGGCTTTCATCGCTCTCGGCCTTGTACTCGGTCTCAATGGGTTTGAACTGGATGCCTCGGAACGTGAGGCTGCCGACATCATTCTTGCGCTTGCCGCCGGTACGATGACCGAGGATTCGTTCCGCGACTGGGTGGCCGACCATGCCTACGACATCGGAACTCCGGATTTTTAAGCCACCGCCAATCCGAGGCGGCGGTAGGCAACGGCGTCTCGGCCCCTTCGGCGACTTCCGGGATGTATTGGAAGCCCAGCCCGCTTCTCTTGCGGAACCCTCTGGACCGCGCTAAGTAATACCTAGCACCACGTTGGTATTACCGAGGCAGCCATGGCCACGACGCTCACCACCAAGGGGCAAGTCACCATTCCCAAGCCCATCCGCGATCGTCTGGGCATCGGGCCCGGCAGTGCCGTGGAATTCGAGGTTGCGGAGGATGGGCGCGTCATTCTGAGACCGGCAGACCGGAAGCTTCCGGCAAGGAGCCGGTTCGAGCGCCTGCGGGGCCGCGCCACCGCGGGCCTGAGCACCGACCAGATCATGGCGTTGACGCGGGGCGAGGACTGACCGCCGATGACCCTGGTCGACACCAATGTCCTGCTCGATCTGGTGACGAACGATCCGGTGTGGGCGGATTGGTCCATCCGGCAATTGGACAGTGCCGCCAGCAAGGGACCGTTGATCATCAACGACGTGATCTATGCCGAACTCTCGGTGGGCTTTGACCGGATCGAAGACCTCGACGAACTGCTGAACGAGGCCGGAATCGCCATGGACGAGCTCCCGCGTGAAGCCCTGTTCCTGGCCGGCAAGGCGTTTCGCCGCTATCGGACCGCGGGCGGCGCCCGTTCGGGCGTGCTGCCGGATTTCTTCATCGGCGCCCATGCCGCCGTGCTCGGGCTGCCGCTGCTGACCCGCGATGCCAAACGCTACCGTTCGTATTTCCCGTCCGTCGTTCTTATGGCACCGGAAGCGCAGTAGAGCCGGCGGCCGACAGCAGCGCCTCGGCATCGGCAACGGACAGCGGCCGGGCGAACAGGTAGCCCTGGGCGTAATCGCAGCCGACCCGGGTGACGACCTCCCGCTCCGTCTCGGTCTCGATCCCTTCGGCGACGACCTCCAGCCCGATGCGGTGGGCCAGTTCGACGATGCCGCGCAGCAGCGATTCCTGCCTGGGGTCGGTGCCGAGCGCGCTGATGAAGCTCTTGTCGATCTTCAGCACGTCGAAGGGCAAGCGGCTGAGCTGCGACAGCGAGGAATAGCCGGTGCCGAAATCGTCCATGCACAGTGCCACCCCCAGCGCATGAAAGCGCTCCAGGATGGCGCGGGCCTGATCGTGGTCGGTAACGATCATGCTCTCCGTCACCTCGATCTTCAGCCCTTCGCTGCGGCCATCGGCCAGGAAGGCCAGCATGTCGTCGACATGGCGCTCGTCCAGCATCTGGCGTGCCGACAGGTTGACGTTGACGGTCAGGCCGGGCCCTCCCGACGTCCGGCGCCAGCGGGCGAGCTGATCCACCGCCCGTTCCAGCACATGGCGGCCGAGCGGCAGGATCTGGCCCGTCTCCTCGGCAATGGGGATGAACTGCGCCGGGCTGACGAAGCCGAGGTCGGGGTGGCGCCAGCGCACCAGGGCTTCGAAGCCGGCAAGCCGTCCGTCGGGCAGCGACAGGATGGGCTGGTAGACCAGGAAGATGTCGCCGGCCTCCAGCGCCGGGGTCAGATCGCGTTCCAGGCGGCTGCGGATCAGGATCGCCTCGCGCAGGGAGGCGTCGAATAGCACGGTGCGCCCCTTGCCGTGCTCCTTGGCACGGTAGAGCGCGATGTCGGCGTCACGCAGCAGGCTGTCCGGATCGTCGCTGGTGCCGTCATCGACCGCCAGACCGATGCTGAGCCCGACCCGCAAGTCCATGCCGCCGGCAGAAAGCGGTCCCTGGAAGGAGGTTTCCAGCGCCTGGGCGCGGGCAATCGCCGCCTCGCGGCCGGCGGGGACCGTCACGACGAATTCGTCGCCGCCCAGCCGGGCAACGAACTCCCCCGGCTCCAGCAGGGCGGCGATCCGCTCCGCCGTCGCCACCAGCACGCGGTCGCCGACGGCATGGCCGAGGCTGTCGTTGACCAGCTTGAAGCCGTCGAGATCGAGGAACAGCAGCGCCAGATCGCTCCGCTCGCCGTCCTTGGCCGCCTGCCGGTCGCGCAGCCAGCGGACCAGATACGCACGATTGGGCAGGCCGGTCAGGAAATCGTGGGTGGCCTGATGGACCAGCCGCGCCTCGTAGGATTTGCGGTCGCTGATGTCTGCGGCGGAACCGGCCAGCCGCACCACCCGCCCGTCCGGCCCCGCGGCGACGATGCCGTGCAGATGGAGCCAGCCGGTGCCGTGTTGCAGCACCCCGCCCTCCTCCCCGGCACTTGGCGGCAGGACGCGGAACTCCACATCGAAGCTGGCGCCGTCCGCCCCCTGTTCGCCCTGGCGGATCGCTGAAAGCACGGCGTGCCGGTCTTCGGAATGGACGTGAGCCAGCAAAGCGGCAAGGCCGGGTTCGCCGCCGGCGGCCGGGAGATGAAGCATCTGACGCAGCCGGGGCGACAGGAACAGCTCGCCGCTGTCCAGATCCCAGTCCCACAGGCCGTCGTTGGTGGCGGCGGCGGCCATGGCATAGCGGCGCTCGCTCTCGCCCAGCCGGCGGCTCTTCTCCTCGATGGCTGCAAACAGGCCGCGCAAGGCGACCCGGCTGTCCTCCAGGCTGCTGCCGAGCAGGCCGAGTTCGTCGCGGCGGAAACCGCCATTCGCCCTACCCCAGCCCTGGAACGGCCGGTCGAGGTCGCGGCGGGCCAGCCGGCGGGCATCCTCCACCAGACGGCCGAGCGGACCGACGATGCGGCTGCGGGTGAACCACACCGCTGCACCCGCCAGCCCCAGAACTAGCACGGCGATGACGCCGCCGCCGACCGCCATCAGCCGCTGGAGGGCTTCGATGTCGTCCAGCGTTGCGGCGGTCAGACGGGCGCGCTGCGCGCTCAGATGGCTGTTCAGCACCGCCAGCCCCTTCACCGCGTCGCGGCGACAGGCGTCGAAGGCCTCCGCAGGGATGGCCGCCGCCGGGTCCTCCATCTGCACCTGGATGGCGTCGAGGAAGGCGGCTATGGCGGCGATGGCCCGCGCCTCGCTCTCGCTGGGGGTGACGATATCGCGGTAGATCTCCAGATTGGCCCGCGACAGGGCGAGGGCGCGGTCAAGTGCCGCATGGTCGGCGGCGCCGTTCCCCGCCCCCTCGCGGTAACGGTCGATGACGCCGCCGAGGCCGAGATGCCCGCGCAGTTCCGACAGCGCGTCGGATTTGGTGGCGGCCTGCAGGTCGTAGTCGCGCCAGCCCTCTGCCACCGCGCCCATGCCCTGCATCAATTGCAGCCCCACTGCCAGCATCACGGCCAGACAGACGACCAGTGCCGCCGCCAGAAGCAGCGCCGAGCGCGCGATGGTCAGGGTCCGGCGGCCCGAGCCGGTGACTGAACCGGCGGCGGCTTGGGATAACGTGCCGGCAGTGGTCCCGGTGTCCTCGCTGACGATGTCGCTCACGCCGCCCTTCCCTCTTCCCCCAACCCGCTGGAAATCACGCGCGCAACGCTTTCGAGAAGCTCTGCGCCGCCCCTTCCAGCCGCTTGGTCTCGCTGCCGAGCGATTGTGCGGCGGAGAACATGCTTTCCGCAACCGCGCCGGCCTGTTCAGCAGCCTGTGCAACCTCGGCAATCGCTGCGCTGACCGCGCCGGCCGTGCCGGCGGTATCCTGAATGTTGCGGGCGATCTCGCGCGTCGCCTCGTCCTGCTGGGTGACGGCGTCGGCGATCTCCTGCGCCATGCGGCACACCTGCTCCAGGCTGCCGCCGATTCCCTGGATTGCGCCGACCGCGCCGTCGGTGGCGCTGCGGATGGTCGCGATCTGCTGGGTGATGTCCTCCGTCGCCCGCGCGGTCTGGTTGGCAAGGTTCTTGACCTCCTGCGCCACCACGGCGAAGCCCTTGCCCGCCTCCCCGGCGCGGGCGGCCTCGATGGTGGCGTTCAGCGCCAGCAGGTTGGTCTGGCTGGCGATGGCGTTGATCAACCCGACCACCTCGCCGATGCGCTGCACCGCCTCTGCCAGGCTGGCGACGGTGGCGGAGGAGCGGTCGGCCTGTTCGACCGCGGCCGTGGTCATGGCGACGGAACCGCGCACCCGCTGGCCGATCTCGGCAATGGAGGCCGACAGCTCCTCGGTGGCGGCGGCGACCGCCTGGACGGTCCCGGCTGTGCGGGCGGCGGCGGCCGAGACCTCCTGCGTGCCGCCGATGGTCCGGCTGGAGGAGTGCGCCAGTTCCTGCCCAGTGCGGTGCAGCGTGCCGGCCCGGCCGGCAAGGGCGGCAGCGAGTGCGCCGATCTCCGCCTCGAAGGAGCGGAGGTTGCGTTCCAGCTCCTCCTGGCGCTTGCGCGCCTGTTCGGCTTCGGCGCGTTCACGGTCGCCCGCAGCCCGCAGCCGGACCAGCCCGTCGCGGAACACGCCGACCGTGCCGGCCATGGCGCCGATCTCGTCGCGGCGGCCGACCGATGGCACCGCGCTTTCCAGGTCACCGCCGGCCAGCCGCTCCATGTAGGCGGCCAGCCGGGCCAGGGGATGGACGATGCGGCGATGGGTGAACCACAGGAACAGCCCGGCGATGGCGACCAGCAGCACCAGCGCCACGCCGCCGCCGGTCAGCACCGTGCCGTTCAGCGTGGCGATGCCCTGGCGGTTGGCTTCGCCGAGAGCGGCACGCGCCCGCGTCAACTCGCCGTTCAGCGTCCGCATGGCGGCCACCGCCGGCGCGGTGTCGAATGCGGCGGTGCGGGCCAGCCGGTCGAGCGGTGTGTGCGCCGCCACCGCGGCCTCCGCCTCCGTCAGCTTGGTCTCCATCTGCGCCAGCGCCGCGGCGACGGTGTCGAGCGCCACGCCCTCGGCCGTGCTCAGTTCACCGGCATAGCGATAGACTTCCAGATTGGCGATGGCGGATTTCAGGCTCTGCCGCATCTCGGCGGCGCGGGCCGGATCGCCGGTCAGCAGATAGTCGCCGAACCGGTGGATCACCCCGCCGAACCCCAGCGCCCCGCGCAGGTCGGACAGGGCGTCGGCCTTGGCCGCGGCCCCCAGGTCGTAGGCGTTCCAGCGCTCGTCCACCTGCCGGATGCCCTGCACGGTGACGATGCTGACCGCCAGGACCAGCAGCAGCACGGCGACCAGCCCGGACGAAAGCAGCCAGCCGAGTTGGGCGATCCGCCGATGGCCGCGGGAATCGGGAGTGGCGGGATGCGTGGTGGTCATGGGCGGTCTCCATTCCGACGGCGGCTGAGGCAAAGGAGCCAGTGGTCGAGCGACAGCCGTCCACCGCCACGCAGAATCAAGCCGGTGAGCAGCAGCATCCAGAAGTAATGCTGCGGGTTGCTGAAGGCCGGGTTCTCGGCACCCAGCACGAACTGGATCACCAGCGCCATCGCCAGCAAAGGCACCGCCGCCAGCCGCGTCGCCAGCCCCAGCACCAGCAGGACCGGCATGGTCAGTTCGGTGGCGGCGGCCAGCAGCGCGGCGACGTCCGCCGGCAGCAACGGCACGCGGTATTCCTCCTGGAACAGGAAGAGCGTCGCTTGCCAGTCGCCGATCTTTTGCAGGCCGGAGCGGAAAAAGATCGGCGCCATCGTCAACCGAACCGCAAGGTCGAGCAGCGGTACGGCATGGCGGTCCAGCCATCCGGCGAGGTGGTCGCGAATCTCCGGCAGTCGGCCGAACCGGGCGGGGGGCTGTCCGAACCTTGCGGACGATGACCGCGGCAACGGCGATGACGTCATGGGTCGATCCCTTCAGGTCGGATGACGGCAGGTCGGGTGACGGAAGGCGGCCGGTCCAGCGCGAAGCCGGCAATCAGGCGGTTTTGCAGCAGTAGCGCCAGCAGGGATTGCAGGTCGGCGCCGGCAGCGGTCTCATCTCCTGCCGCCTCGTCCAGGGTGGCGCCGGCCAGCAGCCGGCACGCCAATGCCCCGTCGGCTGCCGTCAGCCGGGCGCAGCGCACTTCGCCTCCGCCGCTGCAGCCGTCTTCGTCCACGGGACTGCGGCCGACCAGCACCGCTTCCTGCACCGGCAGCGGGACGGTGCCACCGTCCTTCCACAGCGCATGGATGGTCCAGCCCGACCGCACCAGCTGCAGCGACGGGTGCGGAACCAGCCGCAGGGATCCCGCCTGTTCCGGCGGGATTGCGGCGAGCCGGGCGAGGTCGAGCGGTTCGGCATCGGCGGCGAACAGCGCCTCGTGCATCGCCCAGTCGAGCCGGGCGAGATCAGGCACCCAGGGCGGTAGGCCCTCAGTCAAACTGCAGTCGTCCAGCCAGTCGGCGAAGCCGGCGCCATAGCTCCACAGCATCGGCAGGCGGGGCGGCGCCTCCGCCGCGAACCGGCAGGCGAGCGTGGTGAAGCACTCCTCGCCCAGGGCGCGGCACAGGGTGGGATAGGCATGGCCAAGGACGGCGGCCAGCGATCCCATCACCGTGTTGCGGTAGACCGCCAGCCGCCCGGCCGGCAAATCCGGCCTCAGCGCCGCAGCCACCGCCGGATCGCCGCGCAGCAGGAAGGCGGCGAAGTCACGCTGGAGTCCCGCCAGTTTCACGTCAGCCGGCACAATGGACCTCCGGCATTCTCAGTTTTTGCATCGTCGCATCGAGCAGCCGTTGCGCCCTGCCCGCTTCTTCCAGCAGGCCGTCGAGCGGCGGCAGGTCGTTGTCCCATTCGATCAGCACCGGCCGCGGGCCGATGCGCTCCAGCACGTCGGCGTAAAGCGCCATCACGGTGGCGCCGACGGCGCTGCCATGGTCGTCGACCAGCAGTTCCTCGCCGCCGATGGTCATGCGGGCGTGACCGGCCAGATGCAGTTCGCCGACCGCGTCCGCCGGGATGGCGTCGAGCCACGCCGAGCGGTCGAAGCCGAGATTGACCGACGAGACGTAGAGATTGTTGATGTCCAGCAGCAGGCCGCAGCCGGTGCGGGCGGCCAACTCCGCCAGGAATTCGGCTTCGGGAATGGTGCTGTCGGCGAAGGCGATGCAGGCCGCCGGGTTCTCGACCAGGATGCGCCGGCCGAAAACGTCCTGGGCATGGTCGATGTTGCGGCAGACCCGCTTCAGGCTGTCCTCGGTATAGGGCAGCGGCAGCAGATCGTTGAGATAGGTCGCGTCCGTGACGCTCCAGGACAGATGTTCGGAGATCAGACCCGGTTCCAGCCGGTCGTAGAGCGCGCGCAGCCGCATCAGGTGGTCGGGATCGGGCCCGCCGGCGCTGCCCAGCGACAGGCCGACGCCATGGCAGCTGACCGGCCGGTCGCGTCGGACCCGCAGGATGCCGGCCAGACGCGGCCCGCCTGGAACAAGGTAATTCTCCGGATGGATCTCGACCCAGGGGATCGGGGAGCCGGCCGCGACGAACGCCTCCCGGTGCGGCTCGCGCAGGCCGATGCCGGCGGCGACCGGCACCGGCCGGGGGAGCGTGGAGGACGCTGCCACGGCCATGGCTTCAGCCCTTCTTCTTCGGGTTGGCGCCATCGAACGGCTTCAGCGATCCCATTTCCGTCTCGCAGGTGCCGGACTTGACCAGCTTCCAGTCGCCGCCGTCATAGGTCAGGTTGGTGTTGCCGGCGCAGGAATGCAGGCCCTTGGCGTGGGCGCAGCCATTCTCGCCAGGCTTGGCGATGCCATAGCATTTTTCCATGTTGGACTGCGCGGCGGCCGGGCCGGCCATCAGGGTCAGGGCGCCCGCCAGCGCGCCGGCGATGGGGAGCAGGGCCAAAGTCTTGGTGGCGGTCTTGGTCGCGGTCATGGACGGATTCCTCTCTGCATGGATGGACCGGCCGCGGGGGATGGCCGGTTGCGTGGAATGGCCGGCGTCGATCAGGACACCGGCACGCGGTCGTGCAGCAAGTCGACGAGCGCCTGCGGCTCCGGGCGTTGGGTGAAGTCGGCGTCGATGGCGGCAAAGCGGACGACGCCGCTGGGCGACAGCAGGTAGGTCGCCGGGATCGGCAACTGCCAGGGCTCCCCGGGCGGGCGGCCCTGGCGGGCGTTGAGGTCGAGCCCGCGGTCGCGGTAGAGGTCGCGCAGTTCGTCCGGCACACGGAAGACGAGGCCATAGCTGCGCGCCACCACCGCACCGCGGTCGGACAGGATGTCGAAGTCGAGCGCGTTGCGCTCCGCCAACGTCAGGCTGTGGTCGGGCAGTTCGGGCGATACCGCGACCAGCCGGGCGCCACCGGCGATCAACTGCGGCAGCGCCATCTGCATGGCCCTGAGCTGGGCGCAACAATAGGGACACCATTCGCCGCGGTAGAACAGCAGGACGACCGGTCCCCGCTCCAGCGTTTCGTACAAGGATACGGTCCGGCCAAGCTGGTTGGGCAAGGCGAAGTCTGGAGCCTGGAGTCCGGGGCGCAACGCCCCCAGTTCGACCCCGCGCGCCTTCAGGTCGGCGATCACCCGGTCCATCATCGCCATCACCCCCGGCGGCAGGGTCTTTCCGGCCTGCGCCCGGATGGTGCGGAGTTGGCGTTGAAGACGCATCGGGCAATTCCCTGTCGGCGTGTCCGTTGACCCAATCCTGTCAAAAGCCGGACTTGCGAAACATAGGGGGACACGCACAATATCTTTGCGCAGAACGCAAGAATGCGCCCGGGCCGATCGGGATATGGAGGGGACGGCATGGACCGGCTGGACGATCTGACGGTGCTGGTGGAGGTGGTGGACTGCGGCAGCCTGTCGGCGGCAGCGGAACGCCTCGGTCTGTCCGCGTCGGCGATCAGCCGGCGGATCGCCCAGATGGAGAACCGGCTGGGCACCCGTCTGCTGGCGCGCACGACGCGGCGGATCGCGCTGACCGACGCCGGCGCCACCTTCTGCCTGCGGGCCCGCGCCATCCTGGCGGCGCTGGACGAGGCCGAACAGTCGCTGACCGAGATGGGCGAGGAGCCGCGCGGCACGTTGCGCGTCACCATGCCGGTGATGTTCGGCCAGATGCGGGTGGCGCCGCTGCTGCCCTCTTACCTGCGCCGTTACCCCGGCGTGTCGCTGGAGGCCAGCCTGAGCGACCGGGTGCAGCGCCTGATCGACGACGGGTTCGATCTGGCGATCCGCGCCGGGCGGCTGGCCGATTCCACCCTGATCGCCCGCCGCCTGCGGCCGCTGCGCCGCCATGTGGTGGCCAGTCCGGACTATCTGGAGCGCCGGGGCGTGCCGCAGTCGCCGTCCGACCTCTCCCGCCACGATTGCCTGACGCTGCTCTCGGGCTCCGGCCGGACGGAGTGGGAGTTCCTGGTCGGCGACCGGCGCGAAATCCTGCGCCCGGCCGGCAACTTCCAGACCGACAGCCTATGGCTGCTGCGCCATGCCGCGGTCGGTGGGTTGGGGCTGGCGCGTCTGGCCGACTTCATCGTCGAGGACGACATCCGCGCCGGCCGCCTGATCCCGGTCCTGACGGACCTGGAGGTGACGGACGAGGCCATCCATGCCGTCTATCCGGCGACCCGTCATGTCTCGCCGAAGGTGCGCAGCTTCATCGAACATCTGCTGGCCGGGCTGAACGAATCGGGCGCCACGGCCCCGTCCGGCTCTTCGACACCCGCGGTCACGGGGCGATGATGCCGACCCGTTGAACTGAACCGCGCCGGGTTTCCTGCAGGCCCCATCTTCTGAGAGAGTGGGGTCATCATGACGAAACCTGCGTCACCCGAATACGCCCCTGAAGTGCGCGAGCGTGCGGTCCGGATGGTGTTCGAGCACGAAGGTGAGCATGCGTCGCAGTGGTCGGCGATCCGCTCGATCACGGCGAAGATCGGCTGCAATCCCGAGACGCTGCGGAACTGGGTCCGGCAGGCCGAGCGTGACGAGGGCAAACGACCCGGTCCGACAACAGACGAGCAGGAGCGGATCAAGGCGCTGGAGCGTGAGGTGCGGGAACTGCGCCAGGCGAACGAGCGTGACTCAAGCCAAATGGCCTCCGGCAAAACCGGAGCGGTTCATCATGTCGGTGTCGAACTTCCAGTCGGGCACCGACAAGGTGCAGCTGACCGGTACGGCCTGGACGGGTGCGGACAAGAACGGCGACGCGGCTCTGGCCTCGGCGACCAACGGGGTGAGCATGACCAACGAACTGGTCAGCCTGTCCTCGCCTGTCACCTCCATCATGACCTGCCTCTTCATCGAGCCCTCAGCTCGCTGACATCCGAGCGCGCCCTACCACCGCCTCCCGGGTTTGTGACGCCTTCGTTTGCCACTGTGGCCGGAGCAACAGGGCATTGTTTGTGTATTCATCTCGACTTTGCGCATTGTGGGTTATAATTCCTATTATGCGCCGATCCAGAAGGTGGCCTCGTCGGCGATAAAGGCGAGAGCCTCGTTGTGCCACCGGACACTCGGGGATAAGCCACCAGGACAGGTATCGATAGCCGGTGCAGTTGTGGTAGATTAATTCTTTTGATCAGGAGCCGAGCTATCCGTTTCTATAGGTCAGCAGATGCTTTGGGTTCTCCAGCCAATCATGGCCCGAAGGTGAGACGCGAGGTCGCCGGTACTAGATTAAATGAATTGGCTTAGAAGCTGGATTTTTCGGGATTGTCATCTTCTCGTCCCGATTGCAAGGGTTAGCAGGGCAGAAAAGCCAGTCGCCGGAAACGGCGGCAGGCAAATCGAGCTTGTCCCGCGGGACAATCAAGGCGGTGTCGACAAAATATGGCTCGTTGAAAGTTCTTTTTCGGAACGGTGGTGGATCACATTGAGGTTGCCGCTGATAAGTGGCTCTGCGACGTAGCGAAATAGGTTTCATGGACGACGGGGTGATCGGCCGTGAGGTCCACTGGATTTCTGTGTTCGTACACACTAAGCGAAGATATGCAATTTAGCCAGATCTGGTCGCAGTCTACGGCTACAACGTACGCTCGGTCTTGAATGGTAGGATCCGCCATCTAGGATTGTCCTAGGTAACTCATTTGGAGGTCAAAATCTTGATTGTTGCTTTAGTGGGATCGTCCTCCTTTGATCGATTCTTCAATCCAGCCCATGACGAGTTGCAACGGCGCGGCCATAGTGTGGCGCGGTTCTTAACGCGAAACGATCTGCTTGCCGCAGTTGACGCGCTGCAGTGTTTGGAAATCCTTGGGGCGTCCTCAAGCTTTACAGCCGACCGGGAGTTGTTTGCCAAGATGCCGCGTTTGCGCGCATTGGTTTCCCCGTTCACAGGAGTCGAAGGGTTCGATGTTTCGGCCGCGACAGCAAACGGCATACTCGTGGCGAATGGCCAAATTACGGAAAACTCCGTCAGCATGGCCGAGGCCGCAGTTCTCTTCACGCTGGCTTCGCTCTATGACCTTCATGGCACTGAGCGCTACCTTCGCGAAAACCTGCCGCGTCCCTCGCAGGTCCGTGCGCGGATGCTCATGGGAAGGAAAGTTGGCCTGATAGGCTTTGGCAAAATTGGACAGGCTATCGCGGAACGGCTGTCTGCATGGGGTGTGAGGCTCGTCGCCTCGGTGCGCACGACGCGACCGATGCCCGCATATGTCGCCGCGCAGAGCCTCGATGAGGTGCTCGCGACAAGCGATGTCGTTATCATGGCGGCTTCGCTCAATCCTGAATCACGAGGAATGCTGGATCTTGACGCGTTGCGCCGGATGAAACCGGACGTGGTGTTTGTCAACATCACGCGGGGCGGCATCGTCCCCGACGATACGCTCGCCGCGCTCGCCGCAGAGCGACCTGCTATGCGCATCGCCCTCGATGTGTTCGACCCAGAGCCGCTGAAAGAGAATAGTCCGCTGCGCGACCTTCCAAACGCCATCCTTACCCCACACATGGTAGGACATACGGTAGAGTCTCAGATGCGCCTGCCGGAGGCATTCTGCGAGAACCTTCTAGCGGTGGCAGAGTGGCGGGTGCCTGAATACGTTGTCAATCCGTCTGTGATCGAAACGTGGCTGAGAAAACAGGACAGCGCACAGCTATAGTTGCGACGTAAGCGGTGTGAGCGCACCCTTCACCGATTCCCCGGGATCACCGCATGGATCTGTTGCGGCGGGCCTTGAAGTGTTCGCGAAGGTCGAGGATTGCCTTGGCCAGGGCTGGTAGTCGGCCTCGATGATAGGCGTTGTGCCGATCAGAAGAGGGTGCAAGGCCTGGAACGTGGTGTGTTCAGGCTTGTCCGGGTTGGTCATGCTCTTCCAGGCGCGCGGTGCCAGCCAGGTTGCCATGAGGAAGCCTAAGGACCAGAAGATCGGGTCCAAGCCTCCGGCATGGTGGGGCGGCAGTTGCGGCTGGTAGCGATAGGGAAATTGCGCCATCGTTTCCGACAGGTGGTCCCGGACCAGGAGCTTGAACCGATCCTCGAGGCGGACATTATTCCGTGGGCACCGTCAAGTTGGCGGCGGCGGGATTGCCGGGGGCGGTCGGGCTGGGTACGGTAGGGGCATGACGACGCGTTCCTATCCCAGTTTTTCCGGCTACCGCTACCCCGCCGAGGTCATCATGACCGCAGTGTGGCTGTACCATCGCTACCCTCTGAGCCTTCGGATGGTCGAGGAGATGCTGGCGGCGCGCGGCATCACGGTGAGCTAGAGGAGAGCGCGATAGGTGTTTTCGACTTTGCGCATTTGGGGACACTTGTCCTGTCCTGCGCGGGCGTCGCAATACCGTCGGCGAAAGGTTGTTGGCTGGTCAACGTCCGACGATACCGCAGGTGCCCCATGCCACGCCCAGCCGTCTCTCTTCCCCAAACCTTCGTAGCTTGGCTGTGGCCCTATCTGGATGCATTTTCGGGGCGCACCCGCTCTACGGTGGCGGCGCTCGCGGTCGGTGCGGTGCTGGCGGTTGGTCCCCGCACCGTGGCCAACCTGCTCCGCGCCCTCGGCTTGGCGGACGATCCCGGCTTCGCCGCTTTTCACCGCGTACTCAACCGGAATCGCTGGTCGGGGCTGAAGCTCGCACGCACCCTGCTGAACGCCCTGGTCAACGCCTTCGTCCCGGACGGCCCGATCGTCATCGGTGTCGACCATACTCTTGAACGGCGCAGGGGAGCCCGTGTTCGCCCAGCAAGCCATTGCTTCGACTCCGTCCGGTCCTCGACGGAGCAGACGGTCACCAGCCGCGGATTGCGCTGGATGACCGCCATGCTGCTGGTCGAGGTTCCGTTCGCCGGCCGTATCTGGGGGCTGCCGGTGCTGAGCGCGCTGGTGCCGAGCCGCGCCTGGTGCGAGGCACAGGGCCGGCACTATCGGCCGACCACCGTCTGGGCACGGGGCATCCTGCTGCGTCTCCACCGCTGGCTGCCGGATCGCCTGCTGGTCGCCGTCATGGATGGCGAATTCGCCGCACTGACCCTGCTCGACGCCGTCAGCCCGCACATGGTCGCGATCACTCGGCTGCGCCTGGATGCCCGCCTGTTCGATCCGCCACCAGACCCGCCCTTGACCTTGCGGCAGATAATGAAAGGCGCCCGCCAACCCAGCTTGCGGGCCCGTCTGACCGACAAGGTTGCCGTCTGGCACCGGGCGGCTCAACCAAGCCGAACCCGGTGGCGCCCCGGCGGCTGGATCGACTATGCCTCCGGAACGGCGCTGTGGCACCACCAGGGCAAGCCGATCGTGCCCATCCTCTGGGTGATGGTGCGCTATCCCGATGGCCGGCGCGATCCGGAAGCTTTTCTGTGCACCGACCTGTCGGTGTCGCCACGCACCGTCCTGGAATGGTTTAACCGCCGCTGGGCAATGGAAATAGTCTTTACGCAATAAGCAAAAGCGGACGTGCTCGCTGTCGGGGCTGGTGGGCAGCACATAGCGGATTTCGATGTCGGCATCGGTGACGACGACGCGGTCGATCAGCAGCATCACCAGCTGCCGGCGCTGTTCGAAAGTGGCCCCTGCAAGCCCATGCTGCACGCGCATGCGGAACGCCTCCAGTGAAGTCGCCACGCCGGCAAGGTGTTGCTGGCGCTCCGCGTCGTTGCGCAGCAGTTCCTCCTGGCCGGCCAGGGCGTGCATGCGCTGCTCGAGGTCGCGCCGCCGCCGCTCATACTCATCGAGTGGGATGACCGCCCGCAGATAGGCGTCGGTAAGCCGCTCGACTTGCTGGCCGAGATGCCCTTGGGCTCGGCGCAGCGTCTCGCGACGGGCCAGCAGTTCCTGGGGCAGCCACGCCCCGCCGTGGGCACGCGCGACGGCCGCGGCGAGAGGCTCCGGCTCCCCCATCAGGGCGCACAGATCGGTCCAAACCAATTCGTCGAGTTGGCCTGCGGGGATATGGCGTGCCGGGCAGCCTGTGGCCCGGTGGGAATAGACGCTGTGTGCTTTGCCGTTGCAGAGGTAGTAGAAGTTCCGTCCGTTGGCCGCACGCGCGGTGCAGGCAAGACCGCAATGCCCGCAGCTCACCAGCGCGCGCAGAAGGTACTGATGAACGGTGTTGTTGCGCCGCGAGAAGGCGCGGTTGGTCGCCAACTTCGCCTGTACTTCGTCGAAGTGCGTTTGGCTCACCACGGCGGGCACCTGCCCGACCAGAAGCCACGTGTCGGCCGGTTGCGGCACCGCCGTGCCGTGCGGCCGGCCCAGCGGATGCGTGGCCGAGCGGCGGTGCGTGGGCGAGCGATAATGGGTGCGTTGCGCATAGACCTGCCCCGTGTAAGTCGGGTTGCGCAGGATTCCCCGGATCGTCGGGCATGACCAACGTGGCTTGCCCGAGGGAGTGGGCACGCCGCGCGCATTGAGATGCAAGGCGAGCTGCATCAGCGAGGTGCCCGGTTCGCGGTACATGGCGAACAGCTCGGCCACAACGGCGACCTCGGCCGGATCTGTTGTGACGCCATGCGGGTCACGCGGTCGATCCGGATCCATGCGATAGCCGTAGGGTGCATACGTCCAGGGCAGCAGCAGGCCGGCGCGCAGCTTGGCCAGCCGGCCGCGCCGCATACGCTCGGCAATCAGCGTCCGCTCGTATTCGGCCACCGCTCCCCGGATTTGCAGCAGCAAATGGTCATGCGGGTCGTCGCTCATCGGCCGGTCCAGGAACTCAGCGGCGCAGCCAAGACGCGCCCATTCCTCCAACAGCACCATCTGGTGCACGTAATTGCGCGCCAGCCGGTCCGGCGCGGTGACGAGCACACGGTCACACTCGCGGCTCTTCACGGCATCGCGCAGACGATCGAGCCCTGGACGCGCCAATGTGGCCCCGCTGTAGCCATCGTCGCGGAACACATGGGCTGGGTCGAGAACCCAGCCCTCAGCCGTGTTCGCGTGCACATGCGCCCTCAGACGCTCGAGTTGCTGCTCAATGGTCTGGTGGTCGACTTGGTGGCTGGTCGACACACGGCCGTAGATCGCTACCCGCATGACACACCTCCGGCAGGATTGGGGACGCCGGCGCCGACGTCGGCGCGGTCGTAGTCGTCGCCCACTGCAGGAGGAGCCGGTAGGCCCGGTCCCAGCGCTGCTGCCCGCTGGGCAGCGACACACCGGTGCGCCGGACATTCCAAGGACGCTGCCTTTGCCGCTGCATCCGTCCCTCCCTGGTGAGTGACCTCACCGAAGAGTTGGGACACGCCGGCTTCCCGTAGCCTACCCCGTGCGCGCGGCCAGCTCAGCTGAAGCCGCTCCGTGCGCGTCAGGCAAAACTTGTCATTTGTGATTAGACCATTGAGACGACGTATGAGGAGAGCCGTGCTCATCTCGGCATCGAGACCCAGCGACAGTGGGCAGACCCGGCGGTATTCCGCACCGCCCCACTGCTGTTCGGGCTTTACTCGTTGATCACGCTGTACGTCCATCAGAATGCCGGCCGCCTCGCTCTGTCGCCCCGGCGCGCCATCTGGTATCCGAAACCAGCGCCGACTTTCGCCGATGCCTTGGCCCGTCTGCGCCAGCACCTGTGGTTCGAACAGGCCGCCATGTCGCCCGCTGAAGGCGACATGCTCAGATCGCCGCCATCGTTCCTTCGACGGCTCGTTGACGTCGCCTGCTACGCGCCGTAATCCCCGTCACCCCGCACCATTGCTGAACTTGTGAACCGCCTCCTAACCGAGACGGCAGTCCTGAAATGCGCAAAGTCGAATTCATCTTTTGTTAACAGGCCAGCACCGAGCATGTTTGTACGCCCACAGTTGCCCCGGCTGCCTATCTGGCCCAACAGTTGAGAGCGCGCCCGGTTCATGCAATCGATGCATCCAGCCACAATTCCGGCTGCGGACAGCGCAAGGGTCGCGCGGTGACCGGCAGGCACCTCAACGGCGGGCTGCGCGTCGCGCTGTTCGAACCTTTCGCCACAGACGCCGAGTGGGCCGAACGCGAACTGTCCTTGCGCATGCTGTCTGCCTTGGGCGCCAAGGGCTGGGAAGCCGCCATCGTCCACCGCACGGCGGAGATCGAGGCCTTCGACCCCGATCTGGTCGTGTCGCTGCATCCGCAGGTTACCCCGAAGCTGACCGGGCACCTGACCATGGCGTGCGACTGGAACCCGCCACAGCTTCACGCCTCACACCGGTTCTTCGCCCAGAACGAGCGGTCCTATGACGGCTGGCTCACCGCCAACGAGGGGATGCGGCGGCGGATGGCCGACCTGTTCTGGCCGACCGCGCGCCCGCTGCTGACCGCGCCCATGTATCCCAGTTCTCCCGCACTGGCGCTAGAGCCGAGGCTGGGTCCGAACAGCCGGCTGTTCTACATCGGCTCCAACTGGGACGGCAGGCGCTTCCCGCTGATGCTGAGCATATTGGCGCAAGCGGGCGTGCTGGCGCTGCACGGCCGCCGCGACCGCTGGGAGTATCTGGCCGATGCCTTCACTGGCGAATTGCCGTTCGACGGGCATTCGGTGATCGGGCGCGCCAACACCTGCGGGATGGGGCTGTGCCTGCATCTGCAGCCGCATGTCGAAACCGGCATCCCGAACATGCGCATCTTCGAACTGTCGGCGGCCGGAGCGCTGACCATCGCCGGCCACCATCCCTTCATCATGGACGCGTTCGGCGACAGCGTCCTCTATGTCAACACGACCGCCGGCGAATTGGAAACCGCCGAGCAGATCCTCGCCCATGTCGCCTGGGCACGGGCCAACCCGGCGCGCGGACGGGCGATGGCGCGCGATGCGCAGGCGATCTTCCTGGAGAAATTCAGCCTCGAGGTGCTGTTCGACCCCCTCCCCGACCTCATCGCGGAGGCGCGGCCGAGGCTTGGCCTGACGCCCGCCCCTAACTGCGCGCCGCAGACTCCCGTCGATCTGGTGCTGCCGGTGTATGAGGGCGGGTGGGACGACGCCCTGCAGCGGCTGGAGGCGGTGGCCGGGCAGACGGCCGGCCCCGTCGGCGTGGTGCTCGTCCTGCCGGACGGCATGCGGGAGACCGTGCCGGACAGGCTGGTCCGCCAGCTTGCCTCCCTGCGCGTCCTGCGCATGGAAGCGGCAGGGCCGTCTGGCTCCCGCCTGTGGGCCGGGCTGCGGGCCGCGGAGGCCGGGTGGGTCGGCATCCTGCCGCCCGGGGCGCGACCCTTTCCCAACCACGTCGCAACGCTGCTGGCCGCGGCGCAGGACCTTGGCGTGGACGCCGTTTATGGCGGGGCGCTCCAGCCGATGCTGCCGGAGGAGATGGTAGAGTTGTACCAGGCGGAACTGCGGCCGACCGCCATCGGCTTCGACGCGATCGACGCCGCCAGCCCGGCATCCACCGCGGCCACCCTGCATCCGGCAAGCCTGCTGGTGCGGCGGGAGCGACTGGCCGCCATCCTGCGCCGCGACCCGGAGCTGGGCGGCGCGGCGGCCGCCTTCCTGGCCCATCGGGTCGCCGCGCAGGCACCCCTGGGATGCAGCGGCCTGCTCACCATGCGCGCCGCCGACCGGGCGGATACCGGGCTGGCCGAAGAGCATGAGCGGCTTTCCCGCCTGACCGCCCTCATTCCCGCTCCGTCCGCCACCGCCGCACCGTCACCGCCTCCGGAGCAGGTGACCTGCTACTTCGACTTCGATCCGCAATTCGCCGCGCGGCTGCCTCGCCTGTCCCGGGATTCGGATTTCGCGGCCCTTCCCGGTGACCGGCCCATCTATCTCTACGGCGCGTCGCGCGGCGGGCGCATCCTGCAGATGGCGCTCGGCAAATGGGAAAACCTGACGCTGGCCGGCTTTCTGGACGGGATGCGCAAGGGAAGGGCATGGGACCTGACCGTGACGACACCGGAGGCCGTCGCCGACGCGCTCCGCGATGCCACCGTCATCATCTCCAGCCAATATGTCACGGAGATCGCCAAGCGCCTGCTGCGGGTCGGCATCGCCGATCCCTACAACGCCTACCCGTTCATCGTGCGGCACATCCGGTCGGAGGCGTCGCGAAGGCTGCGGGACGCCCCGGCGCAGTCGGCCTGAAGGATCGGACCGCAGAGACCAGGGAGGAGTCCGAGCATGCGTGTCGGTGTCTACCGAGGATTTCCCGCCTCAGCCGGGGGCGGCTTCCAGTACGAGGCGTCGCTGCTCGACGCCCTGTCGGACCTGACCCCGCATGTCCCCTACGATCTGGTCTGCGTCAATCCCGCTGTCGAAAGCCTGCGCGGGATCCTGCAGTCCCGGCGTCTCCACTATGGCCGGATGCCGATCCTGCCGCTGGGCGACTTGGACATCCAGCAGGGGCCGCCCGAATCCTACCTGTCCACCGATGGCGAGGGCGGGCAACCGCCGCCGCCGGACGACATCGTGCTGAACACCGCCATGGGACAGGCCCTGCGCGAGGAGGAGATCGACCTTCTGCTCACCCTCCACCCGTCGCTGGTCGGGCCGGAGGTGCTGGTCCCCTTCATCGTGCCGATCCACGACCTGCAGCACCGCCTCCAGCCGGAGTTTCCCGAGGTCAGCGCCGACGGGATCGCCGCCCTGCGGGAGCACGCCTACCGGACGATCTGCCGCTACGCCACCCTGGTCCTGGTCGATTCGGAGGCGGGCCGGCAGGACGTGCTCCGCTTCTACGGCGACCTGATCGACGGCGACCGCATCCGGGTGCTGCCCTTCTTTCCGCCGGTCCGCCGCTCCCGCCCGCCGACGGAGAGGGACCTTGCCAGGGTACGGACGCGGTACGGTCTGCCGAAGCGCTATTATTTCTATCCGGCGCAGTTCTGGATGCATAAGAACCACCGCCTTATCGTGGAGGCGCTCGCCCGTCTTGCGGATGATGGCGACGAAGCCGTCAGGGTGGTGTTCGCCGGAAGCTACACGGAGAAATGGCGGGCGCGGAATTTCATCGAGGTGATGGCCCTGGCGGACAGGCTGGGGGTGCGCGACCGCGTCCATTATCTGGGCTTTGTGCCCGACCGCGACATGGCGGCGCTCTACACCCTGTCGGCCGGGCTGGTCATGCCGACCTTCTTCGGTCCGACCAACATGCCGCCGCTGGAGGCCTGGAGCTTCGGCCGGCCGGTCATCGTCAGCGATCTGCCCAGCATCCGCGACCAACTCGGCGACGGCGCCCTCTACATCGATCCGCGCGATGCGGCCAGTCTGGCCGACGCCATGGGCAGGCTGTGGCATGACGACGCCTTGGCCGCCAGTCTGGCCGGCAACGGCGCCCGCCGCCTCGACAGCTACCGGCACGAGGATTTCCTGGCGCTCCTGCGGGGGATCCTGGACGAGGCGGTGGACCGCGTCCGCACCGGCCGCACCCCCGCCTACGCGATCGCATGGCCGCAAGAGGCTGGGGGAGTGTACTGATGGGCCTGTTCAGCGGCATTTACGACGACCATGCCGCCGCCCGGCCGGGAATTCAGACCTACGACGACCCGCGGGTGGTGGCGAGGCTGGTGGAGGCGCGGTCTGCCTTCCGTTGGGACGGGGTGCTCACCCCCCTGTTCCAGCAGCTTGCCGCGGCACTTCTCGCCGCTGCGATGCGCGGGGGAGGCTTCGACGGCCGGCTGAGCGTCTGCGACTTCGGTGGCGGGCTGGGAAACGGGCATGCCGTGCTGTCCGCCATTCTGGGCGAGGCCGTCCGGCTGGACTGGGACGTGGTGGAAACTCCGGCCCTGGCGCAGGCCGGCAATGCACGGTTCGCCGGCGACGGCTTGCGCTTCCATGACAGGCTCGACGCCCTGGAGGGCCGGGAGCACGACCTGATCCTGATTTCGGGCGTGCTGCAATATCTGCCCGATCCGGAAGCGGCCTTCGCCCGGCTGGCGCGCCGGCCGCACCGCCATATGGTGATGAACCGCTTTCCCGTCCGGCAGGCGGCGGAGCCGGTGACGGCCGACCTCTGCACGGTGCAGGATCTGGGGCTGATCCAGGTCGGGGTGTCGGTGCCGCACTGGTGCTTTTCCGAAGAGCGTTGGCTTCGCATCATCAGCGCCACGCACAGCACCGTCATGCGCTGGGCCGACGGTTTTGACGGGCGGCACGGGTTGGACGACGGCAGCGAGGTGTCGTTCATTGGAATGCTGCTATCCCGCCGCTCCTCCCCCATCTCCGCCCCCGCCCCGATGTCGCCGCCATGATCGAGACCATCGACCATGACGGCCGCACCCTGGCGATCATCATCCGCGCCGAATTCCGCGAACCGGGCATCACCTTCTTCACGCCGCCCAGCTTCTCGCAGCAGCTGGCCTTCATGCGCCACCCCGCGGGAAAAACGATCGCGGCGCACCTGCACAACCCGGTGCATCGGCAGGTCGATTACACCCAGGAGGTCCTGCTGATCCGGCGCGGGCTTCTGCGGGTCGATTTCTACGACGGCGGCCGGACCTATCTGCACAGCCGGCTTCTGCGGGCCGGCGACGTCATTCTTCTCGCGTCGGGCGGACACGGTTTCCAGGTGATCGAGGAGGTCGAGATGGTCGAGGTCAAGCAAGGCCCCTTCGCCGGGGGCGCCGACAAGAGCTGCTTCGAGGGAGCCTGTCCCGAGCGCATCGTGATGGTACAGTGAGCGCCGCCGGCCGGCAGGGAAAGGACAGGTCTCCCATGATCGTTGTGAGCGAGCCGTTGCTGGACGGCAGGGAACTGGACTACGTCCGCGAAGCCGTCGAGACCGGCTGGATCTCCTCGGAAGGGCGATTCATTGCGGAGTTCGAGCGCCGCTGGGCGGAGTATTGCGGCACGTCGCATGGCGTGGCCGTGTCCAGCGGTACCGCCGCCCTCCAGCTCGCCATGCGTGCGCTCGACCTTGAGCCCGGGTCGGAGGTCATCCTGCCGAGTTGCACGATCATCTCCTGCGCGGTGGCGATCCTCGAGGCCGGCTGCGTGCCTGTCCTGGTCGACAGCGACCCGGAAACCTGGTGCCTCGACCCCGATCAGGTCGCGGCGAAGATCACGCCGCGCACGCGCGCCATCATGCCGGTGCATCTGTTCGGCCACCCCTGCGACATGGCTCCCCTGTGGGAGCTGGCGGAGCGGCACGGCCTGCACATCGTCGAGGACGCCGCCGAGGCGCACGGCGCCGAATACCGCGGACGCCGCTGCGGCGGGCTTGGGACGCTCGGCTGCTTCAGCTTCTACGCCAACAAGATCGTCACCACCGGCGAAGGCGGCATGGTCATCACCGGCGATCCCGCCCTCGCCGACCGACTGCGCTCGCTGCGGAACCTGTGTTTCCGCCGTGACCGGCGCTTCCTTCACACCGAGCTGGGCGTCAATGCCCGGCTGACCAATCTGCAGGCTGCCGTCGGTCTGGCCCAGGTCGAGCGCATCGAGGACCATCTCGCCCGCAAGCGCCGCATCGCCGCGCAGTATGGCGCGCGAATGGCCGGACTGCCGCTTGCCTTGCCGGCCGAGCGCCCCTGGGCGCACAGCGTGTACTGGATGTACGGGATCGTGCTGGACGACGAGGTGCCGTTCGACGCGGCCGAATGCGCGGCCCGCCTGCGCGCCCTCGGGGTGGACAGCCGCCCCTTCTTCCTCGGCATGCATGAGCAGCCGGCCCTGCTGGAGCGCGGCCTATTCCGCGGGGAGCGCTATCCGGTGGCGGAAAGGCTTGCGCGACGGGCGCTCTATCTGCCGTCCGGCCTCGCCCTGTCCGATGCCGAGCAGGAGCTGGTCGCCGATGCGGTGAAGAGGGTGCTGACATGAGCGGGATTTTCGGAACCGGCTACGCGGCGGTCTATGACGCGCTGTACGGCGAAAAGGATTACGCGGGCGAAAGCGGCCTGATTGCGCACCTGTTCGCCCTGCACGCGGACGGCCCCGTCGCGAGCGTCCTGGACCTCGGCTGCGGCACCGGCGGGCATGCCCTGCCGCTGGCGGCGCGGGGGCTGCGCGTGACGGGGGTGGACCGCTCCCCGGCCATGCTCGCCCGCGCCCGTGAAAAGTCGGCGAGGCTGGCCGAAACCGCAATCGTCGCGCCCGAGTTCATCGAGGCCGATGTCCGGACACTCCGCCTCGGCCGGATCTATGACGCTGCGATCATGATGTTCGCCGTGCTGGGCTATCAGCATGACGATGACGCGCTGTTGGCCACCCTGGCCTCGGTCCGGCGGCATCTGCCGCCGTCCGGCCTTTTCCTCTTCGACGTCTGGTACGGCCCCGCCGTCCTCGCCCAGCGGCCGGGCGACCGGGTTCGATCGATTTCCCAGGCGGACGAGCGGATTCTCAGGACCGCGCGGTCGGCTCTCGACATCCGCGCCCAGATTTGCCGGGTCGATTTCCATGTGCTCAGGATCACCGGGGACCGGGTCGTTGGCGAGGACCGGGAGACGCATGCCATGCGCTTCTTCTTCGACCGGGAACTCGGCCTTGCGTTTGGCGCCAGCGGTTTCCGGCTGGAGGCGCTCCGCGCCTTTCCGGACATCGGCCGCGAGCCGGACGAGACGACATGGACCGTGATCGGCGTCGCGCGCGCCCTGCCGTGACGCCGATCAGCCCGCCCCCGCACCGCTGCCGCCAGAGAAATAGACAGACATCTCGGCACCGAAAGTCCGGTCTGCCAATGCCCGCTCCTCGTCGGTCAGCAGGGTGGCATAGCAGCCGCGATGACCTTTGTTGATGAAGCGGCGACCGCCTTCATAGCTGCGCGCGAGTTCCGGCCGGTAAAAGACGCCGTTACGCCGGTTGCGGACCTCGTCCGCTTCCAGTGCCGCCATCGCCGCCATGCTGCTGCGTGCGATGGCCACCGCCTGCCGTTCCACCGGAACCGGCAGGTCGAGGAAGCGCAGGATGGCGGCCAGTTCGCGGCCGGGCTGGTCGACCAGATCGGTGTAGGTGACGAGATGCACCGGGATCTCGCGCTGGTCCAGCCAGGAGCGGACATGCCGCAGCCAGGGTCCGGCGACCTCGAACCCCGCCCCGCCGCTCGCCAGCCAGTCATGGACGAAGCGACGGAACGCAGGACCATCGGCCGGGCCGCCTTCGTCGTCGTCTGGAGTCTCGGCGGGGTTCAGGAACCGGCGGTAATCCCACGCCGACATCATGACGTCGACCGGGTGACGGATCAGATACACCGCCCTGGCCGTCCGCCCGACACCGGGTCGGTCCGGTCCGAACGGGAAATGCGACTTGACGATCCGCGGTCCACCCGGCACGGCGAACCGCAGCGCCGGCCATGCGTGGATGTCGATCACGTATTGCTTTTCGAGATCGCCGATCCCGGCCTCGTCGCCGAACAGGCAATGGAACATCAGGAATCCGAGATAGGTGACCCCCGACTTCGGGAAGGCCGAAAGACTGATCAGGTCCCGCATGGATCGACATCTCCCAGCATGACATCCCAACCTACCCTGACGGCAGCAGAATGGAAAACGCTGCACACACAACAACCTCTGGATTTGTAGAGTTTGCGCCCGGATTTTGTGATGAATTTCATATTCGCAATCTCAAGTTTTTAAATATTCAATGCAAAATGAGCCGCCGGTTGTGTCTTTTTGAATTTGATTATACCGGCTGAATTGCTCTAATGTATTATAATTGTTATATTGACCAGCATTTGGTGTCAAACGTTACGGCTAAGGGGGACGCGGATGAGCCGACCGGCATCGTCATTCCCGAATGCCTCGGCTGAGGAGAGAGAATTCGACCGGATCGCCATCGAGAATTGGCGGGAGGAGATCCGCCGCTCCACCCTCTCCCACTACCATCATCGGATTGGGGTGGCGCTCGAGGCTTCGGGAGAGCGCGATGCCGCCGTGACGGCGTTCGAGCGTGCGGTGACGGTGGACCCAGGGCGCTACGCATCCGTGCTGCGCCTGAACCGCCTGCTGCGGGACGCGGGCGACCAGGAGCGCGCGCGATCCGTTCTGGAACATGGAATGTTGGCGCATGGCGGCGACGCCGATGCCCTGGCGCGGGCGCTGGTCGAGGAGGCGGAGGCCGCTCGGGATGACGCAATGACCGACGATGCGCTCGCCCTCGTCGTCCATGCGCTTGCCGTCTGTCCGCATGCCGCCGCCGCTCATCTGCCCGATCTCGTCGTCGAGTTGGCCGGCCAACTCAGTAATCGCCATGAGGAGGCACTGCGCTGGTGCGATCTTGCGGCACCCCATGCACAGGACCGCTATGGCCTTCACCATCAGCGGGGCTTTTCCCTGCTTCTGCTGAACCGGCAGGACGAAGCGAGACGGGAATTGGCGGCCTCGATCATCCTGGCGCCGGAGCGGATGCCGTCCTGGTATGTGCTAGGCCAATATCACCGGCTCCGCTTCGAAACCGAAGCCGCACTGGCGGCTTACCGGCGCGTTTGGGAGAGCGGTCACGATCTGCGCTGGTGGGCCGGCCTGATGATCGCGCAGACGCTGCTGTCGGACGGCCGGCTCCGCGAGGCGATGGCCGCCTGCGACGCCGTCCGCTTTCGGGAACCAGCCATGGGCTGGGCACGCATGATCGGAGGGCTGGTGCAACTCCATGCCGGAGACCTCGATGCCGCCGCCCGTGCGTTCGACGGGGGCAGGCGGAACGATCCCGATACAGCCAGAGGACGCGTCTTCCGCGGCATGCTCAGGCTTGCATGGAACCGGCCGCAGGAGGCGTTGGAGGATTTCAGCGGCGAGCGTGGGGACTTCGCCTGCCTTGCCCTCCCCCGCCTCGGACGGGCGCGGGCGCTGCTGGAGTTGGATGCCGCAGAGGAGGCCAGTCGCCTGGTGGGTTTGGCGGTGAGGGACGAGGGCCAATGGGTCGCCGCCACGCTGCGGTTGCTGGGGCCGCTCGGGCAGGCGCTGGGGCCCCTGCTCGCCGCCGTGGGGCCCAATGCCCCGCCCAGCGTTGGCAGCCATAGGATACCGAATTGACAATGGACGCGCTTCGCTCCCCGGCTGCCGCCACGCCCGCCGACCCGACGGTGCTCGACACGCCCTTCGCGGTCTTCAACATCGAGTTGACCAACCGCTGTCCTTTCAGATGCGTCATGTGCGCGCGCACCGTCAACATGACGCGCCCGCAGGGGCTAATGGATTTCGGCCTGTTCCGCAAGGTGATTGACGAGTATGTCCAAGAGAACCCGAAACAGGCGCCGCAGGCCGATTGCTGGCTGCATCATTTCGGCGAAAGCCTCGTCCATCCGGACTTTGACCGTTTCATCGCCTACGCCTCGGCGCGCGGCGTGTTCACAGCCCTGTCGCTGAACCCGCTGATGCTGAAGCGGCCGACGGCGTTAGCGCTGTTGCGTGCCCGTCCTGCAAAGCTCTATCTGTCGATCGACGGCCATGACGATGCGTCGTTCGAACGCATCCGCGGCATCGCGGGTGCCTATGACGCTTCAGTCCGCAACCTGCTCGACTTTCTGGAACTGAAGAAGTCCTTCAAATCAAACGTCCAGGTCATCGTGTCGATGATCAGTTTCGGTCTGAACAGCGACAGCATCGGCCGGATGCGGGACTATTGGTCGAACCTCGACGGGGTCGACGCCTTCTTCGCCAAGGAGTTCGTCACCTGGGACGGCAATGCGCCGGACGTGAGCCGCCTTGCCGGCGACCGCCCCCAGCAGCAGGACCATGTCACCTGCCAATTTCCATGGAGCAGGCTGACCGTCACCTGGGACGGCGACGTCGTGCCCTGCTGCTACGACCACGACAAGCGTTATGTCCTGGGCAATGTGGCGCGGCAGTCGCTGAAGGAGATCTGGAACGGCAGGCCGATGCGGTCGCTACGCCGGGAGTTCCTCGACAACCGCGTCTCCAATCCCTTGTGCCGCAACTGTGATTACCTTCGTGCCTGATCCGCACCCGCCACCACGTGCAAAGCCACGATACGCAAAGAAGGACACCGCCGATGTCTGCCGATTTGGAGGATCTGGTTCCACTTTTCCGTGCCGGACGTGCTCTGGCCTGGGACCATCACCGCCAGCAGCAGCGTTCGGCGGAGCGTCAGCTTCTGCTGACCGCCCGCGCTCTGGGCGAGTCCCTGCGCGCGCGCAAGAGCATTCCCCACCTGTCCGACGTCGAGTTCACGGTATTCTCGCAAACCGGTGAGGACGGCATCATCGAATGGCTGATCCAGAACCTTCCGGTCCGCTCCGAGAGTTTCATCGAGTTCGGCGTACAGGACTACACGGAGAGCAACACCCGCTATCTGATGCGCAACCGCAACTGGCGAGGGTTCGTCCTCGATGCGAATGTGGCGCACATCGAGGCGATCAGGAACGACGAAATCTATTGGAAGCACGATCTGGTCGCAGAGTCGGCGTTCATAACGAAGGAAAACGTGAACGATCTGCTGTCAAGCCGCGGCCGTGGCGGCGAAGTCGGCCTGCTGAGCATCGACATCGACGGCAATGACTATTGGGTGTTCGATGCGATCGACGTGGTTCGTCCGGACATCGTGATATGCGAATACAACGCGGTGCTGGGCGACGTGCATGCCTTGACGATCCCATACGATCCCGCATTCCAGCGTTCCATCTACCACCCTTCCTGGCTCTATTTCGGGGCCTCGATCCGGGCGCTCGAACGGGCGGCGGCGCGAAAGGGCTATGCGCTGATAGGCAGCAACGGGGCCGGCCACAACGCCTTTTTCGTTCGTGCCGAGCTTGCCTTGCATCTGTCCATCGCGGATCGGAGCGCACGCCCTTCCCTTTTCCGGGAATCCCGGGCCGAGGATGGGAGCCTGTCCTATGTGGGGGGAGTGGAGCGGGCCGCCCTGATCGCCGACATGCCGGTGCTTGATCTGGAAACCGGCCGGACGGCACCGCTTGCCGGCCATGGACAGATCTACAGCCGAGAGTGGCTGACCCGTATGGGAGAGCACTGTTGATGATCACGGAGAAGATAGTGAATTGCCCGCTACCCTTTCCCCGCCGCACTCGCGCCACCGCGCCCCATGTTGCACGCAGGCGCTCGGTGTAGCGGGCGGGCACCACAGGCGACGTCCAGCATTCCGCCTGCATCAGCCGGAACAAATCGACAGCGGCCACCAACAGGTCCTGAGTGGCGCCGACACGCAGGCAGTGGCCGCTGAGGGCTACGGCGAGCGGGTTTGCCTCTCCGGTGTGCCATTCCACCACGCGGCGGACGGCTGCCGACATGCTCCACCTTGTGCCGCGCCGACGAGCCCAGCAGGTAGAAGCGAAGGCCGTTGGTCTTGGGATCGATCAGATCCAGCAGACGGGCGCGGAGCGCCGTCCATGATAGGGCTTCGGCGGACCGGAGCGGCGGGCGTGGAATTCCACCACGTCCGCCTTGCCGATCAGCCCCAGCCTCAGGCTGTGCAACGCCACACCGCGGGCGGTGCGCCGGCGCCTCGCCCAGGGTGGAGCGGTGGCGGAACACCACCAGCCGGCGCGCCGCCATCTCGCCGCGCGCGGCGGAGCGGTCATGGTCGAACATCAGCAGCAGCACATGGAAGAACGCCTCCAGGTCCAGCGTCGGCGGAAAGCCGGTCAGCGGTCCCTGGATGTCCTGCAGCGCCGCGTCCAGCACGCGGGCGAGGCCGGGCTTTGCCCCTCGCACCTTCTTCAGATGCTTCTGCGCCAGTTCCAGTAGGAAGGAGAAGGCGGCGCGCGGCGTGGAGGATGCGACGCCTGGAACCCGGCACGCGCCACGGCGGCGGGGGGCGATTCGGCGACCCGTCTTTGCAGGCTGCCGCGCTCCCCTGCCCCGCTGTCCGGCAGCCCAGCAGCCCGGCATGATGGCCGGCAACCGCATAGGCCAGCATCCAGCCGGTTTGATCCTTATGCCGCTCCAGCGCATAGACGGCGCCGGCGGTGGGATGGTCCACCCGCCCTCTCCTACCGTTCGAGGTTGACGGATAGTCCTGAAAGGCCTGAGCATATTTGCACGGAATCATGCAGCAGTCCAAGCGCCCGTGCGAAGTCCGCCGCCGGTCCGTCCGCAAGCAGTTGGGCACCGACGCCGTGCGCCACCGGTTCGACGAGTTCCAGATGCTTCCGCAACGGCTCCCATTCGGTCTTGGGCTAATCAGGCAGCGTATGGGCGTAGCAGTCCATAACAACCTCGCGCGGTGGTGGTTCTCCACTTAACCAGCGCAGACGAAGCTGCGCGAACCCCAAGTTCCCACGGTGATGCCAGGAGGTTCGCACGGCCGAAAGACACAGGAATGCCGGCGGATCGAGCGCCTAGCAGTCAAGTTCCCGCCAGCCGCTCGGATTTGGGGAGGCAGGTTTGCGCAATTGGCGCTATTGACAACAAAGACTTAAACTCTGGGCGTTGCCCACTCCGCGGGGGCGTGGATTGAGCTGAAACGATCATAACGGCGGATCGGCTGAAGATGCTCGCCATTGGGCAACCGCTTTGCGAACCTCCGATGTCGAGCGGTGCGGGGAACGTCAGATCTGAGCGAGGCTATGGACAATCTCGGCTGGCGCGGTCATCGGAACACAGATCACGCTGGCCTGTAGAGCGGCGGACGGCGGCGGAGAAAGTGCGCGACGGCCGCAAAATATCCGGCGGCGACCAACCGGTCCAGCATTTCTGGAGGAGGGGAGGGCGTTATTAGACGTCTAATAGCGGGGGGACGTGAGATTCCGGTTTATTAGACGTCTAATAGCGTGTCACTCGCCGAGCAGCGTATCGATGGCGGTGCGTAGCGCGCGCAGAGCCTCGCGGTCGGCATCGTCGAGCCGGCTGCCGCCGTCGCTGAGATCGCGCAAGCTTGCCACTCCCTTGTGCAGCGCCCGCAGGGTCGTTCGGTGTGCAGCGGGGGCAGGGGAGAGGGCAGCGGAGGAGGCTTTGCGCTGTTGCTTGGCCTCGCGCACCGCCTTCACCGTGAGGCCGGCTTTCGCACGCTCCCACAGCTGGGCCTGCAGTGCGGCGTCGCCGAGTTCGGAAAGCTCCATCAGCACGGAAACCGACACATGGCTCTGCTGCGGCGCATCCTCCTGGATCGCCGCCGGCAGCCGCAGGATACCGAGCAGCCGGGCTACGTACTCTTGCGATTTGCCGATCAGCACCGCGGCCTGATCCTGCGTCAGCCCCTTGTCTTCGACCAAACGCTCCAACGAGCGCGCGACGTCGATTGCGTGCAAGTCGACACGCTGGACGTTCTCGATCAACGCCAACGCCTGGGCGTCGTCGGTGTCGAGTACCAACGCCGGGATGGTCTCGCGGTCAAGCTGGCGGAAGGCCCAGTATCGCCGCTCGCCGGCAATGATCATGAAGCGGTCGACGGCGATCTCGCGCACGTTGATCGGCTGCAGCAATCCCTTTTGCTCGATCGACGCGGCCAGCGTCGCGATGTCGGCCTCCTGAGCGTTGCGCCGCGGCTGATCCGGATCCGGCTCGATCTGGTCGAGCGGGATTTCCCGGAAACGCATCTTGCCGCTCAGTCCGAACAGCGCCCGGTTGCTGGTCCCGCCACCGCCGGCTGCGGCGCGGCTGATCGTCCGCTTCAGCAGTCCGGTGTTGGCGACATCGAGCCCTTTCTTAGACGCCATGGCCAACCTCCGCCCGTGCCAGCGCCAGCAGCGCCTCGGCAATTTCCTGGTAGCTGTCCGCTCCGGCGGAATTGGGGTTCATCGCCAATCCCGGCCGCCCGGCCAAAACGCTCTTTGTGTAATCCGCGGCCCGGCGCACCGGCGCGAACAGGCGCAGATTCTCCGACCCCGCCATCGCCTGCAACTCGGTCAGGATCTGCTCGTCCTGCAGCCGGCGCGGGCTGAACATCGTCGGCAGGATGCCGAGGATCCGCAGCCGCGGGTTGACCAACTCGCGCACGCCGGCGATGGTTTCGAACAGTTGGGGAATGCCCATGAGCGACAGCATCTCCGTCTGGGTCGGGATGAGAAGCTGGTCGGCGGCGTTCAGCACCGACACGGTCAATTCGCCCAGATGCGGCGGGCAATCTAGAATGATGAAGTCGTAGTGTCCGGACAACTGGGCGATCTTGGCGCGCAGGATCAGCGTGCCGTTGGGCTGGCGCAGCAGTTCGCGGTCGGCCGCCGCAAGAGAGATGGAGGAGGGCAGCAGATCGAAGGCGCCGTCGCACACCGGGGTGACGAACTCCCGCAGCGGGCGGGTCGAGCGCAGCGCATGGGTCAGCGTCTCCTTGACCACTTCGCGCTCATGCGGGTCGACGCCGAGATGAACGGTCGCATTGGCCTGAGGGTCGCAATCGACCAGCAGCACCCGCTGGCCCTGCCGGCTCAGCAGCCACGCGACATTCACGCAGGTCGTCGTCTTGCCAACCCCGCCTTTCTGGTTGGCGGCGCACAGGACGAGCGGAGCATTGCGCGGGCTGGAAGCGGCCGGTATGCCGACGGGACTGGTTGATGCCTTCAGAGCGGCGCCGACGGTTTGCGGAATGCGCTCCGCTCCGGTTTCCCAGCGGGAGATCTTGGCACGGTCATAGCGGCGGCCGAGCCGCTCGTTAAGCCAGACCACCAACTCCTGCTGATTCATGCCGCGGTCTTCGCGGTAGCGGCGCAGTTCCTCGCCGCTCATTTCATGCGCCATAGGGTATTGCTCACTCCGGGAGGTGAATCCGCGGAACGATGAGCGATGTTGACGGGACTGTCAACCGATGTGCATCTTGCTGTGCAGCACGTGCCATGCCCGACTGTGCCGCGTCCAAGGAACCCTATCGCGTACTCTTGCGATGAGGCCTCGCAAGAGTACGCGGCCCGCGGGTCATCGCAAGAGTGCGAACTGCCGTTCCGGCACCGGCGGACGGGAGGGGTGGAGGATAAGGCCAGCCTCGTCGATGCTGATTTTCGCATCGGGATAGACTGCCATTGCGGCTTTCAGGGCGTCCTGGAATCGTGGCTTGAACTGGAAAACATTCTTGTAGCCGGCGCCGAACTGGCCATGCAGGGCGGTCCAGGTCACCGGCGTGGCGGCCCCCAGCACATGCAGGCGGTAGGCGAGCCAGATATAGATGTCGATCGCCATGGATTTGTTGGAGATCAGCTTGATCGCCGGCTCCCACACCGGAACCGGATGCTCGCGCAAGGCTTTGAAGAAGCTGTCGGAAAGGCGCACCGTGTCCACCCACAGGCGCAATTGCTGGTCGTCGTCGGTGTCGTAGAGCTGGATGCCGCCCTTGACGATGGTATCCTTGGCGAACTCGGCCTTCTTGCCCTGGCGTTCCCAGATGAAGGTCAGATTGCAGGCGCTGATCCGGTTGGCCTGTTCCTTGACGTCACGGTACGACTTGCCGCCGGTGGAAACGTTCATCCGGCTCATCCAGTCGCGCATAGACGCCCCCAACTCGACCTCCGGGCTGCCGGTCTGGATAGCGCGGGTCTGCAGGTAAAGCAGGATGAGACGGGCCCGAGAGCCGTAGGGGACGCCGAACAGCCGTGTCGTGCCGTCATTGTCGGGCAGGCGGCCCGGTTCGATGATCAGCTTGACCTTATGTCCGGGGCGTTCCCAATGCTGCTCGTCCGGCAAGGCCTTATGTGGGAGACTGGTCAGGCAGAATCCGGCATAGGTGATGCCGAGTGCCTTGCTTTCGGTCGCCAGTGCTTCCGCCGCCAGATCGACGAAGGGGCGCTCCTGTTCCGGGACGAGACGGCGGGCGTCGACGGCGCCATGCGTCCTGATCAGTTCGTGAAGCGTACCCACGGATCATCCCTCCTGCCAGAGCTGCCAGGAGTGTGACCCGTTGGGCATTGAACCGCAACGCGTACTCTTGAGAGCATAGCTAGTAGAAATCCTATTTGAGACTCTATTAGTTGATTCATCGCAAGAGTACGGGGGAAAAGCCGAGTCGGCCCGAGTCGCTGATCGCAAGAGTGCGTATCGGTATCGCAACAATACGCGGGACAAGCCGGCGTCGGCGCGTGGCTGGCCGGTTCTTCATCGCAAGAGTACGCAACCGGTCTGCGAATCGGCAATTGCAGGGTCGGCCGTCGGCGGGTTCATCGCAAGAGTACGCGAGGGCATGGTGCGGGGTCTTGTGGCAACCCTAACCGGCCGACGTCATGCGTCGATCGGAGCCAGCAGGAAATCGAGGTCGTCGGCGGTCAGCAGGTCCTCGGCGGTCTGGCCCTGGTCGTAGACCGCCTCGCCCAGGCGGCGCTTGCGCTCCTGAAGCTGCACCATGCGTTCCTCCACTGTGCCGGTAGTGACCAGCTTGTAGACGAAGACCGGCTTGTCCTGGCCAATGCGGTGGGCGCGATCGGTCGCCTGATCCTCCACTGCCGGATTCCACCACGGATCATAGTGGATCACCGTGTCGGCGGCGGTCAGGTTCAGTCCGGTGCCGCCGGCCTTCAGGCTGATGAGGAACAGCGGCACCTCGCCCGCTTGGAAGCGCCTGACCGGCGTCTCGCGGTCCCTGGTTTCGCCGGTCAGTTCAACGAAGGGGACGGAAAGCCGGTCGAGCTCCGGCTTGATCAGGTCGAGCATCGACGTGAACTGCGAGAACAGCAGGATGCGCCGGCCGTCAGCCAGCAGTTCCGGTAGCATGTCCAGAAGCCGGTTCAGTTTCGCCGACTCCGCCCCCTTCGTCACCCGCTTGCGGGCGCTTTCCAGCTTGACCAGCCGCGGATCGCAGCAGACCTGCCGCAGCTTCAGCAGTGCATCGAGGATCATTATGCGGCTGCGCGCCAGCCCCTTGCGGGCGACCTCGTCACGCACGCGCTGGTCCATGGTCAGGCGGATGGTCTCGTAGAGGTCGCGCTGGCCCCCGCCGGGCTCCACCGTCTCCAGGATTTCGGTTTTGGGCGGCAGCTCCGCCGCCACCTCTTCCTTGGTCCGGCGCAGCAGGAAGGGGCGGACGCGGCGGGCGAGCACGCGCTGGCGGTCTGCATCGCCATGCTTCTCGATGGGCGTGCGGAAGATCCTTCGATAGCCGGTGCGGTCGCCGAACAGTGACGGCACGCTGACCGCGAACAGCGCCCACAGCTCGTCCAGGGTGTTCTCCACCGGGGTGCCGGTCAGGCACAGTCGCTGGCGGGCCTGCAGCGCCTGCGCCGCCTTGCTCGCCTGGCCGCTGGGGTTCTTGAGATATTGCGCTTCGTCGAAGATCGCCAGATGCCAGGGCTGTGCCGCCAGCACCTCGCGGTCGCGCGGCAGCAGGGCGTAGGAGGTCACCACCAGATCATAGTTGGCCAGCGACCCGTGAGCCGTCTTGCGCTGCGGACCGTGCAGGACGAGCGTGCGCAAGCCGGGAGCGAAGCGTTGCACTTCCGCCCGCCAGTTGCCGAGCACACTCGTGGGCGCGATCAGCAGGCTTGGGCGGTCGAGCCGGCCGGCTTCCTTTTCCACCAGCAGATGAGCCAGCGCCTGCAGCGTCTTGCCCAGCCCCATGTCGTCGGCGAGGATGCCGCCGAAGCCGTGGGCAGCGAGGAACTGCAGCCAGTCGAGCCCGGCCTGCTGATATGGGCGCAAGGTTGCGTGCAGCTGTTGCGGCGGAGCCACCGCCGGCACGCCGCCCGCCTCGCGCAGGGCCTTGGCCATACCGCGCACGGCGTCTGCGCCGAGCAGTGGAATGCCGGCGGCCGACGCGGCTTCCTCCAGCGCCGACAGGTCGCCCAGATGGGACCGGCCGATGCGCAGCTCCCCGCCGCCGGGTTGCAGGCCGAACAGCTCCATCAGCACGCCGATCATCGGCGCCACCCGTTCCACCGCCAGCGGCAGATAGCGGGTCTCCCCGATCCGCACGAACATCGTTCCGGATGGTGCCAGTTGCTCCAGTACCGCCTCCAGCCCAGGCGGCTGCCCCGATGAACGGCCTTCCGTCCCGTCGGCACCATCCCTCTCATCAATGTCATCATCGTAGACGTCATCGTCGAACGCGCCGTCGTCGAGCAGAGCCGGATCGATCCGCGCCAGCGCGTCGATCACCTCGCGCAGCACCGGCAGCAGGTCGATGCGCTCGCCATCGATGTCGACGCCGAGCGACAGCCCGAACCAATCGATCCCGGAGCGGTCCTCGACTTCGAACGCCCAATCCTTGGGCGCCTCCAGAACCTCGAATGGGAAACCGGGAGCGATCTCGATTGTCCAGCCGGCGGCCCGCAGGTCGGGAAGCACCGAATGACAGAAGTTCAACCACACCGACTGCTCATCGAATTCGTCGCCGGCGACGGCGAACAGTTCATGGCGGACAGGGGAGGCGCCACCAATGCTGAGCGGCAGCGCCCTGATGGTGAAGCCGGCATCCTCTAGCCGTTCGACCGCCTTCCTTTCCTCGTCCGGCTGAGGCTCGGCGGTGACGAGAACGCCGTTCTCCATCCACTGCAGCGCCGGCCCACGGTCCTTCCAATGCAGGCGGATGCCTGAATAGTCGAAGTACAGGTCAGCGACCGGGAGTTCCATCATTCCCGCCATTCCGTAGATCGGCTGGTGCAGGAAGGGAAGCCCCGCCAGCCGGGCCATACCCAGTTGCAGCACCGGACGCGGCAGGGTGCGGCGCCGTTCCGTCTGCGCCGGGGGCTCCGGCAGTACGGGCAACCGGTCGCCGAGACGTGCCGCCTCGGCGCGAAAGGCGGCTACTTCGCCCGGCGGCAGCGGCGGGGCCGTCAGCAGCGCAACCGCGATGTGCGGCGACACCGCTGCCGCGTCGACCGGGCCGCAAGTGGCGCTCGCAGGGGCGACATAGAGCAGCGGCGCCGTCGGCAGCACGATGGCCGGTGGCCTGTCGGCAGCGTTCGGTTCGCCGGGGTTTGTCCCTTCGGAGTTTGCCTCGACCATGACGGTGAAGCGCTGGCGTCCCGCGCCATCCGTTTCCCAGCGCGGCGTTCCCGGCAGGGCAGGGCCCGCATGCAGCGGTGGGCCTCTGCGGAAATCCTGCCAGTAAAGCCGGCCCGTGCGCAGCATGCTTTCGATCAGCCAGGGGGCGACTTCGGCCGGCAGCAGGAACCCGTTTGAGCCGCCGTGTGCATTGCGCGACACGGCATCCAGCAGCGCGTGATCGGCCGGGGTGACGAACTTCGCCGAACTCAGGGTGCGGAACTGATAGGCATCATAGGCCTTGTCGTCGTTCCCGAACTGCCCATCTTTGCGCAGGGTGACCGAGAGGATGCGGAGGAGGAGCCTCCGCTCCCCGGACGGCATGTCGTCAAGCCACAAAACATAGAGCAGGCGCTTACGAACGGAGTCGGCATACTGGTTTGCCGTTTCGCGCTGTGCCGCCGCGGTCAGCCGCGACAGCAACTCCTTCACCGGTGCCGAGAGGCCGTGTTCCGCCGGCGTGGCTTGGTCCTGAACGGCGGCAGCGGCCGGCGTCGGCAATGTGGCGCCGGGCCAGGGAGAGGTTGGCCGTTCAGGCGGCCGGACGGTGGTGGCGGTGCGTTCGGGCCAGGCCAGCAACGCCGCGGCGACATGCTTGCAATTGTAGCCCACCGGACAGTCGCATTCGCCATCCACCTGTTTCAGCACGCCATCGGCGATTTTGACGATGATATCCTGACCATAGAGCGCGCGGCCTGAGCCCCGGACCGTCGACATCACGCTCCACTCATCCCCCTGCCGCTGCTGGGCCTCAACGGTTCGGACGCGGCCGTCCCGCCAATATTGCCGTCCCCGTTCGAGAGGTCCTGAATCGATGAAGCGGCGTAGGTCGGACAGGGCGAACACGCGGCATGTCTCCTGGGGGGAGTCCGAATGTGGCGCATTATCCGCAGCATGCTTCCCGGTCGCAAGCGGCAGCGGCCGTGTTTGTCGTTGCCGCTCTTCGGCAGCCGGAGCCGTACGGCGTCAGTCGAGGGCGGAAATCTCCCGGTCGATGTCGGCGACACGGGCAAGAAGCCGCTGCTTTTCCGCTTCCAGCATCGCCCGGCGGTTGTCATTGCGTTGAGTGGCGTTCGTCCGGATGCGACGCTTGAAAGCGACGATCTCGGTGCGGCGCATGTCGGGGCGGATCACGCCTTCTGCGACGGCCCGGGCACGTTCCGTGTCGGACAGCGTTGCCGCATGATAGACCACCGAATAGCCGGCGGCCTCGATGCCGGGCGGCAACAGGCCGGCGGTCACCGCGCGGTAGGCGGTCATGATCTGGCTGCGGACGACCTTGCCGAAGCGCAGGCGCTCAATCATATGGGCAAACTGCTCCGCCGGAAGCTTCTTCTGCGCCTCGTCCAGATAGCGTCCGATGGCAAGGAAGCTTTTCTGTGCCTCCTCCCACAAGCGGTCGATGGTCTCCACATACTCGTCCGGGGTCGTGGGTTCCGGGGGCAGTGCGTTATCATCGCCGGACGGCCTGTGGATTGACGGGCGGTTTGATGGCAGCTGTTGCGCCAGCGGGGCGATGGACCGTTTGATCTCGTCCGCGTCGAACAGTTTGAGCGGGGGCCGCTTAGCCATGCTCCGCCTCCATCAGGGACGCCACTTCGGCGGCGATGGCGCCGAAGTCTTCGCGCGCCTCAGGTGCCGCAAGCGGCGCGCCGTTCCATGAGGCCTGCTGATAGGCGGTGCGGGCCGGCAGGTCGGCGCCCAACACCGGTACGCCCATCACCTCGAGCTGGGCGCGGGTGTGTCCGGTCACCTGGGCACGCCGGTTGACCTGGGTCAGCACGGCGGCGTGGAGGATCTTGCGGCGGACCATCTTGCCTGCCGATTCGATCAGTTCCTGGGTGCGCACCGCTTCGACCACGTCCTTCCGGTCGGTCTTGCACGGAATCAGCACGAAATCCGCCGCGCTGATGGCGTACAGCATGCCTCTCTGCAGGGCGCCGGCCACATCGATCAGCACATAGTCGGAGCGTTCGACCGCGCCGGCCACACCGTCGATCACCGCTTCCTCCTCGACCGGCGTGCACGGGATGCCGTTGCGCGGATCGGACAGCCAGTCGTGTAGGTTGCGGTTGGGATCGGTGTCGATGCATTCCACGCTTCGGCCTTGCCTGTGGAGCAGGTCGGCAAGGCCGGCCGCCAGCGTGGTTTTTCCAGAACCACCCTTGGAGGTGGCTATTGCGATTACGGGCACGATGCCGCTCCAAGTTTGACCGGTCAAACAAGAGGGCAAGTTGCGGGAAAGCGGTGCCGGGTGTCAATCGGATGGGGTTTGGAAATGACGGCGACCTGCTGCGGGGGGCAGGCGGGGGCAGTGCCTGTCGCGCCGGGGATGGTGCGATGACACTGCTCCATCCCCCAACTTTACGACCGAAGCGGGGATCGAGGATCCTCAGCCGGCAGCGAGCGCGGCGGCGAAGCTGCGATAGCTGTGTAGCGGGCGGCCCAGCAGGCCGGTCAGGCGTTCGAGGTCGCCGGCTTCAGGAATCATGCCGTCGCTGACATAGCGTTCGGCCATCAGGCGCATCTCGTAGGCGGTCCATTTCGGCATGAAGGACGCCATGGTCTGCTCGAACCCGCTGGGATCGTCGCCGCCATAGACCACGGTACGGCCCAGCAGATCGGACCAGATCGCCGCCACCTGCGAACCGGTCAACGTGTCCGGCCCGACCAGATTGATGGTCTCGACCGGCAATTTGCCCGGCGCGTGGTCGCGGCGGATCAGCTCGATGGCCGCGACTTCCGCGATGTCCCGCGCATCGACCATGGCGACACCCTTGCTGCCGATCGGCATCGGGTAGACGCCGTGATTGAGGACGACGTCCTTGATCATCACTTCGTTGTCGATGAAGTAGGTCGGGCGCAGGATGGTGGCGCTGAAGCCCATCTGGGCAAGCATACGCTCGGCGCCGAACTTCACTGCGAAATGCGGCACGTTCACCGCGCGGTCGGCCTCGAACACCGACAGATAGACGACCCGCTCGACACCGGCCTCGCGGGCGATGTTCAGGGTGATGATCGCCTGGGTGAATTCATCGCCGGTGACGGCGTTCAACAGGAACAGGGTGCGGACACCGCGGAAGGCGGCACGCAGTGCGTCGATGTCCAGCATGTCGCCCTGGGCGACCTCCACCCCGGCGGGGAAGGCGGCCTTCGACGGGTCGCGGGTCAGCACGCGCACATCGGCGCCGCGCTTCGCCAACTGGTCGACGACATGGCGGCCGACACGGCCGGTGGCTCCGGTAACGAGGATGGTCATGGGATCACTCCGGTTTCTGGGTCAGAAGATGTCCTTGACAATAGCGATCCACGGCAGCCCCGATAGTCACCGGATTTGGACGTACTGTCTCACTGGTGGAACGGATGGACCTGCTTGCCCTCGCCGATTTCAATCTGGTTGCCCGCCATGGCGGGTTCGGAAAGGCCGCGCGTGCGGCCGGGCGTCCGAAGGCGACGCTGTCGCGGCGTGTGGCGGAGTTGGAGGCGAGCCTCGACCTGCGGCTGTTCGAGAGGGGCACCCGTTCACTGAAACTCACGGCGGAGGGACGGGCCCTGTTCGAGCGGACGGGCCTATTGCTGACCGAGCTTGACGAGACGGCGAAGGCGATTGCGTCCGGTGGCCGGAGTCCCCGCGGCCGGTTGCGGATCAGTGCGCCTCTGCTGTTCTCCCAGACCGCCATGGGAAAGCTGGCGGCGGGGTTCATGCGCAAATATCCGGAGGTCCGGCTTGAGGTCACCACGGAAGACCGGTCCGTCGACATGATCGAAGAAGCCTATGATCTGGTCATCCGCGTCAATCCGAACCCCGATGCCGGCCTTGTCGGTCGCGTCTTCCTTCGTGACCGGCTGGTCGTGGTGGCGAGCCCGGCTCTGCCGCCTCCCGCCGGCCGCGATCCCGTTCCCGCCGTTACCCGCGGATCGCTGGTCCAGCAGGAAACATGGGAGGTCACTACACCGTCGGGACCGTCGGGCATCGCGGTCGAACCCGTCCTCAGCCTATCTTCGTTCGTTATGATCCGCGATGCGGTTCGCATGGGTGTGGGGGCGGCCCGCCTGCCGCTGTCGCTTGCCGGCCCCGATCTTGCCGCCGGCAGGCTGGTGAGCTGGGGCGATGTGATCGGGTTTGAGACGGCGCTGTGGGTGCTCTATCCGACGCGGCGGCTGCTCAGCGCCCGCGTTTCCGCCTTTCTTGATTACTTGAAAGCGGCCTTTCCGCAAGGGACCGCCGACGAACTCGCGGCCTATGTCGAGGGGTGACGCTGTCCCGGCTTCGGCCCGTCGCGGTGGCGCCGGACATGGTCGATCAGGGCGCGGAGCTTGGGCGTGACGGTGCGCCGGCTCGGGAAATACAGGAAGAAGCCGGCGAAGGGCGGCAGCCAGTCGTCGAGAATCGAGACGAGTTCCCCGCGCTCGAGATAAGGCTGGAACGTCTCTTCCATGCCGAAGGTGATGCCGGCGCCGGCCAGCGCCGTGCGCAGCATCAGCAGCATGTCGTTGGTGGTGATCTGCGGTTCGACCGAGACGTCGAAGGCGTGTCCGTCCTTCTCGAACTCCCAGCGGTAGGGGGCGGTTTCCGGCTGCGGACGCCAGCCGATGCAGCGGTGGCGGACGAGATCCCGCGGGTGCTCCGGCGTGCCGTGGCGGGCGAGATAGTGCGGAGTCGCCACCGCGATCTGGCGCTGGTCGCCGGTCAGCGGCACCGCGATCATGTCGCGCTCGATCACCTCGCCCAAGCGCACGCCGGCGTCGAAGCCGGCGGCGACGATGTCGAACTCCAGATCCGTCACCGTCACGTCGAGCGTGACGCCGGGATACGCCTCGCTGAAGGAGGCGATCAGGGGTCCGGACAGGAACCGCTCGGCGATCGAGGTGACGGCGATCCTCAGCAGGCCGCGGGGCTCCTCCGCCGAACCCGACGCCGCGTCGATGGCGCCCGCAATCTCGGCCAGGGGGCCAGAGACCCGTGCCAGGAACCGCTCGCCGGCTTCGGTCAGCCGCACGCTGCGTGTGGTGCGGAGGAAAAGCGCCTGCCCGAGAGCGGCCTCCAGCCGCTGCACGCCCTGGCTGACGGCCGAGCGCGTCACGCCAAGGCGGTCCGCCGCCGCACGGAAATTGCCGGTCTCCGCCACCGCGGTGAACAGGGTCAACAGGTTCAGGTCGATCTGCATCGGTTAGCCGCTCTAACCACACCGTCCAATACTTAGCAAGTTATCTCGACAGCGGTCCAATGCCACCTTCCGGGCATCGACGGCGGGCGCACAGATCGCTCCGCCGGTTTCAAGGAGACCGCAATGACCAACCTGCCAAACGCCGCAAGCGCTTATGATCTGACCGGCAAGGTGGCGCTGGTGACCGGCGCCCGCCGCGGCATCGGGCGCGCCGTGCTCGACCTGCTGCGGGCTCGGGGTGCGCGGATCGTCGCGTCCGACCTGTCCGACGAGGTCAGGTCGCTCGACGCCGCCGACATCGCCACGCTGGTCGGCGACGTGTCCGACGAGGAACTTGCCCGGCGCTCGGTTGAACTCGCCCGCGATCGCTTCGGCCGGCTCGACATCGTCGTCTGCAATGCCGGAAGGACCCTGAACAAACCGCTGAACGAGACCTCGGTCGAGGAGTACGACCGCATCTTCCAGATCAACGCCCGCGGTGCCTTCGTCACCATCCGCGCCGCGGTGCCGCTGATGGAGGAGGGCGGCGGCGGTGCCGTCGTCATCAACTCCTCTCTGTCGGCGACGACAGCCTTCCCGACGCAGGCCGCCTATGCCTCGTCCAAGGCTGCTTCTGCGCAGCTCGCCCGCATCGTCGCCGTCGAATATGGCCGCCGCGGCATCCGCTGCAACGTTGTCCTGCCCGGCGTCATCGACACCGACATCATGGAAGGCGTGGTCGAGAACGGCCGGGAGATGCTGCGGAGCTTCGGCGACGCCCACCCGGTCGGGCGCATCGGCCGTCCGGACGAGGTGGCCGAGGCCATCGCCTTCCTGGCATCGCCGGCCTCCAGCTTCATCACCGGCGCACAGCTCTTCGTCGACGGCGGCTACACGGCGCAGTGACCGCTGCACTCAATGAATCACAGGAGACAGCCATGACCATCGATCAGGTCGTTCTCATCACCGGTGCCTCCAGCGGCATCGGTGAAGCCACCGCTCGCGTCCTTGCCGAAGCCGGCGCCACCCTGATGCTGGGGGCGCGGCGCACCGACCGGCTCGATACGCTCGTCCGGGAAATCACGGCGAAGGGCGGCAGGGCCGTCGCCCGCGCCCTCGACGTCACCGACCGCGCCAGCATGGAAGGCTTCGTCGCCGAGGCGCGCGAACGCTTCGGCCGGGTCGACGTGCTCGTCAACAATGCTGGCGTGATGCCGCTGTCCCCGCTCGCCTCGCTGAAGGTCGAGGAATGGGACCGCATGATCGACGTCAACATCCGCGGCGTCCTCCACGGCATCGCGGCCGTCCTTCCGGTCATGGAGGCGCAGGGGAGCGGGCACGTCGTCAACATCGGTTCCGTCGGCAGTTTCGAGGTGGTGCCGACCTCCGCCGTCTACAGCGCGACCAAGTTCGCGGTGCGGGCGATCACCGACGGCTTGCGGCAGGAAAGCGAAACGATCCGCACGACCTGCATTTATCCCGGCGTGACCCGCTCCGAACTCGCCGACACCATCACCGACGAAACGGCCGCGCGGGCGATGGTGGAGTACCGCCGCAACGCGATCGAACCCGAGGCGATCGGGCGGGCCGTCCTGTTCGCCATCGAACAGCCTCGGGACGTCGGGGTCAACGAGATCACCGTCCGTCCCGTCGCCCGGCGCTAGGGGCCGGGCGGGGCGGCCTCTGATGCGGCTCCGTTGTCCGTCCCCCGGCAGGCCGCGAGGACCTGACCACGCAGCCAGCGGTGGGCCAGGTCGGCGTCCTGGCGCGGGTGCCACATCTGGGTCACGGTGACGTCCCTCATGGGCACCGGGAGCGGGAAGGTGCGAATGCCGGCAATGCCGGAGGCGACCTGCCGCTCCGACACCAGGGCGACGAGGTCCGAGGCGCGGACGATCGCCAGGGCGGCGGGGAAGCTCGGCACCACGACGACCACCTTGCGGGAATGGCCGAGGGCGGCGAGGGCATCGTCCACCTGATCCCTCGGCCGGCCGCTGCGCGAGGTGACCACATGGCCGCAGGCGGCATACCGGTCGGCCGTCACCGCCTCCTGCAGCAGCAACGGATGGCCGTCCCGCACAGCACCGACCAGCCGGTCGCCGATGAGTTTCTGCACCTTCAGCTCGGGCGCGGTTTCCGCGTGGGCGCCGATCTCCAGATCGATGCGTCCATCGCGCAGCGCCTGCGCATCCCGATCCGTCCTCGGCGCGAAGCGCAGCAGAACGCCCGGCGCTTCGGCGGTGGTCCGGCTGACCAGCCGGGCGGCGAAGACCTCGATGAAGCTTTCGCTGGCGCGCAGGGTGAAGGTGCGTTCCAGCCCGGCGATGTCGATCGCCGCCGCTGGACGCAGTACGGCGCGCACTTCGTCGGCGAGATCGTGCACCCGATCCCGCAGCTGGATGGCGCGCGGCGTCGGGACCAGCCCGCGTCCGGCGCGGACGAGCAGCGGATCCCCGGTGGCGTCGCGCAGGCGCGCCAATGTGCGGCTCATGGCGGAATCGCTGAGGCCGAGTCGCCGGGCGGCATTGACCACGCTGCCTTCCGCAAGCAGCGCGTCGAGCGCGACGAGGAGGTTGAAATCGGGATCGGACATGGGCGGAAAGACTATCACATGGCGTTCCATGCAGGAATACTCTGCATGGGCTGCGTCTACCGCCATGTCACAGCGTCGCCATACTGATCTCCGACACTTCCTGGAGATATGCGATGCCCCAATCCACCGCCGGCCGGCCGGCCGCTTCCCAACCGTCGGAGGGGCTGTCGGGCTTCCGCCGCGTCGCCGCCGTCGCGTCCATCCTGACGGCGATCGTGCTCGTCGTGCTCGACGGCGCCGTCGTCAACATCGCCTTGCCGACCATCGCCGACACGCTGGGCGTCGCGCCGGCCGACTCCGTTTGGGTCGTCACCGGCTATCAGCTGGCGCTCGTGGTCGCGCTGCTGCCGGCCGGCGCGCTCGGCGAGAGCCTGGGGTATCGGAAGGTGTTCGCCGGCGGCGTGCTTCTGTTCACCGCCGCCTCTGCCGGCTGCGCCCTGGCGCCGACGCTTCCCTGGCTGGTTGCCGCAAGGCTGATGCAGGGCCTGGGCGGCGCCGCGGTGATGTCGCTTGCCGTCGCCCTGCTGCGCTTCGTCTATCCGCCGCGGCTGCTGGGCGCTGCCATCGGCTGGAACGCCCTGGTCATCGCCCTGTCGTCGGCGGCGGGGCCGACCATCGGGGCGGCCATCCTCGCCATCGCGCCCTGGCCGTTCCTGTTCGCCGTCAACATCCCGATCGGCATCATCGTGCTGCTGACCGCACGCGCGTTGCCGATGGTCGAGGGGGTGAAGCGCCGGATCGACCCCGTCAGCGTCGTCCTCAACGCGGGCTTTTTCGTGGCGCTGGTGATGGGAGCCCAGGCCGTCGCGTCGCAGGTCGGTGTTGGCGGCGCCCTGCTGCTGGTGGCAGCGCTGTGTCTTGCCGGCCTGATCCGGCGGGAGCACGGGCAGGAGGCGCCACTGGTCCCCCTCGACCTGCTGCGGGTGCGTTCCTTCCGCCTTTCGGTGGTCGCCTCCGTCCTCTGCTTCACGGGCCAAATGGCGAGCACTGTGGCACTGCCCTTCTACCTGCAGAACGGGCTTGGGCAGGACGCCTTCACCGCCGGGCTGTTCATGGTGCCGTGGCCGCTTGCGACCGCCGTCGCGGCGCCGGTCGCGGGCCGGCTTTCCGATCGCCTGCCGACCGGCTGGCTGTGCGCTGTCGGCGGCACGCTGCTTGCCACTGGTCTCGCCCTGTCGGCATTCTGGCCGCTCCAGCGCGATCCGCTGCCCCTGCTGGTGTTCATGGTCATCAGCGGCTTCGGCTTCGGCCTGTTCCAGACGCCCAACAACCGCAACATGCTGCTCACGGTGCCGAAGGCGCGCAGCGGTGCCGCCGGAGGGATGCAGGGCACCGCAAGGCTGGTCGGGCAGACCGCCGGTGCGGTGATCATGACTCTGCTCTTTTCCCTGGTCTCCAGCCCGGTGGAGGCGCCCCGGATCGGGCTTGCCGTGGCGGCCGTCCTCACTCTGGCCGGCGGCGTCGTAAGCCTGCTCCGTGTGCCGTCGGACATTGGAACGGCCCGGCCGTCACTATCGGCAAGCGGTGCCGTCAGAAGCCGAAATGGCTGAGGCCGGGATGGTCGTCGGGCCGGGTGGCGGGAAGGACCGGCCTCGGCATTACTTCGTTGCGATTGATGAAATGATCCGCCCTGCCGATCGGCCATACGGGGAAACGCGTATTCCGGTGGATCGGCCGCTCCCCGATGATCGGTGACGACGAAGACGCGTGCGAAAACAATGCGGAAGCCGGCCTTTCCTGCCGCTTCCCGCACGCGCCGTCCCATGCCCCGTCACGCAGGGAGACCGAGATGATTCACGGCGATATCACCAGCAGCAACGACACCGTCGGCGTCGCCGTCGTCAATTACAAGATGCCGCGCCTGCACAGCAAGGCGGAGGTGCTGGAGAACGCGCAGAAGATCGCCGACATGCTGATCGGCATGAAGACGGGTCTGCCCGGCCTCGACCTTGTGATCTTCCCCGAATATTCGACCCATGGAATCATGTATGATTCCAAGGAGATGTACGAGACCGCCGCCACCGTCCCGGGCGACGAAACGGAGATCTTCGCCGCCGCCTGCCGCAAGGCGAAGGTCTGGGGGGTGTTTTCGCTGACCGGCGAACGGCACGAGGAGCATCCGCACAAGGCACCGTACAACACGCTGATCCTGATGAACGACCAGGGCGAGATCGTGCAGAAATACCGCAAGATCATGCCGTGGGTGCCGATCGAGGGCTGGTATCCCGGCGACTGCACCTATGTGTCGGAAGGGCCGAAGGGTCTGAAGATCAGCCTGATCATCTGCGACGACGGCAATTATCCCGAGATCTGGCGCGACTGCGCCATGAAGGGGGCTGAACTGGTCGTGCGCTGCCAGGGCTATATGTATCCGGCCAAGGACCAGCAGGTGCTGATGGCGAAGGCGATGGCCTGGGCCAACAATGTCTATGTCGCCGTGGCGAACGCCGCCGGGTTCGACGGCGTCTATTCCTATTTCGGCCACTCCGCCATCGTCGGCTTCGATAGCCGCACGCTGGGCGAATGCGGAGAGGAGGAGTACGGCATCCAGTACGCCCAGTTGTCCAAGACGCTGATCCGCGATTTCCGCAAGAACGGCCAGTCGGAGAACCACCTCTTCAAGCTCGTCCACCGCGGCTACACCGGCATGATCGCCAGTCTTGACGGGGTGAAGGGCGAAGCGGCCTGTCCCTACGACTTCTATCGCAAATGGGTCAACGATCCCGAGGGGACGCGGGCCATGGTGGAGGCCATCACCCGGCCGACGGTCGGCACGCCGGAATGTCCGATCGACGGCATCCCGACGACCGAGCTTCCCCGGAACTGACCGCCTGCGGCGGGGGAGGGGGCTTTCCTCTCCCGCTGCAGTTCGGATCATGCAGCACGGTGATTCTGATCCACTTTACCGGCCGTTCAGCGCGCGCACCGCCATCGCGGCTGCCGCCGCCCGGTTCTCGACGCCGAGCTTCGAATAGATCTGCTCCAGATGCTTGTCGACCGTGCGTGGGCTGAGGCCGAGAATTTCAGCGATGTCGCGGTTGGGCTTGCCGTTGGCGACCCACATCAGAACCTCCGCTTCCCGCGGAGTCAGGGACAGCTTGTCCTTCAGCTGTCTGTCCTCACCGGCATCCGACTCCTCCGCAAGTTGCAGCAGGATCTCGTCGGGGCCGGTCTGCCCGACCGGGCTGAGGCGCAGGCGGCGGCCGTCGGCAAGCGTGGCGATCACCACGCTGTCCGGCTTGCGAATGGCGCCGCCGGCCTGACGCTCCACCAGCCAGCGCCGTGCCTCCTCCGGCAGGGACACGCCGCTTGCCGTGTCGTCGCCGAAGGCCGCCTCCAGCATGCGGGTGGTCTGCGGCGTGCACCACAGAACCTCGCCCTTGTGGTTGGCGGCCAGCAGGGTTCGGCCGGTGACGTCCAGCGCCGCCCGCGTGCTCTGCGCCACGCGGGCATTGGCGAGATGGGCATACATGCGGGCGATCAGCGTCTCGGCGACGATGGGCTTGGTGACGTAATCGACCCCGCCGGCGGCGAAGCCCTTCAGGATATGTTCGGTTTCTGTCAGGCCGGTCATGAAGATGACCGGAACATGGGCGACCTGGCTGTTGCGCTTCAGCTGGCGGCAGGTCTCGAAGCCGTCCAGCCCCGGCATGATGGCGTCCATCAGGATGACGTCGGGCGTCACCTGCTCCAGCAGCGCCAGCGCCTTGCGGCCGTCCAGCGCCACCAGCACGGTCACCCCGGCCTCCTCCAGCGCGTCGGTCAGGAAGCTGAGGGCTTCAGGCGAATCGTCGACGACGAGGACGACGTCACGCGGTCTGGTTGCGGATTTCATCGTCATGGCCCGATTCGTCATTGCTGGCTTCACCATGGCTGTCATCGCGGTATACCGCCTCCAGCGCGGCCATATACTGGTTCAGGTCGTAATTGCTGACGAGCGTGCGCATGCGGCCGACGAAGCGCTCCAGCTCCGGATGGGCTGCGGCGATCTCCGCCAGCTTGGCCTGCATGCCGCGGACATAGCCGATGCGGCCAAGATGGATCAGTTCGGCGATGTGGTGCTGCGGCGGCAGTTCCGACGCGGTGAAGAGCGGCGGGCCGTCGTCGGTGCCGGCGGGCGTCTCGTACTCCCACTCGATGCCGCGCAGTCGGCCGATGCAGGCCAGCAGCTTTGGGATCGACACCGGTTTGGCGACAAAGCCGTCATAGGGCTGGCCGGGCGCGGGGGCAGAGCGGTCCTCCCTTGTGTCGGCCGACACCAGGATGATGGCGGTGTCGCCGTGGCCGGTGGCGCGCAGGTGCCGCGCCACCTCCAGCCCGTTCATGCCGGGCATGGAGATGTCGAGCAGCAGGATGTCGGGCCGGTGCAGCTCCGCCAGGGCGAGGCAGCTCTGGCCGTCGGTCGCCTTGACCACCGCGAAGCCCAGCTCGGCCAGCAGGTCACCCAGCAGGTTGCGGTGGGCGAGGTCGTCGTCGGTGACCAGTACGGTCAGGCGCGGCCCGTGGTAGCCGCGGATCGGATGGTCGGGCTGGGCGGCGGCGGTGGACAGCATCGCCGCCGACATCATCAGCCGCACCCGGAACAGGCTGCCCTTGCCGGGAGTGCTGGTCACGGTGATCTCGCCGCCCATCACCTCGGTCAGCAGCTTGGTGATGGTCAGGCCGAGCCCCATGCCGGGCACCATCGGGTTGGCGGCCGACCCTCGCTCGAAAGGTTGGAAGATGCGCTCCAGATCACCGGTGGCGATGCCGGGGCCGGTGTCCTCCACCTCGAATTCGGCGATCTGGCTGCGGTGGCGCACGCGCAGGCAGACGGTGCCGCTGTCGGTGAATTTGATGGCGTTGGACAGCAGGTTGATCAGGATCTGGCGGATGCGCCCTTCGTCGGTAAAGACGACCGGCGGCAGATCCTCCGGCGCCTCGAAGCGGAAGGCGATGCCCTTGCCCGCCGCCTGCAGGCGGAACATGCCGACCAGCTGGTCGAGCAGTTCGCCGAACCGCACTTCGCCCCGGTTCAGCTGCAGCCGGCCGCTTTCGATCTTCGACACGTCGAGCAGCCCGTCGAGTAACCCGGACAGGTGTTCCGCACTGCGCCGGATGACGCGGACGGCGTCGATGCGGTGCGGCGGCATGGCCGGATCGCGCTCCAGCATCTGCGAATAGCCGAAGATGGCGCTCAAGGGCGTGCGGAACTCGTGGCCGATGCCGACCAGATAACGGCTTTTGGCGAGGTTCGCCGCCTCCGACGCCTCCTTCGCCTTCTGAAGCTGCGCGTCGGTGCGTTCATGGGCCTCGATCTCCTGCATCAGCAGATCGGTCTGCCTGCGCGTTTCCTCCTGCGCCACCTTGCGGCTTTCGCGGGCCAGCACGAACAGCCAGGTGGCGACACCGGCGACGATCATCAGGATGAAGAAGACCTTCCACAGCGTGCTGCGGATCAGCGCCTGCGCTTCGGCATTGACCGAGGCGACCTCGACATAGACCAGCGACAGCACTGCGCCGACCGCCAGACCCAGCATCAGCAGCACCGCCAGATAATGGCCGAACCGCGCCTTCAGCGCCGTCGCCGCCTTCGCCGGCAGCACGGCGTCGAGCGCGTGGCGCAGCTGCACGCCGAGGCGGGCGTCGCGCTTGCAGCCGTCGCCGCAGCGGGCGTCCAGCGAACAGCAGAGCGAGCAGATCGCCCCGGCATAGACCGGGCAGAAGGCCATGTCGTCCGGTTCGAAGGCATGCTGGCAGATGCGGCAGCGGATCGCCTCCTCCCCGTTCCAGCTGTCGAAAGGGCGGCGGGCGATGTAGTAGTGGCCGCGGGTCGCCCAGGCGATGGCGGGCGCCGCGGCGAAGGCGGTGGCGAAGGCGAGGAAGGGCGCGCAGACCTTCAGCGTCGGCCCCAGCGCCCCCAGGAATGCCAGCATCGACAGCGCCGTCGCCAACAGCATGGCGCCGACGCCGACGGGGTTGATGTCGTAGAGGTGGGCGCGCTTGAACTCGACATGGCGCGGGCTGAGGCCAAGCGGCTTGTTCACCACCAGATCGGCGACCAGCGCGCCGATCCAGGAGGCGGCGACGCTGGAATAGAGCCCCAGCACCGGTTCCAGCGTCTTGTAGATGCCGAGTTCCATCAGCATCAGGCCGATGACGACGTTGAACACCACCCACACCACCCGGCCGGGATGGCTGTGGGTCAGGCGCGAGAAGAAGTTCGACCAGGCGATGGAACCGGCATAGGTGTTGGTGACGTTGATCTTCAACTGCGACAGGACGACGAACAGGCCGGTCAGGCCCAGCGCCAGCTGCGGCGACGGCGTCACATACTGGAAGGCGACCAGATACATCCGCGTCGGCTCCGCCGCCAGCTCCAGCGGCACGGCATTCTGCAGCGCCAGCACGACCAGGAAGGACCCCAGCAGCAACTTGATCGTGCCGATGACGATCCAGCCCGGCCCGGCGGCCACCAGCGCCGCCCACCAGCCCAGCTTTTTGCGGCCCGTCGCATCGGGGTCGTAGGGCAGGAAGCGGATGAAATCGACCTGCTCGCCGATCTGTGCCAGCAGCGAGAACACCACCGATGCCGCCGCACCGAACAGCATGAGGTCGAAGCCGCCGTCACCCGTCTCCGCTGCCCGGCCGGAGAAGCGGGTCCAGGCGGTGAAGGCGTCGCTGTCCTGAATGGCGATGAACAGGAAGGGAAGGGTATGCAGGGCCAGCCACAAGGGCTGCGTCCACAGCTGGATACGGCTGATGACGGTGAAGCCGTAGGCGACCAGCGGGATCACCAGAAGCGAACTGACGACGTAGCCGGCGGCCAGCGGCAGGCCGAACACCATCTCCAGCGCCGTCGCCATGATCGCCGCCTCGATGGCAAAGAAGATGAAGGTGAAAGAGGCGTAGATCAGCGAGGTGATGGTGGAGCCGATATAGCCGAAGCCGGCGCCGCGCGTCAGCAGATCCATATCGACGCCATAGCGGCTGGCGTAATAGCTGATGGGAAGCGCGCTGGCGAAGATCAGGATGGCGCCGGCCAGGATGGCGAACAGCGCGTTGGTGAAGCCGTAATTCAGCGTGATCGCCCCGCCGATTGCCTCCAGCGCCAGGAAGGAGATCGACCCGAGCGCCGTGTTGGCAACGCGCGTCGGCGACCAGCGCCGCGCCTTGCGCGCGGTGAAGCGCAGCGCGTAATCCTCCAGCGTCTGGTTGGCGACCCACCTGTTGTAGGTCCGCCTGACCGCGACCACCCTCTGGCGCCCCGCCATCGGCCCCATTCGCCCTCCTGAAAATCAGTTGGTGTTACGTACTGTTCTGAGATTCCGTTTCCGTGGCGCTTCCATAGTAAAGCCCATTTCTCCGTCAGTCTGTCAGGAATAAAGCCGTCGAACAACAAAGCCAAAGGAGAGGCGTATTCTGCGAGAGAACGCGCGTGTTCAACTCGCTTTCGGGTGGTTGCGAGTGGTGAGCCGTTTTCAGACTGCCGCAAGTTTATAGCGATTTGCGCTCCGGCACCCCTATACGCAAATCCACGTATTGCTGCGCCGCACAGTTCGGCCAACCATCGGCTCGTCCAGTCGCGGATCGTTCCGCCAACTCCCCCAAAAAATACCGCCTTTCAAAAAGGCCGCATCCGGATCGCGGACGGCTTTTGCAAGGCGACAATGGCCAACATCAGGAGGTTTCATGTCCTCTGACAAGATGGATGCGGACAAGATCATCGGTGGCGTTCCGTCGCCGCTCCGCCGCAAGCTCCTCCTTGGCATGGCGGCGCTGCCGGCCGTCGCGCTGCTGCCCCGCGGCGCGCTGGCCCAGGCGCTGCCGACCGACGCCGTGAACACCACGAAACTGGCGGTCACCGACGGCACGGTGAAGGTCGGCATCCTGCATTCCACCACCGGCACCATGGCGATCTCTGAAACCGGATCGGTGCAGGCCGAAAAGCTGGCGATCGCCCAGATCAACGAGATGGGCGGCGTGCTGGGCCGCAAGATCGAGGTGATCCAGGAGGACGGCGCCAGCGACTGGCCGACCTTCGCCGAGAAAGCGCGCAAGCTGCTGGTCGAGGACAAGGTGGCGGCGGTGTTCGGCTGCTGGACCTCGGCCTCGCGCAAGGCGGTTCTGCCGGTGTTCGAGCAGTATAACGGCATGCTCTATTACCCGACCTTCTATGAAGGGCTGGAGCAGTCGAAGAACGTCATCTACACCGGGCAGGAAGCGACGCAGCAGATCCTGGCCGGTCTGGACTGGGTGTCGAAGGAGAAGAAGGCCAAGACCTTCTTCCTGATCGGCTCCGACTACATCTGGCCGCGCACCTCCAACAAGATCGCCCGCAAGCACATCGAGATGCACGGGCAGAAGGTGGTCGGCGAGGAGTATTTCCCGCTCGGCCATACCCAGTTCAATTCGGTCATCAACAAAATCAAACTGACCAAGCCGGACGTGATCTACGCCTCGGTCGTCGGCGGGTCGAACGTCGCCTTCTACAAGCAGCTGAAGGCCGCCGGCATCGACCTGAACAAGCAGACGCTGATGACCATCTCCGTCACCGAGGACGAGATGCTGGGCATCGGCGGCGAGAACATCGCCGGCGCCTATGCCTGCATGAAGTATTTCCAGTCGCTGAAGAACCCCAACAACGAGAAGTTCGTCGCCGCCTTCAAGAAGATGTGGGGCGGCGAAAGCGTCATCGGCGACGTGACCCAGGCCGCCTATCTCGGCCCGTGGCTGTGGAAGCTGACGGCGGAGAAGGCCAAGAGCTTCGACATCGACAAGATCGCCGCCGCCTCCCCCGGCATCGAGTTCACCGGCGCGCCGGAAGGCTATGTCCGCATCCACGAGAACCATCACCTGTGGAGCAAGACCCGCGTCGGCCGCGCCCGCACCGACGGTCAGTTCGACATGGTCTATGAGACCGCCGACCTGATCGAGCCGAACCCCTTCCCCAAGGGGTACCAGTAAGGGGCGGGGCATCCCTGGACTTGCCCCCACCCTAACCTCCCCCGCTGGGCGGGGGAGGGGACGGCTGCCGAACGTTGACAAAGTTCCTGTCCCCCTCCCCTGCGTTTGGACCGGCCTTCGGCCGCCCGAGAGCGGGGGAGGATCGGGGTGGGGGCGCGTGTGACGGGAGTTCCCATCATGTTCGAGGGCTACAGCCTGGCCGAACTCGGCTCGATCTTTGCGATGCAGGGATTCGCCGGACTCATCCTGTTTTCCGTTTTCGTGCTGATGGCGCTTGGCCTCGCCATCATCTTCGGGCAGATGGGCGTCATCAACATGGCGCACGGGGAATTCATGATCCTCGGCGCCTATGTGACCTATCTCTGCTCGACATTCATTTCCAATTACGCGCCGGCGCTTTTCCCGGTCTATTTCTTCATCGCCATGGCGCTGGCCTTCATCGCCAGCGGGGCGCTGGGCATGCTGGTGGAATGGGGGATGATCCGCTTCCTCTACCGCCGCCCGCTCGACACGCTGCTGGCGACCTGGGGATTGAGCCTGATCCTGCAGCAGGTCTTTCGCTCCGTCTTCGGCGCCCGCGAGGTTGGCGTGGTGCTTCCCGACTGGCTGATGGGATCGGTCGCCGTCACCGACACCATCGAGGTGCCGATCAACGGCCTGTTCGTCATGGCCCTGACCATGGCCATCACCATCGTGATCTACGCCGTGATGTTCCGGTCGCGCTGGGGCCAGGGCGTGCGGGCGGTGATGCAGAACCGGGTGATGGCCGGCGCCGTCGGCATCAACACCGAAAAGGTCGACCGCTACACCTTCGGGCTCGGCTGTGGCATTGCCGGGGTGGCGGGTAGCGCCTTCACCATGATCGGTTCCACCGGCCCGACTTCTGGCCAGCTCTACATCGTCGACACCTTCCTGGTGGTGGTGTTCGGCGGCGCCCAGAGCCTGATCGGCACCATCGCGTCCGCCTTCACCATCAGCCAGGCGCAGTCGACGATGGAGTTCTTCCTCAGCGGATCGACCGCAAAGGTCCTGACCCTGCTGACCGTCGTCGTGATCCTGATGCTGCGCCCGCAGGGCCTGTTCGTCCTCAAAGTCCGCCGCTGAGGAGGCAATCACCATGACGCGCACCCCTCAAAGTCGTTTTTTCGGGCGCATGGATGGCGACATCGCGGGCATCCTGCTTCTGGCCGCTCTGCTAATCGTCATCCTGCCGCTGGGCCTCGACATCTTCCGGCTGAACATGGTCGGCAAATACCTGACCTATGCCTTCGTGGCGCTCGGCCTCGTGCTGTGCTGGGGCAGCGCCGGCATCCTGTCGCTGGGGCAGGGCATCTTCTTCGGCATCGGCGGCTATTGCATGGCGATGTTCCTGAAGCTGGAGGCCTCCAGCCCCGAGGCGACCAAGATCCAGTCCACCCCCGGCATCCCCGACTTCATGGACTGGAACCAGCTGAAGGAACTGCCCTGGTTCTGGGAGCCGTTCCACAGCCTGTCCTTCTCCATCGTCGCGGTGGTGGCGGTCCCGGCGCTGCTGGCCTTCATCGTCGGGCTGGCGATGTTCAAGCGGCGGGTCGGCGGCGTCTATTTCGCCATCATCACCCAGGCCTTCGCCGCCATCCTGACCATCCTGATCGTCGGCCAGCAGGGCTACACCGGCGGCATCAACGGCATCACCGATCTGCGCACGCTGAAGGGCTGGGATATCCGCACCGACGAGGCGAAGCTGGTGCTGTATTTCGTCAACGCCGCGCTGCTGATCGGCTGCCTGCTGCTCTGCCTCTATGTCCGCCGTTCCAAGCTGGGCCGCATCCTGGTGGCCCTGCGCGACAAGGAGGACCGGGTCCGTTTCTCCGGCTACGACGTCGCCAACTTCAAGATCTTCGTCTTCTGCTTCGCCGCAGCGCTGTCGGCGGTGGGCGGGGCGATGTTCACGCTGCAGGTCGGCTTCATGTCGCCGTCCTTCGTCGGCATTGTGCCGTCGATCGAAATGGTCATCTATTGCGCGGTCGGCGGGCGGCTGTCGTTGCTGGGCGCAGTGTACGGCACGCTGCTGGTCAACTGGGCCAAGACGATGCTGTCGGAAAGCTTTCCGGAGCTGTGGCTGTTCGCCATGGGCGCGCTGTTCATCGGCGTGGTGATGGTGTTCCCCAACGGGCTGGCCGGTCTCTACCAGCAATACATCGCGCCGCACCTGCGCCGGCTGACAGCCCGCCGGTCGGACGGAGCCGCCGCCGGTGCGCCGATCATCCCGCCCCACACCGCCGCCGATTGAAGAGGGACGGACCCATGGCGAACCCCACCGATTACCTGCTGGCGGTCGAAGGGCTGACCGTGTCCTTCGACGGGTTCAAGGCGGTCAACGACCTGTCCTTCTACGTCGACAGCAACGAAATCCACGTCATCATCGGCCCGAACGGCGCCGGCAAGACCACGGTGCTCGACCTCATCTGCGGGCGGACCAAAGCGTCCGGCGGCTCCATCAAGTTCCGCAACAGGGAACTGACGGCGATGAAGGAGCACCAGATCGTCAAGGCCGGGGTCGGGCGCAAGTTCCAGAACCCGTCGATCTACGACGACCTGACGGTGTTCGAGAATCTGGAGATCTCCTATCCCCGTGGCCGCACGGTGTTCGGCGCGCTCGCCTTCAAGCGCGATGCCGCGGTGCGCGAGCGGGTGGCGGAAATCGCCGAGATGATCTTCCTGGCCGACCATCTCGACCAGCGCGCCGAATATCTCAGCCACGGCCAGAAGCAGTGGCTGGAGATCGGCATGCTGCTGATCCAGGACCCCGAGCTGCTGATGCTGGACGAGCCGGTGGCCGGCATGAGCGTCAACGAGCGCAAGAAGACCGCCGAACTGCTGAACCGCATCATCCGGAACCGCTCGGTGCTGGTGATCGAACACGATATGAAGTTCGTCGAGGACATCGCCCACCGCGTCACCGTGCTGCACCAGGGGAGGATCCTGTCGGAAGGCAGCATGGAGCGGGTGAAGGCCGATCCCAAGGTCGTCGAAGTCTATCTGGGCCATTAAGCGGAGATCGCAGACATGCTGTCCGTCAACCAACTGCGCGTGTCCTACGGCGAGAGCGAGGTCCTGCACGGGCTGGACTTCACGGTGGCGCCCAACGAGATCGTCGCCGTCATGGGCCGCAACGGCATGGGCAAGACCACGCTGATGAAGTCGCTGATGGGGATCGTGCCGGCGCGCTCCGGCGCCATCCGCATCGGCGACAGCGAGATCACCGGCTTGAAGAGCTACGAGCGGGTGGCGAAGGGCGTCGCCTATGTGCCGCAGGGCCGCATGATCTTCCCGACCATGACGGTGCAGGAGAACATCGAGACCGGCCTGTCCGTGCATGGCGGGCGCAGCGTTCCCGGCGATCTCTACGAACTGTTCCCGGTGCTGCTGGAGATGAAGGGCCGGCGCGGCGGCAACCTGTCGGGCGGCCAGCAGCAGCAGCTCGCCATCGCCCGCGCGCTGGCGACCAAGCCCAAGGTTCTGCTGCTGGACGAGCCGACGGAAGGCATCCAGCCCTCGATCATCCGCGAGATGGCCCGCACGCTCCGCCGCATCCGCGACGAGAAGGGCCTCAGCATCATCGTGTCGGAACAGGTGCTGAGCTTCGCGCTCGACATCGCCGACCGCGTGCTGGTGATCGAGAACGGCGAGATCGTCCACGAGGACAGCCGCGGCGCCATCGACGAGGCCAAGGTCGCCCGGCTGCTGTCGGTGTGACGCGCCGCTACTCCCACTCCCTTGAAATCAGTCCACAAAAAGGAAGAGCAACCCATGGCTGACACCCTGATCAAGGTCGATCTGTCGCAGACTCCTTATGAAAACGACATGATCCACAACCGCTGGCACCCGGACATCCCGATGGCGGTGACGGTGAAGCCGGGCGACGATTTCATCCTGGAATGCTATGACTGGACCGGCGGCCAGATCAAAAACGACGATGATGCCGCCGACGTGCGCGACGTCGATCTCAGCCAGGTGCATTTCCTGTCAGGCCCGGTAGGGGTCGAGGGGGCGGAGCCGGGTGATCTGCTGGTCGTCGACCTGCTGGACATCGGCGCCTTCCCGCAGCAGCAATGGGGCTTCAACGGCTTCTTTTCCAAGCAGAATGGCGGCGGCTTCCTGACCGAGCATTACCCGCTGGCCCAGAAGTCGATCTGGGATTTCGAGGGCATGTTCACCAAGTCGCGCCATATCCCCGGCGTGCGCTTTGCCGGGCTGATCCACCCCGGACTGATCGGCTGCCTGCCCTCGCACGATCTGCTGGCCAAGTGGAACAAGCGCGAGCAGGCGTTGATCGACACCAACCCGACCCGCGTCCCCGGCCTCGCCAACCCGCCCTATGCGCCGACCGCCCATATGGGCCGGCTGAAGGGCGATGCCCGCGACAAGGCGGCGGCGGAGGGCGCCCGCACCGTACCGCCGCGCGAGCATGGCGGCAATTGCGACATCAAGGACCTGTCGCGCGGCTCGCGCATCTATTTCCCGGTCTATGTGAAGGGCGCCGGTCTGTCGATGGGCGATCTGCATTTCAGCCAGGGCGACGGCGAGATCACCTTCTGCGGCGCCATCGAGATGGCCGGATGGGCGCATCTGAAGGTGAACCTGATCAAGGACGGCATGGCGAAATACGGCATCAAGAACCCGATCTTCAAGCCGAGCCCCATTGTCCCGACCTACAACGACTATCTGATTTTCGAGGGAATCTCGGTCGACGAGGCGGGCGAGCAGCATTATCTCGACGTCCATGTCGCCTATCGCCAAGCCTGTCTGAACGCCATCGAATATCTGAAGAAGTTCGGCTATTCCGGTGCCCAGGCCTATTCGATCCTCGGCACCGCACCGGTTCAGGGCCACATCAGCGGCGTCGTCGACGTGCCCAACGCCTGCGCCACCCTGTTCCTGCCGACGCAGATCTTCGATTTTGACATCAGCCCGAACGCCGATGGCCCGACGAAGTTCATCAGCGGCGACGTCGACATGCCCATCGCGCCGGACCGCATGTAACCGCCGGAGGAGGGAGGCCACGCCATGCCGATGTACGACTATGAATGCCCGACCTGCGGCGACTTCACCGAGATGCGGCCGATGGCGGAAAGCAGCCTGCCGCAACCCTGCCCCTGGTGCGAGATGCCGGCACCGCGGGTGATCCGCATGGCGCCGGCCTTCTCAACCCTGTCGGCCGCGACCCGGACGGCGCATTCCACCAACGAACGCAGCGCCGACCGGCCCAAACTGCTGTCGGAGGTCGGACCGGCGCACAAGCACGGCCCCGGCTGCGGGTGTTGCGGTGGCGGCGGCAAGAAGGGGCGGTCGGTGCTGCGAACCGCGGACGGTGCGAAGGGCTTCCCCACCGCAAGACCGTGGATGATCAGCCACTGACGCTTCAGAGCCATACTACTTTCCTGGACTCAGCTCTGACAAGTGGGCGGGATCGAACCCGTTCGCCGTCTTCCCTTCACCCGATGCGAACGATTTCTGTATGATGCATCATAGTGCGGCCGGAACAGGCGAACGCCTGCTCCGGCCGCACTGTGTTTCCGTATCCCGCATCTTGGCCGACATTGCCGCGCAGGAGAGTTCCCAATGCCGTCATCCCCGCTGCCGATCTCGTCCGTTGCGGTGCTGGGCTGCGGGTTGATCGGGCAGAGCTGGTCGGCGCTGTTTCTGGCCCATGGGCTGGATGTGTTCGCCTGGGATCCCGATACCAGCGTTCTGGCCGCGCTGCCGGAACGCGTGGAGCCCCTGCTCGGGCAATTGCGGGCGCTCGGGTCCTTGGCCGAAGGGCCGGGCCGGCTGTCCGTCGCGTCATCGGTTGCCGAGGCTGTCCAGGGCGCCGCTTGGATTCAGGAAAACGCGCCCGAGAAAACCGCCATCAAGCATGCACTCTATGCCGAGGTGGAGGCCGCGGCTGCGCCCGACGCGGTGATCGCCAGCAGCACCTCCTCGCTGACCTGGACCGATCTGGCGGCAGGCGTGGCGCGGCGTGACCGCTTCATCACCGCCCATCCCTTCAATCCGCCGCATCTGATGCCGCTGGTCGAACTGTTCGCCGGCAATGCGGAGACGCTGGGCAGGGCCGAGACCTTCTATCGCAGGGTCGGTCGCGTGACGGTTGCGCTGAAGAAGGATGCGGTGGGCCACATCGCCAACCGCCTGGCCTCCGCCCTCTGGCGGGAGGCGGTGAACATCGTCGCGGAGGGCATCGCCGATGTCGCCGACGTCGATGCCGCGCTCGTGCATGGTCCCGGCCTGCGCTGGTCGGTGATCGGCTCCCACATGGCCTATCACCTGGGCGGCGGACCCGGCGGCATTGCCCATTACCTCGACCATCTCGGGCCGAGCCAGGAACGGCGCTGGGCGACTCTCGGCACCCCGAGCCTGACGCCCGAAGTCTGCCGTCTGCTGGTTGATGGGATCGCACAGGAGGCCGCCGGCCGCTCCGTCGCCACACTGGAGGCCGAGCGCGACCGCGGGCTGATGCTGGCGTTGGCCGCCCGGCGGAAAGCCGGGGAGGGAGAGAGCGCGTGAGTGCCGAGACGACCGTCTGCGCCCGTATGGCGGGGCCCCTCCCTCCCGCACTGGAGAAGGGCCCCGCCACCGGTCACGCCACCCGCTTTTCGCGGAAGGCTTCGATGGTGCGCATGACGCCGCGCAGTTCGGCCAGACCCTTCAAACGCCCGACGAAGGAATAGCCGGGGTTCATCGTCTGGCCGATGTCGTCGCCAAGCAGATGGCCGTGGTCGGGGCGCATCGGGATCTGGGCGTCGGCGCGGCCGGTCCGCTTGCGGCGGGCCTCCTCGTCGATCATCGCCGCAGCCACGCCGATCAGGTCGGTGTCGCCGCCGAGATGGTCGGCCTCGTAGAAGGAGCCGTCGGGCTCGTGCGTGGTGTTGCGCAGATGGACGAAATGGATGCGCGGGGCGAACTCCTTCGCCATCGCCACCAGATCGTTCTTCGGGTTGGACCCGAAGGAGCCGGTGCACAGAGTCAGGCCACAGGCCTCCTGCGGCACGGCGGCGAACAGCGCCCGGACATCCTCCGCAGTGGACATGACACGCGGCAACCCGAAGATGGGGAAGGACGGGTCGTCGGGGTGGATGCACAGCCGCACCCCCTCTTCCTCGGCGACGGGCGTGATCTCGCGCAGGAATTCGATCAGGTTGGCGCGCAGATCCTCCACGCCGATCTCCTGGTACAGTTCCAGCATGCCGCGGAAGCTGTCGCGGTCATAGGCGAAGTCGCGGGCCGGCAGCCAGTCGATCAGGTTGCGCTCCAGTTCGGCGACCTGCTCCACCGTCATCGCCTCGAACCGCGCCTTGGCGGCGGCGATGTGGGCGGGGTCGTAGCTGGCCTCCGCATTGCGGCGCTTCAGCACGAACAGGTCGTAGGCGGCGAAATCGACGCTGTCGTAGCGCAGCGCATAGCCGCCGTTCGGCAGCCGGTGCATCAGATTGGTCCGGCTCCAGTCGGTGATGACCATGAAGTTGTAGCAGATCACCGGGATACCGGCGCGGGCGACATTGCGGATCGACTGCTTGTAATTGTCGATCTTGCTGCGGAAGTCGCCGGTGCGGGTCTTGATCTCCTCGCCGACGCCGATGCTTTCCACCACCGCCCAGGTCAGGCCGGCGGCCTCGATCATGGCGCGGCGCTTCTGGATTTCTTCAGGCGTCCAGACGCTGCCCTGATTCATGTGGTGCAGCGCCGTGACGATGCCGGTCGCACCGGCCTGACGGGCCTTTTCCAGGGTGACGGGATCGTCCGGGCCAAACCAGCGCCAGGTTTCCTGCATGATGGGGTCCTTTCAAATTCGGGTGCGGCGGCGGGCTTGATGGCCGCCGCAAGTCATGGGGTGGCGAGAAAGTCGGCCAGCGTCCGCTGCACGCCTGCATTCATCAGACTGTCGAGATGGCGGACGACCGCGGCGCGGAAGGCGTCCTCGGCCACCAGTTCGGGGGCGAAGATGTCCTCGATGGCGAACAGAGCCGCCGCCAGCGCGCCGGCATCGCCGGAATGGACGCGGGCAATGCGGGTCAGCGCCGCCGCCATCGGGTCCGCGACCGTGTAGCCGTTGCCGGCCTCGTCCTTTTCCAGCAGGAAGCGCATCCAGGCGGCGACGGCCAGCGGGATCACCGCGGGTGCCTTGCCGGCGGCGAACAGCTCCCGCGCCGGCTCCAGCAGGCGGGGCGGCAGCTTCTGCGAGCCGTCCGACGAGATCTGGATGGTGCGGTGGCGGATGCCGGGATTGCGGAAGCGCGCTTCCAGCGCCGCGGTATAGGCGGGGATGTCGGTTCCCGGCACCGGCGGCAGGGTGGGGATCAGGTCCTCCGCCCACAGACGGCGCATGACGGCCGGCAGTTGCGGGTCGGCCATGGCGTCGGCGATGGTCTCGATCCCGGCGATCACCGACAGGTAGGCCAGCAGCGAATGGGCGCCGTTCAGGCAGCGCAGCTTCATCAGCTCGAACGGGTGGACATCCTCGACCAGGATGGCGCCGGCCTTTTCCCAGGCCGGGCGGCCGAGCGGAAAGCGGTCCTCGATCACCCACTGCTTGAACGGTTCGCTCACCACCGGCCAGGCATCGGCGCAGCCGGTCGCTTCCTCCACCGTGGCGCGGTCGGCGTCCTGGGTGGCGGGGGTGATGCGGTCGACCATCGTGCAGGGGAAGCTGACTTGGTCCGCGATATAGGCGCCAAGCTCCGGATCGCGCAGCTCGGCATAGCGCACGACGATGCCGCGTACCTTGATGCCGTTCTGGGCGAGGTTGTCGCAGACCAGCACCGTGAAGGGCGGCACTCCGGCGGCACGACGGCGGCGGATCGCTTCCGCCAGCAGGCCGGGGACGCTGCGCGGGCTGGTGGGGTCGGCAAGGTCGGCGCGGATCAGCGGATGCGCCTCGTCCAGCGAACCGGTGGCGGCGTCCTGGCAATAGCCCTTTTCGGTGACCGTCAGGGTGACGATCCGGATGTCCGGCTTCGCCATCAGGGCCAGCACCTCGTCCAGCTGGTCGGCGGTCGCCAGTGCGTCGAGGAACGAGCCGACGACACGCAGCCGGTCGCGGTTCTCCTCGCGCACCAGCAGGGTGTAGAGGCAATCCTGCGGCTTCAGCGCGTCGCGGATCGCGGGGGAGAGCGGATCGACACCGACGATGCCCCAGTTCCGATCGCCGGTCGCCAGCACGTCGTCGGTGTAGGTGGCGAGATGGGCGCGGCAGAAGGCGCCGAGGCCGATATGGACGATGCCCGGCGTCACCGCGGTGCGGTCGTAGGCGGGACGCTCGATGGCCGGGGCCAAGCGGTCGAGGCTGTCGGTGGAAAGGCGGGTTCGTGAAGGACGGGCCGCCAGCAGGGCGGTGTTCGCGTCGGGCATGATGGGCTCCGGTTCGCGGCGGTCGCTGCGGTCTCCCTGTCCGCTGCCCCGTTGGGCAGTGCGGGTGGCCGGTGCACCGTCATTCGGTAAGGCTGTTTGGTCGCTGGTGGGGACTCCGGGGCGGGGCGCCCCGGAGTGTCGAGACGGGGTGGACAGAGAGATCAGACTTCGATTCCGGCCGGGGTCTTGCCCGATCCGGTCTTCGGCAGGATCAGGTGCATGATCGCCAGACCGACGAGGTAGAGCACCGATGCGATGCCGAACAGCACCTGATAGTTGCCGTTGGTGGCATCCAGCAGGCGGCCGACGCCCATCGAGACGAACATGCCGACGAAGTAGGCGCAGAAGCCGCCGATGCCGACCACCGACCCCACCGCGTTGCGCGGCATGGTGTCGGACACGATGGTGTAGACGTTGGCCGAATAGCCCTGGTGGGCGGAGGCGGCGATGCCGATCAGCAGCACGGCGACCCACATGCTGGAAACGGTGGAGGCGAAGAACACCGGCAGCACGCACAGGCCGCAGACCAGGAAGGTCAGCTTGCGGGCACGCAGGGGCTTCACGCCGCGCTTGATCAGGTGGGAGGAGAACCAGCCGCCGCCGACGCTGCCGAAATCGGCCATCGTGTAGATGATGATCAACGGCAGCATCGCCCCGAACAGGTTGACGCCATACTGCTTGTTCAGGAAGCCCGGAACCCAGTTCAGGTAGAACCACCACACCGGAGCCGAGAAGCAGGTGCCGACAATGTTCGCCCAGGTGCCGCGGTAGCTCAGCAGCTTGATCCAGGGAATGTTCTCCTGCGGCAACACCGGGTCGCTGCGGATATAGGCCAGCTCTTCGGGCGTCAGCTTCGGATGCTCTTCCGGCTTGCGGTAGATCAGCAGCCAGGCGATGACCCAGAAGAAGCCGATGCCGCCGGTGACGAGGAAGGCGGCCTGCCAGCCATAAGCGACCAGCAGGATGGGCACCAGGATCGGCGCGACGACCGCGCCGACGTTGGATCCCGCATTGAAGATGCCGGTGGCGAGCGCCCGTTCCTTGGCCGGGAACCACTCGGACACCGCTTTGATCGAGGCGGGGAAATTGCCGCCCTCGGTCAGGCCGAGGCCAGCGCGGGCGACCTTGAAGCCGAAGACGCTGCCCATGAAGGCGTGGACGCAGGCGAAGAAGCTCCAGCCGGCGACGGCCGCCGGCAGGCCGATGCGGATGCCGATCTTGTCCATCAGCCGGCCGCAGCCGATGTAGCCGAAGGCATAGGCCAGCGAGAAGGCGGCGACGATGTCGCCAAAATCGGACTCGGTCCAGCCCATGTCGCCCATCAGCGTGGACTTCAGCAGGCCCAGCACCTGCCGGTCCATATAATTGATGGTGGTCGAGAAGAAGAGCAGGCCGCAGATGGTCCAGCGGTAGCGGCCGATGGCCTTGCTTACCGTGACCGCCGCTTTGCCCGCCGCGTTGCCGATGCCGCCGGCCTTGCGGGCCGGTTCCGCCGACTGGCCGGGTGGGGCGTCGGCAATAGTTTGTTCGCTCATGATTGGAATCTCCAGCCAGGACGCACGCCGCCGCCGGTCGCTGCGCAGGATCTGCGCGCCGGTTCCGGTCCATCAATAGTCTTGGCCCAATGATTTCTGGCATCCCGATGGGCAGGCGCGGGAGCCGGTTATCCTGGCTTCCCGCGGCACCACCGGGCGGCGGTCGTACGTTTCAGCACTGTTTCCTGGAGCAGTCCGGCCATCGTCGGGAGCGGTGCCGCTTCGGGACCGTTCATGGCGTTGCATACTACCATTCCAGTTGCTGGTATGGTAGTTGCGCCTTTGGTTGGTGGTCAACCGCGGCGTCTGCGGCATTTCGTCAGGTCAGGTCCCGCACGCCATCCGTGGCGATATCGATCAGCGTTTCGCGAAGGGATCGGGCGTGGCATCCTCTCGGTAGATCGCGAGGCGAACCGACAGACCGCGCAGCTCTCCATCGCGGTCCAGCAGTGCAGGATTCCTGTCCGGCGCCGCTGGCTTTGCGGCACCGGCGATGAGAACCATGACAGAATGGGTTCGGGTCAGCTGCCGTAATCGGCGTCGCTGACCTTTTCCAGCCAAGTCACGGCCGAGCCGTTCAGGCTCTCCTGGATGGCGATGTGGGTCATGGCGACATCCGGTGCGGCGCCGTGCCAGTGCTTCTCGCCGGCCGGGAACCAGACGACGTCACCGGGACGGACGACCTCCACCGGGCCGCCTTCGCGCTGGACGCGGCCAACGCCCTGGGTGATCAGCAGTGTCTGACCGAGGGGATGCGTGTGCCAGGCGGTCCGTGCTCCCGGCTCGAACGTGACGGTCGCACCGATGGCACGGCCCGGATCCTCCGCCGCGAAGAGCGGGTCTATGCGGACACGGCCGGTAAAATAATCTTCAGGACCCGGATTGGACGGCTGAGTGCCAACGCGCGTGATCTTCATGTGAAATTCCTTTCCATTCGTGTGTTTCATCGCCCATGCCATGGCTGGAAGGCCATCCGGCCGGGAGTGTTCGATGCGGGATGCTCGAATCGATAGGACTGATGAAACGCACTCATGAGCGGTGCGTTCACCTGATGCGATTGGCTGACGTCGGTACGATGGGCTCATCCGGCGCCGGAACCAACATCGGTGTGGCGGTCAGGTGGCGGACGGGCATACGGCAGGCCGGACAAAAGACGAGGTCATGGGAACAGTTGCCCTAGCCGTCCGGTTTTCATCAAGCAAATCGACAGGCGTTATTGGAAACGCCAGACCAACAGCCCGGTGGACCGGAACCAATCTTCCGTCCGTTGTTCATGCCGAGCCGCCGGTTTCCGCAGTGAACATCCGGAAGGCTGGTCCTGCGGATATCATCGCGCGTTGCACCTGTCTTTGCGACCGGTGAAGAGGAAGGAAACAGGACATGGAGGGTTCCGGAAACCTCGAGATGTCGCGGCGCGGCCTGCTGTTCGGCAGCGCCGCCGCCGTGGCGATGACCGGCGTGCCGTTCGCCACGCCGGCCCAAGCCACCACTGCCCAAACCACCGCCAGTGAAAGGCCAGCCATGCCAGACGGCACTCCCGTCATGTCCCCCGTCATGTCCAAGGTGTCCCTCACAGTGAACGGCACGTCGCACACGCTGCAGCTCGACACGCGGACCACACTGCTCGACGCGCTGCGCGAGCATCTGCACCTGACCGGCACCAAGAAGGGATGCGACCATGGCCAATGCGGCGCTTGCACGGTGATCGTCGATGGCCGGCGGCTGAATTCCTGCCTGTCGCTGGCCGTGATGCACGAGGGCGACAGCGTCACCACCATCGAAGGCCTGGGCCGGCCCGACGACCTGCACCCGATGCAGGCGGCCTTCGTGAAGCATGACGGCTATCAGTGCGGCTATTGCACGCCGGGACAGATCTGTTCGGCCGTCGCGGTGCTGGACGAGATCAAGGCCGGCATCCCCAGCCACGTCAGCGCCGACCTGACCGCCGCGCCTCAGCTGACCGCCACCGAACTGCGCGAGCGGATGAGCGGCAACATCTGCCGTTGTGGCGCCTATTCCAACATCGTCGATGCGATCACCGAGGTCGCCGGGAGGGACGCATGAGGCCCTTCACCTACGAGCGCGCGTCCTCGCCCGCAGCAGCAGCCGAAGCCGTGCGGCGCACTCCGGATGCCCGCTTCATCGCCGGCGGCACCAACCTGCTCGACCTGATGAAGCTGGAGATCGAGACGCCGGTCCATCTGGTCGACGTCAACGGCCTGAAGCTCGACAGCGTGGAACCGACGCCGGAGGGTGGCCTGCGCATCGGCGCGCTGGTGCGCAACACCGATCTCGCCGCCGATCCCCGCGTGCGCCGCGACTATGGCGTGCTGTCCCGCGCCCTGCTTGCCGGCGCATCGGGCCAGCTGCGCAACAAGGCGACGACCGCCGGCAACCTGCTCCAGCGCACGCGCTGCCCCTATTTCTACGACACCAACCAGCCCTGCAACAAACGCCGGCCCGGCAGCGGCTGCGCCGCCATCGGCGGTTTCAGCCGCCAGCTTGCCGTGATCGGCGGCAGCGACACCTGCATCGCCACCCATCCCAGTGACATGGCGGTCGCCATGCGCGTGCTCGACGCCACGGTGGAGACGGTAAAGCCGGATGGTGCGACGCGGATCATCCCGATCGTCGACTTCCACCGGCTGCCCGACGACACGCCGCACATCGAAACGGCGCTGGAGCATGGCGAGTTGATCACGGCAGTCACCTTGCCCAAGCCGGCCGGCGGCGCGCAGATCTATCGCAAGGTGCGCGACCGCGCCTCCTACGCCTTCGCGCTGGTTTCAGTGGCGGCGATCGTGCAGCCCGACGGCAGCGGACGCGTGGCACTCGGCGGCGTCGCGCCCAAGCCGTGGCGCGCCGAGGACGCCGAGGCGGAGATGCCGCGGGGCGCCAAGGCGGTGGCCGCCCGGCTGCTGGCCGATGCCAAGCCGACCCATGACAATGCGTTCAAGCTGCCGCTGGTCGAGCGCACGCTCGGCGCGGTTCTGGCCGAAGCGAAAGGCTGAGACATGAAGTTCGACACCCCCGCGACGACCAACCCGATCGACCGCCTCGCGGTGGTCGGCAAACCGACGCCACGCATCGACGGCCCGCTGAAGACCACGGGCACCGCCCCATATGCCTATGAACGGCACGATGCCGTTCCGGACGCGGCCTACGGCTATATCGTGGGCTCGGCCATCGCCAAAGGGCGGATCGCCGCGATGGACCTCGCCGACGCCAAGGCGGCACCCGGCGTCCTCGCCGTCGTCACCGCCGAGACCGCGGGTCCGCTCGGCAAGGGAAAGATGAACACCGCGACGCTGCTGGGCGGCCCCGAGATCGAGCATTACCATCAGGCCGTCGCGCTGGTCGTGGCGGAAAGCTTCGAACAGGCGCGGGCCGCGGCGAGGCTGGTCCGCGTCACCTACGACCGGGCAGACGGCTCCTTCGATCTGGCGCACGCCAAGGATGGCGCCACCAAGCCGGAAGACGGCAAGTCCGACAGCAATGTCGGCGATTTCACCGGCGCCTTCGCGGCCGCTCCGGTGACGCTCGACGAGACCTACACCACCCCCGACCAGACCCATGCGATGATGGAGCCGCACGCCACCGTCGCTGCCTGGGACGGCGACCGGCTTACCGTCTGGCTGTCCAACCAGATGATCGCCTGGACCGCCGGCGACCTCGCCCGCACGCTGAAGATGCCGAAGGAAAAGGTGCGCCTGATCTCCCTCTTCGTCGGGGGCGGCTTCGGCGGCAAGCTGTTCCTGCGGGCCGACACCGTGCTGGCGGCGCTGGGCGCCCGCGCCGCCGGGCGGCCGGTCAAGGTGGCGCTGCAGCGGCCCCTCATCGCGAACAACACCACCCATCGGCCGGCGACGATCCAGCGCATCCGCATCGGTGCCGAGCGCGACGGCACCATCACCGCCATCGCGCATGAAAGCTGGTCCGGCAACCTGCCGGGCGGCGATCCCGAGACGGCGGTCGACCAGACGAAGCTGCTCTATGCCGGGGCCAACCGCCTGACCGCGCTGCGGCTGGCGCGGCTCGACCTGCCGGAAGGCAATGCGATGCGTGCGCCGGGCGAGGCGCCGGGCATGATGGCGCTGGAAATCGCCATGGACGAGATGGCGGAGAAGCTGGGTCTCGATCCCGTCGAATTCCGCATCCGCAACGACACCCAGGTCGATCCCGTCCAGCCCGACCGCCCCTTCTCGCAGCGGCAGCTCGTCGAATGCCTGCGCCGGGGCGCCGACCGCTTCGGCTGGAGCAAGCGCAATGCGCGCCCCGGACAGAGCCGCGACGGACGCTGGCTGACCGGACTCGGCGTCGCCGCCGCCTTCCGCAACAACCTGCTGACCAAATCGGCGGCGCGGGTGCGGCTCGACAAGCAGGGCAGGGTGACGGTCGAAACCGACATGACCGACATCGGCACCGGCAGCTACACCATCATCGCCCAGACCGCGGCGGAGATGATGGGCGTCGGTCTGGACAGGGTGACGGTGCGCCTCGGCGATTCGTCCTTCCCGGCATCCGCCGGATCGGGCGGCCAATGGGGCGCCAACAACTCCACTGCCGGGGTGTATGCCGCCTGCGTCAAGCTGCGCGAGGCGGTAGCCGGCAGGCTCGGCTTCAACTCCGCCGACGCGGTGTTCGCGGATGGGGAGGTCCGGGCCGGCAACCGCAGCATCCCGCTCGCCCAGGCGGCGGGCGACAACGGTCTCGCCGCCGAGGACGGCATCGAGTATGGCGACCTCGACAAGCGCTATCAGCAATCCACCTTCGGCGCCCATTTCGTCGAGGTGGGCGTCGATGCCGCGACGGCGGAAATCCGCGTGCGGCGGATGCTGGCGGTGTGCGCGGCCGGGCGCATCCTCAATCCGCTGTCGGCGCGCAGCCAGGTGATCGGCGCGATGACCATGGGCGTCGGCGCGGCGCTGATGGAGGAACTTGCGGTGGACAGGCGCGCCGGCTTCTTCGTCAACCACGACCTTGCCGGCTACGAGGTTCCGGTCCATGCCGACATCCCGCACCAGGAGGTGATCTTCCTCGACGAGACGGACCCGATCTCCTCGCCGATGAAGGCCAAGGGCGTCGGGGAACTCGGCCTTTGCGGCGTCGGTGCCGCCATTGCCAATGCCGTCTACAATGCGACCGGCGTGCGCGTGCGCGACTATCCGGTCACGCTCGACAAGCTGCTGGACCGGATGCCGGAGGTGGGGTGAGCGGCCGACCAGCCCGGCGCCCTGCCGGGGTGCTTTGGCAGGGCGCCGATCCACGGGCACCGCCCAGGTTCGGATTTCGCCGAGCGCCGGCGGGCGCTATGGTGGCCCCGCCCTGGTGGCGTCCGCACCGGGGAGACAGCCCCCAAGCCGAGGGAACACATGCAGCCTATCATTGAGATCCGTGGGTTGGAAAAGACCTACGCATCCGGTTTCCAGGCACTGAAAGGAGTCGATCTCGACATCCGCCGCGGCGAGATCCTTGCCCTGCTGGGCCCCAACGGCGCCGGCAAGACGACGCTGATCAGCATTGTCTGCGGCATCGTCCGGCCGACATCCGGCAGCGTGACGGTGGACGGCCATGACATCCTGCGGGACTGGCGCGCCGCGCGGTCCCTCATCGGCCTCGTCCCGCAGGAGCTGACGACCGAAGCGTTCGAGAGCGTCTGGGCGACCGTCAGCTTCAGCCGCGGGCTGTTCGGCAAACCGCCCGACCCTGCCGTCATCGAGAGGATCCTGAAGGACCTGTCCCTGTGGGACAAGAAGGACACCAAGGTGATGGCGCTGTCCGGCGGCATGAAGCGGCGCGTGCTGATCGCCAAGGCGCTGTCGCACGAGCCGCGCATCCTGTTCCTTGACGAGCCGACCGCCGGCGTGGATGTCGAGCTTCGCCGCGGCATGTGGGAGATGATCGGGCGCCTGCGCGACAGCGGCGTCACCATCATCCTGACCACCCACTATATCGAGGAGGCCGAGGAGATGGCCGACAGCATCGGCGTGATCTCCGGCGGCCGGATCATCCTGGTGGAGGAAAAGGCCGCGCTGATGGAAAAGCTGGGCAAGCGGCTGCTGACCCTGCAGTTGCAAAACCCGCTGGACGCCATCCCCGCCGAACTCGCGGGCTATCCCCTGACCCTGTCGGAGGGCGGGCGGGAACTGGTCTACCAGTTCGACACCCAGCAGGAGCGCACGGGCATCGCCGGGCTGCTCCGCAAGCTGGGCGACCACGGCATCACCTACACGAACCTGCGCACGAATGAGAGTTCCCTGGAGGAAATCTTCGTCAGCTTGGTGAGGGAACGGGCATGAACCTGCATGCGATCAAGGCCATTTATAAATTCGAGTTGGCCCGCACCTGGCGCACGCTGTTCCAGAGCATCGCCGGACCGGTGATCTCCACCTCGCTGTACTTCATCGTCTTCGGAGCGGCGATCGGCAGCCGGTTCGCGGCGGTGGAGGGCGTCAGCTACGGCGCGTTCCTCGTCCCCGGCCTTGTCATGATGTCGGTGCTGACGGAGAGTGTGTCGAACGCGTCCTTCGGCATCTACATGCCACGCTATTCCGGCACGATCTACGAGTTGCTGTCGGCCCCCGTCTCCGCCTTCGAAACGGTGATCGGCTATGTCGGTGCCGCTGCCACCAAGTCGGTCATTCTGGGAACGCTGATCCTGCTGACCGCGCGGCTGTTCGTGGATTTCTCCATCGCCCACCCGGTCTGGATGGTCGCCTTCCTCATGCTGACGTCGGTGACCTTCAGCCTGCTCGGCTTCATTCTGGGCATCTGGGCCGACGGCTGGGAAAAGCTGCAGATCGTTCCGATGCTGATCGTCACGCCGCTGGCTTTCCTGGGCGGGAGCTTCTATTCAATCAGCATGCTGTCGCCGTTCTGGCAGAAAGTCACGCTGTTCAACCCGGTCGTCTATCTGGTCAGCGGCTTCCGCTGGAGCTTCTACGGCGCCGCCGACGTGCCGGTCGCGCTGAGCCTTGGCATGGTCGCGTTGATGATGGCGGTCTGCCTCGCCGTCGTCTGGTGGATTTTCCGCACGGGCTACAAGCTGAAAAACTGATTGACCACCCTGAACCCGCACCGCACCCCATCCCGGCACCGGATGGGGTCGGCTGTGGGCCGGCATCCATTGGCTTGTTGGATCCGCCTGTTGATCTTGCCCCGTTTCTTGCGCAGTTTGCGTGGATCACGCCACCAGGAGGGTTCGGCTCCGGAGCAGATCCAGGCTGGCTCTGCCGTACATCTGACGCTTGAGCAGCTTGAGGCGGTTGATCTGCCCCTCAGCCTGCCCGCTGCTCCATGGCAATGTGAGTGCCGCCCGAACTGCAGCGCCATCCTGCTCCAAACCGGCAGCAAACGTCTGAATCGCCGTGATACCACAAGAACTGGCCTCGGCGAGCCAAGCTTCTAGGCCGGCGGCAGCCTGGTCGCTTTCCGCGGTTCGGCCAGCCGCACGCACGAGTGCTGTGAAGCGGCGCGCGAGACCAACAACTGTATGTGTTTCGGCATCTTGCTCGGCCTGGGCAACGGCCGCAGCCTGCTCGTCGTTGCGGGCTGCGGCCGGCTTTACCAGAGCCCAGGCCAAACGCTTGGGCGACGGGAGGGCTGGTGGGCCGCCCGATCGGGTTGGCGTCTCCTTGCGCCAGCGGTGGGGCGTCGTCTTCGCCGGGACGCTTCGGTGCTGTTGCAGCCACAGATGCACCACTTTTGCCCGGCCCGGGTAACCCAGCGCACTCGCCAGGCCCATCGACCGGGCAATGCCCAGCAGCATCTCGCCGGCGGCATGGCGGCGCCGGAGCTCTTTATAGACGGCCAGCCACCGCTCGTAGCTTGCGACGCTCGCCACTCTCTCGGCACGCGGGTTCGGGCGCGTCGCGGTGCGATGGCCGACGCGTCGGTGTGGACCGGCGGCTCCTGGCGGGTGGACGAGACCTACGTGAAGGTGAAGGGCCGCTGGATATGTACCTGTACCGCGCTGTTGATGCCCGCGGGCAGACCATCGACTTCCTGCTCAGCGCCAAGCGCGATGCAGCCACAGCCCGCCGCCAAACTTTGCAACAAATCCACATTTTGTCCCATCGATTGTAAGGAACGGGGCCTGTCGCGGCAACGCCGATGCCTCATCCGGCATCAGTCTTCTGGATGCGCGGCAATGCCGTGCTTGCGCAGTTTGGCGTAAAGGTTTGTGCGCGACAGGCCGAGCTTTCGGGCGGCTTCGAGCTTGTTGCCCCGGCTCGCCTCCAGGGCTTCCAGAATGAGCGCCCGTTCCAACTCATCCATGGCGGCGGTCAGGGACTGCTTCCGGTCGGATGGGGCAGGGGACTGGATCGCGGCGCTCGGAAGGATGTCCGCGAAATCCTCGGCCGTGATGCGCTCACCTTCGGTGCGCACATAGACCTGTTCGATGACGTTGGCCAATTCACGGACGTTGCCGGGCCAATCATGCTGCCGCAGCGCATCCAGCGCCGCGGGCGTGAACTCGCGCATCGGCTGATCGAGGCTGAGGGCGATCTTCTCCGAAAAGAGGGGAGCCAGGATCTCAAGATCGTCACTGCGGTCACGGAGCGCCGGCAGTTGTATCGGAAAGACATTGAGCCGGTAGTACAGGTCCGCCCGGAATGTGCCGTTGCGCACCATCTCCGCCAGGGGACGGCTGGTTGCCGCGATGATGCGGACATCGACCTTGATGACCTGATTGGACCCGAGCGGCTCGACCTCGCTTTCCTGCAGGGCGCGCAACAGCTTGGCCTGCAACGGCTGCGGCATGTCGCCGATCTCGTCGAGAAACAGCGTCCCGCCATGGGCAAGCTGGAACTTGCCGGGGCGCGGTTGGCGGGCGGCACCCGTGTACGCCCCAGGTGCGACGCCGAAGAACTCCGCTTCCAAAAGATTTTCAGGAATTGCGGCGGTGTTGACGGCAACGAATGGACGATGAGCGCGATCCGAGGAGGCATGGATCGACTGCGCCACCAGTTCCTTGCCGGTCCCGGTTTCGCCGAGCAGCAGGACCGCCGACCGGATCTGGCCGGCCTTGCGCACCAGTCGCTTGACCTGAAGCATCGGCTGGCTGAAGCCGATCAGGTTCTCGACCGTGTATTGGGAGGCCCGGCTCGCCGCCAACTCCTGCTCCACACGGGTCAGGCGGGACTGCAGCTTGTTGAAGCGGTCGGCGATGGGCCGAAGATATGTCAGGCTGTTCTTCAGGGCGAAGGCGAGGGCGCCGATGACCTCTCCCTGCTCATCGCGCAGGGGCAGGCGGCTGACCAGCAGCGTGTGCTCGCCATAGCGCATGATGTCGAGCGGTAGCGACCGGCCTGTTTCCACCACCTCGCGCATTCGGCTGTGTGGAATGATGCGCTCCACCGGCTGGCCGATTGCATCCGCCGGTGACCGGAAGCCAAGCAGCGCAATCTGTTTGTCGCTGAACCAGACATGCTTGTCGTTCGACCAGACGAGGCGGGCATCCCGATCGACCAGTATGGCGCCGTCGATCATCTCATCGATCATCACCATCAGCGCACGTGCCGCAGCGAAATGACCGGCCGGATCCTTCTGCATGCCACGCTCCTTGGTGTCACTGATTGTCAATATACTGTACATTACCTGTCAGAAAAGTGAACACGGCGAAAGTGCCGATTTGCAGCGGTGTCCCGCCCTTTGCGCCAGCCGACTGTCAACGAACACTAAATCCTGCTTCGCTAGATATTGAACGTTGCTCGGCACATATCCTTCCCTTTCAAACAGTTATCCATGTGGCACGCGCGTTGCTAACCATCCCTTCCAAAATGCGCGCCACCCGAACAATCCGCCCTGCGACCTACGGACCTTGGCAGGACAGGGTGGTGGGGCACAGGCTTCAGGTCAGGCAAAGGGGGATATGCACGCGCCATGACAAACCAGCGCATCGCGATCATCGGCGGCGGACTGATGGGGCACGGGATCGCACAGGCCTTTGCCGCCGCCGGACATCGCGTCGCCATCCAAGAACCCGATGCCGAACGCCGGGCCGCCATTCCCGCCCATGTCCGCCGCAACCTGCAGGTTTTGGGCGAAGACATCGCGGCCGCCGACCTGATCGACCTGCACGAAACGCTGGCGAGTGCCGTTGCCGGCGCCGACATCGTCATCGAGGCGGTGCCGGAGGACCTCGCCCTCAAGCAACGCATCGTCGCCGCCATCGAAGCGGCCGCGCCTCGCCACGCGCTTCTGGCGAGCAACACGTCGGTGATCCCGATCACGCGGATCATGGAGCCGCTTTCCGACAAGTCCCGCGCCATGGGCACCCATTGGTGGAACCCGCCCTATCTGGTCCCGCTGGTCGAGGTGATCCAGACTCAGGACAGCAGCGACGCCGCCATCACCGCGATGATCGGTCTGCTGACGTCCATCGGGAAAATGCCGGTGCATGTCCGCAAGGATGTTCCGGGCTTCATCGGCAATCGCCTGCAGCATGCGCTTTGGCGCGAGGCGATTGCATTGGTCCAGAACGGTGTGTGCGATGCCGAAACGGTCGATGCCGTGGTCAAGGCGAGTTTCGGCCGACGGCTCGCCGTCCTTGGACCGTTGGAGAATGCCGATCTTGTCGGCACCGACCTGACCCTCGCGGTTCATGAGCATGTCCTGCCTGATCTCGACCGCAGCCCCGGTCCGCTGCCCATTCTGCGCGATCTGGTCGCGTCGGGGCGGTTGGGGATGAAGGCCGGCGCCGGCTTCCGGACCTGGACGGAAGCGCAGCGGGAGGAGGTCGCCACCACTCTTGCCACGCATCTTCAACGGCTGGATGGCCTCGAACGCCGGTAGCCGCCACCGCAGCCGCCCAGCGGCGTTCAATCTCAATCGTCCGCAGCCCCGACGGGCGGTTCAACACAGGAGGGCCTTGCATGGCCGCATCAGGCAAGAAAGTCATCATCAGCTGTGCGCTGACGGGTTCGATCCACACCCCCACCATGTCGGACGCCCTGCCGGTCACCCCCGACGAGATCGTCGAGCAGGGGGTCGGTGCGGCCGAGGCCGGGGCGGCCATCCTGCACCTGCACGCCCGCGATCCCCGCACCGGGCAGCCGACACCGGATCCGGCGGTGTTCATGCAGTTCCTGCCGCGGCTGAAGCAATCCACCAATGCGGTGCTGAACATCACCACCGGCGGCTCGCTCAACATGACGGTTCAGGAACGGCTTGCCGCCCCGCTGCAGGCCCAGCCGGAAATGTGCTCGCTCAACATGGGATCGATGAACTTCGGCATCTTCCCGTTGGCCGACCGGTACAAGAACTGGAAGCACGACTGGGAAGAGCCTTATCTGCGCAGCACCGACGACTTCATCTTCCGTAATACCTTTCGGGACATTGCCTATATTCTGGAACATCTGGGTGAAGGCTGTGGCACGCGCTTCGAGTTCGAATGCTACGACGTCGGCCATCTGTACAATCTCGCCCATTTCCTCGACCGCGGGCTGGTGAAGACGCCGCTCTTCATCCAGACGATTTTCGGAATCCTGGGCGGCATCGGGGCGGAGGAGCGCAATCTCGTCTTCATGCGGGAGACCGCCGACCGTCTGTTCGGCAAGGATTACGAATGGTCGGTGCTGGCCGCCGGCCGGCATCAGATTCCCTTCACGACCATGGCCGCGGTGATGGGCGGAAATGTCCGGGTCGGACTTGAGGACAGCCTCTATCTCGCCAAGGGCCGGCTGGCGCGGAACAGCGCCGAGCAGGTGGCGAAGATCCGCCGCATCCTGGAGGAACTGTCGCTGGAGGTCGCCACTCCGGAAGAGGCGCGCGCCATGCTCCACCTCAAGGGCGCCGATCAGGTGGCGTTCTGAGCCGTCCCGTTTTCCTACATCAAGGACCGATAGATGCAGAACAGAAACGCCGTGGTTACCGGTTCCACCAGCGGCATCGGGCTGGCGACCGTGCGGGAACTGGCCGGCCGGGGTTGCCATGTGTTGGTCAACGGCTTCGGCGACCGTGCGGAGATCGACCGGGCCTGTGCCGAGATCGCGGAGCGGAGCGGGACCAGGATCGTCTATTCCGCCGCCGATCTCAGCAGGCCGGAGGAGGCCCGCGCCATGATGGTGGAGGCCGCGAACCTGCTGGGACCGATCGACATCCTGGTGAACAACGCCGGCATCCAGCATGTCGCCGCCCTGCACGAGTTTCCCGACGACAAATGGGACCTGCTGCTGGCGGTCAATCTCAGCGCCGCGTTCCACACGATCAAGGCGGCGGTGCCGGCGATGCGGGAGCGGGGCTGGGGACGCATCGTCAACACGGCCTCCGTGCTGGGCATGGTCGGCGCCCCGCACAAGCCGGCCTATGTCGCCGCCAAGCACGGCATCATCGGCCTGACCAAGTCGGTGTCGATCGAGGTCGCCGGTCATGGCATCACCTGCAATGCGGTGTGTCCCGGCACGGTGTTGACCCCGATCATCGAACGCCAGATCGCCCAGCAGGCGCAGGTCACCGGTCTGCCCGAGGATCAGGTGCTGAAGGCGGTGTTCCTGGAAAAGATGCCGACCGGCCGGCTGATCGGGCCGGAGGAGGTCGCCGCAGCCATCGCCTTCCTCTGTTCCGACGCCGCGGCGTCCATCACCGGGGCGATCCTCCCCGTCGACGGCGGCTACACCACCCATTGAGCCCACGTGCCGCGACCCTCCGGGCGGCGCCGTCGCCGGCGACCGCCCCAATCACCAAGAATTGTCAGAAATGGGAGTGAAAGATGCGCAAGTTCCTTCTCGCCGGCGTTGCCTTCGCCACGCTGGCCGCGGGTTCGGCCTCAACCCAGGCCCAGGCCCAGATGTCCGACACTGTCATCAAGATCGGCATGCTGTCCGACCGCTCCGGCATTTACGCCGACATCAATGGTGAAGGATCGGCGGTGGCCGCAAGGATGGCCGCCGAGGAGTTCGGCAACGCTGTCAACGGAACGAAAATCGAGATCATCGTCGGCGACCACCAGAATAAGGCTGACATCGCCGCCAACCTCGCCCGCCAATGGATCGATACGGAAAAGGTGGACGTGATCGCCGATGTGCCGAATTCGGCCGCCGCTCTGGCCGTTCAGGGGATCACGCGGGACAAGAAGCGCCTGTTCCTGATGTCCGGTCCCGGTTCGACCGACCTGACGGGCAAGGAATGCAGCCCATACGGCTTCCAGTGGACCTGGGACAACCATGCCGTCGCGTCCGCCACCGCCCGTGCGCTTGTCGAGCAGGGCAGGAAGAGCTGGTTCTTCATCACCGCCGACTATGCCTTCGGCCATTCGCTGGAGGCCGAAGCGGCCGACACGGTCAAGCAACTCGGCGGGACCATCAAGGGCAGTGTGCGTCATCCGCTGGGCGCATCCGACTTCTCCTCCTACCTGCTTCAGGCTCAGGCATCCGGCGCCGACGTCGTGGCCTTCGCCAATGCCGGCGGCGACACCATCAACGGCGTCAAGCAGGCGGCCGAGTTCGGCATTCCCCAGGGTGGGCAGACCTTGGCCGGCCTGCTGCTGAACATCAACGACATCAAGGCGCTCGGGCTGGAGACCTCGCAGGGGCTGATGCTGGCGAACTCCTTCTACTGGGACATGAACGACGAGACCCGCGCCTGGTCGAAGAAGTTCGAGGAGCGAACCGGCCGTAAGCCGTCGATGAATCAGGCCGGTGTGTATTCGGCCGTTCGGCATTACCTGAAGGCCGTGCAGGAAATCGGCACCGACGATGCCGACAAGGTTGCTGCCAAGATGCGCAGCATGCCCGTCACCGACATGATGATGAAGGAGGCGAAGATCGCCGATAACGGCCGCGTCTTCGACGACATGTATCTGGCGCAGATTAAGACGCCGGCCGAATCCAAATACGCCTGGGATTACTTCAAGATCATCAAGAAGATCCCCGGTACGCAGGCCTACATCGACCCGAAAGCCAGCGGCTGCCCACTTGTGAAATGACGGAAAAAGGGGAGCGTTCGGGCTCCCCTTTTTTATTGCGCTTCGTCAGGCCACCCTCTGTGGCTGGAGTTACGAGCCGACGGCCTTCCGAAAACATCGGGGTCGGGCTTGAATGGCGGCCAGATACCATCCATTTACCATCCAATCAGATGGTGAATGGATGGAACCCCATGAGCGACGTGGCGCGAGACCTGCGGCCGAAAACCGGTGACAGTGAGAAGATCACAATCAATCTCGGCTACGTCGACCTGGGTCACATCGACCTGCTGGTGGAGGAGGGGTTTTACTCGAACCGCACCGACTTCATCCGCACCGCCATTCGCAACCAGGTCGACAAACACGCCGACGTGGTCCGCCAATCGGTGACGCGAAAAAGCGTCGATCTGGGCCTTCGCCATTTCAGCCGCGCCGACCTGGAAGCCGTGCAGGCCGAAGGGCGGATGCTGGACATCCGCGTCCTCGGGCTTGCGGCCATCGCCCAGGACGTGTCGCCCGAGCTTGCCCGCGCCACCATCGCCACACTGACCGTACTTGGCGCGCTCCATGCGCCGGCCGCCGTCAAGGCGGCGCTCGCCGACCGCATCCGCTGATGCGTCCTGCAGCGCCGATACCGGCGTCATCCCCGAACCGAGAAAGCATCCAGATGTCCCAAACACGCCCCACCGGCTTGCCGCCCGGCATGGACGAGGTCGCCCGCCTGACCCAGGCCGGCCGGCTCACCGAGGCGACTGGCCTGATCCAGCGCCTGCTGCGGGGAGAGGGCGCAACCGAACCTGCGGCAGTTCCAGCCGCCGTGCCGGACCCGACCGTGCTGGAGGGAGAGTTCGTGCGCCTCGATGCCGCTCCCGGACCTCAGGCCCGGAGCGCCACCAAGGATCACGTGCGACCAGCCGGCAAGATGGCAGGAAACTGGTCCGGAAAGGGCGCGAGGACCGGCCTGGGCGAGACCCTGCGCGGCCTTGCGGCGCGCCTACAGACGACGGGGTTTCAGGGTGGCGGAACCGGTACTCCGCGCCCGCCCGCCGAACCGCTGCCGGATGGCGCATCCTTCGCGACCGCGTCCCACAGCGGGGCGTCGGGGACGCGGGCATACAAGCTCTATGTGCCGGCCAACCGTGGCGACGGGCTGCGTCCGCTGGTGGTGATGCTGCACGGCTGCACCCAGTCACCCGACGATTTCTCCGCAGGGACCCGGATGAACGCCTTTGCCGAGCGGCACGGCATTTTCGTCGCCTATCCCGAACAGCCGGCCTCGGCCAACGCCCAACGCTGCTGGAACTGGTTCAAACCCGAAGACCAGCGCCGCGGACATGGGGAGCCCGACCTGCTGGCTGGGATCACCCGCCGGATCATCCACGACCACCCCATCGACCCGAACCGGGTTTACATTGCCGGGCTGTCGGCCGGCGGTGCCGCCGCGGCCATCATGGGAGAGGCCTATCCCGACCTCTATGCGGCTGTTGGCGTGCATTCCGGCCTGCCTGCCGGCGCCGCGCACGATCTTCCCTCCGCCCTCGCCGTCATGCGCCAGGGCGACCGCGGGGCTATGGGCAGGGCAGGGGCAGGAAGGGCGGGTGCCGGCTACCCGGTCCCCACCATCATCTTCCACGGTGATCGCGATACCGTTGTCCATCCGCGAAACGGCGATCAGGTGGCTGCCCGGGCGGTCGCGGCAGCGGCCGGTCTCAGCACCGAGGTGCAACACGGCGAGGCTCCAGGCCGGCGTTCCTACAGCCGAACCCTGCACACCGACCCTTCCGGCCGGACGCTGTGCGAGCAGTGGGCCATCCATGGCGCCGGCCATGCCTGGGCGGGCGGTAGCCCCACCGGCTCCTACACCGACCCGCAGGGGCCGGACGCCACGGCGGAGATGCTGCGCTACTTTCTGGAGCACCGGCTGCGAACCGCGTCGGTCTGACGACCGCCGGCATCAAAGCCAGCCCACTTACAGGTGCAGCCGTCGCCCCGACGGTCCGAGACTTCTTGGGAGGGCAGGGCGGAGATCCGCATTACTCCGCCCCGGCCGCCACATCAGGTCCGCTCGCCGATGGTCAGCGCGATGGCACTGACCGAGGCGATGGAGCCTTCGATCACGTCGCCGGACGCGCAAGGTCATTTGATCACCGGCGTAACAGGGCGCAGTCCGTCAGAACGCCGGGTTGTGCACCAAAGCCCCTGCGGATCAGTTGCGCGGTGCCTCACCGGACGGCCGAGATCGGTGGCCAGCGATGGACGAAGCCGGCACCGCGCTCCAATTGCCGGCCGAAGCGGATCAATCGCCGCTCCTCGCCCGGACGCGCGATCAGTTGCAGGCCGCAGGGAAGCCCGTCGCAGTCGTCCCGGAGCGGCGGCAGCAGGGAGGTCGGATCGTCTGCATCCATGCCGGCGATGGTGCCGAGCATCAGGGCACAGTCAGCGGTATCGCGCGCAATCACCCCATGCGTCGCCAGCGTGTCCCAGCCCAGCGCCAGTTTCGGCGCCGGAACCAGTCCGGGCGTCGGCCGGATCGAAGCGACGCCGCAGAAGCTCGCCGGCACATGGTCGGCGTAAATCCCCGAACCATAGGTCGTGCGGATGCCGGCAGTGTCGGTCAGGTCCTTCAGCGCCACCGGCACTCCATGCAGCGGCCCGACCGGCCGTCCCGTCCGCGCCAGCGTGGCGTCCAGGTCCTCGGCCCGCGCCAGCGCCTTGTCCGCGGCAACGGTGATGAAGGCGGACAGGGCGGAATCGGTCGCCGCGATGCGATCCAAATGCGCCTCCACCACCGCGCGGGCCGAGAGCTCCCCACAGGCCAAACGCGCCGCCAAGGCAGCCGCGCTGTCCCGCCACAAGACGTCGTTCTGCACAGACATCCATCAATCTCCCAGCGATGGCGCCAAAAGCGGCAATTGCATCCGGTTCCCGCCCAAGACGGCGGCACGCTTGGTTCCATGGCACAGGCGAGTACGATCAAAAATACGACTATCACGTTGTTATAAATAAGAAAAATAGAAATCGGCATGCCATTTGCTAAACGAGGAGCGATCGAACGGCAACGCGAAAGGGATGGTGCAGCCATGGTCAGTGCCTCGCGAAACGGCCCGGCTTCCCAGCGCGGGCAGACGCTCCTCCTGGATGGGATCACCCAGCGGTACGGCACATCGCTTGCCGTGAACGAGGTGACGCTCGACATTCGCGGCGGCGAGCTGGTGGCGCTGCTCGGTCCGTCGGGCTGCGGGAAGACGACCCTGCTGCGGATCATCGCCGGTTTCCTGGCTCAGACGAAGGGCCATGTGATGATCGGCGGACAGAGCGTGGACGGCCTGCCGCCCAACCGCCGCTCCGTCGGCATCGTCTTCCAGAACTACGCGCTGTTCCCGCACATGACGGTGGCGGAGAATGTCGCCTACGGGCTGGATGCGCGCGGTGTCGACCGCGCCACCCAGCGCAGCGAGGCGCAGCGGATGCTCGACATGGTGAAGCTGGGCCATCTGGGCGAGCGCACGCCGCGCCAGCTGTCCGGCGGCCAGCAGCAGCGCGTGGCGCTGGCCCGCGCGCTTGCGGTCAACCCGTCGATCCTGTTGCTGGACGAACCCTTCGCGGCACTGGACAAGAATCTGCGCCTCGACATGCAGATCGAAGTGAAACGGATCCAGCGCCTGTCCGGCATCACCACCATCCTCGTCACCCACGACCAGGAGGAGGCGCTGTCGATGGCCGACCGCGTTGCGGTGCTGAGCCAGGGCCGGCTGGAGCAGTTCTCGCCGCCGACCGAGATCTACGACGCGCCCGACAGCCTGTTCGTCAACACCTTCGTCGGCTCGGCCAACCTGCTGGGCGGCGTGCTGGTCGACTGCGACCGCACCGCCGGCCGTGTGCGGCTGGACGCCGGCGGCATGGTCGAAACGCGTGCGCCCAAGGGCGATCTGCGCCCCGGCGCCCGTGTCACCGTCTGCCTGCGCCCGGAACATCTGAGCGTCGATCCGGCCGCGACCGATGTCGATACGCTGAACGGCGTGGTGGAGATGGGGTTGCCGCTGGGCGCCACCGTCGTCCATGAGATCCGCATCGGCGACGGCAGCGCCGTCAAGGTGTCCGAGCCGCGCATCCAGCGCGCCGAACTGCTGGCCCCCGGCACGCCGGTGCGCCTCGCCCCGGTCGCCCCCCGCCTCGCCTCGGTCTTCGCCGCGGCCTGAAATCCCCTCCGATCCACCCACCTCCTCTCACCTTCAGGAGTGAACGATGCTGCTGACCCGCCGCAATCTGATGCAGACGGCGCTGACGCTGGGTGCCATGCACGCCTTTCCCGGCCTGACCTGGGCGCAGGCGCGCCCGCTGGTCTTCGCCACCTTCACCGGCAGCTGGGAGGAGGCGCACCGCGCCGTGCTCGTCCCCGCCTTCCGCAAGGCGGCGGGCGACGCCAACATCGTGCTCGACCCGATGCTGTCGGTCGATCAGATCGCCAAGGTGAACGCCGCCAAGTCCAACCCGCCGATCGACGTCATGCTGCATGATCCGGGACCGGCGCTGCAGGCCATCGCACAGGATCTGGTCGAACCCTATCCGGTCGACAAGAGCGCCTATTACAAGGACCTGATCCCGGCGGCGCAGGAGGCGATGGGGCCGGCGCCCTTCTTCCAGGTGGTCGGGCTGACCTACAACCCGGAGACCATCAAGACGCCGCCGACCAGCTGGGCCGATCTGTGGAAGCCGGAATACAAGGGCCGTGTCGGCATCACCAACATGAACTCGACGCTCGGCACCGGCTTCATGGTCGAGCTCGCCAAGATGCATGGCGGATCGGAATCCAACATCGATCCAGCCTTCAAGGCCATCGAGGCGCTGCGGCCCAGCCTCGCCGCCGTCGCCGCCAATCCGGGGCAGCTCGCCACCCTGTTCCAGCAGGGCCAGATCGACATCAGCCCCGGCAATTTCAACGCCATCCAGATCCTGAAGGCGCGCGGCGTGCCGGTGGAGTTCGTCGCCCCGAAGGAGGGCGCCATCGCCTTCAAGACGACGATCCACATCGTCAAGAACTCTCCCAACAAGGAGCTGGCCTTCAAGCTGATCGAGGCCGCGCTGTCGCCGGAGGTGCAGGCGACGCTGATGGAGGAGCCGTACCTGATCGTGCCGACCAACACCAAGGTTGCGATGAAGGGCGAGATCGCTAAGGCGCTGGCCAAGGACCATGCCGAGATCGCGAAGAATTTCGTCTTCCAGGATTGGGGCAAGATCAACGAGCAGCGCGCCGCCTGGATCGAGCGGTTCAACCGCGAAATCCGCGTCTGACCTGACCACCCAAGCCCGCCAGCCGGAGGAGGCGCCCCATGGCCGCGACGTTGCGCGACGTCACCACCTACGACCTGAAGCTCGCGGCTCCGCTGGCGGCGGGCTTCGTCCTGTTCTTCGTCACCCCGCTGGTCATCCTGCTGGCGCTGAGTTTCCAGACTGACCCGCAGGGCGGCCATTACGGGCTGTCCCAGTATGTCAATTTCCTGGGCGACCGCTTTAGCCTGGGGGTGCTGGGATCGACCCTGTGGCTGGGGGTGAAGGTGACGGCGCTGACCCTGCTGCTGGGCTATCCGGTGGCATGGCTGCATCAGCGCTCCCCCGGCTGGGCCAGGGGCGTCATTATGCTGTTCGTGCTGCTGCCGCTGCTGACCAGCGTGGTGGTGCGCACCTTCGCCTGGGTCGTGATCCTGGGCCGCCAGGGCATCGTCAACGCCTCGCTGTCCTGGCTCGGGCTGATCGACACGCCGCTGAAGCTGCTCTACACCGAAGGCGGAGTCGTGGTGGCGCTGGCCCAGGTGCAGATGCCGCTGATGGTGCTGCCGATCATCACGGCTCTGAGCCGCATCGACCCGAACCTCGCCGATGCGTCCTCGGTGCTGGGGGCCGGGCACTGGCGGACCTTCCGCAAGGTGATCCTGCCGCTGTCGCTGCCGGGGATCGTCGCCGGCTGCCTGCTGACCTATGCCGCGGCGATCACCGCCTTCATCACCCAGAGCCTGATCGGCGGCGGCCAGATGCTGTTCATGCCGATGTACATCTACCAGCAGGCCTCGACCCTGCAGAACTGGCCGTTCGCAGCGGCGATCTCCATCGTCTTCCTGGTGGCGGTGCTGGTGGTCGTGTCGATCTTCAACGCGCTGGGCCGCCTGTCGCGCGGCTATGCCAACGCCTGACGAGGGGAGGAAGCGATGTCCAAACCCGCCATTTCCAACACCGCCGGACGCCGCATCGATCTCGACGCGCTCAGTTTCCGCATCGTCATGACCGGGATCGCGCTGCTGGCGCTGGTCCTGCTGGTCGCACCGACGGTGGTGGTGATCTGGGTGTCCTTCACCAGCGGCTATTCGCTGAAATTCCCGCCGCCCGGCTATTCGCTGCGCTGGTATGTCGAACTTTGGAACGCCTGGCAGCTCCAGTTCGCGCTGATGAACAGCCTTAAGGTGGCGGCCTGGGCGACCGGCCTGTCGATCCTGCTGGGGGTCTCCGCCTCGCTGGGCATCGCGCGGTCGCCGACACTGACGGCACGGGTGCTGGACAGCCTGTTCCTGTCGCCGCTGGTACTGCCGGCGCTGGCCTTCGGCCTGTCGTCGCTGATGTTCTTTTCGATGATCGGGGTGCCGGTGTCGCCGCTGACTCTGATCATCGGCCACACCGTGGTATCGGTGCCTTTCGTCGTGCGCAACACGGTGGCGTCGCTGGCCCAGATGAATCCGTCGCTGCTGGAGGCGTCGGCCAGCCTGGGCGGCGGGCGCTGGTACGGCTTCCGCCGGGTCACCCTGCCGCTGATCCGGCCCGGCATCATGGCCGGCGGCTTCATCGCCTTCATGGCGTCCTTCGATAATGTTCCCGTCTCGCTGTTCCTGCGCGACGCCGCCACCGACATGCTGCCGATCCGCATGTGGCAGGATCTGGAAGGCCGGCTGGACGTCACCGTTGCGGCGCTGTCCGGCATCCTGATCGTCGCCACCATCGCCCTGATGCTGGCGATGGAACGCGTCGCCGGCCTGTCCAAACGGTTGACCTGAGCCCTGTCTTGTTCTCAGAAATGGTTATACACCCAGAAAGAGCGAAACTCCGTAGGGCGTGAATTTGAAGGGCAGATGCAGATGGCGGCCGGGATCGGTAACGACGAAGCGGAAGGGCACGATGTCGAGGAAGCGGGTCTGCTCCTCGGCGTAGCCTGCCGTGCGCAGCCAGTCGCCGACATGGAACAGCACCTCGTGCGGGCCGGCGGTGACTCCCTCGCCGCGAACGGTGGGATGGTCGAGTTGGCCGTTGGCGCCGAGTTCCCCCGCCGCCAGCAGCCGCCGTTCGGGCGTGAGCGCGTGAAGTTCAACCCGCATGCCCTCGGCGGCGACGCCGCGCGCCACATCCACGCCGTGGATCGAAATTCCGCCCGCCATGCCACCCTCCAGCCCGGTTCACCGACATGGTAGCCGAGGCCGAGGCCGCCGCGCCAGTGCCGCCCCTGCTGCCGGCGCTGGCGGGAATGACCGGCCTGCAGGCGCTGGTGGCGCTGGCCCTGTTCGCGCCTGGAGTGCTGGCGCCGCGGCTGGGTATCGATCCGGCCGGGCTGGGCCTGTTCACCACCACGGGCTTCTCGGTGGGCATGGCGACGTCGCTCTGCGGCGGCTTGCTGGCCGGGCGGCTGGGCTCCTTCCGAGTCGCCAGCTTCTGCGCGCTGGCGGCGGCGGCAGCCATGCTGTGCGCGGCAATCGGTGGCGGTGCCGCGGCGCTGCTGGCGGCGGGGATCGCCATCGGGCTGGCCTGCGGACCCGAGACGCCGGCCAGCGCCGCCATCCTCGGCCGGCTGGTGCGCGAGGCGGACCGGCCGATGGTGTTCTCCGTCCGCCAGACCGGCAACCAGATCGGCGCCATAGCCGGATCCCTGGCCCTGCCGGTGCTGGCCGCCGTCGCCGATCCGCGCGCCGGCTATGTCGCCATCGCCGCGCTGGCGCTGCTCTGCGTTCCGGTCTTCGAGCGGCTGCGGCCGGCCTACGATCCGCTGACCCGCAGCGCCGCCGCCGGCTTCGGGCTGGGTACGGCGCTGCGGCTGCTGTGGATCGATCCGGCTCTGCGCCGCATGGCGCTGGCTGCCTTCCCCTATTCGGCGAGCCAGTTGACGCTGAACGGCTTTTTCGTCGTCTTCGCCGTGACGGAGCTGGGGCTGGGCCATGTCGCCGCCGGGGTGGCGCTGGCCGCCGGGCAGGCGGGCGGGCTGGTGGGGCGGCTCGGCTGGGGCGTCGTCGCCTCGCACTGGATGGCGCCGCGCCTGCTGGTCGGGCTGCTGGGACTGGGCATGGCGGCGGCGTCGGTGCTGGTGGCGCTGGCCGGCGGCGCGATGCCCTTTCCGGTCCTGATGCTGGCGACCTTCCTGTTCGGACTGACCGCCAGCGGCTGGAACGGTGTGTTCCTGGCCGAGGTCGCAAGGCTGGCGCCCGTCGGCCGCATCGGCGAGGCGACGGGTGCGGTGATGGTCGGCGGCTTCGCCGGGCTGATCGCCGGTCCGGTCCTGCTGGTCGCCGCCGCCGCGCTCAGCAGCCTCGCCGCCGGCTATGTCCTGGTCGGGCTGCTGGCGGCGCTGGCCGGATTGAGCCTTTTCGGAGACAAGCGATGACCTCACCAATTCGCGTAGCCGCTGTGGCGGAGGCCGTGCGCGGGGGCCGCAGCAGCGCCCGCGCCGAGACCCTGGCGGCGCTCGACCGCATCGCCGCCGGCAACCCGGCACTGAACGCCTTCGTCACGGTCGACGGAAACCGGGCGCTGGCCGAGGCGGAGACTGTCGACCGCCGGATCGCCGCCGGGGAAAGGCTGCCTCTGGCCGGCGTGCCAGTCGCGGTCAAGGACACCATCTGGGTTGCCGGACGGCGAGTCACCCAGGGATCGCGCCTGTTCGCCGATTTCCACGCCCCGGCGGACGCCGTCGCGGTGGAGCGCCTGCGCGCTGCCGGTGCTGTCATCCTCGGCATGGCCAACAGCTCCGAATTCGCCTGCAAGGGCGTCACCACCAACCCGCTGTTCGGGCCGACGCGCCATCCGCAGAACCCGGACCTCACCCCCGGCGGGTCGAGCGGCGGGCCGGCCGTGGCGGTGGCCGCCGGGCTGGTGCCGCTGGCGCTCGGCACCGATGCCGGCGGGTCGAGCCGCCGTCCGCCCGCCCATGTCGGCGCGGTCGGTTTCAAGCCGTCCTTCGGCGCCATTCCCTATGGTCCGGGCTTTGCCGAGCCCTTCACCGGCATCGCCGTGATGGCGCCCATCGCCGCCGACGTCGCCGACGCGGCCCTGATGTTCGAGGCGCTGTGCGGCCCCGATCCGCGCGATCCCGACTCCGTCGCCATCGCCGCCATGGACGGCCGGCCGCCGGATTGCCTGACCGTCGCCTGCAGCCCCCGCTTCGGCCTGGACGCGCCGGTGGACGATGCGGTGCGGCAGGCGGTGGACGGCGCGGTCGAAGCGCTGGAACGGGCGGGTGTCCGCATCGTCCGGCGCGATCCGACTTGGCCGGACGGGGTAACGGAAACGGCGCTGATGCCCTTGCAGCATGCAGGGCTGGCCGCCCTTTACGGCGAAGCCTTCCGCCGCGACCCGGCCCTGTTCGATCCCGACATCGCCGTGCAGATCGAACGCGGCCTGAGCCTGACCGGCGCGGAGGTCGCGGCGGCACAGCTGCTGGGTGTAGAGGTGGCGCGTTCGCTTGCCGGATACTTCACGGGTGTCGATCTGCTGATCGGTCCGACGACGCCATGCGTCGCCTGGCCGCTCGATCGGCTGGGGCCGGAGACCATCGGCGGTCAGGCGGTGCCGCCGAGGGCGCATGCCGTCTTCACCCCGCTGTTCAACCACGCCAAGGTGCCGGCGATCAGCCTGCCCTGCGGTGCCGGTCGCGACGGCTTGCCGGTGGGGCTCCAGCTGGTGGCCCCGCGCGGGCTGGACCACCGGCTGCTGCGCTTCGCCGCCTTCACGGAAACGGTGCTCGCCGCCGGCGGGCAAGGACAACTCGGATGAGCATGGACGACGATCTTCCCGCCACGGCGGTTCCCGACACCGAAGCCGCTCCCCGGCGTCGCCGCGCGGTGCCGCCCCCGCCGCTGGCGGAGATGGCGGTGGAGCGGCTGCGCGACATGATCATCTATGGCGAGCTGCCGCCGTCGTCCCGGCTGATCGAGCCCGAACTGAGCGAGAAGCTCGGCATTTCCCGCACGCCGCTGCGCGAGGCGCTGAAGCTGCTGGCCGCCGACGGGCTGGTGATGCTGCGCCCCAACCGCAACGCCATCGTCGCTCCTCTCGACGCCAGCGAGCTGATCCACCTGTTCGAGGCCGAGGGCTGCATCGAGAGCTTTGCGGCAAGGCTGGCCGCCGAACGCATGACCGCCGCCGACCTGCGGCGGCTGCGTGGCTTCCAGGAGAAGATCGAAGCATTGCAAGGGGCTGGCGCGCTGGAGGAATATTTCTCCATCAACCAGAAGATCCACCGGCTGATCGTGTCGGGCGCCAAGAACCCGGCCTTGGTGGATGCACATGACCGGCTGCTCGGCCGGCTGGCGCGGGCGCGCTATTTCGCGCTGGGCGCCCAGGGGCGATGGAAGGAATCGGTGCTGGAGCACCGCGAGATCCTGGCGGCGATGGAGGCCCGTGACGGTGAGACCGCGCAGCGGCTGTTCGTCCACCATGTCGGCCGCACCGGCGAGGTGGTGGCCGCCGCCTGTGCATCACCCAGGGCTCGGCGGGCGATGTAGCCACCACCCGCCGGGACCTTCAAAACGGCAGAACCGGCGCCGGGGCGCTCTTGGGACGGGCGGGAGCCGGCAGGCCGCAGGGCAGGAACTCCCCGCGGCCGGGCTGGACCAGAAGCGCGCCGTCACGGCACACCACCGCCCCGCGCGAGATCGTCGCCACCGGCCAGCCGGTCACCTCCATCCCCTCATAGGGGGTGTAGTCGACATTGTGGTGCAGCATGGCGTTGGTGACGGTCACACGGCGGGCGGGATCCCACAGGGCGATGTCGGCATCGGCCCCCACCGCGATGGTGCCCTTGCGCGGATGCAGCCCGTACATGCGGGCCGGATTGGTGGCGGTCAGCTCGACGAATTTGGTCAGCTCCATCCGCCCGGTCATTACCCCGGCGGAGAACAGCAGCGGCAGCCGCGTCTCCACCCCCGGAATGCCGTTGGGCACGCAGCGGAAGGGCGCCTTATCGCCATGGACCTTCTTGCCGCCGGGACCGTCGAAATGGAACGGCGCATGGTCGGACGAGAAGATCTGGAAGGCGCCGCCGGTTAGCCCGTCCCAGATGACGGCCTGATTGGCGGCATCTCGCGGTGGCGGCGAGCAGATGCATTTCGCCCCCTCGAAGCCGTCTTCGCCCAGATCGTCGGCGGTCAGGAAGAGATATTGCGGGCAGGTCTCGGCATAAATGCGCAAGCCGCGCCCCTGCGCCCAGCGGATCTGTTCCACCGCGTCGGCGCCGGAGACATGGACGATCAGGATCGGCACGTCCACCAGTTCGGCCAGAGAGATCGCCCGGTGGGTGGCCTCGCGCTCCGCCACGCGCGGGCGGGAGACGCCATGGAAGAAGGGAGCAGTCTGCCCGGTGCGCTCCAGCTTCTCGGTCAGCCAGGCGATGCAGTCGGCATTCTCCGCATGCATCATCACCATGGCGCCCTCGCTGCGGGCGATGTCGAGAACCTCCAGGATCTGGCGGTCGTTCAGCTTCAGCGCGTCGTAGGTCATGTAGATCTTGAAGGACGTGTAGCCCTCGCGGATCAGCGCCGGCAGTTCCTGTCCCAGAACCTGTTCGGTCGGATCGGTGACGATCAGGTGGAAGGCATAGTCGATCACCGGCTTGCCGGCGGCCCGCCGGTGATAATCGTCCACCGCCTCGCGCAGCGACCGGCCCTTTTCCTGACAGGCGAAGGGCAGCACGGTGGTGGTGCCGCCGAACGCCGCGGAGCGGGTGCCGGTGAGGAAATCGTCGGCCATCACCGACCCGTCGCCGGTCGGCTGGTCGAAATGGACATGCCCGTCGACGCCACCGGGCAAGACCAGCAGCCCGGCGGCGTCGATCTCCTCCGCACCGGCGCCTAGGCCGGCCCCGAGCGCCGCGATGGTCCCGCCGCGCACGCCGACATCGGCCTTGAACACGTCCGACGCGGTGGCGACCGTGCCGTTGCGGATGACCAGATCGAACTCCATGTTCCCCTCCCCTTTCCTCTGGCGGCGGTCAGCCGTGCAGTTCCTGGAACAGGCTGCCCCAGCCCTCGACCCCGCGGGTGTCGACGCCGGTCATGCGCAGCGCCTTCCACACCACGGTGGACACGGTGTCATAGACGGGAATGCCCAGCGCCTTCTCCACCCGCTCGGCCACCGGGGCGCCGCGCATGTTGGTGCAGATGATGGCGATGGCGTCGGGCTTGGCCTCCGCCACTTCTGCGCACATCCGCTCGATCCGCTCCTCGGCAATCTCGGAGAAAGAGAAGTTGCCGCGGTCGTTCAGATGACGCTCCGCCACCACCTCGAAGCCGGCGGCGTTGTAGTTGGCGACCATCCGCTCCTGGATCTCGTCGAGATAGGGGCTGACGATGGCGAAGCGCTTGCGGTCGGTGGTCTCCAGGATCTCGTTCAGCGCCAGCATGGAGGTGCAGGCCGGAATGCCGGTCTCCGCCGCGATGGTGCGGCACAGCCGCTCGTCGGCATCGAAGCCGAGCCAGCCGGCCGAAGTGCCGTTCCAGCCGATGACGTTCAGCTTCGCGTCGGCCAGCAGCCGGGCGGCGTCGAGGAAGGGTGCGTCGGTGAACTGGTCGAGCGCCGCGGCGCGCAACGAGATCTCCTTGACGGTGAAGCGGCCGAAATGGGCCGTCACCTCCGGCAGTCCGCTCAGCATCGCGGCGGTCACCGGCTCCAGCACCGTGTTTGACGACGGGGTCAGCATCCCCAGGAGGACGCGCTTGGTCAGGTCGGGCGTGCTCATGTTCGGTCCTTGTCGCTTCAGGCGTTTTCTTGTTTTCAGGGTTTTCTGTTTTCTGAGGTTCAGGCACGCGCCCACAGCGCGCGGGCGGCTTCGTCGGCCTCGATGCAGATCCGTTCCAGGTCCGCGCGGAGCAGACGGCCGTCCTCCACCAGAATTTCGCCGTCGACCATCACCATCTCGACGTCTTGACCCTGGCCGGTGTGGACCAGGGTGCCGAGCGGGTTGATCTGCGGCCGCAGATGCGGACGGCGGGTGTCGAACAGCACCAGATCGGCGCGTTTGCCGACGGCAAGCGTACCGATCTCTCCGGCCATGCCGACGGCCTCCGCTCCGCCCAGCGTTGCCATGCGGAAGACGTCGGACGGCTGCCAATCGGCGGTGACGCCGCCCTGGCCGATGCGGGCGGTGGCCAGCGCCCAGCGCATCGCTTCCACCATGTCGCCATGCTGGGTATCGGTGCACAGCGCCAGATTGACTCCCGCCGCCTTCAGCGCCGGGGTCGGCGCCAGCCTGCCGGAGGCGGCGTTGCATTTGGGAACGGTCACCGCATGGGTGCCGGCGCGGGCCAGCCGGGCGATGTCGTCGCCATCTACATAGAGGCAATGGGTGGCGAGAAGCCGGTCGTTCAGCAGCCCGACCTCCTCCAGCAGAGCCGCCGGAGACAGGCCGGTCGAGGCGCGGACGCGCTCCACCTCCACCCGGCTCTGGGCCAGATGGGTGTTGACGCGCATGCCGCGGGCCGACGCCTCGGCAGCGAGCGTGCGCAGGAAGCCGGGGGAGCAGGTGTCCGGCGCATGGGCGGCCATTTGCACCGCGATGCGTCCACTCCCGGCGCCATGCCAGCGGTCGTGCAGGTCGAGCGTCCGCCGCAGCAGATCGTCGCCGATGGCGGCGTCGAAGCACCATTCCCCCTGCGGCACGCGGGCGAAATCCACATCATGCACCCGCCAGCCGGCATGGACGCGCAGGCCGAGGTCGGCGACGGCATCCAGCGTCGCCTCGGCATGGACGAAATGGTCGCAGACCAGGGTGGAGCCGGACAGCAGCGCCTCCGCCACCCCCAGCCGGGCCAGCGCCCGCGCCTCCTCCGGCGTGGCGTCGGTGCCCTTGGGAACGCCGGGGGTGTAGGAGGGGGCGAAGCCGAGATCGGCGGCGACGCCGCGCACCATCACCAGCACCGCATGCAGGTGGGCGTTGACGAAACCGGGCGTCGCCACCCGGCCGGGCCGGTGCATCTTGCGGGCCGCCGCCGGCAGCCCGGCGGAGGCCGGGGCCAGATGGGCGATCCGGCCGTCGCGGATGCCGATGGCGGCGTCTTCCACGATGCCCAGCGCCGGATCGCCGGTGATGGCGGTGACGCCGGTCAGCAGCAGGTCGAGCGGGACGAGCGGGGTGGGTGTCATGCCGCCGCACCCTGCCGGCTGGCTTCCGCGGTGACTTCCGCTTTCGCTTCCCGGCGCTGCTGCATCCCCTCCTCGCGGATGAGGTTGAGGATGTGGCGCTTATGGTCGTTGAACTGCTGGCTGGTGATGTCGCGCGGGCGCGGCAGGTCGAGGTCGATCAGCTCGCGCACCCGCCCCGGACGGCTGGTCAGGACCGCGACCTGGGTGCCGAGCACCAGCGCCTCGTCGACGCTGTGGGTGACGAAAACGATGGTGCAGCGCTGCTTCTGCCAGATGGCGACCAGTTCTTCCTGCATGTCCATCTTGGTCTGGGCGTCGAGCGCCGCGAACGGCTCGTCCATCAGGATGACCTGCGGGTTCAGCAGCAGGGCGCGGGCGATGCCGACGCGTTGGCTCATGCCGCCCGACAACTCTGCCGGGAAATGATTCTCGAAGCCGCGCAGGCCGACCATGTCGATGTATTCCTGCGCGGCGGCCCGGCGGTCGGCCTTGCGCCAGCCCTTCAGCCGCAGATGGAAGGCGACATTCTCCCACACCGGCAGCCACGGCATCAGGTTGGCCTGCTGGAAGACCATGCCGCGGTCGGCGCCCGGCCCGTCCACCGGCTTGCCGCCGACCGTCACGCTGCCGCCGGTCGGCTTCTCGAAGCCGGCGATCATGTTCAGCAGGGTGGACTTGCCGCAGCCCGAAGATCCCAGCAGGCATAGGAACTGGTTCGGTTCCACCGACAGGCTGACGTCGTCGATGGCCAGCAGATCACGCTTGCGCTTGGCGTCGCGGAAGACCTTGGTGATGTTCTTGAGTTCGATGGACGCCATGGCGTCAACCCTCCCGGCTCTGCAGGGTTGATCCGTGCTGCCAGTGCAGAGCCATCGACATCAGGAGCTTGATGAGGCCGTCGGTCGCATAGCCGAGCAGGCCGATGCTGGCCATCGAGGCGAGCACGAGGTCGTAGCGCAGGAAGTAATAGCTGTCCCACAGCACATACCCCAGCCCGCTCTTGACCGCGACCATCTCGGCGGTGACGGTCAGCATCCAGGCGGCGCCGATGCCGATGCGCAGGCCGGCGAAGATGCTGGGCAGCGCCGCCGGGAACACCACATGGCGCAACAGCTGCTGTTCGGTGGCGCCCATCATCGAGGCGGCGCGGATCAGGTTGCGGTCGGCGGTCTTCACCCCATGGATGGTGTTCATCAGGACAGGGAAGAAGGCGCCAAGGAAGACCAGGAAGATCGCCGGCTTGTCGGCGATGCCGAACCAGATGATCGCCAGCGGAATCCAGGACACCGGCGGAACCGGGCGCAGCATCTGGATGGTCGGTTCCACCGTCCGCTCGACCCAGCGCCACCAGCCGATGGCGATGCCGAGCAGGATACCGCTGACCGCCGCGATACCATAACCGGCGGCGACCCGCATGGCGCTGGACAGCGCGTCGGCCAGCCAGCGCCCGCTGTTGCCCTGCGACGTCTCGTCGAAGCCGAACACCCAGTCGCCCCAGGCATGCAAAACTACCGTCGGCGGCGGCAGCAGCGCCGCTGGCAGCAGGCCGGATCGCGACACGATCTCCCAGGCCACGAGAATGAAGAGGGGAACGACTGCCCGCTCCCAGGATTTCCAGATCGCCCTCATGAGGCGGACTCCCGTTCCGTCGAAAACACCTGTCGGATGCGCCCCGCCGTAAATCGCGGATCGGGCCGGCGGGGCCGCATGCGGCCGCGGATCAGTAACCGAGTTCGCTTTTCGGCTTGCCGGTAACGGTTTCGAGGAACTTGTAATCGAGGTTCTTTTCGGCCACCGCGGACACGTCGTGGCTGATGTATTTCAGGTCGCGCATCATCGCGGCGATGGCCAGCGTGCTGTCCTTGTGCATCTCATAGTCCGGGGTGGCGTTCTTCAGCGCCTCGGCGGCGACCGCCTTGTCCATGCCGGTGTATTTGTTGATCGTCTCGATCCAGGCGCCCTTGTCTGCCTTCAGGGTGTCGACCAGAGCCACCACCGACGCGACGGTGGCCTCGACCGCCTTGGGATGTTCCTTGATGACGTCGGAACGGGTGACGATCAGGTTGGTCAGGTTGCCGGCGGCCTGGTCGTAGGGAAGCGTGAAGTGCCGGCCGACGCCGCTGCCACGGATCTGCGAGGCGAAGGGCTCCACCGTACAGATCACGTCGACCTCGCCGCGCTGCAGGGCGGCAGCGTGGTCGGACGGGTTCGGGATGTTGATGAACTGCACGTCCTTGTTGGCGTCGATGCCGTTCTTCAGGAAGGCGCCGCGCATGTGGATGTCCTGCGCGTTCCCGCGCGAGGCGGCGACGCGCAACGGCTCGCCCTTCGCCTTGCGTTCGGCGACCAGCGCCTTGAAACCGGCCCAGTCGTCCGCCTTCAGCTCGATCCCCTTGGCCGTCAGAATCTCCGAGCCGCCATTCACCTGACCGGAGATGGCCACCACGTCGAATCCCTTGTCGAGGGCGGTGATGTAGTGGAGGTAGGTGACCTGGGCCACATCGATGCTCTTGGATACCAATGCCGTCAGAACGTCGTTGCCGGAATTGAAGTTGATCGCCTCGATCTTGACGCCCTTTGCCAGATCGGGTGTCAGCGCCATCGGCAGGCAATGGGCGCATTTGGCGAAACCCAGCTTCACCGCCTCCATATCGGCGGCCTGCGCCGTCGCAGCGGCCGCGGACAAGGCGAGGGCCAGGCCGGTGACGGCGCCATAGGTGAAGGATCGAAGCGACATGGGCAGGATTCCCTGATGCGATTGCGATGATCCGTCGATCGCAAACCGCGTGCCAGATTGTATACAAAATGGTGATTTTGGAAATCATCATCATTATCAATGGCTTGCATTATTTTCCCGTCGGAGCGCCTTTGCGAGTCACGCTTGCCTTATTTTTGTGCGCATGGCATCGTTCGCACATCTATGCACAATCATTCAGCAGAACGGGCAGTGCCGGATCGACCATGGATAGCGTGAAGACAGCCAAGCCCGCCGCCGGGCCGATCCGCCGCGAAACGCTGCATCACGGGGTCGTCGCGGAATTGCGCACGATGATCCTTTCCGGAGAGCTTCGGCCGGGAAGCCGGGTACCGGAAATCCAGCTGTGCGGGCATCTCGGCGTTTCCCGCACCCCGCTGCGGGAGGCGTTGCGGATCTTGGCCGCGGAGGGGCTTGTGGAACTCCGGCCGCACCGCGGCGCGGTGGTGACGCCCATCGATCCGAATGAAATTGCCGCGGTCTTCGAGGTAATGGAGGCGCTGGAGGCGTTGGCGGGCGAACTCGCATGCCGACGTGGGACAGAGGAGGAATTTGCCGAACTCGACCGGCTCCACGCTCGGCTTCACGCGCAGTTCGATGCCGGTGACCGGCTGGCCTATTTCATGACCAACCGCCAAATTCATGCCTGGATCGTCGCAATGGCGCGCAACCCCTCCTTGGAGGCCACCTACTCTGGCTTCGCATCGAAGATCCTCCGCGCCCGGTCACTGGCCAACTACGATGCCGACCGCTGGCGCGACTCGCTGATGGAACATGATGGCTTCATGGCGGCACTCCGGCGACGCGATGCGGCGACGGCAGGCAGGCTCCTGGCAGACCACTGCTGCCATACCACGGCTGCCGTCCTCAATGCGCTCAACGGCTCCGAGGATTCGCTGCAAAACTCGGCACGCGGACGGCTTCCCCCCTGAGGCGCTGGTGATCAGGCAGCCTTGTGAGAGACCGGCATGCCAAGGCTGGGCATGATGTTGAACCGCCACCGCCGTCACAACCGCGCCGACCGCGGCCAGCGGCAGCCGGTAGGGCTCGAAATAGGTGAGCAGCAGGTCGGACCCGAAGGCGAAGAGCAGGATCTTGTTGCAGGTCGGACAGGCAATGCCAAGAAAGCCGAGCAGGCTGCCGAAACCGGCGCCGGGAACAGGGCACCGGGGCCGCCGAATGGCGACATAGACGCCGACCAGCACGGACTGGATGGCCAGCAACCAGACCTCGAAGCCTTGGGTCGGCGTCATCCGCACGAACACCGGGTTCGGCCACACGGCCGTGACGGTGCCGAGCACCAGAAAGGTGCCGAGTGCCGCTGCCATGCCGCGCCATGGCTGCACCGGCGCGAGACCACCAGCAGGTGAGGTGATGTGGTGGACGGCCCTTTTCCCCAAATGCCGGTGAAAAGCGTTGGACGTCGAAGACACCACCTCATAGGAGCCAGCGATGGGCGTGACGACAATCGGTCTGGATCTGGCGAAGAATGTTTTCCAGGTTCATGGCATCAATGGCGACGGGAAGGTTTTGGTCCGTCGGCAGTTGCGACGGGGCGAGGTGCTGAAGTTCTTCCAAGGCCTGCCGGCGTGCCTGGTGGGGATGGAAGCGTGTGGAACGGCGCATCACTGGGCGCGGGAAATTGCGGCGCTGGGCCATACGGTGAAGCTGATGCCGCCCGCCTACGTCAAGCCCTACGTGAAGCGCGGAAAGACCGACGCCGCTGATGCCGAGGCCATCTGCGAGGCGGTGACCCGGCCGACGATGCGCTTCGTGGCGGTCAAGAGCATCGATCAGCAGGCAGCCTTGATGCTCCACAAGACTCGGGACCTCTTGGTCCGGCAGCGGACGATGCTGATCAACGCCTTGCGCGGTCACCTCGCGGAGTTCGGGATTATCGCGGCCAAAGGGCCAAGCGGGACGAAGGCCGCCATCGAGACTTTGCACGAGGCGCAGGATCGTCTTCCGGAGTTGGCGCGACGGGCACTGCACGGCCTCGTCGATCAGCTCCGCCTGCTCGGCGAAGAAATCGACCGGCTGGAGGCGCGCATTCTGGAGTGGCATCGCGCCAGCGACGTGAGCCGCCGTTTGGCGACGATCCCCGGCATTGGCCCGATCACCGCGAGCGCGATCGCCGCGGCGGTGCCGGACGGGACGCTGTTCCGATCGGGCCGGCAGTTCGCCGCCTGGCTCGGCCTGACGCCGAAAGCCCACAGCAGCGGCGGGAAGGAGCGGCAGACGGGGATCAGCAAGCAAGGCGACGGCTACCTCCGCCGCCTGCTGGTCGTCGGCGCCACGGCGGTCATGCGGCTGGCGCGCCAGGACAACGCGGCTCGATGCTGGGCGGCGAAGCTGCTGGAGCGCAAGCCCGCCAAACTCGCCGCCGTTGCCCTGGCCAACAAAACGGCGCGCATTGCCTGGGCGGTGCTGACGCGCGGCGGGACCTACGCGGCACCGACCGCCGCGTAGTCGAGGTTCGCCTCGGCAGCGGACCAAGGTCCTGCCGAGGCGGATGGCGTGAGGGTGGTGAGACGTGATGACGAACCGGTCAGACCGGGGATCGACCAAACCCACGGGGACCAAGCGCCCGGGAGCGCGCTGAGGTGATTTGGGCGTTGATCCGCGGACTTCATCAAGGCCAGCGACCAGAGGTCGCGACGACAGGCCGGACACATGGATGCACCCGACCAACCGTCAACACGAATTCTCCTCTTGCGCCGAGAGGGCCGTCCACACATGGTGTCTTCGACGTCCAACGCTTTTCACCGGCATTTGGGGAAAAGGGCCGTCCACCACATCACCTCACTTGGCCAAGACAGTCATGGCGCACGCCGCCTGGCGGGCGGTGGCCCCGCGGTGGCCTGCCCAAGCGGACGGGGAGGGGCCGCGCACCCGGGAAGGGGCTTTCCTGTTCTGCCACCTGTCGCCCAGTATCGGCTTGGCATCATTGCCGATCGGAGTTGAAATTCGATTGAACAGCGCTTCACTCCTTGGCGTACTCCTGCGGCTGCGCACCACCGTCGTCGTCCCAGCCACAAAGCCGGGCACCACGCTCCAGCCGGCGTTGCCGCTCATCGGCAATGCTCATGGCAACCGGGAGCGCCGAAGCGGTCTGAATGAACATCTTCCCGCGCAGAAAATGGACCGACGACGAGCGCTTGCTTGGGTGTGCGGCTTGCATGACGGATTCTCCTCTCCGGTGCGGACCAGTAAGGCCTGGACCGACTGCACCGATCTGCGTGTTCCTCGCCGTGACGGTCATCCCGGTATGAGGGTGAAGGCACCCGACCGGTCCTGACACGGCTTCACCGGCCCTGCGAACCATGCTCCTGCGAACCGTACTGGGGTTCCGTTTCCGCGGATGCCAGGATTCTGTCCAGTTCATCCGGGTCGATGAGCGCTGTCTGCGCCATACCCAACCCTCCATTGGAGCGTCCATCGGCATGCGGCAGATGGATCCAGGTCGCAGTACGGCGGTACACCGGGAAAGAGAGCGAGTCGATCAGCTCCTCGTCGGTTTCCACGACGTAGCTCCCCGCCGGCTGCACCCCGTCCATGCCGTTCAATTCGAAGGGACGGGTGAACGTCACCGTCCTGGCGGTCGTGCGGGTGAATGCGGTGCTCATCGAAAGATGCTCCCGTGCGTGACCGGCGGTTTCTGAAGATGCTCTCCAGGTCAGGTCCCCGGTTGGACGAATGACTTGGTAATCGCATTTTGATGGGGAGGGAGGTGCCCGTTCGAATTGACAGGCTTGCGGTGGATGGCGCCCTGCAGATGTTCCGGGTGGTCGAGCGCGGCCTTTGTCCTTGCAGGACGTTTATCTTCAGCAGACACGCTATCCGCTGAAGCCCGAGAACGCCAACCCTGCAAGAAAGCCGACTGACATGCCAAGTGTCAGATAGGCCATGCTCTTCCATTTCGGCGCGGACAAAGCCCAGGCTGCACGCTCTGAAGCAGTCCACCCGGATAGCGTCGTATGCCTGAGCGTCACCACAGCCTCCTATCACAAATTCTGCAATTAATATGGTACCAATAATTTGCACCACAATGGTCGACTTCAAATATCTATGTCGAAACTCATTCGGCATAATTTCTTTTGCGTTCTATTTGTATTGGAATCTATGCGCTTTTGTTTTCTTAATATGGAGTACGGTCCTTTCCCTCTGCTCCATCGCGGCGCGTCGCTGCGACGCCGTTGCGATGCCCGGCTCAAGACGCCATGAACCGGACCGCCTTGACCGATTGCCAGATGGTGAGAGCCGTGACGAAGAGAACGGCGGCGGCCGCCGCCAGGGACAGCGCCAGCAACACCCCGTCCTCTTCGAGATAAGCCAGGGCGATCAGCATGATCGTCACGGCCGGCACGATGTTGCTCAGGGGAATCGGGACGAAGAAGACGCTTGTCAGCGCGAGAACGACCAGCCCGACCACGCGCGTCGTCGCCTCGAACGGCGTCTTCCAGCGCGGGTGTATGACCGTCTCCATCCGCCTCAACACCGGCACAGCACGATCGACCAGCCGGACCAGGCGCTGTGTCGAAAAGCGCCGGGACGTGATCATCAGGGGAAAAACCGGACTCTCGCGCGCCAGGGTCATCTGGAGAGCGGGAATGGTCAGCAGCAGGCCGACGGCCGGCGACGTTCCCGGCGCCAGCCCGATCAGCGCCAGCAGCAGCAGAACGATGCCGAAGGAACGCTTGTGGAGTTTTTCCAGCAGCCATCCGAACGTCACGCAATCCGCCGGAGCCTCGTCCAGCAAGCCGCGCAGAACCTCGGATGTCGGAATATGCAGCGTCATGGCCCCTTGCTCCGGCCGTTTGGCATCGTCGCTATCAAGCGGTCATGCGGGGATTGACACCGTGACGGTGGTGCCCCTGTCGGACCTGACGGTCACACTGGCTTCGATCTGTTCGGCCAGCAACTCCATCAGGGTGAGACCGAGCGAACCTCCGCGTCGCTCGTCGGGCATGCCGACGCCATCGTCACCGATGGTCATGCGCAGAAGGCTGCGTGAGGTGTGGCGGAATGAGACGGTGACGCGGCCGGAGCGTCCATCCGGAAAAGCGTATTTCAGCGCGTTGATCATCGCCTCGTTGGCGATCAGGGCGAGCGGGATGGCCTGGTCCGGCTTCAGAAACGCTTCGTCGGTATCGATATCCAGGACCACCCGCAGACCGTGCGCGGCACCAAAGGACGCCAGCAGGTCGCGGCACAGCATCCCCAGATATCCGCCGAATTCGATCTCCTGCAGCCCTTGCGCCCGGTAGAGCTTCTCGTGGATCTCGGCCATGCGGTCCAGCCGTTCCACGGCGCTGTGCAGCGCCTCCTGGACGGCCGGTTCCTGGCTCCGGGCGATGCTCATTTGGATGCGCAGGAAGGACGAAGCCATCTGCAAGGTGTTCTTGACCCGGTGGTTCACCTCCCGCATCAGGTCGTCCTTGTCGCGCAGCAGCATGTCCTTGTCGTGAAGCGTGTTGCGCAGCACCCGCTCCACGTCGACGCGGCGCTCGACTTCACTGGCGAGCTGGCGGTTGAGTTCGTCCAGCCGCTCGGTGCGCAGCGAGACGCGGCGGTCGAGATCCTCGTTGAGCTGCCGCAACTCGTCTTCCGCCGTCTTGCGCTCGGTGATGTCGACAAAGGACGCGAAGTGGTAGCGGATGCGGTCCTCCTCGAAGACGGGGGCGACATGCTGGAGCATCCACAGCTGCTTTCCGTCCTTCCGGTAGAGCTGCACCCCGCGCACGATGGCCTCTCCGGCGCGCACGGTCAGGTCGATGGCACGTGCCACCTCCGGGTCGGTGTCGACGCCGGACAGCAGGTGATAGTTCCTGCCAAGGATCTCCTCGCGCGCATAGCCGCTCAGCTTGATGAACGCGGCATTGACGAAGACGATCGGCACGTCCGGCAGGGTCGGATCGGCGATCAGCATCGGCATCAGGGTGGATTCCGCAGCCACCACGAAGGGACCGCCGCGCGCTTCCTCCGCCTTGACCATCTGCTCGGCGTCCTTCTGGTCGCGGGGATTTCCGGGCATGCAGCGCTCCCTGCGTTTGGTCGTTTATTTTTGAAAAGATACAGGTGCGGACCACAGGCTCATTATGCGCAAAAGTGGCGCCGACACATCGCCGGATGTCTGGCCGGACACGATAGATATAATAATTGTCAAAAAGTGGTTTTCTCGAAGTCACGCACTTGAAATTAGAAATCACACGGCGTCAAATACTATCTCTTTTTATCTTACGATTTATAGCGGGTTTCTCCTAGTTATATTTCTCCGCCGGTTGAATTTTTGCGATGCAGCATAATATGAAGCTAAGTCATTCAGGTCGAGCCCGACGCTCCCTGCCTGCACCCAACCATCATCCCGAACAGTTATGGAGACGACATGGACGACGGCACGCACCCGACCTCCACCACTCGACCGACCATTCACAGCGCCAGCGACGAAGCCGCGGCCAACGCCGAGGCATCCAAGAGGCCCGGCATCCGCAGCGCCAGTGAAGAGCAAGCACCGAAAGCCGGCGCAGCGGCAGCGCAGGCCTCCCGTAGCGTCGGCCAGCAGCCGAGGCCCTGGCCGCCGAAGCTGCCTGGCGCCGGCAGCATGGGCAGTCTTCCGGAAGCCGGGCGGGCGACGGAATCCGGCAATGCTCTGGCAGCGGGTTATGGCGGGGTCTTCTCGGAGGCCGTCACCTTCATGAACCAGGCGGTCGACCGCCAGAACGAGATGATGAGCAGCATGCTCCGGGCTCACGGCCCGCAGGACATCATGATGGCGGGCAGCCGCTATATGCTCGGCGGCTGGCTGGCCTTGTTCGAAGTCAATGTCCGTGTCGCTCAGGCCGCGTCCCGCCTCACGGAAGGCGCCAAGCAGATGACGACCCGGCCCGGCGGCTGACCGGTGCCGGCATCCGGCCGGCTCTTTCCAGCTCCCTGGCCACCGGAACCGCAGGAGCAGAACCGTAGGAGTGCCTCCGTTGACCGACTCGGACGAAAACGGGCCGCAGACGCTTCTCGCCGTCGAGGAGCGGGTGAGCGTGCACATGCGCACGCAGGTGACCGGAGCGGTTCACGCCCGCACCCTCAGCCACGAACACGAGCAGCCTGTCGAAGCCGACCTGTCGGTGGAGAAGCTTGAGGTCGAGCGGGTCGCTGTCGGTCGCTTCGTCGATGGCCCGATCCCCGACCGCCAGGACGGCGACACCACCGTCATCTCGGTGATCGAGGAGGTGGCCACCGTGGAAGTCCGCCTGAGGCTGGTGGAAGAGGTCCGGATCACCCGCCGCACCACGAGCCGCAAGATGATCGACCACGTCACGGTGCGCCGTCAGGAGGTGGTCGTCGACCAGGACCCGCCACCGGACGCTCCCGCGGCCTGAACGGCCGGGAATGCCTGAACACCCCAGAACATCTGAAATCCATTTGGAGAGCATCATGAGCACGATCGTCGTTGGACTTTACAAGGAAAGCGGTTCCGCCAAGAAGGCCTTCCAGGCCCTGATTGCGGCGGGCTGCCAGGAAACGGACATCGAAACCTTCGGCGGCGCCGACAGCGCCGACAAGGCCGCCCAGGGTCTGCTGGGGCACGGCTTCGAGAAGGAACTGGCCGAGCAGTATGGCGCGGCCGTCCGCCGGGGCCACACCCTGGTCGCGGCCGACATCGCCGACCAGGACGCCGACGCGGCGGAAGCCATCCTCGATGAAAACGGGTCCGTTGACCTGCCCGAGCCCACGGCGGTGCGGAAGCCGGCCCAGAAGGCGGGCAACGGCAGCAACGTCGAGCAGGAGACCCTCCAGTCGGTGAAGGAGGAGGTCGAGATCGGCAAGCGCCGGGTCGCCAAGGGCGGGGTGAAGGCCACGTTGGAGGTCACCGAAACGCCGGTTCGGGAAACCGTGACGCTGCGCGACGAGGCGGTGGACGTGGAGCATCGCACGGTCGACCGGCCCCTGAGCGCAGACGAGGAGAAGGCCGCCTTCGGCGAGAAGACCATCGAGCTGACGGCGACCTCCGAAATGCCGGAGATCACCAAGGAGGCCCGCGTCGTCGAGGAGGTCGTGCTGTCCAAGACGGCGTCCGAACAGGAAAAGACCGTGGAGGCCGTCGCCCGCCGCACCGATGTCAAGGTGGAGCCGGTCGCCGGCACGTCAGGCGGCAAGCCCGGCAACAAGCGCTGATCTGAAAAACGCATGAAAAGGGCGGACCTGAACCGCCCATAAGGACGACAAGACAGCCGCTGCCTCGACCGCAACCATCCCGGCTGTGGCCGAGGCGAAGGTTGGTCTGCCGAAGACATCCAGAGGAACGCTGATTCTTGCAAGTTCTGGAAAGATACTGGATGACGGGGCCGGTGCAATCCGCTCTTGCAAATCGTCAGATCCCCAAGAGCTATCCTTGATATTTTTTAAACACATATCGCTCAATCACCAGTTAGGTTCTTCTGAGGCCACTCCAGGCTCTCCCTTTCTGCTGATGATTGCAGGTCTGAAGCTCTTCCTGGCGTGAGTCGATCCAGACGGCATGATCGCTGCCGCCATTGCCGGCAGACCAGCCCCAGATCGGAGAGCACCCATGGATGCCAGGACAAGGCTCGCCTTCTTCATCTTGAAAACGCATTCCGGTTGGATCGTGCGGGCGGACGGCTTCGTCTATCCGCCCTGCATCGACCAAGCCGATGCACTCGACAAAGCCATTCGCGAAGCCAGGGCGGCGGAACGCCTCGGCTTCGCCAGCGTCGTGCTGGCACAATCGGCGACGGGGGAACCCTGTTCTGTCCGCTGGTCCTGTGCCGGCGCCGCCGGAGTTCCAAGGGTAGCCACCGAAACTCCGCATTCGGCAATTCCGCCCATGGCGGGCATTCCGCTATTCGCACACCGACCGGAGGAACGCCCATGACCGCCCTGTTCCACTCCATCGACGGGCGATACCCTCATGGGGCCGACGTGCTGCGCGAACAGCTGCGCTGGGGGGACGCCGAACGCCGTTGGCATCCGGCACCGCACAACGCTCCATCCAACCGGCTGCCCGCTGGCTACCCACCGCCGGGCCACGCCAGCCTTCCGCAGGGCGCGCTGCTGACCCGTCTCACCACGGCCTGTACCCGCGCGGCCGGCACGACCGCCATGAAGAAACGGTGACACTATGAGTCTTTCAGCCCATTACATCGTGTCATGCCAAACGGATGGCTGGTTCATCATGCTGGAAGGGGAGCGCTACGGCCCCTTTCTCGACGGTCAGGTCGGCGCCCTCATCGCCGCGGTGCAGGCTGCCAACCATGCCGGAAAGGACGGCCACGATGCCCGCGTGCTGTTGCGCGCGAAGAACGGGTGCGTCTCCACCGCCTGGATCTTCGGCACCGAAAGCTACCCGTCGCGTACACCTCCATCCAGGGCGCGAAATCCATCGGCGCATAAGGTGGCGGCAGACCGATGCCGCTGATGTAGCCGGTGTAGTAACGCGCGGGAATGTTCATCGCGCGGCAGCGTGTTGCACGGAGATGGCGCGGGTCGCAAAGGCCCCGTTTGCCAGCAACTGAGCCAAATCGATGGTTGCACGCAGCTCCCAAGCGCGTGCACCCTGCTCTCTGGCCAGGGATATCGCTTCATTCAGGATTTTTTGGCTTTCCTCAATATTGTTGCTCTGAAGATGGGTAATCCTGGCTTTGAAACGCAGTAGCTCCGCCATTAAGAACAGTTCGCCATTGCTTTTGCAGCGCAAGATCGTCAATTCCACCAGTTCCGCTGCTTCGGCCAACCGGGCCTCTTGGATCAGGCCTTGTGCGACTGCAATCGAAAAGGATGTTGTCAGAAGTTCGTATCGGGCAGTCCGGAGCTGGGAGAGGCTCTTTTCGACCGCAGAGATCGCGTCCCCAGTGCACCCGCGCTGGATCGCCAACTCGCCGCGAACGCCGCCGACCGCTGCGATATAGGGTCCAAGCGCGTTCACGTCAGCGCATTCACCGAAGTCCTTCAGCGCCTCTTCAGCCGCATCCAGGTCGCCCATCCACAAATAGACGTTGATGGACCAGATCAAGGCGATGCAAAGGGTAACCGGATGATCCAGTTGCGCAGCTTCACGCACAGTCTGACGAGCGATGAGGCCGGCCTGCTCGGAGTCTCCACACAGCCACAATGTCCGCGCCAGCGCAATGCCGGATCGGTTCCTGTGATCGAACCCATAGTGGATGGTGCGGCCGCGCTGCGATGGCGGGCTATGTTTCAATGAAAGTTCGAGTTCCCCGCGAGCACGGATCTGGTCGCCGGAAAGGTGATGGGAGATGCCTGACAACGAGTAGGCGATGCCCATCGCTTCCGGCTCACCAATCGTCTGCGCAACCTCAACGGCGCGCCCGGCATATGACATGGCGACATCATATTCCCCGATGCGTTCATGGAAAATGTGCAAACGGCCCAGCATGCGAAGCTGGCTCCAATGGTCTTCAAGTGCGGTCGCAACCTCAAGTGAGCGGGTGAGAGCGTTGCCAGCTGCTTCGCTGTTGCCGCGGGTGAACATGAGCGCGATGCCGAGCGACCCCTGGAGTTCAAGCTCGATCGCCGTCCCGCGCTGGCTCTCCTCGATGTCCGAAAGCGCGCGGGCACACCAGGTCCGAGCCTCGGTCAGGTACGACAGAGTCAGAAAGACCGGAGCGCTGGCTGCGGCAAGACGAATACCGATCTTGAGATCCCCATCTCGACCAAAGCTCCATTCAAGCGCGCTGCGGATGTTGCCGAACTGCTGGCGAAGGGATTGAACATCCTGCAATACGTCTTCCTTCTGATCGGCCAGTGCTTCGAGCTCCCTGAGGAAAAAGCCGGCATGACGACGGAATGCCGTAGAATATTCCTGCGCGCCCCGGCCAAGGAGCTTCTCTCGCGTGTAGGCGCGCGTCATCTCCAGCAGGCGATAGGTTCCAGTGCCGCATGACCGGTCCGGCGCAACGAGTGATTTCGATGACAGCTCGTCCAGCGCAACAGCCACTTCGTCTGCTCTGATTTCCGTGTCTGCAACGACCTCCAGCGCCGCATCGATGGAAAAGGGACCCACGAAAACCGAAAGGCGCTCGAAAACGATCTGCTCAATCTCAGAGAGAAGGTCATAGCTCCAGTCGAGTGTCGCCTGAAGGGTCTGCTGCCGCGGACGGGCTGTGCGCCGTCCCGACCAACCAAAACTGAATCTCTCGCCGAGCTGGCGGGCGGTGGCCGGTATGCCGTGCGTTGCGACGCGCACGGCAGCGAGCTCGATCGGCAGCGCCATTCCGTCCAATCGGTGACACATGCCTGCGATCAGACGAGCGGCGCGCTCGTCGACCTCCAACGAACTGTCGGCCTCCGTCGCGCGCTCGCAGAACAGTTGGACCGCCGGATAGGAGAGCAACTGCTCCAGCGTGAGGTTGGAGGCGTCCTCGGGATAGCCGAGAGCGTCGAGGCGGTGAATATGCTCGCCGCGTACGCGCAACGGCTCGCGCGATGTCGCAAGAACGCGAACCTTCGGCGCATCGTCCATTATCCGTTCAACAAGCTGGGCCGCCGCTTCAATGACGTGCTCGCAGTTGTCAAACAGAAGCAGGAAGGGTTGATCGCGGACATGACCAAGAATGACCGCCAACGGATCATCGCTATGCACCCGGATTCCCATAGCGCCCGCCGTCATTGAGGGAACCAGTGCTGAGTTTTCAAGCATGCCGAGATCGACAAACGCCACCTGTCCTTTGAAGGCCTCGGTCAGTTCGTGTCCGATCTCAATCGCAAGCGATGTTTTTCCGACACCGGCCGGTCCTACGATTGTAAAGAGCGGTGTGTCGATCACACGCCTTTGCAGAAGTTGAACGTCACGCTCCCGCCCAATGAGACGATTAAGGCGTGCCGGAACATTCAAGGCGCTCACCGTCGACCGGTTATCGGCATCCGGGACAATCGCTGTTGGCGGAACCGGGGGCGCTCCTGGCACGCTCTGTCTTTCCACCGGTGCCACGAATGCATATCCGACGCCGACCTGTGTCGCGATGTAGCGTGCACCATCCTCGCCATCTCCCAGGAGCTTGCGAAGTCCGGCCATGTGAAAGCGCAGGCTGCCATCCTCGACAACCACGTCCGTCCAGATCCTCTTGAGCAGTTCGCGTTTGGATAGGACACGTCCGGGTTGTTCGGTCAGGACGACAAGCAGATCAAACGACCGGCCGCCGATCTGTACGGGCTCGCCATCACGGGTCAGCAGCCGTTCGCCTGGGGACAAACAGAAGGGTCCAAAGTACATCCGTTCTTGAACCGATTTGCTCTCCAAGTCCGTCACGATTGCGTTTCTCCCAATGCCCGCTGTGCCTGAGTCCAATGTATCGTTGCATGGTGGATGCAGTGAAATCCGGGGACGAGCCGCTCTCTTGACAAACCTGATCCGTTTGGTGCGGTTGGCCGCCGCAAGGCAGGCATTCCTCGTCCTGTTTGTTGATCATGGGGCAGGCGCCATGTGGATATGAGCCGGCGCATCTCTCCTGGACGAAACTATGTCCGATAGAAGTCCTCTCAGCCAAGCTACACTCTTAGAGAGTTCACCGAGACACGGAGTGGGTGCCTGCGTGCCGGTCGGTTGGTGTGAGCACAGCCCGCCTCCCGTGTCTTCTCCGCATAGGACAGCATTTGCGGAGTTGACGCTCCACAGACTGCCATGACGCCAGACCTCCATGCCGTCACTGTCTCCGTCCCATGATCATTCTTGGAAGTAAGGCCTCCCTTGGTTGTATCATTGATGTGTCGCGGAGCAGTGAGAATGAATGCATTTGTATCTTGGGGCGTTTCAAATACATTGCGATACATGTTTCCAAAGAAGTGAGGTTTGCGAATTTGATTGCCGGCGCCAACCGCATGCTTTGTGTCCCCATGCCGGAGCAACCGGATCACCGTTGAGACGATCCACCTCCACCGGTAAAGGATGCGAGGTCCAGCCGCCGTTCGATGCCGATGTTAGACATGAAGGTCTCGTCATGGCTGACCAGCAGGATGGCGCCGTCGTAGGATCTCAGTCCCGCTTCCATGGCTTCGACCGATTCGATGTCCAGGTGGTTGGTCGGTTCGTCCAGGATCAGCAGCGCCGGTGGCCGTGGCCCGCCCAGCACACAGGCTAGGCCGGCGCGCAGCGTCTGCCCGCCACTCAGCGTTCCCACCTGTTGCAGGGCGGCGTCCGCCCGGAACAGGAAGCGGGCGAGTGCCGCCCGGCAGGCATTGTCGGTTGCGCCGGGATTGAGGCGTTTGAAGTTGTCCAGGATCGACATAGCGGGATCGAGGATGCCGACACGCTGGTCCAGCATGGCGAAGTCGACGGCAACCGACACCGTCCCCCGCATCGGGGCGATCCCGCCGGCGATCAGCGTCAGCAGCGTCGTCTTGCCCGAACCGTTCGGCCCGACGATGACGACCCGTTCCGGCCCCTCCATGGTGAAGGAGAGATCGCGGATGATCGGATGGTCAGGGTCATGACCGGCGGTGATGTCGTCCAGCCGCAGGACGGTCCTGTTGGCCGGAAGCCCGGTGGGCGGCAGCGCCAGCGAAAGGTCCTGCAGGACCTCGATGCGGGACCGTGCCGAGGCGAGTGCGGCCTGGGTCTCCGCCCGCTGGCGATCGGCCAGTCTGGTGCCGGCACCCCGGCTTGCCTCGGCATTGCTTTTGCGCGCGCCCAGCAGGATGCGGGGCATGTCGCCTTGCGCTGCCTTCCGTGACCCGGCTGCATCGCGCCGGTCCTGCCGTTCCGCCGCGCGTTGCGCTTTACGTCGGACCTCGGCCGCCTGCTTTTCCGCGTAGGCCAGATCCTGCTGTGCGGCTTCCAGTTCCGTCGCCTTGCGTTCGCGATAGTGCGTCCAGTTGCCGCCATAACGGGCGACACCCAGCGAGGTCAGTTCGACGATGGCGTCCATCCGGTCGAGAAGCTCGCGGTCGTGGCTGACCACGATCGCTCCGGCCCGCCAACCGGCGAGGAGGGTGATCACCGCTTCGCGGCCGGAGCGGTCGAGGTTGTTGGTCGGCTCGTCGAGCAGCAGGAAATCCGGGTCGGCGAAGATCGCCGCGGCAAGGCTGGCGCGCGTCCGCTGGCCGCCCGAGAGTTCGGCCAGCCGGGTATCGGGACCGGCATCGAGCCCGACACGGGCCAGGGCGGCGGTGATGCGGTCGGCCAGCGTCCAATCGGCGTCCGCCAGTTCCTCCACGCTTGCCGCTCCGGCCTCGGCGCGGTGCAGAAGGGCGAGCGCTCTGGTCACGCCGAATAGGTCGGCTATTGTTTCCCGCTCGCCGGGTTGGACCGTCTGTCTCAGCAGACCGAGCGTACCGGTGACCCGGACGCTGCCGGCGAGCGGCTGAAGTTCTCCGGTGATGAGCTTCAGCAGGGTCGACTTGCCGATGCCGTTCCGTCCGACGAGGCCGGTGCGCTCTTGCCCGAAATTCAGGTCGACACCGGTCAGGACGCTGTGGCCATCGGGCGTCGCCCAAGCGATCCGGGACAGGGAGATGGAGGCCATGCGTCGCTCCTTGTTGATTTCAGGATATCGGCACGCAATCGTGCTGATATCAGGCGCCGATGGAAAACGCAACGGAACTGTGCTGTTTTGACGGAGTATGGAAAGCTGAAGGGACATGAAGGTGGACACCGGCGGACGCAAGGCAGGAGGGAGACCGACTAGGGAGCAGGCCGCGGCCATCAATGCGCGCATCCTGGACGGCGCCCGGGCCGTCTTCTGCCGCAAGGGCGTCGCCAACAGCGGTTTGGAAGAGATAGCGGCCGAACTTGGCGTGTCCAAGCACACGCTTTACCGCCGTTACCCCAACAAAGCCGCCCTTCTCGAAGCCGTGGTCGGGCGCGATGTCGGGCGGTTCCGCGAAGCCCTGCTGTCCGCCGCCGCCGGCGAGGGTGGGGCGGGGGCGCTCGGCGCGCTGCGCCGCGCCGCGTTCCGCTATGTCGAGATCGGGTCGTCGCGCGATTACGCCGCCTTTTATTTGTCCGTCAGCGCCGAGGCCGCGGTTTCGCCGGTTCTCCGGGAGCGGCTGGCATCCTGGTCGCTCGATGCGCTGGAACCGCTGGTCGGGTTTGTTGCCGCCGCACAAGAGACGGGCGAACTGCGACCGGGCGATCCGGCTTCGGTCTGCGGGATCCTGATCGACCTGCTGGAGGGCGTCAACAACCGGATCCGACTTGGTGACGATGGACTTGGCGACGATGGGACGGCAGGCGGGCCATCCCTCTTGCGGCTGTTCGAGGAGCGCTGGGCGGTCTTCACCACTGCCTTCGGAAACAGCTGACTACCCCTGTCAGCCGAGCGTCACCTCCGCGCAGAGGCCGCCGGTACGCCGGTTCCGTAGCGTCAGCGACCCGCCGATCGCCAGCGCCAGCTGGTGGGCGATAGCCAGCCCTAGGCCGGTTCCGCCGGAATCGCGGTTGCGGGACTGTTCCAGCCGGTAGAAGGGCTGGAGGACGTCGGTGAGCTGATGTTCCGGAATGCCGGGGCCGCTGTCGCGAACAGCGATGCCGATCCGGCCGACGCCGTCCCGGGTCACCGTGATCTCGACCTCTCCGGCGAATTTCAGTGCGTTGTCGATCAGGTTGGTCAGGATGCGGCGCAGCGCGTGCGGCCGGGTGGTCAGGACCGTACCGGGGAGCCCGCGGACGGTCACCGGCTTGCCCATATCCTGATAGTCGAAGGCGAGGCTCTCGACGAAGGACCCGACATCGATGCGGGCCGGAATCTCGACATCGCCATGGGCGCTGCGCGCATATGCCACCCCTTCGCGCACCAGCCGTTCGATCTGCGACAGGTCCCGGAGCAGCCGCTCCTTCTCCGGACTGTCCTCCGCCATCTCGACCCGCAGCGCCATGCGGGTAATCGGTGTTTGCAGGTCGTGGGAGATGGCGGCGAGGATCCGCACGCGCTCCTCCAGGTAATGGCCGATCCTGTCGCGCATTGCGTTGAAGGCGGTCGCGGCATGGGCGACCTCGCTCGGGCCGTCCTCCTCCAGCCGTGCCGACGTGCCGCCGGGATCGAGCGTCTCGGCCGCCTTGGCGAAGCGCGCCAGCGGGCGGATCGCCTGCCGCACGGCGAACCAGGTACAGAGGAGCAGCAGCAGGAGTTGGCCGGCCAGCAGGAGGGGGAGCCATGCGGCGAGCGGCATGAGGGCCGGCATCACGTCGATCGTCACCAGGGAGCCATCGCCGAGCGTGACATGGGCCTGAAGATGCGGGTGGTCACCGGGAATGCTTTCGACCACCACCGGGAAACCGGCACCGGCGCCGCTGTTGATGGCACCGTTGATGGCTTGGGCAATCTCCCCGCCGCGGCTGCCCAACTCGGGCACGCCCGGCAGGCCGGCGCCAAGCTCGTAGCGGTAGGTGCGCCGCTCCAGCATCGGCAGCCAACGGCCGCGCTCCTCCGGCGGCAGGCGGTCGAGCAGGGCGACGGAGGTCGCCACATCCCACTCCAGCGTGCCGAGCATCATCGCCTTGGCGGCACTGGTGCGCTCCAGGAACAGTGCGCCGAAGGACAGGCCATGCGCCAGGACGAGCCCGGTCAGGAGGATGAGGAACAGCCGCCAGCGCAGGGTGCGCGGTGGATGCAGGAAGTGCTGGAACCGGCGGATTGCGCCCTTCATGGCCTTGTCCCTCATGGCCGTGCTCTCGTGATCTCCACCGGCATCGCCAGCACATAGCCTTCGTTGCGGACCGTCTTGATGTGGCTGGGCTCGCGCGCGTCGTCGCGCAGCCGTTGCCGGAGCCGGCTGACCAGCAGGTCGATCGACCGCTCGAACAGCTCAGCCTCGCGCCCCTGCGTCAGGTTCAGGAGCTGGTCGCGCGACAGGACCCGTTGCGGGTGGTCGAGGAAGACGCGGAGCAGCCGGTATTCGGCACCACTCAGTGCGACGGCCGTGCCGTCCTGGTCGAGCAGATGGCGGGCGACGGTGTCGAGCCGCCAGCTGCCGAACCTCAGCAGCTGCCCGGCCTCGCTGATCTGGAGGTTGGGCGGCAGCATGCGCGCCCGGCGCAGGATCGCCTTGATGCGGGCCAGCAGCTCGCGCGCGGCGAACGGCTTCGCCAGATAGTCGTCGGCCCCCATCTCCAGGCCGAGGATGCGGTCCATCTCGTCGTTGCGTGCGGTCAGCATCAGGACCGGCGTCGTGGCGTGCCGGCCGGTGCGAAGCTCCCGGCACAGCATCAGCCCGTCGTCGCCCGGCATCATGATGTCGAGCACGATGAGATCCACCCGGTCGCGTTCCAGGAACGACCGCATCTGCCGGCCGTCCGCGGCGAGGGTCACGCGCAGGCCGTTCCTCTTCAGATAGCCGGACACCAGTTCCCGGATGTCCCGGTCGTCGTCGACGATCAGGACGTGGTCGATGTGATCCATTCGGTCGAACCCCGCTGCTGTTCGGCGGTCTTATGACGGGTGGAGTCCTGCCCGCATCCGGCGGTTTGTGTCGGTCTGTATCCGCCGCGTCGGCCGATACATGCCGGTACAAGAATCCCCCTGCCGCAAGCCGGCATCCGCATCGTTCCGTCTGGACAGCCCGCCTTTCAGCGATGTACTTATCAAAATAATCATTATGACGCAAATTACATGAGGAGATGCCTCCATGCTTCCGTGCAAATTTCCGGCTTCTCTGTTCGGTCTGGCTTTGTCGCTGGCCGTTCCCTGGTCGCCGGCCGCCGCCGCTCCGGTGAAGTCCGTGGTCATCGTGCATGGCGCCTTCGCCGACGGCTCGGGCTGGCGCAAGGTTTCCGACATCCTGACCGCCAAGGGCTATGCCGTGTCGATCGTCCAGCAGCCGCTGACCTCGCTCGGCGACGATGTCGCGGCGACCCGCCGTGTCCTTTCCCTTCAGACGGGTCCGACCGTCCTGGTCGGCCACAGCTATGGCGGGATGGTGATCAGCGAGGCTGGGAACGACAGCCATGTCGCGGCCCTGGTCTATGTCGCCGCCTTCGAGCCCGACAAGGGCGAGAGCCTCGCCAAACTGGCCGAGAGCAGGCCAGTAACCGGTGCCGAGCCGGGTGCCGTCAAGGCCACCGCAGACGGCTACCTCTATCTCGACCCGCCGGCCTTCGCCGGTGCCTTTGCCGCCGACCTTCCGCCGGCCGACGCGGCCTTCCTCGCCCACTCCCAGGTGTTCGCGGCCAAAGCCGCCTTCACGACGCCGGTCGGGGAGCCGGCATGGAAATCGAAACCAAGCTGGGCGCTGGTGGCGACCGCCGACCGCTCGATCAACCCCGACTTGGAACTGGAGATGGCCCGTCGGGCCGGCAGCCATGTCCGGTCGGTCGAGGCCAGCCATGCCGTCTATGCCGCCAAGCCCGAGGCCGTCGCCGCCCTGATCGTCGAGGCGGCCGAGGCCGTCTCGCAATGATCTCCCACTGATATGCCGGGCCGGGCGTTAGCCCATGTCCGGCCTGTCGAAAGGGTTCAGCCATGATCCTCTTTCTCGTCTCCTTCCTGGCGGGCGCCCTGACCATCGCCAGCCCCTGCATCCTGCCGGTCGTGCCCTTCGTCTTCTCCCGGGCGGGGCAGCCGCTGTTCCGCAGCATCCTGCCGATGCTGTTCGGCATGGTGGCCAGCTTCGCCGGGGTCGCCACGCTGTCCGCCGTGGGCGGAGGCTGGGCGGTGGAAACCAATGGCGCCGGGCGGGCCGCCGCCCTCGCGCTGATGGCCCTGTTCGGATGGACGCTCCTGTCGCCCCGCGCCGCGGCGGTGCTCAGCCGCCCGCTGGTCGCCGCCGGCAACAGGCTGTCCGGTCGCCGGGCCAGTGTCGCCGGATCGCTTCTTCTGGGTGTTGCCACCGGCCTGCTCTGGACACCGTGTGCCGGGCCGATCCTCGGGCTGGTCCTGACCGGTGCGGCGCTTCACGGCGCCAGCCTGCAAACCACCCTGCTGCTGGCCGCCTATGCGGCGGGTGCCGCGACATCCCTGACGCTCGCCCTTCTGGCCGGCGGCCGGCTGCTGGCGGCGATGAAGCGGTCGCTCGGCATCGGGCAGCGTCTCCGCCAGGGACTCGGCATCGCCGTCCTCGCCGGCGTCGGCGTCATCGCCTTGGGGCTCGACACCGGATTGCTGGCCCGTCTGTCCTATGCCGGGACGTCTGGCGTCGAACAGTCGCTGATCGACCGGTTCGCTCCTGCCGCTCCCTCTGCCGCTCCCGGAGCGGCGGCCGCGTCGCACGCATCCGGGACGGGTCTGGTGCTTGCCGATGCCCGGCGGGTCTACCGCAGCAGCCTGTCGGTCGAGGGCGTTCTGCCCTCCCTGGACGGTGCGACGGACTGGCTGAACTCGAAGCCGCTCACCAAGGAGGAGTTGCGTGGAAAGGTCGTGCTGATTGATTTCTGGACCTACTCCTGCATCAACTGCATCCGCACGCTGCCGTACCTGCGGGCATGGGCGGAGAAGTACCGGGACCAGGGGCTGGTGGTGGTCGGTGTCCATGCCCCGGAGTTCGCCTTCGAAAAGCGGATCGCGAACGTGCAGAAGGCGCTGCGGGATTTCGCCATCACCTACCCGGTGGCGATCGACAACGACTTCCACATCTGGCGGGCATTCGGCAACAGCTATTGGCCGGCCTTCTATATCGCCGACGCCACGGGCCACATCCGTCATCACCAGTTCGGCGAGGGCGGGTATGAGCAGACCGAACGGGTCATCCAGGATTTGCTGGCGGAGGCCGCCGGGGGTCGGGCCGGTGACAGTGGGTTGGTCAGTCCGGCAGGGCAGGGGGCACAGGCACCTGCCGATCTCGACGACATTCGCTCCGGCGAGACCTATGTCGGCTATCGGCAGGCTGCGAACTTCGCGTCGCCGGAGCGGGACGGCATCGACCGGCCGCAGGACTATTCGGTCGGCGCGCTGCGGCTCAACCGCTGGGGGCTTTCGGGCAACTGGACGGTCGGGCCCGAGCAGGCCCGGCTGAACCGGGCGGGCGGGGCGATCGTCTACCGCTTCCGGGCGCGCGACCTGCACCTCATCCTCGGTCCCGCCCAGGACGGCCGGCCGGTTCGCTTTCAGGTCACGATCGACGGCATGGCGCCCGGGCCGGATCACGGAACGGACATCGACGCCGAGGGCAACGGCACGGTCTCGGAAACCAAGCTCTACCAGCTGGTGCGGCAGGCGGGTGAGGTGCGGGAACGGACGTTCGAGGTGCGCTTTCTCGATCCCGGCGTCGATGCCTACGCCTTCACCTTCGGCTGAGGAAAAGCCCGCATGGCCCCGGACCTCCGCATCCGATCACTTTCACTTGCCGGCCTCCCGGAGGTTGTCGCGCAGCCGGGCGACCGCTCTCTGGAGGGCGCGGAACTCGTCGGGCGGAAGTCCGGAAGCCTTCACAGTCAATTCACCGAAGCCCAGGCCCTTCTCGCGAAGCTGGCGCCCCGCTTCGGTCAGAGAGACGCGGACGCTGCGTTCATCCTCGTCGTCGCGCATCCGCGTGACATAGCCCATGGCCTCCAGCCGCTGCAGCATCGGCGTCATGGTGCTGGGCTCCAGGAACAGCTTCTCGCTGAGGCTCTTGACGGTCTGCCGATCCTCCTCCCACAGCGCGATGATGGTGATGTACTGGGGATAGGTGACGCCAAGCTGCTCCAGCACCGGCTTGTAGACCCGCGAATAGGCGAGGTTGGCCGAATAGATCGTGAAGCACATGAAATCCGCCAGCCTGGCGGTCTGCGACCTCCCGGCCTGCTCGGCGGCCGGCGTGTCGGAGGCGGGGGCGGCGGGAGTGCTGGCGGTCTTGCGGCTCATGTCGTCACCGGGAAATCGATTGTCCTGATTGCCATCGCCGCACCCGCCGGACTTGGCGGCCGGTGCGGGTTGGCAACGTAATTACGATCATAATGATTATCACACATTCACCTTAGGAGACAGCACGATGCGTGTGCTTCTTGCGATGGCGGCGGCCATCGGCCTCGCCGCCGCCCCTTGCGCCTGGGACGATGATCCCCGCGAGGCGCCGTCCATCCTGGCGCTGCTCTCGCGGCCGCAGCCCCTTCCTTCTTCCGCCGCACCCTCTTCGTCCCGACCTGCCGAAGCATCGGCAGCGGTGACCACTCCCCATCAGTGAGGACCAAGACATGAAGCTGTTCGAAGACCGGATCTCGTCGGCCGTCGCCCGTGTGCGGATCGCGCTGGCCCTGAAGGGGGTGGAGGTCGAAAGTGTTCCGATTGCCATCCTCGGCGCCGAGGCGCGCAGCCGGAGTGCCGAGTATCTGGCGGTCAATCCGCAGGGCCTCGTGCCGGCGCTACTGACCGAAGATGGCGTTTTGATCACCCAGTCGCTGGCGATCGTCGAGTATCTCGACGAGCGGTTTCCCGAACCGGCGCTTCTGCCGGCCGACCCGGGCCAACGCGCCCTGGCGCGGTCGGTAGCCCTTGCCATCGCATCGGATATCCATCCGCTTCTGCCGCCCCGGGTGGCGAAGCGCCTGGGCGCCATTCCCGGTGCTGAGTCCACGACGGTCGCGGACTGGAGTCGCCACTGGATTCAGGAAGGATTGACTGCGATCGAAGCACTGCTGTCCCGGCAGCCGAAGGGACACTTCGCTGTCGGGAACACTCCATCGGTCGCGGATATCGTTCTCTTCCCGCAGGCCATCAACGCGGAGCGGGCAGGGTTGGCACTGGAGCAGTGGCCGCGTATCGCTGCAGTCATCTCGACACTGCGCATCATTCCCGCATTTGCAGCCAACGCGCCTTTGCCTCGTGCCTGACGGTGCCGGACAGGATCCTGCCTGACGGGCCAAATTCTTAACGCATAAGACAGATCAATGGTTCACCACCTTCGGCGGCAGGGCGTAGACCAGCAGGGCGCCAATCACCAGACAGCCGGGGAAGAGCCACAGGGCGGCATGGGGTCGGTTTCCGCTGTGAAACCCGTGCTGTGGCGCGTCGGGAAGCCATCGTCAGACAGAACCTAACGCCCCATCACTCCACCTAACATGCGCTCCGCCGCCATTTGTCTAGGCTCGCGGTAACCAGTCCGGACCAAGGTCGAGGAGCCGAAATATGAGCGGAAACCATCTGACATCGCGCCGGCAATTCGTGGGAGACGTCGCCTTGGCCGGGTTATCGAGTTTCATGCCACTGGCGGCTCATTCGCAAGCCGAGGGTGACGCCATCCGGACGTTCAGGGTGCGATGCCGGATGCAGAGTCCATAATCTCAATGTACGCGGAATCATCTATGTCCCCATCGCGGTCAGTATCTTCCTAGGATGAACTCTCCGTACCGCGAATATCTGAGCTGATGTCTTCTATAGAGACCTACATTATTTCAGTGAACCCGAAAATGTTTGCCATTCCACCGCTTGGGAACAGCCGCAGCTGTTCGCCGAAGAGGTGCGCGCTGCTTTTCGCCCGCTTCGCTGATCACTGTCCCCCGGACCACACTGAAGGAGAAAAGCGATGTCCGATGCCAAGACCCTCTACACAGCCAATGTTCATGTCACCGGAGGGCGTGACGGTGTTGCCAGAAGTTCCGATGGTCGCCTCGATCTCAAGCTCTCGACACCCGGTGGTCCCGGTCAAGGCACCAACCCGGAGCAGCTGTTCGCGGCGGGCTGGTCGGCCTGCTTTCAAGGTGCGATGGCAATTGCGGCGAAGTCGAAGGGGATCACCCTTCCAGTCGATCTTGCCATCGACACCGAAGTGGAGCTACGGCATGGAGGTGACGGCTTCTCGTTGGCGGCCCGCCTGAAGGTCAGCCTGCCCGGCATTGCCCCTGATATCGCCCGCCAGGTCATTGAAACTGCGCACCGCACCTGCCCGTATTCAAAGGCGATCAAGGGCAATATCGATGCGGTCGTGATGCTGGTCTGAGCGACGGGCGAAGGGAGAGCAGCATGAAAAGGTTCACCCCTTGTGGAATCGCGCTTGTTGCCGGGCTGCTCGCGTCAGCTCTCGGATGAGTCAACGAAGCCCGCGTGGAAGACGGTGCCTTCGTGGTTTGTCTACGGGGACAAGGACAGGAATATCCCGCCCGCCGCTTTGGCCTTCATGGCAGATCGGGCGAAATCCCGACAGACGATGGTGATCAAAGGGGCGTCACATGTGGTGATGGTGTCTCACGCTCCTGCGGTTGTCAGGCTGATCGAGCGGGCAGCCACCCACTAGGCTCAAGCATCGACATCCCCATTCCCCACGTCCCTGGCAACACCTGCCGCGGGCGATGGCTCAACTCGCCCCAACGGGGGCATTCGATACCTCTTAAGATGAAAGGAAAATGTAATGCAGCGCTCAATCCAGGAGTCTTGTCGCAACGATCACGATGCGCAAACCGGCGGTACAACCCAGCTCGACCCTGGGCGCCGCCGCTTCCTCGGCACGGCAACCTTCGCGGCTGCGGCGGCCAGCCTCGGACTGGGACTGGGGCGGGCGCAGGCGGCGGAAACGCCCGCGGCCCGACCGGCGGCGGGCTCCCGTCCGTCCGGCAATTTCAAATCCTTGAAACAGATCGATGCCGGACCGCTCAATGTAGGCTACGCTGAGGATGGTCCCGCCGATGGGCCGGCGGTGCTTCTCCTGCACGGCTGGCCCTATGACATCCACAGCTATGTCGAGGTGGCTCCCGTCCTGGCGGCGGCCGGCTACCGCGTCATCGTCCCCTACCTGCGCGGTTACGGCACGACACGCTTCCTGTCGGCCGCGACGCCGCGCAACGGCCAGCAGGCGGCCATCGCCGCCGACATCATTTCCCTGATGGATGCGCTGAAGATCCAGACCGCCATCCTCGCCGGCTACGACTGGGGCGCCAGGACTGCGAACATCATGGCCGCACTCTGGCCGGAGCGCTGCAGGGCCATGGTTTCGGTGAGCGGCTATCTGATCGGCAGCCAGGAGTTCAACCGGGCGCCGTTGCCTCCCAAGGCGGAACTGCAATGGTGGTATCAGTATTACTTTGCGACCGATCGGGGTCGGGCCGGCTATGCGAAGTACACGCATGACTTCGCCCGGCTCATCTGGCAGCTCGCCTCCCCGAACTGGGCCTTCGACGACGCCACCTTCAACCGGTCAGCGGCCGCATTCGACAATCCCGACCATGTCGACATCAGCATCCACAATTACCGCTGGCGGCTCGGCCTCGCGGAGGGCGAGGTGCAGTACGATGCGCTTGAACGGGCGCTGGCGGCCTTCCCGACCATCAAGGTTCCGACGATCACCATGGAAGGCGATGCCAACGGTGCGCCGCACCCCGAACCGGACATGTACCGTGCGAAGTTCACCAACCGCTACGAGCATCGGCTGATCACCGGCGGCATCGGCCACAACCTGCCGCAGGAAGCGCCGAAGGCCTTCGCACAGGCCGTGCTCGACGTCGGCAAATTCTGACGACTTCACCGTGGATCTTGTGATTGCGGCGCCAGACGACGGTACGCCCAGTCACGGCCGGATGTATCCTGGCCAGTTCGCTGCCGGAACCGTGTGCCTTCGGCCGATGTCGTAGCCGGTGAGGATAGGCAGCCTGCCGAATGCCCTTTCGTGGCTGATTCAGGTGGGCCGCCTATTCTTCCAAGAGACACCGTGGAACTCCGACGATTGAAGCTTCCCTCACGAAAAAATTGCGAGTGGCTTCGTGCCCGCGGCTTCCGAAGACCCGACATCAAAAGGCATGAGCGATGCTGATCAGCATTGTGCACGAACTTGAGATCGTGGTTGGCCGATTTCACCTACGTACCGATATGGCAGGGCTTCGTCTACGTGACCTTCGTCATCGAGGTCTTCGCGCGCCGCATCGTGGGCTGGAGGGTATCCAGCACAGCACACGCTGATTTTGCGCTGGACGCTCTGGAGCAGGCGCTTCACGACCGCCGACCGGCCGAAGGCGGCGGTCTCATCCACCATTCGGATCGTGGGTCGCAATATGTCGCTATTCGATACACCGAGTGCCTGACCGATGCCGGTGTCGAGCCCTCCGTAGGGAGCGTCGGCGATTCCTACGATAACGCCTTCCGAGACCATCAACGGTCTCGAGCAAGACCGAGGTGATCCGGCGCCGCGGTCCCTGGCGCACCCTGGAGGCTGTCGAGTTCGCCACCCTGGAATGGGTCGACTGGTTCAACCACCGGCGCCTACTCGAACCCATCGGCAACATTCCTCCCGCCGAGGCCGAAGCCCGCTACTATGCTCAAACCGAGGACGTCGCCATGGCGGCGTGTCTCAAGCCATATGGCCTCCGGCAAAACCGGAGCGGTTCAGGCAATAGTGCCATGGATCATCTCGGTCTCCCTGCATAACGGGCCATAGATCGGAGCATGCGGGAGTCGAACCGAGTTCCTGGCTTCCATATTGTTTTCATACGCCTCTTCGGCGTGGCCGATCATCAGAGAGCGATAGATCGACGGGAATCCGCGATCCTCTGCATGACCGGTCAAAAAGGGAGCCAAGGGATCATTTCATCCCACGCAATGATGAAGTGCCGAACCCGCCCATTCTCACCCCGAGGCGGATGCAGCAGTCTGGTGATGCGGAACGGGAATGACCCCGTCCAACAGATCACGGGACTTGGAAAATGAAGCTCTATCATCATCCCCTGTCGGGCCACGCGCATCGGGCTCGCCTGTTCGTCTCGCTGCTCAGCCTGCCCCATGAGTTGGTCGAGGTCGACCTTGCGGCCGGTGCGCACAAGAGCCCCGAATTCCTGAAGCTCAACCCCTTCGGCCAAGTGCCGGTTCTGGATGACGACGGTGTCATCGTCGCCGATTCAAACGCGATCCTGGTCTATCTCGCCAAGAAGGCAGGGCGGGGCGACTGGCTTCCGGAAGATCCGAGCGGTGCGGCCGCGGTTCAGCGCTGGCTGTCCGTGGCAGCCGGAGAGGTGGCTTACGGCCCCGCGGCCGCCCGGCTCATCACGGTGTTCGGGGCGAAGTTCAATGCCGACGAGGTCATCGGCCGGGCGCATACCCTCCTGGCCCGTCTCGAAAGCAGGCTGAGCGGACAGGACTGGCTGGTCGGCGACCATCCGACGATCGCGGACGTCGCGATCTACAGCTATGTCGCCCGGGCCCCGGAAGGCAACGTCGACCTCCAGGCCTACCCGTCCGTCAATGCCTTCCTCCGCCGCATCGAAGCTCTGCCGGGCTTCATTCCGTTCGTGCAGACGCCGGTCGGCTTGGCGGCCTGACCCCGCACCCGGGCGCGCCCCGCAACCCCCAGCAAGGGACATCGACGATGACCGCGACTCTGACGACGCTGCCGACTTGGCATGAGGGTGAGACGTTCATCCAGGAGAAGCTGGGGGTGGCCGAGCGGATGGCGGCCGTCGGCCAGCGGGTGATCCGCGACCATATGCCCGACCAGCACCGCGACTTCTATGCCCAGCTTCCCGCCATCGTGCTGGGCAGCGTCGATCCGGCAGGCGACCCATGGGCCACCCTCCTCACCGGCAAGCCGGGCTTCCTGTCGTCACCGACGCCAACGAGGCTCGACATCGCCGCCCACGCCGATCCCGGCGATCCGGCGGGCGAGGGGATGCGCGACGGCGATCCCGTCGGCCTGCTGGGCATCGAGATGCACACCCGCCGCCGCAACCGCATGAACGGCATCGTCACGGCCGACGAAACCGGATTTCGGGTCGATGTCGACCAGAGCTTCGGCAACTGTCCCCGCTACATCCAGCTTCGCGACCTCGACTTCGCCAGGGATCCGGCGGAGCCGTTCACCGCCGTGGTGGAGGAGTTGCCCCAACTCGACCCGTCGGCGCGTGCCATGATCGGGGCGGCGGACGCCTTCTTCGTCGCGACCTACGCCGACCGTGCGGAACGCCGGCAGGTCGACGTGTCCCATCGCGGCGGCAAGGCGGGTTTCGTCCGCGTCGCGGAGGATGGCACGCTCACGGTGCCAGATTTCAATGGCAACCTCTTCTTCGCGACCCTCGGGAACATCGTCCTCAACGGCAAGGCCGGTCTGGTCTTCGTCGATTACGAGCGCGGCGACCTGCTGCAGATGACCGGCGATGCCGAAGTGATCCTGGACTCGCCGGAGATCGCTGCGTTCCAGGGTGCCGAGCGGCTGTGGACCTTCCGGCCGCGCCGCATCCTGCGCCGGGCCGGCGCACTGGCTCTGCGCTGGTCGTTCCGCAAGGATGGCTGGTCACCAAGCTCGCTGATGACCGGCGATTGGGCGCAGGCGGCAGCCCGGTTGCAGGCGACCGAATTGTCGAAGAGCTGGCGGCCCTATCGGGTGACGAAGATCGTCGACGAGACCCCGGCAATCCGTTCCTTCCACCTGCAGCCGGCCGATGGGGCGGGCCTTCTGCCCCATGCCGCCGGTCAACATCTGCCGATCCGCGTGACCGTTCCCGGTTCCGACAAGCCGATCGTCCGCACCTACACGCTGTCCGCAGCGCCGTCAGACGGCCTCTACCGCATCAGCGTCAAGCGGGAAGGGCTGGTGTCGCGTCACCTGCACGACACCATCCGCGCCGGGGACGTCATCGAAGCCCGCGCGCCCGACGGCAATTTCACCATCGACCCGTACGGGACGAGGCCCGCGGTCCTGCTGGCCGGCGGTATCGGGATCACGCCGCTGCTGGCGATGCTGCGCCACATCGTCTACGAGGGGCTGCGCAAGCAGCGGATGCGGCAGACCATCCTGATCCAGGCCGCGCGTTCGAAGTCGGACCGCCCCTTCGAGCGGGAGATCGCCGAACTGGTGAACGCCGCGCAAGGGGCTGTCAAATGGGTCCGGGTTCTGAGCGATCCCGGCCAGACCGAGGAAGGCGTCGACTACGATGCGGCCGGCCGCATCGACATGGCCCTGCTGACCCGCTTCCTGCCGTTCGACGACTATGATTTCTACCTGTGCGGCCCGCCCACCTTCACGCAGGCGCTGTATGACGGGTTGCGGAGCCGCAACATCGGCGACGCGCGGATCCATGCCGAGGCCTTCGGGCCGTCATCTTTGAAGCGCACGGCGGATGCCGGCGCCGCACCCGCTGTCCGTTCCCCGCCGTCCACCAAGCCGGTGCCCGTGGCCTTTATGGACTCGATGAAGGAAGACCGCTGGACGCCGAGTTCCGGCACCTTGCTGGAGCTGGCGGAAGCGCGCGGCCTGGCGCCCGAGTTCAGCTGCCGCGAAGGCTCATGCGGAACCTGCCGGACCAAGCTGCTCAAGGGTGCCGTGACCTATGTCCGCGAACCGACCGCCAGCATCGCCGCCGACGAGGTCCTGATCTGCAGCGCCGTGCCGGCCGAAACCGGAACGGATGAGGAGAACCGCATCCAACTCGCTCTCTGACCCAAACTTCCCCCACACAACCGGAGAAAAGACGATGTCCTACATTCCGACCCCCGCGACCATCGAAGATGCCCCCGAGGCATCGCGCCCGATCCTGGAGGGCGTGCAGAAGCAGCTCGGCCGGGTGCCGAATATCTTCCGCCTGGTTTCGAACAGCCCGGCGGCGCTGGGCGGCTGGACCGCCTTCCAGGGCGCTCTCGGCAAGGGCAAGCTGCCACTGGCGACCCGCGAGCGGATCGCGCTCGCCATGGCCGAAGTGAATGGCTGCGACTATTGCCTGTCCGCCCACACCTTCACCGGTGCCAAGTTCGCGAAGCTCGACGACAGCGAGATCGCGGCCAACCGCCGGGGAAGCTCGAACGATCCCAAGGCTGCGGCGGCGGTGGAGTTCGCCAAGGCACTGGCCGTTGCCCGCGGCACCGTCGGGACGCAAGCGATCGAGGTGGTCCGCGCCGCCGGCTATGGCGATGCGGAGATCCTCGAGATCATTGCGCATGTCGCCCTCAACACTTTCACCAATTACGTCAACGAAGCGCTGGGAACCGAGATCGACTTCCCCCGCATCGACAGCCTCGCCGCGTGATCTTAAGCACGGGCGGCAACTCCCCTGCCGCCCGTCTCCCCTGCCCATCTTACCCATCTCAAGGAGCACTCCATGTCCCGTCCGCCGCTTCCCCCCTTCACCGAAGCCTCCGCCATCGAGAAGGTCCGGCTCGCCGAGGATGGCTGGAACAGCCGCGATCCGGCGAAGGTCGCTCTCGCCTACACCGAGGACAGCCGCTGGCGGAACCGCGCCGAATTCGTGACCGGCCGCGCCGAGGTCCAAGCCTTCCTCACCCGCAAATGGAACAAGGAACTCGACTACCGGCTGATCAAGGAACTCTGGGCCTTTGCGGGAAACCGCATCGCGGTGCGCTACGCCTATGAGTATCGCGACGACAGCGGCCAGTGGTACCGCGCCTATGGCAACGAGAACTGGGAATTCGCCGAAGACGGGCTGATGCGCGCCCGGCATGCCAGCATCAACGAACACCCGATCGCCGAGGCGGACCGCAAGTTCCACTGGCCGCTCGGCCGCCGGCCGGATGACCATCCCGGTCTCAGCCATTTCGGCTTCTGACGCCGACATCACCGAACGAGGATTGCCGTCATGTCTGGATTCACTCTCAACGAGCGGGCGCGGATGTCGATCGAACTCGCTCTGACTGCCGGCAGCGGTGACGTACCGCTGCTTTTGCGACAGGATGCCGACGCCAACAGGCTCGGTCTGACCGGAGCCGAAGTCGATGCGGCAAGAAAGGGATCCAGCTTCGACTTTCCCATCTCACAGGCGATAGCACTCGCACTCGCGTCGAGCGACGAGGATCGCGCGGTGCGGCGGGAGCGGGCGGCGAGGGCCGGGATCGACGGCCCCGCCTGCCTGGAGATCGAACATCTGGCAGCGGCCTTGATGAAACGCTCATCCGCAAAGGCCCGGCATCATGGACTCTGACTTTGGACTCTCCATCCTGCGGCCCTTCGCGGCGGTCGCCGTGCTGCTGCATCCCCTACGGCATCCATTCAAACTCCGTTTGCCGGACCGGCAATTGCCCGGCTATTACGAGGACATGCTGAAGCGGGATCCTGGTGCCGGTTCAGAGTCACTCATGAAAATCCTTTGAGCGTGCGGGAGGCGGCGGCAGATGGATCGTTGGCAGGCAATGAAGGTTTTCGCGAAGGTGGCGGAGACCGGGAGCTTTGCCGAGACTGCCCGCCTCATGCACCTGAGTGCGCCCGCGGTGACGCGTGCCGTGGCTTCGCTGGAGGATGTGATCGGTGCCAGACTGTTCGTCCGCACCACGCGTTCGGTCAAGCTGACCGAAGCGGGCACCCGTTACTTCGAGGATTGCCGCCGGATCCTCTCTGACATCGCGGAGGCGGAAGCCGCGGCGGGCGGCTCCTATGCCAACCCCACCGGAACGCTCGCCGTCACGGCCTCCGCGCTCTTCGGGCAGATGTATGTGCTGCCGATCATGACCGAATTCCTGAACAGCCATCCGGGGATGCGCGCCCGGACGCTCTTCATCGATCGGCCCGTCAACATCGTCGAGGAAGGCATCGATGTCGCGGTGCGGATCGGCCATCTGGCGGATTCGGGCTTTACCGCCATCAAGGTCGGTACGGTCCGGCGGGTGATCTGCGGCTCCCCGGCCTATTTCGAGCGTCATGGCGTCCCGCTGACGCCGGCCGACCTCAAAAGCCACCGGATCGCGGCGTCGACCAGCGCATGGGCATCCCCGGAGTGGCGGTTCGCCGGTGATCAGCGGGTGACGGTCGACCCTGTCCTTCAATGCAATACCAACGAAGCGGTGATCGCAACCGCCAGGGCAGGCTGGGGCCTGACGCGGGTTCTCCATTATCAGATCGGCCCGGCGCTCGTAGAGGGGCATCTGCGGATCGTGCTCGGCGACTACGAGGAGCCGCCATTGCCCATCCATATCCTCTACCCCGAGGGGCGCCATGCTCCCGCGAAGGTGAGGGCGTTCATTGATCTGGCGGTGGCGCGCCTGCGAGAGAACCGTCTGCTGAACTAGGCATTCTCGTCCGAAGTCTCGTTGGGCAGTTCCGGTCAGCGGAATCGCTGCCTCTGGTTCCCGCTGAACATGCCGCCGCGGTAGACCTCAGCCTTGGTATCGATCGAGAACAACACGATATCGGACGCCTCCAATCCGGTCGGATGAGCATCGAACCCGGTCGTTAACAGGCTTTCGCCTTCCGAGATATTCTCGTTCCCCAGGGTGATCTTTCCGCTGAAGACGTAAAGCAGGATACTCCTTCCCGCCTCGGCGGCCGGCAGTCGCAATTCAGCGCCATCGCTGATCCTGGCGTCGAAGACCCTGACATCGGATCGTACCGTCAGCGGAGCTTCCTTTGGCCCGGCGATCAGACGCCAGCTATCGACACTGGTCTCCTCCTGGAACTCATGGAACTGCACCATCGGCTCAAGATCGGGTGCCTTCGGCCGCAGGAATATCTGCAGCGCCTGCACCGGGCGGTTGCCAAGCATCAGTTCCTCGTGCTGGAAGCTATGGCCGGCGTTCATCATCATGAAGTGCGTCTTGTCGAGCCTCTTCTCATTTCCGACTGTGTCGCGGTGGAGCATCTCGCCGCTGCGGATGTAAGTCAGTATCTCGTCATCCTTGTGCGGGTGCATGCCGATGAGGTGGCCGGGTTGAACCTGGGCGCGATCGATCCTGCCGATTGGGCCGATCCCGCTGTCGTCTGACGTGAGCGTCAGTCCGGGATACAGGATCTCGACGCCGAAGCCTTGCCTGAAGTCGCCGAGCATCCGGCCTGCAGGAATCCTGGTAATGGTCATGGACGTCTTCCTCCGATCCCGGCGCGGGCTCTGCCGCCCGCGCCGAACACGGGTATCCTGTGTTCAATGGTAGTTCAGGATGCCGACGAGCTTCTGGCCGAGCGGGCTCGTCCAGTCGACGGCAAGCTCGGAGATGATCTGGTCGACGGTCGTGATGACCGCGCCGGCCTTTTCCATGCGCCGCAGCGCGATGTCGTCGCCGTACTTGGTGTAGGAGGCGGACGCGTCGGCCGAGACCTGGACTTCGTAGCCCTCGTCGAGCATCTGCAGGACCGGGAAGGTGACGCAGATCTCCGTCGTCACGCCTGCGACGAACAGCTTCTTGCGGCCGATCGCCTTGACGGCCTGGTTGAAGCCGTTGTGGTGCATGGCGTTGACGATACCGGGACGCTTGATGCGGGCTTCGAAGGCCTCGGGCAGGATTGCTTCGAGTTCCGGCAGCAGCGGCCCCTGGATCTGGTCTTCCATGCTTGATGTCAGGATGGTCGGAATGTTGGCGGCCTTGGCGATGCGGGCGAGCTTCAGCGCGTTCTGCTTGACCAGGTTGATGTCGTGCGAGTGGGTCCAGGCCATCGTGCCGATCTGGTGGTCGATCAGCAGCATGGCGGAATTCTCCGGGGTGAAGACGTTCTTGTGCATTGCCGTGTTCCTTTTTCATGTCGGCGGCGGTGGGTGACATTGGTTTCGATCCGCTCGATGACTGGAATCTAGCGTTGCGAATAACGGCACGGTATCCCTATAAAAAGCCACTCTATGGAACGGAAATCGGAACGCTAGAATGGTCAGCTTCGAGGACATGCAGACCTTCGTCGAAGTCGCCGACGGCGGTGGGATCACAGTCGCCGCACGGCGTCTCGGCCTGCCGAAGTCGATCGTCAGCCGACGGCTGGTCCGCCTCGAGAGTGAGCTTGGCGTCCAGCTTCTGGCGAGGACGACGAGAGGCGCCTCGCTCACGGAGGCGGGCGTTTCCTTCCGCGAGCACGCCGCCCGCATGTGCCTTGAGATGGACATCGCCCGCGAGGAGATGCTGCCCACCGGAGAGCTGAGAGGACGGCTGCGCGTGGCGGTTCCCTCGTCCTTCGGTCCCGGACACTTCGCGCCGGCGCTCGCCGAACTCGCCCGGCGGCATCCGCTCCTGCAGCTTCACGCCCATTACAGTGACCGATATGTCGATCTGGTGGCGGAAGGCTTCGACTGCGGCATACGGGTCGGCTACCTCCAGGATTCGAACCTGACGGCGAGAAAGATCGGCGCCTTCGCGGCCGGCCTGTTCGCCAACCCGGAATACCTGCGGGTCCACGGCGTCCCGCAGAAGCCCTCGGACCTGCTCGACCATCAGGCGATCCTGCAGGGAACCGAAAGCTGGAAGCTATCCGACGGCAGCAGGACGGTCGTCGTCAACGGTCAGGGACGGTTCAAGGCGGACAGCGCCGTGGGCATCGCCGAAGGGACGGCGGCCGGACTGGGCGTCGCGGCGCTCCCTGTCGTCATCGCGCAAAGCTATGTGACCGCAGGCGCCCTCGTGCCGATCATGGCGGAATACAGCCTGCCGGAAATCGGCGTCTACATCGTCAGGCCACCGGGATCGCACGTATCCAGAAAGGTCAGGGTGCTGATCGACTTCTTCGTGGAGCGGTTTTCGGCGAACTCCGGAACCGGTCGGCGGGATGTGGGCTAGCCCTTTGCGGACACGCCCCGCTCCTGAAACGCGACGCCCCAATCCCGCATCGCCATCAGTACGGGCGCAAGGGTCTGCCCGAACGGAGTGAGCGAATACTCCACGCGCGGAGGGACCTCGGCGAAGACTTCCCGGGCGACGATCCCGTCGGCTTCGAGTTCGCGGAGTTGCATCGTCAGAGAGCGCTGGCTCGGGTCTCCGACCAAGCGGCGCAGCTCGCCGAAACGGCGCGGACCGTCGAGGAGGCGGTAGATGATCATCGGCTTCCACTTGCCTCCGGTAACGTCGACGGTGGTTTCGACAGGGCATTTCCGGCCAACGGTCATCGATCGCTCCAACAGTGTAATTTCTATCCCTATAGGCAGAACTGTTGCCTACTTGCAAGTTCGCCTGTGTCGCGCCTAGCTGGAAGCAGCCAATTTGAGAGGTGCGTCATCATGCGGGCTGCTTTCTACGACAGACAGGGAACCGCGAGGGAGGTGCTGACCGTCGGCGACCTGCCCGATCCGCAGCCGGGAGCCGGGGAGGTCCGGGTGAGGGTGGTCGCCTCCGGCATCAATCCTTCCGACATCAAGACGAGGACCGGTTTTGGCGGCAAGGCCATGCCGTTCCCGCGGATCGTGCCGCATCAGGACGGAGCGGGCGTCATCGACGATGTCGGCCCCGGTGTTCCTTCAGAACGCATCGGCGAGCGGGTCTGGATCTATATGGCGCAAACGGGGAGGGCGTTCGGTACCGCGGCCGAATTTGTCGTCGTGCCTTCGGTGCAGGCCGTCAGGCTTGCCGACAACGTGTCCTTCGAGATCGGCGCGTCCCTCGGCGTTCCGGCGATGACCGCGCACCGGTGCCTGTTCGCGGACGGCGACCTGCGCGGCAGGCGGGTTCTCGTTCAGGGCGGAGCGGGCGCCGTGGGCAATGCGGCGATCCTCCTTGCGAAATGGGCGGGGGCGTGGGTGGCGGCGACGGTGAGCCGCGACGAACAGGCGGATGTCGCCCGAGCGGCCGGTGCCGATCTTGTCGTCAACAGGCATGAGGAAGACGTCTCCCAGGCGGTGAGATCTGCGACCGCCGGCCAGGGGGTCGACCGCATCGTCGACGTGGACATCGCCGCCAACATCGATGTGGCGATCGCCTGTCTCGCGAGCGACGGCGTCATCTCGGCCTACTCAACAAAATCGCCGCAGGCCTCTCTCACGATCCCGTTCTTCCCGGCCCTGCTAGGCGGCTTCCTGTTCCGTTTCGTCTATGTCTACACCATGCCGGATGCAGCGATGCGGCAGGCGGCCGAGGAGGTCTCCGCCTGCGCCGCGTCCGGAGCCTATACCCCGCGGATCGCCAACACATTTGACCTCGACGCTGTGGCCAAAGCACATGAGTTCCAGGATAGCGGCAAGGCGGTCGGAAAAGTCCTTGTTCGACTACAGAACTCGTGACGCGCGCAGGTCAAGCGCTGCTCCATATATTGAAAGTCACGAGATTACGGCTGGGGTGCGGCACAGTTCGATGAGACACCCGGCTGCGGTAAATTGAACCGCAACCGAAGGTCTTGGTGGACTTGCCCGGAGCAAGTGGAGAGCCTCCATCTATGGTCTGAGGGACCAGGATGTTTGGCATGGGTGACGGGCATCGGCGTAAGCTGACGGAAGACCTCAAGCGGGAAGCTGTTCGGCTTATCGCAACGAGCGGCCGGACTGTCGAGGAACTGGCGGCTGATTTGGGGATCGGCAAATCAACGCTGACGCGATGGAGATCGCAGTATCAGGAAGCGGAGCTTCTGTCCGGTCCACATGACGATGTGCAAAAGGAACTGGTCCGTCTGCGTTGTGAGAACGAGGTTTTCTCCGCTCCGGCGCCGAACCGGAAATGAGGAACCGACATTTCCTACGTCTGGACCGCTGACGGCTGGCTTTATCTCGCCATCGTGCTGGATCTGCACTCCCGCCGGATTGTGGGATGGGCAACCAGTGACCGGATCACCAAGGAGTTGGCGATCACGGCGTTGAAGCGGGCAATTGCCGTTCGGCAGCCACCTCCCGGTCTGATCCATTATTCAGATCGTGGAAGAAAATACTGTTCGGATGATTGCCAGAAGGTGTTGCAGGAGAGCGCGATGTTGGTTTCGGTGAGCGGGCACGGGAACTGCTACGATAACGCGATGGTGGAGACTGTGTTCAAGACCTTGAAGACAGAGCTGGTGTGACGTACGATCTTTACTTCGCGGCGGCAGGCTGAAATCGCCATTGGCCGCTACATCGACGGCTTCTGTAATCCAATCCGGCGACACTCCTCACTCGGCTTCAAAAGCCCCTGTGTCTTTGAGGTCGCTGCGTAGAATCGACACACTCGTTCTCCACTTGCTCCGGGCAAGTCCAACCCGGTGCGGCCGGGAACCGTATCCTCCGGCTTCCGGCCGCACCGGCAAATGAATGCGAACCTATTACAGGACGGCCAGCCAGCCGCCATCGACATAGATGATCTGTCCGTTGACGTAGTTCGACGCCGACGAGGCCAGATACACCGCGGTCCCGGTCAGTTCCTCCGGTTGGCCCCAGCGCTGGGCCGGGTTGCTGTTTTTCACCCAGGCATCGAAAGCGGCATCCTGAATCAGGGCCGCGTTCATGTCGGTGGCGATGTAGCCCGGCCCGATGGCGTTCGCCTGGATGTCGAAGCGCGCCCATTCCGCCGCCATCGCCCGCGTCAGCATCTTGATGCCGCCCTTGGCAGCGGTGTAGGGCGCCACCGTCGCCCGCGCCGCCTCGCTGGTCAGCGACCCGATGTTGATGATCTTGCCGCCGGTCCCCCGTGCGATCATCCGACGCGCCGCCTCGCGGGCGACGATGAAGGCCCCGGTCAGGTTGGTGTCGATGACGCGCTGCCAGTCCGCAAGCGCCAGATCGACCATCGGCTTGCGGAACTGGATGCCGGCATTGTTGATCAGGATGTCGACGGCAATTCCCCGCTCGTCAAGCGCGGAGAAGGCGGCGGCCACCGCCGCCTCGTCCACCACGTCGAACAGGCTACCTTCCGCGGCATGGCCCAGATCGGTCAGGCGCGTCACCGCCGCAGCGAGCGACTCTTCGTTGCGCCCGTTCAGGATGACGCGGGCGCCGGCCTCCGCCAGTCCCTGGGCGAACGCGAAACCGATTCCACGGATGGAGCCGGTGATCAGCGCCGTGCGGCCGGAAAGATCGAACGGGGATGTCTTCATGGGGTGGGTCTCCATCGGGCGGCGGGGCCTCAATCCAAGGTGCTGACGCGACGGGTCAGGTCGGACCGTTGGAACACCGAGGGCAGCAGGTCGGTGCCCAGTCCCGGCCCTTCCATCGGATAGACATAGCCGCCTTCGATGCGGGGGACCTCGGTGACCAGTTCCTTGTACCACCCGGTGTAGAAGGCGCGCACCGACTCCTGGATCAGGGTGTTGGGCTGCGACAGCGAGGAATGGACCGCGGCGGCATAGGCCACCGGGCCGGTGCAGTCGTGCGGCGCATAGGGACGGTGGTAGGTGTCGGCGAGAGCGGCGATCTTGCGCCCTTCGGTCAGCCCGCCGGTCCAGGCCAGGTCGGTCATCACCACGCCGACGGCGCCGGCCTCCAGCATGTCCTTGTAGGGGAAGCGTGATCCCAGGGTTTCCGACGCGCAGATCGGCACGCTGGTCGATGCCGCCAACTCGGCCAGGGCGTTGACCGAGTTCATGCGGATCGGATCCTCATACCAGGTCGGCTGATAGTCCTCCAGCACGCGGGCGATCCGCTTGATCGTCGGCAGGTTCCACAGGCAATGGAATTCCACCATGATCTGCATCCGGTCTCCAACCGCCTTGCGGATCTTCTCGAACGGCTCGACAGCGCGCTTCATCTGTTCCGCGGTGATGAAGCGACCGTCATTCTCGATCGCCGCGGGATCGAACGGCCAGATCTTCATCGCCGAGATGCCCTGCTCCAGCAGGCTTTCGGCCAGCCCGCCAGCGTCCGACATGAAGGCGTTCAGATCCTCATACGGACCGGGGCTGGCGCCCAGGTTCCAGGTGTCCACCGGCTTGATGCGATGGGAGCGGACATAGCCATAGCCGGCGCAGGTGTTGTAGACCGGCACCCGGTCATGGCAGAGGCCACCCAGCATCTGGTGGACCGGCTGGTTGCAGGCCTTGCCGAACAGGTCCCACAGCGCGATGTCGACGGCCGAAGCCGCCCGGTATTCCGTGCCGGTCGAGGACTGCGCCAGCGGCAGGTTAACCATGTCGCGGTTGATCGCCTCGATGCGCAAGGGGTCCCGGCCCAGAAGCCGCGTGGACAGCGTGTCGTGCAGATGGGCTTCGACCGCACCGGCCCCGTAGAACGTCTCGCCCAGCCCGACGATCCCGGCATCAGTGTGGACGCGCACCCACAGGACGTTGGCGAACTCTTCGGTGCGAAGGGTTTCGATGGCGGTGATTTTCATGAGCCGTCCCGCGATGAATGAGGAAGGAAGTTCTGGGAAATCAAAGGCATGGAAGAGGGGCAGGGCAGGTTGAGACCCCCGCGTGCCTATGCCCATGCATGCCGGGGCATCCTATTTCCGTTTGTGATATTTCACAACATGTTTTAATGTGCCACTGTTTGCAGGGTGAGCATGAACGATCCTGGGCAGCTTACGGTAAAGGAGGACGGCGTTATGGGACGTGGACGCAGCAAGCCGGTGCTGATCGAGCCGGGTGGCACCATCGACCGCAAGCAGGCGCGGGCAAACCACGCCAACCTGCTGGAACTGGCCTATGGCAAGCTCGAGGAACTGCTGGTCAACTGCACGCTGGCGCCCGGCCGGTCGCTGTCGATCCAGGATCTGCAGGACATCACCGGCCTGAGCCGCACGCCTGTCCATCAGGCGGTCAGCATGCTGGCCCGCGACACGCTGGTGATTGTCAATCCGCGCAACGGCATCCAGATCGCTCCCATCGATCTGGCGCGCGATCGGCTGCTGCTGGAACTGCGCCGCGACATCGAGCGCTTCGTCGTGCGCCTTGCCGCTGAACGGTCGGGACCGACACAGCGCAATCAGATGATGCACCTGTCGCGGGTGCTGCGGGAGCGGCGGGCGACGATCACCATCGATCAGTTCAACGAGTTCGACCGCAGCATCGACAACCTGATCCTGGCGGCCGGCAACGAACCCTTCGTCGGAAACGCGCTGCGTCCGCTGCACACGATCTTCCGGCGTATCGGCTTCCTGCACCAGAACCACATCGGTGGCGAGGCGACACTCCACCGCAGTGTGGACTGCCATCTGGCATTGACCGACGCCATCGCCAACCGCCGCGCCGACGATGCGGTCAAGGCTTCCGACGAAATCGTGCAGTTCGTCGACGCGATGTTCGACGAACTGGAAGCCCGCATCGACCCGCGGCTGCTCGATTGCAGCGTCGAGCCGCTCTTCACCCTGTGACCGGAGCCCGGCCCCGGCGGGCGGGTCGCCTTCCGGACGGAACTCCGATCCCGAACAATCACACCCAGAACAATCTCAAAAGGAGGAAAACCATGAAGAAGGCTCTGTTGGCAGGGCTGGCTCTGGCAGCCATCGCCCTCGGCATCACAGTGCCGGCGGTCGCCGCCACCACCGCCCGCCTGTCACTCGATGTTCAGGAAGGCAACCCCAAGCACATCGCTGCAACGCGCTTTGCCGATGCGGTATCGGAAGCGACGAAGGGTGCGATCAAGATCCGCATCTTCCCGAACAGCCTGCTGGGCGCGGAAGCGGAGTCGGCGGAAGGCATCCGGCTCGGGTCCATCCAGATGGGAATCATCACCAGCTCGGTCTTCACGACCTGGATTCCCCAGGTGCAGGTGCTCGACCTTCCGTTCCTGTTCCGCGACGACCAGCACGCGGTCGCCGCCAACGCGGTGCTGACCAAGGCGTTGGCCGACAGCTTTCGCGAGAAGGGCTTCCATCTGCTGGGCTTTTCGGTCAATGGTGCCCGCCAGCTGATGAGCAAGGACCCGATCGTCACGCCGGCCGATGCGGCCGGAAAGAAGATGCGGGTGATCCAGAGCCCGATCCATGTGGCTCTGTGGAAGGCGGTCGGCGCCAATCCCGTGCCGATCCCGGCGCCGGAGGTGTACAACGGCATGCAGACCGGCGTCGTCGATTTCTTCGACAACACGGCGACCAATTATCTGACCTTCCGCTTCTATGAAGTGGCGCCGAACTACACCAAGCTGAGCCACATCTATGCGATGGGTGCCTGGGTCGTTTCGGAGCCGTGGTGGCAGAAGCTGACGGCGGACCAGCAGGCCGCCATCGAAAAGGCGGCGCATGATGCGCAGGCCGACATCGTGCCGCTGCAGGCGGAGCAGGACGAGGCGGCGCTCGCCAAGACCGTCGCCCTGGGCGCCACCATCCATGAGGTGAAGGACAAGGCGGCGTGGCGTGAGCTGATGAAGCCGGTGTGGGCGGAGTTCACGCCGACGATCCCGGGTGCCGACACGCTGATCCCGGCGATCGAGGCGGTGAAGTAACGGGAGGGGAAGCCGTCGCGCGGATGATGCTCGGCACCTCCGCGCGCCCGCCCGCAGAAAGGTTCGGCCAGCAGTTTGGCCAATCGGAAAGGCCCGATGATGTCGGAAGTCCAAGCTACCAGCTCTGAAACACTGTCCGGCCGATTGCAACCGGCCTGGGGGGAGACCGTCTGCCGCCTGATCGAAGGCGCCGTCGGAGCCGTCAATTTCCTGGTTCTGATCGCGCTGACGCTGGTCGTCTTCGTTGGCGTGATCGCACGCTATCTCTTCAACAGCGGCTTTCCCTGGACCGAGGAATTCGCGATCTGGGCCTTCACCTGGCTGATCTTCCTGGGTGCGGCGACCGGGATCCGGCAAAAGCGGCACGTGCATGTCGACCTGCTGGTTGATCATTTGCCGGCGACGGCGCGGCCGGCCGTCGATTTCCTGCGTGACAGTCTGGTCGCGCTGACGCTCCTGCTGTTCACCTTCAGCGGTTACGAGCTGGCCGACCGGATCGGCGGGGTCAGTACTACGCTGCAATGGCCGAACGCCCTGCGCTATGGCGTCGTTCCGGCGGCGGGCTGCATCGGGCTGCTGTTCCTCCTACTGGGCGAGACGACGATGGCCGGGCTGCTGCGCCGGGCCGGGTCGGTTGTGCTGGCCGGTGCCATGTATCTGGTCGTGCAGGATCAGGCGCTGTCGCCGTTCCAGGATGTGTCGCCCAGCCTGCTGATGACGCTGGTGTTCTTCCTCACCATGCTGATGGGCGTGCCGATCGCCTTCTGCATGATGCTGGGCGTGTTCGTGACGACCTGGAGCGCCGATCTGCTGCCGGCACCGGCGATTCTGCAGAACATGATCGCCGGTTCGACCAAGTTCATCCTGCTGGCGATCCCGTTCTTCCTGACGTCCGGCTATCTGCTGAATCTCGGGCGCCTGTCGGAGCGGCTGATCGATTTTGCTGAATCCCTGTTCGGCCATTTCCGCGGCGGTCTGGCCCAGGTCGTGGTGGTCAACAGCGTGCTGATCGGTGGTATTTCCGGTTCATCGGGAGCCGACGCAGCGAGCACCACCAAGGTCGCGGTGCCGGAGATGATCAAGCGCGGTTACTCGCCGGCCTTCTCCTGCGCCATCACCGCGGTGTCGTCGATCCTGCCGAACATCATTCCGCCAGCCATCGCCATGCTGGTCTATGCCTCGGTCTCGAATGTTTCCATTTCGCGCCTGTTCGCCGCCGGCATCATCCCCGGTTTGCTGGTCGCGATGGCCCTGATGATTGTCGTCTATATCCTCGCCGTCCGCCGCGGCTACGAGGGAGGTAAGAAGCGGGCGCCCGTCAGCGTGGTCTGGAGCAGCTTCCTGCAGGCGGCCCCGACCTTGGCGATTGCCGTGCTGATCCTGGGCTGCATCCGTCTGGGGATCACCACCGCAACCGAGGCGGGGGTCATGGCGCTGGTCTGGGCCTTCATCCTGGGTAAGTTCGTCTACCGCGCCTATGGCTGGCGCAGCTTCTACCGGGCCATCATCGACTGCGCGACGGACTCTGCGTTGATCGGCTTCCTGATTGCGACGTCGGTTCCCTTCGCCTGGATCCTGATCGCCGAAGGCGTGCCGCAGGAACTGATCGGCTGGGCGCGGGAAACCGCTCAGGGACAGTTCGGGCTGCTGCTGATCATGAACCTTACCCTGTTCGTGGCAGGCATGTTCCTGGACCTGACGCCGGCGATGCTGATCGCGGCGCCTCTGTTCCTGCCGCTGATGACCCAGGCGGGCATCGACCCGATCCAACTCGGCCTCATCATGATCATCAATCTCCAGCTCGGTGGCGTGACTCCGCCAGTTGGTATCCTGGTCTTCATCTCGGCGCAGATCGCCAAGGTCCCACCCTATGCCGTGTTCCGCGAGGTCGGCGTGTTCGTCGCGGCCGTGCTGGTGGTCCTGGCGGCAGTGTGCGCCTTTCCGTTCCTGACCATTGGAATTTGGGACTTTTTTGGCTGAACCTATGATGGTTGCATCAAGTCTCATCCCGGAAGCCGGATGAGGAACGTTGGTTCTTTGATTGCGGGCACAGGAGGCAAGCCCTCAAAAGAAGGATCATCGCCAACGGCATTGATGAGGTGCTCTGCCGGCTCTGTGGTTCTTTCCGAGGTCCGGACGGGCCCTCTTCATCATGGTGTCTGAAAGCTCTGGTCGCGGAATCAAGCTGAAGTGCGACAACACGTTTTTGTTGATCGGAGGGGCCGCTTTTTAGCCATTACGCCGATCTGGGAAAGCTCGTGCTTGTGGACCCACCGGCACGAGCGGCGGGGCAGGGGAGCGCCGGTGGCTCTGTTGCAAAGCTTGCCGGCAGGCGCGAGATGATGGTTACGGGCATCACCGCCGATGCTATGCGCCCTGGAGTTCGAGCTGCTGGCTGATGAACTGCACGGCCTCGGCGAGCACACGGGGTCCAGGATTGAAGGCGCGTTCGACGAGGCGCGCCTCGCCCTGCATGTCGCGGGTGATGTTGAGGCTGGACGCTTGGCCTTTGCGGAGCGCCCGCATCACCTCAAAGCCCTTGATCGTTGCGTAGGCCGTATTCAGGGTCTTGAAGCCCCGCACCGGGCGGATCAGCTGCTTCAGCTTGCCATGGTCGGCCTCCACCACATTGTTCAGGTATTTGACCTGCCGGTGCTCCGTGTCCTCCGGGCATTTGCCCTCGGCTTTCAGTTCCGCCAGGCCTAGCCCATAAGTTGGCGCCTTATCGGTGTTGATGACCGGCGGCGTCTCCCACGCCTTCAAGCCGTTCAGCGCCTTGGCCAGAAAGCACTTGGCGGCGGCGGTGTTGCGCGTGGGAGAGAGGTAGAAGTCAATGGTGTTGCCATGCTTGTCAACGGCTCGGTACAGGTAGGCCCACCTGCCACCGACCTTCACGTAGGTCCCGTCGACCCGCCAGTTGGTCGACCTCGGACAGCGCCACTGCCAGCGTAGCCGCTTCCCGATCTCCGGCGCATACTTCTGCACCCAACGGTAAATGGTCGAGTGATCGAGCGTGACGCCGCGTTCGGCCATCAGCTGCTCGAGATCACGGTAGCTGATGCCGTATCGGCAATACCAGTGCACCGCCCAGAGCACGACCTCACCCTCGAAGTTGGCGTCCCTTGAAGTCCGACACGGCTTGGCTCCCAACAGCGTCCAGCTATTCCGCCGCTTGTCGGTAAACTTTGCAACAGAGCCGTTCGGACCCTCAGCCCGTCAACCAGCCGCGAAGTTGACAATACCCGACTGGTGTCCCGATCGATATTCTGACAGCGCACAAGCCCACCGACGACCCGGCTCATCCCCGTACAGCGCCGGCAGTGAGTCCTGCCACGAAATGCTTCTGCATCAGGAAGAACAAGGCAACCGGCGGCAAGGCCGCAAACAGGGCGCCGGCCGAGATCAGGTTCCAGGCGGTGAGCCATTCGCCCTTGAGGCCGGCGAGACCGAGCGTCAACGGCTTGGCCGCATCACTTTGCACCAGGACGAGCGCCCAGAAGTAATCGTTCCAGACGAAGGTGAAGATCAGGACTGCCAAGCCGGCCAGGGCCGGGCGCAGCAGCGGTACGATGATCTTGCGCAGGATCTGGAACTCGCTTGCCCCCTCAAGCCGCGCGGCTTCGAACAGTTCGTTCGGCAGCGCCGCGATGAAGTTGCGCAGGAACAGCGTTGCGAACCCAATCTGAAAGGCCGTGTGGAACAGGATCAAGCCCCACACCGTGTCGTACAGGCCAAGCTGGAGGATGAGGTCGCGGACGGGAATCATCAGAATCTGATAGGGTACGAAATTGCCGCCGATGAACATGGCGAACAGCAGCGTCCTTCCCGGCAGCGGGTACTTGGCGAGCGCCACGGCGGCCATGGTGCTGAGCACTAGGACGGCAATCACCGTCACACCGGTGATCACGACGCTGTTCAGGAAGAACGCGCCCATCGGCGACGTGGCGAAAACCTCACGATAATTCTCAAACAGCGCAAAATGGGACGGCAGGCGCCAGTAATTCCCGGCAAGGAGATCAGTCTGGGGCCGTATCGCTGTCATCATGATGGCGATCAGCGGCGTCATCCACAGCAGCATCGCCGCGTAGAGCGACACGCGATAGCCGATGCGCACCGGGCGCGATCGCTCCTGAATGGGGGTGGGATACACGTTAGCCTCCCCTGGCTTCGCGGCGGAGCGTATGCCACAGAAACCATGCGATGTAGACACTCATAATCGCGAACAGCACGGTGGCGATGGCGGCGCCATAGCCGGCCCGGTAGCTGAAGATGGTCGCGTCATACATTTGATAGGCCAGCACAGTGGAACTCCCATAGGGGCCGCCCTGGGTCATCACCGCGATCATGTCGAAATTGCGCAGGGACATGATCACCGTGATGATCGAGGCGACGAAGGACACGGAGCGGAGCTGCGGCAGGACGATGTGGCGGAGGAGGCTCCAGCCGGCGGCGCCATCCATCCGGCCGGCAGCGATCAATTCCTGGTCAAGCTGGGACAGGCCGGCGAGGAACAGGACAAGGCAGAAGGCGATCTGCGACCAGAGCGCCGCCGCGATGATGCCGAAAGTGACGAAATGCTCGTCAGACAAAATCGCCAGCGGTTCCAACCCCAGCCAGTTGAACAGGATGGCGAGCAGCCCGAAGGTAGGGTCGTAAAACCAAGTGAATACGACGCCAATGATCACGTGCGCCAGCACCAGCGGGATGAAGAAGATCGACTTCACCAACCGCATTTCCGGCAGAGTTTGGTTCAGGAACAACGCGAGCGCCAGCCCGAACACCGGAGCCAGCAAAAACAGGACCAGCCAGATCACGTTGTTCTTCAGCGACGTGTAGAACTGCGGGTCGCTGAACAGTTCTGCATAGTTGGAAAGGCCGACCCAGGTCGCCGGACCGGTGCCATCCCAGTCATAGAAGCTGATCCAGATGCTTTGAACGATGGGCGTGATGATGAGGAGACCGAAAAGGCCGACCGGCAGGACCAGCAACAGCAGTGGTGTCAGCCACGCCTGGTTGTTCTGCCACACGCGCAGCCCGCTCAGCCGACGCGCTGGCGGAGGGGCGGCGGACATCCGCCCCTCCCAGCCATCAGTGCGCGGCGCGCTCATTTGAATATCCGCTGCCGGGCGGCCTCAAGCCGCTCAAGCACGGTGTCGGAACGCTTGGGATTGGCGAGAAATTCCTGGAAGCCTTTCATTCCGACCTGTGCCATTTCCGGGTCGGTGTCCCGGTCGTAGAACTGCGCCGATCCCTGCGCGTTCTTCGCCAGAGCCATTTGCGACTGGGCGAAGGCATCACCGGTAATGTCGACGTCGGTCCGCGCCGGCAGTACGGCCCCGCCCAAGGCGAAGGCCTTGAGATTATCCGGCTGCGCGAGGAAAGCCAGGAAGCTGCGGGCAAGGGGCTTGTTCTTCGCCCCGCTCGGGATGGTCACCCCATTGACCGAGATTTCCTCGGCCTTGGGCACCGACGGGTCGATCACCGGGAACGGAAAGAAGCCGATGTTGCCATGGGCCTCGGCGGGAAGCGAGGTGAGGACATAGGGCCCGAGCAGATACATGGCGGCCTTGCCCTGAGCGAGGAACGGAATTGCCTCCTGCCAACCGTAGGACGACGCGTTGTCGAGGAAATAGCCCTTGCCGATTGGCTCACCCCATTTTGCGAAAACCGCCTTCACGCGTGGATCCGTGTAAGAGGCCTTGCCGTCCATAAGCTGCATGTGGAAATCAAGGCCATTCATGCGCATGTCGAGATAATCGAACCACAGTGCGTTGGCCCAGAGATCGCGGGTCCCGATGGTGAAGGGAGTAACGCCGGACGCCTTGATCTTAGCCGCCGCGGCCATCAGTTCGTCCCACGTCGCCGGCGGTGCGACTCCGACTTTTTCGAACACCTGCTTGTTGTAGAAGAACCCCCATGTCGTGAAGTTCGTCGGCATCATGTACTGCTTGTCGCCTTCGGAGACAGCCGGCAGCCAGGGCTTCATCACGTTCGTCAGATTGTTCTCGGCAAAGAAGCCGCTCATATCGTCGAACAGGTTGCGCTTGGTAAAGGTCTTCATGCGGGCGCCGGTGAACCAGAAGGCGACGTCGGGCGGGTTGGTGACAAGAAAGTTTCGGATCGAGGTTTTGTAGGACTCCACGTCGCTGTAGTTGATCGTGACCTTGACTCCTGGATTCTTGGCCTCGAAATCCGCGGCAATCTTGTTCATCGCCGCCTTCTGCCCGGCGCCGCTGCGGTCGGAATTAACGACGAGCGTCTGCTCATCGGCGGCGTAAACCCCGGTGGGCAGCGTGATAGCCGCGGCCATGCCCAACACGGCGACGGCGGCTCCAAGGGCTCGTCGGCTGATGCACCGGCGTGAATTGGACGTGGTGGTGGCCGAACGGTCGGTCATGCGTTTCTCCCCATACACTTCTTGTGGCTGATTGGAAGGTGGCGCGGGTGCAGCTCGGCGTTCAGGCCAGCCGTCGGCCCGAAGCCGTGTCAAACAGGTGGACGCGGGCGGCATCGGGAAGGATGCGGATGGTCTCCCCGGGCTTCGGCAACACGCGGTCGCGGAACACGCAGACGATTTCCTGCGAACCGCTGCGAACCACGATCTGGGTTTCGGAACCCGTGGGCTCCACCACCACGACCTCGACAGGGACGCCTGCGTCGGTCAGACTAAAATGCTCAGGCCGGATGCCATAGACCGCCGCGCGCTCGCTCGCCGGAGCGACATCACTGAGCGGCAGCCGAAAGCCGTCTTGGGTGATGAAAGTGTTGCCCTCAGTCCGCCCATTCAGGAAGTTCATGGCCGGCGACCCAATGAAGCCGGCGACGAACATGTTGTCCGGCCGATCGTAGAGATCGAGCGGTGCGCCGATCTGTTCGATGGCGCCATCACGCATGACCACGATCTTGCTGGCCATGGTCATGGCTTCAATCTGGTCGTGCGTCACGTAAATCGTCGTGGTCTTCAGGCGCTGATGCAGTTCTTTGATTTCGGAGCGCATGGCAACGCGCAACTTGGCATCGAGATTTGACAGAGGTTCGTCGAAGAGAAAGACCTGCGGATCGCGCACGATGGCGCGGCCCATGGCCACGCGCTGGCGCTGGCCGCCGGAGAGCTGGCGCGGGTAGCGGTCGAGCAGGGCGCCGAGGCCGAGAATCCGCGCGGCGTGGTCGACGCGCTGGGTGATCGCCTCTTTCGGCGCCTTCCGCAAGTTGAGGGAGAACGCCATGTTCTCCGCCACCGTCATGTGCGGGTAAAGTGCGTAGCTTTGGAACACCATGGCGATGTCGCGTTCCTTCGGCGGAACGTTGTTCACCACGCGTGGCCCGATGCGGATTTCGCCGGCAGATACGGTTTCAAGGCCGGCGATCATACGCAAGAGCGTGGATTTCCCGCAACCGGACGGACCAACGAGAATAACGAACTCTCCGTCCTCGATGTCCACCGAGACGCCGCGGAGAATATGCGTCGCGCCGAAGCTTTTGTGCACGTTGGCGATGTTCACAGAAGTCATGTGCGCCTTGCTCGAAGCTGTGTGAGATGGGCGAGCCGGCTCCGAGAACCGGCCCAACCTCTCGCAGGCGCGCCCCTCGGTCGTATCGCTTGGGCGAGGCCCTTGTGGCAGCCCCGGATTGTTTTGAAAACTAACATTGACGGGTTGGGTCGTCAATGCGATAGTTACTTATCAATAAGTAAGTTTTTCGACACCGAGCGAGCAGGATGACCGAATGACGGAAGGATTGATGCCGACACAGGGCATTGCGGCTGGACGCAAGCTTGCGGCGGGTGAGTATGGGTTCGACGATGTCGATACATGCGACTCGTATGAGACCGCGGGTGTCACCGTGACCGAAACGCACGTCGTTGGTTTCGCAGGGCTTTCGGGCGATCTCTTCGACGTGCACATGGATGACCAATTCGCCCGGGAGGCCGGCTTCCCCGGCCGCATCGCGCATGGCCTGCTGGGGCTTGCCCTGGCCGACGGTCTCAAGACCCGCTGCAAGGTCCATCTCAAGGGGATCGCGACGCTGAGCTGGAACTGGTCTTTCCGGGCGCCGTTGATGATCGGCGACCGGATCCATGTGCGGATCACGATCAGGGCGAAGCGCACCACCAAGCGGTCCGATCGCGGCATCGTCACGCTCGGCATGGAAGTGATCAACCAGGACGGGGTCGTTGTCCAGGATGGCGAGTCGCTTCTCTTGATGCGGGCGGGAACACCCGGAGTCACGACTTGACCCGCAGCGCAACTTCGTTCATGCGAAGAACTGTTAACGCCTGGACTGGATAGACGAATGCCGCGAAAGCAGACCTCAGATACGTTACCGGCCGGGCGCTCCAGCATGCCGGACAGCATCAAAGCCATCGCGACCGAGTTGCTGATTGCTCACGGCTATCATGGGATGAACTTCCGGAGCATAGCGGAGCAGCTCGACATCACGACGACCAACATTCATTACCATTTCGGCAACAAACAGCGGCTTGTCGATGAGGTTGTCCAGGACTACGTGGCGGATGCCACCGCCCGTCACCGGGCGATCTGGCTTGACGAGAAAATAACCCTGGCAGACAAACTGCGCCGGGTGGTTGATTACAACTATGAACGCTACAAACGGTTCAATCGCGGAAAGCACACGGGTCAGCCCTGGAGTCTGATCGGGCGGCTTCGGTTGGAAAGCAATGTTTTGAGCGAGGTCGCCCGCGCCAGCCTCGCCTCTTTCACCACCTCCGTCCACGATGCCATCCGGCTCGCGGTCGAAATGGCCTGGCAGAAGGGGGAATTGCGTCCCGACACGCCACGGGAGGATTTGGCCTTCCTGATCATCAACATCGTGAACAGCTCCTCGGTGTTCACGCAGGACGCCGGCAGCTTCGAGCGGCTGGAGTTGTTTTTCGAGGCCTTCGTCCGCGTCATGCTCTCTGCGTATGCGGCCGACCCAATTGCGGCCGGCACCACACCAGCCAAGCTCGACGCCGCCAGCGGCGCGGCGGATGCGTCCGCGGCGATGGCCGGAAGCGGAGAGCCCGCTTCCGAACCGGCCTCGGCGCGGACCAGCCGGACACGACGGGCCAAAAAGGCCTGAGCTGGCCGCGCCGCCGCACCGGCGGCGGTTGCCCGCAATGTCGCTCCAGCGCACGGGCGACAGCCGATGAAAATCATGCCGCGAAACTGTCCAGTATGCTGACGAAGCTGTTGCGCCGCCCCCAATTTTGACTTATCAGTAAGTAAGTTTGCACGGCTGGTGCACCGAAAATCATGAAAAGGAAGGACCATGCGGGTCATTACAGCTGACGCTGCGGCGGCGCTCGTGCACGATGGCGACACCGTTCTCATAGCCGGCTCGGGCGCTGGTCATGGAGTACCGGAGTCCTTGATCGAAGCCGTGGAGCGCCGCTTCCTGTCCTCCGGATTGCCGAAGTCGATCACCTCCATCCATCCGGTCGGCATCGGGAACCGCGGCGAACGGGGGGCATCCCGCCTCGCGCATGCGGGCCTTCTAAAGCGGATTGTCTGCGGCACCATCGTGGACGCGCCGCCGGTCGCGGCGATGGCGAGCCGCAATGAAATTGAAGCCTACACCCTGCCGCAAGGCGCCCTGTCCCAGCTTCTGCGCGAGATCGCGGCCGGCCGGCCCGGCCTGCTCACCCACGTCGGACTTCACACCTTCGTTGACCCCCGCATTTCGGGCGGTCGGCAGAGCACCCGCTCGACGGAAGAACTCGTGGAGCTGGTCGAGCTGAAGGGGCGGGAGTGGCTGTTCTATAAGCCCTTCGGGATCGACGTGGCCTTCCTGCGTGGAACCACGGCGGACGAAGATGGCAATATCTCCATGGAGCATGAGGCGATCTTCGGCGACGCGCTGTCGATGGCCCAGGCAACGAAACGCTGCGGCGGCCTGGTCATCGTCCAGGTGAAGCGTCTCGCCCGCCGTGGCACGCTACCGGGCAAGACCGTAAAGGTTCCCGGAATGCTGGTCGACGCCGTGGTGGTCGCGTCGGACCAGGCTCAGACCTACCAGACCGCCCACGACCCGGCCTTCGCCGGCGAGCTGCGCATCCCGCTCGACGCCTTTCCCAAGCTGCCGCTGGACGAGCGCAAGATCGTCGCCCGGCGCTGCGCCATGGAGCTGGAGGTGGGCGCCGTCTGCAACGTCGGGTCCGGGATCTGCACAGGCATCGGCCTGGTTGGCGCCGAGGAGGGCGTCCTCGACCACATCGTCCTGACCAACGAACAGGGCCTGATTGGTGGCGCCCCGGCCAGCGGTCTCGACGCCGGCGCTTCGCGCAACTACGCCGCCATGATCGATCAGCCCTACCAGTTCGACTTCTACGATGGCGGCGGTCTGGATATTGCGTTTCTGTCGGCGGTCGAAGTGGACGCCCAGGGCAGCGTGAACATCAGCCGCTTCGCCAACCGGGTGGTCGGAATCGGCGGCTTCGTCAACATCAGCCAGAACGCCAAGAAGATGGTGTTCGGCGGCACCTTCACCGCCGGCGGCCTCAAGATCGAGGCCGGGAACGGAACGCTGGCCATCCGTGAGGAGGGGCGGCATCACAAGTTCGTCAACACTCTGGAGCAGATCTCCTACAGCGGCCCCTACGCGCAGTCGCGCGGGCAGGTGACCCTGTTCGTGACGGAGCGCGCGGTGTTTCAGACGACCGAACGCGGGCTGGAGCTGATCGAGATTGCGCCGGGCATCGACCTGGAGCGGGACGTTCTGGGCCAGATGGATTTCCGGCCGGCTATTTCGGACTCCCTGCGCATCATGGACAGCCGTCTGTTCCGGCCGGAGCCAATGGGGCTTGCGGAAGGCTTTGCCGGGAAAAGCCGGCCGGTCCATCCGCGTCTCGCGTCCTGACCGACGCTGCAAAGCGGGGAAGGAAAAGCATCATGGGCCATCAAGCCACCATCACAGGCACGACCCGCCTTTTCGTCATCATCGGCGATCCGATTGATCAGGTACGCTCGCCCCAGGTCTTCAACCCGCTGCTGACCGGCGCCGGCCGGGATGCCGTGCTGGTCCCGGTCCATGTGCGTCCCGGCGGTCTCGCTGCGGCTTTCCAGGGGTTCCGTGCGATGGACAACCTCGAGGGCATCGTCGTTACCGTGCCGCACAAGTTGGCCGCCGCCCGTCTGATCGACGGCATCGGGCCGACCGGCCGGCTGGTGGGTGGGGTGAACGCGGTGCGGCGCGAGCCTGACGGGCGGCTGGTCGGCGATATGTTCGACGGGCAGGGTTTCCTGATCGGGCTGCGCCGTGCCGGTCACGCCCCCGAAGGGCGGCGCGCGTTGCTGGTCGGCGCGGGCGGGGCCGGCAGCGCGGTCGGCTTCGCTCTGGCCGGGGCAGGGGTGGAGCGCCTCACCATCGTCGATGTCGATGCGGCCAAGGCGGATGGATTGGCATCAGCCGTCGCCGCGGCGTGTCCGCAGGTTCGCGTTGACCGTGGGCCTGCGGTGCCGGATGGCCACGATCTGGTGATCAACGCCACGCCGCTGGGCATGCGGCCCGACGATCCGCTGCCCCTGGATCCCGCGCGCCTCACACCGGGAATACTCGTGGCCGACATCATCATGAAGCCGGCGGTCACGCCGCTTCTGCACGCCGCGGCTGCGCGTGGCTGCATCGTTCACCCAGGTAAGGCCATGCTGGACAGCCAAGCTGAAGCCATCGCGGGATTTTTCGGCATCCCCCTGCCTTAGCCGCCGTCCGCTCCCAACGTCATCGTCCGACACCGAGCCTCATCGGGCGCACGAAAGTCGGCGGGTGTATCCGCGTCGACGCCTTGTGCTCCGCATTCAGTGTCGTTTGGCCCACACGATTTCTGGAGACATCCATGTCCCTGACGATCCGTGGGCGACGACCGACAGGTTGTGCTCCACCATCAGCACGGTGCGGTCGGCGGCGACGCGCTTGATCAGCGCCGCGGTGCCCTCGATGTCCTCATGGCCCATGCCGGCCAGCGGCTCGTCGAGCAGCATCACCTCCGGGTCGAGCGCCAGGGTGGTGGCGATCTCCAGCGCGCGCTTGCGGCCATAGGGCAGCTCGGCGGCGGTGTGGCCGGCCCAGGGGGTGAGGTTGACCGCCTCGATCAGTTCCAGCGCCCGGTCATGCAGGTCGTAGAGCGACGACTCGGACTTCCAGAAGTGGAAGCTGGTGCCGAGCGGGCGTTGCAGCGCCACCCGGACATTCTCCAGCACGCTGAGGTGCGGGAAGACGGCCGAGATCTGGAAGGAGCGGACCAGCCCCATCAGGGCGATGTCGGCCGGCTTGGTGCGGGTGATGTCCCGGCCCTTGTAGAGGATCTGGCCGCGGGTGGGCGTCAGGAACTTGGTCAGCAGGTTGAACACCGTGCTCTTGCCGGCGCCGTTCGGGCCGATCAGCGCGTGGATGGTGCCGCGGCGAACCTGCAGGTTCACCTCCTTCACCGCCACGAAGCCCTTGAACTCCTTCGTCAGGTTGCGCGCTTCCAGGATGATGTCGTCGGTGGGCACCTTGGGGTTCGATGCCGCATCAGCTTGGTGGGCTGACGGAGCTTGATGTCCGCCGTGCATGTCAGGGCACGAGCGGGCGACCGCTCTTCCTCTTGTGCATCGGAATTCTCCTGTTTTCGGCTTTTCGGGCATTTCCCGTTCAGGCGTCCGCGCGACATCTGCGCTCCGGCACCGTAAGCGATCCTGATATGTGTATAGTGCATCCATTGTACGTTTGTCAATCGATATGGGATCCATGCATTCTGGAGCCGCTCAGTGATGGTCCAACCATGTTGGCGGTGAAGAGCGCATTGGATAAGGTCGGAGGTGCTTCATGCATCCTGCGCAACCAGAGAGGGATTACCCGGCATCCTGCCGGAATGGCAGAGCCGGAACACAAGGATCGGAGGGGATACGCCGGTGCCTCTTCCAATCTCCGGACAGGATTCAGAAAAGGGAATCGGCGAGGGGATCGAACTCAGGGGCCATAATTTCCCGCCAGTCCATTGATCGTGACGAGTGCCAGAGCAGGGGAGTGGAAGGATGAGGGTGGCAGACTTGCCAAGCGACATCTCCGATGACGCAGAGAAGGCCGTTTCATTGCAGGAGCGCGCATATCGGCTGCTGAGAGCGATGATCGAGGACGGCCGGATCGGGCCAGGGGAGCGTCTGCAGGAAGCCCAGGTGGCGAAAGCCTTCGGCATCAGCCGCTCTCCTGCCCGCCATGCCTTGCGGACGCTGTGCGTTGAGGCTTTGGTCGAGGAGCATGACGGGAAGGGATATGTGGTCGCCGGACGTGGGGCCGGCGTCGCCGACGGGTCGCTCGCCAGCCTGGAGCCGGTCAAGATCCAGTCCACGCCCCAATGGGAACGCATCTACAAGGAGGTCGAGCAGGAACTCTTCATTCGCATTCTGTTCGGGGCGGTGAGAATCAACGAGAAGCAGCTTGCCCTGCATTTCGACGTCAGCCGCACCGTGACCCGCGATCTGCTGGCGCGCATGCATGGAATGGGTCTGATCGAGAAGGACGATGCCGGTCATTGGCTGTCACGCCGCATCACGCCCGACCATATCCGCGACCTCTACGAGATGCGCCGCCTGCTGGAGCCGAAGGCCCTGCAGAAATCCCTGCCGCACCTTCCGGTGCCGATGCTGCGCCATGCCCGCGACCGCGTCGCGCAGGCGCTGGAATGTGCCACGCCCGACAGTGCGGCCTTCGACCGGATTGAGCGCGACCTGCACATCGATATCCTGTCATGCTGCCCGAACACGGAGATCCTGCGGGCGCTGGAGCGGACACACATGGTGTTCGGGCCGACCCGTTATCTCTTCCACCCCTTCCTGGGCGTGCCGGTCGAGATGATCGACGGCGCCCTGAAGGAGCATATGCAGATCCTGGACCGCACCCTGCGCGACGATGTCGCTGGCGCGGCACAGGCACTGCACGATCACCTGGAGGTCGCAGACGACCGGTGGCTGAGGCGTTTCGAGATCATCGCGAGCACGACGCAACTCCAGTTCCCCGCCTATCTGTCACCGGCCGGCGGGTGAGGGTGCCGGACGGTCAGGCTTCCTCCCTTACCTCCGCCACGGCACCACGGTCTGCCGTTGCCGGCCAAGCCCCTGGACACCGAGGGTCACAACGTCGCCGGTCTTCAGCCAGACCGGTTCCGGGGTCTTGCCCATGCCAACGCCCGGAGGCGTGCCGGTCGCGATGACGTCGCCCGGAAACAGCGTCATGTAGGCGCTGCAATAGGACAGCAGGGCCGCCACGCCGAAGATCATCGTCCGGGTGTTGCCGGTCTGCATGCGCTCGCCGTTGACGTCCAGCCACATATCCAAATTCTGCGGATCGGGCACCTCGTCGGCGGTGACGAGCCACGGGCCGATCGGCGCGAAGCTGTCGCAGCCCTTTCCCTTGTCCCATTGCGACGACTGCATCTGGAAGGCACGCTCCGATACGTCGTTCACCACGCAATAGCCGGCGACATGGTCGAGCGCGTCGCCTTCGCTGACGTGGCGAGCGGTCCGACCGATGACCACGCCCAGTTCGACCTCCCAGTCCAGCTTGGTCGAATGTGGGGGCTGGATGGTGTCGTCATTCGGTCCACAGATGGCCGAGGTCGATTTCAGGAAGATGATCGGTTCCGACGGGATGGGCAGGCCGGTTTCCGCGGCATGGTCCGAGTAGTTCAGGCCGATGCAGACGACTTTGGAAATGCCGTGGTAGGGCACGCCGAGGCGGGGCGACCCGGCGACGAGGGGCAGTTCCCGCGGATCGATCGCCGACAGCCTGGACAGGCCTTCCGGAGACAGGTCTTCGGGGGTGAAGGCGCCGCGGAGGTGTGACAGGTCACGCAGCCGGCCCTCGTCGTCGATCAGACCCGGCTTCTCCCGGTTCGGGTCACCATACTGGCACAATTTCATCGGATGGATCCTGTGTTTGGGCTGGTGTGAAAGCCGACGGCCGGTCAGGCGACGGTGGAACCGCCGTCGACCGTCCAGGCGGCGCCGTTGACGTGGCGGGCCTGATCCGAGAGCAGGAAGCGGATGACCTCGGCGACGTCTTCGGGCCTGCCGTAGGCTGCCGTCCCCGCCCGCCGGATGCCCCCCGACCTGCCGGCCTGCTCGTCCAGGGAGCGGATCATGCGGGTGTCGATCGGGCCCGGCAGGACCGCGTTGACACGGATCGCCGTCCCCGCCACGTCGAGCGCCGCCACGCGGGTCAGGCCCAGCACGGCGTGCTTCGTGGCCACATAACCGGCCAGCCCGGCGCGTCCGCGAACCGCCGAAGTGGATGCCGTATTGACGATCGCCCCCTCTCCGCGTGGAATCATGCGGGCGAGGACATGTTTCAGGCCGAGGAAAACGCCCTTGGCGTTGACCTGCAAGAGCCGGTCGAAGACGTCGTCCGGATAAAGGTGGAGGGGGGCGACGACGCCTTCGATGCCGGCATTGTTCGCGAAGGCGCTGATCGGACCCAATCTCCGTTCCACCTCGTCGACCGCCTTGGCCATCTGCGCGCCGTCCGAAACGTCGGTTTGCAGGAACAGCGCCCGGCGTCCGGCGGCCTCCACCAGTTTCGCGGTTTCGCGGCCGGCATCGACATCCAGGTCGAGGATGGCGACATCGGTGCCCGCCGCGGCGAGCGCCGCCGCGGTTGCCCGTCCGATGCCGCCGCCACCGCCGCTCACCAGGGCGGTGGTCACTGCGCCACCAGCGCGCATCCGCCGTCCTTCAGCGGCCGCCAGACCTGTTCGGAGGGGATGACCTGCTTGACCTTGTAATAGTCCCAGGGATAGTTCGACTCGGCCGGCGTCTTGACCTCGAACAGGTACATGTCGTGCAGCTTGCGGCCGTCGATCCGGATGCTGCCCTTGCCGAACAGCGGGTCGTCGGTCGAGATTTCCTTCATTTTGGCGATGATGGCTTTGCCGTCCGCGGATTGGCCGCCGGACGCCTCGACAGCCTTCAGGTAATGCAGCACTTCGGCATAGACGCCGGCCTGGAGCTGGCTGGGATACTTTCCGCCGTTGCGCTCGGCGAAGCGTTTGCTCCACTGGCGGGTCTGATCGTTGAGGTCCCAGTAGAAGGCAGCGGTGAACTGCAACCCCTGCGCGATCTTCAGGCCCAGCGAATGGACATCATGGAGGTACAGGACCATGGCGACCAAACGCTTGCCGGACTCGGTGATCCCGAATTCGGTTGCCTGCTTGATCGAATTGATGGTGTCGCCGCCGGCATTGATCAGGCTGACCACCTTGGCCGGCGACGCCTGCGCCTGAAGGAGGAAGGACGCGAAATCCTGGGTATTCAGCGGCGTGCGGACGCTGCCCACCATGGTGCCGCCCAACTCCTTCAGGACGTTGCGCACGTCGTTTTCCATCGCCTGGCCAAAGGCGTAGTCGGCGGTCAGGGCGAACCATGTCTTGTCGCCGGCGCCGACCACCGCCCGTGTGGTGCCGACGGCCAGCGCATAAGTGTCGTAAGTCCATTGGATGGTGTTGGGCGAGCAGGCCTTGCCGGTGAGATCCGATGAAGAAGCACCCGCGACGAGCATCGCCTTGTTCTTGTCGCGGACGATGTTGTTGACCGCCAAGGCGACTGCGGAATTCGGCAGATCGACGATTACATCGACGCCCTTGGTGTCGATCCATTCCCGGGCGAGCGAGGCGGCGATGTCCGCCTTGTTGAGATGGTCGGCGCTCAGCACCTCGATGGGGCGCATCTTGTGGCCGGCGGTGAAATCCTCCACCGCCATCTGGGCGGCGACGACCGAGCCGTTGCCGGTGATGTCGGCATAAAGGCTGGACATGTCGGTAAGCACGCCGATGCGGAGAGGCGTCGGTGCCTGCGTCTGGGCCTGCGCGAGACCTGCCGGTGCCGCGACGGCGGCCAGGCAGAAAAAGCCGGCGGCCGATGCCATGAGGCGGCGGCGGTGGAGCGGCCGGGTCGATGTCGTCATGAATTTCCTCCCGTTCATTTAGGGAACGCGGCTCGGCGGGTTCACTCCGCTTCCGCCGGACCATCAGCCATTCTTGGTGCTTTGCTTGGGGCTGCGGTCCGGCACGATGGCCATGCGCGGTTTTGATGTTTGTGGGGACGCGGTCAGGGAATGAGGCGCTTCAGCAGGCGCCGGTCCTCGACCTCAAAGCCGCCACCGTAAACGTCGGACGCCATGAAATGCGCGCCGAGGATTTCCGGTTCCAGGGCGGCGATCGGGTCATACTCCGATGCATGCAGCGTCATGCTCACCCGTCCCCGGAGCGGCGGCGAATAGGCGAGCGGCGTCCGGCGGTAGACGATGTCCGAGTAGACCGGTTCCGGACGTTCCGGATGCGGAACCCGCCGGACATGGATCTCGCCAGCCGGCTGCTCCTCGCCATCGACCAGCGCCACCAGCGGCGCTTGCGGATCCGGCGTGAAGCTGAAATCCGCCAGCGGAATGCCGCGGCGCTTGACCCAGCCCTCGACCGCCCCGTCCGCCGTCTCGTTGAAACGGTAGGTCGCGTCCTTCTTGGTGTAGCCGAAAATTTCGCGCCCGGCGGCGATGCCCATCGGGTCGGAGCAGTACATGAAGATATGGGTGTGGGTGAACAGTCCCTCGTAGCGGACCGGGACCGAGACCATCAGGTCGAACATCTCGCCGGCATGGATCGCCAGCGTATGGCCAGGCGACAGCATGAAGCGGAAGGCGACGCGATCGTTCACCAGTTCGAACGGCGTGTCCGACAGCAGCTTCGCCACCTTGGCCTGTTCCACCCGGGTCACCACCTCGACCGTCCGCAGCGGGCACTCCCATTCCAGCGGATAGGCCGGCGCGTAGGGCGGGTTGACGCCGCTGTTCTCGTGCATCTTGTACTTGCCGAACATCTCGTGTCCTTTTCTCGTCATGCCGGCTTTCTTGGGTCCAGCCGGTCCGTCGTCGAATGGAAAGGGTAGGGCGGCGTCAGGCCGCCGGAATGGCGGCTTCCGGCCGTGTAGGCCGAAGACCGTCGACGCGTCCGCCTGCCGGTCCGTCGTCGAGCAGAATCGTCCGGTCGGCCGCGCCGATGGAGGTGACGCCGCATAGCCCCATTGTCAGGTCGAGTTCGCGGTGCAGGATTTCCAGGCAGCGGGTGACACCCGCCTCGCCCAGAGCGCCCAGCCCATAGAGAAAGGCGCGGCCGATCATGACGCCATCGGCGCCCAGGGCCACAGCCTTCAGGATGTCCTGGCCGGAGCGAATGCCGCTGTCGAACAGCACTTCGGTCCGCCCCCCCACCGCCTCGGCGATGGACGGCAGCATGGCGATGCTGGACGGTGCTCCATCGAGCTGGCGCCCGCCATGGTTGGAGACGACGATGGCATCCGCCCCACTTTCGACAGCCAGCACCGCGTCGCCGGGATCCAGCACGCCCTTCACGATCAGCTTGCCGTCCCATTTCTTCCGGATCCACCGGACATCCTCCCAGGACAGGGTCTGGTCGAACTGCTGGCTGACCCAGGCGGCTAGCGAGCTGACGTCGGAAACACCGGAGACATGGCCGACGATGTTCCCGAAGCTGCGGCGCCGGGTGTTCAGCATGCCGAGACACCAGCGCGGCTTGGTCACCAGGTTCATCAGATTGCGCAGCGTCGGCTTGGGAGGCGTCGACAGACCGTTCTTCAGATCCTTGTGGCGCTGCCCCTGGATCTGAAGGTCAAGGGTGAGCACCAGCGCGGAGCAGCGAGCCGCCTTGGCGCGGTCGATCAGCCGGGTGACGAAATCTCGGTCCCGCATCACATAGAGCTGGAACCAGAAGGGCTTCCGCGTCGCGGCGGCAACGTCCTCGATCGAGCAGATACTGACGGTCGACAACGTGAAGGGGATGCCGAACCTTTCGGCCGCCCGAGCCGCCAGAATCTCGCCGTCGGCATGTTGCATACCGGTCAAGCCTGTTGGCGCAAGCGCCACCGGCATCTTTACGGTCTCACCCAGCATGCTGGTGGCGGTGGAGCGTCCGGCGATGCTGAGACCGATGCGCTGGCGGAACCTGATCGCGGCAAGGTCGGCCGAATTGGCGCGATAGGTACCTTCGGTCCAGGAGCCGCAGTCGACATAGTCGTAGAACATTTGCGGCACCCGACGTTGCGCGAGGACGCGCAGGTCTTCGATGCAGGTAATGAGCGGTTCGGGTGGGCGCATTGAATTCCCATGAGTTGCGGCGGGCGCGCCGCCATGTCTGCCGTGCTCCGGAAAGCGGGGCGGGTAGGCATCGATGGCGATCGAACCAAGCCTTCGAATGGGCGCCGTTCACGACGGCGTTCGTACAGTGCATCCAAAGTACGTTCATAACATGCCGTGTTGCGGATGCCGCTGTCAATGGGGCATCGAACAATCTGGATCAGAACAGTTGACCGCCTCGCCTTTGGCCGGACGTCTTTGCGCGGCTTGTTCCGACGAGGATGCCGATGAGGCGTTCGAGCGGGCACCAAGAGATCCTAAAGGGCCGTTATCGGATTGAGAATTGGGCGGCTTCTGACGCTGCACTATGCAGATGCGGCGACCCGAAGGCCTGGGTGGCGCCGGAGGCGCGATCTCCGCGTGGACGTCCCCCACCACGAAACGGCGCGGTTGGCTCCGCCGTTATACAGAACTTATGTTCAAGGGCGGATTGATGCGGCGCTTTGCGTTCGGCCGGCCGTGGCGGCAAACCGAAGGTTTGTCGGGCACCCTCATGCACCTGCTCGGCCTGGACCGGTCGGTTCCGGATCACACGACGGTTGACCGGCGCAGCCCCAATCTCGCGGTTGCACCGGCCTCAGCAACGACGGAGGGACCCATCATGGCAGTCATCGATTGCACCGGGCCGAAGGTGGTCGGCAAGGGGGGTGACACCAGGAACATACGGCGGCACGATACGCCGCAGCCGGAGAAAACTTCATCTGGCCGCCGATCCCGATACAGGCGTGGGCCTCGCATCGGAGTTGACGGGTATTGAGGATGGGGACGCCTCGGTGGTCGTTCCGTTGCTTGATTGGATCAAGCGTCCGGTTGGCACGGTCCTGGTGGAGAGAGCGTACGATAACAAACCCGTCTATCGTGCCATTGCCGAACGTGGTCTGGATTTCGAGGTGATTATTCCCACTGCGCGCCACCACAGTGGTGAGCGACGCTGCCGACACGGTTCCTTTCCGGCGCGACTCGCGGTAGGTCGCCTGATCGCCTGCGCATCAAAGCGGGGTCCGTCCCTCCCGCCGCCACTCAATTGTCAGCCCGATGATGGCTCTGCGGGACCTATGGTGGCTCGCATCCGCCTTGTAGGGCATCCGGTTCACGACACCAGTGGCGGTTGCTTTCTCACAGATCCTCACAGGCAGTCGTCGGCGAAGGCTGCCAGATCAGCATCGAACCGGCTGGACGCCTCCCAGAACGGCATGTGGCCGACGTCCGGGTAGAGGCGAAGTTCGGCGTGCCCGGCCTGCCGGATGGTATGCTCCGCCATGGCCGGGCGGATCACCGCATCATCTTCGCCATGGATCGCCAGCACGGGGACGCGCAGCCCGCTCAGAGTGGCGTCGTAGTCGGCCGGCCGCCCCACCAGGGCGCGCCTCACCTCCCGCGGCGTCAGTGCGGTATGGCTCCGCATCGCCTCCGCCTCCTCCGCGGGCAGCGGTCGGCGGGTGCAGCGATCGATGAAGTCCGCGGCTGCGGCATCCGCTATTGCCCGGTCCTCGTGCCCCATCGCCGCCATCAGGGCGGCGGCTGGTCCGACGCAAACAGGGGCGAGCGTGCTGGTGGCGCCGACCATGACAAGGCCGCCGACCGCTCCGTCACCGTGACGCGTCAAATAATCCAGCACAATTCTCCCAGCATAGGACCATGCGACGAGGATGGGCCGTTGGAGCCCCATACCGTCGATCACCGTCCGAACCTCGTCTGCCCACAGCACCGGATCGCGGTAGGCGGCGGCCTCTGCCGGTTTGCCGGACCCTCCATGGCCGCGGTTGTCGTATGTCACCAGCCGGAGCCGCCCGGCCAGCATCCCGGCGGTCTGCCGCCGCCAGCATCGGTGCGACTGCGAAAAGCCGTGGATCAGCAGCACGTCCCGTCCGCTCGATGGACGGCGCCAATCCTGCACCGCCAGCCTGACCCCGTCGGGGGTCGTCAGGTCGACGGTGCGGCCGGCAGCGGCAGGGTCCGCCACCCCGTCACGCGGCGACATAGCGCTCCACCGGGCCGACGATCCGGCCGCCGACGATGGGGACGCAGTCGGGCGGGAACTTCTGGACCACGGTCATGTCGCGCTGCGCCAGTTCGCCCAGGAAGCAGTCGAGCGAGTCCATCGCACCAGTGTCGATGTCGTGCAGCACGACCAGAGGCCAGCTTTGCTGTTCGCACATGTCCAGCGCACGGTCGACCCAGCCCTTGGGGTCGTCCCAGTCCCGCGGAACCGCGTTCCACAGCACGCAGGTGTAGCCACCGGCCACCAGATAGTCGAGCGCCTGGCGGTTGAACAGCGTGTCGTTCAGCGCGCCCAGCGCGCCGGACGGGCGGAACAGCGGCGCTGGCTCCGACAACGTGCCGATCAGATCCTGCGCCTTGCCGATCTCCCAGGCGGGCAGGTCCGGGTTGGCGCTCATGCCCAGCGGCATGATATGGCTGTAGGTGTGGTTGCCGATGAGGTGCCCTTCCGCCCGCGCACGCGCACACAGCGCGCGGCGTCCGGGATCGCGCAGCCGCTCACCGACCACGAAGAAGGTGGTGGTCACGCCGTGGCGGGCCAGCACGTCCAGCACCTGCGGGGTGGTGTCCGGATCGGGACCATTGTCGAAGCTCAATGTGACTTTCTTCATCGCGCTGGCCTCTCCTTGCTCACGGCGCATCCGCCGGACGGCGCGCCGCCTTGTTCCTGACGCCTCCGGTCCATCGTCTCTCGATGGCCTGCACCGCAAGGTCGAACCCGATGGCCAGCGCCAGGATCAGGATGATGGCGGCGAAGACGCCGGAACTGTTGAGTTGAGTGCGGTACTTGGACAGCAGGAAACCGATGCCGGCACTTGACATCATCATCTCGGCGACCACCACCCCGACGATCACCAGCGCTCCGCCGAGCCGGAACGAGGCCAGTACGGTGGGGACGGACGCCGGAAGGGTGACCCACAGGATCTGCTGGAGGCGCGTCGCCCCCATGCTGCGGGCAGCCTGGGTGAGTTGGCGATCGATCGTCTGCGCGCCGGCCGCGGTCCCCAGCACCGTCGGCAGCAGTCCATAGACGCTGGCGAACACCACCTTGGAAGCCGAGCCGATGCCGAACCACGCCGTGAACAGCGGATAGAGCACCACCAGCGGCACCGCGAACAGCGCCGACACCACCGGCAGGAGCGCCTTGCGTACGGTCAAGGTGCTGCCGACCCACAGGCCGAAGAGGATGCCGAAGCCGCAGGCGAAGACCAGCGCCATACCGACCTCCTGCAGCGTTACCAGCATCTGGACTGCGAAGTCGCCCGAATGCGCCATCAGCATTGCCAGCGTGCTGCTGAGTGACGGCAGGAACAGGCGCGGCACCAGCCCGAGCTGCGGCACGATTTCCCAGGCGACGATCACCGCGGCGATGATGGCGTAGCGGCAGATCCGGGCCTTGGTCTCCAGGCTTATCCCGACGGACGCTCCGCTTCCGCGCGGGACGTGCGTCACGCTTTGATCATATGCCATATCGCCTCACGCAGGTCTGCGAACCGGGGTTGCGCCATCATGTCGAGCGACCGCGGACGCGGCAGGTCGATGGCCACGCGATCAAGGATGCGGCCGGGACGTCCGGACAGTACCAGCACCTCGTCGGACAGGTAGATCGCCTCACTCAGCCCGTGGGTGACGAAGACGATGGTCTTGCGCGCCTTCTCCCAGATGCGCAGCAGCTCGTCGCCCATGGTGATGCGGGTCTGCTCGTCCAGCGCGGCGAAGGGCTCGTCCATCAGCAGGATCGGCGGATCCTGGACGAGACCGCGGGCGATGGAAACGCGCTGCTTCATGCCGCCGGACAGCTCGTGCGGCAGGCTGTCGGCGAACCGTTCCAGCCCGACCAGCGCCAGCGCCTCCTCGGCCTTCTCGCGCCGGACGGCCTTGGCGACGCCCCGCAGGAACAGCGGGAACTCGACGTTGCGGCGGGCAGTCAGCCAGGGGAACAGGCTGGCGTCCTGGAAGACGACGCCGACGCGGGTCGGGTCGGGCTTGACCAGAGGCCGGCCGCCGACGGCGATCCTGCCCTCGCTCGGCGTCAGCAGGCCGGCCAGCATCATCAGCAGCGAGGACTTGCCGCAGCCGCTCGGCCCGACGATGGAGATGAAGCGGCCGGCGGAGACATTAAAGGCGATATCCTGCAGCGCCTGCGTTGTCTTGCCGTTGACGCTGTAGGTGTGGTTGAGGTCGCGGACGTCCAGCGTCTTGCCTGCGTCGGCCGCAGGGTGGTCGGGCCCGACCACCGACATGGTGGTGCCGTGCCGTTTCCGGATGGAGGCCGTGGCTTGTGTCATGCGGGGCATCACAGTCAGTTCCTCCAGTGTTCGCACTTGGCTTCCAGGTAGCGGATCGCCTCGTTGAAGCTGATTGCCAGGACCGAGACGAAGAGCACCATCGCCAGCAGCTCCTTGATCTGAAACCCGAGGCCCCAGACGCCGATGGCATTGCCGATTCCCTCGCGGGAGGCATACATCTCGGCCAGCAGGATGCCGGTGAAGTTGAAGATCATCGCCACCCGCACCGCCTCCAGCAGAACCGGCGTCATGCTCGGCAGATACACGAAGAGAATCTTCTGCATGGTCGAGGCGTCGAGGGAGCGGGCGACGCGCAACTGGTCCTCGCGCACCGACTCCACCGCCGAGAAGGTTGTCATCATCACGATAAAGACGGTGGAGAAGACGCCGAAGGCGACCTTCTGCCAGAAGGCAATGCCGAGAATCAGGATGAAGATCGGCAGGAAGATCGATTTTGGGATGCTGAACACGAAGAAGATTAGCGGCTTGAAGATCAGTGAGGCGAACCGGCTCTCCTGCACCAGCACCCCCAGCAGGGCGCCGACGGGCAGAGCGATGGCGAAGGCCGTCAACGTTTCCAGCAGGGTGAGCTGGACCTGCTGCCAGAAGGTCGCCGTTGCCGCCATGGCGCCCAGCGCCGCGACGACGTCGGAGAAGGGCGGCAGCAACCGCCCGTCCATCCAGCCCAACCGGGGCGCCGCCTCCCACAGGGCCAGGAAGACGGCTCCCGCCGCTCCGTAACCCAACACCGCGTCGCGCGTCGCCATCTCTGGCCTCAGCGCGCGATTGCGACGGGCGTGAAGGAGCTGTCGAACAGCACCGCCGCATCCAGCTCCTTCTTACCGTTGGCGTAGAGGTTCAACGTCTCCTGAACCAGTTCCCTGGTCATCGCGCCGTCGTCGGACAGATGACCGAAGGTGTTGGTGTATTCCTGCTTGGCGACCTCGACCGAGATGCCGTCGTATTTGGCGAGCTGCGGAATGACCGCGTCGGGATTGCCCTTGATGTAGGCGACCCCTTCGAACAGGGCGGTCAGCGCTCGCTTCAACGCATCCTTGTGCTTGGCGGCATACTCGTCGTCGGCTGCCCAGCCGGCCTCGAGATGGGGCGGCATCACGTCACTGAAGTCGGTCAGCACGCGACCGTTGCCGTCGAGCGCGACCTGGTAGCTGAGCGGCGGATAGATGATGACGGCGTCCAGGTTGCCGCTGATCAGGTTGGGGACGAGGCCGGCACCGCCGACCGGAATGGCAATGAAGTCAATGCCGTACTTCTTTTTTACCCAGCTTGCCAGCAGGTCGGTGTTGGAACCGGCCGACGTTATGCCGACCTTGTGCTTTGCCAGGTCGGCGACGGTCTTGATGCCGCTCTTGGGCGGCACCATGATCTGCCAGCCGAAATTCCGGGTCGCCAGCATGGCGACCATCTTGACGTTCACTCCCGCCTCGCGTCCCTCGCCGACGATGCTGGGATTGCTCGACATCAGGTCGGCGGCACCGGCGGCGATGGCGGTCAGGGCTTCCGAGCCGCTCTGGTAGACGGTCAGTTCGGCTTTGATGTCGTGCTTCGTGAAGATGCCCTGCTGCTGTGTGATTTCCGCGACGAAGGAGGGAAACCACGCCTTGGTGGACAGGCCGATGCGGATCGTGTCCGCCGCATGGCCGGTGCCGGCCGTCAGTGCCGTCGTCGCCACCGCCGCCAGCAGGGCGAGGCCGGTTTTGCGGAACGCCTTGAAGCCCATTTTCATCTCGTTATCCTCCCGTTCTTGGTGTTCAGGCTGCCGGCCAACGGCTTGACGCGCCGGAGGCATGATGTGCGCGGATGGCCGCGCCATGTTCGTCGAGTGTGGGAGGCGGCAGGACCTGGAGGTCCGGTTCGCCGTCAACGGTGTAGGGAGGGCGCACGGTGCGGAAACGGCCCATCACCGGATGCTCGGCCTCCACCGCCAGCCGGAGGTGAAGTGCCTGCGGATCCTCCAGCGCCTCGTCGGAGTCATAGGCGGCGGAATGGGGGACGCCGAGCGTCTCCAGCGTCGCGCACCATTCGTCGCGCGGCTTGGCGGCGAACAGCGGCGCCATGATATCGATCAGCGCGTCCTGGTTCGCGATGCGGGCCGGGCGTTCGGCGAAGCGCGGATCCTCGCGCAGGTCTGGCCGCCCCACCGCATCGGTCAGTCCCTCCCAGAACTTGACGGGAGAGGAGAGATGGATCGCCAGCCAGCGGTCATCGGCGCAGGCGAAGGTGTAGGACTGCGACACCTTTGGCCGGCTGAGCGGTCCCATCACCTCGCCGGCGCTGAAGTAGTGGGTGAAGCTGTCCAGGTTGAAATGGGTCATCGCTTCCAGCATGGAGATGTCGATCACCCGTCCCTGCCCGGTTGCGGCCCGCTGCAGCAGCGCCGCCATGATGCCGAGGGCGGCATACTGGCCGGTCACCGCGTCGGCGATGGCCGGGCCGATGACGCGCGGCCGATCGGGCGGCGTCAGCAGGCGAAGGTATCCGGCTGCGGCCTGGGCCACAGTGTCGAAGGCCGGACGGTCGCGATATGGGCCGGTGCGGCCGAAGCCGGAGATGGCGCAATAGACCAGCCGCGGGTTGGCGGCGCGGAGCTGCTCGGGTCCGAAGCCCATGCGCTCGGCCACCCCGGGCCGGAAATTCTGGATGAAGACGTCGGCCTCGGCGATCAGCCCGTCGAAAACCGCTCGGTCCCCCGGCTCCTGCAGGTCGAGCGCAATGGACCGCTTGTTCCGGTTGTAGGTCTGGAAATGCGGGGAGTAGAGGCCGCCCTTGAAGGCTCGGAACGGGTCGCCTTCCCCCGGCCGCTCCACCTTGATGACATCGGCACCGAGGTCGGCAAGGTGCATGCCGGCGGCCGGGCCGGTGATGTAAGTCCCCATCTCCACGACACGGATGGCGGCGAGCATTTTGGTCATCGTCGTCACTCCGTCTTGCGGCCGGCCGGGGAGGCTGGGCGGCCGTCGTAACCAATCGCCATGTCGGCCTGGTGGGACATGATGAAGCCGATGGGACGCCGCGCCTCCTCGAACAGATGGGCGACGAGGCCGGCGCAGCGTGCCAGCAGCGGAATGCCCTTCATCGCCTCCAGTGGCCAGCCGGCGTCCAGCATCACCGCCGGAATGGCGCCCGACACGTTCATTGGCAGCGGGCGCTTGAATATGTCAGCCCCCAGCGCGTCGAGCGTCTTCAGGACGGCGACATGCACGCCGGCGATGCCGGCCTCCTCGGCAATCGAGATCAGCCGGTGGGCGCGCGGATCGCCGCCACTGTGCTGCGGGTGCCCAAGTCCGGGAACCTTGCGTCGTGACGCTTTCATCGCTTCCAGGTTGCGCGCGCAGACCGCCGCCATGTCGGCGCCGGAGGCCTCGGTCTCCTGCGCCAGTTCGGCTAGGTAGCGTCCGGCCACTTCCGAACTGCCGGCGACCACGCTGCCCATGCCGAGCAGGCCGGCGGCCATCGCTCCTTGCCAAGCCTCGGGTGCGGCGGCGAGCGTCATGCGCGCCGCCTGCACGCTGGGCACCAGTCCATGCTCGGCAAGCGAGACCAGACAGGCGTTCGTCACCATGCGCTGCGCCGCATTCGGCCGGTCGCCGGTCACCAGAAGCCAGAAATGGTCGACGAAATCGACGGCACCGATCAGCTCTGAGCAGAGGTCGAAGCCACGGACGGTGATGCTGTCGGCATCGGACGTTGCGATGGCGGTGACCGCATTGTCCTGCTTTCCAATTCTCAACGATCAGCTCCCGGACAATTTTTTCTCATAGCGAAAATTCTTTCGCTTATCGACAAGGGAGTCAAGAAGAATGATTGCGAGACGAACGAATTATCGCCTCTCTGCGGCACTCTCTGGCAAAGCAGAGCGTCCGGTTCGACATTTCGGAATGCGAAAAATCTTGATCGTAAATGTTCGGCGGCGTTAGCCTCCGCCCTCGTGTCTGATTGCGCCGGTGACGAGCGCGGACGCGCAATAGGCGAGGATGGATTTGGACGATTCGGAAAAACCCGTAGAGTTCGTCGAAGGGCTCGCCAAAGGCTTGGCGGTCATTGAGGCATTCGACGCCGATCATGGCGAGATGACGCTAAGCGAGGTGGCGCGCCGGATCGATGCATCACCGTCCTCGGCGCGGCGCTCCCTGCTGACGCTGATGGCGCTCGGTTATGTCGGGCAGAAGAACAAGCGATTTCACCTGCGGCCGAAGGTGATGGCGCTGGGTTCGGCATACTATGTCTCGGCCCGCATCGAAGAACTGCTGAAGCCCGAGTTGAAGCGTATGGTCGACACTTACGGCGATGCGTCTTCTGTCGGGACGCTGGACGGTACGGACGTGATCTACATCGCGCACGTCTCGGTCCAGCATGCCCGCCGCGCAACCGCGGTAATCGGCGCCCGCTATCCGGCGCACGCCACCTCGCTGGGCCGCGTGCTGCTATCCGGACTGTCGGACACGGCATTGGACGCCTATCTGGATAAGATGACGCCCCAGGCTTTGACCCGCCACACCGTCACCGACAAGAACGCTCTACGCACCATAATCCTGCAAGCCCGTGCCGACGGCTACGCAACGACCGTCGACCAGCTCGACTACGGCATTACGGCGCTAGCCGTGCCGATCCACGGGACAAGCAACGAGGTCGTCGCAGCGGTGAATTCCTCCGGCTATACAGGGCTACTGACGCCACAGACGCTGGTCGATGAGCGGCTGTTCGCTCTACGCGCGGCGGCGACGGCGATCTCGGCCACCATCGCCCGCTACCCGGTCCTTTCGGCGGCGATCGGCCCATAGCCGGCGAGGCTGCGGCGTGTCCCGAACCCCCTCGTAGTCATGGTCATGCGACTTTGGGGCACCGTCAACTTCTCGGCGACCGGGCAAAGTGAGAACCTGTTCGCAGCAGGCGCGTCCCATCCGGCTTTAGCCGGGATGCTACTTTGAGCTGAGCAAGGGTGTTGCGGCAGGGGCGTGATCCGGTCGGTCTGCCGCCCTCGATGTCACCGCTTGGACTCGCATTCTATGGGCACTGCCATTCGTCCCGCAAGCACCACCCCAGCCTCCTGGGACGCGTTCTCGGATGCCGATGCCTTTGTCGAGGAGGTGCTTGTTCGGGCTGACGGCGATGGCGAGTGACGGCACTCGTCCAGCCCGCACCGGGCCCAAAGATCCTCTCACCGGAGCGGCGCTGCGCAAGGCGATTTTGGCGATTTGGTGCGTATGCTTCTGCAGCATGTGATGGCGCGCCATCGAGCAGCTCACCGGCATCCCGTTCGGCACGTTGTAAACTCTGTTTGCCTGCTGGACCCGGCTCGGGCTGTGGCGCCGTCTGCACGACCGGCTGCGCCGGACGTGGCGTCTGGCCTGCAGCGATAGGAAAGGACCTTTCCTGTTCTGCATTCCCTCGTGTAGCGGCACCGGCGAGTAGATGAATATAGGAGGCAATTCGGCGTTTCGTGAAGCGACGCACCTGGAAACCAATACGATGGGCGTCGGCTTCGGTGAGCATGCAGAGACGGCCTGCGCGGGCTGCTGCCTGGTCAAACACTCTGTACAGGCGGCCAAATGATCATTTCCTCAAACCTGATCAAACTGTACAAAGGGGCGTTTCGACCTTCGGCCCGGAGCGTCCCTATAGCCCTGATCGACTACCTCCGTGTCTCCACCGAGGGTCAAGCGGCCTTCAGCTCGACGAGCTGAAGGACACCGGCTGCGGGGTTGATCTTCGATGTGAAGGCATCGGAGGCCAGCCGGTCGCGGCCGGATCTCGTCAAGGCAGTCGACCGTATGTAGCGTGGCAACATCCTCGTGGTTGCCCGCACCGACCGACTGGCCCGTTCGCTTTCCCACCTGCTGGAGGTGATCGAGGGGCTGGAGACAGAGCTTGGCCTCCTTTCCGGACAGTTTTGCGGCCGGAATATGCGTGGTTCCGGTTCATTTTATGCTGTCAACTGGATCCAGGCCGGCGTGCTCACACAGGCCTCCACCAAGGGCGCGAGAGCCACCGAACCGGGGAAAGATCAATCAGCCGATGGTTCCCACCGTCTGGCAAATGTGCTTCAGCTCTGTGAAATCGGCGAAGGCATCATAGCCATGCAACCGGCCCAACCCGCTTTGCCGGTAGCCGCCGGTTTCCGCCTCGGCGAACAGGCGGTTGTGGTCGTTGATCCAGACGGTTCCGTTGCGCAACGCCCGGGCCATGCGCAGCGCTCGGGCGCCGTCGCGGGTCCAGACGCTGGCCGACAAGCCGAACACGGTGTTGTTGGCCTTGGCCACTGCCTCCGCCTCGGTCTCGAAACGCTCCAGCACAAGGAAGGGGCCGAAGATCTCGTCTTGGCAGAAGAAGGCGGACGGGTCGTCGTGCGCCACCAGCGACGGGGTGAGGAACGACGCGGCGGCCGGGGAGTCCGTCGGCACGCCGCCGCGCAGCAGCACCTCGTCACAGGTATCGAAGGCCCGTTCGACCTGGGTCTGCACCTGGTCACGCGCCGGCCGGTCGATCAGCGGTCCCATCCGTATCGCCGGATCGAGGCCGTTCCCTACCGTCATGGCAGCCAGCGCCGCCCGCAAATGCGTCTTCATCGCGTCAAAAGCCGAGGCATGGACCAGCACCCGGCGGGCAGCGGTGCATTGCTGGCCGGAGATGATGGTGGCGGCAGTGGCGATGCGCGCCGCGGTCTCCGCCGGATCGGCGTCGGGGAAGACGACGCAGCAGCTCTTGCCCCCCAGTTCCAGAGACAGCTTCTTCATAGTGTCCGCTGCCGCGACCATGATGCGCTTGCCGGTGGCGGTCGAGCCGGTGAAGCTGACCACATCGACCAGCGGTGAGTCGACCAGCCGGGCGGCGGCGGCATGGCCGGTCTCGCTGACCATGTTGCAGACGCCGCGGGGCAGGCCGGGGACCTCGGACAGGGCGCGCAGGAAGGCGGCGGTCAGCAGGGTGGTCTGCGCCGCCGGCTTGACCACGACGGTGCAGCCGCAGGCCAGCGCCGGGCCGATGGCTCGCGCCAGCAGCACCGCCGGCGCGTTCCACGGGATGATCAGCGCCGCCACGCCGGCCGGTTCGCGCAGCATGGTGGAGAGGACGCCCGGCTCGACCTCCAGCACATGGCCGGGGACGTGGCGGGCGAGGCCGCCATAATAGCGGATTTCCGAAATGGCACCGGCGATCTCGCCCCGCGACTGGGCGATGGCCTTGCCGTTCTCCAGCGTCAGCAGGCGGGCGAGATCCTCCGCCTCGGCGTCGAGCCTGTTGGCCCAGCCGAGCAGAACGGCTTGGCGCAGCCGCGGGTTCTGCGCCCAATCGGGACGATGGAAGGCGGCATGCGCGGCGGCGATGGCGGCCTCGGCCTCGGCGCGTCCGCCCTCGGCGGCATGGCCGACGATGCTGCCGTCGGCTGGGTTGATGCTGGCGAAGCGATCGGTGCCGGGCACCCACGCACCGTCGATCCACTGCAGGCTGTTCAGGTTGGTCACTGTTGTCCTCCCATGTCCATTGGACGTTTTCGTTGCAAGGGACGCGCGGGACCTAGGCGCCCTCTGTCCCACAGCCAGCTAATCCCCGGCGGTGGCGTCAAGGCAAATAGTCTATTCTAATCAATGGGATCACTTCGCCTGATGGCTCTCGGCGGCGGCACGGCCGGCGTCCAGATGCGCGCCGGGGTTGGCAGCCTCGATAAGGCGTTCGTTCATGGTCTCCATGAACCGGACGGCGGCGAGGCTGAGCGGCCGCCGCGGGTGATGGAGCCAGGCGAGCGTGCGCATGATCGTCGGTTCCACGATCGGGGTTGCCCGCAGGGTGCCGTCGGCCAGACCGCGATGAACGGCGATGCTGGGCAACACGGTGACCCAGTCGGTGCGCGCGACCAGTTCGGCGATGGAGATCAGGGTGTCGATCTCCAACTGGGGTTTCAGGTCGATGCCCTGCGCCTCGGCGGCCTGCTCCAGCACTGCCCGCAGCCCGTGCCGCTTGGACGGGATAACCAAGCGGAACTGCGCAAGGTCGCTGAGCCGCACCGTGTCGGGCAAGGGAGGCGGCCGGGCCGCTCCGCTGACCAGCACCATCTCCTCGTTCAGGATGTCCGTGGTTTCCAGCGCCAGCCGCTTGCGCGGCCGGTTGATCACCGCGATGTCCAGTTGGCCGGAGGTCACCTGTTCGACGAAGGTGGCGGTGTAGCCGTCGGCGACGCTCAACTCCACGCTTGGATACTGGTTGGAGAAGATCTCGATCGTCCGCGACAGCACCGATTGGGTGACCGAGGCGATCAGGCCGATAGAGACCTGGCCGGTGATGCGGCCGGCCAGATTGCTGATCTCCTGCTTGGCGGCGGCGATGTCGCGCAGGATCGGCAGGAACAGCCGGAACATGGTGCGGCCGGCCGCCGTCGGGATCATGCCCTGCGGGCTGCGCTCGAACAGCTTCTCGCCGAGTTCGGCCTCGAGCTTGGCGATCTGCATGCTCAGCGCCGGCTGCACGACGTTCAGCCGGCGCGCCGCGCGGGTCACGTTGCCTTCCTCGTACAGGCACATGAAATACTGGAGCTGGCGCAGGTCCATCAAACACTTCCGCTGGGCTGACCGGCAGGAGCCGAGCGGGGAGAGGACCGGCCGGAGCGGCGTGCGGTTTCCCCCCAGCGCCGCACCCGTCCGCTGTCCAGGTCGAACAGGTCCAGCACCCGCCCGACGGTGTGGTCGATCAGGTCGTCCAGCCCGTCCGGTTTGGCGTAGAAGGCGGGAACCGGCGGGGCGATGATCGCGCCCATCTCGGCCAGGGCGGTCATCGTGCGCAGGTGGCCGAGATGGAGCGGCGTCTCACGGACCACCAGAACCAGCCGGCGCCGCTCCTTCAGCACGACGTCGGCCGCCCGACTCAACAGACCGGTCGTGGTGCCGCAGGCGATATCGGACATGCTGCGCATCGAACAGGGCGCCACCACCATCCCCATCGTCCGGAACGACCCGGAGGAGATCGACGCCGCGATGTCGTCCGCCGGATGGGCGACACTGGCGAGCGCGCGGACCTCGGCGATCTTCCAGTCGGTCTCCATGGCGATGGTGACCTCCGCCGAGCGGGTCAGCACCAGATGCGTCTCGATCTCCAGCGCCCGCAGGGTCTGCAGCATCCGGATGCCGTACACGACACCCGACGCGCCGGAAATGCCGACGATCAGCCGCTGCGGCGCCGCGGGACATGGGCGCCCGTCCGGACCTGTGCCGTGGTGCGGCGTATCGGCGGACATCTTCATCGGTCGGCATCCTCATCCTGGTCGGTCCCGCCCGCGGGCGGGGCGCATGTGTTGCCGCCGGATTATGGTGAAACCGGATTCCCATCACAAATAATGATTGGGAATGCTGATAATCATAAAAACTGATGGCGCTACCAACGGCGGCGGAATCTTGCGGCCCCCGGGTGGGCAAAGGTCGGCAAATCCATCAGTCAGCCATGCGATCAAATCGGATGATCGGGCCGATGATTTTAAATTATTTGATTAGCGTTCCCAATTGAGCGACCTATGAAGCGGCGGAACGAGCAGCAACAATCAGCCAATGCACGTTGAGGGAGTACAATCCTTGGTCGATAGCCAATCGAATGCGAACGAAAATGGGCAATCGGAGCGGAGTGCATCGGATCTGTTCCTGGCTCAACTCTCCGCTTTCGGCGTCGATTACTTCTTCGCCAACGGCGGAACCGATTTCCCCCCGATCGCCGAGGCGTTCGCCCGGGCGGAGGAGTCCGGCACGGCCGTTCCGCGCCCCATGGTGGTCCCGCACGAGAATCTCGCGGTGTCGATGGCGCACGGGGTCTACATGACCACCGGACGGCCCCAGGCGGTCATGGTGCATGTGAATGTCGGAACCGCCAATACAGTCAACGCGGTGCTGAACGCCAGCCGCGACGAAACCCCGGTGCTGCTGTTCGCCGGCCGCTCCCCCTACAGCGAAAGCGGCCGCCACGGCACCCGCACCCGCTACATCCACTGGGCGCAGGAGATGTTCGACCAGGGCGGCATGCTGCGCGAGGCGGTCAAGTGGGATTATGAACTCCATCTGCCCGAACAAGCGGGCGACATGGTGGCGCGAGCTTGGCAAGTGGCGATGACGGCACCGCGCGGTCCGGTCTATGCGACGCTGCCGCGCGACGTGCTGGCCGACCCGATCCGCGTGTCCCGACCGGATGCCGGGCGCCGCGCCGCGCCCGCCGCTCCCCACCCGCAGCCCGACGACATCCGCACCCTGGCCGACTGGATCGCCGAGGCCGAACGTCCGCTGATCGTCACCCAGGGCGCCGGGCGCACCCAGGCCGGTTTCGACGCGCTGGCGCGCCTGGCCGAGCGTTTCGCCCTGCCGGTGGTCTCCTTCCACCCGCGCTTCCTCAACATCGCCGCTGACCATCCGATGAATCTCGGCTCGCTGCCCGGCGGGCTGCTGGCCCAGGCCGATCTGGTGATCGCGCTGGAGGCCGACGTGCCCTGGATCCCGGCGCTGGAATCGCCGCCGGCCGGCTGCCGGGTGGTGCATGTCGCGACCGATCCCGCCTACACCCGCTATCCGATGCGCAGCTTTCCCTCCGATCTCTGCGTCGCCGGCGAGACCGCCGACGTGCTGACGGCCATCGAAGCCATTCTGGATCGTCACGAGCGGCTGGACCGTAAGAGCATCGCCGCCCGCGGCCACGCGTTGCGGGCGCAGTCGCAGGCGCTGGCCGGCAAGCGGGTGTCTGCCGACACGGTGCCGTCCGACGGCCGCATCGGCCCGGAATGGCTCAGCGCCTGCATCGGTGAGGCGGTCGGTCCGGACGCGATCGTCGTCAATGAATATCCCCTGCGTCTGGACCATTGCCCCCAGACCCGCAGCGGCACCTATTTCGGTCTCAGCGCCGCCGGCGGCCTCGGCTGGGGACTGGGGGCGGCGCTAGGGGCCAAGCTGGCCAACCCGGACCGGCTGGTGGTGGCGACGCTGGGCGACGGCGCCTACATGTTCTCCAACCCGACGGCTTCCCATTGGGTCGGCGAAGCCCATGACCTGCCGGTGCTGACCATCGTCTTCAACAACCAGCTCTATGGTGCCGTGCGCAACGCCACCATGGCGATGTACAAGACCGGCGTCGCCGCACGCAGCGGCGGGCGCATGCTGGCCGACCTCAGCCCGTCGCCGGCTTTCGAAAAGCTGGTGGAGGCGAGCGGCGGCGTCGGCTTCCGGGTCGAGCGGCCGGAGGAGCTGCGCGACACCCTGCGCCGCGCGGTGGCAGTGGTGACCGAAGAGCGGCGTCAGGCGCTGGTCAACGTGCTGTGCGACTACTGATGTCGACGCGCGATCCGGCCATGGAGGCGGCGACGCCTCAAGCCTCCGCGGTGCCGTCCGTTCCGAAGCCGCAAGCGACCCCCACGGCCGGGGCCGGCTGGGGCAGCGGTGGATTGAGCAGCGAGGCGGCGCGGCTGCGCCGCCGCTTCCCCACAGTCGCCGATCTCGCGGCGCAGGCCCGGCGGCGGACTCCGCGCTTCGCCTATGATTTCGTCGCCGGCGGGGTGGGGGACGATCATGGGCTGGCGCGCAACCGCCAGGCGCTCGACGCCATCGAGATCGTGCCGCGTTATGGTGTCGATCTGCGGGGCGTATCGATCGAGACCACGCTGTTCGGCCGCGGCTATGCCCTGCCGGTCGGGGTGGCGCCGATGGGGCTGGCCGGCCTGCTGTGGCCGGACGCCGACGAGGCGATCGCCGCGGCGGCCCAGCGCGCCCGCATCCCCTATGTGATGTCGACGGTCGCCAACAGCTCGATCGAGCGCATCGCCCGCATCGCCCCGGACGTGTTCTGGTACCAGCTCTACAATGTGCCGGAAAACGACCATGCGGTGTCGCTCGACCTGATCCGCCGGGCGCAGGCGGCGGGTGCCCATGCGCTGGTGCTGACGATGGACGTGCCGGTCCGCTCCAAGCGGGTGCGCGACGTGCGCAACGGCCTCGTCGTGCCGTTCCGCCCGACCCTGCGGACGGCCTGGGAGGTGGCGCGGGCGCCGTTGTGGGCGCTGGCCATGCTACGGCGCGGCCAGCCGCGCTTCTTAAATTTCGAACCCTATCTGGGTCCGGAGGCCAGCACCGGAGATCTCGCCGGCTTCGTCTACCAGAAGATGACCGGTCCGCTGACCTGGGAGTCGGTCGCCCGGTTCCGCGACGCCTGGCGCGGTCCGCTGATCGTCAAGGGCGTCCTGCATCCGGACGATGCCGACAAGGCGGTGTCGCTGGGGGCCGACGGCATCCTGGTCTCCAACCATGGCGGCCGCCAGTTCGACGCGGCGCCGGCGGCCATCGACGCCTTGCCGCCGATCGAGGAACGGGTGCGCGGCCGTGCCACCGTCCTGGTCGACGGTTCCATGGTCTCCGGCCTCGACCTGCTGCGCGCCCGCAGGCGGGGAGCCGCTGCGGCCTTCGCCGGCCGTGCCTTCCTGATGGCCTACGCCGCCGCCGGTGCCGACGGGCTGGACCATGTCGTCCGCCTGTTCACCGAGGAGTTCCGGACCGCCCTCATCCAGAGCGGAACCCCGCTTCACGACCATATGCCATCGCACGCCGGTGCGTCCGCGCCATAGCGCGCCTGCACCGCAGCACGCCGTCGATCGGGCCGGCCGACATCGTCGGCCCCGCACGCACCCACATGCCCGCAAAAGACCCAGGCAACGGGCGGGCCTTGCCACACCGGGAGGAGATTCGCCATGGACGCCAATTGGACCGCCATGTCGCTCGCCATCGTCTACATCCTGGCGATGGGCGTCATCAGCTATGCCGCCAAGCGCTTCGCCAACACAGCGCATAATTTCACCTCCGGAGGCGCCACCTATCCGGCGCTGCTGGTGGGCTTCCTGCTGATGTCGGAGTTCATCGGCACCACCGCCAGCGTCGGCACCGCCCAGGCCGCCTACAAGTGGGGCATCTCGGCGGCGTGGAACCTCGCGGCGCTGGGCATCGGCTTCGTGTTCTACGCCTTCCTGTTCGCCCGCAAGTTCAAGGATCTGGGCGAGAACACCATTTCCGGCGTGATGGCGAAGACCTACGGCAAGGGGACGAAGCTCGCCACCAGCATCATCATGATCGCGGCGCTGCAGATCGTCGCCATCTCCGTTTATGCCAGCGGCGGCGCTGTGCTGGCCGGGCTGCTGAAGATCGACCGGGCGACCGCCATCGTCATCACCGGGATGGTCGCCGCGCTCTATGTCAGCATGGGGGGGATGCGGTCGGTCATCTACACCAACGTGATGCACGCGATCGTCAAATATATCGGTATCATCGTCGCCACCGCCTTCGCCCTGTCGCAGGTCGGCGGCATGGGGGAACTGCAGGCCCGCCTGCCGGCCGAGATGTTCGAGGTCGGCAATGCCGGCTGGCCGCAGATCTTCGCCTGGATCCTGGCGGGAACCGGCGCCGTCTTCTCCACCCAGTATGTGCTCCAGGCGATCAGCACCGTCGACAACGCCGCCAAGGCGCAGCGGGCCAGCCTCTACACCGCCCTGCTGCTGGTGCCCTTCGGGCTGGCGGCGGCGCTGTGCGGCATGTGCGCGTCGCTGATGTTCCCGAAGATCAACGCGCTCCAGGCCTTTCCGATGATCGTGTCGCAGATGGACAGCCTGATGGCGGCGGTGGTCGTCGCCGGTCTGGCCGGCTCGCTGTTCGGAACGATCTCCGCCATCAGCATCGGCACGGCGACCCTGCTCTACAAGGATTTCTACCTGCCGGCCGTCCATAAGACCGATGCGGTCACGGCCGGCGACTCCCGGGCGCTGATGTTCGTGCGGATCGCGTCGACCGCCGTCTGCCTGCTGCCGATCCCGCTCGCCATCTTCGCCCCCGACGTGCTGAAGGTCACCTTCCTGGCGAAGTCGCTACGCCTGACCCTGGCCGTGCTGGTCCTCTTCATCTTCTACGCGCCGCAGTTCGGCACGCCGAAGGGCGCCCTCACCAGCATCCTGCTGTCGCTGGTGCTGACCATCGGCTGGTATCTGGCCGGCGATCCCTACGGCATCGACAACGCCTATGTCGCCCTGGTCATCCCGCTGATCGTGATGAGCGTTAGCCACCTGCCGCGCCTGATGTCCTCCTCCCGGACGATGCGGGACGCCGCTTGAGCCAGGGCCACGCCCGCCCTCTTGCCCGCATCGTCGCACCGTCTATTCCAAGGCAGACAGCCATGAGCAACCACGCCATAGACCGTTTCCCCACCCCGCCCCCGGTGTTGTCTCCGGTCCCGGAAACGCGGAGCGCCGCCTACAGCCTGCGCGGCTGGCTCGACCGGCTGGAGGCGACCGACCGCCTGACGGTGATGCGGCCGGGCGTCGGGCTGGTGCACCAGCTCGCCGCCGCTGCCAAGCGCCTGGACGGGACGACCGCCACGCTGTTCCCCCACCCCGACGGCCATTCCGGCACGGTGGTGTCGGGCCTGGTGTCCGACCGGGCCTGGATGGCCGAGGCGCTGGGGGTGCCGGGGGACGAACTGATCGCCCATTGCCAGCGCGCCGCCGCCGAACCCCTGCCCTGGCGCGAGGTGACGGAGGCGCCGGCGCAGGAGGTCGCCCACCGCGGTGCCATCGACCTGACCCGGCTGCTGCCGATTCCGACCCACAACGAGCATGACAGCGGTCCCTACATCTCCGCCGGGCTGACCATCGCCCGCGATCCGGAGACGGGGGTGCAGAACGTCTCGATCCACCGCTGCCAGATCAATGGGCCGGATCGCATCGGCATCCTGTTGCTGCCGCGCCATACCGACCATTTCTACCGCAAGGCGGAAGCAAAGGGCGAGGCGCTGGAGATCGCGCTGGTGATCGGCGTCGATCCGGCGACGCTGCTGGCCTCCCAAGCCATCGTGCCGGTCGGCCAGGACGAGCTGGAGATCGCCGGGGCGCTACGCGGCGAGCCGCTGGACGTCGTGCGCTGCAAGACCAACCGCGTGCGCGTCCCGGCCGAGGCCGAGATCGTCATCGAAGGCCGGCTGCTGCCGCGGGTGCGCGAGGCGGAGGGGCCGTTCGGCGAGTTCCCGCAATATTACGGCGAGCGCGCCGACCGCCATGTGATCCAGGTCGACGCGGTGACTCACCGTATCCGTCCGCTCTTCCACACCATCGTCGGCGGCGGGCTGGAGCATCTGCTGCTGGGCGCCATCCCCCGCGAGGCGACGATCCTGGCGACGCTCCAGCGCAACTTCCCCAACGTGCAGGACGTCCATCTTTCGCTGGGCGGGGTCGGCCGCTACCATCTGGTGGTGAAGCTGCGGCAGACCCAGCATGGCGAGGCGAAGAACGTCCTGCTCGGCGCCTTTGCCGCCCATTACGACATCAAGCATGCGGTGGTGGTCGATCCCGACGTCGACATCCACAACGCGCGCGAGGTCGAATGGGCGGTCGCCACCCGCTTCCAGGCCGACCGCGATCTGGTGGTGGTGGGGAACAGCCAGTGTTCCAAGCTCGACCCCTCGACCGACGAGGGGCTGGGGGCGAAATGGGGCATCGACGCCACCATCCCGATCGGTTCGCCCGAGATGAAGTTCAAGCGCATCCGCGTTCCCGGCGAGGAGTCCGTCGATATCGACCGGCTGGCCGCTCCCGGCATCGACTGGCGCGCGGCGATCGAATGAGGAGCCGGCGGCGATCCTGACGGTTCCGGAGCGCCGCCGGCCCCCGCATCTCCCTCACTGGGGTCGATCCGCCGTCTTCGGGCTGCGGACCGGCCCTTCTTTTTTGAGGCCGGTCCTTTTTTGCGCTGCCGGCAGCCATGCGTGCGCCGGATCCGGTCCGATGGATCTGGTAATGGCGCCCGCCGACGATTAGCTTGTAAAGCAAACCATTGAAGATCATCCCGGCAGCCGTTGGCTGCGGGCGGGTAGGAAGGGACCGGACGCCATGTCGAAAGCGATGCGCATCCATCAGGGAAGCTTCGGCCGTGTCGCCCTGCTGGATATGGACAACGCGCTGATCCATCACGCCCATCCCCATTGCCATGTGCTGATCAAGGCGTCCGGCGCCGATACGCGCTTCGCGGTGGGGGAACAGCTCTATCCGCTGCGCGACGACACCGCGGTGCTGGTCAACAGCTGGGAGGCCCATTCCTACGCCCACCAGCCGGGCGCCCCGCGCACCGTGATCCTGGCGCTCTATATCGAGCCGCGCTGGCTCGGCGCCATGCAGCGGGAACTCAACGCCAGCGGCAATCCCGGATTCTTCGCGCAGTCCTGCGGCGAGCTGACGCCGTATATCCGCCGGCTGGCCGACCGCATGGCGGCGGAGCTGCTGTATGACGACCCGTCGGGCGAGCGGATGGAGGAGGCGCTTTTCGACCTGATGATCGCCATCATCGACCGCTTTTCCGAATGGCGGACGCTGGGTGGGACGCGCTACGCCGCACCGGCGGCCGGCGATTTTCGCATCCGGCAGGCCATCCGTTTCATGAGCGGTACGCTGGGCGAGGAATTCGACGCCGGCCGCGTCGCCGCCGCCGCCGGCCTGTCGCGCGCCCACATGTTCCGGCTGTTCCAGCAGACGATGGCGATCACCCCGGCGCTCTATTTCAACGTGCTGCGGATGGAGGCGGCCATCGACGCCATGGCCGCCGGGCTGGAAAGTGCGACCGAGGTGTCCGGCCGGCTCGGCTTTTCGGCGCCCAGCCATTTCAGCCGCTTCTTCCGCAACCACCAGGGCGTGACGCCCACCGAGTACCGCCGCGTCGTCAACCTGCTGGACCGGCCCGGTGCCGGGCGGCTGGAAGTCGGCCATGCATGAAAATGAGACGCTAGGGTAAATCGCGACACTCCACGGTAAAAGCTTTGCGGGGCGAACGGTCTAGTCTTCTCCGGTAACCGGAGGATGACGATGACGGCCACGCAGACCGCCACGCAGACCGTTGAAATAAAAGGCAGTCCGGCTAGAGGGGCGGAGCCGGTAGCCGCAGCGGCGCCGTTCGTCGGACGTGCGATGCCGCGGGTGGAAGACGCCGCGCTGCTGACCGGCGTCGCCCGCTATGCCGACGATCTGCCGGTGAAGCCCGGCACCCTGCACGCCGCGATCCTGCGCTCGCCGCACGCCCATGCCGACCTGCTGGGCATCGACACCGCCGCCGCGCTGGCGGTTCCCGGTGTCGCCGCGGTGGTGACGGGGGAAGACGCCAAACGGCATGCCAGCGCCTTCCTGGTCGGCATCCGCGCGCCGATGGAACATTGGTGCCTCGCCATCGACCGCGTGCGCCATGTCGGCGAACCGGTGGCGGTGGTGCTGGCCGACAGCCGCTATCTGGCGGAAGATGCGCTCGACCGCATCGAGGTGCGCTATCGCCCGCTGCCACCGGTGACCTCGATCGCCCAGGCATTGGAAGAAGGATCGGAGCCGCTGCATCCGGCGGTGGGCTCCAACCTCGTCAACAGCCGCAGCTTCCGTTACGGCGATCCCGAGGCCGCCTTCGCCCGCGCTGCCCGCACCGTGTCGGTCGAGGTCGAGTATCCCCGCAACTCCTGCACCCCGATGGAATGCTTCGTCGTCCTCGCCGACTACGACGCGGCCGAGGATTCCTACGAGGTGCTGTCGAACTTCTCCGGCCCCTTCGCCGTTCATCCGGTGATGGCGCGGGCGCTGAATGTGCCGGGGTCGCGGCTGCGGCTGAAGACGCCGCCCCATTCCGGCGGCAGCTTCGGCAACAAGCAGGCGGTGTTCCCCTATGTCGTGCTGATGGGGCTGTGCGCCCGCGTCGCCGGCCGGCCGGTGAAGTGGGTGGAGGACCGGCTGGAGCATCTGATGGCCGCCACCTCTGCCACCGCGCGCCGCATGCGCATCGACGCGGCAGTGGAGCCGGACGGCCGGGTGCTGGCGTTGCGGATGGAGCAGACCGAGGATTGCGGCGCCTATCTGCGGGCGCCGGAGCCGGCTTCGCTCTACCGCAACCACGGCAACCTGACCGGCGCCTACGACATCCCGAACCTGGCGCTGACCAACCGCATCGTCGTCACCAACAAGACGCCGACCGGCCTCAACCGCGGTTTCGGCGGCGGGCAGCTCTATTATGGGCTGGAGCGGCTGATGAACCGGGTGGCGGCGGAGCTGGGGCTCGATCCGCTCGACGTCATCCGCCGCAACCTGGTGGCGGCCGACGCCATGCCCTACCGCACTGCGTCGGGCGGGACGCTCGACAGCGGCGATTACCGCGCGACGCTGGAGCAGGCGGTGCGCGAGGGCGCGCTCGACGCGCTGATGGCGCGGCGCGACGCGCTGCGGGCGGAGGGGCGGCTCTACGGCATCGGTTATGCCGCGGTGGTCGAGCCGTCGATCTCCAACATGGGCTACATCACCACCGTCCTGACCGCCGAGGAGCGGCGCAAGGCCGGGCCGAAGAACGGCGCGCAGGCGACCGCCAGCGTCGCCGTCGATCCCACCGGCGGCGTGTCGGTGACGGTGGCCTCAGCCCCCCAGGGGCAGGGGCACCGCACCGTGCTGGCCCAGGTGGTGGCCGACGTCTTCGGCCTGCGTTTCGAAGACATCCGCGTCAACACCGACCTCGACACCGGCAAGGATGCCTGGTCGATCGCGTCGGGCAACTATTCCAGCCGCTTCGCCGGAGCGGTGGCGGGGGCGGCCCAGGTGGCGGCGACCCGGCTGCGCGGCCGCATGGCGGCGCTGGTCGCCGCCCAGCTGAATTGCCGGGCCGACGATGTCCGCTTCGCCGGCGGCAAGGTCTTCTCCGACGCCAACCCGGACAACGGCCTTTCCTTCTCCCGCGTCGCCGCCGCCGGCCACTGGTCGCCCGGCACGCTGCCCGACGGGCAGGAGGCGGCGTTGCGTGAGACCGCCTTCTGGACGCCGGAGCCGCTGAAGGCGCCGACCGACGGCGACCACATCAACAGCTCGGCCTGCTACGGCTTCATCTTCGACTTCTGCGGGGTCGAGATCGACCGGACGACGGGGGCGCTGCGGATCGACCGCTACGTCACTATGCACGATGCCGGCCGGCTGCTGAATCCGCTGCTGGTGGAGGGCCAGATCCTGGGCGGTTTCGCCCATGCCGTCGGCACCGCGCTGTACGAGGAATATGCCTACGGCGACGACGGCCGGTTCCTGTCCGGCACCTTCGCCGACTATCTGGTGCCGACCGCCTGCGAGGTGCCGGTTCCCGTCATCCTCCACCGCGAAAGCCCGTCGCCGGTGACGCCGCTCGGCGCCAAGGGGGTGGGCGAGGGGAACTGCATGAGCACCCCGGTTTGCCTCGCCAACGCGGTGGCGGACGCCCTGGCGGGCTTTTCTGTGGACGAACCGCCATCCCTGCCGATCACCCCGGCCAAGCTGGCGGCGCTGATCCATCCGCCGGAACCGCCGCGGCCGGCGCCTGCGGCAGGCATGAACGAAATTCCGCCACCGGCCGCCGTCAAGGGTGGGCGCGGCCTGACCGGGGAGGGCAGCCGCGAGGTCCCGGCGACGCCGGAACAGGTCTGGGCCATCCTGCTCGACCCGAAGGAATTGGCGGCGCTGCTGCCCGGCTGCGAGGCGCTCGACCTCGTCGGTCCCAATGCCTACCGGGCGGAGGTGGTGGTCGGCATCGGCCCGGTGCGCGGCCGCTATACCGCGGAGGTGGCGCTGTCCGACCTCGACCCGCCCAAGGCGCTGACCCTGACCGGCAGCGGCACCAGCGCGCTCGGCTCGGGCAGCGGCACCGGGCACGTCACGCTGGAGCGCACCGCCGGGGGGACACGCGTCACCTACCGCTACAGCGCATCGGTCGGCGGCAAGGTCGCCGCGGTCGGCGGCCGGATGCTCGACAGCGCGTCGCGCCTGCTGATCGGCCAATTCTTCGAGAAGCTGGTCGCCCGCGCCGGCGGTTCCGCGGCTTCCGACGCCCATTCCGCCCGGCCCCCGTCGCTTCTGGCGCGCTTGCTGCGCATTCTGGGACTCAACCGATGAAACCCGCGTCCTTCGACTATCTGCGGCCGGCGACGGTCGCCGACGCGCTGGCGGCGCTGGCGGCCGGGGGCGACGATGCCCGCGTGATCGCCGGCGGCCAGTCGCTGATGCCGATGCTGAACATGCGGCTGGTCCAGCCGCGCCTGCTGATCGATCTCGGCCGGCTTGAGGAGTTGCGCACGCTGCGCGCCGAGGATGGCTGGCTGACCGTCGGCGCCGCCGTCACCCAGGCCGAGGTGCTGGCCCGCCCGACGCTGGCGCGGGAGGTGCCGCTGCTGGCCGCCGCCCTGCCGTGGGTCGGCCATTTCCAGACCCGCAACCGCGGCACGCTCTGCGGATCGGTCGCTCATGCCGATCCCAGCGCCGAGACGCCGCTCTGCCTGGTCGCCACCGGCGGCGAGGTGGTGCTGCGCAACCTGCGCCGCCGCCGCACCGTTCCCGCCGCCGATTTCTTCCTGGGGCCGCTGACCACGGTGAAGGCAGCGGACGAGATCGTCGAATGCGTCCGCTTTCCCCTGGCCCGGCCGGGCAGCGGCCATGCCTTCCGCGAGCAGTCGATGCGGCATGGCGACTTCGCCATCACCGCCTGCGCCGCCACGGTGGACGAACGCTCCGCCAATCTCGGCGTCGGTGGGATGGCGGACCGCCCGACGCTGCGATCCTGGCCGCTGGTCGACGGCGGGTTGCCGCCGGATCTCGACGACGCGCTGAACGCCTTCGCCTGGGATCTCGGCGGCGACGATGACCAGCATGCCACCGCGCGCTACCGCCGCGACCTCGTTCGCCGGATCGGCCGCACCGTCCTTGAAGAGGCCCTGTCATGCCGCCGCTGACCTCCCCCGAGACGCCGCCGGTCCTGGCGGCCGAGACGCGACACGCCGTCTCCATCGTCCTGAACGGCAAGCCGCGCACCGGCCACGCCCACCCGCGCCTGCTGCTGAGCGATTTCCTGCGCCATGAGCTGGGCGCCCACGGCACCCGCGTCGGCTGCGAGCACGGCGTCTGCGGCGCCTGCACCGTCCGCATCGACGGGGTGGCCGCCCGCGCCTGCCTGACCCTGGCGGTGCAGGCCGACGGCCGGCGCATCGACACCGTCGAAGGGCTGGCGGAGGCCAATGAGGGGCGCATGACCGCGCTCCAGGAGGCCTTTCGCCGGCATCACGCCCTGCAATGCGGCTTCTGCACGGCCGGCATCCTGATGTCGCTGACCGATTACCTGGGCCGCAACCCCAAACCAACCGAAGAGGAGCTACGCGACATGCTGAGCGGCCATCTTTGCCGCTGCACCGGCTATGCCGGCATCGTCCGCGCCGTGATGGAAGTCACCGGCCAGACGATGAAGGAGGTCTCCCATGTTTGACCTCGGCCGCAGCATCCTGGCCAGCGCGGAGCGCAGTCCCGACGCGGTCGCCATCGTCGACGGCGACCTGCGTCTGACCTACGCGCAATGGCTGGAGCGCATCCGCCGGCTGGTCGGCGCCTTCGACCGGCTTGGCCTGCATCCCGGCGACCGCATCGCCACCGCGCTGCAGAACACGCATGAGATGGCGACCATCCATTGGGCCTGCCAGCTCGCCGGCATCGCCGTCGTGCCGCTGAACTGGCGGGTGAAGGCGGACGAGCTGGATTATTGCCTGCCCAACGCCGAGGTGCGCGCCCTGTTCTATCAGGACGTGTCGGCCGAAGCCGTCCGGGAATCTGCCGCGGCACGGGCGCTGCCCCGCATCGCAGTCGGCGATGGAGACCATCAGGCCGACCACCGCTTCGCCGAGCTGTTGGACAGCGAGCCGGTTCTAGCGCATTCCCGCGCCACGGCGGAGCATGTCTCGCTGTTCCTCTACACCTCCGGCACCACCGGCAAGCCCAAGGGCGTGCCGCGCCGCCACCGGACGGAGCGCGCCTCCGCGATCGCCCATGTCGCCCAGAATTGCTACCGCCGGGGCGAGCGCACGCTGGGAGTCATGCCGCTCTACCACACGATGGGGGTGCGCTCGCTGCTGGCGATGGCGCTGGTCGACGGCTGCTTCGTCTGCCTGCCGCGTTTCGACACCGGCCGCGCGCTTGACCTGATCGCGGCGGAGCGGCTGAGCTGCCTCTATCTGGTGCCGACGCTCTACCACGACCTGCTGGCCGACCCGAAATTCGCGGGCACCGACGTGTCGTCGGTGCGCAAGCTGGGCTTCGCCGGAGCCTCGATGACCGACGGGCTGCTGAAGCGGCTGGACGCCGCCTTCCGGCCAGAGCTGTTCGTGAACCATTACGGCTCGTCGGAGATCTACACCTTCACCATCGACCAGAACGCGCCGGCCAAGCCGGGGTCGGCCGGCAAGGCGGCGCTGAACCAGCGCATCCGCATCGTCCGCCTCGGCAGCTTCGATCCCGACGAGCGCGCCGCGGCCGGGGTCGAGGGGCAGATCGTCGCCGACCTGTCGGGCGACGAGTCCTTCGAAGGCTATTGGAAGCGGCCGGACGCCGACGCCAAGGCGCTGCATGCCGGCTGGTACTTCACCGGCGACATCGGCTTCCTCGACGCCGACGGCGACCTCTTCGTCACCGGCCGGGTCGACGACATGATCATCACCGGCGGCGAGAACGTCTCGCCGGTCGAGATCGAAAGCGTCCTGTCCCTGCATGACGGCGTGCTGGAGGTGGCGGTCGCCGGCCTGCCCGACGAACGCTGGGGCCAGCGGGTCGTCGCCTTCGTCAAGCGCACCCGCGGCGTCGAGGCGAAGGATCTCGACGACCACTGCCGCACCTCCGGCCTCGCCAACTTCAAGCGCCCGCGCGAGTACGTCTTCCTCGACGAAATCCCGAAATCGCCGGTCGGCAAGATCCTGCGCCGCAAGCTGCAGGCCGGCGAATTCACCCTTGAGCACGGCCCAGCCGAACATAGCCCGACACTCTCCTGAACCCAGCCTTCATCCATGGAGTTTTCGACCGTGACCCCCTATCGCTTCGACAGCACCGACCGCCTGCTCGCCGACCTCGACGGCTTCCGCGTGGAGATCGACGAATCCCTGGAACGCGCCGACATCGTGCTGCACCGTCCGCCCTTCAACATCGTCAGCATGCTGCAGCGCGACCAGTTCAGCGCCGTGTTCGCGGCGCTGGATCGCGATCCCAAGGTGCGGGTGATCGTCCTGCGCGCCGAGGGCGAGAATTTCTCGTCCGGCGGCAACATCGCCGGCTTCATGGAGAAGTCGGCCGAGCATGTGTCGGAGCTGGCGGTCAACATCGCCGCCCCGGAACGCTGCCGCAAGCCGGTGATCGCCCAGGTCCGCGGCTATTGCTTCGGCGTCGGCTTCGAGCTGTCGCTCGCCTGCGATTTCCGCATTGTATCGGAGACCGCGCAGTTCGCCCTGCCGGAGATGCGCATCGGCATGATCCCCGGTTCCGGCGGATCGGCCCGCCTGCTGCACATGATCGGCATCTGCCGGACCAAGGACATGGTGATGCGGGCCAAGCGCATCCCCGGCCGGCAGGCCGCCGACTGGGGTTTCGTCACCGACTGCGTCGCCGATGCCGAACTGGAAGCGACGGTCGCCGCCCTGGTCGACGAACTGCGCGGCTTCTCGCCGCTGGCCCAGCGCACCATCAAGGGCGTGCTGAACAGCGGCAACAACGTGTCGGTCAATGGCGCCATCGAGATCGAGGGGCAGGCCTACGGCCGCCTGCGCGGCTCGGAGGACTTCAAGGAGGGCGTCGCCTCCTTCCACGAGAAGCGCAAGCCGGTCTTCAAGGGGAACTGATCCCCGGCATTTCCGTCTCGGCACCGACCTTGAGCGCCCGCCACCCAACGAGCGGGCGCCGCTTTTCCAAATTCCAGGCGCGGCATCGCGCCAGTGAGGGAGACCATCCATGTCCAAGAACGCTCTTTTGAGGTCAGTCTACGCCCTATCGCCGCTGCTGGCCCTGCTGGCGGCACCACTCGTGACCGCCGGGACGGCTGAGGCCGCCGATCCGATCCGCATCGGGGTGGTGACCCCGCTGTCGGGCACCTACGCGCCGATCGGCCAGCAGGTCCGCTGGGGCCTGGAACTGGCGACGAAGGAGGTCAACGCTGCCGGCGGCATCCTCGGCCGTCAGGTCGAGCTGCTGTTCGAGGACGAGGAGGCCAATCCCGCCGTCGCCACCCAGAAGGCGGAGAAGCTGTTTCAGGTCAACAAGGTCGATTTCCTGACCGGCACCGTCAATTCAGGCTCCACCCTGGCGGTCGGGCAGCTGGCGGAGCGCAACGGCCGGCTGATCGCCACCACCGTCTCCTTCTCCGACGCCATCACCACCGACAAATGCTCGCCCAACGTCTTCCGGGTGAACGCGCGGGCGGGGCAGCAGTCGGCGGCGCTGGCGGAATGGCTGGCCAAGGACAAGCCGAAGGCCAAGGTCTACTACCTCGGCCCCGATTACGAGATGGGCCGCTCCACCGTCGCGGCCTTCAAGGCGGCGGCCGAGAAGACCGGGGCGCAATCGGCCGGAGAGGTCTTCGCGCCGCTCGGCAGCAAGGATTACTCGCAGTATTTCGGCCAGCTCCGCGCCGCCCGCCCCAGCGTGCTCTACACCTCCACCGCCGGCAACGACACCGTGCGGCTGCTGACCCAGATGGGCGAGTACGGGCTGCTGCGCAACCTGACCATTGTCGGCGCGTCGGGCACCGTCACCGCGCAGAACATCGGTGCCATCGGTAAGGCGGCCGACGGCTTCGTCACCGGCGTCGGCTATTCGGCGGAACTGGCGACGCCCGAGAACCAGGCCTTCGTCGCCGCCTTCCGCAAGGAATACAACACCGCCCCCGACCTCTACGGCGCCGACAGCTACGGCCTGATCGGCTTCTTCAAGGCGGCGGTTGAGAAGGCCGGCGGCACCGACACCGACGCGCTGCGCAAGGCGATGGAAGGGCTGAGCTGGAGCACGCCCCAGGGCAGCAAGACCATGCGGGCCGGCGACCATCAGGCTATCCAGGACATGTACGCCGTGCGCATCGCGGCGGACGGCAGCAGCACCCGTTTCGACGTCGTCGGCACCGTTCCGGGCGAGGCGGCCATCGGGCCGGACCAGTGCACCCGCTTCTGAGGACCGCAGCCAAGGAGTCGACGCCCATGGCCGATCTCATCGATTATCTGCAATTCGTCCTGGCGCCGCAGGCGCTGAACGGTCTGTCGCTCGGGGTTGCCGTCGTCCTGATGGCGCTGGGCCTGACCATCATCTTCGGGCTGCTCGACGTCATCAACATGGCCCATGGCGAGTTCTACGCCGTGGGCGCCTTCCTGGCGCTGACCCTGGCCGGACTGGGCGTCGGTTTCTGGGCGCTGCTGGTGCTGGTGCCGCTGCTGATGCTGCCGATCGGCTGGCTGGCCGAGCGCTGGCTGATCGCCCGGGTCTTCCACAGCCGCGACCGCCACATCCTGACCCTGCTGCTGACCTTCGGGCTGGGCATGATCATGGAAGACCTGCTGAAGCTGGTCTATGGCCCCAACACCCAGCGGCCGGAGAACCCGATCGAGGGCGGCACCGAGATCCTCGGCATGTTCCTGCCGAACTACCGGCTGTTCCTGATCGGCTTCGGCCTCGCGCTGATCGCTGCGGTCTGGCTGGTGGTCTTCCGCACCGGGCTCGGCGCCATGGTGCGGGCAGCCGCCTTCGACAAGGACATGGCCTCGTCGCTGGGGGTGCCGGTGCGCCGGGTCTATGCCGGCACCTTCGCCTTCGGGGTGGCGCTGGCCGGGCTGTCCGGCGTGCTGCTGGCGCCGATCTATTCGGTGTTTCCCACCATGGGGCGCGATTTCATCCTGATGGCCTTCACCGTGGTGATCGTCGGCGGCATGGGGTCGATCCAGGGGGCGGTCGTCGCCGGTCTGCTGCTGACCCAGGTGCAGGCGCTCTCCAGCCTCTACATCTCGCCGGTCTGGTCCGACCCGCTGGTGTTCGGGATCATGGTGCTGGTGCTGATGGTCCGGCCGCAGGGCCTGTTCGGGAGGCTCGGACATGCCTGAGGCCACGTTGCGCACCGTCTCCGATCCCGGCCGTGCCGGTCCGGCATCGCGATCGTCCCGCCTGGCCCCGGTCCATTGGCTGGCGCTGATCTTCCTGGCGGCGGCGCTGGGATTCGCCGCCGTCGCCTGGGCGACCGGCAACGGCTTCTACCTGCGTCTGGCGACCGAGGCGCTGATCTTCGCCGGGCTGGCGATGAGCGTCGACCTGCTGCTGGGCTACACTGGCCTGCTGTCGCTGGGGCAGGCGCTGTATTTCGGGCTGGGCGCCTATGTCTCGGCGCTCGTCCTGCGCGACGTCGCTCCCAGCTTCTGGCTGGCGATGGCGGCGGCCCTGCTGGCGGGCGGCGTGGCCGGCCTGATCGGCGGCGTCATTGCCAACCGGGTGAAGGGCGTCTATTTCGCCCTCATCACCTTTGGACTGGCCCAGGTCGCCGCCAAGACCGTCTACAACACCCGCGCGCTGGGCGCCTCGGACGGGCTGATCGGCATTCCGCAGATCCAGGTCGGCTTCGGGCCGTTCAGCCTCGACACCGCCGACCCGCTGTCCTTCTTCCTGCTGGTGCTCGGCCTGACCGTGGTCGCCTATGCCGGGCTGTCCTACCTGATGGACGCGCCGTTCGGCCGGACGCTGGCCGCCATCCGCGCCAACGAGAAGCGCGTGCCGTTCCTGGGCTTCAACGCCTGGCGCTACAAGCTGGCGGTCTATGTCCTGGCCGCCTGCGTCGCGGCGCTGGCGGGGGCGCTCTACCCGATGCTGCGCGGTTTCGTCTCGCCCGAACTGATGTTCTTCGAGACCTCCGGCAATGCCGTCATCACCGTCATCGTCGGCGGCGTCGGCACGCTGGTCGGGCCGGTGGTGGGCAGCCTGCTGCTGACCGCCCTGCGCTCGGTCGTCGGGTCCTGGACCGAGCATCACCTGATCGTCGTGGGGGTCATCTTCATGCTGTCCGTCATTTTCCTGCGCAAGGGGCTGGTCGGCGCCCTGCTGGCCCGGCTGAGCCGCCGCGGCGAACAGGGGAGAGCGACACCATGACGGCATCTCCCCTCAGAACGGCAACAGCCGGCGGCGCCTGTGCCTTGGGCGTGCGCGACCTGTCGGTGAATTTCGGCGGGCTCCAGGCGGTGGCGGGCGTCGGCTTCGACGCCGCCGCCGGCCGGATCACCTCGGTCATCGGCCCCAACGGGGCGGGCAAGAGCACGCTGTTCAACCTGATCAGCGGCGCCATCCGCCCCACCGGCGGCCGGGTGACGCTGGACGGCGCCGACGTCACCGGGCGCTCGCCCGACCGGCTGCTCGCCGCCGGGCTGGCGCGGTCCTTCCAGATCACCAACCTGTTCTTCGAGCTGCCGGTCCTGGAAAACCTGCGGATCGCCGCGCAGGTGCTGGAAAGGCCCTGGCATGCGCTGCGTCCGGTCGGCCACAGCCGTCGTGCGCTCGCCAAGGCCGACGCGCTGCTGGAGCGCTTCGGCCTGTCGGCCAAGGCGCGCGAGCTTGCCGGCAACCTCTCCCACGGCGAACAGCGGCGGCTGGAGATCGCGGTGGCGCTGGCCGCCGAACCGCGGGTGCTGCTGCTGGACGAGCCGACCCAGGGGATGAGCCACGGCGACACCGCCGACACCGGCGCGCTGATCCGCTCGCTGGCCGGCGACCTGACCGTGCTGCTGATCGAACACGACATCGGGCTGGTGATGAGCCTGTCGGATCATGTCGTCGTGATGGCCCAGGGCCGGAAGATCGCCGAGGGGCCGCCCGCCGTGGTCCGCGCCGACCCCGCCGTACAGGCCGCCTATTTCGGACACCGGTGACACCCATGCTTTCCATTGAGAACCTGCACGCGCATTACGGCCTGAGCCACGTCCTGCAGGGGGTGTCCCTGCAGGCCGGTCCGGGCGAGGTGGTCGGGCTGTTCGGCCGCAACGGCGTCGGCAAGACCACCATCCTCAAATCCGTCGCCGGGTGGGTTCCGGCCAGTTCCGGCGCGATCCGCTTCGGCGGCGTCGATCTGGCCGGCCGGACGCCGGACGCCATCGCCCGCCTCGGGCTCGGCCTGGTGCCGGAGGACCGCCGCATCTTCCCCGGCCTTAGCGTCGAGGAGAATCTGCGGCTGGGGCTGCTGCAATGCCCCGGCCGGGCGCGCCGGGAGAACGAGCAGGCGATCGGACAGGCCTTCGCCCGCTTCCCCCGTCTGGCCGAGCGGCGGCGACAGCTCGGCACCACCCTGTCCGGCGGCGAGCAGCAGATGCTGGCGATGGCCCGCGTGATGGTGGGCACCGCCAAGCTGCTGCTGATCGACGAGCCGACGGAAGGGCTGGCGCCGATGATCGTCGACGAGATCTTCGCGATCATCACCGAACTGAAGCGGGCGGGGCTGACCATCCTGCTGGTGGAGCAGAACATCCACCGCGCGCTCGACGTCGCCGACCGCTTCTACGCGGTGGAGCGGGGCCGCATCACGCTTCATGGCGAAGCCGCCTCGCCCGCCGACCGCGCCCGGCTGATGGAGATGGTCGCCGTGTGATCCGGCGGCCCGGTTTACGGCCCCGGACAGGGAAGGCGGACGGGGAAGGGCGTCAGGCTTGCTCCACCGCGACGGTGAAGTTCGGGTCCCGGCGCCTCAACTCGTCCAGCAGGCCGTTGATGATGTGCAGCGCCTGGGCCGTCGCGGCGTTCGGTTCGCCGACGGTCGGGCGGATGAGGAACAGCGTGCGCGTCAGTGCCGGCTCGCTGATCGGCCGGATCACCAGCACGCCGGCCTGGACGTCTTCCGCCACGGCGCTGTGCGGCAGGATCGCACAGGCCAGTCCGCGGCGGACCATGTCCTTGATCGCCTGCATGGATTCCAGCGAGAAGGCGATGTTCGGCGCCAGCCCGCGCGCGGTCATCGCATCGGTGACCAGGCGTCGGACGAGATCGCCCGCGTTCGGCATCGCCAGTTCGGCGTCGGCGATGCCCGCCAGCGACACCGGGCCGGTCCCGTCGAAGCGCGAGCCCGGATGGGTGATCAGGCACAAGGCCTCGTTCAGCCGCGGTTCGCGGTGCAGCATGCGGCTGGGCGGTACCGTGTAGGCCAGCGCCAGATCCAGCTTGCCCGACGAGACATGGCCGATCAGGGCGTGGCTCAGCTCTTCGAATAGCTTTAATTCGACCCCCGGCAGGGCGCCGTGCAGCCGTTCCATCAGGCGGCCGGCCAGCAGCCCCGACAGGCTGGGGGTCAGTCCCACCGCCAGCGTCCTCGGAACCTGCCCGGCGAGCTCGCGCAGCGAACGTTTCAAATCCTCCAGGCGCCGCACCATCAGCCTGGCCTCTTCCAGGAAGAGGAGGCCGGCCGGGGTAGGGTGGGTGCCGGTGACGGTGCGGACCAGCAGCGGCACCCCGAATTCCCGCTCCAGCGCCTTGATCTGCACCCCCAGCGCCGGCTGCGCGATGTTCAGTGCCAGCGCCGCCTTGCTGATGCTGCCCAATTCGCAAACCAGAATGAAACTTTCCAGCTGGCGGCTGCGCATCCGTCGTGATCCATCGTTTTTGGGGGCTGCGGCAGGGCGGACGGCGCCGGCACGGCCACAAGCCTCGCACCGGCGGCGGGGGAGGGCAAACAATTTTTATATGGGGGTGGTCCAAAGCTGTCCTGGACAGGGTCGGCAGGCTGCATTTGTATGCTTACAAAACAAACAGAAGTCAGGCGGAACGCCGAACGCCCGACACCGGGAGGGAGATGCAGCCCATGCGTGGCCTATCGTCAGAAAGAGCGCCGGTCCCCCAGGATCCGGCAGGCGCGTCCCATCCGGCGCACCCCATTCCCTTCGGCCGCACTCCGGGCTCCAACGGTCTGGCGGCCGGGGCCCATGCGGTGATGACTGGCGTCACCCGTATCTTCGGATCGGCGGTCCATGCGTTGGGGCCGGTCGATCTGGAACTGCGCCGGGGAGAGTTCTTCTCGATCGTTGGTCCGTCCGGCTGCGGCAAGTCGACCCTGCTCGATGTGTTGGCCGGTCTGAGCGCCCCCACCGACGGCACCATCACCTTCGAAGGCAAGCGGGTGCGCGGCACGGTTCCCGACGGGGTCGGCGTGGTGTTCCAGGAGGATGCGTCCTTTCCCTGGCTGACCGTGCGCGACAACATCGGCTTCGGCCTGCGACGCGCGGGCTTCCGCGGTCCCGAGGCGGAAGACCGCGTGCGCCATGCAATCGACTTCATGGGGCTGAACGATTTCGCCGACGCCTATCCCAACCAGCTGTCCGGCGGCATGCGCCAGCGCGTCTGCATCGCCCGCACGCTGGTGATGCGTCCGCGCCTCGTGCTGCTTGACGAGCCGTTCGGCGCGCTCGACCAGCAGACGCGCCTGCTGATGGGAGACGAGCTGCTGCGGCTGTGGCGGGCCAGCGGGGCGACCGTCCTGCTGATCACCCACGCGCTGGACGAGGCGGCGATGCTGTCCGACCGCATCGGCGTGATGTCGTCGCGTCCCGGCCGCTTCATCGAGATCGTCGAAACCGGCTGGCCGCGCGACCGGACCAGCGCCATCGCCGCCGAGCCCGCCTTCGGCGAGGTCACCACCCGGCTGTGGAACACGCTGCGCGAGGAATCGCTGAAGGCGATGGCCAGCCAGCGGAGGGTCGCGGGATGACGCGGGCCGGCATCCAGCGCCTGCTGATCACTGCCGCCGCCGTCCTGGCGCTGGAGGCGTCCTGTCGCCTTGGCTATGTCGGGCGCGCCACCATGATCCCGCCGTCGGAGATGCTGGCCGAGCTGGTCCGGCTGATGGGAACCGACGGGTTCTGGTCGCAGATCGGCTTCACCCTGCGCAACATCCTGGCCGCCGCCGTCGCCGCGATGGTGGCGGGCTTCGCCGGCGGCGTCGCGCTGCACGCCCTGCCGCGGGTCCGCCGGGCGGTCGAGCCGCTGATCGCCAGCTATTACGCCCTGCCCTTCTTCGTGCTGTATCCGCTGTTCATCGTTCTGCTCGGCATGAACGCGCTGCCGATCATCGCCATGGGTTTCCTCTATGCGGTGATGGCGATGGTGACGGCGACGCTGTCCGGGCTGGACCGCATCCCGCCGGTGCTGCGCAAGGTCGGCCGCACCTACCGCCTCGACCGCGTCCAGGACGCGCTGCTGATCCAGCTTCCGGCCGCCGGGCCGCACATCTTCACCGGGGTGAAGCTGGCGTTGAGCTATTCGGTGACCGGCGTTATCGGAGCGTAGTTCATCCTGGCCGGCAGCGGGCTCGGCTACTCCATCGCCTTCGCGTACAACAATCTCCAGGACCGGACGATGTACGCGCTGCTGCTGTTCGTGGTGGTCTTCGTGTCCAGCCTGACCGTGCTGCTGCACTGGGCGGAACAGCGGGTGCGCCACCGCTCGGGCGCCGGCCGTGTCGGCGGTGCCCGCGACACCGCCGGGACGGGGGAGAAGCTGGCGGCCACCGCCGTCATCGCCCTGCTGATCCTGGGCGGCTGGCAGCTGTTCCACGGGCTCGCGGGGGACGAGGCGCTGGCCTCGCCGGCTGTCACGCTGAACCGGCTGGTCGTCCTGTTCAGCAACCCGTCCTTCTGGGAAAACGTGGCGGAGACGGCGAAGGCGCTCGGGCTGTCGTTGCTGATCTCCTGCATCGGCGGCGGGCTGGCGGGCGTGCTGATCGGTGCGAACCGCGCGCTGTCGGACGTGCTGGAGCCGCTGTTCGTCACCCTCTACGCCATTCCCAAGGTCACGCTCTATCCGGTGATCCTGCTGCTGTTCGGACTGGGCATGCCGGCGAAGGTGGCGTTCGGCACGCTGCACGGCTTCATCCCGATGATGCTGGTCACCATGGGCGCCATCCGCGCCATGAACCCGGTGCTACGGCGCTCGGCCCGCGCCATGCGGCTGACGCGGATGCAGACCCTGACGGCGATCCTGGTGCCGGCGACGGTCCCGGAGATTGTGACCGGCCTGCGCATCAGCTTCTCCATCACCCTGCTGGGCGTGATGGTCGGCGAGATGTTCGCGTCCAAGCGCGGGCTGGGCTTCATGATCATGAACGGCATCAGCGTCAACGACACCGCGACGATGATGAGCGTCACCGTGCTGATCGGCCTGTTCGCCCTGGCGGTCAACAGCGCACTACTCGCGATCGACAACCGGATGCACCGGGTCGCCTGAGCGGCACCCGCCTTCGAGCGTCCTCTTCGCCTGTCACCTCCTTCCCGGCCGCCGGCCCGCCCGGCGGAAAGGACCCCGTCATGCCCATCGAAACGGCAAAGCTGATCGACGTCCATGCCCATGTCCGCCTGGAGGCCACCAACGGCGCCGCCGGTGCCCACGGGCCGGAACACGGCGTCGACGAGAACGGCCAGCCCTGGTACCGTGTCGGCAATTACCGGCTGAGCGGCGTCCGCCACCTGAATAGCCCCTTCACCGATCCGGAGCTGCGGCTGCGCCGCATGGATGAGGCTGGTATCGACTTCCAGGTGCTGTCGGCCAGTCCGCTGAACTACTTCCATCACATCGACGTGCCCTCGGCCGTTTCCTTCTGCCGCCGCCACAACGACGCGCTGGCGGAACTGGTCGGGCGCTACCCCGACCGGCTGGGCGGGCTGGCCGCCCTGCCGATGCAGGATCCGCGCGCGGCGACGGAGGAGCTGGAGCGCTCCGTCGGGGAACTGGGCCTGTGGGGGGCGGCGACCGGCACCGAATTCGCGGGCGAGCCGCTGCACAGCCCGGAGTTCGACAGGCTCTACGAGGCGTTCGTCCGGCTGGACGTGCCGCTGTTCCTGCATCCGGCCCCGGCTGGCATCGACGGTCCGCCCGGCGATCCGGCGCTGAAGCGCTTCGACCTCGACGTTATCATCGGCTTCGCCGCGCAGGAGACCATCGCCATCGCCACCCTGATATTCGGCGGCGTGCTGGAGCGCCACCCCAGGCTGGACGTCTGGATCAGCCATGGCGGCGGTGCCGCCGCCTTCACCGCCGGGCGCCTGGCGCAGGCCGGCATGAAGCGGCCCTGGGCCAGCCAGTCCATGAAGAAGGATGGCGCCTTCGAGGAGATGCTGTCGCGCCTGTGGTTCGACACGCACCTGAACGACGACCGGGCGCTGGCGCTGCTGACCCAGGTGGTTGGGCCGGACCGGCTGGTCTTCGGCACCAACTTCGCCGGCTGGGACCAGCCGGAGGACGGACATCACGGCGCCGTGTCGCCGGCGCTGGCCGGCAACGCCCGCCGCCTGCTGAGAAAAGACAAAATCTTCAACGGAGGGACGCCATGACCATCACCCGTTTCCTGACCCGTGCGCTGGCAGCGGTGCCGCTGATCGGCGGCCTGCTGGCTTCGGCGCCGCAGGCCCATGCGCTGGAGATCATGGCGTCCCATTACGGCGCCCTGCTGAACACCGCTCCGATCGCCGTGGCGCTGGAGCGGGGCGACTACAAGAGGAACGGCGTCGACGTCACCGACGTGATGAGCTCGGTCGGCGGCGGCACCGGCATCCGCAACATGGTGGGCGGCGGGCTGGGCTACGGCATCGTCAGCACCTCCACCGCGCTGGCCGGCATCAGGCAGGGCATGGACATCCGCATCGTCCACACCGCGATCCGCCGGGTGGACGACCTGCTGTGGGTGACGCGGCCGGACAGCGGCGTCTCTTCGGTCAAGAATCTGGTCGGCCGCAAGGTCGGCATCACCGCGCCGAAATCGTCGAGCGAGCTGATGGTCGTCATGGCCTTCGAGGCGGCCGGCTTCCCCGGCAAGGCCGACATGGTGGCGCTCGGCTCCGTCGGCTCCGGCCTGTCGGCACTGGAACAGGGCGGGGTGGACGCGGCGCTGATCCTGGAGCCGCTCTACAGCGCCCGCAAGGACCGCTACAAGGTCGCCTTCTCGCTGGAGAACCTGCCGTCGATGACGCCGACCGTCGGCGTCGCCACCGGCGACTTCATGCGCAAGAGCCCGGACCAGCTGCGCGGGCTGCTCGCCGCATGGCGCTCGGCGGTGAACTTCATTTACGAGAACCCGGAGGAGGCCGCGAAGATGGTCGCCAAGCGCTACGGCGACACGCTGCCGGTCGATGTCGCCACCACCTCGATGAAGCGCATGGCGGCGATCAAGTACTGGAGCCAGGGCGATTTCGACATGGACGCCCTGAACATCTGGGTCAAGGGCATGGAGCGCATGGGCGAATGGTCCGGCCCGGTCGACTGGTCGAAGGTGCTGGACAGCTCCTTCCTCGCCGCCGACCTGCGCAAGTGACGGGGCGATCCGCCATGACGCAGCAGACCTGGACCGCGGACGGCGCGCTGGCCGTCGTCATCGGCGGCGGCAACGGCATCGGCGCGGAGACCGCGTGCCTGATGGCGGCGCGCGGCTGGCGGCTGGCCGTCGCCGACCTCGATCCGGATGCGGCGGAGCGGGTGGCCGGCGAGATCGGCGGCACCGCGCTGGCGCTCGACATCGCCGACGCCGCGGCGGTCGACCAGACCGCCGCCGCCATCGAGGCGGCGCATGGTCCGGTCGGCGCGCTGGTGGTCGCCGCCGCCGTCTTCCAGCCGGTGCTGCCGCCGGCCGAGCTGCCGCTGGAGGTGTGGGAGCGCACGGTCCAGGTCAACCTGACCGGCACCTATTACGCCAATCGCGCCTTCGGCACCCGCATGGCTCGGCAGGGGCGGGGCAGCATCGTCAACATCGCGTCGATCGCCGCCATCGGTTCGGTGCCGGTCCATGCCTATGCGTCGAGCAAGGCCGGGGTGGTCAGCCTGACGCTGAATCTCGCCGGGGAGTGGGGGCGCGCCGGGGTGCGGGTCAACTGCGTCTCCCCCGGCTCGACGCTGGTGCCGCGGGTGGTCGAACGGATCCGGTCGGGCCGCTACGCTGCCGATCCGGCCGAATTCACGGCGCTCGGCCGGATCGTGCAGCCGCGCGAGGTGGCGGAGAGCATCGAGTTCCTGGCCTCCGACCGGGCGTCGGCGATCACCGGCGTCAATCTGGTGGTGGATGCCGGATGGCACGTCGCCGGCACCTGGGCTCAGTATGGCGGCGTCCGTCCGGCTCCGTCTTCCATCGAGGCGGCGGGAGGCGCGGCATGAATCCGCTGTCGCTCTCCTACTACACGGTGCCGGAGCTGTCGCCGCCGGACATGGTCACGGTGGCGGCGGACCACGGTTGCGCCCATGTCGGCCTGCGCCTGCTGGGCGGCCAGCCCGATGGCGAACCGATGCCGCTGCTGGCCGACCCCGCCTTGCGGCGCGAGATGAAGCGGCGCATGGCCGACTGCGGCGTCACGGCGCTCGACGCCAACACCGCCCGCGTCCTGCCCCACACCGACCTCGACGCCTTCCGCCCCTTCCTGGAAGCCGCGGCCGAGCTGGGCGCCCGCCATGTGCTGGCGACCGGCGACGATCCCGACGAGGGGAGGCTGGCGGCAAGGCTGGGGCGGCTGTGCGACGATGCGGCCGGCTTCGGCCTGACCGTGCAGTTCGAGTTCGTGCCCTGGATGAGCGTGCCGAGCGCCGCCGCCGCCGCCCGGCTGATCGGCCGGGTGGAGCGCCCGAACATCGGCATCGCGCTCGACGCGCTGCATTACGACCGCTCCGGCGGCACGCCGGCCGATGTGGCGGCGATCCCGCCCGGCCTGTTCGCTTACATGCATCTCTGCGATGCCCCGCGCGACCATGGGACCGACCGCGACTCCCTGCTGCACACGGCGGTGAAGGAGCGGCTGTTTCCGGGTGAAGGCGGCATCGACCTGACCGGGCTGCTGCGCGCGCTTCCGACCGGCCTGCCGCTCGCCCTCGAAATCCCGACCGCCACCCTGGCGCGGACGATGGACGCGCCTGCCCGCGTGGCGCGCGCGGTCGCCGCCACCCGCCGCCTGCTTGCGGCGCTCTGAACCCCGCCTTACAGGAGGATTCATCATGGTCGCGAGCCCCGAGACCGGTACCGCCATCCGCGCCTGCGCCCAGGCGGTGATCCGGGCGATCGAGACCCACGGACACGACACCGCCCGCCTGACGGCGGCGTTGCGCGAACCGCTTGCCGCGCTCGCCGCCCGTCCCGACCTATGCACGGCCGGCGTGCCGCGCATCGGCAACCATGTCGCCAATTCCCAGTACCTCTACTATGACGGCGACCTGTCGATCCTGCTGTTCGAGTTGCCCGACGGCCAACCCATCGCCGTCCACGACCACGGCAACTGGGAAAGCATGGCGATCTATCGGGGGCGGGTGAAGCACACCGTCTATGAGCGGCGCGACGACGGCTCGGTTCCCGGCAAGGCCGACCTGACCGTGGTCGAGGACCGCGTGCTGGAGCCGGGCGACAGCGTGGTGATCGCTCCGCCCGCCGACATCCACGGCTTCATGGCGCTGGAGGAGGGGAGCTGGGGCATCACCGTGGCGAGCGGCACCTACAAGCCCGAGCGCTGCTATTTCGAGCCCGAAGCCGGAACCGTCGTCAGCAAGCGCCCCCGCGGATGAGTGTCCGCCGCCGCATTCTGAAGAGAAAGACCACAGCGATGGATTTGGGACTGAAGGGCAAGGTCGCGCTGGTGCTCGGCGGCAGCCAGGGCATCGGACGGGCGGCGGCGCTGGGGTTCGCACGCGAAGGCTGCGCCGTCGCCATCTGTGGCCGCGATCCGGGCCGGCTGGAGGAGGCGAGGGAGCTTCTGGCGGCGGACGGCGGCCCGGTGCTGACGGTGCCGGCCGATGTCGGCGACCCGGAGGCGGTGGAGCGGCTGGTCGATGAGGTCGCCGACGCCTTCGGCACCATCCACATCCTGGTCAACAACGCCGCCGGTCCGAAGCCCGGCACCTTCGACGGGCTGGATGGCGCCGACTGGGAGGATGCCTTCCGCCTGACGCTGATGTCGGCTGTCAACGCCACCCGCGCCGCGATTCCCCACATGCGCCGGCAGCGCTGGGGGCGGGTGATCAACATCAGCTCCTATTCCGTCAAGCAGCCGATCGGCGAGCTGATGCTGTCCAACAGCCTGCGGCTGGGAGCGCTGGGCTGGGCCAAGACGATGGCGACCCAACTGGCGCCGGAGAACATCCTGGTCAACACCGTCTGTCCCGGCTGGACCGCGACCGACCGCATGACCCAGGTCGTCGGCGCCCGCGCCGCCGCCCAGGGCCGCACCGCGGAGGACACCGCGGCCGGCATCGCCGCCGGCATCCCGCTCGGCCGCTTCGCCCGGCCCGAGGAGGTCGCCGACCTGATCGTCTTCCTGGGGTCCGAAAGCGCCAGCTACTTGACCGGCACCGCCATCCCGGTAGACGGCGGCATCGTGCAGAGCACGCTGTGATGAGTGCAGAGCGCGCCGTGACGGAGGTTCCGTCAATGTTCAACACCCGTATTTCCGGGAGGATCGCATGACCAAGACCGCTCTGGTGACCGGAGCCGGCGGCGGACTGGGCGCAGCCATCGCGCGCCGTCTGGCCGGCGAAGGATACCGCGTGGCGCTGCTCGATCTCGATGCAGCCGGGCTGGAGACGGAGGCGGCGCGGATTCCCGGCGCCCTGGCCTTCACCGCCGATGTGACCGACGAGGCGCAGATCGACGCGGTGGTTGCCGCGATGACGGAGGCCTTTGACGACGCACCCGACGTGCTGGTTAACAATGCCGGCATCGTCCGCTTCGGCGAACTGCTGGAGCACAGCGTCGCCGATTTCCGCCAGGTTGTCGACGTGAACCTGACCGGCACCTTCATCGTCACCCGCGCCGTGGCGCGCCGGATGGCGGAGCGCGGATCGGGGGCCATCGTCAACATCACCTCGCTCAACGCCGTCGCCCCCAGCCCCGACGCAGGCGCCTATCCGGCGACCAAGGCGGCGGTCGCGCTGCTGACCGAGCATCTGGCGCTGGCGCTGGCGCCGCGCGGCGTGCGGGTCAACGCCGTCGGCCCCGGCTTCATCGACGCTGGCATGTCGGCGCCGATCTACGCCGACGCGGAGGTGCGCGCCGTGCGCGGCGGCGCCGTGCCCGCCCGCTCGCTCGGCACCGCCGACGATGTCGCCGATGCGGTGCTGTTCCTGGTGTCGGACCGGGCGCGCTACATCCACGGTCAGCATCTGATGGTCGATGGCGGCGTGTCCTTCAGCCTGAAGATGCACCTGCCACGCCGCGCCCCGGCGGCGAAGTCCCTGGCGGGTGACCGATGAGCGGAACGATCCGCAACCTGATCCTGACTGGCGGCATCGGCCATCCCTTCGCCGACGCCGCTCCGGCGCTGGACAGGATTCTGGACGGCGTGGGGGTCGTCTCGACCGTCACCGACGATATCGAAGGCGGGCTGGAGGCGTTGGATCGGGGTGGATTCGACCTGCTCACCGTCTATGCGTTGCGTTGGCGGATGCTGGGCAGCGAGAAATACGCCCCGCACCGCGAGCGCTGGGCCTTTTCGCTGTCGCCGGCCGGACGGGAGAGGCTTTCACGCTTCGTCGGCGGCGGGGGCGGGCTGCTCGGCCTGCATACCGCACTGATCTGCTTCGACGACTGGCCGGAATGGAGGGATCTGCTGGGTGGAGCCTGGGTGTGGGGCCGCTCCGCCCATCCGCCGCGCGGTCCGGTCACCCTGATCCCCACCGACGTTTCCCATCCCCTGACCGCCGGCCTGCCGCCCTTCACCGTCACCGACGAGGCCTATGGCGACTTCGATCTGGCCGAGGGTCTCCAGCCTCTGGCGATCGTGGCGGCGGAAGGAGGGAGCGCCTGGCCCGCCCTGTGGGTGCGCGACGCCGGGCTGGGCCGGGTGGTGGCCGATACGCTGGGCCATGACCGTGCGTCCCTGGAACACCCGGTCCACCGCCAAATTCTGATGCGCGCCGCCCTCTGGGCCTGCCGCCGACCGCTCTGAAAGCCAACCGACCTGCAAGAGGAACCGTCCAGATGAACAGCCTCCATGCGCCAGCCGCCAGTTCCGCCGCCGCATCAGCCGATGTTGCGGCCCACTCCCTGTTCACGCCGCTTGACGGCATCATCGGGGCGGAGACCGACAGGCTCGACCTGTCCCGGCCGCTCGACGATAGGACGGTCGAGGCGGTGCGGACGGCCTTCCGCGACCATCATCTGCTGGTGATCCGCAACCAGTCGCTGGACAAGGAGCGCATGTACCGCTTCGCCGAACTGTTCGGCCCCATCGAGGGACACATGATCCGGCTGTCCGACGGGTCGAAATGGGATGCGGTCCACACCATCACCAACCTGGACGCCGGCGGCAACCCGGTGGCCAAGCCCTTCATCAGCTCCAACTATTTCTGGCATACCGACAAGTCCTTCCTGCGCGAGCCGTCGCTGCTGACGATGCTTCACGCGGTGGAACTGCCGCCGAACGGCGGCGACACGCAGTTCGCCGACATGATCGCAGCCTACGACGCCCTGCCGGAGGACACGCGCCGGCGGATCGACGGGCTGAAGTCGGTGCAGAGCCTGGAGTTCATGCGCCGCTACACCGGCAGCGCCCCGCCGACCGAAGACGACATCGTCGCCGCGCCTCCCATCGCCCATCCGCTGGTCCGCACCCATCCCGAGACCAGGCGCAAGAGCCTCTACATCGGCATGTACAGCTCCCACATTGAGGGCATGTCGGAGGAGGAGGGGCGCGCCCTGCTTGAAGAGCTGCTGGAGCACGCGACGCAGGACCGCTTCGTCCGCACCCACCGCTGGCGGCACGGCGACCTCGTCTTCTGGGATAACCGCTGCCTGCTGCACCGCGCCACGGCCAATTACGAGATGGGCAAGCACCGCCGTGTGCTGATGCGCGTCGTGGTGAAAGGCTCCGTGCCGGAATGATGGGCGCAGCCCCGGCGGGTCGTGAAACCGCCTGGGCCGGCCTTTCAGGCAAGCCCCAGCAGGCGGCGGGCGTTGCCGCCCAGGATCTCCGCGCAGTCCCCGTCCGTCAGGTCGGAGGCGAGGATTTCCGGCAGGGGGAACGGAACACTGAACAGTTTGGGCGAGGAGTAGAAATCCGTGCCCAGCAGCAGCCGGTGCGCTCCCGCCTCGCGTACGAAACGCTCGTTCATGTGGGAAACCGGAACCTCTGTCAACGCGCCAAGTTGTGCACCAACGCTCCATCGGGTCCGACCATCTGCTGGCGCCGGTGTAGGCGCCGTTACGCGCAGACCGCCTTGATACGGCAAAGCCGGCCCCGGAGCGAACCGGGGCCGGCTTCGGGCGGCTACGACGAACGGCAATCACAGAAAGCCGGTCGAAAGCCAGGGAATTGCGGCGACCAGCACCAGTCCGACCAGCAGAGCCGCCAGATAGCCCAGGATTGGGCGCATGCCCTCATCCGGGTTGACCCGGCCAATTGCCGAGGCGACATAGAAACCGACGCCGAAGGGCGGGGCGAACAGGCCGAGGCCCATGGCGAGGATCACCACCATCGCATACTGCACCTCATGCACGCCCATCTCACGGGCGATGGGGAACAGCAGCGGGCCGAACAGTACGATGGCCGGAATTCCCTCCAGCACGCTGCCGAGGATGATGAAGGCGACGATGGATACGGCGAGGAAGGTGAAGGCGCCTCCCGGCAGGCCGGCCATGAACTGCGCCAGATCGGTCGAGAATCCCGAGCGTGTCAGGCACCAGGCCATCGCCGTCGCGGTGCCGATGATGAACAGGATCGCTCCCGACAGCGCCGCGGTCTCGACCAGCATGGGAACCACCCGGCCCCAGTCGAAGCGGCGATAGACCAGCAATCCAACGGCGACGGCATAGACGATGCCGATGGTCGAAACCTCGGTCGCCGTCGCGACGCCCTCGATCACCGCGGTGCGGATGACGAAAGGGAGGGCGAGCGCGGGCAGCGCCACCACCAGGCTGCGGCCCAACTCACGACCGGTCGGCCGACGCACTCCCGACAGGTTTTCATGGCGGTAGCGGTGGCGGACAACCAGACACAACATCACCCCCAGCAGCAGGCCGGGCAGCAGGCCGCCGGTGAAGAGCGCAGCGATGGAAACGCCGGTGACCGAGCCGATGGTGATCAGCACGATGCTCGGCGGAATGGTCTCGGTCTGCGCGCCGGTCGCCGCCAGCAGCGCCACCAGATCACCCGGTTTGGCACCGCGGGCCTTCATCTCGGGGAACAGCACCGGGGCGACTGCCGCCATGTCGGCAGCCTTCGAGCCGGAGATGCCGGACACCAGATACATCGCACCGATGAGCACATAGGACAGGCCGCCGCGCACATGGCCGAGCAGGTTGGCCAACACCGCCACCATCGCGCGGGCCATGCCGGTCATCTCGATCAGCAGTCCTAAGAAGACGAACAGGGGCACCGACAGCAGGATCAGGTGTGACATGCCCTCATCCATCCGGCCGACGACGACCAGCAGCGGCACCCTGGTGGTCAGGGCGAGATAGCCGAAGCTCGACAGGCCGAAGGCGAAGGCGATGGGCACGCCGGCGAACACAGCCCCTGCAACCACGAGCACAAAGAAGACCAGCAGGTTGAGCTTGCCGAGATCGGCCAACACCGGCTGCAGGACGAAGAACAATGCGGCGATCGCCGCGACCGCCGCCACTGCACCCGCCACCAGCTTGAGGTCGCCCACCCGTGCGAGGCGGATCAGAGCCGTCGCGATCATCAGCCCGAGACCGGTCGGCAAGGCGGCCGCGCGCCACATGTTCGAGATCTGCAGGGCCGGGGTGGTGATCTCCAACTCCTCCCAGGCGAATTCGCCCGCCGGCAGGATGACCAGCAGCAGGAAACAGAGTGCCGCGGCCACCGCGAAGACATCGAGGAACGCCCGCGCGCGTGGCGATGCCCAACTGACGAACGCGGTCATCCGCATATGCTCGCCACGGCGGAAGGCGACGACGGTTCCCAGCATCGCCAGCCACAGGAACAGGATCGACGCCAGTTCGTCCGACCAGGTGATCGGAGCGTGGAGCACGTAGCGGGCGACGATGCCGGTGAAGAGAATCACCACTTCCGCGGCCACCAGAAGCGCCACCGGCAGTTCGGATAGCCAGCCCAGAAGCCGGTCGGCGTGCGCCAGCCACCGGCTGGCGCTGTCGGGCGAGCCGGCGGTGGACTTGTGATCCACCACCGCCGTCATGTCAGCGCCCCTACCGAACTTTCCAGGGCGCTCCAGGCCTCTTCACCGTATTTGGCCTTCCATTCACCGTAGAAGCCGGACTTGCGCAGGGCTTCCCGGAAAGGCGCCGGATCGACCTTGTTGAAGGTCAGCCCCTTCTGCGAGAGCGAACCTTGCAGCGCCTCGTTCAGGCCGGCGATGTCCTGGCGCTGCTGCAGCGCGCCGTCGTTCAGGTTCCGGCTGACGATCTGCCGCAAATCCTCGGGCAGTCCACGCCAGGAGCGGCCGTTGGTGACGATCCACGAACCGTCCCAGACATGGTTCGTGATGGAGCAGAATTTCTGCACCTCGTAGAACTTGGCGGTGTCGGCCACCACCAGCGGATTCTCCTGTCCGTCGACCACGCCGGTCTGCAGCGCGGCATAGACCTCGCCCAGGTTGATGCTGGTCGGCGACGCGCCCAACCCCTTGAACAGCGACACATAGACCGGGCTGACCGGGACGCGGATCTTGAAGGCCGCCAGATCGGCCGGCCCGGTGATCGGCTTGGTACTGGTGGTGATCTGGCGGAAGCCGTTGTCCCAGATGCGGTCGAAGGCGTGGAGGCCCGCCTTGTCGAAGCCCTTGCGGATCACCCCGCCGAGCTGGCCGTCCATCGCCTTCCAGACGGCGTCATAGTCCTTGAACGCGAACCCCATGCCATTGATCGACGCAACGGGGACCAGGGTCGACAGGATCAGGCCGCCGGTGCTGAAGAATTCGATGCCGCCGGAGCGCACCTGCGCCAGCAGGTCGCTGTCGCCGCCGAGCTGGCTGTTGGGGAAGACGGCGATGTCGACCTTGCCGCCGGTCTCCTTGCGGATGCGTTCGGCCGCTTCGACAGCGCGGACATGCAGCGGGTGGCTGGCCGGGAAGCCATGGCCGAACTTCCATGCGAATTCCGCGGCATGCGCCTTTGAGATGAAGGGTGCGGCCAGGGCGCCCGCCGCGGTGGCGGCCAGAAACTGCCTACGCTTGATCAACATCGTGGTTTCCTCCCATTTTGTGTTCTCTTGTCCGGTTAGCCCTCCGTGCCGGCCGGCCCTTACCGGCCCGACGGCGATCCTGGGCGACGCCCCTCCACTGCCGCCGCGAGGATGCCGCGCACGGCTTCTTCGGTCACCGGTCCGGGGTTGTAGCTGTTGTCCGTCTCGACGGTGATCCGGGCGGCCTCCTCGATCCGGTCGGCGGAAAAGCCGACCTCCGTCAGCCGCGTCGGCAGGCCGACCGTTTCCATCATGTCGAAAATGGCGGCGCCGACGTCCTCCACCCCCATGGCGGCGGCCAGCCGGTCCATCGCCTGCGGAGCGAAGGGTGCATTGTAGGCTGCCACATGGGGCAGCACCAGCGCATGGGACAATCCATGCGACACGCCGTAGGTGCCGCCCAGGACATGGGCGACGCCATGCTGGAGCGCGAAGCCGCCGGCCAGCGCCGCACCGGCGAGGTGGGCGCCGTACAGCAGGTCGGCACGCGCTTGTCCATCGTCCGGACGGGCCGCCACCCGCGGCAGCGCGTCCATGATCGCCCGCGCGCCCTCCATCGCCGCCGGTACGATCACAGGGCTGATGGTGGGGGTGTAGATGGCATCGACGCAATGGGCGAGCGCGTTCATGGCGCTGGCCGTGCTGACGTCCACCGGCAGCCCGTGCGTCAGCGAGGGGTCATAAACGACGGTGCCCGCCAGCATGCGCAGGCTCTGGTGCATCCGCTTGACGCCGTCGATGGTGATCCCGCAGAAGCCGGTCATCTCGGAGCCGGAATAGGTGGTCGGCACGGCGATGATCGGCAGCCCGAGTTCCAGCGCGATGGCTTTGCCCAAACCGATGGAGGCTCCACCGCCGACGCTGACCAGGCAGTCGGCGCCCATTTCGCGCGCCTTGGCCCGGCCCCGGATGGCAAGTTCGATGGGCACCTGGGAAATCGCTTCCGGCAGGATGCCGATACAACGGCTTCCAAGGCGGTCTGCGACACGTCCGCCCATGGCGCTGCGGCCGGGAGTGGATACGACGAGCGCATGCTTCGCGCCCAACCGCTCCACTTCCGCGTCGATCCGGTCGATGGCCCCGGCTCCGAAGACGACCCGCGATGGCAGCGCGTTGAACACGTCGCCGGGGGTGCTGAATTCTCTCATGATGGAAATCCGTCCGATAGGTCGGTGAGGGCGGCGCTTACCAATCGACGATGGTGCCGTCGTCCAGAACGGCCGAGGTCGTGTGCATCACCTCCGGCTTGAACGGGTGCTTCGCCGCCTCCGTCTCATTCACCTCGATGCCGAAGCCGGGGGCGTCGGGCACCTCCCAATGGCTGCCGGTGCGGCGGATCGGGGTCTGCACCACGTCGTCGTACCATGGCACCGCGCCGCTCATCTCCTCCTGGATGACGAAGTTCGGCGTGGAGATGTCGAAATGCAGGGCAGCGACGCCGGCCAGCGGACCGTTGGGATTGTGCGGGGCGATGCCGATCAGGTCGGCTTCCGCCAGCGCCGCGATCCGCTTTCCTTCAAGCAGGCCGCCGGTGTGGTTCAGGTCGGGCTGGGCGATATGGACCGCCTTCTGGGCGAAGATGGGCTGGAACTCCTTCAGCCCGACCAGCCGTTCGCCGGATGCGATCGGGCAGTCCGCCTGCTCGGCGATGCGGCGCAGCGCCTCGGTATCGCCGGGCTGGACCGGTTCCTCGCAGAACATCGGCCGGTAGGGCTCCAGTTCGCGGATGTAGCTCATGGCGGCGGCGATGGAGCCGGGGCGACCGTGGAAGTCGATCATGATGTCGACGCCGTCGCCCACCGTGTCGCGCAGCGCCTGCATCATCTTGCCGACATGGCGCTGGGCCGGAATCGGCGCGCTGTGGGCGCCATAGGGAATGAACACGACCTTGAGCGCATCGTAGCCCTTCTCCGTCACCGCCGCGGCCCGTTCCTTCAGCGAACCGACGTCGAAGGTCTCGTAGACCGACTTCATCTCGCCGAGGCCGAGATGGGTGTAGACGCGCACGCGGTCGCGGACCTTGCCGCCGAGCAGGCGCCAGACGGGCAGGCCGACGCTCTTGCCGAAGATGTCCCAGAGCGCGTGCTCGATGCCGCTGATCGCCGTCACGCCAACCATGCCCAGCTTGTAATAGCTGAACTTGTTCATCGCGCGGACGCACTGCTCGATATCGCGCGGGTCGCGGCCGAGCACGGTCGGCTCCAAATCCTCGACGGCGCCGGTGACGGCCCGCGTCTTCCAGTTCAGGCTGGCCTCGCCCCAGCCGTAGAGACCGGGCTGATCGGTCAGCACTTTCACGAAGATCCAGTTGCGCATCTCGGCGTTGACGACGAAGGTCTTCACGCCGGTGATCTTGATCGGCACGCCGGCGCTCCGGCGGGCGAGGTCCTCGGTGTCTCGGATCATGGGATGCTCGTGTTTTGGATGGCGGGAAGTGATGCCGGAGCAGGTGCCCGCACGAGGTTCAGCAGCGGCTCGCCGGCAGTCAGCCGGTCGATGTTCCGGGCGATGAAGGCATAGCGGCGTTCGGGCAGCCTGGTGGTCCAGGCCGAGGAATGCGGGGTGCAGACCGCATTCGGCAGATCCTCGAAGCGGAAGCGCGCGGGCGCCACCCGGTCGTCCGCCCCGGCCGGATAGCCGTACCAGACGTCAAGCACCGCACCGCCGATGGCTTGGCGCCGCAGCGCGTCGTACAGCGCCTCTTCATCGACGATGGGCGCGCGTGATACGTTGACCAGCACGCCCGTCGGCTTCATGGCGGCGAGTTCGGCCGCTCCGATCAGCCCGCGCGTCTCGCCGGTCAGCGGACAGGCGATCGCCACGTAATCCGACTGCGCCAGCATATCCGGCAAGCGGTCCGGCGGCAGGATCGCCTCGGCAAGACCATTGGGATCGGCGGCGAACTGGTCCACGGCAAGGATGCGCATGCCGAAGGCCGCCGCCCGCTGGGCGATGGTCCGCCCGATACGGCCGAAGCCGATCAGTCCCAGGGTCAGTCCGTGGATCTCTCCATGCGGCACGCGCGCCCGGTAGACGTCGGACCATGTTTCCGTGGCGAAGGAGCCGCGCAGGGCGTCAGGACGGATCTCCCAGTTCAGCATCGCCGACATGACGAATTCGGCGATGGGGATCTCATGTTCGAAAACGTTGCACAGGCTGGCGCCGGACGGCAGGGAGGGCATGTCGATGCCATCCAGCCCGGCCCCCGGCACATGCAGAAGCCGGAAGTCCGGTGCGGGTCCATCGTGTCGGGAGAACCGCAAAGACACGACCACGTCGTCTCCGGTGATCGCAGAATCGAACTGGGACGATTGGGCGGCTTCACGGGGAAGGGGTATGATGTCGCAGGGAGTCGTCAGGAAAGCGGCCAGCTTGTCCTTGTGATTGGCAGCCTCCCCAATCATGAAGACTTTCATCGGCTTTATCCTCCGTTGCACGAACGATAGGGCCAATGAACTGAGTAGGTCCAACTTTTAAAAATGATTGATTGATAAGAGAAAGTTTTCACCGACCGATGTTTGCGCCTCTGACGATCGGGGTGAGAGGCTGACTGTTCACGAGACCAGTTCGCCCACCGCGGTCGCGACGTCCAGAAATGTCTGAATGGCGGGAGAGGTGTCGTCGCTCTGGTAGGCAACCCCGAGCGTCAGGTGGGGTGCCGGCCCGTCGAGCGGACGGTAGACCACCCCGGGCCGTGCGAATTGCTGAAGATCGGAGGCGATGAGGCCGATCCCGAAATCCGCTGCGGCCAGCGCGATGATCGATTGCGCGGGGGAGGCTTCGAGAATCAGCTCAGGGCTGAATCCCGCCTGCTGGCACAGGCTGATAATCTCATCGTAGAGGCGTGGGCCGATTACGCGCGGGAAGATGATGAAGCGTTGCCTGGAGAGATCCTCAAGCCGCAGGCGCGGCCGTTCGGCCAATGGGTTGCGATCCGACAGCACGACATTGAAGCGCATGCGCGCGATGGGGTGGGACGACAGCGACTGATCGTCGAGCGGGGGATGGAAGATGCCGACATCAATCGCTCCTGCCCTCAAGGCTTCTTCCTGCTCCGACGTCGTCATGACATGGACGTTCACGCCGAAATTGGGCAATGCCATGCGGAACCGGTGCATGATCTCGGGGAAGACGATGTAGAGCGCCGGTGCGGTCATGCCGACCGACAATTGCCCGATTTCGCCGCGATCCGTCTGACGCGCGAGTTGCGCGGCCCGTTCCATCTGATTCAAAATCTTCCGGGCTTCGCCCAGGAAGGTCTCGCCGGCTCTCGTCAGGGAAACGCGCCGCTTGTTGCGGTGGATCAACTGAACCTGAAGCTCTTCCTCCAGTTGGCGCAATTGCTGGCTGAGGGCGGGCTGCGTGATGCGGCACCGCGCGGCGGCACGGTGAAAATGCAGCTCTTCGCAGAGCGCGACAAAAAACTGGAGCCTGCGACGATCCATGATGCGGAGATAAGATCATCCAGCCGAAGCTGTAAAGGCAGGATGAGCGGCCCAGCCTTCCGGCGATGTTCGGCTTGCAGGTCAGGGCGATGGTTGCTTCGGCAGGCCCCGTCACGTCAACTTGAACGAGGCAAGGAAGATTGCGGCCGCCGCCGACTGAACCGCGCCGAGTTTGCTGGAGTCCCCATCATCTGAGAGAGTGGGGTCATCATGACCAAGCAGGGCTTTGACACGGCAACTGAGGCGGCAAATAGAAGTTGCGAAGTCCGCAACTGGTTTCCGCTGCGGCAGTCGCGGCCTGCCAGTCGGCCACGGCCTATGCCCGGAAGGTACGCAGGGTGCGGCGGGAGACCAGGTGACGCTGGAGGTTGAAGGTGTTGTAGACGGTGGCATGCACGGATACGAAGCGCTGGGCGGAACCCATCGATTTGAACCGCTGCATCTTGCGCTCTCGTCGCCGCACCGGCTGGTGTGAGACTTCGGCCCGGTTGTTCGTTCGCCGCCCTTGTTCATGGTGGGCGGTCAGACCCAGATCGCGGGAGGCGGCCCTGTAGGACCGGAGCTTGTCGGTGGTGACCTGGGTGGGCGCAAAGCCATACTTTTTCAGCAGCTTGCGCATCAACTTCAAAGCCGCAGCCTTGTCGCGTCGGCGCTGGACGAGCACCTCCAACACCTCGCCTTCGTCATCGACGGCCCGCCACAAGTACATGAGCCGGCCCCTCCGGCGCGTCACGGAACGGCAGGCGCGCCCAATCGTAAAAGCGCGGGCCTTTGGCGCCATCGCCGGCGCTGAGCCGGTGCCAGCCATCGGCCGGCACCTCTTCGATTCAGTCGCTCACCGTGCCCGGCCACAGCCGCTGACCACTTGTAACGGTCAGCACGTACCCGACCCGGCGGCGCTCCAGTCCCCGTCGGATGGCCCGTCGGATGGCGCTGTCGGTGCCGTAGACGCTGTCCCCCGCCACCCAGGCACACGGCACGCCGGCGTCCAGCGCCCGCTTCAGCATCGTGAGACCCAGCTTGGGCTTGGTGGCAAAGGGCACCTCCTCCGGCACCCAAGCCGTGCGGCGGCGTTCCTCATCGCCGGCCCAGGACTGCGGCAAATACAGGGTGCGGTCGATCAGGGCATAGCCGTGTCGGCCGGCGTAGCCCAGGAAGACGCCGATCTGTCAGTTCTCGATGTGTCCGGCAGTGCCCGAGTATTGACGCTGCACGCCGACCGAACGCTCGCCCTTTATCAGGAAACCGGTCTCGTCCAGCACCAGCACGGCGTCGGGATTGTCCAAATGCTCAACGACGTAAGCCCGCAAGTCGTCGCGAACAGCATCGGCGTCCCAACGCATCCGGGCCAGGAAATCCTGGACGCCGTCGGGACTGGCGTCACCGGCTGCTTCGGCCAGCTCCAGCCGTTCTTCCGTCCCAGCGGCGCCAGAAGCCCAGCCGGATACCGCCGTGCCCGCTCGCGCGCCTCTGGCCGGCAAAATCGTGGACCAATCCGGCCAGCCAGCGCATCCAGACCCCGAGCCCAAGTCGTCACTTCCGTTGCCGTCGTCATCCCAACCTCCACGCGGTAGGATAAACCCTTCGACAGGCCGGCCTGAAAATGATCCCGGCTGTAGGACTAAGTCATCTGCCAGTCTACGGAATTCCGACTTCGTCACGGCGGCGCTTGTCCACCTCTTCGCCGTACCGGCGCAGCAGATGGGCCTCCGTCAGCATTCCAAGGACGCGGAGCGTCTGGACACCATCGACAACCGCCATGGCCTCGGTCTCGGCATCCTCGAACAGAGCCATCGCCTCCTTGGCGTTCATCGCCGGCAATAGCGCCCGCTGCCGTAGGCGCACCAGCGGGTCGATGGTGTCGAACACCGGCCCGGCGGCATGCACCTCCGGCAGCAACAGCAGCCCGGCATAACGGTTGGCATCGTCGACGACGATGAGCCGTTGCGTGGCGCCCAAGGGATAGGTGCGCCGGATCACCGCCAACGACACGCCGAGCGGCACGGTGGTGACATCGCGGCGCATCAGACGTCCTACCGTCAGGTCGCGAAGCCATCCGATGTCATGGGCGCTGCGGATGGTTTCCCCCCGCAGATGGAAGCGCCAGGTGGCGAAGGAATAACCGAACAGGCGCCTCACAACCATCGTCGCCGCGATGACCGCCACCAGCACCGGACCGGCGACGGCGAAGTCGCGGGTGCCCTCAAGCGCCAGAAACGTCAAGGCGAGCGGAGCGCCGACCACCGCCGCGCCGAAGGCGCTGGTTCCGATTACCGCGTACAGCATCGGATCGACCGTGGTCGGCATCATCGCCGGTGGAAGCAGAGTCACTCCGGCGATGGCAAAGAGTTTGCCGAACAGTGCGCCGAGAAGGAGGGAGGCGAAAAAAAGGCCGCCGCGGAAGCCGCTGCCGATAGAGATCGCGGTGCCGGCGGTCTTGAGGACCAGCAGCCCAAGGAGCAGTGGCAACGTCAGGTCGCTGGCGAGTGCCAGATGGAGCACGCCGTGGCCCGCCGAAAGCACTCCGGTGGACAGAAGGGCAAGGCCGCCGACGGCCAACCCACCCGCCACGGGACGCAACCAACCCCAGGGAACGGCACGGCGCAGCAAAGCCTCCACCAGCGTCATCCCCTTCATCAATGCGATGGCGAGCAGACCGCAAAGCAGCCCGAGGAGGAGGGCGAGGGCGTAATCGCCGAGCGTCGGCGCCGCGAAACTGCCGGCGCCGGCAAGCACTGCCGTCCGACCCAGCGCCGACGCCAACAGCATGCCGGCGACGGCGCTGGCCATGACCGGCGCCAGGCTGGCGATCGAATAGGTACTGACCACGAGTTCGAAGGCATAGAAGGCGCCGGTGATCGGCGCGCAGAAGGCGGCCGCCAGCGCTCCGGCGGTACCGCATCCGACCAACACCCGCAAATCCCCCCGGCGCAGGCCGAAGGCGCCACCCAGCCGGGATGCAAAGCTGCTGCCGACTTGGGCGAATGCGGCTTCCAGCCCGACCGAGGCGCCGAAGCCGTTCGAGACGATGTTCTGCGCCGCAACCACCGCGCCGTCGGACAGCCTCATGCGCCCCCCATGCAGGGCGTTGGCTTCGATGGGATCGATCGGCGTCCGCAGGCCACGCCTGGCAATGCCCCAATTCAGCAGTCCGAGCAGCAGTCCGCCAAGGGCCGGCAGCGCCAGCAGCAGGCGGGGATCGGCGTCCTCCAGCAGGCTGAGGCCGTACTGGGCGCCGGCGCCGAACAACGCCACATGCAGGCCGTGCGTCGCTTCGCTCATCAGAAGCGCCAGAAGCCCGGCGGCAGCGCCGGACAGCAGGGCCAATCCGACGATGCCGATTTCGCCCCGGCGCACCCATTGGCGGAAGGTGACCGCCCCGCGCGACGGCCGTGTAATCAGACGGACGAGATAGGAGCCGGCGGGCGGGCGCTCGCGGTTCAGGCGCCGGGCGATGCGCGCGGACACGGCAGCTCCCTTGCGCGGCTCTCCTGCCGGAGGGCGCGGTCGTTTCGGCAACAGCATGGGGAAAATCCGTTGCGCGCCCGATGCGGAGGGGCCGGCCACCGTGCCGCGACTGCTGCGGCGAGGGACCGGCCTCACTTCGGATCGAGCTGGCGGGGGGCTGAAGGTCAGGCCGGGTGGAGGGCGGTGGGGGCAGGAGTGGCACCCGCGGCGCCAAGAGTCGCGGCGATGTCCGGACCACCGAAATGCTCGATCAATGCCGCCTGATCCAGTTTGGCCTGACGGTCGACAGCCTCGGGATCGCAGATGCGGCGCAACTCCGTTTCCATGGCGCGCAGAACCGGCGCATGGGCGGGATCGCCGGCAAGATTGACGGCCTCCTCCGGGTCGGTTTCCAGATCGAACAGCTCGGGCTGGAACCGCACATAATGGTGATACTTCCAGCGTCCCTTGCGCAGCATGTAGCCGCCCGTGTTGCTGCCGGCCGCATGATATTCGCTGAAGACGACCCTGTCCGGCTCGTCCGGCGCGGCGGCGAGGTCGAACAGGGAGCGGCCGGGACGGTCCTCCATCTCCGGAGCCGGATCGATCCCGACAGCGGACAGGATGGTGGGGAAGAGATCCAGCAGATCGACCGGCGTGGTGCGGACCGCCGGCTGCAGCTCCGGCCCGGCGACGATCATCGGAATGCCGACGCTTTCCTGATAAAGCGTCGATTTGCCCCAAAGCCCGCGCGCGCCCAGATTATCGCCGTGGTCGGAGGTGTAGATCACGGTGGTGCTGTCATCCAGCCCCAGGTCACGCAAGGTTCCGATGATGCGCCCGACATTGTGGTCAAGGAAGCTGCAAAGGCCGAAATAGGCGGCGAAAGCTTTCAGCCGCTCCTCCGGGGATGTGAATTTCTCCTCGGTGCGGTCGAACTCGGCGGCTGCCTGCACCCAGGGGTGCCGTTGGTAGCCGTCGGCCGGATGCAGCTTCGCCGGCGGGATGCGGTCGAGCGGATAAAGCGAAAAGAACTCCTCCGGCGCAATCAGGGGGAAATGCGGAGCAACCAGACCGACATACAGGACGAAGGGTTCGTCGTTGCGGGTGGCCGCGTCGCGCAACCAGTCGACCGTGCGGGCGGTAACCGAGCGGTCGTAGGACGTGTAGGAGGATTCACCGCCGCCGACGCGCTCGCCAATCATGCGGGTGGAGGTCCATTTGACCAGGTACGGGTCGCGGATCGACGCCCAGACCATGCCATGCCCGCCGACCACATGCATCGGGATGTGCTCGCGATCAAAGCCAGCGGGGTCCTCTTCGGCGCGGTAATGCAGCTTGCCGATGCTCTCGACGCGGATGCCGTGCTGCTGCAGCACATGGCCCCATCCCCGCTGCTCTCCGGTGTAGGGCATGGCATTGTCCCAATGCCGTGTCTGGTGGACCCGCCTCCCGGTGGCGAAGGCGGCGCGGGCCGGCACGCAGATTGGGCTGGGGGTATAGGCATTGGAGAAGCGGACCCCGCGGGCGGCGAGCGCATCGAGGTTCGGCGTGCGGACCAGAGGATGACCGGCGCATCCCATGATGCGCGGGTCATGCTCGTCGGACATGATGACGATCAGGTTACGGCGGGACATCTGTCTGAATGCCTTTCACTGCAATGCGGCTGAGGGAACGCCGTCGACCGGCCTGTGCGCCCTTGCGGCCCGGCTCTGCAGACGGTGGAGCAGGACGCCGGCCAGGAGTGCCAGCAGCGCCACCACCGACAGGTAGAGGCCGGGAGCGGCGACCAGCCCGGTGGAACGGGTGAGCTGGGTGATGGCGAGAGGGGTGATGGCGGTGAAGATCACGGTTGCCAGATTCAGCGACAGGGCGATGCCGCTGAAGCGCACGTTGGTGGGAAACAGACTGGCGAGCAGATGGGCATAGGTGCCGCTGACGAAGCCGCCGGCGATGCCGACGATGACGAACGCGGGCAGCAGGCCGATCTGATGGTCGACCAACGCTTGGTAGAGGGGATAGGCCCCGACCAGCATCAGCAGGCAGCCGACGCGGTGCAGGATCACGGTCGAGATGCGATCACCGAGCCAGGCCACCACCAGGATCGAAACGGTGGAGGCGGCGATACCGACGCTCTGCGCGGTGCTGGTGGCGGCGGCGTCGTAATGGAGGACGCCGGTCAGGTAGGAGGGCAGTACGACGAACAGCAGGCTGTTGGCGGTGTTGACGATCCCAGCCACGCCGATTCCGACCAGCACCTGCCGCGGATAGGTGGTGATGACGCTGCGGAACGGATGCCTGGCGACATGGCTCTTCATCTGCCGGTAGCCGTTCGACTCCTCCAGCGAGGTGCGCAGCCAATAGGAGAGCAGCCCGAGCAGCCCGCCCAGGACGAAGGCGATGCGCCAACCGTAACTCCCGACCTCGGCCGCTGGAAGTGTGCTGTGGAGGAGGACGCTGACCAGGGTGGCGACAAACACGCCGCTGGTCAGACAGAAGATGACGAGGCCGCTGACGAAGCTTGCCCGCTCGGGCATCTCCTCGACGACATAAGTGATCGAGCAGGGCAGCTCGCCGGCGAGGAAGAAGCCCTGGCCCAGCCGCAGCAGGATCAGCAGGATCGGAGCGGCGACACCGATGCTGTCATAGCCGGGGATCAGGCCGATCGCCATCGTGCAGCTCGACATGGCGAAGATCGACACCAGGAAGACCACACGCCGACCGAAGCGGTCGCCGAAGCTGCTGAGCACGATGCCGCCGAGCGGCCGCGAGACGTAGCCGATGGCGAACACGGCGAAGGTCTGCAGAAGCGACGAAATCGGGTTCGAAGCCGGGAAGAATTGGCTGGCAATCTCCATGGCGAAGACGCCGTAAATGATGAAATCATACATTTCCAGCGCGCCGCCAAGGCTGGCCAGAATGACGGTCTTCCAAGGAGCGTGCTTCGCTTCTGGTGCGTTTTCCTCAGTCATCGCAATGCCCTTCCTCTCCCTTGCATTGATTTTTCCAATTCGGAGGCTTTTTTTGGAAGCCGTGGCGATTTTCTGAGCTTTGCACCGTCAGAAAACTGCACGATAGGCTGATTATTTTGGCTGCTAATTGTATTGCGACGATGTTATGCAGGCACTTGATAGTCAATTGACATTTTATCTGCACCCCATAACCTGTTGGTTATGTGAAAGCGGCTGAGCACGTGTGGATTCTCGCTTGCAACGCTCAACCCGAATAGCCTGGAGACGGCAATGGAGCAGATCGAGCGCTTCTTCCAGCGCGGGCTTAAACTGAACCACCTGCGTCTGCTGTCGCTGTTCGCCACTCTTGGGCAGATCAGGTTGGTGGCGGAGCGGCTGAACGTCACTCAGCCGGCCATTTCCAAGCAGATCGCAGAAATCGAGGCTGGATTGGGCGCGGCGGTGTTGACCCGCGTTGGCAACCGTTTGCAGTTTACGCCGTTGGGTGAGTCCCTGCTGCGCTATGCGCGGGAAATCCTGCTGCAATTGGAGCAGGCCCGGCATGAGGTGGATGCCCTGTGCAGCGGCATCTCCGGAACGCTGACGGTCGGGGCAGTTGTCACCGTATTGCCGGTGGTGGCGCCGATCCTGACGCTGCAGTTGAAAAACAAAGCGCCCAACGCAGGTCTGCGATTCATTGAGGCAACCAGCGACAAACTGTTCCCGATGTTGGAAGCCGGCGAGTTGGACTTCGTGTTCAGCCGTACCGCTCCCGCCGGCCTGCATGCCGCCGACACCATGGGTCAACCCATGCTGAACGACCCGCTGGTGATCGTCTGCGGCCAGGGGCACCCACTCGCCACCAGGCGGGGCCTCGTCCCTGTCGACCTTGCCGGCGTGCCATGGATTCTGCCGCCGCGCGAATCCCCATCCTTCATGGCGCTGGAAGCGTGGATGCGCCGCCATGGCCTGAGCTTTCCGGAGGGCTGCGTGCAGACCATTTCGCTGTCCGCCAGCGAAGCGTTGATGAAAAGCTACAATTTCCTTGGCTTGATGTCGCTCGCCTTCGTCCGGCGCGGGGTGAGCCGCGGCAGCTTGAAGATCCTCAAGCTGAATGACGCGGTCTTCCTTGGCGATATCTGGCTTTTCCACAAGCGAGCCGCCGGCAACCCCATCGTCGCCGCCGCGCTGGAATGCATGCCGGCGGTCCAGGAGACGCTTCGGAGCGGCACGGATTGACGTACGGGACGGCAAGCTCCACGACGGCGCCCGTCAGAGCACGGCGTGATGGTCACTCCATGCTCCAGGCAAAGCCGGACCACCTCGGCAACTTCCATCGTTGAAGCCGGCCTCAGCACAGCGAGCGCTGCGGCTCGATATTTGCCCTGCCAATCGGTGCAATACCCCTCCATGTCCGCTGTCGCGGTTATGACGCCTCGTTCACCAAGCTGAGTTTTGATTTCCATCAAGAACCCGGAGACGTCCACACCTGCTGGTGGCGTGATCGTGGGTACTTCCGTACTTCTTTCCATTCCAGACCCCGGTGGCTATCCACATTGGGAAATGTCGAGTGCCCCAGCCAACAGATTATCCGTTAAGCTGATGGAAACGAAGATTGCAGTCCCAGCGATTAACGACAAATGAGATTTTTTGCGCACTACATAACAGTATGGTTATGAGAGCTTGTTCGTGACGGGCCCGTCCTGACCGGTGTTGCGCCGGGTGGCCGGTCTGGTAGGGCTGTGAGCATCGTCAACAGCCTTCGGGTCAGCAGTCTATGGGCAGCGCCGTTCGTCCCGCAAGCACCACGCCCGCTTCCTGGGACAGTTCTCGAATGTCGATGCCTTCGTGGATGAGGTGCTGACGGAGTTGACAACCATAGCGGCGGAGGGGACGCGGCGATCCGGCCGAGCCGAGCACGGTGGTGACCGACAGCCGCACCTGTCCTTCGGCCCCGAGCTGCTTCGCGCGTGGCGTGGACGGCGGCAAGAAGATCCGCGGCGTGAAGGTCCATATTGCCGTCGAGAATAACGGCATTCCGCTGGCGGATGCAGCGCCGGCCAACGTGCACGACATCAAGGGCATTGTCCCGGTCCTGCGGGGGCGTCTTCAGGTCGATCTGCCGACCGAACTGGCGCGCACGACGATCGTGCCGGCCTTGCCGACCTTGCCAGTGATCAATGGTCGGAGAGGCGCCAGGGGGGCGGATTCAACGCTTCACGCATCATCGCCAGAAACACCGTGGATCTCGGGCTGCGGCCATGACGCGAGCTCAGCAACGCGACGACATCCGCAGCCGGACACACCCATTCCGGCAGAATCCGGACCAGTCGGCCGGTGGCGAGATCCTGGGCCACATCCCACTCCGACCGTACGATCACGCCAAGTCCCGATTTCGCCCAGGCGCGCAGGATCATGCCGTCGTTGGTGGACATCGCCGGCTTGATGCGGACCGTCCTGGCGCCCTCTGTCGAATGGGAAAAGCGCCATAGCGTCACGTCCTCGTCATTCTCCCGGAGCGCGAGGCAGCGATGACGCAGGATGTCTTCGGGATGTTGGATGGGTGGATGCTCCGCAAGATAAGTCGGAGAGGCGCAGGCCACCCGTCCGTTCGGCGCGAGCGTCGTGACCAGCCGTTCGCCAGCATTCAGCGTACCGATATGGATCACAACATCCCAACTGTCGGACGTCAGCACATTGGGATGGTCCGACAACTCCAGGGCAACGGTGGCTTCCGGATACAGTCGCGCGAATTTCGCCGCGACCGGCGCGACATGCTCCCGTCCGAACCCATAGGGCGCCGCAATCCTCAGCCTGCCTCTGACCCGCGTCGTCCGCCGGTCGAGCGACTCAGACAGCCCTTCGATGGCCTCGATGATGGCCGCCCCTTCGGCCACCAGCAACTCGCCCTCGTCGGTGAGGGCCAGGCCGCGGCTCGTGCGGTCCATCAAGCGGACGCCGATGCGCTGCTCGAGCGCTTTCAGACGTTGCGTGACGGCAGGCGGCGTGACGTTGAGCGTCCTCGCGGCATCGGCGAGCGAGGCGGAGCTGGAAACGACGCCGAAGAAGACGAGATCGTCGCTCGTAAGCATTAAGTTGTGCCTTAATGTTTGCTGTATAAATCGTTAATTGAACGCTACATGGCGCGTCGTAGAATGCAAGGACTGTCGCGGCTTTGAGCTGCGGAACGGACCCTGGCCCTGCTGGATGACCCGATGCGAAACCTCTCCCACTCCCTTGGCCTGAAGGAGGTCAGCACGCCTTGCCTCCTTCTCGACCTGGACCGTATGGACCGCAACGTCCGCCGACTTCGTGAAAGGCTCGACAGCCTGGGCGTGACGCTGAGACCGCATCTGAAAACGGCGAAATCCGTCGACGCCGCGCAGCGGGTGATGACGTCCCCGTCGGGCCCTGCGACGGTATCCACCTTGAAGGAGGCGGAACAGTTCGCCCGTGCGGGTGTCCGGGATCTGATCTATGCGGTGGGCGTTTCCCCGGACAAGATCGACCGCATCCTGGCGCTGCGCGCCGACGGTGTCGATCTGGCTGTTACGCTCGATACCGTGGAACAGGCGCGGGCGGTGGCCGAGGCATCCCGACGGGCAGGAGATCCGATCCCTGCCCTCATCGAGATCGATTGCGACGGACACCGGTCCGGCGTTCTGCCCGGTGACCGCGCGACCCTGGTCCGGATTGCCCGGACGTTGGAGGATGGCGGCCGTCTGCGTGGCGTCCTGACCCATGCGGGGGCGAGCTACGGCGCGGTCGGGGACGACGCCCTGCGCCGCTGCGCCGAGGTGGAGCGCGCCAGCGTGGTGCAGGCCGCGACCCTGCTGCGCGACGCCGGCTTCGCCTGTCCGGTGGTCAGCGTAGGCTCGACGCCCACCGCCCATTTCGCGGAAGCGCTGGACGGGGTGACGGAGGTGCGCGCCGGCGTGTTCGTCTTCTTCGACCTGGTGATGGCGGGCATCGGCGTCTGCGGAATCGACGACATCGCGCTTTCCGTGCTTGCGACGGTCATCGGCCATCAGCCGGAAAAGGGCTGGATTCTGGTCGATGCCGGCTGGATGGCCATGTCCCGCGACCGGGGAACCGCCAAGCAGAAGATCGACCAGGGCTACGGGCTCGTCTGCGACATCGATGGAAAGCTGTTCGGCGACCTGATCCTGTCCGACGCCAACCAGGAGCACGGGATCATCGCCCTGCGTCCAGGGTTGGACGCCCGGCTGCCCGACCTGCCGATCGGCACCCGGGTACGCATCCTCCCCAACCACGCCTGCGCCACAGGTGCCCAGCATGAGGCCTATCACGTGGTGCGAAGCGGCGGCGACCAGATCGAGGCCGTCTGGCCCCGTTTCGGAGGGTGGTGACATGACGGACTCGAAAGCACAGGGCCTGGACGTGGTCCCCATATCCAGCGACGGCGCGGCACCAGCCGGAGGTCATTATTCGCAGGGCGTCCGCCATGGCGACCTCATCTATGTTTCGGGCCAGTTGCCCATCGCACACGACGGCACCCATCACGCGGACGCGGATTTCGACCGGCAGGCCCGCCTCGCGATCGGGAACATGATCGCGGTGGTGGAGGCCGCCGGCGGCAACGCCGCGACCCTGCTGAAGGTGACCGTCTACCTCGTGGGCGTCGCGAACTGGCCGCGCTTCAACGCGATCTACGCTGAGATGCTGGGGGACGCCCGACCGGCGCGATCGGTCGTGCCGGTGCCTGAACTCCATTACGGCTATCTGGTCGAAATCGACGCCGTCGCGGTTCGGACCGGGACCAGCCCGGCATCCATCGGGTCAAGTTTCTGATGGAGTTGGAACAGTGATTCCCACCACCGCCTCCATCATGGTGCGTGCCATGACGCCTTCCGACCTCGACGGCGCGCTGCCTCTGTCGCAGGCGGTCGGCTGGCCCTATCGCCGCGAGGATTGGAGCGTCGCGCTCGGGCTGGGGCAAGGCGTGCTGGCGGTGGCGGACGGACGGATCGTGGCGTCCGCCCTGTGGTGGCCTTATGACGACCGTTTCGCGACCTGCGGCATCATCATCGTCTCCCCCGCCATGCAGGGTCGCGGTCTTGGGCGGATGTTGATGGACCATCTGCTCGCCGCGAACGGCGGCCGCAGCATTCTGCTGAACTCGACCGAAGAGGGACGGTGCCTCTACGCGGCTTTCGGCTTCCGCGACATCGGGACAGTTCACCAGCATCAGGCATGGCTGCCGGCGGACACGACCCTGACGCCGCCATCCGGCGATGACGGCCAAGTCCGCTCGGCACGGCTGGACGACATGCCCACGATTCTGCGCATCGATGAAAACGCTTTCGGGGCCAGGCGGACGAAGCTGATCACGGAGTTCCTGCGGATTGGCAGTGCCGCCGTCATCGAACGCAATGACACTGTGCGAGGCTTCGCCATCTGCCGCCCATTTGGGCTCGGTCAAGCCATCGGGCCGGTGGTCGCCCGATCCACCGAGGATGCCCGGTCGCTGATCCGGCATTTCCTGCAGGCGAAGGCCGGCGAGTTCCTGCGCATCGACATTGATGGCGAAAGCGGTCTCGGCGATTGGCTGACCGCCCAAGGCCTGCCGGACGTCGGCGCCGTCACGACGATGGTCCGGGGCACGCGCCCTCCGGTGCCCGGGCCGGACCGCATCTATGGCGTTGCCAGCCAGTCCTTCGGTTGAGGCGATTGCGATGAAACTGACACCTTATTGGCTCGACACCGCGCCCAAATTCCTCGGTTCCGACCGGGGACCCGTCGAGGGCGACTATGACGTGGCGGTCGTCGGCGGCGGCTTCACCGGACTGTCCGCCTCGCTCGCCCTGGCGAAGAAGGGCGCGCGGGTCATCCTGCTGGAAGCGGGACAGCTGGGCGGCGCCGCGTCCGGACGCAACGGCGGCATGTGCAACAACGGCTTCGCCCGCGATTACGCCGCAATGGTCGACCGGCTGGGCGCCGACGCCGCCAAGCGGCTCTACCTGAGCTACGACGCCGCGGTCGACACCGTCGAGCGCATCATCGGCGAGGAAGGCATCGACTGCGATTTCAAGCGCGTCGGCAAGCTGAAGGTGGCGGCGAAGCCGGCGCATTACGACAAGCTCGCGCGCTCGCAGGAGTTGATGGCGCGTGGCGCCGATCCCGACAGCTATATGGTTTCACGACAGGACCTGAAGAGTGAACTGGGCAGCGACCGCTATTTCGGCGGCCTGATCTTTCCCAAGAGTGCAGCCATGCATATGGGCAAGTTCGCCCATGGTTTGGCGACGGCAGCCGCACGCCAGGGAGTGCGGCTGCATGAGAACACGCCGGTCACCGCCATGAAGCGGCTGAACGGATACGCGCACCGGCTCTCCACACCGTCCGGTTCAGTCACCGCCAAGCAGGTGCTGCTGGCGACCGGCACCTCGGCGGTCGGCCCCCTTTCCTATTTCCGCCGCCGCATCGTGCCGGTCGGCGCATTTCTGATCGCAACGGAGCCCCTGTCGCCCACCCGCCTGGACGCCTTGCTGCCGCGTCGCCGCAATGTGACGGACACCAGGAACTTCGTCTGCTACTTCCGCATCACGCCGGACAATCGGCTGCTGTTCGGCGGCCGGGCGCGCTTCGCCAAATCCGACCCCCGGTCGGACGCCAAGAGCGGCACCATCCTCCGGCGCTCGATGATCGAGATCTTTCCCGATCTGGCCGACGCTAGGATCGACTACTGCTGGGGCGGCATGGTGGACATGACGGCGGATCGCCTGCCGCGGGCCGGCGAACGCGACGGCCTGTTCTATTCCATGGGCTATAGCGGCCACGGCACGCAGATGTCGACCCACATGGGCCAGATCATGGCCAAGGTCATGGACGGCAACGCCGCCGCCAATCCATTGCGTGATTTCGACTGGCCGGCTATTCCGGGCCATTTCGGTCCTACCTGGTTCCTGCCCTTCGTCGGCGCCTATTACAAGCTGCAGGACATTCTGCACTGAGAGCCGGCCCCGGACACCGGATCGGTCGGCGACGGCTGCAAGAGGAGAGCAAAGATGGTTCTGGAGGAAGCGCGGCATTTCTACATCGACGGCCGATGGGTCGCTCCCTCCTCCGGTGCGACGATGTCTGTGGTCGATCCGGCCACCGAAACGGTCATCGGCTCCATCGCGGCGGGCACGGCCGAGGATGTCGACAAGGCCGTGACCGCGGCGCGCAGGGCCTTTGCCACCTTCTCCATGACCCCGGTGGAGGAGCGGCGAGCCCTGCTGCAGAGGATCGCGAATCTGATGGAAGCGCGCGCCGAGGAACTGGCCTTCGCCATGACGGCGGAGATGGGAACCGCCATCGGCTTCGCCCGCACCGCGCAGGTGCCGCTGGCCATTGCACACCTGCGGGCGATGGTCGAGGTTCTGGGCGGCTATGAGTTCCTCATCCGGAAAGGGACGACGGCGATCGTCCGCGAACCGATCGGCGTCTGCGGCCTGATCACACCCTGGAACTGGCCGCTCTACCAGATCACCGCCAAGCTGGCGCCCGCGCTTGCCGCCGGTTGCACCGTCGTGCTGAAGCCCAGCGAACTCTCGCCGCTGAGCGCGTTGCTGTTCGCCCGGATCCTGCACGATGCCGGGACGCCGCCGGGTGTCTTCAACCTGGTCAACGGCACCGGCGAAGAGGTGGGGGCCGCCATCGCCGCCCATCCCGGCGTCGACATGGTCTCCATCACCGGATCGGTGCGGGCCGGGGTTCTGGTGGCCCAGGCTGCCGCCGTCACGGTCAAGCGCGTCGTCCAGGAGTTGGGCGGCAAGTCGCCCAACATCCTGCTGCCGGACGCCGATTTCGAGAAGGCGGTGCCGCTGGGCATTACGTCGGCCTTTCGCAACGTTGGACAATCCTGCAGCGCGCCGACCCGGATGATCGTACCAGCCGACCGGCTGGACGAAGTGGAGGCGCTGGCCCGACGCCATGTGGAGACGATCGTCGTCGGTGACCCCCGAAACCCGCAGACCACCCTGGGTCCGATCGCGAACAGGGCACAGTTCGACCGCGTTCAGCGGATGATCGCGGTCGGCATCGCGGAAGGCGCGAGGCTGCTGTGTGGCGGCCCCGGCAAACCTGCGGGGCTCGACCCCGGCTATTTCGTGCGGCCCACCATCTTTTCCCGGGTGACCAGCGGCATGCGCATCGCGCAGGAGGAGATTTTCGGCCCCGTCCTCTGCATCATTCCCTATGAAACTGAGGAAGAGGCCGTGGCGATCGCCAACGACACGGTGTTCGGGCTGGGTGGCCATGTCCAGTCTTCCAACTTGGAGCGCGCCCGGCGGGTCGCACGCCAAATCCGGTCCGGTCAGCTCCATATCAACCATCCCGCCTGGGATGCCCATGCGCCCTTCGGCGGCTACAAGCAATCCGGCAACGGGCGCGAATACGGCACCTTTGGGCTGGAGGAGTGCTTCGAGACAAAAGCCATCCTTGGCTACTACCCCTTGTGAACGGGTCTTTCCGCAAGCTCCCGTAATGAAAGGACGGAGCCGGTGCCCTCCCCGGCGGCGCTGATCGCTACCGGGGTCCCGGCATCGATCCTCATCCCGGCCGCCAATCAGCGTCATTCTGGACTTGCCCGGAGCAAGTGGAGAGCCTCCATCTATGGTCTAAGGGACCAGAAGCTTTGGCATGGGTGACGGGCATCGGCGTAAGCTGACGGAAGACCTCAAGCGGGAAGCTGTTCGGCTTATCGCAACGAGCGGCCGGACTGTCGGGGAAGTGGCGGCTGATTTGGGGATTGGCAAATCAACGCTGACGCGATGGAGATCGCAATATCAGGAAGCGGAGCTTCTGTCCGGTCCACATGACGATGTGCAAAAGGAACTGGTCCGTCTGCGTTGTGAGAACGAGGTTTTCTCCGCTCCGGCGCCGAACCGGAAATGGGAGCCGACATTTCCTACGTCTGGACCGCTGAAGGCTGGCTTTATCTGGCCATCGTGCTGGATCTGCACTCCCGCCGGATCGTGGGATGGGCCACCAGTGACCGGATCACCAAGGAGTTGGCGATCACAGCGTTGAAGCGGGCTATTACCGTTCGGCAGCCACCTCCCGGTCTGATCCATCATTCAAATCGTGGAAGCCAATACTGTTTAGATGATTACCAGAAGGTGTTGCAGGAGAGCGCGATGTTGGTTTCGATGAGCGGGCGCGGGAACTGCTACGATAACGCGATGGTGGAGACTGTCTTCAAGACCTTGAAGTCAGAGTTGGTGTGGCGCACGATCTTTACTTCGCGGCGGCAGGCTGAAATCGCCATTGGCCGCTACACCGACGGCTTCTATGATCCAATCCGGCGACACTCCTCACTCGGCTTCAAAAGCCCCTGTGTCTTTGAGGTCGCTGCGTAGAATCGACACACTGGCTCTCCACTTGCTCCGGGCAAGTCCAGTGCGGAGGCGCTGGCGGCGGTGTCGCTCGGCACCGCGGTCGAGCGCGGCGGGATGATGACCTCCTCGTCCGGGCTGTGGGCGGCCACGACGCGGTAGACCGGCTCGCCGTCGTAGGCGCCATCGGCCAGTACCGTACCAAGTGGGCGGGCGATCTGGTTGAGCAATGGACCGACCAGCGACGCATCACCGTCCTCGTTACTCGTCAACTCGGAGGCGGGGACCTCACCCTTACCGGGATCAACCGCCAAGTGCAGTTGTCTCCAACTCCGGCGCGCTTGGCCACCATGCTTTTCCAAGTGCCACTCGCCCGTGCCGAACACTTTCAGCCCGGTGGAATCGATGACTGCGCTGACCGGCCCGTCCGTCCGGGCCAGCGCCGATGCGACTGCCAGATCGGCGCTGCGCCGGGAGAAGGTCGTGTGATCCGAGACCGGTAGGTCCAGGCCGAGCAGGCGCATCAGCGAGGCCACGATCCCACGCCCATTTGTGCGCCAAAGTCGAGCGACATCAGATACTGCTCCTCCCAATCGCGCCCGGCCTCCAGCTCGCCGAACAGCCAGTCGCGGAACAGCTGGATTTTCGGCAACGCGGCAGTCGATTTCAGCGTGACGAAGCCATGCCCCTGCGCCCGCAGCCCTTCGGTGGGGAAGGGGACGACGAGTTGGCCGGACTGAAGCTCCTGCCGGGCGAGAAGCAGGCTGTCCAGGCACACCCCCATGCCGTTCACTGCGGCGTTGATCGCCATGAAGGAGCGGTCGAAGCGTAGGCCGCGGTCCATGTCCAGATGGACGCTGCGGTGCCGGCGCATCCAGTCGCGCCAGCCCAGGATATTGACCTCCGAATGGATCAGGATGTGGCGGCTGAGGTCTTTCGGCTCCCGGATCGGGTTGAGGCCGTTTGCTAGCGCCGGCGAGCACATCGGGACGATGACGTCCTCCGGAAACTGCTCCAGCACGCAGCCGGCCGGCGGCGGTCCGGGGTTGTAGCGGATGTCGACATCGACCGCGCCGGCCGTCAGATCGATGGGCGAGACCGAAGCCTGGAGGCGGATGTCGATGGCGGGATGCAGCGCCTTGACCCGGTTCAGCCGCGGCATCAGCCATTGGGTGGCGAAGCTGGGCATCGACCGGACGGTGAGGATCGTCGTACCGCTGCCGGTGCTGGTGACGTTGCGGGTGGCGGCATCCATGCGGGCGAATGCGCCGATGATCTCGTTGGCATAGCTCCGGCCGGCGTCGGTCAGGGTGACCGCGCGGTGAACACGATGGAACAGCGGAAGCCCTAACTGTTCCTCCAGAATTTTCACCTGATGGCTGATCGCCGACGGCGTCAGTCCCAGATCCTCCGCCGCGGTCGCGAAGGAACCGAGCCGTGCTGCGGCTTCAAAGGCCTGCAATGCCTTGATGGAGACGCGTTTCCGCATCGCACCCTTCAGATGAATTCAGTTCATCGATGAGCGATCTTATTCGTTTGTCGAATTCATCTCAAGATCATAGGATCACATCAATCATCGGCTGAGCGAATCATCGAACAGTCTGATCGAAATCACCACAACCGAGCGAAACCGACGCTCCGTCGCGGCACCCTCTGTGCCGCCACGGCGGAGCCTGCTTCGACAAGAGGGAGCGAGCATGCTGCTGTCCAACAAGGTCTGCGTGATCACCGGCGCCGCGTCGCGCCGCGGCATCGGCCGGGCGACCGCAAGGCTTTTCGCGCTGCATGGCGGGCGGGCGATCATCCTGGACCTCGACGGCGCCCAAGCGGCCGAAGCCGCCGCCGAACTGGGAGAGGCGCATCGCGGCTTCGCCTGCGACGTGACCGACCGCGACGCCTGCTTCGCCGCCGCGACCCGCGTGGTGGAGGAGTTCGGCCGCATCGACGTGCTGGTCAACAACGCCGGCATCACCCAGCCGCTGAAGTTCATGGACATTGGTCCGAAGAATTACGAGGCGGTGACCGACGTCAGCCTGCGCGGCACGCTGTACATGAGCCAGGCTGTCGTCCCCCACATGCGCGAGCGCAAGTCGGGATCCATCGTCTGCATCTCGTCGGTGTCGGCGCAGCGCGGAGGCGGCATCTTCGGCGGTCCGCATTACAGCGCGGCCAAGGCCGGCGTGTTGGGCCTCGCCAAGGCGATGGCGCGCGAACTGGGGCCGGACAATGTCCGCGTCAATTCGGTGACGCCGGGCCTGATCCAGACCGACATCACCGGCGGCAAGCTGACCGACGAGCTGCGTGCGGAAATCCTGAAGGGCATCCCGCTGAACCGCCTGGGCGATGCCGAGGATGTGGCCCGCTCCTGCCTGTTCCTGGCCTCGGAGCTGTCCTCCTACATCACCGGCGCCACGCTCGACGTCAACGGCGGCATGCTGATCCACTGATCCCGATATGCTGGAGACACCTTCCGTGGACACCGCACTCGACACCACCCCGCTCGGGCACAATGTGCCGCTGGCCGAACGTGCCTACCGCATCCGCCGCAACGCCCTGCTGATGGGCGAGGTGCAGGGGCAGGGCTATATCGGCCAGGCGCTGGACATCGCCGACGTGCTGGCGGTCTCCTACTTCCACGCCATGAAGTATCGTCCCGAGGACCCGCATTGGGAGGAGCGCGACCGCTTCCTGCTGTCCAACGGCCATTACGCCATCGCGCTGTACGCCGCGCTTATTGAGGCCGGCATCGTCCCGGCGGAAGAGCTGGAGACCTACGGCAGCGACGACAGCCGCCTGCCGATGTCGGGCATGGCCAGCTACACGCCGGGCATGGAAATGTCGGGCGGTTCGCTCGGCCTCGGCCTCAGCATCGCGGTCGGCATCGGGCTGGGGCTGAAGCGCAAGAATTCCGCCAGCCGCGTCTACACGCTGTTCTCCGACGGCGAATTGGACGAGGGATCGGTGTGGGAGGCCATCATGTCGGCCGCCCATTACAAGCTCGACAACATGATCGCCATCGTCGACGTCAACAACCAGCAGGCCGATGGGCCGTCCACCCAGGTGATGGCGTTCGAGCCGCTGGTGGACAAGCTGGAGGCCTTCGGCTGGTTCGTCCAGCGGGTGGACGGCAACGACATGGACGCGGTGGTCGCGGCGTTCGACGCCGCCAAGTCGCACCCCGAAGCCAAGCCGCGGATGATCGTCTGCGACACCAAGATGGGCAAGGGCGTGCCCTTCCTCGAAGCCCGCGAAAAGAACCACTTCATCCGCGTCGACGCGCACGAATGGCAGCTGGCGCTGGATGCGCTCGACGCCGGGAGGACCGCATGAGCACCGCTGCCAATACCACTGCAAAGCCGCGCCTGAAGACTTCCGCCATGATCGCCTCGATCGCGGCGGAAGGTCAGCGGACCAAGCCGGCGCCCTTCGGCCATGCGCTGGTCGAGCTGGCGAAGCAGCGGAACGAGATCGTCGGCATGACCGCCGACCTCGCCAAATACACCGACCTGCACATCTTCGCCCAGGCCTATCCCGACCGCTTCTATCAGATGGGGATGGCCGAGCAGCTGCTGATGGGTGCGGCGTCCGGCATGGCGCATGAGGGGATGATGCCCTTCGTCACCACCTACGCCGTCTTCGCCTCGCGCCGGGCCTACGACTTCGTCCACCAGACGGTCGCGGAGGAGAACCGCAACGTCAAGATCGCCTGCGCCCTGCCGGGCCTGACCTCCGGCTATGGCCCCAGCCATCAGGCGGCGGAGGATCTGGCGCTGTTCCGCGCCATGCCGAACATGGTGGTGATCGACCCCTGCGACGCCCACGAGATCGAGCAGGTGGTCCCGGCCATGGCCGCCCACAACGGGCCGGTCTACATGCGGCTGCTGCGCGGCAATGTCCCGCTGGTTCTGGACGAGTACGATTACAAGTTCGAACTCGGCAAGGCCAAGCTGCTGCGAGACGGCGCCGAGGTTCTGGTCATCTCGTCCGGCATCATGACGATGCGGGCGCTGGAGTTGGCGCAGCGGCTGGAGACCGACAAGGTCGGCGTCGCGGTTCTGCACGTCCCCACCATCAAGCCGCTCGACACCGAGACCATCCTGCGCGAGGCCGCACGCACCGGCCGCATGGTGGTGGTGGCGGAAAACCACACCGTCATCGGCGGTCTGGGCGAGGCGGTGGCCGGCACCCTGCTGCGCGGCGGCGTCGCCCCCGTCTTCCGCCAGATCGGCCTGCCCGACGAGTTCCTGAAGGCCGGCGCCCTGCCGACCCTGCACGACCTCTACGGCATCTCCACCGACGCCATGGCTGCCAGCATCAAGGGATGGCTGTAACCCGGCATCCGTCCACCCGATCACACCCGACCAACCAACAAACATCCATAGGGAGAGAGATCCGATGAAGAAGCTGCTTTTGTCGCTGGTGGTGGGCACCGCCCTGGTCGCGTCGCCCGCCGCCTGGGCCCAGCAGGTCCTGCGTCTGGCCCACAACGCGGCCCCGGGCAATCCGAAGGCGGAAGCCTCGCTGAAATTCGCGGAACTCGTCGCCAAGAAGACGGACGGCCGGGTGAAGATCGAGGTCGGCGGCAGCGCCCAGTATGGCGACGACGTGGAGGCGCTGACCAGCATGCGGCTCGGCACGCTGGCCTTCAGCGCCAATTCGCAGGGCACCACCTCGGGCGTCGTGCCGGAATATGCCGTGTTGGGCCTGCCCTTCCTGTTCCAGTCGCTGCCGCAGGCGTGGAAGGTCCTGGACGGTCCGGTGGCGAAGAAGCTGGACGAGGCGTCGAAGGCCAAGGGTCTGGTTCTGCTGGCGATGTGGGACAACGGCATCCGCCATGTCTCCAACAATGTCCGGCCGATCACCAAGCCGGAGGATCTCGCCGGCATCAAGCTGCGCACCCCGCCGGACCCGATCACGGTCGACATCTTCAAGGCTCTCGGCGCCAACCCGATGCCGCTGGCCTTCTCCGAGCTTTACATCGCGCTCCAGCAGGGCGTGGTCGACGGGCAGGAGAACCCGCTGATGAACATCTATTCGTCGAAGCTCTTCGAGGTGCAGAAATACATCTCGCTGACCGGGCACAAGTATGAATCGACCCCGCTGCTGGCCAGCAAGATCGTCTTCGACACCCTGTCGAAGGCCGATCAGACGGCGGTGCTGGAAGCGGCGGCCGAGGCCGGCAAGCTGAACCGCGAGATGTCCGCCAAGGCCGACAAGGAACTGCAGGCGAAGATGGAAGACGCCGGCGTGAAGTTCAACACGGTCGACCCGGCCCCCTTCGTCGCCAAGACCAAGTCCGTCTATGACAAGTGGGAGAAGCAGTTCCCCGAACTGGTCGCCCTGGTTCGCAAGGAAGCCGCGGCCGGAGCGGCGCCGTGATGACGGTGTCCCACGAGAGGGAGCATGAGGTGGCGGGACTCCCCGCCACCCTTCTCCAGGCGGCCGACGGTGCCATCTCCGTCGTCTCCGCCGTCGTGGCGATCCTGTCCCTGATCGTGCTGTTCCTGGCGTTGGGCGCCGAGGTCGTCGTCCGTTACCTGACCACCCAGGGGCTGGGCTGGCCGTCCGAACTGCCGAACCTGTTGTTCCCCTGGCTGGTGATGGGCGGCGTGGTGCTGGCGGCGCAGAAGGGCGCACACATCTCGGTCGCGCTGCTGCTCGACCTGCTGCCCCGCCGGTTGGCCCGCGCGCTGCTGCTGGCGATGCAGGTGGTGGTGGGGGCAACCTTCTTCTATCTCGCCTACATCGGTCTGGCCGTCATCGAGATCACCGGCAGTGAAATCTATCCGGTGACGGGCGTCAGCGCCCGCTGGGCCTACCTGTCGCTGATCGCCGGCTTCGTCGGTGTGGGTCTGACCGCCGTCACCACCTTCCTGCGCCTGCTGATCGCCGAAGACCCGCGGTCCGTCCGCGCCCACGTGTCGGAGGAAGAGATATGACCGTCGTGATGGTCGCCGTCTTCGGCCTTCTCCTGCTGCTCTCCTTTCCCGTCGGCTATGCGCTGGTCATCAGCTCCGGCGCCGCGGTGATGACGATGGGGTCGGTGCCGACCGTGATCGCGGTCGTCAAGCTGTTCCAGCCGACCCAGAGCTTCCCGCTGCTGGCGATCCCCTTCTTCATCCTGTCCGGCGCGCTGATGATGAGCGGCACGTTGGGCCAGAAGCTGGTGCGTTTCGCCGCCGCCCTGGTCGGTCGCTATCCCGGCGGTTTGGCCCAGGTCACCGTCGTTGGCTCCACCATCTTCGGCGGCGTGTCCGGATCGGCGGTGGCGGAGGCCTCGGCGCTCGGGTCCATGCTGATCCCTTGGCAGAAGCGCGAGGGCTATCCGGCGGCCTTCGGTGCGGCGGCGACTGCGTCCTCGTCGGTGATCGCCGGGCTGATCCCGCCGTCGATCCCGCTGATCCTCTATGCCGCGGTGTCGAACGCCTCCATCGCCTCGCTGTTCCTGGCAGGGATCCTGCCGGGCCTGATGCTGGCCGCCGGCATGATGGTGGTGTGCTACGTCAGCGGCCGGGTCCGCAATTTCCCCCTGCTGAAGGGCGAGGGCGGACTGCGGGCGCTGGGGCAGGCGACGTTCGCCGCCCTGCCGGCGCTGCTGATGCCCGCCTTCATCCTGGTGCTGCTGCGCTTCGGCATCGCCACCCCGACGGAGGTCAGCGTCGTCGCCGTCGCCTATGCGCTGCTGGTCAGCATCCTGATCTACCGTGACCTGACCTGGAAGCGCATCCATGCCGCCCTGATGGGGACGGTGGTGACGACGGGCGTCGTCATGCTGGTGATCGCCGCGTCGAACCTCGTCGGCTATGTGCTGATCACCGAAGCGATCCCCAACGCGGTGGCCGGCTATGCTCAGACCGTGCTGAAGGAGCCGTGGCTGATCATCCTGGCGATGAACCTGATCATGCTGGTGGTCGGCATGTTCCTGGACCTGCCGGCGGCGATCCTGCTGCTGGGTCCGACCTTCGTCGCCGTCGGCGGCGCCATCGGCATGGACCCGATCCAGCTGGGCATCATGATGGCGGTCAACCTCAGCATCGGCCTGTTCACGCCGCCCATCGGCACCACGCTGTTCATCTCCGCCGCCATTTCCCGCGAGCCCATCGGCGCCATCGTGCGCGAGCTGTGGCCCTTCTATCTGGTGGCGCTGGTCGTGCTGGGCCTCGTGTCCTACGTGCCTGCGACCATCCTGTACTGAGCCGGCGGCCCCCTAATCTGCCGAGCAATCCAAGGATCAAGATACGATGACGACAGTCGGTTTCATCGGCCTCGGTTCCATGGGGATGCCCATGGCGCGCAATCTGCTGGCGAAGGGCTTCGCCGTTCAGGGCTTCGATGTGCGGGCCGGGAGTGTCGGGGTGCTGGAGGGTGCCGGCGGCAAGGGCGCCTCCAGTGCGGCGGCGGCAGCGGCTGGTGCGGACGCACTGGTGCTGATGGTGGTCAATGCTGCCCAGGCCGACGCCGCGCTCTTCGCCGACGGCGCGCTGGAGGCCCTGCCGGTCGGCGGTTCGGTGATCCTGATGGCGACCTGTCCGCCGGGGGCCGTCGCCGCGCTGGCCGAACGGGTGGAGGCGGCCGGCCGCCGCTTCGTCGATGCGCCGGTTTCCGGAGGCGTTGTGGGCGCGGTGGCGGGAACGCTGTCGATCATGGCCGCCGCCGATGCCGCGACAGTGGAGCGGGTGCGTCCGATCCTGGCGGCGATGGGGGACAAGGTCTTCCATGTCGGCGAAAAGCCGGGACAGGGTGCCACGGTCAAGACCGTCAACCAGCTGCTGTGCGGCGTCCACATCGCCGTGGTGGCGGAGGCCTTTGCGCTGGCCGCCAAGGTCGGGGTCGACCTCGACATCCTGTTGCAGATCATGAGCGGGTCGTCGGCGTCGAGCTGGATGCTGAAGGACCGCGGCCCGCGCATGTTGGAGGCGGAGCCGGAGATCACCAGCGCGGTGGACATCTTCGTCAAGGATCTGGGGATCGTGCTGGAGGCCGGGCGCGACGCCAAGGCGGCGCTGCCGCTGGCCGCCGTCGCCCACCAGATGTTCCTCGCAACCTCCGGCCGTGGCGAAGGGACGATGGACGACAGTCAGGTCATCCGCAGCTATCACGCGATGAACGGCACTACCGGGGGACGGCCCGAGGGGAGGAGATGATGGAGCGGATCGTCTTCCTCGATCAGGACACCATGGGGGCGGACATTGCGCTGCGCCGTCCGGACTTGCCACACGAGTGGAGTGAATACGGCCGCACCGCGCCGGGCCAGATCGTGGAGCGGGCGCGTGGGGCGACCGTCCTGATCGTGAACAAGGTGCCGATCCGGGCCGAGACCCTGGAGCAACTGCCCGACCTGCGTTTCGTCGCCGTCGCGGCGACCGGAACAGACAATGTCGACGTCGCCGCCTGCCGCGCGCGTGGCGTCGCGGTGTCGAACGTCCGCGCCTATGCCATCCATACAGTGCCGGAGCATGTCTTCGCCCTGATGCTGGCGCTGCGCCGGTCGCTGCCAGCCTACCGGGAGTCGGTGGCGGCGGGGGCGTGGCAGGCCTGCGGCCAGTTCACCCTGCTGGACCACCCGATCCGTGACCTGCACGGTTCGACCCTCGGCATCGTCGGGCGCGGCGCCATCGGGCAGGCGGTGGCGACCATCGGCCGCGCCTTCGGCATGCGCGTGCTGTTCGCCGGCCGAAAGGGGGAGGCGGCTGGCGGACCGGACCATGTGCCGTTCGACGCGGTGCTGGCCGAAAGCGACGTGCTGACCCTGCATTGCCCGCTGACCCCCGCCACCCGCCATCTGCTGGGCGAGGCGGAGTTCGCCCGTATGGCGCGCCGGCCGCTGGTCATCAACACCTCGCGCGGCGGGCTGATCGACGACATGGCGTTGGTCCGCGCGCTGGAAGGCGGGCTGATCTCCGGTGCCGCCGTCGACGCCACGGCGGTGGAGCCGCCGCCGGACGACCACCCCTTCCTCCGCCTTGCCGAGCGCACCGACTTCCTGCTGACGCCGCACATCGGCTGGGCCAGCGTCGAGGCGCGGCGGGCCGTCGCCGAGCAGGTCACCGCCTGCATCGAAGCCTTCGCGGCCGGGCGGCCGATCAATCTGGTGACGTGACGGCGCAGCCCCGCACCATTCCGCATTCCCGAAAGGACCACATGATGACCAGCGTCGATCCGCGCCGAATGGCGAACGCGATCCGCTTTCTGTCCATGGATGCCATTGAGCGCGCAGGCGAGGGCCACCCCGGCACCCCGCTCGGCGCCGCCGACATCACGACGGCGCTCTTCACCCGGCACCTGAGATTCAACTCCGCCGATCCGCTGTGGTTCGACCGCGACCGCTTCGTCCAGTCGAACGGCCATGGCTCCATGCTGATCTACTCGCTGCTGCATCTCAGCGGTTACGAGGCGATGACGCTGGACGAGCTCAAGCGGTTCCGGGTGATGGGATCGCACACCGCCGGCCATCCGGAAATCCACCAGTCCTGCGGCATCGAGGTGACGACCGGGCTGCTGGGGCAGGGCATCGCCAATGCCGCCGGCATGGCGCTGGCCGAAGCCTTCCTGAACCAGCGTTTCGGCGACGGCATCGTCGATCATTGCACGTATGCTCTGGTCGGCGACGGTTGCCTGCAGGAGGGCGTGGGGCAGGAGGTCATCGCGCTCGCCGGGCATCTGCGGCTGGGCAAGCTGACCTATCTGTGGGACGACAACCGCATCACCGACGATGGCGGCATCGACCTTGCGCTGTCCGACGACATGGCCGCCCGCTTCCGCGCCAGCAACTGGCATGTGCAGGAGGTCGATGGCCACGACATCGACGCGGTGTCGGAGGCGCTGCGCCTCGCGAAGCTTGATCCCAGGCCGTCGATGATCGCCTGTACGACCAGCATCGGCCGCGGCCTGCCGCATGAGGGGCAGCGGGCCGCCCACAGCGCCCGGCTGTTCAGGGAACACACCGACGCTGCCCGCCGGGCGCTCGACTGGCCTCATGCTGCCTTCGAGATTCCCGAGGATGTGCGTGCCGCGTGGCTGGAGGCCGGCCGCCGGGGTGGTGCGGAGCAGCAGGCTTGGCAAGCACGTGTCGCCGCGCTGCCCGTCGAAAAGCGGCGCGACCTGGATCGGCTGCGCGAGGGGCGGCTGCCTGACGGCTGGGCCGACGTGCTGCATGCCTTCAAGCGCCGCATGGCGGAGAGCGGGCACAGCGACCATGGCTACAAGATCTCCGGCGACATTGTCGACCTGATGACGGAGGTCATTCCGGAAATGCTGAGCGGCGCGCCGGACCTGGAGGGCGCTACTCTGCACAAGCGGCGGCTGGCCGCCTTCACCGCCGACGATCGCGCCGGGCGTTACGTCCATTACGGCGTGCGCGAGCATGCGATGGGCAGCATGCTGAATGGCATGGCCGCCCATGGCGGGGTGGTGGCCACCGGCATCACCTATCTGGCTTTCTGCGATTACGAACGCCCTGCCATCCGCATGGCTGCGCTGATGGGGCTGCCGGTCACCTTCGTGTTCAGCCACGATTCCATCGGCATCGGCACCAACGGCCCAACGCATCAGCCGGTGGAGGTGCTGGCGGCATTGCGCGCCATCCCCAACCTGCTGGTGTTGCGCCCCGCTGATGCGGTGGAGGCGGCCGAATGCTGGGAGATCGCGCTGGAGCAGCGCTCCGGCCCGAGCGCGCTGGTTTTCGCCCGGCAGCCGCTGGACCCGGTGCGCCGCGACGGCGATGCCGACAACCGCTGCCGGCGCGGCGGCTATGTACTGGCCGAGGCGGAGGGGGGCAAGCGCCGGATCACGCTGCTCGCCACCGGGTCGGAGGTCGCCATCGCTTTGCAGGCCCGCAACTTGCTGCAGGCCGGTGGGGTACCCACCGCCGTGGTCTCGATGCCCTGCTGGGAACTGTTCGAGCAGCAGGATCAGGCCTATCGCCGCGCCGTCATCGACCGATCCACCGTGCGGATCGCCGTCGAGGCGGCGGTGGTCCAAGGGTGGGAGCGTTACATCGGCGAGGATGGCGGCTTCGTCGGCATGAGCAGGTTCGGCGCGTCCGGCGCGGTGCCCGACCTCTACCGCCACTTCGGCATCACGCCGGAACGGGTGGCGGAAGAGGCGAAGGCAAGGCTTTAGGCCATATGTTCGCGGCCTGAAGGGAGTAGCGGCCCGCCCTGCGACATGCCGCAATCTAAAGTTGTGCATGACTGGCCGGCGCCGAGCCTCAGTGTCTACTTCTTACCCCCGTCCACGCCGCGCGCCGAGCAACTCGGGGCCGAGGGGCAGGTCCGGCTGTCGATCACCACCGTGCTCGGTTCCGCGGTATCGTCTCAGGCCAGACGCCACGTCCGGCGCAGCCGGTCGTAGAGTGTACAACCTGCCGAACGGGATGCCGGTGAGCTGCCCGATGGCGCGCCATTGCATGCCGCAGAAGCATACGCACCAGATCGCCAAAATCGCCTTGCGCAGCGCTGCTCCGGTGAGAGGATCTTTGGGCCCGTTGCGGGCTGGACGGGTGCCGTCACTCGCCATTGCCGTCAGTTCGACCAGCACACCCTCGACAAAGGCATCGGCATCCGAGAACGCGTCCCAGGAGGCTGGGGTGGTGCTTGCGGGACGAATGGCAGTGCCCATAGAGGGCGGGTCCAAGCGGTGACATCGAGGGCGGCAGGCCGACCGGATCACGCCCCTGCCGCAACACCCTTGCTCAGCTTAAAGTAGCATCCCGGCTAAAGCCGGATGGGAGGCGCCTGCTGCGAACAGGTTCTCAATTCCATCCAGATCGAGGTGACGCCGCCGTGGCACCGCAGGACTGGTGCGGGAGTTGACGGAGCCTTTCCGAGATCAGGTGGACCGGTCGATAACCCCGCTCAGGTGAATGGCGAGTTCAACCGAGAAGCGGCGATCGGGGCTTTCGACATCGATACCGAACAGCTCTTCGATGCGTGTCAGCCGATAGCGCAGGGTGGTTACGTGCACGCCAAGCTGGTCGGAGCAGGCCTTGGTGCGGCACCCCGTCTTCAGATAGGCGGAAAGCGTCTCCAGATAGGGCGTCCCATGCTGACGGTCGTACTCGATGAGGGCGCCGATGCTGTCGGCGACGTAGCCGCGCACCTCGTGGGTGTTCGCGGCAGCCAGCAACATGGGCAGTGGGCCGAACTGCCGGGCATCAAGGACGCCGGGGCGGCCGAACTCTTCGGCGATGCGGATCATCCGCCAGCCACGGTCCCATGCCTCCGCATAGTCCGGTGGGGCCATGCAGCGGCTCGTCAGCACAACGAATGGTTCGGCATGCAGGATGTCGGCGACGGACCGCGCGATCTGCGCCATCAGCCGTTTGACCGGACCATGGCTCCGCTCGTCGACGGCGGGAATGAGGCAGACCAGTCCGGCCGGAACGGTGACGAGCGTGCCGGTGATCCCATGCAGCGACAGCAGCCTCTGGACCGGGATGTGGAGGTCGGCCGCGGCACTCACTGCCCGCGGACTGCGGCCGGGCAGTCCGACCAGGATCATCTGGGTCGGCAGATCGAGGTTGAGGCCGAGCCGCAGCGCGCGTTGTCCGATGTCGATGTGATCCCGCCATCGCCGCTCCACCAGTTCCAGGAACAGCTCGGTCAATGTCCGGTTCTCGTAACGGAAGCGGATGACGTTGCGCAGCATCTGGATGCCGAGGGCGTGCTTGATGCCGTCGAGCAGGAGCTGATCGGCTTGGCCGTAAGGCTGCGGACCCGGAAAAATCATCAGAACGCCAACCACTTCGCCGTCGGCGGTCAGCGGTTCGATGCGCGGCGCCGTACGGATGCGTTTGCCGTTGACCTCCCAGAACAGGGTCGCCTCGGCGGCGGCGGGATGGTCGATGGCAGCGCGCGCCGCCTTCATGATCGAGGGGCCGAGGTCGGCTGCGACGGCCGCCTGCCAGTCGGCGTCGCCGATGTCGCTGCCGCAGGGCGCCCGGTCGGCGGTGACGAGGTTGGCGGTGAAGTCGACGATGACGATGGAGTAGGGCAGCAGGTCGCGGATGCGGGGCAGAAGGGTGGCCATCGCCCCGTCCTCCAGCGCCTGCCGCAGCAGCGAGGTATTCACTTCCAGCGCCAGTTGCAGGCGTTCGGCGGCCAGGGTCTCGGCGCGCAGCCGATGCTGGCGCTCCACCGCGATCTCGCCGAGCTGGACGATCATGCCGATGAAGGCGAGATCCTCCTCGCTCACTTCGATGATACCGCGGGACACGACGCTCAGCACCAGCGGCCGGCCGCTGTCGTCGGTACAGTTCATCGGCACGACCAACACGCTGTGATAATCGCGCTCGAAGGCCTCCCGACGATAGCCGGGGAACTCCTCAGATACCCGGGCGTCGGGGATGAAGATCGGCTCGTTCCGCCGCAGGGCGACCAGGGACGGACTGGTCGCCAGCTCCCAGCGGTCGGGCAGCGGGCGCTGGATCAGCGTCGGGTCGTGGCGGACGACGACCAGGGCGTAGCCATGCTCGACATCGACCGCCATGATCGACCCCATCGACCAGTTGGCATGCCGGCAGGCGGCCAGGACGAGGCGCTGAAGCACCGTCGCCAGATCCCCACCCGAATTGATCAGGCTCGCCACCACGCGCAGCGACTGGATGCGCGACGTCTCGACCAATGTTCCTCCGGCGAACGGATGGGCCCAGGCCCGGTTTCGACCGACTCTAACCCGATGACGGTACTCGGAAAAAGCGGAACATCAGCGCCCTTCCGGCGGCCCGATGCCAGAGCGCTCAATGCCAGAGGGTTCAATGCCAGAGGGTTCAATGACCGTCCGGGGGCCGGAGATTGCCGCTCCCGTCAGGCTGTCGGGCGGCAGCGGGCGGAAGGGCGGCCGGCCGGGCGCCCGATCCCGCTCCCGCACGGCGCGGCGGATCAGGACGAAGGCGGCCAGCGCGATGCAACCGGCGGCGGCGTAGACGAACAGTCCCGGCGGGCCGAGCCTGTCCATCAGCAGGGCGCCCGGCACTGGACCGACCATCGCTCCGGCGGCCCAAACCACCAGCAGGCCGCTGACCGTGGGGACGATGCGGCCCGGCGGCACCACGTCGCAGGCGTGGGCGACACACAGGGCGTAGATGCACAGGACCTGGCTGCCCCACAGCGCGAACCCCGCCCACACCAGCCAAGCCGGGCTGCCGGCCGGCAGCATCGCCAGCCCGGCGGACAGGACGGCGCCGGTCGCGGCCACGGCGGCGATCACGACGCGGCGGTCCCGCCGGTCCGATAGCGCGCCGAGCGGCCATTGGGCGAGAAGGCTGCCGCCCTGAAGGGCGACGAGCAGGGCAGCGGCTGCCGGTTCCGACAGGCCGATGCGCAGCCCGTACAGCGGGGCGAACGCTATCATCGTGCCGGTCACCACGCCGACCGCGAAGCAACCGACCAGGGCCGACGGCGCGAGCCTGAACAGCCCGCGCAGGTCGAGCGAGACGGCGGTCGGCTGGGCCGGGCGGGCCGGCCGGGTGAGGGCGACCGGCAGAACCGACAGCAGGATCAGAAGGATCAGCAGCCGGAAGGGCTGGTCGCCGCCGGGGTCGAGCAGGAGGGGGCCGGCCATCAGCGCCAGCTTGGTGGTGACCATATAGACCGCCAGGACCCGCCCGCGGTTGCCGTCCTGCGCTCCGGCGCCGATCCACCCCTCGATCACCGTGAACAGCCCGGCAAAGCCGACGCCGGTCAGCGCGCGCAGCAGGACCCAGCCGACGTTGCCGCCGGCCAGCGGCAGGGCGAGCGCGAGGATCGCCATCAGCGCCGCCAGCCCGGCATAGGCGCGGACGAAGCCGAGCCGGCGGACGACTCTCGGCGCCGCCAGACAGCCGGCGGCGAAGCCGACGCCGTAGGCGGACGCCACCATGCCGATATCGGACGCCGACAGGCCTTGCGCCTGCATGCGCAGCGGCAGCAGGGCCTGGAGCAGCCCGTTGCCGGCTTGCAGCAGGACGGCGGCGGCCATCACCGGCAGCAGCGGCGGCATCATCAATAGCCGCGCCCCCGGTCGACCCGGTTGGCCAGCGGCCGCCCGTCGCGGAAGGCCGCCAGGGTCGCTGCCACCTGTTCCACCGCCTGCGCCGGGTGAGTGGCGGCGGCGCTGTGGGGGGAGACGCGGATGAGCGGATGCCGCCAGAAGGGATGGCCGGCCGGGAGCGGCTCCTCGCTGAACACGTCCAGGCTGGCGCCGCCCAGCCTGCCGCGGTCGAGGGCGTCCAGCAGGTCCTCCTCGACCAGATGGTCGCCGCGCCCGGCATTGACCAGCACTGCCCCGGCCGGCAGGCGGGCGAACAGGCGCCGGTCCAGGATGCCGCGGGTGTCGGCGGTCAGCGGCAACAGGCAGACCAGCTGGTCGCAACGCGGCAGCATCGCCTCCAGCCCGCCGGGGCCGGCGAAGCATTCCACGCCGTCCAGCTGTTTCGGCGACCGGCTCCAGCCGAGGACGCGGTATCCCAGCGCCCCCAGGACGGTGGCGGCGGCCCGTCCCAGCTCCCCCAGCCCGAGCAGCCCGACGGAGACCTCGCGGGCCGGCCGGTAGGGCAGCCACCGCCAGACCGCGGCCGCCTGCGCGGCATCGAATGCGTCGGAATGGCGATGCCAGCGCAGCACCTGGAGGGCGACGAAGCCTGCCATGTCGTCGCTCAGGCTGTCCGCCACCATGCGGACGAGCGGCACGTCGGGAAGCGACGGGTCGGCCAGCAGCGTCTCGACCCCGGCGCCGAGCGACATCACCAGCCGCAGGTTGGGCAGTTCGGCGAAGATGCCGGGCGGCGGCTGCCACACCAGCGCCATGTCGATGTCGTCCGGGTCGCCGACCTCCGGCCAGACCCGCACCGTCACGTCGGGAAGGCGGCGGCTCAGGGCCTCCCGCCAAAGGTCGGCATTGTCGATGCCCGAACAGAACAGCAGCGTCATCGGGCGAATCCTCAGCGGGCGCCGGCCTTTTCCGCCTCCATCTCCTCCATGTCGAGGAAGCGGTCGCCGATGCGCGGATGGGCGCGGCTGCCGTCCGATGCGCCGATGGCGACAAGCAGCTCGTCGGGACCGGGGGAATCGGGAACCTGGAAATTGGCGGTCAGGAAATGCGCCCGCTTGCCGGTCTCCGTCTTGTGGATCATCGGCAGGGCGAGCAGGGCACCCGGGGCGTTGCGGGTATTGGTGAAGCTGAGGAAGGTGGTGCCCTGCGCCGCTTCGCGGAACATGTTGCCGAAGCGCAGCGTGTGGATCAGGGCGGAGGCGTGCTCGATCTCGCCGTTGACGCCGACCGACGCGGCCTTGCCATAGGCCTCGATGCGCGCGGCCGGCATCAGGGCGACCAGGCGCCGCGTCATCTCGGCCCCCAGCACCGGGGCCACCCGCAGGATCTCCGGCCGCAGATTCTCGACGAAGCCCTGGCCGGCCCAGGGGTTGCGCAGCACGGCGGCGACGACGACCGACGTGATCGGCCGTTCGGCCGGCTTACCGCCCTCGACGATGGTCTCCTCGATGAAGGTGGAGATCTTGCGCAGTCCGATGTCCATCATGTCCTGTCCGATTCTCTGATGTCCGGTCCCGAAGCCGGCCGGACCGGGGAGCGGCCGGGGGCTTCGGGGGTGGAAACTGGGGAGCGTTCGCGGTGGGGTCAGCTCGCCGCCCTGGCGCTGGCGACCCATTGCTCGAAGGTCGGCTTGTTGGCGGCGAGCCATTCCTGGGCGAGCGCACGGATATGGCTTTCGCTGGCGCCCTTCTCGCTGATGCTGCGTTCCCAGCCGGCCCAGGTCTGCAGCGGGAAGCCGATGTTCTCGACCAGCGCCTTCACCGCCGGGTTGGCGGCGATGAAGTCCCGGTTGGCGACGGTGTTCCAGTTCCAGGACGCCATCGCCATCCGGCAGGGGTCGGCGCCGCCGGCGCAGCCCGACACGCCGCTGACCAGCGCCGTGCCTTTGTTGGGCACCGACGGGGGCAGGGCGTCGAACGGGGTGGGCAGCCAGACCACGTCCTTGCCGGGGACCAGCGTGTTGGTGACCCAGGACGGGCTCCAGGCGTAGAAGAAGGCCGGCTCCCCGCGGCGGACGCGGGCGACGGCCTCGACCATCAGCGGCTCGTACTTGCCGCGCACCGAGTTCACCGTGTCCTTCAGGCCGAACTTGTCGAGCTGGAAATCGACCACGTCGCCGCAGCTCCAGCCGGGATCGCAGTTGACCAGGTCGGCCTTGCCGCCCTTGCCGAACAGCGCGGCGATCTTCGGATCCTTCATCTGCTCCAGCGAGGTGATGTGGTGGGCGTCGGCCGTCTTCTTGTCGATCAGGTAGCCGTTGACGCCGCCCTCCTTGATCAGGCCGCCGCCGACGATCGTCGCCTGCTGCTCCACCTTGCGGAAGGCGGGTTCGCGCTGCGGGAAGTTGATGTCGGTGGCGATGTCGAGGTCGCCCTGCGCGGCCGCCTGGAAGAACAGGGTCGTGCTCAGCGTGCTGAGCTTGACCGAATAGCCGAGTTCCTTGAAGGCGGCGGTGACGATCTGGGCGGTGACGTAGTTTGCGCCGAGGCTGTCGGACTGGGCATAGCGGATGGTCTTGCCCTTGCCGGGCTGGTCGGCGGCCAGCGACGGCTGGACGCAGGCCGCGGCGAGGAAGGCGGCGACGGAGAGGGACTTGGCGACCGACTTTGTGAAGAAGGGCATGGCGGTTTCCTCAATCGGGGTCGGGACGGGATTCGGGTGGAATGGGGCTTGCGGTCCGGGGCTAACGGTCTGGGGTCTGGATCACTGGTCCGGACTGGAAATCGCCGGCTTGGAGGTGGCCGGGCTGGCGACCGTCTTGTCGTCAGCCGTACGACCGGAGCGGACGAGAGCGCGCAGGCTGCGGAGCAGCGGGCGTCCGCCGGGGCCGCCGGGCTGGGCCAGCTTCTGGGTGATGCGGTCGAGCATCATCGCCAGCAGGACGATGGCGATGCCGCCCACCGCGGCGCGGCCGACGTCGAGCCGCCCGAGGCCCTGGAGCACCACCAGCCCGAGCCCTTCCGCGCCGATCATGGCGACGACGACCGACATCACCATCGCGGTCAGCACCGTCTGGTTCAGGCCGCCGAGGATGGTCGGCACGGCCAGCGGAAGCTGGACCTCCCACAGCAGCTGCCGCTTGGTGGCGCCGAAGGCGAGACCAGCCTCGACCATCTCGGTCTCGACCATGCGGATGCCGAGGTTGGTGAAACGGATCAGCGGCGGGGCCGCCGCCGTCACCACCGCCACCTCGCCCGGCACCGTGCCGACGCCGAACAGCATCACCACCGGCACCAGATACACGAAGGTCGGGGTCGTCTGCATGATGTCGAGGATCGGGCGGACCACGCCCCACATCCGGTCGCTGCGGGCGCAGCCGATGCCGATCGGGATGCCGACGGCCGCACAGATGACGATGGCCGTGGTGATCAGCGACAGGGTGGTCATCGCCTCCGACCAGACCCCCAGCGCGGCGATGGCGACCAGGGCGACGGCGCTGAAGCAGGCGACCCCCAGACTGGCCAGCCGCCAGGCCAGCAGCACCGCCACCGCCACGATGGCGAGGAAGGGAATCTCCTGGAGCAGGAAGATGTTGAGGTTCAGGACATACTCGACCGGCCATTTGATGGCGAGGAAGAGCGGACGAAGGTTCAGCGCGATCCACGCGACGCCGTCCTGGATCCAGGCGTCGACCGGGAAGATGTTGAGGTCGTTTGCGTCAAGCATGCAGGCCTCCCGCTGGGTGAGGAGGGGCGGCGGCGATGCCCGCCAGGATGCGGTCGGCGGCGAGCGTGCCGGTCAGCCGGCCCTCCTCGTCGACCACCGCCATCGGCCGTCCGGCCCGGTGGGCGCGGGCGGCGTCGAGAAGGCTGTCGCACTCGCGCACAGTGACGAAGTCCTTGCGCAGGGCGCCGAAGCCGCTATTCCCGAAGTTGGCGGTGTCGCGCAGGCCACGCAGCGTCTCGGAGTCGAGCGCGCCGACGACATGGCCGCCGTCGTCGAGCACCAGCCCGCCGCCGTCGCCCGTCTCGGCGAGGCACAGACCGGCGGCCAGCGGGACGGGCTGCACCGGGGTCATCGCCCAGCGGGCGTCGAACAGGCGCGAGCGGTCGACCTCGCGGGTGAAGGCGGCGACATAATCGCTGCCCGGCTCCAGCACGATCGACTGGGGCGTGCCCTCGCGGACCAGCTCGCCGTCGGCCATGATGGCGATCCGCGTGCCGAGTTTCAGCGCCTCCTGGAAATCGTGGGTGATGAACAGGATGGTCTTTTTCAGCGTGCGCTGGAGGCGCAGCAGCTCGTCCTGCATCTCGGTGCGGATCAGCGGGTCGAGCGCGCTGAACGCCTCGTCCATGATCAGCACGTCGGCATCGGTGGCGAGCGCACGGGCCAACCCGACCCGCTGGCGCATGCCGCCGCTCAGCTCGTGGGGGTAGTGGTTGCCCCAGCGCGCCAGCCCGACGATCGACAGCACCTCCTCCGCCCGGCGCCGCCGGGCCTGGGGGGAGACTCCCTGGAGCTTCAGGCCGAACTCGGTGTTCTCGGCGACGGTGCGGTTCGGCAGCAGGGCGAAATGCTGGAACACCATGGAGATGCGCGTGCGTCGGATGTCGCGCAGCTCCGCCTCGCCGGCGGCGACGATGTCGCGGCCGTCCAGCAGGATCCGACCGGCGCTCGGTTCGTTCAAACGGTTGATGCAGCGCGCCAGGGTGGATTTGCCCGATCCCGACAGCCCCATCACCATATAGATGGCGCCGCTCGGAACCGACAGTGAAACGTCGTTCAACCCTACGACCATTCCGGTTTTTGCCAGAACATCGGCCTTTTTTGCACCTGCGGCCAACATCCGCAGGGCCGGATCGGGAGATTTGGAGAAAACTTTATAGAGATTCTCTACCCTCAGTCGTTCTGTCACAACCGTCTCCCATCGTTGTGTTCGGTGGGCTTTCCCTGTCTTTAAGATTTTTACTTGTGCCCATTAGGAAGACTTGTGCGTCTTCCTGTCTTCCTGCGAAACAAAGGAAAAGCAGCCCTATCGTTCCTCCGAATCGGAGCATGACGCTGCCGGTTCGTCATTTCAGGGGCGAGAAGGCGGTCGGCAGCAGGATGCGGTTTTCCGCCGTCTCGATCAGCGCCGCCAGTTTCGGGATGAATGCCTGCCAGCGCGGATCCTCGGAGAGCTGCTGGCGGCGGGCGGTGCGGTCCTCGAAATCGGCATAGCCCCACATGTGGACGACATGGTTGAGCGGGCCGATCTCGCTGACGAAGTAACCGATCAGATTGCCGAGGATCGGTTGCTGGATCGCCAGCCCCTCGCTCTGCACCAGCGCCAGATACTCGCGGAGTTTGCCCGAACGGATGCGGTAGATGCGCTCCTCGACGATCATGGCGTGTCTCCCGTGCCGTCCCCGGCGATCTCCTGGCGGATTTTGCGGGCGATGCGAAAACACTCCACACCGGAGGGAATGCCGCAATAGACCGCGATCTGGATCAGCGCCGCTTGCAACTCGGCGTCGGAGAGGCCGTTGCGGATGGCGCCGCGCAGGTGCAGCTCGAACTCGTGCATGCGGCCCAGCGCCGCGGTCATGCCGAGATTGAGCAGGCTGCGCTGGCGGCGGTCGAGCGCGTCGTCGGCCCAGCACTGCCCCCAGCAATATTCGTTGACCATCTGCTGGAAGGGCCGGGAGAAGTCGTCGGCCGCCGCCATCGCGCGGTCGACATAGGTGTCGCCGAGCACGTCGCGCCGGACGCGTTCGCCCGCCCGTTGCAGGGGTTCATCCATAGCTTGCGGTCTCCTTCGGGTGGTCGGCGGCCGTCAGGAATCGGCCCATTAGCCCCGCCACCGCGTCCGGCGCCTCGATCAGGATCGAATGGCGCAGGCCCGGCAGGATGTGCAGCTGCGAACCCGGGATGCTGTCGTGCATGGTGCGCGCCATGCGCGGGTTGGAGCCGATATCCTCCGCCCCGGTCGCGATCAGGGTCGGGCAACGGATCTGGTCGAGAAAGCCGCCGAAATCGGTTTCCGCCAGGACGCGGTAGGCAGCGGCGTAGCAGTCGGAGTCGTTTTCGGCGTTGCGTTCGCGCAGGCCCCGGATCAACTCCGGGTTCTGCTCCTGGAAGCCCTCGGTCAGCCAGCGCGACAGCGAGGCGTCGTAATGCGAGCCGGGCTGCCCGGCCTGCAGGGCCGCCAGACGGTCGAGCACCCGCCGGCGCTCTTCCGGATTGCGGCCAGCGACGGTGGACAGCAGCACCAGCCGCTTGATGCGCTCCGGATGGGTCAGGGTCAGGCGCTGGGCGATCAGCCCGCCCAGCGAGAATCCCGCAAGGTTGAAGCGGCCGAACCCCACATGGTCGGCCAGCGCCAGCGTCTCGCCGACGAAATCGTCGATCTCGTAGCGGCCTTTGATCCTTGTGGACCGGCCATGGCCGCGCAGGTCGAAGGTCAGGATGGTGAAGCGGTCGGCGAGCCGCTCCGCCACACCGCTCCAGGCCTCCAGGTAAGAGCCGACGCCGTGGATGCAGACCAGCGGCTCCGGTCCCCGGCCGTCGAGCCGATAGTTCAGCGTCACCGGCCCGATCGTGAAGTGACGGGAGTCGGCCATGGTCAGCGCCCCGCCGCGGCCATGCGCGGCGCTGCTGCGGCAAGGCGGCGCTCCTCCTCGTGCCGGCGGTCGCGTTCGCGCGCGGCGAAGACCGGCAGCACCTCGCGGGCGAACAGGTCGAGCGTCTTGCGCTGAAGCTCGACCGGCAGGTTGAAGGACAGGCCGAGCGAGAACTGGTCGACGCCGGCCGCCTCGTAGTCCAGCAGCTTTTCGATCACCTCGTCCGGCGTGCCGAACATCAGGTTCTTCAGGACGTTCTCCGGCCTGTAGTTGTCGCGGCCGGCGACGCTTTCATAGGACACCGCGGTCGGGAAGCCGTTGGTCACCGTGCCGATGTTCTGGAACAGGTTCTCGAAGCTGCGGCCGTAGTCGATGCTGTGCCGCACCGCCAGTTCGGCCTCCTCCGGCCGCTCGTAGCAGCAGGTGCGGCGCTGCATCATGAAGCGCGGGCGCGGCACCTCCGGATGGTCGGCGACCGCCTTGCGGAACTTCTCGCCCAGCACGGCGATCTCGGCGGCCGGGGCGGCCAGCGGCGTCGACAGGATGCTGGCGCCGATGCCGACGGCCCAGTCGAAGGTGCCGGGGTCGCGGGCCGCCACCCAGATGCGCGGGTGCGGCGTCTGCAACGGCTTGGGCACCGAGGTCGCCAGCGGGAACTTCCAGTAATGACCGTCATGGGCGTAGTCGCCGGCCCACAGCTTCTGCACCGCCGGCACAAGCTCCTTCATGTAGGCGACGCCCTCCTGCTGGGGCATGCCGCCGGCCATGCGGTCGAACTCGTACTGGTAGGCGCCGCGGGCGATGCCGAACTCCAGCCGGCCGCCGGTCAGATGATCGCACAGCGCCGCCTCGCCGGCCAGCCGGATCGGGCTCCAATAGGGGGCGACGATGGTGGCGGTGCCGAGCCGGATTCGCTCGGTGTGCTGGCCGAGCCAGGTCAGGATGGTGAAGGGGTTGGGGGAGATCGTGCACTCGATCGTGTGGTGCTCGGCGGTCCACAGGGTCTCGAAGCCGCCCTGGTCGGCCATCTTCACCAGCTCCAGCATGGTGCTGGTCACGTCGCTCATCGGCGTGTCCGGTGAAAAGCGCTCCATGGAAAGCGCGACGGCGAACTTCATGTCCTTGTCCTTTTCTCGGGGGAGGCGAAGCCCGGTCGGGGCGGATCAGCGCAGCCGGATGACGAAGGGGTCCTGCATGGCGCCGGAATAGTCGATGACGACGTTCTTCGACCGCGAGAACTCGCGCATCACGTCGAAGCCGCCGCGCCGGCCGTAGCCGCTCTGCTTGAAGCCGCCGTTCGACGACATGTAGGCGGCGGCGCGGTAGGTGTTGATCCAGACGGTGCCGGCGTCGATCCGGGTGGCGAAGCGCATGGCGCGGTCGATGTCGCTGGTCCAGATGCCCGACGCAAGGCCATAGCGGGTGTCGTTCGCCATGGCGATCATCTCGTCCTCCGAGGCGAAGGGCACAACGCCGACGACCGGGCCGAAGATCTCGTCCTGCATGAAGCCCATGTCGTTGCGCGCGTCGGCCAGCACCGTCGGCTCGAAGTACCAGCCCTTCTCCAGCCCCGCCGCCTGGGGCCGCCGGCCGCCGGCGGCCAGCCGGGCGCCGTCACGCAGGCCCGAGGCGACATAGTCCTCGACCTTGGCGAGCTGCGCCGACAGGGCGAGCGGGCCGATGTCGGTCGTTTCCTCCATCGGGTGGCTGACGGTGATGCGTCCGGTGCGGGCGACCAGCGCCTCGACGAAGCGATCGTAGATGGCGGCCTCGACGAAGCAGCGCGACCCGGCGACGCAGGTCTGCCCGGCGGCGGCGAAGACCCCGGCGACCACGCCGTTCACCGCCCGCTCGATGTCGACATCGCCGAACACCACATGGGGCGACTTGCCGCCCAGTTCCATCTGGCAGGGCACGAGGTTGGCGGCGGCGTTGGCGGCGATGCGGCTGCCGGTCTGGGTGCTGCCGGTGAAGACGATCTTGGCGATGCCGGGGTGGCGGGTCAGCGCCTCCCCGGCGGTGGCGCCGCCGCCGGTCACCACATTGACGACGCCGTCCGGGAAGCCGGCCTCGGTGACCAGTTCGGCGAGCGCCAGGGTGGAGGCGGTGGCGTGTTCCGACGGTTTGATCACCACCGTGTTGCCGATGGCGAGGCAGGGCGCCAGCGTGCCGGTCAGCAGCATCAGCGGCGAGTTCCACGGCGTGATCATGCCGACGACGCCCAGCGGTTCGCGCAGGTTGAAGTTCAGCATGTCCAGCTTGTTCACCGGGATGGTGTCGCCTTGCAGCTTGTCGGCCATTCCGGCGAAATAGACGTAGCTGTCGGGGATGGCGCGCATCTGGGCGCGCATCTCCTTGATCAGCTTGCCGTTGTCGCGGGTCTCCATCAGCGCCAGTTCCTCGGCGTTGGCGAGGATCAGCTCGGCCAGCCGGCGCACCAGCTTGCCGCGGTCGCTCTGGGTCATCCGCCGCCAGGCCGGATCAACGAAGGCGGCCCGCGCCGCGGCGACGGCGGCGTCGACGTCCTCGGCACCGGCGTCGGCCAGCTCGTACCAGGGCTCGGCGGTGGTGGGATCGTAGCTCGGGATGTAGCGGCCGCTTTTCGGTTCGACGAACCGTCCGCCGATATAGAGGGCGCGGCGGGTGCCTTCGAGCGACCTGCAGGTGGTGTGCATCGCGGTCTCGTATTTTTGTGAAGGGGCGGCGGGGGATCAGCCGTTTTCGGCGAGGGCGCCGGGCCAGGGAGAGGGGCGGCCGTCGACCATGGCCAGCCGCCCGCCGTCGCTTGAGTCGATGTAGATGCCGAAGCGGTCCGCTTGCCGTTCCCGGACATAGCGGCGCAGCATCGCCCGGGTCTCGCGCGTCGGCATGGCCTCGAAGGGCAGGGCGTCGAGCGCGAAGAAGCGGAGGCCCGGCGGAAGGGTCATGGTCGCCGCATCGGCCGCGAGGCGGGTGCGATAGACCAGACAGCCGGCGTCCTGCCCGGCGACGTCGAAGACCGAATAAAGGAAGCTATCGTCCGGCCGCAGCGGCAGTGTGCTCCCGTCCGCCAGAGGCAGTGCCCGTTCGGCCTTGCGGCTGCGGCCGCCCGGCAGCCGCCAGCCGCCCGCTCCGTCGGATTGCAGCAGGATGCCGTCGTCCGCTTCGACGAGGTAGCCGACCTGCATGCCGTGCGGTGTCTCCCCACCGGCGTCCGGAGCTTCTTGCACCGTCGCGTACCGGCCCCGGCAGAAGCCGAGCGGAGCTGTCCGGCTTGCCGTCCCAATGCCAGTCCCGCTGGGGCTGAAGGCCTGCACGCGGCCGATGAGAATCAGATGGTCGCCGGCCATCACGCGGTCGTGCACCGTGCAATCGAACCAAGTGAGGCAATCGGTCAGGACCGGGGCGCCGGTGTGTTTCGGGCCGAAGCCGGTCGACTGGAATTTCTCGGGCGAACGGGAGGCGAAAAGGCTGGAGACATCGGCCTGTCCCTCGTGCAGCACATTCACGGCGAAGGACGGTGTGTTGCAGAAGATCGGAAAACTGAACGATCTGTTTCCGATACAGACAAGGACCAGCGGCGGATCGAGCGAAACGGATGTGAAGGAATTCGCCGTTATCCCACGGGGATTTCCGTCTTTGTCGAGCACGCTGACGACCGTAACTCCGGTCGGGAACATGCCGAAGGCGTTTCGAAGGTCCCTTTGATTGATGGGCGATGGTTCATTCGAAGAGAATGTCACGTCTGCCTCCCTTCCATAACGAAGACGAGGCTACGCCGGGCGGATGCCGCCATCTTCCTCCTCTACAGAGGAATGTGCGACATTTTGTCCCATCGATTCCAAGGAACCGGTCCAGCCGCGGCAGCACCGTCGCTTGCGGACAGGAGCTCCAGGCAGATGGAAATGCGGCTGGGACGAGGCAGATTTTCTGCCCCGCCCCAACTCAGGCCAACCTCAGACTAAGAACCTGTTCGCAGCGGGCGCGTCCCATCCGGCTTTAGCCGGGATGCTACTTTAAGCTGAGCAAGGGTGTTGCGGCAGGGGCGTGATCCGGTCGGTCTGCCGCCCTCGATGTCACCGCTTGGACCCGCACTCTATGGGCACTGCCATTCGTCCCGCAAGCACCACCCCAGCCTCCTGGGACGCGTTCTCGGATGCCGATGCCTTTGTCGAGGAGCACCTCCTCGCCTTCGTCCAGATCGCCTTCGTCTCCATCCTCTCCCGACGCCTGCGCCGGATCGACACCCAAGCCGCCAGCGCGTGACCTCCACGAACAGCTTCTGAGGTAATTCAACAGACCCTAGCGACCGCCAGGAGCCTCATTCCTCGCGAGCTCAGCGCAGAAATCCAGGAAGGCACGGACTTTGGCTGCCGGGTGGCGGCGGGACGGTTGAATCGCGTAAAGCGGAAAGGTCTCGTCAGGCCAGTCCGGAAAGAGATCGATCAGCGCACCGCTTGCGATCCAGTGCCCGATGCCCAGAGACATGACCTGTGCCACGCCGGCTCCTGCAAGACAGGCCTGCAGCATGGTGTTGACATCGGTCAGCAGGAGCGGCCCTGTCGTCGGAACAGGCAGGACCTGTTTGCCACGCTGGAATTCCCACTCGAATGGCCGTCCCGTCAGGGGATCGCGGAACTGGATGCAGGCGTGATCGGAGAGATCCTCCGGCCTTTTCGGCTTGCCGTGAGCCGCGAGATAGGAAGGCGCCGCCACCGTCAGGATGCGCGTCTCCAGCAGGAGCCGTGAAATCAGTGATGACGCCGGCTGCGGCCCGAAGCGGACGGCAACGTCCATGCCGTCCGAGACCAGATCACCAACATCGTCGCGGGTGTGAATCTCGATCTGAAGTTCGGGATAACGCTCTGTGAAACCGCGCAGATGCGGTGCCAGCACCAGCCCGGAAAAGAACGGATCGACATTGACCCGCATACGGCCGCGCACCGAACTGGCAGCCCCCGATGCAGCGCCAGCCGCTTCTTCGATGCCTTCCAGATGCGAAACGACGGCCTCATAGAAGCGCGCGCCCTCATCGGTCAGGTGCAGCGATCGGGTCGTCCTGTCGAAAAGCCGGATACCCAGCCGGTCTTCCAGCCGTGAAATCGAGCGACTGACCCCGGAAGGGGTGAGGCCTAGCATCTCGCTTGCACCGGCGAACGTTCCTCTTTCGACGACAGCGGCCAGCACGCCGACGCCGGATAGGATACGACCGTCGAAATTCATCCCTGACACTCCGGATGTCCCGCTCTGCCTCATCGGAAAATATGTGATTTTCAGTCATGAGTTAAACGACAAATCGACGTTATACGCATCAATCGATCTTCGGCATGGTCGTCGAACCACAAAGCTGGAGATTTGGCATGACGGAAAACGCTGTTCATCAGCATCATGGAGACTCCCCCCCGACAGCGGCCTTCATCGGGGACGTCAAACGGCGCTCGCCACTGGCCGAAGCGCTTGCGGTCGTTGCCCTGTCGCTCGGAACATTCGCCTTCGTCAGCACTGAACTGATGCCCATCGGCATTTTGCCTCAGATGGCGGATGGCGTCGGTGTATCGCTCGGTCAGGCCGGGTTCCTTGTGACGGGGTTTGCCATGCTCGTGGCGATTGCGGCAACTCCGCTCACGGCGGCGACACGCCGCTGGAACCGCAAGTGGCTGATGCTCAGCCTTCTCCTGGCCTGCACGCTCGGCAATGTGCTGACCTATTTCGCGCAGACCTATGCCGTGCTGCTGGCCAGCCGGCTGATCGTTGCCGCCGCCATCGGAATCTTCTGGTCGACGGCGGCCAGCATGGCGGTGCGGATCGTTCCCGAAAAACACGCCGTTCGGGCCACGTCAGCGGTCTATGGCGGCTTGGCGCTCGCCTCCGTGCTCGGCATTCCCGCTGGGACCTTCCTTGGCAATTACGCCGGCTGGCGCATCGTCTTCGTCGCGCTCGCGGTCCTTTCCCTCGCCGTCTTCATCAAGATGTGGCTGACCCTGCCCAATCTCGCCGCGACCCATGACGGCAAGCACAGCACGGTCGCACAAGCATGGCGGGAACCGCCCCTACGCGCGGCGGTCTATGTGACCGCACTCATCATGACGGCAAATTTCCTTGCCTTCACCTATATCGCGCCGTTCCTTGAGAAGATCACTGGCTTCGGGACGTCATGGATCGGCGGCCTGCTGCTGGCCTATGGCGCCGCGGGCCTGGTGGGCAATTTCGGCATCGGGCCGATCATGGCGCGGGGATACCGGCCGACGCTCTTCGTCACGATGATCGTCCTGATCGCCAGCATCGCCGCACTGAGCTTTGCCGGCACGAACCGCGGGCTTGTCATCGCGCTTCTCCTGGTCTGGGGTGCCGCCTATACCGCCTTGCCGGTCCTTATGCAGACCTGGGTATTCAAGGCGGCGGCCAATCTAAACGGACCCGAGGCGCCGTCCTCCCTTTACGTGTCCGCCTACAACGGCGCCATTGCAGCCGGCGCTTTCGTGGGAGGGGTGATCGTCGATCATGCCGGACCATGGTCGATCATGCCGATCTCGGCGGTCATCGGCATTCCCGCATTGCTGATCGCGCTGAGACACGCACCGGAATGAGAGGGCGTTGCGGAAGACTTCCCAACAGAAGGAGAGGATCATTGGCACGCATATTCATCACCGGCTCCTCGGCGGGCCTTGGGCTCATGACAGCCTCCTTGCTGGCGGAGAGTGGGCATGAGCTCGTCCTGCATGCACGGAACAGCGAGCGGGCCAAGGCCGCCGCGGGTTCTCTGCCTGCGGCCCATGCGGTGGTCGAGGGTGACGTCTCGACCATTCGCGCCACCAGACGGCTTGCCGAGAAAGCCAACCGGCATGGGCCCTATGACGCGGTCATCCACAATGTCGCCATCGGCTATCGCGAGCCGCGGCGCATCGAAACCGGCGATGGCCTGCCGCATGTCTTCGCCATCAACACGCTGGCGCCGTTCATCCTGACGGCGCTGATCGAAAAACCGAAACGGCTGGTCTATTTGAGTTCCGGGCTGCATCGCACAGCATCCGCGGATCTGGACGACATTACCTGGGAGATGCGCCGCTGGGATGGAACCCAGGCCTATTCGGAGAGCAAGCTGCACGATGTGCTGCTGGCCTTTGCCGTCGCGGAATTTTGGCCGGATGTCCTGTCGAATGCGCTCGAACCGGGCTGGGTGGCGACGCGCATGGGCGGTCCAGGTGCTCCCGACGACCTCGAGCAGGCTCACCGGACACAGGTTTGGCTTGCGGTCAGCAACGATCCGGCCGCGACGGTGACGGGAGGCTATTTCTACCACATGCAGCCCCGCGAGGTTCATCCGGCCAGCCGAGACAGCAGGCTTCAGGAGCGGTTGATCGCGATCTGCGAACGTCTCTCCGGCGTGAAACTAGCCCCCTGATCGGCCCGCGACGCCGTGGAGGGCGGCGGGGGCGCCGTTCGCGAGGACCCCGAACGGCTGCACCGGGTGAACAGCAACGGCAGCGGGTCCGTCTGTCGGAAGGTCGATGAGCAGGCCGGTTCATGTCGTCCTTGCTCAGAACCCGGCCTTTCCGATCGAAGCCCCGCCGTCGACATGAATCGTCTGGCCGGTGATGAAGCCCGCTTCGTCGGACAAGAGAAAGGCGATCGCTGCCGCGATGTCATCCGGCTTGGCGAAGCGGCGCATCGGTACGCCTGCAAGGTAGCGCGCCTCGCCAACGCTGCCGGGCGGATTGTTGGCACGGAACAGCTCGGTTTCGGTCGGCCCCGGCGACACGGCGTTCACGGTGATCCCGTCGCCCGCCAACTCCAGTGCCCAACCGCGCGCGAAACTCACCAAAGCGGCCTTGGCAGCGGCATAGGCGGTGCGCTCCACGGCGCCGAGCACGGTGAGGCTCGACACATTGACGATCCGCCCCCAGCCGCGTGCCTTCATGCCCGGCAAGGCCGCCTGTGCCGCCGTCAAAGCCGGATGAAGGTTGAGTCGCATCACCTCCTCCAGCACCGGCAACTCGACTGCGCCAAGCGGCTGCGGGCGGACGAGTCCGACATTGTTGACCACCCCGTCGACCGCATGCCGTGTGACGATGTCGGCGAGCGTGGCGGTCGCCGTCTGGCTTGCCATGTCGAGCGGGTAGAGCGTTCCTGGGAAATCATCGGTCAGATTGCGCGCGATGCCGATGACGGTGTGACCGCTCGCGGCGAGCCGGTGGGCCAGAGCCAGGCCGATGCCCTTGCTCGCGCCGGTGATGAGGAAACTGCGTTGCATCTTGGTTCTCCAGCCCCCGCTCCAGTTCCGGAACGGGGGCGTCGTTGCAGGCGGGCGGATCGACAGGGATCAGACGACCGCCGAGCGGCTGGCGCTACGCAGCGCCGGCAGCATGTCCTCTGGCTCCGGGCGGCGGGTATAGTCCGGGTTGACCTCGGCGTAGAGGATGGTTCCGTCCTGCCCGATGACGAAGCGGGCCGGCATCGGCAGGGTCCAGCTCGGATCGCCGTTGAATGCCGGCAGGTCGTTCTTCAGTCCCTTGTAAAGCTCGACCAGATAGTCGGGCAGTTCGAAGCGCAAGCCGAAAGCGGCGGCGACGTCGTTGCGTGGATCCGACAGGATCGGGAAATCGAGCGCATTCTGACGCACCGACTTGCGGCTGTTCGGGGCCGTCTGCGGCGAAATGGCGAGCAGGTTTGCTCCGAGCGACTGGAAGGTCGGCAGTGCCGCCTGCAACGCCTGCAGCTCCATGTTGCAGTAGGGGCACCAGACGCCGCGGTAGAAGCTGACCACCAGCGGTCCCTCCGCCAACAGGGCGGTGGACGACACCGCCTTGCCGTCGGGATCGTTGAGCGTGAAAGCGGGAGCCTTGTCCCCGGCCTTGAGCGCACGGCCGGCAGCGCCCGAGGCGATCAGTTCGGCGGTGGCGCGGTGCATCGTCTCGATCACCGAACGGGGGACATTGTAGGGCGGTTTGCCCGCCTGGAAATCGGCCTTGAAAGCGTCGAGCTTTTCCTGGAGCGACATAGGAGTTTCCTTCGTCGTATGGGGTGGAGGGAAATACGGATCAGCCGTTCGCGGCGGCGGAGCGGGCCACCTCGGCCGCGCTGATGCCTTCCAGCGCCAAGCCGTAACCAGCGCCTTCGTCGACGATTCGGCGCAGCTTCTGCGTCAGCGCGATGCGCGTGTAGCGGCTGGTGAGCGGCGGCAGGGCGGCCAGCCCTTCGGCGATTTCATGCGCCCGCGCCAGCAGTTGGCCGGCGGGCACGATCTCGTTGACGGCGCCCCAATCCTTGGCGGTCTGGGCGTCGAGGATTTGGCGGGTCAGGATGAAATGGCGACCGCGGATGCTGCCGATCACCTCCGGCCAGAGCAGGTTGACGCCGTCGCCGGGGACGATGCCGAAGTCGAAATGCGGCTTGTCCTGAAAGACCGTTTCCGGTGTGGCCAGCACGATATCCGCGAGCAGCGCGTATTCGGAATGCAGCAGCACCGGCCCGTTGAGGGCGGCGATCAGCGGCACCTCGATATCGAGGATGTTCATCAGCACTTTCTTGCCTTCGCGGAAGATCTTGTCGTATCCGCGCGGACTGAAGAAATCGAAGCCCTCGGGGCTGATGGCGTCCATGAAGGCATCGCCCGATCCCGTGAGGATCACCACCCGGTTTTCCGGGTCCGACCCGATCTGATGGAACAGGTCGACGAACTGCTCGTGGGTGTGGCCGTTGAAGACCAGCTTGCCGCCATCGGTGTGCAGCTTCACTTCCAGAACGCCGCTGTCCGAGCGGGTCAGGCGCGCATTGGCGAAGGCATCACGGTAGCTCTCGAAACGGGACATCAGGGTCACTCCTTGGATTGGCTTGGTTCGGATCGGCTGTGTCAGGCGGCCTGGGGGATGAGAGCCTCGACGCGGGCGATCGCGCGTCGAACGGCGGACCGGGCGGCGACGGTGTCGAACCAGCGGATAAGATTGGGGCGGCCGTCGAGCGTCATGCCGGGGAACTCGCGGCGCCACAGCCAGCCGAAATGGGCAATGTCAGCGATGGTGAAGTCGTCGCCGGCGACGAAGCGACGCTCCCCGAGCAGCGCGTCGAGCCGGTCGAGCACGCGGTTGGCCTCGGCGGTGAACCGCGCTTCGGCGAGCGGCTGCGGCTCGGCGGCGAGGCGCTTGAAGAAGCCGGCATTGCCGAAGGACGGGCTCAGCGCGGAGGCATGGAAGAACAGCTGCTCGAACACCCGCGCCCGGCCTGTGCCGCCTTGCGGAAGCAGCCTGCCGGTCTTCTCGGCAAGGTGGACGAGGATGGCGGCGCTTTCCGTCAGCACCAGCGCCCCGTCCACCAGCACCGGCACCTTGCCGTTCGGGTTCAGCGCGAGGAAGTCCGCGGCCTTCTGTTCGCCCTGGCGGATGTTGACAGGCTTCAGGTCATAGGAGAGGCCAATCTCCTCCAAGGCGATCGGAACCTTGACGCTGTTCGGCGTCGCAAATGCATAAAGTTCGATCATGTTTCGCTTCTCCCTTGCAGCGTCGCCGCCGATGGGAGAGTTATCGCCATTCCAATCTCCGGGCGGCAGACCGGCCGGAGCGATAACGGCAATTCCTGTCAGGAATAACGATGGACCGATTGCAAGCGATGGCCAGCTTCGTGCGGGTGGTGGAGACCGGCTCCTTCTCGGGCGCGGCGCGGCAGCTGGGGGTGGGCCAGCCGGCCATCTCCAAGACGATCGCGCAGTTGGAGGAGCGGCTGCAGGTGCGCCTGCTGCTGCGGTCGACCCACGGCCTCACGCCAACCGAAGCGGGGCTGCGCTTTTACGAGCGCGCCCGGCTCGCCATCCGGGAGGCCGATGAAGCGGAGCTGGAGGCGCGGGGCGCCGGTGCGGGCCTGTCGGGACGGCTGCGCATCTCCGCCGCGACCACCTTCGCCCGGCTGCTGATCGTGCCGCGCCTGCCCGAGTTCCTGAGCCGCCATCCGGAATTGGACATGGAGGTAATCCTGGACGACCGGGTGATCGATCTGGTGTCCGAGGGTATCGATGTTGCGTTGCGCATGGGCACGCTGTCGGACTCGACGGCTGTGGCGCGGCGGGTCGCCAGCGGTGGCCGCTCGGTCGTGGCGACGCCCGCCTATCTCGCCCGCGCAGGCGTGCCGCGCACCCCGGCCGACCTTGCCGATCACGACGCGGTGGTCTACAGCCAGCTCAGCAACAGCTGGGCGTTCCGGCAGGGCGGAACCGAAGCGTCGGTGGTGGTGCGCGGCCGGTTGCGGGTCAGCGCGGCGGAAGGGATACGGGCGGCTGTGCTGGCCGATCTGGGGCTGGCGGTCGCGTCCGACTGGATGTTCGGTCCCGAGCTTGCGAATGGTTCAGTGCGGCGCGTGCTGGAAGATTGGACGCTGCCGCCGATCGACCTGTGGGCGGTGTTCCCCACCGGCCGGCTGGCCAGCACCAAGGCCCGCGCCTTCGCGGAGTTCGTCGCCACCATCGTGCCCGGCGACGGTGCGCCGGCGGACGAGGTGGAGTTGGGGAGAGACCATTCCCGGCGGGATCATTCCCAGGAGGCATAAGCATTAGTCGCGCAGCCCGCCTACGCGCCGCCTCTGGAATGGGTCAGGGTCCGATCCGTCGAACGCAACCGACGGAACAAGGAACCGCCACCATGACCCAGTTCACCAGCCACACCCTCGACACCGCCCCGGATGCTGCAAAGCCGATTTTCGAGGGCGTGAAGGCCGCTTTCGGCTTCGTGCCCAACCTGCAATCCTATATGGCGGAATCGCCGGAACTGCTGGCCGGCTACACGGCGCTGTGGGACCTGTTCTCCAAGACCACGCTCAGCGCCCATGAGCAGCAGGTCGTCTATCTGACCGCCAATTTCGAGAACGAGTGCCACTACTGCATGGCCGGCCACACCACGCTCGCCCGGATGCAGAAGATGGGCGAGGACGTGATCGCCGCGCTGCGGGCCGGCAGCGAACTGCCCGACGCCCGGCTGGAGGCGCTGCACCGCTTCGCCACGCTGGTGGTGCGCAATCGCGGCTGGGTCGCCGATGCGGACGTCGATGCCTTCCTGGCAGCCGGCTTCACCCGCCGCAACGTCCTGGAGGTGGTGCTCGGCGTCGCCACCAAGGTGATGAGCAACTACACCAACCACATCACCCACACGCCGCTCGACGCCTTCATGAAGGGCAACGAGTGGAGCAAGCCCGCCAGTGCCTGACACAGGGCGGAGCACTGTTCTCGCCTCCCACTCGACAGGTCCCGTCACTGAACCGATCTAAACGGAGCTGACATGATTCTTTCTGGAAAACGCGCGCTGATCACCGGCGGCTCCAGCGGCATCGGCTTTGCCGCCGCCCAGGCGTTGGGCGAAAAGGGAGTGGCCCTTGTCATCACCGGCCGGCACCCCGACCGGCTGGCCGCCGCAGTCGAGACCTTGCAGAAGGCTGGAGCGTCGGTGACCGGCATCGTGGCCGATGTCGCGACCACCGAGGGGCGTCGGCAGACGCTTGAGCGGGCGCTCGTCGCATTGGGCGGCCTCGACATCCTGGTCAACAACGCCGGCGGCGTTCGTGCCGGGCGGCTGGAGCAGGTCACGGAGGAGGACATCCTCGCGATGATCGCCGTCGACCTAACCGCGCCCATCCTGCTGACGCGGGCAGCTCTACCGGCGCTGCGTGCCAGCGGCGAGGGACTGGTGGTGAATATTTCGTCGGGCCTGGGGCTGGTCGGCGCGCCATTCTACGCCACCTATGCCGGCGTCAAGGGCGGCTTGGCACGGTTCGGCGAAGCCTTGCGCCGCGAGCTGAAAGGCGAGGGCGTCCATGTGCTGACCGTCTACCCCGGCGCCACCGACACCCCGATGATGGCGTCGAACAACGCCGGTCCGGAGTTGGGCTTCACCCGCGAAAGCGCCGAGGCCGTAGCCGCAGCCATCGTGGCGGGGATAGAAACGGAGGCGCTGGAGGTGATCCGCGGCGGCGAAGCACGGGCGGCGATGATCGCGCTCAACCGCGATGACCCGCTGGCCATCGATTCGCGGTTCCTCAATCTCAAGGCTCGCCTCGAGGAGGCGGTCAAGGAGCATGCCGCCTTGTGAACAAGGATCGGCAGCGGGGGGTGGCGATCAAACCACTCCTGGCCGATCCTTCGTGAGTGCCTTTCCGCCACGTCTATGGGCGTTGGCTTGACGGCGGCGCAATAAGAGGCGGTTTTCAGAATGTGCTGAGGCGGTTAGCGATGATGAAGATTGCCGCCGCGGTGAGCAGTGCGAGGATGATGCGTCCCAACCGATCCTGTCGTCGATCCAGGCGTTTGTTGGCCAGCAGCCAAGCGCAGCCGTGGTCGACGACGCATCGGACCTTGCCGAGCCCTGAGCCGTGGGGCTCGCCGATCTTGCGCTCGCCGATCTTGCGGATGTGTGGCTGAACCCGGTCACGCAGGCAGAGCCATCGATTGTCGGTGCTGTCGTAGCCTGCGTCGGCGTAGAGCCTGCCGATGGCGGAGCAGACGACTTGGGCCAAGCGCACCAGATCAGGGAAGAGCATGGTGTCATGGACATTGGCGCCAGACGGCATGACCGCCAGCGGCAGACCGTCAGTCGAGACGACCACGTGATACTTGGTGCCGGGTTTGCCGCAGTCGGTCGGGTTCGGCCCGGTTAGGTCACCGCCGCGCTTGGCCCTTACCGAGCAGCTGTCCCCTATGACGTCCCAAGCGGCAGCGGCGGGACCGGAACGTGCCATACGGACGAGGACGGCATGGACGCGACGGAGCAACGCCGTCGTGTGCCACTCATCCAAGCGTCGGCGCAGGGTCGAGCCCGAGGCACGCCCATCCGCGGCCCGAAGCGCGCGCCACTGGACACCCTCACGCAAGAAGAAGCGAAGCGCTTCGATGACCTCCGCAGTGGGCATCGGCGGACGTCCAGGACCGCGAGGCCGATCGTCGATCCGGTCGATGATCCGCGCCACCAAGGCCGCAACTGTGGGTCCCATACCCGCCTCCCTGTGCCAAAGACACAGAAAACCGACGGCAGATCAGCCGGTTTCCGGAGGGGGCATCGGATGAGGGTTCTGGAAACCACCTCTTATTGGAATCCAGTTAACGATACTGCGACCTGACCAAGTGCTTGGTTTTATGAGATTTACGAGTAAATGTTATTGGGATCGCTGACAATGGGGCGGAGGAGACCGCCGACGGCCGCGGCTGGGTCGAAGCGCTGGAGGGAGGGTTGGTCCTGCACATCCGTGGCAAGACCGGCTGGCGCGAGGTCGGACCGGGAACCACGCCACTGAGTTGCCCGGTGCGGCGCTGGTGAGTTGGATGGAGTTGGGCCGCATCGCCCACGATGGCAAGCGCGCCCTGACCGACCGGCTGGCCGACAAGCATGTCGCCCGCTTGGTGCAGACGACCTCCCTGGCTGCAGGCCTTCGCGGTGATCTGCCGGAGGGTGATCTGCCGGAGGGTGAGCGCCGTCACCGCTTCGCTGGCCACTCCTTGCGGGCTTGGGCTGGTTACCGCCGCCGAGGCGGAGGAGCGCTTCGTCCAGCGGCATCTTGGTCATGCTTCGGTCGTGATGACCCGGCGCTACCAGCGGCACCGCGACCGCTTCCGCATCATCTCACCCAGGCGGCCGGCTTGTGAGGCTGTTCCGAAGCACGGTCAGCGTCGTAGAGGACAGCGCGATATGTGTTAGCAGCGCGGATCAAAACCCCGATTCCATGGCATCCAACCATTGATTCTACTCAAGCCAGTCGAGGTTTTGATCCGCGCTCCAAGTCGGAACAGGGGGCGTTGGCGGACAATGGGTGAAGTCTGCTTTGCGCCAGGAGCTGAAGTTGGTTGGCTGCTATAAAGCATAGCGAACGGGCCCGCCGACCGCGGAAGGAATCCCGTTCCCAGCAGTAGGGAACCACCACCGAGAGCTTGACACCCGGCCTGCAACGCCGGGCTGAGCCCGATGGATTAAACTTCCTTGTGTCGACAATCACGAAGGATTGATGTCGCGGGTATTGATCCGAGCGAGAGGTGGTTTTCCGGGTACGATGCGGTGGTGGTGGCACGGGGGACCCGCCGTCCTGAAGACGGAGCGCGACAGCGGCAGGTCCATCCGCGGGCGCCTGACGGAGGTGATCAGGGGGCGACAGCGACTGCCCGCGCCCGCACGCCTCCCAGCACGACCAGGGCGGCCAGCAGCAGCACGATTCCGCTGGCGCCGAAGACCCCGCCGGCGCCGCTGACGCCGAAGATGGCGCCGCCCGCCGCCGCACCGGTGGCGATGGCGAGTTGCACCGCCGCGACGAAGAGGCCGCCGGCGCTTTCCGCCTCGTCCGGCACGGTGCGGGTGATCCAGGTGGACCAGGCCACCGGCACGGCGCCGAAGGCGACGCCCCACAACGCGATCAGCACCGAGGCCACGGTCGGCGACCCGCCCAGCGCGGCCAGCCCGAGCCCGAGCAGCCCCATGATCAGCGGCATGACCGTCAGGGTCAGCCGCATGCTGCGGGCCAGCAGCGCGCCGCCGAGATAGGTGCCGGCGAAGTTCGCCATGCCGAAGCCCAGCAGGATGCCCGACACGCCGCTGACGCCGACGCCGGTCACCGTCTCCAGGAACGGCCGGACATAGGTGAACAGCGCGAAATGTCCGGTGAAGACCAGGAGGATCGACACCATGCCAATCCCGACCCCCGGCCGGGCCATCACCTCGCCCAGCGTGCGGAGGCTGGTGTGGCCGTTCGGTGCCATGCGCGGCAGCGACAAAACCTGCGCCACCAACGCCGCCAGCCCCAGCCCGCCGGCCATCAGGAACACTGCGCGCCAGCCGAGCAGGTCGCCCAGATAGCTTCCGACCGGGGCCGCGAAGACGGTGGCGGCGGACACGCCGCTGAAGATCATCGACAAGGCCCGCGGAATCATCGGCTCCGGCACCAGCCGCATGGCGATCGCGGCAGACATGGCCCAAAAGCCGCCGAGCGCCACCCCCAGCAGCACCCGCCCGACCAGCAGCGACAGCAGGTCGGGGGCGAAGGCGACCGCCAGGTTGGACACCAGCAGCAGCGCCGAAAAGGCGAGCAGCACATGGCGCCGGTCGATCCGGCGGGTTGCGGCGGAGATCAGCAGGCTGGCGACCAGCGCCACCGCGGCAGTCGCGGTGACGGCTTGGCCGGCCATCGCCTCGGTCACATGCAGGTCAGCCGCCATCGGCGTCAGCAGGCTGGCCGGCAGAAACTCCGCCGTTACCAGTCCGAACACGCCGAGCGTCAAGGAGAAGACGGCACCCCAGGCGGGCTCCGCCGGCGCGGCGCCGGCCTGCCTCACAGGTTCCATCATGGTCAGTCCTCGCAGGAAGATTATGCTGCGACGCAGAATAGAATGGAGTTTCTGGACGATCCATGCCACAACGTCCGCATCTTTTGATCGATAGTCCGGATATGCCCGACTCATCCCGCGTCCCTCCCGCCGCCGACCTCGTCAGCGAGCTTCTGCTCGGCATGCGGCTGACCGGCGTGCAGTACCGCCGCATGCAGGTCGCCCCTCCCTTCGGTATCGGTTTCGGGACGGTGGAGGGGCGGGCGCAATTCCATTTCATCGCCCGCGGGCCGGTCGTGCTGAGGCTGCTCGCCGGCGGCACCTTCACGCTGGACACCGGCGATGCAGTGTTGCTGCCGCGCGGTGGTGCGCACGAACTGCTGTCGGCGCCGGAACTTCCGGCCCGAGACATCGCCAGCTTCGCGACGGCGCCGCTGTGCGGCAATGTCGGTGCGCTCGAATCCTGCCCGCCGGAAAGCTGCCGGACGAAGGATGCGGTGATCTTCAGCGGCTGCATGGAGTTCGACCTTGGCGCCATGCAGCCTCTGGTCGGCCTGATGCCCGAGGTGATGCAGGTCGGCACCCTGCTCGACCGCTACCCCGAAATCCTGCCGATGCTGGAGGCGATGGAGCGGGAGGCGCGGGCGGAGCGCGCCGGCTATGCCGGCATCCTGGCGCGGCTGGCCGACGTGGTGTCCGCCTCCATCGTGCGGGGCTGGGTCGAATGCGGTTGCGGCGATGCGCGCGGCTGGATCGACGCCTTGCGCGACCCGCGGCTCGGCCGCGTCATAACCGCGCTGCATCGCGATCCCGGCCGCAATTGGACCGTGGCGGAACTGGCCGCGGAGATGGGCGCCTCGCGTTCGGTCTTCGCGGAGCGCTTCCTGGAGGTGACCGGCGTGACCCCGGTCCGCTACGTGACGGAGCTGCGGATGCGGCTTGCCGCTCAGTGGATCGGCCGGGAGCGTCTGCCGATCGAAACCGCCGCGCATCGGCTCGGCTACGGCTCGCAAGCCGCCTTCAGCCGTGCCTTCAAGCGCGTCATGGGCTATTCGCCCGGCGCCTCGCGCAGTGCGGAATCATAGCACCGGAACGATCAGGACCAAGTGGGGGGCAACTCCTTTCTCAAGCCGGTCCCGCACGTCCTCGCGGGTGACTTGGCCAACTGTCAGCGGGTAAAGTCCGGCGCCACCTTGCCCGACAGCGCGAGATCGGTTTGCCAAGCGCCGGACTGTCGACTCTGCGCCATGAGCAGTCTGCGCCATTCAGCGCAAGCTGGCCCGATACGCGACCTTGACGCCTTCCGCCCGTCAGGGGCGCGCGGCACGATATCCCGATGCCCGGCGCTGTGCCTCACTCATATACGGCGTCGCGCGGGCCGGTATCTCCCAACGCCATTTTGACGAAGGCGTCAGCCGTCAGGTCTGCGTCGAGCAGCGCGCCATGGTGGGCGAAGCGATCACTCCGGTCGAGCCACAGCCGATCACACAGCGCATCGAGCGAGCCGGAAGCACCGGGGAAGACCGCGTGCGACATCTCCTTGGTACAGATGAACCGGTCTGCCGAGAACGTGTCGGCACCCCATGCGGCTCGTCCGCAGCGCGCGAACTCGTAGTTCAGGAAGTCCATCTCGTTCTCATAGGCATGCGCCACCAGAAGATCCTCGCCCAGAAAGGCGAGAAGCGCGTCGGCGACCTCGGGAAAGCGGGGCGCCGCCTTCAGGTCGGCGGGCTTGATGCCGTGCACCTTGATGGCGTCGGGATGGAGAGGGGCGTCGGGGTTGACCCGCGACTCCCAACTGCGCGCTTTCCTCCAGCCATCGCCCTCACGGATGATCTCAAGACACCCGATTTCGATGATGATGCCGGGCTGACGCAGGCCTTTGGGCGCCTTACGGATGTCCTGGAGGCTCGGCAGGCGCCGTCCGGTCGTCTCGATGTCGATCGCGACCAGCCGGTCACGTCCTTCCCATGGCTGCATGCTCATTGAGATCCAATCTTTCATCAGTGGAGCCACCTGTGGCACGGATGTGAAACATGGACAACGCTCCGTCACGCCGCCCAGAGTAGCATGGCGAAAGCGCCGGCCGCCGATTGGCGACACCATGGTTACAAGCGGCCGACCCATACCGCCGAAGCTCTTGATCCTGATCGGTCAGGATCAAAGGTCGCTGGTATAAGGCATGACGGCCGCGCCATGACCGGCGCGACCACTGGCGAGCAAGGAGTATCGCTGTGAAAATTCCCGGCCCCGAGCATCCCATCACGATCATCCCCAACCCGAATCGGATTCGTGTCGTCTTCGCCGGCCGGGTCGTCGCCGAAACGGCACGCGCCCTGACGCTGACGGAGGCGACGTTGCCGGTGGTCCAATATATTCCCCGCGCGGATGCGGACATGACGGCCTTCGAACGCACGGGGCACACGACGCATTGCCCTTACAAGGGCGATGCCACTTACTACAGCCTGCGCGTGGGTGATCGCATCGCGATCAACGCTGTCTGGACTTACGAGACTCCCTATCCCGCCGTGGCCGCCATCCGCGAATATTTGGCGTTTTATCCGGAACGCGTCGATTGCATCGAAGAGCGCGCGGCCACATAGCGGCAGCCGGCGGAAGGGCATCGTCAAGTTGATTGACCTGTGGCCAACCAAGGGCGCGGCGGAAGCCGGCGTCGCCAGCGGGGCCCAATGTTACGCCGCGAGCCGGGCGCCGGCCACCTCCGCCCAAGCCTCGAAGGCCTGGGCGCGGGCGGCACGGTAGTCGGCGACGGGGCGATGGTCTCGGCGAAGGTGGAAGAGATCGGCAACAGGATCGTGGATGGAGAGAAACCGCTGGACCTGATATGGCGACTTGAAGCGCTTCCTCTGCCGTTCCCGTCGTCGGGTCGGCTGATGCGAGTTCTCGGCCCGGTTGTTGATGCCCTTGTGCTGCCGGCGCTCCACCTCCGGCATGATCTCCCGCTTGGCGGCGGCGTAGGACTTCAGCTTGTCGGTGATCAGCACCCGCGGCGCCCGGCCCTGAGCCTTCAGAAGCTTGCGCAGCAAACGCTTGCCGCCCTGGTGTCGCGCCGGCTCTGGACCAGCACGTCGAATACGAAGCCGTCCTGATCGACGGCCCGCCACAGGTGATGTTTGCGGCCGCCGATGATCAGGACCACTTCGTCGAGGTGCCACTTGTCGCCCCGGCGCGGCACCCTTCGGCGCAACCGGGTGTCGATCTCGGGGCCAAACTTCCGAGCCCATTGGCGCACCGTCTCGTAACTGACGGTGATGCCGCGAGCCGCCAGCAGTTCCTCGATCATCCGCAGGCTGAGCGGAAAGCGGAAGTACAGCCAGACCGCCGTCGCAATGATCTCGGCGGGATAGCGGTAGCCGGCGTAGCGGGGATCGGGGCGCGTCGTCATGCCGTCCCATACCCCGCGCGGCCCGCCTCGGCAACTGGGTGGTCAACAAGTTGGCGGTACCGCCCTCATTGGTCCTGCCCCTCAGCCCTTCACGAGGGGGCACTTGCTTTCGGACAGCGGCAGGAAGGCGTCGTTGCCGGGGATGGTGCTGAGAATCCTGTAATAATCCCAACGTCCCTTGGACTCTTGCGGGCTCTTGACCTCGACGAGGTGCATGTCGTGGACCATGCGGCCATCGGCGCGGACCTTGCCGTTGCGGGCGAACATGTCCTCGATGGGCATGGTCTTCAGCTGGTTGACCACGGTCAGGCCCTTGTCGGTGCCGCTGGCGTCGATGGCCTTCAGGTAGTTCAGCACCGCTGAATAGACTCCGGCCTGCACCATGGTCGGCATCCTGCCCTCATGGCGCTGGCCGAAGCGCTTGGCGAATTCCCGCGTCCGCTCGTCGGTGTCCCAGTACCAGCCGGTGGTGATGATCATCCCCTTGGTCACGTCGAGGCCGAGGCTGTCGATGTCGGTCAGGAAGACCAGCATGCCGACCATCTTCTGGCCGCTCTGGCTCAGGCCGAACTCGTTGGCCTGCTTCACCGCATTGACGAAGTCGCCGCCGGCGTTGGCGAGCGCCACCACCTGTGCGCCCGACGCCTGCGCCTGGAGCAGGAAGGAGGAGAAATCCGGCGTCGCCACCGGCGCCCGGACCGTGCCCAGGACCTCGCCGCCGGCCTTCTTCACCGCGTTCGACGTGTTGGTTTCAAGGCTGCGGCCGAAAGTGTAGTCGGCGGTGATGAAGAACCATGACTTGTTGCCCTGCTGGGTCAGGGCGCGGCCGGCGCCGTTGGCGAGCGCATAGGTGTCGTAGGTCCAGTGGACGCCGGTCGGGGAACATTTCTCGTTGGTCAGCTCGGTGGTGCCGGCGGTGGAGTTCAGGTGAACCCGCCCGGTTTCGCGCGTCACCTCCTGCACCGCGAGCGCCGCGGCGGAGTTGCCGACATCGACGATCACGTCGACCTGTTCGCGGTCGATCCACTGGCGGGAGACGCTGGCTGCGATGTCGGCCTTGTTCTGGTGATCGGCGAAGACGACTTGGATCGGCGCGCCCTTGACCTTGCCGCCGAAATCCTCCACCGCCATCTGCGCGGCTACCACAGAGCCGCGCCCGGCGAGGTCGGTGTAGATGCCGGTCATGTCGTCGAGCACGGCGATCTTCACCACATTGTCGGAGATCTGAGTCTGCGCCGTGCCGGCCGATGCGCCAGTGAAGGCGAAGGCGGCCATACCCGCGAGCAGAGCGGTCTTGAGCGTCGTCATCCGTTTGTCCTCCCTATTCTGATTGATTTGAAGAGTCGTCTCAGGCCTTGGCCGCCGCCGCGGCGTCGCGCAGCAGGCGGCCGAGCAGGAACTGGTCGCTGTCGCCATGGGCCAGCCGCGTCTGGTCGGCCTGGGCGTCGATGGCGCGCTTGGTCATGCGCAGGGCCAGCGGCGGGACCGCCGCCGCCTCGCCCGCCAGCCGCATGCTTTCGTCGACCGCGGCGCCGTCCTCAGCGACGAGGTCGGCCAGACCCCAATCGAGCGCCAGTGCCGGATCGACCCGCAGGTCGGTGATCAGCAGCCGCTTGGCCCGCGCCGGACCGACCAGCGAGACCAGACGCGGCAGCCCGCCCCAGGCGAGGTTGAAGCCGAGCCGGGCCTCCGGCAGCCGCAGATGCGCGCTCCGCCCGAAGACCCGCAGGTCCAGCGCCAGCGCCAGCACACCGCCGCCGCCGACCGCCGGCCCCTCGACGGCGGCGATGGTGAGCTGGGGAAGTGCCGCCCAGGCGTCGCACAGGGCGCGCCCACGCTCGACCGCGGCGTGCTGTTCCAGGACATCCGTGCCGGTAGGCCAGAGCAGCGGGTCGGACAGGTCGATGCCGCCGGAGAACACCGTGCCGGTGCCGGTCAGCACCACCGCGCGGACGCCGGTGTCGGCGCGCAGGCGGTGGGCGACGTCGGTCAGCCTCTCCATCGCCGCCGCGCTCAAGGCGTTGGCCCGCCCGCCACGGTCGTAGCGGACCAGCGCCACCCCGTCGGCATGCTCGATCGAAACAAGGCTCATTCCGCTTTTTCCTCCCCACCGGGGCTCCGCCGGCGCGGCGTGCCGTTCTTGCCGATGCCCACTCCCTAACATTCTACTGAGTATGTTGCAATCGTTTGATTGGCGGTGCAAACATATGAACGGCAGCAGCCGGCACGGGCGCGAGGCCCGTGGTCCGGACAGGGTTTGAAAAGAACAGGGAGGGTTTTCGGCGATGCACGGCGATGATTGGGTGCGGATCCCCACGGTGGACGAGTGCGTGCTGCGCAATCTCCTGGAGGAGCAGGCCGCCCGGCAGCCCGACGCGGTGTTCGTCGCCTTCTGGCGGGGCGAGAGTTGGAGCTACCGGGAGACGCTGGAGCGTGTCCGCCGCCGCGCCGCGGCCCTGCGGGCGCAGGGTGTGCGCCAGGGCGACCATGTGCTGTGCTGGATGGGAAACGGGCCGGATCTGCTGACCGCGTGGTTCGCCATCAACTATCTCGGCGCGGTCTATGTGCCGCTCAACACGGCAAGCCGCGGGCGCCCGCTGGAGCATATGCTGGACAATGCCGGCGCCACGGTCCTGATTGCCCACGCCGCCCTGATCGGCCGCCTGGCGGAGATCGGGCTCGGGCCGCTGGCCAGGATCCTGACCGTCGGCACGGCGGATGCGGACCCGCCCGACCTGCCCGGCGTGACCGTCGCGCCGCTGGTGGATGCGCCGGCCGATGCCGACCTCAGCCTGCCGCTCGACCGGCCGATCCAGCCCTGGGACCCCCACGCGATCATGTATTCGTCGGGAACCACCGGGGCGGCCAAGGGGGTCGTGACCTCCTACGTGCAGATCTACACGATGGGGCCGGACGCCTTCGACAGCATCACGGCGGACGACCACTGCATGATCTGCGGGCCGATTTTCCATTGCGGCAGCACGCTTTACGTCTATTGCATGCTGGGCAAGGGCGGGTCGATAGCGATGGTACCGGAGTTCCGGACGCCGGACTTCTGGGACTCGATCCGCGACACCGGCAGCACGGTGGTCCTGCTTCTGGGCATCATGGCGAACTTCCTGCTGAAGGCGCCGCCGGACGCGCGGGACCGCGACCATACGCTCAAGAAGGTCTTCATCGTCCCCTTCGGCGAGGACGCGCCCCGGTTCGGCGAGCGCTTCGGCGTCGAACTCCACACCGTCTACAACATGACCGAGATCGCCAGCCCCCTGACGGCCGGACCGCGCACCGCCGGACCGGACGGGATGGTGCCGGGCCTGTGCGGCCGTGCGCGCGCCTGCTTCGAGCTGCGCGTGGTCGACGGCAACGACGCCGAGCTGCCGCCGGGTACGGTCGGCGAACTGATCATCCGCTCGCACCGGCCCTGGGCGCTCGGCTCCGGCTATTACCGCAATCCGGAGGCGACGCTGGCGTCCATGCGCAACGGCTGGTTCCACACCGGCGATGCCTTCCGCATGGAGGCGGACGGGCGCTTCTTCTTCGTCGACCGCCTGAAGGATGTCATCCGCCGCCGCGGCGAGAACATCTCCTCCTTCGAGCTTGAGGCGGAGATCTGCGCCCATCCGGCGGTGCGCGAGGCGGTGACCGTCGCCGTGCCCAGCGATGTCGGCGAGGACGAGGTGCTGGCGGTCGTCGCCCCGATCCCCGGCGCCGTGATCGACCCGGCCGAACTGGTCGGCTTCCTGGCCGCGAGGGTGGCGCACTACATGGTCCCACGCTATGTCCGCGTGGTGGAGGAACTGCCCAAGACGGCCAGCGGCAAGCTCCAGAAGCACATGCTGCGGGCCGACGGCCTGACGGAGGATTGCTGGGACCGCGAGGCCGCGGGCATCCGCCTCAAGCGCGAAAGACTCGGCTGAGGGGCGGTCAAGCGCAGTGAGTTTTCAACGGTGGCCGGGCCCCTCTCCCGTGATGGGAGAGGGGCTTTTTCCCTCATCCCGGCGCGTTCAGCCCCTGCATGATCGAATCCACGATCTTGTCGGCCAGGATCTCGCGGTCGTCGCGGGTCTCGGCGGGGCGGGGGCGGTACCAAATCGACAACCAGTTGATGGCGCCCAGCGCCACCTTGACCGCCACCGACACATCGCTGGTGCGGATCGAGCCGTCCTCGACCCCCTCATAGGCGACCCGCTTGAACAGGCTCTCGAAGTCGTTGCGCACGGTCATCAACTCGGCCAGCGTGCGGCGCTGCTCGGGCGTCGTGGCGCCGAAGCGGTGCATCTCGACACCCTGCACGACCACCGCCTCCAGGGCGAGATTCTCCATCATCGACAGGGCGTGCTGGCGGAACATGGCGCTGAGACGTTTCGCCGCCGGCTCCGGCCCCTTCATCACCGGGGTGACGGCCTCGAAGTTGCGCCGCATCCCCTCGCGGTGGACGTCGAAGAACAGCTCCGTCTTGGAGCGGTAGTAATGATAGATGCGGCCCTTCGTAGCGCCCAGACGCCGCGCCACGTCATCGATGCTCGTCGCGTGATAGCCCTGCTCCATAAAGCATTCGGCGGCGGCGGTCAGGATATCGATGTTCCCGGTCTTGTCGATGCGGGGTGACAGCTGGCTCTTTTCACTGCTCATCGTCCAGTTCCAACTCGATAATTTCGTCGGCGATCAACCCGTTCCGCCCGCATCGTCCCTTCGCGGCACCCCGGCAGGGGCCGGTCAGGCGAAGCTAGGACCAATCCGTCCCACAGGCAACATTTCTGCCTGGACAAAGCGGTCGCGCTCACATACTACTTGGTAGGTTTTTTGTGCGTGACGCAAGCAATCTTTGCGGCGGGCGCACCCAACCGAAGGCCAAATGGCCACCACGAACATGGGAACGCGCCCAATGAACGAACCCATTCCCGCCGGGGATCTGGAGCGGCGCGTCGGCGGCGAGATCGGTGTGTCGCGCTGGTTCGAGATCGACCAGACGCGCATCGACGCCTTTGCCGACGCCATCGACGACCACCAGTTCATCCATGTCGATCCCGAGCGGGCAAGCCGAGACACTCCCTTCGGCGGTACCATCGCCCACGGCTTCCTGTCGCTGTCGCTGCTGACCGCGATGGGGGAGGGCGTGCTGCCGAGGATCGCCGGAGAGGCGATGGTCATCAATTACGGCTTCGACCGCGTCCGCTTCCCCGCCCCGGTTCGGTCCGGCGCACGGGTCCGCGCCCGCTTCGTGCTGAGCGAGGTCACCCGCCGGTCGGATCGGGAACTGGCCGCGCGCTATGCGGTGACGGTGGAGATCGAGGGCAGTGGCAGGCCGGCGCTGGCGGCCGACTGGATCATCCTGACCCTTTTGAAAGAACAGGTGAACGCAGCATGAGCATTCAATCCAACGCAATCGGGGCGGACGGTATCGGGGCTGACGGCATCCGCTTCGACGGGCGGGTCGCCATCGTCACCGGGGCGGGGAACGGCCTGGGGCGCGGCTATGCGCTGGAACTGGCGGCGCGCGGCGCCAGGGTGGTGGTCAACGACCTGGGCGGCGGGCGCGACGGTCGCGGCGCCTCCGATGCCGCCGAAACGGTGGTCGCGGAGATCCGCAGCCGCGGCGGCGAGGCCATCGCCGACGGCGCGAACGTCACCGACCCGGCGCAGGTCGCGGCGATGGTCGGGCGCGCCCACGGCCTGTGGGGCCGCATCGATGTGCTGATCAACAACGCCGGCATCCTGCGCGACAAGAGCTTCGCCAAGATGGATCTGGAGGATTTCCGCTCGGTCGTCGACGTGCATCTGATGGGGGCGGCCAACGTCACCCACGCGGTCTGGCCGATCATGCGGGCGCAGGGCTATGGCCGCGTCCTGATGACGACCTCCACCTCCGGCGTCTACGGCAATTTCGGCCAATCGAACTACGGCGCCGCGAAGGCCGGTCTGGTCGGACTGATGAACGTTCTGCATCTGGAAGGCGTGCGCAACGGCATCCACGTCAACGCGGTCGCTCCGACGGCGGCGACCCGCATGACGTCCGACATCCTCGACGAGACGGCATTGGCCCGGCTGAACCCGGATTTCGTCACCCCGGCGGCGCTGTTCCTGGTGTCGGAGCGGGCACCCAGCCGCACGGTGATCCTCGCCGGCGCCGGCACCTACGCCCGGCTCGCCATCGTCGAATCGGACGGCGTCTACCTGCCCGAGGGCGAGCGGACGCCGGAGGCCGTGGCCGCCCGCTTCGCCGAGATCGCCTCGCTCGACCGCCAGCACGAGATAGACGCCGGCCTGAGCCATGTCGACCGCATCCTGAAGCGCGCGGCGGACGCCGCCGGCTGAGCCGGCCGGCCGAGACCCGGCTGAAACAAGGAGAAGACCGGTGAGAGAAGCCGTCATCGTATCGACCGCCCGCACGGCCATCGGCAAGGCCTACCGCGGCGCCTTCAACGACACCCAGGCGCAGGCGCTGGGCGGGCACGCCATCGCCCATGCCGTCGCCCGCGCCGGGATCGATCCCGCGGAAATCGACGACGTGGTGATGGGGGCGGCGCTCCAGCAGGGCGCCACCCACATGAACATGGCCCGGCAATGCGCGCTGCGCGCCGGCTTGCCCACCTCGGTGGCGGCGCAGTCGGTGGACCGGCAATGCGCCTCCGGCCTGATGGCCATCGCCATCGCCGCCAAGCAGATCGTCGCCGACGGCATGACCGTGGCGGTCGGCGGCGGGCTGGAATCGCTTTCGCTGGTGCAGACCGACCGCATGAACGTCGAGCGCTGGCGCGACCCCTGGCTGGTCGAGCACCGCCCCGACGTCTACATGGCGATGATCGAGACGGCGGAGATCGTGGCGGCGCGCTACGGCGTGCCGCGCGAGGCGCAGGACGCCTACGCCGCCCGCTCCCAGGCCCGCACCGCCGAGGCGCAGGATGCCGGGCGCTTCGACGCGGAGATCGTGCCGCTCACCACCACCATGACCCGCTACGACAAGGCGACCGGGGAGACCACCCGTCATACGGTCACGCTGGACCGTGACGAGAGCAACCGGCCGGACACCACGCTGGCCGGGCTGTCGGCGCTGAAGCCGGTGTTCCGCGACGGCCAGCAGATCCGGGAAGGGCGCTTCGTGACCGCCGGCAACGCCTCGCAACTGTCGGACGGGGCGTCGGCCTGCGTGCTGATGGAGGCGGCGGAGGCCGAACGGCGGGGCTTGCAGGCGCTCGGACTCTACCGGGGCATCGCGGTCGCCGGCTGCGACCCGGAGGAGATGGGGGTCGGCCCGGTCTTCGCGGTGCCGAAGCTGCTGAAGCAACATGGCCTGACCGTCGACGACATCGGGCTGTGGGAGTTGAACGAGGCCTTCGCCGCGCAGGTGATCCAATGCCGCGACCGGCTCGGCATCCCCGACGAGCGGCTGAACGTCAATGGCGGGGCCATCGCCATCGGTCATCCCTATGGCATGTCGGGCGCCCGTCTGGTCGGCCACGCCCTGATCGAGGGCAAGCGCCGGGGTGTGCGCCATGTCGTCGTCACCATGTGTGTCGGTGGCGGCATGGGCGCCGCCGGCCTGTTCGAAGTCGCCTGAAGTCCCCGAAAACGAACCCAAGACAGAGAGGATGCCGCATGGACCGCAAGCACGACACCCGCGCCTCCTACCCCCATTTCCAGATCGTCCCGACCCGGTGGATGGACAACGATGCCTACGGCCACGTCAACAACGTGGTCTATTACAGCTACTTCGACACGGTGGTGAACCAGTACCTGATCGAGAACGGCGCGCTCGACATCGAGAACAGCCCGGTGATCGGGCTGGTGGTGGACACCGGCTGCAGCTATTACGCGCCGGTCAGCTTCCCCGACCGGGTCGAGGCCGGGTTGCGCGTGGCGCGGCTGGGCACCAGCAGCGTCCGCTACGAGGTCGGGCTGTTCCGCAATGACGATCCCACCCCGGCGGCCTGCGGCCATTTCGTGCATGTCTATGTCGACCGCGAGACGCGCCGCCCGGCGGCGCTGCCGGAGACGCTCCGCACGGTGCTCGGGCGGCTGGTCGCGCCGGCCGAAACCGCCTGAAACCCCGATCCGGTGAGGACCGAGACATGACGGACTTCGTGTTCGAAACCACGCCCAAGCTGGTGTGCGAGGCGGGGGCGGCGGCCCGGCTGGGCGCAATGGCGAAGGAGCTGGGCATCCGCCGCGCGCTGATCGTCACCGACGCCGGTCTGGTGGCGGCTGGCCTGCTGGAGCCGGTCGAGGCCGGCTTCAAGGCCGCCGGCACCGCCTGCGCCCTGTTCTCCGACGTGCTGGCCGACCCGCCGGAAGAGTCGATCGCGCTGGCGGTGCGGGCGGCGCGCGACGCCGGGGCCGACGGGGTGATCGGCTTCGGCGGCGGCAGCTCGCTCGACACCGCCAAGCTGGTCGCCCTGCTGGCCGGCACGCCGCAGGAGCTGCCGGACATCTACGGCATCGGCCTCGCCAACGGGCCGCGCCTGCCGCTGATCCAGGTGCCGACCACCGCCGGCACGGGGTCGGAGGTGACGCCGATCGCCATCGTCACCACGCCCACCAGCGAGAAGAAGGGGGTGGTTTCCAGCCTGCTCTATCCCGACCTTGCGGTGCTCGACGCCCATCTGACGCTGGGGCTACCGCCGCGGGTTACCGCGATGACCGGCATCGACGCGATGGTCCACGCCATCGAGGCCTACACCACCCGCCACAAGAAGAACCCGCTGTCCGACAGCCTCGCGCTGCGGGCGCTGGGCCTTCTGGCCGGCAACATCCGCGCCGTCATCGCGGACGGGCGCGACGTCGCCGCCCGTGCGGCGATGCTCCAGGGCTCGCTGCTCGCCGGCATCGCCTTCGCCAACGCGCCGGTCGGGGCGGTCCACGCCCTGGCCTATCCGCTGGGCGGCCATTTCCATGTGCCGCACGGGCTGAGCAACGCGCTGATGCTCGGACCGGTGCTGGAGTTCAACCGGCCGGCCGCGGAGGGGCTTTATGCCGAACTGGTCCCGGCGGTCCTGCCCGGCCGCTCCTTCGCCACGCCGGCCGGGGCGGCCGCCGCCTTCATCGAGGCCATGCGCGATCTCGTCGCCGCCATGCCGATGGAGCAGCGGCTGGAACAGGTAGGCGTGCGGCGGGACGATCTGCCGATGCTGGCCGCCGACGCCATGAAGGTGCAGAGGCTTCTGGTCAACAATCCGCGCGATGTCCGCTACGAGGACGCCTTGGAACTCTACGGTCAGGCATGGTGAAGGGGCTGGGCTGATCGGGTTGTGGCGGGCGAGGGAGCCCACCGAGCATCATGGCGGCCACCGGCTTCCGCCCGACCGGCCCGTCCCGGCCTGATTGTCCCGATTTCCGCGACGACGCATCCCGATTTGTCCCGATTACCGCGATGCGGGTTCAGTCGTAGAGTGCCGGGAAGTCAGGTCGGGACGGATGGCACCACATCGTCGGATGGGCTGGTGTCGTCGTCCCGGACAAGGCCGAGAAATGATGAGGGAGATTACCATGATCATCGAACTGCCCGGGGCGATTGCCGGCTATCTGGATGGCGACGGGATCGCCGAGCTGGAGATCATTCCATAATCCGGCCATGACCGGGGCCGGTGAGTGCTTTTCTCCTCAATGTGCGTCTGGCGACGTCCAGCCGCCGATATGCGCGTAAACGGAATCGCGCAGCTGCGCGATCTCGCGGTTGAGCCTTGCCAATGCGGCGGGCGACTGCCCGGAGGCGTGGAGCAACGTATCGCCCAGGCAGCCGGCCCTGGAGCGCAGAGCCGTTCCCTCGGCCGTCAGCGACACGATCACCTGCCTCTCGTTGGTCGGGTTGCGCGTGCGATGAATCAGCTCCGCAGCCTCCAGGCGTTTGAGCAGGGGCGTCAGCGTGCTGGATTCAAGGGCAAGCTGCTGGGCGATGCTCCCCACCGTCTGCCCGTCTTCCCGCCACAGGATGTTGAGGACGAGATACTGCGGATAGGTGAGGCCAAGGGCGTCCAGCAGCGGCTTGTAGGCCCGCTGGATGGCGATTCCGGCCGAGTAGATCGCGAAGCAGAGCTGCTCCTCCAGCGGCACCGGCGGATTGTTCACATCCGGCTTGTTCACGTCCGACATGGACCGCTCCCTTCGTGGTGCATCTTCCGCTGACATATATCGCGATAAATTTTCCTGGACAAGAGAGTGCCCCGACGATACAAACAAATATCGCGATAACATTTATCGCGAACGGATGGAGGCAAACATGAAGAACACGATTCAGGCCCTGATCCTGGCCGCTTCGGTCGCCACCCTGTCGCCGTCGGTCTCGCAGGCGCAGCAGACCGGCCAGTCCGCCGATCAGGCGGCTGTCAGGAATGTCGTCCTCGTCCATGGCGCCTTTGCCGACGGATCGGGATGGCGGAAGGTCTATGAGGACCTGACCAACCGCGGATACCGGGTCACGATCGTCCAGAATCCGCTCACCTCCTTTGAAGACGATGTGGCGGCCACGCGGCGCGCGCTCGACAGGCAGGATGGTCCCGCCGTTCTGGTCGGCCACAGCTGGGGCGGTACCGTCATCACCGAAGCCGGTGTCCATCCCAAGGTGCGTGGACTGGTCTATGTGTCCGCCCTGTCGCCCGACGCCGGCGAGACCACGGCGCAGCAATATGACGGCTACAAGACGCCGCCCGAGTTCGTCATCGAGAAGAGCGAGGACGGTTTCGGCTTCATCAAGCCCGAGAATTTCGCCGCCGGCTTCGCCGCGGATGCGACGAAGGCCGACGTCGATTTCCTGAAGGCGTCGCAGGTCCCGATCAACATGGCGAGCTTCGGCGTGAAGCTGCAGCATGCCGCTTGGCGGAACAAGCCCAGCTGGGCGGTGATCGCGACGGAGGACAAGGCGTTCGACCAGCGGATGCTCCAGGACATGGCGAAGCGCATCGGCGCGAAGGTCACGAACGTCCCGGCCAGCCATGCCCTCTACTTCACGCAGTCGGAGGTCGTCGCGACGGTGATCGACGAAGCGGCCCGACAGTCCGGCGCGCAGTCGCGCTAGGCACCGGCCCCGTCGGCCCATCCCCTCCGCTCATCGAAAGGTCCATGACATGAGCCATTCCATCTCCGGCGGCTCCGAGGAGTTCAACAGACGCATCCGTGACAATCAGATGCAGAGACTCTCCAACCTCAAGCCCGCCTACGACTTCATCGTCTGCGGTGCCGGCGCATCCGGATCGGTGATCGCGCGCCGGCTGGCTGAGAATGCCGACTGCTCCGTGCTTCTCATCGAAGCGGGCGGCAGCGACGAGGACGAGGCGGTGCTCAATCCGGCATTATGGCCCACGAATCTCGGCAGTCGGCGCGACTGGGGCTTCCAGGCCGAGCCGAACCCGCATCTGGACGGCCGCGCGCTTCCCATGTCCATGGGCAAGGGGCTCGGCGGCGGGTCGAGCATCAATGTCATGGTGTGGGCAAGGGGCCATCGCGCCGACTGGGATCATTTCGCGGAACAGTCCGGCGATGCCGGCTGGAGCCACGAGGCGGTTCTCGGCATCTATCGACGCATCGAGAACTGGCGGGGTGCGCCGGACCCGCAGTATCGCGGCGGCTCCGGGCCGGTATGGGTGCAGCCCGCACAGGATCCGAGCCCGATCGCCGGCGCGCTGCTCGACGCCGCCGGGTCCCTCGGCATCCCGCGCTACGACAGCCCCAATGGCAGGATGATGGAAACCGCGGGGGGCGTGGCCTATACCGACATGCTCTTGCGGGACGGGCGGCGCAACTCGCTCTACCGCGCCTATGTCCATCCGGTGGCCGACCGGCCGAACCTCACGATCCTGACCGATACGCTGGTGCGCCGCGTGCTTTTCGACGGGACGACGGCGACCGGCGTCGAGGTCGAACGGGGCGGCGGGATTCTGTCCTTCACGGCAGGCTCGGAGGTCATCCTGTCCACCGGCGCCATCAACACGCCCAAGCTGCTCATGCTGTCGGGGATCGGCGACCGGAGCCAACTCGACCGGCACGGCATTCCGGTCGTGCGTCACCTGCCCGGCGTCGGCCGCGGCCTGCAGGATCATGTGTCGTTCGGCTGCACCTGGGAGTATCGGGAGCCGATCGCCCCACGCGCCAGCGGGAGCGAGGCGACCCTCTACTGGAAAAGCCGTCCCGACCTGGAGGCGCCGGACCTTCTGTTCTGTCAGGTCGAGTTCCCCGTTCCCAGCGAGCGCACGGCGGCGCGCGGCGTCCCTGGGCATGGGTGGACGATGTTCGCGGGGCTGGCGCAGCCCTATAGCCGTGGCGAGGTGCGGCTGCGGTCGGCGGACCCAGCCGTGGCCCCCCTGGTCGATCCCAACATGCTGTCCGATCCGCGGGACCTGGAGACGGCCCGCGCCTGCGTGCAGCTCTGCCGCGAGATCGGGAACGATGCGGCTTTCGCGCCCTATGTCCGGCGCGAGGCCATCCCCGGGGCGGGGTCGGCGGTCGACGATCAGTTCCTCCGCGACGCCGCGGTGACCTACTGGCACCAATGCGGGACGGCTCGGATGGGCATCGACGACATGTCGGTCGTCGACGCGTCGCTGGCGGTCCACGGCATCGACCGGCTGCGCGTCGCGGACGGATCCATCCTCCCGAGGGTGACGACGGGCAACACGCAGGCACCGTGCGCGATCGTGGGCGAGCGTGCGGCTGAATTCCTGCGGCGGCGGCACGGGGTGTAGGCGCCTTTCATCAAACCCCCGGCTATACCCTGACGGCGCCTATCCCAGCAGCCGTTCGAACAGATCATCGCACCCATCTGACCGCCCTTGAGCATCAGCTCCAGACCGTCGACCGCCGGTTCGTCCGCATGGGTACGGCTGACGGTGACGCCCGCTGCCAGCGTGCAGCGGTAGGACAGCCCCCAGCAGCCGAGAGCCCGCACCGCGAAGCTGGAGGTGTCGCCGCGGGCGATGCCGACCCGGCGCAGCGGCACTGTGCGCAGCACCGCCGCGACGAATGCCGCCGTGGCCGCTCGACCGAGCCGTCACGGCCGGTCTCGGCCGATCCCGACGCCGGGGCGGTCCACGCAAAGTCAGGAATTAAGCATGTTCACCTTGAGAGCGGCGACAGATCAAGATCTGCCTAGATGCTTTATGATTTGGCGAAGTGCCGTCTTGGCCAACCACGAATTCCTTTCAGATGAAGCTTTTCGGGAGATCGGCAGCTTCGTCGAGAAGTCGTACGTGCCTTCTGCCTATTTGCTGGTTGCAGTCGATGCGGAAGACGTGCCCCATGGCTTTCTGGGCGCTACTCGGAACCATGTGGATGCGTTGTTTGTGCACGCCGAGAGTCACGTCAGGGGTGTCGGCAACCTGCTTCTGCTGGCATTCCATGATAGCCGGGAAGAAGTGACGGTCGACGTCAACGCGCAGAACCTGTCCGATCGGGGCTTCTACGAGCACTTGGGTTTCAAGGCCGATGGACGATCCGATGGTGACGGCGAGGGGCGACCTCACCCTCTGCTTCATATGTATTGGAGACGGCTATGCCCGCACCATTCGTCAGCGTTTCGGAACGGCTTTACTCGAAGGTGTGTCGTCCCTGCGGCCGGTGCGCATTCCAGGCCAGCGGTTCAATACGGGCTGTCCCGCCTATCCCGTCTCCAGAACCCGTCCGCGATCCGCTTCCCGTCGCTTTCCCGCAGAATGTCGAACCAGCGGACGCGCCGGTCCGTCCCGTCGTCGTTGCCGCAGCGGCGGACGATCACGCGGTCGCCGGGGTTGATGTTGCCATAATAGAACAGCTCCCGGCCGGTGGTGACCCAACCCGCCCCGGCCGTTCGCTCCAGCGCCCAGTCCGCCCGGTCCATGATGGCCAGGAAACTGGCGAAATAGAGGAAGCCCGCACCGTTGAAGTCTACGGTCGGACAGGGATCGACCACGACCTCCCCATCGGGGTGGCGCCGGTCACGGCGGAAGGTCCGATGCTCCTCCCAATCGTTCCGCCGGAAACGCTGGCATAGTGAAGCGAAGGGCGCGTCGGCGGTCGGGACGGGGGCGAAGCGCGGCGCCGGGTGTGGAGATGCACGCAGCACGCTCAGGTTGTCACCCTCCGTCGCCCGTTTCAGGAAAATCGATTGCAGCGTGACGGTTCCGACGGGCGTGCCATTCGCATGGATGGTCTGGACGCTCAGATACTGCGTACGCGAGATCCGGGCGATGCTGCCGGAGATCTCGAGCCGGTCATGTTCCCCCACATGGTGGAGGCGGGCGCCGGACAGGGAGAAACCGGTGAAGGTGGCGTAGAGCGTCGCACCCTCGCTGTCCCGGAAGTCGGGCGACCGCTGCCTGAACAGCTCCGCCAGCATCAGCCAATGGCGGTGCCCGCACTCCTTCGCCAGCCAGAGTTCCGACAGCCCGTTCAGGGCAAGCTGCGGCATGCCCACCGTGACCGCTCCGGCGATGTCCAGGCAGGGGGCGGACGGCAGGGACTCCGCCGGCATGGAGCCGGTGGGGATGGAGCGGCTGAGGGCGACTGCCATGGATGTGTTTCCCATTCCGGTCAGGTGAAGGCGACGACGGTCACAGTCGCGTCCGGATCGTCGGTGAAGCGCGCGGCGGCGGCGTCGATGGCCGCGATCTGGCGCGAGGCACGTGAACAGGGGAAGCCGAACTTCGCCGCCACGCGGTCGCTGGCGATGGTCAAGGCGCCGCGGCTGATGCGGACGAAGTCGGCGAGGCCATAGACCGCCCCTTCCTCCAGAAGTTCGCGGATCACCAGGGAGGGCGAATAGCAGTCCGTCACGGTTCCGTCGGGCCAGCGCACGCGGAAGATCATTTCAGGCATGGGACAAGGCTCCTCGCTGTGGACGGGAATCGGGTGTATTCGGCGACATGGCGTGCGGCGCAGCTCTCCCAGCCGAAGCCGGCGGCCCTCGCCAAGCCGGCGGCACGCAACGCCTCCGCCCGTCGCGGCTCCAGCACCGCGCGCATCGCCCGCGCGATGGAGCCGCTGTCGAGCGGATCGACCCATTCGGCGTCCCCGGGTTCAAGATGCTCGGTGAAGGGGGCGATGGCCGGCACGATGGCCGGGGTGCCGCAGGCCATCGCCTCCACCACCGCCAGCCCGAACCCTTCGCGCAGCGACGGGAAGACCAGCGCATCGGCCAGCCGGTAGAGCGCCGGCATCGCCGCATCGGGAAGGGGTCCGGTGCGGATCACCGTCCCTCCGGGTCCGGTGGTGATTGAGCCGGCGGCGATCCGCGCCTCGAACGCCAACATTTCGGGGCTGTGATCGAGCAGGGAGGCGCCCCCGGCGACGACCAGTTGCGCGTCCGGGAGGTCGCGCCGGAGCGCGAGGAAGGCGTCGAGAAGCCTGACGCTGTTCTTGCGCGCCTCGACCCCGCCGACCGACAGGAAGACTGGGCCTCCGGTCAGGCCGAGACGCCCACGCCAGTCCGCATCCGCCGCCGTGGAAGCCGGGGTGAAGCGGTGGCGATCGACGCCGTTGCCGACGATGGCGGCGTCGATGCCATGGTCTTGCGCCAGGACATCCCGCCACAGGCGGCTGACGCACAGAACCCGGTCGGCAGAGCGGATCGCCCGCATCTGCAAGGCCTCTATGGCCGGGTCGCCGAAAACGTCGATGTGGTGGACGGTGTAGAGATAGCCGCCGATCCGCCCGCGGTCGCGCAGATCGGCAAGGGCGTTGCCGCTGATGCCGTCCTGGGCGTGGTAAAGGTCGAACCGCGGGACTCCGGGCCGGCTGAAGAAGGCGACATAGTTGGCGACCCGGGCCTCCACTAGGGACCGCAGCCCGGCCTCCCGCGGCACCGGCCGGGCCGGCACGCCGACCGTTCCGCAGCGGGTCGTCCGGAAGAAGCCGCGACCGGCCGGATCGGGCGCATGCACCACCGCATGGTGGCCAAGCGCGGTCAGCGCCTCCGCCAGTTCCAGGGCATGGACCACGCCGCCGCGCGGGTTGGTGGAATGGGCGAGGATGGCGACCGACAGCGTCATGGCCGCTCCTCCGCAGGAAGGACGGGCGCACCGCAGCCGATCAGCGGCCGGCCGGCGAAATCCCAAAGCTGCACCGGCTCCGTCCCATCGGTCAGCGTCACCTCCTGTCCCGGCCGCAACTCGCCGATGGTGGCGCAGGCAAGGCCGCGGGCATGGAAGCGGGCGGCGACCGCCGTCTCATGCTCCGGCGCCACGCTCAGCAGGAAGCCGAAGCTGGGGAAGGACAGCAGCCAGCGGTCGAGCGGCACATCCTCCGGCCGTGGCACTGCGGCGACGTCGATGATCGCGCCGACGCCGGAGCATTCCAGCAGCATCAGCGCCGTGCCGATGGCGCCCGCCATGCTGATGTCCTTGGCGGCGCGGCACAGCCCGTCCTCCGCCAGCCCCGGCAGCAGGGCGAGGTCGCCGCGCAGCCGCTCCGGCGGGGCGGCGGTGGCGGCATCGTAGAAGGGGTTGGGCTCGTGATAGCGGCCGCGCAGGTCCACCGCCATCATCAGCCGGTCGCCCGGACGGGCGTCGAAGCTGGTCAGCAGCGGGCCGGCGCGCCCGACGATGGACACCGCCAACTGCGGCCTGTCGCTGCGGCAGTTGGTGTGGCCGCCGACGATGGGCACGCCATAGGCCGCCGAAGCGGCGCGCAGCCCATCGAGGATCGGCCGGGCCTGCTCCTCGCCGCAGCTCCACAGCGCATCGACGACGGCGAGCGGCCGGCCGCCCATCGCCGCGATGTCGCTGACATTCACCATCACTCCGCACCAGCCCGCGAACCAGGGCTCAGCCGCGACGAAGCCGTTGACGAACCCTTCGGCGGCGACCAGCAGATGCCCCTCGCCGTCGGGAATGGCGGCGCAGTCGTCGCCGACCGGCACCGCCCCGCCTCCACCGACGCCGAGCGCGCTCACCACCGCGGCGATGTCCGCCTTGTGGGCGAAGCCGGGGCTGGCGCGCAGCCGGTCGGCCAGCACTGCCAGAGACGGGATGGCGGCGGTCATGCCGCCCTCCGCGCCAGCGTCAGGAAGCCGGCCGCGCCATCGTGGATCGGCGGGTAATGGGCGAGGTCCGCCTCCATGTGGTGATGGGGGCGGCCGTGCAACTCCACTTCCGCCAGGGTTCGCCAGCGCAGCCGGCGGAACAGCAGAGCGTTTTGGCTCTGGACCAGGGCATGGAAGCGGGCGCAGCCGCGCGCCGTCGTCGTGCAGACCGCCATGCGGATCAGCGACGCCCCCAGCGACCCGGCCCTCCGGTGGTCCGCCGCCACCGCCAGACGCGAGCCGATCCACTCCCCCGGTTCCGGTTCGTGGATGCGCACGGTGCCCACCACCCGGTCCGGCATCCCGCACAGCTCGGACAGGGCGACGATGGTCAGCGCCCGGTCGTCGATGGCGTCGCGGTCGTCGCCGTCGAACAGTCCCTGCTCGACGCAGAAGACCTGCCGGCGCAGGGCCGCCGCCTGCCGCAGCTCCCAGCCTTCGGTCGCATGCTTGATGCGGTGCAGGCCGGGAACGAACGGCCGTTCAGGGAGCGGCCCGTGGGGGAGCGGGTTCGCGATGACGGAAAACAGCGGGCTGTCGGGTGTCGTTGCTTCTGCCATGGGTCGGTCTCCCTGGGAGGGCGGGACAGCAGGACGGCGGTCAGGCGGCGACCGGCTGGCGGGCGTCGATGCGGGCGCGCATCACCTCGGCCAGATAGGCGGAATCATCGGCCACGCCCAGGAAGCGGCCCGATCCCCAGGTGTTCAGCCAGGGCAGTCCGATGAAATAGAGCCCGTCGACCGGCGACACGCCGCGCCGGAACTTCGGGTTGCCGCGGCCGTCGAAGGCCGGCAGCTCGATCCAGCCGTAGTTCGGGCGGAAGCCGATGGCCCAGACGATGGCGGAAATGCCCTCGGCGGCGCAGTCGATGGCGTCCGGCACGCCGTCCGGCGCCCAGACCGGGACGAAGGGCGGCTCTTCCGGGGCATCGATGCCGGCCTTGGCGATGTAGGCGTCGATGTCGCGGCGGATGGAAACGTAAACCTCGTCGGCGTCGTCGAGATTCTTGGCGAGATCGTCGGCGAAGCACACCGTCTTGCCGTCCATCCCCGCCATGCTGCCATAGAGCCTGACCCCTTGCAGGGCGAAGCGGCGCAGGTCGATCTCGTGCCCGCCGGCGCGGCCGGACATGTAATGGTTGGTCTTCTCCTTGGCGCGGTCGCCCAGCGGATGCCTGTCGACCGTCAGCTTGTAATAGCCCATCTCCATCAGCCATTCCGTCGCGTCCTTGCCGCGATAGCGGCGGGGCGAACGCGGTGCCGGACCGACGCACAGATGCACCTGCCGGCCGGCGATGTAGAGATCCTCCATGATCTGCACGCCCGACTGGCCGGACCCCACTACCAGCACGGCACCCGGCGGCAGCTGGTCCGGGTTGCGGTAGTCGACTGAATGGACCTGCGTGATGTCGCGCGACAGGGCATGGGCATAGGGTGGCACGATCGGGATGTCGTAGCCGCCGGTCGCCACCACCACCTGATCGGCGGTCATCGGCCCGTCGCTGGTCTCCAGATCGAAACCACCATGTGCGCCGCGCGACAGGCGGGTGACGGCGACACCTTCGCGGATCGGCGGCTTCACCATGGCGGCGAAGCCCTCCAGATAGGCGACGATCTCGTCCTTCACCATGTAGCCGGTGGGGTCGCTGCCCTGATAGGGGTAGTCGGGCAGGCGGCACTGCCAGTTGGGCGTGACGAGGCAGAAGCTGTCCCAGCGGTCGTTGCGCCAGGAATGGCCAATCCGGTTCTTTTCCAGCACCAGATGCTCGACGCCCTGCTTCTTCAGATTGTAGCTGACCGACAGGCCGGCCTGTCCGCCGCCGACGATGACGACCGGGACATGGGGAATGCTGTTCATGGGGGAAACTCCTGGAAAATGGGTCAGTCTTCGAAGAGCGACAGGGCGGAACAGGCGCCGCATTTGCCGCAGCCGGCCTTGCTGTCGGATGCCCGCATGCCGGCGCGCTTCAGCATCCCGCCCACGGCGGACAGAAGGTCGTGCATGAAGGCGGGGGGCGGGGCGGGATGGTCCTCCAGCGGCGTGCCGGAGACCGGGACGAAGGGGACGACGAAGGGATAGACGCCCATCCCGATCAGCCGGTCCGCCATTTCCAGGATTGCCTCGTGGCTGTCGCCCAGCCCGGCCAGTATGTAGGTGGAGACCTGCCCGCGGCCGAAGACCGGTACTGCGGCCTTGAAGGCCGAGTAATAGCGCTCCAGCGGGACGTCGGCCTTGCCGGGCATGATGCGGGCGCGCACCTCCGGCGTCACCGCTTCCAGATGCATGCCGAGCGTATCGATGCCGGCGTCGCGCAGACGGGCGAACCAGCGGTCGTCGTCCGGCGGTTCGCACTGGCCCTGAATCGGCAGATCGACCGCGGCCTTCACCGCGGCGGCGCTCTCGCACAGGATGGCGGCGCCGCGGTCGGGGGTGGGCGGCGTGCCGGTGGTCATCACCATATGGCGCACGCCGTCGAGCAGAACGGCGGCCCGCGCCACCTCGGCCAACTGTTCCGGTGTCTTGCGGGCGATGGTCCGCCCTGCCGCCAGCGACTGGCCGATGGAACAGAACTGGCAGGTCTTGGTCCGGCTCTGGTAGCGGATGCAGGTCTGTAGGACCGTGGTCGCCAGCACATCGGCACCGTGCAGGACGGCGATCTTGGAGTAGGGGATGCCGTCCATGGTTTGCAGCGCGTAGAAGCGCGGCTGGCGCGGGAATGTCACCCGTCCCATTGCCATCCCGTCGCGCCGCACCAGACTGGCGCCGTCGGCACCCGGCGGTTCGGCGACATAGGGGGAGGCGAAGGCGCCTGCTGTGTGGACCGGCACCATCACGGTGCGGCCATCCACCGTCATCGCCTTGTGGTCGCTGGGACCGGCGCCGCCGCGGCGGCTGGGGGCCCCGGCCTTGGGGTCTGCCAGACGGACGCCAAAGGATTGCAGTTCGGTGATCAGCCGGCTAGCGGGCAAGCTGGAGGAGCTGGGCGTGGTCATGGTCGGCCTCGGCTTGGGGGGAAGGGGCGGCTGCGGGGGGAACGGCGGCCGTGACCGTCGTCGTCATCGGCGCTGCGGGGCGGTTGTCGAGGTGGAGCGACAGCAGCTCCGGCCGGGCATAGTGGCCGACGGAATCCATCATCCGCTTGCGCTTGGTGATCAGGGTCATGTCGAGGTCGGCGACCAGGATGCCTTCGCCCGACGTCAGCGGCGGCACCACATGGTTGCCTTCCGGCGAGACGATGGCGGTCATGCAGCCGCCGCGGAGCGCCTTCTGCAAAGCGGCGTCGGGGGTGATCGACTGGATCTGGTCGTCGGTCAGCCAGCCGGTGGCGTTCACCACGAAACAGCCGGATTCCAGCGCGTGGTGGCGGATGGTGACCTCGATCTGGTCGGCGAAGATCTGGCCAACCAGTGAGCCGGGGAACTGGGCGACGTGGATTTCCTCGTGCTGGGCCATCAGAGCGTAGCGGGCCAGCGGGTTGTAATGCTCCCAGCAGGCGAGCGCGCCGACCCGGCCGGCGGCGGTGTCGACGACGGTCAGCCCGGCGCCGTCGCCCTGTCCCCAGATCATGCGCTCGTGATAGGTCGGGGTGATCTTGCGCCGCTTCAGCACCAGCCGGCCGTCGGCGTCGAACACCAGCTGGGTATTGTAGAGCGAGCCATGGTCCCGCTCGTTCACCCCCAGCACCACCACCACGCCATGGGCGCGGGCGGCGGCGGCGACCGCCTCGGTGACCGGGCCGGGCACGACGACGGCGCGCTCGTAGAGCCGCAGATGGTCGGCGCCGGCCAGGACGGGCGGACGCACGAAGGAGAAATAGGGATAGTAGGGGACAAAGGTCTCCGGGAAGACGACCAGCGCCGCCCCTTGCGCCGCGGCGTCGGCGACAGCCCGGCACACCCGCTCCACCGTTCCGTCCGCGCTGTCCAGGTCGGGGGCGATCTGCACCGCCGCCACCCGGACCGTTCGTTTCTCCATCATGCTCCGCCCTCTGGTTTTACGCCTGCGGCGTGGTTGGTCTTACGCTTGCGGCGCCGTCACAGCGTCCAGGTGTTCAGAATGAATGCATTCGCTTTGCGATGGAGCAGGACGATGTCCAGCACATCCAGCGGATTGATCGGGCGCACGCCGGGGATCAGCGCCCCCTCTCCGTGGCCATAGAGGGCCTGGAGCGCGAAGCGGCACGCGTAGACCTTGCCGCCTTCCTCCATGAACTTGACGATCTGCTTGTTCATCGCCTGATGGCCCGGGAACGCCTCGTCGCCCAGGGTGGGAAAGCCGCGCTGCACGCCCAGCGTGACGCCGGGACCGTAGAGCAGGACCGATGTTTCGAAGCCCTTGCGCAGAAGCCTTGTCGCCTGCAGCAGGTTGACCAGGCCGATGGACCCTTCGAAGGCCACGGTGTGAAAGGTGACGAGCGCCTTCTCTCCCGGCTCGGCCTTGACGTCCTCGAACACCTTCTCCTCGTAATCCACCAGGACATCGCCGGTCTGGTTTTGCGGCTTGGTGACGGCAGGCATGGATCGCACTCCTTTATTGGTCTCGGCGTCTTCGTCATCGACGCCCCCGGCGCCGGGCTGTCCGCTCCTGGCGTGACGGCGTCCGGCTTACAGTCATTAGCAAAGCGCATGCCAGTCACCGGTGCCGTCAATTTTTCGACGGGACTCCTATATATCCATACAAAAAACGCGGAGGTAGCGTATAATGAATGCGGTCAAAGTGGCAGATTCCGCTCAATGATCGGGCTGTTAGTGACGTATTTTTCACCAATCTGCCCCGATGCTCACGATTTGGGCGGATTTTCCGCTCCACGGCAGTGCTGCTCCGCAGAGTTCGGGCGAGAAGAGGCAGGAGGGTGCGGCATGTTCCGCTGGATGGTGGAAATGGCGGAAATCAATGGGCTGCGGGACTTCGTCGCGGTGTCAGAGCTGGTGGTTGCCACGGACGGGGCGGGGCGCTTAGGATGCGCCGTCCCGTCCGGGGCGGGGTGCCTCCGGAACGGGCGCTGCATAGTTTGGATCCATGCGCTGGACGTGGTTTGAATGCAAACGCTACAAGGTCAGTTTCCGTCTCCCGTCGGGCGCCCGCACCCCTGGCATGCGGTGATCCACGGCAGCGACAAGCCGCGCTACGTCGCGATTGCCGACGTCATCGCCGACGACATGCGCAACGGGCGCCTCGCCCCCGGTGCCCGGCTGCCGGCCCAGCGGGTGCTGGCAGAGGCGCTGGAAGTCGATTTCACCACGGTCGCCCGCGGCTATCAGGAGGCGCAGCGGCGCGGGCTGATCGAATCCCGCGTCGGCGCCGGCACCTTCGTTCGTGACGCGGCCGTGGCGATCCCTTGCGCTCCTGAACCGCTGCCGACCGCGGAGACCGCCGCTTCCGCCACCCAGCCACCTGTCCGGTCCACGGCGCGGTGTTCCGCCGACCTGTCGATGAACCTACCGCCGGATATCGAGGATTCGGAGCTGCTGGCGCGCATGCGGTCCGGTCTGGCGGAGGTCGGGCAGGATCTGGTCGATCTGCTGCGCTACCAGGAGTTCGGCGGCGCCGAACAGGACAGGCAGGCAGGCGTCGATTGGCTGGCTCTGCGCGGCCTGCCGGTGCGGGTGGAGCGGCTGCTGGTCTGCGCCGGCACCCACAGTGCCCTGCATGCCGTGCTGGGCGCGCTCGCGAAGCCGGGCGACCGCATCTGTGCCGAGGCGTTGACCTATCCCGGCCTGCGTGGGCTGGCGGCGCAGCTGGGGCTGGAGGTGGTCGGCCTGCCGATGGACGGGGACGGCATTCTGCCCGATGCCTTCGCCGAGGTCTGCCGCACCCGTCCGCCCAAGGCGCTCTACTGCAATCCGACCCTGCAGAACCCGACCACCATCACCCTGTCGGCGGAGCGCCGTCAGGCCCTGGTCGACATTGCCCGCCGGCACGGCGTCGCCATCGTCGAGGATGACGCCTATGGCGCGCTGCCGGCCGGCGGGCCGGTTCCGATGGCGGCCCTGGCGCCGGACATCGTCTTCCACATCGCCGGCGTGGCGAAGATCCTGGGGGCCGGCCTGCGCATCGCCTATCTGGTTGTTCCCGAGGCGCGCCATGTCTGGCAGCTGTCCGCCTTCCTGCGGGCAACGACGGTGATGGCCTCCCCGCTGACCGTGGCGCTGGCGACCCGCTGGATGGGCGACGGCACGGCACAGGCGATCCTGGCGGCCATCCGGGCGGAATCGGCTCTGCGCCAGACCATCGCCCGCGGTATTCTGCCGGGACCTGCCCTTCGCTCCAAACCGGAAGCCTTCCACTACTGGCTGCCGCTGCCCGCGGGATGGAGCCGGTCCAGCTTCGCCGCGACCCTGCGCGGGGCCAAGCTCGGCATCGTCGTCAGCGATGCCTTCTCGGTCAACAGCCCGGCGCCGGAGGCGGTCCGGCTGTGCCTGGGCGGCTGCGACCGCGACGGGACGCGCGGTGCGCTGGAGATGATCGCCCACACCCTGTCTCGCCCGCCGGAACTGGCCTCCGTTTTTCTGTGACCCATCGATCTGATCTTGCCCCGGTTCGGTGGACACCTCAGCTAAGCTCGGCGTGGAGCGGGAAGGTGTCTGATGACGAAGACAAGGCGATCCTTCACGGATGAGTTCAAGCGTGAGGCTGTTGCCCTGCTGGAAGGGAGCGGCCGGCCGCTGGAGCATGTGGCGCGGGAGTTGGGCCTGCAAGCTTCGGTGCTGCGGAACTGGCAGCGGGTAGCCCAAGGCGACCCGCCGCGCTCACGGTCTGGTGCCCCTGCCGTATCCGACATGGCCAAGCCGGACGAGCAGACGGCGGAGATCGCGCGGCTGCGACGCGAGTTGGAGCGCGCCCGGCAGGAACGCGACATTTTGAAAAAGGCCATCAGCATCTTCTCGGAAGCACCGAGATGAGGTTCCGCTTCATTGAGGACCACCGGGACGAGTTCGCAGTCCGTCTCATGTGCACGGTTCCGGCCCGTCACGACCGACAGCCGCCATGGCCTGCCGGTCGCTCCCGATCTGCTGGCCCAAGCCTTCCAGGTGGCCGAGCCCAACCGGGTCTGGCTTGCCGACTTTACTTCCCTGCCTACCGCTGAAGGCTGGCTGTATCTGGCGGCTGTCCTCGACTTGGCGACCCGGAAGATCGTTGGCTGGGCGATGCGCGCCGAACTCACCACCTCGGCCCTGGTCATGGCCATCCAGCGCCAACGGCCGCCTGTGGGTCTCATCCAGCATTCCGATCGCGGCAGTCAGTATGCCTCCCGGGACTACCGCGACCTGTTGCAGGCGGCCGGCATGCGGCAGTCCATGTCGCGCAAGGGCTGCTGCTACGACAATGCTCCCATGGACATCTGGCAGGCATGATGCCTCTCAAGTTGGATTGTTCGTTGCAGCATTGAGAGCAAGCGATTTCCTCTCGCGCAAAGCGTGCAGCCGGGCGATCTCCTGTTCATCGGCCTCGACCAGCCATACCGCATGACCGCCGGCGGAGGCCCGTCGGGCCTGCAACCAGCCTCGGCGCAGCCAGTGGTACAAGGTGTTGGCCGGGATCTCCAGGCGGGCCGCCAGTTCCGGCAACGTCCGCTCATCCGGTCCCAGTCGCTCGACCCGAGCGGACGGTCGGGGATAGGCCCCCACCGGCACGCCTTGGCGATGCAGCAGGTCGCGCACCATGACGTCGGTGAAGGTTTCGCGCCGCTTGGGCGGGTGCCAGCCTTCGGTGTTGAGCATCGCCGCGATGGCCGGAGCCTTGTGGCCGTCGGCGTTCAGCGCCTGGATGCGCTCCATCAGGGCCGGAAAGGTGCTGAGTTGGTCGCGGCGCCGGACGGCGCGCCGCAAGGGGTGCTGAGTATGAACACCACCGGCCCAGTGGCAGTCCACCGTGACCGCCTCCGTCGCGCCGGCCACGGTCACCACGACCTTGTCCAACAGGAGGCGGGCGATGGTCTGGCGGTCGGCATCCGTCGTCGTGGCGGCCCGCCACAGGGTGGGAATGTCGTCGGCCAAGCGCCGGATCGCCTCGCGCTCCGCCGCGCTCAGCGGCATCGGCTGCTGGGCGAGGAAGCGGTCGTGATCCGCCTGGACCCGGATTTCCGCCGCCAGGGCCTCCTCCCATGCGCGTTCCAAAGCGCGGGCGACCAAGCGGTTCTCGGGCTCGACCGCGCGATACTCACGCCGCGCCCGATCCGCTTCGTAATGGGCGCGCTCCACGCGCTGACGCCATTGGCGATGGAGGTGTTGGCGTTCCAGGTCCAGGTCCTCCGCCCATTGCAGGCTGACCTCCAGCGCCGCCGGTTCGAGAGTCCGCAAGATCAACGCGCCAACCAGCGCCTCCAATTCACGCCCGCCCAGCGATTGGCAGGAAGGGGCGGCGAAGCGGATCGCTCCCTGGCTGCAGCGATAGCGGCGGAAGCGGCCCTGATCATGATATTCGGTGGCCATCCGCTGGCCGCATCGCCCACAAAACACCAGCCCGGCCAGCAACGCCGGGCCACCACGGGCGACGCCCGCCGCCGGATTGCGATTCGCCGCCATCTGCGTCTGGTTCCTCTCGAAGGTTTCCCAGGTGATATAGGCTGGCCAATGGTCTTTGATCAGCACCGTCCAGCGCTCGGGAACCCCCGCTCCGGCTTGGTGAGGATGGCGGCCATAGATATAGGCGCCCGCGTAGACTGGGTTGTGCAGCATGTCCTGCAAGGTGGTGCGGCTGGGCCGCCTCCATTCCAACTCGCCCTTGCCCGGGCCGGCGCGCAGGCGGCGCGGCAGCGTGAGATCGTGAGCAACGAAATAACCAAGCACCCGGTGGACCGAGCCGTGTCGGTCGAAGAGGTCGAAGACCAGGCGAACGGTCGTCTGAACCTGCTCATCGGGATCGAAGACGATCTCTCCCGAGGGCCGGCGGAGGTAGCCGCGCGGCAGGTTGGTGACGATTTCGCCCCGTTGCGCCTTGGCCAAACGCCCGGCCAGCATGCGGCTCTTGAGCAGATGCAACTCGGCCTCCGACATGGTGCCCTTCAGGCCGAGCAGGAGGCGGTCGTTGAAGATACCCGGGTCGTAGACGCCATCACGATCAGCCAGAAGCGTCCGCCGCACGCCGCAGATCTCCAGCAACTGGTACCAGTCGCAGCACGAGCGGGCCAAACGCGACATCTCCACCCCGAGGACCAACCCCACACGGCCCAGACCGACGTCGGCGACCAGCCGTTGAAAGCCGGGGCGCCCGGTGGCCGAGGCGGCGGAGCGGCCGAGATCCTCGTCGATGATCACGATCCGCTCCCGTGGCCAGCCGAGGGCGAGGGCGCGCTCGACCAGAGCGTATTGAAGACGGGTCGATTCCTGATGATGCTCGACCTGCTGAAGCGTGGATTGGCGGACGTAGACGACGGCCAAACGGTCACGGTGGGCGCCCTGGATCTTCTCGCTCGGGGCTGGGATGGGGCCGGTCATCGCTGTCCTCCTCCGTTCCCGGACTGGCCTCCAGGTGTCGGCGGGCCAAGCGGCCGATCAGCACGGCCAGTTTGCGCCGCCGCTCCATCGGCAAGCGGCGCCAGATCATCGGGGGCGGTTGCGCGTCGGGGCTCATGACGATGCTCGCCAACCCAGCGGACCAGGGCCAGCAAGGCCGCTGGCCCCACCCGGGGTGAATCGCTCAACCAAAATGGCGCTTCAGAGGTTCCAGGGCCGGGAGGTGGAGAGCTTCTTCCACACCCTCAAGGTCGAGTTGGTCCACCGCACTCGGCTCGAAACCCGCGATCAGGCCCGCCGGGAGGTGTTCGCCTAAATCGAAACCTACTACAATCGCCAACGCGCCCACTCGGCCATCGGATACATCACCCCCGAACAGGCCGAGTTAAGATCTGCGTGAACCCGTGTCCACCGAACCGGGGCAAGATCACGCCTCCCTGTGCCAAAGACACAGAAAACCGACGGCAGATCAGCGGGTTTCCGGAGGGGGCATCGGATGAGGGTTCTGGAAACCACCTCTTAATGTTTGAACATGACGTAGCCACCGCCTGACGCGGCGATTTGCACGCCGAACTCGTCCATGCCGGGTCGGTCTTCCCCGATCTGAATGGTGAGGATCAGGGCAGCGCGCGCGAAGCGTCGCCCAGCCGGTGATAGGAACGGTTGAAATAGACGAGGCCGAGATGGTCGTCCGTCGCCCCCTCCGGGCCGGCCGGGCGCTGGCGGATGTCGACGACCTGGCAGTAGAGGACACTGTGGGTGCCGACCGTGTGGGTGTCGACGATGCGGCAGTCGAAATTGACCAGCGCGCCGGCCAACGCCGGGCTGCCGGTCTCCAGGCTGGTCCAATCGGCATGGGCGAACCGTTCGTCGGCCGACAGGCCGCGGTTGGAGAAGACCTCCGACAGCGATTGCTGCCCGCCGCAGAGCGGGTTGACGCAGAGTACGCCGTTGGTAGTGAAGGCCCGATGCACGAAGGAGGACTGGTTCAGGCAGACCAGCAGGGTCGGCGGCTGGTCGGTCACGCTGCACACCGCGGTGGCGGTGAAGCCGGCCCGGCCGCCGGGACCTGCGGTGGTGACGATGTTCACGGCGCCGGTCAGCATCGACATGCCGTTGCGGAAGCGGGAAACCTCAACCATGGGAGTGTCCTTAATCTCAGATGTCGAGGACGAGCGTGTCCGTGCGGGCGCGCGAGCAGCAGAGCAGGATCTGGTCGTTGTCGGCCTTCTCCTCGTCGGTCAGGAAGACGTCGCGGTGGTCGGGCGTGCCCTCCAGCACCGTGCACAGGCAGGTGCCGCACACGCCCTGCTCGCAGGACATCTGCACCTTGATGCCGATGCGGCCCAGCGCCTGGACGATGGTCTCGTCCTCCGCCACCCGGACGGTCCTGCCGCTGCGCTGCGCCACCACCTCGAAGCTGCTGCCGCCGGTGACGGCCTCCGCCTGGAAATATTCGCGGTGGATGCGCTCAGCCGGCAGGCCGAGACGTGCCGCCTCGCCGATCACCCAGTCCATGAAGCCGGTCGGGCCGCAGACATAGAGGTGGGTGCCGGCGGGTGCGGAACCGAGCAGGGCGGGGAGGTCCAGGCGCTGGCCGGCCGGGCCGTCGTCGAGATGCAGGGCGGCGCGGTCGCGGAAGGCGGCCTCCGCCAGTTCGTCCAGGAAGGCGCAGGCGTCGCGGCTGCGGCCGCAGTAATGCAGTTCGAAACTGCCGCCGGAGGTCACCAGGGCGTGGGCCATCGCGATCATCGGGGTGATGCCGATACCGCCGCCGATCAGGACCGAATGGGCAGCATCGGTTGCCAGCGGGAACAGGTTGCGCGGCAGGCCGACTGCAACCTCCGTTCCCTCCTGCAAGCCCTCATGCGCCGCGACCGAGCCGCCGCGCGAGGCGGGATCGCGCAGGATGCCCAGCCGGTAGCGGTTGCGGTCGGCCGGGTCGCCGCACAGCGAATATTGCCGGACCAGCCCCGGCGCCAGATGCAGATCGACATGCGCCCCGGCCTCGAAGGGGGGCAGCGGCCGGCCGGCCCGGTCGACGAGGTCCAGAAGGAGCACCCCGTTCCCTTCGACCCGGCGGCGGGCCACCGTCAGCGTCAGCGTGTCTTGCGTCGTCATGACCGTCTTTCCTCAACGCATGAAGATGCCGCCGTTGATGTCCCAGGCCGCACCGGTGGCGAAATCCGCGTCGCTTGATGCCAGCTCCACCGCCATCCGGGCGACGAAGGCGGGGTTGCCCAGACGCTTCACCGGGATCATGCCGATCAGCGTTTCCAGCCGTTCCGGCGGGACCGAGGCACGGACCGACGGCAGCTCCATCGGGCCGGGGGCGATGGCGTTGACGGTGACATTGCTGGCCGCCAGTTCGCGGGCGAAGATCTTGGTCAGCGTCAGGATGCCGGCCTTGGAGGAGGCGTAATGCGCGCCCGACGCGGTGCCGCCATTCTGCCCCGCCAGTGAAGCGATGTTGACGATGCGGCCATAGCCGGCCTTCGCCAGATGGGCGCCGAACACCTGACAGCCGAGGAAGGTGCCACGCAGGTTGACGGTCAGCACCGCGTCGAATTCCTCCGGCGTGATCTGCATGACCGGGGTCATCGGCGTCATCGCCGCGTTGTTGACCGCCACATGCAGCGCCCCCCAGCGGGCCAGCACCGCGTCGAGCGCGGCGGCGAAATCAACCTTGCGGGTGACGTCGAGCCCAAGCGGCAGCACCGCCTCGCCCGACGGGTCGAGGGTTGCCGCCGCCTCCTTGACCGCCTCTTCGGCGATGTCGGTGAGGGCGACGCGGTAGCCGGCGGCGAGGAACTGTTCGGCGATGACCCGGCCCAGCCCCTGGGCCGCGCCGGTGACGAGTGCGACCTGTGCCATCCCTTGGGCTCCTTGTCAGAGGATGTAGCCGATGCTGTGCAGCGCGTCGGTGGAGTTCACCAGCCGGACGATCTTGCCTCTCAGCCGGAAGCCGTCCGCGCCGCGGACCAACTCGTAGGTCACGTCGGCGGTGTAGTCGCGCAGCGTCTCCTTGCGGAACTCGCGCAGATGCTGGGCGGCGCGGACGGTGACGGTGGCGCCGTCGTCGGCCAGGATGCGGAAGCGCGACAGCGAGCGCACGGTGCGGGAGGCCGGCTGCGTCGAGACGGACTCGCCGCTGGTCAGGCGGGCGACGCGCTTGGCGCGCATGTCGGCGTCGTCATAGGCGTAGTTCAGCCGGTCGGCGAGGTCGGCAGGGCCGGAGGCGACGTCCGGGTCGATCGGCACGATGTAGAGGCCGTCGGCGGTCCATTGCGCCAGCCAGTCCTGATAGTCGCGGTGGTCGAGCATGTCGGCCTCCTGCCAGAGGAAGGCGCTGACCTCGGTGAGGAGTTGGGTGTTCATGGGGGTCTCCGGGGAGTCAGGGGGAGGGTCAGGGTGGGGGCATCACCCCCGGCTCACCCTCACGCCGTCATCAGCTTCTTCCATTGCTGGTAGGCTGCGCGCATGCCGGTCTCGGCGCTGACGTCGCTGGCGCGGCCGTCTTCGGTGATGCGCTCGCCGGGCAGACCGCGGTTCAGCAGGATCCACAGGTCGGTGCCGGCCTGGGCACCCTTCTGCACCCGCTCCCACGCCTCGGAATCGTCGGGCGTGCCGAAGCCCATCGGGCCTTGGAAATGCTCGTGCAAGCGGAGGCGGGCGCGGTTGGCGGCGGTGGGGCCGCCGTCCATGGTGATGACGGCGTGGTGGATCTCGGTCTCGTTCACCGACACCGGGCGCAGCACGCGGAAGAAGGCCATCGAGCAGGCGATGTTGGGGAACAGGTTCAGGTTGAAGCCCGACCCGCCGACGGCGCGGACGATGCGGCGCACCTTGGCCTCGTCATGGCCCTCCTTGCGCAGCTCCTCCGCCAGCTCTGCGAAGCGGGCGGGGATGGGGGCGTCGAGATTCTCCTCCAGATCCACCAGCTCGGGAATCATCACCATGACGCTGTGGCCGTTGCCGAGATCCTCGACGAAGCCGGGGCCGTTGACGAAATCCAGCATGCGTTCGGTCTGCTCGTCGACCGACGACAGGAAGGATTTGTGGACGACCGGAAAGTGATAGCCGTCGGTGGTGTTCTCCAGCTGGATCTTCCAGTTGCCGGGGAAGCGGAAGCGGTGCTCGCCGGCCACCCTGATCGGATAGCCGCCGCCCTGCTTCATGAACAGGTCCATCCACTTCTTCGCCGGGCCGAGCCAGTCGGCCAGAGGCTCGATGTCCTCGCGGAAGGTGGCGAAGACCATGCCGGCATATTCCTCGACCCGCAGGCTTTTCAGCGGATACTCGCCCTTGTCGAGGCACTGGCCGTAGCTTTCCGGATGCGGCACGCCGCGCAAAGACCCGTCCAGGCCGTAGCTCCAGCCGTGATAGGGGCAGACGAAGCTGTTGGTCCGGCCCTTCTTCTCCTCGCAGACCGTGGCGGCGCGGTGGCGGCAGCGGTTCAGCAGGACGTGGATCTTCTGCTTGCGGTCGCGCACGACCACCACCGGCTGGCGGCCGACATAGGTGGACTTGTAGTCGCCAGCCTCCTTCACCTCGCTGACATGGGCGACCCAGACCCAGCAGCTGGCGAAGATGCGGTCCATCTCCTGCTCGAAGATCGCCGGATCGGTGTAGAGCGAGGTGTGGGCGCGGTCGGCGCGCACGAGGTCGGCGAGGTCGCGGGACGCTGCCGGGGAAGCCTTGAGGTCAATAGCCATCGCGATGGTCTTTCCGTCAGGGGGCGGACAGGAAGGGGGCGAACAGGAAGAGGGGATCAATCCGGGACCGGAACCGGGTCGGGACGGTTCCAGCCGTCGACCGGGCGGCTGAACAGGTTTTCGGTGCGGAAATGGCTCATGCGCCAAGCACCCTCCTCCAGGCGGAAATCCACCGTCAGCCGGGCGGCGTTCAGGTGCGATCCGCCGGCGGCGAAGGTCGAGGTCTGCAGCATGATCCAGGTGCCTTCCGCCCTGTCCGGGCCGGTGGTCCGGATCAGTTCGGAGGTCAGGAAATGGACGTTCAGCGCGAAGTGAGAGGGCTCGACCATGTATCTGGCGAACATCTCCCGCAGAGCGGGGCGGCCGGTGAGACGGCCGAAGGTCTTCGCATATTTCTCGCCGATGCCCTCCCACACCGCGTCGCGCGTGAAGAGGCCGGCAAGCTCGTCCAGCGGGGTGGCCGGAGTCAGCGCGTCGCACAGCGCCATGTAGCGGACCATGCAGGCGCGGACCGCCGCCTCCGCCTCGAAGCGGGCGAGGCGTGCTTGCAGGGCGGCGATGTCTGTTTCGGCAATCCCGGCGGGGAGGGCGGCGGTCATTGCGGGATCACCAGCTCACGGCCGACGCGGGCCTCGACGCGGCAGTATTTCCACAGCTTGAAGGTGCCGTCGCCGACGGGCGTGACGCGGAACAGGTTGCAGGCGGCGGTGACCGTCTCGATGTCCGGCACGTCGGCCAGCACATAGGTGGTCCAGGGCCAGTTGGTCGACGGGCCGACCATGATCTGGTCGTCATCCAGGTTGCCCAGCACCGTAACGCCCGGCAGCTCGCCGATGCCGCGCATCATGGTGGAGAAGGCGCCCCAGACCTGTTTGGCCTCCTCCACCGTCGCGTCGAAGAAGTTCTGGTTGACGCCGATGCAGAACAGAACGCGCAGGGGCTTCTTGTCGCTCATTGAAGGTCTCCGGGATTGGGGTCAGAGGTAGCCGGGCAGGGGAGGCAGGCCGAACAGCATGGCGCCGGCGTTCTGGTAGGTGACGTCGCCGAGGAAGGCGTGCTGGGTGATCATCTGGACGTCGCGGACATGGCGGGCGATCGGGCAGCGCGCGTAGACGCCGGCCATGCCGGTCAGCATCTGCGCCCGGCGCGTCACGTCGGCGGCGGTGCGGGTGGCGTGGGTGGCGGACAGGCGCAGCATGCTGACCCGATCCGGCGCCGGGTCGTCGCCGGCCAGCAGGCACTGCCACACCTCGTCGATGGCGTCGTAGAACCAGGAACGGGCGGCGCGCAGCTCGGCCTCCAGCTTCGCGGTCTCCAGCTGGGAGGCGACGCGCTCCCCCAGTTTCGGCGCGCCGGTGACCGACGCGCGCGCGCCCATCGAGCGCAGTTCGTCCAAGGCCGCCCGGGCGATGCCGAGCGAGACGACCGACAGGACCTGCGCCGCGAAGGCCAGCGTCGGATAACGGTAGAGCGGCTCGTCCAGCGCCGACTTGCCGCCGCGCACGAAGGTCCATTCCTCCGGCACCACCACGTCATCGACCACGAGATCGTGGCTGCCGGTACCGAGCAGGCCGACGACATCCCAGTTGCGCTCGATGGTGACCGCGTTGCGCGGCATCACCGCCATGCGCGGCAGGCCGCCGGTGCCGTCGCTGTTCTTCGGCGCGATGCCGACGCCGACGATGTCGGCGCCCATGCAGCCGCTGGCCCAGCTCCACCGGCCCTTCACCTTCAGGCCGCCATCGACGAAGACCGCCGGCTGCGGCGGGAAGATACCGCCGGCGAAGACGATGTCGGGCGTGCGGGCATAGAGGCTGCGCAGCGTGTCGAGCGGCAGGGCCGACAGATAGACCGCGCCGATACCGAAGCTGGCGACCCAGCCGGCCGACCCGTCGGCCTCGGCGATGCGTTCGACCAGCCGGCAGAACTCGGCGGGCGAGCACTCGTCACCGCCGAAGCGCCGGGCGACTAGGGCACGGTAGACGCCGAGCTTGCGGTATCGCTCGATGATGTCCTGGGAGATGAACTGCTGCTGTTCGAACTCGACGCGCCGGCCGCGGATCTCGGTCAGAAGCTCCGCAAGCAGAGCGTCGTCGAAGCTCCGGCCGCCGTCAGGTGTCTGCACGGGCAGAGTCGCCAACATAGGGGATCTCCATGGCAGGCGATGGAGGAAGGGCGCGCGTCCGCATTCGGAGCGCGGCTCCGTCCATCGCATCAGGATTGGGGTATCGGGATTGGGAACTTGCAGACCCGGAGGCGGACCGGGTCAGTCGGGAGGCGGCAACCGGTCGACAATGCGGGTGGCGACCGCGCAGAGCAGCTCGTCGGCGCCCTTGGCGGCGACCAGCTGCAGGCTGGCCGGCGCCCCGTCGACGGGGGCGAGCGGGATGGCGATGGCCGGGTGGCCGGACAGGTTGAAGGGTCGGACCAGAGTCGTCATGCGGATCAGGCGGCTGGTGTCGCCGGCCTCGGCGACCAGCGGCGGCGGGCCGGCCATGGTCGGCAGGGCGATGACCGCGACGCGGTCCAGCAGCGCGTCGACCTCTGCGGTGAAGCTGGTGCGGACCTCCTCGGCGCGCGCCACCTCCTCGACCGTGGTGCAAGCGGCGTTGCGCAGGCGGAAGGCCACGTCCTCGCCGACCAGGCCGGTCTCCACCAGGGCGGCGCAGGCGGCCCAGGTCTCGACGTTGATGATCGAAAGCCCGGCCTCGAAGGCCGCGCGCATGCCGGTCAGCCGCACCGGCTCGACCGGCAGGCCGGCGGCCTCGACCGCCGCGCGCACCGCCGCCGCGATCCCGGCATCGGCGTCCGTCGCAAGCAGGCCGATGGTAACGCCGTCGGTGGACGGCAGTGGGCCGAAGCCGGGGCAGAAACTCGGGTCGATGGCGATCATGCAGGCGACCAGGGTTCCCATGTCGGCGGCGAAGGGACCGATGCAGTCCAGCGTGCTGCTGGCCGGCATCACGCCCTGGCGGCTGACCCGGCCGAAGGTCGGTTTCAACCCGAAGACGCCGCAGCAGGCAGCCGGGATGCGCACCGATCCGCCGGTATCCGTGCCTATCGAAGCATCAACCATGCCCGCGGCGACGGCAGCGGCCGATCCGCTGGACGAGCCGCCGGGCACGAAATCGGGGAATTTCGGGTTCGGTGCGGTGCCGGCCCAGCGGTTGAGGCCGGTGGTGCCGAAGGCCAGCTCATGCATCGTGGTCTTGCCGGCGATCCGCCAGCCGGCGGCCAGCAGGTTGCGCACGATTTCGGCATGCGCCGGGGCCGGCGGGGCATCGTCCAGCGACCGGCTCCCGGCGCGCGTCGGCGTGCCGGCGATGTCGATGGTGTCCTTGATCGCCACCGTCGGGAGGGTGTTGCGATCCGCGGCGTCGCCGGCGATGTCGAGCGTTTGAACGAAGATCGTCATGGCAATGGCCTTCCCCGGTCCTGCCGGATTCCCCGTGGCTCGCACGATACCGGGCCTGTCCTGGCGGCCGGGATCGGAGCGGTTCGGGGTGGATGGGATGACCGAAGCCTAACGGCGAGAAACATGAATAGTCAATTGACTTTGGAAAAATAATTTCCGACGGCGAAGCACAAAAACCGAGCAACGCCATGGGCGTCGAGAAAGGGCGGCACGGGCTTGGCGCTGGGGGAGATTTGAACATACTGCATTGTAAAACAACGCATTTTAGAGGCGTTGATACTTTTTGGGCGGAAGGTCATTCCAAAGTACCTGATCATCCCACTTGGTGGTTATTCGCCTGAAACGCATGCAATCGAGTGTTAAAAAATGGGCGATTTTTCTTGAAAATTCGATTGCGGATTCACGGAACTCTGGCTTAATGGACGGCAAGGGCATCCGGCGTTACCGCTGCAGGTCTTCGGTGGCGGGGCGCGGTGGCTGTTCCAATCGAAATCTTCAAGAACAGAATTGCCGGACGTTCGATCCGGCATCGTGCGGAAGCTTCGATCCTACCCGTATTTCCAGAGAACCTTTGTCGGCCGGACGATCATGGACTGTTCGTGCCTTCTATTGTCGATGTTTTCTGCAATCGCTGCGATGGCATTCCAGCTTTCACTGGCGCGGTCTTTGCTTTGTTCTTTCAGCATAACAAGAGGTTGGACGGTGGAAGCGGCCCCGGCGGGCGCCTGCCGGACCGGCCCGACGGGTCCGATGGCCAATCCATGCGGACCACAACAGACGGGCAACACAGAACGGAGGGTGCGGTGTTTGCAAAGAAACTGGCGGTCTCGCTGCTGTTCGGGGCACTCGCGGCCGGTGCCGCCGCTCCGGCGGACGCGCAGGTTAAGGTCGGCGTGGTGACCTCCTCGACCGGCCCCATCGCGCTGGTCGGCATTCCCCAGAAGAACAGCGTGCCGCTGCTGCCGACCAGCGTCGGCGGCCAGTCGGTGCAGTACATCACGCTCGACGACGGCAGCGACCCGACGGCGACCGTCGCCGCCTTCAAGAAGCTGATCACCGAGGAGAAGGTCGACGCCATCATCGGCCCGTCGGGTTCGCCCAACGCCATGGGCGTCATCCAGTTCGCCGCCGAGGCCGGCGTGCCGATGCTGGCCCCGGTCGGCACCGCCGCCGTCGTGCTGCCGATGACCGAACAGAAGAAATGGGTGTTCAAGACCACCCAGAACGACGACCTGATCGCCGAGGCGCTGCTGGCGCATATGGAGAAGATCGGCATCAAGTCGGTCGGCTTCATCGGCACCGCCGATCCCTATGGCGACAACTGGCTGAAGGTGTTCGGCGAGGGTGCGGCCAAGCGCGGGATCAAGCTGCTGGCCAGCGAACGCTTCCAGCGCCAGGACACCTCGCTGACGGCGCAGGGGCTGAAGATCCTGTCGGCCTCGCCCGATGCGGTGCTGATCGCCGCTCCCGGCAGCTCCTCGGTCCTGCCGCAGACGACGCTCTACGACCAGGGCTATCGCGGAAAGGTCTATCAGACCCACGGTGCGGCGCTGCCCGACTTCCTGAAGCTGGGCGGCAAGAAGGTGGAGGGCACGATCCTGGCCGCCAGCCTGATGCTGGTGCTGGATCAGGTGCCCGACAGCCATCCGTCGAAGAAGATCGCCAGCGACTATGTCGCCGCCTACGAGAAGCAGAACGGCTCCAAGCCCGCCACCTTCGGCGCCAACGTCTATGACGCCGGCCTGCTGCTGGAGCGCGCCATCCCGGTCGCGCTGAAGGGCGGCGAGCCGGGCTCCGCCGCCTTCCGAGGCGCGCTGCGCGACGCGCTGGAACAGGTGAAGGAGCTGCCGGCGACCCAGGGCGTCTACAACCTGACCGCCGCCGATCACAGCGGCTTCGACGAGCGCGGCCGCGAGCTGATCACCGTTTCCGGCGGCAAGTGGACGCTGGTGAAGTGACCTCGTGAAGTGATCCGGCGGCGGCCCCGACTTTTCCCGGCACCGCCGCCGGAGCGAAGGGATACCGGTCATGAACTTCCAGATCGTCATGCTGCTGGGCCAGGACGGGATCACCAACGGCGCCATCTACGCATTGCTGGCGCTGTCGATCCTGCTGGTCTTCACGGTGACCCGCATCCTTCTGATCCCCCAGGGTGAGTTCGTCGCCTTCGCCGCCCTGACCATGGCGGCGATGCAGGGCGGGACGCCGGTCCGGCTGGGCTGGCTGCTGCTGGCGCTGTCCGCCGCCGCGATGGTCATGGACATCCACGCCGCATGGCGACGCGACGGCCGGCCGGCGGTGCGGCGCGGGTCGGTTCTGGGCGTCGGCTATGCCGCGGCGCTGACCGCGCTGACCACGCTGGTGCCGCTGGGCGATGCCGGCGTCGCGGTGCAGGCGCTGGTGACCATGGCACTGATCGTGCCGCTGGGGCTGGCGCTCTACCGCGTCTTCTATCAGCCGATCGCCGCGGCGCACCCGCTGGTGCTGCTGATCGTGTCGATCGCCGTGCATGTGGTGCTGGTCGGTATCGGGCTGCTGATGTTCGGCCCCGAAGGCGCGCGGACGGAGCCCTTCTCCGACGGCGGCCTCAGGCTGGGCATGGTGATGCTGAACAGCCAGACCATCTGGGTGGTGGCGGTGTCGCTCGGCCTGATCCTGGGGCTTTACCTGTTCTTCGAGCGCAGCCTGTACGGCAAGGCGCTGCGCGCCGCGGCGGTCAACCGGCTGGGGGCAGAACTGGTCGGCATCTCGCCGGAGCTGGCGGGCAAGGCCAGCTTCGCGCTGGCGGCGCTGATCGGCAGCCTGTCCGGCATCCTGATCGCGCCGATCACCACGATCTATTACGACAGCGGCTTCATCATCAGCCTGAAGGGCTTCGTCGGCGCCATCATCGGCGGGCTGGCGAGCTATCCGGTCGCCGCGCTCGGCGCCCTGCTGATCGGTCAGGCCGAATCCTTCTCCACCTTCTGGGCCAGCAGCTACAAGGAGGTCATCGTCTTCACGCTGATCCTTCCGGTTCTGGTCTGGCGCTCCCTCTCCCACCATGGCGCGGAGGACGAGGAATGAAGCCCGGCGTGCTGTCGAAAACTCCCGCTGCGAGGCCAACCGTTTCGATGCCCAGACTGTCGCCGTCCGGCTGGATCCTGCTGGCCCTGCTGCCGGTGCTGGCGGCCGCCCCGCTGGTCCTGCCGACCTATCAGGTCACGCTGGCCAACAACATCGGCATCTTCGCGCTGGCGACGTTGGGCCTCGTCCTGCTGACCGGCGTCGCCGGGATGACCAGCTTCGGACAGGCCGCCTTCATCGGCGTCAGCGCCTATGCCACCGCCTATCTCGCCACCGTGTCCGCCGCCGACCTGCCGGCGCCGCTCGCCTGGATGGCGGGGTCGCCGCTGGCCGGGCTGGCGGTGGGGCTGCTGCTGACGCTCGCCATCGCGACGGTGCTGGGGGCGGTGACGCTGCGGCTGTCGGGCCATTACCTGCCGCTCGGCACCATCGCCTGGGGATTGTCGCTGTTCTACCTGTTCGGCAATCTGGAGTTCCTCGGCGGTCACACCGGCCTGTCGGGCATCCCGGCGCTGAGCCTGTTCGGCATCGCCTTCGACAAGGCGGAAACCTTGTTCTACCTGATCTGGGCGGTGCTGCTGCTGGCGGTGGTGGCGACGCTGAACCTGCTGGACTCCCGTGTCGGCCGCGCCATCCGTGCCCTGCGCGGCGGGCAGCGCATGTCGGAATCGATGGGCGTCGACAGCTTCCGGGCCAAGATGACCGCTTTCCTGGTCGCCGCCCTCTATGCCGGGCTGGCCGGCTGGCTCTATGCCTACACCCAGCGCTTCGTCAGCCCGGCGCCCTTCAGCCTGCAGGCGGGCATCGACTTCCTGTTCATGGCGCTGATCGGCGGGGTGGGGCAGGTCTGGGGTGCGGTGATCGGGGCGGCCGGCGTCACCTTCGCCAAGCAATGGCTGCAGGATCTGCTGCCGCATCTGCTGGGCCGCACCGGCAACTTCGAAGCCATCGTCTTCGGCCTGCTGATCGTTCTGCTGATGCAGCGCCTTCCCGGCGGCATCGCCGGCTGGATCGCCAAGACCTTCGAGCGTCGCCGCCAACGTCCGGCTACGCTGGAGAGCATGGACCTGCCCGACGCCGAGCCGCTGCCCCGCCGCCCCATGCCACAAAAGGGCGAGGTGGTGCTGGAGGCCAAGGGCGTCACCCGGCGCTTCGGCGGCTTGGTCGCCAACCGCGACATCAGCTTCAGCGTGCGGGCCGGCGAGATCCTGGCGGTGATCGGACCGAACGGGGCGGGCAAGAGCACGCTGTTCAACCAGCTTTCCTGCGTCGACCGTCCGACCTCCGGCGAGATCCTGTTCCGCGGCGAGCGCATCGACGGCCGCACCGCCCGCGCCATGGCCGGCGCCGGCCTCAGCCGCAGCTTCCAGCACGTCAAGCTGCTGCCCACCATGTCCGTGCTGGAGAATGTCGCCATCGGCGCCCATCTGCGCGGGTCGAAGGGGGTTGCCGCCGCGGCCCTGCGACTGGACCGCGCGGAAGAGGCCCGGCTGCTGGCCGAGGCGCGGCGCCAACTGGTCCGCGTCGGGCTCGGCCAGTATCTGCACGCCGAGGCGGGCAGTCTGGCGCTCGGCCAGCAGCGCATCCTGGAGATCGCCCGCGCGCTGTGCGCCGACCCCTGCCTGCTGCTGCTCGACGAGCCGGCCGCCGGGCTGCGTTTCCTGGAGAAGCAGGCGCTGGCCGAGCTGCTGGTCAAGCTGCGCTCGGAGGGGATGGCGATCCTGCTGGTCGAGCATGACATGGACTTCGTCATGGGGCTGGTCGACCGCGTCTATGTCATGGAGTTCGGCGAGCGCATCGCCGAAGGACCGCCCGAGACCATCCAGACCGACCCGGCCGTCCTCGAAGCCTATCTGGGAGGGATCGAATGAGCGCGCCGCTGCTGGAGGTCTCCGACCTCTGCGTCTCCTACGGCAAGATCGAGGCGCTGAGCAACGCCAGCCTGCGGGTGGGCGAGGGGCAGATCGTCACCGTCATCGGCCCCAACGGCGCCGGCAAGACGACGCTCCTGTCCGCCATCATGGGCGTGCTGCCGTCGCGTGGCCACATCCGCTTCCTCGGCCATGTCGGGCAGTCCCCGGCGATCCAGGACATGGTCGCCCGCGGCATGAGTCTGGTGCCGGAAAAGCGCGCCCTGTTCGCCACCATGAGCGTGGAGGACAATCTGCGGCTCGGCGGCTTCCGCTTCCATTCGCGGTCGAAGCGCGAGCAGGACGCGGCGATGGAGGAGCTCTACGCCCTGTTCCCCCGGCTGAAGGAGCGGCGCGGCCAGATGGCGGCGACACTGTCGGGGGGCGAACGGCAGATGCTGGCGCTAGCCCGCGCCCTGATGGGCGGGCCGAAGCTGCTGATGCTGGACGAGCCGTCGCTGGGGTTGGCGCCGCTGATCGTGCGCGAGGTTTTCCGCATCATCTCGGAGCTGCGGCGCAAGGGGGTGTCGATCCTGCTGATCGAACAGAACGCGCGGGCGGCCCTGCGCGTCGCCGATTATGCCTATGTGCTGGAACTGGGGCGGATCGCCATGGAAGGGCCGGCGTCGGAGCTGGCGCATGATCCGCGCGTGGTGGCGGCGTATCTCGGCATGGCCGGCAAGCATCAGGAGATGCTGGCCTCATGACGGAGCCGGACTGGCGGAAGCAGCCTGTCGCCGGACGCTGGCATGTCGGGATCGCCGGGGCGGGAGCCATCGGCACCACGCTGGCGGTGCGCATCGCCCGGGCCGGCCACCGGGTCGGCGTGCTGGCCCGCGGAGCGACCCTGGACGTCATCCGGCAGGACGGGCTGCACCTGACCGACCGTGAGGGGGAGCATCATGTGCGGGTCGAGGCCGGGGCGGCGGGGGAACTGGGGCAACCGGACCTGCTGTTCCTCTGCGCCAAGGCGCAGGATCTGCTTGCGCTGGTGCGGTCGGCCCGGTCGATGATCGGGCCGGACACGCTGGTCGTCCCGGTGGTGAACGGCATCCCCTGGTGGTATTTCGAGGGCGAGGGCGGACGCCATCAGGGCCGCGCCGTTCGCGCCGTCGATCCCGACGGGGCGCTGAAGGATCTGGTGCCGCTCGACCGCGTGATCGGCGCCATCGCCTATATCACGGCGGAGCGGATGGCGCCCGGCGTCGCCCGCAGCTTCAACCCGCTGAAGCTGATCCTGGGCGAGATCGACCACCGTCCCAGCGACCGGCTGACCCGCACCGCCGCCATGCTGACCGCCTGCGGCATCCATACCCAGGCGAGCGGGCGGGTGCGCGATCCCTTGTGGACCAAGGTGATCGCCAACCTCTCCTCCAACCCGCTGTCGGTGGTGTCGGGGGCGACGCTGCAGGACATCTACGGCGACCCGTCGCTGTCGCAGATCGCCCGCCAGATGCTGTCGGAAGCGCTGCTGACCGCCGCCGCCTATGGCGCGCGGATCGAGCTGGACCCGGCGTCCCTGCTGGCGATGGGCGCCAGGATGGGACCGGTGAAGACCTCCATGCTCCAGGATTTCGAGAAGGGGCTGCCGCTGGAGCTTTCCGCCATCTGCGAGGCCGTCATCGAGCTGGCCGAGCTGCAGGGGCTATCGATGCCGCTGACCCGCAACATCGCCATCCTCGCCCGCTTCAAGAGCGACAGCGCGCTGCGTGCCGCCGCGCGCCTGTAACCATCAGAGAGGACCGCAACCATGACGACCATGGCCGCAACCGCAGCCAAGATGGGCCACAACAGCGTCGTGAAGCCCGATCACATCGGCGAGGAGGAGTGGGCGCTGCGCTGCCAGTTGGCCGACTGCTATCACCTCGTCGATTTCATGGGCTGGACCGAGACGATCTTCAACCACATCTCCGCCCGCCTGCCGGGGCCAGCGCACCATTATCTGGTGAACCCCTTCGGCTTGAACTATACCGAGGTCACGCCGGCCAACCTGCTGAAGGTCGGGCTGGACGGCGAGAAGCTGGAGCCGTCGCCCTACGACGCCAACCCGGCCGGCTTCGCCCTGCACAGCGCCATCCACGAGGCGCGCGACGACATCCATTGCGTGATCCACACCCACACCACCGAGGTGTCGGCCATCGTGCAGAAGAAGCAGGCCTTCTCGCACAACGACTTCTACGGCGCCCAGCTCCATGGCCGCGTCGGCTATCATGCCTTCGAGGGCATCACGCTCTTCGCCGACGAGAAGCCGCGCATGCTGGAAAGCCTGGGCGACAAACACATCCTGGTGCTGCGCAACCACGGCATCGCGGTCGGCGAGTCCAGCATCGCCAAGACCTTCTTCCTGCTGTGGACGGTGCAGCGCGCCGCCGAGATCCAGACGCTGGCCGACAGCATGCGCGGAGAGGACGTGGAGCTGTCGACCGAGGTCCGGGAGAAATGCAGCAGCCTGACCGCCATGCTGATCCGCGACAGCGGCTTCGCCGTGAAGTTCTTCGACGCCATGGTGCGCAAGATGCGGGCGGAGCGCGGGCCGGGCTGGTGAGCCGGTGCGGCACCGCAAGCTGTTTGGCAACCGAACCGGCGGTTGGTACAAGAGGGGCCGGGCCTCGCCAAACGCTGGCCAAACGCTGGACAGACACTGGGCATCATGGCCATCACCAAGAAGCTGCGCCGCTACATCCCGTCGGACCCCGAGTTCCAGGTGGAGGAATTCCCCTTCTACTGGCTTGCCCGCGTCCAGGGCATCTACACCCAGAAGATGGAAACGGCGCTGAAGCGGATCGGCACCGACATCCCGACCTGGCGGGTGCTGTTCATTCTGAAGACGCACGGCACATCAAGCATTTCAGAGATCTCGACGCACGCCATCGTCAAGCTGTCGACGATGACCCGCATCGTCTACCGCATGAAGGCGGAGGGGCTGGTCGACACCGGCACCAACGCCGAGGACGGTCGCGTCACCGTGGTGACGATGACGCCGGCCGGTCACGCACTGGTGGAGCGCATTCAGGATGCAACGGGGCGGCTGTTCGCCCGCAGCTTCGAAGGGCTCTCGGAATCGCAGATCGCCAAGCTGAACGCCACCCTGCAGCAGCTTTACGAAAATCTTGCGGAGGATTGAGCCGCCACTGCCCGGCTTTCGGCGGTGAAGCGGAACCTCATCTCGGCGCTTCCGGGAAAATGCTGATCGCCGTTTTGAAATGTCGCTTTCCTGCCGGGCGCGCTCCAGCTCGCGTCGCAGCCTCGCGATCTCCGCCGCCTGCTCATCCGGCTTGGCCGCCATGGCGGTACGGGATATGGCAGGGGCGCCGGACCGTGAGCGCGGCGGGTGGGCTCGGGCTACCCGTCACCGGCTCCGCAGCACCGAAGACTGGAGGCCAGACTCCCGCGCCACTCGGAGCGTAGCTCAGGTTTCCACCGAACCGCGGCAGGATCACGTCAACGCTTTCCGGTATTTGCTTGAAGGCACATGCGCCGCTTCTAACTCACTGTCCAGCGGCACGAAAGGTAGCTGGAATGACAGGATCGGCATTGATAGTTGGCGCAAGCGGCATCGTCGGCAGCGCGACGGCGACCTTGCTGGTCGGGGAGGGCTGGGAGGTTCACGGTCTGGCGCGGCGCCCGACCGGACAGCCCGGCGTACGGCCCGTCGCCGCGGACCTTCAGGATGCGCCGGCCACGGCAGGCGCCTTGAAGGATCTGAAGCCGGACGTGGTTTTCATTTCCACATGGCTGCGCCAGCAGAGCGAGGCGGAGAACATCCGGGTCAACGCGGCGATGGTCCGCAACCTTCTCGACGGACTCCGTCCGGCGGGAAGCGTGCGCCATGTCGCGCTGGTGACGGGCCTTAAACATTATCTCGGCCCCTTCGAGGCCTATGGCAAAGGCAAGCTGCCGCTGACGCCGTTCCGCGAGAGCCAGGGCCGGCTCGACGTTCCGAACTTCTACTATGCGCAGGAGGACGAGCTGTTCGCCGCGGCCAAGCGCGACGGCTTTTCCTGGAGCGTGCACCGGCCCCATACGGTGATCGGCAAGGCGGTCGGTAATGCCATGAACATGGGGACGACGCTCGCCGTCTACGCGATCCTCTGCCGCGAAACCGGGCGGCCCTTCCGTTTCCCGGGATCGGCGGCACAGTGGAACGGCCTGACCGACATGACCGACGCGCGCCTGCTCGCCCACCATCTGCTGTGGGCGGCGACCACGCCCGAAGCGGCGAACGAGGACTTTAACGTCGTGAACGGCGACGTCTTCCGCTGGAACTGGATGTGGGGCCGCATCGCGCACTGGTTCGGCCTGGAACCGGCGCCCTTCGACGGCACCGTCCAGCCGCTGGAGCAGGTCATGAAGGACGATGCGCCACTGTGGCGCCGCATCGCCGAGCGCGAAGGGCTGGCGGAACCCGATCTCGCCCGCCTCGCCTCGCCCTGGCATACGGACGCCGATCTCGGACGGCCGATCGAGGTCGTCACCGACATGAGCAAGAGCCGGCGCCTCGGCTTCACCCGCTACCAGCCGACCGACGACGCCTTCTTCGACCTTTTCGAAGCGCTGCGTGCCGACCGCCTGATCCCTTGAGGCGGCGACATCCGGTTCAGGCAGCGCGAAGCCCTACAGATTACCGATTGCAAGGGCGGTCTCTTCCTCCACGACCCGGATCAGTCTCGCATAGGCCGAGGTTACGGGCCAAAGCAGGCCCAGCTCCCGTTGTGGGGCTGGCTCGGGAAGGGAATGCTTGATGATCGTCAAGCCTGCCGGCAGGGGCAGCGCCCGGTCCGGTACCAGCGAGACGCCGACCCCACGGTCGACCAGCACGGCAATGGCGTCGAGAGCATCGAGTTCGATGCGGTCCTTGGGGCGGATGCGCTGTTGCCTCAGATAGTTTTCCGCGATCTGCCCGGACCATAGGGAGCGGTCGTAGCGCACGAAAGGCCGCTCCCGCAAAAGCTGAAATGGATCGCCGCAGGCTTCCGAACCGGGCGCGATGACGACATAGCGCTCGGCCTTCAGCGGCCTCCACGCCAGGCTTTTCGGCAGCCTGAATGGTGGATGGAACAGAAACGCCACGTCCAGTTCGGAGTCCTCCAGCTTGCCGAATATCTGGGTGGATGAGCCTTTCTGAACGATGATCTCGAGGTCCGGGTATTTTTGCGCAAGAGCCGGAAGCACGTCGCACAGCACCGTAGCGATGGCGGTCTGGGCGACCCCCAGCCTGAGTTGCCCCTGGGGCTTCTCATCGCTCTGCAATGTCCTGAGGTCGCGTAGGTCGCGCAAAATACCGGCTGCGCGGACGGCGAGCGCCTCGCCGGCCGGTGTCGGCTTGGCGGTGCGCCCCGAACGGGTCATGAGCGTGAAACCGAGCTCGTCTTCCAGGGCGCGGATCCGCAGTGCGAGCGTGGTCGGCGCGATGTTCAGCCGGCGTGCCGCCTCCGCGACCGAACCGCAATCTGCGACCACGACGAAGCATTCGAGAAATCGGGTATCCATTGCTCAGGATTCCTGTGTTCTGAACATAGATATTGCACAGTTTTCTGCTGTATCCAATGCCTCATACTCATCACCGGCGAGCGTTCCGGCAGATCCGGGAAAAAGCTGCACTAGGCGAAAGCCCGTTCGGGTGAGTGGAGGAAGTTTCGATGAAGGAGCAATCGAGCCGCATGTTGTCGGAAACCGAAGTCACGGAGTTGGCGACGACGGCGCTCATGGGATTGGGGCTGGTCCGGAAGGATGCGGCCGATGCGGCCCGCATCCTGACGCTGGCGGAGATGTTCGGCCTTAGCACGCATGGTGTCGGCCGGATCGAGTCCTACGGCGAGCGGTTGCAGATCAAGGGCATCAATCCGCGGCCGTCCATTCGGCTGGAACAGGTCGCCCCTGCCTTGATCAGGGTCGACGGCGACAACGGCGTCGGCCCGCTGGTCGGACTGCGCGCCCTCGAAGCGGCCATGGAAGCCGCCGCGACCACCGGCATCGCCCTGGCGCTGGCGCGGGGCAGCAATCATTTCGGGCCGGTTTCGCCCTACTGCCACATCGCCGCCGAAGCAGGCTTCGCGAGCCTGATCGGCAGCAACGCGACCACCACCATCGCTCCGTGGGGCGGCAGCGAGGCTCGCCTCGGCAACAGCCCCTGCGGCTTCGGCTTCCCGAACCCGGGCGGCGACCCGATCATCCTCGACATGGCGGTCAGCGTTGCCGCCCGGGCGAAAATCCGCAACGCCGCCAAGGCGGGGCAGCCGATTCCCGACAGTTGGGCGACGGATCGGGCCGGCAGGCCCACCACCGACCCGAACGAGGCGCTGAACGGCTTTCTCCTGCCCATCGGCGGGCACAAGGGGTACGGTCTGGCCCTGGTCGTCGATCTGCTCGCCGGTCTCCTTTCCGGCGCCGCCTATCTCACCCACGTCAAGTCCTGGGTCGACTCGCCCGAGGAACCCCAGGACCTCGGCCATTACTTCATCCTGATCGATACGAAGCGTCTCGGGCGCGCGGACTGGCTGTCCGGGCGCATGACCGACTTCGCCGACATCCTGCATTCCACGCCGCCGGCCGATCCCAACGCGCCGGTGCTGGTGCCGGGCGAGATCGAGAATCGCAACCTTGTGCGTGCCCGGCAGGAGGGAATCCGGCTCGACCCGTCGCTTCTGGCCAAACTCCAGGCCTTCGCGGCGCACGCCCAACCCGCTTGATCCCCTGTGCGGAGCCACTCGGCATAGGGTGATTTCGATGACGAAAATGCCTCGGGAATAAGGAGGCAGGGAAATTGGGAGGAATCTGTTTCCAATATGACGATCGAACAGTCTCATCCTGCCAGCCTGACCGTCGATGACGACGATACGCTGAGGAAAGCCGCCTTCCGTAAAGTGATCTGGAGGATTTTGCCGATACTGACGCTGGGTTACGTCTTCAATTTCCTTGACCGCACCAACATCGGATTCGCAGCGCTGCAGATGAACCGCGACATCGGCTTGTCGGCGACGCAGTTCGGCTGGGGCGCCGGCATCCTGTTCATCGGCTACTGTGCCTTTGAACTGCCCAGCAACATGATGCTTTACCGGTACGGGGCGCGGATCTGGATCTCGCGGATCATGATTTCGTGGGGCCTGCTGTCCTGCGCGATGAGCTTCGTGTCGGGTCCGACGAGCTTCTACGTGATGCGCTTCGCATTGGGCGTGGCGGAGGCCGGCTTCTTTCCCGGGGTCGCCTTCTTCCTGTCGACCTGGTTTCCGGCCCAATACCGTGCCCGGATCCTGTCGTGGTTCCTCGTGGCGATCCCCTTCTCCTCGGTGATCGGCGGGCCGCTTGGAGGGACGCTGCTGGGGCTGGACGGATATCTCGATCTGGCCGGGTGGCAATGGCTTTTCATCGTCGAGGGCCTGCCGGCGGTCATCATCGGTCTGGTGTTGTTGAAGCTGCTGGCCGACTGCCCACAGGATGCCGCGTGGCTGACGCCGGACGAAAAGCGGTTGATCGTCGCGAGCGTCGAGGGCGAGAAGCGGGACCGTGCCGTCAACCGGCTCGGCTCGGCCCTGCGCGACGTGCGTGTGTGGGTGTGCACCGTCGTCTATCTCGGCTTCACCGTCGGCTCCTACGGTATCCAGATCTGGTTCCCGCAAATCCTCAAGCAGCAGGATCTTTCCAATCTCCAGGTCGGATGGATTTCGGCGCTGCCCTATCTCGTTGCGAGCATCGGCATGATCGTCTGGGCACGGGTCGCCGACCGGTCGAACAGAAAGATCGCCCATCTCTCGACCTGCTGTTTTCTTGCGGTGGTGGGTTTCCTGGCTGCCATCTGGACCGGGCGTTTCGATCTGTCGCTTCTCGGGCTGACCGCCGCTCTTCTCGGCGTCACCGCCGCCCGGGCGATCTTCTGGTCGATACCGACACGCTTCCTGACCGGCATCGCGGCGGCGGGCGGCATCGCCTTCATCAACACGATCGGCACGACCGGCGGCTTCTTCGGGCCGACGATCGTGGGCTGGCTCAAGGACGCCACCGGAAGCTTCGAAGCCGGACTGCTCGCAATGGCGGGATTCCTAGCGGTGTCGACGGTGTTCGCTCTCCTGCTCAAGCTCGTCATCCGTGACGAGTGAGGGAGCGGGGGAGGGTGATCGCCGCCCTTATTCCAGACGTCGCCGTGGATTGCGGAGCACCATCATGATCGATCGGAGAGTTTTCTTGAGCGCCGTCGCCGGAAGCATCGCTTTTTCCACCTCGACCACCGCCCTGGGCGGGACGGTCCCGTCGCGCCGATTGGCCCTCTACGCCAATGTGGGCGCCGACCTTGTCCATTACGACGTCGACGTCGAGGCCATGACCCTGACGCAGCGGGAGACGCTGACCCTGCCGGACAGCGTGCAATATGCCTGGCCGCATCGCTCTCGGCGTTTCCTCTATATCGCGACGAGCAACCAGTCTCCCGGCAACGGCGCCGCCAAGGGAAATTCCCACCATCTCCTGGCACTCAGGATCGAGGAAGGAAGCGGTGCGTTGACGCCGCATGGCGCACCGGTGGCGCTTCCGACGCGGCCCATCCACCTGAGCACCGACATTCCGTCGGAAAACATCCTGATCGCCTTCAACAAGCCGAGCGCCCTGCGTGTCTACCGGATCAACGACGACTTCACGCCGGGCGAGGAGGTACGCCAGTTCGATCCGGTCGACGCCGGCATCTACGCCCACCAGGCGCGCGTAACCCCGGACAACAGGCGGGCGATCCTGGTCACGCGCGGCAACGAAGGCACCGCCACCCATGCCGAGGAACCCGGCGCGATAAAGGTCTTCGACTATCATCGTGGCGCGCTTGCCAACGGGATGTCGATCGCCCCGGATGGCGGGAGAAACTTCGGGCCGCGTCACCTGGACTTCCACCCGACCGAGCCCTGGATCTTTCTCTCGATCGAAACGCAGAACGAGGTCGGCGTCTTCCGCATGCTGCCGGACGGCAGGGTGGATCCCGAGTTGCTGTTCCGGACCGGTACCCTGGCCGAACCTGGGCGGCACCGCGCACGGCAAGCCGCCGGCGCGATCCATGTGCATCCGAACGGCAGGTTCCTCTACGTCGCGAACCGGGCGGAGCAGACCGAGGAGGCCGGCGGAGTCCAGGTGTTCAAGGGGGGTGAGAACGGCATCACGGTGTATGAGATCGACGGACTGACGGGTCAGCCGAAGCCCCTTCAGCATGTCGAGTCCCACGGCATCCATCCGCGCACCTTCCACATCGATCCCAGTGGCCGCATGCTGGTCGCCGAACACAACCTGCCCGTCACCGTACGTGATGGCGATCGCTTGCGCGTAGTTGCCGCAGGATTGTCGGTCTTTCGTATCGGTGACGACGGCAGACTGAAGTTCATCCGGAAATACGATATCGATACCGGCAACCGGTCCATGTTCTGGATGGGGATGGTGCCGGTATGACCCCGGCAAGGTCTTGTGCCGGCTGATGTTCATGCAAGCCGCTGTCCATCCGGGCCGCATGGGATCCGAGTAGACATCGCGGGATCGATGCGGGCTCTTGCCACTGTCGGAAGTCAGGAAGAATGTCGGATATCTCTCAAAACATTATCAATGATCTGGCCCCGTCGGGACGTCTGCGATCGACGATCAACCTCGGGAATACCGTGCTTGCCCTGGAGAACCCCGCCGGAAATCTTCGCGGCGTGTCCGTCGATCTGGCGCGAGCGCTCGGAGAGAGGCTTGGCCTGGAGGTCGAACTCGTGCCGTTCGACACCGCCGGAAAGGCGTTCGATGCTCTGCGGTCGGGCGCCTGCGACGTTGGCTTTCTCGCCATCGATCCGAAACGGGCCGAGGATCTCGACTATTCGGCGCCCTATGTGATCATCGAAGGCACGTATCTCGTGCCGGCGGACTCGCCCTTCGGCACGGTCGATGACCTCGACCGCGACGGAGTCCGGATCGCGGCAGGGCGCAACACCGCCTATGACCTTCATTTGTCGCGGGTTTTGCAGCATGCGCGGCTTGTGCATTATCCATCTTCTGCGGCTGCCATAGAGGCGGCTTTGGCAGGCAAGACGGACGCCGCCGCCGGCGTGCGCCAGCCGCTCGCCGCGTCCGCTGCCCGCAGTCGGGTATTCCGCGTGGTCGAGGGAAATTTCCTGCTCATCCAGCAGGCGATGGCCTTGCCCAGGAATCGACCTGCCGGGCATGAATTCATAAGGAGCTTCATGGAGGAGATGAAAAGGTCAGGCTTCATTGCCGATGCCTTGGCTCGAAGTGGCCAGGGCGACGCCGTCGTTGCTCCTCCGGCTTGAACCGCCATGTTGCGCGGATGCTGTCGATGCAGCAAGTCCAGGCTCCGCCTCCATTCTGGGATCGTGTCCCATGGCGTGGCGTAGGAGCTGTGGGACACGACCGCGTTGGATTTTTCCACAAACTCCTTTACGGGGATGACGGTCGACAAGGGATGTGCTTGGCTTCGGCAGCAATCGGACCTGTAAGTCAGCGCCTGTGGGGAAGATCGCCCCCCTGAGAACTGCCCCTGAGATCCGCCATGCCCACGCAGACCCTGGTGAATCTGACGGCTTTGATCGCTGATGCGAAGTGCTGCGCGCTGGTGCGCCGGCATCGCCGGCCGGAGGGCGTGCGGTGCCCACGCTGCGTCGGCGCGCCGGTGAGGCGGTACGGCGTGCCGTCTGGCAGGCATCCCCATCGGCGGTGACGAGAACAGTCCTGATGCCGCCAGTCAGGAGCCGATGCCCAAGGCGCCCTTCACCGCAGGCAGCGCCGGCTTGCCGGCGGTCGTGGTGACGTTGGCGAGCCAGGAGTCGAGCGTGGCCGGATGGGCCTTCAGCCAAGTGGTCACCGCCGCCTCCGGCGTCATTTTGTCATTGAGGATCGAGACCATCAGCTCACTCTCCATGCTGACGGTGAAGATCATTTGCCTGAACAGGGTGGCGAGATTCGCGCAGTCCTGGGCGAAGTGACGGCGCGACAGGGTGCGGACGGTAGCGCTGCCGCGGTTGGGGCCGAAATACTCCTCGCCGCCGTCTAGAAAAGCCATCGACAGCTTGATGTTCATCGGGTGTGGCGCCCAGCCCAGGAAGACAGCCCATTCGTTGCGCCGCGTCGCCCGCTCGACCGAGGCCAACATCGCCGCCTCGCTCGACTCCACCAGCTTCCACGAGCCGAGCCCGTAGGCGTTCTTGTCGATCATCGTCTTGATCTTGGCGTTAGCGGAGGCGCCCGGTTCGATGCCGAAGATCGTGCGATTGAACTTGTCGCCGTACTTCTCCAGGTCGGCGAAGCTCTTGACGCCGGCCTCGGCCGCGTTGCCGCTCACCGCCAACGTCACGGCCGCCCCTTCCAGATTGACCGCCAGCACCTCGATCGAGCCGGAAGCGATCAGCTTTTGCGTCGCCTGCTCCTGCGCCGGCATCCAGTTGCCGAGGAAGACGTCGAGATTGCCTGACTTGAGCCCCTCGAAGCCGATCGCCACCGACAGTGACTGTACCGCCGGCTTGTAGCCCATCGCCTTCAGGATCAGCGAGGCCGTGGTGGTGGTGGCGGTGATGTCGGTCCAGCCGGGATCGGACATCCGCACCGTCTGGCATTGCGTCGGCTCCGCCGCGGCGCCGGCGGCAGGCCACAGCGCGACGCCGCTCAAGGACAACCCGACGAGGGCGGACAGGCCGACATGTTTCAGGAACCGCATGGGGAATCTCCTTGCTCCGAAAAGGGCGGGCCGGAAAGGGCGAGACGGCCGGGGGAAAGGGCGGCCGGATGGGCGAGCAGGCAATGGTGCCGGAAGGGGCCGGGCGGGTGCGTCGGATCAGGTCGGCATCGGCGCCTCCCGGTGGTTGGCCCGCCGTTCGGCCTGCCGTTCGGGGGGCGTCCAGCGGCCGGGCAGGGCGGGGGCGGAGTCGAGGTGGGCGGCGGCGATCCGCCGGATGCGGGCGCGGACGAGGGCTTCGAAAGGCATCGCCTGCGGGTTCGGCCGGTCCGCGGATGGACCGACCGATAGCAGGACCAGTTCGGTTTCGGCTATCGGATCGGACGCGCTCTTCCCGGCGCCCGACGCGGGCAGGCGGTGCATGCGATGGACGACCAGCAGGCGCTTGGCGTCGGCACCGGCAATCCAGGTCCGAACCTCCAGCCCTTCGCCCTGGTGGACCTCCAGCAGGTAGCGGATGCGGGCGTCGACGGTGTAGAGCGACCGGCCGGTGCGTTTGCGGTAAGCCGCGTCCATTCCAAGGGCGTCCATCAGCGCGTCGGTCGCATGCCCGAAGATCAGCACGTAATAGGCCTCGCTGAGATGCCCGTTGTAGTCCACCCACTCCGGAATCACGCTGGTCCGGTGCAGGCGCAGCGGGGTGACGATGGCCGGCGGTTCGGCCGTCCCGCCGTTTTCCGTTCCGCCGTTCGCCGTCCCGCTCATGGTGCGGGCACCGTCGCCGGGGCCTGGATCCGGTCGCGGCGCAGCGGCTCCAACACCTCCAGCAGGCGGATCAGGCAGTCGTCGCGCCAGCGTTCCAGCGCCTTCACCGTCCAGCCGTCGGCCTGGGCGGCGGTCCCTTCGACCATCCGGTCGCGCAGTTCGCGCGTCAGTTCCGGGGCGATCAGCTTGGTCCAGGGCAGCTTCAGCGCCGGGCCGAACTGGTCGAGCATGTGGGCCATGCCGCCTTCGCCGCCGGCGAGATGGAAGGTGAGGCAGGTGCCCATGAAGGCGTAGCGCAGGCCGGGGCCGTAGACGATGGCGTCGTCCAGCTCCTCGGTGCTGGCGATCCCCTCGGCGACCAGATGCAGCGCCTCGCGCCACAGCGCCTCCTGCAGGCGGTCGGACAGGTAGCCTTCGACCTCCTTGCGGACGCGCAGCGGGCGCATCCCGATGCTGCGGTAGAAAGCCGCGGCGGTGTCGACCGCGGCCGCCGCGGTGCGGTCGCCCGGCACAATCTCCACCAGCGGCAGCAGATAGACCGGATTGAAGGGATGGCCGATCACCACCCGTCCGGGATGGCCGCAGTCCGCCTGGATGCGGCTCGGCAGCAGGCCGGAGGAACTGGAGGCGATCACCACCGTGGCCGGGGCGGCCGCGTCGATCTCGGCCAGCAGGCCGCGCTTCAGGTCCTCGCGCTCCGGTGCGTTTTCCTGGATGAAGTCGGCGGTGGCGGCGACCTCCGCGACCGAAGCGGCGATGCGCAGGCGGGCAGGGTCGGCACCGACGGCAAGGCCGCGGCGCTCCAGCGCCGGCCAGGCATTGTCGACCGCGACGCGCAGGGCCGCCGCGCCGGCCGGGGCGGGGTCGTAAGCGACCACGTCCAGCCCGTGGGCCAGCGCGCGCGCCGCCCAGCCGCTGCCGATAACGCCACCGCCGATCAGGCCGACGGTCCGGATGGTGCCGCGCAGGGGGGCATCGTTGGGCTGTGCAGTGCTCATGTGAGGATCGAACCCGTGTAGTGATGGGATGAAGAGCGGGATCAGGCCGGATGGCCGGCGTCGCCGAGGCCGGCAAGACCGAGAATCCCGCGGGCTTCGGCCGGGGCGACGACGCGGGCGCCGAGCCGTTCGACGATGCCGCATGCCCGCTCCACCAGGTTGCCGTTGCTGGCGAAGACGCCACGGTCGAGATACAGGTTGTCCTCCAGCCCGACGCGCACGTTGCCGCCCAGCAGCACGGCCTGTGCCACCATCGGCATCTGCATGCGGCCGATGCCGAAGCCCGCCCACAGCGCGCCGTCCGGCAGCATGTCGCGCATCGCCATCATGATGCGCGGTTCCGCCGGCGCGCCCCAGGGAATGCCGAGGCAGAACTGGAAGAGGGGCGGGCGGTCGAGCAGCCCCTCCTTCAGCATCTGCTTGGCGAACCAGAGGTGGCCGGTGTCGAACACTTCCAGCTCCGGCTTGACGCCCAGCCGCTGGATCAGCGCCGCCTGGGCGCGCAGCATGTCCGGGGTGGAAACATAGACGAGCGAGCCGTCGCCGAAATTCAGCGACCCGCAGTCGAACGTGCAGATCTCCGGCAGCAGCGCGGAGACATGGGCGGCGCGCTCCTCGGCCCCGACCAGATCGGTGCCGGTGCCGAAGCGGGTCGGGGCGTGGTCGGGACCGATGTAGAGGTCCCCGCCCATGCCGGCGGTCAGGTTGATGATGACGTCGGTGTCGCTGGCCCGGATCCGCTCCACCACCTCGCGGTAGAGGGCCGGGTTGCGGCTGGCCCGGCCGGTCTCGGGATCGCGGACGTGGATGTGCGCCACGGCGGCGCCGGCCTGCGCCGCCTCGACGGCGGCCGCCGCGATCTGTGCCGGCGTGACCGGGATCGCCGGATGCTTGCCGACGCTGTCGCCGGCCCCGGTGACCGCGCAGGTGATGATGACCTGCCGGTTGATGTCATCGACTCTCTGTGTCATGGCTCCGCGCCTCTTGCTGGCTGGATCGGTGTGTGCGGCCGAAGGAAAGGCGGCTGTTTCGTCCTGTTCGCCAATGCTAGGCGAACGGATGGTTTCCGCTTGATGCGAAGCGCCGTTTGCATGACAGAATACGTCACGTCGGCCGGGAGATCGGGCATGGAGGCTACGGCAATGGCGGAAACGCGGCATGTCGGCTTTCTGCTCCTGCCGAAATTCTCGATGCTGGCCTTCACCTCGGCGGTGGAGCCCTTGCGCGTCGCCAACCGCTTGGCCGATCGGCCGCTCTATCGCTGGACGATGATCGCCCCCGCGGCCACCGTATCGGCCAGCAACGGGATGCGCCTGCTGGTCGACCACGGGCTGGACCGGCCGCTGCCCGATGTCGAGGTTCCGGATCTGCTGATCGTCTGTGCCGGCTTCGACCCGGCCGAGGCCCGTGGCCTTCCTGTCACGGCCCTGCTGCGCCGGGCCGAACGGCGCGGCGCTATCCTCGGCGCCATCGACACCGGCAGCTTCATCCTGGGCTGGGCCGGGCTGCTCGACGGCTATGAGGCGACGGTGCATTGGGAGTGCCTGGACAGTTTCCGCGAACAGTTTCCGCAGGTGTCGGTGCAACCCTGCCTGTTCGAGATCGACCGACGGCGGATGACCTGTGCCGGTGGCACCGCCGCGCTCGACATGATGCTGCATATGATCCGCCTCGACGCCGGCTACCGGCTGGCGACGGCGGTGTCGGAGCAGTTCATCCATGCGGGCATCCGCGATTCGCACACCGACCAGCGCCTGTCGATCCCGTCGCGCTACGGCATCGCCCATCCCAAGCTGGCCCGCGTGATCCGGCTGATGGAGGAGCATCTGGAGGAGCCGCTGAGCCTCGATGGGCTGGCCCTGAGGGCCGGGCTGTCGCTGCGCCAGCTCGAACGGCTGTTCCAGGGCGGCTTCGGCCAGTCGCCGCAACGCTACTACGTCGCGCTGCGGCTTCAGCGTGCCCGGTCGTTGGTCCGTTATTCGACCCAGCCGCTGGCCGAGATCGCGGTGGCCTGCGGCTTCCAGAGCTACGAGCATTTCTCGCGCAGCTACCGCCGCAGTGCCGGGCTGTCGCCGCAGCAGGACCGCCTTACCGCCTACCGCGCTACCGACGGGCCGACCATCAGCCGGTGAGCCAGCCGTGATCTTGCCCCTGGGCACTTCCTGGGGTTCTGACGGGCGTCGCGCCAAGTCTGGCATGTTGCGAAGTTGCGCGCCTCGTCTCGCGCCCGGCAGAACCGTGCCGCACATTTTTATCGGCAGCGACGGCTCCGGTGCGGAGTTTTCGTGTGGGGCGTGACGGCGGCCTTGCGGCGGCCTTGTCCCGCCGGCGTCGAATGAGGACCTCCCATACCTCGCCCTCGTCGCCGACCGCCCTCCACGGGCCATCAGCGGGAAGCTCCCGGCGTCACCGGCGCGGAGGTTCCCTGAGGAACCATCCCTAGGAACGTGGTCCGGCCCGCTCAGGTTTGAAGGTTTGCAATCCGACAGACCACCCCCGCTGAGAACTGCCCTTCGGTCCGGAGCATTCCCGGAAACGCAAGGCTCTGCACCTTGGCAGGATAAAGGAGGAAAGCATGCGAGCCTTGGTTTGGCACGGCAAGGAAGACATCCGGTGCGACACCCTCACCGACCCCGAAATCGAGCAGCCGCGCGATGCCATCGTCAAGGTGACGAGCTGCGCCATTTGCGGCTCGGACCTGCACCTGTTCCACAACTTCATCCCGGCGATGCTGCCCGGCGACATCATGGGACATGAAATGATGGGGGAAGTCGTCGAGGTCGGGCCGGAAGCCAAGCACAAGCTCAAGGTCGGCGACCGAGTGGTGGTTCCGTTCACAATCATCTGCGGCGAGTGCGACCAGTGCAAACGCGGCAATTTCTCGGTATGCGAGGCCACCAACCGCAAGAAGTATCTTGCCGACAAGGTCTTCGGCCACCCCACGGCAGGTCTGTTCGGCTACACGCATCTGACCGGCGGCTATCCCGGCGGGCAGGCCGAATATCTCCGCGTTCCCTTCGCCGACGCGACGCACATCAAGGTGCCGGATGGAATCCCGGACGAGAAGGTTCTCTTCCTCGGTGACATCTTCCCGACCGGCTGGCAGGCCGCCGTCCAGTGCGACATCCAACCGACCGACACCGTTGCGATCTGGGGCTGCGGTCCCGTCGGTCAGATGGCGATCCGCAGCGCCGTCCTCCTCGGTGCCAAGCAGGTGATCGCCATCGACCATCTGCCGGACCGCCTGGAAATGGCGGAAGCCGGCGGTGCCGTCACCATCAACTTCGACGAAGAGAGCGTGGTCGAGCGACTGAACGAGCTAACCGGCGGCCTGGGGCCGGAGAAGTGCATCGACGCCATCGGGATGGAAGCCCATGTTTCGCCTTCCATGCCGGATACGGTCTACGACCGCGCCAAGCAGATGCTGGGAGCCGAAAGCGACCGGCCGCACGTCCTTCGCGAGATGATCTACGTCTGCCGGCCGGCCGGGGTGATTTCAATCCCCGGAGTCTATGGCGGGTTGGTCGACAAGTTCCCGATGGGCCAGCTGATGAACAAGGGGCTGACCATCCGGACGGGCCAGACGCATGTCAACCGCTGGACCGATGACCTTCTGCGCCGCATCGAGGAGGGACAGATCGATCCATCGTTCGTCATCACCCACACCGTGAGCCTCGAAGAGGGACCCGAGATGTACAAGGTGTTCCGCGACAAGCAGGACAGCTGCATCAAGGTCGTCCTGAAACCCTAAAGATCGGGGAGAGAAGACGTGACTTACAGCATCTCGAACATCGCCCGGTCCAAGGGCGACCCGAAGGTTCTCCATTCCGGCCCCAGTTCGCTGGGAGCCGCCGACCGCATGGCCAGGGCACTCGGCTGGTTCAGCATCGGGCTCGGCCTGGCGGAGCTGATCGCGGCGGAGCGCATCACCCGGGCGCTCGGCATGGAGGGCAAGGAAACCCTGGTACGGGCCTATGGCGTCCGCGAACTCGGGCACGGCATCGTCTCGCTCTCGCCCGACAAGCATCTCGGATTGTGGAGCCGGGTGGCCGGGGACGGGCTCGACATCGCCACCCTAATGACGGCCATGCGGCATGACAATCCGAAGCGCGACAATGTCGGGATCGCTCTTGCGGCGGTGCTGGGGGTGACGCTGCTCGACATCATCGGCGCGCAGGGGGTGACGGCCCGCCATCGCCGCCCCTCCAGCCAGCTGCGCTCCTACAGGGATCGGACGGGCTTCCCGCGGGGCGTCCAGGCGGCGCGAGGCGCAGCCAGGGATTTCAAGGTGCCTCCCGACATGCGGGCCGCACCGGCCCTCGCAGCGGTGTCCGATCGTGCCACTCAGGAGAAGGCGCAGGAGAAGGCACGGCCGCACTGAACCATCGACGACACGGGCGGCCTCCGAGCGGCGTTCACGCCGTGAGACGGCCGCCCCATCCCACACGACCATGGCCACGCGATGGAAATGAACATGCAACGGCTCGCAACGGTGACCCTGCTTTTCGGAACGCTCCTGGCCGGCACATCCGCCTGCACATCCATGGCGCAGCAGAGTGCTGCACCATCCCAGGGAGCGGCGCATCTGCAGCAGGTCGCCAGCTTTGAACACCAGGTGACCGGAGTGACCGTTTCGAAGGATGGGCGCATCTTCGTCAACTTCCCGCGCTGGACGGAGGATGCACCGGTCTCGGTCGCCGAGGTGACGCGCGACGGCCACATCAAGCCCTACCCGGATGACGCCTGGAACTCCTGGCGCAATGCCAGGAAGAACCAGATGTCGGCCGGGGATCACTTCGTGTGCGTCCAGAGCGTCGTCGCCGATGCGCACGGCAATCTCTGGGTCGTCGATCCGGCCGCGCCGGCCACCGCGCCCGTCGTGCAGGGCGGGCCCAAGCTCGTCAGGATAGATCTGAAGACGAACAGGGTTGCCCAGGTGATCCGCTTCGACGAGACGGTCGCACCTCAGGGCAGCTACCTGAACGACGTGCGGTTTTCACCGGATGGACGGCATGCCTATCTGACCGATGCCGGGGCCAAGGGTGCTCTCGTCGTCGTGGACCTGCAGAGCGGCAAGGCTCGACGCGTCCTTAACGGCCACCCGAGCACCCAGCCGGAAAAGGATGTGGTGGTGAAGACCGATGGGCGGGAGTTGCGCCGGCCCGACGGGCGCGGGGTCGAATTCGCCGCCGACAGCATCGCGCTCTCTCCTGATGGGCGCACGCTCTATTGGAAAGCGCTGACCGGCCGGACTCTCTACCGGATCAAGACGGATGCCTTGGAAAACCCACGCCTGTCCGAGAAGGACCTCGAAGCCCGCGTGGAGCATGCCGAGACCGAGCCGACGGACGGTCTCTGGATCGATGGGCGGGGGCGGCTTTATCTGAGCGCGATCGAGCAGGACGCGGTGAAGGTCAGTGACGGGGACCGCATCGCCACCCTGGTACAGGACAAACGGCTGCGCTGGCCCGATACCTTCTCGGAGGGACCCGACGGGACCATCTACGTCACCAGCTCCCGCATTCAGGACATGAGCTGGTTCAAGCCCGAGACCGGCCCGCGCCTCGAGACGCAGCTGTGGCGCATCGAGCCTGGACAGGACGGGAAGGGCCAGAACGGGAGGGCGACCGGCCCGGCCGGGCAGCCCCAATGACCCCGACGGAGCGGTGACGGGAGGCCGCCATGACGGGGGGCTGGAGCAGGGACTTGGGATGCTGCTGAGGTGCTGTCAGGTTGCCGACTTCCGGATTGGCATGGCAGGGTGCCGGGCATGAGCACGACGCCCAATCTATACCGCGGCTTTCGTTTTCCGGCGGCGATCATCAATGAAGCGGTGTGGCTGTACCACTGCTTCAGCTTGAGGCTGCGGGAGGTCGAGTTGATCCTGGCTGCGCGCGGCATCGAGGTCAGTTACGAGACCATCCGCGAGTGGGGGCTGCGCTTTGGCCTGGCGTTCGCCAACACCCTCAAGCGCCGTCGGCCCCGACCGGGCGACAAGTGGTTGCTGGATGAGGTCTTCATCCGCATCCGCGGCAAGTAACATTATCTTTGGCGGGCGATCGACCAGAACGGCGTTGTCCTCGACATCCTGGTCCAGAGCCGGCGCAACAAGAAGGCGGCCAAGCGCTTCTTTCGCAAGCTGCTGAAAGGGTTGGGTTACGCCCCGCGCGTCATCGTCACTTGATAATCATCAACTTTGACGAACGCTACCCTTGGCTTGATTGCCACTGGCGCAGGACGTGAAATTTTGCGTTTGTAGAACTATGCGATATCGCATGTTGGTAAACATATTTCCATAACACAGATTATGTGCCGTTTTGTTGTAGGCGGGGTAGGTTCTATTCTGAAGTGCAACTTTCTTGTAATCACAGAGCTTTACCGGTTGTGACCGCTGATGGGTGAGCATTACTCGCAGATTAATTTCTCCGAGCACCATCACATCAACCATGCGCAATGCCGATGATGGCGATCGCCGAGGCTGTGGATCGTCACCACTCGACCATCCACTGGGAAATCCGGCGCAATTTCTGTCACGATTTGTTCCCGGATCGTTGGAGCCAGGAGTACCAGGGCCACTTCTGCACCTACACCCAGAGGTATGTCCGGAATCGACGTTCTCCTTGTCAAATGAAACCAACGCTCAAGCCGCATCCGGTCGCTGTCGAACCCAATGCCGATGACGTGCTGGAAGGTGGCTACCGCCTGGAACACGGCCAATGCCGCCGCCGTCGATGGTGCACTCGCTGATCGCGTGGGCCGAACATTTCGCAAGCCATCGTAGAGGATATTCGCCACACACGGGATCGAGTTTGGCCCCCTACCCTTTCCAGTTCAGTCCAGCAGCCTTCATCAGGTTCCAGAAGGTCCGTTTCTGCCGGTGGCGGGCGACGATCCGCTCCCGGTAGGCCTCCTGAGATAGATGATCGATCCAATCACCAACAGCCGAAGCCAATCGCTCGGCCGCGACGAGATCACGGACAGCGTGCTCGTACTGTGTGGATTGTGCCCGCGCCAGAACAACGTCGCCCATGCACCGGTAAAGCAGGGTGGCGGCAAGGGGGTGATTGGCTTCCAATGCTTGGGCGGCAGGCCGTAAACTGGAATAGTGATCTCCGTTCAACTCGCTGATGCGGGTAAGCACGAGGTTCGCCGCCGCATCCAGATCGAGAGTGATCAGCAGGTTGAGCGCGGTATGGGGCTCGCGATGCTGGCGGGCCATTCCCACCGCCGCCGCGCGCACCCGTTCATGCTCATCGCTTGGCAGATGAGCGAGGTACGCGCGCAGGGTATGCTCGGAAAGGCTATTGGAGAACATCCGCCAGCGCACCGCTTGGGCATCACCTTGGCGTCCGAGGAGTTCCAGCAACCGAATGTGGAGGTCATCGACTTCCCAGCGTCGGTGACCTGGAACCGCCGCCGCTTCCACTCGGGTCAAGGCGTCGGCGACGCGCCCTGCCTCAATCAAGCGCTCGCAGATGTCCTTCAGGGCCTGATCTTCGGTTCCGGCGAGCCGATGGGCGGCAACGAAGCTGTCGACGTCTCCGCGGGCATCGGCGATCTGCTGGAGCCCGCGGATCAAAGGCCACGTCCTTGCCTCCCGCTCTTCAGCCCGGCAGCGGTCTAGATCTTCGCGGATCATGCGCTCCAGTTCGCTCAGACCTTCCTGCCCCAATGCCTCCGTAAAGGCGCTGACAACACCACCATGAACGCCATAGCCGTCCCCATTGAGAATGTCGAAGACCTCATGCGCCAAGTGAACTTGGTCACGGCCAGGCAGCACTGCCCAGGCTGCTCCCAGATCGTCGACCGCCTGCTTGATGACGTCACCGATCATGCCGTCGGAATCGTCGGACCGATCAAATACATTGGCGTCGAGCCGGATGAAGCGGTCGAGCAGTTGAATAGCTGCCTTCGGCTGCCGTGGCAGCAGGTCCCGGACAATGGCATCACGGATGCGGTCGAGGTCGGCGGCCAGAGATGAACTTTCGCGGTAGCCGTAGAACCGGCGATCACCTTCAATCCGCTCGAGTTCATCGCACAAGGTGTGAACCAGCTGATCGCCGCTGCTGCGTGAAGCGAGCGCGAGCCGTAACGCTTGATGCAGCCCCACATCCCAGCAAGCGTGCCCAACCAGGATCTCTGCCAGACGTCGGGCGCCCAGAGCCTCGACAGCCGCGACCGAGATTTCCTGCTCTACCCCTGGTGCCACGTCCCAACCCTTTTCGAATTGGCTCAGTTCGCGGCTGCCGGTGCCAGCATTCCGCGCTGGAGCACATCCCTCAATGCGGTTCGCATGTGTTCCCGTCCTGTGGAGCATGGTTCCGCCACCATTGCCTGTAGCTGTTCCCAAGCCCAATCCTCACGACCGATCCGCCTCGCTGCCGCCATCAGATGACCAACCGCAGCATGCAGGTCTGTAACGATCGGATCATACCCACCGCCAGCCAAAAGACTGCGCAGCGCGCTCACCGCGACCTGAACGGCGAAATCAGGCTCCCGTTCGACATTGTCTCGCACGGCGCGGATCAAGGTCGCCGGTTCGGCACTCATCGACCTGGCACACTCCAGCGCGATGTCGAGGAAACCAGCGTCCTTGGCCGCCGCGAACCACTTGCCCGCGTCCCCGCGGGTCTGAATGAGGTCGAGGAGGAGCTGGCGCTTGTCCCGACCGGGGTAGCTGCGCACAGTGTGGCGATAGATCGCCAAGTAGGTAGATCCCACACCGGTGCGGAGTCCATAGCGCTGGTAGGCCTCGTCTGCCCGCCCCGATCGGAGCAAAAGCGCCTCGCAGAAGCGGTCGATGGCCCTCTCATCATAGCTGCGGAGCTTTGGATCACGGCAACCATCTGCGTAGGCGATGGCGGCATCAACCAGCCCCTGGCGTGCCAGCGCCTCGGCGCCGAACCAATGATCCGACCAGAAGCGATGACGGGACGTCGCGAGCAGATCCAACAGGTCACCATACCGCCCGACCTCGAGCAGACAAGACAAACCGATTGTCCCGCCGATAAGATAGCCGCCGGGCACGCTATCGGACCAGACCCGTTGCAGGGACGGCGTGAGAAGGTCGGCGTACTCGTTCATAAGTTCGGGATAGACGGCGATCTCCCCCCAACGCTGCTCAACCGGGAACAGATACTGCACTCCGTCATCAAGTACAGCTTGGTACAGGCGCTCCAGCCATTTGGCGCGGGTTTTGGGATCGGCCGGTGCCATAATTAGGACCGGAATCAGCACGCCGAGTGCCTTGTTGACAGCGCTACCCAAGGCACCCGAGGAGGTATCGATTTGCTCGAAGGCGGGCCACAGCCGCTCCATAAGCGCGAGGGCGCCCTCCCCCGCCACCAACGGATTGGACTTGCCGACCGTCTTGATCTCGGTCACAGCCTCCTTCAAGCGCGCAGCAGCAGTTTGAGACCCGCGCCATCCAAAAGCGCGTGCTCGGAGCTTCGTCTTGAACGCCCACTTGTGGCCGCCAGCCATGTCCGCTCCTGCCTGTGGGGGAACCGCAGCCTGTGATGGAGTCACACGGCTTGGCCTGTACTGGTGGCCAAGGGTAGCTCAGCCACCGGCGACTGATCAACCCTGCCCCTCCCACTCTGAAGCGTGCTGCTCTCGTCGTCCACTGCAGGCAAGGCGCGGTCGCTTCCGGACGGCAGAATTGCTAACGGCATCCTTTCACGTCTCGCGGCTGTCTGGTGCAGCCAGCAGAATACGTTGGGCAAATTGCGTATCGGGATGGCTCAGCATTGCCGCAGCATCCCCGCTGTTCCAGCAGCGCAGCCCCTGAAGCTTCTCCACACAGGCGGTCGCCGCTTCCCGCGTCAGAAACTCGCGGGGCAGACGTTGTCCAGTCAACAGATGCGTGATCACCCAAATCGCAGCCTGATCATCGGCCACTCGTTGGTCGACCCCGAAGGCGCCGCAAACCTCACCGGACAGCATGATGGTTATTACACCCTCGCCGCCGGCGGGATCGACGGCGACTGCCTCGTAGGTCGCTGGTGTCCACTGCCAGCTCCCAACACGATCAGCGTTGCGCCCAAGTGTCTTTGCGGGGTCGATCATCGTGGTTTCGGGGGCGGTCGGCTCGTGGCGTGCGTTCGCTCGAGGGCTTGGCGGATCCGATTTGCGGCGGGTGTTGCGGTTGGACAATGACGCCTCTGAAGGCCAACGCACGATCGCCCGCACGGCTGACAGAGCATCCTCATTGCGCTGGAGCGGGAAGTACCGACGCAGTTCGGCCACAGCGGCCCATTCACCGCCGGCTTCGAACGCCTGGCGGATGGCTGACCGCTCCTCCTCACTCACGACAAACATTGCCTCTCCCTACCGCCTGGGGGCCGATTGTGCCCTGAGCCCCTTCCAAGTTACAGCGATTTAGGGCAATCTGGGCATTGTCATCAATTGGCTTATTGGCTGACTTTGGCGGGCTTCTGGACATCTTTACGGCCGAACCTTGCCAGAACACCTATGCCGACGTTCTCAGCGTCTTCTGGTGTCGGCACGCAGCCAGGGGGGCAGCGGCACCGGAGCACCAACTGGGCTCCGAAGCCGCCACCGACCGTCATCGACGCCCTGCCCCATCATGAGCCGCGCTTCCCGTGCGTTATGCCGCGGACTTTTTTCGACCCTTCTTGGCAGGCGAAGGCTGCGGCGCCGCTACCACCGGCTGCTCGTTGCGCTCAGTGTTTGGTTGTATAGTGCGCAGGCGTCCCAGTCCGTGAGCCTTTGCCAATTCTGATCGCTGTGCGGCGTAGTTGGGCGCAGTCATTGGGTAGTCGCTTGGCAGGCCCCATTTGGCTCTATACTCGTCAGGCGTCATGTCGTGTTCGCTCCCCAGGTGCCGCTTGAGCATCCGGTTCCGCTTACCGCATTCCAGGCAAGTGATCGCATCCGGAGCGACCGACCGGCGGATCGGCACCGCAGGTGCTTGTCTCTCCTCTTTGATCTCCTTCCGCTGCCCCGCTTGGTTCAAAGCGCCATAGACAGACTGGATCAACTCAGGCAGAGCGGCGGCTGGGATCGCTTGTCCACGCACGTAGGAAGCAGTGATTTTGGCGGTCAAGGCAACGAGCTCTTTCTGGTCCGCATGCGCGCTCATTCAAGCACTCTCCAACGTCACATAGAGTCAGGTGTTGATAGTGCTCTCTAAATTGAATTATGTAAACACAGGCTGCATAATATATTTTTCCTTTTAGAAGTACCAAGGCGGCTCTTACCTCTGATGACCAGCGCAAGCGCCACTGAAGTGGGCCAAGCTGTTTACAATCAGGCAAAGCATGGAAGCTACCAAGGCGCAAAACTGCATTGGGTATTTATTTAATTAGCTTCCTGCTATATGGCTGATGTCATTGGCGCACAGCTTCCGCTCTACCCATCAGGTGATTCCACGAATAGGCGCGGTAGGTTCTATTCCGAAGTACAAACTTCCTGTACTCTCAGGGGCTTTGTCACGGCAACCGAGCCGACGTCATCGTCAAGTTGATTGACCTGTGGCCAACGAAGGGCGCGGCGGAAGTCGGCGTCGCCAGCGGGGGACGTTGGCGCATAAATCACCGAGGACTGGCGGTGTGAGGGTTCTGACGGGTATAGAGGAGGGTTGTCGCATAAATCCGGTTCGTGGTGCGGGACGTCGGCGCAGCCGGTATAGAGGTGGGCTCCGCCGCCGAGTGCCCGCATGCCGTATAAGCATAATGAACCGCGCCGTCACCGGATCCCGAAGGCCAAGTACAAGGTCGAGAACTGGGGAGAGTACAACCGGGCTCTTCGGCAACGCGGGAGCCTTATGATCTGGGTGACACCCGAGGCTCTCGCGGCATGGACACCCGCCGTCACCGGCCGGAGAGGCCGTCCAGCAGCCTACTCGGACATCGCCATAGAGACCGGGGTCATGCTGCGCTTGGCCTTTGGCCGCCCATGGCGGCAGACGGAGGGGCTGCTGCGCTCCATTGTCCAGATCCTCGGCATGGAGTTGCCGGTTCCCGATTACACGACGCTGGCCCGACGTAGCGCCCGCCTGTCACTGGCGGCCGCGCTGGTGAAGCCGATCGGCCCTATGACCGTGGTGATCGACAGCTCGGGCCTGAAGATGGTCGGGGCCGGCGAGTGGCACTTGGAAAAGCACGGCGGAAAGCCGCGCCGGAGCTGGCGAAAGCTACACATTGCCATCGATCCGGACAGCGGTGACATCCTGGCTGCGGAGCTGACCACAACCGAGGACGGCGACGCCTCCCAGGTTGGCCCCTTGCTCGACCAGGTCCCCGGCCCGGTCAATGCGCTGCTGGCGGATGGCGCGTATGATGGAGATCCCGTCTACCGCGCCATTTCCGACCGGCACCCCACTGCCGCGGTGATCATCCCGCCCCGCGCCACGGCGGTGCTGAGCCAGCAGGCCGACACCACTCCCACTCAGCGCGACCACCACATCCAGCAGATCGTCGAGAAGGGCCGAATGATCTGGCAGGCGGCGACCGGCTATGGAAGGCGCGCCCTCGTCGAAACCGTTTTCTTCCGCTACAAGGTTCTCATCGGACGGAGCCTCCGGGCCAGGAGTCTGCCTGCTCAGAAGATCGAGGCCCGGATCGCATGCGCCGTCCTTAATCGGATGACCAGCCTCGGAATGCCGGTCTCACGCAAGCTCGCCTGAAACCCAGGAGATGGCGGGCAGCTTGCTCGCAGTCCGATTTATGCAACAACGCCATCCCGACGTCCTCATGCTCATACCCGGGAACCTGCCACAGACTCCACCCGCAAGCCAACCTGACAGTACCTTGTCCATACACCTCATCCACACAGGAAGCGAATGGCGGGATCAGCTTCCACGGTAGCGGAGGCACTCAACCAGTACAGCCATGGCAGACGATGACTGCCGGCGGCTGGGATAGTAAAGGTGGTATCCAGGGAATGGTGGGCACCAATCATCCAGCACCCGGATTAGCCGGCCCTCTGCAATGTAGGGAAGGGCATGATCTTCGGGGAGATAGGCGATGCCCAATCCGTCGAGGGCAGAACTGATCCTCATGGCCAGACTGTTGAAGACAAGCTGCCCTTCTCCACGCACCTTCGTCTCACGACCATCTCTTTCCAGTCCCCACGGAAACAATCCACCATATGTGGGAAGCCGCATGTTGATGCAGTTGTGGGCTGTCAGATCCTGCGGGGTTTGCGGCGGAGAATTGCGCTCGAAATAGTCCGGCGAGGCGACGACAGCCATGCGCATGTCCGGACCGATGCGAATTGCAATCATGTCCTTCGCCACCTGCTCACCCAGGCGGACCCCTGCATCATACCCTTCGGCCACGATATCGACCAAGCCATAGTCGATGATGATCTCGATCTTGATGTTGGGATAGTCCGGCAGGAAGCGTTTCAAGGCCGGTTGAAGGACGGAAATGGCTGCGTGCTCGCCGGCGGTGATGCGGATGGTCCCTGCCGGTTGCCCACGCAACGCGCTGAGTGCCGCCAGTCCCAAGTCGATTTCCTCGAAGCGAGGAGCGATCGTCTGCAACAATCGCTCACCCGCTTCCGTGGGTGAGACGCTTCGGGTTGTGCGGCTGAGCAGCCGTATCCCGAGCCGTTCCTCCAGCCCCTTGATCGTCTGGCTGAGGGCGGACTGCGACACACCGAGTTTGGCAGCGCCCCGGGTGAAGCTTCGCTCCCTCGCAACGAGAACGAAGGCTGCGAGGTCGTTGTAGTTATCGTGCGCCATTCATTAAACCTGCTTATGACCGTATTTAAATTATAGCGCATTATCGCTTGCCGGGGCGAGCGCTACAGTACGAGACAGCAAACCAGCCCAAAAACCGGAAATACGTCTCCGCCGCACGCAAGGTGCCGAAGCATGACCGTTAAGACAGTAAATTATGCACCGGCGGCAGCCATAATGCAAAATCATGCAAGTGATATTTCTATCAATCGAAACGAATAACGCTCTATTTCTGGAGAGCTACGCGATGATCGCGCTCGACACCCCCATTATCATTACCGGAATGCCCAAGATCCACACCGACCTGGTGTTTTCTGATGCTGGTCTCTCATGGGTGTCCAACGACTATACATTGACCATCGGCGGTTTCCTCCGGCTCGGCGCACGGGCCGACGACATCCTCGCCCGCCGCCGCATGCTTGTCGGCGGCCTCACCATCTTTGTGACCTCGTCACTCCTCATCGGCCTTGCGCAGACTCCGGAGTGGCTGATTACCGCGCGAGCGGTTCAGAGACTTGGCTCCGCTATCCTAGCGCCGTCGGCCCTCGCGCTTCTGCAAACCAATTTACTAGCTGTCCCCGAGCGGACACGCGCAATCTCCTACTACGCCTCTGCGGCCGGGGTGTCGGCCAGTATCGGCCTGGTGCTCGGGGGCATTCTTGCCGAATGGCTGTCGTGGCGCGTCGGGTTCTTCATCAACCTGCCGATCGGCATTGGCTTGATCCTCGCCGCTCGCAGGCACATTCGTGAAACTCCCCGGCGGTCCGGGACCTTCGATTTCGCCGGAGCACTGACGTCGACGCTCGGGATGAGCGCGCTGGCTTTTAGCATCGTCAATTCGACGTCTGCGGGCTGGTCCGACCCGTTGACGATCAAGATGCTTGCAGGCGGGGTTGTGCTGCTGGGTGGCTTTGTGCTGATCGAATGGCGGGCGAAGCGACCGATCATGCCCCTGCGACTGTTCGCCAGCCGGGAACGCTCCGGCGCCTATGCCGCCCGCATGTTGTTCATCGGCGCGAATATGGGCTTCTTCTTCTTCTCTACCCAATTGATGCAAGGGGTTCTTGGCTATAGTCCCACACTGGCCGGACTTGCCTTCATGCCCGCGATGATCGTCAACTTCATGGCCGCATTGGGTGCACCCAGGCTGATTAGGCTGGTCGGCGGCCGTAACGTGTTGGTGGGCAGCATGTTGCTGGGGCTCATCGGCATGACATGGCTTGCCCAGGCTTCTTCGGGGACGACCTATCTCGGAGGGCTCGCTCTTCCAATGCTGCTGATCGGGGTTGGCCAGGGCGGCGCGCTCGGCCCGCTGACAGCGTCCGGCATCGCCAACATCGCCGTCGAAGATGCAGGAGTGGCTTCCGGCATTATCAACGCGGCCCATCAGCTTGGCAGTTCCCTCGGCATCAGCGTCCAGGTCGCCGTTTCCGTCATCAGTTCAGGCACATTGATGGGAGTCGGTCTGCTCTCGCACAGGGTCGAGAATGCCACGGCAACGGCCGCAGCCATGATTGTCCTCGCGTTGGTCATCGCCTTCCGCACCGTTCCGGGCGCTTGATTCGGCGGTGCGTCCACATCGTCGTCCGGCGGTAGCCCGCCACCGTTGTACACAGCCCGACACACGACGCCCGGTGCCGGCTGTTGTTTTTCCGAAGGAGCATCAGCATGAAGGTCAGAAAACTTGGAGATCTGGAGGTGTCTGCTCTCGGCCTCGGCTGCATGGGGCTGAGCTACGGCTACGGACCGGCGACAGACCGTCGGGATGCCATCAAGCTTATCCGCGCCGCGCACGAGCGTGGTGTCACCTTCTTCGATACCGCCGAGGCCTATGGCCCCGGCCTCAACGAAGAGGTCGTTGGCGAGGCACTTGAACCTGTCCGCGATCAGGTGGTGATTGCGACCAAGTTCGGCTTTAAGAATGGCCTGCCGTCGGACGGCATGGACAGCCGCCCCGAGCGCATTCGGCAAGTGGCCGATGAGGCGCTTCAGCGGCTGCGCACCGACCGAATTGACCTATTCTACCAGCACCGTGTCGATCCGGACGTGTCGGTGGAGGATGTAGCTGGCACCGTCAAGGAGCTGATTGACGCCGGCAAGGTGAGGCATTTCGGCATGTCCGAGGCGGGGCCCGAGGCAATTAGGCGCGCCCATGCAGTGCAGCCGCTCGCCGCGCTCCAGAGCGAATATTCGATGTTCTGGCGCGAGCCGGAGGCGGAAATCCTGCCGCTTCTGGAAGAACTGGGCATCGGTTTCGTGCCGTTCGCACCGCTCGGCAAGGGGTTCCTGACCGGGAAGCTCGGCCCAAAGACGGTATTCGCCAAAGATGACTTCCGCAGTAACGTTCCCCGCTTTCAGGCCAACGCGCTCACCGCCAACCAGGCGCTGGTCGATCTGGTGACCGCAATCGCCATGGAAAAGTCGCGGACGCCCGCCCAGATCGCGCTTGCTTGGCTGCTCGCGCAGCGGCCGTGGATCGTACCAATCCCTGGCACCACCAAGTTGCACAGGCTTGAGGAGAACCTCGGTGGTGCCGACGTCGAGCTGACAAGCGACGACCTCGGCCGCATCGAACAGGCACTCAACCGCATCCAGCTTCAAGGCGAACGCTACCCTGCGTCATATCAGCGTCTCATCAACCGCTGAGCCGCTCAACAGAAAGACTGACCATGACCACCAACATCCCCGCCGTGAAGTTGAACAACGGCGTCGAGATGCCGAGTCTCGGCTTCGGCGTCTTCCAGGTGCCCGATCCCGCTGAGTGCGAGCGCAGCGTTCGCGAGGCGATCGACGTTGGGTACAGGCTGCTCGACACTGCGACCTCCTATGGAAACGAGGAGGCGGTCGGCAGCGCGATCCGCAACCATGGAATCGACCGCCGCGAGCTGTTCGTCACCACCAAGCTGTGGATCGAGGACGCCAGCTACGAAAGCGCCAAGGCTGCCTTCGAGCGCTCGCTCAACAAGCTGCAGCTCGACTATCTCGACCTCTGGCTGATCCATCAGCCCTATGGCGATGTGTATGGTGCCTGGCGCGCGATGGAGGAGCTACACCGCGCCGGCCGCATCCGCGCGATCGGCGTCAGCAACTTCTACCCCGACCGGCTCGTGGATTTCGTGCTCCACAACGAGATCACGCCGGCAGTCAACCAGATCGAGATCCACCCCTTCCACAGCCAGGACGATGCGAAGGCGGTCTTGGATGAATACAAGGTCCAGGCCGAAGCATGGGGACCATTCGCGGAAGGAAAGAACGGGCTGTTCTCGAACAAGCTGCTCCAATCGATCGGACAGAAGCACGGCAAGACCATAGCGCAGGTCGTGCTGCGTTGGCTGAACCAGCGCGGCATCGTCGCCATCCCCAAGTCGGTGCGCAAGGAGCGCATGGCTGAGAACTTCGCGATCTTCGATTTCGAGCTGGATCAGGATGATATCGCATTGATCGCGACGCTCGACCAAAAGGCCAGCAGTTTCTTCGACCATCGCGATCCCGAGAAGGTGAAGTGGCTCGGCACCCGAAAGCTCTGAATCCGGCGCGGGCGTGAGCGACGTGCTCCGCCCGCCCCCATAAGCTCGAGCAGCAGCGGGAGGGCGGATGCGATACCCGCAGCAAAGTGAAGGCAGCAGAACATGCTGCCCGATCAATTTCTCGGTCGCGAAGCGGGAGCGGCTCCGGCAAGGAGCAGTCCCTGCGCCTAGGCACGGTCCAGCAGGTTCTTGACCGAGGCCGTCGCCCAACTGCACCCGCCGCGCGGCGTGGTCTCCCGCATCGCCTCTAACTGGGCGCCGATGGCCCTGAGTGACAGCGTCGGGTTCGCACGGCCGGCAGCCACTCCTCCGCTGTGTGGGTTAATACCAGCAGGTGGACGTGGCCGCCTGAGGTCATCCACGGTTGGGTCTGAGATCGACAACAGTGGGCTGCGATCCTTGGCGAAACCTGCGTAAGCGGGCGCTTACGTGGATCGATTGTGGAGGCGCTCTCTGGCCGAATGCGAGTTCAGCTGATGGCGGGCAGACCGGGCAGAAGCTTGTCCAGAGTAAGGGGGTAGTCCCGGACCCGCACGCCCGTCGCGTTGTAGATCGCGTTCGCAACGGCTGCCGCGACGCCGCAGATGCCGAGCTCCGCGACGCCTTTCGACTTCATCGGCGACGACATCGGGTCGCCATCCCCAAGGAAGATCACCTCCTGATGGGGAATGTCCGCATGCACCGGCACCTCGTAGCCGGCAAGGTCATGATTGACGAAGAAGCCGAAGCGCTTGTCCACGGCCAGTTCCTCGGTCAGCGCAGCGCCCACGCCCATGGTCATGCCGCCGATCACCTGGCTGCGGGCTGCCGTCGGATTTAGGATCCGGCCGCAATCGCACACCGACAACATGCGGCGGATGCGGGTCTCGCCGGTGTAGGCGTCCACGGCCACCTCGACGAACTGGGCGCCGAAGGTGGCCTGCTCGTACTGTTCGGTGATGCCGCCAAACTCCACCATGTCTTCGGCCACGATTTCGCCGTCGCCGGCGGCTTGGACCAGTGGGAGGCTTCGGCCGCCCGAGCGGACATGTCCGTCCTCGAACACCGCATCGAGAGCGTTGAAGCCCAGCTTCTGCGCGACCGCCTCGCGCAGCTTCACGCAGGCGGCATAGACGCCGGAGGTCGAGCAGTTGGCGCCCCACTGGCCTCCCGACCCCGCCGAGACCGGAAAGGCCGAGTCACCAAGCCGGACGACCACCTTGTCGAGCAGCACGCCCATCATTTCCGCCGCCGTCTGCGCGATGATCGTGTAGCTGCCCGTGCCGATGTCAGTCATGTCGGTTTCGACGGTCACGATGCCCCGGCGGTCGAGGCGCACCCGTGCCGCCGACTTGGTCATGTGATTCCCACGAATGGCTGCCGCCATGCCCAGCCCAATCAGCCAGTCGCCTTCGCGGCTTTGCCCTGGCCGCGGGTTGCGCCGGTTCCAGCCGAACTTCTCGGCGCCCAGGCGCAGGCATTCCACAAGGTGACGCTGGGAAAAGCGGCGTTCCGGGCTTTCATGACCCTCGGTGGGAGCCCCCGCCTGCGGATCATCGTCGCTTGCCTCAGAGGGTGAATCCGGAACGATCTGGGTGTCGTTCAGGATCCTGAACTCGACCGGATCTAGGCCGAGCTTCTCGGCCATCTCGTCAATGGCGATCTCCAGCGCCATCAGACCGGTGGCCTCGCCTGGGGCACGCATCGCGTTTCCTTCCGGCAGATTGAGCGTGGCCAACCTGGTTGCGGTCATCCGGTTTGCCCCGGCGTAGAGCAGGCGGGTTTGGTGCACCGCGCCATCCGCCTTGCCGTCGGGCAGATCGCCGGACCAGGATTCATGCGCGATCGCCGTGATCTTGCCGCCGGGTTCAGCGCCAATGCGGATGCGTTGGATCGTCGCCGGACGGTGCACCGTGTTGTTGACGCTGAGGGGACGCGGCAGCGCGACCTTCACCGGCCGCCCCGCGGCGCGCGCGCCAAGGACGGCCGCCACCGCATCCGCACGCAAGAACAGCTTGGCCCCGAATCCACCGCCGACATAGGGCGAGACGACGCGCACCTTCTCCTTCTGCATGCCGAAGGTGGTGGCCAGGTCGCTGCGCGCCCAATCGACCATCTGGTGCGACGTCCAGACGGTGAGACTGCCGCCGTCCCACGCCGCGATGGTCGATGGGGGCTCCATCATCATGTGGGACTGGTCGGGCGTCGTATACGTGGCGTCGAGCGTCACGGGCGCCGCGGCATAGGCGCGGTCGAAGTCGCCGACGGTGGTGTCGGATTTCCCGCCGGTGATCTTGCCGGGATCCGTGGCGGAGTCGCATTCCGCCTTCAGGTCGAACCGACCCGGCTCACGGGTGTAGTCGACCTCCACCAGCCCGGCGGCCGCCCGGGCCTGCTCGAAGGTCTCCGCGACGACGACAGCGATCAGCTGGTGATAATGCTCGATCTCCGGGCCGCCGAGCACCGTGGCGGTGTTGCGCTGCGCCTTGCCGAGCTTGCCGGCATTCTCGGCGGTGACAACCGCGATCACACCGGGCGCCTGCTTCGCCCGGCTGACGTCCAGCCTGTTGATCCGCCCCTTGGCGATCGCGCTCGCGACGATATAGCCATAGGCCTGGTTCGGCACGACGTCGTGCCATTCATAGGCATAAGAAGCCCGCCCGGTGGCCTTGAACGGGCCGTCAATCCGCTCGGTCGGCCAGCCGATGACCTTCATCCGGTCGATCGGATTGACGGTGGCGGCGGTTTCGAACTTCATGGTCAGATCCTCGCTTGTGCCAGCACGGCAGCCAGGGTTCGCTCGGCCAGGGTGACCTTGAAGGCGTTTTCCGGCTGGGGACGCGCGTCCGCCAGCAGTTCCGCCATGGTGGCGCGGGCGCCGTCCGCCAGCCTGGCGTCCGCTGCCTCCACCCGCCACGGCCTGTGCGCCACCCCACCCAGCGCGACGCGGGAACCGCCATCCTTGCGAATGACCGCCGCGACCGAGACCAGGGCGAAGGCGTAGGATGCGCGGTCCCGCACCTTCCGATAGAGTTGAACACCGCCAAGCGGCTTGGGCAGGACGACCCCGGTGATCATCTCGCTGGCGGCCAGGACGGTCTCGACGTTCGGCGTGCCGCCGGGCAGGCGGTGGAACTCCGCGATGGGAATGGTGCGGGTCTTCCCGTCCCCCTGAACCGTCTCGACGACAGCGTCGAGAACCCGGAGGGCCACGGCCATGTCGCTCGGGTTGGTGGCAATGCAGGCGTCGCTGTGGCCGATGACCGCATGCTGGCGGGTGACGCCGCCGATCGCGCCGCAGCCGCTGCCCGGCGTGCGCTTGTTGCACGGCATGTTCGTGTCGTAGAAATACGGACAACGGGTGCGCTGGAGCAGGTTGCCACCCGTCGTGGCCGCGTTGCGAAGCTGGCCGGAAGCGCCGGCGAGCAGCGCATGCGACAGCACCGGATAGTCGCGGCGGATGCGCAGGTCGGCCGCGAGGTCGGTGTTGCGCACCAAGCCACCGATGCGTAGGCCGCCATCCGGCGTCGCTTCGATCCTGTCGAGCCCCAGGCTGTTGACGTCGACGAGATGCGTGGGCGTCTCGATCTCAAGCTTCATCAGGTCGAGGAGATTTGTGCCGCCCGCGATGAACTTTGCGTTCGGAGTGCGCGCGACCATCTGGGCGGCCTGTTCGGGCGAGCTGGCGCGCTCGTAGGTGAAAGCCTTCATCCTGTCCCTCCCGCGACCTCGGTGATCGCGTCGACGATGTTCGAATAGGCCGCGCAGCGACAGATGTTACCGCTCATCCGTTCACGGAGCTCCGCAGGCGTGAGGTCCGGCGCAGCCAACAGATCGGCGGTGACGTGGCTGGGCACGCCGGCCTTCACCTCGTCCAGCATGGCGACCGCCGAGCAGATCTGGCCGGGCGTGCAGTAGCCGCACTGATAGCCATCATGTTTCACGAAGGCCGCCTGCATCGGGTGCATCGCTTCTGGCGTGCCGAGCCCCTCGATCGTCGTGATCCGGCGTCCCTCGTTCATCACGGCCAGGGTCAGGCAGGAGTTGATGCGGCGACCGTCGATCATCACCGTGCAAGCGCCGCACTGGCCATGATCGCACCCTTTCTTGGTCCCGGTGAGCTTCAGATACTCGCGAAGTGCGTCCAATAGCGTAGTCCGCGTGTCGAGGTCCACGGAGTGGGCCTGTCCATTCACTTGGAGCGACACTCTGGCCATCGCTTGGCCTCCTGCGTTCAAATTCGGTCGATCCGGCTGGGCGGACCGCGCCGCTGCAGGCGTGACGCTCGCCGCGACCGTGGCGGCGCCGGCCGCAAGCAAGTTGCGCCGTGATACGGGCAGACTTCGAGGCTCGGACATGCAGCTCTCCTGAGTTTCGACGACCGCAGCGAATGCAGGTGGCGGCGCTCTTTGAAGGAATGCATCAGTCCGCTCGTAAACCTGGAAACAGGTCGAATGTTTCTGCGGAAATCCGGCAAAGGCTTATTAGCAGAACTTATGAATCCGAGGCTGGCCTGCGGGAGCCTTAAGAGTGGTTCAGACGACTAGAGCGTCGAGCGCCTCCTCAACCAGGACAAGCGCGCGGCCGGGATGCCGAATCAGCTCCAACTTTACGGTGAAGTCCAGCCGGTTGGCCCCGCCCTGCCGTGTCAGAACCAGAACGTGGTCTGAAGGGGTGAGATGGTCCCCATTTCCCGGACACTTCCCTAAGCTTGGCGTTGTCACGGGAACGGTGGCGGCTCGCCGATTGCGACATTATCCTCCTCGGATGTCGTCGATCTCGTAAGCCCGCGAGCGTATTATACGGATGGGAGGGATGCCGTAGGAAGGAGGCTGTTCCTGCCGCTCGGATTTCCCCGTCATGCCGCACGAAGCCAATGCCGCTCGCCGTCACCATATTCCGCGACCGAAACGGCGCGTGACGAATTGGACGGATTACAACGAGATGCTGCGCCGGCGGTGCAGTCTGACGGTCTGGTTCACGGATAACGCCATCGCTGCCTGGAGAGCCGCGCCGTGGACCACGCCGGGTGGTCAACCCCACTACTCCGATCTGGCGATCACCACAGCCCTGACATTGCGCGCGGTGTTCCACTTGGCGCTGCGCCAGACCGAAGGGCTAATCGCCTCCATCCTCCAACTGCTCGGCTTCGACCTGCCGGTGCCTGACTACTCCACGCTCGGTCGGCGCGCCTGGACGCTGGCGCTGCTGGCACAGCCCCGCGCCACCGGCGGGCCGATCCACCTGCTGGTCGACAGCTCGGGACTGAAGCTGGGCGGGCCGGGCGAGTGGCTGGTCGAAAAACACGCCACGGAGAAGCGGCGTTCCGAGCGCAAGCTGCACATCGGCCTGGACGCGGTGACCGGCCGGATCGTCGCATCCACGCTGACCGACCGCCATGTCGATGACGCTTCGCAGGTTGGGCCCTTGCTCGACCAGATCGCCGAGCCGGTCGAACTCTTCCTGGGCGATGGCGCCTATGACCGAACCGCTGTGTATGCCACCCTGCACGAGCGCCATCCGGCTGCCGCGATGGTGATCCCACCCCGCGCCGATGCCGTGCTCAGCGCCACGGCGGCGACCAAACCCTCCCAGCGCGACCGCGACATCAAGCGGGTCGCCGAGACCGGGCTGATGGCGTGGCCGCGGAGCAGCGTCTACAATCAGAGGACATAGGTCGAGGGACAGATCGGACGCTGGAAGCAGGTCATCGGCGACGCCCTACGCTTCCACACCGGCTAGGTCCAGGCCACCGAGGTTGCCATCGCAGTCCAGGTCCTCAACCGAATGCTCGATCTTGGATGCCCGATCTCCGTCCGTGTCGCCTGACCAACAGTGGGGATTGGCGCCCTCCTTTGCCTCTTCCTCCTCCATGCAACACGCCGATCAACGGCGTCGCCGCCGGCCTCCGCAACAGCTGCTGAGGCAACGGTCAAAGCAAGGCGGCGGCCGAAACGCCGCCTTGCACGCCCTGACGCGGACCGCGCCTCAAAGCGCGGTCCCCTCCTGTTTCAGATCCATCTGAACCGGCTGGGGTTCCGCGGCAAGAGGCATATTCCTTGCGTCATGCACACCGTCCAAGGCATCGACGGGATCCGCATCCAACCCGGCGAAAAGAGCCTCGACATCGGCGGGCTCCAACCCGGTTTCGCTGACGAGTTCGAACGTCTTGCGGAGCGCCGCACGCGACCGGAGACTGCGGACCAGAACCTCCGCGATTTGATCGCGCGCGACAGCGCCGTCGCGTGGTGTTCCCGATTGCCGACGGTCACCTTGCAGCAGGACCAGCCGCCGTTGGTCGGATTTGTTGTAGTCGAACCACCCTGGGCGGACGATGGTATAAGGTAGGCCGCTCACACGAAGCAGCCGCTCACCGCGTCGCTTCCAGTCATGGACGCCTTTCCGGTCGGTGACCCCGATCGTGGTCATCAGCGCGACACGGACCTTGCGGCCTTGCAGGGCGGCCAGGACATTGCGTACCCCGCCATAATCGACTGCCCTGGCGGCACCAGGGTCCCCACCATAGGTGCCATGGGTGAAAACGATGGCGTCGATGTCGGCCACCGCCGCCTCAAGCGTGTCTGCACGCGTCAGGTCCCCCACGATCACCTCGACCTCGTGCGGGAAATGCCTGGCCCGGTCTGGGTCGCGCACTAGCGCGCGAACGGCGTAGCCCTCGCGGACGGCTCGCGTCACGACGTGGCGGCCGATGCTTCCCGTTGCTCCGACGGTCAGCAGTCTCATGGGATCGGTCACGGTGCGGTCTCCGTTCGCCGGGTCACGCTCAGCGCCCGGTCATCTTGAGCGCGGCTTCGGGAAGCCGCTCGCCCTGGATGGTGATCTTGGACGTTTCGGTGTCGAGTTCGGAGAGGTCGGCGGCCGTCAGCGCGAGGTCGACCGCACCGAGGTTTTCCTCGAGCCGATGCTGTTTGGTGGTGCCGGGGATCGGCACGGTCCAGGGACTCCGGGCAAGCAGCCAAGCGAGCGTCACCTGCGCCGGAGTCGCCCCCTGCGGGCCGCGACGGCCCTGATCACCTCGACGAGGGCGAAATTCGCCTTGCGAGCCTCGGGCGAAAAACGCGGCACGTTGTTGCGGAAGTCGGTCGGATCGAAATGCGTGTTCTCGTCGATCGTTCCGGTCAGGAAGCCGGCGCCGAGCGGGCTGAAGGGCATGAAACCGATCCCGAGCTCCTCGAGGGCGGGAAGAAGCTCCGCTTCCGGACCGCGCCAGAACAGCAGACCATTTGCTCAGCACAGCCGTCACGCGCTGGACGGCGTGTGCGCAGCGGATCGTCCGCACGTTCGCTTCGGACAGGCCGAAATGCTTGACCTTGCCGGCGGCGATCAGGTCCTTGACGGTTCCTGCGACCTCCTCGATCGGCACGGCTGGATCGACGCGATGCTGGTAGAGCAGGTCGATGCGATCGGTGCGCAACCGCTTCAGCGACGTCTCGACCACCACCTGGATATGCTCCGGCCGGCTGTTCAGGATCTGCTGCTTGCCGTCGTCGCCGAAGGTGAAGCCGAACTTCGTGGCGATGATCACCCGATCGCGGAAGGGTTCGAGCGCCTCCCCGACCAGTTCCTCATTCGTGAAGGGGCCATAGACTTCGGCCGTGTCGAAAAAGGTGACGCGGCGCTCGACGGCCGCACGGATCAACGCGATTCCGTCCTTCCTGTCCGGAGCGGCGCCATAAACCGGAGCAAAGCCCATACAGCCGAAACCTCGAGGCCGCTGTTTCCGAGTGTGCGGGTTTGCATGATCGTGCTCCTTGTGATTTAGCGAGGATGGGAGGGAGGCCCGCGCCAAGATGTGGCGGACGCCTTTCAGCACCTGCCCTGCTGTCCGATCGCGGACACTAGCGCGCTGGTTCATTACGGATTGGACCGCACAATGTTCTTACACCCATAAGATCTGTTAATGAATTGAGCGTGCTGCCTGGGGTTATGGCGATTGCCCCCAGCCGTTCCCTGAATCGAGAAACCGCTCCCAGAATCCGACGGCGTCGTCGATCCAGCCGTCGGCGCTGGTGCCGAAGCCGGTGCCGAAGCCATGACCGAGACCTCCATACTCGCGGTATTCGACCTCCACGCCCGTCCCGCGCAAGGCGCCAACCCGCCTTTGCATGGCAGAAGGCGGCGCGATGTGGTCCTGCCCGCCAACGACCACGAAGGTGGGCGGCTCCTTGGCGGAATGGCCGGAATACGCCGTGTAGGCCATCACGACGGCCGCAGGCCTTGGAAGGTCGTCGCCTCCGTGGCTCCGGGCTCCGTGCGAACCGATGGCGGCGGCCATCCTTGCCCCGGCGGAACTGCCCCAGAGGGAGTAGCCTCCGGTGCCAACGCCAAGCCTGTCCGCATTGCGGAAAATCCACGAGAGAGCGGCGGCAAGATCCCGGGTCGCAACGGCGGCGCCATGACCGGCCCGGTAGCGCAGCACGAACACGTTATAGCCCCTGGCGTTGATGGCAGCGGCATACGGGAAGCCTTCATGGACGGAGCCGATATAGGCGAACCCGCCGCCCGGACATACAATCGCGAATGGCGCTCGCGGCTTTCCGCGGAAAAAGAACAAGCCGGTGTTCCCCTTCGCCGGCTCCTCGTTCTTCTCCACTCCCGTGTAAAAATCATAAAAGATCGTCTCGCCGTTGTTGGCGTCGTCAATCATGCGGTTGAGCGCATTCATCACAACCGCCGGCTCGACATGGCTGTGATAGGGAAGAAGCGAACCAATCTCCCACAACCGAAGGGACTTGTCATAGACACGGTCATCCCACGGCAAAATCCGGGGAGCAAAGCCGGCGAAGGCGGGATGGTTCAGAAGATCACCGATCCTGTCATCCACGGCCAGATGGCTCCGATGTCGCATCGTCGGTTCCTGCGTCATACCGGCTTTGTCGCCGGCGGGCGGCGAGGCGGCGCTCTCTTCGTCGATGACACAGGATGCCAAGGCCAGACACAGGGCCGAGGCGGTGTTCGACAATCCCCGCTTCATCACCGTTCCTCCTGAACGCGCTCACGTGCCAAAGGCCGTTCCATGGATCCTTCAGGAGATTGCCGAGGGACGCCTGTCGGCACGACCTCCGCCGGTTTGGCACGTGGAACTGCGACCAGGACCACCAGGAGCGCGAGGACCACCAGGAGTACGGCACAGCCCATGGCGTTCCCGACCCGGTGGGCGAGCAACTCCCTGCCTGTGAACGCACCGGCGCCGATCGCGGCGGCGGCGACCTGCAGGCCCAGGCCGAGCGAGCCGCCGATCTGGTGGGCGGTGTTGACGAGTCCCGATGCCGCACCCGCGTCGGCGGCCGGAACGTCGGCGACTCCCGACAGCGTGAGCGGTCCGAGCGCGCCACCCTGCCCGATCCCGATCAGCAGCATCGGCAAGCCGAGATCGACCCAATAGTCCCCTCCCGCGGATGCGCCGGAGAGCCAGGCGATGCCGATCAACCCAAACAGCATGCTCCCGACCAGGACATTGCGGCTGCCGATTTGGGCGATCAGCCGCGGCGCTCCCAAGGCGACCAGAAAATTCGTGATCGTCGCTGGCAGGAAGGCAAGCCCGGCCATGGCCGGACTGTAACCGAGGACACCCTGCATGAGCTGGGTCGAAAAGAAGAAGAAGCCGACATTCGCGCCGATGAAGAGCATGCGGGCCGCGTAGGCGGCGGAGCGCTCCCGGCTGGCGAACAGCCGCAACGGCATAATTGGCTGCTTCACGACCCGTTCGGTGAGGACGAAGATCGCCAGCAGGGCCCCACTGGCCGCGAGCGCCTGGAGCGTTCGGGTAGAGGACCAGCCGTCGGCGGCCGAGTTGACGATCCCGAGAACGAGGGCGCTCATGCCCAGTGTGGACGTCACCGCGCCGATCAGGTCGAAGGCTCCTGATTGCGGCCGCGTCTCCCGAACGGCGCGTAAGGCCACGAGAACCAAACCGACACCGATCGGTCCGTTGATGAAGAAGCCGACACGCCAGGAGAGCCAGTCGGCGAGCACGCCGCCGAGCACAAGGCCGACGCTGGCCGACACACCGGCCGCCGAGGCGTAATAAGAGATCGCTCGCGTCCGCTCCGGGCCGGCTGGGAAATTCGTCTGCAACAGGGCGAGCGTCGAGGGCGCCAGAATGGCCGAACCGAACCCCTGAACGGCGCGCGCGGCGATCAGCCAGAGCGGCGTCTGGGCGGCGCCGATTAAAAGCGACGCGATCACGAAAATGGTAAGCCCCGTCACGAACATGCGGCGGCGGCCGAAAATGTCGCCCGCGCGGGCCCCGATCAGAAGACAGCCACCAAAGGCCAACGTGTAGGCGTTGGAAACCCAGGACAGTCCTGCGTCGGTGAAGCCGAGTTCCGCCTGGATCTTCGGTAACCCCGTGATGACGATCGAGACGTCGAGCACGATCATCACGTAGCTCAGCAGGATGATCGCCAAGATCACCGTTCGGTTGACGGGCACGGCTGGCGGCTGCACCCTGACCCCGTTCCGCGATGGGGGGGAGCCGGTGGTCCTGTTCGTCATGATCGATCCCTTGTCCGCGGCAGACGTCCGTTTCCATCCCGCCCTGCCAGTCCGCTCTGTCGGCTGTGTTGCAAAGCAGTGTAGCGCTCGTGCCAGCCTGCCATTAGCTGCTATTGTCGGCATGGCTTCATAAGGGCGGCTAATCAATGGCGCACCCGTCAATCATCTCAAAGAGATCAAGGGACCGGTTCCTCTTGCCACGCGAACAAGACGATCACCCTGATTTTCTTACCAGTTTTTGATTGGATGACTCGTTCTGATAAAACTTAAAAGTCGTGCTAATGAATATTCGGGGCAAATGTCCCGTGACGCTGGTGCCGGGGTCAGCCCCAGCACCGGCTATCACACCCGCCCGCTTCGATCAAACCCGCCGTAGCTGGGAAATTCCATTCCCCTGCTGAAACCGCGGGGGCATGGATCAAAGCTATTTGCGTTCCAGATACTGCTTCATGTGCTCGGGGTAGCGCTCACCCTGCACATCGATTCCGGCAACTCCCGCTTCGATGGTCTTGAGGTCCTCCGCCGAAAGCACCACGTCGGCCGCTCCAATGTTCTCCTCCAGACGGCTCAGCTTACGCGTCCCGGGGATCGGCACGATCCAAGGCTTCTGGGCCATCAGCCATGCCAGGGCGACTTGCGCGACCGTCGCGCCCTTAGTCTCGGCGATGGTCGTCAAAAGATCGACCAGCGCGAGATTCGCCTTTCGAGCCTCGGGCTGGAATCGAGGCAGAGTGCCGCGATTGTCGGAGCTGTCGAATGCCGTGTTCACGTCGATGCTGCCGGTCAGAAAGCCTTTCCCCAATGGGCTATAGGGCACGAAGCCGATTCCCAGTTCCTCAAGGACGGGCAATATATCCTCTTCCGGATAGCGCCACCACAGCGAGTATTCGCTTTGCAGGGCCGTGACCGACTGAACGGCGTGCGCGCGGCGGATCGTGTCGGCCCCCGCTTCCGACAAGCCGAAATGCTTGACCTTCCCTTCACGGATCAGGTCGCCCACGGCTCCAGCCACGTCTTCGATCGGCACATCGGGATCGGTCCGGTGCTGGTAGAACAGGTCGATCGCCTCGACGCGGAGTCGCTTCAGGCACCCTTCGGCGACGGCCTTGATATGCTCGGGCCGGCTGTCCAATCCATCCCACCCCCGCGAGCCGTCGGGCTTGAGCTTGAATCCGAACTTCGTCGCGATCGCCACCGCGCCACGAAAAGGCTCCAGGGCCTCGCCCACAAGCTCTTCGTTCGCGAATGGGCCATAGACCTCCGCCGTGTCGAAGAACGTCACGCCGCGTTCGACCGCTTGGCGCAAGAGCGAAATCATCTCCGATTTTTCAGGGGCCGCACCATAGGCAAAGCTCATTCCCATGCAACCGAGCCCGATGGCGGAAACTTCAAGTCCCCCGCTGCCGAGTTTCCGCTTGTCCATGAGTTTCATCTGAATCTCTCCTTCGGATTGAATTTTTGAGGGTGGCGCAGTTATCGGACATCCCGATCGGGCACTCATGGTCAGGACACCCATCCCTGTGGTCCTGGGCCATTCCGACAACTTCAAGCAAACCGTCATCTAGGTGAGGGAAACATCGACACGGGCGCCAGACATTTTGGTCATACCATTTCTACCCAAACCGACCGACCGTTGTCAATTCGACATGGATCGGTTTCCAAGACGATCGTCTGGATGGGCGCCCTCCCCGACCGCCCAAAGGGCGCTGACGGCATCGTCCGCCTCGAAGACAATCGCCAGCCCGACCATTGACATCGGATCGACCTCTGATTAAGGTCTGACCAAAAGGCGCGGACACAGCCTCCGCATCCGAGACGCCGTCGATCCACGTGATCGCGAACGTCTTGAACAAATTTTATCGGGAGGAACTAAGCGTGAACCACAGGTGCCTACGAATACTGCCGTTGATCGCCGCACTCAGCTCCTTCAGTGTGCCGGCTCTTTCGGAATCGATAGAGGAGAGCTGCAAGCAAGGAGCGTCCGAACCACCGCTGGTCTGGTACTCCTCCCAGGATCCGTCACGGAACACGGCCACGGTGGACGCCTTTTCGAAGGCTTATCCCGGGATCAAGATTGAAATGTTCCGGCTGACGACCGGCGCCCTGGCTGCGCGGTATGCCTCCGAAAGGACGGCGGGGGTCATCAACGCGGATCTGATCAGCGTCGGCGATCCGAACTTCATCAACACCGGCTTCGACAAGGGGTGGTTCGTCAAATTCGAAAAGCCGGACCTCCCCGCCTTGGCGAAGCTGGACGACAAATGGTTCCATCGCGGTGCTGCGGTAACCGGCAACAGCATCCTCGGCATCTCCTACAACGTCGATCTTGTCGGGAGTCATCCGCCGAAGACCTGGGAAGACCTGCTTCGCCCGGAATTCAAAGGGAAGATCACGCTCGGCGATCCGCGCAACGTTCCGTCCTACCTGGCGCTGTACCGCATTCTCAGGGACGAGTTGGGCCCGGATTACCTGAAGGCGCTGGCGGCGCAGCAGCCGGTTCTTTTCGAGAGTGGCGTGCCGGGCACGCAGAAGATGGCGGCCGGGGAATACGCCATCGCCTTCCCGAACTCCCTGTCCGTGGTCAATCCGCTGAAGGCGCAGGGTGCCCCGGTCGAATTCGTGGTGCCGCCCCTGACGACGGGGAATGAATACATTACCATGATCTCCGAGGGAGCCGACAGTCCCAAGGCCGCGAAGTGTTTCTACAATTTCCTTTTCACCGACACCGGTCAAAAGGCCTACACGGGCACGATCGCGGTGTCCCCGTTCCCGCATCTCGCCGGGGCGACCGCCATGCCGGCGCAATACAAAGATCCGAAGATCACCGAACTGCCCAAGCACGCCAAGGATATTCTTGAGCTTCTGAAGATTCAGTGATCTGCGGCGAAACCGTGCCTGTGCCCGCCGCCGCCGGCCATAGACCGTATCCGCCAAGACTGTGGGAGCTCCGAGGATGCACATGGACGATATCGGTTCGGTCCTCGCCAGATTTGCCACCGGGTTCAGCGGAACGCAGAATCTGGATTATCACGTGGCCACGTTTGTGAACTGGTATGGGTGCACCGTCGGGGGAACCCGATCGAGCACCGTAGATCGGGCCGTCCGATCCTGCCAAGACGACGGATCGGGCACCTTCCTTCCGCCGATTGGACGCACCGAAACACTGAGCGCCTCGGCCAGCGTCCTCATCGACTGCCTGAGTTCCGCCTGTCTGGCCTACGACGACATTCATTTCGAGACCACGCTGCACCCCGCCGGCCCGGTCGCCGCGGCGATTTTCGGCCTGTCGCGCAGTCGGCCGGTGTCGGGAGCCGACGCCATCAATGCTCTTTGTCTCGGCATGGAAATCGAATGCAGGGTTGCCTTGGCCATGTTCGGCCCCAAGGCCCAGGTACCGTTCGGCTGGTATCCGACGGGACTAGCCGGAGGCATCGGCGCTGCTGCGGCCGTCGGCCATCTGCTGGGGTTCGATGAAGCCCAGGTCTGCAATGCGTTCGGCTTGGCGGCGGCGCGCGCCAGCGGCACGCGCGGCACCCACGGCGCAATGGCGGCCTCCTACGTCCCGGCGCTCGCCGCGGAGTCGGGGTACGTCGCGGCGAAACTCACCCAGGCCGGATTCACCTGCGACATCGCCTCCCTGTCGGGCCGGAACGGCCTTATCGGCCTTGTCGCATCCACGCCCGACAGGGAGGCGGCGCTGGGCGGCCTCGGTCGGACCTTCGTCTGCGAGACGACCGCCTTCAAAGCCTATCCCACCGGCTTCATCTCGCACGCGGCCATGGAGTGCTGCCTGGATCTCCATGCTCAAGCCCTGCGGCAGGGCCGGCGCCTCGAACGGTTGGATGTGTTCGTCTCGCCCGTCGCACACCGGCTGGGAGGAAACAGCACGCCGGCCAACGGCTTCGAGGCCATGGTTTCCCTGAGCTATCTCTGCGCACGGGTGATCTGCGACCCCGACAGCGCGTTTGAACCGATCGCCGACGCGTTCGTGATTCCTGCTGATGTCGCACAGACGCAGGCCCTAATCACCGTAACGGGGCGGGATGACCTGACGGACCAGCAATGCCTGTGCGAGGCGACCTTCGGCGACGGAAGCGTGCTGTCGTTGTCCTGTTCTGTTCCGCTCGGCTCAGTTCAGAAGCCCCTGTCGGACGCCATGATCGACCGGAAGTTCCGCAAACTCGTCACGCCGGTCTACGGTGAGACGGCGGCCGACGATTGTCTGCTGGCGCTGCGGAATATCCGTTCCATGGAAAACATCGCGACACTGATCGATCCAAAACTGTAGCCACGAAAAGCCGGTGGAGCGATCGGCGGCGCGGCCGACGACGCCCCGGCCGCTCTCGCGCCGGCTCCCTGACAAGCGCTCTTCGGACATGCAGTTTGGGGGCGAAACAATGAGGCATACGCGCAATCTTTAAAATCGAGACGCAACCGATCCGGACCGACCTCCCCGTTTGGGCATTGCCGGAAACTATGAATTTGAAAATCCTCCTTTTTTATGGTACGACCATTATACAATAATATGCAGGGAGGGAAAACGCCGATGCCAGCGCGTTCATGGATGGCCGGGGCCATCGTGCTTTCCTTTGCGTTTCCCGGATACGCCACAGCCCAGGCCATCAAGATCGGTGTGATCGGCATGATGACCGGACCGGGTGCCGCCTGGGGCATCGCCGCGGCCGAAGCGGCACGCTTCGCCGCCGAGGAGGCCAATGCGGCGGGCGGGCTCGACGTCAACGGAGCCAAGCGCAAGGTCGAGGTGATCGTTTACGACGACCAGTACAAAGCGTCGGAGTCCCTGGCCGCCTACAACCGGTTGGTCAACGAGGACGGCGCCAAGTTCTTCATGACCATGAGTTCCGCAGCCATGCTGGCGATGACGCAGGATGTCGAGCGGGACAATGTTCTCGTCCTGACCGGATCCTACAGCCGAAAGGTCATCAACGCCGATATCAAACACATCATCCGGATGTACAGCACACCGACCGAGTATATGGAGGGCGCCATTCGCTGGATGAAGGGAAACCTGCCCGGCAAGCGCGTCGCCATTGTCAATCCGAACGACGAGACGGGCTGGGACATCACCGATGTCAGCGCCCGCGGGTTTGCCAAGGAAGGCTACGAGGTCATCACCCGCGAACTTTACGACCGCACGCAGAAGGACTTCCAGCCGCTGCTGACACGCGTCATCGCGATGCAGCCCGACTTTATCGAGCTCGGCTCTTCCAGCCCGGCTTTGGCCGGCCTGATCGTGCGGCAGGCGCGCGAACTCGGCTACAAGAACGCCTTCAGCGCCTTGGGTGGCCCCGGCCCCCGCGAGATCGTCGCCGCCGCCGGCGCGGCGGCCGCGGAAGGCATGGTCAACATCCTCTATGCCGACCCCGCCAACAAGGCCTACCAGGAGCTCTCGGAGCGCTTCCAGAAGAAGATCGGCCAGCCTCCGAACGAATTCATCGTTCCCTGCTACGACTCCGTCAAGGTCCTGCTGAAGGCCATTTCCCTGTCCGGCGATCCGGACAACGCCGAGAAGGTGGCTGGCGCCTTCGCGAAGGCGCTGCCAATGAAGTCCCTGCAAGGCCAGGACTTGAGTTTCGGCGGCAAGAGCACGATGGGGACCGACGCCCAGATCATGACCGTCAACTACATCGGTCAGATCAGGAACGGGCAACCGGTCGCCGTCGGCGTCACTAAGTGAATCAAAGACGCCATCGCCGGTTTCTGAACCATCCGACCGAGCGGAAGCCGCCGCTGTCCAAACGTTCCAAGCCAAAAGCGCTTTTTGAGATGGGAGGGGGAAAGAATGGGAATGACCGCTTTGACTATGCCACCGCTGCCGGCCCATGACGATCGGGAAACCGTCATCGACTTCCAGGGCGTCGTGGCACGGTTCGGCGGCCTGCACGCCATGGGACCGACGTCGCTGACGGTGAAGCGCGGGGAGTTCCTGGCGATCGTCGGGCCGAGCGGTTGCGGCAAATCCACTCTTCTCAACATGGTCGCCGGCACGCTGAAACCGTCCGAGGGAACCGTGCGCTACAAGGGCGAGCTGGTCGACCGCATCAATCACAATGTGGGCTACATCACCCAGAAGAACTTCTGCCTGCCCTGGCGCACCGTCGAGGCGAATGTCCGCCTCCCGCTGGAATTCCGCAAACACCCGAAGGCCGAAACGGCCGCGCGCGTCGCGGCCGCGCTGGAGAAGGTCGGCCTCAAGGGCTTCGAGCAGGCTTATCCGAAGCAGCTTTCCGGCGGCATGCTCCAGCGAGTGATGATCGCGCGCACGCTCGCCTACAGTCCCGACCTCTATTTGATGGACGAGCCGTTCGGCAGCCTCGACGCGCAACTGCGCACGCGCATGCACGGCGAACTCCTGAAGCTCTGGCAGGAAACCGGCGCGACCTTCGTGTTCGTCACCCATGACCTGCACGAGGCGATCACCCTGGCCGACCGCGTCGTCGTCATGTCGAAGCGGCCGGGCCGGCCGAAGCTGGTAGTCGACATCGACTTGGCCCGGCCGCGCGACGTGATCGACGTCCAATCCGATCCGGCCTTCAGCGCCTATTTCAAGCGGCTTTGGACCGCCCTGGACGTTCATTGAGGAGACCGGAATGTCGATGTTCGCAAAACAGGGCGGCAAAAGCCGAACCGGCCGGCTTCCGTCGCTGGTCCCCGAGAGCGTCGCCGCCATCCAGATGGGCATCGCGCTGTTCGCCCTCCTCGCCTGGGAAACGGTGGCCCGTCTTTTCCGGACCGATTTCTGGACGAGCAGTCCGAGCAACGTCATGGTCGAACTCTGGCGCTGGGCGGCCTCGGGACTGCTCACTTCCGATCTGCAGCTGACTCTGACGGAAGCCGGGCTGGGCTTCCTGATCGGTAGCGCCGTCGGCGGTCTCATCGGCTTCATTCTGGGCTGGAACCGCCTTCTCGGCAATCTCTTCGAGCCCTTCATCTTGTCGTTCTACACGTTGCCGAAGATCGCGCTCGCCCCCCTCTTCGTGCTCTGGTTCGGGATCGGCATCACCAACAAGGTGATGTTTTCGGGCATGCTCGTCTTCTTCATGGTCTTCTTCACGACGTATCAGGGGACGCGCCAAGTTGATCGCGACCTGGTGGAGAACGCCCGCCTGCTCGGCGCCCAACCGTGGGACATCTGGACCAAGATCGCCCTTCCCTATTCGGCTGTCTGGGTCTTCACGGGCATCCGCATCGGCCTTCCCTATGCCTTGATCGGAGCCATCGTCGGCGAGTTCGTCGCGGCGGAGGCCGGCGTCGGCTTCCGCATCAAGGAAGCGACCTCCTTCTTCAACACCGCCGCCGTCTTCGCCGGCCTGATCATCCTGATGGTGATCAGCATCATCCTGCTGGGCATCCTGAAATTCGTGGAGAGCCGTGCACTCGGCTGGCAGAGCGCGAAGGGCTCGATCCAACCGGAAACACAGACCTGAGCGCGCAGGCTCCGGTTGAAAGCCGGATGCCAAGGCAATGGGAGGAAAGAATGAACGGTCTGAACAGACTTAAGGGCGGCCTTTTCGGCACGATCATCCTCGCAACGGCCGGCACGGCCCATGGCCAGGCAATGAAGGAAGTCTCGATCGCCCTCGGCTCGGTGGGCTTCGGCACGGCTCCTGTGCGCATCGCCAAGGAAATGGGCCTTTACGAAAAGCACGGCCTCAACGCCAAGATCATCACCATGGAGAGTTCCAACGCCTCCATGACGGCGCTCCTCTCGCGATCGGTGGAGATCGCGCTGTCCGGGTCCGGCGAGATTATCGCCGCCCAGGGGCGGGGCCAGAAGGTGGTGGTGATCGCCAATACCTACAGCGGCCTCAGCGGGTCGCTGGTCCTTTCTAAGGCGGCGGCGGACAAGCTCGGCGTTTCGCCGAACGCGCCAGTGGCCGAGCGCCTGAAGGCGCTGAACGGGCTGGTGATCGCCTCGACGACCGCCACCTCGGTCTACACGGTCGCCATTAAGGGGGCCACGACTGCCGTGGGCGCGGCTCCGCGCTTGACCTTCATGTCTCCACCGACCATGGCCGGCGCGCTCGAAAGCGGAGCGATCCAGGGCTACATCGCCGGAGCCCCGTCTTGGGCTCCCCCGGTCGTCAAAGGCTCCGGCGTTGTCTGGATCAGCGGCCCCAAGGGCGAGCTGGCGGCCGAGAACTCGCCGGTCAGCTCGGCCAGCTTACAGGCGCTGCGCGAGGTGGCCGAGGCGAACCCTGAGCTGATGAAGCGTCTGTCCACGGTGAACGACGACCTCGCCAAGGCCATCGACGAACGCCCGGCCGCGGTGAAGGCCGCCATCGCAAGGGCTTATCCGGACCTTGACGCGACGACGCTCGATCTCCTGTTCGCCTCGGAATCGGCCTCCTGGAAGACCAGGCCGCTGACGGTTGACGACATGAAGCATGAGATCGCCTTCATGAAGTCGAGCGGCATGGCGCTGCCGATGATCGACAGCGCCGATCCCGCCTCGATGCTCTTCCAATGACAAGGATGAGGCGCAACAGCATGTCTACATGGTTGAAAAGCAAGGGCTTGTGGATGGCGTCTCTGGCCGCCGTTCTCGGAACCTTCACGGCCCCGGCTCTCGCGGAACCGATTGAGGAGGTCTGCAGGCAGGCGGCCTCCGAACCGCGGCTGGTCTGGTATTCCGCCCAGGATCCGTCACGCAACACCGCGGCGGTGGAGGCATTCTCCAAAGCCTATCCCGCCATCAAGATCGACGCGTTCCGGCTTGCCAGCGGCGCCCTCGCCGCAAGATACGCCTCTGAGAGGGACGCCGGGGTCGTCAACGCCGACCTGATCACGTTGGCCGATCCGAATTTCATCAACACCGGCTTCAACAAGGGATGGTTCGTCACGTTCGCCAAGGCAGAGCTGCCGGCCGTGTCCAAGCTGGATGATCGCTGGTTCGATCGCGGTGCCGCGCTGACAAACATCAACGTCCTCGGCATCTCCTACAACTTGGACCTCGTCGGACCCAAGCCGCCGAAGAGCTGGGAGGATCTCATCCGTCCGGAGTTCAAGGGCAAGATCACGCTGGGCGACCCGCGCAACGTGCCGACCTACATGGCAATCTACCGCATTCTGCGCGACGAGTTGGGGCCGGATTACCTAAAGGCGCTGGCGGCGCAGCAGCCGGTGATCTTCGAAAGCATCGTTCCAGGCACGCAGAAGTTGGCGGCCGGTGAATATGCGGTCGCTGTTCCAAACGTCTCCTCGGTTCTCGCTCCGCTCAAGACTCAGGGCGCGCCGATCGATTTCGTCATGCCGCCGCTGACGACTGGGGTGGAATTCATGACCATGCTCTCCCAGGGAGCCGACAGCCCGAAGGCCGCCAAGTGCCTCTACAATTTTCTCTTCACCGAAGCGGGGCAGCAGGCCTTCAGCGGCGCGACCAGCGTTTCTCCCTTCCCGAACATTCCCGGGACGGCACCGCTGCCGGCGAATTACCGCGATCCGAAGATCACCGAGCTTCCCCAACACACCAAGGAAATCCTTGATCTTCTGAAGATCAGGTAAGAGTTGCTATCGCTCCGCTCGGGAGATGAATGGTCACTGACACGGCATCTCCCTTTTCCTCTTTGCGATCGTCGCTGCGGATCGCAGGGCTCTCCAGCGCACCAGGAGATTTTCATGGCTGGCGGTTCTCCGTATATACGACTTTCCAACGTGCAAAAGCACTTTGTCCGCCGGAATGGCACCCCGGTACGCGCGATCGACGACATCTCGCTCGACATCCGGAAAGGCGAATTTCTCGTTCTGCTAGGACCGAGCGGCTGCGGGAAAACGAGCCTGCTGCGCTGCATCGCCGGTCTCGAAACGCCGGATTCCGGCTCCGTGGCCATTGGCGAGCGGACCGTCTTCGATTCCACGGCCAGGATCAACATCGCGCCGGAGAAGCGGCGCATCGGCATGATGTTTCAATCCTACGCGCTCTGGCCCCACATGACGGCCTATGAGAACATCCAGTTTCCGCTGCAGATGCGCGGCGTGGACAAGACGGACGCCGCCGACAAAATCCGGAACGTGCTCACCATGATGCACATCTCGGACATCGCCCAACAACATCCGGGACAGCTCAGCGGCGGACAGCAGCAGCGGATCGCCCTTGCCCGCGCCCTCGTCTGCAGCGACGACCTAATCCTGTTCGACGAACCACTGTCGAACGTCGATGCGAAGGTGAGGGAGCATCTCCGCTTCGAATTGAGCCTGATGCAGAAGAAGCTCGGCTTCACCGCGATCTACGTGACGCATGACCAAGACGAAGCGATGGCGCTGGCCGATCGGATCGTCGTGCTGGGCAACGGGCGGATCGCGCAATGCGGAAAGCCGCAGGACATCTATCTGCATCCCGCCAGCATGCGCGTGGCCGAATTCGTCGGCTCGGCGAACTTCCTTAAAGGGACCTTGCTGAGCACGGCGCCGGTCGCCCGGGTCAGGACGGCGCTCGGCGAACTCACCGTGCCGGGCGAGCAGGTGAAAAGCAGCCAGCGGGACATCGTGGTCATGTCGCGCCCGGAACGCTGGAGCATCAGCGCAACACCGTCGGAAGCGAATAACGGTTGGCGCGGCAGGGTATCCGCCGTGGCCTTCATGGGAACGCACAACGAATATCTGGTGGATATCGGCGGGCAGCAACTGCGCGTGCGCGACCAGCGTCCGCAGAGTTTCGATGTCGGCACCGAGGTCTGGTGCTGGATCCGAAGCACGGACCTCCAAGTGCTGGGCGACGATCGCATCGAGAGGGTCGCCTGAATGTCCCACACCCCTGCCTCCTCGCTTCCGCCTCCGGCGATCCCCAAGCGGTGCTTTCCCAAGAGATTGCGGGACATCAACCTATTCTCTCCGATCGCCCTTTTGATCTCGCTGGCGACCTGCACCCTGATCGTCTATCCGATGATCGTCGTCATCCTCAATGTCTTCATCGCCGACGGGTCTTCGACGCTGACTCTGCTCCACCAGATCGTCGACGACCGGATCGTTGGTGTGCTTTTCAATACTGTCGCGGTCATCGGCGCGTCGGTGATCGTCGCCACTGTCATCGGTTCGCTGTTCGCATGGCTTGTCGAACGCACCGACATCGGCATGAAGGGCCTGACGCGCTTCCTGCCGATGCTCCCCGTGCTGGTTCCGCCAATCGCCGGCGCGATCGGGTGGGTCCTTCTGGCGTCTCCCCGTTCTGGCTTCCTGAACCGCTGGGCGCTCAGCCTCGGATCGATGCTCGGGATCGAAAGCACCCAGGCCGTCATCAACATCTATTCCTGGGGCGGGCTGGTCTTCGTCTTCTCGATCTATCTCCTGCCCAATGTCTTCCTCAGCGTTTCCAGCCATCTGAAGAATCTCGACCCCGCGATCGAGGAGGCCGCCCGGATGAGCGGAGCGGGCGCCTGGCAAACCCTGACGAAAGTCACGATTCCATCGGTGAAGCCGGCTGTCATGGCGGGGATGATCCTGGCCCTGATCATGGGCCTGTCCCTGTTCTCGTTGCCGGCAGTCATCGGCATGCCGGCGGACGTCGAGCTGCTGGCCGTGCGGATCGTCAAGCTCATGACCGCCAGCTATCCGCCGCAGACCGGAACCGCGCTGATGCTGGCACTGATCGTCGCGGTGGTGATCGGAAGCGCGTGGTGGGCTCAATCCCGCATACTCGCCGGCAGGAATTTTTCCACCATCGGCGGCCGGGGACTTCGCACGGCGGAGATAAAGCTCGGCATCTACAGGACGCCGGCACAAATTCTCCTTCTCCTTTATCTCGCGGTGTCGTCGGTGCTGCCCTTCTTCGCGCTGGTGGTGGTGAGTTTCCAGCCTTTCTGGACGCCAGTCATCCGATTCCAGAATCTCGGCCTGTCCAACTACAAGAACGTCTTCATCGACACCGCCTATTCCCAGAGCGCCCTGATCAACAGCGTTTTCCTCGGCATGCTCGGCGCGACGGTGGGCATGGCTCTTGCCGCCGTCATCGCCTTCTTTATCGACCGAAACCGGAAATCCCTAGCGGCGGCGGCGATCGACAGCACGACGAAGCTGCCGGCCGCTGTGTCGCACCTCGTCATCGCCATCGCGTTCGTCGTCTCATTTTCCGGTGCGCCTTTCTACCTGCACGGTACCATTCTGATTCTGCTGCTGGCCTATGTCGTGCTGTACATCCCGCAGGCGACGCTGAGCGCCAGCACCGCGCTTTCGCAGGTGGGGCCGCAGTTGTCGGAGGCGGCATTGATGGCCGGCGCCTCCCAGGGACGCGTGTTCCTTCGCGTCACGTTGCCGCTGATGCTTCCGGGGCTCGTCGCCGGATGGACGTTGCTGTTCGTTCTCATCTCCGGTGACATCACGGCGTCGGCGATGCTCGCCGGGAGCCGGAATCCGGTTGTCGGCTTTGTGATTCTGGAATTGTGGAGCAACGGTTCGTTCCCCCAGTTGGCCGCCCTCGGCACGGTGATCACCCTGCTCAGCAGCGCGGTCGTGCTGACGACGATGCATCTGTCCAATCGCGGCATGCGCAACGCACGTTAATCCATCGCCGGTCTCGCACACCCTTTGCCGGGCCGCGCAACAGGCCCTGGAGCGGATGGGAATCCGTTCCAGGGCCTGATCCATTCCAGCGGAAGCGTCGTCCTTGGCGACACCGCGACGTGAGCGAGCGACGTCGCCCTGCTCCATCCCGCACTCTGCCCTCGCCCTGCCCCGCCCGGCGGGGCAGGCTCGATCATTGGGGGAAAACCCGACAGGACAAAAAAAAGACCGGACGACAAACGCCCGGTCCGCAGTTTCTCTCGCCAGGATGGGGGCGAGAGGGTGAAGGACAACGCAGGAAAAGAGGTTAAATCAGAAGACGAGGACGGTGCGGGCGATCACAACGTTCGAGTCCACCTTGCGTTCCGCCGCCACGGCTGTGACGTCCTTGTTCTTGGCCTCGATGAAGCTGTACTCGAGCCCCAGCCGCAGTCCGGGAGCCATTTGGTAGGCGACCCCGGCGGTGTAATAGTCCTGCTCGCGCTTGCCCGCGACGCGCACGTCGCCGGCATCCTGGCCGAAGGTGTAGCCGGCCCCCAGTACGAAGGCGCCGGTCGTGTATTGCAGACCGACGTTCCACGCTTCGTAATTGTCCTTAAAGGCGGCATTCTTGGCCAAGCCCGATTTGCCGTAGCCGACATAGCCGCCGCCCAGCACGAAGCCCGCGTAGCCGACCTGGGCGCCGGCCGTGATGCCGTTTAGATCCTCATAGGCGACAGCCCCGGTGTTCTCGTACTTGCCGCCGAGATAGCCGGCATTGAACCGGACTCCGACCCCGCTGAACTCGCCGGAATAATTGATGCCGGCTTCCCAGACATTCTGGAGGGTGCCGGCGCCAGCGCCCGTGGGGCCGGTCAGCCGGTTGACGTCCGTCGCGGAGCTGGTAGCGTGCGGCGTGAAGGCCAGCGCGGCCTGGAAACCGGAGAATTTCGGCGAGATGTACATGGCCTTGGTCGCGACGTCGCTGAGCGCAGCACCCTGCGTGGTCGAGGTCGCCGCCGGCATATAGGCGAAGGTAGACACGTCCAGCTTGGTGTTGCCGGCCGACGCGTTGTTGGAGGTCGCCCAGGTCACCGCGGCGTCGTAGATGCCGAGAAAATGAAAATCCACCGGTCGGCTGAAGCTGCCGAACGTGTCATCGTGCCAGGAGTTGCGCGTTCCCAGATCGAATCGGCCGAACGACCCTTGCAGGAAGATGAAGGACCGGTCCGCGTCCATCGTGCGGTCGCCGTTGCTCGCGCGAATCCGCATGCGCGCACCGTACTCCAGTCCGTTGTCGGCCTTGGCCGAGGGGATGATGTTGAAGCGCATGCGGTTGCGGAGTTCCGTCGACCGCAGGCCGCTGTCGTTGTCCTGGTTGATGTAACCGGCTTCCAAATAATAATCGCCGGTAATCTTTATGTCGAATTTCGACTGGGCATAAGCCGATCCACTCGCCATCAGCACAGAAATGGCGCACACCGCCTGTGATTTCTTCAACATAGTTTCCTCCATTTTGTGTAAGTTATAGCGCTGTACAACCGGGCAAAGGACGAATGGGCGTGGCACGCGATGCCGCGCCCGCTCTCATTGCCGCCACAACTGCTGGATCACCGGCGTGCGAGCGTGCCCGCCGGTAATCCAGCCGAAGATTCTGGGCATACGGATTTCTCGGGCACAGGTTTACCTTGCCGGCCCGGCGTCCGATAGGAACGGACCGGGACAAGGCGAACTGCCGTTGCTGAAGGAGATGCGGTTTTCCACGGCCTAAAATCGCTTCGTCGCTCCGCTGCGGCAGAGCGGCTCGCAATGCGATCAGGCCATCCTGTCTGTCATGAAGAGCTTCCATTCTCCCCCTCCAAGGGGGGCTGCGCCTGCGCGACTCTAACGGCCCAACCGGCGGCCCCATCGGAACGACCGGCTTTGGGCAATCGAAGTCGTTCACGGATTGTCCACACCGGAGACGATCCGCACAATCGTGCACGGCAGTTGGAGAAGATCACTGAACATGGGAACTAATATATATTAATCCGGAGGACAATCGCGCAAAGCGCGCCCCTTCGGCGTCTTTGTATAATCCACGTTGCTAATTACTTTTATGTCCAACATTGTACAAAAGGTCAATTATTTTTGGCAGAATCTTTTTCTCGTGCTGCATATTTGTTGAGTGGATCGAAAAAGGTTGGGATGATCCTGACCGGCTACCAGTCCGGCCATAATCATCCCGACGGATTGCCGCCCCGACGGCAGCCAGGTCAGCTCACCATTGCAATTGGTCAGTCCTATTTTCGCAAAGTCGGCCTTCCGGATCCACGCTGCCGGCAGGCAGGCACTTTTCACCGCCGGCCGTTGCGGCCGATCATCACGGCAGCGGCCGGTTCGGAGCGTCGACGCTTTCGCGCCGGCCGCTGGCCGACGCCGTCTCAATCACGTCGATCACCTTGTGCAGGGCCACCGCATCCTCGAAGGTCGGAGCGGTCCGCGTTCCTTCCCGCAGATCCCGGGCCATCCGCGCATAGAGCCGCGCCACATTACCGGGATTGACGTCTTCGGGCCAGTTGCCGGACTGGTATTCGGCCGGCAGATCGATCGGCGACATCGTCCGGTCATCGCCGCGTCCGCCCACCAGCCACAACGGCACCTGCTGCGAACCGCCATGGCGGCCATACAGGCGGAGATCGCCGTCCGTCCCGTTAATTTCCCAGACGAATCCTTCCTTCTCGCGCGGCATGCCGCCACGGTAATGCATCGAGATCGGCGCACTGTCGCCGATCACGCCGCAGACGACGACCTGGTCCGGGGCGTCGAAGGGCACCATCTCGCCCGTTTCGGGCAGTTGGATCAGATTGCGCCGGTTGGTGACGATCGCCGAGATCGCGCTGAAATCGCCCAGCACGTCACGCACCGCGGCAAGCGTGTGCCCCATCGGAATGGTCAGCATGGTCGCGCCGTTCCGGTTGTCGAGGAGATAGCCCCGGCTCTTGGCGTCTTCGTGGGTGGCGCCCCAGCTCCGACCCCGCGCGCTGATCGTCGACGACAGCACCCGGCCCACATAGCCTTCCTCGACGAGCGCACGCAAATGGCGCATCTGCGGCGCGACGCGCGCCTGCGTTCCGGCCACGCCCAGCACGCCCTTCCGGCGCACCATCGCCGCCATCTCTTCCGCCTCGGCCAGACCGTTGCCGAGCGGCCATTCGCAATAGACATGCTTGCCGGCCTCGACCGCCGCCCTCACCAGTTCGAGGTGGTAGGGCACCCGGACCGTCACCGAGACGGCGTCGATGTCCGGCGAGGCCGCCAGGGCCTCGATGTTGTCGAACGCTCGCGGAATCCCGCAGGCGCTGGCGGCGGCCTCGGCGCTGGCGCGGCTGGTGTTGGCGACGCCGACGACCTCGTACTGGTCCGAAAGGGCCCGCAAGGCTGGAAGATGGGCACGCGCCGCCCAGCTGCGTCCGGGCTGCAGGCCGACGATGCCGATCCGAATCTTCGCTGTCATGTCGGCCTCCTACCGTACCCGTTCGAGTATGCTGACATAATTGGCGACTGCAGCGCCGCCCATGTTGAAGATGCCGCCGAAAACCGCGTCGCGCACCTGGATGTCGCCGGCCTCTCCGCACAGCTGCATCGCCGACAGGACGTGCATCGATACGCCGGTGGCGCCGATCGGATGGCCCTTCGCCTTTAGGCCGCCGGACGGGTTCACCGGCAACCGGCCGCCGGGCTGGGTCCAGCCCTCCTTGATAGCCATGGCCCCTTTGCCCGTCGGCGTCAGGCCCATCGCCTCGTACTCGATCAGTTCGGCGACGGTGAAACAGTCATGGGTTTCTACGAAGGACAGGTCGTCGAGGCCCAGGCCGGCCTTGCCGAGGGCCTGCGACCACGCTTCGGCGCACCCTTCGAAACGGATGATGTCGCGCTTGGACATGGGCAGGAAATCCTGCACATGCGCCGTCGACCGGAACCCAACCGCGCGCGGCATGGTGGCCGCGGCGTCGCTCGCCATCAGGACGATCGCGGCGGCGCCGTCGGAGACGAGCGAGCAGTCGGTCCGCTTGAGCGGGCCCGCCACATAGGGATTCCTGTCGCTGACGGCGCGGCAGAAATCATAGCCCAGATCCTTGCGCATCTGGGCGTAGGGGTTGCCCACGCCGTTGCGGTGGTTCTTGGCCGCGATCATCGCCAGCGCGTCCGACTGGTCGCCGTGCCGCTGGAAATAGAGATCGGCGATCTTGCCAAACACGCCCGCGAAGCCGCCCGGCGTCTCGCCGTCGTCCGGCAGGTACGACGCCTTGAGCAGATTCTTCCCGATCTCGGGCCCCGGCGTTCTCGACATCTGCTCGACACCGACGACGAGCACCGTCCGGGCGCGCTTCGCCTCGATCGACATAATCCCCTGATGGACCGCGGCCGAGCCGGTGGCGCAGGCGTTCTCCACGCGCGTCGCTGGCTTGAACCGGAAGCCGTCATCGGCCTGGAAGACGAGCGATGCGGTGAAGTCCTGCGCGGAGAAGCCGGCGTTGAAGTGGCCGAGAACCACCTCGTCGACATCCCCGGGCTCTATCCGGGCATGCGCCAGCGCCTCCCGCGTGGCGCGGACGATCAGGCTCTCGACGGTCTCGGTATCGTGTTTGCCGAAAGGCAGATGGGCCCACCCGACAATGCATGCGCTCATACTCTCGATCCTTCAAACTTCGGTCTTCGTCGCCAACCTTCCGCTCCCGCTGAAAGCGGCGTCAGAATTCGACCTTGTCGCCGCCCTTGAGCTGCAGCATCTCGCGCGCCTCGTCCGGCGTCGCAATCGACAGCCCGAGACCCTCGATGATTTTGCGCACCATCCGCACCTGTTCGGCGTTGGTTTGGGCAAGCTTGCCCGGCCCGGCCCAGAGCGAATCTTCGAGACCGACGCGCACGTTGCCACCCATCGCCGCGGCGATGGCTGCCACTGACATCTGGTGTTTGCCGGCCCCCAGCACAGACCAGGTGTAATCGGAACCGAACAGCCGGTCGGCCGTCCGCTTCATGTGATAGACGTCGTCGGGATGTGCGCCGATGCCGCCCAACAGGCCGAAGACGGTCTGGATGAAGAGCGGAGGCTTCACCAGACCACGGTCCAGGAAATGACGCAGCGTGTAGAGATGCGAGGTGTCGTAACATTCAAACTCGAAGCGCGTCCCGCATTCGCCGAGCGTCGCCAGCGCATATTCGATGTCGGCGAAGGTGTTGCGGAAGATCAGGTCGCGCGAGGATTCGAGCGCCTTCGGCTCCCAGTCGAACTTCCATTCTTTGTAGCGGTCGAGCATCGGGAAGAGCCCGAGATTCATCGTTCCCAGATTCATCGAGGCGACTTCGGGCTTGAACCTGGCCGCGGGACGGACCCGCTCCTGCACCGACAACCAGGGCGATCCGCCGCTCGTCAGGTTAACGACCGCGTTGCTGCGCTGCTTGATGATGGGCAGGAAGCCTTCGAAGGCCTCCGGCGTCTGGTCCGGCTGACCGGTCTCAGGATTGCGGGCGTGAAGATGGATGATCGCGGCCCCGGCCTCGGCCGCCTCGACCGCCGAATCCGCGATCTCCTGCGGCGTGATCGGAAGATGCGGCGACATGGTCGGCGTGTGGATCGCGCCCGTGATCGCGCAGGTGATGATGACTTTCCGAGACATGTTCATTCCTCCCCATGGCGGATGAAATGCGGCGGCTTCCGGAATGCGAAACCTGAAAAACGGTCCGACCGCGATCGCACACCGCATCTGCCGAAGAAAAAAGGACTGACCTTTTTTAAGGGCCTTGGTTCGGCCTAAGGCCGGATGGCGCCTCGTCAGGCGGCGGGCTTGCAGAGCATCAGGGCCGGGCGCTTGCAATGCATGACGAGTTCGTCCCTCTGGTTGAACCCCCTGTGCATGAAGGTAACGATCCCTTGGTTCGGGCGCGACTTGCTTGCACGCTTGTCGATCACCTCGGTTTCGGACCGGATGGTGTCGCCATGGAAGACCGGGCGTGGGAAGCGCACCTCCTCGAACCCCAGATTTCCAGCCGTCGTTCCCAGGGTGGTGTCGCCGACCGTCAGCCCCACCACCAGCCCCATGGTAAAGGCGCTGTTGACGATGCGCTGCCCAAATTCCGTGTGATTGCGGCAATATTCCTCGTCGATGTGGATCGCCGCCGGATTGCAGGTCATCGTCGAGAACCATACATTGTCGGCTTCCGTCACTGTGCGGCGGACCGCATGCTTGAAGATCTGGCCGATCTCGAATTCGTCGAAGTAAAGCCCAGCCACGTTTCTCTCCTCAATCTTTTGTGCTGCGCCAGGGTCTCCGCCTGTCTCGCGCCCCTTTGCGTCGATCCTACAGAAAGAAGTTTGATCGCGCAACAAATGGTCAGGCCTTATCAGCCGCTATCGCTGGAACCGGGCGACCGCTTCGTGAGCCGCCGGACATTGCTTCACAGCTTCGCCGTAAGCTCCGGGACCAGTTGGAATAGATCGCCGACAAGGCCATAATCGGCGACCTGGAAAATCGGAGATTCCTCGTCCTTATTGATCGCGACGATAATCTTCGAGTCCTTCATCCCCGCCAGATGCTGAATCGCGCCCGATATGCCGACTGCGATGTAGAGCTGCGGCGCCACAACCTTTCCGGTCTGGCCAACCTGCCAATCGTTCGGCGCATAGCCGGAATCGACCGCCGCGCGGCTGGCTCCGACAGCGGCGCCTAACTTGTCGGCCAACGCCTCGATGATCCCGAAATTGGCTTGGCTGCCCACGCCGCGTCCACCGGAGACCACGATCTTGGCGCTCGCCAGCTCTGGCCGGTTGGAAACCGCGACCTTGTCCGCCACCCAGAAGGAGAGGCTCGGATCGGCCGGAGCCGCCACCGCCTCGACCACCGCCGAACCGCCGATGCCGGCGGCCTCGAAGGCCGAGGTGCGCAGGGTGAGGACCTTTACCCGATCGGACGATCTCACCGTCTGGATCGCGTTGCCGGCATAAATCGGCCGCTCAAAGGTTTCGGCATCGACCACCCTCGTCACGTCCGGAATCACCATCACGTCCAGCAAGGCGGCCACCCGTGGCGCCAGATTTTTGGCGCCCGACGTCGCCGGTGCGGCAATGTGGGAATACCCCCCGGCCAGCGACACCACCAGATCGGCTAGCGGTTCCGCCAACCCCTTGCCATAGGCGGCCGCGTCGGCGGTCAGCACCTTGGCCACGCCAACGGCGGTCGCCGCCTTGGCCGCAGCCTCGGCGGCACCCTCGCCCGCCACCAGCACATGGACCTCGCCCAACGGCGAGACCGCCTTCAACGCCCTGGTCGTCGCATCGAAGCCGAGCGTCGATCCATTCACGTCGGCAATCAGAAGAACCGCCATGTCAGATCACCCCCGCTTCGTCTTTGAGCTTCGCGATCAGTTCATCCACCGAGCCGACCTTCACCCCCGCCTTGCGGCTCGCCGGCTCCACCGTCTTCACGACAGTAAGTCGCGGCGTGACGTCGACGCCGTAATCCGCCGCGGTCTTCTCGGCCAGCGGCTTCTTCTTCGCTTTCATGATGTTCGGAAGCGACGCATAGCGCGGCTCGTTTAGGCGGAGATCGACCGTGATGATCGCCGGCAGCATTACCTTGATCGTCTGAAGTCCGCCATCGACCTCGCGCGTCACGGTGGCGACGTCGCCCTCGACCGCCAGTTCGCTGGCGAAGGTCGCCTGCGCCCAGCCCAGCAGTGCCGCCAGCATCTGGCCCGTGGCGTTCATGTCGTTGTCAATCGCCTGCTTGCCGGCAACAACCAGACCAGGTTGCTCCTCACGCGCCACCTCCGCAAGAAGCTTCGCCACCGCCAGCGGCTCGATGTCTCGGTCCGGACCCAGGCCGGCCTCGATCAGGATCGCCCGGTCCGCTCCCATGGCAAGCGCGGTGCGGAGCGTCTCGCTAGCCTGCTTCACGCCGATGGACACCACCACGACTTCGGAAGCGACACCCTTCTCCTTCAGGCGGACCGCTTCTTCCACCGCGATCTCGTCGAAAGGGTTCATCGACATCTTCACGTTCACGAGATCGACACCGGACCCGTCCGGCTTGACCCGGACCTTCACGTTGTAGTCGATCACCCGTTTCACAGGGACCAGTATTTTCATCGAGGTTTTCCTAACCAAGTCGCCGAGCGCCGTCCCCGGAGCCATCCAAGGTTGGCAACCGGCGCCGATGGGCTCTTGAATAATTTGGTCCGACCTTATTAAGCCGCTGCCGAGTGGCTGTCAAGACGGTGCCGAGCCGCCGTCCGCAATCCCGCAGTTCGGCCGAGGACGGGACAGGGAACGCCATCGCCCCAAGTGGATTCTCCGGTTTGGCGCAATGCCGGGTTCCCGCAGACGAGACCACCTGAAGGCCCCGCGATGTCCAATCGTGACGTTGGAGCTATCAGCATGGCCAAGCAGGATATCGCGGAATGCTAGGGCGCCTCGTTCCGGCTCTCGATTTCACGCCAATTTGAGGCTACTTGACGAAGCGCGCCAGGAGGTGGCATCAATGTGTGATTGATAAAAGAGGTTTGCTCCAATGTCCTGCTACGGGTGGTGCATGGTTGATGTAAGGTACACCAATGGGCAGGGTGCCAGTTTTGCTTAGCAGGGTCCGGCGCATGACGGTAACGGTTCGTAACGGCACTAATGAATGCATGCGCGGTTCGGTGTCCAGAAATGCGCACCGCCGCTCCAACGATCAAGCGCGGGAGCGTGGCCGTTCATCATGACCAATGACATATCCACCGACGACGGCGCCGTGAACCCCGTGCTGAGCCCGGAAAGTGGAAAGCGCTCGGCCGAGCTTGCCGAAATTCTTCAGGACAAGATCGTCCATGGCGGGCTGGCCGTCGGCGAATCGCTTCCCAGCGAACGGGACCTGATGGTCCAATATTCCGTCAGCCGCGCCACGGTGCGCGAGGCGTTGCGCATTCTCGGGGCCAAGGGGTTGATCGAGGTACGGCGGGGCCGCCGTGGCGGATCCTACATCTCCGCGCCTAGCAGCGAGGCCATCAGCCGATCGCTTGACTTGTTCATTCAGGGCCACGAAGTCCGTTTTTCCGATCTCCTTGCCGTGCGTGAGGCGATCGAGCCGGTTGCGGCGGCTCAAGCGGCCCTTTACAGAACGAAGGACGACATCAAAGAGATTTCCCGACTCCTGCACGAATCCAATCGCGCGATCAACGATCTCCAACTGTTCAGCGCGTTGAATCTCGAATGGCATCTAGCGATCGTCCGGGCCAGCCACAATCCGCTCTTTCTGTCGTTTATGACATCGATCGGGTCCATGCTCTACTCCGCCACCGAGCGGGACGAATTCGACCTTGTGACGCGGACAGTCGTGGCGCGATCCCACAGGCGGATATACGAGGCCATCGCGGCCGGCGACGCAGAAGCGGCGCGGCGAAGGATGATGCGCCATGTGACATCCTACAGCGAACAGTTGGATCTGAAGATCCAGGAAAAGACACCCGACTCACACAAATGACGGGCGAACCCGCAAGAGGATCGGTGGGTTCCTTTTCCGGTGGTTCGAGCGTGTCACCGATAAACTTCAACGGTTGATAGGAAGAAGGAATTCTGGAACATCCTCGGCGCGATGTCATCGCTGTTCAGCGATATTGCGGTTTCTTTATCTCCCAGACGCCAATGGACCGGTCGGACAGCCTTTCTGCGATCAGTTGTTAATGGTCGGCCCAAACGGCCCCGCGCTCGATTAAGCGGTCGGATTGATGAGGTCGACCGAAAATAAATGGTCTTACATTTAATTCGCAGAACGTGATAGGGTTTGAGTCCAAGAGGGCGATATGACCGCGCTTGGCTTAATGGAAGAGGGATGACCGGCCGCTCTCCGCAAGGATCGGTCGAATTCCAGCATGGTCCATGGACGCTGGTGCCGCTTCCGATCAAAATCAAAAGCGAAGGGAGAAATCGTGTTCGATTTTTCTGGTAAGACCGCTCTGATCACCGGTGCGGGCAGCGGGATCGGCCGGGCGACCGCGCAGTATTTCCTGGAATGTGGGGCCCGGGTCGTCCTGGCGGACATCAACGTCGCCGCCGTTAAGGACGCGGCGCTGGCGCTGGATGAGTCCGGTACGCGCGCCGGCCACTGCCGCTATGACGCCGGCGATCCGGACAGCGCGGAAGCGACGGTCCGATATACCGTCGACCGTTTTGGCAGCATCGATCACCTCGTCCTGGCCGCCGGAATTTACGAACAGCAAGATTTTCGGGAGATGAGCGACGCGCAGTGGCACCGGATGATTTCGGTGAATCTGGATGGTGCCTTCTACATAAGCCGCCGTGCCGTACCGCACATGAAGGAAGGCGGCGCCATCGTGACGATCGCGTCCGTGGCGGCCCATCAAGGCGGTTCCTATCGCCATTCGCATTATGGCGCCAGTAAGGGCGGCGTTCTCGCCTTCACCCGGGGACTTGCCCGCGACCTCGCCCCTCACATCCGGGCCAACGCGGTAGCACCCGGCTGGATCGACACGCCGATGGTCGCCAAGACTCTGGAAACCAGCGGTGCCGCGAAAATCGGAGCCATTCCCTTGAAGCGCGTCGGACAGCCGAGGGAAATCGCGACGGTCGTCGGATTTCTCTGCAGCGACGCGGCGAGTTTCGTCACCGGGGAATCGATCATTGCCGCCGGTGGCGCTTATATGGGGTAGGCGTTGCCAAATCCCCGTATTTCCGGTTTGACAGAAGAGCCGGCGGCACATAAGGTCTGACCAAAAAGGAACGTTCTGCAACGAACCCGCCTGCGCTTAGCGCCGGGGGCATCGCCCCGGCGGACGCGCCGCGACACCCGACACGCGCGGCGAACGTCGGGCACAAAGACTGTGATTTGGAGGAACGAATGCTTCTTGAAATATGCGTATACCATTGCCTGCCCGGCCGGCTTCCCGCCTTGCTGAACCGGTTCCGGACCGCAACCTTGGGCCTGTTTGAAAAACATGGTTTCAAGCCCGTTGGCTTCTTCACCACCAAGATCGGCGCGTCGGCGCAGGACCTGACCTATCTTCTGAGCTGGGATTCGCTCGAGGAACGGGATCGCTGCTGGGGCGCCTTCCACACCGATCCGGACTGGATCGCCGCACGCACCGCCAGCGAACAGGATGGTTGGATCGTCGCGAACGCCAGCAACCAGATTTTGGCCCCCACGGATTTTTCCCCGCTGCGGTGAAGTCCGGCCCGTTTCGGGCTCGAGCGTTCCGGGATCGGCCGTGCGGGCCGTCCGCCGGACAGACTTCATAAATTGAGGCGAGGCAGCGTAGATCCATGACTGGCCGAGTGCGCTATGCTGGAATGAAGAGCATCCTCGAGGTGCCGCTTCTCAATGAAAAATACGCCTCCAAAATACCGACCACGCCGTCTGACGCCGTGATGCTGGACCTCGAGGATTCCGCACCTCCGGATCAGAAATCCGCCGTGCGCGAGCGTGTCTTGCAGGTCCTGGAGAACCGCGATCTCTTCGGCTCCCGGCATGTCATCGTCCGGGTGAACAATCTGGCGACCGACTGGGGGCGCGACGACCTCGAGGCTCTAGCCGCGTACCGTGGCGAGATCGTAGTTTGCTATCCCAAAGTCGAGACCGAAGGGGAGTTGAACGAGGTCGTCGGCCTGTCCCGCGCCAACGACGCCAGCCGTGGCGTCTACGCCATGATTGAAACCGCGCGGGCCGTGATCGAGATGGAGCGAATTGTCCGATCCGATGGGCTGGTCGGCCTTCATTTCGGCTATGTGGATTTTGCCGCCGACGTCGGATGCCAGCTCTTCAACGCCGAAGGGGACGATCTCCACGCCGGTTTGGGATACGCGCGAGCCAAGGTCGCCGTGGCCGCGGCGGCGTATGGGCTATTCTCCACCGGCGGCTCCATGGTGCCGGAATACAAGGATCTGCGGAAGGTCGAGACCTTCGTGCGGAGTTGGGCCGACCTGGGCTACACGGCCTGCATCGCCTTGTCCCCATCGCATCTTGAGATCGTCAACCGTGTGTTGCAGCCGTCCGCGGCGATGATTGACAGGGCGAGGCTGATCCGCGCGGCTTACGAGGACGCGACGGCCAAGGGCGAGTCGAACGCGATCCTGGACGGCAAGGTCATCACGACGCCGGACTATCGTAACGCCAGACTGCTTCTGGCGCGGGCAGGCCAGTAGGACAGAGGCCGAGAACACAGGAACTGGGAAGGAAAACGGATTATGAGGCTTGCGGGAAAGACGGCCCTGATTACGGGTGCCGGGGCTGGAATCGGCCGGGCATGCGCCGAGCTTTTTGCCGAGGAAGGCGCACGCGTCGTGATTGCCGAGCGCGACGTCGAGACCGGGCAAGCGGTGCAGGAGGCTCTCACCCAAAGGGGTCTTGAGTGTCTCTTCGTGCAAACTGACGTTTCCGACGCCGACAGCGTCAGGAATGCCATCACGCGCACTATCGAGACCTATGGCCGGATCGATGTTCTCTACAACAACGCCGGCGGTTCCTCGCTGTCGGATGGCCCTGTCACGACAGCGCCGTTCGAAGAGTTCTGGAACAAGATGAAGGTGGATCTCTTCGGCGTCTGGGCCGGTTGCCATTACGCCATACCGCACATGATAGAGGCCGGGGGCGGATCGATCATCAACGCGACTTCCGTTCTGGCCTTGATGGGAACCTCCGGTCGGGATGCGTACACCACGGCCAAGGGCGGCATTATCTCACTGACCCGGTCGATGGCGGTCGAATTCGCGCCGCACAAGATCAGGGTGAACGCGATCGCCCCGGGCGCGACGACGACCGAGCGGGTGCTGAAACGTCTTGCGCAGGCGAATCCGGGTCCGTCAAAGACGGCGGCGGCCAGCCTGCTTGGGTTGATCGAACCCAGGGAGATCGCCTATGCCGTTCTCTTCCTCGCGTCCGATGAATCGCGGAAGATGACCGGTCAGGTCATGGTCGTTGACAGCGGCCTCACGATCTAACAATCAGCCGCCGGTCGCGGGGTCATGAGACCGTTACGCCATGCCCCCGCCCGCCGACGATCCGGAGCAGGAATTCGCGACGTGACGATTCACATCGAAGGTGACGGTGATCCGACCATACTCTTCGTGCACGGCTTCTGCTGCGCCAAGGAAGACTGGTCGCTGCTGGTAAGCGCACTGTCGAAGCGCTTCAAATGCGTTTCGGTGGATCTGCCGGGACATGGCGCCTCATCGACGCATGGGGGGGAAGGCGGAACACCCACCATCGCTGCCGCCGCCGCCGCGGTCAACGATGCTAAGGCGCGCCATGGCTCCGGCCGGGTCATCCTCGTCGGCCACAGCTTGGGCGCCAAGATCATCCGCGAAGCGTATCGCCAGTCGAGCACAGGAATCATCGGAATGGTCCTGGTCGACGGAAGCCTGTATGTCAGCGACCGGCAGACGATGCTCGACAACGCGAACAAGGCGATCGCGAACGGCACGCAGGCCCTCATCCATCATCTGTTCGCGCAGATGTTCACGGAGAGCGTCGATCCGTCGATACCCGAGCGGATTCGGACTCGCGCTCTGGCGATGGACCCCGGCTTCGCCAGCGACCTGTTCCTCGACTCGGTCGAATGGGACACCCAATTCGCTGTCCGGACGATCCAGGACATCCGTGTGCCGGTTCTCGTCCTGCAAGCGACGACGTTCGACTCGCAGTTCCGCTGGCAGCCTCTGGAAGCCGGCGGAACGACCCCGCTGATCGAAACGGTCAGGAGCCATGTTTCCGACAGCACGGCGGTCGTGCTGGAAGGCGCCGGGCATTTCCTCATGATTGAAGCGCCGGAAGCCGCCGCGAAGGCGCTCGGGGATTTCGTCGAACGGGTCGCCGCGCCGCCCCAAGGGGTCGGCTCCGCGCGGGGTTGAGCGGAAGCGCCAAGCAAGAACAACCATTAGGAAGGAACGACGACATGCCCACTTGGTTGATCACCGGCTGCTCGACCGGCCTCGGCCGCCATCTCGCCGAAGCAGTGCTGGCCCGAGGATGGAACGCGATCGTCACCGCGCGGAATCCGGCGACGGTGCAGGACATCGTGGCGCGCCATCCCGACTCCGCCCTTGCCGTCGCGCTGGATGTGACCGACCGGACGCAGGTCGCCGACGCGGTGCGGCAAGCGGAAGCCCGGTTCGGCGGGGTCGACGTGCTGGTCAACAACGCCGGCCACGGCTATCGTACGGCCGTCGAAGAGGCGGACGAGGCGGAGGTGGACGAGTTGTTCGCCACCAACTTTTTCGGGCCGGTCGCGCTAATCAAGGCGTCGCTGCCCGGCATGCGGGCGCGGCGCCACGGCGCCATCGTCAATGTCTCCTCCATCGCCGCCCGCAGGACCTCGGCTGGGTCCGGTTACTATTCCGCGACGAAATGCGCGCTGGAAGGGCTCTCGGACGGGCTTCGCAAGGAGGTCGGCCCCCTCGGCATCAAGGTCATTGTGGTCGAGCCCGGCGCCTTCCGAACCGACTTCGCCGGCCGCTCGCTGCAGCAGGCCTCCACCGTCATCGCCGACTATGCGGACACCGCTGGGCGTCGCCGCAAGGAGAACGACAGGAGCCACGGCACGCAGCGCGGCGATCCCACGCGGGCAGCCCAGGTGATCATCAAGGCCGTGGAGGGGGAGGCGCCCTTCCGCCTGCTGCTGGGAAGCGACGCGGTCCATGAGGTGCGCAGCGCTATCGAGGTCGAGCGCGCGGAGCTGGACGCCTGGGAGGCAACCAGCCTGACCACCGATTTTCCAGCCTGAGGATTTGGGCCGGAAGAGAGCGGATCGCCGGTCGGCGATCCGCTCTCTTCCGGCCCCAGCCTCCCTCCACGCTCATGGAAGGGAGGCTGAAACATCATCCGAATGTCGCTTAACGGCCGAGCGCCTTGAGATAGGTGTCGTAAGCCTCCCGAGCCGGAATGCCACGCGACTGCAGCCGGTTGACATACTCGTCCGCCACGTTTCGAACCTTATTGTCCAGCACAGCCCTCGTCTCCGGTGTGAACTCGTACATTTTGACGCCACCCGCGGCAAATTCGACCTTGAGCTTACCGGTCAGATCGTCGAGATACTTCGCAACATGCGTCTCGGCTTTCAAACCGCAATCCTTCATTATTTTCTGATTTTTCGGTGACAGCTTTTGCCAGACGTCGGCGTCGATCGCCAGGATGCCAGCCGCCGATCCGAAGGCCCCGTTGGTGCTGATCGATTTGAGCACTTCCTGGAGCTTGTACGGAGCCACGCTGGGGATAGCCAGCAACGATCCGTCGACAACGCCCTGCTGCAGGGCCATGTAGGCATCGCTGCCTCCGATCTCGACGGGAACGGCACCGACAGACTTCAGCGTATAAAGCAGTGCACCGCCGGACGCGCTGACTTTTTTTCCCGCAATCGCGTCGAGGCTGTCCATCGGCTTGCCTCTCGACATGATCTGGTACGGCGGCGTCATGATGACGATCAGGGGGTAGACCCTGTTGCTTATGAATTCCTTCAAGAATACACCGTCGGCCTCGAGCACTTGACGGTTGATCTTTGCCATTTCTGTGGATGTATCGCCCATGTTCGGCAGCATGGAGATGCCGCTTAGCGGCATCTTGTTGGAGAGAGCGCTGATGACGAGATAGGAGATTTGAGCCAATCCCTTGTTCACGGCGTCCAGGGATTCGGTGGCGGATGCGATCTGGCTGGAGGGGAAGTAGCTGAAGTCGATCTCTCCATTCGACTCCGTCTTTACACAGGCCATAAATGGGACGAAACCTTCGGTCGAGGACCAGTGGTTTGGCGGAGAGATCGAGCTTAACAGGAGCTTCTCCGAAGCAACGGCGTCGGGCGTCCCGGCCAGAAGACCGGTCGCTATTCCAATGGCGGCGAGCGTAAGTTGTTTTCTCATTGGTATCTTTCCTCCCATGTTCATTATTTTTGATGACCGCCAGGAGAAAGGCAGAAATTCGCCATCGTCGTTGATGTCATGACGTCAGTTCTCCTCCTGATGCCGACAACGACGACGAATGGCCGTTTTTCCTTATGCAGGTGTGTTCATCCTCCCGGGTTATTGGCGTGCGGACCGCGCTTCGCTCAATGTTCGCCCTTGCCGCCGCCAAGATAGATGCTGCTGACCTCCTCGCTTTTCAGCAGGTCGGCGCTGTCGCCCTGCAGCGCGATGGAGCCTGTCTCGATGACGAAGCCATAGTCGGAGATCTTGAGGGCGAGCTTGGCGTTCTGCTCGACCAGAAGCACCGTCACACCTTCCTTGTTGATCGTCTGTACCAGATTTCCCACCTCGATGATTAGCTTCGGCGCCAGCCCTAGCGTCGGTTCGTCGAGCATCAGCACGCGCGGCTTGTTGATCAGCGAACGCGCAATCGCCACCATCTGCTGCTCACCGCCCGACAGGCTGGAAGCGACCTGGTTCCGGCGCTCGGCGACGCGTGGAAAGATCCCGTAGAGAAAATCCAGCCGCTCCCGGAACTCCTGCTTGTCCCGCATCCGGTAGGCGCCCATCCGGATGTTCTCGTAAACGGTCAGTTCGGAGAACAGGCGCCGCCCCTCCGGGCACAGGACGACGCCGCGATCGATCCGCTCGTGCGTCCTGAGCCGCGAGATATCCTCGTGCCCCAGATGAATCGATCCGTCGTTCTGGGCGACAAGACCGGCGATCGTCTTGAGAAGCGTGGATTTCCCCGCACCGTTGGCGCCGATAATCGCCACCACTCCCTTTTCGGGAATGGTGACCGAAACGTTCCGCAGGGCGTGGATGCCGCCGTAGTCGACGGAAATGTTCCGCACCTCAAGCAAATTCATAATTTTCTCCCAGATAGGCGTCGATCACCTTTTCATCGGCTTTGATGACATCGGGAGTGCCCAGGCAGATCCGTTTCCCCTGATTGACCACGAGGATGCGGTCGCAGATGTTCATCACCAGGGGCATGTCATGTTCGACGATCAGGATGCTGATGCCGCGCTCGTCGCGGAGCCGCCGCACCAGCGTGCTCGCCTCCCTCTTCTCGCTCGGGTTCAGTCCGGCGGCCGGCTCGTCCATCAGGATTAGCTTGGGCGAAACCATCATTGCCATGCCGATTCCGAGAATTTTCTGGTGGCCATAGGCCAGCCCGCCGGCCACGACGTCCAGCAGGGCGCCAAGACCAACGAAGCGCGCCACGTCCTCCAGCTCGACCTCTCCGTTCGGTTTGCTCTTGGAGAAGAGGGCGAAGGGATGATTCAGCCGCGCGATGACCTCGGCGCGCCGCAAATTCTCGCGGACCGTCTCCTGCTTGAACAGGTGGACGGCCTGGAAGGTGCGGGCGATGCCGCGGCGGCCGATCTCGTCGCTCGAATGAGCGGTGATGTCGATCCCGGCGAAGGCGACTCGCCCCGCAGTCGGTTTGTAGTGGCCGGCGATGACGTTGAACAGGGTGGTCTTTCCGGCGCCGTTCGGACCGATGATGCCAAAGATCTCCCCCTTTTCGACCGAAAAACTGATGTCGGAGACCGCCGTCAGCCCGCCGAACCTCTTGGTGAGGCCTTGAACGTCGAGCACCCGAGTCATGCTTTTCCTCCGCGACGGCGGCCAAGGGAAACTAGGCCCTGCTTGATGAAGATGATGGAGGCCATGAGGCAGACGCCGTAGATCAACAGCTGGTATTGCCGGGCTTCGCGGAGCAGCTCGGGCAAAGGCACGACGACGATGGCGCCGAGCAGCGGCCCGAGGATCGATCCGGTGCCGCCGATCGTGTTGATGACGATCAGATCGACCGATCCCCGGAAGCCGAACGGATCGGGGGACAGGAAGCCGATGTAGAAGGCGTAGATGCCGCCGCTGATGCCGGCGATGAAGCCGCTCAACGTGTAGGCGGCCACGCGCCACGCGATCGCGTTGGAGCCGATCGACCGGCTGAGCATCTCGTCCTCGTTCAGCGCCTCGATGATCGCGCCGATGTTCGATTTCTCGATGCCCCGCAGCACCAGGAAACAGAGGACGGTGAAGACCAGCCCGAGGACGTAGTAGTGATAGGTCTGGGCCAGACGGAAACCGAAGAGCGAGAGCTTCGGAATGCCGTAGAGTCCGCTCATACCGCCGGTCAGGGACGTCCATTCCTGGAAGATCAGGAAGATGACCTCGCCGAAGGCGTAGGTCAGCAGGACGAAATAGACCCCTTTGATCCGCAGGAACACCGGACCGGTGGCCAGGGCCATCAGGCCGCCGATCAGCCCGCCGCAGAGCAGGGCCGCCGGTGTCGGCAGGCCGAGCTGCATGGACAGCAGGGCCGCGGCGTAGGCGCCGATCCCCATGAAGGCCGGCTGGGCGATGGACAGCTGGCCCAGCTTCAGCATCAACCCCATGCTGAAGGCCATCGGCGTCATGATGGTGATCATGGTCGCGATGTGGAAGACGTAGCGATTGCCCAGAAACCAGGGGACAAGCGCCAGGACCGCAAGGGCGGCATAGAGGGTGGTGATCCGTTTCATCGTGCAATGCGCCCCATCAAACCCGCCGGCCGAACGACGACGATCAGCAGAACCATCAGAAAGGACGCGATCAGCGCGATCCCGGAACTAAACTGCGTCGACAGCACCGATTCACTCAAACCCAGCAGCAGGCCGCCCAGCATGGCGCCGGGAACGCTGCCCAGCCCGCCCAGGATGACCACGACGAACGCCTTCAGCATCGGCAGTTCGCCCATGTAGGGCCCCACCGTATAGATCGGCGCCATCAACCCGCCGGCGAGCCCCGCCAGCAGGCAGGACATGCCGAAGGCCGCCGAATAGACCAGACCGGCTTCGACCCCCATCAAGCTGGAGGTTTCCGGATCCTGGGCGACCGCCCGCATCGCGAGGCCGAGACGCGAAAGTTTCAGAAAGGCGTAGAAGCCGGCGAGGACCACGAGCGCCCCCAGGGCGACCACCGTCCGGTCCCAGGGGACCACCGCGCGGCCGAGCGTCCACACTCCGGAGAAGGGGCGGTTCACCGACTGTTCGGCCGGCCCGAAGACGATGAGGACCGTGGATTGCAGGATGATCGCGACCGCGAGCGACATGATCATGCTCGGCATCTCTTCGCTGACCAGCCGGCGGAACAGGGCGCGTTCGATCACGACGCCGAGAAGCCCGGCCGCAAGCCCGCCGCACAGCACCGCGAGGAAGAATGGCCAGCCGAACGAACCGGCCAGGATGAAGACGACGACCGCGCCGATCATATAGAATTCGCCATGCGCAAAATTGACGATGCGCATGATGCCGAAGATCATTGTGAAACCCAATGCCATGATCACGTAGATCAGGCCGGCCAACAGACCGTTGACGATCATCTGCTCGATCATTGAGAACGCTTCCCTGGTATTACAGCAGAGGTGCTACAGAAGGCAGGGGCGGCGCCGGACGGCGCCGCCACGCCGACGGCCTTATTGCTTGACCTCGACCATCCCGATCACATCGGCTCGACCGTTCTTCATCTGGGTCACAAAGATCGGGCAGAGGATCTGCTGGTCCCGGTAGTACAGCGTGCCGCCTTGAACGGAGTCCATGGGCAGCACCCGCTCGAAGGTCGCGGACACCTTCGCCGTATCCTCCACTGTCCCGGCGTTCTTGATCGCGAACAGAAGCAGGGTGATCGCGTCGTAATAGGGAGCGATCATATGATTGGGGTCCTGACCGACGGCTTTCTTGTATTCCGCCGCGATGCGCTGGAAGCCCGCCGTGGTGGGGTCGGCATAATCCATGGCAATCATGCCCTCGACCGCCTCCCTACTGCCGGCCGCCTCCAGCATTTCCTTCGGCCCCGGCCCCCCGGTCTTGATAAACAGCCCCTTGTAGCCGAGATCGCGCGCCTGCCGGATGATCAGGCCGGTGGTCGGCGGAGGCGTGCTGCCCAGATCGATGACTTCGGGATTCTGGCCGATAATCTTGGTCAGAAACGGCTGGAAGTCCTTCTGGGCGCGGTCGAAGAGCTCGTTGCCGAGCACCTGGAAGCCACTCGCCTTGAATGCCTCCTCATCGACTTTCGACGTCTCCCACCCGGTTTCATCATTCGGGTTAGCGAGGATGACGCGACGCTCCTTCCGGTTTTCCGCCAGCCACGCGATCAGGGGCTTGGCATAGTTGAGCGGAATGCTCGAAAGCCGTTTCAGGTATTTCGTGTCGGCGTCGATCGCCTTGGAGGTGAAAGCCGCGGTCAGGGCCAATATCTTGTCGGCTTCGATGTTTTTCTTCACGGCCAGCGTGCTGGCCGACGTCAACAGCACGACATATTTGACGTCGTCCTGGTTGACGAGGCGGTTATAGGCACCGACAGCCTCGGCCGCCTTGTACTGGTCGTCGTAGGTCACGATCTCGACGCGGTACTTCTTGCCGGCGACATCCAGACCGCCGCCCGCGTTAGCCTCTGACGCCGCGATGGTCGCGGCCTGCTGCATCGCCGTGCCCCAGGGCGCCCCGCCGCCGGTCATCGGAGCGATAAGGCCGATCTTCAGCGTTTCCGCCTTGGCCTGCGGCATCATCATGGTCGACGCGCAGACGCCAACCGCGAAGGCAGTCGCGAGCTTCCTGAAATCCATTCTGTTCCTCCCCTTGCCGGCACGACCCAAGCCACCGGACGCCAACGCGATGGCCTGCCGCTTGCGCGCCAGTCTGAAATCATGCGTCGCGGAATCGATCACGGTCCCGGGATGAGCGACGACCTATGCGGCACGCGGCCCAATCCCTACGGCGGCAATCCTTCCGCCATCGGAAAAGCCGCCCGCAACGACCGCGGTCTGCGGCTGCCACAAGATACCCATGATCGTCCTCCCCTACTCTTTTCTCCCGACGCCGCTTCACGACTGAGTGTCCAGCCGGTGCGTGCGGGGTTCTGGACCCTTTGTGTCCGATGTTGCCGACCCTAACAGTCCGTCGTCAACATAAATTGTCAGACCATTAAAAGGGAGGCGACACGGCTCCATAAAACATTGATTTCTCTGGCGTCTATACAATCGAAAAGGGAGGCAGAAACGCAGGACACCCGACTTTCGCGATATTTTTCTGTTAAAATTAAACGAGCGTTGAACGGATGGTTCAATATCATCCGATGCCGCGCGGGATTTCCAGGGGCGGAGCGCGGGTTCCTTGGGTGGAGGAGCGTCGCCCCACCCTTGGGCCCCGGCCCCGAACGACGTCGCTGCATACCTGACGCTGATTCCATCCTAATGATGGGCGGCGTCCTCCCGCATCTTCAGCATGGCCCGCACTCCGTTGGAGAGCGCGATGCCGCCGGCCGGGATCAGCAGCGCATGGAAACCCTGGATCGCTTCGCGTTCGGTCAGACCCGCCTTGTAGGCCCGTTCGAGATGATGGATTGTCACCTCAATCGGCACCGGCGCCATCGCGCAGGCGCAGGCGCAGATCAGCTCGCGGTACTTCACATCGAGCGACCCTTCCGTGGGCGCGGGCTCGAATCCCAGGGTGCGGCAATAGGCCTCGTCGAACACGTCCAGAAAGCCGGGATCGAGTTCCGCCATCAGCTCGTGCAGCGGCCAAACATGGCCGCGCCGCTCGCGGATGCGCTGGAGGATGGCTTCGCCGCTGGGCGGCGACGTTGTGTCGTCCATGTCAATGTCCTTCCGCGTCTTGTTCTAGATTGTAGACCCGGCGGGCGTTTCCGGCGAAAATGGCCGTGAGCTCGTCGGTCGACAGGTCACCCAGCATCTTCTTGTAGGCGTTCAGCAGCATACTGTAGGGCGCGGCGGCCCGATCGACCGGGTAGTTGCTTCCGAAGATCGACCGTTCTGGCCCGAACACCTCGGCGCAGGTCCTGACATAGGGACTCCACAGCCGGACCAGCTCGTCCGAGGACGCGGCCTGCCCGTTGTCCTGGAAGCCGAACCCCAACCGCGAGATCGCCAGACCGCTCAGCTTAATGTGGACGTTCGGCATCTCGGCGATTGCCCTGATCCCGGCGGACCAGATCTTGAAGACCTCATCGCGGCGGCCGGCGTAGGGGCCGACGCCCAGTGGGCCGCCGACATGATCGACCACGATCTTGAGTTCGGGCAGACGGGCGGCGAATCGTGCGATATCGTCGAGCTGCGTGTGGAACCCCCAGAGGTCGAGCACCAGCCCCATCTCCGCCAGACAGCGTGCGCCCTTCTGGAACTCCTCTTTTTGAAGGAGATTTTCCGAGGGATAGCCGACCTCGCCATAACCAGCGACCGGGTCGGCATCCCAGGCGACACGATAGCGGACGCCGCGGAAACGCCCCTTGGCAGCTTCGGCGTGGGCTTCAAGAACGGGCTTCACCCCATCTCCGAGCATCAGGTCGGCACAGCCGAGTATGCCCGCCGCCAGCGCATGGTTCGAGCCTTCCGCCAACTTCACCTGGTCGAGCACATAATGCGTCTCGCCGACCGGACGGAACGCCTCACGTGGATCGTCCGAAAAGCACATCCCGCATTCCGCGTAGATGCTCGCCTGCACATTGTGTCCGGCCGCGACATCGGCAAGGAAGTCCTGTGCGAAATAATTGTCGCGCGTCCACAGATGGATGTGGGAGTCGACGATGGGCAGTTCGGGAAGAAGGACAGGCTCGGCCGCGTTCCCGCTATGCACCCGTTCGGCGCTGGACGTCAATTTTCTCTCCTCTGGAAGAGGTCCGATGGTTTCGCACTAGAGTTATATGGTCGGTCCATTTTGTCCACACTTAATACCAAGTCCCACTGAAAGGAACCTGTGTCGAGTGGGATCAGGCAGCGTGGCCGGACCACCGCTCTTTGTAGATCATGTACAGTAAAGGGCATTTCCAGCCACGTTATGTCGCTGGAATTGCCGCTTCCTGGTGACAGAAATCGCGCCGCGATGCCGATCATTTTTATTGGATAACGGCGCGCCAAAACACAAAGATTTTCATATCCACCCGCCAAGTCAACGTTAACCAGGAGCATGTCTGGCAAAGATTTGTGCAGAGCAACGCGCAATTCCGCTGGAGAGTGCACAGTGTGACAGGCACCACCCCATAGTTCGATGATGGCGCGCAGCCCCGAGGCAACTGTGGCCGATGGCTCGGCAATTAGCACAGTTGCGCCAACGAGTATCGTCATGGCTCCCTCCAAAGCGCTCATTCATCGCTATTTTCCAGATATTATTGTGCCGGTCGTCATATCGGGGCATAACAATCTTGCAGGTGCATCAATATGAGTGCATCCAGCTCGCGCATTACCTGAAGTGGACGCAAGAAAATCCATGCGGCGTTTTTTGCAGTTTTCCATTCTCTACCCTGATAGGCGCGGATGTCGCGCTATTTTATACCGAACAGACTGCCAATTTGATTACCGTTCATTTCAGCCTCTGACTTTCCAGCCACCCTTCGGTCAATGCATCAGAGTCCAGGCCTCCTAGGTACCCCCCATGAGAACTGGTATAAGAGCGCGCGAACAAGCCGGCACCCGGCCTTTGGGACAGGACGGCATCCTTTCGGACTGTATGCAACGGCACGGCTCCGGAGCGATCAGCCCGGAACCGTGCGGCCTGCCTTCCCTGATGAATCCGCAGGGCTAGTTCACGAGAGCCAGGGAGACCTGGGGAAAGGCGATCAGAATCCCGAGCAGGATAAGTTCCGTGACGAGATAGGGAATGATGCCGATGAAGCAGGAGCGCATGTCGGTTCGCGTCACCGACGACGTCACGAACAGCGCCATCCCCAGCGGTGGGTGAATCAGACCGATTTCGGCCGTTTTGATGATGATGACGCCCCACCAGACCGGATCGTAACCGAGCCCCACCATCAGGGCCGTGGTGATCGGCGCCGTCAGGATGATGATGGCCCCCTGATCCAGGATCATACCCAACATCAGATAGATGAAGACGATGATCAGCATCACGGCCGAGGCCGGCATTCCCGATTGAGCGATCCAGAACAACAGAGAGTCCGTGACCTTTGAGAAGGACACGAAGTACCCAAGGAAATGGGCCCCGAAGATGATCGCGATGATCATCGTGGTGATGCGGAGCGTGGCGCCGACCGCGTCCAGGAAATTGTGCCGGGTCATGCGGCGGGAATGGTAGGAGATGATCAGCGCGCCGAGCGCACCCAGAGCCGAGACCTCAGTGGGCGTAGCGACACCGCTGTACAGACCGCCGAGGATGATGAAGATCAGGACGACCATCGGCCAGATGTTTCCGCCACGCTCCGCCGGCTTTGCGCCGGACATCGCGGCCTGGACGGCCTCCTCTTCCTTCTTGACGGTCGCCGGCCCGAGATGCGGCCAGACATGCAGGACGATCGAAATCGTCAGCATATAGCCGATCGCCGTCAGGATCCCCGGCACGATGCCGGCGAGAAAGAGCTTGCCAACCGACGTCTCGGTCACGACGCCATAGAGAACGAACGGCACCGACGGCGGAATCATGATCGCAAGCGTTCCGGCGATGGCGATGGTTCCGGCGGCGAAGGACGGCGCGTAGCCGGCCCGCCGCATGGCGGGGAAGGATGCGCGCGCCAGGCTGGCGGCCGATGCCGCGCTGCTCCCCGTCGCTGCGGCGTGGACGACGCCGGCCATGATGCAGGCCATCGCCATGCCGCCGCGGATCCGGCGCAGGAGCCTGTTGCAGCTCAGCAGCAGATCCTCGGCCACGCCTCCGCAGGAGAGGAATTCGGCCATTAGCACGAACATCGGGATCGTCAGAAGCAGATTGTTCGCGACCGTGCTGTGAACGACCTTCGTCATGATCGCGATGATCGAATTGGCCGGCACGATCATAGCCAAACTGGCGACCCCCGCTAACCCGAGCGCAAAGGCGATCGGAATGCCGAAAATCATCAGGGCCAGGAGGAACGATGTTCCCATCAGGAAGGTCATGTCAGATCCTCGGCATCGTCGTGGTTGCCCTGAAGGTCCCTGCTCGGCCCGAAAGCCATCAGGACAAGTCGCACCGCCAGCAAACCAACGCCGATCGGGACCCATACCCAGGACCATGAAACCGGCCAGTCGATGACGCCCATTTGAACGTCGCCGCTCTCATAGACCTCGATGAAGTGGATTCCGGCAAGCCATGCCAGGACGGCAACATATGCCGAGCCGGAAAGCAGCCCGGCGCGCAGGAACATTTCGCGGATCGTTTCGGGCATGAGCTGGACAAAGGCCGAAATGCGGATGAAACCGCCCCGCCGAAAGCCCCAGGCCAACGGCAAAGTCATCATCCCGACCATCAGGTAGTTTTCTGTCAGATAGAAAGCGAAGCTCAAGGGCGCGTTGAACGTGTAGCGCAGCAGAGCGTCGAAGGAGATGAGGACCATGGTGGCGAGCATCAACGTGGCGCCGACAATCGCAGCAGCCAGTTCGATCTTACGAAATGCGTGATCGATTCGGCAAAACATTCCGTCACCAGTTATGGCCGCTTTAGCAATTGTCTGATTCATTGGCCGAGGGCTCCGGTATATTCCTTATACGCTTCTTGCGCAGGAAGGCCACGGGACGCGATCCGGGCGACGTAATCGTCCTTGGATTTCTTCAGCCGCTTGTCGATGGCGGCCATCGCTTCGCTCGTGTAGTCGAAGACCGTGATTCCGCTCTTGGCGAATTCAGCTTTCAAATCCGTCTGCAACTGATCGGCGTACCGCGCCATGTCCATCTCGACCTTGGTTCCGCAGTCGCTCATCGCCTTCTGATGAGCCGGCGACATTTTTTTCCAAAGTGCGGCGTCGATCGACCAGACCCCCACGGCCACACCGAAATTGGCGTTGCCACTCGTCGATTTGATGACTTCCTGCAGATTGTAGGGCTTCACGCTGGTCAGGGACAGCATCGTGCCGTCCACCGTCCCCTGCTGCAAAGCCAGGTAGAGGTCCGCCGACGACATCTCGATCGCGCTGGAACCGAGCGACTTGAGCGTGATGATCAGCGTACCGCCGCCCGTGCTGATCTTCTTCGTGCTCAGCTTCTCGATCGTGTCCATGGGCTCCCCCCGGGACAGCATCTGATAGGGAGGAAAGGCGTTGATCAGAAGCGGCTTGATGCGATTCTTCGCGAATTCCTTGGCCAGGAGCCCGTCGCTGTCCAGGACCTTGCGATAGGCTTTCGTGATCTCGACGACCGAGTCTCCCATTTCCGGCAGAAGAGCGAGCCCGTTCAACGGCATCTTGTCCGTTTGCGCGCTCAGCACGATGTACGAGACCTGGGCCAGCCCGTCGTTGACCGCCTTTAGCGATTCGAAGAAGCTCGCCAGTTGCCCCGATGGGAAGTACTTGAAGTCGATCTCGTTGTTGGTGGCCTGCTTGACGCACGCCATCCACGGCTCGCCGCCCTTGGTCGAGGCCCAATGCGCGGGCGGCAGGTTGGTCGTTACGACCAGCGTTTCCGCTGAAGCAGCGGCGGAGCAAAGCAAGGCGGAGCCCACCAGCAGGCTCTTGGCAATTTTCGAACGCCACATGGTCTTCATTCCTCCGCTGTTCATTTTGCTGTGTCCTATCCGAACGTCCGTTACGGACAGCCGCGCCCGTGGTCGTGAATATGGAAAAAACGCCGCAATTGACTTGCCAGGCGTGCTTATGCGCGGCTGTCTCTCAACGGGTGAAACTCGGTCACCGCCTTGATCACCAGACGTCCGGGTGTGGAACGTACCGTTTTTGAACCACCCACGGATAATTTGGTCCGTCCACTAAAAGCGCATTATCAAGCGGGATCGATTTTTGTCAAGAAGAGGTCGGACCTTTTTTCACCCAGTAGACTGTCTCATCGCCGGGGCCGGAAACGCAGGCGCCCGCCCATGCCGGCAACCGAAGTGCTGGTGTGGGCGGGCGCCTGGCAAACATCGTGATCGTCGTCAGATCTGCGATTTCGCAGACGCTCCCTGTGTTTCATCGAGCACCGCCCGGACGGCGGCGGCAACGCTGGCGGCATTGGGCATGTCCAGATGCACGCCGATCGACTCGAACACGACCGGCAGCTGCTTTCCCCCGGTCGTCTCCACGATTTTCTCCCGCAAGGCGCGGCGCAGCCGGGCGGCGACCCAGTCCAGGTCGATCGGCTTGTCTTTGGCGACGATGTAGCGGCCGTCGTCGTCGAATGGCAGATCCACGTAGAATTCCGGGATGTAGCGAATCCCGCGACGGCGCGCCACCGCCTCGCTCACCGAGCCGGCCAAGCCGATCAGCGCAACGCCGAAAGGCTCCACGGCGTCGCACACCGCCTCGGCCAGCTCCTCGGTCCGGCCTGACATGCTGTAGATCACGCCATGCGGCTTGACGTGGTTCAGCGTCGCGCCCCGGGCGTCGAGGAAACCTTTCAGGGCCCCGATCTGATAGATGAAATTGTCGCGCAGATCCGCGCGGCTGATCTTCATCTCGCGACGGCCGAATCCGGCATGGTCGGGCAGCGACGGATGCGCACCGATCTTGAGACCGTGCTTCATCGCCAGCTGGACGGTCCGGCCGATCGTCATCGGATCGCCACCATGGAAGCCGCAGGCGATGTTCGCCATATCGACATGGGGGGCGATGCCCTCGTCGTCCCCCGTCCGATATACCCCGAAGCTTTCGCCCATGTCGCAGTTGATCGCGTACGCATCCGCCACCATCAGGAGATCCTTTATCGGAGATCGACGACGGCCTCGCCGCGCACCGTCACAGTGCCATCCGCGAGCGTGACCGTGAGATCCAGGGTCGCTAGGCCATCGTCGATCGCGACGACGCGCCCCCGACAGGTCGGGTTCGCCAGCACGGGCGTGACGGCCGCAAAACGCGCCTTGTAGGACCGGATGCGTTCCTGCGGCACGCAGTTTGTCAGGAAGCGCCCGAGATGGGCCATCGCCAGCATGCCGTGGCCGATCACATCCTCGCGCCCCCTGGCTTTGGCCGCGTCAATGTCGATGTGGATCGGCTGGTGATCGCCGGAACCACCGGCGAAGAGCGCGAGCGTCCGGCGCGAAATCGGGCCGATCTCAAGCGGAGGCAACTCCATGCCCACGGTCACATCCGAGAGGGTCATGCCGCCACCTCACGGTGCATCACGGCGATCGAACAGAAAGTCACGGCCACGAGTTCATCCCCCCGCTTGATGTCCGTTTGCTTGACGACGAATTCCAACGCGCCGCCTTTCTTGGTGTAGACGTCGGCGATCCGGCGATGCAGAACCAGGCTGTCGCCAGCATGGACCATCTTGTGATAGACGAAGGACTGTTCACCATGGAGCGTGCTGGTCGTATCGACGCCCAGCGCCAGAAGCCATTCCAGCGGGTTGGGAACGTCGAGTTCGATCGCGTTGCCCAGAAAACTCGGCGGAACCGGCAGATCCGGATGCCCTGCCCGCCTCGCCGCATCGAGATCGGTATAGACCGGATCGGTCTCGCCGATGGCTTTGGCGAAGAGGCGCAGCCGCCCACGCTCGATATCGACGGTCAGTGGCGCCAGCTCAAGCTGCAGCGCCTTCTCGCGATCCACGTACATGCCGTTGGACCTCCCTCAAGCCGTTTTGGGTCAGATGTTCAAGGGAGCAGGACCAGTGCCGGCCCGCTCACAGGCAATCGTAGATCGCCTTATAATAGACGCCGTTCAGCTGGTTCCGGCCCGACTGGCACTGGTTCATGGCATAGCCGATGGTGATGCGCCGCTCGACGTCCGCAATCGCCATAGCGCCGCCTGTGCCGTACCAGTAGCAGGTTCGCTTGCTCGGCCGGATGAAGGGCAGCGGTCCCTTCTCGCTCTTCTCAAGCGGCGCCAGCGCATAGCCGATGCCCCAGCGGATGGGACGCCGGTAATAGGCGTCGATGCCGTTGCTCTGCTCGCGAAAGATCAGGTCGATGGTCTCGGGCGACAGCAGTGTCACGCCCCGCGCCTCACCGTCGAGGCTCAGCGCCGAAATGATGCGTCCCAACCCGCGCGCGTTCGCGTGGCCACTGCTGCCGGCAAATTCGGTGCGGCGCCATTCCGGGGAGTTGAACACCAACAGCGGGTCGCCCATGGTGCCAGAAAAGGAGCCGGCGCGGGTCCTCGTCGAAATGATCTCGTCTTCGGTCTGTTCGCTGAGCGGAGCCGTGGGCTTCGGCGCGGGCGCCGGATCATCGTCCGGATAAATGGTCGCAACCCGGTCGAAATCCTTGTCCGCCAGCCCCAGATGGAACTCGGCCTCGAGCGGGCCGGCGATCTCGGTGGCGATGAACTCCTTCAAGGACCGTCCGGCCGCGCGGCGGAACAGCTCGGCGTTCAGATGGCCGAAAGTGCTGGCGTGATAGGACCCGCGCGCGCCCGGCTGCCACCAGGGCGCCTGAGCCGCCAACTTTGCCGTCGACGCCTCGGTGTTCATGGCGTCTTCGAAGGTGAAGGGCGGCTCCCAGGCGGGCAGACCCGCCGTGTGGCTCATGAGGTGACGGACCAGAACGCTGCCCTTGCCGTTCTGGGCGAATTCCGGCCAGTAGCGGGCGACGGGGGCGTCTACATCGAGCTGTCCCCGATCGACGAGCATCAAAAGCGCCAGGCTGGTGATGGTCTTGCTTCCAGAAAACACGTTCACGAGGGTGTCTTCCGTCCAGGGAGTGATCCGCGCGCGCTCGCGCCAGCCACCCCAGACGTCGATGACGTCCTCACCATCGATGTTGAGGTACAGGCTTGCGCCAACCTCCTTTCCAGCCTCGATGTTCCCGGCGAGCGCGTCGCAGACGCGCTGGAAGCGCGGGTCCCAGGTACCCTTCAGATTGATCATCATAGCCTCATGGTCGTCAACGGCGCGGCTACGTCCGGTCCGCCTGCGCGCCACGTCCGGAAAAGGCCGTGGCGCGCGGAGGGTTCGTCAGTGGACGCCTTGGTTCAGAGGACGCCCTGGTTGCGCAGCGCATCGATCTCGGATTGGGAATAGCCCAGCAGATCCGTCAGGATCGTGTCGGTGTGGGAGCCGAGCGCGGGCCCAGCCTCATGGATTTGTCCCTCGAACCCGGAAAAACGTCCTGCCGACGAGGCCATGCGGATCGGCTTTCCGGTTTCAGAATCCTCCACCGAGACGATCGATCCCCGCTCGGCGATGTGCGGATCGCGCGCGATCTCGGCGGCGGAATAGACCGGACCGCAGGCAATGCCGGCTTCGGCGCAGACATCGACCAGTTCGAGCAGATCGTGGCTCCTGGTCCAGTCCGTCACCTTGGCCTCGATCTCCTCGCGGTGCATGATGCGCACGCGGTTGCTGTCGTACTTCAAAAGGCTGTCGTCGCCGATCAGCCCGACCAGTCGACGCCAGATCGGCTCCGTCGAGGCAGGGATGGAGACGAAGCGCCCGTCCTTCGTCGGGAAAAGCCCGTTCGGACTGATCAGAGGGTTCGAGTTGCCGATGCGCTCCATGACGGTCTCGTCCTCGTCATAGGCCGCGACCTGGTCCTCAATGATACGGAACAGAGGTTCGTAGAGTCCCAGATCGATCAGCTGCGGCTCGCCGGTACGGTCCCGCTCCCGCAGGGCGAGCATGATGGCGAAAGCGCCGTAAAGTCCGGCGACGCCATCGCCGAGCATCGGGTATCCTGACTGCGCCGGCGGCTGGCCGGGAAATCCCGTCCTGTGCGTGAGGCCGGCGAAGGCTTCCGCGACGCGCGCGAACCCCGGCCGGTTCGCGTATGGGCCGGTCCGGCCGTAGGCGGTGAGATGGAAGACGATGATGTCTTTTTTAACTTTCACAAGGTCTTCAAAATCAATTCCCCACTTGGTCAAGGTCTCGGGCCGGTAATTGAGCAGGACCACGTCGCATTTGCTGGCGAGCTGCTTCAGCACCTCGCGGCCCTTTTCCACCCGCAGATCGAGCGTGACGCTCTGCCGGTTGCGCCCCACGACCTTCCAGAGCAGCGACACCGCTCCCCGGAATGGCGGATACCGGCGCATCGTGTCGCCGGTTTTCGGCTGCTCGATCTTGATGATTTCCGCGCCATACTCCGAAAGCAGCGATGCCGCCGTTGGGGCCGCCAACAGAGACGCCGCGTCCAGCACGCGGATGCCTGACAATGGTCCAGTCTTGTTTCGCATTATCCTGCATTCCAATACTTATTACGGTATCGGTGAAAAAGCACCGAAGACTGATCCACCGGTGAGGAAACGCTCGCGTAGAGCGGTTCGGAGCGGGCGAAGTGACCTTGCAAAGTGGTCGACAACGAACAGCTAGGAATCCCACGCCAACCCAACTTCATACGCCGGCCAAACGGCTGTGGGCCGTAGACCGAACTGGCCGGGATCGACGACTTCCGTAACCGTTCCGACCTTCTAGAAAAGGTCCGTCCTTTAATGTTTGATAACCGGATGTTCTGCGGTTGTCCAGAAAAATTTGGCGGGAGAAACCCCGGAATGTCTCGACCGGAATGTTATGATGGATGGGTTCTTTGAAATGCCGCCCGTTCCCATGGCTTCCGGATGGCTTCCGTGGCGGCGAACTCGGCCGCGACCCGCTGGAGGAACCAAGAATTCGAATATTTCTACGGCGCATCGCCAAACCCTCTCCCCGAACGAGGGGAGAGGGCGGGAAGGCGAAATCAGATGATGAGGTACCCGCCATCGACCGGCAGCGTCACGCCATTCACAAAGCTGGCATCGTCCGAGCAAAGGAAGACGATCGCCTTCGCCAATTCCTCGGACTTGCCGTAACGCTTCATCGGGCAGTGGAAATCCAGCCAGCCGGTGAACTTGTCCATCCCGGACGCCGTCATCGGCGTCTCGACATAGCCGGGCGCCACGGCGTTCACGCGCATGCCGAACGGGGTCAGTTCGCGGCACATCGCCTGCGTGAAGGACCGCACACCGCCCTTGGACGCCGCATAGCCCGCCTGGGCGAAGCCGCTGGTGAAGGCGACGACCGACGAGACGTTGACGACGGCGCCGCGCTTCTCCTTCAGGTCGGGAAGGCAGGCGACGGTGATGTTGTACATGCCGGTCAGGTTGACGGCGATCGAGCGGTCCCATTGTTCCGCCGAAAGCTCGTCGCCCAACCGCGCCGTTCCCGCGATCCCGGCGTTGTTCACCAGGATCGCCACGGGTCCATGTTCGTCGCGCACCCGCTTCATCAGTTCGGCGCAGGCCGCCCGGTCGGCGATGTCGAGCTGGTAGCCGGCAGCCTTCAGCCCTTCGGACACGAGCTGCTCGGCGCTCGCGCGCACTTTGTCGCCGTCGATGTCGCAGATGATGGCGACCGCGCCTCTGGTCGCAAGCTCCCTGGCGGTGGCGAGGCCGATGCCGCCCGCGCCACCCGTCACCACTGCCACCCGGCCTGTCATGTCATTCATCGCATCCCTCCCTCTTTCCCAGGCCAAGGCGGCGTCACCGCCCGCCCTGCCTCAGTTCCACTGTCACGATGTCGGATCTTCTAGACCGACGCCAACCTTGCGGTTCCCGCTCCCGGCCGTCAAACGTCATGCGGAAGGAGGACCTGCCGGAACATCTCCCCTTTCTCGAGACGATCGAGGGCGAGATTCATCGCGTCGAAGCCCATCGTCGTGCTTCTCAGCCGATCGACGGGCATCTTGCCCCTCCGGTAGAAGTCGATGTAGCGCGGGATTTCATGCTGAGGCATGCCGCTGCCCAGAACAGAGCCCTTTAGGACCTTTTCGCCGGTGACCAGCTTGTTGTGCGGATACTGATAAAGCGCGTTCGCCGCGCCGACGCCCACGCAGATCACCGTGCCGCCGCGACGGGTGATGGCTTCGGCGGTCAGCACAGCCTTGGCGTTCCCGGACACCTCGAACACGGCGTCGACTCCGCCATGGGTCAGGTCCAGGACAGCTTCGACCAGACCGGCATCCATAGCCTGATGGGTGCGCGTGCAACCGAGTTCCATGGCCAAGGGGAATTTATCGGCATTGAGATCGATGCCGATGATCTCGTTCGCCCCCGCGATCCTGGCGGCCATGACCGAATTCAACCCGACCCCGCCCAGCCCGATTACCGCGACATTCTGACCGGCGCGCAGGTTGGCGGCGTTGAAGACGGCGCCAGCGCCGGTGATCACCGCGCAGCCGAAAATGGCCGCGACATCCAGCGGGACGGCGGGGTCGATCACGATCAGGGAGCCGGCCATGGTCACAGCGTACTGGGCGAAGGACGACACGCCGCTGTAATGGTAGACGGGGCGCCCCTGGGCGCTCAGCCGTCGGTTGCCGTTCGCGAGGCTCCCGCTGGCCCGGCCGATCTCGACGTTGTCGCAAAGCACCGGCCGCGCCTCGTCGCAATGCGGGCAGTGACCGCAACCCGACGCCACCGTCATCACCACATGATCGCCGGGCCTGATGTGCTGGACGCCGGCGCCGACCTCGCGGACGATCCCCGCCCCTTCATGGCCGCCGACGGCCGGAAGCGGGCGGCTGGACAGCCCCATCACCGTGGAAAGATCCGAATGGCAGAGGCCCGCAGCCCGGACCTCGACCAGCACCTCGCCCTCTCCCGGCCCTTCCAGTTCGATCTCCTCGATCCGGAAGGGGGTGCTTGCGGCAAAAGGTTGAGGCAGGCCGAGTTCGTAAAGCACGGCCGCAGTCATTCTCATCGCTTGTCCTCCTGTCCCTGTATAGCCGCCCGGGCAACCGTCAGACGCTCGGCACCCGGCATCACGCGAGGCCGGCGTTGCGGATGTTCCGCCAGCTTTCGGCCAAAGCGGACCGTTCGGTCGGATCGGCGATCGCGATCAAAGCCTCGGCCCGCTCGTCGATCGACAGGTCCCGGACATGGGCGATGCCGTTCTCGGTCACGATGGCGTCAACGTCGTAGCGGGGCGCCGTGACCAGGCGCGGCTCGCAGATGCGCGGCACGATGCCTCCCCCACCCTTCCGGCCGCGCTCAGCGCGCAGAGCGATGATCGACATCCCGCTCCGGCTGGCACGGGCGCCGCGCAGGAATTCGGGAAGCCCTCCGGGGCTGGCCAGCATGCGACCGTCGCCTCCCTCCGAGTTGATCTGTCCAAAGAGGTCGACCTGAATCGCCGCGTTGATGGCGAAGAACCGCGGATTTGCGGCGATCACCGCCTGGGAATGGGTGTAGGACGTCGAACAAAAGGCAAAACGCGCACTCTCGTGAATATGATCGTAGAGCGCGCGCGACCCCATGGCGACGCCCGACAGGATCGGCGCGTCCCTGTCCAACGCGCCGGCCTGTTCCAAGAACAGGATGCTGTCATCGACCAGCCCCGAATGGACGCGCAGGCCACGATGCCCGGCCAAGGCCGTGGCCACCGCCTGCGGCACCCGCCCGATGCCCATCTGCAGCGTCGCGCCATTTGGGATCATGCCGGCCAGGACCCGCGCGATCGTATCACTGACCGGATCACCGCCATCGGGCTTCTGCGGAATTTCCAGCAGGGGGCGGTCATAGTCGAACACGGCCGCGAACCGGTCGAGCTCGATGCCCGGCTCACCCAGGGTCCTCGGCATGTTCGGGTTGATTACGCCGATCAGCCGCGGCACATGCTGGTAGAAATCGGGCAGGAAATCGGCCTGGCTGCCGAAGCTGCACCGGCCCTCTTCATCCGGCGGCGACACCATCACGATGGCGGTATCGAACCGTCCGGGCGCCCCCATCCAGGCGGACATCTGCGTGTAGGTCCAGGGGCAGAAATCCACCCGGCCGGCCGCCAAATCCCGACGCAGATCGCGATTGAGGAAATAGGTCCGGCAGCGCCGCCCTAGCCCTTCGTCCGCGTAGGATTGCGTGTTCAGGATCGGGCTGAATATCCCCGTGACAGTGGCGCCTGCGGAGGCCTCCCCCAGCATGCCGGGCAGTTCGGCGATCTCGGCCGAGCACCCGGATACATATATTTCGCGGGCCCCTCCCAGAACAGCGCCCAGGCTTTGCGCATTAAGTTCATGCATCATCTTTGTCTGTTCGATGTTTGAGTCACCCTGCCAAGTCGGCAGACGGCGTCCGCGTGAAGAGTCCTTCCGCCGGGCACGAAGCTGACCCGAGCTTATGGACTGACCATTTCTATTGTGCCCATGTCCGCGTGTAAAGCAAACACCAAAGCAAAACCGGCTTATGCCCCTCTCCCGAAGCGGGAGAGGGGCGTGAAACCGAGGCGTTTACTTGGCCAAGCCCACCGCGACCGGCTCGCCATTCCGGATGTTTCCGATGTAATCCACCGTCAGGAACTGGGCGTCGATGCCCATGGTCTCCTTCCCGCCGAAGGTGATCGGTTCACCCTGCAATGACGTCATTGGCAGCGCCTTGGGGAGGGCGGCGCGCACCTTCCGGGCGTCATCCGGCGCGCCGGAGATCTCCACCGCTCGCAGCAGTATCTTCGTTGCGTCATAATAGGGCACGATCAGTTCGTTCGGCGTCTGGCCGATCTTGGCGCGGAACTTCTGCGCGAGCGCCTGGAAATTCTTGTTCGCGGGATCGGCGTAGAGCATGTTGACCATGCCCTCAGCCGCCTGGGCGCCCGCCGCAGCGATGACTTCACGCGGCCCAGAGCCACCGAGCGCGCTAACGGCGTTCTTATATCCCAGTTCCCGCGCCTGCCGCAGGATCAGACCGGCGGTTGCCGGCGACGACGGGCCGAAGTCGATCAGGTCCGGCTTCTGCGCCACGACGCGCGTCAGCAGAGGCTGGAAATCCTTCTGCGCGCGGTCGTAGAGTTCCTGCCCGATGACCTTGTATCCCGCATCGGCAAAGGCCTTCGTGCTGAGCTTGGTGAAATCCCATCCCGTTTCATCATTTGGATAAACCAGGATCACCTTGTCGCCCTGCAGGTTTCCCTTCATCCACTTGATCACCGGCGGGACATAGTCACGTGGCGTGCTGTACAGTTCGATGATGTTATTGGTATTTTTGTCGATTATCTTGTTGGATGTCGCTGATGTCAAGATCAGGACATTGTCGGATTCGACCTGTCCCTTGATCGCCATCATCGAGGCCGACGCCATGGTGAAGATGTACTTCGCGCCATCCTCGTTCACCAGCCGGTTGTAGGCCGCAATGGCTTCGGCAGCCTTGTACTGATCGTCGTAGACGATCACCTCCACCTTGCGCTTGACCCCGTTGATCGTGATGCCGCCAGCTTCGTTCGCCTCTTCAACGGCGATCTTGACACCTTCGGCGCCGGCAACGCCCCAGGTCGCGCCGGCACCGGTCATGATGCCGATGACGCCGATCTTGACGGTCTGCGCAGAGGCCGGCAGTGAGGCCGCAAGCGAACAGAACGCAACGGCGGCAACCGCAAAAAGTCTTTTCATTTGGCCTTTTCCTCCCAACCCTGCCGTCGACTGCGGCAATTTAAAGGTCCTACCTTATTTAAAGGTCATACCTTAATCCGCCGCTTATCGCAAGATCCGGAGTGCCCATTCGTCAGCATAGCGAAGCTTTTCCAGACGGGCATCCCCGGACGGACAACCAGCTCACCCTTCCGAACTGACCCCGTTTTCGCTGTCTCCCGCCGGTTCGGTGGTCGGCAGGTTCGGCACGGCGAGCAACGTCACAGCCGTCCCGAACACCGACAGAACCGCCGTGAAGGCGACGACCAGTTCCCACCCTCCGAACGTGTAAAGCATTCCCGTGAAATAGCCCCCGACGCTGGCGCCCAGATAGAAGAAAAACATGTAGAGAGACGACGCATAGGTCTTGCTGACCGATGTCAACCGTCCGAGGGTCGCGCTGGCCGAGCTGTGCCCGGCGAAAGCGCCCATGGCGATCGTCGTGATTGCGATGAAAAGCTGCGGCAGGGAGTGCGTAAGGCTGAGCAGGGCACCCGCCAGGATCATCGCAAACGAGAAGCACAGCATTGTCCGCGGGCCCAACCGGTCGAAGAGGTAGCCCAGCAGCGGAACGGCGACGATGCCGCAGGCCATCGGCAGGAAGCCGAAGGTCAAGCTGGACTGGGAAAGCCCAAATTTTGGCGAGGACAACAGATACGAGAGGTAATTGAAGATGCCGATGAAGGCGCCCATCTGCAGGAAGCACAGGACATAGATGCTGGCCGCCTCGCGCGTGACGAGCGTTGTCTTCAAGGCGCCAAGGTCGATGGCCAACCCATTGGCCGGACGCGCCGAGGGAGTGCGGCTTGCCGGAAACCGGAACCACAGCACGACGCCGACGCCGAAGGCGACGAGGCTCACCGAGCCCAGCGCCAGTTCGTAGCCGTGAGTCCCCGCGAAGACGCCGGCGGCCAGACGCCCGATCAAGCCGCCCGAACCCGTGCCCGCGATGTAGCAGGACATCGCCCGCCCCATGCGCTCGGCGCGGATTTCGCCGGTGACCAATCCCATGACCGACGCCGGCACCAGACCGACCAGGATCCCCATCAGCCCACGCGCCACGACAAGAAGCAACCACACCGGCGACAAGACGGCGACCATGTTGATCAGCGCGGCGGCCATGATCGCAAGGGGGACGATCCGTCCCAGCGCCGCCATGCCGCCGATGTAGAGCATGAGGATCGACGACACGGACAGAAAGAAGGTCGGCAGCGAGATGACGAGAGCGCTCACATGCGGCGCGACGGCGAACTTCGCCGACAGCAGATTGAGAATGGGCTGCGGCGAATAAAGCAGCGCGAAGGCGACGAAACCGGCCGCGAACGCAGCGGCGAAGATCGAGCCCTCCCTGGATTTCAGCGCGTCGAACACGGGAATTCAGGCCTCATCCGCGGCGTGTTCCCGCACCGCCGGAGGCGGAGCGGGATTCGGGAGTTCTAAAGATTTTCAAAACCTTTGAACCGCGAAAATTCCGCCGGTACGGATCGTCTTCGATCGCCCCGACGGAGAACGCCGTCACCCCGGCGCAACGGCCGATGCCGCCGCGCCGAACCTCAACCGATCAGTAGCTCTTCTTCTGCCCGAGAACCTTCTCGGCGACGTAGGACAGGATGAGCTGTTCGGTGACCGGAGCGATGCGGAACACCAGCACTTCGCGGAACAGCCGTTCGACGTGGTATTCCTTGGCATAGCCAAGGCCGCCGTGAGTCAGGACCGCCGTTTCGCACGCCTTGTAGGCCGCCCGCGCACCCAGGAACTTCGCCGCGTTGGCTTCGGCGCCGCAATGCTTGTCGGCGTCGTAGAGCCAAGCTGCCTTCATCACCATATTCAGCGCAGCTTCGAGTTCGATCCAGTTCTCGGCCAGCGGGTGCTGGATGCCCTGGTTTTGGCCGATCGGGCGGCCGAAGACCACCCGCTCCTGCGCATAGCGCGAGGCCCGCTGCAGCGCGTCCTGCCCGACGCCAATCGCCTCGGCCGCGACGAGGATGCGTTCGGGGTTGAGGCTGTGCAGCAGATAGGAGAAGCCTTTGCCCTCTTCACCGATCCGATGGGAGTCGGGCACAAAGTAATCGTCGATGAAGGTGGCGTTCGAATCCACCGCCGCGCGACCCATCTTCGGAATGCGCCGAACCTCGATCTTGGAACGGTCAAGATCAGTGTAGAAGATCGACATGCCGTCGGTCGGCCGCTTGCACTCCTCGATCGGAGTCGTGCGGGCGAGGATCAGGATCTTCGTCGCGACTTGGCCGGTCGAGGTCCAGAGCTTGCGGCCGTTGATGATGTAGCCGCCATCCACCTTGCGGGCGAAAGTCTTGATCCGGGTCGTATCGAGGCCGGCATCGGGCTCGGTCACGCCGAAGCAGACCTGATCCTCGCCGCTGACCAGCCGGGGTATCCATTCGGCCTTTTGCGCCTCGGTCCCAAAGACGACGATCGGGTGCGGGCCGAAGAGATTGATGTGAATGGTCGAAATCGCCGCCGCGCCGCCGCCGTGCTTGGAGACCTCGTTCATCATGATGGCGGCTTCGGTCACGCCGAGACCGGCCCCGCCATATTCCTCGGGCATGGTGATGCCGAGCCAGCCAGCCTCGGCCATCGCCTTATGGAATTCAAAGGGGAATTCCGCCTTTTCTTCCTTCTCGGCCCAGTAATGATCGTCGAAACGCTTCGCGATGGCTCCAACAGCTTCGCGGATCGCGTTCTGCTCTTCGGTGAATTCGAAATTCATGTCCAGTCCTCAAATGCTTGGGACGTTTCCCTGGCTTCTCTTGCGGTGTGGAGGAAAGCGCCTATACGGCGCCCTCCCTCTTCAAAGCAGCGTATTCGTCCGGATCGAGCCCGAGCCAGCCGGAATAAACGGACTCATTGTCCGCCCCCAGGGCCTTGCTCGGCGAAAGCTCGATCGTCTCGGCATCGCCGAACATCATCGGACCGGTCGGCAGCACGACATTGCCCAGCTCGGGATGGTCGATCCGGCGCAGCGTGCCCCGTTCATGCATGTGCGGATCGTTCACCACCTCGTCGATCTCGCGAACCGGGGCGCAGGGAATGCGCTTGCCGGTGAGAATCTTCACCAGTTCCTCCTTGGCGAAGCCCGCGGTCCAGCCGTCGATCAGAGCATCAAGTTCGTCGATGTGATCAACACGGGCCTGCAGATCCTTGAATTTCGGTTCGTCCAGAAGTTCCAGCCGGCCCATCGCGCCGAGCAGCCCCTCCCAATGCTTGTCGCTGACGCAGAGCAGTGCCACCCAGCCGTCCGTGCAGCGATAGACGTTGTAGGGCGCCTCCGCCATCCCGCCATGGCGGTTTCCAGTCCGGGGCGGATTCTGGTTGCCCGAGCCGTAATAGAGGCCGAGCGTGGAGCTGAGGGAGGGATAGACCGACTCCAGCATGGAGACCTCGACCAGCGAGCCCTTGCCTGTCCGCTCGCGTCCGAACAGCGCCGTCACGACGGCGCCGTAGAGGTGGATGCCGCCGAAGAAGTCGCACAGCGCAGGGCCGGCCTTGACCGGCGGGCGGTCTGGGAACCCGGTCGAGGCCATGACCCCCGACATTGCCTGGATCGTCAGGTCCATCGCCAGCATGTTGGTATTGGGGCCGAAGGAGCCGTAGCCTGTCCCGGCGGCGTAGATCAGCCGGGGATTGAGGGCCGACAGCGCCTTGTAACCGACACCCAGCCGGTCCATGGTGCCCGGCGCGAAATTCTCCAGCAGGATGTCGGCCTTCTCGGCCATCTTCCTCAGAAGCGCGACACCCTGTTCCGTCTTGAGGTTCAGGGTCACGAACTCCTTGTTGGAGTTCAACATCGCGAAAGGCAGCATGGCGCCGCCGACGGTGCCCCGGCGGCGCATCTTCTCGCCTCCGGGCGGCTCGATCTTGATGACCTTGGCCCCCGCCATGGCCATCAGGAACGTGGCATAGGGGCCGTTGTAGATCTGGCCGAGATCGACGACGGTCACGCCGTCCAAGGGACGCTTCATGGTCATGGCACCCGACACCGGAAATTGTTGGTTCGATGCATCTGCACAGCTTTCCTCGACAAGGGCATCGCACAGGCTTCTCGGTCCGCGCCCGTCATGGAACGGCCGCACCGCGGGTCTGCCCTCCAAGTCGGCCTACGCGACATTTGGCCCGACCATTTCTTGCATTTCCCGACCGTCGGTGTAAAGCTGTTTTTGCGGGCTACGGAAACCATTGCCGGGACCACCCTTCAGGCGACCGTACGCCCCAGCCAAACCAGAGAGCTGCCGTGACGGCATGATTACGCCGCGGCAGCGACCGACCACGACAAATTCAATATCGATGCGGAAAACGCCATGACGAAGCTTGCAAGGTCCTTTCTGTTCGTGCCGGCGGACAGCGAAAAAAAGATCAACAAAGCGCTTCAAAGCGCAGCGGACGCCCTTGTCCTCGATCTCGAAGATTCGGTTATGCCGACACGGAAGAAACTCGCGCGCGAGGCGCTTGCCGAACTTCTCACGGCCCCCCCCGGGGACTATCGCGGCACGCTGTGGGTCCGCATCAACCCGTTAACCACGGAGTATGCGCTGGACGATCTCTGCGCCGTGGTGGGACCGTCGCTCGGCGGCATTCTGCTGCCCAAATGCGAAGGGCCGCGCGACGTGGAGACGGCGTCCAACTTCATCGCCGCGCTTGCCGCGAAGGCCGGGCTGAAAAGCGAGTCCATCGGGATCCTAGCCGTCGCCACCGAGACCGCCGCCGCGCCCTTCGCGCTGGGCGACTATCACAAGGCGGTGCTGCCGCGCCTGTGGGGCCTCACCTGGGGTGCGGAGGATCTGAGCAGCGCGATCGGCGCCGCGACGAACAAGTCGCCCAATGGGGAGTGGGCCTTCACCTACAAGATGGTGCGCAGCCAATGCCTGCTGGCAGCGAAGGCCTCCGGGGTCCAATGCATCGAGACGCTCTACGTCGATTACAAGGATACTGAAGGGCTGCTCGCAAGCTGCATCGAGGCACGTCGCGAGGGATTCACCGGCCGCTTCGCCATTCACCCGGCCCAGGTCGATGGGATCAACGAAGGCTTCATGCCGAGTGCGGGCGAAGTCGAGCATGCCCATCGGATCATCGCCGCGTTCGACGCGGCCGGTGACTCGGGGACCGTCGGCCTCGACGGCCAGATGCTCGACATCCCCCACCTCAAGCAGGCCCAAAAGGTGTTGCAGCTTCACGCGGCCTTCGCCACGGCCTGATCCGAGAGGCAGGGCCGGGGATCGTCGCAGTTCTCCGACCCGCATCTCCGGTCCGCTCGGCCACTTCGGCAATAGGCAGGTCCGACGTCCCATAACGGCTTTAAATGAATTGCTTCTCAAGAAAAGCACGGGGGAAACCGATCACGTGAAAACGACCAAGCCCATGTCACGGCTCCGCCCTGGCCGCCCCCATTTCGGAGTCCGCGCCAAACTGTCGCTGGCCTTTATCGGCATGGCCGGCATGACGGTCGCCGCCAGCATCGTCGGATTGATGTCCTTTTCCGCCGTCCAGGCACCGTTGGGGCGCATCGTGCAAACCAGCTTCCCCGAAATGGATCTCGCGAAGCGCTTGGCAGGCGAAAGCGGCGCTATCGCCGCGGCCGCACCGGCACTCGACGCCGTCGATGGCCAGGACAACCGAAACCGGATGTACACGGAGATCATGGGGCGCGGGAAACGCCTGACCGGCTTGGTGACCGAGCTGGCGGCCCGACGCCCGGACGACCCGTTGGTCGGCGAGGTCCAGGACAAGGCGACCAGACTGATCGCCACCCTCGACGCGCAGAACATGGTGGTCGGCCGCCGTCTCGACCTGCGGAAAGCGCGGGAAGCCGCCACCGCCGAACTTGCCAAACGGTATGACGGCTTCCTCGACATCCTGCGGCCTCAGATCGAGGCCTCCAGCAATCGCCTGCATGCCGGCGGGAACGCTCTCGATACCGAAACCTCCAAGGATCTGGACAGCATGAACGCCGCGGTCCGTTCCTTGGTCGCGCTATTCGAGGTTCGCGGCCATCTCACCACGGCGGCCGAAGCCATGGCGCGCGGGGGAAATGCCTTGGTCGCCGATGGCTTGATCCAGCAGCAGCAGAGCTACCAGGAGGCGGCCGCCCGATTGGCCGGCGCGGTCGGGCAGATCGGACCGGCCGTCGCCGGGGACCTGTCGGGGATGGTCGGTCGGTTCCTCGCCTTCGGCGATGGCGAGACGGGGATCTTCGAACTCCGGGGCAAAGCGATCAAGGCCCCCGAAGCCGAGCGGGACATCGTCGGCCGGCGCGTGGCGGATTCCGTTGCCGGCATGCTGACAGAGCAAAAGGACATCCAGGCACGGCTTGCGGCGCCGATCGAACGCGCGAAGGCGGACATCAAAATGTCCAATTCCAGCGTGCGCACGCAAATCCGCTATTCTATGGAAGATCTGATGATCGTCGGACTTGGGCAGTTCCGCGCTTACCTGGAGGTCGCCGCCTACGGCAACGCGCTGACCGGCGCGCTGAACGAGGCGGCACAGGCGCCGGACCCGGCACGTCTGGATGTGCTGACGGCGCGCTACAAGGACGCGGTCCTGGCGGTCAACGACCGGCTGAAAATTTTCGGCGACAGCGACGAGGCGGCCATGCTGACCAAGAGCGTTGAGGCAATGACCGCCTTCGGCAACGGCCCGGCCAGCCTGTTCGCGCTGCGCAAGGCGGAGTTGGAGGCGGCCGGCGAAAACGCGGACCTTTTGACCCGCAACCGGAAGACCGCGCTCGAGTTCGCGAGCGTCCTCGACCGGCAGATTGCGGCCATGACGTCCGAGGCGGACCGCGCGTCCGCCAGCGCCACGGCGGCGATTGACAGCGGCCGCAGCATGCTGATCCTGTTCGCGGCGGCCAGCCTGTTCGGTGCCACGGCTCTCGCCTGGATCGTGGTCGGCCGCATGATCGTCACCCGGATCAGCCGGCTCTCGGACGCCATGCGGGCGATCGCCGGCGGCGATCTCGACACCGCGGTTCCATCTGGCGGCAACCGCGACGAGATCGCCGACATGGCCGAGGCGCTGTTGGTCTTTCGTGACACAGCCCTCTACGCCGCTGACGCGAACGCGCGGGCGGAGGCCGAGCGCGCCCGCGCCAGCCAGGAGCGCCGCCGGGCCTTGGTCGAGACGGCGGATGATTTTGAAACGAGCGTCAGCGCCGTGCTAGAGCAGGTTGGCCGCGCGGCCGTCGAGATGCGGACCTTGGCCCAGCGGATGAGCCAGAACGCCGAGACGACTTCCAGCGAGGCTGCGACGGCGGCCGCCACCTCTCAGCAGGCCGAAGGCAGCGTGAAGGCGGTCGCCGCCGCGACAGAGGAGCTATCGGCGTCGATCCAGGAGATCGGATCCCAGGTCACCGCCTCCAGCCTGATCGCCCGGCGGGCGGTGGACGATGCGGAGCGCACCGACCGCACCGTCGAGGGGCTATCGCAGAGCGCCAACAAGATCGGCGAGGTGGTGAATCTGATCAACGACATCGCCAGCCAGACTAACCTTCTGGCGCTCAACGCCACCATCGAGGCGGCCCGTGCCGGGGAGGCCGGCAAGGGCTTTGCCGTGGTGGCCAGTGAAGTGAAGGGCCTCGCCAGCCAGACCGCCAAGGCGACCGAGGAGATCTCCAGCCAGGTCCAGGCGATGCAAGCGGTGACGCAGGAGGCGGTGACCGCGATCCGCCTAATCGCTGGCACCATCCGCGAGATCGACGAGATCACAGCCACCGTCGCCGCCGCGGTGGAGCAGCAGAGTGCGGCCACCCGCGAGATCGCCCGCAACGTCGGCGAAGCCGCGGACGGCACCCAGCATGTCCGCCGGAGCATCGATTCCGTGGCTCGCGCCGCCGCGGAGTCCGGCGGGTCCGCCCACCGGGTGCTGACCACCTCGACCATTGTGGCCGACGAGGTGCGCTCGCTGGGCGCGCAGGTCGACTCCCTCGTCGACCGATTGCGGGCGGGGTGATTCAGGACGGCGTCTGGGGCGGATCCGTGGGGTAGTAATCCGCCTCGTGCGCGTCGCCCGCTTCCAGCGAAGCGGCGACCGGCTGCCGTTCGATCCTTCGGCTGATCCGCGGCGGTTCGAATCCGCGATGAAGCGCCTTCAACTGGTCGAGGATGCTGGCGTCCGCCTGGGTAATCCGCTGGGCCTGCCGGACATAATCCAACCATGTGGGTGTGTCGTAGCGTTCGGTCCACAGCTCCGGCTCGGCCAGATCGCGCAGCAGATGCCAGTGACGGGCCCCGTCGCGGCGGCGGATGCGGCGACGCTCCGCCATGAGGCTGAGGAATTTCGGCACGTCCTTCTCATGGATGCGGTATTCGATCGTCACCACAATAGGGCCGCTGCGGTGCTGGATGTCCATGGCGATGCTTGGTTCCTTCCAGCGGTTGAGCGGTTCCCAGTTGGCTTCCTCATCCTTCGGCGCCGCCCAGCGCAGACCGGCGAGCACTGCCAGCACGAGAACGAGCGCCGACAGGGCCAGCGCTTGGCCGATGCCGAACCGCTCGGCCAGGGAACCCCAGATCCAGCTGCCGAGCGCGATGCCGCCATAGGCCGCCGTCTGATAGAGCGCCAGGATCCGCCCCACCACCCAGCGCGGCGAGGAGGTCTGGATCGCGACGTTGAAGGACGAGAGAACCAGGAGCCAACTCGCTCCCCCCATGGCCATGGCGACGATGGTCAGGGGCGTGCTGGCGCTGATGGCGGTCAAAAGGGCACAGACAGCAAAGCCGGCGAAGGCCGCACGGACCATCCCCTCCAGGCCGAGGGCTTGGCGGATGCGGCTGCTGAACAGGCCACCGCCGATTGCCCCGATGCCGAAGGCGCCGAACAGCAGGCCGAAGGTAACCGGACCGCCGCCGACGAGGTCGCGCGCCACCAGCGGCATGAGCGCCTGGACGGCACCGGCGGCGAAGGCGAACACGAATCCGCGGACCAGGATGCTCCGGATCCTCGGCGACATCGCCGCGAAGCGGATGCCGGCCCCCATGGCGGCGCCGAGGGTCTCCCGTGGCAACAGCCGCTCCTGGACCTCCGGCCGCCAGCGAAAGAGAACGACCATGAGGGGAAGGTAGCTGAACGCGTTCACGGCGAAGGCGGCCGCCGCGCCGACCGTGGCGACGATCATGCCGCCGAAGGCGGGGCCGACGCTGCGCGCGAGATTCATGCCGACGCTGTTCAGGCCGATCGCCTGCGGAAGGTCCGGGCGGGGCACCATGTCCCGGACGGAAGACTGCCAGGCCGGGTTGTTAAGGGCCGTCCCGCACCCGATCAGGAAGGTGAAGACCAGCAAGGCCCAGGGGGTGATCAGCCCGAACCAGGTGCATGCCGCCAACAGGATCGAAACGATGGTCGTGAAGGCCTGCGCCACCAACATCACGGCGCGCTTGTCGTAGCCATCGGCGATCGCGCCGGCCGCCAGCGAGAACAGCATGATAGGCAGGGTGGTCGAGGCCTGGACCAGCGCCACCAGGCTGATCGAGCCCGTCAGCGACGTCATGAGCCATGCAGCCCCCACGGACTGGATCAGCCCGCCGAGGTTGGAGACCAGGACCGCCAGCCACACCGCGCGGAAGATGCCGTGCCGAAGAGGAGCAAAGGGCGACAGGCGAGCGGAGGGATTCGGATTGGGAACAGCAACCTCCAACGAGAAAGCGCATGCGCGGGCAGGCCGGACAGGAATGTCCGCATTCATACCATCAGGGAAGCCCACAGTGTAGGTCGCCTTTGGCCCGCTGTCAGGTGGGGAGACCGTGCTGGCGCCGATCGACCCCCTTGCGTGGCGATCTTACCGGCCAAGCGCCTTCAGGTAATCCTGGTAGGCCTGCTGGGCCGGGAGGCCGCGCGCGTTCAGCCGGGCGAGGTAGTTTTCCCGCGTCATTTTCATCTTCTCATTGATCGCAATTTTCTCCGGCCCCGAGAAATCGTAGACGGTGATGCCGCTGGCCCTCATCTCGTTCTTGAGAGCCTCGGTCGACGCATCGACCCATGCCGCCAGTTCGGCCTCAACCTTGAGGCCGCAGTCCGTCATCGCCTTCCGGTGGGCGGGGGGCAGCTTCTCCCAGCTTCCCTGGTCGATGGCCCAGATGCCGGCCGCCGAACCGAAATTGCCGTTGCCGCTCACCGCCTTGATGACCTCCTGAAGCTTGTAGGAGGTGATGCTAGCATAGGCCAGGATCGAACCGTCGACGGTTCCCTGCTGCAGCGCCAGATAGAGGTCAGCGGCCGGGATCTCGACACCGGTGACGCCGAGCGCGTTCGAGGTGAGCAACAGCACGCCGCCGCCCGAACTGACCTTCCGGCCCTTCATCTTCTCGATCGTATCGAGCGGCTCCTTGCGGGACAGCAGCTGATAGACCGGATACATGTTGATCAGCAGCGGCCGAATCCGGTTGTTGGTGAACTCCTGGAGCAGCGGCCCTCCGGCATCCAGGGCCTTGCGGTTGGCCCTGGTCATCTCGACCACAGTCTCCCCCATGTCGGGCAGCATCGAAATGCCATTGAGCGGCAGCTTGTTGCTGTAGGCGACGACGGCGATGTAGGCGATCTGGGCGACGCCCTGGTTCAGCGCGTCGAGTGCGTTGTTGACGTTGGCGATCTGGCCCGTGGGGAAATATTGGAATTCGACCTCGTTGCCGGTGGCCTGCCGGACGCACGCCATCCAAGGCTCCCCGCCCTTGACCGAGGACCAGTGGGTGGACGGCACGTTGGTCGACACGATCAGCGGTTCCGCCGACGCGGCGACCGCCGCAAGACCGATCGAACCCGCCAGCAATGCCGTCATGGTCTTTCGCCATCTGAGCATTTGGTTTTTCCTCCCTTGTGATTCGTTCTACCGTACCGGCAGTGAGGCGCGGCTTCCGGCGTCAGGCGATCAGTCCGATCTCGTCGTCCGAGAAGCCGAGCTCCTGGAGAACCTCGACCGTGTGCTCGCCATAGCGCGGCGGCGGTCGCCGGACGGCCCGGTCGGTCCCGTGGATGTGGACCGGATGCGCGATGAACGTCAGCGGGCCGGCCGCGGCATGGTCGCAGGCCAGGATCATCCCGCGTTCTGCCAGCTGCGGATGGGACAGCACGGTATCCAGCCCGTTCACCGGGGACGCGGGAATGCCCTCGGCGACGAACAAGGCCAGCCATTCCTCGCTGCCGCGCGTTCCGATGACGCCCTGCACGAGGTCGATGGTTTCCTGGCCCTGCTCGACCCGCGCTGCGTTGGTCGCGAAGCGCGGATCGTCCGCATGGTCCGGCTTGCCAATCACCCGACAGAATTTCGCCCACAGACGGTCGCTACCGATGGCGAGCAGGATATGGCCGTCGGTCGTGCGGAACGCCTGGTAGGGGCTGGAGGTGCCGCTTCCGGACCCATAGCGCCGGGGCAGCTCCCCGTTGCACCAATATTGCTGCGCGTGCCATCCCAGGAAAGCCATGGCCGTCTCGAACAGCGACGCCTCGACATAGCTGCCCTGGCCGGTCCGGTCGCGCAGCCTCAGCGCCGCCAGCACGCCCGTCAAGCCATGGATGCCGGTCGTCTGATCCAAGGGCGAGAAGCCAATGCGCAGCGGACCTCCGCCCGGCTCCCCGGTCGTCGTCATCATGCCGGAGAAGGCCTGCATCATCAGCTCGTAGCCGGGACGCTGCCCGAGCGGACCGCTGCGGCCGAAGGCGGATATCGAGCAGTAGATGAGCTGCGGGTTTGCAGCCCGCATCTGTTCCACGCCGATGCCGAGCCGCTCGGCGACGCCGGTGCCGAAGCTCTCCACCAGCACGTCGCTGCGGGCGATGAGCCGGCGGACCGCCTCGATCCCGGCTTCGGTCTTGAGGTCGAGCCGGACGGAACGCTTGTTGCGGTTGTTCGCGAGGAAAACGATGCCGTCCTCGCCATGGAAAGGGGGAACGCCACGGGTGTCGTCGCCCGACACGGGATCCTCGATTTTGACGACGTCGGCCCCCAGGTCGCCGAGATACTGCGTGCAGATCGGGCCGGCGATGAAGCGCGTCAGATCGACGACCTTGATCCCGTCCAGCGGCCGCAGCGAAACAGCGCCGCTCATCGTATGACTCCTTCGCGCCGCAGGGAGGCGATCCTCGCGCCGCCATAGCCGATTTCAGCGAGCACGCACGCGGCGTCGGCACCCAGACCGGGCGCCGGAGCGGAGACATCGAGCGGAATCATGCGTCCCGGCATCGCGACGGCGACGATGTCCGGCCCGTTGCCCGGCAGCCTCCCGATGACGCCGCGTTGCTGGAAATGCTCGCTGCAAACCGCCTCCTCCGGTTCGAGGGCGACGGAGTAGGGAACATCGGTCGCGCCGAACGCCCGCTCCCAGAAGGCGAGATCGCGCGCACCGATTTCGTTTTCGACCAGCGCCGTCAAGTCATCGTCGCTGCGGCCGGCCTCCGTGCCGACCGGCTTGCCGCAGGCCTGCCAGAACGGTGGCCAGAATTTCTCCTCCACGAGCCCCAAGGCGATGCGCTTTCCGTCGGCGGTCGTGAAGACGCCGCTGCCGGCGAACAGGTGGCGCCAGCGCCGACCGTCGATCGGGTCGGCAAGATAGTCGGCGAAACGGACCTGCCCCATGTGGAGCATGGCCTCGGCGATCGAAAGGTCGATGTAGGCGCCCTCCCCTCTGCCTTCCGCCGCCCGGTCGCGCCTGCGCAACGCGGCGAGGATGTTGATCGTCGCGTAGAGGGCAGCCGCCAAATCACCGATCGGCAGGCCGCTCCGGCTGGCTTGGACGCCGACCTGCCCCGGAATGGAGAGTCCGCCCGCGGCCGCCACATAGTTGACGTCGTGCCCCGGACGCCTGCACCAGGGACCATCCTGGCCGAAGCCGGAGATCGACACATAGACCAGACCGGCGTTCATCGCGCGGGCCGCCTCATACCCGAACCCCAAGCGCTCCGCCACGCCGGGACGAAATCCCTCCAGCAGAACGTCGGCGCCGCCGATCAGATCACGCAGAACCGCAAGACCGGAAGGCGCCTTCAGATCGAGCGCGATGCTTCGCTTCCCGCGATTGATCAGCGTAAAGGCGGCCGGCATGACGTCGCGAAAATAATCGCCGGTTGGCACTTCGATCTTGATCACATCCGCGCCGAGATCCGCGAGCATCATGCTGCAGAAGGGGCCCGGCAGCAGCCAGGACATGTCAAGAACGCGGACGCCGGCAAGGGGCCGGTCTTTTGTCGAGGACTCGTTCATGGATTACCGCTCACCTGTTCAGGAAATTGACGCATTCGTCATGGGTCACGCTGGAACGTCGGCGATATCGGGCGCCTTCAAACAGCCCGCCATATCTTTATTTGCGTGAAGAGGACACAGCGCGCCTATATCTTCCGCTGCGGTACGCCTCATCAGAATAGATACAGAATTCTTCTGCCTATTCATCAAGCGCAGAAGAGAAGCTACACCCGGATTTTATGTTTGCGATACCAATTTTCAGCAATATCAGCCATTCAAGGAACGGATAGCGAAAGCCTCCGACGTCTCCACCTTTGCGCGGCGTGTTGACCGGCAACGGGAAGGCCGGCGCCGTCACCGACGGGAAAGCCTCCGCAGAATCGCCGTGACGCGCCCGGCGACGTCGCGGGACGCTCGGCTCAAAGGTTGTTGTCCAGTCATCAGGACCGCATGGCGATTGAAACAGGGATTCCGGAGCACGCTGCTGGCCAAAAGACCTTCGCGCTCCTCGACCGCGAAGGTATGCGGCGCCTTGAGTATGTAGCAGCCGCAATTCAGCACCAGTTCCCTTTGGGCAAGGATGGAGTCCACCTCGGCGATGATCGAGAGTTTGAGCTTCATCCGTTTCGCAACGGCTTCGACGACCATCCTGAGGCCGTTCGGAATCGCCGGCAGGACCAGGGGAATTCCGGCGAGCTGCGGGAAATCGATCTCCGGTGGCAGGGTCCATCCGGCGGCGCGGCCGGCCAGAACCAGCCGCGAACTCAGCATCAGCGCACCGCCTTTCGGCGGATGCTCATGCGGCTTGTCGTCGGTGCCGTACTTGCTGGCGATGCCCAGATCCAGGGTGCCATCCGACAGCCATCGCTCGATCTGTTCGCTGAAGCCTTCATAAACGCGCAGACGGATTCCCGGCCGGTCGCGCAACAGTTGATTGAGCAGATCGGGAAGGACCGAGGGGATCAGCGAAGGCGGCAGACCGATCGAGACATTCCCGTTCGGAAGGCGGCCGAAAGCCCTCAGATCCTCCGAAATCTGCTCGAAGTCGCGCAGTAGGGCTTGTGCCTTGCCCAGCGCCTCCTGACCGAGTTCCGACAGCGTCGCCCCGCGTCCGGTCCGGTAGAAAAGCGGACCGCCCCACTCCTCTTCCAGTTCCGAGATGATCCGGCTCACCGTCGGCTGCGCCAACCCGAGCGCGCCGGCGGCCTTCGTGAAGCTCCCCAATTCGGCCGCGTGCGTGAAGATGCGCAGATGTTCGAGGTTCATGGTCAATCCATCTGGCAATCGGATAACTGATATTGGCAACGTGCTGTGGACGGATTGTCGGCGGCCGTTATCATCCGGTCATTCCTTGGATAAGAAACCCAGAGGCACGGATCGCCCAGGGTAATAAGGAACATGGGGAATTGGAAATGCAAACCGGGTTTAACATCGACACCGACCAGCCGGTTCGGCGGATGCCAGGACTGCAGGTCAACGACATCTCGGATGTCCTCGGCGCCGAGATCATCGGACTTGACGTCACGAATGACGCGGTGGAGGCCGAGTGGGATCGGATCCAGGCCCTCCTCCGCAACCGTCATGTCCTGGTGTTCCGCAACCAGGAACTGACGGAAGCCGGTCTGGAAAAATTCGCCCGGCGCTTCGGCGATCTGGAACGGTCGGTGACGCAGCGGGCGGACGGGACCATCGCACCGCCTGTCCACATGATCACCAATCTCGACGCCGAGGGAAAGCCGTCGCGTACCCCCTACGTCAATTCCAACTATTTCTGGCACAGCGATCGGGCGTTCTTTCCCACCGGTTCGGCGATGGTTCTTCTGTACGGGGTGGAAATGCCGCCCGGCGGCGGGGGCGACACGCAGTTCGCCAACATGATCCTGGCCTATGAGGGGCTGTCCGACGCGGACAAGGCGCTGGTCGCCAACCTGCGCGTCCTGCACAGCTTCGAACATATGCGCGAGACGCTGATGAAGCGGCCGCTGTCCGAGTTGGAACGGAGCGTGGCGCCGCCGCCCTCGCTGCATCCGCTGGTGCGCACGGATCCGGTGACCGGCCGCAAATCGCTGTTGCTGGGCATGTATGCCTGCGAAATCGACGGGATGCCGCGCGACGAGGGACGCGCCCTGCTGAAGCGTCTCGAAGAGCACGCGACCCGGCCGGATTTCGTCTACACGCACAGATGGCAGGAGCGGGATTTCATCATCTGGGACAACCTGTGCCTGATGCACAGGGCGCTGCCCAATTTCGAGATGGATAAACACCGGCGCATCATGATGCGTTGTGGCGTCACCAGCACGGCGATCATTCGGTGAGCTGTACCGCGCGCCGCGAACAGCCGGGCATTCACCTTGATGGTCCGGCTTGACTCCCCGCAAAACGCTGCCCTAAATGGTCTGATAATAAAGCAGCCGTCCACTGGCCCAAGGCGCCGGCCTGAAGTCATCGCGACGGCTCATCCAGAGGAGGAGACCGTGAGTTCACGGACAGGCAGCGTCGCTATTCCTGCGGCTTATGCCCCCGAACCGATCATTCTGCCCGATCTACCCGTCGTCGATGCACATTTCCATCTCTGGAACCTGATGGGCTTCGACTATTTCGCGCCGGATTTTCTTCAGGACGTCGAAGCCGGTCACAAGGTCGAGGCCAGCGTCTATGTCGAATGCGACATGGGCTACTCCGACCATCCCGACCCCGATTTCCGGCCGGTCGGCGAGGTGTTCCATGTGTTGCGGCAGATCGAGTTGGCACGGGACGCCGAGCACCGGCTGGCCGCCGGGATCATCGGCAGCGCCAATCTCATGCTCGCAGAGAAGGTGGCACCGGTTCTCGAAGCGCAGATCGAGGCCGGCAAAGGACGCGTCCGCGGTATCCGCACGAGGATCGCGTGGGACCCGGATCCGGTTGCCGGCTATGGCGGCCGTACCGATTTTCCGCAGGAAAACATCGTCCGGACGCAAGCCTTCCTGGATGGGGCAAAGCGCGTAGAGAGGCTCGGACTGATCCTGGAGACGTTCGGCTTCCATACACAGCTCGCCGACCTGCGGCGCGTGGCGGTCCAATGTCCCGACCTGACGATCGTTCTGAACCATCTCGGCGGGCCGCTCGGCGTCGGGCGCTATGCCGAACGGCAGGACGACGTCTTCAGGGACTGGTCCGCCGGACTCCGCGCGATCGCCGAACTCCCGAACGTCTTCATTAAGCTCAGCGGCGTCGGCGTCACGCGGCTGGGTCTGGGCTTCGGCGGCAAAGGCCAGGCCGCCTCATCCGACGCAATCGCGTCCGCCGCGGCCTCTCGCATACGGACGTGCCTCGACACGTTCGGCGCCGGACGCTGCATCTTCGGAAGCAACTATCCGGTGGATAAGGTCGTCTCATCCTATCCCGTTCTCTTGAACGGCTATAAGAAGATGCTCGGTGATCTCAGCCGCGACGAATGCGAGGCCATCTTCTCCGGCAATGCGCGGCGGGTTTACCGCCTGTCCTAAGTTTACGGCCTGTCGTAAACCATTCGAAGCCGGTTCCTTTCACAAAGGAACCGGCTTTCCGTTGCACCCATCCGCTTACCGGCCCAGCGCCTTCAAATACTGCTCGTAAGCCTCGCGCGCCGGAAGCCCGCGAGCGGCGAGCCTGTTGATGTAGTCGTCCGTGGCGACTTTCAGCCGTTCACCGATGGCGGCCTTGGCTTCCGGGGAAAAGTCGTAGACCTTGATTCCGCCGGCCTTGAACTCGGTCTTGAGTTCCTCGGTCCATCGATCGACCCACTCGGCAAGCTCCATTTCAACCTTGAGCCCGCAATCCCTCATCGCCTGTTGATTCTTGGGCGACAGCTTCTTCCAAACCCCGAGGTCGATCGACCAGATGCCCGAGGACGACCCGAAGCTGCCGTTGCCGCTCATCGACTTGACGACTTCGTTGAGTTTGTAGGGCTTGACGCTCGCCAGAGGCAGCAACGAGCCGTCGACCGTGCCCTGCTGCACACCCAGGTATACATCGCCCGTCGACATTTCGACCGCCCTGGCGCCCAGCGCGTTGACGGTGACGATAAGCGAACCGCCGCCGGCACTGAGCTTCTTGCGGTTGATCTTCTCGAGCGTGTCGAAAGGCTCCGACCTCGAAAGCAGCTGATACACTGGGAAGACGTTGATCAACAACGGATAAAGGCGGCTTCTGGTGAATTCCTGCGAAAGCAGCCCACCACTGTCTAGGGCCTTCCGGTTCGCCTTCGTCATCTCGACGACCGTGTCTCCCATTTGCGGAAGCATGGGAATACCGTTGAGCGGCAGTTTATCGGTCTGCGCACTGACGATAATATAGGCGATGTCGGCAAGCCCGTCATTCACGGCTTTGAGTGACTCGAAGAAACCGGCGATCTGGCCCGAAGGGAAGTATTTGAAATCGATCTCACCGTTGGACGCCCCTTTCACGCAGGCCATCCAGGGGTCCGCTGCCTGGGACGAGCCCCAGTGACTGGGCGGAAGATTGGTCGATACCGTAAGCGTTTCCGCTTTCGCCACAACAGCCGATAGAGCCATCGAGCAAGCCAGTATGCTGCCGGCTAGAATTCCAAACCTTTTCATGGATGCTTCCTTCCCCTGGAGCCGATGCCAAGCCGGCCTCCGATTGTTGATGCGGGTCAGGCAGTGGGGGCTCCCCGGATCATTGATCCGGCCATCCTCACTCTCCGCACGCCTTTCTAGTCATGATCCACCGAAATAGAACAGCGCCACCGCCCCCTTGTCAACAATTTGGTTCGACCATTACTTCCTCGGGAACCCCCCCCTCGCCCCCATCAAGCATCCTTGTGGTCGCTAAAAAGTCAGCCTTGTATCCAGGCGACAGTTCCTCGCGTGCAATTTCGGGATTTTTGGATTTGGGCCATTGGTAGATTGCTCGATACACGAATAATGTGGCTTTGGAAACGCAATGGTGAGGCTTGATGCCAAGCCAACCTCCCGCGTCACGCTTCGCCTTTAAATCACCAAGGTAGAGGAGGTCATCGAGGTCTCGCAGGAAACCTTCGGTGGCTGTGTCGTCACGACCGGGTCGTGAAACCGCCTAAATGGTCTGACGTTTTCTATTGACTGCACACCGCGTTTTCCAATAAGGTCTGACTATCAGCCTTGCCCACAATAAGACTCTCCGCCCTACGGCGCGGGAGCGGAGCAGCTTAAGGAATTCCCGATCGCGTGGCCGCCAGATCGCCGCGCTGCCGCCTGCGCATCCAGCTTTTGGGGGGAGCTGTCATGACCATCAAGAAAGCTGCATCGACCGTTGCCATCGGACTTGGGCTGTTCGGAGCCCTGCTGACGAACGCGGGGGCCGAGACGCTGAAGATCGGCGTGATCGCACCGCTGACCGGCGCCGGGGCGCCGCATGGCAATGCGATGGCGCAGGCGGCGAAGATTGCGGCGTCGGAAGCCAACGCCACAGGTGGCCTGGATGTCGGCGGCAGGAAATATCAGGTCGACGTCATCGCCTATGACGACCAATACAAAGCGGCCGAGGCGGTCGCCGCCTACAACCGCCTCGTCAAACAGGACGGCGTCAAATACATGATCCTGCTGAGTTCGGCCAGCACCCTGGCCGTCAAGGACAGCATCGAGAACGACAGGATCGTCGCGATGACGGCGGCCTTCACGTCGAAGCTAATCGATTCCGAGACGAAATACATTACTTGCCTCAACAGCATACCGCGCAACTACGTTCCGGGCCTGATCGCTTGGCTGAAGGGCAATCTCAAGGAGCGGTGCGTCGTCACCGTCAACCCTAACGACGAGACCGTCTGGGAGCAGGCGCGGGTGGACGACAAATTCCTGAAGGAAAACGGCTTCACGATCCTCGGCAACGAACTGTTCGAGCGCACCCAGAAAGAATTTCAGCCGATGCTCCCCAAAGTAATCGGCCTGAATGTCGAAGTCATCAATCTCGGGGCCACCCAACCCTCGACGGCGGGGCTCATCGTCCGACAGGCGCGTGAACTCGGCTACAAGGGAATTTTCGTCAAGACCGGTTCCCCCGGACCGAAGGACATCATGGAGGCCGCCGGCAGCAAGGAAGCGGTCGAGGGCCTGATCTCCATGGCGTTCGCCGATCCTTCGACGCCGGGTTTCCAACGCGTTGCGGCGGAATACAAAAAGGCGATTCACCAGGAGCCCAATCAGGTGCTCGCCCCCTACTACGACGCCGCGAACGCCCTTCTGCTTGCCATCCGCAAGGGCGGCGACGTGAACGATACGAGCAAGACCGCCAACGCCTTTGCCCAGGTCCTGCCGATGACATCGATTCAAGGCGACGATCTGAACGCCGGACCCGACCGGCAGCTGCTGTCGCCCATCTATGTTGAAGTCATCAAAGACGGCAACCCGGTCGTCGTCGGCAAAGTGCCGCTCGTCGGCGGCGCTCAATAGCCAGCGACAGGTATTGCTTCCTGTTCCGCCGTTTCTTGGGCCGAAGAATTGCCCTTTGGGCCGGAGCATTGTCGCCGACGCCGGCGTCACGATGAAAATCAATAAGGACATTCCGAAGCATGGCGAAGAATTCTATCACGCAAATGTCCCAAACCGGCATGGACATCGATCTGGAGGCGCTGCGTGCCAGATATCGTGATGAACGTGACCGCCGTATCCGCAAGGAAGGGATCGGCCAATATGTCGAGGCCTCGGGCGATTTCGGGAAGTACCTGGAGGATCCCGACGCCGACGCCGTTCCACCGCGCGACCCCCTGAACGACCGGGTCGAGGTCCTGATCGTCGGCGCCGGCTGGAGCGGCATGCTGGCCGCCGCGCGGATGCGCCAAGCCGGCATTGACGATATCCGGATCCTGGACAACGGCGCCGATTTTGGCGGCACCTGGTACTGGAACCGCTATCCAGGAGTCCAGTGCGACATCGAATCCTACCTCTATCTGCCCCTTCTGGAAGAAACCGGCTATGTGCCGAAGGAGAAATACTCCTACGGCAAGGAAATCCGCGAGCATGCCCGCCGCGTCGGCGCGCATTTCGGACTCTACGAGCGGGCGGTGTTCCGCACGCAGCTCGAAGAACTGCGCTGGAACGAAGGTGACGGTTACTGGGACGTTTCGACCAACCGTGGCGACCGGTTCCAGGCGAAATTCGTCCTGATGTCCTGCGGAAGTCTCAACCGCCCGAAACTGCCGGGCATTCCGGGAATTCTCGATTTCAAGGGCAAGTCCTTCCACACCAGCCGGTGGGATTACGACTACACCGGGGGCGACACGACCGGCAATCTGGACAAGCTGGCGGATAAGACGGTTGCCGTCATCGGCACTGGCGCCACTGGCGTGCAATGCACCCCCTACATCGCCGATTTTGCCCGGCATCTCTATATTGTTCAGCGGACACCGGTGGTGGTCGAGCCTCGCGGCAACCGTCCGACCGATCCAGAATGGGCCAAATCCTTGGGACCAGGATGGCAGGAGCGGCGGCGAGCGAACTTCTATGCTCTCGTGTCGGGCATCCCCCAGGACGTTGATTTGGTGCAGGACGGATGGACCCGAATCATGAAGATCGTCGGCGGCACGCTCTTCAAGGTCCAGCAATCCAGCGAGAAGACCCCAGAACAGCTCAAGCTCGATATGGAGATCGCCGACGCGCAGAAGATGAACGAAGTACGTGCCCGTATTGACACGGTCGTCCAGTCGAGGGAGGTGGCTGAAGCCCTGAAGCCCTGGTTCCGTTTTTTTTGCAAGCGGCCCACCTTCAACGACCGGTATCTCGCCCTCTTCAATCGGCCCAATGTGACACTTTTGGACACGAAGGGTCAGGGAGTCGAGCGCATCACCGAAAAAGGCCTCGTCGTCAGTGGTAAGGAATACGATGTCGACTGCATCGTCTTTGCGACTGGCTTCGAGGTGGGAACCGAATACACCCGGCGGGCGGCCGTCGAACTCTACGGTCGCGGCGGAGTGTCGCTTACTAGCCACTGGGCCGACGACTACCGCACGCTTCACGGAGTCACGTCAAACGGCTTTCCAAACCTGTTCTTCATGGGACCTACACAAGGACCGGGCGATGTCAATTTTCTCTACCCGGCGGAAGTACAGGCAAAATATATCGCTAACATTCTCAAAGCGGCCAAGCAGCGGCAAGCTGACATCGTCGAGCCGACCTACAAGGCGGTGCAGAGCTATGTTGATCATTTTCGCGAAGTCGCCCTTCAGAACCTCGATTTCCAACGGGAATGCACACCGAGTTACTACAACAATGAGGGCGCCCCGAGCGCCTACAAGGGCTTCCTGACTCAACGTTATGGTGGTGGTCTCGCCAAATACCGCGAGCTCGTCGAAACTTGGCAGACTGAGGGTATGGACGGAATGCAGTTTGTCCGCCGCTGAGCAGCTCGACAAAAAATCACTGCACGCTCGCGATTGGGTTCTAAGGACATGTCCCTGAGGCCAAAGCACGGCGCGTGGAACTGGAATCATCCCGAAAGCGATGCATCCAAGGAGCAAAGATGAGTGCAACGGCATTAGCCAAGCGCACCACCACCACAACCCTTTCCACGCGAAAAGGTGGTGATCCCATTGTGTGCCTGACCGCCTATTCGGCGCCCATAGCCAAGCTGCTGGACCCCCATGTAGATGTGCTCCTGGTTGGCGATAGCCTGGGCATGGTGCTCTATGGCTTCGACAGCACGCTACCAGTGACGCTCGACATGATGATCGCACATGGTGCGGCCGTGGTCCGTGGCTCCACACATGCCTGCGTGATCGTCGATCTGCCCTTCGCCAGCTACCAGGAATCGCCGCAGCAAGCCTTCCGCAACGCTGCCCGCGTCCTGGCGGAGACCGGGTGCGCGGCGGTGAAATTGGAGGGCGGGGTAGAGATGGCCGAAACTGTCGCCTATTTGGTGGCGCGCGGCGTGCCGGTCATGGGGCATGTTGGGTTGACCCCGCAATCGGTCAATACGCTCGGCGGCTTCCGTGCTCGTGGCCGCAACGCGGAGGAGAGCGAGAGCATTCTTGCCGACGCCAAGGCAATCACCGCTGCGGGCGCCTTCGCACTTGTCGTAGAAGGAGTGATGGAGCCGCTGGCCGAAGCCATTACCGCGGCGGTGACGGTCCCGACCATCAGCATTGGTGCCTCCGTCGCCTGTGACGGCCAAGTACTAGTCACCGACGATCTCCTGGGCCTGTTTGCAGACTTCACACCGAAGTTCGTTCGCCGCTATGCCGAGCTTGGCCCGATGGTGACACATGCGGCGGCGACCTATGCCGAGGATGTTCGGCACCGCCGGTTTCCGGGCCCAGAGCACGTGTTTAGGGTCAAGCGTAAGACACCGCCTTCGGAGATGGCCCCATGATCAAAACCGTTCGCGCTAAACTGCACGGCATCCACGTCACCGACGCCAATTTGAACTATCACGGCTCTATCACGCTTGATCCCGACCATTGCGACGCGGTCGGCATCTACCCTCTGGAGTTCGTGGACATCTGGAACCGAAATTCCGGCGCCCGCATCAGCACCTACGTCATTTTGGGCGAACGCGGTTCCCGGTGCTGCGTGCTAAACGGGGCGGCGGCGCGCACTTGCCAGCCAGGAGATGCTATCATCATCGCGGCGTCCTGGTACTGCCAGCCTACAGACCTGACGACACTCAAACCGCGTGTCGCCACATTCCATCCCGACAACCGTATCGCGGACCGGCTCACATACGATGTGATCGCCCACGACGATGGCCGTCACAGCTTTCACATCCGCGTTGATGAGCCAGACAAAAGCCAACCACCATTGCCGGTAGCCCGACGCGGCCGACTGAAATCGGGTGTTTGAGGACGCCACAAAAGGCGGGGACCTTGTTGCACCGAGGCCTTCGGTTGCGGCCTTCGGGGTATCAGGGTAGAAGGCCAGCCCTTTGCCCTTGTGCCGGTTCGGTCATGCCGTTCAAAGCCAATGCGTCCCGCCGCCATGACATTCCGAAGCAGCGCCATCGGGTTCGCAGTTGGGCGGAGTATGACACGGGGCTTCGGGCGCGCGGCAGCCTGACGGTCTGGTTCACGCCGGAGGCCGTCACGCACTGGCGGGCGGAGACGCGGACCACGCCCGGCGGGCAGCGCCTCTACTCGGACCTGGCGATCACAACAGCCTTGAGCTTGCGCGCCGTGTTCCGGCTGCCGTTGCGCCAAACCGAAGGCTTGGTTGGCTCCATCGTCAGACTGGTTGGCGTGGAGCTTGCCGTCCCCGACCATTCCACCCTCAGCCGTCGCGCCTAGATCCTGTGCCTCCCTTCGGAGCCGGTATCATCGGGCGGCGCTGTGGAACTGCTGGTGGACAGCACGGGCGTGAAGCTGTGCGGTCTCGGCGAATGGTTGGTCGAAAAGCACGGGACCCAGCGCCGACGCGCGTGGAAGAAGCTGCGTGTCGGACTGGATGCCGTGACCGGGTGGATCCTCGCGGCGACCTTGACCGACCACGGCATTGATGACGGCTCGGAGGCCGGTGCTCTGCTGGAACAGGTTGAGGAGCCGGGAGTGTCAGGAATTCCGTGCTTGGCGGGGCATGTTGAGTATCAGGCGTTCATCGCCTTTGCGAAGCGCTCTCCGAAGATGACGGCCATCTGCGCCTTCGCGGCCGTCCACTCCCGCGGCGGCATCTTCCAGTCTTTCTCGGCGCGGTTCAAGACGAGAAACAGGAGCTTCAGCGCGGCCTCGTCATTGGGGAAATGCCCCCTGGCACGCACCGCCCGGCGCAGCTTCGAGTTGAGCGCTTCAATGGAATTCGTTGTGTAAAGGATGCGTCGGACCTCGCGGGGGAAGGCAAAGAAGGGGATGACCTCCTGCCACGCCCGCCGCCACGCCTTGCCGATGGCCGCATACTTTTCGCCCCAGGGGCCGTCCTCGAAGGCGCTCAGGGCCACCTCGGCGGCCTTGTCGTCGACGGCGTCGTAGACCGTCTTCAGTGCGGCGGCGATGGCCTTGCGGTCCTTCCAGGACGCAAACTCCATACTGTGACGTAACAGATGAACGACGCAGGTCTGGACAATCGTCTCCGGATAGGCGGCGGCGATCGCCTCGGGAAAGCCCTTCAGCCCGTCGACCACCGCCAGCAGGATGTCCTCCACGCCGCGGTTCTTCAGTTCATTCAGCACGCGCAGCCAGAACTTGGCGCCTTCGTTCTGCTCGATCCACAACCCCAGCACCTCCTTGGCGCCGTCGGCGCGTACGCCAATGGCAACATGGATGGCCTTGTTGCGCACCAAGCCTTCGTCGCGGATCTTGACTCGGATGGCATCAAGGAACACCAGGGGATAGATCGCCTCCAGGGGCCGGTTCTGCCAGGTCGTCACCTCCTCGATCACCGCGTCCGTCACCGTGGAGATCAGGTCGGCCGACACCTCGATGCCGTAGAGCTCCCGCAGGTGCCCTGTGATCTCCCGCGTCGACATGCCCCGCGCGTACATCGACACGATCTTCTCGTCGAAGCCGGGGAAGCGGCGCTGGTACTTGCCGATCAGCGCCGGATCAAACGTTCCCGTCCGGTCGCGGGGGATCGACAGGCCCATCGAGCCACCCTCGGTCAGCACCGTCTTGTGGCCGTAGCCGTTGCGGCGGTTGCCGCTCTCGTCGCCGGCCAGGTGATGATCCAGTTCCGCCTTCAGGGCTCGCTCCGTCAGCGCCTTTTTCAGCTGGTCGAGCAAGCCGTTCTGATCGAAGGCCGTCTTGGCGTCAGCTCCAGCCAGCAGCTGGTCGAGGATCGCGTCCGGGATAACAGGCTCTTTGCGTCGGGCCATGGCGGGTCTCCTTCCGTTCTAGGATAACCCCGCCAAGCACGGAATTCCTGACACTCCCTGAGGAGCCCCTTGCCGCATTCGTGGCCAACGGGGGTTACGACCAGACCGGCGTGGTCACAGCCGTGGCGGAGCACACGCCGGTGGCCGCCGTGGTCGTGCCGCCCCGCTCCAGGGCGGTGCAGAGCGCAAACGCCGCGACAGACCCAACGCTGCGCGACCGACACCTCCAGTACATCGCTGAGCACGGACGTTTGGCGTGGCAGAAAGCCTTCCGGTACACCGTCCGCACATTGGTCGAGGCGTCCTTCAGTTGCTGGAAGCGCCTCATCGGGGACGGCCTGCGGTTCCAAACCGAGGATTGGCGGAGCGCCGTAGTCGCCATCACGGTCCGGATCCTGAACCGCATGCTCGACCTCGGACACCCAGACTCCATCCGCGTCGCGTGATCCCAACGCCAGGAAAGGGCTTCCTGCGAGCGAGATTACCTCGCTGCCACAAAGTCGCAATGAAGGCCAACCAGGCGCTGGTCGACTTGCTGAAGCGCATCGCGGCCGCCAAGCGCGCAACGCCGGCACAGATCGCGCTCCCTTGGCTCCTCGCCCAGAAGCCGTAGATCATTCCGATTCCGGGCACGTTAAAGCTGCACTGGCTCGAGGAGAACATGGCCGCAGCCGACATCGAGCTCACCGCCGCCGGTCGCCGCGAGATCACCGACGCGGCTTCCAGGAGGATCCCCGTGCAGATACCCGCGGCACTGGCCACGAGCTCTACGGCTGAACGACAGGGGACCGAACGACAGGGACCGTCGGACCAGTGGCGGCGCCCGGAGCGCCACAACCACCGGAGTTTCCGCAGGACCAAGGTACTGATCCTCAGCGCCAACAGGCAGATCGCGCGCGTCGTCACGCGCCTCTTCCTCGCGCAAACCGACGCGCACCTCATGCATTACCTGCGCAACGCCCGCCGTCTGAAAGAGACGGGTCCCGCCGACCGGATCACCGTCATCGAAGGCGACGTTCTGGATACCGCGACACTTGAGGCGGCCATGGCGGGGCAGGATGTCGTCTACCCCAACTTGTCGGGGGAGCTGGAGGAACGGACCCGGAGCATCGTGACGGCCATGAACGCCGCCGGCGTCAAGCACCTGATCTTCATCAGCTCGATGGGGATCTACGAAGAGGTGCCGGGTGAGCGCTACGGCAGCGTACTGGATCCCTACCGCAACGCCGCCCGCGTCATCAAGTCCTCCCGGCTCGACTACACGATGCTGCGGCCGGCTTGGCTGAACGACCGGGACGACATCGCCTACGAGACCACACAGAAGGGCGAGCCGTTCCGGAACGCCGCCGCGACCGTGTCGCGCACGAGCGTGGCCGACCTCGTGTTCAAACTGGCAACGACGCCGGGTTCGGAAAGCTGCCGCGGCCTGGGAATTCACAAGGCGCCGTGACACGGCCGGCGCCGCGGAATCTGTTACCCGCGGTACCGCAGCGCCTCCAACAGCACCACGAACGCGGCCGACGGCTGGCGCCGGCTCGGGTAGTATAGGTGGTAACCGGGGAACGGCGGGCACCAATCCTCCAGAACGCTCACCAGGCGCCCATCGGCGAGGTGCGCCCTGACGTGGTCCTCCATGACGAAGCCGAGCCCGAACCCGGCGGTGGCCGCGCAGACGACCATATTCACGTTGTTGAAGGCGAGCTGGCCCTCCACGCGCACGCGCACCTCGCGTCCGTCCTTCTCCAGTTCCCAGGCGTAGAGGGTGCCGGAGCTCAGCATGCGCAGATTGATGCACTGGTGCTCGGCCAAGTCTGACGGCGTGCACGGAACCGGGCGCGTCCTGAAGTAGGCGGGCGCGCCGACCACCGCCATGCGCAGATCCGGGCCGATCCGCGTGGCGATCATGTCCTTGGCGAGCGCCTCGCCCAGGCGGACGCCGGCGTCGAAGCGCTCCGTCACGATGTCGGAGAGCGCGGAGTCGATGCTCAGCTCGACGTGGATGTCGGGATAGTCGGGAAGCAGCCGCTCCAGCGCGGGCCACAGGACGGTGTTGGCCGCGTGCTCGCCCGCCGTGATGCGGATCGTCCCAGCCGGCTTCTCGCGCAGTTCGGTCAGAGACGTGAGTTGGGCACTGATGCTGTCAAGAGCCGGCCGCAAGGTGGCGAGTAGCCGCTCTCCCGCCTCGGTCGGCGCGACGCTCCGTGTGGTCCGTGTCAGCAGGCGCACGCCGATACGCGTTTCCAATCGCCGGATCGTGTGGCTCAGGGTGGATTGCGAGGTGCCCAGTTTCGCGGCAGCGCGGGTGAAGCTCTGCTCCTCGGCCACTATCAGGAAGGCGTTGAGGTCGACCAGCTCTTCGCGCTGCATTGATGAACTCCCGACATAGCTTCATGCAGATTATAGCACCTAACCCTCGGAGCGCCTCCCCGCTAGATCTCTGAATGCTGTCGGTGCCCATACGGGCACCGGCGCAAGCAGTGTGGAGGACGACGATGGACATCAAACGCAGCGGGGCGGTAGCTTCGAGGGGAGGGCCTGGGGAGTACTTCACCGGCACTGTCCGGGTCGACGCGCCATTCAGCGGCAGTGGTCATCTGAGTGGCGCCACCGTCACCTTCGAGCCGGGTGCGCGCACCGCTTGGCACACGCACCCACTTGGCCAGACGCTGCTCGTGACCTCCGGTCTCGGCCGCGTGCAGCGGGACGGCGGGCCGGTCGAGGAAATCCGCCGCGGCGACATCGTCTGGTTCGAGCCCGGGGAGAAGCACTGGCACGGTGCTGCGCCGCACTGCGCGATGACGCACATCGCCATCGCCGAGATGAAGGACGGCAAGGCGGTCGATTGGATGGAAAAAGTGACCGACGAGCAGTACGGCGGCTGACACGCTGCACGGCACAGACCGCACACCCCCCAGAAACACCCCACGATGGAGGATCGTTATGGCACATGTGAACGTCGTGATCGGAGCCGGTTCCATCGGCCAAGCAATCGCGCGCCGGGTCAGTGCCGGAAAGCACGTTTTGCTGGCCGACCTACGCCAGGAAAACGCTGATGCGGCGGCGAAGACTCTGAGCGAGGCTGGTTTCAACGTGAGCACCGCGACTGTCGACGTCTCGTCGCGAGCGTCGGTCCAATCGCTGGTCAAGACGGCCACGGCCCACGGCGAGATCTTTGGCGTCATTCATGCCGCCGGGGTTTCCCCGACGCAAGCCACGCCGGAAACTATCCTCAAAGTGGACCTTTACGGAACGGCGCTGGTGCTCGAGGAGTTCGGCAATGTCATCGCCCGCGGGGGCGCTGGCATCGTGATCGCCTCGCAGTCCGGGCACCGCCTGCCGCCGCTTACGGCGGAGCAGAACAAGGTCCTCGCGACGACGCCGGTCGATCAGTTGCTCGCTCTGCCGATGCTCCAGCCCGACAAGGTGAAGGATCCACTTCACGCCTACCAGATTTCGAAGCGCGCGAATTCCCTACGGGTAATGGCCGAGGCCGTCCGCTGGGGAAAGCGGGGGGCACGGGTCAACACGATCAGCCCCGGCATCATCATCACCCCGCTGGCGAAGGATGAACTGGCAGGTCCGCGCGGCCCGGGCTACCAGCGCATGATTGACCTCTCGGCGGCCGGACGGGCCGGCACCCCGGACGAGGTGGGATCCGTCGGCGCACTTCTCATGGGCTCTGACGGTGCGTTCATCACCGGTAGTGATTTCCTGATGGATGGCGGCGTCACCGCGGCCTATTGGTTCGGCGACCTTGCTCCGAAGTGACGGCTTATGCCCGGTTTCCAAAACTCCCTAAGGACTTTTGCGCGCAATGTGGTAACCGCCGGGCACATCCCAAGCCTTTGGAGGCGGACGGGCGAGCACAGGAGTTGATTGGTGACCGGCATCATCAACCGGTTCGGATACCGGCAGCCCGAGCCGGGGCGCCCACCGGTGGCGACGCTGGAAGGTGATCCGGACGCTCCGCCGCGTCGTGCGCGAGGGCATTCGATGGCGCGCACCGCAGACCGCTGGTGGAGGTGCCTTAGGCTCCACCCTGCGCCGCCGGCTGGGTGAATGCTATGCAACGGTGTCGGAGACCGCCGAAGCCACCACCCTGCGACGGCTCAGAGCAGTCGTCATGGTGACCTCCCAGTGGAACGGTTGGCCGGAACAAGCAGCCACGCGCACAACAGGCTGCCGATGCCAGTGAGTGCGATGACCCAGCCCATCGGCCAGGGCGTGCCGTTGGCGAAGGCGCCGACCAGGGCGGAGCTGACAATGCCGCTGCCGTAGTGAACCGATCCGACCAGCGCCGACACCGCGCCGGCCCGTTCAGGGAAGCCGGACAGTGCGCCGGCGATGGAGTTGGCGACGATGAAACCGGTTGCCGAGGCGAAGAGGAACAGGGGCACCGCTAGTCCCCACAGCCCGCCCCAGCCGGTCCAGGCCGTAACCGCCAGAACCAGTCCGGAGAGTGCCGCCAAGCCTGTGCCACAGAGAAGCAGCCGATCGCTGCCCAGCCGCCGCACCAGACGCGCGTTGAAGGTGTTGGTGGCCATGATGCCGACGATGCCGGCCCCGAACAGCAGGCCATACAGTTCCGGCGGAACATGGTGGTAGGTGACGTAGGCGAAGGGCGTACCAGCGATATAGGCGAACATCCCGCCATAAAAGAACCCACCCGCGCCGGCATAGCCGAGCAGCCGGCGATGGCGGATCAGCGTGCCATAGCGGAGCAGCGCATGGCCGAGTGGCTCGTGGTTGCGCCGTTCCGGCGGCAATGTCTCAGGCAGCGTGAGCAGTGCTGCCAGGGTTGCCATGCCGACGCCGACCAGCGTCCAGAAGATCGCTCGCCATCCGGCAAGAGCCAGAATCTGCCCGCCGACGATCGGCCCGAGGAGCGGTGCCACCGCCATCACCGTCATCAGCGTCGACAACATCTGCGCTGCCCGGTGCCCCTCATAGAGGTCGCGCACCATGGCCCGCGCCAGAACCACACCAGCGCAGGCGCCCACCGCTTGCAAGACACGCCACCCTACCAATGCCCAGGCACTGCCCGCCATGGCGCAACCCGCCGAGCCGATGGCGAACAGCACCAACCCGACGGCCACCGGCAGGCGGCGGCCGAAACGGTCGCTGAGCGGTCCCCAGAAAAGCTGTCCCAAACTGAAACCGACGAGATAGCCGGATACAGTCAACTCGACGTGCCCCGCATCGGCACCGAGTGCGCGCCCCATCGCCGGCATGGCCGGAAGATACAGGTCGGTCGAGATCGACGCGAAGCCCATCAACGCGCTGAGAATGGCGAGCACCCGCCAGCCATGCTGAGCGGTCTCGGTGTTCGTTGGGTAGCTGGCAGCCGATGACATCACAGCTCCTGCGCTGTTGGACGGAACAGGATCTCGTTCACGTCCACGTCTTCGGGCTGGCTGATCGCAAAGGCAACCATGCGCGCGAAACTCTCCGCCGGGATGGCATAGGCGTCGTAGAAGTCCTGGATGCCCTTGGCGACGTCGGCTTCAGTGATGCTCTGCGGCAACTCCGACTGCACGGCACCCGGCGAGATGATGGTGGTGCGGATGTTGTAGGGCTTCACCTCCTGACGCAGCCCCTCGGACAGCATACGGACCGCCGCCTTGGTCGCGGCGTAGACCGAACTGCCGGGGCGCACCTTATGGCCGGCGACCGAGGAGACGTTGATGATGTGCCCGCTCTTCTGCCGCGTCATGTGTGGTAGTGCCGCGGCGATGCCGTACAGCACTCCCTTGAGATTGACGTCGATCATCCGGTCCCAATCCTCAACCTTGCCGCGCTCGAGCGGCGAGTGCGGCATCAGGCCGGCATTGTTGAGGATCACGTCGATCCGCCCGTGCGCGGCGACTGCCGCGTCGACGAGGCGTTTGACCTGTTCGCGGTCGGTGACGTCGGTCTGCACTGCGGCGCCCGGCCCGAGGTTCAACTCGTGGGCCAGGGCTTGGAGGCGGTCGAACCGGCGGGCGCCGAGAAAGAGCGTCGCGCCTTCAGCGGCGAGATACCGCGCGGTGGCTTCGCCCAGCCCGCTGCTGGCGCCCGTGATGACGATGACCTTGCCATCGATATTGCTGCGCATGGATGTCTTCCTTCCGGTTGCCCGGCGTCCGCTGGTTCCCAGCGTTGGGGACTTGGTTTTCGTGGCTTTCGACTGAATTATCGGCCGATCGGGGTGTTACCGAGCCATCGAGATACTTGTGAGAGCGTTTCCCGCTCCTGATCCGCTCGCATGGTGAAGGGCTCCAGGAGTCGTGATTGCGGTGCGTGGGCGGCGACGACCGAAATGCTGTCGCCTAGACCGTAACCGCCATGGGTGACGAAGGGGATGAGCGTTTTGCCGGACAAATCATGACCGGCCAGGAAGGACCGGATCACCGGAGGGGTGCTCATCCCCCAGATGGGGAAGCCGATGAAAACGACGCCGTAGGATCGTATATCTGCCACCATGGCCCGGAGCGGGGGCCGATACCCCGTGTCCCGCTCAGCCTGCGCCTGTCTGACGACGGCCTCGTAGTCTTCCGGGTACGGGGCGGCCGGCTCGATCTCGAACAGGTCCGCACCATGAGCCCGCCGGATTTGTCCCGCGACGACGCGGGTGTTGCCGGTGCGGGAGAAATAGACGACCAGAGGCGCTGCGCGGGATGGAGCCTGCTGGGCGGCGGCGGAACTGGCCGAAAGTCCCAGTCCTGACGTCAGCGGCAACGAGAGCGCGGCCGTCATGGCCTCCCTCCTCGACATTCCGCTCGGTCGTTTCATCGGATCGCTTCCCTCGCTTCGATCAGAGGCCGGTGGTCTTCATCAGATGTTCGGGGTAGCGTTGACCCTCGACGGCGATCTCCGCGGCGGCGGACAGGATTTCGGCGAGATCCTCGATCGGCACTTTGGGCTCCACTCGGTATTGGTAGAAAAGGTCAATCACCTCGATGCCGAGCCGCTTCAGCGACGCTTGGCAACCGCTTTGATCTGTTCAGGACGGCTGTTCGTGCCGACCATCTTGCCGTCGACGGTATTGAAGCCGAACTTGGTGGCGATCACCACCCGGTCGCGCGCCAGTTTCAGTGCCTCGCCAACGATTTCCTCATTTGTGAAGAGGCCGCAGACCTCAGCCGTGTCGAAGAAGGTGGCGCCGAGCTCCATCGCCTGTCGGAGCAGCGTGATACTCTCCTCTGGGCTCAGCGCGTGACCGTAGCTGAAGTTCAGGCCCATGCAGCCAAAGCTGATTGCCGAGACCTCCAGGCCGGCCTTTCCAAGGACACGCGTCTTCATCGCTCTCCCTCCAGCCCACCGCTGCCGGCGCTCGACCATTGCGGTGAGCAGGAGATAGGCCACTTGGCGCCTTGCGATTAGACGGCATGATCGGCATGAGGCTATATCCGTCTTTCATGAATACACGGCCAAGTGCGCCATCGACCGAGTCTTGCTCTTGCCCATTGCCGCCGGTTGGGTTGATCAGCCCATGCGCTCCTCCCCCGATGGCCGGCGCTTCGGCACCGCGCTCGGCATCGTTTCGGAGCGCGGCGGAATACCGAAGCCGCGTTCGATTGCGGCCAGCACAAAGACGTAGAAGGTCGTAACGATGACACCGATGCCCATGCAAGTCATGGGGTGCGTCTCCTGCCGCCCGATGCGGCTGCTTGGCCTTCCGATCATCGAAGGCCGAGTTGTAATGGCCCGACGAGCCCAAGGCTGCGCCCGCGTCAACGATGGCGGCGGACAGGACCAATCCTGCCGTGGCTCTCAACCCGCCGGGATGAGTTGGAAATAAGGGAATTCAGGTCCGCTGATTAGACAGCATGGGCAGCATGAGCCCATGTCCGTACTTCATGAATGCGTAGCGGCCAAGGGATGAGAGGGGGCTTCTGGTGTCAAATGCGCTTTTCGGCCGAGTGGCCCCAGACTGCGATCTGCCGCGCCGGCGTGCGCCTACCCTCTCGGTCATCACCGATATGCATTGCGGGAAGCGTGAGGACAGCGCGCAAGCCCCCGTCCGGCCGGTTCTCCAGACGAATGTCGCCGCCATGCCCGCGGACGATGGAGCGGGCAATGGACAGGCCAAGCCCGGCTCCACCAGTGCTCCGGTTGCGCGACGCCTCAAGCCGGACGAAGGGTTCGAATACCCGCTCGATGTCCAGCGCCGGGATGCCCGGCCCCCGGTCCTCGACCGTCACGCGGATGTCGCCACCATCGGGACACACAGTGACCCTGGCCTCAGTGCCATAGGCGATGGCGTTTTCTACGAGGTTGCGGACGACTCGCCGCATCGCGATCGGACGGCAAACCACCGGCAGCTTGGCCCCGCCATCGAAAGTGACCGGGGCACCAACGTCGGCCATGTCCTCGCACACGCTCTCCACCAGCGAGACGAGATCCACGGCCCGCGCCTGCTCGCCTCCCTCCTCGCGGGCGAAGGACAGCATGGCCTCGGCGGTAAGCCGGAGTTCCTCCACATTGTCTAGCATGCGCTGCTTGGTCTCGTCCTCTTCTAGCAGTTCAACCCTCAGGCGAAGATTGGTGATGGGGGTGCGCAGATCGTGGCTGACCGCCGCCAGCATCCGCGTGCGGTCGTCTACGAAGCGCCGCAGCCGCGCGCCCATGGCATTGAAGGCAGTCGCGGCACGGCGAACCTCGTCAGGCCCCGTCCGCTCGTCCAACTCCACCGCTTCCCCCCGTCCGAGCCGCTCGGCCGCTTCGCCGATCTGCTTGAGCGGCCGGGAGATGCGGCAAGAGATGAAGAAGGCAACCAGCGCCACCATGGCGACGGAGGTTAGGATGGAAAAATACAGCGAGCCGTTGGACACCGCCGGCCGCGCCGGCTGTACCGTGGCGGCGTTCAGCCAGCGGCCGTCGGGGAAGAGGGCGGAAACCATGAGCTTCAGCTGCTCCGATCCGTCCGGCGCCGCGAGCGCGGTGCCGCCGGGTCGCCTGATCAGCACGCGGATCTCACGGACGGCGTCGCCCACCTGCGCCTTCAGCCGGTCGCGCGCGGCAAGGGCTTCGCCCGTCGGTGTCACCGAGGCGCCGATCTGCTCGCGATCCCACCAGAGCCTAAATTCGCCGCTGCTCACCGCTTCCAGAGCGTCCTTGTGCAGAGGGTTCGGAGCGGCCGCAATCAAACGAATGGCTGCCGCTGTTCGGGTGATCGTATCTTCCACCCGCAGCTGCTGCATGGCGAAAGCGCGCTCGTCCATGTAAGCGTACCAGCTGCCCAGCTTGGCGACCACGACGGCGGCGGCCAGCAGCAGGACCATCTGCGTGAACAGGGTACGCGGCACGAGGTGGCGGAGCAGTGGGGTCATGGCAGTTCGCTCACGCTGGTGGCGAAGCAATAACCGCCACCCCAGACGGTCTTTATCAGGCTCGGGTTGCGCGGGTCGGCCTCCACTTTGCGGCGCAGCCGACTGACCTGATTGTCGATGCTGCGGTCGAAGGCATCGGCGGTGCGGCCCCTGGTGAGGTCTAGCAACTGGTCGCGCGACAGCACGATGCCGGGATGGCGCACGAAGGCCTCCAGCATCAGATACTCCGAGGTGCTGAGCGAGACCACAACCCCGTCGCTGCCCGTCAGTTCCCGCCGTCCCAGGTCGAGAACCCATCCTTCGAATACCACACGCTGGCTTTCGCCGCGCCGCCGCGCTGCATCCACCGGTAGGCTGCGGCTGCGGCGCATCACAGCCTTGATGCGAGCCAGCAATTCGCGTGGCTCGAAGGGCTTTGGCACATAGTCGTCGGCCCCCATCTCCAGCCCGATGACCCGGTCGGTGAACTCGCCGAGTGCGGTCAGGAAGATAATTGGCAACTCGGTGGTTTCCCGCAAGTGACGGCACAGGCTGAGGCCATCCTCGCCCGGCATCATGATGTCCAGCACGACGAGGTCCGGCGCGGCAGTGCGCAGGACGCGTCTTGCCGCAGCGGCGTCTTCCGCCGTGGTGACGCGCAGTCCATGACGGTCGAGATAGCGCGCCAGCGTCTCGCGGATGTCGCGATGATCATCGACCAGCAGCAGATGGATGGACGCGTCTTCGGTTGGAAGCGGCATGGGACACCGTGGAAACAGGAAAAGCCGGCAATCTGGACCTGCGATGCCCGAACAGTGACACGGCCGGCCGGACCACCAAAGCACGAATGTGTACCAATCTGTACCAGTTCTGGCGGTTTGCCACAGACCGATACACAAAGCCGGTCCGGCTGACACAGTCTTGCGACATCCGCCCCTTAGACCTGGGTTCGCCGCCGGAAGCTCCTCCGGCGGTACCCGGCCGGTGGCGAGATCCCCATGCGTCCAACCGTCCGGCCGGGCCCCGCATTGCACAGATGGCTCCACCTCGCCACTCGGAGGATAAGACATGAGGGTCCTTGCCGCAGCAGTGATGTCGCTTTCGGCTGTGCTGTCGGTGTCCCTGTTCACCTCTGTGTTCATCCAGGAGAGCTTGGCGAACGGCTCGTTGGTTTTGGCCGGCTTACCGTCCGCGGCAGAGGCCAATGCGCCGTCGCTGACGATCACGAGAAGCGGCTCGATCCTATCGGGCAAGGCTCCCGCAGATCACTTTACCGGCTCCGCGTGGATTGATCGCCGGTTCCAGGCGCCAACCCCCGCCCGTGGTGCCGGTGCATCGGTACCGTTCGAGCTTGGAGCCCGCACTGCGTAGCACACTCATCCGCTGGGTCAGACCCTGATCGTGACCGCCGGCGCCAGCCGGGCGCAGCGCTGGGACGAGGCCACCATGGAGATCCGCCTCGGCGCATGGTCTGGATTCCTCTTGGAGAAAAGCACTGACATGGGGTTTCGCCAGCCACAGCCATGACCTGCATCGCCATTTCCGAGGCACTCGACGGCATGTCGGACGACTGGATGGAAAAGGTCAGCGACGCGCAATACGGCAACCCGCGCTGACACCCGTCTTCGAAAAGCGATCACGAAAAAAAGCGCCGCAGATCGCCTGCGGCGGGCCGACACCGGAGTACAAGATGAAGACGCCCATTGCCCGCTCCTTCCCGATCGGAGCCATGAAGCTGGTCTGGACCTTGAGCACGTCGTTCCACGCGCGAGGGACGGTATCGCTAGCATCGGCAGCCTCCACCCCCACCACCGCCGTGTAGCCGACAGCGACCCAGAGGTTGATGGGCGGCATCGCTCCAAAGCTGGCTAATCTCACCGACAGCATGCTCTTTGACGATGTGTGAGTGTGGATCGGCGTGGGATTCTGACGCCGTTCGGCACGGGAACGCGTGGACATCAATGGAAATTTTAGGGTCCCGACCGCCCGCTGTTTCACATATGGTGCGGCTAATAAGGTCGGCCGGGAAGTGATAGCAGTAGCCTCACCCCCAATATAATGCGTCCGATCGCCTGCTGCCAACTCGACTCGTTACCGTGACCGTGCCGACCCGCCGCCTCCAACAGATGGCTCCCCCGTCCACACATCACAACCATCAGACGACCATTCATTAGGTGTTCTTATAACCTCATGCGCATCTAGCGGCCTAATCGAGAACTGGCTGAGCTGCTAGATATAGACCGTCTCAAGACTTCGGAAGGAAATGCGACCTTGATCTCTTGGAAGTATCTTCTCGCACCCTTGTTGGTCACTGCGAGTATCCTTGCCAGCCCCGCTGTAATCGCTCAGCAGGGAAGCAAGGCGGAGCCTTTGATCATCCAAGAGCAAGGTAGTTTCGCTGTCGGTGGAACTGTAACCCGCACGCCCGGAACCTACAGCAACAACGTGCCGACCGCCGCTGGGCAGAGTATCCACGGCGACCATCTCTACAGTTTCTATCAAGTCCCCCAAGCGCCAAAGAACCTGCCCATCGTCATGCTCCATGGCGCCTACCAGTCGGCGCGCAGTTGGGAGACCACAGCCGATGGGCGCGAAGGCTTCCAGAACATCTTCCTGCGGCGACATTTCCCGGTCTATCTGGTCGATCAGCCGCGCCGTGGACGGGCGGGCAACAGCACCGTCGGAACGACGATCGAGCCAACGCCTTATGACCAACTCTTCTTCGATCAGTTCCGCCTGGGCAAATGGCCGAACTACTTTGACAATGTGCAGTTCGATCGCAAGCCTGAGACGCTGGACCAGTTCTTCCGGTCCGTCACACCGAACACCGGGCCATATGATGCCGGTGTGATCTCGGATGCCATGTCGGCGTTGTTCGCAAAGATCGGCCCGGCGATCCTCTTCACTCATTCCCAGGGCGGCGGTCCAGGCTGGCTGACGGCGATCAAGTCCCCCAACGTCAAAGCGATCGTTGCTTTCGAGCCGGGCAGCGGCTTCATCTTCCCAGCAGGCGAATTGCCCGCGGCGATGCCGAGCGCGGCAGGGACCCTGTCCCCCGAGGCCGTGTCGCTCGCCGACTTTGAGAGGCTCACCCGTGTCCCGGTGATCATTTATTACGGCGACAACTTCCCGACCGAGCCGACGACCGAGCGTGGACAGGACAACTGGCGGGTGAGGCTCGCCATGGCGCGGCTCTGGGTCGACGCCATCAACAGGCATGGCGGCGACGCCCGGCTGGTGCATCTCCCGCAAATCGGACTCCGCGGCAACACGCACTTCCTGATGTCAGACCTGAACAATGTCGAGATCGCGGACCACGTCTCGCAGTTCCTTGCCGAGAAGAAACTGGACTAACGCGCTTGCGCCGTTCTTCGCTGCTGCGAGAACACAGTCTTCTTCCCTGAATTCAAAGAATGGAGTTCGAAATGACCAATGACGCCATCAACGATGGTAGGCGGGGGTTCCTGGGAGCCTCGGCCCTCGTTCTCACAGGTGCAATGTTTGGGGGGATTGCAATGACCAGTGCCACCGCTATCGCAGCCGACTACAAGCAAAACCCGTTCACATTGGTTTATGATGGCGCGATCACAAAGAATGAGCCAGGCAAGGTCAATATCCATCCGGTGAACTACAAGCTCAACGGCTTGGATATCGTCGCCAACGTCTATACCCCGGCAAACTACGATCCGAACCAAAGATACCCTGCGATCGTCGTCGCGCATCCGAACGGCGGGGTCAAGGAACAGGTCGCCGGCCTGTATGCGCAGCACTTGGCAGACCAGGGTTACATCACGATCACCGCCGATGCTGCGTATCAGGGTGGGAGCGGCGGCAAGCCGCGCAGCGTGGACAAACCCGCCTTCCGGATCGAGGACATTCATGGGATGGCGGACTTCATCACCCGCTATCCGGGGGTCGATGCCGGGCGACTGGGTGTTCTGGGGATCTGCGGCGGCGGCGGCTACTCGTTGGCAGCGGCGAAAACCGACAAGCGCTTCAAGGCGATTGCGACGCTGAGCATGTTCAATTCAGGACGGGTTCGTCGCAATGGTTATGTGGATTCACAACTGGCGACCATCCAGGACCGTCTGCAGCAGGCGTCTGCCGCCCGTGCCCAGGAAGCGGCGGGTGGGGAGATCCTCTATTCGGGCGATGCCAACCTGACGGACGCGCAGATCGCCGCACTGCCGTTCGATCTGTACCGGCAAGGTTACGAATATTACTGGAAGACCCACGCCCATCCTGGCTCGACCTTCAAATACACCACCAGCAGCCTGCTCGACCTGATGCGCTGGGATGCGACCGACCAGATTGAGCTCATCAACACGCCGCTGCTGATGATCGCCGGCAGCAAGGCCGACAGCCTGTACATGACCGAGGATGCCTTTGCCAAGGCAACCGGCACCAAGGACAAGGAACTGTTCAAGATCGACGGCGCGACGCATATCGAAACCTACTGGGTTCCAAAATATGTGGAAGCCGCGATGGGAAAGCTTGCGCCGTTCTTCGGCCGAACTCTTGCGTCTGGCCGCTCATAACCCGGTTTGGTCCCTCGTTAGCAACGAGTATCCCGAGAATGCTTTGGCCAAACAGCGTCCAGGTTCTTACCGGACGCCGCTTTCCGACCGAGGAGGAGACGCAAAGTGAACAAGCTCATTAGAAAGCTGCTCATCGCAACCAGCCTGCTTCTGACCGCGGGAGTGTCCACCATGGCCAACGCGCAAAGCCAGTCTCCCACCAGATCAGAAGTGGTGCCCGCCCAACAGCAATCGCGCGCGCAGCAACTGATGGGTGACATCGCGCCCAAGCTTGCTGAACTGACCGACGATGTGCTGTTCGGCGATATCTGGGAGCGGCCTGGTCTCGCCAAGCGCGACCGCAGCCTGATTACCGTCGCGGCGCTGATTGCGCTGAACCGCCCGGACCAGCTTCGCTCCCACATCGCGCTCGCGCGGCGCAACGGCGTGACCGAACAGGAGATCGTCGAGACGATCACCCAGCTCGCCTTCTACTCGGGCTGGCCCAACGCGATCACCGCGGTCGGCGTTGCCCGCGAGGTGTTCAAAAAGTGAGCGGATCGCCACGCCAGGCCGCAATCCAACGGATTGAAGGAGTGAGATGAAGTCCCTCGTTGCAGCAAGCGTTTCCATTGTCCTCTGCGCCTCATCGGCGTTGGCCCAGCCAAAAACCACGATTACCCTCACACCTCCTGGATCGCAGCCGTCCTCCATCGGCGCTGCCGAGAACTTCACGGGATCGGTGCGGGTCGACTCCCGGTTTCAGGGAACCGCGCCCGCCCGCATTGGCGGTGCAACGGTGACCTTTGAACCTGGTGCCCGCACGGCTTGGCATAGCCATCCCCTCGGCCAAACGCTGATCGTCACGGCGGGTATCGGACTTGTCCAGGAATGGGGGGCTCCAATCCAGGAGATCGCGCCGGGTGACATCGTGTGGATTCCGCCGGGGGTGAAGCACTGGCACGGCGCCAGCTCGAGCAACGGCATGTCGCACATCGCCTTTTCCGAAGCGCTCGACGGCAAGTCGGTCGACTGGATGGAAAAGGTTACGGACGAACAGTATCGGCGATAGTCGCCTTGCATTGGAGGCTGCGGCGATCCGTTGGGCGACCCTGATTGCACAAGACCTGCCGGTCTACGAACCCCGAGCGAGGTTACTCATGCTAAAATGTGCGAAGTCCGTTGCCGTGGCGATTGTCGTCGCCGGAGCCGTCTCTGTGGTCGGCTGGCAGGTGCACGCCGAAACCAATCGGGTCAAGTTCCCCGAAAACATCGATCAACTCGTGCATTACACGACCGTGCGGCGCGGCAACGTAACAGAGCACATCATGACGACACCAGAAGCGATGGAGGCCGTCAAGAGTGGGCGGCCAATCCCGGCGGGCACCCATTTCGTCCTCGTCGATCACCGCGATGGCGAACTCTACCGTTATTTTGTTATGGAAAAGGGCGAAGGTTTCGGAGCCGATTACGACGAGCGGCGACGCACGGCTGATTGGCAGTTTCAGTGGTTCTGGCCCGACAAGTCGGTCAACATGGAGGAGAACACCGCTCGCTGCCAGTCGTGCCACCGCAGTCAAGCCGACAGTGACTTCCTTTATACCGCCTACCGTATCCCCCGGTTCAACGGCACGCCGGTGCAATAGGTCGGGAGGGGCATGCCTTGAATTCCGTCCTTCTGGTGCGTCTCGCATTCGATCTAAGCGCAGCCGGCCTTCTCCTCTTCGGTTTCACCTATTGGTGGCTCGGCAACACCGCTCATGAATTGGCTGGAACCGCGATGTTCCTGCTGCTGATCGTCCACAACCTTTTCAACCGTCGCTTCTACGGCACGATTGGGAAGACACGACGGACAATGCGGCCCCTGTTCAACGTCGCCGTTACCCTGGCATTGCTCGTGGCGATGGTGGTGCTGCTTGTCACCAGCGTTCTGATCTCTGAGGCCTTGTCAGCTGTCATGTCGTCTTTCGGTGGCTTCGCCGTGCGACAGATACACACGCTCGCGGCTTATTGGGCGCTCGTCATTGTCGCTGTCCATCTTGGCTTACGCTGGCCGATGATCATGAGTATAACGCGTGCGCTGTTCGGCATTTCCAAGCCGAATGCGGTCCGCGCCTGGGTGTTGCGGCTGATCGCGCTCGCCATCGCGATCCACGGTGTCTGGAGTTCGTTTGAACTTGGCCTCAGCGGAAAACTCACCATGCAGGTATCGCTCGACTGGTGGAACTTCGAGAAATCGGTCATCGGTTTCTTCGTCCACTGCGTCGCGATCGCCGGTCTCTGCACCGCCGTAACCTACTACGCCTTGAAATGGCAGCAGCTTCGCAAGCGGACAACCAGGACGGCCTAGGGCGAGGGACCGCCGCCCGCTGACAAACAAACACTGACAGGCTGCGATGGCGGGCAAGCGCCTCTCCAATCGCGCCGCGAACCCTGGAGAGTGAAATGCGTGAACGCAAATTCGTACATCGCGCCCTGCGAATGGTCCTGGCCCTGGGAGCCATCTGCGTTGCATGGCAAGGCGCCTTGGCGGCGCCGGACCATGTAGCGATGACAACAAAAGGCTCAGTGCAAGGCGTCGCGCGGAACGATGTGGTCGAATATCTCGGCATCCCTTACGCCGCGCCTCCGATTGGCGGTCTGCGCTGGAAACCACCGGCGGAGCATTCCGCTTGGGAAGGCGTGCGCCAGGCGACGTCGTTCGGTCCCACCTGTGCCCAAGTTACACTGCTTGGCGTCTTTGCCGGACCGGCCAGCAACAACGAAGATTGCCTGTCCCTCAACGTGATCGCGCCGATGCAGGCTTCGGCCAACGGCGAAAAGCTGCCGGTGCTTTTCTGGATACATGGAGGCGGCTTCGTCGACGGCGCTGGAAGCGACTATGACGCCAGCAAGCTCGCGGCCCGAGGCAAGGTCGTTGTCGTTACGATCAACTATCGACTGAGCCTGCTCGGCTTCTTCGCCCATCCTGCACTCAACAAGGAGGGGCATCTTTTCGCCAATTATGGTCTGCTCGACCAGCAGTTCGCTCTGCGGTGGGTGAAGGACAACATCGCCAACTTCGGGGGCGACCCCGACAACATCACGGTGGCCGGCCAGTCCGCCGGTGGCGCGAGCGCGGCATTCAACGTCATCTCGCCCCTGACCAGGGGCATGTTTCACAAGGCTATCATCCAAAGCAGCGCGTCTTACCTGACGGCGATTCCGATGGAGGTCGCTGAAAGGAAAGCGACAGCTTTTGCCGAAGCAGCCGGTTGCGGCAAAGGTGCCGATGAAGCGACGGCGTCCTGCCTGCGCAATCTTCCCGCGGATGCCCTCATGAAGCTATCGGGTCCGCCCGATGGCTTCGGCCCCTATGTCGTGACACCGGTTGCCGACGGTCAGATCATTCCGAGCGGGGGAGCCTCCGCTTTCGAATCAGGCAACTTCAATCACATGCCAATCATGAACGGCTCGACCCGGGACGAGGGGAACTTCTTCGCAGCACTCCCAGTCTACTTCTCGGGCAAGGCTGTGACCCAGACAGATGTCGAAAGCCATGTGAAGACGATCTTCGGCGGGAATGCCGGTGCCGGCGGTACGCCTCCCGCCTATCCGGCCGGAACCGTCGATAGGATTCTCGCCTATTATTCCTCTGGAGACTTTGGAAGCCCGCAATTGCGCATGAACGCGATCCAGACCGACGTCATGGTCTGCCGCATTCAGCGCGGCACCCATCTCCTTGCCGGAAAGGTGCCCCTCTACGCCTATGAATTCCGCGACCGCACGGCTCCATTCATGTTTCCCGAATTGCCGGATTTCGCGCCGCTCGCCTATCACACCGCGGACCTTCAGTACCTGTTCCCGGGCTTTCATGGCGGCAATAAGGGCGCCAAGCACGATCTCAACGCGCGGCAACAGAAACTCTCCGACGAGCTTGTGGACGCCTGGACGAGTTTCGCGCGAACCGGCAATCCCAACCCACCGGGCGAAAGCACTTGGCCGCAATACACAAGCGACCCGAATGCCCAGAGCTACCTCGCCCAGGAAATTCCAGAGCTTTCAGCGATCAGCGACAACGATTTCACAGCCGACCACAAATGCGACTTTTGGAAGGACCTGCTGGTCTACAACTGAACAGATCAGATGGCACGAGCTTCGACCGGCATTATCATGGTCGACCGATCGCCTCTGCATTCGACCCGACAGCAGCTTCGAAGCAAGTGAAGCGCGTTACGATCACGGCACGCGGTGAGACCGTCGCAAACCTGGGGGGCCTTCACGCCGCAGGGCGGAAGGGTCGGCAGGCGTATGGCTCGGCGTCGGCGTGATCCGCGGCGAACGTCCCGTTCATCACTGCGGTGCGGACCTTCAGCATGCGGTGAGCGCCACGCGGCGACCACCGCATCTGCTGATTGGCGCCCATGCGCCGGTGCAGCAGGCGCTGGACTGTGCTTTCGGTCGTCGCCGTGGAGATGGGATCTGGCCTCGGTCGTGTCCCGAGGCGTGGTGTAGCAACCGTGTTCAGCGAGGAAAGTTCGTGAACCGGGCGTGCTCCGCGTCAAGGCTCGCGCTGGCGCGCGCCCGCCCTTTGGGCGGCGGCGGCCTTGACCCGTCCGCGCTCCCGGTTCGTTTGGTTTGGCGTGCGGTCGGCGACGAGCGCCGACCGTCGGCACTCTCAGGCGGGGTTGGCCTCCCAGGTTGCGCCTTTGGCCAGCATGGCGTTGAGGCGGACGACCAGTTTGCGTGCGCAGGCGGTCAAGGCGAGCTTGGATGGCTTTTTGCGCTCAATCAGGCTGTTGTAGAAATCCGCGATAACGCCCTTTGTGTTGGTGGCGGCGGAAAGCGCCGCCAGATAGAGGGCGCGCCGAACATCGGCACGCCCACCGGCGATATGGCGGTGTCCCCGCATCTTTCCGCTATCGTGATCGAAGGGCGCAACACCGACGAGGGCGGCAATCTTTCGACCCGACGTCCTCCCCAATTCAGGCAACAGGGCGGCTAGAGTTGCCGCCGTCACGGGACCCACCCCTGGCGCGGTCTGGAGAGCTTGGATCGTCTGTGAGAGGACCGGCTGAGCTTTGGCCGTCTGGCAAATGGCCGCGTCCAATGCATCAACCTCGCGAGCCAGATATTCGACGGCACGGGACAGCGCCTCCTGCGCCGCCACCGGGGCATGGGCGATGCTCTTGTTCAGATCGGCCCGCTTGTCGACGAGTAGGCGGCGCGCCTTGATCAGGCCGGCCAATTCCTCGCGAACGGGATCGTCGGGGAGCGAGGGAACAGTCGTCTGGCTGGCGGTAAACTCAGCGATCACCGCGGCGTCAAGGCTATCATTCTTGGCCCGCCGCCCCTTCGCTTTGGCGAAAAAGCGTACCCGCGCCGGATCGAAAATCCGGACCTCGACACCAGCCGTCCGCAGGGCATCACGGATCGGCCGCTCATAGCCGCCGCTGGCTTCCAGGCCGGCCACGGTTACCTTTCGTTCGGTGAACCATGCCACCACCTCCTGGTGCCCCTGGGGAGAATTGACCACCCGGAGCGGGGCCGCGTCGGGAAAGACGTCAATATCCAGAAAGTCCTTGCCGCAATCGATGCCGGCCACCCGTGTTTGTTCAGACATCCTCGTGATCCTTCCTTGTAGTGCGAGCTCAGGCTCACGCAACCGTTCGGACTTCAAGGAAGGTTGGTCGCCCTCAAGCTACACCACGGCTTTCCGGCCAAGGAGCTGGCGGGGTCGGCCAACCTGGGCGGTTGGTCGTCGCCAACCGCCCAGGTCTGAATATGGAACCGCGCGACATACAAGGAGCCGGGTCGCTCATCTGGTCTCCGGCAGGTCTGGCCGGGACAGTCATGCGGCCGTAGCGGGCAGCGTGAGGAGGAGATCATCGCGCAAGGGGGCGATGGTTTCCAGGGTCATGTAGCGCGCCCGCTGGACCGCCCATTCATCGTTCTGTTCGAGCAGGATGGCGCCGATCAGCCGAGTGATCGCCGCCTCGTTGGGGAAGATGCCCACCACCTCGGTGCGCCGCTTGATCTCGCCGTTCAGCCGCTCCAGCGGGTTCGTGCTGTGGATCTTGGCCCGATGCTCCTTGGGAAAGGTCATGAAGGCCAGCACGTCCTCCTCGGCCTCGTCGAGCAGGGTGGCCAACTTGGGCAGCTTGGGGCGGACCTGATCGGCCGCTTGGCGCCACTGCGCCTTGGCGGCGCCGGCGTCATCCTGGGCGAACGCGGTGGCGATGAAGGCCGACACCACGCGCCGGCCGCTCCGCCCGGCATGCGCCAGGGCGTTGCGCATGAAGTGCACCCGACAGCGCTGCCACGTGGCGCGGAACACCTTGGACACGGCGGCCTTGATGCCTTCGTGGGCGTCGGAGATCACCAGCTTCACCCCGGCCAAGCCGCGGCGCTTGAGCTTGCGCAGGAACTCGATCCAGAAGGTCTCGGCTTCCGAGGCGCCGATGTCCATGCCCAGCACCTCGCGCCGACCGTCGGTGTTCACGGCCACCGCGATGGTCACGGCGACCGAGACGATGCGCCCGTTCTGGCGAACCTTCACGTAGGTGGCGTCGATCCACAGGTACGGCCAATCGCCTTCGATGGGACGCTCCAGGAAGGTCTTCACCCGCTCGTCGATCTCCTCGCACAGCCGGCTGACCTGGCTCTTGGAGATGCCGCTCATGCCGAGCGCCTTCACCAGATCATCCACCGAGCGCGTCGAAATGCCGTGGACGTAGGCTTCCTGGATCACGGCGGTCAGCGCCTTCTCGGCCATGCGGCGCGGCTCCAGGAAGCCGGGGAAGTAGCTGCCCTTGCGCAGCTTGGGGATGCGCAGTTCGACGGTGCCGGCGCGGGTCTCCCAATCACGCTCGCGGTAGCCGTTGCGTTGAACCAGCCGCTCGGCGGAGCGCTCACCGTGGGCGGCGCCGGTCAGGCCTTGCACCTCCAGTTCCATCAGCCGCTCGGCTGCGAAGCCGATCATCTCGCGCAAGACGTCAGCGTCAGGACTCTTCTCCAGCAGCGCGCGAAGCGCCATCATCTCGTCGGTCATCGTGGTCACCCTTCGGTCGGGTTGAGGTGTGGTGACCAGACTCTAACGAAGACCCACGATGACCGCCCCGCTGTGGAAAACCGGCCCGCCTACGCCAGCTCTGGGGGGGGCGCTTCGGCGGGCCGGTTCCCCACTGCTCCTACACCACGGTCAGGGACGTGACCCCGGCCTCGGGGGGCAGCATAGTCAATGATCAGGTCGGCCTGTCCGACGACATAGGTCTCCAGAGCGCGCAACAGCGTGGCCACTTTCCGGGCCTGCCGGTCGTCGGCGGCTTCCAACAGGGCGTCGAGCTCGGTCAGGGTGTCGCCAATCAGGGCCAGCGCCCGCTCGGTCTGGCCATGCCAGAGGCGCCAGCGGATGCGGGACACGGCGTCGGCCGGAATGCTGCTGAAAACCACCTCCTGGTCCTGATCATTGCTCGCCCGCGCGATCATGACCTCGAACGAGCTCATCTGGTAGGTCCACACTGACCGCACGTGGCCTCCGTCGATGGCCAGCGTGATTGCCTTCGCGGACGCCAGTGAAGTCTGGTACGGCGGAACAAGCGCTGCCCATTCGAGCTGGGCTCCGACCGGGAGCGTGCGCCGTCGGATGGTTTTCCACTTCCGGAGCCGTCTCGAACGGCAGCAACTCGGCCAGCAAGGTCCGCGCCCGCCAGTAGGGCAGCTCGCTGCCCATCCCGGCCAGGACGCGTTCGTACTCCGGGGTGCAGCGGTCGGGCATGATCTCCGCGACTGGGGTCAGGCTGCGCCGGCAGGCCACACCGCAGCGGCAGGGCTCAAAGCGGGGCGCGCGCACCTCCACGGTTCCAAACAACGACACCAGCCGGCGCGGGCGGTGGTCCTTGAGCGGACGCGCCGCGCTGCAGTGGCTGCACCGACGACGGTGGCGGCGGTGCGCGTCGGTCTGGGGGTGACCAGGACACGCTGCACACCGGCCAGGGTCGCCTTGCCCTCGGCCGAGCTCAGCCCGAGCGCCGCCGCCTGACCGACTGCGGAGCGCTCACCCGCGGAGATCACGTGCTGCATCACCGCGCCGTCCTCACCCGTCACCTCCACCATGACTCGCCACTTCATCGCACCTTCGGTTCGCGGCCTGCCGGACGCGCCGTATCATCCTCCCCCCAGGTTCGCGACGATCTCGGTGGCCTTTAGCTGGCCGGGTTGGCTGAACGTCACCTGATTCTCCGTGTACACGCGGACGTAGCCGACCAGGGCATGGAGAAGCTCCAGGACGGAGGAAAAAGAACCCTTATGTATAGCTTGGTCAGATTTGAGGAAATGATCGTTTGGCCGCCTGTACAGACAGTCTAAACAGGCTCCAGTCCACGCCGGCTGTCGCCTTCTCCTCCTTTACGCGACAGATGTTGAACCTGGGGTGGCCGACGATGCGGCGTTGTGATCTGCTCGTTGTCCGCTTCCGAGTTCGTCCAGAACATGCTGGTATTCGCTCGGTGGCAGAGCGCGAGCATCCTCGGCCATGTGCCGTAAGGCAGTGAGGCCGGCCTCGGTAAACCGAGCCCGCAGCCAATGGCCGCCATCATCCCGCAACTCCAGCAGCCCACGGTCCAGCATCCCCTGAATGACCGTTCCCGGCTTCGGCTGCCCCTTGTTCGGCCCGGTGGCCCACCGCTTCACCAGGATGCCGCTCTCCAGCCGCGGCGACTGCCCAAAGCGCACCATGAATTCGTTACGGATCAGAGCCCGCTCTCGCGGCGTTAGGGTGATGTCGCTCACCGGGTTTATCTCCCTCAATCCTCTCCCCTCGATACACGGAACCAGTGCTCAGCATACTGCCGACACAGTTCAGCTTCCACGCCATCTCCGATGCGTTCGGCATCGGCCGCGCGAGCGAGCCACTGGGACTGCTTTTGAAGCGCTGATCCGTTCACACGGGCGGGTAATGGTCGAACCCCGGTCGATGTGGTTGTAGTGGGACGGGACTTGCTGAAATTCGGTCGCGACGCTGATACGTGGGGCCTGAGGGGTGGCATGGGGCTTACCGACTTCCTTGGACAGAGTGGAGGGTCATCCTTTGATCTGACAGAGTCTACGCCGCGCAAGGCTACGATGCGCGGAAATATTCCGACGCGGCGGTAATGCTAATGTCTGCCGAAGCGCGGACCGACACGGGAGGCGCGGCCGACTGGCCCGGCCGGTGATAGCAGTCTGGTCGGCACCGTCAGCGCCGGCGAGGTGGCCATACCGCCCCTTTCGTGACAGCCACCGGTGTCCGCTTCTGACCCAATGCGGACCTTTGGCGAGGACTGCTTTGCGCCAGGAGTGGGCATCCATTCTTTGTTCACTGTTTGTCAGCCACAATTTCATCTGATGATACAAAAGTCGGAATCTAGTTTATCCTCCACTTGGCCGTTGTTGATGAATGTGAAACATCGGAGTGTGGGGTATGGGTTATGGTGCTTATGATGAAACCAGAAATAAAGAAAGGAGATGTTTGGATATACAAAAACAGCTTTCCTACTGCTGAGAAATTAAGACCTAATAGTATTTTTAGCCGTTGCGCTTTGTTATTGGAAAAAATGTTCTTGAAGAAGTCGGAGCACTTAATTGATATTATGTCAGTAGGCAAAATGATCGGGTAAACGATAAACGAAATGTTGTAGTGTTCGTTGGCGCTCGTGACCTATCTGTAAAGGTGAGAGATGGCAGCCGCAATTATGGGGGAACGACTTGCCAAAATTTAAACTAAAGCTCCTGCCCGCATCTGATGGCGATTGTATGTTGCTATCCTGGGGCGACGACGGCGGTCCGCTCAGCCACATGGTAATTGATGGCGGTAGAAAAGGGGCGTATCAGCACTTAAATAGTGAGCTATTTCGCATCGTAAATGCTGGAGAAGCCCTCGCGCTCTACGTACTCACGCACGTCGACGCTGACCACATTGAAGGTGCACTCGCCTATCTGGACGACGTAAACCGGCCGATCCTGCCTAAGGATGTCTGGTATAACGGCTTGTATCAGATGAGACTGGCAGATAACCGTAGCATGCGCCAAGGCGACGATTGGTCAAAGGCTATTTCAAGATTGAAGCTCCCGCTTAATCGACACTTCGAGGGCGGTGTAGCGTCGATTGAAAGCGCACTGGCTCCGATCGACGTTGAGGGCCTGAAAATAATTATGCTCTCCCCCGACTCTGCTCATCTTGCAGCGATGGGCAATCTCTGGACTAAGTGGCGCGAAACTGAGGAGCGGGAGAGAAGAGAGGGTATGCGCGCGCCGAAGGCACGTCAGCGCCCTCCTGTTCCGCAGCCTCTAATTGTGGAAAATTTGATTGCCGACGGCGAGACCGATCCAGAGCCACCCAATGGGACGAGCATTGCGTTCTTGGCCGAGTGGCGGGGCCGAAGCGTTCTGCTCGGCGGCGACGCCCATCCCAACGTGCTGGTAACGTCATTGGCGCCGCTTGCAGAAAGTAATGGCGGGCGGTGTCGTATCGACCTGCTAAAGGCGTCGCATCACGGAAGCGCTAAGAACACCACCCGGCAACTCATTGAGCTGCTCGATTGCAGGCGGATTGCCATCTCGACAAACGGAAAGCTGCACGGGCATCCAGACCCTGAATCCATCGCACGTTTTTTGCATTTTGGAGTATCCGGGCCAAAGCATATATACTTCAACTACGATACCGATCGCACGCGACCCTGGGCGGATTCAAATCTGGAGGCCAAGCACAACTATCGCGTCCACTTACCATCTTCCGCGTCTGGCGCTATTGAGATTGATTTGATGGCAGATGATTTATTCTGAGTCACGACGAATGTCGCTAAAATGGAAGGTGCGTCGTTCTTTTGGTTGGAGCGGGTGATATCTGAAATAATTGTAGCTTGGCCAATGTATTGGTTGGAGCAGAACTATAGGGCGGGTATTCGGGGGAATGATGGACTACTCTTGGAAGAGCCTTGCCGAGCTGAAGAAGAAGTTGTGCCAGCTGCTCGCGGATCGTTATCCCGGTCAGGTAACAGAACTGTGCGTCTTTCTCGAAGGAGACACGCTCTTGCTGAAAGGAGAAGTCGCCAGCGAAAGCTGTAGAGGTGACGCTAAGCGGATTGCGCTTGCGTTCGACGGCGTTCTCAAAGTGCATAACTTTTTGGAAGTGGCTGCCTTTTTAGAACCGGCTAGTGATTCGTCGTATGAGGATGATTTCTTCGGCTTCGATTCGCAAGAGAAGAGCGCGCGGCCTGCGAACGATGAGCCCATTGTTCCCGAAATCATGAGGAGGGGCACTAAATGGCCATCAACCCATTCACCAGAAACTGAAGAAAGACTCAATGTAGCACGTGGTATGGAAACCCGCAGTGCTGACTATGTATCGGTTGGTAGTTCACCGGCGCCGGCCTCCGTTGAGATAACCCGTTGTCCAACAATTGATAGCATAGGCGAGATCGCGCCTGGCAAGACCTTTGATTTAGTGATCGGCCTCGAGAAGCAACCGCAGTCGGATGGAAAGCTTATCTCACTTGGAAGTTTTCCTTCAGATTGGTCTGTGATCGAGATCTCAGTGCAGGTTGTGGCTGATTGGCTACAGTCTGTCGAATCAAAGCTGTCATCCATCGTGCTGACACCCAACCTACCTGCGCAACCGGCCCGCTTCACCTGTGTCGTGTCGAATGACTACGTACCGGACTCGTCGGCTGTTGTGATGATCTACTTTCTTCATGGCACGCGCGTTTGCGGGCATGTCACCCGAGACTTGGTAATAGTGGACGCAATGACCACGCCGTCGTCTGATCCTTACAGGTCAGAAGAGACTGTTCTGCCCGCAACGAGGCTAGGCCCCTCGACACGGCCTGCATCGATGATCAAGGTAGTGCCGGATGCTGTCGGGCCTACGTTAAGTGTGATGATCTCGCGCATCGACGACGATCATCAACACTGGACGTGGAAAGCTTTTGGTCCGGGTGGGGCCACAGCAGGGAGCCAGCCCGTTTCGCTCGGTAAAAGCCCGAAAGCGTTCGCGGAATCACTGCTGGCATCCTGCCCCGATCTGCCGCGGGAAGAATTCCGTCGCCGTATGCGGGGTATTGGTGAGCTCATATGGCGTGCGGCGCCAGAAAAATTCCGGCAGTGCTATGCACAGAGCCGCAGCCAGTTAGGAAAGGGCTTTCCGATCCAGTTCCTGACCGACGATCCCTTCGTACCCTGGGAGATGATGAAGCCGGACATTGAGGAAGGCAGGGTCGATCACCTCTACATTGAGCATCCGGTGGCGCGTTGGCCTCTGAACGGTGCAGGCCAGCATCGTTCGGCATTCCGCGCGGGCGCCATCCTGTCGTTCGTTCCGGATTATCCCACACAACCGCTCAAGGCAGCCGCAGAGGAGAGCACATGGATCTGCTCAAACCTGGGGGCTACAAAGATGTTGCCAAAGCGCAAGGCGTTCCTTGATGTGCTCGACGGATTTCACGGGGAACCGGTACGGATGATCCACTTCGCGGGCCATGGTCGGGCGGACACCGGCACGAATGATGGCGGCATCGAACTGCAAGACGGACTGGTTGGCATTTTCGATGTTTACCAGTCATCTGTGCGGATCGGCAGCACGGATGGCCCATTAGTGGTATTGAATGCGTGCGAATCCTCGGCTGGCGCGGAATTCCTCGGAATAAACACTGGCTGGGGGGCCGCCATCGCTGCACGCAACTTTGGCGGGCTCATTGCACCCTTGTGGGCCGTGCAGGACTCTGTCGCCTTCACTATGACCAAGGATAGCCTTCCCCAGTTGGTCGCTGGCAGCGCAACGCTGGGCGCGGCACTGACGGCAGCGCGGGCTAAAAACGCTGATGAAGCCGTCGCAGCGTTTGCTTATTTGGCGCACGGCGACGTGATGGCGCGGTTCTTTACGTCCTAATCACGCTCGGCATATCGATCAATACCCTGGCCGGGATCAGGTTCCTAACCTCAGTAACGAGATCGTTCGTCGTTTCCGGTGTGCGGATCGAGACGATCAAGCTAAAGCGGACCGGTACGTTTTCCGGAGAGACTTGCTGATTGGTCGCCCACCATCCGCGGATCGGCGTTACGTTGATCATGCGGCGGCCAACCAGCTGATAAGCGGGGCCCCGCCACACATCGTGGTGGAGTGTTCCCCGTGTCCGCCTCTTGGGGCCCAAAAGCCACCCAAGATCCTCGCCCGCCGGCTCAGGCGCGCTAATCGCCCGGTTGACCCGGCGCTGTGCGCGCCTCTCGCTCTCCTCGAAGCGCTGGAAGTCGAACTGGAGACGATGGGAGGGGTATTGCTGCAATCGTTCTAATCCAGCGCTATGGGGATCAGGCTGGACGAAGTACGACAGCGTGCACCGCAATTCGATCTCAGTCGCTCCGAGAGCGGTAAGCGCCTTATCGGGCCAGGGCAAGCGGAACGATTTCATTTCCTTCAACGTAACACCCTTGCCTGGATTGCGCTCATACGGCTGCAGATCATCCTCAGCAATCAGCGTAAGGGCATTTCCAGCACTCCAGAACAACCGCTCCTCGTTGGGAACGCCCCAACCGAAGCAATCAAGCGTCGCAAGGTTGGCATACTCCTCCGGCATGCCACCAGCGATCAGCGCTTCACGCCTCGCTCGCATGGTTGGTGTCCAATCGGCACAATGTACGAGAAGCCCACGAACGGTCTCAGGGCGCATGGCGGGATACCGTGCCATAACCCGCCCGGCAAGCCGCGCCGCCGCAGCGCAGGCCGCGCTTGTGTCGCCAGTCAGCGTAATAGGCTTCCTGATGGGGTCGTTGGACGTCGTCGCAATCATATCGGGACCGTACGGGCGAGAGGTTTTTCCGCCCGGATCAATTCCATGGTTGCCACCTTCCATCAGGATGTCGGGCTTGTGTCGGCGCGCCTCCCACGATTGCGCCGTGCGAGACCGCGGCGATAGACCGCCTGCATCGGCTAGTGGCGACGGTCCCGAGCACTTGTTTGTCAGTGCACCAACCGAGAGGACGTTAAGCGCCTGCGCAGGCGATTGGATCCCATGCTGCTCATTGAAAGTGTGGTAGGATGAGACTTGGTAGGGTTCGGTCGCGGTCGTGTGCACATTGCCGACTGCTACGCAAAACAGCCGGGTATTCTTGCCATCACCGAACGCCAAATCGTCGAGCGTCGACGAGGTCGACGTCGGTCGGCCGTCCTCCAGTTCACCCACAGCGGTGGCTGCAAGACAGTAGACGCGAGAATGAGCGGCTTTGCTCTCGGCCAGGTCGACACCTCTGCGGATCGCGTCGCGCCCTGGAATCCTTACTGTGCTCTTTGGGTTAAATACCGCCATTGACTCAAGGCCGACCTCTAGATAGATCGGGTCATTCCCAGAAGCGACGTTCTCTAGGTCGCCATAGAGCGCGATACCAGCCATTTTTGAGCCATGCCCATCGGAGTCGAACGAATCCCAGGCGCTGGTGATAGTCCTGCACCGCTCCGTTGGGAGGGCCGGAGCAATCAGTGAGCTTGCGGGATTCACGCCCGTATCAAGCAGTGTAACCCAAGGTGCCTGATTTGGCGGCGGCACAACACGCTGGGCGATCGATTGTATCTGCGCCAAGCGCTTGGGCGGAGGCAAATCGGCGTGCTGCGCGATGAAGTTGGACGCTCCTCGGAGTTCCACGACCGCGGCGCTTTGCGCGACGAGCCGCGATATTGCGGCCTTAGTAGCGAAGCCGTTGTATACCAGAATATCGACGAATTTGGACGGACGGCCATAGATTTTAATGCCGAGCTGCTCGACCGCAGCGTCGAATGCCGCTTTCATTTGATCTCTAATCCAAATCTCCCATTCGACTGCGCCCTTTTCGCGTGGAAAATTCTCAAGTGCGTCGGTCCAAAGGTCCTCGACCTTAGCAATCTTAAACGATGCCGCGCTCTCAAACAGCCAAAAGTTGCGCGGACGGCGATCCGATGCGTCTCTAGGTTCGTTTGCGAGCTCGAGGGAGTATCTTTCAAGCGACCGTCCCTGATCTTCCCAGTTTTCATAAGACAAAAGATTATTTTCAAGCGTCTCAATCGATTTTTCGCCAACATAATACACTGCACGGTCATGGCCGCGACTCCCTTGCGCGTCAGCGCCTCGCCGCACCTTGAGCAACTGCATGCTCCTACTGTTTGCACGCAGTGTATCACTCACTGCTAATTCTTCTCCCTCGCGAGATAAGACGGTCACGGTGACACCGCGCTTTTTTGCGGGAATGCCTAGAGCAGCCTGTTCTGCTTTATTTTCGTGGATTTGGTCTGCGATCTTCATTAGATCGCTGCGCAAACGGCTCGCATGCTCTTCACGGTTTGGCACTGGAGTGGGACGTCGAGCGCTCCCGCCACCATACGGTTCAAAGCTCTCTGAGGCTTGACCTAAGCCACGGACGATCAGATGTCGATGCTGGAGCATTGCAGCAAATTACCACCAGATGAAGGTACCACCAACCATAAGGATTATCCATTTTGAAGTCTACGTTCCCGTATTGCCCGTAGCAGTGTAGCGCTATCTAGGTTTCCACCGCATTCGAGAACCGCGTCGCGGGCGGCATCGTCTGCGGCGGCTACGATATCAGCTTGGCTGAGCCCCTTGGCGGCCGCAGAAATCTCCGACCAAGACACATCAGCGAGTTCGAACTGGAGCAGCCTCTGAGCCAGAATGCGGCGCACGTGGTCGGGCGGAGGGAGGTCGTAGCGGACAGTAGCCTCAAAGCGCCGGAAGATTGCCCGGTCGAGCAACTCTTGATGGTTAGTAGCGGCGAGGATTAGGCTACCTGAGGAATCCTCATCCAGAAACTGTAGAAACGAGTTCAACATACGGCGGGCTTCACCAATGTCGTTCTCGGCTCCACGCCTAGTGGCTAGTGCGTCGACTTCATCGAAGAAATACACTCCCCGTGCACCTTGCATGGCATCGAAGACGATACGGAGTTTCGCGGCAGTCTCACCCATGAACTTTGTGATAACACCGTCGAGTTGGACAGTGAACAGTGGCAGGCCCAGTTCCCCCGCGATCGCTGCGGCTGTTAGGCTCTTACCCGTCCCTGGAGGTCCTGAAAGAAGAACCTTGCGCCGAGGCATAAGGCCCTTCTCTTCCAGCAGGCCCCGCTCACGATGCTCGCGCACAATCCGGCGCAGCCGTATTTCTACTTCTTCAGCAAGGACGACGTCTGACAGGCGGATCTCGGAATATGATGCTCGGACAAGTGATGCGAGTTCACCTCGCGGCACGGCGATGAGCGTCGGCTTCGAGGCAGTGCGGCGCTCACCAGCCTCATCGCGCAGAGAACCCACCAGTGTGCCAATCTCGTCGGCCATCCGGTGATGCCCCGCTTTGCGCGCGTCCGCAGCGATATGGTCAACGATTGCCAGGAACCGCTCGTCGTCTCCGGCCGCGTGGCTCCGGATCATTGCGATGAGCTGCTTGCTACTGGCCATCCGGGGCTCCTATCTATTCACATCGGATCAACTGAGCGTCTCAATCAGCATCCGTTTGGCGTCCTGACGACGTTTATCTGAGGCGCTTGATGTATCTAACGTTTTACGCGACCGTTGTTGCACCGGTCCACTCCAACTTAACGAATCGGCGATCTCGCAGAGCCGCTGCATTGCCTAACGCGAGAATGCGCTCCGAAGCAGCAAGTCCGCTGCTGGCGCAAAGCAGACCTCACCTATTCTCCGCCAATGCCCCCTGCTCCGGCTTAGCACATATCGCGTTGTCCTGCACGATGCTGACCGCGCTGCGGGGCAACCTCACAAGCCAGCCGCCTGGGTGAGGTTGATGCGGAAGCGGTCGCGGCGGCGCTGGTAGCGCCGGGTCATCTCGGCCGAGGCATGACCGAGATGGCGTTGGACGAAGCGCTCCTCCGCCTCGGCGGCAGTCGCCAGCCCAGCCCGCAGGGAATGGCCGGCGAAGCGGTGGCGACGCTCGCCCTCCGGCAGGTCACCGCGAATGCCGGCGGCAAGAGCCGTCGCTTGCACCAGACGGGCGACATGCTTGTCGGACAGCCGGTCAGTCAAGATCTGCTTCCCGTTGCGGGCGATACGGCGGAACAGCGGCCCATGGGCGATGCGGCCCAACTCCATCCAGGTCTTCAGCGCCGCCACCGGGCAACTCAGCGGCGTGCTGCCCGGCCCGACCTCGACCTCGCGCCAGCCGGTCTTGCCGCGCACATGCAGCACAAGCCCACCCTCCAGCACCTCGACCCAGCCGCGGCCATCGGCGGTCTCCTCGGCGCCATGGTCGAGGCCGACGATCTCACTGCGCCGCAGTCCGCCGGCGAAACCGAGCAACAGGATGGCGCGGTCGCGCACGCCACGCAGGTCGCCGGCCAGACAGCCGAGCATGCGCAGCAGGTCGCCGGCGAGCAGTGCCTCCTTCTGGACGGGCGGGCGGGCATGGCTGCGGCGGATGCCGGCCAGAACCTCCTTGATGTGCCGGTCGCCGCGATCAAGCGGGCAGCCTCGTTGGCGGAAGGTCCAGGCCAAGCCGGACAGGCGGCGCTCGACCGTCGCAGCAGCCCGGGAGCGCCGGCCCGCTGCTAAGGCCTCGGAGGCGAGGTCGGCGAGGTAGAGGCCGATCGCCTGCGGATCGGGCGGCTGCGGCGAGACGCCACGGCGCATGCACCAGGCGCTGTAGTGGCGCCAGTCGGCGGCGTAGGCGCGCTGCGTGTTCTCGGCCTTGGCGTTGCGGGCGTACGCGCGGGCCTTGTCGGCCAGCTCGGACAGGTGGTCGAGCGCCTGATCCTGGGAAAGGGCGGGGGCGGGAACAGTGTCCGAGGCCATGGCGGGCGGGCATCCGAGAGGGCAAAAACGAGGGTCCGAGTGTCGATTTCCCCGAATCAATGGACTCAGATTCCAGCAATTTCAAGTCGTCCGCGTCTCCCAGATCGGTGGAAAGTAGACCAGGATCGCCGGATTGATGTCCAGGATCACCGGACGATGTCGACACAGAACGTCGTGACCTTGCCCGCGATCCGCCTCGGCCGCAGCGGGTCACCAACCACCCTACCGCGGCGAAAATGCCGTCATGAACGGGATGTCGGGAAGGTCTGAGGAGCGAAACGTGTCCACCGATCTTGGTTCGAGACCAGAGATCCTGGCACTGCCTGTCCAGCGGTCCTGGGCCCAAATCTGGCCGTTTTCCGCGGTTTTGAGCTTGAGTCCAGCGATCCCGGAAAACCGACATCACACCCCAATCTGCGCCGGAGTGTGAAACCACCCCCTGTGCACCATAGAGGTTATTATCGTGCATAGGTCCGGCAACGGTCAAGCCAACGCTCCGGCGATCGGCGGCATGGCCAAACGGCGGCGCGTGCCTCCCGAGGTCAGGTCTGCGGCCGGGTCCCAGTCAAGGTTATTGGGATCCCCGGTAAAGGTTATTGAGGTCGAAGGGGCGCCGACGACGGGCGCCGATTTACGTTATTGCGACCGGGATTCCGGCCGAAACGGCTTCAGTAAAGGTTATTTCGCCAGCCGACAGGGGGCATGTGTCAGCAAACTCAATAATCTTTACTCGCAAATATCATAGAAACAAGTACTTGTCCCAGTCGCGATATCGTTAACTGGATACCAATAACGCAAACTGAAGCACGAGCCTGAGCTCAATAAGGTTAACCGGAGCGCCCCGATGTCGACTGACCGCCCCGGAGGACCACATCGCTTGTCGGACCGAGTGCATCCCGATAGCGGTCAAGCCGACGCTCAGGCGGGCGACAGCATGGCCAAACGGCGGCACGTGCCTCCCGAAGGCGGACCTGCGGTCGGGTTCCAGTCAAGGTTATTGAGATAGCCGGTAAAGGTTATTGAGGTCGAAGGGGCACCGGCGGCACGCGCCAGTTCATGTTATTACGACCAGGGTTCCGGCTGGACCGGCTTCAGTAAAGGTTATTTCGACAGCCGACAGAAGTGCCGCATCGTAGGCCGCCCAGTTCTCCACACGGTACCGGGCCTTCGGGATCTTGTGGCGGCGCGGCTCGTTGGCCTTGTGGGGCATCGGGGTCTCGGATTCAGCGGGCCGCCTCTATACCCGCTCGCCCTCCCGACCGCCACCAGCTCGACCTTTTTGCACCAACGTCGTCCGACACGGCTTGACTCCATCCAACCTCCAGCCATTCCGCCGCGTGCTGGTAAACTTTGCAACAGGGCCTTCCTTCCAGCCTACGGCCGTTTTACGTGGTTCAGGTGCTCCTCACCGGCAAGATAGGCTAGGCGCACTGTCCCCCAGTGACGACCGCGCACCGCCACGGGCGCGCACACGTCCTTCATCACGGCGAAGGCGCTGCCCCCCATGTCGCGTCGGTAGGTTTGCAGCAGGAACGGCTTGGTGTTGCGCCCGGCGGCCAGCCCGACGCGGTCGTTGAACATCCGGCGGTTCCGGCAGTTGGTCGCGTTCCACACCGGGTCACAACCCTGCGGTTGGCTGAATTTTTGATTGTGCGTCGGCAGGTAGCCCTGATCGTCGAGCGTCACGCAGAACACGATGCGGTCGCTGCGCTCCAGCACGGCCTCTTGGATGTCGGGCAGCACGCGGTCGCAGAAGGGCGTGTAACGGGTCAGGAACTGCTGCGGGTCGGATCCGGCGACAGGCTGATACACCCGGTCGAACAGGTCTGCTTCGCTGATCGCACCACGGGCGAGCGCATCGTCAAACGCCGCGGACACGGCGGCTGCGGCGCTTTTTACCATCTGGATGAACGGCGTATCGACGGTATCAACGTTCAACTCGGCCGTAATACCGATCAGACGCTCACTCATGCCCAGCAGTGCGTTCGCGCGGTTGCTCGCTTGGCAGAGATTGTCGTTGGACAGCGCTACGCCGCCCCTCAGGTCAGCGATCTCGTGCTCCAGATCGCCGCAGTTGCGGCTGATCTCAGCCGCGGCGGCATCGATCTTATCGGTTTCGGCGTGCAGGTCGGCCATCGCGCGGCCGACCGTGTCGATCACCATGCCGATGGCTGCGGTCCCTTCACTGACATCGCGCGCCTTTGACGCGCTGTCCAGGCTATCGGCCATCAGCCGTTGCGCCTGCTCGTTCAAGAGTCTCAGCGTTGCGTCGATCTCCGTCGTCGCCTCGGCGGTCCGGGAAGACAGGGCTTTGACCTCGTTGGCGACGACCGCGAAACCGCGCCCGGCCGCGCCGGCCCGCGCCGCCTCGATGGTGGCATTCAGCGCCAGCAGGTTGGTGTGTTTAGCGATGGTGAAGATCCCCCTGGCCACCGTGCCGACCTGGTCGAGGGCATTCCGCAGCCCAGCGATCTGATCCTCGATGCCCGTCACCGACGACACCAGATGATGGATGTCCGACAAGGACCGTTGCACCCGGTCGCGGGATGAATCAACCTCCTGCCGAGCCCGCTCGGTGACGGAACGTGCAACCAGGGCTGCGCCGGAAATCCTCCGGGTGCTCTCCGCCATCAAGGCGGCGGTGCCGCGCAGCTCTTCGAATACGACAGATTGCCGATCCACGCGGCCGGCCACGTCCTCGATGTGCCCAGCGATGTCGGCGATCTCGATGCCGAGATTGCCCGCTTCAGCGGCGATGTCGGCGATCAGATGTGTTCGAATTCCGAACGCTCCGTCCATGGAGAGGTCTTTCTGTGATCGGTTGCTGATGGGGCGGCGCGCCGTCGCTTACAGGGGCGCTCAGGAACGAAAGCAAAGCGTCCACCGTGTCCTGCGGTCGCTCTTCCGGTAGGAAATGCCCGGCGGGAAGCCCGGCACCCCGGATGTGCGGCGCGTAGCGGCGCCAGATGACCAAGGGATCGGGGTAGAGCCGCCCGACCACGCTGCGGTCGCCCCAGAGGGTCAGCGCCGGGCAGTCGACAGTCCGCCCGGCGGCGCGATCCGCCCTGTCGTGCGCGAGGTCGATAGTGGCGGCGGCGCGGTAATCCTCGCACATGGCATGGATGGCGGCAGGATCACAGAACGTCTGGAGGTAGGCGGCGACGGCCTCTTCATGGAAGATGCCGGGGTCGGATCCCCAAGCGCCCAGGGTGCGCCTGAGATAGGTCTGCGGATCCAGACCGATCAGGTGTTCCGGCAACCCGTTAGGTTGAATGAGGAAGAACCAGTGATAATAAGCGGTTGCCATCGCCTGATCGACGCGCTCGAACACTTCCAGGGTCGGAACGATGTCGAGAAAGGCCACCCGCTCCACCCGTTGAGGGTGATCAAGCGCCATCCGGTGCGCCACGCGGGCGCCCCGATCATGCCCGGCCACGCTAAAGCGCTCAAAGCTCAAGGCCGTCATGACCGCCATCTGGTCGGCGGCCATGCGGCGCTTGCTGTAGGTGGCATGCTCGGCGTCACCCGGCGGCTTGGAGGACCGCCCGTACCCCCGCAGGTCGGTGAGCACGACGGTGAAGCTCCGCGCCAGATGCGGGGCGACGCCGTGCCATAGCATGTGCGACTGCGGGAAACCATGAAGAAGCAGAAGCGGCGGGCCCGCGCCGCCGACCCTGGTGTGAATATCCACTCCGTCAACGGTGATGCTCCGGTCATCGAAGCCCTCGAACATGGCCTTCCCCGTCCGCAATGTCGTGGATGGTGTTGGATCGCTTTGGCGACGCTCGGCAAAGGAGGAGCTCACGACGCATGGGGGAGAGTACGCCATATCGATTATTTGTCAAACAAATATTGATTTGTTGATTAAGGCCAAGCTGCAGCGTTGTCGGGCGCGTCGCGACGAAAGCCCCGTCCGATGACCTAACGGATCGATGCGTCGATCCGTTAGGTCATCGGACGGGGATTCGGATGGCGGCGATGATGTTTGCCCGAAGCTCTCAGCCGGTAACGGCAACCACCGGGCGCGGTGACAAGACGGCGATCAGGCCATAGGCTAAGCCGGCCACGAGGGCCGAGCAGACGGCGGTCGACAACTCGGGCATCAGGAGTTCCACTGCGAACCCGGCGCCCGCGCCGGTGATCCAGCCGAGAAAGGCGGAGGGGCGCCAATCGGCGTTCGTGCCGGATTGTGGCCGCGCCAGATACTGGTCAACCAGGATGACGGACCCGATCGGCGGAACCACGACGCCGAGCAGCGTAAGCCAGTCGATGAAGTAGGCCCACACGTTGCCGGCGGCGATGACGATGCCGACGATGCCGACGACCACGGCCATGGTCCGCATATGCCCTCCAAAGATCCGCGACCAGCCGGTGGCGGCGTTGTAAAGGCAGTGCGAGCAGACGGACCCCAAATTAACGTACAAGAAAACGAACGCGAGCACGCTGACCCAGCCGATGTTCAGGCCGTTCAGATAGCCGAATATGTTGTCGGTCCCGAACGGATTGGCGTTGGGTACCGCAAGCGCCGCGGTCATCACGCCGCCGACGAGCATGGCGGACAGATTGGCGAACGGGAACGCACTGAAGGTAGCAATGAAGGAATGAGTTCCGGTTCGAGCCCAGCGGTTGAAGTCAGCGGTCACGGTGCCCCCGTCCGCGAACAGCGCGATCACCACCGTCAGCCCCACGCCCATCGGCATGGTGGCCGTCCCATTGTTGCCCGGATAGGCTAGGATCGCCGACCAAGTGGTCGTCGACGCGGCATGCACCGCGACAAACAACCCGAGAAGGACGAACAAGGGAACGGACGCGATGCTGATCCAGTGCAGCCCGCGGACGCCGGCGAAGGCGATGGCGGTGTAGAGCAAGCCGGCGACAATGGTCATCGCCACGTAACTGAGGCCATAGGTGCTGCTGATCAGTGCCCCGGTAATGCCCGTTTGCACCGCGTACCAGCCGAGGAGCAGTGCCGAGAGCAACCCCGAGGCAAGTACGAAACCCTTGCGCCCGAACACCTTGCTGGCGATCAGCCCAAAGTTCATGCCGCTCCGGTAACCGAGGTGGCCGAGAGCCCCGACATAGACGAGCATGACCAGATTGCCAATCACCATCGCGGTAACCGCGCGCGTGAACCCCATACCGAGCACCAGCAGCGAGCCGGTCATGGCGCCGGTGATGATCATGGGAAATCCAAGCCACACCATGGTGACGGAAAACAGGCTGCGCCGCGCGACAGCCGGCACAGGTGCGTGCTCGAACTCGTCGCCCAACAGATGATCCACGGCTCCCTGTTCGGTGTTTGGTGTTGAAGTGGCCACTTTCGTTTCCTCCATGGTAATTGGGCGGGCGCAGAGTCGCCCCTTGTGATTATTCCGTTTGCTTGACCGCTTGATTCCGCCGGTCGCCATTGGGCAGCCGATCCCATTCGCCGCGGAGATCCGCGTCGTTTGCTTAGGTGCCAACCTGGTATGGAAAGAACGGCTTGCTTACGTCTTTTCCGTCACGGGCCTGTTATGGCCGGTCTTATTGGTGAATGCCCAACGTCACAAACGATACCAAATGGTATCGTGAGATAACGCATAGTATCATGATACTGGCTGGTATCGCGGTCAAGGGTGAATGCGGTGGGGTGCAGCAATTGACATGGCCCGCTGACAGGCTCGGCGCTCAACGTCGTGCGCTTGCTCACGTGATCGCTTCATACCCGCTCAAGGCGATGTGGCCCCCGGCCGCGAGGGGGCGGCACAAAAGGGGTGAGAAAGCGTGAGCGGCGCCGGAACAATGGTTGCGCTTGACCCGGCACCGCAAACTTCGCCGAGATGCGGAAAATCACCCGGCTCGTTTTGCCACCACCTTAAGCGAGCCCTTCTTTTTATCGCGATCTGCCCGATCAAGGATCTCCGAAATGATCCTCATCACATGCTCGCCGGCATTCGGGATACTGTTGTTCTGAGTGCTAATCTGCGCACCCTCGAGCATGAAGCTGATCTCCACCGCGGCAGCCTCTGGATCTGGAATGCCCGCCCCTTCACAAAGTACCGCCACCCGTTGCGCCTGCCTCTTCTTATGGGCTTCAATCAGCAAACGAACGGGATCATTCGGGTCAGGCAGTTCCGCGATCGAGTTGATGAATGGGCATCCTCGATGCGACGTCGTTGCCAGGGAATCAGCGATGTGCTTGGCCCAGCCATACAACTGGGCGCGGGGATCTCCCGGGTGGGCCTTTTCGAGATCGTCAAAAATGGCGGCGTATTGAGCCGTCACGATGCGGATCCATTCGACGATAAGATTTTCCTTCGAGCCGAAATGCCGATAGACCGCCGCCTTGGTTGTTTCGGCCTTGGCGGCAATGACGTCGACTGTTACACGCCGGATGCCTGAGTTAAAAAATAAATCTTCCGCAGCATCAAGAATTCGCTCTCTTGGAGGCAACCGCATAATCCGCCCTTCGCGCATTTCGTCCCTCCCTAAGTGAACGTCCGTGAGGAATGTAGCTGGACCAAACGGTGTAGGCAAATTCAACGTTGATGCAGAAAGGCGGAGGTGGGGGCCGGAAGGGCGGGCGGATATTGAGGTACGTCCACCGAAGCCGAGAGCCCGATGCCGTGCAAGGCCCACGAGCCCAACCGTCACAACCTCCCAACGGCGCACCTCCGTGTGGAGAATTGGACGGCCTGAACCGCCGTGGTGACCTGACGGTGTGGGTGTCGCCCGAGGCAGCATCTGGGGCCATGCCGGTCAGCCGCAGGTCGCCTGATCGCCGCTGCCCCACGGTGGACTCCGCCGACTCACCGATTTGCGCACCAAAGTCGTCCAGCACCTCATCTCACGTTCCGTCGGCACGCTCGATACGCCGTTCCAAAGCCTCGCGGTAGCGCTCTCGCGTATAGGCGGCAAGGTCCGTAAGCGCTCTTGCGCCGGCCTCTGCATCACGGCATTGCAGAGCATCCAGGATTTGCTTGTGGAATTCGACGATCGCGCGGCGGTCCCGCACTCGGAAAATGATCATGTTGCTGACCGGTTGCAACGCCTCGACCACGGAGTGCATCAGGAATCGCAGCAAGGCATTGCCGCAAGCGTCAACGAGTTTACGATGGAAGCGAACGTCAGACGCACAGAACTCCTCGTCGGTTAGCAAGGCGTCACGCTGCTGCTCCAACTCTCTCCGCATGGCGTCGAGGTGATCGTCCTTCCGGTGCTCCATTGCAAGCCGGCAGCACACAATTTGTAGCTCAAGACGGGCTGTGGCCATATCGTCAAGGCTGATATCCCCGACTGCGACCATCAACGTCGTCGCATTGGCCAGCGATTGGGCAGCTTCCTCCGGTGCCGGACTCGCGACGAAATTTCCTCCCGATGGCCCACGCCGCGAGCGAATCAGATGCTGTGCCGCCAGACGCTTCAAGGCCTCGCGCACTGTCGGCCGGGAGACCTTGAAGCGCAGTGCAAGTTCTTCCTCCGTTGGAAGCCGCTGATCCACCTTGAGCCGGCCATCCATGATCGCGGCGCGAATGCTCTCGGCAATTTGCTTAGCCGCGCTGACCGTCACTACGCTCTCAAAGTCCACCGCCTTGCTCATGCACTTCCTACCCTCACAGATTACCTTGGTTCCACTAACACGCCGGTCGTCGTCTGTCCGAAGAATGTCTTAACATTATTTGGCAGATGACATATGCAGTGCCGGCCTGTCGTGTTTGAGGATTGAGAAGGTTTTGCGAAACGGTTTGCGGCGGGACTCCGCACAGCCGCGTCGGATGGGAGTGAGGTTGCCCGACAGCGCTGACCGAAAGCAGGAAGCCCAAAAGGGGTTTGAGCCGTTCCCCACTATCGCACCGTGGCTTATGAAGCAGGTTGTGGCGATATCGATCACGGTTTTGCGTTTTTCCCACCAGCATATCCCAGCAATCTTAGCGCGTCGGCGATCTCCGGCAAGATGCCCGGATCGTCGATGGTCGCCGGCATCTTGTAGTCCTGACTGTCGGCGATCTTCTGCATGGTGCCGCGCAGGATCTTGCCGGAGCGGGTCTTCGGCAGGCGGTCGACCACCAGGGCGCGCTTGAAGTCGGCGACCGGGCCGATCTGCTCGCGCACCAGCTGGACGACCTCCTTGACGATCTCCTCATGCGGACGGGTGACGCCGGCCTTCAGGCAGACGAAGCCCAACGGCACCTGCCCCTTCAGGTCGTCGGCCACGCCGATCACCGCGCATTCGGCGACGTCCTTGTGGCTCGACAGCACCTCTTCCATGGCGCCGGTGGACAGGCGGTGGCCGGCGACGTTGATGATGTCGTCGGTGCGGGCCATGACATAGACATAGCCGTCATCGTCGACGAAGCCGGCATCGCCGGTCTGGTAGTAGCCGGGGTAGTCGGCGAGATAGGACTTCTTGAAGCGCTCGTCGGCATTCCACAGCGTCGGCAGCGTGCCCGGAGGCAGCGGCAGCTTGACGCAGATGGCGCCGATGTCGCCGCGCGGAACCTCCTTCAACTCGGCATTCAGCACGCGCACGTCCCAGCCCGGCATCGGGCGGGTGGCGGAGCCGTACTTGATCGGGAACAGGTGGACGCCCAGCGGGTTGCCGGAGATCGCCCAGCCGGTCTCGGTCTGCCACCAGTGGTCGATCACCGGGACGTTCAGATTGTCCTCGGCCCAATGCAGCGTGTCGGGGTCCGAGCGCTCGCCGGCCAGGAACAGGGCGCGGAAGTGCGACAGGTCGTACTTCTTCAGGTAATTGGCGTCCGGATCCTCGCGCTTGATGGCGCGGAAGGCGGTGGGGGCGGTGAACAGCGTGCCGACCTTGTGCTGCTCGATCACGCGCCAGAAGGTGCCCGGATCGGGGGTGCCGACTGGCTTGCCCTCAAACACCACGGTGGTGCAGCCGGTCAGCAGCGGCGCATAGACGATGTAGGAATGGCCGACGACCCAACCACGTCCGACGCCGCCCAATACACCTCGCCGGCTTGACGTGTAGATGTTGGTCATGGTCCAGCGCAGGGCCACCGCATGGCCGCCATTGTCGCGAACCACGCCCTTGGGCTGGCCGGTCGTGCCGGAGGTGTAGAGGATATAGAGCGGATCGGTCGCCTTGACGGGGACGCCATTCCGCCGCTCGGCCTTCGCCACCGCCTCGCCCAGTCCGACGTTCGCGGCCGGCGATCAGCGTCGCCGTCTCCTGCGGGCGCTGCCAGACGATGACGCTGGCCGGCTTGTGGCCGACTGCTCGATGGCGGCGTCCAGCATCGGCTTGTACTTGACGATGCGGTTCGGCTCGATGCCGCAGGAGGCCGAAACAATGGCCTTCGGCTTGGCATCGTCGATGCGGGTCGCCAGCTCGTGCGGGGCGAAGCCGCCGAAGACCACCGAATGCACCGCGCCCAGACGGGCGCAGGCCAGCATGGCGACCAGCGACTGCGGGATCATCGGCATATAGAGCAGGACCCGGTCACCCATTTCCACGCCCTGGGCGCGCAGCGCGCCGGCGAAGCGGGCGACCTGGTCCTGCAACTCGGCATAGGTGATGGTCTGAACGGTCTGGGTGACCGGGCTGTCATAGATGATCGCGGCCTGGGCGCCGCGCCCGCCTTCCACATGGCGGTCCACCGCGTTGTAGCAGGTGTTCAGTTCCCCGCCGGTGAACCAGCGGTAGAAGGGCGCGTTGCTGTCGTCCAGCACCTTGTCCATGGCTTGAACCAGGAGATGTCCTTGGCGGCGTCGCTCCAGAATCCCTCTGGATCCGACAGGGAGCGCAAAAAAAGGGTATCGTAGCTGGAGGCTGACTTTAGACTCATTGGACTTTTCTCACTGTTATATGCGGTCGAATGACGGGAGAATGCGCTTCTGTGTGGAATGAGAGCATGTATAACCTTTGGAAAAGACCCTTCTAATTTTTCTTGTCAATTTTGCTTGGGCATAAATTCAGACGTCTATTATGGATACGCCGAAATCCGGGAAATATGCATGGGCTACTGTGCTGAGGCAC
>NZ_FXAK01000008.1:0-237500 GCF_900177515.1 Azospirillum oryzae
CCGGGACCGCTGCCGAACGCCCGATCGCCGGCGCCGGCCTGCCGAGAAGATCAGCGTCCGCAACCTGGACTTCTTCTATGACGGCTACCGGGCGCTGAAGAGCATCTCGCTGCCGCTGTACGACCGTCAGGTCACCGCCTTCATCGGCCCGTCGGGCTGCGGCAAGTCGACCCTGCTGCGCATCCTGAACCGGATGTACGACCTCTATCCCAAGCAAGTCGCCACCGGCGAGGTTCTGCTGGACGGTCACAACATCCTGTCGCCCAAGCAGGACCTGACCTGCTGCGCGCCCGCGTCGGCATGGTGTTCCAGAAGCCGACGCCTTTCCCGATGTCGATCTACGACAACATCGCCTTCGGCGTGAAGCTGTACGAGAAGCTGTCCCGCGCCGACATGGACGAGCGGGTGGAGTTCTCGCTGCGCCGCGCCGCCTTGTGGGACGAGGTGAAGGACAAGCTGCGCCAGAACGGCATGAGCCTGTCCGGCGGCCAGCAGCAGCGCCTGTGCATCGCCCGCGCCATCGCGGTGAAGCCGTCGGTCCTGCTGCTGGACGAGCCGACCTCGGCGCTCGACCCCATCTCCACCGCCAAGTGCGAGGAGCTGATCGACGAGCTGCGTTCCGACTACTGCATCGCCATCGTCACCCACAACATGCAGCAGGCGGCCCGCATCTCCAACTTCACCGCCTTCATGTATCTGGGCGAGCTGATCGAATTCGGGAACACGGAAGAGATCTTCACCAATCCGACCAAGGAAAAGACGTCCGAATACATCACCGGCCGCTTCGGCTGACGTTTTGCGCCGCCGGTTCTTCCCGCGCTTGGGAAGGGCCGGCGGCGCAAAATCTTGATGCGGGACATACCGGGGGCTGTTCTCGGCACGCATCAGCTCAACCGCCGTCTTCCGTGCGATTTGCAAGTAAGGTAGGCTCCGCCCAGTCAGCATGATGGCGGGACACCGGCGGCGTGAAGGACTTTCTTGCTTCGGATGCTTCCGGCATCGTCGTCGTGGCGCTGCTCCCCGCCGATATTCAAAGGCATCTTGGCGCCAAGACGACCCGCGTGTTCCTATCGTCGGAGACCCGGGACAGCCACAAAAAGCACAGATGGACAGCCGAAGCGTTCGCACGTCTTCAATCGATCCTGGACCAGGGTGAGGTCAGAGAGGATCGTGAAAGACACGTGATTGTGGCACACCACGATTCGGCTTGGTGGTGCGCAGTCATCAAAGTGACTGTAGACCGCAGAGAAGTGTATTTGCAGTCTCTGCGTCGGTCCAACAACGACCAGATCGCAACATACGAATGCGCGGAATATTGGTTCGTCATGGCTGCTGAGAAGGTAGCGGCTGGGGAGAGAGACACGCCCACGGACCGAAGGCTACCCGGCATCTCTTACAGTACGCCGCCACCTGCATCTGAATATAGCTGCGACGAGAAAGTTCGACAAGACGTAGGGCAGGCAAGGTCACTGCGCGGCGGTTGGGGAAGGAAGCACTCACCACGGGCCCGAAGACTACCCGGCATCCCTTGCTTGTGCCGCGATTTTTCCATAATCATGCTTATGCGTCTAAAATTTGTAGGCGCAAAGCTAAAATGTCAGTCCAGCGCAACATAGAAGTGTCAGTCTTCCATCCGGTTTTCGACGGCTGGGAGGCTGGCGATGGGCTGGATCACGATGAGCGAACGGGACTTGCAACGGGTCGAGGTTCTCGGCGAGGTGCTGAGCGGTCGCCGTGGGATCGGATCGGCGGCGTCGGTTCTGGCTTTGAGCGAGCGTCAGGTGTGGCGGCTTCTGGCGCGCTACAAGGCCGGTGGCGGCGGTGCTTTGGTTCACCGGGGGCGCGGCCGTCCATCGAACCGGCGGCTTGGCGATGATGTGCGGGAGCGGGCGCTGGAGTTGGTTCGCAGCCGGTATGGCGATTTCGGCCCGACCCTGGCGGCGGAACTGCTGCGGGACAAGCATGGGCTGACGGTCTCGCGCGAGACGTTGCGCCAGTGGATGACGGACGCTGGTCTGTGGTTGTCGCGTCGGCAGCGCCGGCAGTTCCACCCTCCCCGGCTGCGCCGCGAGCGGTTCGGCGAGTTGATCCAGATCGACGGCAGCGAGCACCGCTGGTTCGAGGATCGCGCCGATCCCTGCACGCTTCTGGTGTTCATCGACGATGCGACAGGCCAGTTGATGCAGCTTCGCTTCGCTCAATCGGAGAGCGCCTTTTCCTACTTCGAGGCGCTGGAGGGCTATCTGAACGCCCATGGCCGGCCGTTGGCCTTCTACTCGGACAAAGCCACGGTGTTCCGGGTTCCACAGCGCGAGGCGAAGGGTGGCCAGGGCATGACGCAGTTCGGCCGGGCCTTGGCGGAATTGAACATCGAGATCCTGTGTGCCAACTCCAGCCAAGCCAAAGGGCGGGTCGAGCGGGTGAACCGGACGCTGCAGGACCGGCTGGTGAAGGAGTTGCGGCTGGCCGGCATCACCGGCATCGAGGCGGGCAACGCCTTCCTGCCCGGCTTCGTCGAGCGCTTCAACGCCCGCTTTGCCCTGCCCCCTTCCCGGCCGGACGATCTGCACCGGCCGTTGAACATCGCGCCGGATCGGCTGCGCCAGGTGCTGTGCTGGCGCGAACAGCGCCATGTCGGGCAGCAGCTGACGCTGTCCTACGAGCGCAAGCTGATCATGCTGGAGGAGACGGAGCTGACGCGGGGGCTGGTTGGCCAGTATGTCGACACCTACGCCTTCGCCGATGGCCGTCTGGAGGTGCGATGGAAGGGGGTGGCCTTGTCTTATCGGGCCTTCGACAAGGACCAGCGGGTCACCCAGGCCGACGTTGTGGAGAACAAGCGGCTGAGTGCGGTGCTGGCCCAGGTGAAGGAGATGCAGGAGAGCCGACCTCCACCTCGGGTGAAGACCAACAGCGAGAAGACCGGCTACCGCAAGACAGGCCGGCGCAAGCGGCAGGGCGGACCACCCGACAGTGCCTGCGCGGCCGACTGACCGCAGGTGTTTGCCCCCGACTTGAAGACCCGATGCGGCCGGCATTTCTGGCAGCAGGATGATGGCTCGGCGATCGTCGCCGCCGTCAAGCCCTGCGCCTGCGGCGCACCGCAAAGCGGCGATGGGGCTTGACCGCGCCGCCGAGCCGATCCCAAACGCATCCATGCCAGATATGCCGAAAAAGGCCGCCCCCCCGACACACCGTCAAGCCTAAGCCTGACCTACTGACATTCCTACTTTGCGCAAACCACTGACATTTCTATCCGGTTGCAACAAAATTTGTAGGCGCAAAGCTAAACTGTCAATCCGGCGCAACATAGAACTGTCAGTCCCGTGATGACATTGTGCCGGTACCAAGAATTCCGCCGCATCGGCAGGATGTGCAGATTTTTCCAAACCGGCCGCGAACCGACAAGACCGGAATCGCGTGGATGACAGACTTTGTCGCTCCCCCCACCTGTTTCATTGGGAAGGCGACGACAATGTCCGCACCGGCTGCAAGCGGCACTTCTCCCCTGCCATGGCTTCTGCTGCTCCTGTCGGTGACGACGGGGCTGGTCGATGCCATCAGCATTCTTGGTCTGGGCAAGGTCTTCACCGCCAATATGACCGGCAACATCGTCTTTCTCGGCTTCGCCGCGGTGGGAACGCCGGGCTTTCTGGTCGTGCCGGCGGTGACGGCGCTGGCCTCCTTCCTTACCGGGGCGCTGATCGCCGGACGGCTCGGCAGGACGCTGGCGGGACGGCCGATGCGGCACTGGCTGCTGGCCTCCGCGCTGTTCGAAACGTCGCTGTTCTGGATCGCGGCGGTCGTCGCTGCCGGCTTCGACACCGACCCCAATGTCGGGGAGCAATCCAGGGCGTTCGGCATCTATGCGATCATCGCCCTGACCGGGTTTGCCATGGGCTTCCGGAACGGAACCGTACGGCAACTGAAGGTTCCCGACCTCACCACGACGGTTCTGACCCTGACCCTGACCGGGGTGGCCGCCGATTCCAGTCTCGCCGGCGGAGCGAACATCAACCTCGGCAGGCGGTTGGCCAGCGTGGCGGCGATCTTCCTCGGGGCTGCCATCGGCGCCGTCATGGTGATGCAGAGCGGACTGGTGCTACCCCTGGTCGTCGTGGGCGCTCTGGTGTTGGCCGGCACCGCAGTCTGCGCGCTTCACCCCGTCGCTGCCGCGCCGGCGGCAGCCTGACGCTCCGGAGATCGATCATGAAGGCCGGCCGGATGGAGGCGTTCACCGATGGGGTGCTGGCGATCGTCATCACCATCATGGTGCTTGAGTTGAAGGTGCCGGCCGACGGAAGTCTCGCCGCACTGACCGAGCGTGTTCCCATTCTGCTGGCCTATGTGCTGTCCTTCATCAATGTCGGACTTTACTGGAACAACCATCATCATCTGTTGCAGGCGACCACGCGGATCGACGGGCGGGTTCTGTGGGCTAATCTGTTCCTGCTGTTCTGGCTGTCGCTGGTGCCCTTCGTCATCCGCTGGCTCGACGACAGCTCGTTCTCGCCGGTGGCGACGGCGGCCTATGGCGTCGTCCTCGGCATGGCGGCGGTCGGCTACAGCCTGACCGAACGGGCGATCATCGCCTGCGGCGGCCGGGAGTCGGCGGTGGCCCGTGCCGTCGGGACCGATCTGAAGGGAAAAATCAGCATAGCCATCTATGTGCTGGCCATTCCGGCGGCCTTCATCCTGCAATGGCTGTCCATCCTGCTGTATGTCCTGGTGATCCTGTTGTGGCTGGTGCCGGACCGCCGGATCGAACGCACCTTGGAGGGATGACGAAGCGATCAGCGCATGCATGATTTTGCCGATGGCGGTGGCGAGCAAGCCGGCTGCGCCGCGTGCGTCGGCAAAACATATCCGCGGTCGGAAATATTTCGCTTCACAAAGGGCTGCACACAGCCTATGATGATGCTTCACTGCGCGATGCCGCCCGGCCTGCCCTCTCTGGCCGGGGCGCGCCCGCGCCCTGTTCGGGCGCCTTAAACCTCGTTGTTCCTGAAGGTCTTTTCCATGTCTGCCGTTCTTCGTCCGCGCAAAGCCGCGACGGCCTTCATTCTCGTCACCGCGGCGCTCGACATCGTCGCGATGGGCATCGTCATTCCGGTGCTGCCGGCGTTGATCGAGCAATTCGCCGGAGCCGACACCCAGGCCGGCACCATCAATGGTGCGCTGATCGCGCTGTGGGCGCTGATGCAGTTTTTCTGCTCCCCGGTGATCGGATCGCTGTCCGACCGGTTCGGGCGGCGGCCGGTGATCCTGCTGTCGGCGCTGGGGCTGGCGGCGGATTATGTGCTGATGGCGGTGGCGCCGAACCTGTGGTGGCTGGTGGTCGGGCGGGCGGTCGCCGGCATCACCTCCTCCAGCTTCACCACCGTCTTCGCCTACATGGCCGACGTGACGCCGCCGGAGCAGCGGGCGCGCGCCTATGGTCTGATCGGTGCCGCGTTCAGCGCCGGCTTCATCGCCGGTCCACTGCTGGGCGGCCTGCTGGGCGAGATCTCGCCGCGGGCACCCTTCTGGGGGGCGGGCCTGCTCAGCGGGCTGGCGTTCCTCTATGGTCTGGTGGTGCTGCCGGAATCGCTGCCGCATGATCGCCGCATGGCCTTCTCCTGGCGCCGGGCAAACCCGTTCGGAGCGTTGCGCCTGCTGCGTTCGCACCCGGAGCTGTAGGGGCTGGCGGCGGTCAATTTCATGCTTCATGTCTCCCACCAGGTCTTCCCGGCCGTCTTCGTGCTCTATGCCGCGCACCGCTATGGCTGGAGCGCCTGGGATGTCGGGCTTCTGCTGGCGGTGGTCGGCGCGCTCGACATGGTCATGCAGGGGCTGGTGGTCTCGCGCATGGTGACGTGGCTGGGCGATCGCGGCACGATGGTCGTCGGCCTGTTCGGCGGGGCCGCCGGGCTGGCCTGCATGGGGCTGGCGCCGACCGGCGGCTGGTTCGCACTCGCCATCCTGCCGAACGCGCTGTGGGGCTTGGCGATGCCGACCATCCAGTCGCTGATGACGCAACGGGTCAGCCCGTCGGAGCAGGGTCAGCTGCAGGGCGCCAACATGAGCGTGGCCAGCGTCGCCGGCATCCTGTCGCCGGTCTTCTTCGGGGCGGTCTATTCCGCATCGGTGGGCAGCGAACCGCTGTTTCCGCTCCCGGGTGCCGCCTTCCTGATTGCGGCGCTGGTGTTGCTGGCCGGCGCGCTGATCGGCTGGGTGGTGGCGCGCCGCAACGGGCGGGCGGTGGGGGCGGACGGCGTCGCCGCCTGAACGTTACCCCCTGCCCTCCTGACCCATGGCCGGCCCTTGCACCGGCTGTGGGGCGTCCCACATAGCTGTCGCGCCACCCCGCACAATGTCCCATTGCTCCGCTGCGTTATCAGCGGTGGGATTTTGCCGGCCGACAAGGTAAGACTGTAGGCTTATCCATCCGCATTGTTGATAGAGACCCGGAGAACGCGATGCTCGCGGCCCCCAACCTGTTCGCCCACCGCCCGGACCGGAGCGTGCGCCCCAAGGCGGCGCCCTTCCTGCCGATGTCGCGTGCGGAAATGGACCGGCTGGGCTGGGACCAGTGCGACGTCATCGTCGTCACCGGCGACGCCTATATCGACCATCCCAGCTTCGGCATGGCGATCATCGGCCGACTGCTGGAATCGCAGGGGCTGCGCGTCGGCATCATCGCCCAGCCGGACTGGAGCAGTGCGGAGCCGTTCAAGATCCTGGGCAAGCCGCGGCTGTTCTGGGGCGTGACCGGCGGCAACATGGATTCGATGGTCAACCACTACACGGCCGACCGCCGCCTGCGCCACAATGACAGCTACACGCCGAACGACGAGGGCGGCAAGCGGCCGGACCGCGCCGTCATCGTCTATTCCCAGCGCTGCCGCGAAGCTTTCAAGGATGTCCCCATCGTGCTGGGCGGCATCGAGGCGAGCCTGCGCCGCATCGCCCAGTACGATCACTGGAGCGAGAAGATCCGCCGCTCCGTCCTGGTCGATTCCAAGGCGGACATGCTGGTCTACGGCAACGCCGAACGCGCCATCATCGAGATCGCCCAGCGTGCGCTGAATGGAGAATCGCCCAAGGCGATGACCGACATCCGCGGCACCGCCATCATGCGCTCGTCCCTGCCGGAAGGCTGGACCGTGGTCGACAGCAGCTCCATCGACGACCCCGCCGCAACGGTGTCGCCGCGCGCCGCCGGGGCCGACCGCATGGTGGTCCGCCTGCCCAGCTACGAGCAGGTTACGGCCGACAAGGTGCTCTATGCCCATGCCAGCCGTGTGCTGCACCAGGAGAGCAATCCCGGCAACGCCCGCGCGCTGGTCCAGCGCCACGGCGACCGCGACGTGTGGCTGAACCCGCCGCCGATCCCGTTGGAGACCAACGAGATGGACGGCGTCTACGACCTGCCCTACGCCCGTGCGCCCCACCCGTCCTACGGCGACGCGCGCATCCCGGCCTGGGAGATGATCCGCTTCTCGGTCAACATCATGCGCGGTTGCTTCGGCGGCTGCTCCTTCTGCTCGATCACCGAGCATGAGGGACGCATCATTCAGAGCCGGTCGGAAGGGTCGATCCTGCGCGAGATCGAGCATATCCGCGACAAGACCAAGGGCTTCACCGGCGTCATCTCCGACATGGGCGGGCCGACCGCCAACATGTACCGCCTCGCCTGCAAGGACAAGGAGACGGAATCGGTCTGCCGGCGTCCGTCCTGCGTCTTCCCGGACATCTGCAAGAACCTGAACACCGACCATTCCTCGCTGGTCCAGCTCTACCGCAAGGCCCGCGCGGTGCCGGGGGTGAAGAAGATCCACATCGCGTCTGGGCTGCGCTACGACCTCGCCGTCCGCAATCCGGAATATGTGAAGGAGCTGGTGACCCACCATGTCGGCGGTTACCTGAAGATCGCCCCGGAACACACCGAGCCGGGTCCGCTGGCGAAGATGATGAAGCCCGGCATGGGCGCCTATGACGAGTTCAAGCGGATGTTCGACAAGGCGGCGAAGGAGGCGGGAAAGAAGCTCTACCTGATCCCCTACTTCATCGCCGCCCATCCCGGCACGACGGACGAGGACATGATGAACCTCGCCCTGTGGCTGAAGCGGAACGGCTTCAAGGCGGATCAGGTGCAGACCTTCCTACCCTCGCCGATGTCGCTGGCGACGGCGATGTACCACAGCGAGCGCAATCCCCTGCGCCCGGTGCGCCGCGTCGGGTCGGAGATGGTGTCGTCGGCGAAGGGGCTGAAGCAGCGCCGCCTGCACAAGGCCTTCCTGCGCTACCACGATCCGGAGAACTGGCCGATCCTGCGCGAGGCGTTGAAACGCATGGGCCGCGAGGACCTGATCGGACCGGGCGAAGAGCATCTGATCCCGGCTTGGCAACCGGTCGGCGCCACCGCCAAGCCGCGGGAGAAGGGACCGAAAGGCAAGACCTTCCTGACCCAGCAGGCCGGCCAGGGGCGCCGCGTGGTGCCGCCGGTGGGAAAGCCGCCGGGGGCGAAACCGGCCGGGGTTGGAGGCAAGCCTTCCGGCATGAAGCCACGCCAGACGAATTTGAAGGGCCGGTAGCGTTCCAAGGACTTCTTCGGTCGTCATTCCCGCGAAGGCGGGAATCCAGCCTTTCCGGAGCGGTCGCTTCGGGAACACTGGATCCCTGCCTTCGCGGGGATGACGCGCAGTTGTCGCTGTTCAGGCTGGTTCTTCGTGCCTCGAACCCATGCCACTCGGGAAGAGAGCGCATCTAACGCCGCATAACGCCTTCGCGCCGGCTGCCTGAAGCCCCGCACCTGTCAATCCCGCATTTCCCCCAACGGCGCCGCCGCCTTTACGGCCGGCCCTGCCCCGGTTGGAACCCATGGCTCTGTCGAAACGCACCCCGCGCCCGAACGCCATCCGCAGCGTTCTGGCCTTCACCTTCCGTCACTGGCGCCGCCAGACCCCGCTGGCCGTCGGCATCGCCGGGGCCATCGCCCTGTCGACGCTGGCCGACGTCTTCATGCCGCTTTTCGCCGGCCGGCTGGTCGACGCGCTGACGCTGCTGCCGGGCGACCGCGACGCGGCGCTGCATGCCGCACTGACCTCCTTCGGCGCCATGGTGGCGCTGGGAGTCGGCATGGTGGTAATGCGCCACATCGCCTGGAGCGGCGTCATCCCCTTTACCCTGCGCATCATGGCCGATGTCGGGCAGGATAGCTTCCACCGCATCCAGCGCTTTTCCACCGACTGGCATGCCAACAGCTTCGCCGGGTCGGTGGTGCGCAAGATCACCCGCGGCATGTGGGCGCTCGATACGCTGGACGACACGCTGCTGCTGGCGCTGTGGCCGTCGCTGGTCGTGCTGATCGGCACGATGGTGACGCTGGGACTGCACTGGCCGGCGATGGGGCTGGTCATCGCGCTCGGCACTGCCGTCTACATCGCGATGACCGTGATGTTCTCCACCCTCTACATCGCGCCGGCCGCCCGGCTGTCGAACGCCTGGGATACGAAACTGGGCGGAACGCTGGCCGACGCCATCGGCTGCAATGCCGTGGTCAAGGCCTTCGGCGCCGAACCGCGCGAGGACGACCGGCTGGCCGGCGTGGTCGACAAGTGGAGCCGCCGCACCCACCGCACCTGGACCCGGCACACCCGCCACAGCACCGTGCAGCTGGCGGTGCTGCTGCTGATCCGCAGCAGCGTGGTGGCGACGGCGTTGTGGCTGTGGTGGCGCGGTCAGGCGACGCCGGGCGACGTGGCCTATGTGCTGACCACCTATTTCGTCGTGCACGGCTATCTGCGCGACATCGGCATGCACATCAACCACCTCCAGCGCTCCGTCAACGAGATGGAGGAGCTGGTGGCGATCCACGCCGAACCGCTGGGGGTGGAGGACCGGCCGGATGCCGCACCGATCCGCATCGGAGCGGGCGAGGTGCGCTTCGACCGCGTCACCTTCCAATATGGCGGCCACACCACCCCGCTCTATCGCGAGCTGTCCGTGACCATCAGGGCGGGCGAACGCGTGGGGCTGGTCGGTCCGTCGGGCTCGGGCAAGACCACTTTCGTCAAGCTGATCCAGCGCCTGTACGACGTGACCGACGGCCGCGTTCTGATCGACGGGCAGGAGGTGGCGGCGACGACCCAGCAGTCGCTGCGCTCGCAAATCGCCATCGTCCCGCAGGAGCCGATCCTGTTCCACCGCACCCTGGCGGAGAACATCGCCTATGGCCGCCCCGGCGCATCGATGGCGGAAATCGAACGGGCAGCCAGGCTCGCCAACGCCCACGACTTCATCGCCCGCCTGCCGAAGGGTTACGCGACGCTGGTCGGCGAGCGCGGCGTCAAGCTGTCGGGCGGCGAGCGTCAGCGGGTGGCGCTGGCCCGCGCCTTCCTGGCCGACGCGCCGATCCTGATCCTGGACGAGGCGACCTCCAGCCTGGATTCGGAATCGGAGGCGTTGATCCAGGAAGCGATCGAGCGGCTGATGCAGGGCCGCACCGCCATCATCATCGCCCACCGCCTGTCCACCGTCCGCACGCTGGACCGCATCCTGGTCTTCAACCAGGGCCGGGTGGCGGAGGAAGGCAGCCATGCCGCCCTGCTCCGCCGACCGGGCGGGCTCTACCGCCGCCTGTTCGAACAGCAATCGGCGCCGGAGCCGATCCGCCGGATCGGCGGTTGACGACCGCCCCCCTGTCGAAAGGTGGGGTGGCCGCGTCGGTACGTCGGCGTATGTCCCTGGCGACCAGTTCACATCGCCGACAACGGCGCATCATGAAAGACCGCAGGAGTCGTCATGGCAGAAAACACCACCGACACGCCCGTCTGGTTCATCACCGGCTGTTCGACCGGCTTTGGCCGCGAACTTGCCCAGCTTGTGCTTGAGAAGGGCTGGCGCGTCGCCGCGACGGCGCGCGACCCGCGCAAGCTGGATGATCTGCTGGCCGGCCATGGCGACCGCGGGCGCGCCATCGCGCTGGACGTCACCGACCAAGCCCAGGTCACCCGCGCCGTGGCCGAGGCGGAGGAGGCGTTCGGTCGGCTCGACGTGGTGGTGAACAATGCCGGCTACGGCTATCTCTCCGCCATCGAGGAAGGGGAGGACGCGGAGATCCGCGCGATGTTCGAAACCAACGTCTTCGGGCTGGCCGCGGTGACGCGGGCCGTGCTGCCGGGGATGCGGGCGCGCCGCGCCGGCCATATCGTCAACATCTCGTCCCAGGGCGGCATGATCGGCTTTCCCGGCTCCGGCTATTACGCTGCCACCAAATTCGCGGTGGAGGGGCTGTCGGAATCCCTGTCGAAGGAGGTGGCGCCGCTGGGCATCCATGTGCTGATCGTCGAGCCGGGACCGTTCCGCACCGACTGGGCCGGGCGGTCTCTGAAGCAGTCGGCGACCTGGATCGATGACTATGAGCAGACCTCCGGCGCGCGGCGCAAGCAGATCTCCGGCTACAGCGGCAAGCAGCCGGGCGATCCTGTGCGGGCGGCCGAGGCGATCATCACCGCGGTGACGGCCGAGAACCCGCCGCTCCGCCTCGTGCTCGGCCGTCCGGCTCTCGAGGGCGTGCGTGGCAAGCTGCGGTCGGTGCTGGACGAGATCGACAATTGGGAGAAGACCACGCTGGGGGCTGATTTTCCCGATGCGGGGTGACGGGGGGTATCGCCCCCTCCCCTTACACGAACAGTTCCATCGTCTGCGGCACGTTGCGCGGCGTCTCCCCCGCCAATATGGCGCGGGCGGCGTCGACGGCGGCGATCAGGCCGCTTTCGGTGAAGGGCTTGGGCAGGCAGCCGATGCCGGTCAGCGGGCCGTCCTTCTTCAGCTCGTCGCGGAACGAGGTGATGAACAGGCAGGGTACGCCCAGCTTCGTCAGCCCGCGCGCGGCATCGATGCCGTTGGTGCCCATGCCCAGATGCACGTCGACCAGCGCCAGATCGGGCTTGTCGGCCGCGGCGATCTCCACCGCTTCCGTCGCGGTGATCGCCGGGCCGATGATGCTGTGGCCGACATTCTCCAGATAGAGCTGCTGTTCCAGCGCGATCAGCACCTCGTCCTCGACCAGCAGGATCTTCATCCCCCGATCTCCTCGGCGGAGGTCGCTTCGAGAAGCGGCACCTCGTCCGGCACCGGCAGTTCGATGCGGAAGGTGGTGCCCTGCGCCGTGGTGTCGATGTCGACGCTGGCCCGGATCTGGCCGGCGAGGCTGGAGATCAGGCGCATGCCCAGGCTGCGGCTTTTGCGGATGTCGAAGTTGGACGGCAGCCCGGGACCGCGGTCGGAAACGGTCAGGGCAAGGTCGTCGCCCTCGCGCATGAAGGTTACCGTTACCCGCGCAGGCTCATCGCCGCGATGCTTGACGGCGTTGGTGATCAGCTCGTTCGCGATCAGGCCGAGCGGTGCGGCATGGTCGATCGGCAGATCGATCACGTCCGACCGCACGACGATGTCGCACATGCTCTCGCCGCCCGACGCACGCGCCAGATCCTCGCACAGCTCGTTCAGGTAGGTGCCGAACTCGATGGTCTGGAACTGGTCGGCCTGGTAGAGCCGGTTGTGGACGCGGGCGATCGCCTCGATCCGGCTGCGGGCGTCCTGGAAATGCACCCGCACCCGTTCGTCGGGCAGGCTGAGCGTCTGCAGCGTCAGCAGGCTGGAGACCAACTGCAGGCTGTTCTTGACGCGGTGGTTGACCTCGCGCAGCAGGGTCGATTTCTGGCCGACCAGCTTGCGCAGCGCCGCCTCCATCGACTTGATCTCCGTCACGTCGATGTGCATCAGAACCGTGCCGCCGAAAGGACCGGCCGGCATCGGGGCGGCGAGGCAGCGGAACCAGTGCTGGGAGTTGGTGACGTACTCGGCCGACACCGGCGGGCCGCCCTCGCCCAGCAGCGTGCGCAAGCTCTCCATCACGCCGTCGGCGCGCGGGTCGACGGTCTCCCCCCGGCCGCAATGGTCGAGGTAATCGTCGCCGACGATGCAGCCCTGGCCGAGGAAGCTGGTCTCCGGCCCGGCTTCGGCCCAGGCGCGATTGACCGAAACGATATGGCCGGAGCGGTCGAGCACGGCGATGAAGGCGGGCAGCGCGTCCAGAGTCGCCTTGGTCTGTTCGGCCAGCTGGCGCATGGCGAGCGCGCTGGTCCGCAGTTCCTCCCGGGTGCGGCGGCGTTCGGTGATGTCGCGCAGGATGCCGGTGATGAAGCTGCGCCCTTCCGATTCCCAGCGCGCCATCGACAATTCGAGGTCGATATGGCTGCCGTCGCGGCGCCGGCCGGACAATTCCACCGGCTGGGTGGCGGCGTCCCTGCCGGCGGTGCCCGGTCCGCTGCGCTCAGCCATGGCGATCCAGTCGGGTGCGTCGTCGCCCAGCAGCACGGTGACGCTCTGGCCGATCAACTCGTCCGGGCGGTAGTCGAACTGGCGGGTGGCGGTGCCGTTCATCCACTGCACCATGCCGCGGGTGTCGGTGGTGATGATGGCGTCGGGGGCGGTGTCGACGATGGCGCGGTAACGCGCGTCGCGCTGTTCGCGCAGAACCCGTTCGCGGTTCACCGACGCGGTGACGTCGGTCACCTGGATCAGGCAGCGTGCCTCGCTGCCCGCCACCGGTGAATGGGGGGATTGCGCATTCGACGGCAGCGGCCGGATCACCACATTGTGGACCATCCGCCGCCCGTCGGCCAGGCGCAGCGGGAACAGCATCGGGTTCAGAGTGTGCGACAGCACGCCGGGCGCGCCGGTGGCCAGCGTGTCGCGCACGGCGATATGCAGACGCGATTCGCGCAGGTTCGGCAAGGCGTCGAACAGGTCGTGCCCCAGAATCTCCCTGGCCGTCAGGGTGGAGGCCTGCTCCATCCAGCCGTTCCAGTAGAGGACGCGGCAATGGCGGTCCAGAAGCAGGATGCCGGCATCCAGCGCGCCAAGGACATCGAGCGCCCAGGTGGGTTGTTCAGGCAATCTGGGAGCCATGCGACGATCCGGCGGATGAGGGTTCTTCGGACGCGATGCCTTCGATGAAGGCATGAATCAGCTGCTTCAGCGACTGCAGGGACGATACCCCCATCAGCAGGGCGATGTAACCGCGGATGCTGCGGCTGCGAATAGTGAAATCGATGTAGAGGAACAGCACAAGCTCGTCCGCGCCTCCGGCCTTGTCCGTCAGGATGTTGGCGCCGTCGCCGCGCAGCACCGCGGGCAACGAGATGGTCAGCCGGTCCCTCAGCGCGTTGGCGACCACCACGAGGCAGCCGTTCAGGATGATGTTGCCGATCTCGGCCAGGGCGTCCTGCTCCAGATCGACGATCTCCGCCAGGGTCAGGTCGCCGCCCAGCACCGCGCGGGCCAGCTCCAGGCTGTTGGCCTCTGGAAAGATCAGCATGGCGCGGCCGTCGAAGGAGCCCTGGAACTGCTGCTCCACCGCCACCAGCCCGTGGCGTTCGCGCGCGGTCAGGAAATCCGACGCCTCCTGCCGGCTGACGATGTCCACGGTCGGCACGGACAGCAGGACCTGGTCGTTGACCATGCGGCTGAGATGGGTGGCGGCGCGGCCGACCCCCATGTTCACCAACTCGGTCAGCGCATCGCGCTCCAGGTCGGTCAGTTCCACCATCTCTCGGCGCCTGTTCATTCTTGGTCTCGGCTTCAAAACCGGCGCCGCCGGGCGGTCGCATCACAAATGTGGCCTATCGGTCTCGAAAAAGGCACCCCCGTCAATGTCATATGTTAAGCCGGCGACGCCATAGCCGATATAGCCGCCCCTATTCCCACAATGGTCAGGCCAACAGTTCACCATCCAAAGAACCGCGTTCGGAATGTTCGGCAAGTTGCTGGCGCGTTAGCGCAATGTTGCAGGTGCCTTGAAACGAAATGACCAAGTCCACGTCGAGCGGCGGGACGGATTCCGGGAGCGGGGTCGCCCAACTTAGGACTTGTCCGGTGGGGTATGGTGACTCCACATCAAGGGGTGGCGTCCCTCGCGTTGGGCGCCATGTTAGGAGACGTCGATGACCCCCGAGGAACGCACCCTTCTGTCCGACCTGTTCCGCCGCCTGCGCGAGGTGGAAACGCAGCAGCAATCCCAGCCGCGCGACGCCGAAGCGGAGGACTTCATCCGCCGCGCCGTCCAGGACCAGCCGCTGTCGTCCTATTACATGGCGCAGACGGTGCTGGTGCAGCAGCAGGCGCTGACCGCGGCCCAGACTCGGATCGAGGAGCTGGAGCGGCAACTGCGCGACCGCCCGGCCCAGCCGGCACAATCCGGCGGCAGCTTCCTGTCGAACGCGCTCGGCATCGGCCGCAGCCCGTGGAGCCGCGGCGCCGAGCCTCCCCCTGCCCCGTCCTATTCGCAGCCGGCGCAAGCACAGCCGGTTGCCGGCCGCAGCCCCTGGAGCGCAGCGCCGGGAGCGGCCTATCCCCAGCAGCAATACAGCCCGCCCCCCTTCCCGCAGCAGGGCATGGCCCCGCGCGGCGGCGGGTTCTTCGCCGGGGCGGCGCAGACCGCCGCGGGGGTGGCGGGCGGCATGCTGGCGGCGAGCGCCATCTCCTCCCTGCTGCATCATTCGCCCGGCCCCTTCGGCACGGCGATGGCCCAGCCCCTGGGCGGCGAGACGATCAACGAGACCGTCATCAACAACAACTATTACGGCGACGACCAGGGGCCGCAGGGCGACTCGGCGCCGGATGCGGCGCAGGACGCCTCCTACGACCCCGACCCGCCGCCGGCCGACGATGTGTCCTATGACGATTCGTCCTTCGACGATGGCGGCAGCGGTGGTGGGGACGATTCCTGGATTTAGCGGGGAATCGCGCCGTCACTCCTCGTCACGGTAGCGGCTGGCGATGTCCATGAACTCGTCCTCCAGCGCGGTGAAGGCGGCGACGACGGCGGGGTCGAAGTGGCTGCCGCTGCCTTCGCGGATGATCGTCGCCGCCTTCTCGTGCGGGAAGGGCGGCTTGTAGCAGCGGCGGCTGATCAGCGCGTCATACACGTCGGCGACCGCCATCAGCCGGGCCGACAGCGGGATCGCCTCCCCCGCCAGTCCCTGGGGATAGCCGGTGCCGTCCCAGCGCTCGTGGTGGCCGTGCGCGATCTCCCGAGCGATGCGCAGGAAGGAGCTTTCGCCGGCCAACGCGATCTCCGCCTGCCCTTCGGCGGCGAAGATGGCGTCGTGGCCCAGCGCGGCGTGTGTCTTCATCACATGGAATTCGTCGTCGCTGAGCTTGCCCGGCTTCAGCAGGATCGAATCCGGGATGCCGACCTTGCCGACGTCGTGCAGCGGCGCCGATTTGTAGAGCAGCTCGATGGTTTCCTCGTCCAGCCGGCCGGCGTAGCGCGGATCGCGGCTGAGATGCAGGGCGAGGGCCAGCACATAGTTCTGGGTCCGGCGGATGTGGTTGCCGGTTTCGTTGTCGCGGGTTTCCGCCAGCGAGGCCATGGCGCGGATGGTGGCGTCCTGGGCGCGCAGCAGGTCGCGCGTGCGCTCCGCCACCCGGTCCTCCAGCTGGCGGTTCTGGTCGGCGAGCGCGCGGCGCGCCTCGCGGAGCGCGATGTGGGTGCGGACGCGGGCCAGCACCACCGGCGGCGAGATCGGCTTGGTGATGTAGTCGACGGCCCCGACCTCGAACCCGCGGGTCTCGTCATGGACCTGCCCCATGGCGGTGATGAAGATCACCGGGACTTCGCGGGTGCGGGAGTCCTCCTTCAGTTTCCGGCAGACCTCCACCCCGTCCATGCCCGGCATCATCACGTCCAGCAGGATCAGGTCGGGCAGCAGATCGCCGGCCAGACGGGCGAGCGCCTGCGGCCCGTCCTTCGCCACGATCAGGCCATAGCTGTCGCGCAGCAGGTCGGCCATGACCTTCAGGTTGATCGGCTCGTCGTCGACCACCAGGATGCGCGGCTTCTCGCCGTTCGGCAGGGCAACCGGGTTCGGCAAGCTCATGTCGCGGTCTCTCTCCAGTCACGCAGGCGGTCGCGCAGGTCTGTCAGGGCGGTGGCCGCGTCGTCGAAATCGAAGGCGCCGGCATGGCGGTTCACCCGCTCCGCCAACTGCGCCACCGGGCTGCCGGCCAGCAGGCGGGCAAGCGCATCGGCCAGATCCCCCGCCTCCGGATCGCCGGCGATCAGCAGGCCGCCCAGCCGGTCCGCCAGCGGCAGGGCCGCCCGCAGCATGTCGCGCGGCAGCCCGGCCGCCGAGCATGGCGGCGCAACAGGCGGCCCCGCCGCCGGGACGCTGTCCGCCGCCGGCCGTCCGAGGGTGCCGATCCCCTCCACCACCAGCGCGAGCGCATCGGCCAGCCGGTCGAGCACCCCGTCTTCCAGGACCGGCGGCACCGTCATCGCGCCGGCTTCGATCCGCCCCGCCAGGGCGGACAGGTCCATGGCGCCGACCGTGGCCGCGGTGCCCTTCAGCGTATGGGACAGCCGCAGCACGTCCTTCCAGCGCTCCTCCCGCACCGCGGCGGCCAGGCGTACGGCCTCTCCCTCGTGGGTGGCGGCGAAATCGATCAGGATCCGGCGCAGCAGGGCGAGGTTGCCGTTCACGTTGCGCCGGGCGACGGCGAGGTCGAGCGCCGGCAGGCTGTCGGGCAGCGCCGGGGCGGCCGACACGGCGGCGGCCGGCATCACGGCCGGTCCGGCCGCGGCACCCCCGATCCCGCGCACCGGCTTCAGCCAGCGGGCGAGCGCCGTATACAGCGTGTCCGGATCGATCGGCTTGGAGACATGGTCGTTCATGCCGGAATCGAGGCAGCGTTCGCGGTCGCCGGCCATGGCGTGGGCGGTCATGGCGATGATCGGCAGGCTCGACAGCTCCAGCTCGCGCCGGATCAGCCGCGTCGTCTCATAGCCGTCGAGCCCCGGCATCTGCACGTCCATCAGCACGAGGTCGAACTTCACCTCGCGCAGGCATTGCAGGGCCTCCTCGCCGCTGCCGACCACCGTCGCCTCGATGCCGACCAGTTCCAGAAGGCCGCAGGCGACCTGCTGGTTGACCGGATTGTCCTCCACCAGCAGAACGCTGCGCCCGACCAGCGCCGAAAGCTCGGTCGACTGGGCGGGGTCGTTCACCCGGCGTGCGGTATCGGCCGGCCGGGCCGCGCCGCCCAGCGCCGTCATCACCGAATCGAACATGGCCGACGGCGTCACCGGCTTTTCCAGCACGGCGGCGACCGGCCCGGCGGGGCTTGCCAGTCCGTCCAGCGATCCGTCCAGCGCCTCATCCAGCGCCCCTTGCACCCCGTCGGCGCCATAGGCGGTGGTCATCACCACCGGTGGCTGGGCGCCGGGCAGGGCCCGCAGGCGGCGCAGCGTTTCCACCCCGTCGAGGTCCGGCATGCGCCAGTCCAGCACCACCAGTTCCACCGGCGGCTTCACCCCGGCCTGCCCCTCCTCCAAACGGCGCAGCGCCGACCAGCCGTCGCCGACCGACTCCACGGTCAGACCGAAGCGTTCCAGCATGTCGGTCAGGATGGAGCGCACGGCGTCGCTGTCGTCCACCACCAGTACCCGCCGCTCCATCAGGTCGCGCGGCAGCCGGTCGTCGCCAGTGTCGCCGGCCGCGACGCGGCAGCGGATGGAAAAGCGGAAGATGCTCCCTTCCCCCGGCCGGCTTTCCACCGACACCCCGCCGCCCATCAGTTCCACCAACTGCCGGCAGATCGCCAGCCCAAGCCCGGTGCCGCCGAAACGCCGCGTGGTGGAGCTGTCCGCCTGGGTGAAGGGGCGGAACAGCGCAGCCGCCTGCTCAGCCGACATGCCGATGCCGGTGTCGCAGACCTCCACCTCCAGCCGGTAATCGTCGCCGGTGCCGATGCGCCCGCCCACCGTCACCACCACCTCGCCCCGCTCCGTGAACTTCACGGCGTTGGAGACGAGGTTCAGGATCACCTGACCCAGCCGCAGCGGATCGCCCACCAGCGTGCCCGGCACGCCGCCATGCAGGTCGACGATCAGCTCCAGCCCCTTTTCCCGCACCTTGGGCAGGACGACCGTCGCCACCTCCTGCAGCACGTCGCCGATGTGGAAGGGAATCGCCTCGATCGTCAGCTTCCCGGCCTCGACCTTGGAGAAGTCGAGGATGTCGTTGATGATGCCGAGCAGGCTGCGCGAGGAGGCGTGGATCTTGTCCAGATAGTCGCGCTGGCGCGGCGACAGCTCCGTCTTCATCATCAGATGGCTGAGTCCGATCACCGCGTTCATCGGCGTGCGGATCTCGTGGCTCATGTTGGCCAGGAAGTCGCTCTTCTGGCGGTTGGCGCGGTCGGCCTCCTCCTTGGCGCGGGCCAGTTCGTCCTCGGTCCGCTTGCGGTCGGTCACGTCCTTGTGGATGCCGGTGATGCGGGTGGGCAGACCGTCCGCATCGCGCTCCGTCACCTTGCCGGCCGACAGGATCCAGACCCAGGCGCCCGACTTGTGGCGCATGCGGAACTCGACCTCGTAGACCGGGGCGCGGCCTGCCACATGGTCCTCCAGCGTCGCCAGCACGCGCTCCCGGTCGCCCTCATGCAGCAGCCCCAGCCAGGTGGCGCCGTTGCCCCGCAGTTCGCCGGGGGCGTAGCCGAGCATGCCGAGCCAGCGGTCGGAGAAATAGGCGTGGTCGGTCACCGGGTTCCAGTCCCACAGCCCGGTGTTCGAGGCGTCCAGCGCCACCGTCAGCCGTTCCTCGCTCTCCTGCAGGGCGGTCAGCATGCGCTGGCGTTCGGTGATGTCCTGGAAGACGGTGACGGAACCGACGATTCGGCCGTCCTCGCGCAGCGGCACCGCGGTGATGGCGATGGGGAAGATGGTGCCGTCGCGCCGGACGAAATGGTCGGTTTCGGAACGATGAATCTCGCCGCGGCGGACGGTGTTCAGCACCGCGCAATCCTCGCCTGGGACCGGTCGTCCCTGGCCGTCCTTGTAATGCACGGCGTCATGCAGGGTGATGCCGCGCAGGTCCGCCAGCGACCAGCCCAGCAGCCGCTCCGCTTCCGGATTCAGGAAGGTGCAGAAGCCGTTGCGGTCCAGCGAGAAGACGCCCTCGCCCATGCTGTCGGTGATGCTCTGCAGGAAGCGGCGGCTGTCCTCAAGCTCCGCCTCCATCCGCTTGCGTTCGGTGATGTCGGTGCGGATGGCGATGTACTGGTGCGGCTGGCCGTCGGTGGTCAGCAGCGGGACGATGGTCGCCGCCACCCAATACTCCTCGCCCGCCTTGGTGCGGTTGCAGATCTCGCCGTGCCAGACCTGCCCGTCCATGACGGTGTGCCACATCTCCGCGAAGAAGCCTGAGGGGTGGCGGCCGGAATTGACGATGCGGTGCGACCGGCCCAGCAGTTCCTCGCGGGAATAGCCGCTGATCTGGCAGAACTTGTCGTTGGCGTAGGTGATGATGCCGCGGTGGTCGGTGATGCTGACGATGGCATGCTGGTCGAGCGCGAATTTCTGCTGCTCCAGCGCCCGTTGCGCCGCAGAGCGTTCCTCCACCAGTCCAGCCATCAGCTGGCTCAGCCGTTCCAGGCTGTCGGTTGGCCCGCTGTCGGCGGAATCCGGCAGCTCGGGACGGCCGTCCGCCCGCAGCAGGCTGTTGGCGATGCCGCGCAGCCGGCGGATGGCATGGGCCTGCGCCGCCGCCTCGCGCCGCAGCCGCTCGTTGGTGTCGGCCAGTTCCTCCGAACTCAGCTGCAGGCTGCGCGCCCTGAGCGTCAGGTCGCGGTCGGCCTGTTCGTAGCTTTGGCCGATGCGGGTGAACAGCGCCGGCAGCGAGTCCAGCATCCGCACCGCGTCGGCCGACAGCCCGGGGGTGCCGGCGAGCGCCCTCAGTTCCGCCAGGACGGAATTCGCCGCCTCGGCGGTCGGCAGGCCCAGCACCCGCTTGAACTGGCTTTGCAGCAGGCGGTGCATGCGGTCAGCGTTCCGTCAGCAGGGCAACCGTCATCGTCTGGTTGTGCAGCCGGCAATCGACCAGATCGCGCATCGGTCCGATCTCTCCATAAGAATAGAAGCCGGCCAGCACCGCGCCGGGGCCCATCCGGTCCGCCACCGCCTGCACCTCCTCCTCCACCCGGTCGCCCATCACCAGCTTGCGCCCGACACAGCTGACCAGAAGGGCGAGCCGGTCCGCCTCCGCCCCGCCCCCGGCCTTGCCGGCGGCGGCGGCGGCGGCGATGGCGCCGGCCTGCTCCGCCCCATCGACCAGCCCGTCGGTGCTGGCGTGCATCAGCCGCAGGAAGAAGCCTTCCTCCACGGTGCCGGCCAGAACCAGGCCGCCGGCCGCCTCGTCGATGCCGAGGATGGTGCGGATCAGTCCGACGGAATCATGGTTGCCGTTCAGCAGTTCGAACGGGAACAGCAAGCCCGACGCCGGCAGGTCGCGGGCATAGTCGCCGAGATAGCGCTTGTAGACGTTCAGCGCCGGTTCGCCGTCCAGCTGCAGCAGCAGGTTGCCGACGGCCTTCGTCACTTTGCGCGCCGGCCCGAACGGTTCCCACCCGCCGACGGAGCCGAGGCCGAGATGCAGGTCCCCGACGTAAAGTCCGACCGCCACCGCGCGGCTGTCGGACACGCCGGACGGACCGAGCACCAGCGTTCGGACGAAGGCGCCGCCGTCGCCGGCCAGCCCGCCCGACACCGGAAGGCCCGGCGGCAGGCGCGAGGAAAGCCCGTCGATCAGCGCGCTGCCGTTCACGCCGACGCCGCGGGCGAACAGCAGGACCCCCGACAGGCCGGGACGGGCAACAAGCGCCTCTCCCAGCGCTTCCCCCGCCCGTTGGCTGTCGTCGGCAGAGGCGATGTCCGCTTCGACCGCGACCGCATGGCCGCCACGGTCGAAGCAGATGGCGGTAACGGTGCAGGACCCGTCGAGCACGGCATCGCCGGCGATCTCGCCCGCCGTGCTGCATCCGGCGATCACGGCACCGGGGAATGCCTCAGCCAGCCGGGCGGCGAGGTCCGGCTCGTCGAAGACTTCGACGGAACCGAAGACCAGGACGAGATCGGCCGGCTGTGGAGCCGGCTCCGCCGCCGGAGGTGCGAATGCCGCCTGCCAGACCCGCATGCCTCTCCCCCTTGCCGATGATTTCCGGGGCAGACTATCACGCGGCCGGAGTCGGGAAGAGGCCCTATAACGTTCGGGGGTGGCGGATGGTCATAATGACGCACGCACCTCCTACCCTCGGATGGCCGTAATCCGAAGCGGTTAGAACCGGGAATGGCAGAAAATGAGAGTTCCCCCGTAAGGATCTGTCAACCACACTGCGGTATGGTTGGACTGCCAAGCAGTGCGGATCGGAACCAATCCCCGGGAGTGGGGGAGCGGTCCGCGGCCGGCAGAAACGAACAAAACGGGCAAAAAGCCCGACCTTAAGACATTTGCGGGGGAGCAGGACGCATTATGACGATGGACGTTCGCGACGACACCATGATGCCGGACCGCCAGGACGGCACTCCACGCGGCAGACGGATGGGCGTACGGGGCAAGCTTCTGCTCGCCTTTGCCGGTATGGCCGGCATGACGGTCGCCGCCAGTATCGTGGGGCTGACGTCCTTTTCGGCGGTGGAACGACCGCTGACGCAGATCGTCGGCACCGGCCTGCCGGAGATGGAACTGGCGAAGCGCCTGTCCGGCGAGAGCAGCGGCATCGCCGCCGCCGCCCCGGTGCTGGCCGCCGCGGAAAGCCAGAGCGAACGCGAGCGCGTCTATGGCGAGATCATGGGCAACGGCAAGACGCTGGGCGCCCTGGTGGAGGAGTTGGCCTCCCATCGGTCCGGCGACCCGCGGATTGGCGAGTTGCGCAGCAAGACCGAAGGGCTGATCGCCACGCTGGAGCACGGCAACGCCGCGGCCAACCAGCGCCTGTCCGTCCGCGGCACGCGCGAGGCGATGGCCATCGATCTGGCGAAATCCTACGACGCCTTCCTTGCAAACCTCGCCCCGCTGACCGAGCGGGCCGGCGCCACCCTGCGCAGCAAGGGCGAGACCCTGGACAGCAGCACCGAGCGCGACATGAACGCGCTGGGCGACGCCGTCCGCTCCCTGATCACCATGTATGAGGTGCGCGGCGACCTGGGCGTGGCGTCGGAGTCCCTGACCCGCGCCGGGAGCGCGGAGACCGCCTTCGCCGTCACCCAGCACCAGCAGAGCTATCTGGAATCGGCCGCCCGCATCGTCAGCGCCACCGCGCAGATCGGCAGCCGCCTGAGCAAGGACGCCTCCGACGGGCTGGACGCTTTCTTCCTGCTGGGCGACGGCGACACCGGCGTCTTCGATATGCGCCGCAAGCTTCTGGAGTTGCCGGTCGGCAGCGCCGAGCGCGACGCCTTGCGTCAGAAGATCGGGACGGTCCTGGCCGACGCCGCAAAGCGGCAAGCTTCCCTGCTGGAGCAGATGGAATCGCCGCTGATGCGGCTTAAGGCGGAGATCAAACTGTCGAGCGTCAACGTCCGCTCACAGACCCGCGACTCCATGCAGGATCTGCTGGGAGAGGGGCTGGCCCGCTTCCGCAGCTATCTTGAACTGTCGACCTACGCCGCCGCCACCGTCGGCGCGCTGAACGAGGCGACGCAGGCACCCAATGCCGAACGGCTGACGATGCTGGAAACCCGCTTCACCACCGCCGCCAAGGCGATGGAGGAGCGGCTGAAGGCGCTCCAGACCAGCGGCGACGACGGGCTGCCGAAGCTGGTCAAGAGCGCCGAGGTCCTGGCCGGCTTCGGCAAGGGCGACAACAGCCTGTTCAAGCTGCGCCGCTCCGAACTCGCCGCCGCTGAGGAGAACGAGAAGGTCCTGGCGGAGAACCGCCAGATCGCCCGGCAGTTCGCCGGCATGGTCGACGACCAGATCTCCGCAATGAAGCAGGAGGCGGACACCGCCGCCGCCGGGGCGACCGACGCGCTGTCGGCCGGCCGCAAGATGCTGATCCTGTTCGCGGTCGCCAGCCTGATCGGTGCCGCCGCGCTGGCGTGGTTCGTCGTCGGCCGCAATATCGTCGCGCGCATCAGCCAACTGTCCGACGCCATGCGGGCGATCGCCGCCGGCAACCTGAACGCGCCGATTCCCAACGCCGGTTCCGACGAGATCGGCGACATGACCCGCGCCCTGATGGTCTTCCGCGACACGGCCAACGAAGCAAGCGCGGCCAACGCCCGCGCCGAAGCCGAACGCAGCCGTGCCGCCGGCGAGCGCCGCCGCGCCATGGTCGAGATGGCGGAGAATTTCGAGAGCAGCGTGCGCGGCGTGCTCGATCGCGTCGCCCGCGCCGCCGGCGAAATGCAGGACATGGCCCAGCGCATGACCCGCAACGCCGAGGCCACCACCGGAGAGGCGGCCACCGCGGCCAGCACCTCGCAGCAGGCCGAAGGCAGCGTCAAGGCAGTGGCCGCGGCGACGGAGGAACTGTCCGCCTCGATCCAGGAGATCGGCAGCCAGGTCCACGCCTCCAGCCAGATCGCCCGCAAGGCGGCGACCGAGGCCGAACGCACCGACCGCACGGTGGAGGGCCTGTCGCAGTCCGCCAACAAGATCGGCGAGGTGGTGCAGCTCATCAACGACATCGCCAGCCAGACCAACCTGCTGGCGCTGAACGCCACCATCGAGGCGGCACGCGCCGGTGAAGCCGGCAAGGGCTTCGCCGTGGTGGCGAGCGAAGTCAAGAGCTTGGCCAACCAGACCGGCAAGGCGACGGAGGAGATCTCCAGCCAGATCCAGGCGATGCAGTCGGTGACTCAGGAGGCGGTGGACGCCATCCGCTCCATCGCCGGCACCATCCGCGAGATCAACGAGATCGCCGCCACCGTCGCCGCCGCGGTCGAGCAGCAGAGTGCCGCCACCCGCGAGATCGCCCGCAATGTGGGCGAGGCGGCCGACGGCACCCAGCATGTCCGCCGCAACATCGACTCCGTCGCCCGCGCCGCCGCGGAGTCCGGCGAATCCGCCACCCGCGTGCTGACCGCCTCCTCCACCGTCGCCGACGAGGTACGGTCGCTGGGGTCACAGGTCGACAGTCTGGTCAACCACATGCGGGCCGGCTGACCGGTCTGCGGAAGCAAAAGTTCAAAAAAGAAAGCCCCTCCTCCTTCACCGGAGAGGGGCTTTTCTTATGGCAAGGCGGTCGCCCGGCGGTCGGGTCGCTCAGCGGCGACGCGGCTCCACCGTGATCGGCCGCCAGATCACCGCGGCGCCGGCACCGGCACCGCAGGCGCCGCCACAGAATTCCTCATGTGTGTCGGTGGCGCCGCCTTGCGCACTGGGGGACGTGCCGGTGGTCGCCCGCGCCTGTTGCTGCTGGGCCATCTGCTGCTGTTGCGACTGAGTGGTCATACCATTTCTCCTCTCGGGGAGGCATGAGGTATCAAAATACTCGGAGGCGATCAACTGGGATTTTCGGCCGAGATATGGTGATTTATTTAGGGCAAAGCCTCAGTAACCGACATTTGTTTTGCGATGCCGAAGAGTTGATCGTGCATCGCACAAGAAAATGGCAAGGCGGACCAAGTCCTTCGTCTGCAAACAAAATGCGCCCTTCCCCGCGATGGAGGAAGGGCGCATTTGTGGGCAACGGTGCGGCGGAAAGCCGCGTGGTGGTGCGGTGCGGCAGGCCGGTCAGCCGCTGTTGCGCAGGCCGGCGGCGATACCGTTGATGGTCAGATGGATGCCACGGGCGATCTGCTCGCCGCTGTCGCTGGTGCGGTGGCGCTTCAGCAGTTCGACCTGGACATGGTTCAGCGGGTCCAGATAGGGGAAGCGGTTGCGGATCGACCGCGCCAGCAGCGGGTTGTTCTCCAGCAGGGCCGTCTGCTCGGTGATCGCCAGCAGCGCGTCGATGCTGTCCTGCCACTCCGCCCGGATGCGGGAGAAGATGGCGTCGCGCAGCGCCGGATCCGACACCAGACCGGCATAGCGCGACGCGATGGCGATGTTCGACTTGGACAGCACCATGTCCATGTTGGACAGCAGCGTGCTGAAGAATCCCCAGTCGCGGTGCATGGCGCGCAGCCGCTCCATCCCGTCGGGATGCTGGGCCAGATAGGCCTTCACCGCCGAGCCGAAGCCATACCAGCCCGGCAGCATCAGGCGGCATTGCGCCCAGCTGAACACCCAGGGAATGGCGCGCAGATCCTCGATGCTGGTCGATTTCTTGCGCGACGCCGGGCGGCTGCCGATGTTGAGGTTGGCGATCTCGCCGATCACCGTCGACTCCCAGAAATACTTCTCGAAGCCTTCGGTGTCGTAAACCAGCCCGCGATAGGCCTTGAAGGCATGCTCCGACAGCTCTTCCATGGTCTGGAGGAACAGGTCGGTGCAGGGGGCGGCCGATTCCGGGTGCAGCAGCGTGGCTTCCAGCGTCGCCGCGGCCAGGGTTTCCAGGTTGCGGCGGCCGACCTCGGGGTTCGAATATTTGCCGGCGATGACCTCGCCCTGTTCGGTGATGCGGATGGCGCCCTGCACGGCGCCGGCCGGCTGGGCCAGGATCGCCTGATAGCTGGGACCGCCGCCGCGGCCGACCGATCCGCCGCGGCCGTGGAACAGCCGCAGCCGCACGCCATGCTTGGCGAACACCTCGACCAGCGCGATCTCGGCCTTGTACAGCTCCCAGCCGGAGGTGAGGAACCCGCCGTCCTTGTTGCTGTCCGAATAGCCGAGCATCACCTCCTGCAGGTTGCCGCGGCTTTCCAGGAAGCGCCGGTAGGTCGGGATCGACAGCAGCCGGTCCATGGTGGCCGCGCAGTTGCGCAGGTCGCCGATGGTCTCGAACAGCGGCGCGATGTTCAGGTCCAGCGCCTTTTCCTTCGGCCGCAGCAGCCCGGCTTCCTTCAGCAGGACGGCGACCTCCAGGATGTCCGACACACCGTCGGTCTTGGAGATGACGCAGTTGACCACCGCGTCCGACCCGAAACGGGCACGGGCATCGGCGGCGGTGCGCAGGATGTCCAGTTCGGAGTTGGCTTCCTCCGAATAATCGGCGTAGCGCGAGGCCAGCGGGCGGTTGGTTTCCAGCTCCCGCACCAGCAGCTCGATCCGCTCGTCCTCCGACAGCGCCTTGTAATCGACATCGGCGTCGGCGAAGGACAGCAGCTCCGCCACCGTGCGCTCATGCACGTCGGAGTTCTGCCGCAGGTCGATGCTGGCGAGATGGAAACCGAACAGGTTGACGGCGCGGCGCAAATGGCGCAACCGGCCCTTGGCCAGGGCGGCCGAACCGTTGACGGTCAACGAACGGTCGATGATGTCGAGGTCGGCGCCGAACTCCGCCGGGGTCAGATAGGGCGGCGCGTCGCCCACGGCGTGGCGCGGCGCCTCCAGCCCGTCCAGCGTCCGCAGCGTCGCGGCGACCCGCGCATAGATGCCGGAAATGGCGCGACGGTACGGTTCCAGCTTGCGGTGCGGCGAGGGATCGGGCGAGCGTTCGGCCAGCTGGCGCAGCGGCTCCGACACGTCGATGACGCGGGTGCTCAGCGACAGCTCCGACCCCAGCGTGTGCAGTTCGTCCAGATAGAACTGCAGGGCGCGGGTGCTCTGCATCCGCATCGCCTGCCGCAGGACCGGCGCGGTGACGAAGGGGTTGCCGTCGCGATCGCCGCCGATCCAGCTGCCCATGCGCAGGAAGGACGGCAGCTCCGTCGTTGCCCAGGACGGGTCGGTCTTGCGCAGATGGTCTTCGAGCTGAGCGTAAAAGCGCGGCATCTCGCGCAGGAAGGTATAGTCGTAGAAGGTCAGGCCGTTCGCCACCTCGTCCGTCACCGCCAGCTTGGTGGCGCGCAGGATCGCGGTCTGCCACAGCGTCAGCACGGCGCGCTGCAGCGATTCGAGGTTGGTCTCTTCCTCCTCCGGCGTCATCGGGCCGTGGTCGCGCTCCGCCAGCAGCTTGGCGACCGCCATCTGCACGGTCAGGATGCTCTTGCGCTGCACCTCGGTCGGGTGGGCGGTCAGCACCGGGCTGACCAGCGCGCCGTCGAAGAACTCCTTCAGCTGCTGGGTGGTGACGCCGGCCTTCGCCGCCTCGTCCAGCGCATGGGCCATGGTGCCTTCGCGCGGGGCCGACCCGGCGAGCGCATGGGCGCGGGTGCGGCGGATGTGGTGCTGGTCCTCGGCGATGTTGGCGAGGTGCGAGAAGAAGCTGTAGGCCCGCACCACCCGCGCCGTCTGCGGCGGCGACAGGCTGTTCAGGATCGCCTCCAGCTCCTTGCGGGCGCCCTGGTCCTCTTCGCGGTGGAAGCGAATGGAGGTCTGGCGGATCCGCTCGACGATGTCGAACACCGCCTCCCCCTCCTGGCTGCGGACGGTGTCGCCCAGAATGCGCCCCAGCAGGCGGATGTCTTCGCGGAGCGGCTGGTCCTTCGTCTCGGAACTTTCCTGCAGCAGGATGGCGGACATGGGCGACGGTTTCCTGGTCGAGGATGGACGGATACGGGTCGATGCGCGAACCGGGATGGTCAAAATCCGGGCAGGGAATCTCCATGCACGCGAAGTGGTCAGACCATCGGCGACAGCATGCCCATTCTGTCAGAAGTTTCAACCGTCCGTGTGCTGGTGCGAAATGATTTCCATAATTCGCAGCGCTGAGAAATGCGACGTCGCATAACGCTTCGGGAAGGCTCGGGGCTTGCTTCCCAACTAGTATGGTAGTATCCTTGAATTGTTGTGGACGCCAGCCGATGGTCCGTCGACCGGATCGGGTGGGCTTAGGGGTGGGAAAGCGATGCTGAGCAAGATCGACGTGGACTCCGGCGAACCGATCGCGCGGCGCGTGTACCGGGTGCTCCGCCAAGCCATCGTGACGATGCAGTTCCGCCCGGGCCAAGCCCTGTCCGAGCAGGAGATCGCCGACCAGCTCGGCGTCAGCCGCCAGCCGGTGCGCGAGGCTTTCATCAAGCTGAGCGAGTCGGGGCTGCTGACCATCCGGCCGCAGCGTGGGACCTTCGTCGTCAAGATCTCGGTCAAACAGGTGCTCGACGCCCGTTTCGTCCGCGAGGCGGTGGAGACCGCCGTGGTGCGCAAGGCCTGCGAGACCATCACGCCGGCCGGCATCGCCGAACTGCGCGACAACCTGAAGGCCCAGTGGGACATCGCCGACGAAGCGGTTCCGGTGCGCTTCCTGGAACTGGACGAGGCCTTCCATCGCACCATCGCCATCGGGGCGGAGTGCGACTATGCATGGCGCATCGTCGAGGAGACGAAGGCCCAGATGGACCGCGTCCGCTACCTCAGCGTTCCCTACGCCACGCCGATCCGCCGGCTGATCTCGCAGCATCAGGCGGTGGTCGAGGCCATCGTCGCCCGCGATCCCGTGAAGGCGGAGGCGGCGATGGGGCTGCACCTGCGCGAGATCCTGACCTCCCTGCCCGAACTGGAAGGCAAGTTCCCCGACCTGTTCACCCTGGACGACGCCGCACCTCCGCCGCCCCAGAAGGCGACCTCCCGTAATTCGGGCCGTGCAAGGGTTGCCGGAGCACGCTGACCGGCACAGCTTTCAGGGGGGCAATGGCGGGCGGGCCTGCATTGTTCGCATACCCGCATCGTCCGGCTAGGGAACAATCAGGATTGCCCCCGCCCGGCTCTCTTGACATACTACCATACAAGAATGTGAGCCTGAGGCTCGCCAGGAAGGAAACCGCTCCCATGCAAACGCCCGCACCCTCCCCGACTCCTTCCGGCGCCCGGTCGCGGCGCCTCGGCGCCGCCACCCTGTCCACCCTGCCGACGGAGGTGGCGCGGCCCGGTTACGACCGCAGGGATCTGGAGATCGGCATCGTCCATCTCGGCGTCGGCGCCTTCCAGCGCGCCCATCAGGCGGCCTACACCGACGCCCTGCTGGAGACGCAGTTCGGGGCATGGGGCATCGCCGGGGTCAGCCTGCGCAGCCCCGACACCCGCGACGCGCTGGAACCGCAGGATGGGCTTTACACCGTTGCCGTGCGCGACGCGGAGGGGGAGCGGCTGCGGGTGATCGGCTGCCTGCTGGAACTGCTGGTGGCGCATGAGGATCCGGAAGCGGTGCTGGAGCGGATGTGCCGTCCGTCGGTGCGCATCGTCACCCTGACGGTGACGGAGAAGGGCTATTGCCACGACCCGGCGACCGGCGCGCTGAACGAGGACCATCCCGACATCCGCCACGACCTGGACAACCCCGCCAAGCCGCGCACGGCCATCGGCTTCCTGGCCGAGGCGCTGGCTCGTCGCCGCGCCGCCGGGCTGCCACCCTTCACCGTGCTGAGCTGCGACAACCTGCCGAGCAACGGCGACACCGTCGCCCGCATCCTGCGCCGCTTCGCCGAACTGCGCGATGCCGGTTTCGGCACCTGGGTGGCGGAGGCGGTCGCCTGCCCGAACAGCATGGTCGACCGCATCGTTCCCGCCACCACCGAGGCTGACCGCGCCCGCGTGTCGCAGTCGCTGGGCGTGCAGGATGCCTGGCCGGTGGTGACGGAGCCCTTCACCCAGTGGGTGGTCGAGGACCGCTTCCCCGCCGGCCGCCCGGCCTGGGAGACGGTCGGGGTGGAACTGGTCGCCGACGTCCATCCCTATGAGACGATGAAGCTGCGCCTGCTTAACGGCAGCCACTCCACCATCGCTTATCTCGGCTATCTGGCGGGTTACGAGACGGTGTCGGACACCATGGCCGATCCCGCCTTCGCCACGCTGGTCCGCAACCTGATGGACCAGGAGACCGGGCCGACGCTGCACATGCCGCCCGGTGCCGACATGGAGCAGTACAAGGACGCGCTGATCGAGCGTTTCCGCAATCCGGCGCTGCGCCACCGCACCTGGCAGATCGCCATGGACGGCACGCAGAAGCTGCCGCAGCGCCTGCTGAACCCGATCCGCGACCGGCTGGGCGCCGGCCTCCCCATCGACCGGCTGGCGCTCGCCGTCGCCGCCTGGATGCGCTACGTCGCCGGCACCGACGAGGCCGGCAAGCCCATCGACGTGCGCGACCCGCTGGCCTCCCGGCTGGCCGAGATTGCCGCCGCGAATGCCCGCAACCCCGACCGGCTGGCCGAGGCGCTGTTCGGCCTGACCGCGGTGTTCGGCGAGGATCTGCCGCGCGACCCGCGCTTCACCGGGCCGGTCACCGCCGCGCTCAAGCACCTGTTCGCCGAGGGCGCCCGCGCCGTGGTCGCCGCCACCGCCTGAGTCTCTGCTTCACAGCATCATCTTCTTTAGGGAGTGTTCCCGTGGTTGCCCTGACCGTCGAAAAGCCGCATGTGCTGGCGCTCCGCCCCGAAAACGCCCCGGATGCCGGACCGGTGAAGGCCGGCGAGGTGCTGGTCCGCGTCCAGCGCGCCGGGATCTGCGGGTCGGACCTGCACATCTACCACGGCTCCAACCCCTTCGCGGTCTATCCCCGCGTCATCGGCCACGAGTTCGCCGGCAGGGTCGAGGCGGTGGGCGACGGCGTGATCAATGTCGCGGCCGGCGACCATGTGGTGGTCGATCCGGTGGTGTCCTGCGGTCGCTGTTATGCCTGCCGCGCCGGGCGGACCAATGTCTGCGCCAATCTGGAGGTGTTCGGCGTCCATCGCGACGGCGGCTTCCGCAACCATGTCGTGGTGCCGGCGGCCAACGCCATCAAGGTGCGCTCCGACCTGCCGATCTCGCTGGCCGCATTGGCGGAACCGCTGTCGATTGCCGCCAACGTGCTGTCGCGCACCGGCATCGGGCCCGACGACACGCTGCTGGTCTATGGCGCCGGGACGGTCGGGCTGACGGTGGTGCAGGTCGCCAAGCTGCACGGCGCCCGCTGCATCGTCGCCGACCTGGACGACAAGCGGCTGGAGCGGGCGAAGGAGTTCGGCGCCGACGTCGTTCTCAACTCCGCGCGCGTGTCGGTGCCCGACGCGGTGCGCGACGAGAATGACGGGCTGGGTCCGACGGTGGTGATCGATGGCGCCGGCGTGCCGGCCCTGCTGGAGGAGGCCTGCCGCCTCGCCAGCCCGGCGGCGCGCATCGGCCTGCTGGGCTTCTCCCCCGCCCCCTGCAACATCAGCCAGCAGGAGATCGTGAAGAAGGAACTGACGCTCGTCGGTTCCCGCCTGAACCGCCGCCTGCTGCCGCAGGTCATCGAGTGGCTGGAGAGCGGCAAGCTGAATCCTGCGGCGATGATCACCCAGGTCTTCCCGATCGCCGACGCCGCGAGCGCCTTCGCCCTGATCGAAAACGACCCGTCGAGCACGATCAAGGTCCAACTCGACTTCGAAAGCTGACCGCCCGCACACCCATTACCCAAAGCAAGGCGGACGCGATCCGCCCAAAACGGAGGAACACCAGGATGAACAGCAAGACCCCGATCTCCCGCCGCACGCTGGCCAAGAGCATCGGCCTCGGCGCCGGCATCGCCGCCGGTGCGACGCTGCTGGGCGGCATCGCCGCTCCCGCCATCGTCCGTGCCCAGGCCAAGACGACGCTGAAGCTCGGCCACCTCGCCAACGAGGAGAATGTCTGGCACAAGGCCTCGCTGGTGTTCGCCGAGGAAGTCGCCAAGCGCACCAACGGCGCGGTCGAGGTCAAGGTGTTCCCCAACGAGCAGCTCGGCAAGGAAACCGACCTGATCAAGGGCATCCAGCTCGGCACCATCGACTTCACCATCACCGGTGAATCGCTGCAGAACTGGGCGCCGGCCGCGGCGCTGCTGGCGGTTCCCTACGCCATCCGCGACCTCAACCATCTCGACAAGGTCGTCACCGGCGAGCCGGGCAAGAAGATCGCCGACGCCATCGAGCAGAAGACCCAGCTGGTCCCGCTGACCTACTTCGCCCGCGGCCCGCGCAACCTGACCAGCAAGCGCCCGATCAAGTCGCCGGACGAGCTGAACGGCCTGAAGATGCGCGTTCCCAACGTGCCGCTGTTCGTGTCCTTCTGGCAGGGTCTGGGCGCCAAGCCGACGCCGATGGCCTTCTCGGAGGTCTTCACCGGCCTGCAGAACGACACCATCGAGGCGCAGGAGAACCCGCTGGCCCTGATCAAGTCGGCGAGCTTCTACGAGGTCCAGAAATACGTGAACCTGACGGAGCACGTCATCAGCTGGATCTATCTGGTCGGCGGGTCGAAGAAGCTGAACAAGATGCCAGCCGAACAGCGGGCCGCCATTATGGAAGCCGCCAAGGCCGCCCAGGCCGCCGAGCGCAAGCTGTTCATCGAGGACGAGACCAAGTTGGCGGCCGACCTGAAGGCCAAGGGCATGGAGTTCATCACCGTCGACAAGGCCGCCTTCGCCGAGAAGGGCCGCCCGGCCGTCGTCGCGGCACTGTCGCCGGAGATCAAGCCGATCTACGACGAAATCCTCGCGGTGAAGTAAGCGGGAACCGAAGCCTTCACCCGCTTCAAGCGGGTGGGGGTGTCCGCCCCACCAACCGCAAGAGCCTGTCCGATGCGCAAAGCCTTTTCCGCCGCGGTGGCGGCCGTATCCGCCCTTTGCCGCTGGGGAACCCTGGCGGCCATCGGTGTCCTCATCGTCGTCGTGACCATCCAGGTGCTGGGCCGCGTGCCGGGCTTCCCCTCGCCACCCTGGACGGAGGAGGTGGCCCGCTTCGCGCTGGTCCATCTCGTCGCCTTCTCCTGCGGGCTGGCGCTGCTGCGCGGCGAGCTGGTGAACGTCGACATGTTCATCCTGCTGCTGCCCAAGCCGCTGCAATGGGCGGTGGCGCGGGTGGTCGATCTGGCGATCCTGGTCTTCGCCGTCGCCATCATTCCCGGCGCCTGGGATTACGTCGTCGGCAGCATCGGCGAGCGGGCGCGCTCCATCAACGTGCCGATGATCTGGGTCTATGTCGTGACGCTGATCATCCCGGTGTCGCTCGCCTTCTTCTCGATCGCCCGGCTGGCCGGGCTCGGGCGTGATTCCGCGCCGCCCAGCCATGGGGAAACCGTCTGATGGTCACCGCACTGTTCGTCACCTTCGCCGTCCTGCTGATCCTGGGCGCGCCGGTGGGCATCGCGCTGGGCGGCGCGTCGGCGGTCTATCTGGTCGGCAGCGACATCGACCTCGCGGTGGTTCCGCAGTTCATGTATGCGGGTATGGACAGCTTCGTCCTGCTCTGCATCCCCGGCTTCGTGCTGGCCGGCAACCTGATGAACGGCGGCGGCATCACCGACCAGATCGTGCTGTTCAGCAACCGGCTGGTCGGCCACATCCGCGGCGGCCTCGGCCTTGCCAACGTGACGGGGTCGATGGTGTTCGCCGGCATCTCCGGCACCGCGGTGGCGGAGACCGCCTCCATCGGCGCGGTGATGATCCCGGCGATGCGCAAGTCAGGCTACGACGCGCCCTTCGCCGCCGCGGTGACCGCCGCCGCCTCCACCGTCGGGCCGATCATCCCGCCCAGCGTGCCGATGATCATCGTCGGCACCCTGACCGGCCTGTCGGTCGGCAAGATGTTCATGGCCGGCGCCATTCCGGGCCTGCTGCTGGGCGTCGGCATGATGCTGACGGTATGGATCCTGGCGCGGGTGCGCAATTACCCGAAGGAGCCCTGGCAGGGCTTCGGTGCGCTGCTGCGCGCCAGCCGCGGCGCCTTCTGGGCGCTGCTGATGACGGCGATCATCCTGTTCGGCATCGTCGGCGGCTATTTCACCCCGACCGAGGCGTCGGTGGTGGCGGCGCTCTACGCCTTCGTCATCGGGCTGTTCGTCTACAAGGGCTTCAAGCTCCGCCAGCTGCCGGCGATCCTGCTGGAAAGCGCCATTGGGTCGGGCGGGCTGATTCTGCTGGTGGGCCTCGCCAACGTGTTCGGCTGGATCCTGACCAGCGAGCAGATCCCGCAGGCCATCGCCGCCTCGATGCTGGCGCTGACCACCAACAAGTATCTGATCATCCTGATGATCAACATCCTGCTGTTGTTCGTCGGCACCTTCATGGAGACGATCGCGGCGCTGATCATCCTGTTCCCGCCGCTGCTGGCGGTGGCGACCCAGGTGGGCATCGACCCGATCCATTTCGCCACCTTCGCCGTGCTGAACCTGATGATCGGCCTGACCACCCCACCCGTCGGCGTCTGCCTGTTCGTCGCGGCCAACATCGCGAAGATCTCGCTGGGCGCCATCACCAAGGCGATCTGGCCCTTCCTGCTCTGCAACATCGTGATCCTGTTCCTGGTCTCCTACATCCCGGCATTGTCGCTCTGGCTGCCGAGCCTGCTTTTCCGCTGATTTTCCAAATTCCAAAGCCCCTCTCTTTCCAAGGAGTTCGCAGCCATGGAACAATCCTGGCGCTGGTTCGGCCCCGAAGACGCCATCAAGCTGAACCACATCCGCCAAGCCGGCGCCACCGGCGTGGTCACCGCCCTGCACCACATCCCCTACGGCGTCGTCTGGTCGGTCGAGGAAATCCAGAAGCGCAAGGCGATGATCGAGTCCGACAAGGAACTCGGCCTCAGCTGGACCGTTACCGAAAGCCTGCCGGTGCACGAGGCGATCAAGATCGGCGAAGGCGACCTGACCGAGCTGTTCGACAACTACCGCCAGTCGATGCGCAACCTCGCCGCCTGCGGCGTGACCACCATCTGCTACAACTTCATGCCGGTGCTGGATTGGACGCGGACGGAGCTGGCGGCGGCGCTGCCGGGCGGCGGCACCTCGCTGCGCTTCAACGCCCATGAGCACGCCGCCTTCGACGTTTACATGCTGGAGCGTCCGGGCGCCGAGGAGGACCACTCGCCGGAGGTTCTCGCCAAGGCCAAGGAATGGTTCGACCGCTCGTCGGAAAGCGACCGGGCGAAGCTGCTGTCGAACATCATGGCCGGCCTGCCGGGCGCCTATGACCGCTACGACATCCCCGGCCTGCGCAAGATGATCGCGCGCTTCAACGGCATGAGCGCCGACGGCCTGCGCGAGACGCTGGCCCGCTTCCTGCGCGAGGTGATCCCGACGGCGGAAGAGGTCGGCATCCGCATGGCGATCCACCCCGACGACCCGCCCCGCCCGCTGTTCGGCCTTCCCCGCATCGTCAGCACCGAGGACGACCTCGCTCACCTCATCAACGCGGTGAAGTCGCCGAACAACGGCCTGACCTTCTGCACCGGCTCGCTGGGCGCGGGGCAGACCAACGACGTGCCGGCGATGGCCAAGCGCTTCGCCGAGGACATCCACTTCGTCCATCTGCGCAACGTCGCCAAGGAGCCGGACGGGTCCTTCGAGGAAGCCGACCATCTCGGCGGCGATGTCGACATGGTGTCGGTCGTCACCACCCTGCTGGAGGAGCAGAAGCGCCGCCAGGATGCCGGCAACGACAACTGGCGCCTGCCCTTCCGCCCTGACCACGGCCACGAGCTGTTGGACGACGTCGGCAAGCCGACCCACCCCGGCTATCCGATGATCGGCCGCCTGCGCGGTCTGGCCGAGATCCGCGGCGTGATGACCGCCGTCGCCGCGGTGAAGCAGCTGCCGATGTGAGTGGGAAAGCGCCGGCTTCACCCGCCGGCGCGCATCCCCAGCCGGGCAAGTTTCTTGTAGAAGGCGGCGCGGGAAATGCCGAGCGCCCGCGCCGCCTCCGTCGCCCGGCCGCCGCTGGCCGCAAGCGCACGGCCGAGCAGCCCGCGCTCGAACTCGTCGAAGGCGTCGTCATAGCCCGGCAGGGGCACAGGCTGCGGCTTCGCCCGGACGACCGCAGGAACCGTGTCGGGAAACGCCCCCGCCGATTCGACATCCCCCAGATTCGGCAGCGCCTCCGCAAGGTCGGCGGCGGTCAGGCGGCGGTTGTCGGTCAGCAGGCAGGCTCGCTCCAGCACGTTGCGCAGTTCGCGCACATTGCCGGGCCAGCGGTGGCGGCCCAGCGCCTCGACCGCTTCCGGAGTCAGGCCGCGCAAAGGAAGGCCGCTGCGGGCTGCAATCTCCTGCAGGATCGATTCGGCGATGGCCTCCAGCCCGCCGCCCATCTCCGCCAGGGCCGGCAGGCGGATCGGCAGCACGTTCAGCCGGTAATAGAGGTCGGAGCGGAAACGGCCGTCCCGGATCCGCTGCTCCAGATCGACATTCGTCGCCGCGATCACCCGCACGTCCACCTTCACCGGACGGTCGGAGCCCAGCGGTTCGATCTCCTGCTCCTGCAATGCCCGCAGCAGCTTGGCCTGCAGCCCCAGCGGCATGTCGCCGATCTCATCCAGGAACAGGGTGCCGCCGTCGGCGGTCTTGAAGCGGCCTTCGCGGCCCCGGCGGTCCATCCCGGTATAGGCGCCGGGCACCGCGCCGAAGAACTCGGCCTCCAGCAGTGTTTCCGGGATCGCCGCCACATTGACGCCGACGAAGGACCGGCCGCTGCGGGCCGACAGGCCGTGGATGGCCTGGGCGATCAGCTCCTTGCCGGTGCCGGTCTCGCCCAGCAGCAGGATCGGCGCATCGCTGCGGGCGGCAAGGCGGGCCTTGCGTTTGACCTCAAGGCAGACCGGGCTGTCGCCGACATAGCTCTGCAGCGTGTAGCGCGGCTGCCGCCCCTCGTCGAGCCGGCGCCGGGTAGCCGCCAACTCCGCCTCCAGCCGCGACAGCTCGGCCAGCAGGGGTTTCAGCCGGTGCAGGCTGTCATAGAGGACGAAGCCGACGGCGCCGATGATCGCGCCGTGGTCGTCGGTCAGGGGAAAGCGCGTCACCACCAGCCGCTGGGTACCGAACAGCATCAGGTCGAGCAGGATCGGCTGGCCGGTCGCCAGCACCTGACGCATCTGCGAATGGGGGATGATCTCCTCCACCTCGCGGCCGATGGCCTCGGCGGGGTCGGAGATGCCGAGCATGCGGGCGTATTTCTCGTTGATCCACACCACCCGCGCGTCGCGGTCGACCGCCACCGTGCCCTCGGACTGGGTTTCCAGCGCCTCGAACAGCGAGGGGATCGCGCGGCTGCGCAGCAGCGCCGCGTTTCCGGCGAAGGCATCACCTTCCAAGGGAACCGTCGCCATGTCCGCTGCGCCACGCCGGCCGCCGTCCGCCCGTTCCGTCACCCTGGCCGCTCCCCCTGATCCTCGCCCCCCGTGTTATCGGGACCGCGCCCGGATTCCGCAATGGCCGAGAGCCCCTTGGGACAATGCCGACCACAGCGCCGCAGGCTCTTGCGGAGTCGCGGCCGGGCGGTCCATGCTGCGGCGCGAATCGCTTTCCGGAGCCAACTTGCTCGTCCCGTCCATTCAGCCATGCTGACCCTGCCGGCCCTTCTCCTGCTTGCCGCGGTCCTGGCGACCCTGTGGACAGCGTGGCGCAGCTGGGCGCTGCCCCCCTTTCCCGGACGCTTCAACTTCGTGGCGATGCAACTGTCCGCCTCCTGGTGGGCGACGGCCGCCGCCATCGAGACCATCGTCCCGGCACCGGCGGACAAGCTTTTCTGGGCCGAGATGGCGTGGTTCGGCATCGTCTGCACCCCCAGCTTCTGGGCGCTGTTCCTGTGGTCCTACACGCGGGAGGAACTGGCGGCGCGCTGGCGGCTGGTGCCGGTGACGGTGGGACTGCTCACCTGGGTGGCGGCGCTGACCAACGACGCCCACCGGCTGATCTACACGGCGGTCCAGCCGATCAGCGATGCACCGGGTGCGGCGCTGGTCTACAGCCACGGTTTGTTGTTCTTCGTCGTCACCATCTATCTCTATGCCTTCATGGTGATGAGCATCGTCGTCACCGCCAGCGGCATCCACCGGGCCACGCCAGCCTACCGTACCCATTACCTGGGCTTCCTGATTGCGATGGCGGTGCCGTGGGTGGCGAATGTCGGTTACGTCACCGGCAACCTGACCCTGTTCGACCTTGACCCCACGCCCTTCAGCTTCCTGCTGATGGGCGCGGTGTTCTACTGGCTGATCACCCGGCGGCGCCTGTTCATCCTGCTGCCGGTCGCCCGCGATGCCCTGCTGGACGCGGTTCCCGACCCGGTGCTGGTGCTCGACGCCGACGGCAGGGTGGTGGAGGCGAACCCGGCGGCCCTGGCACTTGTGCCCGACGGCACGCCGCTCGGCCGCCGGCTGGCGGACCTCCCCGGCCTGTCGGCGCTGTCGCCACGGGACATCACCCTGCCGGTGCCGCTGACCCTGGAGAGCGACGGCGCATTGCGCAGCTTCGAAGCCACGCGCGTCCCGCTCACCTCCGGCAACGGCGGCGGGCGTGCTGCGGCGCGCGAGGTCGGCTGCCTGCTGATGCTGCGCGACGTCACCCACCGCCGCCGGGCCGAGATGCGGTTGGAGGACATGGTGCGGCGCCTCGATCTCGCCCGGCTGGAGGCGGAGGAACGGCTGGTGGCGGAGCAGGAGGCAAAACGGGCGCTGAACGGCTTCCTGTCGATGGCGGCCCACGAGTTCAAGACCCCACTCGCCATCATCGACGGCGCCGCCCAGCTTCTGCTGATGGATGCGGAGGTGAAGGCTCCCGGCATGCTGCCGCGGCTGGAAAAGATCCGCCGGGCCGTGCGCCGGCAGGTCAATATCCTGGAAACCTGCCTTGCCGACGACCGGCTGAGCGACCCCGCCTTCGCGCTGCGCCGCGATCCGCTGGAACTGCCAGCCCTGCTGCGCGCCGCCGCTTCCGCCCAGGGCGACGCCGCGCCCGGCCGACGGATCGAACTGGAACTGGAGGGCTGCCCGGCGCGGATGACCGGCGACGGCCCGATGCTGGAGTTGTGCGTCCACAACCTGCTGAACAACGCGCTGAAATATTCGCCTCCGGGCACGCCGGTCCGGCTGCGCGCCTGGAGCGAGGACGGTCCGGACGGGCAATCGCAGCTGGCGCTGTCCGTGGCAGACCAGGGGATCGGCATTCCGGACAGCGAGCGGGAGCGGGTGTTCGACCGGTTCTTCCGCGCGTCCAACACCGGAACGGCGGCGGGCAGCGGCGTCGGACTGAACATGGTCCGCCGCATCGCCGCCCTGTATGGCGGCACCGTGACGCTCGACAGCCGGTTGGGGGAGGGCAGCGTCTTCACGCTGCGGCTCCCACTGTGCGAAGAGGCGCTCTGCGCAGACAGGATGGCCGGCATGCCGGTGGAGTAATCCGGGTGGGAGATCGTTTCTTGCATTGATTGCCCGGTGAAGGGAATAATCCCGCTCCCTCCATCTGGACCCTGGCAATATGAGCGATCACGACCCCACCGTCGTCCGGCCGGTGCCGAAACCCCGCGTCCCCCTGGGCATCGAAGAGGTGCTGGTCGCCATCACCATGGCGGTGGTGGCGCTGATCACCTTCGCCAACGTCGTGGTGCGCTACCTGACCGACGTCTCCTTCGCCTTCACCGAGGAATATTCAATCGCGCTGATGGTGATCCTGACCTTCCTCGGCGCGTCGGCCGCGGTGGTGAAGGACCGGCACATCCGCATCACCTTCATCACCGACAAGCTGTCGCCCGCCAACCGCCGCCGGACCGAGCAGTTCGCCATGGCCTGCGTCGCGCTGATGTATGGGCTGCTGGTGGTCTACGGCACCTGGACGACCTGGGACGATTACCGGTTCGAGGTGACCTCGCCGGCGCTGGGGCTGCCGCAATGGATCTACACGATCTGGCTGCCGGTGCTGTCGCTGGTGGTGCTCGCCCGCACCATCGGCCGCATGATCCGCATCCATCGCGGCACCGAACCGCTGGAAACCGGACATATCCCGGAGGGTGAGCCGTGATCACCACCCTTCTCTTCGGCTCCTTCCTGGTCATGATGCTGGCAGGCGTGCCGATCGCCGCCGCATTGGGTCTGGCCGGCACCGCCGCAATCGCCTTCGCGCATCTGGGAGTGATCTCGGTCCCCACCAGCGTCTACACCGGCATCGCCAAATATCCGCTGCTGACCATCCCGATGTTCGTTCTGGCCGGCACCATCTTCGACCGGTCGGGCGTGGCGCAGAAGCTGGTGCGCTTCGCCACCGCCATTGTCGGCCAGGGCAAGGGCGCGCTGGCGATCATCGCGGTGGTGGTGGCGATGATGATGGGCGGCATCTCCGGCTCCGGCCCGGCCATCGCTGCGGCGGTCTGCGGCGTGATGGCGCCCAGCATGATCCGCGCCGGCTATCCCCGCCCCTACATCGCCAGCGTCATCGCCGCGGCGGCGGCCACCGACATCCTGATCCCGCCGTCGGTCGCCCTCATCATCTACAGCGTGCTGGTGCCGGCCGCCCCGACCACCTCGATGTTCGCCGCCGGCATCATCCCCGGCACGCTGGCCGGTCTCGCCCTCATCATCCCGGTCTACTGGCTGGCGCGGAAACACAATCTGGGAGCCAAGCTGTCGCACGAGCCGCGCCCGCCCTTCTGGCGCAGCCTGTGGGACGCGTCGCTCGGCCTGTTCGCCAAGGTCATCATCCTGGGCGGCCTGCGGCTGGGCATCTTCACCCCGACCGAGGCGGCGGTGATCGCGGTGGCGTATGGCCTGCTGCTGGGCATGGTGGTCTACCGCACCATCCGTTTCCGCGACCTTTACTCGATGCTGGTGGAGGCGGCGGAGATCTCCGCCATCATCCTGACGGTGATCGCGCTGGCCAGCGTGTTCGGCTGGGCGCTGAGCACCCTGTCGGTGATCGACCCCATCGCCGACGCCATCATCCATTCGGGTCTGGGCGAATATGGCGTGATGGCGCTGCTGGTGGTGATGCTGACCATCATCGGCACCTTCCTGGACGGCATCTCGATCTTCATCATCCTGCTGCCGCTGCTGATCCCCATCGCCACCGCCTACAAATGGGACCTGACCTGGTTCGGCGTCATCCTGACCCTGATGATCGCCGTCGGCCAGTTCACCCCGCCGATGGCCGTCAACCTGATGGTGGCCTGCCGCATGACCGGCTGTTCGATGGAAAGCACGATCCGCTGGGTGATCTGGCCGCTGGTCACCATGCTGCTGGTGGTGGTGGCGGTGATCCTGTGGCCGGATCTGGCGCTGTGGATGCCCCGGCAGATGGGGTTCTAAAGGAAGCGGGCGACGTCGCGGCTGGTCAGATGCAGGCTGGCCGCAACGTCGTAGCCGCGCCGGGCGATCTTGCCTGCCGCCGCGGCCTCGAACGCGCCACGGTTTGCGGTCGCGTAGGCGAGGCAGTCCTCCGGCGCCGGCTCCCGCGTGCCGAGCAGGGCGCGGAATGCCAAGCGGTGGACGGCGCACCAGCCACCATGCCCGGCCGGGCGGAAGACCAGCGCATCGATCTCCGCCCGCCAGGACAAATCCTCCCCGGTCATTCGCGCAGACCCAACCGCCGGGCCAGGCGGAACAGGTTGCTGCGATCCAGCCCGAGCGACCGTGCCGCCTGCGCCCAGTTGCCATCGTGGCGGGCCAGATGCGCGCGGATCATCCGGCGTTCGAGATCCTCCACCGCGTCGCGCAACGGCAGTTCGGGCAGGTCCGCCGGTTCCGGAATGCGGGGTTGCTGCGCCGGCATCGCTGTCGGTATGACACTTCCCTCCTCCTGCCCCAAATCCGCCAAGCCCAAATCCGCCGGAGTCAGGGTCAGCACGCCGCCGTCCGGCGGACGGGCGACGCGGGCGCGGATGGCGCCGCGGCCGATGGCGTGCTCCAACTCGCGCACGTTGCCGGGCCAGGGATAGGCCAGCATGCGCCGCTCCGCCGCCGCCGACAGGCGCAGGTTGCGCAAGCCCAGCCGCGCCCGGTTGCGCTCCAGGAACAAGCCGGCCAGCCGCAGGATGTCGGTGCCGCGGTCGCGCAGCGGCGGCACCCGCAGCGGATAGACGCTGAGCCGGTGATAGACGTCGGCGCGGAAGCGGCCCTCCCGCACCTCCGCCGCGAGGTCGCGGTTGGTGGCGGCGATCACCCGCACATCGACGGTGATGTGTCGGTCCGAGCCGACGCGCTGGATCTCGCCGTTCTGCAGCGCCCGCAGCATCTTGGCCTGCGCCGCCAGCGGCAGTTCGCCGACCTCGTCCAGAAACAGGGTGCCGCCGTCGGCCAGTTCGAACTTGCCGCGCCGGTCGGCCACCGCGCCGGAAAAGGCGCCGCGCACATGGCCGAACAGTTCGCTTTCCACAAGGGCGTCCGGCAGCGCCGCGCAGTTGACATGGACGAGCGGCCCGGCGGCGCGGGGGGAGCGGGCGTGCAGCCGACGGGCCACCAGTTCCTTTCCCACCCCGGTCTCGCCCAGCACCAGCACGACGAGGTCGCTGGCCGCCACGGTATCGACTTCCGCCAGCAGGGCCGCCATCGCCGGGCTGCCGCCGACCGCCTCGAGATCGAGCCCCGGCGCCGGTTCGTCGAGAACGCGCAAGGCCGTTCCGCCATCGCCGACCACAGCCGCCCGCCGCTCCACCGCGGTCGCGAGGTCGGCCGTCAACTGCGCCCAGGCGGCAATCGCCCCGTCCCAGCCATCGAACCGTCCTTCGTTCAGCGCGTCCAGAGTCAACACGCCCCAGGGTCGGCCGTCGACGCTCAGTGGCGCCCCGACGCAATCATGGACATGCAAGCGCTGGCTAAGGTCGGGGATCAGCCCGTCATAAGGGTCGGGCAACTCGCAGCCGGCGGGAAAACGCAGCGGTCCACCATCGGCTTCGGCAATCGCCTGCAGGCGGGGATGCTCGTCCAGCTCGAAACGGCGGCCGAGCGTGTCGGGGCTGAGCCCGCGTGTGGCGAGCGGCACCAGCATCCCCTCCCCCGCCTTGACACCATCGGAGCGACCGTCGTGGCGCAGCAGCGCGCAGGCGTCGCACGGCAGATGGCGGGACATCAGGTCGAGCAGCAGGGGCCACAGCCGTGCCGGATCGTCCAATGCCTGCAACAGGGCTCCAGCCTCGTCCAGCGGGAGCGACGATGTCGAAATGACCGCTTCGTTGTCCATCAGACATCATAACCTGCGTGGTCGCTTTGACAACGCCCCGTCCGCACGGCGCGGAATCCCTGGCTGCGTCGCTTTGGCACAGGGCTTGCCATTCCATTGCGACATCGTGACGCGCAAAAGGATTGCCCTCTTCATGCTGACGCCTGACCAGACCGCCGTCATCAAGGCCACCGCCCACGTGGTCGCCGCCAACGCCAACAAGATCACCGGCACCTTCTATCCGCTGATGTTCGAGCGCTTCCCCGAGGTGCGCGCCGTCTTCAACCAAAGCCACCAGCGCAGCAGCGCCCAGCCGGAAGCGCTGGCCAACGCCATCATCGCCTACGCCTCCAACATCGACCGGCTGGAGGTTCTGGGGCCGGCGGTCGAGGCCATCGTGCAGAAGCACGTGTCGCTCAACATCACCCCGGACCAGTACAAGATCGTCGGCACCTGCCTGATGGAGGCCATCGGCAAGGTGCTGGGCGACGCGGTGACGGCCGAGGTCGCCGACGCCTGGGGTGCCGCCTACTGGCAGCTGGCCGACCTGCTGATCGCGGCGGAGGAGACGGAATATGCCCGCAAGGCGGCGCTGACCGGCGGCTGGCGCGGCGCCCGGCGCTTCCGCATCGTGGAGAAGACGCCGGAAAGCGCCGTCATCACCTCCTTCCGGCTGGCGCCGGTCGACGGCGGGCGGGTGATGGACTTCCATCCCGGCCAGTATCTCGGCCTGCGCCTGACGGTCGACGGCGAGACCGTCCACCGCAACTACAGCCTCTCTGCCTCGCCGAACGGCCGCGACTACCGCATCTCGGTGAAGCGCGAACCGCAGGGACTGGTCTCCGGCTTCCTGCATGACCGCATCCAGGTCGGTGACGAGATCGACGTCTATCCGCCGGCCGGCGAGTTCGTGCTGCGCGAGGGTGCCGGCCCGCTGCTGCTGATCACCGGCGGCGTCGGCCAGACCCCCGCCCTGCCGCTGGCCGAACAGGCGCTGGCCGCCGGCCGCAAGGTCATCTATGTGCATGCCGCGCTCAACGGCTCGGTCCACGCCTTCCGCCGGCAGATCGACGAGTTGGCCGCCCTGCACAAGGCGCTCAAGCCGGTCTATTGTTATGCCAAGCCGCAGCCGGGCGATCAGCCGCACATGGTCGGCCTGCTCGACCAGGAGCGGTTGGCGGACCTGCTGCCGAAGGAGCCGGGCGTGGCCGCCTATGTCGTCGGCCCGAAGCCCTTCATGGCCGCGGTGGTCAAGGCGCTGACCGCGCTGGGGCTGCCGGAATCGTCGATCGTTCACGAGTTCTTCGGCCCGCGGGAAGCGCTCGCCTGACGCGGCACCCGAACACCATTGCCTCCGACTGAAGGAGCCGGCCTTTCGCAAGGCCGGCCCTTTTTTTGGCTGATATGCGCCCGCTCACGCCGGTGCGTCCGGCGGTTGCGAGTAAATCTGTTATATCACCTAAATCCGGTGTGATTTGCCGAGGCATAGACCACCATTCCGACTTTCCTTCCCCAGAGTGTGCGCCTTTTCGGTGAAATCATTACGTGACACGGCTGGCCGACCATTGCGCTGCGACGCAATCCGCAACGCACCCCGGAAGAATCGTGGATTCTCCTTATTTCTTTCTTAGCGATTTTGGCGCTTTCCTAGTCATGGAACGGTCAAATTATTTGCATTTGTTCCTTTTCCGAGACATCGCCGACGGCCGTCCCGGAGCGGGACGGAGGAAACAGTGATGCGGCGAGAGCCGGAACGGCCGGCCGCAGTGACGTGTGGAGCGCTGGTGCCCGAGAGCACCGATGGGGGAGGACGGTATGTCGAACGATAGCCGGAGCATGACGCTCCAGGGAGGCCCCGCCAAAGGCGGCGCCTGGTATTCCGGGTTACGCGCCAAGCTGATGATCGCCATCGGCGTGGTGTTGTCCGGCACGCTGGTGGCCGCCGCCGTGGCGCTGATCGGCTATGCGAATGTGCGCACCACCATCGACGCCATCGTCGGTGAGGCGGTGCCGGCGATGACGGAGGGCATGGCGGTGGCGCAGCAGGCCGAACGGCTGGTGGCGCTGGCCCCCGCCCTGACGTCGGCCACCGATGCCGCCGCGCGGGAGGCAGTCTCCGCCCGCATCGCCGAGGCGAAGGAGGAATTCAACGCCCGCCTTTCCCGGCTGCGGGCCACCGGCTCCGCCGGGGACCAGCTCGCCGCCATCGAAGAGGCGTCGCAGGGGCTGCTCAACAACCTCGTACAGCTCGACCAGGCGGCGGCCGAACGGGTGGCGCTCGCCGCCGAACGCACGGCGATGCTGCCGAAGGTGATGGCGGCCGAAGCGGAAATCCAGAAATTCGCCGCCCCCTGGACCTCCGTCCTCAACAATGACGAGGAGCAGGCCCGCTCCACCCTGTCCGAACCCGACACCGACTCCGCCGCAATGCGCGAGGCGGCCGCCGCACTGGCCAAGATCACGACCGAGAAGAAGCCGCTGGCGACCGTCACGGCCGAGGCGGCCAACGTCCGCAACATGCTGATGGAAGCGGCGAGCACCAGCGACGACCAGCGGCTGGCCATCATCGAGACCCGTGTCGGCGTTTCGCTGGCCGGGCTGGTGAACAGCGCGAAGGATCTGCCGGAGCGGCTGGCCGCCGTCGCCACCAAGCAGGCGGAGCTGCTGAACGGCTTTTCGGTCGGCGAGACCTCGCTGGTCACCATCCGGCAGAAGGAACTGCTGATCCAGGGCTATTTCATCCAGCTGCTGGAGAGCAACCACGCCCTGACCACCACCCTGTCCAAGGGGATCGCCACCCTGGTCGAAGGCCAGAAGCGCAACATCGCCGAGGCCAGCGGCGCCACCACCCGCATGCTGGACAACAGCCGGCTGACCCAGATAGCCGTCGCCGTCGCCAGCATCCTGGTGTCGATCCTGGTGGTCTGGCTCTATATCGGCCGCATCGTCATCCGCCGGATGATGGAGCTGAAGACCGGCATGGGCCGGATCGCCGCCGGCGACCTCGACGCCGAGATCAAGCTGAGCGGCCATGACGAGATCGCGGAGATGGGGGCGGCGCTGCTCGTCTTCCGCGACACCGCGCGCGAGGTGGAGACCACCCGCGCCGCCGCCGAGGCCGAGCGCCAGCGGGCCGCCGGCGAACGCCGCCAGACCATGCTGTCGCTGGCCGACCAGTTCGAGAACGGCGTGAAAACGGTGGTGGAGACGGTGTCCGCCGCCGCCACCCAGATGCACCAGACCGCCGCCGGCATGGTGGCGACCGCCGACGACACCTCCCGCCAGGCCGGCAGTGCCGCCGAGGCGGCGGAGACCGCGTCGGTCAACGTCGACGGCGCCGCATCGGCCGCACATGAGCTGTCGCAGTCGATCAGCGAGATCGCCCGGCAGGTGACCGAATCGGCGACAATCGCCGCCAAGGCGGCAAACGAGGCCGATCGCACCGACAGCACGATGCGGGAACTGAACGAGGCCGCCAGCCGCATCGGCGCGGTGCTCGACCTGATCTCCGATATCGCCGGCCAGACCAACCTGCTGGCGCTGAACGCGACCATCGAGGCGGCACGGGCCGGAGAGGCCGGCAAGGGCTTCGCCGTCGTGGCGCAGGAGGTCAAACAGCTGGCCAGCCAGACGGCGAAGGCCACCGAGCAGATCGCCGGCCAGATCGGCGCCATGCAGCAGGCGACCGGCGAGGCGGTGAACGCCATCCGCAGCATCGGCCAGACCATCGGCCGGCTGAACGACATCGCCGCCAGCATCGCCGCTGCGGTGGAGGAACAGGGCGCCGCCACGTCGGAGATCGCCCGCAATGTCCAGCAGGCGGCGGGCGGCACCGCCCAGGCCTCCCAGAACATCGGTCAGGTCCGCACCGCCGCCGGCCAGACCGGCCAGTCGGCGCAGGAGGTCCTGTCGGTCGCCCAGGAGGTCTCGAGCCAGACCGACCGTCTCCAGCAGCAGATCGACCGCTTCCTCAGTCAGGTGCGGTCGGCGTAAGGCGGAGCGAAAATCCGCCGGGAGCCCCGGGAGAGGAGCCTTCGCGCCCATCCTCCCGGGACAGCTTGCGGCGCGGGGTGCGCGAACGAAATGTAGTGTTGCTTCACAGGCGGATCGACAAAGCGGCTCGTCTGTAGTAAAACTACATTCGTTTTCGGCAGCCACCGCTGGCCCACCCATGCTGGACACCATCGCCTCGTCCCTCGACAGCCTGCGCCGCGCGGAAGCCGCGGTGGCCCGCACCGTTCTGGCCGATCCGGAGGCCGCGGTCCGCGACAGTCTGGCGCAGCTGGCCGGGAAGGCGGGGGTCAGCGAACCGTCGGTCCTGCGCTTCTGCCGCTCGGCCGGTTTCGGCGGTTTTCAGGAATTCAAGATCTCGCTGGCCCAGCATCTGGCGGCCTCCGCCGTGCGCGAGGAGGTCGGCGACCGCCCGACCCCGCTGGTGCGCGACCTCACCCCCGGCGACAGCGTTGCCAGCGCCGCGGAAAAGGTGCTGAACCGCTCCATCGACGCACTGGTCCGCCTGCGCAGCCGGCTTGATGCCGGCGCGCTGGAAAAGGCGGCCGGGGTGCTGGCGCGGGCACAGCGGGTGCAGATCGTCGGCGTCGGCGCGTCGGGCACGGTGGCGCTGGACGCCCATCACAAGCTGTTCCGCCTGCTGCCGCAGGTCACCGCCAGCACCGACGCCCATCTTCAGGCGATGGCGGCGGCGACTCTCGGCCCCGGCGACGCCCTGCTGGCGATTTCCAAGACCGGTACCAGCGACGAGATCTTCGACGTCGCCGCCATCGCCCGCGACGGCGGCGCCACGGTGATCGCCATCACCGCGTCCGCGACGCCGCTGGCCGAACGCGCCGACATCCGCCTGACCGTCGATGTCGACGAAGACACCGCCGTTCACACCCCGATGGCCTCGCGGCTGGCGCAACTGGCGCTCATCGACGTGCTGACCGTCGCCGTCGGTTTGCAGGCACCGCCGGGCCTCGACCGCCGTCTCGCCCGCATCAAGGCGGTCCTGGCCGGGCACCACCGCGTACCCGAGCGGCCGGCTTCCTTTTCAAACCCCGCATCCCCAATCATCCAGAAGAAATCCGAGGAATCCTGATGTCCACCAACCAGAGCCCTATCGAAATCCTGGACCAGCTCGTCGCCTACGGCGTCGTTCCGGTCATCCGCAACAGCTCCGCCGATCTGGCACGCACCGCAGTGACCTGGCTGCGCGAGGCCGGTTACGGCACCTTCGAGATCACCATGACCACCCCCGGCGCCGTCGGCCTGATCGAGGAGCTGTCGGCCGAGGGCGGCGCCCTGATCGGCGCCGGCACCGTCCTGACCCCCGCCGCCGTCGCCGACGTGGTGAAGGCCGGCGCCAAGTATGTGGTGTCGCCCTGCGTCGTGCCGAAGGTGGCCGCCGCCTGCCGCGACCACGGCGTGGCCTGCCTGATGGGCGCCCTGACCCCGACCGAGGTGCATGCAGCGATTTCCGCCGGCGCCGACGCCATCAAGATCTTCCCGGCCTCCACCGTCGGCCCGGCGCACATCAAGGCGCTGAAGTCGGTCTTCCCCGGCGTCCGCTTCGTCCCCACCGGCGGCATTGATGCCACCACCGTGGCGTCCTATGTCGCGTCCGGCGTGGCCTGCGTCGGCGCCGGCGGCAAGCTGGTCGACGAAACCCTGGTCAAGAAGGGCGATCGCGAGGGCATCCTCGCCGCCGGACGTCAGCTGATGGAAGCCTATCGCGCCGCCAAGGGGGCGTGAGCAAGTCTGCACGAGGCGGGACGCCAAACTCCCGCCTCAAACCCCCTCCAGCACCCCCCGCACCGCGTCCATCGCCCCAAGGCCGCGTCTGAACGCCGACTCCGCGGTGGCGGCCAACGCCTGCGCCTCCACGCGGCGGCCTTCGCGCATCCCGTCCTCAACCGCACGCATCAGGCCGACGAAGGCGGTCAGACCGAAATGGCTGGCGGCGCCGGCAAGCCGGTGGGCGATGTCCTCGATCTCCTCGTCGGAGCTGTCGGCAGCGGTCAGGCGGGGCAGCCCGTCCTGCGCCGAGTCCAGCAGCAGGCCGCGGATGGTGGCGAAGCGCGCCGGACCGAGGGAGCGGATGTAGCGTTCCAGAATCTCCTCATTCACGTCGTCCTCCATCACCGGCCGGCGGGCGGGCGGCTCGACCGGCGCAGTCCCGGCAGCCGTTTCCTCGTCATCTTCGGATCGGGCGGCGACGGCGTTCGACAGCAGGTGCATCAGACGCTCCGGGAAGATCGGCTTCTCGATCACCGCGTCGATGCCGGCGGCGATGTAGCGGGCGCGGTCGGCGGCGAAGACGTTGGCGGTCACCGCGACGATCGGCACCGCCGCGCGGTCGGCATCCTCCAAAGCACGGATGCGGCGCGCCACCTCCGGCCCGTCGATGTCGGGCAGCCGGATGTCCAGCAGGATGGCGTCGAAACGCCGCCGGGTCGCCAGTTCCAGTGCCTTTTCCCCCGTCTCCGCCACGGTGATGCGATGGCCGGCGTCGGACAGCAGGCCCAGTGCCACCTCGCGGTTGATCGCATCATCCTCCACCAGCAGCAGGGCCAGCGAGCGTACCCGGCTGATCGGCAGCAGACGGCCGGGCCGGGCGGGAAGCGCCGGCTCGATCACCCGCTGCAAGGGAATGGTGACGGTGAAGACGCTGCCCAGCCCCTCCGCGCTGTCGACGCGGATGCTGCCCTGCATGGCGTCCAGCAGATGGCGGACGATGGCCAGCCCCAGCCCGCTGCCGCCGAAGCGTCGGGCGATGGTGGGGTCGGCCTGCTCCAGCTTTTCGAAGATGGCGGCGCGGCGGTCCGCCGGCACGCCGATGCCGGTGTCGCGCACAGCCAAACGCAGCATCTCTCCGGAGCCGGAACGTTCCGGAACCGGTTCGATGTCGACGCGCAGGTCCACCCCGCCGCGTTCGGTGAACTTCACCGCGTTGCCGACGAGGTTCACCAGGATCTGGCGCAGCCGCTGTCGGTCGACCACCACCAGTTCCGGCACCTCCGGCGCAATGTCGAGGTCGAGGTCGATCCCCTTCTCGTTCGCCAGTCCTTCCACCGTCGCAACGACCTCCTCCAGCACCGGCAGCAGGGCACAGGGGGCGGGGTCGAGGTCCAGCTTGCCGTCCTCAATCTTGCGCAGGTCCAGGATGTCGTTGACCTGATCGAGCAGCCCGTGGCCGCAGCGCATGATCGACATGGCATAGCGCCGCTCGCCGGCATGCAGCTGCCCGGTCAGCAGAAGCCGGCACAGGCCGAGGATGCCGTTCAGCGGTGTGCGCATCTCGTGGCTGACGGTGGCGAGGAACTCCGTCTTGGCGGCGTCGGCGCGCTCGGCCCGCTCCTTGGCCTGCCGCAACTCTTCGCGCGCCCGGCGCGAGGCGGTGATGTCGTTGGCGACGCAGATGATGCGGCAGCGTCCATCGCCCGACCATTCGAACGGATGGCGCTGCAGGGCAAAGACAGCGTTCTCGCCGTTGCGGGGAAGCACCAGTTCCTCCACTCCCAGCGAGCGCATGGCGCCAGGATCGCCGCCGGCAAGCGCCCGGCCGGTCTCCGGCCCCAGCACCTCGGCCAGCGTGCGGTTCTCGATGTCGGCGCGGCGGGTGCCGAAACAATCCTCCGCCGCCCGGTTCCACAGCAGGACACGGCCGCTGTCGCCGTCCAGCACGTAGAGGACGCTCGGCACATTGTCGATCACCGCGTCCAGGAAGGCCTGGGTCCGCCGCAACAGTTCCTCCGCCTCGCGGCGGCGGGTGATGTCGACGACCGAACTGAGCAGCACCTCCTCTCCCTGGAATTCGAAGGCGATGCCGGACAGGAGGCCCCACAGACGGCGGCCGGACCTGGTCACCAGTTCCGTTTCCACATCGAGGGCGAGGCCGCTGGAGAAGACGTCGCGGACGAACTCGTCGCGCACCTGCGGGACATACCAGACGCTGGCGGCCGGGCGGCCCAGCAGGTCGGCGGCCTCGTCCACCTCGAACAGGTCGGCGGCGCGGCGGTTGACGAAGCGGATCTGGCCGTCGGCGCGGCCGGAGATCACCAGAGGCACCGGCGCCGCCTCCAACACCGTGCGCAGCCACTGCTCGTTGCGGCGGAGCGCCGCGCTCTTGTCCTCCGTCTCCTGGATGTAGAAGCGCAACGCGCGGGCAAGCTGGCCAATCTCGTCGGCGCCGGTCACCGGCACTTCGGCCCGGCCACCGCCTGTGCGGTCGCGGATCGCCTCGCTCACCGCCCACAACCGGGCCAGCACCTTGCGCCGCACATACAGCACCGACAGCACCATCCCCAGCACGACAACGCCGACCGAAGCGAAGAACAGGCGGGTGTAGGTGGTCGACACCTCGATCACCTGCTGGCGGCTTTCCTCCGCCGCCTTGGTCTGTTCCACGAAGATGCCGGTGTTCAGCCCGGTGTTGACCAGCGACACCTGATTGGCGCGGTCGACCAGCCCGTTCAGCATCTCCGACGCCTGCAATTCCGCCTGCCGCTGGCGGAAGACGGAGCGGTCGCCTTCCACCACCGACCGCATGCCCTCGGCCAGCCGGGTGAGTTGGTCCGCCACGGCGCCCGCCGGAACCGAGCCGTCCAGCGCCGTCAGTTGCGCCACCGCACTGTCGGCCAGCCGGGCGAGCGCGAAGCTGTTCTCCGCCTGATGGACCGAGGCGATCAGGAACAGCAGCCGCTCCGCCATCGCCAGCCAGCGCTGCACACCGGCATCCTCCACCCCGCGCAGAGCCGGTTCGGCCAGGGCGTCGGCCATCCGCCGCACGTCGCGGGTACGGTCGGCCAGGGCGCGGCGCGCGGTGATGCGGGCGGCGACGCCGCGGTCGATGGCGTCGCGCAGCCGCAGGATCTCGTCGCGCTGAAGCTTCAGCCCGGCAATCCGCTGGGCCTGCCGGCCGTCGGGCGAGTCCAACTCGGCCAGCAGCCGGTCATAGCCGTCGAGCTGGTCGGCCAGCCCCTGCTTGATCGTTTCGCGTCCGAAATTCTCTTCTGACAGAGCCAATTGTTCCAGGGTCCGCATGATCCGCTGGTGCTGGCGCTCCAGCTTGGCGGAGGCGACGACGGCCGGGAACTGCTCCGACGTGACCTTGGTGATGCCGGCATGCAGCCCATCGAAGGCGATGTAGGCGCCCAGCCCGATCAGAAAGGCGACCAGCCCGTTGAAGGCGAGCGCGCCGAACAGCCGCGCCCCGACGCCGATCCTGACCATCCCGGCCCTGTCCGGTTCAGAACCGCCAGACCCCGACCCGCTGCCGTCCGCCATTCCCGTTCCTGCTTCTCTGGCCCCGCATCGTTTGCGCGAGAACGATCGCAGCGTATCATAGCCAATCCGTCGGATAAGGGGAGAAGGATGGGGTCCAAGCCTGTTGCCGTCGCGTCCGGCCTGCTGCTGGCGCTGCAGCTCTTCACCGGTGCCGCCGCAGCGCAGCCTGACGCCGCGCGCAACGGCGACCGCCCGGTGCTGGCGGAGATCGAGCGGCGCGGGGTCGTGCGCTGCGGGGTGTCCTTCAATCCCGGCTTCGCCGCCAACGACGACGGCGGCCGTCCGGTCGGCTTCATGGTCGATCTGTGCCGGGCGCTGGCCGCCGCGGTGCTGGGCAAGGCCGACGCCATCGAGATCCGCCGGCTGTCGAAGCTGCAGGAGTTCGCCGCGGTCGCCGCCGGCGAGGTCGACGTCTCCTTCGCTCAGACGTCCTGGACGCTGACACGGGATGCGACCTATGCCGTCGATTTCGGACCGCCGATCTTCTACGACGTGCAGGGGATCGCCGCGTGGCGGCTGCCCGACGGCCGGTCGGCGCTGGACGGCGAGGTGACGGTCTGCGTGCCGGCCGGCACCACCACCCAGGCCGAGCTGGAATCCCTGATCGCCAGCGGCAAGCGGCCTTGGAAGCTGCGCAGCTTCCCCGGTTGGCCCGACACGCTGGAGGCCTTCCTCAGCCGCGACTGCGCGGCGGTCAGCGCCGACCGGGCCTTGTTGACCACGGCGCTGCGGATGCTGGATGCGCCGCAGGACGCGCTGGAAATCGCCGACACCCCCGTGGCCTCTTCCGTTGCCGCGCGTGAGCCGCTGGCTCCGCTGACGCCGAACAGCGACCGCATGTGGATGGCGGCGGTGCGTTGGGTCATGTTCGCGCTGTTTCTGACCGACGATGCCGGCGTCACCGGCGCCAACGCCAATTTCCAGCGCATCACCGGCAGCAGCGAAATGCGGCGCCTGCTGTCCGGCATGCCGGAGGTGGCGGCGAAGGCGGGCCTGCGCCCGGACTGGGCCTACCAAGCGGTAGTACAGGTCGGGAATTACGGCGAGATCTTCGACCGCAACCTCGGCAGCCGCTCCCCCTTCAAGCTGGACCGCGGCGTGAACCGGCCCTGGACGCAGGGCGGGCTGTTATATGCCCCGGTTTTCCAGTAAGGGCCGTTCCGGCAGGCGGTGGAATCCGCACAATAGGATAGCGTAACCCAATACCGCGTCCCGGTGCCCCCCGACCATGGTCGGGGGTGACGCGCATGGTTTGTGCGCACAACTATCCGCAGAACAACCAAGAAGCGGGCTTGGTCATTCAACGGCATGACCGCGATGCGCCGCTCGCCAAAAACCAACCACAGTCTTGGCTTATTCACTTGGGAGGGTGAAGACCATGGCCTATGCGGCTTCGACGGCTGATGCCGTCCGACCGATGACGGGCGAGGAAAAGAAAGTCATCTTCGCGTCCTCGCTCGGGACCGTTTTCGAGTGGTACGACTTCTATCTCTACGGATCGCTCAGCGCGGTCATCGCCGCACAGTTCTTTTCGGGCGTGAACCCGACCGCGGCCTTCATCTTCGCCCTGATGGCGTTCGCCGCCGGCTTTGCGGTCCGCCCCTTCGGTGCCCTGGTTTTCGGGCGTCTCGGCGATATGATCGGCCGCAAATACACGTTTCTGGTCACCATCCTCATCATGGGCCTGTCGACCTTCATCGTCGGCATCCTGCCCAATTATGCGTCCATCGGCATCGCCGCCCCGATCATCCTGATCGTCCTGCGCCTGCTGCAGGGTCTGGCTCTCGGCGGTGAATACGGCGGTGCCGCCACCTATGTCGCCGAACATGCGCCGCACGGCCGCCGCGGCAACTACACGTCCTGGATCCAGACCACCGCGACGCTCGGCCTGTTCCTGTCGCTGCTGATCATCCTGGGCTGCCGCGTGTCGATGTCGGCGGAGGATTTCAACGCCTGGGGCTGGCGCATCCCATTCCTGATCTCCATCGTGCTGCTCGGCATCTCGGTGTGGATCCGGCTGATGCTGAACGAATCGCCCGCCTTCAAGAAGATGAAGGAGGAGGGCAAGCATTCGAAGGCGCCGCTGACCGAATCCTTCGGCGAGTGGAAGAACCTGAAGATCGTCCTGCTCGCCCTGTTCGGCCTCGTCGCCGGTCAGGCGGTGGTCTGGTACACCGGGCAGTTCTATGCTCTGTTCTTCCTGACCCAGACGCTGAAGGTCGATGCCCAGACGGCCAACCTGATGATCGCGGCGGCCCTGCTGATCGGCACGCCCTTCTTCGTGATCTTCGGCACGCTGGCCGACAGGATCGGCCGCAAGCCGATCATCATGGCCGGGCTGCTGCTGGCCTGCCTGACCTATTTCCCGCTGTTCAAGGGCATCACCCACTACGCCAACCCGGCGCTGGAGGAAGCCATCGCGACCGCGCCGGTCGTCGTGATCGCCGATCCGAACGAATGTTCGTTCCAGTTCAACCCGGTCGGCACCAGCCAGTTCACCAGCTCCTGCGACATCGCCAAGAGCGCGCTGGTCAAGCGCGGCATCCCCTACACCAACGAGGCGGCGCCGGCCGGCACCGTTGCCTCGATCAAGGTCGGCAGCACGGTCATCCCCGGCTATTCCGCCCTGCCGCAGGCCAACACCACCGTGTCGCTGAGCCACGGGCCCGCCACCGCCGCCACCCCGGCCGACGCCAAGGCCGTGGGCGCCGCCTTCGACAAGGGGCTGGGCGACGCGCTGAAGGCCGCCAACTATCCGGCCAAGGCCGATCCGGCCCGTATCGACACGGTGATGGTCGTCGCCCTGCTGACGGTGCTGGTCCTCTATGTGACCATGGTCTACGGCCCGATCGCCGCCATGCTGGTGGAGATGTTCCCGACCCGCATCCGCTACACCTCCATGTCGCTGCCCTACCACATCGGCAACGGCTGGTTCGGCGGCTTCCTGCCGACCACCTCCTTCGCCATCGTGGCGGCCACCGGCGACATCTATTCCGGCCTGTGGTACCCGATCGTCATCGCCGCCGCGACCCTGGTGATCGGCCTGCTGTTCGTCCGCGAGACCAAGGACGTGGACATCTACCAGCACGACTGACGGTACCGGCCCTGGCCTGAACCGGCATTGGTCCAACAAAGGAAAAGGGCGGAGGGGATACCCCTCCGCCCTTTTTCCGTCCGGTTGCCGTCAGGCGGCCCGGGTCACGCGGCCCAGATCAGGCGAACGACAGCGCCGCGTGCGGTTGAGTCGTGTCGGCCACGGCAAAGGCGGTGCCGGTGGTGAGCGGCGAGGCGTCGCGGCCCTCCTGGTAGCCGAACTGGACATAGTGGTTGGTCGCGGCCTGCAGATCGGTTCCGAAGGCGGCCTGCAGATCCGGATAGCGCGCCAGATAGGACGAGGCGTCGAACTCCAGGTTCCGACCCTCGTTGCGGCCGAACTGGGCATAATGGAGCGCCGCCGCGGTCGTGTCCGTGCCGAAGGCGGCGATCAGGTCCGGGTTGGCGGCAAGATAGCTCATGGAATCGAAATCGGTCTGGCGGCCTTCCAGCCGTCCCATTTCGATATAGTGACGGGTCGCCGCGCTGGTGTCCGTGCCGAAGGCGGCAAAGATGTCCGGATTGTCGGCGATGTAACCCGCGGCGTTGAAGGTCAGGGTGCGCCCCTCGTTCCAGCCGAAGGACCGGTAATGGTCGAAGGCGGCGTCGCCGCCGTCCGTACCGTAGGCGGCGGCGAGGTCCGGATTGGCCGCGAGGTAGGACAGGCCGTCGAACACCGGGGCGGTGGCGCCGGCCACCGTCTGGTCGGCGTACTGGATGAATTCGACATTGGTCAGCTGGTCATAGCCGTTGGCGTCGATCACATAGATCTCGCCGTCATGCTTGACGGCACCGCTGTCGGCCCGCGAGGCGTGGCGGACCACCGTGTCGATGCCGTCGCCGCCATCGATGATGTTCACGCCCTTGCCGCCATCCAGCAGGTCGTCCCCCCGGCCGCCGTTGATGGTGTCGTCGCCGGCATAGCCGCGCATCGTGTCGTTGAAGTCCGACCCGGTCAGGCTGTCGTTGCCGCTCAGCAGGGCATCGCGGATCGCTTCAGCGTCGGTGCCGGCCGCCGCCCAACCCAGTGCGGTCGCAACCGGCAGGTTCAACTGCGACACCGACAGGTCGGGAACGCCGTTCGTGGCGTTGGTGACGCTGGCGATGGTGCCGCCGGTCAGAGTCTGGCTGGCCGCGTCGTAGGTGAAATTGCCGCGGAAGTCGGTGGACCGGCCGTCGCCATAGCTGATGACGAGTTGGTTGGGGGTGGCCACCGTGACCGTACCGCCCTGGATGCCGGTCACCCCGAGTTCGTCGGTATTGATGCTGGTCTGTGAACCGGCGCTGACCGATACCATTCGCACTCTCCTTAACCTTGCGTTTTCGACCAAAGGCTTTGCAGCCCCGCAGGAAGAACAACGAAAGGGCGGATGTGTGCCGGCTTCGCCGGACGTGCGGTCGGGCGGCCCCCTTTGCCCCCGGCACCACCGGCCCCAGCCATTTGCGTGCGGTCAAAGGTGGAGGTGCGAAGCAGGCGCGGTGCCGAGGCGCGTGCTGTGATAAACTGCTGCCCACAGGGAGTGAAAATCGGGAACGGGATGCGCAAAGCCCCATGGAAAGCTGGTTCATCCTGGCCGCATCGCTGGCCTATCTGTTGTCGCTGTTCGCAATCGCGTGGTATGGCGACCGCACCGGCAACCACGGCAGCGACCGGCGAACGCCCTGGCTCTATGCGCTGAGTTTCGGCGTCTATTGCACCTCCTGGACCTTCTACGGCGCCGTCGGGCGGGCGGCGACCGGGGGCTTCTATTTCCTGCCGATCTACATCGGGCCGATCCTGATGATCGGGCTGGGCTGGCCGGTTCTGGCCCGAATCGTCCGGGTGGCGAAGTCGGAGAACGTCGTCTCCATCTCCGATTTCCTGTCGGCCCGCTACGGCAAGAGCCGCAGCCTGGCGGCGCTGGTCACCATCGCCGCCGTGATCGGGCTTCTGCCCTATATCGCCCTGCAACTGAAGGCGATCAGCGTCAGTTTCGAGATCCTGGCCGGGGCCTCGCTGGGCACCGACCTCAGCCAGATGCCGGGCGGGACGGCGCTGATGGCGGCGCTGCTGATGGCGGCCTTCGCCATCCTGTTCGGCGTGCGCAGCGTATCGGCCAACGAACATCACCGCGGACTGATGATGGCCATCGCCGCAGAGTCGGTGGTGAAGCTGGCCGCGGCGCTGGGGGTGGGCGGCGCCATCGCCTTTTCCGTCTTCGGCGACCCCGCCACCTTCATCGACGCTGCCGTCCGCAATCCCGGATTCCTCGAACTGATCCGGCTGGACAGCATCGGCACCGACTGGTGGGTGGCCTGCCTGCTGTCCGCGCTGGCGATCCTGTGCCTGCCGCGCCAGTTCCATGTCGCGGTGGTGGAGAACACCCATGGCGGCGACGTGCGGTCGTCGGCGAAGCTGTTCCCGGCCTATCTGGTCGCCATCAACCTGTTCGTCCTGCCGGTGGCGCTGGCCGGGCTGATGCTGTTCCCCGACGGCACCACCAACGCCGACACCTTCATGGTGTCCATCCCCTTGAGCCAGGGCTGGCCGTGGCTGGCGCTCGCCGCCTTCATCGGCGGGCTTTCGGCCGCCACCAGCATGATCCTGGTGGAAATGGTGGCGCTCAGCACCATGATCTGCAACGACGTCGCCGTTCCACTGCTGATGGCGCTGCGCCCCGACGACCGGCGGCTGCGCGACGATCCGGCGGGAATTCTGCTGCTGGTGCGGCGGTCGGCGGTGATCGTGCTGGTGCTGCTGTCCTATGGCTGCTACCGGCTGATCGGGCCGGCCTTCCCGCTGGCAACCATCGGCATGATGAGCTTCACGGCCGTGGCGCAGTTCGCCCCTGCCCTGCTGGGCGGGCTGATCTGGAGCCGGGCCAGCCGTAGCGGCGCCTTCGCCGGTATCTGCGCTGGCTTCCTGGGCTGGGCCTATACCATGCTGCTGCCGTCCTTCGCCGATGCCGGATGGCTGGCCTCCAGCGCACTGCGCGAGGGGCCGTTCGGCCTGACCGGGCTCAGCCCGGTGGCGCTGGCCGGCATCACCGGCATCGACCCGCTGACCAACGCCGCCTTGTGGAGCCTGGGTCCGAACCTGCTGCTGTTCGTCGTCGTGTCGCTGCTGACCCGCCCGTCGACGCTGGAGCGCCAACAGGCCGCCCGCTTCATGAGCCTGCGCCGCGCCTCCGACGGCGAGCCGCACGGGCCGCGCGGCGCCACCCTGGCAGACCTGCACGACCTGGCCGTGCGCTATGTCGGGCAGCCGCGCGCCGATGCCGCCTTCCGCCGGTTCACCGGGGTGGCGGACGGCGATCTGCGCACCGCTTTGCTGACCCGCACCGACGGGGAGGCGATCCAGTTGACCGAGCGGCTGCTGGCCGGCGCCGTCGGTTCGGCGTCGGCCCGCGTGGTGGTGGCCGGGCTGCTGTCGGACCGCCGGCTGTCGCGCACCGACGCGCGCTCCATCATCGACGAGGCGTCGCGGGCCATCCTGAAGCAGCACGAGCTTCTGCGCGCCACCGTGGAGAACGTCCCCCAGGGCATCGCGGTGTTCGACGAGGATTGGCGCGTCGCCACCTGGAACAACCAGTTTCTCGTGCTGCTCAACCTGCCGGACGGCTTCGTCCAGGTCGGCACCTCTCTGCAGGACATCGTCGGGCTGATCGCGCGCCGCGGCGAATATGGCCGCAACGGCGAGATTGAGACCCTGCTGGAACGCCGCTCCGATCCGCGCCGCCGCAACAAGCCGGACGTCTATGAGCGGGTGCGGCCCGACGGCACGGTGCTGGAGATCGCCACCAACCCGATGCCCAGTTCAAAGCCAGGGGGCGGCGGCTTCGTCGCCGTCTACACCGACGTCACCGAGCGCCACCGCGCCGCCGCCGCCTTGCGCGAAGCCAACGAATCGCTGGAACGCCGCATTGAGGAGCGCACGCACGCCCTGTCGGAAGCGAAGGCGGAGGCCGAACGCGCCAACCGCGGCAAGACCCGCTTCCTGGCCGCGGCCAGCCACGACCTGCTGCAGCCGCTGCACGCCGCCCGGCTGTTCCTGTCCGCTCTGGGTGAACGCAACGGCGACAGCGCCATCCGCCAGATCGATGCCTCGCTGCGGTCGGTGGAGCAGATCCTGGGCGACCTGCTGGACGTTTCCAAAATCGACAGCGGCGTGGTGAAACCGAACCCGGTGCCGATGCGCATCGAAGAGCTGCTGAAACCGCTGGGCGAGGAATTCACCGTGCTGGCCAGCCGCCATGGGCTGGGGCTGCGGGTGGTCGATTGTTCGGCCACGGTGCGCAGCGACCCGACGCTGCTGCGGCGCATCCTACAGAACTACCTTGCCAATGCGGTGCGGTACACCCGCACCGGCCGCATCTTGCTGGGCTGCCGCCGGCGGGGGAATTTCCTGTCGATCGAGGTCTGGGACACCGGGCCGGGCATCCCCGAACACAAGGTGCCGGAAATCTTCATGGAGTTCCGGCAGTTGGACAATGACGGCGACGACCGCGGCAAGGGGCTGGGCCTCGGCCTTGCCATCGTCGAGCGTCTGGCCGGCATCCTCGGCCATACGGTGCAGGTGCGCTCGAAGGTCGGGCGGGGCAGCGCCTTCTCCGTTCTGGTGCCGCTGACCGACGAGCCGGTCGCCGCCCGCGCCATGGTGGTGCGTCCGCGTGGCCGCGACCTGCGCGGCGTGCTGGTGCTCTGCCTGGAGAATGAGCCCGCCATTGCCCGCGCGACCGAGGATCTGCTGTCAAGCTGGTCCTGCCGCGTCGTCACCGCGGTCGCTCCGGAGCTTGCCCTGGAGAAGCTGGAGGGGCGGACTCCCGACGTGATCCTGACCGACTATCACCTCGACCGCAGCCTGACGGGCGTGGAGGCTTTGCGGACGTTGCGCGCCCGGCTGGGCAGCGACATTCCCGCAGCGGTCGTGACCGCCGACCGCGACGCCGCCGTGCGCGAGGACATCGAGGCAGCGGGCTGCCGGCTGCTCTACAAGCCGGTGCGTCCGGGTGCGCTGCGTGCGCTATTGGGCCAGTTGCTGGCGGAGGGGCAGCGGATAGCGAGCGACTGACGCGCTCTGCCCTCTCACTCTACCGGCGGCGGCGGTGCCGAGGACAGCGCCAGCTGGCTCGCCAGCACCGCCGCCTGGGTGCGGGTCAGCACGCCCAGCTTGCGCAGGATCGTGGTCACGTGGGCCTTCACCGTCGTCTCGGCGACGTTCATCTCGTAGGCGATCTGCTTGTTCAGCTTGCCTTCGGCGATGCCGGCCAGGACGCGGAGCTGCTGCGGGGTCAGGGTGGCGGCGCGCTGGGCGGGGTCGGGGGCGTCGGTCTCGGGGCCTCCGTTGATCTCCGGCAGCCACAGCTCGCCGTCGAGCACCGCGTGAATCGCCTCGACGATCTGGGTGTTGGGGGCGGATTTCGGGACGAAGCCGGAGGCGCCATAGTCGATGGAGCGCTGGATCGTCACGGGATCCTCCGACGCGGACACCACGATCACCGGAATCGCCGGATGTTCGGAGCGCAGCATCATCAGCCCGATCAGGCCGCTCATGCCGGGCATGTGCAGGTCCAGCAGGATGATGTCCGGCGGCTCCCCGGTGTCGAGCAGCGGCTTGATCTGGTCGAACCGCGACGCTTCCAGGATCACGGCGCCGGGGATCGCCTGACCGATGGTCTGGGTCAAGGCGGTGCGCATCAGCGGGTGGTCGTCGGCGATCAGGATGCGGTGCGACATCGGCCTTCTTGAGACTTTCCGGCTATGGACATTCCGGGTTTAAAACCGTTCCACCAGTATCGGCTTGCAGCCGCCCGTTGACAACTGCGCCCAATGCCGCGCGTCGAAGTTTCCGATGGATTTTACCCTTACCCGTCCGCGGATGGGATGGCACCGGCGCTGGTGCGTTCGTGGATGGCCTGGCGGCGGAAGCGGTACAACTCGGCGGGCCGGCCACCCGTCTGGCTTTCAAACTGACCGGTGGGTTCGACGAAGCCGCCGGAGATCATCAGCCGGCGGAAATTCTGCTTGTGCACCCGCTCACCCGACAGCGCTTCCACCACCAACTGCAGTTGATGCAAGGTGAAGGTCGGCGGCAGCAATTCGAAGACGATGGGGCGGTAGCGCAGCTTGCCGCGCAGCCGCTCCAGCGCAGTCGCCAGGATGCGCCGGCCGTCGCGCGCCATCGGCCGGCCGAGCGCCCGCGGCATCGGCCCGCCGGCCCGCACCGACGGATCGACCCTGGCGGCAAGGTCGCGGTCGCGGAAGGCCTCCACCACCAGACCGGCCTCGTAGAGCAGTTCGAATCGCTCCAGCACGCGTTCCATGTCCCAGTCGGCGCCGTCCAGGCCGAAGGCCATCTGGGCACGCTCGGCCCGGCGCAGGCGGGTGCCCTCGTCGGGGGCGGAGGCGATCCAGCCGTTAAGCGCCGGGGCGATCACGGCGTCCAGCAGCGGCGGGCGCCGGTCGCGCCAGTCCTCCCACGGGAAATGATCGTAGAGGTCGCGCCATTCGGCCGAGGCGTCGCCGCCCAACGGGCCGTCGCGGACCAGCGCCAGATAGCCGACCACGACGGAGCGCTGCCCGCCGAACAGCTCGTGCGGGTCGCGGTAGCGGTCGCCGAAGGTGTAGAGCTGCTCGACATAGCGCAGCGCCAGCCCCGACAGCCCCTCCGCCACCGCACGGACACCGTCCTGCAGGGTGCGGAAGCGGTCGGGCTCGAAGGGTGCGCCGGGCAGCGCGTCGCGATGCGGCAACGGCTCGTCGCCGCGCCGGTGGTCTTCCGGCACGGTGAAGCCGCTGCGCACCGTTACGATGCGCGGGGTCCCGCCGGTCACCGCAACGATGGCGACCGACAGGCCGAGTTGGAGAGGCTGGGTCACAGAGCGCCCCTCTCCTCTTGGAGAGGGGACGCCGTAATTCGACCGATCAACGCTTGTCCAGCGGAACGAAGGGACGGGCGGCGTAGCCGGTGAAGAGCTGGCGCGGGCGGCCGATCTTCTGGGCCGGGTCCTCGATCATCTCCTTCCACTGGCTGATCCAACCGACGGTGCGGGCCACGGCGAACAGCACGGTGAACATGCTGGTCGGGAAGCCCATCGCCTTCAGGATGATGCCGGAATAGAAATCGACGTTCGGATAGAGCTTCTTCTCGACGAAATACTCGTCCGACAGAGCGATCTTCTCCAGCTCCATCGCGATGGCCAGATGCGGTTCGTCCTTGATGCCCAGGCGGTCGAGAACCTGATAACAGGTCTCGCGCATGATCTTGGCGCGCGGGTCGTAGTTCTTGTAGACCCGGTGGCCGAAGCCCATCAGGCGGAAGCTGTCGTTCTTGTCCTTGGCACGGCGGACGAACTCGGGGATACGCTCGACCGAGCCGATCTCCTCCAGCATCTTCAACACGGCCTCATTGGCGCCGCCATGGGCCGGACCCCACAGCGCCGCGATGCCCGACGCGATGCAGGCGAACGGGTTGGCATGGGACGAGCCGGCGAGGCGGACGGTGGAGGTCGAGGCGTTCTGCTCGTGGTCGGCATGCAGGATGAAGATCTTGTCCATCGCCTCGGACAGGACCGGATCGACCTTCCATTCCTCGCACGGCGTGCCGAAGGTCATGTAGAGGAAGTTTTCCGCGAAGGACAGGTCGTTGCGCGGATACATGAAGGGTTCGCCGACCGTGTACTTGTAGGCCATGGCGGCCATGGTCGGCATCTTGGCGATCAGGCGGTGCGCGGCGATCTTGCGCTGCACCGGATCGAAGATGTCGGTGGAATCGTGATAGAAGGCCGACAGGGCGCCGACGACGCCGCACATGATCGCCATCGGGTGGGCGTCACGGCGGAAGCCGCTGTAGAACTTGGTCAGCTGCTCGTGCACCATCGTGTGGTAGGTGATGGTGCGCTCGAAATCGGCCTTCTGCTGCGGGTCGGGCAGTTCGCCGTTCAGCAGCAGGTGGCAGACCTCCAGAAAGTCACAATTCTCGGCCAGATCGGCGATGGCATAGCCGCGGTGCAGCAGGACGCCCTGGTCGCCATCGATGTAGGTGATGGCCGAATCGCAGGCGGCGGTGGAGGTGAAGCCCGGATCGTAGGTGAAATAGCCGGTCTCGGCATAGAGCTTACGGATGTCGATCACGTTGGGACCGGTCGACCCGCTGAGCACCGGCAGCTTCAGGGTCTTGCCGGTGGCGTCGTCGGTCAGCGTGACGGTGCCGACCTGGTTCACATCGCCGTGCGGCGTGTGCTTGCTCGATTCCATGACCTTCTCACACTCCTTGCTGGCCGGCCGGGCGGCGGCTCGCGGCCTCCGCTGCCGGACCTTGGTGGTTGGCCCGTCTTCGGCGCGCATGGGCGGCGCGCTTGTTATCGCGCGCGCGTTCGCCCCTTGCGGCGCCGCGCCGTCTTCTCCCGGTCGGACACAAGGACAGGTCGGGAGCGGAACCCCCACCCTTCCTGGTCGTTGACTCCTCCAGAAGATAGCAGAGGACATCATGACCGACACGCCTCAAACACGCACCCCCTCCGAAGGAATGCCCCAGCCGAGGAAATCCGGTGCGGACACACATGACCAGACGCCGGCCGGCGAGCGCTCCCCGCGCGAGGATATGACCAAGACGCCGGGCGACGGCACGCTGCAGGACGCCACCCCGGCCGGCCTGTCGTCGGAAGAGCTGCGGGAGCGCGCGGAGGACGCCGACGGCTCGACCCAGCCGGGCACCGGCTGACATCGGGCCGGAGGGCCGGAGGGAAGCTCAGGCCGCCGGCCGCTGCACGCCGGTGCGCGCGCGCAAGCAACGCTCCAGCCGGGCGGACTCGTGCAACAGCAGGGGCAGGAGTTGGCCCGCCTGATCCCTGTCGCCGTTGCGGCAGAGGACCTCCATGCGCCAGGCGTGGTGCATGACCGTCATCCCGCCGAAACTGCCGGCGAGGCTGGACAGGTCGTGCGCCTCCCCCGCCAGTGCCCGCAGGTCGGCGTTGCCGGCCAGGACGGACTCCGCCATCGCCGACAGCCGATCCAACCGGCGCGACACGTCGTCGAGGAAGCTGTCGACGATCAGCGCCAGATTGTCGGCCCCCACCGTCTCCACCAGATCGGCCAGCACAGCCTCGTCCACCGCCGCCTCGCCGCCCTCGTCATCGCCGCTCCCGTCATAAGGGTCCGCCGGGACGCCGGCGGACCCCGGCCGGTCTTCCGACGATCCGATCCAGCAGTCCAGCGCAGCCAGCAGGCCGGCGCGGCTGATCGGCTTGGTCAGATAATCGCTCATGCCCGCGCGCAGGCACAGTTCACGCGTCCCCGGCATGGCATCGGCGGTCAGGGCGATGATCGGCAGGCTGGCCATGGCGCCGCCGCGCGCCCTAATCGCTTGCGCGGCCTCCAGCCCATCCATCCCCGGCATCTGAACGTCCATCAGCACCAGATCGAAGCCGCCGCGGCAGGCTGCAGCGACCGCCTGTTCCCCGTCCTCCGCGACCTCGACCGTGTAGCCCAGCTTGCGCAGCAGGGTGGTAGCGAACAGCTGGTTGGTGCGGTTGTCCTCCGCCAGCAGGATGCGGCCGCGGCGCGACGTCTCCTCCGCCCCGGCGTCCGTGACCGAAGCGGCTGAAGGGGGCGCCGGGCCTGTCGCCGACAGCAGTCCGGTCAGGCAGTCGGCCAGCGAACTCTGGCGCAGCGGCCGGTTCAGCGTGGTGTGGGCCAACCCCTGAGGCACGCCGTCGACGCGCGCAGCGGGCGCCAGCGTGACGATCAGAACCCGCCGCGTCGCCGTCAGCGCCGGATCGCCGGCGATGGCCGCCAGCAGCGCATCGCCGCCCATGCCGGGCATGCTCTGGTCGGCGAGCACCACGTCGAAGGGCCGCCCGCCGGCCGCCGCGCGCCTCAATGCCTCCAGCGCGTCCGGTCCGTTTTCCACCGTCGCCGGCATGGCCCCCAGGCTGTCGAGCATCGAGACCAGCACCCGGCGGTTGACCGCCAGATCGTCCACCACCAGGGCCCGGCGCCCGGCCAGCGGCCGTTCGGCCGGCGGCAGTGCCTCATTGGATGCCTCCTCCGACAGGGCCAGCGGCAGGTCGACCAGGAAACGGCTGCCTGAGCCCAGGCTGCTCTCCACCGCGATGCTGCCGCCCATCAGTTCCGACAACTGGCGGCAGATCGCAAGCCCCAGGCCGGTGCCGCCGAACTTGCGGGTGATCGACCCGTCGACCTGCTGAAACTTGTTGAACAGGGTGGGCAGCGCTTCGGCCGGGACGCCGATGCCGGTGTCGGTCACGGTGATGCGCAGCACCAGATGGGACTCGGTGGCGTCCAGCGCCTCCAGCTCCACCGCGACGGATCCCTCGTCGGTGAATTTGACCGCATTGCCGACCAGATTGACCAGGATCTGCCGGATGCGCGTCGGATCGCCCAGCAGCGTGCGGCGCAGCAGCGGGTCGATGTAGAAGCCGATCTCGATTCCCTTCTCGTGCGCGCGGGGGGTCAGCAGTTCCACCACCCCTTCCACCAGATCGGCGGCGTCGAAGGGCAGCGTCTCGATGGTGACGCGGCCGGCCTCCAGCTTGGAGATGTCGAGGATGTCGTTGATGATCGTCAGCAGCGCGTTGGACGAGCTGCGGATGGCCTGGGCGAACTGGTGCTGCTCGGGGGTCAGGGCGGTGTCGAACAGCAGCTCCGTCATGCCCATGATGCCGTTCATCGGCGTGCGGATCTCGTGGCTCATCGCCGCCAGGAATTCCGACTTCGCCTGGGTCGCCGCCTCGGCGCGGGCGCGGAGCGCATCGGCCTCCTCGCGGGCGGCGTCGAGCCCTTCGGCCAGCGCGCACATGTCGGCGGCCTGACGCTGCAATTCCGCCTCGAAGCGCTTGCGCTCGGTGATGTCGGTGCGGGTGCAGACCAGTGAACCGTTGCTGGTCCTATTCTCCGCCACCACGATCCAGCGGCCGTCGGGCAACTCCCGCTCGAACGGGGCGCCGGGGTTGCGGTGCTGAGCCAGCTCTGCCCGGATCCAGGCTTCGTCGCTCGGACCGTCCGGGTTGCCTGCGAACTCGCCGTTGGCGATGGCGGCGCGCAGGATGTCCTCGAACGGACGGCCGGGGGTCAACAGCGGCGCCGTCAGCGGATGGGCTTCGCGATAGCGCTCGTTGCACAGGATCAGCCGGTCGTCGGCATCGAAATAGGCCAGCCCCTCCGGCACCGCTTCGATCGCGTCGTCCAGCGTCTGCTTGGCGAGCCGCAGCTCCTCTTCCGTCAGCTTGTCGCGCGTGATGTCCGTGTGGGCGCCGACCATGCGCACGACCCGGCCGTCGGCATCGCGGATGTGGATGGCGCGGCTGAGGATATAGACGGTGTGGCCCTGCTTGTGGCGGAAGCGCTGCACCGCCTCGAATTTCGGGATCAACCCGGCATTGTAGGCGCGGACCATCTCCAGCGCCGCGATCCGGTCCTCCTCGAAGATCAGGCCGGCCCACATGTCCAGGCTGTTCTCCAGCTCGCCGTCGCCATAGCCGAGCTGTTCCTTCCAGGTGGGGGAGAACCAGATCCCACCGCTTTCCAGGTTCCAGTCCCAGATGCCGTCCCGCGTCGCCTGGACGGTCAGGTCCAGAAGCTCGCGGTTGGAGCGCAGCTCCGCCTCTTCCCGCTTGGCGTCGGTGATGTCCTGGACGACGCCCAGCAGGCCGACCGGCCGGCCGTCGGCCCCGCATTCGGCCATGCCGCGGATGAAGACATGGCGCAGCGACCCGTCCGGCCGGATGACGCGCGCCTCGACCGAGAACCCTTCGCCAGTGTTGCGGGCCCGCTCGACCAGATCGGCAAGACGCGGCCGGTCGTCAGGGTGGTAGCAGGAGCGCGACAGTTCGACGGTCGGCGGCTCGCCCTGCGGCGGCAGGCCCAGGATGCGGTAGACCTCATCCGACCAGCGGCGGGCATCGGTGACGAAATCGATGTACCAGTGGCCGAACTGGCCGATCTCCTCGGCGAGATTTAGCAGGCGCGACCGGTCGCGCAGTTCCGCTTCCGCCCGCTCGCGCCGGGCCACCTCGCGGCGCAGCGTCATCTCGTCCACCACCAAGCGGGCGAGCTGGGCCAGCGTCTCCGCTTCGCGCTCGTCGAAGCCGGCGCGGGGCACGTCGTCGATGACGCAGAGCGTTCCCAGCTTCTGCCCATCCGCCACCAGCGGCGCGCCGGCATAGAAGCGGATGTTCGGCGCGCCGGTGACCAGCGGATTGCCGGCGAAGCGCGGATCCCTGGTCGCGTCCGGCACGACCAGGATGCCGTCGTCCAGGATGGCATGGGCGCAGAAGGCCAGATCGCGGTGGGTCTCCGTCGCCTCCAGCCCGACGCGGCTCTTGAACCACTGGCGTTCGCGGTCGATCAGCGAGACCAGCGCGATGCGCGTGCCGAAGAAATGCCGGGCCAGCCGGGTAATGTTGTCGAAGCCCGATTCCGCCGCAGTATCGAGAATGCAGTAGGAGTCCAAGACCGCCTGCCGCCAGCGCTCGTCGGGCGGTAGCGGGGCGGGCACCGCCCCCGCGCTCACGCGGCGGTCTCCCCGGCGCCGCGGGCCTCGGCGACGCGCCACTGCTGAAGCTTGCGGTAGATGGTGGACGGGCTGATCTCCAGCATCAGGGCGGCGCGCGGCACATCGTCGCCGGTCATCCGCAGCGCCTTCTGGATCATGTCCTTCTCGACCCGCCACAGCGGCTGGACGGCGCTATCCTCCGCCGACGCATCGGCGGCCGGCGACCCGCAGGCGGCGCAGGAAGAGGCGCCGCCATCAGGACCGCCGATCGCCGGGCCGCCCATCGGCGGCAGCATGTCCAGCGTGACCTGCGGCCCATCGTGCAGCACCACGACGTTGCGGACGACATTCTGCAGTTGCCGTACGTTGCCGGGCCAGTCATGGGCGCGCAGCCGCGCCTCCACCTCCGGAGCGAAGGCCGACAGCGCCTTGCCCTCCTCCCGCGCATAATCGATCAGGAAGGAACGCGCGATCTCGATCACGTCGTCGCCGCGGTCGCGCAGCGGCGGCAGGGCCAGCGGGATGACGTGCAGGCGGTAATAGAGGTCCTCGCGGAAACGGCCGGCCTGCACCTCGGCCAGCGGATCGCGGTTGGTGGCGGCGACGAAGCGCACGTCCACCCGCTCCTCCCGGCCGCTGCCGACCGGGCTGACCGTTCCGGTCTGGACGAAACGCAGGAGCTTGCTCTGCAGGTCGAACGGCATCTCGCAGATCTCGTCCAGGAACAGCGTGCCGCCGTCGGCCAGCAACGCCGCCCCCGGCCGGTCGCCCGCCGCCCCGGTGAAGGCGCCCTTCACATGGCCGAAGATCTCCGATTCCAGCAGATCCTTCGGGATCGCGGCACAGTTCAGCGCGACGAAGGCGCCGTCGCGCCGCGGGCTGGCACGGTGGATGGCCTGGGCCGCCACCTCCTTGCCGGTCCCGCTCTCCCCGGTGATGAAGACGTTGGCACGGCTGGCCGCCACGCTTTCGATGGTGCGGTAGACCGCCTGCATCTCCGGCGAACTGCCGATGAAGCCGTGGAAGCGCCCGCGGTCGAGATCCTTGCGGTAGCCCTCCACCATCCGCGCCAGCGTCCGCCGCTCCAGCGCATTGCGCAGGGTCAGATTCAGCCGGTCGGCGTTGAAGGGCTTCACGATGAAGTCGAAGGCGCCGAGCTTCATCGCCTCCACCGCCAGATCGATGGAGCCGTGGGCGGTGATGATGACCACCGAAACGCTCGCGTCGCGGGCCTGCAGCGCCTGGAGCACCTCCAGCCCATCCATGTCCGGCAGCTTCAGGTCCAGAATCACCGCATCAGGCGGCATTTCCGCCGCCGCGTCCAGCGCCTCTCCCCCACGTGTGCAATGCACGACCTCATGGGCGTCCGCGCGCAGGAACTCGATATAGAGCTTGGCGAGCGGGACCGTGTCCTCGATCAGCAGGATGCGGCGCTTCTTGGGAGAGGACACCTTGGGAGAAGACACTGGGCGGCACTCTGACGGTCGGTGAAAGGGCTTCGATCAGGCAGGACTGCCCGCGCAGTGTAACCCGGCCGGGGGTCTGCCGCCAGTCGGGCCGAACCTACCTGCATATGACTTTTGACCCAGAGCGCTGGGCAGGGCCGCCGCCCCCTCCCTACGCCCCGCTGTCGATCAGGTCGGTCCGTCCGATCCGCCGCAGCGAGACCTGGACGCGGGCGTTGTGCTCGCGGATCTCGCGCAGGGTCTGCAGCGTAAACTCCACATGGGCGTCGGCCGCCGCGCTCGCCGCCGCGGAATCGCCGGCCAGCACCGCGTCGGCGATGGCGAGATGCTGCTGCAGCAGAAGGTCGCGCACCCCCGGCCGGGAATAGAGGTCGGCGCGGTTGTAGAACACGTCGTTGCGCAGCAGGTCGGACAGCGTCCGCATGATGTGCAGCATGACGACGTTGTGTGCCGCCTCATAGACCGCCAGATGCAGCTCGGCGTCGGCATCGGCCTCTTCGGAGCTGTCGTCCTTGCCATGGGCGGCCTGCATGCGGGCGACGATGGCGCGGATGCCGTCGCGGTCGAGGTCGGTGGCCCGCTGCGCCGCCAGCCCGGCCGCCGCCGCCTCGATGGAGCGGCGGAACTCCAGATAGTCGAAGGACGCGTCCGGCTTGTTGCGCAGCAGCGTCATCAGCGGATCGGCGATCTGCGACAGGAAACTGGCGACATGGGTGCCGCTGCGTCCGGTGACCAGAAGTCCGCGCTCTTCCAGCTTGGCGATGGCGTCGCGCAGCGACGGGCGCGACACGTCCAGCTTCACCGCCAATTCGCGTTCGGCCAGCAGCTTCTCGCCGGGACGCAAGGCGCCCTCCAGGATCAGCCGTTCCAGATGCTCGGCAATGGCGTCGGCCAGCTTGGCCGGTTTGATCGTCCCCTGCATTGGGTGGGCGGCCTCTCCCTGCACGTCTTCATCCACTTCTACCGATCCAAGGAACGTCCGTCCAGCACCGCCGGCCTGCCGTGGATACAGCACGTGGCCGGAGCGGATCGTCTGGCAAATGATTCAGCCGTTGCACAATTTGGTAAAATCTTTTATCCACGTTTTTGCCGCATGGAAAAGACTTGTCTGCACCTGCCCGTCCGATGGGGGACCGCCCCCTGCCGTGGGCGGAGGACGCCGTACCGACGCCATGCCCTCCGTTCCTTTCCAGCAGGAGCCGCCGCCGATGCCGACCCTCCCCCAGGCCGCCACGCTGCCCGCCCCCTATGACCGCGTGCTGGCCGAGCTTCAGGCGGTCGTCCCACAATCTCGGCTGGTGACAGACCCACTGCGCACGCTGGCCTACGGCACCGACGCCAGCTTCTACCGGCTGATCCCCAAGATCGTGGCGCTGGTGGAAACGGAGGAGGAGGTGGTCCGGCTGCTGCGCATCACCCGCGGCCACAAGGTGCCGGTGACCTTCCGTGCCGCCGGCACCAGCCTGTCGGGGCAGGCGGTCAGCGACAGCGTTCTGGTGGTGCTGGGCGACGGCTGGCGTGGTTGCACGATCGGTCCGGCCGCGGCCACCGTCACCCTGCAGCCCGGCGTGATCGGCGCGGAGGCGAACCGGCGGCTGGCGCCGCTGGGGCGCAAGATCGGTCCCGACCCGGCCTCCATCGCCACAGCGAAGATCGGCGGCATCGCCGCCAACAACGCCAGCGGCATGTGCTGCGGCACCGCGCAGAACAGCTACCGCACGCTGGAATCGATGCGGCTGGTGCTGGCCGACGGCACGGTTCTGGACACCGCCGACCCGGCCAGCCGCAGCCGCTTCCGCGACAGCCACGGTGTGCTGCTCGACCGGCTCGCCGATCTCGGCGCCCGCACACGTGCCGACGAGGCGCTGGCCGGCCGCATCCGCGACAAGTTCCGCATCAAGAACACCACCGGCTACAGCCTGAACGCGCTGGTGGACTATGAGGATCCCGTCGATATCCTCCAGCACCTGATGATCGGGTCGGAAGGGACGCTGGGCTTCATCTCCGCCATCACGCTGCGCACCGTGCCGGAGCATCCGCACAAGGCCAGCGCGCTCCTGTTCTTCCCCGACATCGGCGAGGCCTGCCACGCCGTGGCCCTGCTGAAGGCGGCCCCGGTCGATGCGGCGGAGCTGATGGACCGCGCCTCGCTGCGCTCCATCCAGGACAAGCTGGGCATGCCGCCGCAGATCCGCGGCTTCGGCCCCGACGTGGCGGCGGTGCTGGTGGAGACCCGCGCAGAGAGCGCCGCGGCGCTGGAGGCCAATGTGGCGGAGATCGCCGCGGTGCTGGCCGATTGCATCACCATCGGCGACACCCGCTTCACCACCGACGCCAAGGCCTGTGAGGGCTTCTGGAAGATCCGCAAGGGCCTGTTCCCGGCGGTCGGCGCCATCCGCCAGACCGGCACCACCGTCATCATCGAGGACGTGGCCTTCCCCCTGCCGCGGCTTGCCGAGGCGACGCGCGAGCTGCAGGCGCTGTTCCTCCGCCACGGCTATCGCGAGGCGATCATCTTCGGCCACGCGCTGGAAGGGAACCTGCACTTCGTCTTCACCCAGGCCTTCGACAGCCGGGAGGAGATCGACCGCTATCGCCGCTTCATGGACGATGTCGCCGTGCTGGTGGTCACCCGCTATGACGGTTCGCTGAAGGCGGAGCACGGCACCGGCCGCAATATGGCCCCCTTCGTCGAGATGGAATGGGGTCCGCAGGCCTATGGGCTGATGAAGGAGATCAAGGAGCTGTTCGACCCCGACGGTCTACTGAACCCCGGCGTCATCCTGAACGGCGACCCGCAGGCCCATCTGAAGGACCTGAAGCCGCTGCCGCCCGCCGACCCGCTGGTCGACACCTGCATCGAGTGCGGATTCTGCGAACCGACCTGCCCGTCCCACCGCTTCACCCTGTCGCCGCGCCAGCGCATCGTCGGCCGACGCGAGATGGCGCGGCTGAAGGCTGCCGGGGACGATCTTGGGCGCCTCGCCGAGATCGGTGCCGCCTATGACTACCAGGGCATCGACACCTGCGCCGCCTGCGGCCTTTGCGCCACCGCCTGCCCGGTGGGAATCGAGACGGGGCTGCTGATCAAGTCCATGCGCGGCGAGCGGCGCGGCACCATGGCCCGCAAGGCGGGGGCGTTGGTGGCCGACCACATGGAAGGGGCGCTGGGCCTCGCCCGCACCGGTCTGCGGTTGGCCGACCTCGCCCGCCGTACGGTCGGGCACGGCGTCACCGAGGCAGCGGCGCGGGTGCTGACCGGCGGCAGGCTGCCGGTTCTGCCCCGCAACATGCCGACGGCCGCAACCTTCACACCGCGCCCAGACGCTCTTGGCATGGATGACGTACCGACGGTGGTCTATGCCCCAAGCTGTGTCAGCCGGAGCATGGGACCTGCGGCGACCGATCCGCAGCAGCGCCCGTTGCCGCAGGTGGTGGAATCGGTGATGCGCAAGGCCGGATTCCGCATCCTCTATCCGGAGGCGGCGGACGGCCATTGCTGCGGCATGCCGCTGGAGAGCAAGGGGCTGGCCGAGGCGGCGGATGCCAAGGCCGACGCCATGCTCGCCGCAGTGTCGAAGGCGAGCCGGGGCGGCCTGTACCCGGTGGTGATGGACACCAGCCCCTGCGCCCTGCGCCTGAAGAAGCGGCTGACCGACGTGGGCCTGCGCATCCTTGATGTGGCGGAGTTCCTGAGCGAGTTCGCCTTGCCCCGCCTCGAAATCGTCAAGACGGCAGAGCCGGTGATGCTGCACCTGACCTGCTCCACCCGCCGCATGGGGCTGGACGGGGCGCTCACCGCGGTGGCGAAAGCCTGCGCCGAGACGGTGGTGGTGCCGCCCGACGTCGGCTGTTGCGGCTTCGCCGGCGACAAGGGCTTCACCACGTCGGAACTGAACGCCCACGCGCTGCGCCACCTGCCAGCATCGGTGCCGGAAGGCTGCGCGTCGGGCTATTCCACCAGCCGCACCTGCGAGATCGGGCTGTCCGACAAGGCGGGCGTGCCCTACCGGTCGATCGTCTATCTGGTCGATGCCTGCACCACCGCGAAGGTGGAGGAGAGGGCGCGGGTGGCGGAGGTGGCGTTCTAGGGGGGACACTTGCCCCCACCTAACCTCCCCCGCTGGGCGGGGGAGGGACTGCCGCTAGAGCGCCGACAAAGCTCCTGTCCCCCTCCCCCGCCCAGCGGGGGAGGGTCGGGGTGGGGGCAATAACCAAGACGCTGAGGAAACGCCCATGGACCACCAGCCCCCCAAACCCACCCGCGTCTATTACTTCGGCACCTGCCTCGTCGACCTGTTCTTCCCCGACGCCGGCATGGCGGGGATCGAGCTGCTGCAGTCCCAGGGCCTGACCGTCGTCTTCCCCCAGGGGCAGAGCTGCTGCGGCCAGCCCGCCTACAATTCCGGCTACCGCGCCGACGCGCTGAAGGTCGCCCGTGCCCAGCTGGACCTGTTCCCCGGCGACGACCCCATCGTCGTGCCGTCGGGGTCCTGCGCCGGCATGATGAAGAAGCACTGGCCCGACCTGTTCCGCGGCGAGCCGGACGAGGCCAAGGCCGTCCAGGTTGCGGCCCGCGTCTGGGAGTTGACCCAGTTCCTGGTCCATGTCCTCGACGTCCGACTGACCGACAAGGGGGAGCCGCTGCGCGTCACCTGGCACGCTTCCTGCCATGCCCAGCGCGAAATGGGCGTGGTGGATGAGCCCAAGGCCCTGCTGCGCCAGCTCGCCAACGTCGAGCTGGTGGAACTGAAGCGGGAGAAGGAATGCTGCGGGTTCGGCGGCACCTTCGCCGTGCGCCATCCGGAGATCTCCGCCGCGATGGTCGGCGACAAGGTGGCGGACATCGAAGGCACCGGCGCCGCCCGCGTGGTATCGGGCGACTGCGGCTGCCTGCTGAACATCACCGGCGCGCTGGAGGCCGGCAACAAGGCCACGCGCGGCCAGCACATCGCCCAGTTCCTGAAGGAGCGCATCCATGGACGGTAACGCACCGGATTTCGCCGCCGCCTCCCGCGCAGCGCTGGCCGACCCGCAGTTGCGCGGCAATTTCCGCCGCGCCATGGATGGCTTGATGACCAAGCGCGCCGCCCAGTTCGCCGACCAGGATGAATGGCACGGCGTGCGGGCGCTGGCCGCCAGCGTGCGGCTGCGCGCCCTGTCGAAGCTGCCGGAACTGCTGGAAAAGCTGGAGGAGAACTGCACCCGCAACGGCATCACCGTCCATTGGGCCGCCACGACGGATGACGCCAACGCCATCGCTCTCGACATCCTGCACAAGGCCAACGCCAAGCTGGTGGTCAAGGGCAAGTCGATGGTGACGGAGGAGATGCACCTGAACGCCGTCCTGGAAAAGGACGGCATCGAGGTGCTGGAAAGCGACCTCGGCGAATACATCGTTCAGCTGGACGGCACCATGCCGTCGCACATCATCATGCCGGCGATCCACCTGAACACCAAACAGATCGCCCATCTGTTCAAGCGCAAGATCAAGGACGCCGAAAGCCGGGAGGACGCGGCCTATCTGACCGACCTCGCCCGCCGGGTGCTGCGCGCCAAGTTCCAGGCCGCCGATGTCGGCATGTCCGGCGTCAATGCCGCGGTGGCGGAGACCGGGACCCTCTGCCTGATCGAGAATGAGGGCAACGGCCGCATGTGCACCACGGTGCCGCCGGTCCACATCGCCTTCATGGGGCTGGAGAAGGTGGTGGAAAAGCTGGAGGACGTTCCGCCGGTCATCAGCCTGCTGCCGCGCTCCGCCACCGGCCAGCCGATCACCACCTACGTCAACATGATCTCCGGCCCTCGGAAGGAGGGCGAGAAGGACGGCCCCCGCGAGGTGCATCTGGTCATCCTCGACAATGGCAGGTCCACCATCTACGCCGACCCGGAGCTGCGCGACACGCTGCGCTGCATCCGCTGCGGCGCCTGCATGAACCATTGCCCGGTCTACACCCAGGTCGGCGGCCACGCCTATGAGGCGCCCTACCCCGGCCCCATCGGCAAGATCCTGGTGCCGCAGATCGAGGGGTTGGCCAAGCGCGGCGCCATGCCCCACGCCTGCACCATGTGCAACGCCTGCGTCGAGATCTGCCCGGTGAAGATCCCGATCGTCGAGATCATGGGGCGGTTGCGGGTAGAGGCGGTGAAGCCCGGCGGCACGGTGAAGGACGGCGGCGCCAAGGCCAACCGGACGGAATCGATGGTGTGGAGCGGCTGGGCGGCGATGAACGCCTCCCCAACCGCCTACCGCATCGCGACCGTGGCGATGAGCAGGCTCGGCAACGTCGCGCCATCGTCGCTGCCCATGCTGAAGGAGTGGACGAACGTCCGCACCAAGCCGCGCTTCGCCGGCCGCACCCTGCACGACCTCGCCCGCGCCAAGGGGATTCCCGATGTCTGACGCCCGCAACTCGATCCTGACGACGCTGCGCAGGACGCGCGACGCCCACCCGCTGACGTCGCCCGCGTCGGACTTCGCGCCGATCGAGGCGAAGCAGTGGGCGGCGGATGAGCGCCTGCCCCGCATCCGACGCCTGATGGAAGCGGTGCATACGGAGTTCCTCGACGCGACGGAGGCCGACTGGCCGGCAGTGCTGCGGGAGTTTCTGGTACGGGAGGGCGTGGGCTCGTTGATGTATGCGCCGGCGACGGCGGCGGGGAAGCGGCTGGTCGAGGGGTGGGACGCCGCCTCCACCACCCTCATCCCCTACGACCGCCCGCTCGAAGACCTGAAGCCCCAGCTGTTCGAGTCCATCGAGGCCGGTCTCACCACCACCCGCGGCGCCATCGCCGAGACCGGCAGCCTGATCCTGTGGCCGACGGCGGACGAGCCACGCACCCTCTCCCTCGTCCCGCACATCCACGTCGCAATCCTGCGCACCGACGCCCTCTACGACACCTTCCTGCAGGCCATGCGCGAGCAGGGATGGGCGCAGGCGATGCCGACCAACGTGCTGCTGGTGTCCGGCCCCAGCAAGACCGCCGACATCGAGCAGACGCTGGCCTACGGCGTCCACGGTCCGAAGCGGCTGATTGTCCTGGTGGTCCATCCATGACCGCCCGCCCAGCCAACGAGCCGGCGGCCCGGCTCTACGAGGCGATCCTGCATCTCAGGCGCCTCGGCCATCGGGTGGAGAAATGCGAAGGGCGGCGCGGGCGACATCGGCTGGATGGGGCCGAAATCACCGACGCCGCCCTTCTGGAGCTGGCAATGACCCGCGTCCGCCGGGCGGCGCGGGTTCCCTTATCGCATCAGGCCGGACGCACCGCAGTCGGACGCGACACCGCCACCGACGGCTTGCGGCCGTAGCGCTCGACGCTGAGGCCCTCCATGTCGATCTCGGTCCGGCGGCCGCTGACCACGTCGGCCAGCACGCGGGCGGAGCCGGCGGACATCGTCCAGCCCAGCGTGCCGTGGCCGGTGTTGAGATACAGGTTGCGGACATGGGTCGGCCCCAGGATCGGCGTGCCGTCCGGGGTGTTCGGACGCAGGCCGGTCCAGAATTCCGCCTTCGACAGGTCGCCGCCCTTCGGGAACAGGTCGCTGACCACATGGTCGAGCGGGCCGCGGCGGCTCTCACGCAGGGTCAGGTCGAAACCGGACAGCTCCGCCGTGCCGCCGACGCGGATGCGGTCGCCGAGCCGAGTGACGGCGATCTTGTGCGTCTCGTCCATCACCGTCGATTCCGGCGCGTGGGCGGCGTCGGTGATCGGCAGGGTCAGCGAATAGCCCTTCACCGGATAGACCGGCAGGTCGATGCCCAGCGGCTTCACCAGCTTGGGGGAATAGCTGCCCATGGCGACGATGTAGCTGTCGGCGGTCAGCGTGCCCTGGTCGGTCAGCACGCCGGTGATCTTGCGCCCGTCGCTTTCCAGCCCGCGGATGGAGACGCCATAGCGGAACTCCACACCACGCTTGGCGGCATAGTCGGCCAGCTTGTTGGTGAACTGGAAGCAGTCGCCGGTCTCGTCGCCCGGCAGGTGCAGCGCGCCGACCAGCTTGTCCTTCACATGGGCCAGCGCCGGCTCGACCGAGGTCAGGCCGTCGCGGTCGAACAGGCTGTAGGGAACGCCATAGCGCTCCAGCACCGCCATGTCGTAGCCGGCGGCGTCCATCTGCTTCTGGGTGCGGAAGACCTGCAGCGTGCCTTGGGTGCGCTCGTCATAGGTGATGCCGGTTTCGGCGCGCAGAGCCTTCAGGCAGTCGCGGCTGTATTCGGCGACGCGGACCATGCGGCTCTTGTTCAGCTGATAGCTCGCCTCGTTGGCGTTGGCCAGCAGCTTCAGGCACCAGGACCACATGGCCGGATCCAGCTTCGGCCGGATCACCAGCGGAGAATGCTTCATCATCATCCACTTGGCGGCCTTCAGCATCAGCCCCGGCGCCGCCCAGGGAGCGGAATAGCCCGGCGACACCTCGCCCGCGTTGGCATAGCTGGTCTCCAGCGCCGGGCCGGCCTGACGGTCGATGACGGTCACCTCATGCCCCGCACGCGCCAGATAATAGGCGGTGGTGACACCGATGACGCCGCTGCCCAGAACGATCACGCGCATGAGACTGGCTCCCAAGGGGATGGATGACTTTGCTTGAGGGAGTAGTTCGCAAAGGGCGTGCCAGAGACGGAAGTGGCGGATTTGCTGCGGTGCGGGGGGAGTGGTGGTCGCGCGGGTGTATGAAAATGTTTACAGATTGAGGAGACCGAAGAGCACCGGTGTTGCACAGCAAGGAGTTAGGCGGGTGTAAACATTTTGATACGTCGTAAAGATATGTGTACAGTGGTTGCCGGATGCCCCACCCCACCCCTCCCCCGCGGGGCGGCGGAGGGGTGGGGGCAAGTGTTTACCCACTCAAGCACCCCCATGCGCATCGAAGTTACCTTCACCGACCGCGTCGGCATCGCCCATGAGATCCTCGCCGTGCTGGCGTTGCGCCGGCTCAACGTCGTCGGCGTCGAGGTCGACCCGCCGCTGATCCATATCGACGCTCCCGGCCTGGACCCGGCGGCGCTGCCGGCCCTGTCGGACGCGCTGCGCACCATCGCCGGCGTGCAGTCGGTGGCGGCCATCGACATGCTGCCGGGCACGCGGCGGCGTCTGCATCTTGATGCGCTGCTCGCCGCCCTGCCCGACCCGGTGCTGGCGGTGGACCGTGGGGGCCGCGTGGTGGTGGCGAGCACCGCCGCCGCCCAGGTCGCGGGATTGCCGGAGTCGCGCCTCGCTGGCCTTGATCTGGGCGAGCTGTTCGGCGAGCCCGAGTTGACGCGCGAACTGACTGCCGGCGGTTTCCGCATGTCCGGCCGCGAGGTGACGCTGAACGGTCAGCCCTTCCTGCTGGAGGTGACGCCCATCGTCGATGTCGAGGCGGCGGGCGCCGTCATCACCCTGTTCACCCCGTCACGTTTGGGCGAGCGGCTCGACGCCATCCAGAATTTCGATGAGGGCGGCTTCGACCGCATCCTCGGCGAATCGCCGCCGGTCAGGGCGCTGAAGGCACGGGCCGCGCGGGTCGCCGCGATGGAGGCGCCGCTGCTGATCCTGGGCGAGACCGGCACCGGAAAGGAACTGATCGCCCATGCCTGCCACCGCGCCAGTCCGCGCCGCGACAAGCCCTTCCTGGCGCTGAACTGCGCCGCCGTGCCGGAAAATCTGGCGGAGAGCGAGCTGTTCGGCTACGCCCCCGGCTCCTTCACCGGGGCCCAGCGCGGCGGCAAGCCCGGCCTGTTGGAACTGGCCCATGGCGGCACCGTATTCCTCGACGAGATCGGCGAGATGTCGGCCTATCTCCAGGCCAAGCTGCTGCGCTTCCTCAACGACGGCAGCTTCCGCCGGGTCGGCGGCGAGCGCGAGCAGAAGGTGGATGTCCGCGTCATCAGCGCAACCCACCGCTCGCTGGAGGCGATGGTCGCCGACCACAGCTTCCGCGAGGATCTGTTCTATCGCCTGAACGTGCTGTCGCTGAGTGTCCCGCCACTGCGCGAGCGTGGCCAGGACATCCTGCTTCTGGCCCGCCATTTCATCGCCCGCGCCGCGGCGCAGGCCCGCCGGCCGCCCGGCCGCCTGACCCCGGCGGCAGCTGCGGCGCTGCTCGCCAACCGCTGGCCGGGCAATGTGCGCCAGTTGGAGAACGTCATCTTCCGCGCCATGACCATGAGCGACGGCGGCGCGCTGGATGCCGCCGATCTGGAACTTGCCGGTGCCGGCATGCAGTCGTCCGCCGTGCCGGCGGAAGAGGCGGACAGCTGGGAAGACGCGGTGGAGGGGTTCGAGCGGACACTGCTGCGCCGGCTCTATCCGCATTTCCCGTCCAGCCGCAAGCTGGCCGCAAGGCTCAACACCTCGCACACGATGATCGCCAACAAGCTGCGGAAATACGGCATTCCGGAGCGGTGAAGTCGCCGGACCCGGGCCGGGCTAATGGCCGCTGGAATGTCCGGATGCCTTGGCCGGAGCGGCATGGCTGTCCGCCGCCGGCTTGGCGTGGCTGGCGGCCTTCTCCGGGGCCTTCTCGGCCGGCTTCTCGGCGGCTGGAGGCTCCAGCCCGGGGGGCGGGCCGCCGAAGGTGATGGTCACCTCGGTCACCGGGCCGGGATCGGGCTGGCTGTGGTGGAAATTCGCCGATGCGCCGGGGCCCAGGGTCTCGGCCGACGGCTCAATGGTCCAACTCTGCAGCAGCTTGTGCTCGGGACCGAAGGTGATGACGCGCAGCGGCGGCAGGGTGCGCTCGACGTCTGTGCCATTGGCGACCTCGCCATCGAGCAGCAGGACGGTCGTCCCGTTTTCGATCTTCTGTTCGGAGCGGATGTTGCGAAGTTCGAGCCCGAAACCCGGCGGTTCGGCCGGCATGCCGATGGTGTCATAGAGCAATGCTGCGGGCGGCCAGTTGCGGACGATGGCGTCGCGGCCGAAATAGGCGCCGGCAGCGGTGCCGGCGACCAGAAGCCCCAGCAGGGCGAAGCCGATCACCGTGCTGCGCGCCGGCTTGGCGCGCGGGGCCTTGGGCGGCTTGACCTTGGTCTTCGCCGCTGTCTTGGCGGCAGTCTTGGTGAGGGTGTCCGGCCGGATTTCCGTCAGCGCGTCGGGAACCACCTCATCGGCTTCCGGCCGGTCGGGCATCTGCCACCAGGTGTGGCCGCAGCGGGCGCAGCGGACCTTCCGGCCGTCCTGGCCGAGCGACTCGTCGGACAGGGTGTAGCGCGTCGAGCAGGTCGGACAGGAAACGATCATCGCGCCGTCGCAGAAAGGTTACCCCCTGCCTTATAGATAGGAGTGGCCCCCGGCGCAACCGACACCGGAGGGACGGCGGTGCCCCCTCCCCAACCCTCCCCCGCTCACGCGGGAGAGGGAGCTGCCGCGGCATCGCAAATCTTCCCCTCTCCCGCGATCGGACCGACCTTCGGTCGGCCGAGAGCGTGGGAGGGAGGGGGCAGACGCCCCCTTACATGCCGCCCGGATAGTTCGGCCCCCCGCCGCCTTCCGGCACGACCCAGTTGATGTTCTGGGTGGGGTCCTTGATGTCGCAGGTCTTGCAGTGGACGCAGTTCTGCGCGTTGATCTGCAGGCGCGGATCGCTGCCGTCGTCGTTGCGGACGATCTCGTAGACGCCGGCCGGGCAATAGCGCTGCTCCGGCGCGTCGTAGAGCGCCAGGTTAACGCTGATCGGGACCGACTTGTCCTTCAGCGTCAGGTGTGGCGGCTGGTCTTCCTCATGGTTGGTGTTGGAGAGGTAGACCGAGGACAGGCGGTCGAAGCTGACCTTGCCGTCCGGCTTGGGATAGGCGATCTTCGGCGCCTCGCTGGCCTTCACCAGGGTGGTGTGGTCGGCGTGGTGCTTCAGCGTCCAGGGCGACTTGCCCTTCAGCGCCGTCTCGTAGGCTGCATTGGCCAGACCGGCCCACAGGCCCTTCTGGAAGCCGGGGCGGATGTTGCGCACCGCGTAGAGTTCCGGCCAGACCCAGGACTGCTTCAGCCGCTCCGGATAGGCGATCACCTCGGGGCCATTGTCGGCGCCGCCGGTCAGGTGGTCGAACACCGCCTCGGCCGCGACCATGCCCGACTTCATGGCGGTGTGGTTGCCCTTGATCTTCGGCACGTTCAGGAAGCCGGCGCCGTCGCCGACGATCAGGCCACCGGGGAAGGTCAGCTTCGGGATCGACTGGAAACCGCCTTCCGACAGGGCGCGGGCGCCATAGGCCAGACGCCGGCCACCCTCGAAGGTCGGGCGGATCGCCGGGTGGGTCTTGTAGCGCTGGAACTCTTCGAACGGGCTCATGTGCGGGTTCCAGTAATCGAGGCCGACCACGAAGCCGACCGACACCAGATTCCCTTCCATGTGATACAGCCACGACCCGCCATAGGTCTTGGGGTCCATCGGCCAGCCGATGGTGTGGACGATCAGGCCCGGCTTCGACTGCGACGGGTCGACCTCCCACAGTTCCTTGATGCCGATGCCGTAGGTCTGCGGCTGGCAGTCGCGGCGCAGGTCGAACTTCTCGAACAGGGTCTTGGTCAGCGAGCCGCGGCAACCCTCGGCGAAGATGGTCTGCTTGGCGTGCAGTTCCATGCCCGGCGTGTAGTTGCCGGTCTTCTCGCCGTCCTTGCCGATGCCCATGTCACCGGTGGCGACGCCCTTCACCGCGCCGTTGTCGTCATACAGCACCTCGGCGGCGGCGAAGCCGGGGTAGATCTCCACCCCCAGCTCCTCGGCCTGCGTCGCCATCCAGCGGGCCAGATTGCCCAGGCTGATGATGTAATTGCCGTGGTTGTTCATCTGCGGCGGGGTGAAGGGCGCCTTGTAGGCCTTCGTTTCCGTCAGATAGAGGAAGTGATCCTCGCGAGCCTGCGTGGTGAGGGGAGCGCCCTTTTCCTTCCAGTCCGGGATCAGTTCGTCCAGCGCATGCGGTTCGAAGACGGCGCCGGACAGCAGGTGAGCGCCCACCTCCGACCCCTTCTCAATCACGCAGACGCTGAGCTCCTGGCCGCTTTCGACCGCGCGCTGCCGCAGACGGATCGCCGCACTCAGACCCGACGGGCCGGCGCCGACGATCAGAACATCGTATTCCATGACCTCGCGCGGTTCGCGTTCCATCACCACACTCCCCCACCGTCTTGTTTTGGTACTGTTTCCCTCGGGACGCCCTATGGTGTTTTGCGGGCGCGTGCTTGTAGCACGGTTTGCGCCGCACCCAAATTGGGTATCTGGACATGTAAGACCACACGATCTGTGGTAAGGTCAAACGATGATTGACGTATGCGACATCCTCGACGCGCTGCGCTGGCATGCCGACATCGGCTGCGACGAGGCCATCGGCGACGAGCCGACCGACTGGGCCACCCTCACCGCCCGGCCGGTCGCGCGCGCGCCGTCTTCGGGCGCGCCGGCGGCGGGTGCGGCCCCAGGCGGCAGCATGGCGCGTGGCCCGGCACCGACTCGGGCGCCCGCTGCGGCGGCCCCTGCCGCCGCTCGTCCGGCCGCCCTCTTCGCCTCCCCCGACCAGCCGCTTGGCGCCAGCGAGGCCGGCATTCAGGCCCGCGCCAGGGCCGGAGAGGCGCAGACGCTGGAGGCGCTGGAGGCGGCACTGCGCAGCTTCGACGGCTGTCCGCTGAAGGCCACGGCGATGAACACCGTCTTCGCCGACGGCAACCCGCAGGCGCCGGTCATGCTGATCGGCGAGGCGCCGGGCGAGGACGAGGACCGGCAGGGCAAGCCCTTCGTCGGGGTCAGCGGCCAGCTGCTGGACCGCATGCTGGCCCAGATCGGGTTGGACCGCGGCAAGGTCTATATCTCCAACATCCTGCCCTGGCGCCCGCCCGGCAACCGCAGCCCGACCCAGGCCGAAATCGCCGCCTGCTTGCCCTTCCTGGAACGGCATGTCGAGCTGGTGCGGCCGAAGCTGCTGGTGGCGCTGGGCGGCGTTTCGGCCAAGACCCTGCTGAACCGGGCGGAGGGGATCACCCGCCTGCGCGGGCAATGGAAGACGTATGAAGTCGCGGGAACAGCGGTCCCGCTGATGTCGATGCTCCATCCGGCGTACCTCTTGCGCAACCCTATCGCAAAACGGGAAGCGTGGCGGGACATGCTTGCGTTGCAGCAAAGGATCGGCGAAGAAGGCATCAAGTATTCCCAAGACTAAAAACGATGTCACAGCGTCGCCTAAATCGTTCGTATGAAAGCGGTCGCCGCGCAGCACAAATGCCGTCAACCCATGCCGAAAGGCACCTTCCCAATGGGCTAGAGCCTTTTTTCCAGCCCTGTTAAGCCGTTGTAACATCTGCTGAATACCAGCCATGACACATTCCGTGCGAATCCGTTGCTTGCGGTTCGCGCGGTCGTGGGGTATCCCGGAGCCATGCTCCGGATATTTTGCAGTGCAGCATACCGGGTCGCGAGCGCGGCCCCGCTGCGGCGGAACCTTCTGGGGGTGCTGGGTCTCACGGTGGCTTACACCCTGGGACCCGACGGCGCGGTCGGGTTCCGGCCCGCTTGCGCCGCCCTCATCATCCACGCGCCGGACGGTCACGCCGTCGTCCCGCCCGGCGGGGATTCCGTGCCTGACCCCGACAGCCCCGTTTTCGGCGAATCGCTTGGCGATCCGGCCGCTGGGCTCCCCGAAATTGCAATCCCCGAGTCCGCCGACGGCGGCCCGACGATTGCCCCCACAGTGGATGAAGCGCCCGGCCCGGCCGGCGTCCCGCTTCTGCTCGCGACCGACGACGATGCCCGCGCCGTCCAGTTGGACGAGGAGGATGCCGCCCGTTACCGCCGCATCTTCGCGGCGCAGGAGCGGGCGGAGTGGGACGCCGCCGATGCGGAGATGGCGAAACTGAAGGACCGCCGTCTGGTCGGCTACGTCCTGCGCCAGCGCTATCTCCACCCCGACCGCAAGGCCAGCTACGAGGAACTCGCCCGCTGGATGCAGGATTACGGCGACCTCGCAGGGGCGGAGCGGATCCACAGCCTGGCCCAGAAGCGCCAGCCCGCCGGCCAGCGCGCGCCGAAGCCGCCGCGGGGCGAGGAGCGCGTGCGCCTCGTCGGATCGCTGGAACGGTTGGGCGGCCTGCGCACCGTCGCCAGCAACGAGGATGACGATGACGACAGCGTCACCGTCGCGCCGCGCAGCCGCACCGTGTCCCGTGCCCGAAGCGACCGGGCTGCGGTGGCCCGGGTGGAGGAACTGCTGCGCTCAGGCCGCACCGCCACCGCCCTCAGCCTGCTGGGCCAGGACGATTTCGGCGGCAAGCTCGACACCGTGCAGTATGACGCCGCACGCGCCCGCATCGCCGCAGCCCTCTTCTATTCCGGCGAGACGGCCCAGGCGCTGACTCTCGCCTCGGCCAGCGCCGCCCGGTCCGGCGACATGCTGCCGGAAGCGCATTGGATCGCCGGGCTCGCGGCGTGGCGGCTGAAGCAGACCGACCGCGCCGCCCGCCACTTCGAAGGCATGGCCGCGGCCGGCCCGCGTTCCCCCTGGAAAGCCGCCGCCGCCGACTACTGGGCGGCCCGGGCGCTGGCCCGCAAGCCCGGCAAGGAAAAGGAAGCCGCCGAGCATCTGGCCGCGGCCGCCCGCTATCCGCACACCTTCTATGGGCTGATCGCGCTGCGCACCCTGGACGGGCTGGGAAAAGTGCACTGGCAGGCGCCGGAACTGACCGGACGCCAATTGGCGGCGATGGCGGCAAAACCGGCCGGATCCCGCGCCATCGCCCTGCTCCAGGCCGGCCAGCGCGAGCTGGCGGGAATGGAGCTGCAACGCATCGATCCGAATGGCGACCAGCTGGTCGAACAGGCGATGGTGGCGCTGACCGACCGCGCCGGCGTGGCCTCGCTGTCGCTGCGGCTGGGCAACGCGGTGGCCGGGCCGGACGGCGCGCCCTATGCCGCGGCGCTCTATCCTTTGCCGCACTGGAAGCCGCGCGACGGCTTTGCGCTGGACCGCGCGCTGGTCTTTGCGGTGATGCGCCAGGAATCGCGCTTCGACCCGCGGCTTGTCAGCTCCGCCGGGGCGACCGGGCTGATGCAGATCCTGCCCAGCACGGCCCAGCATGTGCGCGAACGCAACGCCGACATCGGCAGCGACGACGCCAGCCGCGACGCCCTGTTCGACCCGTCCCGCAACATGGAGCTGGGCCAGCGCTACCTGTCGGAACTGCTGGGCATGCCGGACATCGACGGCAACCTGTTCCTGGCCGCCGCCGCCTACAATGCCGGGCCGGGTAATCTGGCGCGCTGGCGGCGCGAGCTGAGCGACATCACCGACCCGCTGCTGTTCATCGAAAGCCTTTCCTTCGGCGAGACACGCGACTATGTGGAGAAGGTGATGGCGAACTTCTGGATCTACCGGCTGCGGCTGGGCCAGGAGACCGCTTCGCTCACCGCCGTTGCCGACGGAAAATGGCCGACCTACACCGCGGTGGAAGCCCGCCCGACCGAGGTCGCGACCCGTCCGGATCCGCTGCCCGCGGTGAAGCCGGCGACCCCCGTCGCGGTGGAAACGGTAGCGGAGCGGGGAGAGGCCAGCCCGACACCCTGACCGCCGGCGCCCCCCTGTCGGGCTCCGGCCCGACATGAGGACACGTCTGCCGCCATGCCGAAGATCGACGAGAGCCGCCCCTTCCTTCCCGTGAACATCGCCGTGGTGACGGTGTCCGACACCCGCGTCGCCGCCGACGACCGCTCCGGCGACGCGCTGGCGGAGCGGATCGCCGGGGCCGGCCACAAGGTCGCCGCCCGCATCATCGTCAAGGACGACATCGCGGCGATCCGCGCCCAGGTCCAGGGCTATATCGCCGATCCACAGATCGATGTGGTGCTGACCACCGGCGGCACCGGCGTCACCGGCCGCGACGTGACGCCGGAGGCGGTCGAGGCGCTCTATGAAAAGGCGATCCCCGGCTTCGGCGAGTTGTTCCGCTATCTCAGCTATGCCAAGGTCGGCACCTCCACCATCCAGAGCCGGGCAACCGGCGGCGTCGCCAACGGCACCTACATCTTCGCCCTGCCCGGCTCGCCCAGCGCCTGCCGCGATGCCTGGGACGACATTCTGGTCTGGCAGCTCGACAACCGCCACCGCCCCTGCAACCTGGTGGAACTGATGCCCCGCCTGCGCGAGCATATGGCGTGAGCGGACCGGCTGGATTCTCGATCGAGGTCCTGCACGCGGCGCTGACCCGGCTGCCGCGCCTTGCCGACCTGTCCGCCGACGCGCTGGAGCCGATGCCGCTGAAAGGCGTCGCCCACGACCATGTGCGGCTGCGCGGCCGGCGGCTGGTCGCCCGCATCCCGCGCTGGAGCCAGCTCGGCCTCGACGCCTGGACGGCGCTGGAGCGGCAGGCCGCCGCCTTCCAGCGGGCCGAGCCGTCGGGCCACACCCCGCGCTTCGCCGGCCTGCTGCCGCCGGGAGAGGGGTTGCCGCTCGGCGCCCTGGTGGTGGGCGAGGTGGAGGGGCGCACCCCCACCCTGCCCGGCGACATGCCGGCCATCGCCCGCGCACTCGCGGCCCTGCACCGCATGGCGCCGCCGGATTTCTTTGAGCCGCTTCCCGCCCCGCCCGATCCGGTCGCCGCACTGCTGGCCCAGGTCGAACGGCAGGCGGAATGGTTCGACCGGGCCGACCTGACGCCCAATGCGCGCAGCCTGATCGCGGAGGAGCTTGCCGCCACCCGTGCCGGCGACCTCGCTCCGCCGCGAGAGACCCCGATGCCGCTGACCGTGGTGGGGGTGGACGTGCATCCCGGCAATTTCCTGATCGACCCCCACGGGAAGGCGTGGTTCACCGACCTGGAAAAGCTGCAATACGGCCATCCGGCCAGCGATCTCGCCCATGCCAGCCTCTACACCTCGACCAAGTGGGATCCGGAGGTGAATGCGGAGCTGGCCCCGGCGGACGTGGACGCCTTCATCCAAGCCTGGGCCATCGCGGTTCCCGGCGACCTCGCCGACGAGGTGCGGCCCTGGCTGAAGCAACTGCGCCGGCTGACATGGCTGCGCACCCTGTCCTGGATGGCCCGCTGGTCGGTGGAGGGTGCCACCCTGTCTCCCGGCATGCCGGAGCATCTTCGCGCCCACATGGACGCGCATGCCACCGACATCCTCCGCCCGGAGCGGATCGAACAGGTGCGGCGGGAGTGGCATCAGCGGATGTGAAAGCGGAGCGCACGCGAAAGTCTCTTGCCCGCGCCCTGCCGAAAGTGATGGGATACCGACTCGGAAAACGAGGTGACGATAGCATGACGAGTTTCCGACGCCGGTTGCTGCCGATCTCCCTGGCCGTCCTGTTGGCCGGGACCGCCTTGGCGCCCGCCCGTGCCGCCGGGCCGGCAGCGGGTCCCGCCGCGGATGACGCCACCGGGTCCGCCACCGGCAGCTATCTGGCGGGCCGCTACGCCCAGCACCAGGACGACTGGACCGCAGCGGCGCGCTTCACCGCGCAGGCTCTGGCCGCCGATCCCGACGATCCCGCCCTGCTGCGCCGCACCTTCCTGCTGCGGCTGGGCGAGGGGCGGATCGACACGGCGGTCGGCTACGCCGGCCGGCTGCTCGACGAAAAGGGCGAGCCGCAGATGGCATTGACCCTGCTGGCCGCCGACGCGCTGGCCAAGGGCAAGCTGGACGAGGCCGACGGCTATGCCGCCCGCCTGCCGAGCGACGGACTCGGCCGTTTCCTGACGCCGCTGACCCGCGCCTGGCTGGCCACGGCCCGCGGCAAGACGGACGAAGCGCTGACGGCGTTGCAGCCGCTGTCCGGCGTCCAGGGCTTCGAGGCGCTCTACAACCTGCATGCCGGACTGATCCTCGACCTCGCCGGCCGCAATGACGAGGCGGCGGCCCGCTACGCCAAGGTGACGGAGACCGACGCGCCGCTGCGCGTGGTGCAGATCGTCGGCAGCTTCATGAACCGCACCGGCCGCAAGGACGAGGCGCGCAAGCTCTATGAGGCTTTCCAGGGCAGCAACCCCGACGGGCTGCTGGTGGAGCCGGCGCTGGCCGCCATGGCCAACGCCCCGTCCGACATCCGTCCGGTCCCCGATGCCCGTTCCGGCCTTGCCGAGGCGCTTTTCGACCTGGGCAGCGCCCTGCATCATGAGAATGCCGACGAGCCGGCGCTGCTGTTCGGCCGTATCGCGCTGCACCTGCGCGACGACCTGGGGCTGGCCCACCTGCTGATCGGCGACATCACCGCGTCGCGCGACCATCACGAGGAGGCGCTGGCCGCCTACAGGAGGCTGGAGAAGGACCCGCTGCTGGGCTGGACCGCCCGCATGCGCGAGGCCGACAGCCTTGCCCGCATGGACCGCAACGACGAAGCGATCGCGATCCTCAAGGACCTCGCCGCCGAACGGCCGGAGCGCACCGACGCGATCACCCGCCTGGGCGACATCTATCGCTACGCCAAGCGCTATGCCGAGGCCATCCCCGCCTACACCACCGCGCTGGAGCGGATCGGCACGCCACAGGAACGGCATTGGCCACTGCTGTATGCCCGCGCCATGTGCTACGAGAAGACCGGGCAGTGGCCGCAGGCGGAGGCCGACCTGCAGGCGGCGCTGAAGCTGCGGCCGGACGAGCCGTCGCTGCTCAACTTCCTCGGCTACAGCTGGATCGACCGCGGCGAGCATCTGGGCAAGGCCAGGGCGATGGTGGAGCGGGCGGTGGAACTGCGCCCGCGTGACGGCTACATCGTCGACAGCCTGGGCTGGGCACTCTACAGGCTGGGCGATTATGAGGCGGCCGTCGCCAAGCTGGAGCGCGCGGTGGAGTTGAAGCCGGTGGATCCGACCATCAACGACCATCTCGGCGACGCCTATTGGCGCGCCGGCCGCCGCAACGAGGCCCGTTTCCAATGGATGCGCGCGCTGCGCAGCGCCGACGACGACACCGACAAGGCCGCGATACAGGCCAAGCTGGACAAGGGCCTGCCGGAACAGAAGGCCGCCGCGAAGCAGTGAGGGACTGCCCTTACGCCTTCTCCGCCACATAGGGCTTGTACAGGCTGTCGGTCTGCTGGATGTGCTCCACGAACCAGTCCTTCAGCAGCAGGATCAGGTCCATGCGCAGCATTGTGGGGTTGTCGCCGTCGAAGTCGCGGGCCAGCTTTTCCACCTCGTCGGCGAAGTAGCGGTGGGCGGCGAGGTGGCCGTCCAGCTCGGGATAGCCGCAGCGTTCCATCATCGCCTCTTCCCGGGCGAAATGGACGGCGACATAGTCGCGGAGGCTGGCGAGCAGGCTGGACAGCTCCTCCCGGTTGGCAGGGGTGATGCCGCTTTCCAGCAAACCGTTGAACAGGTCGAGAAGGCGCCGGTGCTCGTCGTCGAGCACGGGCACGCCGACGCTCATGGATTTGTCCCAAACGACGTAGCTCATCGCAGCGATCTCCCCCCTCGCGACCCGCGATTGCAGGCGCATCCCGCGGACTGAGGCGGTTGCGGCCGGCCAAGGCTGGGTTGTGGACATCTTGACAGGGATCCTAAAACCGGCAACCGTGCCCGTCCAAGCGGCAAATCCCCGCAGGGGGCGCGGCAAGACGCGCATCGCGCCAAGCCCTCCCCTGCTAAAGCGACAGAGTGACCGATGGCCCTGCTCGACGAGATCGCGGAGAAGAAACGGGCGCTGGACGCCGCGCGTCCCCTGCCGCAGGAGGTCGTGCACGGCATCGCCGACCGGTTCGAGCTGGATCTGACCGTCGCCGCCGCGGCGCTGGAGGAGATCCCGCTCAAGCGCGCGGATGTGAAAGCGATCCTGGAGCGCGGCAGCATCCTGCGCCATCGCGGGGTGGAGGAACAGCGCTTCGTCCTGAACCACCGCGCGGCGCTGGAATTGATGGCCCGCCTATCCTTCGATCCGTCTGGCGCCGTCACCGAACGCACGGTCACCGCCTTCCATGCCGTGCTCTATCGCGGGATCGAGGACGAGGCCGGGAAGTACCGCGACGGTCCACCAAAGGACGATCCGGCCGAAACGGCGCCCGACCCGGCAAAGCTGCGCGTGTCGATGTCGGCGCTGTCGACCTGGATGCGCAAGTCGGACGCCGGGCCCGACACCGCCTTCGAGGCGCATCACCGGCTGAGCGCCATCCGCCCCTTCCATGCCGGCAACCGGGCGACGGCGCTGCTGCTGTGCAACCTGATCCTGAACCGCGCCGGCTATCCGCCGGTGGTGGTCCAGGCCGACGACCGCGGCCTGTATCTGGACCTCGTCGAGCGGGCCTGGTCGGTCGGCGACAAGACGCCCTTCCGCGACCTGATGATGCGCTTCCTGTCCCAGAGCCTGGACTTCTGCCTGGAGGCGGCAGGCAAAGGCGACGGCGAGGCGGACGGGGGCGAAGCTCCCTAAGCGGCCGATCCCGCCGGCAGGCGCAGGCGCGACGGCCGGTCGGGACCGCTGTGGATCAGCAGGGTGATCGGCAGCGCATCGACGCGGCGGGTCTCGCCCGGCTCCGCCCCGGTGCCCGGATTGACCGGATAGGCCGGGAAACAGGATCCGGCAAGGCTGAGACGCAGCGCCGACCCCGGCGTCAGCGTGGCGCAGGCCGCCCGCATGCCGATGGTCAGCGGACGGGTCGGATCGCCCGGCTCCACCCGCGCATGGCCCTGGGTCAGCGGCAGCACCTGCCCGTCGGGCCGCAGCACCGACAGCACGGCGCTGACGTCGAAGGATGGCGCGTCCGCCTCCACCCAGACATCCAGCGCCACCCGCCCGGCCAGCGTCAGCGGCCCGTCCAGCGGCAGGCTGGTGTAGGTCGCGACGTCCGGGCGGCGGTCGACGGCGGCGCGGTCGGGACGCCCGGCGGCATCCGGCACCGCATGGCCACCGACTGTCGGCACGGGCGTGCGCGGGTCGTGCACCACCACGTCGAGCACCTCCAGATCGGGCATCTCCAACTCCAGCCGCCCGCCCTGACGGTTGGCGAGGCCGTCGCTGGCCAGATGCAGGACCGCTTCGGCCGCCGGCAGGTTGGGCAGGTCGTGCCAGCGTCCGGTCTCCACATCATGCAGGCGGACCGAACCGCCGCGGTCGCCACCTTCGCCCTTCAGCACCCGGTCGAACCAAGCCAGTTGCAGCGTGTCGAGCGTCGGCGCCTGTCCAGGCTCGGCGGCGGGTCCCCCGGCGCCCCAGGAACCGACGACCAGCCGCACCGGCGCCCTCTGGCTTGCGGCGAAACGCTCATGGGCATCCAGCATGCCGGCCAGCCGCGGATCGTACCAGCCGCCGATCTGCAAAACCGACACGTCGGCGGGCATGGCGTCCTGCATCGCCTTGGGCGACAGCGCGGCCCAGGACGGGCCGGGCACCGGGTTGGTCAGCCAGTCGTCGTAATGTGTATAGCGGGCGTAGTCGCGCAGGGCCTGCGGCCGTGATGGGATTTCGTCGTCGATGGGCAGGCAGCACGCGGCGTCCGACAGCAGCCGATGGCCGGTTCCGTCCTCGACCCGCCGCGCGGCGTCGGCCGCGGTGCGCAGGGCCCAGCCCATGGCATCGGCCAGCCGGAAGGCCCCGCCCTCATAGGCCCAGTCGGAGAAGACATCCCAGCCGGCGAAGGCCGGCGCCACCGCCCGCAGGGCCGCCGGCGCCTCGGCCAGCGCCAGCCATTGCGCCATGCCGGCATAGCCGCAGCCGTACATCGCCACGGATCCCGACGATCCCGGCAGGGAGGCCGCCCAGGCCACCGCGTCCGCTCCATCCTCCCGCTCCGCCTCGAAGGGGCGGAAGCGGCCGTCGGAAGTGCCGCAGCCGCGCATGTCCTGCACCACCACCACATAGCCGCGCGCGGCGTACCAGCGCGGATGGGCATAATGGCTGGTCAGGGCGGTGCGCCGGCCGCAGGGAACGCGCAGGAGAAGCACCGGCCATGTGCCGGCAGCGTCGGGCCGGTAGAGGTCCGCATCCAGCCGTACGCCGTCGCGCGTCCGCATCGACACGGTTTCCGGCGGCCGGACCGGCAGCAGGCTGTGTGACTGGTGGATCATCGGGGCCAGATGGGTCATGGCGGGTCGGGCTCGCTCGATGACGAACAACAGATAATGTGTCGTCGTGGCAAAGCTCGTGCCAGTGGTCCGACTGCGTCATTTCCACGCTCATGCGCTGGACAGGCCGCGTTGCGGCCCACCCAGCCTTCAGCCCTCTGCCGCTTTCGCAGGCAATCCGCCCGATCAGGCGGCAATCAGCTCGAAACGGTCGACATCGACCATGCCGCGGTCGGTGATCTTCAGGTGCGGGATGACCGGCAGCGGCAGGAAGGCCAGTTGCAGGAAGGGCTCGGCCAGCGGACAGCCCATGGCGCGGACGGCGGCGCGCAAAGACCGCAGCCTCACCTCGACCGTCTCGAACGGCTCCAGGCTCATCAGCCCGGCCAGCGGCAGCGCCAGTTCGCCGACCACCTGCCCGTTGCGCACGGCGACGAAACCGCCCTGCAGCTCGATCAACCGGTTCACCGCGATGCGCATGTCGGTGTCGCTGGCACCCACCACGCAGATGTTGTGGCTGTCATGACCGACCGATGAGGCCAGCGCCCCCTCCGTGAAGCCGAAGCCCTGGACGAAACCGCGGCCGATGTTTCGGTTGCTGCCGTGGCGGGCGAAGACGCAGATTTTCAGAAGGTCGCGCGACGGATCGGCCACCATCCGGCCGCCGACCACCGGCACCTCGATCCTCCGGTGTTCGGTCAGGATCTTGCCCGGCTCCAGCCCGATCACCGACTGGACCGACCCGCCGGCCGGCACGGCGAAATCCTCCTCGGCCACCGGCTCCAGCTTCACCGAATCGAGCCCCACCGGCGTCACCGCCGGCCGGCCGTCGAAGCTGTGAGGGCCGACGATTTTGCCGTTGCGGATGACCCGGTTGACCGCGCAATCCTCCAGATCGTCCAGCAGGACCAGATCGGCGCGATGACCCGGCGCCACCAACCCGCGGTCGTACAGGCGGAAGCCGCGGGCGGCCGACCATGTGGCGGCGCGGTAGACATGAGCGACCGGGGCGCCCAGGCGGATGGCGCTGCGGATCAGGTGATCCATGTGCCCCTCCTCCGCGATGTCCAGCGGGTTGCGGTCGTCGGTGCAGAAGCCGAGGAAGGGCGAAGTCTCCGGCTTGATGATTTCGGCCAGGGCATGGACATCCTTCGACACCGACCCGTCACGGATCAGCACCTGCATGCCCTTGCGCAGCTTCTCCATCGCCTCATAGGCGCTGGTCGTCTCGTGGCAGTTGCGGATGCCGCAGGAGAGATAGGCGTTCAATTCCTTCCCCGACACCAGCGGAGCGTGGCCGTCGATGTGACGCCCATCGAAGGCGGCCAACTTGTCCAGCACCCCGTCCACCTTATGGAAGACGCCGGGGAAGTTCATGAACTCCGCCAGCCCCAGCACGCGGGGATGGTCCATGTGGCGGATCAGGTCCGGCGCCTCCAGCCGGGCACCCGACGTCTCCAGCTCCGTCGCCGGCACGCAGGAGGACAACTGAACGAACAGGTCGAGCGCCGTGCCGCCGGCGCTGTCGAGGAAATAGCTGAGGCCCTGCTCGCCCAGCACGTTGCAGATTTCGTGCGGGTCGCAGATGGCGGTGGTGGTGCCGCGGGGCAGGACGCAGCGGTCGAACTCCTGCGGGGTGACGCAGGTGGATTCGCAGTGGACATGGGTATCGATGAAGCCCGGAACCACGGTCAGTCCGCGCCCGTCGATCTCCTCCACCCCGTCATAGGACTCGTAGGTGCCGACGATGACCTCGCCGCAGACGGCGATGTCGCCCTCAGCGATCTCACCGGTGACGACGTTGAGAAAGCGCGTGTTCTTGATGACCAGATCGGCCTTCGCTTCGCCCAGCGCCTGCCCGATGCGCGTCTTCAGATCGTCCCGCCCCACTGCCCGGCTGACCGACATGTCCCACTCCGCCTGTCGTCTATTCAAAGAGGGAAAGTGGCCCGGCGCGCCGTGCCGTGCAAGCGGCTAACGGCCAGCCTGCCGACGGAATGGGGAGCGGGCCTGCTCCTGCGTGAAGGCGGCGAGAACCTTGGCGTTGTCCAGTTGCAGCCCTTCCGCCACCGCGCGGCGCATGTTGGTGTGCAGGAACCAGTGGCAGGCATGGGAGAGTTTCGGCAGGAATCCTCGCGCCAGCTTGTGCGGGCCGCCGCGCCCGCCGTCCACCCGGTTCAAACCCCGGGCAATCGCCTGTTCGACGGTGCGGTAATAGCAGGTCTCGAAATGGACCAGTCGCGCACCCTCCCTCGCCCCCCAGCTACGGACATAGAGGCAGCCTTCTCCTTCGATGGTCAACAGGGCGCCGATCGCAACTCCGACGGATTCGGCGAAGGTCAGCGTCACGGCATCGCCGAAGGTCGCACAGAGCCGCAGAACGAAATCCATCGTCAGCGCCTGACGCCTGCCCCGACGGTTATGAAGGTCAGCCAGCAGATCCAGGAAAGCAACGACATCGGCCTCTCCGACCCGGCTGCCCGGCAGGTCGCGGAACCGTACCCCGCTCTCCCTGACCTTACGGCGTTCCCACAGCATCACGCTGCGCCGATGGCTCGACAGGGCGGCGGTGAAATCGGTGAAGTCGCCATAGCCCGCGTTCCGCCATTCGTAATCGACGGCATGGCGGGTCAACCATCCCGCCTGTTCGAAATGGGCGCGGTCCTCCTCGTCCGGAAAGCCCACATGGATGGAAGACAGACCATGCTTGTGGGCCAGCGAACGCATGGCCCCTGACAGCGCGTCTGCTACGCCGGATGGCGCCCCCTCCCGCAGCAATATCCGCGCGCCGGTCACCGGCGTGTAGGGGACCTCCATGACCAGTTTCGGAAAATAGCGTCCGCCCGAGGCCTGGAAGCTGTCGATCCAGGCCTGATCGGGCCAGAATTCGTCCGTGGACCGGTCCCGAAGATAGAGGGGCGCTGCGCCAACCATCCGGCCACACACATCCCGCGCAATCATATGGGCCGGGCGCCAGCCGTTTTCCGGCACCGCCAGTCCGCCGTCTTCAACCGCGCTCAGATAGGCATGGCGCAGGAACGGCCCCTTGCCGGCGGCACAGGCATCCCATTCCAGCGGATCGACCCCGGAAATCCCGAACACCATCGCGACCGACAACGGTTCGTCCTGCCGGTCGCCGTCCCGCGCAACCGGTCCCTGCCGCATGACCATGTATTTCCCTGATTAATCCCCGTCGTAGGGCGGCGCCACCGGAAGCCGCACGCTGACCGTCGTGCCTTCCCCCTCACGGCTGCGGATGTCCAGCGTGCCGTTCAGCAGATCGACGAAGGACCGCACCAGCGGCAGGCCCAGTCCGGTGCCGCCGGAGCGGCGGGACAGTTGACTGTCGACCTGGCCGAAGGGCTGCAGGGCGACGGCGATGCCCTCCGCATTCATGCCGATCCCACTGTCGGCCACTTCGATCAGAATGCGGCCGGCTTCCGGGCGGACCCGCAGGGCGACACAGCCGCCGGCGGGGGTGAACTTCACCGCGTTGGTCAGCAGGTTCAGCAGGATCTGCTTCACCCGCACCGGGTCGCCCAGCAGGCGGGGCGTTTCGGGGGCGATGTCCTGGGTCAGGGTCAACCCGCCTTCCTCCGCCCGTTCGGCGATCAGCAGAAGCGAGCTTTCCACGGCGTCCCGCACGTCCATCGGCTGCGGATGCATTTCCAGCTTGCCAGCCTCGATCTTGGCGACGTCCAGGATATCGCTGATGACCGCCAGCAGATGCTGGCTCGACTTGCCGATCACCTTGGCATAGTCAAGGTATTTGGGATGGCCGAGCGGCCCGACGATCTCGCTCTCCATCATCGAGGAGAAGCCGATGATGGCGTTCAGCGGCGTGCGCAACTCGTGACTCATGTTGGCGAGGAACTCGCTCTTGGCGCGGTTGGCGAGTTCGGCCTGCTCTTTGGCCTGGATCAGCGCCTGTTCGGCGCGCCGGCGTTCCTGGACCTCCTGCATCAAAGCGCGGGTGCGCTCGGCCACCCGCATCTCCAGTTCGTCGCGGGCCTGGCGCAGAGCCAGTTCCGCCCGCTTTCGGCGGGTGATGTCCTGGCCGACGCAGAGGATGCCCGCCGGCGGGCCGTCGGCCTCCGGCAGCCGGTTCAGGTTCCACAGAAGCACACGTTCGCTCATGCAGTCCTGCTCGCGCAGGGCCTGCTCGAAATTGCGCACCTCCATTCCCTCGGCAGCGACCTTGAGCTGGGCGGCGAAGGCGCCGGTCGGCTGCTCTCCCATCATCTCGGTCCAGGGGCGCCCGATGGCGGTGCCGGCCTCCAGCCCGAAGGCGCGTTCGGCATCACGGTTGGCCTCCAGCACGCGACCGTCCTCGCCCAGCACCAGGATGATGCTGGCCGCCGTGCGCAACAGGGAGCGGAAGCGCGCCTCCCCGGCCCGCGCCTCGCTCTGGCGCAGTGCGGCTTCCAACTCTGCGATGCGGCGTTCCAGCCGGCGGATGGTGTCGGCCGGGCCGGCGAAAAAGGTCGGATCAGTCACGCCGCGGCGTTTTCCGGCTGCATCATGTCGCCCAACTTCGCCAGCAGGAACTCCAGATCCTCCGGCGCCAGATCCTCGTACTGGGTCAGGATGCGCTCGATGACGCGACGGCGGTGGCGCTCGCGGTCGCCGGGTTCGCCGTCATAGGGGGTCTCCTTCAGCACGTCGATGGCGATGCGGCAGGCCGGCAGCAGGGCCGGCGGCAGCTTCGCCTTGTCATACAGCGACTTCAGCCCCAGCCGTCCGGCATCGTGGATCAGCAGCCGGGCGTTGGTCAGCGGCACGTTCGCCATGCGCGACATCGCCATCTCGAAGAAAGCGATGTCGCCGGTGCACAGCGAGCGGACCAGCAGCGACGGCGTCAGACGGCCGGTGCGGGCAAGCTGGGTCACCAGCCGGTCCAGCGCGCCTTCGTCGCTCTCCCCGGTGAACAGGGCCACGGTCGCCCGTTCTCGGCTCTGCAGGATCAGCTCCGACGCGACCTTCGACGGCAATTCATGGTGCGAGACAAGATGCTGGCGCAGCCGTTCCGACACGACGGCGACCAGACGCTCGGCGATGGTGATCGGCAGCTTGGAGCGGTGGACCAGCGGGTCCTGCACCGCCTCGCTGGCGCCGAAGCGGTCGATGACGCGGCCCAGGCTCTGCTCGCCAAGCTCCGCCCCCTCATTGGCGACCAGCGCCGCGACCGCGTGTTCGGACCCGCTTTCGATCAGCGCGTCGGCGACCACGGCCGGCACGGTCGGGCGCTGGGCGATGGCGGTGCTCTTGGCTTCCGCACCCGTCCGCACGATCTCGACCAGATCGGCCGGGGTCAGCACGGTGGACACGCTCAGCACCGGGATCGCCACCGCCTCCACGTCACGGGCCAGGGTCAGGGCGACGTCACGCGGCAGGGAGGGGCTGGACTTCAGATTCTCCGCCAGCGTCTGGCGGACACGCAGGACCGTGTCCTTGACCATCACGCGGATGATGTCTTCCGCCAACTGGCGCTCCGACTGCGACAGCTCCGGGCTGTCGAACTGCTGAGCCAGCTTGGCGGCCAGATCGGTCCGGCTGTTCGGCGACGGGTCGGCCAGAAGCCGCGCCACGTCCTGTTGGGTCAGATGACCCGACTTGAAACCGTCACTCATGGGTGCCGGACCCTTCCTGCCCTGGTCCGTCTCCATATGGGTTGCGGAACGCAAAACCCGCGCGAATGTGGGCGGAGACTTGTCCACACCATCAAGGATCTTCCGAAACGGTTGAACCTTCCTTAACGCCCTGCGGTCATAAGCCCATGGCCTTTGGCCATAAGCCTGAGAAAGGAGGAGCCGCTTACGGCATTCCGACGAAGCTGGGCGGCTCCGGCAGGATGGATCGGCGTCGCCGCGTCCCGCGCAGATGCAGCGCCACCTCGGCGATCTGCTGCTCCACCGAGATGTGGCGCTGCGAGGCGACCTCCAGCCTGCGGTCCTCGTAGACGTAGGCGTCGGGATGGCTTTCCGCCCAGCGCTGGATGGCGGTGTCGCGGTCGCGCAGCAATTCGACGATGGTCGGGCGGAACAGCCGCATCATCGCGGTGATCCAGCGGTTGGCCGGCCAGGACGGCCGGGCATGATCGACCTCGAAGGCATCGAGCATGGCGATCACGTCGTCCGCCTTGTACCAGGTCTCCCCGGTCACCCAGCGGTTGGTGGTGAACAGCCGCACCGGCTGGCCGGCCACGTCCATGGCGATGCCGATCAGGTGGGACAGCGCATCGTTGTCGTTGTCCGGTGGCGCAAAATCGGCCAGCGGTGCCGGTTGCAGCCCCGGCGGCATGCCGTGCGGACGCAGGAAGGTGTGGAAATGCCCATGCTCCCCGTTGGGCCGTTCGCCTTCGGGATGGCAGTGATAGTAATACTGGGCATGGAATTCGGCGTCGTAGACGTCGCCGGGCGGATAGTGCTTCCACTCGTACAGCGTGCCGTGACCGCGCAGAAGCTCGCCCACCACCGTGTCGCCGGTCTTGGCCAGGACGCGCTGGCACAGGCGCACCTCGCGTCCCGCCTCGGCCATTGCCTCCAACTCTTCCCGGGACACGTCCGACAAATCCGTCATCGCCCGATCCTGCGCTGCGCGAACACCCCTATTACGTACGCGGCTATGCGGGCGTGGCAAGGTCTTTTCGATTGTCGCACCTGCGGTTGCAGCCAGGCCTGCGCTTGGCCGTTCAGCTGCCGGAAGGGTGGAAACGCTGCGACAGCGACCAAGTCACCAATTCCCCGGTGACCCGGCCCAGCGCCTCGTCGAAGGCGGCGATCACGTCGGTGAAGGAGCGTCCACGCACCGGTGCCGACGCTTCGAAGGTCTCTCCGGCCTCGATGGTCCGGCGCGGCATGGCGACCAGCTTGGCCGACAGGCGCACATGCACCCGGTCGGACATGGCGGCACCCGGCGTGGCGTATTCGGCCTGGAAATCTCGAAGTTCCGATTTCAGCACATAGTCGGAGCGCAGCCCCACCGTGTCGCGCCCGACCGAGACGATGCGGCCGCTGTCCTCGAAGGTCTGGACGATCAGCCCCTGCACCATGTTCGGCGCCCGGTCGGCCCAGGACACATCGGCGAAATAATCGAGCGAGGTCGGCGTGCGGGCCAGGGCGATGCGCGGCGTGTCGATCCCCGCCGCAGCCGACGGCGTCTCCACCAGCAATTGCCAGTCGGCCTTGGGGCCGGGAGCGACGGTGGCCCGCGGGGTCAGGGTGTAGAGATGCGGCGCCGTCGGGTTCAGCGTCGAACAGGCGGCCAGCCCCAGCAGCATGGCGGCCCCCAGCATCCTGCGCAAGACAGCCCCTGCAGTTCCGCTTCGCTCCATCCTCGCACGCCTCATTTCCCACGCACCTCCACGCCCTGCCGCGTCCCGCCGAAGAGGAAGTTCGACGGGTCGTTCTCGATCCGGGTGACCACCCGCGACAGCTGGCCCGACAGATCGCGCAGCTGGGTGATCAGTAATGTCAGTTCATACAGTCCCGTGGCGGTAAAGTCGCGCACCGGCTCGCGGTTTTCGGCGACGAGACCGTTCAGCGTGTCGGAGGTGCGCTTCAGCGACCGCAGCAATTCGCGCGCCTCGCCGCCCAACTGCTTGGCGGTGCCGTCCACCGTCGCCAGCGTGTCGTGCGTCTGTGCCAGAGTGCGGTCCAGCTGCGGCCCGACCGTCTCGAACCCGTTCAGCGTCCGCCGCGCCTGGGTCATGGTTTCCTCCAGGCCGGCACTGGCGCGGGCAAGCTCGGCGCTGATGGTACGGGCATTGGCCAGGATGTCGCCGATCGCCTTCTGGTTCTCGCCGTTCAGCATCTCGCCAAGCTTGGTGATGACCTCCAGCGAGCGGTTGACCAGCTGCGGCGCACTGTCCACCACCGCGGTCAGCGAACTGGGCCGCGACGGGATGGTCAGCACGCCGTCGGCATCGGTGGCGGTCAGCCGCTTGCCACCCATCGCCCCGCCGGAAATTTGGACATAGGCGCCGCCGGTGATCCCCTGCACCTCCAGCGAAGCGATGGAATCGGACATGATCGGCGTGCCGTTCTGCACCTCGATCGTCACCCGCACCCGCGTCACGTTGTCGGGGTCGAGCCGGATGTCCGACACGGTGCCCACCGGCACGCCGCGGTAGCGCACCGGGCTTCCCTGCTGCAACCCGGTGACGGAACCGGTGAAATAGATGCGGTAGGTCTCGCGCGTCTCGTCCAGCTGGACCTTGGCGATCCAGGCGGTGAAGACCAGCAGGCCGGCGACCAGCGCCAGCACGAAGCTGCCGACCAGGATATAGCTGGCGCGGGTTTCCATGACGTGCCCCTACCCTTTCGCAAGCTGGCGAGCGTCATTGCGCTCTTTCGCGTCGAGGGCCGCGCGGCCGCGCGGTCCGTGAAAGTAATCGTGGATCCACGGGTGCGGATCGGCCAGATGCTGGGCCAGGGTCCCGACCCGGATCTTCTTGTCGACCAGCACGGCGATGCGGTCGCAGATCGAAGTCAGGCTGTCCAGATCATGGGTGACCATGAAGACGGTCAGCCCCAGGCTGCGCTGCAATCCCTGGATCAGCGTGTCGAAGGCGGCGGCACCGATGGGGTCGAGGCCGGCGGTCGGTTCGTCGAGGAACAGGATGTCGGGATCGAGCGCCAGCGCGCGGGCCAGACCGGCGCGCTTGATCATGCCGCCGGACAGCTGCGCCGGATGCTTGGTGCCGGCATCGGGCGGCAGCCCGGCCATGGCGATCTTCACCCGCGCCACCTCGGCGATCAGCGCGGGGGGCAGGTCGGTGTGCTCCTTCAGCGGCAGCATCACATTCTCCGCCACCGTCATGGAACTGAACAGGGCGCCGTTCTGGAACAGCACGCCGGTGCGGGCCTGCAGCGCCGTGCGCTCCGCCCGATCGAGTTCGGCGGTATCGTGTCCCAGCAGCTCGATCCGCCCGGCGGCGGGGTCGATCAGGCCGAGGATCTCCTTCAGCAGCACCGACTTGCCGGTGCCGGAGCCGCCGACGACACCCAACACCTCCCCCCGCTCGACGTCGAGGTCGAGGCCGTCATGGACGGTCTGCGGGCCGAAGCGGGTGACCAGTCCTCGCACGCGGATGACGGGAGATCCTGCCATCATACCCCCAGCATGGAGAAGAGGACGGAGAAGACCGCGTCGATGACGATCACCAGGAAAATGCCCTCCACCACCGCCTTGGTGGTCATGATGCCGACGCTCTCCGCGCTGCCGGAGACCTTCAGCCCCTCGTAACAGCCGACCATGGCGATCACCAGGGCAAAGACCGGCGCCTTGATCAGGCCGGCGATCACCGTGTTGATGCCCACCGCGCTGTGAAGCTGGCGGATGAACTGCCCGAAGGTGATGTCCAGCGTGGCATAGGCCATCACCGCGCCGCCGAACAGCCCCATCACGTCGGCGTAGAAGGCCAGCAGCGGCAGGGTGATCATCAGCGCCAGCGCCCGCGGCACCACCAGAAGCTCCACCGGGTCAAGGCCCATGGTGCCTATGGCGTCGACCTCCTGGTTCACCTTCATGGTGCCGATCTGGGCGGTGAAGGCGGAGCCGGAGCGGCCGGCGACGATGATCGCCGTCATCAGGATGCCGATCTCGCGCAGGACGGAGATGCCCAGCAGGTTGACGACATACAGCTCCGCCCCGAAGCGCTTCAGCTGGTCCGCCCCCTGGAATGCCAGCACCACGCCGATCAGGAAGGACAGCAGCCCCAGGATCGGCAGGGCGTTCAGCCCGGTCTGCTCGATGTGGAACAGGACGGAGGTCAGGCGCAGGCGCGATGGGCGCAGGATCAGCCGGGCGAAGGTGACGGTGACGAGGCCGAGGAAACCGACGAGGTCCAGGATTTCCTTGACGGCGTTCACCGTCGTTTCGCCGGTGCGGACGATCATGTCGAGAATCGGATGATGCTCGCGCTCGATCGGATGGGGCGGCGCCTTGCCGGCGTCGCGCACGGCGTTGAACAGGGCGGCATGGTCCGGCCGCAAGCCGATGACCGACACCGCATGCCCGGCGGCCCCCAGCCGGTCGGCCAGCCGGCTCAGCAGATAGGCGCCGACGGTGTCGAGCGCCTCCACCCGCGCGAGATCGATCCGGACGGCCGCACCGTGCTGCGGCTTCGGTGCACGGTCGAGCGCATCGGACGCGGCGGCGGCGCCATGCAGGGTCCAGCGCCCGACGGCGCCGATCCGCCACCCGCCGTCCTCCGGACCGGCATCGATCCGCGCCTCGTCCGCCGTCCCTTGCTTTGTCAAAGTCCCAGCCACAGGCTCCGCCGCACGCCTCCGCACATCCACCGGTACGTGGCCGGTGCGCCTGGAACGTGGCCGAGCATCGCCAGATGGTCAACCCCATGCGGTAAAAAGGCGGCACCGCCAAAGCGTCCATTCCCGGCTTTGCGCCGGGGTGGGCAGCCGCTAGAGTGCCGGGCGGCGGACCGGGCCGTTCATGCCGGCACACGATTCTTGACGGACAAGCCCTTCGATGAACCTGAAAGACCATATCCGCGGCATTCCGGATTTCCCGAAGCCCGGCATCCTGTTCTACGACGTCTCGCCGCTGCTGGCGAACGGCGCCGCCTGGAAGGCCGCCATCGACGAGCTGGCCGAGGCGGTGCGCCCGCACAAGCCCGATCTGCTGGTCGGGATCGAATCGCGCGGCTTCCTGGTCGCCGCCCCGCTGGCTCTGGCGCTGGGCATCGGATTCATTATGGTGCGCAAGCACGGCAAGCTGCCGGGCGACAAGATCGCCCATTCCTACGACCTGGAATACGGCACCGACACCATCGAGGTTCAGGCCGACGCGGTGAAGCCCGGCCAGCGCGTGGTGGTGCTGGACGATCTGCTGGCGACCGGAGGCACCATGGCCGCCGCCATCAACCTGCTGCGTCAGGTCGGCGCCGACGTCCGCGCCGCCGCCTTCCTGGTGGAGCTGACCTTCCTGAACGGCCGTGATCGGATCGACGTGCCCAGTGTCTCGCTGACGGCGTATGACGAGTGAGGTCCAGGCTTAAAATCAGCGGCGGGCGCGCCAGCCGTCGACGCTGAAGCGCCCGGCCCCCGATGCGACCAGTGACAGGAAGCCGCCGATGATGGCGAGGTTCTTCATGAACTGGATCTGCTGCATCTTCATGGCGTCGGGCGCCGCGTCCCAATAGCGGTGGGCGATCAGGGTCGCAGCGGCGGTGAAGACCGCAACCGCCAGCGCCGCCAGCCGGGTCCAGGCGCCCAGCATGATGGCAAGCCCGCCGAACGCCTCGACCAGCGCGCCGATGGGGGCGACGATCGTGGCCAGCGGCACGCCCTGGCTCTCCATCCCGGCGATGAAGCCGCCGAGCGCCATCAGCTTGCCGAAGCCGCTCTGCACGAAGATGGCGCCCAGCAGCACGCGGGCCGCCAGCAGCAGCGCATCCTGTCCGCCGGTGGCGGCGCCGGTCTCATAGGTGGTGGCATGGTTCGTCATCGCTTGTCTCTTTCCCGATGGGTTTGGAATGGGACGGCGGCGGGGCGGCGGTTATTCCATGGAAAAATGCGGGCTCAGGTCGTTCTCCACAGGCTGATGATCATGACACCGGCCACGGTCAGGGCGGCGCCGGCCAGCTGCAGCCAGCCCATCGGCTCCGCCAGCACCAGATAGCCGAAGACGGCGGCGGCGACCGGGCCGATGGCGCCGCTGAGCGCCACCAGATTAGGGCCGACCCGCCGCAGCGCCTCCGCCGTCATCAGCACCGGCAGCACGGTGCAGACCACCGCCATCACCACCGACAGCCCGAAGACCGCCGGTGGCAGGTCGAGCGCCGACAGCGGGCGCAGCAGCAGGAACTGCAGGATGCAGCACAGGCAGGCCGCCGTCATCGCATAGGCGGTGAAGCGCATGGAGCCGATCCGCTGCACCACCCGGCTGCTGCCGACCAGATAGATCGAATAGAGGAAGGCCCCCATGAAGACCAGTCCGGCCCCGGTCATGAAGTCGGGATGGCCGGTCCCGACCTCCGACCACACCACCAGGGCGACGCCGGCGTAGGAGACCACCAGCGCCACCACCTCGCGCAGGCCGATGCGCTTGCCGAGGAACAGGGCGGACAGGACCACGACGATGGTCGGGTAGAGGAACAGCAGCAGCCGCCCCATCCCGGCCGAGACATAGCGCAGACCCAGGAAATCGCAGAAGCTGGCGGCGTAATAGCCGGTGATCCCGAGCGCCACGGTGAGGGCGAGGTCGCGGCCGGCGATCGGCGCGCGCTCCCCCTTCTTGACCCCCGACCACAGCGCCATGGCGAGGAAGAAGGGCAGTGCGAAGACCATGCGCAGCATGATCAGGGTGACCGGATCGACGTTGTAGCGGTAGGCCAGCTTGATGATGACCGGCCGCAGCGAGAAGGCGATCACCCCGGCCACGGCAAGGCCCAGCCCGGCCAGCATCTGGACCGGCGGCAGGAACCGCGTCGCGGCGGCTTCGGAGGACAGGCTGGACTGGGACAAGGCGGCGGTTCCGGCGGCAGGAGGGGGGCCGCCATTCAAGCATCCCCGCCGCCGTTTGGCTTCAACCAAGGCGGCGGCCGGCCATGACCGCCGCCATACCCTGGATTGCGTCAGGCGACCGCCTCGGCCGTGACGGCGGTGCCGGACATCGGCGCGAGGCCGGTGAAGGTCACCCGCGCCTGCTGGCCGATGGCGATAGCGTGAACGCCGGTCAGGGCGCCGGTGGACACCCAATTCCCGGCCTTCAGCGGCCGGCCCAGCCGCGCCGCCATGCCCAGCGCGACCGCGACCGCGGCGGCGATGCCGCCCGGCAGCTTGGCGGCGCTGCCGACGCCGACGCTCTGCCCGTCGATCAACACCTCGGCGCGCAGGGCGTCGGCGCCCTCCACCCCGCCGACGATCTCCTCGCCGACGATCAGGCCGGTGTTGTTGCCGAAGACGGAGGTCGAGGCGGTGGGGCCGAGCGTGTTGACCGGCGCCAGCGGCCCGCCCGCCACCTCGATGGCGGCATGGACGGCGGCGATGAAGGCGGCGGCCTCCGCCGGGCTGTAGTCCAGCTTGTCGGCGGGGGCGTCGGCAGCGATGCGCACCGCGAACTCCGCCTCCACGGCGCCGAAGCCGCCGGGAATGACCGGGAAGCTCAGCGGCCCGCCGTCGGCGGCCGACACCATGCGGGCGAAGATCGGGCCGATGTAGCGCATGGCGCCCAGCGTCTCCTCCAGCGCCGGCGGCACCCGCGCCACCTTCCAGCCGGCGACCTCGTCGGGCCAGGCGGCGGTCGCCGTCGCCTGGATGGCGTAGGCGGTGGCGAGGTCGGCCGGCAGCGGGCCGGGGAACTCGGCGAGGCCGGTCGCGCTGCGGCGGGCGGCGACGAAGCGGGCCGCGGCCTCGGCGATCACCGGGTCGGCCAGGGTCGGGGCGCTCAGCCCGATGGGGTGCGTGACGGTCATGGAAAGCTTCTCCGCTGAAGGGCGCCGCGACTGTAGCGGCCCCGGCCGGCGGGGGAAAGTGCGCCGCACAAGCGAACTTCCCGAAAGGCGGGGTGGACGGACCATCCGGTTGCGGAGACACTGGACCGGTCCTTGCCGCGGGAGAGGCCATGCGTTCCGACACCGACGCCGCAACCAAGCTGCTGTTCCGCCGGATCGAATCGCGGCGCGACGATCTGGTCGCGCTGACGCAGGAGCTGATCCGCATCCCCACCGTCAACCCGCCGGGCGACGTCTATACCGACTGCGCCGAGCTGATCGGCCGGCGGCTGGCGGCGCGCGGATTCGCCGTCGAGTATGTGCGGGCGGAGGGGGCGGCCGGCGACAGCGACCGCTATCCGCGCACCAACGTCGTCGCCCGCATCGAGGCGCCGCGGCCGGGTCCCTGCGTCCATTTCAACGGCCATATCGACGTGGTGCCGGCCGGCCAGGGCTGGACCGTCGATCCCTTCGGCGGGGTGGTGAAGGACGGCCGGGTCTATGGCCGCGGCGCCTGCGACATGAAGGGCGGCATCGCCGCGTCGATCATCGCCGTGGAATCGCTGCTGGAGGAAGGGCTGCTGACGGCCGGCGCCCTGGAGATCTCGGGCACGGTGGACGAGGAATCGGGCGGCTATGGCGGCGTCGGGCATCTGGCGAAGCTCGGCTATTTCTCCCGGCCCCGCGTCGACCACGTCATCATTCCGGAGCCGCTGAACGTCGACCGCGTCTGCATCGGCCATCGCGGCGTCTGGTGGGCGGAGATCGAGACCCAGGGCCGCGTCGCCCACGGCTCCATGCCCTTCCTCGGCAACTGCGCGGTGCGCCACATGGGCGCCGTGCTGCACCGGATCGAGACCGAGCTGATCCCCCGCCTCGCCGCCAAGCGCACCGAGATGCCGGTGGTGCCGGAGGGCGCGCGGCAATCCACCATCAACATCAACGCCATCCATGGCGGCCAGCGCGAGGACCATGACGGCCTGCCCAGCCCGATGGTGCCCGACCGCTGCCGCATGGTGATCGACCGCCGATACCTGATCGAGGAGGACCCCGAGGCGGTGCGCGGCGAGATCGTCGCCATCCTGGAGGATCTGCGCCGCACCCGCCCCGGCTTCGCGTACGAGCTGCGCGAGGTGTTGGCCTTCCTGCCGACGATGACCGACGCCGACGCGCCGGTGGTGCGTGCGGTGGCCGCCGCCATCGAAACGGTGCTGGGCCGCCCGGCGCAGCATGTGGTTTCCCCCGGCACCTATGACCAGAAGCATGTGGTCCGCGTCGGCCAGTTGAAGGACTGCATCGCCTACGGCCCCGGCATTCTCGACCTCGCCCACCAGCCCGACGAATGGGTCGGCATCGACGACATGGTAAAGGCGGCCCAGGTGATGGCGCTGGCGACGATGGGGTTGATGGGGGGTGATGAGGGCTTGCGCTTCTGACCGCGGGAGCGGCGGATGGAACGGCGTGGAACAGGTTCCGGCGGATGTTCCATCTACCGGCGCCAGGAGAAAGCGCCGGCGCCGCGGCGGCTCACCGGGCCGGGGTTGAGGTTGGGGTAGTGCTCGTACTGGTTGGCGGTCCAGGGGAAGACACCCTTCGGGCCGGCCGATTCCGGGCGGGCCAGGATGGCGGCGACGGCTTGCGGATTGGGCGGCATGCGCTCGCGCAGTTCGCCGGGGAGGTCGTCGTCCAGTTCGGGGACGGTGACGGCGGGGGGATCTTCGGGTTTGGGGGCGGGTTTGGGAGCAGGTTCGGCGGCGGGCTCGGGAGTACGCTTGCCGGCCGGCAGGTCGAGGCCGGCGAAGAGGCCGAGCCGCTCGGCCAGCCAGCGCACCGTCGCTGGGTCGCCGGAGGTCACCAGCCGCTCGATCTGTTCGGCGACCAGGACGCGCAGCGAGGACAGGCGCAGCTCGGCCTCGCGGTTCAGCGCCTGCCTTTCCCACCACACCCTGTGACGGAAATCCTGCGATCCGTAATAGGCGCGCCAGAGCGTGGTGCGGCTGCAGCCCATGGCGCGCGAGACCTGCAGGAAGCTGTTGCCGCGCGCCAGCATGCCGGCGGCCATGATCCATTGTTCCTCGTGGAACTGCGAACCGGGGACCAGCGAGCCTTCGGACGGCGTCGGCGGCTCTTCGGCCCAGCAGGGGTAACGGTCACCAAGGGCTTCGGCGGCGAGAGTGCGGGGATCGACGGGCATGGCGAAACTCCACAAGTGGGGGGGCTGGCGGAGGAGCCTACAGGAAAATTTTCCTTTGGCGGCGGGGTTTTGCAAACGTGCGGAGGGTGACCACCTGAAGAAGCCGCGATTTGACACTGGTCCGGTGTCTAGCTTGCGGTGCTGTAGTGATAACGACCGCAAAGCGCCAGAAGCGGACGCTTGAGAGTGTCGCGAAAGGGGCGCATGGCCACCTCGCCGGCACACCGGCGGCGATCCGGAGCCGGGGCAGGCTGGCCAGCACCGGCCCGGCCGACTTCTCGATCTCCACCGCGGCCGACAGTTCGTCGACATCGAGGCCCTGCGCCTGGTGCCCTTATCCGGCGCTGACGGCGCCGCACCTCCCTGGGCGATCCGCTCGCCGGGACCGCTGCGGCGATCCGGATCAGGCTGGCCAGCAGCCCCGCCCGGCCGCCTCATGTTCCATAACGTCCAAAGCCCGCCCCGGTTGTAGGGGGGTAAGTCCCTGCTCTGCAACGCCTTCGCGCGGGGGTGGAAGTTATTCCACCCCCGCGAACGACGTTCGCTCGGCGCCCCGCCGCAAACGGAACAGGGGCAGCGTCCTTAGGATGAGTTGATGGTGTTCGTTCTTGCGAAGCGTGAAATGTCGGGTGATGGTGTCCGCCGCTGTTGGTGGAGATCATGATGGATAAAGCCGAGATGGTCGTGGGTTTGGCCAAGGCCATGGCATGGCCGCTGGTGGTTGGCGGTGCGGTGCTGGTTCTGAGGAAGGATCTCGGTGATCTGTTGCGCTCCCTCTTTCACCGCCAGATGGACCTGAAGGCGGGCAGCTTTGAGGCGAAGCTGGGCGCTCCGGATCCGCGCCAGCAGGCGGTGCAGCCGCCTGTGAATGCCCCATTGCCACAGCCCGCAGTTGCGGCTGCCGCCCCAACCCCTGCCAATGTCCCGGCGCCCGCCGGTCCCACCCGGCTGCCGCCATCGGAGCGGCCGGCGGTCAACGTCGTCGAGCAGCGGCTGTTCGAGGAACTCGCCAGTGTGCCGGAGGCGGAGCGCGTGCCGACGCTGGTGCGCGCGCTGTCCCTCGCCCGGCTGGAGGCAGCGCACGCCACCGTCTACAGCCGGATCTTCGGCAGCCAGATCGCCGGACTCCGGAGGCTCAACGGGCAGGGGCGGGTGACGCTGGCTGACGCGCGGGCGTTCTTCCAAAGCTATGCTGAGCGGTTCCCGCCGGACTACGCTCAAAACGGATTCGAAAGGTGGCTTGGGTTCCTGCTGCGCTCCGGACTGGTGCTGCAGACCCCTGACGGGGTCGAGATCGCGCCGCTCGGTCGTGATTTCCTGATCTATCTCGACACCAGCGGCCTGTCTGAAGACAAGGCTGGATAATGGGAATGGTGGTGGCGGAGCTTGGCGAGGGTGCCGGTCTGCGGCGGCTCTGCCGACGGTTCGTGAGTCATGCTTCCGCTACGCTGGGGAATAAGGCTTGGGGGTGGATACAGCCCGTGAGCCGCCCGTGTCATATACGCAGGATAGGGCGGGACGGTTTTCCGTGCCGGCCGGGGCATTTTCGGGGTCGGCGTTGGCGACCCCCTATCTAAGAGTGCCCCTCCCCCCCTCGCTTCCGGTTGCGTAGGGGCGTTTTCCAGATAACCTGTTCGGAGCCTCGGTTGTGCCAATGGGATCAAGCACTTAGCCGGGCCGGGGAATTATCGCCCATCCGCGGCCGGGCAGGGCGGTCCCAACCCAGGATTCCTCTCCCCTTGACTCAACATCTAGGGGCCGGGGACCGCGAACGCCGTTCGCACAGGGCCGAGTCGGGCTGCCCGGAAAGGGTGCAATGCTCAAGGCTGCGCTTGCGACTCTACCGATGCATTGCCATGCTTGGCGCGCCAAAGGCGAAGTATGCCCGCGGCATTCCGCCAACGGAGATCAGCATGGCCGCCAGTGTCTACGAAGTCGTGAAGGAGTATCTGTTCAACCATGAGGCCAAGGATGGGGAAACCCTGGTGGTGCGCGGCCGGGTGTCCCGGAACCTCGATGCGGGCCACTTCAACTGGGATATCAGCCACCATTACCGGCCGGCTGCGGATGCCCTCGGGATCTACTACCCCTCGGCCGTGACCTTCGACAACGCCGAAGAGGCGGCATCGGCCTTGCTGCGGTATGGCCGGAAATTCGTCAGCGAGCACGGCGTCGAACCCAACAAGTTTTACTGAACATATGGATGTATGTGATACGGAGATTGAAGTTCGATGGTCGACGCTGATTCAAGCTCGAATGAACCTCCTGTTGAAATTCCATCCAAGGTATCTGCGCACGTAGAAAAGCTCGTAACTGAAGGTCTCAAACGGGAGATGGACCAAGAGGAAAATGTAGTCCGTAGCTTACCATTCTTTGCTACATCGATTGCAGCCCTTCTTGCCCTGATGGGTTTTGTAAAACCGTCCTTGTCCTTGCATCCGATTAATGTCTTGACCATTGCAGAATATGTACTTTGCGTATTGCTGGCAATTTTATTGCTAATACTCGCCGTCCTTATTTATCACGCTACTAAAAAGCGGAACCAATATCATCCAATGCAGGAGTCTGAGCTTATCGATTATGCAACAGAACTTGTCAAATACCATAAAGATGGCGCAGGAAGTTCCGGTTCTGTTAACGAGGATGGCGTAATACGGGATATTCAGAAATCCTATACTGCTCAACTTGCTATATACGCAGAGGCGTTGAGGGGGATCAATCTCGCCCGGGTTAACATGCGGGCGAAAATGTTCACTACGCTCGTAATTGCCGTGGTCGTGGCATTGATCCTTGTTGGTGTTACTATTATTCAAGATAGGCAGATTGGAGGTTCCCATGCCCGCTCAGGATCATCAAGCCTACCGAATGCACATATCGGGGAAGCTAAAGATGCGAATGCAGGAAGACATGGGGAAGCGAGAGAGCCAGGCAACGGACTTGCCGCACCCGGCCAAGCAGACCAAACCGTCCCTCTCCACCCCGTTGAGCCCGGAGCCGGCAAGTCGGACGAAGCCGAAAGCCCCCCTGATGCGCGTCATCGAGATCGGCCCATGGGGGGCGAAGGAAGTCGGAACAATAACAGCCAAGGAAGCCCGAAAGAAGATGGGCAGCAACAGGTGATTGGCCACCCGGCTCAGACTGACGGCGCTTCCAAGTCTCCCGAAAGCCATGGATCGTTGCCACCCAGCCGCTAGGTGGTTATTGATCTAAAGACTGTCACCTAGCCTTGAAGGGTTGGCCATGTCGAACGATTCCGCGTCGTCACCTCCGCCGCCTCCGAAACCGAAACCCACTCCCCCGCCTATGCGCTTGGTTGAGAAAGGTAGTGTTCCGCCCAAGAAGCCGGGCTAACTCACCTAATCGCACGTAACAGGGCGTTCTCTGCACCGTGACGAATGCCGTCCGCTTTCTCCACAGAGAGCGGACGGCATTCTGCTTTTTCGCCGCAGGACTGCGCCTGGAAGCCGTCCATATCGGCGGTGCGCTGCCGCAGGAAGGCGTCTTCTATGAGGGCCCATGGGCCCTGGCCGAACCAATCGGTGTAAGCCGGTGCCGATTGCGATAAGCCCGAGTCTGTGGGGATTGGTAACGGATCCTGCCTTGCCATTTGACAAGCCCCTGCCATAGTCTTCCGCCCGGAGATGCCGGGGCGCTGCGAACGCCCCGGCACTCTATGCTCTGCCTATAAGAGCCTGCGGAGGAGCTGGTACAGCTCCTGAACCTCCAAGGCCGCAAGACGGCAAAGCGTCAGGAACGCGATGAAATTGCGAAGCCACGCATTCATCGTTACGCCTCCTCTACCAAGAGACGCGGCGCGGTCGCCAGGGTAGCTCCCCGGGCCGCGTCTCTTGGTACTTAGCAGACCGTGAGCATGTCGGGAACGGTGAACGGACGATCCTGCCCGCGTCACTCCAGCACTTTAGGCGACTTTGTCCTGCATCCGTTCCAATTTCAACGGTAAACCCCTTGCGCAACAATGGCTTGTGAGCCGATAGGCGGCGCTTGGGGGCAGCGCTGGATCGACACCCGTGGTAAAGATGCGAGCTTTGATGGTGTCGCGCTCGGCACATTGGGAGCCAAAATCAGCATAGCGGGGGCCTGGGGCGGTCGCGAACGCCCTTCGCAGTATGGACGGCAGGTGGACGATGTTCTATTCTTGTTCTCACGCCGGAAAGCAACCGCCCGCCCGTTCAGCCAACCTATGGCGACCACTCCCTCGACTGGTGGAAGCGCCGGGGCTGCTGGCATATCGAGATCTGGTGCGTCGGATCGCGCTGCACCCACCGCACTGCCATTCCCATCGACCGAGCGATCGCCATCGCCGGGCCCGGCGCCGCCCTGGTGGCGGTGGCGCGGCGGGCCCGCTGCACCGCCTGCGGCCGCAAGGGCTGTCACGTCGAGCCCGAGCGCCCGCCCGCCTTCGGCACCCCCGGCTATCATGAGTGGATGCGCGAGGAGATGATCCGCTGTCAGGCGTGGCTGGTATGGGCGCGTGCGCAGCTCTAGCGAGGCAGGGACAGGTCGAACCCGAACCATTTCCGCGACAGGGCGGCGGTGGTGTCGGCGCGCCCGGCCGTTCGCCTCCGAATGTCTGCAAAGGGTCAAAAGCGGCCCCCTGAATCTGACGAGCGCCCCTCACCCCGCCGAAACCGGCTGCGCCACGGCCGTCATCTTCTCCAGCAGCCGTTCCACCTCCTCGGCCGGGACGGGGCGGCTGAACAGGAAGCCCTGGTAGCTTTCGCAGGCAAGGTCGCGCAGAAGCTGCAGCTGTTCCTGCGTCTCCACCCCCTCGGCGATCACCGACAGGCCCAGGCTGCGGCCCAGGCCGACGATGGCGCGGGGGACGGAGGAGTCGCTGGCGCCGGTCGACAGGTCGTGGATGAAGGAGCGGTCGATCTTCAGCTTGTCGATCGGCAGACGGTGCAGATAGCTGAGGCTGGAATAGCCGGTGCCGAAATCGTCCAGCGCGATCAGGACTCCGCGCTGCTTCAAGGCCGCCAGGGTCGCCGCCGCCGATTCGACGTCGTCGATCAGGGTGCTTTCCGTCACCTCGATCTCCAGCTCCGGGCCGCTCAGGCCGTTGGCGTCCAGCGCGCGGGCGACCTTGGCCGGCAGCTGGCCGTCGCGGAACTGGGCGCCGGAGACGTTGACCGCAACCGGGATCGACAGGTCGAAGCGCGCGCGCCAGCGCCGGATCTGGGCGCAGGCCTCGAACAACACCCAGTCGCCCATTGCCAGGACCAGACCGGTCTCCTCCGCCACCGGCAGGAAACGGCCGGGCAGGATCAGCCCCTCGTCGGGATGGCGCCAGCGGATCAGCGCCTCCAGACCGACGATGCGGCCGGTCAGGGTGTCGACCTGCGGCTGGTAGACCAGGAACAGCTGGCCGTCGCGGATCGCTTGGCGCAGGCTGCCCTCCAGGTCCATGCGCTCGCGCGATTTGGCGCCCATCTCCCTGGTGACGAAGCGGAAGCCGTTCCGGCCCTGCTCCTTGGCATGGTACATGGCGATGTCGGCGCAGCGGATCAGCCCTTCGGGATCCTCGGCGTCGTCGGGGTAGAGGCTGATGCCGATGCTGGGCGTCACCACGAAATTCTGGCCGCCGACGGTGAAGGGGCTGGCCAGATGCGCCACCACCTTCTCCGCCACGCGGGCGGCGTCGTTCGGCTCCGCCACCCGGCGGACGACGATCAGGAACTCGTCGCCGCCCAGCCGGCCGACGGTGTCGGATTCGCGCAGGCCCGCCTGCAGCCGGCGCGCCACCGACCGCAGAACCTCGTCGCCGAAGCTGTGGCCCAAACTGTCGTTGATGACCTTGAAGCGGTCGAGGTCGATGAACAGGACCGCCACCTTGCTGCCGTCGCGCCGCCCCTCGCGCAGGGCCTGGGCGATGCGGTCGTACAGCAGGACGCGGTTGGGCAGGCCGGTCAGCGCGTCGAAATGGGCGAGATACTGGATGTGCTGCTCGGCCCGGCGCTTCTCGCCGATGTCCTCGGCGAAGGCCAGGACGAATTTCAGCGCGCCTCCGGCGGTGACCGGCTGGAAATGCAGGCTGAAATGGCTGCGCCGGCCGCCCAGCAGCAGGGGCTGGTCGGATTCGAGCTTGCCGCTCTCCCCCTGCAGCGCCGCCTCCAGCGCGAAGACCGACGCCTGATCGCCGAAGCGCAGACGCAGGTCGGTGCCGAGCAGCTCCTGACGGGGCAGGCCGGCGGCGGCGGCGAAGGCCGGGTTGCAGTCCATCACCAGACCGTCGGTGCCGACCAGCGCGATCCCCAGCGGCGCCTGGGTGAACAGCTGCTGCCGTTCCGCCTCCTGCAGGCGGAGCGAGGCCGTCATCTCCCCGGCCAGATCCACCGCGCGCGAGTGGGTAACCAGCATCATGCGCACAAACAACGACAGGGCGAGGCTTAGCGCCAGCCCGCCGGCCAGCAGCGCGCCGGGCACCCAGTCATGCGCGGTGATCTGCCCGTCGGGCAGGCTGTCGTAACGGACGGTCCACACCCGCCCGCCGACCGGCAGTTTCCGCGTCAGGCTGAGGGTGGGCGCGGCGTCCAGCGGGCGGCGGCTGCGGTACAGCGGGAATTCGGCGCTGGCCGGCGGCACGTCGTAGATCTCGATGCCGGTGTCCTGGCGGTTCGCGTCGATCAGCCCATCCACCAGCGGGCCGATCCTGACCGGGGTCAGCACCACGCCGGTGAAGGACGCGCGCCGCGCCTCCAGCGACGGCGGCAGCGGGTCGCCGCGGTAGGTCGGCTGATAGAGGATGAAGGCGGGGCCGGCCCCGGCCGCCTCGTCGATCTTCAGGGTGATGGCGCGGGTGGCCGTGGGCTCGCCGCTGTCGCGCGCCCGCTCGATGGTGGAACGGCGCATCGCCTCCGACATCATGTCGAAGCCGATGGCCCGCGCGTTGCCTTCGTTGACCGGGGCGGTGAAGATGTTGACCACGCGCTCCGCCCCGGCATGTTCCGGCCAGATGCGGAAATCCGAGAGGCCGGCCGCCCGCATCGACGCCACCAGATCGCCGGCCCGGTCGGCCCTGACCGCGCGGGCATAGGCGACGGAGATGATGCCGGGATAGCGCTGCGGCATGTCCAGCGCCTCGACGAAGCGGTTCCACTGCGTCCAGTGCAGGTCGGGGAAGGTCATCGCCAGCGAGGCGGCGCTGCGCGCAACCTGTTCGTACACCCGCAGCCGGTCGGCAAGCTGGCCGTGGATTTCCTCGACCCCTGCTGCGAAGCGATGCTCCTCTTCACTGCGCAGCAGGCGGCCGGAGTGGAGCATGGCCAGCACGGACAGCCCCGCACCGGCAATCAAAACCAGAACGGGAACGGTCACCGGCACGTTGAGATTGCGGATGAAGCGGCGAAAGGGAGTTTCCGGACCGGCGGCCGGCAGGCTGTCCGCAGTTGGATCGGCCTTGGGATCGGCTGCCGGCTCCGGCATCAGAACTCCTCTAGGATCTTCGGACTGGTCAGCAGCAGCTTTTCGATCATGCCCAGGATCTGCTCGATCTTGGTGCGGGTGGCGTCCAGTTCGTCGGCCATCCTGTCGTCGATGCCGGCTTCCATCAGCATGGTGTCGAAGGTGTGCAGCGTCTCGTTGAAGGCCTTCTGCTCCGCCACCAGCACGTCGAAGGCGCCCAGCGAGGCGGTCAGCGCCAGCGGCGGGTCGCTGACGAAGGAATGGCTGATGTCGGTGAAGATGGCGATGGCGCTCAGCTTCTGCCGGATCACCCATTGCGGGAAGTTCGGCGGCAGCTCCTTCCCGGCGGCCTCCAGCCTTTCCTGGATCGAGAAGATCAGCCCCTGGATGTCCAGATAGGCCGCCCGGATCTCGCGGAAGCGCGGAAAGGTCTTGGGCTTTCCGGCGGCGCGCAGGCGGCCCAGGGCGGCGATGTCCTCGGTCAGCTTGCGCGCCATCCGAAGCACGACGTCCGTCACCTTCGACATCACACGCCTCCGCTCAACGGACCGCTCCCGCGCATTGTCATCACCGATCCGCCCCCGTGGCGGCTGCCCCGCCAGACTACACCAGTTTCCTCCCCGATCGTTAGTGTTACCGGCCGGTCCCGGTCAGAAGCCCACCGCCGCAGCCGGCGTGGCACCGCCGGCCAGCCCGGCCTTGTCGAGGTCGTCGAGCAGGGCGATCACCTCCTGGGAGGCGCGCTCCACCTCCGCCACGCCGGCCAGCGCGCGGTCCATGTCACCGTCGGCGAAGGCGCGGGCGGCGGCCTTGCCGTGGTCGTGGACCCGGCGGTGCGGGGCCTCCAGCCGGACGAAGGCGGAATGGGCGCGGTAGGCCATCGACGAGGGGCCGTAATACCACTTGCCCAGCCGGCAGGCCTCGTGGCTCGCCAGCTCGTCGGGGCGCAGGGTCTCCAGCCCGACCAGCATGTCGGCCAGCCGCTTCTTCCAGATGACGTGGTCGACCTTGGCGATCTTGACGATCTTGCCGGGGATGTCCTGCTCCATCAGCTGTTTCAGCTGGTTACCCAGCAGCGTCTCCACCCCGCGCGTCGCCTGCACGCTGCGCAGGATGGCGGCGCTGTTGGACGCGCTGCTCTCGGCGATGCGGGCGGTGCCGGCGGCCACCTGGTTGGCGGCGGCCGACTGCTGGGTCAGGATGCTGGCGATGTCGGACATGCGCTGTTCGGTGCGGCCGATATGGTCGCCGATGTCGGTCATCCGGTCGCTGACCGCGCGGATCGCCGCCTGCCCGGCGGCCACGGCGCGGGTGCCGTCCTCCATCGAGGCGACGATGGCGCCCATCTCCGCCTTCAGGGAATCGATGCGCAGGCGGATGTCCTCGGTCGCGCGGGCGGTCTGGTTGGACAGGCTCTTCACCTCGCTCGCCACGACGGCGAAGCCCTTGCCGGCCTCCCCGGCACGGGCCGCCTCGATGGTGGCGTTCAGCGCCAGGAGGTTGGTCTGCTTGGCGATCGCCTCGATGGTGGAGACGATCTCCGCGATGCGTTCGGAGGCGACCGACAATTCGCCGACCCGCATCGCCGCGCCTTCCACCGCGCCGGCGATCTGTTCCATGCGGGCGACCGCCTCCTGCACCGTGCGGCCGCCGTCGGCGGTCACCGCCTGCGCCTCCCCCGCCAGGGCGGCGACGTCGCGGCTGCGCGCCCAGATCTCCTGGATGCCGGTCACCGTTTCCTCGGTGGCGGCGGCGATGCCCTGGGACTCGTGATCGACCGCGCGCAGCTGGCCGACCATCTGGGCGTTGGCCACCGCGGCGTCGTTGATCGCCATCGCCACCTCGATGGTCCGGTCCATCAGCGACGAGGCGAAGTCGCCCAGCGCGCGGTCGCAGCCCTGCCCGCCCGCACCCGCCGCCGGCAGGCCATAACCCGCAAGCGTCCGGTCCATGTCGAACGACACGGCGCGGGCCACCGCCGCCACCGCGCGCCGCGCCATGGCAGGGCGCCAGCGCAGCGCCCCCTGCACCAGCACCAGCAGGTCGCTGAGCACCACGCCATAGGCGCCGATGTACCAGGAGGACTCCAGCCCGATGCGGCTGTGCGCCTCCCCGGCGGCACGGCAGCGCGCCTCATGCTCGGGCGAGCCGGCATCCTGGAACATCAGGCGCCAGTGATCGGCCTGCCGGCGCTTCAGCCCGGACAGGTCGCCATGGGCGTCCAGCAGGGCGCGGGTCTCCGGCCAGCGGGACAGGTGGGCATAGAAACGCTCCGACAGGTCCGGCAGGCTGCGGTCGATCAGCCGCCCCATGCTGGCGAGAAGCCCGCGCTCCTCCGCCTCCAGCCCGAAGAAGCCCGCATCGGCCCCCACCCGCCTGTCCGTCAGGCCGCCCGTCCGCCCATCGCCCGCCATGTCGCCCATCCATACCGATGATGCAGCGCACAATCAGTATGACGCCGCATTGAATTTGCGACAGTTATATAAAAATTGTCATAAAACGCAACCCGCCCTCGGCCAAGAATCCGCCGAAGGACGGCAAAAGCACGGGCCTAATGGTCGCACCCTCTCTTCTTTTATTCGTCCACAAATGACTTGATGGCGTCTGCGATCAGGCCGCTCAGCGACAGCGCGTTGGACGGATGCGGCACGCCGTCGCAGGACAGCGGGCGGCCGAGATCTTCCGCGACGAAGCGCTCGGCGACGATGTCGCTGAACAGGGCATGGACGCCGTAGACCTGCACCCGCTCCGCCCCCAGCACCCGCGCCGCGCGGGCGCAGGAGAAGATCGTTTCGCCGGAGCTGATGACGTCGTCGACGATCACCACCGGCCGGCCATGGATCGGCGCGTCGGGAGGAAGCGCCACCGTCACGTCGCGGTCGCCGCGCCGCTCCTTGCGGCCGACGATGCCGGTGAGGCCGAGCGGCCCGGCCACCGCCTCCACCAGCGGGGCGGATTCCTCGTCGGGACCGATGACGACGGTGCCGGGGGCCACGCCGGCGGCCCGCAGATGCGCGGCGATGGGCGCGGCGCCGCTCAGCGCGACGGAAGGGCGGCCGACGAACACCTCGTCCAGCGTGTGGGTGCGGTGCAGGTGCGGCTCGACGCAGACGAAGCGGTCGAAACAGCGGCCGAGCCACTCGCCGACCACCGTCTGGCTGACCGGCTCGCCCGGCTTGAAGACAGCGTCCTGGCGCATGTAGGCCATGTAGGGCGCCACCAGGCAGAGGTCGGTCGCCCCCTGGCGCCGCAGGACCGAGGCGGCGAGCGTCAGCTCCACCAGCTTGTCGTTCGGCCGGTCGAGCGAGCGGTAGACGATGGCGCGCTCCACCGGCTCCGGCAGGCGGACGAGGCTTTCGCCGTCGGGGAAGCGGTGCAGCTCGGCAATGTGGCAGGGAATGTCGAGCACCCCGGCGAGACGGCGCGCGGCATCGGCCGATTCCGGAAAGCCGTAGACGGCCGTGTAGTTGCCCGTATCGCGGGCCATGCCCCATCTCCCTCACCACCTTGGACGGCGGCAAGCTTGGCGCAGGCGGTATGCGTGGGTCAATCATGGCAAAAGGCGGCATGGCAATAGGCGGACAGGCCAAAACCCAGGGCTGTTGAAGATCCCCTCTCCCGCCTATGCCTCCGGGCGCTTGTCCTCCTCCGCCTCGTCGGCTTCGGAGGCCTGCGGATCGACGTGGATGCTCTCGGCCTTGCGTGCCAGCCATTGGAAGGCGCCCAGCCCGACCACCAACAGCGTGACCACGCCCAGCAGCATCACCGGATAGACGATGCCGGAAATCTCGGTGGTGCGCGCCTCGAACACCAGGACCAGCCCCTCCAGGCTGGCGGCGATGATGATGGTGGTCAGGAATTTGGTCAGGGTGCGGCGGGCCTCGTCGGCGCGGCGCAGCTCGCGTTCGCGGACGATCTCCTCCTCGTAAAGGTATTTGGCGATCTCGAAGACGGCGATGGCCAGCACGATCATTCCCACCCCCTCCAGCATGGCCGAGGTCAGGGCGGCACTGTCCAGCGCAACCATCCCTTCGAACACCGTCAGGGCGGACAGGCCGATGAACAGCAGGGAGAACAGGCTGAGCGTCACCGCCGCCAGCAGATACATCCCGCGCGCCGCCGACTGGAACATTGCCCTACCCTCCTCCGAAGCTGGTCCTTGGCAGCAACAACGCATGAGGCGGCCGGTCCGCCCGGACGGCACCGCCGGATCCATCGACGCTGCCGGGGAACCTCTTTAGAGTGGCGCCGACCTGCCGCCTCCCAACCGGTTTTCACCTTCATGACGCTGCCGCCGGACCCCACCAATTCACAGACCGCCGCCCACACCGGGGTGGTGGCGAGCGCCGCCTATTGCGAGGGCCGGCGCATCGCCGACGTGCCCATCGCCGAGGCGGGCGCCTGGGCCGCGAAAGAAGGCCACTTTGTCTGGATCGGATTGTGGGAGCCGGACGAGGCGCTGCTGATGGAGGTGAAGCAGCAGTTCGGCCTGCATGAACTGGCGGTGGAGGACGCGCTGCACGCCCACCAGCGGCCGAAGGTGGACGTCTATGGCGACAGCCTGTTCATGGTCCTGCGCACCGCCCGGCTGGAAAAGGGCGGGCTGGTGCTGGGTGAGACCCATGTCTTCGCCGGCCGCGGCTATGTCGTCACCGTGCGGCACGGCGCCTCGACCAGCTATTCGCCGGTGCGGGCGCGGGCGGAAAGCGCGCCGCATCTGCTGAAGCATGGCGAGGACTTCATCGTCTACACCATCATGGACTATGTGGTGGACTGTTACTTCCCCGTGCTGGACCAGATGGCCGCCACGGTGGACGAGCTGGATGCCCTGCTGATCGCCCGCCCGCCCAGCATGGCGGAGATCGAGCGCATCCACCAGTTGCGCCGCGACCTGGAGCGGCTGCGCCGCAATGCCTCGCCGCTGCTGGAGGTCTGTTCGCGGCTGGAGCGCTTCGATTTGCCGATGATCGATCCGGCGATCCGCCCCTATTACCGCGACGTGCAGGACCATGTGATCCGCGTCAACGAGCAGATCGGCTCGCTGCGCGAGGTGCTGTCCTTCGCCTTCGAAACCAGTATGATCCTGGCGTCCGCGCGGCAGAACGACGTGACGCGCAAGCTGGCCGCCTGGGCCGCCATCCTCGCCGTGCCGACGGCCGTCGCCGGCCTGTACGGCATGAACTTCGAGCATATGCCGGAGCTTCACTGGCGCTACGGCTACCCGGCGGTGCTGGCGGTGATCATCGCGGTCTGCGCCGTGCTCTATGTCCGCTTCCGGCGGATGGGATGGCTGTGACGGACGAGATTTTGGGTCGGGGTTTTCGGGTGGGGATTTGGTGACGGACATGACCGACGCGACGAACACGCTGCACGCCCTGTTGGACGCCTATCTGCGCTGCCCGGTGGACTCGGTGCGCACGGAGCTGGAACAGGCGCTCCGCAGCTATCAGACCGACTGGATCCGCGCCCGCGCCGGGGCCGACGCCCCGCCGCAGGCGAAGGCGAAGGCAGAGGAGGCCCCGGCGCCCGTCAAAAAGGCGATCGTGCCGAAGCCGCGCTTCCCCATCGCGTCGGCCGATCTGGAGGTTCTGAAGCGGCTGGCCGACGGCTGGCCCGGCACCACCGCCGACGTGGCGCGCTGGGCCTGGTTCGAGAACCGCGAACTGGTGGCGCTGGACCCGAACCCGGCCGGCGAGGGGCCGGAGGTGCTGCGCCTCACCCCGCTCGGCTGGGCCGCCATCGGGCGGATGCCGGAGGACTGAGGGGAAGGGCTGGGGTGGGTTCTGCTGAGAGACGCCTGACGTTCAGGCCGCTTCGCATCAGGTCTCATCACGAGCGTCTCTCGACCGTCATTCCCGAAGGCGGGAATCCAGACGTTTCAGCCACTCAGCCGCGGAGTTTCCTGGATCCCCGCCTTCGCGGGGATGACGGCTGAGAAAAGCCCTGGAAACTCACAAGATCTCAATTCACCTGCGGCAGCGCAAAGATCTGGCCGGGATAGATCAGGTCCGGATTGCGGATCTGCTCGCGGTTGGCGGTGTAGATGGTGGTGTAGAGCATGCCATCGCCATAGGTGCGGCGGGCAAGCCGCCACAGGCTGTTGCCGGGCTGGACGACGACGTTGCGGCCGTCGGTGGCCGCAGCCGGCATGGCGGAGACCTGCACCGGCAACTCGGCCCGCGCCACCACCTTGCCGCCCTGGGTGACCTGATCGGCGCGCAGGGTGTAGACGCCGGGATCGATCAGCTTTTCCGGGGTCAGGCGCCAGTTGCCCTTCGGGTCGGTGTGGGCGCTGCCGACGAGGATGTTGTCGAGATAGAGCTGAACCGCGCTGTTGGGCGCCGCCCGTCCGCCCAGCGCCACCCGGCCGGCGGGATCGTAGTCCATCGTCCCCACCGACACGCCGCCCGGCGGGGCCGGCGCGCCGTTGTCCGGCACCGGCGGGGCCTGCAGCACCGAACTGCCGCCCATGGTCGGCGGCGCGCCGGCCAGCCCGTCGCGCGGCACCGCCACGGCGACCGGAGCAGTCGGAGTTGTGGCCGGCGATCCGGCGGCGGGCTTCGGCGCAGGGTCGGGCACCATCACCACCACCACCTTGTCGGCGGGGACCGGGGCTTCGGCGCCGGGGCGGGTCTCGGTCAGGTTGAGTTCGCGGGTTCCCGGCGCCAGCGGCTTGTCGGGCAGCATCACCCACTCGCCGCGCTGGTCGGCCTTCGCCGATGCGACCGGAGTGCCGCCGTCGGTGACCGTCACCTCCGAGCCGGGTGCGGCGCGGCCGGCAATCACCGTCGCGCCGTCGGGCGCCACCCGCACCACGTCGAAGCTGGGAGCCGCCGGCTTCGCCGGTTCCGGCGCCTGGGCCGTTTTGGTCGGGGCGGTCTGGGTCGAGTCGGTCTTGGCCGGGGCGGCAGTCTGCGCCGGTGCCATGGAGGCCGCTGCCGTGGGCGCCGGGGCCGACGCCGGTTTCGCCGTCTCCTCCGCCGGCTTGGCCCCCGGCCAAAGGGCGACCGCCGCCGCTCCCCCCATCAGAGCCACGCCCAAAGCTGCGAACAACGCGTTTCGTTTCACCTGAGCACCCATCCGGCGGCCCGCCACAATGGCAGGATGACTGACTATAGCAGAAGGACAGGTCGCAAAAGAATGGCGCCGTTGGAGCGGAGCCATCCGCCAAACGGGCCCGATTGCCCCATAGGATCACGAATCCGCAGCGAATCGGCGCCTGTTGCCGCGAAGACTCACTCCTTGAGCGGAACGGTCTTCAGATAGGCGGCGATGGCGGCGCGGTCGTCGGCCGTCAGCTTGGAGGTGGTGTTGCGCACGACCTCGCCCATGGCGCCGCCGGCGACGTCGCCATCGGGGGTCAGGCCGGTCTCGAGGAACAGCGTCAGGTCGCCGTCCGACCAGCCGCCGATCCCGCCCTTGCCCTTGGCTCCGGTGATGCCCGGCACCTTGTCGCCGTCCGGCCCGTCCGGATTGCCGGCCAGATAGCGGTCGGAGTCGAGCCCGCCCAGCAGGGTGCGCGGGCTGTGGCATTCGGCGCAGTGGCCCAGCGCATCGACCAGATAGCGCCCGCGGTTCCAGGCCGCCGGCTTGGCCGGATCGTCGGGCACCGGGCCGGGGGTCAGGTACAGCCACTGCCAGACCGGCAGCAGGAAGCGCCAGGAGAAGGGCGGCGTCAGGTCGTGCGGCTTGTTCGGGGCCGCCACCGCCGGGCGGCTGAACAGATAGGCCTTCAGGTCCAGCAGGTCGCGGTCGGTCATCCGCGTGTAGCTGGCATAGGGGAAGGCCGGAAACAGATGGGCGCCGTCCGGCCCCACGCCCTCGCGCAGCGCGCGGATGAAGTCGGCGTCGCTCCAGCGGCCGATGCCGTGCACGGGATCCGGCGTGATGTTGGGGGTGTGGAAGGTGCCGAAGGGCGTCGCCAGCGCCCGGCCGCCGGCCAGCGGCTGGCCACCACCTTTCTCGTCGGTGTGGCAGCCGAGGCAGCCGGCGGCGTTGAAGATGTAGGCGCCCCTCCGGACGGCATCGCTTACGGCGTCATCCGCCGGGGCTTCGCCGGCGGCACGCGCAACGCCGCCCGCGACGGCGAGCGGCAGCAGCACGGACGCGGCGGTCAGGAGGCGCCGCACCGGTCAGTTCTTCTTGACGCGGAAGTCCTCGTGGCAGCTCCCGCAGGTCTTGGAGGTGGCGCCGAGCGCCTGGGCGATCTGCGCGCGGTCGCCGCTCTTCAGCGCAGCGTTCAGCTTCTCGGCCGCCGGCTGCACCGCGCTCCAATCGCGCTGCGCCTCGTCCCAGTTCTTCCACAGCTCCGGCTTGGCGGCGCTGTCGGCCACGCCGACGGCGGTGCCTTCGGGGAAGATCTTCTTCGGGTCCATCTTGGACACCGCCAGCACGGCTTCCGCCCCCTTGGCCGCGTCCTCGGCGGTGGCGCCCTCGTTCTTCACGAACTTGGCGACCGCGCCCATGCCGCCGCCCATCTTCTTCATGGTCTGCTGCCGGTCCTTCACCTGCTCCGCCGGATCGGCGGCGCCGGCGCTCTGTGCCGACATGCCGAACAGCGCGAACATCAGACCGGCGACGGATGCCGCCGCAAGGACATTGACGACCCGGTTGCTCATGTGGTCCCTCCCGATGATGCCGTGGTTCTAACGGTGCCTGTGCCGCTGTTGACGCGCCGCCCTCGCCCGATATTCCATGGCATTCGCCAGATTTTTTACGGCCCCGACCCCGATGGGTGACGGTGGCGAGAAAGGTTGACCCGCGATGAAGAGCCTGTCGTCCGTCTGCGTCTATTGCGGTGCGTCCAGCCGCGTCGCCGATGTTCACAAGGAAGCCGCCCATGCGCTGGGCGACGGGCTGGCCCGCCGCGGCATCCGCATGGTCTATGGCGGCGGCCGGGTCGGGCTGATGGGCATCGCCGCCGACGCCGCCATCGCCGCCGGCGGCGAGGTGGTCGGCATCATTCCGGAACACATCCAGTCGGCCGAGGTAGAGCACACCGGCCTGACCGAACTGCATGTCGTCGACAGCATGCACACCCGCAAGCGCATGATGGTGGAGCGGTCGGACGCCTTCGTCATCCTGCCGGGCGGGCTGGGCACGCTGGACGAGGCCTTCGAGATCCTGACCTGGAAGCAGCTGCAGCTGCACGACAAGCCGATCGTCATCGCCGACGTCGACGGCTACTGGCGCCCGCTGCTCGGGCTGATCGACCACATGGTCGCCCAGGGCTTCGCCCGCATCGACCGCTCCGCCCTCTACCGCGTCGCCGACCAGATCGACGGCGTGTTCCAGGCGCTGGGCGCCATGCCCGACGCGGCGCATCCGGACCAGCCCAGGAAGATGTAGGGCTTAAGCTTCAAAGCCCAGCCGCCGTTATCCCCAGACTTCCCAGCCTGTGGATAACTTCTGTGCACAGCTTTTGTGGAGGGTCCCCCGCCCTTCGCCGAGCGTTCGCGTTCTGTTTCTGCTATTGTGTCCTCCATGAGCAACCAGACCTCATCGCTGTTCGATCCCCGCCCGTCCTCCGCGGTCAAGCCGACGGCGGAATACCGCACGCCCCCCAACAACGAGGAGGCGGAGCAGGCGCTGCTGGGCGCGATCCTGGTCAACAACAAGGCCTATGAGAAGGTCGGCGAGTTCCTGCGGCCGGAGCATTTCTACGACCCGGCCCACCAGCGCATCTTCGCCGCCATCACCAAGATGATCGACCGCGGCCAGATCGCGAACCCGGTCACGCTGAAGGCCCTGTTCGACAACGACCCCGAACTGGCGGTGGAAGGCGGCAGCGCCTATCTGGCCGAGCTGGCCGCGAACGTGGTGACGGTGGTCAATGCCGGCGATTACGGCAAGACCATCCACGACCTGTTCATCCGCCGGCAGCTGATCGAGGTCGGCACCGACATGGTGAACGAGGCGTACCGCCACGACCTCGACATCACCGCGCTGGACCAGATCGGCGAGGCGGAAAAGCAGCTGTTCGACCTCGCCTCCACCGGCGACGTGCAGGGCGGCTTCGTGGCGTTCGGCGAGTCGGTCAAGCATGCCATCGCCACCGCCGAGGTGGCCTTCCGCCGCTCCAGCCACGTCACCGGCGTCACCACCGGCCTGATCGACATCGACCGCAAGCTGGGCGGCCTGCACCCGTCGGACCTGATCATCCTCGCCGGGCGCCCGTCGATGGGCAAGACGGCGCTGGCCACCAACATCGCCTTCAACGCCGCCAAGGCGCACATGCGCTCCAGCGGGCAGGAAGGCGGCGTGGTCGGCTTCTTCTCTCTCGAAATGTCGGCGGAACAGCTCGCCACCCGTATCCTCGCCGACGAGGTGCAGGTGCCCGGCGACAAGATCCGCCGCGGCGAGATCCGCGACACCGACTTCCCCAAGTTCGTCCAGGCCAGCCAGGACCTCGCCCGCTGCCCCTTCTATGTCGACGACACGCCGGCCCTGTCGGTCGCCGCGGTGCGCACGCGCTGCCGCCGGCTGAAGCGGACCTCGGGCCTCAGCATGGTGGTGGTCGACTATCTCCAGCTGCTGCGCGGCTCGTCGTCGCGCGGGTCGGAGAACCGGGTGCAGGAAATCTCGGAGATCACCCGCGGCCTGAAGGCCATCGCCAAGGAGCTGGACGTGCCGGTGGTGGCGCTGTCGCAGCTGAGCCGCGCGGTGGAGCTGCGCGAGGACAAGCGTCCGCAGCTGGCCGACCTTCGCGAGTCGGGCTCGATCGAGCAGGACGCCGACGTCGTGATGTTCGTCTTCCGCGAACAGTATTATCTTGAGCGCGCCGAGCCCTCGCGCCGGCCCGACGAGAGCGACGACAAGTTCAACGACCGTTACCAGCGCTGGCAGCAGCGCCTGGGCGAGGTGCACAACACCGCCGAGGTGATCATCGCCAAGCAGCGTCATGGTCCGATCGGCACCGTCCGCCTCTACTTCGACGGCCAGTTCACCAAGTTCGGCGATCTCGACCAGCACCACCAGAGCGACGAGTGACCAGAGTGACGAGCGACCTGAACCCGCGCGCCGGCGCCATCCTGACCGTGGATCTCGGCACCGTCGTCGCCAACTGGACCCAGCTGCGCGACCGCGTGGCGCCGGCGGACTGCGCCGCCGTGGTCAAGGCCGACGCCTATGGGCTGGGGGTGGCGCGCGTCGTCCCGGCGCTGGCCGCCGCCGGCTGCCGGACCTTCGTCGTCGCCCAGTTCGAGGAGGCGCTGGCCGTCCGCCGCGCGCTGGAACCGGTGGCGCCGGAGGCTCAAGTCTTCTCCCTGGGTGGGCTGCCGGCGGGGTGCGAGGGGGAGTTCATCGCCAACCGCATCCTGCCGGTGCTGAACCATCTGGGCGAGATCGCGGCGTGGCGGGCCTTCGCCCAGTCGCGCGGGGAGGTTCTGCCGGCGGTGATCCACATCGACACCGGCATGAACCGGCTGGGGCTCGGCCCCGACGAGCTGGACGCGCTTGCCGGCCATCCGGAGTGGCTGGAGGGGATCGAGGTCCGCTATTGGATGACCCACCTCGCCTGCGCCGACGAGTTCGACAGCCCGATGACCGGGGAGCAGCGCGACCGCTTCCGCGCGGCGCTGGCCCGGCTGCCGAAGGCGAAGGCCAGCTTCGCCAACTCGTCCGGCATCTTCCACGGCAAGGACCATCATTTCGACCTCGCCCGGCCGGGCTGCGCGCTCTACGGCGTCAACCCGACGCCACATCTGCCGAATCCGATGCTGGGCACGGTGCGGCTGGATGCCAAGCTGCTGCAGGTGCGCAACTGCACGGTGCCGATGACCGTCGGCTATGGCGCCGCCCACAAGGTCACCGGCCCGGCGCGGATCGCCACCATCGGCGTCGGCTATGCCGACGGCTACATGCGCTCGCTCGGCGGCAAGGGGCATGTCTTCGTCGACGGCGTCGCCGCCCCCATCGTCGGCCGTATTTCCATGGACCTGATCACCATCGACGTCACCGGCCTGCCGGAGTCGGTGGTCCATGCCGGCCGGCTGGTCGAACTGATCGGGCCGAACCGGCCGGTCGACACGGTGGCGGCGGAGGGCGGGACCATCGGCTACGAGATCCTGACCTCTCTCGGCCGGCGCTATCACCGGGTTTATGTGGGCGGGGAGTAGACGAGCGGTGGATTCTTGGCGGAGCGCAGCTTTGTCTGGCAAGATTTACACGGATGTCACGGATTAGAACACGGATTACACGGATTTTTATTTTGCTTGGCGATGGGAATGCTCCGCACGACAGGGCATGACTGCACCAAGGGATATCCGTGAAATCCGTGTTCTAATCCGCGACATCCGTGTCATCGTTGCCCGACACAGCCGAACGCTCTCCCGGCAGCAACAGCCCATCGCCCCTCCCCTGCAAAGTCCAAGGATGACCTAGGCGCTCATCGGTGCTATGACCGCATCGCCCAAACGAGTCTCTAACCAAGGATGCGGGCCGACTGATGGGTTTCCTCGCCGCTACCGGCCGGGCCTTCCTGATCTTCCTGGAAGCGACCGGACGCCTTGCCCTGTTCACCGGATCCGCTCTGTCGCACTGCGTGCGTCCGCCGCTCTATCCGCGGCAGATCCTGCGGCAGATGATCGACATCGGCTATTACTCGCTGCCGGTGGTAGGGCTGACGGCGCTGTTCACCGGCATGGTGCTGGCCCTGCAGAGCTACAGCGGCTTCTCCCGCTTCCAGGCGGAGGGCGCCATCGCCACCGTGGTGGTGCTGTCGATCACCCGGGAGCTTGGCCCCGTGCTGGCCGGCCTGATGGTCGCGGGGCGCATCGGCGCCGCCATGGCGGCGGAGATCGGCACCATGCGGGTGACCGAGCAGATCGACGCGCTGTCCACCCTCTCGACCAACCCGCACAAGTATCTGGTGGCGCCGCGGCTGATCGCCGGCCTGACCATGGTGCCGCTGCTGGTGATCGTCGCCGACATTATCGGCGTGTTCGGCGGCTTCCTGGTCGGCGTCTACCGGCTGGACTTCAACGCCGCCAGCTACATCAACCGCACCTGGGAGTTCCTGGAACCTTTGGACGTGATCTCCGGTCTGGTGAAGGCGGCGATCTTCGGCTTCCTGATCGCGCTGATGGGCTGCTACCACGGTTACCACTCCAAGGGCGGCGCCCAGGGCGTGGGTGCGGCGACCACCAATGCGGTGGTGTCGGCCTCCATCATGATCCTGGTGTGGAACTACCTGATCACCGGCCTCTTCTTCTCGACCAAGTGAGCGCCACCCTATGACCGCTTCGCCCATGACCACCGTCCCCAAGATCGCGCTCAAGGGCGTTTATAAGCATTTCGGCCCGAAGAAGGTGCTGAACGGCATCGATCTGGAGGTGGCGAAGGGCGAGTCGCTGGTCGTCATCGGCGGGTCGGGCACCGGCAAGTCGGTGATGCTGAAGAGCATTCTCGGCCTGCTGACGCCGGATTCCGGCTCGATCAAGGTCGATGGCGAAGAGACAACCCGGCTGCGCTCGCGCGAGCGGGAAAAGCTGCTGCACAAGTTCGGCATGCTGTTCCAGGGCGCCGCCCTGTTCGACAGCCTGCCGGTCTGGGAAAACGTCGCCTTCGGCCTGATCCAGGGCGAGCATATGCCGCGTGCCCAGGCCAAGGAGATCGCCATCGCCAAGCTGGGCGCCGTCGGCCTCACCCCCGACGTGGCGGAACTGTCGCCGGCGGAGCTGTCGGGCGGCATGCAGAAGCGCGTCGGCCTTGCCCGCGCCATCGCCGACGAGCCGGAGATCATCTTCTTCGACGAGCCGACGACCGGCCTCGACCCGATCATGGCCGACGTCATCAACGAGCTGATCGTGCAGTGCGTGAAGGATCTGGGCGCCACCGCGGTCACCATCACCCACGACATGGCGTCCGCCCGCAAGATCGCCGACCGCGTCGCCATGATCTATCAGGGCCGCATCATCTGGACCGGCCACGCCCGCGACATCGACAATTCGGGCAACGCCTATGTCGACCAGTTCGTCCATGGCCGGGCGGACGGGCCGATCAAGATGCAGATCAAGGCGCTCTGACCGGAACATCGCCGGGAGTCGCGAGTTGTCGGATGGGGGTCCTGCGTGACGCCCGGTCCGTTCAGCCCGTTCCCGGAGACGGCTCCAGTGAGTTTGCAGTCCGCGGCGTCCCAGACCTTCGACATCGACGAGGCGTTCCGCCGCCTGCGGATCGCCGTCGCCCCCTACCCCAAGGCGGCGATGTTCGAACTGCGCGACCGCGGCCATGCCTCCCCCTTCGAGCAGTTGGTCGCCAGCCTGATCTCCGCCCGGACGCGGGACGAGACGACGCTGGCGGTCGCCGAGCGGCTGTTCGCGGTGGCCGACACCCCCGCCGCCATGGCCGCCCTGCCGGAGGAGCGGCTGGTCGAACTGCTGCACGGCGCCACCTTCCCCGAGCCGAAGGCGCGCGACATCCACGAGCTGTCCCGCCGCATCGCCGATGAGCATGGCGGCGAAGTGCCCGACACGCCGGACGGGCTGATGCGCTTCCGCGGGGTAGGGCCGAAGATCGCGGCGCTGACGCTGGCGGTCGGCTTCGACATCCCGGCGCTGGCGGTCGACATCCATGTCCACCGCGTCACCAACCGCTGGGGCTATGTGCAGGCGCGGACGCCGGAGAAGACGATGACGGCGCTGCTGGCGGTGCTGCCGAAGCGCTATTGGGTGGAGATCAACGAGCGGCTGGTGCCCTTCGGCAAATGGGTCTGCACCGGCGAACGGCCGCGCTGCTCCACCTGCCCGCTGCTGTCGATGTGCGCGCGGGTGGGGGTGACCGACTCACGCTGACGGTCCGATTGATGCAGATCCTGGCGGGGCGCCGGAGGCTTGGCTAGAAGACGGCCGGGTTTCCGCTTTCCGAGGCTCTTGCGATGATCGTTTACGCCCTGCACTGCGCCTGTGGCCATGATTTCGACCAGTGGTTCGACAATATGGCCGATTACGACGCCAAGAAGGCCGCCGGCATCCCCTGCCCGTCCTGCGGCGGCACCGAAGTCGCCAAGGCCATCATGGCCCCGCGCGTCGGCAAGTCGCAGCCGGCGCCCGCTCCCGCCTGCGCGCCGGGCGGCTGCGGCGGGGGCGGCTGTCCGATGATGATGTGAGGGGTCGGGGCGTACATTGCCCCCTCCCTCCCCCGCTTTGCGGGAGAGGGTGAATTTGCGATGCGGCGGCAGTCCCCTCTCCCGCGATCGGACCGGCCTTCGGCCGGCCGAGGGAGGGTTGGGGAGGGGGCGAAGCTCAGCGCCGCCTTGCTTCCGCCGTCAGCCGCGGACCGGGCGTCAGCTCCTCCCGGCGGCGCGGGCCGCCGAAGCTCGGCTCGATGCGGGTGTCGCGTGGGCGGTCACCTCCACCTCCTGAACCGCCGGCCGGCGCGCGGCTGAGGGGATCGACGCCCCGGCCGCTGCGCCACCATGCGAAGCCGAGGCCGCCCAAGGTCGCGGCGAGCAGCCCGGCGACACCGGCACGCGCGGCGTTGGACTGCCAGACGGAGGGGGCCGCGCCGACCGCGACCGGTTCCTCCACCGGGGCCGGCTTGCCGTCGGGGGTGGTCGCCGAGACCGCACCGCGCGGTGCCGCCTGTGGGACCGGCCCCTCGGACGCGCTGGCCGATGGGTTGGCCGATGGGCGCGGCGCGCTTTGGGGAGTCGGGACGGAAGGCGCGGCAGCGGACGCGGGGGCGCTCGCCGACGGGCGGGCGGCCGGAGCGGCGGCGGGCACGCTGTGGCTGGCCGAAGAAGACGAAGAGGAGGACGACACCGGGGCGCCGCCGAACTGGGCCATGCCGCCGATGCTCTCGTTGCCCGACTCGACCCGGCCGGTCGGGGCGGCGCGCGGCGTCACCTCCTTCTCGTGGCGGGTCTGGCCGACCTGGCTCTTGGACAGGCTGCCCATGGTCGGCGAGGCCTTCTTCTCGCGCTCGCTCATCATCCTGTCGATGGTGGCCTTGTCGAGGTTGCCGGTGGCGGGCAGGCCGACCGACTTCTGATAGGCGCTGAGGGCGGAGCGGGTTTCCGGGGTCATCTGGCCCTTGGCCCGGCCGCCGATGTTGAAGCCCTTTTCCTTCAGGATGGTCTGCGCCCACTGGATGTCGGCGACCGACGCCTCCGCCCTTGCCGGAGCGGGCGTTCCCACGGTCAGAGCCGACACCACCACCGCGACAGCCGCCAGCGCGGCGCCACCATGGACCCGCCGCGAAATCCCAGACATTGCCTCTCCCTCCGTCCGTGACGCCAGACCGACTTCAGAGCCACGACACTCCCCCCGCGAATCGGGGAGTCAGGATCGTGTTACCAGATTGCGTCGCTTTTCCGGCGGCGATTTTGGTGCGTCTGCGTTGTCCGCCGCGCAGCGTTGCCGAAAAGGCGCGTTCCCGGAAATGGTGTGCGAAAATGGATCGGAAAGCCCCGGCCGTGGTAGCGTCAAATCGGGGACGAAAAAGGAGCGAGACGCACGCCATGACCGGGACCGACACCGCACGCCCGCGGCTCCTGCCGGCCTTGCCGGGGCTGGCCTGCCTGTTCGCGGCCCTGTCCGCCATGGCCCTGCTGTCCGGCTGCAGCAGCCCGCCTGCCTACCGTGAGTGGACCGCCAGCCCGGACGTGCCGACCGTCGCCTATGACGAATGCACCGAGCAGGTGGACACCACCATGCGCCTGCGCGGCTATCCCCAGCGCCCGCTGCCGGAAACGCCGCAGTACGGCTATCGCAAGGAGATGTTCGCGCTGTGCATGCGCCGGAAGGGCTACATGGCGGAGTGACGCCCTGCCGCCCGGCCGCTACTTGCCGCCGGCGAAATGCAGGTAGGCCAGGGCGCCGGCCAGCGTGCCGATCAGGATCACCGTCACATAGATGCGCAGCGGCAAGGCGACCGGCTCGGCGGACTTGCGCTTGCCCTTCGGCTTGCCCGCCGTCGAGGGGGCAGGCTTCGGCGCCGGGCGGATGCGGCCACCCTTGGTGGGGCCGCACTTGGTCGGACCCTTGGAAGGGTCGTACAGCTCGATCAGCGTCCAGTTGAACTCCATCCCCTCATAGGCGGAGTCGGCGTTGTAATCGAGCTGGATCAGCCGGAAATAGGCCCGCGGGTTGATGCCGACCATCTGGTCGAAGCGCGCCTTGGCGTGGGCCAGTTCCTCCCCGACCTCCAGCGTCTTCCACCCCTTGCCACGCGCCTTCTGGATGGCGAATCGGGTCGGCTGGGGCGGGCGGGGGGACGGCATGGCCGCAGTCTACCGCCGCCCTCAGGCCAACGGAACGGCGTTGTTGCGGATGACCGACGCATACCAGTCGTAGCTGGCCTTGGGGGTGCGGGCCATCGTCTTGCGGTCGACCTGGACCAGACCGAAATGGCGGCGGTAGCCCTCCGACCATTCGAAATTGTCCAGCAGCGTCCAGGCCATATAGCCCTTGAGGTTGCAGCCCTCGTCGATCGACTTGCCGGCGGCCAGCAGATGGTCGCGCAGATAGACGATGCGGTCGCGATCCTCGACACGGCCGCTCGGGCCGATGCTGTCGGGGTAGTCGGCGCCGTTCTCCGTCACATAGACCGGCGGGTTGCCGTAGTTTTCCTGCAGTTCGGCCAGGATCTCGCTCAGCCCGTCCGGCTCCACCGGCCAGTCCATGCCGGTCTTGCGCGTGCCCTCCGGCGCCGAGCCGTAGCCGGTGCCGAACAGCCCCTGCGGATCGGGCTGCTGGTGCATGCGGCTGTAGTAGTTGACGCCGAGGAATTCGACCGGCTGGTTGATGCGCGCCAGATCGTCGGGCCGGGCGATGCGGGCGAACTCCGCCTCCAGCAGGTCGGGGAAGCGGCCCTTGAACAGCGGGTCGAGGCAGGAGCGGTTCCACACGGCATCCCACATCAGCGACGCCGGGTAGTTCGAGTCGAGCCCGCCGACCGGCCAGGACGGCTGCAGCGACAGCACGGTGCCGAGCTGCCAATTCCTGCCGCCCGCCTTGCGCAGGGCCGCCAGCGCGGTGCCCTGGGCGAGATTCTGGTGGTGGATCGCCTTCAGGCAATTCTCGCGGCCGGTCAGGCCGGGCGCATGGCCGCCGGTGCCGTGGCCGAAGATGGCGACCACCGACGGCTCGTTCAGCATCACCCAGTGCTTGGCGCGGTCGCCGAGGCGGGCGGTCACCGCCAGCGCATAGTCGGTGAACCAGCCGGCGATGTCGCGGTTGGTCCAGCCGCCGCGGTCCTGCAGGGCCTGCGGCAGGTCCCAGTGGAACAGGCAAGGCCAGGGCTGGATGCCCTTCGCCAGCAGCGTGTCGGTCAGCCGGTCGTAGAAGTCCAGCCCCTTGGCATTCACCGCGCCGGTGCCCTGCGGCATCACCCGCGGCCAGGCGATGGAGAAGCGGTAGGCCTTCATCCCGGCCCGCGCCATCAGGTCCACATCCTCGGCATAGCGGTGGTAATGGTCGCAGGCCACGTCGCCGGTGTCGCCGTTGGCGATCCGCCCGTAGGAATGGCTGTAGGTGTCCCAGACGCTGGGGCCGCGCCCATCCTCGGCGACGGCGCCTTCGATCTGGTAGCTGGAGGTGGAGACGCCCCAGAGGAAATCGTTGGGGAAGGACATCGAGGGCGCGGCGGTTCCGGGAGCCGCCTGCACGGACTTGCGGCTCAGCGCCGCGAAGGCGCCGGTGCCGGCCGCGGCGACCGCGGTCGCCTTCAGGGCCGTCTTCAGGAAAGTCCGCCGCCGCATCGCCTGCATCTCCACTCTTCCGCAGATTTCGACGCCGCACTCTATGCGGTCCGGCGGAGTTGGCAACCGGGGGATTACCCGGAACGCCGATTCCACTGGACGCGTCGCCATAGGCGCGGGCCGGATGCTGGGATATAGTGAGCCCATGCAGACTCTTTTCCCCATCCTGATGGTCATGGCGATGCTGGCGGTGGTCGGCTCGCTGTTCGTCGGCCTCTTCTTCATGGCCCGCGGCGGCCGGGGCGACCCACGCCGCTCCAACAGGGCGATGCGGCTGCGCGTGATGCTGCAGGGTGCGGCGTTGGTGCTGTTCGTCCTCGCCATCCTGACCCAAGGCTGACGGTTCCCCATGGTGAAGCTGACCAAGATCTACACGCGCGGCGGCGACGCCGGCGAAACCTCGCTGGGCGACGGCAGCCGGGTGCCGAAGCATGACCGCCGCGTCGCCGCCTATGGCACGGTGGACGAGGCGAACGCCGTCATCGGCATGGCGCGCCTGCACACCACCGGCCTGACCGACGCCGACGCCATGCTGGGCCGCATCCAGAACGACCTGTTCGACCTGGGCGCCGACCTCTGCACGCCGGAGGAGGAGGAGCCGAAATACCCGCCGTTGCGCATCGTCCAGGCGCAGGTCGACCGGCTGGAGGCGGAGATCGACGCGATGAACGCCGAACTGGCGCCGCTGACCTCCTTCATCCTGCCCGGCGGCTCTCCGGCGGCGGCGCATCTGCATCTGGCGCGTACCGTCGTGCGCCGCGCCGAACGGCTGATGACCGATCTGGCGCGGCACGAGCCGGTGACGCCGGCGGCGTTGAAATACGTCAACCGGCTGTCCGACCATCTGTTCGTGCTGAGCCGGGTGGTGAACCGCAACGGGGCGGACGACGTGCTGTGGGTGCCCGGCGCCAACCGCTGAGCCGTTCCGGCGCCCACCTCCGGGCCGCGACAATCGGGCCAGCACACAACGCCGTCCGCGCATCGGGCGCGTCATTGACAGTGGTAATGCCAGATCCTATGGTCCGTTCGCAACCACAGCAATTTTCGCGGTGTTCGCCGTAACAGGCGCGCGCTCAGCAGCCAGGGTGAGTTATGAAAGTCCTCGTCCCCGTTAAGCGAGTGGTCGACTACAACGTGAAGATCCGCGTCAAGGCGGATGGCAGCGGCGTCGAGACCGCCAACGTGAAGATGAGCATGAACCCCTTCGACGAGATCGCCGTCGAAGAGGCGGTGCGTCTGAAGGAGGCCGGCACGGCGACTGAGATCGTCGTGGTCTCCGTCGGCCCGACCCAGGCCCAGGAGACCCTGCGCACCGCTCTCGCCATGGGTGCCGACCGCGCCATCCTGGTGCAGACCGACGTGACGACCGAACCGCTGGCCGTCGCCAAGGTGCTGAAGGCTCTGGTGGAGAAGGAGGCCCCCGGCCTCGTCATCCTCGGCAAGCAGGCCATCGACGACGACTGCAACCAGACCGGCCAGATGCTGGCCGCGCTGCTGGGCTGGGGCCAGGGCACCTTCGCCTCCAAGGTCGTCGCTGCTGACGGCAAGGTCGCGGTGACGCGCGAGATCGACGGCGGTCTGGAGACGGTCGAGCTGAAGCTGCCGGCGGTGGTGACGGCTGATTTGCGCCTGAACGAGCCGCGCTATGCCTCGCTGCCCAACATCATGAAGGCGAAGAAGAAGCCGCTGGAGACCGTCGCCCCGGATGCGCTGGGCGTCGATGTCGCCCCGCGCCTGAAGACGCTGAAGGTCACCGAGCCGCCGAAGCGTCAGGCCGGCATCAAGGTGCCGGACGTCGCCACGCTGGTCGACAAGCTCAAGAACGATGCGCGCGTGATCTGAGGGGGATGAACTGACCATGGCCAACATTCTCGTCATCGCGGAACACGACGGCGCCTCGCTGAAGCCCGCCACGCTGAACGCCGTCACCGCCGCTTCCAAGGTCGGTGGCGACATCCATGTCCTGGTCGCCGGCAAGGGGGCGCAGGCCGCCGCCGAGGCCGCCTCCAAGGTCGCCGGCGTCGCCAAGGTGCTGCTGGCCGACGATGCCGCCTACGAGCACCAGCTGCCGGAAGACGTCGCCCCGCTGGTGGTATCCATCGCCAAGAACGGCTACGGCCATGTCCTGGCCGGCGCCACCTCGGTCGGCAAGAACCTTCTGCCGCGCGTCGCCGCCTTGCTGGACGTCGCCGCCATCTCCGACATCACCGCCGTGGTGTCGGCCGACACCTTCGAGCGGCCGATCTACGCCGGCAACGCAATCGCCACCGTGCAGTCGGCCGACCCGGTGAAGGTCGTCACCGTCCGCACCACCGCCTTCGAGACCGCAGCATCCGAAGGCGGTTCGGCCTCGGTCGAGGCGGTGTCGGGCGCCGGTGCGGCCGGCCTGTCGAGCTTCGTCTCGGCCGAGCTGACCAAGTCGGAGCGTCCGGAGCTGACCGCCGCCCGCGTGGTGGTGTCGGGTGGCCGCGGCATGCAGTCGGGCGACAATTTCCCGATGCTGGAGGCCCTGGCCGACAAGCTGGGCGCCGCGGTGGGTGCCTCGCGCGCCGCCGTGGACGCGGGTTTCGTGCCGAACGATTATCAGGTCGGGCAAACCGGCAAGATCGTGGCGCCGGAGCTGTACATCGCCGTCGGCATCTCGGGTGCGATCCAGCACTTGGCCGGCATGAAGGACAGCAAGGTCATCGTCGCGATCAACAAGGATGAGGAAGCGCCCATCTTCCAGGTCGCCGATTACGGCCTCGTCGCGGACCTGTTCAAGGCCGTGCCGGAGCTGACGGAAAAGCTTGGATAAGGCGCGCTGATCCGGACCGCCGCAACGGGCGCCGGCCGAAACCGGCGCCTGACGCGGCGGGCCACTTTACCCACATCCTGCGCGGGACAGCCCCCATGACCACGATCAAGAAGATTGGCATCATCGGCGCCGGCCAGATGGGCAGCGGTATTGCCCAGGTCTGCGCCCAGGCCGGCTATGATGTCGTCCTGTCCGACATCAGCGACGCGGTCCTGGAAAAGGCGCTCGCCAACATTGGCCGCAACTACGACCGGCAGATCCAGAAGGGCAAGCTGGAGGAGCAGGCGAAGACCGCCGCGCTGGGCCGGATCACCACCGGCACCGACCTGTCGGTGTTCGGCGAGTCCGATCTGGTGATCGAAGCCGCGACCGAGAACGAGGCGCTGAAGCGCGACCTGCTGAAGAAGCTGGTCCCGCACCTGAAGCCGGAGGCGCTGATCGCGACGAACACCTCGTCGATCTCGATCACCCGTCTGGCGGCGGCGACCGACCGTCCGGCCAAGTTCATGGGCATGCACTTCATGAACCCGGTGCCGGTGATGCAGCTGGTCGAGCTGATCCGCGGCATCGCCACCGACGAGCCGACCTTCAACGCCATCAAGGAACTGACGCTCGCCATCGGCAAGACCGCCGCGGTGGCCGAGGATTTCCCGGCCTTCATCGTCAACCGCATCCTGCTGCCGATGATCAACGAAGCGGTCTACACCCTGTATGAGGGCGTCGGCGGCGTCGAGGCCATCGACACCGCGCTGAAGCTGGGCGCCAACCACCCGATGGGTCCGCTGGAACTGGCCGACTTCATCGGCCTGGACACCTGTCTGGCGGTGATGCAGGTGCTGTACGAAGGGTTGGCCGACAGCAAGTACCGCCCCTGCCCGCTGCTGGTGAAGTATGTCGAGGCCGGCTGGATCGGCAAGAAGTACGGCCGCGGCTTCTACGACTATTCGCAGACGCCGCCGGTGCCGACGCGCTGAGGATCGTTCGCTTGGAAGGCCCGCCCCGGGGAACCGGGGCGGGCTTTTTTGTTGGGGATGGGTTGGCTTCGATCGCCCCAACAGCACTTGCCCCCACCCCAACCCTCCCCCGCTGGGCGGGGGAGGGAGCAAGTGCTGATGCGGGAGGGCGGCGGCAGTCCCTCCCCCGCCCAGCGGGGGAGGTTAGGTGGGGGCATTCGAAGCCGATGCCCCCTCACTTCGGCAGCGCATAGGCGATCACCGAATCGCCGCCCTTGGTGCCGAGCGAACCGTGGCCGCCGGCCACCACCAGCACATATTGCCGGCCGTCCTCGCCCTGGTAGGTCATCGGCGTGGCCTGACCGCCGGCCGGAAGGCGGCTTTCCCACAGCTGCTTGCCGTTGGAGACGTCGTAGGCCCGCACGTAGTAGTCGATGGTGCCGGACAGGAAGGCCACGCCGCCCGCGGTCATGATCGGGCCGCCCAGGTTGGGCACGCCCATGCGGAAGGGCAGCGGGATCGGCGAGGCGTCGCGGGTGGTGCCGTTCTTGTGCTTCCAGACGATCTTGCCGGTCGTCAGGTCGGCTCCGGCGACATAGCCCCAGGGCGGCGCCTGACAGGGCAGGCCCAGGACCGAGACGAAGGGGGCGAGCTTCACCGCATAGGGCGCGCCGAAATTCTCGTTCAGCGCCGGCAGGCTGAATTGCGGCCGCTCGCCACCCTGGACATACAAATCCTTGTCGTTCTGGCGCGGCACCAGCTGCGAGACGAAGGCGAGATAGGCCGGCGTGGTGAAGGCGATCTGGCGCTTGGGATCGACCGCGACGCTGCCCCAGTTGAAGACGCCGAAATTGCCGGGATAGACCAGCGAGCCCTGCAAGGAAGGCGGGGTGAAGCGGCCGTCATAGCGCAGGCGCTTCAGCGCGATGCGGCAGGCCAGCTGGTCGAACATCGTCGCCCCCCACATGTCCGCCCCGGTCAGCGGCGGCGGGTCGTAGGACAGGGCCGAGACCGGCTGGGTCGGGGCGGTGTGGTCGCCCTCGGCGGCACCCTGCGGCGCCGGCTTCTCGGTCACCGGCAGGATCGGCTGGCCGGTGCGGCGGTCCAGCACGAACAGCTCGCCCTGCTTGGTCGGCTGCACCAGGGCCGGAACGGTCTGGCCATTGACGGTCAGGTCGATCAGGCTTGGCTGCGACGGCACGTCATAGTCCCACAGATCGTGATGCACGGTCTGGAAGACCCAGCGGACCTGCCCCGTCGCCAGATCGAGCGCCACGACGGAGGAGGAGAAGCGCTCCACCTCCGGGCTGCGGTTGCCGCCGAACTGGTCGGGCGGCTGGTTGCCCAGCGGCACATAGACCATGCCCAGCGCCTCGTCCACGCTGGAGATCGACCAGCTGTTGGGCGAGTTGACGGTGTAGGTCTGGCCGTCGGGGATCGGCGCGGTCTGGTCCGGCTTGGCCGAATCCCAGTTCCACACCAGATGGCCATCGTTGACGTCGAAGGCGCGGATGACGCCCGACTGCTCCTTGGTCGACACATTGTCCAGCACCGTGCCGCCGACGATGACGAGGTTGGCGGTCACGACCGGCGGGGAGGTCGAATAATAGGCGCCGGGCCGGACATTCGGCATGTTGGCCCACAGGTTGATCTGCCCGTCCTGGCCGAAACCGGAGCAGATCGAGCCGTCCTCCGGGTTCAGCGCGACCAGACGGCCATCGGCGGTCGGCATGAACAGCTTCGACGCGCAGGTGCCGGCGCCGGCCGGCGTGGTGCCGGTGGCGGGGGCGGCCGGGTTCGGCGGCGTCGGGACCGTAGGGGCGATGCCGGGAACGTCGGTGCTGGGCGCATCGGTGGTGGCCGGCGCCGTCTGCGGCGTCGCCGGACCGGGCGAGGCTGCGACCGACCGCGAGGCCGCATGGTAGGACAGGCCGCGGCAGGTCAGGTGCTGCAGGGCGAGATTGCGCGGGTTGATCTCCAGATCGCGCCGCCAGATCTCCTTGCCCGTGGTCGCGTCCAGCGCGATGACGAGCTGGTGCGGGGAGCACAGGAACAGGCGGTTGCCGATCTTCAGCGGTGTCACCTCGAAGGTGGTCTCCTTGGGATCGCCGGGCCGGCCGCGCAGGTCGCCGGTGTGATAGGTCCAGGCGACATCGAGCCTGTCGGCGTTCTCAGGCGTGATGCCGGTCAGCGGCGAATAGCGCTGGCCGTAGCCGGTGCGGCCATAAGCCTGCCACTCCCCGTCCGGGATGTCCGGGCCGGAGCCGGTGCCCGGAGTGCCCGCCCCATTGTCCGCCGCTGCCGTCTGCTGCCGCGGCGGAAACGTACCGTCGATGCTGTGCGGGTCGGTGAACCAGGAGACGACGGCGACCAGCAGCACGATCACCAGCGAGGCGGTCAGGGCGAGGCCGGTGCCGCGGAAGGCGCCGACGGGATAGGCGCCCGGCGCCCGTTCGCCTGCCACCGGTTCGCGCTCGCCAAGGCGGCGGGTGATCCAGGGCAGAATCAGCAGGAAGCCGACCACCGCGATCACGTCGCCGCGCGCCGACAGCCGCCACCAGTCCAGCCTGGATTCCCATAGCGCCCAGATCAGCGTGCCGATCACCAGCAGCGCGTAGATCGACAGCGCCGCCGGCGACCGCTTCACCAGAAGCACGGCGGTGGCCAGGAACAGCACGCCTGCGATGGCATAGTACCAGGAGCCGCCCAGCAGGATCAGCCACAGTCCGCCGCCCAGCGAGCCGAGCCCCAGTATTGCCAGAAGAATGACCATCGCCCAGAGGGCGACGCTTCGTTTGGAATGTGTCATGGCACGTCCTCAGCCAAAGCCCGTTTCCAACCCAACTGACGGACGGGGACTTGGTTGCGGCATTACTGCGGAAGTAGCCGCCATGCACCATGCGACCCTGTCTTCCGGCAACGCTTCGGAACGGGCAGGGAACGGGCCGGGCACGCCGATTGTTGAACGGCCAACGATCCCTAAACCACGAGACGGAGGCCGCCATGCACCGCCACCCCTGGAGCGAGGAATTTGCGAAGATGAGGCCGGAGGCGCGCTATCGCGGAGTCGGCCCGCGCAACTACCGCCGCTCCGACGAGCGCATCCTGGAGGACATCAACGAACGGCTGACCGACGATCACCACATCGACGCATCGGACATCGGCGTGAAGGTGGAGGGCGGCGAAGTGACGCTGTCCGGCACCGTGGAGGACCGCGCCGCCCGCCGCCGGGCGGAGGACATCGCCGAAAGCGTGTCGGGCGTCGGCCATGTGCAGAACGACCTGCGCGTCGCCGGCCGCAATGCGCCGGGCCAGGCCACCACGGTCGGGATGGGCGAGCGGGTGGAACCGGCGGCCCCGCAGGGCGAGGGCAGCGTGACCGGCCCCGGCGCCCCGGCGCGGGACGCGATGGTGGCGGCGCTCGACAACAATTCCATGGTGCTGGGCAAGCAACCGCTGCCGGAGGACGACACGATGCGGCGCGGCGACGCCATGGCCGGCAACGAGGGGCGCAACCGGCGCTGATCCGGGGCTCCTGCACCGGAAGCGCTGCTGCCCTGCGCGGAGGGCCGTGGGACCGGAGGGGGTGCTTAACCGTTGGTTAACCGGCGGGGACCATTGTCCCGCGGCCGAATAGAGTATCCCCTCTCAAGCCTTCTGGAACAGAGCAGCTGCCATCATGGGCACCAAGACCATCAAGCTTTCCGACAAGACCGGTTACCGCGACGTCGAACTGGACCAACTGCCGCGCAATGTCCGCGCCGCGGTGACCGACCTGTCGACCAAGAACCCGGTCGCCGACATCATCGTCGACCAGTCCGGCATGCTGTACCGCATCCACCTGTCGGCCCCGGCCAACATGTATGTGGACGTGCTGTCAGTCGCCTGAGGCGACGCCACGGCTTTCATGGTCGGAAAGGGCGGCTTGCAGCTATTGCAGCCGCCCTTCGTCGTTCCGGCCCTCCAGCCTTGCCAGCGCGCGGTTCAGCAGACGGGGCGGCAGCATCGCCACGGTGCCCTCCCGCACCGCCCGCACATCCTCCAGGTCGAGCCCGGTGGCGACGGCCAGCTGGCGGTCGTCCAGGCCGCGGTCTTCGGCCAGGATCATGATCCATCCCGCCAGCGTGCGGGCCTGGGCCAGTTCGGTGCGGTCGTTGAACCACAGGCCACCACCTTGTCGACCAATCGGGCGGCCAATCGGCGTTGCGTTTTCGAAAGGCATGTCGGGATCGAACGACGTCATGGACGCACCTCCCCTCAGCGGTTTCTTTCGCACTCGCAGCAAGAATGCAGTCTTTTCCGGCGTTTTTGTCCCGCTTCATTTATGAAGTCTGCAATCGGTCTTCCAGAGGGTGGTAGGTAATATTCGGCACCCCCAACGATCTTTCCCCTATCTTTTTGCGCTGCGGCATGATCGGAAGGCGCCGGACGGTCCCCTTTCCGGGATTCTTTGAAACTGTCTTCACCGGCCGGGGGCTAGGGCGGAGCGGTGGCTTCGGCGTATAACCGGGGGCATCGTCCTGTTTCCCCCCGCGCAGTCCGGACCCGCCGATGCCCGAATCCCCGCTCTCTGGACCGGCCCTTCTCGACCGCATCGACGCGCTGGCGGCGATCAGCGCGGAGGATGGCCGGCTGTCGCGCCTCTACCTGACGCCGGAACACCGCCGCGCCAACGACCTCGTCGCCGGCTGGATGCGCGAGGCGGGGATGAGCGTGCGCGAGGATGCGGTCGGCAACATCATCGGCCGCTACGAAGGCGAACAGCCGGGTCTGCCGGCCCTGCTGATCGGCTCCCACCTCGACACCGTACGCGATGCCGGGCGCTATGACGGCATGCTGGGTGTGCTGAGCGGCATCGCCGTGGTCGCCGGCCTGAACGCCCGCCGCCGGCGCCTGCCCTTCGCCGTCGAGGTGATCGGCTTCGGGGACGAAGAGGGGACGCGGTTCCAATCGACCCTGATCGGCAGCCGCGCCATCGCCGGCACCTTCGACCCGGCGGTGCTGGAGACGCGCGATGCCGCCGGCACGCGGCTGGCCGACGCGATGACCGCCTTCGGGCTTCAACCCGCAGCCTGGGCGAGCGCCGCCTATGAGCCGCATGCCGTGCTGGCCTATGTGGAGCTGCACATCGAGCAGGGGCCGGTGCTGGAGGCGTTGGGCCGGCCGGTCGGCGTGGTCACCGCCATCGCCGGCGCCACCCGGCTGGCGGTGACGGTGGAGGGGATGGCCGGCCATGCCGGCACCGTGCCGATGACCCTGCGCCGCGACGCGTTGGCCGCAGCCGCCGAGATGATCCTGGCGGTGGAGCAGCTGTGCTCCGGACAGGAGCGGCTGGTCGGCACCGTCGGCCGGATCGAGGCGTCGCCCGGCGCCACCAACGTCATCCCCGGCAAGGTCCGCTTCACCATCGACCTGCGCGCCGACCGCGATCCCCTGCGGCTGGAGCGGGTCGGCGCCGTCCGCGCCCGGCTGGAGGCCATCGCCGACGCCCGCGGCGTCGCCATCGGCTTCGAGACGCTGCATGAAAGCCCGGCCGTCGCCTGTCACCCGGCGCTGATGGCGCAGTTCGCCGCCGCGGCAGCCGCCGAAGGGCTGGATGCGCCGGAACTGCCGAGCGGCGCCGGCCACGACGCCATGGCGGTTGCGGCGCTGACCGACATCGCCATGCTGTTCGTGCGCTGCGAACGCGGCATCTCGCACAACCCGGCCGAACGCATCACCGCCGCCGACGCCGAGGCCGGCGCCCGCGTGCTCGCCCGCTTCGTCGACCATTTCCAGCCCGCAAAACTCCTGACGGACCACCTGCCATGACCGACCTGTCCCCCTCCCTCGCCGCCAAGCTGGATGAGGCGGTGAACGCCCGCTTCGACGAGGAGGTCCGTTTCCTGGCGGAGCTGGTGAAGGTGCCGTCCGACAATCCGCCCGGCGACTGTGCCCCCCACGCCATCCGCGCCGCGGAGCTGCTGGAGGCGATGGGCTTCACGGTGGAGCGCCACCCGGTGCCGGCCGAGCTGGTGCGGGCCAACGGCATGATCAGCGCCATCAATCTGGTGATCCGCCACCGCTTCGGCGATGGCCCCACCGTGGCGCTGAACGCCCACGGCGACGTGGTGCCGCCCGGCGAGGGCTGGTCGAGCGATCCTTATGGCGCGGAGATCCGCGACGGCGTGATGTATGGCCGCGGCGTGGCGGTGTCGAAGTCGGACTTCGCCACCTACGCCTTCGCCCTGCAGGCGCTGATGGCGAGCGGAGCCCCGCTGCAGGGCACCGTCGAGCTGCATTTGACCTATGACGAGGAGGCCGGCGGCGAGATCGGGCCGAAATGGCTGCTCGACCAGGGGATTTCCAAGCCGGACTATGCGGTCTCGGCCAGCTTCGCCTATTCGGTGGTGACCGGGCACAATGGCTGCCTGCATCTGGAGGTGCAGGTCGACGGCAAGTCCGCCCACGCCGCCCGCCCCGACACCGGCCATGACGCGCTGGAGGCGGCGACCGGCATCCTGGCGGCGCTCTACGCCCACCGGCCGGAACTGGCGACGCGCCGGTCCAATGTCGCCGGCATCACCCACCCGTCGCTGACCGTCGGGCTGATCCAGGGCGGCATCAACACCAACGTGGTGCCCGACCGCGTCACCTTCCGTCTCGACCGCCGCATGATCCCGGAGGAGAACCCGGCGGAGGTGGAGGCCGAACTGCGCAGCCTGATCGAGCGCGCCGCGACGGGCCGCGAGTGCATCCGCGTCACCATCCGCCGCATCCTGCTGGCCCGCCCCTTCCGCTCGGTCGGCGACGCGCCGCGTCTGGCGGCGCTGTTCGTGGCCCAGGCGCAGGAGGTGCTGGGCGTGCCGGTCGGCCAGAACGGCATCCCGCTCTACACCGACGCCCGCCACTATTCGGAAGCCGGCATCCCCACCATTCTCTACGGCGCCGGCCCGCGCGACCTGCTGGAGGCCAACGGCCACCGCGCCGACGAGAAGCTGGTGCTGGAAGACCTGCGCCGGGCGACCCAGGTGGTGGCGCGGTCGCTGGCGGAATTGCTGGGGTGAATGGAAGGTTTGCGGCGGGATCGGAGCCAAACAGCCGGGGGCGGAAGCCATGGGATTTCGCGGGTATCAGCATTGCTGTCGGAAGCAACCCGCTTCTCGGCAGCTTTACTTCCCCGACACCAAGGCAGACTCCCGCTGTAAAGGGGTTGGGCGAGAGCGCATCACTACAGGCAAGATGCTGTGATGCCGTACCCAGTCAGCCGTATGGCTGCATCGAAAGGAAATGAGACGAATGATTATTGTATGCAGATATGACAAGTCTTCCTTGAAGATTGGCTCATAGTGAGCCACGCGGTTCCGCAGCCACCGGATCCTGTTCACCAAATCAGCGACATCGCCACGCCGCGTACCGGCTGGAAGCAGAGGGAAGGTTGCATGTAGTCCGGTTTGCCAGATCGGGCGATCATATTTCCCCTTGAACAGTGACGCCCAAAAGTCGAACGACAAACCGGCCACGATGCGTCCCGTCACTGGGGCATATTTCGCCTTGACAATACGTCCCCTCACACGATCTAAGTTCGCGCCGCTCTCTTCGCCCAGCACCGAACGGAATCGTTCGCTAGTCGGCCACTCTGCACCGTATAAATAACAAAGACGTTCATTCACAGAGTTGCGCAATGTTACTTCCGCCGTTTGAAGTGGCAGATGTAGCGCCTCAGATAATCTTGAATTCCAGACATATAGCTGTATGGCATACCGTTTGTCGAAGCCGGCAGGTTTTAGATAAGTCGCAAACCGATCGCTGGATATCGTCGCTTCCAATGCATCAACCACATTATCTTTGTAATCAAAAATGAGTTGACTTTCTTCCACCTGAACACCATTCTTTTCCTGTAAGTCGTGAAGCCCCTCTGCCGGAAGGTACGCGCCCACGACACAGATAGAGCCCCAGGACAGGCGTGCCGCGCCTCTCCTGGGGTTTCGCTTTTTCGGCTTGGTCAGAATATCCTACAATCGCGGCGGCAGCCAGTGGCGGCAAGCAATCAACCCCTGAGATGCATTGGCTCGCCACAAATCCGATTTATCGCAGCATACCCTCCGTCCCTACCCCACCCGCTCGCCGGACGGCAGGCCCCCGGGAAGTCCCAGACTCCAGCTGGTCAGGCCGCAGGCGGCGGGATCTGAATGGGCGGCGGTTTCCAGGCAGGTCAGATGGCGGTCGATCAGCCGGTCCAGCCGATCGCGCGCCTCCCACACCGTCAGGCTGTGGTCGGAGCGGTCGAGATAGACCACCTCGATGCCGGGCAGGCCGTCCAGGGCACGGCCGCCTTCGCCCAGATGCAGGTAGAATTCGGCCAGCGTCATGTCGTCGCTGCTGTAGACCACCAGCACCCGCCGGCCTTCCGCCGACAGGCGGCGGAACATGCGCAGGGCATGCCGGGTCAGGCCGGTGCGGAGAAGCAGCTTGCGGACGAAACGGCCGGTCAGGCGCTTGGCCAGCCCGATCGTCCGGGCCGGCTTGCGCAGGCTGGCGCGCAGGCGGGCCGGCTTCAGCGCCTCCAGCAGATATTCCTTGGTGGAGCGGAAGGCCACCGTCCGCATCAGGTCCATGACGGCGATGCCGCCGCCCAGTTCGAACCGGCCGGGATTGAGCACGATCTGCCCGACCACGCGGTCGTCGCCCAGGCCGGCATGCAGGGCGGGCGTGCCGCCGGCGCACAGGCCGATGACGACGACGCGCTCGTGCCCCTGCTCCTCAAGCCAGTTCAGCGCGGCGCGGACGTCGGCGATCACCTCCTTGTTGTAGAGCAGATTGTCCTGGAAACCGGGCCGGTCGGGGCTGTCGCCGATGCCGGCCGCGTCGATCCTGAGCGAGGCATAGCCGCGCGCCGCCAGCCGCCGCGCCTGGACCACGGTGGCGCGGCCGGAGCCGACATGGTGGGTGGCGCCGCTGTTCAGGAACAGGATGGCGGGCCGGTTGCCGGCGGGATCGGCCAGGACCGGGGTGCAGTAGACGCCGAACAGCTCCGGCGCCGAACCGAAGAAGACCGGACGTTCGACCGCGGTCGGCATCATCAGGCCGGCCGGCCGGTCCGGCGGCGGGGTGGCGCCGGTCGCGACCGGGCCGGCGGCGATCCAGCGCAGGACCGGCTCCAGCACCGCCGCGGCTTGAGCGCCCTGGGGCTGCTGGACCAGTTCCATCACGCCGCTGACGCCCATCGGCTCCGCCACCGCACCCATGGCGCGCCAGCGGCCGGCAAGCTTCACCGGCGTCTTGCCCTCCGGGCGGTCGGCGATCAGGATGCGCGGCGCCGGCGGCGTCGGCCGGTCGAACGGGTTGAGGGCGCCCAGCGCCAGCGCCGTCTCCGGCGTCACCGGCATGCCGATCACATTCAGCCAGGAGGCGCGTTCCGGCGGTTCCGGATTGCAGACCGGACGCAGAACGATGGCCGCCAGGGTCTGGAGTTCACGAAGCGCCTTGCGGCCCGAGGTGATCGGCGACAGCAGGGCCAGCGTGTCGACGCCCTGCCCCTCCTCATCCAGTTCGTGCGCCGCCGCCGTGGCGAGCAGCGAGCCCATGCGGTAGCCGACCAGGGTCAGTTCGGTGACGCCGGTGTCCTCGCGCAGGCGGCGGACCGCCGCCTTGACGCCGTCCACCCAGGCGCGCACCCGGTCGGGATCGCTGTCGTCCCCGGCGGAATCGCCCGATCCGGGATAATCGAAACGCAATGTCGGCAACCCGGCCGCGGCCAGCCCTTCGGCGAAGCGCTTCCAGGCGCGGTGCGCGCACAGCTCCTCATAGCCGTAGGGGCCGCACAGGACCACTCCGCGCAGGCCCTGCGCCGGATGCAGCCATCCGAAACAACCATCGAACACCACCGGTGTCGGCTTCATGCGTTCCCCCTGTAACGGACGGGCGCCAGCGCGTTCAGCGCATGGACCTCGCCGTTCGGCACCGGTCGCCCGGCCGATGCCATCCCGTCCTCAACCCCCGAACCTGCCCGCAGCCGCAGGCGGACGACCCGCTCGACGCCGGGCGGAAGGTGGAACCAGGCGTCGTCCGCCTGGAACCGCTCGTCCTCCACATGCACCGAACAGGCGAACCGTGCCGTGGCCAACCGCAACACCCAATCTCCCCCCCGGTCCTCCACCACCGCCGTCAGGCCGAGGTCGGACCGCGGCAGCGAGCGTCCCTTGGGGAAATAATGAGACTCGTCAATCGGTTCCACGTCCCTTTCGGCCGACAGCAATTGCGCCGTCACCACATCATGTGGGATAGGCCCAAACCTGTAGGTGTAGGTCGTGTCAAAAAAGCGGTCGGACAGCTCGGCGGCGGCCAGCGTCACCGCCTCCCTCGCCGGCAGCGTCACCGGCCGCTCCGCCTTCAGCACCGGAACCGCCCCATTTCGCCACGCGGTCAGCCGCAGCAGCGCCTCCACCGGTCGGGCGGTGTCGTTGACCAGATGCACCGCCAGACCGTTGACCCCCTCGTCGGTCAGGATGACCCGCAGCGGCCGGAAGGCGCGCTTCAGCGCGTGCCAGACCGGCTTCGGCGTGCCGTCGGCGGCGACCACGCCCCAGCCGGCGCCCCAACCACCACCAGGCTGGGGATCACGCCACTGCCAGACCAGCCCGCCGGCGCAGCTAGATCCGGGGCGCCGCCACTCGTCGAACACCGCCTGCATCACCTCTCCGGTCACCGCGCGCGACAGGCGGCGGTAGCGGTCGGGGTCCTCGTAGCGCAGACGGCGCGGGTCGACGGCATAGAGCGCCTCAAGGTAATGCTCCCGCACATCCTCGAAGTCCCAGGAGGCGCCGGGGTCGCGCGGCACCCGCTCCTTCCAGCGGGGATGGTGGAGCGCCGGTACGCCCAGCGGATCGTCCTCCGGCAGATTGGCGAAGGCGAGGCATTCGCTGGCGAAGCGCACACCGGCCCGCCGGACATCCTCCAGCGGCTTCAGATAGGCGCCGACGCCGTAATAATGGGTCACCCCGGCATTGGCGATGAAGGGCAGCGCCCCGCCGCTGGGGGAGTTGGCGAGGCGGATCAGGTCGGGGCGGCGGGCAGCCGCTTCCTCCGCGATCACGGCGGTGAGCGCAGGTTGGGTCCAGGAAGCGCGGGGCAGGCCGAGCATGGCCGCCTGCTGCTCCATCTCGCTGCCGCCGCACAGCACCGCCAGCGAGGGCGACGCCTGGGTGCGGTCGAGCAGTTGCGCGATCTCCGTCCGCACGCTGTCGAGGAAGGCGGGGTCGGTGGGATAATCGAAATTGGCGAACATGGCGTCCTGCCAGACCAGGATGCCCAGCTCGTCGCACAGCTCGAAGAAGGCGTCGCCCTCATACAGCATGGTGCCGCCGACGCGGACCATGTTGGCGCCAGCCTCCCGCATCCGACGCAGTTCGGGTTCGTAGATTGCTCGGTCGGACGACAGACCGACCAGATCGACCGGCACCCAGCAGCAGCCGCGGCAGAACACGCGGACGCCGTTCACCAGCAGGGCAAAACCGGTGCCGTCCGGCCCACGGTCGACCTCCAGCGAGCGGAAGCCGACGCGGCCGAGATCGACTTCGGCCGATCCGATGCGGGCGGTGACGCCGTGCAGGGCCGGCTCGCCATGGGTGTGCGGCCACCAGGGCTCGACGCCCGGCAGGGTCAGGTCGGCGCTGAACCCATCGACGCCGTCGAAGACCAGCGGCGCCGTCCGGCCGGCGACCTGCACCGATCCGGTGGCGCCGGGCGCCGCCCCCTCCACCGTCAGGCGCAGCGACAGATGGCCGTCCCGCCCGTCATAGCCGCTGCGCAGGTCGGCGGAGAGCACACGGCAAGGGCCGGTCTCCTCCACCAGCTCCACCGGGCGGAAGGGACCGACGGCGTGGATCGGCGGGCACCAGCCGGGCATATGGCCCAAGAGCGTGGTGCGGACGAAGCGCAAGCCCGCCGGCTCGGCGAGTTTCGGGCGCCAGCGGGCGCGGCCCTTCTTGGCCGCCAGCACCGGATGCAGGGCGTGGAAGCGGATCGACAGCTCCGCCTCGCCGTTCAGCGTCACCGGCACCTCATGGGCCAGATACATGCTGTCGGAGGTCAGGATGCGTTCGCCGTCCAGCCGCACCTCGGCGATGGTGGCGAGGCCGCGGAAGCGCAGGGTATGGGGGCCGTGGCCATCGATGCGGGTGCGGTAGACGACATCCTTGTCATGCAGCGGTGCCGGATCGTCGGCCGACCACAGGCCGGCGGCCTGGAGCGCCTCGGCGGCGGTGCCCGGAACCGGGGCGGGGATGCCCCCTCCCATGCCCTCTCCCGTCCCGGGAGAGGGAGGGGACCCACGAAGTGGGGAGGGTGAGGGGTGACTCAAGAGTCCCGGACCGCATGGCTTCGTGCCTAACCCCTCACCCTTCCCATGCTTCGCATGGGCCCCTTCCCTCTCCCGGGGCGGGAGAGGGAGGTTATCGCCGGGCGCCGAGACGGTCAGCGTCCATCCCCGATCCAGAAGGGTCTGCCGGCGTCCGGTGACGGATCGGATACGGGCCATCGCCGCTCACTCGTATCGGCGGGCCAGACTGCCCATGACGGTGTCGTAGCCCCGTTCCAGCCGGCCGAAGCTGTCGGTCAGGTCGGGCGCCTTGCGCCGGGCCACGGTGCGGGCGAGCTGGAACTGCATCGCCTTGGCGCCCTCGGCGATGGACCGGCAGGCCTCCACCGCGTCGGCCGGGCCGTCGAGCCAGCGGACATGGGCGCCCAGCAGCTCGAAATTGGCGCCGAGCTGGCGCAGCAGGTTGAAGGCGTAGAGGTGGAAATACTCCATCGGCCGGCTCAGCAGCCGGTCGAGATGCTCGGGGAAGGCGGCGCGGTAGGCCGTCACCGGATTGCCGGCCGGCCGGCGGGCGAGGTGGCGGCGCAGCAGCTCCAGCGAGGCGGTGACCAGCACCCCGCCCTCCAACGGCGGCGTGCCGGGCTTGACGAACTCCACATAGGGGAACAGCGGGCCGGCCGCGGCGGCGGCGACGCCCTCGTAATCGGCGCCCTCCAGCCGGTAGAAGCCGGCATTGTGGAAGTAATCCATCGTCCGGGCGCCCGGATCGATGCGGACGATGCCGACCGTCGTCTTCACATGGGTGGTGCCGTAGGAGGTGCCGCGGGTGTCCGGCAAATGGAAGCCGTCGACCTCCACCAGCACCAGACCGCCATCACGACTGCGCTTCAACTGCTCCGCCACATGGGCTTCGACGCTGTCGTAGATCGCCAGCTCCTGCACGCGCAGGCCGTACAGCGTCTCCAGATCCTCCAGCGGCACCTTGAAGAAGGTGAACTGGTCGCCTTCGAAATCCTGGGTGACGGTGAAGCCCAGCATCGCCCGCGGTTCCAGGCCGCGGGCGTGCAGCGCCTCGATCCACAGATCGACGTAGCAGTTGGTTTCCGGCCAGATTCGTTCTTCCTGGCCACCCTGGTGCAGGGGATGGCGGTCGTAGCCGTCGGGCCGGTGCGGAGTCCACATGCTGCCCGTTACCCCCACAGGACCTTGCGGACCGAGGCCGGCCACTGCGCGGTGTCGAAGCCGTGATGGCGGAACAGCGCCAGCGCCACGCGCTCCATGCCGAAACCGACGCAGGCGGTGTGGGCGACGCCGCCGTCGGCGGTGTGGATGTCCCACAGATGGCCGAAATGGTCCTGGTGATAGTTGAAGCTGAGGCAGGCGGTCGGCTTCTCCCGGCTGGTGATCGGGATCAGCAGCTCGAACTTCAGCTTCTGCTCGCGCTGGCTGTTCGACAGCATGGCGCCGGCCCGGCCGAAGAAGGGGTCGTTGGCGACATCGACGTCCAGCGGCACCTCCAGCGACCCCATCATCTCGCGCCCGCGCTCCAGCCACAGCTCGCGGAACTCCACGACCTGATCGGGGGTGCCGATGCGGATGTATTCGCGCATCCGGAACAGCTGCATGCGGGCGGGATCGATCGACGGCTCGTGCCGGAAGCAGTAGGAGAAGACGTCGATCAGCTTGCCGTCACCGGGCAACGGGCCGCGTTGGGCGATGGTCGGGTAGACCGGATAGCAGGCGGCCGGCGTCATCACCACGTCGGTCGCGACCTGATCCTCGGTCCAGTCCTGCCCTTCCTCCAGCCGGCGCAGCAGGGTGCGGTGCGCCTTCTCGTCGCCGCCGAAGCTGTGGATGGTGCCGGCCAGATGGGGAAAGCTCTTCAGATACTCGCTTTCCTCGAAATACTGGCGGTTCAGGGCCGGCGGGAAGCGCATGACCTCCGCCCCGTCCTGCCCGCCCCAGCGGGTGACCAGGGCGTCGAAACGCTCCACCACATCCTCGAAGACACCGCTGCGGCCATAGAGGCCGTCCACGCCCGTGGGGATCAGCAGCCCGGATTCCACCAACTCGTCGCGATAGGCGGCCTGGGCCGCGGTGATGTCGACCATGTTCATTCGAAGGGCCCCAACCCGTCCCGCTGGACGAGAAGCTGAGTGGCGACATGCGACATGATGCGGTCGTTGCCGATCATGAGCGCGGCGGAATGGGCGTCGCGCAGGTGGCGACCCAGGCTGTAGGGGGTGTCGTTGCGGTAGCCGGCCAGACCGCAGGTGCGGATCGCCGCCTCCACCACCTCGCGCACCAGTTCGGAGGTGGTGACCTTCAGCGTGCTCATCGCCGTGGCGAAGGACAGGCTGGTCAGTTGCTCCGGCGAGCCGCAGGCCAGCTCGTACTGGCGGATGGCGGCGAGGATGACGGCCTTCATCTGCTGCAGCTTGGCCGTCGCCTCGGCCAGCCGCACGGCCGAGGCCGGGGTGGTGCCGGGCTTGCGCTTGGCTTCCGAACGGACGAAGGCGCGAGCGCGGCTGACAGCGTCGGCGGCGATGCCGAGCCAGGTGCTGCTCCACAGGATGTGGGTGACCGGCAGCATGGTCTGGGCCGACAGGTCGGCATAGGGCAAGGGCAGGATCTGGTCGATGACGCCCGCCGCCTCCAGCCGGTAGCCGTCGGAGCAGGTGCCGCGCATGCCCATGGCATCCCAGACCGAGGTCTTCTCCAGCCGGTAGTCATCCTTGGTGACGACCACCAGCGCCTGATCCGACGACGGGGCGTCGGGGTTGCGCCGGGCGGTGACCAGGATCACGTCGGACTGGTCGCCGTAGGAGATGACCGACGCGTTCTTCGCCAGGGTGAAGCGGTCGCCGTCTGCCTGAACGGCGCAGACGCTGTTGCGGATGTCGCCGCCGGTCTCCTTCTCCGTCGTGGCGGAGCCGAGCAGGAGCTGTTCGGCGGCGATGCGCGCCATCAGCGCGCGGTGCCAGTCGTTGGTGCCGTGATTGACCAGACAGGCGACCTGGATCTGGTGCATGGCATAGATCATGCCGGTGGCGGCGCAGCCACGGGCCAGCGCATGGCAGGCCGCCGCCACGTCGAACAGCGAGGCGCCGCTGCCACCGAGGTCCGCCGGGACCATGACGCCCAGCAGCCCCTGCTCGCGCAGGGCGTCGAAGGCCTCGGTGGGGAAGCGGCCGTCGCGGTCGACGGCATCGGCATGGCGCGCGGCGATCTCGGCACCGACGGCGCGCGCACGGGCCGCGGCATTGGCCGGAGCGGGGGCGACCGAAGCCGGTGCTTGGGCCCGCTCGGCCAGGGCGGCCGGGGCGGCGTTCACGCCTCGCCCCCGTCGACCAGGCCACGCACCGCGTCGCGGATCGCGGCGATGCTCTCGAAGGTGCGGCGGTTCAGGAGCTTTTCCGGAAACTCGACGTCGAACTGCTCCTCCAGCCCCAGCATCAGGCCGACACAGCCATGCGAGGTGAGGCCGGCGGAATAGAGATCGTCGTCGATGGCGAGGGTGCCGGCATCCACCGCCAGCCCGCCGCACTCCGCGAGGACGGAGCGGATGCCGGCGACCATGTCGTCGTCCGTTCCACCGGTTGCGGATGGGGAAAACCCGGCGGCCCCAACGGTCTGGGAGCCCTCAAAGGACGGATTGGCGAAAGGCTGGCTGGCATCCTGCGGCATTCTCGAAATCCCTTGGGTAACGTGCTGATCCCAAGCTAGCCACGCCACCCCGGTGCTTCCACTCGGCATCGGTATGGCCGTCCCGCTATCCAAGTGATCGGATTTTCACCGGTGGGGGTAAGCACACGGATAGGGTCGGTCGATGGCCGGGATGCCTTTCGTGCTGCCCGCTATGGCCATGATCCACGCGCATAGGCCTGGGCTTGGCAGTTCGGAAACGGGTTACGGACTTTCCCTTCGGAGAAATTTCTGCACCTGCGAAGGGATACTTTTCCACATATCGGAAGGTCTATGACTATCTTTTCGGGTTAGCGGAAAAGAGATTGACGGCTGCTCGCCACCTCGAAAATCATACAAGGGCCGGTGTGGCCGATGGTCGCAAGCATGTCTTAAGACTTGCAGTTCCATGATTGCGCACACTGCGGGCTTGCGGCCGGCAGCGACCATATCCGTTCTTTCCTGCCCGCCCTTACCTGTCCTCAGGGAACCCGACGCCATGACCACTGCCGTCCCCGCAATCCCACAGTCCGGCGCAGCCCGAACCGGGCGCCGTCTCGGCGTTCGGGCCAAGCTGATGCTGTCCTTCGCCGGCATGGCGGCGATGACGGTGGCGGCCAGCGCCGTCGGCCTGATGTCCTTCTCCGCGGTCGAACGGCCGATGGCGCAGATCGCCGACACCAGCCTGCCGGAGATGGAGCTGGCGACCCGGCTGGCCGGCGAAAGCGGCGCCATCGCCTCGGCCGCCCCCATGCTGGACGGCGCCGCCAGCCAGGAGGAGCGGGAGCGCATCCGGGAGGAAGCGCAGGAACGCGCCCGCGGCTTCCTGTCGCTGGTCGACGAACTGGCCGGACGCCGCCCGCAGGACCCGCTGCTGACCGAGGTACGCGAGACCGGCAACGCGCTGATCGCCACGCTGGACGGCATCAACGACGGCGTGGCGCGCCGCCTGTCCGTGCATGACCGGCGCGAGGCCGCGTCCACCCGGCTGGCCCAGACCTATGACGGCTTCCTCAAGACGCTGGCGCCGCTGGTCGACGGGGCCGGCGAGGCCCTGCAGCAGAAGGGCATGGCGCTGGACGGCGGCACCGACCGCGACATGGGGACGCTGTCGGACGCCGTGCGGTCGATGATCGCGCTCTACGACCTGCGCGGCAGCATCGCCGGCGCGCTGGACGCCATGAACCGCTCCGGCACGGCGCAGGACGCCAAGACCATCAGCGAGCTTCAGCAATCCTATCTGGAGGCGTCGTCGCAGGTGACGGCTACGCTCGGCACGCTGGGCGATCGCCTGCCCCCCGACAGCGCCGGCAAGATCGATGCGCTGTTCCTGTTCGGCTATGGCAAGGACAACGTCTTCGACCTGCGCCGCGCCGCCCTGGACGGCACGGAAAACAGCAGCGGGGCGGTCGACCGCCGGCTGGCCGAGCGGCTGACCGCCGCCAGGACGCAGGCCGCCCAGCTGCTCGCCGGGCTGAATGCGCCGCTGCGCAAGGTGCAGAGCGACATCAAGCGCGCCAACTTCGACATCCGCTCGCAGGTGCAGGGCGCCATCCAGGACCTGCTCGGCAGCGGGCTGGAGCGCTTCCGCACGAATTTGGAGCTGTCGACCTACGGCACCGCCCTGACCGGCGCGCTGAACGAGGCGGCGCAGGCCCCCGACACCGCCCGCCTGGACCTTCTGGAGAAGCGCTTCACCGCCGCGTCCTCGTCGCTTTATGAGCGCGTCGGCACCCTGCGCGGCCAGTCCGGCGACAATGCCGCCGGCACCGAGGTGCTGGCGGCGCTGGTGAAGGCGCTGATCGGCTTCGGCCGCGGCGAGGAAGGGGTGATCGCCCTGCGCCGGGCCGAACTGGCGGCGACGGCCGACACCGAGCGGATGCTGGCCGAGAACCGGGAACTGGCCCAGCGCTTCGCCGCCACCGTCGACCGCGAGATCGCCGCCATGCGCGACGAGGCGAAGGCGGCGGTCGCCGGCACCGAGGGCACCATCGCCGCCGGACGCCACATGCTGATCCTGTTCGCCATCGGCAGCCTGATCGGCGCCGCGGCGCTGGCCTGGCTGGTGGTGGGCCGCCACATCGTCGCCCGGCTGAGCGCGCTGTCGGAATCCATGCGGGAGATCGCCGAGGGCCGGCTGGATGCGCCGATCCCGGCCGCCGGGGCCGACGAGATCGGCGACATGACCCGCGCCCTGATGGTCTTCCGCGACACCGCCAACGAGGCGAACGCCGCCAATGCGCGGGCGGAGGCGGAGCGCAGCCGGGCCGCCGGCGAACGCCGCCGCGCCATGGTCGAGATGGCGGAGAATTTCGAGAGCAGCGTGCGCGGCGTGCTCGACCGCGTCGCCCAGGCGGCCGGCGAGATGCAGGACATGGCCGAACGCATGACCCGCAGCGCCGACCTGACCGCCGGGGAGGCGACGACCGCCGCCGGCAGCTCCCAGCAGGCGGAAGGCAACGTCAAGGCGGTGGCCGCGGCGACGGAGGAACTGTCCGCCTCGATCCAGGAGATCGGCACCCAGGTCCATGCCTCCAGCCAGATCGCCCGCAAGGCGGCGGAGGAGGCCGAGCGCACCGACCGCACGGTGGAGGGGCTGGCCCAGACCGCCGGCCGCATCGGCGAGGTGGTCGGGCTGATCCAGTCCATCGCCGGCCAGACCAACCTGCTGGCGCTGAACGCGACGATCGAGGCCGCGCGGGCGGGCGAGGCCGGCAAGGGCTTCGCCGTGGTGGCCAGCGAGGTGAAGGGCCTCGCCACCCAGACCGCCAAGGCGACGGAGGACATCTCCGCCCAGATCGCCGCCATGCAGTCGGTGACGCAGGAGGCGGTGGACGCCATCCGCTCCATCGCCGGCACCATCCGCGAGGTCAACGAGATCGCCGCCACCATCGCCGCCGCGGTGGAGCAGCAGAGCGCCGCCACCCGCGAGATCGCCCGCAATGTCGGCGAGGCCGCCGACGGCACCCGGCATGTGCGCGGCAACATCGACTCCGTCGCCGACGCGGCGCGGGAGTCCGGGGAGTCGGCCAACCGCGTGCTGTCGGCCTCCTCCACCGTGCAGGAGCAGCTGCGGACGCTGGCCGGTCAGGTCGACGGGCTGGTGGAGGAGATGCGGGCGGCCTGAGGATGGTTTTACCGAGGACGGGCTACGGCCCGTCCGCCAGTTCGCGCAAGGACTCGACGTCGCAGCGGAAGCGGTTGGGCCGCAGCTCGTCCAGCAGGCCCTGCCGCTTCAGTTCGGCGACGACGCGGCTGGCGGTCTCGGTGGTGATGCCCAGCACGGCGCCGACATCCTCCCGCCCGAAGAAATCGCATTCGCCCTGGTCGTCGACCAGCGTCAGGAACAGCCGGGCGACCCGCGCCTTGGCGCTGCCGGTGCCGAGTTCGACCAGGAAGGCGTCGGCCCGCTCCACCGCCTGATGCCAGCGGCGCATCAGCTGCTGGTGCAGGTGCTGGGTTTCCTCCGACAGGCGCTGGATCACGGCCCGGGGGATGCGGCAGGTCAGGACCGGGTGGATGGCGATGGCGGTGTGGCGGTAGGGCTCGCCCAGCGCCGCCTCAAGCCCGGCGGTGTCGCCGGTGCGCAGCAGCCGGACGATGCGCTGGCCGCCGTTCGGCAGATACTGCACCAGCTTCACCAGCCCGCCGCGCACGGTGAAGAGCGCCGTCGGCTCGTCGCCGACATGGTAGAGCGCCGCCCCCGGCGCCACCGTCATCTCGTCGATCGGCAGGTGGATCAGGTTGAAATCGGATTCGGTCAGATCGGCGAACAGCGCCGATTCCCGGATGCCGCACCCCCGGCAGTTCGCCAGCCCCCGCCATGCCGCGTTGATGCTGGTCTTCTTCACGCTCATGTCCATGGTTGTACGGGGCGGCGATGCTGTGGGTACGAACGGTGTCCGCCGCGCAGTGTGGCAGCTTTTTGGATGGGTTCCAAGGTTCCGGGAAAAGAAAGGGTCAGGCCGCGCTTTCCGTCGCCGGCAGGACCTCCCGCACCTCCTCGCGCAGGGTGACGGCGCCGTTGGTGCGCTCCAGCACCAGCTTGCGGCCGTGGTGGGCGTCCAGCCCGGCATGGTGCCCGATGGTCAGCAGGGTGGCGTTCGGCAGTTCGCGTTCCATCAGCGTCAGCAGTTCCTCCTCCGCCGGGGGGTCGAGGCTGTCGGTGGCGTCCTCCAGGAAGATCCAGTCGGGTCGGCGGATCAGCAGCCGGGCGAAGCCCAGGCGCTGGCGTTCGGGCACCGACAGCACCTCGTCCCAGCGGTCGAGGCTGTCCAGCCGGTCGACGAGGTCGGGCAGCCCGACGCTGACCAGCGCCGCCGCCGCCTTGTCGTCGGCCACCGACGAGGCCGTGCCGGGATAGGCCAGCACCGCGCGCAGGCTGGCATGCGGCAGATAGGGGCGTTCGGGCATGAAGAAGACGCGGGTGTGGGCCGGCAGGGTGATCAGCCCGCGGCCCCAGGGCCAGACGCCGGCCACGGCGCGGAACAGGCGGATGGTCGCCGTGGCGTCGCCGCCGATCAGCACGCGGTCGCCCGGCCGCACCTCCAGGTCGAAGGGATGGACGACCGGCGTGCCGTTCGGCTCGTCGATGGCGACACCGGTGAAGGTCAGGGTCTTGTGCTCGTCCGCCCGCACCACCTGGATATGGCCGTCCGGCACGTCGCAGACCTCGCGGTCGAGCCGCACCAGCGCGTCGTGCAGGTTCAGCACGCGCTCCACCGAGGCGCGCCATTCGGCGGCGCGCGGCAGATTGTCGATGGGCCAGGACAGGGCGCCCACCGTCTGCTGGAAGGCCTGCGCCGTCTGCATCAGCACGCCCAGCGTGATGGCGCCGGTGATGTAGCGGGGGGCGGCGACCAGGATCGGGAAGGCGGCGGACAGCACGGAATAGCTGGCGCTGAACACCATCATGTGGCTGAGCGCCCTGGTCTGGCCGTCCCAGCCCCGCGTCACCCCGGCGAACAGGCCGGTGAGATGCCCGCGCTCGGCCGATTCCCCGTGCAGCAGCGCGATGGTCTGGCCGTTCTCGCGGATGCGGGCCAGCGCGAAGCGGAAATCGGCCTCGTAGCCCTGGCGCCGGTTGACGGCGTTGACCAGCGGCTGGCCGATCAGCATGGCGATGCTGGTGCCCACCACGGCATAGATCAGCGCCACAAACAGCAGATGGCCCGGCACCGACAGCTCGGACCCGAAGAGCGTGACCGTGATGGTGCCGGACAGCATCCACAGGATGTTGGTGAAGCTGACCAGCAGCAGCGCGCAGTAGGTCAGCGAATGGCCCAGGTCGATGGCGACCTCCGCGGTGATGCGGATGTCCTCGGCGATGCGGCCGTCGGGGTTGTCGTGCTCGCCCGGCATATAGGCGATCTGGTGGTGGCGGCCGCGACGCAGCCAGTCCTCCAGCAGCTTGCGCGTCAGCCAGTCGCGCCAGCCCATCTGCAGGCGGCGCTTCACCCGCAGATGCAGCACGACGATGACGATGTTGTAGACGATGATCAGCCCGACGAGGCCGATCATGGTCGTCAGCCGGTCCATGGAGCGCTGTTCGAGCGCGTCGAACAGCCGCTCGCTCCAAAGATTGATCAGCACCGGGATCGACACCTGCCCGATGGTCAGCACGACCAGCGCCACGGTCAGCGCCCAGACGGTCACGCGGGTCCGTCCGAACCAATAGCCGCCCGCAAGCCGCAGGAAACGGCGGGTGAAGCCGGGTGCCTCGTCGGCGGGCGTGCCGGCACCGGTATCGGCGCCGCCCGCCTTGCTGTCAGTGTCGTCGGTCATGCCGCCCATCCCGGGCTTCCGCCCTCGATCCTTCACCGTCCGTATGACTAACGAATAGGACGTATATTGCTAAAAGTACAGGGGCAGCGGCGAAAGAAGGGTTAAAGCCTCCCCGTTCTCACAACCTCGGCGAGGAAGCGATAGCTGTCCTTCGGCGTGCGCTCCAGCGTGTCGTAATCGACGCGCACGATGCCGAACCGCTTCGACAGGCCGAAGGCCCATTCGAAATTGTCCAGCAGGCTCCAGCACAGATAGCCTTTGACGTTGCAGCCGTCGGCCAGCGCCTTCGCCACCGATTCCAGATGCTCGCGGTAGAACAGCACCCGCTCGGCATCGTGGATCTGGCCGTCCGGCGTCACCACGTCGTCATAGGCGCAGCCGTTCTCCGCGATGTAGACGGCGGGGTTGCCGTAGCCGGTGCGGAGTTCGGTCAGCAGGTCGTACAGCCCCTCCGGCTGCACCGGCCATGCCATGCCGGTCCAGCGCCGGCACTGCGCCTCGCCCCAGCCGACGTCGAAGGGCCGCCCCTCCTCATGCTTCATCGTCATGCGGGAGTAGTAATTGATGCCCAGCAGGTCGATGGGATAGCGGATCGCCTCCTCGTCGCCGGGCAGCACGAAATCCGCCATCTTGTCGGCCAGCAGCGCCGGGATCTGCCCGCGCATCAGACCATCCAGCGTCACCCGGTTCCACACCGCGTCCCAGCGGGCGGCGGCGGCCACATCCTCCGGCCGGTCGCTGTCGGGGACGCTCGGCTGCAGGTTCAGGACGGTGCCCAGCGTCAGGCCGGAATGCTCCGCCGCGATGGCACGCAACGCGGCACCCTGCGCGAGGTTCTGGTGGTGCAGGGCGCGCAGGATGCCCTGTTCGCCCAGCTTGTGGCCGGGGGCGTGCTCGCCCACGCCATAGCCGAAGATGGCGACGACGTTCGGCTCGTTCAGCATCATCCAGGTCTTGACCCGGTCGGCCAGCCGGGCGGTGACGATGCGGGCATAGTCGGTGAAGGGACCGACGATCTCCCGCCCCTGCCAGCCGCCGGCATCCTCCAGCGGCTGCGGCAGGTCCCAATGATAGAGGCAGGCCATCGGCGTGATCCCGGCCTCCAGCAGCCCGTCGACCAGCCGGTCGTAGAAGTCGAGGCCGCGAGGCTCCACCGCCCCGGTTCCCGTCGGCAGGATGCGCGGCCAGGCGATGGAGAAGCGGTAGCTGTCGAAGCCCGCCGCCTTCATCAGCGCGATGTCCTCCGGAAAGCGGTGGTAATGGTCGCATGCGACGGCGGCGCTGCTGCCGTCCATGATGCGTCCATCAGCGGTGAAGGTGTCCCACACGCAAGTCCCGCGCCCGTCGGCATTCACCGCGCCTTCGATCTGGTAGGAGGCGGTGGACGCGCCCCAGTGGAAATCGGGCGGGAAACTCAGCGGTCTGGCATCGGCGGCCTGGGACACGGGCTGGCTGAAGCTGTCCATTGCTATCCTCCCACGGGGACGTTCGTTTTTCCCAGCATGCCGCAGCCGGACCGTCTTCGCCATGGGACAAGCATGCGGCCGGCATGGGCGCGACGCGGTGGCGCATCAGGGCGTGGCTGCACGCAGGGACTGTGCGGACCCGTCCGAAAGGCGTAGCCTGTTGCGATAAGACGGCGGTCAGCCGCTCCGCTCACGGAGGAAAAACCCATGTCGAATTGCATTGGGCCAAACACCACGAAAATCGTCTTCATCGGCGCCGGCAGCGCCGCCTTCGGGCTCAGCCTGTTCCAGGACCTGTTCTCCACCCGCGAGTTGGCCGGCAGCACCCTGACGCTGGTCGACACCAACAGGCAAGCGCTCGACCGCATGGCGGCGCTGGCCGAGGTGATGAACCGCCACGGCGACGCCGGCATCGTCATCGAGAAGACCACCGACCGCAAGGCGGCCCTGCAGGGCGCCGGCTTCGTGCTGTGCGCCATCGCCATCGACCGCAACCGGCTGTGGAAGCTGGATTTCGAGGTGCCGAAGAAGCACGGCATCCGCCACACGCTGGGCGAGAACGGCGGCCCCGGCGGGCTGTTCTTCACACTGCGCACCCTGCCGCTGATCGTCGACATCGTCCGCGACGTCGAGGCGATCTGCCCCGACGCGCTGTTCATCAACCTGTCGAATCCGGAAAGCCGCATCGTCCTGGGCCTGTCGCGCTGCACCAGTGTACGGACGCTGGGGCTCTGCCACGGCATCTTCCTGGCGCGCTGGTTCATCTGCCAGATCCTGGGCATGGCCGAGAAGGAGGTCGATGTCTGGGGCGCCGGGCTGAACCATTTCCAATGGCTGACCGCGATCCGCGAGAAGGCGACGGGGCGCGACCTCTACCCGCTGCTGCGCGAACGGGAAGCGACGCACGACCCGTCCTTCACCCCGCTGGCGCGCCGCCTGTTCCACGCCTTCGGCCTGTGGGTCACCCCCAGCGACGACCACACCGGCGAGTTCCTGCCCTATGGCTGGGAAGCCGGGGAGCATGGGTTCGACTTCCGCCACGACGAAGAGGGCCGCGTCATCCTGCGCGACCTGATGGACGGCGTCATCGACGGCAGCAAGCCGATCCCCGACGATTGGACCAAGCCGTCCTGGGGCGAGCGGGCGGTGGCGGTGATCGCCGGGCAGTTGCACAACCAGAAGCGCTTCATCGAGAGCGGCATCGTCATCAACCGCGGCGTCATCCCCGGCCTGCCCGACGAGCTGGCGGTGGAGGTGCCGCTGGTGGCCGACGCCGCCGGCATCCACCCGATCTCACTCGGCCGCCTGCCCGACGGCATCGTCAAGCTGCTGTCGGTCCAGGCGAATGTGCAGCAATTGTCGGTGGAGGCGGCGCTGCACGGGTCGAAGGAACTGGCGCTGCAGGCCCTACTGATCGACCCCGTCATCAATTCCAGCACCGCCGCCGTCGCCATCCTGGACGAGCTGTGGGAGGCGAACCGGCCCTACATCCGGGCTTGTTTGTAGGGAGCCTGTCGGCCGATCCGATACGAAAACGGCCGGGAGCGCTGTCGCTCACCGGCCGTTCGGCGGGGAAGATGGGCCAGCGGTTACGGCTTCGGCTCTGCACGGAGAGCGCGGGCGCGAAGGAATGCGTCACGGCAGGACTTGTTCACCGCAGTGGCGATCGGTTCGGGCAAGCGACCACCGTTGGCATCCAGATGAGCCATCAGGCTTTCGCCATCGACGCCGCTGCCGTTCTCCTGTGGCTTACGCTTCGGAATGCCCATACTCGTATCCTCCCGCGCTCCTCGCACCGGCCTGATGGCGATCATACACAATGTAACATGCACAACTATGAAATTTCATAGTTGGTCACCCGGTACGGTGCTCCCAACTCCAGCGGCGATCAATATCCTGTAGGATCGGCCCTGCCCTGTAGCCAAGCTTGGTCAGGAAATCGACTGTCTTCCGGAAGCGCAGGGGAAACTCGCCGAGCGGGAGTTGCTCTTCGGTACGGCAGACGACAACGGCCGGGCGATATCGGTCGAGGAGAATCCGGGTGCACTCGTGCAGGAGGTCGAGCACATGGTGCTTCACATCCGGGTGATAGACCCCCCTGGCCTCATCGCGCCTGTAATGCATCCATCCCCTGTCGAGCACCGCGTCGTAAACGTGGATGCCATGTAGAAGCTCGTACCTGCCGCCGCCCTGATGCTTCAGAGCAGCCGCTGCCGAGATGACCTGCTCCTGCTCGAAGTCCATGGTGATGTCGGTCAAGCAGATGACATAGGGCGGCTCTTCAAGCAGCCGGAACTCGTAAGGCGGCAGGCACGCTTCTAACACGGGCAGTGGCCCCCGGTTGTGGACGCCCGCAATTTAATCGCGTTGCCCGGGAATGGGAAAGGGTGTGACGCAGATCTCCCCTCTTTAAGTCCGTCCCCGCCGGATCAGCCGGGCAGAGGCGAAGCCCAGCCCGGCGGTCAGCGCGCCGACGCCGAGGAACAGCGGCGCGAAGCCGGTGTGGGTGGAGATGTAGCCGTACAGAACCGGGCCGATCCCCTGGCCGATGAAGAAGCTCGACGCGAACAGGGCCAGCGCCGACCCGCGGGCGGTCGGCGCCAGCTCCGTCGCCTGGGTCTGCATGGTGTTGTGCAGCATGTAGAAGCCGAAGCCGGCGACCAGGAAACACAGGCTCACCACCGGCCAGGGCACCGGGAAGGCGATGACCAGATAGGCCAGACCGGCGGCCAGACCGCCGGCCTTCATCATGCCCCATTGGCCGAGCGAGGCGATCAGCCGCCGCACCACGGCGCTGTAGAAGACGCCGCCGATGGCAAAGGCGGCGATGGTCAGCCCGGCCTGGAAGGCGCCGGCCGCGCCATGTTCGATCAGCACCGGCGCCACGAAGGGGAAGACGCCGAAGATCAGCAGCCCTTCCGCCGCCACGGTGGCGAAGACGATCAGCGACGCCGGGTTGGTCAGCACCGTGGCATAGCGCCGCTGCGCGTCCGCCACCGACAGCGGCGACCGCGTCTCCACCTCCCGCGCCAGCCCGATCAGGGCGGCGACGCAGATCAGCGCGGTCAGCCCGGAGGACAGGCCGAACACCATGCGCCAGCCGAACGCCTCGGCCAGGGCGCCCGACACGGCGGAACCGGACATCTGCCCGAGGATCACAGCCAGCAAAAAGCGGCTGATGGCGATCTGGCGCTCCTCATAGGGCACGCGGTCGCCGATCAGCGCCATGGAGGCCGGGATGATGCCGCCGGCGAAGGCGCCGGCCAGCACGCGCCCGGCCATCACTGTGCCGTAGCTCGGCGCGATGGTGGACAGCACGAGGCCGACCGTCAGAATCGACAGGGCCAGCCGGACCAGCCGCGACTTGCCGATGGCGTCGCCGACCGGTCCCAGCACGATCTGCATCAACGCATAGGGAAGCGTGTAGGCCGACGCCAGCAGCGCCGCCTGCCGCACCGTGACGCCGAGGTCGTCGGCGATCAGCGTCAGCATCGGATCGGTGGTGCGCAGAGAAAAGGCGCTGGCGAAGCCGGCGAGGCCGAGCAGGAAGATGAGACGCATGGAGGATCCGAACGGCGACGGTGACGGCAAAGGTGATGGTTTTGGACCTTAGCCGGATCGCCGGCGCGCGTACCGCGGTACGACGGTGATGGCAGGCATGCGCGCGCCGCGGGATCATTCGTGTACGGCATTACCTGCCACGTAATCGATTCAGCTCCCGCCATCGGGCAATTCTGGGTTCGCCGGGACAATCCGGCGGCCAGGACAACGAACCGAGAAAGGGACCTGACGATGACCGACGCGACCCACACCCCCGCCGCAATCGCCGACCTCTACATCGCCGCCTGGAACGAGACCGACCCGCAGCGCCGCCGCGCCCTGATCGCGCAGGGCTGGAGCGAGGATGCCAGCTATCTCGACCCGCTGGCGGGGGTGAGCGGCCATGACGGGCTGGACGCCCTGATCGATGCCGTGCAGCGGCAGTTCCCCGGCCTGCGCTTCAGCCTGCTGGGGGCCGTGGACGGGCACAATGACCGGCTGCGCTTCTCCTGGGCGCTGGGGCCGGAAGGTGGCGAGCCACTCGCCCGCGGTACCGATTTTGCCCTGCTGGCGGCGGACGGACGGCTGCGCAGCGTCACCGGCTTCCTCGACCAGATGCCGACGGCCTGAACCAGACCTATTGCCGGGAGATCGATCATGGGCTTCATCCACACCGACGACGGCGTGCGCCTGTTCTACCGCGATTGGGGCAAGAAGGAGAGCAGCCGACCGATCCTGTTCGTGTCGAGCTGGTCGCTGACCTCCGACGCCTGGGCCTATCAGATGGCGCCGCTGTCCGAGCAGGGCTGCCGTTGCATCGCCTTCGACCGCCGCGGCCACGGCAAGTCCGACGAGTCCCCGTCCGGCTACGGCTTCGACCGGTTGGCGGACGACATCGCCACGCTGATCGACGGGCTGGATCTGCGGGAGGTGACTCTGGTCGGCCATTCGATGGCGACGGGGGAGATCGTGCGCTACCTGACCCGGCATGGCGCCGCGCGGGTAAAGGGGGTGGTGATGGTGGGCACCATCACGCCGCTGATGGCGCGGACCGACGACAACCCCGAAGGCGTCGATCCGGCGATGTTCGAGGCGTTCCGGACGGAGCAGCTGCTGCGCGACTTCCCGAAATGGCTGGGCGACAACATCGACCCCTTCGTGACCGGGGAGACATCAGCGGAGATGAAGGGCTGGATCGTGGGCATGGCGCTGCAATCCTCGCTGTTGGCCCTGCTGGCGTGCAACCGCGCCATCACCTCGGCCGATTTCCGGGCGGAGCTGCCGGCCATCGCCGTGCCGACGCCGGTCGTCCATGGCGACCGCGACGTGACCACGCCGCTGGCGCTCGCCGAGCGCACGGTGGCGCTGATGCCGAACGCCACGCTGTCCTTCTATGAGGGGGCGCCGCACGGCCTGTTCATCACCCACCGCGACCGGTTCAACGCGGAACTGCTGGCCTTCGCCCGCGGATGACGGCAACGATGGCAGCCGAAAATATTGAGTCCGTATGGGTTCGGAGCACTCACCATGCCCCATGGCACCTCTCAGACCACCGGCCGCAACGGCAGGGCACCGGCCGGGCCGCCGGTCGGCGCCCTGCTGCGGTCCTGGCGGCAGCGGCGTGGCCTCAGCCAACTCGATCTCGCCTGCGAGGCCGACATCTCCACCCGCCATGTCAGCTTCCTGGAGACCGGCCGGTCGCAGCCCAGCCGCGGCATGCTGATCCATCTGGCCGAACGGCTGGACGTGCCGCTGCGGGAGCGCAACGCCCTGCTGGTCGCCGCCGGCTTCGCCCCGGTCTACAGCGAACACAGCCTGGACAATCCGGCGATGGAGGCGGCGCGCAGGGCGGTGGATCTGGTGCTGACCGGGCACGAGCCCTTCCCGGCGCTGGCGGTGGACCGGCATTGGCATCTGCTGGCAGCGAACCGGGCGGTGGCGCCGCTGCTGGAGGGGGTGTCGGCGAAGCTGCTGGCGGGACCGGTCAATGTCCTGCGCCTCAGCCTGCATCCCGACGGGCTGGCCGGCCGCATCGGTAACTGGGCGCAATGGCGGGAGCATGTGCTGTCCCGCCTGACCCGCCAGATCGAGGCGAGCGCGGACCCGGTGCTCGTGGCTCTGCGCAGCGAGTTGCAGGGCTATCCGGCGCCGGCCTCGTCTTTGGATGATGGCGGTGGCGAGACTGGGCATCATCCCGACGTGGTGGTGCCGCTGCGGCTGCACACGTCCGTTGGTTTGCTGAGCCTGTTCAGCACGACGACCGTTTTCGGGACGGCGGTGGACGTCACGCTGTCGGAACTGGCGATCGAGGCGTTCTTTCCGGCCGATGCAGAAACAGCGGAGAGGTTGCGCCAGAGGCTCGCCGAAATCCCCTCTCCCCCCGGGGAGAGGGTTAGGGTGAGGGGGTCGCGCGGCGACGATTCTCAAGAATCGCGTACTCTCCGTTCCCCACCAGAGCCACGCAATGCTTCCCCCTCACCCCGACCCTCTCCCCGGGGGGAGAGGGGGATTTCCCCTCGCCCCGCTCTCAGCTCATTGCGACGAGACTGGCGTTGCCGCCGGCGGCGGTGGTGTTGGTGCTGACGGAACGCTCGTTCATCAGCCAGGCGATCTCAACCCCCTCGCCGCCCGTGGGCACGCCCTGGGTCAGGACAAGGGGGCCGGGCAGTTCGGCGATACGGCGGTTGGCGGCCAGCAGGCGGGCGGAGTCACCCTCCACCAGCGCGCCCGCCAGGGGACCGGAGGACAGCCAGTTCGCCGTCACCCGGACAAGGGCGGCAAGCCCGGCCGGCAGGGTCTTCAGGCCGGCGGTCACCGGGGCGTCGCCGTCCACCACCACCTCGTTGCCGGTGGCGAGCGCCGCGCCCATCAGCCGGTACAAACCCTCCTCCGTCTGCGGCAGCAGCAGGATGCGGCCGCGCGGGATCAGGCTGTAGATGTTCTGCTCACCCACCGGGCCGGCCAGTTCGACACTGCCGCCGACGGGGGAGCGCTTCGCCAGGGACCGTACGTCGGTGGCGATGCCCGCCCTGCCCTGCCCCGCCAGCCAGTCGGCGAATGCCTGGGCCGGTGCACGTACGGCGTCGTCGCCGTTAAGACCGATGTCCAGGGACGGACGTACGGACAGCAGGCGGGACAGGTACAGCGGGCCGCCGGCCTTCGGGCCGGTGCCGGACAGGCCGTGGCCGCCGAAGGGCTGTACGCCGACCACCGCGCCGATGGTGTTGCGGTTGACGTACAGGTTGCCGGCCTCGATCCGGCCGGTCACCCGGTCGATGGTGGCGTCGATGCGGGTGTGCAGGCCGAAGGTCAGGCCATAGCCGGTGCCGTTGATGGCGTCGACCAGCCGGTCCAGATCGTCGCGGCGGAAGCGAAGCACATGCAGGACCGGGCCGAACACCTCGCGCTCCAGGTCGGCGATGGTGTCGATCTCGATGATGGTCGGCGCGACGAAGGTGCCGTCGGCGGTCTCCGCCGGCAGCGGCAGCGATTCGACACGGCGGCCCTTGGCCCGCATCGCCTCGATGTGGCGGGTGATGCCGTCGCGCGCCTCCGCCGTGATGACCGGGCCGACGTCGACGGCCAACCGGTCGGGGCTGCCGAGGCGCAGCTCGCGCATCGCGCCCTTCAGCATGGTCAGGGTGCGGTCGGCCACATCCTCCTGCAGGCAGAGGATGCGCAGGGCCGAGCAGCGCTGGCCGGCGCTGTCGAAGGCCGAGGCGATCACGTCGCCGACCACCTGCTCCGCCAGGGCGGAGCTGTCGACGATCATGGCGTTCTGGCCGCCGGTCTCGGCGATCAGCGGGATCGGCGCGCCGTCCGGCGACAGCCGCCCGGCAAGCTGGCGCTGGATCAGGCGGGCCACATCGGTGGAGCCGGTGAACATCACCGCGCGGGTGCCGGCATGGCCGACCAGGGCGGCGCCGACCTCGCCCGCGCCGGGCAGAAGCTGCACCGCACCGGCGGGCACGCCGGCGGCGCGGAGGATGCGAACCGCCTCCGCCGCGATCAGCGGGGTTTCCTCCGCCGGCTTGGCCAGCACCGGATTGCCGGCAGCCAGCGCCGCGGCGACCTGACCGGAGAAGATGGCGAGCGGGAAGTTCCACGGGCTGATGCAGACCACCGGCCCCAGCGGCCGATGGGTGTCGTTGGCAAAGCCGTCGCGGACCCGGGCGCCATAATAGCGCAGGAAGTCGATGGCCTCCCGCACCTCGGCGATGGCGTTGGCGGTGGACTTGCCGGCCTCGCGGATGATCAGGCCTAGCAGGGTCGGCATGCGGGTTTGCATCTCGTCGGCGGCGCGGAACAGGCAGGCGGCGCGCAGGGCCGGCGGGGTGGCGGCCCAGACCGGGGCGGCGGCCTCGGCGAACAGGAAGGCGTCGGCGATGTCGGCCGGGCCGGCCTCGATGCAGTGGCCGACGACGTCGCGGTGGTCGGCCGGGTTCAGCACCGGCTGCACCTTACCCCGGCGCTCGCCATCCGCCAGCAGCGGGGCGGCGGTCCAGGCGACGGTGGCGCTGTCGCGCATCGCGACGGAAAGCTCGGCCAGCGTCGTCTCGTTCGACAGGTCGAGACCGGCCGAGTTCGCCCGCTCGGCGCCGTAGAGATCCTTGGGCAGGGCGATCAGCGGGTTCTTCTCGCCCACCGGCAGGGCGGCGGCGGCCAGCGCCACCGGGTCGGCGACCAGATCGTCGATCGACACGCTCTTGTCGGCGATGCGGTTGACGAAGGAGCTGTTGGCGCCGTTTTCCAGCAGGCGGCGGACCAGATAGGCCAGCAGCGTCTCGTGGGTGCCGACCGGGGCATAGATGCGGCAGGGCCGCTTCAGCGGGCCGACCACTTCCTTGTAGAGCGGCTCGCCCATGCCGTGCAGGCACTGGAACTCGTACTGGCCGACCTTGAACTCGCCGTTCAGATGCGCGGCCATCTGATAGATGGTGGCCAGCGTCTGGGCGTTGTGGGTGGCGAACTGCGGGAACACCGCGTCGGGCGCCGACAGCAGCCGGCGGGCGCAGGCGGCATAGGACACGTCGGTGTGCAGCTTGCGGGTATAGACCGGGAAATCCTCCAGCCCGTCGACCTGGGCGCGCTTGATCTCGCTGTCCCAATAGGCGCCCTTCACCAGCCGCACCATCAGCCGGTGGCCGCTGCGCCGGGCCAGATCGACGATGAAGTCGATGACGTAGGGGCAGCGCTTGCCATAGGCCTGGACGACGAAACCGATTCCGTTCCAGCCCTTCAGGTCCGGATCGAAGCACAGCGATTCCAGCAGGTCGAGCGACAGCTCCAGCCGGTCGGCCTCCTCGGCGTCGATGTTCAGGCCGATGTCGTAGCTGCGGGCCAGCCGGGCCAGCTTGGTGACGCGCGGCAGCAGTTCCGCCATGACGCGGCCGGCCTGGGCACGCGAATAGCGCGGGTGCAGGGCCGACAGCTTGATCGAGATGCCGGGGCCGTCATAGATGCCGCGCCCGGCCGAGGCCTTGCCGATGGCGTGGATCGCGGTCTCGTAATCAGCGTAATAGCGGTCGGCGTCGGCGGCGGTCGTCGCCGCCTCCCCCAGCATGTCGTAGGAGTAGCGGAAGCCCTCCGCCTCCATCTTGCGGCTGTTGGACAGCGCCTCGTCGATGGTCTGGCCGGTGACGAACTGCTCGCCCATCATCCGCATGGCGAAATCGACGCCGCGGCGGATCAGCGGCTCGCCGCCGCGCAGGATCAGCTTGGTCAGGGCGGAGGACAGAGCCTGCTCGCCGCCCAGCACGCCGGTGACCTTGCCGGTGACCAGCAGCCCCCAGGTCGCGGCGTTGACGAACAGCGACGGGCTGTTGCCGAGATGGGCGCGCCAGTCGCCGCCGGCGATCTTGTCGCGGATCAGCGCGTCGCGGGTGGCGCGGTCGGGAATGCGCAGCAGCGCCTCCGCCAGACACATCAGCGCCACGCCCTCCTGGCTGGACAGGCTGTATTCATGGATCAGCCCCTCCACCCCGCGCCCCTGCGGCTTGGCGCGCAGCGCCGCGATCAGCGTGCGCGCGGTCTCAGCCGCAGCATTGGTCACCTTGGCCGGCAGCGCCGCCTGATCCACCAGCCATGCCACGCACTCCGGCTCCGGCCGGCGATAGGCGGCGGTGATCGCCTGACGCAGCGGCCCCGCCGGACGAACGACGGGGGCGAAGGCGGCGAAGGGGCCGGTCCCGCTGGAGAGGGACGGCTCGGTGGCGGGGACAACGCTCGGATCGGTCATCTGGTTCATCGCGTGGCTGGCTCTGGTCGGGGGGCGTGGAGCGGCGGCTTTGGAAAGCCCGTGTCCGGCGGGTTGCGGAGGCCGATCCGATGCCTGTCAGGCTAACCGATTTTCCGGGATCCTTTCCAACTGGTATTTAAGCCACTTTGCCGATTTAAATTCTGGCTATAGGCACTCACGCAGAATCAATTACGAGCACTACGGCAAAATCTCAGAACATCCGGCCGGTTTTCGGGGCCGCGTGACGGGCGCATCCGTTTTTACCGAATAAAAGTCGGCAGCGCGGGCCTCTGGCCGACGGCACAGGGGAAATGTCTGGCACGATTCCGCAAATTCGATGGGATGATGGACAGAACGCCCGAACAGCCGGGAGTCAGCCCTTCAGCGGCTTCGGACGGCTGGCTTCCGGCGGCTTGCGCACGGGGATCGGGGGTGCGGCCTTCTCCATGCCGCCCTCCCCCAGATAGGTCTGGGCCGCGGCGACGACGGAGCGCCAGGGCCGCTGCAGCGGGAACTCCGGCCAGCCGTTGGCGAACAGGCCGGAGATCATCCAGCCGGCCATCAGCGTGACCGCCAATTGTTCGGAAAAGCCGCCCGTCTTCAGGATCGGCAGCGCGAAATTGCGCCGCCGCTTGATCGGCCACAGCAGCGGCAGTCCGGCCGGGGTCAGCAGGTCGCCGGCCAGATGGGTGAGATAGCCGACGATGAACGGGATCAGCAACCGTTGGTAAGCCGCATGTTCATGCAGGACCCACAGGCAGCCGGCGATGGCGAGCGCCGAATGGGTGACGCCGCGATGGCCGAAGATGTTGGACACCGCGGTGGATAGCGGCTTGACCATCTGGCCCAGCGTCGATTTCGGATGGTCGATGTCCGGCGCCAGCGCCCCCAGAATCGCCGCGCCGAAGGCGACCGCGTCGAAGGTCATCCCGTACCGGCTCGACAGGTAGAACCAGGTGGCGCCACCGACGATTATGTGAGAGGACGCCATCACCGTCGGGTCACCGGGGCCTGAAACTGGTCTCTGTCGGGATGGCTTCTGTGCCGGACCCGAAATTGGGGGGAGTTTGACTTTAGAATACCTTCCGGTTCCAGAACAATAACCCAAGTAGAACGGAGGGATTCCCTGGACGCATAACCTCCATGCGTTCGGCAACGGCGGGTTGCCGGAAGACCGGCGCCGGCCGGCGATTCACTCCGGACGGTCCTTTGCCTGGGTCGCTTCGATCTCGTCCAGCACGGCATCGGGGGCGACATCCTGGCGGATGACGTCCAGTTCGGCGTCGACCTCCGTCTCCACCCCCAGATGGTCGGCGATGGCCGAGATCAGCGTGACCAGCTTCGTCACCTCATGCTCGGCCAGCAGGCTGATCTGCAGGTCGAGGTCGGCGCGCTTGTCCGACACCGCGGCCATGCGGTTCTGGCTGATGAGGACGAAGGTGGAGAGGAAGATCGCCTCCACCGACGCGATCATCGCCAGCACGACGAAAGACGGGTCCCAGGGCCGGACGATGGGCAACCAGCCGAGATTGATGAGGATCCAGCCGCCGAAGAGGATCAGGTGCAGATAGACGAAGCGCATGCTGCCGGTGAAGCGGGTGACCCTGTCGGCGATGCGGTCCTGCAGCGTCGCCTCCACCTCCTCCCGTTTGCGGCGGGCCTGCAGCGCCTGGATGTTGCGTTCCAGCACCGCGCTGAGACCGGGGGCATGGGGCGGTGGATAGGTGGGCGGGCGTTGTGCCGACATGGCGTCTCCGTGAGCCTCCATGATTCGCGGCGGTCCGGCCGTTGCCTGATCGGCGCCGACTCAAAACCGTGGCGGTCGTCAGGCGTTCCGGCCCCTGTCCGTCGGGCGAGTGCCGGAACTCCGGCCCGGCCGGCATGTTGGCCGAAGGGCAACCGCAACCCGGGAGGACCAGATGGACAAACCCAAGGATCAGGATCGGGACCGCCACGTCTCCAACGCCGACAGCCCCAATCCGGGCGCCCAGGGCGGCGGCCCGGTCACTCCCGGCCGCGCCGGCCAGGGCATGGGCGTGGGCACCGGCAGTTCCGACGACCTGCCGCACAGCGTCGGCGGCGGGCCGTCGACCACCGTCACCGTCGGCGAGGGCACCGGCCAGCGCCGCGACCTGCCCGACCAGCACGCCGCTCCGCCGACGCCGAAGGAAGACGCCGGCAAGCGGCCGCGCAACCGGGAGGCGGGAAAGCCGGGCTGACCGCTTCCCTCCACCGTCCTTCGTCCGAACGCGCCGGCAGCGGCCGCGGCGGGGTAGCTTGCTACCGCCGCGGGTGCCTGGCGCATAATGGCATTACTCCCATCCGGCACGGGTGGGGCACATTCCCCATCCCCAGTGCTCTGGCATAGTTTCGCAAAACGGCCGGCAGTTGAAGCCGGGCACAACGCCAGGGAGTGGTCGCCGATGGATACGAAGGAATTGGCAAGCGCGGCGGACGGAGGTGTGGAGACGCCGATGAACAATGGCGGCCGGGCGGCCGATATCATCGGCAATCACCGCTTCGCCGCCTGGATGTTGTCCGCCGCGTTTCTGTTCGTTCTCAGTGCCGACACGCTGCTTGGCGTCGTCCTCAGACCCTATCTGCATGCCGAGCTCGACACCACGGTGTGGGACGTCGTGCTCCTGATCCTGGGCCAGAAACCGGAACGGCTGCCGCTCGATTCCTGGGAACCGATGATGACGGCCTTCACCTGGCTGCATGAGCATGGGCAAGGCAACGTCTACGACGCCATATTCTTTACCAAGCATGTGAAATTCCAATATCCGCTGACCTCCCTGCTGGTGCTGGAGGCGATGTCGGCGGTCGGCCTGCTTCACTTGCGCATCTATGCCCTGATCAACCTGCTGATGGTCGTCGCCACCGCCGGCGGCATGGCGCTGCTGATGCGCGAACTGGCGGAACGCATGGGGTTCGACCAAACCGTGCGCAACGGCAACAGCCGGCTGATGCTCGCGGCGCTCGGCGCGGTGGCGACGCTGTGCTTCTTCCCGATCGTCAAGGCCTTCGCCGTCGGCCAGATGCAGGCATGGCTGAATGCCGCCTTCGTCTTCGCCACCCTGTTCTACGTGCGCGACCAGCGGGCGCTCGCCGGCGCCATGCTCGGCGCATCGACGCTGATCAAGCCGCAGATGTCGCTTTTCCTGATCTGGGCGCTGCTGCGCCGGGAATGGGGGTTCGCCATCGGCTGGGCGGCGGTGGTGGTTCCCGGCTTCGCCGCCGCCAGCGCCCTCTACGGCCTCGGCCCGTCGCTGCATTACCTCGACGTGCTGTCGTTCCTGGGCCAGCATGGCGAAAGCTATTACGCCAACCAGACCCTGAACGGGCTTCTGCACCGCCTGCTCCAGAACGGGCCGAACCTGCTGTTGAACACCAACGGCGAGACCGAATGGCGGGGCAGCGCGTTCCCGGCCTACAATGCGCTCGTCCATGGCGCGACGCTGGTCTCCGGCATCCTGTTCGTCCTGTTCGGCCTGCTGTGGCGGATCAGGGACGGGGTCGGCGGCAATGGGGCCGGGACCGACCGGCGGCAGCCCATCGCCTCCTTCCTGGTGGCCGGAACCTGTTTCACCATCGGCACGCCGATCGCCTGGATTCCGCATTACGGCGTGCTGCTGCCGGTCTGCGCCTATCTGCTGTTCGTTCTGATCGACCTCGCCGCCCGGGACCGGCGCCGCGGCCTCGGCAAACTGCTGCTGCTGGGCATCGGATTCGCGATCCTGAGCAACGACTTCTTCCATCCCCTGAACGAGCTTGCCGATACCCCCTACAATTTCCTGCAATCCTACCTGTTCTTCACCGCCCTGCTGCTGCTCCACCTGCTGGTGACGACGGCGGATGCGCCGAAGACGGCGCGGCAATCCTCCGCCCCGCACTTGCCCGCCGCCTGACGGCCCGCCGGAACGCCGGGGCTCGTGCGCCTGTTGGTGAGCAGGATCACCCAACCGGCAGGAAGGAGCCCCGTCATGGCACGGTACTCGGGAGCAGGCTATTCGCACGGAGACGATACGGGCTGGCTGTCGGCGCGCGGGCTGGCGATGATGGCCGGCGGGGCGGCGCTGGCGCTGGTGGCAAGCCGGCTGCTGCCCCCGGTGGTGGCGCAGCTGGCCGGTACCGCCCGCCACGCCGCCGGCCGCGACGGCATCGACGCGCTGATCGACGACCACCGCCACATCCAGTCGCTGCTGGCGGAGATGGTGCAGACCCCGATGGATGCGCCCGTCCGCCGCACCCAGCTGCTGCTTCGCCTGAAGCGCCGGCTGGCCGCCCATGCCATGGCGGAGGAGGACGTCGTCTATCCGCTGCTGCACGAGGAAGCCCGGAAGGAAGAGGACGCCAAGCATCTCTACGGCGAGCATGCCGAGATCAAGATGCACCTCTTCGTCCTGGAGCAGACGCCGAAGGACGATCCCCACTGGCTCGCCGTGGCGCTCGACCTGAAGCGCATCGTCGACGGTCATATCCGCCAGGAGGAGGAGATCGACTTCCCCGCCCTGCGCAACAGCCTGGACGACGGCCAGACCGCCATCATGTCGGGCGGCGTCGCCCGCGAGAAGGCACTGATCCTCTGACCATCGCCTTACGGTGAGGGGCCGGCCGGAACCGGAACGCTCCGGCCGACGGTCCTGTTGCTGAATGGAACCGTAACGAGGGCGAAAGTCCGGGAGAAATCGATGAGAGCACTGGTCTGGCACGGCGCCAACGACATCCGCTGCGACACGGTCCCGGATCCAGAGATCGAACATCCGCGCGACGCCATCGTCAAGGTGACGACCTGCGCCATCTGCGGGTCCGACCTTCACCTGCACGACAATTTCATGCCGGGCATGGAGAAGGGCGACATCGTCGGTCATGAATTCATGGGCGAGGTGATGGAGGTGGGATCGGAAGCCAAGAGCGCGCTGAAGGTCGGCGAGCGGGTGGTGGTTCCCTTCACCATCTGGTGCGGCGAATGCGACCAGTGCAAGCGCGGCAATTATTCGGTCTGCGAACGCTCCAACCGCAACAAGGCGCTGGCCGACAAGGTCTTCGGCCACACCACCGCCGGGCTGTTCGGCTACACCCACCTGACCGGCGGCTATGCCGGCGGGCAGGCGGAATATGTGCGGGTGCCGATGGCCGACCGCACCCACATCAAGATCCCCAGCGGGCTGACCGACGAGCAGGTGCTGTTCCTGGGCGACATCTTCCCCACCGGCTGGCAGGCCGCCGCCCAGTGCGACATCCAGCCGACCGACACGGTGGCGATCTGGGGCTGCGGCCCGGTCGGACAGATGACGATCCGCAGCGCCGTCCTCTTGGGCGCCAAACAGGTGGTCGCCATCGACCGCGTGCCGGAACGGCTGGCGATGGCCAAGGCCGGCGGCGCCATCACCATCAATTTCGAGGAGGAGAGCGTCGTCGAGCGGCTGAACGAGCTGACCGGCGGCAAGGGTCCGGAGAAATGCATCGACGCCGTCGGCATGGAGGCGCACGCCACCGCCACGCTCGATTCGATGTACGACCGCGCCAAGCAGGCGCTGATGCTGGAATCGGACCGCGCCCATGTGCTGCGCGAGATGATCTATGTCTGCCGCCCGGCCGGCGTCCTGTCGATCCCCGGTGTCTATGGCGGGCTGATCGACAAGATGCCCTTCGGCATGGCGATGAACAAGGGACTGACCTGGCGCATGGGCCAGACCCATGTCAACCGCTGGACCGACGACCTGCTGAACCGGATCCAGGAAGGGCAGATCGACCCGTCCTTCGTCATCACCCACACCGTTCCGCTCGATCAGGGACCCGAGATGTACAAGACCTTCCGCGACAAGCGGGACGGCTGCATCAAGGTGGTCCTCAAGCCCTGAGGTGAAGACATGGCCTATTACAACCGCTCCTCGGCCGGAGACAATCTCGCCCGCGGGCTCGGCTGGTTCAGCATCGGGCTCGGCGTCGCCGAACTGATGGCCGGACGCAGCATCGCCCGCTGGATGGGGATGGAGGACAGGACCAACCTGATCCGCGCCTATGGCGTGCGGGAGATCACCACCGGAGTCGGCCTGCTGGCTCTCGGCGATCCCAAGCCCTGGATCTGGGGCCGCATCGCCGGCGACGCCGTCGACATGGCGACGCTGGCGGAGGGGATGCGGGACAACCGGCGCGCCGGGAATGCCGGCATCGCCTTCGGCGCCGTTCTGGCGGCGACGGCGCTGGACATCGTCTGCGCCCAGAAGCTGCACCAGGAGGAGGCCCATTACCGCAGCCTGCCGGTGCCGGACTACAGCGGTCGCAGCGGCTTCCCCCGCGCCGTCTCCGCCATGCGGGGCGCTGCCAGCGACGCCCCCATCGCCGAGGACATGCGGACGCCGAAGATCCTGCAGTTCCAGCCGGCGACCGGCCAAGCCGGCGCCTCGTGACGCATGCATCCGGCCGACCTGTTCATGGCCCTGTGGGGCCGGCTGCGGGAGCGCCGCGACGAGGTCCGCACCCTGGCTGAAGAGCTGGAGGCGGACCACGTCCGCGCCGGCCGGTTGGCCGATGAGGCGGCGGAGCGCCTGCGGGAGGGCGTCCTGGCACTGGAGGAATGGGCCGGCTCGGGGTTCGACCGCACCCTGGCGGCGGCGCAGGCCATCGATTCGTGGTTCGCGCCGCTGGCCTGCCGCTATCGCTATCTGGCCGACGACCCTCTTCCGGCCGGGCGGCTGGAGGCGCGCCGCCGCCTGAATCGGGACGGGCGGTTCAACGCCGACCCGGCCGACGGCCAGCTGATCCTGCGGCCCGGCCTGCTCGCCCGTGCCATGAACATCCGCGAGACGGCGCCGCCCGGCGCCCTTGCGCCGGGTGCCGATGCGGGTGACTTCGATCCCGACGATCTGTTCACCAACCTGCTGGTGGTGCTGCCCAGCCTGACCATCGAAGCCGAGCGCGAGGGCGACCCGGAACGGCGCATCGCCGTGGAGTACCGGCGCATTGCTGCGGTGTCGGACCAGGACCCGAGCGACCCTGCCTGGACGCCCATCATCGGCGTGGTCCCGCTGGCGGAGGCGGAGGACGACCTCGCCATCCGCCGGTTCCGCCGGGACGGCGAGGATTGGTACGATCCCGCCCCGCGCGCGCTTGGCCGCCGCGCCGCCGACGCCATCGCCCGGCTGGCCGAGCAGGGCGCCAATTTCGTGCTGTTCCCGGAGGTTTCGGTCCATCCCGACTCGCTGGCCGCGATCCAGGAGGCGCTGCGCGCCCAGGCGGTGGACGGGCCGATCCGCCATGTGCTGCTCGGCGTGAAGGAGACGGGGGACCGGCCGCGCAACCGCGTGCTGCTGCTCGACCGCTGCGGCCGGGTGGTCGGCGAACAGACCAAACTGCATTGCTGGGACCTCGACAGCGACCAATGCCGCTCCTACGACCTGCGCGACCGCAACGGCCGGCTGCTGGACTGCGCCCGCGAGGACATCGAGACCGGCGACCGCTTCACCCTGTTCGAACTGCCCGACCTCGGCCGGGTCGCCGTCGCCATCTGCGAGGATCTGGGGCGGACGCAGCCCAGCGCCTGGATCGCGTCGGGCATGATGGTGGACTGGCTGGTCACCCCGGTGATGGACAGCGGACTGACCACCCAACGCTGGCAGGCGAAGGAGGGCGGAGCGTCGTCGCGCGCCGGCTATTGCCGGGTGATCGTCGCCAACAGCATGGCGCTGTCGCACCGCTTCAACCGCTATTGCCGCGCCAACGGTGAAGAGGACAAGGTGATCGAAGAGTGCGGCGTCGCCCTGCTGTTCCAGCCGCGGGCAAGCCTTGCCGGCGCCCCGCGCATCGCCTGCCTGACCCTGCCGCTGTCCGACCCGGCTCCGGGCTATGTCTGCGCCCGCTGGACGCCGGCCGACTGGCCCGCCCTGCCCGATCCGGAACCGGAGGGATGCGAATGAGCGCGTTCGAAGCGGCGTTGATGAGGCTGGGCGACGAGCTGCTCGGCGCCGTCAGGCGGGGGGATTGGGCGGTCGCGGACGCCGAACTGGAGACGCTGGCCCAGGAGGCGGTCGGCGCCATCGCGACTGGTCGGGGCGACGACCTCGCGGCGCTCGCCCGAACCGCCGCCCGCTGCCACACCGCGCTGTCCCTGCAGGACGATCCGGGCGGGGACGCGATGCAGCGGCTTGGTCAATTGCGCATGCTGGCGCTGATGATCGCCGCCGCCCGCGCCGGCATCCCGCCGCGCCCGGCCGAGGCTCTGCCCGCAACCGCCGGTGCGGTCCTGTCGGCATTGAAAGGGGGCCCGCGGACCTGCCCCGCCATCGTCGAGGCGACCGGGCTGTCCGCCGAGGAGGTCGGCGGCATCCTGCCGGAACTGCGCGCCGCCGGGCTCGTCCGCTCCTGGCCGGCCGGGCGGCTGACGGTCAACGCGCTCGAGTCGGGTTGACTTCAATCCACCGTGAAGGTGTTGCGCAGCGTCCCGTCGGCGTTGACCATCTGGTAGCGGCCGTCGGGAAGCTTGTAGATCTCCATGCATTGCTGGCGCGGATCGATGTCCAGCGTCAGGCAATAGCGGTCGCCGGACACCGTCCACTGGCCGTATTCATTGCCCTTGGAGCCGGAGATGACGATCGACCCGTCCTTGGAAAAGCGGTTCATGTAGGACTTGCCGCGCGCGTTGACGATGCTCAGCGTGTGGCCGCCGAGCAGCGTCGACACCTCCGGCCCGGTCAGGCGCTGGGCGCCCGGCTTGCGGTAGTCCGGCTCGAACCCGGCGCAGGCCGACAGGCCCGCCAGGGCGGCCAGCGTCACCACGAGCAGGCGCCCGCGTCCGAGGGAAGCGGGACGGGAATGGGATGACGATCGCATGGGGTCGGGCCGCCTTTTCCGGTTCGTTGCACCGATCAAGATTGGCGGCGAAGGCGTATCCGGCAAGTCACGGGCGACAAGTCACGAGGGACGCCCGCCCGCCGCAAGAGCGGCGGCGGGCGGGCGCAGCCCCGTCAGGACGACAGTGTTTTGTTGATCCGCAGCGCCACCAGCGTGCAGATCGCGCCCGACAGCAGGTAGAGGCCGGAGGCGATCAGCCCGAAATGGCTGGACAGGTACAGCGCGACGAAGGGCGCGAAGCCGGCCCCGAACAGCCAGGCCAGATCGGAGGTCATCGCCGACCCGGTGTAGCGGTACTGCTGGGTGAAGCCAGACGCCACCGACCCCGAGGACTGGCCGAAGGACAGGCCGAGGATGACGAAGCCCAGCACCATGAACACCAGTTCGCCCGTCTGCCCGCCGTTGAGCAGCAGCGGCGCGAACCCACTGAACACCGCGATGGCGGCGGCACAGCTGCCGAGCAGCGTCCGCCGACCGACCCGGTCGGCGATGTAGCCGGATGCGACGATGGCCGCGATGCCGAAGGCGGCCGCGATCACCTCGATGACCAGGAAGGCACCGGTTTCCTGATTCGCATTCAGGAAGATCCAGGACAGCGGGAAGACGGTGACCATGTGGAACAGGGCGAAGCTGGCCAGCGGGGCGAAGGCGCCGATCACCACGCGCTTGCCTTCCATCTGCAGCGTTTCCACGACGGGAGCCGGCTGCAGTTCGCGGTTCAGGAACAGGCGTTCGAACTCCGGCGTCTGCACGAGTCGCAGGCGGGAGAACAGGGCCACCACATTGATGGCGAAGGCCACGAAGAACGGATAGCGCCAGCCCCAGGCGAAGAAATCCTCCGCCGACAGGCTGTTGACCATGTAGGCGAACAGGCCGCTCGCCACGATCAGGCCGATGGGCGCGCCCAGCTGCGGGATCATGGCATACCAGCCGCGTCGGTTTTCCGGTGCGTTCATCGCCAGAAGCGAGGCCAGACCGTCCCAGGTCCCGCCCAGCGCGATGCCCTGCCCGATGCGCGAGAGCGCCAGCAGCCATGCGGCGGCGACGCCGATCGCCTCGTATCCCGGCAGGAAGGCCAGCGCCACGGTGGAAATGCCCAGCAGGAACAGGGCGATGGTCAGCTTGGCGCTGCGCCCGTAATTCTCGTCGATGGCCATGAAGATGAAGGTGCCGATCGGTCGCGCGACGAAGGCCAGCGCGAAGATGGCGAAAGACCAAAGTGTCCCGGTCAGCGGATCGACATAGGGGAACACCAGCTTCGGGAAGACGATCACGGAAGCGATGGCGTAAACGAAGAAGTCGAAAAACTCGGAGGTTCGGCCGATGATCACGCCGATGGCAATCTCTCCGGGGTTGACCCCGTGATGCCGCGCGTTCACCAGCCTCGCATCCCGTTCAACGGCCGCAATCGATGAAGTCATCATGTCGGCTCCGGCTGCGTTATTTCGCTTGCGATGATCCGCAGATCATACAATATGTCACCTCAACCATCGGTGACCTGTCAAGCGCGCAGGAGTCAGGCATTGGACAAATTGTCCAATGTCGCAGCTGGGCTATGGCCGCTAGCTGTCTCCCCAAAGCAAACCTTATGAAACAGGTCCTGCCTTGAGCCGTTATCGCGCAATCGCCCTGCTGCCAGTGATGGCGGCGTTGAGTGGCTGCAACCTGGTCGTGCTGAACCCGGCCGGCGACGTTGCGAGCCAGCAGGGTGACCTTGTGGTCATCTCCACCCTGCTGATGCTGCTGATCATCGTCCCGGTCATGGCGCTTACCGTGCTGTTCGCCTGGCGTTACCGTCAGTCCAATAACACGGCCCGCTACGAACCGGACTGGGACCATTCGACGCAGCTTGAACTGGTGATCTGGGCCGCCCCGCTCCTGATCATCATCTGCCTGGGTGCCATCACCTGGGTGACCACCCACAAGCTCGACCCCTACCGTCCGCTCGACCGCATCGCGGCCGACAAGCCCGTTCCCGCCGGCGCCAAGCCGCTGGACGTGCAGGTGGTGGCGCTCGACTGGAAGTGGCTGTTCGTCTATCCGGAATACGGCATCGCCTCGGTCAACGAGATGGCCGCCCCGGTGGACCGGCCGATCCGCTTCAGCATCACCGCGTCGTCGGTGATGAACTCCTTCTACGTTCCGGCGCTGGCGGGGATGATCTACGCCATGCCGGGCATGGAGACGAAGCTCCACGCCGTGATCAACGAGCCGGGGACCTACAAGGGCTTCTCGTCCAACTACAGCGGCGCCGGCTTCTCGCACATGCGCTTCAACTTCCTCGGCCTGTCGAACGAGAATTTCGACGGCTGGGTGTCGAAGGTGAAGTCGGCCAACGGCTCGCTGGACCGCAACGCCTATCTGGCGCTGGAAAAGCCGAGCGAGGCGGTTCCGGTCCAGCATTACGGCAGCGTCGATCCGAAGCTGTTCAACGCCGTCGTCAACATGTGCGTTCGTCCCGGCACCATGTGCATGAGCGACATGGCCGCCATCGACCGCGCGGGCGGGCTGAACGCCGGCGGCAAGGCCGCGGCCGACGCCATCCTGCGGGCCAACACGCTGGCCGGTTTCCCGGACACCCAGCCGACCGGCCTGTGCACCGTGGCCGAAGCCGTTGAAGCCGCCGCAAACTCGGGCGCCGTGCAGCGCCCCACCGTCACGCCGATCAGCGCGTCCGCCTCCCCGGCCGGGCCGCAGCGGCTGGCCAATCCCTGATTGGGCACACCGGCATGCTTGAGACACTGACGACCTTCCTCTTCGGGCGCCTCAGCCTGGAGTCCTTCCCCTATCACGAGCCGATCGTCGTCGCGACCTTCTTCGCGGTCGTGCTCGGCGGCATCGCGCTGGTCGCCGCCCTCAGCTATTTCAAGCTGTGGGGCTATCTGTGGACGGAGTGGTTCACCACCGTCGACCACAAGCGCATCGGCATCATGTACATGGTGCTGGGCCTGATCATGCTGCTGCGCGGCTTCGCCGACGCCATCATGATGCGCGCCCAGCAGGCCATCGCCTTCAACGGCAGCGAAGGCTACCTCAATTCCCACCACTTCGATCAGGTCTTCACCGCCCACGGTGTGATCATGATCTTCTTCGTCGCCATGCCGCTGGTGACGGGGCTGATGAACTATGTCGTGCCGCTACAGATCGGCGCACGCGACGTGTCCTTCCCGTTCCTGAACAATTTCAGCTTCTGGATGACCGTCGGCGGCGCCGTGCTGATCATGGCCTCGCTGTTCGTGGGTGAGTTCGCGCGCACCGGCTGGCTGGCCTATCCGCCGCTGTCGGGTCTGGAGGCCAGCCCGGACGTCGGCGTCGATTATTACATCTGGGCCTTGCAGGTGGCAGGCGTCGGAACGACGCTGTCGGGCATCAACCTGATCTGCACGATCGTGAAGATGCGCGCCCCCGGCATGACCATGATGAAGATGCCGGTCTTCACCTGGACCTCGCTCTGCACCAACGTCCTGATCGTCGCCTCCTTCCCGATCCTGACCGCCGTGCTGGTCCTGCTGTCGCTGGACCGCTATGTCGGCACGCACTTCTTCACGAACGACATGGGCGGCAACCCCATGATGTACGTGAACCTGATCTGGATCTGGGGCCATCCGGAAGTCTACATCCTGATCCTGCCGTGCTTCGGCATCTTCTCGGAAGTGACCTCCACCTTCACCGGCAAGAAGCTGTTCGGCTACACCTCGATGGTCTACGCGACCGTCGTCATCACCATCCTGTCCTACCTGGTGTGGCTGCACCACTTCTTCACCATGGGTTCGGGCGCCAGCGTGAACTCGTTCTTCGGCATCACGACGATGATCATCTCGATCCCGACGGGTGCGAAGATCTTCAACTGGCTGTTCACCATGTATCGCGGCCGCATCCGGTTCGAACTGCCGATGATGTGGACCATCGCCTTCATGCTGACCTTCGTCATCGGCGGCATGACCGGCGTGCTGCTGGCGGTTCCGCCCGCCGACTTCGTCCTGCACAACAGCCTGTTCCTGATCGCCCACTTCCACAACGTCATCATCGGCGGCGTGCTGTTCGGCCTGTTCGCCGGCATCTACTACTGGTGGCCGAAGGCCTTCGGTTTCCGCCTGGATCCGTTCTGGGGCAAGATGTCCTTCTGGTTCTGGGTGATCGGCTTCTACTTCGCCTTCATGCCGCTCTACGTCCTGGGCCTGATGGGCGTCACCCGCCGCCTGCGCGTGTTCGAGGATCCGTCGCTGCAGATCTGGTTCCAGATCGCCGCCTTCGGCGCCGTCCTGATCGCGCTCGGCATCGGCTCCTTCCTGATCCAGATCGCCGTCAGCGTCCTGAAGCGCAACCAACTGGTCGACGTCACCGGCGACCCGTGGGACGGCCGTACCCTGGAATGGGCGACCTCCTCGCCGCCGCCGGGCTACAACTTCGCCTTCACGCCGGTCATCCATGACAACGACGCGTGGTGGGACATGAAGAAGCGCGGCTACAACCGTCCGCTGGAGGGCTTCCGCCCGATCCACATGCCCAGCAACACCGGCACCGGCGTCATCCTGGCCGGCATCAGCACCGTGCTCGGCTTTGCCCTGGTCTGGCACATCTGGTGGCTGGCCGCGGTGAGCTTCATCGGCCTGCTGGCGGTCGCCATCAACCATACCTTCAACTACAACCGCGACTTCCACATCCCGGTGGATGAGGTGGTGCGGACCGAGAACGAGCGGACCCGTCTGCTCTCCGGACAGGTGTAAAGCATGACGACGACCGTTGAAGCCATGCACGGCAGCCACGCGGGGCACGACACCCCGCGTGACGCCACCCCGCCCGTCTTCTATGTGAGGGACGAGCACGCCCACGAGGCCGCCAGCACCGCGCTCGGCTTCTGGATCTACCTGATGAGCGACTGCCTCATCTTTGCGGTGCTGTTCGCGACCTACGGCGTGCTGGGCACCAGCTACGCCGCCGGCCCGACGCCGAAGGAGCTGTTCGACCTGCCGCTGGTGGCGCTGAACACCTCCATGCTGCTGCTGTCCTCCATTACCTATGGCTTCGCCATGCTGGCGATGGAAAAGGGCCGCACCGGCCAGACCCAGGCCTGGCTGTTCATCACCCTGCTGTTCGGCCTCGCCTTCCTCGGCATCGAGCTGTACGAGTTCGCCCACCTGATCCATGAGGGGGCCGGTCCCGGCCGCAGCGCCTTCCTGTCGTCCTTCTTCACGCTGGTCGGCACCCACGGGCTGCACGTCACCTTCGGCAGCGTGTGGCTGGTGACGCTGATGGTCCAGGTCGCCCGCCGCGGCCTGATCCCGGCCAACCGCCGGCGCCTGATGTGCCTCAGCATGTTCTGGCACTTCCTGGACGTCATCTGGATCGGTGTGTTCACCTTCGTCTATCTGATGGGAGCGCTGCGATGAGCACCCACGCGCACAGCGACCACCACGCCCATCAGGGCCACGGCCATGGCGACCACGGTCATGGTCATGACGACCACGGCCACCCCGCGGGCGCCCACGGCACCTTCGGCAGCTATATGATCGGTTTCGTCCTGTCGGTGATCCTGACGGTCATTCCGTTCTGGCTGGTGATGAACGGCACGCTGGACAATGCGACCACCACGGTCGTGATCCTGGCGCTGGCAGTCGTCCAGATCATCGTCCACATGGTGTATTTCCTGCACATGAACGGCCGCGTCGAAGGCGGCTGGTCGATGCTGGCGATGATCTTCACGATCATCGTCGTCTTCATCATGTTCTCTGGTTCGCTCTGGGTGATGTACCACCTGAACTACAACATGATGCCCGGCATGACCCACGACATGAGCAAGATGCCGTGACCGGACTGCCGTCCGCGCCCCCTGCGGGCGGCACAAAGAAGAGGGCCCGCCCGGCTTGGGCGCTGGCCCTCTTCGGCCTTCTGGCCCTGGCCGGCGTCGCCGGCCTGACCGCGCTCGGCATCTGGCAGCTCGAACGCCGGGTGTGGAAGCTGGATTTGATCGAGCGGGTGGACGCCCGCATCCACGCCTCTCCGGTGCCGGCACCGGGGCCGGAGGCGTGGCCGTCGGTTTCGGCCGCGTCGGACGAGTACCGCCGCGTCGCCGTCACCGGCCACCTCCTGAACGACCGCGAAACGCTGGTGCAGGCCGTCACCGACCTGGGCGGCGGCTTCTGGGTGATGACGCCGCTGGTCAGCGACCGCGGCTTCACCGTGCTGGTCAACCGCGGCTTCGTACCGCCGGAAAAGCGCGATCCCGCCACCCGCGCCGAGGGGCAGCCGCAGGGCGAGGTGACCGTCACCGGCCTTCTGCGCCTGACCGAGCCGAAGGGCGGGTTCCTGCGCAGCAACGATCCGGCCGCCGGCCGCTGGTATTCCCGCGACGTCGCCGCCATCGCCGCGGCGAAGGGGCTTGAGCGGGTCGCCCCCTATTTCATCGATGCCGACGGCACCCGCAATCCCGGCGGCTGGCCGGTCGGCGGGCTGACGGTGGTCAGCTTCCCCAACAGCCATCTCAGCTATGCGCTGACCTGGTTCGCGCTGGACCTGATGCTGATCGGCGCCGTCCTCTATGTCTTCCGCAGCGAGATGCGGCGTCGGAGGGCATGAAACAGACGCTCCGACAAAGCTCCCCTCCCGCCGGTAACTCTCTATATAAGTCGGTATGCTGATGAACCGGGCGAGGAACAGGACGTCTTTCGTGCGCGACACCACCGACCGCAAAAACCTGTTCCTGCTCGTCCAGCTGCGTTGGCTCGCCGTCGTCGGGCAGATCGTGACGATCCTGATCGTCCATGCGCAGATGGGCATCCGCCTGCCGCTGCTACCGATGGCGGCGGTGATCTTCGTGCTGGTGGCGCTGAACATCGCCAGCCTGATCCAGATCCGCCGCAGTTCCGCCGTCTCCAACACCCAGCTGTTCCTGGAACTGCTGATCGACGTCTGGGCGCTGACCTTGCAGCTCTATCTCAGCGGCGGGGCGTCCAACCCCTTCATCTCGTTGTATCTGCTGCAGGTGGCGCTGGGGGCGGTGCTGCTGGAGGCGTGGTCGGCCTGGGCGCTGGTTCTGGTGGCGACCGCCGGCTTCACCTGGCTGATCGGCACCCACCAGCCGCTTCCCCTGCCCCATGCCTATGAGGGCGAGCTGTTCAGCCTGCACATCCAGGGCATGTTCATCTGCTTCGTGCTGGCGGCGAGCCTGCTGGTCCCCTTCCTCACCCAGATCAACCGCAACCTGCGCGCCCGCGACGCCTATCTGGCGGAGTTGCGCCAGCGATCGATGGAAGAGGCGCACATCGTCCGCATGGGGCTGCTGGCATCGGGCGCCGCGCATGAGCTGGGCACGCCGCTCGCCACCCTGTCGGTGATCCTCAACGACTGGCGCCGCATGCCGTCGCTGATGGCCGACCCCGATTTGTCGGAGGAAGTGGCGGAGATGCAGAACCAGATCGACCGCTGCAAGGCCATCGTGTCGGGCATCCTGATGTCGTCGGGCGAGGCGCGCGGCGAGGGCACGGTGCGCACCACGGTGAAGGGGTTCCTCGACGGTCTGGTGGAGGACTGGCTGTCCAGCCGCTCGCCCGGCCGCTTCGACTATGACAACACCGTCGGGCCGGAGGAGCGGATGATCGCCGACCTCGCCCTGAAACAGGTGCTGTTCAACGTGCTGGACAATGCGCTGGAGGCCTCGCCGGACTGGATCGGCGTCGCCGCGCTGCGGCAGGGCGACAATCTGGTGGTGGCGGTCAATGATTGCGGCCCCGGATTCGACCCCGCCATCCTGGAGGAGCTGGGCAAGCCCTACCGCTCCACCAAGAAGCGGCCGGGCAGCGGGCTTGGCCTGTTCCTGGTGGTCAATGTGCTGCGCAAGCTGGGCGGGACCGTTTCGGCCAAGAACCGGGCGGCCGGCGGCGCCACCGTGACGCTGACCCTGCCGCTGTCCGCCCTGTCGCCGGGAGGCGCCGATGGAGACGACTGAACTGGAGACGCCGGACATGGAGCAGGGCGACCGCACCCTGCTGATCGTCGAGGACGATGCGTCCTTCGCCCGTGCGCTGCGCCGGTCCTTCGAACGCCGCGGCTACGAGGTCCACGCCTGCGCCGGGTTGGAGGAGATGCGGGAGATCCTGCAGACGGTGGACCCCGACTATGCGGTGATCGACCTGAAGCTCGCCACCGGATCGGGGCTGGAATGCGTGAAGGAGCTGCACGAGGCGGACGAGGAAACCCGCATCGTCGTGCTGACCGGCTTCGCCAGCATCGCCACCGCGGTCGAGGCGATCAAGCTGGGCGCCTGCCATTATCTGGCGAAACCGTCCAACACCGACGACATCGAGGCCGCCTTCGAGCGCACCGAGGGAGACACCTCCATCGCGCCGGCCGTCCGCACCACCTCGATCAAGAATCTGGAGTGGGAGCGCATCCACGAGACGCTGGTGGAGACGAACTTCAACATCTCCGAGACCGCGCGGCGGCTCGGCATGCACCGGCGCACGCTGGCGCGCAAGCTGGAGAAGAAGCGGGTGCCGTGATGGGGCCCCCGCCCCTTTACGAGAACTCGCGCACCGTGTGCAGGTGGTTGAGCGGGCCGTGGCCGTGGCCCAGACCGGGGGCGGTCAGGATCGCGGTTTCGACATAGCGCCGCGCGCGGGCGACCGCGTCGCGGGTGGTCATGCCCTGGGCCAGACCGGCGGCGATGGCCGAGGACAGGGTGCAGCCGGTGCCGTGGGTGTGGGGGGTGTGGACGCGGCGGCCCTCGAACACCGTTTCGCCCTCTTCGGTCAGAAGGAGGTCGTAGAGGGTGTCGTCCTCCAGATGGCCGCCCTTCAGCAGGACCGATTTCGGGCCGAAGCTCAGCATCAGCTCGGCGGCGCGGCGCATGTCGTCGAGGTCGCGGATCGGCAGGTCGGTCAGCGCCTCGGCCTCCGGCAGGTTGGGCGTCACCACCTCGGCCAGCGGCAGCAGGCGCCGGCGCAAAGTCAGCACGGCGTCGGGGTCGAGCAGATGGTGGCCGCTCTTGGCGATCATCACCGGATCGAGGACCAGCGGCACGTTGACCGCGCGTTCCTCATACTCCGCCGCCACCGCCTCGATGACCGGGGCGTTGGCGAGCATGCCAATCTTCACCGCGTCGGCGCCGATATCCTCCAGCACCAGCTTCATCTGCAGGGCGACGAAGGCGGGATCGACCGGCACCACGCCATAGACGCCGGTGGTGTTCTGCGCCGTCAGCGCGGCGATGGCGGTCATCGCATAGGCGCCGAGCGCGCTGACCGCCTTGATGTCGGCCTGGATGCCGGCGCCGCCGCCGGAATCGGAGCCGGCGACGATCAGGACGCGGCCCTTGACGCTGTTGCCGCTCACGCTGCCGTCGCTCATTGCGCGGCCTCCAGGCTGCGGGCGGCGCTGGCCTGGATGGCGTCGGCGATGTCGGCGACCACGCTGTGGACCAGCGTCTCGTCGTCGCCCTCCGCCATCACGCGGATCAGCGGCTCGGTGCCCGACTTGCGGATCAGCACACGGCCGCTCGCCGCCAGACGAGCCTCGCCGTCCTTGATCGCCTGCTGGACGACGGCATCCTCCAGCGGCTTGGTCCCGGCGGAGAAGCGGACGTTGGTCAGCTTCTGCGGCACAGGATCGAAGACGCGGCAGACCTCGCTGGCCGCGCGGCCGTCGGCCTGGATCAGCACCGCCAGCACCTGAAGCGCGGCGATCAGCCCGTCGCCGGTGGTGGAATAGTCGGACAGCACGACATGGCCCGACTGCTCGCCGCCGACATTGTAGCCGCGCTCGCGCATCAACTCGACGACATAGCGGTCGCCGACGGGGGTGCGGGCCAGATGCAGGCCGAGGCCGCCGAGATGGCGCTCCATGCCCAGGTTGGACATGACGGTGGCGACGACGCCGCCGCCGCGCAAAGTCTGCGACCGCGCCCAGGAGGTGGCGATCAGGCTCATCAGCTGGTCGCCGTCGATCGGGCGCCCGGCCTCGTCCACCATGATCAGGCGGTCGGCGTCGCCGTCCAGCGCGATGCCGAGATGGGCGCCATGGGCGACCACCTGTTCCTGCAGGGTGTGGGTGGCGGTGGCGCCGCAGCCCTTGTTGATGTTGGTGCCGTCGGGGCTGACGCCGACCGGGATCACGTCGGCGCCCAGCTCGTACAGCACCTTGGGCGCGACCTTGTAGGCGGCGCCGTTGGCGCAATCGACGACGATCTTCAGCCCGTCCAGCCGCAGGCCGCGCGGGAAGGTGTTCTTCACATATTCGATATACCGGCCGGTGGCGTCGTCCAGACGGCTGGCGCGGCCGAGGTCGGCGGGACCGGCGAGATCGGGGCCGAAGGGCAGCGCCATGCGCCGCTCGATCGCCGCCTCCACCTCGTCCGACAGCTTGTAGCCGTCGGGGCCGAACAGCTTGATGCCGTTGTCCTGATAGGGGTTGTGCGAGGCGGAGATCACCACGCCCATATCGGCACGGAGCGAGCGGGTCAGCATGGCGACCGCCGGGGTCGGCAGCGGCCCGACCAACACCACGTCCATCCCCATGGAGATGAAGCCGGCGGTCAGCGCCGGTTCCAGCAGATAGCCGGACAGCCGGGTGTCCTTGCCGATCACCACCCGGTGGCGGTGGTCGCCGCGGCGGAACTGCAGCGCGGTCGCCATCGCCACGCGCAGGGCCGTTTCGGCGGTCATCGGGTCGATGTTGGCGGTGCCACGGATGCCGTCGGTGCCGAACAGGTGTCGCGTCATGAAAACCTCGTGCAGGAGCCGGTTCCAGCCCGATGTCGGATCGGGTGGCGGGAAGCGCAAGCGAAGGATGTTTCTTCGCGCGGCAGCCCGGCCGGGTCAAGACCCCTTCGGCGGCTGCGCGAAAGGGTTACAGACGGGACGAAGCCCCCTGCGTCAGGTCAGTGGTTCTTGCGGATGGTGCAGAACTTGGTAATCGCCAGCCCCTTCATCTTTTCCGCCTTCATCCGGTCCCACAGCTCGTCGGAATAAAACCAATCGGTCTTGAACTCCCGCGGCAGCCGCCACAGGTGCCGGCCGGCGATCACCGCCCCGTCGAGAACGCAGGGGGCCTTCTTGTCCACGGCGAGAAACCTGTCCCCCCGGTCGTAGGCCTCCCGCCCGAAGCCTTGCCAGAATTCCGTCTCCTCGATGACCAGGGCCGGGATGCGGGGCGGCGGCACCATCAGGTGCCAGACGCCATGCTCGGTGGTGCCGTGGAACGGCTCCCGGGTCCGCACCGCCACCGGAACCGACCGGTGCACGCTGGGCTCCATCTCCTCCACCATCGCCCGCAGGCGCTCGCAGAAGAAATATCTCCCTCCTCCCCATTGGATGATCTCCGGTACCTTGGGGATGCGCGGCTTGGCAATCGTCATCTCCCGCGGGACGGCGGCGAGGTCCTCCTCCGACGGGTCGATGGAGAGGCAGGCTCTCACGCGTTCATCGACCTCCGGTTCGAACTCGACCCTGACGCCGCTCTTGTCGTTGATGTTGCCTTCGAGGATGTAGGGCATGGCTTCGCTTCCGCTGTTGTCTGTCGCCGATGGCCGGATGCCGGTCCCATCCCACCCGCGCGCCGCCCCCGTTTACCCAGCCGCAGCATTTCCGCCCCGGCGTGGACGATCGACATTGTCCTCAATCGGCGGGCGCGGTCCTTACCGTGGATGCAGCGCCTCCCAGACGGCACGGGCCTGCGCGGTCTCGGCGACGTCGTGGACGCGCAGGATCTGCGCGCCCTGGTTCAGCGTCTCCAGACCGGCGGCGAGGGAACCGGGCAGCCGCTCCTTCGGCGGCTCGCCACGCGACAGGCGGCCGATGAAGCCCTTGCGCGACAGGCCGATCAGCACCGTGCAGCCCAGGGCATGGTACAGCGCAATGTGGCGCAGGATGTCCAGATTGTGCTCCGTCGTCTTGCCGAAGCCGATGCCGGGATCGACGGCGATGCGCTCCGGCGGCACCCCGGCCGCGGCGCAGCTGGCGATCCGCTCCTCCAGCCAGTCGAACACGTCGAGCGCGGCGTCGCGGTAGGTCGGGTTGGCCTGCATGGTGCCGGGATCGCCCTGCATGTGCATCACCACCACCGGGGTGCCGGTGCGGGCGACCACCGGCAGGGCCTGCGGGTCGGACAGCCCGGCGATGTCGTTGACGATGCGGGCGCCGGCCGCGGCGGCGGACTCCATCACGCTGGCGTGGCGGGTGTCGACGGAGACGGTCGCCCCCTTGTTGGCGAAATGGCGGATGACCGGCAGGACGCGCCGCTCCTCCTCCTCCGGTGGGACCGGGTCGGCGCCGGGGCGGGTGGACTCGCCGCCGACGTCCAGGATGTCGGCGCCGGCGGCCAGCATCGCCTCGCCATGGGCGATGGCGGCGGCGGGGTCGAGGAAGTCGCCGCCGTCGGAGAAGCTGTCCGGCGTGACGTTGACGATGGCCATGATGAGAGGCCGGTCGGGCGGAAGATTGGCGAAGGGCGGGCGGGCGCGGGTCAGGGCGCCGAGCTGGCGGTCCAGCGCCTCCGCCACCGGGCGCGAGCGCTCCCAGCCCCAGGCCATGATCTCCGACAGCGGCGCGAAGGCGCGGTCGATGCGGGAGCCCTGGTCGCGCACGATCAGTTCGGCGGTGGAGAAGGCGAAGCGCCCGCCGGCCAGCGGCACCGCCGCACCCTTGGCCCAGGCGGCTATGGGCATCAGGCCGATGGGGCGGAGGTAGACCCGGATGCCATCCTCCGCCGCCCAGGGGCAAAAGCCGGCGAGCGACCCGGCGGCGGACTTGAGCGCGGCGGCTTTGGCGGCGGGCTTTGCGGAGAGCGGCGGCATCGGGAATTCCCCTTCACATCACAGGCTGACGCTATCGTTCCTGGCATGCGCCCGGCGGGATGGCAAGGGTGCCATAGCGGACGGCTCCCTCCCTTGCCCTGGAACAAGGCGGTGATCGGCGGACGATGGAACGGCGTGGAACAGCTTTCGGCGAACGGTCCATCTTGCGGCCGTCTGAGAGTGGCGGAGATGGATCACGTATGGCGCCTATGAGTGGCTTGTCTTTGATTCGGCTGAGGAAAATAGGGGTTTCCCCGAATATTCTTTAATTATATCTTCATAATCTATTCTCAAACTTAATATGGTAACTTTGCATCTAGGTTATTTCAATAATGGGTATCGCAAACAACATTTGCAGGAAACCATGTAATTTTAAGTCAGCGTCCGCCTTGATTGTTGACTTCAGTATATCGTCCAGCGAATTAATGGAAAGAACCCTTTCCGTCCTTAAACTGAAGCACATCTACCGCTCATTTTCCACCGAAGACGCTCTCTTGCTTCTTTCAGAGAACGAGATCGGCATTGTCATTGTAAACGCAGATACAGTCCGAGAAAAAGCGCTTCAACTGTTAGAGATGATCAGATTCCGCCAGACAAAAGACCCATGTCTAGAGGAAAAAATAAAACATATCTCGATAATCCCATTCGTAATCATCAGCTCTGCAGTGACACCGAAAATGGCGGAGAAAGTGGCAGATGCAGGAATATGCGCATTGGTTTCAATGCCGTTCAAGCCGGTTGATTTTATGAAGAAGATTAAAAATCTACTTTACGTGCACTGCGAAGATAATTGCTTCAATATGGCAAATCCAATGCTTGAAGGCACCGACGTCCTGGAGGAATCCAGTAGCCCTCGCTGACGTAAAGCCAGAAGTTCTGCGTCCTCGACAGCGGCATTTGAGATGACGTCCCGCTCCTGTGGGACAGAGGGCGATTCATCCTCCCTCACCCGCGCCGCGTCAGCCCGCCCTTCAGCTTCAGCACATAGGTGATGACCTCCGCCACCGCCTGGTAATGCTGGAGCGGGATGGTGGCATCGACCTCCGCCGAGGCGTGGAGGGCGCGGGCCAGCGGCGGGTTCTCGACGATGGGGATGCCGTGCTCCTGCGCCAGGGCGCGGATGCGCAGCGCGATCAGGTCGGCGCCCTTGGCGAGGCAGATGGGAGCGGCGGTGCGGCCGCGTTCGTATTCCAGGGCCACCGCGAAATGGGTGGGGTTGGTGATGACCACCGTGGCGCGCGGGACGTTCGCCATCATCCGCTTCTTGGAGCGCGAGCGGCGGATATCGCGCAGGCGGGCCTTGGCGTTGGGATCGCCCTCGATCTGCTTGTATTCGTCCTTGATCTCCTGGTGGCTCATGCGCAGGCGGCGGCGCCACTCCAGGCGGTTCCACAGCACATCCACCGCCGCCATCAGAACGGTCGCCAGCAGCACCGCCAGCAGCAGCCGCAAGGTCACGTCCCGCAGCAGCACGGGCAATCCGGCGACGTCCATGCCCACAGTATCCTCCGTCCATGCGATGTAGGGCGCCAGCGCGTGCCACGCCGCGATGCTGATGATGGCGAGCTTGACCAGGCTCTTGGCGAATTCGACCAGCGCCGGGCGGCCGGCGATCCGTTTCCAGCCCGACGCTGGCGACAGGTGCGACCATTTCGGCCGGATGCGGTCGGAGGCGACGACGAACGGCCCCTGCCCCAGCGCCGACACCACCACCCCGCCCAGCAGGATGCCCAGGACCGGCAGCAGGGCCACCGCGACGCCGCCGATCAGCCAAGCGAGGCTGTGGATGACGTCGACGGCGCTGCCGTCGATGCGAATGTCGTCGGGGTTCTCGATCAGCGGCAGAAGCAGGGCCGACAGGGTCGACGCGACACCGGGAAGCGCCATCAGCACGATCATCCAGGCGGCGACCATCGCCGACAGCAGGCCGACGTCGCGGGCGCGGGGGACGTCGCCCTTCTCCGCCGCCTCGCGCAGGCGTTTTTCTGTCGGTTCCTCGGTCTTCTGCTCGTCGTCCTGTTCCGCCATGGCTTACGAGCCTGAAAGCCAGCCGCCGAGCGCGGCGACGAAGGCGGTCAGCATCGCGCCGGCGGTCGCCATGAACAGGCCCATGCCGACCATCAGCACGCCGGGGGTGGCGACGAAATAGACGGGCATCGCCGGCATCACCCGGTTGACCAGCCCCAGCGCCACATTCACCACCAGCCCATAGAGGATGAAGGGCGCCGCCAGCCCCACGCCCAACCGGAAGGTGGTTGCCAGCAGCTCGGCGAAGCGCTGGGCGACCATGCCGAGGTCGGGGAACACCCCCGCCGGCCAGGAGCCGTAGGAGCGCGCCAGCGCGCCGATCATCAGGTAATGCACGTCGGACGCGAACAGCAGGGCCAACCCGCCGATCAGCAGCACGCCGGACAGCACCGATCCGCCCTCGAACCCCGCCGCCTCCATGGAGAAGGGGTTGCTGAGCCCGACCACCTGGGCCACCAGGGCGCCGGTGGTCTGCAAGGCGGCCATGAACAGCCGGGCGCCGAGGCCGAGATAGGCGCCGACCAGCGTCTCCCCGGTCAGCGCGCGCAGCATCTCCACCGGCTGGTCCGGCATATGGTCGGGCAGCCCGTCCACCCCCGGCAGCAGCACCAGCGTGACGATGATCGCCAGCGCCGCCCGCACCCGCATCGGCACCGCCGCCTCGCCGAAGCCCGGCAGCAGGCCGATGGCCGCCGCCACCCGCGCCAGCACGATGAAGCCGCGGTAGATCTCCAGGGTCAGGAGTTGGCTGAAGTCTCCCATGGGATCGGGCATCCGGCTAGACCTGATCGACGGTCTTGAGCGACGCCTTGCGGTGCAACTCGGCATGGCTCAGCACCGGGGTCATCGGGCTGACGCGTTCCAGCAGGGAACGGACGAAGGGCCGCACCTCCGCCCCCACCAGCAGGGCGGGCCAGACCTGGGAGGTCGCGTGCTTCTGGATCTTCAGGCGCACGGCGGTCAGGAACTCCTGCACCTGGCTGGGCGGCATGACGAAGCGGCGGTCGTCACCCTCCACCACGATGTGGTCGAGCAGCGCCTGCTCCCATCGCGGGCTGAGCGCGATGACCGAGACGAAGCCGTCGGGACCGGCCAAGCCCTGGTGGATCTGCTGACCCAGCCGCATGCGCACATGTTCGGTGATGAGGGTGATGTGGCGGGTCCAGCCGACCGCCTCCGCCACCGCCTCGACGATGGCGGGCAGGTTGCGGATCGACACCCGTTCAGAGAGGAGTTGCTGCAGAACGCGCTGAAGCACGACCAGCGAGATCTGGCTCGGCACCATGTCGTTGATCAGCTTCTGGTACTCGCGGCCCAGCCCGTCGATCAGCTTTTGCAGGGCGGCAAAGGTCAGCAGGGTGGAGAGGTTGTCCTTGATGACCTCGGTCAAATGGGTGGTGATGACGCTTTCCGGATCGACGACGGTGTAGCCCTTCGCCACCGCCTCCTCATGGCGGGCCGGGTCGATCCATTTGGCCTGCAGGCCGAAGGTCGGCTCGCGCGTCGCGTCGCCGGCGATGTCGGGAACGGCGCCGCCGGTGGGGTCGATGGCAAGCAGGTGTTTGGGCCGCACCTCCCCCTTCGCCGCCTCCACCCCCATGATGCTGATGACGTAGCTCTTGGGCGGCAGGAAGCTGGAATCTTTGATGCGCACCGACGGCAGGACGAAGCCGAACTCGGTGGCGAAGCGCTTGCGCAGGGTCTTCACCTTGGTGGTCAGCGGGCCGTTCTTGTTGAGGATCAGCGGGACGAGGTGGTTGCCGACCTCCACCTTCACCTCGTCGACCTTCAGCATGTCCTCCACCGCCTCTTCGGCGACGGCGGGGGGCGCCTTGCGGCTTTCCTCCAGCTTGGCCAGCGCTGCGGCGCGGGCCTTGCGGCGCGGGGCGTACCAGCCGAGCGCGGCGAAGGCGGCGCCGATGGCGAGGAAGGGCGCCATCGGCAGGCCGGGCGTCAGCGCCAGCGCCGCCAGCAGACCGGCCGCGACCAGCAGCGCCTTCGGATAGGCGCCCAACTGGTCGATCACCGCCTTTTCGGCGGAGCCGATGTTGCCGCCCTTGGTCACCAGCAGGCCGGCCGCCAGCGACACCACAAGCGCCGGGATCTGCGTCGCCAGCCCGTCGCCCACCGTCAGGGTGGTGTAGGCGGATGCCGCGGCGTCGAAGCTCATCCCCTTCTGGACGATGCCGATGGCCATGCCGCCCAGCACGTTGATGACGGTGATGACCAGACCGGCCACCGCGTCGCCGCGCACGAATTTCGAGGCGCCGTCCATCGCGCCGTAGAAGGTGCTTTCGTCCTCCAGCTCCTTGCGGCGGCGACGGGCCTCGGCCTCGTCGATCATGCCGGCGGAGAGGTCGGCGTCGATGGCCATCTGCTTGCCGGGGATGGCGTCCAGCGTGAAGCGGGCACCGACCTCGGCGATGCGGGTGGCGCCCTTTGTGATGACGACGAAGTTGATGACGACCAGGATGCAGAAGATCACCACGCCGATGACGAAGTTGCCGCCCATCACGAACTGGCTGAAGCCCTGGATGACGTGGCCGGCGGCGGCGTGGCCGTGATGCCCCTCGCTGAGAATCAGCCGGGTCGAGGCGATGTTCAGCGCCAGCCGCAGCATCGTCACCACCAGCAGAACGGTGGGGAAGGACGAGAAGTCCAGCGGGCGCGGGATCCACAGCGACACCATCAGCACCAGCACCGCGACCGAGAAGGACAGCGCCAGCCCGAGATCGAGGAACCAGGACGGCACCGGCAGGAACAGCACCGCCAGCACCAGCAGGATGCCGACCGCGAACAGCACGTCGCGGTTCGCCAGCCCGATGTCGCCGAGCAGGCCGAACCGGCTGCGGACGTGATCCGTGAGGGTCATGGGGGTCCCAACCGTTTTTTGGAGAAGGCGTGTTTCGGCAAGGATAGGGGGGTGCGGTAAAACCGGGATTTAAACGGCTCCCTTGGCCTGTCATTGCGTTGGCAGCAGCGGGCGGGCCGGGCCGTCGGCGAACAGGCCGGACAGGAAGCTCAGCCGCCCGCGCTCCGCCGCGGTCCAGGTCGGGGCGGCGCCGCTGGGGCCGGCGGCCAGGGTCTCCAGATAGCCGAGCGCGCCGGCGACCCAGCGCAGATTGCCGGTCACCCGCTGGCGATAGGCCTCGCCGCGCTCGGACTGGGCGGAGTGGTAGCGGGCGATGGCGGTTTCCAGCGAGCCGTGGTCGCGGCGCAGGGCCGAGAGGAAGGACGCGGCGTAGCGGGCGTTGGCGACCGGATCGAAGGCGGTGGCGAGGTCGGGGAAGGCGTCGGGGTGCCAGCGCAGGTTCACCTGCAGGCAGCCGACGTCGATGGACTGCACGCCGCGTGCCTGGGTCTCGCGCACGAAGGCGATGGCGGCATCTCGGGTTGGGAAATAGTGGGAACGGCCCTCGGTGTTGACGGTCCAGGGCCAGGCGGTGAACAGGCGATCCTCCGTGCGCCGGCCGGATTCGGTGAAGCCCATCGCCAGCAGCAGATGGTCGGTGATGCCGGTCGCCTTCTCGGCGTCGAGGATGGCGGCGATGCACTGCGCTTCCGGCGGCAGGGCTTTGGCGGCGGGCTGGGGCGGCGGTGTCGGCGGGGCGTAGAGCGCGGTGCTCCACACGCCGATCTGCGAATGGTTGGCCGGCGGCGCCGCCGCACCGCCGGCCGGACTTACGAGCAGCCCGAGAAGGGGGATGACCGCTCGCAACCGATACATCAGTCGATGGCGACGATCAGGTCGCTCAGCCGGTCGGCGTAGGTGGCGAGCGTGCCGTACATGAAGGGCAGCGCCAGCACCGTCACCACCAGGATCGCGACGATCTTCGGCACGAAGGTCAGCGTCATCTCCTGCACCTGGGTCAGCGCCTGCACCAGCGAGATCGACACGCCCACCACCACCGCGACGATCAGCGGCGGCGCCGCGACCAGCAGGGTCGTCCAGATGCCGCTGCGCAGCACCTCCAACACGTCGGCCTGGTTCATGGGGGTGGGTCCTTGGGAGTTCGTGTGGAGTGGGAAGTTAGACCCCCACCTAACCTCCCCCGCTGGGCGGGGGAGGGACTGCCGCCGCTTTTCCGTATCAGCACTGGTCCCCTCCCCCGCCCAGCGGGGGAGGGTTAGGGTGGGGGCAAGTGCGAGGACTCAAACCGCGATGCGCATGATCTCCTGGTACGCCTGGACCATCTTGTCGCGGATGGCGACGACGCTCTGCACCGTCATCTCGGCGGCCAGGACCGAGCGCACGACGTCCTGCGCGCTGGCCTTGCCCGATACGGCGGCGAGCGAGACGCGCTCGCTCTCCTTCAGCGTGTCGACGGCCTGGGAGATCGACTTGTCGAGGAAGCCGCCGAAGTCGCTTTCGGCAGTGGCGGCCACCGCGTCGGTCCCGTTGGCGGCGGACAGGGGCGAGGTCGCCGCCTGGGTTTCGGCGAGCCCGCTGATAGCGGGGCTGCGGTTGGCGGCGTAGGCGGCGGCGACGCGGCCGACGGACATCTCGATCATGGGACGACTCCTCAGCTGCGCAGCAGGTCGACGACGCGGTTCATCATCGCGCGCGACTGTTCGATGACGTTCATGCTGGCCTCGAAGGCGCGGCCGGCCTCGCGCATGTCCATCATCTCGATCAGCGGCTGGACGTTGGGTTTCTTGACATAGCCCTTGTCGTCGGCCGCCGGGTGCGAGGGGTCGTAGGCGAGCTGGAAGTCGCTGCGGTCGCGGCCGATCTGCTTGACCTGCACCAGCTCCGCGCCCACCCCGCGGTCCATCACGCTGTCGAAGGACACCGTCTTGCGGCGGTAGGGGTCGCCGCCCTTGGCAGTGGCGGTGCTGTCGGCGTTGGCGAGGTTTTCCGCCACCACGCGCAGGCGGGTCGATTGCGCCTGAAGCCCGGCGCCGGCGATCTTCAGCGTGGCGCCGAGGACATCGTTCATCATGGGTCGTCTCCGTCCTAAGCTCGTCAGCCGTTTCTCCAGGCCATGCGCAGCATCTGCACATTGCGCTGGAACAGGCTGGTGGTCAGCGCGAAGGCGTCGCGGGTCTCGCTGCCCTTGATCATCTCCTGCTCCAGCGACACCGCATTGCCGCTGGGGGTCGATTCCCACAGGCCCGCCTTGCCTTCCTCGCGGTAGGGCGTGGTGGTGCGGGTGCTTGCCAGATGCAGGGCGGAGGTTCGGGCGGTCTCCACCGGGCGGATGCCCTCCATGACGCTGTCGAAGGATTTCAGGTCGCGCGCCTGGTAGTCGGGCGTGTTGGCGTTCACGACATTCTCGGCGATCAGCTTCTGCCGCTGCGCCAGATAGTCTAGGCGCGTGCCGGCAAGCTGGAAGAAACCGATTTTACTCAAATCCATTGCGACCTCGTTCCATCACATCTCACCGGAACACAAGGCAGGACGATGATCCCGCCCGTTTAAAACCGGATTTAAATTCGCTGCTCTAGGCTGTCTGGCATTGATGGTCATGATGGAGACGCCACCATGCCGGCACTCGCCACCCTGGCGGCGGAACTCGACCGGTTGCCGACGCGCCAATGGCGCGGGGAAGTCCGCTCCGCCGCCGGCATGACGCTGGAGGTCGACGGGCTGCAGCGCGTGCTGTCGGTCGGCGACAAATGCCATGCGGAGACGCTGCGCGGAGGGCGCGTGCTGTGCGAGACCATCGGGTTCCGCAACGGGCGCTCGCTGCTGATGGCCTTCGACACTCTCGACGGCGTGGCGGAGGGCTGCGCCGCGGTCACCGACGACACCGCCTTCATGCTGCGGCCAGGTCCCGGCTGGCTCGGCCGGGTGGTGAATGCGCTGGGCGAGCCGATCGATGGCAAAGGCCCCTTGCACAATGGCGAGCATCCGCGGAGCCTGCGCCAGCCGCCGCCGGCCGCCTGCGCCCGGCGGCGCGTGGGGACGCGTTTGGACAGCGGCATCCGGGTGATCGACAGCTTCGTGCCGCTCTGCCGCGGGCAGCGGCTGGGCGTCTTCGCCGGGTCGGGCGTCGGCAAATCGACCCTGCTGGCGATGGTCGCCCGCCATGCCGAGGCCGACGCCATCGTCATCGGCCTGATCGGCGAACGCGGGCGCGAGGTGCGCGAATTCATCCAGGACGATCTGGGACCGGAGGGGCTGGCGCGCTCCGTCGTCATCGTCGCCACGTCGGACGAGCCGCCGCTGATGCGCCGTCAGGCCGCGCTGCTGACCATGACAGTGGCCGAGGAGTTGCGGGATCAGGGCAAGCATGTGCTGTGCCTGATGGACAGCGTCACCCGCTTCGCCATGGCCCAGCGCGAGATCGGGCTGGCCGCGGGAGAGCCGCCGACCGCCAAGAGCTATCCGCCCAGCGTCTTCGCCGAGCTGCCGCGCCTGCTGGAACGCGCGGGGCCGGGGCCGGAAGGGAGTGGTGAGGGCGACATCACCGCCATCTTCACCGTTCTGGTCGATGGCGATGACCATGACGAACCGATTGCCGATGCGGTGCGCGGCATCCTCGACGGGCATCTGGTGCTGGATCGCAAAATCGCCGAGCAAGGGCGCTATCCCGCCGTCAATCTGCTGCGCAGCGTGTCGCGCACCCTGCCCGGCTGCCATGACGCGCGGGAGAACCGCATCGTCGGCCGCGCCCGCGCGCTGGCCGCCACCTATGACGGCATGAAGGAGATGATCCGGCTCGGCGCCTACAAGCGCGGCACCGATCCGGAGACCGACGCCGCCATCGACCTGCACCCCCGGCTGGAGGAGTTCCTGCGCCAGGGCAAGGACGATCCCTCGCCATCCGCCGAGAGCTTCGCGCGGCTGGACGCGCTGCTCGCCGCCATCGGAGACCAGGCATGAGCGTGAATACGAGACTGGCCGCCCAGGCCGTCAGCCCGCCGACGGCACAGCGCAAGCCCAATGAGCCGGAGGAAACGCTGGCCGACAGGATGAGCGTCGGGTTCGACGACCTGCTCGACGTGGTCAACCCGCTCCAGCAATTGCCGGTGGTGTCGTCGGTCTATCGCGAGGCGACGGGGGAAAGCATCTCGATCCCGGCGCGGCTGGCCGGCGGCTTCCTGTTCGGCGGCCTGCCCGGCCTGATCGGCAGCGCCGCGATGGTGGCCTTCGAGGAGGTCACAGGCGACAGCGTGCTGGGCCATATCGGCAGCCTGCTGGAGGATGGGACGGAGACGGCGGCGGAGGGTGCGCCGGCCGGGACGCTGCCCTGGATGAGCGGCGGCGGGGATGGCGCGGATTCCGCCCTGCCCTCCCCCCAGTCGCTGGCGGAGGCTTTGCGGCGCAAATCCGATCCGCCCGCGGAGACGGCGGGGAGCGCCGCCGCACCGGCGGGTGAGCAGCCGGCGCCGCAACTGCTGGCGAAGCTCTACAGCATGGAGGCTACGGCCAAGGCCGGTGCGCCGGGGGTGGTGCGCAAGACGGGGTGACCAACCCGCGCTTGCACGGCACCGCCGGGCACGGTTCAATGATCCGGAGCCGGGATGCATGACGAGCGGGCGGTCGGGCAGTGGACGGAAGTGATCTGGACGGAAGCAATCGCATGGGTAAGGGACGGCGGCGGCTGTGGCTCCTGGTCGGCCATGGCGCGGTCGGTCTGGCCACCGCCGGGGCGTTCCTGCCCATCCTGCCGACCGTCCCTTTCCTGCTGGTCGCCGGCTGGGCCTATGCCCGCGGCAATCCCGAACTGCGGGAGCGGATGCGCAACGACCCGCGGTTCGGCCATTCCGTGCGCGAGTGGCAGGACCGCGGCGCCATTCCGGTGAAGGCGAAGGTCATGGCGGTCGGCGGGATGTCGTCCAGCTTCGCCGTGCTCGCCCTGTCGTCGCCCGGATACCCGGTGCTCGCCGGCACCGGGTTGGCCATGGCGGCCGTGGCCGTGTATGTGGTGTCGCGTCCGCCCCCGTCGGACAGATAGGCCTCTCCTACCAACCCAGCCACTTGCCGTATTCGTGGACGACGTCCTGGGTGATCGCCTCGCGGGTGGTGCGGTCCGGCGGCAGGTATTTGTGGAGGCCGCCGCGCAGGATCACCTCCACGCGCCGCTGCCATGCGGCGCGCTTGTCCTGCATCTCCGGGAAGGCGAAGGTCATCGGATGATAGGCGCGGGCGCGGATGGAGTAGGAGAACTCCTCCTCCCCGTTGCGCAGCACGGCGATGCCGGCGCTGAAGGTGCCCGTCTCGATCTCGACGCGCCGGCCGTGCCGTTCCAGTTCCAGCGCCACGTCGCGCAGCGCCGGCTGCACCGTCTCGGCGATGAAGCGGGCGACCTCCTGCCGCGCCGCCGTGCTGCCGGGAGGAAGGGACGCCTGCGCCGCGGTCCGGCGGCCGACCATCGCGGCCAGCCGCTGCCGCCAATCGCCGTCGATCGTCGCCGGCTGCTGCGGCACGGCCCCTTCGGCGGGAACATCGGCAGGTACGCCGGAACCGATGGATTCGCGGGTCTTGCGCCGATCCTGCGCCACGCTGCGTTCCTCGCGAAGGCTGAGCACAAGGCTGATGCACATCAGCACCATCACCACCGCGAAAGGCAGCGCCGTGGTGACCGCCGCCGTCTGCAACGCCTGCAGCCCGCCGACCAGCAGCAGGATGGCGGCGACGACGCCGGACAGCACCGCCCAGAAGATGCGGGTGGCGATGGGCGGATCCTGGTTGCCGCCGGAGCCGATGATGTCGATGACCAGCGCGCCGGAATCGGCCGAGGTGACGAAGAAGGTGATGACCATCAGCGTGGCGATGGCCGAGGTGATGACGCTGAGCGGCAGGCGGTCCAGCATGACGAACAGCGCGGTGGGGACGCTGTCGGCCACCGCCTTGGCCATGCCGCCGCCTTCGAACATCTGGATGTGGATGGCGGTCTCGCCGAACACGGTGAACCAGACGAAGGTCAGGGCCACCGGCGCGAACAGCACGCCGCCGATGAATTCGCGGATGGTGCGGCCGCGCGACACCCGCGCGATGAACATGCCGACGAAGGGCGCCCAGGAAATCCACCAGCCCCAATAGAACATGGTCCAGCTGGCCTGCCATTCGGCGCCGGAATAGGGCAGCGTGCGGAAACTGGTGTAGGGAAGGGTCCACAGATAGCGGCCGATATTCTCGACCAGGGTGGACAGCAGGAAAACCGTTGGGCCGAGCAGGAAGACGAAGGCCAGCAGCAGGAGCCCGGCCAGCATGTTCAGCTCGCTGAGGCGGCGGATGCCCTTGCCGACGCCGCTGACCGCGGAAACCGTGGCGATGGCGGTGATGACGGCGATCAGCACCATCTGCTGCACCGTGCCGACGCTGAGCAGGCCGAGATACTCCAGGCCGGCGTTGATCTGCATGACGCCGAGACCGAGCGAGGTGGCGATGCCGAACAGCGTGCCGAAGATGGCAACGATGTCGACGATGTGGCCGGGCCAGCCGCGGATGCGGTCACCGAGCAAGGGGTAGAGCGCCGAGCGGATCGTCAGCGGCAGGTCGTGGCGGTAGGCGAAATAACCCAAAGCCAGCCCGACGACGATGTAGATGCCCCAGGCATGCAGGCCCCAATGCAGGAAGGCCAGATTCATCGCCTCGCGCGCGGCATCGGGCGTTCCGCCCTCGCCGACGCGCGGGTTGGAGAAATGCAGCATCGGCTCGGCGACGCCGTAGAACAGCAGGCCGATGCCCATGCCGGCGCTGAACAGCATGGCAAACCATGTGGGATAGCTGAATTCCGGCTCGTCATCGTCCTTGCCGAGCTTGATCGCGCTGTAGGGGCTGATGAAGAGCCACAGGGCGAACAGCAGGAATCCGGCCACGGTCAGGACATAGAACCAGCCGAAATTCCCGACGATGGCGGCCTGCACCGCCGAAACTTGGGCGCCGAACGGTTCGGTGAACAGTGCCGCCACCGCGACGAAAAGAAGAATTATCCCCCCGGCAGTGAAAGATACGGTTTTGTTGATCCCATGCATGTTGGCACTCCGAAACAGACCCGCCCAAGCGCAAGCGTGTCGAGACGCTGACAGCACAACGACCCGGGTGAGTGAATGTTGCGAGCCCGCCAGGAAAAGCCAGTGATCGGCATCCTTGCGCAAACTGCTCGCATCGCGCGAATCACGTGTCCGCACAAATCGAAGCGCGGGATCATACATATTTCACGGGTTCGGTCAAACATCTTGACCTGATCCATGAGGCCTTATGGCACCGATGCTCTTTCAATACCTGCCATCCTTCTTCTTTTCCCTATTGTAATATGAGGTATTGAATAGGAACTTCTGCAGACCCGCGCCGCCTGTTCCAGTGCCCTCCCAATCAATACAGAATTTTCCATTTTCCGATCCACGCCGCGGACAAAGAAAAAGGGCCGCCGTTTCCGGCAGCCCTTTCCCTTCCGTCCTCAATCCGCCGGTCAGGCGGCGACGCGGTCCTGCCCCGGATGAGCCATGCGGGCCAGCGTCGCCGGCTCGATGGCCACCCGCAGATGGGCGTGGCTGTCGTCGTCGCTGCGGTGGACCACCTCGCCATGGGCGTAGAGCCAGGCGAGAGTCGCGCCGTCGCCATGCGCGACATCCAGTTCCACCAGCTCGCGGCCGGCGGTCATCCGGTCGTCGAGGATGCGGAACAGCGTGTCCAACCGCCCGCCGGTGGCGGCGGACACCGCACAGGCGTTGCCGGCCCGTTCGGTGCGGGCGAGCACGGCGTCAAGCTCCGCCCCGTCCAGCAGGTCGATCTTGTTGGCGACCTCGACCACGCGCGGATCGCGCTCCGGATCGATGCCGAGATCGGTCAGGATCGCCTCCACGTCGGCCTTCTGGGCCTCGGTGTCGGGATGGGCGATGTCGCGGACATGCAGGATGATGTCGGCAGACTGCACCTCCTCCAGCGTGGCGCGGAAGGCCGCGACCAGATGGGTCGGCAGGTCGGAGATGAAACCGACCGTGTCGGACAGGATCACCTTGCGGCCCGACGGCAGCACCACCTGACGCATGGTCGGGTCGAGCGTGGCGAACAGCAGGTTCCTGGCGAACACGTCGGCGCCGGCCATCCGGTTGAACAGGGTGGACTTGCCGGCGTTGGTGTAGCCGACCAGCGCCACCACCGGGTAGGGCACCTTGGCGCGCGCCTTGCGGTGCAGGCCGCGGGTGCGGCGGACGTCGTCCAGTTCCCGCTTGATCTTGACGATGCGATTGCCGATCAGGCGGCGGTCAAGCTCCAGCTGCGATTCACCGGGGCCGCCGAGGAAGCCGAAGCCGCCGCGCTGGCGTTCCAGGTGGGTCCAGGACCGCACCAGCCGCGATTTCTGGTAGCTCAGCGACGCCAGTTCGACCTGAAGCTGGCCTTCATGGGTGCGGGCGCGGGCGCCGAAGATCTCCAGGATCAGGCCGGTGCGGTCGATGACCTTGGCGCCGAACGCCTTTTCCAGGTTGCGCTGCTGCACCGGGGTCAGCGCATGATCGACGATGACGAGGTCGATGGCCTCACCCGCCTCATGCGCGTCTTCGATCAGCTTGGCATACTGCTCGATGGCGCCGCCGCCCAGAAGGGTGGCCGGGCGCGGCTGGTTGACCTTGACGACCGCGGCCTGCGCCACGTCGAGGTCGATGGCCGCCGCAAGCCCGACCGCCTCGTCCAGCGAGGCCTCGGGGCTGCGGTCGGTGTCGGCCCCGCGCAGGACCGGATGGAGGACGAGGGCGCGGCCCAATGCGGAGCGCGACGTTTCGGTGGTTTTCAAATCGGTGGTCTGATGCGTGCCCATAGGGTTCCTTTGTCCGCCCCGGCGCCGGATGCGTGGGGCATGCGCGCATCCCTCGCGGATGCGAAGCTCGGAAATTGGGAAGAAGGGGTCCTCTCCGACCCCACCGGCGGCGCCACGGCACGGGGGAGGGTCGCGGCAGCCTGCGCGTCACGGGGTCGGAGAGGAGAGCGTCGGCACACCCGAGGCGGGAGGCCGAACCGGGGAACTTAGATCAAGGGAGGTCACCGAAGTTGCCGCGCCGGCCGGGAAAGCGGTCTCGACACGCGATACTGCACTGGGACAAGAGCGTCGCCGCCCACAGAGGGTTAGATGAGAAGATCGACGCTCAAAACAAGGGCATGGGGACGATTTTCCGGCGGTATCCCCTCACCGGCCCATGCTGTTGCGCGACGCCTGTTCGATGGTCTTGATGTGGGCCAGGCCGGGCAGGATTTCCGAGCGGATGAATTCCAGCCGGCGCACCGGGCCGCCCCCGCGGGAGAAGCGGTGCTTCCACAGATTCATCTTCACCGCCAGCCCGCACAGCACGCCGCCGATGGTCAGGTGATGGGTGACGATCAGGTCGCGGATGCTGCGGAAGCTGTCCGGGTTGATGTCGCGCCAGAAATCGCGGGAGCGGTTGTCGAAGCTCTCGAAGCGGCCGGTGATGGAGGTGGCGATGTCGGTCAGATCATGGCCGATCTCGTCCAGCATGCGGCGCTGGCGGGCGTCGCGCCGGACCTCGCTGACCTGGAACAGCTCCGCCATCCAGCCGAGGAAGCCCTGCACGTCGGGGACGATGTGGTCCAGGCAGCGCTTGAAATAGGCCAGCGACAGGAAGATGTCGGCATATTCCTCCAGGAAGGCCGGGATCTCGTGCAAGGGGATGTCGAGCCGGTCGGCGGTCATCTGCAGCCGGCGCCGCGCCTCCTCCACGTCGGGCTGGGCGAACAGGCGGACCAGCTCGTCCATGCTGGCGATGTCCGCCCCCTGCGCGCCATAGACATGCTCCACCAGCGGCCGGGTGAAGACGCGCATGTAGCTGGTCAGCTCCGCCCGCTTGGCGGCCGACAGGCGCAGCGCGCCCGCCTCCTCCACATCGATGTTCAGGCGGCGCAGCTCCAACCGCAGGCTGTAGACGTCGAAGCTGGCGGCCTCGCCGATCCGGACGATCTTGCGCAGGTCGCGGCGAAGCTCCGGGCCGTCGAGGCCGAAGCATTTCGACAGCTGGTCGAGGCCGATCTGGCCGCTGCCGGTCTGGGTGTCGTTGAACAGCTCCGCCACCGTCTCCAGCCGGACATTCTTGATCAGCCGCGCCCGGCGCAGCCCCGGCGTTTCCAGCGGCAGGATCGACAGGGGCAGGATGTGCAGGGCGTCGCGCCCGTCATCCTCCGCCGCCGCCGAGGTCCCGCGCAGCTGCACGGCGGCGGCCTCGGTGGTAGCCGGCGGGCGGATGCGGTCGCGGGGCTTGCGATCTTGTAAATCGCCGGACCTGGGGTCGGGTGGACTGCGGTCCTGGGGGATGCCCGCTGGCGGCTGCACGGCTGGACTCCTCCCGCTCGGCCGAGCCCCGCGGCCCTGTCAGAAGCGCGGGAAGCTCATCAGCGTCATGGTGATGGACGGATCGATGGAGATGACCGAGGCGCGGCCATTGCGGGAGATCGGGCCGATCGACGGCATGGCGGCGGTCGCAGTGGCGCCGCCATTCTGCATGTCGTACATCGCGGCGAAGCGGTCGAGGAACTTGGCGACCTTCGCCGGGTTCTTCAGGTCGGCGACGTCCATGCGCTTTTCCAGCAGCGCCTTCTGCTTGTCGACATCCAGCAGCGCCGTCTGGTCGGGCAGGCCCAGCGTGGTGTAGACCACCTTGCGCAGGGCGTTGTCGGCCATCACCTGATACCAGTTGGAGATGTTGGACGACCGCCGCTGGAAATAGAGGCCGAGGCGCACCGCCGGGTTCCTGTCCTCCGACTCCACCTCCAGCGTCACATTGACGTAGCGGTCGATGATCGCCTGGACGACGGCCGGCTGTTTCAGGTTGGCGCCGCCGCTTTCAGCGAAGCCGAGCACGGTCGCCATCTCGCGGAACTTGGTGTCGCTCATCCGGTTGGCGGTGGAATACTGGTCGCTGACCCCCTCTTCCAGCACCTTGCGGATCAGGCCGCGCGACTTCGCCTGACTGCCGAGGTCGAAGGCCTCCAGGACGAAGCGATAAAGCTTGTCGTCCTTCATGAAGTCTTCGGTGCTGGTGATCTTGCCGATGTTGTCCTGGAAATAGGTGATGGCGCGCTGCACCGCCGGGCGGCTGCGCACCGCCTGTTCGTAGCGGTCGTGGTTTTTGGTGACCACGCGCAGGTCGACCAGCGTGGTCATGCCTCCACCTCCCCGGTCTTTTCACCGCTGGGCGGGATGGCGGGGTCCTCATCCGCGGCATCGGTCTCGGCGCCATAGCCGGCGGGGATACGCATGATGACCTCCCCCGTCGCGGTGTCGAGCACCTCGGTGTAGAGCCTCTGGGTATCGGGATCGAGGTTGACGCGGTAGGGCCGGGCGGCCCGCTTCGCCTCCGCCTCCGTCGCATCGGTCCTTGCGGTCCGCTCCACCACCTCGGCCGGCTTGGTCGTCTCGGCCTGGGCGGCGCGCAGACGGTCGGCCTGACGCTGGCGCGCCTCCGCGATGATGTCGGCGCTGGCGGGGGAGCGTTCGCCGGACGGTCCGGTCACGCCGGTGACGGGGGTGGGCATGGCGTCATCCTCCGGCGTGGTGGCCCGCGTGAAGATCGAGGCCTTCCGTTTGGAAGGACGGCGCCGAAGCGGAGGGAGCAGGCGCCAGCAGCGTGCCCTCATACTCCATCACCGGACGCAGGGCGGACAGCGCCTTGTAATAATCGCGCTCGCCGATATGGCCCATGGCGCGGGCGATGCGGTCCTGGATGTCGGGGCGGGTGAAGGTGGTGTAGAGCTGCGCCATCATCTCCGCCGCCGCACCGCTGCCGTTGGCGGCGATCGTGGGGTCGAGCAGCATGCTCTGGATCAGGAAATAGGCGCGGCGTACCGGGGTCACCGCATCCTCTTCCTGCAGGATGTCGCTGCCGCGGATGATCTGGGCGAAGTTGGAGATGGTCAGGGTGTAGCGTCGGTTCTCGTTCTGAACGACGCAGCCGTTGATGACCACCCGCTCGCACGGCTTCAGGCGCAGCTTAAGTGCCATAGGACAGATCCTCCGTCGCCAGTTCGCGTGCATTCTGCCCCATTCCCTCGACGGCGCCTTGCAGCCCTTGCATCACCGAGCGGTTGATGTGGAGCAGCAGGTCGATGCCGCCCTCGCCGCGCAGCACCCGTTGGGTGTTGCGGTTCACCGCGAAGGACAGCGAGACCAGACCGGCGCGTAAGGCCTCCGGCAGGGCGTTGCCGTCCTCCAGCAGGTCGGCGCGCAGCGCGTTCCACAGCTCCAGGTTCCGCCACAGCGCATCCTTCAGCGCGGCGGAGCGCCAGTCGGCGTCGCGGTTGTTCTCCAGCGCCAGGGTGATGCGCAGGAACACCCGGTACTCGATCTTTCGCGGATCGTCGCACTCGGCGATGGTCTGGTGGTAGGCGGCGATGCTCATGGGCGCACCCCTGCGATGGGGGTCCTTGGCGGCGGAATGCCGGACCGGTTGCGGTTTGGATCTCGGGGATGGACGACGAGCCGGCGGGGCGGCGCCAAGGTCCAGGGGATTGGACAATGGCACCGCCCGTCAGGGGCTTAGCGGAACAGCGACAGGATGTTCTGCGGACCCTGGTTGGCGATCGACAGAGCCTGGATGGCGAGCTGCTGCTGGACCTGGAGGGCCTGCAGGCGGCTCGATTCCTCGTTCATGTCGGCGTCGACCAGGGCACCGATGCCCTTGTTCATCGAGTCGGTCAGCTTCGACACGAAGTCGTTCTGCACCGACACGCGGTTCTCGATGGAGCCGATGACCGACGCCTTGCCGATGGCGCTGTCGAGCAGCTTGTTGATGACCTCGAGCGACTTCTTCGAGTTGTTGACCACGTCGATCTGGGTCAGATCGGCGAGGCCGCCGAAGGCGTCGCTCTCCTTCGAGCCGACCCACAGGCCGGACACCTGGGCGGTGAAGTTGCCGTCGGTGTTGTTGTCCTGGTCGGTGAAGGTCAGCGTGTCGCCGGTGAAGGCGACCTGGAAGTCGCCGCCGGCGGCGGTCAGGGCAGTGTTCACCGCGGTGGCGATGTTGCCCTGGGTGGTCGCAAGGTCGGTGTCGTAGGTCTGGGCCGACAGGTCGACCGTCACGTCGGCCTTGGTGCCGTCCTCCTTGGTCACCGTCAGCGTCAGGCTGCCGAGGCCCAGGTTCTGGCCGTCGATGAAGGTGTCGCCGGGGGCGCCGAACTTGATGTCGACCTTGGCCTTGGTGGCGTTGGTCGAATCGACCTGCTGCTCGATGGTGGCCTTGCCGACGATCGATTCCACGCGCATGTCCTGCCGCTGGAATTCGATGTAGCTCGGGTCGACGCTGCCGTCGCTGCGGCTGAGCGACGCCAGGATGGCGACGTTCTTGTCCTTGGCCGTGCCGTCGTTGGAATAGGTGACGCGCAGCAGGTTGTCGCCGTTGAAGGAGGCATCGGCGGCGGCGCCCTTGATCAGCTTCACCAGCTGGTCGACGTCGTTCTGGATCAGCGACTTGTCGACGCCGTTGGTCTGGCCGGCGATGACGCGGGCCTTCAGCGTCTGCAGGTTCTCGACGATGTTCTTGGAGGCCACCGACGCGGTGTTGGTGGTGCCGGACCCCAGCTCCAGCGATTCCTTGACCGCCTTGAAGCCGGCGACGTCGGCCTTCATGGTGGTGGCGATCGACCAGTAGGCGGCGTTGTCCTTGGCGTTGTTGACCTTCAGGCCGGTCGAGATGCGGTCCTGCGTGGTCTCCAGATCCCCGGTCACGCGACGCAGGGTCTGCAGCGCGGTCATGGCGGAGGTGTTCGTCATAATCGAGGCCATGGGTATCTCCATTCGCGAGATGCATGGCGCCTTTCTGACGCCGGGGCCATTCGCGCCGGCCTTCCCGATCTGTTGTGCGGGGGCGCGAGCGGCAAATTCGAGGATGACCGAGCCGGTTTAAGCCGGGGTAAAAAATCGGGGGCGTTCGGGACGGGCGGGTTGGTCGGCGATGCTCAGTGATGCTCAGCGCCCGATGGCGCGGGGGGCGGCGCTGCGCGGCACCGCCGGCGGGATGAAGGGCACGCGGGGGCCGGCCAGCCCGCCGGCGCCCGACCAGCGGTCCAGCATCAGCTGTGCGCGGTCGGGAGCGACATGGTCGGGCGGCGCCTCGAACTTGTAGCCGCGGCCATAGACAGTCTCGATGTAGCGGCCGCCGCCGGTCGCCGTGTCGATCTTCTTGCGCAGCTTGCAGATATAGACGTCGATCACCTTGTCGAGCGGGTCGGAGCCGGACAGGCCGTAGACCTCCTCGTAGATGTGTTCCTTCGACACCACGCGGCGGTGGTTGAGGGCCAGAACCGACAGGATCGCGTGTTCCCGCTGGCTGAGGCGCAGGCGCTCGCCGTCCACCTCCGGGTCGCGGCCGTCGAGGAAGACGGTCAGGCGGCCCACCGTCACCGCGTTGCTGGTCAGCCCGTAGGAGCGGCGGCGGATCGCCTCCAGCCGGGCGCGGATCTCGGTGCTGACCACCGGCTTCACCAGCACGTCGTCGGCGCCTGCCCGCAGGATTCCGGCGGTGGTGTTGGCGCAGCGGCGTTCGATCAGACAGATGATCGCGGCGGTCACGTTGCGGGCGCGGAGCATCGCCACGCAGGCCTCGGTATCGCCGACGTCGCCGATGATGATTGCGTCATGTCCGATGTCGATGGAGCCATGCCCGCCCACCAGATCGCGCAGGCCATTCAGGTCCAGGCGGTCATGGTTAACCTTGCACAGGGCGAGTTGCTTGCCGATGGCGTCGGCGATCAGATCGGCTGGCTCAATCAGCAAAGCCTGCATTGGATTCTCCATTGTCGAGCAAGCGCAGATAAAGCATTGATTTTTACGCAATTGCGTTGATGTCACATGCTTATCACAGCCTCAAAAGAACCCATCGAAAGGTGGTGTGTCAACACTTTGGGGTAACCGTGTTGATATAGGACATTCGAGCGTTTTACGCCGTTTTAATAGTTTCGTTTGGATAAACACTGGATAAATTTTTATGTAACGCGGGTTTTATTTTGAGATTCGACGTGAATTTATAGTGATCATCACAAGCAACCAGCAATCATTCCGCCACGCTTGGTTAACGACAGTAATCGGATGGAAAACCAACGCTCATGAATATGAACGCTGGTTTAACCCTGATGCCCTAGCGTCGCCGGGCAACCGCGTTTGAGGAATTTCCATGTCCGGAACGAAGGCACCCGTCTTGCCGGCGGTCGCCGCCGCTGCTTGCCTGTTCGTCCTGGCGGGCTGTGCGCAATTGTCGCAGGCCCCCGACAGCGATTACCGCCAAGCCCTTGAAAAAGCGCTTACCGCCGGCCGATGCGACGGCGATGCGGTGCGCGACATGTGGTCGGCTTATGGACGGTGGTACGCAATCGGGTCCTCCATCGCCGGTCACCCGAAGACCGACGAGGCCGTGGCCCTGCTGTGCCAGGGTGACCAGTTCCGAATCCTGAACTGCACGGAGGTGGCGCGCGCGTCCTACCGGACGCTGATCCACCGCTTCCCGGAAGACGGCTATGCCGCGATGCGCGAGGCGGCCAGCGCTTCGTTGCGGACGCTGCCGCCGCCAATTCCCGCGCCGGGCGGGCCGACCCAGATCAGGCCGGTCGGGGAGATTTGAGGGGGGATAGCGGCTACAGCGCCAGATCCGACGACAGGGGCCGGTCCAGCCCCAGCCAGGCGTCGGCCAGCGGGCCGACGGTCAGCGCGCCATCCAGCCGGCAGTCGGTCAGGACGGCGCGGAAGGTCTCGTGCAGGTCGGCCAGGGCGGAGGACGGCAATCCCGCCGCCAGACGCAGGGTCACGTCCAGCCGGCGAGCGGCCAACGTCGCCATCAGTTGCACCGGACCCAGCCGCTGCGGCCGGGCCTGAAGCACCAGGGTGAGGCGGTCGGACAGGCCGTCTTCGATGCCGACGGCGCACAACAGGCTGTCGTCGCTGTCCAGCAGCGGCACGCGCGACAGCCGCCACAGCCGTCCGTCAACCGGCTGGAAGCGCGAGGCCAGCGCCCGGTCGCAGTCGTCGAGCAGCAGCCCGCCGTCGAGATCCGCCAGCCGGGCCGCCGCCTCAGGTCCCAGCCAGCCGCGGCAGCCGTCCGCCGTCGCCGCCAGGAACAGGGCGAGCGCGGCGCCGAAGGTCGAATCGCAGCGCGGCAGGCAGCCCCGCACCAGCGCCGCATCGGCCGGCGACAGCGAATCGAGCAGGTCGAGCAGGCGGCGGACGAGCGGCCCCGCCTCGTCCCCGTCATCCGCGGTACGGGGGGCGGGTGACGGCGCCGCGGCGAAATGCGCGGCCAGCAGCTCCGGCGGCGGCACATGCCGGGGGACGAGGTCGCGCGCGCCCATTCAGCTGGTTCCCATTGCCTGCCGCTCCGCTCAATAGACGACGGTGTCGGCGTCGTCGGATTGCGGGATGATGATGGTGCCGTCGTCGGCCATCGCCTTGGCGACGCGGACGATCTCCGCCTGGGCGTCGTTGACGTCGCGCATGCGCAGGGGCCCCATGTTCTCGATCTCGTCCAGCAGGATCAGGCGGGCGCGTTCCGACAGCACCGACAGGAAATGGTCGCGCTGGGGGGCCGGCGCCCCCTTCAGCGCGATGGCGAGCTGGCCGGTGTCGCAGCGGCGGATCACCGCCTGCAGGGACACGCGGTCCAGCCGCATCAGATCCTCGAAGGTGAACATCAGCTGCTTGATGCGCTGGGTCGGCTCCGGCATCACCGTTTCCAGATCGTCGAAGATCTCGGTCAGCGTCTCGCGGTCGATGCGGTTGAAGATGTCGGCCATCCGCTCCAGCGAATCGTTGCCGTGGGTGCGGGCGTAATTCGCCATGAACTCGTTGTGCAGGATCGATTCGATGTCCAGCAGCACCTCGCGCTGCACCGATTCGATCTGGATCATGCGCTCGATCACCTCGGTGCGGATGGCGGGAGGCAGCAGGACCAGCACCTTGGCGGCGTGGTCGGCCCGCATCTTCGACAGGATGACCGCCGCCGTCTGCGGATATTCGCCGGCCAGATAGCTGGCGAGCACCCCTTCGTTCACGTTGGACATCTTCTCCCACATGGTACGGCCGGCGGGGCCGCGGATCTCGCCCATGATCTCCGTCACGCGGTCGGCCGGCAGGAAGCGGTTCAGCATCCGCTCCGTGCTGTCGTAGGAGCCGATCACCGAGCCGGCATTGGCGAACCGTTCGGTGAAGATGCGCATCAGCGTCTCCACCAGATTGGAGGTGACGTTGCCGAGAGTCGCCATCGCCCGGCTGACGAGGCGGATCTCGTCCTCGTCCAGCCGTTCCATCAGCCGCGACCCGCGTTCCTCCCCAAGCGCCAGGAAGATGACCGCGCTCTTCTCCACCCCGGTCAGGCTCTTGTAGTTCTCACGGATCTTGATCGGCGTTCCCATGACGGCACCTCAGAAGGAGTAATCGGCGGAGGGGACGGAAGACGGGGCGGGATCGCCCCCGCCATCGAAGGCATCCGCCGGCGGCAGGGCCAGCGCGCGGTCGTGACGGAAGGCGACCGCCATCACCGCGCCGGCCACCAGCAAAAGCGGATGCGGGATCAGCGGGTTGGGGTCGAGGGCGGACAGCAGCCCGGCGACCGAGCCGTCCTCCGGCACCGCGACGCCGCGGCGGCGGGCCAGGGCGAGAAGGCTGTCGGCCAAGCTGGCGGGGGCGTCGGAAGGAGAGTCGTCCATCTTCACACCCCATAGGAGCGGATCAGGCTGCCGGCGATCAGGAACCAGCCGTCGGTCAGCACGAAGAAGATGATCTTGAAGGGCAGCGCGATCATCACCGGCGGCAGCATCATCATGCCCATCGCCATCAGGATCGCCGCCACCACCATGTCGATCACCAGGAAGGGCAGGAACAGCAGGAAGCCGATCTCGAAGGCGCGGCGCAGCTCCGACAGCAGGAAGGCCGGCATCAGCAAGCGTAGGTCGACGCTCTCCGCCGTCACCGGGCGCTCGTCCTTGGCCGGGGCCGTGTCGTCGCCGGCCGGTTTCGGCTTGGCGGTGAAGGCAGCGAAGGCGGCCAGATCGCGCTCGCGGACATGGGAGGCCATGAAGCCGCGGAACGGCTCGATCATCCGCTCCAGGCCCTGTTCCTGGGTGACCTGCTCGTTCAGCAGCGGGCGCAGGCCGTCCTGCCAGGCGCTGTCGATCACCGGCCCCATGATGTGGAAGGTCAGGAACATGGCGAGGCTGACCAGCACCATGTTGGGCGGCGACTGCTGAAGCCCCAGCGCCGAGCGCAGCAGCGACAGCACGACGATGATGCGGGTGAAGCAGGTGACCATGATCAGCAGGCCGGGCGCGACGCTGAGCACCGTCAGCAGCACGATGCCCTGGACGATCCGCCCCGACAGGCTCGCCCCGTCCGTCAGCGATCCCAGCGCCCCGAGGTCGAGCGGTGCCGCCGCGGCGGGGACGGCGGCGAGGAGGAGGGCTGTGAGGAGGGCTAGGGTGCGGAGGCGCATGCGGGGGCTTTCGGGGATTCCCCCTCTCCCCCCCCGGGGAGAGGGTCGGGGTGAGGGGGATGCATAGGTAGGATTCTCGGGAAAGGGCCGCCGCGCGACCCCCTCACCCTAACCCTCTCCCCGGGGGGAGAGGGGATTCCCCCTCAGTCGATCTCAAGCTCCGTCCGTACGATCTCGGTCAGAGTCACGCCCAGCCGCTGGTCCTCGACGATCACCACCTCGCCGCGCGCGACCAGACGGTGGTTGACCAGGACCTCGACCGGTTCGTCGACCTTGCGCTCCAGCTCCAGCACGGCGCCGCGGCCGAGCTTCAGCAGCTGCGCCACCAGCATGCTGGTGCGGCCAAGGACGACCTGCACGTCCACCGGCACGTTGTAGATGGCGTTCATCGGGCCGTCATAAGGCTTGTCGCCCAGCTTGTCGGCGGCCTTCTCGGCCTGCTTGGGATCGTCGTCGAGCATGTCGAGGTTCAAGGGAGGCATGCGGAGTCTCGCTTCGGATCGTTAAAGGTCGGGGGACAGCGCCGGTGTCAGGGCGGCCACGGCGCGGTCGGTGAGGTCGGCGATGGCGGCCTCGATGGCGGCAGGGTCGCGGCGGACGGAGCCGGCACCCCAACTCGCCTCCAGGGCACCGACGGGCAGCGCCGGGTCGCCCTGGATGTCGAGACGGCCCTTGAAGACGCCCTGCCCGGCCAGCCGCTCCTCCAGCGGGGGGCAGAGCGAGGGGTGCAGGCGCAGGGTCAGCACGGGGGCTTGGCCGGCGGCGCGGAGCGCGTCGGCGGCCAGACGCTCGACCTCGGCACGGGCGACCTGATCGAGCAGGCACGGCGCCATGCGGCGGACCAGCGCCAGCAGAACGAAGGCGCCCTGGGCCTCCAGCCGCTCCATCAGGGCGGCATGGCAGGCGTCGAGCGCCGCCATCCGCTGCGCAAGCTGGTCGAGGGTGGCGGACAGCTCCGCCTCGATGCGGCGGGCGGCGGTGAGTTCGCCCTCGGCCCGGCCGCGGGCCAGCCCCTCCGCCAGCGCGCCCTCGCGGGCCTCGGCCAGTGCCGCTTGGTGCGCGCGTTCCGACAGGGTCGGCAGGTCGAGCGGGTCGGCGGTCTCCACCTCGGCAGGCTCCGCCACCGCAACGGGGGCGCCGAAGCCGTGGTCGAAGCGGTAGCGCGGGTAGGCGGCCATCACGCCACCTCCTCATAGAGCCAGGACCGCAGGATATCGATGGCCTCGTCCGGATACTGGTCGACCAGCTCGCCCAGCCGGCGGATGGAGGAGGCGCGGACGCGGCCCTCGACGGTGCGCAGCTCGATCAGCTGGTCCATCGTCTCTTCGATGCCCAGTTGCGGCGCCATGGGGGCGGCGGCAAGGGCGGGGTCGGCTTCCTCGCCGTCGGTGGGCATCGCACCGGCGGCAGCGGCGGCGGCCGTGGCCGGGCCGGTCAATTGCGGCATGGCACCGCCGGCCGGAGCGGCCAGCGCCGGGGCTTCCGCCGCCACCGGCTCGGGCGCCGGGAAGACGCGGCGGATCAGCGGACGCAGCCCGACCAGGATCACAAGGGCGGAGAGCACCAGCAGGATCACCCACTGGATCAGCGTCATGATGTTGCGGGTCAGCGTCTCGGCGATCTCGTCGCCCAGCGGGCGGGGGGCGAGGTCGGGAGCCAGATCGACGAACTCCAGATTGTCGACCGTCACCCGGTCGCCGCGCGCCTCGCTGAAGCCCATGGCGGAGCGGACCAGCTCGCCCAGGCGCTGCAGTTCTTCCGCGCTGCGCGGCTCGTACTGGCGGGTGCCGTCGGCAGCGGTCTTCCAGGTGCCGTTGACCAGCACGGCGACGCTGAGGCGGCGGACGTCGCCCGGCTCGATCACCGTTTCGCGGCTGACGTTGGAGATCTCGTAGTTGACGGTCTCCTCCTGCCGCTTGCTGTCGTTGGAGGATTGCGGTCCTTGCGGCTGGGCACGCACGTCGCGCTGCGGCAGGTTCTGTTCGGCGGTGACCGGCGGCTCGCCGTTGCTGTCCTGGCTGCGGTCCTGCTCCTGCACGGTCTGGGTGGAGCGGACGACCTGGCTGTTGGGGTCGAAGGTCTGGCTGCGCACCACCTCGCGCTTGGTCTCCACCTCGGCGGCGACCTGAACGCGGACGTTGCCGGCGCCGAGCCGGGCGGTCAGCATCTGCTCCACCGCGCGGGCGACGCGGGTTTCCGCCGCGACGCGCAGCCCGTCTGTGCGGGCCGAGGCCAGCCCCGGTCCGTCATCCTCGGTCAGCAGAAGTTCGCCGGAGGAGTCCATCACCGTTACGGCGCTGGGCTTCAAGTTGGGCACGGCGGCGGAAACCAGATGGCGGATCGACAAGGCTTGGCGGCGGTCCATCGACCCCCGGCCGCGCATGCGCACCACCACCGACGCGGTCGGCTTCGGCGCGTTGCGCGAGAACTCCTCGCGCTCCGGCAGGACGATGTGGACGCGGGCCGCCTCGACGCCGGACAGCGTCTCGATGGTGCGGCCGAGTTCGCCCTCCATGGCGCGCAGGCGGTTGATGCGCTGCATGAAGCTGGTGATGCCGAGCGGCTTGTCGGTGTCGAACAGCTCGTAGCCGACGCCGCCGTGCGACGGCAGGCCCTTTTCCGCCAGCGCCATGCGGACGCGGGAGACGTCGGCCTGCGGCACGCTGATCGTCGTGCCATCGAAGCCGGCATTCACCGGCACGCCCATCTCCTCCACCGCCTTGGCGATGCGGCCGGCCTCCGCCGGTTCAAGGCCGCTGTAGAGCGCGGTCATGTGCGGCTGCGACAGCAGCAGCGCCATGCCGGCGACGGCCAGGACGATGCCGAGCCCGGTGCCCGCCAGGACGAGCAGCCGACCGCGCCCCAACGACCGCAAGGTGTCGATCAGACTGTCCACGGTTCCCCGCACCTTTAAAGTTTCTGAAAATCGGCGGGCCTAGTCTTCGCCCTGCACACCCCGTCACGCTAACGGCGCGACTTTTAAGCGGAGTAAAAAACGGGAGCGGTGCTGAAGACAAAGCTTCTAAAACTTTACCCGTTTCTCGATTGACTAAAATTTTCGGCAATGTCCGGCGGGATGGAGCGATGATTACACGGCGTGGCATGGCGAAGACAGCGACGGGAACGGCGGCGGCGCGGGACGAGGTCCTGAACAGGCTGCGCGGGTCGGGGCGGATCCTGGTGATCGCCCTGCCGGTCGCCCGGCTGCTGGCAGGATTGGTGGCGCTGGGCGCGGTGGCCGCGGCCGGGATCGGCGGCTATTGGCTGGCGGCGGGCACCGAAGCCGTGGAGCGGCTGTGGGTCCCGTCGGCGGAGACCGCGCCGGCGGACGCCGTGGTCGACATGCCGGAACTGGTCGTCAATTTGCGCCGCGACACGCCGTCCCGCTTCCTGAAGATCGGCCTGTCGCTGACCGTCGCCCAGCGAGATCGCCAAGTTCTTGAGCAGGCGATGCCGCAGCTGACCGACAGCCTGCAGGAATTCCTGCGCAACCTGGACCAGGACGATCTGGAAGGATCGGCCGGGCTGCACCGCCTGCGCAGCGAGATCAGGCGCCGCTTCAACCTGATCCTGTCCGACCCCGCCGGCCGGCGCGACGTCGTCACCGACGTGCTGCTGCGCAGCCTGCTCACGCAATAGCGACCTCCAGAGGCACCGGATGACCGAAACCCCCGCCCCGCCCACCACGTCGATGGCCGCCCCGTCCATGGCCGCTCCCCAGCCCGTTCAGGCCGAGGATGCGGATTGGTCAGACGCCGCGTGGGAACTGGCCGCGGCACAACAGACCGCCGCGCCCGCTCCGCCCCCGGCTGCGGAGGCTGCGGCGATGGCCGAGGCAATGCAGCAGGCGCTGACCGGCGAGACCAAGACGCTGAGCCAGGAGGAGATCGACCGGTTGTTGAATTTCGGCGCGCCGGAAGGCGGCGGACCTGAGATGAGCGCCATCCAGCGGCTGGTCAGCTCGACCACGGTCAACAAGGACCGGCTGCCGATGCTGGACGTGGTGTTCGACCGCATGGTGCGGATGCTGAACACCTCGCTGCGCCAGTTCGCGTCCACCAATGTCGAGGCGTCGCTGTCGAAGATCGAATGGTTGCGCTACACCGACTTCCAGGACGCCATCGAGCTGCCCGCCCTGATCGGCGTCGCCCGCGCCGAGCCGTGGGACAACCAGATGCTGGTGACCATCGACAGCGCGCTGATCTATTGCATGATGGACGTGCTGCTTGGCGGGCGGCGGTCCAGGCCGGGACGGATCGACGGGCGCGCCTACACCTCCATCGAACGCAAGATGACCGAGCGGATGATGAAGGTGGTGCTGCAGGATCTGGGGCAGTCCTTCGATCCGCTGGCGCAGGTCGACTTCGTCTTCGACCGGCTGGAGGTGAACCCGCAGTTCGCCACCATCACCCGCGCCACCAACGCCATCATCCGCGTGCGCATCGCCGTGGAGGTGGAGCGCCGCACCGGCCACATCGACATCGTCATCCCCTATGCCACGCTGGAGCCGATCCGCGGCAAGCTGGTGCAGATGTTCATGGGCGAGAAGTTCGGCCATGACACCGTGTGGGAAAGCCACCTGAAGAACGAGCTGATGCGCTCCAAGCTGGAACTGGTCGCCGTGCTGGCGGAGACCAAGGTGCCGCTGGGCGAGGTGTTGGCCTGGCAGAAGGGCCAGTCGCTGAAGCTGCGCATCAATCCCGATTCCACCGTCCTGGTCTTCAGCAAGACCATCCCGCTGTTCGCCGGCCACATGGGACAGCGCAACGACAACATCGCGGTGAAGATCGACACCGATCTCGACACCAAGCAGGAGCTGATCGATGGTCTCCTTTCTCATTGACGCGGCCCTGGCGGTGATGCTGGTCACGGCGACCGCCTATCTGGTCATCGTCAACAAGCGGCTGAAGCTGCTGCGCACCGGCCAGTCCGAGATCAACGCCCTGGTGTCGACCTTCTCCAGGTCGATCGACGACACCGACGCCTCGATGAAGCGCATGGTGGCGTCGGCGACGGAGATCGCCGCGCGGCTGTCCGACGATCTGGACCGCGCCAAGGGCATGAAGGAGGACATGGCGCTGATCCTGGGATCGTGCGAGCGGACCACCGCCCGCATGGAGGAATCGGTCCAGCATGCCCGCGCCCTGCTCCGCCGCCTGGACGAGGGCGCCATGGCAAGCACGGCGCGCGCCACCCGCAACCGGGCGAGGGTTGAGGGGGCGGATGCCGTCGAAAGCGCGGCGAAGCCGGCCGAGGTGACCGCAGAGGCCGCGGCAAGCTCCACCCTGGTGTCCGCATTGAAAGCGGCCGACGTCGATCACGGCGAGTTCCGGGCGCTGGAAACCGCTCTGCGCGCCGTCGCCGGCCAGCCTGCCGAAGCGGCGGTTCCCGCTCCTCCCGCCGGTCCGGCGAAGGCGGCGGCCAGCGCCTTCTACGCGCGGCTGCGCACCGTCGGGTCGGAGGCGTCGGCATGATCCCGCGCATCCTGCCCATCACCCTGGTCGCCGTGCTGATGGTGCTGCCGCTGAAGCTCGGCGCGCTGGTCGACGGCTTCCCGGTGATCGCCCAGCAGTTCGACCGCGAATTCGGCGCCCATGAACGGCCCTGGGCCACCGACCTGAAGGCGACCGATCCGAAGGCGGCGGAAGCTGCCGCCGCGCCGGCGCCCGTTCCGCTGCCGGTTTCGACGCCGGTGGCCGAAGCTCCGCCGCCGGTGGCGCTGGCGCCGCCCAACTGCACCGATCCGCTGCTGCGCGCCGCCATCGACGAGCAGAAGGCCGACAGCGCCGGCCGCCAGAACCGCCTGCGCGAGGCCGAGGCGGTGCTCGCGGCGACGGAGGCGCGGGTCGGCACGCAGATCCAGCGGCTGAACGGCGTGAAGCGCGAGGTCGAGGCGCTGATGACCCAGCGCTCCACCCTGCAGCAGGAGGATTTGAAGCGGATGGTGGCGATCTATGAGGCGATGAAGCCGCGCGACGCCGCCCGCATCCTGACGGACATGGAAACGGACATCGTGGTGGACGTGCTGGACCGCATCGCCGAGCGCCGCGCCGCCCCGATCCTGGCCGAGATGGCCGACGCCAAGGCGCGCGAGGTGACGCGGCTGATCCTGCAGCGCCGCGCCCTGCCCGGCGACCGCAAGGCCGCGGCCACCGTTGTCGGAGCCTCGGTGCCGGTGACAGCCGTTCCGCGCCCCACCCTGACGAATTGAGCGCCATGACCAGCATGCCCGATGCCGTCTCGGCTCCGCCCCGGCCGGCTCCGACTCAACGCGGCGGTTCACCCGGCGACGATGCCCGCGACGAGGATTTCGCCAGTCTGGTGGACGGGGCCGCGGAGGAGGAACCCGACGACGCGGCGCGTCCCGACCGGTTGCGCAAGCGCAAGGAGTCGAGAGCGGACGACCCCGTCGCCGCGCAGGGTGCGATCACCCAGGCGGTGGTGCAGGCAAGCGGCACCGACGCTCCGCTGATGCCCTGGCTGGTTGCCGCCGCTCCGGCAGCCCCGGCAACGGCTGTGCCGACGGCAACGGTCGGCAAGGAGACGATGCCGGGGTCCGCCGCCCCGCAGGCCGCAGGGCCGACCGGCGACGGCAAGCACCCTGCCGGGCAGACCGCAGCGACCGCACCGGCAACCGCGCTGCAACCGACGCCGGCTTCCTCCGCCCCCGATGCACCGGCCGGAAAGTCTGGATCAGCGGCACCCGCAAGCGCCGATGCCGCGGCACAAGACAGCACCGGCCGGGTCGCCGAGGCGCCGGCTTCGAGCCAGACCGTGCAGGCCGGCTTGCCGGCCATGGCCACCGCCGCGCCGGACGCAACCGCCGAAGCGCCGCCCTCCGCGGACGGGCGCCAGATCAGGCGCGACGAAAGCAGCGATCCCCGCACCGCCGTCCGCAGTGCCCACGGCGCCGGCCGTCAGGGCACCGCCGCCGGCAAGGCCGAACAGACCGCCGGCGCGCCTGCCGCCCCTCAATCGGCACAGCCTGGACAGCCCACTCCCGATGCGGCTACCGCCCTCGCCGGCCGCGACCCCGCCCCACCCTTCTCCACTCCCCCCACTGCGGGAAGCGGCGATGCGGCGGCCACCGGGTTCGAGGCGGTGCCGACGCTGCCGGCCCAGGCGGCCACCCATTATGCCGTCGCCGCCGCGTCCGGCCGGGCAGCCACCGCGCACAGCCCGGCGATGGCGCAGCTTGCGGCCCCGCTGGTCCGCGTGGCGGAGAACGGCGGCGGCGAATTCCACATCGACCTCGCCCCGGCGGAGCTTGGCCGCATCCGCGTCGTCGCCGACGTCAGCGACGGCAAGGTCTCGCTGACCGTCCAGGCCGAACAGGCCGACACGCTGGCCCTGCTGCGGCGCGACCTGACGCAGCTCGAACGCGCGCTCGGCGATGCCGGGCTGTCGCTCGACAGTTCCAGCCTGCAGTTCTCGCTGCAGGGCGACGGGCAGTCGCGCGGCTTCGCCGCTCCCGACCGGGGCGGCAGCTCCGGCGGCTGGAGCGTGCAGGCCGGGGCCGTTCCCGAGCACGCCGCCGAACCCGTGACCGACCGGCCGCTGCGCCCGATCGACGGATTGGTCGACGTCACCGTCTGAACAGGAAAGACTGTCCCGCCATGACCAACACGCCAAGCACCGGCCTGATGACGGCCGCGAAGACGAACACGGCGGCCGCCACCGAAGAGACCAGGAAGGCCACCGTCGATTACGAATCCTTCCTGAAGCTGCTGACCGCCCAGCTGCGCAACCAGGACCCGCTGGCGCCGATGGACGCCACCCAGTTCATGACCCAGCTGGCGCAGCTGTCCACGGTGGAGCAGTCGATGCGCTCCAACGACACGTTGGGCAAGGTGCTGGACACGCTGAAGAGCAGCGGCATGCGGATGGACATGGCCCTGCTCGGCCGCAAGGTGGAGGTGGCGTCCGACCAGCTGTCGCTGAGCGACGGCAAGGCGCAGGCCGCCTACACGGTCGAGGGCACGCCGGCCAGCGTGAAGCTGGAGGTGCTGAACGGCGCCGGCAGCGTCGTCTACAGCAGCCCCGGGTCGCTGAAGACCGGCCGGCAGGTCTTCGACTGGACCGGCAGGACGGCGAGCGGCGGCACCGCGCCGGACGGCGTCTATACGCTGCGGGTGACGGCGAAGGACAAGGACGGCAAGGCGCTGAACACCGCCACCGTTGTCACCGACACGGTGGCCGAGGTGCGCAGCGTCGACGGCGCCAGCAAGTTCGTGCTGAAGAACGGCGCCACGGTGGATTCGGGCGCGGTGCTGTCGGCGTCGTGAGGGGAGGAATGCCCTCTCCCGCCCCGGGAGAGGGAGGGGACCCGCGCCGAAGGCGTGGGGAGGGTGAGGGGTACGGCAAGAATCCCGGACCGCATGGTTCCTTGGATCACCCCTCACCCTTCCCATGCTTCGCATGGGCCCCTTCCCTCTCCCGGGGCGGGAGAGGGAGGTGCTCAGGAAGATCACAGCCGCGTGTTGTCCTGGCGCAGCAGGCGGTCGATCAGCACGGCGCGGATCGGCTGGACGTTTTCGCGACCGAAGGAGCCGTTGGCGCCGACCAGGAGGGCGGTGGCGACGCCTTGCGGGTCGACCGCCGGGCCGTTGAAGCGGCCGTGGCCGGCGAGGTCGAACAGGGACTCCAGCATGGCGCTGCGGGCGTGCGGCAGGCGGCGGCGGACCAGCAGCGCGTCGTCGGCGCTGGACGCCTCCAGCGTGACCTGGGTCAGGATGAAGGCGATGGTGCGCCCACGCTCCAGCGTCGGCACCACCAGCTGGCCGGCCTCGACGTAATAAGGGCCACCGGCGGCCGGTTCGGCGGAAGCGGCGGGGGCGGAGTCTTGCGGGGCCTGGATGCGGCCGAAGCCGTAGCCGCCGCCGAAGGCAAGCGCCGCGGCGACGGCGAACAGCAGGACGGCTTTCATGGCGCGGGCTCCCGAACTGGCCAAATCATCAGAAGGGCTGGATCATCAGAAAGGCAGAATCACGTCCAGCACCTGCTGGCCGTAGCGCGGCTGCTGCACATCGGTGATCTGGCCGCGGCCGCCATAGGTGATGCGCGCCTCGGCGATCTTGTCGTATTCGATGGTGTTGGCGTTGCTGATGTCCTCGGGACGGATGACGCCGGCGATGCGCATCTCGCGCAGTTCGTAATTCACCCGCACCTCCTGCCGGCCGGCAATGACGAAGTTGCCGTTCGGCAGCACCTGGGTCACCACGGCGGCGACGCGCATGGCGATGCGCTCGTTGCGCTGGATGGTGCCGTTGCCGCTCGACGTGCTGGAGCTGTCGAGATCGACCAGACTGGACGGATCCACCGCGTCGGGGAGGACGGCGGGAAGGCGGCTTTCCAGCCCGAAGAAGTTGGGCAGGCCGGCCTTCTCGTTGTTGGTGCGCCCGCGCTGGGTGCTGTTGCGCAGCTGCGCCTGGTCGGAGATGTCGATGACCACGGTCAGCAGGTCGCCGACCGCCTTGGCGCGCGGATCGCGGAAGAAGTCGCGCGATCCGGTGCGCCAGAGCGAGCTTGGGATCTGCTCGGCCGTCGAGGGTCGCGGCATCGGCAGCGAGATCACGCGGGCTTCCGGCTGCAGCGCCGGGTTGGAGATCTCCGACAGGGCGGGAGCGCTGCCGATGTCGGCCAGCCGCGCGCAGCCGCCCGTCGCAAGCGACAGCAGCAGGATGGGGACGAGCGCGGTGCGCATCTGGGAAGCTCCCTTGCTGAGATTAAGGCCGCGCGGCTTGCGGGACGCGCGGGCCGCTCACCGAAACGGTCTCGGCCCCGGTGACGGTGCCGGTGACGACGGTGCTGCTGGCGATGTTCATGACGCGCACGGTGTCGCCGACCCCCCCCTCCTGCAGCGCACGCCCGCGGGCAGCCAACAGCAGGGCGCCATCCTCGTAAACAAGCGTCACCGGCCGGTTGCGCTGGACGACGACGGGCGCGCCGACCGAACCGACCTGCACCAGCCGCCCGGTTGAGAGCTGGCGGCGCGGCGACTGACCGATCAGCGCGTCGGCCGAGGCGATGAAGCCCGCCCCGGCGCGGTCGAGCGACAGGCGGATGGTGGTCAGGTCGGCCGCCTCGATGATCTCGCCCGGCCGGATGCGGCGGACCGGCACCGGCATCGTCACTTCGACGTCGGCCCGGCCGCTCAGCTCCACGACATGGCCGTCGCTGAGGATGCGGGCCTGGAAGATGCCGGTGCGGGGGTCGAGTCCGATGTCGCGCACGGCGTCCACCGGCCCGTCGAAGGGGCGGCCCAGAGTCAGCGCCACCTGCGCGTCTGGCGGCACCGAGGGACCGAGGGAGGCCAGCAGCTCCTCCGCAAGCCGCGTTTCCACAGGTCCGGCGGCAGCCGGGGGGGGAAGCGCCAGCATGGTGCCGAGCAACAGGGCCGATAGCGGCCGGCGGAGGACGTGCAGCACAATCGTCACCGCATGTTGGTCATGGTGGAGGCCATTTGGTCGCCGGCCTCGATCACCTTGGCGTTCATCTCGTAGGCGCGCTGGGCGGAGATCAGCTCGGTGATTTCCTGCACAACGTTGACGTTGGAGGATTCCAGATACTTCTGGCGGATGGTGCCGAAACCGGCTTGCCCCGCCAGCCCATCCTGCGGCTCGCCGGATGCCGGGGTGGCGCGGAACAGGTTGTCGCCCAGCGCCTCCAGCCCGCTGTCGTTGACGAACACTGTCATCGCCAGCTGGCCCTGGTTGACCGGCTGGGCCTTACCGTCGACATAGGCCAGCACCTCGCCGGAGCGGTTGATCACCACCTCGCGCGTGCCCTGCGGCACGGTGATGCCGGGGGCGACGGTGAAGCCGTCGGCGGTGACGATGGTGCCCTCCGGCGACAGCTTGAAGCTGCCGGCGCGGGTGTAGACGGTCTCGCCGCCGGGCTGGGTCACGTTGAAATAGCCGCGCCCCTCGATCGCCAGATCCAGCTCGTTGCCGGTGGAGGTCAGATTGCCGGTGGTGTTGATGCGGTTGACCGAGGTCGGCCGCACGCCCAGCCCCACCTCGACGCCGGTCGGCACGATGGTGCCCGAATCGGTGGACTGGCTGCCCTGCCGGCGTTCCGCCTGATACATCAGGTCCTGGAATTCCGCGCGCGAGCGCTTGAAGGCCGTGGTGTTGATGTTGGCGATGTTGTTCGAGATGACCTCGACGTTCATCTGCTGGGCCATCATGCCGGTGGACGCGATGCTGAGCACGCGCATGGACTGACTCTCCCTTCGGAACTTTAAGAGGATTTGCCGAGGCGGTTGATGGCGGAGCGCAGAAGGTCCTGCCCGTCGTCCACCATCTTGGTCACCGCCTGATAGTCGCGGGTCAGGTCCATCATTCGGCCGATCTCGACGATGCCCTGCACGTTGGACCGCTCGACCTTGCCTTCCACCAGACGGGTGTCGGGGGCGGGGCGGGCCTCCATACCCTCGGCCGGTTCGAACAGCAGGTCGCCGGTCTGCTTCAGCGCCTGCGGATTGTCGAAGCGCGAGACGGCGATGCGGGCGATCACGTTGCCGTCGGCCGACAGCAGCCCATCCGACCCGATGGTGATCGTGCTGCTGTCCGACGGGATGGCGATGGGCCGGCGGCCGTCGTCCAACACCGGGTGGCCGTTGGGGCCGACCAGCGTGCCATCGGCATCGCGGCGCAGGCGCCCGTCGCGGCTGTAGCGCACGCCGTCCGGCGTCTGCACCGACAGGAAGCCGTCGCCGTCCAGCGCCACGTCATAGGGGTTGCCGGTCTCGGTGAAGGCGCCGGCGCGCAGGTCGGTGTAGGTGGAGCGGTCGATGGTGAAGGCGATGCGGTCGGTCGGCTTGCGCCCGCCGGTCTCCATCGCCGCTTCGAACAGGGTGCGTTCGCCACGGAAACCGACCGTATTCATGTTGGCGACGTTGTTCGCCACGACGTCCAGCTGCCGCCGAAGCGCCATCTGGCGCGACAGTCCGATGTAAAGCTGGTTCTCCATCGCCGAACACTCCGGTTTTGAACTCCGCCTTAATCTGGACGAGGCAGTTTAAAGCCGGGTTTCAACCTGAGCCGTTCCGGCCGATGCCTTGCCGGTCTTGGTCCGGGTTTGGTGATCATTTCGATAAAATGCGAGACGACTGCGATGAAACGGCGCCCGGATGACGCACTGACGGTTGGTTCGGCACTGGTTCTCGCCCTGCTGTCGGGGACGGCGCAGGCCGCGACCGTCCGCGCGCAGCTGGGCGACCATGGCGACTATTCGCGGCTGGTGCTGTCCGTACCGAAGGGCGTGGAGCCGGTGGCGGTGGTCGACGGATGTGTGCTGCGCATCAGCGTGCCCGATCCGCTGCGCTGGCCGCTGGCGAGTTTGCGCGACAGCTTCTCCCGCCGGCTGTCGGACTTCGTGACGGCTGATGGAGGACGCAGCCTGACCGCGACGGTGCCCTGCGGGGCGCGGGTGGCGAGCGTGATGGAGCGCCGGAACCTGATCGTCGACGTCGGCGGGCCGCCGGTTCCGGGGGTGAAGCCGGGGGTGGCGGGGGATGGGGCGGAGGAGGTGGTCGTCGCGACTGCGCCGCCAGAGGTTCCGCCGTCTGTCAGTGTCGCCGGAGTTGTCGAAGCGCTGAACCCGATCGGCACGGCGAATGCTGCGGCGATGACTCTCCCTCTCCCGGCAGAGTCCCCTCTCCCCCCGGGGAGAGGGTTAGGGTGAGGGGGGAGCGTGGGGAGGATTCTCGGGATAGCCACGCCGTGCATCCCCCTCACCCCGACCCTCTCCCCGGGGGGGAGAGGGGGATTGCGCCTAGCCCTCCCCTCCCAGTCGTGACCAGCCTGGAAGGTGAGGTGCGCGACAGCATTCAGCAGACGCTGCGGCAGCTTGAGCGCACGCCGAAGCCTACGCCGCAGGCGGCCGAACCGCCAAAGCCACCGCCCATCGGCGCTATGGATCTCGCCGGCTGGGCCGGTGACGACTTCAACCGCACGCGCGAGGCGCTGCAAAGCACACTCGAAAAGGCGCAGGGCCGTGCGCGGGTCGAGGCGCAGATCGCGCTGGTCCGTTTCCTGCTCGCCCGCGCCATGGACGAGGAAGGGCGCGCGGCGCTGGAAACGGCGGCCAGCCTGTCGCCGGCGCCCGACCAGCGCTATGCCCTGCGCATCCTGGGCGACGCCTTCCGCGCGCTCGACCGCGAGGATGCGCCCGACGACAATCTGTTCGTCCAACTGCCGGCCGGCGCCATGCCCGACCACACCGTCTGGCGCAGCGCGGCGCTGGCGCCGACCCGCTGGGCGGCGGCGAAGGAGGGGCTGCCAATCGCGCTGCGCCGGCTGCTGGACTATCCGGCCGACCTGCGCAGCCGGTTGCTGACCACGCTGGCCGCCGCAGCGGACGAGGCGGGGGACAGCGCGGCGCTGAACCTGATCGTGCTGGAGATGATCACCGTCGATTCCGTGGGCATGGCCGACGGCCGGCTCGACTATTTCCGCGGCCGGCTGGCGGAACTGAAGGCGACGCCCGACGCCGCGCTGGAACGCTATGACGCCGCGGCATCCTTGCACCGCGGTCCCTTCGCCCGCCAGGCGGAGGTGCGTGCCATCGAACTGCGCCGCGGCCTGGGCCGGCTGGACGAGGACGGCGCCATCAAGGCGCTGGAAGCCCTGCGCTTCGCCTGGCGCGGCGACGACGTCGAGACGGATGCGCTGGCGGCGCTGGGCGGCGCCTATGCCCGCAGCGGTAGGACCGACGCGGCGCTCGACATCTTCGGCCTGCTGGGGCGGCGTTTCGGCGCCACCGCACGCGGACGCGACGCGCTGACGGCCGGGCGCAGCCTGCTGGCCGCCGTGCTCGACCGGCTGGAGCAGTCGCCGCCGGGCGGGCTCTATGCGCTGGCCTTGCAGGCGCGGCACGGCCGTCTGGTGACGCTGGCCGACAATCCGGACGGTGGGCTGCGGCGGCGCCTCGCCGGCCTGCTGCTGCGCGACGGCTATGGGCTGGAGGCGACCCGCATCCTGCATGCGCTGACCGAACGGGCGAGCGGCCCGCGCCGGGCGGAGCTTGGCGCCACGCTGGCCCGCGCCCTGATCGACGGCGGGCGCGAGGGGGAGGCGCTGGACGTGCTGGCCCGCACCGGCGGCGCCGGACTGGAGCCGGAATTGGCCGAACGCCGGGCGCTGTTGCGGGCCGACGCACTGCTCGGCGACGGCGATACGGTGCGGGCGCTCGACGCGCTGCGGGGGTTGAGCGGGGCGGAGGCAGCGCGGTTGCGGGCGCAGGGGCTGTTCGCCGCCGGGGAATGGCGGGCGGCGCGGGCCGCCTTCGCGGAGCTTGCCGCCGAACGGGAGGCCACGGGAGCGGAGCCGACGGCGGACGATCTGGCGCTGCAGGGGCTGGCGGCCTATCTGGCCGGCGACGCCGACGCGACGCGCGGCTTCGGTGACGCGGAACGCGCGCGGCTGGCCGGCACCCGCTGGGCCGGGCTGCTGGACGCTTTCGCCCCGCCGCCGGCCGACGGGCCGTTGCGCGCGGAGTCGGTGGAGCGCGACCTTGCCGCGGCGGACGCGCTCGGGCGGCTGGCGCGGGCGTGGCGGGGGCCTCACTGACCTTTGGCCCTGATCCGTAAAGCCGCTTTAAACGGCGGGCGGTAGCGTCGGCGGACTGTTGCGCCCAATCGCGATGGCTTTTGCACATCCGGAGAAGAAGACATGCGCTTGATGTTCGGGTTGATCGCGGTGTTTGCCAGCGTGCTCGGCGGGTTCTATGCGATGGGCGGGCGGATGGCCGTGCTGTGGCAGCCGGTGGAGATCGTCATCATCATCGGCGCCGGCATCGGCGGCTTCGCCATTGCCAACAGCCCGGCGGTGCTGCGCGACACGCTGCGCGCGGTCGGCGCCATCGCCCGCGGACGCGCCACGCCCAAGAACGACTATCTGGACATGATCGCGCTGGTCTATGGCCTGCTGCGCGTCGCCAAGTCCAAGGGCATGTCGCAGATCGAAGCCGACATCGACAAGCCGGCCGAAAGCCCGTTGTTCACCCAGTATCCCAACGTCCTGCGCTATGACCGCTGCATCACCTTCCTGTGCGACTATCTGCGCCTGATCGCGCTGGGCCAGGACAACCCGCACGACCTGGAATCGCTGATGGCGGAGGAGCTGGACACGCTGGGCCGCGAGTTGAACCAAGTGCCGAAGGCGCTGCAGAACCTCGCCGACGCCCTGCCGGCGCTGGGCATCGTCGCCGCCGTGCTGGGCGTCATCAACGCCATGGGCGCCATCAGCGAGGCGCCGGAGGTGCTGGGACGCATGATCGGCGGGGCGCTGACCGGCACCTTCCTCGGCGTGCTGCTGTCCTACGGCATGGTCGGCCCGATCGCCAGCGCCGCCCGCCAGCGCCGCGAATCGGAGCTGAACATGTATTTCTGCATCAAGGCGGCGCTGTGCGCGTACCTGCGCGGCAGCCCGCCGCAGGTCTGCGCCGAATATGCCCGCAAGGTGCTCTACACCGACATCCAGCCCAGCCTTGCCGAGGTGGAGGTCGCAACCACGCTGTCGTCGCAGGCCAAGGCCCGCGACGGCCGCCAGGCGGCGTGACCGGCCATGCCGCGCAAGACCGCCCTCCCCCCGATCATCGTCAAGCGCCACCTCGGCAGCCATGACGAGGAAGAGCACAACGGCACCTGGAAGCTGGCCTATGCCGACTTCGTGACGGCGATGATGACCTTCTTCCTGGTGATGTGGCTGATGAACATCACCACCACCGAACAGCGCAAGGGCATCGCCGACTACTTCAATCCGGTGGCGGTGTCGCAGAGCAACTCCGGCGCCGACGGCATGCTGGCCGGCCGTTCGGTCGACAAGACCGGCTCGCTGACCACCCCGAACGCCGCCGGCGATCAGGCGAGCCCGGTGGCCTCACCGCCCGTCGTCGCCTCGGTCGGCGACAGCGACCGCCAGCCGGCCGGCCGCAAGGACCCGATGCCCCACCCGCCCGGCGGCAATGTTCCGCCGGTAGACCTGCTGCGCCCCGCGACGGAGAGCGCGCCCGCGGCGACTGCCGCCCAACAGCCGGCGCCCGGCGTCAGCGCCACCCGCGCGGAGTTGGAGGCGCTGCTCGACCGCCAGTCCTCCGAACTGACGGAGAAGGTGGCGCTGGAGACGCTGGAGCGGGATCTCCGCCAGCGCATCGCCGCCTCGCCGGACCTGAACGCCCTGCAGGGCAGTCTGGTGATCCAGCAGGTGCCGGAGGGCCTGCGCGTGCAGCTGACCGATCAGGCCCGCTTCTCGATGTTCAAGGTCGGCTCGGCCCAGATGAACGAGCCGGGTCGCCGCCTGATGCGGATGGTGGCCTCGGCGCTGGCGTCGGTGCCCAACCCGATCGGGATCACCGGCCACACCGATGCGCTGGGCTATGCGCCGGATGCGAAGTACGGCAACTGGGAACTGTCGAGCGACCGCGCCAACGCGGCACGGCGCGAACTGATCGCCAGCGGCATTCCGGGCGGGCGGATTGTTCGGGTCGAGGGACGTGCGGATCTGGACCATTTCGGGGCGAGCGATCCGCTCGATCCCAGCAACCGGCGGATCAGCATTACGTTGCTGCGGCGGTAGGGGTTGGGTATCGGAGCCGACGCTCTTCAAATAAAACCCCCACATATTTTAACAAAACTCTGCCCCTTTTCCTTTAAAGCCCCTTTAAAACCCCTTCGCTATCGTTAATTCCGCCAGTCATCCGCGGAGAATCCCGGAACGCACAACCCCCTTCCGTTCGACGGTTGACCAGAGGATTCCAAGGATGAGCCTGTACAGCGCCATGCGGTCCGGTGTCAGCGGCATGTCCGCGCAAAGCTCGCGCCTTGCCGCCATTTCGGACAACATCAGCAATTCCCAGACGGTCGGCTACAAGCGGGCCACCGTGGATTTCTCGACCCTGGTCACCGCACCCGGCAGCCGCAGCACCTACACCGCCAGCGGCGTGCAGTCCGCCACCCATTATCAGGTGCAGCAGGACGGCACGATCATGGGCACCGGCTCCGCCACCGACATGGCGATCAGCGGCAACGGCTTCTTCGTCGTCGGCAACAAGGCGTCGGGCACGCCGGAATATTCGCTGACGCGCGCCGGCAGCTTCCTGCCGGACGAGACCGGCTTCCTGCGCAACAACGCCGGCCAGTATCTGGAAGCCTGGAAACTGAACCCCGACGGCAGCATGCCGAACGTCAGCAAGTCCCGCTTCGACGACCTGCAGTCGGTCAACATCGGCAACCTCGTCTATGGCGGGGCCAAGACGACGATGATGGATTTCTCTGGCAACCTGCCGGCCCAGGCCGCCGCCGGCGACAGCTTCACCAGCAGCCCGACCTTCTATGACGGGCTGGGCAACCCGCTGGACCTGTCGCTGACCTGGACCAAGACCACCAATCCCAACGAGTGGACGCTGACCGCCACCGGGCCGGCCGGATACACCGTCGGCGGGGCGCCGGTGACGCTGACCTTCGCCGCCACCGGCCCCTATGCCGGCAAGCCGGTGGATGCCGGCGGCCTGCCGCTGGACCCGATGCCGGGCATCACCGTCACCTCGCCGGCGACGCCGACGGCCGACAGCTTCACGCTTTCGCTCGGCAACCTCACGCAGCTGAATGGCGACTATGTGCCGACCGTCACCGGCGACGGCGCCAAGGTCGGTCAGGTCACCTCGGTCGACATCGACGATAGCGGCAAGCTGTGGGTGATGTACGACAACGGCGCCCGTCAGGCGCTGTACCAGATCCCGATCGCCACCGTCACCAACCCCGACGGTCTGGTCGCCCAGGACGGCAACACCTACACGCTGGGGGCGGAGACCGGGACGCTCACGCTAGGCGCCGGCAAGCAGGGCAACGCCGGCACCGTCGTCGGTAGCGCGCTGGAGCAGTCGAACGTCGATATCGCGACCGAGTTGGTCTCCCTGATCGAGACGCAGCGCGCCTATTCCTCGAACGCCACCCTGGTGCGCACCACCGACGAGCTGGTCGAAGAGACCACCCGCCTGAAGCGTTGATCCCGGCACCGACGGAGCCCCGGCCATGAGCGTCCAACTCGCCCTCACCTCCGCCCTGTCCGGCCTGCGCACGACGCAGCAGCAGGCGGCGATGGTGTCCCACAACCTCGCCAACGCCACCACCGCCGGCTATGTGCGGCGCGACCTCGACCTGACCGCTGTCAGCACCGCAGGCCGCGGCGCCGGGGTGCGTGTGGACGCCGTCGCCCGCAAGGTGGACGAGCTGCTGATCCGCGATGCCCGGTTCGAGACCAGCCGCTACAGCGGGCAGGAGGCGCGAGCCTCCGCGCTGGCCGACTATGCGCTGGTGCTGGGGCAGCCGCAGGACGAGAAATCGGTCTCCACCCAGCTGTCGAAGCTGCAGCAGGCCTTCGCCCGCCTGCACGACATGCCCAACGACGACGCGGCCCGCAACGCCGTGGTGTCGCAGGCGGCGGCGCTGGCCGGCGGGCTGAACCGTGCCGCCGAGGCGGCGCAGACGGTGCAGGAGGATGCCAGGGGCCGGCTGCAGACCTCCGTCGACGCGGTCAACACCTCGCTCCAGCGCATCAGCGAGCTGAACGGCAGGGTCGCGACGCTGGAGACGCGCGGCGGCGATGCCGGCGACCTGCGCGACGAGCGCGACCGCCTGCTCGATCAGGTCTCGCAGGAGATCGGCATCCGCACCTACAGCCGCGAGGATGGGCAGGTCGTGGTGATGACCCGCAACGGCCAGACCCTGCTCGACCACCCGCTGGCGCCCGGCGAGCAGCCGCTGACGCTGCTGGGCGACGAGGTGATGGCGAACGGCGTCGCCCTGTCGGCCAAGCCGGACAGCGAGATCCAGAGCGGCCGCATCATGGGCTATGTCCAGACCATCAAGCAGGACATGCCGCGCGCGATGGCGCAGCTGGACGAGCTGGCGGCCGGCATCGTCCAGGCCTTCCAGGGGGCGGAGGCCGATCCGACCCAGCCCGGCCTGTTCACCGATGCCGGCGCCGCCTATGGCACCACCGCCGGTCTGGCCGCGCGCATCGCCGTCAACGACGTGGTGCGGACGGAAAGCTGGCGGATGCAGAGCGGCGTGCAGGCGGCGGCCCCGCTTCAGCCCGGCGACCAGACGCAGATCGACAAGTTCCTGACCGTCTTCACCGACACCCGCAGCTTCGCCGCCACCGACATGCCGGCCAACGCGACGCTCGGCGGTTACGCCACCGCCATAGTGTCGGCCCAGCAGGGCTACCGCACCGGCGCGGAGTCGGAGATGAACGCGCGCAAGATCAGCGCCGACACGCTGGAGACCGCCCGCATCAACCGCGACGGCGTCAACATCGACGACGAGATGCAGAAGCTGATGCTGATCGAGCAGAGCTATGGCGCCAGCGCCCAGGTGGTGCAGGTCGCCGGCCGCATGATCGACATCCTGTTGCAGATCAAGGGGTAAGCCGATGCTGTACAATGCCCTGTCCACGCTGGGGATGAGCCGGAAGCTGCAAAGCACCATGACCCGGCAGCAGATGGAGCTGACCCGCGCGAACGAGGAGGTGGCGACCGGCGTGCATTCGGATGTCGCCGCGACCATCGGCGCCGCCACCGGCCGCGACATCGCGCTGCGCAACCTGTTCGACCGCACCGACGAGTATGTGAAGACCACCGACCTGCTCGACGGGCGGATGAAGACGATGGACAGCGCGATGACCAGCATCATCGCGTCGGGCACCGACCTGCTGGCCGCCGCCTCCACCGGATTGGGGCAGCAGTCGCCGACCGGCACCTCCCTGCAAATCCGCGCGCGCGGCGTGCTGGATCAGGTGGTCGGGCTGCTGAACGCCTCGTCCGGCAACAGCTATCTGTTCGCCGGCACGGCGCTGGACCAGCCGCCGATGCGCAATGTCGACGGCGACAAGTCGGGCCTGCGCGCGCCGATGCAGATCGTCCAGGATGCCATCCAGTCCGCCACCGGCGGTATGGCGATGCCGACCACTGCGGCGGAAACCACGGCGGTGATCGCCCGGCTGGACGAGCTGTTCGCCGTGCGCGACCCGGCGACGCCCGCCCCCGCCCCGCTGACCGACAGCTTCGAGGGCGGCCTCTACACCGGCACCACGGCGCAGCAGCCGGGCGGCGCCGCGGCGCCGCGCGTCAGCGGCCGGCCGGCGGAGTCCACCAGCATCGCCTATGGCGTGCAGGCCAACGATCCGATGATGCGGGAGATGCTGGAAGGCATCTACATGCTGGCGGCGGTCGACACGTCGAAGATGAACGTCGATGCCTACCCCGACTACATCAAGACGGCGGTGGACAAGCTGTCCGGCGGCCTCGGCAAGCTGCGGGAGGCGACGGCGCAGCTCGGCATCCAGCGCGCCCAGGTGGCCGCGCTGGCCGAGCAGCACAAGACGCAGAAGGCGATCCTCAGCCTGCAGATCGACAATCTGGAAGGCGTCGATCCCTACGAGGCCAGCACGCGGATCTCCCAGCTGGAGGCGCAGATCGACGCCACCTCCAGCGCCACCGCGCGCATCGCCAAGCTGCACCTGACCAACTACCTCTAGGCCGCATCCCCATGAGCCCCGGCATCCAGCTCCCCGTTCCGCGCCGGCTCCGGCCCACTTTCCGCCGTACTGTCTTCAGCCGTGCCGCGGCGCTGGCCGGTGGGGTGCTGCTGGTGCTCGGCATGCTGTCGGTGGCACCCGTTCCGGCGGCGGCGCAGACGCGGGTGAAGGATCTGGTCACCTTCGACGGGGTCCGCCGCAACCAGCTGGTCGGCTATGGACTGGTGGTCGGGCTGAACGGCACCGGCGACCGGCTCATCAACACCCCCTTCACCGAACAGAGCCTGAAGGGGATGATGGAACGGCTGGGCATCAACACCCGTGGCGAGACCCTGCGCACCCGCAACGCGGCAGCGGTGATGGTGACAGCCAGCCTGCCGCCCTTCCCGCGCCAGGGCACGACGGTCGACGTGACGGTGTCGGCGCTGGGC
>NZ_FXAK01000008.1:247500-549573 GCF_900177515.1 Azospirillum oryzae
CGGAAGATGAAACTCAGCCCCAGTCCCATCAGGCCGGTGAACAGCATCACCCCCAGCGTCGCAAGCGCCAGCACCGTCCATTTCCGCTTCAGCAACGCACACAGATCCTCATTCACCGCGGCAGCGTAGAGCAGCAGGCTGAGAATGCCGTCGAGCAGAATCTCCGGCAGGCTGATCTGCTGGATCAGGTTGCGCAGCCAGTTGCCGACGCCCAGGGTGGCGCTGACCGAATCGACGCCGCTCACCAGCAGCGCCAGCGCCAGTCCTTCGAAGAACAGCGCGATGGTGCTGGGCAGCTTCAGCCACTTGTGATTGATGAAGCCGAAGGTGGCCGCCAAGGTCAGCAAGATGGCGGAAAGATGGAACGGACCCACGGGCTTTCTCCAAAAAAAGCGGTACAGCCACAAAAAGCGGTACAGAATGAACGGCTGCCCGTCTGATCTCCCGGGCCCGATCTCCCGGAAAGGACAAGAAGCGGCTTGCAGATATGATGATCTCGACAACATCGGTACAGGCGTTAAGGTCGCGCCCGCATGACGAGTCAAGAAAACTACTCCGAAATGGCTAGAGGCCGCTGATTGCCACCCATCTTGCGATTGCCTATTCTCGCGCCATGACCTGTGTGAAAGCCCCTATCTTTTTCCGGACTACCGGGCATCGACGTCGTGAACCCGCGGCGGCGGTGTTCGTCGCATGACGGCCGATCCGGTATGGCAGGACGCCGCAAGGCTGCGGCAGGCCGGAGTGTCCGGCGGCCCGGCAGATGGCAGTCCGGCACAGGGCAGTCCGGCCCGCAGCCCAGACGTCTTCACCGGCGGCGGAGAGATGGGCCGGCGGATGCGGGCGATGGACTGGTCGGCCACGCCGCTCGGCCCGGCGGAGGACTGGCCGCAGTCGCTGCGCACCATCGTCAACCTGATGCTGACCTCCAGCTTCCCGATGTTCGCGGTCTGGGGGCCGCAGCTGACCTTCCTCTACAACGACAGCTACCGTCCGATCCTGGGCGACAAGCCTGAGGCGCTGGGCCGTCCCTTCGCGGAGGTGTGGGCCGACATCTGGCCCGATCTGACTCCCCTGGTGGCGCGGGCGCTCGCCGGCGAAGCGACCTATCACGAGGACCGGCTGCTGGTGATGGAGCGGCACGGCTATCGCGAGGAGACTTATTTCACCTTCTCCTACAGCCCGGTGCGCGACGAGACCGACCGCGTCGCCGGGATGTTCTGCGCCTGCACCGAGAACACCGCCCGCGTGCTGGCCGAGCGGCGTCTGACCTTCCAGCTCGATCTGGCGGAGCGGCTGCGCGGGCTGAACGACCCGGTCGGCATCACCGCCGCCGCCGCAGAGGCGATCGGCCGCCATCTGGGGGTGGCGCGGGCCGGCTATGGCCGCACCGATCCGACCGCCAGCATGGTCTCGGTCGAGCGCGACTGGAGCGACAGCGGGGTGGCGAGCCTCGCCGGCGAATCCCGCCTGCTCGACAGCTTCGGGCCGGCGCTGATCGCAGAGCTGCGGGCGGGATACACGCTGCGCGTGGACGACGTCGCCACCGATCCGCGCACCAGCGGCAGCGGTCCGGCGGCGGCCTTCGCCGGCATCGGCGCGCGTTCGCTGCTGGTGGTGCCGCTGCTGAAGGCGGGGCAGCTGACGGCGATCCTCTATCTGCATGAGACCAAGGCGCGCCATTGGACCGACACCGATGCCGCCCTGGCGGAGGATGTGGCGGAACGCACCTGGGCCGCGGTGGAACGCGCGCTCGCCGAAGCGGCCCTGCGCGCCGCCAACAAGGCGCTGATGCGCGAACGTGCCGCGGTCGAGGCGGCCAACGCCCGGCTGGCGGCGGAGGGGGAGCGGCTGCGCACCCTGTTCCGGCAGGCGCCGGGCTTCATGTGCGTGCTGCGCGGGCCGGAGCATGTCTTCGAGATGGCGAACGACACCTACATGCAGCTGGTCGGCCGCCAGGATCTGGTGGACCGGCCCGCGCGCGACGCGCTGCCGGAGGTGGAGGGGCAGGGATTCTTCGAGCTGCTCGACCGCGTCTATGCCAGCGGCGAGACCTTCGTCGGGCGCAACATGCCGATCCGGTTCCAGCGCCGGCCCGGCGAACCGCTGGAGGAGCGCTTCCTCACCTTCGTCTACCAGCCGATCCGGGATGAGGACGGGCGCGTCAGCGGCCTGTTCGTGGAGGGCAGCGACGTCACCGAGGCCAAGCGGGCGGAGGAGGAGCTGCAGCAGCTCAACGCCACGCTGGAGGCCCGCGTCGCCGAGGAGGTGGCGGAGCGCGAGCGCGTCCAGGTGGCATTGCTGCAGACGCAGAAGACCGAGGCGCTGGGCCAGATGACCGGTGGCGTCGCCCATGATTTCAACAATCTGCTGCAGGCGCTGTCGGGCTGCCTGCACATGATCGAGAAGCGGGCGGAAGGAACGCGCATCCAGCCGCTGGTCGATGCCGGGCGGCAGGCGGTGGACCGCGGCGCCAAGCTGGTACAGCAGCTGATGGCCTTCGCCCGCCGTCAGGCGCTGCGGCCGGAGACCGTCGACCTGCGCGACCGCGTGCTCGGCATGTCGGAACTGCTGAACCGGGCGTTGCGCGCGGACATAAGGCTGAAGATCGACTTCACCACCGGACTGTGGCCGGTGGAGGTCGATGCGACCCAGCTGGAGCTGGCCCTGCTGAATCTCGTGGTCAATGCGCGGGATGCGATGCCGGACGGCGGCGCCCTGACGATCCGGGCGGCCAACGTGATCCTGGAGCCAAGCGATGCGCGGGCACCGGACGGGCTGGCGGGCGAGTTCGTGCAGCTGACGGTGAGCGATACCGGCACCGGCATGCCGGCCGAGGTGCGGGCGCGTGCCTTCGATCCCTTCTTCACCACCAAGGAGATCGGCAAGGGCAGCGGGCTGGGCCTGTCGCAGGTCTACGGCTTCGCCCGCCATTGCGGTGGGACCGCCTGGATCGAGAGCGAGGAGGGGCACGGCACCACCATCGGCCTGCTGATCCGCCGCTCCGGCACCGCTCCGGCGACGGCGGCCGAACCGGCCGTGGCGGAGGCGGACGCCACCCGCATCGGCGGCCATGTGCTGGTGGTGGAGGACGACCCGATCGTGGCGCTGACCGTGGCGACGGCGCTGGAGGATGCCGGCTTCACCATCACCCGCACCGCCACCGCCGACGAGGCGCTGCCCCTGCTGGAGGCCGGCGGGTTCGACCTCCTGTTCAGCGACGTGGTGATGCCCGGCACCCTGAGCGGCGTTGATCTGGCCCGCACCGCGCAACGGCTCCGGCCGGACCTGCCCGTCGTGCTGGCGACCGGCTACAGCGAGGATGTCGCCCGCGCCACCGGGGTGATGGTGCTGCCGAAACCCTACCGCATCGACCATCTGGTGCAGGTGCTGGACACGCTGCTGACGGATGCCGGGCGGGTGGGGGCGAAGATCCCCTCTCCCCGGGGGGAGAGGGGGATTCGGGCGGGAGAGAGGAAAGCGTCGTTTAATCCCCCGCCGCCGGCTGCGGCATGGCGCCGTGGCCGGGGCGGCGGCGGACGAACAGGCGGTAGACGGCGACGAAGAAGACCGGCACGAACAGGATCGCCAGCACGGTGGCGGAGATCATGCCGCCCATCACGCCGACGCCGATGGCGTTCTGGCTCTCCGACCCGGCGCCGGTGCTGATCGCCAGCGGCAGCACACCGAGGATGAAGGCCATCGAGGTCATGATGATCGGGCGCAGGCGCTGGCGGCAGGCCTCCGCCGCCGCTTCCTTCAGCTCCATGCCCTGGTCGTAGAGCGACTTGGCGAACTCCACGATCAGGATGGCGTTCTTCGCCGACAGGCCGATGGTGGTCAGCAGGCCGACCTGGAAATAGACGTCGCTCGGCAGGCCGCGCAGCGTCGCCGCGACGACGGCGCCGATGACGCCCAGCGGCACCACCATGATCACCGACACCGGCACCGACCAGCTTTCATAGAGAGCCGCCAGACATAGGAAGACGATGATCATCGACAGGGCGTAGAGCGCCGGCGCCTGCGAGCCGCTGAGCCGCTCCTCGTAGGACAATCCCGTCCATTCATAGCCGATGCCCGGCGGCAGTTTTTGCATCATCGCCTCCATCTCGGTCATCGCCTCGCCCGAGCTGACGCCCGGTGCGGCCGATCCCTGGATGTTCAGCGACGAGGAGCCGTTGTAGCGCTCCAGCTTCGGCGAGCCGTAGGTCCACTGCGCCGTCGTGAAGGCGGAGAAGGGGACCATCTGGCCGGCGGAATTGCGCACATACCAGCGGTCGATGTCGCTGGGCTGCATGCGGTAGGGCGCGTCGGCCTGGAGATAGACCTTCTTCACCCGGCCGCGGTCGATGAAGTCGTTGACGTAGGACGAGCCCCAGGCCGCCGCCAGCGTCGTGTTGATGTCGCTGAGCGACAGGCCGAGCGCGCTCGCCTTCTCGCGGTCGATGTCCAGCTTGAATTGAGGGGTGTCCTCCAAGCCGTTGGGGCGGACGCCGACCAGCTTGGGGTTCTGAGCCGCCATGCCGAGAAGCTGGTTGCGCGCCTGCATCAGCCGGTCATGGCCAAGCCCGCCGCGGTCGACCAGCTGAAGGTCGAAGCCGGTGGCGTTGCCGAGGCCGGGAACCGACGGCGGCAGGAAGGAGAAGACCACCGCGTCCTTCAGCTTGGACATCGCGCCCATCACCCGGCCGGCGATGGCCTGTGGCTTCTGCGACGGCAGGGTGCGTTCGCTCCAGTCCTTCAGCCGGACGAAGGCCATGCCGGCATTCTGGCCGCGGCCGGAGAAGTTGAAGCCGACGATGGTGAACAGGCCTTCGACGCTGTCCTTCTCCTTTTCCAGGAAATAGGTGGTGACGGCCTTGGCGGTCTCGGCGGTGCGCTGGGAGCTGGCGTTCGGCGGGGCCGACCACAGCACGAACAGCTGGCCGCGGTCTTCCGTCGGCAGGAAGGAGGACGGCATCTGCAGGAACAGGTAGCCGAGGCCGCCGAGGATCAGCAGGTAGGCGATGAAGAAGCGGCCCAGCCGGTTCACCGCCCCGCGCACGCCGCGGACATAGACCCGGCTGCCGGAATCGAAGCCGCGGTTGAAAAGGCCGAAGAAGCCGCCCTTCGCATGGCCATGGCCGACGGCGACCGGCTTCAGGATGGTGGCGCAGAGCGCCGGGGTCAGCACCAGGGCGACCAGCACCGACAGCGCCATCGCCGACACGATGGTCAGCGAGAACTGGCGGTAGATCGCGCCGGCCGACCCGCCGAAGAAGGCCATCGGCACAAAGACCGCCGACAGCACCAGGGCGATGCCGATCAGCGCGCCGGTGATCTGGTCCATCGACTTGCGCGTCGCCTCGCGCGGGGGGAGCCCCTCCTCGCTCATCACGCGCTCGACGTTTTCCACGACAACGATGGCATCATCCACCAGCAGGCCGATCGCCAGCACCATGCCGAACATCGTCAGCACGTTGATGGAAAAGCCGAAGGCCGACAGCACGCCGAAGGTGCCGAGCAGAACCACCGGCACCGCGATGGTCGGGATCAGCGTCGCGCGGAAATTCTGCAGGAACAGGTACATCACTACGAAGACGAGAACGATCGCCTCGAACAGCGTCTTGATGACCTCGTGGATCGACAGCTGGACGAAGGGCGTCGTGTCGTAGGGGTAGATGACCTCGATGCCGCTGGGGAAGAAGGGCTGAAGCTCCGCCACCCGCGCCTTGACCGCGGCGGCGGTGTCCAGCGCGTTGGCGCCGGTCGCCAGCTTGATGCCCATGCCGGCCGCCGGCTTGCCGTTGTAGTTGGCGCTGATCTCGTAGGTTTCGGACCCGATCTCGATCCGCGCCACGTCGCGCAGCCGCACCTGGGAGCCGTCGGGATTGACGCGCAGCAGGATGGCACCGAACTGCTCCGGCGTCTGCAGGCGCGACTGGGCGGTGATGGTGGCGTTGATCTGCTGGCCCGGAACGGCGGGAGCGCCGCCGAGCTGGCCGGCGGAGACCTGGGCGTTCTGGGTCTTGATCGCGTTGGAAACGTCGGTGGTGGTCAGGGCGAAGTTGTTCAGCGCGTCGGGGTCGAGCCAGATGCGCATGGCATGCTGCGGCCCGAAGACGGTGACGTCGCCGACACCCTCCACCCGGCTGATGGTGTCCTGCAGGTTGGAGGTCACGTAGTCGGCGATGTCGCCCTGGCTGAGGCGCCCGTCGCTCGACACGAAACCGACCACCAGCAGGAAGTCGTTGCCGGCCTTCGACACCTGGAGACCGCGCTGCTGGACCTCCTGCGGCAGCAGGGGGACCGCCAGCTGCAGCTTGTTCTGCACCTGGACCTGGGCGATGTCGGGGTTGGCCTCCGGCTCGAAGGTCAGGGTGATGGTGACGTTGCCGGAGGAGTCGCTGTTGGAGGACATGTAGCGGAAATGGTCGAGCCCGGTCATCTTCTGTTCGATGACCTGGGTGACCGTGTCCTCCAGCGTCTTGGCCGAGGCGCCGGGATAGCTGGTGGTGATCGACACCGTCGGCGGCGCGATCTTCGGATATTGCTCGACGGGCAGCCGCAGGATCGCCAGGGCGCCCGCCATCATGATGACGATGGCGATGACCCAGGCGAAGACCGGCCGGTCGATGAAGAATTTTGACATGTGACGGTATCCTGGGGACGGTATCCTGGGATCAGCGGGCCGAGGCGGCCTTTTCCGGCAGCGCGGCAAGAGCGTTCTGGGCCGGCACCGGCTTCACCTCGGCGCCCGGCTTGACCTTCTGCAGGCCCTCGACCACAACGCGCTCGCCGGCTGCCAGCCCGTCCGACACCAGCCAGACGTTGCCGACCGCGCGTTCGGTCTTGATGGTGCGCGGGTTCACCTTGTTGTCGGCCCCCACCACCCAGACGCGGGCGGAGCCGTCCGGCCCGCGGGCGACCGCCGCCTGCGGCACGGTGATGGCGTTCTCGGCCACCCCCTGCTCGACACGGGCGCGGACGAACAGGCCGGGCAGCAGTTCCTTGTTCGGGTTGGGGAAGACCGCGCGCAGCTGGACCGAGCTGGTGCCGGCATCCACCGTCACGTCGGAGAATTGCAGCTCACCCTTGGCCGGATAGGCGGTGTCGTCGCCGCTGCCGTTGCTGTTCAGGAACAGCGTCACCGGGATCTTGCCGGGCTCCGCCGGGCGGATGCGGCCGGTCGCCATGTCCTCGCGCAGCTTCATCAGCTGCGAGGCGGTCTGCGTCACGTCGACATAGATCGGGTCGAACTGCTGGATGGTGGCCAAGGCCGTCGCCTGGTTGGCGGTGACCAGCGCACCCTCCGTCACCGCCGACTTGCCGATGCGGCCGGAGATCGGGGCGAACACCTTGGTGTAGTTCAGGTTGATGCTGGCGAGGTTGTAGGCGGCCTTGGCGGCGGCGACCTGCGCCTCGTTCTGCTTCAGCGTGGCCTGGACGTCGTCGAAATCCTGCTTGCTGACCACGCTGTTCTTCACCAGATCGCCGTAGCGCGACGCCTTGTTGCGGGCGGCCTGCAGGTTGGCTTCCGCCTTCTGCACGTCGGCCTGGGCGCTCGCCAGCGACGCCTCGTAGGTCGCGGGGTCGATCTGATAAAGCTGGTCGCCCGCCTTCACCTCGCTGCCCTCGCGGAACAGGCGCTTCAGCACGATGCCGCTGACCTGCGGCCGGATTTCGGCGATCCGGTAGGCGGCGGTGCGGCCCGGCAATTCGGTCGTCACGGTCAGGCGCTGCGGTTCGATGGTGGCGACGGACACCTCGGGCGGGCCGCCGGCACCCTGGGGGGCGCCGCCCGCCTGCTTCTGCTGGTTGCAGCCGGCGAGCAGCGCGATCAGGCAGGCCGCCGCGGCCAGCGTCATGAATGGATTGGATCTGGACATCTCTTTCCTCGTCTCGGCGCCGCGCGCGGCGGACCCGTCTCCCTGCTACGCCGGGGCTCGGCTGGTCCGGCACATCCCCGTTGCTTAGTACTGTCTCATACAGTACAGTGTACCAGACGATACAGTGAGAATGCTGCACCGCGCAAGAGGGTTCCGCGGATGCCCGACAAGGGATCCCGCGGAAAGGCGCTGGAAAAAAATGAACCCGGCCGCAGCCGCCGCACCGGAATGGAACGCAGGATGACCAGCAGCCACCCCAGCAGCCACAAGGCCCGGATCGACACCGCGCAGGAACCACCCGCCAGTGGAGCCGCCATCTGCGGCCCGTCCACCTGCGGTCCGCGCGGCATGGCGCGCCGGCAGGCGATCCTGACGGCGGCCCGCCGGCTGTTCATCGAAAAGGGGTTCGAAAAGACGACGCTGAGCGACATCATCGCCGTCGCCGGCGGGTCGCGCGCCACGCTGTACGAGCATTTCGGCGACAAGGAAGGGCTGTTCCGCGCCATCATGGAAGAGGACAACGCGATGATCCTCTCCGGCCTCGCCCCCGCCCAGGCGGACGAGCGCGTAACGCCGGAGGCCGGTCTGACCGCCTTCGCCCTGCATCTGGTCAAGGCGCTGCTGAACGAGGAGACGACCGCCACCGTCCGCATCCTGATCGCGGAGGGCGACCGCGTGCCCGACATCGCCGAGGCCTTCTTCCGCATCGGACCTGAGAGCGCCATCGGCCGCTTGGCCGACTATCTGCGGCGGCTGTCCGACCGCGGCGACCTGCGCATCGACGATCCGGCAGCCGCGGCGCAGGCCTTTCTCGGCATGGTCACCGGCAATCTGGTGATCCGCCGCCTGATCCTGCCGCAGAGCGCACCGGCCATCCCCGACCTCGACCGCTATGTCCGGCATGCGGTGCGGCTTTTCCTGAACGGCGCCCGCGTGCCGAAGACGACCCGCGATTGACCTCGGCCGCGTCCATGGCACATGTAATTGGCATATACATGGAGCGCCGCGACATGCAGCAGCGCAAGGAAGTTCGCCTGTTCCGCAACAACCGCAGCCAAGCCGTGCGCATTCCGGTGGAGTTCGAACTTCCTGGAGAGACGGTGTTCATCAGTCGCGACGGAGATCGAGGACAGAGCCGCCGTCCCCAAGAACATTTTCTGAGGCGCCACATCTCGACGCCATCTTGGTGACCACTCAGCGCCCTCAAATCGTCTCCGCCTCCTCCTCCCCCACGCCCTGGTCGCGGTTGGCCTTGGTCAGCGGTTCGGCGATGTCCTCCAGCCCCTTGCCTTCGGCATCGACGCCATAGACCAGCGCGACCATCCCACCGAACATCATCACCACCGACCCCACCACATAGCCCCAGAACAGCGGGTCGCGCTCCGTCCCCTCCCCCACCAGCCAGCCGAACAGCAGCGGGCCGGTGGAGCCCACCACCTGGGCGATGGCGAAGAAATAGGAGATCGCCTGCGCCCGGACCTCCAGCGGGAAGATCTCGCTGACCGTCAGATAGGCGGAGGAGGCGCCGGCCGACGCGAAGAAGAAGGAGACGCACCAGAAGATCGTGTGCGTGTTCGCCGTCAGCACCCCCTGCCGGAACAGGAAAGCCGAGGCCAGCAGCACCACGCCCGCCAGCAGATAGGTGCCGAAGATCATCCGCCGCCGCCCCACCGTGTCGAACAGCGGTCCCAGCAACAGCGGCCCGATCAGGTTGCCGGCGGCGAAGGGGAAGAAATAGAGCGCGGTCTGCGATGGGTCGAGATGGTAGAAATTCTGCAGCACCAGGGCATAGGTGAAGAAGATCGCATTGTAGAGGAAGGACTGCGTCACCATCATCGTCACGCCCAGGAAGGTGCGCGACGGATATTGCCGGAAGAACACGTCGACCAGTTGGGCGTAGGACACCGAATCCTCCGGAATGATGCACATCGCCCGCTTCGGGTCGACCGGCGCCAGCGTCCTTCCCTGCGCGCGCACGCTGGCCTCGATGTCGTCGACGATGCGCTCCGCCTCGTCCTCCATGCCGTGGGTGACCATCCAGCGCGGGCTTTCCGGGATGTGCCGGCGCAGATAGATGATGATCAGCCCCAGCAACGGGCCGATGAAGAAGGCGATGCGCCAGCCGAGGTTTTCCGGGACCAGCGAGTGGTCGAGCAGGAAAACGCTGCCGACCGCGCCGATCATCGCCCCGCCCCAATAGGTGCCGTTGATGGCGATGTCGACCCGGCCGCGGAAGCGCGCGGGGATCAGCTCGTCGATGGCGGAGTTGACGGCTGCATATTCGCCGCCGATGCCCATCCCGGCGATGAATCGCCAGACATAGAGGAACCAGGGCGTCCAGGCGAAGCCGGCGATGCCCGACGCGATCAGGTAGAGCGCCAGCGTGGTGATGAACAGCCGCTTGCGCCCCCAGCGGTCGGTCAGCCGGCCGAAGACCAGCGCACCCACCACCTGCCCCATCAGATAGATGGTGCCGGCGAACCCGACCTCGGCGCTCGACATGCCCAAGGTTTCCTTGTAGCCGGAGGCGGAGATCAGCTGGATTTCGATGCCGTCCAGAATCCAGCTGACGCCCAGCCCGACCACCACCATCCAGTGGAAGCGCGCCCAAGGCAGGCGGTCCATCCGGGCGGGGACGAGGCTGCTCACCGCGGCGGTGCCGGTTCCTGCGGTCATGTCGGGCGGGCTCCTGAAGGCTGGCGATTGCTCGGCGCACCGGTGAAACGCCCTGTGCGGCTGGAAGGTTTCCGCACATGCTGGACCCGATCAAATGTCTGGCACACGAATTATCACGACACTCCTCATTTCCCATTGCGCTTTTGGATCGATCCAATTACCGTGTACGAACACTGAGAGAGCGGGAATGCCGTCGTCGCGGCGTCCCGGCCATCCGGGTGAGGATTCCCCGGACGACAGCCCAAGCGGACAAAGGCAATCCGCGCGACGCCAACCTTGAAGGGCGGCGCGACGCGGGTGCGGAGGAACGCCCGTGACCTACGATTTTCAATTCGACGCGGTGTTCGCGTCATGGGATTACCTGCTGGACGGCGCCTGGCTGACGGTCAGGCTGTCGTTCGGCGCCATGGCCATCGGACTGGCGGTCGCCATCGTCTGCGCGCTGGGCAAGACCTCCGGGCCGAAGCCGGTGCGCTGGCTGATCAACGCCTATATCGAGGTGATCCGCAACACGCCCTTCCTGGTGCAGATCTTCCTGATCTTCTTCGGGTTGCCGAGCATCGGGCTCAGGCTGTCGCCGGACGTGGCGGCACTGATCGCGATGGTCGTCAATGTCGGCGCCTATGCCACCGAGATCATCCGCGCGGGCATCGAATCCATCCACAAGGGCCAGATCGAGGCCGGGCTGGCGCTCGGTTTGCGGCCATTGCAGGTCTTCCGCTATGTCGTGCTGAAGCCGGCGCTGCGCACGGTCTATCCGGCGCTGACCAGCCAGTTCATCCTGCTGATGCTGAGTTCCAGCGTGGTGTCCGCCATCTCCGCCGACGAGCTGACCTCGGTCGCCAACAACATCCAGTCGCAGACCTTCCGTAGCTTCGAGATCTACATCGTCGTGACCGGCATCTATCTGGTGCTGGCGCTGATGTTCTCGGCGCTATTTGCCGGCATCTACCGGCTGGCCTTCGCCTATACCGTCGACCGGCGCTGAGGGGGATTGAGCGATGATCCGCGCCTTTGGATACAATGAATTCCTGTTCCTGCTCAGCGCCGTGCAATGGACGCTGATGCTGTCGGTCATCGCCTTCGTCGGCGGCGGCATCGTCGGGCTGTTCGTGGCGCTGGGCCGCACGGCGGACGTGAAGCCCGTGCGCTGGCTGGCGAACGGCTACATCCAGATCTTCCAGGGCACGCCGCTGCTGATGCAGCTGTTCCTGGTCTTCTTCGGCGCCACCGTGATCGGCATCGATATGAGCCCGTGGGTCGCCGCGGCGGTCGGGCTGACGCTGAACACCAGCGCCTTCCTGGGCGAGATCTGGCGCGGCTGCATCCAATCGGTGCCGCGCGGCCAGTGGGAGGCGGCCTCTTCGCTCGGCCTGCGCTATCCCGGCCTGATGCGCTACGTGATCCTGCCGCAGGCGGTGAAGGTCGCGGTGCCGCCGACGGTGGGATATCTGGTGCAGGTCATCAAGGGCACCTCGCTGGCCGCCATCATCGGCTTCGTCGAGTTGACCCGCGCCGGCCAGATCGTCAACAACGCCACCTTCCAGCCCTTCCTGGTCTTCAGCATCGTCGCCGCGATCTATTTCGCGCTGTGCTGGCCGCTGTCGCTGTTGAGTCAGCGTCTGGAAGCCCGCTACGCCGCGCCTTCCCGCTAAAGCCTCAAAAACACTCGCACTCGGAGGAAACACCCATGGCTTTCACCGTCACCCGCCGCCTTGTCGTCGCCGGCGCCCTGCTGTCCGCCGCGGTCGGGCTCACCGCCACGGCGCACGCCCAGAGCGTCGAGGAGATCAAGGGCAAAGGCAAGCTGACCATCGGCATGCTGGTCGATTTCCCACCCTTCGGCATCACCGACAGCGCAGGCAAGCCCGACGGTTACGACGCCGACGTCGCCAAGCTGATGGCCAAGCATATGGGCGTGCCGGTCGACATCGTGCCGGTGACCGGGCCGAACCGCATCCCCTACCTGCTGACCGGCAAGGTCGACGTGCTGGTCGCCTCGCTCGGCGTCACGCCGGAGCGCGCCAAGCAGGTCGCCTTCTCCGAGCCCTATGCCGCCATCGAGATCGGGCTGCTCGCCCCGCAGAAGTCGGCGGTCAAGAAGCCGGAAGACCTGTCGGGCAAGAGCGTCGGCGTTGCCCGCGCCAGCACGCAGGACCAGTCGCTGAGCGCGGTGGCGCCGAAGGATGCCCGCATCATGCGCTTCGACGACGACGCCAGCGCCGTGCAGGCCCTGCTGTCCGGTCAGGTCGATGCGCTGGGCGTCAGCAACGTGGTGGCGCAGCAGATCAAGACGATGGCGCCCCAGGCCAATTACGAGATGAAGTTCGTCCTGAAGAGCCAGGTACAGGGCATCGCCCTTCGCCAGGGCCAGGACAAGCTGATGGGCTGGGTCAACGGCTTCCTCGACACCGTGAAGAAGAACGGCGAGCTGAACGCCATCCATCAGAAGTGGCTGGGCACCGACCTGCCGGCGGCGGTCACCGCCAGCAAGTCCTAAGTCGAACGAAGCGCAATCCCGGTGGAGGACAGGACCATGGAAACGACATCTGGACAGATGAGCGCGGATGTCGTCATCCGCATGGAAGGCGTCCAGAAATGGTACGATCATTTCCAGGTGCTGAAGGACATCGACCTGGAGGTCCACCGGGGTGAGCGCATCGTCATCTGCGGCCCGTCCGGATCGGGCAAATCGACCCTGATCCGCTGCATCAACCAGCTGGAACGCCACCAGAAGGGCCGGATCACCGTCAACGGGGTCGAGCTTGGGCCGCATCACCGCCAGCTCGACACCGTCCGGCGCGAGGTCGGCATGGTGTTCCAGAGCTTCAACCTGTTCCCGCACCTGACCGTGCTGGAGAACTGCATGCTGGCGCCGATGAAGGTGCGCGGCACCACCAAGGCCGAGGCGAAGGCCACCGCCATCCGCTATCTGGAGCGGGTGCGCATCCCCGAACAGGCCGACAAATATCCGGGCCAGCTGTCGGGCGGCCAGCAGCAGCGCGTCGCCATCGCGCGGTCGCTGTGCATGAACCCGAAGGTGATGCTGTTCGACGAGCCGACCTCCGCGTTGGATCCGGAGATGGTGAAGGAGGTGCTCGACACCATGATCGGATTGGCCGAAGACGGCATGACCATGCTGTGCGTGACGCACGAGATGGGCTTCGCCAAGTCGGTGGCCCACCGCGTGATCTTCATGGACCGCGGCGAGATCGTCGAACAGAACACGCCGGAGGCGTTCTTCACCGATCCGAAATCGGAGCGGACCCGAAGCTTCCTCGGCCAGATCCTGGCCCACTGAGGAATTTTCCTCCACCAAGGACGAGTTGCGATGAAGCCCGAAATCTTGTTGGTAGAACCCATGATGCCCGCCATCGAGCAGGCTCTGGATGCGGCCTATACCGTCCACCGCCTGTCCGCCGCGCCGGATCGCGACCGGCTGATCGCCGAGGTCGCAGACCGGGTGCGCGCCGTCGTCACCGGCGGCGGGACCGGCGTGAAGAAGGCGGTGGTCGAGGCGCTGCCCAATCTCGGGATCGTCGCCATCAACGGTGTCGGCACCGACGCCGTCGATCTGGAGCATGCCCGCGACCGCGGCGTGCGCGTCACCAACACGCCGGACGTGCTGACCGACGACGTGGCCGACCTCGCCATCGGGCTGATGATCGCCGCCTCGCGCCGGATGATGGTGGGCGACCGCTTCGTCCGCGCCGGGCAATGGACGAAGGGCAAGCTGCCGCTCGCCCGCAAGGTCAGCGGCAAGCGGCTGGGCGTACTGGGGCTGGGCCGCATCGGCGAGGCCATCGCCAAGCGTGCCGAGGCCTTCGGCATGACCATCGCCTACACCAACCGCAAGCCGCGCGAAGGCGTGTCCTACCGCTTCGTCGCCTCGCCGGTCGAATTGGCGCGGGAGAGCGACATCCTGATCGTCGCCGCTTCGGCCGGGGCGGACGCCCGCAACATGGTCGGACGCGCCGTGCTCGACGCGCTGGGGCCGGACGGGCTGCTGGTCAACGTCGCCCGCGGCAGCGTGGTGGACGAGCCGGAACTGCTGGCAGCATTGACCGAGGGCCGGATCGGCGGTGCCGGGCTGGACGTCTTCGCCGACGAACCGAATGTGCCGGAAGGTTTCTACGGCCTCGACAACGTCGTCCTGCAGCCGCATCAGGCCAGCGCCACGGTCGAGACGCGGATGGCGATGGGCCAGCTGGTGCTGGACAATCTGGAAGCCTTCTTCGCCGGCCGGCCGCTGCCGACCGCCGTGGTGTGAGGCACCGCCGCCGTGGCCAGACCGCCCGATAACGGCAAGCCGGGGACCGTCACCCTGACGGAGGTCGCCGGCCATGCCGGGGTGTCGCGCTCCACCGTGTCGTTGGTGCTGCGCGGCAGCCCGCTGGTCGCGGCGGACACGCGGGAGCGGGTCCAGGCCGCCATGGCGGCGCTCGGCTACATCTACAACCGCGGCGCCGCCAACCTGCGCGCCGCCCGCACCCACACGGTCGGGCTGCTGGTCTGCGAACTGAACAACCCCTTCTATGCCGAGCTGACGGCGGGGGTGGACGACGTGCTGGACACCGAAGGCTTCGTCGCCTTCATCGCCAACACCGCCGAGCAGCCGGAGCGCCAGGACCGCTTCCTGCAGCGGATGCGGGAGCACAATGTCGACGGGGTGATCCTCTGCCCCGCCGCCGGCACGCAGCCAGAGCTGCTCGACCGGCTGGACCACTGGCGGCTGCCCTGCGTGCAGGCCCTGCGCTTCGTCTCCGATGACTTTGTCCGAGATGGGGGCCGGGACTATGCCGGGGTGGATTACCAGGCGGGCATGGAGACGGTGACCGAGCATCTCATCTCGCTGGGGCATCGCCGGATCGCCTTCGTCGGCGGGACGCTGGACCATTCCGCCTACGCGGCGCGGCATGCCGGCTTCGCCGCGGCGATGCGGCGGCACAAGCTCGCCGACGATCTGGTGCTGCGCTGCCCCCTGACCCGGCGGTCGGGTGCTGAGATGGCTGATCATCTGCCGAATCGGCCGCAGCCGCCGACGGCAGCGCTGTGCTACAACGACGTGGTGGCGCTTGGGCTGATGCTGGGGCTGGAGGCGCGCGGTCTCAGGGCCGGGCGCGATCTGGCCGTCACCGGCTTCGACGACGTACCGGAGGCCGCGCTCAGCCGGCCTGCGCTGACCACCGTCGCCACCTCCGCAAGGCAGATCGGGCAGGAAGCCGCCCGCCTGCTGCTGCGCCGCATCGCCGACCCGCAAGGCCCGCCCGAGCGGATCATCCTGCCCAGCCGGCTCGTGGTCCGCCAATCATGTGGCTCCCCTGGCGGCGCCCCCTCCCTTTCCCTCCACCACAGAGACCTGTCATGACCGATACCGTCGAGGCCCTGATCGCCGCGCGCGAGACCCGCCAGTGGCTGACCGGGCTGGACAACCGCCCCGCGACCGAAGCGGAGGCCTATGAGATCCAGGATGCCGTCGCCCGCCGCCTCGGCCCCGTCACCGCCTGGAAGGTCGGCGCCGCCACGCCCGACGCCGAGCCTTTCCGCGCGCCGATCAACGCCGCCACCGTCTTCGAAGGCACCGATCACCTGCCGGCCAATCTCTTCCAGGTCATCGGGGTGGAGGCGGAGATCGCCTACCGCTTCGCCCGCGACCTGCCGGTGCGCGAGCAGCCCTACAGCCGGGAAGAGGTTCTGGACGCCATCGCCTCGGTCCATCCCGCCTGGGAGATCGTCGATACCCGCTTTGCCGGGTTCGGCAGCCAGGACCGGCTGAGCCACATGGCCGACCAGTTCAACCACGGCGCCTTGATCGTCGGGCCGGCCATTGCCGACTGGCGCTCGCTCGATCCGGTGAAGGAAACGGTGACGCTGGAGATCGATGGCGAGACCAAGGTCGATGTCGTCGGCGGCAACAGCGCCGGCGATCCGGTCCGTCTGCTGGTGTGGATGGCCAATGTCGGCACCCGCAGCTTCGGCGGCCTGCATGCGGGAGAGGTGGTGACCACCGGATCCTGCACCGGCACCGTCTTCGTCGAGCCGGGCAGCCGGTCGGTCGCCCGCTACGGCACCATGGGCACCATCACGCTGAAGGTGGATTGAGAGAGCGCGCGCGGGGCCGGCCTTCACGGCCGACCCCGCGGCGCACCTCACGGCAAAAGTTGCCCCAGCCGCTGGCCGAGAGCGGTGAGGCCGCTGGAGGCCGGGACGTCGGCGCCGGCGACCAGATCGACCGTCCGGCGGACGGCGCCGTCATAGTCGATGCGGAGCTTGCCGACGACGTCGCCGCGATGGACCGGGCTGGGCAGCGGCTCGGCCAGGGTGGCGACGACATGCAGGCTGCTGCGGTCGGCCGGCGCCATGGTCACGGTCACGTCGTCGGCGACCGTCACCGGCACGCTGTCCTCCGCCCCCATCCACACCGGCGCCTGTTCGACCAGCTCGCCCTTGTGCAGCAGGGGGTAGAGCTTGAAGCCGTTCCAGGCCCAGTCGAGCAGCCGGGTCGGCTCGTCATTGCGGGACTGCGGGCTGGGCAGGCCGTTGACCACCAGAACCAGACGGCGGCCGTTGCGCTCGCCCGAGGCGGTCAGGCCGTAGCCGCCGACCTCGGTGTGGCCGGTCTTGATGCCGTCGACGCTGACCGGGTGGTAGAGCAGCGGGTTGCGGTTGCCTTGGCGGATGCCGTTCCAGGTGAAGGTCCGTTCCGACTCGTAATGGTAGAATTGCGGGAAGTCGCGGATCAGGTGGGTGGCAAGGATCGCCAGATCGCGGGCGGTGGTGTAGTGGCCCGGATCGGGCCAGCCGCTGGCGTTCATGAAGTGGGTGTCGGTCATCCCCAGTTCGCGCGCCTTGGCGTTCATCAGCGCGGCGAAGGCGGATTGGCTGCCGGCCAGCCCCTCGGCGAGCGCCACGGCGGCGTCGTTGCCGCTGTCGATCAGCAGGCCGCGCAGCAGATCCTCCACCCGCACCTGACTGCCCAGCTTCAGGAACATGCGCGAGCCGCCCATCTTCCAGGCGGTCTGGCTGACCGGAAAGCTGGTGTCCAGCGTCGTCCGCTTATGGACCAGCGCATCGTAGGTGAGGTAGGCCGTCATCATCTTGGTCATCGACGACGGCGCCATGCGGGTCTCGCCGTTCTTGTCGAGCAGCACATCCCCGCTGGTCAGATCGACCAGATAGGCCTGCTTGGCCGCCGTCTCCGGCGGGGTCAGCGCGGCGGCGGGAGCTGATGCCAGAAGGGGGGCCAGAATGGCGGCGGCGAGCGACAGGCAGGCGGCCAGATGACGGAACGGTGCGGCGGAACGGGACGGATTGGCGACGATCACCCTGCGGATCCTCTGAGGTGACGGATGGCTCCTTCGACGACCGTTTCCATGGACCATCGCCGCGCCGCCTTCACCCCTTATTTTCGTATGGGCCGCAATTTTAATGTGGGTAAGCCCAAGATCAGGCGGCGGGATCAGGCGGGATCGAGCAGCCGCGGGCCGGCGCCGCCGTCGCCAAGCTCGTCCCACGGGTTGCGCAGGGGGCAGTCGCGGATCGACAGGCAGCCGCAGCCGATGCAGCCGTCGAGATTGTCGCGCAGCTTGGTCAGCTTGGTGATGCGGTCGTCCAGTTCCGCCCGCCAGCGCTCCGACATGCGCTGCCAGTCGGCGGTGGTGGGGGAGCGGTCCTGCGGCAGGGCGTTCAGCGCGTCGGCAATGGAGGCGAGCGAGATGCCCAGCCGCTGCGCCACCTTGACGACCGCCACCCGCCGCAGCACGTCGCGGGAAAAGCGGCGCTGGTTGCCGGGATTGCGCCAGCTGCGGATCAGCCCCTGCGCCTCGTAGAAATGGATGGTCGAGACCGCCACGCCGGAACGGCGCGCCACCTCCCCCACCGTCAGGTCCTTGTCGTACTCCTCCGGCGACAGCATTCCGGCCCCTCCCCTCTCCTGCAACCCTCCATCCCGCCAGTCTGACGGCTTTTCCGCTTGACCTCAAGTTCTGTTGAGGTTTTAGGGTCGGCGGACTTTGCCGCCCGAATGGGCAAACTGCCGATCGCGTAATCAGGATTTTGGGCCAGGGGGACGGAGACCGTATGACCAGGGGAAGGCTTGCCGCTCTGCAGGGGTGGATGGCGGCGTTGGGTGAGCGCGTGTTCCGGCCGATCCTGCCCGGCGCCACGCTGCGCGACCGGATGATCGCCTGCTGCGGCGCCCTGCTGGGCATCGCCGCGACCGGGCTGCTCTGCCGCAACATGCTGCATTACATGTCCAGCGCGCCGGTGCTGGTGGCGCCGATGGGGGCGTCGGCTGTGCTGCTGTTCGCCGTCCCGGCCAGCCCGCTGGCGCAGCCCTGGTCGATCGTCGGCGGCAACACGCTGTCGGCCATCGTCGGCGTGCTGGTCGCCAGCGTCATCCCCGACCCGATGCTGGCCGGGGCCGCCGCGGTGGCGCTGGCCATCGCCACAATGTCGCTGACCCGCTGCCTGCATCCGCCCGGCGGCGCCGCCGCGCTGACCGCGGTGCTGGGCGGGCCGGCGGTGACGGAGATGGGCATCAAGTTCGCCTTCTTTCCGGTCGCGGTGAATTCCATCCTGCTGCTGACCGCCGGGCTGATGTTCCACCGGCTGTCCGGCCACCGCTATCCGCACAAGGCGGTCAACACCCACCGCACCAACGACCCGCCGGCGCAGCTGCGCCCGGCCCTGACGCAGGGCGACGTGGACGATGCCTTGCGCACGCTGGCCGAGACGCTGGATGTCAGCCGCGACGATCTGGGCGCCCTGCTGGTCAATGCCGAGCTGCACGCGCTGGAGCGGCTGCATGCCGACATCACCTGCCGGGAGATCATGTCGCGCGACGTGGTCACGGTGACGCCGGACACCCACCCGCAGGTCGCGCGCGCCCGGCTGCTGGAGCATGGCTTCCGCACGCTGCCGGTGGTGGATGGGCAGAACGCCGTCGTCGGTATCGTCGGGCACGAGCAGCTGTCGCACGGCGATGCCCTGCATCACGGATCGCGCGTCGGCGCCGTGATGACGCCGGCGGCGACCGAGCTGCCCGACACGCCGGTCTTCCGCCTGCTCGGCCGGCTGTCCGACGGCCGCACCCACGACGTGGTGATCGTCGACCAGAACCGCCGGGTGCTGGGAATGATCACCCAGACCGACCTGCTGGTGGTGCTGGCCCGTACCGCGCTCGCCCGCGCGGTGCAGACCGGGGTCGACGGGCTGAACGAGACGCTGCCACGCGGCTATCTGCGCGACGTGGCGGCGGGACGGACGTAGCAGTTCGGGAGGCGAGTCCCCTCCCTTCGCCGACCCTAAGGCGGCGGGGGAATGGAACGTTTGAAACACCGTGAAACAGGATCCGGGGATCTGTTCACCTGTTCCATCCGGGCGGAGCGGGTGGTTGGCGCTTCCGGTATCCTGTTGGTATCCCGGCGAGAACCGGGGGGAGCCGAAGATCCGCGACAGGCTGAACATTCTGCGCCCCCCGTGGCGAAAGATAGGTTCATAGTCCTATCGTGGAGAGGGCGGGCGGATAAGCGGAGATGGGAAAATCGCCGGCGCAGACACGCTGCCACCGACGATTTTCCTTGAACTTTGGTGACGTCCGCCCGGAGTTGAAGACAGGTACGGTCAGAGCACGATCTCAACGACGATCTTGCCGCCGGCGCTGCCGTCGGTCATAGCGGTGTGCGCGGCGCCGGCCTGCTCCAGCGAAAAACGCCGCGGATCGAGACGGGGCAGCAGCTTGCCGGCTTCGACCAGGGCGGCGGCGCGGCGCAGGATTTCGCCATGGTTCGCCATCCCTTCCCCCGTCAGCAGGGGCAGCAGGGTGAAGACGCCGGAATAGGTCGCGGCCCGGAACGACAGCGGCGCCAGCGCATGCGTCCCCCAGCCCAGGCTGCTGACCACATGGCCGAAGCGCCGCACCGCCTGGAACGAGGCGTCGAGCACCGCCCCGCCGGCGGTGTCATAAACCAGATCGAAGCCACGGCCACCGGTGTGGCGGGCGACGTAGGCCTCGACCGTCTCGGCCCGGTAATCGATGGCGGTGGCGCCAAGCTGTTCGACAAGTGCCAGCTTTCCCGCCGATTCTGTCGCCCAGACGGTCGCACCGAAGGCATGGGCGATCTGCACCGCCACATGCCCCACGCCGCCGGCGCCGCCCTGGACCAGGACCGTCTGGCCGGATTGCAGGTTGGCGCGGTCGACCAGACCTTCCCAGGCCGTGATGGTGATCAGCGGCAGTGCGGCGGCTTCGCGCATCGTCAGGTTTGCCGGCTTGTGCGCGAGCAGGTCGGCCTCGACCGCGGCGTATTCCGCCAGCGAGCCCTGCCGGCCACCGACGCCGCCGGTCATGCCATAGACCTGATCGCCCGGCTTGAAGGCGGTGACGCCGGGACCGACGGCGACGACCTCGCCCGCCAGATCGATGCCGAGGATGGCGGGCAGCGGATGCTTCGCGTGGCCGGCGGCGCCCGCCCGGATCTTGGTGTCCAGCGGGTTGACGCCGCTGGCGGCGATGCGGACCAGCACCTGGCCGGGACCGGCCACCGGCCGCGCCACCTCGGTCAGCCGGAACGGGGCGTCATACGCGTCCAGCACCAGCGCGCGCATCGTGTTGTTCGGATCCTGGGACATGGCCTTGCTCCTCGTTGGGGTGCATCGTGGTGATGTCCCGAAGAATGCGGCCAACGCGGATGTTTGAAAAACAACGATACTGTTTGAAATCCATTCATTTCTGTATGATGCGGCATGGAGTGGAGCGACCTTCGGATTTTCCTGGCGATTGCCCGCGAGGGCACACTGGGCGCGGCGGCACGGCGGATCGGACAGACCCAGCCGACCATGGGTCGTCGTTTGCGCGCGCTGGAGGAGGCGGTGGGGCACACGCTGTTCCAACGGACCAGCGACGGCTTCGTGCTGACCGACGAAGGGGCCGCGGTGCTGCGCCATGCCGAGCGCATGGAAGAGGAAAGCCTTGCGCTGGAGCGCGAACTGGCCGGCAAAAATGGACAACTGGAGGGCAGCCTGCGGCTGTCGTCCTCCGACTGGTTCGGCCTGCACATGCTGACGCCGGTCATCCACGAGTTCACGCGGCGCCACCCCGGTGTGACGGTGGAACTGTTGACCGAGTCACGTTTGTTGAGCCTGTCCAGGCGCGAGGCCGACCTCGTGTTCCGCATCCGTCCGTTCGAGGAGCCGGAAGTGGTACAGCGCAAGCTGACCCGGATCGACTATGCCCTATACGGGATCGTCGGCAGTCCGCCACCGAAGGCAGGGGACGGGACCGGCTGCGCGCTGGTCACGATGGACGCCGCCTTCGGCGGCATGCCCGATGTCGCATGGCTGCAGCGGATGCTGCCGAACGCCCGTATCGCGTTTCGCAGCAACAACCGTGATGTCCAGGCCGCCATGGCCGCCTTCGGCATCGGACTGGCGGTCCTGCCGCGCCCGATCGGCGATGCCCTGGACAGGCTGCAGGTCATCGACTTCGGCGAAGCGCCGCCCGGACGTGATGTCTGGGTCGGCTATCACCAGGATCTGCGCCGACTGGCCCGCCTGCGCGCCCTTCTGGATCTGATGATCGACCGCTTTTCGTGACCACCGGCCTGTGATGCGCAGCGTCACCAGAGTTCAAGAATCGGCGGAACCGGCGTCACCAAAGTTCAGCGCCGGGAGTCCGCAGGACATCAGGCGATGCGCGCCATCGCCCGCTCGTTGATCGGCGGACGCGACGGATAGAGGATCAGCCCCTCGGCCGCCTCCTCGACACGGGCGTCGGGATAGGCCGCCATGGCATATTTCAGATTCGGGATGAACTTGGTCTTGAACTGGCGCACCAGGGCGTAGCCGGCGCCGAACTGGCCGTGCAGGGCTGCCCAGGTGATCGGCGTCGGCTTGTCCAGCGAATGCAGGCGGTATGCCAGCCAGATATAGACGTCGAGCGCCATCGACTTGCCGCTGATCGCCTTCAGCGCCTCTTCCGCCACCGGAACCGGATGCTCGCGCAGGGCCTTGAAGAAGCTGTCGCTGAGCCGCACCGTCTCGGTGAACAGGGTTCCCTGGCGGTCGTCGGGCCGGCGCAGCTGGATGGCGTCGGCGACGATCGATTCCTTGCTCTGCCGCCGGCCGCCGTCGGCGTCGGTGAAGAAGGTCAGATGGCAGGCGGACAGCCGCGCCGCCTGATCCTCCACGTCGCGATAGGCCTTGCCGCAGATCGGAATGTCCATGCGCTTCAGCCAGTCGTGCATGGAGCCGCCCAGTTCCACCTCCGGATTGCCTGTCTGGATGGCGCGGGTCTGCAGATAGAGCAGGATCATGCGCGCCCGGCTGCCATAGGGGACGCCGATTCGGCGGGTGACGCCGTTGCGGTCCTCGATCACGCCGGGCTGGATCACGAGCTTCACCTTGTGGCCCGGCCGTTCCCAATGCTGGTCGTCGGGAAGCTGGCGGTGGGGCAGCGCCGTCTGGCAGAATCCGGCATAGGTGATGCCGAGCTTGCCGTTCTCCGCCGCCTGGACCGCGGCGGCGATGTCGATCAGGGGCCGTTCCTCGTCCGAAACGAGGGCCAGCGCGCCGTCGCGTCCGTGAGTCTCGATCAAACGATGAATGCTGCCCATGCCGACCTCCCGCTTTTGTCCCCGGCGACGGTGCTGTGGCCAACCGTCATGTGACGGGCTGGTGACCGAACCTGCCAGATACAACACCCCGGATCGCGCCGAAGGCAATTTGAACCTTGGTGACGCAGGCTAATTGGAAGCTATTTGGAACCAACTATTAGATTCGTCACCAAGGTTCAGGGGATAAGTCCGAGTCGCGTCACCACAGTTCAAGAGTGGCGTCACCAGAGTTCATGGGGAAAAACCGGGGGCCTGTGGACGAATCGGTGCCGTGGATCGCCTGGCGGCTTGAACCTTGGTGACGCTGGACTTCTCGATTCGGGCGGCGGCGCCTGCGGGGCGTCACCAAAGTTCAAGGATTCCAGCGGGTAAGATGGTGGCGTGTCGTGCCTATAAGAGGGGCGCGCTCTTCGATCCAACCCCTGGACCCTTGGAAAGCGCGGGCTTTCCGTCATCCGCGCGAAGGCGGGGAGCCAGGAAACGTCGCGGATAAGCCGCTGAAATGTCTGGATTCCCGCCTTCGCGGGAATCCAGCCGACCTAAGCGGAGGCTCGTCCGGTCACCTTTCACCGGTCCGCACTGTCCGGGCGTCACCAAAGTTCAAACTGCCGGTCGAGTCGATTCGGGACCGATGGCGTCACCAAAGTTCAAACCCCAGAACCGCCGCTGAACCGCCCGGCGTCACCAAAGTTCAGGAGTCTTGCCGAGTCGGTTCGGCCAGGGGCGTCACCAAAGTTCAAATCCAGGCGGCCCATATCGCCGTCGGGGCGTCACCAAGGTTCAGGCGTCCCGCCGCCGGGGAGTCGGCCGGCGGCAGCGGAGTTGTCTTGCCCTGAGCCAAGCCGGGCGGAGGGGTGATATGGCGCGAAATGCGATGACCGCGTCGGCGGACGGGCGGGAACTGCGACCACGACCTGACTGAGGGCGGGCGTTTGTTGTGGCAACTCCGAGCAGGCTCCATTGACAAAGTTCCGGCAACTTGCTCAGACTCCGCGCGGCCGTATCTGTGGGCCGCCGGAGTTGAAGGGGAATGACCGGAATGCTGTCGATCGGGGGCGACGACATGCGCCAGCTGCGCGAGCGCCGCGGCGAGAACCAGACGCAGTTCGCCGAGTGGCTGAACGCGCAGCTCGGCCGCAGCTATACCAAGGCGCGGATCAGCCGCTGGGAAAGCGGGGCGGAGCGCATCCCGCAGCAGCTGGTCGATTTCCTGACCCGCCACAAGGCGGACGAGAAGCCGCGTTCGGCAACCTATCTGGCCGTCGCCAACCAGAAGGGCGGCGTCGGCAAGACCGCAACCGCCGTCAACCTCGCCTACGCCCTGACGGAGGGCGGCGCGCGGGTGCTGCTGATCGACTGCGATTCGCAGAGCAACGCCACCGTCCATGTCGGCATCGGCAACGCCGCCATCGTCGCCTTGGAGCAGCAGCGCAAGACACTCTATTATGTGCTGCGCTCGGAAGAGCCGCTGACCTCGGTCATCATGCCGACGGCGGAGCGCGGGCTGGACCTCGCCCCGGCCGGGCTGTCGCTGGCCGACGCCGACGTGGAACTGGCGGCCGATTCCACCGGCGGGCTGATCCTGCGCGAGAAGCTGGACGAGGTGCGCCACGCCTATGATTTCGTGGTGATGGACTGCGCCCCCAACCTGGGGCTGGTCACCGCCAACGCGCTGTCGGCGGCGGAGCTGGTGGTGGTTCCGGTGCAGACGGAGGCGCTGGCCCTGCTGGGCGTCAAGCGGCTGGTCGACACCATCGGCCGCATCCGCCGCCGGGTGAACCCGTCCTTGCGCATCGCCGGCATCATCCCGACCATGTACAACGACCGGCTGACCCAGGACCGCGCGACCCTGCAGGAGCTGCACGAATCCTACGCCGATCAGGTGCCGGTCTTCGCGCCCATCCCGCGCGCCACCGTCTATGGCAAGGCGGCGGCGGCCGGCATGATCACGCTGGCCGGTGATCCGAAGGCGCCGGGGGCAGAGACCTTCCGCGAGGTGGCGCGCCAGATCCGCGCCTATGCCCAGAACCGGGAGACGGCCCATGTCGCGTAAGTTCGAACGCAAGACGCGCGAGCTGCTGGGCACCGCGGCGGAGCCGGCGGGTGCGATGGCCGGCGGGCTGACGGTGGGCAGCGACCGGCTGTTCGGCACCTCGGCCGGGTTCCCGCATGTGGTGGAACTGGACCTCGCCCGCGTCCACCGCAACCCCGACCAGCCGCGCCGCCATTTCGACGAGGCGGAACTGCGCAGCCTGGCATCCTCCATCGAGCGGCACGGGCTGCAGAACCCGATCCTGGTCCGCCCCCTGCCGCAGGGCGAGTATCTGCTGATCGGCGGCGAGCGCCGGGTGCGCGCGCACGAGATGCTGGGCCGCAAGACGGTCTTCGCCATCCTGACCTCCGGCGATCCGGACGAGATCGGGTTGATCGACAATGTCCAGCGCGTCGACCTGAACGCGGTGGAATATGCGGCGGCGCTGGCCCGGCTGATCGACAAGCACGGCTACACCCATGACGAGCTGGCCGCCGTGGTCGGGCGCGACCGCACCGACGTGACCAAGCTGCTGGCGATCATGGGGCTGCCTGCGGAGATGCGGGAGGAGTATGCGACGCAGTTCGCCCATGTCTCCCGTTCCGTCATGATCGAGATCGCCGCCGCCCCGGCGGAGCTGCACGCCCGGCTGTGGGAGCGCGCCAAGGAGGGCGCCAGCGTCAAGGCGGTGCGGCAGGCCAAGCGCGACCATGCCAGCGGGGGCGCCGCCGGGTCTGATGCCGTTCCCCAGGACCCGGACGCCAAGCCGGATGCCAAGGAGGCCATGCGGACCCTGCAGGCCAGCGTGAAGCGTATCCTGCGCGACGTGGCGGTGGTGCGCGAGCAGCGCCGCTACCTCGACCCCGACAACCGCGACCGACTGATGCGGCTGCGGGCGGAGATCGACGCCATCCTGGACGGGGAAGCGGGCGCCTAGACGCCCTCCCCTAGCAGCGCCTTGGGTTCCAGGAAGGCGTCCAGCCCGAAGCTGCCATATTCGCGGCCGATGCCGGACTGCTTGAAGCCGCCGAAGGGCGCCTTCGGGTCGTGGGTCAGGCTGTTGATCAGCACGCGGCCGGCAACGATGCGCTCCGCCACGCGGCGGGCACGGGCGGTGTCGCCCGACAGCACATAGGCCTGCAGGCCGTAGACGGTGTCGTTGGCGATGGCGATCGCCTCCTCCTCGTCCTCATAGGGGAGGATGGAGAGGACGGGGCCGAAGATCTCCTCACGCGCGATGGTCATGTCGTTGCGGACCGCGGTGAACAGGGTCGGGCGCACGAACCAGCCTTCGGTGCCGTCCGGACGCCCTGCTCCGCCGGCCAGCAGGACGGCGCCCTCCTCGATCCCGACGCGGATGTAGCGCTGTACCCGTTCCCACTGGGTGCGGCTGACCATCGGGCCGACAATGGTGGCCGGATCGCGGGGATCGCCGGCGCGTACCGCCTCCACCGCCGCCTTGGTCAGCGCTTCGATCTCGGCGAGGCGGCTGCGCGGGGCGAGCAGGCGGGTGCCGGCGATGCAGGCTTGGCCGCTGTTCATGAAGGCGGCGTTGACCGCGATCGGGATCGCCTGCGACAGGTCGGCGTCGTCGAGGATGACGGTTGGCGACTTGCCGCCCAGCTCCAGCGTCACCCGCTTCAGCGTGTCGGCCGCCGCGCGCAGAATCGCCTTGCCGGTGGCGGTGGAGCCGGTGAAGGAGATCTTGGCGACGTCCGCATGGCTGGAGATCACCGCCCCCACCCGGTCGCCGCGGCCGGTCACGATGTTGAACAGGCCGGGGGCCAAGCCGGCGGCATGCAGCGCCTCGGTAACGATCTGGGTCTGGCGGGCGCTCATCTCGCTGGGCTTGATCACGGCGGTGCAGCCGGCGGCGATGGCGGTGGCGAGCTTGCCGCAGATGAAGCCGGCATTGCTGTTCCACGGCGTGATCAGCCCGGCGACGCCGAGCGGTTCCATGCTGACCGCGGCCGTGCCCATCCGGCGGAGGAAGGGATAGTCGGCCAGCAGTTCGGCGGTTTCGCGGAAGGCGTTCACCGGGTGATCGACCATGAAGGCGGCGCGCGAGGCCGGGGCGCCATACTCGTCGATCACGGCGTCGAGCAGGTCGTCGCGCCGGGCGGCGACGGCATCGGCCAGCCGGTGCAGCATGTCGATCCGCTCCGCCTTGCCGGTGCGGGAGAAGGCGGGAAAGGCGCGCTTGGCGGCGGCGATGGCGGCGCGGGCATCCTCCTCGTCGGCAAGGCGGACGCGGCCGGTGACGGCGCCGGTCGCCGGGTTGTGCAGGTCGAACAGTTCCGTGCCGTGCGCGGTGACGAAGCGGCCGTCGATATAGATGGTATCGATGCTGTGCATGACGGGTCTCGTGGAATGGCTGTTGGCTGGCCATTCAGGTGGCGCAAGGGCCGTCGGGTGATAAGATGGACAATCCCGCATGAATCGGTGAACGGATCGGGACAATGTCACTCACTGGATTGGCGGAGCTGGAGGCCGTGCAGGCGGTTGCCCGGCATCGCGGCTTCCGCGCCGCGGCGGCTGAGCTGGGGATGTCACGCTCGGCGCTCAGCCATGCCATTGCGGCGCTGGAGGAGCGGCTGGGGGTGCGGCTGTTCCACCGGACGACGCGCAGCGTGGCGCTGACCCAGGCGGGGGAGCAGTTCGTCGCCGACACCGCCCCTGCCCTGCGCGACATCCGTGCCGCGTTCGACCGGCTGGGTGAGCATCGAGCGGCGCCTGCCGGAACGCTGCGCATCAACAGTTCGGCCGGAGCCGCGCGGATGATCATGAAGCCGGTCATCCTGGAGTATCTGCGCCGTTATCCCGAGATGACGGTGGACATCGTCACCGAAGGCAAGCTGGTCGACATCGTGCTGGAGGGATTCGATGCCGGGGTGCGGCTGGCGGAGCAGGTGCCGCAGGACATGATCGCCATCCCGCTCGGCCCCGAGCTGCGCTTCGCGGTGGTCGGAACGCCGGAGTATTTCGCCGGTCGGTCCCTGCCCGCCACGCCGGCCGACCTTGCCGGGCACCGCTGCATCCGCAGCCGGCTGCCGAGTGGCGCGCTCTATCGCTGGGAGTTCGAACGCCATGGCGAGACGGTGACCATCGACGGCAGCGGGCCGCTGATCCTGGACAATCCGGATTTGATGCTCGAGGCCGTGCGGGCCGGGATGGGGCTGGGATATCTGGCGGAGTGGCATGTCGCCGACGACATCGCCGCCGGGAGGTTGCTGCGCGTGCTGGAGGCCTGGACGCCGCCGTTTCCGGGCTTGTGTCTTTACTATTCAGGCCGGCGCCATCTGCCGCCGGGGCTGCGGGCGCTGGTCGATCTGGTGCGGGAGATCGGGGGCGGGCGGTAGGGCAGCGATGTGGGACGTCCCACAATTTCTTCCCTCTCCCGCTCTCGCGCAAACTTCGTTTGCGCTGACGCGACAGGTGACCATAGGTCCGCCGAACGCGGGAAGAGGGTTAAGGAGAGGGGGAAGCGCCGCAGGATTTTCACGAAGGTCCCGCCGTGCATCCCCCTCACCCCGACCCTCTCCCCGGGGGGGAGAGGGGGATTGAGAGACGCCGTTGCCAGAAGGGGCGGTCTTGCCAGCGGCGTTCCAGGCCGTACCAAGAGCGCAGATGGGCGCGGTAGGCGTCGCGGATCGGAGCGAGGCCGGCGGCGTAGCCGGACAGCGCGCCGGGATCGCCGAACAGATGACGGTGGGCGGCCTCGGCGGCGGCCAAGCCGGTGTAGAGCGCGTTGAAAATGCCCTGCGACGACAACGGGTCGAAGCCCAGCGCGGCGTCGCCGACGGCCAGCCAGTCTTCGCCGGAAGCGGGGGACAGGCTGCTGCTGTGGGCGGCGCAGAAACCGCCCCTCCCCTCCCCCTGCCCTTCCGGTTCGAAGCCGCAGGCGCGCAGCGAGGCCGCAAGCACGGAACAAGTCGACAGCCGGCGCAGCAGCGATGCCGTGTCGCGGGCATCCGCCGCGGCGGGCAGGTCGGCGTCGGTGTGGAAGGCGACGACCCGGCGGCCCTCGGGCAATGGGGCGCTGTACCACCAGCCTTCCGGCTCCGCCTCGATCCAGGTCAGGCCGGACTGGCGGCCGGGGGCATCAAAGCCATGGACCCAGCCGCAGACCAGCCGGTCCGATATCGCCCGCCGGGCGCCGAAGCGCTTGGCGAGCGGCGAGCCGCGTCCGCCGGCATCGACCAGCAGGCGGGCGTGGATGGGAAGGCGGCGGCCGGCGGTCTCCACCTCCAGCAGCCAGCCCTGCCCTGCCCTGTCCACCGACAGCATCTGGGCCGGGATCAGCAGGACGGCGCCGCGAGCGGCCGCCACCCGGCGCAGCCAGCCGTCGAACCGGCCGCGGTCGAGGTGCCAGCCCGGCCCGTCGAGGTCGCGCAGATTGTCGGCCTCGACCGGCAGCGGTCCGCCCCAGACCGACCGGCCGCCATGGCAGGGGGAATGGCCTTCGGCGAGGAAGGCGTCCCACAGACCCATGTCGGTCAGCAGCCGGCGCGCCGCCGGGGCCAGCGATTCGCCGATACGGACGGCGGGACCCGCCCGCCGGTCCAGCACCAGCACCCGGTGCATCGGCGCGAGATTGAGGGCGAAGGCGGCGCCGGCGGGACCCGCCCCGACGACGACCGCATCCACCCCGACCGCACACGCCACAGCCTTGTCCGTCTCCGTCCGGTCCCTGACGGCTGCACCAACTCGGATCACCGCAGCCCGCGCGGGAAGCGGCGGACCTTGTCGATCCGGCTGAGGTCGACCGGCTGGGTCGCCCGCAGCCCGGCCCCGCCGCCCGACGGGGCCGGCGCCTTGGTGGACAGCGTGCGGTGGGCGGCCCGGACGGCCTTGGTGTCGACGGTGTCGTCGACGTCGGGGATCGGGATGTGCTGGTCCTCCACCTCGATCAGCGGCGGGAACAGCTTGGCGCCTTCCGGATCGGTCGGGCCGGGATTGACCTCCACCACGCCGAGATGGTCGAAGTGATGGATCATGTTGTTGATCTGGTCGGTGTAGCTGGTGGTGCCCAGCGGCGCCACCCAGGCGGCGCGGTTGGCGAAGGCGGCCAGACGCACCTGGGCCGGCTGGGCGGCGTCCATCACGATGTCGTAGTTCTCGCGGGTCAGCACCTCGTTGGGCACGCGGGCCGGCCAGAAGGTGGGGACGTTGGGGTCATAACTTGGATCGTAGCCGGAGCGGCAGCTGCCGGTGTCGGTCTGCCATGGCACCGCCATCCAGCGGGTGATGCCGCCGGGAAGCTGGCCATAGAGCGGGCCGTTGGGGATGGTCACGGTGTCGCTGGACAGGATGGCGCCCAGCCCCGGCTCGACCCAGCCCTTCGGCGCGTGGGCGAAGCGGAACGGCTCCATATAGAGGGTGGCAGCCCGCACCGGCCACGTCATCTCGCAGCCGGGATGGAAGGCGTCGGCAAGGCAGAAGTCGAGCGCGGCGCGGGTCAGCACGTCGCCCTGCTCGTCCAGCGGCACCTGATCGAAGTCGGTGTAGACCGGGACCTTGCCCCAATCGTCGTCGAAATCGCCGGCCACCCACTGGTCGAGGAACTCCAGCTGGGTCTGGGTCAGCGAGGTGTACTGGCGCGGCGTCTCGGCCGGCGGGATGTTCATCGCGTCGCCATAGACCCATGGCCAGGGCGTCGGCGACCAGCTGTCCACCGCGTCATGGCGGAAGGCGTTCTTCAGCACCCGCCGGGTTTCCTGGTTGGCGAGGCTGCGGTCGCTGAGCCGCGCGATCCATTCCGGCTTGGTGAAGTCGTTGGCGGAGTTCCAGCCGAATCCGGCGGCGAAACCGGCATTGACCCATTGCAGGCCGGTCATTCGCTCGAACACCGGGTAGATGTCGTGGGTGAAGGACGGGCGGGCGGGCTTCGGCAGGGTGCCCGCCTGGATCGCCACGTCGCGCATCAGATCCCACATGGTGCGCACCGACTTGCGCTGCGGCCCGTAGTTCGGCGGAGCCACCACGATCCAGGCGGGGGTGACCGGCAACTCCATGCCGTTCAGCTTGACGATGGCATCGACCGGGCCGTCTGAGGTGTCGTCGTGCCAACCCTCGTTGTTGCCGAAGGTGATCGCCTTGGTGCCGTTGTAGGAGGAGGAGAAGCCGCGTCCGCCGGTGACCAGCAGGCGGTGGTCGCCCTCCTCGCACCACATGCGGCCGAGATAGACCCGCTCTCCCTGGTGCATGAATTTGCCGGCGATCAGCTCGTGGCTCTGGCGGCCGTGGCCGGCGTGAATGGCATGCTCCCCGGCATCCAGCACCAGAGCCTGACGGTCGGCGACGATCGGGTTGCGCAGCGTGGTCGGGTCGGCGGAGGCCGCTTCCGGGATGTCGAGTGCCAGTTGGAAGCCGTACCAGGCCGACTTCTTGTTGGCGAGATGGACCTTCCAGGTGATGTCGGCGCCGCTGTCGGCCGCGGTCAGCTCGCGCACGATCCGGCCCATGGCGTTGACGCCATAGATGCGGAAGCGCGCCGCCTGCGGCAGAAGCCGGCCTTCGGCGTCACGGTAGGGATTCCGCGCCGGGTCGTCGCCGGCCATCAGCGGCTTCGGGTTCGGCACCTCGGGGCCGACGACATAGCCTTCCGGCGCGTTGCCGATGCGGGCGATGCCGATGGGCGGGTAGATCACCGCCTTGATGATGCAGTCGTCCTTGGGGAGCGGCGGCGCTTCGGTGCGGGGTTGGGTCGGCTGCTGAAGCGGCTGGCCGTTGGCCTGATGACGGACGTCGGCGCCGTGGTTGTAGACCACCTTGCGCACCGCGGCGATGCTGCCCTGCGGCGCCTGCTCCACCGGCGTGCGCCAGATGTTGAAGGCCAGCTCCTGCCCGTAATCGCCCTGGCCGCGGGTGCAGACATCCTGCTTCGGCAGGATCAGCGTCGCCACCGGCTGATAGGGATACTGGTCGGTCGGCCATTCCTCCGTCGCCTTGTCCAGTGGAAAGCCGACGCTTTTCGGCACCACCTGCACCATGAAGGTGAAGCGGTAGTCATCCTCCAGCAGCCGGTTGGCGAGGTCGGTGGCGAGGTAATTCTTGTCGTCCGTGGGCACATTGACCGCCGGATGGCCGGGCGGCGGCGTTTCCGGCACCAGCGAGTATTTGGCGTAATGGTCGGGGCCGAAGGCGAAGGGCAGGATTGCCCAGTACTGGGTGGTCAGCACGCTGCCGTCGACCTGGGCCGACATGGCGTTGAGGATGCCGTCGGTCTTCGGGTGTTTCTTGAGATAGCCGGGATAATCCTTCAGGACCGTGCCGGCATAGGTGAACTCGCACATCTCCTCCGCGTTGTCGACGAAGAAGACGGGAAAGTTCTGCATGATGAAGTCGGCGACGTCGCCGGTCTCGCCCAGCGCGTTGACGCCATCGACGCCCCAGACCTTCAGCCCGATGCCGAGCGTCGAGCCCAGATCGGGCGAGGTCGGCCCGGTGTCGCTGGAAAAGCGCATCCAGGCCGGAAGCTCGTCCCTGGCAAAGACGCCGACGCGAAGCGCCTCCGGCCGGTTGGGGTCCATCACCAGACGGCCATGGGCGGCCCCGTGCAGCTTGCGGAACACCGCGCGTTCCGCCGGCTTCTGGCCCAGCGCGATGCGCTTCATCTGGCCCATGGCGATGAACATCTCGTCCAGCCGCTGGGTGGCGTTGGTCGCGCAGTCGAAGCAGGGGGGACTCTTGTTGGGGTCTTCGGCCGTCATTCGCTCCGTCTCCTGGTTCGTCCGGCGGCACTGCCGGGGCGGGGGCATGTCGGGTGCGGGAGGTTGTTTTTGTGTGGTGATTTTCCCGTACCATGACTCGTGCTTACGCGAGCACTTCAAGGGTTTCCACCGGAAATAATCGGGAGGACGCACATTTTTGGTGGATGGGAGAGATGATGGCGGTGAGGCGTTGCCGGAGTTGAGGTAGTCTGCGGCTGTTCGTGCCGGTGATCCGGAAGTGCGGATGTGGGACGTCCCACATTTTTCTTGGTTGCTGCCTGTGCCCCCCTCCCACCCGGGGAGAGGGCCGGGGTAAGGGGGATGCACAATGGTGGATTCTCGGGTGAGGCACGCGGTGCGACCCCCTCACCCTAACCCTCTCCCCGGGGGGGAGAGGGGATTCCCCCTGCCCCATTGATGTGTATGATGAACAATCCGTTCCGCAGAGGTCCGACCAGAATGAGCGACAACTTCTTCGACATCGCCGCCGCCCGCTTCCCCGCCGATGCCGACAGCAGCTTCATCGAGCTGGAGTCCGGCCGCCGCTACAGCTACCGCGACCTGATGGAGATCAGCGGCCGTTATGCCCGGCTGCTGGCGGAGCTGGGCGTCGCCAAGGGCGACCGGGTGGCGGTGCAGGTGGAAAAGTCGGCGGAGGCGGTCTTCCTCTATCTCGCCTGCCTGCGCGCCGGGGCCGCCTATCTGCCGCTGAACACCGCCTATACGAAGGCCGAGGTCGGCTACTTCCTGGGCGATGCCGAACCGGCGGTCTTCGTCTGCACGCCGGGCAACGAGGCGGCGCTGGCCGACACCGCGACGGGCGCGGGGGTGGGCACGCTGCTGACGCTGGGCACCGGCGGCGACGGCAGTCTGCCGGACCGGGCGGCGGAGCTGGACCCGGAGTTCGACACGGTGGCCTGCGCGGCCGACGATCTGGCGGCGATCCTCTATACCTCCGGCACCACCGGGCGGTCGAAGGGGGCGATGATGAGCCACCGCAACCTGTCGTCCAACGCCGCCACCCTGCACCGCATCTGGGGCTTCCGGCCCGACGACGTGCTGCTGCACGCCCTGCCGATCTTCCACACCCATGGCCTGTTCGTCGCCACCAACTGCGTGCTGATGAACGGCACCGGCATGCTGTTCCTGGGCAAGTTCGATCCGGATGCCGTGTTCCGCCTGCTGCCGCGGGCGACCGTGATGATGGGGGTGCCGACCTTCTACACCCGCTTGCTGGCCGACCCGCGCCTGACGCGGGAGGCGGCGGCGCATATGCGGCTGTTCATCTCCGGCTCCGCCCCGCTGCTGGCCGACACCCACCGGGAGTTCAGGGAGCGCACCGGCCACGCCATCCTGGAACGCTACGGCATGACAGAGACCGGCATGCTGACCTCCAACCCGCTGGACGGCGACCGCATCCCCGGCACCGTCGGCTTCCCGCTGCCCGAGGTGTCGGTGCGGGTCGCCGACGAGAAGACCGGGGAGCCGGTTGCGGATGGCGATGTCGGCGTGCTGGAGGTGAAGGGGCCGAACGTGTTTTCCGGCTATTGGCGCATGCCGGAAAAGACGGCGCAGGAGATCCGCCCCGGGGGCTGGTTCATCACCGGCGATGTCGGCCGGATCGACGAGCGCGGCTATGTCCACATCATCGGCCGCGCCAAGGATCTGGTGATCTCCGGCGGCTTCAACGTCTACCCCAAGGAGGTGGAGACGGTGATCGACGGCATCGACGGCGTGGTGGAATCGGCGGTGATCGGCATCCCCCACCCGGATTTCGGCGAAGCGGTGATGGCGGTGGTGCTGCGCCGTCCGGGCGCTGCGGTCGATGAGGCGGCGGTGGTCGGCGCCTGCCGGGAGCAGCTGGCGAAGTTCAAGGTGCCGAAGGCGGTGGCCTTCGTCGACGAGCTGCCGCGCAATGCCATGGGCAAGGTGCAGAAGAACCTGCTGCGGGAGGCGTACAAGGGCAAGTTCGGGGCGTAAGGGGAACTCCGGCCAGGGTCTCCAAGATATCGCTTGTCCGCCTTTCGCGGAGGGCGCAATGCTCGGCCCTCTGCCCGCGCCCTACTCCTTTCGAAGGGGGTGGCGCGGCTCCGGCTTTTTCATGTGCGCCCGCGATGATGACCCTGTTCCGCCGTGCCGTCCTGCCGCTGGCGGCGGCCCTGCTCGCCCTGCCCGTTTCGGCCATCGCCGGCCAGCGCAGCTATGCCGCCACCCATGGCGCCGCTCCCTTCGTGACGGAGCATCTGATCCCCGGGTCGGACCTCGACCTCGATCAGGTCGACCGGACCCTGCCGCAGGCGCGGGTGGTGGCGCTGACGCTGGACGACGGGCCGGATGCCAATGATCCGCGCATCCTCGATATTCTGCGGGCCCATGGGGCGAAGGCGACCTTCTTCTACATCGGCGCCAAGATCCCCGCGCATCACAACATCGCCCGGCTGGTCGCGGCGTCGGGCAACGAGGTCGGCAGCCACACCCAGACCCACCCGATGACCACCGACCTGCCGCCGGCGGAGCGCGAGTGGAACCTGGCGCAGGCGGAAAAGGCGCTGGCCTCGGTCGGGGTGACCGCGTCCTGGTTCCGGCCGCCCTTCGGCGATGTGGACGACGCGCTCGCGGCGCTGGCGCACCGGCATGGCATGGCGACGGTGCTGTGGACCGGCGACAGCCAGGACTGGAAGGACAGCGGTCCCGACGTGATCCGCCACCGGGTGACCGAACGGCTGGCGCCCGGCGCCGTCCTGCTGATGCACAGCACCAAGGCGGCGACCGTCGCGGCGCTGCCGGCGATCCTGGAGGAGGGGGAGAGGCGGGGCCTGCGCTTCGTCACGATGAGCGAGTGGGAGGCGGCGATGCGGCAATCGGTGACGCCGGAAATGGCGTTGCTGCACCCGGCGCCGCGGCGGCGCTGAGAGCCTGCCTTGGGGTAGGGCCAGGGTAGGGATGCAAGGATGTCCCATCGGCGGGGGCGCCCGGCCGGTGTAGGATGACGGCGAGCGGCCATCATTGTTTCGAGCCGCCGTTGGAAGCACCGCCATGCCCATCGAGCCCTTCACCCTGGTCCTGTCGCTGCTTCAGCAGATGTGCGTCTATCTGGTGATCGCCTATCTGCTGAGCCGCACACCGCTGTTCCTGCCGCTGACCCATGTGACGGTGCGCTGGCCGCACAAGCTGGCCTGTTACGCGATCTTCTCGATCTTCTGCATCATGGGCACCTATTTCGGCCTGCACATCGACGACAGCATCGCCAACACCCGCGCCATCGGGGCGGTGCTGGGCGGCATCTTCGGCGGGCCGTCGGTGGGGCTGGCGGTCGGGCTGACCGGCGGGCTGCACCGCTATTCGCTGGGCGGCATGTCGGCGCTGGCCTGCGCCATCTCCACCATGGCGGAGGGGCTGATCGGCGGGCTGGTCCACCGCCACATGGTGCGCCAGGGCCGGATCGAACCGCTGTTCAACCCGCTGCGCGTCGGCGCCGTCACCTTCGTGGCGGAGGTGGTGCAGATGCTGATCATCCTGGCGGTGGCCCGGCCCTTCGAGGCGGCGGTGCATCTGGTGGAGGTGGTGGCGGCGCCGATGATCATCGCCAACACAGCAGGCGCGGCGCTGTTCATGCGCATCCTGCTGGAGCGGCGCGTGCTGGACGAGAAGCAGTCCAGCGCCTTTTCCGCCAAGGCGCTGAAGATCGCCGCGCGCTGCGACGGCGTGCTGCGCGGCGGCTTCAACAGCGAGAACAGCACCCGCGTCGCCCGCATCATCTATGAGGAGACCGGCGTCGGCGCCGTCGCCATCACCGACCGGGAGAAGCTGCTGGCCTTCATCGGCATCGGCGACGACCACCATCTGCCGGGTACGCCGATCAGCTCAAAGCAGACGCATCAGGCCATCGCCAGCAACCAGGTCATCTATGCCGACGGCAACGAGGTGGCCTATCGCTGCTCGATCAGTCCGGGCTGCCGGCTGGGGGCGGCGCTGGTCATCCCGCTGGTGGGCGAGGAGGGCGGGGTGATCGGCACCATCAAGCTGTATGAGCCGAAGACCAAGATCTTCTCCACCATCAACCGCACGCTGGGCGAGGGCGTGGCGCGGCTGCTGTCCAACCAGATCCTGGCCGGCCGCTACGAGCAGCAGAAGGCGCTGCTGGCGCAGTCGGAGATCAAGCTGCTGCATGCTCAGGTGAACCCGCATTTCCTGTTCAACGCGCTGAACACCATCTCCGCCGTCATCCGCAACGACCCGGAGCGGGCACGGCAGCTGGTGCAGAACCTGTCGACCTTCTTCCGCAAGAACCTGAAGCGGCCCAGCCAGATGGCGACGCTGGCCGACGAGGTCGAGCATGTCAGCGCCTATCTGCAGATCGAGCTGGCGCGCTTCACCGGCCGGCTGGCGGTGGAGATCGAGGTGCCGGACGAGCTGCGCCACGCCCGGCTGCCGGCCTTCTCGCTCCAGCCGCTGGTGGAGAATGCGATCAAGCACGGTACGGCGCAGCTTCTGGGCGATGGGCAGGTGCGCATCGCGGCCCGGCGGGAGGGCGGCGATTTGCTGCTGTCGGTGGAGGACAATGCCGGGCTGTACGAGGCGAAGCCGGGCGGCGACGGGCTGGGGATGACCATCGTCGACCGCCGCATCCGCAACCGCTACGGTGAGGATTACGGCGTCTCGATCGCCTGCGAGCCCGATGCCTTCACCCGCGTCACTTTGCGCCTGCCCCTGGAAGAGACCGTGCCCGCATGATGGTTCCCATGAACGTCCTGATCGTCGATGACGAGCCGCTGGCGCGGGAGGAGCTGCGCCGCATGCTGGAGGAGGCCGCCGACATCCGCATCGTCGGCGAATGCGCCAACGCCATCGAGGCGATCGGCGCCATCAACCGGCAGGCGCCCGACGTGGTCTTCCTCGACATCCAGATGCCGCGGGTCAGCGGGCTGGAGATGCTGAGCATGCTCGATCCTGAAAGGATGCCGCGCATCGTCTTCCTGACCGCGCATGACGAGTATGCCGTCCAGGCCTTCGAGGAGCATGCCTTCGACTATCTGCTGAAGCCGGCCGATCCGGCGCGGCTGGAGAAGACCCTGCAGCGCCTGCGCCGGCAGCGCGCCCCGCAGGAGGTCGCCGTGTTGCCGGGGGCGGCGGAACTGCGCCACATCCCTTGCACCGGGGTCAACCGCATCACGCTGATGAAGCTTGCCGATGTCGAGTATGTCGTCTCCCGCCCCGCCGGCGTCTATGTGGTGGGGGAGGACGGGCAGGAGCGCTTCACCGAACTGACGCTCCACACCATCCAGGAAAAGAGCCCGCTGTTCCGCTGCCACCGCCAGCATCTGGTCAATACGGACCGCATCCGGGAAATCCGCTTCGTCGACGGCGGGCTGGCGGAAATTCAGACCAGCGGCGGCCATGTGGTGCCGGTCAGCCGCCGCTTCCTGGGTGCGCTCAAGGAACGGCTGGGAATGGGGTGAAGCCGTCGATTGCCCGCTCCACCGCCGCTTCGGCATGGATGGCGGTGGTGTCGAACAGGGGAACGTCGCTGTCCTCCGGCTTCACCAGCAGCATGATCTCGGTGCAGCCGAGGATGATCGCCTCGGCCCCGCGCTCCACCAGCCGGGCGATGACCTCGCGGTAGGCTTGGCGGGAGGCGGCCTCGACCCGGCCCTGGACCAGTTCCTCGTAGATGATGCGGTGCACTGTGGCGCGGTCGGCCTCGTCGGGGATCAGCACCTCCAGCCCGTGGCGGTCGGCCAGCCGGCCCTTGTAGAAGTCCTGCTCCATGGTGAAGGCGGTGCCGAGCAGCCCGACGCGGCGGTGGCCGGCGGCGCGGATGCGCTCGGCCGTGGGGTCGGCGATGTGCAGCAGCGGGATGGCGACGGCGGCCTGCACCTCCTCGGCCATGCGATGCATGGTGTTGGTGCAGATCAGCAGGAAGTCGGCGCCGCCGCGCTCCAGCCGGCGGGCGGCGTCGATCATCAGGGTGGTGGCGTCGTCCCAGCGGCCGGCATGCTGCAGCGCCTCGACCTCGGCGAAGTCGAAGGACCACATCAGGCAGCGTGCCGAGCGCAGCCCGCCCAGCCGGTCGCGGACGCCTTCGTTGACGATGCGGTAATATTCGGCGGAGCTTTCCCAGCTCATGCCCCCGATCAGGCCGATCACCTTCTGCGACACCGGGCGCGTCTCCTGTCTTGGATTGGATGGAACGTTTGGAACGCCGTGAAACGCTTTCCGGCGCGTTGTTCACTGTTCAATGGGCAGTAACGGGTCAATGGGCGGCGACGGGCGGAGTCCGGCCGCCGACGCCTTCTTCCTACCATGAAACGGGCCCGCGAGGTTACCGGTATGACCAAATCGCCACCGTCGCTGTTACCCCAGGGATGGGACGGTTCGGGGAGGGGGCGATGGGCAGCTTGCGGCGGTGGTGGGGGATCGTGGTCGATGCGGTCTATGGCTGGATGAACGACGACGCGATGAGCATGGCGGCGTCCATCGCCTTCTACACCATCTTCTCGCTGGCGCCGCTGGCGATCCTGGTGATCGCGCTGGCCGGGCTGGTGTTCGGCGACGAGGCGGCGCGCGGCGCGTTGGTCGACCAGCTGACCGCGCTGGTCGGGCGCGACGCCGGGCAGACCCTGCAGGACCTGATCGCGCGGGCCGGGGCGCGGGAGACCGGGATCGTCGCCAGCATTATCGGCATCGGCACCATCATCGTCGGCGCCACCACCGTCTTCGTCGAGCTGCAGACCGCACTGAACCGCATCTGGCGGGTGGCGGCGCCGCAGGAATCGACCATCACATGGCTGGTGCGGGTCCGGCTGAAGGCGCTGGCGCTGATCGGTGCCATCGGCTTCCTGCTGATCGTGTCGCTGGTGGTCAGCGCGGCGCTGGCGGCGGCCGGCCGCTGGGCCGCCGGCTATCTGCCGGCGATGCCGTCGCTGCTGTGGCTGGTCGACATGGCGACGTCCTGGGCGGTGCTGACCGGGCTGTTCGCGATGATCTACCGCATCCTGCCCGACACCTATATCCGCTGGACCGACGTCTGGCTGGGGGCGGCGGCGAACGCCTTCCTGTTCGCGGTGGGGAAGTTCCTGATCGGCTTCTACATCGCCACCAGCGGGGTGGTGTCGGTCTATGGCGCGGCGGGGTCCTTCGTGCTGATCCTGCTGTGGGTCTATTACTCGGCGGTGATCTTCCTGTTCGGCGCGGAACTGACCCGCGCCTATTCCGAACGCAGCGGCAGCCGGGCGCGGATGCCGGGGCTGAATCCGGAGGCGGGGCCGCAAGTAGGCCCCGGGGTGGGGGAGGGGCCTACCGTCCGCAGCAGCCGCGTCCCAGAGTCATCAGGATCTGCCGGGCCTTGAAGGACCGCTCGTCGAGCGGTGATTCGTCCGGAGCAAGGCGCGCCTGGGCCTCGCGGTAGCGGTCGTAGGAGTCGTCGTTGAACAGGCGACGCAGGTTGGCGAGGACCTTGCGCAGGGGCGTGCGGGGGCAGGGACTGTTCATCGGAGGCCTCTGGCAGGAGCCGGCGTTGTGGGACGTCCCACGTTAGCGCCGTTCCCGCACGCGCTGGGGCGGTTTCCGGCGAGCGGCGGTTTGACCGATTGAGCGGCAGATTTCGGGGTTTGAGCGGTTCGATGGTGATCGCGATGACCCGTCACAATGATCCCCGTGCCTCACCGACAAGCCAGTCGACGAAGCCGGCAACCAGCTTTCCCGCATCGGCCTGACGTGGAACGAGGGCGACGTACCCCGTCCTTGGAACCCGGATCTCGGGCAGCGGCGTCATCAGCCTTCCGCTGGCGACGTCGATGTCCAGCATCGGCAACGGGCCGATCCCGATGCCCAGCCCGTCCTCCACCGCCTGACGGGTTACGAAGAAGTGATCGAATATCTGGCGGGGATGCCCTGCAAGATGCTGGAGCCCCGCCGCCTCGAGCCAGCCGGTCCAATCGCCTGGACGGGTCTCGCTTGCGAACAGGGTGTGCCCCTCGATGTCGGCGGGCTTGCGGATCGGCCGCCGCGCGAACAGCGCCGGGCTCATGATCAGCGTATCCACATCGTCCAGCACCGGCACTATCCGATGCTGAGGCCAGACATGCTCCCGGGCGGCCCCGCGCCGGATCGCCACGTCGACGCCGCCACGCAATTCCTCCAGCACGGTCGAAACCGTCGTGACCGCCACCTCGACCTGCGGATGGTCGGCGTGATAGCGGCCGAGCCGGGGGATCAGCCAGCGCATCGCGAAGCTGGTCGGGGCGCTGACACGCAGGATGCGGCGGGCGTCGGGCCGGCCGCAGGCTTCCGCCGCGACGGCCAGCCGGTCGAAGGAAAGGCCGACCTCGGACGCGAAGATCCGCGCCATCGGCGTCGCGACCATGCGGCGCCCGTCCTTCACGAACAGCCTCTGTCCGAGCCAGCTTTCGAGAGCGGCGATCTGCCGGCTCACCGCGCCATGGGTGAGGCCGAGTTCGGCCCCGGCTTCGGCATAGCTGCCGGTCCGGGCCGCGACCTCGAAGATGCGCAGGGCGTTTAGGGGAGGAAGGCGGCGCATGAGCGATCCTTGAGGGCGATCCCTGGGGGTGATCCGTGAGAAAAACGAACGGTATCCGTGATTCAAAGCATACTAGTCGATGAATTCTCACACATATAGCATGCCTTCCCGATGAGACCAGCCGGGCAATGCCTGTGGCACCTCCGGGAAAGCCATTGAAGATGAATCCGAGACAGTGGTGGACAGAGAAGAAGAAAAGTTTGGCGAGCGCGTGCCTAGCCCATGCGCTGCATGATGGGTACACCGACGCCCTCTATGTCTTCCTGCCGGTATGGCAGGCGCAGTTCGGTCTTTCCTATGCGATGCTTGCCATCATCCGCGCCCTTTACTCCGGTACGATGGGAGGGCTGCAAATCCCGGCCGACCGGGCCCTTCGCGGCCTGTCGCCGCGGGCGGCGCTGATCCTGTCGACAATCCTCGCGGCGGCGGGCTTGCTGATCATGGCGTTGCCGTTGGGCTTTGCCGGCCTTTGCGTCGGCCTCGTCGTCGCCGGCATCGGATCGAGCATCCAGCACCCCTGCGGATCGATGCTCGTCACCGTCAGCTACGGCTCGGCATCGCGGCATCCGCTCGGCATCTACAATTTCTCGGGCGATCTCGGGAAAGCCGCGCTGCCGGCGCTCGTCGCGGTGCTGCTGCCTTTTCTCGGCTGGCAACCGGTGCTGGGGCTGATGGCGGGGATAGGGCTTATCGTGTCACTCGCCCTGCTGCCTCTGGCGCCGGCGGTTCCCATCGTGAGGGCCGCCAAATCGGGGACCAAGGCGGGGCAAGGTCGTGGCGGCTTCGGCATCCTGACGGTGATCGGCGCGCTCGATACGGCGACCCGCATGGGCTATCTGCTGTTTCTGCCCTTCCTCATCCATGGTCAGGGCGGCGACACCGCGACGGTCGGACTGGCGCTGGCCCTGCTGTTCATCGGCGGCGCGCTGGGAAAGGCGACATGCGGCCTGCTGGGGGAGCGGCTGGGGGTCGTCGGCAGCGTCATGGTGACCGAAGCCGCCACCGCCGTGCTGATCGCGGCGACGCTGTTCACCTCGCTGACGCCGACGCTGGTCCTGCTGCCGCTGCTCGGGATCGTGCTCAACGGCACCTCCTCGGTGCTCTACGGCACCGTGCCGGAGCTTTCCAACGGCGATACCGGCCGGGCCTTCGCGGTCTTCTACACCAGCGTCATCGGGGCCGGCGGCTTGGCCCCGATCCTTTACGGCGCAATCGCCGACCACAGCAGCCAGACGACCGGCGTGCTGGCCTCGGCGGCGACCGCCGCCCTGATCGTGCCGCTCGTCCTGATGCTGAGGCCCCATCTGGGCGCCGCTGTTCCCCGCCTTGCCTGACCATCCCGCCACCACTTGGAGAGTCTTGCAATGACCACCGATTCCGAGGTGCCGCTGATCCTGATTACGGGCGGGGGGCGTGGCGTCGGCGCCGCGACCGCAAGGCTTGCCGCCGCCCAGGGCTATGATGTCGCGATCAGCTTCGTCGCCGACGAGGCCGCCGCCCGCGCGGTGACGGCGGATGTCGAAGCCTTGGGGCGCCGGGCCTTGGCCGTGCGGGCCGACAGCGCCGATCCGGCGCAGGTCGTCGCGCTGTTCGACGCAATCGACCGCGAGTTCGGCCGGATCGACGTGCTTGTCAACAACGCGGCGGTGCTCGCGCGGCAGTGCCGGACCGAGGATCTCGGCTTCGAGCGGATGCAGCGCATCTTCGCGGTCAACGCCATCGGTCCGATCCTCTGCGCCCAGCAGGCGGCGAAGCGCATGTCGCAGCGCCACGGCGGGCGGGGCGGCGTGGTCATCAACATCTCGTCGGCAGCCGCCCGGCTCGGCAGTCCGAACGAATATGTCGACTATGCCGCCTCCAAGGGCGCGCTCGAAACCTTCACCATCGGCTTCGCCAAGGAGGTCGCGCGGGACGGCATCCGCGTCAACTGCATTCGCCCCGGCCACATCTACACCGACATGCATGCCAGCGGCGGGGAGCCGGGGCGGGTGGACCGTGTCAAGGACACGATCCCGATGGGACGGGGCGGCCAGCCCGAGGAGGTCGCGCGGGCGATCCTGTGGCTGGCGAGCGCCGAGGCCTCCTTCATCACCGGCACCTTCCTGGACGTCACCGGCGGCAAGTGAGCGTGGGCGGGGCGGCGGCATTTGACGGGGGCTTGAGCGCCGCCGCTCGCCCCCCGCCGGCTGCCGCTCGGCACGTCCCGGCTGCCGCTCGCGGCATTCCACCACACAAGCGCAAGCGGCGGGCGTACACCGGCGGCATATCCTTTTCAGGAGAGCCGTCATGGATCACGCCCTAACCTTTGTGATCGCGACACTCTGCATTCTTGCGCTCTGCTACCGCTTCTACGGCGTGTTCTTCGTGCGCAAGGTTCTCCGTGCCGACGATTCGGAAGTCACCCCGTCCCACATGCTGGCGGACGGCCGAAACTATGTACCCACCAAGAAGTGGGTGAATGCCGGGCAGCATTTCGCCGCCATCGCCGCCGCCGGCCCGCTGGTCGGTCCGGTGCTGGCCGCCCAGTTCGGCTATCTGCCGAGCTTCCTGTGGCTGCTGATCGGCTGCGTCATCGGCGGCGCGGTGCATGACACCGTCGTGCTGTTCGCCTCGATGAAGCACAAGGGACAGTCGCTGTCCGAGGTCGCCAAGGCCGAACTCGGCCCGGTGGCCGGCTGGTGCACCGGTCTGGCGATGCTGTTCATCATCACCATCACCATGGCCGGCCTGTCGATGGTCGTCGTCCATGCGCTGGAACGCAACGCCTGGGGCGCCTTCGCGGTGTTCATGACGATCCCGATCGCCATCGCGCTGGGCCTCTACGAGAAGATCACCGGCTCGTCCAAGGGCGCCACCCAGGTCGGCATCGCCGCCATCGCCGCGTCCGTCTTCGCCGGCCCCTACATCCAGGGCACGCTGCTGGGCGAATGGCTGACCCTGCATGCCGAGACGGTCGCCGTCATCCTGCCGGTCTATGCCTTCTTCGCCACGGCGTTGCCGGTGTGGCTGCTGCTGACCCCGCGCGGCTATCTGTCCAGCTTCATGAAGGTCGGCGTGTTCGGCGCGCTGGTGGTCGGCGTCGTCTTCATCAACCCGGAGATCCGCTTCCCCGCCCTGACCGACTTCATCCATGGCGGCGGCCCGGTGCTGAACGGCCCGGTCTGGCCCTTCATCTCGATCACCATCGCCTGCGGCGCCATCTCCGGCTTCCATGCCTTCATCGGGTCGGGCACCACGCCCAAGCTGATCGACAAGTGGAGCGACATCCGTCCGGTGGCCTTCGGCGGCATGCTGGCGGAATGCCTGGTCGGCGTCATGGCGCTGATCGCCGCGACCTCGCTGCATCCGGCCGATTACTTTGCCATCAACTCCGCGCCGGCCGCCTTCAAGGCCCTGGGCATGGATGTGGTGGACCTGCCGCGGCTGAGCCAGGAAATCGGTCTCGACCTCTATGGCCGGACCGGCGGTGCGGTGACCCTGGCGGTCGGCATGACCGAGATCTTCACCCGCGTGCCGTGGTTCAACAGCCTCGCCTCCTACTTCTTCCAGTTCGTCGTGATGTTCGAGGCGGTGTTCATCCTGACCGCCGTGGACAGCGGCACCCGCGTCGCCCGTTACCTGATCCAGGACCTGCTGGGCGACCTCTATGCCCCGATGAAGCGGCTGGACTGGGTCCCCGGTTCGATCATCGCCAGCGTCATCGCCTGCGTGGCCTGGGGGTATCTGCTGACGTCGGGCGACATCAACTCGGTCTGGGCCCTGTTCGGCGTGTCGAACCAGCTGATGGCCTCGGTCGGCCTCATCATCGGCGCCACCATCATCCTGCGGCTGGCCCAGAAGCGGATCTACATGCTGACCTGCCTGGTCCCGCTGGCCTACCTGTTCGTCACGGTGAACGTCGCCGGCTACTGGATGATCGCCAACGTCTATCTGAACAAGGCGGCCAAGGGCTACAACCCCTTCAACGCCGGCATCTCGATCATCATGCTGGTGCTGGGCTTCGTCATCCTGATCGCCGCGTTCCGGAAGTGGAAGGAACTGCTGCAGGCCCGCGCCGTCGAGGTTCCGATGGTCGCCACCCCGGCCGAATGACGGTTCCGCCGTACTGAAAAGCGAACGGGCCATGTGGGATATCCCACATGGCCCGTTCGCATTTGTCAGTTTGGAGAGGGGAGGCGGAGGGCGGCGGTCAGGCCGCGACGCGCTCTTCCTCTGCGTCCACCGCCACCGGCGGGACCCAGGGGATCAGCTCCCGCCCGGTGTTGGCGAGGCGCCTCGGCTCGATGCGGCCGATGACGCGGGTGCCTTCCTTGGCGATGCGCAGGATGTCGCCGTCCTCCGGAACCAGCGCGCGCTCGACGCCGCAAGTGCGGGCGAGGCGGGCGTGGGCCTCCATATGCTCGATGGTGCCATGGACCGGCACGGCGAAGCGGGGGCGGACCATCCCGTACATACGGGCGAGGTCGTCGCGCTTCGGGTGGCCGGAGACATGGACCGGCGCGTCGGCCGGGGTGACGATCTCGACACCCATGCCGCGCAAATGCTCGTGGATTTCGGCCAGAGCCTCCTCGTTGCCGGGGATGGCGCGGGCGGAGAAGATGACGGTGTCGCCCTCTTCCAGCCACAGCTCGCGGTGCTCGTTGCGGGCCAGACGGCTGAGCGCCGCACGCTCCTCGCCCTGGCTGCCGGTGCACAGGAACACGAGGTTGTCGCGCGGGGTCCAGGAGGCCTCGCGGACATCCATGAAGTCCGGCACATGGTCGAGATAGCCGCAGGCCTGCGCCGCCTTTTCCATGCGCAGCATGGAGCGGCCGACCAGAACCACCTTGCGCCCGACCGCCGCCGCCGCTTCCGCCACCGCGGTCATGCGGGCGACGTTGGAGGCGAAGCCGGTCACGGCGATGGCGCCCGAACGGCCGGCGAAGGCGCCGATCAGGCCGGCGCGGGCGTCGGCCTCCGACCCGGTCGAGCCGGGCACGTCGGCGTTGGTGCTGTCGCACATCATGGCGAGCAGCCCTTCGTCGCCCAGGCGCTTCAGCGCGGCGAAATCGGTGCTGCGGCCGACCAGCGGGTTGGGATCGAACTTCCAGTCGCCGGTGTGCAGGACCGTGCCGGCCGCCGTGCGGATCGCCAGCGACATCGGTTCGGGGATCGAATGGGTGACGGCGATGGTCTCGATCCGGAACGGACCGATGTTCAGCGTGTCGCCGATCTCGAAGGTCTGCACCTTGGCGGCGCGGTGGGCGCCCTTTTCCTTCAGCCGGTCCCGGATGATGTGGGAGGCGAAGGGGCTGGCATAGATCGGGCAGCGCAGGCGCGGCCACAGATGGTGGATCGCGCCGATATGGTCCTCGTGCGCGTGGGTCACCACGAGGCCGACGACGTCCTGCATCCGCTCTTCGATGAAGGTCGGATCGGCCATCAGGCTGTCGATGCCCGGCGCCTCGTCGCCCATGAAGGCGACGCCGGCGTCGACGATCAGCCATTTGCCGGCATGACCGTAGAGCGCCATGTTCATGCCGATGCGGGAACAGCCGCCCAGCGGAAGGAACAGGATCTCGTCCTTGCCCGGAACCGGGCCGGTGGGGCCGCCGCCATGGACCGTGTTGGCGGTCGGGCGGGAGCCGTCGAAATCGTCACGCGGACGCGGGTTGCGGTTGCGTGCGCGGTTGTTCGGCGCCATCCGGCGCCGCTTCGAATCAAACGTCATGCCTCTGTCGTACGTCTCACATAAGCCGGCATTCGACGCTGCCGGACGGGCGTGCATCGCTCGTCGATGCGGATCTCGGGGGTGGGAGGGACCCGGCCGGAGGCGCCTTGTCGGCGGCCGTCAAACGGCTGGGGTTGGATGTCTCGTGAGGGCTTATGTGGGCAAAGCGGGGCGTACGTCAAGGGCGGGCGTAAAAGGTCACACGGAATGGTGGGGCATTGCTGGGATGCGTGGGGGGTGATTTCCGCCCACCATGGCCTCTGCGGCCTGTTGTCAGGTAAGGTCGCGCACGCCGTCCGTGACGATGTCGATCAGCCGTTCCGCCGTCGGGTCGAGCGTCGCATCCTTCCGGTAGATCGCCAGCTTTATCGAGGGAAGCGGCGGAAGACCGTGGGTTCCTTCCTCCAGCACGCGGACGCCGGACGACAGGCCGATCGACGTTCGAAGGGTGAGCCCCAGTCCCGCTTCGACGCCGGCCCACAATCCCGAAAGGCTCGGGCTCGTCAGCGCAATGTGCCATGCGAGACCGGCCCGGTCGAGCGCAGCCGTGCCGACACTCCGGAACCAGCAGCCGTCGTCGAAGGAAACCAGCGGCAGCGCCCCGTCCTCGGATGTCGGCACCGCCATGCCGGTGCCGGGCGCGATCCAGCGCGTCGGGAAGGTGGCGATGTCGGTCTTGAACGGTGCCGCCGCCCCGTTGTCCCAGGCGAGGGCGAAGTCCAGCTGTCCCCGCGCCACCCGGTCGAGCAGGTCGGTGTTGCGGCCGATGCGCGCCTCGATCCGGACCTTGGGATGCGCGCGGGCGAAGCGGCCGAGCGCCGCCGGCAGCAGCCTTTCGGCAAAATCCTCCTGCATCCCGACCCGCAGCCAGCCTTCGGACGTCATGCCGCGAAGGGCGGTGACCGCCTCGTCGTTGAGGTCGAGCAGGCGCCGGGCGTAGGCGAGCATGGTCTCCCCCGCCTCGGTCAGCGCGAGACCCCGGCCTGCCTTGCGGAAAATCGGCATGCCGGCCTGATCCTCCAGCTTCCGGATCTGCGCGCTGACGGCGGAGGTCGATCGTCCCAGCCGGTCGGCTGCCTTGGCAAAGCTGCCGAGGTCCATTCCGGTGACGAAGCTGCGCAGCACGTCGAGGTCGAAGGTCACCTTGCTCACGGTCAACCGTCCTTGTTTATGGGATCGAATGTACAAATAATCCTGATTATCAGAATGATTGTGGCGCTGTATCAGCAAGGAGGCAAGGACAAGCGACATCGAGGCTTCCGGACATGACGACCACAACTGAAGAAAGGGGCCGACGGGCCTCATTGCGAAACATCGCGGACGATGCTGCCTGCGGAGCGTCGGCGGGGCCGGATCCCCATCGCTGGAAAGTGCTGGGGGTCGGCGTGGCCGCCAACGGCAGCTTTGCCGCGGCCTTGACCGGGCTTCCGGCGACGGCTGTCTCCATGCGGGCCGACTACGGGCTGGCGGCGGCCGAACTGGGGCTGGTGATCGGGGCCATGGGGCTGGGGGTCGCCGTCAGCGAATTGCTGTGGGGGATGCTGACCGACCGCTGGGGCGACCGCAAGGTGCTGTTGACGGGGCTCGGCCTGACCGGATTGGTGCTGGCGCTCATGGCGCTGCTGCTGTCGCCGGCGCCGGGCCGCGTTCCGTCCGCCATGCTCCTCGCCGGTGCCTTCCTGCTGGTCGGCATGATCGGCGGCAGCCTGAACGGGTCGAGCGGGCGCGCGGTCATGGCGTGGTTCGGCGAAGGCGAGCGGGGCTTCGCCATGAGCGTCCGGCAGATGGCCTTGCCGGCCGGAGGCGCCGCCGGGGCGCTGATCCTTCCGCCGCTGGCCGACGGTGTCGGATTCCAGGGCGTCTACGGTACGCTGGCGGCGCTCTGCCTGATCACGACGGGGCTGGTGTGGCTCTGGGTCGGCGACCCCCCGGTGACGGCGGCGCGGAGCCAGGCGGGGACTGCTTCGGAATTGTCCGGAAAGGGACCGTTGCGCAACGGACAGGTTTGGAAAACGGTCTTCGGCGTCGGCGCGCTGTGCATTCCGCAGGTGGCGGTCGTGACCTTCGCGGCGATCTTCCTGAACGATGTCGGCCATCTCGGCACCGCGGCGGTGAGCGCCAGCATCGTGTCGATCCAGCTTGGCGCGGCCGTCGTCCGCGTGTGGAGCGGCCATTTCACCGACCGGCACCGCAACCGGCGGCCGTTCCTCAAGGCATGCGCCCTGCTGACGGCCGCCGTCTACTGCGTGCTGGCCGGCTGCGTCGCGCTCGAATCCGCCCTGCCGGAGTGCGGCGGAGCAATCGTGGCGGCCGTGGTCGTCGCCCTGGTCGCCGGCGGGATCGTCGCGTCCAGCTGGCACGGCATCGCCTTCACCGAACTCGCCAGCATCGCCGGCATCGCGCACACCGGCACGGTTCTCGGCCTCGGCAACACCTTCGCCTTCGGCGCCTACTTCCTCGCCCCGCTGGCCATTCCCCATGTCCTGGAACGGGCGAGCTGGAGCGGGGTGTGGCTGGCGGCGGCCGTTGCTGCGCTCGCCGCCTTCCTCCTGTTCCCGAAGGTGGCACCGGCGGCGGGCCGCTGAATGGCCGGAGGGCAGGGCCGGGTCACGGGCGCCGCAGGGTGACCACGAGAACGTCGCGGAAGGCGGGTCGGTCCGGGTCGGCGGGTTCCACCGGCGTCACGCCATGGAACACCCGCGCGTCGTTCAGAACCGCAGACTCCAACGGGTGGCGCAGGGTGAAGCTTCCCAATGGGCGGCCATTGAGGTCGTGGATGGTGGTGGTACCGCTGGCGATGTTCTCGCGCCGGATCAGCATCACAAGGACCCAGTCGACGCCGTCCCGGTGCATGCCTTCGGGCGTGGGTTGGGCGGCTTCGCCTGCGCGCGCCTCGATGCGGAACTGATGGACCTCCGTGTGCCAGACGTCGGGACGGACATCGGGCGGCGTCAGCGGATCGAACAGGGCGAAACCGGTCGCCAGGATCGCGCGCAGGGCGGGATGCGCCGCGATCCCGTCGGTGACCGGCTCGAACCAGCGCTCGATCCCGCCGTTCAGCGGGTTGTAGTCGCGGCTCTGGTAATGGGGCTGGTGCGGCTTGCGCCGGATGTCCCCGGCCGACAGGGCAAAGGCGGCATGGCGCCGCCGCCGGTAACGGCCGCCGTCCGCCATGTAGAGGTCGAGGCCCAGATCGTCCCAGCTGCGGCTGAAACCGTCCCAGTCCGCCAGCCCGGCCTCGCCCAGCAAGGTTCGCATATCCGGTGCCTCGACGAACGAGAATCCGTCGGTCGCGATCCCGTCCCGCACCCGTTGCGTCAGCGTATCCATGTCAACTCCCTGTCGCCGGCCTTGTAGCCCCAGCGAAATCTCAGAACGCGAAATCTCTGACCGGGAAATCTCAGACCGCGAAATCTCAAGCCGGATAGTGCCCGCCCAGCGTTTCGGACAGCCGCCGGCCGGCGGCCAGCAACAGGGGGGCCATCACCGCCACGCGATCCTCGGTGAAGCGGGTCAGCGGACCCGACAGGGTCAAGGCGCCGACCAGCCCCTCCCGCTGGGAAAAGACCGGCACGGCGGCGGCCCCGGTCTCGGACTCGCGCTCGCCGAAGGAGCGCAGGGGCAGGGCGGCGAAATCGGCCGCCGACACCGTTCCGGCGAAGCGGCTGAGCACATGGCCGGCGGCCCCGCGATCCAGGGGCAGGCGGTCGCCTTCGTGGACGTGGTCGCGGATCGCCTGGGTCGAATCCTCGCGGAATGCGCAGATGCGCCATGCCCCTTCGCGGCGGAAGAAGGACGCGCTCTCGCCGCTTTCCCGCATCAGCTGGCGCAGCACCGGCCGGACATGGTCCTCCAGCCGCAGCGAGCGCTGATAGAGCCCCCCCAGCCGCATCAGCTCCGGGCCGAGCCGATAGGACTTGTCCTGGTGGCGGACCAGATAGCCGGCCTTCTCCAGCGACACGGTCAGCCGCAGGATGGTGCTTTTGTAAAGGCCGGTCCGCGCCGCGATCTCCGTCAGGCTCAGGGCGTGATCGCCCGCCTGGAAACAGCCGACGATGCTCAGCGCCCGGTCGACGGACTCCACCCCGCCGGAGGATGCCGTCGTCGTGTTGGCCTTCGCGTCGGTCATATCGCGTCCTTCATTGGCAGATGAGCCATAAGCAGCCTCGGCGCGCATTGTTCCCCGACACCACCATCGTACGTCAAGGACGGCCGGTACAAGGCCCCGGCTGAAAAAGTGGGGAGGCGAATGGTTCGGACTTGACGCATTTGGCACGCCTATGTTCTCTTAGATGAAACACAGTTCTATCTAACAGAACTTATGCGAGGCCGAGGGTGGAACGCTATAAGCTGTTCATCGACGGGGACTGGTGCGATCCGGTTTCCAACGAGTGGTATGAGACGACGGAGCCCTTTTCTGGGCGCGCCTGGGCGGAGATCCCGCGCGGCATGCAGGCCGACGCCGACCGCGCGGTGGACGCGGCGCACCGCGCCTTCCTGTCGCCGGAGTGGGCCGGACTGACCGCGACCCAGCGGGGCGCCCTGCTGCGCCGGCTGGCCGAACTGATCGAGGCCAACGTCGACCGGCTGGGCGCCATTGAGCAGCGCGACAACGGCAAGCTGATGGCCGAGGTCAGCGGGCAGGTGCGGAACGTCGCCCAATGGTTCCATTACTATGCCGGGCTGGCCGACAAGGTTCAGGGCGCGGTCGTGCCGATCAACAAGGCCGACGTCTTCAACTATGTGAAGTATGAGCCGCTCGGCGTCGTCGTCGCCATCACGCCGTGGAACTCGCCGCTGGCGCTGACCACCTGGAAGATGGCGCCGGCGCTGGCGGCCGGGAACACCATCGTCATCAAGCCGTCGGAATACACCTCCGCCTCCATCCTGGAGCTGGCGAAGCTGGCGCATGAGGCGGGATTCCCGCGCGGCGTCGTCAACGTCGTCACCGGCTTCGGCGCGGAGGTGGGCGAGCCGCTGGTGCGCCACCCCCTGACCGCCAAGATCGCCTTCACCGGCGGCGACATCGGCGGCCAGCGCGTCAACGAGGCCGCGGCGCCGGGCCTGAAGAAGGTGACGCTGGAGCTGGGCGGCAAGTCGCCGAACATCGTCTTCGACGACGCCGACCTCGACCAGGCGGTGAAGGGCGCCATCTCCGGCGTGTTCGGCGCCTCGGGCCAGACCTGCATGGCCGGTTCGCGCCTGCTGGTCCAGAAGTCGATCCACGATGCCTTCGTGGAGAAACTGGTCGCGGCGGCGGCCGAGGCGCGCATCGGCGACCCGTCGAGGATGGAGACGCAGATCGGCCCCATCGCCACCCGTCCGCAATGGGAGAAGATCCTGCGGATGATCGAGATGGCGAAGCAGGAGGGCGCGGTCTGCGCGCTCGGCGGCCATGCCCTGTCGGGACCGGAGTACGGCCAGGGGCAGTTCGTGGCGCCGACCATCTTCACGCAGGTGCGCAACGACATGCGCATCGCCCAGGAGGAGGTGTTCGGCCCGGTCCTCTGCGTCATCCCGTTCGAGGACGAGGACGATGCGCTGCGCATCGCCAACGACGTCGAGTTCGGTCTGGCGGCCGGCGTCTGGACGCGCGACCTGCACCGCGCGATGTACTGCGTCGACCGGCTGCGCGCCGGGACGGTGTGGGTGAACAACTACCGCTCCACCAGCTTCACCACGCCCTTCGGCGGCTACAAGCGCTCCGGCCTCGGCCGCGAGGGCGGCGTGGAGGCGATCAAGGAATATCTCCAGACCAAGTCCGTCTGGATCACCACCAAACCCAACCGAGCCAATCCCTTCGTGCTCGGCTGAGGCCGGGCCCGCGGAGGGAGTCCTCCGGGAGCATTCCCATGTCCGAAGCGACCATCGACAGCGCCACCGGCTGGTGGCGGACGTCGATCATCGACATCCATCCGGGTTCGATCCGGGTGCGCGGCTATGCCATCGAGGAGCTGATCGGCACGATCGGCTTCCCCGACATGGTCTGGCTGATGCTGCGCGGCGACCTGCCGACGCCGGCGCAGGGCCGGCTGCTGGGTGCCGCCCTGGTGGCGGCGGTGGACCACGGGCCGCAGGCGCCGTCCATCGCCACCGCCCGCATGGCCGCCACCTGCGGCGTCGGGCTGAACAACGCCATGGCATCCGGCATCAACGCGCTGGGCGACGTCCATGGCGGCGCCGGCCAGCAATGCATGGAGCTTTACGCCGCCGTCGCCGCCCGCATGGCCGATCATATGGCAGGCGGCCTGTCCCTGGCCGGGGCGGCGGAGAGCGAGATCGCCGCCCGGCTGGAGCGGCGCGAGCATATCCCCGGCTTCGGTCATCGCTTCCACCCCGTCGATCCCCGCGCCGGCCGGCTGCTGGCCCTGGTGGATGCGGCGAAGGGGGAGGGCGCCGTGACCGGAGAGGCCGCCGCCATCGGCCGCGCGGTGGAGGATGCGCTGGCCGCGCGCAAGGGCAGGCGGCTGCCGATGAACATCGACGGCGCCACCGCCGTGGTGTTCGCCGAACTCGGTTTCCCGGCGGGGCTCGGGCGCGGGCTGTTCGTGCTGTCGCGCTCGGTCGGCATCCTAGCGCATGCCTGGGAGCAGTCGCAGCAGGGCGGCCGCATCAAGGGACCGATGCCGCCGTCCATTCCCTACCGCTACGACGGGGCCGCGCCGCGTCCGGTTCCAGGAGACGGAGCATGACCGATCAATCCCCCGCCGGATCCCTGGGCAAAAAGCTCCCGCTGGCCGGCGTCAAAATCCTCGATTTCGGGCACACGGTGATGGGGCCGTCCTGCGCGATGATCCTGGCCGATCTCGGCGCCGACGTGGTGAAGATCGAGCCGGTGCCCAACGGCGAGCCGACCCGCCATCTGAAGGGCTTCGGCACCGGCTATTTCGGCTATTTCAACCGCAACAAGCGCTCCATCGCCGTCGACCTGAAGACGCCGGAGGGCCGCGGCATCGCGCATCGCCTCGTCGCCGAGGCCGATGTGCTGGTGGAGAATTTCGCCCCCGGCACGATGGAGCGGCTGGGGCTGGGCGCCGAGGCGCTGGCCCGCGTCAACCCGCGCCTGATCTATGCCAGCCTGAAGGGGTTCCTCGACGGCCCCTATGCCGGCCGCCTCGCGCTGGACGAGGTGGTGCAGATGATGACCGGGCTCGCCTACATGACCGGGCCGAGCGGCCGGCCGCTGCGGGCCGGCACGTCGGTCGTCGACATCACCGGCGGCATGTTCGCGGTCATCGCCATCCTGGTGGCGCTGCGCGAGCGGGAACGGAGCGGCAAGGGCCAGACCATCGAAACCGCCCTGTTCGAGACGACGGTGTTCCTGATGGGACAGCATCTCTGCTACGCCGCCCAGTCGGACGGGCCGATCCCGCCGATGCCGGAGCGGGTGTCGGCCTGGGCGGTCTACGAGACCTTCCGCACCGCCGACGGGCGGCCGATCTTCGTCGGCATCACCACCGACAGCCATTGGGAGCGCTTCTGCGCCGTCATCGACCGGCCGGACCTGCGCGACGATCCGGATTTCCGCACCAATAACGACCGCATCGCCGCCCGGCCGCGCCTGCTGCCGCTGCTGACCGGGCTGTTCGGCGGCCTGTCGATGGAGGAGGCGGTGTCGGTGTGCGAGCGCGCCCGCATTCCCTTCGCGCCCATCGCCCGGCCGGAGGATCTGTTCGAAGACCCGCATCTGCGCGCGACCGGCGGGCTGATGCCGACCACCCTGCCCAACGGGGTGCGGACCGCCCTGCCGCGGCTGCCGATCCATGTGGCGGACACCGATCTGGCGATCCGCCGCGATCCGCCGCGCGTCGGGCAGGACACGGACGCGGTGCTGGCCGAACTCGGCTACGGCCCGGCGGCGATCGCGCAGCTGGCGGAGGCCGGGATCGTCGTGGCCGACAGCGAGGCCGGCGGCAACCAGCAGCGCCTTACGGGATGATGTGGGCGGAATGCCTCGGGAGATCAAAGAAATGACGGAGGAAACACGGATGTCTGAGCACGCGATCAGCGAACAGGCCATCAGCGATCTGGTCATCGTCGGCTGCGGCATCGCCGGGCTTTCGGCGGCGGTGACGGCGTTGCAGGCCGGCCTGTCGGTCACCCTGCTGGAGCGGGCGCCCGAGGAGGATTTCGGCGGCAACTCGCGCTGGACCGAAGCCTATATGCGGATGAAGAACGATTCCGAGATCGCCGACGATTTCGAGGAGCATTTCGCCGCCAACGCCGGGCTGAACATCGACCCCAACGTACTGGCCGCCGCCGCCGAACCGTACGAGCATTGGCCGGACTATGTGAAGGCCCACCCCTTCCCCGATCCGGAGGTGATTTCCCGCTTCGCCGAGCGGGTGCCGCCGACCATCGCCTGGCTGAAGGGCTTCGGCCTGCGTTTCGAACCGCAGCCGATCTATCTGCTGACCCAGAACACCCAGCGCATCGCGGCGCAGGGCGGCGGTCTCGCCCTGATCGAGCGTCTGATGGCGGAGGCGAAGGCGCTGGGCGCCCGCGTGCTCTACCGCACCACCGCGCTCGACCTGCTGCGCGACGACCAGGGCCGCATCGGCGGCGTTTACGCCACCGGGACGGACGGCCTGCGCGTCGCCATCCGCGGCCGGTCGACGATCCTGGCGTCGGGCGGCTATCAGGGCAATCCGGAGATGATGACCCGCTACATGGGCCAGCGCGCCAAGCATGTGCGGCCGGTGGCGCGCGGCGGCTATTACAACCGCGGCGAGGGCATCCGCATGGCGCTCGACGCCGGGGCGGCGGCGGCCGGCGATTTCGGCTCCTACCATGCCGAACCGGTCGATCCGCGGTCGCGCCAGCCGGAAGCGGTGATCTTCATCTGGCCCTACGGCATTCTGGTCAACAAGCGCGGCGAACGCTTCCTCGACGAGGCGCCGGGCACCGCCGACGCGACCTATGACGCCATCACCCGCGTCGTCGCCGACCAGCCGGACGGGATCGCCTATGTCCTGTTCGACGATCAGGTGGAGGACATCCCGCGCTGGCGCGCCAGCATCCGCAGCGACGTGCCGGCCATCGAGGCACCGACGCTGGACGCCCTGATCGACAAGCTGGGTCTGCCGCCGGATGCCACGCTGGCGACGGTCGCCGCCTACAACGCCGCCTGTCCGGCCGATGCCGCCTGCTTCGACCCGACGCGGGTGGACGGTCTGGCGACCAGCGGCTTGAGCCCGGCCAAGACCAACTGGGCCCGCCCGCTGACCAAGGCCCCGTTCCGCGCCTTCCCCATCGTTTCGGCCAACTGCTTCACCTTCGGCGGGCTGAAGGTGGACGCCGATGCCCGCGTGCTGGACGGCAATGGCCGGCCGATGCCGGGCCTCTATGCGGCGGGCGAGACGGTCGGCCTCTACCACCAGGTCTACACCGGCTCGACCTCCGTCCTGCGCGGCGCCGTGTTCGGCCGGCTGGCCGCCCAGCATGCCGCCGCGTCAAGCGACGCCGGCTGAGCATCCACGACGCCCACGACGCCGACCATCCATAAAAATGCCCTAGGGAGGAACTGATGAACCGTTACGCCGTAACGGCGGCCGTCGCCGCCTGCCTGTTCGCCCACACCTTGTCGCAGCCGGCGCTTGCGCAAAGCGCCGCCTACAGCGACGGAAAGATCAAGATCGGCATCCTGACCGACCTGTCGGGCCAGCTGTCCGACAGCACCGGACAGGGCTCGATCACCGCCGCGCAGATGGCGGTGGAGGATTTCGGCGGCGCCGTCAACGGCACGCCCATCGAGCTGATCTTCGCCGACCACCAGAACAAGGCCGACGTCGGTGCCTCGACGGCGCGGCGCTGGTACGACGTCGATCAGGTCGACGCCATCATGGATGTGCCGAACTCCGCCGTGGCGCTGGCGGTGCAGCAGATCACCAAGGAGAAGAACCGCGTCGCCATCTTCTCCTCGCCGGCCAGTTCGGACCTGACCGGCAAGGCCTGCACGCCGAACGGCATCCACTGGACCTACGACACCTATGCGCTGGCCCATGTGACCGGCGAGGCGGTGGTGGCCTCCGGCCTCGACAGCTGGTACTTCCTGACCTCCGACTATGCCTTCGGCCATGCGCTGGAGCGCGACACCGGCGCCGTCGTCGAAAGCCAGAAGGGCAAGGTGGTTGGCAGCGTGAAGATGCCGGCCAACAATGCCGACTTCTCCTCCTTCCTGCTCCAGGCCCAGGCGTCGCCGGCCAAGGTCGTGGCGCTCGCCACCGCCGGGGCCGACACCCAGAACGCCATCAAGCAGGCGGCGGAATTCGGGCTCGGCCAGTCGGGCAAGAACATCGTGGCGCTGCTGCTGGCCATCAGCGAGGTCCATGCGCTGGGCCTGCCGGCGACGCAGGGCATCATGCTGACGACGCCCTTCTATTGGGACATGAACGACGAGACGCGCGCCTTCTCCAAACGCTTCTTCGACAAGCGCAAGGCGATGCCGACCTTCTATCAGGCCGGCGTCTACGGTGCGGTCAGCCATTATCTGAAGGCGATCAAGGCCGCCGGGACCGATGCCGCCCCCACCGTCATGAAGACGATGAAGGAAACGCCGGTGAACGACTTCATGACGAAGAACGGCACGGTGCGCGAGGACGGCCGGGCGCTGCGCGACATGTACCTGTTCCAGGTCAAGACCCCGGCCGAATCCAAGGCGCCCTGGGACTATTACAAGCTGGTCCGCAGCATTCCCGCCGACCGCGCCTTCCGGCCGCTGTCGGAAAGCGAGTGCCCTCTGGTCAAGAAGATGTGAGCGGCACCCGGCAGAGTTCCGGCAGCCATTGACGCATAACCGATTGTAATGCGCCGCTTACATATACGAAGTTGAGACGGAGGGCCGATTGTTTAGGATGCGCACGGAATCCGCCGCGGCCCTCCCGGCGGCGCCCCTTCCCCCTTACCGGACAGCATGATGATGGAGCGGATATCGGCCGCCGAAACCAGCCTGAGCGGGGGCGACCCGGCGACGGGTGAGATGGTGATGCGCGGGCATCGACTGCCCGATCTGATCGACCGCTCCTATGAAGAGGTCGTGGCGATCCTGTGGGATGCGGAGATCCCGGCGCAGATGGGCCCGGATGCTCTGGGGGCGGCGAGATGCGACGCCTTTGCGCGGCTCTCTCCCCGTTTCGCGGCGATGCCGTCCGATCTCACGGTGATCGAGATTCAGCGCTGCCTGCTGGCCTCGCTGCCGGGGGCCGCGATGACGCCGCTGCTGCTGGTGGCGGGGACCGCCGTCGCCGCCGCTTCGGCGATCCGGCTGGTTCACGGCCAAACCCCGACGGCGCCCGACCGCTCCCTGCCGCATGCGGCCGATCTGCTGCGCATGATCCATGGTGCCGCCGCCGGCGAGGCGGAAACGCGGGCGCTGGGCCGCTATCTGGTTGCGATGGCCGATCATGGCGTGAACGCCTCGACCTTCACCGCCCGTGTGGTCGCCTCGACCGGGGGCGGCCTGTCGGCCGCCGCGGTGGCGGCGCTGGGCGCGCTGGAAGGGCCGCTGCATGGCGGTGCGCCGGGGCTGGTCCTCGACATGCTGGACGCCATCGGCGAGGCGGACCGTGCGGAAGACTGGGTGGCGGCGGCGCTCGACCGCGGGGAGCGCCTGATGGGCTTCGGGTCGCGGGCCTACCGCATCCGCGATCCTCGCGCGGACATCATGAAGGACAGCCTCCTGGCTCTGCAGCGGTCCGGCGCGAGCCGGATGCCGGAGGGTAGGCTCGCCTTTGCCGAAGCGGTGGAGCGAACGGTCCTGTCGGTGACGGCATCGCGCCGTCCCGACCGGCCCCTGCACACCAATGTGGAATTCTACGCCGCCCTGCTGCTGGAAGCGCTGGGCGTGCCGCGTGCCGGCTTCACACCGCTCTTCGCCGCCAGCCGCGCGGCCGGATGGGCGGCGCATGTGCGTGAACAGGAACGAACCGGACGCATGCTGCGGCCGACATCACGCTATGTCGGCCCGCCGCCGGCCGGCCGGCCCAAGACCGGGAGAGGACAGGAATGACCACCGGACCCACCGACGACATCATCCTGGAAGCGCGCGACCTGACGAAGGAGTTCAAGGGCTTCGTGGCGGTTCGGGGTGTGAACCTTCAGGTTCGCCGCGGCACCATCCACGCGCTGATCGGCCCGAATGGCGCCGGCAAGAGCACGGTGTTCAACCTGCTGACCAAGTTCCTGACGCCCACGCGTGGCCAGATCCTCTACAAGGGCCGCGACATCACCCGCACCAAGCCGGCCGACATCGCGCTGATGGGGCTGGTGCGCTCCTTCCAGATCTCGGCCGTCTTCCCGCACCTCAGCGTGCTGGAGAATGTCCGAGTCGCGCTGCAACGCCCGCTCGGCACCAGCTTCCATTTCTGGAAGTCCGAGTCGTCGCTCTACGACCTGCACGACCGGGCGCTGGAACTGATCGAGGCGGTGAACCTCACCCCCTGGGCCGGCCACACCGCCGCCGAGCTGCCCTATGGCCGCAAGCGCGCCCTGGAGATCGCCACCACCCTGGCGCTCGACCCGGAGGTGATGCTGCTGGACGAGCCGCTGGCCGGCATGGGCCATGAGGACATCGAGGGCACCGCGGCGCTGATCAAGCGCGTCGCCGCCGACCGCACCGTGCTGATGGTGGAGCACAATTTGTCGGTCGTCGCCCACCTGTCGGACACCATCACCGTGCTGCGCCGCGGCGAAATCCTGGCGGAGGGACCGTACGAGGTCGTCTCCAAGAACCCGCAGGTGATGGAAGCTTATATGGGGACCGGACATGCCTGACGGGATGCACACCAAGACTGCGATGCTGGAGATCGCCGACCTGCACGGCTATTACGGCGAAAGCCATGTGCTGCACGGCGTCAGCCTGGAGGTGCGGCAGGGCGAGGTGGTGACGCTGCTGGGCCGCAACGGCGCCGGCAAGACCTCCACCATGCGCGCCATCATGGGGATCATGGGCAAGCGCACCGGCTCCATCCGCTTCCAGGGCCAGGAGCTGATCGGCATGGCCCAGCACAGGATCCCGCGGCTGGGCATCGGCTATGTGCCGGAGGAGCGCGGCATCTTCTCCAGCCTCAGCGTGGACGAGAACCTGACGCTGCCGCCGGTGGTGAAGGACGGCGGGATGACGGTTCCGCAGATCTACGACCTGTTCCCCAACCTGAAGGGCCGCGGCTCGACGCAGGGCACCCGCCTGTCGGGCGGCGAGCAGCAGATGCTGGCGATCGCCCGCATCCTGCGCACCGGCGCCACCCTGATCCTGCTGGACGAGCCGACGGAGGGTCTGGCCCCCGTCATCATCGAGCAGATCGGCGTGGCGGTGCGGGCGCTGAAGGCGCGCGGCTTCACCATCGTGCTGGTGGAGCAGAACTTCCGCTTCGCCGCCACCATCGCCGACCGCCATTACGTGATGGAGGAGGGCCATGTGGTGGACATGATCCCCAACGACCAGCTCGACGCCAACATGGACAAGCTCCACACCTATCTCGGCGTGTGAGCGGGAGAGACGTCCGATGTCCCAACTGCTCGGCATTCCGCCGCAGGCCCTGTTCGGCCAGCTTCTGCTCGGCCTGATCAACGGCTCCTTCTATGCGCTGCTCAGCCTTGGGCTGGCGGTGATCTTCGGCATGCTCAATGTCGTCAACATGGCGCATGGCGCGCTCTACATGGTCGGCGCCTTCGTGGCGTGGCTGCTGCTGAGCTATGCCGGCGTCGGTTACTGGGGGGCGCTGGTGCTGGCGCCGCTGGTGGTCGGCCTCATTGGGCTGGTGCTGGAGCGCACCATGCTGCGCCGGCTCTACAAGGTCGACCATCTCTATGGGCTGCTGCTGACCTTCGGGCTGGCACTGATCTTCGAGGGCGCCTTCCGCCATTGGTACGGCGTGTCGGGCCAGCCCTATCCCATCCCCGACCTGCTGAAGGGCGGCACCAACCTGGGTTTCATGTATCTGCCGACCTACCGGGGCTGGGTGGTCGCGGCCTCGCTGCTGGTGTGCCTGGGCACCTGGTTCGCCATCGAGCGGACCAAGCTGGGGGCGTATCTGCGGGCGGCGACGGAGAACCCGACGCTGGTGCAGGCCTTCGGCATCAACGTGCCGGTGATGGTGTCGCTGACCTACGGCTTCGGCGTGGCGCTGGCCGGGCTGGCCGGGGTTCTGGCGGCGCCGATCTATCAGGTGTCGCCGCTGATGGGGTCGAACCTGATCATCGTGGTGTTCGCGGTGGTGGTGATCGGCGGCATGGGCTCGATCCTGGGCGCCATCGTCACCGGCCTGGGGCTGGGGCTGCTGGAAGGGCTGACCAAGGTGGTCTACCCGGAAGCCTCCAACATCGTGGTGTTCGTGATCATGGCGGTGGTGCTGATGATGAAGCCGGCCGGCCTGTTCGGACGGGAGAGATAGCCATGACCATGCAAACCCGCGACACAGTGCATGAAGGTATCGTCATGTATGGCGGCTCGCCGAAAATCCTGATGGTCGGAGCCGGGCTGCTGCTGGCGGTCCTGGCGCCCTATGTCCTTTATCCTGTCTTCCTGATGAAGGTGCTGTGCTTCGCGCTGTTCGCCTGCGCCTTCAACCTGCTGATCGGCTTCGCCGGCCTGCTCAGCTTCGGCCATGCCGCCTTCTTCGGATCGGCGGCCTACATCGCCGCCCACACCGTGAAGGAATGGGGCTGGGCGCCGGAGGCAGGGCTGCTCGCCGCCACCGTGGTGGCCGGGCTGATGGGGCTGGTCTTCGGCCTGATCGCCATCCGCCGCCAGGGCATCTATTTCGCCATGATCACCCTGGCGCTGTCGCAGATGGTGTTCTTCCTGGCGCTGCAGCTGCCCTTCACCCATGGCGAGGACGGCATCCAGGGCGTGCCGCGCGGCCTGCTGTTCGGGCTGTTCGACCTCAGCCAGCCGCTGACCATGTACTACACCGTGTTGGCGATCTTCCTCGCCGGCTTCGCCCTGATCTGGCGCACGGTGCATTCGCCCTTCGGACAGGTGCTGAAGGCGATCCGCGAGAACGAGCCGCGCGCGGTGTCGCTCGGCTACCGCACCGACCGCTACAAGCTGGTCGCCTTCGTGCTGTCGGCCTCGCTGGCCGGGCTCGCCGGCGGGACAAAGGCGATTGTGTTCCAGCTCGCCAGCCTGACCGACGTGACGTGGCAGATGTCGGGCGAGGTGGTGCTGATGACGCTGCTGGGTGGCATGGGCACGCTGTTCGGGCCGGTGGTCGGTGCCGGGCTGGTGGTGACGCTGGAAAGCTACCTCGCCTCCACCAGCCTGCCGGTGCCGGTGGTGATCGGCTGCATCTTCGTCGTCTGCGTGCTGGTCTTCCGCAGGGGTATCGTCGGCGAGCTGATGCACCGGCTGACAGGAAAGGGGAACCGCTGATGTCCCGTCTCGACGGACGGCGCCTGCTGCTGCGCCACAGGATTCCCGGTGCGCTGGTGGGCGCGGCGGTGGTCACGGCGATCCTGCTCGGCGGCTTCGCCTATTTCGCAGCGTCGAGCCGCCTGCGCGCGGCGGCCGGTGAAAAGCTGGTGGCGCTGGCCGATGCGCGCGCCGCCAGCGTGCGGTCCTACATCGACGGGCTGGAGGGCGACGTCGTGCTGACCGCCAACACCCGGTCGATGCGCGACGCGGCGGTGGCCTTCGTCAATGGATGGCGGATCGAAGCCGACCGCGGCGATCCCACCGCCCTGCTGCGCAAGCGGTATGTCGACGACAACCCCCATCCGGCCGCCGAGCGCTACAAGCTGGAGAAGTCGGCCGACAACGCCATGTACGACACGGCGCACCTGCGCCTGCATGGCTGGATGAGCGACCTGATGCAGCGGCGCGGGCTGGCCGATGTGCTGCTGGTGGCGCCGGACGGCACCGTCCTCTACAGCGCCGCCAAGGGCGATGATTTCGCCCGGCCGGTTGCCGACGGCGCGCTGCGCCGTCTGGTGGACGGTATCAAGGCGGGCGACCTGAGCGAAGAGGCGAAGATTGCCGACTTCTCGCCCTATGCCGCCGGCAAAGCCGCCTCCGCCTTCCTGGCGGCGCCGGTCGCCCTGCGCTTCCCGGACGGCCGCCGGCAGCTTCTGGCGATGCTGGTGTTCCGGATCGAGGCGGGCGGGCTCGACCGCATCATGCTGGCGAGTGACGGCATGGGCGAAACCGGGGACACCTTCCTGGTCGGCGAGGACGGGCGTCTGCGCAGCACGCCGCGTTTTTCCGGTGGGCAGGGCATATTGGCACCTTACGACAGCCCCGTCGTCGCGGCGGCGAAGGCCGATCCCGATCATATCGGGGTCATGGAGGCCACCCGCTTCGGCGGCAGCTCTCCGGCGCTGGCCGCCTATCGGCCGGTGAACCACGGCGGGCTGCACTGGCTGGTGCTGGCCGAGGCGTCGGTCGACGAAATCCTGGCCCCCGTCCGCGCGATGCGCAACCAGATGATCGGGGTGGGGGCGGCCCTGCTTCTGATCGTCAGCGTGGCCGGAATCCTGCTGGCCCGCGGCATCGTCCGGCCGCTGACGGCAATGTGCGCGGCGATGCAGCGCCTTGCCGAAGGCGACCGCCGGTTGGCGATCCCCGCCACCGAACGGGGCGACGAGATCGGGCGGATGGCCGGGGCCATGCAGGTGTTCAAGGAGGCGCTGATCCGTGCCGACGCGCTCCATGCCGAACAGGAGCGTGTCCGTGCACTGCGCGATCAGCGGGCGCAGGAACTGGAACGGATGACGCAGGATTTCGACCAACGCGTCGGCGGCATCGTCCGCACCGTCACCGCGGCGGCCGAGGGGCTGGAGGCGACGGCACGCTCGATGAGCATCGGTGCCGACCGCACGCTGAGCGAGGCGACCGGCGTCACCGCGGCAGCCGACGAGACGGCGGCCAGCGTCGGCACGGTGGCGTCGGCGGCCAACCAGCTGAGCGCCTCCATCACCGACATCAGCCGCTACATCGATGAATCCGGCCGCATCACCCAGGCGGCGGTCGGGGCGACGGCCGAAGCCGGGGAGACCATGCGGATGGTGGTGGAGACGGCCGGCCGCATCGGCGCGGTGGTCCAGTTGATCCACGACATCGCGGCCCAGACCAACCTGCTGGCGCTGAACGCCACCATCGAGGCGGCGCGGGCGGGAGAGGCAGGCAAGGGCTTTGCCGTCGTTGCCGGCGAGGTCAAGCATCTGGCGGCGCAGACCGCCAGGGCGACCGACGAGATCGGCAGCCAGATCGCGACCATGCAGTCGGTGACCGACGGCGCCGCCGCCGCCATCGGCCAGATCGTCACGGTGATCCAGGACATGGGCCGCATCTCCGGCATCGTCGCCGAAGCGGTGGGGGAGCAGGAAACGGCGACCGCGGAGATCGCCAGCAATGCCGCCCAAGTTGCCAAAGCCACCCAATCCGTCACCACCATCATCGACAGCGTCGCGCGGTCGGCCGACACCACCAAGACCGCGGCGGGGGACGTGCTGAGCGCCTCCAACGATCTCGCGCGGCAGGCGGGGGACCTCCACCGGGAGATCAACCGCTTCCTTGCCGACATCAGAGCCGCATAAGGATGCAAGCCATGAAGATCCTCGTCCCCGTGAAGCGGGTCGTCGACTACAACGTGAAGATCCGCGTCAAGGCGGACGGCAGCGGCGTCGAGACCGCCAACGTGAAGATGAGCATGAACCCCTTCGACGAGATCGCCGTCGAGGAGGCCGTCCGTCTGAAGGAGGCCGGCACGGCGACCGAGATCGTCGTGGTCTCCATCGGCCCGTCCCAGGCCCAGGAGACGCTGCGCACGGCGCTGGCGATGGGGGCGGACCGCGCCATCCTGGTGCAGACCGATGTCGAGACCCAGCCGCTGGCCGTTGCCAAGCTGCTGAAGGCGCTGGTCGAAAAGGAAGCGCCGGGGATGGTGATCCTCGGCAAGCAGGCGATCGACGACGACTGCAACCAGACCGGCCAGATGCTGGCGGCGCTGCTGGGCTGGGGCCAGGGCACCTTCGCCTCGAAGGTCGTCGCCGGCGACGGCAAGGTCGCGGTGACGCGCGAGATCGACGGCGGGTTGGAGACGGTCGAGCTGAAGCTGCCGGCGGTGGTGACGGCCGACCTGCGCCTCAACGAGCCGCGCTATGCCTCGCTGCCCAACATCATGAAGGCGAAGAAGAAGCCGCTGGAGACCGTCACGCCGGACGCGCTCGGCGTCGATGTCACGCCGCGTCTGAAGACGGTGAAGGTGGCCGAGCCGGCCAAGCGTCAGGCCGGCATCAAGGTGCCGGACGTCGCCACGCTGGTCGACAAGTTGAAGAACGAGGCGCGGGTGATCTGAGCGCCTGTCCGGTGCCCCCACCCTAACCCTCCCCCGCTTCGCAGGGGAGGGAACTGCCGCCGCTCTCCCACATCAGCACTTTCTCCCTCCCCCGCCCAGCTCTCGCACAAAGCTCCGCTTTGTGCTGACGCGGCAGGCGGACCATAGGTCCGCTGAGAGCGGGGGAGGGTCGGGGTGGGGGCAAGTGTCAGCACCCCCGCCCGCCTGATAGAGGAATTCGCCATGCCCATCCTGATCCTCGCCGACCACGACAACGCCACCCTCAAGCCCGCCACCGCCCATGCGGTGACCGCCGCGAGCAAGCTCGGCGCCGACATCCACCTTCTGGTCGCCGGCCGCAACGCCGCGCCGGCGGCGGAGCAGGCCGCCAAGCTGGCCGGCGTCGCCAAGGTGCTGCTCGCCGACGATGCCGCCTACGAGCATGCCCTGGCCGAGCCCGTGGCGGCGCTGCTGGTGTCGCTCGCCTCCGGCTACAGCCATGTACTGGCCGCCGCCACCTCGGTGGGCAAGAATGTGCTGCCGCGCGTCGCGGCGCTGCTCGACGTGGCGATGATCTCCGAGATCACCGCCGTGGTCTCCGCCGACATGTTCGAGCGGCCGATCTACGCCGGCAACGCCATCGCCACCGTGCAATCGGCCGATGCGGTGAAGGTGGTCACCGTCCGCACCACCGCCTTCGAGGCTGCTGCCGCCACCAACGGCGCGCCGGTCGAGAGCGTCGCCGCCGCCGCCGATCCCGCTCTGTCGAGCTTCGTCTCGGCCGAGCTGTCGAAGTCGGAGCGGCCGGAACTGACCTCCGCCCGCATCGTGATTTCCGGCGGGCGCGGCATGCAGTCGGGCGACAACTTTCCCCTGCTGGAGGCGATCGCCGACAAGCTGGGTGCCGCGGTGGGCGCCAGCCGGGCCGCCGTCGATGCCGGCTTCGTGCCGAACGATTATCAGGTCGGCCAGACCGGCAAGATCGTGGCGCCGGATCTCTATGTCGCCGTCGGCATCTCGGGTGCGATCCAGCATCTGGCCGGTATGAAGGACAGCAAGGTGATCGTCGCCATCAACAAGGACGAGGAGGCGCCGATCTTCCAGGTCGCCGACTACAGCCTCGTCGCCGACCTGTTCAAGGCGCTGCCGGAGCTGCAGCAGGCGCTGTGATCCGGCCTCAGCCGATCGCCACCTGCTCCAGAAGCCAGTTGCGCACCTTTGCGATGCGGGCGCGGTCCTGGTGGTTGGGCGGCACCACGAAGTAATAGCCGAGATCGCGGCGTAGCGGCCGGTCGAGCGGCCGGTCGACCGGACAGACCAGGGTGCCGCTGCGCAGTTCCGTCTCCAGCATGGCGGGCTGGCCCATCGCGATGCCGAGCCCGTCAAGGGCGGCCTGATAGGTCAGGAGCGAGCTGGGGAACATCAGCGGCTCCTGCGTCTCGGCCATCGTGACGCCGGCCGCCTCCAGCCAGTCGGGCCAGTCGCGCCGCCGGTAATGGGAATGCAGCAGCGGGTAGTGCAGCAGATCGGCCGGAGTCCTCACCGGCGGACCGCCGTCCAGCAGCGCCGGGCTGCACACCGGCAGGATTTCGTCGGCGAACAGGAAAACCGACTCCATGCCCTGCCAATCGCCGGTGCCCAGCTGGATCGCCGCATCGACATTGTCTCGGGCGAAATCGACCGGCGTCACCGCCGTCCGGGTGCGCAGCCGCAGTTCGGGATGGTTGGTCTGCAGGTGCGGCAGGCGGCGCATCAGCCATTTCGCCATGAAGGTCGCATAGACCTGCAGCTTCAGCGGCGCGGCGGCGCGGGCCGATACCAGTTCGTCGGTGGCCTCGGCGATGCAGCGGAAGGCCGGGGCGATCTGCGCGGCGTATCGCTTGCCCTCGGCGGTCAGGGTCAGGCCGCGGGCCTCGCGGTGGAACAGCCGCACCCCCAGGTAATCCTCCAGCAGGGCGACCTGCCGGCTGACCGCCGGCTGGGTGACGCTCAACTCATCCGCCGCCTTGGTGAAGCTGCCATGCCGGGCAGCGCATTCGAAGACATGGAGCGGATTGAGCGGGGGGATCGGGCGCACCGTCTCGGCTCCATTACAAAAGGTTATGGAAGGCTAACAACTAGGAAGTTGTCGCATTTTCGTCAATGCGATTGATTGTCCGTAACGCAAATCGATAGCCCCGTCGGAGCCATGGACTTTCAACTCAACCAGGAACAGCGCGCCTTCGCCGACTCCGTGCGCCGCTTTGCCCGCGCCGAGCTGGCTGCCGACGCGCTGAAGCGCGCCCACTCCCCGGCCTTTCCCTGGGACGTGGCCGCGAAACTGTCGGAGATGGGGCTGCTGGGCATCACCATCCGCGAGGAGGACGGCGGGATCGGCGGCACGCTGATGGACGCGGTGATCGCCATCCAGGAACTGGCGCTGGTCTGTCCCAAGAGCGCCGACGTCGTGCAGGCGGGCAATTTCGGACCGATCCGCACCTTCGCCGAATATGCAAGCCCGGAGCAGAAGGAGCGCTGGCTGGGCGACCTGCTCGGCGGACGCAAGCTGCTGGCGCTGGGCATGAGCGAGCCGGACGCCGGATCGGCCGTCACCGACCTGAAGACCAGCGCCCGCGAGGATGGCGACCACTACGTCATCAACGGGTCGAAGGTCTTCTCCACCCACAGCCCGGAAGCGACGCTGTTCCTGATCTATGTCCGCTTCGGCCCCGGCGTCGGCGGCATCGGGTCGGTTCTGATCGAGCGCGGCACCCCCGGCTTCACCGTCGGCCAGCCTTCCGCCTTCATGAGCGGCGAGGAATGGTGCCAGCTCTATTTCGAGGACTGCCGGATCCCCAAGGCCAACGTTCTGTTGGGGCCGGGCGGTTTCAAGAAGCAGATCGCCGGCTTCAACGTGGAGCGCATCGGCAATGCCTCGCGGGCGCTGGCGCTGGGCCGCCATGCCTTCAACCTCGCCAAGGAGCATGCGGAGACGCGGACCCAGTTCGGCCGCCCGCTGTGCGAGTTTCAGGGCCTGCAATGGAAGTTCGCCGACATGGCGCTGAAGCTGGAAGGCGCGCAGCTGCTGCTCTACCGGGCCGCCACCAATGCGGACAACGGCCTGCCGTCGGCCTATGAGACCTCGATCGCCAAGCTGGCCTGCAACCTTGCCGGCTTCGAGGTCGCCAACGAGGCCCTGCAGGTCATGGGTGGCACCGGTTACAGCCAGGAGGCGCTGGTCGAATATTGCGTGAAGCGGACGCGCGGCTGGATGATCGCCGGCGGCTCCATCGAGATCCTGAAGAACCGCATCGCCGAAGAACTGTTCGAGCGCCGCTTCGACCAGCGCCCGCCGCGGGAGAGCCGGTCGTGACCGGCAAAGCCATCAAGGGCTGTACCGGCCCGGCTCTTGCCGAGGCCCTGCTGAGGCCGCGCTCCGTCGCCCTGGTCGGGGTTTCGGACGACATCGCCAAGACCGCCGCCCGTCCGCTGCGCTTCCTGCGCCGTGCCGGTTTTGGCGGCGAGGTCTACGGCGTCAATCCCACCCGGGCCACCGTGCAGGGCGAGCCGGCCTTCGCGTCGCTGTCGGCCCTGCCGGAACGGCCGGACCATGCCTTCATCCTGACCGGCACCGACGCGGCCATCGCCGCGCTGGAGGAGTGCGGGCGGCTGGGCGTTCCGGTCGCGACCATCCTGGCCGGCGGTTTCTCCGAGGCGGGCGGCGCCGGCGCCGAGCGCGAAAAGCGGCTGGCGGAGATCGGGCGGTCCTACGGCGTGCGCGTGCTGGGCCCCTCCAGCATCGGGGTCGTCAATGTGCATGAGCGGCTGGTGCTGACCGCCAACGCCGCCTTCGCCGAACCCGACCTGCCGGAAGGCGGCGTGTTCGTCGCCTCGCACAGCGGAAGCCTGATCGGCGCCCTGTTGTCGCGCGGCAAGGCGCGCGGCGTCGGCTTTGCCGGGCTGGTGTCGGTCGGCGGCGAGGTCGACCTGTCGGTCGGCGAAATCTGCGAGGCGACGCTCGACGATCCCAAGGTCGGCGGCTATCTGCTGTTCCTGGAATCGATGCGCAACGCCGACGCGTTGCGCCGCTTCGCGCTGGCGGCGGCGGAGCGCGGCAAGCCGGTGGCGGCCTACAAGCTCGGCCGCTCGGCGGAGGCGGCGGAACTGGCGGTCTCCCACACCGGCGCCCTTGCCGGGGAGGACGACGTCGCCGACACCTTCCTGCGCGACTGCGGGATCGCCCGCGTGGAATCCTTCGACGGGCTTCTGGAAATCCTGCCGCTGCTCAACCGGATGCCGGCGAAATCCGTGCGGCAACCGGCCGTCGGCGTGGTCACCACCACCGGCGGCGGCGCAGCCATGGCCATCGACCAGCTTGCCATCCGCGGCGTGCGGGTCGCGGCCCCCAGCCCGGAAACCGTGCGCCGCCTTGCCGAGGTCGGGATCGTGGCGGGGGAGGGGCGTCTGGTCGACCTGACGCTGGCCGGCACCCGCTACGACGTGATGAAGGCCGCGCTGGGGGTGATGCAGACCGCGCCGGAATTCGATCTGGTGCTGGCGACCGTCGGATCCTCCGCCCGCTTCCAGCCCGATCTGGCGGTGGCGCCGGTGATCGACAGCGCGCGCGAGCATGACAAGCCGCTGGCCGCCTTCATCGTGCCGGAAGCCCAGGAAGCGCTGCTGCGCCTGAACGCCGCCGGGGTCCCCTGCTTCCGCGCGCCGGAATCCTGCGGCGACGTGATCGCCGCCGCGCTCGGCCGCCGCACCCCGCGATCCGAACCGGCGATGGCGTCGTCGCCGGTCAGGCAGGGTGCCGGGCGGACCATCGACGAGGCCGAGGCCTATCGTCTGTTCGCCCGCGTCGGCGTTCCTCACGCGCCGGTCGCGGTGCTGACGGCCGGCGAGCCGGTGCCGGAGCTTCCCTTCGCCTATCCGGTGGTCGCCAAGGTCCTGCACCCGGACATCGCCCACAAGACCGACGTCGGCGGCGTGGCGCTGAACATCGCCGACGCCGATGCGCTGTCCGCCGCCATGGCCGCGATCCGTGACCGGGTCGAAGCCGCGCGGCCGGGCGTCAGCGTCCGGGAAATTCTGGTCCAGCCGATGACCCGCGGCGTGGGTGAGGTTCTGGTCGGACTGCGCCGCGATCCGCAGGTAGGGCCGGTGGTGATGCTGGCTGCCGGCGGCGTGCTGACCGAGATCTACCGCGACCGCGCCCTGAGGCTGGCTCCGGTGGACCGGGCCACCGCGCTGGAGATGATCGGCGAGGTGAAGGCGCTCCAGGCCCTGGCCGGCTATCGCGGCCGGACGGCCGGCGACCTCGGCGCCGTCGCCGATGCGCTGGTCGCCGTTTCCCGCCTTGCCCTGCTGGACGACGCGACCGTGCTGGAGGCGGAGATCAATCCGCTGATGGTGATGGCCGACGGGCAGGGGGCCGTGGCGGTCGACGCGCTGGTCCGGCTGGTCACGGCGGACGCGGACATCGAAGCCCAGGAAGACGACACTGAAAACCGTTCCGGGAGGAACCGATAATGCCCAGGCCGGATGTGCTCTCGCTGCCGGAGCTTGTGAACGCCAATGAGCGGCTCGTCCATCGCGGCCGTTTCCTGACCGCGGTGATGCGGCTGGACATCGGCGCCGACGCCTATCTGATCTCGATCGACCGCGGGCGGATCGCCGAGGTGCGCAAGGGGCCGTTCGTCATGCCGTCCTGGACCTTCGGCCTGTCCTGCCGGGCCGATGCGCTGGACCAGTTCTGGAAGCCGTTGCCGCCGCCGGGTTTCCACGACCTGTTCGCCCTGCTGCGGCGTGGGGAACTGACGCTGTCCGGCAACCTGCAGCCCTTCATGGCCAACCTCCTCTACATCAAGGACGTGATGGCAAGCCTGCGCAGCCCGAAGGAAACCGCATGATGCGTGCGACGATCGAACCCATCACCGGACGTTACATGCGGCTGGACCACAAGGGCCGTGAGCACCGGATCTATTTCGAGGAGGCGGGGCAGGGAATCCCGCTGGTCTGCCTGCACACCGCCGGATCGGACGGGCGCCAGTTCCGCGGCATCCTGAACGACCCGCGCGTCACCCGCGATTTCCGCGTCATCGCCTTCGATCTGCCCTGGCACGGCAAATCCTCGCCGCCCGCCGGCTGGCAGGACGGCGACTATCAGCTGACCAGCGCCGACTACACCGACATCATCCTGACGGTCTGCCGGGCGCTGGAACTGGACCGGCCGGTGGCGATGGGCTGCTCCATCGGCGGGCGCATCGCGCTGCATCTGGCGATGGAGCATGCCGGGGAATTCCGCGCCATCATCGGGCTGCAATCCTCCGCCCACGTCCATCCCTATTACGACACGACCTGGCTGCACCATCCGGACGTGAACGGCGGGGAGGTCTGCGCCGCCATCGCCGCCGGGCTGGTCGGGCCGAACGCGCCCGACGCCCACCGCTGGGAAACGGTCTGGCACTACATGCAGGGCGGTCCGGGCATCTTCAAGGGAGACCTCTATTTCTACAAGGTGGACGGCGACATCCGCCATCGGCTGAGCGAGATCGACACCAGCCGCTGCCCGCTCTATCTGCTGACCGGCGAGTACGACTATTCCTGTTCTCCGGCCGACACGTTGGAAACCGCCGCCTGCATTCCCGGCGCCACCGTTTCGATCATGCCGGGACTGGGCCATTTCCCGATGAGCGAGGATCCGGACGGCTTCATCGCCCACCTGCTGCCGGTCCTGAGCGAGATCGCCCACCGCTGAGTGCCGGTCCGGCAGCGGGCGTTCCGGCCGTCGTCGCTTCGACAATAACCATCCGCCGCCCGCCACAAGGGCGGCGGCCATCAATATCCCGGGGAGGGACCATTCATGCGTGCCATCGCTCTTCAGGTGCCCGGTCTGCGGGCGCTGACCGCCACGGCCGTCGCTGCGCTGACCATCGGCTTGGCCGGCGGCGCGGCCGCCGAGATCTCAGGCAAGACGGTGAAGATCGGCGTGCTCACCGACATGTCCGGTCCCTATTCCGACAATGTCGGCGCCGGAGCCGTGCTGGCCGCCCAGATGGCCGCCGAGGATTTCGGCGGCAAGGTCAATGGTGCGGCGATCGAGATCGTCTCGGCCGACCATCAGAACAAGGCGGACGTCGGATCGGGCATCGCGCGGCGCTGGTACGACGTCGAGGGCGTCGATGCGATCACCGAGGTGGTGTCGTCCGCCGTGGCGCTCTCCGTCCAGGGCATTTCGCGCGACAAGAACCGCATGTTCCTGGCAACCGGTCCCGGTACGCCGGAGCTGACTGGCAAAGCCTGTTCGCCGGTCGGCGTGCATTGGGCCTATGACAATTATGCCCTGCCGACCGTCGCCACCACCGCCCTGGTCAAGCGCGGCCTGAAGGACTGGTATTTCCTGACCGCCGACTACAGCTTCGGCCACGCGCTGGAAGGCGAGGCGACCCGTGTGGTCAAGGCCAACGGCGGCACCGTCGTCGGTGCGGTGCGGGCGCCGCTCAACACCGCGGACTTCTCGTCCTATCTGTTGCAGGCGCAGGCGTCGCCGGCCACCGTGATCGGGCTGGCGAATGCCGGGGCCGACATGATCAACGCGGTCAAGCAGGCGAACGAGTTCGGCATCACCGCCAGCGGCAAGACGATGGCGGCGCTGCTGGTCAACCTGCCCGACATCCATGCCCTGGGGCTGGAGAGCGCGCAGGGTCTGACCTTCGCCGAAAGCTTCTATTGGGACATGAACGACGAGACGCGGGCCTGGAGCAAGCGCTTCATGGAGCGATTCAACGGCCGGGCGCCCGGCGGCCTGCAGGCGGCGGTCTATGGCGCCGTCACCCATTACCTGAAGGCGATCCAGGCGATCGACAGCGACGACGCCACCAAGGTCGCCGAACAGATGCGCAAGATGCCGATCAACGACTTCTACACCAAGAACGGCTCCATCCGTCCGGACGGCCGGGTGATCCGCGACATGTATCTGATGCAGGTGAAGAAGCCGTCGGAATCGAAGGGCCCGTGGGACTATTACAAGGTTCTGGAGACGGTGCCCGGCGACAAGGCCTTCCGCCCGATGGACCAGGGGGGCTGTCCGCTGGTGGCGAAGTGAGCGGGACGGCGCCGTCCTGGCCCATCAAACCTGGCTGTGAAGAGGCGATGATGACGAACGCCACCTATCCTGACCTTCGCCTGTGGATCGGTGGGCGCTGGATCGAGGCCGGGGATCGGTCCTGCGAGCCGGTGATCAACCCGGCGACCGGTGCGACGCTGGGGCTGCTGCCCAATGCCGGCACCGACGATGTTGATGCGGCGGTCGCCGCGGCGGCCGAGGGCTTCCGGGTCTGGCGGCGGACCAGCGCCGTCGAGCGTTCGGCGCTGCTGCGCCGCACCGCCGATCTGATGCGGGCGGACGCGGGGGGCCTCGCCGCGCTGATCGCGCTGGAACTGGGCAAACCGATCCTCGAGGCCGCGCGCGAGGTCGAGACGGCGGCCGGCATGTTCGACTGGGCGGCCGAGGAATGCCGCCGGTCCTATGGCCGCATCATTCCGCCCCGCATTCCGGGCCACCGGCTGATGGCGCTGCGCGAGCCGGTCGGGCCGGTGGCGGCCTTCAGCGGCTGGAACGCCCCGGCCATCACGCCGGCGCGCAAGATCGCCGGCGCGCTGGGGGCGGGCTGCTCCATCGTCATCAAGCCGTCGGAAGGAACGCCGGCCGCCGCCCTGTTCATCGCCCGCGCGCTGGCCGAGGCCGGTCTGCCGGACGGGGTCGCCAACATGCTGTTCGGCAACCCCGGCACGGTGGCCGAGCGGCTGCTGGAGGCCGAGGCCATCCGCATGGTGTCCTTCACCGGCTCGATCCCCGTCGGCAAGCATCTGGCCGCGCTGGCGACGCGGACCATGAAGCGCGCCGTGTTCGAACTGGGCGGCCACGCCCCGGTGCTGGTCTTTCCCGACGTGGATGTCGAGGCGGTGGCCCGCAGCGCCGCCGCCGCCAAGTTCCGGAGTTCCGGGCAGATTTGCACGTCGCCGACCCGCTTCTATGTGCATGAGTCCATCCATGACCGCTTCGCCGCCGCTTTCGCCGAGGCCGCGTCCGCGATCCGCGTGGGCGACCCGTTCGATCCCGCAACGCAGATGGGCCCGGTGCAGAATGCCCGCCGGCTGGCGGCGATCGACGCGCTGGTGGAGGATGCCCGGCGCAACGGCGCGACGGTGGCGGCCGGCGGCGGCCGCATCGACGGCCCGGGCTTCTTCTATCGGCCGACGGTGCTGACCGGTGTCACCGCCGCCTGCCGGGCCGCCGGCGAAGAGCCGTTCGGACCGCTGGCGCTGATTGCCTCCTTCCGCGATGCGGACGAGGCGGTGGCGCTGGCGAACCGCCTGTCGCTCGGGCTGGCCTCCTACGTCTTCACCCGTGATCTGGCGCTTGCCGACCGGTTGGTGGCGGACATCGAATGCGGCAATGTCGTGGTGAACCACTGGGTGGTCTCGCACCCGGAAACGCCTTTCGGCGGCATCAAGGACAGCGGAATCGGGCTGGAGGGCGGCACCGAAGGGTTCCAGGCCTTCGAACAGGTGAAGTTCGTCAGTCAGGCGCCCCACTGATCGGTTAGGGATGCGGAGCGCCGCCGCCCGCCGTCAGGCGAGCTGGGCGAGCAGTGCGTCCAGCATCCGGTCGCAGGCGGCCAACTGGTCCTCGGCGATGAACTCGTCGGGCTTGTGGGCCTCGCCGATGCTGCCGGGGCCGCACACCACGGTGGGCATCGACAGCCGTTGCTGGAACAGTCCGCCTTCCGTGCCGAAGGAGATCTTGCCGGTGCTGTTGCCGCCGGTCAGCGACTTGACGAAGGCGACAACCTCGGCGGTGCCGTCGGTGTCGAGCGCCGGATAACTGGACAACTCGGCGATGGTCAGCCCGGCGGTCGGGAAATCGGGACGCAGGCGCCGGACGATGGCGTCGGCCTCCGCCCTGATGCCGTCCAGCAGCGGTTCCACCGGATCCTGCGGCAGATGGCGGATCTCGAAGTCGAGACGGCAGCGGTGCGGCACGATGTTCAGCGCCTCGCCCCCTTGGATGACCCCGGCATGGATGGTGGTCCAGGGCACGTCATAGGCGTTGTCATGGGCGCCTTCGTCACTCAATCGATTCTGGATGCGGCGCAGGCCGGTCAGCAGGTCGCTTGCCATGTGGATGGCGTTCAGGCCCTGCGGCGCCAGGCTCGAATGGCATTCGACGCCGTGGCACTCGGCGCGCAGGGCGGTCTTGCCCTTGTGGGCGGTGACCACCTGCATGCCGGTCGGCTCGCCGACGATGCAGAAGCGCGGACGGACGGGCAATGCTGCCATCATCTCGATCAAGCGGCGAACGCCGAGGCAGCCGACCTCCTCGTCATAGGACAGGGCCAGATGCAGCGGCTGGGACAGGGTCCGGCCGGTGGCATGCTGGGCGGCGGCGCGGTCGAACAGGGCGAGTGCGGCGGCGATGAAGCCCTTCATGTCGGCGGTGCCCCGGCCGTACAGCTTGCCGTCGCGGCGGGTCAGCCGGAAGGGGTCGCTCGTCCAGGCCTGCCCTTCGACCGGCACCACGTCGCTGTGCCCGGACAGCAGGACGCCGGGACGGTCCGCCGGCCCCAGCGTCGCGAACAGGTTGGCCTTGCGCCCGTCCTCGCTCGGCACCAGCCATGTCGTCGCGTCGGCGGCTTCCAGCCGCTCCTGCACCCAGCGGATCAGGTCGAGGTTGCTGTCGCGGCTGACGGTGTTGAAGGCCACCAGCCGGTCGAGGATGTCGATGGTCGCCGTCATCCGGATCGTCCCTGTTCGTTCGAAATTTCAATCAGGCGGCCTGCAGCCGGTCGACGGCGCGGCGCCAGCCGTCGCGGATCGCATCGGCATCGACATGCCGGCTATCTCGAACCACCCGCCGTCCGCCCGCGAAGACGTCGCGCACGGGATTGCGGGAGCCGGCGAAGACATAGGTGTCGAGAAGCGTGTCGTCGCTGCGGCCGTAAAGGCGTGGATCGTCCGGGTTCAACGCGACGAGGTCGGCGCGCTGTCCGGCCTTGAGACCGCCCGCCGGTTCCGGCAGGCCGAGCGCTTGCGCACCCCCGGCCGCCGCCGCCCGGTAGAGCGCCGCCCCGGTCGAGGCCCCCGGCCCTGGTCCCAGCAGGTTGCGCCGTCTTGCGGACAGCCGCTGTCCGAATTCCAGCAGGCGCAGCTCCTCCGCCACGTCAATGACGATCTGGCTGTCGGACCCGATGCCGAACCGGCCGCCCTGCGCCAGGAAGTCGCGCGCCGGGAACAGCCCGTCGCCGAGGTCGGCTTCCGTCGTCGGACAGAGTCCCGCGACGGCGCCCGAGGCCGCGATGCCCGCCACCTCCGCCGGGGTGACGTGGGTGGCGTGGACGAGGCACCAGGACGGCCCCGGCCAGCCGCGGTCGAGCAGCCATTCCACCGGCCGCCGTCCCGACCAGGAGAGGCAGGCATCGACCTCCGCCGTCTGCTCGGCGACATGGATGTGGACCGGGGCCGTGGGATCGAGCGCCGACAGTCCGTCCAGCGCCGCCTCGGCGGCCTCCGGCGAAACCGCGCGCAGGGAATGCAAAGCCAGACCGACGCGATGGTCGCCGGGTGCCGCGCGGCAGGCGGCGGCGATGTCCAGCAGCCGGTCGGGCGTGTTGAGGAAGCGCCGCTGCCCCTCGCCCGCCGGCTGTCCGCCGAAGCCGCCCTGAGCGTAGAGCACCGGCAGATGGGTCAGCCCGATGCCGGTGGCGTCCGCCGCGGCCAGGATGCGCATCGACATCTCGGCCGGATCGGCATAGGGCCGGCCGTCTGGCGCGTGGTGGAGGTAGTGGAACTCCGCCACCGAGGTATAGCCCCGCTCCAGCATCTCGGCATAGGCCATCGCCGCCACCGCCTGGAGCCCGTCGGGGTCGATGCGGCGGACGAAGCCGTACATCACCTCCCGCCATGTCCAGAAGCTGTCCTCGGCCGGCCCGGCGCGCTCGGTCAGACCGGCCATCGCCCGCTGGAAGGCGTGGCTGTGCAGGTTGGGCATGCCGGGGATGACCGGCCCGCCGGCCCGCTCCACCCCGGCGGGCGGCTTGTCCAACCCCGCTTCGACGGCGGCGATCACCCCCCGTTCATCGAAGCGCAGAAGCACGCCCGACGCCCAGCCGTCGGCCAGCAGCGCCCGGTCGCAGAACAGCCGGTCGAGCCGGCGCGCGGCGGTCATCGTTCCATGCTCCCCATTCCCGTCACTTGGCGTCGAAATATCCGGCCTGGATGGTCTTGCCGATCAGGTTGCAGATGATGCGGCCGGCGGTGATCGCGGTGATGCCGTTGAGGTCCTTCTTCGGCGTGATCTCCACGATGTCCATGCCGACGACGCGGCCCTTGGCCACCAGCCCGTGGATCAGCGTGCGGATCTGCGGATAGGTGACGCCGCCCGGCGCCGGGCCGTTGACCGCCGGCATGATGGTCGGGTCCATGCCGTCGGCGTCGATGGTCAGGTAATAGCGGCCGCCGTCGGGAATGCGGTCGAGCACCGCCTTCATGCCGATCTCCTGCAACTCGACGTCGGGGACCAGCACCGCGCCGTAGGAAATCGCCGCTTCGACCTCTTCCGGCCGGGCGCTACCGGCGGAGCGCAGGCCGATCTGGAAGATCTGGCCGATATGGTCCATCTCGGCGGCGCGGCGGATCGGGCTGGAATAGCCGTTGCGGGCGCCGTTCACGTCGTCGCGCCAATCGAGATGCGCATCGATGTGGACCAGGGTGATCGGCCCCTGGTCGTCATAGGCGCGCAGCACCGGGATCGGGATGCCGTGGTCGCCGCCGATGACGATGGGCAGCATGCCCTTGGCCAGCATCCGGCGCACCACCGCCTCGGCATTGCGGTAATGCAGGTCGAGGTCGCGGGCGTCGGCCTTCACGTCGCCGCAATCCACCACCTTGATGTCCTTGCCGCCCAGCAGCGGACCGCCGATGTCGAAGTCCCAGCGCTCCAGCTTGCGCAGCGCCCGCTCGGTGTAGCGGCGCACCCAGGTCGGGGCGTTGGTCTGGTCGTTGGTCACCTCGTCGATCGAATAGGGATCGCCGTAGGGAATGCCGAGGATGCCGATATGGCCGTCGAGCTGGTCGATGTCGGTGCAGATCGGGAAGTCGAGGAAGCTCTGCAGTTCGCGGCGCGGCGGGTTGGTCAGGCTGGTGCTCATGGCGGCGGTTCTTCTTTTCGGTTGGCGGGACGGTTGGCGGCAGGACCGGAGCCTCAGGCGTCGGGGATCACCGCGGTCGCATCGACCTCCACCACCCATTCCGGGCGGGCGAGCGCGCTGACCACGATGCCGGTGGACACCGGATAGACGCCCTTCAGCCACTTGCCGATGGTGCGGTAGACCGGCTCGCGGTAGCGCGGATCGGTGATGTAGACGGTGATCTTGCAGATGTGCTCCAGCGACGACCCGGCCTCCTCCAGCAGCATCTTGATGTTGGACATCGCCTGCTCGGTCTGGCCGGCGGCATCGCCGACGGCGACGCTTTCGCTGGTGTCGAGATTCTGGCCGATCTGGCCGCGGACGAAGACCATGGTGCCGCGCGCGACGACGGTCTGGCACAGGTCGTTGTCGATCGACTGCTCGGGATAGGTCTTCTTGGTGTTGAACTGGCGGATGCGGGTGTGGACGGTCATGGCGGAAGCCCTGGTCAGGTTCGGGGTTGGGTAAGCAGGCAAGGGGGTGGCGTGCGGCGGTCCCGTTCGGGTGCGCCGGCTGGAAAAATCTTCGGAAACGGCCCGGTCAGTGCGGCGCGTCGCCGGCCAGTTCCGGGAAGACCGCGGCGCGTTCGGCCAGCGTCGCCAGCGGGATGTGGCAGGCGATGCGGTGGCCGTCGTCCGTCCGGTGAACCGGCGGAGCCTGCTCGTCGCAGACCGCACCCAGCTTGCGCGGGCAGCGGGCGGCGAAGGCGCAACCCTGCCCGCCGGGGGTGGGGGCCGCGTCCTCCAGCAGGATCCGCGGCGTCTCCTGCCCATCCTCGGCCAGCCGCGGCACCGCGGACAGCAGCGCCTCGGTATAGGGATGGTAGGGCGGGCGGAGCACGCGGCCGGTCGGACCCTCCTCGCAGATGGTGCCGCCATAGACGACCAGCACGCGGTCGGCGATGTGCGACACCACGGCGATGTCGTGGGTGATGAAGAGGTAGGACAGCCCCATCTCGTCGCGCAGTTCGGCCAGCAGGTTCAGGATGTTGGCCTGGACCGAGACGTCGAGCGCCGACACCGCCTCATCGCAGACGACGAAGTCCGGATCGGTGGCGAGCGCACGGGCGATGTTGACGCGCTGGCGTTCGCCGCCGCTCAGCTCGTGCGGATAGCGGTCGGCGTAGGCGGACGGCAGCCCGACACGGGTCAGCAGGCCGGCGACGGTCTTGCGCCGCTCCTCCGCGTCCGCCCGGCCGGCCAGCACCAGCGGCCGGTCCATGGCATCCCCCACCGTCTTGCGCGGGTTCAGCGAGGCGGCGGAATTCTGGAAGACCAGCTGGGCGCGCCGGCGCAGATCCTGGTCGCCTTGCCGCACCCGCCGGGTCAGGTCGGCCCCGTCGAACAGCACGGTGCCGGCGCTGGGCTCGGTCAGCGCCAGCAGGGCGCGGCCGATGGTGCTCTTGCCGCTGCCGCTTTCGCCGACCACGCCCACCACCTCGCCGCGGCCGACGGTGAAGGAGACATCCTCCACCGCCACGGTGCCGGCCCGGCGCAGCCAGGGCAGGATGGAACGGTTGGCGCCGTAGATCTTGCGCAGATGGTCGACCTCCACCAGCGGGGCAGAGCGCGGCTGCGCCTTCTTCGGATCGCGGGCAATGCCGGCATCCTCATCCGGCCAGGGGATGCCGGCCAGCGCGTCGGCCTTCCAGCAGCGCACGCCGTCGCCGGCCGCGTCCGTCAGCATCGCCTGCGGCCGGCTGCGGCAGGCCTCCTCGGCGAAGGGGCAGCGCGGGGCGAAGACGCAGGCGGCGGGCGGCCCGGAAAGCTTGGCGACCGTGCCGGGGATCGACGGCAGGCGGTGGCGCCGGCCGGCGGTGATGCGCGGCAGGGCGGCGACCAGTCCTTTGCTGTAGGGATGGGCCGGGCGGGACAGCACGCGGCCGGTCGGCCCCGTCTCCACCACCAGCCCGCCATAGAGGACGGTGACGGTCTGGCAGATGCGGTTGACGATGCCGAGATTGTGGGAGACGAACAGCGCGCTGAGCCGATGGCTGTCGCACAGCTTGGCCAGCAGGTCGATGATGCGGGCCTCCACCGTCACGTCGAGCGCGGTGGTCGGCTCGTCGAGGATCAGCAGCTTCGGCTCGCAGCCCAGCGCGGTGGCGATCAGCGCCCGCTGCTGCATGCCGCCCGACAGTTCGTGCGGGTAGGCGGCGGCGACGCGGCGGGGATCGCGGATGCCGACCTCCGACAGCAGATCCTGCACCCGCGCCGCCGCCTGCCGGGGGGAGAAGCCCTTGTGCTGGATCAGCGGCTCGGCGATCTGGCGGCCGACGGTCAATGCCGGGTTCAGCGAGGTGAAGGGGTCCTGGAAGACGGCGGCGATGCGGTCGCCGCGCAGGGCCCGGCGCTCCGGCGCGGACAGCCGGCGCAGGTCGGTGCCGTCGAACAGGATCTCGCCGGACTCCACCCGGCCGCCCCCGCCCAGCAGGTCGAGGATGGCCATGGCGATGGTGCTCTTGCCCGATCCGGATTCACCGACCAGACCCATCACCTCGCCGGGACGGATGGCGAAGCCGACGTCGCTGGCAGCGCGCAGCGTGCCGCGGGCGTTGCCGTAGCTGATGGTCAGGCCGCGGACGTCGAGCAGCGGCGCCGGCTCTGGCGCGGACGCCGCAGCGGTCACCGGGGGGACGGCCGGGCGGGCTTGCGGAGCGGTCATCATTTCAGTGCGCTCCCGTGTTGCGCGGGTCGAGCAGGGCGCGCAGCCCGTCGCCCAGCAGGTTGATGCCGATCACCGCGGTGGCGAGCGCGAAGCCGGGGCACAGCGCGATCCAGGGCGCCTGTTCCACGAAGGGCCGCGCCTCGCTGATCATCAGGCCCCAGTCGGAGGAGGGCGGCTGCGCCCCCATGCCGATGAAGCTGAGCGAGGCGCCGAGCAGGATGGCGAAGACCACGCGCAGGCTGGCTTCCACCGCCAGCGGCGGCCAGATGTTCGGCAGGATTTCATGGAAGAGGATGTAGGCGGCGTTCTCTCCGCGCAGGCGGGCGGCGGTGATGAACTCCTCCTGCATCAGCTCCAGCGTGATGGCCCGGGTCAGGCGGACCACCTGCGGCACATAGACGATGCCGATGGCGACGATGGCCTTCCATTGCGCCGGCTGGGTGACGGCCAGAACCAGGATGCCCAGCAGGATCGGCGGGAAGGACATCAGCACGTCCATGGCCCGCATGATCGCCTCGCCGATGCGCCCGCCCTTGTAGCCGGCGATCAGCCCCAGCGGCACGCCGGCCAGCAGGCTGAGCGCCGTGGCGGCGACGCCCATCACCAGGGAACTGCCGGTGCCGACCAGGGTGCGGCTGAACACGTCGCGGCCGAACTCGTCGGTGCCGAACCAGAACTCGGCCCCCGGCGGCTGCAGCCGGCTCATGATGTTCATCTCGTCATAGGGATAGGGGGCGATCCAGGAACCGGCGACGGCGGCCACCAACAGCGGAGCGAGCAGGACCAGTCCGACGATCAGCGAGACGGGCAGGGACGGCAGGCGCCGGCGCGGAGCCAGTTGGACGGGGGCCGGTCGGACGGGAGTCGCATCGGTCATGTCAGGCGGCCTTCATGCCGTGGCGGATCTTCGGGTTCACATAGGCGTAGAGCAAATCGGCGGTCAGGTTGGCGAGGCAGTAGGCGGCGGAGACCACCAGGATCGTCGCCTGGATCAGCGGCAGGTCGTGGCGCTGGATGGCGAACAGCAGCAGCCGGCCCATCCCCGGATAGGAGAAGATCGTCTCGATCACCACCACGCCGCCCAGGATCAGGCCGAAGTCGATGGCGAGCACGGTGATGGTCGGCAGCAGCGCGTTCTTCAGCGCATGGCGCAGGATGACCACCGATTCCGGCATGCCCTTGGCGCGGGCGAACTTCACGTAGTTGGTCTGCAGCACGTCGATCATGCTGGAGCGCGTCAGCCGGGCGATGCGGGCCAGCAGCATCAGCACCAGCGTGACGACCGGCAGCACCAGATGCGAGGCCCAGGGCAGGAAACCGTCGGAGAGCGGGGCATAGCCGCCGGTCGGCAGCAGCTTCATGTAGCTGCCGAAGATCAGCACCAGCACGATGGCCCAGAAGAAGTCGGGGACGGCAATGCCGAGGTAGGAGACGCCGGAAACCAGCTGGTCGGTCAGCTTGCCGCGCCGCACCGCCGCCAGGACGCCGAGCCCGATGCCGACCACCGCCACCACCGCCAGGGCCACGACGGCCAGCACCAGCGAGCGGGCCAGCGCCTCCATCAGGATGGGAGCGATGGGCTGTTCCAGCACCAGCGAGCGGCCGAGGTCGCCGCGCAGGATGCCGGCCGCCCACTGCCCGTACTGAACGATCAGCGGCTGGTCCAGCCCGAGCTTGACCGCGATGGCGTCCACCACCTCCTTCGAGGCGAACTGGCCGGCGATCATCGAGGCGACGTCGCCGGGCATCGCCTGCGTCACCAGGAAGATCAGGACCGACATCACGGCCAGGACCAGCGCCAGATAGACGAGACGGGTCAAAGTGTAGGCAAGCATGGGCAGCATCCCCGGAAGGAGGAGGGAAACCGGCCGCCATGGACGCGGCCGGTCTCCGGTCGGCCTCAGTCGACCGACACGTCGCGCAGGTCGAGGAACATCATCGGGTGCGAATGGAACCCGTGCACCTTGGTGCTGAGGCCGTTGATGTGGTTGATGACGTAGGGGATGACGCCGGGCGAATCCTCCACCGCCAGCGCCTGGACCTGGCCGTAGAGCGACTTGGCCTCCTCATCGCTTTTCGCCTGACGGGCGCTGTCGAGCAGCGTGTCCATCTTGGGATTGGAGTAGTTCCACAGCGCTGTGTTCCACGACCCCTGCGAGTGGTACCAGGGATAGACCGAGGTATCGATGGTCGGGCGGCTGAAGAAGCCGTCGATGTAGAAGCCGGCCTTGCCTTCGATGTCCTTCAGAAAGACGTCGAAGGGCACGCGCTGGACGTTGACGGTGATGCCCGCCGGCTTCAGCAGTTCGCGCACGGCGAGGCCGAGACGTTCGCGGGTGGCGCGGCCGGCCGGCGTGTGCAGCGTGATCTCGAAGCCGTTGGGATAGCCGGCCTCGGCCAGCAGCTTCTTGGCCCCGGCCGGGTCGCCCTTGGCGATCTTCAGGTCCTTGTTGTAGTAGGGGTGGCTCGGCGGGATCGGCGAATGGGTCGGGGTGCCGTTGCCGAACAGCGCGATCTGGGTGATCGCCTGCTTGTCGAGCGCCATCGCCACCGCCTTGCGCACGCGCGGATCGTCGAAGGGCTTCACCTTGTTGTTCATGATGACGCCGTCCCAGGTCGAGGTCGGGACGGAATCGATCTTGAGGTTCGGGTCGGCCTTGACCTTGTCGATGGCCTCCAGCGGCAGGTTCCACACCAGATCAAGCTCGCCGGTGGTGAGCGCCGCCACCTGGGCCGCCGGTTCCGGCAGGATGCGCACCACCACCTCGTCCAGCTTCGGCAGGCCGGGTTCGAAATAGTTGGGGTTGCGCTTCAGGACGACGCGGTCGCCGGGGGCGAAGGAGACGAATTCGAACGGGCCGGTGCCGACCGGCTTGGAAGCCAGCGTGTCGATGGCGTCGCGCGGCACGATGCGCGCCTGCCGTTCGCCGAACAGTTCGGCGAAGCCGGCATAGGGGGTCTTCAACTGGAACTGGACGGTCAGCGGGTCCAGCGCCTTCATCGACTCCACGATCTCGAAATTGACGCGGGCGGTGGAGCCGGTCGCCTTGTCCTGGATGCGGGCGATGGTGGCGACGACGTCCTCGGCCTCCAGGTCCTTGCCGTTGTGGAACTTCACGCCCTTGCGCAGGTGGAAGGTCCAGGTCTTCAGGTCGTCGCTGTGCTCCCAGCGTTCGGCCAGATCGGGCTTCACCGTCATGTCGTGGCCGATGACGGTCAGGCCGTTGAAGATCAGATAGGCGGCGACATACTCCTGGCCGCCCTTCATCTTGGCGGGGTCGAGCGTGTTCAGGTTCGAATCCACCGAAACCTTGAGCGTGCCCGCGGCCTGGACCGACATGGCCGTCCCGGACAGGAGGATGGCCGAGAGCACGGCCCGTGCCACCAAACGTCGCATCATCATGAAAGCCCCTCTGTTTGCCGGTCCTTACGGCGGACCTTGGTTTCCGCTTGATCGAAACGGTCTCACAGGGCCGCAGCCGGAGGAAAGGGCGGCGGGACGACGACAAACCGGGCGGCGGACGGGCTAAAACTTAGGCAGGCAGTCGATGCGCATAGATTTTGTGCAGCGCACTCTCGATGAAACCCCTGGTTTTCCTGTGCTTTTCGCGAATGGTTCGATGGCCCCGCTTGCCGAAAAAGCAGGCCGCCGCCGACCGACCGGCATACCCATCATGACCGATTTTCATCGACATCATGAACAGCCGCCATGGTGGGCAAGGTCGAACAGGCTGGACAGGTCGGACTCCGCCTCCAGCCGGCGCAATTTCCGGTGGAGGCGTTCCGCGCCGCCCGGCCCGACCGCGCGGGCGGCGCAGATCAGGAACTTGGCCGAATGCTCCGCCGCCGACAGCGGGCGGGCCACCGTGCCGCGCGCAGAGGCGCAGAAGCGGACGAAGCGCTCCCCAGAGGTCGTCTCGATGCTCACCTCGGCGCCCTCCGGCGCGCTGCGGGCGCGGTCGGGATCGGCGTTCCATTCCGGATCGGCCGTCATATGGACACGCCCGATGGCTTGGCGCAGCTCCGGGTCGGCGAGTGCCGTCTCATCGAGATGGTCCAGCGCCAGCGTTCCGTGCAGCATCGCGCAGGCCACCGCGAAAGGCAGGCTGAAGCGGGCTTCTCCCGCAGTCATCGGACGGTCGTAGGTCAGGTTGGCGGCGACCACCGGCGGGACCCGGCAGTTGACGATCCGGATGTCGCCGGGTGTGAGCCCCCGCTCCGCCATCAGGTCGCGCACCGCGTCGATGGCGGCATGGGCGGACAGGCAAACCGGATAGAGCTTGGTGTCGATGCCGGGGTCGAGCAGGCGCCAGCGTTGGCCGAGCGCCTCCAGGGCGGTCGGATCGAAGCGGCCGGCCGCAATCAGGCGGGCGAAACCGCGCGGATCCTCCACCACCGCATGGGGCACGGTCAGGCCCCGCGCAGCCAGCCGGGCGGCCCGCACGCCGTTCGCCGCGGCCTGTGCGGCGAGCAGCGGCTTGGCACCTGTGCCGAAGCAGGCGCGCAAACCCCCGGTCCCGCACAGTGCAAAGGCGATGGCATCGGCCGCCGTCCGTCCGTCCAGACCGAGGGCCCTTGCGGCGGCGGCGGTGGCGCCGACGGTGCCGAACAGCGCGGTGGTCCACCAGCCGGCATGATAGACACCGTTGCCGACCGCCTCCGCCAAGGCATATTGCGCCTCCGCGCCGGCCACGACGGCGGTGAGCAGATCGCTCCCCGTACCGCCGGCCGCCTCGACCATCGCCAGCGCCGTCGGCACCACGACGGCGGAGCCGTGGACGAAGCCGGCATAGCTGTTGTCGTCGAAATCCAGCGCATGGGCGGCTGCGACATTGGCGAAGGCGGCACCCTCCGCGCACAGGCGGCCACCGGTCAGCAGCCGCGATGGTCCCGCGGCATAGCTTTCCAGCGCGTCGTCCGCCGCCAGCCGGGCGGCCGCCTCCCCGGTCCCGGCGAGCGCCACTCCCAGCGTGTCGACGATGCAGTCCAGCGCGACGGCAGAGGCCGCTTCCGGCACATCGCATCGTCGCAACCCCGCCACCCAATCGCCGATCTGCCGGGCGGCGGCGGTGGGGGAGGGGAGATCGTCAGGGGGCAGCAGCGTCATGGCAGGGTCTCCGGCGGGACTGGCAGGCAGGGTCCCAAGGCTGCCGCGAAAGTCACGGTTACCGTCAGCCGGAGAAAATTATTTCATGGTCGGCATGAGCGGCATTCATGAGAGCATCGGGCATAAGATCGGGCATAAGATAGTATGCAGGAAGCAGCCGCCACCGACCCCGAAGATGGGAGCCCCATGCATCACCGCGACTTCGACCTGGGATCCCTGGAAGTGTTCGTCGCCGTTGCCGAGCTGGGAAGCATGACCCGCGCCGCCGGCCGGCTCGGACTGACGCAATCGGCGGTGTCGCATGTGGTGCGGCAGCTGGAAACCGCCTTCGCCACCCAACTGCTCGACCGCAGCATCAGGCCCATGGCGCTGACGGCCGCCGGGCAGCGGCTTTGGCACTGGAGCAACCGCATCCTGACCGATGCGCGGCAATTGCCGGCGGCGATCGGCGGAACGGACGCGCCCTTCATGCCGGAACTGCGCATCGGCTGCATCGATACGCTGGCGGCACCCTTCATTCCCCGGCTGCTTCAGCGGCTGCGCGACAATGTTCCGTCCTTCAGCATCGCGTCGGGCCTGTGCGGGCAGCTGCGCGAACAGTTCCTCGCCCGCCGGCTGGACGTGCTGTTCACCAACGACAGCTTCGACGACATGGACCAGGTGGACAGCCTGTGCCTGCTCACCGAACCCTTCGTGTTGCTGCTGCCGCGCAGCTGTCCCGAGGTCGTCGATGAAGCCGCCCTGCGGGCGCTGTCCCGGACGCTGCCGCTGATCCGCAGCACGACGGACAGCGCGCTCGGCCGGCTGGTGGATCAGCATCTGCGGCGCTTGGGCATGGAGGTGCCGCGCAGCTTCGCCTTCGACGCCACCGACACCGTGATGGCGATGGTGGCGGAAGAGATGGGATGGAGCCTGCTTCCGCCGACCGCGCTGGTGAAAAGCCGTCAGCACCTGAACCATATGCGCGTGCTGCCGTTGCCGACCTCCGGGTTCCGCCGCTCGATCCATGTGGTGACCCGGAAGGGGGAGCTGGGCTCGCTGCCCGCCAACATCCACAAGGCGGGATGCGCGGTCATCAAGCAGGGATATTTCACCGACGTCTTCGCCATCTCGCCCTGGCTCAAGCCAATGATCCGACGCTGAGCGAACCGCACCGGTGCCCCTGAAGCCCCGCTTCGTGAGCGGATCTATTCGCCCCGCCAGCGGGGTGGGCGCTTGTTCAGGAAGGCGTCCATCCCCTCGCGGAAGTCCGCGCTCGTGTAGCACATCACGACCAGATCCTCCCCGGTCCCCGGATCGCCACCCTGCCGGAGCCGGCGCAGCGCCTCCTTGGTCGCGCGCAGGGTCAGGGGCGCGTGGGAGGCCACGATGCGGGCGAGCGTCTCGGCGCGCTCCGCCAGCGCCGCCGCGTCGGCGACGACCTCCGACAGCAGGCCGATGGCCTTCGCCTCGTCGGCCTCGATCAGGCGGGCGGTGAAGATCATCTCGGTGACGCGGGCGGGACCGATCAGCGCCGACAGTCGGGCGTAGTTGTTCATCGACAGGCAATTGCCCAGGGTGCGTGCGATGGGGAAGCCGAATTTTGCGTTCGCCGCGCCGATCCGCAGGTCGCAGGCGGCGGCGATGCCGGCCCCGCCGCCGGTGCAGGCCCCGGCGACCGCGGCGATGGTCGGCACCCGGCAGCGCTCCAGGGTTCCAAGCACGCGGTCGATCCGCGCTTCGTAGGCCAGGGCGTCCTCCGCCGTCCTGAAGCTGCGGAACTGGGAGATGTCGGTGCCGGCGGCGAAGGCCTTGTCGCCGGCGCCGGTCAGCAGCATCGCGCGGATGTCCGGGGTGTCGTCGACCTCGGCGCAGACCGACGCCAGCCTTTCGTACATGGCGAAGGTCAGGGCGTTGCGCGCATGGGGCCGGTTGAAGGTGACGCGGGCGATGCCGTCGCGCACCTCGTAGAGCAGTTCGTCCGTCATCGTTCCATCGGTTCCGGTCATGCCACCACCCGTGCCCGCTCCATCGCCTCGACGGCGTCCTGATCGTAGCCGAGTTCGGCCAGCACCGCCCGGCTGTGTTCGCCGAAGGCCGGGGCCGGGCCGCGCACGCCGCCGGGGGTGCGGGAGAACTTGATCGGCAGGCCGAGCGTCTTCACCGGCCCGGCCCGGCTGTGCTCCACCTCCACCACCATGGCGCGGGCCAGCGTGTGCGGGTGTTCGTGCATGTCGGCGATGCTCAGCACCGGCCCGGCCGGGACGCCGGCCGCCTCCAGGACCGCCAGCCACTCGGCCGTGGTGCGGCGGCGCAGGATGGCGGACAGCAGCTCGTCCAGTTCCGCCAGATGGCGCATGCGGCCGGGGTTGTCGGCGAAGCGCGGATCGTCCTGCAGGGAACGCGCGTCCAGCGCCTCGGTCAGGCGCAGCCAGTTGGTCTGGTTGGCGGCGCCGATGTTGATCCAGCCGTCGGCGGTGGGGAAGGCCTGATAGGGGCCGTTCAGCGGGTGGGCCGAGCCCATCGGACCCGGGCTGACCCCGGTGGCGAAGCGGATCGCCGACTGCCAGTAGGTGTGGATGATCCCCGCCTCGAACAGCGAGGTGTCGACCCGCTGCCCCTCGCCGGTGCGCTGGCGTTCGACCAGCGCCGCCATGACGCCCATGGCGCCCAGCAGCCCGGCGGTGATGTCGGTCACCGGGGCGCCGACCTTCACCGGCGGCCGGCCGGGGCCTTCGCCGGTGATGCTCATCAGCCCGCTCATGCCCTGGGCGATCAGGTCGAAGCCGCCGCGGTCGGCCAGCGGTCCGCTGCGCCCGAAGCCGGAGATCTCGCAGAAGACGATGCCGGGGTTGATGGCGCGCATCGCCTCGTAGCCGAAGCCCAGCTTCTCCATGGTGCCGCGGCGGTAGTTCTCGATCACCACGTCGGCGCCGGCGATGAGGCGGCGCAGCACCTGCTTGCCGTCGTCGGTCTTCAGGTCCAGCGCGATGCCGCGCTTGTTGCGGTTCATCGCCATGTAGGCGGCGGATTCGTCGTTGATGGTCGGCGGCACCATGCGGCGGCTGTCGTCGCCGCCGGGGATCTTCTCCACCTTCACCACGTCGGCCCCCATGTCGGCCAGCATCAGGCCGCAGACCGGGCCGGCCATGATGTGGGCCAGCTCCACCACCTTGATGCCGGCGAGCGGTCCGCCCGTGCGCCGTTGTTCCGTATCGGCCATCGCTCAATCGTCCTCGGCGTTGGTGTGTTTCAGTAGAACAGGTCGACCAGTCCCAGCGAGAGGCCGGGCACATAGGTGCAGATCGCCAGCACCAGCAGCAGGACGCCGATGAAGGGCAGGTTGACCTTGGTGGTTTCCCAGATGTCGGTGCGGGCGATGGAGCAGGCGGCGATCAGGACGCTGGCCACCGGCGGGGTCTGCTGCCCGATGGCGAGGTTCAGCGTCACCACCAGCCCGAAATGCACCGGGTCGATGCCGACCGCGTGGATCAGCGGCATGACGATCGGGACCACCAGGATGATCGCCGCCGCCGAATGCAGGAACATGCCCAGGATCAGGAAGGCGACGTTCAGCAGCGCCAGCACGGCGTATTTGTTGGTGGTGATCCCGCTGATGCTGCGGGCGAGCGCCTGGGGCAGCTGCGCCTCGGTCAGGAAGGTGCCGATCAGCGCCGACGCCGCGACCAGCAGCATCACCACCGCGGTCTGCACGCCGCCGTCCAGGCAGGCCTTGCGCAGCTCGCGCAGGTCGAGTTCACGGTAGATGACGATGCTGATGAACAGCGCCGCCGCCACCGCCAGCCCGGCGCCCTCCGTCGCGGTGACGAAGCCGCCGAAGATGCCGCCCAGGATGATGACCGGCAGCAGGAAGGCCCAGGCGGCCTCCCGCGCCGTTTCGCGCAGGCGGGAGATGCGGAACTGCTCTTCCACCGGGAAATCGTAGCGCACCGCCTGGATGTAGGCGGCGACCGCCAGCCCGACCGCGCCGATCACGCCGGGGATGATGCCGGCGACGAACATCTTGACCACCGACGTCTCGGCCATCACCGCGTAGAGGATCATCGGGATCGACGGCGGGATGATGATGGCGAGGCTCGACGCCGACGAGCAGATGGCGGCGGAGAACTCCCTGGAATAGCCGCGCGTCTTCATCGCCGGGATCAGGATGGTGCCGAGCGCCGCCACCCCGGCCACCGCCGAGCCGGAGATCTCGGCGAAGAACATCGACGAGCCGATGACCACCATCGCCAGCCCGCCGCGGACGAAGCCGAACAGGGCGGAGGCGAAGGCGACCAGCCGGCGCGAGATGCTCGACGCGTTCATGATGGCGCCGGCCAGGATGAACAGCGGGATCGCCAGAAGCGGGAAGTTGGTGGCGCCGTCGAACATCACCAGCGCCGCGTTGACCAGATTGTCCGACCCCTGGATCGCCACGATGGCGGCCATGGCGACGAGGCCGAGCGCGATGGCGACCGGAACGTTGAGCAGGACCAGGGCGAACAGCCCGCTGAGCATGAAGCCGATGGTCATGGGCGCGGTCCTTCCGGATAGGCGGTGGCGCGGGCGATCGGGGCGGCGTTGGTGGTGGACCGCGGCGGCTGCGGCCGGGCCAGATCGGCGCCCAGCGCGTCCTCCAGCTCGTGGTCGACGAAGCCGTGGCCGCGGGCGTCGGCCAGCACCTTGGGGAGGCGCAGCGCTTCCGCGATCATGAACAGCACGGCGCCCACCGGGATGACCGACTGGGTCAGCTGCAGCGGCACCGACGGCAGGCTGACCAGCGTGTCGCCTTCCAGCACCATCAGCACCTCCCACCCGGTCCAGGCGAGCACGCCGAAGAACAGGAAGACGCAGGCCTCGGCGAACAGAGTCGCCAGCAGGCGGAAGGACGGCGGCATCGCGTTGACCAGCCCGGGGAAGCCGATGTGCGCGCCCTTCAGCGCGGCCAGCGCCGAGCCGTAATAGGTCAGCCACGCCAGCCCGATCGACGCCACTTCGTCGTACCAGGTCAGCGAGCTTCCGAAATAGCGGCAGACGAAGCCGGCGATGATGAGCAGGGTCAGAGCGGAGACGAGCAGGATGACGATGGTTTCGAGCACCCACTCGAAGCCGGTGCGCAGACGGTCGAGCATCACGACGGGTTCCCTCCGGAGGGGGGTGGCTGAAACGGGGCGGCGGGCTGGGGCGGAGGCAGCCGATGGCCGCCCCCGCGGATTGCCGGCCCTAGAGGCCATCTGGTGCCTATTGAAGCACCGGATAGGCTCTAAGCTTTTGGTTTGCCGTGTGATTCACGCTTCAAGCGTTTCCGCTTGAACCGATCACACTCTAGGACTTGCTGGCCAGCGCCTGCGCCTTCTTGATCAGCTCGCCGCCCTGCGGAACCTCGTCCTCGAAGCTCTTGTAGATGCCGGCGCTGGCCTTGACGAAGGCGGCCCTGTCCACCTGATTGACCTCCATCCCGGCCTCCTTCAGCTTCTTCAGCAGATCCTCGTCCATTTCGGCGGCGATCTTGTAGACGGTCGGCTGGACTTCCCGCGCGGCCTCGGTCAGCGCCTTCTGGATTTCGGGCGAGAATTTCTTCCAGCTGCGGCCGGCGGTCAGATAGGCCGGGGTGTAGACGTGGTCGCTCATCGACAGGTACTTCTGCACCTCGTAGAAGCGGGCCGGGTAGATCTGGGCCAGCGGGTTTTCCTGGCCGTCCATCACCCCGGTCTGGAGCGCCACGAAGATCTCGGAGAAGGCGAGCGGGCTGGGGTCGGCGCCATAGGTCTTGAACATCTTGACCCGCCACACCCCCTGGGGCACGCGCAGCTTGATGCCCTGGAGATCCTCCGGCTTGGTGATCGGGCGCTTGCTGTTGGTGATCTGGCGGAAGCCGTTCTCCCACACGCCGAGGATGTGGAAGCCGTCCTTTTCGGCCGCCGGCACCAGGGTGGGCGTCACGATCTCGTCGCGGATGCGCGCCATGTGGTCGCGGTCCTTGACCAAGTAGGGCAGCTCGAACAGGCCGAAGACCGGCACCTCCGACGACATGACGGTGGAGGGCAGGGACAGGTCGATGGTGCCGAGCTTCAGCTTCTTCAGCATCTCCGAATCGCCGCCGAGCTGGCTGGAGCCGAAGACCACCACCTTGGCCTTGCCGCCCAGCTTCTCGTTGGCGATGCGGGCGAATTCCTGGCTGGAGCGGTCGAACAGCGATCCCGGCTCCCCGACATGGCCAAGCTTGATCTCGGTCTGCGCCTGCACCGCGCCCGCCATCAGCGAACCGGCGAACAGGATCGACGCGACCAGCGCCTTGGTGTAGCCCATGACTGTCCCTCCCTTTTTGTTTGGTGTCTCGTTGCGTCCTCAGGCGACGGTGGCGGCCGTCCTTTCCGCCTGCGCGGCGGCTCCACCCTGCAGGGCATCCATCGCCGCCCGGGCGCCGCCCTTGCGGTGGGGGATGCCGGCCAGTTCCAGCCCCATCTCCACCCCGCTCAGCGTGCCGGCCAGCGTCAGATCGTTGAAGTCGCCGAGATGGCCGATGCGGAACACCCGGCCGGCCAGCTTGCCGAGCCCGGCGCCCAGCGACATGTCGAAGCGGTCGAGGATGATGCGGCGCAGCCGGTCGGCGTCATGGCCGTCCGGCAGCAGCACCGCGGTCAGCGAACTGGAATATTCGGCGGGGTCGAGCGCCAGGACCTCCAGCCCCCAGCCGGTCACGGCGCGGCGCGTCGCCTCGGCGTGGCGGTCGTGGCGGGCGAAGACGGCGTCCAGCCCTTCCTCGTGCAGCATGTCGATGGCCTCGACCAGACCGTAGAGCAGGTTGGTCGCCGGCGTGTAGGGGAAGAAGCCGGCCCGGTTCGGACCGGCCATGTCGGCCCAATCCCAGTAGGACCGCGGCATCCGGTTGCTGCGGCTGGCCGCCATCGCCTTTTCGGAAATGGCGTTGAAGCTCAGCCCCGGCGGCAGCATCAGGCCCTTCTGCGAGCCGCTGACCGTCACGTCGACGCCCCATTCGTCGTGGCGGTAGTCGATGGACCCCAGCGACGAGATGGTGTCGACCAGCAGCAGCGCCGGGTGGCCGGCGGCGTCGATGGCGTTGCGGATCAGCGGAATGCGGCTGGCGACGCCGGTCGAGGTTTCGTTGTGGACCGCCATCACCGCCTTGATGGTGTGGCCGCGGTCCTCGGCCAGCCGGGCTTCCACTGCGGCCGGGTCGACGCCGTGGCGCCAGTCGCCCGGCACGAAATCGCAGTGGATGCCGAAGCGCTCGGCGAGATTGCGCCACAGCGTGGCGAAGTGGCCGGTCTCGAACATCAGCACCCGGTCGCCGGGAGACAGCGTGTTGACGATCGCCGCCTCCCACGCCCCGGTGCCCGACGCCGGGTAGATCACCACCGGCTGCTGGGTCTTGAAGATCGTCTTGATTCCGTCCAGCGCTTCACGGCCGAGCGCGGCGAAGTCCGGGCCGCGATGGTCGATGGTCGGCCGGTCCATCGCCCGCAGGATGCGGTCGGGCACGTTGGTCGGACCCGGGATTTGCAGGAAATGGCGTCCGCTGCGATGGGCCATGAAGGCTTCTCCTCCCTTATGTCGATGATGCCGTGGTGTCGGTGACTCGGGGGCAATATCGATGCGCCCGGTCGGTGCGCAGGATCCCGGCATTCGAGATTCGGGCGCTTGAGATCCGGGCGCAGAGCGGCGACGGCGAGCACGAACTGTTGGTTTGCCTACCAAACAAATTTTGCATTCAAATCGCCGGCGCTGCAAACAGTCATTTGCGGCCATGACCTACCCATTTCCGAAAGGGTGCATCGGCAATAGCGCCTATGCTGTCGCCGGGTCTCGACAGAAATCTCACGTTCCCATAAGGATTTTGTTCGTCTGACGAACGATTGAGGTCGGCGTTGCGACCCATCGGGCCGCAGGGACGATTCACCGCAAGGTGAATTTTGAATTCAAAATCGACGATCTGCCGGCGCGATCCATCCGTGCCGTCCGCCGTCGCCATCCGTTTCAGGGGAGCCCACGCCATGCCGCTCGACGACCGCAACGCCCCGACCGCCGCGCCGCGCCGCGGCTCCCGGATCGGTGACGGCGCCCTGGCCGCCCGCCTGCGCGGCGCCGTGAAGGGGGAGGTGCTGTTCGACCGTTTCGTGCGCGGCCGCTACAGCACCGACGCCTCGATCTACCAGATGGAGCCGGTCGGCGTCGTCGTGCCGCGCGATGCGGAGGATGTGGCGGCGGCGGTCGCCGTGGCGGTGGAGGAAGGGGTGCCGATCCTGCCGCGGGGCGGCGGCACCTCGCAGTGCGGGCAGACGGTGAACGAGGCGCTGGTCCTCGACTGCTCCCGGCACCTGAACCGCATCCTGGACGTGAACGCCGAGGCGCGGACGGCGACGGTGCAGCCGGGCATCGTGCTGGACCATCTGAACAAGGCGCTGAAACCGCTGGGGCTGTGGTTCCCGGTCGACGTCTCGACCGCGGCGCAGGCGACCATCGGCGGCATGACCGGCAACAACAGCTGCGGCACCCGGTCGCTGCGCTACGGCAACATGGTGCACAATGTCCGCGCCATCGACGCCGTGCTGGCTGACGGCACCCCGGTGCGCTTCGACGGTTCCGCCCCGTCGACCGGGCGTCATCGGCAACTCGAAGCGGCGCTGAAAGCGCTGCACGCCCGCGAAGCCGACGAGATCGCCGCCCGCATTCCTGCCGTCCGCCGCAAGGTCGGCGGCTACAACATCGAACGGCTGGGCGGCGACCACCCCAACCTCGCCAAGCTGCTGGTCGGGTCGGAAGGGACGCTGGCCTTCTTCCAGCGCATCGAGCTGGCGCTGGCGCCGCTGCCCCGGCACAAGGTGCTGGGCGTCTGCCATTTCCCGACCTTCCGCAAGGCAATGGAATCGGCGCAGGCCATCGTCGGGCTGAAGCCGGCGGCGGTGGAACTGGTCGACCGCAACATGATCGCGCTGGGCCGGGACATCCCGCTGTTCCGCGCCACCATGGACCGCTTCATCGTCGGCGAGCCCGACGCCCTGCTGCTGGTGGAATTCGCCGGCGAGGACCGCGACGAGGAGATCGTCAATCTCCGCCGGCTGGGCGAGCTGATGGGCGATCTCGGCCTGCCCGGCGCGGTGGTGGAGGCGGTCGACCCGGCCTTCCAGGCGGCGATCTGGGAGGTGCGCAAGGCCGGGCTGAACATCATGATGTCGATGCGGACGGAGGGAAAGCCGGTCTCCTTCATCGAGGATTGCGCCGTCCCGCTGGAGCATCTGGCCGACTACACCGAGCGGCTGACCGAGGTCTTCCACCGCCACGGCACCACCGGCACCTGGTACGCCCACGCCTCCGAAGGCTGCCTGCACGTCCGTCCGGTCCTGAACCTCAAGCAGGAGCTGGAGGTGCGGAAGATGCGCGCCATCGCCGAGGAGGCCTTCGCCCTGGTGCGCGAATACAAGGGGTCCCATTCCGGCGAGCACGGCGACGGGCTGGTCCGCTCCGAATTCCACGAGCCGATGTACGGCCGCCGCATCGTCGATGCCTTCCGCGAGGTCAAGACGCTGTTCGATCCGGCCGGCCTGTTCAACCCCGGCAAGATCGTCGATCCGCCGCGCATGGACGACCGCCGCCTGTTCCGCTACAAGCCCGGCTATGGCGCCATGCCGGTCGACACCGCGCTGGACTGGTCGGAGTGGAACGGCTTCCTCGGCGCGGTGGAGATGTGCAACAACAACGGCACCTGCCGGAAGTCCGACCCCGGCGTGATGTGCCCGTCCTACCGCGCGACCTGCGACGAGCAGCATGTCACCCGCGGCCGGGCCAACACGCTGAGGCTGGCGCTGACCGGCCAGCTCGGTCCCGAGGGGTTGGCCGCCGACGGGGTGATGGAGGCGCTGGACCTCTGCGTCGGCTGCAAGGGCTGCAAGCGCGAATGCCCGACCGGCGTCGACATGGCGAAGATGAAGATCGAGGTGCTGGCCCAGCGCCGCAGGCACGGCGCCCGCCTGTCCTTGCGCGACCGGCTGGTCGCGTGGCTGCCGCGCTACGCCCCAACGCTGTCGGCCGCCGCGCCCCTGCTGAACCTTCACGGCCGGATCCCCGGCCTGCCGGCGCTGACGGAGCGCCTGCTCGGGCTGAGCCGCCACCGGTCGCTGCCGCGCTGGCACCGGACGCCGTTCCGGCATTCCGATGTCCCGAAACACGGCGCGGCCGGCGAGGTGGTCCTGTTCGCCGACACCTTCAATCGCTGGTTCGAGTCCGACAACGCCCGTGCGGCGGTCCGCGTGCTGGAGGCGGCGGGGTACACCGTCCACGCCGCGCCGCCGGCCGACGGCGGCCGGCCGCTGTGCTGCGGTAGGACCTTCCTCGCCGCCGGTCTGGTCGAGCAGGCGCGGGCGGAGCAATGGCGCGTGGTCGAGGCGCTGATGCCCTATGCCGAGCGCGGGGTGCCGATCATCGGGCTGGAGCCGTCCTGCCTGCTGACGCTGCGCGACGAGATGACGGCGGTGCTGCCCGGACCGGAATATGCCCGCATCGCTGGCCACGCCCTGCTGTTCGAGGAGTTCCTCGACCGCGAGCACGCCGCCGGCCGGCTGGCCCTGCCGCTGAAGCCGCTGGCGGCGCGCAGGGCGCTGGTGCACGGCCATTGCCACCAGAAGGCCATGGGCGCGCTGCCGCCCGTGGAAAGAGTGCTGAAGCTGATCCCGGACCTTGAGGTTTCGGTGTTACAATCCACCTGTTGCGGAATGGCCGGGGCCTTCGGCTATCAGGCGGAGCATCACGAGGTGTCGATGAGGATGGGGGAACTCGACCTGCTGCCGGCGGTGCGCGCCGCCGATGCGGACACCATCCTGGTGGCCGACGGGACGAGTTGCCGCCACCAGATCCAGGACGGCGCCGGCCGGCGGGCGGTGCATGTCGCCCTCGTGTTGGAACAGGCGTTGGAACAGGCGTTGGCGGAGCGGACGGCTGCTGTGGGGGAAGGACCGGAATGACGCTGATCGACCGCAGCAGCCTCCACGCCGAGGTCGTCGCCCGGCTGCGCACCGCCATCGTCGACGGCGAGCTGTCGCCCGGCTCGCGCATCAACGAGCGCGAGCTGTGCGAGCGCTTCGGCGTGTCGCGCACCCCGCTGCGCGAGGCGCTGAAGGTGATGGCCAGCGAGGGGCTGGTGCTGCTGCTGCCCAACCGCGGCGCCCGGGTCGCCACCCTGACGCGGGCCGACATCGAGGACACCTTCACGGTGATGGCCTGCCTGGAAGCGCTGTCCGGCGAACTGGCCTGCGCCCACATCACCGAGGAGCAGATCGCCGAGCTGCGCGCGCTGCATTACGAGATGCTGGCCCACCATGCCCGCCGCGACCTGCAGGCCTATTACCGGTTGAACGAGCGCATCCACCACATGATCCTGACGGCGTCGAACAATCCGGTGCTGATCGCCACCCACGCCGGTCTGGCGCTGCGCATCCGCCGCGCCCGCTACGTCGCCGACATGCCGCGCGACTGGTGGGACCAGGCGGTGCGCGAGCATGAACAAATTCTGGACGCCCTGGTCCGGCGGGACGGCGCCGCCATCGCGGTTCTGCTGCGCCGGCATCTGGAGCGCAAGATCGACATCATGGCCGATTCGACCGGGATGGCGCCGTCGGATGCCGACGCCGCGAAAACCTCGTCGGCCGCCTGAGCTTGTCCGCCAGGCCCGATATAGTGCAGCTGCCTAGACGGATGACTTCCCGTCGAGGCGATCCAGGATCTCCTGTGCCTGGGCAAGCAGGGAGTCGCGGGCGGCGCAGAGCCGTTCAAGCGCCGACTGCGACTGGGTGATCGTCCATTTCGCGTGGTAGATTTGCTGATCGAGAGTGTCGATGTCCTTCTCGATGAAGATCAGCCACTCGCGGTCGGTCTGTATCTGGCGGTTGCTCATGATCGAGCCTCCCTTCTCCCTCATTGGTGGCGGCATACCCTTGACCGGCCTTTCGAGGCGCCCGGCCGGCCGGGCGCCTCTATTGAAGTCCTTCCGCGTCAATGGAGCGGCCGGGCCAGATCGAAACGGTCGGCGTTCATGATCTTCGTCCAGGCGGCGACGAAGTCCTTCGCGAACTTCCCGTGCGCGTCGCTGCACGCATAGACCTCCGCAAATGCGCGGAGCTGCGAATGCGCCCCGAAGATCAGGTCGACGCGGGTGGCGGTCCATCTGCGTTCCCCGGTCCTGCGGTCGCGCCCCTCATAGATGCCGTCGGCGTTCGGCGGCTGCCACTCCGTCCCCATGTCGAGCAGGTTGACGAAGAAGTCGTTCGTCAGCGTCTCGGGCCGGTCGGTGAGAGCGCCATGCTTGGAGCCGCCTATGTTGGCGCCGAGAACGCGCAGCCCACCGAGGAGGACCGTCATCTCCGGGCCGGTCAGCCGCAGCAATGCCGCCCGGTCCACCAGCGCCTCTTCCGGTATCATGAACTGCTGCTTCGCGCCGTTGACATAGTTGCGGAAGCCGTCGGCGCGCGGTTCGAGCGGGGCGAAGGAGTCGACGTCCGTCTGCTCCTGCGATGCATCGGTGCGCCCCGGCGAGAACGGCACCTGCAGGGTCAGGCCGGCATCCTGCGCCGCCTTTTCGATGGCCGCACCGCCGGCAAGAACGATCAGGTCGGCAAGCGAGATCCTCTTGCCGCCGGCCGCCGCGTTGAAGTCCTTCTGAATGGTCTCCAGCGTCTGCAGCACGGTCTGCAGTTGCGCCGGCTCGTTCACCTCCCAGTCCTTTTGCGGGGCGAGGCGGATGCGCGCGCCGTTGGCGCCGCCGCGCTTGTCGGATCCGCGGAAGGTGGAGGCCGAAGCCCAGGCCGTCGAAACCAGTTGCGAGACCGAAAGGCCGGAAGAGAGAATCCGCGACTTGAGAGCGGCGATGTCCGCGTCGTCCACCAGCGGATGATCGACCGGCGGGACCGGGTCCTGCCAGATCAGCGTCTCCTTCGGGACGAGCGGGCCGAGATAGCGGACGACCGGCCCCATGTCGCGGTGGGTCAGCTTGAACCAGGCGCGGGCGAAGGCATCGGCGAACTGGTCCGGATTCTCGTAGAACCGCCGCGAAATCTTTTCATAGGCGGGGTCGAAGCGCAGGGACAGGTCGGTCGTCAGCATCGTCGGCCGACGCATTTCGGAGTCCGCGCAGGGCCCCGGAACCGAAGGCTCGGCGTCCTTCGCCTGCCATTGCCACGCGCCGGCCGGGCTCTTGGTCAGTTCCCATTCATACTTGAACAGGTTGTCGAAGAAGTGATTGCTCCACTTCGTCGGCGTCTGGGACCAGATCACCTCCGGGCCGCCGGTGATGGCGTCGGGACCGTACCCCGTGCCGTGTTTGCTCTTCCAGCCGAGTCCCTGGTCCTCCAGCGCGCCGGCTTCTGGTTCCGGGCCGAGGAAGGACGGATCGCCCGCCCCATGCGTCTTGCCGAAGGTGTGGCCGCCGGCGATCAGCGCCACGGTCTCCTCGTCGTTCATGGCCATGCGGCGGAAGGTCTCGCGGATGTCCTTGGCCGCCGCCACCGGGTCGGGATTGCCGTTCGGCCCCTCCGGATTGACGTAGATGAGCCCCATCTGCACCGCGCCCAGCGGGTCCGCGAGCTGGCGTTCGCCGCTGTAGCGCTCGTCGCCGAGCCAGCTTCCTTCCGGACCCCAGAAAAGCTCCTCCGGTTCCCACGCGTCCACGCGGCCGCCGGCAAAGCCGAAGGTCTTGAAGCCCATCGATTCCAGGGCGACGTTGCCGGCCAGGACCATCAGGTCAGCCCAGGACAGCTTGCGGCCGTATTTCTGCTTGATCGGCCACAGGAGACGGCGCGCCTTGTCGAGGTTGGCGTTGTCCGGCCAGGAATTGAGCGGCGCGAAACGCTGCTGCCCGGTGCCGGCGCCGCCGCGGCCGTCGGTGATGCGGTAGGTGCCGGCGCTGTGCCACGCCATGCGGATCATCAGGCCGCCGTAATGGCCGAAGTCGGCGGGCCACCAGTCCTGCGAATTCGTCATCAAGGCATGCAAATCCTTGATGACCGCATCGAGATCGAGGGACTGAAATTCCTTGGCATAGTCGAAATCCTTGCCCATCGGATCGGACAAGGCCGAATTCCGATGGAGCATCTCGATATCGAGGGCATTCGGCCACCAGTCGCGGTTCCTGTGGCCCCGGCTTCCTCCACTGAACGGGCACTTGCCTGCGCTCTCGTCGGTCCTTGCGTCCATCGTTTCCTCCTGAATCGCTTACGGGTTCGCGTGGCGGCAACAAATGCTCTGTGGATAAAACTGTATGGTTAACGCACGATCAGGTAAAATGGTCTTTGATGATTGCTGCGATAAGGTGAGCTTATGATTCCCGGCTCCGTCACCCTCAGGCAGCTTCGCTATTTCGATGCGCTGGCACACCACGCCCATTTCGGACGGGCGGCGGCGGCCTGCGCCGTCTCGCAGCCCGCCCTGTCGATGCAGATCAAGGAACTGGAGGAAGCCCTGGGTGCGGCGCTCGTGGAAAGGGGCGGCAGAAGCATTCGGCTGACCGCCTTCGGGCAGGAGGCATCGCTGCGCGTCCGCGACATTCTGCGCTCGATCGATCAGCTGGGGGAGCTTGCCCTGATCTCGCGCCACCGGATCAGCGGCCGGTTGCGCATCGGCATGATCCCCACCATCGCGCCCTATCTGCTGCCGGCCGTGATCGGGGTGATCACACGGGAGCACCCCCATGTCGAGATCGAGGTGCGCGAGGCGCAGACGTCCAAACTGATCGAAGAACTGGCAGATGGCCGGCTCGACACCGCAATCGTCGCATTGCCGGTGTTCGAGCCGTCGCTGACCGAGGTGGCGCTGTTCACCGAGGATTTTCTGCTGGTCCGCCCGGCCGAGGATGCGGAAAAGCCCGTGCCCACCGGAGACATGCTGCGGGAGATGCGGCTGCTCTTGCTGGAGGAGGGGCACTGCTTCCGCAATCAGGCCCTGTCCTTCTGCAACATGCCGTCCTCCTCCCCCCGGAAGGCGCTGGAGGCGAATTCGTTCTCCACGCTGGTCCAGATGGTCAGGGCGGGTATGGGCGTGACACTGATACCGGAGATGGCGGTGGCGGTGGAGACCGGTTCAGGCACGGTATCCGTCGTCCGTTTCAAGGATCCGCAACCCTCCCGGACCATCGGCATGGTCTGGCGCAAGACAAGCCCGTTGGCCGGCCAGTTCCTGAAGCTGACGGAACTGCTTGGCCGGCCGCCGGAGCCTTGATCATCGCAAGCCGGAGGGACCACGCATGTAATGGCGTTCGGGCCGGTAGGCCGGCCGGAACCAGGATGGGAAGCGGGCCCGGACCCATGCGCGCAACGCGGCCAGCATGGCTGTTCGTCTCCTTGTCGTCTGTTGCGTCACTTCAGGCCCAACGCCGCGCGCACGGCCGGGGCGGCGTCCTTGCCGTCGCGGGTCGACACGCCGGCCAGCCAGGGGCCGAGCAGGTCGGGATGCGCCTTCAGGTAGCCGGCCGCCGCGTCCTTGGGCGCTTTCTTGTCTTCCGTGATGGCGGCCATGATCTCGTTCTCCATCCCGACGGTGAAGGCGAGCTGGCTGAACAGGCGGTGGACGTTGGGGCATTCGGTGCCGTAGCCGCGCCGGGACAGGGTGTTGACCGTGGTGCTGCCATAGTTCGGGCCGAAATAGGCGTCGCCGCCGCTGAGATACGTCATATCGATCCGGGTGTTCATCGGGTGCGGCTGCCAGCCGAGAAAGACCACCCAATCCTTGCTGCGCGTCCGGCGTATCGCCTGCGCCAGCATGGCCTGCTCGCTCGATTCGACCAGGGTCCAGCCCTCCAGCCCGAAATCCTTCTTGTCGAGCATGCGCTGGATGTTCTGGTTCGCCGGCGCCCCCGGCTCGATCCCGTAGATCTTCTTTTCGAACCGGTCGCCGAATTTGGCGAGGTCTGCGAAACTGTGCACGCCGGCTTCGGCCACCGCGGTCGGCACCGCCAGGGTGAATTTGGCGTTCTCCAGGTTCGGGCGCACGATCTCGACCGTTTTCTCGGCGATCAGCTTGTCGAGGAAGGTGGACTGGGCCGGCATCCAGTTGCCGAGGAAGACATCGATCTGCCCGGTCTTCAGCCCCTGGAAAATGATCGGCACGGCGACGGTCTCGATCTTCTGCTGATAGCCCATCGCGCCCAGCAGCGTTCCCGCCACCGCATTGGTCGCGGTGATGTCGGTCCAGCCGGGATCGGCCATCCTCACCATCTGGCAGTTCGCGGGCTCCGCCGCCGCTGCCGCCCCCGACAACACGGCCGCTGCCGTCAGCGAGCCGGCGGCGATCCCGATCACGGTCATCAGGCCGGCCAGCGCCGCACGTCCTGCCGACAAACCGCCCATTGCAACCCCGGGTACATGCATGCTGCCTTCCCTCCTGTCGGGTGATGGTCGACGTCCGGCGCGCCGTCGCGCCGTCCTATTGCACAGAGGTACCAGGGCGCGGGAAGCGCGCCATGGCTTCCAGATCGTCGAGATCCAGATGGTTGCGCATATAGCTGGTGCCTGCGTCGGTGAAGGGCTGGAAATCCCAGGAGCGGTGCTGCCCCCGGCGCAGCGCGTCGGCCACCAGGAGGCGCCGCTGCTGACTGGCGACGACCTCCTCATGCAGGCGCGTCAGGTCCCAGCGCTGCTCCACCTCGGCGCGGTAGCGCCGTACGGCGTCAGCCTCGGCCGAGCCGGCGGCGGGCTGCTCCGCCCGGTTCACCAGCTCGTCCGGGTCGTCGGACAGGTCGTAGAGCTGGTCGGGATCGGCCGGCGAATGGATGAATTTTTCGCTGCCGCGCCGGATCATCACGATCGGGGCCAGGGCGCCTTCGGCCAGATATTCGCCGATCACCTCGTCGTGGCCGCCGCTGCGCTGAAGGTGCGGCAGCAGGCTGCGTCCGTCGATGGGCGTCGGCAGGCCCGGCGCCGCCCCGTCATGGGCGAGATCGACCAGGGTCGGCAGCAGATCCATCGACGAGACCGAGGCGGCGACCCGACCGGCCTGGAACCAGCCCGGCGCCCGGATGATCAGCGGGATGCGGCAGGCCGACTCGAAGAAGCTCATCTTGTACCACAGCCCGCGTTCGCCAAGCATGTCGCCATGGTCGGACAGCAGGACGACGACGGTGTCCTCGGCCAGCCCGGTTTCCTCCAGCACGGTCATCAACCGACCGATCTGATCGTCAACATAGGCGACGGAGCCGTAATAGGCGCGGCGGGCATTGAGAATTTGGCGTTCGCTGAGCGGCATCTCGTCCATGGCGCAGACATGGCGCAGCCGCCGCGAATGCGGGTCCATCGCCTCCGGAGCCAGGGTGACGCGCGGCAGCGGCACCTCCGCGTCGGTGTGGCGGTTCCAGTAGCGCTCGGTGATGGCGTAGGGGTCGTGCGGATGGGTCAGCGACACCACGAAGCAGAAGGGCCGTTCCCGCCGGCCGCGGGCGATGTCGTACAGCTTGCGCTCGGCGGTGAAGACCACCTCCTCGTCGAAGTCGAGCTGATTGGTGCGCAGGCAGGGACCGGCGTCGCGCACCGAACTCATGTTGTGATACCAGCTCGGCCGCTCCTCGGGCCGGGTCCAGTCCGGCGTCCAGCCGAAATCGGCCGGATAGATGTCGGTGGTCAGCCGCTCCTCGAAGCCGTGAAGCTGGTCGGCTCCGCAGAAATGCATCTTGCCGGACAGAATGGTCTTATAGCCGGCCAATCGCAGGTAATGGGCGAAAGTGGGGACCGCGGAGGGGAATTCGGCGGCGTTGTCGTAGCCGCCGATGGCCGATGGCAACCGCCCCGACAGGAAGACATAGCGCGAGGGGGCGCAGAGCGGACTGTTGCAGTAGGCGCTGTCGAACACCACGCCGCCCTCCGCCAGGCGGTCGATGTGCGGCGTCCGCACCGTCGGGTTGCCGTAGGCGCCGAGCGCCTGCGGGATCATCTGGTCGGCCATGAGGACAAGGATGTTGGGGCGCCGTGCCATATCCGCCTGCTTCATACCGTTTATGGACAGATCGTTCGAGAACGATAGGATTGACGCAGCCAACAGGGGGCGTGAAGCCCCAGTCTCATCATGCCGGTATGAAGGGTGCTCATGGGAAAGGACCGTTTGCCGCCGCTGCGCACCCTGCTTTTCTTCGAGGCGGCCGGCCGGCTGCTGAGCTTCAGCGCCGCCGCCCGCGAGCTTGCCTGCACCCAGTCGGCCGTCAGCCACCAGATCGGCTGGCTGGAGGCCGATTTGGGGACGGCGCTGTTCCGCCGCCTTCATCGCGGCGTCGCGCTGACGCCGGACGGCGTGCGGCTCTACGAGGCGACACGCGAGGCGCTGGACGGCATCGGCGATGCGGTGACCCGCATCCGTGACGGGCAACGGCCGGGCGTGCTGAACGTCGCCACCGATTTCGGTTTCGCCTCCGGTTGGCTGCTGCCGCGTCTCGGCGCCCTGCGCCAGCTTCTGCCCGAGCTGGATGTGCGGATCGTGACGACGCAGAACGCGATCGACCTGCGCCGCGAGGCGGCCGACATCGCCATCACCTTCGGGCACGGCCATTGGCCCGGCTGCGAGGCGGAACTCCTGTTTCCCGAACGGGTCCTGCCGGTCTGCAGCCCTGCCTTCCGGGCGAGCCGCGCCCCGTTCGCCGCCGGCGCCGAGGCCGGGGCCGCCGCTTCCCCCGCCGATCTGGCGACCCTGCCGCTGTTGCATCTGGAATGCGTCGGGCCGGCCGCCTGGCTGTCGTGGAGCGACTGGTTCACCCTGCACGGGCTGCCCGTGCCGGCCGGCGGCCAGGACCTGACCTTCAACAATTACCCGCTGGTGCTGCAGGCCGCCCTGATGGGCCAGGGGGTGGCGCTGGGATGGAGCCCGCTGATCGCCGAGTTGATGCGGGACGGGCATCTGGTTGCCCTGCTCGACCGGCCGGTCCAGACGGAGCGGGGCTATTTCCTCGTCGTCTCCAGCCGGCGCAAGCCGGATGAGCGCCGCGACCGCTTCCGCCGCTGGGTCGTCGAGGAAAGCCGCCGGGATGGCGACCACAGGAACGGCGATTGAGAGCGCCTGGTTACCGTGCTCCGTCGGCGTGCAGGCGGTCGCCGAGAAATGCGATGAAGCGGGGATCGTCGGCATAGGCGATGTTGATCCGCATCGCCGGCGTGGTCGCCGTCCGCGTCGGCAGGAACAACGTGCCGGGCGCCAGGAAAATCCCCTGTTCCGCGGCTTGGCGCACCAGTTCCGCCTCGTCGATGCGGTCGGGAAGCTCGCCCCACAGGTAATATCCGCCGGGTGCGGCGGGCGGCAGCCGGACACCGATGCGGGTCAGGGCGACCGTCGCCTTTTCGGTATGCTCGGCGATCAGCGTCTTCAGCCGGCGCAGGTGCCGGAGATACTGGCCGGAGGCGATGAAGGCGTAGACCATCCGCTCGACATAGTCGGAGGTGCTGACGACGGTCAGCATCTTGACGTCGCACAGCCGGTCGATCAGCGGGCGTTTCGCCGCGACATAGCCGACACGCAGGCTGGCCGACAGGGTTTTCGAGAAGGTGCCGACATAGATGACCCGCTCCAGCTGGTCGAGCGCGGCGAGCCGCGGGCTGGCGGCCGGCAGGACATCGGCGAAGGGGTCGTCCTCGACAACGTACAGGCCGTGCTGTTCGGCGACCCGCAGCAGGCGGTGGGCGACGGCGGGCGTGATCGAGCCGCCGGTCGGGTTGTGCGCCAGCGACTGGGTGAAGAACAGCTTCGGCTTGTGGGCGGCGGCCTTGGCGGCGAGGTCGTCGAGGTCGGGGCCGTCGTGGCGGCGCTGGACGCCGACGATGCCGATGCGCGACAGCCGGAGCTTGCCGAACAGCGGGTAATAGCCGGGGCTGTCGACCAGCACGGTGTCCCCCGGTTCCAGCATCTGGCGGGCCACGAGGTCGAGTGCGTGGTTGGCGCCCTGGGTCAGCAGGATCTGGTCCGGCGACGCCGTGATCGACCGTTCGCCGAGCGTCAGCGCCAGCCGCTCCCGCAACGGCAGGAAGCCCCAGGGGGAGCCGTAGCCGTGGTCCGGCGTCAGGCCGCGGCTTGCGGCCGTGAATCTCGGATTGCCACTGGCCTCGAACCGCTCCATCCAGGAGGGCGGCGGTCGGCCGTCGCCGATCCGCACGGCATAGCTCTGCACCAGCTGTTCGCGAAGCAGCGACACGAAGTCTACCGCTTCGGCGACATGGGCGGACTGCTGCCCGGCCACAGCGTGGCGGACGCGGGCGACGTAATAGCCGGCGCCCTGCTTCGCCTCGACATGGCCCAGAGCCACCAGACGGTCGTAAGCCTCGGCCATGGTGTTCTTGGAGACGCCGTGCTCGACGGCGCCGGCCCGCACCGACAGGAGGCGCTCCCCCGGCTTCAACAGGCCCTCGCCGATCAGGCCGGCGATCCTGTCGACGATGCTGCCCACCCTTGTCATCGCATCACCGCTGCAGTGTCCCAATGAATGCGCTGGTACAGTGTCCCGGAGATTTCGGGAAACTGTCCCTTGTGCTGTCCCTTTGTATCACTGATCATCATTGGAGCGAATGGTGATGGCGGGACGGTCCGCGGCGCCTGCCCGACCAGCACCACTCCGGCACCACCAATAATCCCGCCCCAATCGTCCCATCCGGTGTGCGCCGCCGCGCGGCGCCAAAGGGGGATGCATCCGCAAAGCGCAAGACAGGGTTCAGGAATGACCGACACCACCCGCAGTTCCCGCATCTCCGGATTCCACAAGAAATCGCCTGCGGAGCGCTTGGGCATCGTCTCGGACTTCGCCGGCCTCGATGCCGCTGCCGCCGCGCGGCTGTCGGACACCGGCAACCTGGATCTGAGCCTTGCCGACCGGCTGGTCGAGAATGTCATCGGGTCGATGAACATCCCGCTGGGGATCGCGACCAACATGAGGGTCGACGGCGAGGACGTGCTGATCCCGATGGCGACGGAGGAGTCGTCGGTCGTTGCCGCGGTCTGCAATGCCGCCCGGCAATGCTATGACGCCGGCGGCTTCACCACCTCGATGTCCGGCACGCTGATGATCGCGCAGATCCAGGCGGTCGAGGTGGCCGATCCCCATGCGGCCCGCCTGCGCATCCTCGGGCGGCGCGAGGAGATCAAGGCGATCTGCGACGGCTGCGACCCGGTGCTGCTGTCCTTCGGCGGCGGCTTCCGCGACGTCGAGGTGCGCGTGCTCGACAGCCAGGGCGGCCCGATGCTGGTGACCCATCTGATCGTCGATACCCGCGACGCGATGGGCGCCAACGCGGTCAACAGCATGGCGGAGGCGCTGGCCCCCCACATCGCCGCCTGGACCGGCGGCCGGGTGTATCTGCGCATCCTGTCCAATCTGGCCGACCGCCGGCTGGCGCGGGCGCATGCGGTGTGGCCGCTTGACCAGATCGGCGGCGAGGCGGTGCGCGACGGCATCGTCAGCGCCTATCACTTCGCCGCCGCCGACCCGTATCGCGCCGCGACCCACAATAAGGGGATCATGAACGGCGTCAGCGCCGTCGTGCTGGCGACCGGCAACGACACCCGCGCGGTGGAGGCCGGCGCCCATGCCTTTGCCGCCCGCAGCGGCCAGTATGGCAGCCTGACCCGCTACGAGGTTACCGCCGACGGGCAGCTCAGCGGCTCCATCGAACTGCCGATGGCGGTCGGGCTGATCGGTGGCGCCACCAAGGCGCACCCGACGGCGCAGGCCTGTCTGAAGATCCTCGGCGTGACCAGCGCCGAACGTCTCGCCCGCATCATCGCCGCGGTCGGGCTGGCGCAGAACTTCTCGGCGCTGAAGGCGCTGGCGACCACCGGCATCCAGAAGGGTCACATGGCCCTGCATGCCCAGAACATCGCGATGATGGCCGGCGCGGTGGGCGACGAGATCGACCGCGTCGCCGCCGTGCTGGTGGAGCGTGGCAGCGTGCGCCAAGACATCGCCCAGGCGGTCCTGCAGGACCTGCGCGGCGGGGCCGCCGGCGCCTGACGGCAGCAGACAAAGCCGTAGAGCATCAAAATGAAAAAGGGGAGGACCTTGATGAAGACCGGATACACGCTGGCCGGCATGGCCGCGGCCAGCCTCGTCGCATTGTCGATCGGTACCGTCCCGGCATCGGCCGAGATCGCGAACCACCGGGTGAAGCTGGGGGTGCTGACCGACATGAGCGGCTTCGCCTCCGACAGCACCGGGCAGGGCTCGGTGGTGGCTGCGGAGCTGGCGGCGGAGGATTTCGCCAAGGAGCTGCCCGGCGTCACCATCGAGGTCATCCACGCCGACCACCAGAACAAGCCCGATATCGGCGCCGCCACCGCGCGCCGCTGGCTGGACCAGGAGCATGTCGACGCGATCCTGGACGTGCCCTTCTCGTCGGTGGCGCTGGCGGTGAACGAGGTGACGCGCAACTCCAAGGCGGTCTTCATCGCCTCCGGTCCCGGCACGACCGAACTGACCGGCCCGAAATGCTCCCCCAACACCATCCAGTGGACCTACGACACCTGGGCGCTGGCCAACGGCACGGCGCGGGCGGTGACGGAGAGCGGGGGCAAGCGCTGGTTCTTCATGACCGCCGACTACGCCTTCGGCCATGCGCTGGAGCGCGACGCCTCGGCGGTGGTCAAGAGCCTGGGCGGCACCGTCGTCGGCAGCGTCCGCCATCCGCCCAACGCGTCCGACTTCTCCTCCTACCTGTTGCAGGCGCAAGGCAGCGGCGCGCAGGTCATCGGGCTTGCCAACGCGGTGGGCGACACCATCGGGTCGGTCAAGCAGGCGACGGAGTTCGGCATCACCGCCGGCGGCCAGCGGCTGGCCGCCCTGCTGATGCAGCTGAGCGACGTCGCCGCCGTCGGCTTGAAGGATGCGCAGGGGCTGTACCTGACCGAGGCCTTCTATTGGGATCTGAATCCCGGCACCCGCGCCTTCGCCGACCGATTCGCCGCCCGGATGGACGGGCGCCGTCCCACCGGCAACCAGGCCGGCGTCTATGCCGGCGCCCTCCATTACCTGAAGGCGGTCAAGGCGGCGAACAGCACCGACGCCACCGTCGTCGCCGCCAAGATGCGGGACCTGCCGACCGACGATCCCCTGTTCGGCAAGGGCAGCGTCCGCGTCGACGGCCGGGCGGTCCACGACATGCTGTTCTTCGAGGTCAAGAAGCCCGAGGAATCGAAGGGACCCTGGGACTTCTACAAGCTGGTCAAGACGATCCCCGGCGCCGAAGCCTTCCGCCCGCTGTCGGAGGGCGGCTGCCCGCTGGTGAAGAAATAGGGCGCGGTCAGCTCACGATAAGCTCCTGCCAGGCCTCGTAGGCGGCAAGCACCGTCTCCATCTGCGCCGTGTGGCCCTGGATGAAGGAATCGCCATAGATGGTTTCGTCCGGATATTCGGTGATCAACGTCACCGGCACCGTGCCGCGTTCATCCAGCGATGACAGGCAGGGGAAGCCGTTGATGAGGCGGAACCCGGTCTCGCCGGCATGGATCTCGTAGAGCGCGATCTGTTCGGCGTTGCGGGCCGCCAGACCCGGAATCGTGGCAAGATGCGCCGTCACCCGGTCGAGCAGGCGCTCCGCCGCCGTCTCCCAACCCGCGTGGTGGCGCATCACCAGGAAGAAGCCCTTGGGCAGGGTCCACATGGCGAAGTTGCGCGGCACATAGCCCGACAGCGGCCGGGTCCATTCATGCGATGGGTAGCCGTGCAGGTTCAGGTGGAGACGGGCGCCGCTCCGCCGCTCCGCCTCCAGCCGGATGGCCTTTTCATTGAGATGGGGGCCGGCCTCCACAGGGTTGCGGTATTCCAGATCGTCGCCGAGTGCGGTGTAGCGCGCCGCATGGTGCATGTGGCGCGGGTTGCCGGCCCGCAGCCGGTGATGCAGGGCGTAGCCGTCCGGGTTCTCCAGGGGCGACACCGTGAAATGCGCGCCCGGACGCTGCGCCAGCCGGTCCGCTGCGCGCAGGGCGCCCACCACGCCGGTCGTCTCGTTGGCGTGCTGGCCGCCGCTGATCATAACCGGTGCGTCGCTGCCCCGCACATGGCGGGCGAGCACCCGGCGTCCGCTGCGCGTCCCCGCCTCGAACGGCTCGCCGCCGATCCGCTCCAGCCCGGCCCGGATCGCCGCGCCCCCGATCGGAGCGGCGGCCCGGTCCAGCGAGGCGGCGTCCAGGGGATCGTCGGCGGCCGTAACGGCGTCGCGCGACAAGGGGCGCAGTTCCACCCGCACCCGCACCGCGCCGTCGCTCAGCCGGATGTCGGGCAATCTGATGTCGGGCGCGATCTGGCCCGGCTTCAGCCCGCGGTCGCCGAGCGGGCGGCCGGACTTGCGCTGGAACACCTCCAGCAGGGAGAAGTAGAAGTCCTCGTGCAAGGCCTCGCGCAGGCTCACGACCTCGTCGGCGAAGCCCAACGGTTCGTCCGACGCCGGATAGTCGGCGCGGATGCTCAGTTCCTCGAAATAGGGCTCGCCGCCGGTCCAGGGGTGGCCGGCGATGGCCGACATGGCGGCCTCGAACAGCCGCTCGTAATCGGTTTCCAGCCGTTCGCCCTCTCCATCGCCGCCCAGGCGCAGCCAGCCGGTCGGCGAGACGCTGGTTTCCCCCGCCATGTCGGTGTGGACGCGGTTGGGCGCGGCCACCCGCCGCTCCTCCCGCCGGCCGTCCTTGAAGGTCAGCGTCACGTCGTAATGGAACGCGGCATCGGTCCGCGGGTGGAACGCCACCTCCGCCCCCGCCAGCAGGGCGGCCAGCGGGTAGGCCTCCAGCAGGAAGCGGTTCGCCGGAGCCTGCGGGTGGACCGGATAGGCGACGGTCACGGCCGCCAGATCGCGGGGCTCCACCTCTTCCAGGAAGAAATGCAGCAGGGGCTTGTAGGCGCTGCGGATTCGGGCGGACACGCCACGCTCCGCGAGGCGCCGTTCGGCGGCGCGGCGGCTTTGCGCGTCGTCGAAGGTCCAGGCCTCCGCCATCTCGCCTTTCAGCCGGGCGCACAGGTGATCGAGCGTCCGCTCGAACGAGGCTTCGAACAGGACGGTCATCGAGAGGTTCTCCCGGTGGGGTCGAGGCTGTCGCGCAGCCAGTCGCCGAGCAGGTTCAGGCCCAGCACGGTCAGAAGAATGGCAAGGCCGGGGAAGACGCTGACCCACCAGGCGACCTGGAGATAGGTGCGCCCCGAGGCCAGCATGCCGCCCCAGCTGGGGATGGTCGGATCGATGCCGAGCCCGAGGAAGGTCAGGCTGCTTTCCAGCAGGATGTTGTTGGCGACGTTCAGCGTCAGCAGCACGATCACCGGGCCGATCAGGTTCGGCAGCAGGTGCTGGACGATGATCCGCCAGTCCTTGACCCCGATGGCGCGGGCGGACTGGATGAACTCCCGCTCGCGCAGTGCCAGGACGGAGCCGCGGACGAGGCGGGCGTACTGCACCCACTGCGACACGATCAGCAGGATGATGGTGTTGGTCAGGCTGCCGCCGACGATGGCGATGAAGGTGATCGCCAGAAGGATGAAGGGCAGCGCCAGCTGCACGTCGGCGAAGCGCATCACCACCATGTCGCAGATGCCGCGGTAATAGCCGGAGATCAGGCCCATCAGCACGCCGATCACCGCCGCCCCGGCGACCGAGACGAAACCGACCAGCAGCGAGATCTTGCCGCCCGCGACCACGCGGGCCAGCACGTCGCGCCCGAGCGGATCGGTGCCCAGCGGGTGCGCCGCAGTCCGGAAGGGCGGCGACAGGCGGGCCATCAGGTCCATCTTGTCCGCCCCTCCGGGAAACAGCTGGTCGGAGAAGAGCACGGCGAGGCAGATGACCAGCGTCAGCGTGGCGCCGAGCAGGAATTCCAGGTTGCGGAAGCGCGGGGAACGCAGGAAGGAGAGCGCAGCGGCCATGGCGGTCACGAGGTCCGGATGCGCGGATCGACCAGCCCATAGGCAATGTCGACCAGCAGGTTGACGCCGACGATCAGCAGCGACAGGACGGTGATGACGCCCTGGAGCACCGGGTAGTCGCGCGCGGCCACCGCGTCGAAGGCCAGCGTGCCGAGCCCCGGCCAGTTGAAGACGCGCTCCACCACGACGATGCCGCCCAAGAGGCCGCCGAACTGCAGGCCGAAATAGGTGATCAGCGGGATGGCGCAGTTGCGCAGCGCGTGCTTGTAGAGGACCTTGCCCTCGCTCAGCCCCTTGGCGCGCGCCACCATGACATACTGCGACTGCAGGGTTTCCAGCATGGCGCTGCGCACCAGCCGCACATTGGTCGCGGTCAGGATGACGCCCATGGTGACCGCCGGCAGAATGAAGTTCGAGGGGCCTTCCATGCCGCTCGGCGGCAGCCAGCCCAAGGTGATGGCGAACAGCAGCACCAGCATGGTCGCCAGCCAGAAATTGGGCACCGACAGGCCGACCAGAGACAGGATGCGGATCGCCTGATCGGCGACCCCGCCCCGCGCAGTCGCCGCCCGGATGCCGAGCGGGATGGACAGGGCGATGGAAACGGCCATCGACACCAGCGCCAGCAGCAGCGTGGCCGGCAGCGCGTCGGCGATCAGCCGCGACACCGGGGTGCCGCCAAGGAAGCTGTTGCCGAAGTCGAACCGCAGCAGCCCGCTCAGGAAGCCGCCATATTGGACGAGGAAGGGCCGGTTGACCCCCAGCGCCTCGCGGATGCGCTCCAGATCCTGTTCGGTGATGCTGCCCGCCCCTTGCGTGAGCATGAGGGCCGGGTCGCCCGTCAGGCGGATCGCGAAGGAGACGACCAGCGTCACCACCACCATGACGAAGACCGCCTGGATCAGGCGCTTGAGAAGGAAACCGGCCAAGACGTGCCACCCTGGGAAAAACGGAGCAAAACCACATCCGGCGCCGCCGCTCCCCGAGGGAAAGGGCGGCGCCGGACGGGCGGTCAGTCCACCGTCACTTCGGTCAGCTTCGGACGGTTGTCCGAGGCCGGCGGGAAGTTCTTGACCCGCTTGGCAACGCCGTAGATGGCGTTGGAGTTGTAGAGCGGCATCTCCAGCGCCTTGTCGGCGACGGTGTGCGCGATCTGCTTCAGGATGCGCTCGCGCTCCGCCACGTCGGTGATCGCGCGCTGCGATTCCAGCAGCTTGTCCAGATCGGCGTCCTGCTCGTACGGGTTCCACTTCTCGCCGGAATGGTACATGGCGTAGGCGGTGTTGTCGTAGTCGAAGGTCCAGCCGCCCCATTTCTGTTGGAACATCGCGCCGGTCTTGCCCTGCGGGATGATGTCGTTCAGCAGCACGTTGGTCTCGTACGGCTTGATCGTCGCGACGACGCCGACCGCGCCCAGATAGGCGGCGACGGCCTGGGCCACCTCGTTCATCGTGGCGTCGTTGCCGCGGATGTCGATCTGCACCGCGGCGCCCGGCTTCACCCCGGCCTGGGCCAGCAGGGCCTGCGCGCCTTTGGGATCGAAGGGCAGCGGCTTCAGCGCCGGATCGTAGCCGAAGGACAGCTCGCCCTGGAAGCTGGCGATTTCCGACGCCTGGCCGGCCAGGATCGACTTGACGATGGCGGCGCGGTCCACCGCCATGATCAGCGCCTTGCGCACCCGCGGATCGGCGGTGATGCCGGACTTGGTGTTGAAGCGCAGCGCGTCCACCGTCGGCCCCGGAATGCTGAGCACCGTCAGCTTCGGGTCGGCCTGGATGACCGGGACCATGCCGATGGGAATGGTCGGCGGCAGGACGACGTCGACGCGGCCGGCCTGAAGCTCGGCGACCGCGGTGGCCGGTTCGGTGATGAAGCGGTATTCGACCTCCGACAGCTTCGGCGCGCCGCCCCAGTAGTTGGGGTTGGCCTCCAGCTTGATGCCGGTCTTGGGGGCATAGGAGACGAACTTGAAAGGCCCGGTGCCGACCGGGTTGACGTTGAAGAAGGCGTCGCCCTTCTCCTGGATGTATTTCGGCGGGACGATCATCGCGCCATAGCCGGCCAGCTTGGTCAGCAGGACAGGGTCGGGCGCCTTCAGCTTGAAATCGACGGTGGTGTCGTCGATCACCTCGACGCTGTCGATGGCGACGTAGTTGGAGCGCTGCGGCCCCTTCGCCCCTTCCTCGCCCAGCAGCCGGTCGAAGGTGAATTTCACGGCGGCGGCGTTGAACGGCTCGCCGTTGTGGAAGGTGACGCCGCTGCGCAGCTTGAAGCGGATGCGCTTGCCGCCGTCCATCTCGGTCCAGGATTCGGCCAGCCCCGGCACCAGCTTGCGGTCCGGGCCGCGGTAGGTCAGCCCGTCGAAGATGTTGGTGCCGACCGAGGCCCAGTTGACCAGGAAGGTGTCGATCGGGTCCCAGCTTCCGGGATCCTGAGGCGACGAGATCGTCAGCTTCCCGGCCGCATCCGCGGGCGTCGCCATGAAGGCCGTCCCCGCCAGCAGCGCCGCCATGAACGCGGTTTTGATCCCCTTCACACCCAATGCCATGACGCCTGTTCCTTGATCGATGGTTGTTGTTGGTTGACGAGGGCGCCGGGTCATGCGCTCCGGCGGACGAAATGGCCCGGCTGCACCTCTTCCAGCGGCAGGACCGCGGGGTCGTCGCCGACGGCGCGGACGGGGCTCGGGATCTCCCCGTCCAGCAGGGCGCGGCGGCTCCGCCGCGCCGGGTCGGGGACGGGGACCGCGGACAGCAGGCGCCGCGTGTAGTCGTGCGCCGGGCTTTCGAAGATCTGCCGCCGGCTCCCCATCTCCATGATCTGGCCGAGGAAGAGGACGGCCACCCGGTGGCTCATCTTCTCCACCACCGCCATGTCGTGGCTGATGAAAAGGTAGGCGAGGCCGCGTTCGGCCTGAAGATCCATGAACAGGTTGATGACCTGCGCCTGGATCGACACGTCGAGCGCCGACAGCGCCTCGTCGGCGATGATCAGCTTGGGGTCGGAGGCGAGCGCGCGGGCGATGCAGACGCGCTGGCGCTGCCCGCCGGAAAATTCATGCGGGTAGCGGGCGGCGTGGGCGGGGGAGAGCCCGACCCGCTCCAGCAGGCCGTCCACCCGTTTGCGGATCTCGCGCTCGTCGTCGAGCAGCCCATGGGTACGGATCGGCTCCGCGACCGAGAAGCCGACCGTCTTGCGCGGATCCAGCGACGCGAAGGGGTCCTGGAAAATGTACTGGACGTCGCGCCGCAGCCGGTTGCGGTCGGCCGCGCCCATCTCCGACAGGGGACGGCCATGGAACGAGATGCGGCCCGAGGTCGCGTCCTGCAACTGCTGGATGGTGCGCCCGATCGTCGATTTGCCGGAGCCGGATTCGCCGACCAGCGCCAGCGTTTCGCCCGGATGGATGTCGAAGGAGACCTGCGTCACCGCATGAACCTGATGCGTGGCGCGGCCGAGCCAGTTGGTCCTGGACTTGAACCGGACGGACAGGTCGCGGACGGACAGAAGGGGGGCCGCGCCGTAGTCGGCCGTGTCCTGCACCCGGGCCTCGCCCACACTGGTGACTTGGTCGCCGTCGAGAACGGTCAAGGGCAGGCGGCGGGGATGGTCCTGCCCCGCCATGGCGCCCAGCCGCGGCACGGCGGCCAGCAGGGCGCGGGTGTAGGGCTGGCGCGGGGTGGCGAAGAGATCGGCGGCGCGGCCCTCCTCGACCTTGCGGCCCTTCCACATGACGACGACGTCGTCCGCCATCTCGGCCACCACGCCCATGTCGTGGGTGATGAACATCATCGCCATGCCGAGTTCGGCCTGCAGGTCGCGCATGATGGTCAGGATCTGCGCCTGGATCGTCACGTCGAGCGCGGTCGTCGGTTCGTCCGCGATCAGCAGCCTGGGCCGGCAGGCCAGCGCCATGGCGATCATCACCCGCTGGCGCATGCCGCCCGAGAGCTGGTGCGGGTAGCGCTTCAGGATCTGGGCGGCATCAGGCAGGCGGACCATGTCGAGCAGCCGCCGGGCCTCCGCCGCCGCCGCGGCCTTGCCCATGCCCTCGTGCAGGATCAGCGTCTCGCCGATCTGGTCGCCGATGGTGAAGACGGGGTTCAGCGAGGTCATCGGCTCCTGGAAGATCATGGCGATCTCCTTGCCGCGGATCGCCCGCATCTCCTTCTGGGTGGCCGTCAGCAGGTCGCGCGGCCCCCGGCTGCCCTGGAACAGAATGCGGCCGGTGGGGAAGCGCGCCCCGGCCATGTCGGCGAGCCGCATCACCGACAGCGACGTCACCGACTTGCCCGACCCCGACTCGCCGACGATCGCCAGCGTCCGCCCCGGATCAACACGGAAGCTCAGGTCGTCGATGACGCGTTGCCCGCCGAAGGCGACGGACAGGCCCTCGACGCTGAGCAAAGGTGGCGTGGCCTGCTGTGCGGGGGTTGGAGAGGCGTTCCGGGTGGACGACTGCATCGGGCGCGGAACCTTGGTGTCCCTATTGTCAAGAGACTGAGGTTTCCCGGATCCGCCAGTTCCGTCAATGCATTATTTCGGATCGATAACCGTGCCGGATGTTATCATCCGGCCCCCGCCGTGGGGTCGTGAGGAGCCGTCAGCGCTCGCGTTTCCGCCAGGCCCAAGCGGCCACCAGAATGGGGACGGACAGCGCCGCCCATGACAGCGTGTCCATCAGCCCGTCGTCCAGCAGAGCGGTGACGAGCCCGGCGGTGGTGACGAGCGCGATTGCGGCGGGAATGCCGAAGATCGCCGGCAGGGGGAGGGGAGCGCGCGGCTTCATTCCGCGGCCTCCCCGGTGACGGCGCGCAGGCCGGGGCTTGCGCCGGCCTGCTCCTGGGCACCGCGGCGGCGGGCGACCCACAGATACAGGCCGCTGCCGAGGATGATGATGGTCAGCACGTCCAGCACCGCCCACAGGACCTTCATCGGCAGCCCACCGTAATCGCCGAAATGCAGCGGCTGCGACAGCCGCAGCGCCAGCATGTACCAGGGCATGGAACGCATGTCGGTGAAGGCACCGGTCTCGGCGTCGATCAGGGCGGGGGTCAGGATCCGGTTGGTGGCCGGCGTGGCTCCCTTCAGCCACACCGCGTAATGGTGGTTGCTGGAGAAGCGTACGCCGGGAAAGGCGATGAACTGCGGGCGCATGCCGGGGGCGGCCTCCATGGCGGTGCGGACGGCCGCGTCGACGGAGGCGAAGTGCTCCGGCATCGGCTTGCCCTCATAGGGGGCGATCATCGCCGCCAGCTCGTTGGCGCGCCAATAGGCGACCAGCGGAACCGACAGGGTGTTGATGACGCCGGTCAGCCCGACCACCACCACCCACATCAGCGTGACGATCCCCAGCATGTTGTGCAGGTCGAGCCATTTCAGCCGCCTGCTGCGCCCGGCCCGCACGGTGCCGAAGGACAGCTTGCGCATGAAGGGGGCATAGATCACCACGCCGGACAGGGTGGCGAGGAACAGCAGGAAGCCCATGAAGCCGAGGAACAGTTCGCCGGGCAGCCCGGCGAACATGTCCACATGCAGGCGCAGCATCACATGCATGAAGCCTTGGTCGTCGTTCAGGTCGGCCAGAATCCGCGTGGTGCGCAGGTCGATGGCGGAGATGTGCATCTGCGACACCGGCGGACGGGCGGTCGGGCCGGTTGTGACGTTCACCACCGGCCGGTCCTCGTCGAAGCTGAGGAACAGCGGCCGTTCGCCGGGATATGTGGCCAGCGCCGAGGCAACCGCCTCGTCCAATGATTTCAGGGGCGTTTCGGCCGGCATGGACGGAAGGTTGTCTTCTTCCGTCAGCGCCTCGATCTCGTCATGGAAGATCAGCGGCAGGCCGGTCAGGCACAGCAGCAGCATGAAGAGCGTGCAGATCAGGCTGGTCCATTTGTGGATCAGCGTCCAAATCCGGATGGTTCGGTTGGTCATCGGGCACTCCTCATGCCGCCGTTAGGAATGCACGGTTCAGAAATCGACCGACAGCGACAGCTTGGCGGTCAGCGGAGCGCCCTGGCTCAGATAGCCGCCATAGGCCGACGCCCAATAGGCCTTGTCGGTGACGTTCTCCACCGCCGCCCGGACGGTGACCGGACGGTCCTGGACGTCGGTGACCATCCGCGCGCCGATGTCGAAGCGGGTCCAACTGGGGATCTTCAGCGTGTTGGCGGTGTTGAGATACTGCGACCCGGTGTGGATCACGCGCCCGGTCAGCGTCACGGTGGGGAAGGAAGCCGGGAGGAAGGGCAGGTCCCATTCGACATTGGCGTTGAACTGGTGGCGCGGCACGCCGACGGCGTCCTTGCCCTCGGTCGCGGCGCTGCCGGTGTCGGTCAGTTCCGGATCGATGAAGGTGGCGCCGCCCAGCAGCCGGACGCCCTGCACCGGCTCGCCATACAGCATCAGCTCGATGCCGCGGTTGCGCTGCTCGCCGGACACGCTGTAGATGCGGGTGAACGCGTCGGTGACGCCGCTGGGCTGGGTGGTCTGGAAAAGCGACAGCGAGCCGCCGAAGCTGCCGAAGTCAAGCTTGCCGCCGACCTCATACTGGACGGAGCGGTAGGGCTCGAAGATCTCTCCGGAATTGGCCGCCGTGGACGGGGCGGTCGGGCCCTGCGCCAGCCCTTCGATGCGGTTGGCGTAGAGCGACAGTTCCTTGATCGGCTTCACCACCAGTCCGACCACCGGCGTCAGCGCCGACTGGTCGTAATCGGAGGTGCGGGCTCCGTTGGCCCGGTTGTAGCCGCGGACCTGGATGTTCTGCTGGCGCAGGCCGGCGGTGACCATCACCCGGTCGTCGAGGATCGACAGCGTGTCCGACGCATAGACGCTGCGCAGCACGGACTCGCTGACCTTCGGCGGATCGCCGACCATGCCGCTGGCCGATGTCGTCGCCGGGCGCGGGAAGCCGACCATATTGTAGAGGTTGATGGCGGTGGTCGTGCCGAATTCGAAGCCGTTGTTGTTGGTCGTCCGCAGTGCGGAGGCGCCGGCATTCAGCTGGTGCCTGACCGGGCCGGTGTGCAGGTCGGCCCGGATGCCGGCCTGGCCGGTGGCGGTGAAATCCTCGCGCGGGACGGTCAGGCGCCTGACGGTGCCGGTGCCGTCGACCCGCGTGACGGTGGGGGAGGCATAGTCGCCGTCCTCGCGCATGCTGCGCAGGCCGAAGGCGCCATAGGCGGTCAGGTTGGGCAGGATGTCGTATTCGGCCCGGATCTGGCCGAAGGTGTCGCGCATCTGCGAATAGGACCAGGGCTGCGCATAGTTCTGCGAAGCCGACGGAACCGCCGGGACGAAGTTGCCGAAATAGACCACGGGGCGGCCCTGCTCCACCCGCTGGGTCTGGGTGCCGACGTCGAGCGTCATGCGGGCGCGCTCTCCACGATAGTCGAGCGCCAGGGAGCCGAGCTTCAGCGTCCGCCCCTCGTCGTCGATGGCGGTCTCGCCGCCGCGGACGGCGGCGTTGACGCGCACGCCGAACTGGTTGGCGTCGCCGAACCGGCGGCCGACATCGGCGGACAGGCCGAAGCGGCTGTCCATGGCATAGCTGGCGGTCAGGCGGGTCAGCGGTTCATCCTCCGCCCGCTTGGGCACGAGGTTGACGCCGCCGCCGATGCCGGACCCGCTGGGGGCAGCGCCGTTCAGAAAGGCGTTGGCACCCTTCAGCACCTCCACCCGTTCGAACATGTTGGTGGCGACGATCTGGCGCGGTGCGGTTCCGTAGAGTCCGTCGATCGACAGATCCTCGCCCATCAGCTGGAAGCCGCGGATGACGAAGCTCTCCGCGAAGTTGCCGTAGCCGAGGCCGCTGCGCACCGCCGGGTCGTTGGCCAGCACATCGGCGACGGTATCCGCCTGCTGGTTGCGGATGGTTTCGGCGGTGTAGCCGGTGACGGAGAACGGAACATCCATCGCGTCCTGGTTGCCCAACGCGCCGATGCGCCCGCCGCGCGCCACCTGACCGCCGGCATAGGCCGGGGGCAGGGCGCCGGGACCGGTCGCGCCCCCGCTGCCTTCGATCTGCACCGGATCGAGCTGGATGGCGCCGCCGGCGGCCACGCGCTCGACCGTCACGGTTTCGGTGTTGAGGAAGCGGGCGGTTAGCCCGGTGCCGGACAGCAGGCGGTTCAGCCCCTCACGCGCCGACATCGAACCGCTGACGCCGGGGGAGTCGACGCCCTGCGTCACCGCGCCGGGGCTCAGCACCTGGATGCGGGTCGCGGCGGAAAAGGCGGCGAGCGCCCCGTCCACCGATTGCGGCGCAATGGCGAAGGTCACCGCGCCGGCCGGGTTCGTCTGCGCGATCGCCGCGGGGACGCTGGAGAGCAAGAGGCCCGGCGCGATCAGCACCGTCGTCGCCAGCAGCCGCCCCAGGAACACGCGGCCGAACAGGCCGCCTTGGACGCTGCCCCGGCGTCCGGTCGTCACATCCCTCAGTCCAAACTTTGCCGATGCCATCACTCGCCTCTGTCATCCGGTGAGAGACCGCGCCGCTTTTTTGCGACTGCGTCTCATTCTCTTCTTTCCCGGTGATGACGATGGGCGGACGGAGATCCCTGGGAAGTTTTTTTCAGCCCTCCCGCTTTTTTCAGCGGAGCAGTGTCAGGTAGGGGGTGATGCGGGTGGCGCGCACCCCCAGGCCACGTTCCAGCGCATCGAACACGGCATCCGGCCGGTCGAGCGCGAAGACGCCGGAGACCACGCGCTCCGCCGCCTCGTCGTTCAGCAGGACGACGCGACCGGGCCATTGCCGGTTCAGCGCGGCGATGACGGAGGCCAGCGACTGCTGGCGGAAGACGATCTGACCCTGGCGCCATGCGAAGGCAACGGCGGGATCCACCGTCCGCGGCCCGGTCAGGCCGTGGGAGTCTGCCTCCGCACTTTCGCCCGCGTGCAGGCGGACGCTGTCGGGCCAGGGGGCGTGGCTGTCGGTGCTTGGATGGGCGGAGACCTCGACCAGCCCTTCGCCGACGGTGACGATCGTGCGGTCGTCCTCGCGCCGGACGCTGAACCTTGTGCCCAGCACGCGGGCGGCCCCCGCCCCGCCATCGACGACGAAGGGATGGTCGGGATCTCGGGTGACGTGGAACCATGCCTCGCCGCGCAGGATGCGGACGCGCCTCTCACCGTCCCGGAAATCGAGCGCCAGCGCGGTGTCGCCGTTCATCTCCGCGGTGGAGCCGTCCGGCAGGGTCAAAGTCCGGCGCTGTCCGGTCGAGGTCACCTGATCCGCAATGGCATTCTGGTAGAGCGTCGGTCCGCGCCAGACGCCGAGCCCGCCCGCCACCAGCAGGACCGCCAGCGCCGCAGCGAAGCGCCGCACCCGAACCGCCACGGGGCGGCGGGGAGGGGCGATGCGGGATCCGGCATAGGCGGCGCGGGCAGGCTCCTTGAGGTCGTGCAGGAGGGTCCGCACTTCACTCCAGGCACGGGAATGGGCCGGACTGCGGGCCAGCCAGTCGGCGAAGGCGGTACGCTCCGCCGGGGTGAGGTCGTCGGACTGCAGGCGGAAGAACCACGCGTTGGCTTCCGAGAACAGGCGATCCCCATCCGGTCCGCCGTCTGCAGGTCCGCCGTCTGCCGGCTCCCCGTCTGCCGGGTCCCTCTGCCGTTCATCCCGATGGTCCATCGCGTCTTGCCGCAAGCTCCCGTTGCCTCGTGTTTGGTAAGACGACCAGCGCAGGCCGATCCCTCAAAGAAAATTGCCTGCAGGGGAAAGGAAATTGCCGATCATCGCGGGGGGCGCCGCTTCATGTGGGCGCGGCACTGTTCCAGCGCCGTGCGCAGATGGTACTCCACGGTGCGCGGGGAAATGCCGAGCCGTTCGCCGATGGCACGGTAGGGCAGGCCTTCGACATGGTAGAGCAGAAAGACCTCGCGGGTCTTTGGCGGCAGGGCGTCGATGGCGCCGCGCAGCCGGGCCATGGTCTGGTTCCGCTCCACCACCGCGTCGGCGCCGGGGCCCGCGGCCGGCAACGCCTCGTCGGGCGGACCGGCCTCGCGCAGGCGCTGGCGGCGGGCTGCCCGGCAATGGTCCAGGGCGATGCGGTCGGCCATCACATAGAGCAGACCGGCCGGATTCTGCACCGCCTCGCCATCGGGCAGGCGGGCCAGCCTGAGGAAGGCATCCTGCGCCAGATCGCCCGCCGTCTGCGGATCGCCGGTGCGCCGGGCGATGGCACGCTCCACCCGCAGCCGATGCGCATCGAACAGTTCCGCGATCCTGCGCGCCCAGGTGCCGACGGGCCCGGTCATCGGACGGGCCAGGAACGGAGGTCAGCGGTCAGGGCAGGGCGGAAGCTGTCGGTCACGGATGCGCGGACTGGCCGATATGAGGGGATCGGCATCCCTGGGGCCATCCCCTTCGATGCCGGTCACACCGGTATAGCCGCACTGACCTTAGAATGCGAACCATTCTTATTATCGCAGGGCGCCTTGGGCAGCCTCGGCCGCAGGCATGTGCGGCGGGATCGATGTCAGACCCGTTGATGCAACGTCGCAATCTTGTGTGTAACAAGTTGCCCGCCGGAACCGCTGCCGGTGCTCGGAACTGGACAAGTTCATTGCAGTGTGGGGTGCTGGGCAGTTCGGGGGCCGGGGCCGGTGGAGGCAGCATGGACGGATATACGCGCGATACGATCGCTGGGCCGCGATGGGGCTTGCGGCGCGGCGGACGCCTGGTGCGCTGGCTGGCGGTCGTCCTGGTTCTGCTGGCCCCGGTCGCAGCGGCAGGTCGGGACCTGACGGGCACGGAATCGGAGACGATCATCGTCCTGACGTCGTTTCCCGCCGGATTCTACGAGCCGGTGCGGGAGGCCTTCGAGCGCGCTCATCCGGACCGGCATCTGCGCGTGATCAACACCAAGACCACCGCGGCGATCACCCGGCTGCAGGACCGCGAAGGCGAGGGCGTCGATGTCTTCTGGGCATCAGCCCCGGATGCGTTCGAGGTTCTGAAGGCGGCGGGATTGCTGACCCCGATCGCATCGCGGCCGACCGGTGCCCCGTCGACCATCGGCAACCAGCCGGTCGACGATCCCGACGGCACCTATCTCGGCTTCGCGCTGTCCGGTTACGGACTGGTCTGGGATCAGTCCTACCTCGACCGGCATGGGATTGCCGCTCCCCGGGGATGGGAGGATCTGCGGCGTCCCGGATATGCCCGGCACCTGGGCATCACGGCGCCGTCGCGATCGGGCACCATGCATCTGATGGTGGAGACGGTGCTGCAACTCCAGGGCTGGGAGCGCGGCTGGGCGACATGGCTTGAAATCGCAGGCAACCTCGCCACGGTGACGGCGCGCAGCTACGGCGTGGTGGAAGGGGTCGCCAAGGGTCGTTTCGGCATCGGGCTGGCCATCGACTTCCTGGGACAGGCGGCGGGTCAGTCAACGGAGCAGGGGCCGGCGGAACAAGGGCCGGCAGAACAAGGGCCGGAGGTGGAAGGAAAGCAGGCGGCGGCCGGCAGCTTGCGGTTTGCCTATCCGGCGGACAGCGTTTTCCTGCCGGCCAGCGTCGCGATCCTGCGGGGCGCACCCAATCCGGCGGGGGCGAACGTCTTCGTCGATTTCCTGCTGTCGCAGGCCGGGCAGCAGCTGATGCTGCGTCCCGACATCGGACGGCTGCCGGTGCGTCCGGACAGCTATGCCGACGCACCCGCCGGCTACCCCAATCCCTATGCGCGGGAGACCGGCGACGACCTCTTCCTCTTCGACCGGGGCTTGTCCAGCCGGCGCTACGAACTGGTCAACCTGCTGTTCGACGAGCTGATCACATTCCGGGTGAAGACGCTCAACCGTGTCTGGCAACTGATCCATGAGGGCGAAGCCCGTCTCGCCGCCACCCCCGATCCGGTGGCGCGCGACCTGCTTCGCGCCGCGCGAAAGGCCGCCACCGGGGTTCCGGTCAGCGCCGCCCAGGCTGCCGATCCGGCCTTTTCCGCCGCGCTGCGCCGTCCCGCCCGCGGCATGCCGGTCTCGGCACGGCAGGGAGAACTGGAGGCGGAATGGCGAAGCTTTTCCAAGGACCGGCTGGAGGCGGCCCTGTCGGCGTCCGAACGGGCCCTGGTCATCCTGCGCGTGGCGGCGGGAGAGGGGGGATGGCCATGAGTGTCCAGGCGAGCGTTCAGGCGGGGGCTATGGGAGTGGGGACGTGGCCGATGCGCTTCGGCATCCGGGTCCGCCTCTTCCTCGCCTTCGTCGCCGTCGCGGTTCTGTCGGTGGTGGCCTGCGTGCTCGGCTGGCTGTCCTATGACCGGCTGGGCGGCACGCTGGACGAGTTCGCCGAAAGCCACCTGCCGGCGCTGGGGCTGGCGGCCAAGCTGGCGGAGGAGGGGGGCGCCATCATCGCCACCGCTCCCGTCCTGGCCGGCAGCCGGACGGAGGCCGAGATGGACGCGATCCGCGAGACGCTCGGCCGCCGTCTGGCCGCCCTGCGGTCGCTGACCGACGCCATCGAGGGCGGCGTTCCCGGCCTGCGCCCGGTGGTCGATGCGCTCAGCCGCAACCTGTCGGAGCTGGACGGCACGGTGCGGCACCGCTTGGCGCTCGGCCGCCGCAACCAGGAGGCCATCGAGCGGCTGCGCTGGCTGCACGCCGATTTCCTCGACGAGATCGAACCGCTGGTGGCGGACGCGCGCTTCAACATCCAAAGCGCCCTGGCGTCGGTGGAAAGCGGGAAGCCGTCCGCCGATGCCGTCCGCGTCCTGCGGGAGGAGAACCGGCGGAGCGAGGCCGTGCTGCAGATCGGCGCCAACGGCAACCTTGCCGTCGGGCTGATCGCGCGGGCGGCGACGCTCGCCACGCCCGAGATGCTGGACGACAATGCCGGATTCCTCGACGAGACCGCCGACCGGCTGCAACGCGACCTCGCGGCGCTGGCCGACTGGCCCGACGGCGTGTCGCTGGGTCAGGTGGTGGGCCAGCTCCTGGCCCTGGCGCGCGGGACGGATGGCGGCGTGCCGGCGCTGCGCCGGGAAGAGCTGGAGACCGCAGCCCGCGGGCAGGAACTGCTCGCCCGGAACCGGGACATCGTCGCCCGGCTGAACGGGCTGATCGCCCGGCAGGTCCAGGCGGTGGAGAGCGATTCCCGCGCCGCCGCCGGGCGCTCCGCCCAGGCCATCGCGTTCGGCCGCTCCGCCCTGCTGGCCAGCGCCTTGGTCAGCCTGCTGGTGGCCGTGCTGGTGGCGTGGCTCTACGTCAACCGCAACCTGATCTCCCGCCTGACCCGGCTGGGGGACGCCGCCCGCGCCATCGCCGCCGGCGACCTGAAGGCGGAGATCCCGCTGGGCGGCAACGACGAACTGTCGGACATGGCGGCGGCGCTTCTGGTGTTCCGCGACACCGCCATCGCGGTGGAGGAGGCGAACGCCCAGGCGATGATCGACAATGCCCAGGCGGGTCTGGCGATCACCGACGCGGATGGCGTGATCGAGTTCGTCAACCCGCTCGCCGCTGCCCTGATCGCGCCGCCGCCCGGCGGTCATGCGGAGCAGGGTGGCGCGCCCCGTCTTGCCGACCGGCTCGACGAAGAGGGCGCCGCCCGCGTCGCGGCCTTCTTCGCCCAGGTGTCCGCCGGTCCTGAGGAAGGCGTCGCGCCGGCCCTGTCGATCCTGACCACCGGGAGGCGTCCGGACGGCGGGGTGGTGCCGGTGCAGGTCGGCGTCCGTCCCTTCTGGCACCGCCAGCAGCAGCGCTTCATCGTCACGCTGACCGACATGACCGAGCGGGTGGAGGCCCAGCACATCCTGGAACGCACGGTGCAGGAGCGCACCGCCGATCTCCGCGCCACCAACGACCGGCTCGAACGGGCCATCGCCGAGCATCGCCGCACCGAGCGCGACCTGCGCGAGGCGCAGGCGGAGCTGGTCCAGGCCGGCAAGCTGGCGGCACTCGGCCAGCTTGCCGCCGGCGTCGGGCATGAGCTGAACCAGCCGCTCGCCGCCATCCGCTCCTACGCCCACAACGGCCGCAAGCTGATCGAGCTGGGCCGGACGGAGGAGGCCGGCGGCAACCTCGGCAAGATCGCCGACCTGACGACGCGCATGGCGAACATCACCAACCATCTGAAGCGCTTCGCCCGGCGCCCCGACAGCCGGCTGGGCGCGGTGGAGCTGGCGCCGGTGATCCAGGGGGCGCTGTCGCTGTTCGGCGACCGGCTGCGCGGGGAGGCGGTTGAAATCACGGTGGAGTTGCCGGATGCCGGTGCCCCCCTGCGGGTCCGCGCCGAGGAGGTGCGGCTGGAGCAGGTCCTGGTCAATCTGCTGAGCAACGCGCTGGATGCCGTGGCCGGCGCCCCGGTCCGCCGCATCCTGATCCGGGCGGAGGCGGGGGAGGCCGACAGCGTCCGCATCGAGGTGCGAGACAGCGGGTCCGGGATCGCCGCCGGGCTGGCCGGGCAGATCTTCGATCCCTTCTTTACGACCAAGCCGATGGGAACGGGGCTGGGTCTGGGGCTGTCGATCTCGTACAACATCGTCCGCGACTTCGGCGGCGTGTTGTCGGTGGCCGAGAGCGGCCCCGGCGGAACCGCCTTCGCCCTCACCCTGATCCGTGCGTGAAAGCCCCGCCATGACCGTCCTGCTGATCGACGACGATCCGGAAGTGCTCGATTCCAGCCGCCAGACCTTGGAGCTGGAAGGGCTGGCCGTCCAGGCGGTGACCGAGGCCGAGGCGGCCCTGGCGCGGTTGGACTCCTCCTGGCCGGGGATCGTGGTGACCGACGTGCGGATGCCGGGGATGGACGGCTTCGCCCTGCTGGAGCGGGTCCGCGCCGTGGATCCGGAGGTTCCGGTCGTGCTGATCACCGGGCATGGCGACATCGCCATGGCGATCCGCGCCGTCCGCGAGGGTGCTTACGACTTCATCGAGAAGCCGGCCGAGCCGGGGCATCTGGTCGAGCTGGTGAGGCGCGCCCTGGATCACCGCGCGCTGGTACTGGAGAACCGGCGCCTGCGCGCCCAGCTCGCCGACGGCGGGGCGGAGGGGCGCATCATCGGCCGCTCGCCGGCCATCGAGCGCCTGCGCGCCGCCGTGGCCAACCTTGCCGACGCGGAGGTCGACGTGCTGCTGTTCGGCGAGACCGGCACCGGAAAGGAGCTGGTCGCCCGCAGCCTGCACGAGGCCGGGCGGCGGCGGAGCGGCAATTTCGTCGCGCTGAACTGCGGCGCCATGCCCGATTCCATCATCGAGAGTGAACTGTTCGGCCATGAGCCGGGCGCCTTCACCGGGGCGCAGGGCCGGCGGATCGGCAAGCTGGAATTCGCGGCCGGCGGCACCCTGTTCCTCGACGAGATCGAGAGCATGCCGATGCATCTGCAGGTCAAGCTGCTGCGCGTGCTGCAGGAACGGGCCATCGAGCGCATCGGCGCCAACCGCACGATACCGCTCGACCTGCGGGTGGTCGCCGCCACCAAGGTCGATCTGCTGAAGCTGGCGGGCGAAGGCCGGTTCCGCGAGGATCTCTATTACCGGCTGAACGTCGTCACCGTGCCGTTGCCGCCGTTGCGGGAACGGCGGGAGGACGTGCCTCTGCTGTTCCGCCATTTCCTCGACGCCGCCGCGACCCGGTCGCGCCGGACGCCGCCGCCGCTCGACGCCGCCACGCTTGGCCGTCTTGCCGCCCATCCCTGGCCGGGCAACGTCCGCGAGCTGCGCAATGTCGCCGAACGGGTGGCGCTGGGGCTGGGGGACGGCCTTACCCCCGCCACGTCCGCCCTGCCGGCGGCCGGGGATGCGGAGATCGAGCCGCTGGCCGACCAACTCGACCACATCGAGAAGCAGTTGATCGAGGACGCGTTGGCCCGCTGCGGCGGGCGCGTCGGCGAAACGGCGGAGCGGCTGGGGATCACCCGCAAGACGCTGTATCTGAAGATGCGCCACCATGGCCTGAGCCGGGACGATTTCTTGGAGGAATGAGCGGAGCGAAGCCCGGCCCACTCCTCCCGGCCCACTCCTCCCGGCCCACTCCTCCTGGCCCATGTTCCCGACGTTACCCCGCCGCCCCGACCGATGTTCCCGTCCTGACCCATCGATGCCGCCCGGATGCCGGCCGTGCAAGGGCGGATCATCTGGCATGCCGATTGCTGAACAGGCGAGCATAAGACATCGAGGGGAGGACAACACCGATGCTTCGCACCACGCGCACCCTGCGCAACGCCGCCGCCGCCCTGGCCGTCCTGCTGCTGTCCGGCGCCACCGCCTTCGCCCAGGACGCCAGCGGCAAGCTGGTCATCGTCACCTCCTTTCCCAAGGACCTGACGACCGCCTTCCAGCAGGCCTTCCAGAAGGCCCATCCGCAGGTCACCGTCGAGATCCTGAACCGCAACACCAACGCCGGCGTGAAGTATCTGCAGGAAACCGCGTCGAACAACGGCGTCGACCTGTTCTGGGCGTCGGCGCCCGATGCGTTCGAGGTGCTGAAGTCGGCCAAGCTCCTGCAGCCCTACAAGCCGAAGGTGGAGGGCATTCCGGAGAAGGTCGGCGCCTATCCCGTCAACGATCCCGAAGGGATGTATTCCGGCTTTGCCGCGTCGGGCTACGGCATCATGTGGAACACCCGCTACATGAAGGCCAACGATCTGCCGGCGCCGAAGGAATGGGCCGATCTGACCAAGCCGGCCTATTACGACCATGTGGCGATCTCGGCCCCGTCGCGCTCGGGTACGACGCACCTGACCATCGAGACCATCCTCCAGGGCGAAGGCTGGGAAAAGGGCTGGCGCACCAACAAGGAGATGGCCGGCAACTACCGCACCATCACCGAACGCAGCTTCGGCGTGCCGGACGGCGTCAATTCCGGTGCCTTCGGGGTCGGCATCGTCATCGACTTCTTTGCGCTGTCCTCCCAGGCGTCGGGCTTCCCGGTGGAGTTCGTCTATCCCACCGTCACCACCATCGTGCCGGCGAACATCGGCGTGGTGAAGAACGCCCCCAACAAGGCGGCGGCCGAGACCTTCGTCGATTTCCTGCTGTCGCCGAAGGGCCAGGAGGTCCTGCTGGAGCCGGCGATCCGCCGCCTGCCGGTCAATCCCGCGACCTATGAGAAGGCGCCCGCCGGCTACCCCAACCCGTTCAAGGACAAGTCGCTGGGCGCCCAGGTGAACTTCGACGTCGAGGTTTCGCAGGCCCGCTACAATGTGGTGGATGCGCTGTTCGACCAGCTCATCACCTTCCAGCTCGACGATCTCAAGGCGGCGACCAAGGCGATCCAGCAGGGCGAGGCGGCGCTCGCCAAGAAGCCCAACGACAAGGCCAAGGCGTTGCTGGCCGAGGCGCGCGACCTCGTAGCCGCCATGCCGGTGACGGCGGAGCAGGCCGCCGACCCGCAGCTGGCCGGCGCCTTCACCGTCGAGCGCAAGTCGGCCAAGGACGCGGTGCCGGAGCGCCAGGCGCAGGTCGAGCAGAAATGGGCCGCCTTCGCCAAGGAAAACTACGCTGCCGCCCGCAAGAAGGCTGACGAGGCGATGGCTTTGGTGCGCTGACGCGCCGCCGCGCCAGGGGGACGCGCCGGTCGCGTCCCCTCCTTCCTTCCAAGCTCACGGGCCTTTCCATGACGTCACTTGCGCTCACGCGCGACCGCATCGCGCGCGTGCGGCCGGGGCCGGCGCTGGCCGCGCTGCTGATCGCCGCCTTCCTGCTGCTGTTCCTGGTCGTTCCGGTGGTCCAGGTCATCTTCGTCGCCTTCCAGGACAAGACGACGGGGGCCTTCACCCTGGTCAATTTCGCCGACTTCTTCCGCAACGACCTGTTCATGCGGTCGTTCGGCAACTCCGTCTACGTCTCGGCGATGTCGGTGGTGGTGGCGAGCCTGCTGGCGCTTCCGCTCGCCTATCTGACCACGCGGTTCGAATTCCGCGGCGCCGTGCTGATCCAGAGCCTGGGCATCATCCCGCTGATCATGCCGCCCTTCATCGGCGCCGTCGCCATGCAGCTGCTGTTCGGGCGCAACGGCTCGGTCAACCTGCTGCTGCGCGACCATTTCGGCTTTTCGATCCCCTTCATGGAGGGGCTGAACGGCGTCATCTTCGTCCAGAGCATCCATTACTTCCCCTTCATTCTCATCAACCTGTCGGCCAGTCTGAAGAACATCGACCGGGCGATGGAGGAATCGGCGCAGAATCTCGGCTGCCACGGCTTCCGTCTGTTCCGCCGCATCGTCTTCCCGCTGGCGATGCCGGGCTATGTCGCCGGTGCCTCGCTGGTCTTCATCAAGGTGTTCGACGATCTCGGCACGCCTTTGCTGCTGAACGTCAACGACATGCTGGCGCCGCAGGCTTACTTGCGCATCTCCTCGATCGGCATCGCCGACCCGATGGGCTACGTCATCTCCGTCGTGCTGATCGCCTGCTCACTGCTGGCGCTCTGGGTGTCGGCGCTGGCGATGCGCGGCAAGGATTACGCCACGGTGCAGCGCGGCGGCGGCGGCCTGGCCCGGCGGCGGATGAAGCCGCTGGAGCTGGTGGCGGCCTATGCGGTGGTGCTTCTGATCCTGGTGCTGGTTCTGGCGCCGCATATCGGGCTGGGGCTGCTGTCCTTCGCCACCATCTGGTCCTTCAGCCCGCTGCCCGACGCCTTCACGCTGAAGCACTATCACACCGTCTTCACCGAGAGCGGACAGTACATCACCAACACGCTGCTCTACGCCTCGCTGGCGGCACTGCTGGACGTGGTCATCGGCACGGCCATCGCCTATCTGGTGCTGCGCACCAAGCTGCCGGGGCGGCAATGGCTGGATTACGTCGCGATGGCGGCGCTGGCGGTGCCGGGCGTGGTGCTGGGCATCGGCTATCTGCGCAGCTTCTACGGCGTGCCGATGCCGTTTTCCGGCCAGCCGCTGTCGAACTTCTGGCTGATCCTGGTCTTCGCGCTGGCGATCCGCCGGCTGCCCTACGCGCTGCGCGCCTGCACCGCCGCCCTGCAGCAGGTCAGCTCCTCGCTGGAGGAGGCGGCGGAGAATCTCGGCGCCACCAAGCTGCGCACGGTCGGGCGCATCGTCGTGCCGCTGATGTCGGGCGGCATCCTCGCCGGCTTCGTCACCAGCTTCGCGACGGCGGCGGTCGAGCTGTCGGCCACCATCATGCTGGTCCATTCGCAAAGCGACGCGCCGCTGGCCTACGGCCTCTATGTCTACATGCAGTCGGCGGCCGGGCGTGGTCCGGGTGCGGCGCTGGGCATCTTCGCCGTCATCATCGTCGGTCTGGGCACCTACCTGTCGCATGTCGTGATCGAGCGCGGCCGGCGCGAGCGCGGCCAGGACCATTGACGGTGAAGACCACCGACAGAGCCTCCGAAGGGAACCCCATCATGAACCACCAGTTTTCTCCGGCCGCGCTCGCCCCCCGGATCGAGAGCGTCGGCGTCGACATCGAGGGCGTCAACCTCTCCTACGGCAGCAACCATGTGCTGAAGGACGTGAATCTCGCCATCAGGCCGGGCGAGTTCTTCGCCTTCCTCGGCCCGTCCGGCTGCGGCAAGACCACGCTCCTGCGGCTGATCGCCGGCTTCAACACCGCCCAGCAGGGGGAGGTCCGCATCGGCGGCCGCGACATTTCCGTGCTGCCGCCGCATCGCCGCGACGTCGGCATGGTGTTCCAGAGCTATGCGCTGTGGCCGCACATGACCGTGCGCCGCAACGTCGCCTTCGGGCTGGAGGAGCGCCGCGTGCCGCGTGCCGAGATCGAACGGCGGGTGGATGCCGCCCTCGATCTGGTCGGGCTGAAGCATCTGGCCGACCGCCGCCCGTCGCAGCTGTCGGGCGGCCAGCAGCAGCGCGTGGCGCTGGCCCGCACCGTGGTGATCGAGCCGAAAATCCTGCTGCTCGACGAGCCGCTGTCGAATCTCGACGCCAAGTTGCGCGTGCAGATGCGCCAGGAGCTGCTGAGCCTTCAGCGCAAGCTCGGCCTGACCACCATCTTCGTCACCCATGACCAGGAGGAGGCCAACACCATCTGCGACCGCATCGCGGTGATGGACGACGGCAGGGTGCAGCAGGTCGGCACGCCGCAGGACCTCTACGACCATCCGGCCAACCTGTTCGTCGCCGGCTTCCTCGGCACGGCCAATGTGCTCGACGGCACGGTGCAGGGCGGCGACGGCGGCAGCGTCTTCGTCGGCGCCGGCATCACGCCGGTGGCGCTGCCGCCGTCGGTGGCGCCGGGGGCGGCGGGCAAGCTGATGTTCCGCCCGCAGAACCTGATTATTCGCCAGGACGGCACCCCCCCGGCCCCCGGCCACGCCCGGCTGGCCGGCAGGATCCGGCACCGGGAGTTCCTGGGCGCCTCGATCCGCTATGCGGTTGACGTCGGTGGACAGCTGGTGCAGGTGGACGCGCCGCATCAGGCAGGCGATGCTCTGCTTGCCCCGGATGCCCCGATCATCCTCGACCTTGCGGCCGACAAGGCCCGCTTCCTCAGCCGATAAGGTGCCGCCACCGTGACCGATCCCGCCGCCGACAACCTCATCCGCCGCTCCTTCCGCGCCGTCGCCTTCGATCTCGACGGCACGCTGGTGGACAGCGCGGCCGACCTGATGCACGCCTCCAACGCCCTGCTCGCCGAACTGGGACGGCCGCCGGTCGATCTGCCGGCGGTTCGCTCCTTCATCGGCGATGGAGCGCCCAAGCTGGTGGAGCGCGTGCTGGCCGCCACCGGCGGGGTTCCGGCACCGGAGGAGACCGCCCGCTGCCTCCGGCGGTTCCTGTCCATCTACGAGGCCGACCCCAGCGCCCACAGCGCGCTCTATCCCGGCGTCGCCGAGACGCTGGAGTCCCTGTCGGCGGCCGGCCTGCGACTCGGCGTCTGCACCAACAAGCCGATGGCGGCGACGCTGCGGCTGCTGGAGGATCTGGGCATCGCCGGATTTTTCGCGGCGGTGGTCGGCGGCGACAGCTACCCGACCCGCAAACCCTCGCCGGAGCCGCTGCTGGGCCTGCTGGAGCGGCTGGGGGTGCGGCCTGACGAGGCCGCCTTCGTCGGCGACAACGAGCATGACGTGGCCGCCGCCCGCGCGGCGAAGGTGGCGCGGGTGCTGCTGGTGCCCTACGGCTACGCCCGGGTCCCGCTCGACGGGCTGCCGCATGACGGGATCCTCGACGGGTTCGCCGATCTGCCGAGACGGCTGTCATGCTGAATGGCGTGATCTTCTGCCGCCATGGCGAGACTGAGAGCAATCTCGGCGGCTGGCTCGCCGGATCGCGGGACGTGTCGCTGACCGGACGGGGCCGGGCGCAGGCGCGGGATGCCGCCGCCGCCCTGCTCGCCGAAGGGCGGAGCGTGCCGGTCGTCTACAGCAGTCCGCAACGCCGGGCGCTGGAGACGGCGGCCATCCTGGCCGATGCCCTGAAGGCTCCCGTCCTTCCGGTGGCCGGGCTGGAGGAACGGCGCTGGGGCGATCTGGAAGGTGGCGCCATTCCCGCCGATCTGCTGCGGGAGGAGGTGCCGAATGGGGAAAGCCTGACCGGCTTTCGCGCCCGCGTCACCGCGGCACTCGACGGCTTGCCGGTGCCGGCGGACGGCCGTCCGCCGCTGATCGTCGCGCATGCCGGCACATGGCCGGTGCTCTGTCGGTGGATGGGCCTGCAATCGGACATGTTGTGGCCGCCGAATGCATCCCCTGTCTTCTTGAAGCGGCAGACGGGAATGGCGAGGATGGATGTGCCCGGCGAACGTGGCTCGGCTCGATCCATGGTCTGATAACGAGCGGACCGCCCTCCCGCAACGCAGGAGGGCGGCGTGTAATTCCCGGCGTCAATGCCCGGCGTCAATGCCCGCCGTCAATGCCCGCCGTCAATGCCCGCCCTCAATGGTTGTCGCGCGGGATCCCCATGGTCTGCGCCACGCGCTGGTACTTGACCGCCGGCTTCAGGACCATGCCCTCGTCCAGCTGGTCGACGATGCCGCGCTGGATTTCCTGCCACGGGGTCTGCGACGGCGGGGCGGGGTAGCCGCCGGCGGCCTCCAGGGCGGCGCGGCGGTCGGCCAGCTCCGCTTCGGAGATCAGGATGTCGGCGCTGCCGCGGCGCAGGTCGATCCGCACGCGGTCGCCGGTGCGCAGTATGCCGAGGTTGCCGCCGGCCGCCGCTTCCGGCGCAGCGTTGAGGATCGAGGGCGATCCCGAGGTGCCCGACTGGCGGCCGTCACCGATGCAGGGCAGGGAATGGATGCCCTGCTTGATCAGGTCGGCGGGCGGACGCATGTTCACCACCTCCGCCGCGCCCGGGTAGCCGATCGGGCCGGCGCCGCGGATGACCAGGATGGTGTAGGCGTCGATGCCCAGCGACGGGTCGTCGATGCGGTGGTGATAGTCCTCCGGACCGTCGAAGACGACGACCTTGGCCTCGAAGGCTTCCGGGTCCTTCGGGTTGGACAGGTAGCGCTCGCGGAACTCGTCGGAGATGACGCTGGTCTTCATGATGGCGGCGTTGAACAGGTTGCCGCGCAGCACGACGAAGCCGGCGTTGATCTTCAGCGGGTCGTCGATCGGGTGGATGACACGGGTGTCGAGGATCTCGGTGTTGCGGCAGTTCTCGCCGATGGTCCGGCCGTTGACGTTGGGGGCGTCCTCGCGGATCAGGCCCCTGGTCATCAGCTGGCCGACCACGGCCGGCACGCCGCCGGCGCGGTGGAAATCCTCGCCCAGATACTCGCCGGCCGGCTGGAGGTTGACCAGCAGCGGAATGTCCAGTCCGTGGGTCTGCCAGTCATCGACCGTCAGCTGCACGCCGATGTGCTTGGCGATGGCGTTGATGTGGATCGGCGCGTTGGTCGAGCCGCCGATGGCCGAATTGACGACGATGGCATTGAGGAAGGCGTCGCGGGTCAGGATGTCGGACGGCTTGATGTCCTGGCGCACCATCTCGACGATGCGCTTGCCGGTCTCGTAGGCGGCCTGCTGGCGCTCGCGATAGGGGGCGGGGATTGCGGCGGAGCCGGGGAGCTGCATGCCCAGCACCTCCGCCAGCGAATTCATGGTGGAGGCGGTGCCCATGGTGTTGCAGTAGCCGGTCGAGGGAGCCGACGACGCCACCAGCTCGATGAAGCCCTGATAGTCGATCTCGCCGGCCGCCATCATCTGGCGCGCCTTCCACACGATGGTGCCGGAGCCGGTGCGCTCGCCACGGAACCAGCCGTTCAGCATCGGGCCGACCGACAGGGCGATGGCCGGGATGTTGACGGTGGCGGCGGCCATCAGGCAGGCCGGCGTGGTCTTGTCGCAACCGATGGTCAGCACGACGCCGTCCAGCGGATAACCGTGCAGAACCTCGACGAGGCCGAGATAGGCCAGGTTGCGGTCGATGGAGGCGGTCGGCCGCTTGCCGGTCTCCTGGATCGGGTGGACCGGGAACTCGATGGCGATGCCGCCGGCGGTGCGGATTCCCTCGCGCAGGCGTTCGGCCAGAACCAGATGGTGGCGGTTGCAGGGGCTGAGGTCGGACCCGGTCTGGGCGATGCCGATGATCGGGGCGCCGGACTGCAGTTCCTCCCGCGTCAGGCCGAAATTCAGGTACCGCTCCAGATAGAGCGCGGTCATGTCGGGGTTGGCGGGGTTGTCGAACCACGCGCGCGACCGCAGCCGACGTTCTGAACCGGAAGCGTTCGTGGGGAAGGGGGACTTCGTATCGGACATGTCGACACCGGTTTCAGGTTGGGGCGCGGAGCGGATGGCCAGGCGCCGGAGTTGGGGGTGCGTCGCGGCGGCGGCGTTACCAGTCGAAGGAATGGGTGCGGTGCCAGCGCCCGACCATGCAGGCATCGGCGACCAGCGACAGCGGACGGGCGTCGACGTCGCTCGCCCCATCGCTGATCAACCGGTGGAAATGGTGATAGATGCGCTGGTATTCGGTGTCGGGCTCGGCCAGGACCGGGACGCCGTCCACCAGGAGGCGGGTGCCGCCATGGGTGAGGTCGAGGCGCTCGTCCGCCGTCTCGATGACGATGGACCAGGCCTGCTCGCCCTGCTGGAGGAAGTCGAAGTCGGCGGTGACGCGGCCGATGCGGGAGCCGGGGGCGGCGCTCATCTCCAGCGTCGCGGCGATCGGCGTGTCGCGGTTGGCCGGGACCTGCAGGTCGGCGGAACGGACGAAGACCGGGGCGGGCAGGATGTCGGTCAGGATCGACAGGGCGTTGATGCCGGGATCGAAGACGCCGAAGCCGCCGGCCGCGAAGATCCAGTCCTGCCCCGGATGCCAGCGCCGCACATCCTCCTTCCAGGTGATGGCGACGCTGCGGATGGTCGCGTCCGCCAGCCGGCGGCGGGTCTCTTCCACCGCCGGGTTGAACTGCGAATGCCAGGCGGTGAACAGGGTGCGGCGCGCGGCGGCGGCCTCTTCCACCAGATCGTGAAGTTCCGACAGGGTGGCGGCGGGGGGCTTCTCGATCAGCACATGGCAGCCGGCGCGCAGCGCCTCGACCGTCAGGCCGTGGCGCACGGCGGGCGGGGTGCAGAGCGCCACGGCGTCGAGGTCGGGCAGGGCCGCCAGCATCGAAGCCTGGGAGCGGAAGGTCGGCACGCCGTCGATTGCCGCGCCGTCCGGGCTGACCACGGCGGCGAGGTCGAACAGGCCGGTGGCGGATATCGCCGGGACATGCTGGTCGCGGGCGATCTTGCCCAAGCCGACGAGACCGAGGGTGGGGAGCGTCATGGCGGTAAGTCCGGTCGGGGCGGAAAGCCTCAGGCCTTGCCCTTGTTGTAGACGTCGAAGCAGACGGCGGCGAGGAGGACGAGGCCCTTGATGACCTGCTGCCAGTCGATGCCGATGCCGACGATCGACATGCCGTTGTTCATCACGCCCATGATGAAGGCGCCGATCACCGCACCCGTCACCCGGCCGACGCCGCCCGAGGCCGAGGCGCCGCCGATGAAGCAGGCGGCGATCACGTCCAGCTCGAACGAGACACCGGCCTTCGGCGTGGCGGTGTTGAGGCGGGCGGCGAAGATCAGGCCGGCCAGCGCCGCCAGCACGCCCATGTTGACGAAGGTGTAGAAGGACAGGCGGCGGGTATCGATGCCCGACAGCTTGGCCGCCTTCTCGTTGCCGCCCAGCGCGTAGATGCGCCGGCCGATGGTGGTGTCGCGGGTGACAAAGGCATAGAGGCCGATCAGCAGAGCCATGATGATGAGGACGTTCGGCAGCCCCTTGTAGGTCGCCAGCAGCCAGCCGACATAGGCGACCACCGCGAACAGGCCGGCGCTCTTCAGCAGGAACAGCACCAGCGGCTCCTGCTCGATGGCGAAACGGTGGCGGCGGATGCGGGCGGCGACGCTGAAGGCGATCATGATCGCCGGCGTCGCGATGCTCAGCAGCAGCGTGGTGGTGTGGAAGCCGGTGGTGCCGAAGACGTCCGGGATGAAGCCGGAGCTGAGGCGCTGGAACTCCACCGGGAAGGGTCCGACCGACTGGCCGGCCAAGAGCGCGAGGCTGAGGCCGCGGAAGACCAGCATGCCGGCCAGCGTCACGATGAAGGACGGGATGCGGAAATAGGCGACCCAGTAGCCCTGCGCCGCGCCGATGGCGGCGCCCGCCATCAGGCTGACGATGGCGGTGGGGATGAAGTGCCAGTGGAACTGCACCATCAGGATGGCGGCCAGCGCGCCGATGAAGCCGACGATGGACCCGACCGACAGGTCGATGTGCCCGGCGACGATCACCAGCAGCATGCCCAACGCCATGATGACGATGTAGCTGTTCTGCAGCACGAGGTTGGTCAGGTTCAGCGGCTGCAGCAGCGTACCGTTGGTCATGTATTGGAAGAACGCCACGATCGCCAGCAGCGAGATCAGCATGCCGTAATCGCGCATGTGGCTCTTCAGGAACTTGGCCATCGAAGCCTGACGGGACGGCGCGGCGGGCATGTTCAGTTCGGCGCTCATTGCAGGGACTCCCGGACGGCTGCTGCCGGCGATTTGGAGGCGGACGACATGATGGCGTGCATGATCTTTTCCTGGCTGGCGTCCGCCGCCGGCATCTCGGCGACCAGCGCGCCTTCGTTCATCACATAGATGCGGTCGGCGACACCCAGCAGCTCCGGCAGTTCCGACGAGATCAGGATGACGCCGCGGCCTTCGGCCACCAGCTGGTTGACGATGGTGTAGATTTCATATTTGGCGCCGACGTCGATGCCGCGGGTCGGCTCGTCCAGGATCAGCACCTGCGGGTCGGCGAACAGCCATTTGCTGAGCACGACCTTCTGCTGGTTGCCGCCGGACAGGTTGACGGTGTGCTGGAACACGTCCGAGCAGCGGATGCGCAGGCGGCGGCGGAAGTCGTTGGCGACCTCGATCTCGCGCTCGTGATGGATGACGCCGCGCCTGGCGACGCCGTCCAGCTTGGCCAGCGTCACGTTGTGGCGGATGTCGTTGTCAAGCACGAGGCCGTAATGCTTGCGGTCCTCCGTGGCGTAGGCGAGGCCGTTGTCCATCGCCTTACGGATGGTCGACACGTCGATTTCGCGCCCGCCGAGGAAGGCCTTGCCGCGGATGTTGCGGCCGTAGCTGCGGCCGAACAGGCTCATGGCGAATTCGGTGCGGCCGGCGCCCATCAGGCCGGCGATGCCCACCACCTCGCCTTGGCGGACATGCAGGTCGATGTCGCGGACGACGCGGCGGCCGGGATGGATCGGGTGGTCGGCGCTCCAGCCCTTCACCTCGAACAGGATGTTTCCGGGGTTGCTGGTGCGGCGGGGATAGCGGTCGGCAAGGTCGCGGCCGACCATGCCCTTGATGATGCGGTCCTGGCTGATGGGGGCGTCGTGGCAGTCCAGCGTCTCCACCGTGGTGCCGTCGCGCAGGATGGTGACGCGGTCGGCGACCTTGGCGATCTCGTTCAGCTTGTGCGAGATCAGGATGGAGGAGATGCCCTGTTCCTTGAAGCGGAGCAGCAGGGCCAGCAGGGCGTCGCTGTCGCTTTCGTTCAGGCTGGCGGTCGGCTCGTCCAGGATCAGCAGCTTGACCTCCTTGGACAGGGCCTTGGCGATCTCCACCAGCTGCTGCTTGCCGACGCCGATGTCGGTGACGAGGGTTTCGGGCGAATCGGTCAGGCCGACCATGCGCAGAAGCTCGCGCGCGCGGGCGGTGGCGGCGATCCAGTCGATCCGGCCCCGTTTCGCCTGCTCGTTGCCGAGAAACAGGTTCTCGGTGATCGACAGCAGCGGGACCAGCGCCAGTTCCTGGTGGATGATGATGATGCCCAGCTTCTCGCTGTCGGCGATGCCGCGAAAGGCGACGGGCTGGCCGCGGAAGCGGATCTCGCCCTCGTAGGTGCCGTGCGGATAGACGCCGCTCAGCACCTTCATCAGCGTCGATTTGCCGGCGCCGTTCTCGCCGATCAGCGCGTGGATCTCCCCCTCGCGGACCGAGAGGTTGACGTTGTCGAGCGCCTTGACGCCCGGAAACGTCTTGGTGATGCCGCGCATCTCAAGAATGCTGTTCATGAATAAACCCTCGATCGCCGATCCTGCCGCCCGATCCGCTGTTGGACGGGGCGCGGGGGGAGGGCGCCGATCGGCACCCCCACCCCGCGCCGTTCGCTCACTTGATCTGCGATTCCTTGTAATAGCCGCTGTCGACCAGCACCTGCTTCCAGTTGGAGGAGTCGACGCTGACCGGCTTCAGCAGATAGGAGGGAACCACCTTCTTGCCGTTGTCGTAGGTCTTGGTGTCGTTGACCTGCGGCTTGCGGCCGGCCAGCAGGTCGTCGACCATGCCCACCGTGACCTTCGCCAGTTCGCGGGTGTCCTTGAAGACGGTGGAGCGCTGCTCGCCCGCCAGGATCGACTTGACCGACGGCACCTCGGCGTCCTGGCCGGTGACGACCGGCATCGGCTGCGAGGCCGAGCCATAGCCGACGCCCTTCAGCGACGAGATGATGCCGATGCTGAGCCCGTCATAGGGCGACAGCACGGCGTCCAGCTTCTTGTCGCCGTAATAGGCGCTCAGCAGATTGTCCATGCGGGCCTGGGCGACGGCGCCGTCCCAGCGCAGGGTGGACACCTTGTCCATGCCGACCTGGCCGCTCTGCACCTTCAGCTTGCCGCTGTCGATGTAGGGCTGAAGCACCGACATGGCGCCGTTGTAGAAGAAGTAGGCGTTGTTGTCGTCGGGCGAGCCGCCGAACAGCTCGATGTTGAACGGACCCTTGCCCTCCTTCAGGCCGAGGGCCTTCTCGATGTAGGAGGCCTGGAGGACGCCGACCTGGAAGTTGTCGAAGGTGGCGTAGTAATCGACATTCGGCGAATTGCGGATCAGCCGGTCATAGGCGATGACCTTGACGCCCTGTTCCGCCGCCTTCTGCAGAACGTCGGTCAGCGTCGTTCCGTCGATGGCGGCGATCACCAGAACCTTGTCGTTCTTGGTGACCATGTTCTCGATCTGGGCAAGCTGGTTGGGGATGTCGTCCTCTGCATATTGCAGGTCGGTCTTGTATCCCTTTTCCTGGAAATACTTGACCATGTTGTTGCCGTCGTCGATCCAGCGCGCCGACGACTTGGTCGGCATGGCGATGCCGACGGTCGGCTTGTCCTGGGCCATCGCCGGGACGAGCGCGCTGGTGGCGACGAGCAGGCCGACGGCGAGGCCGGCGAACTTGGAGCTGAAAGAAGACCCTTTAGGAGACGACATGGACCGGAATCCTCCCCGTTACTGCGGCACGCGATACGCCGCCCCCGCGTTCTGTGGCGCGGATGGCGTCGGACGCGATGGTTTGTGTCCCTAGCAATCCTCCGTTTTCCCATAACTGTCAAATATGATTATTCGGCAAATCGATATGCATTTAGGTATCGGCCGGGGCCGGAGCGGCGGTGGCCGACACCAGACGCATCTTGAGTTCCGAGGCCGCGCGCACCGCCGACAGCACGGTGCGGGCACCCGGCGACAGCGGCCGGTCCTTCAGCCAGAAGATGCCGTAGGGTTCGACGCTGAAGCGCTTGTGGAAGGGCATGATCTCGCAGCAGCCGCTGGGCGAGAACACCTGGGCCAGTGCGCGGGCGAAGACGGTGATCGACTCGGTTTCCGCCACCATTGCCATGGAGATGACGGGGGAGGCGCTTTCGATCACCCGGTGCGGCAGCCGGGCGCCCTCGGCCCGGAACAGCGCCTCCACCCGGTCGCGCAGCAGCGTGCCGACGGGCTGCAGGATCCAGGTGGCGTCGGAGAGATCCGCCGCGGTCAGCGGACGGCCCAGCTGCAGCAGCGGGTTGCCCTCGCGGCAGATGAAGCACAGCTCCTCGCTGCTGATCTCCTGATATTCGAAGGCGGTGGGGTCGAAATGGCCGGGCAGGCGGCCGATGGCGAAATCCATTACCCCCTGGTGGACGCGCTCGGCCAGCACGTCGCTGGTCTCCACCGCCACCGCGATCTTCAGGTTGGGATGTTCGCGGGTCAGGCTGCTGATGACCGGCACCACCAGTTCCACCGCCGGGGCCATCACCGTGCCGATGGACACCCGCCCGCTGTGGCCGGCGAGCAGGGCGTTCAGCTCCTCCCCCGTCTCCTGCAGCTCGCTGAGGATCATCCGGGCGTGGCGGATCATGAGGCTGCCGTACCAGTTCGGCTCGATGCCGCGGCCGTGGCGGTCGAACAGCTCGATGCCCAGCGTTTCCTCCAGGTCGCCCAACAGTTTGGAGGCGGCGGGCTGCGACATGTTCAGGCTGGCGGCGGCGCGGTGCAGGTTGCGGTGTTCGTCGAGGGCGGCGAACAGCTGGAGATGACGCAGCTTCAGCCGCGCCTTCTGGAACCAGTTCGGCGAAAAGCGTTGCGGGGTCACGGGAGATTGCCTCCGGTCGGGCGGCGGCGTTGGGATAGGAGATGCCGGGATACGACATTTGATATCGCAAGCGCCGATCTTCATATTGGACGAGTATCAAGAGGCCCCTTATCGTTTGGGCCGTCAACAAATTTTGAAAAATGGCCGCTGGCGAATGGCGGTCCGCCGGGGTGAAGGGGGTCGAGCGGTATGGCGCAGGAAGCGCGTTGTGTCTGGCAGGCCCGGGCGCTGCTGGGGGAAGGACCGCTCTGGTCTCCGCGGCAGGACGCCGTCTATTTCGTCGACATCCGCGGCTCCCGCATCCTGCGCCACGGCCTGTCCGACGGTGCGCAGGCGGGGTGGGAGCTGGATGACGCCGCCTGCTGGCTGGTGGAGAGCGCCGACGGCGACGGCTTCATCGCCGGGCTGCGCTCGCGCCGGGTGGTCCGGCTGCGGCTGGAGCCGGGGCAGGTGGTGGTCGGCGGGGAGATCGCGCGGATCGAGCCTGACATGCCGGGCAACCGCCTGAACGACGGCAAGGTCGACCGTGACGGCCGGCTGTGGGTCGGCAGCATGGATGATGCGGAGGAGGGGCCGGCCGGCAGCTTCTACCGCATCGATCACGATGGCTCGGTCACGCGGGTCGATCAGGGCTACACCGTCGCCAACGGGCCGGCACTGTCTCCTGACGGCCGGACGATCTACCACACCGACAGCGCGGCGCGGACGGTCTACGCCTTCGACATCGGCGCCGACGGCGGCCTGTCGGGCAAGCGCGTCCACATCCGCTTCACCGAGGCCGACGGCTATCCCGACGGCATGACCTGCGATGCCGAGGGCGGGCTGTGGATCGCCCATTGGGACGGCGCGCGCGTCAGCCGCTTCCGCCCCGACGGGACATTGGACCGTGCGATTGCACTGCCGGTCTCCCGCGTCACCTCCTGCGTCTTCGCCGGTCCGGATCTGGACCGGATGTTCATCACCACCGCGGCGCATGGCCGGGACGGGGAACTACTGGCCGGCGCGCTGTTCGAGTGCGATCCCGGCGTGCGCGGCCTGCCGCCCTGCGGCTTCGGACCCGCCACGCGCTGAATGCTGACTGGGTTTTGATAAAGGATACCTTCGCCATGCCGCCCAGCGCGCACCCCTATCGCGGCGTCTTCCCCGTCGTCCCCACCATCTTCACCGAATCGGGAGAGCTGGACCTCGATGGTCAGAAGCGCTGCGTCGATTTCATGATCGACGCCGGCTCGACCGGCCTGTGCATTCTGGCCAATTTCTCCGAACAGTTCGTGCTGACCGACGACGAGCGCACGCTGCTGATGGAGACGATGCTGGCCCATGTCGCCGGCCGGGTGCCGGTGATCGTCACCACCACCCATTTCAGCACCCGCGCCTGCGCCGAGCGCAGCCGCCGCGCCCAGGATCTGGGCGCCGCCATGGTGATGGTGATGCCGCCCTATCACGGCGCCACCATCCGCGTGCCGGAGGCCGGCATTGTCGAGTTCTTCCAGCGGGTGTCGGACGCCATCGACATCCCGATCATGATCCAGGACGCGCCGGTCAGCGGCACCCCGCTGCCGGCCCCGCTGCTGGCGCGGATGGCGCGGGAGATCGCGCAGGTATCCTACTTCAAGATCGAGGTGCCGCAGGCGGCGGCCAAGCTGCGCACGCTGATCGAACTGGGCGGCGACGCCATCGAAGGCCCGTGGGACGGCGAGGAGGCGATCACCCTGCTGGCCGACCTCGACGCCGGGGCGACCGGTGCGATGACCGGCGGCGGCTATCCCGACGGTATCCGGCAGATCGTCGATCCGTATCTGGCCGGCGACCGCGAGGCGGCGGTGGCGGCCTATGGACGCTGGCTGCCGCTGATCAACCACGAGAACCGCCAGTGCGGCATCGCCACCGCCAAGATCCTGATGAAGGAGGGCGGCGTCATCAGGTCCGACGCGATGCGCCACCCGACGGCCAATCCGCATCCGATGAGCCGTGATGGGTTGCTGGACGCGGCGCGGCGGCTCGATCCGCTCGTGTTGCGCTGGGGGCGTTAGGCCGTCGCGACGGGTGCCCCCTCCCCATCCCTCCCCCTCTTCGAGGGAGAGGGGGCAGGAGCTTAGCGAGGGTTCAGCAAAGGATGGCGGCAGTCCCCTCTCCCGCGATCGGATCGGCCTTTGGCCGACCGAGGGCGGGGGAGGGTTAGGGAAGGGGCAAAACGTCCCGACGAAGGAGACATCATGACCATCACCGGCGAGATGCTGATCGGCGCGAGCGCCCACCGCGGCAGCGAGGGCGAACTGCGCGCCGTCGACCCCGCCACCGGCAAGGCGCTGGAGCCCGCCTTCGGCGGCGGCGGCGCTGCGGAAGTCGAGCGCGCCTGCGCCCTGGCCTGGGCCGCCTTCGACAGCTTCCGCGAGACCGGCCTGGAGCAGCGCGCGGCCTTCCTGGAGGCCGTCGCCCAGAACATCCTCGACATCGGCGACGACCTCATCACCCGCGCCATGGCCGAATCCGGCCTGCCGCGCGCGCGTCTGGAGGGCGAGCGCGGCCGCACCGTCGGCCAGCTCCGCCTGTTCGCCCAGGTGGTGCGCGAGGGCAGCTGGATCGAGGCGCGCATCGACCCGGCCCTGCCGGCGCGCACGCCGCTGCCGCGTCCCGACATCCGCCAGCGCCACATCCCGCTGGGACCGGTCGCCGTGTTCGGCGCGTCGAACTTCCCGCTCGCCTTCTCGGTGGCCGGCGGCGACACCGCGTCCGCCTTCGCCGCCGGCTGTCCGGTGGTGGTCAAAGGCCACGGCGCCCATCCCGGCACCTCGGAACTGGTCGGCCGCGCCATCCAGGCGGCGGTCGCCGCCTGTGGTTTGCATGAGGGCGTCTTCTCCCTGCTGTTCGGCACTGGCAACGAGATCGGCACGGCGCTGGTCGCCGATCGGCGCATCAAGGCGGTGGGCTTCACCGGCTCGCGCCGCGGCGGGCTGGCGCTGATGGAGGTTGCGGCCCGGCGGCCGGAGCCGATCCCGGTCTATGCCGAGATGAGCAGCATCAACCCGGTCTTCCTGATGCCGGCGGCGCTGGCGTCCCGTGCCGGCGCCCTGGGCAAGGCGTTCGTGGCGTCGCTGACCATGGGTGCCGGGCAGTTCTGCACCAACCCCGGCATCCTGCTGGGGCTGGAGGGACCGGACCTCGACCGCTTTGTCGCGGCGGCGGTCGAGGCGCTTGGCGGCAGTGCGCCCTCGACCATGCTGACGCCGGGCATCCATGCCGCCTATGACGCCGGCGTCGCCAAGCTGGCCGGCAGCGGTGCGGTGACGGCGCTGGCGCGCGGTTTGGCCTGCAGCGGCCCGAACCAGGCGCAGGCGGCCTTCTTCAGCACGACGGCCGAGGCGTTCATCGCCGATACCGACCTGCAGGAGGAGGTGTTCGGCGCCGCCTCGCTGCTGATCCGCTGTAGGGATGTGGCGGAGATGGTGGCGGTGGCGGAAAAGCTGGAGGGTCAGCTCACCGCGACCTTGCAGATGGATGCGGAGGACAAGGCTGCGGTGGCGGGTCTGATCCCGACGCTGGAGCGCAAGGCCGGCCGCCTCCTGGCGAACGGCTGGCCGACGGGGGTGGAGGTCTGCCACGCGATGGTGCATGGCGGCCCGTTCCCGGCGACGTCCGACCCGCGCAGCACCTCGGTCGGCACGCTGGCGATCCGCCGCTTCCTGCGCCCGGTCTGCTACCAGGACCTGCCGCCCGACCTGCTGCCGGAGGCTCTGCGCGACGGCAATCCGCTGGGGCTGTGGCGGCGCATCGACGGGACGCTCGGGCGGGACTGACCGCCGGAAGAGACTGACAGACACCAGAAACCCGCAACGGCTGCGTCAGAGGGAGCGCTGACGCAGAGCAGACTGTCGTGCCCGGCCGCGTGCCGGGTGCGGCGGCCGGGGACGGCGTGCGTCCGCGCAACGCCGAAGCACCGCTCCCGCACAAAGTACCGAAGCAAAAACAAACCGCATTAAGAGGAAACGCAGATGGTGAGATCAGCTCTGCTGCTTGGCGCAGCCACCCTTTCGCTCGTCTCCGTCTTGGGAGCCGGCCCTGCCTTCGCCCAGTCGAAGTTCGACGTGGTCATCGGCGGCGACGCCTATTTCGAAGCCGGCTATGTCGATCAGGACCGCGACGCCGGCCTGCGCTCCACCGAGTTCCGCAACCGCCTGCGCCTGCTGGTGACGCCGAAGGCCAAGGCCGACAACGGTTTGGAATACGGCGCCCGCCTGCGCCTGCTGGCCGAGAACGGCGCCGGCAACGCCCGCACCACCGGCTACGACCGCGCCTTCCTGTTCGTGCAGGGCGGCTTCGGCACCGTGCATATGGGCGTGGAGAACGGCCCGTCCGACGACAGCGGCATCATCGCCCCGTCCGACTGGGGCACCGGTGGCGTCGACGGCTCCTTCCCGTCCTGGCTCGGCAACAGCGCGGCCAATTCGCCGGTCACCATCGGCAACATCCGCGCCCTGATTTCCGGCAATCCCGCCACCCGCGCCACCTACTGGACGCCGGAGATCGCCGGCTTCAAGCTCGGCGCCTCCTACCAGCCGTCGTCGGACAGCAGCGGCACCGACGTCAACCGCTCCAAGGTGGCGCTCGCCTCGGCCAACCGCACCGGCGCCTATCGCGACGTCTACGAAGTCGGCGGCACCTACACCAACAGCTTCGGCGGCGTCGCGGTCAATGCCAGCCTGTTCTACCTGGGCGGCAAGGCCAAGGACTCCAGCCTCACCGGGGCGGGCTTCGACGACCTGTCCTCCACCCATGCCGGCCTGACCGTGGCCTATGGCGGGCTGAAGGTCGGCGGCAGCTATGCCTGGTCGGGCGACAGCGGCTATGCCAAGTCCGGCACCGCCGGCATCGTCAGCCGCGAGAAGCAGGATGTCTGGACCGTCGGCGCGCAATACACCTTCGGGCCGACGACGCTGGGCGTGGGCTACCTGAACGCCAAGGACGCCGGTGACCTGACGGTGCGCGGCCGGACCAAGTTCGAGCTGATCACCGTCGGCGCCAAGTATGTCGTCGCCCCCGGCTTCGCCATCGGGCCGGAATACAACCACTTCAAGCTCAGCTCCGACGTCGCCGCCAACAGCGACAAGGGCGACATGTTCCTGGTCCAGGCGAATCTCGCTTTCTAAGCGCCTTTTCTTCCAAGACCGGGCCGGTTGACGTCCTGGCCCTTTCCTTCGGCTTCGCGCCGCCCGCGGTGTTGCTCTCCATCCCGCCGCGGCGGTCGCGTCCCGGCGCGCTCTCCCTCGGGTGCGTCGGCCCTGTTCCGGACAGGAGCAGGGTCAACTCACGGCCGGGCAGCCCTGCGCTGCCCGGCCGTTTTTTCGGCCTGAGTTCGGGCCTGATCTGTGGCCGGCCATATCCTTTTCGGCATCGTACAGGTCAGGAATCGTATTGGACAGTTATGGTTATGCGCACTTAAAGTAGGCATGACGAACAATTTCGGACCGGACCGCGATCAGGAACATTCCGCGCCCCGTCCCGTCGCCTGCCTCCATCCAGCATGCACCGCAATAAATCCTCGCCATAAAACCTCAGGGAGTGAAACGGATGTCCAGGAAATGGGTGATCTCCGCCGCCACCGCCGCCGCGGCGCTGTTCATCGGGTTGGGCGCCGTCCAGGCCGCCGATGCCAAGAAGCTGGTCGTCGGCTTCTCGCAGATCGGGTCGGAATCGGGCTGGCGCGCCGCCGAGACCAAGACCGCCAAGACGGAAGCCGAGAAGCGCGGGATCGACCTCAAGATCTCCGACGCCCAGCAGAAGCAGGAGAACCAGATCAAGGCCGTGCGCTCCTTCGTCGCCCAGGGCGTCGACGCGATCTTCATCGCGCCGGTGGTGGCGACCGGCTGGGATTCGGTGCTGAAGGAGGCAAAGGAGGCGAAGATCCCGGTCATGCTGCTCGACCGGCAGATCGAGACCAAGGACCAGAGCCTCTACATGACCGCCGTCACCTCCGACACCGTGCATGAAGGCCGGGTGGCCGGCGAATGGCTGGCGAAGAAGACCGGCGGCAAATGCGCGGTGGTGGAACTGCAGGGCACCGTCGGCTCCTCGCCCGCCATCAACCGCAAGAAGGGCTTCGACGAGGTCGTCGCCAAGAATCCGGGGATGAAGATCATCCGCACCCAGTCCGGCGACTTCACCCGCGCCAAGGGCAAGGAGGTGATGGAGAGCTTCATCAAGGCCGAGAATGGCGGCAAGGACATCTGCGCCGTCTATGCCCACAACGACGACATGGCGGTCGGCGCCATCCAGGCGATCAAGGAAGCCGGCCTGAAGCCGGGCAAGGACATCCTGGTCGTGTCGATCGACGGCGTGCCCGACATCTTCAAGGCGATGTCCGAAGGCGAGGCGAACGCCACGGTGGAACTGACGCCGAACATGGCCGGCCCGGCCTTCGACGCGCTGATCGCCTACAAGAAGGACGGCAAGATGCCGCCGAAGTGGATCCAGACGGAATCGAAGCTGTTCACGCCCGACACCGCCAAGGAAGAGTATGAGCGCCGCAAGGATGCTTATTGATTTGAAGTTGAAATCTCCCTCTCCCCCCTGGGGAGAGGGTCGGGGTGAGGGGGATGCACAAGGGTGGATTCTCGAGAATCCTCGCCGCGCGTCCCCCTCACCCTAACCCTCTCCCCGGGGGGAGAGGGGATACTCCACGCACATTTCTCCGCGCTTCCGGCGAGGTCCGCCATGACGGCATCCACCGCTCCCCCCAGCTCCGCGCCGCTTCTGGCGATCCGCGGGCTGTCGAAGGCCTTTCTCGGCGTCCAGGCGCTCGACGGGGTCGACTTCACGCTGCGCCATGGCGAAATCCATGCCTTGCTGGGCGAGAACGGTGCCGGCAAATCGACCCTGATCAAGACGCTGACCGGCGTCTACCAGCGCGACGGCGGCACCGTGGCGCTGGAGGGGCGGGAGATCGCGCCGCGCGGGGTGGAGGAGGCGCAGCGCCTGCACATCGGCACCGTCTATCAGGAGGTGAACCTGCTGCCCAACCTGTCGGTGGCGGAGAACCTGTTCCTGGGCCGCCAGCCGATGCGCTGGGGACTGGTCGACCGCGGCGCCATGCGGCGGCGGGCGCGGGCCATTCTGATGCCCTATGGGCTTTCCATCGACGTGACGGCGCCGCTCGGGCGCTTCTCGGTGGCGACGCAGCAGATCATCGCCATTGCCCGCGCGGTCGATATGTCGGCCAAGGTGCTGATCCTCGACGAGCCCACCGCCAGCCTGGACGCGCAGGAGGTGGCCGTGCTGTTCAAGGTGATGCGGACCCTGCGGTCGCGCGGGATCGGCATCGTCTTCGTCACCCATTTCCTCGATCAGGTCTATGAGGTCTGCGACCGCATCACCGTGCTGCGCAACGGCCGGCTGGTCGGCGAGCGGCGGACGGCCGAGCTGCCGCGCCTGGATCTGGTCGCGATGATGCTGGGGCGGGAGCTGGAGGCGGCGGCCCACCGCATCGACCTCGGCCCGGCGGAGCTGGACAGCCGTCCGCCGCTGGCGAGTTTCAAGGCATTCGGGAAGTCGCGCAGCGTCGAGCCCTTCGACCTCGACATCCGTCCCGGCGAGGTGGTGGCGCTGGCCGGTCTGCTGGGATCCGGCCGGACGGAAACGGTGCGGCTGGTCTTCGGCATGGATCGCGCCGACCAGGGCGAGGCGACGGTGGACGGCCGCAAGGTCCGGCTGAAGGGACCGCGCGACGCCGTGCGGCTCGGATTCGGATTCTGTCCGGAGGACCGCAAGAAGGAGGGCATCGTCGGCGAGCTGTCGGTGCGGGAGAACATCATCCTGGCGCTCCAGGCGCGGCAGGGCTGGCTGAAGCCGATCCCGCGCCGCCGCCAGGAGGAGATCGCCGACCGCTTCATCCGCCTGCTCGACATCCGCACGCCGGACGCCGAACGGCCGATCCAGCTGCTGTCGGGCGGCAACCAGCAGAAGGCGCTGCTGGCGCGCTGGCTGGCGACCGAGCCGCGGCTGCTGATCCTCGACGAGCCGACGCGCGGCATCGATGTCGGCGCCCATGCCGAGATCATCCGCCTGATCGAGCGGCTGTGCGCCGACGGAATGGCGCTGCTGGTGGTGTCGTCGGAGCTGGAGGAGATCGTCGCCTACAGCCGCCGCGTCGTCGTGCTGCGCGACCGCCGCCATGTGGCGGAACTGAGGGGAGGGGAGGTCAGCGTGGAGCGCATCGTCGCCGCCATCGCGTCGGAATCGAAAAGCGGCGAGGTGCGGCAATGACGCTGTCCGCTCCCGGGCCGTCGCGCAACCTGCCGCAATACGGCGCGCTGATCGCCGTCCTGTTGGCCAACTGGCTGCTGTTCCCGGATTTCTTCGCCATCCGTCTTCAGGACGGCCGGCTGTTCGGCAGCCTCATCGATGTGCTGAACCGTGGCGCCCCGGTGGCGCTGCTCGCCATCGGTATGACCATGGTCATCGCCACCCGCGGCGTCGATCTGTCGGTCGGCGCCGTCATGGCGATTTCCGGCGCGGTCGCCGCAACCATGACCGGTGCCGGATGGGGCCTGCCGGCGGTGCTGGCGGCGTCGCTGGCCGCCGGACTGCTGTGCGGGCTGTGGAACGGGCTGCTGGTGGCGGTGCTGCGCATCCAGCCGATCATCGCCACCCTGATCCTGATGGTCGCCGGGCGCGGCATCGCCCAGCTGGTGACGGAGGGGCAGATCGTCACCTTCACCAGCCCGGCGCTGGCCTTCATCGGCGGCGGGTCCTTCCTGACCGTGCCGATGCCGGTGGTCATCACCATCGCGCTGCTGGCGGTCACTGCCCTGCTGGTGCGGGCGACGGCGCTGGGGCTGATGATCGAGGCGGTCGGCGTCAACCGGCTGTCGAGCGCCGGGGCCGGCGTCAACACCCCGGTGGTGCTGGTCGCCGTCTATGTCTGGTGCGGGCTGTGCGCGGCGGTGGCCGGGCTGATCGTCACCGCCGACATCCGCGGCGCCGACGCCAACAATGCCGGGCTGTGGCTGGAGCTGGACGCCATCCTGGCGGTGGTGGTCGGCGGCACCTCGCTGCTGGGCGGGCGGTTCGGGCTGGTGTTGTCGGTGGTGGGGGCGCTGATCATCCAGGCGATGAACACCGGCATCCTGCTGAGCGGCTTCAAGCCGGAATTCAACCTGATCGTCAAGGCGGGCGTCCTGCTGGTCGTCCTGCTGCTGCAATCGCCGACGCTGACCTTGTTCCTGCCGCGTCCCAAGGGCGCGCGGCCGATGGGCACGGTCAAGCCGCCGGTGGCGCCGACCAGCGGAGGGGCAAAGCCATGACCAGTGCACTCCAGCGGTTCCTTCCCCTGATCGTCACCACCGCGGTGCTGGTGGTCGGCTTCCTGCTGTGCGCGGCGCAGTTTCCCAACTTCGCCTCCTGGCGGGTGGTGGGCAACCTTCTGACCGACAATGCCTTTCTGGGGATTACGGCGGTCGGCATGACCTTCGTCATCCTGTCCGGCGGGATCGACCTGTCGGTGGGGGCGGTGATCGGCTTCACCACCGTGCTGCTGGCCGTGCTGATCGAGCATGGCGGCTGGCACCCGCTGGCCGCATTCGCCGTCGCGCTGATCGCCGCCGGCGGCTTCGGCGCGGCGATGGGCGGGGTGATCCATGTCTTCCAGATGCCGCCCTTCATCGTCACGCTGGCCGGCATGTTCATCGCCCGCGGTCTGGGCTTCGTCCTGACCACCGATTCGGTGCCGATCAACCATCCGCTCTATGGCGAGCTGAACGACATCGCGCTGCGCTTCGGAGCGGGGGGCAAGCTCAGCCTGCCGGCGATGCTGATGCTGGGGGTGGTGGTCGCGGCGGTGGTACTGGCGCACTGGACCCGCTTCGGCGCCAACCTCTATGCGCTGGGCGGCAACCGGCAGTCGGCGGAGCTGATGGGCGTGCCGGTGGGGCGGACCACGGTGGCGGTCTATGCGCTGTCCGGGCTGCTGGCCGGGCTGGCGGGGATCGTCTTCTCGCTCTACACCGGCGCCGGCTATTCGCTGGCGGCGACGGGGGTGGAGTTGGACACCATCACCGCGGTGGTGATCGGCGGCACGCAGCTGACCGGCGGCTATGGCTATGTCGTCGGCACCTTCGTCGGCGTGCTGATCCAGGGGCTGATCCAGACCTACATCACCTTCGACGGCACGCTCAGCAGCTGGTGGACCAAGATCGCCATCGGCGTGCTGCTGTTCGTCTTCATCCTGTTGCAGAAGGGGCTGCTGACGGTCTGGGCCGGCCGCGGCGGCGAACCGGCGGAGGCGTGATGCCCATCGAGAGTTTCCTGTTCGATACGCATGAAGGACGGCCGGTGGAGGGGTTCATCCTGTCCGCCGGCGGGCTGGAGGCGACGGTGATCGCCCACGGCGCCCGGCTGGTGCGGATGATGGTGCCCGGCCGCGACGGAGCCGGCGCCGATGTGGTGCTTGGCTTCGACCGGGTTGCCGATTACCTGGCGAGCGACGCCTATTTCGGCGCCACCTGCGGGAGGTACGGCAACCGCATCGGCGGGGCGGCCTTCACGCTGGACGGCGTGCGCCATGAGCTGGCTGTCAACGAGCCGCCGAACCAGTTGCATGGCGGACCGGAGGGGCTCGACCGGCGCATCTGGGCGGCACAAGTCGATGAGGCGGAGAACGCCGTTACCTTCACGCTCGTCTCGCCGGATGGCGACCAGGGCTATCCGGGGACGCTGACGGCGAGCACGCGCTACCAGTTGAGCGACAACGGGGTGCTGGACATCCGCATGACGGCGGTGTGCGACCGGCCGACTGTCGTCAACCTCGTCCATCACAGCTACTGGAACCTCGGGGGCCATGGCTCCGGCGACCTGCGCGACCACCGGCTGACGGTGCGCGGCGGCTTCACCACGCCGGTCGGCGCCGACCTGATCCCGACGGGGGAGGTGCGGCCGGTGGACGGCACAGGCTTCGACCTGCGTGGCGGGGTGGGGCTGGGCGAGGTGCTGGAGGCGGTGGGCGGCTTCGGCTTCGACCACAACTGGTGCCTGGACGGGCCGGCGGGGGAGCTGCGACCGGTGGCGGTGCTGGAGCATCCGGCATCTGGACGGAGGATGGAGCTGGCGACCGATCAGCCGGGATTGCAGGTCTATACCGGCGGCTATCTCAGTGAGAAAGTCGTGGGCAAGGGTGGGCAACCCTATTGCCGCTTCGCCGGGCTGGCGCTGGAGAGCCAGCGCTTTCCCAACAGCCCGAACATCGGCCATTTTCCGTCGGCGCGGCTCGATCCCGGCGAAACCTATGGGCATCGGATGCGGCTGCGATTCGGGGCGGGCTGACCGGAACCGGGGAACCGTCCGGCGGCTTGCGGGGTTCATCGAAGGGCATGGCAGCGGTTCCGCTGCCGGTCCCGAGATGCCGCTCCACAACGCCGGAAGGAAAGCTCGACATGGCTGCGATGCCGGACGCCGCCCGTCCAGACTCCACGTATCAGGCTGGCCAGACTCCGGCCGGCCCGGTTCTGGTGCCCGGCCGGACCTGCTGGCGGATCGAAAAGGCGGATCGGGTGGCGGTCATCATCGACGCGGCCGCCTATTTCGCCCGGATCAAGGCCGCCATCCTCCATGCCCGCCACACGGTGATGCTGATCGGCTGGGATTTCGACACCCGGATCAAGCTGGAGCCCGACGCCCCGATGCCGGGCGTGCCGAACGAACTGGGCGATTTCCTGAGCTGGATCGTGCGGGTGCGGCCGGAACTGACCATCAATGTGCTGAAATGGGACTTGGCGGTCCTGAAGATGCCGTTCCGCGGACGGACGCCGCTGGTCCTGCTGGACTGGATGAGCAGCCGGCGCCTGCGCTTCCGCCTGGATTCCGCCCATCCGCCGGGCGCCTGCCACCATCAGAAGATCGCCATCATCGATGACGCCCTGGCCTTCTGCGGCGGCATCGACATGACCACCGACCGCTGGGACACGCCCGATCATCGCGACGGCGACCCCCGCCGGGTACGGCCGAGCGGCGAGCCATACGGCCCCTTCCATGACGTGACGACGGCGGTCGACGGCGAGGCGGCGCGGGCGCTGGGCGACTTGGCGCGGGAGCGCTGGCGCCGCGCGACCGGCGAGGAGTTGGCCCCGCCGCCGCCGACCGAGGCGTACTGGCCCGAGGATCTGAAGCCCGACTTCCGCGACATCCCCGTCGCCATCGCCCGCACCGATCCGATGACGGACCAGCCCCAGGGCGGCGCCCGCGAGATCGAGGCGCTCTATCTGGCCGCCGTCGCCTCCGCGCGCGATTTCATCTATCTGGAAAGCCAGTATTTCGCCTCGCAGCGGATCGTCGGCGCCATCGCCGCCCGCCTGACGGAACCGGACGGACCGGAGGTGGTGGTGGTCAACCCAGAACGCACCCCCGGCTGGGTGGAAGAGGAGGCGATGGGCAGCGCCCGCTCGCTGCTGGTCCAGCGCCTGCGCGCGCAGGATCCGCACGGGCGCTTCCGCATCCTGTCTCCGGTGACGGAGGGTGGAGAGGGCATCTATGTCCATGCCAAGGTGCTGGTGGTCGACGACCGGCTGCTGCGGGTCGGGTCGTCCAACATCAACAACCGCTCCCAGGGGCTGGACACCGAATGCGACCTCGCCATCGAGGTCGCGCAAGGCGAGCGGCCGGAGGTGTGCCGCGCCATCCGCTCCGTCCGCACGCGCCTGATGGCCGAGCATCTGGGCGTTGGGGTGGAGGAAGTGGAGCGGACGGAGGAAGAGACCGGATCGCTGACCGCCATGGTGGACCGGCTGATGCGCCCCGTTGGCCGCTCGCTCCGCCCGCTGGAGCCGGAGCCGCTGAACGAGACGGAGCGCAAATTGGTGGACGAGCGGTTGCTCGACCCTGACCGGCCGGAGCCGATGGCGGAGACGATCCTGCGTGGCGCGACGGTGTTCGGCGACGTGAACCGGACGGCGTGGCGCATCGGCGCCGGGGTCGCGGCGGGCGCGGCGGTGGGGGTCGGGCTGGCCCTTCTGGCCCGCCGGAACGGGCTCGGGAAAAATTTTCGCGGAGAGTGAATTCTCCGCTTGCGGGCCGCGGTCCATCCCGCTACATAGGCGCTCCCCGCGGCGCCCAACGCGGTGCGGGGAAAGCGCTTGTGGCGGAACTGGTAGACGCGCTAGGTTCAGGTCCTAGTGGCTGAAAGGCCGTGGGGGTTCGACTCCCTCCAAGCGCACCAACACTCCAAGTGTTGGTGAAGGGTAGCAGAAGTATAGTGGGGCCATAGCTCAGCTGGGAGAGCGCTACAATGGCATTGTAGAGGTCAGGAGTTCGATCCTCCTTGGCTCCACCACTTCTGAAGGTTTGGGTAGGTTTAGGTCTTGTCTGTCGGGGTGATGCCTTGTATAAGGCGCCGCTCCTCAGCGCGGGTGTAGCTCAGTTGGTTAGAGCGCCGGCCTGTCACGCCGGAGGCCGCGGGTTCAAGTCCCGTCACTCGCGCCACTTTGCGGGCGTAGCTCAGGGGTAGAGCACAACCTTGCCAAGGTTGGGGTCGAGGGTTCGAATCCCTTCGCCCGCTCCATGACTGGAGCGACAGTTTCTAAGTTCCCGTGGTCTCGTAGCTCAGCGGGAGAGCACTACGTTGACATCGTAGGGGTCACTGGTTCAATCCCAGTCGGGACCACCATTCATGAAGGCCGCCAACCGGAACGGGTTGGCGGCCTTCGCCATTTTGGGGCCATGTCTTTGGAGCCGTGTCTTTGGATCCGTGTCTTTGGGGATCCACGTCCCGACCGGCATGGCACCGGCAACCGGCAGACGATGAACTGAGTGCCCAGCTCTCTTTTTTCCCTTGGGTGACGTGTCGCAACCGCTGTACCAAGGTCGCGGCGTTGAGCCGATTGGTGCCGTCCTGTCGAGTGGGGAGAGCGGTGGTGGCGTCGAGGAGCATGCGGTCCAAGCGTGCCATTCTGGTCTTCGAGGGCGGCGGGGCAAAGGGGCTGGTGCATGTCGGCGCCTTGCATGCCATCGAAGAGCTGGAACCGCACATAATGGGCGTGGCGGGCACGTCAGCCGGCGCCATTCTGGCGGCGCTCGTCGCCGCCGGCTATCGCGCGGAGGAGCTGTTCGCGCTGGATGGCTCCCATACGATCCTGCAGGATCTGCATCTCGGCCGCGCCACTGAACTCTTCGGCGACGCCTGGAGCATAATCCGCGGATTCCGATGGTGCCTGGACCATTGGAAACTGCTGCTCGGCGGGCTGGGGAGCTTTTTCGTCCTGTTTTCTGCCTGGGTGGGGTGGCATCTGGATCGGGAAACCTGGGGCCTCGCGCCGGTGTTCGGCATGCCGCTGTTCATGTTGGCGGTGATGGCGGTCGTGGTCCTCGTCTTTCGTTGGTTATGCGCCGGGCTGTGCTCGACCGACACCTTCACCATCAATATGGACCGTGCACTGCGCCGGAAGATCGGCAGCGTCGGGCCGAAGGGCCGGGTCTGTTTCAAGGATTTGCCCCGACCGCTGAAGATCGTCGCCACCAACCTGGAGAGTGGCGAACTGACGCTGTTTTCGCAGGAGCACACGCCGCAGGTCGCGGTCGCCGATGCGGTTGCCGCGTCCATCGCCATTCCGGTCATCTTCAGTCCCAAGATCATTGCCGGCGTCCCCTATTACGATGGCGGGCTGGTCAGCAACCTGCCGGCCTGGACATTCGATGAGGAGCGCGCCCTCGATCCCGACGCCCATACCATCGCCATCGAAATCGTCGAGAACGAGCGCCGGAAGACCGGCGGTCCGACGGCCTTTCTGAAGCCGTTCCAAAATCTTGCCGCGGCGACGCGGGCCGCCCTCTTCGGGGCCGGGGTCCTGAACAAAAGGGCGGCGGCCGGCCTGTATGCCCTGCCGATCAGGACCGACGTCAGGGTTCTGGATTTTGATCTGGGGGCGGATCAGGCGGCGAAGATGGTTGACGCGGCCTATCAATGGACGTCGGCCAACGTCATCTATGAACTGGACACACGGCCCAGTCTGCTGCAGAGCGCATGCCGGGACGTGCATGAGATTGTCGTCGATCTGCTCAAAGCGGGCGGTCATGGCATTGCCGGCGAGGTTCGGGTGTGTCTTGCCATGGCCGAACCCGGCACCCACCGCAGCCTTCGCTATCTTCATGGTCATAACCGCTCCCGTCATCCCGACGAGACCTTGACCGTTCCAATCGACGGCTCTCTGGCGGGGCATGTCTTCTGCACCGGGAAACCGACCTTCGATGCCGCGCCTTTCACTTTTCGGCTGGCAGGAGACGCCAATCGCCGCCTCCGCCGTCTGCTGTGGACGGCAATGACATGGCAGCTTGCCATCCCCATATATTCATCGGTAGACGACGGGCATGCGCTGCCCGCCATGGTGCTGCTTCTGGACGGAAACGGCAATGCGGCCTACGTTAGAGACGTGCTGAACGACGATTTCGCCAGTTTCGCCTCCAGCATGCTGTCGCATGTTATCGGGTTGGCCGACAGCGAGAGACCTCATGGAGAGAGACAATGAAGTTCTCCAAAGCCATACGGAACAAGCCCTTCGGTAAGGCGGATCCGCTTGAGCAGAAGATTCATGCTCATTCAGCCTACACAGTGATCAAGACGGAAGCCGCCGAAAGGCTTGCAAAAGTGGCGCTTCATGGTGGACTCGCTGTCGGCTTGCCGGAACAAGGCGGGGTCAATCTGGAGAAGATCCACTATACGGGCGGTGCGGCGGGATTTGCGGGGGTAAGCCCGAAAAAAGTATCGGGCGACGCGATGAAACAGCTCTTCCAGAGCAAATTGAAAGACACCATCGAAGAAGCCAGGCAGATCGGGGAAAAACGACGCAAACAGCTTGCTTCGATCACCGATTCCCAGATGCTTACCATCAAGCTGCGGTGACGTCCGGATCGTGCCTTTGGAGAGAGCGCCGGATGGTCGCGAATTGAGAGTCGCGAAGTCCGGCACCCTCCCGGCGGCTTCCCTCAGATCATCGCCAGCGGCTGCTTGCGCTTCGGCGGCGGGAAGGCCTTGTCGATCTCCGCGATGTCCTCCCCGGTCAGGGTCAGCTTCACGGCCTCGGCATTCTGCAGCGCATGCGCCGTGGTTCCCGCCTTGGGAATCGCGATCACCCCCTGCTGGCGCAAGGCCCAGGCAATCGCCACTTGCGCCGGGGTGGCGTCGTGGCGCTTCGCCACCGACAGCAAGGCGGGGGAGCGCAGCAGGCGACCGCCCTGGCCGATGGGGGAATAGGCCATCAGCGGCATGCGCGCGGTGTGCTGGAAGGGCAGCAGGTCGTACTCGATGCCGCGGTGTTCGGGGTTGTAGAGCACCTGATTGGCGGCGCAGCCCTGCAGGTCGGTGATCTCCGCCAGTTCCTCCAGGTCGTCGACGTCGAAGTTCGATACGCCCCAGCGGGCGATCTTGCCGGCCTGGATCAGCGATTCGAAGGCCTCCACCGTCTCCTCCAGCGGCACGCCGCCGCGCCAGTGCAGCAGATAGAGGTCGATGCGGTCGATCCCCAGCCGCTTCAGGCTGCGCTCGCAGGCCTTGACCGTGCCGATGCGGGACGCGTTGCTGGGCAGGACCTTGGTGACGATGAACAGGCCGTCGCGGCGGCCGGCGATGGCCTCGCCCACCAGTTCCTCCGACGCGCCGTCGCCGTACATCTCGGCGGTGTCGATCAGGGTCATGCCGCGGTCGATGCCGGCCCGGATGGCGGCGATCTCGGCGGCGCGGTCGCCGCGCCCTTCCGCCATCATCCAGGTGCCCTGGCCGAGAGCCGGGACCTCGGTGCCGTCGGGCAGGGTCACGCGCTTCATCTTGGTCTCCCTCGTCCGTCATGCCGAAAGACAACAAGCTGGTCCCGCGGGGCCAGCTTGTCGATGGGTCTTCGGTGGGCTTTCCGGGGAGTGAAAGCGGCTATGCCGCCTTTTTCGGCACCCCGGCATGACCGCCTTCCAGGAAGTTCAGCAGTTCTTCCCGGTAGTCGTAATAGCGCGGGTGCTCCAGCAGGGCCTGCCGGGTGCGCGGGTGGGGGATGTCGACGTTGAGGATATGGCCGATCTTGGCGTTGGGGCCGTTGGTCATCATCACCACCCGGTCGGCCAGCAGCAGCGCCTCGTCGACATCGTGGGTGACGCAGACCGCGGTGACCTTGGTGCGCGCCCACACCTCCATCAGCACCTCCTGCAGCTCCCAGCGGGTCAGGCTGTCGAGCATGCCGAAGGGCTCGTCCAGCAGCAGGAGCTTGGGCGACAGGGCGAAGGCGCGGGCGATGCCGACGCGCTGCTTCATGCCGTTGGACAGCTCCGACGCCTTGCGGTCCATGCTGTCGCCGAGACCGACTCGGGCGAGGTAATAGCGGGCGATGTCGGCGCGCTCGCCCTTGTTCGCATCGGGGAAGACGCGATCGACGCCGAGCATGACGTTCTCGTAGGCGGTCAGCCAGGGGAACAGGCTGGGGGCCTGGAACACCACGGCGCGGTCGGGGCCGGCGCCGTCCACCTCCTTGCCGTCCAGGATGATGCCGCCGCTGGTGATGTCGGCAAGGCCGGCGACCATCGACAGCACGGTGGATTTGCCGCAGCCGGAATGGCCGATCAGTGAGACGAACTCCCCCTTGCGCATCTTCAGGTCGAAGCCGTCCACCACGGTCAGCGGACCCTTCGGCGTGGCGAAGATCTTGGTCAGGCGGGAAAATTCCAGATAGCGGTCCTCCATCCCGCGCCCGCCCATCGCCTCGATATAGGCCTTGGGCGGCGGGGCGGCGGTGATCGGCTTCAGGTCGGGCAGGGTAAGGCTGTCATCACCGCCGGTGCCGCGGGCGACGCCGACCTCCATCAGATAGGCGGTGACCTCGGCGCGCAGGCGCTTGAAGTCCTCGTCATGGTTGACGGCGGTGCGGTCGCGGGGACGCGGCAAATCGACGGTGAAGGCGGGGCCGAGGGTGGCGTTGGGTCCGGGGGTCAGCGGGATGATGCGGTCGGCCAGCAGGATCGCCTCGTCCACATCATTGGTGATGAGGATGACGGTCTTGCGGTCCTTGCGCCAGATCGCCTCGATCTCGTCCTGCAGCTTGGCGCGGGTCAGGGCGTCGAGCGCCGACAGCGGCTCGTCCAGCAGCAGCATCTCCGGGCTCATGGCGAGCGCGCGGGCGAAGCCGACGCGCTGGCGCATGCCGCCCGACAGCTCCTTCGGCCGGCGGTCGGTGGCGTGGCCGAGGCCGACTGTCTCCACCGCCCGGCGGGTCAGCACGCCGCGCTCGGCCGTGGGCTTGGCCTTGTGGACGGCGTCCACCGCCAGCGCGACATTCTCCTTCACGCTGAGCCAGGGCATCAGCGAATAGGACTGGAAGACCAGACCGCGTTCCGGGCCGGGGCCGGTGACCGGCTTGCCGCGGTAGAGCACCTCGCCGGCATCCGGCATCGCCAGCCCGGCGATCAGGTTGATCAGCGTCGACTTGCCGGAGCCGGAGAAGCCGACGATGGCGACGAACTCGCCCTCTTCGATCGACAGGTCGATGTTGTGGAGCACGGTGGTGCCGCCGTAGGACTTCGACACGCCCTTCAGGTCCAGGATCGCCATGGTCGTCGTCTCCGTATCTGGAAGGGCTTAGCGGGCGGGGCTGTGGCTGACGGCGGACTGCAGCGCCAGCATCACGCGGTCGAGCAGGAAGCCGATCAGGCCGATGGTGAAGACGGCGACCATGATCTTGGCGAGCGAGTTGGAGGAGCCGTTCTGGAACTCGTCCCACACGAACTTGCCGAGGCCGGGGTTCTGAGCCAGCATTTCCGCGGCGATCAGCACCATCCAGCCCACGCCCAGCGACAGCCGCAGGCCGGTGAAGATATAGGGCAGGGCCGAGGGCAGCACGAGGCGGCGCACCATGGTGAAGCCCGACAGCTGCAGCACCTTGCCGACATTCATCAGGTCGCGGTCGATGGAGGATACGCCGACCGCCGTGTTGATGAGCGTCGGCCACAGCGAGCACAGCGTGACGGTGATGGCGGAGGTCAGGAACGACTTCTCGAACAGCGGGTCGCTGCCCGACACGGTGGCGCTGACCACCATGGTGACCAGCGGCAGCCAGGCCAGCGGCGACACCGGCTTGAAGATCTGGATCAGCGGGTTGATCGCGGCGTTGACGGTCGGCGACAGGCCGCTCGCCACACCCAGCGGCACCGCGATCAAGGCGCCCAGCAGGAAGCCGGTGAACACCGTCTTCAGGCTGGTGACGATCTGGTCGAGGTAGGTCGGCTTGCCGGCATAGGGCAGGGTCTTCACCTCCGCCGCCGGGTTCTTCGCCAGCTTTTCGGCGTTGCGCTTATCCTGGCGTTCGTAGAAGGCCGCCTCCTTGGCACGCTCGGCCTTGTGGTCGGCGTAGAGGTTGGTCGCCTGCTCCCACACCTGGGCCGGGCCGGGGATGGCGCCGAGGCTGGTGTGGACCTGCGGGGCGGCCCAACCCCAGGCGGCGAGGAACAGCAGGATGGCGGTCAGCGGCACGCCCATCTGACGCCACAGCTCGATGCCCTGCTGGCGCGGGTTCTCGCCGGCGGCGAGCCGCAGCAGCGGCGCCAGCCAGCCCAGCCCGACGGTGGTCAGGACGGAGGCGATGCGGTTGAGGGCGTGGGCGCGGCGCGCCTTGCGCTGGGCGCGGGCGAGGTCGGAGGCGGTGCTGTCGGTCAGGCTGGTCATGGCGGGGTGTCCTGAGCTGTCGGCGGGCGTAGGGCGTCGGCTTCGCGTTGCCCCCACCCCGACCCTCCCCCGCTGGGCGGGGGAGGGGGATTAGGCGCTTGGCGGGAAGTCAGCGGAGTCCCCTCCCCCGCCCAGCGGGGGAGGGTTAGGGTGGGGGCATCCGGCTGGCGGTTACCCGCCCACCACCTGACCGCCTTCGACCTTCTGGTCGCCCTTCAGGCCGATGGGCTGCTTGGCGAGGTAATCGTTCGGCTTGTGGCCGTCGTACGGAATGCCGTCGATGAAGCCGTTGTCGACCGGCTTGTAGCCGTCGCTCTTCCACGGGAAATCGGCTTCCTTGGCCTTGCCTTCCTCGACCAGCAGCTTGGCGGCCTGCAGGTAGATGTCCGGCTTGTAGACGCTGCGCGCGGTCTGGTCGTACCAGCTGTCCGGCTTGGCTTCGGCGATCTGGCCCCAGCGGCGCATCTGGGTCAGGTACCAGACGGCGTCGGAATAGAAGGGGTAGGTCGCGTTGTAGCGGAAGAAGACGTTGAAGTCGGGAACGTCGCGCTTGTCGCCTTTCTCATACTCGAAGGTGCCGGTCATCGAATTGGCGATCACCTTGGCGTCGGCGCCGACATATTCGGGCTTTGCCAGGATCTTCACCGCTTCGGCGCGGTTGGCGTTGTTGTTCTCGTCCAGCCATTGGGCGGCGCGGATCAGCGCCTTGACGACGGCCAGATGGGTCTTGGGGTTCTTGCTGGCCCAGTCGTCGGTGACGCCGAAGACCTTCTCGGGATTGTTCTTCCAGATCTCGGTGTCGGTGATGACGGGGACGCCGATGCCCTTGATCACCGCCTGCTGGTTCCACGGCTCGCCGACGCTGTAGCCGTAGATGGTGCCGGCTTCCAGCGTCGCCGGCATCTGCGGCGGCGGGGTGACGGACAGCAGCGCGTCGGCGCCGATCTGGCCCGACACGTCGGTCGGGCTGTAGAAGCCGGGGTTGATCCCGCCCGACGCCAGCCAGTAGCGCAGTTCGTAATTGTGGGTCGAGACCGGGAAGACCATGCCCATGTTGAAGGGCTTGCCCTCCGCCTTGTACTGGGCGATCACCGGCTTCAGCGCGTCGGCCTTGATCGGGTGGGCCGGCTTGCCGTCGGCGCCCTTCGGCACATTGGCCTTCATCTTCTGCCAGACCTCGTTCGACAGCGTGATGCCGTTGCCGTTCAGGTCCATGGAGAAGGCGGTGACGATGTGCGCCTTGGTGCCGAAGCCGATGGTCGCACCCAGCGGCTGGCCGGCCAGCATGTGGGCGCCGTCCAGTTCGCCGGAGATCACGCGGTCGAGCAGGACCTTCCAGTTCGCCTGCGGCTCCAGCGTGACGGAAAGACCTTCATCCTCGAAGAAGCCCTTCTCGACGGCGATGGCCAGCGGCGCCATGTCGGTCAGCTTGATGAAGCCGAGCTTCAGCTGCTCTTTCTCGACATCAAGCGGAGCGGCATAGGCAGAGACGCCTCCGGTCAGGGCGACGACCGCAGCGGCGGATGCGAGAAGGTGGCGGAGGGTGGTGCGGGAGAACTGGGCCACGTCGGTTGCTCCATCTCTGATATCCGGGCCAGCGGCCGGGTGGGGCGACACCGGTTTCGAGCTTTGGCGATTTTCTGGGCAGGTCCCGGGCTGGCTGTTTTTCAGGCGGATGGCTCTTGCGCACCTTGGCCGTCGAAAGCGTCCAGCGGGATCGACCGGAAAAGCGTGTCGATACCGGGGTCGGCAACACTGCCGGGAGCTGGCCCATCATTGGACGCTTGGGATGCACGCACCGTCGTTGGCGCGTCTCTGGTCCCCGTCTTCGCAAGCCTCATGCCAAAGGATGGGTTTTGCCGAAAATCAGCCTGAAGAGGTTGATTTTGCTGCCTATGACCCGGCGGAAGGTATGAAGCACTTTACGAGACGGATATGCGGTTTGCCGAATTTTGCGGCGCACACAAGCCTGTGTGGTCATCCGTTGTGCAGTACCTAAGGCTGGCCTGAAAATAGGCACCTAGGTATTGGATGCGGAACCAGGCAGGACCCCGCGGATTCCCTGGAGTTTTTCAACGGCAACCGATTTGCGCGACGGTTGGCACGCGGATTGCGAAGGAACCGGTGAGACAACAGCGGGCGCCGGCAACGTCGCCGATGCCCGCGACACCTGCCGAAGCCCTCGCGACGACGCGCGGATTTGGCTCTGGTTCGACGACGAACCGCCCGGACAACGGCGTCCGAACAGGTCTGCACCCTCCTTCGCGATCCACTCGCGGGGCAGGGAGACGGCCCGTTCGGACGCCTTTCTTTTTGGCCCCGTGCCTGACTTTGCGGCAGGCCGGATACGATTGACGAGGCAGACGCGCCATGGACATGCATCTCTCATCGAACAACGGGCCCGTCGTTGAACTTAACGAGGCCGAACTGCGCAACGCCGGCCCGGCCAAGGAGCGGCTGGTGGTTGTCGGCAACGGCATGGCCGGCATGAAGACGGTGGAAGAGCTGCTGGCCAAAGCGCCCGGCCGCTACGACATCACCGTCTTCGGGGCCGAGCCGCATCCGAACTACAACCGCATCATGCTGTCGCCGGTGCTGGCGGGGGAAAAGACCTTCGACCAGATCGTGCTGAACAGCCGCGAGTGGTACGACGCCAACGGCATCACCCTGCTGACCGGCGAGCCGGTGGAGGGCATCGACCGCGAGGGCAAGACGGTGGTGTCGCAGTCCGGTCGCGTCGTTCCCTACGACAGGCTGCTGATCGCCACCGGGTCGATGCCCTTCATCATCCCGGTGCCTGGATCGACCCTGCCGGGCGTCATCGGCTTCCGCGATCTGGCCGATGTCGACGCCATGCTGGCGGCGGCGGCGAAGGGTGGCCGGGCCGTGGTGATCGGCGGCGGCCTCTTGGGGCTGGAGGCGGCGAACGGGCTGCGGGTCAAGGGGATGGAGGTCACCGTCGTCCACCTGATGCCGACGCTGATGGAGCGCCAGCTCGACCCGTCGGCCGGCATGCTGCTGCAGCGCGAGCTGGAGCGCCGCGGCATCGAGGTGCTGACCGGGGCGGATACGGCGGAAATCGTCGGGGACGAGTGGGTCAGCGCGGTGCGGCTGCGGGATGGGCGCGAGTTGCCGGCCGACATCGTCGTCATGGCGGTGGGCATCCGCCCGAACATGGCGCTGGGCAAGGCGGCCGGGCTGGAGTGCGGGCGCGGCATCCGCGTCGACGACCAGATGCGCACCAGCGACCCGTCGATCTACGCGGTCGGCGAATGCGTCGAACATCGCGGCGTCACCTGGGGCCTCGTCGCCCCCCTGTTCGAGATGGCGAAGGTGCTGGCCCACGACCTCGCGGGCGGGGAGGGTGCCGCGTATACCGGCTCCGTCACCTCGACCAAGCTGAAGGTTACGGGGGTGGACGTGTTCTCGGCCGGCGATTTCTCGGGCGGCGAGGGGACCGAGGACATCGTGTTCCGCGATGCGGCGCGCGGCGTCTACAAGCGGCTGGTGCTGAAGGACGGCAAGCTGCTGGGCGCGGTGCTGTATGGCGACACCAAGGACGGCGCCTGGTACTTCTCGCTGCTGAAGGACGGCGCCGACGTGTCGGCCGAGCGCGACACGATGATCTTCGGGCAGGGCTTCGGCGGCGCCGATGCCGGCGACCCGAACGCCGCCATCGCGGCGCTGCCCGATAGTGCCGAGATCTGCGGCTGCAACGGCGTGTGCAAGGGCACCATCGTCAAGGCGATCACCGAGAAGGGCCTGACCAGCCTGGACGAGGTGAAGGCGCACACCAAGGCGTCGGCCTCCTGCGGCGGCTGTTCCGGCACGGTGGAACGGTTGCTGGCGGTGACGCTGGGCGACGGCTTCACGGCGGCGCCGAAGGTCAAGCCGATGTGCAAATGCACCCACCACACCCACGACGCGGTGCGGGCGGCCATCGTCGACCGTGGGCTGAAGACCATGGCCGACGTGTTCCAGGCGATGGAATGGACGACGCCCGACGGCTGCGCCTCCTGCCGGCCGGCGCTGAACTATTACCTGCTGTGTGCGTGGCCGGGCGAGTACAAGGACGATTACCAGTCGCGCTACATCAACGAGCGCGCCCACGCCAACATCCAGAAGGACGGCACCTATTCGGTCGTGCCGCGCATGTGGGGCGGCCTGACCAACGCGGCCGAGCTGCGCGCCATCGCCGACGTGGTGGACAAGTTCAACATCCCCACGGTGAAGGTCACCGGCGGCCAGCGCATCGACCTGTTCGGCGTGAAGAAGGAGGATCTGCCGGCGGTCTGGGCCGATCTGAACGCCGCCGGGATGGTGTCCGGCCATGCCTATGCCAAGGGGCTGCGCACGGTGAAGACCTGCGTCGGGTCGGAATGGTGCCGCTTCGGCACGCAGGATTCGACCGGGCTGGGTGTGAAGCTGGAACGGATGACCTGGGGCACCTGGACCCCGCACAAGGTCAAGCTGGCGGTCTCCGGCTGCCCGCGCAACTGCGCCGAGGCGACCATCAAGGACCTGGGCGTGGTCTGCATCGACAGCGGGTATGAACTGCATGTCGGCGGCAACGGCGGCCTGCATGTCCGGGCCTGCGACCTGCTGGTCCGCGTGGCGACGGAGGAGGAGGTGCTGGAATACACCGGCGCCTTCATGCAGCTCTACCGCGAGGAGGCCCGCTATCTGGAGCGCACCGCGCCGTGGGTGGAGCGGGTGGGCCTCGACCATATCAAGGCGGCGCTGGTCGATGATCCGGAGCGGCGGCGGGCGTTGAATGCGCGCTTCCTGTTCTCGCAGACCTTCTCGCAGGACGACCCGTGGGCGGAGCGCGCCGCCAAGGGCGTCGACCGTCACGAATTCAATCTGCTCGCCGAAGTGGGGTAAGGGATCATGGACAGCATCATCACCGAAACCGCCGTCTCTGAGATCGTCTGGACCCAGGTCGGCAGCATCGACGACATCCCCGTGCTGGGCTCGCGCGTCGTCCGCACCCCCGGCGGCGACATCGCCCTGTTCCGCACGGCGGCCGACGAAGTCTTCGCGCTGGAGGATGCATGCCCGCACAAGCGGGGGCCGCTGTCGCAGGGCATCGTCCATGGCCGCCGCGTCACCTGCCCGCTGCACAACTGGGTGATCGAACTGGCGACCGGGGAGGCCGTCGCCCCCGACGAGGGCCGCACCGGCCATGTCCCGGTGCGGGTGGAGGGTCGCAGCGTCTCCCTCGCGCTCGGCGAGGCCAAGCTGTCGCGCGGCGGCTGCCGCAAGGCCTGCGGCCATGTTTGACGGGGCGGAGCCAGCCTCCGGGCCGAAACGGGAGGTGAAGACCACCTGTCCCTATTGCGGGGTCGGGTGCGGGGTAATCGCGACGGTGACGGCCGATGGCGCCGTCAGCGTACGCGGCGATGCCGACCACCCGGCGAACCGGGGGCGGCTCTGCTCCAAGGGATCGGCGCTGGCCGACACGCTGGTGCCGGACGGGCGCTTGCTGCATCCGGAGATCGGCGACAGGCGCGTGTCTTGGGACGAGGCGCTGGACGAGGTGGCCCGGCGCTTTTCCGACACCATCGCCAAGCATGGGCCGGACTCGGTGGCCTTCTATGTATCCGGCCAGCTGCTGACCGAGGATTACTACGTCGCCAACAAGCTGATGAAGGGTTTCATCGGCTCGGCGAACATCGACACCAACTCGCGCCTGTGCATGGCGTCGTCGGTGGTCGGGCACAAGCGGGGCTTGGGCGCCGACGCGGTGCCGGGCACTTACGAGGATTTCGAGTGTGCCGATCTGGTGGTGCTGGTCGGTTCGAACCTCGCATGGTGCCACCCGGTGCTGAACCAGCGGCTGCTGGCGGCGCGGGCGGAGCGGGGAACGCGCATCGTCGTGGTCGATCCGCGGCGAACCGACTGCATCGATGCCGCCGACCGCCATCTGGCTCTGAAGGCCGGGACCGACGCGGTGCTGTTCAACGGGCTGCTGGCCTATCTGGACCGCCAGGGTCATCGCGATGCGGGATTTGTGGACGCCCGAGCCGAGGGGGTGGAGGAGGCGCTGGCCGCCGCCCGCGCCGATGCGCCCGACGTGGCGACGGTCGCCCGCCGCTGCGGGCTGGAGGAGGGGGAGGTCGCCGCCTTCTATGCCGAGTTCGCGGCGACGGATCGGGTGGTGACGGTCTATTCGCAAGGCGTCAACCAGTCCTCCCAGGGCAGCGACACCGTCAACACCATCCTGAACGTCCATTTCCTGACCGGGCGCATCGGTCGGCCGGGTTGCGGCCCCTTCTCCGTCACCGGGCAGCCGAACGCCATGGGCGGGCGCGAGGTCGGCGGGCTGGCGAACCAGCTTGCCGCCCATATGGGCTTCACCGCGGAGGAGGTGGACCGGGTCGGTCGCTTCTGGAGCGCACCGCGGATGGCGGTCAAGCCGGGGCTGAAGGCGGTCGACCTGTTCCGCGCCGTTGAGGCCGGGACGGTCAAGGCGGTGTGGATCATGGCGACCAATCCGGCCGTCAGCATGCCCGATGCCGGCCGGGTGCGGCGGGCACTGGAGATGTGCGAGACGGTGGTCGTCTCCGACTGCATCCGCGACACCGACACCGGCCGCTTCGCCCATATCCGCCTGCCGGCCAAGGGCTGGAGCGAGAAGGACGGCACCGTCACCAACTCCGACCGTACGATCACGCGCCAGCGGGCCTTCACGGATGGGGCCGGGGAAGCGCGAGCCGACTGGTGGATCGTGACGCAGGTCGCGCGGCGGATGGGCTTCGCCGACGCCTTCCCCTATGAGAATGCCGCGGCGGTGTTTCGCGAGCATGCGGCGCTGTCGGACTTCGAGAATGGCGGGACGCGGGCCTTCGACATCGGGGCGTTGAGCGGGCTGGATGACGCCGGTTACGACGCGCTGGCGCCCTTTCCGTGGCCTTGGCGTGCAGGCGGCGAGCCGCAGAAGCGACTGTTCGGCGATGGCCGCTTCTTCACCGCGGACGGACGGGCGCGAATGCTGGCGGTGACGGCGAAACCGCTGCCGCGTGCCGTGCCGGATGGGGCGCTGCTGCTGAACACGGGGCGGCTGCGCGACCAGTGGCACACGATGACCCGCACCGGACTGTCGGCCCGGCTGTCGGCCCACGCGCCGGAGCCGCGGCTGGACATTCACCCGGCGGATGCGGCGGCGCGGGGGCTGGTCGATGGCGGTCTTGCCCGCATCGTCACGGCGGCGGGGGAGGCGCTGGCGCGGGTGCGAGTCACCGATGCCCAAAGCAGAGGCACCATCTTCCTGCCGATGCATTGGACCGACCGCTTCACCGGTGGCTGCGTCATCGGCCGGCTGATCGACGACGAGGCGGTGGACCCCGTCTCCGGCCAGCCCGACCTGAAGCGGATGCCGGCGACGGTGGAGCCCTGGCGACCGCACTGGACCGCCTTCCTGCTGGCCCGGCAGCCGGTGGAGCCGGCCCATGGCGGCTATTGGGCGCGGCGTGCGGTGACCGGCGGGCATCTGGTGGAGATGGCGGGGACGGGGACGATTCCCGATCTTGCGGCGTGGCTGCCCGGCCTCGACCCCACGGAGGCGGCGGTGGAGTTCCGCGACCACGCGCGCGGCAGCCTGCGGATGGCCTGGATGGACGGCGACCGGCTGGACGCCTGCCTGTTCGTCGCCGCCGACGGGCGTTTGCCGCCGCGCGGTTGGCTGGCGGGGCTTTTGGAGGCGGAGGGGCTGGACGACGGGGCGCGGGCCGGGCTGCTTGCCGGGCGGGCGCCTGGGGCTGCTGCGGATGAGGGGCGGATCGTCTGCGCCTGCTTCAGCGTCGGCATCAACCGGCTGGTCGGCGCCATCCGCGACCGCCGGCTGACCAGCGTGGTGGAGATCGGTGCGGCGTTGAAGGCCGGCACGAATTGTGGTTCCTGCGTGCCAGAACTCAAGGAGGTGCTTCGTCATGCTCATCAGCGCGAAGTGGCGTGATGGCCAGACTCTCCCTCTCCCCCCCGGGGAGAGGGTTGGGGTGAGGGGGATGCGCGGCGGGGCCTATTGGGATTGGGTGCGCGCTCCATTCTCGGTTTTCGCTCGTCTTTCGGAGAAGTTTTCCCCCTCACCCCAACCCTCTCCCCGGGGGGGAGAGGGGGATACGGGCGGGGGAGGGGCAGGGTGGGGGCAAGTGACGCTCGTCGGCGCCGGCCCCGGCGACCCGGACCTGCTCACCGTTGCGGCGGTGAAGGCGCTCGCCGCCGCCGAGGTCGTGCTCTACGACGCGCTGGTCGGCGACGGCATCCTTGACCTCGCCCATACTGGGGCCGAGCGCATCTGCGTCGGCAAGCGGTCCGGCCGGCATTCGCTGCCGCAGGGAGAGATCAACGCGCTGATCGCCTTCCATGCGCAACGCGGCAAGCGGGTGGTGCGGCTGAAGGGCGGCGACCCGATGGTGTTCGGCCGCGCCGGCGAGGAGATCGAGCATCTCGACAGCCTCGGCATTCCGGTTCGCGTCATCCCCGGCATCACCGCGGCGCTCGGCTGCGCCGCCTCGACCGGGCTGTCGCTGACCAAGCGCGGGGTCTCGCGCGCCGTCACCTTCGTCACCGCCCATGGCCGTGACGGCGAGCGGTTCGAGCCCGATTGGGCGCGGCTGGCCGATCCGCAGGGCACGCTGGCGATCTATATGGGGCGTGAACAGGCGCGCGCGGTCGGCCAGGGGCTGACCGGGGCCGGGCTGCCGGCCACGACGCCGGTGCTGGCGGTGGAAAACGGCTGCCGGCCCGACGAGCGGCGCTATTGGACGACGCTCGGCGAGATGGCGGAGCAGGGGGTGGCCGCCGGCAAGGGGCCGACCCTGCTGCTGGTGGGGGAGGCGCTACGCCCGCGTCAGGTTGGGGCGGCGGACGCCCTAGCCGAGACGGCGGACTCCGTTGATCTCCGCGCGTTTGGCGACCTCAGCGAGCGGTTCGATCACGACTGACATGGTGAAGACGGTGGCGTGCAGCAGGTTCGCCCCGTCCACCATCAGACCGACATGGCCGGGGAAGAAGACGATGTCGCCACGCTGGTAATCGACGCCGCGACCGTCCTCTGACAGCCACGCCCCCAGCCGCTCGTCCTTGCGCTGCATGCCGCTGCTGTGGTGGGAGACGACGCCGGCCGCCGCCATGGCGGTCAGCACCAGCCCGGAACAGTCGATGCCGAAGCTGCTGCGTCCGCCCCAGACATAGGGCGTCTCCAGAAAGCGCAGGGCGGTGGCGATGTGGTCGGCCGCCGGGGCGGCGTCCACCGGCTCCAGCCAGCCCGCGAACAGCCACAGCCCGTCGTCGGTGCCGACCCAGCCATTCTCGGCCCGGCCGTCCAGCGTCACCAGCGACCCGAAACTGAGCGTCGCCACCGGCGGCGCCCGGTGCGTCGGTCCGGGGTGCAGGTCGGCGCGCAAGGCCCGCACGCGGTGGGTGGGGGCGACCGCCTCCCGATGCGCGGTGCCGGGGGGGAGCCAGCCGACATGGCCGTCGAACGCATTCTCCGCCCGCAGCCAGCCCTCCCGCTCCTCCAGAATGCGGAAACGCTCGCCACGGATCATCTCGCTGGTCTGGGGGACGCCCTGTTGCGGCTCTTCCAGCAGGACGGCGTGCGGGGCGGTCAGTTGGCGGGTGGTCATGGGTACGGGCCGGATTTGGGGAAACCGGCTGCGACCTTAGCGCCGCCGCCGATGCTGTGCGAGCGATAAAGCATGTCCGTCATTTCAACGGAGTTTCCGTCAATCCGCCGGAAATCTCCAGCGTTACCGGCGCATTGCCCGGTTCTGCCCGGCCGTATCCGCCGACACCTTTTGTGTGCGAGCCAAATCGCCAACACAGACGGCTGAAACAGAGGAGCGGGAGACAATGGCAACGATGAAGGTTCTGGTTCTGGGTGCCGGCAAGATCGGGTCGATGATCGGCACGCTGCTGTCCGAGACCAATGATTTCGCCGTCACCATCGGCGACCGGGACGACGCGCTGCTTCACCGCGCCGAACAAGCCGGGCTGCGGGTGACGCGCGTCGATGTCGAGGATCCGGTGTCTCTGCGCGCCGCCATGGCCGGCCAGCATGCGGTCTTGAGCGCCTGCCCCTTCACCCTGACCCCGGCCATCGCCACCGCCGCCGTCGCGGCCGGCGCCCATTACCTGGACCTGACCGAGGATGTCGCCGCCACCCGCAAGGTGAAGTCGCTGGCGGAAACCGCCAACAGCGCGCTGATCCCGCAATGCGGTCTGGCGCCGGGCTTCATCTCAATCGTCGGCCATGACCTCGCCCGCCGCTTCGACGAGCTGCACAACCTGCATCTGCGCGTCGGCGCCCTGCCGCAGTATCCGACCAATGCCCTGAAGTACAATCTGACCTGGAGCACCGACGGGCTCATCAACGAATACTGCAACCCGTGCGAGGCCATCGTCGACGGCCGCCCGCACGAAGTGATGCCGCTGGAGGGTGACGAGCGCTTTGCGCTGGACGGCGTCGATTACGAGGCGTTCAACACCTCGGGCGGGCTGGGCTCCTTGTGCGAGACGCTGGCGGGCAAGGTGCGGAACCTCGATTACAAGACGGTGCGCTATCCCGGCCACCGCGACATCGTCCGCCTGCTGATCCGCGACCTGCGGCTGGGCGAGCGGCGCCACCTGCTGAAGGACGTGCTGGAGACGGCGGTGCCGCTGACCCTGCAGGACGTGGTTCTGGTGCTGGCGACCGCCACCGGCGTGCAGGAGGGTGAACTGCGGCAGGAGACCTTCGCCACCAAGATCTACAGCAAGCCCATCGCCGGCCGCACCTGGAGCGCCATCCAGGTCACCACCGCCGCCGGCATCTGCGCCGTGCTGGATCTGCTGCGCGAGGGTTCCATCCCGCAGGCGGGATTCATCCGGCAGGAGCAGGTGCCGCTGGAGGCCTTCCTGAACAACCGCTTCGGGCGGCACTACAAGGGCTAACCCCTGTCTCCCGGCGGGCTGATGATGAGCAGCGTGTCCTGGGGCTGGATGATGTAGCGGTTGCGTTCGGTGAAGGGGATATCGCGGCCGTGGCTGTGGATCTGCACCACCATGCCGCCGGTGACCTCCGCCATCGTCAGGCCGACCTCGTCCGGTTCCGCGCGCCGCTCGCTGAGCACCATCTGCCCGCCGGTCGACATCAGGTCGCACAGGAAGGGGGTGGCGTGGTGCGTCTCCACCGCGTCTGCCATCAGGTAGCCGCCGATCTTCGGCGGCGAAACCACCAGATCGGCGCCGCTGAGGTTGGCGAGCTTGATGTTCTCCTCCTGCTTGATGCTGGCGACGATCTTGGTGGCGGCGGACAGGTGGCGCACGGTCAGGACCACCAGGATGGTGGTGTCGTCGCGCCCGGTGCTGACGATCACCGCCTTGGCCCGGCCGACGCAGGCGTTGGTCAGCGTCTCCTCGCTGGTGCCGTCGCCGAGCAGGCCGATGAAGCCGCATTCGGCCGCCAGTTGAATGCGGTCCTCCGATTCGTCGATGACGACGATATGGTCGGCGGGATGGCCCTTCCCGACCGTCTCCTGCGCCGCGATGAACCCGCTGTGCCCGAAGCCGCACAGCACGATGTGCCCCTGCAACTGCTTCTGAATGCGGCTCAATCGGAATTCCTCCACGATCCTCTGCACCACCAGTTCATAGGCGGTGCCGAGAAAGATGAACCAGATGAAGATGCGGATCGGCGTGACCGCGAAGGCGTCGATCAGGCGGGCGGTGTGGCTGACCGGCACGATGTCGCCATAACCGACGGTGGTCACCGTGATCATGGCGAAATAGAGGATGTCGGGAAAGCTGATGTGGTCGTCCAGATTGTCCTTCAGCCCGTCGCGGTCAAACCAGAACACCGCGATGACCAGCGCGATCAGGACGATGACGATGCCGATGCGCACCAGCAGCGTCTTTTCCGCCGACAGGCCGGAGCGGACATGCAGCAGCCGCCCCTTCTTCAGGGACGGCTTGCCTCGTCTTCTGTCCTGTATTCGCCGCTCCACCGCGCCCTGTTTCCGCTGTTCGTCCGTTCGGGCTTCGCGCCCGATAGTCTGAACGCGCGAAACCGCGTTCGGGTCGCGGGAGTCGCGTCTTTAAAATTTGAAGACCGCCTCCATGCCGGCGAAATGGATGGTCTTGGCCGGGCCGCTGACCTTTAAGAAGGGGCCGGGGCGGAACAGCGAATAGGAGATCAGCCCCTCGAAGGAGCGGCCGGAGCTGTAGGACAGCACCAGTTCGCCCTGGGTGCCGACATAGCGCGCCCGTGACGCGGCGCCGGAGCGCAGCAGGCCGCCGTTCAGGTCGTACACGCCGTCGTCCAGGCTCTCGCGCCAATAGGCGATGGCGGAGGCGGAGAGGCTGAACTCGTCGGACAGCGCCAAATCCAGCGACGGGTGCAGGTTCATCAGGTTGAAGGGGCCGATCGGCGTCAGCTCGCCGAAGTATTTCGCGCGCGGGAACAGCGGATTGAAGGTCTCCAGCCGGTCGTCGCGGGGGTGGCCGTCGCCGCTGGCGATGTTGGCCTTGAGGCTGAGGCGCGGCTGCAGGGGCAGGTCCATGAAGCGATAGCCGCTGTCGGTGGCGAGCGACCAGGCACGGATGGACCCGCTGCCGAAGCGGCCGAACTGGCCCATCGCCTCCCAGTTCCAGTCCCAGCCGGCGGCCTTGCCGAAGCTGCGCAGGCCGATGGTGTGGCGCAACTCGCGCCCGGTGCCGGAGTCGAAGCCGGCGCGGCGGTTGCGGTAGCCGATGTAATAGGCATCCAGGCCGGCGCTGTCGGTCCAACCAAAATCGAGCGGTCGCGTGGCATAGAGCGCCCAGGCGGTGCGTTTGGCGTCGCGGCCGTCGTCGAACAGCTCCGGCGTCGGCTGGACCGGGCGGCCGAGGAAAGCGTCGATGCGCCAGCGGCCGGCGGTGACGATGCCCTTCACCGCGTCGAAGGCGCGCGGGACGTTGGCGCCGTAGCGGATGGAGATCAGCCGTTCCGAGCCATAGGCCAGCATCTGGCGGCCGACGCGCAGCGTGCCCTGGGCCTCGCCCAGCGGAGCGTTCAGGTCTGCGAAGCCCTGCATCAGGTCGATGCGGTCGGCGTCGGGCGGAGCCAGCGGATCCAGCTTGCCCGCCGTGCCGGCCATGATGAGCTGGCCGAACAGGCGAAGGCTCTGCCCGACGCGCAGGTCGGCATAGGGCAGGGCGCGCCACAGGCCATAGGTGTCGTTGCGCGGCTCGTCCTGGCCCCAACTGCTGTTGCGGATCGCCTCGCCGCGCAGGCGAAGTTCCAGGCCGGTGGAGAGCGAGGCGGTGCCGTCGCCGGTGACCGGGATGGCCTTGAACCGCTCCCAGAAGGCGCCGGAGCGGGCTTCGGGCGAGAGCAGGTAGCGGTAATCCTCGTCGAAGCGGGTGTTGGTCAACGGCGGCGGTGGATTTGTCGATTGGGCCGCATGGGCCGGACCGATCCACAGCAACAGGGCGACCGCCGCCGCGCGAAGGCGGGCCGACATGGGGCATCTCCGTGATGGCGCTGGACTGCACCGATCCTAGGGAGATGCCCGGCCGGGTGATTGCTCCTTCCGAACCGCTTTTGCCGGTTCTGCGCGTGGCTTACCCCACCGCCGCCATCGACGCCGCCTCGCCGGCGGTGCGCGTGGTGCCGTAGCGGCGGATCATCGCGGCGCAGAACTCGGCAAACTCCTCGGCCACCTGGGGCGGGCTGGTGTGGTGGGGTTCGACGCCGCGGTGTTCGGGGGTGAAGCAGAAGGTGACGGTCACCTCGAAATCGGCCAGCGCCTCCATCTGACGGTCGAACCAGTCGAGCGCATTCGGGCGGAAGCTGTCGGCCCAGGACAGGCCGGTGCGCAGGTGGCGGACGCCCAGGCGCTTCAGCCACGCCACCGCCTCGTCAAGCCGGTGATCCTCGTAATGGAACCACTGGCAGATGCCCATCTGGCCGGCATAGGGGGCGAAGGCCTCCACCGCCGGCTTCGGCGTGCCGTCGGCGCGCAGCAGGCCCATGTGGAAGTGGCGGTAGTAGGACGACCCCTCCGCCTCCTTGTGGCGGGTGGTGGCCTCCCAATGGCTGGGCAGGTCGTACAGGCTGTACCAGTGGATGCGCGGCACCTTGCCGATCAGCAGTTCGGCGGTGCGCTTGACGCCCCAGGCCTGCACCTCCTCGGCGCCGAAGGAGGAGACGCCGGCCTCGGTCACCCAGATCGGCTTGGTCGTCACGGCGCGGATCTCGTCGATCTTGTTCGGCCACTCGTGGATCTGCCAGAGGTTCCAGTCGAGCGGGAAGCCGTGGACCGCCACCACGTCCACCTCCTCCAGTACGCCGCGCTCCTCCAGCCGGCGGACGAAGGACGGGTCGATGGGCGACATGCCGCCCAGCACGCGGGTGATGGTGGAGTTCTCCGCCCGGATCGCCTGCCCGGCCAGGATTGTCATGCGGGCGAACAGATCCCATTCGGGGTCGAGGTTGGGATCCCAGTGCGACTTGTTGTTGGGCTCGTTCCAGATCTTGGCGGCTTCGATCATCCCTCGGTCCCTTTCTTCACGGCGTCTTCTTGCGGCTTGGCCGGATACACCGCCCCGGCGTCGGTCGGGCGGTCGACCCGGCGGCAGACATAGACCTCGCGTTCCGGATGTTCGGTGATGGCGAAGCCGGCGCTGCGCAGCATGGCTTCGGCGCAGGCGGCATTCGGCGCCCACCAGTTGGTCCAGTCGCGGGCGTAGTCGTGTTCGATGAAATGCAGCTTCGGATAGCCGGGATCGTCGAAGTGATCCTGTTCGAAGAAGTCGTAATCGGCGCGCACCGGCGCCACCTCGGCCGAGCCGCGCTGCATCGACTGGAAGATCATCAGATCCTTGGCGACATGGTCGTGGATCAGGTCGAGCGCCAGCAGCGGGTGGCGCAGGTGATAGAGCACGCCCATGAACAGCACGACGTCGAAGCTCTCAGCCAGCGAGGCGACGTCGTAGACCGACATCTTGTGGAACTCGATGTCCTGGCCGGTCACCTCGGCGGCGAATTTCGCCTGGGCCAGGTAGCGGTCGTCGAAGTCGATGGCGACCACCCGGTCGGCGCCGCGGCGCTTCATCTCGATGGAGTAGAAACCGCCGTTGCAGCCGATGTCGAGCACGGTGCGGCCGGTCAGGTCCTTCGGCACCGCATGCTCGAAGCGCTTCCACTTCACGTTCGGGTAGTCGTTGAGGAAATGGTTGGGCGCCGTGCGCACGCCGTTGAGGTCGATGTTGTGGAACCAGTCGCCGAGTTCTGCCACCCGTTCGCGGATCTGGTCGGCCGTCAGGCTCGTCATGCCGCACCCTCGTTGATGCTGTGGACCTTCAGCCCCCAATCGCCGGCGATCAGGACGCTGCGGGAAGCCGGGCTGATTTCGAATCGCCCGTGGAAATCGAGCGGCAGGCCCATGGCGTGGGCCAGCGCCGCCTTGATGAGGTCGCCATGGCTGACCAGCGCCAGCGTGCCGCCGGGATGGGCGCGGCGCAGCCGGTCGAGCAAGGCCGCGATCCGGATCTGCGCCTCCGGCATCGATTCGCCTGGCGACTCGCCGGGCGTGGGGCGGCCATGGCTGCGCGCCCGGTTCCACAGGTCCCAGGCGGGGTCGCCTCGCAGCTCCTCGAACCGCTTGCCGCTCCAGGCGCCGAGGTCGAGTTCGTTCAGCGCCGGCTCGATGGTCAGGGGAAGGCCCTGCCGTTCGGCGATCGGGGTGGCGGTCTCGATGGCGCGTTCCAGCGGGCTGGACAGCACGGCGGTCAGGCGTTGGGACGACAGGCTTTCGGCCAGCGAGTCGGCCTCCGTCCGGCCTTGGGCGCTCAGCGTCACGCCGGGCATCCGGCCGCACAGGACCGAGCCCAGCCGGTCGTGCGAACCGTGACGGACCAGGATGAAGACGGTTTCCATGCCGGCGCTCACATCAGGCGCGTCGGCTTGGTCTCAAGAGGTTCACCGGCGATGAAGCGCAACGTGCGTTCCCGCGCTTCATTGTCGGTGAACTGTTCGGGCGGCGACTTCATGAAGTAGCTGGACGGGCCGACCAACGGGCCGGCGATGCCGCGGTCGAGCGCCAGCTTGGCGCAGCGCACCGCGTCGATGACGATGCCGGCGGAGTTGGGGCTGTCCCACACCTCCAGCTTCAGTTCGACATTCAGCGGCACGCCGCCGAAGGTGGTGCCCTCCAGCCGGATATGTGCCCATTTGCGGTCGGTCAGCCACGGCACATGGTCGCTGGGGCCGACATGCACGTCGTCGGGATCGAGCGGCACGTCCAGTTGGCTGGTGACCGCCTGGGTCTTGGAGATCTTCTTCGACTCCAGGCGCTCGCGCTCCAGCATGTTCTTGAAATCGGTGTTGCCGCCGAAATTCAGCTGATAGGTGCGGTCCAGCCGCACGCCGCGCTCGCGGAACAGGTTGGCCAGCATGCGGTGGACGATGGTGGCGCCGACCTGGCTCTTGATGTCGTCGCCGATGATCGGCAGCCCGCGTTCGGTGAAGCGCCGCGCCCAGACGGGATTGGAGGCGATGAAGACCGGGATGCAGTTGACGAAGGCGCAGCCCGCCTCCAGCGCCTGTTCGGCGTAGAATTCGGTGGCCTGCTGCGAACCGACCGGCAGGTAGGAGACCAGGATGTCGGTGCCGGTGCGGCGCAGCGTCTCCGCCACATTCACCGGCCGCTGCTCCGATTCGGTGATGTCGCCGGCGAGGTATTTGCCGATGCCGTCCAGCGTCGGGCCACGCTCCACCTGCACGCCGAAGCGCGGCGGCTTGGCAAATCGGAAAGTATTATTGGGAGGAGCAAAAATAGCCTCTCCGACGTCGAACCCCACTTTCGATGCTGCAACATCGAAGGCTGCAGAAATCTGGATGTCTCCAACGTGATAACCGCCGAGATCGACAGTCATAAGCCCCGGAGGCGGCTCATTGGCTTTGGCGTCGGCATAATAGCATATCCCTTGTACAAAAGATGATGCACAATTTCCGACGCCAGCGATTGCTACCCGGAGCTTTTCCCCAGTCACTGAGATCTCCCATCCTTAAAGGCACGTCTCTCCACGGAGCATGGATATTTGTAAACGCGAAAATGATTCATCGGAAGATCTGTCGTTGGTAGCAAGCCTTTTGGACAAGGTGCGTAATTTTTAAAGCCGGTGTTAACGTCGACAGTGAAGCTGCTGCAGCTCCACTGAGGAGTTGTAATCTGCCTACGAAATAAAACCGCACAGGGTGCCCTGGGCAACTTGCGGGGACGAGCGGGGGGCTCGCGGTGTCGATGCCCGCTGGCCCTGCCCCTTGTTTCCGCACGTCAACGTCAAGAATCGTATCAAATTCCTCGGAGGGACTTGTGGGAGAGACCGTTCTCGTCACTGGCGGAGCCGGCTTCATCGGCCGCCACGTCGCCAAGGCCCTGCTTGCCCGCGGCGACCGCGTCCGGGTTTTGGACAGCCTGATCGAACAGGTACACCCGACGCAGCAGCGGCCCGATGAACTGGACCCCGACGTGGAACTGCTGGTCGGCGACGTGCGCGAAGAGGCGATGGTCGCCCAGGCGCTGGAAGGCGTCGATTCGGTGGTCCACCTTGCCGCCGAGGTCGGCGTTGGCCAGAGCATGTATGCGGTCGACCGCTACACCTCGGTGAACGACTACGGCACCGCCGTGCTGTTCCAGCGCCTGATCAACAAACCGGTGCGCCGCGTCGTCGTCGCGTCGTCGATGAGCATCTATGGCGAGGGGCTCTACCGCACCGCCGACGGCACGCTGATGGAGGACGTCGTCCGTGGCGCCCGCAACCCGGATGGAACCTGGGACCCGCTCGACCAGCAGGGCCGGCCGCTGGTGCCGGTGCGCACGCCGGAAAGCAAGCGCCCGGCGCTGAAGTCGGTCTATGCCATCGGCAAATATGTGCAGGAACGGCTGACCCTGACGCTGACCGCGCAATACGGGATGGAGGGCTCGGCCCTTCGCCTGTGGAACGCCTATGGTCCGGGGCAGGCGCTGTCGAACCCCTACACCGGCGTGCTGGCGATCTTCGCCTCGCGCATCGCCAACGGCCAGCGCCCGATGATCTTCGAGGACGGGCAGCAGCGCCGCGACTTCGTCCATGTCCGCGACGTCGCCCGCGCCTTCCTGCTGGCGCTGGACAATCCGGCCGCCAACGGCGAGGTGTTCAACATCGGCTCCGGCGAGGAGCGGACGGTGGAGGAGGTGGCGCTGTTGCAGGCCGCCTCGATGGGCCGGCCGGACCTGACCCCGGACATCACCGGCAAGGCACGCGCCGGCGACATCCGCCACAACATCCCCGACCTGACCAAGGCCCGCACCGTGCTGGGCTATGACCGGAAGGAGGATTTCTCCGAAGGGTTGGCCGAACTGGCGGAATGGGTCGCCCGGCAGGAGGCGCAGGACCGCGTCGCCGACGCCCGCCGCGAGCTGGAAGAGCGGGGTCTGGTGGCATGAGCGCAACCAAGAACCCGGTCCTCATCACCGGCGGCGCCGGATTCATCGGATCGAACCTTGCCGACCGGCTGGCGTCGGACGGGCATGACGTGCTGATCTTTGACGCTCTGCGTCGTCCGGGGGTGGAGCGGAACCTGCGCTGGCTGCAGGCCCGCCACCCGTCGCGCATCAGCGCCGTCACCGCCGACCTGCGCGACGAGCAGGCGCTGGCCGATGCCGCCAAGGACGCCAAGGCGGTGTTCCATCTGGCCGCCCAGGTCGCGGTGACCACCAGCATGGTCGACCCGATCGACGATTTCGAGGTGAACATCCGCGGCACCCTGTCCTTGCTGGAGGCGGTGCGCCGTCACGGCCAGCGTCAGGGCAGGCGGACGCCGGTGATCTTCGCCAGCACCAACAAGGTCTATGGCGACCTTGCCGACGTGCCCCTGGAGCTGGTGGACGACGCCTATGCGCCGGTGGATCCGGCGATCCGGGCGCATGGCGTGTCGGAGGCGCGGCCGCTCGACTTCCACACCCCCTATGGCTGTTCCAAGGGTGCTGCGGACCAGTATGTGCTGGATTACGCCCGCAGTTTCGACCTGCCGACGGCAGTGCTGCGGATGAGCTGCATCTATGGCCCGCGCCAGATGGGCACGGAGGATCAGGGCTGGGTCGCCCATTTCCTGATCCGCGCCCTGAACGGCGAGCCGATCACCATCTATGGCGACGGCCGGCAGGTGCGCGACGTGTTGTTCGCCGCCGACACGGTGCAGGCCTATGTCTCCGCCTGGGAGCGGATCGAGCAGGTGAAGGGCCGCGCCTTCAACCTCGGCGGCGGGGCGGCGAACGCTATCAGCCTGCGCCAGCTGATCGCGCATATCGAGTATCTGATGGGCCGCAAGGTGGAGGTCAGCTACGGCGACTGGCGGGCGGGCGACCAGCGCTATTACGTGTCGGACACCCGCGCGGCGCGCCATGCGCTGGGGCTGGCCGAGCCGACCGACTGGAAACGCGGCGTGGCCCTGCTCGCCGAATGGCTGCGGGCGGAGAAGAGCGGCAGGCCGGAAGCGGCTCCCACGGTGGAGGCGGCCTGATGAGGGTCGCGCTGGTCAACCCGGCCTGGAGCTTCGACCACAGCATCTATTTCGGATGCCGCGAAGCGCATCTGCCGCTGGAACTGGGATACAGCAAAGCGCTGCTGGAGCAGGGCGGGCACGAGGTGCTGATGCTCGACGGCGCGCTGGACGGGCTGTCGAACGCGGAGATGGCGGAGCGGGTCGCGGCCTTCACCGCCGACATGACCGTGCTGACCACGGCGCCGACCTACCTGTTCTGGCGCTGCGCCCAGCCGGAGCTGCGGGTGCCGAAGGAGTTCCTGGTGGCGCTGGACGGCAGGGGCGGGCGCACCGTCGCGGTCGGGCCGCACGGCTCCACCACCCCGGCGCCGAGCTTAAGCAAGCTCGGCGTCGATCTGGTGGTGCGCGGGGAGTGCGAGGAGATCGTCGCCAAACTGGCTGCCAAGCTAGCCGAAGGTGGGGCGCTGGACGAGGTGCCGTCGCTGGCCTTCCGCCGCAACGGCGATCTGGTGGTGACCGGCGGGCCGCATGCGGCGCGCTTCACCGACCTGCCGGCGCTGTCCTGGCCGGTGGAGTGGCTGCAGCGCCATCCGCACCACCACCACCGTTATGGCACCGAGCCGGTCGGGCCGGGGGCGGAGGTGGAGGCGTCGCGCGGCTGCCCCTACAACTGCAGCTTCTGCGCCAAGATCGACTTCCGCGACCAATACCGGCGGCGCGATACCGCCATCATCCTGGAGGAGATCGACGGGCTGATCGCGGCCGGCGTGCGATACGTCTACTTCATCGACGAGATCTTCCTGCCCCGGCGCGACCTGCTGGAAGCGCTGGTGGAACGGCCGATCGAGTTCGGCGTGCAAACGCGTATCGACCTGTGGAAGCCGGAGATGCTCGACCTGCTGGGGGCGGCCGGCTGTGTGTCGATCGAGGCGGGGGTGGAAAGCCTGACCGAGGAAGGCCGCGCCTCGCTCGACAAGAAATGCCGGATGAGCACCGACGATCTGGCCGACCGGCTGATCCATGCCCGGCGCAGCGTGCCCTTCGTCCAGGCCAACCTGATCGCCATGGCCGGTGACGATGCCGCGATGGTGAAGGCGTGGCGGGAGAAGCTGCTGGCCGCCGGGGTGTGGGCCAACGACCCGGTGCCGCTCTACCCCTATCCGGCCTCGCCCGACTACCGCCGCCTGTGGGGCGAGCCGGACGACCGGGCCTGGGAGCGGGCGCACGAGCATTATCTCGGCCAGTTCGAACGCCTGAGCGACATCCAGGAGGACGAGCCCTTGCCGCTGACGGAGCTGGAGGCGGCATGCTCCTGCCGCTGACGAGTGCCCAAAGAAAACAACCGCTCGCGGAACCACCCCCAGAACCGCCATATGTGCTGATGACGGCCGACAGCGTCGGCGGCGTGTGGACTTATGCGCTGGATCTGTCCCGCGATCTGGCGGGGCAGGGGACGCGGGTGACGCTGGCGGTGCTGGGGCCGTCGCCCCATCCCGATCAGGTCGCCGCCGCTGCCGCGGTGGACGGGCTGGAGCTGATAGACACCGGACAGGCGCTCGACTGGACCGCTCCCGACGAGGCCGCGGTGCGTCGCACGGCGAAGGCGCTGGGCGATCTGGCCGCAAGGCTCGGCCCCGACGTGGTGCATCTGAACAGCCCGGCGCTGGCCGCCGACGCCGGCTTCACCATGCCGGTCGTCGGCGTCTGCCATTCCTGCATGGCCAGCTGGTGGGCGGCGGTGCGCGGCGGCGAGATGCCGGAGGATTTCCGCTGGCGGACGGAGCTGCTGCGCCGTGGCTATCAGGCCTGCGACGTGCTGGTGGCGCCGAGTGCCGCCTTTGCCGAAGCGACCGCCGATCTTTATGGCGTGGCGCCGCCGGTGGTGGTGCACAACGGGCGCTATGTCCGCAAGGCGGGGCCGCGACGCGGCGCGATGGGGCGGGAGCGCTTCGTCTTCACCGCCGGCCGGCTGTGGGACTCGGGCAAGAACGTGGAACTGCTGGACGCGGCGGCCAAGCTGCTGGACGTGCCGGTCTTCGCCGCAGGGCCGCTGGAAAGCCCGACCGGGCACCGGGTGGGGCTGACGACGGCGAAGGCGCTGGGACGGCTGGACGGCGCGTCGGTGGCCGGATGGATGGCGCGGGCGCCGGTCTTCGCCTCGCTTCCACTCTACGAGCCGTTCGGGCTGACGGTGCTGGAGGCGGCGCAGGCCGGCTGCGCGCTGGTGCTGTCGGACATCGCCAGCTTCCGCGAGTTATGGGACGGTGCCGCCATCTTCGCCGATCCGGGCGATGCCAAGGCGCTGGCCGGGACGCTGCGCCGGCTGCTCGACGACCCGCTGGAGGCCCGCCGGCTCGGCACCGCCGCCCGCCGCCGCGCCGCCCGCTATGACATGGACCGTCTCACCGCCGGGATGCTCGACGTCTACAGGTCGGTCACGCACCCGGTGCGTTCGGAGGTGATCGCGTGAGGATCGTCTATTTCACCCATTCGCTGGCCTCCTGCTGGAACCATGGCAACGCCCATTTCCTGCGCGGGGTGCTGCGCGACCTGATCGCCCGCGGCCATGACGTGCAGGTGCTGGAGCCGGAAGGCGCCTGGAGCCTGCAGAACCTGCTGGCCGACCATGGCGAGGCCGGGCTGGAGGCCTATCGCACGCTCTATCCGGAGCTGACGTCGCGGACGATGGCGAAAGGCTTCGATGTGGATGCGGCCTGCGACGGCGCCGATCTGGTGATCGTCCATGAATGGAACGATCCGGCGCTGGTCGCGGCGGTCGGGGAGGCGCGCAGGCGCGGCGGGCGCTTCACCCTGCTGTTCCACGACACCCACCACCGCGCGGTCAGCGAACCGGAGGCGATCAACGCCTTCGACCTGTCCGGCTATGACGGCGTGCTGGCCTTCGGCGAGACGCTGGCGGCGGTCTATCGCCGATGGGGTTGGGAAGGCCGCGTCTTCGTCTGGCACGAAGCCGCCGATACGCGCCTGTTCCATCCGCCGGTGGAGGAGACCCCGCGTGAAGGCGCGGTGTGGATCGGCAATTGGGGCGACGGCGAGCGGACGGAGGAGCTTGAGCGCTTCCTCTTTGCGCCGGCCAAGGACGCCGGGCTGCCGCTGGACATCTACGGCGTGCGCTATCCGGCAGCCGCGCTGGCGACGCTGAAGCGCTACGGCATCGCCTACAAGGGCTGGCTGCCGAACGCGCGGGCGCCGGAGATCTTCGCCCGCCACCGCGTCACCGTCCATGTGCCGCGCCGCTTCTATGTCGATCTGCTGCCGGGCATCCCGACCATCCGCGTGTTCGAGGCGCTGGCCTGCGGCATCCCGCTGGTCAGTGCGCCGTGGAGCGATTCGGAAGGGCTGTTCCGCCCCGGCCGCGATTTCCTGTTCGCCCGCAACGGTGCGGAGATGGCCCACCATCTGCGCGCCGTCGATCATGACGGGGGGCTGCGCGCCGAACTGGTGCGCAACGGGCTGGAGACGATCCGCGCCCGCCACACCTGCGCCCACCGCGTCGATGAGCTGCTGTCCATCGTCGGCAGCCTGCGCGGCAATGAAAAAGAACCGGTCCTTGAGGAGTCCGCCCGATGAAGATGGCCTTTTACGGGTCCAGCCTGCTGTCCTCCTATTGGAACGGCGCCGCCACCTATTACCGCGGCATGTTGAGCGAACTGGCCAAGCATGGCTGGGACATCACCTTTTACGAGCCGGACGCCTTCGACCGCCAGAAACACCGCGACATCGAGCCGCCGGACTACGCCAGGGTCGTCGTCTATGACGCCACGCCCGAGGCCTGCCGCGTGGTGATCGCCGAAGCGGTGAAGGCCGACGTGGTGGTGAAGGCGAATGGCGTCGGCGTCTTCGACGACGAACTGCTGGACGGCGTGATGGATGCCGCCAACCCGCAGGCCCTGCGCATCTATTGGGACGTGGACGCCCCGGCGACTCTGGCGGAGCTGCGGCAGGCGCCCGACCATGTGCTGCGCCGCCGCCTGCCGGAGTTGGACTTTGTGCTGACCTATGGCGGCGGGCCGCCGGTGGTCTCGGCCTACGAGGCGATGGGGGCGCCGGTCTGTCGGCCGGTCTACAACGCGCTGGACCCGTCGACCCATCATCCGGTGCCGCCGCAGGACCGCTTCCGGGCCGACCTGAACTTCCTCGGCAACCGGCTGCCCGACCGTGAGGCGCGGGTGGAGCGCTTCTTCCTGGAGCCGGCGGCGCGCAATCCGGATGCCCGCTACATCATCGGCGGCAGCGGATGGGAGACCAAGGGCCTGCCGGGCAACGTCACCCACATCGGCCATGTCGGCACCGCCGACCACAACGCCTTCAACACCTCGGCCAAGGCGGTGCTGAACATCGCCCGCGACAGCATGGCGGAGGTCGGCTTCTCCCCCGCCACCCGCGTGTTCGAGGCGGCCGGGGCCGGCGCCTGCCTGATCACCGACGCCTGGGAGGGGGTGGAGCTGTTCCTGGCCCCGGACGAGGAGGTGCTGGTCGCCCGCGACGGGCAGGACGTGACCGAGCATCTGCGGGCGCTGACGCCGGAACGCTCCCGCGCCATCGGCGAGGCGGCACGGCGCCGCATCCTGGCCGGCCACACCTATGCCCGTCGGGCGGTCGAGGTGGACCAGCTGTTGCGCGGCGCGCTGGCCACCCGCCGGGAACGGAGCGCGGCATGAAGCTGGTCGTCCTCGGCCTCAGCCTGTCCTCCTCCTGGGGCAACGGGCATGCCACCACCTTCCGCGCGCTGCTGAAATCCTTCGCCGCGCGCGGGCACGAGATCCTGTTCCTGGAGCGCGACGTTCCCTGGTACGCCAGCAACCGCGACCTGCCGAATCCGGGCTGGTGTGAACTGGCCTTCTACAGCGACCTTGAGGATCTGAAGCGCTTCACCGCGGCGGTTGCAGGGGCGGATGCGGTGCTTGTGGGATCCTACGTGCCGGAAGGCGTGGCGGTCGGGCGCTGGGCGCAGGAGACGGCGCGGGGTGTCGTCGCCTTCTACGACATCGACACGCCGGTGACCCTGGCGAAGCTGGAGCGCGGCGATTACGAGTATCTCGCGCCGGAGGTCATCCCCGGCTACGATGTTTATTTCTCCTTCACCGGCGGGCCGACGCTCGATCGGCTGATGGAGCAGTACGGCTCGCCGGCCGCGCGGGCGCTCTATTGCTCGGTGGATGCGGAGGCCTATGCGCCGTTGCCGGTACCCAAGCGCTGGGACCTCAGCTATCTCGGCACCTATAGCATCGACCGCCAGCCGACGCTGGACCGCCTGCTGCTGGAGCCGGCCCGCCGGGCGCCGGAGCTGCGCTTCGTGGTGGCCGGGCCGCAATATCCGGACGACATCGTCTGGCCGGCGAATGTGGAGCGGCTGCACCATGTGCCGCCGGCCGACCATCCGGCCTTCTACGCCGCGAGCCGCTTCACGTTGAACGTGACGCGCGAGGACATGATCCGCGCCGGCTACAGCCCCAGCGTCCGCCTGTTCGAAGCGGCGGCCTGCGCCACGCCGATCATCTCCGATATCTGGGACGGCATCGACACGCTGCTGGAGCCGGGGCGGGAGATCATCCTGGCCGAGACGGCCGACGAGGTGCTGGAGGTGCTGCGCCGCCCGGCCGCGGAGGGCGAGATCGGCGAGCAGGCGCGGCGGCGGATCCTGGCCGCACACACCGCGGCGCACCGAGCCGAAACGCTGGAATGCGAACTGGTCGCGGCGATGGAGCGCGGGCTTGCCCCCACGCGAGCGGCGATTCGTGAGGTGTGAAGAATCGGAAACGCCCAGCCTGGATGGCGGTGTCGAGATGATGGACGTTCGGGAACTTGCGGTGTGCGTCAGAACGGCTTGAAGAACGGATCGTCGCCCTCGGACGCGAAATCGACGACGGGCTTCGGGAAGCACTTCAGGTGCTCCGGCTCGAATGGGAGCTGCGGCAGATGCTGCGTCACGATGGCGGCCACGGTGTGGGCCTGCTCCACGTCGCGGGCACGCTTCACCGGATCGCGCCCGTCGTCCTTCGTCCCCAGCCAGAGCTTGTAGAGGGCGAAGGCACGGGGGTCGGGGCAAGCCATCGGCACGGGCTGGCCGTCCTCGCCGACGGCGGTCGCCTCGAACTTTGGCGCGTTGGCGACCCACTTCATGTTCGCGATCGACGAGGCCAGCAGGTCGCCCTCGCCGAACCCTTCCCGCTCGTCCCGCCAGGGCGGGTTCGCCGCGGCCTTGATGAGATCGACGTAGTAGCCGTCGCGGTTGACGGCCCGGAATGACGCCTCGTCCGCCTTTTTGAAGCTGCGGTCAACCGAGCGCAGGACGTCGATGACGCTGGCGGGTTCCTCGCCGGTCACCGTCAGCCGTAGCCTCGCCCGCGCCTCCATCAGGATACCGAGGTCGCCGGTCGCCAGCAGGTCCGTCCGCACGAAAACCCCGGCCGCCGCCTCGTAGGCGTAGATCGCGTTGGTCCCGGCGATGTAGACGTTGTGCCCGAGCAGCCCTTCGCGATCGAGCCGCCGGAGGATCTTCGAGGCGATGGTCGGGACGCGGCCGAGATCGACCGCCCGGTTCAGCCGGGCCTGCTCGGACAGCCTCCGCGACAGCGAGTCCAACCGCTCCTTGGCCTCCTCCTTCCCCGTGCGGAACTCCTGGTAAATCCGCTCCGTCTCGGGCGAGCGCGGCCCGAGGCTCCGCATCTTGCGGACCCTGGTGCCGGGATCGTCGAACACCTTCACCAGGTAATCCGATCCCTTCTCCTCCTTCCAAGACAGGCTGCCCGCGTACCCGGCCCGGCGTCGCCATGCGGCCTGCCATGCATCCCACAGCTGCCGCGTGTCAACGAGCATGCGGCGCTGGTTCGCGGTCATCGGGAGCAGATCGGACATCTCGTCCCCTTGTTTCTACGGGAAAGCGCGTCTCTTTATATTTCCGTAGAAACCAATGACTTTCAATGCCCTATGCGGTTTTCTACAGAATAGAAGCGCTGTCTGGTATTTCGTAGAAACCGTTCTGGATCAACTACTTGGCAGGGGGTTCGCGATGGGGAGCATGGGAGGTCGGGAGGGGGCGTAACGCCCCCTCACCCCCAGCACTTACTTGCTGTAGTCGTAGAAGCCGCGGCCGGACTTGCGGCCGAGGAAGCCGGCGTCGACCATCTCCTTCAGCAGCGGGGCCGGGCGGTACTTCGGATCGTTGAAGCCTTCATAGAAGACCTCCATCACCGACAGCATGGTGTCCAGACCGATCAGGTCGGCGAGCGCGAGCGGGCCGATCGGGTGGTTGCAGCCCGCCTTCATGCCGGCGTCGATGTCCTCGGCCGTGGCGATGCCTTCCTGCAGCGCGAAGATCGCCTCGTTGATCATCGGGCAGAGGATGCGGTTGACGGCGAAGCCGGGGCTGTTCTTGGCGGTGATCGGCGACTTGCCGACCCGCTTGGCGAAGGCCATCGCCTTGGCGTGGGTGTCGTCGCTGGTCTGGATGCCGCGGATGATCTCCAGGAGCGCCATCAGCGGCACCGGGTTGAAGAAATGCAGGCCGATGAAGCGGTCCGGACGGTCGGTGGCCGTCGCCAGCTTGGTGATGGAGATCGACGAGGTGTTGGTGGCGACCAGCGCCTCCGGCTTCAGGGTCGCGCAGAGATCCTTCAGGATCTTGACCTTCAGATCCTCGTTCTCGGTCGCGGCCTCGATCACCAGATCGCAGGTCGCCAGCTTCGACTTGTCGGTGGTGGCGGTGATGCGCGCCAGGGCCGCTTCGCGGTCGGCGGCGGTCATCTTCTCCTTCTTGACCAGACGGTCCAGGCTGCCGGCGACGGTCGACAGGCCGCGCTGCACCGCTTCCTCGGAGATGTCGGTCATCACCACCGTCAGGCCGGCGACGGCGCAGACCTGGGCGATGCCGTTACCCATCTGTCCGGCGCCGATGACGCCGATGGTCTCGATTCCCATGCTCTCGGCCATTGTTTCTCGTCCCTATTGGTTGGCTGGTTGCTGTTTATCGGTGCGTTGGTTCGCAGGTGCAGCAAGTTCTACACGCATTTTCGTTGCGCTGCGATGACTTGTCGTATGCGGCAAGGGCGGCTTTCGGTCGGCGCGGCGACCTGCCGCAGCCCCTGCATCGGCGGAAATCCGCCGACGGCAATGCTCGGGCAGGCGGATTTTCGCCGATGCCAAGCATCAATCGAAAGGCCGGATCCAGGCTTTTCAACTGTTTGCGCGGCCAACTGATGATGGCATGGCGCTTGCTCTTCTCTGAGGCAACCGCGGCGACGGGTCGCGGACCAAGCCCCATGGGAGAGACCAGATGCTCAGGAAGACCCTGCTTGCCGCCACCGCCTTCGCCGCCGCCGCGCTCGTCACCCAGGCCGCCTCGGCCGCCGATCTGGTCCGACTCGGAAACCTGAAATTCGCCCATTACGGCGCCGTCTCCTACATGAAGGAGATCGCCGGCAAGTATGATCTGAAGATCGAAGAGCGGGTCTTCCCCAAGGGCATCGACATCCTGCCGGCCATCGTCGCCGGCGAGATCGACGTCGCCGCCAGCGCCGTGGATGCCGCCATCGCCGGCCGCGCGTCGGGCGTGCCGATCTATGCGGTGGCCGGCTTCGCCAAGGGCGGCGCCCGCATCGTCGCCAAGCCGGACGCCGGCATCAAGAGCATCGCCGACCTGAAGGGCAAGAAGGTCGCCACCCCGCGCGGCGGCGCCCAGGAGCTGATCCTGCTGGCCGAACTGTCGAAGCATGGTCTGAGCTGGTCCGACCGTCCGGGCAAGGACGTGCAGATCGTCTACATGGCCTACGCCGACATGAATCAGGCCCTGCTCGCCGGCAGCATCGACGCCATGTCGCAGTCCGAACCACAGTCGAGCCAGGCCATCAACAAGGGCTTCGGCGTCGAGGTGATCAAGCCCTACGACACCGAACTGGGCGAGCCGGTGCGGTCGCTGGTCGTCACCGAGGACTTCTACAAGAAGAAGCCGGACGTCGCCCAGCGGCTGGTCAACTGCTTCGTCGAGGCGACGGCGACCTTTATCGCCAACCCCGATCTGGCCGAAAGCTACGTGCGCGAGAAGATGTTCAAGGGCCAGTTGAGCAGCCAGGACTTCAAGGACGCCATCGGCAACTCGCCCTACAGCTACGACATCTCGGTCCATCACGTGCAGGTCACGACCGACATGATGCAGAAGTTCGGCGTCGGCCGCATGGACACCCCGCCGAAAGCCGAGGAGTGGGTGAAGCTCGACCTGCTGGAGAAGGCGAAGGCCGGCGCCAAGGCGGCTGATGCCGGCACCGTGAAGGCGAACTGAGCCACACCCAGCGGAAGGAGGACGCCCGATGTCCCAAGCCAAGCCCCGTTTCTCGCCCGCCGCCGTCGCGCGCGGCGCCCTGGTTCCGGTCCTGGCCATCGTGCTGTGGCAGGCCCTGTCCAGCTCCGGCCTGATCAACCAGGTGGTCCTGCCGTCGCCCGTCGCGGTGGTGGAGCGCTGGTGGGCCTATCTGCTGCCGACCGAGCCCTATGACCCGGCGCAATCCAGCTGGATCCTGTGGGCGCTGTCGGGCGAGATGCTGTTCGATGCCTGGTCGAGCCTGTACCGCGTGGTGCTGGGCTTCGCCGTCGGCGCCGGGCTGGCCCTTCCGCTGGGTCTCGCCATGGGCGGCAACCCGCGCGTCTACGCGCTGTTCGATCCGCTGATGCAGGTGCTGCGGCCGATCCCGCCCATCGCCTACATCCCGCTGGCGATCCTGTGGTTCGGGCTGGGCAACCCGCCGGCCGTGTTCCTGATCGCCATCGGCGCCTTCTTCCCGGTGCTGATGAACACCATCGCCGGGGTGCGCCATGTCGACGGAATCTATCTGCGCGCCGCCCGCAATCTGGGCGCCGGCCGGCTGACCATGTTCGTCCGCGTCATCCTGCCGGCCGCCACCCCCTATATCCTGGCCGGCGCCCGGATCGGCATCGGCACCGCCTTCATCGTCGTGATCGTGTCGGAGATGATCGCCGTCAACTCCGGCCTCGGCTTCCGCATCCTGGAAGCGCGCGAGTTCATGTGGTCCGACAAGATCATCGCCGGGATGTTCACCATCGGACTGCTCGGCCTCGCCATCGACATCGGCATGAACCGCCTGAACAACCACCTGCTGCGCTGGCACCGCGGGCTTGAGAATTGATGCGGAGGGGATGGAGATGAAGCCCATGCTGAAGAGTGTTGCCGACACCACGCCCGTTCCCGACGCGGCCCCCGTCCAGATCCAGGTGCGCGGGGTGGAGAAGACCTTTGCCGTGGGCGCGCAGAAGATCGTCGCCCTGCAGAACATCGACCTCGACATCCGCAAGGGCGAGTTCATCTGCCTGCTCGGCCCGTCGGGCTGCGGCAAGTCCACGCTGCTGAACGCGGTGGCCGGGTTCCAGCCGCCGACCAAGGGCACCGTCACCGTCGATGGGCGGACCATCACCGAACCCGGTCCCGACCGCGGCATGGTGTTCCAGGAATACGCCCTGTTCCCCTGGATGACGGTGGCGCAGAACGTCGCCTTCGGCCTGGAGATCAAGGGGATGTCCAAGGCGGAGATCGCGGAGAAGGTGGAATGGCTGCTGCAGAAGCTGCATCTGCAGGACTTCCGCAACCGCTTCCCCAAGGATCTGTCCGGCGGCATGCGCCAGCGCGTCGCCATCGCCCGCGTGCTGGCGCTCGACAGCCCGATCCTGCTGATGGACGAGCCGTTCGGCGCACTCGACGCCCTGACCCGCCGCACGCTTCAGGACGAGCTGCTGCGTATCTGGGAGGAGGTCGGCAAGACCATCCTGTTCGTCACCCACTCCATCGAGGAGAGCATCTATCTGGCCGACCGCATCATCGTAATGACCTACCGGCCGGGCACCATCAAGCGCGATGTCGTCGTCGACATGCCGCGCCCGCGCGACGGCTCCGCCCCGGAGTTCAACCGCCTGAAGCGCGAACTGTCCCAGATGGTGATGGAAGAGCAGCAGCGCTTCAGCCAGGACGAGATCCGGTCTGTGACTGCGGATTGAGGGGGAGGCCAGACCCCTTCTCCCCCCTGGGGAGAAGGTTGGGATGAAGGGGTTCGGCGGAGCCGAAGAGATCCTCCAAGCGGTTCCCCCTCACCCTAACCCTCTCCCCGGGGGGGAGAGGGGATTTTGCGCAGGGTGGAAGGTGCAATCACCGAGTCAATTCACATGTTCACCGGTGCATACTCGAAGGTCGGCGCCGCGGTGTAGTCGGTGCCGGGGAGCGGGATCGCCACCAGCTGGTCGGCGGTCAGCTTCAGTTCGTACATCAGCCCGATGGCGGAGCGCAGCCGTTCCGGCTGGCCGTTGAAGGTGATGTGCAGCGCCGTCAGCAGCGCCGTGTAGGTGGTGTTGAACTGCTGCGACACCGTGCGGGCACGGCTGCCCTCCGGATAATCCACCGTCTTGGCGTTGGGGTAGAGGTTCCAGATCCCGGCCGGGTCGATGCCGACGGGGGCGCCGGAATAGGACCAGCCGAGCGGCTCGTCCCGGTCCTTCACCAGCCGGCGGGCGTAGACGATCTGCGCCAGACGGTAGTAATGGGCCAGCGCCGCCTCGTTGTCCGCCTCGCGCGGGGATTGGGGCGTGCCCTCGCCCTGTTCGACGATCACCTCGATGGCGCGCTGGGCGCTCGCCACGTCGGTGACCGGGAACAGCTGGTCGGGCGGGAACCAGGTGTTGTCCACCACCTGATAGGACGGATCGCCGGTGAAGATCTCCTCCCCCATCTCGGCGATGGCCTTGGAAATCGCCGCGTAGAATTCGCCGATGGTGGCGAAGCCCGGCTCCCGCGCCGCCGCCGCCTTCATCTGGAACATGGCGAGCGCCGGCTGCTTCCCCGGAAAGGCCTGCGGCACCTCCGGTTCCTCGATGGTCATGAAGACGTCGTAGACGAGGCCACGGGTCAACTTGCCCAGCGAGACGGTCAGCCCTTCATGGATGCCCATCGGCAGCGGGCCGGGATAGACCGGGATGAAGCCCGGTTTGTCGATCACCGGGTGGCCGCCGACCGCGTTCAGGATGTTGGCGGCGATGGTCATGTGCAGCATCTCCTGCACCGAGACCGAGCCGATGATGGCCGCCGCCTCCCGGTTGGTGCCGGGCTTGATCGAATAGAGGGCGGTCAGATAGGCGGGGAGCGTGGCGTGCTCGAACTCCACCGCGGATTGCAGGGTATTGCGCAGGACCTGGACGGTGTCGATGCCCTGGGCGAAGTGCGGCTGAAGCTTCAGCATGGCTGATTCCTTCCCTTAGGACCGGGCGTCAGGAGCGCGACGGCGTGGAGACGCGGGCGAAATTCTTGGCGAAACGGGTCTTGCCGTCGGCCGCCGTCGGCTGGTCCGGCGTCGCGGTGGCAGCCTTGGCCGGAGCGGCGCCCGACGGGCCGGTGCGCAGGGCGGGTGCGCCGCCTCCGGATGCCGCCGCATAGGCCAGCTGTGCCTTGGCCTTCACCGCCGTTTCGCCGCGCAGGACCTTGTCCAGCCAGGCGAGGATGGTCTTGCGCTTGTAGACCGACAGGTCGCGGGTCACCGGCATGTAGTTCGGGTCGGTCTCCGGCAGCGAGAAGGCCAGCTGCAGGATGTCGGCATAGCGGATGCAGGACGCCTCGCTGCTGAGATCGACCAGATGCTTGCTCATGATCGGGTACAGGTTGCCGTACTGCGTCATGATCGGCGCGATGTCGTCCCAGGTCGGGTCGGCCGGCACGTCGAAATCGTCGCGGACATGCAGAACGACGTAATCGAAGGTCGAGCGCGCCGTGTTGCTCTGGCCGGGGATGCGGTAGTCGATCAGATAGACCTGCCCGTCGATGTAGCCGCGCGGGTTGCCCGGCGACTGGGTGGAGATCTCCAGCCGGGCGATGCCGTCCGCGTCGGCGGTGATGGTGCCGCCCGTGGCGGAACCGCCCTCCACCGCGAAGGTCACCGCCGCTTCCGGCACGCCCATGTCGGGAATCGGTGCGCTCGGCTGATCGACGCCGAAACCGCCGCCCTGGCCGGGGATGCGGCCCATCTGGGTGATGGCGATGGAGGCGCCGGGCACCGGCTGGCCGTAGCGGGTGGCGTAGACCAGCGATTCCGCCCGGCCGGCGCCGTCGATGCGGTGGACCCCCGGCTCGGCGCAGACATAGAGACCGTCCTGCGCCTCACGGATGGCGACGATGCCATAGCCGAGGTCGAGGTCGGTGCTGCCCGGATTGGTCTCCGACACCGTCACCAGGGCCAGCGGGTTGGTCTTGGACAAGGCGAACTGCTCGTCGGTCAGCTTGGCCGCGAAGACGCCGGCGGTTTTCGCCAGCCAGTCCGGGTCGTCATAGGGGATGCGGGCGATGGGCAGGAAGCTGTCCGGGGTGACCGGCGTGTTCTCCACCATCGAGGCATCGCGCAGGATGCCCAGCGTCAGGACGCCGATGGGGTTGGGCGTGCCCTTGGAATCGACGGTCTGCAGGGCGTTCGACAGGTCGAGGAAGGCGGTGCGCGACGGCTCGTCGATCTGGCCGGAGAAATAGGTGATGCCGGCCCAGCTGTTGGGGATGTTGTTGGCCGGGATGAAGCGGCGACCCCGGATGAAGGAGACCGGCTCGCCGTCCAGCTGCGGACCGATGGTGCCCACCACGGTGCCCAGCGTGAAGCGCGGGTCCTTGACGTTGCCGTTGTAGCCGAAGGTCGCCAGCCGGATCGACAGCATGTCGCCGGTGGTGGCGTCGCGCAGCTGCCGCAGGAAGGGGCTGAGCATCGCCTCGTCGGCCCATTCCACATTCTCCAGCACCGACTGGAAGGTGGAGGAGGCGGCGCTGTCGGACTGGGCGTTGAGATTGCGGTTGAACCACAGGTCGCGGAAGGGATTGGGCTGGTAGCGCCCGCCGAAGAAGGCCGGGGTCTTCCCGTCGGTCAGCCGGACGTCCAGGCCCCAGGGGGCCGACGCCATCTGCCATTGCGGGTCGAGATCGACCAGCTTGCCGCTGGTGCGGTCGGTCGAACCGCCGATCAGCATGCCGAGCGCGGCATCGGCGCCCGGCGTATCGACGAAGCTGCCGTCGGCGAAGCCCAGACCCACCACCTTGCAGTCGATCAGGCGGAAAGCGCCGGATCCGGTCGGGTTCCACCAGCCGTTGGCGACGGTGGCGCCGCTCGGCAGCTTCTGCTGGAATTCCTGGTAGGAGGACTCGAAGCTTTCACTGTCGTAATGGCGGACGTCGTTGTTCACCGTCGAGACGTCGGCCTGGAAAATCCCTGAAAAGACGAGGCGCACCGGGTTCAGGAAACTCATGTCGATTCCTTTCCGTGAGGGCGCACGAAGCCGTGGCGGACCGGCCGCGCCGGATCGGGCGTATAAAGAGGCGTCCGCGGATGGCAGCACCACCCGCACAGCAAGAAATTTTTTGTATGGATGATGATCTAGCGTTGATAACCTTGCGCGCTCAATGGAAATTCATCGCAAAGATTCTTTTTTTGCGTGCATTTCCGTGTATGCGTGCCAGTTCAGCGCATCGTCGCCCTAAAGCTTCGCGGCTTCCTCCGCCATGCGCTGGCGCAGCCAGCCATGGGAGGGGGAGCCGGTGCTGCGGCGGTGCCAGATCATCGACACCTCGTAATCGCCGATGTCGAAGGGAAGCGGGCTGGTGGCGAGTCCCAGCGCATCGGCGCACAGCCGGGCCAGCCGGGCGGGCAGCGAGGTCAGCATCGGCGCCTGGGTCAGGATCATCGGGATCGCCAGGAACTGGGTGGTGGAGGCGGCGACGCGCCGGCTCGTGCCCAGCGCCGCCAGTTCGTCGTCGATGAAGCTGGTCAGCCCGCCGCGCAGGGACGGCATCAGGTGCGGGTAGCGGGTGTAATCCTCCAGCCCGATGGGCGGGGTGACCGGGACCAGCGCCGGGTTGAACAGGCAGGCATGGGTTTCCCGGTAGAGCACCTGCCGGTCGTGCCAGCGCCGCACCTCCGGCAGATAGCCGATGGCGAGGTCCAGCGTGCCGTCGTCCAGTGCGTTCAGCATGGCGTCGGGGTCGAGGTTGAGCAGCGAGACCGACACCCGCAGGTCTCCTTCCATCGCGTCGCGCAGGATGCCGGTCAGCAGCACCGCCTGCATCGAATCGGGGGTGGAGATGGTGAAGTTCCGCTCCTCCCGCTGGGGATCGAAATCCTCCTCCGCCGACAGGGCGCGGGCGGCGCCGACCAGCAGGTCGCGCAGCGGTTCCGCCAGACGTTGGGCGCGCGGCGTCGGCTCCATCCGGTTGCCGGTGCGCACGAACAGCGGATCGCCGACCAGCGTGCGCAGCCGGGCCAGCGCGTGGCTGACCGCCGACTGGCTGACGCCCAGCGCATCGGCGGCGCGCGAGACGTTGCGGGTCTCCAGCAGCGCGTCGAACACCTTGATGAGGTTGAGGTCGAGCGCGGGGTTATGAATTGCCTTCATGACGATATGAACCAAAGCCACCTACTTCATTGTGCACTAGACGGTGTATTCTGTCGAGGCAGAGCTGACCCAGCAGCCGACAATCAAAAAACATTCAATTCCTAGCCATCGCCCACAGCCGGGCAGCGGACCTGTCGTCGCCATCGGAAGCCGGCGGTTCCGTTCAGGGAGAAAGAGGCAAGAGCCATGGTTCGCATCAACGTCAACGGCGAGGAGCGTCAGGTCGACGTTCCGGAGGACATGCCGCTCCTGTGGGTTCTGCGGGACGAGCTGAACATGACCGGCACCAAGTTCGGCTGCGGCATCGCCCAGTGCGGCGCCTGCACCGTCCATGTCGACGGCACGCCGACCCGCGCCTGCCAGACCCCGGTCAGCATGCTGACGCCGGACAGCAAGGTCACCACCATCGAGGGCGTGAAGGGCAAGGCCGCCCAGGCCGTCCAGGCGGCATGGCAGAAGCTGGACGTCGTCCAGTGCGGCTACTGCCAGTCGGGTCAGATCATGAGCGCCATCGCGCTGCTGACCGACAACCAGAACCCGACCGACGAGGACATCGACGCGGCGATGGACGGCAACGTCTGCCGCTGCGCCACTTATGTCCGCATCCGCGCGGCGATCAAGGATGCCGCCCAGACGATGAGGGCCTGATCCATGCTGCATCATTTGATCCGTCACGCGGCACAAAATGGTTTTGGCGAACACGGGTTCCCCGAGTCCGGTTTCGCTCCCGGTCCGCTGCCGGCGCCGTCGCGCCGCGGGTTCCTGAAGGCCATCGGCGTCGGGGCCGGCGCGTTGGTGATCGGCGCGCATCTGCCCATGCCGGCGCTGGCCGCCGAAGCGGCGCCGAAGATCGTCGGGCCGGCCGACCCGCGTCCGCATGCCTTCATCATCGTCGCGCCGGACAATACGGTCACCGTGCTGGCCAAGCATCTGGACAAGGGCCAGGGCATCGTCACCGGCCTCGCCACCATCGCGGCGGAAGAGCTTGACGCCGACTGGAGCCAAGTGCGCGGCGCCTTCGCTCCGGCCAACCAGAAGCTGTACGCCAACCATATGTTCGGCGTCCAGGGCACCGGCGGCTCCACCGCCGTCGCCAACAGCTGGGACGAGCTGCGCATGGCCGGCGCCGCCGCCCGCGCCATGCTGGTCGCCGCGGCCGCGGCGCGCTGGAACGTGCCGGCCGGCGAAGTGACGGTTTCGAAGGGCGTGGTCCGCCATGCCGCGAGCAACCGCAGCGCCACCTTCGGCGAACTGGCGGAGGAGGCGGCGAAACTGCCGGTGCCGCAGCAGGTCAAGTTGAAGGACCGGAAGGATTATGTTCTGATCGGCAACCCGGACCTGCACCGTCTGGACCACATCAGCAAGACCAACGGCACCGCCATCTTTGCCATGGACATCCGCCGCCCCGGTCAGGTGACGGCGGTGCTGGCCCGCAGCCCGCGCTTCGGCGGCACGGTGAAGAGCGTCGACGATGCCGCCGCCCGCAAGGTGCCGGGCGTCATCGACGTCATCAGCCTGCCGGTCGGAGTCGCGGTGATCGCGAAGAACACCTGGGCCGCCATCAAGGGCCGCGAGGCGCTGACGGTGACCTGGGACGACGCCAAAGCCGAGACCCGCGGCACCGACGCCATGCTGGCCGACTACCGCAAGGCGGCGGAGAAGCCCGGTGCGGTCGCGGCGAACAAGGGCGATGCGGAGAAGGCCATCGCCGACGCCAAGGCCAAGGGCGGCCATGTGGTGGAGGGAGAGTTCGTCTTCCCCTACCTCGCCCATGCGCCGATGGAGCCGCTGAACGCCGTGGTGGCGCTGAACCCGGAGGGTGGCTGCACCATCTGGGCCGGGTCGCAGTTCCAGACGGTCGAGCAGATGGTCGCCGCCCACATCCTGGGCTGCAAGCCGGAGCAGGTGAAGATCGAGACCCAGTGGGCCGGCGGCAGCTTCGGCCGGCGTGCCACCCCCAGCGCCGACTACATCGCCGAGGCGGTGATGATCGCCAAGGCCTATCCCAAGGCCCCGGTGCATCTGGTCTGGACGCGCGAGGACGACATCAAGGGCGGCCGTTACCGCCCGCTGGTCCTGCACAAGATCACCGCGGCGGTCGATGCCAAGGGCGATCTGGTCGGCTGGAAGCAGCGCATCGTCGGCCAGAGCTTCATGACCGGCACGCCGTTCGAGGCGGTGATGGTCAAGGACGGCGTCGACGCGACGATGGTCGAGGGCGCGTCGGACATGGCCTATCCGGTGGCGAACCTCGCGGTCGACGCGCACACCGTCGCCTCGCCGGTAACGACGCTGTGGTGGCGCTCGGTCGGGCACACCCACACGGCTTATGCCAAGGAGGTCATGATCGACCGCCTCGCCAAGGCGGCCGGCAAGGATCCGGTGGCCTTCCGCATGGAGATGCTGAAGGACCATCCGCGTCTGGCCGGCGTGTTGAAGCTGGCGGCGGAGAAGGCCGGCTGGGGCCAGCCGCTGCCGCAGGGCAAGGGCCGCGGCGTCGCCGTGCATGAAAGCTTCAACACCTATGTCGCCCATGTCGCCGACGTTTCGGTCGACGCCAAGGGTCAGATCAAGGTGGACCGGGTCGTCGTCGCCGTCGATTGCGGCGAGGTCGTCAACCCCGACATCGTCAAGGCGCAGATGGAGGGCGGTGCCGGCTGGGGCATCGGCCATGCGCTGCGCGACGAGATCACCATGACCGACGGCAAGGTGGATCAGTCCAACTTCGACGGCTATCTGCCGATGCGGATGTCGGACATGCCGGCAGTGGAGGTCCACATCGTGCCGTCGCACGAACGGCCGACCGGCGCCGGCGAGCCGGGCGTCCCGACCGTGGCGCCGGCGGTGGCGAACGCCGTCTTCTCGGTGACCGGCCAGCCGCTGCAGACGCTGCCCTTCAGCCGCGGCGGCATCGTCAGCTGAGCCGGGGCGGCTAGGGAGAGGCCGACTTGGTCCCCGCCGTCAGTTGGGCGGGGGCCGGTTGGGCCGCCGTCAGTTGCGGGGTCAGCTGCGGGGACGGGGCGATGCTGTTCGTCCCTATGCTGGCCGTCCCGATGCTCGCCGTCCGGGCGGTGGCGGGAAGCGCCGGCGGCCGGCGGCCGGGCCAGCCCTGGTCGACCAGCAGCCTCACCGCGGGATCGACCCGCATCGGACCGGCGGGGACGGAGGTCTCCGCCGGTTCTTTTTTGCGTGGCGGTTCGAGGCGCAGAAGCCGGGCGAGCCGCTGTGACTGGACGACCGGAAGGGACGGCCGGGGCAGTTGCGGTTCCCAGGGGTCGGCTGCCTCGGTGGCCGTGTCGGTCGCAGTGATGGTGGCCTTCGGGGCAGGCGTCAGCGCGGTCAGGTAGCAGGCGGCGCCCAGCACCCCGGCCAGCAGCAGGACGGCCAACGCCAGCACCGTCCAATGGCGGCGGCGCAGCCGGCGGGCGACCATATCGGTCTCCGGCGCGGGGAATGGGTCGTGATGGGTGCTGTGGTGGTCGATGGCGGTCATGCGGCGCACAGCATGGCTCAAGGCCGTTTCCGCATCCTCGCCTTTCCCGGAGATTTGCCGGGGCAGGGGGATTGCTCCCCGCGGCCCCCCATTCCCGGCCGATACTCTCCGTCCGGACAGTTATCTCTACCGACTAGCCAGGAATTGCGGACGGGGCGGGGCGCCGCCGTCCGATCTCATCCCGGACCTCGCGGAACCAGCGCAGTTTTTCCTCGAAAGGCAGGCGGGCGAGGCCGCTCGGCGAGGGCACCACCACGTCGGCGACGCCGTCGAAAAGGCCGTGCTCCTGAACGCCCCAGGGGGCGTCGGGCAGGCCGGTCGCCGCCAGATAGACGCCCTTGCCGGTGTAGGCCAGCACCCGTGGCCGGACGAAGGCGACGATCCGCGCCAGCCGCGGCACCCCGCCGCGCAGCTCCGCCCGCGACAGCTCGGCGGCGCAGGCGGTGGCGCGGGCGACGAGGTTGGTGGAGCCGAGCCCGATGGCCGGAAGGGTCACGTCCTCCTCCGGCCGGTAGAGGCGCGGGGTCAGGCCGGCCTCATGCAGCAGGCGCCAGAACTGGTTGCCGCGCCCGGCATAATGGTGGCCGAGCGCCCCCGACCGCAGGCCGGGATTGAAGCCGACGAACAGGCAGTCGAGCCCCGGCGTCACGATGTCCGGCAGGGGCCCGGCGGCAGGCGGCAAGCCTTCCGGCGTAGGGACGGGGACATCGTCGAACAGGTCCATGGTGAAATCCTCTCCGCGAAGGAGAGGAATATAGGATGCCGCCGCCCCGCTCAAAGCGAGGCGGCGACCGCGGGGGCGGGCGGACTGTTCCGTTCGTCCTGCAGCAGGGCGAGGACGCGGTCGGTCATCCTGAGGGCGAGCGCCACGATGGTCATGGTCGGGTGGTCCGCCCCCATGGTTGGGAAGACGGAACTGCCGGCGACATAAAGGTTGCCGACGCCATGGACCCGGCCGTCCGGATCGACCACGCCGTGACGCGGCGATTCATGCATGCGGGTGGTGCCCATATGGTGCCAGCACCAGCCGACATCGGCCATCGTCGCCTCATGGGTCGCGTCGTGCTCCGCATCCGTGTCGACGGCGATCATGCCGCGCTTCAGCAGGTCCTCGCGCAGCAGCCGCTGGGTCTCGGTCGCGCCCCGGCGGTCCTGGTCGGTCAGGCGCCAGTCCACACGCGGCAGGTTGCAGCCGAAGGGGTCGGTGGCATGGTCCAGCGTCACCCGGCTGTCGGGGTTGGGCACCGGCTCCAGCACGGTTTCCAGGGTGAAGCGGCGGGGCAGCCATCCGGGATCGATGGTGCTGTCGAACAGCGCATGGGTCAGCTGCGGCAGGCTGCGCAGGATGCGCGGGCCGGCGTTGCGCAGCAGGCTCGCCGCCTCGTCCTCCGACACGCCGAAGCGGCGGCAGCTGTGGCGCGAGGGCAGGAGGCGCAGGTCGCGCATCGCCTTGAAGGCGTCCAGCGCCCCGGAATGGTAGGAGGCGACCAGATATGTGCGCGAGTTGGGCAGCCCGTGCCGTTCCTGAAGCTCCGCCGTCGGCGACAGCGCCAGCGCGATCGACGGATGCGGCCGGCGCAGCCGCCGCCGGGCGAGACACAGGCTGACGTCGTAGAGCGTGCGATGCTGCCTCTGCCGGGTCAGCCGGATCGGCGAGGTCTTGAAGCGCGGGTGGTCGGCGAAATAGCGGCCGACCAGATCGTTGCCGTTGCCCAGCCCCGCCGCCTGCACCTTGTTGGACAGCAGCAGGATCCGCGCATTCTCGATCCCGCCGCAGCCCAGCACGAACAGCCGGGCGCCGACGGTGAAGCCGGGGCCCTCCAGCGTGCGGACCTGCACCCGCTCCACCGCCGTGGCGGTCGGGTTGGTGTCCAGCCCGGTGACGTTGGCGTTGAGGAAGGCGGTGATGTTGGCGGCCCGCCCGATCTCGGCGCGATAGGCCTCGCCCATGCGGATCGGCGGGCTGAGTTGGGCGACACGGTTCTCGAAATCGCCGCCGCCTTCATCGTTTTCCACCGGGAACAGCGCCGTTTTCGGCCCGCCGACCCGTTCCATCCAGAAGTCGTTGTCGTATTGGAAGGGGCCGAGGCCGAGCACGTCGTGCGAGCGCTGGTAATAGGGCATCAGCGTGTCGCGCGGGATCGGCCAGCCGCTGCCCGGCATCCAGGGACGCTCGGCGAAATCGCCCGGCTCCAGCGGACGGGAGAAGCCGCCCCAGCAGTTGGTGCTGCCGCCCAGATAGCGGCTGCGCGCGGTGGTCAGCCGCTCGTAGGGCAGCCCGACATTGCGGCCGGCGTACAGCGCCTGGGAGATGCCGTCGACCTCCAGCCCGCCGCCTTCCAGCAGGACGACGCTCAAGCTGCCGCCCGCCAGTTCGCGCGCGATGGTCAGGCCGGCGGCACCGCCACCGATCACGCACAGATCGCAGTCGATGTGCGTGCCGTTCAGGACATGGCGGGCGTCACGAAGCAAGCAGGCCTCCATACCGGGGTAATAGACCACCCTTCTTGCCCCGGACGCGCGGCCTAGGCCGAGTGCTCATTCGGCTATACCCCCGGCGCGTCCCCATTGGCCGATTCGGCGCACAGGCGCGGCACCCCGGACGAACCGGACGGGGTGGTCCGGATGGGGGCGGCCGGCCGACCGGCCCGGCGGGTGGAAGGGAACGACCGCCGCGCTCGACGGTTGAGGTGGCGAAGAAGGGCGCTTCGGTCCGGCCATAAGGTCGGGCTGTCGGCGACCGGAAAACCATGCAATTGCAGGAGCCGCCTCCATGAAACGCCATCATCTTCTCGCGACCGCCGCCCTGGTGCTGTTCACGGCCCCCACCCTGTCCCTGGCCCAGACGCCGACGCCGACCGCCAAGGTGACCGAAAAGGGTCAGGTGGCGCAGCAGGACATGACCTTCGCCAACAAGGCGGCGATCAGCGACATGTTCGAGATCCAGGCGGGCAAGCTGGCGCAGGATCAGGCGAAGGACCAGAAGGTCAAGCAGTTCGGCAGCCACATGGTGTCCGACCACACCAAGACCTCCGACGCCATGAAGGAGATGGCGCAGAAGAAGTCGATGGCGCTGCCGACCAAGCTCGATTCCGAACACCAGCAGAAGCTGGACAAGCTGCGCGGCATGAAGGGCGAGCAGTTCGATTCCGCCTATATGCAGGGTCAGGTCGACGCCCACCAGACCGCCGTCTCGCTTTTCCGTGAGGAAGCGCAGAACGGCAAGGACGCCGACCTGAAGCGCTTCGCCGAGCAGACCCTGCCGACGCTGGAGCAGCATCTGCGCATGGCCCGCGATCAGCGCCCGGCCGTCGCCTCCGCCGGCGGTGCCGCCGGTGGTGCCGCCGCCCAGCAGGGCAACAGCATCGAACAGATGATGGGCAAGGACGTCTACGGCGAGAACGGCAACAAGCTGGGCGACGTCGCCGACATCATTCTCGACGCCCAGAGCGGCAAGGCCACCCAGGTGATCCTGAACCGCGGCGGCGTGCTGGGCATCGGCGCCAAGCAGGTGGCGCTGGACTACAATCTGCTGCGGACCGACGGCGACCGCGTGGTCGCCCGTCAGGTGACCGAGGATCAGGTCAAGCAGATGGCGGAGTTCAAGTACGACGACAACACCGTCTCGCTGGGCAAGCGCAACGGCGACCAAAACACCGGCAGCACCGGCGGCGCCGCCAACCACAGCGGCATGTCCGGCGGCGCGGCCACCAGCCCGACCACCAATCCGGATGGAACCCAGACGCGCAACCCGCAGTGATCCGAAGCGGGCCTGGCGGTCACTCCTGATCCCGATTCCAGCCGCCGGCCGCCGGGGGTCGTCTTCCCGGCGGCCCCGGGCAGCCAAACGATACGGCCAACCGACGGAGATAACGCGATGGCGAACGCCAGCAAGAAGCACATGAGCCCGAGCGGACAGGGCAAGGGCACCGGCACCGGCGCCAACACCGACCTGCCCGCCGGCTCCATCGGCGACAACGAGGTGCTGTCGAACCGCGACAAGTCCCGTCATTCCGACGCCCGCGGCCTGGACAGCAAGGCTGTGCAGACCGAACAGATGCAGGACCACGCCGCCAACCACAATCCTGACAAGTGACTGGGAAAAGCGGCTGACGTGATGCAGACGGGACCGTGCGAAAGCCGGTCCCGTCGCCGTTTCAGCCCCGCCAGAATTGGGGCATGAACAGCACCAGCACGGTGAACAGCTCCAGCCGGCCCAGCAGCATCGCCAGCGACAGCAGCCATTTGGCGGAATCCGGCAGGGTCGAGAAATTGCCGGCGGGGCCGATGACGTCGCCCAGGCCGGGGCCGACATTGGCCAGCGCGGTCACCGCGGCGCTGGCGCTGGTGATGAAGTCGAGCCCCAGCGCCATCAGCGCGATGGTGGTGACGCTGTAGGCGGTGAAGAACAGCGCGAAGAAGACGATCACCGATCCCAACACATCGTCGTCCAGCTGCCGGTTGCCGTACTGGCGCGGGAAGACGCCGCGGGGATAGATCAGGTGGAGGAAGTGGGTGCGCAGCACCGTCACCATCACCTCGAACCGGAAGATCTTGATGCCACCGGCCGTCGATCCGGTGCAGCCGCCGATGAAGGTCAGGCCGAAGAAGACGCCGACCGCCAGATTTCCCCACAGGCTGTAGTCGGTGTAGGCATAGCCGGTGGTGGTGACGACGGACACCACGTTGAAGGCCACCAGCCGCAGCGAGTCGGCGAAGCCGTAGCCGTACTTGAGCGTCAGCCAGATGCTGAGCGGAAGGATGACCGCCGCGAGGAAGGTCAGGTAGGTGCGCACCTGACTGTCGCGCCACAGCGCGTCGCGCTGGCCGGTCAGGGTGCGGACATAGAGGACGAAGGGCAGGCTGCCCGCCAGCATGAACAGCGTCACCAGCCAGTGCAGCACCGGATTTTCGAAATGGCCGATGGAGCTGTCGGAGGTGGAGAAGCCGCCGCTGGACAGGCTGGTCAGCGCATGCACCACCGCCTCGAACGGCGTCATGCCGGCCAGCCAATAGCAAAATCCGCAGATCACGGTCAGTCCGGTATAAACCGCGGTGATCGCCTTGGCGATCTGCTGGGCGCGCGGCAGCACCTTCTGCGAGCGGTCGGAGGATTCGGTGCGGAACAGCTGCATGCCGCCGACCCTGAGCGCCGGCAGCACCGCGATGGCGACGCCGATGATGCCGATGCCGCCCAGCCATTGCAGCAGCGCCCGCCACAGCAGGATGCCCTCCGTCGTCAGGTCCAGCCCGACCAGCACGGTCGATCCGGTGGTGGTCAGCCCCGACATCGTCTCGAAGAAGGCGTTGGCGTAGTTCAGGGACAGGTCGGGGAAATGGCCGAACTGGAAGGGCAGGGCCGCGAAGGCCGCGGTGGTGGTCCAGGTCAGCGGAGTCAGCAGGAAGGCCTGCCGCAGCGACAGCCCACCCTGCAGGTGGCAGCGCGCCGACCAGGCCAGCGCCCCGCCGCAACCGGCGGTGAAGGCGGCGGAATAGAGGAAGATCCGCGCATCCGGATTCCCATAGGCATAGTCGACCGCGGCCGGGATGAGCATCGTCGCGGCGAGCGCCAGCAGCACGATGGCGATGATGAACAGGATCGGCCTGAAATTCGGCATGATGTCTCTGGGCGGCGGATGGGGCGGCGAAAGAGGATCGGCGGAACTCGGCCGAACAGCAAAATCCCGATCAGAAGAACTCCAGGCCGACGGCGAACAGCTTTTCGACCTTGCGCACCAGATCGGAGGTCGCCATCACGATGACGCGGTCATGCGGTTCGATCACCGTCTGGCTGGTGGGGATGATGACCTCGCCGCCACGAACCAGCGCGCCGATCATCATGCCGGCCGGCAGGCCGATGGTGCCGATGGGGCCGCTGACGGCGCGCGAGGTCTCCAGCGCCTCCGCCTCCACCACCTCGCCGAAATTGTCGCCGATGGTCTGCACCGCCGCCACCCGGCCGCGCCGGACATGGCGCAGGATCGACGACACGGTGACCGCCGCCGGGTTGACGACGACGTCCATCCCCAGCCCGGCGACGATCGGCGCGTAGGAGGTCTTGTTCAGCAGCGTGATCGCCCGGCCGCAGCCGGCGCGCTTGGCCAGCAGCGAGGTGAAGACGTTGGTCTCGTCGTCGTTGGTGACGGCGACGATGGTCTCGGCCCGGCCGACCTGAGCCTCCTCAAGTATTTCATGGTCGAGCGCGTCGCCGTTCAGCACCACCGTGCTGGAGCGCAGCGAACGCGAAATCAGCTCCGCCCGCGCCGCGTTGCCCTCGATCATCTTGATCGAGATGCCGCGCATGTGGCGTTCGACGATCTGCGCCAGATTGAAGCCGACGTTGCCGCCGCCGGCGATGACCAGTCGGCGGGCCGGCGCCTCGCTGTGGCCGAACAGGGCGACGACGCGGACGATGTCGGCGGTGCGGCAGACCAGATGCACGTCGTCACCCAGCCGCAGCTGGTCGTTGCTCTTCGGCACGAAGCCGGTGCCGTCGCGGAAGACCGCCAGCACGGCGGCGCGCAGGTCGGGAAACATCTCGGTCAGGCGGCGCAGCGGCGTGTTCAGCAACGGCGAGCTGTTGGTGCAGTGGACGCCGATCAGGTGCACCTTGGCGTCGGCGAGAGGCACCATCTCGAACGCGCCGGGGGAGCGCAGGCGGCGCGCGATGCTGTGGGCGATCTCCACCTCCGGCGAGATGACGACGCTGATCGGCAGATGGTTGGGCGCGAACAGCTTCGACCATTCCGGCTGGAGATAGGCCTGCTTGCGGATGCGGGCGATGCGCAGCGGGATGTCGAACACCGAATGGGCGACCTGGCAGGCCACCATGTTGACCTCGTCGGAATGGGTGACGGCGATCAGCATGTCGGCGTCCCGCGCCCCCGCCTGGGCCAGCACGTCGGGATGCGAGGCGTAGCCGACCATGCCGCGCACGTCGTGGCTCTCGTCCATCCGCTGGGCAAGTTCGGTCGAGGTGTCGATGACCGTGATATCGTTGTCTTCCAGCGCGAGATGCCGCGCGATGCTGGCCCCGACCTGTCCGGCCCCGCAGATGATGACCTTCATACGCCCGCTCCCCCCGGCTTGCCGACCGCTCCGCCCCCGTCTGGCCGGAATTTGTGAGGAAATGACGGCGGGAGCGGAGCGTTGCAAGTCAGAGCGGTCCGGCAGGCGGGAATTCCGGCCCGAATCGCCGGAATTCCCCCGCCGGTGTCAGAACTGCTTCAGCAGCCGGTCGATGTAGTTGCGCTCCTCCTGCGGGCGGCCGTACTGGCCGGAGCGGCGGCGGAGCTCGTCCAGGATTTCGCGGGCGCGCTGGAGCTCCGACTGTTCGGGGATCTTCACGTCGTTGGAGTCCTGCATGCCGTAGCCGGACGGGCGGCGGCCCAGCGGGTCGCGCCCCCGGCCCTGGCGCGGCATCTGGCCCTGCTGGCCCATCATGGCGGGCCCCCCCTGGCCCATCATCTGCTGCGCCATCTGTTCGGCCATGCCCTGCATGCCCTGCTGCAGCTGTTCCATCGCCTCCGTCTGCGACGGCACGGCGGCGCCGGGGGCGCCCTGCTGCAGCGCCTGGGCGGCGTCGCGCATGGCGCGTTCAGCGCGACCCAAGGGCTGCGGGATCTCGCCGCTCTGCTGTTCGCCCATGCGGCGCATCAGCTCGCCCAGCTGGCGGCGCAGCGCCTCCTGCTGCTCGGCCTGCTTCTGCAGGGTCGGGCTGCCCGGATTCTGCTGGCCGTTCTGGTTGCGCCGCTGATTTTGCTGGCGGCCGCGGGGCTGTTCGCCCTGCTGCCCCTGCTGCTGGTCCATCGACTCCTGCGACTGGCGGAAGCTCTGGTCGAGGAGCTGCTGCTGCTGCTGCGCCAGCTTCTGCAACTGCTGCATCATCTCCCAGGTCTGGTTCTGCTGCTGGGCCTGCTGCTGGTTCATCTGGGCCATGGCGCCAGAACGCATGTTCTCCAGCATCTGCTGAAGCTGGGACAGCATCTGGCGGGCGGCGTCGCGCGATCCCGTCTGCGCCATCTCGCGCATCTGGTCGAGCATCTGCTGCAGGTCGTTGCGGTCGGTCATCTGGTCGGCCATTTCCGGCGGGACCATCGGGATCTTCTCGCCGCGCTGCAGCGCCTCCATCATCCGCTGTTCCATGGCGTCCATGAACTTGTCGAGCGCCGCCTGCAACTCGTCCATCAGGCGGTTCAGCTCCTCGTCGGAGGCGTTCTTGTCCAGCGCCTCGGACAGGCGCTTCTCGGCGTCGCGCAGGTCCTTCTCAGCCAGCGATAGGCCGCCATCCTCGATGCGGAGCGCGGTTTCCCACAGGAGCTGTTGCAGGGCCGGGACGCTGTCGGCGCTCTGGTCCAGCATCAGCCGGGCCATGGCGGTGCGCATCGACAGGAAGGCGACGATGTCACCGCCATAGGTGTCGGGGCGCGAGGAAATCTCCGCCAGCGCGCGGGCGACCTGCACCCGCGACTCCTGGGGATTGCGGGTCAGGATCTTGCGCTGGTTGATGATCGCGCGGGCGACGGGGTGGTTGAAGGTCCGTTCCGGCAGGATGATGGCCGCATCGTCCGAGCGGCCGGTCTGGCCGGCGCCGTCGGTCGCGGTCAGCCGCACCGTCACCGGCATGCCGGCCCAGGGGTGGGCGGTCAGATCCTGGAAGGCGGTGGCGTGCGCCTCCTTCGGGCGGACGCCGGGAAGCGACAGCGGGACTTCCAGCACGGGATCGGCTTCGGTCTTCGGGGCTTCCTTGTTGGCGGCCCCATTTTTGACGGCGCCGGGCTGCGGCGGAACCTCGGGGGAGAGGCGGATCTGCGCCTTCACCTCGGTCAGGCCGTAATCGTCGCGGGCGGCATAGTCGAGTTTCAGCGCACCGCGCTCGCCGGCGGCGGGCGGATTGGCATGGGCGATGATGGGCGCGCGGTCGGGCACCACCTCGATCGGCCAGGAGCCCAGCGTGCGACCGCCCTGGGTGACGGCGATGCGGGTGCCGCCGGTCACCGGCTTCTGCACCTGGAAGTTGGTCGAATCAACCGCCTCGAAGGGGTCGGTCTGGTCGCCGGCCTCCAGGCTGGGAGTGCCGCCGCCGCCGGTGACACGGGCCAGAACGAGGCTGCCCTGCGGCACTTTCACCGGCTGGTCGACGGGGTGGTCGGCAGTGGACGAACCGGCGGCCTGCTGGGAAGCCGGCTTGGCGGTGGAGCCGGATTTCAGGAAGACCGGCGGCAGGCCGGTATAGTCGGGCGGGTTGATCCACAGGTCGAGCGTCGCCGCCGCCGTGGCGGCGCTGCCGCCGAATTGGGGGGTCAGCGCCGCAGCGATGCGCGGACGCCAGTCGCCCCAGGCGGCCGCGCCGGCGACCACCAGCGTCAGGATCACCAGGGCGCGCAGGGCGTAGCGGTCGTGCGACGGCACCTCTGTGCCCGGCCAGGCGACGCGCAGGCTGCGCATGGCGGCGCGCGTGCGCTCCTGATGCAGGCGCCACAGCGCCTGGGCGGTCGGGTCGTTGCCGGCGGGCCGGTCGCGCAGGGTGTGCAGCGGACGGTGGGCGAGACCGCTGTCCCGTTCCAGCCGACGCCGGGCCTCATCCTCCGCCGGGGTGCGGAAGCGCCGGACGCCGATGACGAGCGACAGCAGGAAGGCGGCGGCGAGCACCAGCAGGGCCAGCCCGTGCAGCCAGCCCGGCAGCAGGACCAGGAAATTCAGCAGCGCCAGCGCCAGGAAGGCGCCCAGCACCGACAGCGGCGCCCACAGCGCCGGCCCCAGCCGTTCCCACAGCAGCGCCGCGCGCGCCTGGGCAAGGCGGAAGCGTGGTTCGGTCACGCCCTCGCTTTGAGCAGCCCGGTTCGGGCCGGGTCCGGAGTCGCCGCGTCGCTCGTTCTGCTTCATGCCGCCCCCTCCGCGCCGAAATGCAGCCGGTCCCGCGGTTCGCTTGGCGCCGCCGGCCGGTGATGCTGCGCGAACCAGTCATATAGGCGCCGCCTGCGGCTTTTGCCCGCCCTTTTGCCCACCGACTCGTTCACCGGCGCAATGCTACAGCCCATCATTGCGCCATGGCGAAACTATGACGCGCGGCAATCCGCCGAAATTTCGGGGCGTTCGGGGTGCCGTCAGTCGCCTTCGCCGGCCGGCAGCGGCTTGGTCACGGTCGTGCCGCGCTGCGTCTCGCGGTACAGGATGTAGAGGCCGCTCGCCATCACCACGGCGGCGCCGGCCGCCATTGTCCCGGTCGGCACCTCCCCCCACAGCAGCCAGCCGAAGCCGACCGCCAGCAGCAGCGAAGCATAGTTCAGCGGCGCCACAACGGCGGCCGGGGCCAGCGAATAGGCGCGGGTCAGCATCAGCTGGCCGCAGCCACCGCACAGCCCGGTCGCCAGCAGCAACAGAAGATCCAGCGGCCCCGGCGTGATCCAGGAGACCGGCAGCGACAGGCCGGTCATGACGGTGGTCAGCAGGGTGAAATAGAAGACGATGGTGTTGGGCAGTTCTGTCCGGCTCAGCTGCCGGATGGCGATCATCGCCACCGCGGTGCACAGCGCGCCGCCCAGGGCCAGCATCGCACCCAGATTCAACACATCGCCGCTGGGCTGGACGATGATGAGCACCCCGGCGAAGCCGACCAGCACGGCGCTCCAGCGATGGATGCCGACCTTCTCGCCCAGCAGCGGCACCGACAAAGCGGTGAGGAACAGCGGTGCGGCGAAATTCAGCGAGATGGCGTCGCCCAGCGGCAGCAGGTGGAAGGACCAGAAGGTCGCCACCATGGCACTCAGTCCGATCAGCGATCGGCCCAGATGGCCCCAGGGGTAGCGGGTGCGCAATGTCGCGGCGAAGCCGTTGGCGAAATGGATCACCAGACAGACCGGGATCAGTGCGAACAGGCTGCGGAAGAACATGACCTCGTTCACCGGGAAGCGGTCCATCAGGAGCTTCGCCAGGACATTCATCACCGAGAAGAACAGCACCGACAGCAGCATCGATGTGATGCCGAGCCGGGTGTTGTCGACACGCTGGTGCTGTTTTGGGAGAGTTTGGGGAGGAACTGTCACGATAGGCCAAGCCTACCAAGCGTTGTCGCCCGCGTCACGGTGTCGCGACGCGGGCGGTCATGTCGGGGCGGTATGGCGGTGTTGCGTAAATCCGCCCCGGTGCTTCGGTCGGCGCTCCGCCGGGGCTCAGACCTTGAACAGACCGGTGATTTCGGCCTCGGCGCGCAGCCAGTGCTCCTGCTCGCGGCCTTCGGGGCAGCCTTCCTCCTGCCAGATCTGATAGGCGCGTTCCTGGATCATGCGGTTGCGCTGGCCGCTGAGCAGGCCCTCGGCGATGTTCATGTTCAGGCGGGCCAGTGAGACCAGCTTGCGAGTCTCGATCGCGCCCTGGGTCGCCAGCATGGTGGTGGAGACGACATACTGCGCCAGATTGCGCAGGTTGGCCTTCACCTCCGGCTCGACCGGGCAGTCGTCGTTCAGCAGGACCGTCTTGATGGCGATCCACAGCTTCAGGTTCTGGTCCAGGGCGACCGTGACCTTTTCCGGCATGTCCGATTCCAGCAGGGTGCTGGCCGCCTGCAGCAGGACGATGCTGTCCTGTTCCACCGACGCGAAATTGGTGCGCAGGATGGTGTCGGCCCAGCTTTCCACCGGAGCCTCGAACACCGGCGCGGCGGCGGCAGTGGCTGCAGCAGTGGCGGCGGGAGCGGTTGCGGGAGCGGCGGAGGAGGCGGTCTTGCGCTTGGTGGCCATGGTGGGTTCCCCGGGGAGCGTTCGGTCCGCGTCCACTTGATCCAACCATGTTTAAGATGCAGTTAAGACGCTACCCATGCGCGCGTTTTGCCCACGCCAGACGCCGCGACACGATGTCCTTGCCCCGGGACCCGGTCAGGGGCCGCCGAAAGGCAAGCGGTAGTAAAAGCCGAAGACGTTGTTGGTGCCGGCCGCCGGATCGCCCGCCGCGGCGTCGTTGACGATGCGGCTGTAGCCCAGGCTGAAGCGCGACTTGTTGTCGAACTCGTATCCCAATTCCAGCTGAGAGCGGAACTCGGTGGTGGGCGCGCCCTCGCGCCGGGCGGTGGGCAGGGTGCCGGCGCCGAAACTGGGGGTGAAGACGAAGGAGCCGAGCGGCACGTCGACCAGCACGCCGCCGCTGAGGCCCCCGGTCAGTCCCCCGGTCAGACCCGCGCCGAGGCCGGTCACGGCGCCGCGCGGTGTCACGCTGCTGCCGCTGCCCGGCCCGATCCAGGGCTGGATGGTGACATAGGGTTCGATCTGCGGGACCAGCGAAGACCCGATCCGCATCTTGCTGTTCAGGATGGTGAGGTTGCTTTCCGCCGGCGGCTGCAGGCTGTAGGCGAGGCCGCCGACCGCCCAATTGCCGAACCGGCCGTCCGCGTCGATGGACTCCGCCCGCGCCGATCCGGCGCCGGCCGCCAGGAAAACGAGGACGACCGCGAGGGACCAGGCGGGCAAGGCGCTTGGCAGGCAATTCCTCCGGCGGCTGAACAGGCGGTTCACGGGCACCCCCTCCCGGTGACGCGTCGGATCGCACCATGCGGTCCGGCCACTATAACGATGGGGCGTGGCGACTGACCCATGGAGTATCGGCACTACCCCTAGGATGTCGTCATCGCCATCCGCGTTTCAACCATGAAAGCATGAGCGGCGCGGGACGATCATCTGTTACCATATGCTCATGAGCGTGCATCCCGCCGAGCCAGCGTCCGGCCCTGGGCCGCAGGAGGAGGTGATCGCCTTCCTCGGCGATCCGCGCACCCATGGCGGGCAGCCGGTGGAGCGGATCGACACCCATGCCGCCCTGGTCTTCCTGGCGGGCGACCGGGCGCTGAAGCTGAAGCGCGCGGTACGCTATCCCTATCTGGATTACTCGACGGTCGCGAAGCGCCATACCGCCTGCGTCGCGGAACTGGCGATCAACCGCCGCACTGCGCCGGCGCTTTATCAGGGTGTTGTCGCAATCCGCCGCGGGGATGATGGCCGGTTGCGCCTGGACGAGGAGAACGGGGACGCGGCGGGGGAGGCAATCGACTGGCTGGTGTCGATGGCGCGCTTCCCCGACGAGGCGCTGTTCGACCGGCTGGCCGAGCGGGGCGGCCTGACCCCCGCCCTGATGCGCCGTCTGGCCGAGCGGATCGCCGCCTTCCATCGCGACGCCGCTCCCCGGCCGGATGGTGGCGGGGTGGAGGCGCTGCGCGTGGTGGCGGACGGCAATCTGGAGGACCTGCGCGCCGCGCCGGACCTGTTTCCCGCCGACGCGGTGGCGCGGCTGGCGGAACGTACGGGCGCGGCGCTCGACCGGCTGGCGCCGCTGCTGGAGGCGCGGCGGCGGGACGGACTTGTCCGGCACGGCCACGGCGACCTGCATCTGCGCAACATCGTCCTGCTGGACGGCGAGCCGACCCTGTTCGACGCCATCGAGTTCGACGAGACGCTGGCGGTGGCCGACGTCTTCTATGACCTCGCCTTCCTGCTGATGGACCTGGATCACCGGGGGCTGCGGCCGCTCGGCAATGCGGTGCTGAACCGCTATCTGGAGGAGACGGAGGATTACGGCGGGCTGGCGGCGCTGCCGCTGTTCCTGTCGCTGCGCGCGGCGGTGCGGGCGAAAGTGTCGGCGGCGGCGCTGCGGCTCGGCGGAAAGGCGGAGGGGCTGGCCGGGGAGGCGCGGCGCTATCTGGACCATGCTCTTGCCGCGCTCGACCCGGCGCCGGCGCGGCTGGTGGCGGTCGGCGGCCTGTCCGGCACCGGCAAGACCAGGCTGGCCAAGGGAATCGCGCCCGATCTGGGGCCGTCGCCCGGTGCGGTGGTGCTGCGCAGCGACGTGCTGCGCAAGCGGCTGTGCGGAGTCGCCGATACCGACCGGCTGCCGGCCGACGGCTATGCCCCGGCGGTGACGGAACGGGTCTATGCGGAATTGTACCAGAGGGCGGCGGTGGTTCTGGGAACGGGCCAAGCCGTGGTGGTCGATGCTGTCAGCGCCCGGCCGGACGAGCGCCGCCGGATTGAAGCGGTCGCGGCGGAGGCCGGAGTGCGGTTCGATGGGATCTGGATGGAGGCGCCGCTGCCGGAGCGGGTGGAGCGTGTGACCAATCGTCGCAATGACGCGTCCGACGCCACCGCCGATGTGGTGGAACGGCAGGAATCCTATGATTTGGGTACAATCGACTGGACGCGCCTGGATTCTGGCAGGGTTGCAGCGGATGTGCTGGACGACGCCCGTGCAAGCTTGGCCTAATTCCAGGAGTGACAACATCTTATGGACTGCATCTTCAAGGTTTGCGGTTCCTGCCCCGGACCGCGGACCGCAGCGACGATGGGGCGAATGACGGCCCGGTGAGAATCGCCCGCCACACCGGCGGACGGACCGCCGCCGTCCGGGAAGGGCCGCTCGAACCGGTCCGGGAGGAGTCCATGACCTACAAGACCATCCTTGTGCCGCTCTGCGGCAGTGAGAACGACCCGGTGGCCCTGAAGGGCGCGGTTGCGGTGGCGAGGGATTTCGACGCCCACCTCGTCGGCCTGTTCGTCAGCCTCGACCCGCGCGATGCCGTGCCGATGCTGGGCGAGGGCATGTCCGGCGCCATGGTGGACGAGATCATGCGCGCGGCGGAAACGGAGTCGAACAACCATCGCGCCGCCGCCCGCCGCGCCTTCGACGCCGCCGTCGCCGAGGCCGGGTTCGAGATGCGCGACGTCCCCGGCGGGGTCGAGGCGCCGTCCGCCTCCTGGCGCGAGGTCGTCGGCCGGATCGAGGACGTGGTGCCGGCCGAAGGCCGTCTGGCCGACCTGATCGTCTGCGCCCACACCTCGATCGAGGCGGACACGCAGGGCTACACCACCATGGAAACGGCGCTGCTGGGATCGGCCCGGCCGGTGCTGCTGGTGCCGAAGTCCCTTCCGGCGGAGATCGGCCACACCGTCGCCGTCGCCTGGAACGGCAAGACGGAGGCCACCCGCGCCGTCGCCGCGGCCCTGCCTTTCCTGCGCAGCGCCGAGCGCGCCCACATTCTGACCGCCGAAACTTCGGTTACGGAAGGCGCGACAGGACGCCGCATTGCCCAATATCTCGCTTGGCAGGGTGTTAACCCTGAGTTAACTATATTGCATCCGGGATCGGAACCCGTTGGGGAGACGGTCACCAAGAAAGCCGTGGAGCTGGGCGCCGACCTGCTGGTTATGGGCGGTTACGGCCACAGCCGGATGCGGGAAATGATCCTGGGCGGTGTCACGCGCTACGTGCTGAACCACGCCGGGCTGCCGGTTCTGATGGCTCACTGATAGTCGCCGGTCTTCTGCCGCGCGGGTTTCCCTGCTGCCTCTTCCGGCGGGGATCCCGTGCGGCTGCGGCATTTGCAGCCCGGCCGTTCCTGGGAGGAACGCGCCATGTTGACGATCAAGGACTGCATCGCGCTGAGCGATCTCACCGAAGCGGAGATCGACGCGATCGCCGAACATGAACATCTGCCGGAAATGGTTGCGGTGGAGATGGGCCATTGCCTTGCCCACTGCCCCGGCGGCGCCAACCGCATCGCCCACATCATCGCCGATGACATCGCGGAGGCCTGCGCCCACGGCCATGTCGACCATGCGGTCGAACTGATGCACACCCTGCGGGAATTCGTGGACACCCATCCGCAAGGCTGAGGCCGAGGAACCGGGAACAGTCCGGCCGCGGCGGGGTTCTACTGGCAAGCTTTTTCGCGATTGCCGTCCGGCAGTCGCCTCTCGACAATTGCCAAGGACCCCGACGATGGCCAGCAAGACCACCGGCACCCAGGCTGATATCTTCGCCCGCATCAAGACCGATCACGACACCATCCGCAGCCTTCTGGAAAAGACCGAGAAGGCCAACGGCAGCGGTCGCGCCGTGTTCGAGGAACTGCAGCGCGAGCTGTGGGCCCATTCCAAGGTGGAGGAGGGCGTCTTCTACGCCTCGCTGAAGAAGGCGAAGGAAGCGAAGTCGGAAACCGTCGAGGGGTTGAACGAGCATCACCTCATCAACGGCCTGCTCGACGAGCTGAACGCGATGAAGACCTCCGACAGCGGCTGGAAGGAAAAGCTGCAGGTGCTGGGCGAACTCGTCCGCCACCATTTGGACGAAGAGGAAGAGGAACTGTTCGAGGAGGCCAGGGACGTCCTCGACGACGACCGCGCGGCCGAGTTGGGCGGGGCCTATGACGACCGCAAGAAGCACATCATGGCGGGGCTGGCGCCGCTGTAAGGAGGGCTACGCCATCCCGTTCGGTTGTCGTCGGCCGGCGAAGAGGCCATATCTGGGGCTTTCCGGAACTGGCCGGCGGTGTCGATGTCCAAGCGTGTCAGCGTCAAGCGAATGCTTTCCCGGCGGGGCGTACGGTTCGGCCGTGCCGCGTTGGCGGTGGTCGCACTTGGGGTTTCCGTCCTCATGACCGCTCCCGCTCCCGCTTCCGCCTCACCCGCCCCGCCGGCGAAAGAGCTGGCACAGAAGACCTGCGGCACACTCGTGTCGCGGGTCGACGCGGTGTCCGGGCGTGGGCCGCTGTTCCTGCGCAGCTACGACAATTCCTATGCGCCCGGCCCGACCTCGGAGCCGGCGCTGTCCAACGCCGCCTTCACCTACGACAACGCGCTGGCGATCATGGCGCTGACCGCCTGCGGCCAGCGCGACAAGGCCTTGCGCATCGGCGAGGCTCTGCTCGACGCCGTGTCGCTCGACCGCGCCGGTTGGAAAGGGCGGTTGCGCAACACCTACCGGGCCGGCGCGCAGAAACAGCGGCCGATCCCGCCGAATGGCTGGTGGGATGCCGTCGGCAACCATTGGGGCGAGGACCCCTATCAGGTCGGCACCGCCACCGGCAACGTCGCCTGGGCCGGGCTTGCCCTGCTGACGCTGGCCGACGCCACCGGTGAAAACCGCTTCCGCGACGGAGCGGTCGAGTTGGGGCGCTGGGTGGTCGAGCATACCCGCGACCCGCGCGGCCCCGGCGGCTTCAACGGCGGCCTGCAGGGCTTCGACGACGCACCGCAGCCGCTGACCTGGAAATCGACCGAGCACAACACCGATCTGGTCGCGCTGTTCGGCTGGTTGGGGGGCGATTTCTCCACGTCGGAAAAGGAGGCTCGCGACTTCCTCGACAGGATGTGGACGGCGGGCGGCGACCATTTCCCCATCGGCACCACACCGGACGGGGTGACGGTCAGCACCTCCACCTCCGGCCTCGATGCCCAGCTATGGCCGCTGCTGCTGCCGAAGGCGCCGGAGGTCTGGCGGGCTGCCCTGTCCTATGCGGAGCGCGCCCATGGCGCCGACGGCGGTTTCGACTTCAACGACGACCGCGACGGCATGTGGGTGGAGGGCACGGCGCAGGCGGCGCTCGCCTACCGTGCCGTCGGCCGACGTGGCGACGCCGACCGGCTGTTCGGCGAGCTGCTGAAGGAGATCAGCCCCGGCGGCTATCTCTACGCCACCCGGCCGCAGGTGCTGTCCACCGGGCTTGCCATCGGGCCGGACAGCAAGACCGACGATTTCCTCTATTACCGCCGCCCCCATCTGGGCGCGACCGCCTGGGCGGCGCTGGCGGCGGTCGGCTGGAACCCGTTCACGGGGAAGACGGTGCCGTAACCCTCTATCCGTGGAAATGCTCATAGAGCTTTCGCGCAATGGCTTCGCTGATGCCGGGCGCGGCCTCCAGGTCCTTCAGGCCGGCGGAGGCGACGGCGGTGGCGCTGCCGAAATGGTGGAGAAGGGCCTTCTTGCGGGCAGGGCCGATTCCGGGGATGCCGTCGATGCGGGTGTGCGACATCGCCTTCATGCGGCGGGCGCGGTGGCTGTCGATGGCGGTGCGGTGGGCCTCGTCGCGCAGCCTTTGCAGGAAATGCAGCACCGGGTCGTTGGGCGCGAGCGTCAGCGGCGGCTGGCCGGGGCGGAAGAAGCGCTCGCGCCCGGCATTGCGATCCGGTCCTTTGGCGATGGCGACCAGCGGGATGTCGGTGATCTGCAGCATCGCCAACTCGTCCTTCACCGCGTTCAACTGTCCAAGCCCGCCGTCGATCAAAACGAGGTCGGGCCATTGCCCGGAATCGCGGCCGGCCCCGCTGCTGCGGTGAAAGCGGCGGGTGAAGGTCTCGCGCAGCATGGCGTAATCGTCGCCGGCGGCCTCCGGATCGCGGATGTAGAAACGGCGGTAGGCGTTGCGCTGGAAGCCCTCCGGCCCGGCCACCACCATGGCGCCGACCGGGAAGGAGCCCTGGATGTGCGAGGTGTCGTAGATCTCGATGCGGCGCGGGGCGGCGGGCAGGCCGAAGACGCGCGACACCCCCTCCAGCAGGGCGGCCTGGGTGGAGCGCTCGGCCAGACGGCGGCCGAGGGCGTCGCGGGCGTTGGTCTGCGCGTGTTCGACCGCCCGGCGTTTTGGCCCGCGCTTCGGGCATTCCACGGTAACGCGGCGGCCGGCGGACAGGCTCAGCGCCTCCTCCAGCAACTCCGGTGACTCGACCGGGTCGCTCAGCAGCAGCAGGGCCGGTGGCGGGGTGTCGGCATAGAGCTGGGCGGCGAAGGCGGCCAGGATGTCGCCCGGTTCCTCCTCCGCGTCGATGCGCGGGAAAAAGGCGCGGGTGCCCTGATTGCGGCCGCCGCGGAAGAAGAAGGCCTGGACGCAGGCTGCACCGCCCTCGCGATGAAGGGCCAACACGTCGGCGTCGCCCAGCGTGTCTTCCAGATTGATGTCCTGGCGGCTCTGCAGGGCGGTCAGCGCGCGGATGCGGTCGCGCCAGCGGGCGGCGTCCTCGTATTCCAGCCGGTCGGAGCTGTCGAGCATGTGGCGGGCGAACTCCGCCTGGACCTCGGCGCTGCGGCCGGACAGCACGTCGCGCACGCCCTGGACCTGATCGGCGTATTCCTCCTCGCTGACGCGGCCGACGCAAGGGGCGGAGCAGCGCTTGATCTGGTGCTGCAAACAGGGGCGGGTGCGCGAGGCGAACACGCCGTCGTCGCAGCTGCGCAGCAGAAAGGCGCGCTGCAGGGCGGCGATGGTCATGCCGACCAGATGCGGCGAGGCGTAGGGGCCGAACAGGTCGGAATCTCTGCGGTTGCCCTTGCCGGAGGTGCCGCGCCGCTCGGCGCTGCCGCGATGCTGCATCAGGCGGGGGAAGTCGTGGCCCTTCCCAATGACGATGTAGGAGAAGGAACGGTCGTCCTTCACCAGGATGTTGAAGGGCGGCAGCAAGCTGCGGATCAGGTTCGCTTCGAGTAGAAGCGCCTCGGCCTCGGTGTGGGTGGTGACGAACTCCATGGAGCGGGTCAGCGACACCATCCGCCGGGTGCGGTTGGGCAGCCCGTCGGTCCGGGTGTAGCTGGCCACCCGGCGTTTCAGGTTTTTCGCCTTGCCGACATAAAGGACCGACCCGTCGGCCGCCAGCATCCGATAGACGCCGGGCGTGTCCGGCAGGGTCGGCAACTGCGCGCGGATGACGTCCGCTCCGCTGCCGGTCACCCTGTCCATAACCACTCTCGTTCCCGCAAAGATCCGATTCGCCGCTCACCCAAGCAGTAGAACGGAACGGGTCCAAGAGACAAGAATCGGACGAAGCTTCCGGCAGGGATCTGCCATGCGGCCTGGAGGCCGGTCAGCCCCCGAACACGGTGTTCAACTGGGCGCCGACGCGGACGAAGGTGGTCCGTTTCGGTACCTCCTTCAGCCGGGTGGCGCCGATGTAGGTCATCATGCTGCGCACGCCGCCCATGATCTCCTGCATCGTGTTCTCCACCGGGCCGCGATAGGGGATCTCGACCGTCTTGCCTTCCGAGGCGCGGTAGGAGGCGACGCCGCCGGAGTATTTGTGCATCGCCGTGTCGGACGACATGCCGTAGAAGGTCATGGCGACCGGCACGCGGTCGCCGTCCCGGTCCTCGTAGCGGATCTCGCCCTCGCACTCGTCATGGCCGGCCAGCATGCCGCCGAGCATGACGAAGTCGGCCCCGGCACCGTATGCCTTGGAGATATCGCCAGGCACGGTGCAGCCGCCATCGCCGCAGACCTGCCCCTTCAGCCCGTGGGCGGCATCGGCGCATTCGATGATGGCCGACAGCTGGGGATAGCCGACGCCGGTCATCTTGCGGGTGGTGCAGACCGACCCCGGCCCGATGCCGACCTTGACGATGTCGGCGCCGGCCAGCAGCAGCGCCTCCGTCATGTCGCCGGTGACGACGTTGCCGGCCATGATGACGGTCTCCGGGTTCTCTTCGCGCAGGCGCGCGATGACCTCGACGAAGCGCTCGGTATAGCCGTTGGCGACGTCCAGGCAGATCTTTCCCACCGGCGCCTTGGCCTTCACCGCCTGGAACTTGTCGTGGTCGGCGTCGGCGATGCCCATCGAATAGAAGACGTTCGACTGGACGGCGGATTCCGCCTCAGCCTGGAAGAAGGCAACCAGCTCGTCCGCCTTGTAATGCTTGTGCAGGGCGGTCATCGCGCCGAAGCGCGACAGCGCGCGGGCCATGCCCATGCTGCCGGTGACGTCCATGTTGGCGGCGATCAGCGGGAAACCGGTCCAGTCGCGCTGGGTGTGCAGGAAGGTGAAGGTCCGATTGACGTCCACGTCGTTGCGGCTCTGCAGCGTGCTGCGTTTCGGCCGGATCAGCACATCCTTGAAGTCGAGCTTGAGGTCGCTTTCGATGATCACCGCACACCTGCTGATATCTGTTTGCCGGGCCAACCGCTTTCATAAGGCCCAACATCACAGAGTGGAGGCGATGCCCCGCTTCGGCAAGCGACATCGGGGCCGCGGGTGGGGGTGCCGCGTTTGAAGCAGTTTCGCAGAAACGGGGGGTATCCCCTCAGTCCTCCGCGTCTTCCCCGTCACCGTTGGCCGGCTCGCTGCCGTCGGCGACATGGACTTGGCAGTCGGCGTTGCCCAGCACCTCCATCAGCTCCGGCGGCGGCAGGCGGTCGGTGAAGAGCGCGTCGAGCACGCTGACGTCGGCCATGCGGATCATGGCGTTGCGGCCGAACTTGGTGTGGTCGGTGACCAGGAAGACCCGGCGCGAGCTTTCGATGATGGCGCGGGCGACGCGGACCTCCTGCTCGTCGTAATCCAGCAGGTCGCCTTCGGCGTCGATGCCGCTGATGCCGATGATGCCGATGTCGACCTTGTAGCGGCGGATGAACTCCACCGTCGCCTCGCCGATGATGCCGCCGTCGCGCTCGCGCACGAGGCCGCCGGCGATGGACAGCGCGAAGTTGGTGTTCTTGTGCAGGATGGTGGCGACGTTCAGATTGTTGGTCAGCACCCGCAGCCGCTTGTGGCCGAGCAGCGCCTGGGCCACCGCCTCCGTCGTCGTGCCGATGTTGAGGAACAGCGAGGCGTCCTCCGGCACATGGCGGGCAACCATCTCGGCGATGCGGCGCTTTTCCTCCGCCATCAGGGTCTGGCGGGTGGAATAGGCGATGTTTTCCACGCTGGACGGCACGGTGACGCCGCCGCGGAACCGGCGGACGGCGGACTGCCCGGCCAGATGTTCGATGTCGCGGCGGATGGTCTGCGGCGTGACGTCGAAATGCTCGGCCAGCCATTGGATCTGTACCATGCCCTTGGCATGGACCAGGGCCACGATTTCCTGCTGGCGGCGTTCGGCGTCCAGGCGCGCATCCATCGGGGGGCTGTCTCCGGTCGGGTGGGGCGTCAGTGAATCAGATGCGCGGAATGGGTCAAAGCGAAAACGGCAGCTGGGCGGCGGTTCCTAATCGAGGCTGTCCGGGAGCCCGACGAACCTACGGCCCCGTACGGGAATATGTACGCCGGATATTGTTCGCAACACAAGCATGTTTCTTTACGAAAATGAACGCGCATGGTAAGAGAGGATGCATGCGGTTGCGATGTCCGTCCGATCGGGGTTGCCGCGACTGACGGCCATGGGTGCCATCCTTCAAACTTGTCTCGATGCCGAACGCTCAAGACTGCTGACAAAAACATAACGTATAGGAGAGGAACATGACGCTACTGACGCCGGGTGGGGAGCGGCGGGGCATTCGGCTCGGCATTCAGGGGCGGCTATTCCTCGCCTTCGGCGGGGTGGCGATGCTGGCGGCCTTTGCCAGCGTAATGGCATGGTGGTCGCTGACCGAGACTGGGCGGTCGATGGGCCAGATCGGCCGCAGCAGTGTGCCGGCCATCGTCCGCTCGCTCAATCTGGCGAAGGACAGCACGGCCGTCGCGGCCGATGCGCCGGCGGTGGCGGCCTCGCGCGACGTGGCGGAGTTGACCGAACGGATGGATGGCCTGACCAGGCGGCTGGCGGGTCTGCGTGACCGCATCGCGGCGATGCGCAACCAATCGGGAGCGGGTGCCGGCGGGATGGCTGCGGATGCCGACGCGGTCGCCGGACTGGCGGAGCGCATGGCGGCGGCGCTGGACACGCTGGGCAAGCGCACCGCCGAACGGCTGGAGTTGGAGGAGAAGCTCAACACGCTGATGGCCGATGCGGTGATGGCGCATGAGGACTTCACCGATCTGGTGGCGCCGCTGCTGGAGGTGTCGACCCTGTCGGTCAACAATGTGGTGGGCGATCTGGCGGCGGCGCAGGCGGTCGATGCCGCCACCGGGCTGGGCCGCCGGCTGGCGCAGGAGGAACTGCCGGTCATCACCCAACTGATGAACGTGCAGGCCAACGGCAACCTCGCCTTCGGCATGATCGCCGCCGCGTCCAGCGTGCCTTATGGCGCGACGCTGAACAACATCCGGTCGAAGTACAATTGGGCGCTGCTGCGCGTCGACAACGCCATCGAGGCCTACCCGAAGGACAGTCCCGACCGGCCGTCGCTGGTCAAGGCACGCGACGGGCTGGCCGCCTTCGGCAGCGGCGCCGGCAGCGTCTTCCGCCTTCGCGACGATCAGGCGCGCATCACCGCCGACATCGAAAGCGCTCTCGCCGAGACGGTGCGGCTGACCACCGAACTGAATGGCACCATCGACGCCGTGGTCGCCCACCAGCAGGAGCGCACCGACGCCGACGTGACGCAAACCGAAAGCGCAATTTCCGGGGCCGTCGCCGTCCAGGGCGGAGCCGCGGCCGTCGTCGTGCTGTCGAGCCTGCTGATCGCCTGGTTCTATGTCCGCAACCGGCTGACCCGCCGGCTGCTGCGGGTGATCGACGCCATGCGTGCCGTCGCCGCCGGAGACCTGACGGCCGACGCCAGGGTCCGCGGACGCGACGAGATCGCCGAAATGGCGGGGATCGTCGGCGTCTTCCGCGACAAGAGCGCCGAGATCGCCCGCCTGCAGGAGGAACAGGACGCAATGAAGCAGGCCGCCGATGCCGAGCGGTCGCGCACCATCCAGTCCATCACCGCCAGCATCGAGGCCAGCGTGAAGGAGGCCTCGCGCCACATCGCCGCCGCGTCGGCGGACATGCGCGAGGCGTCGGAAGGCATGTCGGCCACCGCCGAGCAGACCTGCCGGCGCATGACCGACGTGCGCTCCGCCGTGGCCGACACCGCGACGAATGTTCAGACGGTGGCGGCCACCGCCAGCCAGCTCTCCGCCTCCATCGGCGAGATCACCCGGCGGGTCGGCGATTCCAGCCAGATCGCCCGCAGCGCGGTGGAGGAAGCGCGCAGCACCAACGAACTGATGGGGGCGCTGGCCACCGCCGCGCAGAAGATCGGCGACGTGGTCGGCATGATCAACGCCATCGCCGGTCAGACCAACCTGCTGGCGCTGAACGCCACCATCGAGGCGGCGCGGGCGGGGGAGGCTGGCCGCGGCTTCGCCGTGGTGGCGGAGGAGGTGCGCAGCCTCGCCGGACAGACCGCCAAGGCGACGGAGGAGATCGCCCAGCAGGTCCAGGCGGTGCGCAGCACGGCGCAGGGGGCGGTCTCCGCCATCGACGACATCGGCCGCACCATCAGCCGAATCGACGAGATCACCGCCATGGTCGCCGCCGCAGTGGAGGAACAGTCCGCCGCCACCGACGAGATCGCGCGCAGCATCAACCACGCTTCCGACGCGGTGCAGAGCATCGCTGACACCGTGGTGTCGGTGGACGACGCGGTGAACCGCACCGGCAGTGCCGCGGCGCAGGTGGTGGATGCCACCCGCGCGCTTTCGCAACGCTCCGAAAGCCTGAGCAACGACATCGACCGTCTGCTGGGCGGTATTCGCGCGGCGTGAGCGGGAGATCGGGCGCTACGCCGGATCGGCCATATTTCCGATAGGAAAGAGGTGCGAACCGGCGTAGCCTCGAAAACATGGTCCGCTGAACAAACATTTTCCTTTTCAAACGCGAACGAACATTCTATGTTCCGAAACGAAAGCGGCCGGGTTCGCAAGGAACCGGCGCGGTACGGAGAGGAACCCAATGGCAAACGCGAGCCCTGCAGGAACGGACGGCCGGCTCGGCGAGACCGATAAGGCGGTCACCGATCTGCTGATCGTCGGCGGCGGCGTGAATGGCGCGGGCATCGCCCGCGATGCGGTCGGGCGCGGGATGTCGGTGGTGCTGTGCGAACAGGGCGACCTTGCGGGCGCCACCTCGTCGGCCAGCACCAAGCTGATCCACGGCGGCCTGCGCTATCTCGAATATTACGAATTCCGTCTGGTGCGTGAGGCTCTGCAGGAGCGCGAAGTTCTGTTGCGCGCCGCTCCGCACATCATCTGGCCGCTGCGTTTCGTCCTGCCGCATGACAGCAGCATGCGTCCGGCCTGGATGGTGCGCATCGGCCTGTTCCTTTACGATCATCTGGGAAAGCGCAAGCTGCTGCCGGGATCGCACGGCGTCGATCTCACCCGCGCCCCGGCGGGAAAGCCGCTGGCGGGCGGCTTCACCAAGGCATTCGAATATTCGGACTGCTGGGTCGAGGACAGCCGGCTGGTCGTGCTGAACGCGATGGATGCGCAGGCGCGCGGGGCGGAGATCCTGACCCGCACCCGCTGCGAAAAGGCCGAACGGCGCAACGGGCTTTGGGAAGCGACGCTGGTCGACGTTACCACCGGCGCCACCCGCACCGTCCGCGCCCGCGCCCTGGTCAATGCCGCCGGTCCCTGGGTGCGTGAGATGATCGCCAAGCGCACCGGCGTCACCGTCGACAAGTCGGTGCGTCTGGTCAAAGGCAGCCACATCGTCGTGCCGAAGATGTTCGAAGGTGACCACGCCTACATCTTCCAGAACGACGACCGCCGCATCGTCTTCGCCATCCCCTACGAGCGCGATTTCACACTGATCGGCACCACCGATCTCGATTATTCGGGCGATCCCGGCGCGGTGGCGATCGCCCCAGACGAAATCGCCTACATGTGCCGGGCGGTGTCGCGCTACTTCGCCAAGCCGGTGAGCGAAAGCGACGTGGTGTGGACCTACAGTGGCGTCCGCCCGCTGTTCGACGACGCCAGCGGCAACGCCTCGGCCGTCACCCGCGACTATGTGCTGGAGATGGACGAGCCGGCCGGGCAGGCGCCGATGCTGTCGATCTTCGGCGGCAAGATCACCACCTTCCGCCGGCTGGCGGAGGAGGCGACGGAGAAGCTGGGCAAGGCGCTGGGCAAGGGCGGAGCCACCTGGACGGCCGACGCGCCGCTTCCCGGCGGCGACATCGCCGGCGCCGATTTCGCCGGCTTCCTGGCCCGGCTGAAGCGCAGCCGGCCCTGGCTGCCCGATGCGCTGGCCCTGCGGCTGGCGCGGGCCTACGGCACGCGGGTGGAGCGGCTGCTGGGCGACGCCAAGGGGCTGGGTGATCTGGGCATCGATTTCGGGGGCGGCGTCTATGAGGCCGAACTCGACTATGCCGCGCGGGAGGAGTTCGCCATGACCGGCGACGATTTCCTGTGGCGGCGTTCCAAACTTGGGCTGCACCTGGACGCTGCGATCCGGGACGCCATCGGCGGCTGGTTCGACCGGCGCCGCGAAGCTACGGCCAACGGGGATTCGAGCGGCAACACCGCCACTCTGCGGTCGATGGGAGGAATGCGGTGACACTCACACTGGAAGGCGTGGCCAAGCGCGTCGGCGCCGAACAGCACCTCCACCCGCTGTCGCTGGAGCTGCAAGCCGGCAGCTTCAACGTCCTGCTGGGGCGGACGCTGGCCGGCAAGACGACGCTGATGCGGCTGATGGCCGGGCTGGACAAGCCGACCGCCGGGCGCGTGCTGGAGAACGGCAAGGACGTCACCGGCGCCTCGGTGCGCCATCGCGACGTGGCGATGGTCTACCAGCAGTTCATCAACTACCCGGCGATGACGGTCTACGAGAACATCGCCTCGCCGCTGCGCCGCCAGGGCAAGGACAAGGCGGAGATCGACGCCCAGGTGCGGCGCACCGCCGCCATGCTGCGGATCGAGCCCTATCTGGAGCGCCTGCCGGCGGAGCTGTCGGGCGGCCAGCAGCAGCGTTGCGCCATCGCGCGGGCCTTGGTGAAGGGCGCCGGCCTGCTCCTGCTCGACGAGCCGCTGGTCAACCTCGACTACAAGCTTCGCGAGGAATTGCGCGCCGAACTGCGCGACATCTTCGCGGACGGCAAGACCACGGTGGTCTACGCCACCACCGAACCGCAGGAGGCGCTGGTCCTCGGCGGCAACGTCACGGTTCTGCATGAGGGGCAAATGCTGCAGACCGGGGCGACCGGCGACGTGTTCCACACGCCGGCGTCGCTGGCCTGCGCGCAGGTGTTCAGCGATCCGCCGATGAATGTGATGGACGCGATCCTGACCAACGACCGCGTGGCGCTGTCGGACGGCACCAGCCTGCCGCTGTCGGCCCACGACCGCAACCTGCCGGCCGGCCCCTGCCGGGTCGGCATCCGCGCCAACCACCTGACGGTGCTGCGGCGGAGCGAGCGGCTGGTGCCGATCAAGGGCCGGGTCGCCCTGTCGGAGATCAGCGGGTCGGAGACCTTCATCCATCTGCGCCATGGCGATACCACGCTGATCGCGCGGGAGGAGGGGGTGCACAGCCATCCCATCGGCAGCGACATCCAGGTCTATGCCGATCCCGACCGCATCTTCGTCTTCTCCACCGCCGGGCAACTGGTGGCGGCACCCAACTGGCGGCGCGGCGCGCTGCGCAACATCGCTTAAGGGGGCGGAAGCGATGGCGACCATCCAATTCGACAATCTCGGCCATTCCTATCACCCGCACCCGACGAAGCCGGAGGATTACGCCCTCCGCCGACTGTCGCAGGAGTGGGAGGACGGCAAGGCCTATGCGCTGCTGGGGCCGTCGGGCTGCGGCAAGTCCACGCTGCTGAACATCATCTCCGGCCTGCTGGTGCCCAGCGAGGGGCGGGTGCTGTTCGACGGGCTGGACGTCACCCGCTGCACGCCCGAGGAACGCAACATCGCCCAGGTGTTCCAGTTCCCGGTGATCTACGACACCATGACGGTGTACGAGAACCTCGCCTTCCCCCTGCGCAACCGCAAGGTCCCGGCGGCCGACGTCGATCGCCGCGTGCGGCAGGTGGCCGAGGCGCTGGACCTGACCGACGATCTGAAGAAGCGCGCCCAGCGGCTGACGCCGGACGCCAAGCAGAAGATTTCGATGGGCCGGGGCCTCGTGCGCTCGGACGTGGCGGCCATCCTGTTCGACGAGCCGCTGACCGTCATCGACCCGCACACCAAGTGGATTCTGCGGCGCAAGCTGCGCCAGATCCATGAGGAATACCGCCTGACCATGATCTATGTGACCCACGACCAGGTGGAGGCGCTGACCTTCGCCGACAAGGTCGCGGTGATGTACGAAGGCGCCATGGTCCAGCTCGGCACCCCGCAGGAGCTGTTCGAGAATCCCGAGCACACCTTCGTCGGCTATTTCATCGGCAGCCCCGGCATCAACCTGATGCCCTGCACGCTGGGCAACGACCATGCGCTGGTCGACGGCATCGCCATCCCGCTGCCCGACCGCGCCGTGCCTGCGGTCGGTGGAAAGTTCGAATTGGGCATCCGCCCGGAATTTCTTGAGCTGACCCGCAGCGGAAGCGCCGGTTCGATCCCGGTCCAGGTCACCGGCGTCGACGATCTCGGCACCTCAAAGCTGGCGACGGTCCGCATGGGCAACCACACGCTGAAGGCCCGGCTGAACGAGGAGCAGGAAATCCCGGCGCTCGACGCCGCCATCCGTTTCCCCACCCGGTGGACCAAGCTCTACCGCGACAGCCATCTGGTCGGTTAAGGAGCCATGAGCCATGGATAAGGTCCAGGACAACCGGGCTTGGTTCCTGATCATCCCGGTCTTTCTGATCGTCGCCTTCAGCGCGGTGATCCCGCTGATGACGGTGGTCAATTATTCGGTGCAGGAGATCTTCGGCCCCGGCCAGACCTTCTTCGTCGGCACCGAATGGTTCGAGGCGGTGCTGACCGACGAGCGGCTGCACGACGCGCTGGTCCGCCAGATCATCTATTCGCTGGCGGTGCTGGCGATCGAGATTCCCTTGGGCATCCTGATCGCGCTCGGCATGCCCGGCGGTCGCAGCGCTAAGACGTCGCTGACGCTGGTGCTGCTGGCCCTGCCGCTGCTGATCCCGTTCAACGTGGTCGGCACCATCTGGCAGATCTTCGGCCGCGGCGACATCGGTCTGCTCGGCGCCACCTTCCGCGCCATCGGCGTCGACTACAACTACACCAACAATTCGCTGGACGCCTGGCTGACCGTGCTGGTGATGGATGTCTGGCACTGGACCAGTCTGGTGGCGCTGCTGTGCTACGCCGGCCTGCAGTCGATCCCGCCGGCCTTCTATCAGGCGGCCAAGATCGACGGCGCGTCGAAATGGGCGGTGTTCCGCTACATCCAGCTGCCGAAGATGCGCGGCGTCCTGATCATCGCGGTGCTGCTGCGCTTCATGGACAGCTTCATGATCTACACCGAGCCGTTCGTGCTGACCGGCGGCGGTCCCGGCAACTCCACCACCTTCCTCAGCCAGTATCTGACGCAGATGGCGGTGGGGCAGTTCGACATCGGCAAGGCCGCGGCCTTCTCCATCGTCTACTTCCTGATCGTGCTGCTGTTCAGCTTTATCTTCTACACCGTCATCACCAACTCCGGATCGGGAGAGAAGAAATGAGCAAGGCTGCGGTTCTCGCTCCCGGCTCGCTGGCCGCCCCGGCCAATGTCCGCCGGTCCTCCGCCAGGGTGTCGAACAGGACGATCGTTCTCGTCTGCTACATCGTCTTCCTGATGCTGCCCATCTATTGGATGGTCAACATGTCCTTCAAGACGAACGAGGAGATCCTGTCCGGCCTGACGCTGTTCCCGCGCAATCCGACGCTGCAGAACTACGTCACCATCTTCACCGATCCCAGCTGGTACAGCGGCTACATCAACTCGATCTACTACGTCACGCTGAACACCGTCATCTCGCTGACGGTGGCGCTGCCGGCGGCCTATGCCTTCTCGCGCTACCGCTTCATCGGCGACAAGCATGTGTTCTTCTGGCTGCTGACCAACCGGATGGCGCCGCCGGCCGTGTTCCTGCTGCCCTTCTTCCAGCTGTACCAGACGGTCGGCCTGTTCGACACGCATCTGGCCGTGGCGCTTGCCCACTGCCTGTTCAACGTGCCGCTGGCGGTCTGGATCCTGGAAGGTTTCATGTCCGGCGTGCCGCGCGAGATCGACGAGATGGCCTACATCGACGGCTACAGCTTCCCGCGCTTCTTCGGCACGGTGTTCCTGCCGATGATCCGGGCCGGCGTCGGCGTCACCGCCTTCTTCTGCTTCATGTTCAGCTGGGTCGAGCTGCTGCTGGCCCGCACGCTGACCTCGGTCGACGCCAAGCCGATCGCCGCCACCATGACCCGCACCGTCAGCGCGTCGGGCATGGACTGGGGCCTGCTGGCCGCCGCCGGCGTGCTGACCATCCTGCCGGGCGCGCTCGTGATCTGGTTCGTCCGCAACTACATCGCCAAGGGCTTTGCCCTGGGCCGGGTCTGAGGGAGGCCGCGTCATGGATATGGGTTGGATGGCGTGGACCGCGCCGACCGCAATCTTCTTCGTCTGCATCGCCCTGATGCTGGCCGGCATGACGGTGTGGGAGGTGCTGTCGCCGACGGTGGAGGCCAAGGGCTTCCTGCCGATGCGCACCACCCGCGGCGACCGGCTGTTCATCGGCCTGCTGGGCAGCGCCTTCATCCATCTCGGCTGGCTCGCCGCGACCGACGTGTCGCTGTGGGGTGCCTCCGCGGTCTCGCTGCTGTGGGTCGCGTTCGTGATCCGCTTCGGCTGAGGGGGAGCGAGAGGATTTAACGGGATCCGTTCCTCCGCGGGGATGCGGGGAGGACGGGAAGAACGGTGGTTTCCGCCGGGCATTGATCAACGAAACGTCAACCAGACACCAAGTCGACAAGTGGGAGGAAGCATGCTTCAGCACCAGACTCTGCGGCGCCGCCTGACCGGGGCCGTGATGGCCGGCGGTATCGGCGTTCTGCTGGCGATGGCCTCGGCAGCCCCGTCCGCCGCCATGACGCCGGACCAGGAAGCCGTCGCCAAGCGCATCATCGAGGAACTCCAGCCCTCCACGCTCTCCAAGGACGAGCAGATGAAGGAGCTGGAATGGTTCGTGAAGGCTGCCGAGCCGTACAAGGGCATGGAGATCAACGTCGTCTCCGAAACCATCACCACGCACGAATATGAATCGAAGACGCTGGCCCGCCTGTTCAGCGAGCTGACCGGCATCCGCCTGAAGCACGACCTGATCCAGGAAGGCGACGTCATCGAGAAGCTGCAGACGCAGATGCAGTCGGGACGCAACGTCTACGACGCCTACGTCAACGACAGCGACCTGATCGGCACCCATGTGCGCTACGGCCAAGCGGTCGCGCTCTCCGACTTCATGGCGGGCGAGGGCAAGGACGTCACGCTGCCGACGCTGGACATCAAGGACTTCATCGGCACCAGCTTCACCACCGGCCCGGACGGCAAGCTCTACCAGCTGCCCGACCAGCAGTTCGCCAATCTCTACTGGTTCCGCGCCGACTGGTTCGCCCGTCCCGACCTGAAGGAGAAGTTCAAGGCCAAGTACGGCTACGATCTCGGCGTGCCGCAGAACTGGTCGGCCTATGAGGACATCGCCGACTTCTTCACCAATGACGTGAAGGAGATCGACGGCACCCGCGTCTACGGCCACATGGACTACGGCAAGAAGGACCCGTCGCTCGGCTGGCGCTTCACCGATGCCTGGCTGTCGATGGCCGGTGCCGGCGACAAGGGCCTGCCGAACGGCAAGCCGGTGGACGAGTGGGGCATCCGCGTCGAGGGCTGCCGCCCGGCCGGCGCCTCGGTCAAGCGCGGCGGCGACACCAATGGTCCGGCCTCGGTCTATGCCCTGACCAAATACATCGACTGGCTGAAGAAGTACGCGCCGCCGGAAGCGTCGGGCATGACCTTCTCCGAATCCGGCCCGGTGCCGGCCCAGGGCAACGTCGCGCAGCAGATCTTCTGGTACACCGCTTTCACCGCCGACATGACCAAGCCGGGCCTGCCGGTGGTTAACGCCGACGGCACGCCGAAGTGGCGCATGGCCCCCTCGCCGCACGGCCCGTACTGGGAAGAGGGCATGAAGCTGGGCTATCAGGACGTCGGTTCCTGGACGCTGCTGAAGTCCACCCCGCTGGAACGCCGCAAGGCCGCCTGGCTCTATGCCCAGTTCACCGTGTCGAAGACCGCGTCGCTGAAGAAGACGCTGGTCGGCCTGACCCCGATCCGCGAGAGCGACATCAAGTCGGAGCCGATGAGCGCCGCCGCCCCGAAGCTGGGCGGTCTGGTCGAGTTCTACCGCAGCCCGGCCCGCGTTTCGTGGTCGCCGACCGGCACCAACGTGCCGGACTACCCGAAGCTGGCGCCGCTGTGGTGGCAGAACATCGCCGAGGCGGTCACGGGTGAGCGGAGCCCGCAGCAGGCGATGGACAACCTCGCCACCCAGATGGAGCAGGTCATGGCCCGCATGGAGCGCGCCAAGATCGGCGGCGACTGCGCCCCGCAGCTGAACAAGGAAGAGGACGCCAAGGTCTGGTTCGACAAGCCGGGCGCTCCGAAGGCCAAGCTGGACAACGAGAAGCCCAAGGGCGAGACCATCGCCTACGACGACCTGCTGAAGGCCTGGAAGGAAGGCCGCGCCCGCTGATCCGGGATGCGGCGACGGGTTCTCCCCCCGGCATTCGTCCTGGTTGAGCCGGAGGTGACCCTGGGGCGGCGGCATTCCTTTGAAAGGCTGGCCGCCGCCCCTTTCTTATCAAGCGCAAGAAATCACGAGGGAACGCATCCATGAGCAAGGCCGGCCACATCCTCGCCATCGACCAGGGCACCACCTCGTCGCGGGCGATCCTGTTCGACGGCCGGGGGACGCCGCTGGCCGAGGCGCGGCGGGAATTCCCGCAGCATTACCCCGGCGACGGCTGGGTCGAGCATGATCCCGCCGACATCCTGCGCGACGTCCGCACCGTGGCGCGCGAGGCCGTGGAGAAGGCCGGGGTCGATGCCTCGTCCATCGCCGCCATCGGCATCACCAACCAGCGCGAGACCGCCGTGGTGTGGGACCGCGCCACCGGCAAGCCGATCCACCGCGCCATCGTCTGGCAGGACCGCCGCACCGCATCGCTCTGCCACGATCTGATCGCCGCAGGGAATGCCGAGCTGGTGCGGTCCAAGAGCGGCCTGCTGATCGACGCCTATTTCTCCGCCACCAAGATCGCCTGGATCCTCGATCATGTGCCGGGCGCCCGTGCGCGGGCGGAACGGGGCGAGCTGTGCTTCGGCACCATCGACAGTTTCCTGATCTTTCACCTGACCGGGCGCCGGGTGCATGCGACCGACGCGACCAACGCCTCGCGCACCATGCTGTTCGACATCCATGCCCAGGACTGGGACGACGAACTGCTGGCGCTGTTCCGGGTGCCGCGCGCCATGCTGCCGCGGGTTCTGGACAGCTCCGACGATTTCGGCGCCACCGAGCCGGAACTGCTCGGCCGGCCGGTCCCCATCGCCGGGGTGGCGGGCGACCAGCAGGCGGCGGCCTTCGGGCAGGCCTGCCTGACGCCGGGCATGGCGAAATCGACCTACGGCACCGGCTGCTTCGCGCTGATCAACACCGGGGAGACGCCGGTGGTGTCGAAGAACCGGCTGCTGACCACCGTCGCCTACCGGCTAAACGGCAAGACGGCTTATGCGCAGGAAGGCTCGATCTTCGTGGCGGGTGCCGCCATCAAGTGGCTGCGCGACGGCATCGGCATCATCACCCATGCCAGCCAGACCGACGACATGGCGACCCGCGTGCCCGACAGCCACGGCGTCTATTTCGTTCCGGCTTTCGTCGGGTTGGGTGCGCCGCACTGGGATTCGGATGCCCGTGCCGCGATCTTCGGCATGACGCTGGATGTCGGCCCGGCACACATCGCCCGCGCGGCGCTGGAGGCGGTCGCCTACCAGACCCGCGACCTGATGGAGGCGATGGCCGGCGACTGGGGCGGCACCATCAATGCGCTGCGCATCGACGGCGGCATGGCGGCCAACGACTGGCTCTGCCAGTTCCTGGCGGACCTGCTGAACATGCCGGTCGAGCGCCCGAAGGTGATCGAGACCACGGCGCTCGGCGCCGCCTGCCTCGCGGCGCTGCGGGTCGGCGTGTTCGACGGGCTGGAATCGGTGTCCGACGCCTGGCGCAGCGAGCGCCGCTTCGAACCGCGCATGGAGCAGGGCAAGCGTGACCGCCTTTATGACGGCTGGCGCGACGCTGTGACGCGGGTGCGGTCGGAGCGCTGAAAAAGTTCCAGTGGCCGGAATTTGCGGAAATTGTGGCGCAGACGAACAAGTCGCTTTCTTCGTCGGCCGGTAGATTGACCTTGGTTGCGCGCTCCTCCCTCGGGTGCGTCGTCCTCGCCACTCCCGCGGGGACACTGGGCCGGACGGATCATGCCGTCCGGCCCGATTTCTTTTCCGGTCACACCCCGCCCGGGCTGGTCAGCATGTGGCGGATCTCGCTCTTCAGCAGCTTGCCGGTGGCGGTGTGGGGCAGGCTGTCGACGAAGCGGACGTCGTCGGGAATGCACCACTTCGCGACCTTGCCGTCGAAGACCGCCAGCAACTCCTCGCGGGTCAGGGCGGAGTCCGGCTTGCGGACGACGACCAGCACCGGGCGCTCGCCCCATTTCTCGTCGGGAACCGCGACGGCGGCGGCTTCCTGCACGCCGGGATGACCGACGGCGATGTTCTCCAGGTCGATGGAGCTGATCCATTCGCCGCCGGACTTGATGACGTCCTTGGTGCGGTCGACGATCTGGACATAGCCGTCGGCGTCCATCGTCACCACGTCGCCGGTCTCGAACCAGCCCGGCACCGTCTGATGGGCGGGGCTTTCCGTCACGCCGAAATAGCCGGAGCAGACGGTGGGCCCGCGCACCAGCAGACGGCCGAAACTGGTGCCGTCGCGCGCCACGTCGTTGCCCGAGCCGTCGACCACGCGGAACTGCACGCCGCAGATCGGCCTCCCCTGCTTGGAGGCGAGCGCCAGGGCGGCGTCGGCGTCCAGCCCGCGATGCTTGCCCTTCGGCATGTTGGCGAGGCCGAGCGGGCTGGTCTCCGTCATGCCCCAGGCGTGCAGAACCTCCACCCCCATCTCCTGGAAGCGTTGGATCATCACCGGCGGACAGGCGGAGCCGCCGATGGCGATGCGGCGCATCGTCGTCAGCTTCTTCCTGTTGGCGTCCAGCCAGTTCAGCAGGGCGAGCCACACGGTCGGCACGCCGGCGGTGTTGGTGACCTTTTCGGCCTCGAACAGCTCGTACAGGCTGGCGCCGTCCAGCTTGCCGCCGGGGAAGACCAGCTTGGCGCCGACCATCGGCGCGGCATAGGGGACGCCCCAGGCGTTGACGTGGAACATCGGCACCACCGGCAGCACCACGTCCGACGCCGACAGGCCGAACACGTCCGGCATGCAGGCGGCCATGGCATGCAGGTAGGAGGAGCGGTGGCTGTACAGCACGCCCTTCGGGTTGCCGGTGGTGCCGGAGGTGTAGCACATGCCGCAGGCGGTGTTCTCGTCCAGCTCCGGCCAGTCGAAACTGTCGGACTGCTCCGCCAGCAGATCCTCGTAGCACAGCAGGTTGGGCAGCGAGGATTGCGGCATGTTGGCCCGGTCGGTCATCACGACGATGCCCTTCAGCCCGGTCAGCTCACCGGCGATCCCCTCCAGCAGCGGCACGAAGGTCAGGTCGGTGAACAGTAGCCGGTCTTCGGCGTGGTTGACGATGTAGGCGATCTGTTCCGGGAACAGGCGCGGGTTGATGGTGTGGCAGACCATGCCCGAGCCGCCGATGCCGTAATAGCATTCCAGATGGCGATAGCCGTTCCAGGCCAGCGTGCCGATGCGGTCGCCCGGCTGCATCCCCAGCGCCGCCAGCGCATTGGCCAGCTTCTGGGCGCGGACCCAGGCGTCGGCGTAGGTGTAGCGGTGGATCGGCCCCTCGGTGGTGCGCGACACGATTTCGGTGTCGGCATGGTATAGGGCCGCGTGACGCAGGATCGACGTCACCAGCAGCGGGCCATTCATCATCATTCCGCGCAGCATCGTTTCACTCCCGGTTCATTTCTCTTCTGTGTGGGCACGGTCTGTTTCGAGTCGTCGTCGGGCGGGCAGGCGGCGAGCCGCCGTTCGGCATCGGCCTCCATCGCCTTCAGCTCAAGGATCACCTCGGCGATTTCCGACTGCATGCGTTCAAGCTCGGTCAGGCGGGTGCGGATCTTGCACAGGCCGTCGCGGTACTGCCCGGCGCTGGGCCGCCCGGAGCGGTAATGGGCGAGGTATTCGGCGATCTGTTCCAGCGAGAAGCCGACCCGCCGGAATTTGAGAATCAGCATCAGCCGGGCACGATCGCGGTAGGTGAACACCCGCCGTCCCCCGGCCCGTTGCGGCGCCAGCAGCCCCTTTTCCTCATAAAAGCGCAACGCCTGCGGCGTGAGGTCGAACTCCGCCGCCAGCTCCGTTACGCCATACACCCGATCCCGTTCGGCCATGGACAATCCCGTGTGCCGATGATTTCGCCATGGGCACAGGGGGGAAGTCAACGTCAATCAGCTAAAGCGCACTTTATGTCGCGGAAGCCTGCCGGATAAATTGTCCATAGTGTGGGATTCACCGGACGGTTACGGATCATTGCGGGATAATGCATAGCATATGCATGCAAAGCATACGCGGATATGGCGACCAAATGACCAGTTGATAGCGGATGAATTTTGATGGAATTGTTGGTAATTATTCAATAAGGAAGCGCAATGGTAATTTCTATATTAAATCTTGCTTTTTTGATTGCGCCCATCATTGTCATATCTTTGGTGTTGGCGAAATTTGGTACGATAGAGGGCAAGGGAAAGAGGGGTGAACGCGTCGCAGAGCGCGCCATCAAGAAAGCCGGCTATCAGGTCATCAGCGATCTATACGTGTCGGCTTCAAGAGGTTGGACGCAAATAGATCATGTCGTGATAGCGGGAGGCGCATTGGTCTGCATTGAGGTCAAGAATTACGCCGGGTCCATTTACGGGCAAAAACACGAGAAAAGCTGGACACAGGTCTGCGGGCGGCAAAAAAATAAGTTCCAGAACCCGATTCATCAGAACCACGCACATGTGTGTTCGCTTCGCGAACTTTTCCCTGAGGTCGACGTGCGGGGGTTCGTAGCATTTACGCCGAGATCCACTTTCAAGCGCGACCGGCCGGATGGTGTGGGTACGACCAACAATCTGAAAGAAGTTCTGGATCGGATCGCTGCCAATGTTCCGACCTCACCCGCCGCGGCACAGGCGTGGAGCATGCTGCAAAGCATGGCTGCTTCGGAGCGGCAGCAGGATGGCAGGAAAGCCCATCGCGAGCAACTGCGCCAACGTAACCGTATGTGAGCTGACACTTAGAGCATCGCATTATCCAGTAAATTGGAGGGGTATATGCAGCGTACCGTTTGGGGGAAAGCCATTCAAGGAGCCTCCGGGCTGTGGTTCAAAGGCGGGATCGACAGCAAAGGTCGTCGTAACCTTCTCGTGGCACAAACCAGCGTGGGACTTGAGACGGGGAGCCACGACCATTATTGGGAAATGGAGAACGGCAATTTTGGCGTCCAATTGCGAAATCGTGATGGCACGTCATCAGTTGCCGATAAAAAGGGGCATATTTTTCCGATCAATACGACCTTTCCTCTGATGGTCAACAAGTTCCTGAAACCGCTGTTCGACCAATATTGTGCCGGTCTGAAATAAGGCGGGTGGGCACCGTAGTGCTCAGCCGTTGTAGGGCGGTGCCCCGGCCGTTCTGTGCCGTTCTTTCAGATGAATAACTTGCCAGTATCTCAGAATCCGATTGATAGGTCCTGCGATTTTGCCTGTTTTCCGGTGAGGTGCGATACACCCGACCCGCCGGCCTTTTCCCGGTATCCGGACGGCCGGTCTGCGCATCCACGGTCATGTCAGAGATTTCACATGACAAGCTGGGAAGACCGATGCTTTCTGCAGGTCGGCCAGGGGTGGCTTGCGGACGGGAAGCGGGGAGCCGGGCGTGAAGGGGAAAAGCAGCGTTTTGCGCCGGCTGATCGGCGAGCCGTGGGATATTGCCGCGGCGTTGGGATTGCTGGCCCTGATCCTGCTGGTCGCCGTCACCTTCCGGCAGTACGGCATCTCCAACGACGAAGAGGTGCAGCATGTCTACGGCGCCAAGCTGATCGACTGGTACCGCAGCGGCTTCACCGACGATTCGGCCTTCACCTACAAGAACCTCTATCTCTATGGCGGGCTGTTCGACATGGCGGCGGTGGCGCTGGCGCCGCTGCTGCCCTTCGACCCCTACGAGACGCGGCACCTGCTGTGCGGCCTGATCGGGGTGGCGGGGATCGCGGTGGTATGGGCTGTGGGCCGCCGGGTCGCTGGGCCGCGGGCCGGGTTCCTGGCCGGGGCGCTGCTGGCGCTGTGCGGCCCCTGGTATGGCGGGCTGTTCAACCACACCAAGGACGTGCCCTTCGGCGTGCTGATGATGGCGGCGGTGGCGATGCTGATCCGGCTGGTCGGGCAGATGCCGCGGCCCCGCTGGGGGACGGTGCTGGGATTCGGCGCCGTCGTCGGGCTGGCGCTGGGGATTCGGGTCGGGGCGCTGCTGGTGGCCGGCTATGCCGCGGCGGCGCTGGTGGGCTGGGTGCTGGTCGGCGGAGTCTCCGCCGGACGGCTGCGCGAGGCCGGCCGGGGGGCCTTGCGGCTGCTGCCGGCGCTGCCGGTCGCCTATGGGCTGATGGCGGTCTTCTGGCCCTGGGCGGTGCTGGAGCCGCTGAACCCGTTGCGGGCGCTCGCTGACTTCTCGCATTTCCATTACCCGATCCGCACCATGCTGGGCGGCAACGAATATTGGATGTACGAGGTGCCGCGCAGCTATCTGGTCTGGTATCTCGGGGTCAAGCTGCCGCTGGTGATGCTGGGCGGCGCGGCGCTGGGGCTGCTGGTGCTGCCGGCGATGATGTATCGCGACCGGCTGGCGGGCGAAGTGGGCAGGGTCCGTGCGGTCGGCTGCGGGCTGGTGGCGATGGCGGCGCTGTTCCCGGTCGTCTGGTTCACCGTCACCCATGCGCCGGGCTACACCGCGATCCGCCATTTCCTGTTCGTGCTGCCGCCGCTGGCGGTGCTGGGCGGCATCGGGCTCGACCGGCTGCTCGGCTGGGCCGGGGCCTGGAGGTTCGGCGTGTCGCAGCGGACCGGGCGCGGCCTGTCGGCGGCGGCCCTGGCCGGTGTCGCGCTGGCGCTGGTGCTGGGGCGCGAGGCGACGGTCCTGGAGTCGCTGCATCCGGACGAATATGTCTATTTCAACGAACTGGTCGGCGGCGTCTCCGGCGCGGTGCGCAAATACGATGTCGATTACTGGGTCAACAGCCTGCCGGAAGCGGTGGACGACCTGTCCGAGGTGATCGCGGCGGAGGAAGCGCGCACCCACCATCACAAGACCTACAGCGTCGCCGTCTGCGCCGAGCCGTTGGCCTTCGAAAAGCTGGCGCCGGCCAACATGCGCTGGGTCAACGACTGGAACCGCGCCGACTTCTTCATCGCGCCGACGCAGGAGGACTGCGACACGCTGATGACCGGCTCGACAGTGGCGGAGGTCGAGCGCGACGGCGCCCTGCTGGCGGTCGTGAAGGATCTGCGCAAGCCGGCGGAACCGGCGGAGATCGTCGAGATGGCCCGCCTGCGCACCGGCCGCCATCAGCGGCATTGGTGACGACAGATCTTCAGCTGCGGGGCAGGAAACGTGTGCGGTCCAGCCCGTGGCGGGCCATCTTCTCGTTCAGGGTGCGGCGGGGGATGTCCAGCAGGTCCATCACCGACTTGATGTCGCCCTTGCAGCACTCCAGCGCCTGCTCGATCGCCCGCTTCTCGAAGGCGTCGACCTGATCGGCGAGCGCGCGCGGTGCCGTCGCCGCCTCTCCGCCGACCGGGCGGCGGCGCAGCAGGCCGGCGACGCCGTTGCGCCCGACCGACAGGACATGGCGTTCGGCCAGATTGCGCAGTTCCCGCACATTGCCGGGCCAGTCATGGGCCAGTAGCGCGTCGATGTCGGCCGGCTCCAGCGGGCGCGGTTCGCGGCCATGGCGGGCGGCGAATTCGGCGGTGAAATAGTCGAACAGCAGCGGAATATCCTCCGCCCGCGCCCGCAGCGGCGGGATGTGCAGTTCCGCCACGTTGAGGCGGTAATAGAGGTCGGCGCGGAAGCGTCCGTCCTCGCTGAGGTCGAGCAGGTCGATCTTGGTCGCCGCCACCAGCCGCAGGTCGACCGGAACCTGTTTGTTGGAGCCCAGACGTTCGATGGTGCGTTCCTGCAGGGCGCGCAGCAGCTTGACCTGGATGGCCAGCGGCATGCTCTCGATCTCGTCGAGGAACAGGGTGCCGCCGCTGGAATGTTCCAGCTTGCCGGCGCGGCGCTGGGTGGCGCCGGTGAAGGCGCCGGGCTCATGCCCGAACAGCTCGCTTTCCGCCATGCTGTCGGGGATGGCGCCGCAATTGACGGCGACGAAGGCACCCTTTGCCCCCCTGGGCCCGAAATCATGCAGGCAGCGGGCGACCAGCTCCTTCCCCGTGCCGGTCTCGCCATGGATCAGCACGCTGGCGCTGGTGGCGGCGAGGTCGATCAGGTCGCGCCGCAGTTCGGCGATGGCGGGGGAGGTGCCGATCAGCTTCGAGTCGATCCCGCCGCCACCGGCCCGCCGGCGCAGGCCGCGGTTTTCCAGAACCAGCCGCCGCTTCTCCGCCGCGCGGCGGATGACGGCGACCAGATGGTCGGGTTCGAAGGGCTTCTCGATGAAGTCGTAGGCGCCGCGCCGCATCGCCTCCACCGCCAGCGCCACGTCGCCATGGCCGGTCACCAGGATCACCGGCAGGTCGGCATCGCGCTCCAGCGCCCGCTCCAGCACCGCCATGCCGTCCATCCGCGGCATCCGCACGTCGGTGACCAGCACGCCGGGGAAGTCTGGCGCCAGCAGGTCGAGCGCCGGCTGCGGCGTCTCGAAGCCCTGCGCGGCGAAGCCGGCCAGCTGCAGCCATTGCGTCACCGACACGCGCATCGCCAGCTCGTCGTCGATGAACAGGACGGGGGTGGCGAGCGGATCGGTCTTCATTCCGGCCCTCATTGCGCTTCCGGCAGCTGGATGACGAAACAGGCGCCGGCGTCGGGATTGTTCTCCGCCCGCAGCGTGCCGCCGAAGTCCTGCACGATGCCATAGGACAACGACAGCCCGAGGCCAAGCCCCTGGCCGACCTCCTTGGTGGTGAAGAAGGGGTCGAACAGTTGGAACTGGTGCGCCTCGGCGATGCCGGTGCCGGTGTCGCGGATGCGGATTTCCCAACCTTCGGCATTCCGGTCGGCGGTCAGGGTCAGGCGGCGGTCCTCGCACTCGGCCATGGCATCGGCGGCGTTGCGCAACAGGTTGACGAAGACCTGTTCCAGCCGCACCGCGTCGCCGCGCACGCGGGCGTCGGGCGGGATGCTGTGCTCCACCTGCACCTCCTCCTCGCGCAGGCGGGAGGCGAGAAGGGCCAGCGCGCGGTCCATGGCGCGGGCGACCGGCACCGCCTCCACCCGCGCCGGCCCCTTGCGGGCGAAGTCCTTCAGATGGCCGGAGAGCACCGCCATCCGCTCCGCCAGGTCGCCGATCATGGCGAGGTTGTCGCGGACCATCACCGTCTCGCCGCGCTCGGCCAGCAGGCGGGTGGAGGCGACGAAGGTGCGGATGGCGGCCAGCGGCTGGTTGATCTCGTGCGCCAGCGCCGCCGACATCTGGCCCAGCGCCGCCAGCTTGCCGGCCTGCACCAGCTCCTCCTGCGCCTCGCGCAGGACGCGGTTGGCGGTCAGAAGTTCGGCCGTGCGTTCCTCCACCCGGCGTTCCAGCGTCACGCGGGCCTCATGCTGGAGCCGCAACGTTTGGCGCCGCTGCCAGCCCAGCGCCAGGGCGGCGGCCAGCAGCAGGATGCCCATCGCGGTCAGCACGGCGGCGCCGGCCGCCTGGGCCTTCACCGGCTCCAGATCCGACAGGAAGCGGATGGTCCAGCCGAATTCCGGCAGGGCGAGTTCCTGCATCAGGTAGGCATGGCGGGCGCCGTGAGCGAGCGGATCGGGCAGGCTGATTTGGCGCGCGCCGTTTTCTGCCGGCGGGCCGTCGCGCAGGCCGAGCGGGGCCGGATCGCTGCGGTCATACTGGCGGGTCTGCGCCAGACGGGCCTTCACCGTGTCGGGCAGCGGGCGCAGCGCGCGGTATTTCCAGTCGGCATGGCTGGACAGGAAGACGATGCCGTTCTCGTCGGTCACCAGCACCCGCTCGCCACCGGCGGCCCAATCGCGTTGCAGCGGCTCCAGGTCGATCTTGACCACGGCGACGCCGATCAGCGCCTCCCCCCGGTGCACGGCGTGCGACAGGAAATAGCCGGGCAGCCCGGTGGTGACGCCGATGCCGAAATAACGGCCGCTGCCGGACTCCACCGCCTGGCGGAAATAAGGGCGGAAATCATAGGTCTGGCCGACGAAGCTCTGCGCCGGATCGGCCCAGTTGCTGGCCGACAAGGCGAGGCCCGAGCGGTCCACCACATAAAGCGCCGCCGAACCCGCTGCCGCGTTCGCCGTCTCCAGCCGGCGGTTCACCGCGTCGCGCCGCGTCTCCGACGGCGCATCGAGCAGGTCCAGCACCTCATGATCGCGGGCGACCAGAAAGGGGAGGTAGTCATAGCGGCCGACCGCATTGCGGATGCTGCTGGCATAGAGGCCGAGCCGCTGGTCGCCGTTCAAGGTCAGCGCCGCCCGCGCTTCCGCTTCCGCCCAGCGATAGGCGCCCCAGCAGGCCAGCGCCGTCACCGCGGCCAGCGCCGCGACGAGGATCGCCAGCCGGCGGTGGCGCAGCGAACGGGAGGAAACGGAGTCGGCCATCGCCTGTCTATGGAGCCGCCGGGGCGATGCTGTCCAGCGCCTTTTCCCGCCGCCGCGAGGGTCGGTAAAATGCCCAAGGTTTTTGAATGAACGTCCAATCAAGATCGCCGGGGCGTCGTATGAATGCAAATCAACCAAGCGGATATGACAAATGAACGGCGCCGCCAGCGGTGACATTGGCCGGCTTCTGTTGTTTGCGTCACTTTCATGGCATGCAAAAGGCGGTTATGGTGCGCCGCTGCCGGCTTGGGCTTGACCTTGCGGCACATGCAGGCAACGGGATCGAAACGGGGGAGACAGGATCATGGACGCCGAATCCATTCGCGCCGCTTATCGCCGCTATGCCGGATTCTACGACCGGGTGTTCGGCGTGCTGCTGGCTTCCGGCCGGCATGCGGCGGTGGAGTGGCTGAACCGCCGCGGCGGCCTGCGCATCCTGGAGGTCGGCGTCGGCACCGGCCTGTCGCTGTCCGATTACCGCAAGGACAACCGCGTCGTCGGCATCGACCTGTCCACCGACATGCTGAAGGTGGCGCAGGAGCGGGTGGAGCGCGAGAAGCTCGACCATGTCGAAGGGTTGCTGGAGATGGATGCCGGCAAGCTGGCCTTCGCCGACGGCAGCTTCGACGTCGTGGTCGCCATGTATGTGATGACCGTCGTCCCCGACCCCCAGGGCACGATGGCGGAACTGGAGCGCGTCTGCAAACCCGGCGGCGACATCGTCATCGTCAACCATTTCGCCGCCCCGCGTCCCGGCGTCCGCCGCGCGGTGGAGGGCTGGCTGTCGCCCTTGTCGAAGAAGCTCGGCTGGCGGCCCGACTTCACGCTGGATGCGATGATGGCCGGCTCGCGGCTGGCGGTGGAAAGCATCCGCACCCTGCCGCCCTTCGGGCTGTTCAGCCTGCTGCACTGTCGGCGGGGGTAGGGGCGCCTGTCCATCCCGCGTGACCGCGCCGGTCGCCTGCTGTTACTCTCTCGGTCACCAAACAGGCGGAACATGGGAGCGGGGATATGGCCGAACAGGGCGGCGATCTGGCGGGAAAGCGGATTCTGGTGCCGGAAAGCCGGGATCTCGACCTGTTCGCGGGCATGATGGAACAGCACGGCGCCGAGACGATCCGCTGCCCGCTGGTCAAGATCCTCGACCTCGACGATCCGGCGCCGGCAAGGGACTGGCTGGAGCGGCTGCTGACCGAAGGGTTCGACGACATCGTCCTGCTGACCGGCGAGGGGCTGCGACGGCTGATGACCGTCGCCCGCGCCATGGAGCGCGAGGCCGAGGTGGTCGCCGCCATCGGCCGGGCGCGGGTCTTCGTGCGCGGACCGAAGCCGGTGAAGGCACTGCGCGAGATCGGCTGCGCCCCCTACAAATCCGCCCCCGCCCCAACCACCGACGGTGTCATCGCCATGCTGGGCGAGGAGGACCTCACCGGCCGCCGCGTCGGTGTCCAACTCTATCCCGGCAACCCGAACGACCCGTTGTTGGAGGCCGTGCGGGCCGGCGGCGGCATTCCGGTGGCGGTGACCCCCTACCGCTACGCCAATGATTCGGAGACCGGCGCCGTCCAGACGGCGATCCGCGACATGGCGGACGGGCGCATCGACTTCGTCGCCTTCACCGCATCGCCCCAGGTGCGGCGCCTGCACGAGGTGGCGGAGGCTTGCGGTCTCGGCGACGCCTTCCGCCAGGGCTTCGCCAGGACGCGCATCGCCGCCGTCGGCCCGGTGGTGGCCGAAGCGGTGGAGGCGGCCGGCGGCACCGTCGCGGTTTCTCCGGACTCGACCTTCCACATGAAGCCGCTGGTCAACGCCATCCGCCGGCTGCTGACGGAGGGGGAGGGGAGCAAGCCGGCCTGAGCGGCCATCGCCCTTTGCAGGCCAGCGACCTTTCGCCCCACCCTCCTTATGCGCGGGCGGATTGATAACAATTCTCACTCTCGATTAACCTTTGACGCTCAGTGTGGTCCGCAGTCAGCGGCCGTTGCCAGGAGCGTCGTCATGCCCGTCCGTCTTTCTCCCCTGTCCCGCGGCGCGCTTGCGCTGGCCTTCCTGTCGGCCGGGCTGGCCGGGGGTGGGTCCGTTCTTGCTGCGGATCTGTCGAGCAAGGAGAAGCTGGGGGAGGCGCTGTTTTCCGACACCGCGCTGTCGGCCAACCGCACGCAATCCTGCGCCGACTGCCACAATCCGGATTTCGGTTTCGCCGATCCGCGCACCGGCGGGGCTGGCGGGGCGGCGTCGGTCGGCGACAACGGCAAGTCGGTGGGCGACCGCAATGCGCCGACGGCGGCTTACGCGGCCTTCACCCCCGCCTTCCACATCAAGGCGGATGGCAAGGCGGTCGGCGGCCAGTTCTGGGACGGCCGCGCCGCGACGCTGAAGGATCAGGCCGGCGGCCCGCCGCTGAACCCGGCGGAGATGGGGCTGACCTCCAAGGAGCAGGCGCGGGAAAGGCTGGCGGAGAATCCCGACTACGCCCGCGCCTTTGTGGCGCTCTATGGCGCCGGGGTGCTGGACGATGCCGGGCGCGCCTATGACGCGATGACCGACAGCATCGCCGCCTTCGAGAAGACCGACCGCTTCGCGCCCTTCGATTCGAAATACGACCGCTATCTGCGCGGCCAGTACAAGATGACGCCGGAGGAGGATCTGGGCATGACCCTGTTCTTCTCCACCCAGTTCACCAACTGCAACCAGTGCCACAAGCTGAAGGCGATGCCGGCTGCGGAGGGGGAGATGTTCACCAATTATGAACATCACAACATCGGCGTTCCGGCCAATCCGGCCCTGCGCGACGCCTCCGGCAAGCCGGGCTTCGCCGACCGCGGGCTGCACGACAATCCGGCGGCGGCCAAGCCCGCCTATGAAGGGAAGTTCAAGACGCCGACCCTGCGCAACGTCGCGGTGACCGGCCCCTACATGCACAATGGCGTCTTCAAGGATCTGGAGACGGTCGTCCGCTTCTACGACCACTACAACAACCGGACGGAAAAGGCCGCGATCAATCCGGAGACCGGCAAGCCCTGGGGAGCGCCGGAGGTGGCGGCGAACCTTTCGACCAAGGAACTGGAATCGGCCCCGGCGCTGGACACCCGCCGCGTCAAGGCGCTGGTTGCCTTCATGAAGACGCTGACCGACTCGCGGTACGAACACCTGCTGGCGAAATAGGGCAGAACTCTCAGCCGCCGATATCGATGCGGAAGAGTTCCATATCCAGCAGTTCCATCGACATCCGGCGACGACCCATTGAACTGTGTCGGGCGGCATTGCGGGACGCCAGCTTGCGGGCCAGCGGCTGGCTCAGCCAAGCGGCGCGGGCGCGGTCGATCAGGGCGGTGCAGCGATGGGACAGATTGGCGTTCATGGCTGTCGGGCTCTTTCGGAAGGGGTCGAGGTCGGCGGCAGCATGGCTCCTGTGAGCAGTTGCAATAAGAATGTCCCGGCAACATGACAGTTTCTATCGCCCGAAGGTCTAGTCCCTACGCCATAGGGGTGGGATTCGGCCGATTCCGGATCGGTCTTCGACCAAAGAAGGAGGGCGTCACATCACCAGCCCGACCTGCCGGCGCAGCGCGTCACGGGCCTCGCCGTCCAGAACCGGCAAGCCATTGCGGGCCTCCAGCATGTAGGCGCCTGGATCGGCCAGGGTGCGCATGGCGAATCCGGCGACCACCGGCGGCTCGCTGCTGAGCGGCGGCTGGTCGTAGACGGGGGTGAAGCTGCAGCCGCTGAGCAGGGCGCGGATCATCAGCGCCTCGTCCGAACTGGCGCCGGCCGCCGGCGTGTTGATGCCGAACAGCAGCCGCTCCGCCTCCGAGTCGGTCACCAGCCCGCGTTCCAGCAGGATGTCGACCATGCCGGAACTGGTCATCACCGGCGCCGCCCGGCCTTTCCAGCAGAAGCGGCCGTCGTCCCAGCCGACATCCAGGCTGCGGAAGATCATGTGCGGTTCGCCGCCGCCGGGTGCGCCGGCGACGATGTAGTTGACCCGCAGAAGCCCGTTCCACGCCCCGGCCGGAGCGACGATGCAGGACAGCCCGCTGCGTGTCAGGCGCAGATAGGTGTCGTTGATGCCCGATGGCTCGAAGTCGAAAAGCATGGGTGTCTCACCTCGCTGCAGGCGGATCCGGCGTCGCCGCGGTCCAGCCTTCGTTCGCTTGAGTCAGGTGAGTTGCATGCCGGCCCGCGCAAACTGCCCATGCGGGGCCCCTCCCTTTGCGCAGAAACACGAAAGGCGGTAGGCCGATCCGCCGGCCCCCGCCTTTCGCGCTCGTGCCAAGGAGGGTTCGGAGGCTAGTTCGCCGGCCCCATGAAGACGCTGTCGTGGCTGTTCTTCTCGTTCGTTCCGGTGTCGGATAGCTGGAAGGTCAGCGGCAGCGAGGTGGAGGTGACCGCCGTGCGCGGGGCCGTCACATAGACGCGGTAGGTGGCGACGCTGTCCGGCTCGGCGGAGATGGTGGCAGTGTGGGCGGCGGCTTCGTCCTCCGCTTCGCCGATCACCTTGATCTCGGCATTGGGCAGGCCGGCGACGCTGAGGGTGTAGGAGCGGTCCTGCCGGGTCTTGTTGGCGACCTTGAAGGTGTAGGCGTTGCGGATCGAGCCGTCGGACAGCGTCACGAACAGCGGCGCGCGATCGCGCAGCACGGTGATGTTCAGGCTGGGGCGCAGCGCGAAGCTCCAGGCCATCGCACCGCCGATGACCAGCATCAGCAGGGCATAGACGATGACGCGCGGACGGAACAGACGCCATTGATAGCTCTTGCCGGACGCCCGCGTGTCCTGGGCGGCCAAGCTGTCGAAGGCGATCAGGCGGGTGGGAAGCCCCTGCTGGATCATGATGCTGTCGCAGGCGTCGACGCACAGGCCGCAGTTGATGCAGTCCGACTGCTCGCCGGTGCGCACGTCGATGCCCATCGGGCAGACCTGGACGCACTGGCCGCAGTCGATGCAGTCGCCGAAGCCCTGGGCGCGCCGCTCGTCCCAGCTCTGCGACTTGCGCTTGGGGCCGCGGTTGTCGCCGCGGTCGGCCTGATAGGTGACGACCAGCGAATGCTCGTCCAGCATCGCACTCTGGATGCGCGGCCACGGGCACATGTACATGCACATCTGCTCGCGCGTCCAGCCGGCCATCACATAGGTCATGCCGACGAAGATGGCGAAGAAGGATGTCGCCTCGTAGCTGGCCTGGAAGGTGGCGAAGTCGTGCAGCAGGGCCGGGGCGTCGGTGAAATAGGCGAGGAAACCGAAGCCGGTGACGAAGCTGAGCGCCAGCCAGCCCGCATGCTTGCCGGCCTTGCGCAGCACCTTGCGGGCCGTCCAGGGCTGCTTTTCCATGCGGATGCGCTCCGCCCGGTCGCCTTCGAAGATGCGCTCGATCCAGACGAACAGGTCGGTCCACACCGTGTGCGGACAGGCGAAACCGCACCAGACGCGGCCGGCCAGCGCCGTCGCCAGGAAAAGCCCAAGCGCCGCGACGATCAGGATCCCGGTGAGATAATAGATTTCCTGCGGCCAGATCTCGATCCAGAACAGGAAGAACCGGGGCGTGGTCAGGTCGAACAGCACCGCCTGGGCGGGCGCGTCGGGACCGCGTTCCCACCGGATCCAGGGAGCGATGAAGAACAGGGCCAGAAGAACGGAGAAGGTGACCGTCTTCAGGCGGCGATAGAGGCCCTTGACCGCCTTCGGATGGATCGTTTTATGGCTTTCGTACAGCGGGACCTTGGCGGGTTGGGCTGCGCCCTGCTGAACGATGCTTCCGTCTGGCATGTCGATGCGCCTGATTTCCGGTTCCACGTTGGCGCGGAGCATATTCGACCACCAGTGCGGCGTGTTTGACCTCTGTCAAACAACGTCGTTATTCTGAAAAGCCATTCCCAATCCGAGGCTTTTCACCGGTTCGAGGGATCCGCGGTCCGGGGTCGGTTAATACTGTGGCAGGCGGCCGATCCACAAGCTGAATATTGTTCAAATATCGCGGCATTACGCACAATACTGATACTATACTGCAAACCAACACAACAATCAGTGCAGCGTACCATCAAGGCTTGCCTGCCGTCGCCATGGCTGCCCTAGTCATGCAGTTCGGTCGGTTCAAGCTCGGACGGGGCGGGAAAAATCGTCGCGGAGGCCGGAACCGCCGGAAACCGGCTGCCGCGGACCGCCGCATTCGCCGTCGCGCAAATCCTTATCTCCAACAACGGCTTGGCCGCCGGGGACCCTGGACAGGCGCAGGATTAGGCTTCACTGTCTCGTAAGAACAACCGGTCTCCCAGCCGGCTCCAGCGCCGGCAGGTGCGGAATGACGCTTGCCCGTCAACCGTCAAGAGACAAGAATGAGACCGCGGGTCGCGCCGCGTGTCCTGCCGCCGGGTTTATCCCGTCGGTCTGGGCGCCGGCTGTGAATTCAACCGGCCGGTTCAGCGGAGGGAGTAGGCACGGGCATGGGGGACACCGGGTTCGCCCGCTTTGACGCCGACGAACGCCTGGTATGGGCCAATGCCGCCTTCGCGGCCCGGTTCGCCGTGCCGGCCGATGCGACGTTGGTCGGGCTGTTCGGCGGCCTGCTGGGGTGTGCCGCCATCGCCGACCTGCGCCGCGGCTGTCCGTTGACGCGCGGGCTCCCCGACGGAAGCGCCGTGACCCTGGCGCTGGGGGCCGGCGGGCCGGGCGAGCGGTTGCTGACGGCAATCGATTCGGTGTCGGTTCCGGCCGAACAGGAGCCCTGGGCGAAGACCAGTTCGGTGCTGGACTGCCTCAGCCAGGGGGTGATGGCCTTCGACCATGACCTGCGGCTGGTTGCCTGGAACCGGCGCGTGCTGGAACTGCTCTACATCGATCCCGGATTCCCGCGCTATGCCCAGCCCTATGAGGCGGTGGTCCGCCACATCGCGGAGCAGGGCGGCTATGGCCGCGGCGACGTCGACGATCTGGTGGCGCAGCGGCTGGACTATATCCGCAAGGCCTCCTGGCCCTTTTACAACGAGCGCGTGCGGCCCGACGGCGTCGTCATCGAAACGGTGACCCTGCCGCTGCCCGACGGCGGATTCGTCACCACCTACACCGACATCACCCAGCGCAAGCAGGCGGAGCGGGAGGTCGCCTCCAGCCGGGAATTGCTGGAACTGGCGATCCAGGCGGCGCGCGAGGGCATCTCGAAATGGGATCTCCGCACCGGCGATGTCTGGTTCTCCCCGCAATGGTGGGGCCTGTTGGGCTATTCCGAGGCGGAGATGGACAACAGCCGCCGCCGCTGGGAAGAACTGATCCACGTCGACGATCTCGGTGCCGCACTGGAGTTGGAGCGGGATCTGGCGGCCGGCCGGCGGTCGGAAGGCCGGCTGCTGCAGCGTTTCCATCACCGCTCGGGCGCCACGGTCTTCCTGGAGACGCGCACGCTCGCCGTTGCGGGCAACGACGGCAAGCCGTTCCGCATCGTCGGCTCCCACACCGACGTCACCGAAAGCGTGCGCGCGGCCGAAGCCGTCCGGGCCGCCAAGGAGGAGGCCGAACGCGCCCTGCAGGACCTGAAGGAGGCGCAGGTCCAACTGATCCAGGCTGAGAAGATGGCGGCGCTGGGCTCACTGGTGGCCGGGGTGACGCACGAGATCAACACGCCGGTCGGCATCGCCCTGACCGGTGCCTCGCTGCTGGCGGAGAAGACCCGCGCGCTGCGCCACCTGTTCGAGGCCGGTGCCCTGCGGCGCGGAGATTTCGCCGAGTTCATAGACATCGCCGACGAGGCGACGCAGCTGATGCTGCTCAACATCGAACGCGCCACCCGGCTGATCCAGAGCTTCAAGCAGATCGCCGTCGATCAGGCGAGCGAGGAACGCCGCGTCTTCGAATTGAACGCCTACATTCACGAAATCCTGCGCAGCCTGGGCATGCGCATCCGTCGAAGCGGTCACACGGTTGCCGTCCATTGCCCCGACGACCTGACGATCGACAGCTATCCGGGTGCCTTCAGCCAGATCCTGACCAACTTCGTCATCAACTCGCTTCTGCACGGTTACGAGCCGGGGGGGCGCGGCCGGCTGACGGTGACGGTGACGGCGATGGATGGCGAGGTGGAACTGGTCTATGCCGACGACGGACGCGGCATCCCGGCGGAGCTGCACGGCAAGGTGTTCGAGCCCTTCTTCACGACCAGCCGCGACCGCGGCGGCAGCGGGCTGGGGCTGAACATCGTCTACACGCTGGTCATGCGGACTCTGCGCGGCCGGCTGCGGCTGGACAGCGCGCCGGGGGCGGGGACCGCCTTCACGCTGCGCTTCCCGCGCGTGACGCCTGCCGAACCGCTGCCGCTGTAGGCGGCGGATTTTTGAAAAGACGAGGAGGGGAAATCCGGCATTCGCGAGGGCTGTTCCGTTCGGCGGATGCTCTCGATTTGAATGCGATGGTGGAAGGGGCTGGATTCGAACCAGCGTACGCTAACGCGGGCAGATTTACAGTCTGCTGCCTTTAACCACTCGGCCACCCTTCCATCGGGGCGCAGAGGATTAGCCTTTCGATTGGGGGGCCGTCAATCCCCTTTTGCATGGATGGCGCAAGCGGAGCCGCGGCCATGAAAAAACCTCCGCCCCCGGGTGGGGACGGAGGTTTTTCAGACGGCGGATTTTCAAAGGGGGCTTTTCAAACCCGCTTTTGAAAGACCGTTCAGTTCGGGCGGCGCGACGCCCGGTGCGCGGGGATCGGGATCGGGCGGATCGCCTGTTCCTCGCGGCGGCTGGCCGACATGTCGATCTCCACGCGGGCCAAAGCCTTGCGCAGTTCGTGCACGGTTTCGGACAGCGCCTGGATCGTCGCCTCGCTCGGCTGCTGACGCCAGCCGCGATAGGCGGAAATGCAGGCCTTGGCGGTGTCGCGCAGCCGGCCTTCCACCGCATCCACCGGCGGCGTCGGCTGGCCGGCCGCACGCGGGGCCTCCGGCGCGGCGGCGGTCTGTGCGGGAGTCTGTGCGGGAGCCGGGGCGGCAACCGGCGCCGGCGCGGGAGCCGCGGCGGGCTCCGGCCGGTTCAGGCGTAGCGTTTCCGTCGGGGCCGGTGCGGGAGCGGCAGCCGGCGCCTCGGCCGAAGGCTGCTCGGCGGCCGGTTCCGTCCGCGGGGCACGGGTCAGCGTGGTGCGGCCGGTGCGGCCGGCGGCGCGGCGCGGTTCGGCCGGGGTTTCGGACTCCGCGGCGGCGGGAGCGGCGGGCGCCGGCGCCGCGGCCGGCGTTTCCGGGACCGCCGGAGTCACCGGAGCGGGAGCCTCGCCAGCCGTCTCCGGCGCTGCGGAAGAGGTACCGTCGGCGCCCTGCGCCTCGTCCTGCATCCCCTCGACCGGGCCGGCATCACCCTGAGCGGCATCGCCCTGGCCGCTCGCGGCCTCCGCCTTCTTGATGATGTAGGAGATGGCACTGGGCGTGCATTCGAATTCGCGCGCGATGGCCGAAAGGGTTGCGCCGCTGCGGTAACGTTCAAGAATTTGGGGCCACGCCGACTGCGGAATGCGCCCACGCTTCTTGGGAGACTCCGGTTCGCTCCCGGTTTCTGCGTTCATTATATCGCTCGGTTGCCAAAGTGAATTTTCAGTCATTCGTCAGCATGTCTACCCGGACCGCACGCTTCAGACGCGGGACCACGCGGGCGCGTGCGTCAGCAGCATCGAGGCTTCACGCTGGCGGGCGATGTTTTCGGTATGGACGACTATCGGAAACTCTTCTCAAAAATGCCAGCATAACTTTGCAGGGAATCGTGATTTTGTATCCGGTGTCACCACAGCGTACGACGCTTGGTGGAGAACGGATGTTTTAAAATATGGAAGCGGCCGTAAACCCCCGGTCGCAACCTCCGGTCACCGGCATCTTTCGATTGCCGACTTTTGAAAAGGGCGATGGACCCCGGACGGGGGGTGGCGTGTTTTCAGTTGCAGAACAGCCCCAACCGTTTTTTGCGGAGACCGTCCATGCCGCATGCGTCCGTGCCGCGATCCTACCCGATCTTCCGACGCCTTCCGGCCGCGGCGCTGTGCGCGCTGCTGTCCGGCGCGGTCCTGTTGCCGGTGCCGCCTGCGGCTGCACAGGACGCTTCCGCCGCCGCGCAGCCGGGGGCAAGCAGGACCTATGCGCCGCCGTCCTTCCGCGACCTTGCCCGGACGCAGATCGACACCGTCGTCAACATCTCCAGCACCCAGGCGCCCCAGGCCTCGGCCGGCGGCGGCCGGCTGCCCGAGGGGATGGACCTGCCGCCCGGATCGCCGCTGGAGGAGTTCTTCCGCGAATTCCGCAACCGCCAGCGGGAAGGGCAGGGGGATGATTCTCCCGAGGCCGCGCCGCCCGGCACTCCGCGCGGCCTGCCGAGCATGGCGCTCGGCTCCGGCTTCATCATCGATCCGGCGGGCCTGATCGTCACCAACAACCATGTGGTGGCCGACGCGGCCGAGATCGCCGTCACCCTGCATGACGGGACCAAGCTGCCGGCGAAGCTGGTGGGGTCCGACGCCCCGACCGACCTTGCGCTTTTGAAGGTCGAAAGCGACAAGCCGCTGACCGCCGCCCATTGGGGCGACAGCAAATCCGTGGAGGTCGGCGACTGGGTGGTCGCCATCGGCAACCCCTTCGGTCTCGGCGGGTCGGTGACCGCCGGCATCCTGTCGGCCCGCGCCCGCGACATTCAGCAAGGCCCCTACGACGAATATCTGCAGACCGACGCCGCCATCAACCGCGGCAATTCCGGCGGCCCGCTCTATGACGCCAGCGGCGCGGTGATCGGCATCAACACCGCCATCTATTCGCCGACCGGCGGGTCGGTGGGCATCGGTTTCGCCATTCCGTCCTCGCTGGCCCAGCCGATCATCGACCAGCTGAAGGACGGCGGGAAGGTGCGGCGCGGCTGGCTGGGTGTCCAGGTCCAGCGCGTGACGCCGGACATCGCCGAAAGCCTTGGCGTGGACGGCACCAGCGGCGCCCTGGTCACCAGCGTGTCGCCCGACAGCCCGGCCGCGTCGGCCGGCCTGCGCCAGGGCGACGTCATCACCGCCTTCAACGGCGATCCGCTGGAGCAGATGCGCCAACTGCCCCGCCTCGTCGCCTCCGCCGGGATCGGCAGCACCGTTCCGATGACCCTGCTGCGCGGCGGCAAGGAGGAAACCGTCCAAGTGACGATCGGCGAACTGCGCAACGAGCCGCAGCAGGTCGCGCTTTCCGGGTCCAGCGGCGCCCCCCGCTCCGCCCAGCCGGAGGAGAGCAAGTCGGCGCTGGGCCTCAAGCTGGCCCCGCTGACCCCCGGCCTGCGCCAGACCTTCTCCATCGCCGACGATGTCGACGGGCTGGTGGTGACGGAGGTCGACCGCGACAGCGCCGCGTCCCAGCGCGGGCTCGACCTCGGCGACGTCATCGTCGAGGCGGGACAGGAGCCGGTGGCGACCCCCGCCGATCTCGAATCCCGCATCGCCAAGGCAAAGGAAGACGGCCGCAAGACCCTGCTGATGCTGGTCAGCCGCGGCGGCGACCTGCGCTATGTGCCGCTTCCGCTAACCCCCGGCACCAACGGCCGGAAGGGGTAATCCGGCGGCTGCGCAACCGGATCGGACGGAAGCGGGGATCTGCCCCGCTTCCGTCTCATCCTTTTCCGCTACCGTTCGCCGCGCCGCGAGAGTAATTTGCCGCCCGTTTGGCGAATGGGATGGCAAACCGTGAGCATTTATCCGGAGAACGGCCAGCCGGTGCGGCTGTCGGTCGTTGTCCCCGTTTTCAACGAGGCCGAGAATGTGCTGCCGCTGCTCGAAGAGATCGAGCGGGCACTGACTCCGGTCGGCGGTTTCGAGATCATCTTCGTCGACGACCAGTCGGACGACGACACCCAGGCACGCCTTGCCCCGGCGGTGGAGGCCGGCCGGCTGCGCGTGCTGCGCCATGTCCGCCGCTCCGGTCAGAGTGCGGCGGTGCGCAGCGGCGTCAAGGCGGCGCGCGGCGAGTTCGTCGTGACGCTGGACGGCGACGGCCAGAACGACCCGGCCGACATTCCGGCGTTGTTCGCCCTGGTTTCGACCGGGGAAGCCGGTGCGCCGGTGCTGGTCGGCGGCCTGCGCAAGAAGCGGCAGGACACCCTGTCCAAGCGCTGGGCCTCCAAGTTCGCCAATGCCGTCCGCCAGTCCTTCCTGCAGGACGGCTGCACGGACAGCGGCTGCGGATTGAAACTGTTCCGCCGCGACGCCTTCCTCGACCTGCCCTTCTTCGGGGCGATGCACCGGTTCCTGCCGGCGCTTTTCCGCGCCCACGGCCATCCGGTGGCCTATGTGCCGGTGAACCATAGACCGCGCGAGCGCGGCGTGTCGAAATACAACAACTGGCGGCGCGGGCTGATCGGCGTGGTCGATCTGCTGGGCGTTTACTGGCTGAAGCGGCGGACGAAGCTGTCGCCGGTCTCCGAACGTCTCTGACCGACTTTCACCGACCCTTTCGGGACAGGATTTTACGATGATTGAGCGCGCCGCAGCGTGGTTCCAGGGGCAAAGCACCACCGACCTGATCTGGGTCGGTATCGGCTTCTTCGCCCAGCTCATGTTCACCATGCGCTTCATCGTGCAGTGGATCGCCAGCGAGAAGGCGCGCCGCAGCGTGGTGCCGGAGCTGTTCTGGTACTTCTCGCTGGGCGGCGGCGTTCTGCTGTTCGCCTACGCCTTCTACCGCTTCGACCCGGTCTTCATGCTGGGGCAGGGCATGGGTCTGGTGATCTACGCCCGCAACGTCTATTTCGTCTGGAGCCACAAGAAGTCGCAGGCCGCCGACGGCGCGGTGCCGAGCAAATCGTGACCGCGACGTCGCTGCGGGGAAACCGCCTGCCGATTTGGGCCTATGCGCTGCTGGCGCTGATCGCCGCGGCGCTGTTCCTGCCCGGCTTCACCGTGCTGCCGCCCTTCGACCGCGACGAGGCGCGCTTCGCCCAGGCGTCCTCCCAGATGCTGGACAGCGGCAACTTCGTCGACATCCGCTTCCAGGACGAGACCCGCTACAAGAAGCCGGTCGGAATCTATTGGCTGCAGAGTGCCGCCACCGCGGCGGCCGATGCGCTGCGCGGGATCCCGGTCGGGTCCGACAAGGTCATCTGGACCTACCGCATCCCGTCCTTCCTGGGGGCGATCCTGGCGGTGCTGGCCAGCGCCTGGACGGCGGCGCGGCTGTTCGGCGGGCCGGCCGGCTTCATCGCCGGGCTGATGATGGCGTCCTGCGTCGTGCTGGGGGTCGAGGCGCGGATGGCCAAGACCGACGCCGTCCTGCTTGCCACCGTGGTCATCGGGCAGGCGGCGCTCGCCCACCTGTATCTCGGCCGCCGCGACCCTGTTCCCGCCGGGCGCGCCGCCTGGGCGGCGCCGCTGGTCTTCTGGATCGCCGCCGGCGTCGGCGTGCTGGTCAAGGGGCCGATGGTCCTGCTGGTGTCCGGCAGCACGGCGCTGGTGCTGGCCCTGTGGGATCGCGAGGCCGGGTGGCTGAAGCGGCTGAAGCCGCTGGCCGGGCTCGGCATCGTCGTCGCCATCGCCGCCCCCTGGCTGATCGCCATCGCCATCAAGAGCAAGGGCGCCTTCTTCGCCGAATCCGTCGGCCACGACATGCTGGGCAAGGTGTCGGGCGGGCAGGAGGGCAAGGGACTGCCGCCCGGCTATTACCTCGGCACCTTCTGGGTGACCTTCGCCCCCTGGTCGCTGCTGGCGCTGCTGGCGGTTCCCTGGGTGTGGGCGCGGCGCCGGCTGGACGCCGTGCGCTTCTGCATCGCCTGGATCGTCCCGAGCTGGCTGGTGTTCGAAGCGGTGCCGACCAAGCTGCTCCACTACACCCTGCCGGTCTTCCCGGCCATTGCGGCCCTGGCCGCGGCGGCGCTGATCGACAATTTCGACCGCAGCCGCGAACGGCCGCGCCGCTGGCTGGTCGCCGCAGCGGTGGCGCTGGGCGTGATCGGCTTCGGCGCCCTCACCCTGGCCGTCGCCGTGATCCCCTGGCTGGTCGACCGCCGGATCGATCCGGTCGGGGTGGCGCTGGTGCCGGCGGTGGGCGGTCTCTTCGCCCTGTCCCTGCGCTCGCTTCTGCGGGGAGAGCGGCGGACCGGGCTGGCCGCCGGGGTCGGCGCCGCGGCGCTGCTCTATGCCGGGACCTATGCCGCCGTGCTGCCGAACATCGACGGCGTGTGGGTCAGCCGGCAGGCCGCCCGCGCGGTGGCGCAGGTCCGCCCCTGTCCGGACAGCGTGGTGGCGTCCGCCGGCTATTCGGAGCCGAGCCTGGTCTTCCTGCTGGGTACGCCGACCAAGCTGGTCCATGGCGCCGGTGCCGCCGCCCATCTGATGGGCGACCGCGCCTGCGGGCTGGCCTTGGTTGAAGACCGGGAGGCGCCGGCTTTCCTCGACAGCCTGGGCACCGCCACGCCGCTGGCGCTGGCGGAACTTTCGGGCTTCAATTACAACACCGGCAGGCGCCTGCATCTGACGCTCTACCGGCTGCCGGCGCAGTAATCCGTCTCCTAGCCTGTATCGGGCGGCCTGTATCGGAAGGGCGGGGGCTTGCTCCGCTTGGGGATTCCGCGACCGGGGTGGGTAACGCGCCTCCGCATTGGACGGCGCGGGCGCTTTCCGCTCGACTGACCCTTCCGATCCGTTTTCCCGGACGAAAGGCGCCTGTTCGATGACCCGCGTTGCCTCCTCTGCCGAAACCGCCGTCAAGTTCGCCCTCTCCGCCGTGGCCGCCACGCTGGCGATGGTGACGCTGTCGCTGCCGGCCCATGCCCAGAAGCAGGAGTATGCGCCCTGGGTGTATGACCAGATGGTCCCGACCGGCCCGCTCCTGCGCAACATGGATCAGGCGCAGCCGATCCCCGGCCCGGCCCCGTCCCATTGGGGGGCGATAAAGGCGGGCAAGGACCGTGCCGGCATGACGCGCTACGGCACCGACGTGAAGCAGACGACCCGGCATTATTCCGCCTCCCACTCGCTGACGCCGCCGCCGGTGGACCCCGCCGCGGCCCGTCGCGGAGCAGCTCCGCCGCGCAGCGCCGATGTCCCGCCGGCCCCGCGGACCGCGCGGACCGACTGAGCCGCTTCGGTCAGGTCCCGTCCGGCAACTCTCCGGGCCGCCACAGCCATGCGGCGCCGCGCACGCCACTGGAATCGCCGTGGCGGGCGCGGCGCACCGGCGTGTCCAGGCGGTCGCTGAAGGCCCAGGGCTGCATCGCCGCCGGCAGCCGCTCGTACAGCAGCTCGGCGTTCGACAGGCCGCCGCCAAGCACGATGACGTCGGGGTCCAGCAGGTTGGCAACCGCCGCCAGTCCGCGGGCGAGCCGGCCGACCAGCCGGTTCGCGGTCGCCCTGCATCCGTCGTTGGCGGCGGTCTGATCGGCTGCGCGGGCGAGGATCGTCGCGGCGTCCAACCTCTCGCCGGTCGCCGCAAAATGGTCCGCCGCCACCGCCGGACCGGACACGAAGGTCTCCAGGCAGCCGTGCCTGCCGCAATAGCAGGCCGGTCCCGGCCGTTCGGCATCGGTCGGCCAGGGCAGCGGGTTGTGCCCCCATTCCCCGGCGATGGCGTTGCGTCCGCCCAACACCCGGCCATGCACGACGATGCCGGCGCCGCAGCCGGTGCCGAGGATCGCCGCGAACACCACGCCGCAGCCGGCCCCGGCGCCGTCGGTCGCCTCCGACACCGCCAGACAGTTGGCATCATTCTCGATCCGCACCGGACGGCCGAGCGCTTGTGTCAGGTCGCGCGTGAAATCGCGCCCGATCAGCCAGGTGGAGTTGGCGTTCTTGACCAGCCCGGTCGCCGGAGAGATGGCGCCCGGAATGCCCAGCCCGACCGTCGCCTTGTGCCCGTGGGGGATCTCTCCTTCTAGGCGGGCGACCAGATCGCCGATGGTCGCGATCGTGCCGTCGTAATCTCCCTTCGGCGTTGGAACTCTGTGGCGCGCCAGCTGGTTTCCCTGTCGGTCGAGCAGGATGCCCTCCGTCTTGGTCCCGCCCAGGTCGATGCCGATGCGGTGTCCGCTCGCATAGTCTGTTCCAGGCCCGGCTCCGAACCCCGTTCCGGCCGATTGCGATCCGGTGGCTGCCATGCCCTGTCACCTGTCCGACTGTCCAGCGTCCATCCATAGCCGCGCCGGACCCACCCCGTCCAGCGGCGGGCGCCATCCCTGTCCGGAGGGACATGACCCTGGCGCCGCCCTCCGCCCGTATCTGCGTTGCCTCTCCGCCGCGGTGATGGGACAAAAGACAAGCGGCGGGCAAATCCCATTGACCAGCCCGGGCGTTCGGGTAGAAGGTCGCCGACTGTCGGGCGCCGCCCATCTCCGCCCGAACCCGTCCTGTCGTACCGCGCCACCGGAGCCCCTGATGAGTCGCCAGCGCGCCGCCCTCCACCTTTCCCTGAAAGCCCTGACCGGCGCCGCCGTCCTCGGCGCGCTGCTCGCCATGCCCGCGCCCACGAGTGCCGCCGCCAAGGAGGCTGCGAAGCCGCCGGCGAAGGCTGCCGTGGCGAAGCCTGCTGCCGCGAAGGCGCGGCCGGCCAAGTCGAGCGGCCCGGCCACGCCCGCCTGCTACAACCGCGCCGAATATGCGGCCGAGCAGATGATGCGCCTGCACACCGAGATGATGATCGTCGGCCTGACCTGCCGTACGGTCGTTCCGGACAAGAAGCCCTTCGACCTGTATCAGGACTTCTCGGTCAAGAACCGCGCCATGCTGTCCAACTCGGAAGCGTCGCTGATCGCCTTCTACAAGCGGTCGGGCGGCGGCAACGCCACGCGCCAGTTCGACATGTTCCGGACGGAGCTGGCGAACGAGATCAGCCGCCGCGCCGCCACCATCGGCATCCCGCAATACTGCGCCAACTTCGTCGACCGTTCGGTTGCCGCCAAGGACCTGACGCCCGACGACCTGCGTACCCTGACGACGGACGAGAAGGGCGCCGGCCTGATGCATCTGGCCAGCCGTCCGCTCTGCGACGTGAAGACGGTCAGCAATCCGGATCCCGTCTTCGCCGTCGCTTCAGCCACACCCGCTCCGGCGGCGCCCAAGGCCACGACCGCGAAGGCGAAGCCGGCCAAGGCCGCCGCTCCGGCCAAGCCGAAGCAGAAGGTCGCCGCTGTCCCGGCCAAGCAGTCGGTTACCACGCGCTGAGGCTTCGATAGTCTCCGGTTCGTTGCGAGAAACGCCCTGCCGGCAACCGCCGGCGGGGCGTTTCTCATTTTAGGCTCCGGTTGTCCCGGAGGATCACGCATGCGGGCAACACAAATCTGTCTTGCAAAAATCCGTCAGGCTGGTACTACCGAAAAGGTCAGGAGGGGCACTTGCCGACGGCCCGGCCGGATCGCAGGAACCTCCTCCGAACAGGAAAAATCATGGTCCGTCAGACCAGTAGACGGAACTCCCGATGAAACGGCATTCCGTTTGGTGACTGGACGGGCTGCACCAGACAGGGGGCTGCTGTTGCGAGACCGGTGTGCCGTGTGTGCCCGTGCCGCCGCACCCTGCCTTTGCGCCGCGCTGAAGGTGGGATGAGGACATGGACTATTTTCTCCAGCAATTGATCAACGGCTTGTCGCTTGGGGCGATTTACGGCCTGATCGCGATCGGCTACACGATGGTGTACGGCATCATCGGGATGATCAACTTCGCCCATGGCGAGATTTACATGATCGGTGCCTTCGTGGCGCTGATCACCTTCCTGGCCATCGGCGCGCTCGGCGTCACCTGGGTGCCGCTGGCGCTGCTGATCATGCTGGTCGCCTCCATGCTGTTCACCAGCGTCTATGGCTGGACGGTGGAGCGCATCGCCTACCGGCCCCTGCGCTCCTCGCCCCGGCTGGCGCCGCTGATCTCCGCCATCGGCATGTCGATCTTCCTGCAGAACTACATCCAGATCCTCCAGGGCGCCCGCTCCAAGCCGCTGCAGCCCATCCTCCCCGGCAACCTCACCCTGATGGACGGCGCCGTCTCCGTCAGCTACGTGCGCCTCGCCACCATCATCATCACCCTGGTCCTGATGGTCGGCTTCACCATCCTGATCAACCGCACCTCTCTCGGCCGCGCCCAGCGTGCCTGCGAGCAGGACAAGAAGATGGCAGGATTGCTCGGCGTCAACGTCGACCGCGTCATCTCGCTGACCTTCGTCATGGGCGCGGCGCTCGCCGCCGTCGCCGGCATGATGGTGCTGCTGATCTATGGCGTCATCGACTTCTACATCGGCTTCCTGGCGGGCGTGAAAAGCTTCACCGCCGCGGTGCTCGGCGGCGTCGGCTCGCTGCCCGGCGCCATGCTCGGCGGCGTGGTCATCGGCCTGATCGAGGCCTTCTGGTCCGGCTATGTCGGCTCCGAATGGAAGGACGTCGCAACCTTCTCCATCCTCGTCCTCGTCCTGATCTTCCGGCCCACCGGCCTGCTCGGCCGGCCCGAGATCGAGAAGGTGTAAGCGCCATGACCACCCATTCCAACACCGTCTCCTCCGCCGGGAGCATCAAGGCGCGCGGCGTCGACTGGGTCGCCACCATCAAGGACGCCGGGCTGGCCGCCTTCGTCGCCTTGCTGCTGACCGTGCCGCTGGTGGGCCTGCGCACCGTCGACCGCCCCACCGGGCTGGGCATCGAAGCCCGGCCGGAGGAGGTCGTCGCCTCCATCCTGCTGGTCTTCCTCGGCCGCCTCGGCCTCGGGCTGATCCGCCAGGGCATGGCCATGCCGGTGCTGATCCTGGCGCTCATTTGCGCCGGCGTCGGGCTGGTGCTGCCGATGCCGACCCAGGTGCTGCGCCTGGTGCTGGTGCTGGGCGGCGGCGTCATTGCGCTCCGCGCCGCCATGACGGTGGCCACCGGCCGCTCCAAGCTGAGCCAGGCCGACCGCGACCGCCGCATGGACCGCATCGCCGCCAAGGTGCAGCACGCCAGCAAATACATCGGCCCGGTCGCCGTCGCCTTCGCCGTCGTGCTGCCCTTCACCCCGCTGGCCGACCGCATGATCCTGGACATCGGCATCCTGCTGCTGACCTACATCATGCTGGGCTGGGGCCTGAACATCGTGGTCGGCCTCGCCGGCCTGCTCGACCTCGGCTATGTCGCCTTCTACGCCGTCGGCGCCTATTCCTACGCGCTGCTGGCCCATTACTTCGGCCTCAGCTTCTGGGTATGCCTGCCGCTGGCGGGATTGCTCGCCGCCTGCTCGGGCGTGCTGCTGGGCTTCCCGGTGCTGCGTCTGCGCGGCGACTATTTCGCCATCGTGACGCTGGGCTTCGGCGAGATCATCCGCATCATCCTGGTGAACTGGTACCAGTTCACCGGCGGCCCCAACGGCATCTCCGGCATTCCGCGGCCGAGCTTCTTCGGCATCGCCGACTTCTCCCGCACGCCGGCCGAGGGTATGGCCGCCTTCCACGAGCTGTTCGGGCTGGAGTTCTCGCCGCTCCACCGCATCGTCTTCCTCTACTACCTCATCCTGGCCTTGGCCCTTGTGGTGAACCTGTTCACGCTGCGGGTGCGCAAGCTGCCGCTGGGCCGGGCCTGGGAGGCCCTGCGCGAGGACGACATCGCCTGCGCCTCGCTCGGCATCAACCGCACCAACATGAAGCTGGCGGCCTTTGCGATCGCGGCGATGTTCGGCGGCTTCGCCGGCTCCTTCTTCGCCACGCGCCAGGGCTTCATCAGCCCGGAGAGCTTCACCTTCATCGAGTCGGCGATCATCCTGGCCATCGTGGTGCTGGGCGGCATGGGCAGCCAGATCGGCGTGGTGGTGGCCACGCTGCTGGTGATCGGCCTGCCGGAGGCGTTCCGCGAGCTGGCCGACTACCGCATGCTGGCCTTCGGCGCCGGCATGGTGGTGATCATGCTGTGGCGTCCGCGCGGCCTGCTGGCCCACCGCGACCCGACCATCCTCCTGCATGGCGGCAAGCCCCCCGCCGCGACGGGAGCCGCGAAATGAGCGCCGCAACGATGAGCACTGAAAAGCCGCTTCTCTCGGTCGAACACCTGACCATGCGCTTCGGCGGTCTGGTGGCGAACAACGACGTGTCCTTCGAGGCGCGGGCGGGCGAGATCACCGCGCTGATCGGCCCGAACGGCGCCGGCAAGACGACGCTGTTCAACTGCGTCACCGGCTTCTACACCCCCACGGTGGGGCGGCTGACGCTGCGCCACCCGGCGGGCAAGGAGTTCCTGCTGGAGCGGATGCCGGGCTACCGCATCGCCCAGCTGGCCGGCGTGGCGCGCACCTTCCAGAACATCCGGCTGTTCAGCGGCATGAGCGTTCTGGAGAACCTGATCGTCGCCCAGCACAACAAGCTGATGCGGGCGTCGGGCTTCGCCATCGGCGGGCTGCTGGGTCTGCCGGGCTTCCGCAAGGCCGAGCATGAGGCGGTGGAGCTGGCGAAATACTGGCTGGACCGGGTGCGCCTGACCGAGTTCGCCGACTGGGAGGCCGGCAACCTGCCCTACGGCGCCCAGCGCCGGCTGGAGATCGCGCGGGCCATGTGCACCGAGCCGGTGCTGCTGTGCCTGGACGAGCCGGCGGCCGGCCTGAACCCGCGCGAGTCGGGCGAACTGGCCGAGATCCTGACCTTCATCCGGGATGTGCAGACCCCGCAGGGCCACCGGACCGGCGTTCTGCTGATCGAGCATGACATGAGCGTGGTGATGCGCATTTCCGACCATGTGGTGGTGCTGGACTATGGCCGGAAGATTTCCGACGGCGATCCGGAGCATGTGAAGAACGACCCGGCGGTGATCCGCGCCTACCTCGGCGAGGACGAGGACGAAGCCCTGCCGCCGGAGGTCGCCGCCGACCTGAACCTCGCCCCCACCACCAACCAGAAGGGGGCCTGAGCCATGCTGAAGGTATCGGGCGTCCACACCTTCTACGGCGCCATCGAGGCGCTGAAGGGCATCGACATCGAGATCGGCGCCGGCGAGATCGTCTCGCTGATCGGCGCCAACGGGGCCGGCAAGTCGACGCTGCTGATGACGATCTGCGGCAGCCCGCGGGCGCGCCAGGGCCGGGTGTTCTTCGAGGGCGAGGACATCACCGACCTCCCCACCCACGAGATCGTGCGGCGCGGCATCGCGCAGTCTCCGGAAGGCCGGCGCATCTTCCCGCGCATGACGGTGCTGGAGAACCTGCAGATGGGCTCGATCGTCGCCCAGCCCGGCAGCTTCGACCGCGAGCTGGAGCGGGTGCTGACGCTGTTCCCGCGCCTGAAGGAGCGCATCAACCAGCGCGCCGGCACGATGTCGGGCGGCGAGCAGCAGATGCTGGCGATCGGGCGGGCCTTGATGAGTCAGCCGCGTTTGCTGCTGCTGGACGAGCCCAGCCTGGGTCTGGCGCCGCTGATCGTGAAGCAGATCTTCCAGGTGATCCAGGAGATCAACCGGGAACAGAAGATGACGGTGTTCATGGTGGAGCAGAACGCCTTCCACGCGCTGAAGCTGGCGCACCGGGCCTATGTGATGGTGACGGGCAAGATCACGATGACGGGAACCGGGGCGCAGCTTCTGGCCGACCCGGAGGTGCGGTCGGCTTATCTGGAAGGGGGTCACTGAGATGGAGACGATCCTTGGCTCTTCGCTTCCGGTCTTCCTGTTCCTGACGCTTCTGGTGTTCGGCGGCTGCGGCGTGCTGACCGGGCAGACGCTTGCCGAAGGGTGGAAACCGGTGTCGAGCGTTCTGGCCTATTCGCTGCTGCTGGGGGTGGGCGACCGCTTCCTGGCCTGGGGCCTGTTCGGCGAGGAACTGCTGTCCGTGTGGGGCTTCATCGTCCATACGGTGGTGCTCGCCATCATCACGCTGACCGCGCACCGCATCGCCATCGCAAGGCGCATGGTCAACCAGTATCCGTGGCTCTATGAGCGCGCCGGACCTTTCGGCTGGCGCGACCGGACGGGCGTGGGCGCCGGAGAATAAGATAAAAGGAATAGACCATACGGCCGATTGGTGCCCGCGAAACTGTCGCACCGTGCGCCACTTGGGGTATGGTATTCTGGAAACCGCCGGAGGGGACCCGGCGGCAAGGCCCGCAAGGGCCGGGGGTATGTTGCAACAGGGACCACACACAGAACAGGGAGCAAGCACACCCATGAAATTCAAGCTGTCCCTTCTCGCCGCGATCGCGGCGACCGCGCTCTCCGCCACGGCCGCCAAGGCCGACATCGCGGTGGCCACCGCCGGCCCGATCACCGGCCAGTACGCCACCTTCGGCGAGCAGATGAAGAAGGGCATGGAACAGGCCGTCGCGGACATCAATGCCGCCGGCGGTGTCCTGGGCCAGAAGCTGAAGCTGGAAGTCGGTGACGACGCCTGCGATCCGAAGCAGGCCGTCGCCGTCGCCAACCAGCTGGCCAAGGCCGGTGTGAAGTTCGTGGCCGGCCACTTCTGCTCGGGTTCGTCGATCCCGGCCAGCCAGGTCTATGCCGAGGAAGGCATGCTGCAGATCTCCCCGGCTTCGACCAACCCGAAGCTGACCGAGCAGGGCCTGAAGAACGTCTTCCGCGTCTGCGGCCGTGACGATCAGCAGGGCATGATCGCCGGCAAGTATCTGCTGGAGAAGTTCAAGGGCAAGAACATCGCCATCCTGCACGACAAGTCGGCCTACGGTAAGGGTCTGGCCGACGAGACGCAGAAGGCGCTGAATGGCGGCGGCCAGAAGGAAGCCATCTACGAAGCCTATACGGCCGGTGAGAAGGACTATTCCGCTCTGGTGTCGAAGCTGAAGCAGGCGAACATCGACGCCGTCTACATCGGTGGCTATCACACCGAGGCCGGCCTGATCGCCCGCCAGATGAAGGACCAGGGACTGAAGGCGACCATCGTGTCGGGTGACGCGCTGGTGACCAACGAGTACTGGGCCATCACCGGCGACGCCGGCGAGGACACCATGATGACCTTCGGTCCGGATCCGCGCGAGAAGCCGACCGCCAAGGCCGTCGTGGAGACGTTCCGCAAGGCCGGTTACGAGCCGGAAGGCTACACCCTGTACACCTACGCCGCTCTCCAGATCTGGGCGGACGCGGTGAAGCAGGCGAAGTCGACCGACGCCGCCAAGGTTGCCGAAGTCATGCGCAAGGGCAACTACGACACCGTCATCGGCAAGATCGGCTTCGATGCCAAGGGCGACGTCACCAGCCCGGCCTATGTCTGGTACAAGTGGCACAACGGCCAGTACGCCGAAGTGAAGTAAGCGAAACGCGTCAGCGTTCCGTGGGAAAGGGTCGGCACTCCGTGCCGGCCCTTTTTCTATGGGGATTGATGGGGATCTTGATGCCCGCTCGACAGGACTGCAGCGGCCCTGCGATATTGTTTGAAAGCGGGTCAGGGAATAGGTCGGGGAACATGCGCGACGTGGTGCTGGGCCCCGGCCGGTTGCGCTGCGGCAATGGCCGGGGAGGAGAGCCCGGTCGCCACACGCCGGCCCGATTGCTCGCTGAGCAGCCGTTCGGAGGTGCGCATCACCTCCCGCCAAAAGGCGGCGGCACGGGTGTGATTGGCGGCCGTGAGTTCGACAAGACGAACGCGGCTCATTCGAATCGCGGTCTCGCCCAGTTCATCAACCAGGCGGGTCGCGAAGACAAGCACGTCGAGATCGGTGTTCATGACGCATATGAACCCACAGCCGCAGATTTTGTTCCACTCTGAAATCGCACTGCGGCAAAGGGTCATCGGGGGTGCTACCGTCGTGCGGCACTGCAACAGTGCATATGCAGCATCGGCAAAGGGTCACCGAACGGACACTCGCCACGGCAGGGGGGTTTTGTGCTTCAATGGCGCCCTTCGCGGCGGCCGTGACGGTCGCCGGTATGGGACGGGTTTTGGAGAACGAAAATGCGCAGGAAGCGCGAGGTGGTCGAGGGACAGATTTACCGCAAGCTGTCCCCCAGCGGCGGCTATTGGGAAGTGATCGCCATCCGCAAGGACGGCATGGGCACCCAGCATGCCCAGATGAAACGCACCGACGATCCGAAGACGCTGAAGACCCTGTCGGTGGCGACCCTGCTCGACCCCCACGAGTTCGAGATCGTCACCGAGTGATCGCCGTACCAAGTGTTTGCCGTACCAAGTGATCGGGTCAGGCCGGACCGGTGATATCCGGCCGGCGGTAGAGATCGGCGGCCGGCATTCCGTCATGCCGTCCGGCCAAACGCTCCAGCCGCCCCTTGCCGATCAGGTGGTTGAGGTGCGCCACCGCCTCGCCCACGGCGAAGAGCATCTGCTGCGGGTCGAGCGGTCGCGGGAACAGCGCCCGCGTCACCGCGGCCGCGGTCTGCGGTTCGGCACACAACAACTCGATCTCGGCCAGACGCTCCGCATGGTGCCGGGCCAACTCCCCGGCACGCCGGTGCAGGCCGTGGAAAGGGCGCCCGTGCGAGGGCAGGACCAGCGTGTCCGCCGGCAGGGCGTTCCATCCCTCCAGGCTGTCGAGATAGTCGGCGAGCGGATCGGCATCCGGCTCCGACGGCCAGACGCTGATGTTCGGGCTGATCCGCGGCAGGATCTGGTCGCCGGAAATCAGCAGGTCCGGGCCGGCAGCGTCGGCCGGACGGTGCAGGCTGACCGGCTCCGCCGTGTGGCCGCTGCCGCCGATCACCGTCCAGTCGCGGTCGCCCACCCGCAGCCGGTCGCCCGCCCGCAGGCGGGTCAGCGTCGCCGGCACCGCGGGCACGCCGCGGCTGTAGGCCCCCTTGCGGGCGAGCAGCGATTGCAGCGCCTCCTCGTCGAGCCCGCAGCGGCGGTAGAAACGCTCCACCACCGCGTCGGCGGCGGCATCGTTGCCGGCCGACAGGGTGCGGGCGAACAGCCACTCGGTCAGCGAGGCGGCGAAATCGGCGCCGGTCCGCTCCACCAGCCAGGAAGCCGCGCCGATGTGGTCGGGATGGAAATGGGTGACCACCACCCGCTCCACCGGGCGCCCGCCCAAAGCCTCGTGCAGCAGACCCTCCCACACCGCGCGGCTGCGCGGATCGCCCAGACCGCAGTCGACCAGCGTCCAGCCGGCCATCCCGCCGTCCAGCGCCCAGACATTGATGTGGTCGAGTTGGAATGGCAGCGACAGGCGAATCCACAGCACGCCGGGCACCACCTCCTGCCATCCACCGGGATCGGGGGTGGTGCAGAGGGGGTAATCGACCGATCCGTCCGGGGTAGAAGCCATTGTGCCGACTGTCCAAGTTATTGTTATCGATCAAGAAAATGCCCCTAGCGTTGCTGAGGCAAATCTGCAACAGCAAAAATGGGCTTGCGCAGCCGGGATTGGAAGCGGGGCCGGCCGATTCCATTGTCGGGGCCGGAGCCCGTTCTGTCACGCACTTCGCCGCAGGCCGGGACGTCCCGATCCGCCAACGCCGTCAACGATGGGAACAAGAACATGACGATGCGTGGGATTTTGCTGGGCACGGCACTGGCCGTCGCCATTCCTTCACTGGCCGTCCCGACCGCCGCCTTTGCCGGTACGGAAGGCTTTTATGTCGGCGCGGGGGCCGGCGTGAACTGGACCGAGGATGCCGACCTCGGCAGCTATCCGGCTCCGGGCCTTGGCCTGAAGGAGGAATTCAAGATTGGCGGCATCGGCGACCTGTCGGTTGGCTACGCCACCGCGATGGGCCTGCGCGCCGAACTGGAGGCCGCCTGGCGGTGGCGCAACAGCGTCGACAGCACCAGCAGCGCCACCCCCGGCCTGAACGGCCTCGGCGGCAAGATGAGCTCGGTCGCCTTCATGGGCAATCTGCTTTACGACATCGACATCGGCCTGCCGATCACCCCCTATATCGGCGCCGGTGCCGGTATCGCCGGCGTGAAGCAGTCGCTGAACGGCGCCAGCGACCGTGACTGGGTCTTCGCCTATCAGGGCATCGTCGGTGCGTCCTATGCGATCAACGACAATGTGGCGCTGACGCTCGACTACCGGTATTTCGCCACCGTCGATCCGGAGTTCGAGCTGGGTCCGGTAACCTCCAAGGGCGAGTACCGCAACCACACCATCCTGGCCGGCCTACGCTACACCTTCGGCGGCCCGTCGCGGGCGACGCCGGTCGCCGCCCCGGCCCCGGCCGCGCCGCCGATGGCGGCCCAACCGCAGAGCGAGTATCAGGTGTTCTTCGATTGGGACAAGTCGGCGATCACGCCGAATTCCGACAAGATCATCGCCGACGCGGCGGATGGCGCCAGCCGTGCCCGCGCCGTCCGCATCCAGGTGATCGGCCACACCGACACCTCGGGTTCGCCGTCCTACAACCAGAAGCTCTCGATGCGCCGGGCCGAGGCGGTGCGTCAGGCGCTGGTCAGGCATGGCACGCCGGCCAACATCATCACGATCGAAGGTGTCGGCGAAAACCAGCTGATGGTCCCGACCGGTCCGAACGTGCGTGAGCCGTCGAACCGCCGGGCCCAGATCATGATCAAGATCTCCTGACCGGTGGCGGGGGAGGGGCGGGCGCCTCTCCCCCGGCGGGCGGCCGTGATCCTTGCGGGATTGCTGCCGCCCGACGTGCGAAGGAGGTAGCGCGGACCGTTGCGTCAGCGTATGACGGTGCGGTACTCCAGGCATCTTCGGTCCGAGACGTTACATGCAGGTTCTGATCGCCGACGATCATTCCATCGTCCGCAGCGGCTTGACCCATCTGGTGGGTGAACTGGACGAGCAGGCCACCGTGGTCGCCGCCACCAGCTTCAGCCAGCTGAACGCCATCCTCGACACGTCGATGCAGGACGGGGGGAGCGCGTTCGACCTGATCGTCATGGATTTGCGCATGCCGGGCTTGGGCGGGCTCGATGATGTCGAGGCGCTGGTCAAGCGGGTGGCGCCGGTGCCGGTCGCCATCTTCTCGATGATCGAGTCGCCGGACGAGATGCGCGCGGTGCTGTCGCGCGGTGTCCGCGCCTTCATTCCGAAATCGACCGACGACGTGCTGGTGGTGAATATCCTGCGGCTGGTGATGGCCGGCGGGTCCTATGTGCCGCCGGTGCTGGGCATGCCGGGGGCGCCGGTTCCGGCGGCATCGGCGACCGCGCGCGGCGCGGCTCCCAGCATTTTCGACGGGCTGACCCGCAGACAGCTGGAGGTGCTGGATCTGCTGGCTCAGGGCCTGTCCAACCAGGAGATCGGCGAACGGATGGGGCTGAACCTGTCCACCGTGAAGACCCACGTCACCGGCGTCCTGAAGGCGCTGGGCGTCGGCAGTCGCACCCAGGCGGTGCTGCTGGTCAAGGAATCGGGGCGCGACCGGCTGGTCTGACCCGCTACAGCGTCGTGCGTTCAATATGAAACGCACGACGCTGTAGCTTTATGGTTGGCGATCGGATTCACGCTCCAAATCGATTCCGATTTTACGCGATCCGATCTAGAGGATGGCGTTCAGCAGCGATCCGCGTCCGCCATAGCTGTTGCCGGAGCCGCCGAGCAGCATGGAGGCCGGGTTGAGCGAGGCGCTGCCGGCGCCGAGGATCGAGGCCAGCCCCTGCAGCTTGGTGTTGCCGCCGAAGGGATTGTCGCCCTTGGCGGGCTGCTTGGCGATGGTGTCGTAATCCTTGCTGTAGTTGCCCATGCGCAGCTGGACGCCGTAGCTCTTGGCGTCCTTGACCGGCACGTCCTTGTCGCGGGCGATGCGCAGCGTGTAGTCGCCCTTGTCGAGGGTGAGCTGCCCCGATTTCAGCTTCTGGAAGGCGTCATAGCTGGCGCCGGCATCCTTGTTGCTGTCGGCGATGATCTTGCCGGCGCGGTCCATCAGCTGCAGCCGGACCCCGGCATCGCCCACCGTGCCGAGCGTTGCGGTGCCGGAGGTGGTGACGCTGAACTTGTAGAAATCGGCGGGATCGTTGGAGGCCAGCGAGCTGAAGACGTTGAGGCGGCTGCTGTCCTTGACCAGCGTTCCGATGTTGGTCGCGAAGGGAGCGGCGTTCATCGCCGATTTGTTGACGGTCTGCTCGTATTCCTGGACCTTGCCGGTCGCGCCACCGTTGCCCGTCGCCTGCTGCTGCACGCGCTTGACCGCGGCGTCGATCGACTGCTGCAGGCTCTGGGCCATGCTGCCGACATCGGCGTAACTGGACAGGCTGACCATGGTGCGCTCCCCTCTTCCCGCATCCCCGGAAAGGAATGATGGACGAGGGGTTTGCAGGATGCGGGCCAGAGCCAAGCTGTTGATTTGGCAGGAATCTGGTCGGGTGTCTTCGTGCCGGGCGGCAGCTTTCGACCGGTGGAGCGGCAGGTTTTTCCTACACGCTTTTCCTACACGATGGACAGCATCGCCGCCGCCGGCGCGTCGATCGCATCGGCAAGCGCGCGCAGGCCGCGGGCGGCCTCGTCGCGGCTGCGCGGCATGCACAGGCCGACGCGAACCGCATGGGGGGCACTGGCGCGGCCGACGGCAAAGGCGTCGGCGCCGGTGACGATCACCCCGCGTCGGCGGGCTTCGCCGATGAAATCCTCGCGGCGCCAGGGTTCGGGCAGGACCAGCCACAGATGCTGGGCCGCCGGATGGCCATAGACCGTCTCCGCCGGCAGGATGGAGCGGGCCAGCCGCTGGCGGGCCAGATCCTCCTCCCGCTGGGTGGCGACGATGCGGTCGGCGGTGCCGTCCTGGATCCAGCGCGCCGCGACCTCCGCCGGCAAAGCCGGAGCGGAATATTGCAGGGCGCGGATGGCGGTCTCGACGCGGGTGCGCAGTTCCGGCGGCGCGACGACGAAGCCCAACCGCAGCCCGGCGGCGAGGCTTTTCGACACGCTGGACACATAGAGGGTGATGTCCGGAGCCATGGTTTGCATCGGCAAGGCATCCGGCACCATGAAGCCGAACACGTCATCCTCGATCACGATCACGCCATAGCGGCGGGCGATCTCCACGATCTCGCGGCGGCGGGCGGCGGGCATGACGACCGCCGTCGGATTCTGCAGGGTCGGCACCAGATAGACCGCCTTCGGTCCCAGCCGGCGGCAGGCGCTGTCGAAGGCGTCGGGGACCAACCCGTGTTCGTCGATGGCCACGCCTTCCAGGTGATAGCCCTGGGTGGCGGCCAGCGCCTTGGTGCCTATGTTGGTCAGCCGTTCCGCCAGGATGACGTCGCCGGGGCGGGCGACGGCGGCCAGCGCCACGGCCAGCGCATTCTGCGCACCGGTGGTCAGCAGCACCGAGTCGGCGGTCGCCTTCACCCGGTGCTGGCGTTCCAGCCACGCGGCGGCGGCGGCGCGGTGATCGGGCAGCCCGGCATGGGGACCGTAGCCGATCAGTGCCGCGGCGTGACCGGAGGCGGCGATGGCCGTCAGCGTCTGGCCGAAGGTCTGCACCGCGACCGCATGTTCGGGATGGACTGTCGTCATGTTGACGATGGAGGGGCCGGCCGAGGTCTCGCCGGCCGGCGGCCAGCCGAGCGGCAGGGGGGTGGCCGGCGGACGCTGGCCCTGGACGAAGGTGCCGCGCCCGACCTCACCGCCGATCAGCCCGCGCTTTTCCGCTTCGGTATAGGCGCGGGTCACCGTGCCGACCGTCACGCCCAGGCGGAAGGCTAGGTCGCGGTGGGTCGGCAGCCGCGTGCCGACCGGCAGCACACCGTCGGCTATGTCGTCGGCCAGCGCGTCGGCGATGACGCGATAGAGCGGGCCGGGACGGCCCTCCAGGTTCGGGGTCCAATTTGTCATGAGTACAAATGTGGCATTGTCCCGACCTGCTGGCAAGGTCCGCGCGATTGTCCCTGTCGGCAGGGCAGGAAGGGGCCGAACAATCCGGAAACGCCTTGCGCAAGTCCATTACGCACCATCTTGTATCAGGGTGGAGGAACCGATAGTTTCGGTACAGGGCGTGGCAGACAATCCGCCACCCATCGCTGTCCGGCACGGGGGACAATGCACACCATCGCGGTGGTCGACGACGATCCCATCACCCGCGAGACCCTGAAGGCCTACCTGGAAGGGGAGGGCTATCGGGTAATGCTGGCACGGGACGGCGACCAGCTGTCGGCGCTGCTGGCGCGCGGAAGGATCGACCTGCTGCTGCTGGACATCCGCCTGCCCGGCAAGGACGGTCTGGCGGTGACGCGGGAACTGCGGGCGACCTCCAACATCGGCATCATCCTGATCACCGGACGGTCCGACCGGATGGACCGGCTGATCGGTCTGGAACTGGGCGCCGACGACTACATCACCAAGCCGTTCGAACCGCGAGAAATCCTCGCCCGCACCCGCAGCCTGCTGCGCCGCATCGCCAAGCCGACCCGGCCGGCCGGTGGGCGGGTGAAGCGGTTCGACGGGTGGGAACTGCATCTGGACAAGCGCCGGCTGCGCGACCCCCATGGCGAGGATGCGCGCCTGACCTCCGCCGAGTTCGAACTGCTCGCCGCCTTCGTCGAGAATCCGGGGCGGGTGCTGAGCCGGGACGATCTGCTCGACCTCACCCTGCGCGGCGATTCGGTGCCCTATGACCGCTCCATCGACCGGCTGGTCCGCCGCCTGCGCCGGGTGGTGGAGCCGGACCCGGCCGATCCCAGCCGCATCGTCACGGTCCATGGCATGGGGTACATGTTCCAGGCCGCGGTCGACTGATCAGCTTCCGGCATCCGGCAGCGATTCCAGGAACGCGTCGACATCGTCCAGCACCGGACCCAGCCAGCGCAGCGGTGCCGCCAGGGCAGCGACGGTGCGGATGTGGCCCATACCCTGATATTCAGCGGTGCGCACGGTGCCTCCGGCCTCGCGCACCCGTGCCGCCAGATTGCGGCTGTTGCGCGGCAGGACCGTCTTGTCGGCGGTGCCGGTGGCGAGGAACAGGGGCGGCAGCGGGGTGGCGACATGGTTGATCGGCTGGGTGTCCGGCCGCCGCTCCACCGGGCCGAACAGATCCTTAGCATGTCGCTTTGCAGGGGCAGGAAGTCGTAGGGGCCCGACAGCAGATAGGGCGCTGCCGCCGGCAGGAAAGGGGCCGGGGACGTGGCTTCCGCCCACCATCAGGAATGGAATGCCAGGCAGGAAAGCGCGATCAGGTTTGCGCCGATGAGACCCGGCGCTGCGGGCGGGCGGTGGCTGCGCCGTCGTCCTCCGGCTTTCCGGGTTTGCGGAAGGTGCTGAGTTCGGAAATGCGGTTGACGGTCAGGCCGTTCAGGCGGCAGCCGGCGACCTCGACAATCTCGAAACCGGCCTTGCGGGGATAGCGGGCGGCGACCCGTTCGCGCGCCTCGCGGTCGCCGTCGGCGATCAGCAGATAGCGGCGAACCCCCGTCCAGCCGCGATAACCGCGCTGGTCGGACAGGCTGACGCCGGTGGGGTGGCAGCGGACCGCGACCTCCCAGAAGCGGCCGGGACGCGGCTCGTTGCGGTCGAAGACGAAATAACGCTGCATCGCCGAGGCTTTCTTCTGGTCAAGCTCCAGAATGGCGGCCTGCATGTCGACCTCCGCCTTCTGCACGCGCCTTTCCATCTCCACCTGGTGCTGCGCAAGCTGGGCATAGTCGGAAGCGATGTCGGCGACCTCCTTGGTCACGTCCTCCACCTTTTCCTTCAGCTTGGACATGGCGATCCGCGTCACCACCAGCTGGCGGCGCCAGTAGCGGTTGGACAGGACGGTCAGCACCATCAGGCCCAGCGCGAAATACAGCATCATGCCGGTCATGCGGCCGTCCTCTTCATGCTGCTCCCCTCATGCCGTCCCCCCTCATGCCGCCGAGGCCTCCGCCTCGGGGTCGGGGGCGAGCGCCAGCGGAACCACCGGCGAGCAGATCACGCCGTTGCGCTGGGAAAAGCTTGTCCGCACCGTCCCGTGGGCCTGTTCGGCGGACGGGGCCGTGATATGGGCGACGTTGCGGTATTCCCAGATCTGGCGGGAGAAGACGATGTCCTTGCGGTCCAGCTCGTTGAAGTTCGGGCCGGCGGCCAGTTGTGCCCAGTAGACGTCGCCGTCGCCATCCTGGTCGCCCAGTTCATGGACCAGTTCGATCTTCGAATATTCCAGTGCGCGCAATTCGGTCATCGCCTTCTGGCGCCGGCCATTGAATTCGGTCAGGCGGGCTTGCAAAGTGGTCAGGTCGACGCGCTTGCGTTCCGTCTTCTGGCGCCATTCGGCGAGTGCGGCGCGCTTCTTGTCGTACTGGCGCTGGTTCATCGCCTCGCGCGTTTTCTCCGCGCTGACGCGGCCGACATCGACGACGATGGACAGTCCGAGCGCGGCGGCGCTGGCGATCAGAAGCAGCATCCCCAGGAATTCGGCCGAAATGACCATTCGCCCTCCGCCAGCCGCACCGAATGCCTGCGCCGGTGTACCGACGCATCGTGCCACGGTGGGCGAAGGGCCGCGATGCCCTCGCGACCACCCGTCGCACGGTGCGGATCATACCATCGCGCTCCATGTCGAGGTTGTCATTTTTAGCCGAAATAAGGGTAAACCCACCTTTTTTGGGAGGGATTATGACCGGATGCCGAACAGGCGGGGTAAGCCCGGCACCCGGTCATAGTCCTGCCGGTCAGTCGGATTTCGTCTCCGGCTCGAAGCTCATGGCGACGCCGTTCATGCAATATCGCTTGCCGGTCGGCTGCGGCCCGTCGTCGAAGACATGGCCGAGATGGCCCTTGCACGACGCGCAGTGAACCTCCGTGCGCGGGTAAGCCAGCTTATAGTCGGTGGAAGTTTCGACGGCGCCGGGCAGCGGCTCCCAGAAGCTGGGCCAGCCCGACCCGCTCTCGTACTTGGTGTCGCTGGCGTAGAGCGGCTGGCCGCAGCCGGCGCAGCGGTAGACGCCGTGGCGCTTCTCGTCGTTCAGCGGGCTGGTTCCGGGATATTCCGTCGCGTGCTCGCGCAGCACCTTGTACTGGTTGGGCGACAGATCCCGCTTCCAGTCCTGCTCGCTCTTGTCCGATTCGGGCATGCCGCCGGTCTCCGATGCTGATGGTGGGTGTTCTGAACCACCTATATTGGTTCGCAATCCCTCCTGCCCAAGCCGGGCAGGGGAGCCATCACGCAGTCGTGACCGGTGGGGTGGCCTATATCGGATCGGAAATATGTCTGCGCCAAAAGATTCTTGCCAATCAGGCGAAGGTTCGACGGCTGATACCTTCCGAAATTGAATCGGTTTCGGTAACATCCTGGACGCCAACAGTCCCGGACAGCGTGTCCGGGGCGGCAATGCCGGGGCAACGAAGCGCCGCATGATGGATGAACGCTACCTCCGGGCGGTTCGCGATGCGCTGGTGCGGCACCAGCAATGGCTGCTGCGCGATCCGGCAGGGAAGGGGCGTCGCGCCAATCTCAGTTTCTACGATCTGGCCGGGCTCGGCCTGAACCGCGTCAACCTGTCGGGCGCCAAGCTGACCGGGGCCAGCCTTGCGCGGGCGCGCATGGTCGGCACGCTGTTGTCCAAGGCGGATCTCTACGGCGCCGATCTATCGAAGGCCGACCTGACCGGCGCGCAGCTGCAGGGCGCCGACCTGCGCGGGGCCCGGGTGGACGGCGCCAGGCTGCAGAACGCCAACCTGCAGGGGGCGGACCTGCGCCGCGGCATGGTTCTGGACGCCGGCGAATTCCGGGCGGCCGGCAACAGCGACGGCACCACCACCTTCGTCGGCTGCAGCCTGTCCAAGGCGATCCTGACCGATTGCCGGATGGCCCAATGCGATTTCAGCGGCAGCGACCTGTCCGGCGTCGATTTCAGCGGCAGCGATCTCAGCGGCGCCATCCTGATCGGGGCGGACCTGACCGGCGCCACCATGCGCAAGACGACGCTGGACGGCGTGCTGATGTGCGGCGCCCGGCTGAACGACGAACTGCGCACGGCGCTGGAGCGGCACGGCGTCGACGTGGACGGCACCGGCCTGACCACCACCGCCGCGCGGATGACCGAGCTGATCGCCGAGCACCAGATCTGGGTCGACAAGCTGGGCAAGGGGGGCGACCGCATCCAGCTGCAGCGGATCGACCTGCGCGGCTACAACTTCGCCAACCAACTGCTGTGCGGGGCGGTGATGCGCTTCTGCGGTCTGCGCGGGGCGGATTTCTCCGGCGCCAAGCTGATGATGGCGGATCTGTCCTACAGCGATCTGCGCGACGCCGACTTCACCAGCGCCGACCTGTCCGGCTGCAACCTGGAGGGCGCCAATCTTGCCGGCGCCAAGCTGTGGCGGGCCAAGTTCCGCAAGGTCGATCTCAGCGGCGACGGCAGCCGGCTGTGGCCGACCAGCTTCGCCAAGGCCCGGCTGACCGGCGCCGACCTGCGCGACGCCAGCCTTGCCGGCGTGGTGCTGCGCGGCACCGACCTGACGGCGATCAAGACCAGCTTCGCCACGTTGAAGGGCGCCGACCTGTCCGCCGCCCGCGGCTGGCAGCCCTTCGAGGCGCCGGCCTAGGGGCATCGGCGAAAAAGCGGTTCAGCTTCCGTCGGCGACGGGGATGCGGCCGGCGACGATGCCACGGCGGGCGGCTTCCGCGGCCTCCACCATCGCCGGGGTGATGAGATCCCGGTTGTTTTCGTCCACCGCGTAATCGACCGCACCCTCGGCAAGCCCTAACGCCACCGTGCCGGGGTTCCAAGTGCCCTGGCGTGCCGCCTCCAGGCTCGAGCCCACCGCCAGATCGACCCGCTTCAGCATCGAGGTCAGGATGGTGCCGGGATAGAGGTAGTTCTGGTTGCTGTCGACACCGATGGCGAGCCGCTTGCCTTCGCTGGCTGCGGCGAAGATGCCGAAGTTCGAAACCCCGGCCCCGGCGAACACCACGTCGGCCCCGCGCTGGAACTGGCTGCGCGCCACCTCCGCCCCGCCGGCGGGATCGTTGAAGGCGGCCGGCGTGGTGCCGACGAAATTCACCAGCACCCTGACGTCGCCGCGGGCATGGCGGGCGCCCTGTTCGAAGCCGGCGATGAATTTGCGGATCAAGGGAATGTCGAGCGCGCCGATGAAGCCGACTGTCCCGCTTTTCGACGCCAGCGCCGCCAGCACGCCGACCAGGAAGGATCCCTCCTGTTCCTTGAAGAGGACGCTGCGGATGTTCGGCCCCTCCGCCACCGCATCGATCAGCGTGAAGCGCACCGCCGGATGCGCCGGAGCCAGCCGGGCCAGCGGCGTCGCGTAATAGAAGCCGATGGCGACCAGATCGGTGACCCCGCGCCGCAGCAGGGATGCCGCAGCTTGGTCGAATTGGGCAGGCGTGGACGGCAGATATTCGAGGACGGGAATGCCGGTGGCCGATTTGAACCGCTCCGCCCCGGCGAAGGCCCCCTCGTTGAAGCTCTTGTCGAACTTCTGGCCTGCCGCATAGACCAGTCCGGGCTGGATCGCCGCTGCATGGGCGCGTTGCGGAAACAGTACCAGAGCGGTGCCGGCAGCACCGAGGGACAGGATCGACCGGCGGGTGGGGTGCGGCATGGCGCGGCCTCTGGCAGGGTGGAAGCCCTTCATCCGAATTCAATTTTAGGCATGGATTTGCGGTCGGAACCAGAATTTTGTTGCGCTGCAGCCAGTCATGGCATGAGCACCCCCGGCGAAGCCGGCCATAACCGGTCAACGCGCGGATTGTCGCGGCGCCATTCCACCGCAGGTTACTCAAAGCAGCCATGCCGAGACGGGACTTTGCGTCGGACTGGGGACGGCGCAGCTTAAAGGCTGCGGATTCCGTCCGGCCGATTTTCCCCTGTCACATTTGGATTTGCCGATGTTCGCGCGCCTTGCCGCCGTTCGTTCCCGTTCGCCTGCCGAAAGCCCGTTCTTCATTGCGGCGCTGGGCGTGCTGATGTCGTTCGGGCCGATGGGCACCGACATGTATCTGCCCGGCATGCCGGCGATCGGCCGCGAGCTGCATGCGGGGCAGGATCAGGTGCAATGGACCCTGTCGGCCTTCTTCCTGGGCTTCGGCGTCGGACAACTGCTGTGGGGCGCGCTGAGCGACCGGTTCGGCCGGCGGATCCCGGTGGCGACCGGCATCCTGCTCTATGCAGTCGGCTGCATCGGCTGTTCGCTGACCGTCGATGTCGGCCATCTGGCGGCCTGGCGCTTCGTGCAGGCGGTGGGTGCCTGCGCCGGGCCGGTGCTGGTCCGCGCCATGATCCGCGACGTGTTCGAGCGCGACCGGGCGGCCAGCGTCCTGTCGATGATGATGCTGGTGATGGGCGCCGCCCCGATCATCGCGCCGCTGATCGGCGGCCAGATCCTGGTCTGGGCCAATTGGCGCTGGATCTTCGGGGCCCAGGCTGCCTTCGGCGCCATCGCGATGTTTGCGCTCGCCAGCCTGCCGGAAACCCATCCGGAGGCGCGGCGCACCAGCCTGCGGCCGATGGTGCTGTTCGAATCATACCGCAAGCTGCTGACTGACCGCCGCTATCTCGGCTATGCGGTGGGGTCGTCCTTCATCTATGCGGGGATGTTCGCCTTCATCTCCGGCTCGCCCTTCGTCTATATCGAACTGTTCGGCGTCCGGCCGGAAAATTACGGCTTCCTATTCGGGCTGAACATCGTCGGCATGATCATCGTCAACACGCTGAACAGCCGCGCGGTCATGCGCTTCGGCTCCGACATGATGCTGCGGATCGGGGTCTGGCTGTCCGCCGCCAGCGGCATCCTGCTGGTCGCCTGCGTGCTCGGCGGCTGGGGCGGGCTCTGGGGGCTGGTCGGCTGCCTGTTCCTGTTCATGTCGCTGACCGGCTTCTGCTTCGCCAATTCCATGGCCGGCGCGCTGCAGTCCTTCCCGCAGATGGCCGGCACCGCCTCGGCACTCGCCGGGATGCTGCAGTTCAGCAGCGGCGCGGTATCGGGATGGGCGGTCGGGCTGATGGCCGACGGGACCGCCCTGCCGATGGCGGGGGTGATCGGGGGAGGCGCCCTGGTCGGTCTGGCGCTGAACCTGTGGCTGATCCGCCCGTTCCGCCGCCGGCTGCCGGCGGACGCGTAAGAACAGAGCATTCTTGTGCATTGCGTGTCGCCCCTGTCAGTGCTCGGCGTGAATTGAATTTCGCCGCCGGGGGGACTAGGCTCTCGCGGCAAAAGGAGACCCGACATGCCGCAGACCCCGCCGCCGAGGCCGCTTTTCAACTTCGCCCACCCGATCGCCCGCCCCGTCGCACGACGGGAGCTGCTGGTGGGTGCCGCAGCGCTGGGCATTGCCGCCGCCGCCGCGTCGATGCCGCTGCCGGCCTTCGCGGCGACGACCCTGCGCGTCGGCTATATCCCAATCATCCCGATGACCCAGCTTTATGTGATCACGGGTGAGGGATGGACCAAGGATGCCGGGTTGAATCTGGAGACCACCAGCTTCCAGTCGGGGCCGGCGATGATCCAGGCGCTCGCCTCCGGCACGCTGGACGTCGCCTATGTCGGCATCGGCCCGGCGCTGATTGCCCGGTCGAAGGGGGTGAAGCTGAAGGTCGTCGCCGCCAACGTCATCGATCAGGTGGCGCTGATCGGCCGTGCTCCGCTGGCCAAGGCGATGGCCGGCGCCGGCAGCCCGGCCGAGGGGATCAAGGCCTTCCGCGCCGCCAACGGCCGGCGGCCGAAGATCGGTTCGCTGCCGGCCGGCTCGGTGCCGGACACGGTGTTGCGCTATTGGATGGCGGAGGTCGCGCACATCGCCCCCGACGATGTCGAGATCGTCGGCATGGGCGAGCAGCCCTTGCAGCAGGCGCTGCTGACCGGCGCCATCGACGGCGCCTCGATCCTTGAACCGATCCTGACGCTGGTGAAGTCACGCCTGCCGGATGCCGCCATCGTTGCCAAGGCCGGCACCTTGTTCCCCAAGCAGCCGGGCGCCGTGCTGGCGGTAACCGAGGACGCCATTGCGAAGAACCGCGACGCGGTGGCCGAACTGGTCAAGCTGCACATCCGCGCGACCGCCTTCGCCAAGTCCAACCCGGACCGCACGGCGGAGCTGGTGACCGACATCATCGGCAAGGGGCTGGTCGAGCGCGACGTCATGCGGGCGGCCCTGACCTCCGACGCGACGACCTTCGTCGACGATCCGCGGGTGATCCTGGACTCGACCAAGAAGATGCAGGCTTTCCAGCAGTCCTTGAACCAGATCACCGAGCCGGTCGATGTCGACACGCTGTTCGACTTCTCCTTCCACGACGCGGCGACGGGAAAGTGACCGCCATGACCGCTAACCTGCGTCTCGTCATCCATGCCCCGACTCCGGCCGCGCTGGAGCGGGCGCGGAACAATGCCCGCAACCTGCTGAAGGCGCGGCCCGATGCGGAGGTGCGCATCGTCGTCAATGCGGGCGCCGTCGCCGCCGCGCTCGACAGCCCGGACGCGGAGACCGACCGGCACCTGCGCGTCTGCGGCAACACGCTGGCGAAGACCGGCCGGACCGCCGAGGGGCTGACGGTGGTCGCCGCCGGCGTCCTCGACATTGCCGAGGCGCAGGCGGACGGTTGGGGCTATATGCGGGCCTGAGCCGGATTCAGCCGACGCCCCAGCCGCCGGTGTCGGGGAAAGGCGCGGATGGCGGCGGGACGGCGGCTGCAACAGGATCGGCAACGATGCCGCGCGGCAGGGCGGGTGCGTCCGGCGGGGTGGGGCGCAGGCGCGTCGGCTTCACCCACCAGCCGGGTGACGCCGCCGCGATCGACTTGGCCGCCGCTTCCGCCGCCGCCGCCGTGGCGTAGAGGCCGAAGCAGGTAGCGCCGCTGCCGGACAGGCGGGGCAGCAGACAGCCGGTGCTGCGCTCCAGCGCCGCCAGAACGTCGGCGATCACCGGCGCGACCGTCAGGGCCGGGGCGGTGAGATCGTTGCTCCGCTCCAGCAGCAGGGATGCGAGATCGGCTGCGTCGACCGGCTTGCGGATGAAGCGGGCGGGGGCGGAGAAGGCGCCACCGCTCTTGACGCGGGCGGCGGCCATCGCCTTGAACACCGCCGGGGTCGGCACCGGCACGTTCGGGTTGACCAGCACCACATGGATTTCCGGCAGGTCCGGCGCCTCGTCCAGAATGTCGCCGATGCCGCCGAAATAGCAGCTGCGCCCGGCGACGCAGACCGGCACGTCGGCGCCCAGCCCGGCGGCGACCGCGAACAGCGCCGGGTCGTCGGGCGGCACGCCCCACAGCCGGGCGAGCGCCCGCAGGCAGGCGGCGGCGTCGGCCGATCCGCCGCCGATCCCCGATGCGACCGGCAGCGCCTTGGTCAGCGCGATCATCACGTCGGCCTCGCGGCCCAGCCGGGCGGCCAGCGCGTGGGCGGCGCGCATCACCAGATTGCTGGCCGGATTCTCGCCCATCAGGGCCGGGCCGAAGGGACCGGCGATGGCCAGACGCGGGCCGGCCGGCGGCAGGTCGGCTCCGCGCAACGCCACGCGCGCGGCAGCCGGCGTCAGGGTGATGCTGTCGCCGAACTCGGCAAAGGCGACGAGGCTGTCCAGCTCGTGATAGCCGTCGGCGCGGCGGCCGGTGACATGCAGGTAAAGGTTCAGCTTGGCCGGGGCGGCCTCGACGATGGGAATGCCGGTCATAAGCTCCAATCCGCTGGCGGGCGCGCGACGACGCCCCCTGTGTCGCACCCTTTGACCCGCAGCGGCAAGGGGCGTCAAATCTGGGCCAGCAGGTCCTTCAGCAGAGTCTCGCCCATCGGCCAGGGGCCGTGGCCGCTCTCGGTGTTGATGTGGCCGGACTCGCCAGCGTCGATGAAGTCGGCGCCCCACAGCGCGGCAAAGCCGCAGGCGCGGGCGGCGCTGCAGTAGGGATCGCTGCGGCTGCCGACCACCACCGTCGGGAAGGGCAGCGGATCGGCCGGCACCGGGGCGAAGCGGCAGGCCTCGGCCGGCACCGTTCCGGGCGATTCGACATCGGGCGGGGCGACCAGCAGGGCGGCGGCGACCTTTTCCGCCGCATCGCCGGCCGTCGCCCAGCGCGCCACCAGGATGCAGGACAGGCTGTGCGCGACCAGCACCACCGGGCCGGGGGCCGAGCGGACCGCATGGTCGAGCCGTTCCACCCACCGGTCGGGTTCCGGAGCGTCCCAATTGCCGAGATCGACGCGGGTCAGGGCCGGCAGCCGGCCTTCCAGCCAGGTCTGCCAGTGGTCGGGACCGGAGTTGCCGAGACCGGGAAGCACCAGAATGGTCGGCTGCGTCATTCTTTCAACTCTTCGTTCGTAAATGTTGCGTGTAGTGTCGGAAGGTTACCTGTGAATCGGAGAAATCTCTCCACGAGGTGGATCGGAATTCCAGGGCGTCGTCACGGAATGATGACGGAAAACCATAAGCGGGAAGAAGGGGAGAAACGTCTTGGACATCAGCGCCACCATCGCACAGGACCTCTGCGAGTCCATCGGGCGGGAACTGGATTCCGTCGTGTCCTTCGTCGGCACGGCCGGCAGCGTCGTCGCCTCCACCGCGCGGGAGCGGATCGGCACCACCCATCCGGCCGGCGCCGACATCATGGCCCGCCGCCTGGACGAGCGCGCGGTCAGCCGGGACGAGGCGGCCAGATCCGGCGGCGCCATGCGGGAAGGTTATGCCGTCGCCATCGATCTGGACGGCGACCGGGTGGGTGCGCTCGCCGTCGCCGGCCCGACGGAGCAGGCGCGCCGCTTCGCCCGCCTCGCCCGCCATTGGGTGGTGGCGACCCTGCGGGCGGAAACGGCGGAAACGCGCCGCCTCGCCCTGACGCGCGACCTGTCCGAGCGGGTGGAGCGCGAGGTCGGCGGATTCGCCGCCGAACTGGCCGAGGCCGGCCGCAAGCTGGAATCGGCGGTCGCCGCCGTCCGCTCCGCCGGGGCGGAGGGGCTGCGGCAGGCCGCCGATGCAGCCGGTGCGGCGCGTGCCGTCGACGGATCGGTCAGTGCCATCGCCGGCATGCTGGACCGGCTTGCTTCCACCTCCGACCAGATCTCCGGCGACACCAGCAAGGCGCGGGAGATCAGCCTGGCCGCGGCGTCGGACAGCGACCGCGCCACCACGGTGATGAACTCGCTGCGCTCCGCCGCCGAACAGATCGCCAGCGTGGTGAAGCTGATCAACGCCATCGCCAGCCAGACCAACCTGCTGGCGCTGAACGCCACCATCGAGGCGGCACGGGCGGGTGAGGCCGGGCGTGGATTCGCCGTCGTCGCCAACGAGGTGAAGGCGCTGTCGCGCCAGACCGCCGACGCCACCAAGCAGATCGCCGATCAGGTCGCCAACCTGCAAAAGGAGACCGCCGCGGTGGACGAGGCGCTGGGCCGCATCCACTCCACCATCGGTTCGATCCAGACGATCAACGGCACCGTCGCCGCGGCCATCGACGAGCAGGCGGCCCTGACCTCGGACGTCGCCCGCTCGCTCGACCAGTCGCGCCAGGACGCCATGGCGGCGGAGCAGCGGATCGGCGATGCCGAACAGACGCTGGGCGGGGTGACGCGGACGCTGGAGGAACTGACGACGCTGAGCCGGACCATCGCCGAGCGGGCCGGCAGCCTGGGCAGCGGCATCAGCGGCCGGATCGCCGACGTGCTGCGTCAGGTCCGGGGATAGGGCTGCTGGCAGTCGACGGAGTCGCCGCCGGGGATGGTGGCTCCGGCGATGGTGGTGCGGGCGCTGCCGCTGCGGGCGGCGGGGGCCGCACCGCCGGGCAGCGGCACGATCAACCGGCGTCTTACCGGCTGCTGTGCCGCGCGGCGCGACACGCCGGCGAAGATCTGCTTCGACGCCTCGATCATCGTCACCCCGGCGAAGGCCTTGAACCAGCGCCCGCCGACCTCTTCCCAAGCCGGCGCCGTCTTCTGCAGGAAATGCGAGCGCAGCGGCGGCATGAACAAGGCGTGGCGGGTGCGTTCCGGCACGAACATGGTGTCGCGCAGCACCTGCTTCAGTTGCGAGGCGGAATAGGGGAAACCGTGGCCGAAGGGGGTCCAGTCGGCGCGCGCCCACAGGCCGCGGCGGTTCGGCACCACCGCCAGCACCCGGCCGCCGCCGGCCAGCACCCGCCAGATCTCGCGCATCATCGGCCGCAGCTGTTCGGTGCCCTCCAGTCCATGAACCAGAAGCACGCGGTCGATGGTGTTGTCGCCGAAGGGCAGGTCGGCCTCGTCGCCCAGCGCCACCATGCCCGGCCCTTCCGCCGGCCAGAAGCTGACGCCCTGGCTGGCTGGCATCACCGCCACCACCCGGTCGGCCTCGCCCATGAAGGGACGCAGGTAGGGCGTGGTGTAGCCGACGCCGAGTACGATCTGGTTGCGCACGTCCGGCCAGATGGTGCGGATGCGCCGCCGGATCATCCGCTGGGCGGTGCGACCCAATCCGGACTCGTAGAACTCCCTCAGATCGACGATATCTGTGTACATGGTATCCCAAGCGTAACACGGGTTTCGTATCGCAACAGCAGGGAGTCCGCTGCCGTGGAGGTCATTCTCGTTCCGGCTTTCGCCGACAACTATATCTATGTGCTGCGCGACGCGGCATCCGGCAAGGTCGGCGTGGTCGATCCCGGCGATGCCGCACCGGTGCAGGCCGAGTTGGAGCGGCGCGGCTGGTCCCTCACCCACATCTTCCTGACCCATCACCACAACGACCATATCGGCGGCGCCGAGGAACTGAAGGCCCGCTATCGCGCCAGCGTGGTCGGCGCCCGCGCCGATGCCCACCGCATCCCCGGCCTGGACGTGATGCTGAGCGACGGCGACCGCACGGTGTTCGGCGAGCAGACCGCCCGCGTTTTCGCGGTGCCCGGCCACACCAGCGGCCATATCGCCTTCTGGTTCGAGGCGGCGGAGATCCTGTTCAGCGGCGACACGCTGTTCTCGCTCGGCTGTGGCCGTCTGTTCGAAGGCACGCCGGTCCAGATGTGGGACTCGCTGCAGAGCCTGCGGGCGCTGACCGACCAGACCCGCGTCTATTGCGGCCACGAATACACCCAGTCGAATGGCCGTTTCGCCCTGACGGTCGATCCGGACAATGCCGCCCTGCACCAGCGGATGGAGGAAGTGGCGGAACTGCGGGAGCGCAACCAGCCGACGATTCCCACCACCATCGGCATGGAACGCCGCACCAACCCCTTCCTGCGTGCCGACGATCCCAGCGTCCAGGCCGCCCTCGGCATGTCCGGCGCACCGTCGGTGGAGGTGTTCGCCGAATTGCGCCGCCGCAAGGATCATTTCCGGGGGTGAGGGTTGCCAGCCCGGCGGTGGACCGGCGATCCGGCCTGCCGCTAGCCTGTCGTCAGCCAATCAGAATCGGCCAATCAGAATCGGCCAATCAGAATCGGCCAATCAGAATCGGCCAATCAGAATCGGAAGGAGCGTCCATGTTGAAGCTGCGCTGGAGCCCCACCTCGCCCTATGTGCGCAAGGTGATGATGGTGCTGATCGAACGCGGCCTTGAGGACCGGGTGGAGCGGGTAACGACCGATCCCTGGTCGGCCGACACCGACCTGCCCCAGGATAACCCGCTGGGCAAGGTGCCGGCCCTGACTCTGGAGGACGGCACCACCCTGTTCGACAGCCCGGTGATCGTCGAATATCTCGATTCGCTGGGCGACCGGGCACCGCTGTTCCCGCCCGCCGGCCCGGCGCGCTGGGCGGTGCTGCGGCTGCAGGCCATCGCCGACGGCATCTGTGACGCCGCCATCCTGCGCCGGCTGGAGTCGATGCGACCGGACGGCGAGAAATCCGCCAACTGGATGGAACGCCAGCGCAAGGCGGTCGCCCGCTCGCTCGATCTCCTGGAGGCCGAAGCCGCGTCGCTGGACGGCGAGGCCACCATCGGCACGCTGGCGGTGCTGGTGGCGCTCGGCTATCTCGATTTCCGTTTCGGGCATGAGGATTGGCGCGAGGGCCGGCCGGCGCTGACCGCGTGGTTCGCCAAGGCCTCCGACCGTGACAGCCTGCGGCGAACGGCCCCGCCGGCGTGATCCAAACGTAAGCGCCGGGCGATGGTCCGGCGCTTGCCACGATTGTTCGAGCGGTCAACGTATTTTCAATCCCCGGAGAGTCTCTAAACTTTCCAAGAGGGATCTACTCGGGTACGCAACTTAAAAGCATATGTAAGTATTATTTTAGCACAGAAAAGAGTATTTCCTTATGCTAATATACCTATAAAGTGTGTCGGTGGGTTGATGGATGATCTGCTTGCAAGGTAGGTTGTGCTCGTTGTTTTTCATCAACTCATAAGGACACTCCAATGGTTGATTTCACGGTTGTCAATCCGACCAAGGACAGCTTCCGCACCGGTGTCAATATCAATCAGCCGTTCGAATTGGGAATCATCACGGTCGGCAATCCGACGGTGGGATCCGGCACCCTTGTTACCTTCGTTTCAAACACGCTGATTGCGAACGGGCAATATGCTGCTTTCGGCAACAGCGGCAACTTCCAGATCAATGTCACGCCGAGCGGCGCCAATTTCGCGGTCGCCATCGAAATCACCGGATCCTTCGGCGGCAACGGCCGTTCCTTCACGGCCAATGCAAGCCAGGACGGAAACACCATCACTCTGACTGATATCAACGACTCGAACACGAAGGTCGTGATTTCGCAGAACAACGGCAGCTTCCTGACGGATGGCAAGATCGACATCGGCCCGAGCTGGGTCCCGGTGACGCTCTACATCGACTCCGACGTCTGATCTCGTCTTTCCCATTACTGTGGATTTCTTTGAAGGAGGATCGGTTCATTCCACCGATCCTCCTTCGTTATTTCCTGCTTTTTCTGGCAAAATTCGCGATAACGCTTAGGACAATCTGACGGCTCATGCCGTCTGGATTGTGCGTCGCGAAAACTTCATCGAAGCGTCACCGATTCATCCAACCAGAAGGGCTACCCATGGCGCCGGCCGGCTTGCGGAGAACCGCGGGCGCGGCACGGACAACCTCCAAGCCACGGGTGGCCCATATGGCAAAGCCAGTCGACCAGCGCCGGCGGTCCGGCATCAAGTCGAAGATGCTGATCGCCTTCGGCACCGTGGCGGCACTTCCCTGCATTGCGGCGGTGGTGGGCTGGATGTCGTACGGCGCCGTCCGCGGCCATGTCGCCGACATCACCGGCACGCAGGTGCCCGTGCTCAGCGCCGCCCATGGCCTGGCCACCACGACGGCGCGGGTTCTGGCGCTGGGGCCGCTGATCGACGCCGCAACCTCCGAGGAGGATCTGAGCCGCCTGCGTAGCGCGGTGGCGGAACAGCGCGCGGCGCTGGACGGGCAACTCGCCCGGCTGGCTGACGGGCATGGTCATACTGGGGGCGATGCGGATCGCGTTGCGGAACTGACAGGCACGGCCCGATCATTGCTCGGCACCATCGATGCGCTGAGGACGGCGACCGGCCGGCGTCTCGCCCTGCAGGAACAGCGCAGCGGCCGGCTGGCGGAACTGAGCGACATTCATGCCAAGTTGCTCGCCGCGCTGAAGCCGGACATGCAGGCCTCGCGGGAGCAGCTGGCCCAGGCGATCGCCGCGATGGTGGAGGCGACTTCGCAATCCTCCGCGGTGATCGGCGCGGAACTGGGGCAGACGGTGATCCCGCTGTTCCAGTTGCGCGGCGCGGAAGCGGCCCTGGCCAAATCGCTGCTGATCGGCGCCTTCGAGACCGACCGGTCGAAGGTGATGTCGCTGTCCACCGACTTCGATTCCGCACTGTCGGACCTGCAGGGCGCGCTGCGTCCGCTGGCGAAGAGCGAGGCGGCGGCTCCGGTGGTGGCGACGATCAACGAGCTGGCGGCCTATGGCGACGGCGACAAGAGCGTCTACATGCGCCGCGTCCGCCAGCTCACCCCCGGCATTCCGGAGGCAGAGGCGCAGAAGCTGGCCGAGTCTCTGGCCGCCGGCGTCGACGACATCGTCCGGCTGGACCGCGACGCCAACGCCCGCATGCTGCCGTTGATGCTGAATTCCCGCGGCCGCATCGCCGAGGCCGGCAATGCCATCGCCGAGCGGATGCAGGACTTGTCCACCAACGTCGTTCCGGCGGCCCAGCATCGCTACACCGTGCTGAGCGGCCTGATGGCCGACGCCAACCTGCTGGCCGGCAAGCTCGCCGAGGCCGGCAATGCGGAAACGCCGGCCCGGCTGACGGGAGCCCGCCGGACGCTCGATCCGCTGGCGGCGACGATCCGCGGCACCTTGAAGGACGCCGGCGACGATCTGGGCGCGGAGACCCGCCGGCTGGCGGAGCGGCTGCTGGCTCTCGGCTTCGGCGACGACGGCATTCTGGCTCTGCGCAGCGGCGAACTGGCGGCGTATGCCGAGAATGCCACGCTGATCGACAGCAACCGCAGCACCGGCGCCGCCCTGACCGCCATGGTCGACGGGCTGGTCCAATCGGCCGAGCGGGCGACCGCCGACGGGGCCGCCGCCGCCCATGACGCGCTGGAGCGCACCAACGAGATCCAGTTCCTGCTGGCGACGGCCGGTGTGCTGCTGGCCGGGCTGATCGTCTCGCTCTATGTCGGGCGGCGCGTCGTCGGCCGGATGGAAGCATTGGCCGATGCCATGCGCCGGGTCGCCGGTGGCGACCTGACGGTGGAGCAGAAGGCCGACGGCAATGACGAGATCACCGATATGGCCCGCGCCCTGTTCGTCTTCATCGCCAATGCCCGCGCCATGGAAGAAGCGCATGAGAAGGTGGAGGTCGAGCGCCGCAACGCCGCGTCGGCCCGCCGCACCAGCATGCTGGAGATCGCCGACCAGTTCGAACGCAACGTGCTGAGCAGCGTCGAGACCCTGGCCGAGGCGGCGAGCGTCATGGCCGCCCGCGCCCGCTCGCTGACCGACATCGCCGCCAACGCCAACGACCGCGCCGAGGCCGCCATGCAACTGTCCGGCGAGATGGCGGCGGGGATCCAGCAGGTGGCGACCGCCGCGTCGGAAATCTCGCAGTCCATCGCCGAGATCAGCAAGCGCACCGGCGAATCGGCCCGCATCATCGGCGACACAGCCGCCGGGGCGGAACAGGTGAAGGCCACCGTCGCAGACCTGTCGAGCACGGCGGGCGAGATCGGCACCGTCGTCGGGCTGATCGACGAGATCGCCGGCCAGACCAACCTTCTGGCGCTGAACGCCACCATCGAGGCGGCGAGGGCAGGGGAGATGGGCCGCGGTTTCGCGGTGGTCGCGGGGGAGGTGAAGGCCCTTGCCGGCCAGACCGCCCAGGCCACCGCCGAGATCGCCCGCCAGATCGCCGCGACCCAGGCGGCCAGCCGACAGACCGCGGATGTGGTGGCGACCATGACCGGGAGCGTTCAGCGCATCGAATCCAACGCCTCGGCCATCGCCGCGGCGGTGGAGGAACAGGCGACCATCACGTCGAGCATCGTCGACAGTTCTCACCGCGTCGCGGTCGGCACCCAGGCGGCCTCCGACCATGTCGCCGGCCTGTCGGAAGCCGCAGCCAAGGTGCGCGCCCAGGCCGGCGACGTGCTGCAAGTTGCGGAAAGCCTGTCGCACGAGGCGACCAGCCTCGGCTCCGCCGTGCATCTGTTCCTTCAGGAAATCCGGGCCGCGCGATGAGCGTGCGGCTTCGGGCAAGAACGGGTCGGTTTCATAAAACTGACACGTAAACAAAACAAACCCGTCACTGGCGGCGGCTATGGTCACCGCGACGAAGAAGGCGGGTTACGACGTCCGGCCGAGGCCGGGCATTTCTCCAACCCAACGACACCGTCCAAACCTATCGGGAGTTTTGCCGTGAAAACCATGACTTCGGCGTTCGTTCGCTGCGCCGCCTTCGGTGCCCTGGCCGCTCTGTCCGTGTCGGTCGCCCCGCTGTCGGTCGCTTCGGCCGCCGACATCTCCGGCGCCGGCGCCACCTTCCCGTACCCGATCTATGCCAAGTGGGCCGACGCCTACAAGAAGGAGACGGGCACGGGCCTGAACTACCAGTCGATCGGTTCGGGCGGCGGCATCAAGCAGATCAAGGCCAAGACGGTCACCTTCGGCGCTTCGGACATGCCGCTGAAGCCGGAAGAGCTGGAGCAGGCCGGTCTGATCCAGTTCCCGATGATCATGGGCGGCGTGGTTCCGGTCGTGAACCTGAAGGGCATCAAGGCCGGTGAGGTCAAGCTGTCGGGCACCGTTCTCGCCAACATCTACATGGGCGAGATCACCAAGTGGAACGACGCCCAGATCAAGGCGCTGAACCCGAACGTCAACCTGCCGAACACCGCCATCGCCCCGGTCTACCGTTCCGACGGGTCGGGCACCAACTTCCTGTTCACCGACTACCTGTCGAAGACCAGCCCGAAGTTCAAGACCCAGATCGGCGCCAACACCTCGGTCCAGTGGCCGGCCGGCATCGGCGCCAAGGGCAACGAAGGCGTGGCCAACATGGTCAAGCAGACGGACGGCTCGATCGGCTACGTCGAATACGCCTACGCCAAGCAGAACAACATCACCCACCTCGACCTGCAGAACAAGGACGGCAAGACCGTCGCTCCGAAGATCGAGGCCTTCCAGGCTGCCGCGGCCAATGCCGACTGGGCCAATGCCAAGGGCTACTACGTCCTGCTGACGGACGAGCCGGGTGCGGAGAGCTGGCCGATCACCGGCGCCAGCTTCATCCTGATGTACAAGAACCCGCAGGACGCCTCGGCTTCCGCCGAAGCGCTGAAGTTCTTCGACTGGGCCTATAAGAACGGCGACAAGATGGCGACCGAGCTGGACTATGTCCCGATGCCGGCCTCGGTGGTGTCGCTGGTCCAGAAGACCTGGGCGCAGACCATCCAGGCTGATGGCAAGCCGGTCTGGACCGCGTCGGCCAAGTAACCACGGCCAACCGACCTTGGGCGTGCCGCAGGCCGGCACGCCCAAGGGCATGATCGCCGGTGGGAACGGAAATTGCGCCGTTCCCACCGCACGCCTCACGGAGCGGCCATGACCGAGATCGCGCTGACCTTGACCGACGCACACGCCTCCACCGCCCGACGGGCCCGCCGCCAGCGCCTGCAGGATGCGGCCTTCCGCAACGCCACCCTCGCATTCGCGCTGCTCGTCCTGCTGATCCTGGGCGGCGTCACGGTTTCCCTGATCGACGGCGCGCTTCCGGCACTGCGCACGTTCGGCTTCGGCTTCGTCGCGACCGAAGTCTGGAACCCGGTGTCCGAGCAATTCGGCGCGCTCGCCCCCATTTACGGCACGCTGGTTACCTCCCTCATCGCCATGGCCGTCGGCATTCCCGTCAGCTTCGGCATCGCGCTGTTCATCACCGAGATGTGCCCGGCCTGGCTGAAGCGCCCGCTCGGCGTCGCCATCGAGCTGCTCGCCGGCATTCCCAGCATCATCTACGGCATCTGGGGCCTGTTCGTCTTCGCCCCCTTCATGCAGTCGACGATCCAACCCTTCCTGATCAACACGCTGGGCCAGATCCCCGGCATCGGCAACCTGTTCATGGGCCCGCCCTACGGCATCGGCATCCTGACCGCCGGCCTGATCCTGGGCATCATGGTGCTGCCCTTCATCACCTCCATCACCCGCGACGTCTTCGAGACGGTGCCGCCGATGGTGCGCGAGTCCGCCTACGGGCTGGGCGCCACCACCTGGGAGGTGGTTTGGAACGTGGTGCTGCCCTACACCCGCACCGGCGTCGTTGGCGGCGTCATGCTGGGTCTCGGCCGCGCGCTGGGCGAGACGATGGCGGTCACCTTCGTCATCGGCAACGCGCACCGCATCAGTTCCTCGATCATGGCGCCGGGCACGACGATCTCGGCCTCCATCGCCAACGAATTCACCGAGGCGGTCGGCGACGTCTACACCGCGTCGCTGGTGGCGTTGGGCCTGATCCTGTTCCTGATCACCTTCACCGTGCTGTCGATCGCCAAGCTGATGCTGCTGCGCCTGCAGCGCAAGGCCGGAGTCTGAGGCCCATGACGATGTCCAATTCCGCGACGCTGGCGACCCCCATCGGGGGGCTGTATCACCGCCGGCGCATTGCCAACAAGGTGGCGCTGACCCTGGCGCTGGGCGCCGCCGGCTTCGGCCTGTTCTGGCTGGTCGCCATCCTGTGGACGCTGCTCTACAACGGGCTGTCCGCCATCAACCTCAGCCTGTTCACCGAGAACACGCCGCCGCCGGGCGGGGAGGGCGGTCTGCTGAACGCCATCTTCGGCAGCGTCATCATGACCACGGTCGCCACGCTGGTCGGCACGCCGGTCGGCGTGATGGCCGGCACCTACCTGGCGGAGTTCGGCCGCAACACCAAGCTGGCCGAGGTGGTGCGCTTCATCAACGACGTGTTGCTGAGCGCGCCGTCGATCATGGTCGGTCTGTTCGTCTACGAGGTTCTGGTCATCCGCATGGGCCATTTCTCGGCCTGGGCCGGCGCCATGGCCCTCGCGGTTCTGGTCATCCCGGTCGTCGTCCGCACGACCGAGGACATGTTGAAGCTGGTGCCCAACAGCCTGCGCGAGGCCGCAGCCGCCCTTGGCGCGCCGCAGTGGAAGGTCATCACCATGGTGGCCTACCGCGCCGCCCGCAACGGCATGATCACCGGCGTCCTGCTGGCCGTCGCCCGCATCAGCGGCGAGACCGCGCCGCTGCTGTTCACCGCCCTGAACAACCAGTTCTGGAGCGCGGACATGAACGCGCCGATGGCCAACCTGCCGGTGGTCATCTTCCAGTACGCGATGTCGCCCTATGAGGACTGGCGCCAGTTGGCCTGGGGTGGCGCGCTGCTGATCACGGTCGCCATCCTGCTCCTCAACATCGGCGCCCGGCTGCTGGCCGGTCTCGGCACGACGAGAAAGTAACCATGACGATGACCCACATGGACGCCAACAGCCCCACCCACGGCAGCCACCAGATGCCGCCCGGCATGCTCGCCGGGACCGCTGCCGAACGCCCGATCGCCGGCGCCGGCCTGCCCGAGAAGATCAGCGTCCGCAACCTGGACTTCTTCTATGACGGCTACCGGGCGCTGAAGAGCATCTCGCTGCCGCTGTACGACCGTCAGGTCACCGCCTTCATCGGCCCGTCGGGCTGCGGCAAGTCGACCCTGCTGCGCATCCTGAACCGGATGTACGACCTCTATCCCAAGCAAGTCGCCACCGGCGAGGTTCTGCTGGACGGTCACAACATCCTGTCGCCCAAGCAGGACCTGAACCTGCTGCGCGCCCGCGTCGGCATGGTGTTCCAGAAGCCGACGCCTTTCCCGATGTCGATCTACGACAACATCGCCTTCGGCGTGAAGCTGTACGAGAAGCTGTCCCGCGCCGACATGGACGAGCGGGTGGAGTTCTCGCTGCGCCGCGCCGCCTTGTGGGACGAGGTGAAGGACAAGCTGCGCCAGAACGGCATGAGCCTGTCCGGCGGCCAGCAGCAGCGCCTGTGCATCGCCCGCGCCATCGCGGTGAAGCCGTCGGTCCTGCTGCTGGACGAGCCGACCTCGGCGCTCGACCCCATCTCCACCGCCAAGTGCGAGGAGCTGATCGACGAGCTGCGTTCCGACTACTGCATCGCCATCGTCACCCACAACATGCAGCAGGCGGCCCGCATCTCCAACTTCACCGCCTTCATGTATCTGGGCGAGCTGATCGAATTCGGGAACACGGAAGAGATCTTCACCAATCCGACCAAGGAAAAGACGTCCGAATACATCACCGGCCGCTTCGGCTGACGTTTTGCGCCGCCGGTTCTTCCCGCGCTTGGGAAGGGCCGGCGGCGCAAAATCTTGATGCGGGACATACCGGGGGCTGTTCTCGGCACGCATCAGCTCAACCGCCGTCTTCCGTGCGATTTGCAAGTAAGGTAGGCTCCGCCCAGTCAGCATGATGGCGGGAACACCGGCGGCGTGAAGGACTTTCTTGCTTCGGATGCTTCCGGCATCGTCGTCGTGGCGCTGCTCCCCGCCGATATTCAAAGGCATCTTGGCGCCAAGACGACCCGCGTGTTCCTATCGTCGGAGACCCGGGACAGCCACAAAAAGCACAGATGGACAGCCGAAGCGTTCGCACGTCTTCAATCGATCCTGGACCAGGGTGAGGTCAGAGAGGATCGTGAAAGACACGTGATTGTGGCACACCACGATTCGGCTTGGTGGTGCGCAGTCATCAAAGTGACTGTAGACCGCAGAGAAGTGTATTTGCAGTCTCTGCGTCGGTCCAACAACGACCAGATCGCAAACATACGAATGCGCGGAATATTGGTTCGTCATGGCTGCTGAGAAGGTAGCGGCTGGGGAGAGAGACACGCCCCACGGACCCGAAGGCTACCCGGCATCTCTTACAGTACGCCGCCACCTGCATCTGAATATAGCTGCGACGAGAAAGTTCGACAAGACGTAGGGCAGGCAAGGTCACTGCGCGGCGGTTGGGGAAGGAAGCACTCACCACGGGCCCGAAGACTACCCGGCATCCCTTGCTTGTGCCGCGATTTTTCCATAATCATGCTTATGCGTCTAAAATTTGTAGGCGCAAAGCTAAAATGTCAGTCCAGCGCAACATAGAAGTGTCAGTCTTCCATCCGGTTTTCGACGGCTGGGAGGCTGGCGATGGGCTGGATCACGATGAGCGAACGGGACTTGCAACGGGTCGAGGTTCTCGGCGAGGTGCTGAGCGGTCGCCGTGGGATCGGATCGGCGGCGTCGGTTCTGGCTTTGAGCGAGCGTCAGGTGTGGCGGCTTCTGGCGCGCTACAAGGCCGGTGGCGGCGGTGCTTTGGTTCACCGGGGGCGCGGCCGTCCATCGAACCGGCGGCTTGGCGATGATGTGCGGGAGCGGGCGCTGGAGTTGGTTCGCAGCCGGTATGGCGATTTCGGCCCGACCCTGGCGGCGGAACTGCTGCGGGACAAGCATGGGCTGACGGTCTCGCGCGAGACGTTGCGCCAGTGGATGACGGACGCTGGTCTGTGGTTGTCGCGTCGGCAGCGCCGGCAGTTCCACCCTCCCCGGCTGCGCCGCGAGCGGTTCGGCGAGTTGATCCAGATCGACGGCAGCGAGCACCGCTGGTTCGAGGATCGCGCCGATCCCTGCACGCTTCTGGTGTTCATCGACGATGCGACAGGCCAGTTGATGCAGCTTCGCTTCGCTCAATCGGAGAGCGCCTTTTCCTACTTCGAGGCGCTGGAGGGCTATCTGAACGCCCATGGCCGGCCGTTGGCCTTCTACTCGGACAAAGCCACGGTGTTCCGGGTTCCACAGCGCGAGGCGAAGGGTGGCCAGGGCATGACGCAGTTCGGCCGGGCCTTGGCGGAATTGAACATCGAGATCCTGTGTGCCAACTCCAGCCAAGCCAAAGGGCGGGTCGAGCGGGTGAACCGGACGCTGCAGGACCGGCTGGTGAAGGAGTTGCGGCTGGCCGGCATCACCGGCATCGAGGCGGGCAACGCCTTCCTGCCCGGCTTCGTCGAGCGCTTCAACGCCCGCTTTGCCCTGCCCCCTTCCCGGCCGGACGATCTGCACCGGCCGTTGAACATCGCGCCGGATCGGCTGCGCCAGGTGCTGTGCTGGCGCGAACAGCGCCATGTCGGGCAGCAGCTGACGCTGTCCTACGAGCGCAAGCTGATCATGCTGGAGGAGACGGAGCTGACGCGGGGGCTGGTTGGCCAGTATGTCGACACCTACGCCTTCGCCGATGGCCGTCTGGAGGTGCGATGGAAGGGGGTGGCCTTGTCTTATCGGGCCTTCGACAAGGACCAGCGGGTCACCCAGGCCGACGTTGTGGAGAACAAGCGGCTGAGTGCGGTGCTGGCCCAGGTGAAGGAGATGCAGGAGAGCCGACCTCCACCTCGGGTGAAGACCAACAGCGAGAAGACCGGCTACCGCAAGACAGGCCGGCGCAAGCGGCAGGGCGGACCACCCGACAGTGCCTGCGCGGCCGACTGACCGCAGGTGTTTGCCCCCGACTTGAAGACCCGATGCGGCCGGCATTTCTGGCAGCAGGATGATGGCTCGGCGATCGTCGCCGCCGTCAAGCCCTGCGCCTGCGGCGCACCGCAAAGCGGCGATGGGGCTTGACCGCGCCGCCGAGCCGATCCCAAACGCATCCATGCCAGATATGCCGAAAAAGGCCGCCCCCCCGACACACCGTCAAGCCTAAGCCTGACCTACTGACATTCCTACTTTGCGCAAACCACTGACATTTCTATCCGGTTGCAACAAAATTTGTAGGCGCAAAGCTAAACTGTCAATCCGGCGCAACATAGAACTGTCAGTCCCGTGATGACATTGTGCCGGTACCAAGAATTCCGCCGCATCGGCAGGATGTGCAGATTTTTCCAAACCGGCCGCGAACCGACAAGACCGGAATCGCGTGGATGACAGACTTTGTCGCTCCCCCCACCTGTTTCATTGGGAAGGCGACGACAATGTCCGCACCGGCTGCAAGCGGCACTTCTCCCCTGCCATGGCTTCTGCTGCTCCTGTCGGTGACGACGGGGCTGGTCGATGCCATCAGCATTCTTGGTCTGGGCAAGGTCTTCACCGCCAATATGACCGGCAACATCGTCTTTCTCGGCTTCGCCGCGGTGGGAACGCCGGGCTTTCTGGTCGTGCCGGCGGTGACGGCGCTGGCCTCCTTCCTTACCGGGGCGCTGATCGCCGGACGGCTCGGCAGGACGCTGGCGGGACGGCCGATGCGGCACTGGCTGCTGGCCTCCGCGCTGTTCGAAACGTCGCTGTTCTGGATCGCGGCGGTCGTCGCTGCCGGCTTCGACACCGACCCCAATGTCGGGGAGCAATCCAGGGCGTTCGGCATCTATGCGATCATCGCCCTGACCGGGTTTGCCATGGGCTTCCGGAACGGAACCGTACGGCAACTGAAGGTTCCCGACCTCACCACGACGGTTCTGACCCTGACCCTGACCGGGGTGGCCGCCGATTCCAGTCTCGCCGGCGGAGCGAACATCAACCTCGGCAGGCGGTTGGCCAGCGTGGCGGCGATCTTCCTCGGGGCTGCCATCGGCGCCGTCATGGTGATGCAGAGCGGACTGGTGCTACCCCTGGTCGTCGTGGGCGCTCTGGTGTTGGCCGGCACCGCAGTCTGCGCGCTTCACCCCGTCGCTGCCGCGCCGGCGGCAGCCTGACGCTCCGGAGATCGATCATGAAGGCCGGCCGGATGGAGGCGTTCACCGATGGGGTGCTGGCGATCGTCATCACCATCATGGTGCTTGAGTTGAAGGTGCCGGCCGACGGAAGTCTCGCCGCACTGACCGAGCGTGTTCCCATTCTGCTGGCCTATGTGCTGTCCTTCATCAATGTCGGACTTTACTGGAACAACCATCATCATCTGTTGCAGGCGACCACGCGGATCGACGGGCGGGTTCTGTGGGCTAATCTGTTCCTGCTGTTCTGGCTGTCGCTGGTGCCCTTCGTCATCCGCTGGCTCGACGACAGCTCGTTCTCGCCGGTGGCGACGGCGGCCTATGGCGTCGTCCTCGGCATGGCGGCGGTCGGCTACAGCCTGACCGAACGGGCGATCATCGCCTGCGGCGGCCGGGAGTCGGCGGTGGCCCGTGCCGTCGGGACCGATCTGAAGGGAAAAATCAGCATAGCCATCTATGTGCTGGCCATTCCGGCGGCCTTCATCCTGCAATGGCTGTCCATCCTGCTGTATGTCCTGGTGATCCTGTTGTGGCTGGTGCCGGACCGCCGGATCGAACGCACCTTGGAGGGATGACGAAGCGATCAGCGCATGCATGATTTTGCCGATGGCGGTGGCGAGCAAGCCGGCTGCGCCGCGTGCGTCGGCAAAACATATCCGCGGTCGGAAATATTTCGCTTCACAAAGGGCTGCACACAGCCTATGATGATGCTTCACTGCGCGATGCCGCCCGGCCTGCCCTCTCTGGCCGGGGCGCGCCCGCGCCCTGTTCGGGCGCCTTAAACCTCGTTGTTCCTGAAGGTCTTTTCCATGTCTGCCGTTCTTCGTCCGCGCAAAGCCGCGACGGCCTTCATTCTCGTCACCGCGGCGCTCGACATCGTCGCGATGGGCATCGTCATTCCGGTGCTGCCGGCGTTGATCGAGCAATTCGCCGGAGCCGACACCCAGGCCGGCACCATCAATGGTGCGCTGATCGCGCTGTGGGCGCTGATGCAGTTTTTCTGCTCCCCGGTGATCGGATCGCTGTCCGACCGGTTCGGGCGGCGGCCGGTGATCCTGCTGTCGGCGCTGGGGCTGGCGGCGGATTATGTGCTGATGGCGGTGGCGCCGAACCTGTGGTGGCTGGTGGTCGGGCGGGCGGTCGCCGGCATCACCTCCTCCAGCTTCACCACCGTCTTCGCCTACATGGCCGACGTGACGCCGCCGGAGCAGCGGGCGCGCGCCTATGGTCTGATCGGTGCCGCGTTCAGCGCCGGCTTCATCGCCGGTCCACTGCTGGGCGGCCTGCTGGGCGAGATCTCGCCGCGGGCACCCTTCTGGGGGGCGGGCCTGCTCAGCGGGCTGGCGTTCCTCTATGGTCTGGTGGTGCTGCCGGAATCGCTGCCGCATGATCGCCGCATGGCCTTCTCCTGGCGCCGGGCAAACCCGTTCGGAGCGTTGCGCCTGCTGCGTTCGCACCCGGAGCTGTAGGGGCTGGCGGCGGTCAATTTCATGCTTCATGTCTCCCACCAGGTCTTCCCGGCCGTCTTCGTGCTCTATGCCGCGCACCGCTATGGCTGGAGCGCCTGGGATGTCGGGCTTCTGCTGGCGGTGGTCGGCGCGCTCGACATGGTCATGCAGGGGCTGGTGGTCTCGCGCATGGTGACGTGGCTGGGCGATCGCGGCACGATGGTCGTCGGCCTGTTCGGCGGGGCCGCCGGGCTGGCCTGCATGGGGCTGGCGCCGACCGGCGGCTGGTTCGCACTCGCCATCCTGCCGAACGCGCTGTGGGGCTTGGCGATGCCGACCATCCAGTCGCTGATGACGCAACGGGTCAGCCCGTCGGAGCAGGGTCAGCTGCAGGGCGCCAACATGAGCGTGGCCAGCGTCGCCGGCATCCTGTCGCCGGTCTTCTTCGGGGCGGTCTATTCCGCATCGGTGGGCAGCGAACCGCTGTTTCCGCTCCCGGGTGCCGCCTTCCTGATTGCGGCGCTGGTGTTGCTGGCCGGCGCGCTGATCGGCTGGGTGGTGGCGCGCCGCAACGGGCGGGCGGTGGGGGCGGACGGCGTCGCCGCCTGAACGTTACCCCCTGCCCTCCTGACCCATGGCCGGCCCTTGCACCGGCTGTGGGGCGTCCCACATAGCTGTCGCGCCACCCCGCACAATGTCCCATTGCTCCGCTGCGTTATCAGCGGTGGGATTTTGCCGGCCGACAAGGTAAGACTGTAGGCTTATCCATCCGCATTGTTGATAGAGACCCGGAGAACGCGATGCTCGCGGCCCCCAACCTGTTCGCCCACCGCCCGGACCGGAGCGTGCGCCCCAAGGCGGCGCCCTTCCTGCCGATGTCGCGTGCGGAAATGGACCGGCTGGGCTGGGACCAGTGCGACGTCATCGTCGTCACCGGCGACGCCTATATCGACCATCCCAGCTTCGGCATGGCGATCATCGGCCGACTGCTGGAATCGCAGGGGCTGCGCGTCGGCATCATCGCCCAGCCGGACTGGAGCAGTGCGGAGCCGTTCAAGATCCTGGGCAAGCCGCGGCTGTTCTGGGGCGTGACCGGCGGCAACATGGATTCGATGGTCAACCACTACACGGCCGACCGCCGCCTGCGCCACAATGACAGCTACACGCCGAACGACGAGGGCGGCAAGCGGCCGGACCGCGCCGTCATCGTCTATTCCCAGCGCTGCCGCGAAGCTTTCAAGGATGTCCCCATCGTGCTGGGCGGCATCGAGGCGAGCCTGCGCCGCATCGCCCAGTACGATCACTGGAGCGAGAAGATCCGCCGCTCCGTCCTGGTCGATTCCAAGGCGGACATGCTGGTCTACGGCAACGCCGAACGCGCCATCATCGAGATCGCCCAGCGTGCGCTGAATGGAGAATCGCCCAAGGCGATGACCGACATCCGCGGCACCGCCATCATGCGCTCGTCCCTGCCGGAAGGCTGGACCGTGGTCGACAGCAGCTCCATCGACGACCCCGCCGCAACGGTGTCGCCGCGCGCCGCCGGGGCCGACCGCATGGTGGTCCGCCTGCCCAGCTACGAGCAGGTTACGGCCGACAAGGTGCTCTATGCCCATGCCAGCCGTGTGCTGCACCAGGAGAGCAATCCCGGCAACGCCCGCGCGCTGGGTCCAGCGCCACGGCGACCGCGACGTGTGGCTGAACCCGCCGCCGATCCCGTTGGAGACAACGAGATGGACGGCGTCTACGACCTGCCCTACGCCCGTGCGCCCCACCCGTCCTACGGCGACGCGCGCATCCCGGCCTGGGAGATGATCCGCTTCTCGGTCAACATCATGCGCGGTTGCTTCGGCGGCTGCTCCTTCTGCTCGATCACCGAGCATGAGGGACGCATCATTCAGAGCCGGTCGGAAGGGTCGATCCTGCGCGAGATCGAGCATATCCGCGACAAGACCAAGGGCTTCACCGGCGTCATCTCCGACATGGGCGGGCCGACCGCCAACATGTACCGCCTCGCTGCAAGGACAAGGAGACGGAATCGGTCTGCCGGCGTCCGTCCTGCGTCTTCCCGGACATCTGCAAGAACCTGAAACACGACCATTCCTCGCTGGTCCAGCTCTACCGCAAGGCCCGCGCGGTGCCGGGGGTGAAGAAGATCCACATCGCGTCTGGGCTGCGCTACGACCTCGCCGTCCGCAATCCGGAATATGTGAAGGAGCTGGTGACCCACCATGTCGGCGGTTACCTGAAGATCGCCCGGAACACACCGAGCCGGGTCCGCTGGCGAAGATGATGAAGCCCGGCATGGGCGCCTATGACGAGTTCAAGCGGATGTTCGACAAGGCGGCGAAGGAGGCGGGAAAGAAGCTCTACCTGATCCCCTACTTCATCGCCGCCCATCCCGGCACGACGGACGAGGACATGATGAACCTCGCCCTGTGGCTGAAGCGGAACGGCTTCAAGGCGGATCAGGTGCAGACCTTCCTACCCTCGCCGATGTCGCTGGCGACGGCGATGTACCACAGCGAGCGCAATCCCTGCGCCCGGTGCGCCGCGTCGGGTCGGAGATGGTGTCGTCGGCGAAGGGGCTGAAGCAGCGCCGCCTGCACAAGGCCTTCCTGCGCTACCACGATCCGGAGAACTGGCCGATCCTGCGCGAGGCGTTGAAACGCATGGGCCGCGAGGACCTGATCGGACCGGGCGAAGAGCATCTGATCCCGGCTTGGCAACCGGTCGGCGCCACCGCCAAGCCGCGGGAGAAGGGACCGAAAGGCAAGACCTTCCTGACCCAGCAGGCCGGCCAGGGGCGCCGCGTGGTGCCGCCGGTGGGAAAGCCGCCGGGGGCGAAACCGGCCGGGGTTGGAGGCAAGCCTTCCGGCATGAAGCCACGCCAGACGAATTTGAAGGGCCGGTAGCGTTCAAGGACTTCTTCGGTCGTCATTCCCGCGAAGGCGGGAATCCAGCCTTTCCGGAGCGGTCGCTTCGGGAACACTGGATCCCTGCCTTCGCGGGGATGACGCGCAGTTGTCGCTGTTCAGGCTGGTTCTTCGTGCCTCGAACCCATGCCACTCGGGAAGAGAGCGCATCTAACGCCGCATAACGCCTTCGCGCCGGCTGCCTGAAGCCCCGCACCTGTCAATCCCGCATTTCCCCCAACGGCGCCGCCGCCTTTACGGCCGGCCCTGCCCCGGTTGGAACCCATGGCTCTGTCGAAACGCACCCCGCGCCGAACG
>NZ_FXAK01000006.1 GCF_900177515.1 Azospirillum oryzae
TCTCCTCACACTCAGCAAACTTTCATTGTTCAATATCTTGCATAAATTCTAGGAGCCGAGGCATTAAAGCTTTTAGAGCAATACGGTCTCCAGCTGCTTGGTGGAGGGCGGCCCCCATCCTCATGCCCGCATACCGCATTAGAGCCCCGCTTATCTTCCTGGAAAGATTCCGCTCCGCGCCCCCAACGAATAGGTGAAACTTCCTTTTGTCTACCCCTATTTCGCGTTGCATAAGAGTAAAGGCCCTGCTTCTAGAGCGCAAGCTGGATGCTGGTTGCTCCCAAAGTATGCACTCAATCACCCCTCGGTTTACGCCAGGAGATTGGCGTGCAGTGGTTTTCGGATCGGTGTACAGCGCGCTAAACGACCGATCCGGCTCCTGCTCAGCGGAACGTGTCAACGCGAATGAGACAGCCAGGATTTGAGTTCAAGCTTGGGTCACTTGCGTGATCGGAGGCGCCAGCAAACTGGTCGCCGCGTCCGTCTGCTTGCAGGGATGCCGGCGAGCTCAGGTCGCACAAGGCCCTTCCGTCCCGCCCTGTGGGGCGGGTCCCTAAAAGAGCCTTGCCCGCCCCCTCGCACGCCGGCGTGTTGGATGGCAGGCCGGGACGGCGGGATGGCCGATCTCCAGCCGAACACCGGGATGACAGGATTGAGCATCAGCTCGCCTTCGGCTCGGCCGGCGGGTTGATCCACACGGCGGCTGGCGGTGCCGGCGCTTCAGGCGGCTTGCGGACGAAACGCTCGGGATGGCGGCGATGCCCCTCATCGAGCACCGCCTGCCGCGCGGCGCAGATTGCAGCGGTGTCGCCGTAGTGCACCTGGTGCGGAGTCATCAGCGCCAGCCCGGAATGCCGATGCTCGGTGTTGTACCAGCCGAAGAAGGCGCGGCAGAACGCCCGGGCATCCTGGATCGAGCGAAAGCGGTCCGGGAAGGTGTGATGGTACTTGAGCGTCTTGAACTGCGCCTCGGAGAACGGGTTGTCATTGGATTGTTGCGGTCGGCTGTGGCTGCGTGTCACGCCGAGATCAGCCAGAAGCTCAATCACCGCCTTGGCCTTCATCGCCGCCCCGCGGTCGGCGTGCAGCGTCAGCCGGTCGCGGGGGATGCCCTGCTTGCGCACCGTCTGGCGGATCAGCCGCTCGGCCAGTGCCGCGCTTTCGCGGTAGGCCACCGTCCAGCCCACCACGGCGCGGCTGTAGATGTCGAGGATGACGTAGAGGCACAACCAAGTGCCCTTGACCGGATCCTTCAGCTTGGTGATGTCCCAGCTCCACACCTAGTTGGGGCCGGTGGCGAGCAGTTCGGGCTTGCTGTAGGTCGGGTGCCGGCATTGTTGGCGGCGCTCACGCACTTCATCGTTGGCGGCGAGCAGGCGGTACATGGTGCGCACCGAGCACAGGTACTGCCCTTCATCGAGCAGGGTGGCGTAGACCTGGGCCGGGACGGCATCGACGAAGCGGTCGCCATGCAGCAGATCAAGCACGCGATCGCACTCACCGCCACTCAGCGCGCGTGGTGGAGGGGGCCGACGACTGGGAGGGCGTGGTGGACCGACCCAGCGCTGCCGATCGCGATGGCGATAGAAGCTGGCGCGCGGCATGCCAAGCGCCTGGCAGGCGGTGGAGACGTCCACCGCCGGAGCCGCCGTCTCAATGGCAGCCATCACCTGCGCTCGCCGCGATCCGTCGAGGCGGGCAAGGTCTCCAGCAATTGCGCCACTTTTTTTGGAGTTCGATGACCGCCTCGGCACGGGAGAGCTGATCACGCAGACGCGCGTTGTCCCGCTCCAGGCGCTCCATGTCGCTTTTCAGGGGATTGGCCGGCGGGGTCTTCGGCCCCGGCTTGGCCGGGGCGAGGCCGCGCAACTGTCCGGCATCGCGTTGGCGGCGCCAACGGGTGATATTCGAGGAATACAGCCCCTCACGGCGCAGGATGGCGCCAATCTCCTTGGGGCCGGCGCGGTCGATCTCCTCCAGCACGCGCAGCTTGTCGGCGACGCTGAAGGTGCGGCGCTGCGGGCGCTCGCTCACCTCCGGGTCGGGAGTGGACACGGTGGTGGAAACAGGGGGGAGTGTCAGTGTGCTCATCAGGTCCTCAACAGCGCCCTCTACCGATCATTTCAGCAGGCGGCTGTCTCACTTGACGTTGGCACAGAGGGGAGGATGCCAGCACCACGACAAGCGGTCCTGCGTTTACTCTTCCCTTCCGTCCTATGCCGGTTCGGTATGAGGCATCCACGCCGGCTTCTACCTCCGTCAAACCAATAACCGCCGATAATCGTCTCTTGTCGGCGATCGTCGGCTTGACGCCGCCAGCCCCCTCGGCGACCCTGTCGCCCCCGCTCCCCCCTGCTCGAGACGCCGCCCGTGCCGCTTCCCGCTCCGCTGCCCCCGGACACCGCCCCGGCACCGGCGATCGCCCTCGACGCCGATGCCGCTGAGCGGCTGCGCCGGCTGCGTGCCCAGGCGACCGCCGCCAACACCGCGCGGGCCCAGCGCAGCGACACCCGCTACCTCACCGCCTGGGCCGAGCGGCGGCTCGGCCTCGACCTGACCGACCCGGCGGCTCTGCCGCTGCCGCCGGAGGCAGTGGTGACCTTCGTCCTCGACCATGTCGACCTGACCGGCGACGGCATCAGCCTGCCGGTCACCGTCGACGCTGCCCTGGTCGCCGCCGGCGTGAAGCGCCGGCCCGGCCCGCTCGGCCTGGCCACCACCGAACGGCGGCTCGCCACCCTGGCGGCGCTCCACCGCGCCCGCGGCCTGCCCAGCCCGACCCTGCACCCCGGCGTGCGCGACCTGCTGCGCCAAGCCCGCCGCGCCCTGGCCGCGCGCGGCATCACCCCCCGGGCCAAGCGCGCCGCCACCCGCGACGAGGTGCTCGGGCCGATGCTCGACGCGCTGCCGGACGACGCCCGCGGCCTGCGCGACCGTGCGCTCCTCGCCGTCGCCTTCGCCAGCGGCGGCCGCCGGCGCTCCGAGCTGGTGGCGCTGCGCCTCGCCGACGTCACCGCGGCCGGGCGTGACTTCACCCTGCGGATCCGCCGCTCGAAGACCGACCAGCAGGGCGCGGGCACCGACGTGCCGGTGAAGCGCGCCGCCGCCGACGCGCTGCGCCGCTGGCTGCGGCTGCTCGCCGACCAGGGCATCACCGACGGGCCGCTGTTCCGCGAGCTGTCGCGGCGCGGCCGGGTGGTGCGGCGCCGGGGCGGGGAGGGCGGGGCCAAGCCGCTGGATGGGCGGGTGGTGGCCGAAGTGGTGAAGCGCGCCGCCCGGGCCGCCGGCCTGGATCCGGCCGCCTACGCCGCCCACTCGCTCCGCTCCGGCTTCCTCACCACCGGCGGGCGCGACGGCATCCCGCTCGACCTGCTGATGCAGCTCTCCGGCCACAAGAGCCACCGCATCGCCGCCCGCTACTTCCAGGCCGGCGCCGTGCACCAGAACCCGGCCGCCGACCTGCTGTAGAGGACAGCGCGATAGGTGTTCGCTGAACAACGCCAAGGATGAACTGAAGCGGAACGGTGGCTTGCCTCCTGGTCCCCAAGCCGACTTCCTACGAAACCGACGTTTGACCACTGGCTCGAAAACTGTCCGGAAATAACCATCCTCAATAGATTTCTGGACGTTTTGAATGCCGAACGGGATGACGGACATTAGGTTCCGCGTTGATATTCTCCGTCTGTTTTACCTTAGCGTTGTTTGGTGAACAACCATCGCGCTCTCCTCCAGGAGGCCCCTCAGCTCGCCGATGTGTGAACTTTACGCAGCTTTGGTTACCGCTCCCCATCAAGGGTATATGTTGATAAACATTCCCTCTATGGGTTATAAATCATTGCCATGGCACGGCGAAAGTTGAGCGTATATTCAGAATTTCAATGTTCCTTTTCACGCTCATCCGTCTCGCGCCCGATGAGAGGACTTTGGAAGGAGAGCAGAATGCCCGATGGATCCAGCAGCAAATTCGCGTTGTATTCCAACTCAACGGTCGAGACATGTAGCTGCAGCGGAATCAGAGAGACGATGGGTTACAAGTGCACCGCTAAATTCTGTTCATGCGAGAGCTTTGTCGTCAAAGACAAGAACAACGCTCAATGGTGCGAGAACTGCGGACACGCACGCTCTTTGCACAATGGATGATCCACTGATCTTCGGCCGCTCGCCGTAGCGGCCGGAGGCGCCTCACGGAAGCGGACCAGGGGGACCGGGCTCATTCCATTCATGGTCGCCCCGATGCAGCGCGCTGCCATGACTGATCGCAGTGGCGCAGGATCCACAGCGCAGGATCCAGAACGTTGCGAGGCTCGAACGCTCTGGTCATACGGTCGGGCGAACGTCCCAGAGCCGAAACCGAGAAATAGGCCACCGTGGTAAAGCGGCCTTCCACGCGTTGCACGAAGTTTGCTTGGCCCCATTTGATCAAACTTGCACGGATGACGCGGTTGCGCCGCTGTTCCACGGACTCGTCCGGCTGAGCCGCGGCTTTCTGCACGGCCGCTTCCCCGATCTGTGTGTCCAAATCGAAAGCGTCCACCTTGTTGATGACGACGGCGATGGGCGCCTTGACCCGGTCGCGCGCCCCAAGTCCGAACTGGGCCTCCAGAACATTGATCAGGCGGGTTAGGGTGTCCTCGATCGAAGCGGTGCTTGGGCGCAGGCCGGGGGTGCCCGCCAGTTGCGTGCGATACTGTTCCCGGACCGCCTGCAGCGAGAAGGGATCTATGATGAAGACGATCCCGGAAGGGTAGCCAAGGAACTTGTGGGCCGTCAGGTTGGCGGCGTCGAGGAAGGCCTCCCCTGCGGGATCATAGAGATACAGCGCCTGACGCTGCCCTGCCCCCTCCAGCAACAGATCGAAGGCCCGCGGCAGGACAGCCGACGTCTTGTCGGGAGGCTGTCCCGAATCCATGCGGCTGATTACCTGATTGTAGAGCCGCTCCGTGTTGGCGTCGAGGAAACGCCACGTCATGCTCGGCCCCAGGGAAACCGTCTCGCGCATCTTGCGGCACAGTTCGAACATGTAGACCGATTTGCCCACCGAGGGGCCCCCGACGATCGGGATGAAATGCTTCTTCGCTTCCATATGCTCGCGGGCCAGCAGCGCCCCGCATTCGGGGCACTTGGACTTCAGCCGCCCGCGGTTGAGGAGGACCGTCGCCGGCAAAGGCCGGCCGCATCGGCACCGATGTCTCATGATGCCGAATTCCGACGGAATGAGGCGAGGATGGGCCGCGCCGCAGCCGTCGCAAAGATATACCGGCAGGGGAAGCCGCGCGTGGCAGCTCGGACACACGAAGATGAAGCGGCGGACCAGCAGAACAGCCTGCTCCATCCCTCTGACTACCATGAACGCCAGATAGATCACCAGGAAGACCACGCCCAAGATCAGAATGTGGATCAAGGACAGCACGGCCGTGACGGCAAGCCCGAAAACGAAGATCGACAGCCCCGACGCCAGCCAGAACGCCAGGAGGAGCTTCTGCGGCCACTCATCCTCGGCGGCTTCCCCGCACCGTCGGAAGGAATCACGCGACGACAGGAGGGTGCGTTGCCACGCCTCCGCGATGGTGTCGCGAAGATCCTTATAGCCCTTGCCGAAGAAATAGCTTTTGACCGCAGGAGACGGCATCAGGAAAGCGCCTCAGGCCGCACGTTGTTGCGGAACGCCGTCCCGTAATTCACCGCCGCCTGACCGGCACCCCACAGGCTGCCGACTGACATCGCGACGGCGATCGCCGCCAGAACCGCCATGACGACGATGGTTCCGATGAAGAGAATGGCAATGATTTCGCCGCCGCTGTCGCTGTTGCCTGACATACCAGCCTCCGTACCGTATTGGATGAATCCCAAGCCGCCTTGCGCCTGTGTCGCCGCACCCTTCGATGCCGGCTATTTGGGCGGTATTATTCCAAGAGCGCGCCTCGCCGCCATCTTCAGAGAGTTCATTTTCCCACGCACGAGCCCACCCAGGCTGTTGTTGATGTCCTCAACGGCCTGACGCAGATCCGCCCTGCGCTGCTCGACCGCCCTGGACCGCCGGTGCCCCGCGGGACCGTCCAGCTGCCGCACTGCCATGTCGTGCCCAGCGGTGTCGAGCCGGACTAGGGCTGCGGCAAGCTCCCGGCACACCTTCGGCCACAGAAGGCACGTATCGGATCCGGCGATTCGGCCATCCTCGATCCACGCTGCCGCAATGTCGCCCAGCCGCCCCGGTGCGCGCCGCAGCCCGCCAATCCACTGGCCATAGGCCTGCATCAGGGCTGGGGCGCGGTCGGGAACGAACAGGATCCGCGCCACGGCCACATGGTCATGAGCCTCGTGGAACGCCGCGGAACCGAGCAGGACGGTGACGATGCGCTGGTAGTCACCGTCCACCGTCGCGGCGATGTCGCACATGGCGTCAGACACCGCGGCGGCAAGTGCGCCGGGGGTGCTGGCCGGGGCGGCCCGCGCCGCGTCCAGCAGCCGATGCAGCCGCAGCCAGTCGGGGCGTAGGGTGTGGCCGCACAGGGCGGCCTCTTCCACCAGCCACGACAGCTCTCGACCGTTCGAGGTATCAAGACGCAACTCGGCATTGAAGGCGTCCAGCGCCTGTGAACGCCACACCTCCGGCAGGTGGCGGAATTCCCGCCGTTTGAGCAGATCGATGGCCAGGGAGCGCAAGGCCGCCTTGTCCAGGCGCGGCGCCAGCCAAGCAAGAAGGTCGCGATGCAGATCTTCGTCGAACGGAGACCGCCGGGCCGACGCCAGCCGGTCGATGACCGCGTGGCGGTGGCTGAGATAGGCGTCGGCGGGTGCGCGGGCGCGTCCGATGAGTGCGCGCCACTCCGCCGAGATCAGTTGGTCCGGCAACCGGCTGCGGATGTCGTCGTCGTTCGCCGTCCTGGCCAGCCGGTCGACCAGCGCTTCCCCGACCGTCGGCAACAGCGTGTCGTCCAGATCCTGAGCGATCCGGCACACCGCCGAAACGGCGGCGGCGTCGTGAGCGTCGCGCAACAGCGCAGACAGCACGGCCGGCGCGGATCCCGGTTTGCCGACCACGGCGCTGACGAGTTGGACGTATTCCGGCTCGTCATGGGCCGGCGCCCGGCCCGTGGCGCCCAAGGACTGCGCGATCATGGCGATCGCCAGCATGGCCCCTTCCAGCCGGGTGTGCGGGATACGCTCGACCAGCGTGTCGATGAAGGCCGGCTGAAGGACGGCTTCGGCTTTCCGGCGCCCGGCGCCGTGCAGCTCGGCATCAAGGGTCCGTTCGGCGGTTTCCAACGCCGCCGCCCCTCCCTCACGCTCCATCGCGGCCAGGACCAGGGTGCGCCAGGCGTTGGCGAACGCATCCCCGCCGCCGGATGCACAGGCTGCCGCGAACTGCACCGCCAAAAGTTTGTCGTCGAACGATCCGCCGGCCGCCCAGGCGTTCAAGGAGGGGCCGAGATACCCGGCCATCCAATCCCAGTTTTCCGACTGCCGGTGCTGCAGGGCGAATCGAGCGAGCTCCGGAAGCCGCGGGTGCAGCGCCGCCGCGGCCTGGCCGAGGCTGAAGGAAAAGAGCGCTCCAATCGTACACAGCGCCGGCCCCGCCTCGGTCACGCCGAACGACGTGGCGAAAGCGTAAAAATCATCCAGCCGGTGGGCGTCGTCCAGCAGCAGCCCGACGACAAGATCGGCGTAGGCAGCGGCATTGCGCTCCTTTTCCCCGATCGGGTTCTCGCTGTGGAGGCCCCGAATCTCGTCGATCATGACATGCTCATAGCTCCGTTCGGTTTCGTCGAACGAGAAGTCGGTCCTTTCCACTGTGCCGGTGATGAGCGGGCTGCCCATTGCCTCGAACTCATAGCTGGAGAACGGCAGGGTCCAGGCAATGGTGTGGGGAAAGCACCGGTGAAGGCAGGCGATCCACTGCATCCTCTCCGTATCGCCGTCACGCAGGACCAGCGTTCTCCCGGTGTCCGCAGCAAGCAGGATCGCACGCACCATATGGCGCAGCCGTTCCGGCCGCCCCTTTCGGCTCTTGAGGAAGCGCCCGAGCTGCGCCGCGGTGAAGCCGCCTCTGGACCTTATCAGCACCGGCAGCAGGGGCTCCGGCGCCCTTGCGTCCTCGCCCGGATCGAGCGACCGCCTCCAGTGGGAATGATCGAAGAGATCCGCTGGCCATACCTCGTCGCCGGGCGCCGCCTCCACCACCAGGGTGTGGGCGAAGAGATTGCCGGACCGGCCCGAGTAATCCTCCCCCGCGTAGGACACTCGCGTCAGCCCAAACCGCCCGGAAGGCAGGGGATAGAAGCGGAACGCGACGGGGAAGACGGTATCGTAATCCATCACACCTTGTGGTTCGTTGTCGGTGAACGGGCGCCGGTACGCACTGCGTTCGACGATCACCCGCGCGTCGGCGGGATCGATGCCGGGGGAACTGGCGCGGATCTGGAACCCGGCCCCGCCGCCCAGCCCCAGCCGGGACGATGTGTAGTAGAGTTGAAGAGCCTCTCGCATACCGGTTTCACTCGCTTTTTTCGGCGGCTTTGACCAAGCCATGCCGATGGAGAAGCCAAAGAAATGGATCCTCGACCCGCCGGGGAACGACGTTCGCCACCGTGCCAGCCGTGCTTGGCGGGCTGCCCAGGGCGGAGATGCCAAAGAAATGGTGTGTGCTGAATTCGGTCCGCACCTGATGAAGCAGGTGTTCCGAGCTCCATTCCGCGATGAGGCTTTGAATCTCTCCGTTCATCGCCTCACAGTCCTTCACGTCGAACCCCGCACGCGGACGGGCGGACGCGCCGAACTGGCTGTGAGGGTCGAGCAGCGGCGCCACCGCGTCCATTTTCGACAGCACGATCGCCAGCGGAATTGCGATCTTGCGGTCCTGCCGCAGGCTGAGACCGAGCCGGATCAGCTTGGTGGTGCGTGACACGATGTCCGACGTCTCGGTATCGGCCGGCGGCATTGGTCCCGGCAGCCGGTCGCGCACATAGTTCAGCTGCAGCGGATCGAGCAGCAGGATGATCCCGTCCGACCGGTAGATGTAGCGGTTGACCGTGCTCATGGTGTCTTCCGCCTTCAGATCCTCGCCCGCGGTGTCGAAGAAGGCCAGCGTCAGCGCCTTCTTGATCACGTCCCGCCCCAACAGGGAGCGCCCGGTGAAGGCCGCGCTGAAGACGAGAGGGATGCGGTTCTTGGTGTTAGACACGGCCGATTGCGTCACGTCGAGCGTGCGGTGCTCATCGTAGAGCGGCTTGCGGAAGTCATCATTGTATCGTGATATCGTGTAATCATTGATCGGCTGAATCAATATATTCAGTCGCGGGCCGACGTGTTGCTTTAGGTGCTCAAGCAAAGATGTGATATAATGACTCTTTCCCGCGCCTTTCGCGCCGATAACGGCGAAGATATAGTTGCGATATTGACCAAAGGTGTGAGGCAGTTCCTGGTGGCAGTGTGGGCACAGGCGCTTCTGGCTGGCGGTGCCACAGGTGGGGCAGCTGCCGCGTTCTGCAAAATGGCGGGCGGGCGGGATCACCCGGCCCACCGGGCGTGTGTCCCTCCAGATCCGTTGCAAGGCCGGATCCGGCACCGGCGCGCAGGAGCTGGGAGGGCTGATGCACCGGAAGGGCGTTTCCTTCAGACGGAAGGTTTCGAAGCAGAACGGACAGATTTCATCCACAAAGGTGGAGCGCAGTTCCCCTTTCGCCGTGTGATGCCATGCCATTGCGTCGATGTTCCTTCCTAGTCGAACCGCATCTTGTGTTTGTCGCCATGGATGAGCCGAATCCGTTCGGCATGCGCCGTGTTCTCGAAGAACAGCCTGAGGTGCAAGCCTTGGCCCGCCGGCACCGGCACGGGGAGGAGAGCGGAACCGCTCTCCAGTTCCACATGGGGGATCGTGGCGATCACGACGCCGTCCCTGGCCGACAAGGGAAGGTTGTTGGGCTTGCCCATCAGGATCAGGCCGTCCAGCCGGCGACAGTCCGTGCTGGTCAGCTCAATCATCGGTTCGCGCCGCCAGGGGGTCAGGATGGAACGGCGGGAAACCACCTGATAGTGAACCTCCGCCTGATGCCCCATCATCTCCAGGCATTGGGCCGGGGGCGACCGGCTGGCCGATCCGGCGCCGACTACCCAGACCGCGATGTACAGCGGCTTCGGTTCCGGGATGCGCCGCTCCCAGCAGCCGTTGCGCTCGTATTCGGCGCGAGGGGAGACGACCATGGTGGCTCCGGTCTCATCCGGAGCCGCCGGGTAGCGGTCGTGGCGGTAGGCGATGGTCACGCGCTCCCCCCCGGTCGGCCAGTTCCACGTCAGAACAACTTTCTGGCCGAGACAGCGGCTCACCAGATTGGAGACGGGATCCAACATGCTGAGGAGTAGGCCGCTGCCGATGACCCCGGCGCTGCCGGCGACCGTGACCGGGACCACCATCGCCTCGGTCGTGGTCATGGTGACCTGGGCCTTGCCGGGAGCCAGGGCGGCGATCGGCCGGCCGAGCTTGCCGACGTGGACTGGATCCATGAATTGGCCGGGCGTCGCAGTGGTCTGCGGCGAGCAGAGGAAGAGCTGCACGGCCCCCTGGTCGGGCGGAGTCCAAGTCAGGGTGAAATGGCTTCCATCCCGCGACGCCCGCAGGTCGCGCACGGGCGGCGGCGGGGCGGTGGGCGTCACCGTGCGCACCAATCCGGGCGTGATGATTCTCGCCCCGTTCCGCGCGGGGTCGGGGAAGACTGCCTTGACATGGTAGGTCCAGGCCGTGCCGCTGGCCGCCCCGGTGTCGATGCAGCTGTTGCCGGATACCGGGAGCGGTGTTCCGGGGGCCCCGGCTCCCTTGGCCGCCCGCCGGACCTCGACCGCGACGGCGCCGGGCGGCGGTCTCCAGGACAAGGTGACCTGACCGTCGCCGGACTGCACCTGCAGCCCCTCGACCTCGGCGGTGACGAGATGCGGCCCCGAGATCGCCGGGGCCGGCGACCCCACCGGGCCGCGCAGGGTGACGACACCGTAGAACACGGGGATACCCACCGGGGGGGCGGTGTCGTCGAACACTGTCGTCCGGGTGGTGGCGAGTTCCCGACCGCTTTCCAGTCCGGTCGGCCGCGCCCCTTCCGTGCGCAGGACCCGGTAGGCGAGATCCGGTCGGGCCGCCGTCCAGGACAGCGTGACCCGCCCGTTCACGACGGTCGCCGTCAGGTCGCGGGGAGCCGGCGGCGGGCAGCGTTCCAGCCCGGCCGCAGCGTCGGCGTTGTCCGCTTGAACAGCGAGCGCGCGGGTGTAGGCCGCCAGCGCCTCCTCCGTCTTGCCGGCCGCCTGCAGGTCGTGTCCACGGCGGACCAGCTGCGCCGCGGTGGCCAGGCCCTCGCTGATCCGCTGCCCCAGTGAGTAGACCGCCAGGGCGTCGCGACCGAAATCCCGCGCGATCCCCTCCATCCGGCAGCGGGCTTCCAGAAGCTTGCCGGCGCCGACCAGAGCATCTAGGGCGCCGATCTGCTCGGTCAGCGCCCGTTCGAGCGCCTTCATTTGCTCCAGGGCGTCCGTGGCGTCCTTCCACCCGGGCCAGATGGCCAGGACCCGGGCGAAGACCCGCCGCGCCCCCTCGGCATCGCCCCCGGCGGCCAGCGCCCGGCCGTCACGCATGAGCGCGCGCACCAACGGCACGTCGCCCATGTGGCAGCCGCAGGATGGGCAGGCCGCGTCGCTGGACGCCACGGTCTTGCCACAACGCGGGCAATTCGATGCCAGCGGCTCGCCGCATCCCCGGCAGGTCGTGTCCGCCTTGGCGGAGACCTCGGTGCCGCAATAGCCGCAATGGCGGCGCGCCTCCCTCGTGCCCGTCAGCGCGCGCTGGACGCCCCAGCGCCGGTTGGCCGCGTAATCCCGGATGAACCGTTCGGCGTCCTCCGGGCGGACGCGCCGCTGCATCGCCTGACGCATCAGCACGTCCTGGCTGTGCTGGCTGAGGAAGCCGTCCCGGCCGGCCAGCTCCAGCGCCGGCTTCAGCTCCGCCATCACCTGGATGGCTAGGGTGGCGTCGTACTTCGCCTTTTCCTTCGCTCCGGCGAAGACGCGCTTGCACAGCCCGGTCAGTTCACTGCGCGCCGACGCGGTCGGGTCGGTCTTGCCCGTCCGCATCAGTTCGCCGTAGATCTCGTCGGTCCGCCGACAGAGCTCGTCCGGCGAACTGTGCGACGGCCGGTCGAGAAAAGCGTAAAGGTCGGCCAGCCCCAGATGATCGAGATTGATGCGGATGCTCTTCTCGACGGTCGGCTCCAGAAGCTCGGGCCTGGGGGCAGGACCGGCCGTTCCCGCCGGATCGCGCCGGCGCAACCCGGCGGCGTCGAAACGTTTGACGATCTCGTCCCGTGTCAGGGACCCGCCCAGCTGGCGTGTCACGAGATCGGCATCGGCATCGGTGTAGGTGCCGTCAGCCCGCAGGATTTCGATCTGTTCGTCGAGCCGCTTCATGTCGGCCCGGCGACGCTCCGTCAGGCGGCGCTTGCCTTCACGCGCTTCCTCGCGGCGGCTGTCGGGCTCCTTCAGGATGCGCTGGATGTCACCGATTTCGCTGAGGAGCTGGGCGGCCCGCCGTTTCTTCGACGGATCGCCGCTCAGCTTCAGCTTGGCCCATTTGCGCTTCTTCTCGGTGATCCTGGCCTCGATGGTCGCCCAATCGTCGATGGACGGGTCAAGCTCCAGGGCCAGATAGTAATTCTCGCGCTCCACCATCCGTCACGACCCCGTCATCGGCCGGCCCTCGGCTTTCCGAACAGGCCGAGCAGACCGCGCCCCGGCGACGCCGCGGCCGGTGCGGTGCCGCCGGCGGTCTCGGTGAGCGTTTGGGCGATGGTCGAATAGGTCTCGGCAAGGCCGTTCAGCGAGGTGAAGACGCTTCCCTCCTCGGAGGAGGCGATCGCTTCCAGGAACGCCTTGTCTGCCGCGCCGAAGCCGATGGCGATGATGTTGATGCCCTGATCGTGGCAAAGTCTGGCGGCGGAGATCGCCCGAGTCTGGTCCGACCATACGCCGTCGGCCAGGACCAGGGCGAAACGCGGACCCTTCTTGCTTGCGAGTTGGCTGCGCAGGTCGTCGAAGGGATGGGCGGAGTTGCCGTACCCCACCAAGCCGATGGAAAGGCTGTCGATGGCGACACGGATCCTGCGCGCGTTGCGGTCGGCGTCAAGAATCGTTTTGACGGAATTCGCGACGACCATCACGCCGATGGAGCAGTTCGTCAGATCGCAATTGTCTACGAAACCATGGGCGGCCTTCTTCGCAGTCTCCAGCGGCTGACCGCTCATGGATCCGGACAGGTCGAATACGAGGAAAACTGTGACCGGCTCCGGCTTGGGCGGTTTCGGAGGCGGACGCAGGAAACGGGCCGGAACATCCTCAGGCAGCGGTTCCACCCGCACCGGCAGCGCACCGCCGTTGCGCACGCCGGCCGACACCTCCACCGTCCCGCTGGTGTCGTAGGCGTAGGTGATGTCGATAGTCGCCATACCGCCGAGCTGATGGGGAACGGCGTCGATGACATACTGGCCGAGATAGGCAGAATCGGCCGGCGTCTCGGTCTCGCCCTGGGTCAGGAAGATCTCCAGCCGGTTGTCGGTGCCGCCCCTGGTGCGGAACTGGTAGGGGCGCGTCTGCACGCAGGGGGTCGCTTCGTTCTTCGGCAGGATGATCGTGTTGACGTAGGCCGACTGGTCCGGGTTAATAGCGATCATACCCAGGCTGTGGTTGGTCACATCGACCGTGCGGCGGGTACCGCCAAGCAGGAAGCGGCTCGGGCCCGTGGCCGTATGCTCGCCGGCCAGGACGGCCGCTCCTTGGGCCACTACCTCGTCAACGTTCACCCCGCTCATCGGCGGTTTGCCGAAGGTTCGGGTGATGAACTCGTGCACCATCGGCATCCGGGTCGAACCGCCAACGAGCAGGATTCCGTCCAGCGCCTCCGGCTTGACCGCCGCCGAATCGCACACCTTGCGCGTCAGGGATACGGTTCTTTCCATCAGGTCGGCCGTGATGCCGTCGAACGTCGCGCGCGTCAGTTCATAGATCGCCCGGTGCCCGTCGTGGGTGATGGCGAAGCGCGTGGAAAGGGATGCCGACAGCCGCTTCTTCGCCTCTTCGGCGCGGGCCAGAAGGTCCGTCAGGCTGACGGCGTCCTCGATCGGGTTGACCCCATGTTCCCGTTCGAACTGGTCGGCGACGTACTGGACGATCCGGTCGTCCCAGTCCTTGCCTCCCAACTCATGGTCGCCTTCGGAAGTCAGGATGCGAATCTCTTCGCGGTCGATCCGCATCAGCGTCAGGTCGAAGGTGCCGCCGCCCAGGTCATACACCAGGATCAGGCGGCCCGTATCCTCGTCCCCATGCCGCAGGCCATACGCAATGGCCGCGGCCGTCGGCTCGTTGACGAGCTGCAGAACCGAGAGACCGGCCTTTTCCGCCGCCTGGATGGTCGCCTCGCGCGCCGGGTTGCGGAAATAGGCGGGAACGGTGATCACGGCCTGGCGGACCGGCTCCCCCACGGCCAATTCGGCGTCCTGACGCACGCGGTCCAGGATCAGCGCGGACAGGTCGGTGGCCGTGTGATCGCGCCCGTTAGCGTGAAAGACGAAGTGCGGCTCGCCCATCTGGCGCTTGAAGAAGGCAGCAACGTTTTCCGCCCCGGCGGCCTGCAGTTCCTTGGCCTCGTCTCCGACCACGACCCGGTCGGGCTGGAAACATATGACCGACGGGGTGATCGACGCCCCGTCGGCATTCGCCAGGATGACGGGCCGCCCGCGCCCGTCCAGCCGCGCGATGGCGGAGTTGGTCGTTCCAAGATCAATGCCGACGGCGACGCTCATACTGGGCCCTTCCTTCAAGTCCACTCAGGAATGCCGACTCGACACAGGATGCGGTGAACAGGTGCCGGCCCATGCGCCTTCACACGGCAGGAGCAGGCACGGGCCGACGGTCATGACACCAGGACAGCCAGATTCCGGCTCTTGGATGCTTCGATCTCGTGGACGGTCATGATGCTGTCGGTCTTGAACTCCGCCTGGATCTCCTTTCCGGTGGTGCAATCCCGTCCATGCATCTTCAGCAGGCCGTCAGGGGCTAGTTCGAAGGTGACCTCGATCGGGGCGTTGCGGGGTAAGGGGTGGGCAAAGGTCAATTCGGCTATGCCGATCTCCGTGCAGTCGCCAATTTCCAGCAGCGGACCGCCAGGGCGCCGGTCGAGGTTTTCAAAGACCGCCAGCGACACCCCCTCCTGTTGATCGTCGGCGGTGCCGAACCGCTGGGAGATCGTGCGCGGAACCCTTTCATCGACGAAGACCAGGTTGCTGACCCCCTCCCGCATGGTGTCCGGATCAATCACCTTGATCCCGAAGCTCTTCGACGAGACATTGTGGACGACCGTGTTGACCAGCCGTTCGAGGTTGGGAAGCTTCAGCCCGTGGGCCTGTGCCACGCTGCGCTCCGCGGCAGCCAGGACCGGCGCTGCCACCATCTCCTTGTTCACCGCCTCCGGCGCCGGCAGCCCGGTCATCTCGGCGATGCGGATCAGGATTTCCTGATTGAGCTGGTGGCGATAGCCGTAAATGGCCGCCCCCTTCGCGACGATCTGGTTGGGATCCATCTGCTGGACGGCGCAGGAAAACTCCTGTGCCACGCGGTCGCGCACCTGCGGCATGTAGGTGGAGCCACCGACGAGGAGCACCAGATCGATGGCTCCCCGCCCTTTCTCCCGCGCCCGCTCCAGCACGTCGCGGGTCAACGCTACCGTGCGCTCCAGAAGATGTTCGGTGATGGACGCGAACGTCGCGCGGTTCAGCTCCACCAGGGCCGAATCGACACCGAACCGGATGCGCTTGTCCACCTTCTCGCGCTTGCTCAAGCTGATCTTGACGGCTTCGGCATCGAGCAGGAGTTCCTGGTAGGTCTGCTGATCGTTGAAGAGTTCGGAAGCGGCCGTCCCCGTCTGCTCCTCGAACTTTTGGGCGAAATAGGAGACGATGGCGTCATCCCAGTCCTTGCCGCCCAACTCCTTCTCGCCCCCGGTCGCCACCACTTCGATGGCGCCTTCGCGCACGACGATGACCGTGACGTCGAAGGTGCCACCGCCAAGATCGTAAACCAGAACGACCTGTTCCTTGTCGGTCGCCATGCCGTAGGCGATGGCTGCCGCCGTCGGCTCGGGAATGACGTAGTGCACGTTCAAGCCTGCGAGGATGCCAGCCTGGCGGGTCGCTTCCTTCTCCGTCGTGCCGAAATAGGCGGGACAAGTAATGATCACGTCGCACACCGGCTCGCCTGTCGCGATTTCAGCATCGGCGGCGAGCTTGCGCAGGATGAAGGACGAGATCTCCTGCGGGCGGTAGGTCTTGTTGTCGCAACTGAACTCCCAATGGGCGTCGCCCATGGAGCGCTTGATGGTTTGCACCACCCGGCTTTCGTGAACCTTGGCCACCTCCTTGGCGGCCTTGCCGACAACGACATTGTCGGCCGTTTCGAAATACACGACGGAAGGGGTCGTCGAATCGCCTTCCGAATTCTGAAGCACCGTCGGTTTGCCATGCTCATCTACCCATGCAATGCACGAATATGTAGTGCCAAGATCAATGCCATACACACGGGTCATGGCGCAGCTCCGGTTCAGGTGTTGGAAGGCGCAAGGGTGGGTTTAGCCGGCTCATACTTGAAGACGCGCACGAGTTCCTTCTGGAGGACCGTCTCACCATAGACGAAGCCGGGCCGCACGCGTTCGGCCACGACGGCATGCTGCCCTTCGTCCGGGGTGCTCACAAAGCCGACGGCCTGCTGCCTGCGGCCGTTGAAGTGGTCGGCCTGCTCCTGATCGGTGTAAGGCTCGACCCCGTTGTCGCGCAGGATCCTTTCCAGATCCTCGCGGAAATCCTCGAACATGCGGATCAGCCGATCCGGGGACAGCCTGTCGGGCGGCTCACCGCGCAGCGACTGGGCCAACCGCCCGGAATCGCCATGCAGACGGATGATGGCGCTGAAGATCGGGCGCAAGGCCTTCGCCACGATATCCGACCGGTATTCTTGCAGTTCATCATGCAGACGATCAATCTGGCTTTCGCGAAAATTGTCGCTCGTGAGCTTTTCTTCGACCAAACGCAATAGATGCGCCATTTCATCCTGAACAGTCTCGCAAACCGCGCGCGCGATCACCGATGCAGTGTCCTCCGCCTGTCCATTGCCGCCGATTTCGGTTGGATCGCCCGCCGAACTCGTGTTCTCCGCCGCGGCTTCCGCGTGTGGCGGCTGCGGGTCTACCGGATTATCCACCGCGCCGCCGCCTAGGATAGAGGCGTCCTTGACGAAATCACTCTTTTGTTCAGAGTCGGGAGGCGAAGAGTCCGCTTGTGTCTCGTTCATGGAAAACTCCAGGACGAATGCGAAAGATCTGGCAGAAAAATTTGACTGACACGGGAACATGTATGTCCTTTATGCCATCATAGATATGCAGGATCAAAATGTGCAACCGTTTTCTCAGCGAGCGCCTGCCCTTGCTATGTGGAATGCTGGGCTTGGCAGCAAAGGTGCCCCTCACGCCGATAGGCTTTGTTGGCGGTGACCTGGCGGAGTCTTGGACGCTGTTGCACCGATCTGTAAATCGGCAGGGGGGTCCACGCCGATCGGCACAGTAACCTGCTGAGGGCATGAGAACTCTTGGGGTCCCACCTGCGTGCTGTTTCACACTCCGGCTTCCTCACCACCGGCGGGCGCGACGGCATCCCGCTCGACCTGCTGATGCAGCTCTCCGGCCACAAGAGCCACCGCATCGCCGCCCGCTACTTCCAGACCGGCGCCGTGCACCAGAACTCCGCCGCCGACCTGCTGTAGGTCGAAGGGAACTCAACGACTGCGGCGCAGATTGCCAAAGATCACGGTCAAGAAAAAGGCCGCCACCAATTAGGTGCGGCCTTTCCGGTTTCGGTTCAGGGAGGATGAGAACCTGAGATGACCATAGGGCTCTCCGCGTTAAGGACCTGTGAACAGCACCACAGATCTGTCCTTCTACTCCCTTATCGCAAAACCTTGATCAGAACAGGGGGAGCTGGATGCGTCCACCATCGTCCGTATGAGCTTTGGCGGCGCGCACTGCGGCGTCCTGAGCGCCGCTCATCGTCCGGGCACTTCCGGAGCGGACCTGCTCCCCAGCAACGGTGACGGTCCAGCTCCACAGATCCGGCCCGCGCCAGACCACCGCCAGATCGCAGCCGAACATCCGCGTCACCGCGTGCCGCGTCGTCCAGGTCGTCGTTGTTGGCATGCCGGCACCTCCACAAGCTGCGGCTCGCTGTACCACAAGACGATGGCCATCAGCGAGTGGCAGACCGCGAGGCTCTCGACAGAGCAACGCGCTGTCAGGGAGATCCGGTCAGCGTCGAGACATTGACGACCAGAGCGACGATGGCGCCGACCGCAGCAACGGTGACGATCAGGGCGCCGCCGATCCACAGCTTCATCTCACGGAGGAAGTCGCGCATGGCGTTGTCCAGGTCCGCCTTGGTGGCGAGGTCGCCGGTCAGTTTGCTCAGCATCTTGATCATGCCTTTCCCCTTGGGGGCTTGCTGCAACCATCCAGTTTCAGTGTGTTGGCGACGGCGAGGGTGTTAATCATCCGTCTGGTCCTCCCTGCAGTCGTTGTCGTCCGTCATCGTTGATGGCTCTTTGCCCAGGAGAACCCGGTGGCGGCGAGCCGCGCCACCGGGTTGGTCCGGGAGGCGGCCGGCAAGGGTGAAGGCCACGATCACGACGGCACCGCACATTCAGGAAAGGACAGTTGATCGGTCATGTTCATGATCTCCGAGACGGAAACCGCCGCCGTTTTGGCGGCCTACCAGAGAGGTGGTGAGTGGGCAGCCGTTGCCGAATTGCGCCGGCTGTTTGCCGGCCTTCAGGACAACACAACGGCCCTTAAGGCGGTGCGGATGATCCTCTCCAGGTCGAGCGCGCAAGAGCGCTGATCCGCCTTTTCATGCGCCCTGGAGCGAGGGCATGAAAAGGCGGAGGTATGAACAACGACCAAGCTTGAGGCCGTCCCGCCCCTGGCCGTGAAGCGGCTTTTGGTGTCAGGTTCGCTCTAGCAAGGGCTCTGCTGGCGGTGTCAGAGAATGGCCCCAGCATGGGAATGCCGCTCCACAGCCCTAGGCTTAGTCCTTAGGAGGCGGGAGGAGCGGTTCAAATGGCGTATCCGGATGAGACGACAGTATTGACAAGAGCACTGGATCATTAGGATCAAGCTTGCGGCCGATCTTCTTTTCAAGCGCCTCAACTCTCTCGTTTGCCCGCCGCGCCAATTCACGATCCTCTTCGGTTAATCCCCATAATTTTGTCATGGCATCTATCTCCTTCTCTTGTAGATTTCTTCAGATGGGCAGACGTCTCTTGGCATCAGCGGCGCCAAGCACGTGATGCGAACACCGCGCTGTGTGTCACGGCCACCGTTCCCGCCCATCGCGTGATTCCACCAAACCGGTCCGGCCGGTCGGCCGCGATGGTCTGGTCCTGTTCAAGAGGACCGCTGCCGGGGTGAGCCAAGCTTCCGTCCGGAGCCGGGGCCGAACGGCAAGGGCTTCGCTGGACCGTAGACTGCGGCGGAGGCCGAGGGTCTGTGTGTCATGGCCTGCGGCCCAGATGGCGGCCAGGTGACCAGCAGGTGGCGCGCCGCATCGTCCGGGTCGTACGGGGTCGATGCCGTACCGGCCGGAAGCGCCGGAAACTGAGCGCCGCCACAACCGGCGCCGGTGCTGTTGCTGGACGGCACCCGGTGTTGTGCGCCGTGGTGCTGGTCCGGCATTGCAGCCGGCGTGAAAACCCCGTCGGCCGTCGCACTGCCAATCAGGTAGGTTCCGCTCTCCGTGTGATGGCGAAGCTGAACCGCAGTGGCATAGTCAAATGCGGCCTCCACGGCGGCTTGGATCGCATCGGCGTCGGTGCGGGCATCGGGCAAGTTGCGGGACGAGGGTGGCGGGTCGGCATACAGCAGGAAATAGCCGTAGGTGGGATCGTCGGGATCGACTGTCATCGGTGGCCTCGCGCACTGTGAAAGCGAGGCGAGTGTTGCACGTCATCGAGGGCCGTGAAGGAGCGTAAACCGGAGCCGCATGCGTTTTACGCATACCTCGCGTTTTCACCTCGTTGATGTCAGCCCCGCACTCCGCCGTGCCGCCTCTGCGGTCAGGACACCGCTTGCAGGCTGGCCCTTTGGGAAACGCGTGGCGCGCGGAAGGACGCAGATACCGCCCCGGTCATTCTCACATGCTCGGACCCTCCCAATCCTCTGCCTCGTGGTCGGGCATCGGCGACGACCCGAGGACCCCGACGATCTCTTCAATTTCGGCCAAGCGGCCGGCAATGCGAGCGGCCTCGCGGGCAGCCGGAACATGGAGGACCTGCTGAGCGGCGGCGCCGCAGAGCTCGGCCAGGGTCTGCATGAGCCGTTCAGAGTGGTTCGCCTCTTCTATGGCCCCGCTCAGGACTTCGACACGGCAAGCGGCATCGTTGTCGTAGTACTGGGTGTGGGCATCCAGGTAAATCGCAAGCGGGTTGCGCCATGCCTCGGGCGCTTTCGTACGCTGGACGAGATCGTTGGCACGGGCATTACGGGCCTCAAGCGAGAGGTTGCGGATCGGCGGGGTCGGCGCCGCGGCGGCAGGGGCCGGAGCGGCCTGACCGGACCGGCTGGGACCATGTGTCTGCAACGGCACCGCAAACCGCCCGGCCGTGGCAGCGGACTCACGAGCCATGCGGCGAGACTGGCTCTGGCGTTCCATCTCCTCCAGCTCACGCCTCCAGGCCTCCGCCGCCGCCTGCTCCTCAGCCGCTGCGGCCGCGGGATCAAGAGCGGCAAGCCGCGCCATGGCCTGCGGCAGCATCACGAACTCGATCTCGCCGGCACGCCCCCAATGGCCCTCCCGTTTCATCTCAATGAGCTCACGCGTCAGAGCCTGCACCGCCTCCAACGCCGTCTGCCGCTCGACGATGATCCGGGCCTGGTCTGCCGCGATCCTATCGAACTCGTTTGCCACCCGTTCGGTCCAGCCCCGCCGCAAGGTCGCAACATCGGCATCGCTCAGACCGTCGATGGTCCGCCGCTGATCAGCACTGATGTGGAAGGCCGCCCCTGCCTGCACCCGCTGGGTCAGCACCGTCAGCGCCTCCGCCTCCGCGCTTTGCTCAGCCCTGAGCCGCTGTCCCTGCGCCTCCAGCCGCGCCCCAAGCGGCACCAGCCGTGACGCCATGCTCCACACCCGCTCTCCGAGATGATTGGCAAGCGCCTGCCCCTGCCCAGCCAGCCGCGCGCCGGCCGCTGCCAGCCGATGCCGGTTCTCTGCCTGCTGCCGTTCGGCCCGGAGACGGGCGAGGTCCACCATTTCGGCCACCGGCTGGCCGGACGGCGACAACGCCGTTGCCGGCAGGGCTCCCGTCCATCCCGCCACCCAGCCCTCGACGGTGGCGCTGTCCAGATAATCGAGCGCGCTCACCTTCTCGACGTCGCGCGACCACGCCCGCGCCAGATGCGCATCGATGTCCCCGGCCGTCACCGGAGTCCGCCCCGCTTCGTCCACGCGGCCGGCGCGGATTTCCTCCTCCAGTGCTGTCCGGTCAACGACGACCGTTGTCCAACCGGTGCCACGCGACAGGGCCACCGTCGCCGCCTGCTTGGTCAGCCGGTCGGTGCCCAGCAGGATCGGCGCCTCGACCGTCACCCCTTGGGCCGCGGCGAGGGTGCTGGCATAGGCGTGGGTCAGCGGACAGAGCCCGTCCTTGTCGAGGTACTGCGTCACATTCACCGCGATGCGGCGGCCGGCTGTTTCCACGGTGACGACCGTCCCGGCGATCGCCAGCACCCGCCCCGTATCTCCATTCACCACCCCCAGCCGGTCGTCCCGGTGGCGGAACCGCAGCTCGTCCCCAACGGCAAAGGACAGCGTGACCCGCTGCCCAGGCCGACTTCCGCTGGCCGTGATGGTCAGCGCATCTTGTCCCAGCGCGCCTTGCGTGCGCAGCTGCGCCCGAACGGCGGCGCTGATCGCGCGGACATCATGCCAGGTTTCGGCGATGGCGATGGTTGACCGCCGCTCTGCCCTCGCCTGCATCAGACGGTCGGCCACAGCGGCGACGGTGGCATCCGGACCGCTGGCTTCGACGATGTGGCCACGCTGCCGGTGCGCCGCAACGGCTGCCGCCGCATCCCCTTCCAGCACCGCGCGGACCGCAGCGCGCGCCGCGGCATCACTCTGCCGGACGATTTTGTCGACGATGACCGGCTCCACCTCCCGGGTCAGCAGCCGCATGCCCGGTCCGGCCCCGATCGGCTGCAGCTGCCGGCGGTCGCCAACCCCGACCACCCGGCAGCCGGTGGCGCGCTGCAACTCCATCAGCGTCCGGGCTTGCCGGGCTGACCATTGCCCCAGTTCGTCCACCGCCAGCACGGTGCGTGCGTCAATGGCCAAGGCCCCCGTCCGCCACCGCGAGAGCAGCGCGGCGGCCGCCAAACTCTCATCCGCACCGATGTCCGCGCCAAGGCTTCGGGCCTGCCGCCAAGCAACCGCGCAGGCGAGGATCTGGGTGGCGCCGGACATCCGGTAGCCAGTCACCACTGGCTTGAGCAGCGTCGATTTGCCGACGCCCGGCGCCCCCTCGACCAGCACCAGCCCGCCCGTGGCGCTCATGGCATGATGCGCCGCCCCGGCCTGTTCATTGGACAACGGAATATCGGAGTGTTGGATCAGCCACCGCGCCATGCCGTCGATCACCGCCAGCCCCGAACCCTGGGCCGCCTGCCGGGCAAGAGCGCGCACCGCCACCTCGTCTTCGACTGCCTCCCGAGTGCTGTAAACGACCCGTCCGCGCTCATCCTCGCCGGGAAGACGGACCACCACGCCTTCCGCCTGCAGGCGGGTCACAAGGCCGCCGATGTCGCGCGCGGGGAACGCGCCGGCCGCTGCCTCGGCGGCCACCTGCCAGAGCTTTTGTTCGGTGAAGACGCTGTCTTGCTCGACCGTCTCCCGCACCCTGGCTTTCAGCCTCTCCCAGGTTTGGTTTCGACGGTCCGCGGGGTTCCCGGAGGCGCGACCGGTCAGGGCTTGCGCCTGTTCGCCTCCCCATCCCTGCGCTGCCGCCTCGGCCAGCCACCGGGCTTCCCGCCCCTCGGCGTATCCCTTCTTGCCCCGGGTTGCCACAGCCAACCCCGCCGCTCTGGCGGCATCGCTGCCGGTGCTGAAGCCCAGCGCCGCAGCCTCAGCCGTGATGGCACGGCGGCGCTTCGACCAAGCCTGACACAACGCGTCCGGAACACCCTGGATGCGGATGAATTCCAGGCGGGTGCCATGGTGCTCGATCCCCACCCCGAGCCTCTTCTGAAGTTGTTCGGCCAAGGCTGCGCGATACAGCGCCCCCGCCGCCATCTTCCACTGGTACAGCTTCTCGTTGGCGACACTGCCCCAGCTGCCATCCTGGCGCTGGGCGACATTCAGGATGACCGCGTGCGTGTGCAAGTCGGGGTCGCCAGCCCGCGTGTCGCCATGCTGAAACAGCGCACCGAACAGGGCCACCGGCTCGCGGGTGGTGCCGTTCCTGCCCCGCCGGGTTTCGGCAGCACGCTCCTGCATCAGCACCAGGGCCGCACGCACCGCCTCCTCCTGGGCCGCCTCGATCTCCGCCCGCATCGCCGCTGGGGCTACCGCCCACAGCGCACTGACGCTCTTGTCGGCGCTGAAGGTGAGGTCGTATCCGCCGCGCCGATTGTCGGCGCCCGCGTTCCGCACCAGAGCCCGGTCATCGCGTGGGCTGAAGCCTGCGTGCAACGTCTTGAAAGCGAAGGGATCGACGGCAGCGCCGTTCCGGTAGCCGAAGTGGCCGGGGAGGTTCCACCAGACACCGGTCGGCTCGGTGCCGCCGAGATAATACTCGGCCTGCGCCTCCATATAGTAGCCCGCTCCGGCACTCATCCCGACCGACAACATTGTCTGGCTCCTGTGCATTAAAAATGCGTCAGGTGTGGACCCTTCTCTGCCGATCCGTTTCGGCCCCACATTTCTACCATGCGACATGCCCCTCGTACAGTCTCGCTTAGGCTTGTTCCGTGGCTTGCTGCGCCAAGCAGAGCGCCTTACACTGCCTCCCGTCAAGTTTCCGCTGGAGAGATGCAGAATGGCGAAGAACGGCACCTATTCTCCTGACATCATTGCGACGCTGCGCGCTGCGCTCGATGCCGCTGCGCCGCCACTGCTGACGAAGCAGGAGGTGGTACGCGAGTTGCGCAATACCGTTCGTGCGGCGCGGGGCCGTGGCTGTTCTGATCAGCAGATCCTCGACATCTTTGCCGCCCAAGGCATCACGATGACGCCGTCAACCCTGCGCTCCTATCTGGCGGACAAACCCGCGAGGGTGAAGCCTCCCCGCAAGGCCTCCGCCTTGGCTGCCGCTCAGGAGCTCAAGGCTGCGGTACCGTCAGAGGATGCGATCCGGTCAGCGGTTCCGGCGGACACCGTATCGCTCGAAGCGGTGGAGTGAAGCAGCAGACTGCTGCAGACGCTGGGGTGGAGCCGCTGATCCAACGGCTTCCCCCGCTGCGACGGACAGGATGGATGAGGAGGGATCGATGAGCGTGACGTTGCGGTTCCGCGAGGACGGCGCGGCCTTCGAGCGCGCCAAGTGCGTCGCGGATGCCCTCGGGCTATCGATGGAAGAGTACCTGTTCGCCTGTGTCGCCGAGGGGCACAAGGTTCTGCGCGCACGCTGCGCGGCGGCACGGCCTGAGCTGGAAGAGCCGGCCTTCATCCGCCGCGGTTATCCAGCCGCCCCGCCGTGGGCGGGAATGGAGTAGACGGACGGTTGGATATAGGAGGCAGCTCCGGTCCATTGAGGGACAAGCCAAGCGAACGATACGAGGCTCGCGTGCCGGAATGGAGGCGATAAAATTTCCTGTACCTCGATGCCTCCCGCTGACTCGCGCGGACAGGGTCGGCCACTCAGACGCTGAGCTAGATGCGACATCCGTGGCCGCTCTCGGCGGCACGCTGGGTGGAAACCAGTGTCCGCCGGATGGAGGATGAACGCGCACTCCTCATCCTCTTCGCGGGGGATGCCAGCAGCAGCCGGACTGACGATCGCCGCCAAATGGTGAGGAGCACGTCGAGCCACTGTGAGCGGAACAGTGCCGGTGACCGGGGGGATGATCTTCGAGTCATGATCCGGTCTCGGCGTTGAGCTCCATCATGGGCTGTGCTCTGGATAGATCGGCTGATAGCGCTCGCCGGGCGTCTTCCAGGAGAGGAAGATATCCAACGGGTCTTGTGTGCCAAGAAACGCCCGGGCAAGCGCAAGCCGCTCCATCAGCGGTGCGCGCACCTCTGCCGGCAAGCCGGAGAGACGGGCCTCGACTCCGGTGAGAAACCGCTCGACCTCCGTGACATGCGACCATTGCCCGATGATCTGCACGAGGTGCTCCTGGCTCTCGCGCATGGACTGCTCCACGCAGCGCCGGTCCTCCTGCTTCCGCCGCCTCTCTTCGGCGGCACGCCATTCCTGACGGGCGATCTCCGCCTGCTGGTCGGCTTCCTCCAGCTTGCCCACCAGGTCAGTGGCAGCGTCTTCGATGGCCCGCACGATCGACGGCACCAGGGAGCGGAGAGACTGCTGCGCCGTCTCCTGCCAGTCGGTCGCCCAGCTGACGCGGCCGTATGGACAATAGGCAATGAGACGAAGGCGGCCACAGGCCAGCTCCCGGGTCGTCGTCCAGCTATGATCAGCGGCAAAGCGGGAGGATTTGGGCGGCGTGTGGTCGGCCTCCCGGATGTAGGTGCCGCCGACATAGCGCAGCAGGGTGTCCTCGGACATCTCGACGATCGACAACCCGATCGCCACGCTGCCGATATAGACGACCGTCGGCCGATGGGGAGACCACAGCGTGCCATAATAATAACGAGCCTGCTGTTTGGTGCGCACCTCACGCACATCGATGTCACCGCGCCGCAGATGCTCGTCCGCGGGCGCCAGCACCACGCGATGGCCGACCGACTCCAGCGCGGTGAAAAGGTCGTTGGCAAAACCCAGTGCTCTGTCGAGGCCGGCCTTCGATGCCGTGATATCGACCAGCAGCCGTTTGGAGGGTTTGAGATAGCTGCGGTCATCCACATGCCGGCTGGCGTTGAAATGCTCTCTGGCCCCCAGCAGCAGAGCGTGGCTGCGGGTCTTGGAGACACGGACTGGGACCTCCGATCGGCGGGCCGGCGGCTGCCGCGGCTTGGGCGGAGCCTGCGCTGTTCCATCCTTGGACCAGGACAGCTGATTGCCGGGCCGGGCCTCTGGCAACGGCTCCGGAGCCGGCGCCTTCCCGACCGCCAGCTTGGCCCAATATCCGCGCTCGGGCCGTGGCACGTTCAGGAGAGCACAAACCCTGGCCATGTAGGTCCCGGAAACGGCGAACTGCTCGGCCACCTGGGTCATCGGCTTCGACCACACCAAGCGATACAGCTCATCCCTCGAGATCATGACGCCCTCCCCTCATCGTGCCGGCGATGCTCTCAGGCAGGATGGACGACCGACATCCATCCTCACGCCGACCGGCGGATCCTTGAGATGCGGATGCACGCCGCCGCGTCCAAGCGGACACGACCCGTGTGGCGATCGGAGATCTGGATGATACGCGTCGACCCGTGGTTGGCCACGGCAGTGATCTCCAGCGTGTCGCCATGGCCGGGCAGGAGGTGATGCGGAGGCCCTGGCAGCCGAGCGGGATGATGCCGGCGGCGGCACGTTGGCACACCCTGGCGTCGGCGCTCGCCGGCTGCCTCCCTGAGAAAGAATTTCAGCACGCCGCCACCCGCCTGACCGGGTCACGCTAGAGGCGCTGACGGTCAGCAAGCGTGCCGACATCCTCGCAGGGCAGTTCGAGGAAGGGTCAGGATGGCGGGAACTGTCCGATCCGGCACCTCCGGTCTGCATCCCACCAGCCCCGGCCATCGTCCCGGCGGAAATGCCTGTGTGTCCCCCTCTGGTCAGGGCTTCCTGCCGGTCCGCCGCGGCGCGATCACGGCACCGATCCGGCTACGTGAGGTCCGCCCCACCCCGCTGTCTTCGGCAAAGTCGCGCCAGCGGTCCACCGCGCCGCGCACCTGATCGATGATGCCGGTGACGTCGGCCGGCGGAATGGAGAACTCTGCCGCCATCGCCCGCAGCTGCCGCTCGCCGGGATCCCGCCCTTCGCCCAGGATGGCGGTGGAATGCTCGCCTCCGGGGCCGTCCGCATAGGTCAGGTCGTAGGCCGGCGCCAAGGACCAGCTGCCCGTCCGGTCCATCAGATAGGCGAACTGGCGGCCGTGATCATCCCGATTGTGGGCGAACACGTTGAAGGTGGCGCGCCGGAACATCTCGACCACCTGCCGGTGATCCTTGGTGAGCTGGAAGGTGAGGATCATCAGCGTCTTGTAGTCCAGGCTCGGCTGCCGGAAGTCGGCGTGGAGGTGGCCGCAGGCGGAGTGAAGGTGCAGCCGGCCAGCCGGACCGACACGGTCGAACCGCTGCGCTGCGAAGTAGGCGGGCGTCTTCGGACTTCCGCTCGGCAGCAGGCGGGTGGACGGCAGGGTCAAACCGGCGGCGCGCGCCATCCCGGCATAGGCCTGCTCGATCGGACCGATGTCCGCCGGATCGTCCCTGCCGCGGAACTTCACCAGCCAGTGCGACCAGCCCTCCGGCGCCACCAGGGCGCCATGGATCAGATCGCCGCTCTGATCGTCGCGGCAAACCACCGCCTTCGGCCGGGCGCCGCCGGGCGAGCCGCCCACCCGCAGCAAGGTGGGGAAGAGCGCCTCGGGCGCCCCTTTGAGCACCTGGCGGCTCTGTGCGGCGATCTGGTCGAGATCGATGGCGCCGGTGTCCACGGGCTCCTCAGTCTCCGGCCGGTAGACCAGGGCCCCCATCGCCCATTCTCCCATGCAGGCCAGCATGTCGAGGGGCGTCAGCGACAGGGGATTGATCTTGCTGGCGGCGGCCCGGCGATGAATCAGCAACCGCCCCCACCCGTCGGGCAGGCTGTCGTCGAACACGCCGTGGAGGCCGGAGAACGGCGCGTCCGGTCCTTGCAGAACGCCTGGGCGTGGGCTCCGCAGAAACCAGGACAGCATCCGGCCAGAGGCGAGGAAGGCGCCGTCAAACTCGACATAGGTTTTCCCGTCGCGGCTGGCGAGGCGGCCGACGAGCTCCTCGTCCCCCTCTCCCCAACGCAGCGACACCGCCAGAACGCCGACATGCTTCATCGGACCACCGTCCGGCGCTTGCCCCGCTGGCGCTTTGGACGGTCGATCACCTCATCAAGGCTGCGGAATTCCGGTTCCGGAAACAGCGCGCCGAACGCCTCGATCGCGTCGAGCACGACGGCGACACGGATCAGCGCATCGAACGCCAGTTTGCCGCTGGCTTCGAACCGCCGCAGCGTCCAGATGTTCACCCCGCTGCGGTCAGCGACCTCCTGCTGGGTGAGCCCAAGGGCGACCCGCCGGGCGCGGGCGCGGGCGGCCACACTCCGCGCCACATCCCCAGGGGCCATGAGGCTGAGTGGGATCATCAGGCAACTTATTCCAAAGATTTTGCTTTAAGTTGGATTATGATCCAATCTATGGTCGGACACAAGGCAACGTCCGCTCAAACGTACCTGCGGCGACGCGTGCCAACGTTCCTCCTGGAGGGGCCGCTGTGCTGGCCTCGGACCAGTCCGGCCAGCATCCCCAGGATCTGCTCTTCAGATCCGGATGCGCTCGACCTCATCCAGGCTGACCCGATCGCCGCAGCGGTCGTAGAGCTGAGTGGTGCGGGTAGAGGCGTGGTTGGCCATCGCTGCGGCAGTTTCCAGCGTGCCGCCGTTGGCCAGGTAGGCGGTGATGCCTGTGGCAGCCGAGCGGGATGGCAAAGCCGGCAGTCGCGGCCCGTCGCTGCACCATGGCGTGGGCGCTTGCTTGCGGCAACGGCCAAGTGGACAGCCAGCCGGTGCCGCGGCCGATCGTGCGAAACAGCGATCCCTTGGGGTCGTCGCGCAAACCGCTGCCGTCCAGGTATGCCTTCAGAGACGGGGATCTGAGTAGCAACGGAACAGAAAGTCCGATTGGACCGGGATGGCTGTATGGAAACCTCGCTGTTGAGGTTTCCATACAGCCAATCATCAATCATCCTAGCGTTCGTCGTCTAACACTATATCGACTGTGAAACTCTGGACTACATCTAAGCCGCCGCTATCTAGATCTTCATAATTCAAGCAACCCTCCGGGTATTCGGATACTTCAATCCTTACGGTGCGGATTTCACCCCAGATTTCTACTTCTACTTCCGCCACATGGAAAATTTCTGCACCCATTTCCCTGTCTTCGTCGATGACATCGCTTTGGAAGTCCAGCTCGCTTGCTTTGATAGTTAATTGCTCTCCCGTTTCCCGGTCTTGCAAGATCAGTTCCCCTTTAACAACAACACTCATGTCCCGCGCCTTTCCTGTAGATTACAAGCGCCAATGCACACGCCACCGTAGTTGGCCGGCGCGAGGCTGCTGGCCGTATGTGGTACCCCGATTAGATTTTCCTAGCTGGACACTGCGTCCTGGGGGCGTAACCGGAAAGCCCTGTCGGATTGGTCGGCTGCACGGAAACCATGGAAGAAAGGTTTTCCGTGCAGTCCTTCCACTCGAATGGGAATTTCTGTTCCGCTGCTACTCATCCCTCTAGATCCGGATACGCTCGACCTCGTCCTGGCTGACTCGGTCCCCGCGGCGGTCGTAGAGCTGGGTGGTGCGGGTGGAGGCGTGGTTGGCCATCGCTGCGGCGGTTTCCAGCGTGCCGCCGTTGGCCAGGTAGGCGGTGATGCCGGTAGCGCGGAAGCTGTGGCAGCCGAGTGGGGTGGCGATGCCGGCGGCAGCGGCCCGCCGGCGCACCATGGCGTGGGCGCTCGCCTGCGGCAGCGGCCGGTCGGACAGCCGGCCGGTACCGCGGCCGATCGTGCGGAACAGCAGCCCTTTGGGGTCGTCCCGCAAGCCGGTGCCGTCCAGGTAGGCCACCAGATAGTCTTCGAGCGTGTGGTGGCAGGGCAGCGCATGGGCCTTGCCCCCCTTCTCGCGCAGCCGCACCCACAGCCGGCGGTTCTGGGGATAGACGTCCTCCACCCGCATCGCCAGAGCGGCGCCGACGCGGGCGAAGCTGTAGACCATCAGCCCGATCAGCGCGCGGTCGCGCAGGCCGATCACGGTCCTCCCATCGATGCTGTCGAGCAGCGCCCGCGCCTCGGCCGGATCCAGCACCGGGGTTTTGCCGACCCGCACGACATGCCGGGGCCCCCGCACCGAGGCGGCTGGGTTTATCGCCACCACCTGCCCGATCACCAGCCAGTCAAACAGATGCCGTACCGCCGCCAAGCGCTGCTTGGCCGTCGGGGCCGTGTGGCTGCGCATCAGCCCCTCGATCCAGGTCGCGACGTGCAACGGCTGCACCGCGGTAAGCGACGGCACCCCGGCGGCCTCGCACCAGGCCAGGAACTCGCCGGCGGCCCACACGTAAGCCCGCCGGGTGTGGGGATTGCGGATCTCGGCCGCGAAGAACTCCAGAAACCGGACACTCGCCCGCTCACCGGCGGCGGCGACCAAGGAAGGCAAAACCAGCGAGGAGACAGGAACGAGTGTCGTCATGGGGCAATCAGTCCGGCAGGGAGCGTCACAGGTGACGGTCGCGCTTCGAAGGCACAGAACGCGCAATGCTGTCGGCAGCACTGATTTCGTGCGAAGGTGCGAACGTATTGTACATCCTTCACCACCGGGGGGACCCTGGTCCATGGATCAGCGCTCCAGACCGTCCACACCGCTTGCCACGCTCACGAAAGCGCTTGCGCAGATCTCACGGGCCCGGAGCACAGACGACGTCGTCGCGACCATCCGTGCCTGCGCCCGGTCTCTGATCGGCTGCGAAGGCATCTCCGTCGTCCTGAAAGAGGGCAGCCTCTGCCATTATGTGGAGGAGGACGCGATTGGGCCGCTCTGGAAGGGGCAGAAATTTCCCGCCTCCGCCTGCATCAGCGGATGGACGATGATCCATCGGAAAACGGCTATCATCCCTGATGTCACGGTGGATGATCGCATCCCGCGCGAGATCTACAGCAATACCTTCGTGCGCGCGGTCGCAATGGCGCCGGTCCGTATCGACAATCCCATCGCGGCGATTGGGGCTTACTGGTCACAGCCCTACACGCCGGACGCTTGGGAAGTGGAGACGCTCGAAGCGCTCGCGGACGCTGCCGCGACGGCCTTGGAGACCTCCGAGGTGATCGCGGCGCTGAAGACCGAACAGGTCCGTCTGCCTGGATCGGAAGGAACAAGCACTGCAGAAGACCTCTCCGAGGCAATCGGAGCAGTCGCCGGCATTGCAGCCGTACCGACCATTCTCGATGTCGTGCTGCGCATGACGGGCATGGGCTTCGCGGCCGTCGCCCGTGTGACGGAAACGCGGTGGGTCGCCTGCCAAGTGCTCGATCCGGTGGGTTTTGGCCTGAAGCCAGGCGATGAGTTGCCGATCGAGAGCACGCTCTGCAACGAGATCAGAAGCCATCGCCAGACCATCGTCTTCGACGACGCCGTGGAGGACGCGCAATATTGTGACCACCATACCCCGCGAATCTACGGGTTGAGGAGCTACATTTCCGAGCCAATCATCCTGGCGGACGGCGCGTTCTGGGGCACGCTCTGCGCCATCGATCCGACCCCTGCCAAGGTCAACAACCCGGAGGTGCTGGGTGCCTTCAGGCTGTTCGCCGAACTGATCGCCCATCATCTCGACGCAGGGGTTCGCCTCAGAGCGACGACCGCTTCGCTCGAGCGGGAGCGGGAACTTGCAGAATTGCGCGAGCAGTTCATTGCGGTGCTGGGGCACGACCTGCGCAATCCCATTGCAGCGCTGGAGGCCGGAACCACCCGCCTGCTGAAGGAGGGCTGGACCAGCCGAAGCCCGCTGGTGCTCAAGCTGATGAAGGCGAGCCTCTCGCGGATGACCGGCCTGGTCGAAAACGTTATGGATTTGGCGCGGGCGCGGATGGGTGGCGGAATCACCCTTGTGGTGACGGCGGATGATCTCACGACGACGCTCCAGCATGCCGTCGATGAAATGCGGATCGCGCATCCGGGCCGCGAGATCGCGGCGGCCTTCGACCTGCCTGCGATCATCCCTGTCGATCATCTTCGCCTCGCCCAGATGCTGTCCAACCTGCTGTCGAACGCCATCACCCATGGCTCCGAAAGGATGCCGGTCAGCATCACGGCGACCGTCATCGAGGACGAGCTGAACATTTGCGTGGTCAATGGAGGGCGCCCCATTCCGCCCCAGCAGTTCGATAAGCTCTTCCTGCCGTTCAAGCGGGGCGAAGGGAGGGCCGGGAGCCAGGGGTTGGGCTTGGGGCTCTACATCGCGTCGCAGATTGCCCAAGCCCACGACGGCAGGATTGACGTGCGCTCCGACACCAATGAGACGAGCTTCACGTTCAGGATGCCGTTGAAAAGCTAGAGGGGGGATGTCCGACGGGCGGTGTTTACCGTAAGGCAGTCCGCCGGTTCAGCCCGACGTCAGCCGACGGAATCAACATGCCGGCGTCGACGGGGGCACGACACGAAAGTGCGCGGATTGCTCGGGATGTGTGATCGACCTAACCGCAAAACCTGGATGCCATCCCTGTGGCCTACAGCAAAGGTCAGCCTCTGTTCCTGCTGCAAGGTCGTCTATGGTCACGGACCAAAAACCACACTCCGGAGCCATCGTGTTTCGCGCCAAGATGCTCGGCACCTCCGTGCGTGCGCGCATTGTGCTTCTGGTGTTGGCCTGTCTCGTGCCCATGATCGTCTTCTGCACGGGCTTGAGCCTGCATTTCGTCCGCGTCCAGAACGACCACCTCGAAGAGCAGGTGACCGAAAATGTTTTCGCGCTGTCCCAGAACGTCGACCGCTACATCAGCGAGGCCCAGGTTGCGTTGGAGCTCCTGGCGACCTCGCCGGCGCTGCGCGCGGGCGACCTCGAAACTTTTCACGCACAGACCGTCGAGGCCGCCAAGATTAGGGGCACGGGCATCGTGCTGCTCGACACCACAGGGCAGCAGCTCACCAGCACCAACCGCCCTTTTGGCGCCCCCCTGCCGCGTAGGACCGAACTGGAGACCCTAAACCGGGTGATCGCCACCGCCCGTCCGCAGATTTCCGATCTCATCACCGCCGCTATCCTGAAGCGCCCCATCCTGTCGGTCGAGGTGCCGGTCCTGGTCGACGGCCAAGTGCGTTATATCCTTGCCATGGGCATCACGCCGGATGCCATCAGCGGCATCGTCCGGTCTCAACGCCGGCCCGACGAGTGGATCGCCGCCGTTTTCGACCGCAAGGCGATCACCGTCGGGCGATCCCACGATCCCGAGGCGTTGGTCGGTCAGCCGGCGATTCCGAGCTTCCTCAAGGTTCTGGAGCAGGCCAGCAACGGGGCTGGCTACCAGATGATCAGCCGGCAAGGGCGCCCGATCAGTGTGTCGTACATGCGCTCACCGGTCACCGGGTGGGTCTCCGTGATCGCCGTGCCGCAGGAGGTGCTGGAAGCCCCGGTTCTCCAGCAGACCGCCCTACTCACCGGGTTGGCGATCGTCACCATCGCGCTTGGGGTGGCGTTGGCCGGAAGCGTTGCCCGCAGCATCACACGGCCTCTGCTGAGATTGGCCGAGCAGGCGTCCCATTCGGCGCCGACCTTCAACTGGATGCCCTACGGCATCGCCGAATTCAACACGCTTGCCGATGCCCTGGCGACCCGCGAGGAGCAGCGCGACGCCGCCATGGCCGATCTGCGCGCGAGCGAGGCCCGGTTCCGCCAACTGGCCGACAACGCCCCGGTGATGGTGTGGGTCACCGGACCGGACGGACGGTGCAGCTATCTGTCCCGCTCCTGGTGCGAGTTCACCGGTCAGAGCGAGGAAAACGGGCTCGGCTTCGGCTGGCTCGATGCGCTGCATCCGGAGGACCGCGCCCACAGCGAAGAAATCTTCAGGCTTGCCAACGCACAACAGTCGATGTTTCGGGTCGAATACCGCCTGCGGCGTGTCGACGGCGGATACAGCTGGGTGATCGATGCCTCGACCCCTTGGTTCAGCGACGACGGCCGGTTTCTCGGCTTCATTGGTTCCGTGCTCGACATCACCGAGATGCGCGAGATCCGGTCAACGCTCGAGGCACGGGTCGCGGAGGAGGTCTCCGTGCGTCTGAAAGCCGAGGAGCATCTGCGTCAGGCGTAGAAGATGGATGCCCTGGGCAAGCTTACCGGCGGCGTGGCCCACGACTTCAACAACCTTCTCCAGGCGCTATCGGGTTGCCTGCACATGGTGGAGCGGCGGGCACAGGACCCGGCCATCAACGAGTTGCTCGCTGCCGGTTGGCAGACCATCGGCCGTGGGGCCAAGCTCGTGCAACAGCTGATGGCCTTCGCGCGTCGCGAGGCGGTGCAGTCGCGCACTTTGAACCTGGCCGATCAATTCATCCTGATGAACGACATGATGTCCCAGGCGTTGCGGGGACGAGCGCATTTAAACCTGGAACTCTCCCAAGGGCTGTGGTCCGTGGAGGTCGAGCCCACACAGTTCGAGATGGCTGTGGTTAATCTTCTGATCAACGCGCGCGACGCGATGCCGTCGGACGGCTGCGTCACCGTACGGGCGGAAAATGTCAGGCTATCCTCCGATGCCGCAAATGGGTTGAGTGGAGACTTCGTGCGGTTGTCCGTCACCGACACGGGCAACGGGATGCCGCCCGATGTGCTAGCGCACGCATTCGACCCCTTTTTCACGACCAAGGAGGTCGGCAAGGGCACGGGGTTGGGGCTGGCGCAGGTCTACGGCTTTACCCGGCAGGCTGGTGGCAGTGCCTGGATCGACAGCAAGGAGGGCAAGGGGACCACGGTGCATATCCTCCTTCCTGCCTCCTCCGCCACCGCTCAGCCAACCATCGAACGGTTCGGCGGGGACGCGTCCTGTAGACAGCCCGGCGCACGAATTCTGGTGGTCGAGGATGATCCGATCATCGCGATCACGGTGGCCGCGGCCCTGGAAGACGCAGGATTCGTTGTGCAGCACGTATCCACGGCGGACGAGGCGCTACCAATTGTGCAAGCCGGAGATCTCGACCTGCTGTTCAGCGACATCGTTATGCCGGGCACCATGAACGGGTTGGATCTGGTGAAGGAAGTGCAGCGGCTGTGGCCGACCCTGCCGATCCTTCTCGCCACCGGCTACAGTGACGACATCGCGAGCGTCTCCGGACTCCAGGTCCTGAGTAAGCCCTACCGCATCGACCTGCTGGTCGGCCGGGTCAACGCCCTTCTGGCTGGAAGCCAGACGGTTGAGCAAGCGTCGCTCACCGCGTAGTGTCCCACCTCCCCCTTCTCCTTATCTGTGATAAAGGACATTATCACAGATAAGGAGAAGGGGGGTGGAGCAGGAGCTTGGCTGCAGCTGGAGGAACGATAACTCACTAAATATGATAAGAACGCAGTAGGATCGCATTTTCCGCTTGCGGCACCCGCCGTTGGAGATTATGTTGACCATGCAGCACGATCGCATGGTGAGACGCAATGGCCTCCACTTCTCAGCCTCCCTTTCCCGCCACCGAACTCCTGGATGAACTCCGAACCATCCTGCTGTTCACCGCCGATTTCCTGGCCATGACGCGCAGCGCCGAAGCGGCAGCCACCTTCATCGGCTTCGACTCTGAGCAATACCATTCCGAACCCCTTAGCCGTGTGGCTCTGGACTCCTTCCGCATCGCGCCCACGATGACGGTCATCTACGATTATGCCTTCCAGGTCGGTGAAGCTCGCCACTTCAACGAAGACCTGCTGCAGGATGCCAATATTTTCATAGAGGGTGTTCCCCGTGTTGGTGGACAGGATCATCAAGGAGGGGAAACCCACCCCTACATGACCGAGGACGGAACGTGCCGGCGCGCCATCACCACCGCCAACGCCCGTTGGAAGCTGGAAAGCCCGACTCCCTCTGAGCTCTCAGTGCGTGAGTTGGCCTTGCTCGCCAACATGACCGAAGGCGCAGTCCGCAATGCGCTCGCTGCCGCCGGCATCAAGGCCAAGGGCAGCCGGACCTTTGTCGATGTCGCCTTTGCCCGAGAATGGTTGGCCGGTCGCCGGAGCTTCGTTCCGACCACGTGTTGGGAATACACCCCCGACGCCGCCCAGCTGGACATCCGCACCGCCCGGACTGTCTCTGATCTCAGCCTCGCCCTCACCCGGCGTGCCGAACAGAAGGGCCTGTCGGTCGCCGCTCTGGCCACCGCCTCCACCGTGGTTCCGGAACGGACCGCCGCTTGGCTCACTGGCACCCCCGATTTGGATATTGCGACTGCCGTGGCTCTGGCCACGGCCCTCGACCTGGATCCGGCATTGGTCGCCGGCCGCACGGTCGAACTGCTTCTGCGCCAATCCTCCTGATCTCCCAAGAGGCCCGTATCATGCTTGAGGTCCACGACTTCACCCGCCATGCGCGGGAGCGCGCCACTGCACGCGCGTTTCCGCCGCTGGTGGCCGAACTCATCCTCGACTATGGCGAGTCCCGCGACGCCGGTGATGGCGCCCGCACCTACGCCCTGACCCGCGCCAGCATGCGCACCTTGCGCCACCGCGCCGGCCCGACCCTCGTCAAGGCGCTGGAGCCCTATCGCAGCCGCAACGCCTACGTCATCGCCGCCGCCGGCCGGGTCATCACCTGCGCTTACGCCCCCAAGCCTCTGTTCCGCTAGGAGCCGTCATGGATACCCCCCTGTTTGCTCGCTTCGCCCCCCTCCTCCGCGACCTCAGCGACGACGCGCTCGAGGCGGAGATCCGACAGCCGCAGCGTCTGCTCCTCGACAGCCGCCTCCAGGGCGGCAAGCGCATTGACGTCGCCTACGCCCCGTTCGAGCACGTCACCCCGGGCGCCCGGATCGTTCTGGTTGGGTTGACGCCAGGGCGTCAGCAGATGGGCAATGCCCTGCGCGAAGCCCGTCGCGCCCTCCGCCAGGGCCTGAGTGCCCCCGAGGCTCTCGCCGCCGCCAAGGTCTTCGCCAGCTTCTCCGGCCCAATGCGCAGCAACCTGGTTGCCCTGCTCGATGGCATCGGGGTTCATCGCCTGCTCGGGCTCGCCTCCACCACCTCCTTGTGGGGCGCGGACGCTGGTTTGGTCCACTTCACCTCGGCGCTGCGCAATCCGGTGTTCGTCGACGGCGCCAACTACAGCGGCGCGCCGTCGATGCTGACCACGCCCCTCCTGCGCGAGCAGCTGCAGGCTGGCTTGGCCGCTGAGCTGGCGGCGCTGCCCAAAGCCCTGGTGGTGCCGCTCGGGCCCAAGGTGGCCGAGGCGGTGGAGGCCCTCGCCCGCCAGGGCGTGCTCGATCCTGCCCGCGTCCTCGCCGGCCTGCCCCACCCGAGCGGCGCCAACGCCGAGCGCATCGCCTTCTTCCTCGGCCGCAAGCCGCAGGCGGCATTGTCGGTCAAGGTCGATGCCGACAAGATCCTTCAGGCCCGCACGATCCTCACCGCCAAGGTGGCCGCGCTTGGCTGAACCACTCCAGGGCGAACTGGATGCTTGATGCGGAGCGCCGGACCAGCATCATGCTGCTGGTCCTTCGGCTTCAAAGTTACGACGTCATAGATCATCGTGTACGAGGAGGGCAGCTGATCAGGCGGGATGGGCAGCGCGCACGAGCTTCACCAAGTCCAATTCGCCCTCGGCACCCCAGCCGGCCGTGCCAGCCTTCACCTCCGGCCGGAATGCCTCGTACAGCCGGAACGCCTGCCGGGCGAGGTCCGCTGCTGGCAAGGACTGGGCCAGCCCTGTCAGGGCTTGGCGCACCTCCTCCAGATCCGCTCCGAACTTGCTGTCCAGGTACCGCTCCACGCTCGCCGGCGTGATCGGTTTGCCCTGGCGCACCGCGCGCAGGCCGTCCTGGGTGTGCACGGCGGGGATCGATCGCCCCATGAGATTGATATGGATCTCCTCGCCCGGCTGGAGCGCCTTGCGCTGATCGCTCACCGTCTCTGGTGTCGGCTCATAGATCCCCAGCCGGACGCCTTTGGCCTGCGCTGTGAGACCCGATAAAGCCTTGCCCAGGGTGAGGGCCTCATCGCGGTCCAGGCCCAACCGTTCCGCCACCACGGCGGCCCACAGCGTCAGCACCGGCGCCCGGTTGATCATGATCTTGCGGTGCGAGGACGGCATCGTCTCACCTTGGCGTTGATCCCCTCCCCTGAACGGGGCCTCAGACCAGTAGTTCCTCTGAGGAGGGGGTCAGACCGGACCGAGGCGGCCAGCAAGAGGTAGGGAAACCTGTGTGGACTGCTGCATGGTAGATCCGGCAGGATTCGAACCGCGATCCTCTGCTTCCAAAGCATATGCGCTGCTAGACTGCGCTACGCTCCATCACAGGGTCCCGGATGAACTATCGCAGGGCGAACTGGATACTCAATGCGGAACGCCGGAACGGCATCGGCTCCGCTGATAAATCAGTCTTCCAAATTGGACAGCATATGTTCGATCTCAGTGCGTCGCTCCCGGATGCGGCGCTCCTCCACCTTTAGCTTTGCTAGTTCCTTCTCCAGCGCCTTTCGGCTGGGTGAGCTGGTCGGCCGCGACGCTTGCACGCGCAGTTGCCGGCGGAACGCGACGACGTCTTCGCGCCGCACGGTAGGATTGACCAACCCGGCGGCCACAGCCTGCTGCTGTTCCTCCGGTTTCAAGGTCACGACCTCGTAGACCGTCGCGTATGAAGGGGGCAGCTGATCGGCGGGGAAGGGCAGCGCGCCAGTGTCGACCGCCTCCGCCACCTTCATCAGCATGTTGGCCGTGCGGTGGCTGAACGGCATGTCCCGCTCCACCATCTCGCCGAACTCGCCATGCTCCAGGCGCGCTTTCGCTTCAATCAAGTGGCGGCCGACGTCGAGGAAGGCGTCGTTCGCCCGTTTCCACAGGCGCCCGATTTCCTCTATAAATTCGCGACGCGTTTCTAATTTGATCCGGGCAGACAACAGAAGATCGCCGCGGGTGTCCCGGTGGCGCTCTGCCGGCACCAAGCCATCGTCGCCGAATGCTGAGCCCAGCTTCTTGCGGGCCGGCTTTGCCGTCGGAGTCACAGGCCGATCCTCCGCCGGACTTCCTGCCACAGCGCGGCGACCTCATCCGCCCCGCGTCCGCCGACCTCCGTCACGCCATAGCCATTAGCCATCGCGCGCACCACGTCGACGCTGTCGGGGATCGCCGCCGCCGCCACATCGCCGGAGCGGATCAGCCGGAGGCGAGCTCCGTCGGTCTCTTTTACCCGCGGCTTCACCCGGTTGAGGCAGTAGATCGCCGGCCGATCAAGAGCCTGGACGGCGCGCATGATCGTTTCGACCGAGCGTACATCGTCAGGCAGCGCCTGGGTGGGGATCACCACCAATTCCGACGCCAGCACCAAGGCCTTGAAGCCCTCCGGGTCCTTCTCGATTGCAGTGGGGGTGTCGACCAGGACGAGCTGTGCGCCGGCCGCATCAGCCCGTCGCGCCGCGGCGGAGGTTTCGGCGGTGAACCCTGGAACTGGCACAGCGTCGGCATCAGCCCGCACACGGGCCCATTCGGCGGAAGTCCCCTGCGCATCAGTGTCGATGACCGCCACCGGTACCCCGTCACCAGCAGCAGCAGCAGCGAGGTTGCGTGTCAGCGTGCTCTTTCCGCTGCCGCCCTTTGGCGAGACAACAGCGATGATCTTCATGACACGGCCCCAGCCAGCCGCTTCGTGACCGGCGGCCGGCTGGGGTGCAGCATGATGCAACCAGATTCCACTCCGACCCGGGCGTCCGGATAAGCGGCTAGAGCCATGCGCAGCGCCTCGGTGAACGGCTGCTTGAAAGTGCGCAGAGAAGCGCAGCCGGCGCCGAACTGCGCGTACAGTGCCTGCCAGGAGACGGGTGTTGGCTTGCTGAGGCTATGCAGGCGGTAGGCGAGCCACACATAGATGTCGATCGACAGGGATTTGTTGCCGATGGTCCGCAGCGCGGCTTCCGAGACCGGCACCGGGTGTTCAATCAGGGAGTGATAGAACGCCTCGTTGAGCTTGACCGTCTCACGCCACAGCATTGGTTGAGCGTCGTCGTTCAGGGCACCGGTCAGTTCAATCGCGCTGTCAACGAATGCGCCATTATCACGTTGGCGAGCGCCGCCCTGATCGCTGAAGAAGGTCAGGCGGCAGGCAGAGATTCGCTTGGCCTGTTCGGTCACGGCCTTGTAGGTCGCGCCACCTATGGCACCGATCCCCATGGCGGTCATCCATGCCTTCATGGATCGCCCGAGTTCCACCTCCCGCGATCCTGTCCGGAGGGCTTGGGTCTGGAGGTAGATTAGGATCATGCGCGCTTTGGAGCCGTAGGGCACGCCGATCAGCTCGCCTTTCTCCGTGCAACCAGATTCCACCAGCAGCGTGACGCGGTGCCCCTCCCTGCGCCACAGCCGTTCTGGTGTGTTCTTGTGAGGCAGGGAGGTCAGGGCAAAGCCCGCATGGCAAATGCCCAGGCTTTCACCTTCATCAGCGAGGACGGCGGCAGCGATCTCCAGTTCTTGCCGTTCCAGTTTGGTGTCGGCAAGGTTGCGTGCACGTTCCAGCCCATGGGCTGTGATGAGATGGTGGATGTTCCCCATAGCACGCATTCGGCAGATGCCAATGGCTCCGGTCAAGGGTGGAATCTGGTTGCGGGGCTATTCGAAAGCTATTTGAATTATATCTATTTGCTTAGCAACCAGATTCCACTGAATAAGCTGATTCGCGCCAACCAGACTCCACTCTCTCGCAACCAGATTCCTGTGAATAAGTTGGTTTGGTTGGAGACGTTTAGCTCTATAGGCAGGGGCATGAAGTGCGAATCGGACAGACTGCTGCAGCTTGGTGGGGGCTTACCTAGGTTTCCCATTACATTGCTACTCACCCCCTTAGCCCAGCGGTGCCGCAGTGGGGCGGCAGCGGGCCGGCGACCGGCAGTTCCCGGGCCAACGCCTTGTAGCGGGCGAGCTTGGGGTCGCCGGCGATGTAGACCGGAATGCAGCCGCCAAAGCCGAAGTCGGCGCGGATGAGGGTGAGCAGGCGGTCGAGGTCGCGGTAAGTGCGGTCGCCGCGGTCGTTCCAGGTGCGCAGGGGCAGGAAATCGCGCCGCCAGCTCGCCCGCAGATAGGCCAGGTGCTCGACGGCGGCGCCGACGCATTTGGAGACGATGAGAACGTTACGGATGCGGCCGCCCTCCAGGAGGGCTTGCCTGATCTCGCCTTCCTGCAGCCCGCTTGCCAAGCCCCGCCCCCGCCGTTCCGCTCAATCGCCGATATGCAGGGCGGTCCAGTCCGGCCAACAGCCACCGGCCGGCGCCGGGGTCCGTCCCGCCTGCCGCCGCTTTTTTAACAGCCCAAGCGCAGCCGGAGCGAGTAGGCATTGCGGATAGGCGCCCGGTCATTCCGTAGGCTTCCCTGAGGGCAGCGCGATAGGTGTCAGCTAAACAACGTCGCCATTATCAACTAAAGACAGCTACGGCGGAGCGGATGCTGATCCCGACGTCCTTGGTCCGCCGGAGTTGGCGCCCGACAGCATAACGGAAGACGGCCGGAAGCTGGAGAGCTGGAGGAACACGGGACCAGAGAGGTTCGATCTCCACCCGCCTCTCGCGGGTCCAGTGTTCCGAGCAACCTGCCTCCCCCGCGCGACCACCAGCCATCCGCCCCCGTCAAGCCCTGGGCAACCTTGTCGCGCCCGCCCAACCCGTGCCGAGAAATCGTTTCCGTCATCGCTGATAGGGATGACAACGCGCCGCCCCCCTGCTCGGGGAAGCAAGCTATTCCGGAGCGGACGTGCTCCCCCTGTGGAAGAGGACAACGGTCCCGCACCGGTCAGGCTGCTTTTGCCAACAGCCACTCCTTCAGCTTTGACCACCGGCGCCCTTCCTGGTGTGATCGTACGGCCATTCCAAGCGCCTTCCGCTGTCCCACAATGACGACCAGCCTCTTCCCGCGGGTGACGCCGGTGTAGACGAGATTGCGCCTGAGCATCGTCCAATGTTGCATCGCCAGCGGGATGACAACGGCCGGGTATTCCGAGCCCTGGCTCTTGTGGATCGTCGTCGCATAGGCCAGCGACACCCGGTCAAGTTCACCGAAGTCGTAAGCGACCTCACGGCCGTCGAAGTCGATCAACAGTTCGCTGTTCTCGGGATCGATTGCGGTGATGACGCCCAGGTCGCCGTTGTAGACCTCCTTCTCGTAGTCGTTCTCGGTCTGCATCACCTTGTCGCCGAAGCAGTAGGTCCAGCCGAAGCGCTCCACCCGGACATCGCCAGGCGGATTCAGCACCGCCTGGAGTTCCACGTTCAACGATCGGGCGCCGAGGCCCCCACGGTTCATTGGACAAAGTACCTGGACATCGCGCACGGGGTCTAAGCCGAAGCGCTTCGGGATCCGATTCCTGACGACCTCAATGAGCTTGCGGACACCATCCTCGGGCTCCGCCGCCTCGACGAAGTAGAAGTCCGAGCCCTCTATGGGTGTCAGATCCGGCATCTGGCCCTGGTTGATGCGGTGGGCATTGACGATGATGCGGCTGGCCGCCGCCTGTCGGAAGACCTCGGTCAGGCGCACCACGGGCACGGCGCCGGATGCGATCACGTCGGCCAGCACCTGCCCCGGCCCCACCGACGGCAACTGGTCGACATCGCCGACCAGGATCAGGGCCGACCTGTCGGGGGTCGCCTTCAATAACGCGTTCATCAGCGGCACATCGACCATGGACGTCTCGTCGACGACGAGCAGGTCGCACTCCAGTCGGTTCTCCTCGCTGTGCTTGAAGCCTACGGCGGCTGGGTCGAAGGCAAGCATTCGGTGGATGGTCCTGGCCTCCATTCCGGTGCTCTCCGAGAGCCGCTTGGCCGCCCGGCCGGTCGGGGCGCACAGCAGGATGCGGATGTGCTTGGCGGCCAGGATCTTCAGGATGGAGTTGACCAGGGTCGTCTTGCCGACGCCTGGGCCGCCGGTGATGACCATGACCTTGGATGCCAAGGCAAGCCGGACAGCCTCCCGCTGGCTCGGCGCCAGCGTCAGTCCTGTCTTCCCTGCCACCCATTCCAGCGCCTTGTCCATGTCGATGGCGGGCCAGGGCAGCGTCCCGCCCGCAAGGCCCCGCAGCCGGGCAGCGATGGCTTGCTCGGCCCGGTACAGCCCAGCCAGGAAGACGCAGTCCCTGCCCTCCAGTTGGTCGGCGATGACGGCGCCGTCGCGAAGCTCGTCCGTCAGCGCCTCGGCCACCAAGTCGGTGCCGACCTCCAGGAGGTCGCTGGCCAGCTTCTCCAGGTCCTCCATAGGCAGGCCGCAGTGCCCCTCGTCCATCGCCTCGGCCAGGGCATAGCCGATGCCCGCCCGGACGCGGACCATGGCCGTCTTCTCGATGCCCAGCTTGGCCGCGATGGCATCAGCGGTCTTGAAGCCGATGCCACGGATGTCCCGGGCCAGCCGGTATGGGTTCTCGGTGATGAGTTGGATGGCCTCCTGCCCGTAGGTCTTGTAGATGCGGACCGCCCTGGAGGTGCCGACGCCGTTGGCGTGCAGGAACAGCATGATCTCCCTGATCGCCCGCTGGTCGGCCCATCCCTTGATGATGCGGTCGGCCCGCCTGGGCCCAATGCCGGTGACCTCGCGCAGGCGACCGGGTTCGGCCTCGATGATGTCGAACACCGCCTCACCGAACGCCTTCACCAGTTTCCTGGCGTAGACCGGGCCGATGCCCTTGATCATGCCGGAGCCCAGGTACTTCTCGATGCCCTCCAGCGTCGTCGGCTGGGACGCCTTCAGGAAGGTGGCCTTGAACTGGAGGCCGTGGGTGCGATCGTTGACCCAGCTGCCGCTTGCCTGGATCCACTCACCGGATGAGATCATGGCGGCGTGAGCGACGACGACAACCAAGTCGCGGTGCCCGCGGACCTTTACCCGAAGCACGCAGAAGCCGGTCTCGGCGCTGTGGAAAGTCACGCGCTCCACCAGCCCGGCCAGGGACTCCGTCGATGACACGATGGCTTGCCCGCTCATGCCGGGATTGTGCAGGATTCCCGAACGCCGGGCCAGCCGCATTCGCGGTCGACGGCCAACTGCAGCCATACAGATCAACGAGCTATATCATTGATCAGCTGATAGAATTTCCTGTGTAGGGTGGCCCTGCGTCGACGCTGATGGAGAACCATCCACCAAGCTTCTTCCTTCGATGAACCAACAAGATGTCGGAGTACAGATGCTGGTTGATATTGGGCGCCGATCCACCGTCCCGAGTGCCATTCGGGCTTTCAGGGGGTCGCCCACCTCAGCCCGGATTTTGGTGATGTCAACGGTCCAGCCACCGCTGCCCTTGACCACTGGGGCGCCGCTGAAATGTAGAGAGCTGTCGGATTGGCGGTCGGGAGCATTGACCAGAGCAGCCCCCTTCAGCATAACCAACCCGTAAAGAGCATTATGAGACTGTAATGAGTGAAGCAGAGACAGTCCTGGCTGAAGTCGTCAGGGTCCGGAAGGCTCCTGTTGGTAGGAAGCTTCTGGCGTTGGTTGACGTCGTCATTGTCATCCACGGCGTCGAGTTCAAGGTTCGAGGCCTCCGCGTATCGAGAGAGATCATGGATGGCAATCATGCCACCTCTGTCACCTCGCCCCTTCATCGGGACATTGATGGACAGTGGAGCCCGACGGTTACCTTTCCCGAGGAGCTTCATCAGCCGCTCACCGACATTGTCTTGGCGGCTTGCATTGACGCGGGTGTTTGTCGGGAAGCCTGACCTGCGAGCAGTCGAGATCATAGAGCACCGCCACGACCATCGACGGTGTGATAGACTCTGGCGATGCCAAGTCAGGAAAGCGCAAATGCCTAATGGCTGAGGAACGGCACTGGGTCATCCAAGCCGTCCCTTTGTTTTCTCCAAGACACCCGATAGGTTGAATGTCAGCACTCATCCCCCGCAGTGGCCAAGCGTCTCAACCCAGGGTCAGCACGGCACGGTCTGCCGGTGCCGGTGGAGTCCGTCCTGCGCCGGTCCGGGTCACTGGATCGGCAGTCCAGAAGCAGGCCCAGTGGCTTGGCCGGGCCGCCGATGCCGAACGCATCGGAGATGGCGTGGAGGCGGAACTGTGCCGGCAGTATGCCGAGCATTGGTTCCGCGTCTCACGCGGACAGGACTGAGGGAGAGGATCCGGTGAGCGACACCACCCTGACGTCGCGGGAACGGACTTTGATCCGCAACGAATTCATGGTGCGCTTTGCCCAGGCCCCTCGGCTGGAAAACGGCATCCTGGTGAAGCGGTGGGCGACCGGGCTGAACAAGGGACAGCCCAAGCCCGGAGCGGTCATCCAGGGGATGCTGGACCGTGGACTGCTGGAGTTGCGGGATGACGGTGCCCACTGGCTGCGGGCCCGTTTCACCGAGGCCGGCCTCGCTGCCTTACGGCACATGGCCGAGGATCCACGCGCACTGCCACCGGGCGAATACCAGCATGTCCTTGAGGACCTCGGAGGCGCTCAGCTAGCGGATCACAACAGCCCGCCGCCGGCCCTCTCTGGCTCGAGACCTGTCGCATGAGGCAGAGAAGAAAGCACGACAGAGCTCACGCTTTTTGCACTTTCGGCCTAGGTTCCACTCAGTCGAACAGGCCGCCAGAGACGCTGGCCCACAGTTCCACGTCGGCGACGTAGGACAGCGCCATGTCCGCCGACTTGTGGCGGGTTTGCTTCATGGTAGCCGCCAGAGGGTGCTGTTTCTGGGCGTCAGCGGTGGCCAAGCCGTGGCGCAGGCTGTGGCCGGTATAGCCGGTGGCGTCACGCCCAGGGCGCTCTGCACGATACGGGCGACGGTGCGGTCGGAAAGCCGGTGCAGGCCGGCGCGCAGGTCTTCGTTTCGCGTTGCCTGCATATAGAGCGGACCGGGATCGTCGCCAGCGACCGCGAGCCAACGGAGCACGGCGGCGCATGAGCACATCGCCGCGTGGCGGGCGGCCACCAGCGGCACCACAGCGCCGCGGTCAGCCTGATTGGTCGTCGAGCGCCGCAGTCCCGCGCGGCTCATGTCGACGTCGGCGATCACGGAGCGGCGCGCCGTGCAGGCGGATACGCCAACTTTCATCGCGAGAGAAAAGGTTCCGATACTCTCCTGCACCTCCCCTTCTGAGGCGAGACACCACATCTGGCTTGTCTGGATATCACTTAAAGTGAGCGAATTGGCAAGGTCGCTCAATCAGTGATTATCCCGAGGGGGCTTTGCTCGGACGGGCTCCTTCATTGCAACTTCAAGTCACTTTATCTTGAAATTGTCACAAGAGGTAGTGGACATGGCAAATGTCCTGGGAGGAAGCGGGGCCGATACCCTCACTGGTACGGCTGATCGTGACTACATTGCTGGCGGCGCCGGCAACGACCTCATCGACGTCGGCATTGGCAATGATTATGCGGTCGGCGGTACCGGGTCTGACACCTTCGTTTTCCGAGCGAACGAAGGCTGGGACGTCATTGCGGATTTTTCCGCAGGCGCTGGGGGCGACGTTCTGGACCTCCGTGCCATCACCTCCTTCACCAGCTTCCAGTCCTTTTTGGCGGCGTCTACGCAACAGGGGGCCGACACCGTCGTTACCCTCAGCCCAACCAGCGCGGTGAAACTCGCCGGCGTGCAGCGCAGTGCGTTGACCCAGGCCAACATTCTGCTGAACGGCTCCAGTACCGGCGGCACAGGAGGGGAATCCGGCGGCGGCACGGTGAGCATCAGCCCGCCGACGGTGACGCTCGCGGAAGGCAACGGTGGCGGCAGCACCGCCTACCAGTTCACCGTCACGCGTAGCGGCGACCTCTCGGCTTCCTCAACGGTGACGTGGGCGGTGGCCGGCAGCGGCACGGCGGCGGCGGACGCGGCGGACTTCGCCGGCAATGCGCTGCCGCAGGGCACGCTGAGCTTTGCCGCCGGCCAAGCCACCGCCACCATTTCCCTGCCTGTCTTGGCCGATGCGCTCCAGGAAAGCGATGAAGGCTTTACGGTGACGCTGTCCAATCCGAGCTCCGGCTGGACGGTGGCGACGTCCAGTGCCATTGGCGTGATCACCAATGATGACAGCGCCAGCGGCGGTACGGGCGGCACCCCCGGCGGCATGTCCGGTCAGCTGTTCACCGGCACTGACGCCCGCGACGCCATCATCGGCACGGCGAACAACGACACGATCGATGCGCGCGGTGGCAACGACTACATGAGCGGCGGCGCCGGCTCGGACACCTTCGTGTTCCGCTCCAACGAAGGCTGGGACTACATCAGCGGCTTCGCTGTGGGTGCCGGAGGCGACGTTCTGGACCTGCGCGCCATCGCCTCCTTCACCAGCTTTCAGTCCTTCCTGGCGGCAACCACCCAGGAGGGCGCCGACACCGTTGTCACCCTCAGCTCAACGAGTGCGGTGAAGCTCGCCGGCGTGCAGCGCAGTGCGCTGACCCAGGCCAACGTCCTGCTGACCGGCTCCAGCACCGGCGGCGGTACAGGGGGTGAAACCGGCGGCACGGTGAGCATCAGTCCGCCGACGGTGAGCCTTGCTGAAGGCACCGGTGGCGGCAGCACCCCGTATCAGTTCACCGTCACGCGCAGCGGCGATCTGTCAGCCGCCTCATCGGTCACTTGGGCCGTCGTCGGCAGCGGCACAACTGCAGCAGATGCGGCCGATTTTGTCGGCACTGTGTTGCCGCAGGGCACTCTGACCTTTGCCGCCGGCCAAGCGACCGCCATCATCTCCGTGCCCGTATTGGCGGATTCCCTCGAGGAGGCGGACGAGAGCTTCTCGGTCACGCTGACGAGCCCGAGTGCCGGCTGGAGCATCGCGACGGCCAGTGCCACTGGTGTGATCCCCAACGACGACACCGTCCGTCCACCCACGGGCGGCACGGTGAGCATTAGCCCGCCGACGGTGAGCCTTGCTGAAGGCAACGGCGGGGGCAGCACCGCCTACCAGTTCACCGTCACGCGTAGCGGCGACCTCTCGGCTTCCTCAACGGTGACGTGGGCGGTGGCCGGCAGCGGCACGGCTGCGGCGGACGCGGCGGACTTCGCCGGCAATGCGCTGCCGCAGGGCACGCTGAGCTTTGCCGCCGGCCAAGCCACCGCCACCATTTCCCTGCCTGTCTTGGCCGATGCGCTCCAGGAAAGCGATGAAGGCTTTACGGTGACGCTGTCCAATCCGAGCTCCGGCTGGACGGTGGCGACGTCCAGTGCCATTGGCGTGATCACCAATGATGACAGCGCCAGCGGCGGTACGGGCGGCACCCCCGGCGGCACGCCCGGTCAGCTGTTCACCGGCACCGACGCCCGCGACGCCATCGTCGGCACGGCGGGCAACGACACGATCGATGCGGGTGGCGGCAACGATTACATGAGCGGCGGCGCCGGCTCGGACACCTTCGTGTTCCGCTCCAACGAAGGCTGGGACTACATCAACGGCTTCGCCGCGGGGGCCGGGGGTGATGTTCTGGACCTCCGTGCCATCGCCTCCTTCACCAGCTTCCAGTCCTTCCTGGCGGCGACCACCCAGGAGGGCGCCGACACCGTCGTCACCCTCGGCCCAACCAGCGCGGTGAAGCTCGCCGGCGTGCAGCGCAGCGCGCTGACCCAGGCCAACGTCCTGCTGACCGGCGCCAGCACCGGCGGCGGTACAGGAGGGGATACCGGCGGCGACCCCGCCACCAGGACCTACACCGGCACCCCCGGCGCCGACATCATCTGGGCCGCAGCCGGCACCAACATCATCTCCGGCCTGGATGGTGACGACATCCTCGGCGGCAACACCGCATCCGACACGATCGTCGGCGGGGCGGGCAACGACACCCTTTATGCCGGCGACGACACCGCCGCCGACACGCTGCTCGGCGGCAGCGGAGACGACGTGTACTGGGTCAACGGCCCGGAGGATGTCATCACCGAAGCCGCCGGGGAGGGCGTGGACGAGGTGGTGGCCAAGGTCTCCTGGACGCTTGGTGCGAACCTGGAAAACCTCACCTTGCAGGAGGTGGGGGCGGTCTCCAACGGCTTTGCCACCGGCAATGACCTCGCCAACATCATTGAGGGAAATGCCGGGAACAACGAGATCCATGGCAATGGCGGAAACGACCAGCTCGACGGCGGGGCGGGTGCCGATCAGATTTATGGTGAGGCGGGCGACGACACGCTCATAGGCGGCATGGATGCGGCAGCCGATACCCTCTACGGCGGAGCGGGGAACGACACCTACTATGTCAGCGGCCCCAATGATGTGGTTGTGGAAAACGCCAATGAGGGCACAGACACGATCATCGTTTCTGGCGGGTGGAACGCCGACACGATCATGAACATCGAACGGGTCGTGCTGAATGAGGCTGAGGCGGCACAGAACAGCTCCTTGAGCGGCGGCATGCTCCCCATGGAGCTGATCGGCAATTCAGGGAACAACCTCATCAGCGGCGGCTGGGGCAATGAAACTATCCGCGGTGGGGCCGGCAATGACACGTTGAGCGGCGGCCGGGGGGCCGACACCATCTATGGTGATGCTGGCGACGACACCATCACCTTGTCGAACGACGGCGCTTGCCTGGCCTATGGCGGTGAGGGAGCAGATGTGTTCCGTGCCGCCTGGGGAGGCAACCATCTGGGTGGCGCGTTCAGCGCAACCATCGGCGACTTCGTTCTTGGACAGGACACGCTCTCGATTCCCTGGATGTTCACAGGGATCGAAGAGGTCAATGGCAATGCCGTTCTGGGCTTCGTGGAGAACCCGAACGTTCCGATGACCGGAACGGCGCGGTTGACCTTGAGCGGCGTGACGGCCGAGGCGGTGACGGCATGGGTGCGCCAGAACGGCAATGACTGGGCGGCTTTCACCGGCAACACCTCGGGCGGTCGCGTGATCTACGGCACCGATGGGGGCGAGACCCTGACCGGCGGGGCCGGCAACGATGTCCTCGACGGCAAGGGCGGAGCCGACGTCCTGTATGGCGGGGACGGCAACGACACCTTGACTGCCGGTGCCGACAGCGCGGCCGACACGCTTTACGGCGGTACCGGCGACGACACCTACATCGTCGGCACCGGCGATCAGGTCATCGAAGAGCCGGATGACGCCGGCGGCACGGACACCGTCATCGTTTCCGGCTCCTGGACCAACCCCTATGGGGTGGAGCATGTGATCCTCAGCGAGGACACTGCCTCGCAGAATGGCTCGATCACCGGCAACTATGCGAAAGAGACGCTCATCGGCAACGCCGGAGACAATGTCATCGACGGAAGCCAAGGCGATGATGTCATCGACGGCAAGGGAGGCAATGACACGCTGTATGGTGGCATGGGCTATGGCGGGTCGGGCGTGGACACCATCTCCGGCGGAGACGGTGACGACGACATCCATCTCTCCCGCGGTCTTGCCACCGGCGGCAGCGGTGCCGACGCCTTCACGATCTACACCTCCGGCCAGCAGATGGGCAGCTTCGCGGTCACCATCACCGACTTCGAACTCGGCGTCGACCGGCTGAACGTATTGCACTCGCTCAAGCGCGTTGACGATCGGGATGGCAGCGCCGTCTTGACCTTTGGGTATGGCATCGGCGCGGAACTGGTGGGGGCAAGCACCCTCACCCTTGCAGGCGTGCCACTAACGGCCGTGGCGCAATGGGTGCGCAACCACGGCAATGACTGGGCCGCCTTCACCGGTGATACCTCCGGCGGCCGGGTGGTCTTCGGCACGTCCGCCGATGAGACCCTGACGGGCGGGGCCGGCAATGACCTGCTGGACGGTGCGGAGGGCGCCGACCTGCTCGAAGGCGGGGCCGGCAACGACACCTTGTTCGCCGGCATCGACAGCGCGGCCGACACGCTGTCCGGCGGCGCGGGGAGCGACATCTATTATGTCAGAGACGGCGATCTGGTCGTCGAGGACGCCACCATGGGCACCGACACCGACACGGTCGTCGTCTCCGGCTCCTGGGGCAATCCCTACGGGGTGGAGCAGGTGATCCTGAGCGAGGACAGCGCCTCTCTGAACGGCTCGATCACCGGCAACCAGTCGAGCGAGTCCTTTACCGGCAATTCCGGCAACAACCGCCTCGACGGCGGCTGGGGAGATGACACGCTTTACGGCATGGGCGGCGATGACACGCTGATCGGGGGCTGGGGCGATGACTCGCTCGATGGCGGATTCGGCAATGATCTGCTCTCCGCCTCCAACGGCACAATGAACGGCGGAGCCGGACAAGACACCATGTCAGCCGTCTTCGAGGGCATGCATATCGCGCAGAGCTTCAACCTTCTTGTCCAGGATTTCACTCTTGGTGAGGATACCCTGCGTGCTCCCGCCCATCTCATCGCCATTGACGAGGTGAACGGCAGCACCGTTCTGCAATATGCGGACGGGCCGAGCGTCGATCACATGCCCTCCCACGGCACGATCACACTGCAGGGCGTCGGTCTGGCCCAGGTTGCCGGCTGGGTGCAGGCAAACGGCAATGATTGGAAGGCCTTTGGCGGCGACACCCTTGGCTCCGGGCGTTATGGAACCTTGGGGGCCGATATGGTTCAGGGAGATGCGGGCGACGACTTCATCGTCGGGCTTGGCGGGTCCGACACGCTGGCAGGCGGTGATGGCAATGATACTTTGCAGGCGGATGACGCCTCCGAGGTCTTGTTCGGCGAAGCCGGGAACGACGCCCTTTATGGCGGAGATGGCAATGACACGCTCTCAGGAGGGAGCGGAAACGATACCATGTGGGGCGGTGGCGGTGCCGATATCTTCGACATCACTGGTGGCACCGACAGCGTTGACTACATCTACGACTTCCGCGCGTCTGATGGGGATCGCATCTATACCGGTGGCGTTCCCCTCACCATCAACGACAATGGCACCAATGCCTGCATCATTGAGACCGGATATCGGGGGATGGTGTACAGCACCGTGCACGTGATGGGCATCAGTGCAAGCGAGGTCTCCAATCATCTGATGTACACCGGCTTGTGAGTACAGGGGCTTCGCTCTTGCGACCAGAAGCGAAGGCTCTGCCAGCCCCACTACGGTTTCCTCCATCGGATAGAACGACCTTGCGGGAAGACAACTACCTCTTCCCGCAAGGAGGAGCATATTAATCAGTGTAGAAGGAGAATTACCATCAGGGGGTCACGCCATAGGACGGACGAAATTATACGCCGCCATTATCAACCAAACACAGTAAAGCGTAGCTCTTCCAGCGTTTACGTGCGACTCTCAGCCATCGAGCACGGAGGGGACGATGGGATCGGTGCTGGAAGAGCTGACGGCCATCCGGACCGTGGCGGAGATGACCGAAGCGTTCGGAGACGAGGCGCAGTGCCGCCGGCTGGTTGAGGCGATGGTGTGGCCGAACGGACGGCTCTGTCCGGCTTGCGGCTCGCGGCGCTCGATCACGCTGGCGGGGCGCGACATGGGACGACGGTCCAGGCCCGGGCTCTATCAGTGCTGCAATCCGGACTGCCGCTTCCAGTTCACTGTGACAACGCGAACCCCATTGCATGGAACGAAGCTGCCGTTGCGGACTTGGCTCATGGGGCTTTGGTTCATCCTGCAATCGGACAAGGGCATCTCGTCCATCCGTCTGGCCGAAGCACTCGGCGTCAGCCAGCCGACGGCATGGCGGATGGGTCACGTCCTGCGGCTTCTGGTGTTGCGCGACCATCCGCTGGGCGGGACGGTGGAGATCGACGAATTCCACTTCGGCGCCAAGCCGCGGCGGGATCCCAACCCTCCCAAGCTGGGGCGAGGACGCAAGGGCCAGCCCCGCACGACGAAGACTCCCGCACTTGCGGTCGTCCAGCGGCCAAGCGGTCGGGAGCCGGGGACACCGGCGGGCGAGGCCCGTGCCGCCGTGGTCGCCGATCTGTCGCTCGACGAGGCCGAGCGGGTGTTGGAAGCCGCTGTCGATCCCGATGCGCACTTGATGAGCGACGAATGGAAGGCGTTCGTCGCCGTCGGCAGCGCATTCGCAGCGCACGATACGGTCCGCCATTCCCAGCGCGAGTATGTTCGCGGCAGCGTGCATGCCAACTCGGCCGAGGGCTTCAACGATCGTGTCCGGCGCACGATCGCCGGCGTCTTCCATCACATCAGCCCCGACCATGCTGACCTGTATTTCGGCGAGATCGGCTTCCGCTGGTCCCAGCGCACGGTGGCAGGTCAGGCCCAACGCCGGACCCGCAAGGGGCGGACGGTGATCCAAACCCTTTGGTCCCGCGTTCCTCCAGCTCTCCAGCTTCCGGCCGTCTTTCGTTACGCTGTCGGGCGCCAACTCCGGCGGACCAAGGATGGCGGGATCAGCATTCGCTCCGCAGTAGCTGTCTTTGGTTGATAATGGCGACGTATATTGTCGCCCGTCCTATGGCGTGACCCCTATCTGGAAAATTCTGATTAGATTTCACAGCAAGGTAGTAACCCAGATAGTATACACCTATAAGTGTCAAAACTAATCCATCAAGCACCACGAATATTCCGATCCGGGCGTCATGGCAACACTTTTGCGATCAAAAGATATATAGAATTTCGGTGATTGCTGGCAAATGCTGATCTCACGAGATCAACGGCCGCCCTTTTATGGACGGATCCCATGGTCTTTGGGAGGGGCGCCATGATGGAGTACCTAGCTGACACACAGGTGGAAGATTTCCTCAGAACCGGTACGCGCGAAGCAGAACTCCGGCAACTCTTTGGCGACCTGCTCTACGAAGATTTAAGGCAGACCGCCAGAACGATGAGCAAGAGCCCCATGCTGCGCGAGACCACCGCTCAGACGGTGTTCATCTTGCCCGGCATCGTAGGGTCAAAATTGTCGCTGCAACGGTTTCCGTTCAACGATCTCATTTGGGTCGATCCCGACGATCTCATTCTGGGCGGTGTTTCGAAGCTCAAATGGTCGGAAAACGATGATCGGGTTGTCGCGACTGGTGTGTTGTTGACCGCCTATCTCCGCATGAAACTGCGCCTGATCGGGGCAGGTTTTCTGGTGGAGTTCCTGCCTTACGACTGGAGACGCACGCCAATGGACTGTGCGCACCGGTTGATGGAAAGGTTTAAGGCAGGCGAGGTCGTCGGCGCGACGTTGGTCGGTCACAGCATGGGCGGATTGGTGGCCCGCGGCATGGCGTCACTTGATCCGGAGCGCAGGACCATCGCGCGGGTGATCACCATCGGCACCCCGAACCACGGGTCCTATTCCCCCGTTCAGGTGTTTCGGCTCGAGCACAGCCTGGTGCATTTCCTGGCGCGCCTTGACCAGACGAGGACCGCTGAGGAAATCACAAGCGACTTTCTCCGTGACTTCCCCGGCCTACTGCAGATGCTGCCATCGCCGGAACTCCGGCCGGATGAGGATTTTTTCGATCACAAGTTCTGGCCTTCCACCGGCATCCGGCCGATCAAGGAGGCACTCGAGCGTGCCCGCAAAGCAAGGGCGAGCCTTCCCGCACCTGACGGGCGATTCTTCCAGATCATAGGAACGGGACAGGAAACGATCCAGCACGCGTCCGTCAAAGACGGCGTGATCGTTTACGACCGCAGCAGGGATGGCGACGGCACGGTGCCACGCGAATTGGCCGAATTCGCCAATGTGCCCCGCTTCTATTTTGAGGGAGCCCACGGTTGGCTCTGCAATCAGCTTCCGGTTATCGGCGCGGTTGCCGACTTGATCAAGCATGGTGCGACCGATCGGCTGCCAACGCGGACAACCGAAAGCATCATGCCGCAACAAACCGTTGACGAGGCCATGGTCCGTCGGGAGGCGGAAGCGCATGCCCAAGAATTGCTCGGCCGGCCCACGGAGATGGCGGTGCTGGACAGCTTCGGTGCCGGCATGTTCGATCCCGACCCATCACCGGTTTCCCGGAGATTGGTTCCACCGCCTCTTGTGGCGTCTGAGGCGGTCCGGCCACGGTCGAAGGGCATTGGCGTCCCCGAGGTTTTTCCGGCCTTTGACCGGGACCGGGCCATGGCCGCCGCGAAGCACTGGCGTGACGCCGCGGCCAAGCGCAAACGCGCCGCAACGCGGGCGGCGGGCAACATGTACGCACCCGCTGAGGAGGAGGGGCGGATCAGTGACTATGTCAGGCGAGTCCGCCAGGGCCTTGAGGCGCTGCCGACCTTCGCACAGCGGGAGTTGCCGCCCCTGGTGCGCGACATGCTGCATGGGACCGAAGGGCCGGAAGGCGGATCGGTCCGCCAGGTGCTCAACGAACGCATCATCGGAGCAGCGAAAGAGTTCCTGTCGGTTTTGTTCCTGAAGCGCGCCGACCGGGTCGCGCGGAGCGTTGGCCGCATCGTCACCTGGCCGCAGGCGGCGGGCTTCGGCAGCGGCTTCCTGGTGGCGCCAGGGGTGCTGATCACCAACGAGCATGTGCTAGGCAATCCCCGCGATGCTGAGATGTCAGCGGTTCAGTTCGACTATGAACTCGACATGGGGTTCCGCGAACAACGGGGCGAGGTGTTCCGTCTGGAGCCGGAGCGGCTCTTCATCACCAGCAAGCAGCTCGATTATGCCTTGGTGGCGGTGGCGCCGCGGGGAGAGGACGGCGGCGCCATAGAAAGCCATGGGTGGCTGCCGCTGGTCGGTCAAGTCGGTAAGATCATGGCGGGACAGCCGGTCAACATCATCCAGCATCCCCAGGGGCGGCGTAAGGAGGTGGTGTTCCGCGAGAGCACCCTGCTGCCGCTGCCGGACGATCCCGACCATATCCTCCACTATACCGGCGACACCGAACCGGGATCATCCGGCTCACCTGTCTTCAACGATTTTTGGGAAGTGATCGCACTCCACCATTCGGCTGTTCCAGAACTGGACAAGGACGGTTTGTGGGTGCACCAGTCCGGCCCGGCCCGTTCGGCGGCCGAAGCCGATCTCGAAGATGTACGCTGGCTCGCGAACGAGGGCATCCGCGTGTCGCGCCTCGTGCGTGACCTGCAAAGGGTGGCCACAGAGGCGGACCCCGGCAGTTCGTGGGCACGCCTGATCGAAAGCGTATTGGAGGAAGGCCGCAAGGCAGCTGAACGGCCGTTCAGCGGCGGCACCGTTGCCGCGCATGGATCGGTGGAAATCGAAGCGGGCGCCGCCGTCGCCCCCCGATCGTCGGCGCAGCCGAAACCGGTCCGCTCCTCATTCCCTTCGACGACGGGTTTTCCCGACCGCAGCGGGTCAAAGACGGGGTCGATGGCCGCCGCCATGCCGGGAGAGGGCCGCTGGATCACCGGCGAAGTCGCGGGGCAGGGTCGCCTATCGATGGTAGAGTCAATTGCGGGTGGAACGGACGAGCGTGAGGAACTGCGGGAGCAGGATCCGCGTCACGGCGCCGTCTTCGCTCTCACCACCGCCTCCGGAATTCCCGGAACCGCGTTCGTGGTCGGCCCCAACCTGCTGCTCTCAGTCGCCCATAACCTGGATGGTACGGCAATCCGCCTGATGCGGCATTTCCGCGGAAAGCCGTCGGAAGACGTACTGGAGGCCTTGAACGCCGACCGTTACACCGTACTCCGCACGGCCATCGACGATGGCGGCGCCGAACTGATCGGGCTGAGGCTCGAAGCGGCCCGCCGCTTCAGGCTCATGCTCCGCCCGCTGGCCCTGGGGGCGGCGGATCTGCTGCAGCGGGAGATCGAGGTCATCGGCTACAGCGAGCATTTCGGAACTGCGGCCCGCCATACAGCGATCCTGCGCCACCGCGGTACCGTCACTGACATCCATGACGGCCGCATCTTCTACCGTGGGATCGACACCGACGACGGGCAGAGCGGCGGCCCGATCGTGCTTGCCGGTACCCAGGAGATGGTGGGCATCCATGCCTTCGGTTTCACCGGGGCGGAGCACCCGGCGCTGCGTAGCGTCAATGCCGGAATTCACCTGACACCCAGACGCTTACAGGAGATCAACTCATGGTGAAGCCGGCTGGGTTTCCCGCGCTGCGCGCCGCTATGGTGGTGAGCGTCGTGGTGACGCTCAATGGATGTGGCCTCCTCGGTGACACATCATCAACGGGGACGCTTAGCGTTGATGGGCGTAGTATCTCTTACGACAGCCCTCAGGCGCTTGGTGGGCCGGTGACGGGAGAGACCGCCCGCATGTTCACCGGACGGTGTATCTATAACCCCAAGGAGGCCGGCGCGGCGATTGCCGCTCTGGCACCGATCTTCCTAGATTTCGCCATCGACTCCTTGGGAAAGATACTGACCCGTGCCGGTGCCGAGCGGGCCGTGGCGGTCTATGCCGCGCACGCCTACACCGCAGGCGGCGTCGGTACAGCCGCCGCCGGTGCCGTCGGTCGGTCCATCACCGAAGCGGAACCCGCCCCGCCGGCGGCGATGGGGCGGGCGGGCCTGCCCGAATGCGTCCAGCTTGTGCTGGCCCGCTTCGCATCCGGTCGCGATACCGCATCGGCTGGCGCCGCATCACCGACGCTCGCCGAGACGTTGGGCCTGAACGCCGAGGATCTCTCCCGTGAGTTCGGCAGCCGCGGCATCTTCCTGGCTGAGCGTCCGGTGCTGTTCCTCGAAGCAAAACTCGTTACCAGCCCGGACGGCAGAGTTTACCGCCTGCGCCCGACGATCCTCCAGTACGAAGCAGGGCTGGACACGAGACAGGTCGGAGATGAACGTGGCCTCTTTGTCGAATTCGGCATCAATTCGGCACCCAATTCCCTGGCTTCGGACAAGGCGAGTCGGGGGACGCTGCCAATCGGCATCGTCGTACCCGGCCAGACTTCGCTTGTGTTCCGGGAGCAGGACCCGCGGACACCGGAGATGCTATGGACCGCCGCCTCCACCACCGCCGCCGCAGTAGCGCCGGGCATCCTCAACATCGAGATGCGCATCGTCGAAGTCCGGAACGGCCGGCCGGTTCTTGCAGCGCTTGGCACGCTGTTGTCCGGCAAGCAGGGCGACGACATTGCTACGGCGCTGCGTCGCGATCTCTTTCCGACGGAGGAGGAGCGACGGACCGCATTGACAGCGCGTCTGACGGGTTTGGAGGCCTATCGCAAGGCGCTTGTTGCCTACCAGCAAGCGGTTGACGGCCGTGAGCAGGCGAAGGTGACGTCGGCAACAAAGTCCGCGGATATGCAGAAGGCAATCCGGACGCAACAAGACATCATTGTTCAGAGCGCAATCCTTTCGGTTCAACTCGCAGCAGCCCAGGCGGGTGTCACGCCGCCTGACCTTGCGCCGTGATTGTGCAATCGCCTCCTGCGCCGCAACTCATTCGTCACCGTTATAACGGACTGCGCAATCGCAACACGTCATAATGAGATAGCAGAGACCTTCGTCGCTGCCACTCACCTCGTTCTCGCGCTCATACGACTTGAATGAAAAAGAATCCCGAAATAATAATTGCGGTAATTAAGAATGCATTCAATAATAGCCAGAAAGATATTTCGAGAATTGTAAGAGTTATATTTTATAGAGAGAAAAATTAACCGCTGTATCATCATTCAATCATGTTGTCATGGCAAAAATCACTCGCGCCTAGACGGCGCATGAGGAGGAATACATGGCTGTTCCCGCTGATCTTCTGACTAATACTATCCCGATCGATCCGGCGCTCCCCGCCCATCGTGAGTGGCTTTCCAAGCTGCAGGGCAACGTACTGAACGGCCATGGCCGGGATCACACCATCAACCTGTTCGTGCGTCTGCCGGCAGACGTCGACAGCGCCAGGACGCTGTTGAAGACGCTGGCGCCGATGGTGACCTCCGCTCTGCGCCAGGAAGCCGAACGTCATGATTTCAAGACTAGTGGCCTTCCAGGGCGATTGTTCTGTAATCTCCTGCTGACTGCGCGCGGGTTGCAAGCGCTTGGCGTTGACGCCGAGCGGCTCGCCAAGTTCACCGACTTGCCTGATGACGTCGCAACTAAGCTGAAGGCGACGTTTCTCTCCGGCATGGCCGAGGATGCAGTATCCGACCTGGCCGATCCGGATCCAGGGAGGTGGTTGTTCGGCGGACCGAGCAACCCGGTCGACCTGTTGGTTTTGCTCGCCGACGACGACGTGGGCGAACTGGGCCGTCGGGGCCGCGACGTCAAGGACCGTCTGGAGGCGGCCGGCTGTGAGGTCGCCCAGGTCGTGCGGGGCTCGGCGCTGCGGACGGACGCAGGCGAGGGTATCGAACATTTCGGCTATGTCGACGGTCGAAGCCAGCCGCTGTTCCTAACCAGCGATTTCACTGGCTTGGCCGCGGACGGATCGATCGATCCAGCGACGACGCAGGAGGCAGGCGGCGGTGGCTTGAGCAACTGGAATCCGTTCGCCTCGCTTAGCCTTGTCCTCAAGTCCGATCCGCTGGTCGACGATGAGGCGGCGTTCGGCAGTCTTTTCGTGTTCCGCATGCTCGAACAAAACGTCCGCGGCTTCACGATCGAGGAGCAGCGCCTAGCCGACTCGCTTGGCCTGAAGGGGCGCGATCGGGAACGAGCCGGCGCGATGGCTGTCGGACGCTTCCGGGACGGCACACCATTGGTGATGTCGGAGTTCGACGGGGTCTCGCCGCCGAAGGAGAATGATTTCAACTACGGGGTCGATGTCAACGCAGAGAACCGCCCAGCTGGCCGACGGTGCCCGTTGCAGGCTCACATCCGCAAGACCAATCCGCGGGGCGATATCCGTCGTCAGTTTGGATCTCCCAACGACGACGCTGAACGATCACGACGCATCGTCAGGCGTGGCATCCCGTTTGGGTCGCGCAATCGCCACCCCAATGCTTTCCAAGCTTTGGACGACCTGCCTTCGGATGGCGTCGGTCTGCTATTCATGTGCTTCCAGGCCAGCATCAGGGCTCAGTTCGCCTTCATGCAGAACTCCTGGGTCAACGCGAACAACTTCGTAACGGGCAACGTGGGCATCGATCCGCTGATTGGGCAGGGTGGCTCCGTCAGCCATCGTTGGCAAGCGGCTTACGGTGTCGATGGCGCAGAGGTGACCCACGGGTTCGGCGGTTTCGTGACCATGCTGGGCGGTGATTATTTCTTCGCGCCATCGATTCCGTTTCTGCTGAATCCGGACGCCGCCGCTACACCACCGATCTGAACCCCGTCAATTCCGCCGACCTAAGAGGACGCATGCCGCAGTTGGCCTCAAATGGCTCTTTGATCCACCGGAGCGGTGCTACGCACCGGTGGCGAGGAGGACAATAAAACGGGCATAAATACAAAGAGTAAGAGGAATGCTTCTCCTTTTTTACGTGATGATTTGCTTGCAGTTGGCAAACCAGTGTTTTTTCGTCCTATCGAATTGGGCGGGGAGGAAACCATGCAGTGCAGTGATATCATCACTTCTTGGGCGGTTCCAGCGCGGTCGGTCGCAGGGGTTGCTATGGTGCTGATTTGGGTCGGTGATGCCTGGGCAGCGGATTTCGACTGCACCATCTACCGCGAGGACGCTGTGACGCTGCCCCAGGGGGCTGACACGCCGCCGCGCCCGTCGACCGCGAAGGCGAAGGCGAAGGCGGCGGAACTGTGCGCCAAGCACTTTGCCGTGCGCCTTGCCGCAGACCCTGCCGCGAAAGGTGCGGCGTCCTTGGCGGATACCTACGTCGTGAGCGTCGGTCCCAAGGACGGGAGTGCAGCGGCGCTGAAGGCCGCGGCGCCGCCGCTGTTTTCGGCCGGTGTCGACGCCGTCAAGCGCGACTTGAAGGACGTGGACTTCCAGGCCGCGAAGCCGTCGCTCGCCCCCGCGCAATCGACTCTTCTAGTACCCCCCGGCGCCGATCAACAACCGAGCATCGGCGGACCGTTGCCGACTCCTCCACGCCCGCGCTTCCTGGACCCCCCCGGAGTGAGGGCGAACGGCCAGTCCCTTTATCGGATGCGCCTGGACCGGGACAGGCAGTAGGAGGCCGTGATGCCGTGGTGGCTGTTGGGGAGTGGCGCCGTCGTCGCGATGCTTATTGGAGCTTCGTGGGCATTCCTGTCCAATCGGCCGGCTCACGACGCTGTGGGCGGGATGCCGCTCGCCACGCAGGCGCAAGTCACTGGGAGCATGGATGAATGCCGGCGTGTGGTCGAGAACATGCCAGCCTTGCTGCGCCACAACCGGGCGGAGTCCTTCTCGCCGGATCAGGTCTTGCAGAACGCAGACTTGCTCCGGGACTACGACCGGGCGTGCTTTCGGCCTTATGCGGAGCTTTCGCCGGTGGGGCAGACAGTGATTGGAGTGATGGCCGGTGCCTTGTTCGTAAAATCGCCGGCCGACGGCAGCGAGCTGTTCCGCTGCAGCGCGTTCCGCCTGTCGCCTTCGGTGGTGGCGACGGCCCGCCATTGCCTGCTGTTTGGTGGCGACGCCGGGGTCTTTGAGCCGGCCGCCTTCACCTTCCGACTCTTCGGTGCGCCCGACATGGCGTTTCCCGTGCAGGGGCACGTGCCTGCCCAGCATCTCCTACCTGCCGACACCAGCGCTCCTGCGGCGCCGGGAGACCATTGGATGCTTCGGGTCGACACGCGGGCCGTCGCCATGCCGGACGCCGCCGCGCTGGTCGTGCAGGCTCCGGATCCGGGCGAGCGCCTATCAATCGTGGTGATCGGCCCGAACCTCTTTCTTCCCCTCCTGCCTGGAGGGGAAGGCACGACGTGGACCGAGTGGATCCGCTACGACGACCGGCCGGACTGCAACACGGTGGTGGAGGGGCCAGGCTGCCTTCCACACCGCTGCAACACGCTGCAGGGAATGAGTGGTGCCCCCATCATCGGCAAGCGCGGAGACCGGCCCAATTCGCCCTACTTGATCGTCGGCCTGCATCTCCGCTCCGCCGAAGCCAGTGATCCCGCGTGCGGCCGGGATCCCGAAGGCAATTTGGGCGTCGTGCTGCCGCCGGCGCTCCGCGCGCAGTTCCAACCGACCGGACATCCCGACCGTCCGGGGAATTCAACACAGGAAGGGGAAAAGCCATGAGGCTCGCCACCATTGCGGCGTCCGTGTCCATCCTGTTAACCGCGTTCGACGGCGCGGTGACACCTTTGGCGGCGCAGGAGACCGTCACTCCACTTACGCGCCGCAACGAAACCCGCTTGCTTGCGGGCAGCGAGTCGGAATGCCGGCTTGAGCCCTATTCCAGCGGCTACGAGACCTTCGGCGTCGATCTTATGGTGGGGATGGCCAACGCCTTGCTTCCCGGCACAGTCGGGAGGGGAGTCGATGCGCTGGCTGGTTATCTGCGCAGCCAAGCAACGGCGACGGCATCGGAGCTGGAGACGCTCGGCACCGGAACCTATTTGTACCGTGTCAAGGGCGAGACGAAAGAACCTGACCTGAAATGCGTCGCCGTGGCCCGCGGCGAGTTCGGTGCCGGCGGCGGGGCCGGCGCAAGCGGCCGCTTCAAAGCCCCGGAGCTTGCGGCCCTCGGTCTGGCGGCTCCGCCAGAGCTGTACCTGGAGTTGCACATTCAATACTCCACCGACCGCACGGCGCTGCGGGTGATTCCGGCCTATCTCTACTTCCGCAAGACCGCGGCCAAGGCCGGAACCAACAAGCCGAAGGACATCGAACTGGTCCTCACGTTCGCCGTGCCCGGCGGGGACGGCAAGAGCGGTGCGGCGGGCGCGGCCTTCGGCGTCGTGCCCATCCACATCCGCAACATCCCTCCCGGCAGTGAGGTGGATCGGAACCTTCTGCGCGGGGCCGTCAGCGGCTGGATTCCCCTTCCCGCCGAAACCAAAGAAAATCCTGGCGCCAAGCTCGACGCAACCGTGCGCACGCGCCCTATAAACGTGCTCGCCACCTACCGGGAAAACGACGATCCCCGAGCGTTTTTCCAGTTCTTGGCCAACGTTTTGACGGATAGCAAGAACGGCATCGTGGAGCAGGCCAAAATCCCAGGCGCGCAGGCGGCGCAGTAGGCGGCGCAGCAAAGCCGACCGCCGGCCGAACAGCTTCTCGATGTAGACGAGCTTGAGGGCAGCGCGACAGGTGTTTGCTAAACAACGCCAGACCGTTGCATTGGCCGCCACACCATTCTCAACCTCGTCTGGTGGCACAAGGAAGCCTCGCTCGAAGCCGAGCTATGCGTGGTGCATCAGGGCTGATCGGAACGTTACCGATCAGTCGAACAGGCCATTGGACACGCTGTCCCACAGCTCGACATCGGCGACGTAGGACAGCGCCATGTCCGCCGATTTGTGGCGGGTCTGCTTCATGATGGCGGCCAACGGGTGCTGCTTCCGGGCGGCGGCGGTGGCCAAGCCACGACGCAGGCTGTGGCCGGCGTAACCGGTGGCATCCCGCCCGGCGCGGGTCAGCGCGCTTTGCACGATGCGGGCAACGGCGCGGTCGGACAACCGGTGCAGACCATCGCGCAGGTCGCCGGTCCGGGTTGCCTGCACATAGAGCGGACCGGGATCGTTGCCACGGACTTCGATCCAGCGCAGCAGGGCGGCGCGCGGGCACACCGCCGCCTCCTGCGCCGCCACCAGCGGCACCACGGCGCCGCGGCCGGCCTGGTCGGTCTTCGAGCGCCGCAGTGTCACCAACACGCCCCGCGCCTGGATCTCGACGTCAGCAAGATCGAGGACGGCGATCTCGGAGCGGCGCAGGGCGCCGTGCAGGCCGGTGAGCAGCAGGCTGGCGTCGCGGGCGCCGAGCGGGCTGGCCGGCAGGGCGGCGAGCACGGGACGCATCAGCTCCGGCAGCAGCGGCGCCACCTTGGTGGGTCGCGTTCCTTTGGTGCGGGCGACGCCGGCGAGTACCTCGACGATGGCTTTGTGCTGGAGGTCGACCGGCACCGCCTCTTGGCGCAGATGGTGGGCCACCCCGGACAGGTAGGTGCGGATCGAGGCGGTCTTGAGGGCGCGTGCCAGTTCGGTGACGAACAGCACCAGCTGCCGCGGATCCGGGCTCAGCGGATCGAGGCCATGCGCCCCGCACCAGGCGCCGTAGCGCCGCCACGCCGTCTGATAGGTGGTACGGGTCTTGTCGGCTTTGGCGCGCTGGACAAAGGCCTGGGCCTCGGCGACCAGCGCCGCCAGATCCGCCGACGGCAGGGCCGGGTCGAGCGCGACGGGAAGGAGCGTGTCGGTGGTCACGCGCGGCCGCTCCGGCGATTGACGCGCCCGTCCGCCGCGTCGAGCCAGGTGCGCAGGCGGGACAGCACGGCGGCGGCCTCGGGGGTGTCGAGCAGATCGGCCGGCCGGCGCCCGGCGAAGGGGGGCTCGGCGATCGGCGTCTCCAACCAGCGCACCACGCGCTGCAGCATGCTCCCCTCCTCGGCCGCGCCACCATTGCGCCGGCGAGGTTAGCACAGCGGATTCGCCCGCTCCAACCATCCGCTTCACCCGATTAGCGGACGGCTTGGGCATGGAGGGAGCGGCACCGTATTTTTTCTCGCCTGTCTTAAAAGTTCAGGCGGAGATGCTCCTTCACGAGCAGAGCGGCAAACAGGCTGGAGGGCCGATAGGCTGGGCGGGCGTACTTGCTCAGAAAGACGAAGAGCGCACGGCGCGCCGCAGCATGGGCTAGCCGCGCAAAGCTCAGTAGATGATTTTCCATGATACCCATCAGATGGGTATCACACCCTCAGACCGCGAGCCTTTCGACAGAGCAAGCCGCCCTTTTCCTCAGCTAATGGTGCGATACAGCTGGGCGATCGGGCCATGCCGCTCCGACGAATGCTCGAGCTGCTTTGCAAAAGTCAGAAACGTCAAACTCACAAATCCATCGCTTTGACACTTTGCCGCGGTGCTCTCCAACAAATATCAGATAGTGATTATTTGAATCGAGACGGTATGTGCATCTCTGAAATGCAGGATCTCCAGGGTGTTTATGGGTGATCTTGTCAAGAGCATGTTTCAAGTCGCGGATGACCAGACTGCCGTCAGTCCGGTCCAACATTTTGAGTCTGATAGCAGTATCTTGGTCTGATTCAGTTGCATTTTCCACGATAAAGCAAAATTTTGGAGTATCCACGCCTCTACCAATTTCATCATTCTTCGACCTAAGCTCCACTGATAACAGACACATAATCTCGTATGCTCGCGAAGATCGCCTGTCATCAAGGTCGTCGTTTGGAGACGATTTAAAATCATTAGATAACTGTTGCAACTCGTCAATCAGGCTAATGTATTTGTCTTTTTTCGGATTGAAAGTCATTTGATATCCTTCCATCAGAGATAGTTGAAGATTGTAGAGACGTACAACACTGTCAGAACCGTAGCTTTGATTGCATGGTATTGCCGAGCAGCAACGACCGAAACTTGGTTATGGCAACCAGCCAATGCTTGCGCTGTGTGAATCGGCGTTCAAGCTCGACCGGCATCTGAATCTGCCTATCTCCTTGCTTCCATAAAGGGGAATCTTGAAAGGTGGCTTTTCATCGACGCCGATGCAGAGCTACTCTGCCGTGGAATTTTACCGTCAAAATCAATGATATAACCCGTCTTCCCATGTGGCCGTGGTTGGACACCAATCCACAAAACAGCAGAACGCTGGAGGCCTCTATCCCATAGAGGCCTCGAACAGATGCGCCCGGTGCCATGCGAGTCGCATCCTGTGTTTGTCGGTCAGCGGAATAGGTTGATACCAGCGTAGCTCGGTCTTGGCCGCTTCGCTCAAGCCGGGAGAGAACACGGGATGACCATCATCATCAAAGGTTACGAGTCCACGATCGAAAGCCGCATCCCACAATCCCGAGAGCAGAAGGCCGTTGTGGACGTTCAGGCGTTCGGCGTCATCCAGGCACTTCGCCCACGGGATCATGTGGGAGGCGCGGAGGAGGGATGGATCGGTGATGCCGGTTAGGGGACAACGCCTGTGCCAGTAGGCCATCAGCCGTTCACGAAAGATATCCTGGCCGATGCGTTGGAGAACGAGGCGCTCGGCCACCGTGGTCTTGGGCAGGTCCTTGACGGCGTCCTGGAATGCTTCGAGCGGGCCGTCAGGCAGGGCGACGGCCAGGGCGTAGACCTTGGGCAGGACCTCGTAGAGGGCGCCCAGCGTGGCGAAGGCGTAACGCGCGTCTCCCGGGCCGGGCATGCCGGCGCGCGGATGCTTCAGTTCCTCTACGACGCCGACGTGGTCGATGGCGAGGAACCATGGTCCCTTCGCGCCGGCCGCGGCCAGCGCGATGGTTCCCTTCGCCGTAGTGGAGCCGTAGCACGCCCATCCCGCCATCTCACCCAGAGCCCGGCGGTAGCCGTTCTGCCAAGCGGCCTTGCGACATTCTTCGGCAATGACGAAGCCTTGGGGAGCCTCGATGATTGCTCCACCAGCTCCTGCTCGCTTGGCTGCGTGATCGTCGAAAAGCAACCCATCCTCACAAAGGTTGGAACATGCAAACCAGTCGCCAAGCTTGGGCCCGGAACCACATTTCGCTCGACCGGTCCTATCGCGAGAGCGTCTCCAACCGTTCCAGCAGACGGGAAAACCGGCGGAGTTGCTCGAAATCGCCCTCCTCAAGCTCGTCGGGATGGAAGTGCATGATGTCATTCCTCAGCTCGCGCACCTCATCCAGTTCTTTGCAAAAGGTGCTGCCGCACGCGAAGAAAGGTAGTTTCCTCCAGTTCTCCTCACGTTGAAGCAGCCTCAGATATTCCCCGAATGTCAGGTCCGATGCCTTCGTGACCTTGGCCTTACGGTCGGGATCGCCGTCATGGCAGGCGGCCCGAAGCGTCTCCACGTCGAAGTGACTGATCATCCGCCGGATCTGGTTCTCGATCCTTCCGAGGAGCAGAAAGGGTTCCGAAAGCCGCTGGAACTGCTCACTGAGATCAGTGGCGGTCACAATGCCTATGATCTTCCGATCGGCCATGGAGCGTACAAACACATAATCCGTCTCGATAATCTTTTTCGTCGCTTCAAACAATGATGCCGTGTCAGGAACCTCCGACGCCGGTTCCATAACCTCTGCCACCTTTTGAGGCTGCTTGCCCTGGCTGAGCCGGCTGCCGATGGATTTCCAACTGATTGCCCCTTTGAGTTCCCGCTCACTGGTCATGACCGCGAGCTGGGAGAAATCATGAGCCAGCATCAAGGTGATCGCCGTGCGGATCGAGTCCTGTGGATTGACCCTGATCACGTCACGGTTCGCGGCCTTGAGCATGCGAACCAGATGGTCCGTATCCTTAAATTCATCCGCCTTCGATGCGCTCTCCGGTTCGGCCGCATGATTGGCGGCGGCGGGTCCAGGTTCGGAGCCAGGCTGCGCCGTCTCCCGTTTGCGAAAGGTAACGGGCGAATCAATCCAAGTGGTGGTGAAGTGGGGGTCCGTGCGCAGACCTGCAACCTCCAATTCAGCTTCGATCCGCTCGACAATACCCGCGCGACGCCGTTGCGCTCCGAACCAGCGCAACAGTTCGCGCACACTGGCCGTCCGCTCGTTGCCTGCCTCTACGTCCAGCCTAATCTTGTCCAGTTCGGCGCCTGCCTCTACATTCAGCTTGATCTCCTCCGGATTGGCTGTCGCTTCATCGAGAGGATTAGTTGTTTGTTCCGACATCGTTAGATACCTATGGCCATGAAGGTCCCGTCCGCTTCCATCGGATCGCAGGCGGCGAAGACGAGGCGGCGCTTGCGGTATTCGTCGTACTGGCGAGTTTCCTTCCCCTTCAGAACGCGGAAGGTTTCGGAGGAGTAGTCGGGGCCCTTCAATGCACCGATTCCGCTATCTTACTAGGTTGACATAGGCTGGGATCTGCCGGCTTCGGTTCGAGCGTTGTCGTGAAGACAGTATTCTGCCGCCGTGCATCGGCCATCTTGTCGAATGCGGACAGTACGAGTTGCTTAGTGCGGAAATCCCCATGATTACGTTCTTCGTATTTTCGAAGCACAGTGAACGAGTCCAAAATCCATTCCGCTTGCGTTCGATCTAAATCGTACAAGTGCATCATTGCCGCATCTATTTCTGCTTGAACAAGAGTCCGCCTTGTTTGGTCCCATTTGAAAGGTACGTGGTAGCAGCCGAGGTCTTCAGCAAGATCTTGAAGTTCGATGCTTGTGTAGCACAGCTCAAAAACCCGCGGAAATATCCATTCGACCGCACTGGAGCCTAGCCACGTAACTTCCTGCGTCATTTTTTTAGGGGTCAATACCGGTGCTTGCTCCAAAACAAAGAACTTGATGTTCATGGCTCGTTGCCGCACGGCGTAATCGACTACCATCGATCCCAGAATGCCGGCAAGAGATGCAAAAAGCCGTGGTTCGAGGGAAGAAAATAGTATTGGCGCCTTGTCCCCGGTAGCAGTCTTAGGTATTATGGTTCCGATAAAGGTCCTTTCAGAAATACCGACATCTCGCCACGAGTAGAACCAGCGTCGCTCTGATTCTTCGTCTAGAACGGAGTTGGTCAAATTTGCGTCTACCCAGTAGCGAGGCTGAATTCTGTATTGCAGGTCCCCATGCTGATCATCGCTTACACGCGGCAGAACTCCTTTGTTCGCCTGCTTCTCAGTTTGACCTTCGTAAGTCCCGTACCGGTGATCGAAGTGCCAAAACATCTTACCCTCGTATAGAGGGTAGACTTCACGCCCGTCCTCTAGGATTGCTTTCGCACCACTGCGCTCCCTGATCAGGGGCGCCACGTCCACATGATCAATGAAGCTTGAGGAGTCATTCGCCATATGGAACATTGTCCTGAGACTGACGCTCCAATCATTGCGCGTGATAGTATCGCCGTCCTTCTCGATCAAGATGGGCGCAGCCATGTGGATGGCCGCAGTCACCTGGGCGTCTTTCGCCCAACGGAAGGCTGGGAGGTTCAGGGTGTTTGGGTTGATCGTTCTGATCTGATCGACAGTCAACGCGTACCGCTTCTCTGGGTTCGAGATTTCGGTCGGTTGCCGGATGTGCGCTGTGAACCAAGGCTGTTCGGTTTTGACGTTCTTGCCGCCTATTGTGAGTAGGCCGAATTTGGTTTCGTTATGAACGTCTTTGAAGATTTTGTCCTCATTCTCAAACCCAAAGAACGAGATCAGTGACTTTTCAGATAGAAGGCACCGCAGGAATTCTTTGTACGTGAACCCGACTACCAGTCCATTCGGGATGATCAGACCAGCTTGCCCCTTTGGATGTAGGGCGCGCCATGCGAGATCGGCAAAGACCGCGTAGGTATTTACATCGCCGACACCGCCGAGCGGGAATCGACCCGACTCCCGCATGAAGTGACTTTCGGTAGCCGCCGTTCGTAAGGCGTCCTGCCACTCCTGCCAAAGACGTGGATTTGTTTCGGGGAGATCGGAAATTAGCTTTTTCCGTGCAGCAGCGTTCTTGGCTGTCGCGATCTCTTGATCCTTCAGCGCGAAGAATTCCTGCTCCTGCAACTTGATCCGTTCCCACGGCGGGTTGCCGACCACCACGTCGAAGCCGCCGCGCTCCATGATGTCGGGGAACTCCAGCGGCCAGTGGAAAGCGCGGGCCGCCTCGGCCAGTTGGTCCACGCGGGCGACCAGCGGGCCGTAGAGGGTATGCCCCGCCATGGCCTCCCACACGTGGGCGGTCGTCGGGATGATCACCGTGTTGCGGTTGGCGGGCACGCCGCCGACCTTCGGCGCCAGGAAAGCCGCCACATAGGCGTCGCAGGCGATCTTCCACCCGTACCAATCGGCGTGGCGGCGCAGGTCGCGGAAGCGGGCGGCCTTGGCCTCGATCTCCGCCAGGTTGGTTTCCGGCAGATGGCGCAGGTCTGCCCCCAGATCGGCCAGTTGCCGCGCCGCCGGCAGCGAGCCGCCGCCGCGTGCGAAGTCCAGGCTGCCCTGACCGGACTTCTCGCTCTTGTTGCGCTTGGCGAAGTGCTTGGCGGTCTCCTTGTCGTCGCCGGACAACGGCTTGTAGGCGGCGTCCGGGATGCCCAGCTCCAGCGCCTTCAGGTTGAACACGCCCAGCAGCGCGTCGCCGCAGCGGATCTGCGCGTCGAAGAAGCCCAGCGGCAGGCCGGGGTCCACCGTTTCAATCCACAGCGCCACCTTGGTCAGCTCCACCGCCATGGGGTTCCTGTCCACCCCGTGTAGGCAGCAGCTAGCGACGTCGCGGAGCGCGTGGCGAAAATCCTCCAGGGAGGGCGTGCCCTCGGCGCGGATGCGGGCCACACGGGTGGCGATGCGCCGGGCGGCGGCCAGCAGGAAGTGACCTGAGCCGCATGCCGGGTCGATGATGGTGAGCGCGAGCAGCGATGCCGCCTTGTCGTCGGACTCCGCCTCCGCCCGGTCCAGCACCGGGTTAAGGGCGGTGTCCAGCAACGCCTGCACCAAGCTGTCCGGCGTATAGTAGGAGCCGGTGGTCTTGCGCTGATTGCCCTTGAGCTCCGCCGCGTCGGAGGCGAAGGCGAGCGCGCGGCCATCCTCGGTCAACTGCGGCTGAAGCTCCAGCAGGGACTCGTAGACCGATCCCAACTCCTCCGTCTCCATGGCGCGCCAGTTCACCGGGACCATGCCGGCCCCATCGGTGAGCCAGGACAGCCGGTACACCGCTTCCATAAACGCGCGGTTGCGCAGGGTGGCGGCAGCCAGATGCGGCAACTGGTCGGGGCCGAACAGTCCGCCGAGCGCCGGCAGCCCCAGCGTCGGCTCGCCATGGGCAAGCGCGCTGAACACCACCTTCAGGCCTTCGTAGCGGTCGTGGTGGCGGTCCCACGACGCGCGGCGCACGCACTGCGCCCGGAGCGCCGTCAGACTGTAGCCGTCGGCATAGAGCCTCCGAGCGTCGGCATCGGCGTCCTTCGGGTGCAGCAGGTTGCGATCCTCCGCCACCATCAAGAAGATCAGGCGGTAGACGAGGCGGAGAAGCTCGTTGAACCAGCCGGTCAGCGGGATCTCGCCCGACGCCAGCCGGGCTGCCAGTTCGGGGTTCGCCGCCAAGAAGCCGGACCCCAGCACGCGCAGGGCGTCCTCCACCTGGGCCGCCAGGCGGTCGCGTGCTGCCTCCCCTTCGCGGGCGCCTGCATCGCGCCAGCGTTCCAGCGCGCAATCAGTGGCTGGGCTTCCCGCGCGCCCGAAACGGGAGCGATGGACCAGCAGCCATAGCGCCGCGAAAGAGGCTGCATCCTCCGTGGTGAAGATCTGCGCCAAGTCCGCCTCGATGTACGCGGGACGGGTCAACGACGCGTTGTCCCGCATCAGGCGCAGGCGAGCCCCGTTGGTGACGAGCCCCCATTGCGCGTCATCGTGTTCGTTCAGATGGTCCTGGAGCGCGAAGGAAGGGGACCGGGACTTGTCGGTCGACAAGGTCGGGCTGCGCCGATCCAGAGCCTCTATGGGCGGCGCTATGACGACCGGTACGCGGCCTCCGGCAATGAACGACACCGCGCCACCTGCCGGCGCCAGGTCGTCGAAGCCGAAGGTTTCCTTTAGGAAGTCGCGGGCGAAGCGGCGGGTCGCCTCGACGGACGGGGACTCCGCCCTGGCGAAGGCGTCGAAGTGCGACTGGCCGACGCGGAAGGCTGTCGAGATCTCCTCACGGATCGACAGGCCCTTGCGGACGCCGTAGCTCTCCTCAGTCTGCTCCGGCGCCTCCCGGCGGTCAATCTTCGCGACCATGGCCGGCGCGATCAAGTTGCCCTCAAGGGTCAGCGAGGGCCAAGCGGACATGTCGGTGACGGGCTTGCGGGCCATGGATCAAACCTCGCTCGGCATCAGGACGAAGAGCCCGATGACATCGGGCGGCAGGACTGCCTCCACGCTTACGCGGGAGGTGGAGCCGGCGGCGGTGCGCAGCCGGGCGTGGTCGGCGGTGAGCTCTTCCGCCCGCCCCCGCACGAACGCGGCGATCGGTCCGTCGAGGAGGTGGGAGAGATCCTGCTGGGCGCGCTGAATGAGTCTGTCCCGCGCCGCCGGGGCAGGATCGCCCGCGGCCGGCGTGTCAAGCAGGATGCGCGCGGCCTCCCCGGTGGCGGCGATCTCCCCGTTCCGGACGGCGACAAGTGCCGCCTCCTCCGCCAGGAGCAGCCGCTCCCGCCGGGCGTGGACGGTTAGCTTGTAGCGAACGCGCAGCAGGGCCAGCCGTGTCATCTGATCGACCGCCGGGGTCGACCACGCCCCGACGCGCCCGATGCCGAGGCTGGATAGGGTGTTCGGGTCGAGGGAGGCCTCGAGCAGGGCCTCGGCCAGCGTTGCCGTTAGCGGATGCGCCCGGCTCACCAGGCTGACGCCGGACGGGGCGGGCTCGGCCGTCGCCAGGCGCACGCTTTCTTTCATACCGCGCTCGCCCAACCGCTCGCGCAGGGCCGGATCGAGGGCGTGGATGTGCGCCAGGAGGATGGATCGCCGCTCCTCCAGTGGCACGCCGAACCGGGCCATGGCCCGTTCCAGGAAAGCCCGCGCGGCCTGCGGGGAGCCGAGGAGGGTTGTCGCCTTCTCCCACTCCGGCGCCACCTCCTGGGGCTTCATGGCATTCTGGGCGAAGCGTGCACGGGACCGCTTCTCTTTCTCCGCTACGTCGCGCCAGCGGGCATCCATCTGGCGTGCGCCGTCGTCCAGCCGCAGGTCGAGGACCAACTGCCGCCGCTCTCCCCGGCGCAGCATCATGGAGGCCATGAGGGCGTCTGTGACGGGCCCCCGTTCGTCGGGGAGCGGCACGGTGACGCCCGTCGCCGAACGGATCTCCTGCGCCTTACGCAGGATCACCTCCAGCACCGCGCCGTCGATGGCGCTGTCGGGGGAGAACATCATGATCGAGTGGACCACCGCGGCCGGCTGCCCGAAGCGGTCCACGCGGCCTTCCCGCTGCTGGTGTCGGGTGGGATTCCAGGACAGGTCGTAGTGGACGACGGTGTCGAAGAACTGCTGAAGGTTGATGCCCTCCGAAAGGCAGTCGGTGGCGACCAGGATGCGCTGGACGTTGTCCTCCTCGTCGTCGTCCGGCGCCATGTCCGCGACCCGGTCACGCCGCTCGTCCGGAGTTAGCACGCCAGTGACAGCCTCGATCCGGAGCTTGGGGAAGGCGGCGCGCAGTCCGTCGCGGACGTGTTCGGCCGTCGCGAGATAGCGGCAGAACACCACCGGGTTGGCGCCCTTCTTGAGGAGCGGCTTCAGGATGCCGACCAGCGCGTCGAGCTTGGGATCGGCCTCTCCGGCGAGCCGCTCCGCCTGCTCGACGAGGCTCTGGAGCGCGGGGTCGGCCTCCCAGGCCGCGCCGGGTTCGAGATCGACCGCGTCCTCATCGTCGCCGTCCTCGTCGTAGATCTGCGGTTCGATCCGGTCGGGCTCGCTCAACAGCCGGTTGCGCAAGGCGCTGAGCGCCGCTGCCGGGGACGATCCCACGCAGCGCATGAGGGCCAGCGTCCCCCAGAAGGCCAGGCGTCGTTCCCTCTGGCCGGACCCGGCTTGCGCAACCACGCCGAAGCAGTAGTCGAGCACCGCCTCCTGGAAGCGGAGATGCGCTGACGACAGGCGGTAGGGCACCTCCGTCGTCTCGTGCCTCGGGAAGGCTCGGTCCTCCCCCCAGTCGCCCGAGGTCAGGTCGATCCGGCGGCGCTGAACGAAGTGGCGGGCGAGGCGCTCTCGGTATTTCGGGTCGTCGAAATCGAGAGAGGCGAACTCCGGATCGATCAGGGACAGGAGGCGTGCGAACGCCTCCTCATCCCCCGAGTGCGGGGTCGCGGTCAGCATGACCATCCGCCGGTCCGGGTCCCTCGCGAGGCCGGAGAGAAGCTCGAAGCGCTGCTGCCGTCCCTTGTGCGTGCCGACGCAGGCATGGGCCTCGTCGACGATCACGAAATCCGGGCAGGCGCGGGCGAACGCATCCCGGCGCTTCTCGGCCTTGATGTAGTCGAGGCTGACCACGGTGTAGGGGTGGGCGTCGAACAGCGTCTGGGCGAGCGGCAGCCCTCGTTCCAGCCGCGCTGCCGTCCCGGATGTCACCGCGACGGCGTCAATCCCGAAGCGCGACTTGAGCTCGATCGTCCATTGCTCGACCAGATGCGGCGGGCAGAGGACGGAGAAGGCGTCCACCTCCCCGCGGTCCATCAGCTCCCGCAGGACCAGTCCAGCCTCGATGGTCTTGCCGATGCCGACGTCGTCGGCGATCAGGAGGCGTGGCGTCTGGAGCCGCAGCGCCATCAGGAGCGGGACGAGCTGATAGATCCGGGGCTCGAAGGCAAGCTGGGCCGCCGACCGGAAAGGGCCTGCGCCGCGGCGCAGGGTCAGGCGCAGGGCGTCCGCGAGGAGGGCGGCTTTGGACTGCACCGTCGGGGCGGCTTCCTCCGGTAGGTCAAAGCGGGCCGGGCCAACAGGCGCGATCTCCAGCCGCGGGTCTAGGAGGACGGTGTCGCTCTCGCTGCCGGACAGGGGGCGCAGGGCGAGGACGCCGGGACGGGGTGCTGGAAGGGCAACCCATTCCCGGCCACGTGCCCGCACGAGGTCTCCAGGAGCAAAGGACAGGGTCATCGGGTTATTCCTTCAGCAGCGCGAGCATGTTCGCGGGAAGCCCTGCCCCAGGCGATGCCGGAAGCCGAAAGAGCGTCCATCCCTTGGACTCAGCGGTGGCCTGCGCCGCTGCGGAAATCTCCTGCGTCGCCGCGGCCACGAAGTGGCTGCGCCAAGCGAAGGCCAGGGTCGTGTCAGCCATCGCCACCCCAGTCGGGTCAGGCGCCGGGAGGCCCGCTTGGGCGAAGCTGTCCTCCCAGCCCTGCTCAGCACCGTCCCGCTTAGGGGGACGCGAAAGGACGACGGAACCGCGAGCGAGGTCGATGAGGAGCTTCTTGACCTCGCCGCTCGCCCGGTCGATCATCTCGTGGTCGGGCTGGTTGTAGTACGACAGCAGGCACCGATAGCACCCCCGGACACAGGCCTCGTCCTCCCGATCCTCGAGAAGGCCCGGGTCGCCGGCAGCAATGGCCTCGTCGACCCGATCGAAGTGCATGAGCCCGAGCGCCGTGCGGGCAACCTTGTTCAGAGCCTCGGGGTCCTCGACCAAACGGCTCAGGACCCCGGCACCGCCCTCGGTGGCCTCGTAGGCGAGGATCGCCCTCCGTCGGTCCCGCTGGGGCAGCGGCTCGCCAAGCACCTCGCCTTCCTCGAGCTGGAAGACCACCTCAATCCCGCGCATCAGAGCGTGCTGGACCGTTGCGATCGTCTCAGGTTCGAGGGACTCGGGGGCGTGGAAGCGGAGCAAGAGCGCATTCTTGCGGTCCCGGACGATCGGTACGATCCGGACTGGCCGGATTGCGTCCGGCGGCAGATCGACATCGGCCTCCTCATCCTCCGTCTTGGTCCAATACCCAGTCCGGGGATCGATCATGAAGCCGAGCACAGTCTTGTCCCGGCGCCGCTTCAACCCCTTGTTGATCCGGCTGATCTCAGCGCTGTTGGCATACTGGAGGGAAAGGATCGGTGCGGCTTCAGTCTGGAACTCCGCCTCGGTCACTTCGACGCGGCCATGCTTCCTCGGCCAGGCGAAGACGGTCTGGATGTCGAACCCCTGACGGACGCGCTCCTCGTCGTTTGCGGTAATACGCTCGGCCGGCGCCGCCTCGACGTTGTCGATCCGCAGCGTCCGCCGGACCGGCAGTTCCTCGGCCATGTGGGCGTCGCAGGCGTGACAGCGGTCGCTCTGCTCCGTATGTACCGCCCCGCAGTTCGGGCAAATCGTGATTTCCTGGGTGGCGAGCTCCTGACCGTCCGATGTCCGGGTCTCGGGCGGCAGCTTTGCCTTCATGACCCGGTATGCGCGGCCCTCGTGATAGATGAGGCTACGCGGACCGAATTCGGAAATGGCGAGGAAGCGGGCGCGTTGCAGGAAGGAGCCGGACTTGCCCTCTCCGGGGACGAAAGCATAGAGCGGCAGGCGCGGGAAATTATAGCCCGGTAGGAAGCCCTCGGTGGCGAGATAGCGATAGGAGTAGAAATCGGAGCCGTTGGTCGCCTTGCCCTGCTCAAGGATGCCGATCTGATCCATAGCCTGGATCTGGGCCGCCTTGATCTTCTGGCGGTCGGCCCCGGAAAGGCCCGTGATCTGCGAGCGGGCGTTGGCCTCGATCAACTGGGAGCGGGCAGAGTTGTAGAGCTCGCGCCATCGGTCAAAGGCGCGATCGAATGCGACCGGCGCCTGGGTGGCGACCTCCGCTACGTAATCGTCCGGGGCACCCATCCAGACAGGCAGCTGGTCTCCAACGGAGGCCAGGATCTGGCCGAGCACGCGGCGCATGGGCGCCCGCGCTTTGGCAAGGAGGCCGGGCGCCCGGATTGCTGAGAGGATGTCGTCCTTCAGCGGATACACGGGCTTCTGAAGGTCGAGGATGTCGGGGAATGTCCGGAGACAGAGCAAGGCCGGCCTCCGCGAGCCAAACCGCCTGCAGGTGGGAGGTGACGAGGTCTTTGTTGGTGATGTCGAGGGCGGGCGGGCGGACGATGCCGGACACCATGTCATTGCGGCGTTCGAAGAAGTACTGGTCGTGCGGAGACTGGGCGGCGCAGTAGGCGACAATAACCGCAGCTTGGCCGGACCGGCCGGCGCGGCCCGCTCGCTGGGCGTAGTTCGCCGGCGTGGGCGGCACGTTGCGCAGATAGACCGCGTTCAAGGCCGAGATGTCGACCCCAAGCTCCATGGTCGGGGAGCAGAAGAGCGCCGGAAGGAACTGGCTCGTTTCCCCACTCGCCTTGAGCTCCGCCGCGAACTCGGCAATGTTTGCTTGGTCGTTGTCCTCGAAGCGGAATCGCCACTCCCGCCATTCTCGCTGCTTCACCGAGACCTGAGCCGTATGTTCTCGGCTTTCCAACCCAAAAAATGTGCAGCCACCCACCGTGAGCTGAGCGGCGATCCCGGTGTAAAGGTCGTGGAAATATCGGTTGCCCAAAGGTTCGCCCTGTCGGACGGCTTCTCCAGGAACGATCCGCACCGCCGACGGCGAGAGCCGCCAGCCGCGGACATCCCGATCGGCCTCAACGCCCGTGACGAGGCCCTCGTCCGCTAGGAAGTCGAGAAGATCCGACATGAACGTCAGGTAAGCTTCCTTGCTCAGCTTGGTGCCGATGATGCTCTTGCGGTTGATGAGGCGAGCAATGCGCGAGTTGTGTCCGGCACGTAGGATCATCTGCTCCTCGCGCAGGCCGACAACGTCCTTGCCCGGAGCCTGAAGGAACAGGGTAGACCGGCTTCGGGGTGTTTCCTTCTGGTCGATGGCCCACGGAGTGCGCAAGAGGGAGCGGGATTTCTGCGCAACCGTGTCGAGGACGGCGAGTTCAAGTGCCTCCGTGCCAACCGCAAGTCCTTCGAGCATTGCCTCGAGCAGAAGGCGGAGGGCCTGCCAACGGCCTTCCGCATTCATGGCCCCAAGTTCGGGCAGAATGGCCATCAGCCGTTCCTGCTCCTTGGCAACGTTCTTAAGGCCGATGAAGTCGACCTCGATCAGTTTTAGCACCGAGAGGCTCGGGTTGGTGAACCTCCAGCCACGACGGAGGTCGGTCCAGACTCGGTGCGCCAGCACCTTAGCCAATGCCCGTTCGGCGTCGCTACGGATGACGACTCCCGCCTCTGGTTCAAGCATCCAGTGGACGCGGAAATCCTTGTTCGAGGCCGTGAAGCCGAGGGCGCGCGCCACGCGCAAGCCGACTTCATCCTCGCTCAGGCCATCGGCCCCAGCGTCGAGAACGGCGCGCAGGACTCCTCCCCGGAGCAGGCTGACGAACAGGAAATCGTTGAAATGCCCGGCCTGCAAGGCCGCGTCCTGACGGTTGTCGGTAAACCCGAGGAGTTTGCGCTTTTCGCGGGGGACACCGTTGCCGGACTGGTTCAGCCATTCGAGCGCGCTCGACACCAGAAGCGTAGTAGCAGAGCTCCGTCCTTCCGCCGAAAGGCCCGCGAGCTTGCTGCGCTCCCGCATGGCGCTCTGCGGCTCGTCAAGGCAACAGGTGCAGAAGCCGAATTTGCCTGGGATGAACCAGAAGGGCTGACCGTTCCCGCTCAGGCTCCGCCTCCCATCCTCCGCAACCATAACCATAACGGGTACGCGCTTGGTTCGGTTAGACCGCAACTTAGCGATGCCGTTGCGATCCTCGACCCATCCTTCGGGGAAGCTCTCGATGCTGCCATCGAAGCGGTACTCGGGGTCACCGTCCCCCGTCGGCGTTAGGTACCCCGCCACCTCGGTCTGGTCGTCCGCCTCGATTGGCGTGTCGTCGATGTTGCGGGGAAGGAAGGCGATCCCGTCCGCCTGCTCGACCTTCGTGACCACGTGGTACTCGTGCCCGCACTGCCGACAGAACCGAGTTGGGTAGAGGCGTACGCCGGGCTCCGAAGGGTCCTCCAGCTGCCCCTCGAGAAGGACGGTCCGGGGCTGCGCTTTTAGCGTCGTATAGATCTCCCCCGCGCCGGAAATGAAGCGGTGAAGCTTGAAGGCTAGAAAGGCATGCTCCCCGCTGCCCCCGCGGTCCTTCTCCCGGAGGCTGACCTGCGTGAGGAACGTCTGAAGCGCTGATCGGCAGGAAACTGCTTCCACGCCGCTGGCCTGGGCGAGCTTCTCCACGGCCTCGTCAAACGGAATGGGCTTACGGCGCCTCAGGACAAGGCCGTCCTCCAGCCCGAGGGCCAGCTCGGCCCAGACCGCGAGAGGATGCCGGAGCAGGACCGCGTCGGGCAAACGATCCGGGATCTCGGCCGCGACAACACCCGCCAGGGCTGGAGTGACGTCCTCAAGTGACAGATCGTCGTCGGTGGCCCGGCGCAGCGCTTCATCGACCACCGCATCAGGGCCTACCGTCGTCCCGAACAGACGCGAGGCCACCTCCGCGACGGTTACCGCTCGACTCTCGTCGCTGCCCTCGCTCGCCATGGTCGCGGATGTGCCGATGCAAATCGGGGGCTTGTCCGGCGCACAGCGATCCCGGAGCCGACGGACGAGGATGGCAACGTCAGCCCCCTGGCGGCCCCTATAGGTGTGGAGCTCGTCGAGCACGATAAACTCCAGCCCCTTGGCGTTCTCCATAACCTGAACGTCGAGGTTGTCCTGCCTGGTGAGCAGGAGTTCCGCCATCATGAAATTGGTGAGTAGGATGTCCGGCGGGTTGGCCGCGATTCGTTGACGCTCCTCTTGCGACTCCTGTCCGGTGTAGCGCTTCACCACCGGCCTCAGGTTCTGCGGTAGGCCAGACTGGCCAATGAACTTGTCGATCTCTTTAATCTGGCTGTTGGCCAGAGCGTTCATCGGATAGACGATGATCGCCCGCGTCCGGGGGGGCTGACCAGCTTTGCGTGCTCGGATAATGGCGTCAACGATGGGCACGAAGAAACAGAGCGACTTGCCCGACCCAGTTCCGGTGGTCACCACGAAGCTCTGGCCAGCGCGGGCCTTTGCGATGGCCTGCCCCTGGTGTGCATGGAGTCGAACCGGTTCAGAATCGATGCGGAAGATCTGGGCCGTTTCCAGCGCGAGAACACCGGCTCCGACCAAGTCATTGGTTGTGGGGCCCGCCTCGTAACGCGGGTTCAAGGAGAGGAGCGCGTCCGGCCAGAAGCGGCCATCGGCATACTGCCTTCGGATGGCCTCATCGAGGTCCTGTGATCGAGGGGTGCTGAAAGAGCGTGAGAAGCGAGCGTATCTTTCAACAAGATGGCGATCAAAATCGAAAGCTTTCATCA
>NZ_FXAK01000007.1:0-537500 GCF_900177515.1 Azospirillum oryzae
GCGATTGAGGCCGAGCCGGAACCGGTGGCGACCATGGCGGAGCTGGTGGAGGAGCCGGTGGCGACCAGCCTCGCCCCGCCGCCGACCGCCCGGCAATTCCCCTCCCCGCCCCGTCCTGCCCGGCCGAGCCATCCGCCGCTGACGCCGGGGTCCACCGCCAACATCGACCGCCGCACCGGCGACCGTTTCCGCCGCGGCGAGCTGGAGATCGACGGCCGCATCGACCTGCACGGCATGACCCAGGCCCAGGCGCACACCGCGCTTGCCGCCTTCGTCCACCGCGCCTGGAACGAAGGGCGGCGCTGTGTTCTGGTCATCACCGGCAAGGGCAGCTTCGGCGGTCTGGGCGTGCTGCGTCAGGCCACCCCCCGCTGGCTGGCGGATCCGGCCCTGCGCCCGATGGTGCTGGCGATCCAGCCGGCCCGGCCGAAGGATGGCGGCGACGGTGCGCTGTATGTCTTGATCAAACGGCGGCGCGACCGTAAGGACTGAGTCCCAAACAGTCAGGGACTCCACATGACCCCGTTCGGCGAACGGGTCCGGTCGCTGCGCAACGCCAAGGGCGTGACGCTGAAGCAGATGGCGACCGACCTGTCCATCTCGTCCGCCTATCTGTCCGCCCTGGAACATGGCAAGCGCGGCCAGCCGTCGCCGCAGCTGGTCCGGCAGATCTGCGCCTATTTCGGCATCATCTGGGACGAGGCGGAAGAGCTGGAACGGCTGGCGGATCTGTCCCATCCCCGCGTGACGGTCGACACCGCGGGGCTGAGCGCCAAGGCGACCGAACTCGCCAACCGGCTGTCGGAACGCATCGGCGACCTGGACGAGGAGGGGATCGAAGCGATCCTGGCGATTTTGGACGCGGTGCCGCCGAAGAAGGGGACGCGGCGGCGGGTGGGGGTGCGGCGGCGGTAGATGTTTCCCCCTCCCCGGAGGGAGAGGAAAATCTTACCTCAAGCCTTCCCGATCATCCGTCCCAGGTCGCGGCCGGCGAAGATGTGGATGTGCAGGTGGGGCACTTCCTGGTGCGCGGCCTCGCCGCAGTTGGACAGCACGCGATAGCCGGGGCCGTCGGCGCCAACCATGCGGGCGACCTCGCCCACTGCGCGGAACAGGCCGGCGATCTCAGCGTCCGACGCCTTGGCGGTGAAGTCGTCCATGTCGACATAGGCGCCCTTCGGGATCACCAGAACATGGGTCGGCGTCTGCGGGTCGATGTCGTGGAAGGCGAGCGCGTGTTCGGTCTCGTGCACCTTCTTGCACGGGATCTCGCCGCGCAGGATGCGGGCGAACACGTTGTTGGCGTCATAGCTCTTGGCCATCGCATGCGTCCTCTTGGTGGGGAATCCCGCTCAAACTTTACGGGACTTCTTCTCGTCGATGCCGCTGGTGCCCTCGCGCTGGGCGAGCTTGCTCCAGACCTCCGCCGGATCCAGCCCGGTGTCGGCCCACAGCACCAGCAGGTGATAGAGCAGGTCGGCGGACTCCGCGGCCAGCGCCGCCTTGTCGCCGCGCACGGCCTCCAGGATGGCCTCCACCGCCTCCTCGCCCACCTTCTGGGCGATCTTGGCGGTGCCGCGGCTGTAGAGCTTGGCGGTGTAGGAGGTCTCCGGATCCGCCCCCTTGCGGGCCAGCACGGTGGCGAACAGCCGGTCGAGCACCTCGGCGGACAGCGGGGCCGGCGGCAGGGCCGCCGCCTTTTCGGCGGCCTTCTCCACGGATTTCTTGTCACCCATTTGCGGTCTCCACGGCCTTCGCCGGCCGCACCGGAATGCCGGCGGCGCTCAGCGCGGCCTTGGCCTGCCCGATGGTGTAGGTGCCGAAATGGAAGATCGAGGCGGCGAGCACGGCCGTGGCGTGCCCCTCGCGGATGCCCTCCACCAGATGGTCGAGCGTGCCGACGCCGCCGGACGCGATCACTGGAACGCGGATCGAGTCCGCCACGGTGCGCGTCAGCTCCAGGTCGAAGCCGCTCTTGGTGCCGTCGCGGTCCATCGAGGTCAGCAGGATCTCGCCCGCCCCCAGCGATTCCATCCGCTTGGCCCATTCCACGGCGTCGATGCCGGTGGCGTTGCGCCCGCCGTGGGTGAAGACCTCCCATTTGCCGGGAGCGACCTTCTTGGCGTCGATGGCGACGACGATGCACTGGGCGCCGAACTTCTCGGCGCCCTCGCGCACGAAGTCGGGACGGTGGATCGCCGCGGTGTTGATCGACACCTTGTCGGCGCCGGCCAGCAGCAGCTTGCGGATGTCGTCCACCGTGCGCACGCCGCCGCCGACGGTCAGCGGCATGAAGACCTGTTCCGCCGTCCGCCGCACCACGTCGAAGATGGTGTCGCGGTTCTCGTGGCTGGCGGTGATGTCGAGGAAGGTCAGTTCGTCTGCCCCCTCGCGGTCGTAGACGCGGGCCTGTTCCACCGGATCGCCGGCATCGACCAGATCGACGAAATTGACCCCCTTGACCACACGGCCGTCCTTGACGTCCAGGCAGGGGATGACGCGCATCTTCAGCATCAGTCGGCGTCCTCGACGGCGGGGGCGGAGAGCAGGGCCAGCGCCTCTTTCGGATCGATCCGGCCGTCATACAGCGCACGGCCGCAGATCACGCCCTCGATCCCGGTGTCCTCTTCCATCTTCAGCGCCTTCAGGTCCTCGATGGAGGAGACGCCGCCGGACGCGATCACCGGGGTGGTCAGGTGGAAGGCGAGGTCGGACGTCGACTCCACGTTGACGCCGCCCATGGCGCCGTCACGGTTGATGTCGGTGTAGATGATGGCGGCGACGCCGCAATCCTCGAACTTCAGCGCCAGGTCCAGCGCCTTGATGTCGGAGGTCTCGGCCCAGCCGGCCACTGCGACATAGCCCTCGCGCGCGTCGATGCCGACGGCGACCTTGCCGGGGAATTCGCGGCAGGCGGCCTTGACCAGATCCGGATCGCGCAGCGCCACCGTGCCCAGGATGACGCGGCTGATGCCCTTCTCCAGCCACATGCCGATGGTGTTCAGGTCGCGGATGCCGCCGCCGAGCTGGACCGGGATGGTCACCGACTTCAGGATGCTCTCAACCGCGGCGCCGTTCACCGGCTTGCCTTCGAAGGCGCCGTTGAGGTCGACCAGATGCAGCCATTCGAAGCCCTGGCTCTGGAACAGGCGGGCCTGTTCGCCGGGATCGGTGTTGAAGACCGTGGCCTGGCTCATCTCGCCGCGCAGCAGGCGGACGCAGGCACCGTCCTTGAGGTCGATGGCGGGATAGATGATCATCGCGGGCGTCTTCCTATGGCGTGGCTGGCGGTTATGGAGCGGGCTGCTGGGAATCGGGCTGAAGGTCTTTGCAGTAGAAATGTCCGGCAAGCGGCTGGCCCTGCACTAGCGCATAGAAGGGATGGGTGCCCCAGCGCTTGAAGCCGAGCGATTCGTAGAGCGCGATGGCCGCCTCCTGCGTCACCCGGACGTCCAGGTTCAGCACCCGGAAGCCGACGGCGCGTGCCTCCTCCACCACCGCCAGCGTCAGGCGGCGGGCAAGACCATGGCCGCGCGCCCAGGGGGCGACGAAGCTGGTGGTCAGCTGGGCGGCGTGGGCCTGCGCCTCGTTGTTGCGCGGCGGCTTGACCAGCTGGGCGGATCCGGCCACCACCCCGTCCAGGCGGGCGATGAACAGCACCCGTTCCGGCACCACCAGCACGCCTTTCCAGAAGCGCTCCATCACGTCGCGCGGCGGCGGCTCGACCCAGCCGAAGCCGCCGCCGGCGCGGATGGCATCGTCGGCCGCGTCGCACAGGTCGTGCAGATCGGCGGTCTTCAGCGAGTCGACCTTGTCGATGGCGATCTCGGCCATCGGTTCAGACCTTCCAGCGCAGGAAATTGGCGATCAGGGCCAGACCGGTGGCCTGGCTCTTTTCCGGGTGGAACTGGGTGCCGACCAGATTGTCGCGCCCGACCACCGCGGCGAAGGGCCCGCCGTAATCGGCGGACGCGATCAGCGTGTCGGGGTCGGCCGGCTTGAACTGGTAGGAATGGACGAAATAGGCATGCGCGCCCTCCGGCAGCCCGGCCAGGACCGGGTGCGGGCGGCGGATGTTCAGCTCGTTCCAGCCCATATGCGGGATTTTCAGGGCCGGATCCGCCGGCTCCAGCTTCACCACCTCGCCGCGGATCCAGCCCAGCCCCTCGGTCACGCCATATTCGCGGCCGCGTTCGGCCATCAGCTGCATGCCGACGCAGATGCCGAGGAAGGGCCGGCCGCGGCGGTGCACCACCTCCTCCAGCGATTCCAGCATGCCGGGGACCTCCGACAGGCCGCGCTTGCAGTCGGCGAAGGCGCCGACGCCGGGCAGCACCACGCGGTCGGCATGGCGGACCGCATCGGCGTCGGAGGTGACGAGGACGTTGTAGGAGGCTTCGGCTTCGCCGGCCGCGCGCTCGATCGCCTTGGCGGCGGAGCGCAGGTTGCCGGAGCCGTAATCGATCAGCGCGACCGTTTCCATGGACGTGACAAACCTTCCGAAAGGACGGCGGAGGGGGACTTCAGGTCCCCGCCGTCAGAGCGATCCGCCGAGCGTGCCCTTGGTGGAGGGCACCGCATCGCGCTTGCGCGGGTCGATCTCCACCCCGGCGCGCAGCGCGCGGGCAAGCGCCTTGTAGCAGCTTTCCACGATATGGTGGTTGTTCTCGCCATACAGGTTCTCGACGTGCAGCGTCACGCCGGCGGCCATGGCGAAGGCCTGGAACCATTCCCGGAACAGCTCGGTGTCGAAATCGCCGATCTTGTCGCGGGTGAAGGTCACCTTCCAGATCAGGTAGGGCCGGTTGGAGAAGTCCAGCGCCACCCGCGTCAGCGTCTCGTCCATCGGGATATAGGAATGGCCGTAGCGCTGGATGCCCTTGCGGTCGCCCAGCGCCTTCGCCACCGCCATGCCGATGGCGATGCCGGTGTCCTCGGTCGTGTGGTGATAGTCGATGTGCAGGTCGCCGTCGGCCAGGACCGTCAGGTCCATCAGGCTGTGGCGCGACAGCTGTTCCAGCATATGGTCGAGGAAGCCGACCCCCGTCTTGACGTCGTAGACGCCGGTGCCGTCAAGGTTCAGCGCGACCCGGATCCGGGTCTCCGTGGTGTTCCGCTCGATCGAGGCGCGGCGGCCGCCATTCGTGGGGGTCTGGTCCATGGCGGTTTTGTAGCAGGAAGCATCCGCACGCGCCAGCATCCGGCACGAATGATGCGCGGCCTGTCCATTCCGACGATTGTCCTACGAAGGTGTGCGGGGTAGAGTCTTTCACACTTTCTGCGTGCATATCCGATTATGATGACCCACCCGCGCCCATTCGCCGCAGTCCTGATTCTCCTTCTCGGCCTTCTGCCGGCCGGCTGCGGCGGCATGTCCCCGCCTCCGCCGGTCGGAAAGGCGGCGCCACCGGTCGCAGCCGGGACCACCGCGCCATTCCGCTTCGGCGAACTGACCATCGGGTCGATGCGGCGGGGGATGCAGATCGGCCGCTATGTCTGGGGCATCGACTGCGCCCCGCCCTATGACGACGTCTATTGGACCAGCGGCGTCAACATGCGGCGCGGCTCCACCTTCGACGAGCGGTTCGCCGAGGTGATGACCGCCGCCGGCTTCGACGTGGTCGGCCGGCCCGGCGGTCCCGACAACCCGGACGGCAACCGCAGCCGCGCCCGCTTCACCGTGCAGGGCGACCTGCGCGACGTGCAGCTGGAGCTGTGCCACCGCACCAACTGGCTGACCGGCAGCAGCAAGGGCAGTTCCGGCACCGGCAGCGTCAAGGTGGAATGGACGGTCTATGACGCGCGCGGCGACGGGCTGGTCCACCGTGTGGTCACCACCGGCGCCACGGCACAGGAGCGCGGCGTGCCCCAGGGCGAGACCCTGCTGGTCGAGGAGGCCTTCGCCGCGGCGGTGGAGGCGCTTGCCGCCGATGCGGGCTTCCGCGCCCTGCTGTCCGGCGGCACCCTGCCCTCCCCGTCCGCGCCGCCATCGACGGCGTTTCCCGTGACGGCGCCGGCCGGATCCGGCCCCATTCCGCTGACGCCAAACGCCACGCCGGGGATGGCACCCTCCGCTCCGGTCGCAGCCCCTGCGCAGGCTGCCCCTAACCGCCTGCTCCTTCGCGGCGGGGCCGGATCCGGCCGCATCGCATCGGCGCGGATACCGGTCGGCCGGTCGCACGGGCTGGTGATTGGAGAGACCGATGTGGCCGGCGAGGCGCAGGCGGTGCTGCTGGCTCCCCTCCCCGGATCCGACCCCACCGTCACGGTGCGGCCGGCTCAAGGCGTGGAGCTGACCGGCTGGGTGGTCGGACGCGACGCGGCGAGCGGCTTCGCCCTGGTTCGGGTGCCGGCGCGGTTGCGTGCCCTGCCCATGCGTACCGCGACCCCGCGCATCAGCGAACCGGTGAAGGCGGTCGTCGGGGGACGCGGCAAGGAAATGCTCGGCATCGTCGGCGGTCTGCCGGTCGACGAGGCTCGCGGCGGCACTTTGATCCAGGCGGATCTGGGCTCGGCCGACCTGTTCACCACGGTGACGGAAACCGGCGACCCACTGCTGGACGGAAGCGGCGCGCTGATCGGCGTGGCGCCGGCCGCCGGCCGTTCCCCGGTCACGCCGGCCGGGCTTGTGCAGTTCCTGGCGATCGGACCGCTGCTCGACCGGCTGGGGGCGGATCCGGCCGCGGCCGTTCAACCTCCGGCCCCCTCCAAGCCGGGCAAACCACACCGCGGCAACCCGCCCGACCCGTGGTGGGAGGACGAGATGCCGGACAGTGACCTGCCGGATGCCGAACTGCTTGACGGTGACATTGCCCCTCCCACATAGACCGGATGGCCTGCCGCCACGATTCATGGGGTCTTGGGCTTCTGTATCCGGGCGGCGGGCTGTTTCCCATTTTCCAGCATGGTTTCCGCATGACCTATCCAGCGTCCAATCCACACGATCCCATCCAATGGCATGGCACCACCATCCTGTCGGTGCGCAAGAACGGTCAGGTGGTGATCGCCGGCGACGGGCAGGTCTCGGTCGGCCAGACGGTGATGAAGGCCAACGCGCGCAAGGTCCGCTGGCTGGCCGGCGGCACGGTGATGGCGGGCTTCGCTGGCGCCACCGCCGATGCGCTGACCCTGTTCGAGCGGCTGGAAGGCAAGCTGGAGCAGTATCCCGGCCAGCTGACCCGCGCCTGCGTCGAGATGGCCAAGGACTGGCGCACCGACCGCTATCTGCGCCGGCTTGAGGCGATGATGGCCGTCGCCGACAAGTCCGTCAGCCTGGTGCTGACCGGCAACGGCGACGTGCTGGAGCCGGAGGATGGGCTGATCGGCATCGGCTCCGGCGGTTCCTACGCCCTGTCGGCGGCCCGTGCGCTGATCGACATCGATGGGATGGATGCGGAGGCGGTGGCGCGCAAGGCGATGAGGATCGCCGCCGGCATCTGCGTCTACACCAATGAAAACGTCACCCTGGAAAAGCTGTGAGCGCCATGACGATTCAGACCGCCTCCGTGTCCGCCGACAGCGCCGCCTTCAGCCCGCGCGAGATCGTCTCGGAACTCGACCGCTACATCGTCGGCCAGAACGACGCCAAGCGCGCGGTCGCCATCGCGCTGCGCAACCGCTGGCGCCGCCAGCAGCTGCCCGAGGGCCTGCGGGAAGAGGTGTTGCCGAAGAACATCCTGATGATCGGCCCGACCGGCGTCGGCAAGACCGAGATCGCCCGCCGCCTCGCCCGACTGGCCCAGGCCCCCTTCCTGAAGGTGGAGGCCACCAAGTTCACCGAGGTCGGCTATGTCGGCCGCGACGTGGAGCAGATCATCCGCGATCTGGTCGAGGCCGCCATCGGCCTGACCCGCGAGCGCCTGCGCAAGGAGGTCGCCGCCAAGGCCGAACTGCGGGCGGAGGAGCGGGTGCTCGACGCACTGTGCGGCGACAGCGCCAGTGCGGAGACGCGCGCCAAGTTCCGCAAGATGCTGCGCGAAGGCACGCTGAACGACAAGGAGATCGAGGTCCAGGTCGCCGACACCGGCGCCGGCAACATGCCGACCTTCGACATCCCCGGCATGCCGGGCGCCCAGATGGGCATGCTGAACCTGAACGACATGTTCGGCAAGATGATGGGCGGCCGCACCAAGACCCGCCGGATGACGGTGGCCGAAAGCCACGGCGTGCTGATGGCCGAGGAATCCGACAAGCTGCTGGACCAGGAAAAGGTGGTGGCGGAGGCGATCCGCGCGGTCGAGCAGAACGGCATCGTCTTCCTGGACGAGATCGACAAGATCTCCGCCCGCTCCGACGCGCGCGGTGCCGATGTCAGCCGCGAAGGCGTCCAGCGCGACCTGCTGCCGCTGATCGAGGGCACGACCGTTTCGACCAAGCATGGCCCGGTGAAGACCGACCACATCCTGTTCATCGCGTCCGGCGCCTTCCACATCGCCAAGCCGTCCGACCTGCTGCCGGAGCTGCAGGGCCGTCTGCCGATCCGTGTCGAGTTGAAGGCGCTGAGCCAGGACGACTTCAAGCGCATCCTGACCGAGCCTGAAGCAAGCCTGATCCGCCAGTACAAGGCGCTGATGAAGACGGAGGAGGTCGATCTGGTCTTCACCGACGACAGCATCGACGAGCTGGCCCGGCTGGCGGCGGAGATCAACAGCTCGGTCGAGAACATCGGCGCCCGCCGCCTGCACACGGTGCTGGAGCGCCTGCTGGAAGAGATCAGCTTCGCCGCCAGCGACCGTGCCGGCGAGACCGTTACCATCGACGCCGCCCTGGTCCGCGAGCGGGTCGGCGGTCTGGCGAAGAACGCCGATCTGTCGAAGTTCATTCTGTGATGACGCGGGGGGCACTCGCGCCGGGTGCCCCCTGCTTCACGTGAAACATTCCTCTGCCGGGCCCCTACCCGCCTGCCGCCACCTTCACGCTCTTCGGCAGCAGCAGCGCATAGCTCCCCCGGCTCTTCATCACCCCGGCCCGCTGCTCCGCCTCCGGGCCATGGCCCCAGAAGACATCGCCGCGCACCGGGCCGCGGATCGCCCCGCCGGTATCCTGGGCCACCAGCAGCCGCTGCAATCGCTGCCCGGCATCGAGCGGGTCCTCGGCATCCAGCCAGACCGGCACGCCATAGGGCATGAACTTGGAGTCCACCGCCAGACTGCGGCCCGGCGTCAAGGCCACACCCTGCGCGCCGTTCGGGCCGTCGCCCGACAGCGGTTGGAAGAAGACGTAGGACGGGTTGACGTTCATCACTGCCGCGGCCTGATCGGGATGGGCGAGCAGCCAGTCGCGGATGGTCTGCAGCGAGACCTCCTCCCGCTTCAGCGCGCCGCGCTCGATCAGCTCCTTGCCGATGGCGACGTATTTGTGGCCGTTCTGGCCGGCATAGCCGACGCGCATCTCGCCGCCACCATCGCCTTCATTGGCGAGCCGGATCCGCCCCGATCCCTGGATTTGCAGGAAGAAGGCGCCGATCGGGTCCTTCACCCAGACCAGTTCCAGCCCCTTGCCCTTGAGCGCCCCCGCAACGATGGCGGCGCGATCCTCGTAAGGCTTCAGCTTGCCATCGACCACCCGGCCGGCGGTGCGCTCCCCCTTCCAGCGGTCGGAGAAATCGCCGAGATCGACCATCACCAGATCGGCCGGCCGGCGATAGAGAGGCACCGGATAGGCCGGATCCGGCTTGCGGCTGCCCTCCAGCTCGGATTCGTAATAGCCGGTGAACAGCCCCTCGCGCGTGCCGTTGTTGCCGGCGGCATAGGGGGTGAAGTTGGCTTCGAAAAAGGCGCGGGCGGCGGCATCGTCGCCGGGGGGCAGATCCGCCAGTTGGGCGCAAGGGGCCTGCCAGTCGCCGATGGTCCCCGCCACCCCGCCCGGCCCGACTGCACGGTCTTTCGGCTGGGTCTTGAACCGCGCACAGGAGCGGGCGAGCGCCGGCACCGCCTGGGCCACCGGGTCGCTGCGCCAGCCGGCCAAGTCGGCGAAGGACAGCGGTGTCAGGGTCAGGGCCTCGGGCGGCGGCTTCGCCTCTTCCTTCGGGGCGCAGGCCGAAAACAGCAACGCCACCGCCCCGAAGAGGGCGATGGCGCTGAAACCGGTACGATGGTGGAACGTCATTACTGCTGGTCGTTCTCTACTCGTTACTCGACTGGACGAACCTCGACCAGCGCCCAGTTGGGATCGCGGGAGCGGAGGTTGCGGGCGAAGGTCCAGACGTCGGTGTTCTCCACCAACGCCTTGGGATCGCCGTCGATGACGGTGCCGTCGCGGTCACGCACCACATTCACCTGATCGGTGACCAGACGCACGGTGACGCGGGCGGTCCGGGCGGCATCCAGCTTCGCCTCCACCACCTCGGCCTCGCGAACGATCTCGATGCGGGCCTCGTGCTGCTCGCCGGCGGCCTGACGGTCGCGGATGACGCGGGCGAAGCTGTCATAGACGTCGTCGGCCAGCAGCGGGCGCAGCGTCGCGGTGTCGCCGCGGGCGAAGGCGTCGACGATCATGGCGAAGGCCGCCTTGGCGCCTTCCAGGAAATGCTTCTCGTCGAAGTTCGGATCGGCGGCCCGGAGCTGGTCGATGGAGGCGGCCAGCGACAGCGGCTCATCCGAGGCCGTCACGTCCGAGCCGGGTGCGACATCAGGCCGCGGCCGGTTGCGCTCCGGCAGGGGCACGACATTGTCGGGCTTCGCCGGGTTCGGAGCGGCGGTGAAGGGGTTGGGGCGTTGACGCTCCTCCCCGGTCCGGCGGCCGAGCACGCTGCGCAGCCGATAAACGAGGAAGGCCGCGATCATCGCGAAGATCACGATCTCGATGAACACGAACCCGTCTCCCATCATCTGTTCCTTCCAAAACGACTTGTCGTGAAGCCTGTGTCGAAGCCCGTGTCAGGGGCGAAATCGCCGGCGGATCCGGCCCGCCCCTGGACCTTGCGGCCGGGCGGCATTACGTGTTGCTTGCCCGCCAGTGAACGCCACCAGTAACCGCCAATTGGATGCAGCCGCCGGTGTTTCGTCCGGACGACCTATCCAAACCTAGATAGGGGCAGCGAGCCCGAAGAGCAAGGACACCATGAATCCCCTGTTGTTGATCCTTCTTCTGCCGATCCTGGAGATCGTCGGATTCATCCAGGTCGGCGATTGGATCGGCGCCGGGCCGACCATCGGGCTGCTGGCCCTGTCGGCGGTGGTGGGCGTGCTGCTGGTCCGCCACCAGGGGCTGGCCTCGCTGACCCGCGCCCAGGCGGCAGCCGCCCGCGGCGAGGCGCCGATCGGCACCGTGCTGGACGGCTTCTGCGCCGTGCTGGCCGGCATCCTGCTGATCATCCCCGGCTTCCTGACAGACATCCTCGGCATCGTCCTGCTGATCGGGCCGCTGCGCCGCGGCATCGGACGCTGGTTGCTCGGCCGCATGGGGGCCGGGATGCCGGTCTTCACCACCACGGGCCGGGGTGGCTTTGGAGCCGGCGGCTTCGGCGGACCGGGTTCCGCCGGTCAGGACTTCGGCAATGGGAATTTCAGCGGTGCAGATTTCGGCGCCGGCGGTTCCCGCCGTGCCGATGATCCCTTCCGTCCCGCTCCCGGCGTGATCGACGCCGATTACCGTGACGTCACTCCGGGAGAAGAGAAGGCCGACGACCGCGATGCCCCTCGGCTGAGCGATTCCCAATGGGGCAAGCACCGCCCGGATGAGCGGCGCTGACCGGCCGGCGGGCCGGTGGTTTCCGTTGGCAGGACGACCGATCCGTGATAGCCAGCCCCTTGGGCGAAGGCACAACCGTCGCGAACCAACCCCTGTCACCTCACATCCGGGTCGGCCCACCGTCCCCGCCCCTTCCCGATGCGGGACGATGGCCGGGACGACAGCCGGCGATTAGGAGTCCGTTATGTCCGATCAGATGAGCAACGGCGCCGAGCAGCAGCAGACCTCTTCGCTGCCGATGCATGTCCTCGCGCAGTATGTGAAGGACTTCTCGTTCGAGAACCCCAACGCCCCGCAGAGCCTGCTGCCGAACCAGCCGCAGCCGCAGGTGAACATCGGTGTCGACGTCCAGGGCCAGAAGGTCGGCGACGACATCTATGAGCTGACGCTGAACCTGCGCTGCGAGGCCCGCCAGGGCGAGTCCGTGGCCTTCCTGGTCGAGCTGGCCTATGGCGCGCTGTTCCAGTTCCCCGGCCTGCCGGAGGAGCATCACCGCCCGGTCCTGATGATCGAAGGCGCCCGGATGATCTTCCCGTTCGCCCGCGCCATCGTCTCCAGCGCGACCCGCGAAGGCGGCTTCCCGCCGCTGATGATCAACCCGATCGACTTCGCCGAGCTGTACCACCGCCAGTCGGCCCAGCAGGCCGAGCAGCCGCAGCAGCCGCCCTTCTGATCTGCTGGGCATCGAACAGAGCCGAAATGAAAAAGGGCGGGTGGCCGAAAGGCCCCCGCCCTTTTCCGTGCCGCCCTCCCCCGAAGGAGAGGGCAGATCCGGCATGATCCTACTGGTTCATGCTCTCGAAGAACTCGTTGTTCGACTTGGTGTGCTTCAGCTTGTCGACCAGGAAGTCGACCGCGTCGGTCACGCCCATCGGCATCAGGATGCGGCGCAGGATCCACATCTTCGACATGGTGCCCTTGTCGACCAGCAGTTCCTCCTTGCGGGTGCCCGACTTGGAGATGTCGATGGCCGGGAAGGTGCGCTTGTCGGAGAGCTTGCGGTCCAGCACGATTTCCGAGTTGCCGGTGCCCTTGAACTCTTCGAAGATCACCTCGTCCATGCGGCTGCCTGTGTCGATCAGCGCGGTGGCGATGATGGTCAGCGACCCGCCCTCTTCCACGTTGCGGGCGGCGCCGAAGAAGCGCTTGGGCCGCTGTAGGGCGTTGGCGTCGACACCGCCGGTCAGCACCTTGCCCGATGACGGCACCACAGTGTTGTAGGCGCGGGCCAGACGGGTGATGGAGTCCAGCAGGATCACCACGTCGCGCTTGTGCTCGACCAGCCGCTTGGCCTTCTCGATCACCATTTCGGCGACCTGGACGTGGCGGGTCGCCGGCTCGTCGAAGGTGGAGCTGATGACCTCGCCGCGGACGGAGCGGGCCATGTCCGTCACTTCTTCCGGACGCTCGTCGATCAGGAGGACGATCAGATAGGCTTCGGGGTGGTTGGTGGCGACCGAATGGGCGATGTTCTGCAGCATCACCGTCTTGCCGGTGCGCGGCGGCGCCACGATCAGCCCGCGCTGTCCCTTGCCCAGCGGCGCCACCAGATCGACGATGCGGCCGGTGAGGTTCTTCTTGGTCGGATCCTCGACCTCCATCCGGATGCGTTCTTCCGGATAGAGCGGCGTCAGGTTGTCGAAGTTGATGCGGTGACGGACCTTGTCCGGCGTGTCGAAATTGATGGTGTTGACCTTCAGCAGGGCGAAATAGCGCTCACCGTCCTTGGGCGAGCGGATCTGCCCCTCCACCGTGTCGCCGGTGCGCAGGCCGAAGCGGCGCACCTGGCTGGGACTGACATAGATGTCGTCGGGACCCGGCAGATAATTGGCTTCCGGCGAGCGCAGGAAGCCGAACCCGTCCTGCAGCACCTCCAAAACGCCGTCGCCGAAGATCGGAATGTCGTTTTCGGCCAGTTGCTTCAGGATCGCGAACATCATGTCCTGCTTGCGCAGCGTGCTCGCGTTCTCGATCTGCAGCTCCTCCGCGAACGCCAGCAGTTCGGCGGGGCTTTTGCACTTCAGCTCTTGGAGATGCATCGGATTGCCTGTGAAATCGTCATGCGGGGGAGTGGCCTTGGGGATGGGAGGTGCCAGAAGGTCCGGCCGACGGCGGTTGGCGGCGGGGGACGCCGCAACGCGGTCGCGTCGGGTGGGCAGCGGGTGGCGCATTGGCGGGTGCGCACCAGGGCGTCCGGTAAGTGGTCGCACGGGAGCGGATCGCCAGCCACCAGGCCCGGCTCAAGAACAGAGCGTCGGATCGGCAGATGTGGGCGTGGGAGACCGCGGGGCGAAAAACCCCGTGGTCCTGACATGGTTATCGGATCGGCGGGCGCAAGTCAAACGAAAGCGAAACCCGCAAAGGTCGCGGATTCCGCTTTTTCCGGGAGTTGGAAGACGGTGCGATCACCTGACGGCGGTCAGAAGGGCTTCACGATGACGAAGATGACGATGCCGATCATCAGCAGCGTCGGCACCTCGTTGGCGATGCGGTAGAAGCGCTGCGGCCGGGTGTTGCGGTCCTCGGCGAAATCCCGGCGCCAGCGGGCCATCATCATGTGGCTGGCGGTCAGCAGCAGCACGAACAGGATCTTGGCATGCAGCCAGCCCTGCTTCAGCCATTCCGGCGTCAGCACGATCATGGTGATGCCGAACACGTACGCCGCGATCATCGCCGGGTTCATGATGGCGCGCAGCAGGCGGCGTTCCATCACCTTCAAGGTTTCCGACGTCTCTGATCCGGCCGGCGCCTCGCAGTGGTAGACGAACAGGCGCGGCAAGTAGAGCAGCCCCGCCATCCAGGCGATGATGCTGATGACGTGCAGCGCCTTGATCCATTCGTACAGCACCGGGCGTGTCCCCTCTTTGGTTGCGGTTCGGCCGTTGCGGCTCAGTGCCGCGCCTGCGGGCAGCCGGAGAAGTTGGACGGGCAGATCCGGTCGCCCTTCTGGGAGCAGACCGCCGCCTTGCCTGCGACCGTCTGCCGCACCAGCTTGGCAAGCCCGTCGATGAAGCCGGGATGCACCCCGACCGTCGGCACACGGGTGAAGTGCGGCACCCCCGATTCCTTGGCAAGATGGCGGTACTCAACCTCGATCTCCACCAGCGTCTCGGAATGCTCCGACACGAAGGCCATCGGAACCACCAGGATCGGCACGCCGTCCCGGCCGGCACGGCGGATCTCGGCGTCGGTGCTGGGGCCGATCCACTCCATCGGGCCGACGCGGCTCTGGTAGCAGTTGACCCAGTCGAGATCGTCGATGCCAAGCGCCGCGGCGATGGATTCCGCCGTCCGCTCGCACTGCCACTGATAGGGGTCGCCGGAGGCCACCACCTTCTTCGGCAGCCCGTGGGCGGAGAACAGGACGCGCGGCTTGCCATGGGCCTTGGCCGCCTCGTACAGCGGACGGATCAGATCCGCCGTGCCGTCGATGAAGCCGGCCTGGGTCGGGTAGCAGCACAGCAGCCTGGTCGGCGCCGTCAGCCCGACGGTGTTCGCCGCCCCATGCCACGCCTTGGCGCTCGACGCCGTCGTGGTGGTGGAGAATTGCGGATAGAGCGGCAGCAGCACCACCAGATCCGGGTCGTAGGCCTTCACCCGGGCGGCCGTCTCGGCGCTCATCGGGTGCCAGTAACGCATGGCGATGAAGACCTTGGTCTCAGCACCGCCGGCCGCCGGATCTGCCTCCGGATTTGCCCCCAGAGCGCTCTCCAGCGCCGCCGCCTGGGCTTCCGTGTTCTCCAGCAGCGGCGACTTGCCGCCAAGCTGGGCATAGATCTCGCTGGCCGGCTTGGCCCGCCGCCCGCTGATCAGGCTGGCGATCAGGAAGCGGAACGGGTTCGGCAGCCGGATGATGGCCGGATCCGCGAACAGGTTGAACAGGAAAGGCCGCACCGCCTCCGGCGCGTCCGGACCACCGAGGTTGAACAGCACGACTGCCACGCGCCGCGGCCGGCCATTGGGAGCCGGGTTGCCGGGGGTTGTGTTGGTCGAGGCGGAGGTCTGGGAGAATTGCTGGCTCATGGTGCCCGCTAAACTGGAGCGTCGCCGTCGCTCTGTCCAGACCCCCGCCGTCGCTTTTTCAGCCCTTTAGGGTCAGCCCTGCCCCGGCCATTCCCGCAGGATGCGGGTCAGGTCGGCGACATGCTGCGGCGGGGTCGACTGGATGACGCCGTGACCCAGGTTGAACACGAAGGGGCCACCGGCCAACGCCGCCAGGATGTCGTGGGTCGCCGTCTCCAGCGCCTTGCCGCCGGCCGCCAGCATGATCGGGTCGAGGTTTCCCTGCACCGGCAGCCGCGTCTGGAGGTTCTGTGCCGCCCACACCGGCGGAACGGTGGTGTCGAGCCCGACGGCATCCACCCCGGCCCCGGCGACATACTCCTCATAGGCATGGCCGGCGCCGCGTGGGAAGCCGATGACCGGCGTGTTCGGGTGCTTCGCCTTCACCAGTGCGACGATCCGCCGCGTCGGCTCGATCACCCAGCGGCGGAACTCCGCCACCGGCAGCACGCCGGCCCAGCTGTCGAACAGCTGCACCACCTCGGCCCCCGCCTCGATCTGGCGGCAGAGATAGTCGGCGGTCACCTCGACGATCAGGTCGATCAGCTGACCGAATCCCGCCGGGTCGCCATAGGCCCAGCGCTTGACGTGCGCATATTCCTTGGAGCCCGCCCCTTCGACCATGTAGCAGGCGATGGTCCAGGGAGCCCCCGCAAAGCCGATCAGCGTCGTGCCATCCGGAATCGCGGTGGAGAGCCGGCGCACCGTCTCGTAGACCGGCGCCAGCGTCTCGTGGAAGCGGTCGCGCGACAGGCGCTTCAGGTCCTCCACGGTGCGGACCGGATCCAGCTTCGGCCCCTCCCCTTCCAGATAGGCCAGCGGCTGCCCCAGGGCATGCGGCACCACCAGGATGTCGGAGAACAGAATCGCCGCGTCCATGCCGTAGCGGCGCAGCGGCTGCAGGGTCACCTCGACCGCGAAGTCGGGGTTGTAGCAGAGGTCTAGGAAGCTGCCGGCCTTCGCCCTCAGCTCGCGATATTCCGGCAGATAGCGTCCGGCCTGACGCATCAGCCAGAAGGGCGGACGCGTCCGCACCTCTCCCGCCAGGGCGGCGAGCATCGGCTTCAGGGCAGGCTGGGAAGCCTGATTCTGGACGTCGGAGCTGGTGGCGGACAAGACGGTGCGTTCCCCTGAATGCGAATCTGGACCCCGCGATTCCAGCGCCGATTCTGCGCCAGAATCTGGGACGGGTTTATCCCCTCTTCTTCACTATATTTTTTAAAGGGAGAAAGGAAGAGGATGAGGTGGATGCCTGTGGATAACGGTGATCCCCGACTCAAATGAATCTATCCACAGATCCGGGGGCTTGTGCGGTCATGTGCGCGGATCTGTGGACGATTCGGAGCACTACCGCCGGAAACGGCGGAAATGCTATAGCTGGACGAACGGGAGTCCCGTGGATAACAGGGCGGGCGGGGCCGGATCTTCCCAGCTTCCGAAGCGGTCGGCGGAGTTGTTCCGCGCTTGGCCGTATCGGGGAGGAGGAGTCCCCCGGTCGGGACGAAACGAAGGCGGATCCGGTTGTCCACAGATCTGGGCCGGGTTCTCCACAGAATGTTGGGGACGGATGAAAGAGTTCCACCTACATCTCGTGTCCGATGCGACGGGCGAGACCATCAACAGCGTGGCGCGCGCCTGCGTCATCCAGTTCGACGACGTGCGTCCCATCGAGCATTTCTGGAATCTGGTGCGCACCGACCGCCAGCTCGATCTCGTGCTGGAGGGGATCCGGGACAATCACGGGCTGGTGATGTTCACCTTGGTCGACGAGACGCTGCGCCGCCGCCTGCAGGATTTCTGCCGCGAGATGCAGGTGCCCTGCATCCCCGTGCTCGATCCGCTGATCAACGCGCTCGCCGCCTTCCTGGGCGTGGAATCGCAGCGCCAGCCCGGCCGCCAGCATGTGCTGGATGCCGAGTATTTCAGCCGCATCGACGCCGTCGATTTCGCCCTGTCCCATGACGACGGCCAGTCGAACTGGGACCTGCACGAGGCCGACGTGGTGCTGATCGGCGTGTCGCGCAGTTCCAAGACGCCGACCTGCATCTATCTGGCCAACCGCGGCATCAAGGCGGCCAACATCCCGCTGGTGCCCGGCAGCCCGTTGCCGGCGGAGTTGGATCTGCTGACCCGGCCGTTGATCGTCGGACTGACCAAGGACCCCGACCGTCTGGTGCAGATCCGCCGCAACCGGCTGAAGCTGCTGAACCAGGGCGAAGGCTCCAGCTACGCCGATCCGGAACTGGTCCGTGCCGAGGTCCAGGAGGCGCGCCGCCTGTTTAGCCGGCGCGGCTGGCCGGTGATCGACGTGTCCCGCCGTTCCATTGAAGAGACCGCGGCCGAGATCATGATGCTGCTCGCCCGCCGGCAGAGCGCCAACTTCAGTCCGGAAGGAAAGAAGACGTGAGCGCGCCGGTTCTGGTGCTGGCGTCGGGTTCGCGCACGCGGGCGGCGATGCTGGAGCGGGCGGGGTTCAGCCCTGTCCTCGACAAGCCGCTGGTCGACGAGGACGAGGTGAAGGCCGCCGGCCGCGCCGAGGGCGTTTCCGCCGACATCGTCGCCGAGGCCCTGGCCGAGTTGAAGGCCCAACGCATCACCCGCCGCCATCCCGGCGCGCTGGTGGTCGGTGCCGACCAGATGCTGGAATGCGAGGGACGTTGGTTTGACAAGCCAGCCGACCGCGCCGCGGCGCGCTCCCAGCTTCTCGACCTGCGCGGCAGGACCCACCGGCTGGTCAGCTGTGCCGTGGTGGTGCGCGACGGCGAGCGGATGTGGCACCAGATCGACAGCGCCCGCCTGACCATGCGCAACTTCAGCGAAGCCTTCCTCGACGAGTATCTCGATCGTGTCGGCGACGACGTGCTGCACTCGGTCGGCGCCTATCAGCTGGAAGGGCTGGGGGCGCAGCTGTTCCACCGTGTCGAGGGCGATTTCTTCACCATCCTCGGGCTGCCGCTTCTGCCGCTGCTCGGCTTTCTGCGCGTGCATGGAGTGGGCAGGGAATGACGGCGGGTCACTTCATCAGCGGCAAGGCCAGGATCGCCGGCGTAATGGGCTGGCCGATCGGCCATTCACGCTCTCCCCGGCTGCATGGGTTCTGGCTGCGCCAGTATGGGATCGATGGCGCCTATGTGCCGCTGGCGGTGGCGCCCGAGCGTGCCGAACAGGCGATCCGTGCCCTGCCCGCGCTCGGCTTTCGCGGCTGCAACGTCACCGTTCCGTTGAAGGAAATCGCTTTCCGTACCGTCGACCGGCTGGACGAGGTGGCAAAGCGCATGGGGGCGGTCAACACCATCGTGGTGGCCGAGGATGGCGCGCTGGAAGGCGGCAACACCGACGGTTTCGGCTTCATCGAGAACCTGCGCGCCGAACAGCCGGGCTGGACGGCGGAGCGTGGTCCGGCGGTGGTGATCGGCGCCGGCGGTGCCGCCCGTGCCGTGGTGGTCGCCCTGCTCGACGCCGGCGCGCCGGAGGTCCGTCTGGTCAACCGCACCCGCGCCCGTGCCGAGGAACTGGCGGCGGATCTGGCCGCGGTCGGCCTCAACGGCGGCGTGACGGTGGTCGATTGGGTTTCACGTGAAACCGCGCTCGACGGCGCCGCGCTGCTGGTCAACACCACCACCCAGGGAATGGCGGGTCAGCCGGCGCTGGACCTGTCCTTGCGCGCCCTGCCCGTCTCGGCCGTCGTCAACGACATCGTCTATGTGCCGCTGGAAACCCCGCTGCTGGCCGAGGCGAAGGTGCGCGGCAACCCGGTCGCCGGCGGCATCGGCATGCTGCTGCATCAGGCGCGTCCCGGCTTCAAGGCCTGGTTCGGCGTCGAACCGCAGGTGACGCCGGAGCTGACCCGCTTCGTCCTGGAAGGCTGAGGCTCAGGCCATGATCGTGCTGGGCCTGACCGGCTCCATCGGCATGGGCAAGAGCACCGCTGCCCGCATGCTGCAGGCAATGGGCGCCCCGGTCTGCGATTCCGACGCGGTGGTGCACGGGCTGCTCGGCCGTGGCGGGCGGGCGGTTCCGGTCATCGACGCCGCCTTCCCCGGCGTGGTGGTGGACGGCGCGGTCAGTCGGCCGGCGCTCGGCGCCGCGGTGTTCCGCGATACCGATGCGTTGAAGCGGCTGGAGGCGATCCTGCACCCGATGGTCCAGGCGGCGCAGCGCGAGTTCCTCGCCCGTGCCGCAAGACGGGGCGCCAAGATCGCCGTTCTCGACATCCCCTTGCTGTTCGAGACCCGGGGCGACCGGCGCGTTGACGCCACCATCGTCGTTTCCGCTCCCTTCGCCGTGCAGCGCGCCCGCGTGCTGGCCCGGCCGGGCATGACGGCGGAGAAGTTCGCCGGTATTCTTGCCCGCCAGATGCCGGATGCGGAGAAACGGCGCCGTGCCGACTATGTCGTGCCGACGGGGGCCGGTCGGCTGGTGACGCGGCGGGCGCTTCAGGGCATTGTGCGGGATGTGGTACGGCGGCCGGGCAGGCAGTGGCCGCCGCGCGGCTATCAACCAGGGCAGATCCATCATGCGTGAAATCGTTCTCGACACCGAAACCACGGGCTTCAAGCCGGAGGAGGGTCACCGGCTGGTCGAGATCGGCTGCATCGAGCTGGTCAACCACCTCGCCACCGGCGAACGCTTCCACGTCTACCTCAATCCCGAACGCGACATGCCGCCGGAGGCCTTCGCCGTCCATGGGCTGAGTGCGGAATTCCTGGCCGACAAGCCGCTGTTCAACGACGTCGCCGCGGATTTCGTCGCCTTCATCGGCGACTCCCCGCTGGTGATCCACAACGCCGCCTTCGACATGCACTTCCTGAACTGGGAGCTGAAGATCGCCGGCTATCCGGTGATGCCGAAGGACCGCGCCATCGACACGCTGCTGATGGCCCGGCAGAAGTTCCCCGGCTCGCCCGCCACCCTGGACGCGCTGTGCAAGCGCTTCGGCGTCGACAACTCCAACCGCACGCTTCACGGCGCGCTGCTCGACGCCCAGCTGCTGGCCGAGGTTTATCTGGAACTGCTGGGCGGCCGGCAGACCGGCCTGTCCTTCGCCGGCGGTCCGACGGCGAAGAGCGGAGCCACCGGCCCGGTCCGCATCGACCGCCCCTTCCGCGAAGCCCGCGTCTTCGCCGTCAGCGACGAAGAGGCCGCGGCGCATGCGGAGATGCTGAAGAAGATCAAGAACCCGCTCTGGGCGGTGGAGTGAGGGGGGCTGTTGCTTGCGGCGTTAGACCCCCACCTAGCCTCCCCCGCTGGGCGGGGGAGGGACTGCCGTTAAAACGGTAAAGAGATTGAACGCTGACAAAGCTCCTATCTCCTCCCCCGCCCAGCGGGGGAGGATCAAGGTGGGGGCATTCGTCAGCCGAAACCTTACGGCACCAGCACCGTCGACCCGGTCGTCGCCCGCGATTCCAAGGCCCGGTGCGCCTCCGCCGTGTCCTTCAACGCAAAGCGCTGGTTGACCGTGAAGGTCACCCCGCCATTCTTCACCGCGTCGAACAGATCGGCTGCCGAGGCCATCAGATCCTCCCGCTTGGCGGTGTAGGTCGCCAGCGTCGGCCGCGTCACATAGAGCGACCCTTTCGCCGCCAGCAGCCCCAGATCCAGCGGCGCCGGCGCCCCCGACGCAGCGCCGAACAGCACCATCAGTCCGCGCGGACGCAGGCAATCCAGCCCCTTGAGGAAGGTCGTCTTGCCGACGCCGTCATAGACCACCGGCACGCCCTGCCCGTCCGTCAGGTCCTTCACCCGCTGGACGAAGTCCTCGCGGGTGTAGTCGATGGTGTGGTGGCAGCCATGGGCCTTCGCCAGCTCGGCTTTTTCCTCCGATCCGACGGTGCCGATCACGGTGGCGCCGAGATGGCGCGCCCAGGAACAGAGCAGCAGCCCCACCCCGCCGGCGGCGGCCTGCACCAGGATGGTGTCGCCGGGCTGGACCACGTAGGTGCTGCGCAGCAGATACTGCGCGGTCAGCCCCTGCAGCAGCGTGGCCGCCGTTGCCTGCTCGTCGAGCCAGCTCGGCAGCGGCACCAGCCGGTCGGCGGCGATCAGGCGGCTCTCGGCATAGGCACCGATCGACATGGCGTAGCCGACGCGGTCGCCGACCTTCAGCGTGGTGACGTCCGGACCCAACGCCTCGACCACGCCGGCGCCCGCCATGCCGATCACCGCCGGCAGATCCGGCAGCTTGTAGGCGCCGGAGCGGTGATAGGTGTCGATGTAGTTCAGGCCGACGGCGGTCTGGCGGATGCACACCTGACCGGGCCCGGGCTCTCCCACCTCGACCTCGTCCCAGCGCAGAACCTCCGGCCCGCCGTGTTCGTGGATGCGGATCGCGTGAACCATGGTGGTTTGGTTTCCCTATTCGTTGACGTTTGTATCAGCCTCAAAGCAGGGCGAACTGCTCCGCCGCGGCGCCGTTGCCCCGCCCCACCCCGGCATGCCGGCGTTCCAGCGCCAGCAGCCACGCCTTGGTGTCCAGCCCGCCATGGCCGGAATAGCCGCCGGGCGCTCCGCCGCTGGCCAGCACCCGGTGACAGGGGATGACGATCGGGATCGGGTTGGCGCCGCAGGCCCCGCCGACCGCGCGCGGCGCACTTCCCAACATCTTCGCCATCCCGCCATAGGTCGCGGTGCCGCCATAGGGGATCGCCAGCATCGCATTCCAGACGCTTTGCCGGAAAGCGGTGCCCGCCGGCTTCAGCGGAAGGTCGAAACGCTGGAGCCGGCCGGCGAAATAGGCCTCCAGCTGGCGCGCCGCCTCGGCCAACACTGCGTCCGGCTCGTCATGGTCGAAGCGGCCCCAACTGACCGAGGTCAGGGCGGATCCGTCCCCGGTCAGCATCAGGGGGCCAAGCGGGCTGTCGATGGAAAGTCGCGCCATGGGTTCCTCCCGTGGAAGTCAGCTTTTCGCTGCCAGAAGCGCGGCCAGATCCGCCGGCGCCGTCACCGGGGCCGAACAGGTCATGCCGCGGCAGACATAGGCGGTGGCCGTCCCGTCGCGCATCCCCTTCCCCTGTGCCGGATGAGTGGCGGGCAGATCCGCCTCCGGTGGGAGCACGGTCAGGATGCGGTTGGGCAGCGAGCGGTCCAGCACGGTGCGGCGCAGCGCTTCCGTCTCCGCCGCCTTGGGCGGGCCGACGATGACGATCTGCAGCGGCGCCGTCATCAGTTCCACGGCGTTCAGGAAGGTCGGCAGCGGGAAGAAGTTGCGCGTCAGCTCACCGGAGAAGGCGGCGGCGAGCGCGTCCGCCCGCTCGCGATAGGCATCCTCGCCGGTGCGCTGGAACAGCGTGGTCAGCACCGCCAGCATGGTGCCGTTGCCACTGGGCGTGGCGTTGTCGTAGACGCTCTTGGTGCGGACGATCAGCCCTTCGGCATCGTCGGCGGTGAAGAAATAGCCGCCGTTGGCGCTATCCCAGAAATGGGCGTCGAGCGCCGCCACCCAGACCTTCGCCTGATCGAGCGCCGCCGGATCCCCGGTCGCCTCGTGCAGCGCCAGGGCCGCGCGTGCCATCTGGGCATAGTCGTCGAGCATGCCGGCGTGCTTGCCCTGCCCGTGCCGCCAGCTGTGGCAGAGCCGTCCTCCCGTATCCATCCGGTCGCGGACGAAGGCGAAGGCGCGGCCGGCGGCGTCCAGCCATTCCGGCTCGTCCAGGGCCAGGGCGGCGTGGGTCAGCGCCGCGATCATCAGGCCGTTCCAATCGGCCAACACCTTGTCGTCCCAGCCCGGCCGCACCCGCTTGGCCCGTGCCCGCAGCAGAATGTCCCGACCCTTGGCGAGCGTCGCCTCGGTGGCGTCGTCGGCCAGGGTCAGCCCGCCCAGCCGGTTCAGGATGGTGACGCCTTCCCAATTGCCCTGCGGCAGCACCTCGTAAACGCGCTTAAACGTCCCCAGCCCGTCGTCACCCAGCGCCGGGCCGAGCAGCCGGTCGACCTCGTGTTCCTGCCATATATAGAAGAGTCCCTCCTCGCCCTCGCTGTCGGCATCCAGCGTCGCGGCGAAGCCGCCGCCGTCGGCGATCATCTCGCGCAGCAGCCAGCCGACCGTCTCACGGATGCGGGTTTCCAGCAGCGGATCGCGCGTCTCCTGCCAGACCAGCGTCATCAGGTCGAGCAGCTCCGCGTTGTCGTAGAGCATCTTTTCGAAATGCGGCACCAGCCAGCGTTCATCGACCGAATAGCGGGCGAAGCCGCCGCCGAGATGGTCATAGATGCCGCCCTGTGCCATGTTGGCCAGCGTGTGGGTCACAGCCTCGCGGAACGGCTCGCGCCTGGTGCGCTGCCACGCCCGCCACAGCAGTTCGAACAGCGGCACCTGCGGGAACTTCGGTGCGCTGCCGATGCCGCCATGGATCGGATCGACCTCCCGCAGCAGCCGTTGCGCCACCTGGTCCAGCACACCGGCATCGACGGCGCCGGCCGACCGGTTCTCCCCTATTCCGGCGAGCGCCGATTTCAGCGCGTCGACATTCTTGCCGACCTTGTCCTGCTCATTGGCATAGGTGCCGGCGATGCCGCGCAGCACATCGGGGAATCCGGCGCGGCCATAGCGTGCTGCCGGCGGGAAATAGGTGCCGCCCCAGAAGGGCTCGGCATCCGGCGTCAGGAACATGGTCAGCGGCCAGCCACCCTGCTGCCCCAGCAGCGCGAGCGCCGACTGGTAGATGGTGTCGAGATCCGGCCGCTCCTCCCGGTCCACCTTGATGTTGATGAACAGCTCGTTCATCAGCCCGGCGATCTCCGGATTCTCGAAGCTCTCATGCGCCATCACGTGGCACCAGTGGCAGGCGGCATAGCCGACCGACAACAGCACCGGCTTGTTCTCCGCCTTGGCACGGGCGAAGGCCTCCGGGCCCCAGGGCATCCAATGCACCGGGTTGTCCTTGTGCTGCAGCAGATAGGGGCTCGTCTCCCGGCCTAGCAGGTTCGCGCCCAACGGAGTGGCGGGCATGGCGGTGTCCGATCTGTTGGTGTGTCGTTAGACAATAGGTGGCGCCGGGGTGGCGTTGCGCCAGTGCATCCTATCTGTATAGTGGGGCATGAGCCGCCGCGGCGCTCAACCCCAAAATCAACACGGCCAATGCCTGGACCGGTGCCGGATCCGGTGCTTGGTCCCGGTCTGGAGGGGGTCCCATGAAAATCACCGTCGACATCGACTGCACCCCGGACGAGGCCCGGCACTTCCTGGGCCTGCCCGACGTGAAGCCGATGCAGGATGCCATGATGCAGGAGATCCAGGAACGCATGCGTGCGAACCTGCAGGCCATGGACCCGGAGACCATGCTGAAGACCTGGCTTCCCGCCGGCATCCAGGGCATGGAGCAGATGCAGAAGATGTTTTGGTCCCAGATGGCCTCGGCCCTGGGCCAGGAAGGAAGAAAGTGACCGAACAGAAGCCCTACTTCGAAGCCCATGTCTTCTGCTGCACCAACCGCCGTCCCGACGGGCACAAGCGCGGGTCCTGCGCCGCCCACGGGTCGGAGAAGCTGCGCGACTATATGAAAGCCCGCGCCCGTGAACTCGGCTTCGACGGCAAGGTGCGGATCAATTCCGCCGGCTGTCTCGACCGCTGCGAGCTGGGTCCGACGCTGGTGATCTATCCGGAAGGCGTCTGGTACACCTATCACAGCACCGGCGACGTCGATGAAATCCTGCAGACCCATCTGGTCGAAGGCCGCCGCGTCGAGCGGCTGATGCTGACGCCGGAGCAGCGGGAGCTGCGGCCCGAGCAGCGCGGCTGATCCATACCCGATGTTCACCACCATCTACGCTCTCGCCACCGCCCCCGGCCGATCCGGTGTGGCGGTGGTTCGCATTTCGGGACCCGAGGCCGGATCCGCCCTCACGGCGCTGACCGGCCGTCCCCTGCCCGCGCCGCGTCGTGCCGTGCTGACCAAGCTGCGCGATCCCGGGAGCGGCGATGCCCTCGACGATGCGCTGGTCCTGCGCTTCACCGGCCCCGCCAGCTTCACCGGCGAGGACGTGGTGGAGTTGCACCTGCATGGCGGTCGCGCCGTCGTCACCGGCGTGATCGAGGCGCTCGCCACCCTGCCCGGTTTGCGGCTGGCCGAACCCGGCGAGTTCACCCGCCGCGCTTTCGAGAACGGCAAGCTCGACCTGACGGAGGCCGAAGCGGTCGCCGACCTGATCGACGCCGAGACCACGGCCCAGCGCCGGCAGGCGTTGCGGCAGATGGAGGGTGCGCTCGGCAAGCTCTATGACGGCTGGCGGGAGCGGTTGACCCGCGCGCTCGCCCACATCGAGGCCGACATCGATTTCGCCGAGGACGATCTGCCCGGCGGTGTCGCCGACGCTGTCCGTCCGGTGATCACCGGGCTGGCCGACGAGATCGCGACGCACCTGAATGACGGCGGCCGTGGCGAGCGTCTGCGCGAAGGGCTGCACATCGCCATCGTCGGCGCGCCGAATGCCGGCAAGTCGAGCCTGCTGAACGCGCTTGCCCGCCGGGATGCCGCCATCGTCTCCGCCCGCGCCGGAACCACCCGCGACATCATCGAGGTGCATCTCGACCTCGGCGGCTATCCCGTCGTGCTGGCCGACACCGCCGGCCTGCGCGAGGCTGCGGCCGACGAGGTGGAGGAGGAAGGCATCCGCCGGGCCCGCGACCGGGCTGCGCGCGCCGACGTGAAGGTTGCGGTGTTCGATGCCACCACCCTGCCCGATCTCGACCCGGCGACGCTGGGCCTGATCGATACCGACACAGTGGTGGTGTTCAACAAGACCGACCTCGCGACGGCCGGCGATCTGCGCCCGGATCTGTCGCCGATCCTGGTCTCCGCCCACACCGGCGCCGGGCTGAAGGCGTTGGAGGAGGCGCTGACCGCCTTCAGCGCCGACCGGCTTGCCATCGGCAGCGCTCCATCCCTGACCCGTGCCCGGCACCGTGCCGCGCTGACCGAGTGCCGGGGGTCGTTGCTGCGGGCACTGGACGCGCCGCTCCCCGAACTGGCGGCGGAGGATGTACGCCTCGCCAGCCGGGCGTTGGGGCGCATCACCGGACGGGTGGATGTGGAGGATCTGCTGGACGTGATCTTCCGCGACTTCTGCATTGGCAAGTGAGAGCGGGAAGTGAGGGCGTGTTTCACGTGAAACAGCGCTGATGCGCCCCACTTGTCCCTGCCCCGCCGCCCTGCCTCCCTCTTGGATCCCCGGCGCCATTCGGCTATGGTCCCGCGCATGCGGAACTTTGATGTCATCGTTGTCGGCGGCGGTCACGCCGGCTGTGAGGCGGCTGCGGCGGCAGCGCGCATGGGTGCGCGCACGCTCCTGCTGACCCACAAGATCGAAACCATTGGCGAGATGTCCTGCAACCCCGCCATCGGCGGCTTGGCCAAGGGCCATCTGGTGCGCGAGATCGATGCGCTGGACGGGGTGATGGCGAAGGCCATCGACCGCGGCGGCATCCAGTTCCGCATCCTGAACCGCAGCAAAGGTCCGGCCGTCCGTGGCCCGCGCGCCCAGGCCGACCGCAAGCTCTATCGTCAGGCGATGCAGTCGCTGCTGGCCGAGCAGGAGAACCTGTTCATCGAGGCCGGCGGTGCCGAGGACCTGATCGTCGATGCGGACCAGCGTATTACGGGCGTCATCACCGGGGCCGGCGAGTCCATCCGCGCCGGCGCGGTGGTGCTGACCACCGGCACCTTCCTGCGCGGCCTGATCCACATCGGCGAGGAGCGCACCCCCGCCGGCCGCGTTGGCGAGGCGCCGTCCATTGGCCTGTCCGACACGCTGGCCCGTCTCGGCTTTCCGCTCGGCCGGCTGAAGACCGGTACGCCGCCGCGCCTCGACGGCCGCACCATCGATTGGGACGCGCTGGAGAAGCAGCCTGGCGACACCCCACCTCCGCCCTTCTCCTATATGACGGAGCGGATCGACACGCCGCAGATCGATTGCGCGATCACCTGGACCACGCCGGAAGCGCATGCGCTGATCCGCGCCAACCTGCATCGCGCGCCGATGTATTCCGGCCAGATCACCGGCACCGGCCCACGCTATTGCCCGTCGATCGAGGACAAGGTCGTCCGCTTCGCCGAGAAGGAGAAGCACCAGATCTTCCTCGAACCGGAGGGGCTGGACGATCCGACCGTCTATCCGAACGGCATCTCGACCTCCCTGCCCCGCGACGTGCAGCTCGGCATCCTCGCCAGCATGCCGGGGCTTGAGAAGGTGGTGATGATCCGTCCGGGCTACGCCATCGAATACGACTATGTCGATCCGCGGGAACTGAAGCCGACGCTGGAGACCCGCCGCGCACCGCGCCTGTTCCTGGCCGGCCAAATCAACGGCACCACCGGCTATGAAGAGGCGGCGGCCCAGGGCCTGATGGCCGGCATCAACGCCGCGCTGGCGGCGAGCGGTAATCGCGAGGGTTTCGTGCTCGACCGCGCCGACGCCTATATCGGCGTGCTGATCGACGACCTGATCGGCCGGGGCACCAACGAGCCCTACCGCATGTTCACCTCGCGCGCCGAATACCGGCTGCTGCTGCGCGCCGACAATGCCGACCAGCGGCTGACCGACAAGGGCGTTGCCATCGGCTGCGTCGGCTCGGAGCGCCGCGATGTCTTTGCCGCCAAGAGCGCCGCATTGTCGGCTGGTCGCGCCCTGGTCGCCTCGCTGCAGGCGACGCCGGCAGAGTTGGCCCGCCAGGGGGTCGCGGTGAACCAGGATGGCGTGCGCCGCAGTGCCGCCGACCTGCTGCGTTACCCCGACATCGACCTCGCCGCCCTTGCCCGGCTGTGGCCGGAACTGGGCGAGATCGCACCGGAGATCGCCGAGCAGTTGGAGATCGACGGCAAGTATGCCGGCTATCTCGGCCGGCAGGAGGCCGACATCCGCGCCTTCCGCAAGGACGAGTCCCTCGCCCTGCCCGACGATCTCAATGTCGACGGCATCGGCAGCCTGTCCGCCGAGATCCGGCAGAAGCTGCGCCAGTCGCGCCCGGCCACTCTGGGTGCGGCGGCCCGCATTCCCGGCATGACTCCGGCGGCGCTGGTTGCCCTGCTGCGCCATGTGAAGCGTCGTGACGTGGTCTCATCCGGGGTGGCGGCCGAATGAGCGGGTTCGACGCGGTTGCATTTCAGGAGGCCACCGGTGTTTCACGTGAAACGCTCGACCGACTGATCGCCTATGACGGGTTGCTGCGCAAGTGGCAGCCGAAGATCAATCTGGTCGGCCCCTCCACTTTGCCCGACGCCTGGAAGCGCCACTTCCTCGATTCCGCCCAGCTCTACCCGCTGCTGCCGGAGGGCACGCGGGTACTGGTCGACCTCGGCAGCGGTGCCGGTTTTCCCGGTCTGGTGCTCGCCATCCTCGGTGTGCCGCAGGTGCATCTGATCGAAAGCGACGTGCGCAAATGCGCTTTCCTGCGCGAGGTCGCCCGCGTCTGCGAAGCACCGGTCACCGTCCACACCAAGCGGATCGAGACCGTCACCGGCATCGAGGCCGACGTGGTCACCGCCCGTGCATTGGCGCCGCTGGCAGACCTCTTCGCCTGGGCCCATCCTTTCATCGGATCGCGCGGCAAGTGCCTGTTCCTGAAGGGCGCCGCGCTGGACGACGAATTGACCGCCACCACGCAATATTGGACAATGGAACCCGAGCGATTTGACAGCCGCACAGATCCGAGCGGAGCCATCCTGCGTGTGAGTGACTTAAAGCGTGCGTGAAAACGGTGCCTGACACTCTCCCTCCGCCTTCTTCCCGCCAACCGGACTCCCGAGAGGCTGCCATGTCTGCCGTCACCCGTCCCCTTGCCCGTGTGGTTGCGATTGCCAACCAGAAGGGCGGCGTGGGCAAGACCACGACGACGATCAACCTCGCCACCGCGCTCGCCGTCATCGGCAAGCGGGTACTGGTGATCGACCTTGACCCGCAGGGCAATGCGTCCACCGGTCTCGGCATCCCCCGCTCGGACCGCCGCGTCGGCATCTATGACGTGTTGTTCGACGATGTGTCGCTGGAAGAGGCGGCCACCCCCTCCTCCGTGCCGAACCTGTCGATAATCACCTCGTCGGTCGATCTGTCGGGCGCGGAGATCGAGCTGGTCGGCGCCGAGCGCCGCGAGTTCCGCCTGCGCGAAGCGGTCGCCAACAGCGCGCTCGAATACGACTATGTCCTGATCGACTGCCCGCCGGCGCTGGGCCTGCTGACGCTGAACGCGCTGGTCGCGTCGCATGCGGTGATGGTTCCCCTGCAGTGCGAGTTCTACGCGCTGGAGGGTCTCAGCCATCTGGTCCGCACCATCGAGCGGGTGAAGCGCGCCTTCAACCCGAACCTGGACATCCACGGTGTCGTGCTGACCATGTTCGACAAGCGCAACAATCTGTCCGACATGGTGGCGGCGGACGTCCGCGGCTTCTTCGGGGAGAAGGTGTACGACACCGTGATCCCGCGCAACGTCAAGGTGTCGGAGGCGCCGTCCCACGGCAAGCCGGTGCTGATCTACGACATGCGCTGCCCCGGATCCCAGGCCTACATCCATCTGGCGGGCGAGGTGCTGCGCCGTGAGAAGAGACTGACCGCATGATCGACGACACCAAGCAAGGGGGCGCCCGCCGCGCCAGCCTGGGCCGCGGCCTTTCCGCCCTGTTCGGCGAGGCGACCGAGGATTATTCGGCGCTCGACAAGGTGCGGCAGTCCAAGCAGGTGCCGATCGAGTTCGTGCACCCCGGCAAGTACCAGCCGCGGCGGAAGTTTGACGAGGAGGCCATCCAGGGCCTCGTCGACTCCATCCGCGACAAGGGCATCCTGCAGCCCCTGCTCGTCCGCCGCGATGGCGAGGATGCCAACTCCTACGAGCTGATCGCCGGCGAGCGCCGCTGGCGCGCCGCGCAGATCGCCGGCCTGCACGAGGTTCCGGTCGTCATCCGCGATCTCAGCGACCGCGAGGCGCTGGAAATCGCGCTGATCGAGAACATCCAGCGCCAGGATCTGACCCCCCTGGAAGAGGCGGAGGGCTATCGCCGCCTGATGGAGGAGTTCGAGCACACGCAGGAGGATCTGGCCCGCGCCGTCGGCAAGAGCCGCAGCCATGTCGCCAACATGATGCGCCTGCTGGCTCTGCCGGAACCGGTCAAGTCGATGGTTCAGGATGGCGCGCTGACCGCCGGCCACGCCCGCGCCCTGCTGACCGCCCCGGATCCGGCCGCGGTTGCCCGCGAAGTGGTGACGCGCGGCCTGAACGTCCGCCAGACCGAAGACCTGATGCGCGGCGACCAGCCGAAGGCGAAGAAGGGCAAGGCCGCGAGCGGTGGAGCCGGATCCGCCCCGGCGATGAAGGACGTCGACCTGATCAATCTGGAGGAGGAGATCTCCGCCCGCATCGGGCTGAAGGTCGCGATCAACCCGCAGGGGCAGCGCGGGACGATCACCATCCATTACCAGACGCTCGACCAGCTGGACGACGTTCTGCACCGGCTGGGCGGCGAGGAGTAACGGGTTTCGGGGGCGCTTGCCCCCTACCCGCGCACCTTCTCGAAATCGATGTAGCGATAGAACAGCCCGTTCTCTTCCATGGGTGCGCTCGACCACACCTCCGCCCATTCCGCACTGATGGGCGGCATCAGCGTGTCGCCTTCCACCACGCTTTCGATGCGGGTCAGGTGAAGGCGATCGGCGATCGGCAGTGTCTCGCGGAACAGGGCGGCGCCGCCGATGACGCACAGTTCGGCCGCACCGGAGCCTTGTGCCCACGACACCGCCGCCCCAAGACCGGTGAACCAGCGTGCGCCGTCCTGCTCGCCGACCGTGCCTTGATGGCTGAGCACCAGATTGTCGCGGCCGGGGAGCGGCCGTCGGGGCAGCGACTCCCAGGTCTTCCGACCCATCAGGATCGGCTTGCCCATCGTCAGTTCCCTGAACCGGCGCAGATCGCTGGGAAGGTGCCAGGGAAGCCGGCCGTCACGGCCGATCACATCGTTCGTAGCCGCGGCGACGATCAGACTGATGAGCATCCCCTGCCCTTTCCCCATTGAAGACCAGGGATCTTACGCCAGAATTGCGCCGAGCACCGCGTTCAGACGCTGTAGTCCCTCCGATGTCGCGAACAGGCGTTCGGCATCGCGGGTGAGAAAGCCGCCGTCGATCAGCCGCGACAGCGCCACCGGATCGACGAAATCGTCGAGCGACCGGCCGGTCTCCTCCACCAGACGGGCAAGCCGCACCCCTTCGCTCAGGCGCAGTCCCATCATCAGCAGCTCGGTGCCGCGGGCATCGCGGTCGATCGGATCGGGGGCGGCGGCACCATGGCCGTCGCGCTCCACCCGCTCCAGCCAGATTTCAGGCGCACGATGCGCACGGGTGGCGAACTTCTCGCCATGCATGGTCAGCCGGCCATGGGCGCCGGGACCGATGCCGACATAGTCGCCATAGCGCCAGTAGGTCAGGTTGTGGCGGCTTTCCTCGCCGGGCCGGGCATGGTTGGAAATCTCGTAGGCCGGCAGCCCCGCCGCGGTCAGCTGACTCTGCGTCGCCTCGTAGAGATCGCCGGCCAAATCCTCGTCGGGCAGCACCAGCTCACCGCGGGCATGCAGCGGATAGAAGGCGGTGCCCTCCTCGATCGTCAGTTGGTAGACCGACAGGTGGCCGACGGCGTAATCCAGCGCCCGCGCCAGTTCCGCCTGCCACGTCGCCACCGTCTGGCCGGGACGGGCATAGATCAGGTCGAAGGAAAAGCGGTCGAAGGTCCTTGCCGCCAGTTCGATGGCGCCGGTCGCCTCCGCCGCGTTGTGCTGGCGGCCGAGGAACTTCAGGCTGGCGTCGTCCAGTGCCTGGATGCCCAGCGAGACGCGGTTGATCCCGGCGCTGCGGAAGGCACGGAACTTGTCGGCCTCGACGGAGGTCGGATTGGCCTCCAGCGTCACCTCCAGCCCGTCGGCAACCTGCCACCGTTGGGTGACGCGGTCGATGACGGCGCCGACCGTGGCCGGTTCCATCAGCGACGGGGTGCCGCCGCCGAAGAAGATCGAGGTGACGGTGCGGCCGGCGGTCAGGTCGGCGTAATGGTCCAGCTCGCGCAGCAGCCCGGCCCGCCAACGGTCATGGTCGACCCGCTCGCGGACATGGCTGTTGAAATCGCAATAGGGGCACTTCGACTTGCAGAAGGGCCAATGGACGTAAACGGCAAAACCAGGATCGGACACGCTCACCGGAAACACCGCTCCACCAGCTGGCGGAAGGCGTCGGCACGGTGGCTCATCTCGTGCTTCTTGGCCGGGTCCATCTCTCCGAAGGTCAGTTCGTGGCCGTCCGGCAGGAACATCGGGTCATAGCCGAAGCCGTGGGGACCGCGCGGCGGCCACACCAGAGTGCCGTAGCAGCGGCCCTCCACCGTCTCGACATGGCCGTCCGGCCAGGCGAGCGACAGGGCGCAGACGAAATAGGCGCTGCGGTCGGTCTTGCCGGCCATAGATTGCTGGGCCAGCCCGTCCTCTACCTTCCGCATCGCCATGGCGAAGTCCTTGGTCGGGCCGGCCCAGCGGGCGGAATAGATGCCGGGATCGCCGTTCAGCGCCGGCACCACCAGCCCGCTGTCGTCGGCGAGCGCGACATGCCCTGCGGCCGCCGCGGCCTTCGCCTTCAGCTCCGCATTGGCGATGAAGCTGGTCCCGGTCTCTTCCGGTTCGGGCAGGCCCAGCTCCCCGGCCGAGGTGAAGGTGGCGACATAGGGGCCGAGCAGATCGGCGATCTCGCGCACCTTGCCCTTGTTGTGGCTGGCGATGACGAGCGTGTCGCCGGTGAAGCGGCGGGGAGCGGACATGATGATGAACCTCTGGCTGAATCGGCCTTACTTGATGCCGAGGACCTGCTTCTGCAACGCCACCAGCTCGTTCACGCCCTTGCGGGCGAGCGCCAGCAGTTCCATGAACTGCGGCTCGGAGAAGGGGGTTTCCTCGGCGGTGCCCTGGATTTCGACGATGCCGGCCTTGCCGGTCAGGACGAAGTTGGCGTCGGCCTGCGCCTTGGAATCCTCGTCATAGTCCAGGTCCAGAACGGCGTTGCCCTGGAACAGGCCGCAGGACACGGCGGCGACCTGGTCGGTCAGCGGCATGGTCTTCAGCGCGCCGATCTGCATCAGGTGCTGGAAGGCCAGATGCAGGGCGACATAGCTGCCGGTGATGGCGGCGGTGCGGGTGCCGCCGTCGGCCTGGATGACGTCGCAGTCGATCTTGATCTGCTTCTCGCCCATCGCCGAGCGGTCGGTGACGGCGCGCAGCGCGCGGCCGATCAGACGCTGGATCTCCTGGGTGCGGCCGGACTGCTTGCCCTTCGCCGCCTCGCGGTCGGTGCGGCTGTGGGTGGAGCGCGGCAGCATGCCGTATTCGGCGGTGACCCAGCCGAGCCCGGTGTTCTTCAGGAAACGCGGCACCGTCTCGTCGACGCTGGCGGTGCACAGCACATGCGTGTTGCCGAAGCGCACCATGCAGGAGCCCTCGGCATAGCGGCTGAAGCCGGGCTCGAGGGAGACGGTGCGCAGTTGGTCGAAGGCGCGGCCGGAGGGGCGCATGGGTATCATTCCGAAGGTCGTTTGCGGTTCGGCGGCAAGCTAACGGCTCTGCCCGCCCCCGTCCAGCACGGCGTCGGCGACCACCGGTACAGGTGCCGGCATGACGGCGGGCATTTGCGCGGGCTGCGTCGCCCGCTCCAGCCACAGCGTCAGCAGCGGCACGGCAAGTCCGATGGTGATGGAGATGGTCGCCATGGTGGTCACATGCTCCAGCCGGCCGTCGGCGGCGTTGGTCAGGATCTCGGCAGACAGGAAGGCGCCGAAGGCGGAGCTGAGATGCTGGACCGCCGACACCAGCGCCATGAAGCCGGCGCGCTCCTGCGGGTCCGGCACGCGGGAGAAGGCGGCGCCGTTGGCGACCATGCGGATGCCGACGAAGGTCATGAAGAAGGGGAACAGCCCCAGCACCGGCATCCAGGGCCGGTAGCCGATGAAGGCGAAGAAGATCACCAGGCTCAGCCCCACCGTCGCCGCGAAGGTAACGGCGCTTGAGCCATGGCGGTCGACCAGCCGACCGGCCCAGCGCGCGGCGAAGAAGCTCAGCGTGCCGCCGGTCATATAGACCAGGCTCAGATGGTCGCGCGGGAAGCCCAGATTGCCCTGCACATAGGCGGCGATGTTGGGGACGATCATGAATTGCTGGATTTGCACCAGCGCCACGGTGGCATAGGCCAGCCAGACCTTGCGGCGCGACAGCAGCGCCGCCATCCGCACCCAGGCTCCGGTCTTCACCCCTGCTCCGGTGAGATGGCCGCGCTGCGGCGGCAGGATGGCGATGGCGGCCACGGCGACGATCAGGCCGGCGAAGGCCACCGCGAAGAAGGGCAGCCGCCAGCCGCCATAGAGCGCCAGCTCCAGCCCCACCGGCACCCCGGCGATGGCCGACAGCGAGAAGGCCGACATGACGGCCCCCATCGCCTGCCCACGCCGCTGCGGCGCCACCTGATCGGTCACCGTGGCGATGGCGACCGCGACCGCCGGGCCGCCGAACAGTCCGGCCAGCACACGCGCCGCCAGCAAGGAGTGGAAGTCCCAGGCCAGCCCGCCCAGCGCGGTCGAGACGATCAGCCCGGCCATGGCGACGGCGAGCGCGCGGCGTCGGTCGAACCGGTCGAGCAGCATCGACCCGATCAGTCCGGCCAGGGCCGCGGCGGCGGTGTAGCTGCCGCCGATATAGCCGATGTGCGCCGCCGGGATGTCCAGGGCGCGGGCAAAATCGGGGCCGAGCGGCATCACCATCATGAAGTCGAGGATGTTGATGAACTGCACCGCCGCGATGACCAGCGTGATTCGGCGTTCGTTCGGCGTCAGCGCGCCTGCGGATTTGGGGGCCAGGGACAAGACGGCGGCTCCGGCGGGCGGAATAGCGGGAGTTGTGTTTCGCACCGCATGATACCAGCCGCCTCCCGGCATTCCCAACCTGCATGGTCATGCATGGCAAGCGGATCAGATAGGACGTGAAGCAAACTGGATGTGTCGTCAATCGTCAAAAAAATGCATGATTCGTACAAAATGCGGGCGATGGAGGCTTGGCGAGTTGCGCATGCGGCGTATACCATCGCGGCCCCACCGTCGGCAGCGCACCGCACAAAAGGCACCAACGAAGACCGACGGGCATCAGCACTCCGTTGAGGAACACGACATCCATGTCCGACACCAAGCGCGTCACCGACGAAGAGGCCCTGCTGCTGCATTCCAGCGGCCGGCCCGGCAAGCTGGAAATCACCCCGACCAAGCCGCTGACCACCCAGCGCGATCTGGCGCTGGCCTATTCCCCGGGCGTCGCCGCGCCCTGCCTGCGCATCGCCGAGGATCCGTCGCTCGCCTATGACTACACGGCGAAGGGCAACATCGTCGCCATCATCTCCAACGGCACGGCGGTGCTGGGCCTGGGCGACCTGGGCGCGCTCGCCGGCAAGCCGGTGATGGAGGGCAAGGCGGTGCTGTTCAAGCGCTTCGCCGATGTCGACGGCATCGACCTGGAGGTCGACACCCGCGACGTCGACGAGTTCGTCAACTGCGTGCGCTTCCTCGGCCCCAGCTTCGGCGGCATCAACCTGGAAGACATCAAGGCGCCCGACTGCTTCATCATCGAGGAGCGGCTGCGCGAGCTGCTGGACATCCCGGTCTTCCATGACGACCAGCATGGCACCGCGATCATCGCCGCCGCCGGCCTGATCAACGCCTGCGACATCACCGGCCGCCGGATCGAAGACGTGAAGATGGTGGTGAACGGCGCCGGCGCGGCGGGCATCGCCTGCGCCGAGCTGTTCTGCACGATGGGTGTTTCACGTGAAAACATCATCCTGTGCGACACCAAGGGCGTGGTCTACCGCGGTCGCACCAACGGCATGAACCAGTGGAAGTCGTCCTTCGCCGTCGACACCGACAAGCGCACGCTGGAGGAGGCGGTCGCCGGCTCCGACGTGTTCGTCGGCCTGTCGGCCAAGGGGGCGATGACGCAGGAGATGGTGAAGTCGATGGCGGCCAAGCCGATCATCTTCGCGCTCGCCAACCCCGATCCGGAGATCACGCCGGAAGATGTGAAGGCGGTGCGCGCCGATGCCATCGTGGCGACCGGCCGCTCCGACTATCCGAACCAGGTCAACAACGTCCTGGGCTTCCCCTACCTGTTCCGCGGCGCGCTGGACGTCCGCGCCACCACCATCAACGAGGCAATGAAGGTGGCTGCCGCCAAGGCGCTGGCGGCGCTGGCGCGCGAGGATGTGCCGGACGAGGTCGACGCCGCCTATTCGGGGCGCCGGCTGCGCTATGGCCCGGACTACATCATCCCGGTGCCCTTCGACCCGCGCCTGATCGTCACCGTCCCGGCCGCCGTCGCCCAGGCGGCGATGGAAAGCGGCGTGGCGCGCAAACCGATCCTCGACCTGACCAGCTACAAGCATTCCTTGCGCACCCGCCTGGACCCGACCGCCGACAGCCTGGAACTGATCCTGGAGAAGGTGCGGACCAACCCGCGCCGCGTCGTCTTCGCCGAGGGCGAGGAGGAGCGGACCATCCGCGCCGCCATGGCCTTCCGCGCCCACGGCTATGGCATCCCGGTCCTGATCGGCCGCGAGGAGGTCATCAAGGAACAGCTGGCGGCGATGGGCCAGCCGCACATCCAGTTCGAGATCCACAACGCCCGCCTGTCGGACGCCAACCGGCGCTACGCCGATCACCTCTACCGCCGCCTGCAGCGCAAGGGCGCCCTGCTGCGCGACTGCCAGCGGATGGTCAACCAGGACCGCAACGTCTTCGCCGCCTGCATGGTGGCGCAGGGCGATGCCCACGCCATGGTAACCGGCCTGACCCGCAGCTTCGGCGTCGCCTATGAGGAAATCCGCCGCGTCGTCGACCCGAAGGCGAGCGAGCCGGTGTTCGGCCTGCACCTGTTCATCACCCGCAGCCGCACCGTCTTCATCGCCGACACCACCGTCCATGTCCGTCCCGACGGCAAGACGCTGGCCGACATCGCGGTCGGCGCCGCGGCCAAGGCCCGGCAGATGGGGCACGAGCCGCGGATCGCGATGCTGTCCTTCTCCAACTTCGGCCAGACGCCGCACCCGAACACCGATCCGTTGCGGGAAGCCCTGTCGATCCTCGACAGCCGCCGGGTCGATTTCGAGTATGACGGCGAAATGTCGGCCGACGTGGCGCTGGACTATCAGCTGATGAAGCGGGTCTATCCGTTCTCGCGGCTGTCCGGTCCGGCGAATGTGCTGATCATGCCCGGCCTGCATTCCGCCAACATTTCGGCCAAGCTGCTGAACAAGATGGCCGGCGGCCAGATGATCGGCCCGCTGCTGATCGGCCTGGACAAGCCGGCGCAGATCGTCAGCATGGGCGCCTCGGTCAACGACATCGTCACCGCCGCAGCGCTGGCGGCGCATGACTCGCTGCCGTGGTGAGGCGCCGCCTTCTCCACCTTCCAACAGTCCCCTCTCCCCCCTGGGGAGAGGGTTAGGGTGAGGGGAACGCACATGCCGAACTGTCTTCGGCTGCGCCGAACCCCCTCATCCCGACCTTCTCCCCAGGGGGGAGAAGGAGATCGCAGCCCCTTACCCCAGCGCCTTGTAAAAATACGTCGTGTCGCAGAGCCCACCCTGCGGCCACAGGGCGTAGTTCGGGATGACGCCGACCTTCACCCAGCCGGCGCGCTCATACAGGCGTTCGGCCTCGGGCGAAGCGGTGTCCAGCACCAGCAGGGTCTTGCCGGCGGCACGGCCGGCTTCCTCGGCCGCCAGCATCAGGGCGGCACCGACGCCGCGGCGGCGGGCGCGGCGGTGGACCAGCATCTTCGACAGGTCGGCGCGGTGCGGCTGGTTCGGCGGCTGGCCGACCACGAGCTGGACGGTGCCCAGCACGCCCTTCCCGTCCTCCGCCACCAGCAGGATGCGCTCTCCCCGCTCCACCCCGGCCGCCACCTGGCCCCAGAAGGCCTCGGCGGTGGCGCGGTCGAGCGGCGCCATGAAGCTGACCGACGCACCGCCGTCCACGCAATCCAGCAGCACGTCGGTCAACCCTGGCAGGGCGGCGTGAGCCTCCGCGGAAGACAGCACGCGCACCGTCACCGCGGCGGCGCCGCTCTTCCCATCCCGCTGGCGGGCGTCCAGGCAGGCACTGTCCATCGCATGCTCCTTCAGCGTTTAACGGCGTTTAAAGCAGGGCGCCCGTCGGTCGTCAGCGCCACGATGTAGCGGGCGGTGCGCTCGGTCGGGTTGTGGAAGCCGGTCGGCCGGTCGAGCCGCATGGCGAGGCAGTCGCCGGTGGACAGGCGGTGCGTCACCTCCCCCACCGTCAGTTCGATGGCGCCGTCCAGCAGATAGACTTGCTGTTCGACCATGGCGGCGCGGTTGCCGCTGTCATAGGTGACGCGGGCGCCCGGTGGCAGCTCCACCTCCACCAGTTCGATCGGCGACGGATAGCCCGGTGGCGACAGGTTGCGGCGGCGATAGCCGGAGGCAGGGTCGGCCCAGGCGATCTGGTCGGCCCGGCGGGCAACCGGACTGGCGTCCTCGCGCTCGGCCTCCGCGAACAATGCCGCCAGCGTCACCCCCAGCCCGGCGGCGAGCCGATCGAGCACGGAGGCGGTCGGGCTGCTTTCTCCCCGCTCGACCAGCGAGATCATCGAGCGGCTGACGCCCGACCGTTCCGCCAGACCGTCCAGCGTCAGGCCGCGGTCCGCCCGCAGGGCGCGCAGCCGGGTGGCGAGCCGACTGTCAATGTTGTTTTCGGCATTTTCCATGAAGGTAGAATTTCGATCCAGGATAGTGGAGTCAACGATCCACCGCTTTGTCATAGCCATGAATCTTTTATGACCGTCGCGCGGTGTACGCGACGATGGTGTAGAAGGGCCATGTAACAGGGCTGAAGGTCACGTTGCCCGCCCAAATCCACACCCGAACCCGGTGCCGACCCCATGCGCCCGAAGGCGTTGCCGCCCGTCCCGCTGCTGACCGCGATCCTGCTGATGCTGGTGCCGATGGCCGGCGTGCTGGCCTGGGCGGTCCATGCCGGCGCGCTGCACGGCGGGTTGGCGCTGGTGGCGGGCGCCGCGGCACTGGCGGGCGCGGTCCTGGTCCTGCGCACCTATCGCGGCAATGCCGACGCGATGACCGACTACGCCGCGCGGCTGGCCGAGACCGACGAGCCGCTGCCCCCTGCCGGAACGCCGCCCGCCCTGCAGGCGCTGGCCGCCACCATCGGCCGTCTGCACCGGGTCGGCCTGCGCCGGGCCGAGAGCGTGCGGATGCAGCTCGACGCCGACGAGGCGGTGATCGACGCCCTGCCCGCCCCGCTGCTGCTGATGGATGCCGAACGGCAGGTGGTGCGCGCCAACCGGACCGCGCGGGAGCTGTTCGGCGACAAGGTCGTCGACCGCGACCTCGCTTCGTGCCTGCGCACGCCGGCGGTGCTGGAAGCGGTGGATTCGGTTCTGCGCGGCGGTGCGTCGCGCATCATCGAGTTCACGCTGCCGGTCCCGGTGGAGCGCAGCTTCGAGGCGCAGGTGAAGCCCTTCCAGCAACTGGTGCCCGAACCCGACCCGTCGCTGCTGGATGGCGACATCGAGGAGGAGCCGGCGCCGCGCCCGCCCACCGTCGCCCGCATGGCGATCCTCACCCTGCACGACGTCACCGCCGCCCGCCGGTCGGAGCAGATGCGCGCCGACTTCATCGCCAACGCCAGCCACGAGCTGCGCACGCCGCTGTCCTCGCTGCTGGGCTTCATCGAGACACTGCGCGGCCCCGCCCGCGACGATCCGGAGGCGCAGGACCGTTTCCTGGCGATCATGCACGATCAGGCCAGCCGTATGACCCGGCTGGTCAACGACCTGCTGTCGCTGTCCCGCATCGAACTGGACGAGCACATGCCGCCCAACGGCCGGGTCGACGTTGTGGAGGAGCTGGAGAACGTCATCGCCGCGCTGCAGCTGAAAGCGGCGGAGCGCCGCATCCGCCTGCGTCTGGAAGCGCCGGAGGAGCTGCCGCCCGTCGTCGGCGACGAGGACCAGCTGACCCAGGTCTTCCAGAACCTCGTCAGCAACGCGATCAAATACACGCGCGAGGACACCGACGTGACCGTTACCGTCGCGCTGGTCGACGGTGCGGCGGTGGGCTTCACCGGCCTGCCCGCTTCCGGCGGTGCGGCGAAGGACAAGCGCGCGCTGCGCAGCGGCACCGCGATGGTGTCGGTGTCGGTGCGCGACCATGGCGACGGCATCGCCCGCACCCACCTGCCCCGCCTGACCGAACGCTTCTACCGCGTCGATGCCGCGCGATCCCGTGCCATGGGCGGCACCGGGCTGGGGCTCGCCATCGTCAAGCACATCCTGAACCGCCACCGTGGCCGCCTGACCATCGAAAGCGAGGTCGGGGTAGGCAGCGCCTTCACCGTCTATTTGCCGGCGGTGGGGGAAGCCGCATCTTCCTCCTTGCTTTCTCCCTCTCCCCCCCGGGGAGAGGGCCGGGGTGAGGGGGAGGCGCGTCAGGATTTTCGCGGAAGGGCCGCCGCGCTTCCCCCTCACCCTAACCCTCTCCCCGGGGGGGAGAGGGGACTTGGCGGGGTGTGAGAGCGGTGGGTGGTCTGTGACGCTGTCATGAAAGTGTCATAAAAACGCAATCATTCGGTCGCCCTCCCGGTCTATGGTCCGCGCCATTCCGATGGACCAGTCTCCGTTTCCCGAAGGAGGGGCACCCGTGACCACCCGGACGCATGTCTTCGCCGCGACCGCCCTGACGCTGGCCCTGGCGCCCGGCCTCGCCGCCGCCCCTGCATCGGCGCAGTCGCGCGACCAGATCCGCGCGGTCGGCTCCTCCACCGTCTTCCCCTTCACCACGGCGGTGGCGGAGGCCTTCGGCAAGACCGGCAAGTTCAAGACGCCGGTGGTCGAATCGACCGGCACCGGCGGCGGGCTGAAGCTGTTCTGCGCCGGCGTCGGCCCGGCCCATCCCGACATCGCCAACGCCTCGCGCCGGATCAAGAAGTCGGAAATCGACCAGTGCGCCGCCAACGGCGTCACCACGATGACCGAGCTGAAGATCGGCTATGACGGCATCGCGCTGGCCTCGTCCAAGAAGGCCGCCCCGGTGTCGCTGTCCACCGTCGTGCTGTGGAAGGCGCTGGCGAAGGAGGTGCCGGTGAACGGCGCGCTGGTCGCCAATCCTTACCGGCTGTGGTCCGACATCGACCCCTCGTTGCCCAAGACGGCGATCGAGGTGCTGGGGCCGCCGCCCACCTCCGGAACGCGCGACACCTTCAACGAGCTGGCGATGCTGGAAGGGTGCAGGAAGGTGGCCGAGGTGGCCAAGGCGGTTCCCGACGAGAAGGCGCACGAACGCGCCTGCATGACCATCCGCGAGGACGGCGCCTATGTCGAGGCCGGCGAGAACGACAACCTGATCGTCCAGAAGCTGACCGCCAACCCCAACGCCTTCGGCGTCTTCGGCTACAGCTATCTCGACCAGAACCGCGACACGCTGCAGGCGGCGAGGATGGACGGGGTCGAGCTGACGGCGGAGACGGTGGCCGCCGGCAAGTACGAGCTGGCGCGTCCGCTCTACATCTATGTCAAGAACGCCCATGCCGGCGTCATCCCGGGCATCCGCGAGTTCGTCGGCGAATACACCTCCGAACGCGCGCTGGGCGACGACGGCTATCTGGTCGACAAGGGCCTGATCCCGGAGCCGAAGGCGCTGCGCGAGGCCGCCCGCGTCGAGGCGGTGAACCTGACCCCACTGCAGTTCTGATCCCTTTTCCGCCTGCCCCTCTTCCGCCGAAGCGACCCGCATGCAGCTGACCCTCCTCGCCCTGATCCTGGCCCTGCTCACCGTGATCGGCTTCCTGATCGGCCGGTCGCGCGCGGCGTCGTCGGTCGGCGGGCGGGTGGCGGAGCTGCATTCGGTCCCCTCCTACCACGGCGTCTATGTCGCGCTGTGGGCCGGGCTGCCGGCGCTGCTGCTGTTCGTCGCCTGGACGGCGTCGGAAGGCTGGCTGGCGATGCAGCTGGTGCTGTCGGCATTGCCGGAGCGGCTGACCACCGGCGACGGCCAGTCCGTCGGGCTGCTGAAGGCCGACATCCTCAACCTCGCCCACGGCATCGCCACCGGACGCGAGGCTGATCCGCTGGTGATGGAGGCGGCCCGCCGCTACGCCGCCTTGCGCGACCTTGCCGACTGGAGCCTGCTGGCCGTCGGCGCCAGCCTTGCCGTCGCCGGGCTGGCCTGGGGCCGCCACCGCATCGGCCCGGACCTGCGCGCCCGCCCGGCGGTGGAGCGGGTGGTGCGGGTGGTGCTGGTCGTCTGCTCGCTGGTCGCCATCCTGACCACGGTCGGCATCGTCCTGTCGCTGCTGTTCGAGGCGCTGCGTTTCTTCACCGTCGTCTCGCCGCTCGACTTCCTGTTCGGCACCCATTGGAGCCCGCAGATGGCGATGCGGGCCGATCAGGTCGGCTCCAGCGGTTCCTTCGGCGCGATCCCGCTGTTCGCCGGCACCCTGCTGATCACCGTCATTGCCATGACAGTGGCGGTGCCGGTCGGGCTGATGGCGGCGATCTATATGTCCGAATATGCCGGGCGCGGCGTGCGCACTTGGCTGAAGCCGGCGCTGGAGATCCTCGCCGGCATCCCGACGGTGGTCTACGGCTTCTTCGCCGCGCTGACCATGGCGCCCTTCGTGCGGTCGGTCGGCGGGGCGCTGGGGCTGGACGTCAGTTCGGAATCGGCGCTGGCCGCCGGCATCGTCATGGGGGTGATGATCATCCCCTTCGTCAGCTCCCTGTCGGACGACGTCATCAATGCGGTACCGCAGAGCTTGCGCGACGGCTCCTACGGCCTCGGTGCCACCAAGTCGGAAACCATCAAGCAGGTGGTCCTGCCGGCGGCGCTGCCCGGCATCGTCGCCGCGGTGATGCTGGCGGTCAGCCGCGCCATCGGCGAGACGATGATCGTCACCATGGCGTCCGGCCTGACCGCCAACATGACCGCCAACCCGCTGCAGGCCGTCACCACCGTCACCACCCAGATCGCCACGCTGCTGGTCGGCGACCAGGAGTTCGACAGTCCGAAGACGCTGTCGGCCTTCGGCCTCGGCCTCGTGCTGTTTCTCGTCACGCTCTGCCTCAACATGGTCGCCCTGCGGGTGGTCCGGACCTATCGGGAAAAATATGACTGACCTCGTCGAGCAGGACGTGGCGGCCGTGACGCCATCCCCCTCCCCCTCCTCCTCCCCTGCCAAATCGCGCCTGCGCAGCGAAGCCTTCGCCCGCCGCCTGCGCGCCCGCCATGCCGCGGAGCGCCGCTTCCGGCTGGCCGGCGCAGCCGCGGTGGCGCTGGCGGCGCTGATCCTGGTGCTGCTGCTGGGTTCCATCGTCGCCAAGGGCGCCAGTGCCTTCCTGGAGACGCGGATCCGGCTGGAGGTGACGCTGGACCCGGCGGAGGTCGCCGACCGCAACTACACCGCCCTGCTGCGCCGGGCGCTCTATGCCCAGTTCCCGCAGGTCACCGACCGCGCCGGCCGCCGCGTGCTGAACGACCTGCTGTCGTCGGGCGCGCCGTACGAGCTGGAGGCGATGGTCGCCAGGGACCCGGCTTTGGTCGGGACGACCCGGACCGTCTGGGTCCGTGCCGACGACCAGATCGACCAGCTGGTGAAGGGCGGCTATCGCCGCGACCTGCCGGAAAGCGAGCGCGGCCTCAGCGATGCCAAGGTTGCGGCAACCGACGCGCTGCTGGCGTCCGGCGCGCTGGCGCAGGGCTTCAACACCACCCTGTTCACCGCCGGCGACAGCCGCGAGCCGGAACAGGCCGGCATCGGCGGCGCCATCGTCGGCTCGCTGCTGACCCTGCTGGTGACCATGGCGCTGTCGGTGCCGGTCGGCATCTCCGCCGCGGTCTATTTGGAGGAATTCGCACCGAAGAACCGCTGGACCGACCTGATCGAGGTGAACATCAACAACCTCGCCGCGGTGCCGTCGATCATCTTCGGCCTGCTGGGTCTGGCGGTGTTCCTCGGCTTCTTCGGCATGCCGCGCTCCGCCCCGCTGGTCGGCGGGCTGGTGATGGCGCTGATGACGCTGCCGGTCATCATCATCGCGTCCCGCGTCGCGCTGAAGGCGGTGCCGCCGTCGATCCGCGAGGCGGCGCTGGGCATCGGCGCCTCGCCGCTGCAGACGGTGCTGCACCATGTGCTGCCGTTGGCGATGCCGGGCATCCTGACCGGCACCATCATCGGCATGGCCCGCGCGCTGGGTGAGACGGCGCCGCTGCTGATGATCGGCATGGTCGCCTTCATCGTCGACATCCCCCACGGGCTGACCGACAGCGCCACGGTGCTGCCGGTGCAGATCTACATGTGGGCCGACAGCCCGGAGCGTGCCTTCACCGAGCGGACCTCGGCGGCGATCCTGATCCTGCTCGGCGTCCTGATCCTGCTGAACGGGGCGGCCGTGATCCTGCGCAAGATTTTCGAGAGACGGTGGTGAGCGCCCCCATGAGCATTAAAAGCGGCATCCCGGGCCAGCTGAAGCTGCGTCCCCGCGCCGACAGGCAAACGGATCGGGCGGCCGCTGCGGCCTTGCCCGCCAAGATGACCGCCCGCGGGGTGAAGGTGTTCTATGGCGCCAAGCAGGCGCTGAAGGGCATCGACCTCGACATCCAGGAAAACCGGGTGCTGGCGCTGATCGGCCCGTCCGGCTGCGGCAAATCGACCTTCCTGCGCTGCCTGAACCGGATGAACGACACCATCGAGGGCTGCCGGGTCGAAGGGCGGATCGCGCTGGACGGCGAGGACGTCTATGGCAAGGCCGTCGATGCGGTGCAGCTGCGCGCGCGTGTCGGCATGGTGTTCCAGAAGCCGAACCCCTTCCCGAAATCGATCTACGACAACGTCGCCTACGGCCCGCGCATCCACGGTCTCGCCTCCGGCCGGGACGAGCTGGACGAGGTGGTGCAGACCTCGCTGAAGCGCGCCGGCCTGTGGGCGGAGGTGAAGGACCGGCTGCGCGAGCCGGGCACCAGCCTGTCCGGCGGCCAGCAGCAGCGGCTGTGCATCGCCCGCGCCATCGCCGTCAGCCCCGAAGTGATCCTGATGGACGAGCCCTGCTCGGCGCTCGACCCCATCGCGACCGCCCATATCGAAGAGCTGATCGACGAGCTGCGGGCCAACTACACCATCGTCATCGTCACCCACAACATGCAGCAGGCCGCCCGCGTGTCGCAGCGCACCGCCTTCTTCCATCTGGGCGAGATGGTGGAGTGCGACGACACCGAGGAAATCTTCACCAACCCGCGCGACGAGCGCACCCAGGGCTACATCACCGGCCGCTACGGCTGAACCCTGCCTTATGCCTGCGCCCCCCTTCCCTCCTTTGTTGAAAAGGCTGTGCCATGCCGGTTAACGTCGAGACGCGCGCTGTGAACGGAGCCACCATGAACGCGGCCCTCAAGCCGCTCGTCCTGATCGTCGAGGACGAGGCCGACATCCTGACGCTGCTGAAGTACAACCTGGAAAAGGAAGGCTTCCGCGTCGCCACCGCCAGCGACGGCGAAGAGGCCCTGCTGGCCGCCGGCGAACAGACGCCGCACATCGTGCTGCTCGACTGGATGCTGCCGCTGATGAGCGGGCTGGAGGTCTGCCGCCAGTTGCGCCGCAACGCCAAGACCCGCGACATCCCGATCATCATGCTGACCGCCCGCGGCGAAGAGGGCGACCGGGTGCGCGGCCTGAATTCCGGTGCCGACGACTATATCACCAAGCCCTTTTCTCCGACCGAGCTGGTGGCCCGCATGCGTGCGGTGCTGCGCCGTGCCTCTCCCGGCATGACCGACGAGGTTCTGACCTTCGCCGACGTGACGATGGATCTGGCCGCCCACCGCGTACGCCGCAACGGCCGGGACGTACATCTGGGACCGACGGAATTCCGCCTGCTGCGCCACTTCATGCAGCATCCCGGCCGCGTCTTTTCCCGCGAACAGCTGCTCGATCTGGTGTGGGGCCACGACGTGTACGTCGAGCCGCGTACGGTCGACGTACACATCCGCCGCCTGCGCAAGGCGATGAACGAAGAGGACGAGCTGGACCTGATCCGCACCGTACGGTCGGCGGGGTATGCACTGGATACGAAGTCGGTGTGAGGGTGTTGGCATTGATTGCCCCCTCCCCATCCCTCCCCCGCCTTTGGCGGTGGAGGGGGCAGGATGCTTGTGAGCGTGGTTTGATCGAGAAGCGGCGGAGTTCCCTCTCCCGCATAGCGGGGGAGGGTTAGGGAGGGGGGAAAGCCGCAGTGGGGTAACACAGCATGATCCTGCTCTTCACCGACTTCGGCCTCTCCGGCCCCTACACCGGCCAGATGAAGGCGGTGTTGGCGCAACAGGCGCCCAACGTCCCCGCCATCGACCTGTTCGCCGACGCCCCCGCCTTCGACCCGCAGCTGTCCGCCTACCTGCTGGCCGCCTACGCCCCGGCCTTTCCCGCCGGCAGCGTCTTTCTCTGCGTCGTCGATCCCGGCGTCGGCACCGACCGGCGGCCGGTGATGGTTGAGGCCGACGGGCGCTGGTTCGTCGGCCCGGACAACGGCCTGTTCGCCCTGATCGCCCGCCGCGCAACGTCGCTAAACGCCTGGACCATCGACTGGATCCCGGACCGGCTGTCCGCCAGCTTCCACGGCCGCGACCTGTTCGCTCCCGTCGCTGCCGATCTCGCCGCCGGCCGTCCTGTCGAGCGCAGCCCCCTCCCCGCCTCTGCCATCGGGCGTCCCGACTGGCCGGACGAACTGCCGCGCATCGTCTATGTCGATGTCTACGGCAACGCCATGACCGGCATGCGGGCATCCTCCCTGCCCGCCGATGCGGTGCTGACCGCCGCCGGCACCCGCATCGCCCGCGCCCGCACCTTCGGCGCCGTCGGGCCGGGGCAGCCGCTGTGGTACGAGAACTCCAATGGGCTGGCGGAGATCGCGGTCAACCGCGGGCGGGCCGATCGGGTGCTGGGGCTCGACGTCGGCGATTCCGTGACGGTGGAGTCCTGAGAAACCCCAAAAGAAAACCGCCCGGAAGCGGGGGCTTCCGGGCGGCTGCTGCTTGATCCGATGCTTGTCCGATCAGGCGTCTCAAGGATCAGTCGTTGTTGCGCTGGCCAAGGAACTGCAGCAGGAACTGGAACAGGTTGATGAAGTCCAGGTACAGCGTCAGGGCGCCCATCAGGGCCAGCTTGCCGGTGCTCTCGTGATCGTAGCCCTCGGCGTAGCTTTCCTTGATCGACTGGGTGTCATAGGCGGTCAGGCCGGTGAAGATCAGCACGCCGATGGCGGAGATCGCGAAGTGCAGGGCCGGCGACTGGAAGAAGATGTTCGCCAGGCCGGCGATCACCAGGCCGATGACGCCCATCATCAGAAAGGACCCCATCTTCGACAGGTCGGCCTTCGTGGTGTAGCCGTAGAGGCTCATCGCCAGGAAGGTGGCGGCGGTGACGAAGAAGGTCAGCGCGATCGACGCCCCGGTGAAGACCAGGAAGATGGCCGACATCGACAGGCCCATGGCGCCGCAATAGGCCCAGAAGATCAACTGTGCCGATGCGAAGGACAGACGCTGGATGCCGAAGGACAGCACCATGACGAAGGCCAGCGGAGCCAGCATGACCACCCACTTCAGCGGCGTGCCGAAGATGGCCTGGAGCATGGCCGGGCTGGACGACACGAGCGCCGCGACCAGACCCGTCAGGATCAGGCCGGCACCCATGTAGTTGTACACGCGCAGCATGTGCTGCCGCAGGCCTTCGTCGAAGTATCCCCGATCTGTCGCGCGGCCTGCGGTCGCGAAGCGGTTATAGGTCGGGTCTGCCATGGTTTGGTTTCCTCGGTGGAATTGGGTGATCCCGTCGCAGGACATATTGGCGAGTCCGTCAGGCGGTTCAATAGGAATCGACAGCGGTTTTTCTAGATGAAAAAGCTTTCACGATTCGTTTTTCCTGCGGCTTTCTGACGCGCGAATCATTCGTTCCGAAGCAATGGCGCCGAAGGCTGGCCCAAAGCCCGCCAAGTACCATAGAACCCGAACGCCAGAGTGATCGCCGTGCTCAGCAATGCGGTGGTGACCACCGCCGACGGCAGGAAGCTCCACTCCCAATGCATCAGGAAGGTCAGCACCGCCCAGGCGGTCAGCGTGCCGATGACACCGGCAATGACCGCGGTCAGCAGGCCGAGCAGCCCATATTCCAGCAGGAAGGCGCGCAGCACGTCGCCGCGCGTCGCCCCCAGCACCTTCAGCACAACCGCGTCGTAGACCCGGCGGCGGTGCCCGGCGGCGACCGCGCCGGCCAGGACCAGCGTGCCGGCCGCCAGCGTGATGCCGGCGACGATACGCACCGCGGTGCCGATATGGCCCAGCATCTCCGACACCGTGTCCAGCGCGTCCTTCACCCGCACCATGGTGATGTTGGGGAAGCGCTGCAGCACGGTGCGCTGCACCTGCGTTTCGGCGTCCGGCGTGGCGCGGACGGTGGCGACCCAGGTCTGCGGCGCGCCTTCCAGCGTGCCGGGGGCGAAGACCATGGTGAAGTTGATCGCCATGCTGCTGAAATCGGCGGAGCGCACGTTGGCGACCTTCGCCTCGATGCTGCGGCCCAGGATGTTGATGGTCAGGGTGGCGCCGGGACCGATGCCGAAGGCCTCGGCGACGCTCTGGTGGATGGAGATCAGCGGCGGCCCGGCATAGTCGGTGGGCCACCAGCTGCCGGCGGTGACGGTCGAATGCTTCGGGATCGTCGCGGAATAGGTGATGCCGCGGTCGCCGGCCAGAATCCAGGCCTGCTCCGGATTGACCAGCGCCTTCTCGGCCTCCTGCCCGTTCACCCGCTCGATCCGGCCGCGCAGGCTCGGCACCGCCTCGAAGGCGCTGGTGCCGGGGACGGCGGTGACGAGATCGCGCAAGGGATCGAACTGGTCGCGCTGGATGTCGACGAAGAAGAAGCTGGGGGCGTCCTGCGGGATCGTCTCCGACACCCGGCGGGAGAAGTTGCCCTGGATCAGCGCGATGGCGACCAGCACCGTCAGGCCGAGCCCCAGCGACAGCACCACCGCCGCCGTCGGGTTGCCCGGCCGGTGCAGGTTGGCGAGCGCCAGCCGCAACCCCGGACGCTTGACGCGGCCCACCCGCTTCGCCCCCCAGGTGACCAGCGCCGCCGCGGCGCGGAAGGCGAGGAAGGTGGCGATCGACCCGCCGACGAACCATAGCGCGAACAGCCTGTTGTGCGCGGTCAGCACCGCCAGCCCGGCGAGCGCCAGGGCGGAAACGATCATCGCCACGGTATAGGGCGTGCGCGGATGCCCGCCGGCGGGAGCGATCACGTCGCGGAACAGGGCACCCGCCGGCACCTCGCGCGCCCGGCCGAGCGGCCACAGCGAGAAGGTCAGCGCGGTCAGCACGCCATAGAGCGCGGCGAGCGCCAGGGCTCCGGGATAGACGCCGATATGGGCCGACACCGGCAGCACGCCGTCGAGCAGCCGGCCGAGCGCCAGCGGCGCCACCGCGCCCAGCGCCAGCCCGATGACGATACCCAGCAGCGCCAGCGCCAGGATCTGCGCCAGATAGAGCTGGAACACCAGGGCGCCGGGCGCGCCGATGCACTTCATCATGGCGATGGTGCGGGCACGCGACTCCAGATGGCTGCGCACCGCGTTGCCGACCCCGACGCCGCCGACCAGCAGCGCGGTCAGCCCGACCAGCGTCAGGAACAGCGTCATGCGGTCGATGAATCGCTCGATCTGCGGCGAGGCGTTGGTGTAGTCGCGCATCCGCCACGGCGCATCGGGGAAGCGGGCGCGCAATCCCTCCTGCCATGCCTTCAGGTCGGTTTGCGGCGGCAGCGCCACCTTGGCGCTCCACCAGGTGAGGCTGCCGGGTTGCAGCAACCCGGTGCCCTGCAGCGACGGCAGCGCCACCAGCAGGCGCGGTCCCAGCGAGAAGGCGTTGGAGGACGCGCGGTCCGGCTCGCGGTCCAGCACGGCGGCGACGCGGTAGACGCCTTCGCCGACGCGGATGGTATCGCCGGGCTTCACCCCCAGCCGGTCGATCAGGCTGGCCTCGACCACCGCACCCCAGCGGCCGTCCTTCTGTGCCAGCGCGTCGCGCAGGTCGCCGCCACCCTGCAGCGCCACGGTGCCGTAGAGTGGATAAAGGTCGTCCACAGCCTTCAATTCGACCAGCGAGGAGCGGGTTTCGTCACCGGCCCGCGCCATCGCCCGCATTTCGGCTGAGGTCGAGACCCGGCCATCGGCTTTCAGCGCCGCCATCTGCCCGTCGGCCGGCGGGCTGTAGAGTTGCCGCAACGCGACGTCACCACCCAGGATCGACCGCCCGTCGCTCGCCAGCCCGTCGAGCAGCCCGCTCGACACCGACTGCACCGACGCGATGGCCGCCACCCCCAGCGCGAGGCAGGCGAGGAAGACCCAGAACCCCTTCAGCCCGGTGCGCAGCTCCCGCCGTGCAAGGCGGAGCGCGAGGATGAGGTTGGTCATCTTGCGCCCCCCTCACACCCGCAATCATTCCCTCTTCCCCCCGGGGAGAGGGTTAGGGTGAGGGGGGTGCAGGGCGAGGATTGGGTTGGTGATCGGGGCGTCGCACGCCGAACAACGCCACGCCGCGTGTCCCCCTCACCCCGACCCTCTCCCCGGGGGGGAGAGGGAGATCTCGCTGGATTCGGATAGGTCATCCCCCTCACTCCCCCGCCGTCTGCAGCTTCGCGCGCCGGGCCGCCTGCCCGTCGTCGGCGATGCGGCCATCCGCCAGCCGCACCGTGCGGTCGCAGCGTGCGGCGAGGGTCTGGTCGTGGGTGATCAGCACCAGCGTCGTGCCCCGCCGCTCGGCCAGATCGAACAGCAGCTTCACGATGGTGGCGCCGGTGTCGATGTCGAGGTTGCCGGTCGGCTCGTCGGCCAGCAGCAGCGACGGCTCGGTAACGAAGGCGCGGGCCAGTGCGGTGCGCTGCTGTTCACCGCCCGAGAGCTGGCCCGGATAATGGTGGATGCGGTGCCCGAGCCCGACCTGCTCCAGCCCGATGCGGGCGCGGTCGAAGGCGTCGGCGACCCCGGCGAATTCCAGCGGAATCGCGACATTCTCCAGCGCCGTCATGGTCGGCACCAGATGGAAGGCCTGGAAGACGATGCCGACATGCTGCCGGCGGAAACGCGCCAAGCCATCCTCGTTCAAGCGCCCGAGATCCTGGCCGGCAACGCGGACGGTGCCGCCGCTGGGGCGTTCCAGACCGGCCATCACCATCATCATGGTCGACTTGCCGGAACCGCTGGGACCGACTACGCCGACCCGTTCCCCGGCCGCCACCTGAAGATTCACGCCGCGCAGGATGTTGACGGGTCCGGCACCGCTGTCCAATTTCAGGTGGACGTCGTCGAGTTCAACGATGGAATCGTTGCCAATGGAATCGTTGGGGGACAAGGCGATGGATTTTGACGACGTTGCAGGGGACTGAGCCTTGGACATGCGACTCTCGCACAAGCGGAACGGACCATCGCCATATGGCACGACCCGCCGGGCTTTCAACACGGGCGCCTTCGCCGCGGCGTTGGCCTTCGTCTTTGCCGCAGGGGTACCGATGACCGTTCCGACCCGCGCAAACGCCGCGCAGCCGGTGAAGCTGCTGGCGCTGGGCGACAGCCTGACCGCCGGCTATGGGTTGCCGGAACCTCAGAGTTTCGCCAGCCAGCTGGAAAAGGCGCTGGCCGCCAAGGGCTATGACGTCACCGTCATCAATGCCGGCGTGTCGGGCGACACCACCGCCGGCGGCCGGGCGCGGCTGGACTGGGCGCTGGCCGACAAGCCGGACGCCGCCATCGTCGAGCTGGGCGCCAACGACATGCTGCGCGGGCTCGACCCCGATCAGGCCAAGGCGAATCTCGACGCCATCCTGAAGACGCTGCGGGAGCGAAAGATCCCGACCCTGCTGGCCGGCATGCTCGCCTCGCCCAGCCTGGGCAAGCCCTACACCGACAAATTCAACGCCATCTATCCCGATCTGGCGAAGAGCTATGACCTGCCGCTCTATCCCTTCTTCCTCGACGGGGTGGCGTTGCAGCAGGCGCTGATCCAGCCCGACGGGATGCATCCCAACGCCCAGGGCGTGGCGGTGATCGTGGAGCGCATCCTGCCCTCCGTCACCGCGCTGCTCGACGGCCTCCCCAATATCGGCAAGACTACGGCCAAGACCGGAGGCTGACCCATGACCGTGACCCTCGACAGCGACACCCGCTTTCACGCCGCCTGCGCCGCCGGGGCGGAGTGGGGGCCGACGGTCAAGGCCTGTCTCGACCGGCTGGGGCCGGTTGCCGGCTGCAACTTGGGTTTCGTCTACCTGACCGACGGGCTGGCGGAGCATGCGACCAGCATCGTCACCCTGCTGCGCGGGGTCACCGGCATCCGCCATTGGGTCGGTACCGCCGGCATCGGCGTGATGGCCAACGGTGCCGTGCTGTTCGACGAGCCGGGGATGGCGATCATGGCCGCCCGCCTGCCGGAGGACAGCTTCCGCCTGTTCCCCACCCTGACCGACGGGCTGGAGCCGCTGCGCGGCAGCGCCGGCGGCTGGCTGGACAAGCATGGCGCGGCGCTGGCGCTGGTCCATGTCGACCCGCACCATGCCGACATGGCCGGGCTGGTGTCCCGTCTGTCGGAGGAGGCCGGCGTCTTCCTGGTCGGCGGCCTGACCGCGTCGCGCGGGGAGTTCCCGCAGATCGCCGCCGGGGCGGAAGATGCCGATCCGGTCACCGAGGGCGGCGTGTCGGGCGTGCTGTTCGCGCCGAACCTGCCGGTCGCCACCGCCCTGACCCAGGGCTGCCGCCCGATCGGGCCGACGCGCACCGTCACCGCCAGCGACGACAACGTGATCCTGGAGATCGACAACCGCCCGGCGCTGGACGTCTTCAAGGAGGACATCGGGCCGGAGCTTGCCGCCGATCTGCGGCAGGTTGCCGGGCTGATCTGCGCCGGGCTGCCCATCGCCGGCTCCGACACCCAGGATTATCTGGTGCGCGACCTGATCGCCATCGACCCGCGTGCCGGCTGGATCTCCATCGCCGAACGGGTGACGACCGGCCAGCCGGTGATGTTCACCCGCCGTGACCCCGAGACCGCCGCCGCCGACATGCGCCGGATGCTGGACAGCCTCAAGAAACGGGTGAAGGCGACGCCGAAGGGAGCGGTGTATGTCAGTTGCATCGCCCGCGGCCCCGGCCTGTTCGGTGCCGCAAACGCCGAGCTGTCGATGATCCGCGACACCTTCGGCGACATCCCGTTGACCGGCTTCTTCGCCTCGGGCGAGGTGTCGCACAACCGGCTCTATGGCTACACCGGCGTGCTGACGCTGTTCTTGTAAAGATCATTTCGAATAAGGAACGTTCCGGATGCAGTATCGTCCGCTCGGCCGGACTGGCCTGTCGGTCAGCGCCATCGGCCTGGGCACCATGACCTGGGGCCGCCAGAACACCGAGGCCGAAGGCCATGCCCAGATGGACGCCGCGCTCGACCGCGGCATCAATTTCTGGGACACGGCGGAGATGTACGCCATCCCGCCCACCGCCGACACCTATGGCAAGACGGAGGCGGTGATCGGCAGCTGGTTCCAGTCGCGCGGCAAGCGGGACAAGGTGATCCTCGCCAGCAAGATCATCGGGGCGCCGGCCGGCGGCTTCGGCTGGGTGCGCGAGGGCAAGTCGCGGCTCGACCGTGCCAACCTCTTCGCCGCGGTGGAGGCCAGCCTGTCGCGGCTGAAGACCGACTATATCGACCTCTACCAGATCCATTGGCCCGACCGCGTCACCAACCGCTTCGGCGTCCGCACCTACCGGCACAAGCCGGAACAGGACGGCGTGCCGATCGAGGAGACGCTGGCGGCGCTGGCCGAACTGGTGCAGGCCGGCAAGATCCGCCATGTCGGCCTGTCGAACGAGAGCCCGTGGGGCGTGATGCGCTGGCTGCGCGCCGCCGAGGTTGCGGGGTTGCCGCGCGTCGCTTCGATCCAGAACGCCTACAACCTGCTGAACCGGACCTTCGAGAACGGCCTGTCGGAAGTGGCCCTGCGCGAGGATGTCGGGCTGCTCGCCTATTCGCCGCTGGGCGCCGGCACGCTGACCGGCAAGTACCTGAACGGCGCCGTCCCGCCGGGCAGCCGCCGCGCGCTCGACCACCGGCCGTCGCGCTACGCCACCGTCAACGCCGACGCGGCGACGGAGGCCTATCTGGACATCGCCCGCCGCCACGGTCTGGCACCCAACCAGATGGCCATCGCCTTCACGTTGCAGCAACCCTTCGTCACCTCGTCCCTGATCGGGGCGACGACGATGGAAACGCTGATCTCCAACATCGACTCCATCGACCTGACCCTGTCGCCGGAGGTGATGGCGGAGATCGACTCCGTGCACAACCGCATGCCGGATCCGTGTCCGTAAGCTGTTTGGTAAATGTCCTCTCGATTGCCCCCTCCCCATCCCTCCCCCGCCCTCGGTCGGCCGAAGGTCGATCCGATCGCGGGAGAGGGGGTAGCACGCTTGTCGGCGTGACTTTATCTCAAGGCGGCGGCAGTCCCCTCTCCCGCGAAGCGGGGGAGGGTTAGGGTGGGGGCATCAGCCGCTGCACCAACCCCGGAGGCTCCCATGCTCCGCCTGTTCGTCGCCGTCGACCTCACGGAGGAGATTCGCCAGCGGCTGGTCGGTCTGGCCGGCGGGGTGCCCGGCGCGCGCTGGATCGAGCAGGAGGCCATGCACCTGACCCTGCGCTTCATCGGCGAGGTGCCGGAGGATCAGGCGATGGACATCGACGCCGCCCTTGCGGAGGTACGGGCGCCGGCGTTCCAGCTCACCTTCGACGGCGTCGGCATGTTCGGCAGCGGCCGCAAGGCGCGGGTGCTGTGGGCGGGGGTGGAGCGCAACGAGGCGCTGGCCCATCTCCAGGCCAAGGTCGAATCGGCTCTCGTCCGCTGCGGCCTGCCGGCGGAGGAGCGGAAGTTCTCCCCCCACATCACGCTCGCCCGGCTGAAGGACGCGCCGGCCGACCGCATCGGCCGCTTCCTGTCCGACCGCGGCCTGTTCCGCGCCGGGCCGATGCCGGTCGATCACGTCACGCTCTACCGCAGCCATCTCGGCAACGGCGGTGCCGTCTATGAAGCCCTGCGGGAATATCCGCTGGAGAGCGGTGCCTAGACGGTGATGCCGTCCCAGGGCTGAGCCTCGGCGGGTCCGTTGCCGCCGCCGGTCCCCACCACCCGATCCTTGCCGTCCTGCTTGGCGCGGTACATGCGCTGGTCGGCCAGTTCGACCAGGGATTCCCAGTCGGCGGGGCGGTCGGCCGTCTGTTCGGCGATGCCGATGCTGGCGGTCTGCAGGCTGCCGTCCGGCCGCTTGCCGAAACCGGCGCGCCGCATCCGCTCCACCGCGATCATCGCGCCCTCCACCGGCGTGTCCGGCATGACGACCAGGAACTCCTCCCCACCCCAGCGCACCAGCGCGTCGGACTGGCGCAGCAGGCTGCGGATGGTGTTGGCGGCATGGCGCAGGACGCGGTCGCCCTCCTCATGGCCATAGCGGTCGTTGACCGCCTTGAAGTCGTCCAGGTCGACGAAGATCGCCGACAGCGGCTGCGCCGCCCGTTCGGCATGGGCGACCTGGAGTTTCAGCAACTCCTCGCCGATCCGGCGGGAGAAGGCCCCGGTCAGGGCGTCGTGCGCCGCCTGTTCCAGCAGCGCGATCATGAAATGCAGCTGGCTGATCGCCGCCAGCGTCGCCACCACCGCGATCAGCGCCAGCAGCCACAGCGCGCTGATGTAGGAGGGAAACGGCATCACCAGCGAGCCGTAGAAGCCGGCGGCGAGATGGGCGCCCAGCATCGGGGCTGCGAACAGCGCGCCCTCCAGCGCGGTCAGCGGAAAGACGCTGAGCCCCGCCACCATCACGAAGGGCAGATAGCCGTAGCCGGCGCTGACGGCGATGCGGAGGTCGTCGACGCCCTGGTTGTAGAGCAGCGGGTGCGAGATGGCGAAGAACAGCGTCGGGATCGCCAGCAGGGCGGTCAGCCGCCACCAGGCGCAGGTCATGTCCTCGCACGACCGGCGGTCGAAGGCGAGCGCCAGGAAGGCGGCGCTGGCGCTCAGGCGCAGAACGATCAGCCAGACCGCCAGCTTCCATTCGAAGACGGTAACGTCGATGGCGATCCACAGCGGCGTCAGCACGCCGAAGATCAGTGCCACCATGCGCACGCGCGACTGGATCATCGCGGCGCGGCGGCGCTGCAGGATCGGCGTGTGACCGGCCGGACGGATCAGGTCGGGCAGTTCGTCGCCGCGGACGAAGGCGCCGAACAGGGTGGCAAGAAGCCTGTCAACCCGCATCAGGCAGCCTGCCCCCGGCACCGGCCGGACATGTCGCCAATGGATTAGCCATGCTGGGTGATTACACGGGCATGACGTCCCCTTCAACGGCTTTCGCGCCGAAATGGCTCACCGGCCGCCGGAAAACACGGAAAGATCCCGGCATGCGACAAAAAGTAACGGGCGGCGCATCACCGACACGCCGCCCGCTGATAATTTTCGCATTGGTGAAGGATCAGTCCTTCAGGTCCTCCCAAAGCTCCTTCACCTTCGCGAAGAAGCCCTCCGACTGCGGGTTCGACCCTTCCTTTGCGGCACCCTCGAACTCGCGCAGCAGTTCCTGCTGGCGTTTGGTCAGGTTCACCGGCGTCTCGACCACCGCCTGGATGTACATGTCGCCGCGCTGGGCGCTGCGCAGGACCGACATGCCCTTGCCCTTGATGCGGAACTGGTGGCCGGACTGGGTGCCCGGCGGGACCGTCACCTTGGTGCGGCTGCCGTCGATGGTCGGCACCTCCACCGAGCCGCCGAGCGCCGCCGTGGTCATCGGGATCGGCACCCGGCAGTGGATGTTGGCGCCGTCGCGCTGGAAGATCGGGTGCGGCGCCAGCGCCAGGAAGATGTAGAGGTCGCCGGCCGGCGCCCCGCGCAGCCCCGCCTCGCCCTCGCCGGCCAGACGGATGCGGGTGCCGTCCTCGACGCCGGCGGGGATGTTGACCTGCAGGGTCTTCTCCTTGCGCAGCCGCCCGGAGCCGCCGCAGTTCTTGCAGGCGTCCTTGATGACCTTGCCGGCACCGTGGCAGCCGGGGCAGGTCCGCTCGATGGTGAAGAAGCCCTGTTGCGCCCGCACCTTGCCGTGACCCTGGCAGGTCGGGCAGGTGATCGGCTGGGTCCCCGCCGCGGCGCCGGAGCCGTTGCAGCTGTCGCACTGCACGGTGGTGGGCACGCGGATGGTGGTCTGGGTGCCCTTGAAGGCGTCCTCCAGCCCGATCTCCAGATTGTAGCGCAGATCCTGGCCGCGGCCCGACGCACCGCCGCCGCCGCGGCGCCCGCCCATGAACTCGCCGAACATCTCGTCGAAGATGTCGGCGAAGCCGCCGCCGCCGCCGAAGTCGAAATTGAAGCCGCCGGCCCCGGCGCCCGCGCCCGGACCACGGCCATTCTCGAAGGCGGCGTGGCCGAACCGGTCGTAGGCCGCGCGCTTCTGATCGTCCTTCAGGACGTCGTACGCTTCGCTGATTTCCTTGAACTTCTGCTCGGCGTCCTTGTCACCCTGGTTGCGGTCCGGGTGGTACTGCATCGCCATCTTGCGATAAGCCTTTTTCAGCTCATCCGCGCTGGCGTTCTTCGCCACACCGAGCAGCTCGTAATAATCCTGTTTCGCCATGGGGGCCGACCGCCTTTGAGTCGTTCTGGTCCAAACTGTCCGCGTCGCGTCGGAGCCTGACCCCAGCATACCGAAGGCCCGCCGCCGGGAAAAGGCGGCGGGCCATCGATGCTCGCGTCAGGTCCGTATCAAAAAGAAGCTGGCCTAACCTCAGGCCGACTTCTTCTTGTCGTCCTGGACCTCTTCGAAGTCGGCGTCGACGACGCCCGGCTCGTTCGGCTGGGCGCCCGGCGCCTCGCCGCCCGCACCCGGGGCCTCGCCCTGGCCGGCCTTGTACATCGCCTCGCCCAGCTTCATCGAGACCTGGGCCAGAGCCTCGGTCTTCGCCTTGATGCCGTCCAGATCCTCGCTGTCCAGCACCGACTTCAGCTCGGTGACGGCAGCCTCTGCGGCGGTCTTGTCGGAGGCCGGGATCTTGTCGCCGTTCTCCTTGATGGTCCGCTCGGTGGTGTGGATCAGGGCGTCGGCATGGTTGCGGGCGTCGACCAGCTCACGGCGCTTCTTGTCGGCGTCGGCATGGGCCTCCGCGTCCTTCACCATCTTCTGGATGTCGGCGTCCGACAGGCCGCCCGAGGCCTGGATGCGGATCTGCTGCTCCTTGCCGGTCGCCTTGTCCTTCGCCGTGACGCTGACGATGCCGTTGGCGTCGATGTCGAAGGTCACCTCGATCTGCGGCACGCCGCGCGGGGCCGGCGGGATGCCGACCAGATCGAACTGGCCCAGCATCTTGTTGTCGGCCGCCATCTCGCGCTCGCCCTGGAAGACGCGGATGGTGACGGCGTTCTGGTTGTCCTCGGCGGTCGAGAAGGTCTGGCTCTTCTTCGTCGGGACCGTGGTGTTGCGGTCGATCAGACGGGTGAAGACGCCGCCCAGCGTTTCGATGCCCAAGCTGAGCGGGGTGACGTCGAGCAGCAGGACGTCCTTGACCTCGCCCTTCAGCACGCCACCCTGGATGGCGGCGCCGATGGCGACCACCTCGTCCGGGTTCACGCCGCGGTGCGGCTCACGGCCGAAGAACTGCTTCACCGCGTCGATGACCTTGGGCATGCGGGTCATGCCGCCGACCAGGATCACCTCGTCGATCTCGCTGGCCTTCAGGCCGGCATCCTTCAGGGCCGCCTTGCAGGGCTCGATCGTGCGCTGCACCAGATCGTCCACCAGGGCTTCCAGCTTGGCGCGGGTCAGCTTGATGTTCAGGTGCTTCGGACCGGTCTGGTCGGCGGTGATGAAGGGCAGGTTGACTTCGGTCTGCGTGGTGGACGACAGCTCGATCTTCGCCTTCTCCGCAGCTTCCTTCAGGCGCTGCAGCGCGAGCTTGTCCTTGCGCAGGTCGATGCCCTGCTCCTTGTTGAACTCGTCGGCCAGATACTCGATGACCCGGCTGTCGAAGTCCTCGCCGCCCAGGAAGGTGTCGCCGTTGGTCGACTTCACCTCGAACACGCCGTCGCCGATCTCCAGCACGGAGATGTCGAAGGTGCCGCCGCCCAGGTCATAGACCGCGACGGTGCCGGAGCCCTTCTTCTCCATGCCATAGGCCAGAGCGGCGGCCGTCGGCTCGTTGATGATGCGCAGCACGTCCAGGCCGGCGATCTTGCCGGCGTCCTTGGTGGCCTGGCGCTGGCTGTCGTTGAAGTAGGCCGGGACGGTGATGACCGCCTGCGTGACCTTCTCGCCCAGATAGTTCTCGGCGGTCTCCTTCATCTTGGTGAGGATGAAGGCGCTGATCTGGCTGGGGCTGTACTTCTTGCCGTGCGCCTCGACCCAGGCGTCGCCGTTGTCGCCGGAGATGATGCGGTAGGGAACCAGGCCCTGGTCCTTCTTCGTCAGCGGATCGTCGAAACGGCGGCCGATCAGACGCTTGATGGCGAAGAGGGTGTTTTCCGGATTGGTGACCGCCTGGCGCTTGGCGGGCTGGCCGATCAGCCGCTCGCCGCCCTGGCTGAAGGCGACCATGGACGGCGTGGTCCGCGCGCCCTCGGCGTTCTCGATCACCTTGGCGCTGCCGCCTTCCATCACGGCGACGCACGAGTTCGTGGTGCCGAGGTCGATACCAATCACTTTGCTCATGTTCAGCCTCTTTCGTTCGGCAGATGCGTGGCGGCCCGTCTGGTCCGGCACCGCCGCGATCCCCATAGGGTCGGTGAAACGTCGGTGGAGCGCTTGGGGGTCTGGCGCCTGGGAGCCGATGCTTGAGAGCAAAGGCCCCCGGGTCCGGCCCGTGCTGGCGGAGATATAGGCGGAGCCGTTTCGGGCTGCAACAGGGTGGCGCGCCTTTCGACCCGCAAATGCGGCGAAAAAACGCTGCCGCGACATCCTCCGCCATGCCGCCGCCGTCCCGCTGCTCTTCGCAATAGAATACCGGTGTATTCAAGCAAGCGAAGGCGAGTATCCCGATAATCACCCTCTCTGATTCAAATCGTCACAGATGTTACAAGTGATTAATGCTTCGATCATGAACCAGTCGATGCAGTTAACCTTTCATTAACAAGCAATGGCGTGCAGCGCCTCTTCCAATCAATTCGCGGTTGCTGTGATTATTCATGTTCCGGAGAATCTATATAGTGAAAAGCCGAAAGGAATATGCTATCTCCTTTGTGTCATAGGGACGACCGCAAGGGATTGGGCCAGCGACGCTTCCGTCGCCGCCACCGGAGCATGCGGTTCCATGCAAAGCTGGTCACACAGGTGTGAAAGGGAAGCGCGATGATGGACGAACGACGCGATGTGGCCCTGGCCATCAAGTCCTGCCTGGACAGCCTGATGAGCGACGCGACGCGCTGCGACCTCGACGACCTGGCGCGCTTCATCAGCCTCGCCGCTCTCGCCGCGGAAGAGGCGGCCGTCGCCCACGACCCCCAGGCCGTCCGTCTGAAGGCGCTGATGGCGACCGGGGCCGGCCACTGCTGACCGGCAACCCTGGTCCGCCTTGAATTGCAGGAGCGGAAGCCCCTCTGCTTTATAGGATTTCGGCGTTGCGGATGGCGTCGTCGATCCGGCCCAGCATTTCGGCGCAGGACTCATCGCCATCCATCAGGTCGGGAAGCGCGAAGCTGAACATCGCGACCGCGGCCACGCTCCCCGCCGCATCCGGGCGTTCCGCGCCGACCAGCCACAAATAGTGGGTCTCGGCGCGGCCTTCCTCTTCCGTCCGCATCATCGCCTGGGCGATCACGGCGCCGTCGGCGCGGCTGTCCAACGTCCGGTCGCCCGCCCGCGGGTCCTGCGGCCGGACGAAGCGCAGCGCCATCTCCTGCAGGGTGGCTGCCGTTCCGCCGGAGTCCGGCCGCGGCACCACCCGGTCGGTCACCAGCCGCAGCACGCCGGCGGCCGGCGGCGGCGGCCGGAAGGTGCCCACCGGCTGCCCTTCATGCTCTTCCACATCGACCGCCCAGCCGGCCGGCAGCCGGAACCGCACCGTATCGGACCAGCCGATGTCGGAGCCGGGCCCGTTCCCCTGCCCGTCCGGTGAATAGGTATCGTCGGCCATCGCCTGCTCCCGAAAAATCGCCGCGTGCTGCTGTGGCACGCCGGGACCGGCACCATAGGCGGCGCCCGTCTTCCCGCCAATGCCAGTTTGAACCGGTCGGGATTGCCGCCGCGACCGCTTGCTCCGGGATTTACTCGGGGATCAGGAACTGCACGCCCAGCCAGCGCCAGCGGCCGTCGGCGGCCGGCAGGGTGCAGTTGACGCGGGCGCGGCCCGGCGGGAAGGGATCCTTGATGCGGACCTCCACCCGATCCTCGGCGATGCGCTCCAGCGCGGTGCGGCCCTGGCCGGTGGCGAAGCAGGCCAACTTGGAGCTGTCGCCCACGCCGTCGGCGATGGTGAAGCCCAGCGGCGGCGGGTTGACGGTGACCAGCGGGTCGTCGGGCGTCAGGTCCGACACCGGCAGCGGCAGCGCGTTGGCCGCCAGCTCGAAACGGTCGGCGCTGCCGTAGGTCTCGTTCATGACGAAGCGCGGCAGGCTCCAGGGATCGGCCTGCGGGTGCAGGACCCCCGACTGCTGGCCGAAGGCGGCGGTGAAGCCCTGGTCGACCACCAGCTGCCGCACGGCCAGCGAATATTCCCCCTGCGGATAGGCGAAGATCGCCGGGCGCTTGCCCAATTCGGTCTGGAAGCGGTCGGACATCCGGCGCAGGTCGGCCGCCAGCTGATCCGGGGTGCGGGCCAGCATCGACTGGGTCGAGGTGCCGAGCGCCCCGATGGTGACCCCCGCCGCCGCCAGCTGGCGGATTTCACTCCAGCTCATGTGGGCGGGCGATCCGCGGTCGACGGCGTCGGTGGCGACGAACAGGGTAAAGGGCAGATTGGTCGCCTTCAGCCGCGGCCAAGCCTCGGTGAAGGCGGAGCGGCTGGCCTCGTCGATGGTGATCGCCACCGTGCGGTCGGGCAGCGGCTTGCCGGTGCGCAGGGCGTCCAGGATCTTCGGCAGCGGCAGGACGTGGTAATCGCCGTCGGTCAGCTCGTCGAGATGGGCTTCGAACTGGTCGATTCGGATGCTGATCGAGGGGTTCTGGTCCTCGCCGAAGCGGTCATAGGCGAAGACCACCGCGCTGGCGCCCTGCGGTGACGCGGATTCGGCGGCGGCGGGCCGGGACACCGGCACGAGCGCGGTCCAGACGGACAGCGCGGCGGCGGCGAGTACCCTGACGGCACGACGGAACGGCATGGCGGCCTGCGGAAAAGGCTGATCGGGGCGACCTTCGCCCAGACGCAAAGGATGTGCCACAGTCCCCGCCATGCGAACAAGCTCCGTCCGCCGCTTTTCCACGGACGGCGGCGATGCGGTGCGCGCGTGCAACAATGGAAGACGTCCGCGCCGGCACAAGCCGCGATATAGGAGCCGGCACCCAACCCTTCCTACATCAGCCGGCCGCCGGCCGCGGCATCGGTCAGCAGCGGGTAGCGCTCGGCATTCGGAAGCTGATAGTGCCACCATTCCGACGGGTAATGCTCCCACCCGGCGCCGACCATCACGCCCAGCAGCAGGGCGCGGTTGCGCTGCTGTTCGGCGGTCAGGTCGCTGCGGCCATGGTGCGACCGCTCGGTCATCGCGTCGAAGCCGGTACCCATGTCCAGGGCCGAGCCGGCGCCATCCACCAGCGTCAGGTCAACCGCCACCCCGCGGGTGTGGTTGGAGCCCAGCCGCGGGTCGGCGATATAGACGGGGTCGGGAAAGGCGTGCCAGAGCCTCCATTGCGCCTCCGCCGGGCGGAAGGCATCGTAAATCCGCAAGCGGCAGCCGATGCCGCGGGCCAGCCGGATGGCGTCGCCGAGCCGGCGGGCCGCTTCGGGATGCAGCAGGCACACCGCCGAGCGGTAGATCGGCACGCCCGACAGGTTGTCGGCGGTGGCGTAGAGAAGCTCCAGATCGATGTCAAAGGCCGGGGGCGCGATCTCGGTCAGCATGGAATGGACAACCATGGGCGTATGAGGACAAGGATCGTCCTCTAGCATGGCCGCGGCGCCATCTGCCATGGTCACGGGTCTGCCATGCCGGAGGCGGTCTTTCCCGGTGGAACGGTCCCGGTGTGGCAATCCAGGGAAGGCGTGCCTGCGTATTACACAGCGGCCGTCCGCGCGACGCGGCGGCCAGGAAGGCGGAGCGATGAAGGTTCTGGGTCTGGATACGGCCACGTCCGGCTGTTCGGCGGCAGTATGGGAGGGCGTGTGGGAAGGAACGGCCGGTCAGGCCGGCGGTGCGCGCGTGACCGTTCGGCGCAGCCCGCCGATGTCGCGCGGTCAGGCCGAAGTGCTGGTGCCGCTGGCGCAGAAGGTGATGGCAGAGGCCGGTATCGGCTTCGCCGACCTCGACCGCATCGCCGTCACCGTCGGGCCGGGCGCCTTCACCGGGCTGCGCATCGCGCTGGCTGCCGCACGCGGCATCGCCGTCGCCCAGGACCTGCCGGTGGTCGGCATCACCAGTTTCGACGCCATCGCCCATGGCGTGCCGGCGGCCGAACGCGCCGGCCGTTCGCTGCTGGTCGCCGTCGACAGCCGGCGTGCCGAGCCCTTCCTGCAGCTGTACGACGCGGCGCTGACCCCCGTGGGCGAGCCGGCGATGCCCGACCCGTCGGCGATCGCCGGCTGGCTCGACGCGCTGTGCCCGTCCGGTCCGCTGCTGCTGGCCGGTGACGCGGCGGCGGCACTGCTCCCGCTGCTGGGCGGCCGGGCCGATGTCGTCCGGGCGTCCGGCGACGGGCTGCCGGATGCCGCCGTGGTCGCGGCGCTGGGGGCGGCCCGCCCCACCGGCCTGCCGGCCGAGCCCTTCTATCTCCGTCCGCCCGACGTCACTTTGCCGAAGTCGGTTGCCCGCAAGCCGGAACCGGGAGCGGCGGCATGACCGCGCCCACCGTCCGCCTCCACCCCGCCGGCCCGCTGGAGGCCGGGGTGGTCGCGGCCCTGCAGCAGGCCTGCTTTCCCGACGATCCGTGGGACGAGGCGTCGGTCGCCACCCTGACAACGCCGCCGGCTGGCTTCGCCGTCATCGCGCTCGACCCGCAGGACCAGCCGGTCGGCTTCGTCATGGCCCGCGTCGCGGCTGAGGATGCCGAGATCCTGGCGATCGGCGTGCTGCCCCAGGCGCGACACGGCGGCATCGGCCGCCTTCTGGTCGAGGCCGCCGTCACCGGATCGCAAGACCTGGGTGCGACTGCGCTGTTTCTTGAAGTCGCCGAGGATAATCCGGCGGCATCGAGTCTATACAAGGCCAGCGGCTTTTTTTCCGTCGGCCGCCGTCCCGGATACTACAGGCGTGCCGACGGCCGGGTCGCGGCGCTTGTCCTGCGCCGCAATCTGGATGGGGCATAGGGGTTAATTTTTCCGCACGATCAGGCGGTGGACTCCGTCAGGATCATCCAATCGTTCGGGGTGGACAGACAGAATGCTGTGACCCAACTCGACCAAGGATCGTGGAACGTTTTCCAAGGGTTCACCGGCATTCAGCCGGACTTCGAGTGTCTGCCCCGCGTCCATCCGCTCTACCATCAACTTGGTCTTGACGAAGGTTAACGGACAAACCTGCGAGGTGATGTCGAGAAACAAGTCTGCGGAGATTTTTTCGGTCACCGATTCCTCTTTGTTCCAAAGGATGGATATTGCACGATGCAGAAAACCTCTTTATATGGTGAGGTACGAATGCCGCGGAGCAAGCTTACATGAGCAACGGGTCCCCTTCCAACGCGCTGTTGTCTCTGACCACGGAGATCGTGGCGGCGCATGTCTCCAACAATACAGTCTCTCTGACCGATCTTCCGACACTGATCGAACAGGTCTACAAGTCGCTGGCCAACGTCGGCACCGAACCGGTGGTGGCGGAGGAGCGGCCGCAGCCCGCCGTGCCGATCAAGAAGTCGGTCACGCCGGACTATATTGTCTGCCTGGAAGACGGCAAGAAGCTGAAGATGCTGAAGCGCCATCTCAAGACGGCGTACAATATGACTCCAGAAGAATACCGTGACCGCTGGGGCCTGCCGACCGACTACCCGATGGTCGCGCCGAACTATGCCCGCCAGCGCAGCTCGCTGGCCAAGCAGATCGGCCTCGGCACCCGCGCCCGCCGCGGCGCCTGACGGCTGGGGCTTCCGCAGGGCGGACCGGCGCCGTGACGGCGCCGCCGCCCGTGCCTGCCCTCTCCCGCTTCTTCCTTCCGCATTGGTTGCCGGTATTGGCTGCCGGTACACCCGGAGTGCCGAAGGGGCTGCATCCCCGAAGTTCGCCGCAGGTTTCGGCTGACGGCACGCGACGATGTCGGTTGACCGGCAACCGGCGGATCGTGTTATGCCTTGTGGTGCGTGCGACGCTGTCCGTCCCGACCCTGGCCGCCGTGGCCCGGCGGCGGCAGGCCGGCGCGGCGCACAGTCCCGAACCATCGCAGCGGACCGTCGACATGGCTGATGCAAGCTTGGACCAGCCGGGCATGATCCGGACTAGCCCGGAGCGGAGCGAGGCGTCCGCATCCGAGGCCGCCACCATCGAAAATGCGACCGCCGGCGAAAAGCTGACCGATGGCATCCGCCTCGGCACGCTGGAGGTGCGGCTGGCCCGTTCCGCGGAGGAGATCGACTGGGCGCAGGCCTTGCGCTACCGCGTCTTCTACGAGGAGATGGCGGCGATCCCCTCCCCCGAGATGCAGGCCCGGGGACGCGATTTCGACGATTACGACGGCGTCGCCGACCATCTGCTGGTCATCGACCATGCCCGCGGCAACGGTCCCGACATGGTGGTCGGCACCTACCGCCTGATCCGCCGTCCCGCCGCCGAGAAGGTCGGCCGCTTCTATTCCAGCGACGAGTACGACATCGGCCGCCTCGCCAGCTATCCCGGCGAGGTTCTGGAGCTTGGCCGGTCCTGCGTCGATGCCGGCTATCGGTCGCGCGGCAGCATGCAGCTGCTGTGGCAGGGCATTGCCGCCTATGTGTTCCAACACGACATCGCCCTGATGTTCGGCTGCGCCAGCCTGCCCGGCACCGATCCGGATGCGATGGCGGAGCCGCTGTCTTATCTCTACCACCATCATCTGGCCCCGGCGGAACTGCGGGCGACGGCCCTGCCGGAACGCTTCGTGTCGCTGGACCGCATGCCCAAGGACCAGATCGATCCGCGGCGGGCGCTGAACATCCTGCCGCCGCTGATCAAGGGCTATCTGCGGCTGGGCGGTTTCATCGGCGACGGTGCCGTGATCGACCACCAGTTCAACACCACCGATGTCTGCATCGTGGTGAAGAGCGACCTGATCACCGACAAGTACGCCAAGCATTACGAACGTCGCAGCCGCGACAGCCAAGCCGGCTGAGGCGACCATGACCCGCACCGCCCGCGCCCTGGGGTCGTCCGGCCGCGGCGCCCTGCGCCTGACGCTGTACCTGCTGTGGACGCTTCTGCTGATCCCGCTGCAGGCCCTGGCGGTGGCGCGCGGCTGGCGGCTGTGCCGCACGCTGCCGGCCTTCTATCACCGGGTCTGCACCCGGCTGATGGGGCTGGACGTGGTGGTGCGCGGCCAGCGTGCCGCCGACGGGCCGGTGCTGTTCGTGTCCAACCACTCCTCTTACCTGGACATCACAGTGCTGGGCTCGCAGATCCCCGGCTCCTTCGTCGCGAAATCGGAGGTCGGGAGCTGGCCCTTCTTCGGCCTGCTCGCCCGGCTTCAGCGCACGGTGTTCGTCGAACGCAAGGCGCGCGCCACGGTCGACAAGCAGCGTGACGACATCGGCAGCCGTCTGGATGCCGGCGACAGCCTGATCCTGTTCCCGGAGGGCACCTCCAGCGACGGCAACCGCACCCTGCCCTTCAAGACCGCCCTGTTCGCCGTCGCCGCCCGCCGCATCGACGGCCGTCCGCTGACGGTCCAACCGGTCAGCATCGCCGCCACCCGGCTTGACGGCATCCCGATGGGCTTCGCCTTCCGCCCCTTCTATGCGTGGTATGGCGACATGGATCTGGCGCCGCATCTGTGGCAGGCCTTCCGCTTGGGCGGCATGACGGTGGAGGTGGAGTTCCACCCGCCGGTGACCATCGACGGTTTCAGCAGCCGCAAGGCCCTGGCCGAGCATTGCCAGCGCGTGATCGCCGACGGTGTCGCCCGCGCCATCTCCGGCCGCCCCGAGGGGCCGCCCCCGGCGAAGCACGCCGTCGTCCCAGCCGCCGCCGGTGTTGCCACACCTGCGCCGCCGGTCGCCGATCCCGCTCCCGGGAGTGCTTGATTCCGCTCTTGTATCCGCCGCGGCAGTCGCCTATAAACAGCGGGCGCGCGGGTGTAGCTCAATGGTAGAGCAGAAGCTTCCCAAGCTTACGACGAGGGTTCGATTCCCTTCACCCGCTCCAAACGCCAGCCGGCAGCATCATACCAGCTGCATGGCAGCCGGCCTTGAGCCGCTTCCTCCCAAAAGCCTTTTAAAATCCGGTTTTCGCAAACGAGCGGTTCGCACCGATGGGTGCGGATGGGCGCTCTCCTTTGCGTTGGCGGTTCGCCGATGGCGCGGTTGCCGGGATCACCCGCAATCCTTGAAGCTGGGCGGCATTGTCAGCCAGCCGAGAGGAGAACGCCGATGCCGCCGATCGAAAGAGCCCGCCGGCTGAGCCGGTCCCTGCAGGCCCGCTTCCGCATCGACCTGTTCTCCGCCCTCGTGGAACGCGAATTCGAACGGCGTCTGGCCGACGCCATTTTGGAGGCTGAACGCGATGCCTACCGGCGCGGGCGCGAAGAGGCGCAGGCCGGGGCGAACGCCGGCGCGGTCAGTCCATCTCCGCGGCCGGAAGCGGCGGCGCGGCCGGGCGGCCCGCCCATGACCATGTAAGGCCGGCACGCTCGGCACAGGCATAGTGCCAGGGATTTTGGTGGCCATGTCCGGCCCAATGCGGGTCGCCGGCGCGGATCGGCCGGCCGCAGCCACAGCATAGATGCCCGCTGCGGCTGGCGCGGCCGGCATGGCCGCGTGCTTCGCCGGTCTTGCCCGCTTTCGGCTTCGGTTCCCAGCCAAGCGAGGCAGGATGGCGGCCGTACAGCGCCATGATGGTTCCCCCAGTTCGTCCGGATTGCGCCAATTACCGGATGATCCCCCGATCCCGGTCCGCCAGCGCCGATAAAGACATCGTCGATAACGATGCTGCCGTGACGGTGCGAGAATGCCGCTGTACGTCGTCAAAGCCAATGACAAGGATGGGCAGGATCCTCTCCGAAATCGCCGGGCTTCCGCCTGACAAACCTTTCCAAACCCGTTTCATGGGAGCGCGACGAGGCAGAGTACACACAATAATCACTGGAGTTGCCTACACGCTCCAGACGATTGCATTTCGAAACTGTCGAGGGCATCGTGGGACCATCTTCCGGTCTGTTTCCGGTCACAACGATGTTCATATCTGGTTAACCGTCCGGGACTAGCGTCCGCCGCCTTCGTTGCGCTGCAGCATGCTGTTCATGCTACGGCGCCCCATGACGGTATTCCTGCTCGATTATCTCCCAACGCTCTTGGCATCGCCGGACTGTCGGCCACCTGCGTCAGGCCCGTCGCACTGGTATTGCCCCCGGTGGCAGTTTGGAACATTCGGCCCTGCCAAAGGGTTGTGGCAGCGTAGGGGACGCATGGGAGGGCCTGCCGCCATGGAAAAAGACGAGATCGTCGATACGCTCAATGACCTGATCCGCATCGTCGAGGACAGCCACGAGGGCTATCGGCAGGCCGCGGAATCCGCCCAGGACGAGGATCTGAAGGCTCTGTTCAACGATCTCGCCGCCCAGCGCGGCGCCATCGTGCGCGAGATCCAGCGGCTGGTCGCCGAACAGGGCGGGGCGCCCGACATGGGCGGCACCATGCTGGGCGGTGCCCACCGCTTCTTCCTGGAGTTGAAATCCGCCGTGCTCGGCCATGACCGTGCCACCATCATCCAGGAGGTCGAACGCGGCGAAAGCGAATGCCTGCGCCGTTACGAAGAAGCGATGGCGAAAGAGCTTCCCCTGCCCATCACCGCGGTGATCGCCCAGCATCTGGACCGCATCCGCGTCGACCGTGACCGCATGGCCGCCCTGCGCGGGGTGGTGGCATGATGGTGCGTTGCAACATTGCGGGTGTGGGAAAGCGGGCGTAGGCTTTTCCCGGTGGCTGCAACCCATTGATATGGCCCCAGGGTCGTATCGCAGCCTCCGCCGATGAACGGCTCCGATCATCCGGCCCCGCCCGTCCAAAGCCGGCGGCCGGATGTCCACTCCATCTGGACATGGATTGATGAACAGCGACAAATCGAAGACTGCAGACCCGGTCGGCAGCGATCTGGTGACGAAGGGCGCTTTCGCCCTGTACCGCGCCGAGAATGCCCACCGCGTGTCCGAGTTCCAGAAGTCCCAGAATGCCGAGGCGGCCATCGCTGCCGATTTCGACGCCTACCGCACCCGTTATCTGCGGAAGTTCAAGGACATCTTCGACAGCCTGTCCGAACAGGGCCTGACCGTCACCCGCGCGGTCTGACCTCAACCCAAGGGGCCGGGGCGGCACTGAAACGAATGGGAAAGCCGCGGGGCCGCCGCTATACTGCGCGGCATGGCCCGTATGCTGTTCCTCCGCGACATCGACGCCGACGTGCAACTGCGCTGCCGCGCCTGCGGACATGGTGGCGTGCTGCCCCGTGCCATGCTGGAACGGCGCTTCGGCCCCAATTATCCGGTGCTGTCGATCGCGCCGCATTACCGCTGCTCGCGCTGCGACTCCCGCGATATCGAAAGCCGGCCGATCCTGGCCGACCCCCCGACCGCCGGCCTCCCTACCGCCAGCAATGACGAGCCGTCCTTCGATGCGCCGTTGGCGGCACTGAACGGCCTGCTCGCCTCGTTGCGTGGCGGAGACGGCGGCCGGGACAGGACGGCCGATGCGGAGCCCCCTCCCCCTCCCCCTCCTCCGGCGCCTGTTCGCGGCAAGCCGGTGTCGGAACGTCCGCTGTCCGACCTCGTGGCCGACGGTCCGGCGGAGGATGGCGCCGCTCCGCTGTGGGAACCCGTTTCGCTCGCGGACATGGCGGCGCGCTTGGGCAGTCCGTCGCCGGCGGATGATTGGTCCAACGATTGGGATGATGAGCCGGCGGTGGACGATGCCAGGACTGCCGCCAACGACGAGGGGCCGGAGCCGGCCCGCGACGAAGTTGGCGGTACCGCTGATCCGGACGGCGCCGAGTCCGAGGATGGCGATCCCGACGATGATGGCGACGAGACGCTGATGGCGATGCGCCGGCTGCTGGCGCAGGCCTACGGCTCCGACGACGACGAGGACGACCCTGCGCCTGAGCCCCAGGCCGGCCGCGCAACGAGTTTTGCCGAACCTCCGTCCGCCGACGGTCCCGTCGACGACGGGCCGGGCCTGCGTGGGCGCGGGCAGGACGAGGATGCCCAGGACGAACCGCCGGTCTTTTCGCACAAGGTCCTGGTGCGCCGGGATTACGAGGACGACGGCGCGGACGCCGGATCCGATCCCTGGCACCTGGAGTCCGGGGACAGCGGCCGGGAGGATGATCTGGAAGACGGCGATCCGGACGGCGAGGAACCGTCGGAGGACGAGATCCTGTCCTTCGCCATCCGCGACCCGGAGAAGCCCGTCCCGGCATCCGTCTCCCGCCCGGCGAAGCCGGCGCCGCCGCCTGCCGAGCCGCTCGACTTCGACCAGCATCGCGCCGAACGCCGGGCCCTGCGCCCGCCCCCGCCGCCAGAGGACGAGGAAGGCTTCGACCGGACCCTCGCCGCCCTGCGCTCCATGATCGAGGATGCGGCGAACGAGCCTGCGGAGGAAGAGGAGGAGGCTGCGCCGTCGCTCAAGAACCCGCGCAATGCCGGCAGGATCGTCGACAAGCCTGCCCGTCGCGAGGAGCCGGATGATCCGGTGCCCGGCCGGGGCGGGGATGACTGGTCGGTGCCCGCCGGCTGGGGCGAGTCCGATCCGGCGCCGGAGGCTGCGGCCCCGGAACAGGAACCGGAGCCGCCCCCGGCCGGTCGCCGCTCCGCCCAGGAGCGCGAGATCGAGGAGGCGATGAAGGCCTTGCGCGGGATGATCGAGGACGAGATACAGCCGGAGTCGCCGGCGCCCGCTTCCCAACCGAAACCCCGCGCCGCCAAGCCGCGTCCTCCGGCCCGCGGCGGATCCGCCGCGCCGGAGGCAGGGACGCCGCCCAAAGCCAAGCTGCCCGATGTTCAGCCGGACACGGCAAAGCCCGCCAATCCGGAAGCCAAGCTGGAGGTCAAGCCCGGCGGCGAACCGACGCCGCTCAGCAAGACCATCGCCGCGCTGCGCGGCATGCTGGAACTGGACGGCCGCCGCAAGCGCTGAGGCGCCGCCCGGCCGCCGGTTTGCGGCTTACTTGCGCAGCCGCTTTTCCTGCATGATCTCCAGCTGCAGCTGCTGGATTTCGGTCAGACGCTGCCATTGGCGCTGGATCAGATAGTCCATCTTCTCGTGCAGGTGCCGGATCTCCAGCTCGGCCTTCAGGTTGACGCGGTAGTCGTTTTCGGAGCGCAGGCGGTCCTTCGCCTCCTGCCGCTTCTGGCTCATCATGATGACCGGCGCCTGGATGGCGGCCAGACAGGACAACAGCAGATTCAGCAGGATGAAGGGGTAAGGATCGAAGGCCCGCGTGTCGCCTTCCAGGACGTTGATGAGCATCCACACGCCCAGGAAGAAGGCGAAGGAGATCAGGAAGGCCCAACTGCCGCCGAAGCTGGCGAGACCGTCCGACAACCGTTCACCCAGCGTGCGGTGGTCGTCGTACTCCTCCTCCGGGTTTTCGGCCAGCGTCTCGTGCCGGGCAAGGCTTTCGGCGACCTCGCGGTCCAGTTCGCTGAGTTCGCCATGCTCCTCCTTCAGCAGCTCGGCGACATAGAGCGAGCGGTAGCGCGCCAGTTCCTGCCGGCTGATCTGCGCGTCCGGCTCCAGATGCGGGTGGTCGTGGCGGATGCGGTCGGCCAGGCTGGGGCGCAGCGCGTCCAGCGCGATCAGGTCGCGCTTCGGCCGGCGCTTGCCGCTGATGGCGCAGGGCTGACGCTTGGACGACAGCAGGCCGCCGGCGTCCTCCGGATCGGCGGACGGGAAGGTCGGTTCCGCGGAATCGTCACCATCCTGCGGTGGAACTTGATGATCGGACATGACGTCGCCCTCCCTGGCATGCGCGAACCGGCGCGGGCGACTTTATGCCCGATCTTTTTGACACGCCGGTTAAATCACCGAAAGGCTGATGCGGCGGGTAAGGATGGCATCGCCTTGCAAAGGCTGAACCTTGGCCTCCCTGCCGCCGGACCCGGCCGCCAACGGGCCGGTTTCGGATGAATTCCCGTTCATCTCGGCCGCCGCAACGGAAAAGGGGCCGCCTTGCGGCAGCCCCTATCCTTACCTGCTGACAGGCTTTCCGCTGACGGTTTCGGCTGGTCAGCCGATGCGCCAGACGTCCGGGCTGTTCTCCAGCCGCTTCAGGACGGCGAGGCGCTGCTGCTCGATTTCCTCGGGCAGGCGGTCGCCGAAGCGGTTGAACAGCTCCTCCTGGTCCCGCGCCTCGGCCTCGGCCTCCTTGCGGTCGATGTCCATGATCTTGGCGAACTTGTCGGCCGGGAAGTTCAGGCCCGACCAGTTCAGATCCTGGTAGCGCGGGGAATAGCCGAAGGGCGATTCCGCCACGTCGGTGGCACGGCCGCGGACGCGGTCGACGATCCACTTCAGCACGCGCATGTTGTCGCCGAAGCCCGGCCAGACGAACTTGCCGTTCTCGTCCTTGCGGAACCAGTTGACGCGGTAGATGCGCGGCAGGCTCTCCACCTTGCCTTCCATCGACAGCCAGTGGTTCCAGTAGTCGGCCATGTTGTAGCCGCAGAAGGGCAGCATGGCGAACGGGTCGCGGCGGATGGCGGCCTGGCCGACGGCGGCGGCGGTGGCCTCCGAGCCCATGGTCGCGGCCCAATAGACGCCTTCGCGCCAGTTGTAGGCCTCGAACACCAGCGGGAAGGTCTTCGACAGGCGGCCGCCGAAGATGAAGGCGCTGATCGGAACGCCGGCCGGATCCTCCCAGGCCGGGTCGATCGACGGGCACTGCGCCGCCGGCGCGGTGAAGCGGCTGTTCGGATGGGCGGCCGGGCGGCCGCAACCCGGGGTCCAGTCCTTGCCCTGCCAGTCGATCAGGTGGGCCGGCGCCTCGTCGGTCAGGCCTTCCCACCAGACATCGCCGTCGTCGGTCAGCGCGACGTTGGTGAAGATGACGTTGTGGTCCAGCGTCTTCAGCGCGTTCGGGTTCGACTTCACGCTGGTGCCGGGGGCGACGCCGAAGAAGCCGGCCTCCGGGTTGATGGCACGCAGCGTGCCGTCGGGCTGCGGCTTGATCCAGGCGATGTCGTCACCGATGGTGCGGACCTTCCAGCCCTCGAACTCCTTCGGCGGGACCAGCATGGCGAAGTTGGTCTTGCCGCAGGCCGACGGGAAGGCGGCGCCGACATAGGTCTTCTCGCCGGCCGGGCTTTCCACGCCCAGGATCAGCATGTGCTCGGCCAGCCAGCCCTGCTCGCGGCCCATGGAGGACGCGATGCGCAGCGCGAAGCACTTCTTGCCCAGCAGAGCATTGCCGCCATAGCCGGAGCCGTAGGAGACGATGCGGTGCTCCTCCGGGAAATGGACGATGTACTTGTTGTCGGCGTTGCAGGGCCAGGCGACGTCCTGCTGGCCGGGCTCCAGCGGGGCGCCGATGGAATGCAGGCAGGGGACGAAATCGCCGTCGCCCAGGATGTCGAGAACCTTCTGGCCCATGCGGGTCATCAGGCGCATGTTGACCGCGACATAGGGGCTGTCGGAGATCTGCACGCCGATGTGCGAGATGTCGGAACCCAGCGGCCCCATGCTGAACGGCACCACATACATGGTGCGGCCGCGCATGCAGCCCTCGAACAGGCCGTCCAGCTTGGCCTTCATCTCCTCCGGGTCCATCCAGTTGTTGGTCGGACCGGCTTCCTCGCGCGTCTTGGAACAGATGTAGGTGCTGTCCTCGACACGGGCGACGTCGCCCGGATCGGAGCGGCAGAGGAAGGAGTTCTGGCGCTTGGCCTCGTTCAGGCGGATGAAGGTGCCCGATTCCACCATCTCGTTGCAGAGACGGTCATATTCCTCCTGCGACCCGTCGCACCAGTGTACGCGCTCCGGCTTGCATTTCAGCGCGATCTCCTCGACCCAGGCCAGGAGCTTCTTGTTCCGCGTCCGCGTATGTCCAGTCATATCGTCCCTCTCGAAGGCTGGGCCGGTCCCCTTGCGCCCGGGCATGCCCCTCGCCGGGGGTCCCGCGGCCGGTCCGGCCGTTCTTTCGTCCGTTGTCGTGTCGTCAGATGGAAGGCGACCGCCGCATCAGCGGGGCGCCGGTCCGAAGGGGCGGTCGGGCTGGAACCCCGCCGCGATGCGCTGCACCGCCCAGGACACGGGCAGGGTGCGGCGACGATACGGTGCAAAAGGCGGTCCTGAGGCGACAGGTCTGGGGGCCAATGGCCCGGACGGGAAACGGGTCGATCCGTTATGGTCCACTGAAGTGTTCTCCTGGTTGCGCGTGCCCGCGCGCCGCGTTCTTGTTTTTGGTGCGGCGCCCGGTGGTGTCGAAGCGACCTCTCGGCTGGTCGTTCAGGCTGACGGTTGGCAGGCTGACGGTTGGCTTCTCGCCTCTCTCGTTATTGCTTTTCGTTCCGACCGTTCTTCTTGTTCTTCATCTTCTTCTTGTTCTTTCCGGCATCGGGCACCATCAGGTACTCCCGCCACCGGCTGTTTCGGTCCCAGCCTTTTCGGTCCCGGATGTCGATCCTCCGGGTTGTCCGGACCCGTCCTGCGGCCGGATCAGCGTGTCCAGCGTCAGTTTAGCCGATTCGGGGTCGTGGATTCTCTGCTCAAAATCGACGCGGGCGACGTACCCCCCGCGTCGCAGGTCGCATCCCTCCGGGTCGATTCCGGTCAGGCTCCAGCTTTCTCCGTCGCCATCCGTGGCTGGACCGAGCCGGGGGCCGTACCCCTCGCCGTTCAGATGGTCAAGCAGCGCCGCCTCGCCCGCCGCCAGGGCGGGGGCCGCGGCGGGCAGGTCCAGTTCCGCGGCGGAGAGCCAGTGGATGCGGCCGAAGCCGGCGACCAGATGGGCGCGCTCAACCGCCACGCGGTAGATTGCGAAATCGGCGAAGCCGGCATAGAAGGCGGCGGCGGGATGGCGGCGCAGATAGCGCGCGCGGTGGATCGGATCGTCCGACCGCTCCGCCCGGCCCAGCACCGACAAGCGGGCGCCGGTCAGCGGCTGCGCCAGCCCGGCGGTGCCGTCGAACAGCAGCCCGACCCGGCCGTCGGCCAGCAGGTTGCGCGTGTGGTCGGCCAGCGTGGAGAGCAGAAGCAGCGGACTGCCGTCATGGTCGAACGCCACCAGCACCAGCGAGGGATATGGCCAGCCGGCGGCGCCGGTTCCGGTGCCGTCATCGGCCGGCCGCTGGGCGGTCGCCAGCGCGGCGCGGTCGCAAGCGCGCATCAGGCGCCGGGCGCCCAAAGCCGCAGCAATGGTTGCCGGATCCATGGTTGCCGCAGCCATGGCTGCCGCAGCCGGGATGGCGGAGTCCGGGCCGCTCCGGCCGGTGCCCGGCGGCGTCGCGCCCTCCTTGCCGTCCGGCATGGCGCCGGCCGGAGAGGACGCGGGAAGGGCGTTCGAAAAACTCATTCCGAAACGAGTGCGTTCTCCCGCGCGGCACCGTTGTTCGGCGCCGCATTGCCGCCATATTGGACCATACAAATGCTGCGGGAAAAGAGAAAACTGCCTCTGGTACCTGGACTCTGGCATAAAGTATTGGAATGACCACTCCGCCTATGCCTGATGTTTCCGCTAACATTTCTGTGAACCGGCACTTCGGCCGCCCCGCCCTGACCTGACCCGTTTCAATAGGATCTGTTACGACCATGGCCCACACCGTCGCCCTGGTGGATGACGACCGCAACATCCTGGCTTCGATCTCCATCGCCTTGGAGGCCGAAGGGTTCGAGGTGCGCACCTACACCGACGGCGCCGAGGCGCTGCGCGGATTGAGCCAGCGCCCGCCCGACCTCGCCGTGCTCGACATCAAGATGCCGCGCATGGACGGCATGGAGTTGCTGCAACGCCTGCGTCAGACCAGCCAGATGCCCGTCATCTTCCTGACCAGCAAGGACGACGAACTGGACGAGCTGATGGGCCTGCGCATGGGGGCCGACGACTACATTAAGAAGCCCTTCTCGCAGCGCCTGCTGATCGAGCGCATCCGGGCGCTGCTGCGGCGCGAGGCGTTGCGCGGCGAGAGCGTGGAGGCCGATCCCGGCCAGCTGATCACCCGCGGCCCGCTGCTGCTGGACGGCGCCCGCCATGCCTGCAGCTGGAAGGGCCAGCCGATCGACCTGACCGTGACCGAATTCCTGCTGGTGCGCGCGCTGGCCCAGCGGCCGGGCCATGTGAAGAACCGCGACCAGCTGATGGACGCGGCCTATGGCGAGCATGTCTATGTCGACGACCGCACCATCGACAGCCACATCAAGCGGCTGCGCAAGAAGTTCAAGGCGGTCGACCCGGACTTCTCCCAGATCGAAACGCTTTATGGCGTCGGCTACCGGTACAAGGAATAGCGCGGTGTCCACCTTGGGCCGGGGCGGAACCAGACGGCGCGTGTCGCCGCTGACCCTGCGCATCCTTGCGGTGAACGTGCTGGCGCTGGTCCTGCTGATGGCCGGCCTGCTCTATCTCGGCCGCTATCAGGACCGGCTGATCCAGGCGGAGACCGAGGCGCTGGAGACGGAGGCGCGCATCTTCGCCTCTGCGCTCGGCGAAGGGGCGGTGAACCGCATCCTGACCGCCCCGTCCCCCACCGGCGACGAGGGGGGCGAGCGGTTCGAACTGGCGCCCGAACTGGCCCGGCCGATGATCCGCCGTCTGGCCGAGGCGACGGCGACGCGCACCCGCCTGTACGACATCGACGGGCGCATGCTGTCCGACAGCCGGGTTCTGGTCGGATCGCAGGGCCGCATCGAGATCCGCGAGCTGCCCTCCCCGCCGGCCGGCGACCCGCTGTCGCGCGCCATCAACGACCTCTACACCCGCCTGATCGACGTGGTGCCGAGCCGCGAGGGGCTGCCGGTCTACCGCGAGCAGCCGGGCGAGCCCAACCCCGACGTGGAGCGCGCGCTGGGCGGCGAGGCGGCGGCCACGGTCTGGCGTGTCGACGGCGCCGGCGGCGATCCGGAGCTGCTGCTGACGGTGGCGGTGCCGGTCCAGCGCTACCGCGAGGTGCTGGGCGCGGTGCTGCTGACCCGCGGCGGCGGCGAGATCGACCGCGCCATCCGCTCGGTCCGCTTCGACATCCTGCGGGTGTTCGCGGTGGCGCTGCTGGTGACGGTGGGGCTGTCCTTCTATCTGGCCGGCACCATCGCCCGGCCGATCCGCCGGCTGGCCCAGGCCGCCGACCGGCTGCGCACCAGCCACGGGCGCCATGCCGAGATTCCCGACCTGACCCGCCGCGGCGATGAGATCGGCGAGCTGTCCGGCGTGCTGCGCGAGATGACCGACGCGCTGTGGACGCGGATGGACGCCATCGAACGTTTCGCCGCCGACGTCGCCCACGAGATCAAGAACCCGTTGACCTCCCTGCGCAGCGCGGTGGAGACCGCCGGCCGCGTCAGCGATCCGCGCCACCGCGACCGGCTGATGGCGATCATCGCCGACGACGTGCAGCGGCTGGACCGGCTGATCAGCGACATCTCCAACGCCTCCCGCCTGGATGCCGAGCTGTCGCGGGCGGAACCGGAACCGGTGGACATCGGTCTGCTGCTGACCATGCTGGCCGAACTGCGCCAGACGGTCGCCGAAACCGTGGCCGAAACCGTCGATGAACCGGTGGCGGCCGGCGGAACGGGAGAAACCGCCGCCACGCCGCCGCGCGTCGTCGTCGACGTGCCGGCGGGCGAGCGTCTGGTGGTGCCGGGGCTGGAGGGACGGTTGACACAGCTGTTCCAGAACCTGATCGACAACGCCCTGTCCTTCTCGCCGCCCGGCGGCCTGGTGCGGCTGACCGCCCGGCGCACCGGCCGCAGCGTCACGGTGGTGGTGTCGGACCAGGGGCCGGGCATCCCGGAGGGGAAGGAGGAGGCGATCTTCGACCGCTTCTATACCGAGAGGCCGGCGGGCGAAAAGTTCGGCACCCACTCCGGTCTCGGACTATCGATCGTGAAACAAATAGTAGGCGCACACAACGGTTCAGTATTTGCGCAAAATAGGAAGATATCGGGCGGGAGCATCGATGGTGCCGACTTCGTCGTGATCCTGCCTCTGCTTTAGGAAGCTCTGCGGAATTTCATACATCCTTTGCACTCTCGGCTAGACAAGCCGCCTGCAAGCACCGATCATGGCTCAGGTCGTTCTCTCCTGTCGGCTGCCGAGGCGCCCGGACCACGCCAGTCCGGTTGTTTGCTTCAGATCGACACATCTGGAAGAGGGCGGCCACAGCCCGGAACAAGGATGTGGGGTTGCCATGCCTGAGTCCGCTCCACCCGAGTCCCCCGTACAGCTCCCGCTTCGTCCCGGCCGCCCTCCCGCGGGTGTCGGCACCGCTTCGGCGGAGGTCGTCGATCTGCGCCGTTACCGTCTGGCCCGCCTGATCCGCGATGCCGGGCGGCAGCAGGGGGAGCTGGCGAAGCTGATGCGGGACTCCGCGCAGGAGCGGACGCAGTTGGCGGAGGCGCTGCAGGGCGCGCAACGCCACCTCGCCAGCATCGCCGACAATTACAAGGTCCTGCTGGTGCGGCTGAAGCGGGAGAAGGACTTCCGCGACGCCTGCCAGGAGGCGGCGGAGCTGGAGGATCTGGACGAGATGATCCGGCGCCGCGACGCGCTGGCCCTGGAACTGGAGGCGATCCGCCGCACCCCCCGCGGCGCCGCCAACGCCTGAGGAGTCTCGCCGCTCAAGCAATCAGACCGAAAGAACGGTCGGAAGCGGATGGGGGAGCCCGGACAGGTTTCCCCGCCTGACATCATGGGCCACCGTTCCGTTTCCATTGACAGAATCGGCGCCACGTCTCACCTTCGCCAGACTATGGTGACGATTCACGGCACCTGCGTCTTGCTCTCCGGAATCGGCGTGCTGCTGCGTGGAGAGTCCGGACGGGGAAAATCGGATTTGGCCTTGCGACTGATCGATGGCGGCGCCCTGCTGGTCGCGGATGACCGGGTGGTGCTGCAGAGCGAGCCCGGCCGCCTGACCGCCTCATCCCCGCCCGCCCTGTCCGGGCTGCTGGAGGTGCGGGGCGTCGGCATCCTGCCCGTTCCCTCGGCCCCGTCCGCTCTTGTCGGTCTCGTCGTCGATCTGGTTTCCCGTCCGGAGGTGGAGCGCCTGCCGGAGGCGGAGACCGAGACGCTGCTGGGCGTCGCCCTGCCCCGCCTCGGGCTCTGCGCCTTCGACGCCTCGACCCCCGCCAAGATCCGCCTTGCCGCCGCCAGCCTGTGCGGCGGCCGGCTGGACCGGGTGCCCGCCAGCCTGTCCGCCCAGCCGAGCCCGGTCACATCATGACATCTTCCGACGTGCCGTCTGATCCCGCCACCACCGCTGCCTCCCGCGGGCGCGTCGTGCTGGTCACCGGCCTGTCGGGCGCCGGCATGTCGGTGGCGCTGAAGGCGCTGGAGGATCTAGGATACGAGGCGGTGGACAATCTGCGCCTGTCGCTGGTCCCCGCCCTGATTCGGCAGGCCGACCCGAAACGCCGGCCGCTGGCCCTGGTGATCGACAGCCGCACCCGCGACTTTTCCGCGCAGAACTTCCTGGACGAGCTGGAGGAGTTGCGGGGCGACAGCGACCTCGACGTCAGCCTGGTCTTCTTGGATTGCGGCGACGAGGTGCTGCAGCGCCGTTTCACCGAGACCCGCCGCCGCCACCCGCTGGCGGAGGACCGCACGGTGCCCGATGGCATCCAGCGCGAACGCGCCCTGCTGTTCCCGCTGAAGGAGGAGGCCGACGTCACCATCGACACCACGCAACTGTCCATTCACGATTTGCGGCGCATCCTGTCCGGACATTTCCGGCGTGATGCCCAGGCAGCCTTGCAGGTGTTCGTGACCTCCTTCTCGTTCCGCCAGGGACTTCCGCGCGAAGCCGATCTGGTCTTCGACGTGCGGTTCCTGACCAACCCGCATTACGATCCGGAGCTTCGGCCGCTGACCGGCCTGCATCCGGCCGTCGCCGCGCGGGTTGAGGGAGATGCCGACTACCCGGCCTTCTTCCGGAACCTGACCGAGTTGCTGCGCCCGCTGCTGCCGCGCTACAACCAGGAAGGCAAGAGTTACCTGACCATCGCCATCGGCTGCACCGGCGGCAAGCATCGCTCCGTCTTCGTCGCCGAACGGCTGGCGGCATGGCTGAAGGAGCAGGGGCTGCGGGTCAACCTGAGCCATCGCGAACTGGACCGGCAGGGCCTGCGCACCGGGACCGGCGCCCAGGGCGGCGGTCAGGCTCCCCACCAGGCCCCTCATCAGGGATGATGCAAATTGCGCCTTGACGACCATACGTCCAACCAACGATCCAGATGCGATGTGGGCAGGCGCCTTGCGGCACCGGCCCGCGCGCAGGTCTCCGGGGAGGACCCAACCTTGAAGGATGTCCCATGATCGGTATGGTTCTTGTCACCCACGGGCGGCTGGCCGAGGAGTTCATCGCCGCGCTGTTCCACGTCGTGGGCGAACAGCAGCAGGTGCGCGCCGTGTGCATCGGGCCGGACGACGACATGGAGCAGCGCCGCCAGGACATCCTGAATTCGGTGGCGGAGGTCGATGACGGATCGGGTGTCGTGGTGCTGACCGACATGTTCGGCGGCACGCCGTCCAACCTCGCCATCTCCATCATGGACAAGGCGAAGGTGGAGGTGATCGCCGGCGTCAACCTGCCGATGCTGATCAAGCTCGCCAGCGTGCGCAAGACCGAGCCGCTCGACAAGTCGGTGATCGCCGCCCGCGACGCCGGGCAGAAATACATCAACGTCGCCTCCACCCTCCTGTCGGACTGAACCGCCCGCGATGAGCCACCCCGACGACATGGCGCCGACCGACGGCGAGATCCGCCGCACCGCCACCATCACCAACCAGCGCGGCCTGCATGCGCGCGCCTCGGCCAAGTTCGTCAAGCTGGTCGCCACCTTCAATGCCGAGATCTCGGTGCGCCGCGGCGATTCCGTGGTGTCCGGCGAATCGATCATGGGGCTGATGATGCTGGCCGCCGGTCCGGGGACCAGCGTGGAACTGCGCGCCAGCGGCGCCCAGGCCGATGCGGCGATGGATGCCCTCCTGGATCTGATCAACCGCAAGTTCGATGAAGAGTGACCTGCCCCCCGCCGGTGGCCCGGTGGCCGGCCCCGACCGCGGCGGTTCCGGCGGAACGCCGTCCCTCGACCAGCTGAGCGGTTCGGCACGCGCCCTGCGCGGCCTCGGCGTGTCGCCCGGCATCGCCATCGGCCCGGCCCATGTGGTGGAAAGCGGTGCCGTCGCCATCCCGGAATACGTCATCGAACCCGACGCCGTCGAGGCGGAGGTCGCCCGCTTCAACGAGGCGGCGACCAAGGCGCGCCGCCAGATCAAGAAGCTGAAGAGCAAGGCGCTGGTCCTGCCCGATTCGGCGTCGGAAGAGATCGGATTCCTGCTGGACGCCCACCTGTCGATGGTCACCAACTCGCGCCTGACCCGCGGGGTGGAGCATCGCATCAAGCAGGACCGCGTCAACGCCGAGGCCGCCATCCAGGCGGAGATCGCCGCCATTGCCGCCACCTTCGCCGGCATGGACGACGCCTATCTGGCCGGCCGCATCGACGACATCCGCGAGGTCGGGCGGCGGCTGACCCGCAACCTGATGAAGCAGGAATACCGGGCCTTCAGCACGCTCGCTCCCGGCAGCATCATCCTGGCGGAGGAGCTGACCCCCGCCGACACCGCCCTGCTCGACCCCGCCGTCGTCGGCGGTTTCGCCACCGTTCTGGGCGGAGCGGAAGGGCACACGGCGATCCTCGCCCGCTCGCTCGGCCTGCCGGCGGTGCTGGGCGCGCCCGGCCTGCTGGCCGGCGTGCGCAACGGCGTGACGGTGATCGTCGACGGGCTGCAGGGCCGCGTGCTGATCGACCCGCCGGCCGACGTGCTGGACGACTACGGCGAACGCCGGGCCGCCCGCGAACGCGAGCGCCAGGGATTGAAGAGTTTGCGCAAGCTGCCCGCCGTCACCCGCGACGGCACCGCCGTGACGCTGATGGCGAACCTGGAGCTGCCCCGCGACCTGGATCAGGCGCTGGAGCATGGCGCCCAGGGCATCGGCCTGCTGCGGACCGAGTTCATGTTCATGAACCGCGACCATCTGCCCGACGAGGATGAGCAGTACACCGTGCTGCGCACCATGATTGAGGGGATGGGCGGCCGCACCGTCACCGCCCGCACCATGGATCTGGGCGGCGAGAAGCTGGCCGGCTGGATGGCCGGGCGCTATGGCGAGCCGGCCAACCCGGCGCTGGGCCTGCGCGCCATCCGGCTGGGCCTGCGCGAACCGAAGCTGCTGGAGACCCAGCTGGCCGCCATGCTGCGGGCCGGCGCCCATGGGCCGTTGCGCATCCTGCTGCCGATGATCGCCTCGGTCACTGAGGTGCAGAAGGTGCGGGAGATGATGGGGCAGGTCGCCCGCCGGCTGCGCCGCCGCGGCGTCGCCATCGCCGATCCGCTGCCGCCGGTCGGGGTGATGGTGGAGGTGCCGGGGGCGGCGCTGGCCGCCGACGCGCTGGCCTATGCCGCCGACTTCTTCTCCATCGGCACCAACGACCTGACCCAGTACACGCTGGCCATCGACCGCGCCGACGAGCAGGTCGCCACCCTCTACGACCCGCTGCATCCGGCCGTGCTGCGGCTGATCCAGTTCACGGTGGAGGCGGCCCTGCGCGCCCGCATTCCGGTGTCGGTCTGCGGCGAGATCGCCGGCGATCCGCGCTATTGCGCGCTGCTGCTGGGTCTTGGCGTGCGCGAGCTGTCGATGGCGCCGCTGTCGGTGCCGGCGGTGAAGAAGCGCATCCGCTCGCTCGACCTGATGGAGGCGAGCAAGCGTGCCCGCGTCATCATGGACCAGAGCGACAGCGGCCGCATCGCCACGCTGCTGGACGACTTCAACGCCATCCTGTAGCGCCCCCGTTCAAGGTGCCTTGCGTCCCGCCATGTGAGCCAGATAGGCGACGACGCGGTCGAGGTCGGCATCGCTCAGCATCGCCGGATCGAAGCCCGGCATCTGCTGGCTGGGCCATGTCCGGACGGAGCGAGGATCGCGGACCAGTCTCTTCAGCCCGGCGGGGGTGAGATATTCGGTCGGGCTCATCGGCCGGTTCAGGTCCGGCCCCATCGTGGCGCTGCCGGCGCCGTTCAGGGTGTGGCAGGCCATGCACTGGGTGATGAACACCGCCTGTCCGGCGCGGATCGGCGAGTCGGCGGCCAGTCCCGGCTCGACCGCCAGCTGCGGCCAGCGCCGCAACGGATCGTCCGAGGCGACGATGCGGGCCAACTGGTAGGGCCATTGTTCGCTGCGCACCCCCGACGCCTCCGGCCGCACCCACACCAGATAGAAGGGACCGGCGGACACCTCCTTGCCCGGCAGGTTGGGCCAGGGCCGGTCGGCCGGCTCCACCGCCAGGAAGGCGACGGCGCCGTCGGGTCCGGTGCGCAGGCACAGCTCCGGCGGCAGCTGCGCGGTGAAGCCGTCCGACGCCACCCCTTCCAGTACGGTACCGGGCGGGAAATCGCCGATGCCCAGCAGGCTGGCGAGCGGCACGGCGCGGTAGCGCATCGGCCGGCCATAGGAGATGTCGGCGGGAATGTCGACGGTCACCACATCGGGCCGGGCCAGCAGGGCGTCGCGGTCGAACACCCGCTCGGCCCCGGCAACGGCGATGGTCAGCGTCGGCCCGCCGGCCAGTGCCGCATGCACTGGCAAGGCGGCAAGCAGAAGAAACAAGGTGGCGAGCAGGCGCCCGCCCATACGCGCAATCGACGGCTTCATCATTCCGGGTCTTCCTCCGCGTCGTCCTCATTCCATGGGTCGTCCCACGGGTCGTCCCACGGGTCGTCATCGTCGGGGGCGGAGCCTCGCCGGGCGGCGGAGGCCGGTTCCCGCTCCAGCCGCTCGATCTGTTCGGGATGGGTGATCTCGATCATCGGGCCGTTGCGCAGCGTGATCCAGCCGCGCACGCGCACGCGCCGGCCCTCGTAGGACAGCGGGTCGATGCCAGCGCGGGTGACCTCGCGCATCGCGGCGCGCCCGATATGGACGGTGACGTCGCTGCGCCAGTCGGCGCCGAAATCCAGCCAGGTCTCGCCGCCGCTCTTGGAGACGGCCAGCACCACCCCCTCCACCAGTTGGAAGCTGTCGCGGTCGCGGGCGAGTTCGTCGGCGTCGGCGGCATCGCGCACGGCATAGACCCGGCTGCGCCACAGCCCGCGTCCGGCATCGCGCGCGGTAGTCTCGCCCGCCAGCATCTCGGCGGCATAGGCGCGGGCGTCGGGCCGGGTGTGGACCCGCGCCATTCCGCGGACCAGCAGCGCCGATTGCAGCCACAGCCCATCCTCCCGCACCAGTTGGGCGAGCAGCCGGTCACGGCGGTCGACCGGCGCCGGCCCATGCAGCAGGACGCGGCGGCCCAGCGCCAGATCGCTCAACGCCCTCGTCGCCGCCTCCGCCAGCGGCCAGACCCGCCCGTCGGCGGGATTGGAGTTGCGCGGCGGCTTCGCCGCCTCGATGCCGGCCAGCCGGACCTGTCGGCCGTCCTCCAGCTCCAGCGTATCCCCGTCCAGCACGGCGGCGACCCGCAGCCCTTCCGCCGAAGCGCCCCCGGCCAGAAGCAGCCAGCCCAGAAGCGGCACGGCCAAGCGCACAAGCGGAAGCGTGACATATCGCATCGGGAATGCCGTCCTTGCGGAACATCCGCCGCCGGGCGGGGTTCTGACCGGTATGCCGACCCACGTCCCCTTCCGCAAGCCGTTCCGCATGGCGCTGGCCGCGCTCTGGCTCGCCGCCACCCCCGTCCTGGCCCCGACCGCGCAGGCCGGGCTGCTCGACAACGTGCTGTCGGGCGGCGACGAGGCGGCGCTCGGCGCGCAGGAGCATCCGAAAATCCTCGCCCAGTTCGGCGGGGAGGTGAAGGATGCCAAGCTGCAGGGTTATATCGACCGGCTCGGCCGCAAGCTCGCCGCCACCACCGATTTGGCGCGCGAGCCCTGGACCTTCACCGTGCTGGACAGCGACGTCGTCAATGCCTTTGCCCTGCCCGGCGGCTATGTCTATGTGACCCGCGGCCTGCTGGCGCTGGCGGAGGACGAGGCGGAGGTGGCCGGCGTCCTGGCCCACGAGATCGGCCATGTCACCGCCCACCATTCGGCGCAGCGCCAGACCCGGCAGACCATCGCCGGCATCCTTGCCGCCGGGGTCGGGCTGGTGTTCGGCAACGACACGCTGGCGCAGCTGGCCGGGCTGGGCGGCACCGCCGTGGTCGCCAGCTATTCCCGCGAGCAGGAGCTGGAGGCAGACCGGCTCGGCGTCGACACCCTGCAGCGGAGCGGCTACGACCCCTTCGCCATGGCGACCTTCCTGGAGACGCTGCGCCGCGACAGCCAGTACGAAGGCTTGCGCGCCGGCGACAAGGGCGAGGGCGGCTTCGACTTCTTCGCCAGCCATCCGGCGACCGAGGAGCGCGTGCGCATCGCCGCCGACCTTGCCCGCAAGATGCCGCAGGGTGGCGCCCGCCCGCGCGATCCTTACCTGGAGGCGGTCGACGGCATGGTCTATGGCGACAGCCCGGAGAACGGCTATGTCCGGGGCCGGACATTCGCCCATCCGCAGCTGGGGATCGCCTTCACCGTGCCGCAGGGCTATTCGCTGCTGAACGGCGCCGATCAGGTGGTCGCCAAGGGGAAGAACGGCACCGCCATGGCCTTCGACGGCGGATCGGCCGCCGGGGTCTCCGACCCGGTCGCCTTCCTGACCGGCGTCTGGGGCAAGGGGGCCAATCTGTCCAACGTCCAGCGCATCACCATCGGCGGCATGCCGGCGGCGACCGCCACCACGCGCGGCGAGTCCAACGGCGACAGCGCCGACATCCGGCTGGTGGCGATCCGCACGCCGGACGGCAAGATGTACCGCTTCACCTTCCTGGCGCCGGCGGGGGCGCTGGCTCGTTTCGATGCCGATTTCCAGGCGGCGGCCAACAGCTTCCACCGCCTGACCGCGGAGGAGGCCGCCCGCTACCGCCCCCGGCGCGTCCAGGTGGTGGCGGTGCGGCCGGGCGACAGTGTCGACGGCTTCGTCCGCCGCATGCCGCAGGAACCCTACGCCGAGGAACTGTTCCGGATCATCAACGACCTGCCGCCCGGAACGCCTCTGCAGCCCGGCCAGCGGGTGAAGGTGATCGTCGGCGAATAGAGCCTTTCCCGGCGTGAGCGTGGCCGCATGAAATCCGCGTAAGGATACAGCCCGGCGGGTTGCCGCCGGACGGGCGGGCGGGTAGGCTGCCGCGCATGTCCGATACCCCGTCAGCGCGCGTCCCGATCGCACCGGCCGTTCCGGTAAAGGCTGCGAAGCCGGCGCAGAAGCCGAAGCCCGCCGGGCGTCGGCGGCTGCGGCTGCCGATCGCCGCGGTGCTGGTTGCCGGGTTCGGGTCGCTGATGCTGGCGGCGGTCGCCAGCGTTCTGGTCCTGGGTCTGGTCAGCGCCACCACCAACACCTTCGCCCTGCTGAACGACAAGGCCGATCTGGCGCTGGCCGGGGTGGAGGTGCGGGTGCGCCACCAACTCGACCCCGCGCGGGAGATGGCGCGCTTCGTCGCCGGGCTGGTGGAGCGCGGCGACCTGCGGGCCGGCGACACCACGGCGATGATCGACACGCTGCGCGGTGCGCTGGCCGGCGCGCCGGACGTCACCGGCCTCGCCTTCATCCGCCCCGACCTGACCGGCGTGCGCGTCGCCCGGCTGAACGGCGAGCTGATGGCCGAACCCTTCGACATGCAGGGCGAAAGCGACATCCCGCCGGAGGTGCTGGACGGCCCCAACCGCAGCGCCGCCAGTTGGGCCGAGCCGCGCTGGCTGAAGGAGGCGCAGAACAGCTTCGTCACCGTCTACCAGCCGGTGCGGCGCGACGGCCGCTATCTTGGGCAGGTGGCGGTCGGCGTCTCGCTGGGTGACCTGTCGCGCTTCCTGCAGGTTCTCTATGTGGAACAGGGGCTGAACGCCTTCGTCCTCTACGACCACAGCCATGTGCTGGCCCATCCGGCGCTGGTCGGCCGGAGCTTCGATTTCTCCGGCAAGCTCGACGGTCCGCCGCTGCCGCGCATCGATCAGGTCGACGACCCGGCGCTGGCGGCGCTGTGGTCCGGCGGCGTGCCGGTGCAGTCGCTGAAGAAGCGGGTGGAAGGGCGCAGCGTGCGCGTTCTCGGCAGCGACTACACCTTCCTGACCCGCAAGATGTCCGGCTACGGCCAGCAGGACTGGATCATCGGCATCGGCTATCGCGACGGCGAGATGGGGGTGGAGATCCGCCGGCTCTATGTCACCGGTGCCGTCGGCTTCGCCATCCTACTGGTGTCGGTCGGGGTGGCGCTGCTGGTCGGGCGGCGGATCAGCCGGCAGGTGGCGCGATTGGCCGAGGCCGCCGACCGTGTCCGCGCCTTCGAATTCCGCGCCATCCCCGACCTGCCGGACTCCCGCCTGCGCGAGATGGCGCGCGCCGCCGCCGCCTTCAACGCCATGGTCGCCGGCCTGCGCTGGTTCGAGACCTATGTGCCGAAGGCGCTGGTCCTGCGCCTGATGCGCCAGCGCGAGACCGAGGGCGGGCTCGACTCCGTGCAGCGCGAGGTGACGGTGATGTTCACCGACATCCGCGGCTTCTCGCGCATGGCCGAGCACATGGCCGCCGCCGACACCGCCGCCCTGCTGAACGAGCATTTCACCCTGCTCGCCGCCTGCATCGAGGCGGAGGGCGGCACGGTGGACAAGTTCATCGGCGATTCCCTGATGGCCTTCTGGGGCGCGCCGGAGGCGCAGGAGGACCATGCCGTCCGCGCGCTGCGCGCCGCGCTGGCGATCCACCACGCCATCCGCGCCGACAACCGCCGCCGCGTCACCGCCGGCCGTGCGCCGATCCATGTCCGCGTCGGGTTGCACAGCGGCCCGGTGGTGGTGGGCAACATCGGCTCCGACAGCCGGATCAACTACACCATCGTCGGCGACACCGTGAACGTTGCCGCCCGCATCGAGGAGTTGTCTGCGGCCCTTCAGGGCGAGGCCGAGGTGATCGTGCTGACCAGCGGCGTCACCGCCGCCAAGGGCAAGGACGCCGTCCCGCTGGTCCGCCAGGGCGGCCGGTCACTGCGCGGCCGCACCGGCATGACCGAACTCTGGCGCCTCGTGCTGGAGGAGGAGAAGAAGGCCGCACCCCCGGCGGGGGAGAAGGCGACGCCATCTCTCTCCCTCCCTTCCCTTCCCGATGCGGGAGAAGGCGCGAAGCCGGCGTTCGCAGGTAAGGATACACCCTGATCCGGGTCGGAATTTTCAGCTAAGTCACTGAAAAGACTGGAAACACCCTCCCGCCTATCCTTACGTCAACGCCAGCCGCGACGGCCACCGCGGCGGTCGTCCTCGTCGAACAGTTCGGCCAGCTTGTTCATCATCGTGCCGCCCAGCTGCTCCGCATCGACGATGGTGACGGCGCGGCGGTAGTAGCGGGTCACGTCGTGGCCGATGCCGATCGCCACCAGTTCCACCGGCGACCGGGTCTCGATCTGCTCGATGGTCTGGCGCAGGTGGCGTTCCAGATAGTTGCCGGCATTCACCGACAGGGTGGAGTCGTCCACCGGCGCGCCGTCGGAGATCACCATCAGGATGCGGCGCTGTTCCGGCCGGCCGAGCAGCCGGTTGTGCGCCCATTGCAGCGCCTCGCCGTCGATGTTCTCCTTCAGGATGCCTTCGCGCAGCATCAGGCCCAGATTCTTGCGGGCGCGGCGCCACGGCATGTCGGCGGCCTTGTAGACGATGTGGCGCAGGTCGTTCAGGCGGCCGGGATGCGGCGGCTTGCCGGCGGCGACCCAGGCCTCGCGCGCCTGTCCGCCCTTCCAGGCGCGGGTGGTGAAGCCCAGCACCTCCACCTTCACCGCGCAGCGCTCCAGCGTGCGGGCGAGGATGTCGGCGCTCATCGCGGCGATGGAGATCGGCCGGCCGCGCATCGAGCCGGAATTGTCGATCAGCAGCGACACCACCGTGTCGCGGAAATCCATTTCCTTCTCCGCCTTGAAGGAGAGCGGCAGCACCGGGTTGGCGACGACGCGGGCCAAGCGGGCGGCGTCGAGGATGCCCTCCTCCAGGTCGAAGTTCCAGGAGCGCTGCTGCTTGGCCATCAGCCGGCGCTGCAGCCGGTTCGCCAGCTTGGAGATCACGCCCTGCAGATGCTGCAGCTGCTGGTCCAGCAGGTGGCGCAGCCGTTCCAGCTCCGCCGGGTCGCAGAGGTCGGCGGCGTCCACCACCTCGTCATACTGGGTGGTGAAGGCCTTGTAGGCGTTGGGATCGGGTTCGTTGCGGCGGTTGACGTCGTTGCGCCAGGGCTGGCCGGGGCCGGCGGGCTCTTCCGCCCCCTCGCCCTCGCCCATCTCCATGTCGCCTTCCTCGCCGGCGCCCTCCTCGGCGCTTTCGCCGGCCTCCGACGAATCCTGCATGTCCGACGACGCCATGGATTCGGAGTCCGACTGGTCCTCGTCCTGGCCGCGGGTCTGGCCGTGCTGGGGCGACTCCTCATCCTCGGAGGACTGGGTCTGCTGGTCCTCCTCCTCTTCCTGGTCGGCTTCCTGCCCGACTTCCATGTCGAGATCGGCCAGCAGGCGGCGGACGGCCTTGGCGTAGGCCTCCTGGTCGCCGGCGTAATTGGCCAGTCCCTTCATGTCCTTGCCCAGCCGCTCCTCGATCCAGGGGCGCCAGAGGTCGACGGCATGGGCGGCGGCGGGCGGCGGCGGCGCGCCGGTCATCGCCTCGCGCGCCATCAGCCGCAGCGCTTCGGACAGCGGCACCTGTCCGCGATCTTCGACGCGGTCGAGGCCCTGGCGGGTGTAGCGGTCGTCCAGCGCCGCTTCCAGATTATGGGCGACGCCGGCCATGTCGCGGCTGCCCAGTGCCTCGCAACGCGCCTGCTCCATCGCGTCGTAGGCTTGGCGTGCCGCGTCGCCCAGCGGCATGCGGTGGGCGTGGACCGTTGCATCGTGATAGCGCAGCCGCAAGGCCACGGCATCGGCCGCCCCGCGCAGCTTGGCGACCTCGACGGGGTTCAGATCGCGCGCCGGCAGCGGCACCCGCACCCGCTGGCCCGACAAGCCCGGCGGATCGGACGAAAAGCCCACCTGCACCTCCGCCCGCCGGGACATGGCGCGCACCGTGGCGGTGGTGGACCGCTTGAAGGCCTCGACGGGGGTGTCGTTCTGGGTGGTCATCGCTGGGGCGTCTTCGTTCTTGGGAGAGTTACGGCGCGGCGGGCAAGATTGACACGGATGTCACGGATTTAGACACGGATTTCACGGATGTCTTGACCGCGGCAGTACACGCCTGATCGCAAGGCGCGGCTCAGCGAAGTTGAAAAGGAGAGCCGTAGGCAAGCCACTGACATGGAGGTAGTTCAAGACCTGCCTGACATGTGAATCGCCCAACGCTTCGCATGCTTTCAACTCGATGATGACCTGTCCTTCCACAACGATATCCGCATAGTAGCTTCCCACCGGGTCGTCTTTGTAACGTACTTGGAACGGTACCTCGGCAACGGCTGCCAGACCACAGTCCGCCAGTTCGCGTAGCAATGCTTTTTTATAGACTGCTTCGACGAAGCCATGACCTAAGCCGCTATGTACTGCAAAGGCGGCGCCCACGATGCGCTCGGTCAATCCGTCCAGCGCGTCGCCCAGGCTCACCTTCATCCGTGACATCCGTGTTTAAATCCGTGACATCCGTGTCGATCTTGTGTGCGTGGCCGCGACTCTCCCCAAGACGGCGCCCGCCCAGGGGAGTTCCGCGGCCAAGCACACGACATCACACGAGGTTCGCCTGGACCCCCGTCTCCGGCAGCTCGACGCCGAAGCAGCGCTGGTAGTATTCGGCCACCGTCGGCCGCTCCACCTCGTCGCACTTGTTGAGGAAGGTGATGCGGAAGGCGAAGGCGACGTCGTTGAAGATCCGCGCGTTCTCGGCCCAGGTGATAACCGTGCGCGGGCTCATGACGGTGGAGATGTCGCCGTTGATGAAGCCGGCGCGGGTCAGGTCGGCCAGACGCACCATCGACGCCACCGTGTCGCGGCCCTTGGCGTCGTCATAGGACGCGACCTTGGCCTGGACGATCTTCACCTCGGCATCGACCGGCAGGTAGTTCAGGGTCGCCACGATGTTCCAGCGGTCCATCTGGCCCTGGTTGATCTGCTGCGTGCCGTGGTACAGGCCGGTGGTGTCGCCGAGGCCGACGGTGTTCGCGGTGGCGAACAGGCGGAAGGCCGGGTGCGGGCGGATGACGCGGTTCTGGTCGAGCAGCGTCAGCTTGCCTTCCACCTCCAGCACGCGCTGGATCACGAACATCACGTCGGGGCGGCCGGCGTCATACTCGTCGAACACCAGGGCGCAGGCATGCTGCAAGGCCCAGGGCAGGATACCCTCGCGGTATTCGGTGACCTGCACGCCGTCGCGCAACACGATGGCGTCCTTGCCCATCAGGTCGATGCGGCTGATGTGGCTGTCCAGGTTGACGCGGATGCAGGGCCAGTTCAGCCGTGCCGCCACCTGTTCGATGTGGGTCGACTTGCCGGTGCCGTGATAGCCCTGGACCATGACGCGGCGGTTGTAGGCAAAGCCGGCGAGGATGGCCAGCGTCGTGTCCCGGTCGAACCGGTAGGCGCTGTCGAGGTCGGGGACATGCTCCGAGCGCTGGCTGAAGGCCGGCACCTGCATGTCGCTGTCGATGCCGAAGACCTCGCGCACCGAGACCGTCGTGTCGGGTTTGTGGTCGAACAGGGCCGAGCTGGCCTGGGTCGCTCCTTGGGAAGCCATGGGTGGTTTCTTACGTTCCAGCGAGTGTCGGTTGTCCGGCGGCCGCGGGATCGACCCGGCCCGCCAACGGGGTTTCAGGCAGCATAACAGGCTTTCAGCGTATTGTAGGCCTGATTGATTTCTTTCAGGCGTTCTTCCGCAGCCTTGTCGCCGCCGTTGGCATCGGGATGATGCTTTTTCGCAAGCTCCCGATAGCGTGCCTTGATCCTTGCGAAGTCCACGGGTGGCGTCAATTCGAGGACCGCCAGCGCCTTTTCCTCGTCGGTGCGGGCATGGTGGCGCCGGTGCGCCTTTTCCTCATCCTTCGTCTTGCCGGCCTCGTGGCCGAATTCGAAACTGAAGCCGTTGACCACGCGCTCGCGGATGAAGCGCTCCTGCGTCGCCCATTTGCCGAGAGGCCAGCTCGGCCGCTGCCAGGTGGTGTCGCGCCGCACCTCCGCCTCGATCTGGTCGGTCGACATGCCGGCGTAATAATCCCAGGCGCGGTTGTATTCCCGGACATGGTCCAGACAGAACCACCAGTACTCGTTGAGGCTGCTGCGGCTTTTCGGCGCACGGTATTCGCCCGCGGCGACGCACTCGGGGTGGTCGCACACACGGGTGGCCGCACGCGGAGCGGCGTAGCTGTCGTAACTGGAGCGGGTGCGGTTCCTGGTCATCGGCCAAGTATGGGAAGAGCCGATGCCTCTGGCAAGCGCGCCGAATCGGGCTTCCGTCATCCGCAATCCGCGGGGCGTCGCGCTTGACAGGCGCTTGACATTGCGGGGGCTCGCACCCTCTCCTGGCTGCCGGCGCGGCCTTCGGAAACCGCATTCCAGGCGCCGCCCGTCCCACGCATTCCCGACCAGTGCCCAGACATCAGGATCCGCCATGGAATACGCCACCCGCATCCGCGAAAAGCTGACCGCCGGACTGGCCCCGGACCGGCTCGAGGTCGTCGACGACAGCGCCCGCCATGCCGGCCATGCCGGGGCGGATGCCGCCGGGGAAACCCATTTCCACGTCACCGTCGTCTCCGCCGCCTTTGCCGGCAAGTCGCGGGTGGAGCGCCAGCGGATGGTCTACGCCCTGCTGGCCGACGAACTGCGCGAGCGCGTGCATGCGCTGGGCCTGACCACCCACGCTCCGGGCGAAGCCGGGGCCTGACCGGATTCAAGGGAACAGCCGCGGTCACGGATCACCGTTCGCACGCTCAAAGTATTGGGCGGGCGGACGCCGGAAATAGCATACATATGGATGCAACCAAGAGTCGATTTCAGGAAATCTTGTAAGAATGAAAGACGCTAGCGTGGTTGCAATTCCCGCCGCGTTTAGTAAAGTGCCAGATATGCAACCATTTATCGCGCCGTGGCGGACAAAAACTTCGCATGTCCGCCGGCGGCTTCGTGGAAGGGGCTGCGGATGGCGAAGCGTGGGCCGAAGAAAAAGCGGGTGAACACTCCCCAGACGGGGGTGGAACCGTTGAGGAGCCAGAACATCATGATCGGCGGCCACCGCACGAGCATGCGGCTGGAGCCGTCGATGTGGGATGCTCTGGAGGATATCGGCCGTCGGGAAGGTCTGACCGTCAACCGTCTCTGCACCCAGATCAAGGAACGGATCGAGGAGCAGGCGCGCCGCCGGGGCATCAACCCGGAGGATGCGGATGTCACCCTGACGTCCGCGGTGCGGGTGTTCATTGCCTCCTACTACCGCCGGGCCTGCACCGAGGACGGCCATCAGCGCGCCGGGCACGGCGGCAGCGATCCGTTCGTCGGCACGCCGTTCGATCTGCCGCCCTCCGACGAGGCCGAAGGCATCCAGGCCGCGGTCGGGGTCGCCGGCAATTTCCCGTCACCCGGCCCGGTCCTGGCCGGTTCCGCCCATTCCCATCTGGACGCCTGAGCGGGATCTCAGCGGGATTGGGGCTTATTCCGCCGCCTCTTCGCGGGCGTCCTCGTTTTCCCCGCCGGTGTAGTGCGCAGGCCAGTGCTTGCGCACCACCTCCCCATTGCTGTCGAAGATGTGGCACATGTTCAGCAGGGCCGGCCGTTTGCCGTCGTCCTGGGCCGGCTTGCCGGCTGTCTTGGCGTGTTCCGCCGCCTCGCGCGCCAGGATCGGGTAGACGGTCTGGAAGGCGGTGGTCGCCAGCGGCCCCAGCAGTTCGACCAGATGGGTGCAGCCCTTCGGCCCGCCCAACCGCTCCTTCACCGCACGGGTCCAGCCTGGACCGATGCGCAGGCCGACCAACTGCTGGAATCGCGGCGTGATGCTGCCGCAGGCCTTGTAGGGGCTGTGTTCGGTCACCGCCTCCACCGCCCGGACGGTCAGCTTGTCGTCCACCGTCAGGCGCATCCACATCTGGTGGATCGGCGTTCCCGGTTCGAGATGGCCGCGCTCCTCCGTGTGGAAGCCGTAGCTCTTGACGTCGGTCAGATGGCCTTCGATGTCCCACAGCCCGTCGGCACGCCGGAAGCCCTGGCAGGTGACGCGGCGGGTGTGGATCGGCTCGCGCGCGGCGGGGGCGGACAGCGAGGGCGCGGACATCGGGCGTTCCAGTTCAGCAGGTAGGATGACTCATCCTCGACTATCGGCGGGGCCGGGCGCCCGGTCAACCCGACCCCGCCGCAACGCAGCGTTACCTATAGGTCAACCTTGCGGTCATCCCAGGGTGGCCTCCGCCGAATAGCCGGTGCCGAACATGTAGGCCTCGCGGTTGCGCAACTCGTCCTCCAGATGGCTGCGCACCACGGCGAACAGGTCGCGGATCGACACCATGCCGACGACCTCGCCGCCCACCGCGATGGGCAGGTGGCGGTAATGGTGCCTTTCCATCAGGTCGAGCGCCGCCAGCGCGGTGGCCGAGGGTTCCAGCGTGTCCGGATCGGCGGTCATCACCGCGGACAGCCGGGTGGTGTCGGGGTCCAGGCCGGCGGCGACCACGCGGGCGGTCATGTCGCGCTCGGTGACGATGCCCTTCAGCGTGCGCCCTTCGGTGACCAGCACCGCGGCGATGCGCTTTTCAGCCATCAGCGTGGCGGCATCGCGCACGGTGGCGTCCGGCGGCAGGCAGGTCAGCTCCTGGTTCTTGATGACGTCCGGCATCAGTCGGCGTGTCGGCATGTGTCCCATCTCCCTCGTGATTGCAGGTTTTGTGGACGAACGATGCACTCGACCGCGATTTCGCAGCGCGGCATACCGATCCTGTCAGCTTGATGCACAGATAGTCAATAGAACCGATTGCTGTAGACTTACCACATATCTTGGTATGTCTTTGCCGCCGGCCCGGTTATTGGCCGGATTCCAGCCGCTTGCGCAGCCCGTCGAAGCCGCTGGTGTAGATGCCGGCGATGGTCTTGCGGGCGTCCGCGTCGGAAGCGCCCTTGGCCTCGAACTTCGAGGACCAGGTGATGCGGGTGGTGTGGGCGTCCACCGCGCTCAGCCGGATGGTGGAGTTGTAGTTCTTCACCGGCAGCGGTCCGCTCAGCAGCGTGTAGCGCAGCCGGTGCTTGGCGGCGGACAGGCCGGTCAGCCGTTCCTGGATGGCGCCGCCGCCCTTCAGCGCAAGGTCGCGCTCCTGGCGGTCGCCGGTCTTGCGCAGGTTGCAGCTCTCCACCGCCGGGTGCCAGTCGCCGATGGCGCAGAAGGGGGCGATCTGCTTCCACACCTGCTCGATCGGCGCCTTGATCGTCGCCTGCTCGCGCACCTCCAGCGCCATGGCCGGCGCCGCCGCCAGCAGCAGGACCGCCCCCAAAGCCGCCCCTACGGCCGACATGCCCATCATTGCCTTCATCGCCCATCCTCCCGGTTTTCGCCGCGGCGGAACGGCCGCGGTCTTGTCCGGGAAGTATGGGCGGGCAACCGTCGGCACGGCTATTGTGCGAAAGGCGGATTGTCCGTGATATAGCGGATCAGGCGGGCCGGACCGACTCCTCCAGAACGGCGCGCACGGCGGCGGCATCGACGTCGCGGCGGGTGAAGGCGTTGCCGATGCGGTCGGCCAGGATGAAGGTGATACGGCCGTCCTGCACCTTCTTGTCCTTGGCCATCGACTTCACCAGCCCATCGACGTCCCAGGCGACGCCGGGGATGTCGGCCGGGCGCACCGGCAGGCCGACCTCGGCCAGATGGGCGCGGGCGCGCCGGGCATCCTCGGCCGGGCACAGGCCCAGCCGGACCGACAGGTCGAAGGCCAGGACCATGCCGATCGCCACCGCCTCGCCATGCAGCAGGGTCTGGCCGAAGCCGGTCGCCGCCTCCAGCGCATGGCCGAAGGTGTGGCCCAGGTTCAGCAGCGCGCGGTCGCCGCTCTCGCGCTCGTCCACCCCGACGATGTCGGCCTTGGCGCGGCAGCTGACCGTCACCGCATGGCGCCGGGCGTCGCTGTCGCCGTCCACCACGCGCCGGCCGTTCTGCTCCAGCCACGCGAAGAAGTCGGGCTGGCGGATCAGGCCGTATTTCACCACCTCGGCATAGCCGGCCAGCACCTCGCGGCGGGGCAGGGTGTCCAGCGTGGCGGTGTCGGCAATGACCAGGCGCGGCTGGTGGAAGGCGCCGATCAGGTTCTTGCCGTGGCGGCTGTTGATGCCGGTCTTGCCGCCGACCGAGCTGTCGACCTGGCTCAGCAGCGTCGTCGGCACCTGGATGAAGTCGATGCCGCGCAAAGCCGACGCCGCGGCGAAGCCGGTGATGTCGCCGATCACCCCGCCGCCCAGCGCCAGCAGGACGGTCGACCGCTCGATGCCACGGCCCAGGATGTCGTCCATCAGCTGCTGGAAATGGGCGAAGTCCTTGGTCTTCTCGCCGGCTGGCAGGACGATGGCCGGCTGCGGCGCGATCCCCGCCGCCTGCATCGCCGCGTTCAGCCTGTCCAGATGCAGCGGCGCCACGTTGGCGTCGGTCACCACGATCGGCGCCCGGCCGCGGGTGACGGCGGCGATGCGCTCGCCGGACTGGGCCAGCACGCCGTCGCCGACCAGGATGTCGTAGCTGCGGGCGCCAAGCTCCAGGCGGACGGTGTCGATAGCGGCCGGGGTGGTGGCGGAGACGGAGGTCATCGGGGCAGTCCGCGAAGCTGGTGGTTCAGGAAAAGGATGGGAACAGCGGGTCAGGAGGCGTCTGTCTTGGAAGCGTCGCTCTTGCCGGGCCGTCCGCCGCGCGGCGCACGGTGGGGAAGCTGGACGCCGAAATGCGCCTCCAGCGCGTCGATCACCAGCTCCACCGTCACGTCGGGCGGGCGTTCGTCGCTGACCACGGTCAGGTCGGCCTCGGCATAGATGGGATAGCGCTGCTCCATCAGCCGGCCCAGGATGGCGCGCGGGTCGCCCTGGTTCAGGATCGGGCGGTGGGTGCGCCGGGCGGTGCGGGCGACCAGCACGTCCAGCTCGGCGCGCAGCCAGACCGACACGCCGTGCTCGCGGATGGCGGCCCGGGTCTCCGGGTCCATGAAGGCGCCGCCGCCGGTCGCCAGGATATGCACCGGCTCGTCCTTCACCAGACGGCTGATGATGCGGCGTTCGACGGAACGGAAGACCGGTTCGCCGTCACGGGCAAAGATTTCGGCGATGGTGCAGCCGGCCGCCGCCTCGATCTCGGTGTCGGCGTCGCGGAAGGGCAGGTGCAGGCGCGTCGCCAGCCGGCGCCCGATGGCGCTCTTGCCGGCCCCCATCAGCCCGACCAGCACCACGGTGCGCGGCAGCAGCGGCTCCGCATCCTCCGCCGCACCCGTGCCCGGACCTTGGGCCGTCATTGCCTTGCGCAGTCCCATCACATCCATCCGATCCGCCACCCGTGCCCTTCGATGCCGGCGGGCCCATGTCCCCGCCCGATGTCCCCGCCGGCCGTCACACCGCTGAAACAGACAACACTCATACCCGCCGACAGCTGGCCGGCACAAGCGCCCCGGCCTTGTCCGAAGATCGGGTGGACGGGTTGCGCCGCGGTCCGACCTGTGGCTACACTGCGCCGCCTCCCGGTCCCCGGCCGGGGCCGCGGATGCTTTAGCAGAAAAGCCATTGCTTGTCCCAAGCCCTGCGGCTGCAGGGCGTGGTAGCTCCGCTCCGCTCCTCCGTTCTTCCGACACAACACGTCCCTGGTGCCATGAGCCGGTTTCTCTCGATCCTCTTCGTCCTGCTGTTGCTGGTGATCGCCGGTGGCATGGTGTTCCTCGCCTCGTGGGACCTGCCGGCTCCGTCGAAAACGGTGGAGAAGGTCCTGCCGGATGAGCGCTTCCCGCGCTGAACCCCGACCATCGGCCGGGGGTGTCCCCCGAATCGCGGTTCGGCTGCTGGCCGGGCTGCTGGCGGCCGGCTGGGCCGTGGGCTGGGACATGTCCGCCGCCGCTCAGGCCCTCGGCCCGCCGATCCGGCTGACGCCCGATGTGGCGACGCCCGCGCCCGCTCCGGTGCCCGCTCCGGCTGTCGTGCCGGCCTATCCGCCCGTGGTGACCCCGCCGCCCGCCGTCTCCCCGGTGGTGGCGCGGCCGGCACCCGTCGCGCGCGAGGCGCTGGGTGCGCCCGACCCCGACGGCGCCGGTACCCTCAGCGGCGTGCAGGGGCTGGGCGGCGATCCCTGGCGCGGCATCGGCCGGGCGGAGCTTCTGCCCCTGATCGCCGCGCTTCCGGTCGACACCCCGTCGCCCACCGTGAAGGCGCTGGAGCGCCGGCTGCTGCTGAGCGCCGGCTCCCCCGCCGTCGCGACGGGTGAGGCGCCGCCACCCCGCCGGTTCGGTGCCCTGCGCATCGAGAAGCTGGCGCGGCTGGGCGACCCCGCCGGGGCGGCCGAACTGGCCGACCTGCTGCCGGCGGCGCTGGCGGCCGACGAGCCGGCGGCCAGGGCGCTGACCGATGCGGAGCTGGTGCGCGGCGGCCTGGACTGCACGCGGGCGCTGGCCCGCGGCCGGAGCTTCGCCTCCGCCTATTGGACCCGGCTGGCCCTGTTCTGCCATGCCCGCGTCGGCGACCGGGCCGGCACCGACGAGGCGCTGGCCACGCTGCGCGGCGCCGGCCGGCGGTCCGACCCGTTCCTGCTGGTAGCCGAGGCGCTGGCCGGCGCCGCACCGCCGCCGGCCCGGATGCTGTCCCTGCAGGGCGATGGCGAGGGGCCGGCGCTGCTGCTCGCCGCCATGCGCACCGCGCGGATCGGCGTGCCGCCCGACCGGCTGCCGCTGGACAACCCGCCGGCGCTGGCCGCCATCGCCACCAACCCCTCCACCGATCCCACCACCCGCGCCGCCGCCGGCGAACGGGCGGCGGCCTCGCTGTTCCTCGACGCCCGCCAGCTGACGGACCTCTATGCCCAGGTGCCGGCGGTGGGGGACGAGCTGCTGCGGGTGCGCGACATCGCCCAACGCGACCGCAGCACCCGCACCCGTGCCCTGGTCCATCAGGCGATGGCGGCGGCGATGGACGGCCGGCGCCGCGTCGCGCTGGCCGCTCTGGCGGTGGAACTGGTCGATCCGCGCCTGCGCGCCGGGCCGGTCGGCAATGCCGCCGCCGGGCTGCTCGACAGCCTGTCGCCGAGCGGTGACGCCGCGGCGCTGGCCCCGGCGGCGGCACGACTCTATTACGCGCTCGGCCGGCTCGACCAGGCGCGGCGCTGGCAGGATCTGGCGCTGCGCAGCGGGCGGAGCGCCGACACCGCCTGGCTGTGGCCGCTCTCCGTGGTCGCTACCGGGCGGGGAGCCGAGGATCCGCGCGCGCTGACGGCGTGGCTGGACGAGGCGCTGCGCGGCGCCGACCCCCTTGCCCGCAACCGCATCGCCGGTCAGCTGGCGCTTCTCCAGGCCATCGGAGTGGCGATCCCGGACGAGGCGTGGATGAAGGCCACCGACGGCGCCGGCCCGCCCAGCGGCAGCGATGCCGGCGTCGATCCGGCGCTGTGGCAGCGGCTGGGCGACGCCGCGGCCGGCGGACGCATCGGCGAGACGGTGGCCGTCGCCCTGCTGCTGATGGGGGAGGCCGGACCCGCCGCCCTGCCGCCGGTCGTCACCGCCCGCGTGGCGGCCAACCTGAAGGCGATCGGGCTGGAGCCGGACGCCCGCGCGCTGGTCCGCGAGGCGATGGCCGCCATCGCCGGCCCTTCCACGCCCATCTCACCCGCCGAATGACCTCATGCCCGGGGAACCCACCACAACCATGACGCCGACACCATGACCGGCAGCAAGTCCCTTACCAAGGCGACCGGCAAACCCGGTGCCAAACGCCGCGGCCGGCCGTGCAAGCCGCGCACGCTCGCCACCTCCCCGCATCTGGACGCCTTCCTCGACATGCTGACAGCGGAGCGCGGGGCGGCAGTGAACACCCGGCTGGCCTATGAGCGCGACCTTGCCGACCTCGGCCGCTGGCTTGCCCAGCGCAGCGTGGCGCTGGAGGCGGCCGGGACGGAGGACCTCCGCGCCTATCTGGCGGTGCAGAGCAAGGACGGCGCCCCCCGCACCGTGGCGCGGCGGCTGTCGGCGATGCGGCAGTTCTACCGTTTCCTGCTGTCCGAAGGCCGCCGTGTGGACGATCCGGCCTCGCCGCTCGACAGCCCCAAGCAGGGCCGCCCGCTGCCCAAGATCCTGACGGAGGCGGAGGTCGGCGCCATGCTGTCCACCGCCGAGGCGCGCGGCGGGCCGGAGGGCTTGCGGCTGGTGGCGCTGCTGGAGGTGCTCTACGCCACCGGCCTGCGCGTGTCGGAACTGGTCGGCCTGCCGATGACCGCGATCATGCGCGACGGCCGTGGCCTGTTGGTGCGCGGCAAGGGCGGCAAGGAGCGGATGGTGCCGCTGTCCGACCCGGCGCTGGCGGCATTGGCCGGCTACATCCCGTTCCGCGGCCATTTCATCCCGCCGATCGCGGGTGCGGAGGCCGGACACAGCCCCTTCCTGTTCCCGTCACGCAGCTCCGCCGAAGGGCACCTGACGCGCCAGCGTTTCGCCCAGCTGTTGAAGCAACTGGCCATCGACTCCCACATCGACCCGGAGAAGGTCAGCCCGCACGTCCTGCGCCACGCCTTCGCCACCCATCTGCTCGACCATGGCGCCGACCTGCGCTCCGTCCAGAAGATGCTGGGCCATGCCGACATCGCGACCACGCAGATCTACACCCATGTGGTGACGGAACGGCTGAAGAAGGTCATGCACGACCACCACCCGCTGGCGCGGCGCAAAGTGGAAGAGCCGTCGGAGGGGTAGGGGAGGTAAGGATGGAGGTTAGGTGGGGGCAATCGAAGCCGACACTTGCCCACCAGCCCCTACTTCTTCTCCAGCATCAGCGTGCCCTGGCGGGTCACCTTGTTCTTGATCTTGTCGGCCAGCAGCGCCAGCGCCCAGGGCAGTTGCACCTCCATCTCGACGCTGTCGTCCAGCACGTCGATGTGGCCGGCGATGGTCTGGGCCAGGGCCACGACGCGGAAGTTCAGGCGGTCGTCGGTCCAGCTGTCGTCGACGCTGGCCGCCACGGCGCTCAGGCGCGCCCGCACCTCGCCCATGCCGTCGACCAGCCGGCGCTTGGCCTCCGCCCGGCCGAGCGAATGGGGGATGGACAGGGTCAGGGGCTTCGGCATGGTCGGCGGCTCCGCACGTCACAGGGATAGGGTAACGCCCGCAAGCGGGCGTTGGGTCCCGAACCCATGCCCTCAGCGGTCGTGCAGCGGCGCCATCTGGTCCAGGCGGTGGGCGAAGTCGATGTCGGCCTGGGTCACGGCGTCGGCGCTGCGGGTGTAGAGGATCACCTCCACCCGGCCGACGTCGTTGAACCATTCGGGATGGTGGCCGGTCTTCTCGGCCAGCAAGGCGACCTGGGTCATGAAGCCCCAGGCGGCCGGGAAATCGGCGAAATGGTAGGTCTTGCGGATGGCGTCGCGCTCCAACACCTCCGCCCAGCCGTGCAGTTCCTTCAGGGCCGTCTGGCGGGGCACGCCGACAAGGCGATCGGACATGATGACCTCCCTTTCCTCAGTCACTCTTTTGCCTCCCGCAGCTTCTTGGCGAACGGGCGGCGGTTCGCTACCTTCTGCGGCATGATACGGAAACCTTCAGGTCCCCATACGGTTCCGCCCACGGTCGAAGACCTGGAGCGCATGGCCGAAGAGGCGCTCGACACCATCCCGGCGGAGCTGCTCGCCCCGGTCGGGAACCTCGTCATCCATGTCGAGGATTTTCCCGATGAGGATACCGAGCGGGAGATGGAGCTGGAAAGCCCATTCGACCTGTTGGGGCTCTATCGGGGCGTGGATCTGACGCGGCAAAGCGTCGCCGACCTGCGCGGCGGGCCGGACATGATCTTCCTCTACCGCCGCCCGATCCTGGATTACTGGTGCGAGACGGGGGAGGAGCTTCCCGCCATCGTCCGCCATGTCCTGATCCACGAGATCGGCCACCATTTCGGCTTCTCCGACGAGGACATGGAGCGGATCGAGACCATGGAGTAAGGCGGGGGAGTAGGGCGGGGGAGTAGGGCAGGCGGTTCAGCCGCCCAGCGCATCCGCCACCCGGCGGCGCAGGGCAGGCACCAGCTCCTCGTCGAACCAGGGGTTCCGGTTCAGCCAGCCGGTGTTGCGCCAGCTCGGGTGCGGCAGCGGCATGAAGGCCGGGCCATACTCCCGCCAGTTCGCCACCGTCTCCGTCATCGTCGCCTTGCGCCGCTCGCCGAGATAGCGCGCCTGGGCGTACTGCCCGACCAGCAGCGTCAGCCGCACGCCCGACAGAGCCTCCAGCAGCGGCGGGTGCCACAGCGGCGCGCATTCGGGCCGCGGCGGGTAATCGCCGCCCTTCGGCATGGTCCCGGGATAGCACAGCCCCATCGGCACCACGGCGATGCGGGATTCGTCGTAGAAGGCGGCGCGGTCCATCGCCAGCCACTTGCGCAGCCGGTCGCCGGAGGCGTCGTCCCAGGGGATGCCGCTGGCATGCACCCGCGCGCCGGGCGCCTGCCCGACGATCAGCAGGCTGGCGGTGGGGCTGCCGCGAAGGACCGGACGGCAGCCGTGGGGCAGCACCCCTGCGCACAGCGTGCAGGCGCGCGCCCTTGCGAACAGGCGGTCGAGATCCGAACCGCCCTCAACCGGTACATCAGACAAGCGTCAGCAAATCCTGGACGAAGGCCGGCACCACCTGGGTCGCCGGGCCGTTGATCGAGCTGTGGAAATAGGAGGCGCCCTCCGACGGTTCCAGGTTCAGCTCGACCGTATAGGCGCCGGCCGACCGCGCCTCCGCCACGAAACCGGCGGCGGGATAGACATGGCCCGACGTGCCGATCGACACGAACAGGTCGCATTCCTCCAGCGCCCGCTGGATGCGCTCCATCTGATAGGGCATCTCGCCGAACCACACCACGTCGGGCCGCATGCCGCCCTTGCGCCCGCAGGTCAGGCAATGATCGTGCACCGACAGGTCGCCCCGCACCTCCGTCACCGTGCGGCAATGCAGGCAGAAGGCCTTCAGCAGCTCGCCATGCATGTGCAGCGGCGCAACAGACCCGCCCCGCTCGTGCAGATCGTCGATGTTCTGCGTCACCAGCAGGACCTCTCCCTTCCAGCGCCGCTCCAGCTCCGCCAGCGCCTTGTGCGCCGCGTTGGGCTGCACCGCCGGGTCGGCGAGACCGCGGCGGCGGTCGTTGTAGAAGCGGTGGACGAGGTCGGGGTTGCGCGCGAACCCCTCCGGCGTCGCCACATCCTCCAGATCGACCTGGCTCCAGATGCCGCCGGCGCAGCGGAAGGTGTCCAGCCCGGATTCCTTGGAAATCCCGGCCCCGGTCAGGATGACGATCGAGTCGGTCGGACGCAGTCGGTTGGTCAGCGCGGGTGAGGGCATGGCATTCCCTTAGCGGTTCGGAAACCGGTCACATGGAAAACTGCTGCGGCGTACGCTCGTCGCGCCCGGAAGTAAAGCCGCTGAAAAGAAAGAAGGGGGATACCGCAGGTGGTCAAGGTCCTGTTCGTCTGCACGGGCAACATCTGCCGCTCGCCCACCGCCGAGGGGGTGTTCCGCCATCTGGCAGAACGCGCCGGCCTCGGCGGTCATGTGATCGCCGACTCCGCCGGCACCCACGGCTATCACGTCGGCGAGCCGCCCGACCCGCGCACGCAAGCCGCGGCGCTGGCCCGCGGCGTCGACCTGTCGACCTTGCGCGCCCGCAAGGTGGCCGCGGCCGACTTCACCCGCTTCGACCTTATCCTGGCGATGGACCAGGGCCATCTGGCCCAGCTGCGCCGCCTCGCCCCGGCCGGCGCCACCGCGGCGCTGCGCCTGTTCCTGGACGATGCGCCTGGGCTGGAGGGGCGGGAGGTGCCCGACCCCTATTACGGCGGCGCCGACGGGTTCGAAGAGGTGCTGGACCTGTGCGAGGCCGGATCGCGCGGCCTGCTGGACCGCCTGTCGCGGGAATGCAGGTTTCCGATTCGCGAAAGCATGGGGTAACGTGTCGCGGTTCCCCGGCCGCTTGGTCTATGCTGCCGGGACAAAGCCCATTCGGAGCATCCGTCAGCCATGACCAGCGCAGCCACCGGCACCACCACGCCCGGCGGGATCCTCGACGGCATCGTCCTGTTCGAGGCCTTCACGCCGGAGGAGCGCGCCGCCGTGGCCTCGCGCGGGCGGGTGTTCGATGCCCCGGCCGGCACGGTGCTGATGCGGGAGGGCGACGTCGCCAGTTCGCTCTACGTCCTGCTCGACGGCACGGTGCGGGTGGTGCGCAACGACCCGTTCGGTGCCCAGGTTGAGGTCGGCTTTCGTCGCGCCGGCGATTGTTTCGGCGAGATGGCACTGATCGACGGCGGCGCCCGCTCCGCCTCCGTCATCGCCGCCACGCCGGTGACGGTGTTCGAACTGGAACGCGACCTGTTCCTGGCGCTGATCTCCCCCTCGCCCGACCTGCTGGCGAAGCTGCTGCGCGAACTCAGCCGCATGATCCGCGAGGTGTCGGAACGGGTGGTGCGCGAGGATCTGGAACGCCGCGCCCGCATCGCCGAATCGGCGCTGGCCCGCCAGCGCGCCATCACCCAGGCGGTGACCGGGCTGGCGCATGAGCTGAACACGCCGCTCGGCGTCTGCGTCACCGCCGCCAGCCACCTGCAGGATCTGGCCCGGCCCGGCAACGGCCCGCTGTCGTCCGAGGAGTTGCGGGAACCGGCAGCATTGCTCGACGCCAACCTCGCCCGTGCGGTGGAGCTGGTGGAGGCGTTTTCCGCCATCGCCGCCTGCCAGACCTCCGAACCGCTGGAGGCGCTGGAGCTGCGCCGCATGGCGGAGGACGCGGCGGACCTGTTCGCCGTCCAGCATCCCGACCTGCCGCTGGCCATCCGGGTCGCGCCGGGTCCCGCCTGCCCCTGGATCGGCTGTGCTCCGCATCTGGACCGGGTGCTGCACCACCTGTTCGCCAACGCCGCCGCCCATGGCTATGGCGGCGGTCCGGGCGAGGTCGAGGTGACGATCCAGCCGGCGAAGCTGGACGCGGTTCCGGCCTGGAACCTCACCGTCCGCGACCGCGGCGCCGGCATTCCGGCCGGCAACCTGCCGACCCTGACCGATGCCTTCTTCACCACCGCCCGCGGCCGCGGCCACAAGGGGCTTGGGCTGGCGGTGGTGTTCAACACCGTGACCGGCCCTCTCGGCGGCCGGCTTTCCATCGACAGCAAGCCGGGCGCCGGCACCGCCGTGACGATCACGGTGCCGCAGGAGTTGTGACGGGCAGGGGGGCTTTCACCTGTGCAGGGCAAGCCCCTTCACCGCCTTGTCGACCGCCTTCTTCGGCCCGCGCAGGGCCAGCCCGACCAGATCGGGGGCGTCCGGATCCTCGGCCCGGAAGGCGGCGCGGTTGGCAGCGTCATGGCCGGTGCCGAACATCGCGGCGACATAGGGCACCAGCGTCAGACCCCGTTCCAGCGCGGCATCGCGGACGGCCCGCAGTTGTCCGCCGTCGGCGGCGAAGATCATCATCGGCTGACCCAGCATCCGGCCATAGCGGCGTCCGGCGCCATCGACATACTCATCGCCCAGCGCCTCCGGCGCCGCGGCGGCGATCCCGGTGGCGAGGAAGGCGGCGACGTTCAGCTTCTGCCACACCGCCAGGTCGGCGCGGATGACCAGCGCGACCTTGGTATCGAAGCGGACGGGAGCGTCGGAGGACGTGGTTTCGGGCATCAGGCTGTCCGGCATGGCAATGGTCTCCTTTGCCCAACCAGATGCCGGATGATCACGCCTCAGTCTGGAACGTTCGTGCACAGATCGCGATAGGCGGCCGGAGTCAGGCCATAGGCGCGGCGGAACCAGCGGCCGAGATGGCTCTGATCGGCGAACCCCACCTCTGCCGCGACCAGGGCCGGCGCCTCTCCCTCGGCCAGCCGGCGCCGGGCGGCGCGCAGCCGCAGCCGGACCAGATAGGCATGCGGCGACAGGCCGAAGGCGGCGCGGAAGGCGCGGTTCAGCCGGAATCGGTCGACGCCGGCCGCCGCCGCCAACTCGTCCAGCCCGACATCCTCGGCCATCCGGGCATGAAGCAGGTCGCGCGCCAGCGCGGCAGCGCGGTCGGGGCGCAGCGGTCGGCGCTCCTGCGGCAAAGCGAGATGGCCGGCCAGCCGTGCCGCCAGCCGGTCCACCGACAGGTCGCGGGCCAGCCGCCCCTCGCGCTGGTGCAGGGCCAGGAAGGCGGAGCGGATCGTCGCCGCAAGGCCGGGATCGTCGGCCAGCGTATCGCGGAAGCCCAGCGGCATGCCGCCACCCCGCGGCGTCAGGCTGCGCAGCGCCTCGCCGCGGGCGGACAGCAGCGGCACCGGCAGATAGAGCATGGCATAGGTGAAGCCCTCTTCCCCCGGGCTGTGGCCGTCATGGGCCTCGCCGGGCTCGATCAGGATGACGCGGCCGGGGATGCTGGTGTGCAGTCGCCGCCGGCAGCGGAAGGCCTGCACCCCCTGCTCGGTGACGCCGACCAGCAGTTCGTCATGGTCGTGCAGGTCATAGGCATGGCCGCGGAAATGGGCGCGGATGGTTTCGATGCCGGTCTCCGCATCGCGCCGCACCGCCACCCAGTCCTCCCGGTCTGCTGTCTTGCCCACTGCTTCATCCATTCTGTACTTCCGTTGCCGGACTGCCGTTCATTTTCCGGCCAGCAGAAATCAGTACTTTATTTCGTTCTTACCAACGCACTCGGAAATATGCTGCAATGTTAGCGCATGATATTTACTCGTTCCAGCGTATCTGCGCAAATTTAGTAAGTAACCGACTGATTACAGAAGTATGTGAATAATATATGCGTCTATCATATATAAGTATGTATTCGAAATATTTGGAAAATACTTTAAGCTAATATAGAATTTCCAATGGAAGCGATATGAACGCGGGGGACTGTTAAATGTCTAAATTTTTTCCGTACACTTCGTTTGAAAATGGATTTTACATTCCTGAATCTACGTTCCCATCTAACATTGGTGGTTCATGCAGCAAGCCGCCGGTGATGATGTCTGAGAAACTTTGGTTCCCAACGACAGCAACGCCAGAAGAAAAATGCTTTCAATTTATGGCTCCATCCTATCCAAAGAAATTCAAGGCGGAGCATGCTGGTGCGGACTATTGCCGAGACGCAGAGTCACCTGTCTATGCAATATGCCCTGGAACAGTCATGAAAAACTATACCGCTGAAACAAACTATAACTTAAAACTTCTTGTCATACTGCACAATTACAGCGGAAAAGATTTCTGGGGTCATTATGGCCACATTTCGTCAGATCTGAAAATTGGAGACCGTGTGCAGGGAGGTGACGTAGTCGGCAAGATTGCTAGTTCAAAGGGTAATATCCCGCATCTGCATTTTGGCATCAATGCAAGGAAGATGTACACAATCTATTCGGACAAGGACAGCAAGGGGCGGAAATACGGGTGGGGAAGAACTCCCGTTGGTGTGCACCCCGACAGCGTCGGCTGGGTGAATCCCACGACCTTCTTCAAAGATCCAATCAATGCCCTCCAATCCTGCATGGCTTGATCAGAGTAGACTGCTTCCAGGAGCCCAGTTCCAAGCGCGCTCGGCCGGCAGATGAATGAAGAGGCCATTGTCGGCCTCTTCATGTGCATCCCGATCAGTAGATCAGTTCGTTCTCGCCGCTGCCCTCGGCCAGGACCAGCTCGCCGCGGGCGGCAAGGTCCTTCGCCAACTGCACCATGTACATCTGCGCCTCGTCCACGTCGCGCACGCGCACCGGACCCATCGCCGCCATGTCCTCGCGCAGGATCTTCGCCGCACGCTCCGACATGTTGGAGAAGAACAGGTCCTTCAGCGTTTCCGACGCGCCCTTCAGCGCGGTGCCCAGCTTCTGCTTGTCCACCGTGCGCAGCATGGTCTGGACGCCGCCGGGATCGAGCTTCGACAGGTCTTCGAAGGTGAACATCAGCGACTTGATGCGCTCGGCGCTGTCGCGGTTGCGCTCCTCCAGGGCGGCCATGAAGCGGTGTTCGGTGGTGCGGTCCAGGCCGTTGAAGATCTCCGCCAGCATCTCGTGGCTGTCGCGGCGGCTGGTGCGGGCGAGATTGGTCATGAACTCGGTGCGCAGCGTGCGCTCGACGTCGTCCAGGACCTCCTTCTGCACCGCCTCCATGCGCAGCATGCGCATGATGACCTCCATCGCGAAGCTCTCCGGCAGTTGGGTGAGCACGCGGCCGGCATGTTCGGGACGGATCTTGGACAGGACGACGGCGACGGTCTGCGGATATTCGTTCTTCAGATAGTTGGACAGCACCGACTCGTTGACGTTGGCCAGCTTGTCCCACATCGTTCGGCCGGCCGGACCGCGGATTTCCTCCATGATCTGGTCGACCTTGTCCTTGGGCAAGGTCTTCAGCAGCAGCCGCTCGGTCGAATCGAAGGAGCCGACCAGCGATCCGGTGGCCGACATCTGCTCGGCGAATTCGACGAACAGGCGCTCGATCAGGTTGGCCGACACCGTGCCCAGGTTCGCCATCACCTGGGACAGTTCCTTGATCTCCTCGTCGTCCATCAGCGAGAACAGCCTGGTGGCATGTTCTTCGCCCAGAGCGAGCATCATGATGGCGGCCTTTTCCGGGCCGGTGAGGGTCCGGTAATCCTCGCGAACCTTCAACGCCATCTGTCCGCCTCCACCACGTCGCCGCCCACCTTGCGTCGGGGCGGGCGGTTCATTCTTACACGTCAGGTTTCCTATTCTTCCGTTTTAATATGATCCGCTTGTGCATTCCATCCCTTCGGGGGTGAAGGGCGGGGACAAATTCAGCCGATTCCCCGCCCCTCCTGCAGTCCTCCCTCGGCTGTACCGTCAGCCGAACCGCTTGGCGATCACCGCATAGGCGGCGCGCAGGCCCAGCGCCTCGCCGCCCTCCGGCCGGCCGGGACGGGCCGAGCCGTTCCAGGCATAGGTGTCGAGATGCGCCCAGGGTGTGTCCTTCGACACGAACTCCTGCAGGAACAGCCCGGCGGTGATGGCGCCGGCGAAGCCGTTGCTGGTGACGTTGTTGATGTCCGCCACCTTGCTGTCCAGCCCCTTGCGGTAGGGCGCCCACAGCGGCAGGCGCCACATCGGGTCGTCGACCGCGGTCCCGGCCTCCGTCAGGTCGCTGGCCAGCGTGTCGTCGTTGCACATCAGCGCCGGCAGGTCGGGGCCGAGCGCCACGCGGGCGGCACCGGTCAGGGTGGCGAAGTCGATCAGCAGCGCCGGCTTCTCCGAATCCGCCTCGGCCAGGGCGTCGCACAGGATCAGGCGCCCCTCGGCGTCGGTGTTGCCGACCTCCACCGTCAGGCCCTTGCGGGTCTTCAGCACGTCCTGCGGCTTGAAGCTGTCGCCCGACACGACATTCTCCACCGCCGGGACCAGCACGCGCAGCCGCACCGGCAGCCCGGCCATCATGATCATCCGGCCGAGCGCCAGCGCATGCGCCGCGCCGCCCATGTCCTTCTTCATGATCAGCATGGCGGAGGACGGCTTCAGGTCCAGCCCGCCGGTGTCGAAGCAGACGCCCTTGCCGACGATGGTGACCTTGGGGTGCTCCGGATTGCCCCAGCGCAGGTCGATCAGCCGCGGCTCGCGCGGGCTGGCGCGGCCGACGGCATGGACGGCCGGATAGTCGCGGTCGAGCAGGTCCTGCCCGACGATCACCTCGACCGCCGCGTCGAACTCCGCGGCCAGATCCTGCGCCGCCTGGGCCAGCTCGGCCGGTCCCATGTCGCAGGCCGGGGTGTTGACCAGATCGCGCACCATCCAGGTGGCGGTCGCCGCCCGCTCCACCTCGCCGCGGTCGGCCTCGGCCGGCCAGACCAGATTGGCGAAGCCCTTCTCCGGCGGCTTCTTGTAGCGGCTGAAGCGGTAGCTGCCGAGCGCCCAGCCCAGCGCCGCCCGCGTCGCCGCCCGCGCGTCCAGCGCCCCTTCGATTTTGCTATCGATCTTGTAGGAGCCGGCCGGCAGCGAGGCGGGCAGGCCGGCGAAAGCCCAGAGATCGTCAACGGCCGACACGCCGGCCAGCACATGGGCGACGGCGCCGTCCGGCCCCGGCAGGAAGACGGTCGATCCGGCCTCTCCGGTGAAGCCCACCGCCTTGACCCAGGAGGCGACGGCCGGCGACTGCCCGGCCAGCCAGTCGGCCAGCCCGGCCTTGGTCACGGGGGTGAGGGCGACGGTGTCCGGACCGTCAACGGCAAGCAGGGTGGCGAGCAAGACTGGGGAATCCTTCTCACGAGATCACGTCACGCATCCGACACGGATGCCCATCCCCCAAGGATGGCGCGCCGGGTGCCGGCTGGAAAGGGGGCGTGGAACAGGGTGAAACACTTTCTTGGTGATTGTTTTTCTATTTAATGAATAGGGAAAAGCAGTTGATCATCATAAAAAAGGTGCTTTTCTCGTAAAAACACATCAATCCCGTGGAAAATAAAATTTTCCCCAGAACGGAAAATATTTCAAAGTTCAGCGAAATTGGCAAATCTTCTGAAAGCGAATCGTGGATCCTGCAGTGTGTCTTAAATAATTATCCAGATTTCTATTTCTGACCGGTGAGCGATGCAGTATCGGGTGGTTCACCAGTTATGATGTTCAAGCTACGCTGCTCCAATTCCGATCAACCGTCATTGCCGCCTATGATTACACTTGATATCGCCACCGTGCTGCTTCTGTACCAGTCATCGCTGTTGGTCGGCGCGGCGGTGTTTCTGATTGCGCGGCGGCGATCCTCGACCTCGGGCTTCGGTATGCTGGCAGCGGCGTTTTCGCTGGTCGGGACTGGCGGTGTCCTGGCCGGTTTTGGCGAGCAGGCCATGCTGCCGAAAGCCGTCTGGACCCTGGGCAGCCTGTCCGCCGGGGTGGTCGGGCATGGACTGCTGGTTTTGGGGATGGAACGTCTGCGCTCGGGGCGCCTGCCCCGCGGCTGGCGCCTGCTGGTGCTTTATCCCGTTGTGTTGTGGGTCGTCGCCGGGATCACCGATTTCCATCTGGACAATGGGCTTCGCGCCACTGTCTTCCATCTGAACGGCGCGCTTTGCCTGCTTCTGGCGGCTCGGATCGTGACCCGGCTCCGGCGGGTCGAGGCGCTGCCATCCTGCCTGCCGCTCCAAACCGTGCTGGTGCTCAGCGGAGTGTCATTCCTGATGGGCGCCGGCGCGATCCTGTTCGTCGCGGAATTCGTCCACTGGCTGGCGTTGGAATTCGCTGTCCAGATTCTGGGCAATTTCGCCATCGCGGTCCTGATCTACAGCGTCGCGACCGACCGGGCGGAGCGCCAACTCGCCCTGTTGGCCGAGTTGGACAGCCTGACCGGCATCGGCAATCGCCGCTGGCTGGACCGGATGCGGCCGAGCCGCCTCAGCCCCGGCGACAGCGTTTTCTGCATCGACCTCGACCACTTCAAGCGGGTCAATGATAGGTTCGGCCATGCCACCGGCGACACGGTGCTGGTCGCCGTGGCGGCGACGTTGCGGAACCTGAAACGCCCCGACGATGTGCTGGCGCGGATGGGAGGAGAGGAGTTCCTGCTGTTCCTGCCGGAACTGCGGAGTGCCGACACGCTGGCGGTGGCGGAGCGGATCCGCGAAGCCATCCAGGCGATCCCATTCCAGCAGCAGGGCACGGTGCTGGGGGTGACGGCCAGCATTGGCGTCGCCCAGGTCGGCCGCCCAGGGGAACGGTGGGACGACCTCGTCCATGCCGCCGACATGGCGCTGTACGACGCCAAACGGGATGGCCGCAACCGTGTCGTGCACGCGGTACGGGCTCCACAGGATCCGGTGCCGGCGTAAGGCTGCGAAAGGCGGCTGCGCGACCCTGCAATCCGCCGGTTACATAGCCGATATCGCCGACCGGGGACCTAGTCGCTCCCCGGCTGAGGCATGGCCGAAGCATGAGCATCGACCAGCGCGATTTCGATCCGCTCCTTGCCCTTGCCGGTGTTGCGACGCTTGAGCGTCAGCGCGCCGATCTCGCCCGTTCGGCGCAGGTGGGTGCCGCCGCAGGGAACCCGGGCGAAGCCGGGGATCTCCCAGAAGCGGCGCTCGGCGGCCTCGTCGCTGAAGCCGCTCAGGATGGGGGTGTCGGCGGTGACGATGCGCGCCGCCTGCCCGGCGAACTCGGGCAGCAGCGGGGTCAGCGGCTCGTTCCAGGCGAAGTCGATGCGGGCCTTGTCGGCGGCGATGTGGGCGCCGATCTTGTCGATGCCGGGCAGGCGGGCCATCACCAGTTCAAGCACGATCTCGGCCGCGAAATGCAGGCGCATCAGCCGGTAGCGGCGCACCCAGTCGATTGTCACCGCAACCGAGTCGCCGGGAGCCAGCCCGTGGCCGGGCGCAAGCCTGTAGCGGATCTCGCGGCCGTCCTTGCGGGCCTCCAGCACATCGAAACCGCCGATCGTGCCGGCGTCGCTCTCCTGCCCGCCGGACAGCGCGTAGAGGATGGTGGCCTCCAACGTGACCTCGTCGCCGTCCACCTCGGCTATGCGGGTGTCAAGGCGGGTGCGGTAGGGATCGTCCCAGAACAGCTTCCGGGTCATGGAGGACCTCGCGTAACCTAACGGATCGGTTTGTGTCGCGGATGGACAGTCCGCCCGCCCACACGGCCGTATAATAGACCGGTCTTGATGAAATGCCCGGAAAAGCGTTGTCGCGCGGATGGGGCAGATGCTTGCTCCGGCGCAACCGGAAGGCTTGCTCCGGTCCCAGTGCCGGGTCATGCTCACGCCCCCGCAGATTGCGCGTCCTGAAAGGTGAAGCCCGATGTCCGACCTGACTCTGGTGATTGGGAACAAGACTTATTCATCCTGGTCGCTGCGCCCCTGGCTGGCGCTCAAGCAGGCCGGGCTGAGCTTCGCCGAGACCGTCATCCCCCTGCGCCAGCCCGACACCGCCGCGCGCATCGCCGAGCATTCGCCGTCGGGCCGCGTGCCGTCCCTGATCCATGACGGGCTGACCGTCTGGGACTCGCTGGCGATCTGCGAATATGTGGCGGAACTGGCGCCCCAGGCTCACCTGTGGCCGGCGGACCGGGCGGCGCGGGCGGTGGCGCGGGCGGTGTCGGCGGAGATGCATTCCGGCTTCGTCTCCCTGCGCAGCACCATGTCGATGGACCTCAAGCGCGACCGCAAGGGCCAGGGCATGACCGAGGCGACCGCCGCCGACATCGCCCGCATCGAGGCGCTGTGGGCCGATGCCCGCAGCCGTTTTGGCGGCCCTGCGGGTGGACCGTTCCTGTTCGGCACCTTCACCATCGCCGACGCCATGTTCGCCCCGGTGGTGACGCGGCTGGAGACCTATGGCGTCGCGGTATCGCCGGAGTCGCGCGCCTATATGGACGCGGTGCTGGACCTGCCGGCGATGCGGGAGTGGATCGCGGCGGCCAAGGCGGAGCCGTGGGAGTTCGAACCGTGAGGGATGCGGGCTTTACAATCAGGCCGGCCCAGCCGGAGGATGCCGAGGCGGTCGGCGAATTGCTCCGGGCCTCCTACCCGCCGCTGATGGCCGCCGGCTATCCGGCCGACGTGCTGGATCGCGCCCTGCCGGCGATGATGAAGGCCAACCCGCTGCTGCTGCGGTCGGGCACCTATCATCTGGCGGTGGCGGATGACGGCGCCGCGGAGAGCGCCATAGTCGGCTGCGGCGGCTGGACCCGCGAGCCGCCGGGGCCGCCCTGCCAGCCGGTCGACCCGACGGTCGGACACATCCGGCATTTCGCCACCCATCCCGGTTACCTGCGCCGGGGCGTCGGCACCGCCCTTCTCGGCCGCTGCATCGCAGAGGCGCGTACCGCCGGCGTCCGCCGGTTGGAGTGCCTGTCGAGCCTCGTCGCCGAGCGGTTCTATGCGTCGGCCGGCTTCCGTCCCGTCGGCCGCCGGTCGGTGATCCTGGCGCCGGGCGTGCAGTTCGACAGCATCGTCATGGCGCTGGAGCTGTCTGCAGGGGGCTGACGCGGCGGCAAACGAGAAACGGCGCGCCGTCCTGCCGGATGGCGCGCCGTTTTCGTATGCAATTCTTGAAGATCCTCGCTGCGCATCCCCCTCACCCTAACCCTCTCCCCGCTTTCGGCGGACCTTTGGTCCGCCTGTCGCGTCAGCGCAAACTCCGTTTGCGCGTGAGCGGGGGGGAGAGGGGATGCTCCGCTCCTTGTGGGAGAGGGAGGGGAGAGGGCGTTTATCACTCCGCCGGGATGGCGCGCGGCAGGATCACCGGCACGGCCAGACGGTGCAGCATCTCCTTCGGAACCACCTGCCAGAAGTGGCCGAGCTCGCGCTGCCAGTCGTTGAGGATCTCGGCGGCGAAACGGCTCTGCGTCTCGGCGACGTGCTCCTCGATCAGGGCGCGGAGCTGGGCCTCGTAATGGGGCACCTCGATCCGCTGGAAGATGACGCTTTCCTCGTTGATGTGCAGCGGCAGCGAGTCTTCCGGGTCGTACAGGTAGGCCATGCCCCCGGTCATGCCGGCGGCGAAGTTGTCGCCGACCTTGCCCAGGATGACCGCCGTGCCGCCCGTCATATACTCGCAGCCGTTGGAGCCGCAGCCCTCCACCACCACGGTGGCGCCGGAGTTGCGCACCGCGAACCGCTCACCCGCCTGACCGGCGGCGAACAGCTTGCCGGCGGTGGCGCCGTACAGCACCGTGTTGCCGATGATGGTGTTCTTGTTCGACTCCAGCGGGCTGCTGGTCGCCGGACGGACGACGATGGTGCCGCCCGACAGGCCCTTGCCGACATAGTCGTTGGCGTCGCCCATCACCTCCAGCTTGATGCCCTGGACCGCGAAGGCGCCCAGGGACTGGCCGGCGGTGCCGCGCAGGCGGACGGTGATGTGGCCGGGCTGCAGCCCGAACATCCCGAACTTCCGCGTCACCATCGAGGACAGCCGCGTGCCAATGGCGCGCTGCGTGTTGCGGGCGTTGTAGGCGAGCTGCATCTTCTCGCCCTCCTCGAACAGCGGGCGGGCATCGGCGACGATGCGGGCGTCCAGCGTGTCCGGCACCTCGTTGCGGCCCTGCAGGGTGCAATAGCGGGCGTTCTCTCCCGGATCGACCTGGGCCAGCAGCGGGTTGAGGTCGAGGTCGTCCAGATGGGCGCCGCCGCGGCTGACCTGATGCAGCAGGTCGGTGCGGCCGATCACCTCGTTCAGCGAGCGGAAGCCCAGGCGGGCCAGGATCTCGCGGACCTCTTCGGCCAGGAAGGTGAAGAGGTTGACGACCTTCTCCGGCGTGCCGACGAACTTCTCGCGCAGCTTCTCGTCCTGGACGCAGACGCCGACCGGGCAGGTATTGGAATGGCACTGCCGGACCATGATGCAGCCCATGGCGATCAGGCTGGCGGTGCCGATGCCGTACTCTTCCGCACCCAGCATGGCGGCGATGACGATGTCGCGGCCGGTCTTCAGGCCGCCGTCGGTGCGCAGCCGCACGCGGTGGCGCAGCTTGTTCAGGGTCAGGACCTGATGCACCTCCGACAGGCCCATTTCCCAGGGCAGGCCGGCGAACTTGATCGAGGTCTGCGGGCTGGCGCCGGTGCCGCCGGAATTGCCGGAGATCAGGATGATGTCGGCATTGGCCTTCGCCACGCCGGCGGCGATGGTGCCGATGCCCGACCGGCTGACCAGCTTCACCGTGACCTTGGCGTCCGGGTTGATCTGCTTCAGGTCATAGATGAGCTGCGCCAGATCCTCGATCGAATAGATGTCGTGGTGCGGCGGCGGGCTGATCAGCATGACGCCCGGCGTCGAGTGACGCAGCCGCGCGATCATCTCCGTCACCTTGAAGCCGGGCAGCTGGCCGCCTTCGCCGGGCTTGGCGCCCTGGGCGACCTTGATCTCCAGCTCGCGGCACTGGTTCAGGTACTCGGCGGTGACGCCGAAGCGGCCCGATGCCACCTGCTTGATGGCGGAGTTCCAGTTGTCGCCGTTCTTGTCCGGGCGGAAGCGCGCCGGATCCTCGCCGCCCTCGCCCGAGTCGGACTTGGCGCCGATGCGGTTCATGGCGACGTTCAGCGTGCCGTGCGCCTCGGGCGACAGGGCGCCCATCGACATGCCCGGCGTGATGAAGCGCTTGCGGATGGAGGTGATGCTCTCCACCTCGTCCACCGGAACGGCGGCCTTGGTGGTGCGGAACTCCAGCAGGTCGCGCAGCTGCATCGGCGGCCGCTTGTTCACCTGCTCCGAATACTTCTTGAAGGTGGTGTAGCTGTCGTTGGTGACGGCCTGCTGCAGGGTGTGGATGATCCCACCCTCCCAGCCATGGCGGTCGCCCGACTTGCGGAAGCGGTAGAAGCCGCCGACCGGCAGGGGCAGCGCCTCGCCGGCATAGGCCAGCGCGTGCTGCTCCAGCACCTTCTTCTGGATGCCGTTCAGGCCGATGCCGGAGATGCGGCTGACCATCGCCGGGAAATGCTCGGCGACCAGGGCGCGGCTGAGGCCGATGGCCTCGAAGTTGCCGCCGCCGCGGTAGCTGCTGATGACCGAGATGCCCATCTTGGACATGATCTTCAGCAGGCCGTCGTCGATGGCCTTCTTGTAGTTCGTCATCGCCTTTTCCAGCGACAGCGAACCGAGCAGGCCGCGGCGCTGGCGCTCGGCCACCGCCTCCTGCGCCAGATAGGCGTTGACGGTGGTGGCGCCGACGCCGATCAGCACCGCGAAGTAATGGGTGTCCAGGCATTCCGCCGTGCGCAGGTTCAGCGAGGTGAAGGTGCGCAGGTTGGAGCGGATCAGGTGGGTGTGGACCGCACCGGTCGCCAGGATGGCCGGGATGGCGGCGCGGGCCGGGCCCATCGCCTCGTCGGTCAGGATGACGTGGTTGGCACCGCCGCGCACGGCGTCCTCCGCCTCCTGGCGGATGCGGCGCAGGGCGTCGCGCAGCGCGTCCGGGCCGGCATCGACCGGGAAGGTGGCGTCGATCTCCGCCGCCGTCTCGCCCATATAGGCGCGCATGGCACGGAATTCGGCGGTGGTCAGCACCGGGCTGTCGAGTTGCAGCAACCGGGTCTGGCTCTCATCCTCGTCCAGGATGTTGCCGAGGTTGCCCAGACGCGTCTTCAGGCTCATCACCCGGCGCTCGCGAAGCGAGTCGATCGGCGGGTTGGTGACCTGGGAGAAGTTCTGGCGGAAGAAGTGGTGCAGGCCGCGATACTTGTCGGACAGCACGGCGATGGGGCTGTCGTCGCCCATCGAGCCGACGGCCTCCTTGCCGTCCTCCGCCATCGGGTGGAGGATCAGCTCCATGTCTTCCATGGCGAGGCCGAAGGCCATCTGGCGACGGCGCAGCTCCTCCTTCTCCATCTCCGACGCCTCGCCCTTCAGCGCGGCGGTCTTGACCAGCTCGTCCAGGTGCGTGGTGTTCTTGACCCACTGGCCCCAGGGCTTCTGGGCGGCCAGATGGTCCTTCAGCTCACGGTCGTTGAACAGCTTACCGGCCTGGAGGTCGACGGCGATCATCTCGCCCGGGCCGAGGCGGCCCTTCTCGACCACCTGGTTCTCCTCGATCTTGACCATGCCGGTCTCGGAGCCGCCGATGATCAGGCCGTCGGTGGTGATGGTGTAGCGCATCGGGCGCAGGCCGTTGCGGTCCATGCCGCCGACGACCCAGCGGCCGTCGGTCATGGCGAGCGCGGCCGGGCCGTCCCACGGCTCCATCACCGAGTTGCAGTAGGCGATCAGCGCCTTGTGGTTTTCCGGCGTGGTCTGCGAGCTGGTCAGCGCCTGCGGCACCAGCATCATCTTGACCATCGGCGCGCTGCGGCCGGCGCGGACCATCACCTCGAACACGGTGTCGAGCGCGCCGGAGTCGGACAGGCCGACGCCGATCACCGGCTTCAGGTCGCCCATGTTGGCGCCGAACACCGGATGTTCCATCCGCGTCTCGTGCGCCTTCATCCAGTTGACGTTGCCCTTCAGCGTGTTGATCTCGCCGTTGTGGGCGAGCATGCGGAAGGGCTGGGCCAGCGGCCAGGTCGGGAAGGTGTTGGTCGAATAGCGCTGGTGGTAGATGGCGAAGGACGACTCGAAGCGGTCGTCGGTCAGGTCCGGGTAGAAGGTGGACAGCTGTTCGGCCAGGAACATGCCCTTGTAGATGATCGAGCGCGCCGACAGCGAGCAGATGTAGAAGTCGCTGATCTGCTCGCCATGCACCGCCTTCTCGATCCGGCGGCGGATGATGTAGAGGTCGAGTTCGAACTGCTCGTCCGACACGCCCTTCGAATTGCCGATGATGATCTGCTCGATCTCGGGCCGGGTGGCGTTGGCCTTCTCGCCGATGATGTCGACGTTGATCGGCACCTGACGCCAGCCATAGATGTAGTAGCCGAAGGCCAGGATCTCGGTCTCGACGATGCAGCGGCAGGCTTCCTGGGCGTCCAGGCTGATGCGGGGCAGGAAGACCTGGCCGACCGCCAGGTTGTTCTCCGGCGGGGTGTGGCCGATGACCTTGACGTGGTCCTTGAAGAACTTCTGCGGCACCTGGACATGGATGCCGGCGCCGTCGCCGGTCTTGCCGTCGGCGTCCACCGCGCCGCGGTGCCAGACCGCCTTCAGGGCCTCGATGCCTTTCTCGACCACCGAACGGCGGGGCTTGCCGTCGATCGCGGCGATGAAGCCGACGCCGCAGGCGTCGTGCTCGTCGGCCGGATTGTAGGCGTGCGCAGTGGTCAGCGCCGCGGCGTTGGCGCGGAAATCGGCGACGAACTGCTCACCCTGGTTCAACGAGCCCTGGTTAAACTCGGCGGTCATGGAACGACCCTTTCACAGTCTGGACGTTGACCTGGGGGGCCGAAGGGAAGGCCCCCTGGGGTAGACGGTGTTCTAATAGTGGAAGGAATAAGCGCCTTACTCGGCGGCGACCGCCAGCTTCGGCGCGCCGACGGTCTGGGCGTAGGCGTGCATGGCGTCGGCGGCGTCGCGGCCGTCGCGGATGGCCCACACCACCAGCGAGGCGCCGCGAACGATGTCGCCGGCGGCGAAGACGCCGTCCAGGCTGGTCATCTTGGTGCGGTGGTCGACCAGCAGCGTGCCCCAGCGGGTGACGGTCAGGTCCGGCGAACCGAACATGCCCGGCAGATCCTCCGGCTCGAAGCCCAGCGCCTTGATGACGAGGTCGGCCGGCTCGGTGAACTCGGAACCCTCGATCACCTGCGGGGTCTGGCGGCCGGTGGCGTCGGCGACACCCAGATGGATGCGGACGGCGCGGACGCCGGTCACCACGTCATCACCGGTGAAGGCCTCGGGAGCGGCCTGCCAGACGAACTCGACGCCCTCTTCCTCGGCATGCGCCACTTCGCGCTGCGAGCCGGGCATGTTCTTGCGGTCGCGGCGGTACAGGCACTTGACGGAGGTGGCGCCCTGGCGGATCGCCGTGCGCACGCAGTCCATCGCGGTGTCGCCGCCGCCGAGAACCACCACCTTCTTGCCGGCGGCGTTCAGCGAGCCGTTCTCATACGCCTCGACCGTATCGCCCAGCCCGACCTTGTTGGAGGCGGTCAGGTAGTCCAGCGCCGGCACGATGTTCTTCAGCCCCGCGCCGGGAGCCTTGATGTCGCGGGCCTTGTAGACGCCGGTGGCGATCAGGATGGTGACGTGGCGCTCGCGCAGCTCGGCCAGCGAGGCGTCGCGGCCGACCTCGAAATTCGGATGGAAGATGACGCCGGCATCGGCCAGACGCTGGACCCGGCGGGCGACGACGTCCTTCTCCAGCTTGAAGCCGGGGATGCCGTAGACCAGCAGGCCGCCCATGCGGTCGTAGCGGTCATAGACATGGACCTCGTAGCCCTTGGCGCGCAGTTCCTCGGCGGCGGCGAGGCCGGCCGGGCCGGCGCCGATCACGCCGACCGACAGGCCCAGCTCGCGGGCCGGCTTGCGCGGCTTGACCCAGCCGTTTTCCCAGGCGGTGTCGTTGATGTACTTCTCGACCGAGCCGATGGTGACGGCGCCGTGGGTCGACTGCTCGATGACGCAGTTGCCCTCGCACAGGCGGTCCTGCGGGCAGATGCGGCCGCAGATTTCGGGGAAGTTGTTGGTGGCCTGGGAGACCTCGTAAGCCTCCTCCAGCCGGCCCTCGGCGGTCAGCTTCAGCCAGTCCGGAATGTTGTTGGAGACCGGGCAATGCACCTGGCAGAAGGGAACGCCGCACTGCGAGCAGCGGTTGGCCTGCTCGCCGGCGCGCTCGTCGCTGAAGCGGGCGTAGATCTCCGCGAAGTCCTGGCGGCGGTCGGCGGCAGACCGCTTGTCGGGCATCTTCTGCGCGGTGTGCACGAAGCCCAACATTTTCTGGTTCGCCATGACATCTGCTCCTTCGCTTCGCGGCCCCGCCGTCTCTCTCGGGGGCATCGCCTTGCTGGGCCTGACCGGAGGCTGCGGCGTTGGCCTACACCGACCGGCTGGGTTGAAATCGAACGCCCGCAAAGTGGCGGACGCTCGTCATATAACGCATGAGCCGGGCCTGCGGAAGCACAAAAGCACCGATAGGTCCGGTTTATTGACCTTTTCCTCCGCAAGGCTGGAATGCGTGGGCGTAGCAATGGGGTGTCACAAAAACGAGACAGAAAATTAGTCTCGAAACAGGACTATCGCCCGAATAGGGGTACCGAGCCCTCGCCGTCGCCAAGCAAGGCCGTGGCCTGCTATAAGCACCGCAACATCCACCCTGCCGAAGGCTGCGTGCCGCGATGATGATCGATCAATATCTGGACGCCACACTCATGGGGCTGGTGGAGGGGCTGACCGAGTTCCTGCCCGTCTCCTCGACCGGCCACCTCATCATGCTGGACGAGCTGCTGGGCTTCCAGGGACCGCCCGGCAAGGTGTTCGAGGTGGTGATCCAGCTCGGCGCCATTCTGGCGATCTGCGTGGTCTATTTCCACCGGCTGTGGCGAGTTGCCACAGGGCTGAAGGACGATCCGGGGGCGCGGCGCTTCGTCATGGCGGTGCTGATCGCCTTCCTGCCGGCGATGGTGCTGGGCGCCGGCCTGCACGGCATCATCAAGTCGGTGCTGTTCAACCCCACCGTGGTCAGCATCGCGCTGATCCTGGGCGGCATCGCCATCCTGCTGGTGGAGCGGCTGATCCCGGTCGCCCGCTATCACCAGATCGAGAATTTCTCCGCCCCGCTGGCGCTGAAGATCGGCTTCTGCCAGTGCCTGGCGCTGGTGCCGGGCGTGTCGCGCTCGGGCGCCAGCATCCTGGGCGCGCTGCTGATGGGCGTCGACCGCAAGGCGGCGGCCGAATTCTCCTTCTTCCTGGCGGTGCCGACCATGGCCGGCGCCACCGTCTACGACCTGTACAAGAACTGGTCGGTGATGAGCCTGGACAGCGGCCTGCTGATCCTGGTCGGCTTCGTCACCGCCTTCATCGCCGCCGCGCTGGTGGTGAAGACGCTGGTCGATTTCGTCGGCCGCTACGGCTTCACCCCCTTCGGCTGGTACCGCATCGCCATCGGCACCGGCATGCTGGCGTTCCTGTATCTGTGATGCCGCCGACGCCCGGCGGGGAGCTGCCGGGCGTCGGGTGTCCGGCCTTTGGGTCATACCATTCTTCCGAGCGAAGCCCGGTTCCCGGCGCCGTCGACACGAAGCAGGCGCTTGCCGCGCCACACCCGCAATAGTGGCACGAACCGCCGGCTCATTGCAAAGGTGGGGGTAACCGCATCATGCGGCCGCAACCTACCTGGCAAGGCTGGCTATACAGGATCGAGTCTTGCCGACCGATTGCGCTCGGAAGGGCCGGCGACGCCGACGGTATGATGCGATGCATCCGTGATCGACCGCTTGGCGATCGACCGCTTGGCTTTTCCGATTTCCCTTCCCGAACCCGGGCGGAGGTGCGGCAATGCGACCACCCACTGCGCCTGACGGCCGGACCGCGGCAATCCCGGCCGGGATGGGAGCCCGGGTCCGCAGGCTGACGACCCGCCTGAACCAGTACATCGCAACCGGCAGACGCAATCCCGTCTGGTTCGCCATGTTCATCTTCGGTCGCTTCACCCTGGCCCGCAGGCTCGCCTGGGGCATACGGTCGCCGTCCCGGCGGCGATCCCGGACCGACCATCCCACCATCTTTCCCGCCGTCGATGTGGAGGCCGCCGTCCGGGACCTGCGCGTCGACGGCATCCATCCCGGGCTGATGCTTCCGCGGACGACGCTGGCGGAGATCCTGCGCTTCGCCGAAGCCCGCCGCTGCTACGCCAATTCCGATCCGAACCGGGCGATCAGGGTCAACCGCGGCGGGGACGTGCATTTCGACGGCCCGCCTCCCTTGATCGCCGACTATCACGGTCAGGTCTTCGACTGTCCCGCCATCCGGCAATTGGCGACCGACGGAACCCTCACGCGCATCGCCACGGCCTATCTCCGGAGCGAACCGCAACTGACCCGCTGCCGGTTGTGGTGGAGTTTCGTGGCCCCCGACAGTCCGGCCGAACTGCGCAACACCTTCTCCCAGGACGCCTTCCACTTCGACATCGACGACTGGGCCTGCCTGAAATACTTCTTCTACCTGGTCGATGTCGACGACGGTGCCGGTCCGCACCGCGTCATCCGCGGCAGCCACCGCAACCGCCGCCTCCGCCACCAGTTCACCATCTTCAAGGGGCAGTCGCTGGCGTCGCTGACGAAGGTCTATCCCGCCCGCGATTTCCTGACGATCACCGGTCCGGCGGGCTTCGGCTTCGCGGAGGATCCCTTCGCTTTCCACACCGGGACCGTGGCGACGGTCCGGCCGCGGCTGATGCTGGAGGTGGAGTACGGCGTGTCGCAACTGCCGGTCGCCGGTCGCTATGGATCGCCGCAAGGCTGAGTATCGGACGGCTCCGCGCGGCCGGATCAGCGCGTTCGCGGCACCGCACGGGCCGCGGCGGCGGCCATGCCCAGCGCCAGCAGCGCGATCAGCGCGAAGGCGGTGGCGAGGCTGGTCGCCTGGGCGATGAAGCCGACCAGCGGCGGGCCGGTCAGCACGCCGGCATAGCCCATGGTGGACACCGCGGCGACCGCATGGTCGGGATGTCCGGTCTCCACCGCGCCGGCCGTGCTGAACAGCACCGGCACCATGTTCGACAGGCCGATCCCGGTCAGCCCGAAACCGGCCATCGCCAGCAGCGGCGATCCGCCGGCCACCGTAGCCGCGGCCAGAACCAGCCCCAACCCGGACGCGGCCAGCAGCCCGCCGCCGCGCATCAGCGTCGCCCCGCCGAAGCGGTGGCGCAGCCGGTCGCCGCTGAACCGCCCCGCCGCCATGGCGGCGCTGAACACGCCGAACCCCATGCCGGCGATCGAGGCCGGCGCGCCGAGGTCGTCGCGCAGGTGAATGGCGCTCCAGTCCAGGATGGCGCCCTCGCTCATGAAGGACAGGGCGGCCAGCAGCCCCAGCAGCAGGGTCTTGCGGTCGGGCAGCACCAGCCCGCCGCCGCCGGCATTGCGGTCGGGCAGGAAACGCCCCTGCAACGCCAGGAAAAGGACGAGCAGCCCGGCCGACACCAGACCGGCCTGTGCCGCCGCCGGCATCAGCGGCAGCAGCAGCCCGCCGAGCCCGGCGCCCGCCAGCCCGCCCAGGCTCCACATCCCGTGCAGCGACGACATGATCGGCCGGCCGAGCCGCCGCTCCACCAGCGCGCCCTGTGCGTTCATGGCCACGTCCATGGTGCCGCCCGACGCGCCGAACAGCGTCAGCGCGATGCACAGCGTCACCACGTCCGGCACCAGCGCCGGCAGCGGCAGCAGCCCGGCGAACAGCAGGGCGGTCACCCGCGTCACCGGCGCGCTGCCGATCCGCCCCAGCAGCGGGCCGCTGGCGATCATCGCCGTCAGGGCGCCGACGGCAAGGCACAGCAGCGCCGCCCCCAGCACCGCCGGGCTGAGATCCAGCCGGTTCTTCAGCAGCGGGATCTGAGTCGCCCACACACCGAAGACGGTGCCGTTCAGGAAAAAGGCGGCGACGGTGGCCCAACGCGCGGCGGACGCCTGTTCCACCATCCGCCCCGACACGCCCCGGATATCCTCTGCGCCCGTCATCGCCGTTCCCGCCACAGTTGAACCGCCGACATGACGGCGCCATGCCGGGAATTCAAGCGACGATGGGGCAGGCGTGCCATGCCGGAAACCGGCGGGAACTCTTCAATGCTGCCACATCCGGACGGCCGACAGCAGCAGGATCGCCGCCAGCACCGGCAGCAGCAGCCAGTCCGGCACCACGCCCAGCAGCAGCCCGCCGATGAGGGCGCCGGCCAGCGACCCGGCCGCCATCAGCATGACGAAGCCGCGTTGCCGGACCAGCAGGACCAGGCTGCGGTCGCGGGCGTAGCGGGAGAAGCCGACGACCATGGTCGGCAGGCTGACCGCCAGCGACAGGCTGCCCGCCAGCTTGAGGTCCACTCCGAACAGCAGCACCAGCGTCGGGATCAGCAGCTCGCCGCCGGCCACGCCCAGCAGCGAGGCGACGACCCCGATGGCGAAGCCGGCCAGCATCCCGGCGATGGTCAGCGCCGGCCCCTCCAGCAGCGGCCCCGCCCCGCCCGTCAGGCCATGGCCGAACAGCAGCGCGGCTGCGATCAGCGCCAGCAGCGCGGCCATCACCCGCTGCAGCCGGGCGGCGTCCATCCGCATCGCCCATCCCGCGCCGATCCAGGCGCCCAGCAGGCTGCCGGCCAGCAGGGTGGCGACCACCGCGCCGTTGGCGGCGACGAGGCCCAGCGGCACCGTCCCGGCGCGCAAGGGCAGGGCGGCGGCGACGACGACGAGGCTCATCGCCTTGTTCAGGATGACGGCGTCCAGTGCTGCGAAGCGGAAGACGCCGATCAGCAGCGGCAGGCGGAACTCCGCCCCGCCCAGCCCGATCAGGCCGCCCAGCGTGCCGATGACCGCGCCGCAGGCGAAGGCGGCCGGCGCGCGCAGCCTGGAGAACGCAAAAGCCCCGGCGCGGGGGCCGGGGCTTTCGGGAGTCATGGGACCGGACCCGCCGCTCAGTGGGCGTTGTTGGAGCGGGCGTTGTTGGTCGGGCCGCCGTACTTGCCGCCGACGATGAAGCGCGACAGGTAGGTCGGCAGGATCACCTCGCAGGTCGCCAGTTCGGTGATGCCGAGATCCTTGAAGCCCAGCGCGGTCGGGGAGACGACGTTGTCCCGCTTCAGCAGCGCGACCTGGTCGCGGGTCAGCGCCGGGGCCAGCACCGGCACCTTCTCCAGGATGCCGGCCAGCGATTCGGCGAAGTTCCAGGGGATGGTCACCAGCGGACGGTGGCGCTGGATGTCCTTCTGGGTCAGTTCCAGCAGTTCGCGGAAGGTGTAGACGCGCGGGCCGCCCAGCTCATAGGTCTTGCCGCGGGCGCCGTCGCTCTCCAGCGCGGCGACGACGGCGTCCGCCAGATCGCCGACATAGACCGGCTGGAACAGGGTCTTGCCGCCGCCGATCAGCGGCAGGACGGGGGCCTTCTGCGCCATCGCGGCGAACTTGTTGAAGAAGTTGTCCTCCGGCCCGAAGACGATGCTGGGGCGCAGGATCGTCGCCGCCGGGAAGGCGGACAGCACCGCCTGCTCGCCGGCCGCCTTGGAGCGGGCGTAGATCGACGGCGAGGTGGCGTCGGCGCCGATGGCGGAGACATGGACCAGCCGGTTGACCCCGGCCGATGCCGCCAGCCGGGCGATGCGCGAGGCGGCGTCGACATGCACGCCCTGGAAGCTCTGGCTCCCGCGCTCGTACAGCACGCCCAGCAGGTTGATGGCGATGTCCGCCCCCTGCAGGGCGCGGGCGACCGACACGTCGTCGGTGCAGTCGGTGGCGAAGGGCACGATCTGGCCGACGGCGCCCGCCGTCTTCAGGAAAGTGGCCTTGCCCGGGTTGCGGGTGGCGATGCGGATGAGGGCGCCCGACTTGGCGAGGCGCCGGATCAGGTGGCGGCCGATGAAGCCCGAACCGCCGAACACCGTGATAACCTGAGTGCGATAGGACATCGACCGTCTCCCGTGTCGTTGCGCGCCGGAACCGGGGTTTCCGCGCGGCGGCCTTTTCATGGCCCGCCTCGCGCCCCCGCGCGTCGTCCGACTGTGTGTCGCCTGGATGACTGCTGGAACTGCGGGCATGCTTATAGCGAATGGACCGCCGCCAAGCCAGGGGCTGCATCGTCGCGCCCGCCGGCCGCGCGCGAAAACCCGCGATGCGGCAAAAAAATGAAGGGGTCGAAAAAAAGCTGTTGACGCCCCCCGGCCGGATCATTAAACAACCGCCCACACACCGAGCACCGAGCCCAGGTGGCGGAATTGGTAGACGCGCAGGTTTCAGGTACCTGTGGCAGAAATGTCGTGGAAGTTCGAGTCTTCTCCTGGGCACCATTTCTTTCTACCCGGCTGCGCCGCATGCACAGCTCCTTCGATCGAGAAGGGGAAAGTGCAGAGCGGCGTTCGTCGTTTCTAGGGTCCATGGCCGGGGGCCTGACCACCCCGGGACGCGACCATGCCCATCGACCTTCATGACGGCGACCTCCCCGACGGCCTCGACCTCGCCGCCGGCGCCCGCGACAACTGCGTGGCCATCGACACCGAGACCATGGGGCTGAACCCCCACCGCGACCGCCTCTGCCTGGTGCAGCTGTCGGCCGGCGACGGCGCCGTCCATCTGGTCCAGTTCCGCCCCGGCCAGTACGAGGCGCCGAACCTGAAGCGCCTGCTGACCAACCCCGGCGTGACCAAGCTGTTCCACTTCGCCCGTTTCGACGTGGCGGTGATGAAGGCCTATCTCGGCGTCAGCTGCCAGCCGGTCTATTGCACCAAGGTGGCCTCCAAGCTGGTCCGCACCTTCACCGACCGCCATGGCCTGAAGGACCTGTGCAAGGATCTGCTGGGCGTGGAGATCTCCAAGCAGCAGCAGTCCTCCGACTGGGGCGCTCCCGAGCTGACCACCGACCAGATGAAGTATGCCGCCTCGGACGTGCTGCACCTGCACGACCTGAAGGCGAAGCTGGACGTCATGCTGGCGCGCGAGGGTCGCACCCATCTGGCCCAGGCCTGCTTCGACTTCCTGCCCGCCCGCGGCGAGCTGGACCTCGGCGGCTGGGAAACCCCGGACATTCTGGCGCACTGACCCGCGCGGTAAACGCCCTCTCCCGTCCCGGGACGGGAGAGGGCGCCGTCTGCGACACCTCACCCCCTGACCGGCCGTGGATTTGACCGGGCGTCCGCCGGGGGGCATACTGCGCGACGCGCCTGCCGGGAGTCCTCCGGGCAGGCGCCGTGTTTGTGAACGGCCCGCGGACGGGCCTTTTGAATGGAAGGCATGACAGCCTTGACCAGCGTTATCACCTCCAGTCTGGCTGGCAGCCTGACTGGCAGCCAGACCGACGGCTCGACCGCTTCGACGGAGTCCGGCGCCGTGGAGAACCGCGATCTCGCCTGCGCCACCCGCGTCCTGCGGACGGAGGCCGATGCGCTGGTCGCGCTGGCCGGCAGCCTCGACGGGGAGTTCCTGCGGGCGCTCGACATCCTTCAGGGCATCGAAGGCCGCGTCGTCGTCACCGGCATGGGCAAGTCGGGGCATGTCGCCCGCAAGATCGCCGCGACCATGGCCTCGACCGGCACGCCGGCCCTCTTCGTCCATCCGGGCGAGGCCAGCCACGGCGACCTCGGCATGATCGCCCGGATCGACGCGGTGGTGGCCCTGTCCAACTCCGGCGAGACGCACGAGCTGGCGGACATCATCGCCTACACCCGCCGCTTCGGCATCCCGCTGATCGGCATGACCCGCCGGGCCGCCTCCTCGCTGGCCGAGCAGTCGGACGTGGCGCTGGTGGTGCCGCCGGAGCCGGAAGCCTGCCCGCTGGGGCTGGCGCCCACCACCTCCACCACCATGATGCTGGCGCTGGGCGATGCGCTGGCGGTGGCTCTGCTGGAGCGGCGCGGCTTCTCCGCCGCCGATTTCCGCGAGTTCCACCCCGGCGGCCAGTTGGGCCGCGCATTGCTGAAGGTCACCGACATCATGCACAAGGGCGATGATTTGCCCCTGTGCCGTCTTGACTCGCCGCTGTCCGACGTCATCTTCGAGATGACGGCCAAGCGGCTGGGCTGCGTCGGGGTGACCGACGAAGCCGGGGCGCTGGTCGGGATCATCACCGACGGCGACCTGCGCCGTCATCTGACGCCGGAGCTTCTGGCGGAACGCGCGGACAGCATCATGTCGCCGCGGCCCAAGACCATCCGCCCGAAGGCGTTGATCGTCGAGGCGCTGCGCGAGATGAACGACAAGAAGATCACCACCCTGTTCGTGATCGAGGCCGACCGGCCGCTCGGCATCGTGCACATCCACGATGTCCTGCGCGCCGGTGCCGCCTGACGCCGTTCCCGCCCATCATGGAAGCCAAGCGCCGAGCCGGAGGGACGAAGAGTTGAGCCTGGACGACCTGCGCAGCCCCGACCGTACGGAAGCCGACCACACCGCATCCGCCCACACCGGCAGCGGTCGGGAGGTCCGCGCCCCGGCGCCGGCGGAGCCGCCGACCGCGCTCCGGGCGCACCGGCGGCGGAACACGCGTCCGGTCAGCCGGTTCCACAGCCGGTTCGTCTCGGCCCTGAAGTTCGTGCTGCCGGCGGCGGCGCTGGCGATGGTGGCGCTGCTGGCCGCCTGGCCGTCGTTGAACAGCCCGCCGACCCCGCGCGTCTCCGCCGACGCCGGGCAGAGCGAGATGCTGAAGCCGCGCTATTTCAGCCTGGACGAACACAACCAGCCCTTCTCTCTGGTGGCGGCCAAGGCCGACAAGTCGGCCGACCAGCCGGACATCGTCCTGCTGGACGAACCGCAGGCGGAGATGACCGAGAGCACCGGCACCTGGGTGACGATGCGGTCCGACAAGGGCTGGTACAATCAGGTCACCGGCATCCTGCTGATGCGCGGCAACGTCCATGTCCTGCGTGACGACGGCAACGAGTTCACCACCAGCGAGGCCGAGGCCGACATCCGCAAGGGCAACGCCTGGGGCGAGCAGGCGGTGACCGGCCAGGGTCCGCAGGGCGAGATCAACGCCAAGGGCTTCCGCATGTCGGACCGCGGCAAGAACGTCGTCTTCCTCAACCAGTCGAAGGCCGAGGTCCAGGCCGCCGAGCGCCCCGGGAGCAAGAAGCCGTGACGTCCAAACGGTCGCCATTCCGTCACCCCCAACTCCGTATTGCCCTGACCCTGTCGGCCATCCTGGCCGGCGGGCTTTTCTCTTTTTCCGCTCCGGCCTTCGCCCAGGGGCTGCCCGGCATGGGCGGCAAGCAGCCGGTGGAGATCAACGCCGATCAGGCGATCGAATGGCACCAGGACGTCCGCGCCTATGTGGCGCGCGGCAACGCGTCGGCCAAGCGCAACGACTCGACCGTCTTCGCCGACGTGCTGACCGCCTATTACCGCGAGGTGCCCGGCAAGGGGAACGAGGTGTTCCAGCTGGTGGCCGACGGCAATGTCCGCATCGTCAGCCCGACCCAGCAGGTGTTCGGCGACCATGGCGTCTATGATGTCGACAAGCAGGTTGCCGTCGTCACCGGCAAGGACCTGAGGCTGGTCACCACCAAGGACGTGGTCACCGCCCGCGACAGCCTGGAATATTACGAGGCGCAGGACCTGACGGTGGCGCGTGGCGACGCCGTTGCGGTGCGCGGTAACGACCGCCTGCGCGCCGACGTGCTGATCGGCCGGCTGAAGAAGATGCCGGACGGCACCACCCAGATGGAGCGGATCGACGGCTCCGGCAATGTCGTCGTCACCACCCCCACTGACGTGGCGCTGGCCGACAAGCTGGTCTATTCCGTCGCCGACAACGTCGCGGTGCTGATGGGCAACGTCAAGATCACCCGCGGCGACAACCAGCTGAACGGCGAAGCCGCCGAGATGAACATGAACACCAAGATCAACCGCGTCATCGCCGGCCGCGACGCCGGCGGCCGGGTCAGCGGCCTGCTGATCCCCGCCGAGAAGAATGGGGCCGGCAATGGCAGCGCCCCGGCGGCCAAGAAGCCGTGACCGTGCTGACCGCGAACGGACCCGGCGCCGCGCCCGCCGGCAGCAGCCCCACGGCATCCACCCCGACCGAAGGGCTGGTGGCCCAGCATCTCGGCAAGTCGTTCAAGAAGCGGCCGGTGGTGCGCGACGTCTCGATCAGCGTCCAGCGCGGCGAGGCGGTCGGGCTGCTCGGCCCCAACGGCGCCGGCAAGACCACCTGCTTCTACATGATCACCGGCCTGATCGCCGCCGATTCCGGCACGATCACGCTGGACGGCCAGGACATCACCGCCCTGCCGATGTACCGCCGCGCCCGGCTCGGCATCGGCTATCTGCCGCAGGAGGCCTCGATCTTCCGCGGCATGACGGTGGAGAACAACATCCGCTCCGTGCTGGAGGTGGTGGAGAGCGACCGCGACGCGCGCGAGGCGATGCTGGACGAGCTGCTGGCCGAATTCTCGGTCACGCATCTGCGCCGCTCCCCAGCCCTGGCGCTGTCGGGCGGCGAGCGGCGGCGCGTGGAGATCGCCCGCGCGCTGGCCGGACAGCCGCACTTCATCCTGCTGGACGAACCGCTGGCCGGCATCGACCCCATCGCCGTGAACGACATCCGCGAGCTGGTCGGCCACCTGCGCGACCGCGGCATCGGCGTGCTGATCACCGACCATAACGTGCGTGAAACGCTCGACCTCGTCGATCGGGCATACATTTTGCACGATGGTGTGGTACTAATGGAGGGACGGCCGGACGAGATCGTGGCGCACGAGGGCGTGCGCCGGGTCTATCTCGGCGACCGGTTCAGTCTGTAGCCCTCTGTTTCCACTGGTCCCGGTTCCACAGCCATGGCGCTTGCTCAACGTCTCGACCTTCGACAAGCCCAGACACTGGTGATGACGCCGCAGCTGCAGCAGGCGATCAAGCTGCTGCAGCTGTCGAACATCGAACTGTCGGACTTCGTCGACCGCGAGATCGAGCAGAACCCGCTGCTGGAGCGTGACAGCGGCCCCGGCGACGGCGGCAGCGACCCGGTTGTCGGCGACGGTGCCGGCGGCGAGGCGCCGGGCGGTCTGGATGGCCCCGGTGGCATGGAGGCGAACGGCCTCAGCATCGACGGGCTGAACGGCCGCGACGACGGGCCGGCGCTGGCGCCGAGCGACGGGCGCACGCGCGACACCGTGGAGATGACCTCGTCGGACACGATGGCCTCCTCGTCGGAGGCGCCGCTCGACACCGATTTCGAGAATGTCTATGGCGACGACCGCTTTTCCGACGGCTCGGACGGCGGCAGCGAGGTCTACGGCTCCTATGGCGAGCGCGGCGGCCGCAGCGGCTTCGACGACGACGACAGCAACCTCGAAGCGACGCTGACCAGCGAAAAGAACCTCCGCGACCACCTGACCGAGCAGCTGAAGATCGACCTGCCCGACCATGGCGACCAGCTGATCGGGCTGGCCCTGATCGACATGCTGGACGAGGCCGGCTGGCTGGTCGGCTTCGACGCCCAGGCGATGGCCGAACAGCTGGGCTGCGACGCGGAGCGGGTGGAGCGGGTGCTGGCCGCCTGCCAGCGCTTCGACCCGCCCGGCATCTTCGCCCGCTCGCTGAAGGAATGCCTGGCGATCCAGCTGCGCGAGAAGAACCGGCTCGATCCGGCGATGGCGGCGCTGCTCGACAATCTGGAGCTTCTGGCCGCGCGCAACCTGCCGGCCATCATGAAGGTCTGCGGCGTCGATGCCGAGGATGTCGCCGACATGGTCGTCGACATCCGCAAGCTGAACCCGAAGCCGGCGCTGGCCTTCGACCACACCCCGGCCCAGCTGGTCACCCCCGACATCCTGATGCGCGCCAACCCCGGCGGCGGCTGGCTGATCGACCTGAACCCGGACACGCTGCCGCGGGTGCTGGTCAACCACCGCTATTTCGCCCGCATCTCCGACAGCGCCCGCAACAAGGCCGACAAGGAATACATCTCCGAACGCTTCCAGTCGGCGAACTGGCTGGTGAAGTCGCTGCACCAGCGCGCCACCACCATTTTGAAGGTGGCGAGCGAAATCATCCGCCAGCAGGATGCCTTCTTCATCCATGGCGTCTCGCATCTTCGGCCGCTGATCCTGCGCGACATCGCCGAGGCCATCGGCATGCATGAGAGCACCGTCAGCCGCGTCACCACCAACAAGTTCATGGCGACCCCGCGCGGCGTCTTCGAGCTGAAATACTTCTTCACCTCCGCCATCCAGGGTGCGGACGGCCAAGCCTCCCATTCCGCGGAAGCGGTTCGGCACCGCATCAAGACCATGATCGACGCCGAGAAGCCGGACGACGTGCTTTCGGACGACAAACTGGTGGAGATTCTCCGTGCGGAAGGGATCGACATTGCGCGAAGGACGGTCGCGAAGTATCGTGAAGCGATGAAAATACCGTCATCGGTGCAGCGGCGCCGTGCCAAGATGTCACGCATGTAAGCGGGTCTGACAGGGGAGGGCTCGATTGACAGTCAGATGCCCCTTGCCTATCGTCCCGGCCCGCAAGCGGCGGACCAGCATCTTCTAGCCGGCATCTTCGGGCGTCGTCTCTACACCGTCCCCAGCGGACCAATTTTTGGAAACGTTCCACCATGCAACTCTCCGTCAAAGGCAAGCAGCTCGATGTGGGCGACGCTCTGCGCACCCATGTGGCCGATAGCCTGAACGCCGTCGTCGGCAAGTACTTCGACAAGCCGATCGAGGCGAACGTCGTCCTGACCAAGGACGCGCATCTCTACAAGGCCGACATCCAGGTCCATGTGGGCCGCGGCATCGTCCTGCAGAGTGCCGGCGACGCCACCGAACCCTACCCGGCCTTCGACATCGCCTGCGAGAAGCTGGCCAAGCGCCTGCGCCGCTACAAGCGCCGCCTGCGCGACCACCACGCCGCCGAGAACGGCGCCGCCCTGCCGGCCAGCTACCGCGTGCTGGAGGCCGAGGCCGAGGAACACCACGACGAGGTCGAGACGGCCGCCGACGGCGCCGCCAACCCGATGGTCGTGGCCGAGATGGAGACGAGCATCGCCACCCTGTCGGTCAGCGAGGCGGTGATGCGCCTGGAACTGGCGCAGGCCCCCGCCCTGATGTTCCACAACGGTGCGCATGGCCGCCTGAACATGGTCTATCGCCGCGCCGACGGGAACATCGGCTGGGTCGACCCGGCGGAGAAGGCCGGCGCCTGACGGCGCCGACCCGTCCCACTGGTCAAGAAGCGTCATGCTCGACCTCATCTCTCCGCACGCCATCCTCCCGAACCTGAAGGCCGGCAACAAGAAGCAGGCCCTGCAGGAGATGGCGCGCAAAGCGTCCGAGCTGACCGGTCAGCACGAGCGGGCGATCTTCGACGTGCTTCTGGAGCGCGAAAGGCTGGGCACGACCGGCGTGGGCCATGGCATCGCCATCCCGCACGGCAAGCTGTCCAGCCTGGACCGCGTCCACGGCGTCTTCGCCCGCCTGGAGCGGCCCATCGATTTCGACGCGATCGATGAGCAGCCGGTCGATCTGATCTTCCTCCTCCTCGCCCCGGAACAGGCGGGAGCCGACCATCTGAAGGCGCTCGCCCGCGTGTCGCGCCTTCTGCGCGACCAGTCCATGTGCGAGAAGCTGCGCGGAGCCGAATCCGGCGACGCGATGTACGCGCTCCTGACCCAGCACGAAGCGACCCCGTCCAACTGACGGGCCGCCGGTGAGGGGCACGGCATGCCGAAAGGGCCGCCGCACGGGATCGTGCGCGGCCCTTTTTCTTTGGCGCTTGAACACCGATTGGAGTGGGGCCGGACCGGGCGGTATACTGGACCGGGCCGACATGACCGACGGGGGCCAACAAGGCCATGGCAGGCGTATCGCGCAAGCCTTGGATTACGCCGCAGGAATACCTCGCTGCCGAGCGGGTCGCGGAGGTCCGCCACGAATATGTCGACGGCGAGATCTTCGCCGTGGTCGGGGCGAGCCGCCGTCACGCGACCATCGTCGGCAACCTGTTCGTCGCCCTGCGGCAGGCCGCCCGCGCCCGCGGATGTCATGCCTATGCGAATGATGTGAAGGTCCGGGTCGAGGCGGCGAACGCCTTCTACTACCCCGACCTCGTCGCGACCTGCGCCGGTGGCGACGACGACCCCGATGTCATCAAGGACCCGGTTCTGGTCGTGGAGGTGCTGTCCGACAGCACCGAAGCCATCGACCGCCGCGAGAAGCGGACCAACTACCAAAAGATCCCGTCCCTGCGCGAGATCGTCCTCGTCTCGCAGTCCGAACGTCTGGTCGAGGTCTACCGCCGCGACGGCAGCGGCTGGACCGCCGATGTGGTGCGCGAGGGTCCGGTCATGCTGGCCGCGTTGGACCTCTCTCTGCCGTTGGACGCGGTGCACGAGGACTGAGAGCGATCACGGGACCGCCCGCTGGGCCGGTCTCATGTTAGCCACGCCGCAAGCTGCCCTGCTTGCTGTCTTCACAGGCGAGGCGATAGTTCGTGTGCGTGAGTGACGCCAGCCCGATCCAAAATGCGGCGAAAAACCACCGATAAGGTTGTTTCCGCTTGAGGGCTCCCCATCTTCATGGCACGTTGGAGATATGTCGACGAAGCGTAAACCAACCTACGCCCTGGCTAGCTTTCAGGCAGTGGTTGCCCACGAGATCAAATCGCGGGGCGATAACGGGGTGATTACCGGCAGTGCAATCAAGGGCGCTCGCTCCATAGGTCTTGGTATTTCCCAGATGGGCAACGTTATTGCTTCACTTACTACGAGCCACTTCAATCACTCTGTGACCACCATCGGCAACAGTAAGGAATGGCAGGACGTTTATCACTTCCCATATGAAGACAACCTAACGATCTATATCAAGTTTCGTGCCGACGCTGTGTGCGAGTTCCGCCTACTGTCGTTCAAGGAAAAGGACGAGGGATCATGATGATGACCAACACCGACAATGCAAAGCAGAAACCGCATTGCGACTGTGGTGGCGAAATGGTCCGAGATAGCCGGCCTATGGATTTCACATATCGCGGCCAGTCAATCACTCTGGATCAACCTGCTTGGTACTGTACCTCGTGCGGAGAAAGCCTGCTGTCTGTCTCAGACGGTCTTGCGACGGAGGCGGCATTCATGGACTTCAAGGCCGTTGTCGATGGCTCGTTGCCCGCTGCCGAGGTGAAGCGAATCCGGAAAAAACTGCGGCTGACGCAGGATGAGGCGGGCAGACGGCTCGGTGGCGGACCCGCTGCTTTCAACAAATACGAAAAGCGTCGAGAAATCCCCTCGCGAGCCATGGCCAATCTGCTCAGGCTTCTGGATCGAGATCCGAGCCGGCTGAATGAACTCGCACCCACCGATAAATCGGCGGCGTAATTTTGGAGCTTGGCTACGCCCAATGGCCGCCGACTCAGTGTCGGCGGCCATTGGTGTTTTAGACCTGTATGCCGATTCTAACGACTCGCCCCTCACCCCCGCTCCGCCCAGCCCATGTAGTTCACGTCCAAGTCCCGCGCGTTCAGCCGGAACTCGTCGCTCAGCGGGTTGTACGTGATGCCGGTCAGGTCGCGTACGCTCAGCCCGTACGTGCGTACGGCGGCGTTCAGTTCGGACGGGCGCAGGAACTGGCGCCAGTTGTGGGTGCCGCGCGGCAGCCAGCGCAGGATGTACTCAGCCCCGACGATGGCCAGCGCGAAGGACTTCGGCGTGCGGTTCAGCGTCGCCAGGAACAGTACGCCGCCGGGGGCCAGCAGGTCGGACAGCGACTTCACGAACAGGTTCACGTCGGCGACATGCTCGATCACCTCCATCGCCAGCACCACGTCGAACTTTTCGCCGCTGGCGGCCAGGGCCTCGGCGGTGGTGGCGCGGTAGTCGACGGTCGTGCCGGTCTCGGCGGCGTGGGTGGCGGCGGTCTTGATGTTCTTCTCCGACGCATCGACGCCGACCACCTCGGCACCCATCCGCGCGATCGGTTCGGCCAGCAGGCCGCCGCCGCAGCCGATATCGACCACGCGCAGGCCTGCCAGCGCATTGGGCGCCAGCGGGTCGCGACCCAGCCGCTTGCAGACGCTGTCGCGGATATAGGTCAGGCGCAGCGGGTTCAGCCGGTGCAGCGGCTTGAACTTTCCGGTCGGATCCCACCATTCGGCGGCGATGGCGGAGAAGCGGGCGACATCCTCCGGATCCACCGTCCCACCAGCCGGGGCGGTTGCGGACGCGTGCGGGAAGGCGGAGGATGAGGCGGTCATGGTGAAAATCCGTAAACTGTGAGGCGGGACGGGTGCGGGCAACTTGCCTCGCTTCCACCGACGGAGTATGGATACGCCGCCCCGCGCCGGCAACGGTGGAGCGGGGGTGCGCTCAGCCGACCCGCATGATCCTGATGGCATGATCCAGATGGCATGACCGGGCGGCCAGACATGGTGTGAGGTATGGCGCGGATCGTCCTGAAGTTCGGAGGCACGTCGGTCGGCGACATCGACCGCATCAAGAACGTGGCCCGGAAGGTCGAGCAAGAGGTGAAGGCGGGGCATCAGGTCGCCGTCGTCGTGTCGGCGATGTCCGGCGTGACCAACCAGCTCGTCAAATACTGCAACGACATCGACAAGCTGCACGACGCGCGCGAATATGACGCGGTCGTCGCATCGGGCGAGCAGGTGACCTCCGGTCTCCTGGCCATCGCCCTGCAGTCGCTCGGCATTCCCGCCCGCTCCTGGGCCGGCTGGCAGGTGCCGATCCGCACCGACGACACGCACGGCAAGGCGCGCATCGTCTCCATCGACACCACCGAGATGGAAAAGTCCCTGCAGACCGGCGAAGTCGCCGTGGTCGCGGGCTTCCAGGGCGTGTCGGAACAGGGCCGCATCGCCACGCTGGGCCGCGGCGGCTCGGACACCTCGGCGGTGGCGCTGGCGGCGGCGGTGAAGGCCGACCGCTGCGACATCTACACCGACGTCGACGGCGTCTATACCACCGACCCGCGCATCGTCGCCAAGGCGCGCAAGCTCGACAAGATCACCTACGAGGAAATGCTGGAGATGGCCTCGCAGGGGGCCAAGGTGCTTCAGACCCGCTCGGTCGAGATGGCGATGAACCACCGCGTGCGCGTGCAGGTGCTGTCGAGCTTCGAAGCCGCTGCGGGCAGTTCGCTTCCCGGAACCCTGGTTGTTGACGAGGACGAGATCGTGGAAAAGGAAGTTGTTAGCGGCATCGCCTACAGCCGCGACGAGGCGAAGATCACCCTGGTGGGCGTCGCCGACCAGCCGGGCGTCGCCGCCGCCATCTTCGGTCCGCTGACCGACAACGCCGTCAACGTCGACATGATCGTCCAGAACGTGTCGGAAGACGGCAAGTCCACCGACATGACCTTCACCGTCGGCAAGGCGGACATCGCCCGCGCCGTGAAGGTGCTGGAGGACGCGCAGTCCACCCTGAACTACAAGCGCATCATTTCCGATGCCAACGTGGTCAAGGTGTCGGTCATCGGCGTCGGCATGCGCAGCCATGCCGGCGTCGCCCAGCGCATGTTCAAGGCGCTGGCCGACAAGGGCATCAACATCCAGGTCATCTCGACCTCGGAGATCAAGATCTCGGTCCTGATCGCCGAGGAGTATGCGGAGCTGGCGCTGCGCGCCCTGCACACCGCCTACGGCCTGGACGCCGCCTGAGCGCAGGTGGCGACCCGGGTGCCGGGGACCGCAACAGCAGGGGAGGGCCGGCCATGACCGACGCCACATCATACGCGGCGGCAGCATCGGCCCGGCTCGACCGGCTCTGGCAGCGGGGCCGGGAGTTCCTCGGCACCCGCACCGCCGTGATGGGCGGAGCCATGAGCTGGGTGTCCGAACGGCACCTGGTCTCCGCCATTTCCAACGCCGGCGGCTTCGGCGTGCTGGCCTGCGGCTCCATGGCCCCGGACCAGCTGGCGGTGGAGATCGCCGGCACCCGGGCGCTGACCGACAAGCCGTTCGGCGTCAACGTCATCAACATGCACCCGGCGCTGGACCAGCTGATCGACGTCTGCCGCGAGCAGTGCGTCGGCCATGTGGTCGTCGCCGGCGGCCTGCCGTCCGGCGCCACCCTGCGCCGCATCAAGGACGGCGGGGCCAAGGCGATGGCCTTCGCGCCGACGCTGACCGCCGGCCGGCGGCTGGCCAAGCACGGCGCCGACGCGCTGGTGATCGAGGGAACCGAGGCCGGCGGCCATATCGGCCCGGTCTCCACCACCGTTCTCGCCCAGGAAATCCTGCCCGAGCTGCGCGAGGTGCCGGTGTTCGTCGCCGGCGGCATCGGCCGCGGCGAGACGATCCTCTCCTATCTGGAACTGGGGGCGGCCGGCGTGCAGGTCGGCACCCGCTTCGTCTGCGCCACCGAATGCGTGGCCCACCCCAACTTCAAGCAGGCCTTCATCCGGGCCTCCGCGCGCGACGCCCAGCCGTCGGTGCAGATCGACCCGCGCTTTCCCGTCATCCCGGTGCGGGCGCTGGCGAACGAGGCGTCCAAGCGCTTCATGGAATTCCAGCGCGACGTGATCGCCAGGGTCGATTCCGGCGTCATGAGCCGCGACGAGGGCATGCTGGAGATCGAGCATTTCTGGGCCGGCGCGTTGCGCCGGGCGGTGATCGAGGGCGACGTGGAGAACGGCTCCCTGATGGCCGGGCAGAGCGTCGGGCTGGTCACCCGCGAACAGCCGGTGGCCGACATCCTGGCCGAATTGATCGCCCAGGCCGAATCGGCTCTGGCCCGGCGGGCGATGGATGAGGCATCGTTAGCCAAGATGGCGGAGCCGCCCGTGGGAGCGCTGTAGCGATGACCGACACCCTCGACACGGCAACCGGTGGCGGCGGTATGGAGGGGGGAATGGACGTGCGTTTCGACGGCACCTCGTCGCGCCGGCTGCTCGCCCGGCTGCGCGACATCATGGCCGGGTCGGGGTCGGGGCAGGACCGGCTGGACAAGATCGTCACGCTGATCGCGGCGGAGATGAAGGCGGACGTCTGCTCCTGCTATGTCATGCGCGCCGGCGAGGTGCTGGAGCTGTTCTCCACCGAGGGCCTGAACAAGACCGCCGTCCACAACACCCGCCTGCGCGTGGGCGAGGGCATCGTCGGCTACATCGCCGGCCACGCCCGCCCGGTGGCGCTGGACAACGCGCCCTCCCACCCCAGCTTCGCCTACCGCCCGGAGACGGGCGAGGACCCGTTCCAGTCGCTGGCCGGCGTTCCGATCCTGCGCGGCAGCAAGGTGCGCGGCGTGCTGGTGATCCAGCACAAGGACCGCCGCCGCTATGTCGAGGAGGAGGTGGAAACCCTCCAGACCATCGCCATGGTCGTCGCCGAACTGGTGGCGCAGAGCGAACTGGTCAACCCGGTGGAGGTCACCACCACCGGCGATCCCGTGCTGCTGCCGGCCCGCCTGTCGGGCACGGCGATGAGCGCCGGGCTGGCCATGGGCCTCGCCGTCATCCACCGGCCGCAGCTGACCGTCCGCCAGATGGTGGCGGAGGATGCCGATGCCGAGCTGGAGCGCTTCAACACCGCGCTGCAGACCATGCACAGCGCCATCGACGACCTGCTGGAAGCGGCGTCGCTGGCGGGGCTCAGCGAACCGCGCGACATCCTGGAGACCTACCGGATGTTCGCCGAGGACCGCGGCTGGCTGTCGCGCATCCGCGAGGCGATCCGCGTCGGCCTGACGGCGGAAGCGGCGGTGCAGCAGGTGCAGAACGACACCCGCGCCCGCATGAGCCATCTGACCGATCCCTACATCCGGGAACGGTTGATGGATTTTGAGGACCTGACCAACAGGTTGCTGCAACATCTGGCCGGCAAGACCAGCGGCACCGACGGCGCCACCCTGCCGGACGACATGATCCTGGTCGCCCGCTCCATGGGGCCGGCGGAGCTGCTGGATTACGACCGTACCCGCCTGCGCGGCCTGCTGCTGGAGGAAGGCTCGCCGGCCAGCCATGTCTGCATCGTCGCCCGCGCGCTGAACATCCCGGTGGTGCAGGCGGCCGACGCGCTGAACCGAATCGAGCCGCTGGACCAGCTGATCGTCGACGGCGACCATGGGCAGGTGTTCATCCGTCCCGCCGAAGACATCCAGATGGCCTTCGCCGAGGCGGTGGCGCTGCAGCACCGCAAGGAACAGATGTATGCGGAGATCCGCAAATTCCCGTCGGTGACGCGCGACGGGGTGCCGATCTCCCTGCATCTGAACTGCGGCCTGCTGATCGACCTGCCGCACCTGACCGCCAGCGGCGCGGAGGGCGTCGGGCTCTACCGCACCGAAATCCCCTTCATGGTCCGCGCCTCCTACCCCGACGTGAAGGCGCAGACCGACCTCTATTCCCGCATCATGAACGAGGTCGGGGAGAAGCCGATCGTCTTCCGCACGCTGGATGTCGGCGGCGACAAGATGCTGCCCTACATGACCGGTGGCGAGGAGGAGAACCCGGCCTTGGGCTGGCGTGCCGTGCGCATCGGGCTGGATCATCCGTCGCTGCTGCGCCAGCAGTTGCGCGCCCTGCTGCAGGCCGCCGCCGGCCGGCCGCTGTCGGTGATGTTCCCGATGATCGCCGAGGTCGCGGAGTTCGACGCCGCCCGCCGCCTGCTGGAGCTGGAGCTGAAGCGGCTGGCCGCCCAGGGCATCGAGCCGCCGAGCAGCCTGCGCGTCGGCACGATGCTGGAGGTGCCGTCCCTGTTGTGGCAACTCCCCGCCCTGCTGCCCAAGCTGGATTTCCTGTCGGTCGGCTCCAACGACCTGACCCAGTATCTGTTCGCCGCCGACCGCGGCAACCCGCGCACCTCGACCCGCTACGACCCGCTGTCGCCGTCGATGCTGTGCGTGCTGCGCCGCCTGGTCGACGAATGCACCCGGCACAAGGTGTCGCTCAGCATCTGCGGCGAGATGGCCGGCCGGCCGCTCGACGCCATGGCGCTGATCGGCGTCGGCTTCCGCACCCTGTCGATGTCGCCGCCGTCGGTCGGCCCGGTGAAGACGATGCTGCGCTCGCTCGAGGTCGCGGCGCTGCGCGATTACATGAGCGGGCTCTACACCGGGGCCGACCACAGCCTGCGCGACAAGCTGAAGACCTTCGCCAAGGACCATGGCGTGATGATCTGACGGGACTGTCGCCCGGGCCACGCGAGCCTGTCGCAAAGTAAAAAAGGCGGCGCCGATATGGCGCCGCCTTTTTCATGGGCCGCTCCTGCTGAAAAAGCAGGCAGAGAAATAGAAGGAACAGTCAGAGGGTTGCCGGCGTAATCCATTCGCGCCGCGATCCGATGTGAAGCGAAATTGCGAAAAGCTGTATGAGTCCGCGCAAAGTCTGTTAGGCTTTTTCAGAGGATTTACAGCGCGGTCCATGCGCCTTACGTCCATCCTTTCCCCCGATCCCTTGCTGCCGCGGGTCGACATCGGCACGCACCGTCACCGGCATGCTTTTTCATCGGAGGGCCTTCATGCGCATTCGCCTGGGTTATCGGCTGAATTTCAGCTTTCCTGCCCCCACCCCGATGATTGTGATGCTGAACGTGCATTACACGCGCGTCGGCGATCTGGAGCGGCCCGACCACATCGTCACCAGCGTGCCGGCGCCGATCCAGGGCTATCGCGACAGCTTCGGCAACTGGTGCAGCCGGCTGGTGGCGCCCGCCGGCGCCGTCACCATCAGCGCCGACAGCATCATCCGCGACAGCGGCGCGCGTGACCCGGTGGACCACGGCGCCGTACAGCACCGCGTGGACGAGTTGCCGGCCGACACCCTGCTGTTCCTTCTGGGAAGCCGCTATTGCGAGACCGACGTGCTGTCGGACGAGGCCTGGCGGCTGTTCGCGGGCACCCCGCCGGGTTGGGCGCGGGTGCAGGCGATCTGCGACTTCGTCCACGGCCACGTGACGTTCGGCTACGAGCATTCGCGCCCGACGCGGACCGCAGCCCAGACCTATGCCGAGAAGCGCGGGGTCTGCCGCGACTACGCCCATCTCGCCATCGCCTTCTGCCGCGCCATGAACATCCCCGCGCGCTACTGCACCGGCTACATCAGCGACATCGGCGAGCCGCCGCCCTATGCGCCGATGGATTTCGCCGCCTGGATGGAGGTGTATCTGGGCGGTCGCTGGCATGTCTTCGACCCGCGGAACAACGCTCCGCGGATCGGGCGTATCCTGATCGCGCAGGGGCGCGACGCCGCCGACGTGCCGCTCACCCACACCTTCGGCCCCAACACCCTGACGGAATTCCAGGTCTGGACCGACGAGGTGACCGCCTGATCCGCGCCCGCCCTTCCGGTTATGCCTAACCTGCCGCACCTTGGCCCGCCGTGGCGTCCAGCGCCGCGGAGGACGGCGGGACGGGCGTGCGGGCCCGTTCACGGCGCGGCAACTGGGCGATCCGGTGCAGATCGGTCACCCAGGGCGAGGGGTAGCTGTCGGTGCCGAAGACCCAGACGGCATCGACGGCGCCATCCGGCTTGCGCAGCAGCACGCGGGCGTCATGCCCGTCCTTTCCGGCCTGGTTGGCGGCCTGAACCGCGGCGATGAGGGCGCCGGCCTGTCCGTTGACGAAGGGGCCATAGCGCTCCCCCTCGAACCGGATGAACCAGCCGTCCGTCCGGCACGACACGATGTAATGGGCTGAAAGACTCATGAGGTCACTGCTCCTTGAAGGCGGTCGCGCCGGCGGCACGGGCCATGGTGAGGCGGGTCAGCACGGCGCCCCGCGGCAGCCCGGCATGGCCCGGCGGCGGAAAGGTCGGCGGAAGGCGGCCGGCTTCCAGCGTGGCGTGAGGCAGCGGATGCCAGCGGCGCTCGGCATTGGTCCAGCGCAGCTGCTCGCGCAGCAGATCGGCGCCATGGGGGCATTGCCCCTCGATGGAGTGGAGCGGGGATGTCATGGCCGTTCGACCGGCCGTAATGTCAGAAAAAAGAAGGCAAGGCTTGTCCCGGCGTCCATGGGGGCTCTCCGACAGTATTCTCCGACGATGGCCGGTTGATCGGCAGGATCGGTGGTCATGCCGTCCGGATGGAGTCACGCCAGAAAAACGCTTCGGATGCAGGATCCTCGGCAACGAGGAAACAAGTCTGGAGTGACTTCGTTAAATTCTAAATGGTGATCTGTTGGGAGGTTTGCAATGAATATTCTAAACAAATCGTGATCGTCCGGATGATCAGACTCGAAATCAAAGATTATTTTTCCGGTAATCTTAGGAGGATCATTGTCTGGTTTTGTTGAGATTCATCGTCGGCCTGAAGGCTTGCCGACCTGAGGCGTCACGGCACGGCGTGTGGCCGCGTTCGGCACGGTGGCACTTATTCAATACCCGAGGCGCTGAGCCTCACGTCGCGGACGGGGACGCCCCCGTCCGCGACATAGGGGGCTGCCGGGGTCTGGACGCACTTGGGCTGGTTAGCCCCTGGGCGCCTTCCGCCCGACGGCGACCAGCACTCCGGCGAGCATCAGGAAGAGAACCGCGCCGCCGCCCCAGACCCGGACGTAGCCGGGCATTCCAAGACTGGGGACCAGGGCGTAGACGGCGGCGAGCACCGCCCACACGGCGGCGATGACGACAACGAGCCAAAGCTCTTCGTTCAGTTTCATGGCGGGTCTCCTGCGCTCAATGGCCGTGCCCGCCGCCGATGGCGATGATCGGCAGCGACTGGATCAGCTGGAACGCGACGATGGTGAAGACGTACATGGCGGCGACCAGCGCCGCGACCGACAGCGGCCCGGTCCAGGCCGGGGCGGCGCCGACGCCGCGCGACCCGGTCCGCCAGTCGACCACCGGCGCCTGTTGGAGGGACGGGCGCAGCGACAGCAGGGTGCGGACGACGCCGTAGACGCTGACCGAGAGGGCGATGGCGAAGACGGTGGCGCCGACGCCGACCAGGGCCATCAGCACCGGCCATGCGGCCGGGGCCATGCCGCCATAGCTGACGTCGAAAGCCCGGCGGGGCACGCCCATGACTCCGGCGGTGATGCCCGCCGCGCCGAAGATCAGCAGGCCGATGGTCACGATGGCCGGCATGCGCCGCAGCAACTCCGGGCGCCACAGGCTGCCTCCGCCAAGCGCCGGCAGGATCACCATCAGTGCCGCCAGGAAGGTCTGGGTCAGCACGCCGACCGCGAAGAAGTGGAAATAGCCGGGCACGAAGAAGGTGTCCGACAACATCGGCGCCAGCTTCTCCTGGATCAGGACGAAGGCGAAGGTGATGCCGAGCATCATGTTCACCACCGCCCACCCCATGTTCGCCATCGCCGGGTTGCGCCAGGGCAGGCCCCGCATCCAGCCGAAGAAGCCGGTGGCGCCACGCGCCCGGGCGCTCGCCTCCAGCGAGGAGGCGATGATTGCAAAGGCCGCCAGGGTCGGCACGGAGACGAACAGCGACAGCAGCGAGCCGACGACCCGGACGCTCTCCGACAGGTTCGGCTCCAGGAACATGTGGTAGAGGCTGGTCGGCGGAACGAAGACCAGATAGGCGGCAAAGACGATCTTCGACAGGCGGGCGCCGTGGATGGACGTCACCCCGGTCAGGTGCTCGCTCAGCACGTACCACACCAGCACGGTGGCCATCAGCGGCAGGTAATGCAGGTTGTGGAACAGGATGTGCCATTCGGTGCCGTGGTCGGCCGGGAACGGTCCCGTGCCGAGCGCCCACAGCAGGCCGGGAAGAAAGGCGTTGGTGGCTGCGATGGCGCTGACCACCAGGAAGCCGGCCCAGGCGAACAGGGCGAAGCCGATGGAGGTGAACTCGCTGGCCTCACCGCGCAGCCGGGGCTGGAGCACGGTGGCGATGCCGCTGAGGGCGGACGCCGTGAGGCCGGCAGACAGCAGCAGGTAGCCGAGCGCGAAGACCCCGACGGAGCGCGGGTCGTCGGCGGCAAGCTCGGGGCTGCCGTCATAGAGCAGCGGCGTGCCGGTGGCGGAGATCCACTCGCTGACGCCGAAGCCCGCCAGCATCAGTGCGGCGCCGAGCCACGCCAGCGGGCGCAGGGCGAGGCCACGGCCATTCTCCGCCGCCGCCAGCACCAGCAGCAGCGCTGCCTGGATCAGGTAGAGCCAGTAGAAGAACACGGACACGCCGTGCAGGGTCAGGAGGCGGTAGGCGTCATCCGGGAAGAAGGTGAGCGCCCCGGCGCGGGCGAGCGCGGTCACGAAGCCGCCAAACAGGCCGAGCACGAGCGCCAGCAGAGCGGCGCCGAACAGCAGCGTGAGGAGGGCTTTGTCGGTACCCGGCAGTGCGGCGACCCGAGCCGTGAGGCGCGAGCGCGATCCCACCGGGGCGACGGAGGTCGAAATACTGTCCATGGTGGAGTCTCCCCGGCTCAGCCGACGACGATGCGGCCGTGCATGGCGTCATGCGCCTGGCCGCAATAGACGGTGCAGTACACGAGGTGCTCGCCCGGCTTGGTGAAGGTGATCGTCTGCTCGGTCACGACGTTCGGCCGCAGGCGGATGATGCGGCTGGCAGCCCCCAACTGGATCGACGCGCCATGCGTGATGTCGTCCGCCATCATGCGGAACCGGTACGGCACGCCTGCCTTGAGCCGGAGGACGTCCGGGCTGTAGGCGAATTTCTGTGCCATCAGATAGACGTCGACCGGCTCGACGGACGCCATCTCCGCACCGTGGCCGTGGCCGGCATCGGCATGACCATGGCCGCCGTGTGCGTCGCCGCCATGGGCGTCCGCATCGGCGTGTGGATTCACGCTGCCATCCTTCTGCGCGTATTTCTGGACGAAGAAGTCATGCTCGAAGCGGAACTCCTCGGGCGCCATGCCCGCGGCCGCGCCGTGGCCGCCTGTTTCTGCGGGGATCTCCGCGGTGCCATGCCCATCGTGGCTGCCGTGTGCGTCGGCTTTTGGGGACGCGTCCTTGCGGCCGCCGAAGGGAAGCGGGGCAGCGCCATAGGCTGCCCAGGCGCCGTACAGGGAGACGGCGCTGAAGCCCAACGCGGCGATGAAGCCGCGACGGGTCGTGACATGCCTCTCGGACATGATGAGAGTCCTCTGATCGCGTGGTCGGAATCGCTCGCGCACGCCGCCGGTCAGGCGGCGCATGGCCGGGCGTCCGACACAGGCGTCAGGGCGCGCGGCCGATCAGAGGCTGGTCTTCGGAGGGGGCGTGTCCGGCGTGATGTCCCGGGCGCTCGGGACGAAGCCGGCCTGCGGGTGCCAGGACGTTTCGACCATGGTCACCGGGATGCTGAGGCTGTGCCGCGCCGGAGCCTCGGCCGCCGGGCAGCAGGTCGCCGCGACGGCGAGGGCGGCCTTGTGGTGATCGCTCTGGGATGGTGCAGAGGGCGGCGGGGCGTGATGGGAGCCGTGATGGCCCATCGAGCCGGCCGGCATGTCCACATGCGCCCCCACATTCGCCATGGCTCCGCCCGCCGCGCCCATCAGGAGCGCGAAGCCGAACGCCAGAATGGCGAAGATGTGGCCCAACCGCTTCATGCCAGCCGTCGCTTTGAACGACCCGGATCCGTCCGGGCCGGCACAACCATAGTCTCCCGCATGTGTGCGGGCATTGATGTCCGTCAACCGGCATCGTCGATCGACTGCCGTTGACGTCGCGCGTTTTTCGTATTGACCCTCCCACCGCTGGAGGGTTGATGCTTGCTTTACTGCCTGGATTGGTGATGGAAGCGGAGTGACCTTCCGCCGCACTTTTCCGGGACCCTGACAGGGGCGGTCGTCGAGACGATCGTGCTGTTGCAGGGACAAGGGAATGGTATTACCTTTGGCAGAGGGGCCGGTGGGCACAGCTAAGGTGCCGTCCGATCTCGGACAAGGAAGGCAATCGCCATGTGGCGTGGGACGTGGTCGACGGTGAGGAGGGTGGTGGTGAGCCTGCTGATGCTGGCCACGCTGCTCGTCTATGCCGTGCCGAGCCACGCCAGTCTGCTGCCTCACCAGCATTCGCCGGCGCCTCATGAGCACGGCTTGGTCGACACGCACGACGATGGTGTCGCTGGCGTGGCAGACCATGAGCACAAGCAGGACCCCTGCAAGGATCTTGGTGTGCTCGGCGACGATGCCTGCTGCAGCGTCGCCCAATGCGCGACCATGCATGGCGGCCTCCCCGCCGATGCCATTGCGGCCTTCATTCCGGCCCTCGACCGGGCAGACCATCTGCTTGCCCTGGCCACGCCCGAAGGCATCGGCAGCGACCCGGCACTCCGTCCCCCTCTCTGATCCTCTGACGCCACGAGTCTGTCCGCGCCCAGCTTGAGCTTCGGCTCAGCGAAGGACGTCGCCGGATGTCGTGCGCGCGGCCTTTGTGTCCCCGGCGCTCCCGCATGGAGTCCGGCCGGGATGGCTCGAACCAGATGATCAGACGGAGGACGCCATGTCGTCTTTCACCCGCACACTGCTCCCGGCCTTTGCGCTCGTCGCCATGATGTCGGCTGCCCAGGCCCAGACCGCCACCACTCCGGACCAGGGTCAGGACCACCAGGTCCACCACCCGAACGGCGCCACCACCACCCAGGACCAGCCCACTGTGGCCCCGGTGCAGCCCGGTACCCAAGCCCAGGGAGGTCCGCCCAGCGCGAACCGGCCCGGCATGATGATGGGCGGCATGATGGGCCAGCAGAGTGGCCAATCCAGCATGATGGGGCCGGGCATGATGGAGCAGATGATGCCCATGATGCGCCAGATGATGATGGGTCAGCAGGGTGGCATGGGCGCCATGGGCGCCATGGGCCTGCCGTTCGAGCACGTCGAGGGCCGCATCGCCTTCCTGAAGGCGGAGCTCAGGATCACCGATGCCCAGGCGCCGCAGTGGAATGCCTTCGCCGACACCCTGCGGTCGAACGCCAAGGCCCATCAGGCCATGCACGAGCAGATGACCAAGGGCGGCCTGCCGTCCGCGTGGCCGGAGCGGCTGGCCGCTCAGCAGAAGGTCCTGGCGACCCGGCTCGACGCCGCCAAAGCGCTCGAGGCCGCCGCCAAGCCGCTCTACGCCGCGCTGAGCGACGACCAGAAGAAGGTCGCCGACCAGCTGTTCGCCGGCCCGATGGGCATGATGTGAGGAGGCGGCCATGACGCACGAGGCCCCGGGATACGGACTGTGGATGCCGGTCATTTTCAACCTCCAGGAGAGTGCTGCCCTCCGCGTCTTCGGCATCGCCTACGAGCGGTATGCCGCCGTCACGCCGGGATGGGTCCCGCAGCCTGCCGGACATGGGCCGAACCGCCCCAAGGTAGGAGGGTCGTTTGGTGCGTGAGTTCGGCTCCAAGCGTATGACGCAGGCGGCGGCGGCGGCAGTTGCCGTCTGCCTGCTGGCACTTCCGGCCGGGGCGCAGACCCTGCGCGATGCCGTGGAGGGGGCGTGGCGGCTCAATCCTGAGATCCGGTCGCTGGAGGCCAAGCGGGGGCAAGCGGTGGCCCAACGCGGCGCCGGGGAGTCGCTGGTGCCGTCCGCTCCGGCCGTCACCCTGCGGCACATCACCGATGTGGTGGGCCGCAATGTCGGGCGGCGCGAGTATGAGGCCGAAGTCGGCGTCCCGCTCTGGCTGCCCGGCCAGGGCACGGCGACCGTCCGCGCCGCCGACGCGCTGCTGGCGCGCACCGACGCGGAGATCGCGGCGCGCCAACTGGCCGTCGCCGGAGAGGTCCGGACGGCACTGTGGCAGATCGCGCTCCTTGAGCGGCGTGTCGAACTCGCCCGTCAGCGCCTCGCGGTGGCGCGCCGTCTTGAGGCCGACACGAAGCGCAGCTCCAAAGCCGGGGAAACCTCCGAGGCCGACCACCAGCTGGCGCGCGGGGAGGCCCTCGCCGTGGCCGCGGAGGTCCGGGACGAGGAGTTGACCCTGGAGGAGGCCCGGCAGGCGTTCCGCACGCTGACCGGCGCCACGGTCCCGAAAGCCACGCCCGAGCCGCTGATCGGCGAGCAGCCGCTCGACCGGCACCCGGTGCTTCAGGCGGCTCGCCTGGGCGTCCGGTCGGCCCAGGCGCAGAGGCAGCTGGTCGATCTCACCACCCGCGATAGCCCGGAGGTCGGCGTTCTGGCCCGCAAGGAGCGGGATGGTCGTGGGGAGCGCTTCGACACCATCCTCGGCCTGTCGGTGCGCATCCCGTTCTCGGTGGACGCGGTCAATGCCCCCAAGCGCGCCGAGGCAGCCACCGAGGTGGTCCGCAGCGAAGCCGAGCAGGCGAACGCGGAGCGCACCATCGAGACCGAAATCCGGCAGGCCCGCCTGGCCCATCAGGCCGCCACCGAACGCCTTTCCATCGCCCGCGACCGCGCCGCCGCGCTCAAGGGGCGCCTGTCCATCGTCGAGCGGGCGAGAAAAGGCGGCGAGATCAGCCTCGTCGAGTTCGTGCGGGCCCAGGAGGCGGCTTTCGAAGCCGACCTCGCCCGTGCCACTGCCGAAATCCAGGTCGGCGCCGCGCGCGCCCGTTTGAACCAGTCTCTCGGAGTTCTTCCATGATCCACCGACGCCTTCTCGCCGCGGCCTCGATCGCCGCGAGCCTTGCCGCGCCGGTCGCCCTTCCGACGCTGGCTCATGAAGGCCATGAGCACGGCGACGCTCCCAAGCCGGTCGTCGCCACCGCCACACCGACGATGGAGACGTCCTCGTCGGACTTCGAACTGGTGGCGGTCGTCCAGGGCAAAGGCCTGCTGGTCTACCTGGACCGCTTCACCACCAACGAGCCGGTGACCGGCGCGACCGTCGAGGTCACCGCCGATGGGGAAGCCGTGACCGCCTCCCCCGTTTCCGGGGAGGAGGGCGTCTACCGCCTCGACGCCGCGTGGGTGTCGAAGCCGGGTCCGCACGAGTTGACCGTGTCGGTGACGGCGGCCGACGCCGCCGACCTGCTGATCGGCACGCTGGAGATCCCGGCGACCGTCCAGCCCGTCGAGCCCAATGGCGGGCGCGGCGTGTCGGCCATGCTCGGTCAGGTGCGGCATGATCCTGGCCTGATGCTGGGGGCCGTCATGCTCTTCCTGCTCGGCGTGCTGACCACGGTGGCGCTGACCCAGCGGGGCCGGGCGCGCACGGTCGCCGGAGCGGCCCTGCTCGGCCTCGGCCTGTTGCTGGCCAGCGGCGCCGCTTTCGCCCATGGCGGCGAGGATCACAGCCATGCCGATGAGGCGAAGGACAAGACTCCAGGAGCAGCGGCGGCGCCGATGGCGGTGACCGGCGCGGCGGAGAGCCCGCGCAGGCTGCCGGACGGCAGCCTGTACGTGCCCAAGACGTCACAGCGCCTGCTGTCGGTGCGCACCACGGTCGCCAAGACGCAGCAGGCGGCGCAGACAGTCCAGCTGATCGGCCAGATCATCGCCGATCCGAACGGCGGCGGTCACGTCCAGGCGACCCAGAGCGGCCGCATCGAACCGGGCGAGAAGGGGTTGCCCTATGTCGGTCAGCGTGTCGAGGCCGGGCAAATCCTGGCCACCATCACGCCGGCCGTGAACGTGGTCGACCGCAGCGGCATCCAGCAGCAGATCGCCACGGTCGAGCAGGAGCTCGTCATCGCCGAGTCGCGGGTGCAGCGCCTGCGGAAGCTGGAAGGCAGCGTGCCGCAACGGGACATCGAGGAAGCGGAGGCCAACCTCAACGGCCTGCGCAAGCGCCGTGCCGCCCTGTCGCCAACCCTGACCACAAAGGAAGCCTTGCGCGCTCCCATCGCTGGGGTCGTCACCGCCAACAACGTCAAAGCCGGTCAGGTCATCGAGGGCCGCGATCAGGTCCTGTTCGAGATCGTCGATCCGTCGCGGCTGATGGTCGAGGCGGTCGCCTTCGATCCCCGGGTGGCGAACGCCATCAAGGCGGCCACGGCGACGACCGCCGACGGCACCCACCTGTCGTTGGAACTCCTCGGTTCCAGCGTGGCTTTGCGCCAGCAGGCGATCCCGCTGCTCTTCCGGATCGGCAATCCGCCGGCTGGGCTCGGCGTCGGCCAGCCGGTCCGGCTCGTCGCCCAGGTGCAGGGCACCGCATCGGGCATCGTCCTGCCGCGCCACAGCGTGGTGCGCGGCGCCGGCGGTCAGCCGATCGTCTGGCAGCACGAGTCGCCGCAGCGCTTCGTCGCCCGGCCCGTGCGCACCCAGCCGGTCGACGGCGGCACGGTGCTGGTCCTGGCGGGCATCGAGCCGGAGGCGCGCATCGTGACCGATGGCGCCGGCCTGCTGAACCAGGTCCGGTGAGGCGGCCATGTTCAACGTCCTCGTCAACACCAGCCTGCGCAACCGCCTGTTCGTGCTGGCAGCCGCCGTGCTGCTGGTCGTCTACGGCTCCTTCGTCCTCAAGGGTCTGCCGGTCGACGTCTTCCCCGATCTCAACAAGCCCACGGTCACGCTGATGACCGAGGCCGAGGGACTGGCGCCCGAGGAGGTCGAGCAGCTGGTCACCTTCCCGATCGAGACCTCGATGAACGGCATGCCGGGCATCACCCGCGTGCGCTCGGTTTCCGGTGTCGGCCTGTCCATCGTCTTCGTCGAGTTCGACTGGGGCACCGACATCTACCGCAACCGCCAGCAGGTCGCCGAGCGTCTGGCCATCGTCCAGGGCCAGCTGCCCCCGAACGTCCGGCCGCAGATGGGGCCGATCTCCTCGATCATGGGCGAGATCATGCTGCTCGCCATGTCCGCCGAGCCGGGAACCGGCGTCGGGCCGATGGATGTCCGCGAACTCGCCGATTGGGTGGTCCGTCCCCGTTTGCTCGCCATCCCCGGCGTCAGTCAGGTCATCCCGATCGGCGGGGAAATCCGCCAGTACCGTATCGCCCCCGACCCGGCGCGCCTGCACGACCTGGAGATCACCACCGATGAACTGGTGAAAGCGCTTCAACAGTTCTCGGCGAATACCGGCGGCGGGTTCATCGACCAGCACAGCGAGGAGTACCTGATCCGCAACATCGGCCGGACGACCCGGCTGGAGGACCTGCGCAATCTGGTGGTTGCCTACAAGGCCGGCCAGCCCATCCATCTGCGCCAGGTGGCCGACGTCGACTTCGCCGCCCGTGTGAAGCGCGGTGACGCCGGCGTCGACGGCAAGCCGGCCGTCATCCTGTCCGTGCAGAAACAGCCGGGCAGTGACACGACGACGCTGACGGCCGATGTCGAGAAGGCCCTGGCCGATCTGGCGCAGTTCCTGCCGAAGGGGGTGAAGGCGAACGAGATCCTGTTCAAGCAGGCCAACTTCATCGACACCTCGATCCACAACGTCATGACGGTGCTGCAGGAGGCGGTGGTGGTGGTCGCCGTCATCCTGTTCCTGTTCCTGCTGAACGTCCGCACGACGCTGATCTCGCTGACCGCCATTCCGATCTCGATCCTGATCACCGTGCTGGTGTTCAAGGCGTTCGGCATGTCGATCAACACCATGACGCTGGGCGGCCTCGCCATCGCCATCGGCGAACTGGTCGACGATGCCGTCGTCGATGTGGAGAACATCTACCGCCGCCTCGGCGAGAACCGGCGGGCCGGCAACCCGCGGCCGATCCTGGAGGTGGTGGCGGCGGCCTCGCAGGAGGTGCGCTCCGGCATCGTCTACGCCACGATCATCATCATCCTGGTGTTCGTCCCGCTGTTCGCCCTGTCCGGCATCGAGGGACGGCTGTTCGCGCCGCTGGGCGTGGCCTACATCGTCTCGATCCTCGCCAGCCTGGTCACCGCCATCACCGTCACCCCGGTACTGTCCTACTACCTGCTGCCCAAGCTGAAGCGGCTCGACGAGCATGACAGCTGGCTGGTGCGGCGGCTGAAAGCCGGCAACGCACGGCTGCTCGGTTGGGCGTTTGCCAATCCGGGCACCCTCTTCGCCGTCGTAGGCTCCGCCGTGGTGATCGCCGCGGCCACGGTGCCGAGCCTGCCACGCGCCTTCCTGCCGCCCTTCAACGAGGGCACGCTGACGATCTCCATGGTGCTGAACCCCGGCATCTCGCTGGCCGAGTCGAACCGCGTCGGTCTCGCCGCCGAGAAGCTGATCATGCAGGTGCCGGAGGTGGCGTCGGTCGGCCGCCGCACCGGCCGTGCCGAACTCGACGAGCACGCGGAAGGCGTCCATTCCAGCGAGATCGACGTCGACCTGATGCCGTCCGCGCGCAGCCGTTCCGCGGTGTTGGCCGACGTGCGGGCACGGCTGGCTGCCCTGCCGGTGTCGGTCAACATCGGCCAGCCGATCTCGCACCGGCTCGACCATATGCTGTCCGGCGTCCGCGCCCAGATCGCCCTGAAGGTCTATGGCGAGGATCTGGACACCCTGCGCAGCCTCGCCGGGCAACTGCAGCAGACGCTGACGGCGATCCCCGGGCTGGTCGACCTGCAGATCGAGAAGCAGGTCCGCATCCCGCAGGTGCAGGTCGTGATCGACTATGAGCGGGCTTCCCTCTACGGCGTCACCCCGGCGATGGCGACGGAGGCGCTGGAGAGCCTGTCCAACGGGCGGGTGGTGTCGGAGATCGTCGACGGCACGCGGCGCTTCGACGTCGTGCTGCGGCTCTCCGACGAGGACCGCACCACCAGCGGCTTGGCCAACCTGCTGGTCGAGACCCCGGCGGGGCGGGTGCCGCTCAGCCTGTTCGCCAGTGTCGAGGAGACCGACGGTCCGAACCAGATCCTGCGGGAGAACGGCAAGCGCCGCATCGTCATCCTCGGCAACAGCGACGGCAAGACGGACATGGCGCAGATCGTCGCGGGCATCCGTGAGGTGGTCGGCCGCTCTTCGCTGCCGCCCGGCTACTTCACCAGCCTGGAGGGCACCTTCCAGGCGCAGGAGGAAGCGTCCAAGACCATCGCGGCGCTGTCGATGGTGTCGCTGGCGATGATCTTCCTGGTGCTCTACAGCCGCTACCGCTCCGCGGTGCTGACGCTGATCATCATGGGCAACGTGCCGCTGGCCCTGATCGGCAGCGTCGCGGCGCTGTGGATCGCCGGACAGCCGCTGTCGGTCGCCTCGATGATCGGTTTCATCACCCTGACCGGCATCAGCACGCGCAACGGCATCCTGAAGGTCAGCCATTACATCAACCTGGTCCTGCACGAGGGCGAGAGCTTCGGCAAGGCCATGGTGATCCGCGGCAGCCAGGAGCGGCTGACCCCGGTGCTGATGACGGCCCTGTCGGCCGGCGTTGCCCTGGTGCCGCTGATGATCGGCGCCGACGCCCCGGGCAAGGAGATCCTCCACCCGGTCGCCGTCACCATCTTCGGCGGCCTGGTCAGCGCCACCCTGCTCGACACGGTCCTGACCCCCGTCCTCTTCCTCAGGCTCGGCGGGAAGCCGCTCAGGCATCTGGTCGATGCCCAAGCCGGCTCGCTGCGTCCGGCCGAGGCCTACTGATCCACCCGTTCACCCGTTTCCAATCCAGAAGGAAAGCCTATCGTGAAGTTCTCGACCCTCCTCGTCGCCGCCGCCCTGGTCGCCGCCCCGGTCCCGGCCTTTGCCGACGGCGCCAAGACCGGCACCCATGGCGGCCCCCGCACCGACGCCGGCCCGTACCATGCCGAGCTCGTGCTCCAGGGCAACGACGTCGTCCTGTACGTGACCGACGGCGCGGACAAGCCGGTCGACGTGACCGGCGCCAAGGCCGAGGCCACCATCCTGGCCAACAAGCAGACCCAGAAGGTCACGCTGGAGCCGGCAGGCGCCAATGCGCTCAAGGGAAAGGCCAAGCTGGGCGAGTCCCACGACAGCGTGAAGGTGGTCACCGCCCTGACCATGCCCGGCCAGAAGCCGGTTCAGGCCCGCTTTGAGGTGGGCCACGCCGGCCACTGAGACCCCAAGGGTGGCATGAGGATCACCGCCTCATGCCACCCCGAACGAGGAGACGCGCGATGAGCGCCAAGAAGAAACTCGCCACGCCGGCGGCGGCCTCGCTGATCCCAGGTCAACGCCCAGGGCAACGCCTGGAAGCCGTTCCAGTCATGACGCATCGGGGGAAGCGGCCGTGAAAAAGGCGTTGAAGGCCGGCATCGGCTTGACTCTGGCCGCTGCAGTCGCGGTGGCTGGCGCGGTCATGCTCGTCGGTCCGACGGCGGGCGCCGACCCGACCGATGCCGCGCAGGTCGCCCGAGGGAGGGTGGTGTACGCCGAGCAGTGCGCGTCGTGCCACGGGGTTCGGCTCGAGGGTCAGCCGAACTGGCAGAGCCGCAAGCCCGACGGCCGTCTGCCGGCGCCCCCTCATGACGCTTCCGGCCATACGTGGCACCACCCGGACGCGGATCTCTTCAAGATCACCAAACAAGGCATCGCCGCGTTCGCTCCGCCCGGCTACAGCAGCGACATGCCGGCGTTCGGCAACAGCTTGAGCGACGCCGACATATGGGCCGTTCTGGCCTTCATCAAAAGCTCCTGGCCGGAGGAAATCCGTCGCCGCCACACCGCGATGAGCGAGCGGTCGAAGAACTGAGGAGAGGAAGTCGTCAGCCTGCACAGCGGGATTGACCTTCCGGTCACTGGAAGGCGGAGCATGGGGTCCACAGCCGCCGCCACACCTCGAATCCGGACGGCGCCGCGCAATGCCGGAGCGTCGACGCCGGGCCTGCGAAGGGAGACGCGAACATGAACGACCTGCATCATGGCCATGGGCATCAGCACGGACATGACCATCATGGTCATCATCATCACGCAGGACCCGACGACCATAGGATGGTCAAAGACCCTGTCTGCGGCATGATGGTCGACCCGGAGCGGACCGCGCACCATGCGGAGCATGATGGGCACAGCTTCCACTTCTGCTCGGCGCGCTGCCATGACAAGTTCGTCGCCGCTCCGGAGCAATACCTGAAGCCGGAAGCCAAGCCCGCGGCGCCGAAGCGGGCCGGGCAGGCCTCGCCCCAGAAGGGTGTCATCTACACCTGCCCGATGCACCCGGAAATCCGGCAGGAGGGACCAGGCAACTGCCCGATCTGCGGCATGGCCCTGGAACCGGTGGGTGCCAGCCTCGAAGAAGGGCCGAACCCGGAACTCGTCGACATGACCCGGCGCTTCTGGATCGGCCTGGTGCTCAGCGTGCCGCTGCTGGTCCTGGAGATGGGCAGCCACATTCCGGCCCTTGGGCTGCATGACCTGGTGCCGCCGCGCCTCTCCATCTGGATTCAGTTTCTCCTGGCGACGCCGGTCGTGCTGTGGGCGGGCTGGCCGCTGCTGGAGCGCGGCTGGCAATCGTTCCGGCGGCACAGCCTGAACATGTTCAGCCTGATCGCGCTGGGGGTCGGCGTTGCCTACCTCTTCAGCTTGGCCGCGACCTTCCTGCCCGGTCTCTTCCCGGCGAGTTTCCGGGGCATGGACGGGGTGGTGGCCGTCTACTACGAGGCCGCCGCCGTCATCACCGTGCTGGTGCTGCTCGGCCAGGTGCTGGAACTGCGCGCCCGCGAACAGACCGGCGGCGCCATTCGGGCGCTGCTGAACCTGGCGCCCAAGACGGCCCGCCGTATCGAGGAGAGCGGCGAGGACGAGGAGGTTCCCCTCGACCAGGTCCGGGTCGGCGACCGGCTGCGCGTCCGCCCCGGCGACGGGGTGCCGGTCGACGGCGAGGTACTCGAGGGTCGCAGCGCCGTGGACGAGTCGATGGTCACCGGCGAGAGCATGCCGGTGGAGAAGGAGCCCGGCGCCAAGGTGATCGGCGGTACCGTGAACCAGACGGGCGCCTTGGTGATGCGGGCCGAGAAGGTCGGCTCCGACACCATGCTGTCGCGCATCGTGACCATGGTGGCCGAAGCCCAGCGCTCTCGCGCCCCCATCCAGCGGATGGCCGATGTGGTGTCCGGCTACTTCGTCCCGGCGGTCATCCTGGCTGCCCTTCTCGCCTTCGCCGGCTGGATGCTCTGGGGACCGGACCCCGCCTTCGCCTACGCGCTGATCGCCGCGGTCTCGGTGCTCATCATCGCGTGCCCCTGTGCGCTGGGGCTGGCGACGCCGATGTCGATCATGGTCGGGGTGGGAAAGGGGGCGACGGCCGGTGTGCTGATCAAGGACGCCGCGAGCCTGGAGCGTTTCGAGAAGGTCGACACGCTGGTGGTGGACAAGACCGGCACGCTGACCGAGGGAAAGCCACGGGTGACCGCGGTCGTCCCGGCGGCCGGTATCGACGAGGCGGAGCTTCTATCCCTGGCAGCCAGTCTGGAGCGGTCGAGCGAACATCCCCTGGCCGCTGCCATCGTCGCGTCCGCCAGGGAGCGGGGGCTGCCGTTGCAGGAGGTCGCCGACTTTGGCTCGGTGACCGGCAAGGGGGTGGTCGGGAGGGTTGGCGGCCGGGTGGTGCTGCTCGGCAATGCGGCGATGATGCGGGACCGGGGCGTGGTCCTGGACAACCTCGAGGCGGGCGACCTGGATGCACGCGCCGACGAGCTGCGGCGGGAGGGGGCGACGGCGCTGTTCGCCGCGGTGGACGGCCGCCCCGGCGGTGTGATCGCGGTGGCCGACCCGATCAAGGCGAGCACGCCGCATGCACTGGAGACGCTGCGCGCCGATGGCGTGCGCATCGTCATGCTGACCGGCGACAACCGGACCACCGCGGAGGCGGTGGCGCGGCGCCTCGGCATCGACGAGGTCGAGGCCGAGGTCCTGCCCGACCAGAAGCATCAGATCGTGCGGAAGCTGAAGGCGGAGGGCCGCGTGGTCGCCATGGCGGGCGACGGCGTCAACGATGCCCCCGCACTCGCCGAAGCGGACGTCGGGGTCGCCATGGGCACCGGGACCGAGGTGGCGATCCAGAGCGCCGGCGTGACGCTGGTGAAGGGCGACCTCGCCGGCATCGCCCGCGCCCGGCTGCTGAGCCGTGCCACCATGGGCAATATCCGCCAGAACCTGTTCCTCGCCTTCGTCTACAACGCGCTCGGGGTGCCGGTGGCGGCCGGAGTCTTCTATCCGCTGTTCGGCTGGACGCTGAGCCCGATCATCGCGGCCGCCGCCATGGCGCTGAGTTCGGTGTCGGTCATCGGCAATGCGCTGCGTTTGCGCATGACGAGCCTGTAGGAACACTCCAGCTTCCTCCGAGGGATGACGAAGCCGCGGCTGCAAACGAAAAGGGCGGAGCTTTTGGTCCATGTCACAAAAAATGAGAAAGTCTGCACAATGAGATCAATGCGTTATGTGCCGCAGTTAAACAGAATCTGATAGAGCATTAAGCAAAGGATGAGAAATCGCACAGGCTTTTGCGCAAAGTTTGATAAGCGAGGTGAACATCCAGCCACTGGCGCCGTTCCACGCGACCCCGCGGGGCTTAGCCCAGTCCCGCAGGTCGCGCGTGTCGGCGCTTTTCGCACAACTCTACTATCGCAGTGTCGGACCGGATGGAACGCCGACGATCCTGCTGCTAGCCGGCGCCGTTGGCGCGCCTTTGGCGGACGCTTCTACGCCGCTGGTGCAGCCGAGTCGCTGCTGGCTGGCGGCGGCGCGAAAGTCGCACCAGGCGTCCAGTCAGCGATTTCCATCAAGGCGTCCCATTCATCGACGGCGGCTTGGAGGTTCATCCAGAAGCGCGGCTTGGTTCCAAGTACGATTGCCAAACGGGCCGCAGTGGTCGGATCGAGCCTTTTGTGGCCGTTTACGATCTGGCTGACGTACTTCCGGCTCAAACCCAACGCATCCGCCATGGCAGTCACGCTGATGCGACGCGGTTCCATGTAGTGGGCCTTGAGGATTACTCCGGGCATGGTGGGACGGCGGTTTTGGCGAAGCGCAGCCATCAGTAAGAAACCTCCAAGTCCAAAGCGGTGACATCGGTCCCGTCGAAGATGACCGTTATGCACCATTTACCCGACGACTGCGCCAGACGGGACGTGTCGTTCTACATACGTGCGGCGGCGAAAGCGTCAAGGAGAAGTCAAAGCGGAGCCTCACGGCCGCCGCGGCCTCCCCTGCGCTAAAGCCTCCACCTGTCGGACCGCTATTTCCAGGTCGGCGTCGGCGAGTCCATCGGCGAGGGCGAGTAGCTGGGCGCGCAGCTCCACGCGCCGGGACGACACCGCCGTCGTGCCCACCTCCTCGAACAAGCTACCGAGCGGCAGGTCGAGCACTCGGCCCAATTGCTCCAACGTATCGAGGCCCGGAAAGGCTCTGCCACGTTCAAGGTTCGACACTGTCTCGACGGTGCGTGCGATAGCTTCGGCAACCTGCTCCTGGGTCAGATTGAGGGCTAAGCGGCGGGCCCGTAGCCGCGCGCCAAGAAGTTGCTTCAGGTCTCGCACCATAACCCGAACTGTCCTTTCGGGCACAGCACTTGACCATAGGCTCATTTTTCGGCTTATCTCCGTCACCCGTAAAATAAGATCGGGTAAGCGGCTCCTGCGTGCGTCACTCGCCGGACGATCCCGCTTGCCCGTATAGAGGAGGCTCGGATCGGTATGATTGTGACGGAAGAGTTCCTGGCGGCATGGGATCAGACGCTGGCGTGGCTGAAGGGCAGCGACCGGCAGGCTTGGGACGGGTATGAGGTTGGACAACTCCTGCAGCGGGTCGGGCTCAAATACAACTGGCGCCTGCTCACTCAGACGGACGGCACAGGTGAACGTGAGTGGCGTGAGGTCCAAATGGCATGGGCAAGAAAACTATCGGACCTCGGCGCCCCGGAAAGCTTGCTCGCAACCGTCCGTGCGGTAGAGTGAGGCGCTGCCGCCGGGACCGTAGCTCCGATACTAAGACGACGCTCTTGGTGGGCGGCGTTACCGTTGGGCCTCAGTTTCAAGGGACAGCACGAATGCCCCGATCGCCCACGCGCCCGGTCATCCACCGTTTGGCAACGATCAAGCCCACTCCCACCGAGCGCGATCGCTGGCTCCCGCACGCCCGGCGGCACGGCTTATCCTTGCCAGAGTACCTGCGGTTGATCGGAATGCGCACCGCTGCGTCAGCGACCATCCCAGCGCTTCCGGCGAACCGGTTCGTCGTCAGACTATCTGGCCGCCAACCGCGCGGTTGCCTCAGGCGCATACTGGACTTGGTCCAGGTGCAACGCCGTCCCATTCTTCTCTGCGGCTCGCCCAGCCCAGGCATTGGCCGGCGCATTCGGGGCCACCGGCTCACCCGGTTCCAGCCCCGCTTCCGCGACCGTTACCTTCTTCTGCCGATCCCGCCGCTGCCACATCACCGACGTTCACTGCGATCGTCTGCGCCGTGACGGTCACCATCTGGACCGAAAGCTGTGGTGGTCTCCGTGAATTCCACCGCCAAACGGCCTCGTTGCCCATTCACAGTGTCGGCGAACAGAGAGGGATATGTCACTGCTCGGAGTCGAACGGCGAAGCACTTTCTGTTTGAGTCGCTGGAATGATGCCCCGTATTCGTTTAGCCGCTTCCAGGGCCGCCGGCAGTTGGCTGACCACTTGTTCATAAAGTGCGAGCATGTCATCCTTCTCGTCCGCTGACATGCTGTCGATGCTTTCCACGGCGAGAGCTTTCTGGCGCTTGCCCAATGGCAAGAGATCAATGACTGCCCGAAGATCCTCTCGGCGATCTGAATCATGCATGATGTACACCGCTGCACCGGTCACTCCGCACCTAAATGCTGCGTCTGGCAACATCGACGGTATGCTGGATGCTACGCTGGCTGGTTGAGTAAAGGAAGTAACCTTGTATCTTGCCAAAGCGTCTGACTGTGCTGCGATCAGGCGCTTTGGCAATAGCAAAGTCAAAAGCGTTCGGTAACGGGCGGGAGCGCGGCCGATACGGGGACTGAGGAGCCATTCACCCGATCGGTGGCGATGCGTTGCTGATCACGATGCTGAAGGTTGTGAGTTACGATAAGGTATCCCCATGAACGTCCTGCCCATTACGCCAATTGCCGAAACAGCGGACACTGTGACGCTGAGCCGGACCGACTATGAGGCCTTGGCTGAGTTGGTCGTCGACGCCCGGGATCTGGCTGACGCCGACGTGGTGAAGAGTCGTCTGGCTGTTGGCGAGACGGAGGCATTCCCCTTTGAACTCGCTGAGCGGCTCCTAGACGGTGTCCATTCTGCCACTGTTTTCCGCGAGTACCGGAGCCTCACTGCGCGCGGGCTCGCAGAAGCGGCCGGCGTCGCGCCATCGTGCCTGTCGGAGATCGGGAGTGCTTGCCAGCCCGGCAGCCTTGACACGTTGGCTAAGATTGCCTCTGCGCTGCGTGTCCCGCTGGACCTGCTGGTGCGCTGATACTGGCTGTTCTGAACTGGAGCGGAATGGACGTCTGCTGGTGGTATGCACCAGACAGACTGTTACCTATACAGAACGAAATTCTATGTCTGGTTTATTCTACTATAGACATCTGGTTTGTCCACTTCTAACTGCGATGGTGGCATCATCGTCCCCTGTACAGCCACATGATCGAAGACACAGCCTATGCTCTGCCGATACTGGACAGTACCGCACGTCCCGTCTGTATCTCAGATGAACCAGTCTGATGACTAGCTAGAGACACTGAAATTTCGGTGCGGTTCAAATTGGCGCTTCAAGGATAAACAGGCGAAACAGGTGGGAGCGGAAGAATGGCAATCCGCAACAATTTTGCGATCCCCAACCGTCTTGTCATCCGGAGCGATCTGGTTCCTGGTGAAAGCGTGGTTGGTTATCTTCGGCGGCTTAGTATTGCTAATGGGTTCGATAGCCTGCAGTGGATGTTCAAAAATAACTTATCATCGAAAGAGGAAACGTATTATGAAGATATACTGTACCAAGTGCATTGTATCACGGGGTGTGATTACGAAACCATAAAGGGCTGCGGCTACATACCTCGGGATAAAAACGACCGGATCACCAATTTCTACGGATTTGAGATAAGAAGGAAGCACTTCAAATTATCTTCACAGAAGATATGCACAATATGTTTTTATGAGAATCCAATATTTCAGTCTGTATGGGATATTGGAGCCTGGATTGCCTGCCCAATTCATGGAACTCATATAATTGATCAATGTCCAGAATGCGGTAGGTCTCTGTCATGGAGCCAAGCAACATACATGTGTGAATGTGGTGCCTTTGAGTATGACGACTGCTTCAAGAGTAATTCTCATGAGAACTTAATTTTCTGCTCAAAACACATTTCTTTCCTTCTTTGGCATAAAAAAGAGGATGAAAACACAAAAATAGCTGATAAGTTGCGAGCATTGTCTTTGGAAAATTTTCTAGATCTAATTGTTGATCTATATATGGCTCCACTTATACAAGTAAGAAGTAGGAAAATCATCTATGGAAGCATTTATAAATATTACGAAGATTGCCTGATTCATTCTATGGGAATAATAATGAATTGGCCGGATGGTTTTTATGAACATGTCGAAAGAGTTGTTGAGGCGCTATTGTATTTCCGCAATAGAGAAGATGAAAAATATTTGACGTTTAGACTTTTTTTATGCGTAAGTTTTATAGATAAAATGAAGGGAGTTGCAATAAATGTTGATGGAAATGAAAAAATATGGTGTAAGAAATGGGGTGATGTGATCGTCAAGCGTCACTTCCCTAATTTCGTGTAATATTATTTTGTGTATTGATCTACTTCAGACCTGTGCCACACTGAAGAAATTCCCTTTCGTTTATCCGGGTAAAGAATTGGGAATATTGACAGGGATATTAGCGTAGAGATGACGGTTCGTGTCAACCGGCTTCCAATTTCCAGCCGGCATCGGCTTGCAATTTCCAGCCACGCTTGCGGTTGCAGAACCTGTTGTCCAGGGAGTCCACGGGAGGGTCCCGCGCGCGCCGCGGAGTGCCCTCATGGCTGACGCAGCGGCGCGTGTGGGAGGGGCCTGTGGGCCCCCCTGGGCAACGGACGGGGGGAGGGCTTTGGATCAGGAGCGGTTCTTGAACCGCCAGCTCTCGTTGCCGGTTTCCAGGATGTCGCAGTGATGCGTCAGCCGGTCGAGCAAAGCGGTGGTCATCTTGGCGTCGCCAGCGAACACCGTTGGCCATTCAGCGAAGCTCAAGTTGGTGGTGATCAACACCGAGGTCCGCGAGTACAACTGGCTGAGCGCGTGGAACAGCAGTTGGCCGCCACTCTGTGAGAACGGCAGGTAGCCGAGTTCGTCCAGCACCACGAGATCAACGCGGGTCAACTGGTCAGCGAGCTTGCCCGCCTGCCCGATCCGGGCTTCGGCCTCCAGCCGGTTCACCAGGTCGATGACGTTGAAGAACCGGGCACGGGCGCCGCGGCGCACGCAGTTGGCCGTAATGGCGATGCACATGTGCGTCTTGCCGGTCCCGGTTCCCCCGATGAACACGGCGTTGCGCTGGGTTTCCAGAAAGCCGCCATCGTGCAGGTCGCGCACCAGCCCCTCGTTGAGGGGACTGGCGGTGAAGTCGAACTCGGCCAGCGTCTTGGCCAGGGGCAGCTTGGCGGCGCCGAGCTGGTAACGGATCGAGCGCGCCTGCTTCTCCGCCCGCTCCGCCGCCAGCAGATCGCCCAGGATCTGCTGGACGGTGCGCTGCCGCTTCAGCCCGTCGCTCATCACCTCGTCGTAGGCGGCACGCATGCCGGCCAAGCTGAGCTCGGCCATCAGCGCCATCAGCTCATGCCGTTCCATGGCAGCCCTCCCGCACCGCGCGCAGGCGGTCGTAGCGCCCGCAGTCGGCGGCCGGCTCGATGGACAGCGTCAACGCCGTCGGCACCGCCATGGCCGGTGCCGGTGTGACGTCGTGGCGCCGGGCGAGGATGTTCAGGATCACGTCCCGGCTGTGCGTACCGCTCGCCAGTGCCTCGCGGCAGGCGACCTCCACCGCCTCCAGGCCATCGGTGAGGATGGCGGCGAGCACGCCAACGAACTGCCGGTCAGCGTCGTCGCCGCGGCCCAGGCGGGTCCGCACCGTCGCCAGGGCTGGCGGCAAATCCCAGTCCCGGAACGGCGCCCCGTTGCGCAGCGCCCCCGGCTTGCGGACGAGAACCGGCAGGTAGTGCAGCGGATTGTACCGCGTGTGGCCGTGCCCGAAAGCTCGTGGGTGCTCGGCGACGATCGCGCCGTTGAACCACACCACGATCCGTGTCGCGTAGGCGCGGACCTGCACCGGCTTGCCGGCGGCGATCGCGGCCACGCTGTAGCGGTTGCGGTCAAAGTGGATCAGGCAGGTTTTCGAGACGCTGAGCGTGGCCTCGTGGAAGCCGTCGAAAGGATCGCTCACGGTGATCAGCGCCGGCCGCTCCGCCTGGAACACCTCCCACACCGTCCGGCTCCTATCCTCTGGATGCGGCGTCTGTTGGGCCCAGACGATCACCTCGTCGTGCAGGCGTTCGTTCACCTCTTCCAGCGTCTTGGCCCGCAGCCGCGGCGTGAACAGCCGCTGGCGCAAGGTGCCGACCTGGTTCTCGACCTGGCCCTTTTCCCAGCCCGAAGCCGGGGTGCAGGCCACCGGCTCGACCAGGTAATGCGAGCACATCTGGGCGAAGCGGCGGTTGAAGCGGCGCTCTTTGCCGACAAATACGGCGTCCACCGCCGTCTTCATGTTGTCGTAGATGCCGCGCTCGCACAGGCCGCCGTAGAAGGCCGCGGCACGGGCGTGGGCGTCGAACACCATCTCCTGGGTCTGGCGCGGGTAGACCGCCACAAACGGCATGCGGCTGTGGCACAGGCGGGCATGGGCCACCTGCACCTTGGTCGTCACGCCGTCCAGGATGATCCACTCTTCCGCCCAGTCGAACTGGTACGCCTCGGCCGGGGCAAAGGTGAGCGGAACGTAGGCGTTCACCGGCCCACTCGGCGGCTGGCGCTGCTTGAAGCGCTTGATGTAGCGCCGCACCGTGTCGTAGCCGCCCTGGAACCCGGCATCCTTCAGCCGTCCGAAGAGCCCCAGGTAGTCGAGCCGGTCGCGGGCTGGCCGCCGCTCGTTCTCCGTGATCAGCCGTTCCAGCTCCTCCTGGAACCCGGACAACTTCGGAAGCGGCTGGTGCTGGCGCTCGTAGCGCGGCGCCGTCTCGCCCGAGCGCAGGTATTTCGTCACCGTCTCCCGCGACACCTTCAGCGACCGGGCAATGGCCCGGATGCTTTTCCCCTTCGCGTGCTCGCGTCGTATCCGTGCGATCGTCTCCACCGTCAACATCCCTGTCCGCCACCCTGTCGTCCAAACCCAGGGTGGTAGTCTGCCAGATCAGGGGTGGCTGGTTATTGGACGCCGATCACCCCTGAAACTGGCCCAGTGTTGCAGGCCGATGCACAGGCTTCGGCAGATTTCGCCGTCTCCGTCGTGCCCCGTCCGTTCCCAATTGTAGCGTCCAGGCTTGCAAACAGCCTGTCAGCGACAGCAATGCCAGATGCCGGGTCTTCTTCTACTTTCTTGAGCGCCTGCCAGTAGTCAGACTGCCAAACGGTAGCAGCCTTGTCTTGAAGCAAGTTTACCTCCGTGTAGGATGCAAGCTTCCCCGAAATTGTAGGAACCAAGCTTGGGCCAACATTGGAGTCGCACGCAGGGCACTTTGATGCATCCTGCCAATCCGGTGACTTTAGAACAGCATCCACGGATTCAAAAACAGCCTTAAGGAGCGCTCCTTCTGTCTTAGCCAAAGCTGCATCACGGGCGCTAAGAATACTGACCAGCGACTCCGGAGCCGGAGAATTTAGTAGGCTCTCATACCCTTTGAATCGCGAAATATCACGCGTAAGAGTTGATAATTCGTCGCGGAGCGGCCCTCCTTCTGCCTTTCTAACAGTCTCCCGAAGCGCGCCAAAATCCAGATCCTCTAGAGCCTTCCCCGCCACCTGAGTTGAGAGGATGGCAGACTCTTGAAGCTTTTTCTTTATACTTTTTTTAGAAAGCTCTCTATCACCCTTATCATCGTATGGACTACCCAGAACCTTTTCGTAAGATGAGGCGCATTGGCCTAGGGCAATCAACGCAGCGTTTTTAGCGTCGGCGATCTTCTGGTTCCGCGCCGCTACTCCGAAGTCTGCGTTGAAGTTGCGAGTATCAGAAATTGCTTGAAGCGCTTGGCGATATTCTGAATATCGCTCCAATCCAATAAGTGATGAGTAGGATCGGCCTCGTTCCAGCGCCGAATTTTCAATAAAGTTAACAAAAGTTGCGTAATCAAGAAGCGTGAACTCTTCATTGAAGCTTTCAAGAAACTTCGCTGGATCGAGGTGCCCAGTAGGGCTATTAACAGTTCTCTTCCCTGACGGCTCCCGTGTGACAACTACACATACTGATTCGCCACCGTCGTCAGGCTCAAATGTGATTTCTATACGCGCAGTCTTGTTTGGGTGAAATATATTAGCATAGTAGTCGTTCGCGCAGTCTGACGCCTGCATTTTGGAGAACTTGGGCACCGCACCGCGTATGGCGTAGCAGAGAGCTTCATAAATGGAGCTCTTTCCGCGACCATTCGTTGCGTAGATCGAATTGACCCTATCTTTCTTGAAGCTTAGGCTGAGCGGTGCGCCATGGTTGTTGATGCCGCGGAAACCTTCGATCTTGAGCTCAGAGAGGAAGTATCGGGCCATCACGCCACCTCCGCCGAGGCGTTGTCCGTTACGCCCTCCGGCGTTGCCAACTCGGCGCTGATGACAGTGTTGAATTTGACCCTGCTCTTTGTGCGCTCATTACCCTCACGCAGCGGGAGCATTTCTTCCAAGCGGGATTTCAGAATCACACTAAACTTTTCATCAACGACGGAGAGGGTCGTATAGAAGAGAGCGAGATTATCCTTGAAAGGCTTGTTCTTGTTAAACTCAACGTCAGGCATGAATGCACCTCTGTAGCTAGTAATCTGGAGTATATGCCACCTGGGAAGGTGCTGATATAAGAAGCTTATCCTAGGCTATAAGCTCCCGCAGCGACGGGACCAGGTGGCGCTGCCCATCGACCTCGCGGGTGAACAGATTGATCACCGTGGGGACTGGACAGCCGGCCTTCAGCAGGCCCAACAGCCACCGTCCCGCCAGATAGGTCTGGGTCGACGCGTGGTGCCACCACACCCGGCCGCCGGGCGCTTCTTCGGTAAGCGTTGTGTGACGACACATCCGACGTGATCATGGTCCATGAAATATTCCGCTGGTCGCAGCTCAGCGGGGTAAGAGGATGTTGGGTCAGGATCTGGAGAGCTATTGGCGCGGTCATGTCGAGGCCTGGAAGGGCGGCGGGCTGACACTGAAAGCCTATGCTGAAGCCCATGGAATTGGACGCTGGGCTCTGGGCCGGTGGTCGCGCCGCTTTGCCGCTGCGGAGGAGGTGAGCGCTCGCCGTCATAGGGATAGTCCTGGTGCTGTCCCTATGACGGCGAGCGCTCCCTTGGTGATGGAGATCGTCGAGGCGGCACCCCGCCGGCGGTATTGGTCGCAGGCGGAGAAAGAGCAGCTGGTGGCGGAAACCTGCGAGCCGGGCGTGAGCGTGTCGCTGATCGCCCGCCGGCGCGGGGTCGATCCCAGCCTGCTGTTCCGCTGGCGCCGCCAGATGCTCACTCCGGCCGAGCCGACGCCCATCTTCGCGCCGGTGGAGATGGCAGACACCACGTCCGCTCTTCCCCTCACGCCGCCAACTCCATGCGGTGCCAGCATGATCGAGATCGAGTTGGCCGGCGGACGGCGGCTGCGGGTCGGTCGGGATGTCGATGCCGAAGCACTGCGCCGGGTGATCAGCGTGCTGGAGCGGTCATGATGCTGTCGATCCCGGCCGGTGTGCGCATTTACCTGGCGCTGGAGCCCTGCGACATGCGCCGCGGCTTCGACGGACTGGCCCTGCTGGTGCAGCAGGCGCTGGGCAAGGATCCGTTCTGCGGCCACCTCTACATCTTCCGAGGGAAAGGGGCTGGACGCGTGAAAATTCTCTACGCCGATCAGAACGGCCTGTGCCTGTTCGCCAAGAGGCTGGAGCGTGGCCGTTTCGTTTGGCCAACAACGCGGACGCCGGGCGGCACAGTGGTACTGACGCCGGCGGAACTGTCCCTGCTTCTGGAGGGGCTGGACTGGCGTCACACCGTGCCGGTGTTGCGGCCGACCGCAGCGGGATGAATGGGAGAAAAGGTGAAGGAAAACCACAGGCTTGGCTGGCTTGGGGCCGTGATCCAAGGTACAATCGGCCATGCGCTTCGACCTCGACAACCTGCCCGCTGATCCGGCCCTGCTGCAGCAGATGGTGCGCGATTTGGCCGAGGTCGTGGAGCGCCAGAAAGCCGATCTGGCGGAGCTGGAGGCTCTGCGTCAGCAGCTTCGGCAGATGCAGCGCACCGTCTTCGGGCGCCGCTCCGAACGGTTCGATCCTGATCAGCTCGATCTCGGGTTGGAGGAGCTGGAGGCGGACATCGCCCGGGTCGAGGCCAAACTCGCAGCCCCTGAACTGAAACCGTCGGCCCCTGCGGAACCACCCAGCCGTGGCCGCGACTTGCCCGATGATCTGCCGCATCACGATCTCACGCTCGAGCCGCCCGGGCTGGAGTCCGGCGCCGGGGTTTGCCCCTGCTGCGGCGGGGCTTTGCATGAGGCCGGCGAGACGGTGGCCCGGATGATCGACTACGTGCCGGCCCAGCTGCGGGTGCTGCGCATCCGCCGGCCCAAATACGCCTGCCGCGGCTGTGGCACGCTGCATCAGGCGCCGGCCCCGGAGAAGCCGATCGCCAAGGGCATGGCGACGCCGGCGATGCTGGCGCACGTCATCACCAGCCGCTACTGCGATCATCTGCCCTTCTACCGCCAGGCGCAGATCCTGGCCCGCAATGGCTTCCCTGTTGACCGCTCGGTTCTGGCGGGCTGGGCGGGGCAAGCCTGTTGGTGGCTGGAGGCGCTGCATGAGGAGTTGGCCAAGGCCCTGTTCGCCTCGGCCAAGCTGTTCGCCGACGACACGCCGATGCCGACGCTGGCGCCGGGAACCGGCCGGGTGAAGACCGGACGGCTGTGGGCCTATGCCCGCGATGACCGGCCCTGGCAGGGGCTGGACCCGCCGGCGGTGATTTATGCCTACACCAGCGATCGCAAAGGCGAACGCCCAGCCGCCCACCTGCGGGAGTTCTGCGGTGTGCTGCAGGTGGACGGTTATGCCGGGTTCGAACGGCTGGCTGCCGGCAACCGGGTCGTGCTGGCGGCCTGCTGGAGCCATGCGCGTCGACGTTTCTACGACTTGGCCGAAAACGGTTCGCCGATCGCCGCCGAGGCGCTGCGCCGCATCGCCCGGCTCTACGCGATCGAAGAGCGCATCCGCGGCCGCACGGCCGACGAGCGCCGGCAGCTTCGGCAAGCCGAGGCCGCTTCCCAGGTGGCGGAGCTGAAGGCGTGGCTGGAGCACGAACTTCCCCGCCTGCCGGGCCGCTCCAAGCTGGCCGAGGCGATCCGCTATGCGCTCGGCCGCTGGAAGGCGTTGTGCGTCTACCTGGATGACGGCCGGGTGGAGATGGATACCAACACGGTGGAGCGCTGCATCAGACCGGTAGCCCTCGGCCGGAAGAATAGCCTCTTCGCCGGCTCGGAGGGCGGCGGCCATCGCTGGGCGGTGATCGCCTCGCTGGTTGAGACCTGCAAGCTCAACGCTGTCGAGCCGTTCGCCTACCTGCGCGACATCCTGGAGCGCATGGTGAACGGCTACCCCGCCGCACGCCTTGCCGATCTGCTCCCCTGGAACTGGAAGCCCGCCGTCAACGCCTGATCCGGTGCGATCACGCTCCGCTTACCTTCTTCGAACAGGGGTCGACGGAGCAACGCGGCGATCTCGCGGGCACGCCAGTCTGGAAGCACGCTGGCCGGATCGAGCGCCGATCGCGCCGGGAGCAACGGCGGACCCGGGTCCGGAAGCCGGATGCCGGTTGGCGGCGCAGGATGGTGGCACCGGCAAGGCGTTCGGCACCCCACAGCGCCTTTTCCGGCGAGAGGGGGTCGGCTTCGCTATGGGCCACGTTGGCTTCCTGCACCTTCGCCAGGACGTTGAGCTCCAGCATGTCCCAGCGCGCGCCGATCCGACCTTCGCGCTTCCAATACTCGGCGAGCCATTCCAGGTCCCCTGGCCGCCCGGCCAGGAACAGATGGCCAGTTTGCTTCAAGGTATCGATGAAGGCGTCGGCACGGTCCACGCCATAGTGGGCTGCCAGCCGGTGGATGCGCGCTTCGTCCAGCGGGAGCAGGCGCACGGTCGCGCTCGCGGTAGCCGTTGCGTTGGACCAGCCGCTCGGCGGAGCGCTCACGGTGGGCACCCTGCACCTCCAGTTCCATCAGCCGCTCGGCCGCGAAGCCGATCATCTCGCGCAGCACGTTGGCATCAGGACTCTTCTCCAGCAGCGCGCGAAGCGCCATCATCTCGTCGGTCATTGTGGTCACCCTTCGGTCGGGTTGAGGTGTGGTGACCAGACTCTACCGAAGAACCACGATGACCGCCCCGGCAGGCCGGTTCCCCACATCTCCTACACCACGGACGGGGACACGACCCCACCGACAAGCTGTGCTCCTCTGAGGCTGCGTTTCGTGAGATCGGTCTGACGGCGCACCATAAACACGGCCGGCGCCAGAACAACCGGGCCGAAGTCTCGCGTCAGCCGCTCTGGCGATGCGAAAGGAAGATGCAGCGCTTCAAGTCTCCAGGCTCGGCCCAGCGTTTCGTCTCTCTGCACGCCGCCGTCTACAACGCCTTCAGCCTTCAGCGCCACCTGGTCTCCCGCCGTACTCTGCGCACCTTTCGGGCGCAGGCCATCGCCGACTGGCAGGCCGCGAGAACCGCAGCGTGAGCAAAGCTGCGTATTGTCGGACGGAACCAAACCGGCCGCGCTCTGCCTCGCCCGTAGCGGACTGCCGGCCATCCTGCCGTGACCGAGATACGGTCCTGAAGGAGATGCCGGGCGGGTCTGAGAGACGGAACCTGTCCACTGATCCCAGGCCGAATCCAACGATCCTGGCATCGCCTGTCCGGCGAACCTGGGACGAAATCCGGCCGCTTCCCGCGATTTCAGGCTTGAGTCCAGCGATCCCGGAAAACCGAAACCCGGGTTTCCCGGTGGATGTCCGCCGCCGAGCGTAGCTGGAGGCGTACTGCGCGAAAAGGGAAATTTTCGCGCAGTATGGCCGCCCGTGCGCGCCTTCCAGCAATCCTCCAGCATACGCAGGCTAACTCCATGTTAGCATGCGTCTCGCCGCAGTATGCCCAGTATTTCAGCCCTCTGAGAGGTCCGGAAACCGTGCAACGGCTGTCAAACTCCCCCGTGCCAAGCGCCTGGCTTTCCGGGGCAATCGGCGCTGCCGGCCCCGCCCTATCGGCGGCGGTCGACCGGCTGGCCCGGCTCGACGACCGGCTGGCCGCCGCCCCGCCCGCCGTGCGCCGCGGCTGGCTCGCCCACCTGCTGCTCGAAGAGGCCGCCGCCTCCGCCGCCCTCGACTCCATCGCGGTCGACGCCGACGAGCTCCGTCTGCAGACGGTCGGCGCCCTGGCGGCCGACGAAGAGCGCGCCGTCGAGGGCGTCGACCGCGTCGCCCTCGCCGCCGGCACCCTGCGCCTGCTGCGCGCCGTCACCGCCCGCCATCCCCGGCAGCTCTTCACCGCCAACCGCCTGGCCGCCGCCGCCCGCCTGCGCCTCAAGGGCCGGCCCGGCGAGATCGCCGCCGGCCTCCTGCAGGAGCGGCTGCCGCCCAGCCTGATCGAGGTGCCGGACCCCGCCGCCGCACGTGCCGCCCTGGCCCGGGCGCTGACGCCGGAGGCGATGGCCCGCTGGCACGACCTGCCGCCGCTGATCGCCGCCGGCGACTTCCTCGGCCAGTGGTCGGCCAGCGGCTGCGCCGACGCGGTTGGCGGCGCCGTCGGTCGCGCCCTGGTGCCGCAGCTGCTCGGTCGGCTCGGCGCGACCGCCGGCCCGGTCCTGTTCCCCGCCCTCGGCTTCCGCGGGCACCTGGGCCGCTACCGGCCAGACCGCCTGCCGGCCGACGAGAGTGCGATGATCGCCTGGTTGGAGGCCTGTCAGCGGGCGGCAGAGGTCGGGCTGGCGCTGCATGGCCAGCTGAGCACAGCCCATCAGCGCCTGCACGCGGCCCTGAAGCCGGCGCGCTCCACCGGACGCGGCGGCTTGGTCGCGGATCTGCTGACCGAAATACCGGCGGTGACCGGTGCCATCCTGGCGCAGCGCTCCGGCCTATCGGCCGCCGCAACCCGCTCGCTGCTTTCCCGCGCCGTGGCCGCCGGCGCGCTCCACCTCCTGACCAGGCGGGACGCCTTCCGCGTGTATGGCCCCTTGGCCTGAACTGAATCCACTTCATAGGTGAGCAAATCATGAGCAGTGATTCAAGTGATCATCTGGGATTCCGCTAGGGGTCTACAGTCATCGATGGGTCGCCGATCTGACCGCCCGCACCAAGATGCAGTTCTGGCCGCGCGTTTTTACCGCCGTAACACTGCAGGATGCGTGAACGATCTCAGCAAAAAGAGACGAACCCATGAAAATATTCAGCCGCAAAGTTTACATGGAAGTCGTTGGTTCGCCGTTGATCTTGGTCAGGCAGCGTGAAAATTTTCAGGAGAAAGCGACACAAACCTTCGGCCTGCAGACATGGCCGGCCGAGCGCCAGACGTAGCGTCAGCCCGGCTTCGCTCGCCTCGTCCGAGTGGCGCGCTGGCCGGCCGCGTCGGCCCGAAGCCAATGGCGTCCAAGTGGTGATCGTTTCCGGCGTCAGCCAGATCGTCAGGTCACCGCGCCGGCGCAGCGCCGCATCGTAGGCAGCCCAGTTCTCCACACAGTACCGGGTCTTCGGAATCTTGGGGCGGCGGAGCTCATTGGTCTTGTACGGCATCAGCGGCCTGACTTCAGCGGGACGCCTCTATAACCGCTCGTTCTCCCGACCACCACCTGCTCGGGCTTTATGCACCAACGTCTGGTGGCATTCCTTCAGCCGGCTCCGTCACAGCCCTCTTGGATGTTCCGAATTAAACTACTCTCCCTGAGGAGAAATATTGCAACCTGTTGCGAGAAATAAAAAGACCTGCGCGACAACTAGAGAGAGAATTAATTAATAGTTAAATAGCGCGATACAATTCTGCAGAAAATGTCGCATATGATCACAATTTTTCTTCGCTTGTATCATGCTCAATTTTGCATGAGCCTGAGCTCTGCATTATGATGCAGAGATTCCATTAAATTGTCTTAGAGATCAAAGGCGTCTTGGAAATAGAAATTTAACCAATGGAAATCATTTTAGAAAAATCCTTGTGGTTCGGAGGCAGGCCAATCTGGCTCCGACCGCTGCCGGGTGGTGCCCCCCGATCAAAACATCCATACCGGCGAACAGAGGAAAACTGAGCAGCTCACTGTCGGTATTCAAGCGAGGCATCAAGATCATGTTTGCTGTGTTGTCTCAGTCGATGACGTTCAATGAGGGCAGGGCATCGAATGCCGCCAAGTCTTCTGGCGCAGCAGTACTGCTCTCCATGCTCATCACTGGATGTGCTATCGCTCCGAAGCCGTTGACGTCTTCGGAAATGAGCGCTGTCGTATCGACGGATCGGGCTGCTATCGAGAAAACTACTGTCGCGATATCCAGTTCGATCACGCTTGAAGAAGCGGTTGCGCGTGCCCTCAAGCAGAACCTTGATTACCGCACCAGATTGATGGAACAGAGCTTGGCTGCCGGGCAACTGGATGCCAGCAAGTATGACATGCTGCCGCGCCTCCTGACGTCCGCCGGCTACACCTGGCGCGACAAAGAGAATATCCGGGATTCGATCGACTCCGTGACCGGCGCGCCATCGCTGGCAAATCCGTCGATCTCGACGGATAGAACGCGGGCGACTGCCGATATCGGCTTGTCTTGGAGCATCCTCGATTTCGGCGTCAGCTACTACAACGCCAATCAGAACGCCGACCGCCTGTTGGTTGCCAACGAGCGCCGCCGCAAGGCCATGCACCTGCTGATCCAGAATGTGCGCACCACCTATTGGCGCGCACTGGCGGCTCAGCGCCTTCGCAACGAGGTGCAATCGACGATCCAAGAGGCCGAACGGGCGCTGACCGACTCACGGAAGATGTTGGCCGACCGCATTCGCAGCCCGGCGGAGCCTCTGCGCTATCAACGCAATTTGCTCGAGAACCTGCGTCTTCTCGAGAACGTCGATCGTGAGTTGGCGGTGGCGGAGATCGAGCTTGCCACTCTGATCGGGGCCAAGCCAGGGTCGCGGATCCGTTTGGTCGAACCGGACTCCTTCGCTTTCAAGGCGCTGTCCTCCAACGTCGAGAAGATGGAGGAGATTGCGCTTCTCAACAATGCCGACTTGCGGGAGCAGGTCTACAGTACCCGCATTGCCGCAGTGGAAACCCGTAAAGCTCTGCTAAAGCTCTTGCCGAACCTATCGTTTGACTATGGCTACAAGTATGACGGTGACAAATACCTGATCAATCAGGTTTGGCAAGAGGCAGGCGCCCGCGTCGCCTTCAACCTGTTCAATCTTCTGTCCGGTCCGGCACAAATCCGTGCCGCTGAAATGAATGTCACGGCCAATGAGGCCAAACGGATGGCGCTTCAGATGGCCGTGCTGTCTCAACTGCATCTCGCCCGGTATTACTATGACGATGCGCTGAAGCAGTACAATCGCGCCATTGCGATCTCCGACGATCGTGCCCCGGCACGTGGTGTACGAGCGAAGTGGTTTGTCATCGCTCTCCGGCAGGTTGGGCCGGATCAGGTTGCCACAGCGGACAACCTGGAGACGTCAGTATGCCCCAACGGCGTCATGGTCTCCAAGCTCATGTAGCGGCGGCTGGCCGCCCACTCATCATTTTGCTCCAGCAGGATGGCCCCTCCCAGTCGGAAGATCGCCGCTTCATTGGGGAATATGACGACGACGTCGGTGCGCCGCTTGACCTCGCCGTTGACGCGCTCGAGGGGATTGGTCGAGCTGATCTTGGTCCAATGGTCGGGATGGAAGTCCATGTAGGCGAGGACGTCGTGTTCGGCCTCGTCCATCAGCGTGGCAAGCTTGGGGAAGCGCTCGCGCAGGCTATCGGCGACTTGGCGCCATTGCCGGTGGGCGGCCTTGGCGGTCTCCTGGGCGAAAGCCGTGCGGATCGCCGCTGCCACCATCGCGCGTTGCGGTGCAGCCACGTGTGCCATCGCATTGCGATAAAAATGGATCCGGCACCTCTGCCACGCCGCCCCGAACACCTTCGCGGCGGCCGCCTTGAGGCCCTCATGCGCGTCCGAGATGACCAGCTTCACGCCGCGCAGGCCGCGCCGCATCAGCGCGCGCAGGAACTTGGTCCAGAACACCTCAGCCTCGGAAGGCCCGATGTCCATGCCCAGCACCTCGCGCCGCCCATCGGTGTTCACGGCCACCGCGATTATCACCGCCACCGAGACGATGCGCCCGGCTTCGCGCACCTTCACGTAGGTGGCGTCGATCCACAGGTAGGGCCAGTCACCCTCCAGTGGTCGGTTCAGGAAGGACTGCACCCGCTCGTCGATGTCAGCGCACAAGCGGCTGACCTGGCTCTTGGAGATGCCGGTCATCCCCATGGCCTTGACCAGCTCATCGACACTGCGCGTCGAGACGCCCTGGATGTAGGCTTCCTGAATGACCGCCGTGAGCGCCTTCTCCGCTGTCCGGCGCGGCTCGAGAAAGCCAGGGAAATAGGAGCCCTTGCGCAGCTTGGGGATCTGCAAGGGGATGGTTCCGGCCCGGGTATCCCAGGCCCGCTCCCGGTAGCCGTTGCGCTGGTTGACGCGCTCGGCTGTGCGTTCGCCATGCTCGGCGCCGCACAGGCTGTCCACCTCCAGGTTCATCAAGCTCTGCGCGACGTAGCCGATCATTTCGCGCAGAAGATCCGTATCCGAGCCCTTCTCCAGAAGCTCGTGAAGCGCCATTCTGTCCATGGTCATCGAGGTTCTCTCCAGCAGCGTTCAAGGTGTTGCAACCCGAACCTACCGGAGATCTTCGATGACCGCCCCGCTGTGGATAAGCGGCCCGCCTACGCCAGCTTTTGGGGGCGCTTCGGCGGGCCGCTTACCCACAGCTCGTACACCACCTCGCGGGACGCAGCCTCTCCGACGTCGACAACAAGCTGGCTGAACTGGCCCGAAGCCAGGAACAGAGTGAGATGGGCGGATCGCTGGAGCGTGTGTCGGCGAATGTGACGGCGATCTTGAGCTCGCTGCGTCTTTACCATTCGGTCGCCAAAGTCAATGAAGCGATCAGCCGGATCCAGGCATCTCTCGGCCAGGAGCCGGACATTGGTGCTTTGGATGACATCACCTTGGACGACTTGAAGCAGAAGCTTCATGTCCTCCTTCAGGACCAGGTGTGACCATGGCAAGGCACCAGAGGGCTGGCCGCACCGGCCGGAATGGCACGGTGGTGACGAGAGCGGCAGCCGCTGCGGCCTTGATGGGCGCCGTGATGCTGGCTGTGCCGGCTGCAGCACAATCGCTGCCCGGCGCTGGGTTCAACCCACTCGAAATGCGCGCCCAGTTGACGCCACAGCGCTATGCCACGCTGTCGGCGGAGATCGCGGCCAAGATCAATCGCGTCGTGTTGCGTGATGGCCAGTCATTCCGGGCCGGTGACGTCCTTCTGGAGTTCGACTGCGCTTTGCAGGCAGCACAGCTCGACAAGGCTCGGGCGCAGCAGGCAGGTGCGGAGAACATGCTCAATGGACAGAGACGGCTGGCCAAGCTGAACGCGGTCGGAATGGTCGAGCTCCACAACAGCGAGGCTGAAGTCACCAAAGCCAAGGCCGACGTCACCTATCTGCGGACGACGATGGAGAAGTGCAAACTCACGGCACCGTACAATGGCCGCATCGTCGAACACAAAGCCCGCGAACAGCAGTTCGTGCAGCCAGCTCAGCCTCTCATCGAAATCATCGACGACAGCACCCTCGAGCTTGAATTCATCGTGCCCTCGCAGTGGTTGAGTTGGTTCAAGCCTGGGCACAGCTTCAAGGTACGGATCGATGACACCAGGAATGAGTATCCGGTGAAACTGGTGCGGACCGCTGCAAGGGTCGATCCCCTCAGCCAATCGGTGAAAGCTGTTGCGGTGGTCGACGGCAAGTACCCGGAGCTGCTCGCCGGCATGAGTGGCCAAATTCTCATCACGCCACCTGCACAACAATAATCGACTGGGACCTCAGGCTCGGGGAAGAGGAAGCAAATCATCATGAAGACGCCGCCGTCCGTGCATCGCCGCACCCTTCGTCGCAATGGTCCGAGCGCGCGGCGCCTTGAACCCCGCATGATGTTCGATGGAGCTGCCGTCGTCGATGCGACGGCGGCCGTCAATGACAGTCCGACAGCCGAGCACACCGAAGCCGCAGCCGCGCCGGCGCCGGTGGTCGACACTCAAACCGCGACCTCCCAGTCGACGCAGCCGGGGCCGACCGCCACCGAGACAGCGCCAAGCGACGCCGGCCCCCAAACGTCGGCTGCCAACGGGGCGGCGCCGACAAGCGATACCGGCACCACCCAACCCAGTGGGGCTCAACCCGGTGGGGCAGAGGGGAACAGCTCGACAGACGTGGCTCCCGCCACAGGCCAGCAGTCGGCGACCTCGTCGGACATCACCGTCCAACAGACGGCCGAGCCGGATGTGGGCAGCCAGTCCGAAACGATGCGTCAGGAGGCCGGTCTCGCGAATGCTGCCGACGTCGCGTCGGCTGATGCAGCGCATCTGTCAGCGGTCGAAGAGCAAGCCAAGCAGGCGATCGCTTCGTTTCTTGGCTCGGCTGACGGTCTGGACAAGTTGGCCACGCTCTTCCCCGGGGTGCAAACCACCCTAAGTGTGGACTGGATAGCCCGTGCGGAAGCCCTACGCGCCCAAGTGCTCAATGGCAGCTTCAACCTGACGGTTCAGTTCGTCGATGGTGCTGCTATGGGCGATTACTATGCGGCGTTTACAGCCAGTGGTCCGAACGGAACCCCAACCATTCTGGTCAACCATGACTGGTGGAATGTTCAGACCGATGACGGCACCCGGGTACGGGCTCTGGTCGAAGAGTATGGTCACGCCATCGACAGCCGGCTGAATCCCGGCTCCGATACGGCTGGTGACGAGGGCGAAGCGTTCTCCGACAAGGTTTTGAATATTCCGGTCAATTACGTGGACGAGGCTCGGATCGCGGTAGAGAACGATCACAAATCCGTTGTGATCGATGGGCTCTCCTATGAGGTGGAGACCGCCACGCTGTCCTTCCTGACTGCCTACAAGGTCTATACCGGGGCAGGCTTCCTCGCCGAAAAGGAGCAAAACCGGCACCACTTCATCGACGCGTCTCTTGGCGTTACGGTCATTACCGATGGACAGCTTTCCAGCTATTTCTCCGGCAATGATGTCGTCGCGAAAGTAAGCCTCAACGGAAATGACTATTATGGCTGGGTAAGCCGCCCGATCAAGGACCAAGGCATCGTCCGTGGCTTCTATTTTTGGTATGATGCGAATTTCGGAAATCTGTCTACTGCCACCCAAGATGGTAACATGGATGGCGACCGGAATGCCGCGGACAACAATGCTTTCATTCTTGTCGTCGATCAGAATTACTTCAACAATCTTTCTGTCGCAGGCAGCTTCACGGATAATGGCGTCACGAAGACGTACAAGTTCGTTGGAAGCTCCTCTGATCGCGTGGATACTGCTCTCAATTCGCTTGTCGTGCCGAATCGCGCGCCCACCCCGTCCAATGACAGCCTGACCATTCTTGAGGACAGCGGGGCCGGTACCGGCAATGTGCTGACGAACGACAGCGATGCCGACGGCAACGCCTTGGCGGTCACGGGCTTCAGCATCAACGGCAGCGCCGGCACACTGGGTCAGGCCTTCTCCATCGCCAATGTCGGGCAATTTACGCTGTCGGCCGACGGAAGCTACAGCTTCACGCCTGCCGCCAATTATGCCGGCCCGGTGCCCACCATCACCTATACGGTAAGCGACGGTCAGGTGTCGGCGACCGCGACGTTGTCGATCGCCATCACGCCGGTCAATGACGCGCCGGGCGGGACCGACAAGACCATCACGATGGACGAGGATACCAGCCACACCTTCTCGGCCGGCGAGTTCGGCTTTACCGATGCATCGGACAATCCGGCCAATTCGTTGCAGTCGGTCGTCATCACCACGTTGCCACCCGCCGGTACGCTTACGCTGAACGGAACCGCCGTTATCGCGGGTCAGGAGATTCTGGCCACCGATCTGACCAAGCTGAAATTCACGCCCGCGACCGATGCATTCGGCGCCAGCTATGCCACCTTCACCTTCCAGGTGCGGGACAGCGGCGGCACGGCAAATGGAGGCATCAACCTCGATCCGACGCCGAACACCATCACCGTCAAGGTGAACAACGTCAACGATGCGCCTGTCGCTGTTGCCGACACCAATGCCATCAACGAAGACGCGGCAACTGTCACTGGAAATGTTTCGACCAACGACAGCGATCCTGACGGAGACACCCGGACGGTGGTGTCTGCGTCCGGTGTCGGTGCTACGACCGGGTCGGGACCTTTTGTGGTGGTTGGCCGGTATGGCACGCTGACCCTTCAGACGAACGGCACCTACAGCTATGCGCTGGATAACACCAACGCTGCGGTCCAGGCTCTGCGCCAATCGACCGACGTGCTCTCAGAGAGCTTTTCCTACACCATCGCCGATCCTGGCAACCTCACTGCCAGCAGCACACTGACCATCACCATCACAGCCCGTTTCGAAAGTTGTCGCTGACGTGGTGAGGGTCTGACGTAAAGGCTGTTGGCAGGGGACACACACCCTGCCGGAGGCCGCCGATGTGGACGCCCGAGGACCGCCGGCTGGTTGGCGATTACGGCGCCGGCCAAGCCCTGAGCGATGACCAGTACCGCTTGATCGAGCCCCTGATTCCGTCAGCCAAGCCCGGTGGACGGCCCCGCAGTACGGACATGCGTCGGTTGCTGGACGCCCTGTTCTATGTGGTGCGGACCGGCTGCCAATGGCGCCATTTGCCGCCCCCGCCGGCCTTTCCGCCCTGGCCCACGGTTTACCGCTACTTCCGCGCCTTCCTGGAAGCCGGCGTGTGGGAGGCCCTTCGCCACCATCTGGTGGTGATGCTGCGCGAGCAGGAAGGCCGTGATCCGACACCCTCGGCCGCCATCCTCGACACCCAGAGCGTCAAGACGACGGAAAAAGGGGCGCCCGAGGCTTTGACGCGGCCAAGAAGATCAAGGGCCGCAAGCGTCACATCGCCGTCGACACCTCGGGCTTCCTGCTCGGCGTCCTCGTCCACGCCGCTGACATTCAGGACGCCGACAGCGCCGGAGCGCTGCTGACGCGGATCAAGCGGCTCTACTGCTGGCTGCGCGCCATCTTTGCCGACAGCATCTACAATCGGATGCCGGTGATCCTCGCCTGCTTCCTGCTCGGGCTGACGCTGATCATCGTCCGGCGCATCGCCGGCGGCGGCTTCATCCTCGTTCCCCGCCGCTGGGTGGTCGAACGATCATTCGGCTGGCTCGGACGGTGGCGACGCTTGTCAAAGGATTACGAGGAGCGCACCGACGTCGCCGAGGCCATGGTCACCATTGCCGCCATCAGGATCATGATACACCGCCTCGCTCACCCAAACCGAAAGCGGCTTCCTTCACCAGACTTTTGAAACGGGCTGTCAGTGGCGTGAACGACACGCCGGTGGCAGTCAACGATTACAACATCGCAAAAGAGTCGATCGCAGGGTCCGGCAACTACACCAACACCGACACGACGGGCTACAAGGCGACGGGCAACGTTCTGTCGAACGACACCGACAAGGACGCCTATTCGGAAACGAAAACCGTCACGGGAATTTTTTCCACCGCTCTTGGAAGTACGCCTGCAGCCGCGTCAACCAACACTTACATTACACTGACTTCCGCTCCGTCGAGCAACTCCATTACAGGCAGTATCGTTTATTACCTGGACAATTCGTCCAACAAGGTATTCCTTAAGGATTCGTCCAACAACAACCTGTCTGTGTCGATTTACGACTCTTCAACATTGCAAGTAAAGCTGAGCGGCATTGTTTCCACCAGCATCCCGTCCGGCGCTACGTTGCATTTTACCAATAATACAAACTCCAACAACGATATTGCGACGTCTGTCTATGGATCTTCCACAACCCAACAGCCCAGCGCTTCGGTGGTGCTGGACAATGCCGGCACCGTTTACGTCGGGATGTCCGTGCAGGGTACGGGAATTCCGGCAGGGACAGTTGTCGGTTCGGTAAACACCTCGACGAACACGATCACGCTCAAGGACAGCAGCAACAACGCCGTTGCGGTGTTGCTGGGGTCGAACACCTCCCTGTCCTTCACCGCCGCAGCCGGCACGACCATCACGGGTAGGTACGGCACGCTCACGATCGCAGCCAACGGCGGATACACCTATACGCCGACAGCCAACAACGCGAACTTGAACGAGGGACAGCAAGGGACGGAGACCTTTAGCTACCGGATGCAGGACAGTGCCGGCTCTACCGCCGATGCGACCCTGACCATCAGGGTTCTCGGTTCCGGCACCAATGATCCTCACGCCGTCGCCGACGTGAACACCATTGTCGAAAACAGCATCAACGTGACCGGCAATGTGGTGACCGGCACCGGTTCGCCGCTGGCCGGCACCGACACAACGCCGTCCAACACGGACACGCTGTCGGTCACGACGGCGCGCAGCAGCTCCAGCAGCAGTGAAACGTTGGTCGGAACCGGCACACAGATTACCGGACTTTATGGCACCCTGACCATCAGCAGCACCGGGGCCTACACCTACGCATTGAACAACAGCAATGCCGCGGTCGATGCGTTGCGCTTGTCGTCGGACACGCTGACGGATGTCTTCTTTTATCGTGTCACGAACTCCAGCGCGCAGCGTGACGACGTCACTACCCTTACCATTACAATCACTGGAGCGAACGATGCTCCGGTTGCGGTTGCCGATACCGCGATTGCCCGTGAATCCGGAGGTTATGCGAACGGTACGGCCGGGGTGAACCCGTCCGGGAACGTACTGACCAACGACACCGATGTGGATGCCGGTGACACGAAAGCGGTGAATGCGATTCAGGCTGGCGGCAGCCTGACCGGCTCGGCCAGCACGGTTACGACGGGAACCACCTCAGCAAATGGGACAGCGGTCGCGGGCAGCTACGGCAGTCTGACAGTCGGAGCCGACGGCAGTTATGTGTACACGGTGGACAACAGCAATGCCACGGTCCAGGCTCTGGCATTCGGACAGACGCTGACCGACAGCTTCACCTATCGCGTGGTGGATGCGAACGGCGCGACCAGCACGGCGATGCTCACCGTGACCATCCAAGGTGCCAATGACGCACCGACCAATGCGGTACCGTCGAACGGGGTCACGGTTGCGGAAAGCTCCAGTGTCGCTCTGTCCGGCATCAGCGTTGCGGATGTGGACGATGCGAGCCTGACGGTTCAGCTGACCGTGCAGAACGGTACTCTCACGGTCGGCAACCTGAATGGCGCCCTCGTTTCGTCCGGGACGAACGGTGGAGCCACGCTCACATTGACGGGCACCAAGGCACAGCTGAACAGTGCGCTGGGCACACTCTCCTATCAGGGAGCGGCGGATTACAGCGGCATCGATCTGCTGACGGTCCAGACCACGGACTCCGCCGGTCTGGTGGCGCTCTCCACCGTCGACGTGACGGTAACCGCCGACAGCCGGGCTTTGGTGGTCACGGGAAGCACCGTCAACGAAACGTCGCCCTACCTCCTCTTCAAGGTGGACGGCACAACCGGCCAGAAGGTGACGCTCGCTCTTCAGAGCACCGGAACTGGAAGCGGCGACGCCACCATCGGTGCCGATCTGTCGCCGAACCTGGAATACTTCAACGGCACTGCCTGGACCGCCTATACCGGTGGCGCAGTCACCATTCCCACCGGCGACGTGCTGCTGGTCCGCACGGCCGTTTACGGCGACTCCCTCTATGAGGGTGGTGAGACCGTCAAGCTGGTCGCCAGCAACAAGGCCGGTGCAAACTATAATGGCACTGGAACCATCATCGACGATGGGACCGGTGCCATCTACCTGTCGACGAACACCAGCTTCACGGCCGATACCACGGGCATCGCGCAGTATCCTGACGATGACCGGCCGTTGACGGTGAACAGCATTTCCGTCAACGAAGCCTCGCCCTACGCCGTGTTCACGGTCAGCGGCAATGCCAACCAGGTGGTGCGTCTGTCGCTGACCGACGGCACCGCCACCAGCCCGGCCGACTATGGAACCGGCTTGCAGTATTACAACGGCACCGCTTGGGTGGCTTATACCCCGGGCAGTGATCTCACCATGACCGGCAGCACGCTGCTGGTCCGCACCAGCATCGTCAACGACAGCACTTACGAGGGGCAGGAGGCCTTCCTCCTGGGTGTTACGAAGCTGGGTTCGGGAACCACCGTCTACGGCACTGCCTCCATCTACGATGACGGCACCGGCTCGGTCTATCTTGCCACCAACACCACTGGCACCGCCAATGTCGGCACCGACACCGGCTACCCGTCCGCTCTCGATGACGACCGGTCGGTGTCGGTGAGCAGCCCGACCGTGAACGAAGGGTCGGACTATGCGATCTTCACCCTGACGGGCAACTCCGGGCAGACGGTCAGCCTGACGCTCGAGAATGTCAGCGCCTCGATCAACACGAGCCAGACCTTGAAGGTCTGGGATGGGCTCGATTGGGTCGATTACACCACGACCGGAGCCCTTCCGACCTTTGATGCCAACGGCAAAATCCTTGTCCGCGTGGATATTCGTGCAGAGCAGGACGCCGTCTATGAAGGTGCCGAGACATTCAAACTGAAAGCCACTCTGACCGGTCAAACTGCGGCGGCCGAAGGCATCGCGACGATCAAGGATGACGGCACCGGCTCGGTCTATCTCAGCACCAACACCACCGGGACAGCGAACACCAGCACCGACACCGGCTACCCGTCCTATCTGGACGACGACCGCGCCGTAACGGTGAACAGCATCACCGTCAACGAGGCCTCGCCCTACGCGGTCTTCACCGTCAGCGGCAGCACCAACCAGGTGGTCCGCCTGTCGCTGACCGACGGCACCGCCACCAGCACGGCCGACTACGGCACAGGGCTGGAGTACTACAACGGCACCGCCTGGGTGACCTACACGGCAGGCAGCGACGTCACCATGACCGGCAGCACGCTGCTGGTCCGCACCAGCATCGTCAACGACAGCACCTCCGAGGGCTCCGAGACCTTCAAGCTGGTGGTCACCCGCGCCAGCTCCAGCACCACCGCTGAGGGCACGGCGACGATCCGCGACGATGCTGCCGGTGACGTCTACCTGGCGACCAACACCACCGGAACGGCAAACGTCAGCACCGACACCGGCTACCCGTCCTATCTGGATGACGACCGCGCCGTGACGGTGAACAGCATCTCGGTCAACGAAGCTTCGCCCTACGCGGTGTTCACCGTCAGCGGCAGCGCCAATCAGGTGGTCCGCCTGTCACTGACCGACGGCACCGCAACCAGCACGGCCGACTTCGGCACCGGATTGGAGTACTACACCGGCACCACCTGGGCGACTTACACGCCGGGCAGCGACGTCACCATGACCGGCAGCACGTTGCTGGTCCGCACCAGCATCGTCAATGACAGCACCTCCGAGGGCTCCGAGACCTTCAAGCTGGTGGTGACCCGCGCCAGCTCCGGCACGACGGCCGAAGGCACCGCCACGATCAAGGATGACGGCACCGGCTCGGTCTACCTGTCGACCAACACCACCGGGACAGCGAACACCGGCACCGACACCGGCTATCCATCCTATCTGGACGATGACCGGGCTGTGACGGTGAGCAGCATCAGTGTCAACGAAGCCTCGCCCTATGCGGTCTTCACCGTCAGCGGCAGCGCCAATCAGGTGGTCCGCCTGTCACTGACCGACGGCACCGCAACCAGCACGGCCGACTTCGGCACCGGGCTGGAGTACTACAACGGCACTGCCTGGGTGACTTACACGGCAGGCAGCGACGTCACCATGACCGGCAGCACGCTGCTGGTCCGCACCAGCATCGTCAATGACAGCACCTATGAGGGCTCCGAGACCTTCAAGCTGGTGGTGACCCGCGCCAGCTCCGGCACGACGGCCGAGGGCACCGCGACCATTCGCGACGATGCTGCCGGTGACGTCTACCTGGCGACCAACACCACCGGGATAGCGAACACCGGCACCGACACCGGCTACCCGGCTCAGTTGGACGATGACCGGGCTGTGACGGTGAGCAGCATCAGCGTCAATGAGGCTTCGCCTTATGCGGTCTTCACCGTCAGCGGCAGCGCCAACCAGGTGGTCCGCCTGTCGCTGACCGACGGCACCGCAACCAGCACGGCCGACTTCGGTACCGGGCTGGAGTACTATACCGGCACCGCCTGGGTGACTTACACGCCGGGCAGCGACGTCACCATGACCGGCAGCACGTTGCTGGTCCGCACCAGCATCGTCAACGACAGCACCTCCGAGGGCTCCGAGACCTTCAAGCTGGTGGTCACCCGCGCCAGCTCCAGCACCACCGCTGAGGGCACGGCGACGATCCGCGACGATGCTGCCGGTGACGTCTACCTGGCGACCAACACCACCGGAACGGCAAACGTCAGCACCGACACCGGCTACCCGTCCTATCTGGATGACGACCGCGCCGTGACGGTGAACAGCATCTCGGTCAACGAAGCTTCGCCCTACGCGGTGTTCACCGTCAGCGGCAGCGCCAATCAGGTGGTCCGCCTGTCACTGACCGACGGCACCGCAACCAGCACGGCCGACTTCGGCACCGGATTGGAGTACTACACCGGCACCACCTGGGCGACTTACACGCCGGGCAGCGACGTCACCATGACCGGCAGCACGTTGCTGGTCCGCACCAGCATCGTCAATGACAGCACCTCCGAGGGCTCCGAGACCTTCAAGCTGGTGGTGACCCGCGCCAGCTCCGGCACGACGGCCGAAGGCACCGCCACGATCAAGGATGACGGCACCGGCTCGGTCTACCTGTCGACCAACACCACCGGGACAGCGAACACCGGCACCGACACCGGCTATCCATCCTATCTGGACGATGACCGGGCTGTGACGGTGAGCAGCATCAGTGTCAACGAAGCCTCGCCCTATGCGGTCTTCACCGTCAGCGGCAGCGCCAATCAGGTGGTCCGCCTGTCACTGACCGACGGCACCGCAACCAGCACGGCCGACTTCGGCACCGGGCTGGAGTACTACAACGGCACTGCCTGGGTGACTTACACGGCAGGCAGCGACGTCACCATGACCGGCAGCACGCTGCTGGTCCGCACCAGCATCGTCAATGACAGCACCTATGAGGGCTCCGAGACCTTCAAGCTGGTGGTGACCCGCGCCAGTTCCGGCACGACGGCCGAGGGCACCGCGACCATCCGCGACGATGCTGCCGGCGACGTCTATCTGGCGACCAACACCACCGGAACGGTAAACCTCAACACCGACACCGGCTACCCAACTCAACTCGACGACGACCGGCCGACCATCGCTCACGTTGGAAATGGAACGGTGAACAGCATCACCGTGACTGAAGGTCAAAGCGCGGTCTTCAGCGTTGCATTGTCGAATGCGAGCTCCGCCACAGAGACCTTTGTGCTCGGTTTGGCTGGGGTGACGGCAACGTCCGGAACGGACTTCCGCACCGCTCCAACCTTCAGCAATGGCGTAACCTACGACGCCACAGCTGGAACCATCAGCGTTCCTGCCGGTGTGACCCGCTTCACCGTCACGATCCCGACGGTCGACGATGGAGACGTGGAGGCCAGCGAAACCTTCACCTTGACCATCGGTGCGATCACGGGCACTGCCACGATCACCGACAACGATGTGGCGCCGACGCCCCCCACAGTGGTCGTCACGCCGCCAGTCACTCCCACTGTGCCCGAGCCTCCAACCACTCCGGTTACTCCAGTCATCCCCACGGACCCGGAGGTCGTCACCACGCCAGTGACGCCGACCGTTCCTGAGGTGGTGCCGACGCCGGTCACTCCGACCGTTCCTGAGGTGGTCAGCACGCCGGCAACGCCTGCTGTTCCGCAGATCACGCCGCCCCCCGTTGTCGTGACCGAAGTACCGGCCACGGCGACGCCGGTCGTTCAATCCACTCCGGCTTCGACGCCGGCCGCTCTCTCGCCGGTGGTAACGCCGCAGCCTTCCGCCGGTTTCGCCCCATTGGTTGAGCCTGCCATCGTTCCGGCTGAGATCGGTTCCACCAATGCGCTGCCAAGCCGGCCGGACGACGCGGTGCGCCAGAACCCTCAGTACGAATTGCGGGTCGACAAGCCGATCCCGGACGTTCTCATTCCAACCGGGACCGGGTCGATCGCTTATATCCTGCCGGTAGACGCGTTCAAGCACACCGATCCGAATGCGCGGGTCGAGATGAGCGCCTCGCTGATCGATGGAAAGCCGCTGCCGTCCTGGCTGAAGTTCGACCCGGTGAAAGGGGCCTTCACCGGCACCCCCCCTCAAGGATACAGGGGCGATCTCCAGGTGAAAGTCGTCGCCCGGGACGGGGTCGGGCGCCAGGCGGAAACCATGGTTCATCTGAAGGTTGGTGATGTGCCCCAGCGTCAGACCCAGCTCATCGGCAAGCCGGGCTTGGCGCAGCAGCTTAAAGGTCACGGCCTTCATGCTTGGAAAGCGGATCGCGAACGACTTATCCATCAGGCACGCGAAGCCGCATCCGCCAACTGGATGAGCAAGTCAGGCGGGCGCTTGGCATAATGGATGGTCTCAGATGATGTTGGATGACGTTCGGCCGGTGAACGCCGAGACGGAAGCGCTTGCTGCCTTGCTCCATCTCGGCAAGCGAGCCCGGCAGGCGCGCGACCGCGCCGAACTCGGCTTCATCCTGGTGAACGAAACCCACGGCCTGGCGCCCTATCGCCAAGCCGCGCTGTGGCTGGACGGCAGGGTTCATGCCTTGTCTGGCGTGGTCTCGGTCGAGGCGAACATTCCCTATGTCCAGTGGCTGGAAGCCATCTTCCGCCATCTGGACCGCACACAGTCGAGAGAAAGCCCACGCTCGATAGAGGCCGGAGACCTGCCGGCCGACGGTGCCGCCCAGTGGGGCGAGTGGTTGCCACCGGAAGCGCTTTGGCTCCCGCTACCAAGTTCGGGCAAGGCTCCTGACGGTGCCCTGCTCCTGGCTCGAAACCACCCCTGGACGCTGGCCGAAGTGGATTTGGTGGCGGAATGGGCCGCGATCTGGGGGCACGCCTGGGCGCTTCATCAGCGCACCGGGCTCTGGCGGCGGCACTCCGGTTCCGGAGACGAACGGCAAAGCGAAACCGTTCGAGGACGGCTGTCGCGCTGGGCAAGGAGTTGGAAACTCTGGGCGGTTGCGGCGGCCTTTTGTAGCCTTTTCCTGCCGGTCAAATTGACGGTGTTGGCTCCAGCGGAGCTGGTGCCGCTGGCTCCCTCGATCGTGCGGTCGCCCCTGGACGGGGTGATCGACAGCATCGCGGTAACGCCGGGGCAGCGCGTCAAGGCGAATGACCCTCTTTTCACCTTCGACCGCACCAGCATCGCCGGCAAGCTGCTGATCGCCGAGAAGGCGTTGGACACCGTCCGCACCGAATACCGGCAGCGTGCCCAGCAAGCCCTGTTCGATGAGCAGAGCAAATCGCATCTGGCGGTTCTGCAGGGACAGGTTGCCGAGAAGAGCGTGGAAGTCGATTATTTGCGCAGCTTGGAGAGCCGGAGCATCGTCACCGCTCCCCGCGACGGCATCGCGCTCTTCGACGACCCGACGGAGTGGATCGGCCGTCCCCTGGTGACGGGAGAGCGGGTGATGATGGTCGCCGACGAAAAGCAGGTGGAGGTGGAGGCGTGGCTGGCGCCGGCCAATGCCGTTCCACTTCCTTCCGGAGCTCCGGTGACGCTCTACTTGAACGCCGATCCGCTCCAACCATTGAGCGCGTCGCTGCATTACATCGCCCACGAAGCGGTGCGCCGTCCCGATGGCCACTATGCTTACCGCGTCCGCGCGACGCTGATGGGTGAGCCGCAGACAGCGCGCACCGGCCTGAAAGGGACCGCGAAACTGGAGGGCGAGCGGGTTCCGCTGGTTTACTGGGCGTTGCGCCGGCCGTTCGCCGATGCGCGGGCGTGGCTGGGTCTGTAGGCCATGCTGCCGGCTTTGCGGGAGGAGCTGACACTGCACCCCGGCCTCCCGACCAGGGAGGGTGCACCGACCTGGGCGTTGCACGATCCGGTCCGCAACGCCTTCTTCAGCCTCGATTGGTTAAGCTTCGAGGTGCTGTGCCGGTGGGACCTCGGTGACCCCGATGCCATCGTAGCGGCGATCGATGCCGAAACAACCATTGTCGCGGAACGCGATGATGTGAAGGATATCCTGCGTTTCCTGGTCGACAACGAGCTGATCTGCAATCCAACGGAACAGGGAACCCGCTGGTATCGGGAGCAGGTGACCAAATGCAAAACCTCCCTTGCCACCTGGATTCTGCACCATTACCTGTTCTTCCGCTTGCCGCTCTGCCGTCCGGATCGCTGGTTGAGCCGTATGCTGCCGCTGGTCGAGCCGCTGTTCTCCCGTGGCTTTCTGTGGCTGACCCTGGCGGCGCTCATTGGTGGAATCATCGAAATCTCCCGCCAGTGGGAAACCTTCGTGACCACACTGGTGGATACATTTTCGCCTCAGGGGCTTGCCGGCTTTCTGATCGCACTGGTATTCGCCAAGCTTCTTCACGAACTGGGACATGCCTTCACTGCCAAGCGGTATGGCTGCCGGGTGCCGACGATGGGCGTGGCCTTCCTGGTGCTGTTCCCGGTCGCGTACACCGATGTGACGGAGGTCTGGCGGCTCAACGACCGCCGGCAACGCCTTGCTGTCGGAGCGGCCGGCATTCGAACGGAGCTCTTGCTGGCAGCTTGGGCGACAGCCCTATGGACTGTGGTGCCTGACGGGATGATCCGCAGCGGGCTGTTCATGCTTGCGACCACCACCTGGATCACCACGGTGCTGGTGAACGCATCGCCGTTTATGCGGTTCGACGGATATTTCCTGCTGATGGACTGGTTGGGCGTTTCAAACCTGCATCAACGTGCCTTTGCGCTTGCGCGTTGGAGGCTGCGTGAACTGTTGTTCGGTTTGAGCGACGAGCCACCGGAGGCGTTGGCAAACCCTCTGCGTCATGGCCTGATCCTCTTCGCCGCCGTGACAGGGATCTACCGGCTTGTGGTGTTCTCCGGCATTGCCGTTCTCGTCTACTCGATGGCTCCCAAACCGATCGGGCCGCTCCTGGGTGCCATTGAGCTTTGGTGGTTCATTCTGCAGCCGATCTGGAAGGAGCTTGCCGTGTGGGGACGGAATGCAACACGCATCCTGGCGGCGCGGCGCGTGGTAGTCTTGATCGCCGCACTTGCAGTGCTGATCACCGCAGGAGTGGTGCCGTGGGATCGGCGCATCCACAGCCAGGGGCTGCTGCGGCCGACCAACTACTACTCGGTGTATGCGCCCGATGGCGCGCGCATCGTCAAGATGCCGATTGTCGGAGGCAGCGTTGTCGGCAAGGACGATGTGCTCTTCGAATTGGAAGCGCCCGACCTTGCCTATCGCCAGAGGCTGAAGACGGTCCAGGCGATGACCGCGTCGTGGCAGTCGAACGCCGCCGGCGTGAACGCCGATTTGCGCGGGCAGTTGCCTTTGATCCAGGCAACACGTGCCCGCCTTGAGGCCGAGCTGGCCGGCATGACTTCCGAGAAGAACCGCTATCAGATAAAGGCGCCTTCCGCTGGGGTTTTCCTCCTCTCCGATCCGGGCATTCAGCCTGATGTTTGGGTAAAGAAGAAAGAAGCGATTGCATCCGTTGCCGATCTGTCGTCTTGGCAGGTGATCACTTACCTTCCGGAAGGCGAAATTACCCGACTCTCTGTTGGCGATCTTGCGGTTTTCTATCCGGAGCAATCAGGTACGGATAGGGTTTCCCTCAAAGTCGATTTCATCGACCAGGATGCGGCGAGAGTTCTGCCGGAGGGAATTCTAGCATCCACATCTGGTGGAAAGACCTTGGTCAGGGAGACAGCCGGCGGACTGGTCCCGGAAACCGCCCTCTATAGAGTTGTCTTGTCATTGGCAGAGCCGAAACAATTCCCTCAGCCGATGCTGCAGCGAGGTGACGTTGTCGCATTCGGCGCCTCCAAACCTCTTGCTGAAGAATTTCTGAAATCCGCCATTGGGCTGTTTGTGCGCGAAGCAGGATTTTGACCGCATAGACCACCGGCAGCGCAAACAGAAAGGGCGGAGCCTTTATGGCCCCGCCCTCTTTGCTCGCTCTCCAGTTCCGGAGATGGATCCCGTCGTCTCCGATGATAGGACGGTTAAAAGTTTCTCAAACTTAGGATTCGGTTTCTCATTCTTTGCTTAACTGACCAGATAGCCCGATCACACGTCCAGGTTCGACACCTTCAGCGCGTTGTCCTGGATGAACTCGCGGCGCGGTTCGACGATGTCGCCCATCAGGGTGGAGAAGACCTCCTCGGCCTGATCGGCGTGGCTGACGCGGACCTGCAGCAGCGAGCGCTTGGTCGGGTCCAGCGTGGTTTCCCACAGCTGGTCCGGGTTCATCTCGCCCAGGCCCTTGTAGCGCTGGATGGTGACGCCGCGGCGGCCCAGTTCCATCACCGTGTCGAACAGGGCGACCGGGCCGGTCAGGGCGCGGGTTTCCTTCTGCTTCTCGAACGCCTTGCCGGCGGTGCCGAACACCCGCTTCAGGTCGGCGGCCAGCCCGTCGAGACGGCGGGCCTCGCCGCTCTTCAGCAGGTCGGCGTCGAACAGATGGCGGTGGGTGACGCCGCGGCGGGCGCGGATCACCGCATAGCCGCCCTGGGGCAGAGCTTCGCCGCGCCAGCCACCGTCGGCGTCCATCGCGTTCATCCGCTCGGCCACCGCCTTGGCCGCGGCTTCCGCCGCCGCCTTGTCGTCGGCCAGCGCGGCGGACAGGGCGCCGGCGACCGAGGCCTGCTCCACCACCATGGCGTTGCCGACCTTGCGCGACAGCGTGTCGATCGCCGGGCGCGCGGTGCGGGCCTGATCGACCAGACCGGACAACTGCTCGCCGATCAGCAGGGTGCCGTCGGACAGCTGCACCGACAGGTCGCCCAAGGCCGCCTCGACCAGATACTCTTCGAGCGCCCGGTCGTCCTTCAGATAGCGTTCCTTGGCGTTGCCGCGCTTGATGCGGTAGAGCGGCGGCTGGGCGATGTAGAGATAGCCGCGTTCGATCAGCTCCGGCATCTGCCGGAAGAAGAAGGTCAGCAGCAGGGTGCGGATGTGGCTGCCGTCCACGTCCGCGTCGGTCATGATGATGATCTTGTGGTAGCGTGTCTTGTCGGCGTTGAACTCGTCGCGGCCGATGCCGGTGCCGAGCGCCGCGATCAGCGTGCCGATCTCCGCCGAGCCCAGCATCTTGTCGAAGCGGGCGCGCTCCACGTTCAGGATCTTGCCGCGCAGCGGCAGGATGGCCTGGAACTGGCGCGAGCGGCCCTGCTTGGCCGAGCCGCCGGCCGAGTCGCCCTCGACGATGAACAGCTCCGACGATGCCGGGTCGCGTTCCTGGCAGTCGGCCAGCTTGCCGGGCAGCGAGGCCATGTCGAGCGCGCCCTTGCGGCGGGTCAGCTCGCGCGCCTTGCGGGCGGCCTCGCGGGCGGCGGCGGCCTCCACCACCTTCTGGACGACGCGACGGGCGTCGGCCGGATGCTCCTCGAAATACTGGGCCAGAGCCTCGCCCACCACCGCCTCGACGACGGGACGGACTTCCGACGAGACCAGCTTGTCCTTGGTCTGGCTAGAGAATTTCGGATCGGGCACCTTCACCGACAGGACACAGGTCAGGCCTTCACGGGCGTCGTCGCCCGACAGGTTGACCTTCTCCTTCTTGGCGATGCCGGATTCGTTGGCGTAGTTGTTGATGGCACGCGTCAGCGCCGCGCGGAAGCCGGCGAGGTGGGTGCCGCCGTCCTTCTGCGGGATGTTGTTGGTGAAGCAGAGCGTCGTCTCGTGGTAGCTGTCGTTCCACTGCAGCGCGCATTCCACCGTCACCACGCCGCCATGCTCGGTCGGGCGCTCGTTCTTCAGGGTGATCGCCGGCTTGTGCAGCGGCGCCTTGGAGCGGTCGAGCCAGCTGACGAAGGCTTCCAGGCCGCCTTCGTAATGCAGGTCCTGCACCTTCGGCTCCACCCCGCGCGCGTCGGTCAGCACCAGACGGACGCCGGAGTTGAGGAAGGCCAGTTCGCGCAGCCGGTGTTCCAGCGTGGCGTAATCGAACTCGATGTTGGTGAAGGTCTCGGCCGAGGGCATGAAGGTGACTTCGGTGCCCGACAGCTGCTTGCCCTTCTCCGGCACCATCGGCGCCTCGCCGACATCGGCCAGCGGCGCCTCGGCGACGCCGTGGCGGAAGCGCATGGTCCAGGTGCGGCCGCCGCGCCAGATGCGGAGATCCAGCGTTTCGGACAGCGCGTTCACCACCGACACGCCGACGCCGTGCAGGCCGCCGGAGACCTTGTAGCTGTTCTGGTTGAACTTGCCGCCGGCATGGAGCTGGGTCATCACGACCTCGGCCGCCGAGACGCCTTCCTCCGAATGGATGTCGGTCGGGATGCCGCGTCCATTGTCGCGCACCGTGACCGATCCGTCGGCGTTCAGCAGAACCTCGACCTTGTCGCAATAGCCGGCCAACGCCTCGTCGATGGCGTTGTCGACCACCTCGTACACCATGTGGTGCAGGCCGGACCCGTCGTCGGTGTCGCCGATGTACATGCCGGGGCGTTTGCGCACGGCATCGAGCCCGCGCAGAACGGTGATCGACTCCGCCCCATAGTCCGCCTGTTGGGGCTCCGACTGCGGGAGGTCGTTCTTCAGTGCTTCCTGTGCCATGCGTCGACTATAACAGATTCGGTTGTGGATTCGGCGGTTTAGCGTGCGTCAGCATGCTTTTTTTCCGGGGCTTTTCCCGGATTTCCACCCCTATCCGGGGCGGATGTGGGCGTCTTCGATGCGGAACCGGCGGGCGTCGTCCCCAAGCGGGTCGAAAACCCCCTCGTCGGTGCCGGTCATCCAGGCCTGGGCGCCCAATGCCAGGATTTCGCCGAACAGCGCCGCGCGCCGCTCCGGGTCGAGATGGGCAGCCACCTCGTCCAGCAGCAGGATGGGCGCCGCCCCGCGTTCGGCCGCCAGCAGCCGGGCGTTGGCCAGCACGATGGCGATCAGCAGGGCCTTCTGCTCGCCGGTGGAACAGAGCGCCGCCGGCATGTCCTTGGGCGCATGGCGGACGGCGAGGTCGCTCTTGTGCGGCCCCACCGTGGCGCCGCCGCCGTCGGCATCGGCGCGGCGGCCGGAACGCAAGCTGTCGCGCAGCGCATCCTCCGCCGCCAACGCCGGCCCCTCGTCCAGCCAGCGTTCCACCGTGCCGGCGACGGCGAGGTCGGCGCCGGGGAAGGGGCCGACCGAGCGGGCGCAGGCGGCGCGCAGCCGCTGCACCACCTCGCGCCTCGCCGCGGCGACGGCGATGCCGGTGGTCGCCATCTGGTCCTCCAGCGCGCCGAGCCAGCCCTCGTCGAAGCGGCCGTCGCGCAGCAGCCGGGCGCGTTCGCGCAGCGCATGCTCGTATCGCGACAGCCGCCCGGCATGGGCGGGATCGAAGCCGAAGACCAGCCGGTCGAGGAAACGGCGCCGTCCGCTCGACCCTTCGAGGAACAGGCGGTCCATCTGCGGGGTCAGCCAGACCATGGCGACATGGTCGGCCAGCGCGGTCTGGCCCTTGGCCGGATGGCCGTCGATGCGGACCAGCCGGCGGTCGCGGTCGGAAGTTCTATTGCCGTCATGGGGTTCGCGGCCGGTGCCGATCTCCACCGGACCCATCGGGGTGTCGAGCATCGCCGCCACCGCCCAGCCGGCGCCGGGGGGCGATCCCAGCCGCTCCACCTCGGCCAGCCGGGCACCGCGGATGCCGCGGCCGGGGGCGAGGAAGCTGACGGCTTCCAGCAGATTGGTTTTTCCGGCCCCGTTCGGGCCGATCAGGGCGACGGGCCGGCGGTCGGGCTCCAGCCGCGCCGACTCATAGCCGCGGAAGCGCGTCAGCGTCATCCGCCGCACCGCAAGAGCCGGGGCCAAAGCCTGGGTGGGGGCGGACACCGGGGTGCCGCCGCTCATCGAAACTGCCGTGTGCTGCAACTGGTCCGTTCCGCCTGGGGCGGGGAGGATCCCCGCAGCCCCATCACACACGCATCGGCATCAGGACGTAGAGCGCGGTGGAGTCGGCGACGTCGCGGATGATGGTCGGCGACGCGGCGTCGGCCAGCGTGAACTGGGCGCCCTCGCCCTCGATCTGCTGCGTGATGTCCAGCAGATAGCGAGAGTTGAAGCCGATTTCCAGCGGGGACTCGGCGTAATTGACCTCCAGCTCCTCGGTGGCGCTGCCCGATTCCGGGCTGGTGGCCGACAGGGTCAGCGCGCCGCGGACGAGCGACAGCTTCACCGCCCGGCTCTTCTCGGTGGAGATGGTGGCGACGCGGTCGACGGCGGCGGCGAACAGCTTGGCGTCCACCTCCATCACCTTGTCGTTGCCGACCGGGATCACCCGCTCATAGTCCGGGAAGGTGCCGTCGATCAGCTTGGAGGTGACGACGACGCTGTCGAAGCCGAAGCGGATCTTGTTGTCGGACAGCGACAGCTCGATGCGGTCGGCGGCCTCGTCCACCAGCTTGCGGATCTCGGTGACGGTCTTGCGCGGGATGATGACGCCGGGAATGCCCTCGGCCCCGTCCGGCAGCGGCATCTCGACCCGCGCCAGCCGGTGGCCGTCGGTGGCGACGGCGCGCAGCACCGGCGTCTCCAGGCTGCCCATCTTGCTCTTGGCGGCGTGCAGGTAGATGCCATTCAGGTAATAGCGCGTCTCCTCGGTGGAGATGGCGAAGCGGGTGCGGTCGATCAGCCCGCGCAGGTCGGCGGCGGCGACCGAGAAATTGTGCTTCAGCTCGCCGCTGGACAGCTGCGGGAAATCCTCCACCGGCAGGCAGGACAGCTTGAACTGCGACCGGCCGGCGCGCAGCGTCAGGATGGTGCCGTCGCCGGCGATGTCCAGTTCCACCTGGCTGCCGTCGGGCAGCTTGCGGACGATGTCGAACAGGGTATGGGCCGGGGCGGTGGTGCCGCCGGGACGGCCGACCGTCGCCGGGACGGTCTCGACGATCTCCAGATCCATGTCGGTGGCGGCCAGCGACAGTTCGCCGTCGCCCGCGCGCAGCAGGACGTTGGACAGGATCGGAATGGTGTTCCGCCGCTCGACCACACTCTGCACGTGACCCAGGGAACGGAGAAGGGCGGCGCGTTCGATGGTGATGTTCATGCTGGCGTCGTCTCGGCGGGAGGAGTGACTGGAATGCGGAACCACCGGGGTTGCGGGCCGTTGTCCGGCCGTCCCGCCCCGAGCGGGCGCGCATCATACCACATCGATGGTTGCGTCGAACCAAATTGTTGCGGCCGGGGCCATCGGTCGAGGGGGCTCACCCCTCCCCCCGCCGCCGTCCCTCATGCAGCCGCAGAATGTCGACGAAGTCCGCGCTCTGCCAGTTGCGCGACCGGCTCAGTTCGCTGCGGACGCTGGCGACGAAGGCGTCGATCACCGCCCATTCGTCGTCGGCGATCTCGTCCACATCCTCCAGATAGCTGTAAACGACCCGGTGCAGGCCCTGGCTGACCGGGCTGATCCAGCCGTCCACCGTCTCGCCCATCGCCGCCATCAGCCGGCGGATGCGCAGCATGTGCGCCATGCGGTGGGCCGGCTTTTCCTGCGGTTCGGCCTTCATCGCCTGGATGAAGGCGAGGCGGCCGGTCTCCACCGCGTAGAGGCGCAGCGACTTCAGCTCCGGGTTGGCGTAGCCGGCATTGCCGAGATAACGGCCCCAGCGCCACACCAGCTCCAGCAGCCAGACGATGTCCTCATGGTCGGGCACCGGCGTGTGGCGGGCGTTCATCGCCGCCTGCAGCCGGGCGGCCAGCGCCGGCATCACCGTGCCGGTCAACTCGCGGCTGACCGCCGCCAGTTCCGCCCGCAGCGCTGGGCCGGTCGAGCGGCTGGCGAGGAAGCCGGTGCCGGACAGCGCCGTCAGCGCCCGGTCGAAACGCTCCACCGCCTCGTGCAGCAGGGCGCGGGTCGGGGCGGGGGCCGACAGCACGCCGCCGTCCTGGATTTCCATATCGCCGAACATGCCGTCCACCACCTCGCGGATCGTGGTGCAGGCGGCCTGGAAATGACAGAGCAGGGCGCGCAGCAGCGGGTGCGACTCGCGCACCGCCGGGCCGCCCGAACCGACATGCTCGCGCACATGGCGCAGGAACACGTCGTAGCGCCGCTTGACGTTCAGCCCATAGAGCGGGGCGAACCAGGCCAGCACCTGCGACTGGTCGCGGAAGGGCAGGCCGAGATCGCGCACCCGGCGGACGAAGCCGACCATCAGCGCCGACTGGCAATCCACCTCGGCCGACCGGGGGTCGCCGGCGCCCTGCATATCCTCGATGTCGCGGCGCATCCGCTCGGTCAGCGGCACCAGCACCTCGTTGTGCTCCAGCAGGGCGCGGACGAAGCCCAGCAGGTCACTGTCGATCGGCGCCTTACGGCCGAGATACTGGGTGCGCAGCCGGGCGTCGTGGTGCGCCTCCTCGTTGGCCAGCGCCAGGAAGCGGTCGGTCAGCTTGCGGTCGCCGGCCATGGCGTAGAGGAAGTCCAGGGCCTCCTTCCGCATCAGCTCGCGCATCACCATGGCGTCGGGGCTGGCCAGCACGGCGTCCAGCATCGCCTCGCGCGCCATGGCGTCCAGCCGGCTCTGCACCTCCGCCGCAAGGCCCGGAAAGGCATAACGGGTCAGCGCCGCCCAGATGCCGCCCATGTCGACCCGCTGGATCAGCGCCGGCACCGACTCGGGCGAGCGGTAGAGGATCGGGTCGTCGACCAGGAAAGGTTCGAACAGGCTGGTGAACAGCCGCCGCGCCTTCATCGGCCGCAGCCGGTTGAAATGATCGACCAGCGCGTCGCGCAGATGCCGCGCCCGCTCGCCGTTCGGGCTGGGCGCCCCTTCCACCGCGTCCAGCACCGACCGGATGGCGTGCATGGGGATGCGGGCGACGACCTCGTCCATCTGGCGGCGGAAAGCGGTGGCATCCATCATGTCCCTGGCCGCCATGTCCTTGGCCGCCGGAAGACCGGCGGAGGGGAGGGGGGTCGTGACCGTCGGCGTGCTGCTCATGCGCCCAACACCTCGCAGGATCGTCGTCGCCTGGACGCTCATGATCCCGGGAGATTATTAAATAACCTTTGCTATTTCCATGCGTGTCTTTGGCCGGGTTTTTATGATTATCGGAATATGACGGGTAATTGCTTTGTAATCTCAGGTTTACCGATTGTCCGAGTCTTCGGCTACAGCCCGGCCGCCAGCTGCGCCTCCAACCCGGCGCGGTAGTCGGGATAGGTCAGGGCGATGCCAAGCTGGCGCTTGATGCGGTCGTTCTTCACCCGGCGGCAGTCGGCGTAGAAGCTGGCGGCCATCGGCGACATCTCCGCCTGATCGAAGGGCACCAGCGGCGGCGGCTCCACCCCCAGCAGGCGGCAGGCATACTCGACCACCTCGTGCGACGGGCTGGGCAGGTCGTCGGCGACGTTGTAGATGGCGCCCAGCGTCGGCCGCGCCATCGACGCACGCAGCGTGTTGGCGATGTCGTCGACATGGATGCGGCAGAAGACCTGCCCCGGCTTGTCCACCCGCTTGGCGATGCCGTCGCGCACCGAATCGATGGCGCTGCGGCCGGGGCCGTAGATTCCGGCCAACCGGAACAGATGCATCGGCACGCCGTATTGGCGGTAGAGGTTCAGCCAGCCGCGTTCGGCCTCCACCCGCCGCTTCTGCCGCTCGCCGGTCGGCTTCAGCCAGGACGCCTCGCTGACCCACTCGCCGCCGGTGTCGCCGTAGACGCCGGTGGTGGAGAGATAGCCGGCCCAGTCCAGCGTGCGCAGGTCGGCCAGATCGCGGGCATGCTGGTCCAGCACCGGGTCGCCCTTGCCGTCCGGCGGGATGCTGACCAACAGGTGGGTGGTGCCGGCCAGCGCCGCCTTGGCATCGGCCAGAGGCCGGCCGCGGTCGAACAGGAAGGCCTCGATGCCCTGGGCCTCCAACTCCGCCTTCTTCTCCTCGCTGCGGCAGGTGGCGGCGACGCGCCATCCCTCGGCGCGCAGCCTGTCGGCGAAGACGCGGGCGCTGTAGCCGGGTCCGAAGACGAAAAGGCGGGGATCGGTCATCGCGGGCGTTCCGGTTGGGGCGGCAGGACGGGCGGTGAACTGTGTAACACTGGGGCTGGGTCACCGGATTGGCGTGGGGGGCTTGCACCCCGCCCGGCGATGGCGGAGTGTAAAGGCACCATGACCCGACGCAATCCTTACCTTTCCGCCGCCCTCGCGCTGGGGCTTCTCGCCGTCCTGCCGGCTCCCTCGCAGGCGGCCTCCTCCGGGCCGTCCTCCGGCCTCGACCGCAACCGCGAGCTTCAGGCCTGCGCTGCCAAGGCGGAGGCCAACCCCGACGGCGCCAAGGCCGACGCCAAGCGCTGGCAGGAGCAGGGCGGCGGCGACTTCGCCAAGCTCTGCTACGCGCTGGCGCAGTTCCACGCCGGTGAGTTCAAGGCGGCCGGAACCCAGATGGAGGCGCTGGTGCCGACGCTGGGCAAGGACGATCCCCGGGCTGCCGCCTCGCTGCTCGGCCGGGCCGGCTGGGCGTGGCTGCGCGCCGGCGACCAGGGGCGGGCGGAACGGCTCTACAGCGCAGCGCTGGACAAGACGCCGGGCGACGTCGACCTGCTGATCGACCGCGCCTTCGCCCGTGCCGAGGGTGAACGCTTCTGGGACGCCATCGCCGACCTCGACGCGGCGCTGGCCCGCGACCCGCGGCGGGCGGACGCCTATCTCTACCGCGCCACCGCCCAAAAGGCGCTGTCCAACTATCGGCAGGCGCTGGCCGACATCGACCATGCGCTGGAACTGAAGCCCGGCGATCCGGAGGCGATCCTGCTGCGCGGCAACGTCAAGGCGCTGGGCGGCAATCTGCCCGCCGCGCGCGACGACTGGTCGCTGGCCCGCCGCGTGTCCCCCGACAGCGAATGGGGCCGCGCCGCCGCCGACAACCTCGCCCGGACGGCGGAGCTTGCCGGGGGGAAAGGCAAGGACGCAGGTAAGGATACGGCAAAGCCGAAGTCTCCTTAATACCTGGGCATCCGCGCAGAAACGGATGGCCTCAAGGCTTTTCCGATGCAGGCAGCGGGCCGCTGGAGTCTCTCCGGCGGCCCGTTTTGCCGTCTGGCCCTGCTGCTGTCCTGACCGGCGCCGCGGGAGGAACTCCGCCGCCCATGCCGCGGTTCTCCCAGGCAAAGCCGGGGAGGGCAGGATGTTCGAAGGATTCACGCTGGAGACCGTCGAACTGCCGGACGCGACCCTGCGGGTCCGTCATGGCGGGCGGGGCAGCCCGGTCCTGCTGCTCCACGGCCATCCGCGCACCCATGCGACCTGGCACCGGGTGGCCCCGCTGCTGGCGGCATCCCACAGCGTGGTCTGTCCAGACCTGCGGGGGTTCGGCCAGTCGTCGAAGCCGGCGGACCGGCCCGACCATGCCAACTCGTCCAAACGGGCCAAGGCGCTGGATTGCCTCGCCCTGATGCGGCATCTCGGCTTCGAGCGCTTCGCCGTGGTCGGCCACGACCGTGGCTCCTACACCGCGTTCCGTCTGGCAATGGACCATCCGGCCGCCATCACCCGCCTCGCCCTGCTCGATGGCGTGCCGATTCTGGAAGCTCTGGAGCGGTGCAATGCCCGCTTCGCCCAGGCATGGTGGCACTGGTTCTTCTTCGCTCAGCCGGACAAGCCGGAGCGCGCCATCCTGGCCGATCCCGACGCTTGGTACGGCGGCTCGGCGGAGGCGATGGGGGAGGAGGCCTACCGTGATTTCCGCGCGGCCATCCACGATCCGGCCACCGTGCACGGCATGCTGGAGGATTACCGCGCCGGGCTGGGCATCGACCGCGACCACGATGCGGCCGATCGCGCGGCCGGCCGGCGGCTGAGCTGTCCGCTGCTGGCCTTATGGTCGTTGCGGGACGATCTGGAGGAGCTTTACGGCGACGTTCTGGCGGTCTGGCGGCCCTGGGCGCCGGATCTGCGCGGGCGCGGCCTGGATTGCGGCCACCACATGGCGGAGGAGGCGCCCGAAGAACTGGCGCGGGAGCTTCTGGAATTCCTCGGCGCCTGACCGGACAAACGAAAAAGCCCCGCCGCGGCGACCGCGGGCGGGGCTTTTCCTTACCTGGAGCGTAGCAGGACGCTTACAGCGCCGAGTCGACCCACTGGAACAGCGCACCCTTGGGCAGGGCGCCGATCTTGGTGGCGGCGACGCTGCCGCCCTTGAACAGCATCAGCGTCGGGATGCCGCGCACGCCGTACTTGGTCGGGGTGTCCGGGTTCTCGTCGATGTTCAGCTTGGCGACGGTGACCTTGCCGTCATACTCGCCGGCCAGCTCGTCGAGCGCCGGGGCGATCATCTTGCAGGGGCCGCACCATTCCGCCCAGAAATCGACCAGGACCGGGCCGGTGGCCTTCAGGACGTCCTGCTCGAAGCTGTCGTCGGTAACCTTGATGGTGGTGCTCATGTGACCTCTTGCCTGGATTCGGAAGCGCCGCGGACCGGTTGTGGAAGGCCGGCGGCCATCGCCCCGTCAGTGGAATTGAGCAAAATGTAGGGCGGAGGCGCCCGGCCGGTCAAGTCACCCCATCTTTCGGGGGACCCGCCGGCCACCCCTCACCCCGGCCTTGGGCCCAGTCCGGCCGCCGCCGCGTCGAGCACCGAGGGCGGCAGCTCCATGGTGTAGGGACCGTCGGTCCACAGCAGCACGCAGCGCACCCGGCGACCCGGATAGACCGCCCGCAAGGCCTCGCGGTAGGCCGCCATCTGCCGCCGGTAAACCATTGGCACGTCTTCCAGATCCCGTGGCGGCGGCCGGTTGGTCTTGTAGTCGACGATCCACACCGTATCGCCGGTCAGCGCCAGCCGGTCGATGCGGCCGGCCAGCGCCCGGCTGCCGTCGCCCAGCGCCACCACGCCGACCAGCGGCACCTCCGCCCGCGAGTCCGGGCCGAACAGATGCGCGAACTCCGCATGGCTCAGCACCGCCAGCGTCTCGCGCGCGATGGCGTCCTGCTGTTCCGGCGTCAGCTTGTGCGCCGGGCGGGCCAGGAAGCGGCGGCAGGCGGCATCCCGCGCCTCCTCCGCCAGATTGGGCAAGGTCTGCAGCAGCCGGTGCACCAGCAGGCCGCGGCGGAAACGCTGGCCGTCGTCGTTGCCGAGCGGCGAGCGGACCGCCGGCTCCTCGCCATCGGGGCGCGACGGGGTGAGGGGCCGCGACGGTTCGGGCTCGCCCGGCGGCGGTTCGGCGATCCAGGGCGGCGGCGGCTCGGCCGACGCGCTCTCCTCCGTCTCGACATGGCGCGGCACCGCGGCGGTCTGCGGGCCGATCAGCCGCCAGCCGTCGCCGGCCCAGCCATGCGGGCAGAGATCGGTGAAGTCGAAGCTGTGCGGCACGCCGTTGTCGCGCATCGCCTCCTCGACCAGCCGGTACCAGCAATCGTCAGACGGCTCGCGCTTGCCCTGATGGCCGCAGATGTAGAGGCGGTCCTCCGCCCGGGTCAGCGCGACATAGAGCAACCGGCGGTATTCCTGGTCGCGCCGCCGGTTGGCCCGCGCCCGCGCCTCGGCGCACAGCGCGTCCTCCTGCGACCGGCGGGCGGCGAACAGCGGCACCGGGCAATCCTCGTCCGGCCACAGGATCGGCGGGCTCTGGGTCGGGCTGCCCAGCGTGTCGGGCAGGAAGACGATGGGCGCCTGCAAGCCCTTGGAGCCGTGGACGGTCATGATCCGCACGGTGCCGCCGCCCTGTTCCAGCTCGCGCTTGATCTCCGCGTCGCTGGCCGCCAGCCAGGCGAGGAAGTTCTGCAGCGACGGCGGCTCGGTCTTCTCGAAGGCGAGGCAGACGGCCAGGAACTCCTCCAGCGGGTCCTGGGCGTCGGGACCGAGCCGCTTCAGGATCGCACGCCGTCCCGACCGCCCGTCGGCCGGACAGGGCCGGTTCAGCAGCCCGGCGAACAGCTCGTACGGCGCCGAGAAGTCGGTGCGCGCCAGCAGGTCGCCCAGATAGCGCCGGGCCGGGCGGAATTCCGGCTCCGTCTCCGCCAGCGCCACCAGCGACCGCCACAGCGTGCCGCGGCGGCCATGGGCGACGCGGAACAGCGCCTCCTCGGTCAGCCCGATCAGCGGCCCCTTCAGCACGGTGGCGAGCGTCAGATCGTCGTCGGGCAGCAGCAGGAAATCGGCCAGCGCCACCAGATCCATCACCGCCAGCTGTTCGGTCAGCACCATGCGGTCGACGCCGGCCACCGGCACGCCGCGGTCCTTCAGCGCGCGGACCAGTTCGGTGACGAAGGCGGTGCGGCGGCGGACCAGGACCATGACGTCGCCGGGCTGCACCGGCCGGCCCTTGGCCTCCAGCGTCTCGCCGCTGTCGATCCAGCGATGCACCGTCGCCGCGATGACCGAGGCGAGGCGGGCCGACGGCGAGTCGGCGGACTCGTGCGCCACCGGCGGCGCCCAGGCCGGCGTCTCCGTCGCCTCCACCGGCTTCACCGGCGGCCACAGTTCGACCAGACCGGCCTGCCCGCGGCGGAAGGCGCGGTGGCGGATGACCGGGCTGGCGTCGGACGCCACGCCGTCGCGGGCGCGGTCGATGGCGAAGACGGCATCCACCGTCTCCAGCACCGCGGAGGTCGAGCGGAAGGAGATGTCGAGGTCCACTCCGGCCCACAGCCGCTCGGCCGATTCCGCCTTGTCCTGGAAATGGCGGCGCATGCGGGCGAATTCGGCCGGATCGGCGCGCTGGAAGCTGAAGATCGACTGCTTCTCGTCGCCCACCGCGAAGACGGTGCGGATCTTGCCGTCGGGTGCCGCGGCCTCCAGCTCGGCGAAGAACTCGCCGGCCAGGGATGCGACGATGGCCCACTGGTCGGGGTTGGTGTCCTGCGCCTCGTCGATCAGGATATGGTCGAGGCCGCCGTCCAGCTTGTAGAGCACCCAGGGCACGCGCGGCGTGCCGTCCTTGCCGCTCAGCAGCCGGTTGGCAGCCAGGATCAGGTCGTCGTAGTCCAGCAGGGCGCGCGCCGCCTTGCGGTCGCGGTAGGCGTCCAGCATCGCCTGCGCCAGGGTCAGCAGCGCGGTGGTCGAGGCGGCGACCCCGGCGGTCTTCACCCGCTCCGATATCTCGACCAGCCGCTCCGCCTCCTTCTGCAGGGACAAGAGCGCCTGCGGGTAGGCGGTGGCCGGCTTCTTGGTGATCAGAGTCTTGCGCGGGCTGCCCTCCGCCGTCAGGAACAGGCGCTTGTAGGCTTCGAAGGCGCGGACCCGGCGGTCGGCGGCGTCCAGCCAGTGCTGGATGGCGATGCCGCGCTCCTGATCGCCGGCGCTGCCGCCCGACAGCGCCCGGCAGGCCTCGCGCAGGGCCGGCGGGTCGCAATTATCGTCATGGCAGGCGTGGGTCAGGATCGACTCCTCGGTCACGCCGGGCGGCACGCCCAGCCGGTCGTGGATGGCGTCGATCAGCCCGTCCAGCCCGTGGAAGCGCTCGAACAGCTTCTCCACCTGTCCGCGCTGGCTGGCCAGCTCCGCCAGCAGATCGGCAAAGTCTTCGGCGTTCAGGTCGCCGGTCAGCCGGCCCATGGCGCGGCCGAGCGGGCTGTCCGGCTCGGTCCGGCCGGCATGCAGCACGGCGTCGCGCGCCTCGGTCAGGAGCCCGTCGGCGGTGCGGTCGTCCATCACGTCGAAATGCGGCGCCAGCTCGGCTTCCAGCGGGAAGCGGCGCAGCAGCGACTGGCAGAAGGCGTGGATGGTCTGGATCTTCATGCCGCCGGGGCAGTCCACCACCTGGGCGAACAGGCGCCTTGCGTTCAGCCGCGCCTCCATGCTGGGCCGCTCGCCGCACAGGTCGGCCAGCCGATCCTCCAGCGACTCGTCAGGCAGGGTGGCCCACAGGCCGAGCGTCCGGTTGATGCGGATCGCCATCTCCGCCGCGGCGGCCTTGGTGAAGGTCAGGCACAGGATGCGCGCCGGTGGTGTGCCCGACAGCATCAGCCGCAGCACCCGGTCGGTCAGCACCTTGGTCTTCCCCGACCCGGCCGACGCCCCGACCCACACGGACGCCGTCGGATCGGACGCCCGCCGCTGCGCCACGTTGGGATCGAGCGGCAGAGTACGGGGGGACAGGTCGGTCATGGTCATGGGCAGAGCTTCCGGTGCCGGGGCAGGGCCGGATGCTGGTCCAGATGCCGGGGGCAGGGCAAGGGCGAAAGATCAAGTGGCGGGGTCGGGCAAACCGTCAATTCGACAGGCCGGCTGCTTGCCGCAACGCGGCATTGATGCGCGTCTGCCATCCCGGTCCGGTGTCGCGGAAATGCTTCAGCACATCGGCGTCCAGCCTCAGCTTGATCGCTTCCTTAGGTGCTTCCGCCGGCGGGCGACCGCGGCGGGCCGGCTTGCCACCGTCCATCACCGTGCCGCGTGCGAACATCTCATCCGTGATCTCCGGGATTTCGTCGTATTCCTCGGACTGGATGACGTGTTCGTCAACCTTCGCCAAATTGCTCTTCACAGAGTCGCTGCCCAAAGCGCGTTTGCTCCCGGTCATTGGCCTTCCTCATCGAAATGATGCGGCGTGCGTCTCCCGCCGGCGTCCAGACCACGATCACCATCCGCCCTCGCAGATGCCCGACCGATATGATGCGGGTCTCGCCATAGTCGAACCGCTCGTCCGGAATATCGATCGTTCTGCCAGCGAAGATCTCTATCGCGTCGGCGAAGTCGAGGCCCCGCTCGCTCAGGGTCCGGTCACGCTTGGCGGGATCGAATGTAATCTTCAGAAGAATTATCGTACCCCCGTAAAATCCGGGCAACAAGAGATTTTGCGGGGGTACGATAAATCGGGTTGCGGCAACCTCACCGACGCCGTCACGGTCGGTCATGAGATGCCTTACCCCGTCCCCCGATCCGGTCGATGTGCTGCCGGAAATTGAAAGACCACATGCAAGTGTATGGAAGTGGGGAGAGCCAATCAATCTTCAGGTTGACTTCTTGAGCGCTTACTCTCCCTCCCCGCCGCCCGACGACCATTCCTGGACGCGGGCCAGATGCGCATAGTCGGTGTAGCGCGGCGCCATCGCCGGGCGCGGGCGGGAGCGGTAGGGGGTGTTCGGGTCGTCGAACTGGGCGATCAGCGCCTCCAGCCCGGCCCGCGCCTCCTCGCCTAATGCGGCGGGATTGCCCTTCACCGGCTTCTCCTCGCCGGCCGGGTCGCCGCCGGACAGGCGCCAGAAGGTCAGCTCCGCCACCGCGCCTTGGTCCACCCCGCTGAACCCGCCCGCCGCCGCGATGGCGGCCTCCAGCGGCAGCTGCGGGGCGAAGCCGAGTTCGATCTCCCGCGCGCTCGGCGGGGTGCCAGTCTTGTAGTCGATCACCACCAGCCCGTCGGGGCCGCGGTCGATGCGGTCGGCCTTGGCGGTCAGGGTGAAGGGGCCGCCTGGGCCGGACAGCTCCAGCCGGCCCGGCACCTCGGTCGCCAGCGGGCGCAGGCGGGGGCGGCGCTCGCGCTCCAGATCGACGAACCAGCCGGCCACCCGCTCGAAGCGCGGCCACCAGAAGGCCCAGACGTCGGGATGGCTGCGCAGAAGCGGGCCGAAGCGATCCCGCCCCAGCGCGATCAGCCGGTCGAGCGCGTCATGCGGCAGCGGGCCGGGATACTCGCGGACGAAGGCGTCGAGCGTGTCGTGGATAATCTGGCCGCGGTCGGACGCCCCCGGATCGGCGGCGATGGGGTCGAGTGCGCGCAGCCGCAAGGCGTGCCGGGCATAGATGGCGTAGGGATCGCGCATCCAGGTCTCGATCTCCGTCACCGACAGCTTGCGCGGCCGGGCGGTCAGCGGCGGGCGCGGCTCCGGTGCCGCCACCGGCTGCACGCGATCCGGTTCGTCCAGCCCGCGCGCCCAGCCGAGCCAGCAGGCCCCGCGCTCCTCGATGACGCCGTCCAGCCCCAGCGCCTTCAGCACGGTTTCCAGCCGCAGGAGCCAGCGCGACGGCACCGTCGGCGTGCCCTCCACCCGCGCGGCGCGGGTCAGCACCACCTCCGGCGCGCCGCAGGCATGGGCGAAGTCGTGGGCCGACATGCCGACCAGCCGTTCCGGGCTGGGCAGGCCGAAATCGCGCCGCATCGGCCGCGACATCCACGGATCGGCGGACGCCGCCGGCGGCCATGTTCCCTCGTTCAGCCCGCCGAGGATGACCAGTTCGAGATGCTGGAGGCGGGCCTCCATCGGGCCGAGGATGGACAGGCGCGGGTGCAGGCCGTAACGGGGGCGCACCGCCCGCGCACTCATCAGTGCGTCGAGCAGAGCCGGGTAATCCTTGGCCGGGATCGCCGGGAAACCCTCCGCCGCATCGAGCAGGTCGTGGACGAAGCGCGCCGCTTCTTCGCCGTCATCCTGGCGCCACAGCCGCTCCGCCCCGGTCAGTTTGTCGTCGGCGGCCAGCGATTCGCAGAAGGCGACATGGGCGCGGACGAGGTCGGCCAGTGGGGTTTCGCTGGTCAGCGCCTCCAGGAAGGGGGCGGCGCGCTGGCCGATGTCGACCAGCCAGCCGCGCAGGAACTCCTGCTGCTCCTCATGGTCGAAGCGGTCGGCCTGCTCCAGCGCCGCCAGAACGCCGTCGAACCCCTCGGCGGGGCGGGGGCCGCGCAGCACGACGCGCTCCAGCGCGCGGGCGGCGGCGCGGAAATCTCCTGAGTCGCGGCCGCCCGCCGCCATCGGGTGCTTGGCCAGGGCCAGCAGGGCCAGCGGATGGACGCGGCTCGCCACCAGCTCCGCCGTCAGCCGCAGATAGGTGCCGACCGCGGTGTGGGCGAGCGGCTGGCCGCCGGAGTCGTTGACCAGGATGCCCCAGCGCGCCAAGGCCATGGCGACCCGGCGGCCCAGGTTGCGGTCGGGGGTGACCAACGCTGCCCTCTTGCTCGGAGTCTCCAGCGCATGGCGCATCAGCAGCGCGATGACCTGCGCCTCCTCCTCCGAGGTGGCGGCGTCGATGCGGGTCAGCCCCTCCAGCGCGGTGGCATCCACCCCGGACAGCTCGCGCCAGCCCTCGGTGGTGGCCGCCGGCCGCATCGCCTCGGCGATCAGGCGGGCGCGGGGGCCGCGCGGCTCGGTCGCGTCGGTCCAGGGCTGCACCTCGGCGCGGGTGACGCCCAGCAGATGGATCAACTGCGACAGGCCGTGCTGCGGGTGGGATTCGTCGCCGGCGATGGCGTCCCAGATCGTGTCGTCGGCCCCGGTGTCCAGGCCGGGCAGCACCACCGCCCCCTGCGGCATCCGGGCGATGACCGACAGCAGCTCCGTCGTCGCGGCGATGGAGCCGGTGGAGCCGGCGGCGATCACCATGCCCGGCGGCGGGGCGGCCTGCCAGAGGGCGGCCTGTGTCTCCAGCGCCAGATTGCGGCGCTTGGCCGGGTCGGTCTCCCCGGTCGACTCGAGGATGGCGGGCCACACCTCGGTGATGATGCGCAGGAACCTCAGCGTGACCTGCCAGTGCTCGGCATAATCCTCCGGCACCAGCGACTCGAGTTTTTCGAAGCCGGCGCGTTCGGTCCACACCGCGTCGATCAGCCGGCCGAGGTCGGCGCCCAGCCGCACCGCTTGCGCCGTCGTAGCCGACAACCCCTCGGCGCCCAGGATCAGCCGCGCCAGCGTCATCTGCCGGTTCAGCGGCGAGATCGCCTCCGGCAGGTCGAGCGGGACGTCGGGCAACTCCTCCTCGGTCAGGCTGAGGTCGCCGGCGTCCAGTTCGCCCAGCGGCGCCATCCGCGGCAGCAGCGTCGGCTGCCCGCCCGACCGCCGCAGGAAGGCCGCCTGCAGCGCCCGGCAGGCGCGCCGGGTCGGCAGCAGCACGGTGACCCCGGCCAGCGCCATCGGGTCGCCGCCCACCCGCTCCATGATCCCCGCCGCCAGCATGTCGACGAAGGGAGCGCCCGCGGGGATGCTGTAGACTTTGGGGATGGGGCTATCGGGAAGCATGAAAGGTCCGTGTATCGCTTGCCCCCACCCCAACCCTCCCCCGCTGGGCGGGGGAGGGGGCAGGTGCTTGTTCGGGAGAGCGGCGGCAGTCTCCTCCCCCGCCCAGCGGGGGAGGATTAAGGAGGGGGCAAAACGTCCCGTTGAGTATAGCTCAGCCCAGCCCTCAATGCGCCACCGCCCGCACGCCGCCGATGGCCAGCAGATCCTCCGCCTCTTTCAGCCCGGTGGGGGTGCCGATGTGGAACCACAGCCCGTCATGGGCAAGGCCGAACAGCCGCCCCGCCGCCTGGGCGCGGTCCCAGATCAGGTTGGTGGAGAAGGCGCCGTCGGGGGTGTCGGCCGCGAACAGCTCCGGCTTGACGATCTGCACCCCGGCATAGACGAAGGGCGCCAACTCGCGCTCGGCCCGGCGGGTCAGGCCACCCAGCGGGTCCATGTGATAGTCGCCGAGCCCGTCATAGCCGACCGACTTGGTCGTCGCCATCAGCAGGAGCAGCGCGTCCATCTCCGCCGGGTTCCAGTGCGATGCCAGGCGGCGCAGGGCCGGCACCGGCCCGTCCAGCCAGAAGATGTCGGCGTTCACCGTGTAGATCGGCGCGGTGCCGAGATGGGGCAGGGCGTTCTTCACCCCGCCGCCGGTCTCCAGCAGCGTGTCCTCCGGCGACAGGGTGATGGCGGGGGAGGTCCGGCCCTTCAGATGCTCGCCGATCATGGCGCCCAGATAATGGCTGTTGACCACCGCGCGGCCGACGCCGGACTCGGCCAGCCGGTCCAGGGCATGGTCCAGCATCGGCTTGCCCAGCACCGGGATCAGCGGCTTCGGCCTGTGGTCGGTCAGCGGTCGCATGCGCAGGCCCTGGCCGGCGGCCAGCACCATCGCTGTTTGGGGAATGGTCACGGTCATCTCAGATCGTCTCCGGAACGACGAAGGCGGCGCGGGTCTCGGGCGGCAGATGGCGGTCGAACCAGGCGGCGACCGGCGCCAGCTCCGGCTTCGCCAGTTGGGCCTCCAGCAGGCGCCAGACCCGCGGCAGATGGACAAGGTAGGACCGCCGGCCCTGGCTCAGCGCCAGACGGACGAAGATGGCGACGATCCGCGTGTGGCGCGCCGCCCCCAGCACCGCCATGGCGCGGCGGAAGGCGGCGGGGTCGGTCTCGGGAAAAGCGGTGAGATAGCGGGCGACCATCGCCTCGGCCAGATCGGGCGCCACGTCGCGCCGCGCATCCTCCAGCAGCGACACGAGGTCGTAGGCCCGCGGCCCCCAGCCGGCGCTCTGGAAGTCGATCAGGCCGGCGGCCCGCACCCCCGGCCGATCCAGCCGCATGAGATTGTCGACATGGTAGTCGCGCAGCAGAAGCGACGGCGCACCGGCGCAGACCGGCTCCAGCACCGTCCGCCAAGCCGTATCGAAAGCGGAACGATCATCGTCGCTCAACGGCTTCCCCGTCGCCACCGGCATGTAGGCGTCGATGAACAGCCGGGTCTGCGCGATGAACAGGTCCGGATCGTAGACGGGCAGGGCCAGCCGTTGCGCCGCTTCCTCGGGCCAGCCGCGATGGATGGTCACCAGCGCGTCGGTCGCCATCTGGTAGAGCGGTTGCGGATCGGCACCGTCGGCCAGCAGCCGGGAGAATGTTTCGCTTCCGAAATCTTCCTGGATCGCCAAGCCCCGTTCCACATCCGACGCCAGCACGGCGGGAACCGACAGCCCGATGGCCGCCAGTTCGGCGCCGATGGCGATGAAGGGCACGAGATCGTCGGCGGGGGCGGGCGTGTCCACCAGGATCAGGGTGCCGCCATCCGCCTTGCGCAGGCGCTCATACCGGCGGGCGGAGGCATCGCCGGCCAGCGGCTCCCGGACGGCGTCGGACAGGCCGTTGGCGGCCAGGAAGGCAACGATCTCGGCTTCCCGCGCGGAAGAAACGACGGACATTACGGGGGGCATCACAGCATCCAGTCGGCGGCGGCCACCCGCGCCGCCAGCGCGCCATGGCCGGTCAGCGTGGCGCGGCGGGCATCGGGGCCGTCATGCTCCATCGTCACCTCGACCCGGTCGGGGGGCAGCAGCGGACCCAACCGGTCGGGCCATTCCACCAGCGCCACCGCCTCGGCCCGCGCGTCGTCCCAGCCCAGCTCATACACCTCGTCCGGCCCCGACAGCCGGTAGAGGTCGAAATGCCAGACCGGGCCGATGGCGGTGTCGTAGGTCTGCACCAGGGTGAAGGTGGGGGAGGGCACCTCGGCGTCCTCATGGGTGACGCTGCGGATCAAGGCCCGCGACAGCGCCGACTTGCCGGCGCCGAGATCGCCGTGCAGGGCCACGAGGTCGCCCGGCCGCAGCAGGACGCCCAGCCGGCGGCCCAGCGCCGCGGTGGCGGCCTCGTTTGGCAGCGGCAGGGTGACGGTATAGTGGGGAGTGTCCGACATGGCGCGGATACTGTGCGAAGCCGCCACCTGCCCGCAAGCCGGAAAGAAGGGTGGGTCAGCGGCAGGCTTAGCGACCGATCCTTAGCGGCCGATCCGCCGCTTCGGCGACATCCGGTCCGCCGCTGCTCCCGCGCCAACTCCCTCTGCCGCGCCGGCCACCACCAGCCGCGGCGCCTTGTTGAAGTTCATGGTGATCATCAGCGTCAGCGCGCCGTTGATCAGGTGCAGCATCTTGTCGGACGCCACCGGCAGGGGGATGCGCCGGCCCATGCAATAGCCGACCAGCGCCGCCGTCACCTCGGTGTCGGCCAGCACCAGCTCGGTCACGGCACCGTCGTCGTCGGTGATGCTCAGGCGGGTTTCGATGCCCTCCTGCTCCGGCCCCTCGTTGCGGTGATAGACGACCTTGGACACGGTGCCGACCGGCAAGGTGTCCTTCACCCGCCGCCGGCGGTCCAGCACGGCCCGCACCACCTCCTGGTCGGTGAAGACCAGACACCGAAGTTCCTTCATTCCGGGCCTCCACCCGATCGGCCTCCGGGCAAAGAAAGCCCGGCCATCCGCCGCCGACCTTCACTTTCCGCTTCGCCACCGCCGCGTGCAATCGACAAATTTAAGCGAATTTATGCGAAATTGTTTCCCGGCTTCGACGGTCCGTCGTTCTGCCTCGCACGCGACACAGCACCGCTTTCCCCTTGCGGGGGGTTGACCCGGCCGGGAAATGCGGACAATGGAAAGACCGTTCGCCGACCTTTCCGCATCATCCTCCACCGGCACCCAGTCTCAAGGAATTGGCTTTCATGTCGCAGACCGCCTCCAGCCACGATGTCCTCACCACCGATGTCGTCATCGTCGGCGCCGGCCCCGTCGGGCTGTTCGCCATGTTCGAATGCGGCATGCTGAAGATGCGCTGCCATGTGGTGGACGCGCTGGACATGGTCGGCGGCCAGTGCACGGCGCTCTACCCGGAAAAGCCGATCTACGACATCCCGGCCCATCCCTCCATCGAGGCGGCCGACCTGATCGACCGGCTGGCGGAGCAGGCCGCTCCCTTCTCGCCCACCTATCACCTGGGCCAGCAGGTGGAGAAGCTGACCCGCCAGGACAGCGGGCGCTGGCTGGTGGAGACCAGCATCGGCACCAAGATCGACACCCAGGCGGTGATCATCGCCGCCGGCAGCGGCGCCTTCGGCCCCAACCGCCCGCCCCTCGACGGGCTGGAGGCCTTTGAGGGCAAGTCGGTCTTCTACATGGTGCGCCGCCGCCAGGACTTCGCCGGCAAGAAGGTGGTGATCGCCGGCGGCGGCGACAGCGCGGTCGACTGGGCCATCTCCCTGGCCGACGTGGCGGAGCGCGTCTATGTCGTCCACCGCCGTCCGAAGTTCCGCGCCGCGCCGGAAAGCGTCGCCCGCATGGAAGCCCTGGTGCGCGAGGGGCGGATCGAAATGGTGGTGCCCTATCAGCTCTCCGGCCTGGACGGCGAGAACGGCCAGCTGACCGCCGTGCGCGTCGCCACGCTCGACGGCGAGGAAAAGGCGCTGCCGGCCGATGCGCTGCTCGCCTTCTTCGGCCTGTCGATGAATCTCGGCCCCATCGCCGACTGGGGCCTGGATCTGGAGCGCAGCCACATCGCAGTGTCCCAGCCCGGCTGCGCCACCAACGTTCCGGGCGTCTTCGCCATCGGCGACATCGCGACATATCCGGGCAAGCTGAAGCTGATCCTCTGCGGCTTCGCCGAAGCAGCGCAGGCCGCCCACGCCATCCGCCCGCTGGTCTATCCCGGCGAGGCGCTGCACTTCGAATACTCGACCTCGAAGGGTGTGCCCGGCGCGGCGTGAGTTAAGGGGGCCTCGGGAGAGGGCGGTATTACTCCCCCTTCACCCCGTTCACCGGGGCCCGCACCGGCATGATGCAGCGGACATGGGCGTTGCGGTAGACCCCGGCGGCGGCGGTCTCGTCCAGTTCCAGCCGGCCGCCGTGCAGCTCAACCACGTTGCGGGCCAGCGACACGCCCAGCGCCGCCGCACCCTGCGGGTCGGCGTCGGGCGCCGCGGCGCCGCTGACCGACAGGGTGATGCTGCCGTTCAGCCGCTCGCCGCCCAAGCGGATGCGGCGGTCGGGCGGCGGGTGGCGGATGGCGCCCACCACCAGGGTGAACAGCGCCTGCTTCAGCCGCTTGCCGTCGCCCTCCATCTCGCCCAGCGCCTCCGGCGCCACCACCTCCAGCCGCAGCCCCTCGCGCCGTGCCCAGTCGCGGGTCAGGCCGGCCACCGACTCGAGCAGGTCGGGCAGGTTGACCGCGCCGCGGTCCAGCGTGGTGACGCCGGCCCCCAGGCTGGTCAGGTCGACCACGTCGTCGATCAGTTCCAGCAGGCGCTGGCCGGCGGTCAGCATGCTGCGCACATACTCCATCTGGCGGTCGTTCAGCTCGCCGAAATACTGGTTCGCCAGCATCTCGGCGAAGCCGATGATGCCGTTCAGCGGTGTGCGCAGATGGTGGGAGACGTTGGCGATGAACTCGCTCTTCAACTGGTCGGCGGCCTCCAGCGCGGCGTTGGAGGCGCGCAGCGCCGTCTCCAGCCGGGCGCCGTCGGTGACGTCGAGATAGCTGTTCAGCACCGCGCCGTCGGGCAGCGGCAGGGTGGAGAACTCCACCACCGACCCGTCGCTGCGCTCCACCCGGCCGGAGCGGACGCTGCGTTCCAGCGTGGCGCCGATCAGCTCCTCCTTCACCGCCTCCCAGGTGGCGGCCTCGCCCGGCCTGTCGGGCCCCCTGTCGGCTCCCTTGTCAATTGACGGCATCTCCAGCAGCGGGCGCATGCGCTCGATGACGTCGGCGATGTGCGGTTCGCCGTGCAGGTCGCCGTCGGCCAGATCCCAGATGCGGGCGAAGGCCGGGTTGGACAGCTTCAGCCGGCCGTCGCCGCCGAACACGGCGATGCCCTCCGCCAGATTGTCCAGCGTCTCCTGCTGCACCGCCATCAGCGTGTTGTAGGAGGATTCCAGCGCCAGCGTGTTGGTCACGTCCTCCAGGATGGTGATCAGCCCGCCCTGCGGGTGCGGCGCGGCCAGATGGCGCAGCGTCGTGCCGTCGGGCAGGTGGAGCATCTCCTCCACCGGCTCCACCAGATGGGTGTAGCGGGTCAGCCGCTCGCGCTTGAAGGTCTGGTAGTCGGCATATTCCGGCAGGCGGCGGCGGGCGCGCAGCTCCTCCAGCAGTTCGGCGTTGGTCGGCTCGGTGCGCAGCCAAGCCTCGTCCAGCTCCCACAGCCGGGCATAGGCCTGGTTGAAGAAGGTCAGGCGGGTGTCGGGGCCGAAGATGGCGATGGCGGTGCCCAAGCGCTCCAGCACCTCGGCATGGGCGGTCAGGTGGCGGTCCAGCTCGCCGCGCAGCTCCTCCAGCGGGGTCAGGTCGAGGGCATAGCCGACCACCAGCGTGCCGCCGCCGTCGGTCAGCGGCAGCGGCGCCTCCGTCACCTCCAGCAGGCGACGTTCGGTGCCGATCACCACCGGGGCGCGGTCGGACTGGGCGAAGCCGCCGCCGCGCGCCCGTTCGGCCAGCGCGCGGCCGGCGGCGGTCAGCTCACGCCCCTCCGCCACCACCGTGTCGGGGTCGCCGTCGACGGCGCGGGCATAGGCGCGGTTGCACCAGGACAGCCGCAGCGAGCGGTCGCGCATCCACACCGGGACAGGCAGCGCATCGGCCATCGCCTGCAGCTCGGCAAGGCGGGAGCGCGCGGCTCCGGTCGCCTGCTCCTGACGCCGTGTGGCGTCGTTGGCGGCGTCGCGGGCGACGGTCACATCCTCGATCCAGACCACGTCGCAATGGGTATCGCCGGCTTGGCCGCGACGGCCGGTCAGCACCAGCCGCCGCCCATCGGACGCCGCCGCCTCGCAGCGGAAGGGCTCGCCGTCCCGGCGCAGGCGGGAGAGTGCGGGGGCCAATTCCGGCGCCGTCAGGCAAACGGTCAGGTCGTCGGCATTGCAGATGCCCAGAAGGGTCGCCGCCTCGTCCGATAACGCGCTGTCGCCCTGGTCGGTCCAGGCGCACCAGGGATGCGGCGCGGCGGCCAGCATGGCCCGCCATCGGTCACGGTCTGCGGCAGCGTGATCGGCTTGGCGCCGGGTTTCCTTGTTCCAAAAGAAGCCAGCGAGACCGACCACGCTTTTCACCCCCGGGACCGCCGGGCTTGTCGCTGGCCCGGCCGAATCTGTCGAAATGAATCAAGAAGCGCAGAGTAGTTCAGCCCTCTCCCACCGACAAGCGAACAGCCGTCCGCTTTGCGCCTTTTCGAGATTTCCTTCCCGCCCAGGTAGTTTTCGCTCCGGCACGTCCGGTTACGCCATGGTCTCTTCCGGGCTGGGCACCGTCTCTTTCGTGTGGCGCAGGTCGTGAATCGCCTTTTCGACCTTCGGGAAGGCGGCGGCCATCGCGCGGGCGTGCCGCTCCACATCGGAGGCGCGCTCCTCGACGATGGCGCGTTCCAGTGCGGTGCAGGCGGCGGCCAGCGCCCGCGCGCCCGCCGTCCGCGCCGCGCCCGCCGCCGAATGGGCGGCGGCCCGCGCCTCCTCCATCTCCCCGGCGTCCAGGGTCTGCCGCACCCGCTCCAGCGTGGGGCGCGTCGTCTCGATGAAGAAGTCCATCATGTCGAGCGTGCCGGCATCCAGGCTGCTTCCTTCCGTGCAACCAAAGGTCTCGCGCACATGGTCGAGGTCGAGCACCGGCAGCGCCTCTTCCGCCTCCGGCGCCGGCTGCGGCTCCGGCGTCCGCAGCTCCGGGACCATGCGGGGGGCGAGCCAGCGGGCGAGCACGCGCGCAAGCTGCGCCAGCGTCACCGGTTTGGCGAGGTAATCGTCCATGCCGGCGGCAAGGCAGCGTTCCATCTCGCCGGACAGGGCGTTGGCGGTCATGGCGACGATGGGGGTGTGCCGCTGCCCCCCTTCCCGCTGCCCGTCTTCCCGCTGCCCCCCTTCCCGCTGCCCCCCTTCCCGCTGCCCCCCTTCCCGCTGGCCGTCCTCTTCCGCCCGGATTCGGCGGGCCAGTTCATAGCCGTCCATCACCGGCATGTGGCAGTCGGTGATGACCAGCCGGTGCCGTCCACGCCGCCACGCCGCCAGCGCCTGCTCGCCGTCGGCCGTCAGCTCCGCCGCATAGCCGAGCCGGCGCAGCTGGCGCAGCACGACCTGCTGGTTGGTCGGGTGGTCTTCCGCCACCAGGATCGGACCCGGATCGGCGGGAACCGGCGATGGTAGACAGGGCGGCGGACATGACGGCAGGCAGGGGGCCTCCACGGCGGGGCCGGCGGCATCGGGCGCGCAGCGGCCGGTCAGGATCGCGGCGGCGCGGATCAGGGCGGTGCGGTGGACCGGCTGCACCAGTCCCGCCATCTGGCCCGAAACCGCGTGGGGAGAGGCGACCGCCATGCCGCCGCCCGTCCTGCCGTCGCCCAGCAGAAGCCGCGGCAGGCCGGGACAGCGGGCGCCGGCCAGCGGCTCCAGCCGCCCGGCCAGCGCCGTGGTGGTGACCAGAAGCCCGAATCCTCCGCGTCCCAGCTTCGATGCGGCGTCGGCCATCATCGCGGCGGTCGTCACGGTCGCGCCGCCCTGTTCCAGGTAGCGGGCCAGCACCGCGCGCTGCACCTCGTCCTCGTCGACCACCAGAACGGACAGGCCGTCCAGCGGCGCCGGAGCGGGTGACAAGGCGGGCGCCGGCGCCGCGCGCGGCAGCTCCACCGTGAACCAGAAGGTCGATCCGCGGCCGGGCGCCGAGGAGACGCCGATCCGCCCGCCCATCCGCTCGACCAGCCGGGTGCAGATCGCCAGACCCAGCCCGGTGCCGCCGAAGCGCCGCGTGGTGGAGCTGTCGGCCTGGCTGAAGGGCTGGAACAGCCGAGCCTGCCCCTCCGGCCCGATGCCGATGCCGCTGTCCTCCACCGCCACATGCAGGCGGACATGGTCCGGGCCCCCTGGATGGGTTCGGGCCGGGTCGGAAGGGTCGGAAGGGTCGGGATCGTCGGCGTGGACGCGCAGCACCACCCGGCCGCGGTCGGTGAACTTGATGGCGTTGCCGGTCAGGTTGAACAGGATCTGGCGCAGCCGGCCGGAATCGCCGCGCAGCCGATCCGGCACCGAGCGGTCGATGTCGCAGATCAGCGCCAGCCCCTTCTGGTGGGCCTGCGGCGCCAGCAGGTCGGCGACCCCCTCCACCAGCTCCGCCGGGCGCAGGTCGAGGTCCTCCAGCTCCAGCTTCCCGGCCTCGATCTTCGACAGGTCCAGGATGTCGTCGATGATCCGCAGCAGCGCCGCCCCGCTGTCCCGCATTGTGGAGACCAGCGTGCGCTGCTCCTCGTCCAGCGGGGTCAGCGCCATCAGCTCCAGCATGCCCAGCACGCCGTTCATCGGCGTGCGGATCTCGTGGCTCATCGTCGCCAGGAATTCCGCCTTCGACCGGGCGGCGATCTCCGCCTGCTCCTTGGCGGCGCGCAGCGCCTCCTCCGCCTGCTTGCGCGCGGTGATGTCGTAGCTCCAGGCCAGCACCGCCGGCTCGCCCTCGAAGCTGGTGCGCTGGAGCGTCTTCAGCGCCCAGACCCGGCTGCCGTCGGGACGGACCACCGCCGCCTCCGCATCGCGCACCAGCACGCCGCCGCTCTCCGGCTCCCGGCTGCCCTGGCCGATTAACCCGGCGGGCAGGACCGGCGCGTGGCGGCTGCCGACGAACTCCTCCAGCGGCCGGCCGGCCAGTTCGGCGGCGCGGGCGTTGGCGAAGGCGACGGTGCCGTCGGCGCGGCGGATGGAGACGCCGACCGGGCTCTGCTCCAGGATGGTGCGCAGCCGGCGCTCGCCCTCGGCCAGCGCGCTTTCGCGGGCGCGGATGGCGGTGACGAAATAGGCCAGCGCGCGGGCCATCTCGCCGATCTCGTCCCTGCTTCCGGCCTCGTTTTCGGCCCGGCTGCCGGCCCGGCTGCCGGCCGGGGTGACGGCGGGCAGGTCCAGGTCGGGCAACGAAACCGACATCCCTGCCGGCTCGGCCGTCTCCACCGCCTGCATGGCGCTGCGCAGCCGGCGCAGCCGCGCCACCACGTTGCGGTGGATGTAGGCGAATATGGCGGCGGCCCCCAGGATCGACAGCACCGCCATGGCGATCACCGCCCGTTTGCCGTCGCGGATCACCCGCTCGAACTCGTCGGAACGGCGGGCGACGTCCTGCTCCACCGCCAGGAAATAGTCGGACACGATGCCGACCAGCTGGTCGGAAACCGCCTGGTTGCGCGCCGTCGACCGCTTGATCGCCCGTTGCAGCGACAGCTCCGCCTCGCGCAGAGCGAACAGGGGGGATGGACCGAAGGCCTGCTCCGCCACCTCGCGCTGCAGCGGCTCCAGCCGCGCCGCCCGGTCGGCCGGCAGCAGGGCCAGCGCCTCGGCCGCCCGGTCCAGCGCGGCGCGGCTGTCGGCCCGGAGGCGGTCTAGCTGGCCGTCGCCGTTGCTGTCGCGCTGGCTGTCGCCCTCTGCCCGCAGCGCCGCCAGCAGCGTGGTCGCCGCCCCGGTCAGTTCACGGCGCCAGCGTTCCAGCGCCGCGCGGCCGCGGTCCGCCGCCTCCGCATCCGGCAGGCCGGCCCGTAGTTCCATCGGCCATGATGCGTCGGCCTCCTGCGTGCCGGCCGCCGCCAGCCGGGCGGTCAGGGCGGCCAGCGCCTGGGCGCGGGCCCCGGTCTCGGCGCTCAGGGACAACTGCTGCCGGACCTGGGCGTTCAGGGTCAGCAGCGTGCCGACCAGCTCGTTCTTGCGGCGGTCCAGTTCGGCCAGATCCGCGCGGCCGTTCCCGGCCCGGTCGGTATGGCGCATGGTGACGGCCCCGGGGCCGCCCCCGGTGCTGCCAAGAGCGATCAGCCGAGCCGTCAGCTCCTCCAGCCTTGCCAGCTGCCCGTCCATCCGCGCCATCACCGCATCGCGCGCGTCCTGGTCGGGGGCGGCGACCAGGGCCGGGACGATGGCGGCTACGGCGCCGCTCTGCTGCACCAGCTGGGCGGCGGCGACCAGCCCCGGCACCTTGGCGGTGGCGATCTGCTCGTAGCCCTGGTGGAAGCGCGAGAACAGCGAAACGGCGACGACGCTGGTCGCCGCGGCCAGCCCGCCGATGACCGTCAACCCCGCCAGGATGCGGAACGCCACGCTCCGCCGGGGACCCCACATGCCCACCCCCTCGCCCGCTGCCGTTCCTTATGCCTGTCGGCCCACGGATCATGCCATAGAAAGCGGGGTGGGGGAGCGGGAAGTCAGGCCACGCCGGTGGAGCCGAAGCCGCCTGCGCCGCGTGCGGTTTCGTCCAGCGAGTCGACCTCGACCAGCACCGCCTGCGGCGCCTCGGCGATCACCGCCTGGGCGATGCGGTCGCCGCGGGCGATGGTGAAGGGCTCCTCGCCGAGATTGATCAGGCAGACGCCGACCGGGCCGCGGTAATCGCAATCGACGGTGCCCGGCGTGTTCAGCACCGTGACGCCATTCTTCACCGCCAGCCCGGAGCGCGGCCGGATCTGCATCTCCCACCCCGCCGGCAGCCCGACGGCGAAGCCGGTCGGCACCAGCACCCGCTTGCCGGGATCGAGCACGAGGGGAGCATCGGCCGGCACCGCGGCGCGCAGGTCGAACCCGGCCGCTCCGTCGGTGGCGTAGGAAGGCAGCGGCAGGTCGTCGTTGCCGGGCAGGCGGAGGAAGGCGACGGTGGGGGGCATGGGTGGGTCCTGTGGTGTTGACGTTCAGGCTTACGATTGCCCCCACCTAACCTCCCCCGCTGGGCGGGGGAGGGACTGCCGCCGCTCTTCTGCATCAGCATCAATCCCCTCCCCCGCCCAGCGGGGGAGGGTTAGGGTGGGGGCACCGCAGAGTGGGGGCTCAAAGTAGACGCTACTTCCCCGCGAAAAACGCCGCCACCGCCTCGGCCAGCCGGGTGGCGACGGCGTCCTTGGGCATGGTCGGCCAGCTTTCCACCCCGTCGGCGCGGATCAGGTGGACGGTGTTGTCGCTGCCGCCGAAGGTGCCGGTGCCGGGGGAGACGTCGTTGGCGACGATCCAGTCGCAGCCCTTGCGGGCGCGCTTGGCGGTGGCATAGGCCAGCACGTCGCCGGTCTCCGCCGCGAAGCCGACCACCAGCGCCGGGCGGCGCTCGCCCGGCTGCGACAGGGTGGCGAGGATGTCGGGATTCTCGGTCAGGGCCAGAGCCGGGGGGCCGCCGCCGTCCTTCTTCAGCTTGCGGTCGGACGCACCATCGACGCGCCAGTCCGCCACTGCGGCGGCGCAGACCGCGATGTCGGCCGGCAGCGCCGCCTCGCACGCCGCCAGCATCTCCCGCGCCGTCTCGATATGAGTGACGCGGCAGCCGGCGGGGTCGGGCAGCCGGGTCGGGCCGCTGACCAGCGTCACCTCGGCCCCCAGCGCCGCCAGCGCCGCGGCGATGGCGTGCCCCTGCTTGCCCGACGAGCGGTTGGCGATGTAGCGCACCGGGTCGATCGGCTCGTGCGTCGGGCCGCTGGTGACGATGGCGCGGCGGCCGGCCAGCGGCCCCTGGAGACGGTTCGCCTCCGCCGCGAAGAAGCCGGCGATGGCGTCGACGATCTCCATCGGCTCGGCCATGCGGCCGGGGCCGTATTCGTTGCAGGCCATCACCCCGTCGTTAGGGCCGACGCGCAGCACGCCGCGGCTTTCCAGCAGTGCCATGTTGGCCTGGGTCGCGGCATGCTGCCACATGCGCACATTCATCGCCGGGGCGACCATCACCGGCTTGTCGGTGGCCAGCAGAACGGTGGCGGCGAGATCGTCGGCCATGCCGGCGGCCATGCGCGCCAGCAGGTTGGCGGTGGCCGGCGCCACCACCAGCAGGTCGGCCTCGCGCGACAGGCGGATGTGGCCCATCTCCGACTCGTCGGTCAGCGACCACAGGTCGCGGTAGACGGTATCCTCGGTCAGTGCCTGTACCGACAACGGGGTGACGAAGCGGGCGCCGGCCTCGGTCAGCACCGCGCGCACCGTCACGCCGCGTTCGCGCAGGCGGCGGATCAGTTCCAGGCTCTTGTAGGCGGCGATGCCGCCGGCGATGACCAGCAGCACGCGCTTGCCGGCCAGAATGGCGTGATCGGCCATGGCGAACCCCCTCTTCCCGCCGCCCGTTTTCAGGCGCCCGTTTCCCGATGTCTCCTGCCCGCTGCTGATAGTTCATCGCGCCGCCTCCGGCAAGCGGCGGCGCCGCGACACACTCTGTCCGGTGGCGATTTCGATGTGTTCGTGCTGTCGGCCATGCGCGTAACGGTGGGATTTTCAGAATTATCTGTTAGACAATAGGGGCTGTTCCGTCCCCACCCTTCGCGTGTCACCCACAGCATGCCGCCAGGTTCCATTCCCGTCCTGCTGATCGAAGACACGCCGTCGCTGGCCCGTGTCTATGCGGAATACCTGAAAAAGGAATCCCACACCGTCATCTCGGTGGAGACGGGGGCCGACGCGCTGGCTCAGCTGAACGGCGGCGCGCCGATGGTCGTGCTGCTGGATCTGCAACTGCCGGACATGAACGGGATGGAGGTGCTGAAGCGCATCGACGCCCAGGCGCTGCCCTGCGCCGTCATCGTCATCACCGCCCACGGCTCGGTGAAGGCGGCGGTGGAGGCGATGCGCTACGGCGCCTATGATTTCCTGGTGAAGCCCTTCTCCGCCGACCGGCTGGTGGTGACGGTCCGCAACGCGATGGAGCGGCTGCGGCTGGCCCAACTGGTCGACACCTTCGAGAAGGACCTGAACCGCGCCCGCTACCACGGCTTCATCGGCTCGTCGCTGGCGATGCAGGCGGTCTACCGCATCGTCGACAGCGCCGCCTCCTCGCGCGCCACCGTCTTCATCACCGGCGAATCCGGCACCGGCAAGGAGGTCTGCGCCGAGGCGATCCACCGCCAGAGCCAGCGCGCGGCGCGCCCCTTCATCGCCATCAACTGCGGCGCCATCCCGAAGGATCTCATGGAAAGCGAGATCTTCGGCCATGTGAAGGGCAGCTTCACCGGGGCGGTGTCCGACCGCGAGGGCGCGGCGGCCCGCGCCGACGGCGGCACCCTGTTCCTGGACGAGATCTGCGAGCTGGCGCCCGACCTGCAGACCAAGCTGCTGCGCTTCATCCAGACCGGCACCTTCACCCCCGTCGGCGGGTCGAAGCTGGAGAAGGTCGACCTGCGCATCGTCTGCGCCACCAACCGCGATCCCCTGCGCGAGGTGGAGGAGGGGCGGTTCCGCGAGGACCTGTACTATCGCCTGCACGTCATTCCCATCCACCTGCCGCCGCTGCGCGAGCGCGAGGACGACGTGCTGGAGATCGCCCGCCATTATCTGGCGGAGTTCGCGAAGGAGGAGAAGAAGGGCTTCACCCGCTTCTCGCCCGAGGCGGAGCATGCCCTGCGCCACTACCACTGGCCGGGCAACGTCCGCCAATTGCAGAACGTCGTGCGCATCGTCGCGGTGCTGCATGACGGCGACACGGTGACGCCGGAGATGCTGCCGCCGCCGCTCGGCACGCCGCAGCCGTTGCCGGTCCATGCCGCCGCCGCCGTCGCGCCGGCCGGCGCTCTTTCGGCCCCGCGCCCGCATATCCCGCCCTCCCCGGACTCGATCAAGCCGCTGTGGGAGGTGGAGAAGGACGCCATCGAGGACGCCATCGCCGCCTGCGACGGCAACATCCCGCGCGCCGCCGCCCTGCTGCAGATCAGCGCCTCGACGATCTACCGCAAGCGTCTGGCCTGGCAGGCGGAAGGGAAAATCTAAGCCTTTATTTCAGAAAGGATTTCTTGTCGGCTCTCACGGCGCTGCAAGAAACGGGCTAATACCCTTCGACAAAGCGTTGCCGCCTTGGTCGTAATTCCACTCCCAAGTCGATCATCGTTTGTCCTATGCCGTGAGATGGAATTGCCCGCAACCACAGCATGCGGCTAGCCTCCCCGCACAATGTCTTGGTTCCGCTTGCCCGGCAGGCCTCACGGCGCGGCCGATGCCGGCGATCCCGGACCCATGTGCTTTGCAAAGACCCGCTTCGCAGTGACTAGGGGGAGGCCCATGACAAACGGCACCGTCAAATGGTTCAACACCACCAAGGGATACGGCTTCATCGCGCCGGAGGCCGGTTCGAAGGACGTGTTCGTTCACATCACCGCGGTCCAGCGCTCGGGCCTGCATGCCCTGTCGGAAGGCCAGCGCGTCCAGTTCGAGGTCGCCCGCGGCACCAACGGCAAGGATTCCGCGGTGAACATCAGCGTCGTCGAGTGACCCGCCCGACCTGAGTCAGACCGGATATCCGGCGGCGCGGTAGGCCGCGATGGCGTCCCCGGCCAGTTGGGGAATCTCGCCGCGCAGCCTCTCCACCGCGTCCGCCGCCCCGTCTCCCGACTCTTCTCCCCTTGCCCCCTTCGGTTCCGCAACGGATGCCCGGCACGCCATCTCCAGCGCGCGGGCGGCGCTGCACAGGGCACGGGCGCCGAAGGTCCCGGCGGTGCTTTTCAGCGTATGCGCCTCGCGCGTCAGAACGGCGCGGTCGGTCTCCCCGGCGATGCGCGCCACCCGTTCCCGCGTCTCCTCCACGAACTGCCGCAGCACGTCGGCCAGCAGTTCCGCCTCCAGATCCTGGGCCAGCTGCGCCAGCACCTCGCGGTCCAGCACCTCGCCCGCCGCCGCCGGCACCGCCGGAGCGCAGGGGCCGAAGCCGGCCGACAGTCCCGGCGCCGACGACGCCCGCAGCCACTTCTCCACCGTTTCCAGCAGCACCGCCCGGTCCACCGGCTTGGCGACATGGTCGTTCATGCCGGCGTCCTGGCAGCGGACACGGTCGGCCTCGTCGGTGTCGGCGGTCATGGCGACCACCGGCACCCGGCCGGCCGGCCCCGGCAGGTCGCGCAGCAGCCGGGTGGCGGTCAGGCCGTCCATTTCCGGCATCGACAGGTCCATGAGGATCAGGTCATAGCCGCCGGCCTGCGCCGCCATCACCGCCTCCAGCCCGTTGTTCGCGGTCTCGGCGCGGTGGCCGGCCTGGGCCAGGATGGCGGTGACCAGCATCTGGTTCAGCGGACTGTCCTCCACCACCAGAATCCGGCAGGGGACCGGCTGAACATCCGTGGGGAGAAGCGACGGCGGCGTCCGCTCGGTCATCGGAAGGAGGCTCCACAAGAAAGGAGGGGCCAGTGTAAGGGCGCGGCCTTGCCGCTGCAAAGCCCCGCTCCATCTATGCGGACTGTATGCATGGGGGGCCGATTTCGTGGAGACCGGCCGTCCGGCGCTTCAAATCGGCGCGTCCCGCCGGTATGGTGTCGCGCTTGGCCGGCGTCCGGACCGGATGTGCCGCCCGACCGACAGCAGCTTCCCTTCGACTTCAGGCAGTGCCGCAGACGATGACCAAACTGAACACCTACCGCTCCGGTCCCGACGAGCGCGGGCATTTCGGAATCTTTGGCGGCCGCTTCGTCGCCGAGACGCTGATGCCCCTGATCCTGGAGGTCGAGAAGGCCTATCGCGAGGCGCGGGCCGATCCCGCCTTCGAAGGCGAGATGCGCCAGCAGCTGAAGCAGTATGTCGGCCGGCCCAACCCGCTCTATTACGCCGAGCGTCTGACCGAACAGCTGGGCGGCGCCAAGATCTACTTCAAGCGCGAGGAGCTGAACCACACCGGCGCGCACAAGATCAACAACTGCATCGGCCAGATCCTGCTGGCCCGGCGGATGGGCAAGACCCGCATCATCGCCGAGACGGGCGCCGGCCAGCATGGCGTGGCGACCGCGACGGTCTGCGCGCTCTACAACATGCCCTGCGTCATCTACATGGGCGAGACCGACATCGCCCGCCAGCAGCCCAACGTCTTCCGCATGAAGCTGCTGGGCGCCGAGGTCCGCCCGGTGACCTCGGGCAGCGGCACGCTGAAGGACGCGATGAACGAGGCGCTGCGCGACTGGGTCACCAACGTCGCCGACACCTTCTACATCATCGGCACCGCCGCCGGCCCGCACCCCTATCCCGCCATGGTCCGCGACTTCCAGTCGGTGATCGGCGACGAGGTGCGGACCCAGATGCAGGAGCTGGAAGGCCGCCTGCCCGACAGCCTGGTCGCCTGCGTCGGCGGCGGGTCGAACGCCATCGGCCTGTTCCATCCCTTCCTCGACGATCCGTCGGTGCAGATGGTCGGCGTCGAGGCCGCCGGCCGCGGCATCGAGAAGGGGCCGCTCGACCATGCCGCCTCGATCAACGGCGGGCGTCCGGGCGTGCTGCACGGCAACCGCACCTATCTGCTGCAGGACGAGGACGGCCAGATCCTGGAAGGCCACTCGATCTCCGCCGGTCTCGACTATCCCGGCATCGGGCCGGAGCACAGCTGGCTGCACGACGTCGGCCGCGTCGAATACGCCTACGCCACCGACCAGGAGGCGCTGGACGCCTTCCAGCTCTGCGCCCGCACGGAGGGCATCATCCCGGCGCTGGAATCCGCCCACGGCCTTGCCGAGGTGATCAAGCGCGCACCGAAACTGCCCAAGGACCACCTGATGGTGCTGTGCCTGTCGGGCCGCGGCGACAAGGACATCTTCTCCGTCGCCAAGCATCTGGGAGTGGAACTGTGAGTGCCGACATTTTGGCCGATGGCCGCATCGCCCGCCGTTTTGCCGCGCTGAAGGCGGAGGGACGCGCCGGTCTGGTCACCTTCATCACCGCCGGCGACCCCGATCCCGCCGTGTCGCAGGCGGTGCTGAACGGCCTGCCGGCCGCCGGCGCCGACCTGATCGAGCTGGGCATGCCCTTCACCGATCCGATGGCCGACGGCCCGGCGATCCAGGCCTCCTCGCTGCGCGCGCTGAAGGCCGGGATGACGGTGCGCAAGACGCTGGAGATGGTGCGCGGCTTCCGCAAGCTGGACGCCGACACCCCGATCATCCTGATGGGCTATTTCAACCCGATCCATGCCTATGGGGTGGAGCCCTTCCTGGCGGCCGCGCGCGAGGCCGGGGTGGACGGCCTGATCGTCGTCGACCTGCCGCCGGAAGAGGACGAGGAGCTGTGCATCCCGGCGCTGAAGGCCGGCGTCAGCTTCGTCCGCCTGACGACGCCGACCACCGACGAGGCGCGCATGCCGGCCGTGATGCGCAACACCTCCGGTTTCGTCTATTACGTGTCGATCGCCGGAATCACCGGCACCGCCAGCGCGTCGAACACCGCCATCGACGCGGCGGTCGCCCGGCTGAAGCGCCACACCGACCTGCCGGTCGCCGTCGGCTTCGGCATCAAGACGCCGGATCAGGCCGCCGAGGTCGCCCGCGTCGCCGACGCCGCCGTGGTCGGCTCCGCCATCGTGACCCGTCTGGCCGACGGGCTGGACGCGTCCGGTGGTGTCAAGCCGGGGACGGTCGAGGATGTGCTGGGCTTCGTCGGCGAACTGGCCAAGGGCGTGCGCGCGGCGCGGGGCTGAGGGACGGACGGTTTACAACGGCGGCAAACCGCTTTACGACACCTGCAACACGATCGCTCATGGCGACGAACGGCTGAAGAGCCCGGTGCGGCACGGACCCGATGTCCAGCCGGCGCCGGGCTTCGGCGTACCGCCATGTCGTTGAAAGGCGTTCCATGAACTGGCTTACCAACTACGTCCGTCCCAAGATCCGCGCGCTCTACGCCCGCAAGGAAGTGCCCGACAACCTCTGGCACAAGTGCCCGAGCTGCGAGTCGATGCTGTTCCACCGCGAGCTGGAAGAGAACCTGCACGTCTGCCAGCATTGCGGCTTCCACATGCGGCTCGACCCGGTCAAGCGGCTGGAGTCGATGTTCGACGACGGCGCCTATGAGGGTGTCGAGCTGCCGAAGTCGGTCGCCGACCCGCTGAAGTTCCGCGATCAGAAGCGCTACACCGACCGTCTGAAGGAGGCCCAGACCAAGACCGGCCGCACCGACGCCATCGTGGTGGGCGAGGGCCGCATCGGCGGCCATGCCGCCGTGGTCGCCGCCTTCGACTTCGGCTTCATGGGCGGGTCGATGGGCATCGCCGTCGGCGAAGGGCTGCTGACCGCCGCCCGTCTGGCGGTGGCGAAGAACGCGCCGCTGATCGTCGTGCCCGCTTCGGGCGGGGCGCGCATGCAGGAAGGCATCCTGTCGCTGATGCAGATGCCGCGCACCACCATTGCGGTGGAGATGGTCAAGGAAGCCGGCCTGCCCTACATCGTCGTGCTGACCGATCCGACCACCGGCGGCGTCACCGCCAGCTTCGCCATGCTGGGCGACATCCACATCGCCGAGAAGGGTGCGCAGATCGGCTTCGCCGGCGCCCGCGTGATCGAGAGCACGATCCGCGAGACCCTGCCGGAAGGCTTCCAGCGTTCCGAGTACCTGATGGAGCACGGCATGGTCGACATGGTCGTCCACCGCCGCGACCTGCGTCCGACGCTGGTCCGCACCATCGGCCTGCTGATGACGCCGCGCCTCGACGCGGTGGCGGAGGACATCGACCTGTCCGCCGCCCAGGCGGCCGACGGCGAGCCGGCCCAGCTCCCCGCGCAGCCGACGGCGGCCCAACCGGTCGCGACGCAGCCTGCCGCCGCCCAGCCGGCGGCTCCCGTCCAGGCCGGCGACGACTGACCGGCACCCCCTGCCCATCCGACCAGAGACGATCATGACCGACGCCGCCCTTCCGCTCGCCAACCCGCCTGCCGGGCCGGCTGCGACCCGTTCCGACCCGGTGCTGGACCGGCTGAAGGGGCTTCATCCCAAGGTCATCGACCTGTCTCTGGACCGGGTGCACCGTCTGCTGGCGGCGCTGGACCATCCGGAGCGCAAGCTGCCGCCGGTGGTCCATGTCGCCGGCACCAACGGCAAGGGATCGACCGTCGCCTTCCTGCGCGCGATGCTGGAGGCGGCCGGCCACCGCGTCCATGTCTACACCTCGCCGCACCTCGTCCGCTTCCACGAGCGCATCCGCCTGGCCGGCCGGCTGATCGACGACGACCATCTGGCCGCCCTGCTGGAGGAATGCGAGGTTGCCAACGCCGGCAATCCGATCACCTTCTTCGAGGTGACGACGGTCGCCGCCTTCCTCGCCTTCTCCCGGGTGCCGGCCGACGTGGTCCTGCTGGAAACCGGGCTGGGCGGGCGGTTGGACGCCACCAACGTGGTGGACAAGCCGGCGGTGACGGCGGTCACCCGCATCTCCTACGACCACCGCCAGTTCCTGGGCGAATCGCTGCTGGAGATCGGCAGCGAGAAGGCTGGCATCTTCAAGCCCCACGTCCCGGTGGTGCTGGCCCCGCAGCCGGAAGCCGACGCGCTGAGGGTGCTGAAGCTGCGCGCCAACGCCATCGCCGCACCGATCCAGAGCTGGTCGGTGGAGGAGCGTCCGGACGGCTTCCGCTTCGAGAGCGCGAAGCGCAAGCTCGACCTGCCGATGCCGGGGCTGGCCGGCGTCCACCAGATCACCAACGCCGGCGTCGCCATCGCCTGCCTCGACCATCTGCCGCTGGCGGTGGACGACGACGCGGTGCGCCGGGGCCTCGCCACCGTCGAATGGCCGGGGCGCCTGCAGCGCCTGACCCGCGGCCCGCTGGCCGCGAGCCTGCCGCCGGGCTGGGAACTGTGGCTGGACGGCGGCCACAACGATTCCGCCGGCGAGGTTCTGGCCCGTCAGGCGGTCGACTGGTCGCGCGGCCAGCAGTCCAACGAAGGATCGGACGGCGGCCCGGCCCTGCCGCTTCTGCTGATCTACGGCATGCTGTCCAGCAAGGACCCGTTCGAGTTCCTGGGCCCGCTGGCTCCCTTCACCCATGCCCTGCGCGCGGTGGCGATCCCGGGCGAGGAGGCCAGCTTCACCGCCGAGGAATCCTGCGAGACCGCCAAGCTCTGCGGCATTCGCGACCACGGCGCCGCGGACAGTGTGGGCGCCGCCCTAGCCGATCTGGTGGCGGGCCGTAGTGGTCCGGCGCGTGTGCTGATCTGCGGTTCGCTCTACCTCGCCGGTTCGGTGCTGGCGGAGAACGGCTGATCATCCCCACGTCTGGGATTGCTTCTCGCAGAGTGTACGCGATCTGGTAAAGTGGCCCGATCTTTATGCACCTCCGAAGCGATCCCGGACCAGTGATGGCTATTCCTGATTTCCAGACTCTGATGCTGCCTGTGCTGAAAACCGCTGTCGATGGCGGCGAGGTCCGCATCGGCGATGTGGTGGACCGGCTTGCCGATACGTTCAGCTTGACCGACGAGGAGCGAGCCCACCTTTTGCCCTCGGGACGGCAAACGACCTTTGCGAACCGGGTCCATTGGGCGAAGAGCTATCTCAGCAAGGCCGGGTTGGTGGAGTTGACGCGGCGGGCGCATTTCCGCATCACCCCAGCGGGACGCGACGTGCTGAGGGCACCGCCTGAGCGGATTACCATTCGTTTTCTTGAGCAATTTCCTAGCTTCAAGGGCTTCCGCGACGGTGAAACCGAGATAGCTGACGCTTCGGGTGTTGCCGAGGTGGTGCTGCCGGTCACTGAGAGTCCTCTGACCCCCGATGAGGTGATGCGACAGGCATACCTGCGTATTGAAGCGTCTTTGGCAGAAGAAATCCTCCAAAGGGTTCGCTCAGGAACGCCAGCATTCTTTGAGAAGACTGTCGTCCGCCTCTTGGTCACTATGGGCTATGGGGGGTCTGTGACGGATCTCGACAAGGCACTGGTCGGCAAGTCCGGTGATGACGGGGTCGATGGCGTCATCGACCAGGATCCGCTGGGGCTGGATCGCGTTTATGTCCAAGCCAAAAGGTACGCTGACGGCAACACCGTCGGAGCGGGAGCGATTCGCGACTTCTTTGGAAGCCTGAACCTGTTCAAGGCAACCAAGGGATTGTTCGTCACCACCTCCGCCTTTACTGCGTCGGCCCGGGAGACGGCAGACCGGCTTGGCACCCGCATCGTGCTGATCGACGGCATCCAACTCGCCAAGTTGATGATCCGCCACGGGGTTGGGTGCAGGATCGAGGAGACCATGCATATCAAGAGGGTGGACGAAGATTTCTTCGAGTAGCAATGGGACCGGAACCACCGGGAGGCTATAGGCTTCGTCTACAAGGTTCCTCGACGAGTTGCCTTCAAATTCATATTTTGCAGGCAACCAGGGAGAGGGGCAATGCCGGGCTTCCTGGAGGGCCATGGGCGATCGGCAAAACCTGCCGCCGGCCTGACGCCCAAACACAAAAAAGCGGGCCAGATGCCTTCCCGGCAACGCCCGCGGACGATCCATCGAGTTGTCTCACCCTTCCGGGAAAGAAGGGTAAAATGGTGGAGCCGAGGAGGATCGAACTCCCGACCTACGCATTGCGAACGCGTCGCTCTCCCAGCTGAGCTACGGCCCCACACTCACACCGTGGCGTCTTCGTCGCCCCGGCGTGGCGCGGATATTGTCCATCACGGGGGGTGCTGTCAAGCGCTTGATTCAGAAAAAATGAAGTGGGCGCGGGAGGGCGTAGGACGGCCGATCCGCCGCAGGCCGCTCGGCCGATCTGCGGGCCGCCGTACTGGACAGGTCTCCGCGCTTATGCTTAGGGTGCCCGGAAAAGGCTGGCGCCCGCAGCGCAACGCTCTGCGCGCGGCCGTCGCAAAAACCGCACTGGAGCTGGCCCGGCATGATCGCGCTGTATTTGCTCATCAACACCATCCTGGACCTGTTCTTCTGGGTCCTGATCCTGTCGGCGATCCTCAGCTGGCTGGTGGCTTTCAACGTGGTGAACACGCGCAACCGCGCGGTCTATCTGATCGGCGATTTCCTGTACCGCATCACCGAGCCGGTGCTGCGCCCGATCCGCCGCGTCCTGCCCAACATGGGTGGGCTGGACCTGTCGCCGATCGTCGTGCTACTGGCGATCTCCTTCATCCAGAACCTGATGGCGCAATACTGGCCGCGCTTCTGACCGTGGCGTCCTCCTCCCCCATCGAGGCGGTCGCCGACGGCCTGCGCATCGCCCTCCGGGTGACACCCAAGGCGTCGCGCAACGCGGTGACCGGGACGGCCGACACCGCCGGCGGGGGGAGGGTCCTGAAACTGGCGGTCACGGCGGTGCCGGAAAACGGCAAAGCCAACGAGGCCGTCATAAAACTGTTGTCGAAGGCATGGAAACTGCCCAAGACCAGCCTGACGGTGGTGGCCGGCGCCACCGACCGGAACAAGATTCTGCATGTGGCGGGCGACCCGGCGGCATTGCTGGCCCGGCTGTCGCCCCTGATCGACGATGTGGGTAGCGAGGGTGGAGAGTAGCATGGCGGACGCGAAGATCATCGACGGCAAGGCCTTTGCGGCCGGCCTGCGTGCGCGGGTGGCGGATGGTGTGGCGGCGCTGAAGGCCAGCCATGGCGTCACCCCCGGTCTGGCCGTCGTGCTGGTGGGCGAGGATCCAGCCAGCCAGGTCTATGTCCGCTCCAAGGAGCGGGCGCTGGTCGAACTCGGCATGAACAGCTTCGACCATCACGAGCCGGCCGACATGGCCGAATCCGACCTGCTGGCCCTGATCGACCGGCTGAACGCCAATCCGGCGGTGCACGGCATCCTGGTTCAGCTGCCGCTGCCCAAGCACATCGACAGCCAGAAGGTGCTTGCCCGCATCGTCCCGGAAAAGGACGCCGACGGCTTTCACGTCGTCAATGCCGGCCTGCTCGCCACCGGCCAGCCGGGCGCCATCGTGCCCTGCACCCCGCTGGGCAGCCTGCTGCTGATCCGCGACACGCTGGGCCGCGACCTGAAGGGCAAGCGCGCGCTGGTGCTCGGCCGTTCCAACATTGTCGGCAAGCCGATGGCCCAGCTTCTGCTGCAGGCGGACTGCACGGTGACGATGGCCCATTCCCGCACCGTGGATCTGCCGGCGGAATGCCGCCGCGCCGACATCCTGGTGGCGGCGGTCGGCCGGCCGGAGATGGTGCGCGGCGACTGGATCAAGCCCGGCGCCACGGTGATCGATGTCGGTATCAACCGCGTCGCGGCGGCGGAGCCGGGCAAGACCCGGCTGGTCGGCGACGTCGCCTTCGACGAGGCGGTGAGGGTCGCCGGCGCCATCACGCCCGTCCCCGGCGGCGTCGGCCCGATGACCATTGCCTGCCTGATGCTGAACACGCTGGCCGCCGCCTGCCGCGCTGCCGGCGCGCCGGTACCGGAAGAGGCGAGCCTGGGGGCTGCGCGTTGATCACCGTCCACGCCCGTGCCGAAGACGGGCGGGTGGTGCGCCAGCCGCTGGAACACGGCGAGGATCTGCCGGGCGGCGCGGTCTGGATCGACCTCTTGCGTCCGACCGAAGCGGAGCGCGCCCATGTCGGCGCGTTGACCGGCTGCGATCTGCCGACGCGCGAGGAGATGAAGGAGATCGAGGCCTCCAGCCAGCTCTATGTCGAGGGGGAGGGGATCTACATGACCTCTCCCATCATCTCGCGCGCCACCTCGCCCCATCCGGAGCAGGGCGAGCTGACCTTCGTGCTGACCCCGCGCCATCTCATCACGCTGCGCTACACCGAACCCCTGCCGGTCATCACCTTCGCCGCCCGCTGCGTCCGCCAGCCGGAACTGCTGGCGACGGGGGAGAGCGCGCTGTTCGGTCTGCTGGACGCGGTGATCGACCGGGTCGCCGACGTGCTGGAGCTGGTCGGCGGCCGCATCGACGAACTGTCGGCCCGTGTGTTCGACGATTCGCTGGACGGCGGCGGCTTCGGCAAGGCGGCCAAGAAGCCGGACGAACTGCAGGACGTGCTGCGCGGCATCGGCCGGGCCGGCGACCTGACCCACAAGGTGCGCGACAGCCTGGCCGGGCTCGACCGGCTGGTGGTGTTCATGACCTCGGTCAGCGGCGGCCGGCTGAACAAGGAACAGAAGACAGCGCTGAAGACGATGACGCGCGACTTGCGCTCCCTGACCGAACATGCCGGCTTCCTGGCGCACGAGGCGAATTTCCTGCTCGACGCCACGCTGGGCCTGATCAACATCGAACAGAACGCCATCATCAAGATCTTCTCGGTCGTCTCGGTGGCGCTGATGCCGCCGACGCTGATCGCGTCCGCCTATGGCATGAACTTCAAGCACATGCCGGAACTGGACTGGGACTTCGGCTATCCCATGGCCATCCTGCTGATGGTGCTGTCGGCGGTGGTCCCGCTTTGGTACTTCCGCCGGCGCGGCTGGCTTTAATAACGGAAATTCCGATGACGACCATCCTGCCCGACGCCGCCCTCGACGCGCTTCTGGCGCAGGATGTTCCCTACGGCGACCTGACCACCGATGCTCTGGGCATCGCCGCCCGTCCGGCGCGGATGAGCTTCGCCGCCCGCGGCGCCATGGTGCTTGCAGGGACCGAGGAGGCGGCGCGGCTGGTGGAGAAGGCCGGTGGTCGCATCCGGCGCGTCGAGCCCAGCGGCACCGCCGTCGAGGCCGGCGCGGTCTTCCTTGAGGCGGACGGGCCGGCCGGGTCGCTGCATCGGGCCTGGAAAGTGGCGCAGACCCTGGTGGAATATGCCTCCGGCATCGCCACCCGCGCCCGGCGTATCGTCGATGCCGCTCCCGGCGTCACCGTTGCCTGCACCCGCAAGAATTTTCCCGGTGCCAAGGACCTCAGCGTCAAGGCGGTGCAGGCGGGCGGGGCGGTGATGCACCGGCTGGGCCTGTCGGAAACGCTGCTGGTCTTCCCCGAACACCGTGCCTTTCTGAGCGAACCGGTGGAGACGTGGATCGCGGCGCTGCGCCGCAAGGCCCCGGAAAAGAAGATCGTGGTCGAGGTCGGATCTGTCGAGGAGGCGGTGGCCTTCGCGACGGCCGGCGCCGACGTGATCCAGTTGGAAAAGCTGCCGCCCGACGCCGCCCGCGCGGTGATCGGGGCGACAAGGCACCTGACCCCGCCGCCGGTGGTCGCCCCGGCTGGCGGCGTGACCGAGGCGAACGCCGCCGCCTATGCCGCTGCCGGCTGCCGCCTGCTGATCACCTCGGCACCCTTCTTCGGGCAGCCTGCCGATGTGAAGGTGGTGCTGGGGCCGGCGTAAGGCCGAAGCCCGCGACGGCGCGTCGCAGCCCTTCACAATCTTGATTTTGCGAATGAAGGCGGTTCCGCAATACCTATGCGTGCGCCACAGTGGCGGCGCGGACGGGATGGCGGACTGGCCGCCATCCCCGCCGCTTACGAGGAGTGAAGAGGATGTCGCAAATCCTCAAGCTCCTGATCCTCGTTCTGGAGATCGTCAAGCGGTTGCTTGACCTCTACCGGTAAGGATCGGGCCGGCGGGCAGGGGATAGGCGCCCCTGTCCGCCAAGCCTGATATTGCCTCATCTCATCCGATAGTCAACCGCCGGTATAGAAACCCTCAGGCCGCCAGCCCGCCGCCCAGTTCGATGCGGACCTCCACCACGCCGGGTTCGTCCAGGTTCTCCTTGCGGACGAATCCCAGGGCGCGGCACATGTTCAGCATGTTGGTGTTCTCGCGCAGAACCTCGCCATAGACCTCCTTGATGCCGCGCGAGCGGGCGTAATCCAGGATCTTGTTCATCAGGATATAGCCCAGCCCCTGGCCCTTCATGTCGGACCGCACCATCACCGCATATTCGGCGCGGCGGTTGTCGGGATCGGCGGTGATGCGCACCACGCCATACATGATGGTGTCGCCGGTCTGCGGGTCGGGACCGACGGCGATCAGCCCCATCTCGCGGTCGTAGTCGATCTGGGTCAGCCGCGCCGCCGCCTGGTGCGACAGCCGCTTCAGCGGGGCGAAGAAGCGCAGGCGCAGGTCTTCCGCCGTCTGGTTCTCCACCAGATGGTGCACCAGCGGCTCATCCTCCGGCAGGATCGGGCGGACGAAGAACTGGCGGCCGTCCTTGATGGTGATGCGGTCTTCCAGTGACTTGGGATAGGGCCGGATCGCCAGCCGTGCCGCTCCCGCCAGCGCCGGCACGCCGACCTTGATGCGGGCGTCCAGCGCCAGCACGCCGTCGGCGTCGGCCAGCAGCGGGTTGATGTCCATCTCCGCGATCTCGGGGAAATCGACCACCAGCTGGCTGACCTTGTTCAGGGTCAGCGCCACCGCGTCCAGATCGACCGCCGCGCGCGAGCGGTAGCCCTGCAACTGCCGGTGGATGCGGGTGCGGCTCATCTGCTCGGCCGCCAGCTTCATGTTCAGCGGCGGCAGGGCCAGCGCGTAATCCTCCACCACTTCCACGCCGATGCCGCCCTCGCCGAACAGCAGGACCGGGCCGAACATCTCGTTCTCGGTCATGCCGACGATCAGTTCATAGGCGTCGGGGCGGACGGCCATCTCCTGCACGGTGAAGCCCTCGATCCGCGCGTCGGGCGCCAGTTCGGCGACGCGACCCAGCATCGCCTCGGCCTCCGCCTTCACGTCCTCCGGGCCGGTCAGGCCCAGCGCGACGCCGCCGACGTCGGACTTGTGGGTGATGTCGTGCGACAGGATCTTCAGCGCGATCGGGCCGCCGATGACGCGGGCGGCGTTGGCCGCCTCCTCCGGCGTTTCGGCGACGCGGGTGTCGACCACCGGGATGCCGTAGGCGGCCAGCACGCGCTTGGCCTCATACTCGCTCAACCACTCGCGCTTCTCGGCCATGGCGCGGGAGACCACCTTCTTCACGGTGATCTCGTCGGGCTGGAAATCCTCCGCCACCGACGGCGGGGTTTCCATCAGAAGCTGCTGGCTGCGGCGGTAGCGCACCAGATGCATGAAGGCGCGCACCGCGTCGGACGGACCGTTGTAGGTCGGGATGCGGCTGTCGGCGAACAGCTTGCGCGCTTCCATCGCCGACTGGTCGCCGATCCAGCTGGTCAGCACCGGGTGGCGGCGCGCCTTGTTGGCCTGCACGGTTTCCGCCACCGCCTGGGCGATGGCTTCGCTGTCGGTCAGGGCGGACGGGCAGTGCAGGACCAGCACCGCGTCGTTGCCGGTGTCCTGCATCAGCGCGTTCAGCGCCTCGGCATAGCGTTTGGGCGTGGCGTCGGCGCCGATGCGCAGCGGGTTGCGGAAGGGCGCGCCCGTCGGCGGCTGTCCCAGCGCCTTGGTCAGAGCCTCCTGCGTCTCCGGCGCCAGGGCGGCCAGCTGGCCCCCGGCCTGGATCAGCTTGTCGGTGGCCATGACGCCCATGCCGCCGCCGTTGGTCAGGATCGCCAGCCGGTCGCCGGTGATCGGCACCCCGGTGCCCAGTGTCCCGGCGGCGTCGAACAGCTCGGCCAGATCGTTCACCCGCAGCACGCCGGCCCGGCGGAACACAGCGTCATAGACAGCGTCCGACACCGCCAGCGCCCCGGTGTGCGACGCCGCGGCCTCCTGCGCCTCGTCGGAGCGGCCGGCCTTGATGACGATCACCGGCTTCTGGCGCGAGGCGGAGCGGGCGGCCGACATGAATTTGCGGGCATGCGTGATGCTCTCGATATAGAGCAGGATGGCGCGCACCGTGACGTCGGAGGCCAGATAGTCCAGCAGGTCGCCGAAATCGACGTCGCCGCGGTCGCCCAGCGACACCAGATGCGAGAATCCGATGCCGCGCGACGTCGCCCAGTCGGCGACCGAGGTCAGCACCATGGAGCTTTGCGCCACCAGCGCCACGTCGCCCTTGCGCGGGGCCACCGGCGCGAAGCTGGCGTTCATGCCGCGGCCCGGCACCATGGCGCCCAGGCTGTTCGGCCCCAGCACCCGCATCAGATAGGGCTTCGCCGCGTCCAGCATCGCCTGTGTCTGCTCGGCCGACATGCCGTTGGTCATGACGATGGCGGCCTTGGTCCCGCGCTTGCCCAGCGCGTCGATGGTCGCCGCCACCGTGGCCGGCGCGGTGCAGATGACGCCCAGGTCCGGCGTGATCGGCAGGCTGTCCACCGTCTTGTAGGTCAGCACCCCTTCCACCGCCCGCTCCGTCGGGTTGACCGGCATCACCGGCCCGTCGAACCCGGCCTGGAACAGGTTGCGGGCCACCACGGCCCCAACCGTTCCGGGCTTGCGGCTGGCGCCGATCAGGGCGATGGAGGCGGGCTTGAACAGCTTGTCGAGGTTGCGAACGGTCATGACCGGATCCGGTGCTGGGAAAAGGCGCCGGCCCCAGTCTGCCACGGGATGCCGACGGTTTTGATGACGAACAGCGCCGGCCCGGACTTTCATCCCTGCCATTTGCTGCGGCGCAACATTACGGGCTGGTATGACCATTGGGCAAGGGGGCGTTTCGTCGCGCCTATGCAAAACCGCCCACCAAAGCCCGCAAGCGGTCCGATGCGCTCTTGCGGCGGGACGCCGACCGCCGCCAAGCTGTCTCCCGGACCAGTCGTCAACCTGCGCAAAGGAGCCTGTTCATGAAGGTCGGAATCGTCGGGGCCGGATTCGTCGGCAGCACCGCCGCCTTCGCCATGGTGACCACCGGTGCGGCGAGCGAGGTCGTGCTGGTCGACATGAACGAGGCGCTGGCCCAGGCCCAGGCGCAGGACATCGCCCACGCCGTGCCCTTCACCCATGCCGTCACCGTCCGCGCCGGCTCCTATGCCGCGCTGGAGGGGGCGGGGGTGGTCGTGCTGTCGGCCGGTGTCGCCCAGAAACCGGGCGAGACGCGGCTGGAACTGCTGGAGCGCAACGCCAAGGTGTTCGGCGCCATCATCCCGCAGGTGCTGAAGGCCGCCCCCGACGCCGTCCTGCTGGTCGCCAGCAACCCGGTGGACGTGATGACGCAGATCGCCACCCGCATCAGCGGCTTGCCGCGCAGCCGGGTCATCGGCTCCGGCACCGTGCTGGACACCGCGCGATTCCGCGCCCTGCTGGCGGAACAACTGGCGGTGACGCCGCGCTCCGTCCACGCCCATGTGGTCGGCGAGCATGGCGACTCGGAGGTTCTGCTGTGGTCGAGCGCCACCGTCGCCGGCTTGTCCGTCGAGCAGGCGGCCGCCCAACTCCGCCGCAGCCTGACGGCGGAGGACCGCGCCGCCATCGACGAGGGGGTGCGCCGCGCCGCCTACCGCATCATCAACGGCAAGGGCCACACCGCCTTCGGCATCGGCGGCGGGCTGGCCCGGCTGGTCTCGGCCATCGGCGCCGACGAACGGCTGGTGACGACCTGCGCCATGCTGACCGACGATGTCTGCGGCGTCCCGCAGGTGGTGCTGTCGCTGCCGCGCGTCATCGGCGCCGGCGGCGTGATCGACACCGTGCTGCCCAACCTGTCGGCGGAGGAGGAATCGGCACTCCGCCACAGCGCCGAGATCCTGAAGGAGGCGGCGGACGGGGTGGAGCGCCGGATGGGCTGGAGCAGTTGAGGCCAACCCGGGAACGACCATTCGCCGAGCGGCCTTATTCGGCTGCCATCGGCATCAGGATCAGGCGTCCGATCAGGTCGGTTTTGGCTGAGGCGTGCTGGATGTCATAGCCGACCGGTTCGCCATCGGCACCGTAATCGACCATCACGTCCGGTTCGACCTCGACCGTCCGTTTCGACGGCAGCGGACGAACCTCGATATAGAGACTGTCGGTACCGGGGTCATAGCTGGTTTTCATGACGTGTATTGCTCGTCAGGAAACGCATTGTGAACTGTAACGCCGTCCGACAATAGCACGACGCGCAGAAAGCAGCGGAGCGTTTCCGAGTACCCATAAAGACGGATGCGGCCATCGGTCTGGACGACGCGCGCTTCCGGCCGCGCGATGATGCGCTTGATCTCCAAGGGATCGAGATCGGGACGGCGTGGCAATACGTCGAAGGCGAAATACCGGGTTCGCCAGAACGGCGGCGGAGGAAGTCGCTCCGGTTCGGCCATGGCTCTCGTCATTCTCCGGTAAACGCAAATCGGCCGGCGTCAGGTCACCGACGCCGGCCGCTTCATGGGCGATCCGAAATCGCCGCTACCTTCAGACCACCGGACCCGGGGTGCCCTTGTTGGCTTCCAGGGCGCGGGCCAGGCCTTCCTCGATCTTCTTGGCGGCCTCTTCGGCGTTGCCCCAGCCGCGGACCTTCACCCACTTGTTCTTCTCGAGATCCTTGTAGTGCTCGAAGAAGTGGGCGATCTGCTCGATCACGATGGACGGCAGGTCGGTGTAGTCCTTCACGTCGGTGTAGAACGGGTGCAGCTTGTCGACCGGAACGGCCAGCAGCTTCTCGTCCTCGCCGGCCTCGTCCTCCATGTACAGGACGCCGATGGGACGCGAGCGCAGGACCGCGCCCGGGACGACGCCATGCTGGCCGACGACGCAGACGTCCACCGGATCGCCGTCACCCGACAGGGTGTGCGGGATGAAGCCGTAGTTGCAGGGATAGAACATGGCGGTGTGCAGGAAACGGTCGACGAACACCGCGCCCGATTCCTTGTCGACCTCGTACTTCACCGGCTGGCCGCCGATCGGAATCTCGATGACGACGTTGACGTCCCAGGGGGGATTCTTGCCCGCGGCGAGCTTGCTCAGATCCATGTATCGCGTTCCTTCGACTGGCGTATTCAGGGCACGTTCTTGTTTTGGCGCCGATGCCCGGTCCGGCGCCACGCGGGGCGGGAGTTTAGGCGGAACGCACCCTGAGTCCAAGGAACTTGCGCTGGCTCTTGCGCAGGTGCGGCAAAGCGGCAACCCTGACGGCCATGGCCCGCCCGATCGCTCTTCTCCTCACCCTTCTGGCTCTGCTGGCGCCCCATTCGACGCTGGCTGAGTCCCCCCACCACGGCATAGCCATGCACGGCGATCTGGCATTGCCGCCGGATTTCACCGCCTTCGCTTACGTCAACCCGGCGGCGCCGAAGGGCGGCACCATCCGGCAGGCGGTGACCGGCAGCTTCGACAGCCTGCATCCGCACATCGTCAAGGGCGTGCCGGCGCTTGGGATGGGCTATGTCTTCGAAACGCTGCTGACGCGGTCGTGGGACGAGCCCTTCTCGCTCTACGGCCTGCTGGCCGACCGGGTGGAGGTGGCGGACGACCGCTCCGCCGTCACCTTCCACATCAACCCCAAGGCGCGCTGGCAGGACGGGACGCCGCTGACCGCCGGCGACGTGCTGTTCTCGCTGGAGGCCCAGCGGCAGCACGGCACCCCCAACCGACGCCTGTTCTACGCCAAGGTCGCGGCGGCCGAGGCGCCCGACCCGCAGACCGTCCGCTTCGCCTTCGCCGCCAACCCGGACGGCACCGTCGACCGCGAGATGCCGCTGCTGATGGGGCTGATGCCGATCCATTCCAAGGCCTTCTGGTCGACCCGCGACTTCAGCCGCACGACGCTGGAGCCGATCCTGGGCAGCGGTCCCTACCGCATCGCCTCGGTCGATCCCGGCCGCCGCATCGTCTACGAGCGGGTGCCCGACTATTGGGGCCGCGACCTGCCGACCCGCGTCGGCCAGTTCAACGCCGACCGCCTGGAGTTCGACTATTACCGCGACGATTCGGTGGCGCTGGAGGCCTTCAAGGCCGGGCAGGGCGACGTTCGTTACGAAAGCGATCCGGCCAAATGGGCCACCGGCTACGACGGCCCTGCCCTGCGCGACGGCCGCATCGTCCGGGAGGAGTTGCCGAACCACCGCCCCGAACCGGCGCGCGGCCTGATCTTCAACACCCGCCGGCCGATCTTCGCCGATGTCCGGGTGCGCCGGGCGCTGGGGATGGCGGCCGATTTCGATTGGATCGGCCGCAACCTGTTCCACGGCCTGCTGACCCGCACCGCCAGCTACTATCCCAACTCCGAACTCGCCGCCCGCGGCCTGCCGGAGGGCGAGGAGTTGCGGGCGCTGGAACCCTTCCGCGACCGCCTGCCGCCCGACCTCTTCACCAGGCCCTTCACCTTGCCCGACAGCGGGAATGGCCCCGCCGGCCTGCGCGCCAACCGGCGCGAGGCGATGCGGCTGCTGGAGCAGGCCGGCTGGCGGGTGCGCGATGGCCGGCTGAGAGATGCGGCGGGCAATCGTTTCGCCTTCGAAATCCTCCTGTCCGACCCGGCGGAGGAGCGGGTGGCGCTGGAGTTCGCCCGCTCGCTGGAGCCGCTGGGAATCGAGGCGCGCGTCCGCACGGTGGACAGCGCGCAGTTCCAGGCCCGTCTTGATGGTTTCGATTTCGATATGACCATGCGCTGGTGGGCGTCCAGCCTGTCGCCGGGCAATGAGCAGCTCTATTATTACGGATCCGATGCGGCGGGGCAGGAGGGCAGCCGCAACCTTGCCGGCATCCGCGACCCGGTGGTCGATGCGCTCGCCCGCTCCATCGCCGCCGCCACGACGCGGGCCGCCCTGGTCGGCCGGGTGCGGGCGTTGGACCGGGTGCTGCTGTGGGGGCATTACATGGTCCCGCTGTTCCACAGCCCGGTGGACCGCATCGCCCGCTGGTCGACCCTGCATCGTCCCGCCGTCACGCCGCTCTATGGCCCGATGCTGGAAAGCTGGTGGGTGGAATAGCCGGAGGGGCAATGGAAACCGGCGGCGGCTTCGCTTGCGCTCTCCCGCGCCGCACCGCATCATCGCGGCAAAGAGAACGTCGATAACGACGAGACGGGGGAGTTTGCCAACCATGTCGACCGCCAAGCAGCGTTTCACCCTGGCTGCCGCAGCAGCCACCTTCGCGTCCCTGGCGCTGGCCGCCACCTCCCTGACGGCAACGGCCCAGCCGCGCACCGACCTCGTCGTCGGCATGGCGCTGGAGCCGCCGCATCTGGACCCGACCGCCGGCGCGGCCGGCGCCATCAAGGAAGTCACCTACGCCAACCTGTTCGAACCGCTGCTGCGCGTCGATGCCGACGGCAAGCTGATCCCCGGTCTGGCGGAACGCTGGACGGTGTCGGACGACGGGCTGACCTACCGCTTCACCCTGCGCCCGAACGCGAAGTTCCATGACGGCACCGCCGCCGATTCCGCCGACGTGAAGTTCACGCTGGACCGCGCCCGCGCCGCCGACTCCGTCAACGCCCAGAAGGCTTATTTCGCCCCGATCTCCAAGATAGAGACGCCGGATCCGCAGACGGTGGTCGTCACCCTGTCGCGCCCCGACGGCCTGTTCCTGTTCCACATGGCGAGCGGCGACGCCGCCATCGTCGCCCCGGAATCGGCGGCGACCAACAAGCAGAAGCCGGTCGGCACCGGTCCCTTCAGGTTCGACCGCTGGGTCGCCGGCGACCGCGTCGTGCTGGACCGCAACCCCGACTATGACGGCGTGAAGCCGAAGCTCGACCGCGTGACCTTCCGCTTCATCAGCGACCCCGCCGCCCAGGTGGCGGCGCTGAAGGCCGGCGACATCGACGCCTTCACCCTGTTCAGCACCTATGAAGCGCTGCCCGAGTTCCGCAACGACCCGAAATTCACGGTGACGGTCGGCTCGACGGAGGGCGAGACGATCCTGTCGACCAACAACGCCCGCAAGCCTTTCGACGATGTCCGCGTCCGCCGCGCCATGGCTCATGCCATCGACCGCAAAACGCTGATCGACGGCGTGCTCTATGGCAACGGCGTTGCCATCGGCAGCCATTTCCCGCCGCACCGCGAGGGTTATGTCGACCTGACCGGCCTGTACCCCTACGACCCGGCCAAGGCCAAGGCGCTGCTGGCCGAGGCGGGATACCCGAACGGTTTCGACACCACGCTGCGCCTGCCGCCGCCGCCCTATGCGCGGCGCGGCGGGGAACTGGTCGCCGCCATGCTGGCGGAGGTCGGCATCCGCGCGAAGATCGAGCCGGTGGAATGGGCGGCCTGGCTGGAAAAGACGTTCAAGGGCAAGGATTACGACCTGACCATGATCGCCCACACCGAGCCGCTGGACATCGACATCTATGCACGGCCCGACTACTACTTCAATTACAAGAGCGAGCGATTCAACGCCCTGAACGACGAGCTGAACCGCACCCAGGACCCGGCCAAGCGCAACGCGCTCTATGGCGAGGAGCAGAAGGTGCTGGCGGAGGATGCGGTCAACGGCTTCCTCTTCATGCTGCCGTCGGTGACGGTGCAGAAGGCCGGCCTGACCGGAATGTGGGTGAACCGCCCGATCCAGGCCAACGACGTCACCGGCGTCTCCTGGAAATAGCTTCAGCCAAGTAAGGATAGCCCCGGCGTGCTTGCGTTCCTGCTGCGACGGCTGGTCAGCCTGATCGTCACCGTCTGGCTGGCCAGCATCGTGGTCTTTGCGGTGCTGCAGCTGGTTCCGGGCGACCCGGCCCTGCTGATGCTGGGCGTCAACGCGCAGCCCGACACGCTGGCGGCCCTGCGCGGCCAGATGGGGCTCGACCAGCCGATCCTTACCCGCTACCTGCAGTGGGCCGGTGCGCTCGCCCGCGGCGACCTCGGCGTCAGCCTGACCTACGCCCGTCCGGTGGCGGAGCTGGTGGTGGAGCGGCTGGCGGTGACCCTGCCGCTGGCCCTGCTGTCCCTGGTCATCAGCACGGCGCTGGCCTTGCCGCTCGGCCTGCTGGCGGCGGCGCGGCGGGGCAGGGGCGGGGATTGGGCGGTGCTGGGCTTCTCGCAGCTCGGCGTGTCGATGCCCAGCTTCTGGATCGCCATCCTGCTGATCCTGCTGTTCTCGCTGACCCTGCACTGGTTCCCGGCCGGCGGCTTTCCGGGCTGGGGCGGCGGCATCGGCCCGGCCCTGCATGCGCTGCTGCTTCCGGCACTGGCGCTGGCGCTGCCGGAGGCCGCCATCCTCGCCCGCGTTACCCGGACCGCCGTGCTCGACACGCTGGCCGAGGACCACATCCGCACCGCCCGCGCCAAGGGCGTCGGCCGTGCCGCAGTCCTGCTGCGCCATGCCCTGCCCAACGCCCTGATCCCGGTGGCGACGGTGCTTGGGCTGCAGATCTCCTTCCTGGTGGCCGGGGCGGTGGTGGTGGAGAATGTCTTCACCCTGCCGGGGCTGGGCCGGCTGCTCTATCAGGCCATCGGCCAGCGCGACCTGATCGTGGTGCAGGGGGTGGTCGTGCTGCTGGCGCTGTTCGTCGTCGTGGTGAACGCCCTGGTCGACATCGCCTGCGCGCTCGCCGATCCGCGGCCTAAAGGGTTGTCGTCGTGAGGCGGCGTCTCCCCCTCTCCCTTCATCTCGGCGCCGCGCTGACCCTGCTGCTGGTCGCCATGGCGCTGCTGTCGCTGCTGTGGACGCCCTATCCGGCGGAGCAGGTGCGGGTGATCGCCCGGCTGAAGCCGCCCAGCGCCGCCCATTGGCTCGGCACCGACCATTTCGGGCGCGACGTGCTGTCGATGATCATGGTCGGCGCCCGCAACTCGCTGGCCGTCGGCGCGGCGGCGGTCGGGCTGGGGCTGCTGGGCGGGGTGCCGCTGGGGCTGCTCGCCGCCGCGCTCGGCCGCTGGGGCGACGAGGTGGTGGCGCGGCTGGGCGATCTGGTCTTCGCCTTTCCGGCCGTGCTGACGGCGATCCTGCTGACGGCGGTGCTGGGCGCCGGGGCGGTCAACGTCGTGCTGGCGCTGGCGCTGTTCAATGCCGCGGTGCTGGCCCGCGTCACCCGTGGCGCGGCGCTGGCGGTGTGGCGGCGGCCCTTCGTCGGCGCGGCGCTGGCGCTGGGGCGGGGTCCCTTGTCGGCGACGCTGGTGCATGTGCTGCCCAACATCGCCGGCATCGTCGTGGTCCAGGCCACCGTCCTGTTCGCCGTCGCCATCGTCAACGAGGCGGCGCTGAGTTATCTCGGCCTCGGCATCCAGCCGCCCAGCCCAAGCTGGGGCCGGATGCTGGGCGACGCCCAGACCTACCTGTTCACCGCGCCCTTGCAGGCGGTGTTTCCGGGTGTGGCGATTGCGCTGAGCGTCATGGGGCTGACGATGCTGGGGGATGGCTTGCGGGATTGGCTCGACCCGCGGCATCGGTCGTCTGGAGTCATGTGAGGGGGGTGATGCAAGGGCGACCGTTCACCCCACCTGCCGCGTCCGCTCCGACAGTTCGATCAGGTCCATCAGCTCGTTGCTTTTCCAATAGCGCGACTTGCCGACCTCCGTGCGCGCGGTGGCGACGAGGTCGTCGATGATCGCCTGCTCCTCCGCGCTCAGTTCGCCGCCGCGCTCCAGCCGGTGCGACAGCAGGCGGGTCATGTTGTGGCTGAAGGTGGGGATCCAGGCGCTGACGCGCTGGCCGAACACGCCGGCGATGCCGTCGATACGCAGGAGATGCTCCATCCGCTCGTCCAGCGGGTCGGTCTCCTCGAACTTCATCGCCTTCTCGACATTGGCGCGCAGCTCCTCCAGCAGGCTTTCGCGCCACTTCACCAGATCGTAGGTCTCGAACCCGAAATCGCGCGACATCCCCTGCCAGCGCCACAGCAGCCGGTCGAGCCACACGATGTCGGCATGGTCGATGACCGGCTGGCGCCGGGCGGCTGCCGCCTGGGCGGAGCGTTCCATCGCCACCGCGGCGACGCGCGATCCGATGATCTTCGCCGCCTGGGTCCAGGCGTTGCGGAAGGCCGGTTCGCTGCGGCGATCCTCCATCAACCCGGCCGAGGTGGCGGCGTGGACCAGCTGGTCCAGACGCTGCACCAGCGCTTCCAGCCGCGCCTTCTCCTTGGCGCTGGGCCGGATGGCGGAGCCGGGGACCCGGTCGTTCAGCTTCAGGATGACGGTCAGCGCCGCGGTCAGCGCGCGGGTGACGCCGATGAAATGGCCGGTCAGCGCCGCGGTCATGGCGTCGCCGCGGCCGGGATCGACGCCGCTCTGCCGGATATACAGCGCCGCCACCGGATAGTTGCGCTTCACCGTCAGCACCGACAGCGGCAGCAGGTTGGCCAGATCGTCCCCGCAGCGGTCGCGCAACTGGTCCGTCGCATCCAGCAGCCGGTCGGCCAGCCGGTTCGCCTCCACCTCGCCGCCGCAGCTGGCGGGGAACTCCTCCAGCCGGTCGGCGACCGCCTTGCCGGCGCCCTCGGCATGGGTCAGCACCAGATGCATCAGCCGCAGCGTGTTGACGTCGATGGCCGGCGTCTTTTCCAGGAATCCCGACATCAGCCGGGTGCGGCGCGGCCGGTTGCGCGACATGCCGGCCAGCAGCTCGTCCGTCGCCTTCTTGTTCGCCAGCACCGCGTCCAGATGCTTGACCGCGGCGACGCGCATCCGCTCCTTCATCACCATGGCGACGGGGGAGCGCAGGATGCGGTCGATCACCTCGCCGCGCGCCATCTCGTCCAGCGTCTCCTGCGCCTCCACCGCCAGCAGCGGGAAGGCGTCGCGGCTCAGCGCCTCCCACAGGGCGCCGACATCGACTCGCTGCAGCATGCCGGGGATGGCGACGCCGCCGTGATAGAGCACGTCGTCGTCGATCAGGAAGGCTTCGAACAGGTTGGTGAACAGCCGCCGGGCGCGGTTGGTGCGCTGGCGGTTCAGATATTCGATGACATATTGGCGGACGAGCTGGACGCGGTCGGTCGGCTCGCTGTCCATGCCCTCGATCTCGCTCAGCAGGCTGTAGACGAGGCTGGCCGGCAGCCGCGCCACCAGGGCGTCGATCTTGTGCCGCAGCTCGTCCTGGTGCAGCTCTTCCGGGCGTATTTCGTCGGTCATGCGCGGGCCGCCACGCGATATTGAAAGGCGATGGGCGGGCGCACAGGCGCCGCCGCGCGTCATTTAGGACGCAAACGGTAAATTTTTATGTAATGAACCGAAGAGACCACAGGGGGGGCGGCGCGGCCCCGCCGGTTGCGGACGGCCGCGCCGAGGCCCCTGGACGCTCAGCTGTTGCGCAGCTTGGCGATCGGCTGCGAGAACTGCAGCTCGATGTCCCAGGGGAAGTGGATCCAGGTGTCCTGGCTGACTTCGGTGATGAAGGTGTCGACCAGCGGCCGGCCGGCCGGCTTGGCGTAGACGGTGGCGAAATGCGCCTTCGGCAGCATCTTGCGCACGACTTCCGCCGTCTTGCCGGTGTCCACCAGATCGTCGATGATCAGCCAGCCCTCGCCGTCGCCGGCATTGGCGCCCTCGACACCCTTCAGCACCGTCGCGTTGCGCTGCTGCTGGTGGTCATAGCTGGAGACGCAGACGGTGTCGATCATGCGGATCTCAAGCTCGCGCGCGATGATCGCCGCAGGAACCATGCCGCCGCGCGTGATCGCGATGATGCCCTTCCACGGGCCGCGGTCGATCAGGCGCCAGGCCAGCGCCTTGGCATTGCGGTGGAGCTCTTCCCAGGACACCGGGAAATGCTTGTTGAAGGGGGCTTCGGCCACGGTACTGACTCTCCAAAAACAGCAAGCGGACTGTATAACCCAGCCGCCGCCGCCCGGCAATCGGGGGCGATTCGTATACACTGGACCCGCGGTCGCAGGGGTGTCGCCGGGCGGGCAAAAATTCGTGAAAAAAGCGCTTGCGGGGCAGGGGGGCTTTGAGTATGTTGCGCGCCTCGACGCCGACGGCCTGCCGCCCACGCCGGGATGGATGAACGGCGATATGGCCGGACATCGCAGAATACACAGCGCGCCCGTAGCTCAGCTGGATAGAGCATCAGACTACGAATCTGAGGGTCAGGAGTTCGAATCTCTTCGGGCGCGCCATTCTGCTTCGAATACAAGTCCTGAAAATCCGGTGATTTGACAGCAGGCGGCCCTTCGGCCGCTTTTTCTGCTTTCAGGCTTTGCCGTCCTTCCTTTGCCGGCCCTTCCTGTGTCGGATTTGAGCCGCCGGAGTTCGGCCCACTGAAGTTCGGCCCACTGGAGTTCGGCCGTCCGGCCTATGCCCCCGAAATTGCTGTTGCGTCTTCGGTTGCCCTCATACAGTCGCACTCCGATGCGGCTTTATTGCGAGCGGAAGAGAGGGGCATGGCATCCGGTCTCACGCTTTCGGACCAGCAGGTCGAAACGCTGGCGGTGGAAGGATTCCTGTGGAAGATGACCCGCATCCTGACACAGTCGGATCCCAAGGCCGGCCCGGTTCTCGACACTGCCGAGGGACGGCAGACCCTGCGCCAGCAATATGAGCGGGCGCGGGGATACGGGCTGGAGACGGAGCGCGACCTCGGCCGCTATATCGTCACCGCCTGGACGATGGGGATCGACTTCGATCGCCGCTTTCCGGCCATGACCCAAATCCTGAAGGATCCGGCGCTGACGCCGACCGAAAAGGCCGATGCCGTCGAGCGCACCGCCCTGACCCTCTTCGCCCTGCTGGCGGAAGGCCGGAAGGACGGCGCGGCATGAGCTGGGGCGATGCGCTGGCCGAGGCCTACGCGGCGGCCTCCGACGCCGCACGGCAAGCCGCGGTGCGGGCCGCCTCCTCCGCGCAGGCCGCCGCGTCGGCGGCAGCCGATATGGCTTCGGCGGCGGCCGACATGGCCAAATCGGCGGCGAGTGCCGCGGGCGACGCGGTGGTCGAGACCGCCAAGGCCAGCGGCCGCGTTGCCGGCTTCGGCATGCGCGCCGCCGCCGAGACCGGGAAGGCGGCGGTCCAGGGCACCGCTTATCTCGCCGACAAGGCGATGGAGTCGCATCCGGTGGTCGGCCGCCTCTACAAGGCGGCGAAGGAGCAGCTGTCCCCGGCCCGCACGCCGCGCCGGCGGGTGGTCGAAGCCTGCCCGAACTCGGTCGAGGCCAAGATCGACCGGCTGAACCAGCGCCAGTCCCTGATCGACAAGGGGCGCGGCCCCGGCAGCACCCCGGCGCAGAAGGCGGCGGCCGAACGGCTGGCCCGCGACAACCGGGCGGTCGAACTGGCCCGCTTGTCGGGCGACACCTACGACCAGTACGGAAAGCCGCCCAAGAACGATCCGCCACTCGGCTGGACGGCGATAAGCGACTCGGAACTGGGCGAGGCCGGCATCGATCCGGCGCTGCTGCGCGACGCCAAGGCCACGATCTACCGCACGCCTGCCGATTGGCCGGGCGGACAGCAGACGGTCCTGGCCTTCCGCGGCACGGTGCCGAGCGAGATGGAAGACCTGCAGACGAACATGGATCAGGCGCTGGGGGGCGAGACGATCCAGTACAAGGCCGCCGCCCAACTCGGCGCCAACGTCGCCAACAAGCTCGGTCCCGACGTCATGGTCACCGGCCATTCGCTCGGCGGCGGCAAGGCGCAGGCGGCGGGCGTGTCCGGCGGCCTGACCGGCATGATGTTCAACGCCGCCGGCCTCAATCCCAATACGGTGGGCGGCGACACCGGCGATCCTTCGGACTTCCTGCAGTTCCGGACACCCGGCGATCCCCTGACCGGCATCCAGAACTCGGCCGCCCTGCAATCGGGGGTCGGGCTGCTGGCCGGCGGTCTGGGGTCCGGGATCGGCATGCCGGTGGCCGCCGGCAACTTCGTCGCCGACAAGCTGGGCTTTCCTTTTCTTTCCCCCGACACGCGCCAGCTGGTGGAAGGCGGAACCACCGCTTTCCCCCGCGCGTTGAAGAATCTCGTCAGTCAGGGCAACCTGCTGCCGCCGGCCATCGGGCCGGTCGTCACCGTCCCGGCGCTCGACGATGCCGGCAACCCGGTGCCGATGACCAGCCCGGGCGGGCAGCATTCCATCCTCAGCGCCATCAACGGCATCGAGCGCGAGAAGAGCGAGGACGTCGCCACCCTGCAGGATATGCCGGGGCAAGAGGCATCGGGGCAGGGGGCGTCCGGATGAGGCTCCGGCTGGTCTTCCGTGTGATGTTGGCGGTCGTCCTCGCCGCCGGATGTGCAATGAGTCAGGAGAGCAACGCCATGGGCGCCACCGCCCGCAGACTGGACACCAGCCGCTATTTCGACGATCCGAAGCTGGCGGCCCTGGCCGACGACGTGCAGGAAGGCCGCGTATCCAGGGTGGTCGAGGCTCTGCGCGGCGGTGTCGACCCCAACGGCGTCGGCCGCGACGGCTTCCGCCCGATCTTCTTCATCTTTCCCGCTCCGACCAACGAGACGGCCAAGGCGCTGCTGGCCGCCGGTGCCGACGCCAATGTGAAGACGGCGGCAGGCGAGCCGCCGCTGATCTATGCGGTGCGCCTGGAGGATCCCGCCTTCACCCGCGTCCTGCTGGCCGGGCGGGCCGATCCCAATGCCCGTGGGAGCAACGACAAGCCGGTGATCCACGAGGCCGTACGTTCCGACCAGCCGGAGCATCTGCGGCTGTTGGCCCGCGCCGGCGTCGATCTCAATGTCGTATGGGGCAACGCGACGCCGCTCCTGGCGGCGGTGGAGAGCATGAGCTGGGCGAGCGCTACGGCGCTGCTCGACCTGGGGGCCGACACCGGCTGGCGCAGCCCCGGCGGCCGCACCCAGTTCACCGCCGGCGAGTCCTTCTGCAACTTCTTCACCAGACCGCGCCCCTTGCGCATTCCGCCGGCCCATCGCGAGGCGGTGCGCGGCCTGTTCGCCGCCTTCGCGCGGCGCGGTGTGGTGCTGGATTGCGCCGGCATGGCCGACCGGCTGTAGGGGAAATCGGCCGGGCGACGCGCCGGAATTTTTTCGAAGAAAAGCGCTTGCGCCCGGTGAAGCTTTTGAGTAGGTTGCGCGCCTCAACGCCGACGGCCCACCGCCGGTGCCGACAGTGAAGACGACACAGCGCGCCCGTAGCTCAGCTGGATAGAGCATCAGACTACGAATCTGAGGGTCAGGAGTTCGAATCTCTTCGGGCGCGCCATCTTCCCTGGAAAGACATGATCGACACGCAAGGCCGCCTCCGGGCGGCCTTTGTCGTTTGACGGGTCGCTTCACGACTTCGTCGCGCTGGCGCAAGCCCCAGTGGCTCCTCTACACTTGTGGCCCGGACCACTGGATGCATGGCCATGCCCCGCAGCGACTTTTATCCGCCCATCGACCCGTTCCAGACCGGCACGCTCGCCGTCGACGGGATCCACACGGTCTATTGGGAGCAGGCGGGCAACCCGCGCGGCGTGCCGGTGATGTTCCTGCATGGCGGGCCGGGGGCCGGCGCCTCGCCCACCCACCGCCGCTTCTTCGACCCCGCCCATTACCGCATCGTCGTGATGGACCAGCGCGGCGCCGGCCGCTCCACGCCGCTGGGTGAAACGCGGGAGAACACCACGGAGAGGCTGGTCGAGGACATCGAGACGCTGCGCCGGCATCTGGGCATCGAGCGCTGGCACCTGTTCGGCGGCTCCTGGGGCTCGACGCTGGCGCTGGCCTATGCCCAGACCCATCCCGACCGCTGCCTGGGCCTGATCCTGCGCGGCATCTTCCTGATGCGGAAGGCGGAGATCGACTGGTTCCTCTATTCCATGCGCATCCTCTTTCCCGAGGCCTGGGCCGCCTTCGCCGGCCATATCCCGGAGGACGAGCGCGACGATCTGCTGGAGGCCTACTGGAAGCGGCTCGATTCGGCCGACCCGATGGTGCGCATGGCCGCGGCCCGGGTGTGGAGCGTCTATGAGGGCAGTTGCTCCTCCCTGCTGCCGTCGCCCGACCTGATCGCGGCCAGCGGCGAGGACCGTCACGCCCTGGGGCTGGCGCGGATCGAGGCACATTACTTCCGCTCCAACCGCTTCACACCGGAGGACAAGCTGCTGCGCGACGTGTCGCGCATCCGCCATCTGCCGGGGGTGATCGTCCAGGGCCGCTACGACATCGTCTGCCCGGTGATCTCCGCCGACGCGCTGCACCGCGCCTGGCCGGAGGCCGACTACCGCATCGTCCCCGACGCCGGCCACTCCGCCATGGAACCCGGCATCCGCGCCGCGCTGATCCAGGCGACGGAGCGGTTCAAGGAGTATCGGTGACGGGAGTTTCGGGGAGACGCTGGATCGGAGGACAAGATTGACACGGATGTCACAGATTTAGGCACGGATTACACGGATTTTTCTTGAGCGTGGCGGTGCGCCGGCCAGACCCGACAGCAGCCGCTTCGGAACGCCACATCCGTGAAATCCGTGCTGTAATCCGTGACATCCGTGTTCATCTTGCCCGCAACTCCCGAACCTCCCGTCCCGCCGACCGCCTCGCGCCCTTGCACCCGCCTTCCTCCCACCCCACACTCTGCCGATGCCTGAACTTCCCGAAGTCGAGACGGTGTGCCGGGGCCTCGCCCCGCATCTCGAAGGCCGGCGGCTGGTCCGTGTGGAGCAGCGGCGGCCCAACCTGCGCACTCCCTTTCCACCGCGCTTCTGCGAGCGGCTGACCGGCCGGCGCGTCGAGTCGGTGCGGCGGCGGGCCAAATACATCCTGATGCATCTGGATGACGGCGGCGTGCTGATCGCCCATCTCGGCATGTCCGGCCGCATGATCATCGCGCCCGAACGGCCGGACGCCTTCGACAAGCACGACCATGTGGTGTTCGAGACCGACGCCGGCACCGTCGTCACCTTCAACGACGCCCGCCGCTTCGGGTTGATGGACCTGACGGTGGCCGACGCGCTGGGCGACCACCCGATGCTGCGCAACCTGGGACCGGAGCCGCTGGGCAACGAGTTTTCCGGCCCAGATCTGGCCCGCCGGCTGGCCGGCAAGATCACCCCGATCAAGGCGGCCCTGCTCGACCAGAGCATCGTCGCCGGCCTCGGCAACATCTATGTGTCGGAGGCGCTGTACCAGTCCGGTATCCTGCCGACCCGGACATCCGCCAGCCTGATCTCGGAGGAGGTCGACCGCCTCGCCACGGCGGTGCGCGAGGTGTTGGAGCGCGCGATCGCCGCCGGCGGCTCCTCCTTGCGCGACTACCGGCAAGCGTCGGGGGAGCTGGGATATTTCCAGCACCAGTTCGCCGTCTACGACCGGGAGGGGGAGGGCTGCCCCGATTGCGACTGCGACCGTGCCCGAACGGGGGGCGTTCAGCGGATTGTACAGTCCGGCCGCTCGACTTTCTTTTGTGCGGCGCGCCAACGGTGATATAGCTGGGGCATGACGGCTCTACCGGCCATGCTCCGGGCGGCGTCCGCCGCTTTCCTCCTTGCCGGCCCCGCGGTCGCGGGCCTGGGGAGCTTCCTCGTTCCCATTCCTCCGGCCCTTGCGGCCCAACCGGCTGTCGCCGAGTCCGGGCCGTTCGTCCCCGGCACCGCCGACGTTCCGGTGATGCCGGGGCTGGCGACCGCCGAATCGGAACCGCTGGTCTTCGACAAGCCGGGCGGGCGGATCGTCCAGGCCGTGCTGTCGGGCGAAGTGCCGCGTCAGGCGGTGCTGGCCTTCTACGACCAGACGCTGCCGCAGCTGGGCTGGCGCCGAACCGCCGACCGCGTTTTCGTCCGCGAGGGCGAGGAACTGCGGCTGGAATTCCCCAAACCGGCAGGCGGGCAAGTCGCGACCGCCGTCCGCTTCACTTTGACGCCGCGCTGATCGCGGGGGCACCCGCCATACTCGCGCCGGTTCAGGATCGAACATCTCAACAACCACGAGTCCCGGAGGCAACCGGGCTCGCCCCATCGGGAGAGTGCTGCAGCCATGTCTTATGAAACCATCCTCGTCGAGACCCGCGGCCCGGTCGGCCTGATCACGCTGAACCGTCCGAAGGCGCTGAACGCGCTGTGCGACCAGCTGGTGACCGAGCTGGGTCAGGCACTGGACGCGTTCGAGGCCGATTCGGCCATCGGCGCCATCGTCGTCACCGGGTCGGAGCGTGCCTTCGCCGCCGGCGCCGACATCAAGGAGATGGCCGGCTTCTCCTATATGGATGTCTACAACTCCAACTTCATCACCGCGAAGTGGGAGCGGCTTGCCAAGTGCCGCAAGCCGACCATCGCCGCGGTTGCCGGCTTCGCGCTGGGCGGCGGCTGCGAGCTGGCAATGATGGCCGACTTCATCCTGGCCGCCGACACCGCCAAGTTCGGCCAGCCGGAGGTCACCATCGGCACCATCCCCGGCGCCGGCGGCACCCAGCGCCTGACCCGCTTCGTCGGCAAGTCCAAGGCGATGGAGATGGTCCTGACCGGCCGCATGATCGACGCCGCCGAGGCCGAGCGTTGCGGCCTCGTCTCCCGCGTCGTCCCGGCGGCCGAGCTGGTCGAGGAGGCGGTGAAGGTCGCCACCAAGATCGCCTCGCTGTCGCAGCCGGTCATCGCCATGGCGAAGGAGGCGGTCAACGTCGCCTATGAATCGACCCTGGCCGAAGGCATCCGCTTCGAACGCCGCCTGTTCCATTCGACCTTCGCCACCGAAGACCAGAAGGAAGGCATGGCCGCCTTCGCCGAGAAGCGCCAGCCTGGCTGGAAGAATCGCTGAGTCGTCGACTCTCCCTCGACTCTGCCTGCTGAACCGTCCCCTGCATCTTGCGGGGGACGGTTCAGATCCCATCAAGATGTCGTTTAAGTACGATTAGTCAAAATCATCGGGCGACCACGCCTTGACTCGGGGTGCGCTGCCGCGTATAAGGCGCGCTCGCATCACGACAGCCGTGTCGTTCGGAGTAGGGTTTCCATGGCCAATCATAAGTCCGCTGAAAAGCGCATTCGTCAGACCGAGCGTCGCACGGAAGTCAACCGTGCCCGCATCAGCCGCATCCGTTCCTTCGTGAAGAAGGTCGAGGGCGCGATCCAGAGCGGCGACAAGTCCGCCGCCGCCGAGGCGTTCAAGTCCGCTCAGCCGGAACTGATGCGCGGCGTGTCCAAGGGCGTGCTGCACAAGAACACCGTGTCGCGCAAGCTGTCGCGTCTGTCGGCTGCGATCAAGGCTCTCTGATAGAGTCTTCATCCGCTGGTTTCAAAAAGCCGCGCCCGTGACTCGGGGCGCGGCTTTTTGCGTTTAAAGTAAATATGCGGATGCTCGACAATTGTCTTAGATTGTTCTTAGGGTCGCGTATGAGATTCGGGATCGGTCTTGTGGTCAAAGCGAACGTTTTTATCTTTTTGGGCCGTTCGCCATCTGTCCCATTGCCAGATTTCCGCGGCATGGTTAGACTTTTGATCCATTCGGCCGGGCGAATTGGGGTGATGCAACACTCTGTGTCCGGTTGAACACAGCAGTGAAATACTGAAGGTCTTACGCCGGATCAGGGCTTGTTGAGTCCCGGTCGTTCGCACGATCTTCTTTTACTTACAAGCTGTCGTGCTTGGGGCGGGATTTACGATCCCGTCGACTCTTGCGCGTGCTTTTTGGGTATAGTGTTCCGTTCGGGGTTATCCTCGCCTGGAGTCTTCCGGGCTGGACCAGATGGGCGGCTATTCCGGTTGCGGAACCGGTTGCGGGGTGATCCCGCGCCGCCACGGCGGTGGGGCCGGCCGGCGGAAGGAGCGGGAGTAAGGGAGCATGTCGGTCGGCGTGTCGTTGGATCAGCAGTGGGCGCGCATTCGCGGACGCCTGAAGGAAGAGGTGGGCGAGATCGCCTACCGGAGCTGGCTTCAGCCGCTGTCCGTCGCCAGCCTGGTCGGCGGCGAGGTGTGCATCGTCGTGCCCACGCGCTTCATGCGCGATTGGGTGCTGACCCACTATGCCGACCGCATCCGCGCGCTCTGGTCCGGCGAAAATCCGGAAGTCCAGTCGATCGACGTCATCGTCGCTTCCACCAATCCGCCGGCGGCGCTGGTCGCCGACAACGACGACCGTGATGATGGCCGTGATGACGGCCGCGACCATGCTCGCGCCGCTCCGCCCCCGCGCGGCTTCGAATCGCGAGCCGCCGACTCCCGTGGTGCCGACTCCCGCCCGGCTCCCCGTCCGCTGCCGCCGTCCTCCGCCGAACCGGCGCCGTCGACCGTCTACACCTCCGCCTCCTATGGCGGGGCGTCGGACGAATCGCCGAACGCCGTCCCGGCGATCCTGGAGGACCGCTCCGACCTGTCGGCCGCGCTCGACCCGCGCTTCACCTTCGAGAATTTCGTCGTCGGCAAGCCGAACGAGCTGGCCCACGCCGCCGCGAGGCGCGTCGCCGATGCTACCACCGTGACCTTCAACCCGCTGTTCCTCTATGGCGGGGTGGGCTTGGGCAAGACCCACCTGATGCACGCGCTGGCCTGGCAGATCCGCAAGAACGACCCGAACCGCAAGGTGCTGTACCTGTCGGCCGAGAAGTTCATGTACCAGTTCATCCGGGCGCTGCGCTTCAAGGACACGATGGCCTTCAAGCAGCAGTTCCGCTCGGTCGACGTGCTGATGATCGACGACGTGCAGTTCATCAGCGGCAAGGACTCCACGCAGGAGGAGTTCTTCCACACCTTCAACGCGCTGGTCGACCAGAACCGGCAGGTCATCATCTCCGCCGACAAGAGCCCGTCCGACCTGGAAGGCATGGAGGAGCGGCTGCGTTCCCGCCTCGGCTGGGGGCTGGTCGCCGACATCCACCCGACCACCTACGAGCTGCGGCTGGGCATCCTCCAGGCCAAGGCCGATGCGCTCCAGGCCAGCATTCCGATGAAGGTGCTGGAGTTCCTGGCCCACAAGATCACGTCGAACGTGCGCGAGCTGGAAGGGGCGCTGAACCGCATCGTCGCCCATGCCGAACTGGTCGGCCGCGCCATCACGCTGGAGACGACGCAGGAGGTGCTGCACGACCTGCTGCGCGCCAACGACCGCCGCGTCACCATCGACGAGATCCAGAAGCGGGTGGCGGAGCATTACAACATCCGCGTCGCCGACATGCATTCCGCCCGCCGCGCCCGCGCGGTGGCCCGCCCGCGCCAGATCGCCATGTATCTGGCCAAGCAGCTGACCGCCCGCTCCCTGCCGGAGATCGGCCGCAAGTTCGGCGGCCGTGATCACACAACGGTCATGCATGCGGTGAAGAAGGTGGAGGAACTGCGGACCACCGATCCGTCCTTCGCCGAAGATGTCGAGCTGCTGCGGCGCATGCTCGAAAGCTGACGTTCGTTCGGTCCACCAATCAACCGCCCAAGCAACCGCCCAAGCAACCGCGACGTGTCGCCACGTCGCTATCCCATCGCGCCGGGAAGTTTGCTAAGGTCCGCACGCACGGAATCTTTGCGGACGGCGTGGGTGTTGTGGTGGAAACGAATATTCTTGTCGTCGATGATTCCCTGTTCTTTCGCGACCTGATCCGGACAGATCTGGAAAGCAACGGTTACCATGTGTTGCTTGCGGAGGATGGCGCGCAGGCGCTGTCGCTCTACCGCAGCCACGACATCCACATCCTGATCACCGATCTGGAAATGCCGGTGATGACCGGGCTGGAACTGTGCTGGCATGTCCGGGCGGAGGACGACCAGCACCGCACCTTCACCATCCTGATGACCGGCGACACCGAGACGGCCCGGCGGATTGAGGCCTTCGATTCCGGCGCCGACGAGTTCCTGGCCAAGCCCATCGACCTGTCGATGCTGCGCGCCCGCGTCCGCGCCGGGGAGCGTATCACCCGCATGCACCGGGTGATGGTGGAGATGCTGCACACCGATTACCTGACCGGGGTGCTGAACCGCCGCTATTTCATGGAACGGCTGGAACAGGCCTACCGCGCCGCGAAGGAGACCGGCTCGCCGCTGGCGGTGGCGATGTTCGACATCGACCATTTCAAGACGATCAACGACACCCACGGCCACAGCAACGGCGACCTCGCGCTGAAGCGCTTCGCCGACCATTGCGCCGCCCGGCTGCCCGACGGCGGCTTCCTCGGCCGGCTGGGCGGGGAGGAGTTCTGCCTGTGTCTGCCTGCCGCCGACCTCGATGCGGCGCTGGCGTGCGTCGAGGCGATCCGCCGCTCCACCGCCGAACTGACGGTGGAAACCGGCAGCGGGTCCAGCTTCGGCTTCACCGTCAGCATCGGCATGTGCCTGGACCAGGACACCGTCTCGGTCAACGACTTGATGGCCCAGGCCGACGAGGCGCTCTATTTCGCCAAGCGCAGCGGCCGCAACCGCACCGTCCTGCGCGGCGCCGAAGGGGTGACGGTGAAGGCCCGCTTCTACGTGATGTAACCCTTTCTCTTTCCCCCTCATGTGACGGCTCTATGAAGTTTGGCGGAGCCGCGTCTTCCCCCATGGACGGACCGCTTTTGTCTAAGGCACACTTTCCACCTTAAACGGGGCGCCTCAAGCGTGGCCGGCACCCGTCCAAACGCCATTCAAGAGCCAGGGAGACCGGACGTCATGTCCAAGATCGAGCATGCTCAGACTGTTCATGGCCAGACCGAGTCCCAGCGGTCCAGCGCCGAGACCCAGCGCGCCGCGAAGAGCTTCACCCGCCGCCTGCTGCTGCAGAGCGCGGCGGCTGCCGCCGGCGTCGCCTCGGTCGGTCCCTTCGTCCTGCGCGAAGGCCGCGCGGCGTCGGGCACGGTGAAGATCTTCTCCTGGGCCGGCTACATCAGCCCGGACATGCTGGCCGATTTCGAGAAGAAGACCGGTGTCAAGGCGTCCCTGACCGAATACGGCACCAACGACGAGTTGCTGAACCAGTTGAAGGCCACCGGCGGCGCCGGCTTCGACATCATCCACCCCACCGTCGACCGCGTGCCGAACTATGTCGAATACGAGCTGGTACAGCCGCTCGACGAATCGAAGGTGAAGTGGGACGGCTGCCTGAAATCGTCGGTCGAGGGCTCCGCCGGTATGGGCGGCGTCGTCGGCGGCAAGCGCTATCTCGCCCCGGCCGACTGGGGGACGGAGGCGCTGGCCTACGACATGAAGAAGGCGCCGCTGAGCTACGGCACCGCCAGCTACGGCGACCTGTGGGCGCCGGCCAACGCCGGCAAGGTGACGGTGCGCGGCCATTCCTCGCTGATCGGCATCGCGCTTTGGCTGGAAAGCCAGGGCAAGCTGCCGCACCCCGTCCGCGACCAGTTCAAGGACGAGGCGAAGGCGCGCGCCAATTTCGACGCCATCCTGAAGGTGGCGGCGGAGAACAAGAAGTCGGTCGCCCAGTTCTGGACCAACGAGAACGAGGCCCAGGGCGCCTTCCGCACCAACGGCTGCGTCATCGGCCAGACCTGGGACAGCAGCGCCGTGGCGCTCCGCAAGGAAGGCCTGCCGATCCGCTTCGTGGCGCCGAAGGAGGGGGCCCTCGCCTGGATGGAAGGCTTCGCCATCCCGAAGAAGGCGGAGAACCTTGAGAACGCCTATGCCTGGATCAACTGGTTCTATACGCCCCAGGCCGGCGCGCTCTACACCAATCACTCCGGCATCTCCAGCACCGCCGTCGGCGCCGAGGCCCACCTGACCGAACTGAACAAGCAGTTCTTCGCCGACGCCTATCCCGGCGACGCGCTGCAGAAGCTGTGGTGGTGGCCGATCCAGGAGGCGTGGTACGTCTCCATCCGCAACGAGTACCAGGACCGCTTCCTGGCGGCGTGATCGGCATACAGCAGGGTACATGAGCCAAGACGTCCAACTCGACCACGTCACCATGCGGTTCGGCGACACCGTCGCCGTCCGCGACGTGTCGCTGACCATCGGGGCGGGGGAGTTCTTCAGCTTCCTCGGCCCCTCGGGCTGCGGCAAAACCACCATCCTGCGCATGATCTCCGGCTTCATGGAGCCGACCGACGGGGTCATCCGCATCGGCGGGCGGGACATGCGCGGGATCGGGCCGAACAAGCGGCCGACCGCGCTGATCTTCCAGAACCTCGCGCTGTTCCCGCTGATGACGGTGGCGGACAACATCGGCTTCGGGCTGGAGGTGCGCGGCGTGCCGTCGGCAGACCGCAAGCGCCGCGTCCGCGAACTTCTGGAGCTGGTGGCGCTGCCCGATACGGCGGACAAGCGGGTGACCGATCTATCCGGCGGCCAACGCCAGCGCATCGCCATCGCCCGCGCGCTCGCGGTGGAGCCGGCGGTTCTGCTGCTTGACGAACCGCTGTCGGCGCTCGACCTCAAGCTGCGCCAGCACATGCGCGCCGAGTTGCGCGAACTGCAGAAGCGCACCGGCGTCACCTTCATCTACATCACCCATGACCAGGGCGAGGCGCTGACCATGTCCGACCGCATCGGCGTGATGTCCCGCGGCGTGCTGGAACAGGTGGGCGACGGCAAGACCATCTACGACCACCCGGACACCGCCTTCGTCGCCTCCTTCGTCGGCGAGTCGAACCGATTCGCCGGCCCGGTTACCCAGGCGGCGGAAGGCTGGGCGGTGCTCGACACCCCCTTCGGGCCTCTGCGCGGCCGCAACCCGCGCGGACTCGGCCCCGGCGACCGCGCCACCCTCTATGTCCGGCCGGAGCGTCTGGCGCCGGGCGATAGCGACAACAGCCTGACCGCCCGCGTCAGTCACAGCGACTTCGAGGGCGCCTTCGTCAACGCGTTTCTCGACGGCGGCCTGACCGTGCAGATGCCGCATCTCGGCCAGGAGCCGGCCTTCGTCCCCGGCGAAACCGTGCGGCTGGGTTTCCGCGCCGCCGATGCGGTGGTGCTGCCGACGGCATAAACCGCAAACGAAAACGCCCCGGCCAACCGGCCGGGGCGTTTCGCATTGTCAAATCCGCAAGCGTCAGTGCGTCTGCTGGATCGCCGACAGCTGCCACTGGCCGCCGCGCGGGCGGACGAAGGTCCACAGCTCCGTCGCCTCGGTCGGCTGCGAAGCGTTGCCCTCGATCACCCGGCCGCTGGCGCGGTCCACCGTGACGTCGATCAGCGAGAAGCGCATGGCGACGGTGGCGTATTCCTGCGCCCCCTCGCGCCAGCCCTCGGCCAGATCGCCCTGCAGCAGGCGGACGTCGCTGACCTTGTTGACGACGCCGCGGTTGCGGTTCTCCGCCAGATCGTCGCCGAAGTAGGCGAACATCTCCGGCGTTGTCGCGGCGCGCAGCGCGTCGGCATCCTCGCGCCCATAGGCGGTCTGGACGGTGACGAGCAGCCGCTCGAACGCCTCGAAGTCGCTCGGTTGGATGCCGATCTCGTCGGCCGCCTGACGGCGCGGGGCCGGGCCGGCATTGCCGCCGCCCATTCCACCCACCGGGTTATAGCCGACATCCGCCGAGTCGCGGTTCATCTGTCCACCCTGCGGACCACCGGCATAAGCCGGCCGGTTCCCACCCAGCGGACCGCCGGACGCCGTGGTGTTGGCCGTCTGCGAGCGGTTGCGGAAGAAGCGCATGGCGAGGCGGACCAGGAAGACGACCAGCAGGATCTGCAGGAGGAAGCCCAGGATGCCGGAGAAGCTGCCCAGCCCGTCGAAGAAGCCGCCGCCGAACAGCATCGCGCCGATGCCGGCGCCGATCAGGCCGCCCATCAGGCCAGACATGAAGCCGCCGCCGAAGAAGCTGCGCGAGGGCGCCGCCGCCGGGGCGGTGGACCCGGGGCGCTGCATTCCCGGCGACGCCGCCGGGGCGGCGGAGCGCTCCATCGGCGAGACCGCGTTGGGCGCGGTGGAGGTGGCGGCCGGCGCCTCGGTCGTGCGGCTGCCGCGGCTGCCCGAAGAGCTGCTCTTGCCGGCGCGGGCGTCGGCGGTGCCGGCGGCCAGCGCCATCACCAGGGCAACCGCCACCGCCGTGGCGGAGCGGGCGCCCCGCTTGGTCTTAGAGGTGGCGGAAAGGCTCGAAGGTCGGGTCTTCTCGCTCATGATCGTGCTCGCTTGTCGCATCTGGTCTGTTGTCCAGCCTTGCCAGATGGGGGTGGTGCCGCCTCCGTTTAAGAGGCGGTCTCACTTTTTTCGAGCAACAATCAGCACGGCCGCCTAATCGGTCTCACTTTGCAGCGCATCGATGGCGCGCCGGTCGCGCTTGGTCGGCCGTCCCGCGCCCGGCGCCCGGTAGGGATCCTGCAGCCGCTCCTCCGGCACCGGCGGGGCGAGGTCCTCGTACAGCGCCTGGGCTTCCGGCGCCGGCCCGCGCCGGCTGCCCAGCGCCACCACCTTGACGACGCGGATGTGCCGCCCCTGGGCGAAGGTCAGCACGTCGCCCGGCTTCACCGACGCGTGCGCCTTGGTCACCACCGTCCCTGACAGCCGCACGCCCCCGTCGTTGCACAGCTTGGCGGCGAGGCTGCGCGTCTTGAAGAAACGCGCATACCAAAGCCACTTGTCGATCCGCAGCCGGCCGGGGGTGGTGTCTTCGGTGTCGGTCATCGCGGCACCTCCGCCCAGGATCCCCTCTCCCCCCCGCTCACGCGCAAACTTTGTTTGCGCTGACGCGACAGGCGGACCTCCGGTCCGCCGAAAGCGGGGAGAGGGTTAGGGTGAGGGGGGCGCGTGGCGTGAATTCTCGGGAAGGCACGCAGTGCATCCCCCTCACCCCGACCCTCTCCCCGGGGGGGAGAGGGAGAATAGGTGCTGATCGATTGTGCGTTCATTCCACCCCCTCAAAAAACCAGTTCACATCCTCGAAAGCTGCCGCAGCTTGGCGAACGGGTGGTCCTCGTTCGTCGGCTTCTCCCGCCGCTGCCGGTTCGCCTGCTGCTGCCTGGGTGGCCGCTTCCGCTTCCAGGCCACCGTCCCGTCCTCGGCGACGATCCGCACATAGCCAAGCCCGGTCAGCACCGTCCCCAGTTCCTCCGCCGACAGGCCGACGCGCTGGCCGAGCGCCACCTCGCGGATCGGCGCATTGGCCTTGGACGCGGTCAGCAGTTCCGTCTCCAGCCGGTCGAGCATGTCGACGCGCAACGCCCGCCCGCCGGCCAGCGGATAGCCAATGGCCTCCCAGAAGGCAGGCGGCGCGCCGCCCTCCTTCACCGGTGGCGCCTCCACCGACACGCGGCCGGGCGGCGGGATCGGCACCGGCAGCGGATGCCCCTGCGCCACCGCCCACAGCAGCCCGCGCAAACTGACCGCCGCCGGCTTGGCCAGCGCCGTCAGATAGAGGTGCGACACCCCCAGCCGGACGCCCAGCCTGGTCAACGCCTTGCGGTCCTCGCGCTCCAGCCGCTCCACCATGTCGGCGACCGGCGCGCGCGGCAGCACCCCCAGACCCTCGACCAGCTGGAAGACCAACCCGCGCCCCGCACCCGACAGCCCCTCGGCGGCGGACAGCGCGAACAGCGGCTTCAGCCGGGCGGCGATGTGGTCCTTCAGCCAGCGGTCCAGCCGCGCCCGCACCCGCTCGCGCTGGGCCTGATCCAGCATGCCCTCGTCGAACGGCACCACCAGCGGTGCAAGCACCGACGGCCCGGCGGCCAGCCGCGCCACCGGCAAATTGTCGGCGCTCAGCACCCCGTCCGGCCCCAGCGCAAAGACGTCGTCCGGCTCCGCCTCGAAGGCGCGCAGCCGCTTGGCGAGTTCGTCGCGCAACGCCCGCCGCGCAGCGGTCAGCAGCGACTTCGCCTCGTCGGAGCGGTCGGGCGCGTCGGGGACGAAGCGGAAGCCCTCCAGCCGGCCGACGACATGCCCCTCCACCACCACTTCGCCGTCGGCCCGCACGCCGCCCAGCAGCGACCGCCCGTCCTTCAGCGTCCGCGACAGCGTGGCGGAGCGGCGGTCGATGAAGCGCTGGGTCAGCCGCTCGTGCAGGGCGTCGGACAGCCGGTCCTCGATGGCGCGGGTGCGTTCCTGCCAGTGCAGCGGGTCCTTCAGCCAGGTTGGCCGGTTGGAGATGTAGGTCCAGGTGCGGATATGGGCGATGCGGGCGACCAGCGCGTCGATGTCGCCCTCCGTCCGGTCGAGCCGGGCGATCTGCTTCGCCACCCAATCGTCGTCCAGCCGGCGCAGCGGCCCTCGCAGGCTGCGGAAGACCTGGGCCAGCAGCTTGGTGTGGGCATCCGACAGCACCTTGCGGAAATCGGGGACCTGACAGACCTCCCACAGCAGCTTCACGGCGTCCCGGCCGCGGGCGAGGTCCATGATCTCCGGGTCGCGCACCAGCGCCTGCAGCGCCAGATGGTCGTCGGCCTCGCGCACGCGCGACAGCTCCTGGATCGGCGCCCGTTCCTCCAGCGATTTCAGCAGGAAGCCCGGCGTGTCGAAACGCAGGTCGCTGTTGCGCCAGGACAGCGTCTTGACCGTCTCGAACTCGTGGTTCTCGACGCGGTTGACCAGATCGGCGTCCAGTTCTCCCACCTCGTCGGTGGTGCCGAAGGTGCCGTCGCGCATGTGGCGCCCGGCGCGGCCGGCGATCTGCGCCACCTCGGCGGGACGCAGGCGGCGCGGGGCGAAGCCGTCGAACTTGACGATGCGGGCGAAGGCGACATGGTCGACGTCCATGTTCAGCCCCATGCCGATGGCGTCGGTCGCCACGAGATAATCGACCTCGCCCGCCTGATAGAGCTCGACCTGCGCGTTGCGCGTGCGCGGGCTGAGCGCCCCCAGCACCACGGCAGTGCCGCCACGCTGGCGCCGGATCATCTCGGCGATGGAATAGACGTCGGTGGCGGAAAAGGCGACGACGGCGGAGCGCGGCGGCAGGCGCGTCAGCTTCTTGTAGCCGGCATAGGTCAGCTGCGAGAAGCGTGGCCGGCTGATGAACTCCGCCTTCGGCACCAGCCGGCGGATCATCGGCTGCATCGAATCGGACCCCAGCACCATCGTCTCGACCATGCCGCGGGCGTTCAGCAGCCGATCGGTGAAGATGTGGCCGCGCTCCGGGTCGGCGCAGAGCTGGATTTCGTCCACCGCCAGGAAATCGACGGCGCGGTCCAGCGGCATCGATTCGACGGTGCAGACCCAGTAGGACGGGTTGGGGGGCAGGATCTTCTCCTCCCCCGTCACCAGCGCGACCGCGTTCCGGCCCTTGATCGAGACGATGCGGTCGTAATTCTCCCGCGCCAGCAGGCGCAGGGGAAAGCCGATCATGCCGGACCGGTGACCGAGCATGCGCTCGATCGCCAGATAGGTCTTGCCGGTGTTGGTCGGCCCCAGCACGGCGACCACACGGCCCCCCCGCCCGAGACCGCCGCCCGCCGAAGCGTGAGAGGACGTCATGGGGTTAAGCTTTGGGGTGCGAAGGCCCGCAATGCAAGCGACGGCTTGTCTTTTGCACCTTCTGTCCCGTCCCAAAAAAGACAAGGGCCGCCGAAGGGGGATTCGGCGGCCCATGGTCTCACGGCGGCTGCGTTGGGGGGCTTGGGGTCGCCGCCGGGAGTCTGTCTGTTACGTCACTGCTTGGGCTGCTCCTGCGGTGCCGGCGCCGGACCCGGTCCCGGGCCCTTGCCCGGCCCCATTCCACCCGGACCCATCCCGTGATGGCGCGGGCCGTCATGGTCCCAGCCGCCCGGGCCACCCATATGGCCGCCATGGTGGCCGCCCATCCGTCCGCCCATGCCGCCCGGACCCTGGTTCAGCATGCGGTCGGCCTGCTTCTGCTGGTCGGGCGTCAGCTGGGCGTAGAGGTCGGTCAGCGCCGGGCGGACGGTCTGGATCTGCTGCAGGTGGGCCTGCATCATCTGCTCGGCCCGCTCCAGGCGCTGCGGCAGGGCGGCAGGCCGCGGGGCGTCCTTGAACTTGACGCACAGATCCTGCGTCGGCTTCAGGCTGGAGCGGGCGGCGTCGGCGAACTTGGTCCAGGCGGCGCGCTGCTGATCGGTGATGTTCAGCTTCTTCTCCGCATAGGCCAGCTTGCCGGCCAGACGGGCTTCCTGGTCCTCGCACATGCGGGCGAAGTGGCGGTCGGGTCCGCCGGCGCCCGGACCCATGCCAGGACCGCCGGGCTGCGGACCACCCTGGGCGAAGACCGGAACGGCCACGCCGAGACCGGCGACCAGCAGGGCGGAGGTCAGAAGGGCGCGTTTCATGGTGTCGACTCCTCAGTGTTTGGTGCTGTCTAAACCCCGGATGGAGGGGGCTTATTCCGTTGGGACCTTGCCGGCTGGATCGCCGCCGCTGTCCCGATGACCAGACAATGGGCGCCGAACGTTGCGGTCGAATGTCCGCAAACCGGTCATTTGGTAACAGAGTGTAACCGCCGGCCGTCCCGTAACCGGGCGTTACACATTTCCCCTTCACCCCCGACGCGCCTCGCCCGATCATGGAGCCATGGACCGCACGCCCCACCTCCTCGTCGTCGACGACGACCGCGAAATCCGCTCTCTCGTCGCCCAGTTCCTGACCAAGCACGGCTATCGTGTCACCGGGGTCAGGGACGGGGCGGAGATGATGCGCACGCTCGACGGCGCCCGCGTCGACCTGATCGTCCTCGACCTGATGCTGCCGGGGGAGGACGGGCTGTCGCTCTGCCGCCGGCTGCGCGCCACGCCGCAGACGGCGCAGACCCCCGTCATTATGCTGACCGCCATGGGGGAGGAGACCGACCGCATCGTCGGGCTGGAGATGGGCGCCGACGACTACCTGGCGAAGCCCTTCAGCCCGCGCGAGCTGCTGGCCCGCATCAAGGCGGTGCTGCGCCGCGTCTCCGCCCCGCCGGTGGCGGGCGCCCCGGCGGCGGCCGGCACGGTGCTGCGCTTCGAAGGCTGGTCGCTCGATCTGACCAAGCGGGAGCTGCGCTCGCCCGACGGGGTGCTGGTCCAGCTGTCGGCCGGCGAGTATGACCTGCTGGTCGCCTTCGTCGAGCATCCGCAGCGGGTGCTGACCCGCGACCAGCTTCTCGATCTGGCGCGCGGGCGGTCGGCGGTTCCCTTCGACCGCTCCATCGACGTGCAGGTCAGCCGGCTGCGCCGCAAGATCGAACCCGACCCGGCCGAACCGACGCTGATCAAGACGGTGCGCGGCGGCGGCTATCTCTTCACCCCGACCGTCGGCAGCGGCGGACTGGCATCGTGACCACCCGGCCGGAAGAGATGACGGCGAAATCCAGGCTGGCCCGCCGCCGCAGCCTGCGCCGCCTGCGTCTGGGCTTCCCCGACAGCCTCGCCGCACGCATCGCCCTGACGGTGGTGCTGGCGCTGCTGCTGACCCAGGCGATCAGCGCGCTGGTCTATCTGACCGACCGCAGCGAGGGGCCGCCGATCCACGGTCCCAACGTGCTGATCCAGCGCATCACCGCCATCGTCCAACTGGTGGAAAGCACGCCGCCGCCGGGTCGCGAGCGGGTGGTGCGCGCCATCGACGATCCGGTCCTGCGCGTCGAATGGCGCCCCGATCGCCCGCCGCCGCTGGCGCCCGACGCCATTTCCAGCGGCCGGTTCGACGGGCTGAAGCGCCGGCTGCGCGAGTCGCTCGACACCGCCGACCGCAACATCCTGGTCGAGGTCCAGCGCCCGCCCCGTGACGACCACCAGCATCCTCCCTTCATGGGCGGCGACGAGCCGCGGCGCTGGGGGCCGCATGTCCGGCTGTCGGTGCGGCTCGGCGACGGGTCGTGGCTCAGCTTCACCGGCGGCGATCCGCTGGCCGGTCCCTTCGGCATCGTCCGCTTCCTGTTGTGGATGGGCGCGATCGCCGCGGTGATCCTGCTGGTGTCGCTGCTGGCCGCCCGCCGGGTGACGGCGCCGCTGGCCAATTTCGCCGCCGCCGCCGAACGGCTCAGCGTCGACGGGCAGGCCGATCCGTTGACCGAGGAAGGCCCGCGCGAGCTGCGCGCCGCCACCCGCGCCTTCAACCGGATGCAGGCGCGGCTCGCCCGCTTCGTCGCCGACCGCACCCAGATGCTGGCGGCGATCAGCCACGACCTGCGCACGCCGATCACCCGCCTGCGCCTGCGCGCCGAGCTGGTGGACGATCCGGAGATGCAGCGCCGGATGCTGGCCGACCTGGACGAGATGGAGGCGATGATCTCCGCCACGCTGGCCTTCGCCCGCGACGACGCCCAGCGCGAGCCGCGCGGCCGCTTCGACCTCGCCGACCTGCTGCAGAGCCTGTGCGACGACCGCGTCGATGCCGGCCACCGCGCCCTCTATGACGGCCCGGCCCATGTGGTGGCGGAGGGCCGTCCGGTGGCGCTGCGCCGGGCGCTGGCCAACCTGATGGACAACGCCATCAAGTATGGCGGCGGCTTCACCGTCCGGCTGGAGTCCGGTCCCGACGGCGCCGGCCGCCAAGCCCTGATCCACATCGACGACGACGGCCCCGGCATCCCGGAGGCGGAGTTCGAGAAGGTCTTCGCTCCCTTCTACCGGCTGGAGCGCTCGCGCTCCCGCGACACCGGCGGCGTCGGTCTGGGCCTGTCCACCGCCCGCAGCATCATCCGCGGCCATGGCGGCGACGTGACCCTGGCCAACCGCGGCGAGGGCGGCCTGCGCGCCACGGTGACGCTGCCGCTCTGACCTGCCAAGTACCGCAAAGAAAAAGGGCCGCTCCATCGGAACGGCCCTTCTTTTTCTACCCCGCGACCGCTTAGTAGCGGTAGTGGTCCGGCTTGTAGGGGCCGGCGGCGTTGACGCCGATATATTCGGCCTGCTTGTCGCTGAGGACGGTCAGCTTGGCGCCGATCTTGTCCAGATGCAGGCGGGCGACCTTCTCGTCCAGGTGCTTGGGCAGGACGTAGACCTTGTTCTCGTAGTTGGCGGCGTTGGTCCACAGCTCGATCTGGGCCAGCACCTGGTTGGTGAAGCTGGCGCTCATCACGAAGCTGGGGTGGCCGGTGGCGCAGCCGAGATTGACCAGACGGCCCTGGGCCAGGACGATCAGGCGCTTGCCGTCGGGGAAGACGACCTCGTCGACCTGCGGCTTGACCTCTTCCCACTTGTAGTTGCGGAGAGCCTCGATCTGGATCTCGCTGTCGAAGTGGCCGATGTTGCAGACGATGGCGCGGTCCTTCATGGCGCGCATGTGGTCGAGCGTGATGACGTCGACGTTGCCGGTCGCGGTGACGAAGATGTCGCCCAGCGGCGCCGCCTCGTCCATGGTGATGACCTGATAGCCTTCCATGGCGGCCTGGAGCGCGTTGATCGGGTCGATCTCCGTCACCATGACGCGGGCGCCCTGCGAGCGCAGGCTGGCGGCCGAGCCCTTGCCCACGTCGCCATAGCCGGCGACCACGGCGACCTTGCCGGCGACCATGACGTCGGTGGCGCGCTTGATGCCGTCGACCAGCGACTCGCGGCAGCCATAGAGGTTGTCGAACTTCGACTTGGTGACGCTGTCGTTCACGTTGATGGCCGGGACCTTCAGCGTGCCCTTCTTCATCATCTCATAGAGACGATGGACGCCGGTGGTGGTCTCTTCCGACAGGCCGCGGACGCCGTCCAGCATCTCCGGATACTTGTCGTGCATGATCTGGGTGACGTCGCCGCCATCGTCCAGGATCATGTTCGGGGTCCAGCCATCGGGGCCGCGCAGCGTCTGCTCGATGCACCACCAGAACTCCTCCTCCGTCTCGCCCTTCCAGGCGAAGACCGGGATGCCGGCGGCGGCGATGGCGGCGGCGGCCTGGTCCTGCGTCGAGAAGATGTTGCAGGAGGACCAGCGCACGGTGGCGCCGAGCGCGGTCAGCGTCTCGATCAGCACGGCGGTCTGGATGGTCATGTGCAGGCAGCCGACGATGCGGGCACCGGCCAGCGGCTTGGAATCGCCGAACTCCGACCGCAGGGCCATCAGGCCCGGCATCTCGGTCTCGGCGATGGTGATCTCCTTGCGGCCCCAGCTCGCGAGGCTGATGTCCTTGACCTTGTAGTCCGTGAATTCGGCGGCCATGAGGGATGACTCCTGGTGGGCGGTGATGGTTGGGGCCGGCCGGTTCGAATCCCCGGCCTTGCCGCTGTAATTTGCCAAGGGTGTATCAGCGGCATCGGAACCATGCAAGCATAAAGATATCTTTATGTTTGTTGGGTAGGGTGATGAGAGATGCCGTCCTCGGTCGTTTGTTCGCTTTACGTTCCTATCTGCCGCGGCTAAGCTGCGGGCATGGACGAGATACGGCGATCCCCGATCAAGGGCCGCGGCGCGGTCAGCAACGCCACCGGGCGGTTCGAGCGCGAGACCCGCGTCCTGACCGACGATGGCTGGACCGGCTATGCGGAGAGCGGGAACGAGGCGCTGTCCGATCCGGTCCGCACCATTGTCTCGCCGGCCTCGGCCAAGTCGATCATCACCAGCAACCAGTCGCCCGACATCCCCTTCGACCGGTCGGTGAATCCGTACCAGGGCTGCGAGCACGCCTGCATCTACTGCTTCGCCCGGCCGACCCATGCCTATCTCGGCCTGTCGCCGGGGCTGGATTTCGAGACGAAGCTGTTCGCCAAGCGCAACGCGGCGGAGCTGCTGGCGAAGGAACTGCGGGCGAAATCCTATGTCTGCCAGCCGCTGGCGCTGGGGGCCAACACCGATCCCTACCAGCCCGTCGAGCGGACGGAGGGGATCACACGCCGCGTGCTGGAGGTCTGCCGCGAGTTCAAGCAGCCGGTCAGCATCATCACCAAATCGGCTCTGGTCCTGCGCGATCTGGACATCCTGGCGCCGATGGCGGCGGAGGGGCTGGCGTCGGTCGCGGTCTCCGTCACCACGCTGGACCGCGATCTCGCCCGGGTGATGGAGCCGCGGGCCAGCACGCCGCCGCGCCGGCTGGAGGCGATCCGCGCCCTTAGCCAAGCCGGGGTGCCGGCGGCGGTGCTCGCCAGCCCGATGATCCCCGCGCTGAACGACCATGAGCTGGAGGCGATCCTGGAGGAGGCGGCGGAGGCCGGGGCGAGCGCCGCCAGCTATATCCTGCTGCGCCTGCCGCTGGAGATCGCCGGTCTGTTCGAGGAATGGCTGCGCGTCCATGCCCCCAACCGCGCCGACCGCGTGCTGAGCCTGATGCGGCAGAGCCGCGACGGCGCGCTCTACCGCTCCGGATTCGGGACGCGGATGAAGGGCACCGGCCCTTACGCCGAGCTGCTGCGCCATCGCTTCAAGCTGGCCTGCAGGAAGCACGGGCTGGGCGACCGGAGCTGGCAGCTCGACTGCAGCCGCTTCCGCGTGCCGCCGGCCGCCGGGGACCAGCTGTCGCTTCTGTGAGAGGCGGGGGGTGGAACAGCGTGGAACAGGGATCCGGGTGGTGTTTCATCCCTTGATGCCTACCGGCGCCAGGAGAAGGCGCCGGCGGCGCGGCGGCTCACCGGGCCGGGGTTGAGGTTGGGGTAAGGTTCGTACTGGTTAACGGTCCAGGGGAAGACACCCTTGGGGCCGGCGGCTTCCGGCCGGGCCAGGACGGCGGCGATCATGGCGGGATCGGGCGGCGTGCGCTCGCGCAGCGCACCGGGAATGTCGTCGTCGAGTTCGGGAACGGTGACGGCGGGGGGATCTTCGGGGCGGGGCGGCTGCGGCCCGGCATTTGGGATGTCCCTGGGCGGGATGTCCCTGTGGGCGTTCCTCATGGTCTCCCGGCCTGAGGCGGCGCCGGGAATGAGCCCCAGCCGCTCGGCCAGCCAGCGGACGGTGGTGGGGTCGCCGGCCGACACCAGCCGTTCGATCTGCTCGGCCACCAGGGCGCGCAGCGAGGACAGGCGCAACTCGGCCTCGCGGTTCAGCGCCTCGCGTTCCCACCACACGCGCAGGCGGAAATCCTTGGAGCCGTAATAGGCGCGCCACAGCGTGGTGCGGCTGCAGCCCATGGCGCGGGCGACCTGAAGGAAGCTGTTGCCGCGGGCCAGCATGCCGGCGGCCATGATCCACTGTTCCTCGTGGAACTGCGATCCGGGGACCAGCGAGCCTTCGGCGGGAACCGGCGGCTCCTCCGCCCAGCAGGGGAAACGGTCGTCGTTCAGGGTGCGGGGATCGACGGGCATGGGGCGGCTCCGCAGGAATGAGGGGTCTGCGGAAAGTTTATAGGAATAGTTTCAGATTGCGGAGACTTTATGCAAATGCGGTCGCTGACCGGGGAGGTCGCGGCGTCCGGGGCAACATTTCCACGGATGTCACGGATGCAGACACGGATGACACGGATTTTTTGGTCTTGCGGACGCTTCGGCTTCGACCGGAAGCCATGGCTTCGGAACGCCGCATCCGTGACATCCGTGTCTTAATCCGTGACATCCGTGTCGATCTTGCCCGCCATCTCCGCGGCTTGGCGTCAGGACCGGCGGATCGTCTTGCCCCAGGGCGGCAGCGGGGCGGCGGTTTTCTGCCCGGAGGACGACAGCGCCGACAGCGAAAGGCGACCGGTCGCCAGCATCGCCATCACCAGGGCCGGATGGGCCGGACCCGCCGCGGCGGCGGTGTCGTGGGCGGCCTGATCGGGCTCGGCCGACTCGTCGTTCAGCGCCTCGTTGATGCGGGCGAAGGCTTCGATGTCTTTGATGTGCAGCATGGTCCGTGCCCCTCGGCTTCGACATTTGTGCGTCGCAGCAAAAACGAAGGTAACAGCTCTGCCCTCGAATGGTCTCACGTGCGGCGCTTTGACGCGGCCCTTTTTCTAACGGGCCGGTTCGCGAACGGCCAGCATAAGCCCGAAGCCGATGACGAAGAAAGCCAGAACCGTCGCCATGCCGGCGCGCTGGCTGTCGAAGGCCTGGGTCGCCAGCCCGAACAGCAGCGGCCCGAAGAAGCCGACGAAGCGGCCGGTCAGGCCGTAGAGCCCGAACATCTCCCCCGCCATGCCGGGCGGGGCCAGCCGTGCCATCATCGACCGCCCGGCCGCCTGCGCCGGCCCGAAGAACAGCCCGAGCCCCAGCGCGAAGACCCAGAACCACAGCCGCTCGGTCGCCAGCAGCAGCGGCAGGCCGCACAACGCCATGCCGGCCAGTGCGATCAGGATCACCGGCTTGGCCCCCGCCCGGTCGTCCATCCAGGCGAAGCCGATGGCTCCCGCCCCGGCCACCACGTTGAGCGCGATGGCGAAGACCAGGATTTCCTCGAAGCTCATGCCGAAGGTGCCGGCGGCGAAGATGCCGCCGAACATGGTGATGGTGTTGATGCCGTCGCGGTAGAAGGCGCTGGCGACCAGGAACCGCGCCACCTCGCGGTAACGCCGGACCTGACGCAGCGTGGCGATCAGCGTCGCCACCCCCTCGCGCGCCGCGCGGATCAGGCCGTGGCCGGTGGACGGCTCGTCGGGCACCCAGAGGAAATAGGGCAGCGCGAAAATGCCGTACCAAGCGGCCGCCAGCAGCGCGGTGGCGCGGACATTGGCCTGCGGCCCCCAGTCTGCCCACTCCATCCCGAACAGGCCGAACAGCGGGGCCGGCGCCTTGACGAAGCCGACCAGCGCCAGGACAAGGCAGGCCAGCCCGCCGAAATAGCCGATGCCCCAGCCCCAGCCCGACACCCGGCCGATCAGCCGCGCCGGCACCAGACCCGGCAGGGTGGCGTTGTAGAAGACGTTGGCCAGTTCGAACGACACGGTGGCGACCACCACGCAGGCGAGCGCGAACATGGCATCCGACGGATCGGGACGCACCCACCAGAGGGCGGCGGTGAAGAGGACGGTGACCAGCGTGAACAGCGCCATCCACGGCTTGCGCCGCCCGGCCCGGTCGGCGATGGCGCCCAGCACCGGGCTGAGCGCCGCGATGGCGACGCCGGCCACCGTCATGGCGGCACTCCACCGCGCGGTGCCCTCGACCGAATCGCCGACGACGCTGCGGCCGAAATAGACCGCGAAGACGAAGGTGGTGATGATGGTGTTGTAGGCCGAATTCGCCCAGTCGTAGAGGCACCAGGAGGCGATGGCGCGGCGGGAGGGGGCGTCGGGGGAAGGGGCGTCGGTGGTGGCTTCGGTCACGCCCGCTTACCCCTGCTCGCCCCCCGCCAACCCGTCCACCCCGAAGGAGATCTGGTTGTTGTCGTAGCGGGCGACGATGCGCAGGCGGTCGCCGGCCGACAGTGCGATCGGCTTTTCCAGGAAGGTCATCGCCTGCTTCCAGTGGTTGGTGCGGGCGCGGCTTTCCGACTTGTAGACCACCTCGTCGTCCATGAAGAGGTCGAACCAGAAGGCGACGCCGTGGCAGGTGCCGGCGGTGACGATGGTCACGTCGATCACCCGCTCGCCCTCCTCCGGCATGTTGCGGGTGAAGTCGAAATCCAGCGCGGTGAAGGGCCTGGACAGCGGGGTGTGGGCGTCGGCGCCGAGGTCGATCTGCTGGTAGCCGGGGGAGCGGAAGACGTCGAAGCTGCCCATGTCGAAGCCGTCGATGGTCTCCACCGGGTTGATGCGGGCCAGTTCCGGCGTCTCCACCAGCATGGCGTAGACGGTGGAGGCGCGCGGGATGATGGCGCCGCCCGGCTTCACCAGATGGGTGCGGGCATGCTGCAGAACCGACAGCATGCGCGGGGCCAGCATGCCGATGTTGATCAGTTCGGAGACGAAGACGTCGGCCTTCTCCGGCAGGTCGCCGCCCTCGCCCACCGTCAGCTGGGTGGACAGGCGCGGCACCACGTCGATGCGGCCGGCGTAGCCGTTGCGCGCCACGGTTTCCTTGGCGACGCGGGCGAGGATCGGGTTGACCTCGCAGGTCACCACCTTCTTCGCGCCGGCGCGGGCCGCCATCATGGCGACGATGCCGGAGCCGGTGCCGATCTCCAGCACCAGCGACTCCGGCTTCACCGCCCGTTCCAGCGACTGCTTGTAGGCCTCGTTCCGCTCGAAGTCGTTGATCATCGGCAGGTGCCAGCCGGGCACCGCGTTGGAATAGATCAGCCGGCGGGTGAACTTCACCATCGGGTGGTCGGGCGCCTGCTCGCGCGCCGCCTCGATCACCTCGATGGCTTCCGCCGCGCGGTCCAGGCTCTGCAGCACATGGGCGAGACCGACCTGGGCCGGGACGAAGCGCGGGGCGGCGGCGAGCACGATGCGGAATTCCGCCTCCGCCTCCGCCAGCCGGCCGCGGGTGGAGAGCAGCTCCGCCAGGCTGTAATGGACATCGAGATAGTCGGGGGCCTGCTCCAGCGCGGTGCGGAAATGCTGCTCCGCCTCCTCCAACTCGCCCAGTTCGCGCAGGGTGGCGGCGAGGAAATGGTGCATCTCCGGCGCTTCCGCACGGAGGTCCAGCGCGGTGCGGAAGCAGTCGGCCGCCTCGTCGAGCCGGCTCTGCGCCTTCAGCGCGTTGCCGAGGTTGCCGTGCAGTTCGGGCAGGCGCGGGTTGATGGCGAGGCCGGCGCGGAACGCCTCCTCCGCCTCCGCCGGGCGGGCCTGTTGGAAGAGCAGGCTGCCGCGGCTGTTGTGGAAGGACGGGTCGTTGCCGTTCTCCGCGATGGCCTGGGCGAACAGGGCCAGCGCGTTCTCCGGATGGTCGGTGTGGGCGGCGACCAGCCCCAGCAGATGCAGCGCCTGGGCATTGTGCGGATCCGTCGCCAGGATCGCCCGGCAGTCCCGTTCCGCCCCCGCCAGATCGTTGCTGCGGAAACGCTTGGCCGCGTCGAGCAGGGTCGGGGCGGGGGTGTCGGTCATCGCTGCGGCTCCAGGGTCGGCGGGAACACGAAAAGATCGCCGCACCATACCGGGAATTGCCGCCCCGCTACAGCCTTTCGATCCGCAACCGTCCACCGGGCTGGGTCATTGCGTGCGCGCGATTATCAAGGCACTCATACCCGCATAAGGAGATCTGTGGGGCGGGCATATGTCGGACATGGGAATGATCGGGCGCGTGAAGGGTGGCGTGACGGGTGTGCTGGCGGCGACGCTGCTGCTGGCCGGTTGCGCCACGGCGGAGATGGCGGGCGGCTCCGCCGGGGGCGTTGTCGCAGGATCGGCGGCGGCGCGGCGGTTCGAGGCGGTGCGGACCAGCCCGCCGGAGCTGCGCGCCTTCCTGTACCGCATGCCGAAGGGGGCGGACCTGCACAGCCACCTGACCGGCGCGGTCTATGCCGAGAGCTACATGCGGATGGCGGCGGATGCCGGGCTGTGCTTCGACGTGACGGCCAAGACGCTGGTGGCGCCGACGGCGCAGGCGCCCTGCGAGCCCAAGGCCGGGCGGCCGGGTGCGGCGGCGGTGATCGCCGACAGCGTGCTCTATCCGGTGGCGCTGGACGCGCTGTCGACGCGCGACGCGCTGCCGGTCTCCGGCTACAGCCTGCACGACCAGTTCTTCGCCACCTTCTCGCGGTTCCGTCCCGCCACCGCCTCCACCCCCACTTCCACCGGCGACCTGCTGGCCGAGGTGGTGGACCGCGCCGGCCGGCAGGGCGAGCGCCATGTCGAGCTGATGGTGTCCTTCGGCACCGGTCCGGCCGCCGCCATCGGCAAGGCTTTCCCCTGGACCCCGCAGGCGGCGGCCGACCTGACGGGCACCGCCGACCGGCTGATCGCCGCCGGGCTGCCGGCGCTGGTCGCCCCGGCCAGGCAGGAGATCGACGCGGCAGAGGCGCGGATGCGCAGCGTGCTGGGCTGCGGCACGCCGGCGGCGCGGCCGGGCTGCGCGGTGTCGGTGCGCTACCTGCAGCAGGTGGCGCGCACGCAAGCGCCGGGGCCGGTCTTCGCCACCACCCTGTTCAACGCCCTGCTGGAAGCGCAGGAGCGGCGAATCGTCGGCCTGAACTTCGTGGCGCCGGAGGACAATCCGGTGGCGCTGGACGATTACGACCTGCACATGCGCATGGTGGCGGAGGCGGTGCGGCGCCATCCCGGCACCAACGTGGCGCTGCATGCCGGCGAGCTGACGCTGGGCCTCGTCCCGCCGGAGCGGCTGCGCGACCACATCCGCAAGGCGGTGGAGATCGCCGGCGCCAGGCGCATCGGCCATGGCGTCGACGTGATGTACGAGGAGGATCCCCAGGGCCTGCTGCGGACAATGGCCGCGCGCAAGGTGGCGGTGGAGATCAACCTGACCAGCAACGACAAGATCCTGGGCGTCAGCGGCAGGAACCACCCGCTGCCGGTCTATCGCGCCGCCGGGGTGCCGGTGGTGCTGTCCACCGACGACGAGGGCGTCAGTAGGATCGACCTGACCAACGAGCTGCAGCGCGCGGTGGAGGAATTCGGGCTGGGCTATGTCGATCTGGTCGGGCTGGCGCGCGCCAGCCTGGAGCACAGCTTCCTGCCCGGCGACAGCCTGTGGTCCGCCCCCGGCTGCGTCCCGCCGGTTCGAGAGGATGCCTGCCGCGCGGTGACGGCGCGCAGCGAGAAGGCGCGGGTGCAGTGGGGGCTGGAAGAGGCTTTGGCGCGGTTCGAGAGCGAGATGGCGGGGACGCCGTAACGCGCCCCTACCCCTCCTCCGCATTCTCCCAGCCCCAGCGGGTCCAGGCGCCGTCGAGGAAGGCGGTCGGGCGGGGGGCGGCGGGGAGGCCGGGGCAGGACAGCAGGGACGGCGCGACGCGGCCGGCGCCGCGGGTCCACCACAGGCTGGCATCCGCGGGCAAGGGACCGGACAGCCGGCCGAGAAGGGCGCGGGTGGCGGCGCCGACGCGCTCCGGCTCCGGACGGCCGAGGATGGCGAGGCGGGCGGGCAAGCCCTCGACATCGGCACCGGCGCGGCAGGCGTCGGCGGCCAGCGACTCGGCACGGGTCAGCCACGCGGCGCAGGCGGCGGGGGCGTCGGCGATGTCGAAGCCGGCGGGCAGGCCGGCGGCAATGGTGAAGGGATAGGGGCGGCCGACGCGGTCGGTGCTGGACATCCACACGCCGATCAGCGGGGCGCCGCCGCACAGCCCGGCCGACAGGGCGAAGCGCCAGACCGGGGCCTGGGCGAACAGCGATTCCCACTCGGCGCCCAATTGGCGGCCGGCCTCGCCCAGCGCCGCCGACAGCCAGCGGTCCCACGGGCCGAGCACGGCCGGCGGCAGGCCGTGGCCGACGAAATCGCCGCGCGCCGGGACCTTGCCGTGGAAGCCCATCACCGGATCGGCGCCCACCCCGGCGGCAAGGCCGCGCGGCGTGCCGAAGGAACCCATCATGGCAGGGCGGCCCGGCTGGCCGGCGTTGGTTGCGGAGAGGATTCGGCCAGCACCTCGCGCACGCGGGCGACCAGCGGCTCGTCAGGCGGAACCGGGGCGAAGCCGACGGCGAACAGGGCGGCCAGATGGTCGCCGAGGGCACGGCGCGCCGCCTCGTTGGCCGGGCCGGGAAGCGTGCGCTGCCAGTCGAGCGCCAGCCATTCCGCCAGCGCGCCGGCGTCCATCGGCTCGGCCCCGCCGACCATGTGGTAGAGGCGCAGGGTCTGACGCAACTGGTCGGGCAGGGCCCAGTCGGCGCGCAGCCGCTCCTCCAGCCGCAAGGCGATGCGGGCGAGGAACTGGCTGCGCAGGGCGCGGGCATAGGCCTCCCGCGCCGGGACGGCGATGCGCGCGCCCTGGTAGAGGCCGCCGGCCAGCTTCGGCTCGGCCCAGCCCTGGGCCTCGTCGAAGGCGTGCGGCAGGGCGCGCAGGGCGTCCAGCGCCGGCAGGATCGCCGCCGGGTCGGCATCGTCCACCCGTGTCAGGGCGCGCGGCGGCGTGTCGAGCGGGCGCAGCGCCGCCTCCACCGCCGCGGCGCCGGCGTCGGCGCGGTCCAGCAGGGCGGCGTTGCCCTGGGCACTGACCAGCCACCAGCCGCCGAGCGCGGCGCCCAGCAGCAGGGCGGCAGATGCTGACAGGGCGTTGCGGCGGCGGCGGGCGCGCTCCACCGCGCGGTCGACCTGGGCGAGGTTGGCCTCCGGAAAGACGAGGTCGGGCAGCAGCCGGTCGAGGAAATAGGTGGAGGCCGGGCCGTCGGCCTCCGGCTCCAGCAGGCCGAGCGGGCCGCCGGTCTGGGTGGCGCTGGTCAGGTAAAGGCCGCGCAGTCGCGGCGTCTCCTCGCCATGTTCGGAGCCGAAGACAGTGTCGACGATATCGGCCAGCGCCGGCTCCAGCTCCGCCACCCGCAGCGGCAGGGTGAAGGCGTCGCTGCGGCGGCGGATGTCGGGCTCCTGGTGCAGCCGGTCGAGCAGCCGCTCGTCCAGCCGGCGCACCAGACCGGCATAGAGGTCGCGGAAGAGGGGCAGCGGGCTGGCGGTTTCCGGTTCTTCAGCCGGCAGGGTCAGGCCCCAGATCTGGCTGCGCGCCTCGCGGTCCAGCGGGTCGAAGAAGGTGGTGAAGCCGTCCAGCAGGTCGGCCTTGGTCAGCAGCAGATAAACCGGCAGGCGGACGCCCAGCTGCACCCGCAGCTCGTTCAGGCGCTGGCGGATCAGGATGGCGTGGTTGCGGCGCTCGGCATCGGTCCAGCCGGTCAGTTCGGGGATGCTGACGGTGAGAAGGACGCCGTTGGCGGGCTGGCGCGGGCGATGCTCCTTCAAGAGGTCGAGCAGGCCGGACCACACCCGGCCGTCCACCGCGCGCCGGCTGTCCTGGGTGGTGTAGCGGCCGGCGGTGTCGATCAGCACGGCACGGTCGGTGAACCACCAGTCGCAGTTGCGGGTGCCGGCCAGCCCGGCCAGCGGCCCGGTGACGGTGCCGTTGAGCAGCGGGGTGGCGAGGCCGGTGTTGGCGAGCGCCGTCGTCTTGCCCGAACCGGGGGCGCCGATCACCAGATACCAGGGCAGCTGGTAGAGATAGCGCCCGCCCCGCCGCTTGCGCAGCTGGGCCAGCACGGCGTCGAGGCGCCTGCGCACCGTGCCGATCTCCTCCAGCGAGGCCTTCAGCTCGGGGTCGCGGCCGGCGGCCAGCGCCTCCAGCAGGCGGGCGTTGGCGGCGCGCTCGCGGGAGTCGGTGCGGCGGTTGACGGCGATCCACACCGCCAGCGCCAGGACCAGCGGCAGCAGACGGACGCTCCAGTCGGCCTGGATGGTCGGCAGCAGATGGGGGGCGGCGGAGGCGGCCAGACGCGGCAGCAGCAGCCAGCCGGCCAGCCCGAGCGCCAGCGCACCCGCCAGCGAGGTCGCCCAGCGGGCGCGGGCGGAGCGGTGCGGCGAGGGGGCGGCGGCGGGCTTGCGGCGCCTGCCGGCTTTCTTCGCTACGGTCTTCTTCGCCGCAGCCTTTTGCGCCACGGTCTTCGTCGCCGGAGTGGCGCCGGCCTTGTTGGGACGGGGATCGGCCATGGCGGGCGCCCTATTGCGGGTAGAGGCGGATGTCGATCCGCCGGTTGGCGTCGCGCCCGGCGGGCGTGTCGTTCAGCGCGACCGGCTCCTGGTCGCCATGGCCCTCGGCCGACAGGCGGGCGGGGGCGATGCTGTGCTCCAGCAGCTTGCGCACGGCTTCGGCGCGGGCGTCGGTCAGGGATTGCGCGGTGGCGAGGCGGCCGGTGGGCGGGGTCTGGTCGTCGGTGTGGGCGACCACCAGGACGGTTCCGGACTCGGTCGCCAGGGTCTGGCCCACCCGCTCGACGATGGCGCGGTGGCGGGCCTTCACGGCGTCGCTGCCGGTGGCGAACATCGCCGCCGCCGGGATGCGGATGACCAGGGCGCCGTCCTCCCCCGCCAGCACCTCGACGGAGCCGCTGCGGATTTCCGGGGCGAGTTGGCCGGTGATGCGGGCGATCAGGGCCGGGCCGGCGGTGGGTGGCGGCGGCGGGACCAGCCGGGCGATCTCGATCGGCCGGTCGGGCACCAGCGCGGCAATGCGGGCGGCCACCGGCTCCGCCCGGCGGTCGAGGCCACCGGCGAGATGGACGTAGAGGCCGGACAGGCCCAGCGCCACCGCCGCCCAGATGAGCCAGCCGGGCAAGCCGCCGCCCAGCCGGTTGCCCAGCCGGTTGCCGATGGGCCGGAACGGCTCCGCCACCCCGGTCCAGGCGGGAGACAGCTCCGCCGGGACATCGCCGCGGGCACGGCGCAGGATGCGGTACAGCTCGTCGCGCAGGCGGGCGAGGTCGTGGGCGCCGCCGGGCTTGTCGCGGAAGCGGCCTTCGAAGCCCAGCGACAGGCAGGCGTAGAACAGTTCCAGCGCATGGCGGTGGCGGCGCGGGTCGCCCAGCATGCCGTCGAGCAGGTCGAAGAAGCGCACCCCGGCGCCGGGCTCGGCCACCGCCGCCCCGCCATGGCCGGCGGCGCGGGCGACGTCGTCCAGCGTGGCGGCCAGCGCGATGCGGGCGGCGCGGATGTCGTCGGGGTCGAGGCCGGCCGTCAAGGCGGCGCGGTCGAACCGCTCCAGCGCCGCGGCGGCGGCGGCGCGCGGCGGGTCGGTCAGGGCGCGGTCGCGGAGCGAGGTGGCAAGCGCCAGCACCGGGGCGGCGACGCTGAGCAGCGGGTTGAGGGCGTCGCGGGGACGGGTGGGCGGAGTTGCGGTGTCGGCGGCCGGCGGGGGCGCGGCCTTCGCCGGCAGGTCCGCTTCGTCCGGTCGTTCGTCCGCTTGCCGCTCGTCCGCCTGCATGTGTGGTCCGCCGTGGGGAAAGTCGGGGGGAGGTATAGCAGGGTCGGGGCGGTGGGGGGAACTTCAAGCCCTCTCCCGCCCCGGGAGAGGGAGGGGACCCGCGCCGTCAGGCGTGGGGAGGGTGAGGGGTGAGCAAGGATCAGGAATCCATGTCCGGATCACCCCTCACCCTTCCCATGCTCCGCATAGGCCCCTTCCCTCTCCCGGGGCGGGAGAGGGCGTCTACCGCACCCCGCTGTTGCTGTAGTCGTGCTGCACCTTCGGTGCGGTGCCGGAACCGCCGGCGATCCTTTCGATCAGCGAGCCGATGGCGCCGCCCGGCTGGGCGTCGGCGGACGCCATCGGGACGCCGTTCGGCGGCACGCTTCCCGGCGGCGGGGTCCAGGCGGGGGCGCCGTCGAGGCCGGGGAGGGGGCGGGCGGGCTTGCCGGTATGGGCGTCGAGCATGAACTCGCGCCACAGCTTGGCCGGCAGGGTGCCGCCGGTGACCTTCTTCATCGGGTCGTTGTTGTCGTTGCCGAGCCAGACGCCGGCGACCAGATCGGCGGTGAAGCCGACGAACCAGGCGTCGTGATAGTCCTGGGTGGTGCCGGACTTGGCCGCCGCCGGGCGGTTCAGCCGGGCGCTGCGGCCGGTGCCGTAGTCGAGCACGCCGCTCATCATCCGGGCGAGCTGGACCGCATGGGCGGGGTCGACCACCGGCGCGCCGCCGCCGCCCTGGCGCCGGTAGAGAACCACACCGTCGCGGCTTTTGATCTCGGTGATGGCATAGGCCCAGACCGGGACGCCGCGGTTGGCGATGCCGGCATAGGCGCGCACCAGCTCCAGCGGCGTCACCTCGCTGGTGCCGAGCGCCAGCGAGAGGTCGCGGGTCAAGGGCGAGGAGATGCCGAGGTCGGACGCGATCCGCCGCACCCGGTCGGTGCCGACCCGGTCGATCAGCCGCGCCGTCGCGGTGTTGGAGGAATGGGCCAGCGCCGAGGCCAGCGTGATGCTGCCGCGGTACTTGCCGTCGTAATTGCCGGGGCTCCAGGTGCCGAGCTGGACCGGGGCGTCGTCGACCAAGCTGTCGGGGGTCCAGCCGGCTTCCAGAGCGGCCAGATAGACGAAGGGCTTGAAGGCCGAGCCCGGCTGGCGCAGCGCCTGGGTGGCGCGGTTGAACTCGCTGCTGTCGTAATCGCGGCCACCGACCAGCGCGCGCACGGCGCCGTCGGGGCTCATGGCGACCAGCGCGCCCTGGCGGACGTTGGCGGCGGCGCCGGGGCCGGCGAGCAGAGCTTCCATCCGCTGTTCGGCGGCGCGCTGCATCCTGAGGTCCAGCGTGGTGCGGACGATGACGTCGCCATGGTCGGGACCGGCGAAGCCCGGCACCAGATCGGTCACCCAGTCGGCGAAGTAACGGCCGTCGCCGCCGGGCCTGCGCTTGGGCGAGGGCTTGGCGGTGCGGGCGGCGTCATACTGCGCCTGGGTGAGATAGCCGGCGTCCAGCATCGCCGCCATCACCACCCGCGCCCGCTCCGCCGACTCGTCGGGGTTGGAGCTGGGGGCGTAGCGCGACGGCGCCTTCAAGAGGCCGGCGAGGACGGCCGATTCACGGACGTCGACCTCGGTCGCCGGCTTGCCGAAATAGGTGCGGGCGGCGGCGTCCACCCCGAAGGTGCCGGCGCCGAGATAGACCCGGTTCAGATAGGCGGTGAGGATCTGGTCCTTGGTGAAGCGGCTCTCCAGCCACAGCGCCAGCATCGCCTCCTGGATCTTGCGCTTCAGCGACTTCTCGGGCGTCAGGAACAGGTTCTTGGCGAGCTGCTGGGTGATGGTGGAGCCGCCCTGCACCGCCCGGCCGGAGCGCCAGTTGACGTAGATCGCGCGGGCAAGGCCCAGCGGGTCGATGCCGAAATGGCTGTAGAAGCGGCGGTCCTCGATCGCCAGCACGGCGTCGACCAGATGCGGCGGCAGATCCTTCACGCTCAGCGTCGTGCCGTGCAGGTCGCCGAAGCGGGCGAACTCGCTGCCGTCGGCGGCCAGAACGGTGATCGAGGCGCGGCGTTCGAACTGCGCCACCTTGGAGATGTCCGGCAGGTCGAGCGCGAACCAGGCCAGCACCGCACCCAGCCCGATGCCGCACCAGATGGCGGCGACGAGGCCCCATTGGACAAGCTGTCTCATCCAGCCGTTTTTCTTGGGAGGCTGCGGCGCGCGGCCGGGGCGGCCGGCGGGAGGGGATGGCGGCTGCGGCGGCTGGGAACCGCCGGCCCTGCGGGCGGACTGCTTCAGTTTGGGCAAGGAGATCCTTGGCAGGGTGAAGGACGGCAGGGTGAAGGACGGCAGGCCGCGACGGCGCGGCCGGCGGGGCTGCCTGTAGGGCGTCGGCGGCGGGGCGGCGGAGGGCGGCGGCTGCCTGCGGCGCGGCTTGCCCTGACCCAATGCGGAAAGCCGGTCGCGGGCGATCTCGAACGCCTTGGCGGCCAGCGCGCGGGCGACGTCGCCCGCCGTCAGCCGGTCGAGCGGCGACGGGTCTTCGCGGGTGCGGACCGGGCGGGGGCCGGCGTAGAGCTGGCCCGTCCTCTGGTCCCTGTGGTGGTCGGGTCGGTCGGCGGTCACGGCGCGCTCGCTGAAGCCCCATCGGGTCGATGCGGTGAGTGCGGGGAACGTTCCCGCTTCGGTCCTCATACGCCTACATCCGCGCCGCCGGAAGACCGGCGGCGGGCCGACGATTATTTGTCTCCCGACCGTGGCGAAAGGATGACGCTATCTGAAATTGCGGGGGAGTCCTCTTCTCACCGCAGCCACTCCACCATCCCCTTGCCGGCCGCGACGCCCATGGCGAAGCAGCCTTGCAGCAGATAGCCGCCGGTCGGCGCCTCCCAGTCCAGCATCTCGCCGGCCAGGAACAGGCCGGGGCGGCGGATCAGCATCAGCCGGTCGTCCAGTTCCGACAGGCGGACGCCGCCGGCGCTGGAGATCGCGCGCTCGATCGGGCGGACGCCGGTCAGCACCACCGACAGCCCCTTGATCTGCCGGGCCAGCGCCACCGGATCGGTCAGGTCGGCGGCGGGGGCGAACTCGCGCAGCAGGGCGGCGCGCGGGCCGGTCAGCGACAGCGACTTCTTCAGGAAGGTGGACAGCGACTCGGCACCGCGGCGGCGCAGGCGCTTGACCAACTCGGCCTCGGCCATGTCCGGCAGCAGGTCCAGCGTCAGGGTGGCCCAGCCCTCCGCGGCGATGGCGTCGCGCAAGGGGGCGCTCAGCGCATAGACGGCGCCGCCCTCGATCCCGGTCTCGGTGATGACGAACTCGCCCTTGAGCCGTTTTCCTGCGGCAGACAGCCCGACGCTCTTCACCGGCTGGCCGGCGAAGCGGTCGCGCAGGTGATCGGACCAGGGCACCTCGAAGCCCATGTTGGACGGCGCCAGCGGCGCCACCTCCACCCCCAGACCCTCCAGCAGCGGGACCCAGCCGCCGTCGGAGCCGGTGCGCGGCCAGCTTGCCCCGCCCAGCGCCAGCAGGGTGGCGCGCGGGGCGACGGTGACGGTCTCCCCTTCCTGGTCGAAGGCGCCATGACGGAAGGTGAGGGCGCCGGTGTCGTCCCAGCCGGTCCAGCGGTGGCGGCTGTGCAGGGTGACGCCCAGCCCGTCCAGCCGCCGCAGCCAGGCGCGGACCAGGGTGGAGGCCTTCATCTGCACCGGGAAGACGCGGCCGCTGCTGCCGACGAAGGTCTCGATGCCCAGCCCGGCCGCCCAGCCGCGCAAATCGTCCGGCGAGAAACCGGCCAGCAGGCGGCGGAACAGCGGCTCTGCGGCGCCGTAGCGGGACAGGAAGCGGTCGAGCGGCTCCGAATGGGTCAGGTTCAGCCCGCCGCGCCCGGCCAGCAGCAGCTTGCGCGCCGGGGTCGGCGTGTGGTCGTACACGGCGACCCGCAGGCCGGCGGCCGCGGCGATCTCCGCCGCCATCAACCCGGCGGGGCCGGCGCCGATGATCGCCACGTCTGGGGCCACGTCAGGGGTGGGATGGGGCACTTGGCAGGGCTTTCACAAAAAGGAATTGCCCCCGCCGTTCCCATGCAGCGCGGGGAAGGGCGGGGGCATTCCGGTCTCGACCTCAGGTCCCGGGGCAGCTCCCCTTGGGGTCAGTCCTCGTAGTCGTCCTGGTCCTGCGACACTTCCTCGGCCAAATCGGCGGCGAGGTCGGCGAAATAGCCGGCGTCGACGTCCAGGCCGTTCTCCTCGCAGATGCGCATGAAGATGCGGTAGGCGTGCAGGATGGCGACGTCGAGGACGACGAGGTCCCCTTCCTCGCTGTGGCGGTCGGCGACGTCCCGCTCCTGAAGGGTGGCGACGATGTCGTGCGCGGCGGCCTGCAGGACCGCGTCCATGGCTTGTTTGTGTTGAGTCGACATCGTGTGGATCCTTGTCCCGGTCGTGCTTCGCATCCCCGCCCGGCCGGACCGGCGCCGCATGGCCGGCGGGGGTGGTCGAACCATCGGACGGGGTGGGCTTGTCGGGAGCTCCGTTCGTCTGCGATAGTTCGGCCTCCCCCTTGTTGTAGAATCCTTTTTCACGGCCGAACAAGCCCCTTCACGGGGGGCCGTGGCGCGCCCTTCCGGGTAGCCTCGTACCGGTTCCGCGGCGTCGCCGGTTCAGCGCCTGAGGGGCGCCAGCAGGGCGGCGCCGACATAGCCCAGCGCCTTGCCCTTCCGCCCGACCTTGTACCAGCCGCCGGCGGCCTCCAGCACGGTGACCCGCTCGCCTTCGTCCAGCACGTCCAGCACCTTGGCGTCGCAGACCGGGGCGACGCGCAGGTTGGCGGCGGCCCGCAGCCGGGCGACGGTCCCGCCGGGCAGGCGGGGGCGCTGCGCCCGCTCCGGCAAATCGTCGGGCAGGGCGCAGCCGCGGTCCTCCGGATCGGCCTTGGCATAGCGGCCGGGCTTGGGCGCGGTGGTGCTGGCGGTGTGGGTCGGCGTGGCGTCCGCCAGATATTCGGCGGCGACGTAGCCCTGCGGTTTCCCATCCCGGCCGACCCGCTGCCAGCCGTCGACGGGCGGGCCGAAGGCGGTCACCTGCTCGCCCTTTTCCACGGTATCGAGAACCCGGCCGTTGGCATCCGGGGTCGCCCGCAGGTAGATGCCGGCGGTGGCCGTCACGCCGCGCCGCGCCGGAGCGGTGGCAGGGGGTTTGGGGGTCGGCTTGGCGGGCGGTTCCACGGTGACCGGCTTTTCGGCGGGCGGTTTCTCGGGCGGCGCGGCGGGGGCGGGCTGGAGCGCCACGTCGCCCGGCGGCTTGACCAGCGGCAAGGGCGGCGGCAGGGGCGGAGGCGCGACGGCCGGGGGCGGCTCGGCGGGTTTGGCGTCGGGCGGCTTCACCGCGGGGGGCGGTACCGGCGTCCGGTCGGCGCCGGGTCCGGCCGGGGCGGGACGCGGACCCGGCGGCGACAGCGGGGCCGGTGCGTCCGGCGGATGTTCCCAGACCACGCCCGGGGTCAGCGGCGGCGACAGGGGCTGTCCCGGCGTCAGGCGGGGCAGGGCGACGATGGGGGCGGGGAGCGGAGTCAGCCGGTCGGCCGGCGTAGTGGCCGGCGTTTCGGCCAGCGCACCGGCTGTGCAGAGGCTCAGCAGCAGGGCGGACGCCGCGACCCGCAGGGTGGAGTTCCGCCGCACTCGGCCCATCGCATCCCCCTTCAATCGAGCGTGATGCGGGCGATCAGCGTCGGCAGCGTCTGGCAGCGCAGAAGCCCGTCCAGCGTCCGGTGCTCGGCCAGCCGCAACGTCAGGGCGCAGCCGAAGGAGTTCACCGCCAGTTCGGTCTGCGCGAGCGTGCCGACGATGCTGGACGGCCGGGCGATGCTGTAGCCGGGCGCCCCCAGCTTGCCGGCCAGCGCGCCGTTGACCGGGCTGAAGCCGTCGATCTCCAGCGTCATCGGCCCCAGATTCTGCACCACCACCTCGGAACTGGGATCCTCCTTGGTGGCGTAGAGCTGGACCGGAACGGCGCGGTGGCGGGCGATCCAGTCCTTCAGCGCCAGATTGGCGACCACCGGATCGCGGCTCTGCAGCGCCGCGTCCATCGCCGTCTGGCGCAATGCCGGATCGTTGCCGCCCAACGCCGCTTCGAAGGCGGCCAGCCGCGCCGCGCGGTCGGGACCGGCCAGCTTGCCGCGCAGGTCGGCGACCTGGGCGATGCGCGCCTCGACCGCGCGGCGTTCGGTTTCCGCGCGGGCGGCCTCGGCCTTGGCCGCGGCGGTCTGCTGGGCCAGCCGCTCCTCCTCGCGCCGGCGGCGCTCGGTGTCCTCGGCCAGCCGTTGCGCGGCGTCGCGGTCCAACTGCTCGCGCAGGCTTTTTGCTTCCGGCGTGCCGAGAACCACCGTGCGGCCGGGCAGTTCTGCGGCCGGCTTGCCGATGCCGTCGAGCAGGCCGGGGCTCTGCGGCGTCAGCGCGACGGTCCAGCCGCCCGGCCCGCGGCTGGCGAGCGCCGTCGCGACCCAGCTCTTGGTCAGCCCGGCCTCGGCCGCCGGACGCAGGAAGGTCACCGGCCCCTCGCGGCTGTCGACCAGATAGGTCGGGCCGCCAAGCACCACCGTCGCGGTCACCCGCGCCGACATTCCGGCTTCCGGAGATGGCGGGGCGGTCAGCGGCTCCACGATCAGCGATTCGATGCGCCAGGGCGCCGGCAGCAGCGCCTCGACCCGGCTGCGGAGGAGGGAGTCCGGGATGGTTTCGGCGGGGGCGGCCGTGGCCGCATCGGCGGCCCAGGCGCTTCCGGCCGGTGTCGCGGCAACGATCCCGGGAGCCCAGGGAGCCAGGAGCCCGATGGCGAACCCGGCTGCGATGCGGGCCGTGAATCGTCCGTTCTCCGGTCGCGTCATCGCCGATCCTTCCCCTTCTTCCGCCATCCGGCACTGGTATAGCGAAGGTACAGGCCAAAGGAAGCGGCTTTTCCCCGCAATCTGCCGATCTGCGGTTGGGGGCAATACCCGCCTGCGCTCGATTGTCGCGTCCATCCGCAGCCATGGGTCGAATTGCCCTTGGACGGCACACGCCACTTGCAATATGGTCACACAAATGGATGTATTTGCCCGCATCGAGAGAGCGGGCGGCGCAACGAATGGGGAACGGGGTTTCCGATGGGGGGCACGGGCGCGGGCAGGGGGAGGGAAGGACCGGGGCTGCTCTGCCGCAACGTCAAGGTCAGCGGTCGCCGTACCAGCCTGAGGATGGAGCCGTACATCTGGGACTCGCTGAAGGAAATCTGCGAGCGTGAAAGGCTGACGCTGAACGAAATCTGCACCCAGATCGACGAACGGCGGGGCGAGGCCAATCTGACCGCCTCCATCCGCGTCTTCATCGTCAGCTATTACCGCACCGCGATCGGCAACCGCGGCTTTGCCGAAGACGGCCAGTCGCCCCTGCTCCACAAGGCGATGGACGACGCCGTCCCGCTGGATTGAGACGGGAACGCGGGCAGGTCGCCTCCACGCTCCCGTCTTTGAAGAGTTACCAGCGCAGGCTGGGCACCGCGTAGGTGGGCATGTGCCCCGACGCATCGGCCAGAGCGCGCAGATTGACCGGATCGACCGCGGCCCCCCAGGCGGCGCCCCCCAGTTCCTCCTGATGGATGCCGGCGGTGACCAGCGCCACGTCGATTCCGGCGGCGTTGGCGCCGGCGACATCGGTGCGCAGGCTGTCGCCCACCGCCAGGATCCGGCTGCCGTCGTCGATCCCCAGCAGCTTGAAGCAGCGTTCGTAAACCGGGGCATGGGGCTTGCCGTGCCAGCGCACGTCGCCGCCCATCTCCTCGTAGCGGGCGGCCAGCGTGCCGGCGCAGATCACCAGCATCGGCCCGACCATCACCACCAGATCGGGGTTGGCGCAGATCATCGGCAGGCCGGCGGCGAGGCAGGCGTCCAGCTGCGGCTGATAATCCGCCACCGTCTCGCCGAAGGTGACGATGCCGGTGTTGACGACGAAATCCGCTTGATCGGGCGTAGCGGCAACCTGATAGCCGAGCCCGTCATAGACGTCGATGTCCCGCTCCGGCCCGATGTGGTAGAGCCGGCGGCCGAGGGCGGCGTGCCAGGGGTCGTCGCGGTCGCGCAGCGCCTCGTAGGTCGCCTCGCCCGAGGTCATGACATGGTCGTAGCGCCCGCGCCCCAGCCCCATGCCGTCCAGCTTCTCGATCACGCCGGTGGTGCGGCGCGGCGCGTTGGACAGCAGGCAAACCGTCTTGCCGGCGGCGCGCATGCGGTCCAGGCAGTCGGGCACGCCGGGATAGGGCCGTTCGCCGTCATGCAGCACGCCCCACAGGTCCAGGATGAACCCGTCATAACGGTCGATGACGTCGGCGATGCCGGAGATCTGTCGGATGTCGGCCATGGTGTCCGGTCGGTTTGATGGGTGGGGTTGGTGATAGGTGGGTCGGGGATCGGATTGCGTCGACAGGCCGATCTCAGCGTGGTTGCAGCAACTCCGCATAGACCGCCAGCGTGTCGGCGCACATTCGGTCCTTGGTGTAGCGGTCGGCGACGAAGGCGATGGCGCGGGCGCCGATGGCCTCGCGCTGCTCCGGGGTCAGCGACAGCGCCTCGTCCAGTGCCCGGGCCAGGGCGTCGGGATCGTCCGGCGGCACCACCCAGGCGGTTTCGCCGGGAACGACCGTCTCCTGATAGGCGCCGATGGCCGAGACGATCACCGGCTTGCCCATCGCCTGCGCCTCCACGATCACCCGCCCGAAGGCTTCCGGCTCACGCGAGGCGGAGACGACCACCGTCGACAAGAGGTAGGCCGCGGCCATGTCGCTGCAATGGTCGGTCATCCGCACCACGCCGCGCAGGCCGGCGTTGGCGATGCGGTTCTCCAGCTCCTCGCGGTAGCCGGTGCGGCCCTGGTCGGATCCAACCAGCAGGGCCAGCACGTCCTTGCGCCCCAGCCTGGCCAGCGCGTCGATCAGCACGGTCTGGCCCTTCCAGCGGGTCAGCCGGCCGGGCAGCAGGATCACCGGCCGGTCGTCCGGCAGGTTCCATTGCTTGGCAAGCGTCACCAGCCGCGCCGGGCTGACCCGGTCGGGGGCGAAGACGCCGCGGTCGATGCCGCGGTGAATGACGCGCACCCGCGCCGGATCGACCGGATAGTTGCCCAGCACATGGTCGCGGATGAAGCCGGAGATGGCGATCACCCGCTCGCCGCGCGCCATCACCGAATTGTACCAGCGCTTCAGCCGGCCGCCGACCGGACCCGTGCCGAAATTGTAGGGAGCGTGGAAGGTGGTCATGTAGCGGGCGCCGGTCTCCCGGCAGGCCAGCCACGCGCTCCAGGCCGGCGCGCGGGAGCGGGCGTGGACGATGTCCACCTTGTGCTCGCGGATGATGGCGGCCAGCCGGCGGGCGTTGCGGCGGATGGCCAGCGGGTTCTTGGAGGCCAGCGGCAGGGTCAGGTGGGTGATGCGGGCGCGGTCCAGTTCGCGCACCATCGGCCCGCCCTCCGACGCCACCAGCGGCCTGCCGCCGGCGGCCTGCAGGGCCAGCGCCATGTCGATGCAGCCGCGCTCCGCCCCGCCGGTGACCAGCGTCGGCACCACCTGCAGCACCGTCGGCGCCCGGCCGCCCGGCCAGTTGGGGGCATTGGGAGCGTCGTGGGCGTCCGCGTTGCGCGGGGAGTGGTCGGTGGTAAGGTGGGGGTCGAAATCCATGATGCCGGCTGCTCGCAAGGGGCGGCCCGGAACCGGCCGCGGGCCCCGGCATGCCGGATCGCCGTCGAGCCCGGTGCCCGACCGCGTGCCGGTGTCCGTTTGTCGAAGGTGACCGTATGACCGAAACCGCAGCCCGTCCGGGCGGCGCGCACCATAGCCTAACGCGCGGTGCCGCGACCATAGCCTATCACCACACCCCTGCCGGCCCGTCCGGGCAGGGCAAGCCCGGCGTGATCTTTCTGGGCGGCTTCATGTCCGACATGACCGGCGGCAAGGCGACGACTCTGGAAGCCTGGGCGGTGGAACGCGGCCTGTCCTTCACCCGCTTCGACTATCAGGGCCACGGCGCCTCCAGCGGGCGGTTCGCCGACGGCACCATCGGCCTGTGGGCCGACGACGCGCTGGCGGTGCTGGATCAGGTGACGACGGGGCCGCAGATCCTGGTCGGCTCCTCGATGGGCGGCTGGATGATGCTGCTGGCGGCAACGCGCCGTCCGGAGCGGGTGGCCGGACTGGTCGGCATTGCCCCGGCCCCCGACTTCACCGAAGACCTGATGTGGGACATCTTCGATGCCGATGTCCGCCGCCGGATCATGGAGGAGGGCGTCTGGAACCGCCCGTCGGAGTACGGTCCCGAACCCCAGCCGATCACCCGCGCCCTGATCGAGGACGGCCGCAACCACCTTCTGCTGCGCGGCCCCATCGCCTTCGGCGGCCCTGTCCGCCTGCTGCACGGCCAGCGCGACCCGGATGTTCCCTGGCAGCTCAGCCTGCGCATCGCCGAGGCGCTGACCGGCGACGATGTCCGCGTCACGCTGGTGAAGGACGGCGACCACCGCCTGTCCCGCCCCCAGGACCTGGACCTGCTGTGCCGCACCGTCGGGGCGCTGGTGGATGAGATTGGCGGATGAGATTGGCGCGGTTTAGCGCGCTATCAAAAAAACGTCGCCCGCGTGAAACGGAGGCTTGCATCACCTCGAACCTCTGGCTATAACGCGGGCCTCTACGGAGGGGTGGCCGAGCGGTTGAAGGCGCACGCCTGGAAAGTGTGTATACGTCAAAAGCGTATCGAGGGTTCGAATCCCTCTCCCTCCGCCACGAATTCAGCCCAAGCAATTGAATTGCTTGGGCTTTTTCGTTTTGGGGGGATGCGTCTCCCCCAGTTTACGCTACATTTTTCGGTGGATTGACGCCGCTGTCAGCGGGCGTTTGCGGGCGGAAGCGCCTCTTGCAACCGGATCGGCGATGACCCGCCACGTTGTGCGAGCGACGACCTACAGGGCTAGGGTTAAAGATTAGCGACGAAACAGTGTCCTCAGCGTTCCCACCATCTCCGCACTGTCTATCCAATTGAATGGATTGGATCTCGTTGGGGACATAGGTCGGAACGGCAGCGCCCCTGGTTGCGACATTCAGCGTCCCCACTTCCAACCGGACAGCAGCCTTGGCTTTCCAAGTGCCAGAACCTTTTTTCATATTATTGTTTTATAACGGCGCGTTAAGGAAATGATCGTTGAGGGTGTAAGCGCCACGCAAGCGGTCCAAAGGTTTAACCGTTTCCTCTGCCGCGTCATAATACATCGGGGATTTGCTATTTTTGCTCCTTTTTCGAGCCAAAGAAGAAACCTGCGGCAACTCCGACAACCCCGCCAAGTATCGTATAAGCCTTATCGTTGAAATTGAAAAATCCAGCAATAGATATTGCGAGTATTAGAACAAAGAAAATGATACCAGACAATATATGCCGAGAAAAAATCTTTTCCAGAGGATGTTCTGTTGCCTTGTATTTCAAAAATCTGACAAGCTCAACGGTTGTTCCAAATATTTGCACTGATCCATCTTCAGTAACAAAGCATATTTCTCCGTCATTTTTCTGACCATTTATTTTGTAAGAAACTGCAGCCAAAGTGCCGCCAAAAGAATTTTGAGCAAATTCGTCGACATTTATATCAGTGAATTCAGGGTACTTTAAACTATAAGCGCTTACAATCGCATTTTTCTCTTCGATCATCACCCCGCCCTCCATTTTGTGCAATTAGGCCTAAATCTTATCGCGTAGGTCAATCTTAAACGCCGAACATATCTTGTGGGCAGGAGTACCGCTCATCTTAGTTTATGATTGCATATAATATTAAAGCAACTCCCAAAATAAGCAATCACACCAAGAACTCATCGTCAGGTACGTCCAGATCATAAATTGAGCCTCCCGCTTCGCCGTGGCCTGCGACAGCGACACAGCGATGGCGCAGGCAACAGCACCGTCGATCCGCTCCCGCGCCTTGCCCTTGCTGAACAGCCGGTTGCCGGCGCGGTCGGTCTCCACCTGGATGTTGTCGAAGCACCAGCGCAGCACCTCATGCCCGCCGTGCTGGAACTGCCGCCCGATGATGGCGCGCTCCAGTTTCTTGATCGCCGGCGTTATCGTCCCCCACCCTTGCCGCACAGTCGTTTCCGGTGCCTGGAACGGAAGGGGCGGCGCCCCATACTTGGGCCACGACACGCGGCGCGGGAGTCGATGACCTGTGCCTGCACGTCCGGGGACAGGCCCTTGGCCATCCCCCCGGCACCGGCCGGTCCGCGGCGCGCCCGGTTGGGGCGCCGCGGATTGGCGGTCAGCCGATCTGATGGGCGCTGACCGTATAGCCGGCCAGATCCGTCCCGGTTCCGGCCATCAGTGCGTTCACCGTGAGGTAATGGGTACCGGATCGGGTCGCGGTGTAGAGCAGGCTGTCGTTGCCCCAGGTGTAGTTCCAGAAATCGACGCTGGTGCCGCCGGACACGGCATTGCCCTGCTGATCGCGCAGGATCAGGCCGGCGCCGTCACCGTTCCTCTTGAGGTCGAATTCATAGGTCTGGCCGGCCTGGAGCGACACCGCGAACCAGTCGCTGTCCCCGTTCAAGGCACCACCGGTCGGGCGGTAATCGATGTGCCCCGTGGCGCTGCCGCCGATCGCCAGTCCCGCGGTCGTGCTCGCGTCGTTGGCGATGTCGTCGACCATGCCGTTGTCGGTGGCCTTGAGGGAGTAAGGGCCGACGTCGTTGCCCGACAGCTTGATGCGGTAGGTTTCGGTCTTGTTGGCCGTATAGCTGTAGAAACGATGGCCGTCCCTTGAGGTGTAATAGTAAATGCCGGCGCTGTCGTCCGACGGTCCCAGCCAGCCTTCATTGCCGAGCGCGTCGTTGATCGCCAGGTTGAACGCCTGACCCGGCGTGGTGACGTCGAACGTGTAGCTGTGGCCCTGCTGCAGGGACAAGGCGATGTAATCCTCATCCCACGTCTGGTTGATGGCGCCCGTGATCGTCTCGCCGACCGACATCCGACCGGCCGTGCCCGGCGAGTCGCCGAAATCGTCGGAAAACGCGGAATCGATCGCCACCTTTTGGGCCCAGACCGTGTAGGGAACCGCACTCCTGGCGCCGGGACCGAGGACAAAATCATGTTCCAGGTAATAGGTGCCGGTCGTCGCCACCGTGATTTCCGGCGTGGATGTCATGCTCTCCCCGCCCGGCATGTAGGACCGCGTGGTCATCCGATAGCCCGCGGCGTCATAGAGCCTGAGCGTCGGACGCGAGCCGCCGGTGCCGACACTGGTGCCGAACCGGTACACCGATCCGCGCTCCAGCGTCACGGCGAACCAATCCTTGTCGAAATCCTTCTCCACCACGCCGCTGGCGGTGCCGCCGACCGTAAGCCGCCCCGTGGTCCAGATGTTGTCGGAGAAATCATCCGACAGCGTGACCGGGGTGGTGGTGGTGATCGTGGTGGTGGTCGTCGTCGTCGTCGTGTTCGTGACGTCACCGCCGGTCATGGCGATCGAATAGCGTCCGGTGCTGAAACCGCTCACCGCCGCGTAGACGGAACTGCTCGTGCCCGGCGTGTAGGTGACTGTGTGGACGCCATCGCCGTTGGGGTCGCTGTCGCTCGCCAGGATGGTGCCGCGCTCGTCGATGAGCGCGAAGTCGTGGGTTCCCTTGCCGGGAAAGGTCACGGACAGCGTGTAGGTCGTGCCTGCATTGAGCGTCGTCTTGAACCAATCGACGTCGTAGGCCCGCTCGATCATGCCGGTGGCGGCGGTCCCGCTGCTGACGCGGCCAATCGTCGTGGTGTTCTCGGCATAGTCGTCGATGGGGATCGTCCGTCCCTCGCGGAAGCCGTTCTGGATATAGTGGCGTTGCGCGGCGGTCATGTCGGTGCCGAAGGCCGCCCGCAGGTCGGCGTTCGCGGACAGATAGCCGGCGGTGTTGAAATAGGTGTTGCGGCCCTCGCGCAGGCCGAATTCGATGTAGTGCCGCGTCGCGGCGGCGGTGTCGGTGCCGAAGGCCGCAAGAAGGTCGGGGTTGGCGGCCACGTAGCTCAAGGCATCGAATGTGGTCGTCCGCCCCTCCTTGAGGCCGAATTCGATGTAATGCCGCGTGGCGGCGACGGTGTCGGTGCCGAAGGCGGCCGGCAGGTCGGGATTGGCGGCCTCGTAGCTCAGGGCGTCGAATGTGGTCGAGCGGCCTTCGGCGATTCCGTGGGTGGAGTAGTGCTGCGCGGCTGCGGTGGTGTCGACGCCGAAGGCCCGGATCAGGTCGGGGTTCGCGGCGAGGTAGCTCAGCGCGTCGAAACCCGCTTGGTTGCTGGGAGTTGACGTCATGGTGCGCCCCGTTCTTGCCGGTGGTGTTGAATTTTATGAAAATACTGGAAGGAGCTGGGAAGATATTTAATACACGTATTTATGGTATGAGACAGATATGATCGTCTGGCAAGGTGTTTTCTTGCCGCAGCTTTGTGCAAATGATGCGTGGACACCGCAGGCTCTACTCGGTGGGCGCTAAGGCGCCCAAAGAGAAAAGCCCGCCCTGCATCCGGCGATTGCCGGTGCGGGGCGGGCTGTCAGTCGTTTCCGGTGCCTGGAACGGAAGGGGCGGCGCCCCTTACTTCGACCGCGACACGCGGCGCAGGAAGTCGATGAACTGCGCCTGCTCTTCCGGGGACAGGTCCTTGACCATGCCCTGGTCGTGCGCCTGGACGCGCGGGATCAGGTCGTCCATCAGCGTCTGGCCTTCCGGCGACAGGCGCAGCGCGTAGGAGCGGCGGTCGTTGGGCGAGGGCGCGCGCACGACGAGGCCGCGCGACTCGAGACGGTCGATCACAGCGACCATGGTCGACCGGTCGATGCCGACCGCCGTGCCCAGGTCGGACTGCGACAGGCCCTCGTTCTCCCGGATCATGATCAGCACGCCGAACTGGCCGGGCGTGATGTCATGCGGAGCGACCGCATTCTGAAAGCTCTGGAACACCGCAACCTGAGCCTTGCGCAGGTTGTAACCCACCAGCTCCGGAAGGGGGCCAAGGGCGAGCTTGCCGTTCTTGCCGGGCCGCAGACGCGACCGCCGGTCGGCGGGGGTGGAACGCTCGTTGTCAGTCACCGTGGATGCCATGTTTTGGATGAATTATCGGATGAACGGATAAAATGCGGGCAAGGCTTTCGTTTGTCAGCAAGAACCGCACGGCGGAAGGCTGACGCATACCAGATATGCGTGAAACGTATTGGTGAGAGGGTATACAAATTCCATCTTGAAGAGTCAAGAAGTGATCGACGCCGATTCGACGCCGATCGCCCGCCCAGCGGTTTCCCCTGCCGCGCGCGGGTTCCCGAATCGGAGCTTCCGACGCCCGGTCCCCCCCAGACCGGGCGTCTTCGTTTTCAGCAGCCCCTCGTCCGGAGTGCTGAACCGATTTGCAGGGCAGGGCGGATGGTTGGACGCTTGGTCCGTTGGCGGCTTTCGGGTTAGCTGTGGGTAAGCGTTCCAACCAGAGAGCCGATGCCATGGCCTTCGCCATTCCCCTGTGGTCCCAGCCGGCCGTCCCCGTCGCGGGCGGCGATCCGTTCCCGGTGCGCCGCATCTATTGCGTCGGCCGCAACTATGCCGCCCATGCGCGCGAGATGGGCGCCGATCCCGACCGCGAGCCGCCCTTCTTCTTCATGAAGCCGGCCGACGCCATCGTCGCCGACGGCGCCACCATCCCCTATCCGCCGAAGACCGCCAACCTGCATCACGAGATCGAGCTGGTGGTGGCGATCAGCACCGGCGGGCGCGACATTCCGGTCGACCGCGCTCTGGACCATGTGTTCGGCTATGCCGTCGGGCTCGACATGACGCGGCGCGACCTGCAGAACGCCGCCAAGAAGGAAGGCAAGCCCTGGGACATGGGCAAGGGCTTCGACCAGTCGGCCCCCTGCTCCGCCATCCGCACCGTCGCCGACATCGGCCATCCGGCCAAGGGCGCGGTCACCCTGCAGGTGAACGGCGAGCCGCGGCAGAAGGGCGACCTGTCCGACCTGATCTGGTCGGTGGCGGAGACGATCTCCTACCTGTCCGGCTTCGTCGAACTGCAGCCGGGCGACCTGATCTACACCGGCACGCCGGAGGGCGTCGGCGCGGTGGTGGCCGGCGACGTGCTGACCGGCGCGGTCGAAGGCGTCGGCACCCTGACCCTGACCATCGCCTGAGCCGCCGCCAAATGCGCATCGCGACCTGGAACATCAATTCGGTCCGCATGCGTCTGGACCTCCTCCTCCGCCTGATGGAGGAGGAGCGGCCGGACGTGATCTGCCTGCAGGAAACCAAGGTGGTGGACGCCGACTTCCCGCTCGGCCCGCTGGCGGAGCGCGGCTATGTCCACGCCCACATCCACGGGATGAAGAGCTACAACGGCGTCGCCATCCTGTCGCGCCTGCCCTTCGAGTCGCACGACGTCCAGCACTGGTGCGGCAAGCAGGATTGCCGCCACGCGCTCGCCCATCTGCCGGGCGGGATCGAACTGCATTGCGTCTACATCCCCGCCGGCGGCGACATCCCCGACCCGGCGGTGAACGACAAGTTCGCCCACAAGCTCCAGTTCCTGGACGAGATGACCCACTGGCTGGGCACGGAGCGGACGCCCGACCGGCCGATGGTGCTGGTCGGCGACCTGAACATCGCGCCGCTGGAACAGGACGTGTGGAGCCACAAGGAACTGCTGTCCGTGGTCTCCCACACGCCGATCGAGGTGGAAAAGCTGGCGGCGATGCAGGCGTCCGCCGGCTGGGTCGACGCCATGCGCCGCTTCGTTCCGCCGGAGGAAAAGCTCTACACCTGGTGGAGCTACCGGGCGAAGGACTGGGCCGCCTCCAACCGCGGCCGGCGCCTGGACCACATCTGGGTGACCCCGCCGCTGGAAGGGGCGCTGACGGGCGTCAAGGTGCTGCGCGACGCCCGCGGCTGGGAGCCCAAGCCGTCGGACCATGTGCCGGTGATCGTCGATCTGGCCGTCTGAGATCTGGCCGTCTGAGGGGGAGGGGGCGTCGCGCCCCCTTACTCCAGCAGGCCGATGTTCAACCGCACCAGCTCCGGCGCGCCATCCCTGGCGATGCGGAACAGGTGGGCGCAGCCGTTGCGCAGCTCCTCCGCCGGGTCGGCGCGCATGTCCCAGCCGGTGGCGAGCGAATAGAGCGCGCGCAGGATGCCGTTGTGGGCTACGGCGCCGGTCGGATGCCCCTCCACCGCCAGATCGGCGAGCCAGGAGCGCAGACGGGCCTGCACCTCGCGCGGGCTTTCGCCGCCGGGCGCCTTGAAGTCGAGCCCCAGCCGGTCGTGACGGCCCGGCATGCGGCCGTCGGCGCGCAGGTCCTCGGTGCGTTCGCCCTCCCACTCGCCCCAGTCCATTTCGACGATCCGCGGTTCCGGCGTCGGATCGAGGCCGAGCAGGGTCGCCGTCTCCCAGGCCCGGCGCTTCGGGCTGGCGACCCAGCGCAAACCGGCCGACTCGGGCGGCAGGCGATAGCGGGCGACCCGTGCGCGGCCGGCGTCGGACAGCGGCTCGTCGATGCTGCCCTGGATGCGCCCTTCGGCGTTCCAGGCGGTCGGGCCGTGGCGGAGGATCAGCAGGCTGGTCATGACGGTACCGGTGCGCGGGTGACGGGACTGCGCCCGGAGTTTAGAGCCTATCTGGCGCTTATTGAAGCACCAGATAGGCTCTAAGCTTTTGGTTTTCCGTGTGATTCACGCTTCAAGCGTTTCCGCTTGAAGCGATCGCACTCTAGCGTTTCGCCGGCTTCTGCACCGGCATTTCCTTCACCTGGGCCAGCGCCACGCGGACGCGCGACAGATCGGGGGCCGCCGCCCGGACGGCGGACTTGGCCGGAGCCTCGGCGGGTTTCGCCGGCGGCTTGCCCGGTTTGACCGCCTTGTCCGCCGCCTCGGCCACCTGCACGCGGCCCTTGCCGCCGCCATGCTTCATGGCGAGCGCCTGGGCCTTGGCACGGGCGCGGGCCTGCGCCTCCAGGATCTGCGGCGCGCGCGGTTCGCCGGTCTTCGGCGTCCAGGTGCGGAAGGGGCCTGTGTCGACATGGACATGGCCGGTGTGGGCGTACATGGCGTAGCCGCCGCGCTGCATCGCCGCCGCTTCCTCCGCCAGCCGCGAAGGCGGGATGCCGGCGATGGAGAAGTCCGCCGCCTGACCGCGCATGTGGTAGGAGTTCTCGGCGACGTTCGGGTTCGTCCGGGCGAGGCTGGCGTTGGTGGCGCTCGACCGGTAGCCCGAGGTGATGCGGATCGGCGAGTCCGGCGGCGCGCCGACGCGCTGGCGCAACTCCACCAGCATGTCGACCAGGGCCGGATCGACCGGGATCACCTCGTCGCTGCGGCGGTCGCGGAACAGGACGGCGATCTCGCGCATCGCGGCCGGATCATACCCGTCGCCGGGGCGCCAGTAGGTGACGGACGCCGTCTCGCCGCTGGCGGGATGCTGCAGGACCACGCTGCGCGGTTCGCCGTCCAGCCTGGCGCTTTCCAGCGGCGGTGCAGTGGCGCAGCCGCCAAGCTGCGTCGCGACGGTCAGCACGGCAAGAATACCCAAGGCACGACCGGTCATGCGCATCGCTCTTCCCCCCAAGCTTTGCACGCATCAACGACCCCGCCCGCCCCAATCGTGGCGGGGTTGCACGCCGATCTAATACCAAGATTGTCACAGGAGACCAGTGTGACAAAGCAACCTGTGGCGCAATGAACACGCACAAGCGCTTTTGATCGGTAGAGCCGATTGTTCGGGATTCAACCGGTACGGACGATGCTGAACTTAAGCCGCGGCGACCCTACAGGGACAGCTCCATCCCTTCATAGGCCACCAACGATCCGGGGCGCATCGCCTCCGCTTCCGCCGCGATGACATCCAGCGCGTCGTCGGTGCGGGCCGGGTCGTGGTGGAAGATCACAGCGCGGCCGACTCCGGCAGCCTCGGCAAGCCGCAGGCATTCCTGCCAAGTCGAATGGCCCCAGCCGATGCGCGTCGGGTATTCGGCGTCGGTGTAGGTGCTGTCATACACCATCACGTCGGCGCCGCGCAGCAGGTCCAGGATCACCGGGTCGCGCCCTTCGGCCGGATGTTCGGTGTCGGTCAGGACGCACAGGCTGCGGCCGCCATGCTCCACCCGGTAGCCGGTGGCGCCGTCGGGATGGTTCAGGCGGCAGGTGCGCACCACCACTCCCGCCGGGACACCCGGCGCCAGGTCCAAGGTCTGGCCGGCCTGGAAATCGCGGTACTGGCAGTCGGCCCGGAAGATCTCGACCGGCACCGGGAACAGCGGCGCCGTCATCATGTCGGCCAGCACGGTGCGGAAGGGCCGTTCCGGCGGCAGATGCCCGGACCACAGCCGCAGCCGGCTGGCCGGATCGAAGGCCGGCGCGAAGAAGGGCAGGCCGCTGATGTGGTCGAGATGGCTGTGGGTCAGCAGCAGGTCGATGTCGACCGGCCCGCCGTCGCGCGCCAGCGACTCGCCCAGCGGCCGGATGCCGGTGCCGCAGTCGAAGACGATGTGGGCGCCGCCGCAGCGCACCTCGATGCAGGCGGTGTTGCCGCCATAGCGCACGGTGGCCGGGCCGGGCGCCGCGATGCTGCCGCGCACGCCCCAGAAGCGCACGGTGAAGGGAGACCCGCCGCCGGACTCTTCAGGAGCGGGCGATGGAGCGGTCGGTCGCGTCGATTTGATGGCCGAATCGATGGTCATAACGGCGCCATCGTGGCGGCCCCGCTTGCCCAAGTCTAGCAAATCCGAACAGGCCGTGTCGCGAGTCGACACCCTACGAAGGGCATCTGTCCAAACCCATAAGATGTGGTAGGTTGGGGCTTGTCGCGCATTGCGCGGCCTGACTTGATGATTTCCCAAGGGTCCCCGCGCGGGTGGGGACCGGCTCCGGCGGAACCAGACGCGGATGGATCCTGACAAGCTCGCCAAAGTCCTCGCCATGGCCGAGTCGGAGCATCAGGGCGAGGCGTTGTCCGCCCTGCGCGCCGCCCGCATCATGCTGTCCCGCGCCGGCCTGTCCTTCCGCGATCTGGCGGAGCGCGCCCGAACGCCGGCACCGCCCGCGGCCGAGCCGCCGCCCGCCGCCCAGCCTGCCGAACCCGCCGGCGCGCCGGCCCCGCCGCCGCCGCCGGACGAACTCGTCCGCGGCCTGCGCCGGCAGGTGAAGGACCTGGAACTGGAACTCGCCACCCTGCGGCGGCAACTCGACAAGGCGGCGGGCGATGCCGACCGCCAGCGCGAGGAGGCCGACCGCTGGCGCACCCTGGCGCGCGAGACGGCGGAAAAGCTGTGGGACATGGGCAAGGCGCTGGAGCGCAAGCACTCCCGCCATGCCGACAGCGACAAGCGCCGCGCGGTGCTGGACCTGCTGCAGGACCCCGGCAGCGCGCTGCTGTCCGACCGCGAGATCGCCCGCCGCGTCGGCGTGTCGCCGCACGACGTCACCCACTGGCGCCGCCGGATGGCCATCGTCGGCCGCAAGCTGCGGCTGCTGCCGGTGGTGCCTCGGGGGCGTGGGCTGTGGGGCGGCCCATCGGCCTGCGGCCTCGGCGCGGCGCGATTGGGCAAGCTTTCGGGCGGGCCGCAGACCGGCGAGCGTCGCCGCTGGTTGGGCTTCGCCGGCGAGGTCACCATCGCCGAACGGGGAAGCCGCCGCGAATTGGCCTCGGTCGGCCGGCGCTGACTTTGTGCCTCAGGGCACCAGCCGGTAGCCGCCGGGTTCCGTCACCAGGATGCGGGCGTTGGACGGATCGGCCTCGATCTTCTGGCGCAGGCGGTAGACGTGGGTTTCCAGCGTGTGGGTGGTGACAGCCGCGTTGTAGCCCCAGACCTCCCCCAGCAGGGTTTCGCGCCCGACCACCAGATCGCCGGCCCGGTACAGGTATTTCAGGATCGCCGTTTCCTTCTCGGTCAGGCGGATCTTGCGGTTGGCGGCCTCGTCCAGCAGCAGCTTGGCGCCGGGGCGGAAGCTGTAGGGGCCGATGACGAAGACCGCGTCCTCCGTCTGCTCGAACTGGCGCAGCTGGGCGCGCAGCCGGGCGATCAGCACCCCCAGGCGGAAGGGCTTGGTCACATAGTCGCTGGCGCCGGATTCCAGCCCCAGTATGGTGTCGGCGTCGCTGGCCGACGCGGTCAGCATGATGATGGGGCAGCGCACCCCTTCGCGCCGCAGCAGCTTGCAGACGTCGCGCCCGTCCATGTCCGGCAGTCCGACGTCGAGCAGGATGGCGGAAAAGCCGGTTCCGGCCCCACCCGCCTTGCGGACGGCGTTCAGCGCGCCGGCGCCGTCGCCGGCCTCCTCCGTCTCAAGCTCCTCCAGCAGGCGAAGCTGTTCGGCCAGCGACTGGCGCAGGGCGGTGTCGTCGTCGACCAGGAGGATGCGCTTTGCGATGGTCATGGTCCGCGGCACGAAGTCGGAAGTCGGGATTCGGAAGTCTGGGGCCGCCGTCGGCAGGGCCGGGGGCGGCGCCTTAGTAGCATGGCGCCGGTGGATTGTCGTGATGGCTTGTGGCGAAGAGGATGCGCCTTCCAGGTGGGCCGTCTACAGCACCGCCAGCAGCGCCGCCGCCCCTTCGGCGTCCGCGGCGGCGAGGACGATCCGTTCGGGCCGCAAGCCGAGGTCGCGCAGGGCGGCGGCGACGGTCTCGTCCGGCACCGCGACATGGCGCATCAGGGCCAGCGCCCCCTGTTCCAGGTTGCGGCGCGCGGCGGCCTCATCGGCGGCCAGACCCGGCTCGGTCCAGTGCAGGCGTTCGATCAGCGCGGTGAAGCGCAGGCGCCGGCTGTCGGCCGGCAGGCTGGCGGCGAGGTTGGGCAGGGCGTTGCCGTCCAGCAGGACCGTCGCGCCGTCGGGCAGCCGCGACAGCGCGACGTCGGCGGCCAGGATCGCCGACGGATCGACCTGCGGGTGCGGGCCGGGCAGGGCGTGCAGCATGATGCCGGCCCCGGCGGCGCGCAGGGCCTCGGCCATGCGGCGGGTATAGGCGTTGGAATGGGCGTCCGCTGCAAGATCGGCCGGCATCACCAGATGCACGGATAGGGTCGGATCGGGGGTCGTCGAACGGGTGGTCACGGGGGAAAGGCTCCCGGTTGAAGGGCTGCGGCGGTCATCCTAGCGCCCATGGTGCCGGCGGCGGAGCGGCCCGTTGGAGGTGCCGACTCCGCCCGGTCGGCGGCGCGGGATGGTCCCCGCGCCGGGCAGGCTAGCCGGATCGTTGTGTCACCGGCAACGGTGTGGCGCGCGGGAATTGCTGGACAGGGGCGCGCCACCTGCGCTTTGCTTCGCCCGCCGAACGCACCATGTCCCGTTTACGCGCCGTATCCGGCGCACCCGCTACGCAAAGCCGCTGACGATGCAAGCCGAACGCTCCTCCGCCACCACCACGGTCACCCTGTCCACGCCCGCGGCAGCCGCCGCGGCGGCGCCCATCGACGAGGCCGCAGTGCGCGCCGTCGACCGGGCGCTGGCCGCCCTGCGCCGGGGCGAGGTGGTGGCGATCGAGACCGCCGACGGCACGGTCGGCGCCGCGGTGTCGGTGGAGTCGGTGGCGCTCGACGCCGTGGAGCGGCTGAAGGCGCTGACCGGCGGTACCCCGCGGCTGGTGGTCACACGCCGCCGCGCCGTGGTTCTGGGGCTGGCCGCCGCCGAGGCGGCGCAGCCGGTGAGCGACATCGCCGACGATCAGGCGCCCGGCGCCGCGGCGGAGGCATTCGGCGCCATGACGCTCGACCGGCCCGGCGGGCTGACCGCGGACCAGGCCCATGCGCTGGCCGATCCCGAACAGCATCCGCAGGCCCAGGACGCGCTCCCCCCCGGCCTCGCCGCCGTCGAGGCCTGCCCCGGCAGCCGCGAGGCCGCGGCGGTGGACCTCGCCCGGCTGGCCCGCCTGCTGCCCGCCGCCATCACCGCCGACCTGCCGCCGCCCCTGCCGTCGTCCACCCCGAAGAGTGCGGCGGAGTGGGCGGCGGAGCATGACCTGCTGCTGGTGCGGGCGTCGGACGTCGCCGATTACCGGGTGCATGTGGTGCGGACCCTGCGCCGCGTCGCCGACGCGCGGGTGCCGCTGGTGGGGTCGGAAAACACGCGCATCTACGCCTTCCGCCCGGCCGACGGCGGGCCGGAGCATCTGGCCATCGTCATCGGCGACCCCGATCCGCGGCAGCCGGTGCTGGCCCGCCTGCATTCGGAATGCTTCACCGGGGATCTGCTGGGGTCGCTGCGCTGCGACTGCGGCGACCAGCTGCGCGGCGCCATCGCCGAGATCGCCCGGCAGGGCAGCGGCGTGCTGCTGTATCTGGCGCAGGAGGGGCGTGGCATCGGGCTGGTCAACAAGCTGCGCGCCTACCGCATCCAGGACCGCGGCTTCGACACGGTGGACGCCAACGAGATCCTCGGCTTCGAAGCGGACGAGCGCGTCTATCTGCCGGCGGCGGAGATGCTGCGGCAGCTTGGCTTCGAGTCCGTGCGGCTGATGACCAACAACCCGGAAAAGCTGCGCCAGCTCGCCCGCTGCGGTATCGCGGTGGTGGAGCGGGTGGCCCACATCTTCCCGGCCAACGGCCACAACGAGGCCTATCTCCGCACCAAGGCGGAACGCAGCGGCCATATGTTCTGACTGAAGGGCTGCGGCCGGCGGGGCAGGAATCGCCATGCCGGCCCGGCAGTAATTGCCGATTAGACCGCGACGGGAATCGGATTCCGGGTGCCGGCCGTCCGGATCCTCGCGAATCGGTCGATTCCGCTTCGGATCGGGCGCCCCGGCTTGGCACGCCGCTTGCTGTACCCTGTCGTGACCACCGAGCCGGGAGACCGCCCATGGCCATCGACGCCACCATGATCGACAGCAGCGCCGTCCAGCGTCCGGCGCCGCGCGAAAAGGCGTCGCCGGTCATCAGCGACGGCCACAATGGCGGCCCGGTGGAAATCCAGGGCGACATGTCCTTCTGGGACTTCCTGGACATCATCAACCCGCTGCAGCACATCCCGATCGTCAGCACCGTCTATCGCGAGATCACCGGCGACACCATCCAGCCGTCCATGCGGATCATGGGCGACATGCTATATGGCGGCGTGGTCGGCGGCATGGCCTCCATCGCCAACGCGGTGGTCGAACAGGCGACGGGTCAGGATGTCGGCGAGACGGTCATGGCCTCGCTCGGCTTTGGGGACGGTGACCATCCCGCCGCCTCCACCGCCGTCGCGGACGCCTCGGGGGGGCCGGCGGCGTCCGGCTCCCCCGCGGAGCCCCCCGCGAAGCCACAGCAGGCGCAGCAGGCGCCCGCCGGCGGGCTCGCCGCCGCGCTGGCCGCCGCCAAGCCCGCCGATCTCGGGTCGGCGCCGGCGCAGCCCGCGGCCGGGCAGCCGGTCCGGCTTGCGGCCTCCACCTCCGCCGCCAAATCCGCGGATGCCTCGCCGGTCCTGACGGCGCAGCTCGCGGCCGGGGCGGTTCCGCACCCCAGCAAGATGCCGGCGCGCGACACGCCGCTGGCCAGCTCCGCCCTGGCGAAGCACAGCGCGCCCCGCTATGCCGCGACGATCCCCGGCGCGGTGACGGCGAATGCGCGCGCCGCCGGTGCGGCGGCTGCCAATGGCAATGGCGGCGGCCAGCCGCAGCCCGCCGCCGGGCAGCCGGCAAATCAGCCGGCCGAAGCGGCCCCCGCGGCCGGGCCGACTCCGGTGCCGCCGGACATGCTGTCGGAGACGATGATGCGCAACCTCGCCAAGTATGAGCAGTCGCGCAAGGCGGCGCAGGGTACCGCGAGCAGCACCACGCGGGTGTCGGGATGACCGTCGAAATCACCGTGACGCCGGATGACGGCGGCAACGATGGCGGCAATGATGGCGGGCCGGTCACCACCGGCCGGCTGCGCTGGCCGGGGGGCGAGGTGCCCTGCGTGCTGGGCCGCGGCGGCGTCCGCGCCGACAAGCGGGAGGGCGACGGCGCCACCCCCGTCGGCCGCTTCCCGCTGCGCCGCGTGCTGTGGCGCGCCGACCGGCTGGCTGCGCCGGAGACCGGTCTGCCGCTCCAGCCGATCGCCGAGGAGGACGGCTGGTGCGACGCGCCGGAGGATCCCGCCTACAACCGTCCGGTCATCCGGCCCTATCCCGCCAGCCACGAGGAGATGTGGCGGGACGATCACGTCTACGACGTCGTGGTGGTGATGGGGCACAATGACGACCCGGTGGTGCCGGGGCTGGGCAGTGCCGTGTTCCTGCACCTCGTCCGCCCGGACCGGGCGCCGACCGCCGGCTGCGTCGCGCTGGCGCCCGACGACATGCTGCGCCTGCTGAAGGACTGCGGGCCGGGAAGCGCGCTGAGCGTCGCCGGCCCGGCCGCGTGATGAAGCCGTTGTTTACTGGGCCGGTCTTTATTGGGCCGGGTAGGGGCGCGCGCCGAAAATCGCCGTGCCGACCCGCACATGGGTGGCGCCGAAGCGGACGGCGGTCTCGTAATCGCCGCTCATGCCCATGCTGATTTCCGACAGCCCCAGCCGGCGGGCCATCTCCGCCAGCAGGGCGAAATGCATCGCCGGCTCCTCGTCCACCGGCGGGATGCACATCAGCCCGGTGACGGGCAGCCCCAGCCGGTCGCGGCAGTCGGCCAGGAAGGCTTCGACCTCCGCCGGGGCGATGCCGGCCTTCTGCGGTTCCTCGCCGGTGTTGACCTCGATCAGGCAGCGGGGACGGCGGCCGGATTTCGCCATCTCCCCCGCCAGCGCCTCCGCCAGTTTCGGGCGGTCCAGCGTCTGGATCACGTCGAACAGGGCGACCGCTTCCCGGACCTTGTTGGTCTGCAGCGGACCGATCAGGTGCAGTTCCAGTTCGGGGAAGCGCTCCTTCAGCGCCGGGAACTTGGCCTTGGCCTCCTGCACCCGGTTCTCGCCGAACACGCGCTGGCCGGCGGCGAGCGCCTCCTCCACCGCTTCGGCCGGATGGGTCTTCGACACGGCGACCAACGTCACCGAACCGTCGCCGCGCCCGCAGGCCGATGCCGTTTCCGCAATGGCGCGGCGCACCGAGTCGAGCCGTGCCGCCACGCTGTCCGCGTGGGCGGAACCGCCTGCTTCGGCGCCGGTTCGCGTATCTCTGCCAGTGCCCTGCGTCGTCGTCATGGCCGCCCCCAATCCGGTCGCTGCGGGTGTACAGCGCTTCCGCGGCGTGTTAGCGGACGGTCCGCGGAAACGCAAGCGCCCCAAGCGACCATGCCCTTTGCGTCCGGTCCGCCGGTGCGGGGGATCGTCATCGTTTTTGCATATCGAGGAGACCTCCGCATGCGGAGTCCGTTTCGTTCCCTGCTCTCCGTCCTGACGTCGGCGGCCCCCGCCGGCCTCCTTGCCGCCGCGCTCGCCGTCTGGTCCGTCGCCACTCCCGCCCACGCCGAGGATCATGGGAAGCCGGCCGCCAAACCTGCGGCGCCCAAAGCCGAGACCCAGGCGAAGCCCGGCGCCAAGCAAGGCAAGGCCAAGCAGATGCTCGGCTCGCCGATGACCAAGGTGCGCTTCAGCGAGCCGGCCTTTCCGCTGACGGACGACGGCACCTATCGCGGCTTCATGGACAGGATTCTGGACGAATACGGCCGCCGCTGCGTGCGGCAGGAACAGTTCGGCTGGGAAATCGCGAAGGACGATCAGGAGCGGCTCGACTATATCTTCCAGGGGACGATGGCGAATTACGGCCGGCTCGGCTATCTGCTGGGGGAAATCCACCCCAAGTCGGTGACCGATCCGGAAACCATCTCCTTCCTCGCCGACCGCAACAAGGAACGCTACCTGCTGGTCTGGACGCCGCTGGAGTCGTCGGTGCTGTTCATGATGTGCGACACCGCGGCCAAGGACGCCAAGGCCGACCAGCCCAAATCCGCTCCGAAGAAATAAGGCGGTCCGGAATAACGAAAAGGCGGCGGATTTCTCCGCCGCCTTTCGCGTTCGTGCCGTCGGGGATCGCGCGCGCTCAGAAGGCGAAGCGGGTGTCCCACAGGACGATGTTGGCGTCGTTGTTCACGCCGCCGACCTTGTTGTCGAGATAGCTGTATTCCAGACCCGTGGTCAGGCCCGGCGCCACGGTATAGGTCACACCGGCCTGCCAGACATGGGCGCGGGAGTTCAGGCCGGCGAAGTTGCTGTCGATGCCCTTGGCGTCGGTGTAGGTGGCGGCCAGGATGACCGGACCCAGCGTGTAGTTGGCGCCGACGATCCACACCTGCTGATCGTCCACGCCGCGGGTGCCGGTGGCATAGCCGCTGTCGCCGCTGAAGGCGTAGCTGCCGCCGATCTTGAAATCGGCATAGGACACATTGGCGCCGACATGGACCGAGGACAGATCCTCAAGCCCGCTGGCCGCCTTGGCGAACTGGTAGGCGGCGCTCGCCTCCACGCCGAAGCCGCCGAACTCGCCCTTGTAGGTGGCCTGGACCTCGGCCATGTCGTGATAGGCGGTGCTGTTCTTGCGGCGGTTCACGTCGGTGTTGCTGCTGCCATACACCGGGGTGTAGGCGGCGCCGACCTGGAACCCGGCGACGCTCGGCGTCAGGTAGACGATCTTGGTGCTGGCGTCGCCCGACTCCAGCGTGCGCAGGCTGCCCAGCACATAGGGGGCGCCGGTGGCGTTCACGTAGTAGTTCAGGTACTGGGCGTCGGGCGAGCCCTCGATGCCTTCGACGTTCGGGCTGATGATGCCGTATTCGTCCGACAGGCCGTTGATCACGCCGGCCTGCACCGTGCCGAAGCCGCCGTTCACGAAGATGAAGGCGCGGTCGCTGTCGGTGCTGCGGTTGTTGGCGGTGCCGCCGGAGGCGCGCAGGCGCAGGCGGGCACCATATTCCAGGCCGTTGTCGGCCTTGGCCGTCGGGGTGATGTTGAGGCGGAAGCGGTTGGCGAACTCGGTCTGGCGCAGCCCGGTGTCATTGTCCTGGTCGACATAGGCGCCCTGGAAATAGGCGTCGCCACCCAACAGGATATCGAACTTGGCCTGGGCCGAGGCGGTGCCGCAGCCGGCGGCGAAGGCGACGGCTGCACAGCCGATGACGAGAGAGCGCTTCATGGGGTGTCATCCTGGATGCATGCGCCCCATGGGAAGCAGGGCGCGAGCGGTGTCTTGTGCTCCAAGACTTAATCCCGTCACCCACCGGCGGACAAGTGGCCGCGATGGTGGAAGTCCCCGCATCCCGATGACAGTGACGGGAAAAACACGCACTCCCGGATCATGTAAATTCATATACTAAGTGTTTGGCGATTTTCCGGCGATTGCTTGCAAGGAGATCGCCGCATTCTCACTCGGAAGGGTTAACTCTTTCGGCTGGTACGTCGCGGTGATCCAGTAGGCCGGCGGAACAAAAAAAGAGGCGGCGGATTTCTCCGCCGCCTTCGCGTCTGCTGCCAGGGGACCGCTTCTTAGAAAGCGAAGCGGGTGTCCCACAGAACGATGTTGGCATCGTTGTTGATGCCGCCCGACTTGTTGTCGACGTAGCTGTACTCCAGGCCCGTGGTCAGGCCCGGGGCGACGGTGTAGGTCACGCCGGCCTGATAGATGTGGGCGCGGGCATAGTCGGCGGCGGTGGCGGCACCGGTGCCGACATTGGCGCCCTTGGCGTCGGTGTAGGTGGCGGCCAGGATCACCGGACCCAGGGTGTACTGGGCACCGACGATCCAGACCTGGTTGTCGTCGACGCCGGTGTGGCCATTGGCATAGCCGCTGTCGCCGCTGAAGGCATAGCTGCCGCCGAGGGCGAAGGCGCCGTAGGAGATGGTGGCGCCGGCGTGGACCGACGACAGGTCTTCGAAGCCGGTCGGGGCCTGGGCGAACTGGTAGGCGACGCTGGCTTCCAGGCCGACGCCGCTGAAGGCGCCCTTATAGTAGGCCTGGATTTCACCCATGTCGTTGTAGGTGACGTTCTTGCGGCGGTTCACGTCGGTGCCGCTGCTGCCGTAGGTCGGGGTGTAGGCGGCCGACAGCTTGAAGCCGGCGAAGCTCGGGGTCGAGTAGACGATCTTGGTGCTGGCGTCGCCCGACTCGAGCGTGCGCAGCGCACCCGTCACGTACGGCAGCGAGGTGACGCCGTAGTAGATGCTGTAGAAGCCGTCCGGGCTGCCCGAGATGCCGTCGATGTTCGGGCCGATGACGCCCGAGTCGTCCGACGGGCCGTTGGTCACGCCGGCCTGCACCGAACCGAAGGTGCCGTTCACGAAGATGTAGGCGCGGTCGTAATCGGTGGTGCGGGCGTTGCTGGTGCCGTTGTTGGCGCGCAGACGCAGGCGGGCGCCGTATTCCAGGCCGTTGTCGGCCTTGGCCGTCGGGGTGACGGTCAGGCGGAAGCGGTTGGCGAACTCGGTCTTGCGCAGGCCGTTGTCGTTGTCCTGGTCGACATAGGCGCCCTGGAAGAACGCATCGCCGCCCAGCAGGACGTCGAACTTGGACTGGGCCGAGGCGGTGCCGCAGCCGGCGGCGAGGGCGACGGCTGCACAGCCGATGACGAGAGAGCGCTTCATGGATTGTCCATCCTTGTGCATACGCCCCGTTTTGACCGGGAGCGGCGGTTGTGCTTTCGGCCGTGACCTTCCGGTCAGGGACCTTATGTGTATGACTTAATCGCGAGTTGTTTTGCCCGGCAAGGGGGAAACTGACGTGCTTTCACGCATCCGCAACACAGTTGCGGGAAAAGCACACAATTAACTCGCTGAAAAAAAAGGGAAAATTGGCTTTGCCACTTTTTTGGCGCATTTGAGGCCCAGCTTTTGGGCGCTCTGCCCGCGCCACGGGCACAGGTTTTGGGCATAAAAAAAGAGCGGTGGCCGAAGCCACCGCCCTCTCTTTCCGTTTCCGGACGTTCGATCGAGGATCGATTAGAACGCCAGGACGGTGCGGACGAGCACGACGTTGCCCTTGTCGCTGAGCGCCGAGGTCTCGCCGTCCAGGTCGAAGTAGTCGTACTGAGCCTGCAGGGTCAGACCCGGAGCGACGGTGTAGCCGACGCCGATTTCGTAGACCTGCAGCTCGCGGTCGCCAGCCAGGGCCACCGAGCCGGCGTCCTTGCCGTTCTTGTAGTTGGCGCCGACGACGATCGGGCCGGTGGTGTACTGAGCGCCGACAACCCAGTTGCGGGTGTTCTCGGTGAACAGGCCGGTACGGTCGTTCAGGCCCGACTTGCCGAAGTCGGTGTAGCTGCCGCCGACGGCGAAGCCGGCGTAGCCGACGCTGGCGCCGACTTGCCAGGCGTTCAGGTCCTTGTAGTTCGAGCCGGCGACGTTGCCGACGGCATCACCCCACATGTAACCGGCGCTGGCCTTGACGGTCACGCCGCCGAAGGTGTTGTTGTAGTTCGCACCGACTTCCACCATGTCCTGGTAGGTGCCGTTGCCGCCGGCGGCGAAGGTGCCGACGGTGTCGACGCGGTTCACGTCCGTGCCCGAGCTGTCGTTACGCGGGGTGTAGCTGGCGCCCAGCTGCAGACCGGCGAAGCGCGGGGAGAAGTAAACGATCTTGGTGGCGTTGCCGTCCGGGTTCAGCGACGGCCAAATGATGCTGTTGCCGGTAACGGTCGTGGCCGGGCCGTTGCCACCGATGTTGGTGTTCGGGCCGAAGTAGTTCTGGACCTGATCGACCAGCGCCAGCGGCAGGTAGTCGGTCGGGGCCGAAACGTAAGTCTCGTCGTTGAACGAGTTGGTCACGCCCATGCGGACCTGACCGAAGGTGCCCTGCGCGAAGATGTAGGCGCGGTCAGCGTCGGTGGTGCGGTTGTTGCTGGCGCCGGAGTTGGCGCGGATACGCATGCGGGCACCGTACTCCAGGCCGTTGTCGGCCTTGGCGGACGGGATGATGTTGATGCGCATGCGGTTGCGGAATTCGGTCGAACGCAGGCCGGAGTCCAGATCCTGATCGACGTAGCCGGCTTCGAAGTAGGCGTCGCCGCCGACCTTGACTTCGAACTTGGCCTGGGCGTTGGCGGCGCCAGCGCCGAAAGCGAGAGCGGCGGCAGCGGCGCCGGCCAGCAGATAACGGTTCATGATTGTTGCCTCCATCCTGGCAGCAGATGTTTCAGCCTGGTTGACGTCCTGGCTGAGACTTTCGTACGCACCCCCGCCCTTGCCAGCAAGCGGCAAATCTCCCCGATTGCTGCATTGGGGGGACAGTGTGTCGCACGGAGCACACTAAGAAGGCCCCCCTGTCCGCCCCGCCACAGTCGAAGCCGGCAGACCCCGCCTGTTGTCGTGCTGTTGTCGCGAGGCGGGGCAAAGACGCTTCCGCTGTTGCGTGGGGCCGTCCACTTATGGTCTGTTCACCGGCATTCCGCGCGTGACTCGCGCGCGGCAACCCCATTTCTGAACCGGGTTCCCGACCATGCGCCGTTCGACCGCCCTTCGCCTTGTCCCTGTACTGCTCGCGGCTTCCGTCTCGATCGCCGGCTGCGCAAGCTGGGGCGGCAAGACCGAAACCGTCGAAGAGCAGATGAAGAACAAGGACTACAAGTTCGGCAGCCTGCTCGGCACCGACGGCGGCCTGAACCTGTTCGGCAAGAACAAGCGCGGCGGCGACCAGGACAGCTCCGGCGGCATCGGCGTCAACAGCTTCCTGTGGCGCGCCTCGCTCGACACGCTGTCCTTCATGCCGATCGCTTCGGCCGATCCGTTCGGCGGCGTGATCCTGACCGACTGGTACACCCCGCCCGAGTCGCCGAACGAGCGGTTCAAGGTCAACCTCTACATCATGGACCGCCAGCTGCGCGCCGACGGCGTGCGGGTGTCGGTGTTCCGCCAGCAGCGGACCGGCAACGACTGGCGCGAGGTCGCGGTCGGGCCGGAGACCGCCGGCCAGCTGGAGGATGCGGTGCTGACCCGCGCCCGCCAGCTTCGCGTCGCGCAGAACGCCGCCGCCCGCTGACGCGGCGGCCTCCGCCGGCCTTCTCGGGCCGGTGGGGGCAAGTCAGGCAAGCATCCGGTCATCTGGTACAACGGAAAACGGCGTCGCGCTCATGTCGCGTTACAATGTCAAGGAAACCGAGGCGAAGTGGCAGGGCGTGTGGGACGGCAAGGGCTGTTTCACCGCGCGCGAGGACGCCTCCCGGCCCAAATACTATGTGCTGGAGATGTTCCCCTATCCGTCGGGGCGCATCCACATGGGCCACGTCCGCAACTACACCATCGGCGACGTGATCGCGCGCTTCAAGCGTGCCAAGGGCTTCAACGTCCTGCACCCGATGGGCTGGGACGCCTTCGGCCTGCCGGCCGAGAACGCCGCGCTGGAGAAGAAGGTCCACCCCGCCGCCTGGACGCGCGAGAACATCGCGACCATGCGCGGGCAGCTGAAGACGATGGGCCTGTCCATCGACTGGGACCGTGAGATCGCCACCTGCGACGTGGAGTATTACCGCCACGAGCAGAAGATGTTCCTGGATTTCCTGAAGGCGGGCCTCGCCTACCGCAAGGAGTCCTGGGTGAACTGGGACCCGGTGGACAACACCGTTCTCGCCAACGAGCAGGTGATCGACGGCCGCGGCTGGCGCACCGGCGCGCTGGTGGAGAAGCGCAAGCTGTCGCAGTGGTTCCTGAAGATCACCGCCTATGCCGAAGACCTGCTGAAGGGGCTGGAGACGCTGGACCGCTGGCCCGAGCGTGTCCGCATCATGCAGGAGAACTGGATCGGCAAGTCCACCGGCGTCCGTTTCCGCTTCAAGATCAAGGGGCGCGACGAGGAGCTGGAGGTCTTCACCACCCGGCCCGATACGCTGTTCGGCGCCTCCTTCGCCGCGATCTCCCCGAATCACCCGCTGGCCGCCGAACTGGCCGCGTCCAGCCCGGACCTGGCCGAGTTCATCGCCGAGTGCAACCGGCTGGGCACCAGCGAGGAAGCGATCGAGACGGCGGAGAAGCGCGGATTCGACACCGGCCTGAAGGTCGTGCATCCCTTCGATCCGTCGTGGGAGCTGCCGGTCTACGTCGCCAACTTCGTGCTGATGGAATACGGCACGGGCGCGATCTTCGGCTGCCCGGCGCATGACCAGCGCGACCTGGATTTCGCCCGCAAGTACGGGCTGCCGGTCCGTCCGGTGGTGATCCCGGCCGACGCCGACCCGGCGACCTTCGATGTCGGGGCCGAGGCCTACACCGGCCCCGGCGTGCTGCGGAACTCCGCCTTCCTCGACGGGCTCGACACCGAGTCGGCGAAGGAGGAGGCCGGCAAGCGGCTGGAGGCGGCGGGCCAGGGCGAGCGCACCACCCAGTACCGCCTGCGCGACTGGGGCGTGTCGCGCCAGCGCTATTGGGGCTGCCCGATCCCGGTCATCCATTGCGAGTCGTGTGGCATCGTCCCGGTTCCGGACGACCAGCTGCCGGTCGTGCTGCCGGAGGACGTGACCTTCGACAAGCCCGGCAACCCGCTGGACCACCATCCGACCTGGAAGCACACGACCTGCCCGACCTGCGGCAAGCCGGCGCTGCGCGAGACCGACACCTTCGACACCTTCATCGAGTCGTCGTGGTATTTCGCCCGCTTCTGCTCGCCGAAGACCGAGGATGCGGCCTTCACCCGCGACTCGGTCGATTACTGGCTGGGCGTCGATCAGTATATCGGCGGCATCGAGCATGCGGTCCTGCACCTGCTCTACAGCCGCTTCTGGACGCGCGCGCTGAAGACCTGCGGCTATCTGGATCTGGAGGAGCCGTTCACCGGCCTGTTCACCCAGGGCATGGTCAACCACGAGACCTACAAGGATGCCGGCACCGGCGCCTGGCTGGCCCCGACCGACCTGACGAAGAACGACAAGGGCGAGTGGGTCCGGGCCGACAGCGGCGAGCCGGTCACCGTCGGCCGCGTCGAGAAGATGTCGAAGTCCAAGAAGAACGTGGTGGACCCGGCGCACATCATCGGCACCTATGGCGCCGACGCCGCCCGCCTGTTCATGCTGTCGGACAGCCCGCCGGAACGCGACCTGGAATGGACCGAGGCCGGCATCGACGGCGCCTGGCGCTACATCAACCGCCTGTGGCGGATGGTGACCGAGGCGCCGGTAGAACTGCCGGCAGCCGGCGCTCCGAAGCTTGAGTCGTTCGGCCCGAAGGCCGAGGCCGCCCGCCGTCTGGTCCACAAGACCATCGCCGGCGTGTCGGAGGATCTCGACAAGTTCCGCTTCAACAAGGCGGTCGCCCGCGTCCGCGAGCTGTCCAACGCGCTGGGCGAACTGGACGGCACCGGCGAGGGCGAGGCCTGGGTCCTGCGCGAGGGCTTCGAGTCGCTGGTCCGTCTCGTCGGCCCGATGATGCCGCATCTGGGCGAGGAGCTGTGGGCACAGCTGGGGCACTCCACCCTGCTGGCCGACCAGCCCTGGCCGGAAGCCGACCCCACCCTGGTGGTGGAGGACAGCGTCAAGGTCGCGGTGCAGGTCAACGGCAAGCTGCGCGCCACGCTGGAACTGCCGCGCGACATGGACAAGGACGCGGCGGAGCAGGCGGCGCTTGCCGACGCCAACGTCCAGCGCGCCATGGACGGCAAGCCGGCGCGCAAGGTCATCGTCGTCCCGAACCGGGTGATCAATGTCGTCGTCTGATACCAGACCGTTCCGTCAGGCTGTGGCGCGGGGGCTGTTCGCCCTCGCGCTCGGCCTGTCCGCCCTGTCGCTGTCGGGCTGCGGTTTCCAGCCGCTCTACGGCGGCAAGGGGGTTGGGTCCGCCGCGGCGGACCGGCTGATGGAGGTCGACATCGCGTCGATCCCCGACCGGGAAGGGCAGAAGCTCCGCAACCTGCTGATCGACAACTTCTATCCGTCGGAGCGGCCGAGCAATCCGCGCTACCGGCTGGATGTGGCGCTGTCGGCATCGGAGCAGAAGCTGGCCCTGCAGAAGGACGCCACCGCGGTGCGCGCCCAGCTGCTGGTCAACGCCCCCTACCGTCTGACCGACACCCAGACCGGTCAGGTGGTGTTCCAGTCCAGCTCGCGCTCGATGATCAGCTACAACACGCTGGAGCAGCATTACGCCGCCATCGTGACGGTGCAGAGCGCCTATGACCGGGCGCTCGAGGACATTTCCAACGACATCACCACCCGCGTCGCCATGTATCTCGGCCGCGGGTCCTGACCGGCCGGGGATGCACGGGTGAAGCTCCAGCCCAAGGCGATCGACGGTTTTCTGCGCAGCCCGGACCGCAAGGTTCGGGCGGTGCTGCTTTATGGCCCCGACTCGGGCCTCGTGCGCGACCGCGCCCAGACGCTGGGCAAGACGGTGGTGCAGGACCTGTCCGATCCGTTCCGCGTCGCCGAGTTCCAGGGGCGCGCCATCGCCGACGATCCGGCGCGGCTGGCGGACGAGGCCGCGGCGATCTCCTTCACCGGCGGCCGGCGCCTGATCCGCGTCCGCGACGCGGAGGACAACAGCACCGCCGCCTTCACCGCCTTCTTCGAGAATTTGCCGCCGGGCGACAGCCTTGTGGTGGTCGAGTCGGGCGACCTGTCGGCCCGCTCCAAGCTGCGGCTTCTGTTCGAAGGCGCGGACGCCGCCGCCGCGATCCCCTGCTATGTCGAGGAGGAGGCATCGCTCGGCCGCGTCATCGCCGACATCCTGCATGGCCATGGGCTGACCGCCGATCCCGACGTGCTGAGCTTCCTGGCCGCCAACCTCGTCGGCGACCGCATGGTGGCCCGCGGCGAGGTGGAGAAGCTGGCGCTCTACATGGGCAGTGAAAAGCGCGTGCGGCTGGAGGATGCCCAGGCCTGCATCGGCGACAGCGCCGCCCTGTCGATGGACGAGCCGGTGTGGGCGGCGGCGGAGGGCGATTTCGCCACGCTCGACCGTTCGCTGGCGCGGCTGTTCGCCGAGGGCACCTCGCCGGTGCCGATCCTGCGCGGCGCCCAGCGCCATTTCCAGCGCCTGCAGCTGCTGACCGCCCAGGTCGCCGCCGGCAAGTCGCCGGAGGCCGCCGTCGAGTCGCTGCGCCCGCCGGTCTTCTTCAAGCTGAAGACCCGGCTGGTCAAACAGGCGCGCCACTGGTCGCCCAACCATGTCCGGCAGGCGCTGGAACGGCTGGTCGATGCCGAGGCCGACTGCAAGCGCACCAACATGCCGGACGAGACGCTCTGCGCCCGCGTGCTGTTCCAACTGGCTTCGCTGGGCGCCCGGCGCTAAGGGGCGCTGACTTGACCATTGGGGCCGGTGCGCTAATTCGCGGGGCATGAGCGACGCCATAGACACCGCGCCACCGCCCGCCCCCTTCCGGGTGCGCTGGTGGCAACCCCTGCTGTTCTGGGTCATCGTCAACGCCTGGGGCTTCGTCGAACGCGGCGGCCAGCCCTTCGCCGGGCACCAGCCGTCGCCGCTGCAGCCGCCGGGATGGGTGTTCCCGGTGATGTGGTTCACGCTGAACGTCTTCCAGATCTGGGGCGACATCCGTCTGCTTGACCCGGCGCGGCGGATCCGCAGCCGTGGCCTGCTGATCGGCCTGCAGGCGGTGACCTGGGTGATCTATGCCACCTTCAGCCTCGTCTATTTCACGCTGGGCAGTTCGATCCTCGCCGCGGTCTGGACGGTGTCCTTCTTCATCATCACCTCCGTCTGCATCGCGCTGGTGGCGCGGGACGACCGCAGCATCGCGCTGATCTGGACGCCGCTGATCCTGTGGACCGGCTTCGCGTCGGTGGTCGGCATCCACAACGCGCTGATCAACCCCGATCCGCTGTTCGGCACCCCGGCCCTCTGGGGATAATACCCGGATAAAATCCTTGCACTGAATATCACCCGGGTATAACCAGTCGGGAACGATGATGCATGCGGGGAGGCCGGGCGTGGTTGGCAAAGAGGACCGCAAGGCGGCGGTGGCGGCCTACAAAGAGCGCAAGAGCGTGGCCGGCGTGTTCGCCGTCCGCTGTGGGGCTGCCGGTATGGTGTGGGTGGGCGGCGCGCCCGATCTCGACAAGATCCAGAACCGGATCTGGTTCCAGCTGAAGATGGGCGGCTGTCCGCACCGCAGCCTGCAGGCGGCCTGGAATGCCCATGGGCCCGAGTCGCTGGCCTTCGACATCGTCGAACGGCTGGAGGACGAGGACCTCGCCTTCGCCCGCACCGCCGCGCTGAAGGCGCGTGTCGCCCATTGGGCGGCGACGATGGGGGCGGAGGCGATCTGAGGGCGGGCGCTCAGCCCCGGTAATCGTGGACCCGGCCGGTGAAGTCGGTGACGCGATATCGATCCTCGCCCTGCTCCTCGATCCAGGCCGCGGCGGCGGGGGCCTTGCCGTGGCCGCCGGGGATGTCGAGGACATAGGTGGGCTGACACAGGCCGGACAGCTTGCCGCGCAGGCCGGTCACCAGCGCCTGCCCCGCGGCCAGGGTCGGGCGGAAATGGCTGGTGCCGGCGGCGAGGTCGGGATGGTGCAGGTAATAGGGCTTGACCCGGTTGCGCACCAGGCCGCGGAACAGAGCCTCCAGCGCCGCATGGCTGTCGTTGATGCCCTTCAGCAGCACGGTCTGGCCGACCAGCGGGATGCCGGCCTCCACCAGCCGGGCGAGGGCGGCGCGTACCGGCGGTGTCAGCTCGTCGGCATGGTTGATGTGGACGGCGACCCAGGTGGCGAGATCGGGGGCGGTCAGCGCCTCCAGCAGTTCCGGGGTGACGCGCTCCGGGTCGGCGGCGGGGATGCGGCTGTGCAGGCGGACGATGCCGACATGCGGCATGGCCGACAGCGCCTGGACGATCCCGCGCAGCCGGCGCGGCGACAGCAGCAGCGGATCGCCGCCGGTGATGACGACCTCCCAGACCTCCTGGTGATCGCGGATGTAGGCCAGCGCCGCCTCCAGCTCGTCGGCGGACAGCGCCTCGCCGCCGGGACCGACCATCTCGCGGCGGAAGCAGAAGCGGCAATAGACGGCGCAGGCATGCAGCGGCTTCAGCAGCACCCGGTCAGGATAGCGGTGGACGATGCCCTTCACCGGGCTACGCGCGCCGTCGCCGATCGGGTCTTCCAGCTCTTCCGGCGTGCTGTACGCCTCGGCGGGGGAGGGGACGTACTGGGCATAGAGCGGATCCTGCGGGTCCGTACGTCCGGCCAGCGTCTCGCGCAGGTACGGGGTCAGCGCCACGGCATAGCGGTCGGCGACCGTACGCACGGCCTCGCCGGCCTCCGGCGTCATCAGCCCGGCGGCCACCAGATCGGAAACGCTGTGCAGGGCCTTCATCGCTCTTTCCCGCTTCGACGGAATGGGTCATGTAGGAAAGCGACCGCTCTTACTCCTGCGAGACCCATGCTGTCGACTCTTCCCCGCCTGATCGGCCACCGCGGCGCCAAGGAAAGCGCTCCGGAAAACACCCTCGCCTCGATCCGCGAAGCCGCCCGCCAGGGCGCCCGCTGGGTGGAGGTGGATGTCATGCTGACCCGCGACCAGCGGCCGGTGCTGATCCATGACGACACGCTGGACCGCACCACCACCGGCACCGGCGCCGTGCCGCTGCTGGATCTGGCGGAACTGCAGCAGCTCGATGCCGGACGCTGGTTCGATGCCGCCTTCGTCGGCGAACGGGTGCCGACGCTGGAGGCGGCGGTGGACCTGATCCGCGAACTGGGCCTCGGGCTGAACCTTGAGATCAAACCCTATCCGGGGCAGGAGGAGATCACGGCGGAGGTGGCGCTGAACATTCTGCGGCCGCTGTGGCCGTCGGACCGGCCGCTCCTGCTCTCCAGCTTCGAGGTGCCCTGCCTGGAGGTGGCGCAGCGGCTGTGGCCGGAGATCCCGCGCGGCTACCTGCTGTGGGACCCGCCGGCCGATTGGGCCGCGATCGCCGACCGCATCGGGGCCGCCACCCTGAACGTCGACCAGAGCCGCCAGACCGCCGACAGCATCGCGGAATACCGTGCCACCGGCCGGCCGGTGCTGTCCTACACCGTCAACGACGCCGGGCGTGCCCGGACGCTGTTCGGTTGGGGCGTGTCGGCGGTCTTCACCGACGCGCCCGGCCGGCTGGCGCGGGAACTGGGACCGCTCGCCGGATCGGACGCCTGATGATCCGCCGGGGGACCGGTCGATACGCTGACGCTTCCGTTCGCGACTGCGGCAAATCGTGAACGTTTTTTGCGCGGGGGGATGAATCCGCTCGTAGGGCGCGCCAATTCCTCATATATAGAACCGCACTGGCGATCCCGCCGGAACCCACGCGGATTCCGGCGGAGCCTTTCGTCGTCTGGTAGTCCGCCGCTTTGGTCCGGCGTCCCACGGGATGCCACGTTCGGTCTTTGGAGGGTTCGTTGAAGGCGTTGAAGCCGTTGCCGATGTCCGGCCGGGAGGTTCTGCCGCTCGTCGAGGGTGGCAAGGGTATTGCCGTGTCCAACGGCGAAAGCTCCGGCGCCTGGGCGGCTGCCGGCGGGATTGGCACCTTCTCGGGTGTCAACGCCGACAGCTATGATGAGAACGGCAACCTTCTGCCGCAGATCTACAAGGGCAAGACCCGGCGCGAGCGCCATAACGAGCTGATCGCCTTCGGCATCGAGGGCGGCATTGCCCAGGCGCGCATCGCGCACGAGACGTCGAACGGCAATGGCCGCATCCACATGAACGTCCTGTGGGAGATGGGCGGCGCCGAGCACATCCTGCACGGCGTGCTGGAAGGCGCCCAGGGTCTGATCCACGGCGTCACCTGCGGCGCCGGCATGCCCTACAAGGTCGCCGAGATCGCGGTGCGCTACGGCGTCCATTACTACCCGATCGTGTCGTCGGCCCGCGCCTTCCGCGCGCTGTGGCTGCGCGCCTACCACAAGTTCCGCGAGCATCTGGGCGGCGTGGTGTACGAGGATCCGTGGCTGGCCGGCGGCCACAACGGCCTGTCCAACTCCGAGGACCCGCAGAAGCCGGAGGATCCGTTCCCCCGCGTCCTGGCCCTGCGCCAGATGATGAACAGCTTCGGCCTGAACGACACCCCCATCGTGATGGCGGGCGGCGTCTGGTGGCTGTCGGAGTGGGAGGACTGGATCGACAACCCCGACCTGGGTCCGGTCGCCTTCCAGTTCGGCACCCGTCCGCTGCTGACCCAGGAGAGCCCGATCTCCATGGCGTGGAAGCGCAAGCTGGTCGCGCTGCAGCCGGGCGACGTCTTCCTGAACCGCTTCTCCCCCACCGGCTTCTATTCGTCGGCGGTGAAGAACCCGTTCCTGCTGGACCTGATGGCGCGCTCCGAGCGCCAGGTCGCCTACCTGTCCAAGCCGGTGGGCGAGCATTCGGCCGAATTCCCGGTCGGTCCGCGCGGCCGTCCGGTCTATGTGACCGAAAGCGACAAGCAGCGCGCCGAGGGCTGGCTGTCCCAGGGCTTCACCACCGCGCTGAAGACGCCGGACAGCACGCTGGTCTTCGTCACCCCCCAGCAGTCGGAAAAGATCCTGCACGATCAGGTCGACTGCATGGGCTGCCTGTCGGCCTGCGGCTTCTCCAACTGGGCGCAGAACGAGGAGGGGACGACGGGCAAGCGCGCCGATCCGCGCTCCTTCTGCATCCAGAAGACGCTCCAGGCGGTCAGCCATACCGACGACTGCGAAAACCAGCTGATGTTCGCCGGGCACAACGCCTACCGCTTCGCCAGCGATCCCTACTACAACGACGGCTTCATCCCGACGGTGAAGCAGCTGGTCGAACGGATCGCCACCGGTTACTGACCGGGGCCATCATCGGACGGGCAAGGCCGCCGGCGGGACATCGCCGGCGGCCTTTGCGTTTCCCCGCCGCGCTTGTGCCGTCCGGTTGACGTCGGTGCGACAATAACTTGCGCGGCCTTTCCGAATGGTTTTACAGTTGAACGGATTGCGGCCATGTGCCGCGGTTCAGTGTTGGACCTTATGTTCGATCCCGAATTCGACAGCACGGGGGCCACGCCCATGATGACCGCCGAACGCCCCTTCAAGCGAGTCCTCGACCGGCTGAACGCTGCCGGCCTGCGCCCGACCCGCCAGCGCCTCGGCCTTGCCCGGCTGCTGTTCGAAGGTTGCGACCGGCACGTCACCGCCGAACAGCTGCATGGCGAGGCGCTGTCCGCCGACCTGCCGGTTTCGCTGGCGACGGTCTACAACACGCTGAACCAGTTCACCGCCGCCGGCCTGCTGCGCGAGGTGGTGGTGGAATCGGGAAAATCCTATTTCGACACCAACACCAGCGATCACCACCATTTCTTCGTCGAATCCACCGGCCGGCTGGAGGACATTCCCGCCGACCGGCTGATGGTGCAGAATCTTCCGGCCGCTCCCGCCGGCACCCGCGTCGCCCGCGTCGACGTGATCGTCCGGCTGATTCAGGACGATCACTGAAGCCGTTTCTGCTGAACCCGTTTCGCGCTCAGGTCCCGTCGACCGGCCCCGGTTCGGTGGCGCTGGGCGCGCGGTCGACGAAAGGCCAGCGCATGAAGGCGAAGGCCCAGACCGCCAGGACGTTGATGTAGGGGAACAGCAGCAGCAGGATCCACAGCGGGCTGCGCCCCGCCTTGGCCAGGACCCAGCCGCCGGCGATCAGCATGTACATCGTGACGATCGAGCCGATCAGCAGTTCCCAGAAGCCCAGATGGATCACGGTCTCCGTCATGCCGTCCTCCGTGCCTTGACCTTGCGCGCCTGACGCGCCGGCAGGACCGGCCAGCGGCTGTGCGCCATCACGCCGATGGGCACGACATGCCCGAGCGGAACCAGCGAGAACAGGGCCCACAGCGGCGAGAAGCCGGCCCGCCGCAGGATGCGCGACAAGGGCCAGACGATGGCGATCTGGAACAGCATCAGCCCCAAGAACGGCCCCTGAGACAGGCCATCGATGAAATCCTGCAGCATGCCGGTCCGGACCCTCCCTTACATCGTCGTTGGGCAGAGAAGCGCGGGCGGGCGGCTTTGTCGAGCCAAACTTTTCCCGAACCGGGCATCATGCACCGCGTTGCAACTTCTGCACGGATCAGGGGTATGCGAACGTGAAATGTCCCGCGTCGGCATGCTACAGTTCGCCGCGTCCGGCCTTTCCGGCTTGACGTCGTTTCGGAATTCAGTTGCGGCGGGCCATTCTCTTTGACGGATCTCTCCGAACCGGACGGTGGCGCACGCGGGAGACGGTGGCGCCTGTCGTCCCTGCCGCCGGTTGCCGCGTTGCGAATCGGCCTGCTTGTCGCGGTGATCGCCGGATTCTGGCTGGTCGCCTACGCCGACCTCGACCGTGCGCGCAACCGGGCGATCCAGGACGGGCTGCGCCAGACCGTCAACTTGTCGATCCTTCTGGAGGAGGACGCCCGGCGCGTCGTGGTCGTTGCCGGCTATTCCCTGCACGCGATGACGGAGAGCGGGCGGATTCCCGCCCATCTGCTGGGCGGCACGGCGGAGCCGCCGGGCATGGATTCCGGCCCCGGACTGGCACTGCGGACCCTGCTGATCGTCGAGCGCGACGGGCGGGTGCGGCAGGCCGCCGGCCTGGACAACATGGCCTCGGTCGCCGGAACCCCGCTGGCCGACGCGGTGCGCGGCGGCTCGGCGACCTTCGTCGGGCCATACCAGACGGCCGACGGCGGCTGGCGGGCGGCCATGATCCGGCCCCTGACGGACGGCAGCGGGATGGCGGTGGCGGTGCTCGACCTCGACCGCTTCACCCGGCTCTATGCCAGCCAGAACATCGGGCCGCTCAGCATCATCCTGCTTTATCGCGAGAATGGCGCGGTTCTGGCCTATTCGCGGACCGGTCTGCGATTGGACCAGGACCGCTCCGCCTTCGCCGCCTTTCTGCCGCGGCTGCCTGCCGGTGAAGCCGCGCGGACGCTGTCCGGCTTCGACCCGGCGGAAGGGCGCGAGCGCATCGGCACGGTCCGCCGGGTGGCGGGGTTGCCGCTGTACGTCTATGTCCGCATCCGCACCGACGACGTGCTGGCCGGCTGGTACAACGACCGCTGGAAACGCGTCCTGGAAACCGCGGCGGTTTCGGTGGTGGTGATGCTGCTGGCCATGCTGGCCTTGCGGCAGCTCGGGCGGCTGGAGACGACTACGCAGGCGCTGCGGGCCAGCGACCGGCGGTCGCAGGCGCTGTTCGACAGCAGTTTCCAGATCATGGGATTGCTGTCGCCCGATGGACGGGTTCTGGCGCTGAACCAGCCGGCCTGCGCGCTGGCCGGGCTGCCGGCCGAAGCCCTGGTCGGGCACCCGGCCTGGGAGTTCCGCGGCTGGGCCCGCACGGACGAACTGGCGGCGGCATTTCGGAACTCCATCGAAAAGGCGGCGTCGGGACGCTTCGTCCGCTACGAGACGGATGTGGTGTCCGACGAGGCGACCCGCGTGATGGACGTGACGATCAAGCCGGTGTTCGACGACCGGGGGGCGGTGACCGTGCTGGTGGTGGAGGCGCGCGACATCACCGAACGGGTGGAGGCGGCGGCGCGGCTCGCCGCGGCGCTCGATCAGGCGGAGGCCGCCAACCGCGCCAAGAGCGCCTTCCTGGCGACCATGAGCCACGAGCTGCGCACCCCGCTGAACGCCATCATCGGCTTTTCCGACATCATGCTGCACGAGCTGTTCGGCCCGCTGGGCAGCCCGCGCTACCGCGACTATGCCCGCCATGTGCAGAACAGCGGCCGGCACCTGCTCGACCTCATCAACGACGTGCTGGACATGTCGAAGCTGGAGGCCGGGCGCTACACGCTGGATGAAAGCTGGCTGGAACCGGCTGGGACAATCGAGAATTGCCGGGCGCTGGCCGCGGTGCCGGCCGATGCCGGCGGCGTGCTGCTGGCGGTCGACGGCGCCCCCGGCCTTCCCCGCCTGCTGGCCGACGAGCGCGCGTTGCGGCAGGTGCTGCTGAACCTGCTGTCGAACGCGGTGAAATTCACCCCGCGCGGCGGCCGGGTGACGGTGGGCGCGGTGCAGGAGGAGGACGGCGGGATCGCCATCTCCGTGCGCGACACCGGCATCGGCATTCCGGCGGAAGCGCTGACCCGTATCCTGGAGCCGTTCCAGCAGGCCGACAGCAGCATCCCCGGACGGTTCGGCGGCACCGGCCTGGGGCTGTCGATCTGCCGCGATCTGATGACCCTGCATGGCGGATGCCTGTGCATCGACAGCGAGCCGGGCCGCGGCACCACCGTCACCATCCGCTTCCCGGCGACCCGCGTCGGCCCGCCGGTTGCGGCGGACGGATTGCCGGCGTAAGCCTGTCGGCACTCAAGCCTGTTGGCGGTGATGCGGATCGAAAGGCGGACGAGATGATCGGGAATGACGGGAAGCCGGTGTCCAAGGAGGAGCTGCGCAAGCACATCGCCGCCTACAACGGCCAGTCGCGCGGCTCCAAGGAATTCGCGGCGATCCCGCGGGCGCTGGTGACCATCCTGGACGGGCTGAAGCCGGGCAAGACCGGCTACGTCAAATGCCTGGACGGGCAGGTGCAGCTGTCGCGCCGCAAGGACAACAGCGTTTCGGCGGGCTGACAAACGGAAAGCGCCCCTCCCCGGTGCCGGGGAAGGGCGCTTTTTTCTCAGTTCAAGGCTGTCAGTGCTTGGCCGCGGCGGCGGCACCGATGCCGGTCTGGGAGCGGACGAACTGATCCTCGAAGGCGTCGCGCTCGGCACGGGCCGACGCGCTGCTGTCCAGCTTCGACACGATGATGGTGACGAGGAAGGCCAGCGTCATCGAGAACAGGGCCGGCTGCTCGTAGGGGAAGATCGGCTTCGGGTTGTTCAGCACGACGACCCACACGGCGTTCGACAGGATCACCAGCGTGACCGCGGAGATCAGGCCGGCGATGCCGCCCGCCAGCGCGCCGCGGGTGGTCAGCCCCTTCCAGTACATCGACAGGATCAGCACCGGGAAGTTCACCGACGCCGCGACGCCGAAGGTCAGACCGACCAGGAAGGCGACGTTCTGCTTCTCGAACGCGATGCCCAGCACCACGGCCAGCACGCCCAGCACCAGCGACGCGATCTTGGACACGCGCATCTCCTCGCGCTCCGTCGCCTCGCCCTTGCGGATGACGCGGGCATAAAGGTCGTGGGCGATGGCCGAGGCGCCGGCCAGGGCGAGGCCCGACACCACCGCCAGGATGGTGGCGAAGGCGACCGCCGACAGGAAGCCCAGGAACAGGTCGCCGCCCAACGCCTTGGCCAGATGCATCACCGGCATGTTGCCGCCGCCGATCAGCTTGCCGCCGACCTTGCCGCCTTCGAAGAACTGCGGGTCGGTGCCGACGATGGTGATCGCCGCCATGCCCAGCACGCAGACGATCAGGAAGAAGAAGCCGATGAAGCCCGACGCGTAGAAGACCGACTTGCGGGCCTCGCGCGCGTTGGGGACGGTGAAGAAGCGCATCATGATGTGCGGCAGCGCGGCGGTGCCGAACAGCAGGCCCAGCGACAGCGACACCGCCGACACCGGGTCGGCCAGCAGCGTGCCCGGCCCCATGATCTTCACGCCGTCCTTGTGCGAGGCGATGGCGCTCTTGGCGATGGCCTCCAGGCTGAAGCCGAAGCGCGACAGGGCGAGGAAGGCCAGGATCACGCCGGCGCCCAGCAGAAGCACCGCCTTGATGATCTGCACCCAGGTGGTGGCGATCATGCCGCCGAAGGTGACGTAGACCACCATCAGAACGCCGACCACGATCACCGCGACGTTGTAGTCCAGCCCGAACAGCAGCTTGATCAGCTGGCCGGCGCCGACCATCTGGACGATCAGGTAGAAGCACACCACCGTCAGCGAGCCGATGGCGGCGAAGGTGCGGATCTTGCCCTGGTCCAGCCGGTACGAGGCGATGTCGGCGAAGGTGAAGTGGCCGAGGTTGCGGAGCCGCTCCGCCAGCAGGAACAGGATGATCGGCCAGCCGACGAAGAAGCTGATGGTGTAGACGAAGCCGTCATAGCCCTTGGCGAACACCAGGCTCGACAGGCCCAGCAGCGTCGCGGCCGACATATAGTCGCCGGCGATGGCCAGACCGTTCTGGAAACCGCTGATGCCGCCGCCCGCGGTGTAGAAATCGGAAGTCGAGCGGGTGCGGCTGGCCGCCCAGTAGGTGATGCCCAGCGTCATCACCACGAAGGCGATGAACATGCCGATGGCCGACAGGTTGATCGGCTGCTTTTCCAACTGCCCGACATCGCCGGCGGCCAGCGCCGGCACGGCGGACAGGGTGGCGGCAGCCGCCGTCAGGAGGATGCGGCGGGCGGTCATTGCAGCGTCTCCCGCGTGATCTCGTCGGTCAGGTCCTGGAAACGGCCGTTGGCGAAGTGGGAATAGACGCCGGTCAGCAGCCAGGACAGGATGATGATCCCCGCCCCGATGGGAAAGCCGACGCTGAGGACCGAGTCGTCGGACATCGGCTTGTGCAGCAGGTCCGGCGCGAAGGCGACCACCATCATGAAGCTGTAGTAGCCGACCAGCACGATGACCGACAGGATCAGGGCGAGCCGGCTGCGCTGGCGCACCAGTTCCTGGAATTTGGGGTTCCGGCGGACCCTCTCGTAAACCGGGTTGTTCGCGGGGGAGTGCATGTTTCCTCCAGACGCTGGACGTCCTTGTTATGTGTCGGGTTATGCGTTGGGTGATGCCTGATTCGGCTTATGGCTTTTCGGCTAACAAAACACTGTTTCGCAAATTTCCCGGAAATATGACGAATTGTTTCAGCGCAATTCAGGCAACAATCACACGCGATTCGCGTTGAGGCGCGGCGGCGAAGCTGGGATGATGACGGCGCCTCCCCACTCCCCGAATCCTGCCGCACCGCCCGGAAAATGATCCGCTCGCCCCTGTTCCTCCGGCTGTTCTCGGCGATCCTGATCTCGCTCGGGCTGTTCTCCGCCGCGGCCTATGTCTTCTCCGTCCCCTTCATCGAGGAGAAGGCTTACGAGATCGAGCGCGACGCCAGCCGCACCATCCTCGACAACGTGTTCGAGCTGGTCAGCCGCATCCGCGTCGGGCTGGAGGAGCAGCGGACGTCCACGGTGGAGTCGTACAAGACCCGCCTGCGCGACGTGCTGGAGCTGGCGGTCGGCTATATCGAGCATGTCTATGCCCGCGCCGACCGCGGCGAGATCACCATGGAGGAGGCCCGGCGTGAGGCGATGGAGGGGCTGCACGCCTTCCGCTACGGCAACGGCGACTATGTCTGGGCCATCGGCTACGACTCGGTGATCCTGTCCCACCCGTCGCCCGACTATGAGGGGCGGAAGGCCGACGACCTGCGCGACAATCTCGGCCGCCACATCCTGCCCACCATCGTCGCCACCGCAAAGCGCGAGGGCGAGGGGTTCCAGACCTACCCGTGGTGGCGCCCCAACGGCGACGAGCGGGCGCCGAAGCTCAGCTTCTTCAAGGATCTGCCGAAGCGCGGCATCATCGTCGGCACCGGCGCCTATCTGGCCGACGTCGATGCTGAGGTGGAGCGGCGCAAGGCCGAGGCCATCGAGGATCTGCGCCAGGCCCTGCGCAAGCTGCGCATCGCCCGCACCGGCTATCTCTACATCTTCGATTCGGCGAACCGGATGATCATCCACCCGAATTCGAACATCGAGGGCACGGCCTTCGGCGACCGGCTGAATTCGGCAACCGGGCGTCCCATCGCCGAGGATCTGAAGGTCGCCGCCGCCAAGGGGGTGCCGCTGACCTACCTGTGGGACAAGCCCGACGATCCCGGCAACTACGCCTATGAGAAGATCAGCTGGGTCCGGCATTTCGAGGGGTTCGACTGGTACATCGCCTCGTCCGTTTATGTGGACGAGCTGCGGCGGTCGTCGGTGGTGCTGGGCAACCGCATCCTCGCCATCGGCATGGCGCTGATGGCGGCGGGCAGCCTGCTCGGCTACATCGCGGTCGGTCGGCTGGTCAGGCCGCTGCGCCGTCTGGCCGACACCGCGGCGCAGGTGCGCGCCGGCGATCTCGACGCCCAGAGCGGCATCCGCCGCGGTGACGAGATCGGGCTGCTGGGTACCGCCTTCGACGGCATGGTCCGGCAGCTGCGCGACACCGTCGCCACGCTGGACAGCCGGGTGCGCGACCGCACCGCCGCGCTGGCGGAGGCGGAAACCCGGCAGCGCGTGATCCTGGACGCCATTCCCGCCTGCATCGCCGGGCTGGACCGCGACGGGCGGCTGACCTTCGCCAACCTGCGCTGGGCCGAGCTGGTCGGGCGCGACAAGGCCGAGGTGATCGGCCGCGACCTTGCCGCCGTGGTCGGCCGGCGCGCGATGGCGGCGCTCGGTCCCCATCTCGACCGCTGCCTGTCGGGAAACGTGGTGACCTTCGAATACGCCTTCCCGCGCGACGGCCGCGACATGGTGACCAAGACGACGCTGATCCCGCATCGCGGCGAGGGCGGACTGGAGGAGGGCGCCGTCACCGGCCTGTTCGTGCTGACGCTGGACATCACCGACGAGAAGCAGACCGAACGCCAGCTGGTGGAGGCGCAACGGCTGAAGGCGGTCGGGCAGCTGTCGGGCGGGCTGGCGCACGACTTCAACAACCTGCTGTCGATCATCATCGGCAACCTGTCGGCGGCGCGCGACCGCTACGCCGCGGTGGAGGGGCTGGACGCCTATCTGGAGCCGGCCCAGCGCGCCGGCCGCCGCGGCGCCGACATCACCGCCCGGCTGCTCGCCTTCTCGCGCCAGCAGCCGCTGAAGCCGGAACCGATCGAGCTGTGCGGCCTGCTGCGCGACATGGCGGTGCTGCTGCGCCGCTCCTTCCCCAGCTCCATCGCCATCGGCGTGCCGGAGGAGGGGCGGGAGTGCTGGACCATCGCCGACCAGACCCAGCTGGAGAACGCGCTGGTCAACCTCGCCATCAACGCGCGCGACGCCATGGCCAACGGCGGGCGGCTGGAGATCGCGGTGGGCATCCGCAGGGTGGAGGGCGACCAGTCCTTCGACGAGCCGGTCCGGCCCGACGATTATCTGGAAATCCGCGTCAGCGACACCGGCACCGGCTTCACGCCGGAGGCGCTGGCCCGTGCGGTGGAGCCCTTCTTCACGACGAAGGCTTTGGGTTCGGGGCTGGGGCTGTCGATGGTCTACGGCTTCGTCAAGCAGTCGCGCGGTTATCTGCGCATCGACAGCCGGCCGGGGGAGGGGACCGCCGTCACCCTGCTGCTGCCGCGGGCCGAGCCGGTGGCGCGCCTGCCGGACGCCGATCCGGCTTCGGCCGAACCGCAGCCCGGTGGCTGGTCCGGCCAACTTGCGCTGGTGGCGGAGGACAATGACGACGTGCGGCAGGTGATGCGCCAGCAGCTGGTCGACCTCGGCTTCTCGGTGGTGGAGGCGGCCAGCGGCGACGAGGCGGCGGAGCTGGTGGAGCAGATCGACGGGCTGTCGCTGCTGGTCTCCGACATCGTCATGCCCGGTTTGTCGGGGGTGGAGCTGGCGCGGCGCGCCCGGCTGCTGCGGCCGGCCATGCGGGTGGTTCTGGTCAGCGGATTCGCCGTCGAGTATGGCGACGTGCCCGCCGATGCCGTCATACTGCGCAAGCCATGGGACAAGCGGGACCTGGTGGCGGCCATCGGCCACGCCGCCGAACCCGCGCCGGTCTGATATGATCGGGCCAAGGGAATGCACCTGAAAAAATTCAGGGCGACGAGTGCCGAGGGGAAACGCGCGTGGGATTGAAGAAGCGCATCTATGTGGTCGAGGACGAGGCCGACATCCGCCGGCTGGTGACGGAGGTGCTGGAGGGCTACGGCTATGAGGTGTCCTGCTGGGCCAGCGGGCGCGAGGCGCGGGCGGCGATCCAGCGCCAGGCTCCCGACCTGTGCCTGGTCGATCTCGGCCTGCCGGACATGGACGGCCTGACCCTGGTGCGCGAGCTGTGGGAGGATGTGCGGTTCGGCGTCATCATCCTGTCCGGGCGCGGCGGCACCTCCGACCGCGTGCTGGGGCTGGAGCTGGGGGCCGACGACTATATCGTGAAGCCGTTCGAGCCGCGCGAACTGGTCGCCCGCGTCAACAGCGCCATCCGCCGCCGCGAACAGCTGTCCGGCGCCGCCGCGACCGCGGAGACCGCGCGGGCGCGCTTCGGTCCCTGGGTGTTCGATCTGGGCAACCTGACGCTGACCGCCGACGACGGCCGGCAGGAAAGCCTGACGGCGGCGGAGGCCTCGCTTCTGCTGATGCTGCTGAAGGCGCCAAAGCGCGTGCTGTCGCGCGAGCATCTGCAGGGTCCGGATCAGGACCGCGACGATTTTCCCTATGACCGCAGCATCGACGTCCGCGTCTCGCGCATCCGCAAGAAGATCGAGGAGGACCCGCGCGCGCCGCGGCTGATCAAGACCGTTTACGGCGCCGGCTACCTGTTCGCGGGAGACGTGACGTGGTTGCGGTGATTGGGTTGCGATGACGGGGCCCCCCTCGCGCCCCGGCGAAACAGTGCCAATAACAATTGGTCATAATCCTGAGAAAGTTGCGCAAAGCTGATCTGGTACAGGCTGTTTCCAACACCGCCGCGCCCGATGTCGGCGCGCAACAAAGAACCCCTGGGGAGAACGGTCCGATGAGTGAATCTGCTGCCGCAGCCGATGTCCGCGCCAATCCGTACGAGCGCGATCTCGACCGCAACGCCGCCAATTTCGTCGCACTGACGCCGCTGACCTTCCTGGAGCGCGCCGCCGCGGTGTGGCCCGACCGGCTGGCCGTCGTCCATGGCCCGGTCCGCCGGACCTGGGCGGAGACCTTCGTCCGCGTGCGCCGTCTGGCCGCCGCGCTGGCGAATGTCGGGATCGGCACCGGCGACACCGTCGCCATGCTGGCCGCCAACACGCCCGAACTGTTCGAGGCGCATTTCGGCGTGCCCCTGGCCGGCGCCGTGCTGAACGCCATCAACACCCGCCTGGACGCCGAGGCCATCGCCTTCATCCTGAAGCATGGCGAAGCGAAGATCCTGATCGTCGACCGCGAGTTCTCCGGCGTCGCCAGGAAGGCGCTGGCCCTGCTCGACGCGCCGATCCCGGTGGTGGACATCGACGACCCGACCTACAGCGGCGGCGAGTTGATCGGCGACCGCGATTACGAGGCCTTCATCAGCGACGTCGGCACCGAGCATGCCTGGACCCTGCCGGCCGACGAATGGCAGGCCATCGCGCTGAACTACACCTCCGGCACCACCGGCAACCCGAAGGGCGTCGTCTATCACCACCGCGGCGCCTATCTGAACGCGGTGTCGAACGCGCTGTCCTGGAACATGGGCGACGCGCCCGTGTATCTGTGGACGCTGCCGATGTTCCACTGCAACGGCTGGTGCTTCCCCTGGACCATTGCGGTCACCGCCGGCACCGCCGTCTGCCTGCGTCAGGTCCGTCCCGATGCGGTCCTGAAGCTGATCCGCGAGGAGCGGGTGACCAACTTCTGCGGCGCGCCCATCGTCCTGAACATGCTGAACAACGCGCCGGCCGAGCTGAAGCAGGGCATCGAGCAGAAGGTGAAGGTGATGGTCGCCGGCGCAGCGCCGCCCGCCGCCGTCATCGCCGGCATGGAGCGCATGGGCTGGGAAGTCACCCATGTCTACGGCCTGACCGAATGCTACGGCCCGACCGTGGTCTGCGTCTGGCACGACCGTTGGGACGGCCTGTCGCTGGACGAGAAGGCGGCGATCAAGGCCCGCCAGGGCGTGCGCGGCCCGATGCTGGAGGCGGTGATCGTCGCCGATCCCTTCACGCTGGAACCGATGCCGAAGGACGGCCGCAGCATGGGCGAGATCATGATGCGCGGCAACAACGTCATGAAGGGCTACCTGAAGAACCCCAAGGCGACCGAAGAGGCCTTCGCCGGCGGCTGGTTCCACACCGGCGACCTCGCCGTCTGGCATGAGGACGGCTACGTCGAGATCAAGGACCGGTCCAAGGACATCATCATCTCCGGTGGCGAGAACATCTCGTCCATCGAGGTGGAGGATGTGCTCTACAAGCATCCGGAGGTGCTGGAGGCCGCGGTCGTCGCCCGCCATGACGAGAAATGGGGCGAGACGCCCTGCGCCTTCGTCACTCTGAAGGACGGCGCCACCGCGACCGAGGCCGACATCATCGCCTTCTGCCGCGCCCACATGGCCCACTTCAAGTGCCCGCGCACGGTGGTGTTCGGCCCGCTGCCGAAGACCTCCACCGGCAAGATCCAGAAATACGTCCTGCGCAAGCAGACCGAGGGGCTGTAAGGGGCGGGGCACTTTGCCCCCTCCCTGACCCTCCCCCTTATCGGACCGGCCTGCGGCCGGCCGAGGGGAGAGGGGACTGCCGCCGCTTTGGCAATCACGTCACGCCGACAAGCGTCCTGCCCCCTCCACCGCCAAAGGCGGGGGAGGGATGGGGAGGGGGCCAACGCCCTCCCACGCCCACACGCTGCCCAATCCTTAGGGACCCGCGCCATGAAAATCCTTTGCGCCGTGAAGCGCGTCGTCGACTACAACGTCAAGATCCGGGTGAAGACCGACCAGTCCGGCGTCGAGACGTCCAACGTGAAGTTCTCGATGAACCCCTTCGACGAGATCGCCGTCGAGGAGGCCGTCCGTCTGAAGGAAGCCGGTGCCGCGACCGAGATCGTCGTGGTTTCCATCGGTCCGGCCCAGGCGCAGGAGACGCTTCGTACCGCGCTGGCGATGGGGGCGGATCGCGCCATCCTGGTGCAGACCGACGTCGAGACCCAGCCGCTTGCCGTCGCCAAGGTCCTCAAGGCCCTGGTCGAGAAGGAGGCGCCGGGGATGGTGATCCTCGGCAAGCAGGCGATCGACGACGACTGCAACCAGACCGGCCAGATGCTGGCGGCTCTGCTCGGCTGGGGCCAGGGCACCTTCGCCTCGAAGGTCGTCGCCGCTGACGGCAAGGTCGCGGTCACCCGCGAGATCGACGGCGGTCTGGAGACGGTGGAGCTGAAGCTGCCGGCGGTGGTCACCGCCGACCTGCGCCTGAACGAGCCGCGCTATGCTTCGCTGCCCAACATCATGAAGGCGAAGAAGAAGCCGCTGGAGACGATCACGCCGGATGCGCTGGGTGTCGATGTCACGCCGCGTCTGAAGACGGTGAAGGTGGCCGAGCCGGCCAAGCGTCAGGCCGGCATCAAGGTGCCGGACGTCGCCACGCTGGTCGACAAGCTGAAGAACGAGGCGCGGGTGATCTGAGCGCCTGTCCGGTGCCCCCACCCTAACCCTCCCCCGCTTCGCAGGGGAGGGAACTGCCGCCGCTCTCCCGCATCAGCACTTTCCCCCTCCCCCGCCCAGCTCTCGCACAAAGCTCCGCTTTGTGCTGACGCGGCAGGCGGACCATAGGTCCGCTGAGAGCGGGGGAGGGTCGGGGTGGGGGCAAGTCTCCGCACTCCCCGCACTCCGTCCGACAGAGGAATCCGCCATGCCCATCCTGATCCTCGCCGACCACGACAACGCCACCCTCAAGCCTGCCACCGCCCATGCGGTGACCGCCGCCGCCAAGCTCGGCGCCGATATCCACCTTCTGGTCGCCGGCCGCAACGCCGCGCCAGCGGCGGAGCAGGCCGCCAAGCTGGCCGGCGTCGCCAAGGTGCTGCTCGCCGACGATGCCGCCTACGAGCATGCCCTGGCCGAGCCCGTGGCGGCGCTGCTGGTGTCGCTCGCCCCCGGCTACAGCCATGTGCTGGCCGCCGCCACCTCGGTGGGCAAGAATGTGCTGCCGCGCGTCGCCGCCCTGCTCGATGTGGCGATGATCTCCGACATCACCGCCGTGGTCTCCGCCGACAGCTTCGAGCGGCCGATCTATGCCGGCAACGCCATCGCCACCGTGCAGTCGGCCGATGCGGTGAAAATCGTCACCGTCCGCACCACCGCCTTCGAAGCCGCTGCCGCCACCGGCGGTGCCCCGGTCGAGAGCGTCGCCGCCGTGGCCGATCCCGCGCTGTCCAGCTTCGTCTCGGCCGAGCTGTCGAAGTCGGAGCGGCCGGAGCTGACCTCCGCCCGTATCGTGATTTCCGGCGGGCGTGGCATGCAGTCGGGCGACAACTTCCACCTGCTGGAGGCCATCGCCGACAAGCTGGGTGCCGCGGTGGGTGCATCGCGCGCCGCCGTCGATGCCGGTTTCGTGCCGAACGATTATCAGGTCGGGCAGACCGGCAAGATCGTGGCGCCGGAACTCTATGTCGCCGTCGGCATCTCGGGCGCCATCCAGCATCTGGCCGGCATGAAGGACAGCAAGGTGATCGTCGCCATCAACAAGGACGAGGAGGCGCCGATCTTCCAGGTCGCCGACTACGGCCTCGTCGCCGACCTGTTCAAGGCGCTGCCGGAGCTGCAGCAGGCCGTCTGATCCCTTTCATTCCTTCCGTTACCCGAAGAGGTCCCCCATGACCGCCGCCGCGATCCCCTACACCCCGCCGCTGAAAGAGATCCGCTTCGTCCTCGACCACCTCGCCGGCATGGCCGATGTGGCGGCTCTGCCGGGCTTCGAGGATGCCAGCCCCGACATGGTGGACAGCATCCTGGGCGAGGCGGCGAAGATCGCCGAGAACATCCTGGCCCCGCTGAACCGCATCGGCGACGTCCAGGGTGCCAGGCTCGACGCCGACGGCATCGCCCGCACGGCGGAAGGCTGGGGGGCGGCTTGGCAGGCGCTGGTGGAGGGCGGCTGGAACGGGCTGCCCTTCGATCCGGCGCGCGGCGGCATGGGGCTGCCCAACCTGCTGAACACCGCGGTGCAGGAGATGTGGCATTCCGCCAACATGGCCTTCGCGCTCTGCCCGATGCTGACCCAGGGGGCGGTGAACGCGGTGCAGCTCTATGGCTCGGACGCGCTGAAGGACCTCTATTTGCCCAAGATGATCTCGGGCGAGTGGACCGGCACCATGAACATCACCGAGCCGCAGGCGGGATCGGACCTTGCCGCCACGCGGTCGCGGGCGGTGCCGAACGGCGACCATTACCTCGTCAGCGGACAGAAGATCTTCATCACCTACGGCGACCATGACCTGACGGAGAACATCATCCATCTGGTGCTGGCCCGCCTGCCCGATGCGCCTCCGGGCGTGAAGGGCATCAGCCTATTCGTCGTGCCGAAGGTCCTGGTCAATGCCGACGGCAGCCTGGGCGCCCGCAATCAGGTGAAGTGCGTGTCGCTGGAGCACAAGCTGGGCATCCACGGCAGCCCGACCGCCGTGCTGTCCTTCGGCGACGAGGGCGGGGCGACCGGCTTCCTGGTGGGCGAGCCGAACCGCGGCCTGGAATACATGTTCACCATGATGAACCACGCCCGGCTGAACGTCGCCATGCAGGGCCTGTCGATCGCCGAGCGCGCTTATCAGCAGGCTTTGGCCTATGCCCGCGACCGCGTGCAGGGCAAGCCGCTGGGCTGGAGCGAGGGCCAATCGAAGGGCATCGTCAACCATCCCGACGTCCGCCGCCTGCTGATGGGCATGAAGGCGCGGATCGAGGCGATGCGCGGCATCCTCTACACCGCCGCCGCCGCGGTGGACGTGGCGCACCATCATGCCGACGAGGCGGCGCGCGGCCGGGCCGCCCTGCTGGTCGATTTGCTGACGCCGATCGCCAAGGGCTGGTGCACCGAGACCGGGCAGCAGCTGGCGTCGGACGGCGTGCAGGTCCATGGCGGCATGGGCTTCATCGAGGAGACCGGCGCCGCCCAGCATCTGCGCGACGCCCGCATCACCACGATCTATGAGGGCACGACCGCCATCCAGGCCAACGACCTGATCAACCGCAAGATCCTGCGCGACGGCGGGGCGACCGCCAACGGGCTGCTCGACGAGATCGCGGCGCTGGGCGGCGAGCTGTCCGGCCATGCCGATGAAGCGTTGCGCGTCACCGGTGCCGAGCTGGTCGCCGCGGTGCATGAGGCCAAGCAGGCGGTGGCCTGGGTGCTGGCCACGGCGAAGCAGGACCCGCGCCTGCCGGCCGCCGCGTCGGTGACCCTGCTGGAGCTGATGGGCGTGGTCGCCGGCGGCTGGCAGCTGGCCCGCGCCGCCAAGGTGGCGGCGGAGCGGCTGGCGGAGGGCGATGCCGACACCGCCTTCCTGTCGGCCAAGCCGCTGACCGCCCGCTTCTACGCCACCCATGTGCTGCCGAAGACGGCGGCGATGCGGGCGACCGTGGTCAACGGCTCCGCGAGCGTGATGGCGCTGAGCGAGGAGCAGCTGTTCGGCGCGGCTTGACGGGGCCGCGCTTACCGGTTGGTGCCGGGGCCTTTGGCCCTTTGCCGGGTGTCGCGGGCGGTTGGGGGACCTCCCGCCACTGCCCCGGCGCCAGCCCATCCAAAGTCCAGTCGCCGATGGCCCAGCGGATCAGCCGCAGGGTGGGGAAGCCGACCGCCGCGGTCATGCGGCGGACCTGCCGGTTGCGTCCTTCGCGTATGGTGAGCGCGATCCAACTGGTGGGGATGGCGGCGCGGTAGCGCACCGGCGGATCGCGCGGCCACAGCGACTCCGGCTCCGCCATCCGCCGCACCTCGGCCGGCAGGGTGGGGCCGTCCTTCAGCGTGACGCCGCGGCGCAGAGCCTCCAGCGCCTCGTCGGTCGGCACGCCTTCCACCTGCACCCAGTAGGTCTTGGGCATCTTGTTGGCCGGCGAGGCGATTCGGGCGATCAGCGGGCCGTCGTCGCTCAGCGCCAGCAACCCCTCGCTGTCGCGGTCGAGCCGGCCGGCGGCATAGACGCCCTTCACCGGCACCAGCTCCGCCAGGGTCGGGCGGCCCTGGTCGTCGGTGAATTGCGGCAGCACGCCATAGGGCTTGTTCAGCAGGATCAGGCGCGGCACGGGCTTGCTTCCTTGCGCGGTTCGGGAAAGGCGCTATCGTTCGCACCCCAACATGATCTCTTGATAGCAGGGGTTCGGCCGTGACGCTTCTGTTCTGCTCCGCCAGCGACAGCGCCGAGGATTGGCGCCGGGAAATCGCCCGCCATCTTCCCGGCGTGGAGATGCGCGTCTGGCCCGAGACCGGCGACGTCGCCGACATCGAGGTCGCGGTGGTGTGGAAGCCGCCGGCCGGCATGCTGGCGACGCTGCCCAACCTGAAGCTGATCGTCTCGCTGGGCGCCGGGGTGGAGCCGATCCTGCAGGACCCGACCCTGCCCGACGTGCCGCTGGTCCGCATGGTGGCGGACGGGCTGACCGTCGACATGGCCGGCTATGTGGCCTTCCAGGTTCTCTATTGGCACCGGCTGATGGACGGCTATGCCGCCCTCCAGGCCGAGGCGCGGTGGGAGCAGAGGGACCATCGCCCGGCCTCCGAGGTGACCGTCGGATTCCTCGGATTGGGCGAGCTGGGGGCGGCGTCGGCCCGCACGCTGCGGACCCTGGAGTACCGGCTGATGGGCTGGAGCCGCAGCCCGAAGAGCATCGAGGGGGTGGAGAGCTTCTCCGGTCCCGACGGGCTGGCGGCGATGTTGCCGCAGTGCGATGTCCTCGTTTGCCTGCTGCCGCTGACCGACGAGACCCGCGGCATCATGGATGCGTCGCTGTTCGCCGCCTTGCCCGAGGGCGCGGTGGTCATCAACGCCGCCCGCGGCGGGCATCTGGTCGAGCGGGACCTGCTCGACGCGCTGGAGAGCGGGCATCTGCGCGGCGCCAGCCTGGACGTCTTCGCGGCGGAGCCGTTGCCGGCCGACCATCCGCTCTGGCGTCATCCGCAGGTCCGCATCACCCCGCATGTCGCGGGGATCACCCACCCGTCGCGCTGCGCCGTGCAGGTGGCCGATGCGGTGAAGGCCCTGCGCGACGGCCGGCCGCTGCCCAATCTGGTGGACCGCAGCCGAGGATACTGAGCTTTACAGCATCTGCACCGCGATCACCGCCAGCAGGGCCGCGATCACCCACAGGGCGGCGCGGTCCGAGCGGCGGCGGGTCTCCCAACCGTTCAGCATCTGGCGGACGGTCTGCGGGTGCAGGCGCACACCACCCTCAGCGATGTCGCGGGTCACCCGTTCCGCCTCGCTGACCAGGGCGGGGATGCGGCGGACGGTGGATAGGATGGCGCCGGCATCGTTGATGAACTGCGCCTCCGGCCCGCGGTTCTCGCGCATCCACTCCTCGATCAGTGGGCGGGCCAGCTCCCACATGTTGATGTTGGGGTTCAGCAGCCGGCCGACGCCTTCCGCCGTCAGCATGCTCTTCTGGAGCAGAAGCAGCTGCGGCTGGGTTTCCATCTCGAACTGTTCGGTGACCGCGAACAGCTGGGCCAGCAGCCGGCCGACCGAGATGTCGGCCAGCGGCTTGTTCTGCAACGGCTCGCCGATGGCGCGGCAGGCCTGGGTGAAGATCTCGATCGACTGGTGGCGCGGCACGTAGCCGGCCTCGAAATGCACGATGGCGACGCGGCGGTAGTCGCCGGTCAGGAAGCCGATCAGCATATCCGCGAGGTAATAGCGCGTCTCGCGGTCCAGCCGGCCCATGATGCCGAAATCGACGGCGGTTATGGTGCCCTGTTCGTTGATGAACAGGTTGCCGGGATGCAGGTCGGCGTGGAAGAAGCCGTCGCGGAAGACCTGGTTGAAGAAGCTGGCCGAGGCCATCGCCAGGATCTCGTCGCGGTCGAAGCCGGCGGCAGAGATGCGGGCGGGCTCGTCCACCTTGAAGCCGCGGATGCGCTCCAGCGTCAGCACCCGGCCGCCGGTGCGCTCCCAATCGACCTTCGGCACGTTGAAGGTGTCATCGTCCTTGAAGTTCGACGCCAGCTCCGACGCGGCGGCCGCCTCCATCCGCAAATCCATCTCCAGGCGGGAGGTGCGGGCGAAGGTATCGACCACCTCGACCAGCCGCAGCCGCTTCAGCCGGGGCAGCACCCATTCGGCAAGGCCGGCCAGCCGATAGAACAGGTCGATGTCGCGTTCGAAGGCCTGCTCGATCCCCGGACGCAGCACCTTGACCGCCACCTCCTGCCCGTCGGCGGTGACGGCGAAATGGACCTGCGCGATGGAGGCGGCGGCGACCGGCTTGTCGTCGAAGCTCTGGAACAGGGCGTGGACCGGCTGGCCGAACTCCGCCTCGATGATGGCGCGGGCCTGATGGGCGGGGAAGGGCGGCAGCTTGTCCTGCAGCTCGGCCAAATCGACGGCCATCCGCTCGCCGACCAGATCGGAGCGGGTGGACAGCAGTTGCCCCAGCTTGATGTAGGTGGGGCCGAGTTCGGCCAGCGCCCGGGCCAGCCGCTCGCCCTCGCGGCCGGGAACGTCCTTGCGGGCGATGCGGCGCCACAGCCACAGCAGGCCGGGGGCGGTGCCGAGCAGGCTGGTGGGCAGGGCATCGTGACGGGCGATCGTTCGGCCGATCACGGCCATCCGGATCAGGTTGCGCAGAATGCGGAACACGGGGTCTTAGATCCGCCAGCCGGAATGGATGGCGGCGATCCCGCCCGACAGGTTGCGCACGCGCACGGCGCCGAAGCCGGCGGCCTCGATCCGTTTGGCCAGATCGGCCTGCTGCGGGAAGCGGCGGATGCTCTCGGCCAGATAGCGGTAGCTCGCCTCGTCCTTCGCCACGACGCGGCCCATGAAGGGCAGCACCTGGAAGGAATAGACGTCGTACAGCTCGCGCAGCACCGGCAGGACGACGTGGCTGAATTCCAGGCAATAGAACTTGCCGCCCGGCTTCAGGACGCGGTGGGCCTCCTTGATCGCCTCGTCGATGCGGGTGACGTTGCGCAGGCCGAAGGCGATGGTGTAGGCGTCGACCGAGCGCGAGGCGATGGGCAGCTTTTCCGCATCGCCGACCGTCCATTGCACGCCGGACAGGATGTTGCGGTCGATGGCGCGGTCGCGGCCGACCCGGACCATCGCCTCGGTGATGTCGCAGACCACCGCGGCCCCGCCGCCCTTCTTCAGGAAGCGGAAGGCGATGTCGCCGGTGCCGCCGGCCACGTCCAGCAGGGTCATGTCCGGCTTGGGCGCCACCATCTCCATCAGCGTGTCCTTCCACAGCCGATGGATGCCGCCCGACATCAGGTCGTTCATCAGGTCGTAGTTGGTCGCCACGCTGTCGAAGACGGCGCGGACCAGCCCGGACTTGGCGGACGGATCGACGGGGGTGAAGCCGAACCAGTTGCCTTCGGCACCGGAGACAGGCTTTTGCGGGTCGGCGGAGGATGGGGGGGTGCGGTCGCTCATGGCCGGGAAGATAGCGCGGGCAGGGGCCATGCGCCAGCGGGGGCGTGCAATGCGGAAGGCGCTGCGGCGAATGGTGTAGGGCGGATGGGGGCGGTTGTGGGGGAGGCGGAGGATGGAACATCGTGGAACAGGTTTCGGAAACTGTTCCATGGGGTGCGGTTCGGCGGTAGGTCAGCGGTTTCCCGGGTGATGGAACAGGGTGAAACACTTTTCCGGTGATGTTCCATCTGGCGCTTCCTCTCAAGCGGTTAGGCGCAAAATCCTAGCATAAGGACGAGGCGGTGAGGAGGGGAGCCGGAAAACCATGAGGTTCCCGATCCTTGCCTTACCTCTCACCCGGCGGCTCCACCCCACATCCCCCTTGCATCCCGCCGTCCCCGCGCGTATAAGCGCATCCTTCCACGGGCGGCGAGGCTGGGCCGTAAGGCTCAGGGCATGCCCACCCGTCCGTTGGAATTCCGCCTCATTTCCATCTAGGAAACGAAAATGCCCAAGCTGAAGACGAAGAGCGGCGCCAAGAAGCGCTTCAAGGTGACCGCCACGGGTAAGGTCCGCGCTCAGGCCGCCTACAAGCGCCACTGCCTGGAACAGAAGTCCCCGAACATGAAGCGCAACGCGCGCGGCATGATGACCCTGTGCGACTCCAACGCCCGCACGGTGCTGAAGAACTGGCTGCGCAACGCCTGATCTCGGCACATCATAGAATTCGGAAGGACTGAACCATGGCTCGTGTTAAGCGCGGCGTCACGACGCACGCCCGTCACCGCAAGATCCTGAAGCTCGCCAAGGGCTACCGGGGTCGCAATTCCAAGAATTTCCGCATTGCGATCGAGAAGGTCGAAAAGGCGCTTCGTTACGCCTATCGCGACCGTCGCAATAAGAAGCGCGATTTCCGCGGCCTGTGGATCCAGCGCATCAACGCCGGTGTCCGTCAGTACGGCCTGACCTACTCGCGCTTCATCAACGGCATCAAGCTGGCCGGCATCGAGATCGACCGCAAGGTCCTGTCCGATCTGGCCGCGCGCGAGCCGGAGGCCTTTAAGACCCTGGTGGACAAGGCCCAGGCCGCGCTCGCCTCCAAGGCCGCCGCGTAACGCCCAGCTCTTCCCGTTCCAGGGAACGCTTGCCGTCACGGCGTCAGTTGTAAGAGAAGGGAGCCGGGCCGCTGGGCCGGCTCCCTTTTTCTGTTTGCACCGATTTTTCCCCACGCTTGCCGGGAACCGCCATGCTCGACGCGCTGAAAGACGAACTTCTGTCGCAGGTCAACGCCGCCGCCGACCTTTCGGCGCTGGACGAGGTGCGGGTCTCCGCGCTCGGCAAGAAGGGGCGTATCACCGGCTTCATGAAGGAGCTGGGGAACCTCACCCCCGACGAGCGCAAGGAGCGCGGTCAGGCGCTGAACGCGCTGAAGGACGAGATCGCCGCCGCCATCGACGCGCGCAAGGCCGACCTCGCCGCCGCCCATCTGAAGGCGCGGCTGGAGGCCGAGCGGGTCGACGTGACCCTGCCGGTCCGCCCGGAGACCGAGGGGCGCATCCACCCCATCAGCCAGACGATGGACGAGATGGTCGCCATCTTCGCCGAGATGGGCTTCTCGGTCGCCGAAGGTCCGGACATCGAGGATGATTTCCACAACTTCACCGCCCTGAACTTCCCGCCCGGCCACCCGGCGCGCGACATGCACGACACCTTCTATCTGCCGGATTCGGGAGATAAGAAGATGCTGCTGCGCACCCACACCAGCCCGGTGCAGGTTCGCACCATGCTGAACAACAAGCCGCCGATCCGCATCATCGCGCCGGGGCGGACCTACCGCTCCGACTACGACATGACCCACACCCCGATGTTCCACCAGATCGAGGGGCTGGTCATCGACGAGGCGACCAACATGGGGCACCTGAAGGGCTGCCTCGTGGAGTTCTGCCGCGCCTTCTTCGATGTGGACGACCTGCCGCTGCGCTTCCGCCCCAGCTTCTTCCCCTTCACCGAACCGTCGGCGGAGGTCGATATCGGCTGCTCGCGCAAGGGCGGCGAGCTGAAGCTGGGCAACTACGGCGACTGGCTGGAGATCCTCGGCTGCGGCATGGTCCACCCGAACGTGCTGGAAGCCTGCGGCATCGACAGCACCCGCTACCAGGGCTTTGCCTTCGGCATGGGGGTGGAGCGCGTCGCCATGCTGAAATACGGCATCCCCGACCTGCGCACCTTCTTCGAAGCCGACCTGCGCTGGCTGAAGCATTACGGCTTCGTGCCCCTCGACATTCCCAACATCGCCCACGGCCTGACGCGCTGAGCCGATGCCAACCATTGCCGAATTCGACGGGATCAAGATCCTGATGTATTATCAGGATCATGATCCGCCCCATTTCCATGTCGAATACGGTGATTGCGAAGCGCTGATCCGCGTTGCGGATCTGGCGTTGATCGAAGGGGATGTGCCGGGCCGGGTCCTGCGCCGCGTCAACGAGTGGGCGCGGACAAGGCAGGCCGATCTGGCGCTGAACTGGGTCAAGTGCCGCAGTCATGTGGCGCCGGATCGCCTATGACAGGACCGTCTGTGACGGGCCGCGATTGGAGGGAAGCATGCCGGGTTTGCTGAAGAACCGCATTGAAAGCGCCACTCCGCTCCCGGATGGACGGCGGGTGTCGTTGCGCTGGGTCGGCGGTGCCGAGACCTGCGTTGACATGGCCCCCCTGATCGCCCGCGGTGGCGTGTTCGCGGCGCTGTCCGACCCGGCCCTGTTCGCCGCCGTCACGGTAGGCCCGCGCGGCCGGTCTCTGGCTTGGCCGGGTGAACTGGACCTGGATGCCGACGCCCTGTGGTTCGAGGCCCACCCGACCGACAACCCCTTCGCCCAATCCGCCGCGGCCGAGTGAACCTCGCCCTTTTCCGGTCGCCCCTCTCTGCCCGCCAGACAATCATCGCACCACGGACCCGCTCCCATGAAGTTCACGCTGTCCTGGCTGAAGGACCATCTGGAGACCGACGCCTCGCTCGACCAGATCACGGAGAAGCTGACCGCCCTCGGGCTCGAGGTGGAAGGCGTCCATGACCGGTCGAAGGAGCTGGCGCCCTTCCGCGTCGCCCATGTCGTCTCCGCCGAGAAGCATCCGGACGCCGACAAGCTGCGCGTGCTGATGGTCGATACCGGCGCCGGCACCCTGCAGGTCGTCTGCGGCGCGCCGAACGCGCGCGCCGGCATGAAGGGCGTCTTCGCGCCGGAGGGGACCTATGTGCCCGGCTCCGACATCACGCTGAAGAAGGGCGTCATCCGCGGCGTCGAGTCGAACGGCATGATGTGCTCCAAGCGCGAGCTGAAGCTGTCCGACGAGCATGAGGGCATCATCGAGCTGCCGGACGACGCCCCCGTCGGTGCCGCCTTCGCCGACTATGCCGGGCTGAACGATCCGGTCATCGACATCAACCTGACGCCCGACCGTGCCGACTGCGCCGGCGTGCGCGGCATCGCCCGCGACCTCGCCGCCGCCGGCATGGGCACGCTGAAGCCGCTGACCGAGGGGCGGCTGAACGCCACGCCGGTTCCCGGTTCCTTCAAGAGCCCGATCGGGGTCGAGATCGAGTCGCTGGACGCCTGCCCCTACTATGTCGGCCGCTATTTCCGTGGCGTGAAGAACGGCCCGTCGCCGCAGTGGCTCCAGGACAAGCTGACCGCCATCGGCCTGCGTCCGATCTCCATCCTGGTCGACATCACCAACTACATCACCTTCGACGTGTCCCGCCCGCTGCACGCGTTCGACGCCGACAAGGTGAAGGGCGGCATCGTGGTCAGGCTGGCGCGCGAGGGCGAGACCCTGCCGGCGCTGAACGGCAAGGAATACCAGCTCGACCCGGCGATGACGGTGATCGCCGACCATGAGCGGGCCGAGGCGCTGGGCGGCATCATCGGTGGCGAGGCATCCGGCTGCACCGAGGAAACGACCAACGTCTTCCTGGAGGCGGCGATTTTCGACACCGTCCGCACCGCGCAGACCGGCCGACGGCTGGGGGTGGAATCGGACGCCCGCTACCGGCTGGAGCGTGGCGTCGATCCCGCCGCGGTGGTCGAGGGGATCGAACGGGCGACCCGCCTCATCCTCGATCTGTGCGGCGGCGAGGCATCGGAGATCGTGACGGCGGGGGCCGAGCCGGAGTGGAAGCGCAGCCTGACCCTGCGTCCGGGCCGCGTCGCCGCGCTCGGCGGCGTCGACCTGCCGCGCGACCGTCAGGAGCGGATCCTGACGGATCTGGGCTTCACCCTGGAGGGTGAGGATGCCGAGGGCCGTCTGGTCGTCGGCGTTCCGTCCTGGCGCGCCGACGTCCATGGCGAGGCCGATCTGGTCGAGGAGGTGCTGCGCGTCCATGGCTTCGATGCCATCCCGGCGACGCCGCTGCCGCGCGAGACGGTGCTGACCCGCCCGGCCCTGACGCTGAAGCAGCGCCGCGTCGCGCTGGCCAAGCGGACGCTGGCCGCCCGCGGCCTGTCGGAGGCCGTCACCTGGTCCTTCCTGTCCGGTCAGGTCGCCGAGCTGTTCGGCGGCGTCGAGCCCGGCCTGCGGCTGGTCAACCCGATCAGCAGCGACCTGGACGTCATGCGTCCGTCGATCCTGCCCAACCTGATCCAGGCCGCCGGCCGGAATGCCGACCGCGGTTTCGCCGACGTGCGGCTGTTCGAGGTCGGCGCCGCCTTCCGCAGCCCGGCGCCGGACGGACAGGATACGGTCGCCGCCGGCATCCGGGCCGGGGCGGCGGTGCCGCGCCATTGGGCGGAGAAGGCGCGCGGCGTCGACGTGTTCGACGCCAAGGCCGACGCGCTGGCGGTGCTGGAGGCGGTCGGCGCCCCGGCCGGCAACCTGCAGGTCACCACCGACGCGCCGGGCTGGTACCATCCCGGCCGCTCGGGCGTGCTGCGACTCGGCCCCACGGTGATGGCCCGCTTCGGCGAGATCCACCCGTCGGTGCTGGAGACCCTGGGCGTCAAGGGGCCGGTCGTCGGCTTCGAGGTGATGCTGGACGCCGTGCCGCTGCCCAAGAAGAAGGGCGGCACCGCCAAGCCGATGGTCCAGCTCTCCGCATTCCAGCCGGTGGAGCGCGATTTCGCCTTCGTCGTCGACCGTAAGGTGGAGGCCGACAAGATCCTCCGCGCCGTAAAGGGCGCCGACAAGGCGCTGGTCAAGGATGTCGCGGTGTTCGACGTCTATGAGGGACCGGGCGTGGGCGAGGGGCGCAAGTCGATCGCCGTGTCGGTCACCTACCAGCCGACCACCGCAACCTTGACCGATGAGGCGATCGAAGCGGTCGGCCAGAAAATCGTCGCGGCGGTGGTCAAGGCGACCGGTGGAAATCTCCGCGCCTGAGAAAATCCCGCGAAAGTAGAAATTCTTTCCATCCAATAAATGGGCCTCCGTTTCGGCGGAGGCTCTTTTTTTGTCCTCGCCGAAGGAGTCACGAAAGAGTCTTTCCGATCAGCCGATTGCGCAATCATATGATGAATCGCTGATTGAAGAGTCTCGAGTGCATTCGCTAAGGGAAAACCCTGACACCGAATGTTGCAATTCAATGTTTGACGATGGCGCAATGTTTTGTGGGAAGGTTGGGCCTTGAGATTGTTTGTTCCGGGTAAGCCCATGAGACGTTTTCGATGTCACGGTTAGGCCACAGGCGGCGCTTGCATTGCCTTGGCATGCCCGATGTCCAATTTGGCGCAAGAGACGGAGCGGGAGAAATCAATGGCTGACCCTACAGACAGTCAGGCAACCAAACCGGAGTCCGTCAGGCCGCTGATCCTGGTGGTCGACGACGACCGCTCGATTGTCGAGGGGCTGGCGATCCTGTTGGACGGCTGGGGGTACGAGGTGGTGAAGGCGCTGAGCGCCGCCGCGCTGGAGGCTCAGCTCGGCGGTCTGGACCGGACGCCGAACCTGATCATCGCCGACCATTACCTGCCGGCCGGCCGCACCGGGCGGGAGGTGGTGGAGCGCGTCCGTGCCGAAACCGGGCAGCAGATCCCGGCGATCATCCTGACCGGCGACAGCACGCCCGAACGGCGCGACGAGGCCGAGCTTCTGGGCTGCCAGCTGCTGCTGAAGCCGGTGCAGGTCGGGCCGCTGCGCGAAGCGGTCGAGGCGCTTTGCAGCCGGTAGGGCGGCGGAGCTAGGGTTGCAGCAACCCGCCCGTCAGGCCGCCCGTCAGGCCGCCGGGCCTGTCCCGGCGTCGGACCGGTCGATCTCCGGCAGTACGGCGAGAAAGGCATCGACCACCGCCGGATCGAAGCGCAGGCCGGCCAGCCGGCGGATTTCCTCCACGGCATGAGCGCGGTCCAGGGCCGGACGATAGGGCCGGTCGCGCGTCATCGCGTCATAGGCGTCGGCGACGGCGACGATGCGGGCACACAGCGGGATCGCCGCCCCGGTGCGGCCGTCGGGATAGCCGGTGCCATCCCAATTCTCGTGATGCCAGCGGGCCACCGCCGCCCCCAGATGCAGATGGGTCGGGCCGTCGGCCAGATGGCTGGCCTGGTGCAGCAGGGCGGCGCCGGCCAGCGTGTGGGTCTGCATGGCGCTGCGTTCCGCCGGGTCGAGCGGGCCGGGCTTCGCCAGGATCTCCGGATCGACCGCGGCGTTGCCGATGTCGTGCAGGATGGCGGCAAGCCCGATGGTCTCCAGCGTCGATTCGTCCAGCGACTCGGGGAACAGGCCGTCGGCATGCAGGCGCCGGGCAATCCGTTCGGTGATCGCGGCGATGCGCAGCGAGCGGCTGAAGCGCTCCCCTTCCGCCGTCCTTTCCGCTGCCGGGCCGTCCGTGCCCAGCGCACCGCGGCCGCGTTCGGTCAGATCGGCCAGGGCGGCCAGCGTGCCCTGCTGGGCGCGGTAGAGCTGTTCGTAATGGTGCAGGTTGTCGAAACCGACGGAGATCTTGCCGCAGAACACCTCGATCAGCTTGCGGTCGAGTTCCGACAGCGGCCGGTTGGAGCGCAGATAGACCACCGTCTCGCGGTCGTTCGGCGTGCGGATGTAGAGCGTGCAATGGTCGCCGGCATAGGCATGCGCCTGTTTTTCCAGGCAGGCGGTCACCGCATCCAGCACCGCCGGGTCGACATGGCCGGCGGCGGGCTCGTTGATGAGCGCCTCGAACCGCCCCGATCCCGCCAGCACATAGAGACCGTTTCCGCCTCCCGACGGGGCGCCTCCCGACGGCGTGCAGCCGGCCGCGCCGGCGCCGCCGCGCTGCATGCAGAGGATGGCGTCCGGCCCCACCCCCAGCAGGCCCGACAACTGGGTCAGAACGCCCGCCGCGAACAGCTTCATCGAGCGGGCGCGGAACAGCGACGACGACGCCTCGATGATCTTCTCCAGCCCGCGGCGGTTGGCGTCGATGGTGACGATGTCCTCGTAGGAGCGCAGGGCCGCGACCGTGGTGGTGAACAGCTGCTGGGCGGTCAGCTGGGTCTTCGCCTTGTAGTCGTTGATGTCGTAATCGAGGATCACCGCCCGTTCCGGCGCCTGCCCCGGCTGGCCGGTGCGCAGGATGATGCGGACGTTGCGGTTGCGCAGCTCCTCGCGGATGTGGTGGACCAGCCGCAGGCCGGCATCCTCCGTCTCCATCACCACGTCCAGCAGGATGAGGGCGATGTCGCTTTCCCGCGCCAGGATGCGCCGCGCCTCCGCCGCCGAATGGGCGGAGAGGAAGCGCGCCTTGCGGCCCTTGTAGGCGAAATCGGACAGGACGAGCTTGGTGATCGCATGGACCTCCGGCTCGTCGTCGACGATCAGCATGGTCCAGCGGCTGCCGGGCGGCTCCTCCGCACCCTGTTCCCCGTCCGGGGCGGCCCCGTCCGGAGCGCTGTCGTCGAGGAACACCAGATCCTCGTCACCGCTTTCCGGTGCCGGATCGGTGCGGGCGTGGTCCTCTGGTCCGGTCGGGTCGGCGTCGGTCATGGCTCTTCGATCGTGAAAGGGTCATGAGGAAGGGCGCGGCCGGCCCGTAGGGTGCAAGGCTATCAGAATGTATCCAGCTCGATCACCGTACAATCGAGTCCGCGTTGCGCCAACGTGCCGCAGGCGGTGTCGACCTGCAGCCGGGTGAAGGGAGCCACCCCGACCTCGTACAGTAGGCGGCCCTTGCGGAACACCGGCCAGACCATCGGCGGCAGGTCGCGATAGGCGCTGCCCGGCCCGGCGGTGAACTCCCTCCAGGCGCGCAGGCCTTCGGAATAGCTGACATATTCGCCGAGCTTGATGCCGTAGAGCATGCCCGGCTCCACCGGCGGCATGCCCGGCAGCGGATAGGGCGCCACCACCCCGACCAGCCCCTGCACCGGCGCCAGCGCGCGGGTGCCGGCGGGCAGGGCCAGCGTCGCCTCGCCGTTCGCGGCGCCGATCAGCGCCACCACGTCGCCCTGGCGCAGGGTGAAAGGACGCCGCTTGCGGTTGCTCAGGATCTCGGTGGCGGAGATCGGGCCGGCGGCGACGACATAGCCCTCCGCCGGGGTCTGCGCCGCCTTGTCCCACGCCGCTCGCGGCACGACGGCGGCGCTGCGGTGGGGCGGGGGAGCGTCCGCCGGCGGTTTGGCCGATTCGGGCTTGGTGCCGGGCTTGTGCGCCGGTGGCCCTTCACCGCCGATGGCCGGGCGGCCGGTGACCATCAGCGCCGGGTCCAGCGAATCGGCGGGGACATAGCCGATGGGCTGGCCGCCGATGGCGACCTCCGTCCAATAGGTGCCGCGCGGGGTGCCCAGCGCGTTCAGCGCCTTGCCCTTCTTCAGAGTCATGACGATGCGCGCGTCCTCGCTGGGGCCGATCCGCACCTCGATGTCGCGGTTCAGCACCACCTCTCCGGTCAGGGGAGCGCCGATAGCGACCGGGCTCTGCGCCCGCGCCGGAGAAGGGGCCGCCCCGATCCCGGCACAGGCGAGGAGGACGGCGAGCACCGGAAGCAGCGGGCGGAGTGGGGACGCGGCGGTCATTGGGCGGCTTCCTTCGCGGACACCGGGTCCGGCTTCCGACGACCCAGCAACTGACGGCCGACGAGGTCGTGGATGGCGTCGGCCAGCAGCCGCACCGGCTTGGGCGCCGTGCCGCGGGCGCGGTGCAGGGCGATGTCGACGTCCGGCAGGTCGGGAAACCCCTCCGCCGCGCCGATGCGGCGCAGGCTGGGCGGGACGGTGCAGGCCTCCATCGCCGTCACCCCCAGCCCGCCCATCACCGCGCCATGGACGGCGACGACGCTCTTGCTGGTGAAGGCGACGCGCCAATCGCGGCCGATGCCGTCGAGCGCGGCGACGGCGAGGTCGCGCACGACGCAGCCCTTGGGGAACAGGGCCAGCGGCAGAGGATCGAGGCTTTCCACCGGGCGATGTCCCGGAGGGGGCCCCGCCGGCGGAACAGGGTCGAGCGGCGGGGCGACCCAGGCCACCGGCTCCCGCCGCACCAGCTCGCCGCCGGCCTCGCCGGCATGGCGGGTGACGAGGGCGAGGTCGTAGCGGCCCTTATCGATCTCCGCCACCAGATCGGGGCTGTTGTCGCAGATGACCTCGACCATCACCTCGGGATAGGCGGCGTTGAAGCGGGCCAGGATTTCCGGCAGCAGCATGGTGGCGTAATCGTCGGGCGTGCCGATGCGGACGCTGGCCACCGTCGGGCTGCGGTGCATCAGCGCCAGCACCTCGTCGTTCAGGGTCAGCATGCGGCGGGCATAGGCCAGCAGCACCTCGCCGTCGCGGGTCATGCGCACGCCGTGGGTGTCGCGTTCGAACACGCGCTTGCCCACCGTGTCCTCCAGCCGGCGCACCTGCTGGCTGACCGCCGCCTGGGTGCGGCCCAGCCTTTCGCCGGCACGGGTGAAGCTGGCGCTGTCGGCGACGGCGACGAAGGCGCGCAGCAGGTCGGTGTCGAGATTGGCGGGCATGGCGGGGAACCGGAAGTTGCCGCCCATTCAAACAGAGCGGCCGGTCCTCCGCAACGGTGCGGTCATTACGAATCGTGATGACGGCATAATGCCTATTCGTTTCCAAGGGAATGGCGGGCACCCCATTGTCGGTCTCCGAACCCTTTGGAGTGTCCGATCATGTCGCTGTTCGCCGCCTGGACCGGTGCGGTTCTGGGAGCCGCCCGGATGGAGTTGCCCGTCATGCCTGCGCCGGCGGTGCCGGAGCCGCGGCGCTTCCGCCTCGCCTACAATCCGGTGCCGGCCGCCGTTGGGGGCTTTGGCCGTCCCCTGGCGGCGGAGCCTGCGCCGGCGTCGGTGCGGGACCGGCTGTGGCTTGAGAAATAGGCGGGGCGCGGCCTATCCTGCCGCCGACAAGAAAGCCGGGAGGAACGGGCGATGCCGCGGGTCTATGTGCTGTATACCGGGGGCACCATCGGGTGCGTGACCAATCCCGACGGGGCGCTGGCCCCGGTGCCGGGGGCGGAGTTCGAGACGCTGGTGCTGGCGGTGCCCGGCCTGTCGGATCATCGGGTGCGGGATTACCAGGACCTGAGCTGGACCATGGACTGGTTCGACCGCACGCTCGACAGCTCCAACATGACGCCGGCGGACTGGGTCGCCATCGCCCGGCGGCTGCTGTCGGTCTATGACCAGTATGACGGTTTCGTCGTGCTGCACGGGACGGACAGCATGGCCTATAGCGCGTCGGCTTTGTCCTTCCTGCTGCCCGGCCTGTCGAAGCCGGTGGTGTTCAGCGGGTCGCAGGTGCCGCTGTCCTTCACGCTGAGCGACGCGCCGGCCAATCTGGTCGGCGCCATCGTGGCGGCGGGGACCCTGCCGGTGCCGGAGGTCTGCGTCTATTTCGACACCAGGCTGCTGCGCGGCAACCGGTCGTCGAAGGTCGACGCCAACCGCTTCGCCGGTTTCGATTCGCCGAACTTCCCGCCGCTCGCCACCGTCGGCAGCGTGGTCGCCCGCAACGAGCCCTATTGGCTGCCGATGCCGGATGCCGCGGTTTCGCTGGCCGAGCCGGACAACCGGTCCAGGCGGCTGGCGGCGCTGGATGCCCTGCCGGCGGCGCTGGCGGGATTTTCCGTCGTCATGCTGTGGCTCTATCCCGGCATCCGCGCCAGCACGGTGTCGGCGATGCTGACCGGCACCAGCCCGGCGGCGAAGGGGGCGGTGCTGCTGGCCTTCGGCGAGGGCAACGGCCCGACCGATCCGGAATTCCTCGACACGCTGTCGGCGGCGGTGAAGGCCGGGGTCGTGCTGATGGACAACACCCAGGTGCAGCGCGGCGCGGTGCTGCCCGGCGCCTATGCCACCGGGCTGGGCGCCGTCGGGGCGGTCGGCGCCTATGACATGACGCCGGAAGCGAGCTACGCCAAGCTGGTCTGCCTGCTGGCCGGCGGGCTTGACGCCGCGGCGGTCAAGGCGGCGATGCCGGTGCCGCAGGCCGGCGAGCTGACGGTGATCGGGGATTGAGAGTGGCTGTCCGGAGGCGGGGGCGTCGGTTGGACCCTCCGCCTCCGGCAGACGGTTACTGGCCCATGCCGGGCCGGTTCGGCGACATGGTGCCGCGGTTCATCGTGCCGTTGCCCATGGTGCCCTGATTCATCGAACCCTGATTCATCGAACCCTGGTTCATGGAGCCCCGGTTCATCGAATCGCTGTCCATGGTCCCACGGTTCATGGCGCCGGAGCCCATATTGCCCATGGAGCCGCCCATCTGGCCGCCCATGGTTCCGCCGGTCGAGCTGCCGTAGCCGGTGTTGGACTGGCTGCTGTACTGGGCGAGTTGCTGCAGTTCGCGGGCATCCTGCATGACGATGACCTGGTTGCCGCGCCGTTCGAAGGAGGCCGGCGGCAGCATGATGGTCTGGTCGGACTTGGCGAGCTTCAGCTCCACCATCGTCTGGCCCTGGGCATCGGTGGTGACATTCTGGATGGTGCCGGCGACCGGCCCGCCATGGCGGTGGACCACCCGCTTGCCGATCATGGCGCGGCTGGCCTGGACGTCACGGGCGCCGCTGTCCATGGTGCCGTCCGCAGCGCCCGACCGGTTGTAGCTGCCCTGGGACCCGCTCTGGGCATGGCCCGGCGCGGCGGCGGCCATCAGCATCAGGGCCGGAACCGCGGCGGCGAGAAACTTGCGCATGTCATCCTCCCGGAATTGAACCGAATTCAGAGGGGCCGCAGCAGGCGATACCCTCTTCGCAGGAGATGACACGTCAGCGGCGCGTTTGTTGCGTATGCTTGTGGTGAATTTGCCGGCTTTCGCTCGACCGGCTTTCCGAAGAGCTACACCCGCAGCGCCCAATGGTGCGGTTAGAGAGACGCCCTATCTCATTCCTGCTAAAGTGGCCCTCGGCGTGTATCCAACTTATCGTTCTTCGCGTGGCGTGTCTCAATGGCTCGAAGTGACCTGCTTGTATCCCTTGTCCGCGCCGGCATAGCCGGTGAGCGGGAAACATTGAAGTCGACGGTCGAGGCGATCGTTGCCGACGAGCGCGCCAAAAGCCATCATATTTTGGCCGACCGTCTTCAACGCGCGCTGAGCACGGTTGCCGTCACGCCACCGCCTTTGACGTCGTCGTCCATACCGACGAGTGGAGGGCGGGATGCCATTCTTGAGGTCACGCCGACCATCCGGCTCGACGAGCTGATCCTTCCTCTTCCTGTTCGCCGAAATGCGGACCAACTGATCGAAGAACATTTCCGCGCTGGCGTACTGCGTGCCCATGGTCTGGAACCCCGTCACCGGGTTCTCCTCTCCGGCCCGCCTGGAAACGGCAAGACGTCATTCGCCGAAGCGATTGCCGAGTCGCTGGGAATGCCCTTCTTTGTGGTGCGTTACGACTCGTTGATCGGCAGTTATCTGGGAGAAACCAACACTAGGCTGCGCAAGCTTTTCGATTACATCCGTACCCAGCCTTGCGTGCTGTTCTTCGATGAGTTCGACGCCATCGGTAAAGAACGCGGAGATACCCACGAGACCGGTGAGATCAAGCGCGTCGTCTCCTTCCTGCTGATGCAACTGGACCAACTGCCGAGCTACGTCATCGTCGTGGCTGCGACCAACCATGCGGAACTGCTGGATCGGGCCGTATGGCGGCGATTCCAACTGCGGTTAGGATTTCCTGCACCAGACCAGAGCATGTTGACAGCTTATGTGGAGCGGTTGATCGATCAGTGGCCTGAGAAGCCGAAGGTGGGTGCAAAAGGGATCGTTCGTACACTTGGAAAGATCAGCTTCGCCGAAGCGCGTGAATACTGTCAAAACGTCAGGCGCCGCTATATACTCGGTTTAGGAGAAATTAAGATCGATGACGCCGTGAAGGTGGAATCCGACCTTTGGGTGTCGCGTATCAAGCCGACCGAGAGCGATGCCGAGCGATCCGACCAAGCCACTGCTGCGCCTGACCCCCAAAGCAAACGGCGACCGCCAAAAAGCACGGAAGATATTTCTACCACCTCCTGAGGCGTTTCCGCGTGCCGACCAACTTCGGAAGCTTGGACGGAAGTTCGCGCGTTTGGCGGAGGTCATGGCCCGTCCGGGCGCGTTGGAACTGATGTCCGATCCGACCGCGCTGGCACCGGAGCGGTTGCTGGTGTTCGAGGTTCGCGGCTCGATCCAAGACTTCGTCAAAGCGGTCAATGAGGTCGCCGGACTGGACTTCATCGATGAGGAGGAACTCGAAGGCGACGAAGAGGATAGTGCTCCGGTCGCGTACCTGCTGGTTCCTGATGCGCAGGCGATGGAACAGATCCTGTCCTTGTGGAAGCGATGGAGCGCAGGTCGTCTGGATGCTTCGAAACCTTGGGCTAAAGTGTTCGGTTTGTTGCGCGATCTGCGGACATGGGGGCCAGACGACCGCTTGAGCGAGGAGGAGCAGACGTTCCTTGAGGAAGAGATTGAAGGGCGTCCGGATAGCGACCTGATCTTGCTGGAAATTGAGGTGGTGTTTTCAACGAATCCCGAGCGTGCCGGCAGGTATGAAGGCGCGGTTTTGGAAGCCATTCTCAGTAATATCTTTGCTAACGCCGGTCGAATTGTCCATCGAACTTACATTGAAGACATTGCCTATCATGCCCTGCTGGTGTCCGTTCCGGTTGTGGTCGTCCGGTCCATTGTTGAGCGGTCACGGGAATCGATCCTCGGCCTTGATGCAGTGTGGCACATCCGGCCGCAGAGCTTGGCGCCGTCCATCGAGGTCGCCGATCCGGTAACCGAACCACTGCGCCCAGCTCCGGCACCGCAAAAGCCACCGATTCTTGCGCTGCTCGATGGTGTTCCCATCGCACGCCATCCTCTGCTCGCCGACCGCCTAGACGTGCTGGACCTGTTCGAATTGGAACCGGACACGCCGGTTGCCAACCGTGTGCACGGAACGGCCATGGCGTCGCTGATCGTCCATGGTGACCGGAACCGCCAGGAAGCGCCGCTGCCACGCCGCATCCTGGCCCTTCCCGTGATGGGGTGGGATGGAAGGGACGAGGGGTTGCCCCAGGATCGCTTGATCATCGATGTGATATATCGGGCATTGTACGCACTCCATGGCCCTGAAGCCATTGTGCCAAGCGTTCTCATCGTGAACATGTCCTTGGGGAACAGGAAACGCCCATTCCACGGCCAGATGTCGCCATGGGGTCGCCTTTTGGACCGTTTGTCGTGGCGATTTGGCGTGCTGTTTCTGGTAAGTGCAGGGAACGCCACGGATGCGTTCACTGTGCCGGCCTTTGCCAGTTCCATGGAGTTTGAAGGAGCGGATGGGACCGTGCGCGCTCGTGGCGTGTTGTCCGCGTTGAACGAGGAAATCGCGGAGCGGCGCTTGATTTCGCCCGCGGAAACCCTCAACGGGCTGACGGTTGGAGCGGCAAATGTCGATGCGGTACCCGCACGCGAGCGGCGTACGGTCGCGATCAACGTCGAACCCTACCCCGAACATCGGATGTCCAATCCGTCCAGCCGGGTCGGTCCAGGCTTCGCCCGGTCGATCAAGCCTGATTTTCTGATGCCTGGATCGCGTGAACATCTGCGGATCCGGGCAAGTGGCGGGAGTATGTCCGTTGCGCCGGCAGGCGTTGCGAGAGCGTTCGGGCTGAAGGTTGCAGCCCCACCAGTCGATGGCAATGAAGGCACCGAGCGTTACACCAACGGCACCAGCGCGGCAACGGCGCTCGCCTCCCGGACGTGTCACCGCATCCATGATGCTTTGGAGGATGCCTATGGCGAATCATTCACGACTTTGCCGCGGCACCGACGCGCTGTGCTGCTGAAGGCGCTGATGGTGCATCCCGCCCGCTGGCCGGAAAACACCGCGTTGCTTATTCGGGAAACCTTGGGGCCGAGAGATCCGAAACAGCATGTGCGGCAGAAGGACAACATTCGGCGCTTCCTTGGTTATGGCGTTCTGGATGCCGATGATGCGGTTGCTTGCGCAGCCGATCGCGCCACTTTCTGGGCAGTCGGGATGTTGCCAAGTGAACAGTCTGCGGTCGTGGAGGTCCCCATTCCGACCTGCATCGGCGGCCAAGCCCGCCCGCATGGCCTGTGGGCAACTCTGGCGTGGTTCACTCCGGTTCAGCCGGGCCGGCGCAGCTATCGGTCAGTGCGGCTGAACCTCCTTGACCCTGACCATCTGGCGACACTGGCAATGAAGCCGGCGCAGGGCCAACCGGACAGCAACCAGGTGCGGCGGGGTACGGTTCTGTCGCGCCGATGGGAGGGCAACCGCGCTCCGGCGGTTACCGAAAACATGACCATCCGCTTGGTCGTTCAACGGGAACTCGACCAGGGAACCCCAATTGACGATCCGGTTCCCTATGGCTTGGCAGTCACTCTGTCGATGCCCGGCGTGAACGAGGTGTATAGCCAAGTCCGTCAACGGCTCACCCCGAGGCAGCGGATCCGATAAACAAAAGGCGGGCCGAAGCCCGCCTTTCCGTATCCTTACTCGTCGCCCATCTTGAGCGCGGCGATGAAGGCGCTTTGCGGGATTTCGACCTGGCCGAACTGGCGCATGCGCTTCTTGCCTTCCTTCTGCTTGTCCAGCAGCTTGCGCTTGCGGCTGATGTCGCCGCCATAGCACTTGGCGGTCACGTCCTTGCGCATGGCGCTGATGCTCTCGCGGGCGATGATCTTGCCGCCGATGGCGGCCTGGACAGCGATCTTGAAGAGCTGGCGCGGGATCAGCTCCTTCAGGCGTTCGCAGAGCTGACGGCCGCGGCGTTCGGACTGGCTGCGGTGGACGATCATCGACAGGGCGTCGACCGGCTCGGCATTCACCAGGATCGACAGCTTGACGAGGTCGCCTTCCTCGTAGCTGTCCATCTGGTAGTCGAAGCTGGCATAGCCGCGGCTGATCGACTTCAGCCGGTCGTAGAAGTCGAACACCACCTCGTTCAGCGGCAGGCGGTAGACCAGCATGGCGCGGGCGCCGGCATAGGTCAGCTCGATCTGCTGGCCGCGCCGTTCGGTGCAGAGCTGGAGGACGCCGCCGAGATACTCGTCGGGCAGCATGATGGTGGCCTTGATCCACGGCTCGTCGATGTGGTCGATCCGCATCACGTCGGGCATGTCGGCCGGGTTGTGCAGGTCCCGCACCGTCCCGTCGGTCATCGTCAGCTTGTAGACCACCGAAGGGGCGGTGGTGATCAGGTCGAGGTTGAACTCGCGCTCCAGCCGCTCCTGGATGATCTCCAGATGCAGCAGGCCGAGGAAGCCGCAGCGGAAGCCGAAGCCCAGCGCCGCCGACGTCTCCGCCTCGTAATGGAAGCTGGCGTCGTTCAGCTTCAGCTTGCCCAAGGAATCGCGCAGCCGCTCGAAATCGGCGGCGTCGACCGGGAACAGGCCGCACCACACCACTGGGATGGACGGCTTGAAGCCGGCCAGCGCTTCGGCCGCCGGCTTGCGCTCGTCGGTGATGGTGTCGCCGACCTTGGTCTGGGTGATGTCCTTGATCGCGGCGGTGATGAAGCCCATCTCGCCCGGCCGCAGCTCGCCGGTCAGCAGCGCCTTCGGCGTGAACACGCCGACGCGGTCCACGTCGTGGGCGGAGCCGGCGGCCATGAAGCGCACCTTCTGCCCGACCTTCAGCACGCCGTCGACGATGCGCACCAGAATGACGACGCCGAGATAGGGGTCGTACCAGCTGTCGACCAGCAGGGCCTTCAGCGGAGCGTCGGCATCGCCCTTGGGCGGCGGCAGGCGCTTGACCACCGCCTCCAGCACGGCACCGATGTTGAGGCCGGACTTGGCCGAGATCTCCACCGCGTCGGAGGCGTCGAGGCCGATCACGTCCTCGATCTGCTGCTTGATCCGCTCCGGCTCGGCGGCGGGCAGGTCGATCTTGTTGAGGACCGGGATGATCTCGTGATTGTTGTCGATCGCCTGATAGACGTTGGCGAGCGTCTGCGCCTCGACGCCCTGGGAGGCGTCGACCACCAGGATCGAGCCCTCGCAGGCGGCCAAGGACCGGCTGACCTCATAGGCGAAGTCGACGTGGCCGGGGGTGTCCATCAGGTTCAGCGTGTACTGCTTGCCGTCCTCGGCCTTGTAGAGCAGGCGGACGGTCTGGGCCTTGATGGTGATGCCGCGCTCGCGCTCGATGTCCATGCTGTCGAGCACCTGTTCGCGCATCTCGCGCGCGTCGAGGCCGCCGCACTGCTGGATCAACCGGTCGGCAAGGGTCGACTTGCCATGATCGATGTGGGCGATGATCGAGAAATTGCGGATATGCGAGAGGTCAGTCATCGGGGCCCAAACAAGCGAGAGTTTGCCGGGAACATAGGGCGGACGGGGGATGGGCGCAATGATGGTGTGGTGGGGCGGGGGAGCGTAGCGGGCCGGGCGGTGGGGTGGTTGGAACAGCGTGGAACGTTTTTCCGGGGGTGTTCAGTGTTCCATCCGGTGCGGTTCGCCCTGGCGGTAGGCGGTGGGTGGAACGTTTGGAACAGTTTGGAACGGTTTTCGCGGGTGTGTTCACTGTTCCATCCTATGGCATGGGGCGCTTTGGGGGATGGACGGTCGCCCTCCGGGAACTATAGGCCGGACGTGGCAAAATGCCCATCTTGATCTCCAAATGGTAGAAATGAGACAGTAGGGGGGCACGAAAAAAAGACAAAGGTTCGGCGATGCGCGTTCGTTTCCTCCACTATCCCGATGCCATCGTCCATGAAGAGGCGAACGGGCGCCGCACGGCGCCACGGTCTTTGGTCGCCGGGGACCGGTCGCGGATCGGCGATTGGCTGACCCGCTATTCCGATATCCTGGAAAAGGACGCGGCGAAGGACCACGGCGAGGCCGAGCTGCTGGCGCTGGGGCGGGAGATCGCCGACTGGTTGGACGGGCCGGAGCGCTGGCTGTCCAGCCTGCTGCACTCCATTGCGGCGAGACCGCTGGAAGTTGAATTCGTTGCCGAGAGCCTGGAGCAGGACGGCGCGTCCGACTTTCTGTCCCTGCCCTGGGAAATCTTGGCGACCGCCAAAGGTTTCCTGGCCGCCGACCCGACGCTTGGCTTCTGTCCGATCCGCCGCGTCGGGGTTGCACAGGCTCCTCGTCCGCCCTCCGACGATCACGCCCTGACCATCCTGTTCCTGTCGGCATCGCCGGAGGGGGAAAGCGAGCTTTGGGTGGAGGCGGAAGAGGCGGCGATCCTGAACAGCGCCGGACGCTTGCCGCTGGATCTGGTGGTCGAGGATGGCGGAACGCTGGACGATCTGTGCGAGCGCCTGAGCCTGGAATGGCCGGTCGAGGTGCTGCACCTGTCCTGCCATGGCCTTGCCGGACGGGACGGCCGCCCGCCGATGCTGGCGCTTGAGAACGAGTTGGGCCACTGCGCGGAGGTCGCGCCGACAGCGCTTCTGGATGCGCTGGGCTATGACCGCCGTCCGCGCCTGCTGTTCCTGTCCGCCTGTGAAACCGCAGCACAGGCCGGCGGTGTCGATCCCTTCATCCTGCCGATGATGGCGGCTGGACAGCCAGCGGCCATCGGCTGGGCCGGATCGGTCTATGACAGCAATGCCAGCGCCTTCGCATCGGCGCTCTACAACCGGATCGCCCGTGGCGAAACGCTGGAATCGGCGGTTGCCGTCGCCCGCCGCGCTCTGCTGGCACCGCCAGACGGACAGGAGCGCCTGCCCCACTGGCATCTCGCCCGCCTGTTCCTGTGCGGGGATGGAGGCGGGGCGCTGTGCCAACCGAAGGCAAGGCAGCGGCAGCGCGAGTTCAAGCAGGTGGAAAGCCGGTTCCTCGGCGGCAATCGGCAGGTATCGGTGGTCGGGCGCACCGGCTTCGTTGGCCGGCGGCGGGAGTTGCAGCGCGCCCTGCGTGTCCTGCGCGACCGGCCGGCGGGCTGCGCCGGGCTGCTGCTGCATGGCGCCGGGCATCTAGGAAAATCCAGCCTTGCCGCTCGTATCGCCGACCGGATGACGGAACATGAGCCGGCGGTGGTCTATGGTGCCTGCGACATCGATTCGGTTCTTTCGGCGCTGGCCGTCGCCCGTCCCGGCTTCGACGACAGGCTGGCTTTGGACCCGGCGGCTTTGCGTGGCCGGCCGGACCAGATCTATGCCGCCATGCGCCGCGTGCTGGACGATTCATTGCGGGATCGACCGGTCCTGCTGGTGCTGGACGATTTCGAACAATGCCTGGACCTGTCCGCCACCGGACGGCCGACGGTGAAGGTGGAGGTGCTGCCGGTGCTCCAGGAACTGCTGCGCGCCTTCGCCGATTCGTCCGGCGGCAGTGCACTGCTGGTGACCTGCCGTTATCGTTTTGCTCTGGCGGATCGGCTGAAAGGGGCGTTAGACGATATTCCGCTGCATCCCTTCGACGCCGGGACCCGTCTGAAACAGGCGCTGACCCGGCTGCGCGACCAAAAGGCGGGGGAGGTCGGCGACGATTTGTTGGAACGGTGCCTGGAGGCGGGGCGAGGCAACCCCGGACTTCAGGAGCTACTGATCACGCTGGCGCTGAGCGCACCGGACAAGGCGGAACGGGCGGTGGCTGCCCTCGACAGCTGGCTGATGGGCATCGAACGGCCGGACGATGCGAAGAGTGCGGCGCAACTCGACCACCTGATGCTGGACACGCTGTGGGATTGCGTCGATGCGGAGGGCCAGCGGCTGCTGCGTGTCGCCGATACTTTCGAACTGCCGTTGCCGCTGCCCGCCTTGTCTGCCCTGGCCCGTCACATCGGGATGTCGGATACGGCGCTCGACCGACTGCTGTCGCTGTCGGTTTTCGACTTGTTTAGCGATGTGGTGGAGCAGGACCGGCCTGCCGCCGCCCCTTGCCATCTGCTGGCACCCCGCATTGCGGCGCTGGGGGCGTTGAGCGAGGCCGACGCGAGCGACTTTGCACGGGCACTGCTGCCGGCGCTATTCGTCGAATGGGGAGAGGACGATCACCGGAAGCGGCCCTATGAGGCCGATGTGATGCTGACGGAATTGGCGGTTCGCGCCGAAGACGCGATGGTGCTGCGGGTGACAGCGCTTGACGCTGTGTATCATCTGCTTCGGACGCACCGATACCGGCGGGCAGTCGAACTGGGCCGCCGCGCGGTAGCCATGATCGAGAGTTCCGGTTTTTCACCACCGCTTCAATTGCTGCGCCGTACGGCACAGGCTGCTGCACTGACAGGCGATGTCAGGTTCGCTCGGAAATGCCTGGGTCAAGCGGTGGATATGCTGGCGGCTGCTCCCGATGCCGATCCCAAGGATGTGGGGAGCATCCGCACCGAATATGCGCGTCTGCTGGTCCAGGACGGCAAGCCGGATCAGGCGTTGGAGATTTTCACTGACACTCTAAAGCTTTACCAGGAGCTTGGCGATGTGCGGTCGCGAGCGGTTACGCTGGGCGACATCGCGCGTCTGAAGGCCGGGCGTGGCTTGGTGGACGAGGCCCTGGCCCTGCACGAGGAGATGCTTGCGATCTTCGGTGATCTTGGCGATGTGCGGTCGCGAGCGGTCTTGCTAGGCGACATTGCGCGTTTGAAGGCCGACCGTGGCTTTGTGGACGAGGCGCTGGCCCTGCACGAGGAAAGGCTTGCGATCTTCGGCGATCTTGGCGAGGTGCGTTCGAGAGCGGTCACGCTGGGCGACATCGCGTGTCTGAAGGCAGACCGTGGCTTTGTAGACGAGGCGCTGGCCCTGCACGAGGAAAGGCTTGCGATCTTCGGTGATCTTGGCGATGTGCGGGAGCGAGCAGTTACGTTAGGCGACATCGCGCGTCTGAAGGCCGGGCGCGGCTTTGTGGATGAGGCGCTGGCCCTGCACGAGGAGAGGCTTGAGATCTTCGGCGATCTTGGCGAGGTGCGGTCGCGAGCGGTCACGCTGGGCGACATTGCACGTCTGAAGGCCGGGCGTGGTTTGGTGGACGAGGCACTGGCCCTGCACGAGGAGCAGCTTGCGATCTTCAGTGATCTTGGCGATGTGCGGGAGCGAGCGGTTACGTTGGGCGACATCGCGCGTCTGAAGGCCGGGCGTGGCTTTGTGGACGAGGCGCTGGCTCTTTACCAGGAACTGCTGGCGATCTGCGAAAAGCTGGGAGATTTGGATGGTCAGGCGAATTGCCGGTGGTCCAGGGCGATGCTGCACTTACGCAAACCCAGTATTGGAGGGGATGAGTTTAATGCCGCCTTCGATGATCTGGCGATTGCATACCGTATCTTGAAGCAAACCGGCCGAGTGGACGGAATAGCGGCAGTCGGCCTCGACTTGGCGCGGGTGTTAGCAAGAATAGGGGGATATGAGAAAGCTCGTGAGTTGGCCGAACAGTCACTCGCCCTCTTCACCCAAATCCGCTGGCCTGACGCATCCAATGCCGTCCGCGAATTCATCGCCTCCCTGCCGCCACCGTCCCCGGAGGCGCCCGCCCCCTAACGCCCCCCAATCCCCCGATACAGCTCCATATACTCCTCCGCCGGCCCGTGCCAGCCGAAGTCCCGCGTCATGGCGCGGCGCTGCATCGCGTGCCAGCGCTCCGGCTTGCGGTAGACGCCCATCGCGCGGCGCAACGCCCAGACCAGTTCCTGCCCCGTAGCGTTGACGAACTGGAAGCCGGTGGCGCTGCCGTCGGCACTGGCAGCGGGGTTGGCGTCGATCACCGTGTCGGCGAGACCGCCGGTGCGGCGGACCAGCGGCAGGGTGCCGTATTTCAGGGCGTAGAGCTGGGTCAGACCGCAGGGCTCCGAGCGGGACGGGACCAGGAACAGGTCGGAACCGGCCTGGATGCGGTGGGACAGCGGCTCGTCATAGCCGACGCGGACGCCGATCGACTGCGGGTGCCACTGGGCGAGCTGGCGGAAACCGGCCTCGCTGGAGGCGTCGCCGCTGCCGAGAACCACCAGTTGGCCGCCCCAGGACACCCATTGGCCGGCGGCCTCCAGCACGAGGTCCAGGCCCTTGTGCCAGGTCAGGCGGCTCACCACGGCCGCCAAGGGCGCGTCGGGGCGGCGGTCCAGGCCGAAGGCGGATTGCAGGTCGGACTTGCAGGCGTCCTTGCCGCCCAGATCGTCGGGGGTGTAGCGGGCGGGCAGGTGCGGGTCGGTCGCCGGGTCCCACACCGCGTAATCGACGCCGTTCAGGATGCCGGTCAGCACGTCGGACCGGGTGGCGAGCAGGCCCTGCAGGCCGGTGCCGTGCTCCGCCGTCTGGATCTCGTTGGCGTAGGTCGGGCTGACCGTGGTCAGGCGGTCGGCGTAGAAGCAACCCGCCTTCAGGAAACTGATGTTGCCGTAATACTCGACGCCGTCGATGCGGAAGCTGGAGGAGGGCAGGCCGATGTCGCCCATCATCCAGGGGCCGAAGATGCCCTGATAGGCGATGTTGTGGATGGTCAGCACCGTGCCCGGGCGGAAGGGGCCGGCGAAACGGTCGGGGCGCAGCGCCAGATAGGCGGGGATCAGACCGGCCTGCCAGTCATGGCCGTGCAGGATGTCGGGCCGCCACCAGGGATCGTAGGAAACCTCCGCCGCGAAGCCGGCGGCGACCCAGGCGAGCGCGGCGAAACGGAGGGCGTTGTCGGCCCAATCCTTGCCGTCCGGCCCGAGATAGGGGTTGCCGGGACGGTCGTACAGCGACGGCGCGTTCAGCGCATAGGCGAGGACGCCGTCGGCGGTGCGGCCGATGCACAGCTGGGCGCGGTCGCAGCCGGGCAGGTCGGTGATGAGGTCGCCGACCTCGTGCAGGTTCTGCAGGCTGTTGAGGACGGCGGGATAGCCCGGCAGCAGCAGGCGGACATCGGCGCCGGCGGCGTTCAGGGCCGGCGGCAGGGCGGCGGACACGTCCGCCAGCCCCCCCGTCTTGACCATCGGGTAGCATTCGGACGTGACGTAGAGGACGCGCATCGGGAAGGCACTCGGATGAAAGGCGGGAGGGGCGGAAGGCGGGAGGGGGCAGGCAGCTTATAGCGCCGATGCGGGGCCGGTGGGGAGCCGGGCCGCATCGACGCAGGCCATGGTGGAAGGGAGGGCGGCGAAATGCCGCTCTACTCCTTCGGCAGCTTCTCGATCATCTCGCGGGTGATGAGGACGACGCCGCCTTCCGAGCGGTAGAAGCGCCTGGCGTCCAGCTCCGCATCCTCGCCGACGATCAGGCCGTTGGGGATGCTGACGCCGCGGTCGATCACCACCTTCTTCAGGCGGCAATGGCGGCCGATGTCGCATTCCGGCAGGACCACCGCCTCGTGCAACTCGCTGTAGGAGTTGACGCGCACCGAGCTGAACAGCAGCGACCGCCGCACGGTGGAGCCGGAGATGATGCAGCCGCCCGACACCAGGCTGTCCACCGCCATGCCGCGGCGGTTCTCGTCGTCGAAGACGAACTTCGCCGGCGGAAGCTGTTCCTGATAGGTGAAGATCGGCCAGTCGCGGTTGTACAGGTTCAGCTGCGGCGTGACGTGGCAGAGGTCCAGGTTGGCTTCCCAATAGGCGTCGATGGTGCCGACGTCGCGCCAGTAGGGGGCGTCGTCCGGCGCGTCGATGATGGCGCTGTCGGCATAGTCGTGGGCGATGATCCGCGCCCCGGACTTCACCAGATGCGGGATGATGTCCTTGCCGAAATCGCGGCTGGAGCCGGGGGTGGCGACGTCGCGCTCCAGCTGGTCGTAGAGGAACTGGGCGTTGAAGACGTAGATGCCCATGCTGGCGAGCGCCATGTCGGGGCGGCCGGGCATCGGCGGCGGGTCGGCCGGCTTTTCCACGAAATCGATGATGCGGCGGTCATTGTCGATGTGCATCACGCCGAAGCCGCTCGCCTGTTCGCGCGGAACCGCGATGCAGGGGACGGTAACGTCGGCCTTGCGGTCGATGTGGTCGAGCAGCAGCGCGCCGTAATCCATCTTGTAGATGTGGTCGCCGGCCAGGATCAGGACATATTCCGGCTCGTGGTCGCGCAGGATGTCCAGGTTCTGGAATACGGCGTCGGCGGTGCCTTGGTACCACTCCGTCTCGCTGACGCGCTGCTGGGCGGGCAGCAGGTCGCAGAACTCGTTCATCTCGCCGCGGAAGACGTTCCAGCCGCGCTGGAGATGGCGCAGAAGGCTGTGCGACTTGTACTGCGTCAGCACGCCGATCCGGCGGAAGCCGGAATTGACGCAGTTAGACAGCGCGAAGTCGATGATGCGGTACTTGCCGCCGAAATAGGTCGCCGGCTTTGCCCGGCGGTCGGTCAGCTGCTTCAGACGGCTTCCGCGTCCCCCGGCCAGCACCAGCGCCACCGCACGTCGCGGTGCAAGGCGCAGATCTCGCTTGTCGAGCATGGCCGTTACCCCCTTTGCCTTATTCTTGCGGCCGCGGGTGGGCGGCCAATCCAATTGGAGGCGTTGACGGTGCCACATCTCGCCGCCATGTCCAATAGGCCCGGCGTCGGGTTCGCCTCGGCTTACCCGCCGGATCTTCAACCCGCGGTCCTAGGAGGAAAGCGGTGGAGAATACGGGGCAAGCCGAACGGACTGGATGGAAGGGGTAGAGGGCTGCCCGATGCCGCGCCGGTGACCGCCGCGTGGGCCAAACTCTGCCCAAATTTTCATCATCTGCCGGAATGGCAGCCAGAATGCCGGGCCAAATCGAGGCGTCCGTCCCTGCCGATCGGTCGAAAGCCCGAAAATTGCGGGCGAATGCCGGCTCGGAAAGCTGCCCTTTTTCTGTGCAGACACCGGGTGCGACTCGTACGGGGCTGCCCGTTCGGGGGTCCTGTCCTGGGACAACCCTGACGATTCCAAGCCATTTTCGACTGGCACGCTTCTTGTAACGCTGGAGGCGTCCTTGGTCCCGTCCGCCGCCCCGTCTTTGCCGGGGACGGGGCGACCGGGACGGGGTCGCCCCAGTGCGGTGCCCAGTGCGCGGAAACCTCCGGTGCCGCGCCGGCCGTATCGGGGCGGGAGCGATTTTGGAGAAAGAGGAGCCTCGATGAACCGTCTGTTCCTTCTGGCCGCACCGATGATGGCGGTTGCTCTGGGCGCGGTCGGCATGCCGGCCGCAGCCCTTGCCCAGGACGCGGCTGCGGCCGCTGCTGCCGCGCCGGCGGCTCCGGCGCTGAATGGCGGCGACACCGCCTGGATGCTGGTCTCCACGGCGCTGGTGCTGATGATGACCATCCCCGGCCTGGCGCTGTTCTACGGCGGCATGGTCCGCAAGATGAACGTGCTGGCGACGGTGATGCAGAGCTTCGCCATCACCTGCCTTATCAGCGTCCTGTGGTACGTGATCGGCTACAGCCTGGCCTTCACCGGCACCGGCGCCTATGTCGGCGGTCTCGACCGGCTGTTCCTGAACGGGCTCGACTTCTCGAAGGCCTTCGTGCTGGGCGAGGCGACGGGTTCGGGCGTCGCGACGACGATCCCCGAGCCGGTCTTCATGATGTTCCAGATGACCTTCGCGATCATCACCCCGGCCCTGATCACCGGCGCCTTCGCCGACCGCATGAAGTTCTCCTCGCTGCTGGTCTTCACCGCCCTGTGGTCGATCGTGGTCTATGCGCCGATCGCCCACTGGGTCTGGTATCCGTCGGGCTTCCTGTTCGGCCTGGGCGTGCTGGACTTCGCCGGCGGCACGGTCGTGCACATCAACGCGGGTGTGGCCGGCCTGGTCGCCGCGCTGGTGATCGGCAAGCGCAAGGGCTACCCGAAGGAAGCCTTCATGCCGCACAACCTGGTGCTGTCGCTGATCGGCGCCTCGCTGCTGTGGGTGGGCTGGTTCGGCTTCAACGCCGGTTCGGCGCTGACCGCCGGTCCGCGCGCCGGCATGGCGCTGGCCGCCACGCACATCGCCACCGCCGGTGCCGCCATGGGCTGGCTGTTCGCGGAGTGGATCGTCAAGGGCAAGCCGTCGATCCTCGGCATCATCTCCGGCGCCGTCGCCGGTCTGGTCGCCGTGACCCCGGCCGCCGGCTTCGTCGACCCGACGGGCGCCATCATCATCGGCATCATCGCCGGCGTGGTCTGCTTCTGGTCGGCCACCAGCCTGAAGCACATGCTGGGCTATGACGACAGCCTGGACGCCTTCGGCGTGCACGGTGTCGGCGGTCTGGTCGGCGCCATCCTGACCGGCGTGTTCGCCAAGATGTCGGTGTCCAACAGCGAAGGCGGCTTCGCCGCCGTCCTGCAGGCCGACCCGTCGGCCACGCTGGGCCTGCTGGAAGGCAACGCCGCCGCCGTGTGGATCCAGATCCAGGGCGTGCTCTACACCATGGTGTGGTGCGCCGTCGCCACCTTCGTCCTGCTGAAGGTCGTCGACGTGGTGATGGGCCTGCGCGTCGAAGAGGATGTGGAGCGCGACGGTCTCGACCTCGCCCTGCACGGCGAGAGCATCCACTAAGACAAATCCCTTTCCCACGGGTCTCTTGCGAGAAGGCCGCCGGTTCTCCGGCGGCCTTTCCCGTTTGGATTGTTGCATGGGCGGAAACGCTGTGACGCGGGCGGCCCGGCTTCACGGCGGGGCCGCGGCGGACTACCTCTGGTGCAACGTCATTCGTTTGTTCAGGAGTTGCCGCCATGTCCACCAAGCCCGCCACCCCCGGTGTCCGTCCGGTGCTCGCCGCCGTGGAGGGCATGGCCACCTCCGATGGGGCCGGGGTCAGCATGACCCGCATGCTGGGCACGCCCCGCCTGCGCACGCTCGACCCCTTCCTGATGCTCGACCTGTTCGGCTCCGACCAGCCGACCGACTATCTGGCGGGCTTCCCCGACCATCCCCACCGCGGCTTCGAGACGGTGACCTACATGCTGGCCGGCCGCATGCGCCATGCCGACAACCACGGGCATGAGGGCGTGATCGAGACCGGCGGCGTACAGTGGATGACCGCCGGCCGCGGCCTGATCCATTCGGAGATGCCGGAGCAGACCGAAGGGCTGATGCGCGGCTTCCAGTTGTGGATCAACCTGCCGGCCCGGCTGAAGATGACCGACCCGCGCTATCAGGAGTTCCCGGCCGCCGCCATCCCGGTGGAGACGCGCGAGGACGGGTCGACCGTCACCGTGATCGCCGGCGACACCGCCCGCGGCACCGCGGGGCCGGTGCGGGCCGAGGCGACCGACGCCCGCTATTTCGACGTCTCGCTTCCGCCGTCGGTGTCCTTCGCCGAGCCGCTGCCGGCCGGCCACACCGCCTTCCTGGTGCTGTTCGAAGGCACGCTGGACGTCGGCGGCGAGGGCGCGCTGTCGGGACCGCGGGTGATCGTGCTGGGCGACGGCGAGCGGGTGGAGGCGGTCGCCGGCCCCGAGGGTGCCCGCTTCCTGCTGCTGGCCGGCGAGCCGATCGGCGAACCCATCGCCTGGGGCGGTCCCTTCGTCATGAACACGCGGGAAGAGGTCATGCAGGCCTTCCGCGACTTCGAGGAAGGGCGCATCTGACCGCCGGATGCCGCGCGGAGGGCCGTTCATGGCTCGACGCGCGGCATCTCGTGCCTTGCACCCCCGCCGTCCCCGGTTATCATGGCGCATCCATGTTAACACGAACGATGGTGGGGAGCCGGAGCGATGCGCGCAAAAGGTCTGATGGGTGGCTTCAGGGCGGCTGCGGCTGCGGCACTGCTGGCTCTGACGCTTGCCGGGGGGCTTTTCGCCGCCAAGCCGGCCGCCGCGGTGGATTACTCCAAGGCCGCCGCCGATTTCGGGCCGGAGGGCGCCTGGACCAACCAGTGCGACATCGACCGGATGACCGACAGCAAGACCTGCCGGCTGATGATCTACCGCCTGTTCGACGACGGGAAGGATGTCGGCTTCATCGCGCTCAGCATCATTCCGACCGGCAATGACTTCCACCTGTTCCTGACCACCAGCCAGGGGCTGATCGACCGCTGCGCCATCCGCGTCGACCGCCAGCCGCGCATCGAATCGCATGTGGCGACGCTGAACATGTGCATGTTCCCGAACTTCGTGTCCGGCCGCGTCGCCGACCAGTTCCGCAACGGCTCGTCCATCCTGGTCCGCGTCAGCTCCCCCCGCATCGGCAAGCGCGACATCGACTTTCCGCTGAACGGGTTTTCCCGCACCTTCGAGGAGATGCAGCGCAGCCTGCAGTGAGCGGGATGCACATGCTGAATTTTCCGAGAATCCTCGCCGCGCTTCCCCCTCACCCTAATCCTCTCCCCGGGGGGGAGAGGGGATTTTAGGGGGAGTGCGGCCTTACCCCGGCAACCGGTAGCCCGCCGCCGGTTCATGCATCGGGCAGCCGTTGCGTTGCATGCGGAATTCGGCGGAGCGGTCGTAGGCGAGGCGGCGGGCGCGCATGATCGAGCCGAGCGGCCGGTGCGCCGCCAGCCCGTGCCAGGGGCTGAAGGACAGACGGTCGTCGCCGGCGCGCGACCGTTCCTCGCTCCACGCCGTCTGCGCCGGGACGGTGAGGCGGGCGACGGTGCGGTAGGGGCTCAGCTCCTCCGGCCACAGCACGCTGGCATCCTCCACCGGCATGCGATCCTCGTCGGTGCGCAGCTGGGCGCGCAGCTCCCAGACGGCCTCGTGATCGCGGAAGAACTCCACCACCGCCTCGCGCAGGCCGTTCGGCTTGCCGTTGACGGTCAGCGGCGCGCCGGCCAGCGCGGTCAGGTCCGGAGACACCGGAACGATCTGCAGCTTGGCGATATGGTCGCCGAAGCGCAGGGCCGCCTGGCTGTAGAAGGTTTCGCCCAGGATGTGGGTTTCCGGGTGGCCGCCCAGCGTCTTCAGCGTCGCGCTCTCGCCGCCGAAGGCCTCCACCAGACGTTCGGCGGCACGCAGGCCGGCCGACAGCGCCTTCTTCGCCGTTTCCGCCCGGTCGGTGGTGGCGGCCAGCAGCTTCAGCGTCTTCAGGAACTGCCTGGCGTCGGGGGCCGAGAAGACGGGGGCGTTGGCCATGACGAAATCCTGCGTGGCCTCGTCCTCCGATCCCGGTATCCGGTCGCCGGACACGCCCAGCACCTTCACCGCCAGACCGCGCGGGGTCGACACGCTGTCGGGCAGGACGTCGCCCGGCGTGGTCGACAGCCGCAGGATCGCCGGATAGCTCTCCGCCCGCGCGAACAGGCCCTGGGCCAGTTCCGCCGGCAGATCGTCCAGCACGTCCAGCCGGCCGAGCAGCAGCCCGTGGCTCTTGGCATGGACGCTGCGGTTGGCGTGGCCGCTGTCTTCGAAGGTCTTGGCGCTGATCGACAGCAGCGTCTCCGCGAGGTCTTCGAAGACTTGCGCTTCATCGGGACCGGGGCTTTCGACCGACGGCGTGTAGGGCAGGGGCTTTGCACTGGGCTGGGCATTGGGCCGGGCAGAGGCAGCGGACACGAGCGGGGCTCCGGATCGGTGAAAGGGCGGGGTGCAGCCGGGACAACAGACGGATTGTGTCGTCCGTTCCGCAACGATCCGCCGGAGCCGGTGGAGGTTATGGCCAAGGCATGGGGTTCGTCTCTTCTGTTTGCAGTGCAAAAGAAGAGTCACGCTTGCAAATACTCAAGCACGACCCGTGCGCGTGTTTCTTTGGTAATTTCCAATCTTCTATGGAAATTAACCATGATATCCGGAAAATCCCCTATCAGAAGTCTGTGGCGCTGAGGTGTGCCGCCTGCTTATCCTTCAAGATGGAAGGGTCGGAACACTTCGATCATCTTGCGGTGTTCGAAGCGTCCGGCCGGATCGGCGACCGACGGGTGCCCAATGACCAGCTGGCCTGCGATACGTCCCATCGGGTGGATGCGCGGCTGTGTCCTGCTGCTGGGGCTTCTGCTGGCGGCGGTGGCGCCGTCCGCCGCCGGAGGGGCGGCGGCGGCGCCGAACCGGACGGTGCTGGTCCTGCACTCCTACCACCAGGGATACGAGTGGACCCGTGGTCAGGCCGACGGCATCGCCAAGGTGCTGGAGGAGGAGGCGCCGACCGCGACCGCGATTCCCTACTACCTGGACTGGAAGCGCTTTCCGGACCGGAGCGGTCTGGAGCATCTGCGGGCATTGATCGCCTTCCGCCATCCCCAGGGCACCGTCGATGCCCTGATCACCACCGACGACGCGGCATTGGAATTCGCGCTCGACCTGCGGCGGGAACTGTATGGGCCGGTGCCGCTGGTTCATGGCGGCGTGATCGCGGCCACGGCACGCCGGCTGACGGCGGGCGAGTCCAATGTGGCCGGGGTGGACGAGGGCAAGGATATCGAAGGAACCGTGCGCATGGCCGTTGCGGCCAACCCGAAGCTGCGCCGCCTGTACCTGCTGCGCGACCAGACCGAATCGGGACTTGCCCTGGATGTCGAGGTCGAGGCGCTGGCGGCGGCCGGCCGTCTTCCCGCCGGGCTGATGCCGCAGGTGCTGCCCGACCTGCCCCTCGCCCGGCTGGAGGAGACGTTGGCGACCCTTCCGCCCGACAGCGCCGTGCTGCTCGGGACCTATGCCTCCGATGCCGACGGAATGGGTCTGCCGCCCGAGCAGTTCCTGGAACTGATGAGTGAAAGGAGCAGCGCGCCGATCTATGGCCTGCAGGACTTCCTGCTCGGCCATGGCATCGTCGGCGGCAACCTGCTGAGCGCTCAGCAGCATGGCCGTGCGGTGGGAAGGCTGGCCGCCAGATTGTTGAGCGGCAACGGGGTGGCCGACCTGCCGGCGGAGGCGAACCGCTCCGTTTCCCGCGCGGTGGATTACCGGCAGGCGGAGCGGTATGGCATCGACGTCACGCGGGTCGGACCGATCGACCGGCTGATCAACAAGCCCTTCTCCTTCCTGGAGACCTATCGCTGGCTTGTGGTGACGGTCGGCGGCGTGCTGCTGCTGCTGTTCGGCATGGTGCTGGTGCTGTCCTTCGCGCTGCGCGAACGCCGGATGGCCGAGTCGGCGCTGCGGGTGAGCAACGATGCGCTCAGCGACTCGCGCCGCCAGTTGCAGGCCAAGGTGGAGGAGCTGACCGCCAGCAAGGAGGCGCTGCGTGAGCGCGAACGGTGGATGCGGCTGATCGCCGAGGCGTCGCGCGACATCATCTGGACCTGGGACATCGTCAAGGACCGCCGGGTGCTGTCCGGCCGGGTCGAGGAGCTGCTGGGTGTGGATGCCCTCAGCATCGATTCGCTGGCGGCCTGGTTCGACCGCGTCCACCCCGACGACCGTGCGCATGCGGAGGAGGAGCTGTGCGCCCACCTGTCGGGCAAAAGGCCGGAATACCGGGTGGAATACCGCGTCCGCCACCGCGACGGCAGTTACCTGTGGCTGTACGCCACCGGCAAGGCCCTGTTCGACGAGCAGGGGCATCCGACGATCATGTGCGGCTCCTACACCGACATCACCGCCCAGAAACAGCAGCAGGCGCGGCTGGACCATCTGGCCCACTATGATTCGCTGACCGGGCTGCCCAACCGGCTGATGCTGGAACGGCATGTCGACCGGCTGATCGCCGGGAACAGGCTGCGCGGCCAAGGCGGGTCGCTGGCGCTGCTGTTCCTCGACATGGACAATTTCAAGTTCATCAACGACGGGTTCGGCCACAAGGCCGGCGACGAGCTGCTGGCGATGATGGGCCGGCGCATCAGCACGGGGGCGGGCGAGGGGCTGTTCGTCGCGCGGCTGGGCGGCGACGAGTTCGTGGTGGTCGTCCAAGGCGGCGACGCCTGCGCCGCGGCGGAGGTGGCGCGGCGGGTGGAGCAGGCGCTGGCCGCGCCCTTCCTGGTCGAAGGGCAGCATTTTTACGTCTCCTGCAGCATCGGCATCGCCCGCTATCCCTGGGACGGCCGCTGTTTCGACGATCTGCTGCAGAATGCCGACACCGCCATGTACCGGGCCAAGGACAATGGGCGCGGAAGCATCTGCAGCTTCACCGCCGACATGAACCTGAACGTGGTGGAGCGCATGCAGCTGCTCAGCCGCGCCCGGCTGGCCTTCGACCGCCAGTCCTTCAGCCTGCAATACCAGCCCCAGGTCGCCACGGCCGACGGCCGCGTCCGCGGCTTCGAGGCGCTGGTCCGCTGGACCGACTCGGAGTTGGGGCCGGTGTCGCCTGACCGCTTCATTCCGGTGTGCGAGGATTCGGGCCTGATCGTCCCGCTCGGGCTGTGGGTGCTGGAGACCGCCTGCGTCGAGGCGGTGGGGCTGGGCTGCCGCGGGGCCGGCGACGTGACGATGAGCGTCAACATGTCGGCGGTCCAGCTGGCCCAGCATGATTTCGTGCCGCGGGTGCTGGAGATCCTGGCCCGCACCGGATTGCCGCCGCACCGGCTGGAGCTGGAGATCACCGAGTCGCAGATGATCGGCTCGCTCGACGCCGCCATCGGCAAGCTGAACGCGCTGCGGCAGGCCGGCATCCACATTGCGCTGGACGATTTCGGCACCGGCTATTCGTCGCTGACCTATCTGCGGACGCTGCCGATCAACACGCTGAAGCTGGACAAGGCCTTCATCAACGACGTCCACCGCCGCCCCGACGCGCGCAGCATGGTGTCGTCCATCTCGCGCATCGCCCACGACCTGAACCGCAGCGTGGTGGCCGAAGGGGTGGAGGAGCTTGCCCAATGGGAGGCGTTGTCGCTGATGGGCTGCGACCTGGTCCAGGGCTATTTCGTCAGCCGTCCGCTGCCCGCCGACCGCATCGACGCCTTCCTGGCGGCCTGGGAGGAACGGCGGGCCGGACTGCCGGTCGCCCGCGACGATGTGGTGGTCGGCATGCCGTCCGCCGCGGCGACCCGGTCGTCGCCGCCGGTGTCGTGAGTTGGGGAAAGGCCGCATACGCAAAACGCCCCGCAGGCGGGCTGCGGGGCGTTCTCGGAGGCTGGGCTGACGGGACCGGAGGAGTCGCGCTCAGTGCCGCGTGCGGGCCGGGGTGATGTAGACGCCGTCCCAATCGACGCCGAACAGCGCGTCGTCGCCGGCCTCTTCCACCAGATCGTCGTATTCGCGGGCTTCGATCAGCCCGAAGATGGAGGCGGTGCCGGAGGCGTCGAGGTCGCAGGTGACCACATGGCCGCCGACTTCGACGGAGGTGAAGAACACTTCCGGCAGTTCCATGCTGTCCAGGTCGGCGGTGACGGCGGCTTCGATCTCGTGGATGGAGCGGGCCGACAGCGACACGCGCAGCTTGGCCGCCTGGGAGGCCCAGACGATGCGCTTGACGTGCGCCGGCTCCTTCATCTCTGCGACGCCCGGCGCCTCGTCGCCTTGGCCGGCCATCGCGATCATCCGGGAAACCAGGGTCGAGGTGCTGCTGGGTGCGCGCATTGAAGCCTCCGCTCGTTCGATGACGACAGATTTGCGCGCAGGCGGTTAACGGGGTCTTAAGCCGGTACCGGGGCTAAAGCCTTACCCCCGCAGGAGTAGGCCTATCCGTTCGGTTCTAGGGGGTGGCGAGGGCGGCGGCGACCCCTGCCGCGACCCGCGCATTGTTGCGGATCAGCGCGATGTTGGCGGTCAGGCTGCGCCCGCCGGTGATGCGCTCCAGCGCCGCCAGCAGGTGCGGGGTGATGTCCTTGCCCTTGATTCCATTGGCGTTCGCATCGGCCAGCGCCTGGGTCACCGCGCTTTCCATCGCCTCGGCGTCCAGTTCGTCGGCGGGCGGGATCGGGTTGGCGAGCAGCACGCCGCCTTCCAGGCCAAGCTGCCATTTCGCCCGCAGGATGTCCGCCACCTCGATCACGTTGTCACAGCGTTGGTCGACGGGAAGGCCGCTGCGGCGGCTGTAGAAGGCGGGAAATTCGTCCGTGCGGAAGCCCAGCACCGGGACGCCGCGGGTTTCCAGCACCTCCAGGGTCTTGGGAAGGTCGAGAATCGACTTGGCGCCGGCGCAGACGACGCAGACGGAGGTGCGGGCCAGCTCGTCGAGGTCGGCGGAGATGTCGAAGCTGGTCTCCGCCCCGCGATGGACGCCGCCGATGCCGCCGGTGGCGAAGACGGAGATGCCGGCCAGCCGCGCCCCGATCATCGTCGCCGCCACCGTGGTGGCGCCGATGCCGCCGCCGGCGAGCGCGATCGGCAGGTCGCGGCGGCTCAGCTTGCGCGCCTTGTGGCCGGCGGTCGCCAGCCGCTCCAATGCCTCGTCGTCCAGCCCGACGCGGATGCGGCCGTCCATCACCGCGATGGTGGCGGGGATGGCGCCGGCGGCCCGCACCTCCGCCTCCAGCGCGCGGGCGGTCTCCAGATTCTGCGGATAGGGCATGCCGTGGGAGATCACGGTCGATTCCAGCGCCACCACCGGGCGGCTCCCGGCAAGCGCGTCGGCGATCTCGGGGGTGGGCAGCAGGATCGGGTGCATGCGCTGGGTCTCCGCTTGGAACGCCCTATATTAGGACGCATGTCCGCTGCACACCAATCCAATCAGGCTGGGTCCAATCCGGGCCGCCCGCACCCCGACAAATGGATCAAGGTCCTTCCCGAAGGACTGTATGTCGAGCCGGGGGGCTTCTTCATCGACCCGGTGCGCCCGGTGGAGCGCGCGGTCGTCACCCACGGCCATTCCGACCATGCAAGGCCCGGCAACCGCCATGTGCTGGCGACGCCCGGCACGCTCGCCATCATGCGCCAGCGGATGGGCGAGGGGGTGGGGGGAAGCCTGCAAGCGCTGGAGTATGGCGAGGGGCTGACCATCGGCGACGTCAGGGTGCGGCTGGTGCCGGCCGGCCATGTGCTGGGCAGCGCCCAGGTGGTGATGGAGCATGCCGGGTCGCGCGTGGTGGTGTCGGGCGACTATAAGCGCCGGCTCGACCGCACCTGCGCAGCCTTCGAGCCGGTGCCCTGCGACGTTTTCGTGACCGAGGCGACCTTCGGCCTGCCGGTGTTCCGCCATCCGCCAGACCTGGGGGAAGTGGGAAAGCTGCTGCATTCGATGGCGCTGTTCCCGGAGCGCAGCCATGTGGTCGGCGTCTATGCGCTGGGCAAATGCCAGCGGCTGATCACCCTGCTGCGGGCGGCGGGCTATGACCGGCCGATCTGGCTGCACGGCGCGCTGGAACCCTTGTGCCGGCTCTACAGCAGTCTGGGGGTGGAGTTGGGGGAGTTGCGGCCGGCGACGGTGGCGGCGAAGGAGGATCTGAAGGGGGCGCTGGTGCTGGCCCCGCCGGCGGCAGTGGCCGACCGCTGGGCGCGGCGGCTGGCCGATCCGGTGGTGGCGGTGGCGTCGGGATGGATGCGGGTGCGCCAGCGCGCCCGCCAGCGCGGGGTGGAACTGCCGCTGGTCATCTCCGACCATGCCGACTGGGACGAGCTGTGCCAGACGCTGGAGGATGTCGGCGCGCCGGAGGTCTGGGTCACCCATGGCCGGGAGGAGGCGCTGGTCCATTACGCGACCAGCCGCGGCATCCGCGCCCGCGCGCTGGCGCTGATCGGCTTCGAGGACGAGGATTCGGAAGGGATTCCGGAGAAGGCCGGGAAAGGGGAGGCGCCGTGAACCGCTTTGCCGCGCTGATCGACGCGCTGGTCTTCATGCCGTCTCGCAACGGCAAGATCCGCCTGCTGGTCGAGCATTTCGCCACCGCGCCCGACCCCGAGCGCGGCTGGGCGCTGGCGGCGCTGACCGGGGCGCTGAGCTTCCGCGAGGCCAAGCCGGCGGCGATCCGCGAACTGGCGGCGACGCGGGTCGATCCGGAGCTGCTGGCGCTGTCCTACGACTATGTCGGCGATCTGGCGGAGACGGTGGCGCTGATCTGGCCGGAGCGGCCCGAACGCGCGAACAGCTTGCCGCCCAGCCTGGACGAGGTGGTGGAGGGGCTGCGGGCCGCCAAGCGCGGGCAAGTGATCGGGCTGGTGGAGGGCTGGCTCGACACGCTCGACTCGTCGGGGCGGTTCGCGTTGCTGAAGCTCATCACCGGGGCGTTGCGCATCGGCGTCTCGGCCCGGCTGGCCAAGACGGCGCTGGCGGAGTGGGGCAGGATCGCCCGGCCGGAGGTGAGCGTCGATGACGTGGAGGAGGTCTGGCACGGGCTGACCGCCCCCTATGCGGAGTTGTTCGCCTGGCTGGAGGGGCGGGCCGAGCGGCCGGAAGCCGGGGCCGGCGCCGGGTTCCGTCCGATGATGCTGTCCCATCCGCTGGAGGAGGAGGACCGCGCCGCGCTCGATCCCGCCGCCTATGCCGCCGAATGGAAATGGGACGGCATCCGCGTGCAGATGGTGGCGCGCGGCGGGGAGCGGCGGCTCTACAGCCGCACCGGCGACGACGTGTCGGGCGCCTTTCCGGACATCGTCGACCATATGAGCTTCGACGCCGTGCTGGACGGCGAGCTGCTGGTGGCGCGCGACGGGGTGGTGGCGCCCTTCAACGACCTGCAGCAGCGGCTGAACCGCAAGACGGTGACGGCGCAGATGCTGCGCGACGGGCCGGCCTGGGTGCGGCTCTACGACATCCTGTTCGACGGCGAGGAGGACCTGCGCGGCCTGTCCTTCGTCGAGCGGCGCGCCCGGCTGGAGCGCTGGTATGAGGCGGTGCAGCCGCGGCGGATGGATCTGTCGCCGATGGTGCCCTTCACCGCCTGGGACGAACTGGTGGCCCTGCGCGAGGGCGCGCGCGAGAACGGCATCGAGGGGCTGATGCTGAAACGGCGCGACAGCGCCTATCTGGCCGGGCGGCCGAAGGGGCCATGGTTCAAGTGGAAGCGCGGGGCGCTGACGCTCGACACCGTGATGATGTACGCCCAGCGCGGCCACGGCAAACGGTCGAGCTATTATTCCGACTACACCTTCGGCGTCTGGCGGGGGGAAGAGCTGGTTCCGGTCGGCAAGGCCTATTCGGGGTTCACCGATGCCGAGCTGGTCGAGCTGGACCGCTGGGTGCGCAACCACACCACCCGCCGCTACGGCCCGGTGCGCGAGGTGGAGGCCGGGCTGGTGCTGGAGGTCGCCTTCGACAGCGTGCACCCGTCGACCCGGCACAAGAGCGGGCTGGCCATGCGCTTCCCCCGCATCCACCGCATCCGCTGGGACAAGCCGGCGCACGAGGCCGACCGGCTGGAAACGCTGGCGGCGATGGTGGTGGGCTAGGCGAAGCCCTTACCGCAGCGGAGCGGTCACCACATCGACGGAGGTTTCCGCCACGGTGCCGACGACATCCACGGCGGTGCCGGCGATGCTGGCCGCACCGCTGGCCACGCCGGTGACGGCGCCGCAGCCGCTCAGCGAAGCGCCCAGCAGCAACAGGGCGGCGAGCGGGAGACGGCGGCGGGAAGCGGGGCGGCGGGACATGCTGTCCTCCAGAAAACCAAGGGGCTGGAACGAAACCGAGGGCGATTGCAGCACGCAATCCCCACCGAAAGGTTAATTCGGGCATTTGGCACAACAGCCGTGGATTTCGCCATCCTGCGAAGAGGACTTCGCCGACGCTGAGTATTACAAGTAATTAATGGTGGTGTAATACCTTGATGTAGGTTTCTACGAGGATTGGGATGGATTAAAAGAAATCGGTATAGCTGCCATGAGTATTCCTCTGATTGTGGGGAGTGTTTCTGCATGGCCGCATTCATTTCCAGCCCCATATCAGGCCTGCCGACCGAAGAACGACGTCTGCGAGCGATTGACTGGTCAGGGAAGACACCGATGCGCGACGGATCCTTTGCCGATCTCACCGCCCCCTACGACCGGGTGGCTCTCGTCCTGCAAGGCGGCGGAGCGCTGGGGGCCTATCAGGCGGGCGTCGTCGAGGGGCTGTTCAAGCACGACATCCATCCGACCTGGGTGGCCGGCGTGTCGATCGGCGCCGTCAATGCGGCGCTGATCGCCGGCAACCCGCCGGAGCGGCGCTGCGCCGCGCTGGCGGAGTTCTGGGCCCGCGTCGCCCCGCCCTCGCCCTGGGAACATGCGGAGGCGCTGTGGCGGCGGCTGGATCCCGACGGCCCGTCGATTTCCATCCTCAACCAATGGAGCGCCTGGCGGACGGCTTTGTCGGGACAACCCGGCTTCTTCCGGCCGCGGCCGGCGGTGGAATGGGCGGCGGCCGGCCCCTTCGCCGGGCCGACCAGCGTCTATGACACCGCGCCGCTGAAAAGCACGCTGGAGGACCTGATCGACTTCGACAGGATCAACCGGGGCGATGTCCGGTTGTCGCTGGGCGCCGTCAATGTGCGGACCGGCAACTCCATCTATTTCGACACCGAGACCCACCGGATCGGCCCGGAGCATGTGATGGCCAGCGGCGCCCTGCCGCCCGGCTTCGCCCCCGTGGAGATCGACGGCGAGTTCTATTGGGACGGCGGGCTGGTCTCCAACACGCCGCTCGACCATGTGCTGGAGGACCAGCCGCGCCGCGACACGCTGGTCTTCCAGGTCGATCTGTGGAGCGCCAGCGGTCAGGTGCCGCGCGGCATGTCGGAGGTGCTGGAGCGGCAGAAGGACATCACCTATTCCAGCCGCACCCGCTTCAACACCGACAAGGTCACCTACGAACAGACCCTGCGCAACCAGCTGGTCACGCTGCTCGACCGGCTGCCCGAGGAGCTTCGCGACACGCCGGAGGCCAGGGCGCTGCGGCGCGCCGCCTGCGGGGCGGCGATCAACATCATCCACCTGATCTACCGCCGCAAAAGCTACGAGCGCGACAGCAAGGACTACGAATTCTCCAACGCCGGCATGCGCGAGCATTGGGAGAGCGGCCTTGCCGACACGCTCGCCACGCTCGCCCACCCGGAATGGCTGGCGATGCCGTCGCGGCTGGACGGTCCCGTCACGCACGACCTACGGCGTCCGGCCCCAACCGAGATCCCAACCGATGCAGCTTGAACGCCAAGCAATGCAGCTTGAACGAAGGAGCGGACCCATGCGTTTGCAGGACAAAGTCGCCGTCATCACCGGGGCGGCGAGCGGAATCGGGCTGGAAATCGCCCGGACCTTCGCCGGCGAGGGCGCGCTGGTCGTCATCGCCGACCTCAACCAGGCCGGCGCCGATGCGGCGGCGGCCAGCCTCGATCCCACCGGCAAGCGGGCGCTGGGCGTCGCCATGGACGTGACCGACGAGGCCCAGGTCGATGCCGGCATGGCCCGCGCGGTCGCCGCCTTCGGCCGCATCGACATCCTGGTCAGCAACGCCGGCATCCAGACCGTGGCGCCGGTCGAGCAGTTCGAGTTCGCCAAGTGGAAGCAGCTTCTGTCCATCCATCTGGACGGCGCCTTCCTGACCACGCGCGCCGCCCTGCGCACCATGTACGAGCAGAAAAGCGGCAGCATCATCTATATGGGGTCGGTCCACTCCAAGGAGGCGTCGCCGCTGAAGGCGCCCTATGTCACCGCCAAGCACGGGCTGATCGGCCTCGCCAAGGTGGTCGCCAAGGAAGGGGCGGCGCATGGCGTGCGCGCCAACGTGATCTGCCCCGGCTTCGTCCGTACCCCGCTGGTCGAGAAGCAGATCCCCGAGCAGGCCAGGGAGCTTGGCATTTCGGAAGAGGACGTGGTGAAGAAGGTGATGCTGAAGGAGACCGTCGACGGCGAGTTCACCACGGTCGAGGACGTCGCCCAGGCCGCCCTGTTCTTCGCGTCTTTCGGATCGAACGCGCTGACCGGCCAGTCCCTGGTCGTCAGCCATGGCTGGTTCATGCAATAGGCGGAACGCCGCCGGAATGAAAAAGGCGCCGGGCCGATGGCCCGACGCCTTTCTTGCGTTGGTTCGATGGGTGCCCTCGGCCTCCGCTCAGAACTCCTTCCAGTCGTCGTCGTCGCTGGTGCTGTGCTTCAGGACCGGGACCGCGGCGGTGCCGCGCGCGGGGGAGTCGGTGCGGGCGGACGGCTTGGTCGTCGCGACCGCATGGGCCGTGCCGTTGCCGCGGGCGGCGGGCTTCGCCGCAGGCTTGGCGGCGGTGCGGGTGGGGGCCGCGGCGGCGCGGCGGGTGGTGGCGACCGCCGGAGCGGCATGGACGGCAACCGGGGCGCGCGGCGCCGCGGCGTAACCGAAGCCGGCCGCCTGTTCGAACTTGAAGAAGCCGACCAGCGACTTCAGGTCGCCGGCCTGACCGCTCATCGCCTGGGCGGCGGCGGTGGTCTCCTCCACCAGGGCGGCGTTCTTCTGCGTCATCTCGTCCATGTTGGCGACGGTCGAGTTGATCTCGTCCAGCGCCGTCGCCTGCTCGGCCGAGGCCGACGCCATCTCGGCGATCAGGGTCGCCACCTGCTGCACGCCGGACACGATGCCCTGTAGCGCGTCGCCGGCCTTGCTGACCAGATCGACGCCGTCCTTGACCTGGGCGTCGCTGTCCAGGATCAGGCCCTTGATCTCCTTCGAGGCCTGGGCGGAGCGCTGGGCGAGTTGCCGCACCTCCTGCGCCACCACGGCGAAGCCGCGCCCGGCGTCGCCGGCCCGCGCCGCCTCCACCGCCGCGTTCAGCGCCAGGAGGTTGGTCTGGAAGGCGATCTCGTCGATCACCCCGATGATGTCGGTGATCTTGCGGCTGGATTCCTCGATCTTGCGCATCGCCTCGATGGCGGAGCCGGCGACGCCGCCGCCGGATTCGGCGGAACCACGGGCCTGGGCGGCCATCACGTTGGCGCGCTGGGCGTTCTCGGCGTTGGAGCGGACGGTGGCGCCCAGCTCCTCCATGCTGGCCGCGGTCTCCTCCAGCGAGGAGGCCTGCTGCTCGGTGCGGTCGGCGAGGTCGGAGGAGCCCAGCGACACCTCGGCGGCGGCGGCGGCGATGGTCTCGGCGGCCTGGGTGATCTGGCCGACGATCTCGGCCAACCGGGTGGAGGTGGCGTTGACGTCGGTCTTCACCTGCTCGAAGGCACCCTGGTAGTCGCGGGTAACGCGGCGGTTCAGATCGCCCTGGGCCAGCGCGCTCAGCACCTCGCCCAGGTCGGCGATGACCGCCTCCACCGTGTCGGTCAGGCGGTTGATGCCCTCCGACATGGTCTTGTAGAAACCGTCCTTGCCGGCCAGATCAATGCGGCGCTCAAGATCGCCCTTCGACACGGCGTCGATCAGCCCGGCGATCTCCTCGCCGATGGCCTGCTCGCGGGCGCGCTGGGCCTCGGCGGCGCGGCGTTCGGCCTCCAGCCGCTCGCGCTCGGCCTCGTCCATCCGCTTCTTCTCGACGGCGTTCTCCTTGAACACCAGGACCGCCTTGGCCATGCGGCCGATCTCGTCGCGGTTCTCCAGGGCGGGCACGTCGACCGTGAGGTTGCCGGCGGCCAGCTCCGTCATCGTTCCGGTCATCTGCACCACGGGGCGGACGATCGAGCGCGCGGTGATCAGGGCGATCAGGATGCCGAGAACGAAGGCGCCCACCGCCATGCCGATCAGCAGCGTGGTGGTGTTCTCCATGTCGGTCCGCGCGCCGGTCAGCACCGTGTCGCGCACCTCCGCCTGGGAGGCGATGGTCTTGGCGACCAGATCGGCGAACTCCTCCGCCTCCTTGGCCATGATGTCGAAGGCCAGCGTCTGGGCGTCGTTCACGGCGGTGACGACACGGTTGAAGCTTTCCAGATAGCGTCCGGCGATCTGCGCCGCATCCTCCGCCGCGCGCTTCTGCGCCGGGTCGGTCAGGCGGGCGGCCAGTGCGGTGGCCGCCTTGATGAAGCCGTCCATCCGGGCGCGGACCTCGTCAGACGCCTTCGCCGAAGGTTCCGTCAGGAAGCGCTGGGCGCTGAGCCGGGCGAGGATCAGCGATTCCTGGGCTTGGCCGGCATGGGCGGCGGATTCGAAATCGCCGGTGGCGATCCCGCCGGCCATCACTTGGCTCAGCCCCTCCCGTGCCTTGGTGCCCAGCGGCATCAGCTCTTCCGCCACCAGCCGGTCGCGCTGTTCGCGCAGCTTCACCAGCTTGTCGAAATTGGCGGCATAGCCGTCGAACTGCTGGATCATGCGGTCGAGGTTGGCGCGGCGGCCGGGATCCTGCGTCGCCTCACGGATGGCGCGCAGTATCTCGCCCAGCTTCTTCTGCTGCGCCTGGGTCGGCGCGATCAGGGTGTTGTTGCCGGAGAAGGAGTAGTTGACCACGTTGCGGCGCATGTCGGAGACCGAGCCGTCCACGTCCGAAATCCGTAGCGAACTGTCGGAGATCGACGCGTAGCGGGTGAAGCCGCTCTCCACCGTCGACAGCGACCGCACGCCGAGTGCTGCCACCAGGGCGAGGAGGGCGAGGATCAGAAGGAATCCCACCTGGATGCGGGTGCCCACCTTGAATCGGCCGGCGAAGCTGGCGTTCTGCATGGTCAAATGCCTTGGTCTGCGGTGCGGATCGAACGCGATACGCCCGGCAGGGTAGAGGAAGATGGTTTCCAGTCCGTTGCCATGGCACTAGGAAATGCAGCGAAAGCGTCCCTGGGCCGCGCCAAAATCGTGGCAAAGCCGTGACGCGGGGCTTTGACGATGCCGTGGCGGTCCCTAGGTTAGGTCGCCTGAACAGCTTTTCGGGAAACGGTCCCTGCCGGCCGGTTTTCCCAGATCGGCAGAAATCCCGTAAAGGCCACTTGAAGACTCCGATGCGCCGCAGCCTTCCGCCCACCTCCGACGGCAATGCCTTCACCCGCCCGTCCGGCGACCTGCGCGCCGCGATGCGCTCGCTGGCGCCCTATATCTGGCCCCGCGATTCCGTGGAGACGCGGGTTCGGGTGGTGCTGGCGATGCTGCTGCTGATCGGCGCCAAGGTCGCCAACGTCTATGTGCCGATCTTCTACAAGCATGCGGTGGACGCGCTGACGCCCGCCTCCGCCGGCGGTACGGCCGGGCCGGGCGCGGTGATGGCCATCCCCCTGGGACTGATCGTCGCATACGGCCTTGCCCGCGTGACCTCGCTGATCTTCGCCGAGCTGCGCGACGCCGTCTTCGCCACGGTGGCGCAGCGGACCATCCGCAAGGTGGCGCTGTCGGTGTTCCGGCACCTGCACGCGCTGTCGCTGCGCTTCCATCTGGAACGCCAGACCGGCGGCCTGACCCGATCGCTGGAGCGCGGCACCCGCGCCATCGAATCGCTGCTGCGCTACACCCTGTTCTCCATCGTGCCGACGCTGGTGGAGATCGCGCTGGTCTGCGCCATCCTGTGGAAGCTGTTCAGCGTCTGGTTCGCGCTGGCGACCTTCGTCACGGTGATGGGCTACATCCTCTATACCTTCTTCGTGTCGGAATGGCGCATCAAGTTCCGCCGCCTGATGAACGACACCGACAGCAAGGCCAACACCAAGGCGATCGACAGCCTGCTGAACTACGAGACGGTCAAGTATTTCGGCAATGAGGAGCATGAGGCCCGCCGCTACGACGGCGCCCTGCAGAGCTACGAGAAGGCGGCGGTGCGCAGCCAGCAGAGCCTGTCGCTGCTGAATGTCGGCCAGTCGGCGATCATCTCGCTGGGGCTGGCGGTGGTGATGGGGATGGCCGCCAACGGCATCGTCAACGGCAGCATGTCGCTGGGCGACTTCGTCCTGGTGAACACCTACCTGCTGCAGCTCTACCAGCCGCTGAACTTCTTCGGCGTCGTCTATCGCGAGATCAAGCAGTCGCTGATCGACATCGAATCGATGGTGACCCTGCTGGCGGTCGACCGCGAGGTGGCCGACGGCCCCGACGCGAAGCCGCTGGCGGTCGACGGGGCGGAACTGCGCTTCGAGGGGGTGGAGTTCGGCTATGACCCGCGCCGGCCGATCCTGAAGGATGTCAGCTTCACCGTGCCAGCCGGCAAGACGGTCGCCATCGTCGGCCCGTCGGGCGCCGGCAAGTCGACCATCAGCCGGCTGCTGTTCCGCTTCTACGACGTCAATGGCGGCCGGGTGATGATCGACGGGCAGGACATCCGCGACGTCACCCAGTCCTCGCTGCGGGCCTCCATCGGCATCGTCCCGCAGGACACCGTGCTGTTCAACGACACCGTCTTCTACAACATCGCCTATGGCCGTCCCGGCGCCAGCCCGGCGGAGGTGGAGCGGGCGGCGCGGCTGGCCCACATCCACGACTTCATCATGGCGCTGCCCGACGGCTACCAGACCACGGTGGGCGAGCGCGGGTTGAAGCTGTCCGGCGGCGAGAAGCAGCGCGTCGCCATCGCCCGCACCATCCTGAAGGACCCGGCGATCCTGCTGTTCGACGAGGCGACCAGCGCGCTCGACACCCACACCGAGCGGGAAATCCAGGCCAACCTGCGCGAGGTCAGCCGAGGCCGGACCACGTTGGTGATCGCGCACCGGCTGTCCACCGTCATCGACGCCGACGAGATCCTGGTGCTGGAGGCCGGCCGGGTGATCGAGCGCGGCCACCATGCCGAGCTGCTGGCCGCCCGCGGCGCCTATGCCGCCCTGTGGACGCGGCAGCAGGAAGCCAGCCAGGGGGCCAATGGGGCGGCCACCGGTGGACCCGCGCCGCTGTCCGGCGTGCTGGCCTCGACCTGACCGGAACCGGAGAGCACGATCATGGGACCGGCAAGGCAGGCGCTGCGCGACGCGACGCGGGAGAGTCACGACCGGCTGGACAAGGCCGCGGTGCTGCAGCCGCTGGTCCGGCCGGACATCACCGCCGGCCAGTATGCCCGCGCTCTGGCCGTGCTCTACGGCTTCAACGCGCCGGTGGAGCGGGCGCTGGGGGACGAGCGGGGCGTGGCGCGGCTGGCGTTGCTGCGCGCGGATCTGCGGGTGCTCGGCACCGATCCGGACGGTCTGCCGGAGATGACCGACCTGCCGCCGCTGGACAATGCACCGGCGCGGCTGGCGGCCCGCTATGTGCTGGACGGCTCCGCCCATGGCGGGCGGGCGATGCTGCCGGGGATCACCCGCGCGCTGGGATACGATGCCCGGCGCGGCGCCCGTTTCCTGGCGTCGGACGGTCTGGACATGGCCGGGGCCTGGAAGGCGCTGATGATCCGGCTGGAGGAGGAACTTGCCGACCCGGCCGCGCTCGCCGCCGCCTGCGCCACCGCCGCCGCGCTGTTCGCGGCACTGGAGCGGTGGACCCTGGACAACCGGCCGGCGGAACACGCCTGACGAGCGGGGCTACAGGCTCGCCCGCAGCTCCTTGATGGTGGCGATCATCGTCAGGTCGCTGACCGGGCAGGGCCTGAAGCCGTGCCGCCGGTAGAAGCTCGCAGCCCTGTCGTCGATGGCGTGGACCAGCATGGCCCGCACGCCGGCGATGTCGGCGATCTGGAGGCAGCGCCCGACGGCATCCCGCAACAGGTCGGCACCGAAGCCCTGCCCATGCAGCGATGCGTCGAGGGCGAGCCGCGCCAGCAGGATCACCGGGATCTGCTCCGGCATCTGGCGGGCGACGGCGGATGGGGCGGACCGCCGCTCGACCGATCCGGTGGCGAGCGCGTAATAGCCGACGACCTCGTTCCCCTGGCACACCACATAAGTGCGCGAGGCGCCGGAAAGCTGGTTGGCCATGGCCCGCCTGCGCAGCCAGGCGGTGAGTTGCTCGACACCGCAATCGAACCGGGCAGTGTCGTGATGTCCCGACAGCGGCACCGGCGCGGACGGCGCCGCCGGATCCGTCACTTCCATCGCGCCGGTCTTTTCATCAGCGCCTGGAGCTTCGGGTTGGGCTGGACCGGGGCATCCAGCAGGTCGACGAAAGCCTGATAACGGTCATCGCCCAGAGTGAAGAGCCGCTGGTTGAGCAGCACCTCCTCCGCGGCGCGGCAGGAGGCTTCCAGGATGAACTCCGTCCGCGTCTTGCCGGCGACCTGTGCGGCGCGGTCGACAAGGTCCCGCTGCCGCTTGGGCGCGCGGAAGTTGATGACGGTTGAGCGGTCGTCTGGATGTTCCGAGCCCGTGCGGCCGAGGGGGTGCTCTTTCATCTTGCGGACTCCGGGTTTGTATGCTCAGTGAATATACGGTTCTGTATGCTCAATGGCAATACAGGTGCCGCCGGGGCTGGCGCATGCCCCCATCCCTTGCTAGGGTGCCGGACCATTCGCATTCGGGTTCTGGAGACCGCCTTCCCATGACCGCGCCAGCCTCGCGCATCTATTGCTCCGTCGACACCACCGAGATCGACGCCGCCCGCCGCATCGCCGGGCAGGTGGCCGGGGCCGTCGGCGGCATCAAGCTGGGGCTGGAGTTCTTCATCGCCCAGGGGCCGGCCGGCGTGCGGGCGGTGGTGGGGGAGGATGGGCCGCCGCTGTTCCTCGACCTCAAGCTGCACGACATTCCCAACACGGTGGCGGGCGGCGTGCGCGCGGCGCTGCCGCTGAAGCCGGCCTTCATGACCATCCACAGCGCTGGCGGGCCGGCGATGATGCGCGCGGCGGCGGAAACGGCCGCCACCGCCGGGGCCGACCGGCCGAAGATCCTGGCCGTCACCGTTCTGACCAGCCTGGACGAGGGCGACCTCGGCGCCGTCGGGCAGTCGGTGCCGGTGGCGGAGCAGGTGGTGCGGCTGGCCAAGCTGGCCAAGGCGTCGGGGGTGGACGGCGTCGTCTGCTCCCCGGCCGAGGTGGCGCTGGTGCGCGCGGCCTGCGGTCCCGACTTCATCCTGATGGTGCCCGGCATCCGCCCGGCCTGGGCCGCCACCAACGACCAGAAGCGCATCATGACCCCGGCCGAGGCGCTGGCCGCCGGCGCCGACCATCTGGTCATCGGCCGTCCGATCACCGCCGATGCCGACCCGGCCGCCGCCGCCCGCCGCATCGTCGCCGAGATCGAGGCCAGTTCCGGAGGGACCGCATGACCGTCGCCGCCAAGATCTGCGGGCTGAGCGAGCCCGAAAGCCTGCGCGCCGCCGTCGCCGGCGGGGCACGCTATGTCGGTTTCGTCTTCTACCCGCGCAGCCCGCGCGCCATCGCCCCGCCGATGGCGGCGGAACTGGCGCGGCTGCTGCCGACCGGCGTGCGCTCCGTCGGGCTGTTCGTCGATCCCGACGACGAGTTCCTGGAGCATGTCACCGGGCAGGTCCCGCTCGACCTGATCCAACTGCATGGCGCCGAGACGCCGCGCCGCATCGCCGAGATCAAGGCCCGCTATGCCCTGCCGGTGATGAAGGCGGTGAAGATCGGCGGGCCGGAAGACCTGACCGCGGCGATGGAGGCGGCGGAGGTCGCCGACCGGCTGCTGTTCGACGCCAAGCCGCCGGCCAAGGTGTCGGCGCTGCCCGGCGGCAACGGCATCGCCTTCGACTGGACGATCCTGGCCGGCCGCCGTTGGCCGCGCCCCTGGATGCTGTCGGGCGGGCTGACGGTGGACAATGTCGCCGAGGCGGTGCGGGTCACCGGCGCTACCGAGGTCGACGTGTCGTCCGGCGTGGAGGACCGCCCCGGCCACAAGGACCCGGCGCTGGTCCGCGCCTTCCTGGCGGCGGTCGGTTCTCTTTAGGCTGGTTTCCGGCGAAAGCGCCCTGTTTTAGACGAATGCTTCGGCTTATCTTCGTCGCATGGCGGGACCTTGCGCCGTCGGGTAGGATGCGCCCATGAGCGATTCGACCACTCCGTCCACAACCGAGGCGCTCGGCGCCGTGCTCGACGAGCATCTGCGCTGGATCGGCCAGTGGCAGCGCGCTGTGTTCTACCGCGAGGGGCGCGGCGGGGAGCGGTCGTCGGCCCCGGCCTCCTTCCAAGCCTGGTGCCAAGCCGCCAGCCGCGACGACCTGCTGCAGCAGCCGGCGGTGCAGAAGCTGGCGACCCTGCACGAGCAGATGCACCGGCAGGCCCGGCTGATCCTGCTGAAGGCGTCCGGCGGCGAGCTGCCGACCGAAGCCGAGTTCGAGGGGGTGGTCGGCCGCTTCGAGGAGTTCATGCTGCATCTGCGCCGGATGGAGCGCGCCTTCGCCGCCGCCGCGTCCGGCTTGGACCCGCTGACCGGCCTGCGCACGCGGCGCGGCATGGGCGAGGCGCTGGAGCGCGAGCACAACCGCTACCGCCGCACCGGCCAGCCCTTCTGCGTGGCGTTGTGCGACATCGACAAGTTCAAGGGCATCAACGACAGCTACGGCCACGACATCGGCGACCGGGTGCTGGCCGCCACCGCCGCCGTCATCAGCCGCGGCGTCCGCAGCTTCGACGAGGCCTTCCGCATGGGCGGCGAGGAGTTCCTGGTCTGCCTGAAGGAGACCCGGCTGGACGAGGGTTATGAGGTGATCGAACGGCTGCGCGTGGATTTGATGCGCTCGCCGGTGGTGCTGCCCGATGGCCGGGTGATTCCGGTCACCGCGTCCTTCGGGCTGGTGGAGGCGGTGTCCGACCTGACCGTCGACGATCTGGTGGTCTGCGCCGACCGCGCGCTCTATCAGGCCAAGAATTCCGGCCGCAACCGCGTGATCCGCTACGGCATCGACCGCCCGGAGCCGAAGCCGTCGGCGGCGAAGGCGGTGCGGGGGTAGCTCGCCCCATTTCCGCAGGTCCGGTTCGCCGGTCACCGGGGCTTCAGCTTTGACGCTCTGGACACATCTAGGGATGACTAGGAAAGTCTAGCTTCTAGCGCTAGACTTCGCTATAAACCGCTGGCTATCGCATGCTTTGCCGAGGCCCAGTGGATCCCTATCGCAATCCATTCGCACCGGGTGCGGGCAGCCGCCCTCCGGAACTGGCCGGCCGATCCGCCATCCTCGATATGGCGAGGATCTCCTGCGGCCGGGCCTTGAATGGACGAAATGCGCGCCCGATCATGCTGCTGGGGCTACGCGGCGTTGGAAAGACCGTGCTGCTCAACGAGATCGGCCGGATTGCCGAGCGGGAGGGATTGCTTGTCTCCCGGGCCGAGTCTCCGGAAGGGGAAAGCCTCGCCCGCCTGATTTTCCCGGAAATGCGGAAAGTCATGAGATCGCTGTCGGGCGTGGAAGCGGCAAAGCACCTGGCAACACGCGGTCTCAAAGGCCTGCGGAACTTCGCGTCGATCTTCAAGATCGAGATGGCCGGTATCGAGGTGGGAGTGGAGCCTGAGCCTGGGCTGGCCGAGACAGGCGACCTTCAGTACGATCTGCCGGACCTGTTCACCTTGATCGGGAAGGCTGCCCAAGCCGCGGGGCGTGGCTGGCTGCTTTTGATCGACGAGGTCCAATACCTGTCCGACGCCGATCTGTCGGCGCTTATCGTCGCGTTGCATCGCACGTCGCAGGATGGCCTGCCCGTTCTGATGGTCGGTGCCGGTCTTCCGCAAATCGCCCGTTTGGCGGGAGAGGCCAAGTCGTACGCGGAACGGCTGTTTCAATACCCGTCCGTGGGTGCGCTTGATCCGGTCTCCGCTGGTCAAGCCGTCGAAAAACCGGTTCTCGATGAGGACGCCTCGATCACGCCGGAAGCACTGCGGGCCATCTATGAGCGCACGAAGGGCTATCCCTTCTTCATCCAGGAATTGGCCTCGGTCGTATGGGACAATTCGGAGGGACCGGAGATCACCGCCGCCGATGTCGAGCGTTCCTATGTGGAGACACTCGCGCGGCTGGACGAGGGCTTCTTCAAGGTTCGGATCGATCGCCTGACGAAGGCTGAGGTTCAGTTCGTCAAGGCGATGGCGCAACTCGGCGATGGTCCCTACGCGATGGCGGACATCGCCAAGTCGATGGGACGTTCCCAAAAATCCTTGGGACCGGCCCGGGCAAGCATCATTTCAAAAGGCATGGTCTTCAGTTCCGACCATGGCTATCTGGATTTCAGCGTGCCGCTTTTCGCCGAATTCATGCGGCGGCAAGGCTGAAAGGCAAAGTCGGCGATTCGGTCAATGGTGGTCCGGTTCGGCGCCCCTCCGGTCAGCCCCCTTGGCCCCGGCCCCCCTGACGCGCTAGGATCGCGATAACCTTACCGTCAGCCGCGATCCGGATTCCATGCGCACCCTGCCTGAATTTCCCAACCTGTTCGTCCTCGACCATCCGCTGATCCAGCACAAGCTGACCCATATGCGGAACAAGGAGCGGTCGACCGGCGGGTTCCGTACCCTGCTGCGCGAGATCTCGCTGCTGATGGGCTATGAGCTGACGCGCGACATCCCGCTGACCACCGAGCGGATCGAGACGCCGCTGCAGCCGATGGACGCGCCGGTGATCCTGGGCAAGAAGCTGGCGGTGGTGCCGGTGCTGCGCGCCGGGCTCGGCATGTCGGCCGGGCTGCTGGAACTGGTGCCGTCGGCGCGCGAGGGTCATATCGGCCTCTACCGCGACCATGACACCAAGCAGCCGCACGAATATCTGGTGAAGCTGCCGCCGGCCGAAGGCCGCCTGTTCATCGTCGTCGACCCGATGCTGGCGACCGGCAACTCCGCCGCCCATGCCTGCGACGTGCTGAACCGCCATGGCGTCGACGACGACAACATCCGCTTCATGGCGCTGGTCGCTGCGCCCGAAGGCGTGCGCCGCTTCCACGAGTCGCACCCGGATGTGAAGGTCTTTACCGCGGCGCTGGACAGCCACCTGAACGAGGACGCCTACATCGTCCCCGGCCTGGGCGACGCCGGCGACCGCATGTTCGGCACCAAGTAAGGATCGGTTCAGGGTAACGGACAACGGGGCGGGCGCCGGCGGACGGCTCCGCCCCGTTTTTCGTTGGGCCCCTGGTCAGCCGGCCGGGGCCGGTTCCTCTTCCCGCAAGGTCCCGAACTGCACCAGCGCCTTGCGGTAGCCGATGTTGGGCGGCGCATAGCCGGCATCGCCGGCGGCGCGCTGCGGCACCGATGCGTGCAGGTTCTCCTCGCTGTAGGGCAGGACGCAGACCGGGCGGTAATGGCGCGGCTCCGCCAGTTTGCCGAGGCCGTCCAGGAAACGGGCGTAGGAATCGACGATGGTGCCCAGCGCGTTGTCCGCCGTCACCTCCGGCACCCAGATGGGGTCGATGGCCAAGCCGCAGGACTCGGCGTGCTCCATCATCCATTTCAGCGTGATGTCCGACAGCTTGTCGTCCTGATAGCCGCCGCCGACGTTCGAATGGCAGCCGGCGAACCAGCGCTGTTCCATCCGCTGCGCCGGCTTGGCCTTCGGATCCCAGAGGTTCGCGGCGAAGGTCTTGCGGTGCTCGTCGATCGCCAGCGCCTGGAAGGCGTTGCGGACGAGGCTGCTGAGTTCGGTGTCGTGGAAACCGTAAAGCTCCTCGTCCAGATGCTGGCAGATGCCGAGCGGCACGCCGAGCGCGCCCACCGTGTCCCAGACGCCGAGGAAATGGATCGGGATCAGCGCCGATCCATGCGCCTCGCGGAACTGCTTCGCCTCGCCCACGTCGGGGCCGTCGTCCCGCTTGCGGTAGAGTGCATAGGCGTTGTCGGTCTGGTCCAGCTTGTCGGCCGGCAGCAGCCCGGCATTGCGGATCAGGCCGACGAGGCTGCGGGCGGTGTAGGCGCCGCGCGAGAAGCCCAGGATGAAGACATGGTCGCCGTCATTGTAATGCTCGGCGAGAAAGCGGTAGCCGTCCTTGATCTTCTTGTCGATGCCGAGGCCGAAGGCGCCGCCGAAGATCTTGTCGAACCAGTCGTGGAGGAAGCCGCCCTTGTCGTCGGTGCCGACACCGGAGTCGTAATGGCTGATCTGTATCGTGCCGTCGGGGGCGGTCTTGAGAACCGATTTGTGGAATTTCCAGACGTTGGTCGCCACCTCGTTGTCCTTGTCGGGCTGGTTGCCGCTGCCCGGCGTGTTCCAGGTGCCGTCGAAACACAGGACGATCCGCTTCGCCATCTTGCCCTCCCTGCCATGCCTGCACACGTCCGGGATGATGGCGTATTTGTTTTTCCCTCTCAAAGTGTTTTTATCAAGCCCGACTATCGCAAGCAGATAGAAAGCCGCAAGACGTTCAATGGGCCTTGCGGTGGCCTTATGGCCGGCGATCGGATTGACGATCCAAACCGGGTCCGATCTCACGCGATCCGATCTATAGCCAGGCCGGAGTGTATGGGAAGTCGGCCGGGAACATCTTGAGGTAGTGTACCAGGCGCGGCCGGTCGGAGTGATTTGGCGTTGGGCCGTGCGCGAGCGCGTGGTGCCACAGGACGAGATCGCCGGCCCGTCCGGCGATGGGCGTCAGCGTCAGATGCTGCTGGGCGTGCATGCGCGGTGACGCGTCCGGCGGCAGGGAGTCGAGCCAGGTGCCGAGCGTGCGATGCATGCCCGGCACCACGCCGAGCGCCCCCTGGATCGCGGCGGTGTCGGTCAAATAGATCAAGCCCTGGACGCCGAACGGAATTGGGCGGACGAGGCTGACATCCCAATGGAGGTCCGGGCCGGGAAAGCCGCATCTCGGCGTGACCGGCGGATTGAAGCCCACGCGGTCGATGCTCACCCACAGGTCGGCACTTCCCCAGAGTTGGGCAAAGGCCTTGTGGATGCGCCGCGACCGCCGGTTGGCGTCCAGTGCCGGATGGCGGAACAGTTGGGTGAACACGCATTGCTGAAGGTCCGTCCGCTCCTCCCAGGAGGCCGGATCGTCCGCCGATTTGCCCAGCACGTCCCACACCGCCTGTGCGGTCGCCCGGCAGGCTTCCGGGTCGATCGAGTCGTGCAGGATGACCCAGCCATGCTCCTCCCAATGGGCGAGGTCGTCGGCGTCCAGCACCGGGGCCATGGCGTCGATTTCGGCGGCCAGGGCGCGGGCGGCGGCGGGCGGCGGCAGCCCGGTGAGCGCGGCGTTGATGCGATCGACCGTGTCGCGGTCGACCGATCCGCCGTTGCGTTCAAGGATCCAGCCCTCGAAGGACGCGAAGCTGGGCCGGGCGACGCCCAAGTGGCGATACAACTCCTCCAGCCCGACCTGAAGGCCGCTGCTCAGCACTTGGACGGCGTGCCATTCGCGCACGGCCTCGTCGCCCGCGGCGGTGGAGCCGGAGAACGGCCGTGACCAGATGCGCTTGAGGCCCATCACCCCGAGCGCCCCCACCTCGGCGAAGTCGGCTAGGGCGATGGTGCTGCGGGCCTGCGCCATGGCGGCTGATCCAAACCGGGATGAGGAGCGAACTCCGCATGTTTGCCGGATCGGCGGCACCGATGCAACCATGGTGTCACGGGATGGCGGCAAGCACACTCACGGCATGCTCTGGCGAACGCATGACAACCTGGGTGAGAGGCATCGAGCGAGGTTCGGGCATATGCTTTCGGATCGCGTCCATGGCCGGTCGGGAAGTTCATGCCCCCAACTTCTCTGCGGGATTCAAGTCGTCGCCTTGCTGACGGCCCATCGGCGGGAAGCCGACATGCGGCATCCGCAGGACGTGCGACCCTGCCACTTGTGCGAAGGTGCCATATGACATTGGCTTGATTTCGATCAATGCCGGGTGGCGTGACGGAAAGGATCATGCCATCCTCTTCGACGCGCCGACCGAATGGCCTAGCCCATATGCCTTCAACCGGTGCAGCCGATCCTTAGTGGATGAACGCGAACGGGAACGCGCGATGGATTACGAGACTTTCTTCCGCAACCAGATTGCGACCCTGAAGCAGGATGGCCGCTACCGGGTGTTCGCCAATCTGGAACGCCATGCGGGCAACTTCCCGACGGCGACCTTTCGCGATTCCAACGGGCGCGAACGTCCGGTCACGGTCTGGTGCTCCAACGACTATCTCGGCATGGGCCAGCACCCGAGCGTCATGAAGGCGATGCACGACGCGCTGGATCAGGTCGGTGCCGGCGCCGGCGGCACCCGCAACATCTCCGGCACCAACATCTACCATGTGCTGCTGGAACGCGAACTGGCCGACCTGCACCACAAGGAAGCGGCGCTGCTCTTCACCTCGGGCTATGTGTCGAACGACGCGACGCTGACCACGCTGGGCAAGATCCTGCCCAACTGCGTGATCCTGTCGGACGCGCTGAACCACAATTCGATGATCACCGGCATCCGCAATTCGGGCGCCGAGAAGCACATCTTCCGCCACAACGACCCCAAGCATCTGGACGAACTGCTGTCGGGCATCGCCCCCGGCCGGCCCAAGGTGGTGGCGTTCGAGAGCGTCTATTCGATGGACGGCGACATCGCCCCCATCCATGACCTGTGCGACGTCGCCGACAAGCACGGCGCCATGACCTATCTGGACGAGGTCCATGCCGTCGGCATGTACGGCGCCCGCGGCGCCGGCGTGGCCGAGCGCGACGGCGCCATGGACCGGCTGACCATCGTCGAGGGCACGCTGGGCAAGGCCTTCGGCGTGCAGGGCGGCTACATCACCGGCTCTTCCGCGCTGATCGACTGCGTCCGCAGCTTCGCCGCCGGCTTCATCTTCTCCACCTCGCTGTCGCCGGTGCTGGCGGCGGGCGCACTGGCCTCCATCCGCCACCTGAAGCACAGCCAGACCGAGCGGACGCAGCACCAGGAGCGCGCCGCCACGCTGAAGCGCATGTTCGCCGACGCCGGCCTGCCGGTGATGCCGTCGGTCAGCCACATCGTCCCGCTGATGGTCGGCGACGCCCACCGCTGCAAACGCGCGTCCGACGAGCTGCTGGACCGGCACAACATCTATGTCCAGCCGATCAACTACCCCACCGTTCCGCGCGGGACGGAGCGGCTGCGCTTCACCCCGACCCCGCTGCACACCGACGCACAGATGGGCATGCTGGTCGATGCGCTGCTGGACGTCTGGAGCCGGCTGGACCTGCGGCTCGCCGCCTGAGCCGCACCCCCCTGGAAACCCTGGGAAAGACCCCTTTGGATGTAAGGACGTTTTGTCCTCTGGACAGACGGCTCGTGCGCCCCTACTTTGAGGGGTAGTGTTGCGACCGGTTCGCAGCTTTGTCGCTGCGGGTCGGCCGTTGCGCCTGCCGTCCATCCTTCAATCCAGGGCATCGCCCAGGGGGTTCGCCATGTACCGTGACAACTCGCTGATGCCGAAGGAGGCTGTGCGCCTCGTCGTCCTGGGCACGCTGATCCAGGGCGGCCCGCTGCGCTACGCCGATCTGGCCGGTTCCGTCCGTCATTTCCTCGACCGCATGATGGGTCCGTCGCTGGACCTGATGGGCACCTCGCTGGAGATGCTGCGCTACGAGGGGCTGATCGAGGCGCTGGACGGCAGCGGCATGGAAGACAACGCCCTGCTGGGTCCGACCGAATCCGGCCGGGCGGAGTTCGACACGCTGATGCGCGCCAATGTCCGCGCGCCGTCGGCCGACGGGCTGAACAAGCTGGTCATCGCACTGAAGCTGCGCTTCTTGCATCTGCTGGACATCGAGTCGCAGCGCGACCAGATCGACAACCTCGTGGCGCTCTGCGAGACCGAACTGGCGCGGTTGGGCGACCTGAAGCGGGCGAATGTCGGCAGCGACGGCCATTTCGCTTCCTGGCTGGACCGGGACATCACCCAGACGGAAGAACGTCTGGCCTGGTTCCAGGAACTGCTCTCCCGGCTCTGATCCCCTGCTCCGATCCCCCTGCGGGACCTAAGGTTTTATTTCGCGCGGCGCGCCCTTATCGCATAGGGGCGCGCCGCGTCTGTTTCGGCGTGCGGTTTTGGTGTACCTTCGGGCTACCCCTTTCCCCCAGCCGGAACCCCCTCCATGGCCTCGCCCCTGTCGACCGACGACCTCGAAGACCGCTTGCGCATGGAGTTCGTGGACGACGCGCGCGATCGTCTGGAGCTGATGAACGCGACGCTGGCGGATCGCGTGAAGGGCGGGCGCAGCGACACGGACACCATCGGCGTCCTGCGGCTGGAAGCCCATAATTTCAAGGGCATGGGCACCAGCTTCGGCTATCCCACCGTCAGCCTCGTCGCCCACCGCCTGGAGGATTACCTCAGCGGCCTGAAGCGGCTGGACGAGAAGCAGCTGGTCGACGCCCAGATCTTCATCGACCGCATCTCCGAACTGGTCGACCGCGCCGAGCAGCCGCTGCTGGCCGAGACCAACCGGATCATCCGCGCCCTGCCGGTGCGCTACGAGTTCCAGGTCACCGACGTCGATGTCCGCAACGTCGAGATCATGCTGGTCACCCCGTCCAAGGTCGTCGCCAAGAAGCTGGGGACGGAACTGGCGGCCTGCGGCTTCCGCACCATGACGGTGACCGACCCGATCGAGTCGATCAGCCTCGCCGTGCGCGTGCCGCCGGACATGGTCATCGCCTCGATGGTGATGGACGGGCTGTCCGGCCTCGACCTGATCCGCGGCCTGCGCGCGATGAGCGTGACCCAGCATGTGCCGATGGCGCTGCTGACCTCGCTGAACCTCGACCACCCGTCGCTGAAGGAGATCCCGTACGGCGTCTCCGTCATCCGCGTCGGCGAGCATTTCGGCGACGATTTCGCCGCGGTGGTGGCCAAGCACAATCTGGGGTGAGCGGGCAGCCATTCGGCTGAACGTCATCGTCATATAGCCGCGCTTGCGCCGGCGGGAATCCTCATGTTAGGCGTCGAAACGGTCCCACAGGCTGGAGCAGCGCCCGAATGACGGAGGTTCTTCGCCGGTACGGCCCGGTCCTGACCGGAGTGATCCTGTTGGCGGTGGCGCTGTGGCTGGCGCTGCTGGTGGTGCTGCCGCAGCTGATGATGATCGGCTTCTCCTTCCGGCCGTCGCTGCCGCCGTCCAAGATCGGCGGGCCGGAGGATGTGTTCACGGTCAGGAATTACCTGACGCTGTGGACCAACAGCATCCATCTGTCGATCTTCCTGAAGACGATCTGGGCCAGCGCGCTGGTCACCGCGACCACGCTGGCGGTCTGCTATCCGGTCGCCTACTACCTGGCGCAGGTGGCGCCGAAACGGCGATTGCCGCTGCTGATCCTGATGCTGGTCGTGCCCTTCTGGATCAACGAACTGCTGCGCACTTTCTCCTGGTACATCATCCTGGCGTTCAACGGGCCGCTGAATGCGATCCTGCTGGGGCTTGGCATCATCGACGAGCCGCAGCGTTTCCTGGGCGGCGACGGCGGGGTGATCGTCGGGATGGTCTATGTCTACATCCTGTTCATGGTCTTCCCGCTGTACAACGCCATCGAATCGCTGGACCGCAACCAGATCGAGGCGGCGCGGGACCTGGGTGCCGGCTGGCTGCGCATCCATCGCCGCATCGTGCTGCCGCACGCGAAGCCGGGCATCGCCGTCGGCTGCATCATGACCTTCATGCTGGCCGCCGGCAGCTATGCCGTGCCGGCCCTGCTGGGCGGGCCGAACAGCCGCTGGTTCACCGAGATCATCTACAACTGGTTCTTCGAGGGCGGGAACTGGAACCAGGGGGCGGCCTACGCCTTCATCCTGCTGGTGCTGTGCATCGGCTTCATCCTCGGCGCGATGCGGCTGTTCCGCGTCGGGCTGGCGGATATAGCGAAATGAGCCATCGCGAAGTGAGCCCGCAACCATGAGCGCCGCCCAACTCCGCCGCCTGCTGACCGGCGCCTATCTGGTGCTGTTCTTCGGCTATCTGTTCCTGCCGCTGGGCATCATGGCGGCGGCGACCTTCAACAGCAGCCGCTTTCCCACCGTGACGCCGTGGATGGGCTTCACGCTGGGCTGGTTCCAGGCGCTGTGGGAGGACCAGCGCATGTGGGCGGCGCTGGGCACCAGCCTGATCGTCGGGGCGGGGGTGATCGCGCTGGCGGTGCCGCTGGGGCTGGCGGCGGCGCTGCTGCTCGACCGGCTGCACAGCCGGGCCAAGACCTTCCTCTACGCGCTGATGGTGTCGCCGCTGCTGACGCCGGGGGTGATCGTCGGCATTTCGACGCTGGTGTTCTGGCGGGAGTGGTTCGGGGTCAGCGGCGGGCTGTTTTTGACCGTGGTCGCGCAGTCCAGCTTCATCGCCGCCTATGCCATGCTGCTGTTCTCGGCAAGGCTGGAGCGGTTCGATCCGGTGCTGGAGGAGGCCGCGCTCGACCTCGGCGCCACCCATGGGCAGGTGTTCCGGCGCATCACGCTGCCGTACCTGATGCCGGCGATCCTGTCGGCGGCCCTGCTGGCCTTCCTGCAGAGTTTCGAGAACTACAACACCACGCTGTTCGTGCGCGGGCTGGACACCACCCTGACCGTCTACATCGCGACCAAGGTGCGGACCGGGCTGACCCCTGCGGTCAACGCGCTGTCGCTGGTCCTGATCGCGCTGACCGTCCTGGGCGCCGTCATGTACGAGATCCTGCGCCGGCGCGAGGCGCGCCGGCAGGCAGGGCCCGTAACCGGCTGATCCTTAGTCCTCTTCCGCCTCGTCGGCGTCCGCCTCGATCTGGGCGGCGAGGTCGCGCAGCATGTCGATGACGTCTTCGTGGCTGGTCTCGTCCACGGCGGCGTTCACCGCGGCCTCGATCATGGCGACGGCGATGTAGGGGCCGAGCGGGCCACCTTCCTTGATCGCCTCATCCAGGTGCTTTTCGGCGATCGACAGCGCCTTTTCGAACAGCGCCTCGGCCGTCTGGTTGGTGGTGTCCTTGCTCATCGTCCGGTCCGTTGCGGAGGGTTGGTCCGACTCCAATAACACGCCCAATCGGCGATTGGCGCGGGAATTCGCGGGTAGGGTCGCAAATAGAGGCCGCGAAGCGGGAGGCCGGGCTTGCACCGCCCCGGACCATACGCCACAGTCCGGAGATGCATTGACCTATACGGCAAGAGAGACCGCATGACCGGGACGCCCGACCTGACCAGCCCCGACCTGTACCGCTTCTGGTGGGAGGAGCGCGTGCGCTTCAACGACCTCGACGCGGTGGGGCACGTCAACAACAATGCCCTCGGCGTCTATTTCGAACAGGCGCGCGTCGCCCTGATCCATCAGGTCGGCGGCTTCACCGACGAGGTTCCGTGGACCGTCGTGCTGGCCCGCAGCCTGATCGAATACAAGGCGGAACTGCTCTATCCCAACATCGTCCGGGTCGGCGCGCGGACGCTGCGGCTGGGCACCAGCTCGATCACGCTGGGCTGCGCCATCTTCCTGGGCGACCGCTGCATCGCCACCCAGGAGGCGGTTGCGGTGATCGTGGACAAGGAGGCCCATCGCCCGACCCCCATCCCGGAACCGTTGCGCGCCAAGCTGCTGGAGGCGTAAAGGGAGGCGCAACAGCCCCCGCACCACCGGATCCTCGACATGACGCGCTCACCCCAGCGCCCTTCCGGCAAGCGCCCCTTCGCCAAGGGACGCCCGCCCGCCCGCAAGACCGCCCAGCCGCCCGCCGAGATGCGGGAGATGGAGGTCGCCATCGCCGATGTCGGCGCGCGCGGCGATGGGATCGCGTTCGCCGAGGGCCTGCGCCTGTTCGTACCCTATACGGTGACCGGCGACCGCGTGCGTGTACGTGTCGCCGAGGGCGATGGAAAAGGGGAGGGCGTACGGGCCGACCTGCTCGAGGTTCTCGAACCCGGCCCCGGCCGCCAGACGCCGCCCTGCCGCCATTTCGGCCGCTGCGGCGGCTGTACGCTGCAGCAGATGGACGATGCGACGTACGCCGCCTGGAACAGCGGGATGGTGCGCGGCGCGCTGGAACGGGTCGGGCTGGGCGACGTGCCGCTGGAGCCGCTGGCGCGTACGCCCGCCGGTGCCCGCCGCCGTGCCCGTTTCGCGGCGCTGAAGCGTGGCAAACGCGTCTGGTTCGGCTTCAACGAACGGCAGAGCCACCGGCTGGTCGATCTGGAGGAGTGCCCGATCCTGGCTCCCCGCCTGTTCGCCCTGGTGGAGCCGCTGCGTGCCGTGCTGGCGGAGATCCTGCCGGACGGCGGCGACGCCGACGTGGTGCTGACCGACCTGGAGGGCGGCGTCGACCTGCTGCTGGTCGGGCCGCGCAGCCTGGATCGCGGCGCCCGCGAGGCGCTGGTCGCCTTCGAGCCGGAGCGCATCGCCCGCATCGCCTGGCAGCCCACCGACCGCGCGGCGGCGGAGCCGGTGGCGAACCGCCGGCCGGCCTTCATCCGTTTCGCAGGCGTTCCGATCCAGCCGCCGCCCGGCGCCTTCCTGCAGGCGAGTGCGGAGGGCGAGACGGCCCTGGTCGCCGCAGTGCGCGAGGGGGTGGGGCAGGCGGGCCGCATCGCCGACCTGTTCGCCGGCATCGGCACCTTTTCCATTCCGCTTGCGCAACAGGCCGCGGTGCATGCGGTGGAAGGCGACGAGGCGGCGGTGGCCGCGCTCGGCCGCGCGGTGCAGGGGCTCCGGCTGACGGTTGAGCGGCGCGACCTGTTCGAGAATCCGCTGGGGGCGAAGGACCTCAACCGCTTTGATGCGGTGGTGTTCGACCCGCCGCGCGCCGGGGCGGCGGCCCAGGCGGCGACGCTCGCCGGAGCCAAGGTGCCGCGGGTGGTGGGGGTGTCCTGCAACCCCGCCAGCTTCGCCCGCGACGCGCGGGTGCTGGTGGATGGCGGCTATCGTCTGGTGAAGGTCTGGCCGGTCGACCAGTTCCTGTGGTCGGCCCATGTGGAGGTGGTGGGCCTGTTCGAGCGGTGAGGAGGCTGTCGCAGCCTCCCCCCTCGCGTCAATCCAGCTGCAGAACGATCGCCTTCAGATAGGCCGACTCCGGCAGGTGCGGGTGGACCGGGTGGTCGGGGCCGGCGCCGGCGCTGCGCAGGATGCGGCCGGTGCGGCCGGCGTCGTGCAGGCCGCGGGCGACCAGCTCGGCGAAGGTCGGCGGATCGACATTGTGGCTGCACGACCCGCAGAGCAGATAGCCGCCGGGCGCCGTGATCTTCGCCGCCAGACGCGCCATCTTGCGGTAGGCGCGGGAGCCGGCCGCCAGATCCTTCTTCGATTTCACGAAGGCCGGCGGATCGGCGACCACCACCTGGAAGGTCTCGCCGGCCTCGCTCAGCCGTTCCATCTCCTGGAAGGCGTCGGCCTTGCGCGCCTCGAAGCGGTCGGCGACGCCGTTCGCCTCGGCGGCGCGGGTGGCGTTCTCCAGGGCCAGGGCGGAGCGGTCGACCGCGACCACATGGGTGGCGCCGGCCACCGCGCACTGGATGCCGAAGCCGCCGTTGTAGCTGTAGAAGTCGATGGCCCGGCCGCCCTTGGCCAGCGAGGCGATGAAGGCGCGGTTGTCGCGCTGGTCGTAGAACCAGCCGGTCTTCTGACCGTCCAGCGGGTTGGCGAAGAAGGTCACGCCGTTCTCTTCCAGGCGGATCGGACCGTCGAGCTCGCCCTTGGCCAGCCGGGTCTCCTCGCTCAGCCCTTCCAGCGCGCGCTGGCTGCCGTCGTTGCGCAGGATGACCGCGCGCGGCGCCATCACCTCGTCGATGGCGGCCAGGATGTCGTCGATCCGGCTGTCCATGAAGACGGAGTTGGCCTGGACCGTCACCACGTCGTCGAACCGGTCGACGATCAGGCCGGGCAGACCGTCCGCCTCGGCATGGACGACGCGGTAGAAGGGGCGGTCGAACAGCTGGTCGCGCAATTCCACCGCGCGGCGCAGCCGGTCGGCGATGAAGGCGCGGTCCACCACGGTCGCCGGGTCGGTCGACAGCAGCCGGGCGGCGATCAGCGTGTGCGGATTGAAGGTGTAGATGCCCAGCGGCGTCCCGCCGGGGTCCAGAAGCCGCACCGGGCTGCCGGGAGGCACCGCCTTGGCAATGCTGTCCATCTGGACTTCGTTGGAATAGACCCAGGGATGTCCATGCATGACGCGCCGCTGGCGGCCGGCCTGCAGATGGATCGGCGGGTATTTCTTGACGGGTTTGGTGCCGGTGTCGCTCATGGGGCCGCATCCTAGCGGCAAATCGCCGGCGCGCAATGGCTGGCTGTGCCCCCCGTGCCGGCGCCTCTATTCCGCTCCGACGGCGCCGCCCGGCCGGTCGGGGGCGTTGTCGTTGACCACCACCAGATCCTTGCAGAAACGGACCGTCTCCTGCCGGTGGCCTTCGCTGTGGAAACAGTCGGGGATCGGGCTGCGGCGGGAGTCCCGCGGCAGATAGCGCTCCGGCAGGGTGGTGTGGATGGCGGTGCAGCCGAGCTGCCGGGCCAGCCCCTCCATCGCCTGCAGCAGCGTCTCGGTGGGGCCGGCGACGTCGAACAGGTCGAGCACGACGAAGTTGTCGACGCATAGCGTCCGGCCGTGGAGCAGCTGCGCCTCCACCGCGTAGGAGAACAGGCCGTGCATGTACCCTTGCGCGTTCTGCACGGTCATGATCCCCCGGACCGCCGGCGGGCAGTCCTTCCCGGCCCCCTTCTTCCCCTCCCCGTCGCTGCTGCCCACGGTTGCGCTGTCCAGCACCGCTGCGGCAAATGCGCGCCATTGGTCGATCCCCAGGCCCGGCGCGATGGCGCAGACCAGCGGATAGGCCTGGTCGATCTGGCGCCGGCCAAGGGGTTTGGCGATGAAACTGTCGTCCATTTCAGTCCGGCCGATTGCAAGGACGCTGAACGATGGCAGGCCCTGGCCGCAAGGGTCGTTGACGTAGATCAATGTTGCTGAAGCCCCCCCTCCACATAGTGGCGTCCATTGGAGACAGGCGCGCCCGGCGTCCCTTTCGGCATTTCCGAGTGCAACCTGTCCCGCTCCTTAACAGTACGTACCCAGTGGTGGTGCAACCCAGAAGGCGCGGCCCACGGCCGCCCGGGGCAAACGGGAGAGATTGTATGACATCAGCGACTCTGACTTCAGGGGCCACCCTGGGCAGCCAGCGGGTGTCGGAAGACGTGCGTTACAATGAGGACGCCATCCGACTCTTCGTTATCGCTGCAGTGTTCTGGGGCGTGGTCGGTTTCCTGGCCGGCACCTTCATCGCTCTGCAGCTGGCCTTCCCGGCGCTGAATCTCGGGCTGGAGTGGACGAGTTTCGGGCGCCTGCGCCCGGTCCACACCTCGGCCGTGATTTTCGCGTTCGGCGGCAACGTGCTGCTCGCCACCTCGCTCTACTCGGTCCAGCGGACCTGCCGCCAGCATCTCTTCGGGGGCGAAGGGCTGGCGAAGTTCATCTTCTGGAACTACAACATCTTCATCGTGCTCGCGGCGCTGAGCTATGTCCTGGGCTTCACCCAGGGCAAGGAATACGCCGAGCCGGAGTGGATCCTCGACCTGTACCTGACGGTCGTCTGGGTGCTCTATGCGGTCCAGTTCATCGGCACCGTGATGACGCGGCGCGAGTCGCACATCTATGTGGCGAACTGGTTCTTCATGGCGTTCATCCTGACCGTCGCCATCCTGCACATCGGCAACAACGTCAACGTTCCGGTGTCGCTGTTCGGCATGAAGTCCTACACCTACGTGTCGGGCGTGCAGAGCGCGATGGTGCAGTGGTGGTACGGCCACAACGCGGTCGGCTTCTTCCTGACCGCCGGCTTCCTGGGCATCATGTACTATTTCGTGCCCAAGCGCGCCGAGCGGCCGGTCTATTCCTACCGCCTGTCGATCGTCCACTTCTGGACCCTGATCTTCCTCTACATCTGGGCCGGCCCGCACCACCTGCACTACACCTCCCTGCCGGACTGGGCGCAGACGCTGGGCATGACCTTCTCCGTCATGCTGTGGATGCCGTCCTGGGGCGGCATGATCAACGGCATCATGACCCTGTCGGGCGCCTGGGATAAGCTGCGCACCGACCCGGTCCTGCGCTTCCTGGTCACCTCGGTCGCCTTCTACGGCATGTCGACCTTCGAAGGCCCGCTGATGTCGGTCAAGCCGGTCAACGCCCTGTCGCACTACACCGACTGGACCGTCGGCCACGTGCACTCCGGCGCGCTCGGCTGGGTCGCCTTCATCTCCTTCGGCGCGATCTACTATCTGGTCCCGGTGCTGTGGAAGCGCTCGCAGCTCTACAGCCTGCGTCTGGTCAGCTACCACTTCTGGACCGCCACCATCGGCATCGTGCTGTACATCACCGCCATGTGGGTGTCGGGCATCATGCAGGGCCTGATGTGGCGCGCCTACGACAACCTGGGCTTCCTGCAGTACTCCTTCGTGGAGACCGTCGCGGCGATGCACCCGTTCTACGTGATCCGCGCGATGGGCGGCGTCCTGTTCGTCACCGGCGCTCTCATCATGGTCTACAACCTGTGGCGCACGGCGAAGGGCGATGTCCGCATCGAGAAGCCCTATGTCACCACGCCGCACAAGGCGACGGTCGGCGCGGCCTGACGCTAGGGAAGGATGCGAGAAATGGCTCAGGATAAAAAGGGCTTCAGCCACGACCTGATCGAGCGGAACACCCTTCTGCTGATCGTGCTCGTGCTGATCACCGTGTCGATCGGCGGTCTGGTTCAGATCGTCCCGCTCTTCACGATCGAATCGACCATCGAGAAGGTGGAGGGGGTCCGTCCCTACTCCCCGCTCGAGCTGGCCGGGCAGAACATCTACTTCCGCGAAGGCTGCTACAACTGTCACAGCCAGCAGATCCGTCCGTTCCGTGACGAGGTCGAACGCTATGGTCACTACTCGCTGGCGGCGGAGTCGATGTACGACCATCCGTTCCAGTGGGGCTCCAAGCGCACCGGCCCGGATCTGGCCCGCGTCGGCGGCAAGTACTCCAACGACTGGCAGGTCGCCCATCTGGTGAACCCGCGCGCGGTCGTGCCGGAGTCGATCATGCCGAACTACGGCTGGATGAAGGACCGTCCGCTGAACTACGGCGACATCGCCGACCACCTGAAGACCCTGAAGGTCGTCGGGGTGCCCTACACCGACGAGCAGATCGCCAACGCCAAGGCCGACCTGGAAGCGCAGAAGAACCCCGACGCCGATACCGCCGGGCTGATGAAGCGCTACCCGAAGGCCGTGGTCGCGAACTTCACCGGCAACAAGACCGTCACCGAAATGGACGCTCTGGTCGCCTACCTGCAAGTGCTGGGCACCATGGTGGATTTCACCAAGTACCAGTCCAAGCAGCTGCAGCAGTAATCGGGGGAGGAATCCATGGACTTGGATTCGATCACGGTGATGCTTCGGTCCTTCTGGACGGTGTGGTTGATGCTGCTGCTGACGGGCATCCTGGTTTACGCCATGTGGCCCGGCAACCGCCGCACCTTCGACGACGCCGCCCAGATCCCGCTCAAGGATGATGGTCAGGAGCTTTAGACCATGGCACAGAATTACAAGGACGAGCTGTCCGGCGTCGAGACCACCGGCCACGAGTGGGATGGACTGCGCGAACTGAACAATCCGCTGCCCAAGTGGTGGCTGTATCTCTTCTACGTCTGCATCGCCTGGGCGATGGTGTACTACGTGTTCTACCCGGCCTGGCCGCTGGGCAAGACCTACACGAAGGGCATCCTCGGCTATTCCCAGCGCGAGGAGCTGGACACCAAGCTGGCGGAAGCGAAGGCCGGCCAGGCCAAGTACCTGACCGCCATCGCCGCCAAGTCGGTCGACGAAATCCAGAAGGACAAGGACCTGCTGGGCTTCGCGATGGCCGGCGGCCGGTCGTACTTCAACGAGAACTGCGCCGCCTGCCACGGCGCCGGCGGCCAGGGTGCCAAGGGCTTCCCGACGCTGGCCGACGACGTGTGGCTGTGGGGCGGTGCCTCGGCCGACATCTACAAGACCATCCAGCACGGCATCCGCTCGGATGACGGCGAAACCCGTGGCGTGCCGAATGTCGGCATGACCGCCTTCGGCAAGGACGGCATCCTCACCCGCGATCAGATCGATCAGGTGACGGACTATGTCCTGTCGCTGAACGGCAAGCCTGCCGACGCGGGCAAGGCCGAAAAGGGCAAGACCGTCTATGACGAGAACTGCGCCGCCTGCCACGGCGACGCGGCCCAGGGTGCGGTTGCCGCCGGTCTCGACGGCATTGGCGCTCCTCCGCTGAAACAGGCCAACTGGCTCTACGGCGGCGACAAGGCGACGCTGATGGACACGGTGACCAACGGCCGCGCCGGCGTGATGCCGGCCTGGTCCAAGCGCCTGGACGACGCGACGATCAAGTCGCTGGCCGTCTACGTCCACAACCTGGGCGGCGGCAAGTAAGCCGTCGGTCCCGGGAGCAGGTTCGGAACCGACCGGAAGGGCGTCGGGGAGGTCTCTCCCCGGCGCCTTTTCTCATGCGCGACCGGCGGCCGGCCGGCGGTTTCGTTAACTTCCTGTCATTTGATCCATCGCAATGTACCTGCGGCAATCGGTCGCCATAGTGCCTCCCGACCGGCCACACACATCGTCGATCAAACGCCGCCGATCGAAAGCAGCCGACCAGTCGAAGGGCAGCCAGCGACCATGAGCATCAGCACCGCCACCGGAAACCGTCCCGTCTCCCCGAAGCCTGGAAAGGCATCGCGCCAGCCGGGATGGTACATCCCCTGGATCTTCGTCGGCGTCTTCATGATCGTCATGGCGGTGAACGGGGTCATGGTCCATTTCGCGATGTCGAGCTGGACCGGGGTGGAGACCGAGAACCACTTCATCAAGGGGCTCGGCTACAACAACGACCTCGCCGGCGCCCGCGCCCAGGCGGAGCGCGGCTGGCAGGTCGAGCCGCAATTCACCAGCACCGAGCCGCGCAAGGCCGTGGTCGCCATCACCGCCCGCGACAAGCAGGGCCAGGTCCTGAAGGACGCCACCGTCACCGTGACGATGATCCGCCCGACCGCGGAGGGGCACGACAAGAGCCTGACGCTGCCCTATCTGGGCGAGGGCCGCTATGGCGCCCCGGTGGAGCTGGATCTGGAGGGCCAGTGGGACATGCGCTTCGTCATCACCCACGCCACCGGCGACTATCAGGACCAGAAGCGCGTCTGGGTGCAGTGACGGCGGCGACACCGCCGCGACCGGGACAGCCAGGGTGACCTTGAGATGACCGTCTGCCTCCATTGCGGACAAGAGCTGGGCGAAGGCGCGCAGAATGGGACGACTGCCGGTGCTTTGGCCGCCGGTGCCATGACCGCCGGTGACGGCGCTGGGCCCTTCTGCTGCACCGGCTGCGCCGCCGCCTACGACCTCGTCCGCGGGCTGGGGCTGGAGCGCTATTACGAGCGCCGCAGCGTCGATCCCACCGCCCGGCCGCTGCGCCCCGACGAGACCCCGGCCGCCGATTACGAGCCGCATGCGCGCGAGGAGTCCGACGGCAGCCGCAGCCTGCACCTGATGGTCGACGGCATGCAGTGCGCGGCCTGCGTCTGGCTGATCGAATCGGCGCTCAGCCGCCAGCCGGGCATCGGTCAGGCCCGCATGAACATGACCACGCGCCGGCTGACCGTGCGCTGGAACCCCAAGGAGACCGACGCCAACGCGGTGGTCGGCACCGTGGCGCAGCTGGGATACCGCGCCGTGCCCTTCGACCCGGAGCGGCTGGGCGGCGCCCAGGCGAAGAGCGAGAAGGAACTGCTGCGCGCCATGGCGGTGGCGGGCTTCGCCATGGGCAACGTCATGCTGCTGTCGGTGTCGGTCTGGGCCGGCCACAGCCAGGGCATGGGCACCGCCACCCGCGACCTGATGCATTGGATTTCGGCGCTGGTCTGCATGCCGGCCATCGCCTATGCGCTGCGTCCCTTCGCGCGCTCGGCGCTATCGGCACTGCGCCACGGCCGCACCAACATGGACGTGCCGATCACCATCGGCGTCCTGCTCGCCACCGGCATGAGCCTGTTCGAGACGATCCACAGCGGCGAGCACGCCTATTTCGACGGCGCGGTGATGCTGCTGTTCTTCCTGCTGATCGGCCGCTATCTCGACCAGCGGGCGCGCGGCCGGGCACGCTCGGCGGCGGAGCAACTGCTGGGCCTGCGCGCCAACGCCGTCACCGTCCTGAACGCGGACGGCACCAGCGCCGTGGTGGCGCCGGAGCAGGTCGTCCCCGGAACCACCATCCTGGTCGCGGCCGGCGAGCGCATTCCCGTCGACGGCCGGGTGTCCGACGGCGTGTCGGACCTCGACACCGCGCTGATCACCGGCGAGACGGTGCCCGGCACCGCGCGGCCGGGCGACCAGGTCTTCGCCGGCACCCTGAACCTGACCGCGCCGCTGCGCCTGACCGTCACCGCCGTGGGGGAGGGCACGCTGCTGGCCGAGATCGTCCGGCTGATGGAGGTGGCGGAGCAGGGCCGCGCCAAATACGTCGCCATCGCCGACCGGGTGTCGCGCCTCTACGCCCCCGTCGTGCATCTGACCGCGCTGACCACCTTCGCCGCCTGGATGCTGCTGGGCGGGGTGGTGTGGCAGGACGCGCTGATGAACGCCATCGCCGTGCTGATCATCACCTGCCCCTGCGCGCTGGCGCTGGCCGTGCCGGTGGTGCAGGTGATCGCCAGCGGCCGGCTGATGCGCCAGGGCACCCTGCTGAAAAGCCCGACAGCGCTGGAACGGCTCGCCACCATCGACACGGTGGTGTTCGACAAGACCGGGACTTTGACCGAGGGGCGGCCGGTGCCGCAACTGGACGGGCTGGCGGCGGAGGATCTGGCGCTGGCCGCCTCGCTCGCCGCGGCCAGCCGCCATCCGCTGGCCCGCGCACTGGCCGCAGTCGCACCGGAGGTGCCGGTGGCCGCGGGCGTGCGCGAAATCGCCGGCGCCGGCCTGTCCCTGCAGACGGCGGACGGCGAGGTGCGGCTGGGCAGCCGCCGCTTCACCGGCGCGCCGGCGGAGGCCGAGGACGCCGCCGGTCCGGAGCTGTGGCTCGCCCGTCCGGGCGAGGAGCCGCGCCGGATCGTCTTCCTCGACGCCCCGCGCCCGGATGCCGCCGCGGTGGTGGCGGCGCTGAAGGCGCGTGGTCTGGAGGTGAAGCTGCTGTCGGGCGACCGCCGGGGTGCGGTGGCGGCGGTGGCGGAGCGGCTGGGCATCGCCGACTGGCGGGCCGAGCAGACGCCGGGCGACAAGACCGCGGCGCTGGCCGAGCTGGCCGCAGAGGGCCGCAGCGTGCTGATGGTCGGCGACGGGCTGAACGACGCGCCGGCGCTGGCCGCCGCCGCGGTGTCGATGTCGCCCTCCACCGCGGTGGATGTCAGCCAGACCGCCGCCGACGTGGTGTTCCAGGGCCGCCTGCTGCGCCCGATCGTCGAGACGCTGGAGGTTTCCCGCCGCTCCGGCCGGCTGGTGAAGCAGAATTTCGGCATCGCGCTGGTGTATAACCTGTGCGCCGTGCCGCTCGCGATGGGGGGGCTGCTGACGCCGCTGCTGGCGGCGCTGGCCATGTCGTCCTCGTCGCTGATCGTCATTCTCAACGCGCTGCGGCTGGCCCGCGGCGCCGTCGTCAAGGATCTTCCCCTGCGGGACATCGCCGCGCGGGAAGCGTCGGGTAAGGATTCGGGTGATGGACGAGCTTCTCTATCTGATCGCGATCGCGCTCAGCCTGGGCGGTCTGGGGCTGGCGGCCTTTCTGTGGGCGCTTAAGTCCGGCCAATTCGACGATCTGGACGGAGCGGCCCACCGCGTGCTGTTCGACGACGATCTGCCGCCGCCCGCCCGCGCCGGACATGAACCGGCCAAGCCGGCGGAGGCCGCGCGCGGGCAATAGCCCCAGGTCCGATATGGGCAATGAAAGGGTTGTATGCGTGCGAGGTTGCGATTCTCTGCGATTGCCACCAATATGGGCGCATGCGGAATGAAAGGCTGGGCTCCTCCATGCCACCCTTCGATATGGTCCGCGCTCGCGACAAGAGCGCTGCGACGGAAATGAATCCTTGCGGGGCCTGTCCCGTGCGCAGCCTGACGGTGTGCGCCGCGCTGGAACCGGAGGAATTGCGCCGTCTCGCCGACATTCTGCAGAATGTGCGCATCGATGCCGGCCATACCCTGTTCGCCGAGGGCGACGCCGCCGACGCGCTCTACAACGTCACGTCGGGCACGGTGAAGCTTTACAAGCTGCTGCCGGACGGGCGCCGCCAGATCACCGGCTTCCTGGTGACCGGCGATTTCCTGGGGCTGGCCGTCAACGACAGCTATGCCTACACCGCCGAGTCGGTGACCAGCGCCTCGCTCTGCCGCTTTCCGCGCAAGAAGATCGACGCGTTGCTGGAGGAATTCCCCAAGATGCAGCGGCGCCTGTTCTCCATGGCGTCGAACGAGCTGGCCGCCGCGCAGGATCAGATGCTTCTGCTCGGCCGCAAGACGGCGAAGGAGAAGATCTGCTCCTTCCTGCTGATGCTGTCGCAGCGCGCCGCCCGCCGCGGCCACAAGGAAAACCCGGTCTTCGTGCCGATGAGCCGCGCCGACATCGCCGACTATCTCGGCCTGACCACCGAAACCGTCAGCCGCACCTTCACCCAACTGAAGACCGCCGGGGTGATCTCGCTGCAGGAAGGCAACAAGGTCCTGATCGCCGACCTCGACGCGATGTACGATCTGGCCGAAGGGGCGTGAGGCACGCACCTTCGCGGGGTGCGGGCGTGTTCGACAATTTTTCCACGGATGTCACGGATTTAAACACGGATGTCACGGATGTTCTTCCGCAAGGCCTTGGTCTTCCGAAGAGCATCCGCCTTGGCGAGTCATGAAAAAATCCGTGTAATCCGTGTATAAATACGTGACATCCGTGTAGATCTTGCAAGGCATCTCTGCGCGCCGGCAAGAATACAGCCAGCGCGCGTTACTCCCTACCGATCGGCCGCAGTTCGAACAGCAGCCACACCAGCATCGACACCACGAGGATCGCGCCGGCCTGATGGGCGGCGGCGATGGGGATCCACACCACGGTCAGCAGCGTGGCGATGCCCATGGCGATCTGCAGCAGGACCATGGCGCCCGAGGCCAGCGCGGCGCGGCCGGCGCGGCCGGGCAGGCGGGCGTTCAGGACGCGGGCGGCCAGCACCAGCACCACCACCCCGGTCAGGATCGCCAGCACGCGGTGGATCAGCTGGATCGCCGCGGTGTTCTCGAACGGGTTGATCCACCAGGGGGTCAGCGTGTCGACCTCCGGCGGGATCCAGTGGCCGGCCATCAGCGGGAAGGTGTTATAGGCGAAGCCGGCGTCCGATCCGGCGACGAAGGCGCCCCAGACGATGGTGACGGCGACCAGCCCCATCGCCCAGCGGGCGTGGCGGCGCAACGGCGCCGATTCCGGCCGCCAGCCGGCCAGCGGCAGCGGATCGAGCAGGCCCAGCGCGGTGCGCAGCAGCAGGGCATAGATCAGGATCGCGGTGCTGAGATGCAGGGCCAGCCGGTAATGGCTGACGTTCGGCGAATCGACCAGCCCGCTCTTCACCATGAACCAGCCGATGCCGCCCTGCAGCCCGCCCAGCAGGAACAGCCCGGCCAGCTTCGGCCAAAGCTCCGCCGAGATGCGGCCCTGCATCCAGAAGCGTAGGAAGGGGATCAGGAAGACGAAGCCGATCAGCTGGCCCCACAGCCGGTGGAACCACTCCCACCAGAAGATCGACTGGAAGCCGGCCAGATCCATGTGGCTGTTGTAGATGCGGAATTCCGGCGTCGCCTTGTACAGGTCGAAGACGCGGTTCCATTCCGCCGAGGACAGCGGCGGCAGGATGCCGATCAGCGGCTTCCATTCCACCATCGACAGGCCGGATTCCGTCAGCCGGGTGATGGCGCCGATCACGGCCATGGCCAGCACCATGGCGGCGCAGATCAGAAGCCAGACGGCGATGGGCCGGTTCGGGTTGGGTGACGTGGGGGCGGCGAAGCTGTCGGAGGCGAAGGCGGTCAAGGCGGCATTCCGGAGCGCGGCGGTGGGATGTTCGCCAATGTGGTGCGAACATCCCGTCGCGTCAAATTTCTCGTGTCCGGCGCCTCTTACCCTGTGCGTGCCGGGAGAGTGGATCAGGCGGTGCCGTCGGCGGTGGTCACGCCGGCCTGGGGTTGGGCGGTCTGGCCCTGGAACAACGCCTCTTCCGCCGCTCGGCGGGCGACGAGGCCGGCCAGCTTGGTCGGCTTGCCGTTCACCGTGGCATAGACCCAGCGGCCGAACTGGTCGGCGGCCCCGGCGTAGTCGCCGGCATTCAGCAGCTTCAGCAGGGTCGAGCTTTGCAGGCTGCCGGCGCCGAGGTTGAAGACGAAGGAGGACAGGGCGCCACGCTGGTCGTCGTTCAGCGCCACCTTCACCAGCCCGTCGACGCGGCCCGCCGCCTCGGTCAGGTCGGCGGCGAGAAAGGCGTCGGCCTGCTCCGCGGTGATGGTCTGGCCCATCTTCACCCCGGCGGTGTGGCCGTAGCCGATGGTGGGAACGCCGGCCGGGCAGAGATAGGCATTGAGGTACAGGCCTTCGAAATGCTTCACGAGATCGACCGCGGCTTGGCAGACCGGCTTGGTGGTCATGGATGGGAACTCCCGGTTGGCGCGCCGGGCGGACACCCTCCGCCCGCAACGGGAGCGATCCTATTCGAGATGCGCGCGCAACGGGAAGGATTGAATGCAAATTGTCGCAATTCGCCGCACGCTGGCCGGACGGGCTGCCGAAGCGTCAGGGCGTCAGCGTCTGCGCGGCGCCGAACAGCACGAACAGGGCGAACAGCAGCGCGAACAGCCCGGCGATGGTGGTGATCTCCAGCAGCGCTTCCACCAGCCGGCCCTCGCGAGTCCGCCAGTCCGCCGCCTTCCTCTTGGCCGCCATCATCCCCTCCCCCTCTGCAGTCCCGGTATTCGCTAAAATTTTAGTGAATACCGGGGGGGGTGATGCTGTGACGGCGGTCACAGGAGGCGGAAGAGTGCCGGCCGGGATCAGTGCCCGGCGGACTCAGTGAAGGCGGAAATCGGCGGCGGCGTGGCGAAGCTCGCCGGGGGTGATCAGGGTCTGGCTCGCCAGCCGCACCGAGTGCAGCTTGCCGTCCAGAGTGCGCTGCCAGAAATCGAGGAAGCGGTGCAGCACCGGATAGTCCGGCGCCCGGTCCAGTTCCTGCCACAGGTAGCACTGCAGCAGGCCGGGATGATCCGGCATATGGTAGAGAATCTCGGCGGTGGTCAGGCGGAAATCGCGGAGCTGGAGGCTGAGATCGGCCATGCGCGGACTCCCATGCTGAGGGTGGAACGGCCGGAAGCTTCGTGACCGTTTGAAGAAATCTTGCCTGCGCACGGTTCGTGGTGCAACGGGGTAAATTCATATTTCTCAATGTGTTAGCAGCATCGCCCTGTGAGTGCTGCCGGCATTTGCGCCAAATTCCGAAACGAGCCTCTTGAATCCCCAAAGCGCTTGGATTAGCTGTCTGGCACTCGCCGGGAGGGAGTGCTAACAAGCCGCCGCCCGCGCCAATCCGCGTCAGTCAGAACCAAGCCTTGATCCAAGGAGGCATTCCATGAAGTTCCGCCCGCTGCACGACCGCGTCGTCGTCAAGCGTCTGGAGTCCGACACCAAGACCAAGGGTGGGATCATCATCCCCGACACGGCCAAGGAAAAGCCGCAGGAAGGCGAGATCATCGCCGTCGGCCCCGGCGCCCGTGACGAGTCGGGCAAGGTCGTGGCGCTGGACGTCAAGGCCGGCGACCGCATCCTGTTCGGCAAGTGGTCGGGCACGGAAGTGAAGATCGAAGGCGTCGATTACCTGATCATGAAGGAATCGGACATCATGGGCGTCATCGAGGCCTAAGTCCTCCGCCCGTATCCTTCGAAATTTACAAGTTAAAAGGAATCGAGACATGGCTGCCAAAGACGTCAAGTTCGGCCCCACCGCGCGCGAAAAGCTGCTGCGTGGCGTTGACATCCTCGCCGACGCCGTGAAGGTCACGCTGGGCCCGAAGGGCCGCAACGTCGTGATCGAAAAGTCCTTCGGTGCTCCGCGCATCACCAAGGACGGCGTGTCGGTCGCCAAGGAAATCGAGCTGGCCGACAAGTTCGAGAACATGGGCGCCCAGATGGTCCGCGAGGTCGCCTCGAAGACCAACGATCTGGCCGGTGACGGCACCACCACCGCCACCGTCCTGGCCCAGGCCATCGTCCGCGAAGGCGTGACCAAGGTCGCCGCCGGCCTGAACCCGATGGACCTGAAGCGCGGCATCGACGTGGCCGTCGCCACCGTCGTCGCCGACATCCAGGCCCGCGCCAAGAAGGTCACGACCAACGACGAGATCGCCCAGGTCGGCACCATCTCCGCCAACGGCGAAGCCGAGATCGGCAAGATGATCGCCCAGGCGATGGAGAAGGTCGGCAACGAGGGCGTCATCACGGTGGAAGAGGCCAAGAGCCTGGACACCGAGCTGGACGTCGTCGAGGGCATGCAGTTCGACCGCGGCTACCTGTCGCCGTACTTCGTGACCAACGCCGACAAGATGGTCGCGGACCTCGAGAACCCGTACATCCTGCTGCACGAGAAGAAGCTGTCGGGCCTGCAGCCGCTGCTGCCGGTTCTGGAAGCCGTCGTCCAGTCCTCGCGTCCGCTGCTGATCATCGCCGAGGACATCGAGGGCGAGGCGCTGGCCACCCTGGTGGTCAACAAGCTGCGCGGCGGCCTGAAGATCGCCGCCGTCAAGGCTCCGGGCTTCGGTGATCGCCGCAAGGCGATGCTGGAGGACATGGCCATCCTCACCGGCGGTCAGGTCATCTCGGAAGATCTCGGCATCAAGCTCGAGAACGTCACGCTCGACATGCTGGGCACCGCCAAGAAGGTCGTGATCTCCAAGGAGGCCACCACCATCGTCGACGGCGCCGGCGACAAGGCCGACATCGAAGCCCGTTGCGGCCAGATCCGCGCCCAGGTCGAGGAGACCACCTCGGACTACGACCGCGAGAAGCTGCAGGAGCGTCTGGCCAAGCTGGCCGGCGGCGTCGCCGTCATCCGCGTCGGCGGTGCGACCGAGGTCGAGGTGAAGGAGCGCAAGGATCGCGTTGACGACGCGATGCACGCCACCCGCGCCGCCGTGGAAGAGGGTGTGGTCGCCGGCGGCGGCACCGCCCTGCTGTACGCCTCCAAGGCGCTGGACAAGCTGACCCCGGCCAACGACGAGCAGCGCGTCGGCATCGACATCATCCGCCGCGCCCTGCAGGCCCCGGTCCGTCAGATCGCCTACAATGCCGGCACCGACGGTTCGATCGTCGTCGGCAAGCTGCTGGACCAGAACGACACCAACTACGGCTACGACGCCCAGAAGGGTGAGTTCACCGATCTGGTCGCCGCCGGCATCATCGACCCGGTGAAGGTGGTTCGCACCGCCCTGCAGGATGCGGCCTCGATCGCCGGCCTGCTGATCACCACCGAGGCGATGATCGCCGAGAAGCCGGAGAAGAAGGCTGCTCCGGCCGGCATGCCGGGTGGCATGGGCGGCATGGACGACATGGGCTTCTAATAGCCCACTGTCCGGCTGTCTGTCGGTTCGGGAAAGGGGCGCCTCCGCAAGGGGGCGCCCTTTTTCTATGCCGGAAGAGGGGGTCCGCCGCGCCGCTGTCGCCACAGCCCGCCATCCTGAAATGTCAAGGCGAACTCCGCCTTGCTTTGCCGCGGTCGCCTCCCAATAATCCGCCCCTCTCTTGCCGGGTCCCCCAGCGTGGGGCGCCGGCCTCCTGACTTCCGTATTTTAACGAGGGCCTGTTCCATGCGCTCCTTCGAGGGCCAGCATTCCGACAACGTCGCCATCAAGCGCACCCGCGAGCAGAAGCAGCGCCAGCTGGTTCAGCTCAAGGAGCAGCTGGCGACGCTGAAAGCCCACGCGGCCCCCGCCATCCGTGAAGCGCTGGTCAAGCGCATCGCCGAACTCGACGCCGAACTGCGCCAGCCCGCCAAGCCGCCCCGCGAAGGTCGTGAGGGCCGCGAGGGTCGTGGTGGCGAGGGCCGTGAAGACGCGCCGCGCCATCCCCGCCGCGAATCCCGCCCCAGCGTCTTCCGCGCCGAAGACGGCAGCGACCGCGGCGGCGCGCTGTCGGCGTCCAGCGTCTTCGCCTCGCCCCGCCGCCGCAGCTAAATCACGGACAGCCCGATGCCCGCCGACCGCGTCGCCTCCGCCAAAGGATCCCGTCTGGCCGATCAGGCCTGGCTGCTGATGATGCTGCCGCCCCTGTTCTGGGCCGGCAACGCGGTCCTGGGGCGCGCGGTCGCCGGGGCGGTGCCGCCCATCGGGCTGGCCTTCTGGCGCTGGTGTCTGGGCATGCTGGTGGTGCTGCCCTTCGCCTGGCCGCACCTGCGCCACGACATCACGCCGATCCTGGCGCGGTGGAAGAGCGTGCTGCTTCTGGGCACGCTCGGCATCGGCATCTACAACACCTTTCAATACATCGCGCTGAACACGACCACCGCGCTGAACTGCGTGATGCTGCAGTCGTCGATGCCGGTGATGATCGTGCTGATGAGCCTCGTCCTGTTCCGCGACCGGATCGGGGCGATGCAGGGGGTGGGGATCGCCGTCTCCCTGGTCGGCGCGATGACGCTGATCTCCCACGGCGATCCGGCGACGCTGCTGGGGCTGGAGCTGAATGTCGGCGACGTCTGGATGCTGGCGGCGGTGGTGATCTATGCCGCCTATACCACGCTTCTGCGCCGCCGGCCGGCGATCCATGGCCTGAGCTTCGTCGTCGTCACCTTCGCCATCGGCGCGGTGGAACTGCTGCCCTTCTACATCTGGGAGAGCCTGAGCGGGCATCCTGTGCAGGCCAGCGGCATCACGCTGCTGGCGGTCGGCTATACCGTGCTGTTCCCGTCCATCGCCGCCTATCTCTGCTTCAACCGGGCGGTGGAACTGCTCGGTCCCAACACCGCCGGTCTCGCCATCCATCTGGTGCCGGTCTTCGGCAGCCTGCTGGCCATCCTGTTCCTGGGCGAGCAGCCGCATCTCTATCACGGGATCGGCATCGCGCTGATCGCCGCCGGCATCGTCCTGGCGACCCGCCGCCGCGCCTGAGCGGAGGAGGCGGCTGGCGGCAATAAGAAAATTTCCGGCAAAGAGAAACTTTCAAACTGTGCTGATGAAATAAAAAAGCTAAGATCGGGTTATCATATGTGGGACAAAATTGGGGCGGCGTTTCTTGTCGGCTGGTAAAGGGTTTGCCGGAAGAACTTGCGAATATACTTGTGAAGTTCGCCGTTCGGTTTTGTCTTGTACCACGGGATAGCGCTTTGATTGGATTTCTTGTTCGGGTGTTCGCCCGTATAATATCCCCGATATCCTTTTAGACAGCCCCACTATCCCTCGCGCCTGCGGCGGTCAATAAGGGATGACCGCTAAAATGCGGGTCATGGCGGCGGTTCGGTGTCGGATCGATCGTCATGTGGAGCCGGCGCTGTTCGCCGGTCCGATGTGGTGGAGGTCCCAAGATGCCCCTGCAAATGTCCGCGCCCGCCTACTCGCAAACCGCCTGCCTGGTTCACATCGTCGACGGCGACCTGCTGTCGCGCAGCACGCTCTCGCGGGCGCTGGGCGCCGTCGGCATCGCCTGCCGGGTCCACAGCACCGCCGCCGACGCGCTGGCCGTGCTGGGCACCGCGTCGGCCTGCATCGTCCTGCGCAGCGACCTGCCGGACATGACCGCCATCGAATTCATGGCGGAGGCCTCGCTGCTTGGGCATGACCTGCCGGTGCTGGTGGTGACCGAGCAGGGCGACGTCGACGCCGCCGTAGCCGCGATGAAGGCCGGCGCGATGGACTGCATCGCCCATCCCTTCGCCATCCCGCCCTTCCTGGAGCGGCTGCGCGCCTGCCTCGCCTCCGGCAATCCCCAGGCGCAGCAGCGCGACCGCAGCCGCGACGCCGTCCGCCGGCTGGCCCTGCTGAGCCGCCGCGAGTCGGAGGTCCTGGAGCTGATCGTCGAGGGCAAGCAGAGCAAGACCATCGCCTGGGAGCTGGGCATCAGCATCAAGACGGTGGAGGTCCACCGCGCCCGCATCATGGAAAAGACCGGCTGCCGGTCCATCGTCGGGCTGGGCCGCCTGTGGGAGGCGGCGGAGATGCTGCGCGGGCGCGACATGCCCCATGCGCTTACCGTCCGCCAGCCGGCCCAGCCGGCGCTGATGGAAGTGGCGGCATCCTGACGCTGGGCACGAAGCGGAACCTTGGACGTTGCGCTTCTTCCGGCTCCGGGGGGACAAAAAATGAGACGAGACGTGTCCTTTGCATGGGCTTGACCACAAGAGGATTGTAATGTTCTGGCGAAGAGCAACCAGAACGCCGATAGGAGCGGTTCGATGTTCCCCGATCATGGTCACCGTCGCATCGCCGTGGCGTCGCCCGACGACATCGCCACGGCGCGTCGGATCGCGGCGGAGCGGGCCGAGGGCGTTCTGGCGGCCGACGAGGCGGCCCGGCTGGACCGGCTGGTGGCCGCGCTGGCCGAGCATGCGCTGGGTCGGCCGGACGGGACGCTGCTGATCGCGCGGATGCGGTCGGGCGCCGGCGTCGAATGTCTGGCCTACGACCGCGACCCCGCCACCACCGAACCGCCGGCGCCGTCCGAAGGCGATGCGCCTGCCGGGCTGGGCATCGGGCTGGAAACGGTTCGGGCGCAGGCCGACCGCTTCCACATCCATGTGACGCCGGGCATCGGCTCGGCGCTGCTGGCCCGCGTGCTGCGGCCCGGGGCGGACGATGCGCCGCCGGCCGACGCCATGGTGCAGACCGGAGCGGTGATGGTCGAGCGTAGCGGGGGCGAGGCCGCACGGGGCGGCCCCTTCATCGACCATTGGTTCGTCCGCTGCGCGCCCGCCCGCGGCGGGGACGGCCCCTGCGGCATCGCGCTGATGATCGACGGCGACACGGTGGCCGGCGGCATTGCAGGCGTGAATCCCGAGGGGGCCGACGTCTATGGTCCTCCCCGCTATCCCCCCACCGTGATGACGCCCGGGGTGATCCGGCAGGTGGAGACGGTGGTTGCCGCCACGGTGCCCGGCCTGCCGGCGCCCATGGTGGTCAATGCGATCCGGCGCGATCTGAAGGGGCGGCCCGAACTGGGGCTTTCCGAGGACAGGAGCCTGGCGCAGATCGGGCGGGCCGCCGTCGCGGTTCTGCGCTTCGACGCCAAGGCCGTGGACTATACCGCGCTCGGCACGGTGGCCGGGGCGGTGGTGCGCCCGCAGGAGTTGACGGCGCTCGGCGCGCGCTGGGCGTTGATCGGCTTCAACCCGCTGGCTCCGGCCGCCGTCCATCTGCTGTGGGGACCGGGCGACCACGTCGTGCTCTACACCGGCGGATGCGCCCGGCTGCCCGCCCTGTTCATCCGCCGTGACCTGCGCATGGTCGAACCGACGCTGGCGGCGCTGGTCCTGCTACGCGACGGCGCGGTGTGCGACGACGACCACACCGTCCTGGTGTTGCGCAACCGTGCCGATCAGGTGCCGGCCTCGGCCGTCTGACGAGGACTATCGGCGGCCCCAGCCATGCGGACCGCCGGGGCGTTCCCAGGCATGCGGGTCGCCGTTGTGGTCCCCTCCCCGCCGGTGCCAGCCGCGGTCGCCCCAATCGCGACCCCCACGGCCACGGTCGCCATCCCACGAGCGGTAGCGGTAACCGGGCTGCACGATGACCGGCGGCGGCACCGCATAGACGGTGGGCGGCGGCGCCACCACCGGCCCGCCATAGGCAGGATAATAGGGGTCGTAGCCGTCGTAGGCGACACAGCCGGACAGCGTTGCCGCACCCGCGGCCAGAAGCAGGGCGGTCAGCATCTTCGGCAGGATCGTCGGTCGGATGGTGCGCATGGCCTTGCTTCCTGTCTTGCGGAGGACCGGGATCGGTGAGGAAAGCGGTCATCGGTACAAACAGCCCAACCCGCCCGGCTATTCCATACCCCTTTGGCGTCACCCTGTCCGGAACGGACGCGGCGGCGGGCTGTCCATCGCTGTTTCGGATGGATGAAACAAGAACTATGAATTTCACATATCCGGTGGACGCCGCCATCCTGTGTCCCGACTTCCTCCACAGCATGAAGACGAGGCCATCATGAAAGCCATCGGCTACCGCAAGTCCCTGCCCGTCACCGATGCCGACGCGCTGATCGACGTCGAGATCGACCGTCCGACGCCCACCGGCCGCGACCTGCTGGTCCGGGTGGAGGCGGTGTCGGTCAACCCGGTGGACACCAAGCTGCGCCGAAACGCCTCTCCGGCCGACGGCGGCCTGCGCATCCTGGGCTTCGACGCCGCCGGCATCGTCGAGGCGGTCGGGCCGGACGTGACCCTGTTCCGTCCCGGCGACGCGGTGTTCTATGCCGGCGCCATCGACCGTCCCGGCACCAACAGCGAGTTTCATCTGGTCGACGAGCGCATCGTCGGTGCCCGCCCGGCCAGCCTGAGCGTCGCCGAGGCCGCCGCCCTGCCGCTGACCGCCATCACCGCCTGGGAGATGCTGTTCGACCGGCTGGGCCTGCCGCGTGAGGGCAATGGGAACAACGGGGGTGACGGGAAATCGCTGCTGATCGTCGGCGGGGCCGGCGGCGTCGGCTCCATCGCCATCCAGCTGGCCCGCCGGCTGAGCAAGGTCCGGGTGCTGGCCACCGCGTCCCGTCCGGAGACCGCCGACTGGGTGCGCGAGTTGGGCGCTCATGACGTGATCGACCACAGCCGGCCGATGGCGGAGCAGGTGAAGGCGCTGGGGCTGGCCGGCGTCGATTACGTCTTCTCGACCAACGCGACCGACCGCCATTTCCAGGATCTGGTCGAGCTGGTGGCGCCGCAGGGCCATATCGGTCTGATCGACGATCCGGAGCCCATCGACGTCCGCCTGCTGAAGCGCAAGAGCGTCTCGCTCCATTGGGAGCTGATGTTCACCCGGTCGCTGTTCCAGACCGCCGACATGATCGCCCAGCACGAGCTGCTGACCGAGGTGTCGCGGCTGGTCGATGCCGGAACCCTGCGCACCACGCTGACGGAAACGCTGGGCCGCATCGACGCCGCCACCCTGCGCAAGGCGCATGCCCTGATCGAGTCGGGCAAGGCCCGCGGCAAGGTGGTGCTGGAAGGCTTCTGATCGGCGTCCCCCCGCCGCTTTAGCCTGCGAGGGCGAGCGGCGGGCGGGCCGGACGCATCGCCGCCAGACTCTCCACGATGAAGCCGACCAGCGGCTCGGCGAGGCGGCGGTTGCGCGGCGTCTCGCCGAAGATCGCCATTTCGACATTGCCCAGCTCGGGCAGGCCGTCCTCCACCCCCAGCCGGCGCACGCCCTCGGGCACCGAGGATTCGCTGAGCACCGCCACCCCCAGCCCGGCGCGGACAGCGGCCTGGACCCCCATGACGCTGGCGCTGGTGTAGACCACCCGCCAGGACCGGCCGGTCTCGCCCAGCGCCGCCAGCCCGCGGTTGCGGAAGACGCAAGGGGCCGGCAGGGCGCAGAAGGGCAGGGGGCCGTCGGCCGGGATTTCCAGTCCGGGAGCGGCGATCCAGCGCATCGGCTCGGTCCAGATGGCGCGGCCGCGGCTGTCGCCGGCATCGCGGCGCGAGATCACGAGATCCAGTTCTCCCGTATCCAGCGCCGAGACCAGATCGTTGCACAGGCCCACCCGCACGTCGATGTGCAGGCGCGGGTGCAGCTTGGCGAAGCGGCGCAGCACATGGGGCAGATGGTCGGACAGGAAATATTCGGCCACCCCCAGCCGCAGCTCGCCCTCCGCCGCCGGTTCGGTGAAGCGGCGCACCGTCTCGTCGTTCAGGTCGAGCAGGCGGCGGGCATAGCCCATCAGCAGTTCGCCGTCATGGGTCAGCGCCAGCGACCGGCTGGTCCGCTCGAACACCCGGCGGCCGAGCATGTCCTCCAGTTTCCTGATCTTGACGCTGACCGCCGACTGCGTCCGGCCCAGCCGTTCGGCCGCCGCGGTGAAGCCGCCGGCCTCCGCCACGGTGACGAAGGCGCGCAGCGCGTCGATCTCCAGATCGGGCAGGGACATGGTGATGCATTCCGGATGATCATCGGTGACGCTCATCCTATCGCGATTGCTCATGGATGGCGAGCGGCGCATCGGGGCAGCCTGTGGGACAAGCGGCGGCCGGGCCGTTGAAGCCGGGCGGGGGCGTTCTCATTGTCAGCCCCCGGGCCTCGTCGCCCGGATGCCTGACGACCCTGAGGAGAGAGACGCCCGATGATCCGTTTTTCCGCGCCGGCCGGCAGTTTGGCTCTCGCATTTGCCGCTGCGGCCCTGCTCGCCGGCTGCCAGATGCCGGGCACCATGCCGCCGCCGCAACAGACCGCCGCCCTTCCGCCGCCGGCGGTGCCCAAGCCGCCGCCGGAAGCCCGCGGCATCTGGATCGTCGGCAGCCCGGCCCTGCGCGGCACCATCGATCAGGCGGCTGCCAAATATGACGGCGGCCCCGATACCAAGCCGCACCTGGACGCCCGCGGCACCGCCGCCGGTTTCCGCACCTTCTGCGCCGGGGTCGGTCTGGACCATCCGGACATGGTGGCCTCCGACCGCCCGATCAGCGCCGCTGAATACAAGCGTTGCCGCGCCGCCGGCATCACGCTGACCGAGTATGATTTCGGGCCGAAGCGCTTCGTCTATGTCAAGGACTCGCACAGGATGGCGGTGCCCGGCGTCAACGACTTCGTCACCAGCTGGAGCCAGAGCGGCAAGCCGGTGAGCGCACCGACGGCGGGGAGCTGAGGGAGGGAAAGTTGAGGGCGGATCACCCCGCCGCGAACAGCCCGCCCTCATCGGGGACATCGGCAGCGTCGTCCGCGTTCGGATCGCCGAGCGCGGTTTCCCAGCCCAATGCCGGCAGGGTGATGGCGCGGGTGTTGCCGAGGCCGCTGCGGCTGGTGATGAAGCCGCGCTGTTCCATGTAGGTCAGCAGGCGGCGGCCGCGTCCCTTCGACCGGCTGCCGCAGGCGCGCGCCACGTCGGCGTCGGACGGGCAGGGGGCGTGGTCCAGCGCGGCGCGGGCCAGCAGCAGGAAGACCGGCTGGATGTCCTCCGCCAGCGTGGCGGCGACCTCCGTCGCGCGCTGCCAGGCGGGATCGTCGCCGCTGCCGGCCCCGGCGCGGGCGGTGGCGAGACGGCGGCGGAAGGCGGGCAGGGCCAGCCGGTCGCCATCCACCCCGCGGCCCCGGCAGCGCACCAGGAAATCCTGGTACAGCACGGCCAGCGAGCGGTATGGCGCCTCCGGGTCGGCCAGAACCTCGGCCAGCACCTCATCGTACTGGGCCTCGCGCTCGGCGGCCTGTTCGGGGGTTTCCTCCGGCTCCAGGGGCAGCAGGGCCGGCTGTTCGGCGGCGCCGTCGTCGGCATTGTTGCCGGGGGACGGCGGCGGGGCGGCGGGACGGCCGCGCGCCAGCTGCGCCATCAGGTCGGCGCTGGCCGAGGTGGAGGGGCGGCGCACGTAGCGTGGCGGCTCCGGCTCGGTGGTGGTGAAGATCAGGTCGCGGGCGTCCTCCACCGGGGTGGCGGGGGGAGGCATCAGGGTCGGGCTGCCGGTGCGGCCCTGGGTTTCCACCGCGCCGATGCGCAGCGGCAGCGGCCGGCGCGAGAGGGCGGGGCCGAGCGCAATGAAATGCCCGCGCTCCAGGTCGCGGAACATCTCCGCCTGCCGGCGCTCCATGCCCAGCAGGTCGGCGGCGCGCGCCATGTCGATGTCGAGGAAGGTGCGGCCCATCAGGAAGTTGGACGCCTCGGCCGCGACATTCTTCGCCAGCTTGGCCAGACGTTGGGTGGCGATCACCCCGGCCAGCCCGCGCTTGCGCCCGCGGCACATCAGGTTGGTCATGGCGCCGAGCGAGACCTTGCGCGCCTCGTCCGATACCTCGCCGGCGGCCGAGGGGGCGAACAGCTGCGCCTCGTCCACCACCACCAGCATCGGATACCAGAAGTCGCGGTCGGCATCGAACAGCCCGCCCAGGAAGGCGGCGGCGTGGCGCATCTGCATTTCCGCGTCCAGCCCTTCCAGGTTCAGGACGACGGAAACGCGGTGCTGGCGCACGCGGGCGGCAACCGATTGCAACGCGGCCTCGCTGTGCTCGTCCGCCTCCACCACCACATGGCCGAAGCGTTCGGCCAGGGTGACGAAGTCGCCTTCCGGGTCGATCACCGCCTGCTGCACCCATTGGGCGCTCTGTTCGATCAGCCGGCGCAGCAGGTGCGACTTGCCGGAGCCGGAATTGCCCTGGACCAGCAGACGGGTCGCCAGCAGCTCCTCCAGGTCGAGCGTCGCGGCGCTGCCCGCGTTCGTCGCCCCCATGTCGATGCCGACTTTCATCCCGCTCGCCTCCCACTCACCCGAACCGCCTCCAACGCTGGCGGGGCCTTCCTATAGCGCAGGCGGGCGCGACGATACGAGGATTCGATTCGGGGCGGCCGGCCTGCAGACGGGAAGTCACTCTCCGGCCGATTGAGCGGCTATGGCGCCGATGAGCGCTCCGGTGGTGGGCTGGGTCTTGCGGCGGAGGGCGGTTTGACCATATTCTGGCGGACAGGAGGGTGCGGCGCCAACCGCACCCCCCGTCCGGTCCGGTTACTTCAGCAGGTCAAGGATCGCCTTGATCAGCTGAAGCACCAGGACCAGGAGGACGAGTGCTTTTTCCACTCTGTGCTCCCAGGTAGGTGGGACGCGGGCGGTGGCCCTTCCGCCGCCCGGTTCCCACCGATGCATGCATAGCGATGCGTGGTGGTGCGGGCAATGCGCATTCCACCGCACCGTGCGCGCGAGCGGTCTGCATTCAACCGGAATTCGGATTCTGCCTGTTCCTCCGCGTCTGCGGCGGGAGGGCGCGTTGCGCAACAACGTGGCGCTGCGGTCATGAAACCGCAAACAAGCTCTGTTACAAGCGGATGCTGATCTTATGCGGGATCGGCGCTGGCGGACCGAGCGATGACTGTGCTGACCACGACTACAGCCGGGGCCAAAACCGGACGGACGGCAATCGATGCCGCCGGGTCCTATGGCGCGAACTGGACCGCCGTCCGCTCCGCCGACGGTGCCGCCGCGGCGTTCGATTGGGCATCGGCGGTCGGGCACTTGCGCTATGCCTTCCAACCCATCGTCCAGCTGCGCTCCGGCCGCTGCCATGGCTATGAGGCGCTGCTGCGCGGGTTCGAGCGCACCGGCTTCGCCAATGCCGGCGAGTTGCTGGACGCCGCCGAGGCCGCCGGCCTGCTGGCGACGGTGGAGACGGCGCTGCATGCCAAGGCGGTCGCGGCCTATCGCGCGCTGTCGGGGTGGAGCGAGGCGAAGCTGTTCCTGAACCTGGACGCCCGGCTGATCGGCCGGCCCGACTCGCCCTGGCTCGCCCGCGATCCGGCGGCATCGCGCAACAGCGGCATCGTGCTGGAACTGTCGGAAAGCCGTCCGGTGCCCAGCGGCGTCGCGGTGGATGCGGCGGTGGACCGCTACCGCCAGAGCGGGGTCGGCATCGCCATCGACGATTTCGGCGTCGGCCATTCCGGCCTGCGCACGCTGTACGAGGCGCGGCCGGACTATGTGAAGATCGACCGCTTCTTCGTTGCCGGCATCGACGCGGATTCGCGCAAGCGGGCGCTGGTGGCGGCCCTGGCCGGCCATGCCCATGCGCTGGGCATCCAGATCGTGGCGGAAGGGGTGGAGACCGCGACCGAGTTCTACACCTGCCGGGATCTGGGCTGCGACTTCGCCCAGGGCTTCCTGATCGCCCGGCCGCGGGTGGATCTGACCGGGCTGCCCAACCGCTATGCGATGGTGGAGGATCTCAACCGCCAGGACCGCCGCCAGCCCAGCGAGTCGCACCGCCGCCTGTCGGAGGTGATCGAACGGCTGCCGCCGCTGCGGGGCGACTCGCGCAAGACCGAACTGCTGGACTATTTCCGCCGCGACGGCAGCGCCCCCATCGCGCCGATCGTCGACGAGCATGACCGGCCGCTCGGCCTGATCCGCGAGCGCGACCTGAAGCGTTACGTCTATTCCCGCTTCGGCGGAGAGCTGCTGCGCAACCGTGGCCTGGGCGACCGGCTGGACGATCTGGTCATCCGCTCGCCGGTCTGCGACATTTCCACCCCGCTGGACCGGGTGATCGAGGCCTTCTCCACCGAATCCGCCGCCGACGGGATCGTGATCGTGGAGGGCGGCGCCTATGCCGGCGTGCTGTCGAGCGGCGCGCTGCTGCGTCTGGTGCATGAGCGCAACCTGGCGATGGCGACCGACCAGAATCCGCTGACCAGGCTTCCGGGCAATGCGGCGATCCTGCGCCACATCGAGGGGGCGCTGGCCGATGGGAGCCGCGGCCATGTGCTGGCCTATCTGGATTTCGACAACTTCAAGCCGTTCAACGACAATTTCGGTTTCCGCCAGGGCGACCGCGCCATCCTGATGTTCAGCGAGCGGCTGAAGGCCTGGGCCGGCAGCGCCGGGGCGGCCATCGACGCCGACGCCTTCGCCGGCCATATCGGCGGCGACGACTTCTTTCTGGGCGTCAGCGGCGGCGATGAGGGCGAGGTGCTGGCCCGGCTGGTGGAACTGCTGGCCCTGTTCCGCTCCGACGCCGAGAGCCTGTACGACGCGGAAACGCGGGTCAGCGGCGGGTTTCTGGCCAAGGACCGTTACGGCGCGCTGCGGCGTTTCCCGCTGCTGGCGGCCAGCGGCGTGGCCGTGGTGATCCCGCCGGGCTGCCATGGGCTGACCCCCGACACCGTCAACGCCGCCATCGCCGACCACAAGGCCGCCGCCAAGGGAGCGGACGACAAGCTGTGCGTGGTGCGGCTGGGGTGATGTGATATCCCCCTGGCTTCAACTCCGTCAATGACGTAGTATCGCTGTTCATGGGCGAGCCTTTCGATCCCGTCAAGAACCTGCTCAACCGCCGCAAGCACGGCTTGGATCTGTCCTTTGGGGCGGAGGTTCTTCGTGACCGAAACCTGATCGAAGCGCTTGATCTGTCCATGGATTATGGCGAGGAGCGTTTCAATGCGCTGGGCATGGTCAATGGGAGGATCTACGCCGTCACCTACACCGAACGTGCCGAGGGGATAAGGTTCATTTCCGTACGGGAGGCCGACAAACGCGAGGCGGCTTACTATTTCAAAGCCAACTCCTGAGCGACGGCGTCCTAGACCCATGGTGATGCAGATGAGCGACCGCGAAACCTTCACCGACGAGCAACTCGCCGCCATGAGGCACCCGCCCCTGGCGAAGCGGGTTCGCCGTTCGACCGGCTTGTCGCAGGAGGCCTTTGCCGAGCGCTTCGGCATTCCGCTGCGCACGCTTCAGGAGTGGGAGCAAGGGCGGCGGGAGCCGGATGCCGCCGTCGCGTCCTATCTGCGCGTCATCGAAAAGGAACCGGACATGGTCGCCCAGGTTCTGGCAGCCGAGTGATTACAGATTAAGGTGAGGGAGCCCCCGCCCCCTCACGCATAATCCCGGAAACTCTCCGCCGTGGCGCGGTCATAGCCCAGGCTGGCGCGCAGGAGTTGCAGCGTGTAGGGCTCGCGCGCCGCACCCCGGCGCAATTCCTCGACGCTCATCTCCTCCACCAGACGGCCGCGGTTCATCACCGCCAAGCGGTCGCACAGATTGGCGACGACGGCGAGGTTGTGGGTGACCAGCACCATGGTCAGGCCGTGCTCCGCCCGCAGCCGGCGCAGCAGGTTCAGGATTTCCGCCTGGACCGACACGTCGAGCGCCGAGGTCGGCTCGTCCAGCAGCAGGACGCGCGGCTCCAGCACCAGGGCGCGGGCGATGGCGACGCGCTGGCGCTGGCCGCCCGACAGCTGGTGCGGGTAGCGGAAGCGGAAGGCGGGGCCGAGACCGACATCGCGCAGCACCCGGTCGATGCGGGCGTCGGCATCGCCCAGCCCGTGGATGGCGATCGGCTCCGCCAGGATGCGGTCCACCGTGTGGCGCGGGTGCAGCGAGCCATAGGGGTCCTGGAACACCATCTGGCAGAGCTTGTAGAAGCCCTTTTGCCGCTTCGGTCCCTGCTCCGCGCCGGCAACGGCGATGCGGCCGGTCCAGTCGTCGTTCAGGCCGCTGACCGCGCGCAGGACGGTGGACTTGCCGGAGCCCGACTCGCCGACGAGGCCGAAGCTTTCCCCCTCGCGCACCGACAGGGTGACGCCGTCCACCGCGGTGACGGTATCGGCGCCGTCACCGAAACTGACCCGCAGGTCCTGGATGTCGATCATCATCGTCCTTACGACTCCAACCAAGCGGGGTCGCGGCTCAGCACCGGCAGGTCGCCCGGGCGCTCGTCGATCTTCGGCAGGCTGGCCAGCAGGCCGCGGGTGTAGGGGTGCTGGGCGGCGTGCAGGTCCGACGCGCGGCAGCTCTCCACCACCCGGCCGGCATACATGATCAGGATGCGGTCGCAGAAGGAGGCGACGAGGTTCAAATCGTGGCTGACGAAGATCATGCCCATGCCGCGCTGGGAACAGAGGTCGTCGAGGATCGCCAGCACCTGCATTTGCACGGTGACGTCGAGCGCCGAGGTCGGCTCGTCGGCGATCAGCAGGTCGGGGTCGGGGATCAGCATCATCGCGATCATGATGCGCTGGCCCATGCCGCCCGACACCTCGTGCGGGTAGCGGTCATAGACCCGTTCCGGATCGCGGATGCGCACGGCGGCCAGCATCTCCAGCGCGCGGCGCTTGGCCTCCGCCGCGCCGGCCTTGCTGTGGACGCGGTAGGCCTCGGCGATCTGGCGGCCGACGGTCATCACCGGGTTCAGCGAGTATTTCGGGTCCTGCATCACCATGGCGATGCGCCGGCCGCGGATGTCGCGCATGCGCCTGGACGAGGCCGCCAGCAGATCCTCGCCGTTGAAGGCCAGCCGGTCGGCGGTGACCCGGCCCGGCGGCGGGACGAGGCGCAGGATGGAGCGGCCGGTCATCGACTTGCCGGATCCCGACTCGCCGACGATGCCCAGCTTCTCCCGCGCAAGCGTGAAGGAGACGCCGCGCACCGCCTCGGCCATGCCGGTGCGGGTGGGGAAGGCGACGCGGAGGTTGGAGACTTCGAGCAGGGGAGTGTTGTCTGCCATCTTTTGGTTGGTCATCGTCAGTCCCCCTTCGGGTCCAGCACGTCGCGCAGGCCATCGCCCAGCAGATTGAAGCCCAGGCTGACGATGAAGATGGCGAATCCTGGCATGGCGGCGACCCACCATTGCTCCAGCACATATTGCCGGCCGGTGGCGATCATCGCCCCCCATTCCGGCAGCGGCGGCTGGGCGCCGAGGCCGAGGAAGCCGAGGCCGGCGGCGGTCAGGATCACGCCGGCCATGTCCAGCGTCGTCCGCACGATCAGCGAGGCGATGCACAGCGGCATGATGTGGCCGAGGATGATGCGCAGGCTGGAGGCGCCCTGCAGCCGGGCGGCGCTGATGAAGTCGGCGCGGCGGACGGTCAGCGTCTCCGCCCGCGCGATGCGGGCATAGGGCGGCCAGGAGGTGATGGCGATGGCGATCACCGCATTCTCGATGCCGGGGCCGAGCGCCGCGACGAAGGCCAGCGCCAGGATCAGCTTCGGGAAGGCCAGCGCGATGTCGGTGAAGCGCATCAGCACGGTGTCGACCCAGCCGCCGAAATATCCGGCGACGGTGCCGATGATCAGACCGGCCAGCGGCGCCGTCGCCGCCACCAGCGCCACGATCATCAGCGTCAGCCGCGCGCCGTGGATCAGGCGCGAGAGGATGTCGCGTCCGAAGGCGTCGGTGCCCAGCCAATGGGCCGCACTGGGCGGCATCAGCCGGTTGTTCAGATCCTGGGCATAGGGATGGTAGGGCGCCAGCACCGGGGCCAGCGCCGCGACGACGACCAGGGCCAGCACGATCAGCAGCCCGGCGACGGCCAGCCGGTTGCGGCGGAAGGCGGTCCAGCCGGCCCAGGCGCGGCCGAGCCGGGCCTGGGCGCGGGACTGCGGCGTGTCGGTGGTCAGCCACTCCCGCCAGCCGGCGGATCGGGTGTCGGTATGCGCGGTCATCGGGCACGCGGATCCAGAAGGCGATAGAGCAGGTCGGACAGCAGGTTCAGCGCGATGAAGACCGCGCCGACCACCAGCGTCCCGCCCAGCACCGCGTTCATGTCGGCGCTGAGCAGCGAATTGGTGATGTAGAGCCCGAGGCCGGGCCAGGCGAACACCGTCTCGGTCAGCACCGACCCTTCCAGCAGGCTGGCATAGGACAGGGCGATGACGGTGATCAGCGGCACCGCGATGTTGCGCAGCGCATGGCCCCAGACCACGCGGGTCTCCGACAGGCCCTTCACCCGCGCGGTGGTGATGTATTCCTGGCGCAGCTGGTCCAGCATGAAGCCGCGCGTCATCCGCGCGATGTAGGCGACGCTGTAGAGGCCGAGGATGGCCGAGGGCAGCACCAGATGCTGGACGGCGTTCCAGAAGATCTCGGTCTCGCCGGCCAGCAGGGCATCGACCGTGACGATGCCGGTCACCGGATCGACCATGCCCTCATAGAAGACATCGACCCGCCCCGGCCCCGGCACCCAGTCCAGCCTGGCATAGAACAGCAGCAGCGCCATCAGCCCCAGCCAGAAGATCGGCACCGAATGGCCGATCAGGCCGAGCAGGCGGATGGCGTGGTCGGGCCAGCGCCCGCGGTGGGTGGCGGCGAACACGCCGGCCGGCACGCCCAGCAGGGCGCCGAGCACGACGGCGACGGTCGCCAGTTCCAGCGTCGCCGGGAAGACGCGCAGCACATCCTCCAGCACCGGGCGGGAGGTCAGCACCGAGGTGCCGAGGTCGCCCTGCAGCACATCGCCGACATAGCGGAGGAACTGCTGCCACAGCGGCAGGTCGAGGCCCAGCTGCGTGCGCATCTGCGCATAGCTTTCGGCGCTGGCGCGGTCGCCGAGCGCGGACAGCACCGGATCGATCGGCACGACGCGGCCGATCAGGAAGGTGACCAGCAGCAGGCCCAGCAGGGTGGCGGCGACCGTGACCAGCAGGGTCAGGCCGCGTTTCAGCGTAGGCAAGAGGACTCCCTCGCGGTTGGACGCGCTAAGGAATCACAGTCGGGGCTTTGTGCAAAGCCCGTCAAGGGCATAGGGGGGTAATCTCCCTCTCCCGCCCCGGGAGAGGGAAGGGGCCCGCCGCGGAGCGGTGGGAAGGGTGAGGGGCAGCGCAAGGAACCATGCGGTTCGGAATTCTTGGAATGCCCCTCACCCTCCCCACTTCGTGGGTCCCCTCCCTCTCCCGGGACGGGAGAGGGCGTTTTCAGCTCACCAGGTCCCCGCCGGGCTGGGATCGCCATGGGCGCCGGCGGCGGGCTCGTGGTGGGCGAGCCAGCGTTCGGCCTCCAGCGCGGCCATGCAGCCCATGCCGGCGGCGGTGACGGCCTGACGATAGACCTTGTCCTTCACGTCGCCGGCGGCGAAGACGCCCGCGATGTCGGTGGCGGTCGAATCGGGGGCGGTGATGATGTAGCCCGACTCGTCCATCTTCACCTTGCCCTTGAAGATGCCGGTCGCCGGCTCGTGGCCGATGGCGACGAAGACGCCGGCGACCGGGATCACGCGCTCCTCGCCCGACTTGACGTTCTTCACGCGGACGCCGGTGACGGCGCGCGGGTTGCCCATGGTGCCGTCGCCCTCGCCGACGATCTCCTCCACCGTGCTGTCCCACACCACCTCGATCTTCGGGTGGCGGAACAGGCGGTCCTGCATGATGCGTTCGGCGCGGAAGCTGTCGCGGCGGTGGATGACCGTCACCTTGGTGGCGTGGTTGGTCAGGTACAGCGCCTCCTCCACCGCGGAGTTGCCGCCGCCGATCACCGCGACCTCCTTGCCGCGGAAGAAGAAGCCGTCGCAGGTGGCGCAGGCCGAGACGCCGAAGCCGCGGTAGATCTCCTCGGTCGAGATGCCGAGCCAGCGCGCCTGGGCGCCGGTGGCGATGATGACGCTGTCGGCGGTGTAGGTGTCGCCGCTGTCGCCCTTACAGACGAAGGGACGCTGCGTGAAGTCGACGTCGGTGATCAGGTCGAACACCATCTTGGTGCCGACATGCTCCGCCTGCTTCTGCATCTGCTCCATCAGCCAGGGGCCCTGGATCGGATCGGCGAAGCCGGGGAAATTCTCCACATCGGTGGTGATCATCAGCTGCCCGCCCGGCTGCATGCCCTGGACCATCAGCGGTTCCAGATTGGCGCGCGCGGCATAGATGGCGGCGGTGTAGCCGGCCGGGCCGGCGCCGATGATGAGGACCTTGGTGTGGTGGGTCGTGGCCATGGATCTGATCCCGCGGATTTGCAATTGGAACGCTTCTAGAAACCGAACATATGGTCGAGGCTGAAGGCGCTGTCACCGGCAGCAAGGCAGCCATGGTAGCCGAACAGGCGGCAGGTGGTGTCGCGGATCAGCACATAGGCGTGCTCGCCCGCCGCCAACCGTTCCGCTTCCGTAAACATCTCGTGATAGCGCCAGAAGCGCGAGCCGCCGCAGGGAATCGCCAGCCGCTTGCGCGCCACTTCGACGCCGTCGCGCCGTACCAGGATCAGGCTGGTGTCGGAGCTGTCATGCCACCGGGTCGAGGCAGGGTAGACGAGGTGGCAGAGCGTGTCCCACGGGTCGGTGCCCAGCCGAAGGAACAGGCGGGTCGACAGGCCGGGCGGGTGGCCATGGTAGCTCTGCGGTTCGTTGCGATAGACCATCGCCATGTTGAACATATGGCTGCCGAAGCTGGTCTCCGCCACATGGCCGGTCGTTACGTCTTCGTAACGGACCAGCGCGTGCAGCCAGCCGTCGGCAATCGTTCCGGCTTCGAAATCATAGACCAGTTCGACATGGCCCCAGCCATCGGTGACGGTCTTGTCGGCGACCAGCCCGGTCACGTCCAGCGCCACGCTGTCGGACCGCTTCAGGTTGCCGAAGCGGTGTTCGGTCACCGCGGCGCCGTTGCGGTCGTAGACGACGGCCTTCACCGGCAACTCCGTCTGCGCCGTGCTCATCGGCGTCGGCAGCAGGATGGTGCGCCAGCGGCCCATCGGCAGCAGCGGCGCCGGCAGGATGTGGCCCTTGCCCACCACGCCCTTGTCCATGGCGCCACCGGTCAGTTGCGGCAACTTGGGGTCGGGCTTCAGGTCGGTGCGCTCGACATTGGCATGGGCCATGCGGCGGCGGCCGTCGGCGGCGACGATTTCGTAACGCGGGCGGACGAAATGCTTGCCGGCCTGCACCTCGAACTGCTGCGGCCAGCGCGCCCCGGGGAACAGGGTGGAAACGTCCAGCTCGACGGTGGCGAAGGCCGGGACTGGCCGGTCGAGCGTGCGGATGTCGGCCGAGCCCATCAGGTTCAGGCCGACGGCGCCGGCCGGGATCGGGGTCGGGTGGCTGTTCTGGATCCACAGGGTCACACGCTCGCCCTCGCGCGGGGCGGGCAGGCCGGCATAGAGGTCGGCCGGCCAAGCGTTGGCGTCGTGGGTGCAGGACAGCACGCTGTCGTCGTCGCCATAGGTGTCGAGCGCGTATTTCACCACGTCATGCCCGGCGGCGCCGATGACGTGCAGGAACAGCGAGCCGCAGAAGTCGGACAGCTTGAAGCGGTCGCGCACCTGCCGGCTGTCGATCACCACGGTGCCGTCGGTCGGCGGCATCGGCTCCGTCCAGTCGGCGATGGGGCGGCCCTCTTCGTCGAACAGGCAGGCCCACAGCCGGGTGCCCTTGGCACCGTAGCGCGGCCAGTAATTGGCCGACACCACGCGGGTGTGATGGCCGTTGCCGTCGCGGAACCAGGCGAAGTTGGTCGCCCAGTTGAACTTCGACAGGTAATGGCCGGGGTCGTTCAGCATGTCTTCCGGCACGCGCATGGCGTCGAGCGAGACGACGCCGGCCTGCTTCGGGATCAGGTGGGCGATGTGGCCTTCCAGCCGCTGGGAATCGAAGGCGACGACGAAGACGGTGCGGGCGCCGCTGGACGGCAGGTCGGTCACCGGACGGGCGGCGTGGCCGAACACCTCGCGGCCCACCTGCTCCACGTCCTGGACATAGATGCCGCCGATGTCGATCGACGACAGGTCATAGAACTCCGCCAGACCCGACAGCAGGCCCAGCGGGTCATAGACCGCCACCGGGCCGAAGGAAGCCAGCCGCGCGATCAGGATCGCGGCCTTGGGCGCCGCCAGCGGATGGCCCACCGCCTTGAAGAAGCTGGAGCCGCCGGTGACGTTGGAAAAGGTCTCGATCCGAAGGGGCATGAGGACACACACGCGCGAAAGCAAAGCCAGGGCGTCGGTTATAGCCCCTTCGGCCGGGCAGGCGACAGTGATTTGCAGGCGAGGTCGAATTGTCCGGCGGCGCGAACGCCCACCCGAACGAACCCCCTTGTCGAAGAGCGGGTTTCGATATATCTAAGTTTCCGTTATATCGAAACTGCATCGAGAGAGGGTTCCATGCTTCGGCATCTGTTTCACGGCCACGGCCGCCGCTTCTCGCGTCCGGACTTCGACGACGAGGCTCCTGAAGGCCGCGGCCGGCACGGGCGCCACGGTCATCGCGGCGGCTGGGAGGGCTGGGGTGGCCACGGCAAGGGTGGGCGCGGGGAGCGGCGCATCTTCGACCATGGCGACCTGCGCCTGGTCCTGCTGTGGCTGATCGCGGAGAAGCCGCGCTCCGGCTATGACCTGATCAAGACGATCGAGGAGATGGTCGGCGGCGCCTACAGCCCCAGCCCCGGCGTCGTCTACCCGACCCTGACGCTGCTGGAAGAGCAGGGCCACATCCGGGTCGGCGCGACCGAGGGCAACAAGAAGCTCTACGAGATCACGCCGGAGGGCACGGCGGCGCTGGCGGCGGCGGAGCCGACGGTGGCGGCGGTGCGCGAGCGCATCGCCCATGCGAAGGCCTGCCGCCAGCGTGAATCGTCGCCGCAGATCGTCCGCGCCGTCGAGAACTTCAAGATGGCCCTGCGGATGCGCCTGTCCCGCGGCGACCTGACGACGGAGCAGACCCAGGCCATCGCCGACATCATCGACAACGCCGCCCGCAGCGTCGAACGCATCTGACCGGACAGGAGACAACGACCATGGCCGCATCGACCGCACGCATCGCGACGCCGAACGGGCGCCGCTACATGACCCAGCTGTGCAAGCACTGGGCGCACAAGTTCGAGGTCGTCCATGACGAGACCCAGGGCCTCGTCCCCTTCGGCCCCGACAGCCGTTGCCGCATGGCGGCCGACGATGCGGGGCTGACCCTGACCCTGGAGGTGGAGGATTCCGGACAGATGGAGCGCATGCAGGGGGTGGTGATCGACCACCTGAAGCGCTTCGCCTTCCGCGAGGATCTGGGGGAGGTGACCTGGGCTCCGGTGGGGTGAGGGCACATTTTCCCGAATCTGTCTGCGACAAATCCTGTTGAGAATTACCGCGCCGGCGGTGTAAAACGGTTCTTAACCAACAGGCGGGAATGGGAGAGAAGGCGGTTTTCCACCGCCGGGCCGCCCATGGACAGATCACCGGGAGTCGTTCGTGATGCTCCGCATCTCCAAGAAGCTGATGTTCGCCATCGAGGCGGTCCTCGACATCGCCTACAACGCGGGCACCGAGCCGGTGCAGTCGGGGGAGATCACCCGGCGCCAGGGCATCCCGAAGCGATATCTGGAACAGGTGCTGCAGCAGCTGGTGCGCGAAGGCGTGCTGGCCGGGGTGCGGGGCCCGCGCGGCGGCTACCGGCTGGCGCGCGAGCGGCGGCGGATCACGTTGGGCGAGATCGTCAAGGTCGTCCGCGCGATGGAGACCGCCACCGACCCGATCGAGGAGCCGGCCGGTTCGGTGCTGGGCCATCAGGTGGTGCGTCCGCTGTGGGGCGAACTGCAGGAAGAGTGCATGGCCAAGCTCGACACCATCACCATCGAGGATCTGTGCATGCGCGCGCGGCGTGCCGGGGTGGAGAGCGAGACCGAGGACCGGATCGACTTCACCATCTGATCTGGTCGGGCTGATCTGGTCGGGCTGATCTGGTCGGGCTGATGCGGTCGGACTGGGCTGGTGCGGATGGCCTGGGGACCCCACTTGCCATTTGCCCCACTTGCCATTTGACAGGGTGCCGAGGCTGGATAATGCTCCGCCTGGGGTGTTGAACTCACTTATAACACAAATCTCAGAGGTGGAATCATGGCTGCACCGGAGTTCCGCGGCAAGATCTACGACAGCATCCTCGATACGATCGGCGCCACGCCGCTGGTGCGGCTCGACCGTCTCGCCGCCGAGGCGGGGGTGAAGGCCCAGATCATCGGCAAGCTGGAGTTCTTCAACCCGCTGGCCAGCGTCAAGGACCGCATCGGCCGCGCCATGATCGAGGCCGCCGAGGCCGCCGGCACCATCGCCCCCGGCCGCACGACGCTGGTCGAGCCCACCTCCGGCAACACCGGCATCGCGCTGGCCTTCGTCGCCGCCGCCAAGGGCTACAAGCTGATCCTGACCATGCCGGAAAGCATGTCGGTGGAGCGGCGCAAGATGCTGAAGCTGCTGGGCGCCGAGCTGGTGCTGACCCCGGCGGCGGAGGGCATGAAGGGCGCCATCCGCAAGGCGGAGGAGATCCTGGCCGCCGACCCGAACGCCTATCTGCTGCAGCAGTTCAAGAACGCCGCCAACCCGGCCGTCCACCGCGCCACCACGGCGGAGGAAATCTGGAAGGACACCGACGGTCAGGTCGATTTCCTGATCTCCGGCGTCGGCACCGGCGGCACGCTGACCGGCACCGCCGAGGTCATCAAGGCGCGCAAGCCCTCCTTCAAGGCGGTGGCGGTGGAGCCGGAGGACAGCCCCGTCCTGTCCGGCGGCATGCCCGGCCCGCACAAGATCCAGGGCATCGGCGCCGGCTTCGTCCCCGACATCCTGAAGAAGGAGCTGATCGACGAGGTGGTGCGCATCTCCAACCAGCGTGCCTTCGAGACCGCCCGCAGCGTCGCCCGCCTGGAAGGCGTGCCGGTCGGCATCTCTTCCGGCGCGGCGCTGGCCGCGGCGCTGGAGATCGGCGCCCGTCCGGAGAATGCCGGCAAGCAGATCGTCGTGATCCTGCCGTCCTTCGCCGAACGCTACCTGTCGACCGCGCTGTTCGAAGGGCTGGAGTAAGGCTGTACCGATGCGGGTGAGGGGCGATCCTTACCCCCACCCGCAGCATCGGTTCGCAGCTTGGCGGCGAAATTCCGGCCCGAAATTTGACGGAATTTGCCCTTTCGGCTAATCTTCCCGGTAACCGCACCGCCATTTCCGTCCGTGCCGCCGCCGGGGAGTGACCGCCATGACGGATATTACCGCCGCCACTTATGTTCCGAACCTGTCGAGCAGCGCCTTCTCCCAGCTGAAGGGGAAGACGACCAAGATCGGTGCCGACGGGGCGAACGCCGACAGCCAGACCTTCACGGTCAGCAAGGCCGGCGAGTTCAATTTCAAGATCAACAACACCTTCACCAACGTCGAGATCCGCAACGACCGCAACGAGGTGGTGACCACCATCCGGTCGAAGGAATCGGCGGCGGACGCCACCGCGCGGCTGGGCCCCGGCACCTACACCGCGACCTTCTCGCAGGCCAACCGGGCGGCCGGCGTCCGCGACTATTCGATGGACGTCACCGAACGGCAGAATGTCCTGGTGACGGCCGGCGGCGCGACCTTGAAGGGCACCGCGCAGCCGCCGGGGAACGGCGACACCGGCGTCCAGAAGCACACCTTCAACGTCGTGCAGGGCGGCACCTTCACCGCCGACATCTCGCTTCCCAACACGCGCTGGGCGATGATGGACAAGGACGGCAAGGTGGTGGCCGCCAGCGAATCGACAAAACCCGACGCGCAGCAGACCTTCCTGCAAAAGCCGACTTACAAGCTGGAACCCGGCCAATACACCATGGTTGTGGTGCCGCCGTCCGATCTGAAGACCCCGACCGATTTCCGGCTGGGCTTCGTGCCGCGCAATCCCGACCTGACGGACAGCGGTCTCAACCAGGAAAGCGCCATCCAGAAGACGCTGCGCGAACGGCAGGCCCGGCTGCAGCAATGGGCGTCGGAAGCGAAGCCCACCACCTCGACCAAAGCCTGACGGAATCGGGGCCTGACCGGCGGCACTGCCGGCTTGCGGAAAACGCGGCATCGAATGTTGCTGCAACGGCCCGTCCTTGCGCTATGCTGCGGGCCATGGACTTCACGGATACCCAGCTTCACCGCTATTCCCGCCACATCGTGCTGCCGGAAGTCGGCGGCATCGGCCAGGAAAAGCTGTTGCGTTCCAAGGTGCTGGTCGTCGGTGCCGGCGGCCTGGGCGCGCCCCTGCTGCTCTATCTGGCGGCGGCCGGCGTCGGCACCATCGGCATCGTCGACGACGACACCGTCGACCTGTCGAACCTGCAGCGGCAGGTCATCCACGACGAGTCGTCGCTCGGCCTGCCGAAGGTGGAGAGTGCCGCCGCCCGCATCCGGGCGCTGAACCCGGATGTTCGGGTGGAGACGCACCGCACCCGGATCAGCCGCGACAACGCGATGGACCTGATCGCCGGCTATGATCTGGTCGCCGACGGGTCGGACAATTTCGCCACGCGCTTCCTGCTGAACGATGCCTGTTTCCTGGCCGGCAAGACGCTGGTGTCGGCGGCGATCCTGCGCTTCGACGGGCAGCTGACCACCTTCAAGGCGCATCTGGGCGCGCCGCACCCCTGCTATCGCTGCCTGTTCCCCGAACCGCCGCCGCGCGGCGCGGTGCCGTCCTGCTCGGAAGGCGGGGTTCTGGGGGCGCTGGCCGGCTCCGTCGGCTCGCTGCAGGCGACGGAGGTGCTGAAGGAGCTGCTGGGGCTGGGCGAGAGCCTGTCGGGCAGCCTGTTGATGATGGACACGCTCTATGCGTCCTATCAGCGCATCTCCATCAAGCGGGATCCCGACTGCGCGCTTTGCGGCGATCATCCGACGATCCATGACCTCTCCGCCCACTGACGGGCGCCGCGGCAAAGACGGGAGGCGGCCACCATGTCCACTGCCTTGCCTGAGACCATGCCTGAGACCATGCCTGTAACCATGCCTGTGACGGGAGCCGGCGGCACGTCGGCCCTGTCGATCGTGCTGTTCGCCGGCGGCTTCGACCGCGTCCATTACGCGCTGGTGATGGCCAGCGCCGCGGCGGCCACCAACCGCAAGGTCACGCTGTTCTTCACCGGCCGCGCCCTGCGCGCCCTGGTGCATGAGCGGGAGCCGGGGGTGCTGGGCTGGCACGACCTGGATCCTGCCGACGACGGCAGCACGCCGGTGGCGCGCGACCGCTATTTCGCCACCCACGGCCTCGCCACCTTCGAGGAGCTGCTGGAGGCCTGCGTCGCCATGGGCGTCACCGTGATGGCCTGCGAGATGGGGCTGCGGGCGCTGGGGCTGCCGCCGGGCGTCTCGCTGCGTGCGGACGTCCCGGTCGCCACCGGCGGCGTCGTCACCTTCCTGAACGAGGCGCCGGCCGGCGGCGCCATGCTGTTCGTCTGAAACCGCTGGAACGGGCATGAGCGACAACCGCGAGATCCTCGACCTCGCCAACCGGTTCGAGTCGATCGCCACCGACGGCTTCGAGGGGCGTCCCTACCGGCCGGCGCTGGCCGAGCTTGCCGGGCGCGTGCGGGAGCGGCCGGGCATGGCGCCGCGGGTCGCCCATGCGCTTGGGATCATGATCCAGCTGATCGGCGAGAGCGATCCCGAGGGGCGGTTCGCCGCCAAGATCGCCATCCTGCGCGAGGCGGTGGGGCTGCTGAGCGACGCCTGAAGCCGGCGCCCGAGCTGAGCGCAAGGCAGCCATGCGTCACGCTGGAGACGTGCGCCCCGTCATGGGGGTGAAAACACTCCAGATGAGGATGACCACCATGGCTTTCCGTTTCACCGTCGCCACCGAGGCCCCGTCCCTGTACGCCACGCTGTTCGCCACCGCCAAGGCCATCCGCGGCAGCGGCCTGCCGACCGGGCTGGTCCACCTGATCGACCTGCGCGTGTCGCAGATCAACGGCTGCGCCTATTGCATCGACCTGCATACCAAGGAAGCCCGCCACGACGGCCAGTCGGACGAGCGCATCGCCGCCCTTGCCGGGTGGGAGCACTCTGACCTGTTCCTGCCGGACGAACGCGCCGCCTTCGCCTGGGCCGAGGTGCTGACCCGCACCCAGCATGACCGCATCGACGACGCCTATCAGGCGCTGCAGCGCCATTTCAGCGCCGAGCAGATCGCCCAGTTGACGGTGACGGCGGCGCAGATCAACGCCTGGAACCGCGTCGGCATCGCCCAGCATATCGAGGGCACCGCCGTCGGGATGGCGGCGTGACGGCGCTGGCCGACCCGGACACCGCGCTCGCCGCCTTCGCGGGCGAGCGGGCGCGGCTGCGTGCCCTGGCCTACCGGCTGCTCGGCTCGGTGGCGGAGGCGGAGGACACGCTGCAGGACGCCTGGCTGCGCTGGTCCGCGGTGGCGCCCGGCAGCGTCGGGTCGGCCCCCGCCTTTCTGACGACGCTGGTGACGCGGCTGGCGCTCGACCGGCTGCGCTCCGCCCGGGTGACGCGGGAGCGCTATTACGGGCTGTGGCTGCCCGAGCCCGAGGTCGCCGACTGGGGTGACGGGGCGGAGGACGGGCCGGAGGACGGGGCTGAGTCCGAGTCGGTGCCGCTGGCGATGCTCCTGTTGCTGGAACGGCTGGCGCCGGAGCAGCGGGCGGTCTTCGTCCTGCGCGAGGCGATGGATCTGGATTATGCGGAGATCGCAGGCATGCTCGGCAAGTCGGTCGAGGCCTGCCGCCAGATCATGCGGCGCGCCCGTGCCCGCATGGCCGAGCCGTCCGCCGCGATGGCCGATCCGGATACCGGCCGCCGTCTGGCCGCCGCCTTCGCCGAGGCCAGCGTCCGGCGCGACTATGCCGCCATCGTCGCCCTGCTGTCGGACGACGCCCAGTGGCTGAGCGACGGCGGCGGGATGGTGCGGACGGCGGTCAACCCGCTGTTCGGTGCCGACCGCATCGCCCGCTTCCTGATCGGCGTCCAGCGCAAGCGCGGCGTCAGCTTCCAATTCGTGCCGGTGCGGGTCAATGGCGGGCCGGGACTGCTGACCGACCTGGGCGGGTCGTTCCGCAGCGTGCTGGCCTTCGACGTTGCACCCTTTAATGATTCCGGGGGCCGGATTGTGCGGGTCTATCAGGTCGCCAACCCGCAGAAGCTGGAGCGCGTGTCCGGCTTTTAAGCTCTCCGGTTTTTAGCCGGCCGCCTCGTCCAGCCAGCGGTCGAGCGCGGTCAGGTCGACCGGGCGGGGCAGGATGGGAAAGGGCAGGTTTGGCATGCGCGGGCCGGTCATCAGGATGCGCGTCTGCGGATAGAGCATCGCCGCCAGCGCCGCGGCGCGGTCGCCCTCGTCGCCCTCATGGTCGAGCGGCAGCAGGGCCACGACCGGCGCTTCCGCCCCGATGAGGGTCAGGGCCTCCAGCGCATCGGCGGTCTGCGAGACCTGGAAGCCGCGCCCGGACAGATGGCCGGCCAGCGCCTCGCGCTGGATGCGGTCGGCATCGGCGACCACGGCGCGGCGCCCGCCGTACCCCGGCATCCGGATGTCCGCTTCGATGCTGAAAGCCACGTTCCCCCTCCGTCCATCATGTTTTTGTTATGGACGGAACGAGTATGCGGTTGGGTGGGCGGGTTGTAAACGGCCGCTACCTGTGGTTCGACCTTCGTCGAATACGGACCACTTCGCCCTTGTGCATCAGCGCCAGCATCGGCAGGTCGCTGGGATGGTTGCCATAACCCCAGGTGGCGGCGACCGGGCCGTTGCCGGCGATCCAGCCGGTCACCCGCTCCGCCTTGTCCAGGCGCACGCAGTTGGCGGTGCTGAGCCGGCCGGTCAGTTTGCCGTCCACCACCTCCATGCCCGTCGCCAGCAGGTCGTCCACCTCCAGCCCGCGCAGCAGCGCCGGCATGTAGAGGTCGAGCGCGCCGGTGGCGATCACCACGCGGCGGCCCTGCCGGCGATGCTCCTTCAGCACGTCGAGCATGGGCTGGTGCCAGCGCACGCGCGGGACCATCCGCTCCGCCGCGGCCAGCGCGTCGGCCACCGGCAGGCCGCGCAGGGTGCGCTTCAGATAGATCGCCTTGACCGAACCCGGAAAATCGCAACCCGGCCCGCGACCGCGGACATGGCGGTGCAGGGCCGAGCGGATGGCGTCGGCCAGCGCCAGGGCCGCGCGGCGCCGGCCGATCACCTCGCCGACGAACATCGGCAGGCTGTCGCCGTGGATCAGCGTCCCGTCGAAGTCGAAGAAGGCCACGCCGGCAGGGCCGAAGACCGACGACTCGATAGCCGGCGAATCGGGAGCCATCGCCAGCAGCGGCGCGGGCGGCGTGAGGCTGGTCCGGGGCTCGATGCCGCGGGGCGGAACGGACGTCGTTTGCATGACGATGGTTATCCGGCCGGTGCGGTGCGGCAGGCAAGGATTTTCAGGTCGGCCCAGTCAAGTCGCCCAGTCAAGTCGCCCAGTCACGGCGGCCTGGCCAAGTCGGTCCCGGCAAAGCCGATCAATGCAGCATGGTGGGGCCGCAGGGCGCCTCGAAGAGCGGTCCCTCTTCCGACCCGTCCTCCGCGTCGTTGGATGCGAAGTCCGCTCCGGCGCTGTCGTCCACCTCTTCAAGCTGGGCGATCAGGTCGCCCGAGGCTTCCTCCAGCCCGGCCTTGACGGCGATCAGCAGGTTGATGATCTCGCCATTGTCCTGCTCCAGGCTGCGGACCCGCTCTTCCAGCCGGTCGATGCGGCGCATCAGCAGGTCGGACAGGCGGTCCAGCCGTTCGAGGACGGGGTCGGGACCCGGCCCGGCCGTGCTGGGCGGGCTTTCGGGCCGGGCGTCGGGGCGTTGATCCTGGCGGTTGTCGGGACGATCATCCATGGTGCGGCCGGTTCCGGTCAGTGAGGTTTGCTCCTCGCCTAACCTTGGGCCAGCGGCCGGCAAGGTCCAGCCCAACAGCCGATGCACCCCGCAAGCGATGGCCGCCTGATCCGCTCGTTCCGCGTGTGGAGATTCCGGGGAAGGACGATTCAGCCGGCACCCCTTGTGCGCATCGCCAGCAAGTTCCGTATACAGTTAAGACTCAGATTTATCGGTGCGGCGTTTGCGCGGAACACCGTACAGTTCCAACCGATGGCCGATGAGGTCATAGCCAAGCTCGCGGGCTATGCTTTCCTTCAGCCGTTCCATTTCATCGTTGGTGAACTCGATCACTTCACCCGAATCGACATCTATCAGATGGTGGTGATGATCGGTTCTGGTTTCTTCGTAGCGCGCGCGGCCGTCACCGAAATCCAGCCGGTCGATGACATGCGCCTCCTCGAACAGCCGCATCGTGCGATAGACCGTGGCGATGGAAATGCGCGGATCGATGGCGGATGCACGGCGGTGCACTTCCTCCACATCGGGATGGTCCGTCGCCTCCGACAGCACGCGCGAGATCACGCGGCGCTGGTCGGTCATCTTCAATCCCTTCTTCACGCACAGTTCTTCAAGGCGCGAGGGCATGGACATCCCCTGTATTCCTGTCTTTGTTCGACGGGCGACGGTTCGCCCCTCCGGTCTCCCTGATCCCCGGGAACGCCAGCACCGAACGCCGACCGGATGTTCCATCCCGGCCGGCCATTCGCGGCACCCCGAATATCCGACCAATATACTGTGTTTCGGACGCATTCTCAAACACCCACGCCCCCGCCGGACGGCCGAGCGGACGGGGTTTTCCCAGCCGAGGACATAATACTTTCAGACTATTGGCAGAAAGGGGCGGGCAGGCGGGGCGGAAACCAATTGCTCATAATCCCCTGCTAGGTTTTGCCGGAACGTGCGTCGTGCAGTCCGGCACGGCGCCGCATCCGACATGACCATGCAGACGGGGAGGGGGAGGAGCCGCAATGACGCCATTCGACACCCGTCCCCCCGTCCCGCCTTCCGTCCTGACGAATCCGGCGGAGCTGCCCATGGACGAACCCGCCTTCACCGCCGCGGGGTTGGCCGTTCCGGTGCCGCCGCTGACCCGGGACCAGGAGTGCGCCGCCGCGCTTGCCCGCTTCCGGCGCCAGCCGGAGCTTGCCGCCCTGCCGGTGGTCGACGGCGACGGCCGCGTCGCCGGGCTGCTGGAACGTGGCCGCCTGCCGCCGGAGGGCGGAGGAGAGGGGGGCGGGGCAGACGGGGCCGGGGGAGACGGTTTCGGGCAACGGCTGGTCTCCGACGTGATGGACCCGCACCCGCTGCTGATCGACGAGGCGACCCCGCTGGCGGAGATCGGCCGGCAACTGGCCCGGCTGAAGCCGGCGGCGCTGGTGACCGGATTCCTGGTGGTGGAGCAGGGCCGCTATCTCGGCGTCGGCACGGTGACCGGGCTGATGGCGCGCTCGGCCGAACAGACGGAGCTGCGCGCCCGCCAGCTGGAGGAGGCGCGCCGGCAGGCCGAACAGGCGATCCGGGCCAAGACCGCCTTCCTCGCCAACATGAGCCACGAGATCCGCACACCGCTGACCGCGATGATGGGCTTTGCCGAGCTGCTGGAGCAGGAGGTGCTGGGACCGCACGCCATCCCGCTCTATCGCGAATACGCCCGCGACATCGCCGAGAGCGGCCGGCACCTGATGGAACTCATCAACGACTTGCTCGACCTGTCCAAGGCCGACGCCGACCGGCTGGAGCTGGTGGACGGGACGGTGGACGTGGTGCGGGTGGCGATCGGCACGGCCCGGCTGCTGACCGAACGGGCATTGCGCCATGGCGTCAGCATCGCCACCGCGGTGCCGCTGGACCTGCCGCCGCTGCGCGCGGACGAGCGCAAGCTGCGCCAGATGCTGCTGAACCTGCTCTCCAACGCGGTGAAGTTCACGCCCAACGACGGGATCGTGACGCTCAGGGCCCGTGTGGCGGCGGACGGCGCCTTGTGGCTGTCGGTCCAGGACACCGGCATCGGCATGACCGGGGAGGAACTGGGCAAGGCGCTGGAGCCCTGGGGGCAGGTGGACAGTGCGCTGGCCCGCAGCCAGATCGGCACCGGCCTGGGGCTGCCGCTGACCAAGCGGCTGATCGAACTGCATGGCGGCCGCCTGGACGTCGTCAGCCGCCGCGACGAAGGCACCACCATGTCGCTGGTCTTCCCGGCCAAGCGGGTGGGGCGGGGGTAGAACGGAAAAGCCCCCTCATTCTAGATCGCCCTCTCCCGCCCCGGGAGAGGGAGGGGACCCGCCGAAGGCGGGGAGGGTGAGGGGTGATCCAAAAATCCCGAACCGCAGTGCTTCGTGCCCCACCCCTCACCCTTCCCATGCTCCGCATGGGCCCCTTCCCTCTCCCGGGGCGGGAGAGGGAAGCCGTTGCGAGGCGGAGAGTCCTACGCCAGCCCCTTCTCCATCGCGCTCGCCAGACGGCGGGCGAAGGCGGCGGGGTCGGGCAGGGCCTCGCCCTCGACGATGCGGGCCTGATCCAGCAGCAGCCAGGCCGCGTCCTCCAGCGCGTCGGTGGCGCCGGTGCCCTTGGCCCGTTCGGCCAGACGCTTGATCAGGGCGTGGGACGGGTTGATCTCCAGGATGCGCTTGCCGACCTCGCCGTTCAGCTGCTTGTGCTGCTTCAGCAGGCGTTCGAGATGCATGTCCATGTCGTTGTCGTCGGCGACCAGACAGACGGCGCTGTCGGTCAGGCGTTCGGACTTGCGTACATCCTTCACCGCGTCGGACAGGGTCAGCTTCAGCAGGGCCAGCAGATCGGTCAGCTCGCCCTCCGGCGTCTTCTCCTCCGGCTTCTCGGCCTCTTCGCCCTTGATCTTGCCGAGATCGGCGCCGCCGCGGGTCACCGACTTGAACGGCTTGCCGTCATAGACGCCGACCGACGGCATCCAGAACTCGTCCACCGGGTCGGTCAGCAGCAGGACCTCGACGCCCTTGGCCTTGAAGCCTTCCAACTGCGGGCTGCGCAGCAGGGTGTCGATGTCGTCGCCGCTGATGGTGTAGATGGCGTCCTGGCCCTCCTTCATGCGGGCGACATACTGCTCCAGCGAGACCAGCTCCTCGCCGGCGGTGGTGCGGAAGCGCAGCAGCTTCAGCAACTCGTCCCGGTGCTCGTAATCCTCATAGAGGCCTTCCTTCAGCACCGCGCCGAAGTTTTCCCAGAACGTGTCGTATTCGGCCGCGTTCTCGCTGTCCTTGGCCTTCTTCGACAGTTCCGACAGGACGCGCCGCGTGATGCCGGCCTTGATCTTGGCCAGCATCGGGTTGTGCTGCAGCATCTCGCGGCTGATGTTCAGCGGCAGATCCTCGCTGTCGACCACGCCGCGCAGGAAACGCAGATAGGGCGGGATCAGCCCTTCCGCCGCGTCGGTGATGAAGACGCGCTTGACGTACAGCTTCACCCGGTGGGCGCGCTTGGGGTCGAACAGGTCGAAGGGCTTGGTCGAGGGGACGTAGAGCAGGTTGGTGTATTCCAGCGCCCCTTCGGCCCGCCAGTGCAGGGTCAGCCACGGATCGTCGAAGGCGTGGCCGACATGGTGGTAGAATTCCTTGTACTGGTCGGCGGTGATCTCCGACTTCGACCGGGTCCACAGGGCCGACGCGCTGTTCAGCGCCTTGGCGTCCTCGCCCTCGCCGAACAGGATCGGAATGGCGATGTGGTCGGAGTACTTGCGGACGATGCCGCCGAGCCGCGCCTCGTCGAGATACTCGTCGTCGCCTTCGCGCAGGTGCAGGACGATCTGCGTGCCGCGCGGCAGGCCGTCGGTCTCGGCGATGGTGAACTCGCCCTTGCCGTCGGATTCCCAGCGCCAGCCCTGGGTTTCGCCGGCCTTGCGGGTCAGCACGGTGACCTTGTCGGCGGCCATGAAGGCGGAATAGAAGCCGACGCCGAACTGGCCGATCAGGTTGACGTCCTTCTTGCCGTCACCCTTCTCCGCACCTTCCAGCGACTTCATGAAGGCGGCGGTGCCGGAGCGGGCGATGGTACCGAGATTCTCGACCAGATCCTCGCGGTTCATGCCGATGCCGTTGTCGGCGACGGTCAGGGTCCGCGCGTCCTTGTCGACCAGCAGGCGGACCTTGAGGTTCGGATCATCGGCCGAGAGTTCGGGCTGGGTCAGGGCCGCATAGCGCAGGCGGTCGCAGGCGTCCGACGCGTTGGAGACCAGTTCGCGCAGGAACACTTCCTTCTCGCTGTAGAGCGAGTGGGCGACGATGTCGAGCAGACGGCTGACCTCGGCTTGAAAACTGAGCCGTTCCTCGGTCATGGGGGCACCTTCGTTGGTTTTGCACAGGTGGGCGTCAAGACGGCGGAGATATGTGAAAGCGTCTCCGCCGTTCAAGAGGCTTGTGGCGTGCAACCGCGGGAGGTGTGCGGTCAGGTGTCGCGGTGGAGGGCGCCGCGCCCGACGCTCCCCCTTACTTCTTCTTCTTCGGCTGCTCCGCCGGAGCCGGTTCGCCGCCGCCGGCCAGCAGCGGGGTCATGTCGGCGCCGTTCAGCAGGAGCTGGCCAGCCTCCGTCACCTCGAACTTGTAGGTGCGGATGTCGGCGCCGGTGTCGTCCTTGCCGGCCTGGCCCATGGCCTGGACCATCGCCAGACCGCCCAGCAGATCCTGGGTCTCCTTGTCGGGCTTGGCGCCCGGGGCCGGCTGCATCGCCTTCACCGCGGCGTCGATGCCGCGCAGCAGGACGGTGGCGCCGCCGGTGACGCCGAAGGCGGCCTGGGTGGCGACCTTGACCGCGCCGGTGGCGGTACCGGCGGTCGCCGGGGTGTCGAGGTTCAGCGCGTCGATCCGCAGTTCCGTCCCGGCCTCGCCCATCGCGGCCATCGCCTGCTGCATGACGACGTCGGAGGACGGCGGCGGCGGGGCCTTGGTCTTGGCGCCCTTCTTCGGCTGGGCCTCTTCCGCCTCGGCGGCCTTGGCCAGCTCGGTGAAGGCCTTCCACAGGGCGCTGTTCGGCAGCTTGGCGACCGACAGCTTGACCTCGAAAGCGCGCGGGGTGAAGGCTTCGGGGGCCGGCGACGGCGTCATGGCGAAGTCGCGCGCCTCGATGCCCATGCTGACGGTGGATTGCGCCTGGTCGAGGTCGGTCAGGCCGCTGCGGAAGGCGAGCTGGCCCAGCGTCACCGTGGTCCCGTCCTCCGGATTGACGACGGACAGGTTGGACAGGCGCATGGCGCCGCTGACGCCGCCGAAGATGCCCTGCAGCTTCGGCAGCAGCTCGGCGCTGGTCGGGGTGGTCCCCTTGGCGGCGGTCTGTTCCGACAGCTTCTGCAGCGCGCTGACCTTGGTCAGGTCGACGCGGGTGTAGGTGGCCTCGGCGGTGACGCCGCCGATCTTCACCAGCTCCTTGTTCTTGTCGTCCTTCACCGACAGGCCGCCGAAGGCGAAGGCGGCCGGGCCGCTCCACAGGGTGGCGCCGGCGGTCCCGGCCTCCGGCTTCAGGTCCTGGACCATGGTCATGGAGGCGACGGAGATCTTGCCCTTGCCGTCGGCGGCGCTGACCGCGATGTCGTTGTAGGCGGCATCGACCGCCAGCAGAGTCTCCAGCGCGCCCGACCAGGTGCTGGTGAAGGACTGCTTGCCGATGGAGATGGTGGCGGCGTCGACATACTCGTCGTTGTCGTCGAGGTTCTGCACCTTGATCGCGCTGGGCAGCGTGATCGACACGCCATACTGGCCGTCGTCCTTCGGCGTCACCGACAGCAGCACGGTGCCGATGTCGAACAGCGTGCCTTCGGCATCCTCGGCCGACAGGCGGGGCAGGGCGACGTCGTAATGGTCGCCGGCCGGCTTGACGGTCGGCTCGCCCTGCCATTCGAAGCCGACGCCCTCGCCATCCTCGCTGGGCGGCGGGAACCAGCGGGGCAGATCCTTCTTCAGCGAGGCGGCGAGCGCCTTGGCCCCGGCATCGTCGACGGCCGGAGCGGCCTGGACGGGCGACCAGCCGGCCACCAGCGCCAGCATGCCGCCGGCGATCAGGGCGGGCCTCAGGGAACGGACCGGCAGGGCCGGGACGGGCGAAAGACGGCTGAGACGCATCGAGGAACTTCTCCCGGGTACGATTTGGGAGCACGTTAAGCTTGATACGCGAGGCCGGTCCATGCCTCTGATGAGTCGAATCTCAAGAGGCGGTTAAAAATCCAGGTCGGCGTAGTGCTTCGGCGGCGGGCAGCCGGTGATGTTGTCGGCCAGCAGCGCGCGGAAGCTGGGGCGCGACTTGATCCGGGCGTACCAGTCCTTGGCCTCCGGACTGCGGTCCCACGGCACGTTGTCGATATAGTCCAGGCAGGACAGCTGCGCCGCGGCGGCGATGTCGGCCAGGGTGAAGACCGATCCGGCCAGCCACGGCCGGCGTTCCGACAGGAAGGCGATGTAGTCGAGATGATAGGTGACGTTGGCCAGCCCGGCGCGAATCGCCGGGGCGAAGGGATGGCCCTGGCCGGACAGCCGCTTGATCAGCTTCTCGCCCACCAGATTCTCGGTCACCTCGCGGTCGAACTTGTTCAGGAACCAGTCGGCGACCCGCCGCACCTCGGCCCGCGCCGCGATCTCGCGCGGCAGCAGGGGGGTGTCGGGATAGGCCTCCTCCAGATATTCGATCACGGCGAGGCCGCCGGCGACGACCGTCCCGTCCTCCTCCACCAGAACCGGAACCTCGGCGGCCGGGTTCAGCTTCAGGAAGTCGGTGCGCCGTTCCCATGGCCTTTCGACCACGGGTTCGAAGGGCAGGGCCTTCTCGGCGAGCATCACGCGCGCGGTGCGCGACAGGGCGTGGATCGGGTGGTGGTACAGGGTTCGCATGGCGGCGGGACTTTACCGCAACGCCGCAAAGGAAAACAGCCTGCGCATATGCGCCCGAAGGTCTCGTTCGGGGAGGTTTTGCGGCACTTTACCCCGCCCGCGACAGGCGGTAGAGCACCAGCGCATCCGGCTGGTCGGAGGGGGTGCTCACCGGCGTCCAGCCGTTGCGTTCGTAGAAGGCGCGGGCGGCGGCGTTGCGGGCGGCGCAGGCCAGTTCGACCGGGTGGGGGCCGCCGCGCAGCAGGGCCAGCGCCTCGCGCAGCAGGGCGGAACCGATGCCGCGCTTGTGCCATCCGGGGTCGATGAACAGGTTGTGGATGACGCCGGCCTGGGGATCGAGCGAGACGAAGCCGACCACCGTCCCATCCGCCTCGGCGACCAGCACCGAGTCTTCGCGCACGCAGTCGTAGTAATCGTCCAGCCCGAAGCGGTCGGCGGGTTGCCAGGAGAAGGCCTGGCGGCGGCCGTGCAGGAAGATCTCGGCACAGCGTTCGGAGTCGGCGCTGCGGGCGGAACGGATCGCAATGCGCACCCCTTCCCCGGCCGGCATGCCCCTCTCCTTCTGCCCGTTGCGCCCGATCATGTGGATCAACCGGATTTCCGGTCAGACTATTCCACCGTCGGGCCGTCGGGGAACGGTCCTTTCGTCCTGTCCGGGGACGGGAGCGTTCAGGGCGGCGCCTTGTCCCCGGCCGCCTTGCCGGTGGCTGTCTTCTCGGCAGGGGGCTTCTCGGCAGGGGGCTTGCCGTTCGCGGCCTTCTCGCCGGTGGGGCTGTCGGTGCCGGTCGTGCCGGCCGGCGCACCCGCCGGCTCGTTGGCGGCGTTGCCGAGCAGGCCGGCCTCGCGGTAATAGCGCTCCGCCCCCGGATGAAGCGGGACCGAGACGTTGGCGACCGCGCGGGCGGGATCGAAGTTGCGGCCCTGCGGGTGGCCGTCGGCCAGGACGCGGCGGGTGTTCTCGTGCCACAGCGCGCGGACGATGCCATAGATCAGGTCGGGATCGCGGTCGGCGCGGGTCAGCAGCTCCGCCCCCAGGCTGAGCGTCGGGGTGGGAGCGGTGCCGGGATAGGCGTTCGCCGGGATCTCGTCCTCGATATAGAAGCGCTGGGTCCGCAGCAGCCGGTCGGCCGGCTCGCCGTCCAGCGGCACCAGCCGGATCGGCACCCGCGCCGCCACGTCGGCGACCGCCGCCACCGGATAGCCGCCGACCATGAAGAAGCCGTCCAGCTCGCCCTTCGCCAGCCGGTCGGCCGCCGTGCCGGGCTTCAGGTAGAGCGGCGTGATCGTGCTTTCCGACAAGCCGTAGGCGTCCAGGATCAGCCGCGCCTCCACCAGCGTGCCGGAGCCTTCCTCACCCAGCGAGATGCTGCGGCCCTTCAGGTCGGCCATGCGGTCGATGAAGCCGTCGGAGCGGACGACGACCTGGATCGCCTCCGCATACAGCATGCCGAGCGAGCGCAGTTCCGCGAACGGGCGCTTGCCGGTGAAGCTGCCGGTGCCGCTGTAGGCCCAATAGGCGACGTCGGCCTGGGCGAAGCCGGCCTCCACCGTGCCGGCGCGCAGCATCTCGATGTTGTCGACCGAACCGTTGCTGGCCTGTGCCACCACGATCAGGCCGGGGATGCCGCAGCTTCCCCCCTTGTCGCAGGGGCGGGAGCCGGGCGGGTTGGAGATGGCGTTGGCGATCAGCCCGCCGATCGGGAAATAGGTGCCGGCGGTGGTGCCGGTGCCGATGCGGAAATAGCGCAGATCCTGCGCCATGGCCGACCTGCCGGACAGTGCGCCGCCCAGCAGCGGCGCCAGCGCCACCCCTCCCATGAGGCCGCCCAGCAGATGGCGGCGGGTCAGGCTGGACATGTCGGAAGCGGGCGCGTCGGGATCTTCCCGAAGCTCCGATGAGGGGAGCCCCGGCGGGGTAGGGCAGGCTTTGGCGGCTGCGCGGGGCACCGGGGCGTTCCGTTCGTCTGGCCCGCTCGTCCCGGACGGGAGGGGCGGGGCGGGAAGGAGGGGCGTGTCTTCAAAGATTTCCGCGCAACCCCGTCATTTCAAGGCGCAACCGGTCAAATCACGCCGACGAGGTCAAGAACGCCGGCGACTGCTACCGCACCGCCACACAGCCGCACCGCACGGTCCGACTCGGCCTGCGTCACCGCGATGGACAGCCCGAGTCCGCCGCAGGCGACCAGCATCAGCCCGGCGGCGAATCCGGCCCAGTAGAGCGGCGGCCCCTGGTGGGCATGGCCGTGGAACACGGCAGCGACCGCGGCGACCAGCACCGCCAGCACGGCCGGCGCCCGCACCCCCAGCGCCACCAGCGACCCGACCACCAGCAGCGAGGCGGCGAGCCCCGGCCCGGCATAGGGCAGCCGCACCCCCATCTGGGCGGCGAAGCCCGCCGCCAGCGCCGCGGTCACGGCGGCGGCCGGCACCTGCCACACCGCGGTGCCGCCGGTCTGCCCGGCCCACATGCCGATGCCGAGGATGCCCAGCAGATGCTGCAGCACCCACACCGGCGTGGTCAGCCCGCTGCCGAAGGCCCCCGTCAGCGTCGTCATGCGCCCGCATCCCCCATCACGTGTCGCTCCGGCAGCCGGTATGGCGGCTGAGGCGGGGCGGGGTCAAGCGGTCAGGCTTCAGGTCGGGGAGGGCAAGGGTGGAGGGAAGGCTAGCGCGCCAGCGGGTCGCCCCATTGCCGCAGGTCGTTCTCGCGCTTCATCAGCTCGCGCTGGCCCAGCGGGTCGAGCCGCCCCATGGCGTCGTTGGTGCGCATGCGGTCGACCTCCGGCCGGATCAGGTCGCGCTTGAAGGCGTCGGTGGCGCTCTGGGACGAGGGCGGCGGCGGCACCGGGATCGGGCGCGGCGGCTGGGGCAGGACGGCCGGGTCGGGCGGCGGCGACGAACTGCCGCGGCGGCGCTTGGGCGGGGGCTGGTCGGTGTCGCCTGAGTCGCGGCGCGCCTGCGGGGGCTCGGCCTGCCGGGCTTGGGCTTGGGGGATGGGCTTCGAGCCGGCGCGCGACTGCTCCGCCTGGATCTGGCTCCAGGTCCGCCGCTCCCCGCCGCCGGGAATCACCGTCTGCTCGTGGACCGGCGGAAAGGCCTGGGCACGGCCGGGCATGTCGTCGCGCAGGTCCTGCGGCGCGCAGGCACCGGCCGCCAGCAGGAGAAGGAGCGGAGCCAGATGATAGGCCAGGGGCGGGAGATGTGGGGTCATTGATGGAATGTCGGCATTGCTGATCGTTTCGGCAAGATGACCCCAAAGGAGGGACTCGCTCCAAGGCCAAGCCAGCGCTAGAGTGTTCTTTTTTTGTTCTGGATTGTTGGGTTCTGTATGACACGCTCTTTCTCACATCCGGACCAATCCCCCTCTCCTCCCCGGGAGAGGGCAATGTGGAATGGTGGAGAGAGGGGAAAGCGCCGTATCCTCGCTCTGTGGCTCCCTCGCCTGCCGACCGACGCGCGGGAGCGGCTGATGCCGCCGGACCTGCGTGCCCGTCCCCTTGCCCTGCTGTGGACGGAGCGCCAGCGGCGGATGGTGGTCGCGGTCAACCGGGCGGCGGCGGTGCTGGGAATCGCTCCCGGCCAGACCCTCAGCGACGCCCGTGCGCTGGAGCCGGCGCTGGAGGTGGCGGAGGCGACGCCGGAAGCCGATTCGGCCCTGCTCGGCCGCATCGCCGACTGGGCGCGGCGCTACAGCCCCTGGACCGCGGTGGACGAGCCGGACGGGGTGGTGATCGACATCACCGGCTGCGCCCATCTCTTCGGCGGCGAGCCGGCGCTGGCCGCCGACCTGACCGGCCGGCTGCGCGCCGCCGGCTTCGCCGCCCGCGCCGCCATTGCCGACACCCCGGCCGCCGCCTGGGGGCTGGTGCGCTTCGGCAATCCGGAGGAGCGGCGGGAGGAGCGGCTGGACGGCCTGCCGCTCACCGCCCTGCGATTGCCGGCGGAAATGGTGGAGGGGCTGCATGCGCTGGGTCTGCGCCGGATCGGCGACCTGCACGCCATGCCGCGGGCGGGGCTCGCCGCAAGGTTCGGGGGCAGGTTGCTGCAACGCTACGATCAGGCCCTCGGCCGGCTGGACGAGCCGATCTCCCCGCGCCGGCCGGTGGCGGATCACCGCGAGCGCCTGACTTTCGCCGAACCGATCGCCACGCCCGAGTCGATCGCCGGAGCGCTGCGCCATCTGCTGGGCCGGCTGTGCAAGGGGCTGGAGGCGGCGGGGCAGGGCGCGCGCCGGTTGCGGCTGGACGCCCACCGCACCGACCAGCGGGTGGACGACGAGCCGCAGAGCCTGACGCTCGGCACCAGCCGCCCGACCCGCGACCCGGCGGCGCTGGCCCGGCTGTTCGCCCCGCTGCTGGAGCGCATCGATCTAGGGTCGGGGCTGGGGCTGGAGACGCTGGTGCTGTCGGCGACGGAGACGGGACCGCTGTCGGCCGTGCAGACCGGTCTAAAGGGGGAGGAGGTTGACGGCCCAGGAATCAACGATGGCCTCGCCGAGCTGGTGGACCGGCTGACTCTGCGGCTGGGGGAGCGGGCGGTGCTGCGGCTGGTGCCGCGGGAAAGCTGGCTGCCGGAACGCTGCGTGGCGCCGCATCCGCCATTGGAGAGGTTGCCGCCGCCGAAGCCCTGGCCGGCGGGACAGCCGCGCCCGTTGCGCCTGCTGACCCCGCCCGAAGCGGTGGAGGCCACCGCCCCGCTGCCCGACGATCCGCCGCTGCAATTCGTCTGGCGCGGCGTGCGCCACCGCGTCAGCCGGGCCGAGGGGCCGGAGCGGATCGAATGCGAATGGTGGCGTGGGGAAGGATCGCTGGGGCTGGCCGTGCGCGATTACTACCGCGTGGAGGATGGCGACGGCCGCCGGTTCTGGCTGTTCAGGGCCGGGCTGTACCGGCCGGGGGAGAACCCGCGCTGGTTCCTGCACGGGTTCCTGGGGTGAGACTCACCCCAGCCCCTTCTGCCCCATCTCAAGGAACTTCTCGCGGCGCTTGGCGCGCAGGGTGGCGCCGTCCAGGCCGTCCAGTTCGCCCAGCGACTCCTCGATGCAGTCGCCCAGCTTCTTGATCGTCTCGGCCGGGTCGCGATGGGCGCCGCCGATCGGCTCGCTCACCACATGGTCGATGACGCCCAGTTCCTTCAGGTCCTGGCTGATCAGGCGCAGCGCGATGGCCGCCTCGCCCGCCATGTCGGAGCTGCGCCACAGGATCGACGCGCAGCCTTCCGGCGAGATCACCGAATAGATGGCGTGTTCCAGCATCAGCACGCGGTCGGCGGTGGCGATGGCGATGGCGCCGCCCGAGCCGCCCTCGCCGATCACCGAGGCGACCATCGGCACGTTCAGCCGCAGGCAGCGCTCGATGCTCTTGGCGATGGCCTCGGCCTGGCCGCGCTCCTCCGCCTGGACGCCGGGGAAGGCGCCGGCGGTGTCGACCAGCGAGACGACCGGCAGCTTGAAGCGGTCGGCCAGATCCATCAGGCGCTGGGCCTTGCGGTAGCCTTCCGGCTTGGCCATGCCGAAATTGTGGCGGACGCGCGATTCGGTGTCGTTGCCCTTTTCCTGGCCAATCACCACCACCGAACGGCCGCGGAAGCGACCCAGCCCGCCGATGACCGCGCGGTCCTCGGCGAAATGGCGGTCGCCGGCCAGCGGCGTGAAGTCCTCGATCAGGCCGTTCACATAGTCCAGGCAGTGCGGCCGATTGGGGTGGCGGGCCACCTGAACCTTCTGCGCGGGCGTGAGCTTGGCGTAGGTCTGCCGCAGGAGCTTGTCGACCTTGGCCTGCAGCTTGGCGACCTCGTCGGCGATGTTGATGTCGCCGGCGTTGGTCAGGTGCCGCAACTCCTCGATCTTGCCTTCAAGCTCGGCGATCGGCTTTTCGAATTCCAGGAAGGTCTGCATGCCGGACACGGGTGGTTGGCGAGGCGCACAAAAAAGCGCGCGCTTGGTAGCACGCCCGGCGCGCCTGCGCCACAGCGGAAAGATGCGGGACAGCCTGGGAAGGGTTCCGCGACGAACCCACAGGGTTTATCCTTATCCGCCGGGAAATTCCAAGCCTAATCGTTGCCCGGATCGTGCAAGGCGGATCGCTGCATGCCCTCATTCCCCACCTCCTTCCCCACCTCCTTCAAGGACCATTTCTCCGGCCATGCCGGCGATTACCGCGCCTTTCGTCCCACCTATCCGCCCGGCCTGGCCGCCGCCCTGGCCGATGCGGCGCCGGCCCGCGACCTGGCCTGGGACGTCGGTTGCGGTAACGGGCAGTTCTCCGTTTCCCTGGCCGACCAGTTCGCGGCGGTCCACGCCACCGACGCCAGCGCGGAGCAGATCGCCCAGGCGGAAGCGCATCCGCGGGTGCGCTATGCCGTCGCCCCGGCGGACGACAGCGGGCTGCCCGACGGCTGCTGCGACCTGATCGTCGCGGCGCAGGCGGCGCACTGGTTCGACCTGGGGCGCTTCTATGCCGAGGTGCGGCGGGTGGCGAAGCCGGGGGCGGCGGTGGCGCTGGTCTGCTATGGCCGGCAATGGCTCGACCATCCCATGCTGGATCCGGTGGTGGAGCGGTTCCACAACGGCACGCTGGGACGGTATTGGCCGGCCGACCGCTGGAAGGTGATCGGGGGCTATCGCGGCATGGACTTCCCGTTCCCGGAACTGCCGGTGCCGCCGCTGGCGATGGAGGCGGTTTGGACGCTGCCGCGGCTGCTCGGCTACATGAACACCTGGTCGGGGGTGAAGGCGGCGACCAAGGCGCTGGGGCGCAACCCGCTGGAGGACTTCGCCGAGGAGATCGCGCCGCTGTGGGGCGATGCGGAGACGGAGCGGCGGATCCGCTGGCCGCTGACGGTTCGGCTGGGGCGGGTTTTGCCCCCTCCCTAACCCTCCCCCTCTTCGAGGGAGAGGGGACTGCCGCCGCTCTGCAAATCCACCCTCTCCCGCGAAGCGTGGGAGGGAGGGGGCCGGAGGCCGACCCTTACGCCCCCTCCGCCACCACGCGCTCGTAGGCCGGCAGGGTCAGGAAGTCGGTGAAGTCCTCGCGCGCGACCAGATCGCGGAACAGGGATGCGGCGTCGGCGTAGCGGCCCTTGGCGTAGGCATCGGCGCCGATGCGGTCCTTCCAGCCCGACAGCTCCTCCGCGATCACGCGATCCACGAGGTCGAGCGTGACGGCCTGCCCGTCGTCCAGCGCCGTGCCGGTGTGGAGCCACTGCCAGACCTGGGTGCGGCTGATCTCCGCGGTGGCGGCGTCCTCCATCAGGTTGAACAGCGGGACGCAACCCTGGCCGCGCAGCCACGCCTCGATATAGCCGATGCCGACCGCCACGTTGTTGCGCAGGCCCGCTTCCGTCTTCGGTCCGGCGGGCACCGCCAGCAGGTCGGCGGCGGTGACGGTCACGTCGGTGCGCTTGCGGGCGATCTGGTTCGGCGTCGGCATGTAGGCGTCGAACACCTCGCGCGCCACCGGGACCAGTCCGGGATGGGCGACCCAGGTGCCGTCATGGCCGTTGGACGCCTCGCGCTCCTTGTCGGCGCGCACGCGGGAGAAGGCGGCCTCGTTGGCCTCCGGGTTGTCCTTGACCGGGATGAAGGCAGCCATGCCGCCGATGGCCGGCGCGCCGCGGCGGTGGCAGGTCCTGATCGCCAGCTGGCTGTAGGCGGACAGGAAGGGGGTGGCCATCGTCACCTCCGCCCGGTCGGGCATGACGGCGGCGGGGTCCTTCCGGAACTTCTTGATGAAGCTGAAGATATAGTCCCAGCGGCCGCAGTTCAGGCCGGCGGAATGCTCGCGCAGCTCATAGAGGATCTCGTCCATCTCGAAGGCGGCGAGGATGGTCTCGATCAGCACCGTCGCCTTGATCGAGCCGTGCGGCAGATGCAGGTATTCCTCCGCCACCAGGAAGACCTCGCGCCACAGCCGCGCCTCGAAATGGCTTTCCAGCTTGGGAAGGTAGAAATAGGGGCCGCTGCCGCGCGCCAGCAGCTCCTTGGCGTTGTGGAAGACATGCAGGCCGAAGTCGAACAGCGCGCCGGACATCGGCTCGCCGTCCATCAGCACATGGCGCTCCTCCAGATGCCAGCCGCGCGGCCGGACCTTCAGGACGGCGGTCTTGTCGCTGAGCCGGTATTTCTTCCCGCTGGTGGGGTCCTCGTACGAAATGGTCCGGCGCACGGCGTCGCGGATGTTGATCTGCCCCTCGACCAGATTGGTCCAGGTCGGGCAGGTGGCATCCTCGTAATCGGCCATGAAGACCTTGGCGCCGCTGTTCAGCGCGTTGATGACCATCTTTCGGTCGACCGGGCCGGTGATCTCCACCCGGCGGTCGAGCAGGTCGACGGGCAGCGGGGCGATGGTCCAGTCGGCCTCGCGGATCGCGCGGGTTTCCGGCAGGAAATCGGGCTTGTGGCCCTGGTCGAGCAGCGCCTGCCGCTTGGTCCGCACATCCAGCAGCCGCAGCCGTTCGCCACCGAAACGCCCCTCCAGCTCCGCCAGGAAGGCCATCGCCTCCGGCGTCAGGATCTCCTCGAAACCGGGCTTGATCGGACCACGGATTTCAAGACCGGACATGCTGGTGGCCATCGTGCTGCTCCCCTTCCCGTATCGTGACGAACCGCTCTCTCGACGGTTGAGCGACCGGTATAGCACGGTACAGGCGCAAGCCGGGGACGGCCTATGGTCGCAGAGGGGCGGGCGGGATCAGCCCGTGCTTCTTCAGCATGCCGCGCAACTGGTGATAGCCCAGCCCCAGCGCCTCCGCGGTCTGGCGCTGGTTGAAGCGGTTGCGCTCCAGCGCCTCGCGCAGCCGGGCGGCCTCGAAGGCGCGGACCTGATCGAGGATGCCGCCGTCGAACTCAGGCATTGCGACCTTCTCCGCGACGGGGGCGGGCTCGGTGCGGGCGGTTGGCACAACGGACGGGCGCCAGGGCGACTCGAAGGGGTCGAGGATGATGTGGTCGAGCGGCTCGTCGGGATCGGCGGCGGCGACGGAGCGCTCCACCGCGTTGCGCAGCTCGCGCACATTGCCGGGCCAGTCATGGCCGCGCAGACGATCCAGCGCGGCGGCGGTGAAGCCGGGGAAGAGCGGGCGTTGCAGCTCGCGCACCATGCCCAGCGCGAAATGCTCGGCCAGCGGCGGGATGTCGTCGGGCCGGGCGCGCAGCGGCGGCAGGGTCACCACGTCGAAGGCCAGCCGGTCCAGCAGGTCGGCGCGGAAGCGGCCGGCGGCGGCCAGCGCCGGCAGGTCGGCATTGGTGGCGCCGACCACCCGCACATCGACGGTGGCGGTGCGGCCGCCGACCCGCTCGATCTCGCCATACTCGACGGCGCGCAGCAGCTTCTCCTGAACGGCGGGGGAGGCGGTGGCGATCTCGTCCAGGAACAGGGTGCCGCCGTCGGCCTGCTCGATCCGGCCGATCTGCCGCCGGGTGGCGCCGGTGAAGGCCCCGGCCTCATGCCCGAACAGCTCAGAATCCAGCAGCGACTCAGGCAGCGCCGCGCAGTTCACCTTGACGAAGGGACGGTCCCACCGCTGCGACAGGTAGTGCAGGCGGGCGGCGATCAGCTCCTTGCCGGTCCCGCGCTCGCCGATCACCAGCACCGGCCGCTCCAGCGGCGCCACCCGCGACACATGTGTCAGCGCCGCCAGGAAGGCCGGCGATTCGCCGAGCAGGGAGGGAGGAGTGATGGTCATCGCCTGTTTCGCTACTGTTTCGCGGAATTGACGATGGTATCGCCTAGGCGGCGAAGCGGCAACCCGGAGCGCTGAGCAGCGCAAGCTCGGCAAGTCCAGGCTTTGCAACGGTTTGGGGCCGATCCGCCGGAATTGGCACGGCGGTTGCGATACCGGTGTCATGGCAAGGAGGTCATCCATGAGCGATTTCAGCGATTTCCGCCGCCGCTACGGCGGTGACCGCTTCAACACCGCGCAGGGCCGCCCGCTGGCGCGTCGCGTGCGCAACTATCTCGCCACCCGGCCGGCGGAAAGCTGGCTGTTCTTCTTCGCCGGCATCGTCGCCGGCGCCATCCTCGGCTGACACACGGGACATCCATCATGAGCATCTTTTCGCGCCTGACCGACATCGTGCAGTCGAACCTGAATTCCCTGCTCGACCGCGCCGAGGAGCCGGAGAAGCTGATCCGCCTGATCATCCAGGAGATGGAAGACACGCTGGTCGAGGTGCGCTCCTCCACCGTCAAGATCATCGCGGAGAAGAAGGAGATCGAACGCCGCGTCGCCGACCTCCACCGCGAGCGCGACGAATGGGACCGCAAGGCCGAGGTGGCGCTGACCCGCGACCGCGAGGATCTGGCCAAGGGCGCGCTGATGGCGAAGTCCAAGGTCGCCGAGCAGGCCGACGCGCTGGCCGAGCAGCTGGTGCAGGTCGAGGCCGCGCTGTCCAAGGCCAACGAGGACATCGGTCGCCTGCAGGCCAAGCTGACCGACGCCAAGACCCGCGAGAAGGCGCTGGTCGCCCGCACCCAGACGGCCAGCAACCGGGTCAAGGTCCGCACCGTCCTGCACGACGAGCGCATCAACGACGCCCTGTCGCGCTTCGAGCAGGTCGAGCGCAACCTTGACGAGATGGAGGGCCGGGTCGAGGCCTATGACGTCGGCCGCACCAAGAGCCTGACCGAGGAGATCGCCGAGCTTGAGGCGACGCACAAGGTCGAAGAGGATCTGGCCGCGCTGAAGGCCCGCATCGCCGCGCGGCGCAACGGCTGACCGGCGGCGAGAATCCGGTGCAGGGGTGGGGCTTTGCGGCCCCGCCCGCTCTTCCCACGACAATAAGAAGGCCCGAAGACCATGGGGTTCCTGGGTTTCGTCCTCGCGGTGCTGTTCATGGTGGTGGTGGCGCCGGTCTGGATCGTCTTCCACTACATCACCAAATGGCGCTCCCAGCGCGGATTGACCGCGCAGGACGAACGGCTTCTGGCCGAATTGTGGGAGATCTCCAACCGGCTGGAAGCCCGCGTCCACTCGCTGGAGCGCGTGCTGGACGCCGAGGCGCCAAACTGGCGCGACAAGGTGTGAGGGTTACAGGGCGGTGCCCCCTCCCCATCCCTCCCCCGCTTTGCGGGAGAGGGGACTGCCGCCGCTCCTTTGCATGATCGCCGCAAGCATCCTGCCCCCTCTCCCTCGAAGAGGGGGAGGGATGGGGAGGGGGCAATCTACGCCGACACCTCCCAACCCGAAACTCAACGAAAGGACCGAGCCCGCCATGGACCGCGCGTCCCCTTACGACTCGCCGAATCCGCACCGGCTCTATCGCGATCCGCAGCGCGGGGTGCTGGGCGGGGTGTGCACGGGCGTCGCCGATTACTTCGGCGTGCAGCCGGCCGTCGTCCGGCTGGCGATGCTGTTCGCCCTGTTCTTCTTTTCGGTGCCGCTGGTGATCGCCTATGTCATCGCGCTGCTGGTGTTGCCGGTGCGTCCGGCACAGGTCTATCGCGATGCCGAGGAGGAGGCCTTCTGGCGCACGGTGTCGACCAAGCCCGACCGGACGCTCGCCGGCCTGACCCAGCGCTTCCGCGACATGGAGAAGCGGATCGTCGGGATGGAGGCCTACGTCGCCTCCAAGGAATTCGAACTGAACCGCGCGATCCGCGATCTGGATCGTTGATTGCCTTCGGCAAGCTGGATCGCTGATCTGATCCCCGGCCGGAAAGGCCGGGGGCCGATGTCGTCAGCGCCGCTGGCGGCGCCGGTCGCGGACGCGGATCGGGATCGGTTTCGGTGTGGGCATCGTGGCGATCAGACCGGCCAACGCCGCAGCCGTCGCCACCGCACCACCGAGCAGAACGAGATCCATCATAGGCCCTCCACCATCGAGATCCCTGCAGTCACCCACATGGTGAAGCAGTTGGTTAGAACATGGTAGCGAAAAGAGAGACTGACAACATCTCTCCCATCGGGGCAGTCCCTGATACCTGCCGACATGGGACACCCTCCGCGTCGCCCCGGCCTTGATCCAAATCACGAGCCGGGCCGTTATTGGTCGAAGGAACAGGGTGCGGTCCTTTCCAGATGGGAAGCGATCGGACCCTTGTCGAATCCCCGGCCTTTGACGGAGCCCCGCCTCGATGTCCGATACCAGCCTTCGCCAAAGCGCCCCCCGCCGGCGCAGATCCCTGGTGCTCCGCGCCCTGATGCTGAACGGTGCGTCGATGGTGGTGACGGCGCTGCTGTTCGTCCTGCTGCTGTCGCTGGTGGCGCCGCCGATGGGCGTCAACGCACCGGGCGCGCGGATGGCGTTGTGGGCGCGGCTGGTCGTCTGGCCAGCGTTGGTCCTGTTCGGCATGGTCTTTGGTGTAATGGCGATGCGTGGCCGCACCCAGGCCTTCAATCCCATCGAGGATCCCGAATCGCGCAGTCAGCGCGTCTGCCAGCGGGTGCTCGCCAACAGCGTGGAGCAGACCGCCATCTTCGTCCCGGCGCTGGCCGCCCTGGTCGCCACCCTGCCGCAGCCCTCGCTGGGGGCGGCGGTGGCGGCGACCGCGCTGTTCGTGCTGGGCCGGCTGCTGTTCTGGGCGGGCTATCTTGTGCATCCCTTCGCCCGCGCCCCTGGCATGGCGATGACGCTGACCGTCAATCTGATCGTGCTGGGCTGGGCCGTTCTGCTGCAACTGGGCGGGATGCAGCCCGGCTGACGGGCTTCTCCGCAGGCGGTGCGCTGGCCGGGGCCGCCGTCTTCGCCAGATGCAGCCAGCGGCGGTAGGCCTCGGCGCTTACCGGCGCCCGGTGCTTCAGCCCGATGCGCAGGATCTGCGGCAGGGCCAGCAGCACCTTCAGGTCGGTCATCCGCGGGCCGTGGCGCAGGTTCTTCCAGCTGTTGCCGGCCCAACTGCGCGCCAGCCGCCACGCCATCAGCGAGGACGGGCAGCGCGCCACCTCGCGGATCAGGTCGTTGCGGTGGTTGTAGAAGCGCTCCATCCCCGGCTTGCGGCCCTTCTCGCTCTTGTCGTGGTAGACCATGACATCGGGCAGAGCGACGACGCGGTATCCGGCGCCGACCAGCCGCAGGCAGCGGTCCTTCTCCTCCCCCTGGCGGTAGAGTTCGGGCATGTAGAGGCCGACCTGCTCCACGGCGCTGCGCCGCAGCAGATGGCCGCAGCCGACATACCAGGGCACATCGAAGGGGGCGGCACCCTTGGGGAAATAGACCAGCCCGTCGCGCGTCTCGATGTTGCAGGCGACGGCGGCGACCTCCGGATTCCGTTCCAGATAGGCGACGCAGCGGGCCAGACCGTCCGGATCCTCGAACCAGCTGTCGTCGTCGACCGACAGGATGCAATCGCCGGTGGTGTTCACGAAACCGAAGTTGCGGGCCAGGATCAGCCCGCCATTGTGCGGCTGGCGGACATAGCGGACGGTCGGGAACTCCGCCCGCATCATCGCGCCGGTGCCGTCGCTGGAGCCGTCGTCGATGACGATGATCTCCATCGGCGGGGTGGTCTGGTTCATCAGCCGGGTCAGCGCGATGCGCAGTTCCGGCCCGCGGTTGTAGGTGGCGATGACGGCGCTGACGGTCAGCGTCATGACGGCTCCCTTCTGGCGAATTTGGGCGGCGCCACCATCGGGCGCAGCGGGTCGTCCTCCAGAATCCCCCAGGCGCGGAGCGCGCGGGTCAGCCCGATCCACAGCAGGATCGGCAGCAGCGAGAAGAAGCCGAACTTCACGATGGTGATGTTGCCGTCGCGGAACCATTGCAGGCACAGCGGCAGGAAGGCGCAATAGAACAGCACGGCGTAGCGGTTGCGGAAGCCGCTGGTCCAGAACCAGCGGTGCATGCGGCCCAGGATCAGGCCGACCACCACCATGGTGACGATCATGCCGATCCAGCCGGCGCTCATCCAGCCGTCGCCGGGGAGCGAGGTGGTCAGGTTGTAGAAGACGCCGTAGTCGTTCAGGTCCACCCACTTCACCGGCGCGCCGACCGGCTTGCCCGGCCACAGCAGGCGCGGGATCGGTTCGGTGAACAACTGCAGATACTGGGTGAACCAGGTGTAGGTGCCCGACTGTTTCGGCACCACCCACAGGATGTAGGCGAGGAAGTCGAAATTCGCCAAATCCTGGCCGGCCAGCGCGTCGAGCGCCCGGCCGCTGCCGCTGCCGCCGTTGAAGCGCAGCAGGACGGAAACCGGGGCGTCGCCGGCCAGCACGTCGCGGAAGGCGTCACGGTTGTTGCCCAGCACGGTGAACAGGCCCATCACCGGGATCGCGGCCAGCACATGCCACAGCCGGAACCATTTGGTGCGGGTGCGGTACAGCATCAGCAGCACCAGCCCCAGGATGCCCATGATGATCGCCCAGCGTCCCCAGCCCAGATAGGCGCGGTAGGCGACGAAGCCGGCGAAGGGGATGAAGGACAGCGGGTGGAAGCGGCAGACCCAGATCAGCCCCAGCGTCAGCGGCAGGCCCATCGAATGGGCCTCCGCGATGTAGCCGGTGGTGTTGGTGTAGATCGGCTGGCCGGTCAGCGGATCGCGCTCCATCTGCACGTCGCCGGTGCCGTCGAAGCTGGCGCCGCCCTGGCGCTGGATCGCCGAATAGATGGCGAGCGGACCCAGCAGCAGCGCGGTGGTCAGGAAGGCCACGATGTCGACGCGGTCGAAGGAGAAGGCCGGCGCCGGCTCGCCGTTCGGGGTCCAGTCGGGCTTGACCAGACCGGCCCACATGCAGGCGGCGGCGAAGGCGATCAGCCCGACCGAACTGACCACCAGGGTCATGACGAACTGCTGCTCGTTCGGCCAGAAGCCCATGAACAGCCAGACATCGTCGAAGCCCTGCGTGTGGACCAGGATCGGCCGCATGACGAAGACCAGGGCGTGGAAGATCAGGTACAGCGTCAGCGGATGGAACATCGATGCGCTGCCGGAGCTGAGAAACACGACGGTTACCAGCACCAGCACCAGGACCTGCGCGATCAGCGCCATTTCGATCATCGGCAAACAGTCCCCGGTAATTAGGCTCCGCCTGATGACGGGCGTGGCCCACGGGCAAGCGGGTACGACCAGCCGGTCAGGCTAGGATGAAAAGTCAGCCTATACGCCCCGTCCCGGTCCGGCAGGGGTGCAGAGGGCGTGGCCCCTTCGCACCCGCACACCCCCTTCGCGCTTTTGCCGGTTGCCGTGGGGCTGGGTCAGTCTCCCCCCTTCGGCGGCATCGCCGTTGTTCTGGAGGAGGGTCTCCCATGTTCCGTTCCCAACCTCGTCGCCGGAGTGGAGCGGCCGAAATCCTGTCCCGTGTTCTGTTGCTGAGCGCGCTTCTGCTGCCTGCCGCCGGATGGAGGCCGGCGATGGCAGATGAGACGACCTTCTATGTGTCGCCGACCGGCAACGACCGCTGGTCGGGACGGCTGTCCCAGCCGTCGGCGGACGGGCGCGACGGTCCCTTCGCCACCCCGGCCCGCGCGCTGGCCGCTGCCAAGGGAAGCGGTCCGGCCACCGTGCGGCTGCATGGCGGGACCTACCGGCTGACGGCGCCGCTGGTGGTGGACGGCTCCATGCCGGGGCTGCGGCTGACCGCGGTGGAGGGGGAGCAGCCGGTGCTGTCGGGCGGCGAGGTGGTGGGCGGCGCGCAACCGGCGAACGGCTTGCTGTCGGCGCCGCTGGCGCGCGATCCGGGGCTGGACGTCTCGATCGGCGGGCCCGGTGAAAGGTTGCGGCTGGACGCCGCGCGCAGCGGCGATTTCACCCCCGGCGACCCGCGCAGCGGCTGGTTCCCGGCCAAGGCGGTGCAGTCCGATCCGAAAAATCCGGGGAGCAAGCGGCAGATGCGGCTGCCCGCCGGCGTGCTGAAGGCCGGTTGGGCCGGGCCGGGGGTGCGGGCGCAGGCGCTGGACCGGGAACGGCTGTCGGACGATCTGCTGGGTGTGGTTTCGGCCAATCCGAACGGGTTGCTGACCTTCAATGCCGACGGGCAGTATCCTTACCGCGACGGCTCGACCGTGCGGCTGCTCGGCCATCCCGATTTCCTGACGCGGCCGGGCGAATTCGCCTGGGATGCCAAGGCCGGGCGCCTGTTGGTCAAGCCGCCGACCGGGCTGAACGCCGCGGGGGCGGAACTGGTGGTGGCCCGGCAGCCGGTGCTGCTGCGGCTGGACAACGCCCGCAATGTGACGGTGGAGGGGCTGACTTTCGCCGACGTGCCGTGGGACGGCACCGCGGTGCTGGCGAAGGGGAGCAATGGCCTGCGGATCGCCGGCAACCGCTTCCTGCTGGTCGGCACCGCGGTGATGCTGGACGGCTCCGGCCGCAGCGAGGTGTCGGGCAACCGGATGGAGCATCTCGGCCGCTCCGGCGTGATGCTGGCGCCGGGCAGCAGCGATAACCGCATCCTCGCCAACCGCATCAGCGACATCGGCGAGGTGCGCTTCTTCAGCGGCGGCGTGATGGGGGCCGGCATCCGCAACACGCTGATCGCCCACAACGACATCCGCCGGTCGGCGCGCTACGGCATCTCGATCAAGAACTGGAACCCGCAGACGGTGAACAGCGACAACACCGTCGAGTTCAACCGCATCCGCGACACCGCCCGCCAGACCGCAGACGCCGGCGCCATCGAGATGCTGGGCCGCAGCGGCAACGACACCCGCAGCATCATCCGCTTCAACGACATCCGCGACACCGGCGGCCTCGCCACCGACGCGCAGGGGCGCTGGCTGGTCCGCTACAAGGGCTTCGGCATCTATCTGGACGACATGACCAGCGGCGTGACGGTGCAGGGCAACCTGCTGGAGAACACCGGCATGGCGGCGATCTTCCTGCATGGCGGCGACAACAACCGGGTGTCGGACAACATCACGGTGATGAACGACGGCAAGGACCGCTTCCTGCGGCTGGAATGGGTGCCCAGCGCCGGGAAGAACGGGCTGATGCACGGCAACGTCGCCGACGGCAACGTGGTGGCCGGCCCGGCGGCGAAGGATCAGGTCGTCAACAGCCTGTCCGGCGGCGAGTACCGGGTCGAGAACACGCAGCTGGAAAACGCGGCGCCCACGGCGGAGGCTGCCGGTGTGGCCAGCGCCGCCAGGGCCGCGAATGCACCGGCCGGGGGGCGCCTGCTCGACCGCCTGCTGGCGAAGAAGGAACTGCCTCTCGACCGCGTCGGACCGGAGGGGATGCGGTAGAGGCAACGGGCTGGAGCGATCCTCATTCGGCCGTTGGCCTCGGTGGACGGGAGACCGCCAAAACCGACGGACATCCTGAAAAGAAAAAGCGCCCTTTCCGGTAAGGAAGGGCGCTTTTTCTTGAGCCTTGGCTCATTCCTCACGCGGTGGCCGACCTCACGCCGTGGCCGGACGGGCCAGCGCCGGGGGGATGTCGGTCGGTTCCATCAGCGGGACGGCGACCGTCGGGGTCTTCCAGGTCAGCGTGTCGAAGGCGCCGCAATGACCGCACAGGCCGCCCCAGCTGTGGCTGACCGCCCCGCAGGAGCTGCAGGTCCACACCGGATCCTCCGGCGCGTTGGCGGCCTTGGCCAGCCAGTCCTTCGCCGCGTCCTCGTCATGACGCTCGCCGCGGTCCAGCTCGGCCATCAGGCGGTAGGTGCGGCGGGTCGGACCGATCTCCATAGCGCGGTTCAGGTGCTGGCGCGCCTCGCCCCACAGCTGGGCGTCGATGGCGGCGCGGGCGACGGCGAGGTGCGATTCGGCCGAATCCGGCGACTGACGCACCAGCTTCTGGAACAGCCGGACGCGGGTCAGCGGATCGTAGCTGGCGACGATCGACCGGTAGATGTCGGCCAGTTCCGGATGCGGCGAGTGGCGCCATGCCCGCTCCACCACCTTGGCGGCCGGCTTCAGCCGGTCGGCGGCGAGCTGCAGGCGGGCCAGACGGACGGCGGCGGGGACGAAGCCCGGCATCATGTCGTGCGCGGCCTGGGCGTGCGACAGGGCGGCGTCGGCCCGGCCGCGGCGCTCCGCCTCGAAGCTGCGCTCCAGCAGCAGGACGGCGCGGTGGCGGCGGCCCTCGTCGGTCGGGATGGCGCCGGCCTGGATCGCCTGCTGCAGCGTGCCTTCGGCGGCAGCCCAGTCGCCGGCCTGCGCCTCCAGGTCATAGAGCGTGCCGAGCAGCCAGGGCGTGTTGGGCTGCAGCCCGCGCGCCTTGCGGGCCAGCGTCAGCGCCTCCACCCGGTCGCCCGACTTGATCGCCTGGGTCAGCAGCCCGCGCATGCCGAGGAAGGCCGTCTCCGGCCGCTCCAGCATGGCGGTGAAATATTCCTTGGCGGCGCGCTCGTCGCCCTGCAGCTGGGCGGCCTGGGCCGACAGCAGCATGGTCAGCGGCGGCTCGTTCAGCAGCCCGTCGGCCTTGCGCGCCATCTTGCGCGCGGTCTGCGCGTCGCCGGCAGCGATGGCGACCATGCCCTGCGTCAGGGCGCGGTAGCCGCGTTCGCGGCGGCGGACCCGGCTGTGGCGGCGGATGCGATACGGCGTGCGGATCAGCCCGCGGATCAGGCGATACCCAAGCGCCGCGATGCCCAGCGCCACGATCGTGACCAGCAGGGCGACCCAGAAGGGCGCCTCGACGGCGTAGCCCAGCCAGTGGACGCTGACGGTGCCGGGACGGTCGGCGAGCCAGATCGCGGCGGCAATGACCACCGCGACCTTCAGAAGGAACCAGAGGGCGCGGATCATTGGGCCGTCCCCTTACCGCCGGCGGCGGTGGTCATCAGGGCGATGGCGCGGTCGTTCAGCTGGCGCGCGGCCTGATCGGCGGCCAGACGCGCCTTGGCGTCGGCCAGCCACGGGGCGGCGGTCTGCGCGGCCGGACCCTGCAGGGCCGACAGCTCCTCCACCGCCTTGGCGAGGTTGCCCTCGTTCAGCGCGGCCTCGGCGCGGGCGACGATGGCGTTGGCGGTGGTGCCGACCACCCCGCCGCCCTCCTGGCGGACGGTGACCAGGGTGGACAGCTTGCCGACCGCGGTGTCGATCCAGCTGTTGCCCTCGCCGCGGATGTCGGCGCGGACGATCTCGCCGGCCAGCGGCTGGAAGCGGTCGGTCAGCTGGGCGCGGGTCGGGATGCCCTTGGCGGCATAGGGCGCCACGGCGTCGAGCGGCTGGGTCACCCCGGCGTCGGAGATGTTGAGCGCGCGGACCGCCTGCAGGTCCTGCTGGAACGGCTGGCCGCCCGACAGGGAGGCGCGCAGTTGACCGGCGGCCAGCACCAGCGCCTGGGCGGCGGTGGCGGCGTCCTGGCGCTCGCTGACCGCCTGGTTGACGCTGGTGACCTGCTGCTTCAGCTGCTCGACCTCGCTGCGCAGCTCCTGCGCCGCCTGGGAGTTGCCGGAGACGGCGGAGACCTTCTGCTCCAGCGCGGCGATGCGGTCGGCCAGTTCCTTGCGGGCGTCGCCGGCATCGGCGCTGGCGGTCGGGCGCTTCTCCAGCGCGTCGATCCGCTGGGTCAGCGCGGAGAGGTCGGCGCCGTTGCCGCCGTTGCTTGCGGTGTTCCCGGCGGCGGCCGGGCGCTGCTCCAGCTTGTTGACGCGGTCGGCGATCTGCTGGATCTGTGACTTCAGCGCCGGGTCGGCCGGGGCGGCGCCGGTCGAAGCGGTGGAGGAGGCGGAGGTGGACGGCCAGCCGGGCAGGGCGGGACCCCACCAGGGCTCCGACAGGGCGGCGGCGCCGACCAGCAATGCGACCACCGACAGGGCGGTGGCGAACCCGCCGCCGGAGCGCGGCTCGTCGAGGTAAGACGGAGTCGGGGCGATGGTCGGACGCGCCGGCTCGGCATCGGCGCTGCGGCTGTAGCCCGCGCTGCCGGTGGTGCCGGACGGCGTCCAGCTGCCGGTGGTGGTCTTCGGCTCATCGGACTTGGTGGCGTCGGACTTGCCGATATCGGACTTGATGCCGTCGTCCTTGGCCTCTTCCGCCTTTTCGGCGTCGCCCTTCGGCGTGTCGGCGAGGCTGTCGGTCGCGCCGATCGGCGTGGCCGGCGGGATCAGGGCGTCGGAGGACTGCAACTCGGTCGCAGGACCGGTGGCCGCGCCGGCCGCCGGGGTGTCGGCGCCGGGGATGGTGTCGGCCGGGGACGCGGTCGGCACCGGCTCCACCACCGGAGCGGCATCGACGATCGTGGCGGGCGGGGTGATGACGGACGCGGCGGAGGCGTCGGTCGGCCGGTCCTCGCTGGGGGTTGCCGCGTCCAGGTCGGCGTCGTCCAGCTTGATGCGGTGCTTGGCGGCGGCGGTGCGCAGGTCGGCATGGCGGGCCAGCGGGATCGCGCCGCGCTTCTTCCAGCCCTGGACCGTCGTCACCGGGGTGTCCAGCTTGTGGGCCATCGGGCGGATGCCGCCGAAACGTTCGACGATGCGGTCGACCGCCGCATTGCCGGTGCTGGCGCCGTCGCCGTCACGGTCGGTGCCGGGGCGTTCGGGGCCTGGACGAGAGGTCATGGGCTGTACCTTCGGTTCGCTGTTGTTCGTTTTAACGTCACAGCCCCCTGACCGGTCCCCCTCGTCCCCCGTACGGCTGATGCACCCATCCGGAAGCACCGGGGGTGTAAGCCGTACGGCCGGACCGCGCCGGGTTTATCCGGCGACCGGCAACAGATCGAGCAGGGCGTCCTGCTCCGGCCGCGCCGCCACCCGTACGCTTCGCCACGGCGTCACTCCCTGGTCGCCGTACGCACGGGCAGCCTCCGCGACCGCGGGGCTGAGGCAGAACGCATCGACCGTACGACAACAATCGACCAGCCCCGCCTCGGCCAGCAGCCTAACAAAGGATGCCGCGGTACGGGGAGAGAAAAACAACACGCCGTCGAGCGCCGACGTACGCAAAAATGTCGCGGTATCGTCCGACAGGGTTAGCGCGGGTACGGCATCGTACATCACGCTGCGCCGCAGCGTGAACCCGGCGGCCCCCAAGAGGCCGGCGAGGTCGCCCGCCACCTTGCTGCCGGCCACATGCAGAAGCGTACCGGCGGCCGGATCGCGCAAGTGCCGGACATGGTCGGCCAGCGCGTACACGTCGCCCGACGCGCTGTCGACCTGCGCGAAACCGGCCGCCCTGGCCGCCCGCGCGGTGGCGTCGCCGACGGCATGCACCGGACGGTCGCGCCGGCTCGTACGTTTGGCGTAGGCGCGTACGCCGTTCGCGCTGGTGAACAGCAGGGCTTGTACGTCGGACAGGTCGGGCTCCGGCCCGTCGAGCCAGACCATCGACAGCATCGGCTCCACCGCCGTGGCGAAGCCGAGCGCCTGCAGCCGGCGGACCAGCGGCTCGGCATCCTCCGCCGGACGCGTCACCAGAAGACGCGTACGGGGAGGGGTGGAAGAGGGCTCAGGCTGTTTTCCCGTCATGCGGAAAACCCGGACGGAGCGGCGGTCAGTGCGGTGCGGCGGCGAAGAAATCGGGCGGAAGCTGCGCCCGGATCTCGGCCCCGGCAGCGGCGCCCAGCGACTCGGCCTCGGCCGCCTTGCCGCGGCGTTCCGCCCGGAAGATGATGCGTCCGTCGGTCGACAGCACCTTGGCGCGCAGATGCAGGTCGTCGCCGTCCAGCATCGCCAGCGCCGCGATGGGCGTGCGGCAGGAGCCGTCGAGCGCGGCCAGCAGCGCGCGTTCCGCCGTGACGCGGACCATGGTCTCCGCACAGTTCAGCGGGGCGAGCAGGGCGCGGGTGGCGTCGTCGTCGCTGCGGATCTCGATGCCGATGGCGCCCTGGGCGACCGCCGGCAGCATGGTTTCCGGCTCCAGCACCGCGGTGATGCGGTCGGTCAGGCCGAGGCGGCGCAGGCCGGCCAGCGCCAGCAGGGTGGCGTCGACCTCGCCCGCGTCCAGCTTGGACAGGCGGGTCTGCACATTGCCGCGCAGCGGGAAGATCTTCAGGTCGGGGCGCAGTTCCAGCACCTGGGCCTGACGGCGCAGACCGGCGGTGCCGACCACGGCGCCGGCCGGCAGGTCGGCCAGACCGCCGCCGGAGCGGGCGAAGAAGGCGTCGCGCGGATCCTCGCGCGGCAGCAGGGTGGCGATTTCCAGCCCGTCGGGAAGCTGGGTCGGCACGTCCTTCATCGAATGGACGGCAAGGTCGGCGCGGCCGTCGAACAGCGCCTCCTCCAGCTCCTTGGTGAACAGGCCCTTGCCGCCCGCTTCCGCCAGGGTGCGGTCGAGGATGCGGTCGCCGGTGGTCTTGAAGACGACGATCTCGATGGCGCCGGGCGCGGCGAGATGCGGATGGGCGGCGATCAGGCGGTCGCGGGTTTCGTGGGCCTGCGCCAGCGCCAGCGGGCTGCCGCGCGTCCCGATACGGAGCGGGTGGGTCGTCATAGGGCGAGTTCTAGGGGATCCGCGCAGCTTTGCAAGGATTCGTGGGCTCTTCATACATAAGATTGAGGCGGATCAAATTTCATGTCCGCGCAGGTCCCCAACTCCATCCTGTACCCGGACGGGCAAGGCGGCTAATTTGGCGCCATGATCGTTCTTGGAATCGAAACGAGCTGCGACGAGACGGCCGCCGCAATCGTCACCGACGCGCGCGAGATCCGCGCCGACGTCGTGCTGTCGCAGCTGGACGACCACACGCCCTATGGCGGCGTCGTCCCGGAAATTGCCGCCCGCGCCCATCTGGAACATCTGGACGGGCTGATCCGCCGCGCCATGGCCGAGGCGGGGATCGGCTTCGGCGACCTCGACGCGGTGGCGGCGACCGGCGGGCCGGGGCTGATCGGCGGCGTCATCGTCGGCGTGATGACCGCCAAGGCCATCGCCGCGGCGCGCAACCTGCCCTTCGTCGCCGTCAACCATCTGGAAGGCCACGCGCTGACCGCACGGCTGACCGACGACGTCGCCTTTCCCTATCTGCTGCTGCTGGTGTCGGGCGGGCATTGCCAGCTTCTGGCGGTGGAGGGGGTCGGGCGTTACCGCCGGCTCGGCACCACCATCGACGATGCGGTCGGCGAGGCGTTCGACAAGACCGCCAAGCTGCTGGGGCTGGGTTATCCCGGCGGACCGCTGGTGGAAAAGGCGGCGGCGCGCGCCACCAACCCAGGGCGGTTCGAACTGCCGCGGCCGATGCTGGGGCGTCCGGGCTGCGATTTCTCCTTCTCCGGGCTGAAGACCGCGGTGCGGCGGCATGTGGAGGAGTTGGGCGCGCCGCTTTCGGATGCCGACCGCGACGATCTCGCCGCCGCCTTCCAGGCGACGGTGGCGGAGGTGCTGGCCGACCGCTGCGCCCGCGCCATCCGCCGCTTCAAGGAGGACCATCCGCAGGGCGGCGCCCTGGTGGTCGCCGGCGGCGTCGCTGCCAACAAGGCGATCCGCAGCCGGCTGTCGACGTTGGCGGAGAAGCAGCGCATGCAGTTCGTGGCGCCGCCGCTGCGCCTGTGCACCGACAATGCGGCGATGATCGCCTGGGCCGGGATCGAGCGCTTCCGGCTGGGCGAGAGCGACCCGCTGAACTTCGCCCCCCGTCCGCGCTGGCCGCTGGACCCCACCGCCGCGCCGGTGATCGGGCGCGCCGGAGTCGGTGCGGGGGTGAAGGCGTGATGGACTTCGTAAGCGTGAGTGACCTGCCATGAGTGCCGTGCCCCCCACCCCCCTCAACCGCATCGGTGTCGTCGGCGGCGGCGCCTGGGGGACGGCGCTGGCCTTGGCGGCGTTGCGGGCCGGGCGCGAGACGCTGCTGTGGGCGCGTGAGCCGGCGGTGGTGGAGGCGATGAGCATCCGCCGCGAGAACCGCGATTACCTGCCCGGCGTGCCGCTGCCCGACGCGCTGCGGGTCACCGGCGATCTGGCCGATCTCGGCGAATGCGACGCGGTGCTGCTGGTGTCGCCGGCCCAGCATGCGCGCAGCGTCACCGCAGGCATGGCGCCGCGGCTGAAGCCGGGGGCACCGGTCGTCGTCTGCGCCAAGGGGATCGAGCTGGACAGCCACGCGCTTATGAGCGAGGCGGTCGGCGCCGCGCTGCCGGCCGGCAACCCGGTGGCGATCCTGTCCGGCCCGACCTTCGCGGCGGAGGTCGCGCGCGGGCTGCCGACGGCGGTGACGCTGGCCTGCGCCGACGAGGCGCTGGGCACTGCGCTGGTCGCGGCGCTGGGCAGCCGCACCTTCCGGCCCTACCGCTCGGACGACGTCGTCGGCTCGCAGATCGGCGGGGCGGTGAAGAATGTGCTGGCCATCGCCTGCGGCGTGGTCGAGGGGCGGCGGCTGGGCGACAACGCGCGCGCCGCGCTGATCACCCGCGGGTTGGCGGAGATCACCCGGCTGGCGCTGGCGCTCGGCGGCCGGGCGGAGACGCTGATGGGGCTGTCGGGGCTGGGCGACCTGACGCTGACCTGCTCCAGCCTGCAGTCGCGCAACATGTCGCTGGGGGCGGCGCTGGGCGAGGGCAAGGCGCTGGCGGAGATCCTGGCGGCGCGGCGGTCGGTGGCGGAGGGCGTCTATACCGCCGCCGCGGTGGTCGGGCTGGCGGCGAAGCTGGGCGTCGACATGCCGATCTGCGCCGCCGTGGATGCCATCCTGAACCGCGGCGCCGGGCTGGACGAGACCATCGACGGGCTGCTGTCCCGGCCCTTCCGCGGTGAAGGCGTTTAGGGGCGTTTAGGAAACGGCTTTCTCGGTCCAGCCGGCGGCGCGCACCGAGGGCGCGTGGGTGCGGCTGACCGGGACCAGCAGGCCGTTGGTCAGGCGCAGCGACAGCTTGCCGTCCGGCTTGCGCTCCACCGCCGCGACCGCGGAGGCGGCGACCCAGTAGGAGCGGTGGACCTGCCGGCCGTCGATGCCCGCCAGTTCCGCCACCGCGTCGCGCATCCGCATCAGGATCAGGTCGCTTCCAAGGGCGGTGTGGACGCGGACGTAATGGTCCTCCATCTCCAGCGCCAGCAGGTCGCGCCCCAGCTTCGCCGGAATGCGGTCGAGGAAGGGGGCGGGGCGCGTGGCGGACGGTTCGCCGGCGGGAAGCGGTTGCGGCGGGGCGGGCGGCGCGTTGCCGACGACTCCGTGCTCGCGCAGTTCCAGCCACACCGGCAGGGCCGACACCAGCGTGGTGATGACCAGCACATAACCGTACAGCTCGGCCAGCCCGGCGGGGGTGAAGAAATCCTGGCCGCGCAGCCGGCTTTCCAGCAGGGCGACCACCAGGGTCTGCAGGACGCTGACGGTCAGATAGGCCGCAGCCAGCATCAGCGGCCATGTGCGCTCCAGGTTCGGCAGCACGCGGCGGGCGACCAGAATCACCAGTTCGAACATCGACCAGCCGGTGGCGATCAGCCCGCCCCAGTAGGCAAGCCGGACGGCGAAGCCCATGTCACGGAAGGTGCCGAACGGTCCCAGCAGAGCTAATGCTAGGATGGAGGCCGCCAGCAACGGCAGGCGGCGGCGCAGCACGCGCCGGCCATAGGGAACGGGCGGCGACTGCCAGGGGAGGGCGGGGGATGAGGTTTCGGCGTTGGGTGGCGCGTTGGTCTGCAAGGATGGTCGCCCCAGGAACGGTGACAGTGGCTCTGCTGGCACTGGCCGCCGCTGGTCCGGCCGCCGCGGGGGAGCTTCGCGCAACCGTCCGCAACGTCAAGCCCAATCAAGGCAAGGTGATGGTCGCGCTGTTCGACAGTGCGGAGGCGCAGAAGGCGAAGGCGCCGCGCGCCGGCTATTTCGTCGCCGCGCTGGGGCCGGAGCTGCAGGTGGTCTTCCCCGACCTGCCGGCCGGCCGCTATGGGCTGATCGCCTTCCAGGATTTGGACAACAACGGCGAGCTTGCAACCGGCCTGTTCGGCATCCCCGCCGAACCGCACGGCTTCAGCCGCTCCGCCCGCGGCAGCTTCGGCCCGCCCGGCTTCGACGATTACGCGGTGGCCGTCGGGGCGTCGGGCGTGGCGACGACGGAGATCAAGCTGGTGGAGTGAGGACGCCTCACCCGCGCGGGCAGCCCTCCTGACGCCAGCGGGCGAGATAGTCCTCCAGGCCGCGGCCGGGGATCTCGTCGAAGCGGCGCTCCAGCGCCATCAGAGTCTGCATGCGGTCGATGCGGAAGCTGCGGAACTCCTCGCGCAGCTCGCACCAGGCGCCCAGCGTCCAGACGCGGCCCCAGAAGAACAGGCCCAGCGGCTGGACCGCGCGGGCGGAATGGGTGCCGTCCTCGCGCCGGTAATCGAACAGCACGACCCGTTTGGCATTGATGGCGCAGCGCAGCACGTCCATCCGCTCGCGCAGGGGGGCGGGGAAGGAGAAGTCGGGGACGAAGACGCGGCTGTCGGCCAGTTCGCGCCGCCGCGCCTCCGGCACCACCGCCTCCACCTTGTCGAGCGCGCGGGCGGCGGCATCGGCCAAGCCGCCGCCGACCCAGGCACGGGCGAGGCGGGCGCCGACCACCAGCGCCTCCACCTCGTCCTGGGTGAACATCAGCGGCGGCAGGTCGTAGCCGTCGCGCAGCAGGTAACCGACGCCGGCCTCGCCCTCCACCGGCACGCCGGAGGAGGCGAGGTCGCGCATGTCGCGGTAGACGGTGCGCTCCGACACCTCCAGGCAGCGCGCCAGTTCGGCAGCCGTCACCAGCCGCCCCTTGCGGAGATGCTGGACGATCTGGAACAGGCGGTCGGCGCGGCGCATGGCGGCGGCTCCGGTCAGACGTGTCAGTGCATCGAATAGAGGCCGACGCGGTTGCCCTCGCTGTCGATGAACTGGGCGAAATAGCCGATTTCGGGGGTGATGAGCGTCTTCGGCACGACGATGGTGGCGCCGGCCTGCTCGGCACGGGCCAGCGGGGCGGACAGGTCGTCGCCGCCGTTCAGATAGACGGTGGTGCCGTCGGCGCTGGGCTTGCACGCCTCGTGCTGGATCAGGCAGCCCTTGACGGCGGTGCCCTCGGCCGGGAAGACCGCCATGGTCATGCCGCTGGGGCAGGGCTCCTGCACCATCTTGAGGGCGAAGACGGCCTCGTAGAAGCCGACCGCGCGGGCGAGGTCGGTGACCGGAATCTCGAACCAGGTGACGACGTGCGGGATGTTCATCGGATTGGCTCCTGACAGAGGGGAAGGGGATGTTCGTGGTTCGTGCCGGCACGCCCCCTTGATAGCACACCCCCTCCTGACAGCGTGATGTCAGGAGCAATCAGCGCCTTCAATGAAAATTGCGGCCCTTGGGAAATGGTCCTGCTGCGGGCCGGTCCTCCCCGGTCAGTTCGGCCAGCCGGTGGGTCAGGTCGATCAGCGATTCCACCCGCAGATGCATGACTCCCTCCTGGTTCTGCACCCGGCCGGTGGCGGCCATCAGCCGGGCGGTCATGATCGGGCGGCGGAAGGTCTCGAAGGCGTCGGGCATGACGACAAGGTTGGCCACTCCGGTCTCGTCCTCCAGCGTGATGAAGACGACGCCCTCGGCGCTACCCGGACGCTGGCGGACCAGGACGAGGCCGGCGGTGGTCAGGCGGCGGCCGTTGCGCGTCCCGGCCAGCCGCTCCGCCGGGGTGACGCCGGGCAGGCCGTCGCGCAGCAGGGCCAGCGGGTGGGCCTTCAGCGACAAGGACAGGCTGGTGTAGTCCATCACCACATGCTCCCCCAACGCCATGGCCGGCAGCGGCGCCTCTGGTTCCTCGGCGATCGGGCCGTCGAGGCGGGCGAACAGCGGCAGCGGCCGGTCGCCCAGCGCCCGCACCGCCCACAGCGCCGCCCGGCGGTCCAGCCCGACGGAGCGGAAGGCGTCGGCCTTCGCGAGCTTTTCCAGAGCCATGACCGGCAGGCGGGCGCGGCGCCACAAATCGTAGGGGTCGCGGTAGCCGCCGGCGCGGGAGAGGACGATCGACTCGGCGTGCGACTCGGCGAAGCCCTTGATGAGGCGGAGGCCGAGGCGGAGGGACGAAGAGCCTTCCACCGCGCAATCCCATCCCGACACATTCACATCCGGCGGCAGCACCGTCACGCCGTGCTCGCGGGCGTCGCGGACGATCTGGGCCGGGGCGTAGAAGCCCATCGGCTGGCTGTTCAGCAGGGCGGCGGCGAAGATGGCGGGGTGGTGGCGCTTGATCCAGGCGGAGACATAGACAAGCAGTGCGAAGCTGGCGGCGTGGCTTTCCGGGAAGCCGTATTCGCCGAATCCTTCGATCTGCTGGAAACAGCGCTCGGCGAAGGCGGGGTCGCAGCCCCTGGCGGTCATGCCGGTGATGAACTTGTCGTGGAACAGGTGGACCTGCCCGGTCTTGCGGAAGGCGGCCATGGCGCGGCGCAGCCGGTCGGCCTCCTCGGCGCTGAAGCCGGCGCCGACCATGGCGATCTTCATCGCCTGTTCCTGGAACAGCGGCACGCCCAGCGTCTTATGCAGCACCGGCTCCAGCGCCGGCATCGGATAGGTGATGTCCTCCGCCCCGCTGCGGCGGCGCAGGTAGGGATGGACCATGCCGCCCTGGATCGGGCCGGGGCGGACGATGGCGACCTCGATCACCAGATCGTAGAACTCCCGCGGGCGCAGCCGGGGCAGCATACTCATCTGCGCGCGGCTTTCGACCTGGAAAACGCCCAGGCTGTCGGCGCGGCAGAGCATGTCGTAGACCGCCGGGTCTTCCTTGGGCAGGCTGTCGAGCGTCCAGCGGTGCCCGTGCACCTGCTCGATCAGGTCGAAGGCCTTGCGCACGCAGGTCAGCATGCCCAGCGCCAGGATGTCGACCTTCAGGATGCCCAGCGCGTCGATGTCGTCCTTGTCCCACTCGATGGTGGTGCGGTCCTCCATCGCCGCGTTGGCGACCGGGCAGAGGTCGGATAGCGGGCCGCGGGTGATGACGAAGCCGCCGACATGCTGCGACAGGTGGCGGGGGAAGCCCATCAGTTCCTGAGCCAGTTCCAGCGTGCGCCTGAGCCTGGGGTCGTCGGGATCGACGCCGAGCGAGCGGGCGCGCTCCTCGTCGACGCCGTCGCGGCTCCAGCCCCAGATCGACCCGGTCAGCCGCGCCACCAGATCGGCCGACAGCCCCATCGCCTTGCCGACCTCGCGCAGGGCGCCGCGGGCGCGGTAGCGGATGACCGTGGCGGTCAAGCCGGCGCGGTGGCGGCCGTACTTCTTATAGATGTACTGGATCACCTCCTCGCGCCGCTCATGCTCGAAATCGACGTCGATGTCCGGCGGCTCGTTGCGGGCGGCGGAGATGAAGCGTTCGAACAGCAGGTCGAAGCGGGCGGGATCGACCGCGGTGATGCCCAGGCAATAGCAGACGGCGGAGTTGGCGGCACTGCCGCGCCCCTGGCAGAGGATGCCCTGGCCCTTCGCGAATCGGACGATGTCGTGGACGGTCAGGAAATAGGGGGCGTAGCGCAGTTCCCCGATCAGGGCCAGCTCATGCTCGACGGCGGCGCGGACCTTGTCGGGGACGCCGTCCGGATATTTGGTGGCCGCCCCTTCCCAGGTCAGGGTGACCAGCGTGTCCTGCGGGTCGCGGCCCTCCGCCACCTCGTCGGGGTATTCGTAGCGCAGCTCGTCCAACGAGAAGCGGCAGGCCTCGGCGATCTCCAGGGTGCGGGCGACGGCGTCGGGGTGGTCGCGGAACAGGCGGACCATCTCGACGGCCGGCTTCAGGTGGCGTTCGGCATTGGCGGACAGCCGCCAGCCGGCCTCGTCGATGGTGGTGTGGTGGCGGATGCAGGTCATCACGTCGGCCAGCGCCCGCCGCCCGGCGCCGTGATAGAGCACGTCGTTGGTGGCGACCAGCGGCACCCCTTCCGCCTCCGCCAGCCCGGCCAGCCAGCGCAGCCGCCGGGCATCGTCGCCCTGGTAGCGGTGGCTCGCCGCCAGATAGAGCTGCCCGCGCGCCAGCCCGCCGCGCCAGGCGCGCAGTTCGCGCAGGAACGACTCGTCGCGTTGGTTGGGACCGAGCAGCAGGAACAGCATGCCCTCGGCATGGGTCAGCACGTCGGCGCGGGCGATGAAGCATTCGCCCTTCGGCGCCCGCATCTTGCCCAGCGTCAGCAGCCGTGACAGCCGGGCGTAGGCGGCGCGGTCGGTCGGGTAGGCCAGCAGGCTGTCGGCGTCGGTCAGGTCGAGCCGGCAGCCGATCAGCGCCCGGATGCCCGCCTTCTTCGCCGCCGCATGCATCTGCACCACGCCGGCCAGCGAGTTGCGATCCGTCACCCCCATCGCCGCCAGCCCCAGCGCCGCCGCCGTCATCGCCAGCTCGTCAGGGTGCGAGGCCCCCTCCAGAAAGCTGAAGTTGGTGGCGACCTGCAACTCTGCGTAACGGATCATGGCAAGGCTCCCCGGCGCTGGCGGATGGGTGCGCGCGGGGATGATAGTCCGGAAATGGGATTGGTGTCATTATTGTGGCAGGGGAGGGTTAGGGTGGAGCGCCCGCGACAGCCACGCCCTTACCCCAGATAGGACTCCACGCCCATGACGGAGAAGCCCTTGTTCTCCGGGAAGCGGGCGTTGACCTTTTCGCGGGCCTTCTTCTCGTCCAGCGCCCAGACCAGGAAGCGCCGGCCGCGTTTCCAGCTGTCCAGCGCGGTGGGGGTGAGGCCGGCGTTGACGCGGGAGGCGTATTCGATGTTGACCACCCGCAGCAGCCAGCCCTGGTCCTTCTGGGTGCGGCGGTCGTCCAGCACATAGATGCGGCGGTCGGCGGCGCCGGCGGCCTTCAGGCGCTGTTCGAGATCCTCGCAGCCCAGCTCGGCCATCGCCTTGCGGCGCTTGGCCTCGCGCAGGTCGCGGGCCTGCTGCAGCGTGACGCGGGCGATCTTCTTGATCCGCTCCACCTGCGCCTGCTTGCGCGACACGGCGGTGGCGATCCGCTCCTCCGAGGTCTTCAGGCGGCGCAGAGCCAGCAGCAGCGACACCGCCAGCGAGGCGAGGCCGACCAGACCGGCGAAGACGTAGGGCATGGTGTCCATGGCGCGTCCTCGTCTCAGCTGGCTTTGGCGACGGGCGTGTCGGCGGACAGGAACTCCTGCATCCGCGTCACCGCATAGCCGAAGGCGGGCGGATAGCGCCGTTCGATTTCCGTCCGCGCTTCCGCCATCGAGCGCGCCCACACCTCGATCATTTGCGGCTGCGCCCAGCTGGGGTCGACCAGCGCGTGCTGGCTCTGCTGGGCGGCGCCGGTGCCGACATATTTGTTCACGACCATGGCGACGTAGCAGGGGCTCCCCTGGACCTCCTCCCCGATCAGGCGGACCAGCCGCTCGCCGGACTGGCGCGCATCCTCGATCTGGCGTTCCATCACCTTGCGGCGGCGCAGCACATCCTCGACCGCGCCGTCCAGTTCCTTCAGCTCGCGGATGCGGTCGCCGCGGCGGGCTTCGAACTTCGTCTCCATCTTGGCGCGGCGGGCGATGACGTCGCGCACCCCCTCCGACCCGTGGCGGCGCTCGATCGCGCGCTCACCCGTCACGATGACGAGCTTGCCGATGCCGAACCCCAGCCCCGACAACCCGAAGGCGGTGATCAGCGCGTTGCTAAAGTCCTGCCACATATGCGAACCCCTGATCGGGAATGCCATCCGGGTGGATGCTTCTGATCCTAAGGATTACCCCCTAGCTTGCCACGGTTCAATCGCGGTGCTGTAACGATATTTCACATGAAACATGCCGGTGGAGGTGGCGGCGGCCTCATCCCTCCGCCCGTTCCACCCGGTTGCGGCCGGCCTGCTTGGCGGCCTGCAGCGCATGCTCGGCGCGGTGCAGGGTCTGTTCGACGCCGGGTTCATTGGGCAGCCAGCCGGCGACGCCGATGCTGGCGGTGATCGGGATCGCCCGCTCCTCCACCGGGATCGGGCTGTCGGCCAGAGCGGCGCGCACCCGCTCCGCCACCACCGCGCTGCCGGCCCCGTCGGTTTCCGGCAGCAGCACGACGAACTCCGCCCCGCCGGAGCGGGCGATATGGTCGGAGATGCGCAGCGCCGCCCGCACCCGCTTCACCACAGCGCGCAGGACGGCATCGCCGACGGTGTCGCCATGGGCGTCGTTGACCGCCTTGAAGCCGTCGAGGTCGAGCAGGAAGACGCCGAGATGCCGGCCATAGCGGCGCGCCCGCGCCAGCTCCGCCGCCGCCAGTTCCAGGAAGCGGCGGCGGTTCCACACGCCGGTCAGCGGGTCCAGCGTCGCCATGCGGTTCAGACGGACGGTCGCCTCCTCCAGCGCGCGGCTGCGCTCGGCGAGCCGGCGTTCCAGATCCGCCAGTTCGGCATAGGCCCGCAGCGCCGTGACCACGCTGGTGAACAGGCGGCGGGCGGTCAGTTCCGTCTTCGCGGTATAGCCGTCGATCTCATAGGCAAGGACCAGATCCTCCTCCGGCACGCGGGCCGGCTGGCCGGTGCGCAGGACGATGCGGACGGCGCGGTTGCCCAGATCCTGGCGGATGCGGCGGACCAGCTGCAGGCCGGCATCCTCGGTCTCCATCACCACGTCGAGCAGGATGACGGCGATGTCCGGGGTGTCGCGCAGGATCCGCTCCGCCTCCGCCGCGCTGGTGCAGTCGAGCAGGCGGACGGGACGGTCGCGGAAGCGCAGCCGGGCGAGCGCCAGCCGGGTGACGGCATGCACCTCCGGCTCGTCGTCGGCGACCAGCACCAGCCAGGGCGGAGCGACGGGATCGGCGGCACCCGCCGCGGCGGAGGCGTCCCGCGGGTCGGGAGACTCGTCCGAGGCGAACAGGAGATCATTGGACATGGCTGCCGGCTCGGAACTGTCCACGCTACACGCAAGGATAGAACCACGCCGTTGCCGTCGATGCAACGGTGCCGAGTGCCGCGCCCGCCCTATATCGTTTCGAACCATGTGCGGCGGATTTGGCCCTGAATCCGGCGGCGCATTTGTTGGGGGATCGCTTGGGGCCGGTGGCGCGTTTCGCCATTCGGGGCTTGCGCGGCGACGCCAAGCCACCTTAGGCATGGCCGTGCATACGAAACGATCGGAGCGGACCGGGTATGGAAGCAAGCATGGACGGGCGGGAGCATGCGGCAAAGCTGCGCGCGCTCGCGCTGGGGGCGCTGGGTGTCGTCTATGGCGACATCGGCACCAGCCCGCTCTACACGCTGCGCGAATGCCTGACCGAGGGCGGCGGCTTCCCGCTGACGCCCGAGGTCATCCTGGGCGTGCTGTCGCTGATCTTCTGGGCGCTGATCATCACGGTGACGGTGAAATACGTCGTCTTCATCATGCGCGCCGACAACCAGGGCGAGGGCGGCATCCTGGCGCTGACCGCGCTGGCCCTGCGCGGCATGCGGCCGGGACACCGGCGCACCGGCATGGTGATGGCGATCGGCGTGATGGGCGCCTCGCTGTTCTACGGCGACAGCCTGATCACGCCTGCGATCTCCGTGCTGAGCGCGGTGGAGGGGCTGCATGTCGTGGCGCCGGCGCTGGACGCCTATGTCATCCCGATCACGCTGACCATCCTGATCGGGCTGTTCGTCCTGCAGCGCTTCGGCACCGAGAGGGTCGGCAAGCTGTTCGGGCCGGTGATGCTGGTGTGGTTCGCGACGCTGGCGGCGCTGGGTCTCGGGCAGATCGTCCGCTATCCCGGCGTGCTGGGTGCAGTATGGCCCGGCCATGCGGTGGAGATGCTGTTCAACCACGGCTGGCACGGCTTCCTGCTGCTGGGCGCCGTGGTGCTGGCGGTGACGGGAGCGGAGGCGCTCTATGCCGACATGGGCCATTTCGGCCGCAAGCCGATCCGCGGCGCCTGGTACGTCATCGTGCTGCCGTCGCTGCTGCTGTGCTATTTCGGCCAGGGCGCCCTTCTGCTGCACGAACCGGAGGCGATCGAGAACCCCTTCTTCCATCTGGCGCCGGACTGGGCGCAGGTGCCGCTTCTGCTGCTGGCGACCGCCGCCACCATCATCGCCGGGCAGGCGGTGATCTCCGGCGCCTATTCGGTGACGCTGCAGGCGATGCATCTGCGCTATCTGCCGCGGATGGAGGTGATGCACACCTCGGAGCACGAGAAGGGCCAGATCTACATGCCGCAGCTGACCTGGCTGCTGCTGGCCGGGGTCATCGTGCTGGTGCTGAGCTTCCAGACCTCCAGCAACCTCGCCGCCGCCTACGGCATCGCGGTGACCGGCACGATGGTGGCGACCACGCTGCTGGCCTACAAGGTGGCGCGCTCGCTCGGCCGCTGGAAGCTGTGGCAGGCGGTGCTGGCGCTGGTGGTGTTCCTGTCGGTCGATCTCGCCTTTTTCCTGTCCAACCTGATCAAGGTGGAGGAGGGCGGCTGGTTCCCGCTGGTGGTCGGCGGGATGGTCTTCCTGCTGATGGCGACGTGGCGGCGCGGGCGCGAGGTGGTGCGCAAGCGGCTGGCCGAGGACGCGCTGCCCTTCGACATGCTGCTGGAGCGGCTGAAGGGCGGGTCGGTGCAGCGGGTGCAGGGCACCGCCGTCTTCCTGACCGGCAACCCGCGCGGCCTGCCGCCGGGGCTGCTGCACAGCCTGAAGCACTACAAGGTGCTGCACCAGCGGGTCGTGCTGCTGACCGTCGACATCGAGGACGTGCCCCATGTGCCGGACGACCAGCGCTTCGAGCTGAAGGCGCTGTCCGCCGGCTTCTTCCGGCTGATCGTCCATTTCGGCTTCAAGGACGAGCCCGACATCCCGCTGGCGCTGGAAACCCGGCGCATTCCAGGATTGCCGTTCGAGCCGATGGAGACGACCTATTTCGTCAGCCGCGAGACGCTGATCCGCACCCACGGCAAATCCGGCCTGCCGCGCTGGCAGGAACCGCTGTTCATCTTCCTGTCGAAGCTGTCGTCCAGCGCGTCGGAGTATTTCTGCATCCCGCCCAACCGGGTGGTCGAGCTGGGCATGCAGTTGGAGATTTAGGGCAGAGTGGCGGTCAGACTTTGCCGGCCAGATTTTACCGGTGAGGCGGCGGGCGGGGGCAGATTGTGCCGCCCCCGCCCGAAGACCGCCCGCCTCATGCCGCTACCAGACTATCGAGACCGGCGGCTTGTAGGCGGAGGCGGCGAACATCTGCCGCACCGCCAGTTCCAGCTTGATCTGCGCCTCCGACTTCTTGACGAAGGACAGGTCGATGTCGCCCAGGGACTTCACCACGCAGCCGGAGCGGCTGAGATTGCGGAGCGCCGCCTGGGACGCCTGCTGTTTTTCCTCGGGGATGGCGGTGACGGTGGCCGATCCCTCCGGCGGCCGGACGACGTAGAGGTCGAATTTCGGCATGGGCACTCTCCGTTCTGACGAAAGGTCGAGTGCCCATCGCAAGGGCCGGGCCAACTCCTATGCGGAGGTCAGCGCCGCGAAATCACCGCCGGACCATCGGCGCCAGATCCTTGCGGATGCCGGCGTCCAGGCGGGCGTTCAGGTCCTCCATCATCCGGCGGGTGATGTCGAGGAAGGTGGCCTCGCGGTCGGCCAGCGAGATGTTCTCCGCCACGGTGGTGGAGTGGGTGACGGTGGAGCGGGTCACGCCGCGGAAACCGCCGTTGCCGGTGTCCGGCACTTCGCCGGTGATCTCCACCTCGATCCGGCCGTCATAGCGCTGGGCTTGGTCGTTGGTGAAATAGCCGGTGAGGCCCTTCTTGGTGGGCAACGGCACCTCGACGATGCTGGCATCGCGGATGGTGACGCGCACGCGGCCACCCCCGCCGGCCGCCTGCAGCCGCTCCGCCGCCCAGCGCCGCACCGCTTCCACCGGCGGAACGGCGGAGCGGTTCTCCACATGCTTGCCGCCGACAGGCCGATAGGCGTCGACCACGTCGATGGTGCCGGCATTCAGCACGATCGGCCCGAAATTGGAGAAATCGACCGGCCGCGGCGCCGGCCGCGGCGGCGCGCTCTGGCAAGCGGCAAGCAGGAGGGTGGCCATTCCGGCGGCAAGGGCAAAGCGGCGCGACAGCATGGGGGCTCCGGGTGAGGGAGGGTGGTTGGAAGACTGCGCCGCACTATAGCCGGCAAGGCGGAGGGGTGCATCACGCCTATTCCGGCGAATTCCCATATGGAATGCGTCGACCTTGCGAGGGGGTCAGGACAGGTCGCCGAGCAGGGCCGGCAGGTCGCGGGCGCCATGAAGAATGCGGACGATCAACGGCGGCCGGCGTTCGGCATTGTAGACGATGATGTAGGGAAAGCCGGTCAGGCTGACGAAGCGATAGGAGGGCTCGGCCAGTTCAGGGCGGGGCGTTCCGACCAACGGATGAGTGCCGATGCGATTTGCCGTCCGGGCGACGGTATCGCGCAAGGCGCGGGCAGCGCCGGGATTGTCCCGGGCGATCCAGCGGATTGCCTCCAGCAGGTCGCGACGCGCCGCCGGCGACAGCAACGCGGCGGTCATTGATCGCGGGAGTGGGGGCCGGATTCGATGATTGCGTCCGCTTCGGCCAGGACGTCGTCGATGGCGATGCTGCCGTCGCGGTCGGCTTCGGCCTCGGCCTGGAGCAGCATGGTGTTGAAGCTCTGCCGCCGCTCTTCGGCTTCCTGCAGCAGCCGCAGGCCGGAACGCACCACTTCGCTCACATTGTTGTAGCGTCCGCCTTCGACACAGTCGCGGGCGAACCGTTCCAACTCCGGAGTCAGATGCACGTTGGTCGCCATCGCCGTCATTCCCCTGAGGGTCCTATGTCAATAATTGACATAGAGTATGGGTGAGGCGGGCAGGGAGCGCAAGCGGAGGACCGGCGCCCGAAGGCACCGGCCCCCTCGCATCGATTAGGCGCCGTAGACGCGGTCGAGGTCCGCGTCGGTGAAGTGGTAGTCGGTCGAGCAGAACTGGCAGGTCACCTCGACCCGGCCGTCGTCGATCTTCAGTTCCTGCACCTCTTCGCGGGGCAGGCTGCGCAGCATGTTTTCCACCCGCTCGCGCGAGCAGCGGCAGCCGAAGCGGAGCGCATGGCCGTCATAGATGCGCACGCCGTCCTCGTGGAACAGGCGGTAGAGCAGGTCGGACGCGGCGAGGTCGGTCGACAGCAGCTCGTCGCCGGTGACGCTGGCCATCAGCACCATGGCGCGGCGCCAGTCGTCTTCCTTGTCGGACGCGACCAGACCCTGCTCCTGCGGCAGGCGCTGGATCATGATGCCGCCGGTGCGCCACTGGCCCGGCGTGCCGTCCGGCTTCACCTCGCGGTCGACCGAGACGGTCAGGCCGGTGTCGATCTGCTCCGACTGGCGGAAGTAATGCTGGACGCAGTCGGTCAGCGTCTTGCCGTACAGCTCGACGATGCCCTGGTAACGGTCAGTGTCCTGACCCTGGTCAACCGTGAAGGCGATGTAGCCCTTGCCGAGCAGGGCCGCGGCCGGGGCGATATCGACGTCCCGCTCGGCCTTGGCCAGCGCTTCCGGATCGAACTGGGCATAGGCGCGCACGTCGCCGACCGAGGTGACGTCGGCCACCATCAGGCGGATCGGTCCGTCGCCCTTGGTCTGCAGCGTGAAGATGCCCTCGTACTTCAGCATGCTGGCGAGCAGCACGGCCAGCGTCGCCGTCTCCGCCAGGAAGCGGGCGACGGTGGGCGGATAGTCGTGGCGGGTCAGGATCTCGTCGATCGCCGGCCCCAGCTTGACGACGCGGCCGCGCAGGCGCGACGCCTCGATCTGGAACGGCAGGACGAAATCATCGGTGAGCGGGCGGACGGACGGATCGTCCATAGGGCGCATTCCTTAAGACAGAGACCGGTTATGCAGGCGTAGGGCCGAAGATCGGGGCGAACGGGAGCCGAATCAAGATCGGCAGGGCACCCATGCATGGGGGTGGCCTGTGGTGTGGGGGCGTTAGACCCCCACCCTAACCCTCCCCCGCTGGGCGGGGGAGGGAAATGGACCTTTGTCGGCGTTCGGCGGCAGTCCCTCCCCCGCCCAGCGGGGGAGGTTAGGTGGGGGTCTAACTCGCCCCCTTAGTCCAGCACGCCCATGCACCAGCCGAGGATGGCCTTCTGGGCGTGCAGGCGGTTTTCCGCCTCGTCCCAGACCACCGAATGGCGGCCGTCGATCACGCCGTCGGTCACTTCCTCGTTCCGGTGGGCCGGCAGGCAGTGCATGAACAGCGCGTCCGGATGGGCGTGCGCCATCAGCGCCTCGTTCACCTGATAGGGGGAGAGGATCGCCGCGCGCTCGTCCACGTCGGTGTTGTGCATCGAGGCCCAGGCGTCGGTGATGACGCACTCCACCCCGCGCACCGCCTCTTCCGGCGATTCGGTAACGACCAGACGGCCGGTGCCCTCGCGCTCCGCCCAGGCCAGCAGTTCCGGCGACGGGCCGTAGACGGTCGGGCAGGCCAGACGCAGCTCGAAGCCGAAGCGCACGGCGGCATGCGCCCAACTGACCGCGACATTGTTGCAGTCGCCGATCCAGGCGACGGTCCGGCCGTTGATCGGGCCGCGATGCTCCTCGAAGGTCATCAGGTCGGCCATGATCTGGCAGGGGTGGGTCTGGTCGGTCAGGCCGTTGATGATGGGCACGCTGGCATGGGCCGCCAGCTCATGCACCCGCTCCTCGCCGGTGGTGCGGACCATCACCGCGTCGACGAAGCGCGACAGCACGCGGGCGGTGTCGCCGATGGTCTCGCCGCGGCCGAGCTGCATGTCGTCGGGCTTCAGCACGACGACGCTGCCGCCGAACTGCTGCATGCCGACCTCGAACGACACGCGGGTGCGGGTCGAGGGCTTTTCGAAGATCAGCGCCAGCGAGCGGCCGGCCAGCAGGGTGGAATGGGCCAGCCGGTCCTTCTTCAGGTCGGCCTTGATGCGGACGGCATGGTCGAGCAGGCGGCGCAGGGTGGCGCCGTCCAACCGGTCGATGTCGAGAAAATGCCGAACCTTCTTATTGTCGCCGCTCATCCCACGCACTCCTGCGCCGTCCGGTCGAGGATCGCGACGGCTTCATTCACTTCCGAATCGCCGATGTTCAGGGGCGGCAGCAGCCGCACCACATTGTCGCCGGCCGGAACCGACAGCAGGCCGTTGGCGCGCAGCTTCGCCACCACCTCGCCGACCGGCTGGCCCAGCTTCAGGCCCAGCATCAGGCCCTGGCCGCGCAGTTCCAGGAACAGCGACGGATGCTTGGCGACCAACTCTTCCAGGCGGCCGCGCAGAGAGGCCGAGGTCTGCTGGACGTTGTCCAGGAATCCCGGCGCCAGCACGACGTCCAGCACGGCGTTGCCGACGGCGGTGGCCAGCGGGTTGCCGCCATAGGTCGAGCCATGGGTGCCGGCGGTCATGCCCGAGGCCGCACGCTCCGTCGCAAGGCAGGCGCCGAGCGGGAAGCCGCCGCCGATGCCCTTGGCGACGCACATGACGTCCGGCGTGATGCCGGCCCATTCATGGGCGAACAGCTTGCCGGTGCGGCCCATGCCGCACTGGATCTCGTCCAGGAACAGCAGCAGGCCATGCTCGTCGCACAGCGCGCGCAGGCCGCGCAGGAACTCCACCGAGCCGGCGCGGATGCCGCCCTCGCCCTGGATCGGCTCGACACAGATGCCGCCGGTCGCGGGCGTGATAGCGGCGCGCACGGCGTCGAGGTCGCCGAACGGCACCTGATCGAAGCCGTCCAGCAGCGGGTCGAAACCGTGCACCAGCTTCTCCTGCTTGGCGGCCGAGATGGCGCCCAGCGTGCGGCCGTGGAAGGCCTGCTCGAAGGTGATGATGCGGTTCTTCTGCGGGTTGCCGGAATCATAGTGGTACTTGCGGACGGCCTTGGCGCCGCATTCCCACGCTTCCGCACCCGAATTCGTGAAGAACACGGTGTCGGCGAAGGTCGCCTCGGTCAGGCGCTTGCCAAGGCTTTCCTGCCCGGCGACCCGGAACAGGTTGGAGGTGTGCCACAGCTTCTTCGCCTGTTCGGTCAGCTTTTCGACCAGATAGGGATGCGCGTGACCCAGCGCGTTCACCGCGACGCCGGCGGCGAAGTCGAGGAATCGTCGCCCGTCGGTCGCGTAGAGATACGGACCTTCACCGCGCTCGAACACGATGTCGGCGCGGGCGTATGTGGGCATAACGACGGGGATCACGGCGTTGGACTCCAAAAATGGAAAATCCGGCGGCCATGCCTGACCGCCGGGAACGGCAAATATCCGGAGATTGATGGGTTCTGTCAACGGATAGGGGTGGAAAAGCGCGGCGATTGCCGCGTCTTTACGCCTTGAGCTTGTAGCCGGTCTTGAACATGCGCCATGCGAGCCACCACAGGCCGGCATTCACCCCCAGCATCACCGCGACGCCCAGCCAGCGCGCCCCGTCGGACACCCCGATGAAGCCGTAGCGGAAGCCGTCGATCATGTAGAAGAAGGGGTCGAAATGGGCGACCCACCAGAAGACCGGCGGCAGGGTGTCGACCGAATAGAAGGTGCCGGACAGGAAGGACAGCGGCGTCACCACGAAGTTGGTGACCGCGGCGATGTTGTCGAACTTCTCCGACCAGACGCCGCCGACCAGACCCAGCAGCGACAGCAGCATCGACGCCATCACCGCGTGGAACAGCACGAAGCCCGGATGCGGCATGTGCATCGGGATCACCGCCCAGATGGCGAGCCCCGTCACCAAGCCGACCACGACGCCGCGGGTGATTCCGCCGAAGACGAAGCCGCTGACCAGCTCCATCGGCGACAGCGGCGGCATCAGGATGTCGACGATGTTGCCCTGGACCTTGGCGATGACGACGGAGGAGGAGGTGTTGGCGAAGGCGTTCTGCACCATCGCCATCATGATCAGGCCGGGCGCCAGGAATTGCAGATAGGGCGTCTCCCCCACCATCCGCACCGCCGACCCGAGCGACAGGGCGAACACCGCGTAATAGAGCAGGGTCGTCACCACCGGCGCCCAGACGGTCTGCTGGTGGACCTTGACGAAGCGCCGTACCTCGCGTGCGTAGAGCGTCCACAGGCCGATCCAGTTGACGGAACCGACATTGCGCGGCATGGGAGGAAGGGGAAGGGTCATCGCGTCGAGATCTGCCTGTTGGGCCGCCTGCTGGGCAGCCTGTTGGGAACCGGCCGGTACAAGGCCACGGACTGTACGTGCGGCCTGTCCATCCGGCAACCGCCGCCGCCGAAGGGACTGCCATGAACACCGACGACAAGCGTTCCGCTTCTGCGGCGCGAAAGCCGCCGAAGCGGGTCACGCCGCAGTATCTGGAGAATGCGGCACTGCATTACCTGGAGCGCTTCGCCAGTTCGACCGCCAACCTGCGCCGTGTGCTGATGCGCAAGGTCGACCTGTCGGCCAAGGCCCACGGCACCGACCGCGAGGAGGGCGCCCGCTGGATCGACGAGCTGCTGGCCCGCTATGTCCGCAGCGGCCTGCTGAACGACGAGACCTATGCCCGCATGCGGACGGAGAGCCTGCACCGCCGCGGCGCCTCCACCCGGCTGATCGCCCAGAAGCTGGCCGGCAAGGGCATCGGCCGCGACGACGCCGACAAGGCGCTGGACAGCCTGCGCGAGGATGTCGGGCCCGATCTGGACCTGACTGCGGCGCTGGCGCTGGCGAAGCGGCGGCGGTTGGGGCCGTACCGGCGGCCGGAACAGCGCGAGGCGCACCGCGACAAGGACATGGCGGCGCTGGGGCGGGCAGGGTTCGGATACGAGATCGCCCGGCGGGTGGTGGATGCGGAGGACCCGGACGAGGTGCTGGGGGAGTGAGAAGAGGTTCTATTGGCCTCAGTTAGACCCCCAGAAACGACGAAACGCGCGGCACCCTTTCGGATGTCGCGCGCCGCTCTCTTACCGGGAGTCGGAATCGTCCTGTACGCGTCCTAATTCTTGTCGGCGGAGCGGCAAGCGCCCCGCCTCAGCACACCAAACGCGCCCCAGATGCCGGGGAAGCGATCAGGCCGCGGCCTGCTGCTTCTCCTGGGCCTTGGCGATCCGGCGCTTGATGCGACGGGCGTCGAGGCTCAGGACGGCGTCCTTCGCATCGAGCAGGAAGGCGTCGAGGCCGCCCTTGTGCTCGATCGAGCGGATCGCGTTCACCGAGAGGCGCAGACGCACCAGCTGCCCCAGGCTGTCGCTGAGCAGCGACGTTTCCTGGAGGTTCGGCTGGAAGCGGCGGCGATTCTTGTTGTTGGCGTGGCTGACGTTGTTGCCAAACTGCGTGCCCTTGCCGGTCACGGAGCACCGACGTGCCATCGGACTGATCCTTTATTTTAGCAAATGAAACCCGGTAACGGACGGCCTGCCGCCCGAAGGAGGCCGCTATATAGTCGAACAAAAGCGCCGTCGTCAAGCCTGTCTTCAAGCCGGGATCCGCGATGAAACCATCAAAAGCCGAGTCGTCGCGGAACGGTGGAGAGTCGAAGCGCGGCGGCCTCTTCGATCTGGCGAAGAGACGCGCCGCGCCAATCTTGCCGTGATCGGTGTCAGTTCACGGTGGGGGAGGTCTTCGACGCCGGCTTGGCGGCAACCGGCTTGGCGGCGCGGCGCGGCGCCGGCTTGGCCGCGGCCTTCACCTCGGCGGCGACGGCGGCGGCCGGAGCGGCCTGCTCGGCCTTCACCGTTTCGACCAGTTCCTTCACCGGAACCTCGGCCGGCTTGGCGGCGGCGGTGGCGGCGACCGGAGCGGTTTCGGCAGCCTGGGCCGGAACCGGGGCGGGGGCTTCGGTCTTTGCCTCAACCTTGGGCGCCTCAACCTTGGGCGCCTCGACCTTCGGGGCGGCGACCGCCACCGGCTTCGGCGCCTCGACCTTCGGCGCCGGCGCAGCCACGGGGGCGGCAACCGGAGCGGCATCGGCGGCCGGAGCCGGCAGGGTGGTGATCTCGGCGGCGATCTTGCTGGAGACGTCCAGGAAGCCCTGCACGCTCTCGGTCACGCGGGCCTGGGTGGTGGACAGCCAATCGCGCTGCAGCGCCGCCAGATCGGCGGGGGTGCGGGCCTTGCCCAGCCCGGCGGCCAGGCGGCTGGCGTCGTTCACCGACGCGGTCACGCCGTCGAACCAGCGGCGGTAGCCGTCCTGGACCAGGGTGGCGACGCGGGCGGACTTGGCCGCGGTGGTCTGGGCGTTGGTCTTGAACAGGGTCAGGACGTTGGCGGGGGTCGGCTGAGCGGTCATGGCGTTGTCTCCCGTAGGTGATGGCACGTTGGCGGAAACGGAAAGGCCGCTCCGGCGTAACCCCAGGAGACCGCGGGCACCCCGGCCCAAGCGATGCGCAGCGAATCGACAAAGGCCGAATCGACACACGTCGCCCCTTTCCCGCCCGGCGCAGAATAGCCCTACGGTTGGTGCGGTGCAACGGATTTGTTGCGGTGCAGCATAAGCTGAACGGATTATGCGCCGCTGGACCCCGATGGGGCTGGTTTGCCGAGGAAGCGTCCCAGAAGGGTATGGGCGGCGGCGGCCGGGATGGTGGTGCCGGCGGTCACCTCCGCCTCGAGTCGCGCCAGATCGGCGCGCACGGCGGGGTGGGCGCGGAAACGGTCGATCAGCGTTTCGCGGATCTCGCTCCACAGCCAGGCACGGGCCTGCTCCGCCCGGCGGGTGGCGCGGGCGCCGTTGGCCTCGGTCAGCGCCTTGTGCTCGCCGATGGTCTGCCACACCGTGTCGATGCCCGTCTTCCGGAAGGCGGAGCAGCTGAGCACCGGCACGCGCCAGTCGCCGTGACGCAGCAGGGCCAGCGCGTGGCGGTAATCGGCGACGGTGTGGCGGGCGGTGGCGGCGAGGTCGCCGTCGGCCTTGTTGACGACGACGAGGTCGGCCAGCTCGACGATGCCCTTCTTGATGCCCTGCAGCTCGTCGCCGCCGGCAGGCAGCAGCAGCAGCATGAACAGGTCGACCATGTCGGCGACCGCGGTTTCCGACTGGCCGACGCCGACCGTCTCCACCACGATCACGTCGAAGCCGGCGGCCTCGCAGATCAGCATCGCCTCGCGCGTACGGCGCGCCACGCCGCCCAGCGTCGCACCCGCCGGGGAGGGGCGGATGAAGGCGTTGGGGTCGCGCGACAGATCGACCATCCGGGTCTTGTCGCCCAGGATCGAGCCGCCGGTGCGCTGCGACGACGGATCGACCGCCAGCACCGCGACCTTGTGCCCCAGCCCGATGACATGCAGCCCGAACGCCTCGATGAAGGTCGATTTCCCCACCCCCGGCACGCCGGAGATGCCGAGTCGCACCGAATTACCGGTGTGGGGCAGCAGCGCCGCCAGGAGCGCCTCGGCGGTGGCGCGATGGTCGGCGCGCGTCGATTCGATCAGCGTGATCGCGCGGGCCAGCGCCCGCCGGTCCCCCGACCGGACGGCCCCCGCGAGTTGGGTCGCGAGGTGGGCGGCGTCTTGCGGGGCAGTGTCGGTCATGGCGTCGGCGTCGGCTGCTGCGAGGGGAGGGCTACCCTAACCGTGGAGCGGCCTGGGATAAAGCCTTTGGCGGGGTGGCGGCTTGTCCCACGGCGGGAGGGTGCGGGTTTGGGGAACAAGATTGACACGGATGTCACGGATGTAAGCACGGATGACACGGATGCCGTTTGAAATGGTGTTCGCCGGCTTGGGCAAGCATCGTCATGGCCACTTGACTATCGAGCTTGGTCAGTCGCCCACTTCGGCATTGGGCATCCTGTTTCGCAAGCTCAAGAACATCCGTGACATCCGTGTCTTCATTCGTGACCTCCGTGTCAATCTTATCTGCACCTTCTGCACCCTCAGGATCACGCCCGCTTCACGTCCGCACCGCCGGCGACTCGACCGCCTCCAGGTTCAGCGCGGCGGCGAGCAGGGCGCGGGTGTACTCCTCGCGCGGGTCTTCGAAGATGCGCTGGGTCGGGCCCTGTTCGACCACCTTGCCGTCCTTCATCACCATGACGTGGCTGGACAGCGCCCGCACCACCCGCAGATCGTGGCTGATGAACAGGTAGGCGAGGTTGTGGCGGGCCTGGATGTCGCGCAGCAGATCGACGATCTGCGCCTGCACCGACATGTCGAGCGCCGAGGTCGGCTCGTCCAGCACGACGAATTTCGGCTTCAGCACCAGGGCGCGGGCGATGGCGATGCGCTGGCGCTGGCCGCCGGAGAACTCGTGCGGATAGCGGTTGCGGGCCTCGGGCGGCAGGCCGACCTCCTCCAGCGCGCGGGAGACCATCGCCTCGCGTTCCTTGGCATCGCCGATGCCGTGGATGCCCAGCCCCTCGCCGATGATCTGGCCGACCGACAGGCGGGGCGACAGGCTGCCATAGGGGTCCTGGAAGACGATCTGCATCTCGCGCCGCAGGCCCCGCAGGCGCTTGGGCTGCCAGCCCTGGATGTCGGTGCCGTCGAAGCGGATGGCGCCCTCGCTGGCGTGCAGGCGTAGAAGAGCGAGGCCCAGCGTGGTCTTGCCCGATCCCGATTCGCCGACGACGCCAACGGTGTGGCCACGGCGGACCGCGACGTCGACGCCGTCCACCGCCTTGATATGGCCGACGGTGCGGCGCAGCAGCCCCTTCTTGATCGGGAAATAGACCTTCAACCGGTCGGCGGCCATCACCTCCGCCGCGTCGTCGGGCGGGTTCAGCGGGTTGCCGCGCGGCTCGGCCGACAGCAGCTTCTGCGTGTAGGGGTGGCGCGGGCGGATGAAGAGATCGTCGACCTTGGCCTGCTCGACGATCTCGCCCTGGTTCATCACGCAGACGCGGTCGGCCATCTTGCGCACCACGCCGAGATCGTGGGTGATCAGCAGCAGCGCCATGCCGAAGCGGCTCTGCAGATCCTTCAGCAGCGCCAGGATCTGCGCCTGGATGGTGACGTCGAGCGCGGTGGTCGGCTCGTCGGCGATCAGCAGGTCCGGCTCGTTGGCCAGCGCCATGGCGATCATCACGCGCTGGCGCTGGCCGCCCGACAATTCGTGCGGGTAGGCGGTCAGCCGCTTTTCCGGGTCGGGCAGGCCGACGAGGCGCAGCAACTCCAGCGTGCGGGCGCGGGCGGCGCCGGTCGACAGGTGCTTGTGCAGGAACAGGGTCTCGTTGATCTGCCGCTCGATGCTGTGCAGCGGGTTCAGCGAGGTCATCGGCTCCTGAAAGATCATGGCGATGCGGTTGCCGCGCACCTGCCGCAGGGTGCGCTCGTCGGCGCCCAGCAGTTCGGTGTCGCGGAAGCGGATCGAGCCGGCAGGATGGTGCGCCATCGGGTAGGGCAGCAACTGCAGGATCGACAGAGCCGTGACCGACTTGCCGGAGCCCGATTCGCCGACGAGCGCCAGCGTCTCGCCCTTCTGGATGTCGAAGGACACGCCCTTGACGGCCTGTGTCGCACCGGCGCCCGACCGGAAATCGACACGCAGGCCCCGCACGGACAGCAGGTCGGGGTTGGGGGGCATGATGGTCATGTCGGGCTCTTCACGGTCGTCATCGTCACTCCGCCGCCTCCTTGCGTGCGGCGGTCGCCGCGGCGGCCTCGCCCGGCATCGCCGTAGACATCTGGGCGATGGTCTTGCGCGGGTCGAAGGCGTCGCGCACCGCCTCGCCGATGAAGATCAGCAGGCTCAGCATGATCGCCAGCACGAAGAAGGCGGTCAGGCCCAGCCAGGGCGCCTGGAGGTTGGCCTTGCCCTGGGCCAGCAGCTCTCCCAGCGACGGCGAGCCGGGCGGCAGGCCGAATCCGAGGAAATCCAGCGCGGTCAGGGTGGTGATCGAGCCGTTCAGGATGAAGGGCATGAAGGTCAGCGTCGCCACCATGGCGTTGGGCAGCACATGGCGCACCATGATGGTGACGTCGCCGGCGCCCAGCGCCTTGGCGGCGCGCACGTAGTCGAGGTTGCGTGCCCGCAGGAACTCCGCCCGCACCACATGGACCAGCGCGGTCCAGGAGAACAGCAGCAGCAGGCCCAGCAGCCACCAGAAGGTCGGCGTCACCACGCTGGCCAGGATGATGAGGAGGAACAGGGTGGGCAACCCCTGCCAGATCTCGATGAAGCGCTGGAACAGCAGGTCGGTCAGTCCGCCGAAATACCCCTGCACCGCACCGGCCGCCACGCCGATGACCGACGAGAAGGCGGTCAGCACCAGACCGAACAGCACCGAGATGCGGAAGCCGTAGATCAGCCGCGCCACCACGTCGCGCCCCTGGTCGTCGGTGCCCAGCCAGTTGTCGGCGGACGGCGGGGCGGGGGCGGGGACCGGCAAATTGTAGTTGATGGTGCGGTAGCTGTAGGGGATCAGCGGCCAGACCATCCAGCCCTTGGAATTGATCAGGTCGCGGACATAGGGGTCGCGGTAATCGGTCTCCGTCTCGAACTCGCCGCCGAAGGTCGTCTCGGGGTAGGCGTTGAAGACGGGCCAGTAATAGTGATTCTCGTATTCGATCAGCAGCGGCTTGTCGTTGGCGATGAACTCCGCCCCCAGCGAGACGAAGAACAGCACCAGGAAGATCCAGAAGGACCAGAAGCCGCGGCGGTTCGCCTTGAAATTGGCCAGCCGGCGCCGGGTCAGCGGAGTCATCACACCCTCCGCGATTCGAAGTCGATGCGGGGATCGACCATCACATAGGTGATGTCGCCGACCAAGTTCATGATCAGCCCCAGCAGCGTGAAGAAGTAAAGCGTGCCGAACATCACCGGATAGTCGCGGTTGATCGCCGCCTCGAAGCCCAGGAGGCCCAATCCGTCGAGCGAGAAGATCACCTCGATCAGCAGCGCGCCGGTGAACAGGATGCCGATGAAGGCGCCGGGGAAGCCGGCGATGACGATCAGCATGGCGTTGCGGAAGACATGGCCGTACAGCACGCGGTTTTCCGTCAGGCCCTTGGCGCGGGCGGTGATGACGTACTGCTTGCCGATCTCCTCCATGAAGGAGTTCTTGGTCAGCATGGTCAACCCGGCGAAGCCGCCGATCACCATCGACAGCACCGGCAGCGCCATGTGCCAGAAATAGTCGAGCACCTGTTTGTACCAGGGCAGGTCGCCCCAATTGTCCGACACCAGCCCGCGCAAGGGGAACCAGTCGAGATAGCGCCCGCCGGCGAACAGCACGATCAGCAGCACGGCGAACAGGAAGCTGGGAATCGCATAGCCGACGATGACGACGCCGGAGGTCCAGACGTCGAAGGGCTGGCCGTCGCGGACCGCCTTGGCGATGCCCAAGGGGATGGAGACCAGATAGACGATCAGCGTCGTCCAGATGCCGAGCGAGATCGACACCGGCATCTTCTCCAGCACCAGATCGACCACCCGCCGGTCGCGGAAGTAGCTGGTTCCGAAATCGAACACGATGTAGTTCGACATCATGTGGATGAAGCGTTCGTGCAGCGGCTTGTCGAAGCCGAATTCCCTCTCCAGCTGCTTGATGAAGGCGGGATCCAGGCCCTGGGCGCCGCGGTACTTGCTGCCGCTGTCGCCGCCGGCTTGGTTCTGGCGCTGGGCGGTGTTGGCGTCGCCGCCGGCCGAACCGCCGATGCGCGAGGTCGCCTCCACCGCCGTGCCCTGGACACGGGCGATCATCTGCTCGATCGGGCCGCCGGGGGCGATCTGCACGATCAGGAAATTGATCACCATGATCCCGAACAGGGTGGGGATGATCAGCAACAGGCGGCGGATGATGTAAGCCAGCATCGCGGGTGTCCCGACCCTCCCCAATCCTCAAAGGAAACGACAGCTTAGACCAGACCGTTCTACGTGTCAGACCGTTCAGGGTTCCGTGCGGCGGGCGCTGTTGGCCAGCTTGGCGTTCTTTTCCGGATCGACCCACCAGGTGTCCTGGAAGCCCAGGCCGTATTTGGGGGCAACCGCCGGATGGGAGAAACGGTTCCAGTAGGCGACGCGGTACACCGTGTCGTGCCAGTGCGGGATGACGTACCAGTTCCACAGCAGAACGCGGTCCAGCGCCCGGGTGGCGGCGATCAGCGACTCGCGGTCGGGGGCGGCGATCAGCGTCTCCACCAGCTTGTCGACCACCGGGTTCTTGATGCCGATGGCGTTGCGGCTGCCCGGCTGGTCGGCGCGCGAGGATTCCCAGTAGTCGCGCTGTTCGTTGCCGGGCGACAACGACTGCGCGAACCGCTCGATGATCATATCGTAATCGAAATTATCGGTGCGGTTCTGGTACTGCGCGCTGTCGACCACGCGGATTTGCGCCTCGATGCCGGCGCGCTCCAGATTGCGGACGAAGGGTTGGACGATGCGTTCCATGTCGGCCTGGACCAGCAGGATCTCGAAGCGGAAGGGTTGGCCCTGGGCGTTGACCAGCTTGCCGTTCTTCAACTCCCAACCGGCTTCCTTCAGCAGGCCCAGCGCGGTGCGCAGGTTGCCGCGGATGTTGCCGCTGGCGTCGGTCTTCGGCGGCTCGTACGGCTTGGTGAACACCTCGTCCGGGATCTGGCCGCGGAAGGGTTCCAGCAGCTTCAGCTCGGCGGGGGAGGGCAGGCCGGTGGCCGCCAGTTCGGTGTTGGCGAAATAGCTCTTGGTGCGCTGATAGAGGCCGTAGGACAGGTTGGCCCGCGTCCATTCATAGTCGAACAGGTAATTCAGCGCCTCGCGCACCCGGCGGTCCTCGAAGATCGGCCGGCGGATGTTGAACACGAAGGCCTGCATGCCCTGCGGGTCCTGGTGCTTGATCTCTTCCTTGACGATCTGACCGTTCTGCACCGCCGGGACATTGTAGCCGGTGGTCCAGTTCTTCGACGAATTCTCCAGCCGGAAATCATAGGCGCCGGCCTTGAACGCCTCGAACGCCACGTCGAGGTCGCGGTAATAGTCGTAGCGGATGCGGTCGAAATTGTAGCGGCCACGGTTGATCGGCAGATCCTTCGCCCACCAGTCCTTCACCCGCTCATAGGTAATGGAGCGGCCGGGCTGCACGTCCACCACCTTGTAGGGACCGCTGCCGACCAGCGGCTCCAGCGTCGTGGTCGCGAAGTCGCGGTTGGCGAAGGCGTGCTTGGGCAGCACCGGCAGCTGGCCCATGATGACCGGCAGCTCCGGATTGTTGCCATCCCGGAACGAGAATTTGACCGTGCGCTCGCCGGTCTTCTCCGCCTTCGTCACGTCGGCGTAATAGGTGCGGTAGAGCGGATGGCCCTTTTCGCGGAGCGTGTCGAAGCTCCAGATCACGTCGTCGACCGTGACCGGCTTGCCGTCCTGGAATCGGGCCTCCGGCCGCAGGGTGAAGGCGACCCAGCTGCGGTCGGGCGCCACCTCGATGCTTTCGGCCAGCAGGCCGTATTCGGTGATCGCCTCGTCGCCGTTGCTGGTGGTCAGGGTCTGGAACGCCAGCCCGGAGCCGGCGGCGGCCTGTCCGCGCAGGATGAAGGGGTTCAGGTTGTCGAAGCCGCCGAAGGCCATCAGCTTGACCTCGCCACCCTTCGGCGCGTCGGGATTGACGTAGTCGAGATGCTGGAAATCCGGCCCGTATTTCGGCTTGCCGTGCAGCGCCAGGGCGTGGCTGCCCTTCTCCTGCGCCACGGCCGGAGTCGCCAGCAGCAGAATCCCCGTCATCGCCGCCGCCATACCGGTGCCCAGCCACCGCATCCGACCCGTCATACCCGATCCCCTCCCTCGCTTGTTTTCGCGAAAACCGTTCAGATGGATGGAGTTAGCCCGGCAATGGGGCGCCATCAAGGCTGCGCCGCCTTACTGGCCGCATCGACCCACCAAGTCGCCGGGAAATTGGTGCTGCGATAATCCTGGTCGTATTTCGGCCAGACCGCGGGATGGGCCAGCCACGCCTTGTGGGCGATCCAGCTTTCCGGGTTGTACCATTGCGGCACCATGTAGAAGCCCCACAGCAGAACGCGGTCGAGCGCGCGGGTCGCCGCCTGGACGCTGTCCAGATCCTTGGCGGCCAACGCCTTTTCGATCAGCGCGTCGGCAACCGGGTCGTGGATGCCGGAATAATTGGCCGAGCCCTTGGTGCCGGCGGCGGCGGAGCCGAAATAGCCGCGCAGTTCGGTGCCCGGCGGGGTGAAGAAGGCGAGATTGACGATAATGGCGTCGAAATCGAACTCGTCGAGCCGGGCCTGATACTGGGCGGTGTCGACAAGGCGCAAGGACGCGTCGATGCCGACGCGGCGCAGCGTCTCGACATAGGGCTGGATGACGCGGGTCAGCGCCCCGGTGCCGTCGAGGAATTCGATCGCCATCACCTCGCCGGTCTTCACATTGGTCAGCTTGCCGTTGCGGACCTCCCAGCCCGCTGCCTTGAACAGGCGGGTGGCCTCGCGCACCTGGGCGCGGTTGTTGCCGCTGCCGTCGCTGGTGGGCAGGGTGAAGGGCTGGGTCAGCACCCGCTCCGACAGCTGCACCTTATAGGGCTCCAGCAGTGCCAGTTCCGCCGGGCCGGGCGGTCCCTTGGCCCCGAAGTCGGAGTTGGGGAAGTTGCTGAGCGTGCGCTTGTACTGGCCGTAGAGGATGTTCTTCTGGATCCAGTCGAAGTCGAACAGCAGGGTCAGCGCCTCGCGCACCTGCGGGTCGGCGAACTTGGCGCGCCGGGTGTTCAGGCGGAAGCCTTGGGCGCCCAGCGGCAGTTCGCTCTGCACCTCCAGCGTCTTCACCCGGCCATCCTTGACGGCGGGGAAGTCGTAGCCGGTGGTCCAGCGCTGCGCCCGGTATTCGCCGCGGAAGTCGTAGGCGCCGGCCTTGAACGCCTCGAACATCACGTCGTCGTCGCGGTAGAAGTCGTCCTTCACCGTATCGAAATTGTAGAAGCCGCGGGCGGTCGGCAGATCCTTCGCCCACCAGTCGGCGACCCGTTCGTAGGTGATGGAGCGGCCGGGATCGACGATCTTGATCCGGTAGGGGCCGCTGCCCAGCACCGGCTCCAGCGTCGTCTTGGAGATGTCGCGGCCATTGGCGGTCCACCAATGCTTGGGCTGCGGCGAGAAGGTCGTGGCGAAGTCGATGATCGGCTTGATCTCCCCCGTGCCGGTCAGGGTGATCTTGAAGCGGCGGTCGTCCAGCGCCTCCACCTTGGCGATGTGGTCGAGGAAGGACTTGATGAAGGGCGCACCGTGGGCCTGGATGGCGTCCCAGGTGAAGACCACGTCAGCGCTGGTGATCGGCGTGCCGTCATGCCAGTGGGCACCCTGGCGCAGCGTGAAGATCGCCCAGCCGTAATCGTTCGGCACCTCGACGCTTTCCGCCAGATGGGCATAGGCGGCGTCCAGCTCCCAGCCGGACCCGACCATCAGCGTGTCGGAGATCAGCCCCAGCGTGCGCGGACGCACCCCGCGCAGGATCAGCGTGTTCAGGCTGTCGTAGGTGCCCGGCTGCGATTCGGCCAGCCCGATCGACCCGCCCTTGGGCGCGTCGGGATTGACGTGGGGGAAATGGGTGAAGCCGGGCTTGAATTGCGGCTCCCCGAACTGCTTCAGCGCGGTGACGGTCCTGGTCATTGCCTGGGTCGCGGCCTGCGCCTGTGTAAGGGCGGCCGGCGCGGCGAGGGTCAGGATCGTGGCGGCAACGGCGAGAAGGCGGCGCATCGGCGGTCCTGTGTGGAGAGCGGACGTTCTGGTTAGATTGCCACGCCCGCGCGCCCGTCAAGCGCAATTCCGGTTCAGGTTCAGCGGCTTTGCGAGCTTCGCCAGTGGTCGGCCATGCGATCCATCAACTGGCGATAGCGGCGGTCGTCCCGCATCAGCCGGCGCACCGACTTCCCGTTGCGCGGATCGGCCAGCATCCAGGCCTCCGCCGCCGCCTGATGCTCGGGATGGATCGACAGCAGGTAGATGGCCGCCTGTTCCGGGGACGCAATGGCCGTTTCCTTCAGCCCCTCCAGGATGGCGCCGACATAGAGCGGCAGGACCTTGCGGAAATCCTCCGGCCCGCCTCCCTCGTCGGCGGGGGTGTCGGAAGAGGTGTCATCGGCCATCAGCGCGCTGCGTTCGGCCGCCGGCAGGGCGAAGAAGGCGTCCAGCCCCAGCAGCAGGTCGCAGACGGTCTTCTTGCGCACCATCCAGTTCGACCCGCCCGACACCCGCGCGGCCAGGCTTTCCAGAAAGGGCCGCAGCTTTTCAGGGGACGTTTCGAAGACGGAACGGGCGGGCGGCTCGATAGCGGTCATCGTTGGGGCGGTCATCTCGGTGTCCTCAGCCGGCCAGTGCCTTCATGGCCTCCTGGTGGATCAGCGGATCGCCGGCGGCGATCACCCGGCCGCTGGAGTTGGCGTCGAGCGGCTTGCCCTCCCAATCCGTCATCAGCCCGCCGGCCCCGGTCACCACCGGCACCAGCGCTGCGAAGTCGTACAGCTTCAGCCCCGACTCGACGACGAGGTCGTAATAGCCGGACGCCAGCAGGCCGTAGGTGTAGCAGTCGCCGCCATAGGCCGCCGTCTTCACCTTGGCGGCGACGCGGCGATAGGCGTCGTAATCGCTGCCCGGGAACAGGTCGGGCGAGGTGGTGCCGAACATGGCGGCGCCCAGCCCGCCGGGGCAGGGGCGGACGCGCACCGGCTGGCCGTTGTGGGTGGTCGGCCGGCCTTCGACGCCGATCCAGCGGTCGCCGACGATGGGCTGGTCGATGATGCCCAGGACCGGGCGGCCATGATGCAGCAGGGCGATCAGCGTGCCGAAGATCGGCCGGCCGGTGATGAAGGACTTGGTGCCGTCGATGGGGTCGATCACCCACACCCATTCGGCGTCCAGGTTCTTGGTGCCGTGCTCCTCGCCATAGATGCCGTCGTCGGGGCGCTGGCTTTCGATGATGGTGCGGATGACATGCTCCGCCTCGCGGTCGGCGATGGTGACCGGCGAGGCGTCGGCCTTGTCGTCGATGGCGACGGGGGTGCGGAAATAGCGGCGGACGACGCTGCCGCTGGAGTCGGCCAACCGCTGGGCGAGCGCCACCATCGGGGCGGGGCAGGGTTCGGTCATGGTCGCTCCTTGAACTTTTGCCGGTATTGGTTGCCGCATCCTACCGGCCCCCGCCCGCCCCGGAAACCCGAAAGCGCCCTGTCCAGGCTTTGGGCCTCGGGGAGCGGCCGGCGCCGCAGGACAGCTACGCCACCGGCAGGGCTTTTCGCCCGGCACGGCTTGTGGCAGCCTCGACCGGCCATGATGAACCGACCCAACATCTACGCCGCCGCGCCGGTCGACCGCGCCTCCCTCCGCCGCAAGGACGAGGATTGGCTGACGGAGGCCTGGCTCGCCCCCGCATCCCGTGTCCTGCCGGTCTGGCAGACCAAAAGCTTCGTCGCCGGTCCACAGGATGCGCCGCGCGCCGTCCTGCTGCCGGCGGAGGGGCTGGATGCGGTGCCGATCTTCCTCGGGTTGATGGAGGATGGCGCCCCGCTCTTCACCGTCGACCTGTCGATGGTGGAGGAGCCGGACGCGCTGCCGGCCTTGCGGGGCCACGGCCGGTTCGAGGATTTGCGCGCCACCGGGCCGCTGATGCCGGAAGGGGAGGCGGCGCTGTGCGCCTATGCCCGCGGCATGGTGTGGTGGAACGCCCGCCACCGCTTCTGCGGGGTCTGCGGCTCCCCGGCCGCGTCGGCGGAAGGCGGCCATGTGCGGCTCTGCACCAACCCCGACTGCGCCACCCACCATTTTCCACGCACCGACCCGGCCGTCATCATGCTGGTCCATGATGGCGGCGACCGCATCGTGCTGGGCCGCCAGAGCCGTTTCCCGCCGGGCATGCATTCGGTGCTGGCCGGCTTCCTCGAACCGGGCGAAAGCCTGGAGGACACCGTCGCCCGCGAGGTGTTCGAGGAGGTCGGGCTGACGGTGACCGACATCCAATATCGCTCCTCGCAGCCCTGGCCCTTCCCGTCCTCGCTGATGCTGGGCTTCACCGCGCGGGCCACCAGCTTCGACATCGACACCGGCAACGACGAACTGGAAAGCGCCCGCTGGTTCGACCGCGACTTCCTGCGCACCCACACCCCGGACGAAACCTTCCGCCTCGCCCGCCCCGATTCGATCGCCCACCGCCTGATCCGGGAATGGATGGCGGAGGGGTGAGGGAGCGACCACATTTCTTGGCCGTCATCCCCGCGCAGGCGGGGATCAGGTGTTTCCACAGCTAACCTTATGGAATGGCTGGATTCCCGCCTTCGCGGGAATGACGGTCTATCAGAGCGGGCGGAGGCTTAGGCGACCCTGCGCAGACCCCTCAATGCCGCCGCTGCGGCCCCACCGCGCGGGCCGGGGAGCAGCGGCGGTCGAAGGGGTTCGGATGGCGGGTGCAGGTGTCGTTGTAGAGCGTCATCAGCGAGGCCGCTTCGGCCGGACGGCGGCGGTCGGCGCTGCACAGGTTGTCCCACACCATCTGACGGACCGCGGCGTCGCCCCAGGGCTCGTGCAGAAGCGAGGCGCCCTTTTCCAGGGCGGTCATGAAGGGGAGATGTTCGTGGGCGGCGATCTGCGCCACCTCCTCCGCCTCCAGATTCGCCAACCCGAGACAATCGTCCATCGTGAGCATGGCAACCTCCATCCGTGGCGCCATGGCCGTCGGCGGGGTTTCACCCGTCAGCCGCCGTGGTGTCTTGTTGTATTCGTGGGCTTATGAGCCCGGTCCTTGCCGGTCTTTATTGTATAACAACTTTCGCTAATCATGCCCAGCGCCGGTCGAACGCGGCCACGGCTAAGTCGCGTCACTGCGGCGGAATGACGCGCGACTTGCGGCAGCTGCGAAAAGACTTGCGGCGTTGCGGGAGGGAGACGCCGGGAGGGGATCAATCCTCGCCGACGCGCTGGCTTTCCTGATAGCGGAAGGGGTTGGCCGGATAGACGCCGAGGATCTTCACCTCGCGGGCGAAGAAGTCCAACTCCTCCAAAGCGAGGCGCAGCGGGCGCTCGTCCGGATGACCCTCCACGTCGGCGTAGAACTGGGTCTGGGTGAAATGGCCGCCGACCATGTAGCTTTCCAGCTTGGTCATGTTGACGCCGTTGGTGGCGAAGCCGCCCAGCGCCTTGTAGAGCGCGGCCGGCACGCTGCGGACGCGGAAGACGAAGGTTGTGATCGTCTTGCAGGAGCCCAGCGCCGGCAGCTTCGGCTCGCGCGCCAGGATCAGGAAGCGGGTGGTGTTGTGGGCGGCGTCCTCGATCCCGCTCTTCAGGATGTCCAGCCCGTAGATTTCCGCGGCCAGTGACGAGGCGATGGCGGCATGGCGCGGGTCGTTCATCGCCGCGATCTCTTTCGCCGCCCCCGCCGTGTCGGCATGGTTGATCGCCTGCAGCCCCAGCCCGCGGATGGCGGTCTGGCACTGGGACAGCGCCTGGATGTGGCTGCGCACGGTCTGGATGCTGTCCAGCGTGGCGCCCTTCGGCGCCAGCAGCTGGTGGTTCACCCGCTGGAAATGCTCGCCGATGATGTGCAGGCCGCCTTCGGGCAGCAGGTAATGGTTGTCGGCGACACGGCCGGCGATGGAGTTCTCCACCGGAATCATCGCCAGCGAGGCGCGGCCGTCGCGCACCGCCGAGAAGGCGTCCTCGAAGGTGGCGCAGGGCATCGTCGTCATGGTCGGCCGCGCGTTGCGGCATGCCAGATCGGAATAGGCGCCGGGGAAGCCCTGGAAGGCGATGATGTTGGTCGTGGGCATGGACGAGGTTCCCCCGGCGGATCTTATTGAGGCGGGTCGGTCAGGCTGTCAGCCGCCCTTGCGGGCGGACAGCATCAGATTTCAGCCGCCCTTGCGGGCGGACAGGAGGGCGCAGGCGCGCTCCAGGTCGGCGGGAGTATCGACACCCAGCGGAACCGCGTCAACGACCGCCGCGTCGATGCGCATGCCGTTGGACAGGGCGCGCAGCTGCTCCAGCCGCTCGCGCTGCTCCAGCACCGAGGGCGGAAGCGAGACGAAGCGTTCCAGCGCCGCCCGGCGGTAGGCGTAGAGGCCGATGTGGTGATGGAGCGGCCCGTCGCCGGTCGGCGCGGTGGCGCGGGTGAAATAGAGAGCACGGCCCTGGCGGGCGCCGGGGGGCAGCTCCAGCACCGCCTTGACCACGTTGGGGTCGGTTCGCTCCTCCTCCCGCGTGATCTCGACCACCAGCGTGGCGATGTCGACTTCCGGGTCGGCCAGCGGGGCGAAGGCGGCGCGCACGCTCTCCGGCTCGATGGTCGGCAGGTCGCCCTGCACGTTGACCACCGCGTCGTGCCGTCCCTCCGGGTCGATCAGCTGCAGCGCCTCGAAGATGCGGTCGGAGCCCGAGGGATGGTCGGGGCGCGTCAGCACCGCGGTGCCGCCGGCGGCCTCGACGGCGCGGGCGATCTCCGGCTCGGCGCAGGCGACCACCACCGGGCCGATGGCGGCCTCCATGGCGCGGCGCAGCACATGGACGATCATCGGCGTGCCCAGGATGTCGGCCAGCGGCTTGCCGGGCAGCCGGGTGGAGGCCATGCGCGCCGGGATCACCACGATCGGGTTGGCGGGACGGCCGCCGGGGAGGTCGGCGGACTGGCTGGCGGGGGCTGCGGTCGGCATGGCGCGGGAACTCCGGGTCGGGAGGGGCCGATGGATCACGGATCCGTGACGGAACTGGCGCGGGTGAACCACGGCTGCCGGGACGGCGTCAAGGGGCGGCAAGGCCGTTTTGCAGTGCAGCGTAATGCGCAAGCAAATTAAGAGGTTGGTGACTGCGACAAATTTGTATGCGACCTTTTTTCGCGGTCCGCCGGGCTATGACAAGCTTCGGACCGCGGGCTATGGTAGCCGCGGCGCGTTCGGCCGCGGGCGGGAGAAACGCCGAGTGTACTGAAATAGGGAAAAAAGGGGCTCTCAATGAGCATGGAGTGGAACAAGATTTTCGGCGCCGTGCTGCTGGCCGGGCTGATCGCGATGCTGGCCGGATTCGCGTCCAAGGTGCTGGTTCATTCGAAGCCGCTCGAACAGAGCGTCTATGTCATCGCGACGCCCGAGGGGGCCAGCGCGCCCGCCGACAAGGGTGCCGCTCCCACCGGTCCGGCGCCGATTGCGCCGCTGCTCGCCGCCGCCAGCCCGGAAGCCGGCCAGAAGGTCGCCAAGGCCTGCGCCGCCTGCCACAGCTTCGACAAGGGCGGTGCGGCCAAGGTCGGCCCGAACCTGTATGGCATCGTCGGCGGTCCGAAGGGCCACATGCAGGGCTTCAGCTATTCCGATGCCCTGGTCAAGACCGGCGGCACCTGGACCTATGACGATCTGAACAAGTTCCTCTACAACCCGAAGGAATACGCTCCGGGCACCAAGATGACCTTCGCCGGACTGAAGAAGGACGACGACCGCGCCGCCGTGATCGCCTACCTGCGCTCGCTGGCCGACAGCCCGCAGCCGCTGCCGCAATAAGGCTGCCGCAGTAAGGCTAAAGACACCGGGCGCCGCCGCGGCCGGAAGAAATAGGCCCCGCTCTCGCAGGAGGGCGGGGCCTTTTTTGTGTGCCGGAGTCGGGCCTACCGGCGCAGGCCGCAGGCGATCTCCAGATAGTCGGGCTCATTCTCCGGGGTCAGCCAGCCGTGGCGGACCAGGAAATCGATCACCACAAGGTTGACGTTGAACTTCCAGTCGCCGGTGCCGCGCACCGAGTCGGCCACCTTGTCCAGCGGCCAGAGCTCGAAGCACTCCACCTCGCCGTCGGTGTTGACCGGGGTGACGCCGGGCGGAAGCTCCAGGTCATAGACGAACAGGCGGTCGCGCTTCAGCCCGGCCGGCGTCTCCATGGTGTAGCTGATGGCGCCGACCGGCACGGCGCGGCGCGCGGTCTCGGCGTCGAGCCCGGCCTCCTCCGCCGCCTCCTTCTCCAGATTTTCGGCCAGCGACAGACCGATGGGCTGGCCGCCGGCGATCAGGTTGTCGAACTGGCCCGGCGCCACCTCCCGGTCGCGGGCGCGGCGGCCGACCCACAGCAGAAGGCCGCCAGCCTCATTACCGCCCGCCTCATCGCGGACGAAGCCGTTGACGTGTAGGCCATAGGCTTCGATGCCGAAGGCGCCGACCGCGGCACGGTCCAGCCGGGCCAACGGCTCCGCCCCCCAGCGCGGCAGGATGGGGTAATATTCCCCGCGCAGCGCGGTGACCGTGCCCTGCTCCACCAGATAGGCGGCGGCATGGTCGAGCAGGGTGGACCGCGCCTCGAAGTCCCGGATCTCGGGTGCGATGGTCAGCCGCTCGGCGGTGGCGACGAAGCCTGGATCGACGCCGGGCAGCGCCTCGGCCAGGGCATGGCGTACCCAGCCCACGGTGTGGCCGTCCAGCTCGAAGGGGCGGAAGCCGGACAGGTCGTGCGCGTTGCACGCGCGGATGTGATCGAGGAAGCTCATGCATCCCATCTAAACGGGGCCGGAGGACCGGCGCAACCGCTCATCCAGGGCAGTCCGCCCCTCTTATTTTTGGACATCTTGCGCGGCACTGGTTGCCATCGTACACAGGTTCAGTCACGAAATGACCCTCGGCGCCAGTCCGCCGCGGGTGGCTCAAGCGAAAGGGCGGGCGTGGTGGCTGACCGGTCGGCTGAGGATGCTGCGGAAGATGCCGGGGCAGGCGGGACGGAGATGCCGTTCGGCGCCCTGTCGGTCCTGGTGATCGAGGACGAGTCCTTCACCCGCATGGTGTTGGCGAAGATGCTGGGCACGCTGGGCGTCAAGGCGGTGCATCAGGCCGCCGACGGCGAGTCGGGCCTCGCCGCCGTCGCCGCCCATTCTCCCGATCTGGTGCTGTGCGACGTGGAAATGCAGCCGATGGACGGCTTCGGCTTCGTCCGTGCGCTCCGCGTCGGCGGCGAGCCGCACCGGCATGCCCTGCCGGTGGTGTTGATGAGCGGGCGCGTCGACGGCGACCGCGAGGCCCAGGCGCGTGACTGCGGCGCCGACGCGGTGCTGGCCAAGCCGGTCACCCCCGCCGGCCTGCGCGACGTCCTGGCCATGGGGCTGGGGACCAGGCTTCCGGCCTGAAGCGGGTCTTGCCCGAAAGTCGCGTCTGCCGCCTGTGATTGTCGCGCCCGACGATGGCGGCCGGCCGGGCAGGGGCCCCTCCTTAAAATTTCCCGCCCCGTGGCAAGCTTGCCAAGCCATTGAAACAATTCGGTAATCCAGCGGTAATCCCCCGCCGCGCCGCGTCATTGCCGCATCCTCACCCAATTTCCGCCTTGTTGATGAGGACGATTGGGACGCAACATGATCTCAAAGAGGGATTGGGCGAGGTATTGGGGCGAGGTGTTACGGAACACCGGCCATACGATACGGCCAGCCGCAATGTCGCTTGCGAGATTTTGTTAAGGTTTGGAGTCCAGCATCGACGGTAAATCCCTGCGCCGTGCTTGGTCGAGGCGGCGCGCTTGCTTGAGGAGGCCGATGGCGTGATCAAGAGGGCCCGATCGAACCGCAATGGATCGACCAGCACTGGGCAACTCTCCCCGACCGGACGGGCAACGACGACTGCCGCCGGATACACGCCGTCTCTCTGCAAAACCGTCACATCCCATTCGCCGAACCTTCCGCCTCACGCGCGGCAATCACGCGCGTTGGTTGAGCAGGTGCGCTCGCCGCATCGACTCTGGCCGTGGGACCTAGGTCCTATGGCTGAGGCCGGCTTCATGGCGGGCTTTCCGGCTATGGAGCCTGAGTGCCTGGAAAGCTCCAGGTGGAGCATTACATTCAAAAATGACTCGTTCGGGGGTTGCCGCGTCGCAGGACGGACGGCTCCCGGCCTTCACAGGACCGTTCCTTTCACCAGACCGCTGGCTTCTACCGCTGAGCGGGGAGGCTGCGGACCCCTTGAGGTCCGCGTCTTCCCTGGAGTGCCCCATGGATCGCGGCATGCGCCGCGGCCTGCCGCCGCAGCCACCGGCGGCGCCCCGGCGCATCGGACCAGATAAGACGGAGCGACGAATGTTCCCGGCCGACGAACTGTTCACGCGCTACACGCAGAATTACGAGACCCGCCGCGAGACCGAGATGTCCTTGATGGACTATCTCCAGCTGTGCCGCGACGACCCCATGTCCTACGCCTCGGCCTCCGAACGCATCCTGGCCGCCATCGGCGAACCGGAGGTGGTCGACACGGCCCGCGACCCGCGGCTGGGCCGCATCTTCATGAACCGGACCATCAAGGTCTATCCCGCCTTCTCCGAGTTCTACGGCATGGAGGAGACGATCGAGCGGATCGTCGGCTTCTTCCGGCACGCCGCGCAGGGCCTGGAGGAGCGCAAGCAGATCCTCTACCTGCTGGGCCCGGTCGGCGGCGGCAAGTCGTCGCTGGCGGAGCGGCTGAAGTCGCTGGTGGAGAAATGCCCGATCTACGTCCTGAAGGCCGGCAAGGAGATCAGCCCGATCTTCGAAAGCCCGCTCGGCCTGTTCAACCCGGACGAGATCGGCGACGAGCTTGAGGAACGCTTCGGCATTCCCAAGCGCCGCCTGACCGGGCTGATGAGCCCTTGGGCGGTCAAGCGCCTCGACGAATTCGGCGGCGACATCAACCGCTTCAAGGTGGTGAAACTCCACCCCAGCAAGCTGCGCCAGATCGGCGTGACCAAGACCGAGCCGGGCGACGAGAACAACCAGGACATCTCGTCGCTGGTCGGCAAGGTCGACATCCGCAAGCTGGAGATCTACAGCCAGAACGATCCCGACGCCTACAGCTTCTCCGGCGGCCTGAACCGGGCGACCCAGGGCATGCTGGAATTCGTCGAGATGTTCAAGGCGCCGATCAAGATGCTGCATCCCCTGCTGACCGCGACGCAGGAGGGCAACTATGTCGGGTCGGAGAATATCGGCGCCATCCCGTTCCAGGGCGTGATCCTGGCCCACTCCAACGAGGCGGAGTGGCAGACCTTCAAGAACAACAAGAACAACGAAGCCTTCATCGACCGCATCTGCGTCATCAAGGTCCCCTACTGCCTGCGGGTGGCGGAGGAGCAGAAGATCTACGAGAAGCTGGTCCGCAGTTCCGATCTGGCGACCGCGCCCTGCGCCCCGGCGACGCTGGAGATGCTGGCCCGCTTCTCGGTTCTGTCGCGTCTGCGCGAGCATCCGAACAGCAGCTTCTACAGCAAGATGCGGGTCTATGACGGCGAGAGCGTCAAGGAGACCGATCCCAAGGCCAAGTCGATGCAGGAGTACAAGGACCAGGCCGGCGTCGACGAGGGCATGGGCGGCATCTCGACCCGCTTCGCCTTCAAGGTCCTGGCCTCCACCTTCAACTACGACTCGACGGAGATCTCGGCCGATCCTGTGCATCTGATGTATGTGCTGGAACAGGCGATCAAGCGCGAACAGTTCCCGGAGGAGACGGAGAAGAAGTACGTCGAGTTCATCAAGGCCGAACTCGCCCCGCGCTATGCCGAGTTCATCGGCAACGAGATCCAGAAGGCTTATCTGGAATCCTACTCCGACTACGGCCAGAACCTGTTCGACCGCTATGTCGACTATGCCGACGCCTGGATCGAAGATCAGGACTTCAAGGATCCCGACACCGGCCAGCTGATGAACCGCGAACTGCTGAACCAGGAACTGACCAAGATCGAGAAGCCGGCGGGCATCGCCAACCCGAAGGACTTCCGCAACGAGGTGGTGAAGTTCGCCCTGCGCGCCCGGGCTGCCAATGCCGGACGCAACCCGTCCTGGACCTCCTACGAGAAGATCCGCGAGGTGATCGAGAAGCGGATGTTCAGCCAGGTCGAGGATCTGCTGCCGGTCATCAGCTTCGGTTCGAAGAAGGACGGCGAGACCGAGAAGAAGCACACCGAGTTCGTCTCGCGCATGATGTCGCGCGGCTATACCGAGCGGCAGGTCCGCCGGCTGGTCGAATGGTACATGCGGGTGAAGCAGGCGGGCTGACGACCCGGCAGGTTGGGGGCGCTTAATTGCCGCGGGGCGGGGTGTTGCAACGCCCCGCGGCAACCCCACTGTCATAGAATGCTGTCAGAGTTCGAAGGCCGCGTGACGAAACGGGTGGGAGGGCCAGCCCCTTGATGAACATCATCGACCGTCGCCTGAACCCGCAGGGCAAGAGCCTGGCCAACCGCCAGCGCTTCCTGCGCCGTGCCAAGGAACAGGTGGTCAAGGCGGTCCGCGACGCCTCCGGCAAACGGGGCATCCAGGATATCGAGAACGGCGAGAAGGTGACGATCGCCGCCGGCGGGGTGCGCGAACCGTCCTTCCACCGCGCCTCGCAGGGCGGGGTGCGCGACTATGTCGTGCCCGGCAACAAGGAATATGTGGAAGGCGACACCATCCAGCGCCCGGACGGCGGCGGTGGCGGCCGCGGCAGCGAAGGCAGCCCGGACGGGGAGGGCGAGGACGAGTTCCGCTTCGTCCTGTCGCGCGACGAGTTCCTCGACATCTTCCTGGAGGATCTGGAGCTTCCCGATCTGGTGAAGCAGAAGGTCAAGCAGTCCGAATCGCACACGCTGACGCGGGCGGGCTATTCGGTGTCGGGATCGCCCGCCAACCTGAACCTCGTCCGCACCATGCGGAACAGCCTGTCGCGCCGCATCGCGCTGAAGCGCCCGAAGCGCGACGAGATCCGCGAGCTGGAGGAGATGCTGCGCGAGGCGGAGGAGGCCGGCGAGGATGCCGAGCAGATCCAGGCACTGCGCGAACAGCTGGAACACATCGTCCTGCGCTCCAAGCGCATTCCCTTCATCGACCCGATCGACGTCCGGTTCAACCGGTTCGAGACGGTGCCGAAGCCGATCGCCCAGGCGGTGATGTTCTGCCTGATGGACGTGTCGGGGTCGATGACCGAGCATATGAAGGATCTGGCCAAGCGCTTCTTCATGCTGCTGTACCTGTTCCTCAAGCGGCGGTACCGGTCGGTCGACATCGTCTTCATCCGCCACACCCACGAGGCCAAGGAGGTGGACGAGGAAACCTTCTTCTACTCCACCGAGACCGGCGGCACCGTGGTGTCGACGGCGCTGGAGGAGATGCAGAAGGTGGTGCAGGAGCGCTACCCGCACAATGAATGGAACATCTACGCCGCCCAGGCGTCGGACGGCGACAACATGTCGTCGGACAACGCCAAGTCGGCGACCCTGCTGCGCGACGTCATCCTGCCGATGTGCCAGTATTTCGCCTACATCGAGGTGGCGGCGGAACACAACATGGGCCTGTCGGCGCTGGGCCGCGAGACCGAGCTGTGGCGCACCTACAAGCAGGTGCAGAGCCCGGAACGCCCGCTGGCGATGCGCCGTGTCCGCTCCCGCCGGGAGATCTTCCCGGTCTTCCGCGAGCTGTTCGCCCGCGAGAAGGCGGGGGCGTAAGGGACGCCTGAGGGGATAGAGGAAAATCACCGCCCCCTCCCGTACTGGGGGGCCGGGGCGGAAGGGGAGATCGAGAATGACGGCTGTGATCACCAGACCCGACGCGCTGCTGTATGACGGCGTCGAGTGGGATTACGACAAGATCAAGCGCGTCTACGACGCCGTCGAGCACATCGCGCTGAAGGAGATGGGCCTCGACGTCTATCCCAACCAGATCGAGGTCATCACCGCCGAGCAGATGCTCGACGCCTATTCGTCCATCGGCATGCCGCTGATGTACAAGCATTGGTCCTTCGGCAAGCATTTCGCCCGCGACGAGATGATGTACCGCAAAGGCTATCGCGGCCTCGCCTACGAGATCGTCATCAACTCCAGCCCCTGCATCAGCTACATCATGGAAGAGAACACCATGACGATGCAGACGCTGGTGATCGCGCATGCCGCCTTCGGCCACAATCATTTCTTCAAGAACAACCAGCTGTTCCAGCAATGGACCGATGCCGAGGGCATCCTGGACTATCTGGAATTCGCCAAGACCTACATCACCCATTGCGAGGAACGCTACGGCCATGCCGCGGTGGAGCGGGTGCTGGACGCCGCCCATGCGCTGATGAGCCAGGGCGTGCACAAATATCCGAAGAAGCGCTCGGATCTCCGGACCGAGCAGCGGCGCGAGCGCGAGCGGCAGGAATATCAGGACCAGACCTTCAACGACCTGTGGCGCACCGTGCCCAAGACTGCCGCCGGCCCGCGACCCAGCAAGTCCGTGTCGGAGCGCAAGAAGCTGCTGGGATTGCCGGAAGAGAACATCCTCTATTTCCTGGAGAAGAAGGCGCCGCGGCTGGAGCATTGGCAGCGCGAGATCCTGCGCATCGTCCGCCACATCTCGCAGTATTTCTATCCGCAGAAACAGACCAAGGTGATGAACGAGGGCTGCGCCACCTACGTCCATTACCAGATCATGAGCCGCCTGCACGAGACCGGCCAGATCAGCGAAGGCGCCTTCCTGGAGTTCCTGCACTCCCACACGTCGGTGGTGTTCCAGCCGGAGTTCGACGACAAGCGCTTCTCCGGCCTGAACCCCTACGCGATCGGCTTCGCGATGATGCAGGACATCGCCCGCATCGCCGAGAATCCGACCGACGAGGACCGCCAGTGGTTCCCCGACCTCGCCGGGCGCGGCGACGGCATGGCGGCGGTGCGCGAGGCCTGGGCCAATTTCCGCGACGAGAGCTTCGTGCTGCAATATCTCAGCCCGCATTTGATGCGGAAGCTGAAGCTGTTCAGCGTGCGCGACGACGCGGAGGACCCCTATCTGCTGGTCGATCACATCCACAACGAGCGCGGCTATCGCGACATCCGCAAGAAGCTGGCCCGCCAATACGACCTGGGTTACCTGGAGCCGGACATCCAGATCGTCGACGTCGACCTTGCCGGCGACCGCAAGCTGATCCTGCAGCACCGCGTCACCAACGGCGTGCTGCTGGACGAGAGCGACGCCAAGGCGGTGCTGCGCCACATCGCCAACCTGTGGGGCTACGAGGTCCAGCTGATCGAGGTGTCGGCGATCTCCGAAGCGATCCTGAAGGAACATGCCGTGACGGCGCCCAGCGGGATCGGCGTGATGTGACGTAAAGGACCGGCTCCGCTACACTGCCGCCCATGCCAATATGGGGGAAGCGATGGCGGCGGATCTGTTGGGCGGTGCGGGGCCGGTCGGACTGGTCAGGGCGAGGCATGGCCTGATGATGTACCGGCGCACCGACAGCGTCGTCGGCCGGTCGCTGGACTATTATGGCGAGTATTTCGAGCAGGAGGTCGCGCTGTTCCGCCAGTGCGTCCGGGCGGGGGACCGGGTGATCGACGTCGGCGCCAACATCGGCGCCCACACGGTGGCGCTGGCCCGGCTGGTCGGCCCCACCGGCCGGGTTCTGGCGCTGGAGCCCATCGACGCCAACCATCGGCTGCTGTGCGGCAATCTGGCGCTGAACGGACTGGACTGGGCGGACGGCATGCTGGCCGCCGCCGGGTCCGCCGATGGGGTGCTGCATCTTGCCGGCGTGGCGATGGACGCGGAGGGCAATTACGGCGCGCTGTCGCTGGACGCCTTGGCCGGCGACCGGCCGGTACCGGTTCATCGGTTGGATGGTCTGGCCTGTGAGGGGTCGGGCCGCATCCGTCTGATCAAGATCGACGTCGAGGGAATGGAGTCCGAGGTTCTGGAGGGCGCGCGCGGCCTGATCGCCCGCGACCGTCCGGTCCTCTATGTGGAGAATGACCGGCCGGACAAGTCGGCGGCCCTGATCCGCCTGCTGGGAGAGCTGGGCTATGCCTGCTATTGGTATCTGCCCGCCTTCCACAATCCCGCCAACTTCGCCGGCCGGTCGGAGCCGATCTTCGGCCATGGGCTGGTCGACAACGGCACGGAGATCCGCGTGCTCGGCATGGGGATCAACCTGTTCTGCCTGCCGGCCGAAGCGGGCGCGCGTATCAATGGCCTGCTGCCGGTCGCCGATCCGGACGAACATCCGCTGCGCCGCAGCCATAACGGGCGTTTCATTGGTGGTTGAGGGCGTCAGCGCTCCGGTTCGGGCTTGATTCCGGCCTCCTTCATCGCGTGGATCAGGTCCAGCATCACGGTGCTGATGTCGGGGAAGGACAGGGCCACGGCGCGGCGGTCGGGGTCGAGGCGCACCACATGGGCGATCTGCCGGCCGCCGACGCGATGGCTGGTCTTATCCGGACCGACGGTCTCCGGTATTTCCGGGCAATGCAGGTCCAGCCGCAGCTTGCCGCCGACCGCGTGGGAGAACTCTTCCGGCGGCAGGTCGACCAGCAGGCCACGGGTCGACCAGTTGATGGTGGTGCAGCGCCGCCCCTCCGCCTCCACCGCCAGGACCGGGTCCATGTAGCGGATGGCGCGGCGGCGCTCGATGCCGTTGGGCGGCTTGGCCCCGACGTCGTGCTGGTCCAGCTTGTGTTTCGCCGCCTGCTTGGTGCGGTCGTCCACCCCGTCCTTGCTGGTCATCAGCGTTGCCTGCACGCGCCGCTCGACGCCGTGGCGGAATTCGTCGTCGGCGCCGAAGCGCAGGGCCTTGGCGAAATGGTCCTTGGCCTTGGTCAGCAGCGCGTTGCGCCCCTTCTCGTCGCCGTGATGGCCGCAGCGTTCGGCCTGGATCAGCAGCGAATCGACGCTGCGCTGATAGGCGCCGCGCTGGATGGCGCGGGTCAGCTCGCGGAACTCGGCGGCGCGCAGGCTGGGGAATTCCCGGGTCTTCAGCAGCCCGGCCATGGCTTCCGCCAGCGAATCGACGCGGGCGGGGTCGCCGCTCTCCGCCTCCCGGCGCAGGGTCCGTATCGCTTCCTCCGCCTTGCGAAGCAGCTGATCTTCCAGTTTCCGGCGCTGGTCGGCGTCCATCACGGGCATGGCGCGGCCCTCCACGGGGGCAGTTTCATAAGAATACAGCAGGTCGCCGGCGGGTGACAGCCGACAGTTGTGGTTAACGGCCCACCTGCGGGGCGCCCCAGTAGGAGCGGACCCGATTTTCCTTTGCCTTGTGAGTGCCTTCTTATCTGTGGTGACACACGGGACGGGTAGCGGGAGTGGGCGGGTGATGGACAAGAAGAAGAACACTGTAACGGGTGCGAAAACCGAACTGGACCTGTTGACCGCAGCCCTGGCCGAACTGCTTGGGGAGGAGAGCGCGAGCCCCGCCCCGGCCGGGACCGCCATCGTCGCCTTCACCCGCGGCCGGGGAGCCGATGCGGAGCCGGTCCGAACGCTGGTGCTGCGGCGGAAGTCGGTGCGCGGTGCGGCGGCGGCCGACTTGGCCGACCGGCGCGCCCTGGTCTACAGCCTGACCAAGACCATCCTCGCCGCCGCCGTGCTGCGGCTGGCCGCCCGCGGCGTGGTCGATCTCGACGGACCGGCGGAGCGCTGGCTGCCGGAATTGGCCGGGCGGCCGGACCCGGTCAGCGTCGCGCAGATCCTGACCCATCGCGCCGGGCTGCCCGATTACGGCGGCCGGACCGACTACCATGCCGCCGTCGCCGCCGGCGCGGAGTCCTGGAGCGGCGACGAGTTCCTCGCCCGCTGCGGCGTTGCCCGGGGCGATGGACCGCCGGTGGGCAGCTTCGCCTATTCCAACATCGGCTATCTGCTGATCGGCCGGCTGCTGGAGCGGGCGGGCGGCGCCCCGCTGGCGGAGATGCTGGCGCGCGAGGTCTTCGGCCCGCTCGGCCTGTCCAGCGCGTCGCTTCTGCGCGAGCGGGCCGACCTCGCCGGGCTGTTCTTCGGCCCGAGCCCGACCTTCGGCGGGACTTCGGTGGAGGATGCCTATCATCCCGGCTGGGTGTCGCACGGGGTGGTGGCGATGACGGCGGCGGATGCCTGCCGCCTCGTTCACGGCCTGACGGAGGACTATCTGCCGGACGCGCTGCTGCGGCGGATGCGGGACGGGCTGCCGGTCGGCGGGCCGATGGGCGGGCGGCCCTGGGTCGAGCCGTCCTATGGGCTCGGCATGATGGTGGAGTTGGACCCGGTGGCCGGACCCTATTGGGGCCACACCGGCGGCGGGCCGGGGGTGACGCCGGCAGCCTACCACGCGCCGGGGCCGGTTCCGGTCTCCGTCGCCGTCTTCCTGGATGGCGAGGATGGAAACCTTGCCGAGTGGATGGCGGTGGAGGTGCTGCACCGGCTGCGCGGCGTGCGGTAGGGCGGCACGCGATACAGCTCCTGCTTGTTCCGGATGGCGGCGATCCCATCTCCTCTCCAGGGGACAATCCCCCGCTTCCCGGCGTAGACTCGGGCGGCGGCGGTGCCGGGCGAAACCGGCGACCGGGACGTAGAACTCAGGGGAGGAACCGCGCTATGGGAGATGCCGCCCGCAAGCTGCCCGATTATCCATGGCTGGCCTCCTACCCGCCGACGGTGGATTGGGCGATGCCGATCCCGGCCCGGCCGCTGACCGAGCTGCTGGAGGGAGCCGTCGCCCGCCACGGCGACAAGCCCTGCCTGAACTTCCTGGGCAAGCGCACCAGCTATCGCGAGCTGGGCGGGCTGGTCGACCGCGCCGCCCGCGGGTTCCAGGCCATCGGGGTGGGGAAGGGCACGCGAGTCGGGCTGTTCCTGCCCAACACGCCCTATTACGTCATCGCCTTCTTCGCCATCCTGAAGGCCGGCGGCACGGTGGTGAACTTCAACCCGCTCTATGCCGAGCGCGAGCTGATCCACCAGATCGGCGACAGCGACATCGACCTGATGGTGACGCTGGACCTCAAGCTGCTCTACGGCAAGATGGCGCGGATGCTGGCGGAGACCGGCTTGAAGCGGCTGGTCATCTGCCGCATGGCGGACATCCTGCCCTTCCCGAAGAACTGGCTGTTCCCCATCGCCAAGCGGGCGGAGATCGCGGCCATCCCGCGCGACGACCGCCATATCCCCTTCGCCCGGCTGATCGCCAACGACGGCCGGCCGACTCCGGTGACGATCGACGCGCAGGAGGATGTCGCGGTTCTGCAATACACCGGCGGCACCACCGGCGTGCCGAAGGGCGCGATGCTGACCCACGCCAACCTCTATGCCAACACCATCCAGTGCGCGACATGGTATGCGGCGAAGGAACGCAAGCCCGGTGAGGGCGGTGGCGAAGACGGTCAGGAGCGCATGCTGGGCGTGCTGCCGCTGTTCCATGTCTTCGCCATGACCGCGGTGATGAATTTCGGCCTGCATCTGGGGGCGGAGATCGTCCTGCTGCCGCGCTTCGAACTGGAGCAGGTGATGCGCACCCTGCAGACGGAGCGGATCACCCTGTTCCCCGCCGTGCCGACCATCTACACCGCGATCAACCACCATAAGCACCTGGAGAAGTTCGATCTTTCCTCGATCCGCTTCTGCATGTCGGGCGGGGCGCCGCTGCCGCTGGAGGTGAAGGAGGCGTTCGAGCGCACCACCGGCTGCACGCTGGTGGAGGGATACGGCCTGTCGGAATGCTCCCCCGTCGCCACCGTCAATCCGGCGGTGCTGCATTCGGACAAGAAGGGCTCAATCGGCCTGCCGCTGCCCGGCACCATCGTCGAGATCGTCAGCCTGGACGAGCCGCGCCGCGTCCTGCCGCCGGGCGAGAAGGGCGAGGTCTGCATCCGCGGGCCGCAGGTGATGAAGGGCTATTGGCGCCGCCCGGCCGAGACGGCTGAGACGCTGGTCGACGGCCGGCTGCACACCGGCGATGTCGGGGTGATGGACGAGGACGGCTACACCACCATCGTCGACCGCATCAAGGACATGATCCTGTGCAGCGGCTTCAACGTCTATCCGCGCAATGTCGAGGAGGCGATCTACCTGCACCCGGCCGTCGCCGAATGCGTGGTCGCCGGTTTGCCGGACGAGTATCGCGGCCAGACGGTGAAGGCCTATGTCCGGCTGGACGACGGCAAGAGCCTGACCGCGGAGGAACTGATCGCCTTCCTGAAGGACAAGCTGTCGCCCATCGAGATGCCGAAAGTCGTGGAATTCCGCCAGGAGCTGCCCAAGACGATGATCGGAAAGCTGTCCCGCAAGGCCCTGCTGGACGAGGAACACGGCAAACGGAGCGCCGCAGCCGCCAAGGGTGGCGCCGCATGACCGCTGTTGATCGCAAGGCGGTGCGCGTCCGCATCCAGGGCAAGGTGCAGGGGGTGTGGTATCGCGGCTGGACTGTCGATCAGGCGGGGGCGCTCGGCCTGACCGGCTGGGTGCGCAACCGCAGCGACGGCACGGTGGAGGCCCTGTTCGCCGGCTCCGCCGACGCCGTCGACCGCATGCTGGCGGCCTGCCGCCGCGGCCCACCCTCCGCCATTGTCCGCGACGTGGTGTCCGAACCGGAGCAGGACCCCGGCATGGCCGGTTTCGAGCAGCGGCCGACGGTGTGAGCCCCGCATTAGCGTTCCGCTAACCATGACGGCGGCATGCTGGCTGCCGAAGTGGTTTGGGGACGGTAGCCGGATGACCGCCAGGAAACCGGATGTGGCCGACATGAAGGCCATGCTCACCGGCGTCTTCGCCAAGGCGGCGGAGGCGAAGGGCAGGCCTGTCCGCGCGCCGGTGGCTTCACCGCCGCCAAAAACTCCCTCCGCGCCGGAACGCGGGGGCCCCGCCGTCCGCCTCAGCCTGGGGCCGAAGGCGGCGGAAGATGCGCCGGCACGGCCTTCCGAACCACCTGCTGTTGACCTTGCCGACCGGCTGGGACCGGCGATCCAGGCGCTGGCGCGCGATCTGGGCCGGCTGCTGGCCGCCTTCGGCATGGAGGGGAGCGATGCCGCCGCGGCCGAAGCCGCGCTCGCTGCCCGCTTCGGCGAGGCGGAGCGCCGGGCCGCCGTGATGGCGCTGGATGGACCGGCCGGCGCGTTGCGGCCTCTGGCGACGGATGCCCGGCAGGATATGGCGGTGGACCTGCGCGGGATCGGCCTTTCCCTGGCTGATGGGCATGTGGATGTGAGGCTGGACGACGCGGCCCTGCTGCTGGCGCGGGTGCCGGCCGAGGAGAAGGGCGAGGGGCTGGCGGCCATGCTCGGCGTCCTCCGCTCCGCCATCCGTCCCGGCAAGGGGCTGACGGTGGAGACCGACCGGGTCGCCATCGACGATCTCGGCCGGGTCATGGAGATGCTGAGCGGGGCGATGGCCGGGCCGCCGCAGGGGCTGGAAGGCACGGTGACGCTGTCGCCGCTGGGCGCGCCGGCCGAAGGCGGGGCCATGAACCTGTCGCTGTCGCTCTCCGGACGGTTGGGGGAGGCAACGCCCGCCCTGCCATCGAAACACATGCCGGCAACGGAAAAGCCGGTCGGCGAGGTCAAGGAGCGTGGGTTCGATGTCCGGATTTGATGCGCCGATCAAGGCGGCCCTCTGGCTGTGCGGGCTGACTCTGCTGGGGGCCGCCCCGGCGCTGGCCGGCGCGCTGGAGCGGACGGAGCAGGGCCACATGGCGCCGCCGCAGCCGGGGGCCAGCCTGCCCATCGCACCGCCGATCGTGCAGTACGCGCTGCCGTCGCAATGGATGACGATCCGCTCCAAGGAGGACTGGCGCAAGGCCGGCAAGTTCGAGAAGGAGCTGAGCAGGGAGTGCGCCGCCCTGCGCTTCAACGAGATCGAGCCGATGCGCTTCCGCGCCTTTTACAAGGGCGAGGTGCTGGGCGTCGCCTTCGGCCATGGGCTGAACCTGCACGATCCCGGCAAGAAGGCCGACCGCAAGAAGATCTACCTGTTCCGCAACGGCGATTCGACCGGCTGCACCGTGCAGTCGATGGACAACCAGGACCCGCGCGTGAACCCCGCCGGCAGCCAGACCGCCACCCCGGCCGCCGGCGGGTTCAAGAAGTATTAGGCGCCACTGGGTTTTACAGTGCTCGGCACCGATTTAGTCGTCGAGGTGCTTCGCAATGGCAACAAGACGCCACTCAATGGGCGGCGCTTGGGTCGCAGACATTAGACCCCTATGCGGGGACTTATGTTCATGGACCGACGGTGACTGGGGCGGGAGCTTTCGCCCCTTCACAGAGACGATTTCGTAGCCGCAATGCTCGCATCGATAGATGCCAGAACGCGGCGCTTCGTCGTGAGGACTCAACGTGATGAGAAAGTCGATGTCTTCCTCGCGTTCGAAATACTGCTTGTCGTTGAAAATTGGCATTTTGTTTTCCTTGCGAGTGGGCTGATCGTTTCCGGTAGGAGGTGAAAGCCGTAATGGTGCGAATGATCAGAAAGTCGCCCAGCTTGAGAAGGATGGATGGCTGCATTGATCTAATTGGTTCCTTCTGGAATTCCAGTGTGACCGTAGGTCGCGTCGTCGAACCCTTGAAATTCCAATCGCGTTTTCTACAAGCGCTTTAGGTGTTGGGCCGCCCATTGGGAAGGGATTGAGGGAGAGTTCCAACGTCCAATCCGTCTGGCGCAGGTTGGGCGCGGTTCTGTCAATGACAATGAGATCGAAGGCTTTTACGTGGCGCTTCGTCCTGAGAGCCAAACAACTCAATGCCCGTAGTTATGTCCTTGCACTCCGTACCGGCCAGTCTTAAAGACCAGCCGGTGGTGTATCGCTGTTCGTATGGGGTAGTTTGGGTGGCCACTCCGCCGATCCGAGCACGAAGTTGATGGTCGTTCTTTGTTCTTCTGCTTCAAGGGCGACGACGTTGGTGACGAAATCTCCTATAAGAGCGTGCTGCTAATTCTTCAGCAGTCTGCTAGGCGTCCGTCTCGCCCCGCATCGGGCCGCCGAACACCTCAGGCCATGCTGCGATCAGGGCGGAATCGACGTCCTCCATCGTCACCAGCTGGCCCAGCGCGACGATGGAGGTGACGCCATGCTCGGCGATGCCGCAGGGGACGATGCCGCCGAAATGGGACAGGTCCGGCTCCACATTCAGGGCGATGCCGTGGAAGCTGACCCAGCGCCGCACCCGCACGCCGATGGCGGCGATCTTGTCCTCCTGGCCCTTCAGCCCGCCATAGGGCTGCTTGTCGACCCAGATGCCGACGCGGCCCTCGCGCCGCTCGCCCTTGATGTTGAAGGCGGCGAGCGTGCGGATGATCCATTCCTCCAGATCGCGGACGAAGCCGCGGATGTCGGCGCCGCGCGTCTTCAGGTCCAGCATGACGTAGGCCACGCGCTGTCCCGGCCCATGATAGGTGTATTGGCCGCCGCGCCCGCTGCGGTAGACCGGGAAGCGGTCGGCCTCCAGCAGATCCTCGTCGCGCGCGCTGGTGCCGGCGGTGTAGAGCGGCGGATGCTCCAGCAGCCAGACCAGCTCCGGCGCGGTGCCGGCACGGATCGCCTCGATGCGCGCCTCCATCTCGGCGATGGCGTCGGGGTAGGGCACCGGCGCGTCGGAGATGCGCCACTCGATCTGCTGGGGGGCCGGCTTTGGAGTGGGCTGCGGGGCGGACGTATCGGACTGACTGGCGATGAGGCTGGTCGGGGAGGTCATTCGATCTGGTCTCTAACGATGTCGGCGGGCGGTGAAGCTAACGATGTCGGCGGAGCCGCGGGAGGACCGTACCGCATTTTTCTTCGCAGACGATGATTGTAACGCTTGATCGGCCATCGGGAAGCTGATATCTACCCGCTCCACCCGATGAGGCGCGCGAGCGAGCGTCGGGGACTACCAGCCTGATGCGGTCGTGGCGGAATTGGTAGACGCGCAGCGTTGAGGTCGCTGTGGGGCAACCCGTGGAAGTTCGAGTCTTCTCGACCGCACCACTCTCCCATGCAGATGGGACCATCCCGGGGATACGGGAACACCGAAAGGCCCGCAGGTCGCAAGACCGAGCGGGCTTTTTCGTATCCAGGGTTTGAGTAGCCGGGCCTCACCCCGCCAGCGCGTGCAGCAGCTTGGCCGCTCCCCCGCAGGCGCGGCGGACATCTTCGAACAGCACCATCATCTCGTAGATCACCAGGAAGGCGGCGCTGTAGAACCAGGGGCGCCAGCGTTCCTCGGCCCAGGCGACCAACCGGTGCACGCGGCCCATCGGCAGCAGCCGGGCGACGGCGAAGGCGCCGAGCATGCCGATGATGGCGCCGCCGGTGACGTCGCCCGGATAATGCAGGCCCAGATAGACCCGCGGCAGCGCGATCACCACCGCCGCCCACAGGCAGGCCAGCAGCCCCCACAGGCGCGAGGCGCGGAAATAGGTCGCGGCCAGCGCGAAGCCCAGGGCGGCGTTGTCGCTGGGGAAGGAACTCCAGTTCTTCAGGGCGTCGCGGCTCTGGCCGATCGGCGGGACGAAGGGCAGGCCGGCGTCGTGCAGCGGCCGCGGCCGGGCCGGCATCACCGCCTGGATCAGGATGGACGCCGCCACCGCCAACACCACCGCGGCGATGGCGTCCACCACCAGCCGGCGCCCGGCCTCCGTCTCCTCCCGCCGGAACCACAGCCACCACAGGGCGGCGCTGAACAGTCCCAACTTGATCAGATAGATGTTGGCGATCCCGCGCACCGCCATGTCCAACGCCGCGCTGTGTCCGGCGAACTGGTTCAGCCACAGCAGCAGCGACTGGTCGAGACGATGCAGGTACTCCACAGGCGCTCCAAAGGTGGGGGGTAAGGGAGCGGCCAGTGTTGCGTTTTTATGACAGGGTGGGTCAACGGCGCATCGGAAAGCGCCTTACGGGACCGGGGGGAGCGGTTCGGGGTGCCACCCTCCCCGATTTCGAACCGGGATCAGCGGAACTCGATATAGCGGTCCAGCGTGGCGCGGCGCAGCGCGCGGACGATGTGCGGGGCGGCGCCGCTGGCGACGATGTGGCCGCCGGCCTCGCGGCAGCGGTTCGCCAGGATGAACATCATGCCGATGGCGGCGGAATCGATGAAGGTGACGAAGCGCAGGTCGATCGGGACCACCGGGCTGGCGGCGAAGTCCCAGTCGCGCAGCATGTCATGGAAGCGGGTGCCGTCCTCGTAGGTGCAGCGGCCGGACAGCAGGATGCCGTCGCGACCGCCGACGGTGGTGAAGGCATACTCCATCGGCGCTTCCGGTCCCTTTCCCCATCAGGTACCGCCGCGGACGCGGCGCGAGATGCATGGGAGCATGAAGGGTCGCGGCGGTGCAAGGATCTGGTGGCAAATGCGTCCGCTGCCGCCCTTTCCCCCTGGTTCCTGGTGAACCGGGCTGGACAAACGGGGGCGGCGCCTCTATGTCGGGGGCGCTTCCGCCGTCACCGGTCCCGTCCCTTGGCAGGCGGTTCCCGGCACCGGCCGGAAGGCTTCCACAACCCGCAAACCCCGAACGCCGGCCCCAAGCGCCATCGGCCACCGTCCGATGTCGCGGAGCCGACACGCCGTTTCCGTGCCGTCGGCCACCCGGCCCAGGCATGTGGGGGATTGCATCGTCGAAGGGAGGGTGCCGGCATGCACACCGATCCCCACACGCCCGATCTGCGGCCGGACGGCGCCGCCCACGCCCGCTCTCATGCGGGTCCGGAGGCGGAGGACGAACGTCCCTATGGCGTCGAGCCGGAGTTCGTGGAGGAAATCGTCGGCCTGCTGCGCGCCCGTGAACGCGAGGCCGTGCTGGCGCGGCTGGACGGGCTGCATGCCGCCGACATCGCCGACCTGATCGAACAGGCGGAGCCGGCCGAGCGCGCCGACCTGATCGACCTGCTCCCCGCCGAGCTGGACGGCGAGGTGCTGTCCTACCTGAACCCCGACCTGCGCGAATCCCTGCTCGCACGGTTCGAGCCGCAGGAGCTGGCCGCCGCCGTCGCCGACCTCGACACCGACGACGCGGTGGAACTGATCGAGGATCTGGACGCCGAGACGCGCGCGCAGATCCTGGCGAACCTGCCCGAGGCCGAACGCGCCCTGGTGCAGGAGAACCTGACCTACGACGAGGACAGCGCCGGCCGCATGATGCAGCGCGAGCTGGTCGCGGTGCCGGAATTCTGGACGGTCGGCAAGACCATCGACTTCGTCCGCGCGGCGACCGACACGCTGCCGGAGGATTTCTACGACATCTTCATCGTCGATCCGATGCACCGGGTGGTGGGTGCGGTGCCGCTGTCGCGCCTGCTGCGCCAGCGCCGGGCCGTGCGCATCGCCGATCTGGTGACCGGCGAGGTCGACGCCATCCCCGCCACCATGGAGCGGGCGGAGGTGGCGAACCTGTTCCGGCAATACGCCCTGGTCTCAGCCCCGGTGGTCGACCCGGCCGGCCGGCTGATCGGCGTCATCACCGTCGACGACGTCGTCCGCATCATCGACGAAGAGGCGGAGGACGACCTGCGCAAGCTGAGCGGGTCGGGCGACACCGGCGTGTTCAGCGGCATCGCCGACATCGCCCGCAGCCGCGTCGGCTGGCTGACCATCAACCTCGCCACCGCCTTCCTGGCGTCGGGCGTCATCTCGCTGTTCGAGGCCACCATCGAACAGATCGTGGCGCTGGCGGTGCTGATGCCCATCGTCGCCTCGATGGGCGGCAATGCCGGCACCCAGACGCTGACCGTCGTCGTCCGCGCGCTGGCGACGCACGAGCTGTCGTCGGCCAACGCGCTGCGCGTGGTGGGGAAGGAGCTGCTGGTCGGCCTCATCAACGGCGGCATCTTCGCCGTGATGGTCGGCGCCATCGCTCTGGTCTGGTTCGGCCCGCTGATCGGCGTCGTCATCGCGCTCGCCATGATCATCAATCTGGTGGTGGCGGGGCTGAGCGGCGCGCTGATCCCGCTGGGGCTGGAAAAGCTGGGGGTCGATCCGGCGGTGTCGAGCGCGGTGTTCCTGACGACGGTGACGGACGTCGTCGGCTTCCTGGCCTTCCTGGGGCTGGCGTCGGTGTTCTTGTTGTAGGGGAGTGGGGGTGGCCTCTCCGGCGGGCAGAACCGATTCCGCTTGTGGGGCCAGCGAAACATTGGCATAAGGCAAGCCATAGGCCTGGGGTGCCGTGCGATGGTCGCGCGGCTGAGAACACACCCATCGAACCTGTCTGGGTAATTCCAGCGAAGGGAGCCGCCGCATGATCCATGCGCCAGAACCTTATCGATTTTCCGTTTCCGCCTCCGGAACCGGTCCGTCCGTCGCCGTCGTCGGCGCCGGCTGCGTCGGTCTTGCCATCGCCTGGAGGCTGGCGTCGGCCGGCTGCCCCGTCGATCTGTTCGAGCGGGGAGCGGCCGGGCGCGGCGCCACCCATGCCGCCGGCGGCATGCTGGCCGCCTGTGTCGAGACCGAACCGGGCGAGGAGGGGCTGCTGCCGCTGACCCGCGCCTCGCAGGCGCTGTGGCCGGACTTCGCCCGCGATCTGGAGGCCGCGAGCGGCATGGCCGTCGATCTGCGCAGCGAAGGCACGATGGTCATCGCGCTCAATGCCGACGATGCCGCCAAGGTCCGCTTCCTGCACGGCTTCCAGCGCGATCTCGGCCTGCCGGTGGACTGGCTGAGCGGGGCCGAGGTGCGGCGGCGCGAGCCCTTCCTGCAGCCCGGCGTCGCCGGTGCGCTGTTCTGTGCCGACGACCATCAGGTCGACAACCGCAAGGTCGCAGCCGCCCTGCGCTGCGCCGCCGAAGCCGCCGGCGCCCGCCTGCACGAGCATTGCGGCGAGGTGGCGCTGGCGGTGGAGGGCGGGCGCGCCGTTGGGGTGCGGGTTGGCGAAACCCTGCATCGGGCCGACCGGGTGGTGCTGGCCGCCGGGGCCTGGTCGGCCGGGGTTCCGGGACTGCCGCCCACCGCCAAGCCGCCGGTGCGGCCGGTGAAGGGGCAGATGCTTTGCCTGCGGATGGACGCGCGGTTGCCGCTGCTGCGCCATGTGGTGTGGACGCCGGGCACCTACCTGATCCCGCGGCTTGACGGCCGGCTGCTGATCGGCGCCACGACGGAGGAGCGCGGCTTCGACGACCGCTTGACCGCCGGTGGGCAGTTCGCCCTGCTGGAGGGGGCATGGCGGGCGCTGCCCGGCATCGCCGAGCTGCCGATCGAGGAGGCCTGGGTCGGTTTCCGTCCCGGCAGCCGCGACGATGCGCCGATTTTGGGCGAGAGCGGCATTCCCGGCCTGATCCATGCCACCGGCCACCACCGCAACGGCATCCTGCTGACCCCGGTGACTGCCGACGGCATCGCCCGGCTGGTGCTGACCGGCGAGACCGACCCGCTGCTGCGCCCCTTCGCCGCCGACCGCTTCGTTGCGGCAGGAGCCGCCGCATGAGCGCCATCCGCATCAATGGCCGCGAAGAACCGCTGTCCGCCGCGTCCCTGGCCGAGCTTCTGGCCGGCCGCGGCATCGCCGAGGGGGCGCGCGGCGTTGCCGTCGCCCTGAACGGCGCCGTCGTCCCCCGTCGCCGCTGGGTTGAGACCCCGCTCCAGCCCGGCGACAGCCTGGAAATCGTCCGCCCGATCCAAGGCGGCTGACCCCCACCATATCTCCCTCTCCCGCCCCGCGACATGGAACGAATCCCTCTCCCCCCGGGAGTCGCGGCTTTGGGAGATGGCCTTTCAAAAGGCTCCCCCCATGTCCCCAACCGACACTCCAACCGATCCCCTCACCATCGCCGGGCGCAGCCTCGGCTCGCGCCTCTTTCTCGGCACCGCCGGCTATCCGAACCAGCAGGTGATGCTCGACGCGCTGGCGGCCAGCGGCAGCGAGCTGGTCACGCTGGCGATCCGGCGCATCAGCCTGGACGGCTATTCGGAAAGCCTCGTCGACGTGCTGGCCCGCGCCACCGCCGGGCGGCCGACCGGCCCGGTCGGGCTGCTGCCCAACACCGCCGGCTGCATGACCGCCAAGGAGGCCGTGCTGACCGCCCAGCTGTCGCGCGAGGCGCTGGATACCCCCTGGATCAAGCTGGAGGTCATCGGCGACCGCGAACTGCTCTATCCCGACGTGGAGGAGCTGCTGCGCGCGACGGAGGAGCTGGTCAATGACGGCTTCGTCGTGCTGCCCTACTGCAATGACGACCCGGTGACCTGCCGTAAGCTGGCCGATCTGGGCGCGGCGGCGGTGATGCCGCTGGGTGCCTTCATCGGCTCGGGCATGGGCATCCGGAATCCGCACGCCATCGAGACGATCTGCGCCCGCAGCTCCGTGCCGGTGGTGCTGGACGCCGGCATCGGCACCGCATCCGACGCCGCGCTGGCGATGGAGCTTGGCTGTGCCGCCGTGCTGCTGAACACCGCGGTGTCGAAGGCGCGCGATCCGGTGCGGATGGCGGCGGCGATGCGCGACGCGGTCAGCGCCGGCCGCGCCGCCCATCTGGCCGGCCGCATGCCGATGCGAGCCCACGCCGAACCGTCCAGCCCGCAGATGGGCCTGATCGGCAGTTGAACGCCGACGACCGGCGGTCAAGGTTCCGGGCTTGATCCGGCGGGGCGGCTGACGCAGGCTGTCCCGCAACGTCCCCCTGCCGGAGTGCTTCGCCTTGGCCGACAGCTTCGTTCCCCGCGATCCCGACTGGAAGGCGCGCTGCCTCGCCTCCTTCGAACAGCAGCCGATCTGCCGGACTCTCGGCATCGAACTGACGGCGGTGGAGCCGGGATTCTGCGAGATGCGGCTGCCGTTCCGCGCCGAGCTGACGCAGCAGCACGGCTTCTTCCATGCCGGCATGGTCAGCACGCTGGCCGACAATGCCGGCGGCTATGCCGCCTACAGCCTGATGCCGGCGGGGGCGGAAGTTCTGGCGGTGGAGTTCAAGATCAACCTGATGGCACCGGCCAAGGGCGACGTGATGATCGCCCGCGCCCGTGTCATCAAGCCGGGGCGCACCCTGACCATCACCCAGGTCGAGGTGTCGATGCTGGACGGCGGTGCGGAAAAGGACTGCGCCCTGATGCAGCAGACCGCCATCTGCCTGTTGCCGAAGTGACGGTTCAACCGGTTCGAAAGGTCTCTTCCATGCTGTCTGCCCATCTTCTTTCACGGCGTTTGTTGACCATGCCTGCCGCCCTTCTGCTGGCCGGCGGCCTCTCCGCGCTGCTCGCTGCCCCGGCGGAAGCGAAGGATCCGCCGTCCTGCGCCGCCATCTCCTTCCGTGCGCTGCCCAGCGGCGCACCCGACGGCGAACAGGATGCCGGCCTCTACAAGTCGCGCTTCGGCAAGATCGAGGTGAAGGCCGACGTCAAGGGCGGTCAGGCAACCAACTATTATATGGTGCTGAACGGCAAGAAGGTGGACGGTCCGGCCGCCCCGCCGAAGATGTCGGACGCCTGCCTGAAGTCCAAGCACGTCAAGCTGCCCTTCGCCAAGCAGCCCCAGGGCACCTGCACCGGCAGCCGTTTCCGCGTCGTCGTCGACCGCTCCAGCGGCAAGCCGGTCGCGGCCTTCTTCGGCCTGCAGGGCGACGATTGGGCGTACTGCAGCGGGACGACGTTGTAGGAGTTAGACCCCCACCCTAACCCTCCCCCGCTCTCGGCCGGCCGAAGGCCGTTCCAATCGCGGGGGAGGCTAGGTGGGGGCACCCGCAGCCGACACTTCCCCTCAAATCACCATCGCCTTCACCCGCTCGCGCAGCGTCTGCCGCGCCGCATCAGCCTCGTTGCGGGCGGCGGTCAGGTCGCGCGCCAGCGCGTCCAGGCGGCTTTCCGCCTCCGCCATCTTGGCCAGCGTCCGCTTGTGCAGGTCGCTGCCGGCCGGCAGGGCCTTCAGGTTCTCGCGCAGGCGGTCCTGGTCGGCGATGCGTTCCGTCCGCTCGCGCTCCAACTCGGCGATGCGGCGCTCCTTCTCGGCGACGGCGGCGCGCAGGCCGGCCAGGGTGGTCAACGCCTGTCGCACCTCCGCCGGCAGTTCGGGGGCGGAGGCGCGGGCGGCGATCTGGTCGGCGGTCAGGTCGGTCAGGACGATCCGTTCCTGCCGCGGCCGTTCCAGCGTGGCGGTCAGCGTCAGCGTCTTGCCGGCCGGGACCGCCAGCGGCAGACGGTAGGCGGTGGCGGTCGCCTCCGCCTTGTCGCCCGCCGGCTCGGCCAACTCCCAGCCGGGACGGCGCGGGTGCTCGATCACCACGTCGCGGTCGGCGTCCGGGGCGCCGGCCACCGTATAGGTCGTGCTCTGCCGGTCGACCACCGACAGGGTCAGCAGACCGTCGGCGAGGGTGGCGCGGGACAGCCGGCGGCTCGGCTTCTCCTCGCGGTCGACGGTGACCGCCTGATCGACGGCAAAGGACAGCAACCGGCTCTCGCCCGCCGGCAGGGTCGCCATGCGGGCATCGCCGACATAAGCGCTGTTCGCCGAACCGCGGTCATAGAAGGTCAGCAGCCCGGGCGGCAGGGCGGTGTCGCCATCGTTGCGCAGCCGCAGGGACGCCAGCGGGTGGCGGGCATCGGCGGCGGGCTGGTAGAGCGCCACCCGCTCCACCGGCAGGCTGGTCGCGGCGATCGGCATCATCAACGTCCCGCCATTCGGCACGCTGACCGGCTGCGGGTAATGGAACAGCACCTGGGCGCCCTCCGCCGCACCGGCCTCGGCGCCGCGCACCGCGGCCATCGCCGGCGTGCTGGCGGCGCTGCCATAGGGGGCGACCTTCGCCAGCGGCTCGCCCATCGGTGCCGGGGCCGGGGCGTCGGGCATCGGCGGCGGAGCGGCCATGGCGGCGGCGGGCGGCGCACCGGCGCGCGAGGCTTCCGACTGCGACCGCATCGCCGGGCGGGCGTCGTCCAGCGTCACCGCGCCCTCGTCGGCGCTGGGCAGCACCCGGCCCAGCACCTCCACCGGCACCTCCGGCCGCTCAACGAAATAGGGGGTGTAGAGCGCCTGGCGCAGGGTCACCGGGTTGCCCGAGACCACCGTCAGGTCGACGTTGCTCCAATCCTCGCCGCTCAGATTCTCCAGCACCGCCCAGCCCTGCAGCGCGCCGCTGCCCTTGTCCGCCTGCCCGTTCTGTCCCTGTCCGTTCTGTTCCTGTGCGTTTTGACCCTCTCCATTTTGACCGGCTCCGGTGCCGAGGCTGAGCCGATAGGTCGCCTTCCACAGCGGCATCTCCGCGACATAGCCGACCCGGACCCGCCGCTCGCCGGCCGCCTGCCCATCCTGCGGCGCCCGGCTGTGGACGGTCAGCCGCCGCCGCTCGCGCCGGGCGTTGTCCGCCACCGCCGACAAAGCCCGGTCGATCTGCGCCTGCACCGCCGGATCGGTGAAGCGCAGCGCGTCGGCCTCCTCCAGCACCAGCTGGCGCAGGCCCTCGGACGTCATCAGCGTCACGCGGTGGCGCGTGGTGGTGGCGCCGTCGTTCCCCGGCAGCCGGACCGTCTCCTCGGTCACCGACATCAGCCGGCCGGTCAACTGGCGGGAGCCGCCGGTCGTCACCTCCGCCCCGCGCATCGCGTTCAGCAATGCGGCGGGGGAGGTGAGGTCGCCGGCCGAGAAGGGAAGTTCGCGGAAGGCGGTGTCCAGCGGTTCGGCTCCCGGCAGGGCGATGGTGCCGACGCCGCCCTTGTCGTCATAGACGACGATGCTCTTCAGCACGTCGTCGACCTGATCGCGCCGCACCTCCAGCGACAGGTCGGCGTCGCCGCTCACCGTCGCCTCATATTCGAAGTAGCCGACGCCGCCGGTCGACAGCAGGACCCGCGTCAGCGCCAACTGCCCGCCGGTCGGTCCGCCTGTCGCGGCAAATGCCGCCGGGGCCGCCATCAGCAGGGCGGTGGAGGCGAGAAGGATGGCGCGGGTCATGATGGGTCTCTCCGTGTTGTGACTCCCGACTGCCGACATAGGCGCGAAATCGGGCGGGAATAGGGAGAGCGCAACAGGAGGCTGTCCGAATGTCCGGACAGGTCAGGGGGCCGCAGCCAGCCAGCGCTCCATCATCGTGCGCCACAGCGGGGCACCATTATGGACCGCGACCTGTGCGGCACCCGGCACGCACCCGGAATGACGGGCGCAACGCTCCGTCGCCGGACGGCGGTGGCCGTCGGCGGGCAGGCGCTTCGCCGCCCTGTTGTGGGGCGCGGTTCGGTGGGGCGGCATCGGTGCCGCCTGGGCGTTGCAGCCGGACATGAAGATGGTCTCGCCGAGGGTCCTCAGCCCGGCCGCCCGACCGAGCGCGCCGAGTCGAGGTGGCGCCTCGCCTCGCCCAGCAGCAGCCGGTGCTGCGCCAGCGTTTCGCGGATCGAGCCATGCTGTCCGTAGACCCGCACCTCGTTCAGCAGACGGTCGGCGCGGTCGAGCAGGGCCAGGCGCTCCAGGCAATGATCGATGTTCGACATGGCGGTGCTTCCCCATCACGGCATTGGTCCGGCGCCCATTGGCGGGCCGCTGTCCCCTGTTCGATGGTCTGGATTTAAACCGCAGCTTGTTTCTGGTTAATGTCCGCGCAACGGTATTTTTATGTCGCCGGTGCAGGATGCGGTTTCAACCAACTCATGTGGTCGGCGAATCGGCCGCGGCTGTTACGGGGTTGTAACGCATTGCGTGCCGCTCGCGCGTGAGATAAGAAGATTTGGGGAGGTAACAGGCATGCACATTCTCGCTGTCGACGACGACGAGCCGATTCGGGAGCTTTTGGCCTCATATCTGGCGGGAGAGGGCTACCGGGTCACGACGGCGCAGGACACCGCATCGGCCCGGCAGGCTTTGGATGGCGACCCTGTCGACCTCGTGGTCTGCGATCTGCGCCTGCCTGACGGCGACGGGCTCGGCCTCGTCCGCCAGATCCGCACCGAATCGCAGATTCCCGTCATCATCCTCTCCTCCAAGGACCAGGACGTCGACCGCATCGTCGGGCTGGAACTGGGGGCTGACGATTACCTGACCAAGCCCTTCAACCCGCGCGAACTTCTGGCCCGCATCAAGGCGGTCCTGCGCCGCGTCTCCAACGACGCCCGTCCCGCCCGCAGCGCGGACGAACTGCGTGCAGTCGTGCAGTTCGCCAATTGGGAACTCGACCTCACGGCCCAGCGCCTGCGCGGGCAGGAGGGGCGCGAGGTGGAACTGACCAAGGCGGAGTTCGGCCTGCTGGCGGCCTTCGTCAAGCGGCCGCAGCGGGTGCTGACCCGCGACCAGCTGCTCGACCTCACCCGCGTCGACGGGGCGGAGGTGTTCGACCGGTCCATCGACGTGCTGATCCTGCGCCTGCGCCGCAAGATCGAGGCGAACCCGAAGGAGCCCCGCATCATCAAGACCGAACGCGGCGCCGGCTACGTCTTCGACGCCAAGGTGCGCACGGTCTGACGGGAGACAGGGGCGTTCGGGCAACGCGTCTTCCCCCGGACGCTCCTCTGGACGCCTGTCCGTACCCGCGTTAGCCTTTCCGGAAAACCTGTCGGAGAGGAAACGCGCGTGCCGGACCCGATCGACTTCTATTTCGACTTCGCTTCGCCCTACGGCTATTTCGCCAGCCTGCGCATCGACGAGCTGGCGGCGAAGCATGGCCGCGCCGTCACCTGGCGCCCGGTCCTGCTCGGCGCCATCTTCAAGGTGACGGGCATGAAGCCCAACCTGCAGCAGCCCCTGCGCGGCGAATATCTGACCCATGACGTCGGCCGCATCGCCCGGCTGACCGGCGCCCCCTTCACCTTTCCCGATTCGGCCCCGGCCAACGGCGTCGCCGCCTCGCGCGCCTTCTATTGGCTGACCGACGAGCATCCGGAACAGGCGAAGCTCCTGGCCCATGCGCTCTTCCATGCCCATTTCGGCGAGGGGCGGGACATCGGCCCGGCCGACACGGTGGCGGAGATCGCGGCGAAGACCCTGGGCAGCCTCGGCATCGACCGCGCCGCGGTGGCCGCCGCCATCCAGGACCCGGCGGTCAAGGACCGGCTGCGCACCGAAACCGACGATGCGGTGGAGCGCGGCGTCTTCGGCTCGCCCTTCGTCTTCGTCGATGGCGAACCCTTCTGGGGCTGGGACCGCCTCGACATGGTCGACCGCTGGCTCGCCACCGGCGGCTGGTAGGTCAGGGAGGCGGAATCCGCAGGTAGAGCTGCGGAAAATGCTGACTCCCGGGGCGGGCAAACCGCTATAACTTCGGAATAGGACCTTCGTCCGGGCACCGGGTCCGGTGTCTGTTTCCGTTTCGGTTTGCCGCCCCATGGACCAGATCGTTCCCGACCGCCGCCCCCGGACGACCAGCCCGCCCCCGGCGGTTCCTCCCGGCAGTTCCGGCGGCAACGGCCATGGGGGGGCTCACATGGGTCCCCATGGTGCCAAGGGGGCTTCCAAATCCTGGCTGGGCGGGGCGTTGCTGACGGC
>NZ_FXAK01000007.1:542500-2782500 GCF_900177515.1 Azospirillum oryzae
CCCCAAATCACGGCTAAGTGGGAAAGGATGTGGGAAGGCCATGACAACCAGGAGGTTGGCTTAGAAGCAGCCATCCTTTAAAGAAAGCGTAATAGCTCACTGGTCTAGTTAAGCCGGCCTGCGCCGAAAATGTATCGGGGCTCAAGCCGTGTACCGAAGCTGCGGATGTGATCTTTGATCACGTGGTAGCGGAGCGTTCCGTAAGCCTGCGAAGGGTGTCCGTGAGGCCGCCTGGAGGTATCGGAAGTGAGAATGCTGACATGAGTAGCGACAAACAGTGTGAGAAACACTGTCGCCGAAAGTCCAAGGGTTCCTGCGCAAGGTTAATCCACGCAGGGTGAGCCGGCCCCTAAGGCGAGGCCGAAAGGCGTAGTCGATGGGAACCACGTTAATATTCGTGGGCCTGGCGGAGGTGACGGATCGGAAAGCGTGTACGATCTTATCGGATTGATCGTGCTGTGGACCGGTTCCAGGAAACAGCCCCGCCTTATAGACCGTACCCCAAACCGACACAGGTGGACTGGTAGAGTATACCCAGGCGCTTGAGAGAATGGTGTTGAAGGAACTCGGCAAATTGCCCTCGTAACTTCGGAAGAAGAGGGCCCCGTTGTGGCGCAAGCCATGGCGGGGGGCACAGACCAGGGGGTAGCGACTGTTTACTAAAAACACAGGGCTCTGCGAAGCCACACAAGGCGACGTATAGGGTCTGACGCCTGCCCGGTGCCGGAAGGTTAAGAGGAGAGGTGCAAGCCTTGAATTGAAGCCCCGGTAAACGGCGGCCGTAACTATAACGGTCCTAAGGTAGCGAAATTCCTTGTCGGGTAAGTTCCGACCTGCACGAATGGCGTAACGACTTCCCCGCTGTCTCCAACACCAACTCAGCGAAATTGAACTCTCCGTGAAGATGCGGAGTTCCCGCGGTCAGACGGAAAGACCCCGTGCACCTTTACTACAGCTTTGCAGTGGTGCTAGGGACTTCATGTGTAGGATAGGTGGGAGGCTTGGAAGCATGGGCGCCAGCTCGTGTGGAGCCATCCTTGAAATACCACCCTTGAAGTCTCTGGCATCTAACCGTGGCCCGTTACCCGGGTCCGGGACCCTGCATGGCGGGTAGTTTGACTGGGGCGGTCGCCTCCCAAAGTGTAACGGAGGCGCGCGATGGTGGGCTCAGAGCGGTCGGAAATCGCTCGTCGAGTGCAATGGCATAAGCCCGCCTGACTGCAAGACTGACAAGTCGAGCAGAGACGAAAGTCGGCCATAGTGATCCGGTGGCTCCACGTGGACGGGCCATCGCTCAACGGATAAAAGGTACGCCGGGGATAACAGGCTGATGACTCCCAAGAGTCCATATCGACGGAGTCGTTTGGCACCTCGATGTCGGCTCATCACATCCTGGGGCTGGAGCAGGTCCCAAGGGTTCGGCTGTTCGCCGATTAAAGTGGTACGTGAGCTGGGTTTAGAACGTCGTGAGACAGTTCGGTCCCTATCTGCCGTGGGTGTCGGAGTTTTGCGAGGATCTGTCCCTAGTACGAGAGGACCGGGATGGACATACCTCTGGTGCACCGGTTGTCACGCCAGTGGCATGGCCGGGTAGCTAAGTATGGACGGGATAACCGCTGAAAGCATCTAAGCGGGAAACCCACCTCTAAACCAGAGCTCCCTTGAGAGCCGTGACAGACCATCACGTCGATAGGAGGCATGTGGACGGGCAGCAATGTCTGAAGCTAAGCCTTACTAATCGCTCGATCGGCTTGATCTCACCCCCACAAACCGCGCCATGCGCAGCAGCAAGCCTGCTCAAAACAGCAAGCTTGACAGCACGCACAGCCGTTCGATACATCCTCCCTCACTTGCACTGAACAAGCACATGCTTCGGATGAGGCGTCGGTCTTGAGCCTTGGTGACCTGGTGGTCATGGCGAGGTGTCAAACACCCGATCCCATCCCGAACTCGGCCGTGAAAAGCCTCCGCGCCAATGGTACTGCGTCTTAAGACGTGGGAGAGTAGGTCGCCGCCAGGTCACTCAGGCTCAAGAGACGCTCAATCCAAAGCATAAGCTTGCATCGTCACAGTCCGTCACCCCATATCAAGAACATCCGCGGGGTGGAGCAGCCCGGTAGCTCGTCAGGCTCATAACCTGAAGGCCGCAGGTTCAAATCCTGCCCCCGCAACCAAATCACCGAAAAGCCCGCCTCCATCCGGAGCGCGGGCTTTTTGCTGTTCCGGGATCTCTTCTCCCCCGACCGCAGCGTCCGGGCGCAAACGCATTGCATGGTTTCAAGTGAAACGATATGGTTGGCCCAACCGATCAATGACGGCCGCGCCACCCGGAGGGTTGGGGGTGTCGGCCGCGCCTGTGGAGAAAACGGATGTCCAAGAACTTCGCCTCGCATGCCGATCTGGACGAAAAGACCGTCAGTTTCGACAAGCTGTCGGACAACGCCTATGCCTATACGGCGGAGGGTGATCCCAACACCGGCATCGTCATCGGCGACGATGCGGTGATGGTGATCGACACCCAGGCGACCCCGGTGATGGCGCAGGACGTCATCCGCCGCATCCGCGAGGTCACCGACAAGCCGATCCGCCATGTCGTGCTGTCGCATTACCATGCGGTGCGCGTTCTTGGCGCGTCGGGCTATGCGCCGGAACAGATCATCGCCAGCGAGGACACTCGCGACCTGATCGTCGAGCGCGGCGAGGCCGACATGGCGAGCGAGATCGGCCGCTTTCCCCGCCTGTTCCGCGCCGTCGAATCGGTCCCCGGCCTCACCTGGCCGACCATCACCTTCAGCGGCAAGATGACGATGTGGCTGGGCTCGCTGGAGGTACAGTTGCTGCAACTCGGCCGTGGCCACAGCAAGGGTGACACGGTAGTGTGGCTGCCGCAGCAGAAGATCCTGTTCTCCGGCGACCTCGTCGAATATGGCGCCACCCCCTATTGCGGAGACGCCTATTTCACCAACTGGCCGGCGACACTCGACGCCATCGCCGCGCTGAAGCCCGAGAAACTGGTACCCGGCCGCGGTGCCGCCCTGACCACGGCGGAGCAGGTGCAGGAGGGGCTGCGCGGCACCCGCGCCTTCACCAGCGAGCTGTTCGAACTGGTCAAGCAAGGCGTCGCCGAGGGCAAGGACCTGCGGGCCATCTACAAGGACACCTACGCCGCGTTGAAGCCGAAGTTCAGCCATTGGGTGATCTTCGACCATTGCATGCCCTTCAACGTCACCCGCGCCTATGACGAGGCGACCGGCCACGTCGATCCCCGCATCTGGACCGCCGAGCGCGATATGGAGATGTGGCGCCAGCTGGAGGGCTGACGCCACCGTTTCCCATCAGGCGGTGACGATCAGGCGGATATGGCGCTTGCGGCCGGCCGACAGAACGGCCGGTGCGCTGAGCGTCGCCGCCTCGTCCGTCACCGGCTGACCGTCCAGACGGGCGCCGCCGTCGCGGATCAGGCGGCGCGCCGCGCCTTTGGAGGCCGACAGGCCGGCCGCCACCAGCGCATCGACCAGCGGAACGCCGTCGCTCCCCACCTGACGCCGCAACGTGATCTCCGGCAGACCGTCGCCGCCGGGGGCGAAGGGGCTGCCGGCGGCGGACGCCGCCCGTTCGGCCTCCACGGCGCCATGACACAGGCGGGTGGCCTCCGTCGCCAGGATGATCTTCGCCTCGTTGATCTCGGCGCCTTCCAGCCGCTCCAGCCGGGCGATCTCGTCCAGCGGCAGTTCGGTGAACAGGCGCAGGAAGCGGCCGACATCGGCATCCTCGGTGTTGCGCCAGAACTGCCAGAAATCGAAGGGGCGCAGCGCATCCGCGTTCAACCAGACCGCACCGCCGGCGGTCTTGCCCATCTTGGTGCCCGACGCGGTGGTCAGCAGCGGCGTGGTCAGGCCGAACAGCTCGCGCCGGTCGACCCGGCGGGCCAGCTCGATGCCGTTGACGATGTTGCCCCACTGGTCCGACCCGCCCATCTGCAGCAGGCAGCCGTGGCGCCGCGACAGCTCCAGGAAATCATAGGCCTGGAGGATCATGTAGTTGAATTCCAGGAAGGTCAGTGGCTGTTCGCGCTCCATCCGCTGGCGCACCGACTCGAAGCTCAGCATGCGGTTGATGGTGAAATGGCGGCCGACGTCGAGCAGGAAGGGCACGTAATCCAGCCCGTCCAGCCAGTCGGCGTTGTCCACCATGATGGCGTCGGTCGGACCGTCGCCGAACGTCAAATACTGGCCGAACACGCTGCGCAGCCCGGCGGCATTGGCGGCGATCTGCGCGTCGTCCAGCATCGGGCGCGTGGTGTCGCGGAAACTGGGATCGCCGATCCTGGTGGTGCCGCCGCCGATCAGGACGATGGCGCGGTTGCCGGTGCGCTGCAGCCAGCGTAGCGCCATGATCGACAGCAGATGCCCGACATGCAGGCTGGCCGCCGTGGCGTCGAAGCCGACATAGGCGGTCAGCACCCCGCCCGGCGCCGCGGCGGCGAGGCCCGCCAAATCGTCGGCCGGGTCGCTGCATTGGTGGAGGAAACCGCGGTCGCGCAGGATGCGCAGGAAATCGGCGGCACTGGAGTTGGTCGGCATCGGGACGTCTCTACGGTTGGCCGGGCCGTCCGGAGACTGTCTCTGTATGGGGAGAGAACCATGGCCGCCGGACTTGCGACGGCATGGTTTCGGGTATGACCGATCGACGCCGCGCTATGCGAGCGGCGGATAATACATCGGGGCAGTGAGGGCGATGTGGTCGATCATGGCGCCTTCCCTACACCGGCATGCCGGAAAGATCCACCCCGTATCCTTCATTTCCGCCCGAGCATCTGGCGGCGGGCCAGCGCGCGGTGCAGTTGCATGCGCTGCGATACGCTGCGCAGGCGGGGGCTGCGGGCGCCGGGGGCGAACAGCCCGTCCAGGTTCCGGCCGAACATTTCCCAGCTGCGCAGCGGCCCGGTGTCGATGTGCAGGAAATGCGAGCGCGGATACCAGCCGACGCCGCCGCGTTTCAGGTCCAGCGCGCTGCGGTGCGCGTCGGGTAGGCGCGACGGCAGGGTGACGTCCAGGGCGCGGCCCAGCAGATGCTGGCTGTGTTCCGCCACCCCCAGGCTGCGGGCGGCCAGCATGGCGTTGGTTTCCGGCGTGCGGAAGGCCGACAGGATGGTCGCCTTGGACTGGCCCACCGCCTCCAGGATGTCGGCCAGGAAGTCGAGCGTGCCGACGTCGACCGGCCCTTCCTTGTTGGCGTGGTGGTCACGCAGGAATTTGGCGAGATCGGCCATCGCGTCGGGCAGCGGGCCGGAGGCGTCGCGATAGGGACCGTCGAAACTCTCGCCGGTGTTCTGGTTCTTCAGGCTGAGACGGCGCGGCGCGGCGGGGGCGGCCAGCGCACGGTCGGACATCAGAACCAGCGCGCCGCACCCGATCAACAGGCTGCGGCGCTTCAGGGATAAGGGCGAAGAGGACATGCGGTCGGTCGATTCCTTCGGCAGGGCACCGTCAGGTCAACAAAATGGCGACCGATTCGCAAATGCAAAGTGTCGGCGCATGGCGCGGCTGCATGGCAGGCAGGAGTGCCGGGCCTTCAAAGCAGGCGCTGCGCCTTGAAGCTGGTGTGCCGGCCGCCCTTGCCGATCACCAGATGGTCGTGGACGACGAGCCCGACGGCGTTGCCGGCGCGGACGATCTCCTTGGTCATCTCGACGTCGGCGCGGCTGGGGGTGGGGTCGCCGGAAGGGTGGTTGTGCACCAGGATCACGGCGGCGGCCGACAGCTCCAGCGCCCGCTTCACCACCTCGCGCGGGTAGACGGGGGTGTGGTCGATGGTGCCGCGCTGCTGCACCTCGTCGGCGATCAGCTTGTTCTTGCGGTCGAGGAACAGCAGCCGGAACTGCTCCGTCGGCTCGTGCGCCATGGCGGCGGCGCAATAGTCGATCAGCGCCTGCCAGGAGGCGAGCACCGGCCGGTCGATCACCCGCTGCTGCAGGGCGCGCAGGGCCGCCGCCCCGACGATGCGCACGGTGGCGACGGCGTTGTCGGTGCCGAGCGACACGCCCTCCGCCTTCAGGCCGCGCAGCCGTTCGGGCGGGGCGTTGACCACCCCCCACAGGTCGCCGAAGGTCCGGATCAGCAGCTTGGCCAGTGGTTTCACGTCGCGCCGCGGGCTGGCGGCGAACAGCACCATCTCCAGCAGCTCGTAATCCTCCAGCGCGTCGGCGCCGCGGTCGAGGAAGCGGCGGCGCAGGCGGTTGCGGTGGTCGAGGTAATGGGGATCGCCGTCCTCCGCCCCGTCCTCCGTCCCGCCGTCCGGGTCGGCGGGCAGGGGTCCGGTGGTGGCGGTATCGGTGGCGGCATCGATCTGGGACGACAGCAGGTCGGGGAAGGGCAGGAGGCCGGCGCTCCCGCCGGCGTCGTCCATCTGCGCACCGCCGTCCTTGCCCGCCGTTCCGCGAGCCTTCCGGCCGCTCCCACCCGAAGCCTGTCCTGCCGTCCTGCGTCCTGCCATCGGTCATCGCCATGCATCTGTATGGAGACGACTATAGCGTCTGATCGCGCGAGCGCACAGGGGTTGCGCTCGCGCGGGTAGAGAAAGCCTTTCGGCGCCTCTGGTTCAGTCGGCGAGGCCGGGCTGTTCGTTGCCACGGCCGGGCAGCATGCGGGCCAGGACGCCGTCGCGGCGGACGAAGTGGTGCCACAGCGCCGCTGCCGCATGCAAAGCGGCAAGCGCCAGGATCAGGTTGGCGCCAAGCTCGTGGATTTCCTTCACCGAGCGGCCGAGCGTGCGGTCGGCCTCGACGGGGGAGGGGATGGTGAACAGGCCGAAGAAGGACAGCGTGTCGCCACGCAGCCAGGTCAGCACCACCCCGACCAGCGGGATGCCCAGCATCAGGAGATAGAGCCCGAGATGGACGGCCTGGGAGGCGCCGCGTTCGACCGGCGTCATCTCCGGCGGAAGCTCGGGCGTGCCGCGGGTGAAACGCAACCCGATCCGCACCAGCACCAGCCCCAGCAGCAACAGGCCGAAGGAGATGTGGAGCCACCAGATCGTGGCGCGCATCGGATCCCCGCGTTCATAGAAGCCCTCGCCGTAGGTCAGCAGATAGACGCCGACGATCAGAAGGGCGATCAGCCAGTGCAGGGTTTTCTGGGTTGCGCTGTAGGTGTTGGGCATCGGACGGACTCCGGTGGAAAGGCGGCCGAAGCACGCCTCCGTTCAGGCGGTGATGTTCAGGGTACGGCCGCGGTTGGGGTCGGCCGGCAGGCCGGGGGCGGACCCGCGCGACTCGGCGGCCTGGGCGGCGGCGCTCTCGCGGGTGTCGTTGTCCCGGTCGCCGTCGCTGTCGATCCCGGTGGGGGCCGGCGGGGTTGCCGGGCGGCTCTGCAGCGGCGACGGCATCGACGGCAGGGAGGCGGAGGAGGTGGCGGACAGCATCGGCGGTCATCCTGGCAGGAGCGGTTGGGGGCCGGGGCCGGTCACGCCGGCGCGGCCCGAGGAGGGACAATCCCCACCGGTCTATCCTGCCAAGCTTACATGTGGCTTACGGGGCGCCGGAGACAGCGGGGATCGGCCGTCCTGCGTCGGTTCGCCGCTGCATAGGCGGAAAGTGCAGGGTGAAGCTGGCGCCGCCGCCGGGAGTGTCCTCGACCGAGACGCTGCCGCCATGCGCCGCCATGGTGCGGGCGACGATGGACAGGCCCAACCCGGCACCCTTGGAGCCGTCGGTGCGGTCGCGGCCACCCTGCCAGAAGCGTTCGAACACATGGGCGCGCATGTCCGGCGGAATGCCGGGGCCGCGGTCGATCACCCGCAGCACCGGCGCACCGGCGGCCGAAACCGCCAGCTCCACGCTGACCGTGCTGCCGGCCGGGGCATGGCAGACGGCGTTTTCCACCAGATTGCGCAGGGCGCGGAAGAGCGGATCATGGGCGCCGCGCACCGGCCGCGGCCGGTCGTCGCCGACCACCTCGATCAGGCGCCCCTGCCCGAGCGCCAGCGGGGCGAGATGGGCCGAGACCTCCACCGCCAGTCCGGCCAGATCGACCGTCTCGTCGGGGGCGATGCGCAGGGCGTCCAGCCGGGCCAGATCGAGAAGCTGGTCGACCAGCCGGGCCATGCCGGCGACATCCTCGCGAATCGGGGCGCCGGGGCTGCCGATCAGCGCCAGATGGGCGTCCAGCACCGCCAGCGGCGTGCGCAGCTCGTGCGCGGCGTCGGCGATGAAGCCGCGCTGGGCCTCGTATCCGGCCTCCAGACGGTCCAGCGCCTGGTTGACCGCACGGACCAGCGGCAGGACCTCGCGCGGCATGCCCTGTTCCGGCAGCCGTTCCGACACGCTGTCCGGCCCGATGGCGGCGGCGCGGGCCGAGGCGCGGCGCAGGGGGCGCAGGCCGCGATGGATGATGACGAGGTTGACCAGGATCAGCACCAGGGCGAAGGGCAGCCAGATCCAGCCGAAATGCTCGACGAACTCCTCCAGCAGCCATTCGATGTGCAGTTCCTCCTCTCCGGAGGCCACCTGGATCCAATAGGGCCGGCCGCCGACGGTGATGCGGTGGCTGAGGCCGTAGAGCGGCGGTTCCCCAGTCTGTGCCGGCACGCGGAAGACGCTGTGCGGCCGGTCCGTCGCGCCGGGGTCGAGCGGGCCGTCCACCCCGTCGGAGCCGAGCAGCAGCCGGCCATCCCCGTCGACCACGGCGAAGGAGGCGGCATTCACCCGCAGCATCGCGCGCACCGACTCGGGCAGTTCGGTGTTCAGCCTCTCATCGGGCCCGCGGACCGCCTTCTCGATCACGCGGGCGACGCCGGACAGGGTCCTTTGGCGCATGCGGTCGTGGGTGCCCTTGAACTCGACATAGAGCAGCAGCGCCGTGGTGGCGACCGCCAGCAGCGTGACCAGCACCAGCCAGCGCGCGATGGCCGCCAGCAGGGACGGCGGGCGGTGCTCCTTCGCGCCGGCGCTCATTCGCCGTTCTCGCCACCGGCCTCCGCCGGGGTTTCGGTCAGGATGTAGCCGATGCCGCGCAGGGTCTGGACGCCGGCCGTCGCGCCGGCGGCCTGCAGCCGCTTGCGCAGCCGATGGATCAGCACCTCGACCGCGTTCGACCCGACCTCGTCGCCGAAGCCGTAGAGACCGTTTTCCAGCGCCGCCTTCGACACCACCCGGCCAGCGCGGCGCAGCAGCAGTTCCAGCGCGTCCAACTCGCGCCGGCTGAGGTCGAGCGGCCGGCCGGCGACGGTTGCCAGCCGGGCGGCCGAATCGAAGGCGACGTTCCCCTGCTGCAGCACCATGCCCAGCGCCGCCCCCGGCCGGCGCAGCAGGGCGCGGATGCGGGCCACCAGCTCTTCCAGCGCGAAGGGCTTCAGCAGATAGTCGTCGGCCCCCAGGTTCAGGCCCCGGACCCGGTCGTCCACCCCGTCGCGGGCGGTCAGGATCAGCACCGGGGTGGTGTCGGCCCGCGCCCGCAGCGCCGACAGCAGCGTCAGCCCGTCGGCATCGGGCAGGCCGAGGTCGAGCAGGACGGCGTCGAACCCGGCGACCGCCAGAGCGTCCGACGCATCCTCCGCGCTGTGGACGAGGTCGACGGCGAATCCGGCCTTGCGCAGCCCCTCGGCGGTCAGGGACGCCAGCCGGCGGTTGTCTTCGATCAGCAGAAGCCGCAAGGGAAAGGTCCGGAGCCGTGGGCGGGGTGCGGTGGCCGCGACTCTCCGCCTTTTGTCCGGCGACTGCAAGCAAGGCGGGATGGGGGCAGGGCGGGCTTCACCTCAGCCAGGGCGCGGTGGCCCACAGGTCGCGCAGGGCCTTGGTCGATCGGGCCAGTTCGGCGGCGTACTGGTCGGGAGGCAGCAGGCGGAGAGGCTGATACAGCTCCGTCATCCTGGCCTGGAAGGCCGGATCCCTGGTGGCGCCGGCCAGCGCGTCGATCAGCTTCGCCCGCACGTCGGGCGGCAGGCCCCGCGGGGCGGCGATGCCGCGCAGCGACGACATCAGCGTGGGGAATCCCTGCTCCGTGAAGGTGGGAATGTCCGGCACCTGCGGCTGCCGCCGCTCGGTCATCACGCCCAGGATGCGGATCCGGTCCTTCTTCTTGTACTCCATCGCCTCGCCGACATTCACGGCGCTCAGCATGATCTTCTTGTTGACCAGCGCCGCCTCGTTGGCGGCGGAGCCCTGGAAGGGCACATGGGTGAAGGTCACGCCGGCCTGACGCTGGAACATCAGCATCGCCAGATGGTCGTCGGACCCGATGCCGGTGGTGCCGACCGTCATGCTGTCGGGGTTGACCCTGGCAAAGGCGGCGACGTCGGCCAGCGAATGGAACGGGCTGTCCTGATGAACGGCGAAGGCGCCGGGATCGTCCACCAGATTGTAGAGCGGGTCGAGCCGGTCCAGCGAATAGCGGGCCTGACGCTCGATCGGGATGGCGTTGACGTTGGGCGAGTTGATGGCGCCGATGGTGTAGCCGTCGGGGGTTGCGTCGGCGATGGCGGCGAAGCCGATCTCGCCGCCGGCGCCGGGCCTGTTCACCACCTCGATCCGGGCGCCGTTGCCCAGATGCCTTTCAAGGATGGGCGCCAGCGCACGGACCAGCAGGTCGGTGCCGCCGCCCGTGCCGAATGCGACGATCATCGTAACCGGCCTCTCCGGATAGGCCGCCCGGGCATGCGTCGCCGACAGGAACAGGGCGCCGGCCACGGATGCCAGGGTCAGAGCTTTCCAGAACGTCATGGTCCCCCCTTCGACGATGCGCCGCGCGGGCGGGCCGGAGGCGGCTTGCCGAGGGCAAGGGGTGGCATCCGGGCCGATTCGGCACAAAACGGCAGCCATTCCGGCGGGTTCGCTGTAATCGCGCACGGCGACGGTCCGGCTGCCGCGGAATATCTGGGATTGTTCCTAATTCAGCAAGAACAATCCTTCAATGCTGAAGCATATGGTTTGGCGTCATCGCGTCAATACACCGCAGAAGTTCGGGTATGATTGATGGCAGGGACAGGGTTTTCCAAATATGTACTGCGGATATGCCGGTGAAGTCCGAATATTTTGCTTTCCTGTTACCTGCCGCCTGAAGTCGAGAATCGTCGGCGGACAGTCGTCTTCCGCCGCCCGGTCGCCGGCGGCCCTTAACGCGGAGTTGCGGCCGCCCAATATGCTTTGGCGTCTTGCGGCCGGGGTTTTTCCCTTTATTCGCGAAGGCAATGAAATCTTTATCGGTCCGTGATATGCGATGCATTCACCGGTACTCGCGGTCGTCGCGCCGGATGGGCCGCGGGCGGCGGAAGGGGGGCGGAACGGGCGGCGGCGGACCGACGGAAAAGGACGGCATTCCGGCCCATTCCCAGGCGTTGACAGTTGGTGGGCACCGCACTATGGTGCGCGCCTTCAATCGAGCCGCCGAGCGTTCAGGAACAGCATCATGAAAATCGTCAACTCCCTGAAGTCGATGAAGACGCGCCATAAGGCCTGCCGCGTGATCCGCCGCAAGGGCCGCGTCTACGTCATCAACAAGCAGAACCCCCGTTTCAAGGCCCGCCAGGGCTGATCGATCCGCAAGGGTCGATCGACTGCGAGGCCGGGCATCGCGCCCAGCCTCTCCGTCATCGGGTGTTTACGCAAGAGCCGCGCCTTCGGGTGCGGCTCTTGCGTTTTGGGGCTTCGGTATCGGGAACTGCATCGTCTTGTATTAGGATCGCGGCGGATGGTACGTGTGGCGGACGAGTTCGCCGCAACGGGATAAGGACCGCCCGCCATGAAGATGCCGGTGCCGGACAGCGGGGTGATTGCCCGCCGCCGGGAGATCGTGGAGGCGCTGCGCGCCATCGTTCCGGGCGAGGGCGTCATCGTCGACGAGAACGAGCTGCGCGCCTATGAGTGCGACGGCCTGACCGCCTTCCGCCAGCTGCCGATGGTCGCCGTTCTGCCCAGCACGGTGGAGCAGGTGTCGCAGGTCCTGAAGGCCTGCAAGGCGATGGGGGTGAAGGTTGTGCCGCGCGGGGCCGGCACCTCGTTGTCCGGCGGGGCGCTGCCGCTGGCCGACGGCGTGCTGCTGGGGATGGGCAAGTTCAAGCGCATCCTCGACATCGACTATGCCAACCGCTGCGTCACCGTGCAGCCGGGGGTGACCAACCTCGGCATTTCCAACGCCGTGGCGCATGAGGGCTTCTATTACGCCCCCGACCCGTCCAGCCAGATCGCCTGCACCATCGGCGGCAACATCGCCGAGAATTCCGGCGGCGTGCACTGCCTGAAATACGGGCTGACCACCAACAATGTGCTGGGGCTGGAGATGGTGCTGATGGACGGCACCGTCATCCGGCTGGGCGGCAAGCATCTGGACGCCGGCGGCTACGACCTGATGGGAATCATCACCGGGTCGGAAGGGCTGCTGGGCGTGGTGACCGAGGTCACGGTGCGCATCCTGAAGAAGCCGGCGACCGCCCGCGCGGTGCTGCTGGGCTTTCCGACCAGCGAGCAGGGCGGCGACTGCGTGGCCGCCATCATCGCGGCCGGCATCATCCCCGGCGGTATGGAGATGATGGACCGCCCCGCCATCCACGCGGCGGAGGCCTTCGTCCATGCCGGCTATCCGCTGGATGTCGAGGCGCTGCTGATCGTCGAGCTGGACGGCCCGGCGGCGGAGGTCGACCACCTGATCGACCGGGTCGAGGCCATCGCCCGCGACAAGGGCGCCTGTTATGCCCGCGTGTCGAAGAGCGAGGAGGAGCGGCTGGCCTTCTGGGCCGGGCGCAAGGCCGCCTTCCCGGCGGTGGGGCGGATCAGCCCGGACTACTACTGCATGGACGGCACCATTCCGCGCAAGGCGCTGCCGCTGGTGCTGCAACGGATGCAGGAGATGTCCGACCGCTGCGGCCTGCGCGTCGCCAACGTCTTCCATGCCGGCGACGGCAATTTGCACCCGCTGATCCTCTACGATGCCAACAAGCCGGGCGAGCTGGAGGCGGCGGAGGAGTTCGGCAACGACATCCTGCGCCTGTGCGTCGAGGTCGGCGGCGTGCTGACCGGCGAGCATGGGGTGGGGGTGGAGAAGCGCGACCTGATGACCGACCAGTTCGACGAGGCCGATCTGCAGCAGCAGCAGCGGCTGAAATGCGCCTTCGACCCCGACGGCCTGCTGAACCCCGGCAAGGTCTTCCCGACGCTGCACCGCTGTGCCGAGCTTGGCCGGCTGCACGTCCACCAGGGGGAACTGCGCTTCCCCGACATCCCGCGCTTCTGAGGGGCAGCCCACCGCCATGACCATCACCACCTTGAAGCCGGAGACCGCCGCGCAGGTGACCGACGCGGTGCGCTGGGCGCTGTCGGCCGGCGAGCCGTTGGAAATCCTGGGCAGCGGCAGCCGCCGCGGGTTGGGCCGCCCGGTGCAGGCCGGCCACGCGCTCGACCTGTCGGGCCTGTCCGGCGTCATCGCCTATGAGCCGGAGGAGCTGGTGCTGACCGCGCTGGCCGGCACGCCGATGGACAGCATCCGCGCCATGCTGGCGGACCGCGGGCAGCATCTGGCCTTCGAGCCGCCCGAAGGGGGGACTCTCGGCGGGCTGGTCGCCAGCGGTCTGGCCGGGCCGCGCCGCATCTCGGCGGGATCGGCCCGCGACCACACGCTGGGGATCGCCGGGGTCAGCGGCCGGGCCGAGGCCTACAAGGGCGGCGGCAAGGTTGTGAAGAACGTCACCGGCTATGATGTGCCGAAGCTGATGGCCGGCTCCTTCGGCACGCTGACCGCGCTCACCGAGATCACGGTCAAGGTGCTGCCGGCCCCGGAGGACACCGCGACCCTGCTGCTGTTCGGTCTGGACGACGCGGCGGCGGTGGCGATGCTCGACCGCGCGCTGCGCAGCCCCTACGAGGTGTCGGGCGCCGCCCATCTGCCGGCGGCGGCCGCCGCGCGGTCGGCTGTGTTCGAGGTGGCGGGAGCGGGCGGGGCGGTGACGCTGGTGCGTCTGGAGGGCTTCGGCCCCTCGGTCGCCGCGCGCGTCACCATGCTGCGCGAAGAACTGCGGGCCGACGCCGTGCTGGGCCGCGACGGGTCGCTGGCGCTCTGGCGTGAGGTTCGGGATGGGGCGGGGTTGGGGGAGGGCGCCGGTGGTGACACCCACCTCTGGAAACTCTCCGTCCCTCCCTCCGCCGGCCCGTCCACGGTCGAGGCCATCCGCCGCACGCTCGACGTCGAGGTCTTCTATGACTGGGGCGGCGGGCTGGTCTGGCTGGCGGCGCCGCCCGACTCGGGCACGGCGATCCGCGCCGCCCTCTCCGCCGGCGGCCATGCCACGCTGGTGCGGGCGCCGGAGGCGGTGCGCGCGGCGACCGATGTGTTCCAGCCCTTGCCCGAGCCGCTGATGGCGCTCAGCCGCCGGGTCAAGGAAAGCTTCGACCCCAAGGGCATCCTCAACCCCGGCCGCATGTATGCGGGGCTGTAACGGGAAGACCGATCTCGATGCAAACGAACTTCTCGCTGGCCCAACTGGCCGATGCCGCGATCCGCGACTCGGACCAGATCCTGCGCAAATGCGTGCATTGCGGCTTCTGCACCGCGACCTGCCCGACCTACACCATCCTGGGTGACGAGTTGGACAGTCCGCGGGGCCGCATCTACCAGATCAAGGACATGCTGGAGAAAGGCGGTCCGCCGCCCGACAGCACGGTCAAGCACATCGACCGCTGCCTGTCCTGCCTGTCCTGCATGACGACCTGCCCGTCGGGCGTCCACTACATGCATCTGGTCGATCACGCCCGCACCCATATCGAGGCGACCCATACCCGCCCGGCGGCCGACCGCGCGGTGCGCGACCTGATCGCGCGGGTGCTGCCGAATCCGCGGCTGTTCCGGATGGCCCTGCTGGGCGCGTCGCTCGGCCGGCCCTTCCGCGTCCTGCTGCCCAAGCGCCTGTCCGCCATGATGTCGCTGACCCCGTCCAGCGTCCCGGCGCCGAGCTACAGCGACCGGCCGGGCACGCATCCGGCACAGGGGCCGCGCAAGAAGCGGGTGGCCCTGCTGATCGGCTGCGCCCAGCAGGTGCTGGCGCCGCAGATCAACGAGGCGACCATCCGCCTGCTGACCCGCCACGGGGTGGAGGTCGTGGTGTCGAAGGGTGCCGACTGCTGCGGCGCCTTGACGCACCACATGGGCAAGGAGGACCTCGCCCATGCCGCCGCGAAGAAGACCATCGACGCCTGGACCAGGGAGATCGACGGCGAAGGGCTGGACGCCATCGTCATCAACGCGTCCGGCTGCGGCACCAGCGTCAAGGATTACGGCCATATGTTCCGCGAGGACTCCGCCTATGCCGCCAAGGCGGCGCGGGTGGCCGATCTCGCGAAGGACGTCACCGAACTGATGGACGAGATCGGCTTGGCCCGGCCGGTGGTGGAGACGGGCCAAGCGGTCGCCTACCACTCCGCCTGTTCGATGCAGCACGGCCAGCGCATCAAGGAGCCGCCGCGTGCCCTGCTGCGCGCCGCCGGATTCCTGGTGAAGGAGATTCCCGACGCGCATCTCTGCTGCGGGTCGGCCGGCACCTACAACATGCTGCAGCCCGAACTGGCGGGGGAACTGCGCGACCGCAAGGTCGCAGCGATCGAAAGCACGCAGGCCCAGGCGGTGGCGGCCGGCAATCTCGGCTGCATCACGCAGATTGCGTCGGGCACCGGCCTGCCGGTGGTCCATACGGTGGAGTTGCTGGACTGGGCGACCGGCGGCCCGCTGCCCGACGCGCTGGCCGGCCGCGCCGCCTTCCGCCAGGGCGGGGCGCGGGCGGCCTGAGGGGTGGAGCAAGGGGCGGGGCCAGGGGTGGGGCAGGGGGAGGCGGTGGCGTAGGCGGTGCCGGGGGGTTTCGTACCCCCACAATTCTGTGTTTATCTGCGTTCATCTGTGTCAGAAAATCCGCCCGCTTCTCCGCCCATCCTCCCAGCCCCCGCCCCCTTCAGGTCATCACCTTGTCCTTGCCACCCACGGAAAACGTCCCGATGAGCGCCGCTTACGGAATCACCCAACGCCTGTCGGCCTGGGGCGTTCACATCTTCACGGCCAGCGGCGCCGTGCTGGGGCTGCTCGGCCTGCTGGCGGCGGCGGCGGGTGACGCCAAGCTGTGCCTGATGTGGCTGGGCATCGCGCTGGTCGTCGACGGCGTCGACGGCACGCTGGCCCGCCGCGTCTCGGTCAAGCAGGTGCTGCCGGGCATCGACGGCTCGGCGCTCGACCTCGTGATCGACTATTTGACCTATGTCGTGGTGCCGGCGGTGTTCATGCACCGCTTCGGCCTGCTGCCGGAGGGGCTGATCAGCATCGCGCTGGCCGCCTGGATCCTGCTGACCGCGCTCTATTGCTTCGCCAATGTCGGGATGAAGAGCGGCGACAATTATTTCGTCGGCTTCCCGGCGATCTGGAACGTGGTGGCGCTCTATTTCTGGCTGCTCGATCTCAGCCCCTGGTTCAATGCGGCGGTGGTGGTGCTGCTGGGGCTGCTGACCTTCACCACGGTCAAGTTCCTGCATCCCTTCCGCGTCAAGGCGTTGATGCCGCTGAACATCGCGGTGACCACGGTCTGGCTGCTCTGCTGCATCGCGCTGGTGGTGATCTGGCCGGCGCGGCCGGGCTGGCTGTTCGGCCTTTGGCTGGCGACCTCCGTCTATTACGCCGCGGTCTGCGCCTGGCGGACCCTGCGCGGTCCCTGATGAAGGCCTGAAGGGAGTTTCGGGGGAACCGGGACGGCCGGCGGACGTTGCACTTGCGCAGTCCGGCATCCGCTCCAGCGAAGGGTTCCCGTTTTGGCCGAAGGCTCCACCAAGGTCGTGCTCGCAGCGCTCGGCGGCAACCTGATGATCGCGCTGACCAAGTTCGTCGCCAGCGCGATGACCGGCAGCGCCGCCATGTTCAGCGAGGCCATCCACTCCGTCGTCGACAGCGGCAACCAGCTTCTGCTGCTCTACGGCATCCGCCGCGCCCGCCGTCCGCCGACGCCGCAGCATCCCTTCGGCCATGGGCGCGAGGTCTATTTCTGGTCCTTCGTGGTCGCCGTGCTGCTGTTCGGCATCGGCGCCGGCCTGTCCGTCTATGACGGCTGGCACGCCCTGTCCCATCCGGAGCCGGTGGAAAGCCCCTGGGTGAATTTCGCCGTGCTGGGCTTCGCCGTGCTGTTCGAAGGCTTTTCCTGGTTCGTCGCATTGCGCGAGTTCCGCCGCACCCAGAGCGGCGTCGGCATCCTGTCGGCGCTCCACCGCTCGAAGAACCCGTCGGTCTTCGTCGTCCTGCTGGAGGACACCGCGGCGCTGATCGGCCTGTTGATCGCCGGCATCGGCCTGTATCTGGGCGAGGTGACCGGCAATCCCATCTACGACGCCTATGCGTCCATCGCCATCGGCGTCGTGCTGGCGATCGTCGCGGCGCTGCTGGCCTACGAGTCGAAGGGGCTGCTGATCGGCGAGTCGGCTGACCGCCGCATCGTCGACGGCATCCGCCGCATCGTCGGCGAGGAGGCGCGGGTGAAGCGCCCGCTCGACGTGCTGACCATGCATATGGGCCCCGACGACGTGCTGCTGAACCTGTCGGTGGAGTTCCAGGACAGCCTGAACGCCCGCGAGGTGGAGGACGCCGTCTGCACCCTGGAAAGCCGCATCCGCAGCCAATACCCGATCATCCGCCGCATCTTCGTCGAGGCCGAGTCGCTGCGCGCCCGCCGCGGCCGTCAGGAGGGTGATGGAACCGCCCCGATGGTCCAAGGGGGGCAGGGGCTTCCCGCCGAGTGATGGCGGCGCACCCGATCCGCATCGGCACCGCCGGCTGGAGCATCCCCAGGCTCTCGGCCCCGGCCTTCCCGGTCGAGGGCACCCATCTGGAACGCACCGCCCGCGTCATGCCGATGACCGAGGTGAACAGCAGCTTCTACCGCCCGCACAAGCCGGAGACCTGGGCGCGCTGGGCGGCCTCCACCCCGCTGGGATTCCGCTTCGCGGTGAAGCTGCCCAAGGCGATCAGCCACGAGGCCCGGCTGGCCGGCGTCGAGACGGCGCTGGACCGCTTCCTGGCGGAGGCGGGGATGCTGGGCGACCGCTTCGGTCCGCTGCTGGTGCAGTTGCCGCCCAGCCTGCGCTTCGACCGCGGGGTGGCGGAGGATTTCTTCGCCCTGCTGCGCGCCCGCTTCGATGGCGACGTGGTGTGCGAGCCGCGCCACGCCTCCTGGTTCACCGACGCCGGCGAGGCGCTGCTGGCCGCCCACAGGGTCGCCCGCGTCGCCGCCGATCCCGCCCCGGTCCCGGGGGCCGGCGAGCCGGGCGGCTGGGACGGGCTACGCTATTGGCGGCTGCACGGTTCGCCGGTGATCTACCGCTCCGCCTACGAGCCGGCGGTGCTGGACGCGCTGGCCGAGCGGCTGTCGGCGGAGGCGGCGCTGCGGCCGGTCTGGTGCGTCTTCGACAACACCGCCGACTTCCACGCGGTGGACGACGCGCTGGCGACCATGGCACGGCTGGGAATGGAACCGCCCGCCGCCTGACGCCGGGAAACTCCCGGTTATAGGCGGACTCTCCATTGGGATGACCCTCTAGCACGACCGAGACAGTGCTTTGTTGCAAGGCTATGCTGCGGCAAAACGCCCCCGATCAAGGGGCAACGTCGTGCAGGCGGTGCGGTCATGGAGTTCGTCGTTCTACTGCTGATCTTCGGCTTCATCACCCACCGGCTGGACCGGCGGTTGAAGGCGCAGGAGGCGGAAATCGCCAAACTGCGCGGCCGATTGGACAGGGCATTGGCCGGGGCCTTGCCGCTCTCAACTGCCGAGGCCCCAGCCGCCGAAGAGGTCGCCCCCGAGGTCGAAGCGCTTCCCGAGGAGGAGGTCGGCGAACCGGTCTTCGCGTCGGAGGCGGAAGAGCCGGCCCCCCCGCCGCCCGCCGCACCGGCCCCGGCGCGGTCGGGCTGGCGCGAGCTGGAGGAATCGCTGGCCTCGCGTTGGCTGATCTGGCTCGGCGGCGGCACCATGGCGCTGGCGGCGGCCTTCTTTATCAAGCTGTCGGTCGATCACGGCTGGCTCGGGCCGGGCGTGCGTGTCGCGCTGGGCCTGCTCGCCGGCTTCGCGCTGATGGTGGGGGGCGAGTGGCTGCGCCGCCGGCCGATGCAGCGCGCCGTCGCCGCCCTGCAGCCGGATTACGTGCCGCCGGCCCTGACCGCCGCCGGCCTGTTCACCGCCTTCATCAGCGTCTATGGCGGCTTCGCCCTGTTCGGCCTGTTCGCGCCGCTGGTCGCCTTCGCGCTGCTGGCCGCCCTGTCGCTGATCGGCATCGGGCTGTCGCTGCTGCAGGGGCCGTTGATCGCGGCGCTGGGGCTGCTGGCCGGCTATGTCTCTCCCCTGCTGGTGTCGACGGACAATCCCGACGCCTGGGGCCTGTTCGCCTATCTGCTGGCGCTGAACGGGGCGGGAATGGCGGTGGTGCTGTATCGCGGCTGGCGCTGGCTCGGCTGGGGGGCGCTGACCGGTGCCGCGCTGTGGCCGCTGCTCTGGCTGATCGATCCCTGGCGCAGCGGCGACGCGCTGCCGACCGGCATCTACCTGCTGCTGACCTCCGCGCTGTTCCTGGTTCCGGCGGTGCTGGGCGTGCTTGACCAGACGCCGCCCGAGCCCGCTCCCGCCACCGGCTGGCGCCGCGCCTTGCCCGACTGGATCCGGCGGAAGCGGCGCCACCCGGCCGACCGGCTGGCGATGATGGCGATGCGGCTGTTCGGCCTGCTGGTCGCCGCCGTGACCTGGATCGACGACCACGGCTCGGTGTCGCTGATCGCGCTCGGCCTGTTCGCCCTGCTGGCGATGGTCGCCGGCCGGCGGACGGAGCGGATCGCCGGCGTCGCCTGGATCGCCGCGCTGACCGTGCTGCTGTCCCTGGCGCCCTGGAGCCTGCCCTATGTCCCCGCCAGCCCGCCGCCGCTGAATGCTGACGGCCAGCCGCTGATCGTCGTCGATCCGGCCGGCTATCCGGCGGCGGTCGCGCATTTCCTGTGGGTTGCGGGTGGATTCGCCGCGCTGTTCGGCATCGGCGGCTTCATCGCCCTGTGGGACGCGCGGCGGGCGGCCCTGTGGGCGTCGCTGTCGGCGCTGGTGCCGCTGGCCCTGCTGACGCTGGCCTATGCCGTGGTGGCGCCGCCGGAGACCGCCATCGGCTGGCCGGCCGCGGCGCTGGCGCTGGCCGCCCTGCTGGTCGGCGCCACCACGCCGCTGGCCCGCCACCGCCACCGGCCGGGCGCCTCGCTGGGGCTGGCCGCCTTCGCCGCCGGGGCCACCGGCGCCATCGCGCTGGGTGCCACCATGGTCCTGCAGGAGGCGTGGCTGACGGTCGCGCTGGCGATGCAGGTGCCGGTGCTGGCATGGCTGGAGCGGCAGCTGACCCTGCGCGAACTGCGCGGCGTCACCCTGCTGGTGGCGGTCGCCGTGCTGGTGCGGCTGGCGGTCAATCCGTATGTGCTGGATTACGAAGGCTATGGCTGGATCGCCTACGGCTATGGCCTGCCGGCGCTGGGTTTCCTGGCGGCGGCGCGCTGGATGCGAACTGCGCCGGATGGAAAGGGTGACGATCTGGTGGTGATGGTGCTGGAGGCCGGCGCCCTGATCTTCACCACCCTGATGCTGTCGCTGGGCATCCACCGCTGGATGTCCGGCAGCCTGGAGGAGGCGCCGTCGACCCTGGCGGAGGTGTCGCTGCACACCCTGTCGTGGCTTGGCCTCGCCCTGCTGCTGGCGGCCGACCGGCGGTGGAGCGCCCGGCCCGTCGCGGTATGGGGCCGGCGCCTGCTGGTGCTGCTGGCCGCCTTCAACGCCGTTTTCCTGCATCTGACCGCGTTGAACCCGCTGTGGAATTTCGAATGGGTCGGCACCTGGCCGGTGGTGAACCGGCTGCTGCTGGCCTATGGCGCGCCGGCCGTGCTGGGGCTGGTCTATCTGTGGTACGACCCGCCGCCGTCGCGTGCCCTGCGCAGCGCCGCGCCGGTGCTGCCGCTGCTGCTGATCGCCACCAATCTGGCGCTGGAGATCCGCCGCGCCTTCCAGGGGCCGGTCCTGGCCGGCTACGGGGTTTCGGACGCCGAATGGTACAGCTACTCCGCCGGCTTCCTGCTGTTCGCGGTGGCGATGCTGGTGGTGGGCATCCGCTTCGGCTGGGGCTGGATGCGCCATGCCGGGCTGGTCCTGGTGCTGGCGGTGGTCGCCAAGGTGTTCCTCAGCGACATGTCCGACCTGGAGGGGATGTACCGCGTCGCCTCCTTCCTCGGCCTCGGCCTCTGTCTGGTCGGCACCGGCTGGCTCTATCAGCGGCTGCTGCGCCCGCCGCCCGGCGGTGCGCCGCCCACCGGTCCGTCATCGGAGCCGGAACCGCCGCTTCCGCCAACCGACGATCTGCCCGCGGACGGTCTGTTGGACCAACGGACTCATTGACAGGCCGGGCGCGGGACGCTCCCATACGGGAAAGGATGGGCCGGGGACAAACCCGGCCCGTGCAACCGGAGGAGCAGCGCCCATGGCAAGCGACACGCACGGCAACGCCTATCCCATCCTGCCCGACGGCGAGGAGGGCTTCACCGTCGAGGCGGCGCGGATGAAGTTCGGCCCCGGCATGCTGGCCGAGCTGGGCGGCGACGCGCTGTCGCTGGGCATGACGCGGGTGGTCCTGTTCACCGACCCGCGGGTTGCCGCAACCGAACCCTTCGCCATGGCGCTGGAGTCGCTGAAGCGGGCCGGCGTCGATCCGGTGGTCTATGACCGCTGCCGGGTGGAGCCGACCAGCGCCTCCTTCCTCGACGCCGCCGATTTCGCGCGGGACGGCGGCTTCGACGGCTATGTCTCGATCGGCGGCGGATCGGTGATCGACACCGCCAAGGCGGCGAACCTCTACGCCACCTATCCGGCCGACTTCCTCGCCTACGTCAACAAGCCGCTGGGGGAGGGCATCCCGGTCCCCGGCCCGGTCAAGCCGCACATCGCCTGTCCGACCACCTGCGGCACCGGCAGCGAGACCACCGGCGTCGCCATCTTCGACCATGTGGAAAAGCAGGTGAAGACCGGCATCTCCTCGCGCTTCCTGCGGCCGAGCCTTGCCGTCGTCGATCCGCGCACTATCGACAGCCTGCCGCCCGGCGCCATCGCCGCCACCGGCTTCGACGTGCTGACCCACGCCATCGAGAGCCACACCGCGCGCCCCTTCCGTTCCCGCCCGAAACCGGAGTCGCCGACCGCCCGTCCGCCCTACCAGGGTGCCAACCCGTGGTCGGACATCGGCAGCCTGCAGGCGATCCGGCTGGGCGGGCAATGGCTGGAACGGGCGGTCAACGACCCCGACTGCGCCGAGGCCCGCGACGCCCTGATGTTCGCGGCGACGCTGGCCGGTCTGGCTTTCGGCAATGCCGGCGTCCACATCCCGCACGCCATGTCCTATTCGGTGGCGGGGATGAACCACAGCTTCACCGCCACCGGCTACGAGACGGTGGACCCGATGGTTCCGCACGGCATCTCGGTGGTCCTGAACGCCCCCGCCGCCTTCCGCTTCACCGGCCCGGCCGCTCCCGAGGCCCATCTGCGCGCCGCCGAGGCGCTGGGCGCCGACACGCGCGGCGCGTCGCCGGAGGATGGCGGCGAGTTGCTGGCGACGCGGCTGATTTCGATGATGCGGGCGACCGGCCTGCCGAACGGGCTGTCGGCGCTGGGCTACGGCGAAGTCGACATTCCGGGTCTGGTCAAGGGAGCCGCCGCCCAGCAACGCCTGCTGACCATCGCGCCGCGCCCGGTGTCGGAGGACGATCTGCGCGGGCTGTATGCGGACGCGATGCGTTACTGGTGAGGGGGAACGAAGTGCCCTCTCCCGCCCCGGGAGAGGGAAGGGGCCCGCCGCGAAGCGGTGGGAAGGGTGAGGGGTGACCCAAGAGGCTGCATTTGACCCCAAACTCTTTAGTGCTCTTAAGTAATTTAATTCTATTTAATTTCCTAAGCTTGACCATCAGCGGATGCTCAATCAACATAATGTAATGACCAATTTCAACTTCCGGTTTGCTATCTACATTTAAGGATGCTCAGATGCCTATTGCACTAATGATTGGGGGTGCCGCTCTGTCTTACGCCACGTATCTGTGGTGGGTAAACGAGCTTGGAGGCTTCATTGGACGCAATGCAAAAGACATTGGGTTGGCCTGTCTTTTAAAAGCCGGGACCGGCGACTGCGCTCAGCTTTGGTTTATAGGCATGCACTCAACAAACCAATTCGCAAGCTTGGCTTTTTATGCTGGGATAGGTGCAATCATAGCTGGGATCATTCTTCTTGTACCAAATTCGTACTGATGCACCCCTCACCCTCCCCACGCCTTCGGCGCGGGTCCCCTCCCTCTCCCGGGGCGGGAGAGGGCACTGGGCGATTTTCCCGCTGACCATTGCCCCGGACACCTGCCCGATATAGGAATTATACCCTATGTCCGCGCGGAGTCCCCATGTCCCCCGTCAACCGGCTTTCCAACCCGTTCACCGCTTCTGTCCGTCGCAGCACAAGCGGCGTGGAACAGTTGAACAGCCCCCGGAAAACCGTTTCACGGTGTTTCAAACGTTCCATCCACCTCCGCACCCGGCCCCTCTCCCCACCGGAAAAAGGGGCCTTGGGCCGGACCTCAGAACTGCTCCTCGCTCAGCGCCATCACCGTGTTGCGGGCGCTGGCGATGGTCGGCAGCAGGGCGGGGGCGGTCGCCAGCACCTGCTCGGCGTAGAAGCGCGCGACGATCAGCTTGGTCTCCAGGAAGGAGGCGTTTGCCCCCGGCTGGCGCATGCCCTCCATCGCCTTCATCGCCGAGCGTGCCAGCATCCAGCCGCCGGCCACCGTGCCCCACAGCTTCAGGTACGCCACCGCACCGGCGGCAGCACCCTGCAGGTCGCCCTCCGCCTGGGTGGAGACCATCCAGTCGATGGCCCGGTCAAGCGCGTCCAGACCGGCCGACAGTTCGGTGCGGATCACCGCGAGGTCGTCGCCGGGGGCCGCACCCAGCTCCTCCACCGTTGCCCGCATGTCGGCGACGAAGGCCCTGGCCGCCGCGCCCTTGTCGCGGCCGGTCTTGCGGAAGGTCAGGTCGTTGCCGTGGATGCCGTTGGTGCCCTCGTAGATCGGGGTGATGCGGGCGTCGCGGTAATGCTGGGCGGCGCCGGTCTCCTCGATGAAGCCCATGCCGCCGTGGATCTGCACGCCGGTGGACGCCACCTCGCAGCCGATGTCGGTCGACCATGCCTTGACGATGGGGGTCAGCACATCGACCCGCGCGGTCGCAGCGGCGCGCACCGCCGGGTTCTCGTGGTGGCGGGAGATGTCCAGCTGCGTGCCGGCATAAAGCGCCAGCGCGCGGGCGGCCTCGGTCTTGGCGCGCATGTCCAGCAGCATGCGGCGCACGTCGGGATGCTTGATGATGGCGACGCCGGAGCCCTTGGGATCGGCCAGATCCTTGCTCTGCACGCGGGTCTTCGCGTAATCGCGGGCCTGCTGATAGGCGCGCTCGGCGATCGCCACGCCCTGGATGCCGACACCGAGCCGGGCATTGTTCATCATCGTGAACATGTATTCGATGCCGCGGTTCTCCTCGCCGACGAGATAGCCGATGGCGCCCTCATCGTCGCCATAGGCCATCACCGCGGTCGGGCTGGCCATGATGCCCAGCTTGTGCTCCAGGCTGGCGCAGCGCAGGTCGTTGCGCTGGCCGGGCGTGCCGTCGGGCTTGGGCAGGAACTTCGGCACGATGAACAGGCTGATGCCCTTGATGCCGGCCGGGGCGTCGGGCAGGCGGGCCAGCACCAGATGGACGATGTTCTCCGTCAGGTCATGTTCGCCATAGGTGATGAAGATCTTCTGGCCGGTGATGCGATAGCTGCCGTCGTCGGCACGCACCGCCTTGGTCCGCACCGCGGCGAGGTCGCTGCCCGCCTGCGGTTCGGTCAGGTTCATCGTCCCGGTCCATTCGCCGGAGATCATCTTCGACAGATAGACCGCCTTCTGCTCGGCGCTCGCATGCTCGGTCAGCAGGTCCACCGCGCCCTGGGTCAGCAGCGGGCAAAGGCCGAAGGACAGGTTGGCGGCCTGCCACATCTCGTTCACCGCGAAGGCCACGGTCCAGGGCAGGCCCTGCCCGCCATACTCCGGCTCGAAGGGCAAGCTGTTCCAGCCGGCCTCGGTGAACTGGCCATAGGCCTCCTTCCAGCCGGTGGCGGTGCGGACGACGCCGTTCTCCAGCTTCGCCCCTTCCTTGTCGCCCACCCGGTTCAGCGGGGCGAGCACGCCGGAGGCGAATTTGCCGGCCTCCTCCAGGATGGCGTCGACCAGATCGGGGGCGGCGCTGTCGCAATGGGGCAGGGCGGCGATGGCGTCGAGGCCCACCACCTCGTTCAGGACGAAGCGCAGATCGTCGACCGGAGCGGTGTAGGTCATGGCGGGGCGGTTCTCCCAGGGAAGGATTGTTTGGTTTACCTATACGTTAACATACAGCATCGGATGGCGCTTGGCGAGAGGGCGGGATGCCGCGTCCTGACAAGGCTAGGCCCGCCCCACGGCGTCATCAAGCCTCCACACGACTGGCACGGCGTCTGCATAGGAGTGGCTGCCTCCCATCGGGGCCATCACACGGGGATCGACCCATGACCTACGCTTCCGCCCTCGGCAACCTCAGCAACGCAGCCACCCAGGCCGCCGGCGCCAAGCGCGGCCCGGACAATGTGGAGGCCGCCGTGCGCAATGCCAGCGCGAAGACGGGGGTCGATTTTTCCTACCTCATGGAAAAAGCTGCCGTGGAGAGCGGGTATCGCACGGACATAAAGTCCTCCTCCTCGTCCGCGACGGGGCTCTACCAGTTCATCGACAGCACTTGGCTGCAGACGATGAAGGAGCATGGCGCCGACCATGGCTATGGCAAATACGCCAACGCCATCCAGACCCGCGGCGACGGCCGGCCCTATGTCGCCGATCCGGCGATGAAGAAGGAGATCCTGGAACTGCGCAAGGACCCGACCGCGTCGGCCCTGATGGCCGCCGAATACACCCGCGACAACAAGGAGTATCTGGAGGAGACGGTGGACGGCAAGATCGGCTCGACCGAGCTGTACATGGCCCATTTCCTGGGGGCCGGCGGCGCGTCGAAGTTCCTGAACGCGATGCAGGAGAACCCTGGCCGCACCGCCCGCGACGTCTTCCCCGATGCGGCTGCGGCCAACAAGAACGTCTTCTACGACAAGGCCACCGGCAAGGCGAAGTCGCTGAAGGAGATCTACGACCGCTTCGCTGCCAAATTCTCGGAGAATCCGCTGGCCAACTTCGCCCCGGCCCAGGTGGCGAACGACGCGGTGCGCAAGCAGGACATGCCCGACGGCTTCACCACCCAGGTGCCGATGGCGCCGGCCAAGTCGCTGAACGGCACGCCGCTGTCGATCTATCAGGTGCTGGCGCTGAACGCGCTGGAGACCCCGGACGAGGTCGACAGCGTCAGCGGCCGTCCGGCCCGCCTGCGCGACAAGGAGCACCGCCGCATGCGTGACGAGCCGGTGCGCACCGACCAGACGGCGGGCAACGGCGTCGCCATGGGCTTCGGGCTGGGGTTGGGTCGCATCGTCGGGTCCGAATCGGCGACGCCGGTCGCCTCGGCCACCGCGGGGGCCGCCGGAACCAACGCGGTCGCAAAGGCGGCGTGAGGGGCAAAATGCCCTACTCTGGCGCTTTGACTTGACGGCCGGATGGGTGCAAGGTCGCGCCGTTTTTGGCGCTCACCCCTCAGGACCGATCATGAGCAACCAGCAGCCCGCCGTCACCTTCGAGGAAATCCGCGCGCTCGTGCGCAACCTGCCCGGCCCCGACCTGGAGGCCGGCACCGCGGCCCTCCAGCGCGAACGGCAGCTGACCAAGCCGGCGGGCTCGCTCGGCCGGTTGGAGGAGATCGCGCAGTGGATGGCGACCTGGCAGGGCCAGCACCCGGCCGAGGTTCGCCGCCCGCGCGTCGCCGTCTTCGCCGGCAACCACGGCGTGGCCGCCCGCGGCGTCTCGGCCTATCCGGCCGAGGTGACGGTGCAGATGGTCGCCAACTTCCAGAACGGCGGCGCCGCGGTCAACCAGCTCTGCGAGGTGGCCGACGCCGACCTCCGCGTCTACGAGCTGGACCTGGACAACCCGACGGCCGACTTCACCCAGGGTCCGGCCATGGGCGAGGAGGAATGCTGCCGCACCATGGCCTACGGCATGATGGCGGTGGAGATGGGCGTCCAGCTGCTGTCGCTGGGCGAGATGGGCATCGGCAACTCGACCTCGGCGGCGGCGCTCTGCCTCGCGCTGTTCGGCGGCGAGGCGGCCGACTGGACCGGCCGCGGCACCGGGGTGGACGATGAAGGGCTCGCCCGCAAGATCGCCGCGGTGGAGGCCGGCGTCGCCGCCAACCCGCAGGCCAAGGACGACCCGTTCGAGGCGCTGCGCTGCCTGGGCGGCTACGAGTTCGCCGCCATCGCCGGCGCCATCCTGGCCGCCCGAGTCGCCCGCGTTCCGGTCCTGCTCGACGGCTTCGCCTGCACCGCCGCCGCCGCCGTGCTCTACAAGGCCGACCGCCGCGCGCTCGACCACTGCATGGTCGCCCACCGCTCGGTCGAGCCGGGCCACACCCGCCTGATGCAGGCCATCGGCAAGGAGCCGCTGCTCGATCTCGGCATGCGCCTGGGCGAGGGCTCCGGCGCGGCGCTGGCGATCAACATCGTCAAGTCCGCCGTCGCCTGCCACGCCGGCATGGCGACCTTCGCCGAAGCTGGCGTCAGCACGCAGGGGTGATGGGCAGAGGGGGTGCCGTGGGGGCGACTTTTGCCCTCACAGCATCCCGATCACAGCATCCCGTCGGCCAGATCGCTGATCGCCGCCGACAGGAACAGGTCCAGCATCACCAGGGCCGCCGCCGCCAGACCCGAGACCGACAGGGCGGTGCGCAGGACGAACCACTGGTAGGTCAGCAACGCCATCATCACGCCGAAGACCAGCGCTTCGGACACGCCCGACGGCAGCAGGCCGGTGGCGGACAGCACGATGGTCGGCAGGTAGATCACCATCTGCACCACAGCCGACCAATTGTAGGCGGTCAGCGCGCCGGGATAGAGCTGCTCCTTGCCCAGCAGCGACGCGATGCGGAACAGGGCGAGCGGGAAGGCGGTCCAGCTGACGACGTAGGCGATGCCCTCCACCGTCACCAGCTGCAGGATCGGCGTGCCGTCCAGCTGGTCCCACAGTCGGATCGCCAGCAGCAGCGCGTAAGCGGGGAGAACCACCAGCGCCGCATAGAAGGAGTTCAGCGCGCCGTCCGGTGTGCGGTCGAAGAACTCCATCCCCGTCCGGTCGAAGCGGGCCAGCCGCCACGCGCCGGTCAGGGCGGACAGGATGGCGGGGGTGGTCAGCGGCATCTTGGCGTCCCGGTCAGGCTTCTCACCCGGCAAGGCGCGAGAACACGCCCTTCAGGATCGACTCGTAGATGGCGGTCAGCTGTCGCAGATCCTCCACCGAACAATATTCGTCCACCTTGTGCATGGTCTGGCCGACCAGCCCGAACTCCACCACCGGGCAGACATTCTTGATGAAGCGCGCATCCGACGTGCCGCCGGTGGTCGAATATTCCGGCCGGCGCCCTGTCACCCCCTCAACCGCCTCCGCCACCAGTTCGGTCAGCGGGCCGGGCGGGGTGACGAAGCTGTCGCCGGAGCAATAGACCTCCAGCTCATAGGCGCCGCCGACGGCGTCGAAGGTGCGGCGCAGCCACGCCTCGATGCCGGCTGGGGTGTGGGCGTCGTTGAAGCGGATGTTGAAGGTCGCCTTGCCCTGCGCCGGGATGACGTTGGTCGCCTTGTTGCCGACGTCGATGGTGGTCAGCGCCAGGGTGGAGGGCTGGAAATGCGCCGTGCCCTCGTCCATCGGATGCTCGGTGATGGCGGCCAGCATGCGGACCAGCCGCGGCAGCGGGTTGTCGGCCAGATGCGGATAGGCGACGTGACCCTGCGCGCCGAACACGGTCAGGAAGCCGCTCAGGCTGCCGCGCCGGCCGATCTTGATCATGTCGCCCAGCGCCTTGGGGTTGGTCGGCTCCCCCACCACGCAGGCGTCGATGCGCTCGCCGCGCTCGGCCAGCCAGTCCAGCACCTTGCGGGTGCCGTTGATGGCAACCCCTTCCTCGTCGCCGGTGATCAGCAGGCTGATCGAGCCGGCGGGCGGCCCGTCCTGCAGCCGGCGCGACACGGCGGCGACGAAGGCGGCGATGGCGCCCTTCATGTCGACCGCGCCGCGGCCGAACAGCCGTCCGCCCATCACCTCGCCGGCGAAGGGATCGACAGTCCAGCCCTTGTCGCCCGGCGGCACCACGTCGGTGTGGCCGGCGAAGCAGAAGTTGGGCCCCTCCGTGCCGAGCCGGGCATAGAGGTTCTCCACCGGCTCCGTCCCCTCCTGCTGGAAGCGCAGACGGTGGCAGGTGAAGCCCATCGGCGTCAGCGCCGCCTCCAGCACCCCGAGCGCCCCGTCGTCGCGCGGCGTGATGCTGGGGCAGCGGATCAGGTCCTGGGCGAGGGCGACGGCGTCGATGGTCATGGGCTGTCCGGTTGGTCTTCGTCGGTCAGGGGGCCGCGTCGATCTGGCGGGCGACCCATTGGCTCAGGCTGATGCCTTCTGCGGCGGCGCGCAAGGCTGCCTTCCGGTGAAGTTCCGGCGTGGCGCGCACCAGCATCTTGCCGCTGAAGGGCTTGTCGGGCGTGCGGCCTTTCTCGGCGCAGATCGCCAGATATTCGTCAATGCTGCCACGGAAGCTGTCCCACAGATCCTGAGCGCTGCCGCCTTCGAAGTGGATGACGTCCGACAGGCCGGCAACCGTGCCGGAGAAGGTCCCGTCCTCCGGATCGAAGTCGATGGGACCGGACACATAGCCCTTGTATTCCATCGTCATGGCGTGATCCCCGCGTTGATCAGCAGCTTGCGCACCGCGTCCACCGCACCCTTCTTGGCCTCCGGCCGGGGATGGGGGCGGTGGAAGACCGCGCCGCGGTCGCGGACCTCGATCCAGACCCGACTGCCGGCACGCTCCTCGACGACTCCGTCCAGCGCGATCACCAGCGCCTCGATGTCCGCCCAGCGGATCGAAGCGGATGTCGGCCGCGCGAAAATGGCGGCAATCGTCGCGCGATGGGCCTTGTTCATGCGGCGATGGTATTGCGGGAGGCGCCGGAAAGGCAAGGGCGATAGCGGCCTGCGCTATCGCCCCAGCTGTCTGCCGCTGTCCGATCAATCCCGCAGCAGGTCGTTGATCGCCGTCTTCGAGCGGGTCTTTTCGTCGACGCGCTTGATGATGACGCAGCAGTACAGGCTCGGGCCCGGGGTGCCGTCGGGCAGCGGCTTGCCGGGCAGCGAGCCGGGGACGACGACCGAATAGGCCGGGACGCGGCCCATGAAGACCTCGCCGGTGTGGCGGTCGATGATCTTGGTCGAGGCGCCGATGTAGCAGCCCATGGAGATGACCGCGCCTTCCTCGACGATCACGCCCTCGACGATCTCCGAGCGCGCGCCGATGAAGCAGTTGTCCTCGATGATGACCGGGTCGGCCTGCAGCGGCTCCAGCACGCCGCCGATGCCGACGCCGCCCGACAGGTGGACGTTCTTGCCGATCTGGGCGCAGGAGCCGACGGTGACCCAGGTGTCGACCATGGTGCCGCTGTCGACATAGGCGCCGACATTGACGAAGCTGGGCATCAGGATGACGCCGGGGGCGACGTAGGACGATTTGCGGGCGATGGCGCCGGGCAGGGCGCGGAAGCCGGCGTTCTGGAACTGGCCTTCGGTCCAACCTTCGAACTTCGGCGGCACCTTGTCGAACCAGGACGAACCGCCAGGACCGCCGGGGATCATCTCGTTGGCGTTCAGGCGGAAGGACAGCAGCACTGCCTTCTTCAGCCACTGGTTGACCTTCCAGCCATCGGCGGTCTTCTCCGCGACGCGCAGGTCGCCGGCGTCGAGCGCATCCAGCGCCGCGTTCACGGCGTCGCGGACGGGGCCGGTGGTGGCGGTGGTGAGATCGGCGCGGTTTTCCCAGGCGGCGTCGATGGTGGCTTGCAGGCTGGCGTGGCTCATGGCGCGGTCGTTCTGCTGTCGATTGTCCAAGGGACGGCACCATGGAGCCGCATTGCGCCCGCTGTCAACCGTACCCGCGGCCGGGATTGGCCGGTTTGCGACAAAGCTCTAGAGCCCGGCCACCGCGGCCAGCCAGGAGGGCAGATCGTCCACGGTGTGGTCGATGTGGATGCCGGCGCCGACCCCGGCCTTCTCGTATTCCTTCTCGCCGCGGACCCAGACGGTGGTCATGCCCAGCGCGTGGGCGGGGGCGAGGTTGCGGGCGATGTCCTCCACCATGCAGGCGTCGGCCGGGTCGACGCCGTGGCGCTCCACCAGCGTGGCGTAGGGGCGGGGATCGGGCTTCGGCACGAAACCGCCGGCGGCGATGTCGAACACCGCTTCGAACCGGTCGAGGATGCCCAGCCGGCCGGCGACATTCTCGGCATGGCGAACCGAGCCGTTGGTGTAGATGATCTTGCGGCCGGGCAGGCGGCCGAGCGCATCGGCCAGCAGGGCGGAAGGCTGGACGCCGGTCACGTCGATGTCGTGGACATAGTCCATGTATGCCACCGGATCGACGTCATGCTCCATCATCAGGCCGCGCAGCGTGGTGCCGTATTCGCGGAAGAAATGCTTCTGCCGCACCCGCGCCTCGTCCATGCCGATGTTGAAATGGGCGGCGATGAACTCGTTGATCCGGCGGTCGACCTGGGCGAACAGGTTGCAGGACGCCGGGTAGAGCGTGTTGTCGAGGTCGAAGATCCACACGGCGCGGTCGCGCAGCGCGGCGAGGGGATTGCCGGCGGATCCGGTGACGGAGTCGGGCGCCGGAGCGGCGGGGGAGGTCGGGACGGTCATCCCCCAAGAATGGGACCGTCGGCGGCCCGCCGCAAGTCGCTTCACATGGTCGCAGCGCCGCCCCGTCCCGTGGCCGTCCCATGGCCGTCCCTTGCCCGTCCCCTGGGTCGCGCCGCCGCCATGGGGGTCCCCCGCATCGTTGGTTGATTGAAGATTAACCCCTAAAGGGGTAACATGGGCTGGACCTTATAACGGTTTGCAGCCTAAGGTTTTCGCCCCGCCCGCCCCGTGGCCCGTCCGCCGCGTGGCCCGCCGATCTGGGATCGCCGTGGACCTTCTTCTGACCACCGGTACCTCCGCCCCGACCGCCGGTCCGACCGGCCACGTGACGCTGGTCGCGCTGTATCCCGGCCCGGCGCTGCGGCTGGATTCGGCGCTGGCCGTCGCCGAGGCCAATGCCGAGGCGGAAGACATGATGGACAGCGACCCACGCTGGCTGCCGGAACTGCGCAATTGGCTGTCGGCGTCCAGCGTGGCGCCGGGGCTGCGCTCGGTACCGGTGGAATCCCTGCGCGGGATCATGATCGTCGAATGGGCCGGCGTGCCGCTGCCAGACGGCGGCTTCCTGCTGCTGGGCCGCGACGACACGCTGGAACGGCAGCTGCGCCACACGCTGACCGAATCGCGGCGGCGCTACAAGGATCTGGTGGAGGTCTCCTCCGACTTCGCCTGGGAAACCGGGCCGGACGGCACCTTCGTCTTCGTCAGCCACAAGGGCGCTCTCGGCTATCCGGCGGATGCGCTGATCGGCCGCGACCCGCGCAGCCTGGCGCTGGAGGACGCGGAAGACCTGCCGATGCCCTTCGACTGCCGCCGCGCGGTCGACCAGACGGAGCTTTGGCTGAAGAGCGCCGACGGCACGCCGGCCTGCATCGTCGCCTCCGCCCTGCCGCTGTTCGGGCCGCAGGGCGACTGGATCGGCGCCCGCGGCGTCTGCCGCGACGTGACCGAACAGGTGCTGCGCTCCAACGAGCTGGCGCGCATCCGCTATCGCGAACGGCTGCTCGGCCACATCGTCCACACCTTGCGCGACCGGCTCGACGCCGCGGAAGCGCTGGTGGTGGCCGCAACGGAGACGGCGCGGGCGCTCAGCGCCGACGGCTGCCGCATCTACCGGGCGGAGGAGGGGGGCGGCAGCGCCGGCGCCCCGGGCGGCGGTCGCGTCGCCCTGTCGCTGGTGGCGGAGTTCGGCGCGGAGTTGCCGGAGGTCGGGACCACGCTGCTCGACCGCATCGCCAATGGCGAGGGTCTGGTGACCGACCGGCTGGGCGACGTGCAGCTGATCGGCGAGCGGACCGAATACCGGCAGGCGGTGAACGGCGCGCTGCTGGTCTGGCGCACCGGCGATTCGGAGCCGTGGGACGACGACGACCGCCAGCTGATGTCCGGCGTGGCCGACCATATCGGCATCGCCCACGCCCATCTTGCCTATCAGGAGCGGCTGCGCCGTTTGTCGGAACGCGACGGGCTGACCGGCCTGTTCAACCGCCGCACCTTCTTCGAACGGCTGGAGGAGTCGATCTCCCGGCTGGACAGCGGGCCGTCGGCCCTGCTCTATGTCGACCTAGACAATTTCAAGGCGGTCAACGACCTGCACGGCCACCAGCAGGGCGACACGGTGCTGAAGGCCATCGGCACGCTGCTGACCACCGGGGTGCGGCCGGGCGATCTGCCGGGACGGCTGGGCGGCGACGAGTTCGTTCTGTGGCTGGGCCGCACCGACGAGGAGAAGGCGCGGATCGTCGCCGATCGTCTGCTGAACGGCATGCGTGACCTTGCCCACCTGTCGGCAAGCCCGGAGAAGCCGCTGGGCCTGTCGATCGGCATCGCCGTCCACACCCCCGGCCGCGGCGAGACGGTGCGCGAATTGACCGACCGCGCCGATGCCGCCATGTACGACGCCAAGAAGAGCGGCAAGGGGCATTACGCCCTGGCGCCGGTCTTCCAGGCCTCTTCGACCGACGTTTCCGCCGCGGAGCCCGCCCCGTGACCCCGCCTGCCTCTCCGCGTCCCGAGACGCTCGACCCCGCCGATTACGAATCCGCCAAGCGGATGGTGCAGAGCGAGGATCCGGCGGTTCGCCGGAAGGTCGCCGAGCATCCCAAGACCCGGCCGGAACTGCTGTATTTCCTCGCCGCCGACGCCGCGGCCGAGGTGCGGCGCGCCATCGCCACCAATGCCGGCACGCCGCGGCAGGCCGACCTGCTGCTGGCCAAGGACCGCGAGGTCATGGTGCGGCAGGCGGTGGCGCAGAAGATCGCCCGCCTGCTGCCGGAACTGTCGGCCGATCAGGCGACGCAGATCGAACGGCTGACGGTGGAATGCCTGGAAACGCTGGCCCGCGACCAGGCGACCGAGGTGCGCGGCATCCTGGCCGAGGCGCTGAAGGACCTGCCCAATGCCCCGCACGGCGTCATCAACCGGCTGGCCCGCGACGTCGAACTGTCGGTCTGCGCGCCGGTCCTGCAGCATTCGCCGATCCTCACCGAAGAGGATCTGACCGACATCATCATGAAGGGGCCGGTGCGGGGCGCGATGACCGCCATCGCCAGCCGGCAAAACGTCTCCGCCTCCGTCGCCGACGCCATCGCGCGCTCGGACGACGAGGCGGCGGTGACGGCGCTGCTCGGCAACCCGTCGGCCCAGATCCGCGAAGAGACGCTCGACCGCATCCTCGATCAGGCGCCGCAGCACGAGCCCTGGCATTCGCCGCTGGTCCGCCGTCCGCGGCTGCCGGCGCGCGCGGTGGCGCGGCTGGCCAGCTTCGTCGCCGACAGTCTGCTGAAGGTTCTGCAGGACCGCGACGACCTCGATCCGGAGGCGGCGCGCGGTCTGGTGGAGGCGGTGCGCCAGCGGGTGGGGCAGACGGCCGCCGGCACCGCGCCCGGCCAGCCGCTCGGCCCGGTCGATTTCGGCGAGGAGGCGGTGGGCGGTACCGCCGGGCCGGAGAAGCCGGTGGAACGGCCCAGCGACAAGGCGGCGCGCCTGAACAAGGAAGGCAAGCTGACCGAGAAGCTGATCGAGGGTTCCATGGTGGAGGGCGACCGCGGCTTCGTCATGGCGGCGCTGGCGGAGCTGTCGCAGATTCCGCTGCCGGTGGTCGACCGCATCGTCGCCACCCATGCGCCGCGCGCGGTGACCGCGCTGGTGTGGCGCGCCGGGCTGACCATGCGCTTTGCCCGACAGGTCCAGTTGCGGCTCGCCCAGATTCCGCCAAAAACGGCGCTTAATGCTCGCGACGGCACGCATTATCCAATGACCGATGAAGAGATGCGCTGGCAGCTCGAATTCTTCGGCGTCGAGGAGAAGGCGTGACGTTTCCAACCGTTTTCAGGTTTTCCCTGGCATGCGTGTCGCTTTCCTCGCCTTCTTCGTCATCCTGATCGCCGCATCCACCGGCTTCACCGCGCCACCGCGCGAAACGCCGGAAGAGCGCGCGGTCGCCGCGACCTTCGATGCCGCCCGCAATGCGCTGGCCGAAAAGCGGGGATCGGCGGTGATTTCGCTGCTCACCCGCAACTCGGTCAAATCGCTGGAATCGGTGCGGGACGCCGCCCGCCAGCCCGGCGACGCGCCGCTGCAGCGGCTGGAACCGGCGGAACGCTTCGGCGCCATGGGCCTGCGCCGCTATCTCGGCCCGTCCGAACTGCGCCGCATGTCGGTCGGCGACATCGCCAACCATGCGCTGAAGGCGGGCTGGCTCGGCCCCAACGTCATCTCCCGCAGCTCCCTGGGGCCGGTGCGGGTCAAGGGCGACCGGGCATCGGGCCTGCTGATGGTCGACAACCGGCCGGCGCTGGTTCCGGCCGACTTCGTACGAGAGGGCGGGGCCTGGCGCATCGACCTGTCCAGCGTCTTCTCCTTCGGTAGCCAGATGTTGAAGGGCTTCGCCGCCATGTCGGGGAAGGACGAGACCGCCTATATCGATGAACTGCTCAACCGTCTGCCGGCCAAGCCGGGGGCGATGAGAACGCACTGAGCCCAGGTGCGATAATCCGTCCGGCTCAAATCCTTTTGGCCGCGCCCATCCGCGCAATTGCGGCGATTCAAGAGTTTGCGTAGACTCGCGCCCGCTTCCACCAAGTGTTGGCGCCGACGATGACCGCACCGGAAGAGTCCAGTCCCTTGCCGGCCCACGGCCGAACCGTGCCCTGCGGCGCGCATTTTCGCGCCGCGGTGCTGGAGCTTGCCGCCCTGCGCGGGGTCGGGGTACCGGCGCTCGTGACGGCTGCCCTGCTGCTGGCGCCGGAGGGGGCGGCCGATCCCGGACTGCGCGACTCGGGCGGGGAAGCGGTGCTGGAGGTGGAGGGGGTAGCGGTCGGCGACGCCGCGATCCGCAGGGCGCTGGCCGCCGCCCTGGCGCTCGCCGATCCGGGCGCCCGCATCCTGTCGGCCGAAGACGTGAGCCGGCTTGAGGCCGCGGTGGAGACGCTCGGCTACCGCAACAAGACGCTGGCCCATGCGCTGCAGCGCCTGTCCTTCCAGCCGCTCGACGGCCGGATCACCGAAGTGCGCGACGCGGCGCAGTTGTTCGGCTTTGTCAATGAATGGTGTTTCGACGAGGATCAGGTGCGGCGGCGTTTCCGCGAACTGGCGCCGGTCTATCACCCCGACACCGGCATCGTCGCCTGCCGCGAACGGATGGGCCAGCTGATCGACGCCCGCAACCTGCTGGTCCACCATGTCCGCAGCGTCTACAGCTCCGGCGACTGGCTGGCGAAGCGGGGCAGGACCCCCGTGTGAGCTGGAGCCGGCTTCAGCCGGCCAGCCCGATCGCTTCCTCGACGATCGCCTGATCCATCGTGGTGCCGTCCAGCACCGCCCCGGTCAGGTCGGCGCCGGTCAGGTCGGCTTCGCTGAGGTCGGCCCCGGTCAGGTCCGCCCCGGCCAGATTGGCGCCGGCAAGGTTGGCCTTGCGCAGGTCGGCCTTGCACAGCAGCGCCATGCCCAGCCGGGCGCGCTGCAGATTGGCGCGCCAGATATGGCCGCTCATCGTCTGGATATGGACGGGGCCGAGCTGCGCCCCGGTCAGGTCGGCGCCGGTCAGGGTGGCGCGCTCGAAATTCACGCCGCGCAGGTCGGCCTTCGACAGGTTGGCCTTGCGCATATCGGCCAGCGACAGGTCGGCTATCGCCATTGACGCACCCGACAGGTTGGCGCCGCGCAGCGCGATGCATTGCAGGATCGCCGCCGACAGGTTGATGCCGTCCAGCTTACGGCCCGACAGGTCCAGCGCCGACAGGTCGGCACGCTTGCCGGCCTTGCCGCCGCTGTCGATCCAGGTCAGATGCTCCATCAGCATCTCGCGCAGGTCGTCTTCCGGGTTCTCCAGCGTCTTGGCCAGCACAGCCGCCTGCAGGTTGGGCGAGCGCATCTGGGCGGCGTCGAGGATGGCGCCGATCAGGGTGGCGCCGCTGAAATTGGTGCGGTTGATGGCGCAGCCGGTCATCACCGCTCCCGACAAACGGGCGCCCGACAGGTTGGCCTCCGTCAGGTCGGCGTCGGTCAGGTCGCAACCGGTCAGGTTGGAGCCGGTCAGGTTGGCACGCATGAACTTGGTGCCGCGCAGGACGGCGTCGGTCAGGTCGGTCTGCATGACGAAGGCGTTGGCGATCTTGGCCCGCGACAGGTCGGCGCCGCGGATGGTCGCCGCCGTCAGTTCCGACGTGAGGACCGAATCCTCATACTCGTGCGCGTACATCTCGCCGCTGGCGTCGTAATGCAGCAGCGTGCCGTCGCGCAGATCGACCTCCACCAGCGTCGCCTCGCTCAGCACCGCGCCGCGCAGGCAGGCGCCGCGCAGGTCGGCCCGGCGCAGGTCCGCCTTCTCCAGATTGGCGAGCCGCAGGTCGGCGGCATAGAGGTTGGCGTTGCACAGGTTGGCGCCGGTCAGCCGCGCGCTGAACAGCTTGGCGCCGGACAGGTCGGCGTCCGACAGGTCGATGCCGGACAGGTCGAGATGCGACAGGTCGCGCATCTTCAGGTTGGCGCGCACGCCGCCGGGCTGGCTTTTACGGAATGCCTGGTGCCGCAACAGGATCGCGTTGAGCTGGCTCTGGGTCAGCTTGGTTCGCGGACTGTTGGACCCGAAGCCCTGGGCGGACGACATCGCCGGCATACCTTCTCTATTTGGTAACCCATAATCCGAAAGAGTCGCCAAAATTTGGTTAAGAGTCGGCGGACTGTGACAAGGTTGCGACCGATAACCACGCCCCGGCAAGGCCGACCTTCGGCGGGAGATCAGAAGCCGCCGGCAATGGTTGACTCGCGGTCCCGGCTTCTCTATGGTCCGCCGACCTGTCTTCCGCCAAGTCGATAGACCGGGTACCCCGGCCCCATGCCGGGTATCTCCGCCAGTCCGCGAATTTCGCGCACTGGCGCTTTCGTGCTTGTGCGGGTGGCGGCTCTGACGCTGGACCCGGAACTGGGGAACGAGTAACGCATGTTCGAAGGCCTGACCGGACGCCTGGGCGACATCTTCGACAAGCTGCGCCGCCGTGGCGCGCTGACCGAGGAGGACGTCTCCGCAGCACTGCGCGAAGTTCGCGTGGCGATGCTGGAGGCCGACGTCGCGCTGCCCGTCGTCAAGCAGTTCGTCGCCCAGGTGAAGGAGCGCGCCGTCGGGCAGGAGGTGCTGAAGTCCGTCACCCCCGGCCAGCAGGTCATCAAGATCGTCCACGACAACCTCGTGGAGATGCTGGGCGAAGGCGCCGACATCAACCTGAACGCGGCCGCCCCGGTGCCGATCCTGATGGTCGGCCTGCAGGGCTCGGGCAAGACCACCAGCACCGCCAAGATCGCGCTCCGTCTGAAGACGAAGGAGCGCAAGAAGGTCCTGATGGCCTCGCTGGACGTCCGCCGTCCGGCCGCGCAGGAACAGCTGAAGGTTCTGGGCGAGCAGACCGGTGTCGCCACGCTGCCGATCGTGCCGGGCCAGGACCCGGTCGCCATCGCCAAACGCGCCATCGAGACCGGCCGTCTCGAAGGCTATGACGTCGTCATGCTCGACACCGCCGGCCGCCTCGCCATCGACGAGGAGCTGATGGCGGAGGTCGCGGCCGTCCGCGACGCGACCAAGCCGGCGGAAACGCTGCTGGTCGCCGATGCGATGACCGGCCAGGACGCCGTCACCGTCGCCACCAATTTCAACGACAAGGTCGGCATCACCGGCATCGTGCTGACCCGTATCGACGGCGACGCACGCGGCGGTGCCGCCCTGTCGATGCGCCAGATCACCGGCAAGCCGATCAAGCTGCTGGGCGTCGGCGAAAAGATCGACGCGCTGGAGTCCTTCCACCCCGACCGCATCGCCGGCCGTATCCTCGGCATGGGCGACGTGGTGTCGCTGGTGGAGAAGGCCGTAGAGACCATCGACAAGGACGAGGCCGAAAAGCTCGCCCGCAAGATGGAGAAGGGCCAGGGCTTCGACCTCGACGACATGGCGATGCAGCTGAAGCAGCTCCGCAAGATGGGCGGCATGTCCGGCCTGATGGGGATGTTGCCGGGCATCGGCAAGATCAAGGACCAGTTGAAGGACGCCAACGTCGACGACGGGATGATCAAGCGCCAGGAGGCGATCATCTCCTCGATGACCAAGGCGGAACGCAAGAACCCCGACATCATCAAGGCTTCGCGCCGCAAGCGCATCGCCGCCGGTTCCGGCACCTCGGTGCAGGAGGTCAACAAGCTGCTGAAGCAGTTCGAGACCATGCGCGGAATGATGAAGCAGGTGCAGAAGCTTGGGAAGAAGGGGATGCTGCGCGGCGGCCTCGGAAACCTGCTGCCGAAGGGACTCGGCGGCTTCGGTGGGAAGGGGCCTTTCGGCTGACCTGACCGCCTTTCGAAATCACCTGATACCTGTTTGACTTGAGAAGAGAAAGTTTCGACCAATGGCTCTGAAGATTCGTCTGGCTCGCGGTGGTGCGAAGAAGCGTCCGTTCTACTCGATCGTCATCGCGGACGCCCGCAGCCCGCGTGACGGCCGCTTCATCGAGAAGATCGGCACCTACAACCCGATGCTGCCGCGCGAGCACGAGCAGCGCATCATCCTGAACGCCGAGCGCGCCAAGCATTGGCTGTCGGTCGGCGCCCAGCCGACGGACCGCGTGGTCCTCTTCCTGGCCAATGCCGGCCTGGTCGAGAAGCCCGCCGTCCGCGAGACTCCGAAGAAGTCGGCTCCGAAGGCCAAGGCGCAGGAGCGTCTGAAGGCCGAGGCCGCCGCCGCGGCTGCCGCCGAGGGCTGAGCTTGAGGTCAGGGTTGAGGTCGTGACGACGTGCCGGGTGCTCCTTCGATGACCGCCAAAATCTGTGTCGGCCAGTTCGCGGGATCGCACGGCGTGCGGGGGCTGGTGAAGCTGCGCAGCTTCACCGCCGAGCCCGCCGACATCACGGCCTATGGCCCGCTGTCGGACGAAAACGGCGCCCGCCGCTTCACGGTGATGCTCCAGGGCATGGTCAAGGACAACTTCCTGGCCAAGGTCGACGGGGTGACCAGCCGCGAACAGGCCCAGGCCCTGGCAGGGGTGCGGCTCTACGTGGACCGCGGCGCCCTGCCGGCGACGGAGGACGAGGACGAGTTCTACCATGCCGACCTGATCGGCCTGCGTGCGGAACTCGCCGACGGGACCGTCTACGGCACGGTGAAGGCGATCTACGACTTCGGCGCGGGCGACGTGCTGGAGGTCAGGACCGCCGGCGGACCGTTGGAGATGCTTCCCTTCTCCAAGGCCTGCGTGCCGGTGGTCGATGTCCGGGGCGGTCGCATCGTCGTCGATCTTCCTGCCGTGATCGAAGCCCGCGAGGGCTCCGGTGACGAGGAAGAGGTCGAAGGGAAAGAGGACGGAGACCAGAGCGGGGAGGAGGGGCCGTGAATCACGGCGCCGACGGTCCGCGGGTCTGGACGGCCAAGGTTCTGACGCTGTTCCCGGAAATGTTTCCGGGACCGCTCGGCCACTCGCTGGCCGGCAAGGCGTTGGAAAATGGAGTCTGGGCACTGGAATCGGTGGACATTCGCTCGTTTGCGCGCGATAAACACCGCTCCGTCGACGACACCCCCTTTGGCGGAGGGGCCGGCATGGTCATGCGGCCCGACGTGCTGGACGCGGCTCTGACCGCGACGGCGGGACCTGTGGGGGCACCGGGACGCGGCCGGGCGATCTATCTGTCGCCTCGCGGACGGGTGCTGAACCAGGAACTGGTCAAGGAGTTGGCCGCCACCCCGGTGGTGACGCTGCTCTGCGGCCGGTACGAAGGGGTGGACCAGCGGGTCCTCGATGCGCACGGCCTCGAAGAGGTCAGCCTCGGGGATTTCGTGCTGTCCGGCGGGGAACTCGCCGCGCTCAGCCTGATGGATGCCGTGGTGCGCTTGCTCCCCGGCGTCATGGGCAACGTGGAGACGGCGGGCGAAGAGAGTTTCGAACGGGGGTTGCTCGAATACCCCCACTACACCCGGCCGGCGGTCTGGACCGACGGGCAGGGTGTGGAACGCGCGGTGCCGGAGGTTCTGCTGTCCGGTCACCACGGAAAGGTCAAGGCCTGGCGGCTGGCCGAGGCGGAGAGGATCACGGAGGCCCGACGGCCGGACCTGTGGTCGCTCTACCAGGCGAGCCGCCCGGCAGAAGCTGTTACGAACAAGGGTCGGCGGCAGGCTCGCCGGCGCGACCCGAAACCGGAGTGACGGTCCGCCGCGAGGCGCACCGATAGAAAAGGGGTAGTGCTATGAACCTGTTGCAGCAGCTCGAGCAGGAGCAGATCGAGAAGGCCCTCGGTGGCAAGACGATCCCGGAGTTCTCCTCGGGCGACACCGTCCGCGTGAACGTGAAGGTCGTCGAAGGCACGCGCGAGCGTGTCCAGGCCTATGAGGGCGTCGTGATCGCCCGCAAGAACGCCGGCCTGAACAGCTCCTTCACCGTTCGCAAGATCAGCTACGGCGAGGGCGTGGAGCGCGTGTTCCCGCTGTACTCCCCGCGTATCGACTCGATCGAGCTGGTCCGCAAGGGCGCCGTCCGTCGCGCCAAGCTGTACTATCTGCGCGATCTGCGCGGCAAGGCCGCCCGCATCGCCGAGCGCACCACCGGCCGCGGCATGGTCAACGGCCGCCGGGCTGCCGAGTAAGGCGCCTTCCGGTTCGTTTCAGGTTCATAGGTTCGGCGCCCGGCCATCCGGCCGGGCGTCTTCTTCCCGTCACCATCAGAAAAGCTTAAGGAGTAGGCGCCATGAAGCGCACGTTCCAGCCGTCCAAAATCGTGCGTAAGCGTCGTCATGGCTTCCGCGCCCGTATGGCCACCGTCGGCGGCCGCAAGGTGATCGCCCGCCGCCGCGCCCGCGGCCGCAAGGTTCTGAGCGCCTGATCCCCGCGATGGCGGCGCCGGACCGTAGGGTCGGGCGCCTGATGCGGCGGCCGGAATTTCTGGCCGTGGCCGGGACACGGCGCAAGCATGTGGCTCCCGGCCTGATCCTCCAGGTGCGCCGGCACGACGACAAGCAGCGGCCCGCCGACGGCGGTCCGCCGATCCGTTTCGGTTTGACGGCGAGCCGCAAGGTCGGCAACGCGGTGGTGCGCAATCGCGCCCGCCGCCGTTTGCGTGAGGCCGCGCGGCAGATTTTGACCGTTCATGCGGCTCCCGGCCACGACTTCGTCCTGGTCGCCCGCGGCGACACGGCCGAGCGGCCGTGGACCGACCTGCTCGGCGACCTGACCGCCGGGCTGAAGCGCCTCGGCCTCTGGCGCGAGGCGGAAGGGTAGGAGGCCGCGACGTCATGTTTCGCATCGCCGGCCTCAGCCCGCTCGCGCACCTGCTCCGCGCGCTCGTTTATCTCTATCGCTGGACCTTGTCGCCCTTCGTGGGCTGGCATTGCCGTTTCCAGCCGACCTGCTCCTGCTACGCCATCGAATCGCTGGAAAAGCACGGCGCCATCCGGGGGGGATGGCTGACGGTGCGCCGGCTCGGGCGTTGCCATCCCTGGGGCGGGTCCGGCTGGGATCCCGTGCCCGATCCCGTGCCGCAAGGGGCGCCGCAGGCGTCCCATCGCTGCGGCCCGCGGGAAAAAGGGCATGCGGCGGTTGCCCAGCCCGGCGAAAACCCGTAACAAGGCCGCGCACACGCCGCCCTTCTTTCAAAGGCCCCACGGCAACCGGGACGCCATGACCGACCAACGCAACCTCATCATCGCGATTGCCCTGTCGATCGCCATCCTTCTGGGCTTCCAGTATTTCTACGAGAAGCCGCGGGTGGAGCAGCAGAAGCAACTCGCCGCCCAGCAGGCCGCCCAGACGGAGCAGTCGGTGCCGGTGCCGGCCCCCGGCGTGCCCGCCCAGCAGCCCCCCGCCACGGCAGAGGTCGCGAAGGAGCGCCCCGAACTGCTCGCCGAGCAGATGGCGGCCGGCACCCGCGTGAAGATCGACACGCCGGCCCTGCATGGCTCCGTCAATCTCGTCGGCGGCCGCATCGACGACCTGACGCTGGCCCAGTACCACGAGACGCCGGACCCCAAGAGCCCGGAGATCGTGCTGCTGGCCCCGGCTGGCACGCCCGCCGCCTATTATGCCGAGTTCGGCTGGGTGCCGCAGGGCGCCGGCATCGCCACCCCGACCGCGACCACCCGCTGGACCGCCGACGGCACCGCGCTCACCCCCGAAAAGCCGCTGACCCTGACCTGGGACAACGGCCAGGGCCTGGTGTTCGAGCGCAAGATCGCCGTCGACCCGGACTTCATGTTCACGGTGACGCAGACCGTGCGCAACACCGGCGCCAACCCGGTCACGCTGCTGCCCTACAGCCTGGTGTCGCGCACCGGTACGCCGCAGACCTCGGGCTACTACATCCTGCATGAAGGGCCGCTCGGCGTCTTCAACGGCTCGCTGACCGAAGAGAAGTACGACGACGTCCGCAAGGCCGGCAGCATCTCCAAGGAAACCAACGGCGGCTGGATCGGCATCACCGACAAGTACTGGCTGGTGTCGCTGGTGCCCGACCCGAACGAGAAGGTCACCGCGCGCTTCCTCTACAATCAGGTCGCCAATTCCGACCGCTACCAGACCGACACGATGGGTGCCCCGGTCACCGTCGCGCCGGGTGCGTCGGTCGAGAACACCGGCCGCCTGTTCGCCGGCGCCAAGCAGGTGAAGCTGCTCGACAGCTACTCCGAAAAGCTGAACATCAAGAATTTCGATCTCGCGATCGATTTCGGCTGGTTCTATTTCCTGACCAAGCCGTTCTTCTACGCTCTTGATTTCCTGGGCCGCGTCCTCGGCAACTTCGGCATCGCCATCCTGGTGCTGACCGTCTGCGTCAAGGCCGTCTTCTTTCCGCTCGCCAACAAGTCCTATCAGGCGATGAGCAAGATGAAGGCGCTGCAACCCAAGATGCAGGAGCTGCGCGAGAAGTTCAGCGACGATCAGGCGCGCATGAACCAGGAACTGATGGCGCTGTACAAGCGCGAGAAGGTTTCCCCGGTGTCCGGCTGCCTGCCGATCCTGATCCAGATCCCGGTCTTCTTCTCGCTCTACAAGGTGCTGTTCGTGACCATCGAAATGCGGCATGCGCCGTTCTTCGGCTGGATCCACGATCTCTCCGCGCCCGATCCGACCAACCTGTTCACGCTGTTCGGTGTCATTCCTTGGGACCCGCCGCACCTGCTGCATCTCGGCCTGTGGCCGCTGATCATGGGCGTGACCATGTGGTTCCAGCAGAAGATGAACCCGGCCCCGCCGGACCCGGTCCAGCAGAAGGTGTTCCAGTTCCTGCCCATCGTCTTCACCTTCATGCTCGCCGGCTTCCCGGCCGGTCTGGTGATCTACTGGGCCTGGAACAACACACTGTCGGTCCTGCAGCAGTGGACCATCATGAAGCGCATGGGCGTGAAGGTCTGATCCACCGGACCCGACCGCTGTCCGTCCTTTAGACCTGCCGCCGGCAAAGACCCTTGACGGGCCTTTGCCGGCGGTATGTTTTTTAGCCGATCCCAATGAGAGCGCCCGCCATGACCACCCCTGACACGCCGACCCCCAACACCCCCAGCATCGTTTCCGGCTTCGACGAGGCCGCGCTGGAGGCCGGGCGGCTGCTGTTCGCCAAGGAGTGCGACTTCGTCTGGGGCGCCAACGCGCTGAACCAACTGCCGGAGGCCGACCTGCCGGAGGTCGCCTTCGCCGGACGGTCGAACGTCGGTAAGTCGAGCCTCGTCAACGCGCTGACCGGGCGCAAGACGCTGGCCCGCACCTCCAACACGCCGGGCCGCACGCAGCAGCTCAACTTCTTCAACCTCGGCAACCGGCTGAAGCTGGTGGACATGCCCGGCTACGGCTATGCCAAGGAGTCGAAGGAGAAGGTGGAGGCGTGGAACGACATGGTCCGCCGCTTCCTGCGCGGCCGCGTCACGCTGCGCCGGGCACTGGTGCTGATCGACTCGCGCCATGGGCTGAAGCCGAACGACCACGAGATCATGGAGATGCTGGACCGCACGGCGGTGCCCTATGTCGTCGTGCTGACCAAGGCTGACAAGGTGAAGCCGGCGGAACTGGACAAGGTGCGCCGCGACACCCAGGCGGGGCTGAAGAAGCACCCGGCCGCCTTCCCGGATATCCACGTTACCAGTTCGGAAAAGGGCACCGGCATCGCCGAACTGCGCGCCAGCCTCGCCGCACTGGCCCTGGCCGCCGAATAAAAGGCCGGCGGCGATGGGTGGCATCTCTCCCGCGCTGCTGTTCCTGATGCAGGCCCTGCTGCTGATCGCGGGGCCGTTCCTGCTGTGGCGGCTCGGCGGCGGCCGTCACATCGCCCCGATGGTGGTCATCCAGATCCTGTTCGGGGTGGCGCTGGGGCCGTCGCTGCTCGGCCGGCTGGTGCCGGATTTGTGGGGCGTGCTTTTCGCGCCCGCCGCACTGGCGCCGCTGTCCGGTCTGGCCCTGATGGCCGTCGTTTTCTTCGCCTTTCTCACCGGCCTGCACCTCGACCCCGCCGAGTTCCGCGGCCGGGGCGGGGCCTTCGCCACCGTGGCGCTGTCCAGCATGCTGGTGCCGACCCTGCTGGGCGGAGCCTTAGGTTGGTGGCTGGCCGGCGCCTTTCCTGAGATGACCGGAACGCACGCCACTCCCGGTCTGTTCGCCGCCGGCTTCGGCATCTGCGTCGGCGTCACCGCCCTGCCGGTGCTGGGCGCCATCCTGCGCGAAATGGATTTGCTGGGCGACCGGGTCGGGCGTCTGGCGCTGGGCTATGCCGCAGTGAACGACGCGCTGCTGTGGCTGCTGATCACTGCGGTCCTGGCATGGTCCATGGCGGACGGTGGCGATGTCTGGGCGGTGGCCCGGGTGGGGCTGCTCGGGTTCGCCTATGTCGGGGCGACGGTCCTTGTCGTGCGTCCGCTGCTCGACCGCCTGCTGGAGCGGGTGGCGCCGGACGGGCGGATGGGCGATACCGCGGTGGTGGTTACCTGTGCCGCTCTGCTGGCCTCGGCCGCGGTGACCGAACTGATCGGGCTGCACTACATCCTCGGCGCCTTCATCGCCGGCAGCGCCATGCCGCGCCGCTATGCGGCGGCGATCCTCGACCGGCTGGAGCATTTCGCCACGCTGATCCTGCTGCCCTTCTTCTTCACGCTGACCGGGCTGAAGGTGAATCTGACGCTGGACGACCCGGCGCAATGGACGGTGTTCGCGCTTGCCAGTCTCGCGACGCTCACCGGCAAGATGGCCGGCACCACGCTGCCTGCCCGCTGGACCGGGGAGTCCTGGCCCGACGCGCTCCGCCTCGGCACCCTGATGCCGTGCAAGGGGCTGATGGAGGTCATCGTGCTGACCGTCCTCCTGGAAGCCGGCGTGCTGTCCGGTCCCTGTTTCTCGGCGATGGTGCTGATGGCGGTGACAGTCACCGCGCTGACTCAGCCGATGACCCGGCTGGCCGGAGTGTGGCGTTCGCCAGGCAGTGCGGCGATTGCGACGGCGGGTGGCCGGCGCCGCCGGGTATGTGACCGTTAAATTGCCCCCTAGGCAACCGGCCGGCCTTTCCGTTAAAGAAGCCCAACCGTCCACCCCGACAAAGGGCATCCTCCCGTGCAGACTCCCACCCGTGACGAGTGGCTCGCCAAGGCCCGTACCCTGTCCGAAGCGCTGCCCTACATGCGCCGTTATGCCGGGAGCACCTTCGTCATCAAGTACGGCGGCCATGCCATGGGCGACGCCGGCCTGGCGGAGCTGTTCGCGCGCGACATCGTCCTGCTGAAGCAGGTTGGCATCAACCCGGTGGTCGTCCACGGCGGCGGGCCGCAGATCGGCCAGATGCTGGAGCGTCTGAAGATCAAGTCCAGCTTCATCGACGGCCTGCGCGTCACCGACAAGGAGACGGTCGAGGTGGTCGAGATGGTGCTGGCCGGCTCCATCAACAAGCAGATCGTCGCCGCCATCAACAGCGCCGGCGGCCGGGCCGTCGGCCTGTCCGGCAAGGACAGCAACCTGATCACCGCCCGCCGGCTCGAGCGCGTGCAGCGCGACCCTGACAGCAACATCGAGCGGGTGCTGGACCTGGGCTTCGTCGGCGAGCCTTACAAGGTGAACCCGGAGATCCTGCAGGCCCTCGCCAAGTCGGACATCATCCCGGTGATCGCGCCGGTCGGTTTCGACGTGAACGGCGACACCTATAACATCAACGCCGACACGGCGGCCGGTGCGGTCGCGGCGGCGGTGAAGGCGGCGCGCTTCTTCCTGCTGACCGATGTCGCCGGCGTGCTCGACAAGGAGAAGAAGCTGATCGAGAAGATGTCGCTGGCCGATGCCCACAAGGCCATCGCCGACGGCACCGCCTCGGGCGGCATGATCCCGAAGATCGAGACCTGCATCGGCGCGGTGGAGCAGGGCGTCGACGCCGCTGTTATCCTGGATGGCCGCGTGCCGCATGCGCTGCTGCTGGAGATCTTCACCGAAGGCGGCGCCGGCACCCTGATCGGCAAGGCCTGACTCCGCAAACGGGGGACCGATGAGCGACCTGCGCAAGGACCTGCTCCGCCAGATGAAGGCCATCCGCGAAAAGATGGACCCGAAGCTGGTGGAGCGCGCCCGGCTGGCGGCGTTGGGCAAGGTTCCCTATGACAGCGACGCGGCGAAGGAGGCGGTCGGCCATTTCCTCGACGCCAAGCGGGATGGCGGCGCCTTCCGCCGCAAGCTGGAGCAGGCGCTGAAGGCCGAGGGCGCGGCGCTGGACCTCGATGATGGGGAAAAGACGCCGCCGCCCGTGAAGCCGCGGCGCGGCGGCCGGATGACGTAACGCTGTCCGGCACCACGCAAGGAGCACAGCCTTGCTGCATGTCTTCGTCAATGACGGCGGTCTGCTGCGCTGGGCCAGGGAGGTGGCTTCGGACGAGGCGGCGCCCCTGCCCGAGACCGCCGTGTGGCTGGACCTGATCAACCCGACGCCGGGTGAACTGGCGCGGGCGGAGGCGCTGATCGGCACCGGCCTGCCCACCCGCGAGCAGATGGCGGAGATCGAGGAATCGAGCCGTCTGCGCGTGGCCGGCGGTGCATTGACCATGACCGTCACCGCACTGGTCTGGGCCGACACCGACGAGCCGCGCATCGCCACCGTCAGCTTCGTGCTGGCCGGGCGGCGGCTGGTGACCATCCACGACATCGATCCGCAGGCGCTGCTGGCCTTCCGCCGCCGCGCCACCCATGGCGAGATCTCCGCTGCCCGGGGCGAACTGGTTCTCGCTGCGCTGGTGGATGGGATGATCGACCGCACCTCCGTCGTGCTGCGGCGGACGGGGGTGGAGTTGGATGCGCTGAACCGTCGCTATTTCCGCGGGCGCAAGCTGCGCTCGCGCGGCGAGACGCTGGACGATGCCCAGACGCTGAAGCGCATCGGCCATGCCGGCCATCTGATCGGCAAGGCGCGGGTCAGTCTGGCGAGCCTCACCCGCATGACCGATTTCCTGGCGCGCGGCGACGGCTGGAATTCCGGCAAGGCGACGCGGCGCTGGGCCAAGACCACGCTGCAGGACCTGCGCGGGCTCGACCAGTATGCCCGTTTCCTGGCCGGCAAGGTCGCGTTGGCGCTGGATACGGCGTTGGGACAGATCAACGTCGAGCAGAACGAGATCGTCAAGATCGTGTCGGTGTTGACCGTTCTGCTCTATCCGCCGACCCTGGTCGCCAGCATCGGCGGCATGAACTTCACCGACATGCCCGGCAGCGATTCGCCCTTCGGCTATGTCAGCGCCCTGGGGCTGATGCTGCTGTCGGCGTTGCTGCCGGTGGTCTATGTGCGGTCGAAACGCTGGATGTAGCGCGTTTCCACAATAGGGCAGGCGGATCGTCCGCGGCGCTTTCCTTTTGACAGCCGCGTCTTCCGTCGGCAGGATGGGCGCATTCCAGGGGGGTCCCGACAGGGGGCTGAGATACCAACGGCCGGACGGCGCCAAGCGTCGCCGGCAGCGTGGTGACCCTTCGAACCTGATCCGGGTCATACCGGCGAAGGGAGGGACCTCGTGACGGGCCGGCCACGCCCCGTCCGGCCGTATCGGCCCCACATCTTTGGGGCGCATGGCCCGCACGAAGATACCGCACCTCCGTCCGCAGTCCCGGGTTTGTCCGCCCAACTCCGACGGAGAAACCCAATGCCCAAGGACTTCAACGAGAACGCCATCCGCATTTCGACCGGCCCGCTGCCGTCGTCGCGGAAAATCCATGTGCCCGGCACGCGCTTTCCCGATCTGCGCGTCGCCATGCGCGAGATCGCGCTGTCGGGCGGCGAGCCGCCGCTGACCGTCTATGACGCCTCCGGCCCCTACACCGACGAGTCGGTTGCCATCGACGTGCGGGCCGGCTTGGCCAAGCACCGCCGCGACTGGATCCTCGCCCGTGGCGATGTAGAGACCACCGACAGCGGCGTGCTGCGCGCCAAGGGCGGCGGCGCGGTGACCCAGATGGCCTACGCGCGGGCCGGCATCGTCACCGCGGAGATGGAATACATCGCCGTCCGCGAGAATCTCGGCCGTGCCGCGGCGCTGGAGGCGGCCCGCGACGGCGAGGATTTCGGTGCCGAGATCCCCGACTTCATCACACCAGAATTCGTCCGTGACGAGGTGGCGCGCGGGCGGGCGATCATCCCGTCCAACGTCAACCATCCCGAGTCGGAGCCGATGATCATCGGCCGCAACTTCCTGACCAAGATCAACGCCAACATCGGCAACTCCGCCGTGACCTCCTCGATCGAGGAGGAGGTGGAGAAGATGGTCTGGTCGATCCGCTGGGGGGCCGACACCGTGATGGACCTGTCCACCGGCGCCGACATCCACCAGACCCGCGAGTGGATCCTGCGCAACTCCCCGGTTCCGATCGGCACCGTGCCGATCTATCAGGCGCTGGAGAAGGTGAAGGGCAAGGCCGAGGACCTGACCTGGGAGCTGTTCCGCGACACGCTGATCGAGCAGGCGGAGCAGGGCGTCGACTACTTCACCATCCATGCCGGCCTGCGGCTGGCCCACATCCCGCTGACCGCCAAGCGGGTGACCGGCATCGTCTCGCGTGGCGGCTCGATCATCGCCAAATGGTGCCTGGCGCATCATCGCGAGAATTTCCTCTACGACCATTTCGCCGACATCGTCGAGATTTGCCGCGCCTATGACGTGGCGCTGTCGATGGGCGACGGCCTGCGGCCGGGCAGCCAGGCCGACGCCAACGACGCCGCGCAGTTTGCCGAACTGGAAACCCTGGGCGAGCTGACCAAGATCGCCTGGGCGCGCGACGTGCAGGTGATGATCGAGGGGCCGGGCCATGTGCCGATGCACAAGATCAAGCACAATGTAGAGAAGCAGCTGGCGCTGTGCGGCGAGGCGCCCTTCTACACGCTCGGGCCGTTGGTGACCGACATCGCGCCGGGTTACGACCACATCACCAGCGCCATCGGTGCGGCGATGATCGGCTGGTTCGGCACGGCGATGCTCTGCTACGTCACGCCGAAGGAACATCTGGGCCTGCCCGACCGCGACGACGTGAAGGCCGGCGTCATCGCCTACAAGATCGCCGCCCATGCCGCCGACCTCGCCAAGGGGCACCCGGCTGCCCGGTTGCGCGACGACGCCATGTCGCGTGCCCGCTTCTCCTTCCGCTGGCGCGACCAGTTCGCCCTGTCGCTCGACCCCGACACGGCGATGGCCTACCACGACGAGACCCTGCCGGCGGAAGGCGCCAAGACCGCGCATTTCTGTTCGATGTGCGGGCCGAAATTCTGTTCGATGAAGATCACGCAGGAAATCCGCGATGCCGCGGAGTCCGGCATGGCCGAGATGTCGCAGAAATTCCGTGAGTCGGGCGGGGAGATCTACCAGCCCGCGGCGGAGTGAGGTTTCGGCAGTGATGCCCCCTCCCTAACCCTCCCCCGCTCTCGCGGGAGAGGGAACTCCGCCGAACTCTAGCAAAGCTCCTGCCCCCTCTCCCGCGATCGGACCGGCCTTCGGCCGGCCGAGGGCGGGGGAGGGATGGGGAGGGGGCACCGCGCCACAACCACCCCTCACCCCGCGTACCTGATCTCCAGCACCTCGACCTGCTCCATCCCCGCCGGCGTGCGCACGTCGACCAGATCGCCCTCTCGTGCCTTCAGCAGGGCGCGGGCGATGGGGGAGATCCAGCTGACATGGCCGCGGTCGGGATCGACCTCGTCGGCGCCGACGATGGTGATGGTGTTCTCCGACCCGTCCTCGCGGGCATAGGTCACGGTGGCGCCGAAGAAGATCTGTTGGCGGTTCTTCTGGTCCTGCGGATTGACCACCACCGCCGATTCCAGCCGCTTGTTCAGGAAACGGATGCGGCGGTCGATCTCGCGCAGGCGCTTCTTGCCATAGAGATAGTCGCCATTCTCCGACCGGTCGCCGTTGCCGGCGGCCCAGGACACCACCTCCACCACCTTCGGCCGCTCCACCCGCAACAGGTGGCGCAGTTCCTCCTGCATGCGCTGGAAGCCGGGCGGGGTCATGTAGTTCTTGAAGCCCTGCGGCAGCGGTGCCGGTTCGTCGAGATCGTCCTCGTCTGGCGTGTCGTTCTCGCGGGTGAAGGCCTTGCTCATGGTCCGACCTGTCCTGTGGCAGGGGTGATAACGTCCGGGAAAAGGAAAAGGCGCCTTGCGGCGCCTTTTCCCGTTCTAGAGGTCCCGGTTGGGCCGTTGGGCTTACCGCTTCCACCAGCCGCGGCGCGGCTTGGCGTTCGCCTCGTCCTCGTCACCGGCGGGAGCCGGCTCGTTGGCGGGAGCGGCGGCCGGAGCGGGCTGAGCCACCGGAGCCGGCGCCGCGGCGGCCGGAGCGGCCTCCGCCGGAGCCTCGGCAGCGGCCTTGCGCTTGCGCGACGCCTTCTTGGCCGGAGCCTTGTCGGTCGCGACCTCCGCCGGGGCTTCGGCGGCGGCAGCGGCCTTGCGCTTGCGGCCCTTGGCCGGCGCTTCGGCAGCGGCCGGAGCGGCCACGGGAACAGCCTCCACCGGAGCTTCGGCGGCAGCCTTGCGCTTGCGCGACGCCTTCTTGGCCGGCGCGGCTTCGGCCGGCGCCTCGACCACAGCGGCGGCCTTGCGCTTGCGGCCCTTGGCCGGCGCTTCGGCGGCGGCCGGAGCGGCCACGGGAGCAGCCTCGGCCGGAGCCTCGGCGGCGGCCTTGCGCTTGCGCGACGCCTTCTTCGCCGGAGCCTTGGCAGCGACGGCTTCGGCCGGGGCCGGGGCGGTCACCGGCGGCTCGGTGGCGGGCACCGGAACCGGGGCTTCCTCAGCCGCCGGGGCGGTGTCGCCGGCCAGGATCCAGTCGAGGTCGCTCGCCTCGACCGGGATCGGAGTCGCCTGAGCCGGAGCGGCCTCGACCGGAGCGGCGGGCTGCTCGGAGACGGCGTCCTCGCCGCCCTCCAGGCCTTCCGCACCCTCGCGGCGCGACCGGCGGCGACCACCGCGCTTGCCGCGGCGGCGCTTCTTGCGGCCTTCGCCGTTGCGCTCGCCGGCGTCGGCGCCGGTTTCGTCCTCGCCTTCCTCGTCGTCCTCGTCGCCTTCGGCATCAGCCGAGTCGATGTCGGTAGCGGTAGCGGCGGGCTCGGAGATGGCGGCGCCGGGGATCGCCTCGGCGGCAACCGGCAGAGCGGCTTCCTCGGTCTCCTGACCGGCTTCGTCCGACTCGCCTTCGCCCTCGGCGGTGTCGCCTTCGACCCGGCCGTCCTCGCGGTCACGGCCACGGCCGCGACGGCGCCGACGACGGCGGCGGCGGTCCTCGCCGTTGCCATCGCCGTTGGTCTCGGCACGCTCGGCGGTCTCTTCGACCTGGGCGGCTTCGACCTCGGCTTCCGTCTCCTCCACCGTTTCGACGGGCTCGGCGGCCAGCGCGCGGTCGGTCTCCGCCATCACGCGGTCGGCGCTGACCAGCGGGCCTTCCTCGTCGGGCAGGCGGGCCTTGTTGCGCTCCAGACGGTGGTCCGGGGCGATCAGCGTATCGTCGGCCTGGACCATGACGCTGAAGGCGTGACGCTCTTCGATCTTGGCCAGCTCACCGCGCTTCTGGTTGAGGATGTAGAGCGCGATCGAGGTCGGGACGTAGATGGTGATCTCCGCCGACCGCTTGCGGATGCCCTCTTCCTCGATGGCGCGCAGGACGTGCAGCGAGGCGGATTCGACCGAACGGACGACGCCGGTGCCCGAGCAGTGCGGGCAACGCTCGAAGTTGGTCTCCAGCAGCGACGGGCGCAGACGCTGGCGCGACAGCTCCAGCAGGCCGAAGGCGGAGATGCGGCCGAGCTGAATGCGCGCCCGGTCGTTCTTCATCGCCTCCTTCATGCGGCGCTCGACGGCGGCGTTGTTCCGCGGCTCCTCCATGTCGATGAAGTCGATGACGATCAGGCCGGCGAGATCGCGCAGACGCAGCTGGCGCGCAACCTCGTCGGCGGCCTCCAGGTTGGTCTTGTAGGCGGTTTCCTCGATGTTGCGCTCGCGGGTCGACTTGCCGGAGTTGACGTCGATGGAGACCAGCGCCTCGGTCGGGTTGATGACGATGTAGCCGCCGGAGCGCAGCTGCACCACCGGGCTGTGGATGGCGTCGATCTGCGTTTCCACCTGATAGCGGTGGAACAGCGGGATCTGGCTGTCGCGGTACAGCTGGACGCGCTGGGAATGGCCCGGCATCAGCATGTCCATGAACTCGCGCGCCGTGCGGAAGCCGGCCTCGCCCTCGACCCAGATCTCGTCGATGTCGTTGGAGTAGAGATCGCGGATCGACCGCTTGATCAGGTTCGCCTCTTCATAGATGAGGCAGGGCGCCGACGACTTCAGCGTCTGTTCGCGGATGTCGTCCCACAGGCGCAGGAGATATTCCAGGTCGCGCTTGATCTCGGGCTTGGAGCGCTCCAGTCCGGCGGTGCGCAGGATGACCGCCATGCCGTCCGGAATGTCGAGATCCGACAGGATTTCCTTCAGGCGCTTGCGGTCGGCCGGGTTGGTGATCTTGCGGGAAATCCCGCCGCCGCGGCCGGTGTTGGGCATCAGGACGCAGTAGCGGCCGGGCAGCGACAGGTAGGTGGTCAGCGCCGCACCCTTGTTGCCGCGCTCTTCCTTCGTCACCTGCACCAGCATGACCTGCCGGCGCTTCACCACTTCCTGGATCTTGTAGGAGCGCAGCGGACGGGAGCGGCGGCGCTGGGTCTCCGCCTCCTCGTCCTCGTCGCCGCCCAGCGTGTCGGGGGCGGCAGCGGACGGGGCGGCCTGCTCCTCGCCGGAGTCGGCGTCCTCACCGTCCTCGTCGCCGGCATCCTCGTCGGACGCCTCGGGCGCGATGGGGGAGGGCATCGGCGACCATTCCTCGACGATCTGCTCGGGGCGGATCGGCTCGCCCATCACGGCGCCGTCGGCGGCGGCCTCGGCCCGGGCTTCCGCCTGCTCTTCCAGGCGGCGCTCCTCGGCCAGCAGCGCCTCGCGGTCGGCGATGGGAATGCGGTAATAGTCGGGATGGATTTCCGAGAAGGCGAGGAAGCCGTGGCGGTTCCCGCCATATTCCACGAAGGCCGCCTGAAGCGAAGGCTCGACCCGCGTCACCTTCGCCAGGTAGATGTTGCCCTTCAGCTGCTTGCGGCTGGCGATCTCGAAGTCGAGTTCTTCCAGCCGGTTCCCATTGACCACGGCGACCCGGGTTTCTTCCGGGTGCGTGGCGTCCACCAGCATGCGCTTGGCCATATACGGTCCTCAACGGCGCGACCCAGGGAACCCGCGCGACCGGTCGGGCCGCCTGGACGCAGCGTCTGTTGTGGGCGAAGCATACGGCACGACGGACCGGAACCGCCGAACGGCGCTGACGAGAGCAGCCAGGACGGCCCGGTCGACACGCGCCGGGCTGCCGCCTTGCGGCCACAGCCAGCTTCGAGGTTTCGTCCTCTCACCGCCAATCCGAACGCGCCACCCCGCGACGTCCCTCCGGCGCGGATGGCCGGACAGGCGGTGTCGGGGGCGACGCCGCAGCCCCTTGGTCGGCCCCGTGACCGGCGATCGACTGATCCAGGGACGGTTGGTCCCGGCATCAGCGAATCGGCGCTCACCTTGGGAGTCCGACCCGAATCTGGCGAATTGCGGTCTGTCGCAAAGATACCATAGACAAGCGATCCCTCTTGCACAACGCGGAAATGCGCCGATTCGGCGAACAAGTTCGTCGCGGGGAAGCGGCGGCGCGCGCTTCCACCGGGGCAACCTGTCCGCACGCGTCCGCCGCCACGCTCATGCTCACTGTTGCAGGAACGGCACCCCCGGCCGGAATTGACTCAGCCCCTGACGATCCGCGTTGAGAGCGTTGAATTGGCTAGGCTATAGCTGAGCGTCCGTTGCCCGTTCCGCGGCCTTTCCGCCGCCCCATTGCCGCCGAGGAGACTTGATGCCACGGCCGCCCAGCCTTTCCGCCGCCGCGCCCGTTTGCCGGTCATCCGCCGCCGTTTCGTCGCATCGGCTGGCGATCCGCATTCTTGGCGCGGTGCTGCCGGCGCTGCTGATGCTGGCGCTGATCGGTTTCGGGACGGCCGGCATCGCGAGGGCGCAGACCACCGCGGCCCTTCCGTCGGCGCCGCCGCGCACGGCGGTGGTCGATGCCCGGCTCGGCATCCATCCGGACAAGACCCGCTTCGTGCTGGAGCTGAGCGACGCGGTGTCCTTCACCGTGTCGATGGCCGCCGATCCCTACCGCGTCATCATCGATCTGCCCGACCTGATCTGGCCCGGCGGCTCGCTGCCGGTGGAGGGCAAGGGGGTGGTCGCGCGCTACCGGCATGCGGCGGGTGGCCCGCGCGGCACGCGCCTGACCTTCGAGACGGTCGGCCCGGCCCGGCTGCGCGAGGGTTATATGATCCCGGCGCGGGACGGCCACCAGCCGCGCCTCGTGCTCGACCTCGAGAAGACCACCCCGGCGGAGTTCCGGCAGCTTGCCGCCGCCACGGCCGGACGCGGTGACGCCGGCGAATTCGGATCGACGACTCCGCTGACGATGAGTTCGATCGTCGCCTCGGCGATGGCTGTTCCGTCCCCGCCGCCGGCTGCCGCCGAGTCGACACCCGCCGTCACCGCCCCGCCGCCCTTCGCGCCGCTGCCGCCGATCCCGCCGGCCCAATTGATCCCGGCCGCGCTGCCCGTAGCCCCGCCGCTGCCGGACAACAAGCCGCCGACGGTGGCGGAGAAGCCGCTGATCGTGCTCGACCCCGGCCATGGCGGCCAGGATCCCGGCGCCATCGGCGTCGGCGGCATCTATGAGAAGGACATCACGCTCGCCACCGCCAGGGAGGTGAAGCGCCAGCTGGAGGCGACCGGCCGCTACCGGGTGAAGCTGACCCGCGACAGCGACGTGTTCATCCGCCTGCGCGACCGCGTCGCCATCGGGCGGGAGGCCGGCGCCGACCTGTTCATCTCGCTGCATGCCGACAGCATCAGCAGCGGCGACGTGCGCGGCATGTCGATCTACACCCTGTCCGACAAGGCGTCCGACCGCGAGGCGGAGATGCTGGCCGCCAAGGAGAACCGGGCCGACGCCCTGGTCGGGCTCGACCTGTCGGGCGAGAACAAGCTGGTCGCCAACATCCTGATCGATCTGGCCCAGCGTGACGCGATGAACCATTCCAAGCGCTTCGCCACACTGGCGCTGCAGAATCTCGGACGCGACGTGCCGCTGATCCCCAACCGGCCGCACCGGCAGGCCGGCTTCGCCGTGCTGACCGCGCCGGACGTGCCGTCGGCGCTGATCGAGATGGGATACCTGTCGAACCAGCGTGACATCAAGCTGCTGACCTCCACCGGCCATCGCGAGCGTCTGGGCAAGGGGCTGGCCCGCAGCATCGACGCCTATTTCCGCTGGCTGCACGGCACGCAGCGGAGCTGAAGCGGGGCGGGACCGCCGGAATACTGACTGCCCGAATACCCCTTTGCGCTGGTGCGTTCTTGCGGGCGCCCTCTGCGTGTCACATTTTCCTGACATGACGGGAACGGGGGCGGCACTTCGCACCGCGGCGGTGTAGGATGCGCCGCCCTGTCAGGCGCACCTGCGATCCGGATCCATCGGAACCGGCGTCCGGGCGCGTCGTTCGTCGTTTCTTGCGGGATCGGTCATGCGCCTTCTTCTGTCCTTGCTGATGGCCTTCGTGATGCTGGCTCTTGCCGGCGCCGGGGGGCTGGTCTTCCTGTTCGAGCATTACGACCACGACCTGCCCGACTACACCAAGCTGGCCAATTACGAGCCGCCGGTGACCACGCGCATCTATGCCGGCGACGGGCGCCTGATGGCGGAATTCGCGTCGGAGCGGCGTATCTTCGTGCCGATCGACGCCATGCCGCGCATGGTCATGAACGCGTTCATGGCGGCCGAGGACAAGAATTTCTACGGCCACCAGGGCGTCGATCCGATCGGCATCCTGCGTGCGATCCTGACCAACATCGAGAATTTCGGCCGCGACCGCCGTCCGGTCGGCGCCAGCACGATCACGCAGCAGGTCGCCAAGAACATGCTGCTGACCAACGAGGTCTCCTTCGCCCGCAAGATCAAGGAGGCGATCCTGGCAGTCCGCATCGAGCGGACCTTCACCAAGGACCGCATCCTGGAGCTTTACCTGAACGAGATCTTCCTTGGGAACCGCTCCTACGGCGTGGCGGCGGCGGCGCTGAACTATTTCAACAAGGCACTGGACGAGCTGAGCATCGAGGAGGTCGCCTTCCTGGCCGCGCTGCCCAAGGCGCCCTCCAACTACAATCCGGACCGCCAGCACGACGCCGCCATGGCCCGCCGCAACTGGGTGATCGGCCGCATGGCGGAGGACGGCTACATCACGCCGGAGGAGGCGAAGGCCGCGCAAGGACGCCCCCTGGTCACCCGCAAGCGTGACGAGCAGGAGGTGGTGACCGCCGAGTATTTCTCCGAGGAGGTCCGGCGCGAGCTGGTGAAGCTCTACGGCGAGCAGGCGCTGTATGAGGGCGGGCTGTCGGTGCGCGCCTCGATGGACCCGACGCTGCAGGCGACCGCGACCAAGGCGCTGCGCGACGGGCTGATCGCCTACGACCGCCGCCATGGCTGGCGCGGCCCGGTGGCCAAGATGGAGAATTTCGACAACTGGCCGAAGAAGCTGGCCGCCATGCCGCCGCCTGCCGGGTCGGAAGGCTGGAAGATGGCGGTGGTGCTGAAGGACGACCAGTCGGACGGGCTGGACATCGGGCTTGCCGACGGCAGCCGCGGCCGCATCCCGCTGTCCGAACTGCGCTGGGCCCGCGCCTCCAAGGATGGCGACGTCTCCGGCCCGGCGATCCGCAAGCCGTCCGACGTCGCCAAGCTGGGCGATGTACTGCTGGTGGAACCGCTGAGCGGACCGTCGAAGGACGAGGACGAGAAGCCGGCCAAGAAGTCCGACAAGTCGGCGCCCAAGGAGCCGCCGCCCAACAGCTACGCCCTGCGCCAGATCCCGCAGGTGCAGGGCGGCCTCGTGGCGCTCGATCCGCACACCGGGCGCGTGCTGGCGATGGTCGGCGGCTTCTCCCCCGCCATGAGCGTGTTCAACCGCGCCACCCAGGCTCTGCGCCAGCCCGGTTCGTCCTTCAAGCCCTTCGTCTATCTGACGGCCCTGAACCAGGGCTTCACCCCGTCGTCGCTGGTGATGGACGCGCCCTTCTCCTTTGACCCCGGCGGCGGGCAGCCGGTCTGGCGGCCGGAGAACTACAGCCATGAGTTCTACGGCCCGACCCCGCTGCGCGTCGGCATCGAGAAGTCGCGCAACGTCATGACCGTCCGGCTCGCCCAGCAGATCGGCATGGACAAGGTCAAGGCGCTGGTCGAGAAGTTCGGCATCGTCGACAACCTGCAGCCCTACCTGCCGATGTCGCTGGGTGCCGGCGAGACGACGGTGCTGCGGCTCGCCACCGCCTACGCCATGCTGGACAATGGCGGCAAGCGGGTGGTGCCGACCTTCATCGACCGTGTGCAGGACCGCAACGGCAAGACCATCTTCCGCCACGACAACCGCCCGTGCGAGGGCTGCAACAACGTCGCCTGGAAGGACGGGATGGCGGTGCCGGCAGTGCCCGATACCCGCGAGCAGGTGAACGACCCGCGCACCACCTACCAGATCGTCTCGATCCTGGAAGGCGTGGTCCAGCGCGGCACCGCGGCGGCGCTGCGCTCGCTGGGCAAGCCGCTGGCCGGCAAGACCGGCACCACCAACGACAGCCACGACGCCTGGTTCATGGGCTTCTCGCCCGATCTGGTGGTCGGCACCTATATCGGCTTCGACCAGCCGCGCTCGCTGGGCGGCCATGAGACCGGCGGTTCCGCCGCGGTGCCGGTGTTCAAGGAGGTCATGCAGGTGGCGCTGAAGGACAAGCCGGCGACGCCGTTCCGCGTTCCGCCCGGCCTGCGCCTCGTCCGCGTCAACCCGGCCAACGGCCAGCTGGCCCAGCCGGGCGACAACCGCGCGATCTGGGAAGCCTTCCTGCCGGGCACCGAGCCGAACCCCGACCAGCCGCAGGTGGTGCTGGACGGCTCCTCGCAGGCGTCCGGCGCCATGATGGGCGATCCGAACGCCACCGGCGGATTCGGTTCGCAACAGCCGGGCGTGCCGGCCCCGCCGGCAGCGGCGACGCTGGGAACCGGCGGGCTCTACTGAGCCAAACAAAGAGGGGCGCCCAGCGCGGGCGCCCCTTTCTTCGTAGCCGCTACGGAACGATGCCGTCGCGGTCAGTGTGTCGTATTTCCCGCCGCCGACAGCGAGGCCAGCGCGTCCACCGGGCAGGTCCCGAGCGGGCGCAAGGCGGGTTCCAGGGCGGCGAACATCGCGCGCACGCCATTCTCGTTGACGTGCAGGGCGTCCATGAACAGCTCGTCCTTGTCCACCGCGCGGCGGGCGTCGATCACGGTGACGCCGGCGGGCAGGCGGCTCTTCAGCTCGGCGAAGAAGGCGTCGAAGTTCCGCAGCTTGCCGGCATAGGTCGGGAAATAGGGGGTGATGACAACCGCCACCCGGGTGCCGTGTGCCTGGGCGCTGCGGATGATGTGGTCCAGTGCCTGCCAGTTGGCGTCGTCGGCGGTCATCACCTCTTCCGGCGCGGCGGCAAGCTGGATTTTCATCGGTTCGGGGATGGCGCCCACCAGGGTGCGGTCGGCGGCGGGTTTCAGCAGGCCGCCGACCAGCCGCATGGTCTGGTTGTTGTTGAAGGTCATCAGGTGGAAGGCGTGGTTGGCCATCCACAGCTCCTGGTTCTCCTGTCGGATGAAGGCGTCGATGCGCGGCGAATAATAGGCCAGCAGCGGCAGGTCTGCGAGGTCGTGCGGGTTGTCGACCACGCCGGTCGGCTCCAGCACAAGCAGGCGCGGCGCGCCGTGGCGTTCGACATAATCCTCCCACAGCAGGGCCGACAGCACGGTCGGCGCCCCGCCCATGCCCAGATTGAGTGCCCGGCCGCAGGTCATGTCCTGCAGGGCCGACACGGGGAAATGGTTGTCGGCCCGCGAGTTGCCGAGCACCAGCACGTCGGCCGGCCCGCGGACCGGACGCGGCTCCGCTTTCAGGGCGGCCTTCACCAGCAGGGGACTCGGCTGCTGCCCCTCATCCGCGGGCGGATTGGCGGGCGGCTTGACGCCCGGCATCTCGGCTTCCGGTTCGAAGGGGCGGTAGATCGCCATGAAGCGGTCGCTGGAGCGCAGCAGCAGACCGCCCAGCGCCGACGCCAGGACGCGGTCCATCGCCGTGACGGTGGCGAGGATCAGCACGATGCAAGCCAGAAGGCGATACATGGGAGGGTGCTCCGTCCGGTCAGAACTGGAAGTAGATGAAGGCGTGGTTGGCGAAGCTGCCGAACAGCAGCATCACCAGGATCAGGGCGGAACAGGCCATCGACCGCGCCACCACATTCATGCCCGCGTAGCGGCGGCCGGCGCCGCGCTCGATCATCGCGTCGACCATCAGCACGATCAGCCCGGTGACGGCGACGCGCAGAAGCGAACTGGCCTGCTGGTTGCCCTGCTGAAGCCCGAAATCGCCGTCGGCGATGATGCCCAGGATGGTCCAGACCGTGTGCAAGTTGTCGGCCCTGAAAGGCAGCCAGGTCAGCGTCACCACCGCGAAGACCAGTCCGACCATCACCAGCCGCCCGGCGGCCAGCACCGGACCGCTGAGCCGCACCGGGCTGAGGGCGGCCAGCCGGCGGGCGCCGTCCTCGACCAACATCAGCCCGCCATGCAGCGCCCCCCAAAGGACGAAGGTCCAGTTGGCGCCGTGCCACAGGCCGGAGATCAGCATGGTGATGACGACGTTGCGGATGCGCAGCCAGCGCGTGCGGCTGCCGCCCATCGGCACATAGACGTAGTCGCGGAACCAGGTGGACAGCGAGATGTGCCAGCGCCGCCAGAAATCGCGCATGCCGGTGGCGAAATAGGGCCGGGCGAAGTTCTGGCACATGGTGTAGCCGAAGATCTGCGCCAGCCCGATGGCGATCAGCGAATAGCCGGCGAAGTCGCCGTAGATCTGCAGCGAGAAGCAGATCAGCCCGATCACATGCTGGAGCGCGTTGAAGAACTCCGGCTGGTGGAAGCGGGCGTCGACCACCACCGCGGCGTTGTCGGCCAGCCCGATCTTCAGGAAATAGCCCCAGATCACCTTTTCCAGCCCGGCGAAGCGCTCTTCGAACGGGATGTCCCGCGGGCGCTGCTGGATCTGCGGCAGCAGGTCGCGCGCCCGCACGATGGGTCCGGCCACCAGCTGCGGGAAAAAGGCGACGAAGCTTGCATAGCGCACCAGCGAGCGTTCCGGCTGCTTCAACTCGCCGGTGTAGAGGTCGATGCCATAGCTGAGATTCTGGAAGGTGTAGAAGGAGATGCCGACCGGCAGCAGGATGTCGAGCGTCCGCCGCCCGATCTCGATCCCCAGCGAGGCGAGGGCCACCTCGGCGCTGTCGGCGAAGAAGTTGTAGTATTTGAAGAAGAACAGCATGCCCAGGTTGGTGCCAAGGCTGAGGAACAGATAGAACTTCCTGGTCTGGCGGTCGGAGGAATCGGCGATCTTCAGCCCGCAATAGAAGTCGATGAAGGTGCTGAGCGCCAGCAGGCCGCAGAACCGGTAGTCCCAATAGCCGTAGAAGACGTAGCTCGCCACCAGCAGGAAGGGCGTGAAGGCGCGGGTGCGGGCCAGCGCCATGAAGCCGGCGCTGAACACGGTGATGAACAGCAGGAAATTCAGGCTGGTAAAGCTCATCGTGCCCCCGGCAGAGGTGGTCGTGCGTCCATGCATCCGCGCAAGAAAGGGCTCGCGCGGAAACGCGCAAAAAGGCGCGGAACGACGCCGACCATAACCTCGATTCCGGGAATTCCCGGTCGCCGCGGTAGGGTTGTGCGGCCGGATTTGGGACGTACTCTGAAATGAGCCGGGCCGATGATCCCAAACGGTTAGGACCTCCAAGCCGGAGCTGGGCCATACACGAAAGTGGCAAGCCGTCCCATTTCGGGCTCCCGGCCGGCCCGCTTGCGGTCATTAAGGGGGTGCAAGCCGGGGAACGAGCGGCTACATATGCAGCCGACGAACCTTTCAACTCTGGCTGACGAGGAGGCACCGCCATGCGGGCCGAGATCGAAGCGGCCGCCGGCGAGATCAGAGAATCGCTGGCGCTGCTGAGGAGGCATCTTTGACTGGGACAATGCACTGCGGCGTCTCGACGAACTGAACAACCTCGCGGAGGATCCCAAGCTTTGGGACGACCCGACGCGGGCCCAGACCATCATGCGCGAGCGCACCCAGCTGGACGCTTCCGTCTCCGGCTATCGCGCGCTGGAGCGCGACCTGTCCGACAGCCTGGAACTGATCGAGATGGGCGAGGCGGAAGGGGACGCCACCGTCGTCGCCGATGCCGAGGCCCAGCTCTACAGCCTGCGCGACCGCGCCAACAAGCTGCAGATCGAAAGCCTGCTGTCGGGCGAGGCCGATGCCAACGACTGCTTCGTCGAGGTGAATGCCGGCGCCGGCGGCACGGAGGCCCAGGACTGGGCGCTGATGCTGATGCGCATGTACACCCGCTGGGCGGAGCAGCACGGCTACAAGACGGAATGGTTGGACGAGACGCCGGGTGAAGAGGCCGGCATCAAGTCGGCCACCGTGCAGATCAAGGGCCACAACGCCTATGGCTGGCTGAAGACCGAGGCCGGCGTGCACCGTCTGGTGCGCATCAGCCCGTTCGACAGCCAGGCGCGGCGCCAGACCAGCTTCGCCGCCGTCTCGATTTCCCCGGTGATCGACGACAAGATCGACATCGAGATCAACGAGAAGGATTGCCGCATCGACACCTACCGGGCGTCGGGCGCCGGCGGCCAGCACATCAACAAGACCGACTCGGCGGTGCGCATCACGCACATCCCGACGAACATCGTGGTGAGCTGCCAGCAGGAGCGGTCGCAGCACAAGAACCGCGCCAAGGCGTGGGACATGCTGCGCGCCCGCCTGTACGAACGCGAGCTGAAGATCCGCGAGGATGCCGCCGCCGCGCTGGAAGCCACCAAGACCGACATCGGCTGGGGCCACCAGATTCGTTCCTATGTCCTGCACCCCTACCAGATGGTGAAGGATCTGCGGACGGAGGTGGAGACCTCGCAGAGCCAGGCGGTGCTGGACGGTGCACTTGACCCCTTCCTGGAGGCGGCGCTCGCCTCCCGGATCAAGGGGCAGAGCGACGACGCGCACGCCGCCGGCGGCTGACGGGTCGGACATGGCGAAGGGCGGTCGCTTGCGGCCGCCCTTTTCGATTCTGCGCATTTTTGGAATGGAAGGCGAAGCTCGGCTGTTTCAACAGGCAGCCGACACAATCATTCGGAGCGACCGATCCATGAAGCGACTTCTTCTTCCGGCCCTGTGCGGCGCCCTGTTCCTGGCGACCCCGGCCTTTGCCGCCTGCGACTCGGACAATCTGCCGGACGAGATGCGTCTGGCCTTCATCTCCGGCGCGCAGGAGGCGTTGAATGAGCATGGCTTCAACGCCGGGCCGGTGGACGGCAAGATGGGCTCGCGCACCCGCACCGCGATCCGTTCCTACCAGCGGGCGGCGAAGCTGCCGGTCGACGGCTGCGTCAGCCAGGGGCTGCTCGACCATCTGAACTTCAGCCAGCCGAAGATCTACGGCCCGAACAGGCCGCGCTGATCCGGGTTCAGGATCTCAGGCCAGCATGTCGAGCAGGCGGCGGCTGTTCTCCTGCGTCGCCTGCAGCACCTTGGCGTTCGCGGCGAAATCCACCTGGGCGGAGGTCAGGTCCAGCACCACGGCCGGGTCCAGGTTGCCCGCCGCGATCTGCTCCGACGCCGCCTCGGTCCGTGCCTGAGCATCCTGCAATCCGTCGAGCGCGCTGGCCTGCGGCCGATAGGGCGTGGCGGAGGTGGCCGATCCGATGTCCATGGCGGCTCTGTCCGGTTGGTTGAAAGGGCAGGATAGGCGGCTGAGGGTTTAGGGTTGGTGAATGGGGGGCGCTAGACCTGCGCAAGGTTAGACCCCCACCTCACCCCTCCGCCAGCCAGTCCGCCAGCCGTGCCAGAAACGCCGTGGCCTCCGCCGGGTCCTGCAGGCTCCAGGTCGCTGCGGTCTCCGCCGGACTTTCCATCACCCGGATACCGACTCCCCGGCCGGCCAGCGCGCGGAAGGCGTCCTCGTCCGTCTCGTCGTCGCCGAGATAGATCGGCAGGGTGCCGTTGCCCTCCAGCCCCAGCGTCTCCAGCAGGGTGACCACGGCGCGGCCCTTGTCCCAGGGCAGGTTGGGGCGAAGCTCGAACAGTTCCTTGCCGCCGGTCATGCGCAGGCGCGGCTGGGCCTCCGCCACCGCGCGGACGGCGTCGCCGACCTGCGGCTTGTCGGACGGGGCGACCTGACGGGTGTGGATGGCGATGGCGAAACGCTTGCGCTCCACCAGAGCGCCGGCGATTCCGCCGAGCCGGTCGCGCAGAAGCTGTTCGGCCGAGTCGAGGTCGGGAACATACTCCACCCCAACCTGCCGACGCAGGCCAGGCCCGCGCAGGTCAAAGCCGTGGCTGCCGGCATAGACCAGACCGTCCACCGCCACCATCGCCGTCAGATCGTCGAGATCGCGCCCGCTGACGAAGGCGACCGGGCAGAGGGCCGACAGCCGCCGCACCACCGCACGCGCCTCGTCCGGCATCACCGCCAGTTCGGGGCGCGGCGCGATGGCGGCCAGCGTTCCGTCATAGTCGAGAAACAGCGCGGGCGTGCGTCCGTCCAGTGCCGCGGTGAAGCCGTCGAATTCCGTGAAAGCGGAAGGGGGGAAGTGGGTCAATGCTGGTTCCTCGCGCCGCTGCCTGTCGGGATGCGGCGGCTGACCGGAGCCGGCGCGCCGCAGGTGAGTAACGGGCGGGAGGGGAAAACGGCCGGAGTCCCGACGATGGGATGGGCTTGATGTGGCCGATCCGCAACAGATTCCGCCAAAAGCTGCGGCCCCACGCAGGGGCCGGCTTTGGGGGTTGAAGGACCCCCGGGTTCTGATACTGTTGCAGTGCAGCAAGCGATTGCTGCTTCGCCCTTCTTGGGCGTTTCCTCCCTAAACTCAAGGCCGCTGATCTCAGCGGCCTTTTTCTTGCCAGAAAGCCCCCGGGGAAGGCAACCCCTGACAAAAGTCATAGAGCTGCGATTTTTCCGTCTGGAATCCGCAGTTTAGGGGGGAGAGCCGCTGCCCGGACATGGCCGGCGATTGGCATCGGCTGTCCGACTGATCGATAAAATCTTTTGTTTGCAAAGAGTTGTGCTGGATGGGTGCGGCTGTCGGGGCTTGGCCACCGGTCTTGGCGGACTCGGAGCCGTTCCGGATCGGGGCGTTGTCCGGACCATGGGCCCTGTCCGTCCACCGGAATTTTTTGTGCGGATCGGCCGTCAGACCGGTTCCGGGGGTGAAAAACCGCCGCAGGGGAACGGAAGCACTGCCACCGGCCGGCGAACTGTCGTATAGATCGACGTGAAACGCCCATTCGCCGTCATCCACAGGAGTCGTTCCCATGGACATCGCCATCATGGTCCTCGCCGTCGCTTTCTTCTTCTGGCAGACCATCACCGATTGAGCAGGCCGCTGCCGTCGGACAAATGAAAAGGGCGGCCCTCGTGGCCGCCCTTTTTCATGTCGTCATTCCTGCCGCCGGCCGGCTTACCGGTGGGTCAGTCGGCAGCGATCGGCGGCTCCAGCCGGGCATGGGTCGACGCAATCAACTGCAGCGTCTCCATGATCGAACCGATCGCCTCGTGCAGGTCGGCCTGCTCGTCGCCGGGCAGCCTTGCCAGAACCGTCTCCAACTCGACAGCCGCGTTCTGCAGGCTGACGCAGGCATGCTCCAGATGGCGTCCGGTGCCCTGAATTGCGCCAGGATCATTTGCAGAATGCAAACGTGCTGCCGGTTTTCCGGCCCGCGTCGCGTTCCGGTTTGCAAAATGCAAATGGACGCTGTTGCCCGCAGCCCGCGTCCCCACTTTTTTCCGCATCATGGGCGTACCCCCGTTCGGTCTGACCGGAGAATGCGCAAGTCCCGTGCCACTCCGTGACCGTGGGTTGCGGCAGCCGTCGCGAAAATGGTGACGGTCAGTCCGGCCACAGGCGGGCGGCGCCGCGCATCCCGCTTTCGGCGCCATGGCGGGCGACCGCCATCCGGGTGCGCGGTTGGGACGCCAGGGTCCAGGCGCCCCAGCGCCGCGTCACCGCTTCGCACAGGCCGGGCAGGGCGGACAGGCCGCCGCCTACGACCACCATGTCCGGATCCAGCAGGTTCAGCACCGGGGCCAGCGCCCGGGCGAGCGCATCGGCATGGCGGGCCAGCGTTCCGGCCGCGGCGGCATCGCCGGCCAGGGCGCGGGTGGCGATCTCCGGCGGGTCCAGCGTCTCCCCGGTCAGGTGACGGTGCAGGCGCGTCAGCCCGGCACCGCACAGCATGGTCTCAAGGCAACCCAACTTGCCGCAGCCGCAGGGAACCGGAGGGCCGTCGGCCTCCTCGCGCCAGGGAAGCGGGGCATGGCCCCATTCGCCGGCCAGCCCGTTGGCGCCGGGCAGGATGCGGCCGTCGATGACGATGCCGCCGCCAACCCCGGTGCCGAGAATGATGCCGAACACCACCGGCGCATCGGCCGTTCCCCTTCCCTTGGCCGCCGCCCCATCCGTCGCCTCGGACAGGGTGAAGCAGTTGGCATCGTTGGCGATCCGCACCGGCCGGCCGATCCGCCGGGCCGCGTCGTCGGCGAAGGGACGGCCCTCCAGCCAGGGCAGGTTCACCGCGCGCACGCGTCCGGCGGCGGAATCGACCACGCCGGGAAGGCTGATGCCGACACCCCGCGTTCCAGCCGGGTTGAGAACGGCCACCGTCTCGGCCAGTGCATCCAGCGTGGCGTCGTAACCGCGCGGGGTGGGGCGGCGGTGGCGGGCGAGTTCCGTTCCGTCGCGATCCAGCGCCACGGCGGCGATCTTGGTGCCGCCCAAATCGATTCCGAGTCGCATGCCTGCCGCCGTCCGGATGGTGGAAGATGACCGATTTTCGGGGGCAACCCTATACCGCTCCCCCGATCGGCGGGCCAGGGATGCTTTCGTGCCGGAAGGGTCAATCCACCCACCCCGGAAGAGAGGGGGTAACCGCCCTTTGCCCCGTCGGGGCTTGCGGGGGGCATCACTAGAGTCTCATGAGCGCATCCTTTACTGATCGGCGTCTTGAGATGTCCATGGACCGTTCTGCCCCGAAACATTCCTCGCGCGCCCGGCGCGCCGCTCCGGGCCACCACGATCCCGTTTCCGGAACCGCCGGCGCCACGGCGGCCGAGATTCGTGATGGACTGGTTCTCGCCTTTCTGGCCCGCAAGAGGCTGCTGGTGCTGGTGGGCGATGCCGGGTCGGGCCGTCCCGCGCTGTTCCGCCAACTGGTCGAGCATGTCGAGGCCGACGGCGCCATGGCGCTGCCGGTCGCGGCGTCACTGGGCGCGGAGCTGGAGGATCTGGTCTCCGCCGCCGGTACCGGCGCGCTGCCCGATCTGGCCGCCGGACAGGACGGTGGCGAGGTCGATTTCGACGCCCTGATCGCCGCGCTGGAGGAAAGGCTGGAACTTGCCGGGTCCGGGCTGCTGGCGGTGGACAACGCCGCCGTGCTGGCGCCGCCGGTGCTGACCGATCTGGTCGAGCTGACGCGGGCGGAAACGCCGTCCGGCCGCTTCATGCAGGTGCTTCTCTGCGGCACGCCCGAGTTGGAAGGCACCTTGGCGCGGGCCGGGCTGACGGATGTGCTGCGCGACATGGGCGTGATCTACCGGATGTCGCCCGGCGGGGGCTTCGCCGACGACTCGCAGGATGTCGCCCCATCGCCGGCGCCGCGTCCGGTGCCGATCCTGGCGCCGCCGCCCCAGTCGGCGGCGGTTCCGCCCGCGAACGACTGGTCGGTGGGGCAGCGGCCGGAAGACCGGACGCAGGATCACCGCTGGTCGGGCGATCAGGAATGGAGCGACCGCGATCCCATCGCGATGGCCGGTGCGGAGGGGCCGGTCGCCGACCACCGTGACCGAAGCTATCCGGGTTTCGGCCAAGCTCATGCGATGCGGGCGCCGCGGCGGACCGGGCTCTATGCCGGAGCGGCGCTGACCACGCTGGTGCTGCTGGGCGCCGCCGGTGCCGCCATCGCCACCGCGATGCCGGGCACCTTCCCCGACCGGGCGCTGGCGTTGGTGGAGGAGGGGTGGACCCGGGCGCGCGATGCTGTCGAGCGGACGGTGCTGGGCCTGCCCGGCGGCGAGGCTCCGGCTGCCGGCCGGCATGCCGCCGCCGATACCGGCACCGCCGCGCCCGGCGCCGCTCCGTCCGTTCCGGCAGCTTCCGTTCCTGTGACGCCCGCCGCAACATCCCCGGCGCCGACACCACCCGCCGCGACGGCCCCCGCTCCACGCCCCGCCGCCACGACCGATGCTCAGAAGACGGCGGCCCAGACGGCCCAGAGCGCGCCGCCGCCTGCGAGCGGCACTCAGACGGTGACGAAGTCGGCGGCGCCCGCCGCGACCGCCACTGCGGCTGCACCGGTCGAGACCGCAGCGCTGCCGCCGGCCCAGTCACAGCCATCTGCCGCCGCCAGGCCCTCCGCCTCGACGGGCAATGCGGAAGCCGCGCCGGGTGTGGCGTCGCTGCCGCCGCTGGAGGACCCGTCGGCCACGCCCGCCGTTCCTGCCGTGCCGCAGGCCGCCTTTCCCGACGCCGACACCGCCCAGCGCGTGCGCAGCATGGTCGATCAGGCCCGCCGCCAGATCGCCGGCAAGCGCCTGACCACCCCGCCCGGCGACAACGCCTTCGAGACGGTGCAGCGCATCCGCCAGATCGCGCCGTCGGCGCCCGAGGTGGCGGAACTGCTGACCACGATGGAGGATACCTATCGCCGCTGGGCGATGCTGGCGGAGCGCGACGGCGACTGGTCGGAGACCAAGCGCTTCTACGAGCGGGCGCAGATGATCGCGCCCGCCAGCCCCGATCTGGCCGAGCGCATCCGCGCGGCGGCCGAGCAGCGTGCCTATACCGGTCCCTCCAACGGCCCTTCCACCGGCACCGCATCCGGAACCGGCGGCGGAAGCTCCGCGGCACCGGTGAAGGCGACTCCGGGTCTGGGCGACCGCGAGTCGGTGCTGGCCCTGCTGCGCAACCCGGCGGAGCTGTCGCGCACGCTGCAGGCCGGGGCCAGCCCGGATACCCGGCTGGAGAATGGCAAGACCCTGCTGATGATCGCCGCCGAACAGGGGCTGACCGACGCGGTGCGGGTGCTGCTGGACCGTCACGCCCGCACCGATCTGCGCACCTCCGATGGTGCCACCGCGGTGATGTACGCCGCCTGGGGCGGGCATGATGCGGTGGTCCGCGCGCTGGCCGACGGCGGCGCCGATCTCGACACCACCAACAGCGACGGCAAGACCGCGCTGATGGCCGCCGCCGCCCGCGGCCATCAGGATGTGGCGCGCACGCTGATCCAGCACGGGGTGATGGTCGACCGCACCACCGCCTATGGCTGGTCGGCGCTGATGTACGCCGCCAACAACGGGCACGAGGCGGTGGCCAAGCTGCTGCTCGACAGCGGCGCCAACCCCTACCGCATGGACGCCAACGGCAACTCCGCCCTGACGCTGGGCGCGCTGCAGGGCCATGTGCAGGTGGTGGAGGCGCTGAAGCCGCGCTGATCGCCGCCCGGCTGCGGTCTTACCGGGTCTTACTGGTCGAGGCGGACGGAGCCGCGCCACAGGCCGGCGCTCTGTCCGCCGTTGGCGTAGTGGAAGACGCCCGGCCCGTCCGGCTGGCCGTCGCGGAAGCGCCCGGAGAACCGGCTGCCGTCGGTGAAGGTCATCACCCCAAAGCCTGACATCAGGTCGCCCGACCATTCTCCTTCATAGGTCTGGCCGTTGGCGAAGTGGTAGACACCCGCCCCCTGGCGGATCGGCCGGCCGAGCCCCGAACCGGAGGACGGCTGCGCCCAGCTTCCTTCGTAACGGTCGCCGCCGGAAAAGCCGTAGCTCCAGTATCGGCTGTCGGGACGGCTGCGCGCCCGTTCCGCCGCGGTGCGGGCATCGCCGAGCGCGCGCATCGCCTGCTGCTCCGCCTCGACCGCCGGGCTGTCCGGAACGGTGAAGCCGGTGCCGGGCGGGGCGGTCGGGAAGCTGCGCTGCTGCTCCGTCCGGATCGGGTCGGAGCTGCCGGCGGCGGGCGGCTCCACCCCTTGCTCCATGCCGGGATCGCCGAAGGAGGGGCCGGCCTCCACCGGGCCGCGGGCGCGGGCGGCGAACGGTGTCGGGTCGGTCCAGCGGGCGGCCAGCACGCCGGCGGTGAGGTAGCCGGTCCGCCCGGCCGGATCGCGCACCCGCAGCCAGCTTCCTTCCGGGACGGCCTCCAACACCGTCACCACGCTGCCGGCCGACAGTTGAGCGACGCCGCGCGCACCGACGGCCGGCCTGTCGAACAGGGTGCTCGACTTCGCCATCTCGTATTCGCCGGGCGGAAGGCTGGGGGTGGTCACCGCGGGCGGTTCCTTGACCGGCGGTTCCTTTGCCGGAGATGTGGCGGATGCGGCCGGCGGGGTGGCCGGCGGCTTGGCGGGCGCCGATGCCACGGCCGGCACCAGCACCAGATTGCTGCCCAGCCGGTCCTGCAGCCAGGGCAGTTGCCGGCCGTCGCTGCGTTCGGCGACAGCCCGCGCCACCTCGGCAAGCGAATCGCGGAAGGGCACGCCGGGCTTGACCATCTCGCGTGCCAGCGCGGCGGTGAAGGGATCGGCCCCCTTGCCCGACTTGGGCGGGACCGGCGGCACGCCCGGACGGTGAGCATAGACGACGAACAGGCCGTCCGCCTCCATCGGCGTGCCCAGCGCGCCGCCGCCGACCCGCTGGGCGAGTGCCTCGGCGACGCTGGGGTCGATCACCACCACCGCCTTGCGTCCGCTGTCGCGCAGGTCGCTCAACAGGGTGTCGAGGTCGAGGGCGGTGCGCGGCAGGTCCTCCGCACCCGTGGGCGCGGCGTCGGCCGGCAGCAGGAACTCCCGCTCCCCCAGCCCGACGGCGAGGCCGGTGTAATAGACGAAGCCGAGGTCGGCACCGGACAGCGCCTCGCGGAAGCGCTCCAGCGCCGATTCCATGGCGACCCGACCGACATTGTCCGCCCGCGTCACCGAAAAACCGGCATTGCGCAAGGCCGACGCCATGGTCGAGGCGTTGGCGGCGGCCTGGTCCGACCGGCTGTCGAGCGCCGTATAGCGGCCATTGTCGATGACCAGCGCCACGCGCTTTCCGGTGTCCGCCAGCGCGCCGCCGAAGGGCAGGGCGGCCAGCAGCGCAGCCGTGAGGACGGTCGCCTCAAGGCGGCGCCTCCACCCTCCTGTTCTGTGGCGGGTGGCATGGCTTGCGGTCGGGGTCGCGGTCATCGTCACGGCGTTCCATCCTTCGTCTGCGCGGCAGCCTCCGGCACGGGCATGATCCTATGCGCCGCCCGTTGCCGGGTTGCGTACCGCCGCCGGGAGCATAGCCTTTTCCACCATTCGGTAACCCCGCTCATTCGGGGCGGCTGACTGTGCCGGCGTTACCCCGCGTGGACGATGGGCGGAGCGGGAGCAGGCGCCGTGTCCCTGGCGGGAAGGGGCCGATCCGGCGAGGTATCGCTTTCCCTTCGCGGCGAAGCCGCCTATATGACGCTCCTTCGCAGACAACGAGGTTCGCCATGCCGCCCGCCAAGCCGTCCGTCGTCCGGATGTCCGACACCGAAATCGCCCGCGTGCAGATGTACCTGCGCAAGACGCTGGGCAATCCGAAGATCGTGATCGAGCCGCCGGCCAAGGCCGGCCAGTCGGCCGAAGTGACGGTGGATGGCGAGTTCTTCGGCACGCTGAACCGTGACGAGGACGAGGGCGAGGTGTCCTATGCCCTGAACGTCGTCATCCTGGAAGAGGACCTGCCGGAGCCGCCGGCTATCCCGCGCCGCTGATTCCTGGTTTTGTATTGCGACGCCCTAGCGGCTGTGAGCGCGAAGCTCCGCCGCCAGGGCGGCCAGCAGGGTCTGCCCGCCCGACAGGGTCAGTCCGCGCACCAGCACGATCGCCTTGTGGCCGCCGCGCCGGTGCATGACCAGCCGCACGTTGCGGCTCCCCGCCGCCTTCAGTTCCGCCTTCACCGCATCGTTCGGCGCGACATTGCCGGCGACGAGGGTCATCTCGGCCTTGTGGCCGTAATCGTGCGCCGGGTCGATCCAGGCGACGAACAGCGGCTTTCCACCCACCATCGGGTAGAGCGCCAGATCGCGGATCGACTCGTGCGGATGGATGCGTGAACCGTCCACCGTCAGGCCGCGCGCGGTCACGCCCAGCCGCACGGCACGGCACTGGACCGTCTCGGTCAGCATCACCACCCACAGCAGCAGCACCGGAACCGCGCAGAAGACCGCCAGCCATTGCAGCATGCCGGCCAGTTCCTCCGGCGCCAGCCCTGCTCCTGCGATGAAGCCGGTCGCCAAAAGCCCCGCGATCAGCAGATAGCGCGTGCGGATCACCGGAGTCAGAACCGGCGTCGCCACGAACACGGCACCGGCCGCGCCATCCTCGCGCGTGATCTCTAGGCTGGGTGGCGGCTTGGTGGCGGGCATGTCTTGAGGGTTTGCGGGGAAGGGGGGTGATCCTGTTCCGGCAAGGTGCCGCCCGTCCAGTTCTTTCGCCCAGTCCCCTTCGGTTGACGGCCCGCACCCGTGGGGCTTGTCGGGCGGGAGCGCCCTTCGCCCGTGCCTTGAAAATGGCGGGGGGCGTGGTAATCTCCGGGGTCAGGAGGTGACGCGAGCCGCTTCCTGAATGGCGGGACCGGTTTCCCGGCCCCACCATGTTTGGCTTTACCTGTCCTGGTCCGTGTTGAAGCCCGCTTCGAACTCGAACTTCAGCTTGAACCAGAAGCGGCCAAGCCACTTCAGGAATTTTCTCACTCGCGTCACCTCCTTTCGGTTGCCGTCCGCGCACGATGCATGTCCGGCGACGCGAGAATACAGAGCATGCGACTGCATGCCAATTGCGCATCCTTTGAAATTTGTCGTTTGGCTGTGTTCTGGCCTCCCGCTCAGAATGATCGGGCTTCTGCAACCCTGGTGCCGTAACCGGGGCGGTGATAGCTTGCAGAGAGGTTGATTTCTGGCCGATCCGCTGTGAGGAACCGCCGCCCGTGACCTTCCCAAATCCGCAAGATGTCCGGGAGGCGACCGCTGCCCGGCAAGGCTCGGGCCCGGCTATATCACCGGCCGCATCGCCGGTGGTTGTCGAGGCGCGCAAGCTTTCGCTGGTCTATCCCACGGCGGACAAGCCGGTCACGGCGCTCAGCGAGGTCGACCTGACCATCGCCCGGGGCGATTTCGTGTCGCTGATCGGTCCCAGCGGCTGCGGCAAGACCACGTTGCTGCGGGTGATCGCCGATCTGGAACGCCCGACCTCCGGCCATATCGCCATCGAAGGCATGACGCCGGAACAGGCGCGACTGAAACGGCTCTACGGCTATGTCTTCCAGGCTCCCGCGCTCTATCCCTGGCGGACGGTGGAGCGCAACGTCATGCTGCCGCTGGAGATCATGGGGCTCCCCAAGGCCGAACGTCGGCAGCGCGCCCGCGAACAGCTGGAGCGCGTCGGTCTGTCGGGGTTCGAGCGCAAGTTCCCTTGGCAGCTCTCCGGCGGTATGCAGCAGCGCGTCTCCATCGCCCGCGCGCTGGCCCTGCAGCCCGACCTGCTGCTGATGGACGAGCCGTTCGGCGCGCTGGACGAGATCACCCGCGACCATCTGAACCTGCATCTGACCCAGCTGTGGCGGGCGACCGGCAAGACCTGCGTCTTCGTCACCCATTCCATCGCCGAGGCGGTGTTCCTCTCCACTCGCATCGTGGTGATGAGCCCGCGTCCCGGACGCATCCTCGACGTCATCGACTGCGATTCGCTGCCGCGCGAGCGCACGCTGGACATCCGCGAGTCGCCGGAATTCGCCGCCATCGCCCACCGCGTGCGCGAGGGGCTGAAGGAAGGGCACAGCTACGATGACTAAGAGTGCGCTTCCCGTGACGGTGATGACGCTGCTCCTGCTGGCGGCGTGGTATGTCGGGGCGGCGTGGCTGAACTGGCCGCAGGCGGCGGAGACGCTGGCCCGCGCCGGCAAGCCCACGGCCTTCGCTGACGTGCTGGCCCAGGCCTATGCGATGAAGCGGCCGATCCTGCCCACCCCCGGTCAGGTGGTGGTGGAGCTGTGGAATTCCCTGACCGGCTATGCGCCGACCAGCCCGCGCAACCTGCTGTTCCACACCTGGGTGACGACGGAGGCGGCACTGACCGGGCTGGCGATGGGGCTGGTTCTGGGTATCCTGCTGGCCGCCGGCATCGTCTACACCCGCACGCTGGAGGCCAGCCTGCTGCCCTGGGTGATCGCGTCGCAGACCATCCCGATCCTGGCCATCGCCCCCATGATCGTCGTCATTCTCGGCAACATCGGGCTGACCGGTCTGCTGCCGAAGGCGGTGATCTGCATGTATCTATGCTTTTTCCCGATCACGGTGGGCATGGTGAAGGGACTGCGCTCCGCCGATCCGCTGTGGCTCGATCTGATGCGGACCTATTCGGCGGGCGGGATGCGTGCCTTCTGGTCGTTGCGGCTTCCGGCCTCCATGCCCTTCCTGTTCGCCAGCCTGAAGGTGTCGGTCGCTATCAGCGTGGTCGGCGCCATCGTCGGCGAGTTGCCGACCGGCGGGCAGGCCGGGTTGGGGGCGCGGCTGCTGTCGGGGTCCTATTATGGGCAGACGGTGCAGATCTGGGCGGCGCTGATCATGGCGTCGCTCCTGTCGGTGGCGCTGATCGCCGTGGTGCGCGGGCTGGAACTGGTTCTGCTGGGCCGGGCGGGGGCGCGATGAGCGAGGCCGCGACGAACCCCTACCGCACCAGCCTGCGCAGCGCCGCCGATTGGGGGCTGGTCGCCGTGGCCCTGCCGGCGCTGGTGGCGCTGGTCCTGCCGTTGGGTTCGCTGAATGGCGCGCCTGTCGGCTGGCTTGGTGGAACCATGGCGCCGCTGTTCCTGATCGGCGTGGTGCTGGCGGTGATTGCCGGCCGGTCGGCGCCGAAGCGGGTCTGGGGCGCCTGGGCCGAGCTGGCCGGTGTGGCGCTGGCCTGGCTCCTGCCGTTCCACCTGCTGAAAGAGGGATTGGACCTGTCGGCCGGCTGGGGGCTGTGGCTGTTCCTGGTGGCGGCGACCTTGCTGCTGTGGCGGGTGATGGGGGTGCTGGCCGGGGTGCCGGGCGGGATCCGCTCCGTCGTCGTGCCCGGTCTGTTCGGGCTCGGCCTGCTGGTGGGGTGGGAGGTGCTGGTGCGCGGTTTCCAGGTGCCGGCCATCCTGCTGCCGCCGCCCAGCCGCATCGCCGCGGCGCTGGCGGCCAACGCGCCGGTGCTGTGGGATGATTTCCGCCAGACGGTGCTGACCTCCGTGCTGCGCGGCTATGTGATGGGCTGCGGCGCCGGCTTCCTCGTGGCAATCCTTGCCGACCGCGTGCCCTTTCTTGCCCGCGGATTGCTGCCGCTCGGCAATCTCGCCAGTGCCATTCCCGTCGTTGGCATCGCGCCGATCATGGTGATGTGGTTCGGCTTCGACTGGCAGTCGAAGGCGGCGGTCATCGTCGTCATGACCTTCTTCCCGATGCTGATCAACACGCTGGCCGGCCTCGGCAATTCGGAGCGCATCCAACTCGACCTGATGCGCAGCTATGCCGCCGGCTATGGCCGGACGCTGGTGAAGCTGCGGCTGCCGAACGCGTTGCCCTTCCTGTTCAACGGGTTGAAGATCAACTCCACCCTGGCGCTGATCGGCGCCATCGTCGCCGAATTCTTCGGCACGCCGGTGGTCGGCATGGGCTTCCGCATCTCCACCGAAGTGGCGCGGATGAACCTGGACATCGTATGGGCGACCATCGCGGTGGCGGCGCTGACCGGCTCCGGCCTCTATGGCGCGCTGGCACTGCTGGAGCGGGCGACGACGGCTTGGCACCCGTCGATGCGGCGGCGCTGAGCAGTTCTGGCACGGCCGTTGCTTTCACCTTCGCTGTTCCAGCGGGCAGGGGAGGTGGACATGGCCGTCGTCGTCGTTCTGAAGCATGTCCGCCTGACGCGGGCTCTGCAGGCCATCGAGATGGCCGCGGTGTCGCTGGACGGCGAGCTTGCCGCCTTGCATGCCGCCGGTCAGGTGGGATTGCTGGGCAACCATGCCGAGGAAGCCACGCTTCTGCGCACCTACGTCCGAACTTTGCGCGTCCTGTTGCAGGCGATGACCCCCGACGAATTGGACGAAGCGGGTTTGAGCGAGCGCCATGGTCTGGCGGAGGCTGCGGTCGGCCGTTGTGCCGCCGCCTTGCGGGCATTGGAACTGCCGGCCGGCTCCGGTCCCCTCAGCGGCATCGCCTGACGAATCCTGTCGCGAAGCCGACAGCGCCTTGACGCCTTCCGGCCACTGCCATACTGCCGTATGGCTGGAATGCGGGAAGCCTTTCCCCTCTCCGTCGCCGGAACGCCGCGCTATAGTGGCAGGCCCAACGAACAGTCGGACCCACCCGACAAGAGGTTCAGGCTTGATAAGGGCGCGATGAGGCTTCTCGTTTCCGATCTGACCCACCGCTATGACGATCTGACCGTCCTGGACGGCATCGACCTGACGCTGGCGGAGGGCGAAATCCTGGCCGTGATCGGCCCCAGCGGCTGCGGAAAATCGACGCTGCTCGGCATCGCCGGCGGCATCGTCGCCCCGACCTCCGGCAGCATCCGGGTGGAGGGGGAGGTGCCGGACGGCTGCCTGAACCCGATCACCTTCATCTTCCAGGACTTCGCCCTGCTGCCCTGGCGCACGGTGGAAGACAACATCGCCCTGGTGCTGGAGCATCACAAGCTCTCCGCCGCCGAGCGTCGCGAGCGCGTCGACAGCGGCCTGCGCCGGATGGGTTTGTCGGAGTTCCGCAACGCCCTGCCCAAGCAGTTGTCCGGCGGCATGCGCCAGCGCGTCGGCATCGCCCGCGCGCTGGCGGTACGCCCGGCGATGCTGTTGCTGGACGAACCGCTGTCGGCGCTGGACGCCCAGACTCGAGAGCTGCTGATGGACGATTTCCTGGAGCTGTGGCGGCGGGAAAAGACCACCGCGCTCTACGTCACCCACAATCTGGACGAGGCGCTGCGGCTGGCCGACCGTGTCTGTGTGCTGAGCCGCCGCCCCGGCCGCATCCGCGAACTGGTCACCATCGAGGTGCCGCGGGAGCGTCGGCAGGAGCCGTCGGCCCAGGCCCATCTGGCCGAAGTACGCGGCAGGCTGTGGCACCTGATGAAGGCCGAAGCCCAGATGGCCGACCGGGAGATCGCCCGTGCCTGACAGCCTGAACCCGACCGTCACGCCCACCGCATCCACCGCGGGCCAGCCCGTCCGCTTCCGCGGCGGCGGTTTTACGGTAAAACGCCATCCCTGGGCGGCGCTCGGCGCCTTCGCCGTGCTGATCGGGCTGTGGGAGGGGGCGAGCCGCCTCGGCCTCGCCAGCCCGCTGTTCCTGCCGCCGCCGAGCGCCGTCGCCCACGCGCTGGCCGGCATGGTGACGGACGGCTCGCTCTGGCTGAACCTGAAGGCGTCGCTGGCGCGGATCGCCGTCGGCTGGGTGATGGGCACGGCGGGCGGCATGCTGGTCGGCTTCGCCATGGGCATCTTCTCCACCGCCCGTGCGGTGGGGGTGCCGCTGGTGTCGGCCTTCTTCCCGATCCCGAAGATCGCGCTGCTGCCGCTGTTCATCCTGTGGTTCGGCATCGGCGAGCCGTCGAAATTCGCCACCATCGGCTTCGGCGTCTTCTTCCCCACCGTCATCGCCACCTACAGCGCCATCGACCAGGTGCCGCGCAACCTGATCCGCATGGCGCAGAGCTTCGGCCTGCCCTGGGGATCGATCCTGCGTTCCATCGTGTTGCCGGGGGCTTTGCCCGGCATCCTGGCCGGCTTCCGCATCACCGCGTCGATCGCGCTGATCCTGGTGGTGGCGGCCGAGATGATCGGGGCGGAGTACGGCATCGGCGCCTTCGTGCTGATGGCCGGCAACCTGATGCAGACCGACACGCTGCTGGCCGGCGTGCTGGTGCTGTCGCTGCTGGGGCTCGCCATCGGTACGGTGCTGTCGCAGCTCGAACGGCGCCTGCTGAACTGGCGCTGACCGGACCTCTTCACAAGAAACCTGAACCATCCATCGGGAGGATTTCCGTCCATGACTCTCGCCCGCCTCACCCGGCGCGCCCTGATCGCCACAGCCGGCGCTGCCTTCGCCGCCGGCACCCTGATGTCCGCCGCGCTGGCGCAGCCGCTGGAGAAGGCGACGGTCGGTGCGCTGGCGCTGTCCTCCTCCGGTCCGATCTTCATCGCCAAGGCCAAGGGCTATTTCGAGAAGGAAGGGCTGGACGTCGATGTGAAGATGTTCACCTCGGCCCAGCAGGTGCCGGTCGCGGTGGCCTCTGGTGACGTTGATTTCGGCGTCACCGGCCTGACCGCCGGCTTCTACAACCTCGCCTCCAAGGGAGCCGTCACCATCATCGCCGCGCAGAGCCGCGACGAGCCGGGTTTCCCCTTGAGCGCCTATATGGCGACCAACGCCGCCTATGACGCCGGGCTGAAGACGCCGGCCGACCTGAAGGGCAAGCGGATCGCCATCACCACCGTCGGTTCGACCTTCCACTACATGATCGGGCTGCTGGCGCATAAGCATGGGTTCACGGTCAAGGATGTGACCATGGTGCCGCTGCAGGACGTGCCGAAGATGGTCGCGGCTTTCAAGGGCGGGCAGGTCGACGCCATCATCGCGCCGTCCACCGTGTCGCGGCAACTGGCGAGCGACGGCGCCGGCAAGATCCTGGGCTGGGTCGGCGACGAGACGCCCTGGCAGCTCGGCGCCCTGTTTACCGCGCCGAAGACGATGAAGGACCGCCGCCCGCTGGTGGAGAAGTTCGTCCGCGCCTACAAGACGGCGCTGGCCGAATACCATGCCGCCTTCAACGGCAAGGACGCTTCGGGCGCTCTGGTGAAGGGCCCCGGCTATGACGAGCTGCTGGGCATCATCGCCGACGCCACCAAGCAGAAGCCGGAGATCGTCGCCGCCGGCCTGCCCTATGTCGACCCGCAGGCCCGCCTGCTGGTGGACGACGTGGTCAATCAGGTGAAGTTCTGGCAGTCGGAAGGTCAGGTCGACAAGTCGCTGGACCCGAAGTCGGTGATGGATCTCAGCGTCGCCGGGGAGTGAGGATGAGGGGAAGGGGGCGGTCACACCGCCAGGTACGCCGCCCTCACCCCGTCATCGGCCATCAGCTCCGCCATCGAACCGGTCCAGCGCAGGCGGCCGGTTTCGATGACGCAGGCGCGGTCGGCAACGGCCGAGGCGAAGGACAGGCTCTGTTCGGACAGCAACACCGACAGCCCCTCTGCCTTCAGGCGCCGCACCGCGTCGGCCATCTGCTTCACGATCAGCGGCGCCAGCCCTTCCGACGGTTCGTCAAGCAGAAGCAGCGACGGGTTGCCCATCAGCGTGCGGGCCAGCGTCAGCATCTGCTGCTCGCCGCCGCTCATCCGGGTGCCGCGGCGGCCGCGCATCTCCGCAAGGTTGGGGAACAGGGTGAACAGCTTCTCCGGCGTCCAGGCGGGGGCACCCGGGCGGGGTGGCTGGCGGCCGACCTCCAGATTCTCCTCAACCGTCAGGTCGGCGAAGATGCGGCGATCCTCCGGCACATAGCCGACGCCGAGCCGGGCGATGCGGTGGGCGGGCAGGGCGGACAGGTCGCGGCCGTCGAAGCGCAGGGTCGCGGCGCGGCGTTCCACCAGCCCCATGATCGCCTTCAGCGTGGTGGTCTTGCCGGCGCCGTTGCGGCCCATCAGCGCCACCACCTCGCCACGCCCGACGGTCAGGGCGATGCCGTCGAGGATGTGGGCGCGGCCATACCACGCCTGGAGACCGTCCACCGTCAGCAGAGCCTCGCTCACGCCTCGCCTCCCAGATAGACGGATTGCACGCGGGGATCGGCACGCACCTGCTCCGGCGAGCCTTCCGCGATCAGCCGGCCACGGTCGAGCACCAGCACGCGGGTGGCGTGGCCGAAGACGGCATCCATGTCATGCTCTGTGAACAGCACGGCGAGGCCGCGCTCGCGCACCAGCTCCGCCGTCAGCGCCATCAGGGCAAGCCGTTCGGCCGGGGCCATGCCGGCAGTCGGCTCGTCCATCAGCAGCACGGCCGGCTCGCTGGCCAGTGCCATCGCCAGCTCGACCCGCTTCACGTCGCCATAGGCCAGCACCCCGCAGGGACGGTCGGCTTGCGCTGCCATGCCGACGCGGTCCAGCAGGGCCAGCGCCGGCTCGCGGAACTGGGCGGCGGCCGGGCGCCACAGGCCGAACAGCCGGCGCGCACGCGACAGCAGCACCATCTGCACATTCTCCGCCACCGTCATCGAGGCGAAGGTCGCGGTGATCTGGAAGGTGCGGCCGACGCCCAGCGCCCAGATGCGCCGAGGCGGCAGGCCGACCAGTTCCGTGCCGTCCAGCCTGACCGAGCCCGAGTCGGGCCGCAGCTGTCCGTTCAGCAGGTTGAAGCAGGTGCTCTTGCCCGCGCCATTCGGGCCGATCAGCGCCAGCAGGTCGCCGGATCGCAGGGTGAAGGACACGCCGCCCACCGCCTGCACCCCGCCGAAAGAGCGTTGCAGGTCGCGCACCACCAACTCACTCATGGGCAACTCGCTCATGCCCGCCTCCTGAAGCCGGACAGGAAGCCGACGATGCCCTTGGGGAAGACCAGCACCAGCGCGATGATGATCAGGCCCAGCACCAGCCGCCACCAGTCGGTCATGCTCATCACCTCCGATTCGAGAAGGTGGAAGACCGCGGCACCGGCCAGCGGTCCGGCGATGGTCTGGATGCCGCCCATCAGCACCATCACCAGCGCATCGACCGACTGCGGCACCGCCAGCAGGGTGGGGAAGACGCTGCCCTTGGCGAAGGCGTAGAGGCCGCCGGCCAGACCGGCCGCCGTGCCGGCCAGTACGAAGGCCATCCACTGGAAGCGGCGCACGTCAATGCCCACCGACTCGGCACGGAGCCCTGAGTCGCGGCCGGCCCGCAACGCATAGCCGAATGGGGCGAAAGCGGCCCGGCGCAGCAGCCACAGCGCGCCGCCGCACAGCGCCAGCGTCAACCAGTAATAGGCTGCCTTGCCCGCGGCCCAGGCCGACGGCCAGACACCGAGGATGCCGTTGTCGCCACCGGTCACCGCATACCATTGGAAGGCGATCGACCAGACGATCTGCGCGAAGGCCAGCGTCAGCATGGCGAAATACAGCCCCGACCGCCGCACGCAGAACCAGCCCGCCACCAGCGCCCCCAGCCCGGCCAGAACCGGTGCACCGGCGAGCGCCAGCGGCATCGGCGCGTCCAAATGCTTGACCAGCAGGGCCGAGCCGTAGGCGCCCATCCCGAACCACGCGGCATGGCCGAAGGAGACCAGCCCGCCCAGCCCGATCAGCAGATGCAGACTGGCGGCGAACAGGGCGAGGATCACCACCTCGGTCAGCAGGATCAGCGCGTAATCGCCGGCGACCAGCGGCGCCGCCGCCATCACCGCCAGCAGGGCCAGCGCCCAAACCCCGGCATGGCGTCCGGCCGACAGCGGCACGGTCACCGTGGCGGGTGCGGTCGGCGGCACCTCCTCCGCCCGGCCGAGCAGGCCATGCGGGCGCAGCACCAGCACCACCGCCATGAACAGGAAGACGATCACCAGCGTGATCTGCGGGAAGACCAGGATGCCGAAGGCCTGCAGCTGCCCGATCAGCAGCGAGGCGAGGAAGGCGCCGGTCAGGCTGCCCATGCCGCCGACCACGACGACGACGAAGGCTTCCACAACGATGGCCACGTCCATCTGCAGGGTCACCGCCTCGCGCGGGACCTGCAGGGCGCCGCCCAGCCCGGCCAGCGCGCAGCCCAGGAACAGCACGCCGGTGAACAGCCGTGTCGGATCGACGCCCAGCGCGCTGGTCATCTCGCGGTCCTGCGTCGCCGCCCGCACCAGCGTGCCCCAGCGGGTGCGGTTGAACAGCAGCCACAGCAATCCAAGCACCAGCGGCCCAAGCCCGATCAGCACGAGGTCGTAGAGCGGGAAGGGCTGGTCGAGGATGTCGATGGAGCCCTTCAGCCCCGGCGCCCGGCGACCCAGGAGATCCTCCGGCCCCCAAGCCCAGGCGGTCAGGTCCTGCACCACCAGCACGACGCCGAAGGTGCCCAGCAGCTGGAACAGCTCCGGCGAGCGGTAGAGCCGGCGCAGCAGCCCGATCTCCATCGCGGCGCCGAGAACGCCCATCGCCAGCGCGGCGGCGGCGACCGATCCCCAGAAGCCGGCCGGCGTGCCGCCGAACCGCTCGATCAGCGACCAGCCGGCATAGGCGCCGACCATGTAGAAGGACCCGTGCGCGAAATTCACGATCCGCGTCACGCCGAACACGATGGTCAGCCCCGACGACACCAGGAACAGCGTCGCCGCGGTCGCGAGCCCGCTGAGGGCCTGGACGAGGAGGAAGGACATGGGGTGGAGCGCCGGAAGCCCGGCGCCTTACTCCGCCGGCCGCATCTTGCGCGCCACGTCGTCGGGCGGCAGGTAGTTGGCGCCGTCGGCGTAGTGCCAGTCCTTCATGGTGCCGCGGCCGTCCTTGACGGTGGTGGTGCCGACATAGGTGCCCATGGTGGCCTGATGGTCGGACGCGCGGAAGGTCACCGGGCCGACCGGGCTGTCGATGGTCAGGCCGGCCAGCGCATCGACGATCGGCTCCGCATTGGCGGATCTGGCCTTGGTGATGGCGGCGGCGACCGCCTTCATGGTGGTGTAGCCGACGATGGAACCCGCCTTGGGCGATTCCTTGAAGCGCGCGGTGTAGGCGGCGACGAAGGCCTTGTGGGCGGGCGTGTCGATCTGCTCCCAGGGATAGCCGGTGACGATCCAGCCCTCCGGCGCCTCGTCCTTCATCGGCTCCAGATATTCCGGCTCGCCGGTCAGCAGGCTGACGACCTTGCGGTTGCGGAACAGGCCGCGCCCCTCGCCTTCGCGCACGAACTTGGCGAGATCGGCGCCGAAGGTGACGTTGAAGATCGCGTCGGGCTTGGCGGCGGCCAGAGCCTGAACGGTCGGGCCGGCCTCCAGCTTGCCCTGTGCCGGCCACTGCTCGGCCACGAACTCCACGTCCGGGCGCTTTTCCTTCAGCAGCTGCTTGAACCACGCCACCGCCGACTGGCCGTATTCGTAGTTGGGCGCGACGGTGGCCCAGCGCTTGGCCGGCAGCTTCGCCGCCTCCTCCACCAGCATGGCCGCCTGCATGTAGGTGCTGGGGCGCAGGCGGAAGGTGTAGCGGTTGCCCTTGGCCCAGGTGATCGCGTCGGTCAGCGGTTCTGCCGCGACGAAAGGCATCTTGTTGCGCGCGGCGAAATCGGCGACGGCCAGCCCGATGTGGGAGAAATAGGTGCCGGCCAGCACGTCCACCGCCTCGTTCGTCACCAGCTCCTGCGCGACGCGCACCGCGTCGTCGGGCTTGCCGGCGTCGTCTCGCGAGACGACCTGCAGTTCGCAGCAGCCGATCACGCCGCCCTGGGCGTTGATCTCCTCCAGCGCCAATTGCCAGCCCTGGCGATAGGGGATGGTGAAGGCGGGCAGCCCGGTGTAGCTGTTGATCTCGCCCACCCGAACCGGCGCGCCGGAAAATTTCACCGGCTCCTTCGCGGATTGGGCCGCGGCGGGACCGGTGGCGAGCGCTGCGACGGAGATGGCAGCGAACAGAGCGGCCGAAAGGCGGGACTTCGCCGTCGGCGAGGCGATCGGGTGGCGGTGCTTCATCCTGCGGGGACCCCGGTTCGTGAGAGACCAGCGGCGTGTCCGGGTCGCGGTGCGACGCAACACACCGCGTTCATAGCAAACCCCGCGCAAAAGTCACCGCCTGATCGGGGGGGTTTTCCCGTTCGGCCTTTCTCAAACCGGCCTTTCCCAAACCGTCAGGCGATGCCGCCTACATCAGGCGGGCCAGCAGGGCCATGAACTGGACCCGCTCTTCCTCCGACAGCGGTTCCAGCGTGCGTTCGTGGGCGGCGGCGGCGTTGGCCGTCAGGTCTACGACCAGCGCCTGGCCGATCCGCGTCAGCCGGACGCTGGTGCGGCGGCGGTCCTGCGGGTCGGGCTGGCGTTCGACCAGATTGCGCTCCACCAGCCGCAGGATCACGCCTTGCGTGGTCGCCGGATCCATGTAGGTCAGCCGGCCGAGCTGGTTCTGCGACAGCGGACCCTCGGCATGCAGGGTGGCAAGCGCCGCCCATTGGGTGGGGGTCAGCAGCGAATCGCCGATCAGGTCGATGAAGATCGCCGACGCGCGCTGATGGGCGCGGCGGAGGCGGTGGTGAACCTGGCCGGCCAACTGGTAGTCGTCGGGAGGCAGTCGTCCGAAGTCGTCCATGGCAACGGGCCCGTGGTTCGCGCCCGCCTTCGATCCGGGGCGAAGGCTGGGGCGGGCACGGACCGCCGCTCCCGGCTGCGTGGGCAGAGGTGGCCCGGCGTTTGCCGCCCGTCGCCACCTGTTGCGTCCATTATGCGTTCCTCATGGAAAGGGTAGAAAACACAATGGCCGCAGTGCAACCTTCGCAGATGCGTCATAGAGCCACAGGAATGCAAACGTCATCGGCGGCGCAACAAAAGAAGCAGCGCAAGTTCGAAAACAAGGCAAGCGCCGCTTCTGCCGCAATTCGGGCTGTCCAGACCGCTGAATCATGATGCTGTCGTCACGATACGCTTCGGCCGCCGCCGCTTCTCACCGCCTGTTCTTCGTCAGGGTTTCCGCTTGGGCGGATAGCTGTCGGGCGGAGCGGTCTTCTCGGCAGGACTGGCCGCGCCCTCGCCATCGGGGGGCGTCACCCCGCCCGGCGTGTAGGGTGGGGTGGTGGCGTCGGGCGGGCGCTTGGTCGAGGGCGGAGGCGGCGGCGTGTCGAGTCGGCGTGTCATGCGGCACCTTTCCTGGTCAGGAATCGTCATGAACAACCCGGTGCGGGGCGGACGGTTCCAAGTAGGGGCAGGGCAGGGGCGGGGGAGCATCGCCAGTTCTGCCGGCCCCTGGCTATGACCTTCATCTTAGGACCATTTGAAAAAGAGACTGGAATCAAGCGAATCATTGCCGCCGCCGGCCTTGTCCCATTGCCGACCTTTTGTTGCGGCCACACCACAGGACCCGGCAAAAGCGGCGGCGGCCGGGCTTCACTGTTGCGGAAGGAGCACGGATTGTTGTGTCTTTGCCGAGGATGCGTCCGCATCGGTTCCCGCCGGAAGGCGGTGACCGGCCGTATCCCACCAAGGGGCCGGCCCCCGGCCCGACGAGCCGACCGAACCCAGAGCCGACCGAACCCAGCCAAGCGCGGTGACTCCATGAAGACCAGCACCCTTTCCCTCCTCGCCCTCGCTCTCGCCTCGACCGGGCTGACGTCGCTTCCCGCCGCCGCCCAGGACGACCTGCAGCGTGGCGAAACCGTGCTGGAGCGCCGCCGGCCGGAGCTGGAGCAGCTTGGCGTCCGCGCCGGCTCCTTCCTGTTCCTGCCGCGGGTGGAAGCCGGCGCCACCTATGAGACCAACGTCTACGCCACCCGCGACAACCACGAGGACGACGTCATCTGGACCGTCCGTCCGCGGATCGACATCAAGTCCGACTTCGCGGCCCATGCGCTGAACTTCTCCGCCTCCGCCGATACCGGCCGCTACAGCGACCATTCCGGCGAGAACTACACGGACTATGCCGCGCAGGCCGACGGCCGTTACGACGTGAACAAGGGCGGTGCGCTGGACGCCCGGCTGTTCCACCGCCGCAACCACGAAGGCCGAGGCGACATCAACAGCCTGCAGGGCTATGCCGAGCCGGTGAAGTATTTTACCAGCGGCGGCGAGGCCGGCTATACCCAGCGCTTCAACCGTGTGCGTGCCCGCGTGTCGGGGTCGGCCCAGTACATCTCCTATGACGACGTCGACCTGATCGGCGGCGGCGTCGCCCGCCAGGGTGACCGCGACCGCTGGGAATATGCGACGGTCGGCCGCGTCGGCTATGAGTTCATCGAGGGCTACGAGGCCTTCGTCCAGGGCACCTATTCCTGGACCCGCCACAAGAACAACCGCGACGCCTTCGGGCTCGACCGCGATTCGGACGGGTACGAGGTGGTGGGCGGCGTCGCCAGCGAGCTGACCGGCCTGATCACCGGCGAGCTGTTCGCCGGCTACCTCGTTCGCGACTACAAGGACTCGCGGCTTGAGGACTTCAGCGGCCTGTCCTTCGGCGGACGCCTGAACTGGGCGGTCACCCAGCTGACCGGCATCAGCGCCACCGCCAGCCGGCAGGTGCGCGAGACCTCGGCCAGCCCTGGCTTCGGCACCGCCTCCAGCTACACCCGCACCCTGTTCGCCCTGGGCGTCGACCACGAGCTGCTGCGCTCGCTGGTGCTGAACGCCCGGCTGCAGTACCGCCAGGACGACTTCAACGGCAACGACCGCAACGACAAGGTCTATACGGCCAGCATCGGCGGCACCTATCAGATGAACCGCTATCTGTATCTGACCAGCGGCTACACCTATGAAAAGCGCAACTCCAACCTGAGCGCGGCCGAGTACAGCGACAACCTGATCTACCTGCGACTCGGCGCCCAGATGTAATCCAGCCTGTAATCCGCCGAATCCGGATCGGCCGTCCGGGAAAGTCCCGGCCAAAGGTCCTAAAGGTTTTGCTGAACAGGGCAGGGCGTCCGTCCTATGACGGGCGCCCTTTTCTTATGCCTGCTTTTATGGCCGGCAGCGATGTATTGGGGGGATCCGAAGGCGGTAATTCCTCTCCACTTTTTCCCAAGCGCTTGCGAGTTGCTAGTCTCCACCCGAATTCAGGTGCGTGACCAAAGGGCGCCGCTGCAAGGCGGCCGGCGAATGGGTGGTTCCAGGGAGCCGTTCCATCCGTCCGGGCCTACCGGACCGGCGATCAGGACCGGGCCGGCGCTGCGGCAGGCATCCACCAGCCAGGGAAAGGGTTTAGGGATGAATCGACGTCATATGTTCCGTGCGCTGGGCCAGGGGATCGGGTTGGCCGCGCTCGCCGTTGCCATGGTCGGCTGTGCCGGCAACGACGCGCCGATGGAGACCGCCGGCGCCGGTCAGATCGGCGAATACAATCTCGGCCCGGGCGACGCCTTGCGCGTCATCGTGTTCGGTGAGGAACAGCTGTCCGGCGAGTTCCGCGTGGACGGCACCGGCAAGGTCGCCATGCCGCTGATCGGCGAGGTCTCGGCCAAGGACCGCAGCACCCGCGACCTTGAAAAGGAAATCACCACCCGTCTGGCCGCCGGCTATGTGAAGGACCCGAAGGTCAGCGTCGAGGTGCTGAACCACCGGCCCTTCTTCATCCTGGGTGAGGTGCGCAACCCCGGCCAGTACCAGTATGTCAACGGCATGACCGCCCTGTCGGCCGTGGCGATGGCCGGCGGCTATACCTACCGCGCCAAGGAGGATTACGTCCTGATCACCCGCGGCGCCGATCCCAAGAAGGAAATCCGCAAGGCTCCGATCACCACCTCGGTGATGCCGGACGACGTGGTCCGCGTGCCGGAGCGCTATTTCTGAGCCCAGGCTTCCAAGGGCCGATTGCCGGACGCCTGACAGAGAAAAGCCCGACCGGGATCCCCGGCCGGGCTTTTCGCTGTTCCGGGCGGCCCGCCATCGGGCGGTCAGGTGTCCAGCGTATCGCCGCCCTTCTTCTGGCCCGGCGGGATGCGCTGATCTTTAGGGACGATGGGATCGCGCGACATGCCGTGCGGCGGCGTGGTGCCGGCCGCCTCGTCGTCGGTGCCGAGCGGAGCGGCGGCGGGATCGGTGGCCGGAACCTTGTCGCCGGTCAGCCCGCGGTCAATGTCCGCGCGCATCCGATGGGCCTCCGCGCTGGGAGTGGTGGGCGTATCACCGCCCGACTCGGGACGCTGGGGCTTGGTCATGGTCGGCCTTTCGCACAAGCTGGTATCGGGGGCATCGTGATGCCTCCTCCAACCGTGCGGCCGTCCAAGGGTTCCGTGGTGAGTTGCTGTTGGTTTATCCTTACGGGCGTAGGGGAGACCTGGTGCGTGGACTTGCCCGGAGCAAGTGGAGAGCCAGTGTGTCGATTCTACGCAGCGACCTCAAAGACACAGGGGCTTTTGAAGCCGAGTGAGGAGTGTCGCCGGATTGGATTATAGAAGCCGTCGATGTAGCAGCCAATGGCGATTTAGGCCTGCCGCCGCGAAGTAAAGATCGTGCGCCACACCAGCTCTGACTTCAAGGGCTTGAAGATAGTCTCCACCATCGCGTTATCGTAGCGGTTCCCGCGCCCGCTCATCGAAACCAATATTGCGTTCTCCTGCAACATCTTCTGGTATTCATCCGAACAGTATTGGGCGGTTCAATCAGTGAGCGCACCAAGGCCGCTCTGCGGGCCGCGCGAGACAGGGGGGTGAGGCTCGCTGGTCCAAACCGGGGAGCCAGCTTGCGCGCTCAGCCCCCAACCTGCGGGTCTCGACGGATGCGTGAGTTGGCCGACAAACGGGCCGACGACCTGCGCGCCCTCGTGTCGGATATCATGGCTTCCGGATCGCGGAGCCTCCGCGCCATCGGCCGCGAACTGGATCGGCGACATGTGTCCACGCCCATGGGCGGCTGTTTGGGGACCAGCCCAGGTCCGGAACCTTCTGCGTCGCCTTGAAAGGTCGTGTCCACCCGGACAGGGGGCTGTTAATGCCCCGATCAGCCGTTGACGCGACTGTTACCTCGACGTTACCTGGAGAGACGAAGGGCTTAGCGCTGCAAGGTGCGCCGTCGCTAAGCCCTTGTGTCGATTAACGAAACTGGTGCCGGATACAGGAATCGAACCCGTGACCTTCTGATTACAAATCAGCTGCTCTACCAGCTGAGCTAATCCGGCGCGCCCGTCGCTTGGCGGAGGCACACCTTAGCGTCCCTTTTCCGTGCAAACAAGCACTTGACCGCACCGGAACCGCTTCCCCGTCACTCGCGCAGGCGGGCGACCTCGTACAAAGCCACCGCGGCGGCATTGGAAACGTTGAGGCTGCCCACCGGACCGCCGGTGGGAAGGCGCGCGATGGCGTCGCAGCGCTCCATGGTCAGCCGGCGCAGGCCGCTGCCCTCCGCCCCCATCACCAGAACCGTCTTGCCGGTCAGGTCCAGCTTGGCCAGAGTTGACTGCCCCGATTCGGCAAGTCCGACCGACCAGAAGCCGTTCTGCTGCAGGTCGGTCAGCGCGCGGGCAAGGTTGGTGACGCGGACCAGCGGCACCGCCTCCAGCGCGCCCGATGCACTCTTTGCCAGCACGCCCGTGGTTTCCGGGGCGTGGCGTTCGGTCACCACCACGGCGCGGGCGCCGAAGGCGGCGGCGGACCGCAGGATGGCGCCGACATTGTGCGGATCCGTCACCTGGTCGAGGGCAACGATGACCGCCGATTTCTCCGGCTCCAGCTCGTTGCACAAATCCTCGATGCCCAGTTCCGGCAAGGGAGAGGCGTCGACCACGATGCCCTGGTGGACGGCGCCCGGCGGCAGCATCCGCTCGAGCTCCATCCGGTCGACCGGCGAGGCCTCCGGCCGTTGCAGCCCCAGAGCGCGGGCCGCCGCGAAGGCCGGCTCCAACGCCGCCCGGCCCGAATCGGTCGCCAGCAGCCGGTGAATGCGCCGCTCCGGGTTGGTCCAGGCGGCGGCGACCGGGTGCAGACCATAGAGAAGGACGCCGCGCGCGGCCGGCGGACGACCGCCCTTCGCCGGCCGCGGTGACGACCCGTGCTGTGCCTTCGCACCGGAACGCTCGCCGCCCCGGTCGGGGGTGCGGTCGGCGGCACGGTCGGAAGAGCGGCTGGAAGCGGGGGCGGAGCCGGGATGTCTGGAGCGCGTCATGATACCCACGAAGAAGGGGAGGGGGCCGCAGCGGACTGCGGCCGAATTTTTTCTGGTGTGAACCGCTTAACCCGTGTTGACAAGGTCTGAAAAATTCGCATATTGCCGAACTCCGCGGCGGGCACAGCCAAGCCGCGGATTGGAAGGGTGGCCGAGTGGTTAAAGGCAGCAGACTGTAAATCTGCCCGCGTTAGCGTACGCTGGTTCGAATCCAGCCCCTTCCACCACTACATTCCACGGCTTGTCCGTGATCGCGTTTGCCCCGGACGGTCGCGCCGGCGGGATGGCTCAGGCGGGTGTAGCTCAATGGTAGAGCAGAAGCCTTCCAAGCTTACGACGGGGGTTCGATTCCCCTCACCCGCTCCAATCCCGCGTGCGCCACGGAAAACGGATCTCGGCCGGGCCATTGTGTGCGTCCGGAACGTCGGGAACGAAAGACCAAAGCGATGGCGAAGGCAAAGTTTGAGCGGAACAAGCCGCACTGCAACGTTGGCACGATCGGCCACGTCGACCACGGCAAGACGTCGCTGACGGCGGCGATCACGAAGGTGCTGGCGGAGTCCGGCGGCGCCACCTTCACCGCTTACGACCAGATCGACAAGGCGCCGGAAGAGAAGGCGCGCGGCATCACGATCTCGACCGCCCACGTCGAGTACGAGACGACCAACCGCCACTACGCGCACGTCGACTGCCCCGGCCACGCCGACTACGTGAAGAACATGATCACGGGCGCCGCCCAGATGGACGGCGCGATCCTGGTCGTGTCGGCCGCCGACGGCCCGATGCCGCAGACCCGCGAGCACATCCTGCTGGCCCGCCAGGTCGGCGTTCCGGCTCTGGTCGTGTTCCTGAACAAGGTCGACATGGTCGACGATCCGGAGCTGCTGGAGCTGGTCGAGCTGGAAGTTCGCGAGCTGCTGTCGTCCTACCAGTTCCCGGGCGACGACATTCCGATCACCAAGGGCTCGGCCCTGTGCGCCCTGGAAGACCGTCAGCCGGAGATCGGCCGCGACGCCGTTCTGGCTCTGATGAAGACGGTGGACGAGTACATCCCGCAGCCGGAGCGTCCGAAGGACCGTCCGTTCCTGATGCCGATCGAAGACGTGTTCTCGATCTCGGGCCGCGGCACCGTGGTGACCGGCCGTGTCGAGCGCGGCATCGTGAAGGTCGGTGACGAAGTCGAGATCGTCGGCCTGAAGGCCACGGTGAAGACGACGGTGACCGGCGTCGAGATGTTCCGCAAGCTGCTCGACTCGGGTGAGGCCGGCGACAACATCGGCGCGCTGCTGCGCGGCACCAAGCGCGAGGACGTCGAGCGCGGCCAGGTTCTGGCCAAGCCGGGTTCGATCACCCCGCACACCAAGTTCAAGGCCGAAGCCTACATCCTGACGAAGGAAGAGGGCGGCCGTCACACCCCGTTCTTCACCAACTACCGTCCGCAGTTCTACTTCCGTACGACGGACGTGACGGGCATGGTCTCGCTGCCGGAAGGCGTCGAGATGGTGATGCCGGGCGACAACGTCGCCATGGACGTGGCTCTGATCGCCCCGATCGCCATGGACGAAGGCCTGCGCTTCGCCATCCGCGAAGGCGGCCGCACCGTCGGCGCCGGTGTCGTTGCCAAGATCGTCGAGTGATGCTATAAGCCTGCCTCCCCCGCCGGGCCACGGTTCGGCGGGGGAGTTTTATCTGGCTGCAGAGTACGGTTGGGCTTCCGGAAAGCCGTTCTAAAAAGTTATTCCGAAAGTCGGGCTGAAAGGCCTTGACACCGCCGCCGAAAGAATGCTTTAAGCGGCGTCCCACGCCGAAAGGTGTGGCCGGACGGAGATAGGAGTGTAGCTCAATTGGTAGAGCACCGGTCTCCAAAACCGGGGGTTGGGGGTTCGAGCCCCTCCACTCCTGCCATCCCGTCCCAATAACGGTTAGGGTAAAAGCGGCGCCCTTCATAGTCGCTCCGGAGCTCGCACGGTTCGCACGATGGCTAAAGTCAATCCCGCAGAATTCGCGCGCGAGGTCCGCCGCGAGGTAGCCAGGGTCACCTGGCCGACCCGCAAGGAAACCGGCATCACGACCGCCATGGTTTTCGTCATGGTCGTGCTCGCCGCCCTGTTCTTCCTCGTCGTCGATCAGGTGCTGGCGGTTGCCGTTCGCTTGATCCTTGGGCTGGGAGGCTAAGACATGGCCGCGCGCTGGTACGTCGTGCACGTTTATTCGGGTTTCGAAAAGAAGGTCGCCCAGGCCATCCGCGAAAAGGCGGCTCAGAAGGGTCTGGAAGACAAGTTCGAGGAAATCCTGGTCCCGACCGAAGAAGTGGTCGAAGTGCGCCGGGGTTCCAAGATCAACACGGAACGCAAGTTCTTCCCCGGCTACGTCCTCGTCAAGATGGACCTGACCGACGAATCCTGGTCGCTGGTGAAGAACACACCGAAGGTCACGGACTTCCTGGGCGGTGGCGGCAAGCCGCAGCCGATTTCCCAGCGCGAGGCCGAACGGATCATCCATCAGGTGCAGGAAGGCTTTGAGCGCCCCAAGCCGTCGATCACCTTCGAGGTGGGCGAACAGGTGCGAGTGAGCGACGGTCCCTTCACCTCGTTCAATGGTGTCGTCGAGGAAGTCGACGAAGAGAAGTCCCGCCTCAAGGTGGCGGTGTCGATCTTCGGTCGCTCCACGCCGGTCGAGCTGGAATACACGCAGGTCGAAAAGATCTAAGCGCAAGGTTCCACAGTTTTTCGTGTCGGAGCTGCCGGTGCTTGCATCGGTGGCTCCATTCTGTTGCGGGAGGCTCGCCATGGCCGAACCGCAAAACCCCGCGACGCCGCGCCGGACCATCCGGTCCCAGGCGTGAGGCGTCGTCCCAGGAGGTTGTGAGATGGCGAAGAAAATCGTCGGTTACATCAAGCTGCAGGTTCCGGCCGGCAAGGCGAACCCGTCGCCGCCCATCGGTCCGGCGCTCGGTCAGCGCGGCCTGAACATCATGGAGTTCTGCAAGGCGTTCAACGCCAAGACGGCGGACCTGGAAGTCGGCATGCCGATTCCCGTGGTCATCACCGCCTACGGCGACCGCACCTTCACCTTCGTGACCAAGACCCCGCCGGTCAGCTACTTCCTCAAGAAGGCTTCGGGCAAGGACAAGGGTTCGACGACCCCCGGCAAGGGCGGTTTCGTCGGCCAGGTCACGACCTCGCAGATCCGCGAGATCGCCCAGAAGAAGATGGCCGACCTGAACGCGCACGACGTCGAAGCCGCTGCGACCATGATCGCCGGTTCCGCCCGCTCGATGGGCCTCGAAGTGGTGGAGGGCTGATCCTATGGCGAAGCTGGGCAAGCGTCTGACCGACGCCTACAAGAGCGTCAACCGCGACAACTTCTACTCGCTGGAAGAGGCCGTCACCCTGGTGAAGGGTGCCGCCAAGGCCAAGTTCGACGAGACCATCGAAATCGCGATGAACCTCGGCATCGATCCGCGCCACGCCGACCAGATGGTCCGCGGCGTCGTGAACCTGCCGAACGGCACCGGCAAGACCGTCCGCGTGGCGGTGTTCGCCCGCGGCGCCAAGGTCGATGAGGCTCTGGCCGCCGGCGCCGACGTGGTCGGCGGCGACGACCTCGCCGAACAGATCCTGGCCGGCAACATCAACTTCGACCGCTGCATCGCCTCGCCCGACATGATGGGCGTGGTCGGCAAGCTCGGTAAGGTCCTTGGCCCGCGCGGCCTGATGCCGAACCCGAAGCTGGGCACCGTGACCCCCGACGTCGCCGGCGCCGTGAAGGCCGCCAAGGCCGGCGCGGTGGAGTTCCGTGCGGAGAAGACCGGTATCGTCCACGCCGGCGTCGGCAAGGTCAGCTTCTCGGAAGAGGCGCTGGTCCAGAACATCCGCGCCTTCGTCGATGCCATCACCCGTGCCAAGCCGACCGGCGCCAAGGGCCAGTATGTGCTCAAGGTCTCGCTGTCGTCGACCATGGGCCCGGGCCTGAAGCTCGACCTCACCAGCGTGTCGGCTCCGGCCGCCGCCTGATGACCCGTTTCGCCGCCGCTGTCCTCGGGCAGTGGCGGCGTCCGGGCGGACCGTCCGCGGGGGGAACCCCAAGGGCACCCGCCCACCCCTGTCCGAGACCGCTGGTGTCCGACCCGAACCGCAAGGGAAGGGGAGGGCTTAAAATCCACCCGCGCAGACAGGAGTTGAACCCGTTTACCCCTCCGGCTCCGCCGCCTCCGGCAGCGCGATCCGGTTCAGGAACGGCTTGAACTTCTGGGACAGGTTCGCCGGACCTCCGGCCCTTCGGGGTCGTGGGTCCATGTACACCTCTGTGCAAGGAGGCGATCCGTGGATCGTACACAAAAAGAAGCGACGATCGCGGACCTGCAGTCGAAGCTCGCGGAGACGGGCCTGGTGGTGGTCACCCATCATCTGGGTCTGACGGTGAAGGAAGTCACCGATCTGCGTGCGAAGGTGCGGGCCGCGGGTGCCGGCTTCAAGGTGACGAAGAACCGGCTCGCCCGCCGCGCCCTTCAGGGCACGCAGTTCGAGGGTCTGGACGGTCTCTTCAAGGGCCCGACGGCGATCGCCTATTCGAAGGATCCGGTTGCGGCCGCCAAGGTCGTTGCCGAGTTCTCGAAGGCGAACGACAAGCTCCAGATCATCGGCGCCGGCCTCGGCAACCAGGTTCTCGACGCCGAAGGCGTCAAGGCCCTGGCGACCCTGCCGTCGCTGGACGAACTGCGCGCGAAGCTCGTGGGCATGATCCAGACCCCGGCGACCCGCATCGCCGGTGTCCTCCAGGCTCCGGGCGGCCAGGTCGCCCGCGTGCTGGCGGCCTACGCGAAGAAGGACGAGGCGGCCTGAGCCGCTCTGTCACAGTTTTATCTGAACCCAGAATCCAAGTCGTTGGAGTAGTAAAATGGCTGATCTGCAGAAGCTCGTCGACGATCTGTCGGCCCTGACCGTCCTGGAAGCCGCCGAGCTGTCCAAGCTCCTCGAAGAGAAGTGGGGCGTCTCCGCCGCCGCTCCGGTGGCCGTTGCCGCCGCCGGCCCGGCCGCTGCCGCTGCCGCTCCGGCCGAAGAGCAGACCGAGTTCACGGTGATCCTCGCCGATGCCGGCGACAAGAAGATCAACGTGATTAAGGAAGTCCGCGCGATCACCGGCCTGGGCCTGAAGGAAGCCAAGGACCTGGTCGAGGGCGCTCCGAAGCCGGTCAAGGAAGGCGCCACGAAGGACGAGGCCGCCAAGATCAAGAAGCAGCTTGAAGAGGCCGGCGCCAAGGTCGATATTAAGTAAGACCTTGTTGCGTTACGGATCATACAGTTCCACGCCGGACGGCGGCCGGTTCCCCAGGGAACCTGCCGCCGCACGGCGTTTTCTGCCTTCCGCCGGACCGGGCTTGCCCGGCCCGGCTCTTTCCGTCCCCATCATGGGGATGGCCCGCGCGGGCGCCCACGGGACCGGTCGATACCAGTCGGCTTGATCCTGCGGTCGGTTGAACGGTCGGTATAACGCGCATCACGTACAGACGTTTGGGGACATCCATGGCCAAATCCTTTACGGGTCGTAAACGTGTTCGGAAGAGCTTCGGGCGCATCCCGGAAGTCACCCAGATGCCCAACCTCATCGAGGTGCAGCGCAGCTCCTACGATCACTTCCTGCAAATGGACATCGCCCCGGAAAAGCGGGCGAACCTGGGCCTGCAGGAAGTCTTCAAGTCGGTCTTCCCGATCAAGGACTTCTCCGACCGCGCGGTGCTGGATTTCGTCAAGTACGAGCTTGAGCAGCCGAAGTACGACGTCGAGGAATGCCAGCAGCGCGGCATGACCTTCGCGGCTCCGCTGAAGGTTACCCTGCGACTGTCCGTGTTCGACGTCGAGGAGGACACCGGCCTCCGTTCGATCCGCGACATCAAGGAGCAGGACGTCTACATGGGCGACATGCCCCTGATGACGGCCAACGGCACCTTCATCATCAACGGCACCGAGCGCGTCATCGTCTCCCAGATGCACCGCAGCCCGGGTGTCTTCTTCGACCATGACAAGGGCAAGACCCACGCGTCGGGCAAGTATCTGTTCGCCGCGCGCGTCATCCCCTATCGCGGTTCCTGGCTGGATTTCGAGTTCGACGCCAAGGATCTCGTCTACGTCCGCATCGACCGCCGCCGCAAGCTGCCGGCCACCACGCTGCTGTTCGCTCTGGACGGCGCGGAGACCGAGGCGCTGCGCGCCGAGCGCAAGGCGAACCGCAAGGACCTGCTGCCCTACGAGGCGCAGGGCATGTCGAAAGAAGAGATCCTCAACTACTTCTACGACACCATCACCTACACCCGCTCCGCCGGCGGCTGGAAGACCCCGTTCAGCGCCGAGCGCATGAAGGGCGTCAAGCTGGCGTCCGACCTGGTCGATGCCGCCACCGGCGCCGTCGTCGCCGAGGCCGGCACCAAGATGACCCCGCGCGTCATCAAGAAGCTGGTCGAGGCCGGCCTGACCGAGCAGCAGGTCTCCACCGAGGAGCTGACCGGCCGCTACCTCGCCGTCGACATCATCAACGAGCGCACGGGCGAAGTCCTGTTCGAAGCCGGTGACGAGCTGTCGGCGAGCGACCTCGACAAGCTGGAGAAGACCGGCGTCGACGAACTGCCGGTGCTGGCGATCGACCATCTGAATGTCGGCGCCTACATCCGCAACACCATGAATGCGGACCGCAACGCCAGCCGTGAAGACGCGCTGATCGACATCTACCGCGTCATGCGTCCGGGCGAGCCGCCGACCCTGGAATCGGCCGAGGCGCTGTTCTCGGGCCTGTTCTTCGACAGCGAGCGCTACGACCTGTCGGCCGTCGGCCGCGTGAAGATGAACGCACGCCTGAACTTCCAGACCGACGACCAGATGCGCGTTCTCCGCAAGGAGGACATCCTGGAGATCCTGAAGGTTCTGGTGAACCTGAAGGACGGCCGCGGCGAGATCGACGACATCGACCATCTCGGCAATCGCCGCGTCCGCTCGGTCGGCGAGCTGATGGAGAACCAGTACCGCGTCGGCCTGCTGCGCATGGAACGTGCGATCCGCGAGCGCATGAGCTCGGTCGAGATCGACACGGTGATGCCGCACGACCTGATCAACGCCAAGCCGGCCGCGGCAGCCGTGCGCGAGTTCTTCGGTTCGTCGCAGCTGTCGCAGTTCATGGACCAGACCAACCCGCTGTCCGAGATCACGCATAAGCGTCGTCTCTCGGCTCTCGGCCCGGGCGGTCTGACCCGCGAGCGCGCCGGCTTCGAGGTGCGCGACGTGCACCCGACGCACTATGGCCGTATCTGCCCGATTGAGACGCCGGAAGGCCCGAACATCGGCCTGATCAACTCGCTGGCGACCTACGCCCGCGTGAACCAGTACGGCTTCATCGAGAGCCCCTACCGCAAGGTCATCGACGGCAAGGTCACCAACGAGGTGGTCTATCTGTCGGCGATGGAGGAGGGCCGCTACGTCGTCGCCCAGGCCAACGCCGAGCTGAACCCCGACAACAGCTTCGCCGCCGATCTGGTGTCCTGCCGCCAGGGCGGTGAATACCTGATGTTCCGGCCGGAAGCGATCGACCTGATCGACGTGTCGCCGAAGCAGCTGGTGTCCGTCGCCGCGGCGCTGATCCCGTTCCTGGAGAACGACGACGCCAACCGCGCGCTGATGGGCTCGAACATGCAGCGCCAGGCGGTGCCGCTGGTGAAGGCGGATGCGCCGCTGGTCGGCACGGGCATGGAGGCGACCGTCGCCCGCGACAGCGGTGTGACCATCGTCGCCAAGCGCTCGGGCGTCGTCGACCAGGTCGACGCCACCCGCATCGTCGTCCGCGCCACCGACAGCTCGGACAGCACGGCGCCGGGCGTCGACATCTACAACCTTCTGAAGTTCCAGCGTTCCAACCAGAACACCTGCATCACCCAGCGTCCGCTGGTGAAGGTGGGCGACCGGGTCAACGCCGGTGACATCGTGGCCGACGGTCCGTCGACCGACCTGGGCGAGCTGGCGCTCGGCCGCAACGTGCTCGTCGCGTTCATGCCGTGGAACGGCTACAACTTCGAGGACTCGATCCTCATCAACGAGCGCATCGTCAAGGACGACGTCTTCACCTCGATCCACATCGAGGAATTCGAGGTCATGGCCCGCGACACCAAGCTGGGCCAGGAGGAAATCACCCGCGACATTCCGAACGTGGGTGAGGAAGCTCTGAAGAACCTCGACGAGGCCGGCATCGTCTATATCGGCGCCGAAGTCCGTCCGGGCGACATCCTGGTCGGCAAGGTGACGCCGAAGGGCGAAAGCCCGATGACGCCGGAAGAGAAGCTGCTGCGCGCCATCTTCGGCGAGAAGGCTTCGGACGTCCGCGACACCTCGCTGCGCCTGCCGCCGGGCGTCGTCGGCACCATCGTCGAGGTCCGCGTGTTCAGCCGCCGCGGCGTCGACAAGGACGAGCGCGCCCTGGCGATCGAACGCGCCGAGATCGAGAAGCTGGCCAAGGACCGCGACGACGAGCGCGGCATCCTGGAGCGCAGCTTCTACACCCGCCTGAAGGAAGTGCTGCTCGGCCAGACCGCGCAGTCCGGCCCGAAGGGCATGAAGGGTGGCACGGTCCTGACCGAGGAGGTTCTGGCCGGCCTGTCGAAGGGCCTGTGGCGCCAGATCGCCATCGCCGACGAGCAGGTGATGGAGACCGTCGAGAACCTGGGCAAGGTCTTCGACGACTCGATCAAGGCCCTGCAGGACCGCTTCGAGAACAAGGTCGACAAGCTGCAGCGCGGTGACGAGCTGCCGCCGGGCGTCATGAAGATGGTCAAGGTCTTCGTCGCGGTGAAGCGCAAGCTGCAGCCGGGCGACAAGATGGCCGGCCGTCACGGCAACAAGGGTGTCGTCTCGCGGATCATCCCGCAGGAGGACATGCCGTACCTCGAGGACGGCACCCCGGTCGATCTGGTGCTGAACCCGCTCGGCGTGCCGTCGCGCATGAATGTCGGTCAGATCCTGGAAACCCACCTCGGTTGGGCGGCTTCGGGTCTCGGCCGGCAGATCGGCCGCGCGGTCGACCAGTACCGTCTGGCGATCCGCCAGAAGGCGGAAGGCGCTCCCCAGCTGGAGGCCCTGCGCAGCACGCTGAAGTCGGCGTACGGCGAGGTGACCTACAACGAGGACATCGCCGACATGACCGACGGCGAGCTGCTGGAGCTGGGCGGCAACCTGCGCAAGGGCGTGCCCTTCGCGACGCCGGTCTTCGACGGCGCCCGCGAGGAGGACATCTGCGTCCATCTGGAGCGTGCCGGATTCGACCGGTCGGGCCAGTCGACGCTGATCGACGGCCGCACCGGCGAGACCTTCGATCGCAAGGTCACCGTCGGCTACATCTACATGCTGAAGCTGCACCACCTGGTGGACGACAAGATCCACGCCCGGTCGATCGGCCCCTACTCGCTGGTCACGCAGCAGCCGCTGGGCGGCAAGGCCCAGTTCGGCGGTCAGCGCTTCGGTGAGATGGAGGTCTGGGCGCTCGAAGCCTACGGCGCCGCCTACACGCTGCAGGAAATGCTGACGGTGAAGTCGGACGACGTGTCCGGCCGCACCAAGGTCTACGAGGCCATCGTCCGCGGCGACGACAACTTCGAGGCTGGCATTCCGGAATCGTTCAACGTGCTGGTCAAGGAGCTTCGCTCGCTCGGCCTGAACGTCGAACTGAACCAGCGGTCCTACTGAGCCGATTTGACGTGACCAAACCCCGGAACGGTGCGAGCACCGGTCCGGGGTCATGCACTGCCCTTAACCGACAACGCGGCGATGCCAGCGGGAGACGGTCATGAATGAGTTGATGAACATTTTCGGCCAGGTCCAGGGGCCGCAGAGCTTCGATCAGATCCGCATCCAGATCGCGAGCCCCGAGCGGATCCGGTCCTGGTCCTACGGCGAGATCAAGAAGCCGGAAACCATCAACTACCGCACCTTCAAGCCGGAGCGCGACGGCCTGTTCTGCGCCCGCATCTTCGGCCCGATCAAGGATTACGAGTGCTTGTGCGGCAAGTACAAGCGCATGAAGTATCGCGGCATCATCTGCGAGAAGTGCGGCGTCGAGGTCACGCTGTCGAAGGTCCGGCGCGAGCGCATGGGCCATATCGAACTGGCGTCCCCCGTCGCGCACATCTGGTTCCTGAAGTCGCTGCCGAGCCGCATCGGCCTGCTGCTCGACATGACGCTCAAGGATCTGGAGCGCATCCTCTATTTCGAAAACTACGTCGTCATCGAGCCGGGCCTCACCCCGCTGAAGCTGCATTCGCTGCTGAACGAGGAAGAGTACCTGAACGCCCAGGACGAGTATGGCGAGGACGCCTTCACCGCGTCGATCGGTGCCGAAGCGCTGCGCATCATGCTGTCCGCGCTCGACCTCGACGAGGAGAAGAAGCGCTGCCGTGAGGATCTGCGCGACACCAACTCCGAAGCCAAGCGCAAGAAGCTGGTCAAGCGCCTGAAGCTGATCGACGCCTTCCTGGCCTCGCAGTCGCGTCCGGAGTGGATGATCCTGGAAGTCATTCCGGTGATCCCGCCCGAGCTGCGTCCGCTGGTCCCGCTGGACGGCGGCCGTTTCGCCACGTCCGACCTGAACGACCTGTACCGCCGCGTCATCAACCGCAACAACCGTCTGAAGCGGCTGATCGAGCTGAAGGCGCCGGACATCATCGTCCGCAACGAGAAGCGCATGCTGCAGGAGGCCGTCGACGCTCTGTTCGACAACGGCCGCCGTGGCCGCGTCATCACCGGCGCCAACAAGCGTCCGCTGAAGTCGCTGTCCGACATGCTGAAGGGCAAGCAGGGCCGCTTCCGTCAGAACCTGCTCGGCAAGCGCGTCGACTACTCGGGCCGTTCGGTCATCGTCGTCGGTCCGGAGCTGAAGCTGCACCAGTGCGGCCTGCCGAAGAAGATGGCGCTGGAGCTGTTCAAGCCCTTCATCTACGCCAAGCTGGAGCTGTACGGCCTCGCCTCCACCATCAAGGCCGCCAAGCGGATGGTGGAAAAGGAGCGTCCCGAGGTGTGGGACATCCTGGAAGAGGTCATCCGCGAGCATCCGGTGATGCTGAACCGCGCACCGACGCTGCACCGTCTCGGCATCCAGGCCTTCGAGCCGACGCTGATCGAAGGCAAGGCGATTCAGCTGCACCCGCTGGTCTGCACCGCCTTCAATGCCGACTTCGACGGCGACCAGATGGCCGTGCACGTCCCGCTGAGCCTCGAGGCCCAGTTGGAAGCGCGCGTCCTGATGATGTCGACCAACAACATCCTGTCGCCCGCCAACGGCAAGCCGATCATCGTGCCGAGCCAAGACATCGTCCTCGGCATCTACTACATCTCCATGGATCGCCCCGGTGAGAAGGGCGAGGGCATGGTGTTCGCCAACGTCTCGGAAATCGAGCAGGCGCTGAACGCCAAGGTCCTGTCGATCCATGCGAAGATCAAGGCGCGCTACGTCGGTGTGGACGACGAGGGCAACGAGCTGATCAGCATCGTCGAGACGACGCCGGGCCGCATGCTCCTGTCGGAGCTGCTGCCGCGTCACCCGAAGGTGCCGTTCTCGCTGATCAACCGCGTCCTGACCAAGAAGGACGTCGGCAACGTCATCGACGCCGTCTACCGCCATTGCGGGCAGAAGGAGACGGTGATCTTCGCCGATCGCCTGATGAAGCTCGGCTTCGGCCACGCCTGCCGCGCCGGCATCTCCTTCGGCAAGGACGACATGGTCATCCCCGCCGCCAAGGAGAAGCTGGTCAACGAGTCGAAGGAGCGGGTGAAGGAGTTCGAGCAGCAGTATCTCGACGGCCTGATCACCCAGGGCGAGAAGTACAACAAGGTCGTCGACGTCTGGTCGGAATGCACCGAAAAGGTCGCCTCCGAGATGATGAAGGCGATCTCGACCACCGAAGCCGGCAAGCCGGTCAACTCGGTGTACATGATGGCCCACTCCGGTGCGCGTGGTTCCGCCGCGCAGATCCGTCAGCTGGCCGGCATGCGCGGCCTGATGGCCAAGCCGTCGGGCGAGATCATCGAGACGCCGATCATCTCGAACTTCAAGGAAGGCCTGACCGTGCTGGAGTACTTCAACTCCACCCACGGCGCCCGCAAGGGTCTGGCCGACACCGCCTTGAAGACGGCGAACTCCGGTTACCTGACCCGCCGTCTGGTCGACGTGGCGCAGGACGCCATCATCGTCGAGCATGATTGCGGCACCGAACGCGGCATCACCGTGAAGGCGGTGATCGACGGCGGCGAGGTCATCAGCCCGCTGGGCGACCGCATCCTCGGCCGCACCGTGGTCGGCGACGTGATCGACCCGCTGAACGGCGAGCTGATCGTCGAGGACGGCGGCCTGATCGACGAGCCGACGGTTGACCGCATCGAACGCTCGGGCATCGACTCGGTCAAGATCCGTTCGGTACTGACCTGCGAGACCCGCGACGGCGTCTGCGCCAAGTGCTACGGCCGTGATCTGGCCCGCGGCACGCTGGTCAACACCGGCGAGGCGGTCGGCGTCATCGCGGCGCAGTCGATCGGCGAGCCGGGCACCCAGCTGACGATGCGCACCTTCCACATCGGTGGCGCGGCGCAGCGCGGTGCGGAGCAGAGCCAGATCGAGGCGGCGTTCGACGCGACGGTGCGGATCGTCAACCGCAACGTCGTCATGAACTCGGCCAACATCCCGGTCGTCATGGGCCGCAGCACCGAAGTCGTCCTGCTCGACGAGCAGGGCCGCGAACGGGCGCGTCACCGCGTGCCGTACGGTGCCAAGCTGCTGGCGGACGAGGGTGTGAAGGTCGAGCGCGGCGCCAAGCTGGCCGAGTGGGACCCCTACACCCTGCCGATCATCACCGAGCGTGCAGGTACCGCCCGCTACATCGACCTCGTGGAAGGCATCTCCATGCGCGAGGTGATGGACGAGGCAACGGGCATCAGCTCCAAGGTGGTGGTCGACTGGCGCCAGCAGCCGCGCGGTGCCGATCTGAAGCCGCGCATTGCGCTGGTGGACGAGCGGGGCGAGCTAATCACCCTGCCGAACGGTCTGGAAGCCCGCTACTTCATGTCGGTGGACGCCATCCTGTCGGTGGAGAACGGAGCCGAGGTCCGGGCCGGCGACGTGCTGGCGCGTATTCCGCGCGAGTCGTCGAAGACCCGCGACATCACCGGTGGTCTGCCGCGCGTGGCCGAGCTGTTCGAGGCGCGTCGTCCGAAGGACTTCGCCATCATCTCGGAGATGAGCGGCCGCGTCGAATTCGGTAAGGACTACAAGACCAAGCGCCGCATCGTCGTCCGCAACGACGAGACCGGCGACGAGAAGGAGTATCTGATCCCGAAGGGCAAGCACATCTCCGTGCAGGAGGGTGACTATGTCGAGCGCGGCGATCTGCTGATGGACGGCAACCCGGTGCCGCACGACATTCTGGCGGTAATGGGTGTGGAGGCCTTGGCCGACTACCTGATCAACGAGATCCAGGACGTCTATCGACTGCAGGGCGTGAAGATCAACGACAAGCACATCGAGGTGATCGTTCGCCAGATGCTGCAGAAGGTCGAGATCACCGACGCCGGCGAGACCACCTTCCTGGTGGGCGAGCAGGTCGACCGTCAGGAGTTCGACGAGGAGAACGAGAAGACCGTGGCGGAAGGCCTGCAGCCGGCCCACGGCCACCCGGTTCTCCAGGGCATCACCAAGGCCAGCCTGCAGACGCGCTCCTTCATCTCGGCCGCGTCGTTCCAGGAAACCACCCGCGTCCTCACGGAAGCGGCCGTCGGCGGCAAGGTCGACAACCTGGAGGGTCTGAAGGAGAACGTCATCGTCGGCCGCCTGATCCCGGCCGGCACGGGCTCCGTGGTGAACCGCCTGAAGCTGATCGCCGCCGAGCGTGACCGCGAAGCGGCCCTGGAGGCCGGCGCTCCGGAGGAAACTCCGGCCCTGCCGACCCCGGGCGAGGAAAGCTCTGCGGCCTGATCCTTCACGGCGTTTGAGTAGGGGAGGGGGCGCGTTCCGCAAGGGACGCGCCCTTTCTCTTTCGGCGCCTCCGCACATCAGGAGGTGGGTCCCGAAGGTGAAAGACCGTCCTTGACTCTCCTGCGGCCTTTCCCTAAAGTCCGCGAACTTCAATGGACGCCGGGGCTCTCCGTGCGTCCGCTTGAATCCACCGATCCCGCCGATCGGAGTCCTCCGATCGGCTTTCGCTCATTCAGCCCGCTCGGAACGGCGACGTTTCGCAGGCGGGCTTTTGCTTCGTCCGGCTCGTCCGGCCGAGTGATCTTGAAGGGATGAAGGGCAGATATGCCGACGATCAACCAGTTGATCCGTAAGCCGCGCGAGCCGTTGGCCGCGCGCAACAAGGTTCCCGCGATGGAGGCCTGCCCGCAGAAGCGTGGCGTCTGCACTCGCGTCTACACCACCACCCCGAAGAAGCCGAACTCGGCGCTCCGTAAGGTCGCCCGCGTTCGTCTGACGAACGGCTTCGAGGTGACGAGCTACATCCCTGGTGAGGGCCACAACCTCCAGGAACACTCGGTGGTCATGATCCGCGGCGGTCGTGTGAAGGATCTTCCCGGCGTTCGCTATCACATCATTCGCGGCACGCTGGATACCCAGGGCGTCAAGGATCGTAAGCAGCGCCGTTCGAAGTACGGCGCGAAGCGTCCGAAGTAAGGAGAACTCACGATGTCCCGTCGTCATCGCGCCGAGAAGCGTGAAGTCCTGCCGGACGCCAAGTACGGCGACCGCGTCCTGACGAAGTTCATGAACTGCCTGATGCTGGACGGCAAGAAGTCGGCCGCCGAAGGCATCGTCTACGGCGCCCTGGGCCGTATCGAGGTCAAGACCAAGAACGACCCCGTTCAGGTCTTCCACGACGCCCTCGCCAACGTGAAGCCGCACCTGGAAGTCCGCAGCCGCCGCGTCGGTGGTGCGACCTACCAGGTTCCGGTCGAGGTCCGTTCGGACCGCGCCCAGGCTCTCGCCATCCGTTGGCTGATCAGCGCCGCCCGCGCCCGCTCGGAAAACACCATGACCGAGCGTCTGTCGGGTGAGCTGCTCGATGCTGCCAGCCAGCGCGGCACCGCCGTGAAGAAGCGCGAAGACACGCACCGCATGGCGGAAGCCAACAAGGCGTTCTCGCACTACCGCTGGTAAGGTTCACGCCTGTCCTGGTGATTTTGCATGCCCCGTTCGCACGCCCTCGATCGTTACCGCAACATCGGCATCATGGCTCACATCGATGCCGGCAAGACGACGACGACCGAGCGCATCCTGTTCTACACCGGCAAGTCCTATCGCATGGGCGAGGTCAATGACGGCACCGCCGTCATGGACTGGATGGAGCAGGAGCAGGAACGGGGCATCACCATTACCTCGGCGGCGACGACCTGTTTCTGGCGCGATCACCGCATCAACATCATCGACACGCCCGGCCACGTGGATTTCACCATCGAGGTCGAGCGGTCATTGCGTGTCCTGGATGGCGCCGTTGCCATCTTCGACGCGGTTGCAGGTGTCGAGCCCCAGACGGAAACCGTGTGGCGGCAGGCCGACAAGTACGGCGTGCCGCGCATGGCCTTCGTCAACAAGATGGACCGCGTCGGCGCGGACTTCGACGGCTGCGTCGCCATGATGGCCGACCGGCTGGGTGTCAAGCCGCTGGTCCTTCAGCTTCCCATCGGCGTTGAGGCCGGCTTTTCCGGGATCGTCGATCTGGTCGCCATGCGCGCCACGATCTGGAAGGCTGAGACGCTCGGCGCCGAATTCGAACATACCGACATTCCCGATGATCTTGCCGAATCCGCCGCAAGCGCCCGTCAGGCGCTGCTTGAGGCCGTGCTCGATCTCGACGAGGCGGCGATGGCCGCCTATCTGGAGCGCGGCGAGGAGCCGGCGCCCGAAGCCCTGCGCGCGCTGATCCGCAAGGGTACGATTTCCAACGCCGTCGTCCCGGTGCTCTGCGGATCGGCCTTCCGCAACAAGGGCATCCAGCCGATGCTCGACGCGGTCGTCCATTACCTGCCGGCGCCGAACGACATCGGCGCGGTGACGGGTCATGCCGTCGGCGGCGACCGTTCGGAGGAGCGCGCGGCCAACGACAGCGCGCCCTTCTCAGGTCTCGCCTTCAAGGTGATGAACGATCCCTATGTCGGGACGCTCACCTTCTGCCGCATCTATTCCGGTACCGTCGGCGTGGGTGATTCGCTGCTGAATCCCGTCAAGGGCGAGCGCGAGAAGATCGGCCGCATGCTGCTGATGCACGCCAACAGCCGCGAAGACATCGAACGCGCCCACACGGGCGACATCGTCGCTTTCGCCGGTCTGGAACACACCGCCACCGGCGACACGCTCTGCGACCCCGCCAAGCCCATCGTGCTGGAGCGCCTGGACGTTCCGGAGCCAGTGATCGAGATCGTCGTCGAGCCGCGCAGCGACGCCGACCACGATAGGATGGCGGCGGCGCTGAACCGGTTGGGCCACGAGGATCCCTCGCTGCAAGTCTCGGTCGACCGCGAAAGCGGCCAGACCGTCATCCGCGGCATGGGCGAGTTGCATCTCGACATCATCGTCGACCGCATGAAGCGCGAGTTCCGCGTCGATGCCGGTGTCGGCGCCCCCAAGGTCGCCTACCGCGAGACGGTGTTGCGCTCGGCCGAGATCGACCATGTCCATGCCCGGCAGACCGGCGACCGCGCCCAGTTCGCGCGTGTGACGCTGAAGCTCGAGGCGCTCGACCGTGGCGCCGGCTTCGTCTTCGAGAACCGGGCGGCCGGCTTGCCGCGCGAATTCGTCGCCGGTGTGCAGAAGGGGCTGGAGGCAGCGAAGGACAGCGGCGTCGTCGCCGGCTATCCGGTGGTGGACGTCAAGGCGACCCTGACCGGCGGTGAGGCGCATGACGTCGACTCCTCGCCGCTCGCCTTCGAACTGGCGGCGCGGACCGCCTTCCGCGAGGCAATGACAAAAGCCGCTCCGGCGCTGTTGGAACCGCTGATGCGGGTCGAAATCATCACGCCGGACGACTATATGGGCGACGTCATCGGTGACCTGAACGGTCGCCGCGGACAAATCACCGGCATGGACCAGCGCGGCAACGCGCGAATCGTCACGGGACTGGTTCCCTTGGCGGCCATGTTCGGCTATGTGAACTCCCTGCGCTCCATGAGTCAGGGCCGCGCGCAGTACAGCATGCAGTTCGACCATTATGAGCCGGTGCCACAGGCCATCGCGGACGGTGTCCGCGCCAAGGTGGCCTGAAGACCGCTGGAACGATTGAGAAACGGAGAGACCACCCCATGGCGAAGGCAAAGTTCGAGCGGAACAAGCCGCACTGCAACGTTGGCACGATCGGCCACGTCGACCACGGCAAGACGTCGCTGACGGCGGCGATCACGAAGGTGCTGGCGGAGTCCGGCGGCGCCACCTTCACCGCTTACGACCAGATCGACAAGGCGCCGGAAGAGAAGGCGCGCGGCATCACGATCTCGACCGCCCACGTCGAGTACGAGACGACCAACCGCCACTATGCGCACGTCGACTGCCCCGGCCACGCCGACTACGTGAAGAACATGATCACGGGCGCCGCCCAGATGGACGGCGCGATCCTGGTCGTGTCGGCCGCCGACGGCCCGATGCCGCAGACCCGCGAGCACATCCTGCTGGCCCGCCAGGTCGGCGTTCCGGCGCTGGTGGTGTTCCTGAACAAGGTCGACATGGTCGACGATCCGGAACTGCTGGAGCTGGTCGAGCTGGAAGTTCGCGAGCTGCTGTCGTCCTACCAGTTCCCGGGCGACGACATTCCGATCACCAAGGGCTCGGCCCTGTGCGCCCTGGAAGACCGTCAGCCGGAGATCGGCCGCGACGCCGTCCTGGCTCTGATGAAGACGGTGGACGAGTATATCCCGCAGCCGGAGCGTCCGAAGGACCGTCCGTTCCTGATGCCGATCGAAGACGTGTTCTCGATCTCGGGCCGCGGCACCGTGGTGACCGGCCGTGTCGAGCGCGGCATCGTGAAGGTCGGTGACGAAGTCGAGATCGTCGGCCTGAAGGCGACGGTGAAGACGACGGTGACCGGCGTCGAGATGTTCCGCAAGCTGCTCGACTCGGGTGAGGCCGGCGACAACATCGGCGCGCTGCTGCGCGGCACCAAGCGCGAGGACGTCGAGCGCGGCCAGGTTCTGGCCAAGCCGGGTTCGATCACCCCGCACACCAAGTTCAAGGCCGAAGCCTACATCCTGACGAAGGAAGAGGGCGGCCGTCACACCCCGTTCTTCACCAACTACCGTCCGCAGTTCTACTTCCGTACGACGGACGTGACGGGCATGGTCTCGCTGCCGGAAGGCGTCGAGATGGTGATGCCGGGCGACAACGTCGCCATGGACGTGGCCCTGATCGCCCCGATCGCCATGGACGAAGGCCTGCGCTTCGCCATCCGCGAAGGCGGCCGCACCGTCGGCGCCGGCGTCGTTGCCAAGATCGTCGAGTGATGACCATCCGGCGGTCGCCGAAAGGGGATCGCCGGAGGGAAGGGTAGGGCGGCGGGGAACCATCCTGTCGCCGGTTGTAAGAGACGGGCCCTCTTCTCCGCGCAAGCAGGGTGGGCGGCCCGCCCGGTTCTAGCCATCGGGCGTCGGCATTCGGGTCCGTCCGCCTGTCGATCCAGCTTCCTCCGCTTGGGGGGAGATTCAGGATTGACACGCGGGCGCTGAACGCCTAGAGATTACGCCCTCTGGATTTTGGGTTGGTGGTAGGCAGCTTCGGCCTAGACGCAGCCCGAGACGAACGGCACGGCGCGCCTCCCTGGGGCGCGCCGTCTGCTGAACGGAACATCCCCTCCGGGCATCCGCCGCAGGGGATGTTCTTTTTCGTATCGGCTCGTCGCATCGGTCACAGTGTCGCCCGCCGGCCCCGCTTAGGAGGTTCGGCGCGCGGCCTTGCGCTGTCGGCGAAGCCCCAAAGCAGCTCGTGGAGTTCCGGTGACGCGTCCGCGTCATCGCTAGAAGGTGCAAGGGACGTTTGGACATGGACAGCCAGAACATCCGCATCCGTCTGAAGGCGTTCGATCATCGCGTGCTCGACCAGTCGACCAGCGAGATCGTCAACACCGCCAAGCGGACCGGCGCGCGCGTGCGGGGCCCGATCCCCCTGCCGACGCACATCGAAAAGTTCACCGTGAACCGCTCGCCGCACATCGACAAGAAGTCGCGCGAGCAGTTCGAGATCCGCACCCACAAGCGCCTGCTCGACATCGTCGATCCGACGCCGCAGACCGTGGATGCCCTGATGAAGCTCGACCTCGCCGCCGGCGTCGACGTCGAGATCAAGCTCTGATTTTGGTTGGTAAGGGACCTCTCCGGTAAGCGGATGTCCCTGGTCAGGAGATAAAGAACAATGCGATCCGGTTTGATCGCGCAGAAGGTCGGCATGACCCGCGTCTTCACGGACGACGGCCAGCATGTTCCGGTCACTGTGCTGAAAGTCGACAGCTGCCAGGTCGTCGCCGTTCGCACCGAGGAAAAGGATGGCTACACCGCCGTCCAGCTCGGCGCGGGCGCCATCAAGGTCAAGAACGTCAACAAGCCTGAGCGTGGGCATTTCGCCAAGGCGCGCGTGGAACCGAAGCGCAAGCTGGTCGAGTTCCGCGTCGATGCCGATGCCCTGATCGAGGTCGGTGCCGAGCTGTCGGCCGCCCACTTCGTCGCCGGCCAGTACGTCGACGTCACCGGCACCTCCATCGGCAAGGGCTTTGCCGGTGCGATGAAGCGCTGGAACTTCGGTGGTCTGCGCGCCACGCACGGCGTGTCGGTGTCGCACCGTTCGCACGGTTCGACGGGTAACCGTCAGGACCCCGGCAAGGTCTTCAAGAACAAGAAGATGGCCGGTCATCTCGGTGACGAGCGGGTCACGGTGCTGAACCTGCAGGTCGTCGCCGTCGACGAAGCCCGTGGTCTGATCATGCTCAAGGGTGCCGTCCCCGGCGCCGAGGGCGGTTGGCTGCGCATCCGTGACGCCGTCAAGAAGAAGGCTCCGGAAGGCCTGCCCTTCCCGGCCGGCATCAAGTCTGCTCCGGCGGCGGAAGCCCCGGCCGAGACGCAGGAGTGAGCGCCATGAAGGCCACGATCAAGAACCTGAACAACGAAGCCGTCGGCGAGATCGAGCTGTCGGACGCCGTGTTCGGCCTGCCGACCCGCACCGACCTGCTGGCCCGCATGGTCAACTGGCAGCTGGCCAAGCGCCGCTCCGGTAACCACAAGACCAAGGGCATCAGCGAGATCAGCGGCACGACCAAGAAGCCCTACTCGCAGAAGGGCACCGGTCGCGCTCGTCAGGGCTCCATCCGTTCGCCGCAGTTCCGCGGCGGTGCGACCATCTTCGGCCCGGTCGTGCGCTCGCACGCCCATGAGCTGACCAAGAAGGTCCGCAAGCTGGCGCTCAAGACCGCCCTGTCGGCCAAGGCCGCCGAGGGCAAGCTGATCGTCCTGGAGGCTGCGGCCGCCGAGACGCACAAGACCAAGGAACTGGCGGCCCGTCTCGCCACCCTCGGCCTGACTTCGGCGCTGATCATCGATGGCTCGAACCTGGACGAGAACTTCGCCAAGGCTTCGCGCAACATCCCGCTGATCGACGTGCTGCCGGAGCAGGGTGCGAACGTCTACGACATTCTCCGCCGCGATACGCTGGTCCTGACCCGCAACGCGGTCGAGCAACTGGAGGCTCGCCTGAAATGAGCAAGCAGTCGAAACCTGCGGTGAGCCAGGAGCGGATGTACGACCTGATCCTCGCTCCCGTCATCACCGAGAAGTCGACGTTGGTGTCGGAGCACAACCAGGTCACGTTCCGCGTGCCGCTCACGGCCTCCAAGCCGGAGATCAAGGCCGCCGTTGAAGGTCTCTTCAACGTCAAGGTGACCGCGGTCAACACCCTGGTTTCCAAGGGCAAGACCAAGCGGTTCCGCGGCACCATCGGCCGTCGCTCGGACTTCAAGAAGGCCGTCGTCACCCTCGCCGAGGGTAACAAGATCGACGTGACCACGGGCATCTGAGCGGGAGTGTGATCCGATGGCTCTGAAGCAATACCGCCCGATTACGCCGTCGCTCCGCCAGCTGGTCATCGTTGACCGCTCGGAGCTGTGGAAGGGCAAGCCGGTCAAGACCCTCACCGAGGGCCTGACCAAGTCTGGTGGACGCAACAACACCGGCCGCATCACCGCGCGCCGGATGGGTGGCGGACACAAGCGCACCTACCGTCTGGTGGACTTCAAGCGTCGCAAGTTCGACGTTCCGGCCACCGTCGAGCGGCTGGAATATGATCCGAACCGCACGGCCTTCATCGCGCTGATCAAGTACCAGGATGGGACGCTGTCTTACATCCTGGCGCCGCAGCGCCTGAAGGTCGGCGACACCGTGATCTCCGGCGAGCGTGTCGACGTGAAGCCCGGCAACGCGATGCCGCTGAAGAACATCCCGGTCGGTTCGATCGTGCACAACGTCGAGCTGAAGGCCGGCAAGGGTGGTCAGGTGGCTCGTTCCGCCGGCACCTACCTGCAGCTGGTCGGCCGCGACGGTGGCTACGCCCAGCTGAAGCTGCCGTCTGGCGAACTGCGCATGGTTCGTGGCGAGTGCATGGCCACCCTGGGTGCCGTGTCCAACCCGGACCAGATGAACACCAACCTTGGCAAGGCCGGTCGCAACCGCTGGCTGGGCAAGCGTCCGTCGGTCCGTGGCGTCGCCATGAACCCGATCGACCACCCGCACGGTGGTGGTGAGGGTCGCACCTCGGGCGGCCGTCATCCGGTCACGCCGTGGGGCAAGCCGACCAAGGGCAAGAAGACTCGTCACAACAAGAAGACGGATGGCCTGATCCTGCGCCGCCGTCATTCGAAGTAAGGAGGTCGAACGATGGCACGCTCCGTTTGGAAGGGCCCGTTCGTCGACGGCTATCTGCTGAAGAAGGCGGACAAGAGCCGGGCTTCGGGCCGCAACGAGATCATCAAGATCTGGTCGCGTCGTTCGACCATCCTGCCGCAGTTCGTCGGTCTGACGTTCGGCGTCTACAACGGCCACAAGTTCCTGCCGGTTCTGGTTACCGAGCACATGATCGGTCACAAGTTCGGCGAGTTCGCTCCGACGCGGACCTTCTATGGCCACGCGGCGGACAAGAAGGCGAAGAGGAAGTAAGCCATGGGCAAGCCTGCCAACCCCAGCCGGGTCGCGGAGAACGAGGCTCTGGCCCGCAATCCGATGATCCGCACCAGCCCGCGGAAGCTCAACCTCGTCGCCCAGCTCATCCGGAACATGGATGCCAGCCGCGCCGTGGCCGAGCTGACCTTCTCCAAGCGCCGCATCGCCGGCGAGGTGAAGAAGGTCCTGCAGGCCGCGATCGCGAACGCCGAGAACAACCACCAGCTCGACGTCGACCGTCTGTACGTGTCGTCGGCGACTGTCGGTCGCGCTCTGGTGATGAAGCGCTTCCACGCCCGTGCCCGCGGTCGTGGCGCCCGGGTCGAGAAGCTGTTCAGCAACCTGACGATCATCGTCCGCGAGCGTGACGCCGCCGTTGCCGAGGGGGCCGAGTAATGGGTCAGAAAATCAATCCGATCGGGCTGCGCCTCGGCATCAACCGGACCTGGGACAGCCGTTGGTTCGCCAAGCGCGACTACGCCAACCTGCTGCACCAGGACCTGAAGCTGCGCGGCTATCTGCAGGGCCGGCTGCAGCAGGCCGGTTGCTCGCGCGTCGTCATCGAACGTCCGGCCAAGAAGGCCCGTATCACCATCCACTCGGCCCGTCCGGGCGTGGTGATCGGCAAGAAGGGCGCGGACATCGAGAAGCTGCGTCTCGAGCTGTCGAAGATGACCGGCAGCGAGGTGAGCCTGAACATCGTCGAGATCCGCAAGCCGGAAATCGACGCTCGCCTCATCGCCGAGAACATCGCCAGCCAGCTGGAGCGCCGTGTGGCGTTTCGTCGCGCCATGAAGCGCGCCGTGCAGTCCGCCATGCGCCTGGGCGCCCAGGGCATCCGGATCAACTGCTCGGGCCGTCTCGGCGGTGCGGAAATCGCCCGCATGGAGTGGTACCGCGAGGGCCGCGTTCCGCTGCACACCCTGCGCGCCGACATCGATTACGGTGTGGGCACCGCCAAGACCACCTACGGCACCTGCGGTGTCAAGGTGTGGGTGTTCAAGGGCGAGGTCATGGCTCACGACCCGATGGCGCAGGACAAGCGCATGGGTTCCGAGCCGGTGTCGACCGACGGCGAGCCGCGCCGCGATCGGCATGATCGTCGCGACCGTCGCGAGCGCTCCGAGCGCTCCGAACGCGAGTAAAGGGGCCGAGCGATGCTTTCTCCCAAGCGCACGAAATTCCGTAAGGCCCACAAGGGCCGCATCCATGGCAACGCCAAGGGCGGCACCGCCCTGAATTTCGGCTCCTTCGGCCTCAAGGCCCTGGAGCCGGAGCGCATCACCGCCCGTCAGATCGAAGCGGCCCGCCGCGCGATCACCCGTGCGATGAAGCGTCAGGGCCGCGTCTGGATCCGCATTTTCCCGGACCTCCCGGTCTCCACCAAGCCCGCCGAAGTCCGCATGGGTTCCGGTAAGGGTTCGCCGGAGTACTGGGCGGCCCGCGTGAAGCCCGGCCGCATCCTGTTTGAACTGGACGGCGTGCCGGCAGATGTGGCAAAAACCGCCTTCGCTCTGGCGGCCGCGAAGCTGCCGATCAAGGTGAAGCTGGTGACCCGCCTGGGCGGTGTCGAGGAGACCGCGGCATGAAGGCCGTAGACATTCGTACGAAGAGCGCGGATGAGCTGAACGATCAGCTCCTCCAGCTCAAGAAGGAGCAGTTCAACCTGCGTTTCCAGAAGGCTTCCGGCCAACTGGAGAACACCGCGCGGGTGAACACGGTGCGCCGCGACATCGCCCGCATCAAGACCATCCTCGGCGAGCGTGCCCGCTCCGCCGACGCCGGCAAGTAAGGGGGATCATCCATGCCTCGCCGCGTTCTGCAGGGCACGGTGGTCAGCGACAAGTGCGACAAGACCGTTACGGTTCTTGTCGAGCGCCGTGTCATGCACCCCGTGTACAAGAAGTTCATTCGTCAGTCGAAGAAGTACGCCGCCCACGACGAGGGCAACCAGTTCAAGGTCGGCGATACCGTTTCGATCATCGAATGCCGCCCGATCTCGAAGTCCAAGCGTTGGACGGTCGTGACGGAGTCCGCCGCCGACAGCGGCGCCGCGTGATAACGAAAGGTCGTAAACAATGATCCAGATGCAAACCAACCTGGAAGTCGCCGATAACAGCGGGGCGCGCCGGGTGCAGTGCATCAAGGTGCTTGGCGGGTCCAAGCGGAAGGTCGCAACCGTGGGCGACGTCATCGTCGTCTCGGTCAAGGAGGCCATTCCGAAGGGCCGCGTCAAGAAGGGCGACGTGCATCGCGCCGTCATCGTCCGCACCGCGAAGGAACTGCGTCGGGAGGACGGGTCGGCGATCCGTTTCGACCGGAATGCCGCCGTGCTGATCAACAAGCAGGGCGAGCCGATCGGCACCCGTATTTTCGGGCCGGTCACTCGCGAGCTGCGCGGCAAGAAGTTCATGAAGATCATCTCGCTGGCGCCGGAGGTGCTGTAATGGCCGCCAAGATCAAGACCAAGGACAAGGTCGTTGTCCTGACCGGCCGTGACAAGGGCAAGACCGGCGAGGTGTTGAAGGTTTTCCCGAAGGAGAACCGTGCCGTTGTGCAGGGCGTGAACGTGGTGAAGAAGCACCAGCGTGCCAGCGCCCGCTCGCAGGGTGGCATCATCGAGATGGAGGCGCCGATCAACGTCTCCAACCTCGCTCACGTCGATCCCAAGGATGGCAAGCCGACCCGCGTCGGTTTCAAGATCCTTGAGGATGGCCGCAAGGTGCGTGTCGCCAAGCGGTCCGGCGAAGTCATTGACCTGTGAGGACCCGGGCATGACCGCACGTCTGAAAGAAGTTTACGACTCCAAGATCCGCGCCGCTCTGAAGTCGGAATTCGGCTACAAGAACGACCTGGAAGTTCCGCGGATCGAGAAGATCGTGGTCAACATGGGTGTCGGTGAGGCTGTCGCCGACTCCAAGAAGATCCAGCTCGCCGTGGCCGAGATGGCCGCCATCACCGGTCAGAAGCCGGTGGTGACCAAGTCGCGCAAGTCGATCGCCCAGTTCAAGCTGCGCGAAGGCATGGCGATCGGCTGCAAGGTCACGCTCCGCCGCGACCGCATGTACGAGTTCCTGGATCGCCTGGTGACGATTGCGTTGCCGCGCGTCCGTGACTTCCGCGGTATCCCGGGTGACAGCTTTGACGGCCGTGGCAACTACGCCATGGGCGTCAAGGAACAGATCATTTTCCCGGAGATCGATTACGACAAGATCGATCAGATCCGCGGCATGGACATCATCATCGTCACTTCGGCGAAGACCGACCAGGAAGCCAAGGCTCTCCTGAAGGGCTTCGACATGCCGTTCGTGAGCTGAGGCTGGAGCACGACCATGGCTAAGACCAGTGCCATCGAAAAGAACAAGCGTCGCGCCAAGCTGGCCAAGCAGTACGCGAACAAGCGTGCGCGCCTGAAGGCAATCGCGAACGACAAGACCCTCCCGCCGGAAGAGCAATTCGCTGCCCGCCTCAAGCTGGCCGAACTGCCGCGCAACTCCTCGAAGGTGCGCATCCGGAACCGCTGCGAAATGACCGGGCGTCCGCGCGCGTTCTATCGCAAGTTCAAGCTGTCCCGCGTCACGCTCCGCGAACTGGCCTCGACCGGCCAGATCCCGGGCATGACGAAGTCGAGCTGGTAAGGAGGGTCCGAGAATGTCTTTGAGCGATCCGCTCGGCGATATGCTGACCCGCATCCGCAACGGTCAGCACGCCCGCATGTCCGTTGTGGTTTCCCCGGCGTCTAAGCTGCGCGTCAACGTCCTGGAAGTTCTGAAGCGTGAAGGCTTCATCCGCGGCTGGTCCGAGGAAGAACTGCGTCCGGGCGTCAAGAACCTGAAGATCGAGCTGAAGTACCACGAAGGCGAGCCTGTCATTAAGCAGATCGCCCGTGTGTCCAAGCCCGGCCGTCGCGTGTATTCGAAGATCGCCGACCTGCCCCGTGTCTACAACGGGCTTGGTCTGTCGATCCTGTCGACCCCGCGCGGCGTGATGTCGGACAATGAGGCCCGCTCCGCCAACGTTGGCGGCGAAGTCCTCTGCCGCGTGTTCTAAGGGGGATTGGCAGATGTCGCGCATTGGCAAGCATCCCGTGCCGGTCCCGGCTGGCGTCGACGTGAAGGTCGACGGTCAGCAGGTCACGGCCAAGGGCAAGCTGGGGCAACTCAGCATGACCCTGATCGACGACATCACCGCCTCGCTGGAAGACGGCAAGGTGGTGGTGAAGCCGGCAAACGACAGCAAGCGCGCCCGCGTCATGTGGGCGACCTCGCGCACCCTGATCAACAACATGGTCACCGGTGTTAGCCAGGGCTACACGATCAACCTGGAAATCAACGGCGTCGGTTACCGCGCGGCCGTGCAGGGCAAGGAGCTGGTCATGCAGCTCGGCTTCTCGCACGACGTGAAGTACCCGATCCCGGAAGGCATCACGATCAAGTGCGACAAGCCGACGGCCATCTCGGTCAGCGGCTATGACAAGCACAAGGTCGGCCAGGTTGCCGCCGAGATCCGTGGTTGGAAGAAGCCGGAGCCCTACAAGGGCAAGGGCATCAAGTACGAGACCGAAACCGTCCTGCGCAAGGAAGGTAAGAAGAAGTAACCGCCATGCTGAAGCCAAAGCAACTCCACGAGCGCCGCAAGCAGCGCGTGCGCGCGCAGATTGCCAAGAAGGCCGGCGGGCGCGTTCGCCTCTCGGTCTTCCGGTCCAATCTGCACATCTACGCCCAGATCATCGACGACGAAAACGGCAAGACGCTCGCGTCCGCCTCGTCGGTCGAGAAGGAGCTGCGCGAGCAGCTCAAGCACGGCGGAAACGTCGATGCTGCCAAGCGCATCGGCGAGCTGATCGCCGAGCGCGCCAAGGCCGCTGGGATTACCGAGGTCGTCTTCGACCGCGGTGGTTACATTTACCATGGCCGGGTCAAGGCCCTGGCCGACGCCGCCCGTGAGGGCGGGCTGTCGTTCTAAGGAGGCCCGGATATGGCACGTGAACGTGGGGAGCGGGATAACCGCGACCGGCAGCCGCGCGAGCGGGAAGAAAGCGAGCTGATCGAAAAGCTCGTCGGCATCAACCGCGTCGCCAAGGTGGTCAAGGGTGGTCGTCGCTTCGGCTTCGCCGCTCTGGTCGTCGTTGGCGACGGCAAGGGCCGGGTCGGCGTCGGCTCGGGCAAGGCCCGCGAGGTCCCGGAAGCCATCCGCAAGGCGACCGATCAGGCCAAGCGCGGCATGATCCGTGTTCCGCTGCGCGAAGGCCGCACGCTGCATCATGACACCAACGGCCACTTCGGTGCCGGCAAGGTCGTGCTGCGGGCTGCTCCGGCCGGTACCGGCATCATCGCCGGTGGTCCGATGCGCGCGATCTTCGAGGCTCTCGGCGTCGCTGACGTCGTGACCAAGTCGATCGGCACGTCGAACCCGCACAACATGATCAAGGCGACCTTCGACGCCCTGACCCAGGTCACCAGCCCGCGGTCCGTCGCGGCGCGTCGCGGTCGTCGCGTGAGCGACATCCTCGGCCGTCGCGAGGCCGGCGCCGGACAGGAGGCCTGATCATGGCGGAGAAGAAGACCGTCGTCGTGACCCAGATCGGCAGCCCGATCGGCCGCAAGCACGACCAGCGCGAGACGCTGGTCGGTCTGGGTCTCAACAAGCTGCACCGGACCCGCGAGCTGGAGGACACTCCGGCCGTGCGGGGCATGATCGCCAAGGTCGCGCACCTGGTCCGCGTCGAGAACGAGGGCTGAGATCATGACCAAGCTTAATGACCTGCGTGACAACGCCGGTGCCCGCAAGGCGCGCATGCGCGTCGGTCGCGGTATCGGTTCGGGCAAGGGCAAGACCGCTGGCCGCGGCGTGAAGGGTCAGACCTCGCGCACGGGCGTGGCGATCAACGGCTTCGAAGGCGGGCAGATGCCTCTGCACCGCCGCCTGCCGAAGCGCGGTTTCCGGAACATCTTCGCCAAGGAATATTCGGTGGTTAACCTGAGCATGGTCCAGAAGGCCATCGACCTGGGCAAGCTGAACGCCGCCGAGACCATCGATGCCGCGGCGCTCAACGCCGCCGGTGTCACCGGCAAGGTGAAGAAGGACGGTGTCCGTCTGCTGGGCAAGGGCGAGCTGACCGCGAAGGTTTCCTTCACGGTCGCCGGCGCGTCCAAGTCGGCGATCGAGGCCGTCGAAAAGGCGGGTGGCAGCGTCACGCTGACCGCGCCCGCCGCCGAAGCCGCCGAGTAAGGTTCCATGTGAAGCCCGTGCTTGCGCACGGGCTTTCGTGGCACTACAAAAAGCGAAGTCGCGAGGGGCGGCCTGCGTCATGCAGTGCCGCCCCGTTCGCGCTTACGGGACAGGGATTGGACCATGGCATCAGCGGCCGAGCAGCTTGCCGCCAACATCAATTTCGGGGCTTTCTCCAAGGCGACCGAGCTGAAAAAGCGGATTTGGTTCACCTTGGCGGCCCTGATCGTCTACCGGCTGGGCACCTACATCCCGCTGCCGGGCATCGACCCGACGATTCTCAGCGACGTCTTCAAGCAGCAAGGTGGCGGCATCCTCGGCATGTTCGACATGCTGGCTGGCGGCGCGCTCAGCCGCATGACCATCTTCGCGCTCAACATCATGCCGTACATCTCGGCGTCCATCATCGTGCAGTTGCTGACCGCCGTGTCGCCGCAGATGGAGGCCATGAAGAAGGAAGGCGAGGCCGGGCGCAAGAAGCTGAACCAGTACACCCGATTCGGCACGGTGGCGCTTGCCACGGTGCAGGCCTACGGACTTGCGGTTGGTCTCGAGTCGATGCGCGGCTCGACCGGTGCGGCGGTGATGGACCCCGGCCTGTACTTCCGCATTGCGACGGTCATCACGCTTGTCGGCGGCACCATGTTCCTGATGTGGCTGGGTGAGCAGATCACCGCCCGCGGCATCGGCAACGGCACGTCGCTGATCATCTTCGCCGGCATCGTCGCGGAACTGCCGCGCGCGCTGGTCAACACGCTGGAACTCGGCCGCCAGGGCGCTCTGTCCACCGTCTTCATCATCCTGATGCTGCTGATGGCCGTGGGCGTGGTGTTCTTCATCGTCTTCATGGAGCGCGCCCAGCGTCGTCTGCTGGTGCAGTACCCGAAGCGACAGGTCGGCAACCGGGTGTTCGGCGGCGAAGCGTCGCACCTGCCGCTGAAGATGAACACGGCCGGCGTCATTCCGCCGATCTTCGCTTCGTCGCTGCTGCTGCTGCCGCTGACCGCGGTGGGCTTCGCCGGCGGTGAGGGGCCGGAGTGGCTGCAGGCGGTTTCGCGCTACGTTGCGCACGGCACGCCGCTCTATATGCTGCTGTACGCCTCGCTGATCGTGTTCTTCTGCTTCTTCTACACCGCCATTGTCTTCAATCCGACGGAGACGGCCGACAACCTGCGCAAGTATGGCGGCTTTATCCCGGGCATCCGTCCGGGCAAGAACACCGCCGACCACATCGATTATGTGCTGACGCGGCTGACGGTCATCGGCTCCGCCTACCTTGTGGCGGTTTGTCTCCTCCCCGAAATCCTGATATCCCAGCACTCGGTTCCGTTTTATTTTGGCGGCACCAGCCTGCTGATCGTGGTCACCGTCACGATGGACACGGTCGCGCAGATTCATTCCCACCTGCTGGCCCACCAGTATGAGGGATTGATCAAGAAATCTAAGCTTCGGGGGAGAAAGTAATGAACCTCATACTGCTCGGTCCGCCGGGCGCCGGGAAGGGGACCCAGGCGCGCCGTCTGGAAGACACTCGTGGTCTGGTGCAGTTGTCGACCGGCGACATGCTCCGCGCCATGGTGGCGGAAGGCGGGCCGCTCGGGCAGCAGGCGAAGGAGATCATGGCCGCCGGCAAGCTGATGCCGGACGAGCTGATGGTCAGCATGATCGCCGAGCGCATCTCGAAGCCGGACGTGAAGAACGGCTTCATCCTCGATGGCTTCCCGCGCACCGTGGCCCAGGCCGAGGCGCTCGATAAGATGCTCGACGAGAAGGGCCTGAAGCTCGACCACGTTATCGAGATGCGGGTGGTCGACGACGTGCTGGTGGAACGCATCACCGGCCGTTACACCTGCGCCAAATGCGGCAAGGGCTATCACGACAGCTTCGAGAAGCCGAAGGTCGAGGGCGTCTGCGATGTCTGCGGCAGCACCGAGTTCAAGCGGCGCGCCGACGACAATGCGGAGACGGTGACCACCCGTCTGGCCCAGTACCATCAGCAGACGGCGCCGATCCTTCCCTACTACCAGGGCCGCGGCGTGCTGAAGGTGGTGGACGGCATGGCCGACATCGATGAAGTAACCAAGCAGATCGAGACGATCCTCGCCAACTGAGGATCGCCGCGGGTCGGATGTGAAAAGGCCGCAGCCTCCGTCGGGAGGCTGCGGCCTTTTTCGTCAGCGGGGTCGAACGTGGGGGTCAGACGCCGGCGTCGTCGGGGGAGGGCGGGGTGCTCGCCTGGGCAGCCGGCTCGTCGGTCATGGTGCGGTAGCGCGCCAGAATCCAGCCGAGATGTGCCGTGACGGCATTGGCCGCGGCGTCGGGATCGCGCCGGGCGATGGCCTGGTGGATGGCGCGGTGATGCTCGATCATCAGCGCCTCATGGTTTTCCATGAAGGGCTCGGTGTGCTTCATCTCGACCATGTTGCCGAGGATGTCGCGGATGGTCGACAGCAGGTGGAGATAGACCGGGCTGCCGGACGCCTGGGCGACGGCGACGTGGAAGTCCATGTCATCGGCCGCGCGGCCGCCGTCGCGGTTGGTCTCACTCATCGCCGCCAGGATGCGGCCGATGGTGTCGATCTGTTCCTGGGTCGCGCGCTCGGCCGCGCGGCGGGCGGCCCAGCTTTCCAGCGCCATGCGGATTTCGACGAGGTCGCACAAATTCTGGTGGGTGCTGCGCACCATGGTGGTCAGGGCGCCGTCCATCACGCCGGCCGACGACACCACGCGGGTGCCGCCGCCCTGGACCGCGGTGAGGAAGCCCTGGGTCTTCAGCTTCTGCAGGGCGGCGCGGACGGATACCCGGCTGACATGCAGCTGTTCAGCCAACTGGCGTTCGCCCGGCAGGCGCTCCCCCGGCACCAGCTCGCCACGCGCAATGCGGTCGAGAAGCTGTTGGGCCACCCACTCCGAAATGCGCTGCGAGGAGGAGGGGACGTGAGCGCTGTCGTCGGTGCCGGGCACGGGTTGTTCCCCTTTGATCGGAAGACGGTTCATCGATGGATGGTCATACCGGTAACGGTCCCCGCGGGTGCGGTCAATGGGGCACAGCCACGCTGCGGCGCCTTGCCCGCGGGACGGAAAAACAGAGAGGCGACGTCGCGAAGACGGGGTCTCAGCGGCTGCCGCGTCGGGCCATCAGGATGCCCACCAGGATCACAGCGGCGCCGACCGCCTGCAAGGGTCCCAGTGGTTCGTTCAGCAGGATCCAGGCGAGGATCGCGGCCGCCGCCGGCTGCAACAGCAGGCTGACCGATGAGAAGGACGCCGGCAGGTGGGCGAGGGCGTAGGCGATCAGACTCTGGCCTCCCGCATGGCTGAACAGGGCGAGGCCGGCCAGCACGGCCCAGCCGGCGGCGGTCGCCGGCAGCATCGCCTCGCCGTCGGACAGGCCGAGCGGCAGCAGCACGACAGCGGTGATGGCCCCGCTCCAGGTCATGATGGTTGCGGTGGAGAACTCGGCACGCAGGCGCCCGACCGACAGGATATAGCCGGCATAGAAGGCAGCGGTCAGCAGGCCCAGCGCATCGCCGAACAGATGGTCTGCGCTGAGGCGGAAGCTCTGGCCCATCAGCACGACGGCGCCGGCCAGCGCCAGCAGCATGCCCAGGACGAACCGGCCGGTGATCCGCTCCTTGAACAGGAACCATGCGGCCGGTGCGACGAACAACGGGGCGAAGTTCGCCAGCAGGGTGGAGTTGGCGACCGATGTATAGCGGATCGACGTGTGCCAGATCGCAAGATCGCCGGCGAAGAACAGCCCGGCCAGCGACAATCGGCCATAATCCGAGAGCGACGAGGGGCGTCGGCTGGCCCGTCCGCTCCGTTGCCGCGACTCGCTGCCCATCCACAGGGCCAGGACCGGCGTGGCCAGTGCCGTGCGCCAGAAGCCGGTGGCGACCGGACCGACCTCCGACAGGCGGACGAAGATCGGCGCGAAGGCGATGCCCAAGGCGCCGATCAGCAGCGCGATCAGGGCGATGCGCTGCGTCCGGTACGCATGGTCGACAGGTAGGGCAATGGCGTCTGGCATGATCCGCTTATATCCGCCGGCCCGCCGCCGGGCCAGCGGGACGCAAGTCATGGCTGCCGTGCGCCCCGGCGGCTCCCCCGCAGGCTGTCGGGCGGGGCCTTTGCACCGGCTGCGGATCAGCGCGGTCGGATGCGGCGAAGCGACACCGCCTCGTCGTCTTCGGCACTGTACTCGTCGTAATGGACCGGGCAGCGGCCGTCCTTGCGCGGCTTGTCCTTCACCGTCGCCGGATACCAGTCACCCTTCCATTGGACCTCCACCCGCATGCCGGGCTGGCACAGCGAGGCACCGGCCTGATAGCCGGCGTTGGGGGCCGGTGCCATGGGGGCTTGGGCGGCGCCCGGCGGGATGGGGCTCAGCATCGGCGCGACTGCCGGCGCGGGGGCCGGCTTCTCCTGGTCGCAGAAGGCGGTGCAGACGCGCTTGGCGATCACCTGCCCACCGCAGCTTCCGCCGAAGCAGTCGCGATAATCCGCGTCGCACCGCGCTTCACAGCTGCTGTTGCCGCAGGAATAGGAGCGATCGAAGTCGCTCACCGATTTCTTGATCGGCTTCTTCTCCGCCTGCTGGCGGTTCACATAGGCCTGATACTCATACAGTGCGCGGGTCCGCGCCTCGTTCACGCAGGCCTGCTGCGACATGCCGCAATTCTGCCGGCAGAAATTGCGGTTCTGCTGACACTGGTTGACGCAGAGCCTTCCTTGCGACGACGACGGCGGGATCAGGCTGTATTGCGTCTCGTAAACGGGTCCGCAAGCGCTGAGCAGCGCCATCACGGCAAGGCAGAGGGTGAGCAGGCGGAGCATGCGGGGTGTCTTCCGGGTGGGTTCGCGCGGAGAGGGAGTCGGAGCGTATCAGCTTGCCGTTCGGGCTACCACCATCGGCCGCGCTTCCGCCCGGCGCGGCGGTTGCGTTAGTGTGGCATATGGCCTCATCACCTTCCGAACATCGCCAGCCCGTGACATCTCCCGCACCGGCGCCCCGTGCGGCAAGCCCACTGCTGGGCCCGGACGATCCGCCGCCGGCGACCACGCTGAACCCGGACGCCGGCAATCCGCTGCTGCTGGTGTGCGACCATGCGTCGCGAGCAATTCCCGTGTCACTCGGCGACCTCGGCCTGCCGGAGGAACAGCTCTGCCGACACATCGCCTACGACATCGGCGCGGCGGAGGTGACGCGGCGGCTGGCCGGCCGCTTCGGCGCCACTGCGGTGCTGTCCGGCTTCTCCCGTCTGGTGATCGACCCGAATCGCGCTCTGGAGGACCCGACCGCGATTCCGGTGGTCAGCGACGACGTGGTGATTCCCGGCAACCGCGCGCTGGATGCCGATGCGCAGGCACAGCGGGTGGAGGCGCTGTTCAAGCCCTATCACGCCGCGGTGGCGGCGGCCGTCTCGGCGATCCGTGCCCGCGGACAGGTGCCGGTGCTGGTCTCGGTCCACAGCTTCACCCCGGCCATGCGCGGCGTGGCGCGGCCCTGGCACATCGGCGTGCTGTGGGACAACGATCCGCGCCTGCCGGTGCCGCTGATCGAGGCGCTGAAGGCCGATGGCCGCTGGTGCGTCGGCGACAACCAGCCCTATTCCGGCCGCGGCACGCTGGGCGGCACCGTGGAGACCCACGCGACGCCCGCCGGCTACCCCAATGTCCTGCTGGAGGTTCGGCAGGATCTGATCGCCACACCGGAAGGTGCCGAGTTGTGGGCACAGGTGATCGGCGATGCGCTGGAACCGCTGCTGTCCCTGCCGTCGCTGGCGACCATCCACCATTATCCGCGAGCCTGAACACCGAATGGAAAGCGCCGTGTCCATGAAAAGCGCCGCGACCGAACCCTCCTTCACCCTCGGCCTGGAGGAGGAATATCTGCTGGTCGACCGCGGCACGCGCGACATCGTGCCCAGCCCTCCGGACGAAATGCTGGAAGCCTGCCAGGAACAGGCGCCCGGCCGCATCCACCCGGAATTCCTGCGCTGCCAGATCGAGGTGGGAACACCGGTCTGCCGGACGCTTGAGGAGGCGCGGACCGAGCTGGCGGCGCTTCGGGCCACGGTGGCCGGGGTTGCCGACCGTTATGGGCTGGCGCCGATCGCCGCCTCCACCCATCCCTTCGCCGCGTGGGAGCCGCAGAAGCACACCAACCGCGACCGCTACAACATGCTGGCCCGCGACCTGGGCGCGCCGGCCCGCCGGCTGATGATCTGCGGCATGCATGTCCATGTCGGGATCGAGGATGACGACCTGCGCATCGACCTGATGAACCAGGTCCGCTATTTCCTGCCGCATCTGCTGGCGCTGTCGACCTCCTCGCCCTTCTGGCGCGGGCGCGACATGGAGCGCCGCTCCTACCGGCTCAGCGTGTGGCACGAACTGCCGCGCACCGGCATGCCCGCCGGCTTCCAGAGCTTCGGCGAGTATCAGAGCCACGTCGCCGTGCTGGTGAATGCCGGGGTGATCGAGGATGCCAGCAAGCTGTGGTGGGACATCCGGCCATCCTCGCGCTTCCCGACGCTGGAAATGCGCATCACCGACATCTGCACCCGGCTGGACGACGCGGTGACGGTGGCGGCGCTGTATCGCTGCCTGCTGCGCATGCTGTGGCGGCTGAAGGCGCGCAATGTCACCTGGAGACCCTACAAGAACCTGCTGATCGAGGAAAATCGCTGGCGCGCCCAGCGCTATGGCCTGGACAGCGGGCTGGTCGATTTCGGGCAGGGCCGCATCGTCCCATATGCCGATCTGCTGGACGAGATCATCGACCTGACCCGCGAGGATGCCGAGCATTTCGGCTGCACCGCCGAGGTCGAACGGGCGCGCGAGATCGTCAAGCGCGGCACCAGCGCCCATCGGCAGATCGAGATCTTCCAGGCGGCGCTCGCCGACGGCGCCGACGAGGACGAGGCGCTGCGCCGGGTGGTGGACTGGTTGGCGGAGGAGACGATGGTGGGGGTGGCGAGCTGAGGGATAGGCTGCGGCACCGCGCCTCCCAACCGCCCCCTCCCAACCACCTTGACGCGCGCGTCATGTCTCCATACGCTTCCGCACCGTCGATGCCGCTGGAATGCGGGTTGAACAGGGCTGGCAAATAAAAAGCTGAAAAGCGAAGAGGGCCGCTCGTCATTGGCGGCCCTCTTTCAACATCGAGGGGAGGGAGGAGCATGGCCGGCGCCAAGTTCCTGAAGTTCGATACGCAGAGCCTGCATGCGGGGCAGAGGCCCGATCCGGCGACCGGGGCGCGGGCGGTGCCGATCCATCTGACATCCTCCTACGTCTTCAGCGACGTCGATCAGGCGGCGGCCCTGTTCAACCTGGAACGGCCGGGCCACATCTATTCGCGCATCTCCAACCCCACCGTCGCGGTGCTGGAAGAGCGGCTGGCGACGCTGGAAGGCGGGGTGGGTGCCGTTTGCACCGCCAGCGGACAGGCGGCGCTGACGCTCGCCATCATGACGCTGATGGGGGCGGGCGGGCACATCGTCGCCTCCTCCTCCATCTACGGCGGCAGCCGCAACCTGCTGGCCTATACGCTGCCGCGGTTCGGCATCACCACGACCTTTGTCCATCCGCGCGACCTCGCCGGCATCCGCGCGGCGATTCGGCCGGAGACCCGGCTGGTATTCGGCGAGGTGCTGGGCAATCCGGGGCTGGAGGTGCTGGACGTGCCGCAGGTCGCGGCCATCGCCCATGAGGCCGGCATTCCGCTGCTGATCGACTCGACCTTCACCACCCCCTATCTCTGCCGCCCGTTCGAGCATGGCGCCGATCTGGTCATGCATTCCTGCACCAAGTGGCTGGGCGGGCACGGCACCGCCATCGGCGGCGTGGTGATCGACGGCGGCCGCTTCGACTGGGAGGCGTCGGGCAAGTTCCCGACCCTGACCGAACCCTATGCCGGCTATCACGGCATCGATTTCGCCGAGGAATACGGCCCGGCCGCCTTCATCGCCCGCGCCCGTGCCGAGGGGCTGCGCGATTTCGGCGCCTGCATGAGCCCGATGAACGCCTTCCAGATCCTGCAAGGCGTGGAAACGCTGCCGCTGCGGATGAAGGCGCACATCCACAACACCCGCAAGATCGTCTGCTTCCTGGAAGGGGAACTGAATGCGGAGAAGGGGGCGGTCGCCTGGGTCTCCTATCCGGAGCTGGTGGACCATCCCGACCACGCCCTGGCGGCCCGGCTGCTGCCGCATGGCGCCGGCTCCATCATCTCCTTCGGGATCCGTGCGGGTGCGCATGGAGGCCAAGGGAGCAGCCGCGAGGCCGGGCGCCGCTTTATCGAGTCGCTGAGCCTGTTCTCGCACCTCGCCAACGTCGGCGACGCCAAGTCGCTGGTCATCCATCCCGCCAGCACCACCCATGCCCAGCTCGATGCCGAGGCGCTCGCCGCCGCCGGGGTGGGGGAGGACATGATCCGCCTGTCCATCGGGCTGGAGGATTGCGAAGACCTGATCGACGACCTGAAGCAGGCGCTGCGCGCCGCCACCAAGGGCTGAGGGCCGCGCCATGCAGCTGACCGTCAACGGAACCCCCGTCTTCGTCCACACCGGCGGCCGGGACATCGATCCCGCGCGGCCGGCAGTCGTGCTGATCCACGGCGCCGGCATGGACCACAGCGTGTGGAGCCTGCAAAGCCGCTATCTCGCCCACCATGGCCGCTCGGTGCTGGCGGTCGACCTGCCGGGCCATGGCCGTTCCGGCGGGGAGCCGCTGGACAGCATCGCCGCGCTCGCCGATTGGGTGATCGCCCTGCTCGACGCCGCCGGGCTGGAGCGCGCGGCGCTGATCGGCCATTCCATGGGGGCTCTGGTCGCGCTGGATGCCGCCGCCCGACATAGCGGGCGGGTCGAGTCCGTCGCGCTCCTGGGCATTGCGGAGCGGATGCCGGTCCACCCGGACCTGCTTGCCGCCGCCCATGCCGGCGAACGGTCGGCCATCGACATGGTGGTCGGCTGGGGCTTTGGTCCGCGCGGCCATGGCGGTGCCCAGGGCGGCGGCTGCCCGATGCCGGGGCTGGCGCTGATCCCCGGCGGGCGCCGGCTGATGGCGTCGGTTCGCCCGGGCGTGCTGGGCGTCGATCTGGCCGCCTGCAACGATTATGGGCATGGGGCCGATTCCGCCGCGGCGGTCGGCTGCCCGGCGCTGTTCCTGCTGGGGGCCCTGGACAAGATGACTCCGGCAAAAGCCGGGCGGTCGCTGGCGGCCCGCGTCAAGACTTCACAGGTCGTCGTCCTGCCGCAGACCGGCCACATGGTGATGACCGAAGCCCCCGACGCAGTGCTGGATGCGCTGACATCCTTCCTGTCCTTGCACCGGGAATAATGGTGCAGGAGATAAGGATTTCAGTGTCGAAATCCGTGGCTCGGAGTGGGGTTAATCCTGACATGAACGATTGATGACTTCTGATTACTCTGCAGGGTGGGATCGAAGCGATCCCGCCGTTCGCAGAAGGGTCGGGGGGTATCATCTTGGAGGATGGCGAGCGTCGCGCGACCGCACCGGCTGTCGGCGCCCTGTTCCGTGATTGCCGGGAGATCGTCGCGCTCTTGTCGCCCGACGGGCGGGTGCTCCAGATCAGCGAGGCCGTCACCGACCTGCTGGGCCACCGGCCGGATATGCTGACCGGCGCGTCGCTCGACGGCCATATCCATCCCGACGATGTTGAGGAGGCGCGGCGCCGGCTCCATCTGCGTGCGGTGGCGCCGGCCGGCAGCAGCGGCCGTGCGGTTTTCCGCTTCCGTCATGCCGATGGCGGCTGGCGCTGGCTGGAGATCACCACCCGCAATGAACTGGCCGATCCGGCCATCGGCGGGCTGGTGTTGAACATCCGCGACATCAGCGACCACATCGCCCTATCTGAACGGCTGCGCGCCAGCGAAGCGCGCTACCGCACATTGGCGGAGGCGGTGCCGGTCGGCATCCTCCAGGCCGGCGCCGACGGGCAGGTGCTGTTCGCCAATGCCCGGCTTGCCGGCATCACCGGGCTGGAGCCCGACCGGCTGCTCGGCAGCGGCTGGCTCGACGCCGTCCATCCCGACGACCGGGCGCGGGTCGCTGCCGACTGGCGGCTTGACGCGGCCGGCGATCCGGCGCCGACCGACTTCCGCTTTCACGACTCCGACGGGCCCGGCGCCGACCGGCGCGTGCTGTGCCAGCGCATGCCCCTGGAGGATGGCGGCTCCATCGCCACCATCACCGACGTCAGTGAATATGTGCACACCGCCAATGCCCTGCGCCTGTCCGAGGCGCGCAACGAGGCGATCCTCGACACCGCGGCCGACGCGATCCTGACCATCGACGAGGTCGGCGTGCTGCACAGCTTCAACCGGGCTGCGGAGGCGATGTTCGGCGTTGCGGCCGGGGACCTGCTGTGGCGCCCGCTCGACCGTCTGATCCCGCTGACCGACCTGCGGGAGGAGGGCGGTATCCGGCTGGAGTTCGCGCCGGGCCAGACCACCGCCCTGATCGCCCGCGACCGCGCGGCGGAGGCGGAGCGTGCCGACGGCACCCGTTTTCCCGTGGAGCTGTCGGTCAGCGCCAGCGAGGTGGAGGGGCGGCGGCTCTACACCGCCATTCTCCGCGACGTCACCGAACGCCGCCGGGCGGAGGCCGAGTTGCTGGCGGCCAAGGACGCGGCGGAGGCGGCCGACCGCGCCAAATCCACCTTCATCGCGGCGATGAGCCACGAGCTTCGCACCCCGCTGAATGCGGTGATCGGGTTCTCACAACTGCTGGAGGCGCAGGCCGGGGAATCGGTTGGCGACGCGCAGCGGAACGATCGGATGCGCGATTGCGTCGGTGCGATCCGTCAGGCCGGCGAACAGCTGTTGGCGATCATCGACGACATCCTCGACATGGCCCGCGTCGACGCCGGCGGATTGTCCTTGATCGAAGGACCGGTCGATTTGTCGGCGGTCGCCGAACAGGCCGTGGCAAACCTGCACTTTCACGCCAGCCGCCAGAAGGTGACGGTCGAGGTGACGGCCGATGGCGGATTGCCGCCGATCCGTGGCGACGAACGGCGCCTGGTCCAGGCGCTGGGCAACCTGCTGTCCAACGCCATCAAGTTCAGCCATCCGGGAGATACCGTCACCCTGACGGCGGCACCGGCCGCCGATGGCTGGGTCGCGCTTTCGGTGCAGGACCGCGGCGTCGGCATGCGGCCGGAGGACATCGGCACGGCGATGACCCCCTTCGCCCAGATCGACCAGAGTGCCACCCGCCGTCACGAGGGCGTCGGGCTTGGCCTGCCGCTGGCGCTGCGTCTGGTGGAGGCCCATGGCGGCACGCTGGGGCTGGACAGCGCACCGGGGCAGGGCTGTACCGCCACCATTAGGTTGCCGCCGTCGCGCATCATGACCATTGAAGAGATGCTGGCGGCGATGTCCTGAACTGGCCTGCGCCGGCCGGATGTGTCAGAAGCTGTCGCAGAGGGTCCGCCCGGCGGACGGACGGTTTCAAAAAGGCAGGTGTGCGATGGCGGATTTGGGCGAATCCAGGCAGGCGGTGGTTCTGGTCAGCGGCGGCCTCGATTCGACGACGGTGCTCGCCATCGCCAAGGCCGAGGGCTACCGGGTCAACGCGCTCAGCTTCCGCTATGGCCAGCGCCATTCTGTGGAGCTTGAGGCGGCGCGGCGGGTGGTCGCGGCAATCGGGGTGGAGCGGCATGTGATCGCCGACATCGACCTGCGTGCCTTCGGCGGCTCCGCCCTGACCGATGCCATCGATGTGCCGAAGCACGATAACGCGGCCGGGCTGGGGGAGGGCATTCCCGTCACCTATGTGCCGGCGCGCAACACCGTCTTCCTGTCCTTCGCGCTGGCCTGGGCGGAGACGCTGGGGGCGTCCGACCTGTTCATCGGCGTCAATGCGCTCGATTATTCCGGCTATCCCGACTGCCGCCCCGAATACATCGCGGCCTTCGAGACGCTGGCGAACCTCGCCACCAAGGCCGGGGTTGAGGGCACCAGCCGGTTCAAGATCCATGCGCCGCTGATGCAGATGGACAAGGCGGCCATCGTCCGCCGCGGGCTGGAGCTGGGTGTCGACTACAGCCTCACCCATTCCTGCTACGACCCGACGCCGGAGGGGCTGTCCTGCGGCGCCTGCGACAGCTGCCTCTTGCGCCTGAAGGGCTTTTCCGAAGCCGGAACGACTGACCCGATTCGTTACGCCAGCGGAACGGATAAGTAATTCCCTTCTGCCGCTCCCGGGTCCTTCGCGGCGGAAATCCCCACTTGCCAAACAAGATACAATTTTATATAAAAGCGTATCGATTTGTTCGGGATGACGAGGGAGCGCATCATGGCCGCCACCTCCTGGATGGGACAGCGCCTGATCGGCCGGCCGGCGCGGACGGTGCTGCGCGAGCATCGCCGCGCCAACGCTCGCAAGCGTGGCTGGTCCCGTGACATCGCCCGCCTGATGCTGGTTGCCTCCATGCTGGTGCTGGGCGTGCTGGCGGTGGAGATCGGGCGCAAGGCGGTCACCATCCTCAGCCATAGTGCCGCTCAGCATTCGGTCGAGATCGTCGGCTGAGAGCTCTGGCTCTGGATTTGGCTCAGGACAGGACCACGACATAGCGCTTGGTGGTGGCCTCGACCACCGTCCAGCTTCCCGTGAAACCCGGTTCGATGACGAAACGGTCTCGGGCCTTCAACGTCCAGGAGCGGCCGTCGTCATGGGCGACGACGCTCTCGCCTTCCAGGATTTCGCAATATTCCCACTCGTCATAGACGATGCGCCAGGATCCGGGCGTCGACCGCCATGTGCCGGCGAACCGCTTGCCGTCATCCGACTCGTAGCCGTTCCAGGTGGTGAAAACCGGTGACCCGGCCAGGATACGGTCGGCGGCCGGGGCACCGGTTTCCGGCGTGATGCCGTCGAGGTCGGGCAGGGGAGAAAGGGTCATCGACAGAACTCCTCACCAGTCGGCCAGCAGCGCCGGCAGGTCGCGGATCGAGTCCAGCCGGCGATAGTGATCGTCGGGCACCTCCGCCTCCTCATGCGCCCAGGTGATGGCATAGGGGATGTGGACGGCGTGGGCACCGGTGGCCAGCACCGGCAGGATGTCCGAGCGTACCGAATTGCCGACCATCAGGAAACGGGCCGGATCGATGCCGTGGCGGTCCATCACCCGCCGGTAGGTGGCCGGATCCTTCTCGCTGACGATCTCCACTGCATGGAACAGTTCCGACAGGCCGGAGCGCGCGATCTTGCTCTCCTGGTCGAACAGGTCGCCCTTGGTGATCAGGACCAGCCGGTGGCGGCCGGCCAGCGCCTCCACCACCTCCGCCACGCCGGGCAGCAGTTCCACCGGATGCTCCAGCATCGCCTTGCCGAAGTCGATCAGGCTCTGCAGGTCTCGGGCCGGGACATGGCCGTCGGTGACGGCGATCGCCGTCTCGATCATCGACAGCACGAAGCCCTTGATGCCGTAGCCATAGACGCGGAGGTTCGCCCGCTCCGCCTCCAGCAGGCGGCGGTCGAGGTCGGTGGGATCGGCGGCATGGGCCAGCAGGGCGCGGAAGCGGTCCTGCGTCATCGAAAACAGCGATTCATTGTGCCAGAGCGTATCGTCGCCATCGAAGCCGATGGTGTCGAAGGTCTGGCCGGCAGGGGTGAGGGTGCTGTTCATGAGCCTGTCCACTGGTCCGCAGGATTGATCAGTAAGTAAAACAATACATCGCCCAAGTGGGCCGGCCTTGTCCAGGGGGTGTCGATGCAGGGGTGCTTTATTGTCAGCATAGCGGACCGTAAGTATCCGCAATGACGATTTTGCCACAGATCGGTGACATTCCATGGCGAGTTCTTCGCTGCCTGCAAAGCGGGCATGTTGCCGTCGGGGGTGGCAACATGGCTCGAAGAAGCATAATTATATTTCCACACAAGGAGGACGTGATCGCCGACCGGCGGACCCTCCATAACAAGACATCTCAGGAATCTCCATCATGGCAACCCTTCTGCATTCGGCCGAGACCGGCCACAGCACCTCCACCTTCGCCCATGTCGTCGAAGCGGCTTCGAACCTGCTGGGCCTGTGGCGCCAGCGCATCGTGACCCGCCGCGAGCTGGGCTATCTGGACGATCGTATGCTCCAGGACATCGGCTTCAGCCGCCTGGATGCCGAGCGCGAGATGTCGAAGCCGTTCTGGCGCGAATGAGCGCCTGCACGCCGGCCGGCGAACGCACCGGAAAAGGCCGCTTCCGTTGATCGGAGGCGGCCTTTTTCATTGTCCGATGCTCGACGTGCTGAAAAATTAGGCTGCACAGAAAAGCGGCATCTGGAAAGAGAAAAGCCCGCCGCCGGTGGAACCGGCAGGCGGGCTTTTTCTTGGCGGGACTGAGAAGAAGGGCAGGGCGCCGCCCCGCCACCTTCTCAGATGCAGTAGTGGTGCAGCGGCGCGAAGCCGTTGAAGCAGACGGCCGAGTAGGTCGTGGTGTAGGCGCCGGTGGCATGGATGCGCACGCGGTCGCCGGCCTTCAGACCCATCGGCATCTTGTAGTCGGCGCGCTCGTACAGCACGTCGGCGCTGTCGCAGGTCGGGCCGGCCAGGATCACCGCCTCGCGATCGTCATCCTGCTCATCGCCCAGCACCTCGATCGGGTACTGGATCGCCTCGTCCATCGTCTCGGCCAGGCCGCCGAACTTGCCGATGTCCAGATAGACCCAGCGCTTGGGGTCCTCGGCCGACTTGCGCGACACCAGGACCACTTCGCTCTCGATGATGCCGGCGCTGCCGACCATGCCGCGGCCCGGCTCCACGATGGTTTCCGGCAGGTGGTTGCCGAAGTGGGTGCGCAGCGAGTCGAAGATCGCCTGACCGTAGGCGGTGCATTCCGGCACGTCGGTGCGGTAGCGGGTGGGGAAGCCGCCGCCCAGGTTGATCATGCCCAGATCGACGCCCAGCACCTCAAGCTCGCGGAACAGCTGCGCCACCTGGAAGATGGCATGGTCCCACTGCATCAGGTCCTTCTGCTGCGACCCGACATGGAAGGACACGCCATAGGGCTGCACGTCCATGTCGCGGGCCTTCAGCAGCAGGTCGCGGGCCATCGGCAGGTCGCAGCCGAACTTGCGCGACAGCGGCCATTCGGCGCCCTCGCCCGAGGTCAGGATGCGGCAGAACACGCGGGCGCCGGGGGCGGCGCGCTCGATCTTCTCCAGTTCCGGCTCGCTGTCGAAGGCGAACAGGCGCACGCCCAGCTCATAGGCGCGGCGGATGTCGCTTTCCTTCTTGATGGTGTTGCCGAAGGAAATGCGCTCCGGGGTGGCGCCGGCAGCCAGCGCCATCTGGATCTCCGGGACCGAGGCGCAGTCGAAGGCGGAGCCGAGACGGGCCAGCAGGCTGAGGATTTCCGCGGCCGGGTTCGCCTTCACCGCATAGAAGATGCGGGCGTCGGGCAGGGCGTCGTGCAGATCGTTGTAGTTCTGCTCGACGACATCCAGGTCGATGACGAGGCAAGGGGTCTGCGGGCGCTGCTCTTCGAAAAAGCGCGCAATCTTCTGGGTCATCTCAGTCTCCTGGGACGCAAGATGATGGAACGGAAAGGGTGAAGTCGGGGGGAACGGAGCGGCCGAGCGGGCCGATCAGCAACTGAGAAAGCTGATCAGGCGCTCAAGCCGCCAATACTGGATTGCCCCGTACAGAACCCTGTTCTGTCCGTATGGTCCAGGAGCGGCAGATTTCGGAGACGGGTGAGCACGCGCCCACCCACAACAACATCAACCATCGTAACCTCCAAGTCGCCGCCTTGTTTAAGGGACGGTCGGGGATCACGCGTTACGTCGTTGCATAACCACATCTCGGAGACGCCGAGGGGCGGGCCAGCGGCACGTGCGCTTGCGAGTTCGCGTTACATAGATCCAACGCGATCGATTTCAAAGTGAAAAATGCGGTGCGTCTCAAAAAAGTGGCAGACCGTTTGGCAGGCGGAAAAACCGGAGTGATTTCATGGGCTTGACTGCGGATTTGACGGCGGAGGAGATGGGGTTGCGGCTGCTGGCGGCGGCCTTCTGCGGTGCGTTGCTTGGGTTAGACCGCGAAATGCGGGGCAAGGCGGCCGGGCTGCGCACGCATACGCTGATCTCCATCAGCTGCGCCCTTACCACGATGGTCGCGCTGGAACTGTTCACCGGCCTGCAGACCGGCGGCGACGAGCGGCCGAGCGACCCGGTGCGCGTCATCCAGGGCGTGGCGCAGGCTGTCGGCTTCATCAGCGCGGGCGTGATGTTCCGCTCCGGCGACAGCGTGCGCGGGGCGACGACCGCCGCGATCATCTGGGTGGCGGGCGGGCTGGGCATCGCCTGCGGCGCCGGCTATTACGTGCTGGCCGGCATGACGCTGACCCTGTGCCTGGTGGTGACCATCCTCTTCACCATCGTGATGGACCGCTTCCCGCAGTTGGGAGCGGCGGAGGCCGAAGAGGATTCCGAGGACGAACGCCGAAAGCCGCGCCACCGCCGCCACGCCACCCTTCGTCAGGGCCGGATCAGGCGGATCGCCCGCCACGCGCCGCGGGGATGACCAGCAGCCGGTGCGCCAGCAGCGCGCCCAAGCCCACCAGCCCGATGGCTCCCATCATCGGCAGGGCGGTGCCGTCGTTCAGATGGCCGACGACGATGCCGACGACCGCGGCGATGGCCATCTGCGCAAAGCCAAGCAGCGACGACGCCAGCCCGGCCATGGTGGGGTAGGGCCCGACCGCGTTGGCAGTGGCGTTGGGCAGGGTCAGCCCGGCACCCAGGATGAACAGGAAGACCGGCACCACGATGGCCAGCAGGTGCAGCACGCCTGCCAGCGCCAGCACCCCGCCCACCAGCCCGCCGCCCAGCGACAGCAGCGTGCCGATGCGGATCATCCGCGCGCCGCCCAGCCGCGGCGTCAGCCGCCCGGCCAGGAAGGTGCCCAGCATGTATCCCAGCACCACCGCGCCGAAGCTGGCGCCATACTGCGCCGGGGTCAGGTGCAACTGCCCGATCAGGACGAAGGACGAGCCGGAGATGAAGGAAAAGATGCCGCTGTAGGAAAAGGCCACCACCAGCACATAGCCGACGAAGCCGCGATTGCGCATCAGCAGCAGGTAGTTGGCGGCGAGCCGGCCCGGCCGCAGCGCCTCCTCGTCGCGGTGGGCGTTGGTCTCGCCCAGCATCGACCACACCGCGGCCAGGATGCCGCAGGCGAACAGGGTCAGCAGCATGAAGTTGGCGCGCCAGCCGAACCACTCCGTCAGCACGCCGCCCAGCATCGGCCCCACCGCCGGGGCCAAGGCCATCGCCATCGACATATAGGCCAGCACCGTTGCCGCCCGGTCGCGCCCGAACACGTCGCGCACCACCGCACGCGCCACCACCGGGCCGCAGCAGGCGCCCAGCGCCTGGAAGAAGCGGGCGGCGATCAGGGCCTCGATGCTGCTGGTCATGGCGCAGACGGCGCTGGCCGCCAGATAGATCGCCACCCCCACCAGCAGGGTCGGGCGCCGGCCGAAGCGGTCGGACATCGGGCCATAGACCAGCTGCGACACCGCGAAGCCGACCAGGAAGATCGACAGAGTCAGCTGCACCGTGGCGACGTCGGTGTCGAACACCCGCACCAGAGTCGGCAGCGACGGCAGATACAGGTCGGTGGACAGCGGGCCGAAGGCGACCAGCGCCGTCAGCAGGACGCGGATGGTCAGGGAATCGGGACGGGGCATTGGGGGCTTTGGAGGGAAGCGGAAACGGGGCGGCACTGTATCAGATGAAACCACCGCCGCCAGCGCGGATCGCTTGCAACCCTGTCACTCGGCCCAAATCAACCGGGCCCAGATCAACCGCGCCCAGATCAACCGAGCCCAGATCAACCGAGCCCGGGTCACTTGGCCGGCAGCACCATGCGGATGCAGCGGGCCAGGACGGTATTGCCGGTCATCTCGCGGTAATTCTGGATGATGATCGGCTCGGCCGCCTTGCATTGCTCCATGCTCGCAAAATCCAGCGTGGTCGGACCACCCTGGTTCAGCATGAACAGCAGCATCAACACGCGCTCCATCCCGCACGCCCTCCGGTCAGCCGGCCGCCAGCACGGCGCGGGCGGCGACGGCGTCCTTCACGATCTGGTCCTTCAGCACGTCGAAGCTGGGGAACTTCATCTCCGGCCGCAGGAAGTCGATCATCTGGACCCGCAGATGCAGATCGTACAGGTCAAGGTCGACGTCGAACAGGTGGGCCTCCAGCCGGGCGACAGTGCCGTCGACGGTGGGGCGGGCGCCCAGATTGGCCACACCGGGCAGCCAGACGGTCTCGCCGGCGCGGTCGATGCCGGCGCGCACCGCATAGACGCCGAAGGCCGGGCGCAGATATTCGCCCAGTTCGATGTTGGCGGTGGGGAAACCGATGGTGCGGCCGCGCTGGTCGCCGTGGACGACGCGTCCCTCGATCTCCCAGGGGTGGCCCAGAACGAAGGCGGCCTCGCGCGGCCGGCCTGCGGTCAGCGCGTCGCGCACGCGGGTGGAGGAATAGACGCCGCCCTGCTCGTCGGAAACCGGCCCGACCTCGGTCACGCCGAAGCCCTGTGCCCGGCCGGCCTTCAGCAGAAAGGCCGGATCGCCAGACCGTTTGTGTCCGAACAGGAAATCATAGCCGCAGACGACGTGCCGCACGCCCAGCCCGGAGACCAGAATCTCGTCGACGAAGGCCTGCGCCGACTTGTGGCGGAAGCCGTCGTCGAAATGGCAGACGATCAGCTGGTCGACGCCCAGCGCCTCGATATGGCGGGTCTTGACGCGGAAGGGCGTCAGGCGGAAGGGCGGGTCGTCGGGGCGGAAGACGCTGCGCGGGTGCGGTTCGAAGGTGACGACGGCCGACGGCACGCCCATCTCCGCCGCAAGGCGCTGGGCGGTGCCGATGACCGTCTGATGCCCGCGGTGCACGCCGTCGAAATTGCCGAGCGCCACGACGGCGCCCCGCTCTTCGGCCGGCAGGTCGGCGGTGTGTCTGTACAGTCGCATGCGCGCCCCGGTGCTGTGGGCGGACCCCGGCGGGTCCGCTTGCTCGGGCGTCTATATAGACCGACGCCGGCGCGGGGTAAACGCGCCGGCGTGTTTTACGCTCGGATGCGGGCCAGTCTGCGGGCCAATCAGCCGCGGGACGGCACCATCAGCAGTGCCTCGCCCTCGACCACCACGGTCTCGCCGACGCTGCAGACGGTCTTGATGACGCAGCGGCGCTTTTCCGGGATCAGTTCGGTGATGGTGGCGCGGGCGGTGACGGTGTCGCCGGCGCGGACCGGCGCCTTGAACTTCAGCGTCTGGCTCATGTAGATGCAGCCCGGCCCCGGCAGCTTGGTGCCCAGCACGGCCGAAATGAAGCCGACCGTCAGCATGCCGTGGGCGATGCGGCCCTGGAACATGGTGGTGGCGGCATATTCCTGGTTGATGTGGACCGGGTTGGTGTCGCCGGAAATGCCCGCGAACAGGACGATGTCGGCTTCCGTCACCGTCTTGGCGAAGCTGGCCGTCATGCCGACGGACAGGTCTTCGATGCAGTAGCCTTCGATATCCTTGCGGACCTGACGCACGTCGTCCATCGCAGCAATTCCTCTTTCTCTCGGTGCCTGTTCCGGCGTCTGACGCCTGGGCGCCGCGCCGTTCGCTGCAATGCGTCGTGTGCGCCGCAGCGATGGGAATGGCACCACGTCTCCTCCAAAAATGCAAAAAAATCTCTAACGTTCCGCACAAGTCTGCAGGAATGGCGGTTGCCCCCTTCGGCAGGCTTCGTCGCAATGGAAGCCGCCGTGGTGCCGGTGGATTACTTCGTCTCGAAGGTATAGCAATGGAAACGATGCCGGATCAGTGGCTTACCGGCAAAATTCACAGCCCTGGACCGGCTGCGGCGGCGTTGGGGCGACTTTGCCGTCGCCCCGTCGTGCCCTGGTGCCAAAGTCCGTTTCTTTTCAAGTGCCTGACCAGACAGTGACTGTTGGTTCGGCGATTTAACGGAAATCCGGCAGCGGATGCGGCGAATCGGAAGCCGTCTTCGCCGCACCGCAGCATTACTTGCCGGACCCGGAGTGCGACACTGTGTCGCTTTTTCCTCTCCCGCTGCTGCCCCCACTGCTGCCGTTCCGGCGGGTGTCCCCCTGGGCGACCTGGCTGTCGGGGGTAAGCTGGTCCACCTTGTCCTCCACCTTATCGCGGGCGGCGTCGGTCGGCTGCTCCGAAGGCTTGACCTCCACCGTCACCGGCGCGGTGCCGTCGTCGATCATGTCCAACTTTTTGGCGGCGGAGCGCGACAGGTCGATGACGCGGCCGTCGACATAGGGGCCGCGGTCGTTGACGATGACGTCGACGCTCTTGCCGTTCTCCTCGTTCGTGACGGTCGCCTTGGCGCCGAGCGGCAGGGTGCGCGAGGCGGCGGTCGCCTTGTTCTGGTTCATCGTTTCGCCGCTCGCGGTGGTGCGGCCATGGAATTTCTGGCTGTAGAAGGACGCTTCCCCCTTGTGGACGAGGATCTCCTCGCCATCCTCATGCTCGACATGCACGGGCGGAACCTTGGCCTTTCCATTCGCCAGCGCGGGGACGGCAGTCCCGCTCAGGGTCGCGGCGGCAAGCGCCAGGACGATGATGCGTGTTGTCTTCATCGGTTCACCTCCAACGGCGGACCAACGCCATTCAAGGAAAAGAGTTCCCTCTCGCGGTCGACACAAGACATCGCTACTATTTCCGGTTTCCAATATCTTGACGAATTCGAAATGGGTGGGCTCTCCAGGGGCCCTTCCGGTCTGCAACACAACGGTCGGGGGAGAAAGCATGGCCGACGATGCCGCTTGGACTGCATCCGAATTTGCGGCGAAGCCTGCCGATGAAACCGTTGCCAGCCCGGTCTCCGGTTCGGTGGAGATGCGCTTCGTCGCGATGCCGGACGGGGCAAGGCTGCGCGTCGCCGTCTGGCCGGTGCCGGAGCAGGTTCGCGGCACGGCGCTGGTGCTGACCGGCCGGGCGGAGTTCATCGAGAAATATGCCGAAACCGCGGAGGCGCTGGCCGCCCGCGGCTTCCGCGTGGTGGCGCTCGACTGGCGCAACCAGGGCCTGTCCGACCGGCCGTTGCCCAACCGGCAGGTCCACCATCTGACCGACTTCGCGACGTTGGTGGATGATCTCGACGAGGTTCATCGGCAGGTGGTGGCACCCGTCGCCGCGCAGACGGGCGGGCCGGTGATCCTGCTGGCCCACTCCATGGGCGGGCTGGTGGCGACGCTGGCGCTGGCCCGCCATGCCGATGACGATCCCGACCGCTATGCCGCCGTCCTGCTGTCGGCGCCGATGTACGCCATCCACAGCGGGCCGCTGCCGCGCTGGCTGGTGCGGGCGCTTGCCAGCCTCGGGCTTGCCTGCGGGTTGGGTGCCCGCTATGCGCTGGGGCAGGGCGACTACGACCCGGCGGAGGGTCGCTTCAGCCCGGACAACAAGATCACCGCCGATCCCAAACGCTACGCCGCCTTCCACGGCCCCTATGCCGAGCGGCCGGAACTGCGTGTGGGCGGCGTCAGCTTCGCCTGGGTCGCCGCCGCCCTGGATGCGGAGGATGCGCTGCGCCACAACCTTCCGCTGGAGCGGGTGCGCACGCCGGTGCTGCTGCTGAGCGCGCCGGAGGATCGGGTCGTGCGGGCGGAGGCGCACCGCGCGGTGGTCGCCCGGCTCGGCAACGCCCATCTCATCGAGTATCCCGGCGCGCGGCACGAGGTCCTGATGGAATGCGACGCCATCCGCGACCGGGTGTGGGTGGACATCGAGGCCTTTCTCGACAAGACGCTTCAGCACAATACCCTTGCGCCGGCCGGCGGCTCTGTCGTGGGATAGGCGCCTTCAGGACCAAAGGTGCCCAGCAGCATGACCGATTTCTGGACGGCGTCCGGTTTCCACCTGTTGACCCGCGATGCCGACAACCATCTGGCGGTGACGCCCGATTTCCTGCGCGCCTATCTTCTCCGGCCGGAGATGCGCCCGCCGGAGGAGGCCTGCGATGCCGAGCGCACGCTGTATGCGGCCTTGCTGGACGATCCGGCGCGGACGGTGCCCGCTCCGCTGCTCGACGCCATCGCCGATGCGGATGCGCGGGAGAATTTCCAGGTCTGGCTGGCCTTCCGCGACCGGCTGCTCGCGGCCGGAACGCTGGAGGGCTGCTACATCCGCCTGTTCCGCGAGGGTGCCCGCGGGGTGCCTGGCCTGTTCATCGACCAGCTGGTGCATGCCATCCTGCGCGGCATCCTGGATGAAACGCCGTCGGGCCTGCGCGCGCGGGCGGGGGAGCTGTTCTTCCGCGAACAGACGGTGTCGGTGGAGGATGGCCGCGTCCGCGTCGCCGACTCCGAGACGGTGGAGACGATGGCGGCCTCCGGCGGTTTCGGCTCGCTCGGCCGTCTGGTGGTGGAGGCCGGCACGGCGCCCCGCAGCGTCGAGCTGGACATCCTGGACGAGACCAACCATCCGCTCTATTGGGGCCGCGACGCCCGGCACGACACCGTGCTGGACATCACCTTCGCCGCCGCCGGGCTGGACGCGCTTGCCCGCGTGCTGGAGGCCTGGGTCGGGCATTTCCTGGGCGTGACGGTCGGCATCCAGCCGGTGCAGAACATCCGCGACGACCGGTGGGTCTGGCATGTCGGGCTCGACAGTTCGGCCACTGCGATCCTCAACGATCTCTACAATGGCGTGGAGGTGGGGGAGGACCGGCTTGCCCGCATCCTCGCCCTGTTCCGCCTGGACTTCGCCGACCCCGCCGCCATGCGCCCCGACCTCGCCGGACGGCCGGTCTATCTGGGGCTGGCGATGACGGAAGGGCGGCGGCTGAAGCTGAAGCCGCAGAACCTGCTGGTCAATCTGCCGCTGGCTTCGGTGGCGTGAGGAGGGGGGCGTGAGAAGGGGGGCGTGAGGAGGCGTCGGCCTCCTCAATCCCCCAGCAGCGCGCCCACCGGTTTCAGCGGCTCGTGCGCGTCGAACAGGATCTTCAGGATCGCCAGGATCGGCACGGCCAGCAGTGCGCCGGGAATGCCCCACAGCCAGCCCCAGAACAGGATCGACACGAACACCGCGATGGGGTTGAGCGACAGCCGGCGGCCGACGATCATCGGCGTCAGGAAATTGCCTTCCAGCGTGGTCAGCGCCACGAAGGACAGCGGTGGCAGGATGATGGTGCCGAGGCCGTCGAAGGTCAGGACCGACACCAGGAAGAACACGCCGGTCATCACCGCCGGCCCGATGAAGGGGATGTAGTTGGCCAGCGCCACCATCACCCCCCACAAGGCCGGGTTCGGCAGTCCCCACATCCACATCACCAGCCCTGTCGCCAGCCCCAGCACCGCATTGATGACGGTGATGGTCAGCAGATAGGCGGCGATGTTCTGCTGCAGCGTCGCCGCGACCATGGCGTAATGCACGCGGTCGTCGACGTTGCGCATGGTGCCGATCAGCGCCTCCAGCGAATGGCGGCCACGGGCGAGGAAGAAATAGAGCAGCACCAGCAGGATCACGACATTGGCCAGAACCGATTCGACCTGGCTGACCGCCTGCTCCATCAGCGTCGGACCGCGCACCACCACTTCGCGCACCGGCCCGTCGCTGCCGGTCTCCTTGGTGATCTGCTCGATCTGTCGGGAGGCTTCGCGGGCGCGTTCGATGCCGGCGCGGATGTCGCCCAGCTTGAACTCCAGCTCATGCAGGACCCGCGGCATGCGGTTCACCCACTCCGCCGCCGGGGTGGACAGGGTATAGACCGCCAACAGCACGCCGCCGAACAGCATGACGACCATGACGGCGGCGCCGAGCCCTTCGGGCACCCCGACGCGATAGAGCGCGCGGACCAGCGGGCGCAGCAGGAAGCTGAGAATCAACGCCAGCATGATCGGCAGCAGGACGTCGCGCCCGAAATAGAGGGTGAACAGCACGGCGATGACGAACAGGCCGACGGCGGCGATGGTCAGCGGATCGCGGCGGTGGCCGGGTGAGGGCAACGGTTCGGTCACCGGTTCCGGCGTGCCGGCAAGCGGGGCCTCTGGGGCGGGGGGAAGCGCGGCGAGTGGTCTGCGGTCTGTCATCGCGGTGGCCGGACCTCCGGAGGGAGGCGCTTGACGGCGGCGCCCGACCCTCCGATCTAGGGGAGTGTTTTTCCGGGCCGCGCACCTTGCGGTCCCCGCCCGTCCTTGCCGGAGACCCGATCGAGATGCGCAGCCCGTTTCCCCTGATGAACGTTTCCGCCGGCCTTTTGGTTCTGGGCCTGCTGAATGCCGCGCTTCCGCTGCGCACGGCGGCGGCCGACGAGGTGGTCGGCCGCTTCTCCAACGACTGGACCGGCAACGGGCTGGAGATCCAGGCAATCGAGGATCCCAAGGTGAAGGGGATCACCTGCCATCTGGTCGATTTCGACCGCAGCCTGATCGACCGGCTGAGCAAGGGCAACTGGTTCGAGGACCCGTCCAACGCCTCCATCGCCTGCCGTCAGACCGGGCCGGTGACCGTCGGCGACATTGAGCTGTCGCAGAAGGGGGAGGAGGTCTTCTCCGAACGGAAGAGCCTGATTTTCAAATCGATCGCCATTCGCCGCATTTACGACCGGCCGAACGACACGATGGTTTATGTGGTGTACAGCCGACAGGTGAAGGACGCCTCGGCCAAGACCTCGATCTCCACCGTGCCGCTGTTCGCCGCGAATGCGACCTGGACGAAGGGCAAGCCGGCGGCGAAGTGAGGAGGCTGGCGACTTGGGAACTTGCGGCTTCGGGGCAAGATTTACACGGATGTCACGGATTTAGACACGGATTACACGGATTTTTTCTGATCTTGCGGACGCCCTGGCTTCTCCCGTCAGACTGGCACCCGGGCAACGCCACATCCGTGTAATCCGTGCTCCAATCCGTGTAATCCGTGTCGATCTTGCCCGCCCCCGCGGGACGCGGCAAGGATCGGCCGGCCTCACCCGACGATCCGCCCCAGCCGCACCGCCGTCTGGCCGGACTTCACACGGCGGGCGGGCATGATCAGGACGCAGTCGTCATAAGGCGTCAGGATCGCGCGGCCGTCGTCCCAGCCGATGACGGTGCCGGCGCGGCCGATCACCTCCATGCCGACGAAGGGGGCGGTGAAGCGGAACCGCTCGGTGGAGGCGGTGACGGCGTCGGTGACCTCCACCACCCGCTGCGGATCGCTGCGCGGGCGCAGGCGGGGGCCGTTCAGCGGTGGATCGATCATCTCCAGGCCGAGAAGCAGGCGCAGGCAACTTTCCAGCGCCACCGTCGCGGTCTCGGTCCGCCAATGCTGGCCGCATTCGACCAGGATGGCGGTGTGCGACCCCTCCGGCTCGGCGAAATTGCCGTAATCGATCAGCCGCTTGCCCCCGGCATGGCCGCCGTCCGCCACCACCCAGGCCGGATAGCCGAGGCCGAGCGCAAGGTCGCGCCCGCGGGTGGTCCGGCCGCACAGGGTCAGCGGCGCCGTGTCCGCCGTCATCGAATGCAGGTCGAGCAGCAGGTCCGCCGACTCATAGACCGGCCGCAGGACGCGGGCACGCCGAAGCTCCACGCTGTCGCGCCGGCCATCCAGATGCTCCGGCGACCACAGCCGGTTGAAATCCTCGTCCAGATAGCGCGAGGCATAGGGATTCTGTCGGTCGAAGGTGGCGTAGGCGGCGGTGTTTGCAAAGACGAAGGTCAGCCGTCCCCGCGTCGGCCGCAGACCCATCCGCAGCAGCGCATCCAGGGCGATGGCGCCGCACAGTTCGTTGCCGTGGACGAGCGCGTTCAGCACCACATGCGGCCCCGGCTCCACCGCCGACAGGCTGGTGACGTGGTCGATGCCGGTGTTGCCGCGCCGGTGGGGCGCGATGTCCGGCGGGGAGAGTTCGACGGGGGCGAAGAGCGGGTCGGTCAAGCGGCAAGCTCGCCAGCGGTGGGCGCTCCAATCAGTATGACGAACCAAGCGACTCCGCGCCAGTGCGGGCCGGTTGTGTACGGCGGTTTTTTTGGCTGATGCGCACTGTGCGATGTTGCGGCGGCATGGCAGGATCATGACGAATGGCCGTCGACTGGGGCTTGACGCTTGGGTTATAGGAATCTCCTGATCAATCAGGGCGGCGGTTGACTTTGCGGCAATTGAACTGGCGGTTGTTACCATCCGGTCGTCTGGTCGGGGCAGGTCGATGAGCTTCGTGATCGATGACGTTCTTGTCCGCAACGACCCGGTCGGCGAGCGCCTTCCGGTGCTGTTCGATTCGCCGCACAGCGGCAGCGTCTATCCCGCCGATTTCCGGGTGGTCTGTCCGCATCCGCTGCTGCGCCAGGGCGAGGACACCCATGTGGAGGAGCTGTTCGCCACGGCGCCCGACCATGGCGCCACTCTGCTGTGCGCGCTGTTTCCCCGCACCTGCATCGACGTGAACCGCGCGGTCGACGACATCGACCCGGCGCTGATCGACGGCGACTGGCCGGCACCACTGCGGCCGACTCCGCGCAGCACGCTGGGCATGGGGCTGATCCGCAGCATGCTTCGGCCGGGCGTGCCGCTCTATGACGGAAAGCTGCCGGCGTCGGTGGTGGCCGACCGCATCGACCGCTATTACCGGCCCTACCACGCCCAGATGCGGCTGGCGCTGGATGGTCTGGCGGCGCGGTTCGGCGCGGTGTGGCACGTCAATTGCCACTCCATGCCGTCGTCGCTGCGGCCGGACGGGCGCGACCCTCTGGCGGTCGATTTCGTCATCGGCGACCGCGACGGCACCACCAGCGAGCCCGGATTCGTCCGGTTGGTGGCGGAGACCCTGCGCGGCTTCGGCCATCGCGTGGCGCTCAACGACCCGTACAAGGGGGTGGAACTGCTGGCGCGCTACGGCGATCCGGCGCGCGGCCGTCATTCGATCCAGCTCGAGATAAATCGCCGCCTCTACATGAACGAGGAGACGCTGGAACGCCACGACGGCTTCGCCCGGCTGAAGGGCGAGATCGACACGCTGATCGGCCGCATCGCCGATTATGCGGGCCAGCGCGTCCTGCACCGCGCGGCGGAGTAGGCGGCCCGCCGCAACGGGGTGTGGCGGCGGGTCCGCGAGGACCGCGACAAGGGAGGCTTCCTATTCAGGCCTGCCCGTTGTTCAGGCCTGATTGATCTGCTCGCGTGCGACGTCCAGGAAATGCGCCATCTGCTTTTCCACCCGGTGATCGGAGATGTCGACTCCGCGGGCGTGCAGGTCGGTGCACAGCTTGTCCCGGATGTCGTGCGGTCCGGGGGTGGCGATGTCGGTGTCCACGATCTGGCGGGCATAGGCCTCGGCCTCCGCCCCGGACAGCCCCATCAGGTCGGCGGCCCACTCGCCGGCCAGCCGATCGCGCCGGGCGCGGATGCGGAAGAGCAGATCCTCGTCGTGCTGAAACTTGTTCTCGAAGGCCTTTTCGCGGTCGTCGAAGGTCGTCATGGGGACCCAGGCTCCTTATTGGTTTCGCTCCCGTTTCCAATGATTATATAGCCCGGAAGCGGTTGTCGTCACTGTCCCGCCGCATCGCAGCCGCGGATATTCTGCAGAGTTTCCTCGGGCGGCGGGATACCCTTGGGCACCACAAAAGACAAGGCATGGCATGTGCAGCGTGATCCTCCTGCGGCGACCCGACGCAACCTGGCCGCTGGTCGTCGCCGGAAACCGTGACGAGATGACCGGGCGCCCCTGGCTTCCTCCCGCCCGCCACTGGCCCGATCGGCCGAATGTGGTCGCCGGACTGGACGAGCTGGCCGGCGGATCCTGGATGGGTCTGAACGACGAGGGGGTGGTGGCGGTCATCCTCAACCGCTTCGGAACGCTGGGGCCGGAGGCCGGCAAGCGGTCGCGCGGCGAACTGGTGCTGGACGCGCTGGACCATGCCGACGCCGCCGACGCCGCGCGCAGCTTCGCCCATCTCGACATCCGCGCCTATCGTCCCTTCAATCTGGTGATCGCCGACAACCGCGACGCCTATCTGGTCGTCCATCGCGGCGCCAACCCGCGCCACCGGCCGGAGGTATCGTCGATCCCCGCCGGCGTCCATATGCTGACCGCCTTCGAACTGGACGACCCGCAGGACCCGCGCACCGCCTTCTACCGCCCGCTGTTCGAGCATGCGGTGCCGCCGACCACCGACGCCCCCGACGCGGACTCCTTCGCCTGGGGCGGCTGGCCGGAGTTGATGGGCAGCCGCATCTGGGAAGGCACGCCGGACGAGCGCGGCGCCATGGACTTCCTGCTGCCGAACGGCTTCGGCACCTCGTCCAGTTCGCTGCTGGCGGTGCCGCGGGTGGAGCGGCCCGACCTGAACCCGATCTGGCACTTCGCCCCCGGCTGTCCGCACGCGGTGGAATACGCGCCGGTGGAGCTGTGAGGGGCGGTCGATTGCCGGGGCAGCCGCATACCGGCTAACAAGATCGACACGGATGTCACGGATTTAGACACGGATTACACGGATTTTTCTGATCCTGCGGACAGACCGGCGATTCGGGCAATCCACAGCTTCGGAACGCCACATCCGTGAAATCCGTGTTCAAATCCGTGACATCCGTGGAGATCTTGCCTCCGACGCCGCGCCTTTCGGGACCAGCGACCGCACAATCCTGCCCTCCCGCCCCCATCGTTGTGTTCGTGCACCCGGCTTGCTATATCACTCTGGCACATTCCTGGGCCGGCAAGCTCGCTTGACCGGTCCTTACGTATTTGGACGATCACGCGATGACACGACGCCGGCGCATCTACGAAGGCAAGGCCAAGGTACTCTTCGAAGGGCCGGAGCCGGGCACCCTGGTGCAGTACTTCAAGGACGACGCCACCGCCTTCAACAACCAGAAGAAGGGCGTCATCACCGGCAAGGGGGTGCTGAACAACCGCATCTCCGAATATCTGATGAGCCGGCTGTCCGAGATCGGCGTGCCCACGCACTTCATGCGCCGCCTGAACATGCGCGAGCAGCTGGTGCGCGAGGTGGAGATCATCCCGATCGAAGTCGTGGTGCGCAACGTCGCCGCCGGCAGCCTGTCGCGCCGCTTCGGCATTCCCGAAGGCACGCCGCTGCCGCGGTCGATCATCGAATACTACTACAAGTCGGACGAGCTGAACGATCCGATGGTTTCCGAGGAGCACATCACCGCCTTCGGCTGGGCGGCTCCGCAGGATCTCGACGACATGGTCGCGCTGTCGCTCCGCGTGAACGACTATCTGTCCGGCCTCTTCCTCGGTATCGGGCTCAAGCTGGTGGACTTCAAGCTGGAGTTCGGCCGGCTGTGGGAGAACGAGGAGATGCGGATCGTCCTGGCGGACGAGATCAGCCCCGACAACTGCCGCCTGTGGGACGTCAAGACCAACGAGAAGCTGGACAAGGACCGGTTCCGCCAGGATCTGGGCCGCGTCGAGGAAGCCTATCAGGAGGTCGCGCGCCGCCTCGGCATCCTGCCGGAAGGCGGGCCGAGCGACGTCAAGGGTCCCAAGACCATCCAGTGATTCGTGTTCAGTAACCACCCCTCCACCCAACACCCCAAAGCGAGCGGACATCCGATGAAGGCCAAGGTTCACGTCACCCTCAAGCGCGGCGTTCTCGACCCCCAGGGCAAGGCCATCGCGCACGCGCTGCACACGCTGGGCTTCGACGGCGTCGAGGACGTCCGCGCCGGCAAGGTGATCGAGCTGCAGCTCAAGAGCACCGACGAGGCGACCGCCCGCAAGGAAGTCGAGGCGATGTGCAGCAAGCTGCTCGCCAACACCGTGATCGAGGACTACGCCATCGAGTTGGTAGCCTGATCCACCGGCAGTCTTGATCAAGCGTTTTCTGGAGTGGAGCGCGGCCGATGAGCGTTGAACATCTGGCCGCGCTCGACCCTATTTTCGCCGAATGCCTGCGCGTCGGCGGCCCGGTGATCCGCGATTTCACCCGGCCGACCGGCTTCGTCGGCCTGCTGCGCATGGTGATGGAGCAGCAGCTCTCCACCAAGGTGGCGCTGGCCTTGTGGGCCAAGCTGCAGGACCGGCTGGGCGGCGCCGTCACTCCCGAGGCCATTCTGGCGCTGGACGACGAAAGCTTGCGCGCCTGCGGCTTCTCCCGCCAGAAGATCGGCTATGCCCGCGGCCTTGCCGAGGCGGTGGCGAGCGGCCGGCTCGATTTCGACATCATCCATGACCTGCCCGACGAGGAGGCGATTGCCCAACTTGTCGCGCTGAAGGGCATCGGCCGCTGGAGCGCCGAGGTCTATCTGATGACCACGCTCGACCGGCCGGACATCTGGCCCATCGGCGATCTGGCGATCCAGTTGGGCGTCCAGCGTTTGAAGGGCTGGGCCGACAAGCCGACGGCGAAACAGCTGATCGAGGTGGCCGAGCCCTGGCGGCCCTACCGCTCGCTGGCGGCGCGGCTGGTCTGGCACCATTACGTCGCGTTGCAGGAGCAGGCGAGGGCGGCGAGAGGCCTGCCGCCGTCGCGGTGATTACTCTCACCCGGCCAGAACCGGCAACCGCCATCCCGCCAGCGTGATCTCCACCGGCAGCCGCGCCAGCACGTCGCCGTCGCCTTGCACCGCATCGGCGAACAGCCCGTCGCCCGCCGGCCCCTCGATCCGTACGCGCTTCGCCGTCACCACGCGATACTCCGGAAAGCGCGCCAGCCGCCCGGCGGTGACGCCCCAGACATAGCGCAGCGCGTTCAGCCGCCCGCCGCGCGGGAACAGACAGACATGCAGCGCCGGCTCGGTCAGCCGCGCGTCCGGCGCGCAGATGAAGCGGCCGCCGTAGAAATGCCCCTTGGCGACGATCACTGACGCCACCTCCTGTGGTTCGCCCCAGCCGTCGCCCTCATCCAGCGTTACGCGATAGCGGTGGTCCGGCCGGGTCGCCAGCTGCACCAGCGTTTCCGCCACATAGGCGCCCTTGCCGATCAGCCGCTTCACCCGTGGATCGACCCGCTCCACCACCCGCGCGTCCAGCCCGACGCCGGCCATCAGCGAGAACACCCGTCCGTTCGCCAGCGCAGGCCAGATCATCGTCCGCCGCCCGCCGGCAATCGCCGCGGCGACGCGTTCCGGATCCGTGGTCAGGCCCAACTCGGCGGCCAGCACATTGGCGGTGCCCATCGGCACGATGCCGAGTGGCAACGGCCGACCCGCGTCGGCATGGACCGACAGCCCGTTGATGACCTCGTTGATGGTGCCGTCGCCGCCGGCCGCCACCACCGCATCGATGTCGGCGGGATCGGCCTCCCGGGCGAAGGCCTCGGCATCGCCGCGCTTGGTCGTCGGCCTGACGGCGACGCTCAGCCCGCGTGCCTCCAGCCGGGCGACCACCGCGCGCAGTCGCCGCGCCCGCCGCCTGCCGGCCGTCGGGTTGTGGATCACCAGCAGCCGCCGCACATCGATCGGCGCGCCCTCGCCATTGCCGGCGCCAGCCGCCGGGCTCTCGTCCATCAGCACCGTGTCGCGCACCGATTCGTTCTCCCTGACCGGCGCGTGGGCGCCTTCTGTTGCAGAACCGTGAAGAACTCACGGCGGTTCTGTTTCAGTAAAAATGCAAATGAATGACGGTAGACAAAATATCGGTGACGAATAGGTGCGGGTGTTCCAAATCATTGTCAAGGCATGCTGCTTTCCTTTATACGGCAGTTGTCTTGATGGCCACCGGCCATGGCGACGACGGAGCGGAAGATGGACGCCGTCCCAGCGGTCAAGCGCTACCGCAGCATTTGGATATCCGACGTTCATCTGGGAACGCGCGGCTGTCAGGCGGAGCTGCTTCTCGATTTCCTGAAACACACCGAATCGGATCACCTGTTCCTGGTCGGCGACATCGTCGACGGTTGGCGGCTGAAGAAAAGCTGGTACTGGCCGCAGGCGCACAATGACGTGGTGCAGAAGATCATGCGCCGTGCCCGCAAGGGTGTGGAGGTCTATTACATCCCCGGCAACCATGACGAGGCGGCGCGCGATTATGTCGGGCTGCAGTTCGGCGGCGTGCATGTGGTGGACGAATGGGTCCACACCACCGCCGACGGCCGGCGCCTGCTGATCACCCACGGCGACAAGTTCGACGCGGTGGTGCGCTACGCCAAGTGGCTGGCCCTGCTGGGCGACCACGCCTATGTCACGCTGCTGCACGTCAACACGCTGTTCAACTGGGTCCGGCGCAAGCTGGGCTTCAGCTACTGGTCGCTGTCGGCCTATCTGAAGCACAAGGCCAAGACCGCGGTCGAGTTCATCGGCAAATACGAAGAAGCGCTGGGCGAGGAAGCCCGCCGCCGCAAGGTCGACGGAGTCGTCTGCGGCCATATCCACACCGCCGAGATGCGCGATATCGAAGGAATCCTCTATTGCAACGACGGCGATTGGGTCGAGTCCTGTACCGCCTTGGTCGAGCACGACAGCGGCGCTCTGGAGATCATCCACTGGACGGAGGTCATGACGCAGCGGTTGCCGGCCCCTGGTCCCAATGCGGGCAAGGTGACGGCGAAGGAACGGGAAGCGGCGTGAACATCCTGATCGTCAGCGACGCTTGGCACCCGCAGGTGAACGGCGTCGTGCGCACCATCGGCACCGTGCGCGATGAGCTGGAGGCGATGGGCCACAGCGTCGAGGTGATCGGTCCCGACCGCTTCCGCACCCTGCCGATGCCGACATACCCGGAAATCCGGCTGGCGCTGGGGGCGAAGCGGCGGCTGTGGGCGATGATCGAGGGCATGCGGCCCGACTGCATCCACATCGCCACCGAAGGGCCGCTGGGCTTCGCCGCGCGCTCCTATTGCCTGAAGCATGGCAAGCCCTTCACCACCGCCTATCACACGCGCTTTCCCGAATATGTGCGCGACCGTGCGCCGATCCCGCTGGCGCTGTCCTATGCGGTCGTCCGCCGCTTCCACAAGCCGTCCTCGGCGGTGATGGTGGCGACCCAGACCATCGAGGATGCGCTGACGCACCGCGGCTTCGCCAACATCCGCCGCTGGACCCGCGGCGTCGATACCGAGCTGTTCCATCCCCGCGACAAGGGCTTCCTCGATCTGCCGCGCCCGGTGTCGATGTATGTCGGCCGCGTCGCGGTGGAAAAGAACCTGGAGGATTTCCTGCGCCTCGACCTGCCCGGCACCAAGGTGGTGGTCGGCGACGGTCCGGCGCGGGAGGAGTTGCAGCGTAAATACCCCGGCGTCCACTGGGTCGGCGCCAAGCATGGCGAGGATCTGGCGAAGCATTACGCCGCCGCCGACGTCTTCGTCTTCCCGTCGCGCACCGACACCTTCGGGCTGGTTCTGCTGGAGGCGCTGGCGTCCGGCGTGCCGGTGGCGGCCTACCCGGTGCCGGGACCGCTCGACGTTGTCGACGGCTCCGGTGCCGGCTGCCTGGACGAGGATCTGAAGCGGGCGGTCGAAGGGGCGCTGACGATCCCGGCGCAGACCTGCCGGGACTATGCGCTGGGCTATTCCTGGCGCCGGTCGGCCGAACAGTTCCTGTCGAACCTGCGGCCCTTCACTTAAACGAGTGACAGCATTCCGCTTGGCGAAGGACGGGTGCCGTGGTTCCATTTCGCCGGATCGCCACCCCGACGCGAGGTTCCCGGCCATGACCCCCGAATTCCTCATCACCTCCCTGATCGTCGTCGCCTCGCCCGGCACCGGGGTGCTGCTCACGCTGGCAGCGGGGTTGTCGCAGGGGGTGCGGGCCAGCGCGGTGACGGCCTTCGGCTGCACGCTGGGGATCGTCCCGCACATGGCGGCGGCGGTGCTGGGGCTGGCCGCCCTGCTGCACACCAGTGCGCTGGCGTTCCAGGGGCTGAAGATCCTGGGCGTGCTCTATCTGCTCTACATGGCCTGGATGACGCTGAAGGAGCAGGGGGCGCTGAGCGTCGGGACGGACGGGACGGCGGACGGGACGAAGCGTTCGGCCGGGCGGATGATCCTGCGGGCGGTGCTGGTCAATGTGCTGAACCCGAAGCTGTCGATCTTCTTCCTGGCCTTCCTGCCGCAGTTCGTTAGCGAGACCGACCCGCAGCCGGTCGCCCGCATGCTGGAACTCAGCGGCGTGTTCATGGCGCTGACCTTCGTGGTCTTCGTCCTCTACGGCCTGTTCGCCGCCGCGGTGCGCGACCAGGTGGTGTCCCGCCCGCGGGTGATGGCCTGGATGCGCCGCAGCTTCGCCGCCGCCTTCGCGGCGCTGGGCGCCAAGCTGGCATTGGCGGAGCGGTAAGGGATCAGCGTTGCACCGTCCCCTGTTACGGAATGGTTGCCGCGTGCTAAGGTGCCGCCGGGCGCGTCGCCGGTGTTCCGTATCAGGGGGACCGGCAACGCGCCCGTTGTCGTCCGTCTCCTGTTCCGGGCCTCGATGCTGCAATCCCTCTACCGTGGCCTGACGACCGTCGCCGGGCCGGCGGTGCGCCTCTATCTCGACCGCCGCCGCGCTGCCGGCAAGGAAGACCCCGCCCGTCAGGCGGAGCGGTTCGGCATGGCCTCGCGCGCCCGGCCGGACGGTCCGCTGGCCTGGATCCACGCGGCCAGCGTGGGGGAGGCGAACTCGGTCCTGGTGCTGATCGGCCGGCTGCTGGACAGCGCGCCCGACCTGACCGTGCTGATGACCACCGGCACCGTCACCTCGGCCGAGCTGATGGGACGGCGGCTGCCGGAGCGCGCGATCCATCAATATGTGCCGGTCGATCTGCCGGGTGCGGTCGACAGCTTCCTCGACCATTGGCGGCCCGACGCGGTGCTGTGGACGGAATCGGAGATCTGGCCGAACCTGCTGGCCGGCATCCGTGCCCGCTCGATCCCGGCCGCGCTGGTCAATGCCCGCATGTCGGAACGCAGCTTCTCGCGCTGGCGCAACGCGCCCGGCCTGATCGGCGGGCTGTTGTCCACCTTCCAGGTCACGCTGGCCCAGACCGAAGGCGATGCGGAGCGGCTGCGCCGGCTGGGGGCCTCCGGCGTCGCCAGCGTCGGCAACCTGAAATTCTCCGCCGAGCCGCCGCCCGCCGCCGCCGACGCGATGGAGCCGCTGCGGGCATCCCTGGCCGGCCGCCCCGTCTGGCTGCTCGCCAGCTCCCATCCGGGGGAGGACGAGATCGCCGCGGCGGTCCATGCCGCGCTGGCGCCGGCTCTGCCCGGCCTGCTGACCGTCATCGCGCCGCGCCATGCCCATCGCGGCGACGCCATCGCCGAACTGATGCGGGCGCGCGGGCTGGCGGTTCTTCAGCGCACGGCCGGGCATCTGCTGCCGGGACCGGAGCATGCCGTCTACATCGCCGACACCATGGGCGAGTTGGGGCTGTTCTACCGTGCCGCTCCGGTGGTGTGCATGGGCGGCTCCTTCATTCCCCATGGCGGGCAGAACCCGGTGGAGCCGGCGCAGCTGGGCTGCGCGGTGCTCTACGGCCCGCACATGTTCAATTTCGGCGAGATCACCCACATGCTGGAGGCCGCCGGCGGCGCCCTGCCGGTCGCGGACGGCGATGCGCTGACCCGCGAGACCCGGCGGCTGCTGACCGACGACCGGGCGCGCGAACGCATCGTCGCGGGTGCCGCGCGGGTGACGGCGGACAACCGGCGGATCATCGACCGGGCGTTGGGGGCGCTGTCCCCGGTGCTGGGCGCCGCCGGCATCCGGACTGCCGCCTGAGGGGACACGGAACCGTGAAGACCCCCGCCTTCTGGTATCGGCCGCCCGGCCTTGCCTCCACCCTGCTGGCGCCGCTGGGGGCGCTCTATGGGTTGGCCGGCCGGCGGCGCATTGCCGGGACCGTTCCGCGCCGGGTCGGCGTTCCGGTGGCCTGCGTCGGCAATCTGGTGGCGGGCGGGGCGGGCAAGACTCCGGTCGGGCTGGCGCTGATTGCGGCCTTGCAGGCCCGCGGGATCGCCGTCCATGCGCTGACCCGCGGCCATGGTGGGCGGGAGGCCGGTCCACTTGCGGTCGACCCCGGCCGCCACGCCGCCGCCGATGTCGGTGACGAGGCTCTGCTGCTGGCGGGTGCCGCTCCTTGCTGGGTGGCGCGCGACCGGCTGGCGGGGGCGGAGCGTGCGGTCGCCGCCGGGGCCGGGGCCATCGTCATGGATGACGGGTTCCAGAACCCGGCCCTGCACAAGGATCTGGCTCTGATCGTCGCCGACGGCGCGGTCGGCTTCGGCAACGGCCGGCTGGTACCGGCAGGACCGCTGCGGGAGCGGGTGGCCGACGGCCTCGCCCGCGCCGACGCGCTGGTGATCCTGGGCGAGGACCGACATGGCCTGGCGGCGCTGGCCGGCGGGCGTCCAGTGCTGGCGGCGCGGCTGGAACCCAATCCCGAGGCCGCCGCCCGGCTTGCCGGCCGCGACGTGCTGGCCTTCGCCGGGATCGGCCGGCCGCAGAAGTTCTTCGCCACGCTGGAGTCGCTCGGCGCCCGCATCGCGGAGCGGGTGCCCTTCGCCGACCATCACCCCTACCGCCCGGCCGAGGTGGCGGCCCTGATCGACCGCGCCGCGGCGCTGGGCGCGGTGCCCGTCACCACCGCCAAGGACGCCGTTCGCCTGCCGCCGCAGCTGCGGGCAAAGGTCGCCGTCCTGCCGGTGTCGGTCCGCTGGGCCGACGAGCGGGGGCTTGCCACGCTTTTGACCTCCGTGTTGCTGAAGGGAAGTCCCGATGGCCAAGCCGCGTAGTCCGCTGCAGAAATGGCTGACGCGCCGGATCGGCTATCCGGTGGAGGCGGTGCTCGTCCATGCCGTCTGCCGGCTGTTCCGGGCGCTGCCGCTCGACCGCGCATCGGCGCTCGGCGGCTGGATCGGGCGGACGGTGGGGCCGTTGCTGCCCAACAGCGCCCGCGCGCGGCGCAACCTGACGCGGGCCTTCCCGGAGAAGGGCGGGGCGGAGATCGACGCGATCCTGCGCGGCATGTGGGACAATCTGGGCCGCACCATCGCCGAATACCCGCATCTGGAACAGATCGGCCGCGAGCGGATCGAACTGGTCGGCATCGAGCATGTCGACATGCTGCGCGAGGACGGCAAGGCCGGCATCCTGGTCTCCGGCCATCTGGCGAACTGGGAGGTGCAGTCGGTCGCTTCCCGCATGCACGGGCTGGAGCTGGGGCTGGTCTACCGGGCGCCCAACAACCCGATCGTCGGCGGGCTGCTGGTGAAGCTGCGCGGGGCTGCGACCGGCATGCAGATCCCCAAGGGGCCGGACGGTGCCAGGATCCTGCTGCGCCACCTGACCAAGGGCGGCCATGTCGGCATGCTGATCGACCAGAAGATGAATGACGGCATTCCCGTCCCCTTCTTCGGCCGCGACGCCATGACCGCGCCGGCCGCCGCCGTCCTCGGCATGAAGATGCGGTTGCCGCTGTGCCCGGCGCGGACGGAACGGCTGGAGGGCGCACATTTCCGCGTCACCGTCCTGCCGCCGGAGGAATACCCGACCAGCGGCGACCGCAATGCGGATGCGCGAATTCTGATGGAACGGCTGAACCGTCTGTTGGAGGATTGGATCCGCGACAAGCCGGCGCAATGGCTGTGGATCCACCGCCGCTGGCCCGACTGAACGCCCGCTCCACCGTCCTTCAAGGTTCGCCCGCGATGGCCCTGCCGCTCGACCTCCATCTGCTGCAACTCTATGTGATCGCCGTCTGCGTCCTGGTTCTGGCGCCGGGGCCGGATTCGCTTCTGGTGCTGACCCGCAGCATCGCCGACGGCCGGCAGGCCGGCGTGGTGGCGACGCTGGGCATCTGCGTCGGCAACACCGTCCATTCGCTGCTGGCCGCCGCCGGGATCTCCGCCCTGATCGCGGCCTCGGCATCGCTGTTCGACCTGCTGCGCTATGCCGGCGGCGCCTATCTGGCGTGGATCGGCCTGCGCTCGCTGTGGAGCGTCTGGACCAGCCGCGGCGCCGAACCGGTCCCCGCCGTCGGGGCGCCGGCCCCGGCGCCTGCGGGCCGCGTCTTCGTCCAGGCGCTGCTGACCAACCTGCTGAACCCGAAGATCATCCTGTTCCAGTTGGCCTTCGTGCCGCAGTTCATCGCCCCGCACCTGGGCCATGTGGCGCTGCAGACCTTCATCCTCGGCAACATCATCTCGGTGCTGGGCGGCGTCTATCTGGTCGGCATCGCGGCGCTCAGCGCCGGGGCCGCACGGCAGGTGCTGTCCAGCCCGCGGGTGCGCGCGGCGATGGACGGCCTCGCCGGCGTTCTGTTCCTGGGATTCGCGGTGCGGTTGCTGCTGACGGATCGCAAATTCGCGTGAAGGGATAGGTTAGACCCCCCTCACCACAAATCGTCCTCGTCCTCCGCCCCGGTATCGACATCGAAGGTCGCCGTCTGGCGGACGACCGGGTGGCTGTCCTTCCATTCCTCGAAATCCGACACCACCGCCGGGCGGATGCCGAGTGCCAGCACCGGGCAGCCGCCGCCGCGGCCGGCGTCCAGGCGGTAGAGCAGCTTCTTCATCCAGGTGGTGCTGGCGCCGTACTTGTTCTGGAAGTTCTTCATCTCCACCCGCCGCGCCACCTCGGTGAACAGCGGGATCAGTTCGGCGCTGCGGGTCAGCAGCACGCCCGCGTTGATGATGCCGCATTCATAGAAGGTGCGGGCGGCATAGAGGTCGCGGTCGAAGGTCTGGTCCTTGCTGTTCCATTCCAGGTCGAAGGACACGCGCTCCTTCACGAAGTCGATCTTGTGCCCGTCGATGAAGCCGTTGACCTTGTACAGCTCCTCGCGCTGGCGCTGTTCGGTCACGGTCTGGCCGCGGTTCTTGCCGGCGATGCGGCGTTTCTCCTCGTGCGTCACGATCATCTTGGTGATGAACAGGTCGCCGCGGATGCGCGTCTCGTTCCAGCCCAGCGGGTTCAGCATCCGCTCCATCGTCTTGGCGATCTGCGACTTGTTGCCGCCCGACGCCACGATGTCCTCCGTCCGGATGCGGAACTCCATCAGCCGTTCGGTGATCTCGCGGAACTCGGCCGTGCAGGCATGAGCCAGGATGCGGGCGGCGTTGCGGTAGCTATGCACCTCGTACAGGTCAAGGAACCCCGGCGGGAACAGGTCGCCCAGGTCGGGATCCCGCGCCTCGATCAGCGCGGCCTTGTCGTGGATGCAGGCAAGCAGGTTCATGACGGCACATGCGCGATGGAAAACGGCGCCACCATGGCGGCTGCCGCCCGGCAAATCCACCCTTTCCGCCTGATGGCACCACCTTATGGTGCCGGCCGGGGGCCGAACTGGCGGCCATTCCCGCAGCTGTGATAAGGTCGCCCGCGCGCCGGAATGGAAAAAGCGCGGCTGTTTCGCCGGGGGACCGTGATGAGCGACGAATTCCTGTTCGCGGAGGAGGAGCCCGCCGTAGAGGTGGCGGCGGAGGCTGCCGAACCGGTCGAACCCTGGCTGATCCTGATCGTCGACGACGACCCCGCCATCCACGCCACCACCAAGATGGTGCTGCGCGGCTTCGCCTTCGAAGGACGCCCGGCACAGTTCCTGTCGGCCGCCACCGCGGCGGAGGCGCGCGGCGTTCTGCGCGACAACCCGGCCATCGCTGTGATCCTGCTGGACGTCGTGATGGAATCCGACGATGCCGGCCTGCGTCTGGTCCGCTACATCCGCAACGAGCTGAACAACCGCCGTGTGCGCATCATCCTGCGCACCGGCCAGCCGGGACAGGCGCCGGAACGCGACGTCATCCTCAGCTACGACATCAACGATTACAAATCGAAGACGGAGCTGACGGCGCAGAAGCTGTTCACCTCCGTCGTCGCGGCTCTGCGCGGCTACCAGGACATCACCGCCATCGAGGACCATCGCGAGGGGCTGGAACGCATCCTCTACTCCTCCTCCACCCTGCTGGGCAAACGGACGATGTCGGAGTTCGTGCGCCATGCCGTGGCGCAGATCGTCGGCGTCTGCCCGCCGGCCAATGGAATGACGCTGGGCGGGGTGGCGCTGGTCAGCCGCCTGTCCGACGGGCCGCGGCCGGCTGAGCCGCTGGTGCTGGGCGGCGCCGGCTGCCATGCCGGGATGGAGGGGACGCCGCTGTTCCTGGCCCTGCCGCCCGATGCGGTGCAGGCGGTGACGGCGGCGTTGGCCGACGGCCGCAACCGGTATGAGCGCGGCCACAGCGTTCTGGTCTTCCGCTCCGCCTCCCGGCGGCACGACACCGCGGTGTATCTCGGCCATGGGCGGGCGCTGACCGCCGACGAGCGCAGGCTGCTGGAGGTGTTCTGCGCCAAGGTCGCCATCGGCTTCGACAACGTCCACCTGTACGAGGAACTGACCGAACTGAACCGCAGCCTGGAGGGCCAGGTGGCGGAACGCACGCGCGACCTCGTGGCGGCGCGCGAGGCGGCTGAGGCGGCGCGGTCGGAGGCGGAGGCGGCAAACCAGGCGAAGTCGCTGTTCCTGGCGACGATGAGCCACGAGATCCGCACGCCGATGAACGGCATCCAGGGCATGCTCGAACTGCTGGAGCACACCAGCCTGACCGGCGACCAGCGCGAGCTGGTCAGCGTGGTGCGGGAATCGGCAGGGGCGCTGCTGACCATCATCAACGACATCCTCGACTTCTCGAAGATCGAGGCCGGGCGCCTCGACCTGGAAAGGGTGCCGGTTCCGCTGGCCAACGTGGTGGAGGGGGTGGCCGAAACGCTGGCGCCGGGCGCCCGGGCCAAGGGGCTGTCGCTGGTCACCTACATCGACCCCGATCTGCCGGCGGAGGTGGTGGGCGACCCCGTCCGCATCCGGCAGGTTCTGTTCAACATCACCGGCAATGCGGTGAAGTTCACCCAGTCCGGTTCGGTGACCATGCGGGTGGAACTGGCGCATTTCGACGGCGACCGCGTCACCATCCGCGTCGCGGTGACCGACACCGGCATCGGCATCTCCAAGGAAAATCAGGGTCGCCTGTTCCGCCCCTTCACCCAGGCGGAGGCATCGACCACCCGGCGTTTCGGCGGCACCGGGCTTGGGCTGTCGATCTGCCGGCGTCTGGCCGAACTGATGGGCGGCGACATCGGCGTCACCAGCGAGGTCAATGTCGGCTCCACCTTCTGGTTCACCTTCGCCGCCGATCTGGTCGCGGCGGTCGAGCCCGCCCCGACGCAGCGGGCGCCGCTGCAGGGGGTGACCGTGCTGCTTCTGGCGGCGGATGCGCAGGAGCGCGGCTTCCTCGCCCGCTACCTGAACGCCGACGGCGCCCAGTTGGTCGAGGCGGCCGACGCCGACGCGGCCTTGCGCACCCTGCTGCCGACCGCCGCCTGCGACGTGCTGATCTCCACGCTGGGCACCGATCTTGCGGCGCTGGACAGCGATCCGCGCGGCCGGGTGCGCGGGCGCGTGCTGATCGGCGGCGACGCGCTGAGCGCCGGCGACGCGGCGGAACTGGGCGCGTCCGGCGCCGGGACTGTGGTGCTCGGCCGGCCGGTGCGGCGGGGCGGACTGGTCCGCGCCATCCTGGCCGCCGCCGGGCGGATGGCGGCGGGGGAGGGCGGCCGTACCGATCGCCATTCCGAACCGGAGCCCGCCACCCCGGCGGCCGGCCGGCGCCGCCTGCCCACGGTGGAGGAGGCGCGGGCACAGGGCCGCTTGATCCTGGTGGCGGAGGATCATCCGACCAACCGTCAGGTCATCCAGCGCCAGCTGACCCTGCTCGGCCATGTGATGGAGACCGCGGAGGACGGCGCCCAGGCGCTGGCCATGTGGCAGGCCGGCGGCCATGGCCTGCTGCTGACCGATTGCCAGATGCCGGAGATGGACGGCATGGAACTGGCCCGCAGCATCCGCGCCACCGAGGCGGAGACCGGGACCGGCACCCGCCTGCCCATCGTCGCCATCACCGCCAATGCGACGGAGAACGAAGCGCAGCTTTGCCTGGCGTCGGGCATGGACGACACGCTGGCCAAGCCGGTCAGCCTCGCCGACCTGCGCAGGGTGGTCGACCGTTACCTGCCCCCGACGGACGGCGAGGGCTGGGACGGGGAGGACCCCTGCAAAGCTTCGGAAAGCATGGAAGCGATGACCGAGGAGTTGCCGCAACCCGTGCATCGACCGGCATCTCCGCCAACCCCCGCAATCGCCGATTTGCCGTCAGCTGATCTGCCGCCGCTCGACCTGGAGGCGCTGACCGTGCTGTTCGACGGCGACGGCGAGTTCGTCCGGCATCTGTTGGGCGAGTTCGTCACCTCCAACAGTGCCTCGCACCGCTGGCTGATGGACGCGCTGGCCGGCGAGATCTGGGACGAGGTGCGGCAGGCGGCTCACAAGCTGGCGGGGTCCTCGCGCACCGTCGGCGCCCGCGACCTCGCCGCTGCTGCCGAGGCGGTGGAACTGGCGGTGATCGACCGGCGGCTGGAGGGCATCGCCGCCCTGGTCGCCCGCGTCGGCGTCGAACTGGACCGCGTCATCGCCCATATCGAGGCGGTCTGATCCCGCACCCGCAGGGGCTGTGGTCGAGGCTGTAGCGAAACCGACATGAGCGTCCCCTTGTCGCCTTTGCGACAAGTGTGCGGCGCATCCCGCTCTTCAGAAAAATCCTGTGTTTCCCGTGGCTTGGCCGGGGTCCGCCGGCTGGCACGCCGCTTGCTGTTCTGGGTGTATCCCGGCCCGGTGCCGGCCCCAAACCCACATGCGCGCCACAGCGAGAGCGGAAGCCAAGGAGAACGGGATGCACATCGTCGTCTGTATCAAACAGGTGCCCGACAGCGCCCAGATCCGCATCCATCCCGTCACCAACACCATCATGCGGCAGGGCGTGCCCGCCATCATCAACCCGTTCGACCTGTTCTCGCTGGAAGAGGCGCTGCGGCTGAAGGACAAGGTCGGCGCCCGCGTCACCGTGCTGACCATGGGGCCGCCGATGGCGGAGACCTCGCTGCGCAAGGCGCTGTCGCTTGGCGCCGACGATGCGGTGCTGCTGACCGACCGCAAGTTCGCGGGCTCCGACACGCTGGCGACCTCCTATGCCCTGACCTCCGCCATTCAGAAGCTGGCGGAGGAGGAGCCGGTCGACATCGTCTTCTGCGGCAAGCAGACGGTCGACGGCGACACCGCGCAGGTCGGCCCCGGCATCGCCACCCGTCTCGGCTTCGAGCAGCTGACCTACATCACCAAGATCGAGGACCTGAACACCGCGTCCAAGGAGATCGTGGTGCAGCGCCGCTCCGAAGGCGGCGTGCAGGTGCTGAAGACCAGGCTGCCCTGCATGATCACCATGCTGGAGGGCACCAACACCATCCGCTTCGGCAAGATGGACGACCTGTTCCGCGCCGCCCGCTACGAGCTGAAGACCTGGAGCCGCGACTTCACCGGCGCCGAAGAGGGGCGTGTCGGGCTGAAGGGCTCGCCGACCGTGGTGTCGAAGGTGTTCGTGCCGAAGCCGCGCGCCGAGAAGGCCAAGATGATCGTCGCCGATGCCGACACCCCCGACGCGATGGCCGCCGCCGCCATCGACGCCATCTTCGCCGCCCAGCCCAAGCTGGCCGGCGACCTGCTCGCCCGCGCCGCGGCCGGGCTTTGACGATCCATCCGCGGGAGACCCGACGATGAGCGAACCGAGCAAGCCCCAGGGCCGCAAGTTCCAGCTTCCCGAACACCTAAAGGTTTACAAGAACGTCTGGGTGATCGTGGAGCAGGAGCGCGGCATCGTCCATTCCGTGTCGCTGGAACTGCTGGGCGAAGCCCGCAAGCTGGCCGACAAGCTGGGGGTGGAGGTGGGCGCCGTGGTTTTGGGCGCCGAAAGCCCCGACCTGAACCGCATCTGCGGCGACGCCATCAGCTATGGCGCCGACATCGTCTACAAGGTGACCGACCCGGCGCTGGCCGACTACCGCACCGACCCCTATTGCCGCGTCATGACCGAGGTGGTGAACACCCACAAGCCGGAGATCGTGCTGTTGGGCGCCACCACGCTGGGCCGCGATCTGGCCGGCGCCATCGCCACCACGCTGGCGACCGGCCTGACCGCCGACTGCACCGAGCTGGACATCTACGCCGACAACCGCTCGCTGGCCGCCACCCGGCCGACCTTCGGCGGCACGCTGCTCTGCACCATCCAGACTTTGGCCTACCGGCCGCAGATGGCCACCGTCCGCCCGCGCGTCATGGCGATGCCGGAGCGCGACGACGCCCGCACCGGCCGCGTCGTCGAAATCCAGCCGGATCTCCGCGAAGAGGACATCGTCACCAAGGTCCTGAACTTCATCGCCGACCGCGAGCAGAACGAGGCGCAACTGGCCTTCGCCGACATCATCGTGTCGGCCGGTAAGGGGCTGGGCAAGGTCGAGAACATGAAGCTGGTCTTCGACCTCGCCCGAGTCCTGGGCGCCGAGGTCGGCGTGACCCGCCCGCTGGTCCAGGCCGGCTGGGCCACCAACGACCGTCAGGTCGGGCAGACCGGCAAGACGGTGCGGCCGAAGCTCTACATCGCCGCCGGCATCTCCGGCGCCATCCAGCATCGGGTCGGCATGGAGAAGTCGGACCTGATCCTGGCGATCAACACCGATCCGAACGCGACGATCTTCGACTTCGCCCATCTCGGGGTGGTCGGCGACGCGCTGAAGATCCTGCCGGCGCTGACCGATGCCTTCGGTCGCCGCCTGTCCGTCAACCGCATGGCCGGCTGATCGCCGGACGAGAAAGGAGCCTGTCGACATGGTCGAAAAGTTCGACGCCATCGTCATCGGTGCCGGCCCGTCCGGCAACGCCGCGACCTATACGCTGGCCAAGCAGGGGCTGAAGGTCCTGCAGCTGGAGCGCGGCGAATATCCCGGCGCCAAGAACGTCCAGGGCGGCATCATGTATTCGCATGAGCTGGAAAAGATCATCCCGGATTTCCGGGACGACTGCCCGACCGAGCGCCACATCATCGAACAGCGCGTCTGGTTGCTGGGCGACGACAGCTATGTCGGTACCAACTACCGCTCGGAAGCCTTCAACAGCGACAAGCCGAACCGCTACACCATCATCCGCGCCAACATCGACAAATGGTGGGGCGAGCAGATCCGCAAGGTCGGCGGCCTGCAGATCTGCGAGACCACGGTGACGGAACTGATCCGCGACCCGTCCGGCAAGGTGATCGGCGTGCGCACCGACCGCGAGGGCGGGGAGATCCATGCCGACGTCGTCATCATGGCCGACGGCGTGAATGCCCTGCTGGCCAAACGCGCGGGCCTTCAGGCCGAAGCGGCGCCGGAGAATGTGGCGCTGGCGGTGAAGGAAATCCTCTTCATCGATCCGGAGCTGATCCAGCAGCGCTTCGGCATCAAGGAGGACGAAGGCGTCGTCATCGAGATCATGGGCAAGGTGACCAAGGGGATGGTCGGCACCGCCTTCCTCTACACCAACAAGGAATCGCTGACGATCGGCATCGGCTGCCTGATCTCCGACTTCAAGAACGGCGACTGCCCGCCTTACCGGATGCTGGAGGACCTGAAGAACCACCCCGTCATCAAGCCGCTGATCGAAGGGGCGGAGATGAAGGAATATGCCGCCCACATGATCCCGGAGGGCGGCTACAAGGCGGTTCCGCAGCTTTACGGCGATGGCTGGATGGTGGTCGGCGACGCTGCCCACTTCAACAACGCCGCCCACCGAGAGGGCTCCAATCTCGCCATGGCGTCGGGCCGGATGGCGGCGGAGACGGTGATCGAGCTGAAGGCAGCCGGCAAGGGCTTCACCGCATCGAACCTGGCCGCCTACAAGAAGAAGCTGGACGACAGCTTCATCATGAAGGACCTGAAGAAGTATCGCGAACTGCCCGGCATCATGCACGGCAACAAGCAGTTCTTCGGCGCCTATCCCGACGAAATCACCGCGGCGGCCCATAACTGGTTCACCGTGGACAGCATCGACAAGAAGTCGAAGGAAAAGCAGATCATGAAGTCCTTCATCAAGCGCCGCTCGGTGATGGGACTTGTCGGTGACGCAATCAAGCTGGTGAGGGCCGTGCGATGAGCATCATGGTCAAGGTCGAAGAGAAGCTTTATCAGAACCGCTACATCGTCGATGAAAGCCGGCCGCACATCCAGATCAAGAGCGAGGAGGCCTGCCAGAGCTGCGAGAAACAGGCCTGCACCTTCTGCTGCCCGGCCGCCTGCTACAGCAAGAACGAGACCGGCGGCGTGACGCTGGTGACGGACGGCTGCCTGGAATGCGGCACCTGCCGCGTCGTCTGCCAGGACAAGGGCAACATCGCCTGGGACTATCCGCGCGGCGGCTACGGCATCAGCTACAAGTTCGGCTGATCGGGTCTGCTTGGTGTCTTCCCCCGGAACTGGATGGCCTCCGCGCGGTCTTGCGCGGGGGCCGCTTTGTTTGGTGGGGGCAAGTCAACGCCCCCTCAAAACCTCCACCGCATGCCCCAGCGCCCGCTGCAGCTCGGCCGGGAAGTAGGGTTTGCGGACAAAGCCGAAGGGATCGCACTCCGCGGCGTGGTGGCGGGTCTCGGGGTCGCCGAAGGCGGAGGTGAAGATGCAGCGGATGCCGGTCCGCGCGCGGATCGCCGCCGCCGCTTCGATCCCGTCGCGGGACCCCAGCAGGCGGATGTCCATCATCACGATGTCCGGACGCAGCCGTTCGGCCGCCTCGACCGCGGCGTCGGCATTGTCCTCGATTCCGACGACGGCGAATCCCAGCATTCCGAGAATCTCCTCCAACGCCATGGCGGCGAGGCTCTCGTCTTCAACAATGAGGATGCGCAGGGGAGCGTCGGAGGCAGGCGTGAGATCTGTCATCGTGATCGCTTGAGGGCTGTCACAGCGATTTTACAGGAGCAGGATGATCGGCAAACCAAAAAGCGCAGGATTATGACCAATGGCGCAACCTGCGCCGGATGCATGGGTGACGGAGCGGAAGCGTCGCAGGGTATCGCCGCACCCTTGTTTTTCACCCGCTGGGCGCACCATCTCTGTCCCAGGGCTGTTCTCACCAGCGAGCATTGCGGACCCGCGCCTGTTCATTACGGATGGCGGGCGGGGCCGCTCCCTTTTCCATGAGGAGACCGGCGATGGACCTGCGAGTCTGTTTCGAAAACATGGAAAGCGTCAACGTCAACGACGCGGCGATGATGAAACACTACACCAAGAGCTATCTCGCGGATTTCGACCCGGAATGGGCCGGCTTCATCATGCTGCCCCATGACGAGACAATGCGCGCGACGATGGAGCCCGCCTGGCAGGTGCTGATCCGCGACGCCACCCCACGGACGGAGCAGGAGTTGCTGCGCTACATCGACGAGAACCCGATGGCGGCCTATCACGTCCATGTCTATCGGCGCGACGGCGGGCGGAACGAGAGCAAGATCCACTGACGGCAAGGGGGGCGCCGCAAGACGCCCCCTCCGTCAAAGCTTTTGCGCCGGCGCTTCAGCCGACCGGCGATCCCAGCAGGCTGTCCAGCGGGACGAAGCGGTCGGCCATCTTGCGCGCCTCTTCCTTGTGGACCTTGAAGGTCTTTTCCGCGATGGCGTTCGATACGACGAAATCCTGATAGGCGCGTTCCAGGTGGAAGCGGTAGCGCGACGACATGCCGTCGTCGTCCAGCCCCTCCATCCCATTGTCCGCCGACAGGTAATCGTGGAAGCGCTGCAGGATGTGCAGGCGGTTCACGTTGACCACGCGCTGGTCGTAAGTGACGTGGAAGAAGCGCAGGAAGTCTTCCGCGGTTTCCAGATCGTCGAGGTCGTCGGTGAAATCGCTCATCGTCGAAGGCTCCTCACGCATGCTGCTGGGTGGAGGGGGAGGGGCCGCACCCCTCCTGGTCGCAGATGTTGCCACACGAGCTGCAGGCCACACCGTCCAAACGTATATCGCTCAGCCGAAATTCCGAAAGGCTGATGTTTCTAGCAGGAAACTGTGACGTTTCCGTTGCGGTGTGGGCTTCCAGCCGGGCTTCGATGCGGTTGATGTGGTCGATCAGGCAGGCAATGGCCTTGCCGACCGGGTCCGGCATCAGATGATGCTCCAGGTCGATGCCGTGATCTGACAGCTGATGGCCGGACAGCTGCCGCTGCTTTTCCGGACGCACCACCCGGCCGGGGATGCCGACCACGGTCATGCCGTCCGGCACCGGCTTGGTCACCACCGAATTGGCGCCGACCCGCGCGTTGGCGCCGACGGTGATCGGCCCCAGGATCTTGGCGCCGGCGCCGACCAGCACGCCGTTCATCAGCGTCGGGTGCCGCTTTCCCTTGGTCCAGGAGGTGCCGCCCAGCGTCACGCCATGGTAGAGCGTCACGTCGTCGCCGATCTCCGCCGTCTCGCCGATCACCACGCCGGCGCCATGGTCGATGAAAAAGCGGCGGCCGATGCCGGCGCCGGGGTGGATGTCGATGTTGGTCACCGCACGGGCGACATAGGACAGGAAGCGTGCCGGCCAGCGCAGTCCCCGCCGCCAGGCCGCATTGGCGAAGCGGTGCATCACCAGCGCATGGATGCCGGGATAGCAGGTCAGCACGTCGAAGACGTTGCGCGCCGCCGGGTCGCGGTCGAACACGCAGGCGACGTCCTCGCGCAGCAGGGCGATGATGCCGGGCCTACTTTCGGGTTTGCTCATGTCGCCGCCTCCAGGAAGGCGTGCAGTTCCTCAGGAGTCGGCGGCCGCTTGGCGCGGGTGGCCAGCGCCCGCACGCGCGGCAGAACCGCCTGCGCCATGGCGTCGTCGCAGGCGATGCCCAGCCGTTCATAGGCCAACTTAACCGCCGCGGTGCCGGAATGCTTGCCCAGCACGATCCGGTGCTCGCGCCCGACCTCGGCCGGGTCGAAATTCTGGTAGGTGGTACGGTCGCGCAGCAGGCCGTCGACATGGATGCCGGCCTCGTGGGTGAAGACGGCGGAACCGACGATCGACTTGTTGACCGCCACCGGCCGGTTGGAGGCCCGCTCCACCAGATCGCTGATGGCGCCGAGCGACCGCGTCTCCACGCCGCTGTCGATGTGGTAGAGGTGTTTCAGCGACACCACCACCTCCTCCAGCGGGGCGTTGCCGGCGCGCTCGCCCAGGCCGTTCACCGTGGTGTTGACATGGGTGGCGCCGCCCAGCACCGCAGCCAGCGAGTTGGCGTTGGCGAGGCCCAGATCGTCATGGGCGTGGATCTCGATCTCCAGGTCGGTGGCCCGGCGCAGCCGTTCGATGCAGGCACGCGTCTGGAAGGGGTCGAGCACGCCCAGCGTGTCGGCGAAGCGGAAGCGGCGCGCACCGGCCTCCTGCGCCACCGTGGCGGCGGCGATCAGGAAATCCATGTCGGCGCGGGAGGAATCCTCGCCGCCGACACTGACCTCCAGCCCATGGTCGCGCGCCTGTTTCACCCGGCGCTCGATCTCCGCCAGCGCCCAGGCGCGGGTGCGCTTCAGCTTCCTCGTGATGTGGATGTCGGACACCGGCATCGACAGGTTGACGAAGCGGACATTGCAGGACAGCGCCGCCTTCAGGTCGGTGTCGTGCATGCGGCACCACACCATCAGCCGGCCCTTCAGCCCCAGCGACGCCACGGCGCGGATACCCTCGCGCTCCTCCTCGCCCATGGCGGGGATGCCGATTTCCTGCTCCGGCACGCCGGCGGCGTCGAGCGCGCGGGCGATGGCGATCTTCTCGTCAAGCGTGAAGGCGACGCCGGCGGTCTGCTCGCCGTCGCGCAGCGTGGTGTCGTTGATGGTGGCGAAGGTGGTGGGCATGGGGGCACCTCGCGCGCAGGGGGAAAAGCTACCCCCATGAGAAGTGTCGCAGGCCGGGCCGGGGACCCGCCCCGACGGGGTGTCGTCGGGCGGGGTGCCGGGACGGGCCATCGACCCGGCCTGCGATTCCGGTGTTACGAATAAACGGGCGCGAACTCTTTCGGCCGATCCGCGCCCTGCTGCCAGTAGGGCGACAGGCTGCGCAGCTTGGCGATGATGCCCGGCACCACGGCGATGACCCGGTCGATCTCCTCCTCCGTCGTATCGCGCGACAGCGAGAAGCGGGTGGCCCCATGGGCGGCGGTGTAGGGCACGCCCATGGCGCGCATGACGTGGCTCGGCTCCAGCGAGCCCGAGGTGCAGGCGGAGCCGGAGGACGCGGCGATCCCCGCCTCGTTCAGCAGCAGGAGGATCGCCTCGCCCTCGATATATTCAAAGGCGATGTTGCAGGTGTTGGGCAGGCGGTTGTCCGGGTTGCCGGTGACGAAGCAGCTCGGCACCGCCGCCAGGATCGCCTGCTCCAGCTTGTCGCGCAGCGCCTTCACCCGCGTGTTCTCGTCACCCATATGGACCAGCGCCAGCTGGGCAGCGGCGCCCAGCCCGACGATGCCGGGCGCATTTTCCGTCCCGGCGCGGCGCGAGCGTTCCTGATGGCCGCCGCGCAGCATTGGGCGGTAGCGCAGGCCGCGCTTGACGTAGAGCGCGCCGATGCCCTTGGGGGCGTGCAGCTTGTGGCCGGACAGCGACAGCATGTCGATGGCGCTGTCGGCCAGCTTCATCGGGATCTTGCCGACCGACTGCACCGCATCGGTGTGGAAGAGGGCGCCGACCTCCTTGGCCATGCGCGCCAGTTCCTCCACCGGGAAGATCGTCCCGGTCTCGTTGTTGGCCCACATGATGGAGACGATGGCGACCTGATCGGACAGGGCGGCGCGGTAGGCCTCCATGTCGAGGTTGCCCCGGTTGTCCACCGGGATGCGATGGAACTTGTAGCCGCGCTTCTTCTCCAGATACTCGCAGAGCGCCAGCACACCGGGGTGTTCGACCACGCTGGTGACGATCTCGCGCTTCTTCGGATAGGCCTCCAGCGCCGACAGGATGGCGGTGTTGTCGCTCTCCGTCCCGCCGGAGGTGAAGACGATCTCGCTGTCATGGGCGGCACCGAGCAGGGCCTGGACCTGCTTGCGCGCCCATTCGATCTTGCCGCCCACCGCGGCGCCGAAGCCGTGCATGGAGGACGGGTTGCCGAAATGCTCGGTGAAGAGCGGCAGCATCTCCTGCAGCACTTCCGGATCGACGCGGGTGGTGGCGTTGTTGTCGAGATAGATGCCCTGGCTCATGATATCAGGCTCCCCTTAACCCACATGGGCCGGCATCAGAGAGGCGGGCTTGACCCGCACGAACTCGCCGAGCTTCTCGACCAGCTTCATCTGCACGCCCATCATCGTGCCGGCCGACTGCGAACAGCCGGAGCAGGCGCCGGAGAGCCGGACGTAGATGTCCTTGCCGTCGATGTCGACCAGTTCAACGTCGCCGCCGTCGCGCTGGATCTGCGGGCGCATCTCCTCGATGGCGGACATGATGGCCTGCATGCGCTGGACATTGGTCAGCTTGGGCGCCGTGACCGGCTCGGCCTTCGGCTCCAGGGGCTTGATTGCGTCCAGCCCGACGGTGCCGGGGGTGTGCTTCTTGGCGGGCTTCAGGGCGCCGGTCTTTGCCAGCACCTCTTCCAGCACCTCCTCGATCTTCTCGTGGCAGGTCTGACAGGAGCCGCCGGCCTTGGTGTAGTGGGTGACCTCTTCCAGCGTGGTCAGGCCGTTGACGGTCACCGCGCGCTCGATCATGGCGGCGTCGATGCCGAAGCATTTGCAGACCAGCTCGCCTTCTTCATGGTCGTCTTCCCACGCCTCGCCCTTGTAGTTGGCGATGGCGGCGCGCAGAGCCTCGGCGCCCATGACGGAGCAGTGCATCTTCTCCGGTGGCAGGCCGCCCAGATACTCGGCAATGTCGCGGTTGGTCAGGGTCAGCGCCTCGTCCACCGTCTTGCCGATGATCATCTCGGTCAGCGCGGAAGATGACGCGATGGCCGAGCCGCAGCCGAAGGTCTGGAACTTCGCGTCCTGGATGATCTGGGTGTCGGGATCGACCTTCAGCATCAGACGCAGCGCGTCGCCGCAGGTGATGGAGCCGACCTCGCCGACCGCGTTGGCGCTGTCCAGGACACCGGAGTTCTTCGGGTTGAAGAAGTGTTCCTTGACCTTGTCGGTGTAGTTCCACATGTCGCTGCTGCCTTTCCGTGGGGTGCGCGCCTTGGGGAAGAGTGTCGGGGGCGGTGTCAGTGGCCCCGATTAATGGGTCGAATAGGGGGCCGACGACCCGCAGCTGGACGAGGAGGTCGAGCAGGAGCCGCCCCCGCCTTCACCGGCCGAGAAGGACTTGCCGCAGCCGCAGCTGCTGGTCGCGTTCGGGTTGTCGAACTTGAAGCCGGAGCCTTCGATGCCCTCGACGAAATCGACCACCACGCCGCTCAGGAAGGGCTGGCTGTTGGCGTCGACGAAGATGGTGACCGGGCCGAAGCTGAGCACCGCATCGTCGTCGCTGGCCGCCGCCTCCAGGCCCATCTGGTATTTCAGGCCGGCGCAGCCGCCGTCGGTGACCGCGATCCGCAGGCCGGCGGCGGCACCGCCCGACTTCGCCAGCACCTGCTCCAGAGTGGAAACCGCCGCATCCGTCAGAGTCACCATGTCCCGCCTCCTCAAGCCGCGTTGCCGGGGGTGCCGGCCGATCTGACGGGAAGTAGAGCAAGGGCTGTGCCAAACCGGCAACTCATTGATTTTAAACGATTGTCAGGCTGAAATGGCTTGGCGAGAGTCCGACAATGTTTCGCCTTCCAACGTTTTTGTCGGGTTTGGCGCGTGTCGCTTTTGCGACAGCCGCGACACTTCGCCGCACAAAAATAGTGTGGTCTTTCCCCGTGCCTGCGCGCGTACCATGGGACGTCGTCGGTGCGTCGGATGATTGATTGCGTCAGCAGGAAATACAGGCGAGGGAAGCGATGAGCGACGAACCGATCGAACTCAGGATGTCGAACGGCCGCATGGCCTTCGGCGACGTGCCCGAACAGATCGACGAACTGCTGCAGGAAGCGGTGAAAGCCCGTGACGTGCCCGACGCCTGCGAGGCGCTGTTGTGGGAGGCGCACCGCAAGGGGCCGCGGGTGCTGCCGGTCTTCTACGCGCTCTACAAATTCTACTTCAACCGCAAGAAGCTGGGCGAGGCGGAGCGGGTGGCCCGCATCGGGCTGGATGCCGCGGCCTTGCAGGGCGGCTTTCCGGCCGACTGGTCGCAACTGACCGCCGGTTCCACCGACTGGACGGCGGCCGGGCCGGCGCGCTTCTTCCTGTTCACCATGAAGGCGCTGGCCTTCATCGAACTGCGCCGCCACAACCGCGACAGGGCGCTGGCGATTCTTGCCAAGATGGCGGAGATCGACCCGGCAGATCAGGTCGGCTACGGCACCATCGCCGCGCTGGCCCGTGGATTGGGCGATGGGCTGGATGGCGAGGGCGGGGCGGCGTAATACGAAAAAGGCCCCCGGCCCAGGGGGGAACCGGGCCGGGGGCAGCGGGGATTTGCGTCTCACGACGCGCTCTCATGTCGAGAGCAATTGCGGCCCTGCCGGGGTGGTGGGACCGCAATCCGGTCAGGCGGCGACGGATTCCAGGGCCGGATAGTCGGTGTAGCCCTTGGCGTCGCCGCCGTAGTAGGTGGTGCGGTCCGGCTCGGCCAGCGACGCATCGGCACGGAAGCGCACGGGCAGGTCCGGGTTGGAGATGAAGGCCTCGCCGAAGCTGACCGCGTCCGCCTCGCCGTTCGCCAAGGCGGTGTCGGCGTCGGTCCGGCTGTAGCCGCCATTCAGGATGAGCGGGCCCTTGAAGGCTGCGCGCAAGGCGGACGCCACATGCGGCGCCCCCTCCGGCGGGGCCATATGGTGGCCGGGCCGGCCCTCGATCACATGCAGATAGGCGAGGTTGAAGGGGTTCAGCGCCTTGGTGATCGCCAGGAAATGCGGCAGCGGGTCGCTGTCCTTCATGTCGTTGAACACGCCGGTCGGCGACAGGCGGACGCCGATGCGGTCGGCGCCGACGGCATGGGCCGTGGCCTCCAGGATTTCCAGCAGGAAGCGGCAGCGGTTCTCCACCGTCCCGCCATACTGGTCGGTCCGGGTGTTGGTGCCGTCGCGCAGGAACTGGTCGATCAGATAGCCGTTGGCTGCGTGGATCTCGACGCCATCCAGGCCGGCATCGAACACCGCGCGCTTGGCGGCATCGGCGAAGTGACGGACCAGGGCGGGGATCTCTGCGGTCTCCAGGGCGCGCGGCACCGGGAAGGGCTCCATGCCGGCGCCGGTGTAGAGCTGGCCCTTCGCCGCGATCGCCGACGGGGCGACCGGGGCAGCGCCGTTCGGCTGGAAGCGCGGGTGGGAGATGCGGCCGACATGCCAGAGTTGGGTGACGATCCGCCCGCCGGCGTCATGCACGGCGTCCGCCACCGCGCGCCAAGCCAGGGTCTGGGCGTCGGTGTGGATGCCCGGCGTGTTGGGATAGCCCTGGGCGGTGTCGCAGACCTGCGTCGCCTCGGTGATGATCAGGCCGGCGGAGGCGCGCTGCGCGTAATATTCGGCGGTCAGCGCGGTCGGGCAGTTGCCCTCGCCGGCGCGGCTGCGGGTCATCGGCGCCATGACGACGCGGTTCGGCAGCTCGATGGCGCCGAGGCGCAGCGGGGTGAACAGGTCAGGCTTTGCAGTGCTTTGCGGCATGGCGGGACTACCCCCTATTGGCCCCTGTCGGGCAAATCGGCTTGTATGTATGTGAGTACATACTTGAACCGGAGCCCGCCGCTTGTCAAGTATGTATCTGCATACTTATTATGAAGCCGACGGGACGCACCGGAGAGGGACGGGTTTTGGACGCAAGCACGGAAGCTGACGGCAGTTGCCCCAGTAACGGCAATATCAACGGCACCGAGGGCGCCTGCGAGGGCGGGGCACGCAAGCGCGACCGCGCCGCGACCGAGGGCGCGCTGCTCGACGCCGCCAAGCTGGTGTTCGCCGAACGCGGCTTCGATGCGGCGACGACGCGCGAGATCGCCGGGCGGGCCGGGGTCAACGAACAGCTGATCCAGCGCTATTTCTCAGGAAAGAGCGGGCTGCTGCTGGCGGTGGTGGAGCGCTATTGGCGCGAGGAGTCGGGCGGCTGCGACCTGCCGCCGCTGCACGAGGATCTGGAGACCGACCTCGCCCGTTTCCTGCACGCCCAATTGAAGCACAGCTGGAAATGCCGCGACTTCACCCGCGTGGTGCTGGCCCGCGCCCTGGTCGATCAGGCGGTGGCGGACGAGATGGCCCGCACCCTGTCGCAGAGCCGCATCCCCTGCCTGCTGAGACGGCTGGAAGGCTTCCGCGCACGGGGCGCCATCGCCGCCGATGCCGACCTCGCCAATGTGGCGGCCGGCATCGCGACGCTCAGCTTCGGGCTGGGCTTCCTCGATCAGGTCGTGTTCGGCCGCGACGATGCCGGCATCTGCGCGATGGTCGGCACGCTGGCCCACACCATCGCCCATGGCCTGACGCCGCGGTAAGCCGCGGTTACTCCGCGGCTGCGGCGGTGCGGGTGCTGCTGCGGTGGCTGTGGACCGCGTCGGCGGTGAAGACGGCCAACGCCACCCAGATGCAGGCGAAGGTGATGGCGTGGCTTTGGGTGAAGGCCTCGCCATAGACCAGCACGCCCAGCAGAAGCTGTCCGGTCGGCCCGACATATTGCAGCAGCCCGAGCGTGGTCATGGTCAGCCGCGACGCGCCGATCATGAAGAGAACCAGCGGCACCGCCGTCATCGGCCCGGCCAGCACCAGCAGGATGCTGTCGCCCCATTCATGGCCGAAGGTCCCGCCGCCACCCAACCACAGCAGATAGCCCAGCGCCACCGGCAGAAGCAGCGCGGTTTCGACCAGCAGCCCGATCACCGGGTCGATCGCCGCCTTCTTGCGCACCAGGGCGTAGAAGCCGAAGGACAGCGCCAGCGACAGGGCGACCCACGGAACGGCGCCATAGCTGACGACGAGGCTGCCGACGCCGGCCGCCGCGATGGCGACCGCCAGCATCCGGCCGCGGCTGAGCCGTTCATGCAGGAACAGCACGCCCAGCAGCACATTGACCAGCGGGTTGATGAAATATCCCAGGCTGGCCTCCACCAGCCGGCTGTTCACCACCGCCCAGATGAAGACGGTCCAGTTGACGGAGACCAGCAGCGTGGTGACCACCAGAATGCCCAGCCGGCGCCAGTTGCCCACCGCGGCGACGACGGCCGCCGGCCCGCGGGTCACCAGCACGCCGACGCCGACCAGCACCACCGTCCAGATCACGCGGTGCGCCACGATCTCCACCGCGCCGACATTGCCCAGCAATTTGAAGAAGACGGGGTTGACCAGCCCCCAGATCAGGTAGGAGGCCAGTGCCGCGACAAACGCTGCGGTTGTGGAGGTCGGGGCCTTGGCGGGCGGCGGAGTTTGAACCATACCGTCCGTTTAGCACATAGTTTGTGCAATCCGGCAGCGGCCGGGCTGACATGGCCGGGCTGCGCAACCGGCATCACTCCCGCCCCGCGCCCCTTTCACGCAACAAAAAACCCCGCCGGAGCGGGGTTTCTCGTTTCGATCCCGAAACCGCCGCCATATCAGGCGGCGGTGGCGACGCCCTTGTCGGCCATCAGGGTCTGCAACTCGCCCGACTCGTACATCTCGCGGACGATGTCGCAGCCGCCGACCAGCTCGCCCTTGACGTAGAGCTGCGGGAAGGTCGGCCAGTTCGAGTATTCCTTCAGACCCTGGCGCAGGCCCGGATCCTCCAGGATGTTGACGCCCTTGAACTTGACGCCGGTGTGGCTCAGCACCTGGACGACGGCGGCGGAGAAGCCGCACTGCGGGAACACCGGGGTCCCCTTCATGTAGAGCACGACATCGTTGTTCTTGATGTCCTGCTCGATGCGCTCGACGACGTTCTGATCGACCATGACTCGATGACCCTTCCGATTCGGCCCGGCAATGCCGCGGCCTTGTCCGTTACGACTTGTGTTCAGGCGCCTTCCGGCATCTGTTCTCAGGCGCCTTCCGGCACCGCGGTGGTCAGCGCCAGGGCGTGCAGTTCGCCGCCCATTTTGCCCTGCAGGGACGCGTAGACCATCTGGTGCTGCTGCACCCGGCTCTTTCCCTTGAAGGCGGCGGAGGTGACGAGCGCGGCATAGTGGTCGCCGTCGCCCCGAAGGTCGGCGATCTCCACGACCGCGTCGGGGATGCCTTCCTTGATGAGCTTTTCGATCGTGGCGGCTTCCATCGCCATGGGTCCAATCCTCGTTCTGTTCAGGGCTCTGTTCAGGATTGCCCCGCCCGGGCACTTGCTTCTCGAGATAGATTAGGTATGGCCGGGCCGTTTGTCATCCACCGGCAAATATTTGCCGATCTGCGGAAGACGCCGTGACGGCCCGCGCCGCCCTCGTTCAACAGCGTTGGCAGGTCACTCGCCGAACACGCGCTTGAACACGGTGTCGACATGCTTGGTGTGGTAGGACATGTCGAACATCGGCTCCAGCTTGTCGCGACCGATGTGCTGGGCGATGTCGGGGTCGGCCGACAGCAGATCCAGATAATTGCCGCCCTTCTCCCACACCTGCATGGCGTTGCGCTGCACCGCCTTGTAGCTGTCCTCGCGGCTCATCCCCGCCTGGGTCAGCGCCAGCAGGACGCGCTGCGAGAAGACCAGGCCGCCCAGATCGTCCAGGTTCTTCTGCATGCGCTCCGGATAGACCACCAGCTTTTCCATCATGCTGGTCAGGCGCACCAGGGCGAAGTCCAGCGTGACGGTGGCGTCGGGGCCGATCATCCGCTCGACCGAGCTGTGGGAGATGTCGCGCTCGTGCCACAGCGCGACGTTCTCCAGCGCCGGGACCACGGCGGAGCGGACGATGCGGGCCAGACCGGTCAGGTTCTCCGACAGGACCGGGTTGCGCTTGTGCGGCATCGCCGACGAGCCCTTCTGGCCGGGGTGGAAATACTCCTCCGCCTCGCGGACCTCGGTGCGCTGCAGGTGGCGGACTTCCGTCGCCAGATTCTCGATGCTCGACGCGATCACGCCCAGCACGGAGAAGAAGAAGGCATGGCGGTCGCGCGGGATGACCTGGGTCGACACCGGCTCCACCGACAGGCCCAGCTTGGCGGCGACATGCTCCTCCACCCGCGGGTCGATGTTGGCGAAGGTGCCGACGGCGCCGGAGATGGCGCAGGTGGCGATGTCGGCGCGCGCCTGGACCAGACGCTCGCGCCCGCGGGCGAAGGCGGCGTAATGGCCGGCCAGCTTCAGGCCGAAGGTCGTCGGCTCGGCATGGATGCCGTGGCTGCGGCCGATGGTGACGGTGTTCTTGTGCTCGTACGCCCGGCGCTTCAGCGCGGCCAGCAGGGCGTCGATGTCGGCCAGCAGCAGGTCGGCGGCCTGGGTCATCTGCACGGCGAGGCAGGTGTCCAGCACGTCCGAGGAGGTCATGCCCTGGTGGACGAAGCGGGCCTCGGGGCCGACATATTCGGCGAGGTTGGTCAGGAAGGCGATGACGTCGTGACGGGTCTCCCGCTCGATCTCGTCGATGCGGTCGATCTCCCACTTGCCGCGCTCCCACACCGCCTTGGCGGCCTCCTTCGGGATCACGCCCAGCTCGGCCTGCGCGTCGCAGGCGTGCGCCTCGATCTCGAACCAGATGCGGAAGCGGTTTTCCGGCTCCCAGATGCGGGCCATTTCGGGGCGGGTATAGCGGGGGATCATCGGCACTCTCCGGAGGATGCGGGCGCTGGGTCTCGGGCGCTGGGTCGGGGAAGGCTTGCGGGTCTCAAAGCCACGCGCGCGCGACCATAGCCGTGCCGGGAGGCGTTTTAAAGCCTCACGATGGACCACACCGGACCCAACTGGCTCCGGCATTAAACTTTGCGGCCGAACCGTTGCCGACCGAAGGGAATCCGCGCCTAAAGGTGGATGAACCGACAATCCGCCGATTCCCTGTCCGTTCGCGGCGGCGCTACCCCGTGGCGATCCAGGGGAGAGGAAAACAGTCAAAGAGTCGCGCCGCGGTGGATTTGATTCGCTTGCAGTTGAATCGGTGCGAGCATTAAGCAACACTTGCACAGCGCATCGGGGCCGGCCCAAACCCGGATCCGGAGAGCCTATCCGAAGGGAGCCTTTCTTGTCCGACCCCGTCGTCGAACTGGTCCGTGCGCCGTCGCGCTCGTCCGACGAGGCCCGGCTCTACCGCCTGCAGTTCCTGGCGTCGATGGCGCTGGTGTCGGCGCTCGTCCTCGGGCTTGGCTTCTACTTCGTCTGGCAGCATTGGGCCGATCTGGAGCACGACCTGCGCCAGAGCGAGACACGCTATCTCCAGGAGCAGCGTCAGGCGCTGATGCAGGAGGTGGAGAATGCGCAGTCCTATCTGGCCTACATGCGCTCGCGCGTCGAACCGCTGCTGAAGGACCATCTGCGCACCCAGGTGAACGAGGCCTATGCCATCGCCCGCAGCGTCCATGACCGGGAACGGAACATCCTGCCCGAAGCGGCGGTGAAGGAGTCGATCAAGCAGACCCTGCGGCCGCTGCGCTTTTCCGGCGGCCGCGGCTACTACTTCATCCACGACATGACCGGCAACTCGGTCCTGATGCCGGTGGACCCGTCGCGGGAGGGGGCGCCGAAGGACGGAACGTCGCCCTCCGCCGTGCCCGACACGGCGGAGGATTCGGTCGTCAGCGAACTGATGCGGGCGGCCCACGACCCCAATCGGCGCGGCTTTGCCCGCTATCGCGTGAGCCTGCCCGACGATCCGGCGCAGACCGTCGACAAGCTGGCCTTCGTCCGCCTGTTCGAACCTTATGACTGGCTGATCGGCGCCAGCGATTCGCTGAGCGCCGTGGAGACGCGGCTGCAGAATGAATCGCTGGATCGCCTGCGCGCCTTCCGGTTCGGTGAGACCGGCTTCATCGGCGTGCTGCGCCAGGACGGGCAGGTGCTGCTGTCGCCCACCGCCCCGGCGTCGGAAGGGATGAACGCCCGCGACCTGCCATGGAAGACCGAGCGCGACATCGTCACCGGCATGCTGGAGCTGGGGCGCAAGGGCGGCGGCGAGCTGCGCTATGACTGGATCCATCCGGTCTCGGCGCGGCCGACACCGAAGATGGCCTATGTCTCCGCCCCCAACGTCTGGGGCTGGATCCTGGTCGCGGGCTCCTACATCGACGATGTCGGCCGCGAGATGGAGGCCCGCCGGGCGGAGATCAGCCGCGGCGTCAACCAGCGGGTCTGGACCACGGTCGCCGTTCTGGGCGTGGCGCTGGCGGCCTCGGTTGGCGTGTCGTGGCTGGTCACCGGCTGGATCCGGCGCATCGTCGGCAGCTACCAGCTGCGGGTCCGGCACAGCGACAGCATGCTGCGCGAACGAGCGCGCCAGCTCTATCTCGCCAACTTCTTCATCGACCATGTGTCGGAGATCGTCGTGCTGGCCGACGCCGGCCTGCGCATCGCCTACGTCAATCCCTTCGGCTGCAAGGCGCTGGGCGGGAGGCTGGACGATCTGGTGATGGGGCAGGCCGACCTGCTGAAGCGCTTCGCCGCGGAGGGGGAGGACGCGGCCAGCCATTACGAGACCGCCTATCTCACCGCCGACGGCCGCATGCTGGAGCTTGAGGTCACCGCCAGCCGCATCACCTACGAGGGCGACGTCTATTACTCCGCCATCGCCCGCGATATCAGTGAGCGCAAGCGGGCGGAATGGCAGCTGCGGCTGTCGGCCAAGGTGTTCGACAACGCGGCGGAGGGCATGTTCGTCGCCAACGAACACCGGCAGATCGTCGCCGCCAACGACGCCTTCTCCCGCATCACCGGCTATGGGCGGGACGAGGTGCTGGGCCGCGGCCCGGAATTCCTGCGTTCCGACCGCAATCCGCCGGAATTCTATGAAGAGCTTTGGGCGCAGCTGCGCGCGCAAGGCCATTGGGCCGGGGAGATCTGGAGCACCCGCAAGAACGGCGAGGTGTTTCCGGAATGGCTGAGCGTCAAGCTGGTGAGGAACGAGGACGGTGCCGTCGCCAACTACATCGCCGCCTTCGCCGACATCACCGAGACCCGCGCGCAGGAGGAGCGCATCCGCCATCTGGCGCAGTTCGACTTCCTGACCGACCTGCCCAACCGCTTCCTCCTGCGCGACCGGCTGGAGCGGGCGATCCTGGCCGCCGGGCGCCACGGCACCAAGGTGGGGCTGCTGTTCGTCGACCTCGACCGCTTCAAGACCATCAACGACAGCCTCGGCCATCAGGTCGGCGACGGCCTTCTGCGCGAGGTGGCGGTGCGGCTGACCGGCACGGTGCGGGCCAGCGACACGGTCAGCCGGCAGGGCGGCGACGAGTTCATCATCCTCATCAGCGACATGGACAGCCCCGACGCCGCCGACATCGTTGCGCGCAAGGTGCTGCACGCCCTGTCGGAAGCCTATCTGATCGACGGACACGAGCTGCAGGTCACGCCTTCCATCGGCATCGCGGTCTATCCCGACGACGGCATCGGCATCGACGCGCTGCTGAAGAGCGCCGACATGGCGATGTATGCCGCCAAGGAGGCCGGGCGCGCGACCTACCGCTTCTTCACGCCGGAGCTGAACCGCCGCGCGTCGGATCGCATGTGGACCGAAAACAACCTGCGCCGCGCCCTGGCCAACAACGAGCTGGAGCTGCATTTCCAGCCGCAGTTCTCGCTGGACGACCGCCGGCTGGTCGGGGCGGAGGCGCTGGTGCGCTGGCGTCAGCCCGACGGCACGCTGATCATGCCCGGCCAGTTCATTCCGGTGGCCGAGGATACCGGCCTGATCCTGCCCCTCGGCGACTGGGTGCTGGGCGAGGCCTGCCGCCGGGTGTCGGAACTGCTGCGCCACCGCGACCTGCTGATCGCCATCAACCTGTCGGCGGTGCAGGTGCGCCGCCCCGGACTGGCGGAGCGGGTAGCCGGCTGGCTGTCCGCCTACGGCATCCCGCCGTCGGCGCTGGAGCTGGAGGTGACGGAAAGCGTCCTGATGGACGAGTCCGACGTCGTGTCGGAAACCTTCTCGCAACTGCGCGAGATGGGCGTGCCGCTGGCCATCGACGATTTCGGCACCGGCTATTCCTCGCTGGCCTATCTGAAGCGCTTCCGGGTGGACAAGCTGAAGATCGACCGCAGCTTCGTCAGCGGCCTGCGCGCCGACGACCCGGACAGCGGCGCCATCGCCGAGGCGATCATCGGCATGGCCCGCAGTTTGCGCATGCAGACGCTGGCCGAAGGGGTGGAGACGGAGGAGCAGTACGACTGCCTCGCCGGGATGGGCTGCGACCAATGCCAGGGCTATCTGCTGGGCCGCCCGATGCCCTACGAGGATTTCCTGGAGTTCGTCCGCCGCGATGCCGCCACAGCCGGGCTGCTGATGGCGGAGGCGATGGACTAGGCGCCTCTACCCTCTCTTATGGCCATCACCCGTAGCGCAGCAGCCTTGTCCCGTTCGCCTTCAGCCACGCCCGCGGCCACTCCACGCCGGTGCCGTCGGTCAGGCTGGCGCACAGCGCCCAGAAGCGCGAGGAATGGTTCATCTCGCGCAGATGCGCCACCTCATGTCCGACGACATAATCCAGAACCGGCTCCGGCGTCAGGATCAGGCGCCAGGAGAAGGACAGCCGGCCGGTGGACGAGCAGCTGCCCCAGCGGCTCTTGGTGTCGCGGATGGTGACGGCGGCCACGCGGGCGCCGATGGTCGCCGCCTTCAGCCGGGCGCGGGCCGCCAGTTCGCGCTTGGCCTCGGCGGTCAGGAAATCGCGGATGCGGCGGGCGATATGCTCCGGCTGGCCGCCGACCAGCAGGGCGCCGTCCTCGATCCGGGTCGCGCCGCGCAGGGCCGGGTCATGGCGGATGACGTGCTCGACGCCGAGATAGGGCACGCTGGCGCCGTCGGCGAAGGGCAGGGAGGGCGGCATCGCCGCCAGCCGTGCCCGCAGCCAACCGTCATGCCGGCCGACGAACTGGCGGGCGTCGGTCTCCGACACGCCGACAGGCACCACCACCTGGACCAGCCCGCGCCCGGGATCGACGCGCAGGGTCATGCGGGTGGCGCGCGCGCTCTCCCGCAACTCCAGCGGCATCGGCAGGCCGGAAATCTCGAGCGCCCGCGGCGGCTGGGGCGGTCGGGCGGCGGATCGCTTGCGGCGACGGGACGGGGAGGGGCGGCGTTGCACCATGGGCGTCTTATAGCGCGGCCGACGCCGGATGCGGAAGCGTCCTCCGCCCTTTGTCGGAATGGCGCGGCGGCGTGGCTTCTGATCTAAGTCTTAAGGCTTTCGAACGAACTTAGGCCATGGGGTGGACTGAGGTCACATTTGACACGATCGATCGGAGCACAAGATAAAGCAGAGGTAACGCGGTGGTCTGTGGACATCCCTTTATCGCGGGTCCCGCCGCCCGTTTTCCTGTCGTTGGTCTTTCCCATAGCCTTGCCGAGTACATGCCGATGCCTCTGATCCCAGGACAAACGCCGACACGCGAGGATCTGTTGGACGCCCTGCTGTCGGCCAACGGCTCGCCCCAGGCCCTGCTTGGCGAGGATGGTCGCTTGCTGGTGGCGAATCGTGCCTTCGCCGACGCTCTCGGCTGCCCGCCGGATGCGGTGGAGGGGAGGACGCTGGCGGAGGCCGGGCTGCAGGCCGGCACCGCCGATGGGATCGAGAAGCTGCGGCGGCAGGTGATGACCACAGGTAGGCCGGCCAGCGCCGCCGGCCCGCTCCCCGGCCTGCCGTCTGCGCTGGCGCTGACCCCGGTGGCGGATGCCGGCGGGAGCGTCCGCGCGGTGGCGCTGGCCGCCGATGCCGGTGCCGCCGCCCTGGCCGAAGCGCGGGCGGAAACCGCGCAGGCGCGCGCCGATGCCGAACGCGCCCGCACCGCCAAGGGCAAGTTCCTGTCCGCCGCCAGCCACGACCTGCGCCAGCCCTTCCAGGCGATGCACCTGTTCCACCATCTGCTGAGCGGCCGGCTGACCGATCCGGCCTCCATCGAGCTGGCGAACAAGCTGGAGCAGGCGATCATTGGCGGCGAGACCCTGCTGCGCGCCCTCCTGGAGGTGTCGGCGCTGGAGGCCGGGCTGGTCACCGCCAATCCGCAGACCTTCCCGGTCGACGAACTGCTCGCCAAGATGCTGGAGGAGTTCGGGCCGGAGGCGGAGGCCAAGGGGCTGCGCTTCAACGTCCACCCGCTCGACGCCCAGGTGACCAGCGATCCGGTGCTGATGGAACGGCTGCTGCGGCCGATCATGGCCAACGCCCTGCGCTATACCCTGACGGGCGGCATCCTGCTGGCGGCGCGGCGGCGCGGTGCGAACCTGCGCATCGAGGTGTGGGACACCGGCGTCGGCATCGATCCGTCCAACCATGCCGTGATCTTCGAGGACTTCCACCAGCTCGGCAATCCGGGGCGTGACCGCAAGCAGGGGCTCGGCCTCGGTCTCGCCATCGTGCGGCGGCTGGCCCAGGTTCTGGGGCATCCGGTCACCGTGCGTTCCAAGCCCGGCAAGGGATCGGTCTTCGCGGTGGAGGTGCCGTTGGCCGGCAATGACGGCGACCGGTCGGGTGACGACTCCGCCGACGGCGACCCTGACCCGGCGGCCGGCCAATCTTCTACCGCCGGGGCCGCCGCGCCCGCTGCCGCCGGCACCGTGCTGGTGATCGAGGACGATGCCATGCAGCTGGAGGGGATCGGGCTGCTGCTGCAGGGCTGGGGCTATGCGGTCATCCCCGCCCGCGGCATCGACGAGGCCTGCGCCGGGCTGGAGGGGGGCGCCGCGACCCCCGATCTCGTGCTGTCGGACCTGCGGCTGTCCGGGCCGGAGACCGGCATCGACGCCATCCAGGTGGTGCGCGCCCGCTGCGGCCGGCGGGTGCCGGGCGTCATCGTCACCGGCGACACCGATCCCGACCGGCTGCGCAGCGTCGACCGCAGCGGCTTTCCCCTGGTCCACAAGCCCTGCGACCCCGCCGCCCTGCGCCGCCTGCTGAGCCGCAGTCTGCCACCCGTCCGCCGGCCTGATACCGCCTGCCCGCGTTAGACATTCCGCGTCCGCGCATTTTCGCTCCGCAACATTTCCCTGCTGCGGTTTTCACGTCATAAAACTGTAATGCGGCGTCTTGACAGACCCCGGTATGCGTGCGCAGTGTGACGCTTAGAGCAACCAAACAGTTTCGAAAACGATCATCGAGCAGCCGGTCTTTTTCGCAAGCGCACACATCGCCTCCACATGGCGCCGAATGCGTCTGCCACCAAAACTTCACGAAAGCGTCGCGGGACGGCAACCCGTTGCCCTCATGACAACCGCGAACCATACCGGGATAGGGAGACCCACCGCATGTTGACCCGCCGCAAGCTTGCCCTCCTGACGGGCGCAGCCACCACCAGCGCGCTGCTGTTCGCCGCCGCCCTGCCGGGCACTGCGCTGGCGCAGCAGAAAACGATGATCGATTTCTGGCACGGCCTGCCGCAGCCGCTGGGTGGCCAGCTGGAGCAGATCGTCAAGGATTTCAATGACAGCCAGCAGACGGTCCAGGTCAACGCCTCCTACAAGGGCAGCTATCCGGAGACGATGCAGGCGGCCATCGCCGCCTTCCGTGCCGGCAACGCGCCGCACATCGTGCAGATGTTCGAGGTCGGGACCGCCACCATGATGGCCGCCGGCCCGGCGGTGAAGCCGGTCTATCAACTGATGCAGGAGACCGGGGCGTCCTTCGACCCCGACGCCTACATCCCGGCGGTCAAGGGCTATTACTCGTCCAAGGACGGGAAGATGATGGCGCTGCCGTTCAACAGCTCCACCACCATCATGTTCTACAACAAGGACGCCTTCCAGAAGGCCGGCCTCGACCCCAACAAGCCGCCGGCGACCTGGCCGGAGATGATCGAGGCGACGAAGAAGCTGAAGGCGTCGGGCTCCACCTGCCCGCTGACCACCTCCTGGCCGGTGTGGGCGCAGTTCGAACAGCTGGGCGCCATCCACAACACGCCCTTCGCCACCCAGCAGAACGGCTTCGGCGGCCTGAACGCCGAGCTGAAGATCAATGCCCCGCTCTACGTCAAGCATGTCCAGACGCTGATCGACATGCAGAAGGACGGGCTGTTCAAGTATGGCGGCCGCGACAACAAGCCGGACGCCCTGTTCCCGTCGGGCGAATGCGCGATGATCCACGGCTCGTCCGGCCTGCGCAGCCGCATCATCAAGGAGGCGAATTTCGCCTGGGGCGCCGCCCCGCTGCCCTATTGGCCGGAATTCGCCAAGGACGGCCCGAAGAACAGCATCATCGGCGGCGCCGCCTTCTGGGTGATGACCGCGCCCAAGCGTACCCCGGCCGAGTACAAGGCGGTGTCGCAGTTCTTCAGCTATCTCGCCCGGCCCGAGGTCGATGCCAAGTGGCACATGGACACCGGCTATGTCCCGGTGACGATGAAGGGCTACGAGCTGGCCAAGTCCCAGGGCTATTACGAGAAGAATCCGGGTGCCGACGTTCCGGCCGCGCAGCTGACCCGCACGCCGACCACCGAGAACAGCATGGGCCTGCGCCTGGGCAACCTGCCGGAAATCCGCAACATCATCCAGGAAGAGCTTGAGAAGGCCTTCCAGGGCCAGCAGGACGCCCGCCAAGCGCTGGACGCCTCGGTGAAGCGCGGCAACGCCGTGCTCCGCAACTTCGAGCGGGCCAACAAGGGCTGATCCGCTGAACCTCTCCAGGATCCCCTCTCCCCCCCGGGGAGAGGGTTAGGGTGAGGGGGATGCGCGGCGAGGATCTTCAAGCATCGCGCACTCCCCGTTCCCGACCAATCCACCCCATGCCACCCCCTCACCCCGACCCTCTCCCCGGGGGGAGAGGGGGAAGCCGGGGAGCGGCGCCCCCGAACGCAACGCCCAACCCACGAAAGACCAACCCTTGCAGCGTCGCGTCACCTTCGACAGCCGGCTGTTGCCCTATCTGCTGCTTGCGCCGCAGGTGGCGGTGACGCTGGTGTTCTTCATCTGGCCGGCGGCCCAGGCGGTCTGGCAATCGGTGCATCTTCAGGACGCCTTCGGCATCCGCAGCGAGTTCGTCTGGTTCGAGAATTTCACCTATGTGCTGAGCGATCCGAACTATCTCGACACGCTGCAGACCACGGTGATCTTCAGCGTTGCGGTGACCGTGCTGGCGATGGGCGTGGCGCTGCTGCTGGCGGTGCTCGCCGATTCCAAGATCAAGGGCGCCAGCGCCTACAAGACGCTGCTGATCTGGCCCTACGCGCTGGCCCCGGCCGTCGCGGCGGTGCTGTGGATGTTCATCTTCAATCCCGATATCGGGTCCTTCGGCCGGGCGCTGCGGGCGATGGGCTATGACTGGGATTACCGGCTGAACGGCGGGCAGGCGCTGCTGATGGTGATCCTCGCCGCCAGTTGGAAGCAGGTGTCCTACAACTTCATCTTCTTCCTGGCCGGGCTTCAGGCGATCCCGCGCTCGGTGATGGAGGCGGCCAGCATCGACGGCGCCGGACCGGTGCGGCGCTTCTGGACCATCACCTTCCCGCTCCTGTCGCCGACCACCTTCTTCCTGCTGGTGGTCGACATGGTCTATGCCTTCTTCGAGACCTTCGGCACCATCCATGCCCTGACCCAGGGCGGGCCGGGCAAGGCGACGGAGACGCTGATCTTCCGCGTCTACCAGGACGGCGTCGTCAACAACGACCTCGGCGGGTCGTCGGCCCAGTCGGTGATCCTGATGGTGATCGTCATCGCGCTGACCGCGGTGCAGTTCCGCTTCGTCGAGCGCAAGGTCCATTACTCATGAAGCAGACCCGTTTCATCGATCTGGTGCCGCACATCGTCCTGATCGTCGGCGTGCTGATCTTCGCCTATCCGATCTATGTGACGCTGATCGGCTCCACCTGGGATTCCGGCACCATCGGGCGCGGCGGGCTGCCGCTGTGGCCGGGCGGGGAGGGGGTGGCCAACTACGCCCAGGCCTGGGTGGGCGAGGCGGGCGACCGCGCCATGTACACGCCCGTCCGCACCATGATGCTGAACAGCCTGGTGATGGCGCTGTCGATCGCGCTGGGCAAGATCGCCATCTCCATCCTGTCGGCCTACGCGGTGGCCTTCTTCCGTTTTCCGCTGCGCATGGCCTTCTTCTGGCTAATCTTCATCACGCTGATGCTGCCGGTGGAGGTGCGGATCATCCCGACCTACAAGGTCGTCGCCGATCTGGGGCTGATCAACACCTATGCCGGGCTGGCGATCCCGCTGATCGCCTCGGCCACCGCGACCCTGCTGTTCCGCCAGTTCTTCCTGACCATCCCGGACGAGCTGCTGGAGGCTGCGAAGATCGACGGTGCCGGGCCGGTGCGTTTCTTCATCGACGTGGTTCTGCCGCTGTCGCGCACCAACATCGCGGCGCTGTTCGTCATCCTCTTCATCTATGGCTGGAACCAGTATCTCTGGCCGCTTCTGGTCACCAGCAGCGGCGACATGGAAACCATCGTGACCGGCATCACCAAGATGATCGGAACCGGCGAATCGGCCAACGACTGGCACATCATCATGGCGACCACGGTTCTGGCGATGCTGCCGCCGGTGGCGGTGGTGGTGTTCATGCAGCGCTGGTTCGTCAAAGGTCTTGTGGACAGCGAAAAGTAAGCGCGGGCGAAGGGAAAGAAGAACAATGGCAACCGTTGAAATCCGCAACGTCCGCAAGTCCTACGGCCCGGTCGAAGCGATCAAGGGCATCGACATCGCGATCCAGGACGGCGAATTCCTCGTCCTGCTCGGGCCGTCCGGCTGCGGCAAGTCCACCCTGCTGCGCATGGTCGCCGGGCTGGAGGGCATCACCGGTGGCGAGATCGCCATCGGCGGGCGCGTGGTCAATCACCTGGACCCCAAGGACCGCGACATCGCGATGGTGTTCCAGAACTACGCGCTCTACCCGCACATGACGGTCTTCGACAACATGGCCTATGGCCTGAAGATCCGCGGGATCCCGAAGGCGGAAATCCGCGCCCGCGTCGACAAGGCGGCGGAGATCCTCGAACTCGGTCGCTTCCTCGACCGCCGGCCGAGCCAGCTGTCGGGCGGCCAGCGCCAGCGCGTCGCCATGGGCCGCGCCATCGTGCGCGAACCCGCCGCCTTCCTGTTCGACGAACCGCTGTCGAACCTGGACGCCAAGCTGCGCACCCAGATGCGGGTGGAGATCAAGCGGCTGCAGGACCGGCTCGGCATCACCAGCCTCTACGTCACCCACGATCAGGTGGAGGCGATGACGCTGGCCGACCGCATTCTGGTGATGAACCATGGCGTGGCCGAGCAGATCGGTACGCCGCTGGAGGTCTACCAGCGCCCGGCCAGCCTGTTCGTCGCCGGCTTCATCGGCTCGCCGCCGATGAATGTGCTGGACGGCCGCATCGACGACCGCGGCGAGGCGGTGCTGGTGCCCGGCGGACAGCGTCTGCTCCTGCCGCGGCCGCGCCCGACCGACGCCGGCCGCCCGGTGAAGCTGGGCATCCGGCCGGAGCATATGGCCGTCGCCGCGGAAGGCTTTTCCATCGAGATCGAACTGGTGGAGGCGCTGGGGGCCGACACGGTGGTCTATGGCCGCCTGCCGGACGGCGAGACCCTGCTGGTCCGCATGGCCGGCATCCCCACCGTGCGCGAGCGTGATCGCCTGACCGTCGCCCCGCAGGACGGCGCCCTGCACCTGTTCGACGCGGTGACGGGGCGCCGGATGGAGTGAGGTTGGCGATCAGAAGTCCGAACAGCGTCCCTTGAACTCCCAGTCGCCGTAGCGGGTCGGTTCCGGTCCCTTCGGGCCGCCGATCTCGCCGGGCTTCTGTTCGGGGCCCTTGGTTTCCGTGGTCTCCGTGGTTTTGGTGGCGGTCACCGTCTCGGCGGTGTCCTGCTGTGGCTTGGTCGGTTCGGTCATCATATCCATCGCACTGCTGCGGGCATCTTGAACGGGGGCGCGGATCGGGCCCATATCTCGGATCAGGGCGGGTTACCCCGCCTCGGCCCATCCTGAACCGATATGGCGATCATGACCAGCTATCTGAAGACCACCATTCTCCTTGCCGGCCTGACGGCGATCTTCATGGCGGTCGGCTTCCTGCTGGGCGGCAAGACCGGCCTGATCATCGCCTTCGTCTTCGCGCTGGGCATGAACCTGTTCAGCTATTGGAATTCCGGCGACATGGTGCTGTCGATGTACGGCGCCCGCGAGGTCGACGCCTATTCGGCGCCGGAGTTCCACGGAATCGTCGCCCGGCTGGCGGAGCGCGCCGGCCTGCCGATGCCGCGCGTCTACATCATCCAGAACGACCAGCCCAACGCGTTTGCCACCGGCCGCGACCCGGAGCATGCGGCGGTCGCCGCCACCACCGGCCTGCTGCAGCGCCTGACGCCGGAGGAGATCGCCGGCGTGATGGCGCATGAGCTGGCCCATGTGAAGAACCGAGACACCCTGATCATGACGATCACCGCGACCATCGCCGGTGCGGTGTCGATGCTCGCCAATTTCGGCCTGTTCTTCGGCGGCTCCAGCAACGACGAGCGCGGCGGCAACCCGCTGGGCATGGTGGGTGCGATCCTGGCCGCCATCCTCGCCCCCATCGCCGCGACGCTGGTGCAGATGGCGATCAGCCGCACCCGCGAATTCGAGGCCGACCGCATCGGTGCCGAGATCTGCGGCCGTCCCAACTGGCTGGCCGATGCCCTGACCAACATCCACAACAGCGCCAACCATATCCCCAATTATCAGGCGGAGGCGCATCCGGCGACCGCCCACCTGTTCATCGCCAACCCGCTCAGCGGCGCCAGCATGGCCAGCCTGTTCTCCACCCACCCCGACATGGGCGAGCGGGTGGCGCGGCTGCGCGCCATGGCGCCCCAGAGCGGCGGCTTTACCGGTGGCTTCGGTGGCGGCTTTGGCGGCGGCCGGACCGCCCCGCCGCGCGACGGCCGCTCCCCCTGGGGTGCGCCGCCGCAGGGCGGCAATCAGGGCGGGCAGGGCGGCTTCATGCCGCAGAACCGCCGCGGCCCGTGGGGCTGATCCGGGGCTGATCTCAGCAACAATCCTCTGGTAAAGCATTGCGCGCCGAAGGGGTAGGCGACTACCCTTCCGGCACGCGCTCAACCATGACGGTCGCCAGGGGAAGTTTGCATGTCCGACGCCGCGAAATACCGCCTCGTTACCCGGTCCGACTTCGACGGGCTCGTCTGCGCCGTCCTGCTGAAGGAGCTGGGCATCCTCGACGAGATCAAGTTCGTCCATCCCAAGGACATGCAGGACGGCAAGGTCGAGATCACCGGCCGCGACATCACCACCAACCTGCCTTATGTCGAAGGCGCCCATCTGGTGTTCGACCATCACCTGTCGGAGACCATGCGCGTCGGCGAGAAGCCGAACCACATCATCGACCCCAAGGCGCCGTCGGCCGCCCGCGTCGTCTATGATTACTATGGCGGGAAGGAGCGCTTCCCCACCATCTCCGACGAGATGATGCAGGCGGTCGATCAGGCCGACTCGGCGCAGTACCAGCGCGACGACATCCTGAACCCCACCGGCTGGACCCTGCTGAACTTCATCATGGACGCGCGCACCGGCCTGGGCCGCTTCCGCGAGTTCCGGGTGTCGAACTATCAGCTGATGATGGACCTGATCGACTACTGCCGCACCCACTCCATCGCGCAGATCCTGGAACTGCCGGATGTGAAGGAGCGGGTGGAGCTCTACACCCAGCATGCCGAGCTGTTCGTCGACCAGCTGAAGCGCTGCGCCACCGTGCGCGGCAATGTCGTCGTGCTCGACCTCCGCAAGGAGGAGACGATCTATGCCGGCAACCGCTTCATGATCTACGCGCTGTTCCCCGACACCAACGTGTCGATCCACGTCCTGTGGGGCCTGAAGCAGCAGAACACCGTTCTGGCCTGCGGCAAGTCGATCCTGAACCGCAGTTCGAAGACGGACATCGGCCCGCTGATGCTGCAGTATGGCGGCGGCGGCCATCAGGCGGCCGGCACCTGTCAGGTCGACAACGACCGGGCCGAAGAGGTATTGGAGGCCATCGTCGCCCGCATGCGCGCGGACGGCTGACACGCCACCGACCGGATCCTGAGCGATTGAGCGCCTTTCCTCCCTTCCCCGACGGCACCCTGTTCGACGCCGGCTGGCTGTCCGCCCTGTCCGACGAGGTGCCGAGGGACGAGGCGCTCGACCGCGCCCGCCCGGTGGTGGCCGACGCCATCGCCCGCACCGACGCGGCCGGTGCGGCGGCGCTGGCCCGCATCGACGCGCTGGTGAGGGGGGCGGCGCTCGACGCCATCCCGGCCCTGCTGGCGGCGGAGACGGTGGAACTGCCCGACGCCGCCGCGACCGCCGAACGCTCGATCCACGACCTGATGAGCCGCGTCGCCTACAAGCGGCGCGAACTGATGCCGCTGTTCCCGGACCTGATCGAGCGCGTCGCCGCCGTCCATGCCGCGGCGGTGCAGGCCTGCGGTATCGCGCGCTGGCGCCTGATGGCGGCACGGGCGCGGCTGCAGCCGGGCCGGCCGTCCAGCCCGATCCAGGGCGCCGGCACCCGCTATGTGAAGAGCGACCGCTTCGACGCCCGCGCCGCCGAAAGCCTGCCATCCATCGACCGCACCCGCGCCGACCGCATCCTGAAACGGCTTGGCGAGGCGCCGGTGCCGGACGAGCTGGAGCTTCGTCCGCTGGATGACGGCGACGACCTCTGGACCATCAAGGCCGGCGGGATCAGCCGCTTCATCCTGCGGGTGGAGCGCGACCGGCGGGGGCCGTTCTACATGGTGGAGGATGTCGGGCCGCAGGCGGCCTGACGGCTCAAGATGCCTGGCGCGCCCGCGTCTGCTCCCGATAGAAGATGTAGACGCCGCTGCCGACGATTATGATCGTGCCGGCGATCGTCGACAGGCGCAAATCCTCACCGAACAGCATCAGCGCATAGACCGCCGCCCAAACCAGTGTCGTGTAGCCGAAGGGCGCCACGGTGGCGGCGGGCGCGGCGCTGTAGGCACGGATCAGGCAGAAATGGCTGATGCCGCCCAGCGTTCCCAACAGCACCATCAGGGCAACACCGTTCAGGTCCGGCGTCACCCAGTTGAAGGGCAGGGCCAGCGTACAGACCACGGTACCGGCCATGCCGGTGTAGAAGATGGTGGTGGTCGGCGAATCGACACCCTTCAGCTTGCGCGTCGCGATCTGGTACAGCGCGTTGCAGAAGGCTGCGCCCAGCGGAAGGGCCAGCGCCCATTGGAAAGTTCCGCCCACCGGGCCGACGATGAGCAGCGCACCGGCCATGCCGGCCAGCACGCCGACCCAGCGCCGCCAACCGACCTTCTCGCCGAGCAAGGGCACCGACAGCGCCGTCACCAACACCGGGGCCGCAGCGGCAATCGCCTGCACCTCTGCAAAGGTGATGCTGCGCAAAGACAGGACGGCGAGCAGGGTGGTCGCCAGCAGCAGGCAGGAGCGGACAAGCTGCAGGGGCAGGCGGTGCGACACCATCAGATGCGGGCTGCGCCACGCGACCACGATGCCGACCAGCAACATATGGACCGCGAACCGCGCCCAAGCGACCTCCATCACCGGATAGCTTTTGGCCAGGATACGGGTGGTGGCGTCCTGGGTGACGAACAGCAACGTGGTCAGGATCATCCAGAAGATGCCGGCCCGGCCGGCCCGCCGCTCGGCCAACGAATGCTCCGGCAAGGATCGCTCCACCTGCGCCGCATTGCCGGGACTGGCCCGCATCCCCGCAGCCGTCGTCTCCCCCGTCCCCATGGCCCCGCTTTTCCCCAAGGTTGCCATATTAGTATATGGGCGACCGAGGTGCGATGCCTTGCCAAAGGCGTGACATTGCCGTGCCCTATGCGCAGGGCTGTCCGGCGGTGACTAAATCCCCGCCACGCCCCACAGCAGCAGCGCCACCAGCCCGACCAGCAGCAATGCCGCGACCGCCGATAAAGCGAGCGCTCGCCCGATGTCGGCGGGGGTGGCGCGGGCGCGGCCGTCGCCGATCCAGTTCTCGGTGATGACCACGCCGCCGTCGCGGTGCGGCCCGCCCAGGGCCAGACCCAGCGCGCCCGCCATCGCGGCGATGGGCCAGCCCATGTTCAGCGACGGGTGCTTGCGCGCATCACGGCTGAGCGCGCGGAGGGCGGCGCCGGCCTTGGCGGTGCCGATGAAGGGCGCGGCCAGCGCCAGCAGCAGTCCGGCCAGCCGGGCGGGCAGGGCGTTCAGCGCGTCGTCCAGCGTCGCCGCCGTCAGGCCGAAGCGGCCATGGCGGACACCGGGGCTGCCGAGCGCGGCGTCGGCGCCGTCCAATGCGGTCCAGACGAACAGCCCCGGCACGCCAAGCAGGGCATAGCCGAAAACCGGCGCCACCAGCTTGCGGTCGAAGGCGCGGGCGGCGGCCTCCACCGCGGCGCGGGCAATGCCGTGCTCGTCCAGGCCGTAGACATGGCGGCGGGTCAGCGACTGGATCGCCTCCTGGCCGGGCACCACACCGCCGCTTTCAAGGGCGCGGCGCACCGCGCGGATGCGGGTCCAGGCGGCCCGGCCGCGCAGGCCGCAGAGCAGGGCCAGCAGCTCCACCATCCAGCCGCGGCCGATGGAGCCGATCCATTCGACCAGCAGCCCGGCCGCCACTGCGATCAGCACCAGCGCCAGCACCACCAGAGCCCCGCGGATCACTTGGGCCGACTTTCCCCGCTCCGCCCGGTTCAGCCGGGCATCGGCGGCGTTGCAGAAGCGCCGCGCCAGCCCCGCCGGATCGGGCAGGATGCGGTCCAGCCAGTCGCCGAACAGCGCGTCGATCCCCAGCGCCAGCAGCAGGAGCAGCAGCGGGCCGGGACCGCCAAAGGCCGAACCGAACATGAGGTCTCCGCGAGGTAGTGTCCGACCGCCAGCGGACGCGAATCAGCGCGCGCCGGCTTGGCGCAGCAGCGTGCCGACGCGGGCGTTGCGGCTGTCCTGCGCCCAGTTCAGCGCGGTCCGGCCGGTGAAGTCGGAGCGGTCGACCTGCGCCCCGGCCTTCAGCAGCCGTTCCACCACGTCGGCCCGGCCGCTGCGGGCGGCGACCATCAGCGGGGTCATGCCCTCGCGGTTCTCCATGTCGACCTTGGCGCCCTTCTTCAGCAGCAGGTCGATCAGCTCCGGATTGCCGTTCTCCGCCGCGGCCAGCAGCGGGGTGTTGCCCGCCTTGTCGGCGCGGTTGACGTTGGCGCCGCTGTCCAGCAGCAGCTTGGCGATTGCCGGGCTGGAACGGTCGACGGCGGCCAGCAGGGCGGTCTTGCCGTGGATGTCGGACTGATTCGGGTTCTCGCCCCGCAACAGGGCGCCCTTCGCCTTGGCGACGTCGCCGTCGTTGACCGCCTGCATCAGTCCGGTGTCCTGGAACAGGCTGATCTGGGCGAGGGCCGGGGCGGCGGAGCCGGCGGACAGGCCGGCGGCGAACAGGGTGGCGAGCAGGAGCCGCTTCATGGCGGGTATCCTTCCTTGACAGCAGGGGTGCCGGATACTAGCCAAAAGACCGGTGCTTTTGCCAGATCGGCATTCATCTCCATGCCTGCTGCGTCGACAGGTTGAAGCTCATGCTCCACAATCCGCTGGCCCGCCACATCGCGCTGTTCCTGCTGGTGAAGGCCATGCTGATCGGGTTGGGGCTGTGGTGGTTCCTGGGCGCCATGCCGGAACCGCGCGGGATTGTGCCGCCACCTGCCTCATCATCGGCCACATCATCGCGACCCTGAGCGGAACCTTACGCCCGATTTGCGGTTGGATCCGGATTGTTCGGACTTCCTGCGAAGCGAAGGGGTGGAGGCATGATCGAGAGCCGCGACCAGAACCCGACCACGATCGATTCCAGCGCCTGGACGGGAGACACCGGAGACACCAATGCTGCGGTGCGCGAGGCCGTGGCGGTCTTCGACAGCCGTGAGGCCCTGCAGAGCGCTATCGACGACCTGTCCCTGGCCGGATTCCAGCGCCACGAGCTGAGCGTGCTGGCCAATGACGAGACGATCCGCGACCGTCTGGGCGGCGTTCCCGGCGATGTCGGCAGCCTCGCCCATGACCCCGACGCACCGCGGCAGTCCTACATCTCGCCGGAGGATGTCGGCAGCGGCAAGGGCGCTGCGGTCGGTTTCCCCGCCTATGTCGGGGCGATCATCGCCACCGGCGCGGTGCTGGCCACCGGCGGCACGGCGCTTGCCGCCGCCGCGGCTGCCGCGGCGGCCGGTGTGGGCAGCGGCGCGGCCGGATCCTTCCTGTCGCAATGGATCACCGACAAGCGCAACGAGCCGATGCTGCAGCAACTCGACAAGGGCGGCATCCTGCTTTGGGTCAATGTCGGCGACGCCGCCCGTGAACGCATTGCGCTGGAGGTCCTGAACCGCCATGCCGCCCATCCGGCCGAGGTGCACGAGGTCCGCCAGACCGGATCCGAGTGATCGTTCCGGATTGATCGCGCTGGGGATCCGTCAGCCCCGCCGGCCACGGCGGACCAGGGCGTCGGGGGTGAAATCCTGCGGCGTCAGCGGCGCACCGAACTCCGGCGGGGGCAGGCCGTTGTCCAGGCCGCGGGCGGTGTAGCGGTCGGCGGTCAGGTCGAAGGCGAACTCGACCGCCGGCACCAGGGCGGGAACCTGCCAATGCTGCACCGGGTGCGCCTCGGCGTAGCGCAGCAGGTCGCCCTTGCCGTTGTAGTGTTCCGACGCCAGGATCTGCCAGCTGTCCTCGTCCAGGTAATAGGTGCGGTCGGGCAGGGCGTGCTGGAAATTCGGCTTCAGCCGGGCATCGACCACCCAGACCCGGTGCATCTCATAGCGCAGGAACTGCGGGTTGGGATGGCCCGGCCACAGGATGTCCCGCATCGTCAGGCCGGGGTTGGACAGCCGGTAGGCGTTGTAGGGCATATACATCTCGCGCCGCGTCACCAGCGTGTAGTCGAAGCGGTCGAGCGCGCCGCTGAACATGTCCAGCATGTCGGCGGTGCAGATGCCGCCGGTCACCGGGTCCGGCGTGTCATAGGCGAAGTCGGGAGCCCTCATCACACGGCCGCGCTCCCCCTCCCGCGCCCAGGCGTGGGTGCGCGCGGCGATGGGATCGAGCGTCCCCTGCAGGATCAGGCTGCTGCCGGCCTGCTCCCTCGGTTCCAGGATGGTGCGGCGATAGAGCAGCGGCGGTGCCGCCATGTCGCCGTCGGCATAGGGGGAGGCGAACTCCTCCCGCAGCTTCGTCGTCGAACGGCTGCCGTCGCCGGACTGGACCACGGTCAGGCTGGTGCGCGCCACGCTGCCGCCGCGCCAGCGCAGCTTGTGGTTCCACATCGCCTGCACGCCGTTGGCCGGGATGGGAAAGGGCACGCCGACCGACGCGTCGTGCAACGCCAGCCCGTTGTCGCCGAGATTGGCGCGGTCGGCGTTGGCGAGTGATGCGTCATAGATCCTTTGCGGTGCGGCGGCGCTGCGGTGGCAGGGGAACAGCGCCAGTTCGAAGCTTTCCGGATATTTCGCCAGCAGCGCCTGCTGCCCGGCGGTCAGCCGGACCTTGTAGCGCTCGACATCGGCGGCGCCGACGGTGAACCAGCGGACATCCTCGATGTAGGGATCGGGCGGCGGCCGGCCGGGCACATAGCCGCGCGGCGCGGTGGTCAGCCCCCCGGTCCAGCGCGGGATCGCCCGCGTGCGGTTGCCGGCCTGAACCGCCCCGAAGGGCGTCAACTCCTCGCCCAGCCGCGGCATGCCGACGTCAGGCGGAGCGTCCTGGGCGAAGGCGCATGGTGCGGCGGTCGTGGCGGCAGCCCCCAGCAGCAGACCCAGGGCCTCCCGCCGGTCAGGTCGGAAATCGGGCCGGAAATCCATCGGATCACTCATGCCGTTGACCGCTCCGTTCCGGCAAGGTCCCGTTCGATGGCGGCACAGGTCGCGGCGAAGCTGTCGCGCAGCCGGTCGGCCGCCTCCGCCAGACGGTCGGGCGGGGCGCCTTCGCTGGCGGCCTGTTCCAGAAGGCGGGCCGCCTCCGCCAGCGGCTTGGCGCCGGCATTGCGGGAGGAGCCCTTCAGATTGTGGGCGCAGGCCCGCACCCAATCGCGGTCGCCGTTGCCGAGCGCCGTCCCCAGGTCGGCAAGCACGCCACGGCCGATGGTGACGAAATCGTTCAGCAGTTCCGCCAGCATCGCCGCATCGCCGCCGCACAGCGCACGCAGATTGCCGAGGTCGACCAAGGCGGCGCTGCCGGCCGCGGTGGCGGCGGTGGCGGTGGGCACAGGCGCCGGTGCCGCATCGGGCATCGCGGCATCGGCCGGGGCCGGCGGCATCCAGCGGGCGAGCGTCACCGCCAGTTGCGACAGTTCCAACGGCTTGCTCAGCACATCGTCCATTCCGGCGGCGCGGTAGCTCTCGATGTCGGCCGGTGCGGCGTTGGCGGTGATGGCGACGATGGGCAGGCGGCTGCCCGCGCCGGCCGACGCCTCGCCGCTGCGGACCTGACGGGTCAGTTCGAACCCGTCGATCTCCGGCATCTGGACGTCGGTCAGCAGCATGGCATAGCGGCGCCGGCCCTGCCGCATGGCGTCCAGCGCCTCCAACGCCTCCGCCCCGCCCGGCGCCATCTCGGCGGCATAGCCCAGCGCCTGCAACTGCATCTGCAGGACCTTGCGATTCACCGGGTTGTCTTCCGCCACCAGGATCAGCCGCCCCTGGGCCATCGCCTCCTCGACGGTGGGTGCCCCCTGACCATTTGCCGGGCCGGTCTGGCCGCGCCCGGCCCTGGTCGAGGACTGCGCCGTCGGGGAACGGTCGGAACCGGTTTGGGCCGCCGGTTGGGAAGGGCACAGACGCCCCGCGGCGATGGCCACCGCGCGCAGCAGCACCAGCCGGCGCAACGGCCGGCTCAGCACCATCGTGCCCGGCTCCGCCCCCCGCGTGCCGGGGAGGGAGTCGGGACCGGGCTTTCCGCCGGTTTCGTGGCAGAGCAGGACCACCGGCGGCCGGGCCTCGCCGCTGCGGCGGCCCAGCTCTTCCGGTGCGCAGGCGGCGGCGGGGATGTGCAGCGCCTCGTCGATGGCGACCACTCCGACGGCGCAGCCGGCCTCCCGCGCGATGCGGGCCTGGGCCGCCAGTTCGGGCGGCGAGGCGGCCGGCAGCACGCGGGCGCCGGCCTGTTCCAGATAGCGGGCGAGGAAGCCGCGCTCCATGTCGTCGGGCACCCCCAGCAGGACCGTCAGCCCGTCCAGCCCGATGGCGTCCTGGCCGTCCTCCGCCGACGCCGGCCCCGCGGCGCGGTCCGCCGGCAGGCGCAGCCAGAATGTGGAGCCTTCGCCGGGCTTGCTCTCCACCCCGATCTCGCCGCCCATCAGCGCCGCCAGCCGCCGGCTGATCGACAGCCCCAGTCCGGTGCCGCCGAAACGCCGGGTGGTGGAGCTTTCGGCCTGGGTGAAGGGCTGGAACAGGCGCTGGCAGCTGTCCTCGGCGATGCCGATGCCGGTGTCGGACACGGCGATGCGCAGCAGCGGCCCGGCCGCGCCGTGTTGTGCGCCGGGCGGCTCCAGTTCGGCGCGCAGCACGACCCGGCCCGCCTCGGTGAACTTGATGGCGTTGCCGGCCAGATTGAACAGGATCTGGCGCAGCCGCACCGGATCGCCCAAAACCGCCTGCGGAATCGCAGGGTCCACATAGGTCAGCAGCGTCAGCCCCTTGCCCCCGGCGGCCGGCGCCAGCGTTTCCGCCACCCCCTCGACCAGGGCCGGCACCGACAGCGCCACCCGCTCCAGATCCATCTTCCCGGCTTCGATCTTCGAGAAGTCCAGGATGTCGTCGATGATCCGCAGCAGGGCGTTGGCCGATTCGCGCATGGTGCCGACGGTGTCGCGCTGCTGCTCGTCCAGGTCGGTCCGTTCCAGCAGGCCCAGCATTCCCAGCACCCCGTTCATCGGCGTGCGGATCTCGTGGCTCATGGTGGCGAGGAAGGCGGATTTGGCCCTGGTCGCCTCTTCCGCCTGCTCGCGGCTCTCGCGCAGCTCGCGCGTGCGCTCCGCCACCCGGGTTTCGATCGACTGGATCTGGTCGAAGGCGCGCAGGGCCGCGATCACCGCGGTGAACAGGCTTTCGGCCGACAGGTCGGCCTTGGGCTTGTAGTCGTTGATGTCGTAATCGACGATCACGTCGCGCTGCGGCGCCTGTCCCGGCTGGCCGGTGCGCAGGATGATGCGGATGTCGCGGTTGCCCAGCTCGTCGCGGATCCAGCGCACCAGCTTCAGGCCGGAATCGTCCTCCTCCATCACCACGTCCAGCAGGATCACGGCGATATCGCGCCGGTGTTCCAGAACGTTGCGGGCGTCCGCCGCGGTGAAGCAGCTGATCAGGTTCAGCCGCCGCCGCTGGAAGGTGACGTCGGCCAGCAGCAGCCCGGTCATGGAATGCACGTCGGATTCGTCGTCGACCACCAGGATTGGCCAGGGCGCCGCCGCCGGGTCGACGATGGCGGCGCGCGCCGCCGCCACCGCGCCATGCCCGGCCGCGGCGCCGTCCGCCTCCTCGTCGGCGAACAGAATCTCGTCGTCGTCGTAGGCGCCGCTGCTCATGCGGGTTCCTTCTCCTGCGATGCGGGCTCCAGCGAAACGGGCGTCGTCGTGAGCGAAGCTGTGGGGGGCGAGGCGGCTGCTGCGGTCTTCGGGATGCGCAGGGTGAAGGTAGTTCCATCGCCGGGAACGCTGTCAACCGAGATCCGCCCGCCCAGCGACTGCGTCACCAGATTGAAGACGATGTGCAGCCCCAGCCCGCTGCCGCCCGACCCGCGCCGCGTGGTGAAGAAGGGCTCGAACACCTTCGGCAGGTTCTCGGCGGCGATGCCGACGCCGTCGTCGGCGAAGCGGATTTCCACCTCGCCGTCCGCCGTCTCGTCCACGTCGATGACCATGTGTCCCTTGCTGTCGGCCGGAAAGGCGTGGGTCAGCGCGTTCATCACCAGATTGGTCACCACCTGGCTCAGCGCGCCGGGGAAGCTGTCCATCACGATGCCGGGCGAACAGGCGATGGCGACGCGGTGGCGGCTCTTGCGCAGGGTGGGGCCGAGCGAGGTCACCACCTCCTCCAGATAGGCCAGCAGGTCGAAGCGGCGCCGCTCCTCGCTGGTCTGGTCGACGGCGACGCGCTTGAAGCTCTGGATCAGTTCGGCCGCGCGGGTCAGGTTCTGTTCGATCAGACGGGAGGATTCGCCGGCGGTGGCGACATAGGCGGCCAGTTCGGACTTCTTCATCGTACCGCCTTCGAACGCGTCGGCCAGCACCGCCGTCCGCCCGGACAGGTGGGTGGCGCAGCCGAAGGCGATGCCGATGGGGGTGTTGATCTCGTGCGCGACGCCGGCGACCAGCAGGGCGAGCGAGGCCATCTTCTCCGCCTGGACCAGACTGGCCTGGGTCTCCTTCAGGTCGGCGTAGGCGCGCTCCAGCTCCTGCATCGCATTGAAGATCTCCTCGGCCGAGCGCGCCTCCACCGTCACGTCGGTGAGGGTGCGGACGAAGCCGCCCTCCGGCAGGGGGTTGGTGCGCACCTCGACGATGCGGCCGTCGGGGCGGCGGCGCTTGAAGGTGAAGGGCTGGTCGATCATCCCCGCCGGCTCGCCCAGCGGAATCCCGAATCCGTCGTCGGACCCCGCTCCGGCGGCCCCCAGACCGTTGCCTCCCAGGCCCGCACCCCCCAGGCCGGTCCCGAAACTCAGATAAAGGTCGGGATCGTCGCCCATTTCCCCGAACTCGCCCTGGCGGCGCTGGATCGCCACGATGTCGGCGAAGCGGGGGTTGCCGGACAGCACCTCCGGCGCGATGTTCAGCAGTTCCGCGGCCCGGCGGTTGGCCGTCACCACGCGCCCGTCGCCGTCGACCTTGATAATGCCCTGGTCGGTGTTGTCCAGCGTCACCTGCAGCACGTTGCGTTCATGCGCCAGATCCAGCTCCGCCCGCACCCGCTCGGTGACGTCGGACATGGTTCCGGTCAGGCGCAGCGCGCGGCCGTCGGCATCGCGCTGGGCGGTGGCGCGATCCTCGATCCAGGCCCATTTCCCGTCGCGCCGGCGCATGCGGTAGACGGCGGTGTAGGCCATGGCGTGATCGCGCAGGCGCCGGCGCGATTCGGCCATCACCCGTTCCGCCTCGTCCGGGTGCAGCAGCGAGGACCAGGTCGCCGCCGTCATCGGCAATTCGCTGGAGCCATAGCCGAGCAGGGCGGGAAATTCCTTCGACCACCAATAATGCCCGGTGTGCAGGTCATAGTCCCAGACGGAGGACCGGGTCGCGGTGATCGCCAGCGCCAGCCGCTGCTCGCTCTTGCGCAGGGCGGCCTCCTCCTGCCCCAGCCGGGCGAGCATCGCGTTGTAGGCCTGGATCACCCGGCCCAGTTCGTCGGCGGCGCCCCAGTCCACCGGCTCGTGCCCGCCGCCGCGCTCCGCTTCCAGGATGGAGGCGATCAGCCGCCCCAGCGGCCGCCCCACCGTCAGCCGCAACGCCGCCAGCGCCGCCGCGATGGTGCCGGCCAGCATCAGCAGAAGCAGTGCCGCCGTGTTCATCACCTCCTGCCGCAGCTGTTCGCGCACGACGTCCTGGCTGTAATGCAGCGTGAGGGTGCCGACCTGGAGGTTCTGCACCCGGATCGCACGGCGCTCGACAAGGGCGTCGTCGGCGGCCGGGCAGTCCGATCCCGGCCAGACGAACCGCCCCTCCGCCAGATCGTCGCTGACCTCGACGCAGACCAGTTCCCGGTTGGCGCCGATGGCCTGGATGACGTTGCGGATCGCCGGGACGTCGAAGGTCCATAGGCTGTTGGTCAGCGCCGCCGCGTTGACGTCGGCGATGGCCGCCACCTTCTCCCGCAGCCCGGCCTGAAGATCCTTGTAGCGGTCGTAATAGAACAGGGCGGAACACAGCGAGACGGTGACCACCAGACTCGGCACGAGGATCAGAAGGAACTTGGCCGATACCGTCGGGACACAACGCCACGCCTCAGCGATCCTGGTCATGCGTTGCCGTTCCGGAGGTTCTGGGTAAGGGCGGTTGGACGGGACGTGCGGAACGGGCGGTGCCCGGCGGTGGACGTCCGCGGCTGGTGTGTCTGGAGCCGGCGCTGCCGGTTCGGCACGCGGCGCGCGTGCCTTCCCGGATATGTTCTACTCTGTTGCGCGTAACCCGTCCATGGGGGTGAATCCCGAGGCAGTCCATGGATGCGGTGACGCCGCTCCGGGGAAATGCTGCACAGTCTCAGCATCGGCACTTGAGACAAGATGGCGGAATGCACTACTGTGCATAAGCAATATGCCTGGGTTTCGCGCGCATTCGTATGGATGCGGCCAGGGCTGTGGACCGGTTGAGGGGATTTATGGATTTCAAGACGACCAATACAGGCGATGCGACCGACGTCAGGCTGACGGGCCGCCTGGAGTTCACCGACCACGACAAGATACCCGACATCGTCGAGCTGCTGGACCAGATGGCGGGGAATGGCAGGCGTCGTCTGGTCATCGACATGTCGGCGCTGGAGTTCATCGACTCCGCCGGTCTCGGCATGCTGCTGATCCTTCAGGAAGAGGCCGAGAGCCGCGAAATCAAGATGATTGTCAGCGGCCCGGCGGGAGACGTCAGGCGGTCGATCGAACTCGCGCGGTTGAGCGAGATCATCACCATCGAGCCCTGAGCGGCTGAATTCGAACTGCGGGGACGGACCGATCCGATCCCGCCCGCCCGCCTGCCGGTTTCCGTCCGATGGGAGTTTGCCGCATGGACGCCGCTCACCACGACCGCAGGGCCGAGCCTCCGGCCGACGCGGCTTTGCGTGGCTTCAGCCTGCTGCGCGACCGGGTGCCTGCCGATATGGCCGCCCGCGTGGCCGCGCGCTTCGGCGGAGCGGACCAGCTTCCGGCGGATGTCTCCGCGGCACCGGGCGCGCGGCAGAACGAACCGCCACGCGAACCTGTGGTGGAAACGCTGCTGATGGACCGGGCGGACCGCGACCGGCTGCGCGCCGCCTTCGACCGCGGCCCGTTCCTGACCGTGGAACTGGGTGAGGGGGCCGACGAGGCGGCGGCCCTGCTGGACGACTGGTCGGGCGCTCCGGCGGCGGATCATCCGGACCTGCCCGGATTCTACCTGTCGCTGACCACCGGCAGCGCCTATGGCCTGCAATGTCCGGTGCTGGTCTGCGACGAACTGGTGCGGCGGGGCGCGCTCGACCCGCAGCGCCGTTCCAATGTCGAACTCTGCCTGCACGAGGCGGTGGCCAACGCCATCGTCCACGGCAATCTCGGCCTTTCCAGCTCGGTGAAGGGGGAGCCGGGCGGTTACCGCCGCTTCAGCGAGATGATGCGCGACCGGCTGGGCGATCCCGCCGTCGTGCGGCGCAGGCTGGACATCTTCTGCCGCTGGAACGAGCGCAGCATCGCCATCGCGGTGGTGGACCAGGGCGGCGGCTTCGACACCGAACTGGCTCCGGCCGTCAGCGGCAACAGGGCGCGGTCGGGCCGCGGCTTCGTCTTCATGCGCACGCTGGCCTCCCGGGTGACGGTGACCGACGGCGGGCGCTGCACCGTCCTGCAGTTCGACCGCTGACGGAGCGTCCATGGCCGGGCCTGCCCTGTCGCTGTCGGACTGCCGCGTCCTGATCGTCGACGACAACGAATTCAACCGCAAATCCCTTGCCCTGGTGATCCGCCGCGCCGGCATCACCGACATCGCCTTCGCCGAGAATGGCCGCGAAGGGCTGGCGGCCGTCGACCGTTTCCGTCCAGACCTCGTCCTGCTCGACGTCGACATGCCGGTGATGAACGGCTGGGAGATGTGCGAGGCGCTGCGCCGCAATTCCACCCACGAGGAGCTTCCGGTGCTGTTCCAGACCGCGCTGGACAGCGACGAGGAGCAGGTGCGCTGTTTCGAGGCCGGCGGCAGCGACTTCATCTCCAAGCCGATCAAGCCGGGCGAATGCGTGGCCCGCGTCCGCCACCAGCTGGAGAAGCGCAAGCTGTTCGGTGACCTTGCCGCCTTCCGCGAGCGGGTCCAGCGCGAGTTGTCGCATGCCCGCGCCATGCAGACCTCGCTTCTGCCGGAGAACCGCCGGCTGGCCGAGGTGGCCGACCGCTACGGCCTGACGCTGGACGCGCATTTCGAGACGTCGTCGGAGCTTGGCGGCGATTTCTGGGGCCTCTACCCGCTGGGCGACCGGCGGCTGGGGCTGCTGATGGTCGATTTCGCCGGGCACGGCATCACCGCGGCGATCAACACCTTCCGCCTGCACACGCTGATCGACCGCTTCCCGATGCAGCACATGGCGCCGTCGCAATGGCTGGCGCAACTGAACGCCGCCTTGAAGGACGTGCTGCCGACCGGGCAGTTCGCCACCGCCTTCTTCGGCATCCTCGACCTTGCCATCGACACGCTGACCTTCGCCGCGGCGGGTTCGCCCAACCCGGTGCTGGGGACGCCGCCCGCCACCAGGGGGAACGCGCCGGACATCCGCCTGCTCGATTCGGCGGGGCTGGTGCTGGGGGCATCGCGCCGGGCGCAGTATGTCGACCAGAGCCATCGCCTGCCGCGCGGCGGCTTCCTGTTCCTGTACAGCGATGCCCTGATCGAATGCGGCGGCGACGAGTGCGGCCCACTGGGGCAAGAGGCGGTGCCCAATTTCGTCCGCGACGGATTGGCCCGCGACCGTCAGCATCCGCTGCGTCCGATGATGGACAGCTTCTATGCCCGCACCAGCCTGCCGCTGCGCGACGATCTGACCGCCGTCTGGGTCGCCAGACGGGCATAGGGGGCGTCAGGGTGCGAATTGCTCCTTCAGGATGCGTTCCTCGAAATTCAGTTCGGGGTCGAACAGCAGGGTCAGGCCGACGTCGCGGCATTCCTGCACCTCGACCCGCAGCACCTCGCGCACCTCGGTGAAGTCGGCGACGGCGCTGACCGGGCGCTTGGTCTCCTCCAGCACGTCGAAGCAGATGTGGGCGGCATGGGGAAGCAGGGCGCCGCGCCAGCGCCGCGGACGGAAGGCGCTGATCGGGGTCAGGGCCAGCACGCCGGCGTTCAGCGGCACGATCGGGCCATGGGCCGACAGATTGTAGGCGGTGCTGCCGGCCGGCGTCGCAACCAGGGCGCCGTCGCAGATCAGCTCCGGCAGCCGGACCACCCCGTCGATGGTGATGCGCAGCTTGGCCGCCTGCCGCGTCTCGCGCAGAAGCGACACCTCGTTGATGCCCAGCGCCTCCACCCGCTCGCCATTGACCCGCGTGGCCACCATGCGCAGCGGGTGCAGATGGACATGCTGGGACGCCACGATGCGCTCCGCCAGATCCTCTTCGCGGTAGACGTTCAGCAGGAAGCCGACCGAGCCGCGGTTCATGCCGTAGACCGGCGTCGGCCGCTGGCGGTCGCGGGTCAGCGCCCGGTGCAGCGTCTCCAGCAGGAAGCCGTCGCCGCCCAGCGCCACGATCACGTCGGCCTCGTCCGCGGTGGCGTTGCCGTAGCGGTGGACCAGCCGCGTGCGGGCCGCCCGCGCCTCGTCGGTATCGGCGCAGGCGAAGGCGATGCGCAGCGCGTCGGGCGCGGGCATCAGGGGCGCCTGGGCATCGGCGGAGTGGGGAAGGGCGGGCGCAGCGGCGGACTGCATGGCGACGGGATCGGTCATGCCGCGACCATAGCGCAGTCCGGCAGTCGCGCAAAAGTTTCGCGCGGTGACGAAGCGATGCAAATGAGTGCATCCGCCTGTCGCGCAATGGAAAAAGGGGGCCGCGGACGGCCCCCTTTTTTACCATGTGGAACGAGCGGCGTGGGACGGATCGGCCGAGGTTACTCGACCATCTCCGACACCATCTCCTCGTCGTCGTCGCCGGAGGTGCGCTTCGGCCGGTTGCCTTCGGCATACTCGAAGGCCGGCTTGTCGTCCTTGACGGTGACCTTGACCAGACCGCCCTTGCTGAGCTTGCCGAACAGCAGCTCTTCCGCCAGCGGCTTCTTGATGTACTCCTGGATCACGCGGCCGAGCGGGCGGGCGCCATAGAGCGGGTCGTAACCCTTCTTGCCCAGCCACTCGCGCGCCTCGTCGTTCAGCTCGATGGACACGCCGCGGTCTTCCAACTGCGCTTCCATCTGCATGATGAACTTGTCGACGACGCGGTTGATGACCTCCTGCGTCAGCGGCGCGAAGGGGATGATCGCGTCCAGGCGGTTGCGGAACTCCGGCGTGAACATCTTCTCGACCGCTTCGATGTCCTCGCCGACCCGGCGGTCACGCTCGAAGCCGATGGCGGGCTTGGCCATGTCGGCGGCCCCGGCGTTCGAGGTCATGATCAGGATGACGTTGCGGAAATCGACGATCTTGCCGTTGTGATCGGTCAGCTTGCCGTGGTCCATGATCTGCAACAGGATGTTGAACAGATCCGGATGGGCCTTCTCGATCTCGTCCAGCAGCAGGACGCAGTGCGGGTGCTGGTCGATGGCGTCGGTCAGCATGCCGCCCTGGTCGAAGCCGACATAGCCCGGAGGGGCGCCGATCAGGCGCGACACCGTGTGCCGCTCCATGTACTCGGACATGTCGAAGCGGGTCAGCTCGATGCCCAGCGTCATGGCGAGCTGGCGGGCCACCTCGGTTTTGCCGACACCGGTCGGGCCGGTGAACAGGTAGTTGCCGATGGGCTTTTCCGGCTCGCGCAGGCCGGCGCGGGCCAGCTTGATCGCGGACACCAGCGCGTCGATCGCCTTGTTCTGGCCGAAGACCATGGTCTTCAGGTCACGCTCAAGGTTCAGCAGCGTTTCCTTGTCGTCGCGGCTGACCGACTTCGGCGGGATGCGGGCGATCTTGGCGACCACCGCCTCCACGTCCTTCACGCCGATCTTCTTGCGGCGCTTGTTCTCCGGCAGCAGCATCTGCGCCGCACCGACCTCGTCGATGATGTCGATGGCTTTGTCGGGCAGCTTGCGGTCGCCGATGTACTTGGCCGACAGCTCCACCGCGACGCGGATGGCGTCGTTGGTGTAGGTGACCTTGTGGTGCTTCTCGTAGTAGGGCTTCAGGCCCTGCAGGATCTTCACCGCATCCTCGACCGACGGCTCGTTGACGTCGATCTTCTGGAAGCGGCGGACCAGCGCCCGGTCCTTCTCGAAGTAGCTGCGGTATTCCTTGTAGGTGGTCGACCCGATGCAGCGCAGCGAACCCGACGCCAGGGCCGGCTTCAGCAGGTTCGAGGCGTCCATCGCCCCGCCCGAGGTGGCGCCGGCGCCGATCACCGTGTGGATCTCGTCGATGAAGAGAATGGCCCCCTCCGTCGCCTCGAGTTCCGACACGACGGCCTTCAGCCGCTCCTCGAAATCGCCGCGATAGCGGGTGCCTGCCAGCAGCGAGCCCATATCGAGCGCGAAGATGGTGGCGTTGCGCAGCACCTCCGGCACTTCCTGCTGGACGATGCGGCGGGCAAGGCCCTCGGCGATGGCGGTCTTACCGACACCGGGGTCGCCGACGTAGAGCGGGTTGTTCTTCGACCGCCGGCACAGGATCTGGATGGTCCGTTCGACCTCCTGCTCCCGGCCGATCAGCGGATCGATCTTCCCGCCGGACGCCTTCTTGTTCAGGTTGACACAATACGCCTCTAGCGCTTCGCTGCCTTTTTTCACGACCTTCTCCGCCGCCGCCTCGTCGTCAGCGCCCGAGACACGCTTTGTTTCCGAGCGGCCCGGAGCCTTCGCGATTCCGTGAGAGATGTAGTTGACCGCATCGAACCGGGTCATCTCCTGCTCCTGCAGGAAATAGACCGCATGGCTCTCGCGTTCAGAGAACAAGGCAACGAGCACATTTGCTCCCGTCACCTCCTCACGTCCCGACGACTGGACGTGGATGGCCGCACGCTGCAGAACCCGTTGGAAACCAGCCGTCGGCTTGGCATCATCAGGCCTGTTCGTGATAAGGTTCGCCAGTTCGTTGTCGAGGTAATCCGACAGTTCCGCGCGCAGACGGTCGAGGTCGATCCCGCAAGCGCGCAAGACGGCAGTAGCATCGGAGTCTTCGGTCAACGCGAGCAAAAGATGTTCGAGCGTCGCGTATTCATGCCTGCGCTCGTTCGCGTGGGCCAGGGCTCGGTGCAGCGTCTGTTCCAGGTTACGCGACAGCATGTGTGGGTCTAATCCTTTTCTAACGTGCATTGCAGCGGATGCTGGTTCTGGCGCGCAAAGTCCATCACCTGCGTGACTTTCGTCTCCGCCACCTCGTAGGTGAACACGCCGCACAACCCCACACCCCGCCGGTGCACATGCAGCATGATCTGGGTCGCTTCCTCCCGCGATTTGCTGAAGAAGCGTTCGAGAACGAGAACGACGAACTCCATCGGAGTATAATCGTCGTTCAACATCAAGACCTTATACATCGACGGCTTTTTGGTCTTCGGCTTGGCCTTTACGACCACGCCGCTGTTCGTGCCGTCGTTGCCCTGCTTGTCAGAGTCGGCCATGGTCCCAGTCGAATGTCATCGCGATGCACTGTCACTGTGAATGATATGGTCATTTCGGGCGCGGTGGGAAGGGGCCGTTTTCGGTCTCTCTCCATTTGGCAGACCCTCCTTTGGTCCGGTCAGCCTTCCGATACCCCTAAATAGGAGATACCTCTTGCCTTCGGACCGCAATCGGCGGGAAACCCTAAGCCTTTGTGTGCATCGCTTGGGCTAGGCTCAGGCAGAGGGGCTTCCGGACGCAAAAAAAGCGGCCCGGCACCCCTGTCCGGGATGCCGGGCCGCTGCGATGCGGTCGTTCAGGTGGGCATAGGATGCCCGCCGATCAAGCCGGGAGGATCAGTCCAGGCCCGTGGGCGCCGATCAGGCGGCGACCGGCTTCTTCGACAGAACCTCGACCGTGGCGTTGACACGGGCGCTCAGCGGAGCCAGCGCCTCGTTGGCGACCTTGACGGTCAGCTCCTGCATCTTGGTGCTCTCGGACACGAAGGCGTCGAGGCTCGCCTTGGTGTAGGCCTTCTGCAGCTCGACCAGTTCCTGGATCGTCTTCACCGCCAGCATGGACTTGGCGTTCGACACGCTCTTTTCCAGCGAGGACTGGGTGAAGGCGGCGACCTGCTTGCCGGCCTCTTCCGCGCCCTTGGCGACGACGGTGCCGGACTGCACGAACGCGTCGACATTCCCCTTGGTGAGGGCGGTCAGCTCCTCATAGCCCTTCAGCACCTGGGCGGAGGCCTTTTCCATCTGCTCCTGCTGGGCCTTCACGAGGCCTTCCAGGTTCTGCTTGGCGGTGGCGATGGCGTCTTCGACGGACTTGGTGACGGCGGCGATCTGGTCGGACATGGCTATGCTCCTCGCGCTCTCTCAGGGGTCAACCGCGCGGCCCCGGCGATGCGGCGACCGGGCGCGGAGTGGGTTGAGGCCCTCGGACCCCGAAGAACCGGGCGCCCGAGATATGCTGCACTGCAACATAAGCTGAATGTAGGAAAATCCGGGCGCGGAGTCAATGGGTATTGTGCACTGCACAAAATCCGTCGGCGTGCTGGGAGCGGAGCCCGGAACGCAAAACGGCCCGGCAACCGCGTGGAGGTCGCCGGGCCGTCTGCGGGGCCGGGGGTCATGGCTGAACCCCGGCCGTCAGGTCTCGTCCGTTCGCGCCGGTCAGGCGGCGATCGGCTTGGAGAAGGTCTCCACCGTCGCGGTGACGCGGGCGTTCAGCGGGGCCAGTGCCTCGTTGGTGACCTTGGTGGTCAGCTCCTGCAGGCGGCTGGTCTCGGCCAGCATCGCGTCGAAGCTCGACTTCATGAAGTCGTTCTGCAGCTCCACCACTTCCTGCAGGGTCTTGGCGGCCAGCAGGGCCTTGCCGGTGGTGATGGACTTGTCCAGCGCCGACTGGCCATAGGCGACCACCTCGCGGCCGAGATCCTCGGCGCCCTTGGCGGCGATGGTGCTGCTGGCGATCAGCGCCTCGACATTGGCCTTGCCGGTGGCCTGCAGGTCCTCATAGCTCTTCAGCAGCTGGGCGGCAGTCTTCTCGAACTGCTCCTTGGCGGCGGTCGCGGTCTGCTCGAACTGCTTGACCGTCTGCTCCTGGCCGGCCTTCACCAGACCCTCGTACTGCTCCTTGGCCTGGGCGGCGACGGTTTCGAGCGACTTCGGCGTAAACTGGTTCATGACGCGCGTTCCTTCCTGGCTGATGCCGGCGTATGGAGAGTGGACCCGGCCGCCGCAAAGCGTGGCGCGGGGCCGGCCGGCAGCGGTGTGCGTTGCGTTTTTTACGTTGTGCAGCCGTTGTCACGATTTTCCCGGTGGACGCGGATGCGCCCCGGAAAATGCTGCACTGCAATATAAGAGTTTTATGGGCTAAGCACTGCGCGGTGTCAACAGTCCGTTCGGCGGGTATGCGGCTTAATCCCTTGCGCCGAACCTACTCCGAATGCGTGAAGATCCTGTGACACCGTCGCCGCTTTCGTTGCGGGCGGGGGCGGCGGTCGCGGAAGCGGCGGCAAGTCTCCGATGGAGACTGTCCTTAACGAAGACTTTACCGGCGCTGGGACAAGTGTAGCGTGGCCGTGGAGGGGATTCGCCTCGGCCATTGGTCAGGTGCGGCGCTTGGACGCGGCGCGCCGGGCCATCCCTTCATCAGGCCGCATCTTCGGGACCATTTCGACCATGACCTATTGCCTTGGCATCAAGACCCGCGACGGCCTGATCGGTCTGTCGGACGGCCGGATCACCAGCGGATCGCAACTGTCGTCGGCCCGCAAGGTGACGATGATGGGCAGCGGCGGCGACCGCTTCTTCATCATGAACTCGGGCCTGCGCAGCGTCCGCGACAAGACGCTGGCCTATCTGCGCCGCGACATGCAGAAGCGCCGGGGCGAGGCCTACTCCACCATGCTGGACGCGGTGTCGGCCTTCACCACCTGCCTGCGGCAAGTCGCCGCGGAGGACCGGGAGTCGCTGGAGGCGTCCAAGCTGCACTTCAACCTGCACGCCATCATCGGCGGCCAGCTGGCCGAAGACCGCGAACCCTACATGTTCCTGGTCTATCCAGAAGGCAACTGGATCGAGGTGGACGAACGCACGCCCTACCTGTCGATCGGCGCCACCGCCTACGGCAAGCCGATCCTGGACCGCGCGCTGACCTACGGCACCGACATGCAGACGGCGCTGAAGCTGGCCTATCTGTCCTTCGACAGCACCCGCTTCTCCACCAACGACGTCGGCTTCCCCATCGACATGGTGTCCTACCATGCGGAGTCGCGCAGCTGGCGCCAGTCGAACTACGACTATGACGATCTCAGCGAACAGCGCCAGTGGTGGAACCGCAACCTGACGGAGCTGGCCCGCCGCATGCCGGACGGTCCCTGGGTCGAGACGCTGGTCCCGGAAGAGATGCGTCCGCGCCAGCCTGCCGAAGAAGCGGTCTGACGGGATACTTGGCCGGGGTCACTTCCCCGGAAGGGCGCTCAGCAGCAGCGCCCCGAAGGGGGCGGTCGGGCCAACCAGTCCGTCGCGGCCGACCTGGATTTCGAAGAACACCCCGCCGTCGGCCAACTGGCCGGAAGAGGGCAGGGTCTGTGGCGCGTCGTCGGGTTCCGGCAGGCCGGGGAAGGCGACGCCCGTCGGGTCGAGGCCGCGCAGAAGCTCCGGGAAGTGGGCGTTGGTGAAGCGGCTGGACGGGTAGGGAAAGGCGGTGAAGAACCACTGCCCGGCGCGGCAGCCGTTGATCAGCCAATAGAAGCCGTTGGACGGCAGCCGCAGCCCTTGGGGCGGCGGGTCGAACGCCCCGTCGTCGCGCAGGCGGCCGATGAAGCTGTCATATTGCGCCGCGGTCAGCTGCAGGGTGGCCGTGCGGCCGCGCGCCGCGGAGAACGGGTCGGTCAGCGTCATGCGGGCGAGGTCGGTCGCCTCGATCACATGCGCCTCCACCGCCGCACCGCCGCGGTCGGAATCGCCGACGACGTCGTAGGTTCGCACGTGCCGATTGTAGTCGGCGTTGAAGATCAGCCGGAAGCGGTCGGCGCCGTCCTTGCCGCAGCGCGACCGCAGATCGTCGCCGTTGAGATAGCTGAACCAGGTCAGCTTGCGCGCCAGCGGATTGTCGGTCGGCCCCACCGAGCCGCAGCCGGCGAGCGCCAGCAGGGAGACGGCCATGGCCGCCGCCTTGACGCCGTGGGCCAGGCCATGGCGGAAAAGGGTGGCCGGAACGGTTCTTTGATGACCACGACTCATTGTCGCTTGCCTCGCGTCTGCGGCCCCTGGTAGGTGGAGAAGAACGGGTGCTGCGGCAAGCCCCGGATGACGGGCTTCGGCCTGTCGGAGGGCGCCGGTACCCCGTCTGCCCCCTGCCGTAACCCTTCCGCCGTGCCCTTGTCCGCCGTCCTTTCCCTCGTCATGCAGGACCCGCAATTTTGGCCACAGAAACTGCGAAAAGCCAAAGCAGTAAATTAACGAATTCATGCTAGACACTGATTTCGCACGAATTTACCATTGAACCAAGCACCAGTATCTAGCGGTTGGCGGGGCCATCATGAGTGTAACGCGCAACACCGTTCGTAACGGATTGTTTCCGTTCGCCTTTCGCGCGGCGGACACGAACGGGGGGCGGAGTTCGGCGGGTGTTGGGCGCCATTTGTTCGCGGCTGCTGCGCTGCTGGGCATGGTGGCCGTCGGGTCCGGCCTGTCCGCGGCAGAGGCGCTGGCGGCCAAGGCAGCAGCCATCGTCATCGATGCCCGGACTGGGCAGGTGCTGATCGACCAGGATGCGGACGCGATCGTCCATCCGGCGTCCCTGACCAAGATGATGACCCTGTACCTGACCTTCGACGCGCTGGACGACGGTCGCCTGACCCTCGACCAGCAGTTGCCGGTCTCGTCCTGGGCGGAAAGCATGTCGCCGACCAAGCTGGGACTGCGCGCCGGCCAGACGCTGAAGGTGGAGACGGCGATCCTCGGCCTCGTCACCAAGTCGGCGAACGACGCCGCGGTGGTGCTGGCGGAGGCGCTGGGCGGCACCGAGTCGCGCTTTGCCGAGATGATGACGCGCAAGGCCCGCGAACTCGGCATGCGCCACACCGTCTACCGCAACGCCTCCGGGCTGCCGAACATGGAGCAGGTGACGACCGCCCGCGACTACGCGATGCTGTCCCGCGCGCTGATGCGCGACCATGCCAGATATTACCCCTATTTCAGCCGCCGCAACTTCGTCTACGGCGGCCGTACCCTGGCCAACCACAACCACCTGATGTCCCGCTACGAGGGCATGGACGGCATCAAGACCGGCTATACCGTGGCGTCCGGCTTCAATCTCGCCGCCTCGGCGGTGCGGGACGGGCGGCGTCTGGTCGGTGTGGTGATGGGCGGCAAGTCGGCCGTGTCGCGCGACAACAAGATGGCGGCCCTGCTCGATCAGGCCTTCGGCCGGCCCAGCCGGGGCCAGGAGGACGCGCCGGTGATGGCGAGCCTCGACACCACGCGCTCCGACGCCACCGACGGCGAGGGGGATGACGATGAGGAGCCGGTGGTGAAGGCCAGGCCGGTTCGCGCCTCCCTGCAGACGGCGGCGATCCCGGTCGCCCCCGCGAAGGAGGAGAAGGCGAGCCGCGGCAGCGCCTCCTCGCATTGGGGTGTCCAGGTCGGCGCCTTCTCCAGCAAGGCGGCCGGCAACAAGGCGGTCAGCCAGGCGGTCAAGCAGGCGCCGTTCCTGCTGCGGACGGCCAAGCCCAGCGTCGTGCAGGCGAAGACCGGCAAGGAGACCGTCTACCGTGCCCGCCTGACCGGCCTGGACGAGAAGGACGCCCGCAAGGCCTGCGCCGTTCTGACCAAGCACGGCCACCATTGCGTCGCCGTCTCCCCGGGCGAGCGGGGCTGACGACGGCAGCCGCTGCCGGCCGGTCTCACCCCCGCGCCGCGGCGGCGCACCGTTTCAGGAAATCCAGGGCCGGCGCCAGCGTGCCGGCCAGTTCCCCGGCCGGCGGCGCCTGATCGGCGCCCGGCTGCTCCAGGCCCGCCTCCAGGGCACGGGCCGCCCGGCGCAAAGCCAGACAGCCATATTGTCCCGAGACTCCGGCGATCTTGTGGGCCAGCGCCCCGGCCATTGCCAGATCCCCTGCCTTCAAAGCGGCGTCCAGCGCCTGCCAGTGCTGGTCCAGAACCGCTGCCGTCCGGTCGAGCAGTTCGGCGGCACGGACGGGCGGCAGCATCTCCCGCATCGTCTTGATCGCCCCCTCGTCGAAATCCGGCCCGGTTGCCGGCGGTGCGGCTTGCGGTCCGCTTTCCGGCAGGGAGAACAAGGCGTCCAGCCGCAGCGGCTTGGTCAGCATGCCGTCGGCGCCGCAGTCCGTGCAACGGGAGCGCCCTTGGGCGGTGGCGCTGGCGGTCAGCATCAGAATGCGCGGGGCGGCGCCGTTCGGCTGGCCGCGGATGGCGCGCACCGCCTCGTCGCCGGGCAGGCCGGGCAGGTCCAGATCCATCAGGATGAGGTCGAAGCCACCCTGCGCAGCCGCCGCGACGGCGGCCGGGCCATCCTCCACCGCCACCACACGATGGCCGGCACGTTCCAGCAGGGCGCGGGCGGCAAGGCGGGTGACCGTCTCGTCCTCCGCCAGCAGGATCTGCAAGGGGTGGGCTCCGCCCGTCCGGTTCACCGTCATGCCGGTCCGCTCTCCCTGGTTGATGTGGCCGCCCAGTCTACCCGGTTCCGCGCCGCCGCGCACCGCCAAGGTCAGGGGAGCGGCGGGATCAAACGGTGGGCGAGGCCTGGGTGAACATCGGATCCTCGATCCGGTGCAGCCGTCCGGCGCCGGTCATCGCGGCGCGCAGCAGCAGGGTCTTGCGGCGGGCGGCGGCCAGCTTGGCGACCGGCGCCTCGCGCAGGACCTCCGCGCCATAGGCGTCGGCGACCATCAGTCCGCAATCGTCCGGGATCAGTTCGGTCGGGAACCCGTCGTCGACGGCAAAATAGAAGGCATCGCACCAGTCGCGATACTCCTGCCATTTCTGGTCGGAGCGGAAATCGGGAACGCCGCTCTTCACCTCGACGATCAGGATGCTGCCGGCCTCGTCGATGGCCAGCACGTCGGCCCGCCGGCCGCTCGCCAGCCGGAATTCGGTCAGGGTCGCATAGCCGCGCAGAGCCAGTGCCCGCCGCACGCCGCGGAAGATCGGCGGCGCCCCCCCGGCCGGGAGGCCGGGATCGCTGTCGGAAACCGGAACGGCAATATCGTCGCTCATGGCGCGGTGCCACCATCGAAACAGGAACGGGTAGGGAACATGTCCCCACAATGACCTGTCGGCGCGTCGTCGCCAAGGGGCAAAAGATGGCCGGTGAGATCAGGTCACCCCGATCAGCCCGGCAGAACGACCGGGGGCAGGGGGGCCGGACGGCAGCGGTCGCGCGGCAGGCTGCGCTCGGCAGGGAAGACCAGCACCACGGCGGTGCCGACGCCGGGTTGGCTGGTCAGTTCCAGCCGTCCGCCATGCATCTCCACCAGCCGCTTGACGATCGGCAGGCCCAGCCCCGTCCCGCGGGAGTTGCGGGCGATGGTGGAGTCCGACGGTTCGAAGGGGTGGAGGATGCGGGGAAGATCGGCGGTCGGGATGCCGACGCCCGTGTCGGCCACCATCAGCCCGAGCCCGCCGTCGGGCATGAGATGCACCGTCAGCACCACCTCGCCGCCGGGACGGGTGTGGGTGACGGCGTTCGACAGCAGGTTGGTCAGCATCTGGGTCAGCGCCTGGGCGTCGCCCTGCAGCAGCGGCAGGCCGGCCGGCACCTCCCGGCGCATGCGCACGTCGCCTTCCGCCGCCACCTCATTCAGGGCGGAGACGACCCGCAGCGACAGCGTGTCCAGATCCACCCCTTCCTCAGCCAGCGGCATGCCGCCGCCGTCCAGGCGCGACAGCTCCAGAATGTCGTCGATCAGCGCCAGCAGGTGGGTGCCGGCATCGCGGATGTCGCCGGCATAGCTGCGGTAGCGCGGGTTGCCCAGCGGCCCGAACGGCTCCGTCAGCAGCATCTCCGAGAAGCCCAGAACCGCGTTCAACGGCGTGCGCAGCTCGTGGCTCATCTGGGCCAGGAAGGCGCTCTTGGCGCGGCTGGCACTTTCCGCGTCCGCGCGGGCGGCCCGTGCCTCCATCTCGCGAACGCGCAGCCGCTCCTCGTTCAGCTTCAGCGTCGTGACGTCGGTGTAATGGACCAGCACCCCTCCCGGCACCGCATGCTCGCGGCTGAGCAGCCAGCGCCCGTCGGGCAGCGGCACCACCACCGGCGGCTCCAGGCGGCGATGGCGCTCCAGCCGCGCCGTCATCCAGGCCGCGCGTTCCTCGTCGGTGGTCAGGCGCGGATCGGCCAAGGCGAAGCCGCGGGCCAGCTCTTCGAACGGCACGCCGGGAACCAGCCGGTCGGCCAGATCGGGCAGGTCCTTCTTCAGCCGGCCGTTGGCGTGGACCAGCCGGTCCGCGTGATCGAACAGGGCGAAGCTCTCGGCGCTGTGTTCCAGCGCCGCGGTCAGGCTTTCGGCCAGCGCCTCGGCCACGGACGGGTTCTCGGGACCGAGATCGGTCAGGATGGCGCACAGCCCGCCGGGAGCCGGTCCGGCCGCCACCCGCCAGCGCACCGGCGTCGTCCCGCGCCGGGCGGCGACGGTGCGCTCCACCGGGCCGTGCAGGGCATCGGTCAAGGCGGCGAACAGCCCGGGGCAGGCGGCATCGGTGCCACCCCCGCGCAACCTTTTGCCGGTGAGCGGAGCGACGCCCAGCAGCCGCTCCGCCGCCGGATTGGCAGACTGCCATTCCAGATCCGTCAGCGCGCCGGTACAATCATGATGTGCCTTGAAGAGCGCAACGGCGTCCGGCAGTTGCAACATGCCGAACAGCAGCGGATCCACCGACGGGAATTCCCCGGTCTTGGTTCCATCATGCCCTCCGTCGGCACAAGTCTGCGCGTCGCAATCCATTCAGCCATCATTGCGGGCCATTCCTAAAAAACACTGAAGGCCGGGCTTGGAGCGTCATCGAATATTTGTCGAATTGTAACAGCCGCATTCGAGTGCTCAAGCAATGCTCAGGATTTGCCGAAAAAGCAACGAAAGGTTTGATTGAGGATGCCGTTGTGATCTTCGCGTGGAGTCTGCCGAATGGCGGGCTTTGCAACGGGCCGCGCCTTCCATAGTGTTGAGTCCTGTCGGAGCATGACGCATGGGATGCAGGTGTGACCGTGAACGGCAGCCAAGACGACGCCGACGGTGCGGTGCCGGCCCTTCTAGTGTTCGGTGCCGGTGGAGCGCTGACCGATTGGACTTCGGCGGCAGCGGTCCTGCCGGCGTTTGCCGGTCGACTGGCGATCGGACTGTCGGCCGATGAACTGAACGCCAGCCTCTCCTCCGGCGCGTCGGCCAGCGCACCGGTCGGAGCGACGCCGGTGCGCACGGTCCTGCCGCTTGCCGGCGGCGGCGCGGTGTGGAGGTTCGACGTATCGCCTCCGTCGCCGGACTCCCCCAAGGCGGCGGCCACGCCGATGGGCGATCCTGCCGGGCGCCTGTTCGCCGCCGCGAGCCACGACCTGCGCCAGCCTCTGGCGGCGCTTTCCCTGCTGATCGGCACGCTCGACGGCAGGCTTGACGGCAGGCCGGATCGCGACCTGCTGCGCTCGATGGCCCAGGCGGTGGAATCCATGCGCAGCATGGTCGACGGCCATTTCGACCTCGTCCGGCTGGAAAGCGGCCTGACCGAACCGGACATCCGCACCCACGCCGTCAACGGCGTGCTGATGCGCCTTGCGCTGGAGGTGGCGCCGCGTTTCGCCGACCGTGGGCTGCGCTTCACCGTGATGCCCTGTTCGGCCATGGTGCGGACGGATTCCGCGCTGCTCGAACGTCTGCTGCATGGCCTGGTCGCCAACGCCCTGCGCGCGACGGTCCGGGGCCGCGTGTTGCTGGGCTGCCGCACGCGCGGCGACCGTCTGCGCATCGAGCTGTGGGACAGTGGCCGCGGCCTGTCGCCGCAACGTCTGGCCGCCTTGCGGACGGAACTGGCGAAGCCGGCCGGGGAAGGGGCGGGGGCGCTGGGGCTGGACCTGACCCTGGTGCGCGGCCTTGCACGGAAGCTCGGTCTTGGACTGGAGGTCTGTGCCGAGGAGGGGCGGGGCACCGTGATGGCCGTCGTGGTTCCCCTCTCCGTCGAAATGGGCGGCGATGTGGCCGACGCCTCCGGCCGGGAGGAGGCCGTCGCAGCCCCGGCGCCGGACAGCCGCACCGCCGACATCAGCCGCACCCGTATCCTGGTGATCGAGGACGATCCAATGGTGCTGGCCGCGCTGGAGGCGCTGCTGGGGCAATGGGGATGCAGCGTCCTCGGGGCCGAGTCCTATGACATGGCCGTCGAACGGATCGGTCCGGCGCCGGCGCCCTTCGACCTCATTATCTCCGATCTGCGGCTGAAGGGGGCTGCCAACGGCATCGTCGCGATCCGGCAGATCGCCAAGCTGTTCGACCGTCCCGTGCCCGGCATGATCCTGACCGGCGATACCGATCCCAAGCGCCTGCGCGAAGCCCGGTTGTCCGGATACCCTCTGCTGCACAAGCCGGTCGCGCCGCTCGCCCTGCGTGCCGCCGTCGTCCGCCTGCTCGGACATGATCCCCTTTGATAACAAAGATCTGATTCTGGAATTGACCTCTTGAAGAAATGCGCACCGAATATTTAGTGTCGCATCTTTCGGTACATGCTGCAGTGCAATGACAATACTGAAACAGAGGCAGGGTGGATGCGGCAAAATGCAACAAGGTTGCGACGTTTATTCGCAAGGCAAGCCCATTCCTATCCTCCTATCGGTGGATCGAGCTCTTCCTTTGGTTCAATGGTAAACTTAAACATGCCCATTTATGCTTTTCCTTCGTTATGATCCAGTTTGAACACTGACTGTTCGAACGGATTGGGTGGAGGGCGTTCGGATGAACCGGCGGTATCGGGCAGGGAGAGGGACGGCGGCGCTGCCGGTGATCATCGTCACCGGGCTGTTCCTGTCGCTTTCGGCCTTTCTGCTGATCCGCAGCGCGACGAGCCAAGCCGAACATGCCCTGGCCGACCGTCAGGCGATCCAACTCCACGACGAGCTGAAGGCGAGGCTGGAACGCCAGAGCATGCTGCTGCGTGCGCTCAGCGGTCCGCTGGCCGGCCCCGCCCCGGTGACGGATGCGAGCTTCTCATCGGCGGCCGAACCGCTGCTGCCGCTTTATCCCAATCTGCGGGCGGTGGCCTGGGCGCGCCGGATTTCCGAACGGAACGTACCGCTGCTGGAGCGGGCGATGCGTTCGGCCGGCTACACGTCGTTCGCGGTTCGCAATGCCGATGGCGGGAGCGGTCCGGACCACGGCGCCCCTGGGATTTCGGCCGACCGGTTCGTCAATGTGCTGGCCGAACCGCGATCCGCCGCCGGACTGATCGGTCTCGACATGGCCAGCCTTCCCGGCCAGCGCGACGTGCTGGTGCGGTCCTGCGCGGCGAACCGGCTGGTCGCGGCCGAAGGCGAGCTGCCGCGGGCGGAACTGGGCGAGAGTTCCGTGCTGATCTACCTGCCGGTCTACACCCGCGAAGTCGAAGATGATCCCGGCCGGCTGGTCGAGCCTATCGTCTGCGACCTGCTGACCGGCTTCCTGTGGACCAGTTTCGACATCGGGCAGTTGCTGCAGGATGCGGTGCGCCGTGTCGGCATCTCCATCGGCGACGTCTATCTTCTGGAGCCGCCGGCCCGGCCGGGTATGGGCGCGCCACGGATGCTGGCCGCCGAAGGGACGATCGGCCGTCCCGGAGAACTGCCCCATCCGCCGGTCGATCCCCTCACCGTCGAGCAGTTGACGGGAGACGCAGCGCCGCACGCCATCGTCCGCGACATCGCCTTCGCCGGGCGGGTTTGGCGGCTCTACGTGCTGCCGGATGCGGCGCGGCTGTTCAGCGCGGACGACCGTCTGGCCTGGACCATGCTGATCGGCGGGATCCTCCTGACCGCAGGTGTCGCGGCCTATGTCCTGCGGGAGGCGCGCACCAAGCGCCTGCTGCGGACCGAGGCGCGTGCCCGTGCCGCCATGGCCCGCGCCCTGCGCGAGAGCGAGGAGCGATTCCGGCTGGCGTTACGCTATTCCAAGGTCTCGCTGTTCAGCCAGGACCGCGACCTGCGGCATCTGTGGATCTATTGCCCACGCACCGACCTGCATCCGGAGCGGATGATCGGCCGGACCGATGCCGAGCTGTTCCCGGCGGCGGAGGCCGCGCGGACGGCGGCCATCAAGCGGTCGGTGATGGAAAGCGGCACCGGCACCCGCTGTGAGCTGGAGCTGACCTATGGCGGCAGCCGGCGGGTGCTCGACCTGTCGGTGGAGCCGATGCGCGACGAGACCGGAGCGGTGGCAGGCGTCGTCTGCGCCGCCATCGACATGACGGAATCGGTCGAGATCCGGGATGCGTTGTCCCGCGCCCATGCCGAGGCGGAGCGGGCCAACCAGGCGAAGAGCCGCTTCCTGGCCGCCGCCAGCCACGACCTCCGCCAGCCCTTCCAGGCGATGAGCCTGTTCCACCACATCCTGATGAGCAAGCTGGACGATCCCCAGCAGGTGGAGGTTGCGAACAAGCTGGGGGAGGCGCTGACCGCCGGCAACACGCTGCTGTCCACCCTGCTCGACACCTCCGCGCTGGAGGTCGGCAACGTCAAGCCGCGGGTCTCTGAATTCGAGATCCAGGACATTCTCGCCCGGCTGTCGATCGAGATCGGCGACCAGGCGATCGACCGCGGGCTTCAGCTGCGGACCGTCGGCTGTTCCGCCCGGGTGCAGAGCGACCCGATCCTGTTGGAGCGCATGATCCGCAACCTGCTGGTCAATGCCCTGCGCTACACCACCGAAGGGCGGATCCTGCTGGGCTGCCGGCGCCGCTCCGATGCCAACGGCGGATTCCGCTTGTCCATCGAGGTGTGGGACACCGGCCCCGGCATCGCCGAAGCGGAAATGACGGCGATCTTCGAGGATTTCTACCGCTGCGGCACCGACCAGCGCGACAGCGGCCGGGGGCTGGGGCTGGGGCTGTCCATCGTCCGCCGCATGTCCCAGATGCTCGACCATCCCGTCACTGTGCGGTCGCGGGTGGGGCGCGGCACCGTTTTCGCGGTCAGCGTGCCACTGATCGAGCAGGAATGTTCCTGCTGCGCCGCCGCGGAGTGAGCCGCACCCGCCCGTCTCCCCGTCCCGCCCTCCCGTCCTGCCTTCCGATGCCGCAGCGCGCAATGGTGGCAGTCCCGCCGGCGGGTCCGCATTTCCCGTCCGCCTTCGCGCAAGTTTCGGTTATGCTGCAGCTGCTCACTGCGCCGAAACGAACCCAGTAACCCAGCTGCAACAATAGCTTGGCAACTTTATTGATGTAGGTCATTGGGCCCCTTTGCCATAGGGGCTATTTCTTTCGCACAAGCACACTCCTTGGAAAATCCTTGGAGGGCGAAGGTTCCGCTTCGACGGAGCCCAACAAGACGGAGTTCGGCCCGTCGCCATGGCATCGCCCCAGGAGGGCGCCGGGGGCAACGGGAACCGGACTTGGGAGGATACGGCCTGCCGCCGCGACGGATGCCCCGGTCCAACGGGGCATCCGTTCCGGTCACCGGCATTCGGGCTTCCGCCGTTCTGGGGCGGGTCCGTTGGTCGGGCGCCGCGATCCTTTTCAGGAGCATTGAGTATGGACACCGCCATCGCCGCCCCCTCCGCCGTCCCGGCGGGTCGCAGCGGCCTCGTTCCGACCGGCAAAAACGGCAGCCCCATGATCGAAAACGTCACGTTCGAGGAAATCCACATCGGCCAGCAGGCCAGCCTGTCGCGCCGCCTGACCATGTCCGACATCGAGCTGTTCGCGACGGTGTCCGGCGACCTCAACCCGTCCCATGTGGACGAGGATTACGCTGTCGACCACAAGGTGGTCGGGCATGGCATGTGGTCGGGCTCGCTGATCTCCGCCGTTCTCGGCACCCTGCTGCCCGGCCCGGGCACAGTCTATGTCGGCCAGGATCTGCGGTTCGAGCGTCCGGTCCTGCTGGGCGACATCGTCACCGTGACGGTCACCGCCAAGTCCAAGGATGCGGAGCGCAAGACGGTCGTCTTCGACTGCCTCGCCGCCAACCAGGACGGCAAGACGGTGGCGACCGGCATCGCCGAAGTGATCGCCCCGACCGAGAAGGTGCGCCGCGCTGCGGCGGAACTGCCGCAGGTGCAGGTGATCCGCCATGACGGCCACGAGCTGATGCTGAAGAAGTGCGAGTCGCTGCCGCCGGTGCCGACCGCCGTCGTCCATCCCTGCGACGAAAGCTCGCTGCGCGGAGCCGTCGAGGCGGCGGAGGCCAACCTGATCGACCCGGTGCTGGTCGGTCCTGAGTCCAAGATCCGCTCCGTCGCCGAGACCTTCGGCCTGGACATCTCCCGTTACCGCATCGTCGACGTCGCCCACAGCCATGCTTCGGCCGAGACCGGCGTGCGGCTGGCCCGCACCGGCGAGTGCGAGGCGGTGATGAAGGGCAGCCTGCACACTGATGAGCTGATGGGCGAGGTGGTGCGGAAGGAGACGGGCCTGCGCACCGGCCGCCGCCTCAGCCACGTCTTCGTCATGAACGTCCCGACCTACCCGCGTCCGCTGCTGATCACCGATGCGGCGATCAACATCTACCCGACGCTGGAGGACAAGGTCAGCATCGTGCAGAACGCCATCGACCTCGCCAAGGTGCTGGGCGTCGAGGTGCCGCGCGTCGCCATCCTGTCGGCGGTCGAGACCATCAACACCAAGATCGCCTCGACGCTGGAAGCCGCCGCACTCTGCAAGATGGCCGACCGCGGCCAGATCACCGGCGGCATCCTCGACGGCCCGCTGGCCTTCGACAACGCCATCAGCCGTGAGGCCGCCATCACCAAGGGCATCAAGTCCGATGTGGCCGGACAGGCCGACATCCTGCTGGTCCCCGACCTTGAGGCCGGCAACATGCTGGCCAAGCAGCTGTCCTTCCTCGCCCATGCCGACGCCGCCGGCATCGTGCTGGGCGCCCGCGTGCCGATCATCCTGACCAGCCGCGCCGACAATGTGCGCACCCGTCTGGCGTCCTGCGCCGTGGCCGTCCTGTCGGCCGCCGCCCGCCGCCGCGGTGCCGCCGCCGCGGCCGAGTGAGGAGGGCGGGGCCCATGTCCAACGCGATCCTCGTCATCAATGCCGGCTCCTCCAGCCTGAAATTCTCGGTGTTCCGGGATCATGGCGGCGGGGATCCGGTGGTTACCATCAACGGTCAGATCTCGGGCATCGGCACCCAGCCGGTGTTCGAGGCCAAGGATGCCCAGCGCCGCCCGCTCGCCGAGAAGAGCTGGGGGGCGGGTGAGGCCAGCGACCGCACGGCGTTGCTGTCCTACCTGCTCGACTGGATCGAAGAGAGGCTGGAGGGGGCGACGCTGATCGCCGCCGGCCACCGGGTGGTGCATGGCGGCGTCCGCCACGCTGCCCCGGTGCTGCTGACCTCCTCCGTGCTGGATGAGTTGGACGGCTTGGTGCCGCTGGCTCCGCTGCACCAGCCGCACAACCTCGCCGCCATCCGTGCGCTGGCCGAGGCGCATCCGGAGCTGCCGCAGGTCGCCTGCTTCGACACCGCCTTCCACCGCAACCAGCCCTGGCAGGCACAGACCTTCGCCATCCCGCGGGAGCTGACGGAGGAGGGCGTGCGCCGCTACGGCTTCCACGGCCTGTCCTACGAGTACATCTCCCGCCGCCTGCCGGAGATCGCGCCGGAGTTGGGCGACTCGCGGGTCGTCGTCGCCCATCTCGGCAGCGGCGCCAGCATGTGCGCCATCCATGGCGGGCGCAGCGTCGACAGCACTATGGGCTTCACCGCGCTTGATGGCCTGCCGATGGGCACCCGCTGCGGCACCATCGACCCCGGCGTGCTGATCTACCTGATGCGCAAGGGCATGGACGCCGGCGCCATCGAGAAGATGCTCTACAACAAGTCCGGCCTGCTCGGCGTGTCGGGCATCTCCAACGACATGCGCGCCCTGCTGGAGAGCAGCGACCCGCATGCGCAGGAGGCGGTGGAACTGTTCTGCTTCCGCATCGCCAAGGAGACCGGCGCGCTGGCCGCTTCGATGGGCGGGGTGGATGCCGTGGTGTTCACGGCGGGCATCGGCGAACGCTCCGCCCCGGTGCGGGCGCGGGTCGGCGACAAGCTTGCCTGGATGGGCGTCGAGATCGACGCGGCGGCCAACGAGGCCAATGCGACGAAGATCTCCACGTCGCGCAGCCGGCTGCCGGTCTATGTCATCCCGACCGACGAGGAACGGATGATCGCGCTGCACACGCGCAAGGTGCTGACCGGGCGGTGAGGGCCGGGCGGTGAGTTATGGGGGTGTCGGTTGACAATGCCCCCACATCCCGCTGGAGCCTGCCCGCAATCGATGTTAGCTCACCCTCCGGCATCAAGCATCGTCCGGGGAACCCGTGGTCCGGCCCTACCTGCCGCTGAACGCCCTGCGTGCCTTCGAGGCGTCAGCGCGGCATCTCAGCTTCACCCGCGCCGCCATCGAGCTGTGCGTGACCCAGGCCGCCGTCAGCCATCAGGTCAAGCTGCTGGAGGAACGGCTGGGCGCCAGCCTGTTCCACCGCCTGCCGCGCGGCCTCGCCCTGACCGACGAGGGGCGGGCGCTGCTGCCGACGCTGGAGGAGGCGTTCGACCGCATCGGCGGCCTGCTCGACCAGTTCGAGGGCGGGCGGTTCCGCGAGGTGCTGACGGTCGGCGCCGTCGGCACCTTCGCCGTCGGCTGGCTGCTGCCGCGGCTGATGCGCTTCCGTGAGGCGCATCCCTTCGTCGATCTGCGCCTGTCCACCAACAACAACCGCGTCGACATCGCGGCGGAGGGGCTGGACTACGCCATCCGCTTCGGCGACGGCGCGTGGCACGGCACCGACGCGATCCGGCTGTTCAACGCGCCGCTGTCGGTTCTGTGCGCTCCGGAGATCGCCCGCCGCCTGCGCGACCCCGCCGATGTCGGCCGCGAGACCCTGCTGCGCTCCTACCGGTCCGACGAATGGCCGGGCTGGTTCGCCGCCGCGGGGATGGAGCCGTCGGTGATGCCGCCGGTCAAGGGGCCGGTCTTCGATTCCTCCTCCCTGATGGTGGAGGCGGCGATCCAGGGGGCCGGGGTGGCGCTGGCTCCGGTATCGATGTTCCGCCGGCCGCTGGCGTTGGGCCTGATCGAGCAGCCCTTCGCCGTCACCGTGTGCAAGGGCGCCTATTGGCTGACGTCGCTGAAATCGCGGCCGGAGACGCCGACCATGCGCGCCTTCCGCGACTGGCTGTTCGCCATGGTCGCGGAAGACGGCACGGACTAAGCGGTCAGGACAGCGTGACCCGGCGCGGCGCCTGCTGCCGCTCTTCCCGGCGCTGCCAGAAACGCAGACGCATGCGCGGCGCCACGAACCAGGCGATGGGGGCCGCAAGCACGATGCTGAGGATCACCACGGTCGGCATCAGCGTCATCGCCTGCTCGGAAAAGCTGGGGACCGCCAGAACCAGGACGGTGCCGATGCCGAAGACCACACCCTGGATCATGCCGTAGATCAGGATGGCGAGGCGCAAGCGTGTGGACATTGGGTCGCTCCGGTTGTGAGGGTTGGTGCAAAGACCGTTTCCCTCTTCAACCGTGGCGTGGCGGCGATGTTGCGAACGCTATCGGGGGAAGGCTATCCCGCCCGATTGCGTTCGCACACATACAATTACTTGGCGTAAGCCGGGGCGCTCCTTAGCGGTGCGCCCGCCACCACGCCATCAGCCCGGTGGTGGAGCTGTCATGCGCCCCCTCGGCCGGACCGGTCTCCATCTCCGGCAGGATGGTGTTGGCCAGCTGCTTGCCCAACTCGACGCCCCACTGGTCGAAGCTGTTGATGTCCCAGACGATGCCCTGGACGAAGACCTTGTGCTCGTACAGCGCGATCAGGGCGCCCAGCGTCGCCGGGGTCAGGCTCTGGATCAGGATGGTGTTAGACGGGCGGTTGCCGGGGAAGACGCGGTGGGGGACCAGCGCCTCCACCTCATCCGCCGGCTTGCCGGCCTTGGTCATCTCCGCCCGCACCTCGTCGGCGGTCTTGCCGCGCATCAGCGCTTCGGTCTGGGCGAAGACGTTGGACAGCAGGATGCGGTGATGGGCGCCGGCCTCCGCTCCGATCGGGTTGTGGGTGGTCGCTGCGGCGATGAAGTCGCAGGGGATCAGCGAGGTGCCCTGGTGGATCAGCTGGTAGAAGGCGTGCTGGCCGTTGGTGCCGGGCTCGCCGAACAGCACCGGGCCGGTCTGGTAGTCCACCGGCTCGCCGCCGCGGGTCACCGACTTGCCGTTGCTCTCCATGTCCAGCTGCTGGAGATAGGCGGGGAAGCGGTGCAGATACTGGTCGTAGGGCAGCACCGCGTAGGACGAGGCGTCCCAGAAATTGCGATACCAGACGCCGAGCAGGCCCATCAGCACCGGCATGTTGCGCTCCAGCGGCGCGGTGCGGAAATGCTCGTCCATCGCATGGGCGCCGGCCAGCAACTCGGCGAAGCGCTCGGGCCCGATGGCGATCATGATCGGCAGGCCGATGGCCGACCATAGGGAATAGCGGCCGCCGACCCAATCCCAGAAGCCGAACATGTTGGCCGGGTCGATGCCGAACTTGCGGACCTCCGCCTCGTTGGTGGAGACGGCGACGAAATGCTTGGCGACATGCACCTCGTCCTGCGCGGTTTCCAGGAACCAGCGGCGGGCGGAGTGGGCGTTGGTCAGCGTCTCCTGCGTCGTGAAGGTCTTGGACGCGATGACGAACAGCGTCGTCTCCGGGTCCAGCCACTTCAACTGCTCGGCCAGATGGGTGCCGTCGACGTTGGAGACGAAATGCAGGGCGACATGGGCATGGGCGAAGGGCTTCAACGCCTCCGTCGCCATCACCGGGCCGAGGTCGGAACCGCCGATGCCGATGTTCACCACGTCGGTGATCGGCTGGCCGGTGTAGCCGCGCCACTCCCCGTCGCGCACCGAGTTGGCGAAGGCGTCCATCCGCTCCAGCACGGCGCGCACGGCCGGCATCACGTCGCGGCCGTCGACGGTGACCGCGCGGTCGGAGCGGTTGCGCAGGGCGGTGTGCAGGACCGCGCGTTTTTCCGTCAGGTTGATCGGCTCGCCGCCGAACATGCGGGCGCGGGCGCCTTCCACATCCTGCTGGCGGGCGAGGTCGAGCAGCAGGCCGACCGTGTCCTGGGTGATGCGGTTCTTCGAATAGTCGAGGAACAGGCCCGCGGCCTCCAGCGAGAAGGCTTTGAACCGGCCGGGATCGGCGGCGAACAGCTCGCGCATGTGCGTGCCGGCCATGTCCTGGCGGTGACGGGCGAGAGCGGCCCAGGCGTGTGAACGGGTCAGCGCGGTCATGATGCTTTGGACTCCTTGACGTCAGCGGTCCTTTGACGCGGCCCATCTGCGGGGCGCAGGGAGCCTAACACCGACCGCCGGCATCGGCCACGGGCCAAAACGCGGCGGTTGGTGCTGCTTATCGGCCTATGCACGCCGGCCGAGCCGTGCAACCGGACGGCGGACGGACTGTTGTGACTGTCAGGAAATTCGACAGGAGGAAGCCATGTCCGACAAGCCCGCCACGCCGCCGCTGGAAGAGCGCGAAGAGCAGAACGACCGCGACGATGCCGCGCGGCCGGATCAGGTCGGGATCATTCCCGGCAAGGTGCCGGGCCATCCGGTCGACCCCAGCGATCCGCGCTTTCCGGGGAGCCAGCCGGATTTGGCGTGAGGGTAAGGGGTTGATTTGGGGGGCTGACGCCCCCCTTCCTCAACTCCCCCCTTCGATCGTCCGCGTCGGCGAGACGCCGTCCGGCTTGCCGACCAGCACGGTCAGCAGCTTGGCCGGGTCGAGCAGGCGCTGGGCGACGCGCTTGATGTCGGCCTGGGTCACCGCGTTGATGTAGCGGTCGCGCTGGTTCAGGTAATCGATGCCCAGGTTGTCGCGCTTCACCTGCAGCAGGATGCGCGCGATGGCCTGGGTCGAGCCGAGCTGCAGCGGGAAGGAGCCGGTCAGATAGGTCTTGGCGTCGGCCATCTCCTGATCGGTCAGCCCGTCCTTCGCCATGCGCGCCCATTCCTGGCGCATGATGTCGAGCGCCTGACCCGCCTTGGCATTCACGGTGGAGCCGCTGGCCATCACCAGCGCCGCATGGTCCATCGGGATGAGATAGCTGTAGACGCCATAGCTGAGCCCGCGCTTTTCCCGCACCTCTTCCATCAGGCGGGATCCGAAACCGCCGCCGCCCAGCACATAGTTCATCACCGTGGCGGCATACCAGTCGGGATCGTCGCGCTTGACGCCCGGCTGGCCCATCAGCATCACCGTCTGCGCGGTCGGCCGCGGCAGCAGGATGGTCTGGCCCAGCCCGGACATCGTCACGTCGGGAATCGGCGGCACATCGGCCTTGGCCGGCAGCCCGCCGAACACCGTGTCCAGCGCCTTGCCGAGCTCCTCCGGCGAGATGTCGCCGGTGGCGGCAACCACCAGCCGGTCGCGGCCGAACTGGCCCTTCACGAAGCGGCGGAGGTCGTCGGGCGTGATGGTCGGCAGGCTTTCCAGAGTGCCGCGGATCTCGTCGCCATAGGGATGGTTGGGGAAGGCGGTGGAATAGAACTGGCGCCGCGCCACATAGTTGGGATCGGCGAGGTCCCGCTTCAGGCTGGCGGTGATCGAGGCCCGCATGCGCTCCAGGGAGTCGGGCGCGAAATGTGGCTCGGTCAGCGACAGACGGGTCAGCTCAAGCGCCTCGTCGCGATGTTCGGTCAGCGTGCGCATCGACCCGCTGAAGCCGTCGCGTCCGGCATCGAAGCCCAGCGCGATGGCGTTGTCCTGCAACCGCGCCTGGAAGGCCTGGGAGTCGTACGGCCCGGCGCCCTCGTCCAGCATGGTGGAGGTCAGGTTCGCCAGCCCCTCCTTGCCCTTCGGGTCGGTGCCTCCGGCTCCTTCGAAGGCCCATTCCAGCGCGATGACCGGAACCTTGTGGTCCTCGACCAGCCACGCCTCGATGCCGCCGGGGCTGACCACGCGCTTGATGTCCATCGCGTGGGCTGGGAGGGTGACGGCAACGACGGCGAGGAAGAACGCGGCGATGCCCGACCGCATGGAAATGTGACGCACGCTCATCCTCAACTGTCCTTTCCGGTCGGGGGCAGCAGCAGGCCGGTGACGTGGTTGGTCTGGCTCAGCACGGCGCGGGCGGCGGCGTTGACCTGATCGGCGGTGACGGCATCGATCCGCACCGGCCAGCTTTCCACATCGTCGATGCTCTGGCCGGTGGCGAGCGCCGCTCCCAGCGTCTGGGCCGGCCCGGTCAGGCTGTCGCGGGCATAGGCCGCGGCGGCCAGCATGCGTTTGCGCGCGGTGGCGACCTCATCCTCCGTCACGCCGGACTTCATCAGCTTGTCGATTTCCGCCCACAGCGCCGATTCCAGCTTCTCCATCGTCACCCCGGCGGCCGGGCTGGCGCCGACGCTGAGCGTCGCCATGTCCCAGGCGGTCGGGCCGTAGCCGAGCCAGGCCGAGGTGGCGAGCTTCTGATCCACCACCAGACTGCGATAGAGGCGGGACGTTGTGCCGCCGCTCATGATCTCGGCCAGCACCTGCAGCGCATAAGCCTGATGGTCGGGGTCGACGCGATAGGACGGTGCGGTCCAGATGCGGCGGACCGACGGTTGCCGCACCTCCTCGTCACGCAGCACCACCTGCCGGGAGGAATTGAGCGGCGGTTCGGTCACGCGCTTGCGCTCCGGCACCGGGCGGGCAGGGATGGCGCCGTAATAGCGTTCCGCCAGCGGCTTCAGTTCTTCCACCGTGACGTCGCCGGACACCACCAGGATGGCGTTGTTGGGCGCGTACCAGGTCTTGTAGAAATGCTCCGCCATTTCCCGTGTCAGGGTCGACATCTCCTGCGGCCAGCCGATCACCGGTGTGCCGTAGGGGTGATGGACGAACATGGTGGCGTTGATCTGCTCGCCGATCCGGTCGGCCGGCTCGTTCTCGATGCGCTGGCGCCGTTCCTCGATGATGACGTCGCGTTCGGGATAGACCACCGCGTCGGTCAGCTTCAGGTTGGCCATGCGGTCGGCCTCCATCCGCATCACCATCTCCAGCCGGTCGCGCGCAACGTTCTGGTAATAGGCGGTGTAGTCGTAGCTGGTGAAGGCGTTGTCGCGCCCGCCGTTCTTGGCGATGATCCGGCTGAACTCGCCGGGCTTGATCACGTCGGTTCCCTTGAACATCAGGTGTTCCAGGAAATGCGCGATGCCGGACTGGCCGCGCTCCTCGTCGGCGGCGCCCACCTTGTACCAGACCATGTGGGTCACCACCGGCACGCGGTGGTTGGGGATCACCACCACCTGCATGCCGTTGGACAGGCTGAAGCTTTCGGGGAAGAACACGCCCTTTTCCGCCGCGTAAGCCGGTGGAGCGGTGAGCGGCATCGGCGCCAGGGGAGCCGCGACGGTCATCGTCAGGGCCAGGAGACCGGCCGCGGCGAAGCGGCGGGCGGAGAGGACGGCAGGCATGAAGGCTCCCGGATCAGGAGGTCCGAATCGAAAGGGCGCCCTTCGCTGGGAAGGGCGCCCCCGAAAACTGGTGTGATACCGCGCCTTGGACAAGGCTGAAACGGCGGTTCGAATGGCTGTCGCTTAGAACAGGCCTTCCAGCGGCGCCTTGCGCTTGCGCTCGATCGTCGGGGTGGCGGCGCCGTCGAGCGACTTGCCCTGGGCCTGGGCCTCGCGCAAGCGCTGCTGTTCCTTGGCCGGGTCGACCAGCGAGTAGGGCTGTTCCTGCTTCTGCCAGAACAGCAGCGAATCGATCCAGCTCTTGTCGGCGATGATCAGCTGGGTGGTTTCCTGATCGACCTTGGCGCGGATGTTCGGGTCGATGCCGTCGCGGGCCGAGGCCTGGGCGATCAGCGAGCGCTCGCCGGACGACTCGCCGGCCGCATTGCCGGTGCGGCGCGCGGCGCCGCCGAACACGGCGCCGGCCGCGGTCTGAGTCGGCGTGCTGTCCTGCGGGCGGGCGGCGCCGGGGCGCGGCTTCGGCAGGTCCTGCATGCTGGGCGGCAGGGTCAGCGGAGCGCGGGAAACGACGGCGAATTCGTCGGGGCTCTGGCGGTCGAGACCGATGGACCGGCGCACATCCGAGCAGCCGGCGAGCGTCAACGCCGCAAGCGCCAGCCCGATGAGCGGAAGCCGATTCCGGGGGAAGGAGAGGGCGGAGGAGATGCTGGTCACGTTCGGAGGATCCCGTCGTCTGTCACGTCGTAGCGACCCGGCCCGAAGGTCGAGGCCGCTTGGGTCAGCGCTCGCCGGCGGTTATAGCGCCACCGGCGACGGAACTCTTACGACTTTTCGCGGCCCGCGAACAGTCCGTCGATCAACAGCAGCACCACGCCGACGCTGATTCCGCTGTCCGCGACGTTGAAGGCCCAGAAATGCCAGCCGGCGACGTGGAAATCGAGGAAGTCGACCACGGCGCCATGCATCAGCCGGTCGACGACGTTGCCCACCGCCCCGCCGATGATGAAGCCCAGCGCCAGCGCGATCAGCCGCCGTTCGGCCTGCCGCAGCCAGAAGACCAGGCAGACGGCGATCACCGCGGCGATGGCGCTGAGGATATAGGGCATCAGCGCCCCGCCGCCGGCGAAGGTGCCGAAGCTGACGCCGTAGTTCCACACCAGCACGAGGTTGAAGAAGGACGTCACCTCGATGACATGCGGCACCGGCTGCATGACCTGTTCGAGGATCCACCATTTGCTGCCCTGGTCGAGCACGACCACCACCACGGCGACGATCAGCCCGAACAGCCAGTAGGAGCGGGTTTGGTTGGCGACGAAGGCGTTCATGTGCCCACACATCCTCCCTCTCCCCCCCGGGGAGAGGGCCGGGGTGAGGGGGATGCGCGGCGAGGAGCGTCCGGCAAGCGGATCCCCCTCACCCTAGCCCTCTCCCCGGGGGGGAGAGGGGATAGGACCGCGGTTGTGGCGGAACGCCTCATGCCACCGCGTCGGAGCAGCGGATGCACAGCGTCGGGTGGTCGGCGACCGTGCCGACTTCCTCCAGGACCTTCCAGCAGCGCTCGCACTTCTCGCCTTCGGCGAGCGCCGGGACGACGGCGATACCGGGGACGTCGGGCAGGGTGAAGGCCCCCTCCGGCGCCGCCGCGTCCGTCACCTCGATGGCGGAGGTGATGCAGACGTCCTGGAAATCGACGTCGGCCAGAAGGGCCTTGGTCGCCGAGTCGACATGGACGGTCGGGTCGGCCTGCAGCGACGAGCCGATGGCCTTGTTGGCACGCTCCAGCTCCAGCGCGCCGGTAACGACGCGGCGGACGTTGCGCACCGACTCCCACTTTGCGGCGAGAGCGTCGTTCCGCCATTCCGCCGGGACCTCCGGGAAGCCGCGCAGATGCACGCTTTCCTCGGTCCAGCCCAGACCTTCCGGACGCGCCAGCCAAGCTTCCTCGGCGGTGAAGCAGAGGATCGGGGCGAGCCATGCGGTCAGGGTGGAGAACAGGTGCTCCATCACCGTCCGAACCGACCGGCGGCGCACCGAATCGACCGGGTCGCAATAGAGGCTGTCCTTGCGGACGTCGAAGTAGAAGGCCGACAGCTCCACCGCACAGAAGTTGTGCAGCGCCACGAACAGGGCGTGGAAGTCGTAGGCCTCGACCTTCTCGCGGACCAGCGTGTCCAGCTCCGACAGGCGGTGCAGGATCCAGCGCTCCAGCTCCGGCATCTCGGCGGCGTCGATCCGCTCGGCCGGGGTGTAGTCGGCCAGCGCGCCCAGCAGGTAGCGCAGCGTGTTGCGCAGGCGGCGGTACAGGTCGGCCTGGGTCTTGATGATCTCCTTGCCGATGCGGAGATCTTCCGAATAGTCGGAATTGATGATCCACAGCCGCAGGATGTCGGCGCCATACTGGTCGCAGACCTCCTGCGGGGCCACGACATTGCCCAGCGACTTGGACATCTTGCGGCCCTGCTCGTCCAGCACGAAGCCGTGGGTCAGCACCGCGTTGTAGGGCGCCCGGCCACGCGTGCCGCAGCTTTCCAGCAGCGAGGAATGGAACCAGCCGCGATGCTGGTCCGAACCCTCAAGATAGAGGTCGGCCGGCCAGGCCAGCTCCTCCAGCCGCTGTTCCAGCACGAAGGCGTGCGAGGAGCCCGACTCGAACCAGACGTCGACGATGTCGCGGACCTGCTCGAACTCCTCGGCGGAATAGGCGTTGCCGAGGAAGTCCTGCGGATCGCGGGCGAACCAGGCGTCGGCGCCCTCCTGCTGGAAGATGTCGGCGATGCGGGCGAACACCGCCTCGTCGCGCAGGATCTCGCCGGTCGCCTTGCGGACGAACAGGGCGATCGGCACGCCCCAGGCGCGCTGGCGGCTGATGCACCAGTCCGGACGGCTTTCGATCATCGAGCGGATGCGGTTCTCGCCCTGCGGCGGGACCCAGCGGGTGTCGGAGATCGCCTGCAGCGCCACCTTGCGCAGGTCGTTCGTGTCCATCGAGATGAACCACTGCGGCGTGGTGCGGAAGATCAGCGGCGCCTTCGACCGCCAGCTGTGCGGATAGCTGTGCTTGATCCGGTTGCTGGCCAGCAGCGACCCGGCTTCCTCGAAGGCTTCCAGCACCGCCTTGTTGGCCGGGCCGGGCTTGCCCTGGTCAGTGTAGACGGCCAGCCCGGCGAACAGCGGCACATGGGCGTAATAGCGCCCGTCCTCGCCCACCGTCTGCGGCACCTCGATGCCGTTGGCCTGACCCAGGCGGAAGTCGTCCTCGCCATGGCCGGGGGCGATGTGGACGAAGCCCGAACCGGCATCGGTCGTCACGAAGTCGCCGGCCAGCAGCGGCACCTTGAAGTCGTAGCCCTTGCCGTTCAGCGGGTGGCGGCAATAGGTGCCGGCGAGGCGCGAGCCGGGGAAGCGGTGCAGTTGCTTCCACTCGGTGACGCCGGCCTCCTTCAGCACGCCCTCGGCCACGCCGGTGGCGAGCACCAGACGCTCGCCGACCACGGCCTTGCTGCCTTCGGCGACGGCGGTCACCTTGAAGGTCGCGTATTCGATCTCGTCGCCATAGGCGATGGCGCGGTTGGCCGGCAGGGTCCAGGGCGTGGTCGTCCAGATGACGATGCTGGCCTCGTCCACCTCCGGCGCCGACGACCCCCAGACGGGGAAGCGGGCGAAGACGGTGGTGGAGGTGTGGTCGTGGTATTCCACCTCGGCATCGGCCAGCGCGGTCTTCTCCACCACCGACCACATGACCGGCTTGGAGCCCTTGTAGAGGCCGCCGTTCATCGCGAACTTGTGGATTTCGCGGACGATCTGCGCCTCGGCCGGGAAGGTCATGGTGGCGTAGGGGTGCTTCCAGTCGCCCTCCACGCCCAGCCGGCGGAACTCGGCGGCCTGGATGCCGACCCATTCTTCGGCGAACTGGCGGCATTCGGCGCGGAACTGGATGAGCGGCACGTCATCCTTGTTCTTGCCGGCCTTGCGGTACTTCTCCTCGATCTTCCATTCGATGGGCAGGCCGTGGCAGTCCCAGCCGGGGACATAGTCGGCGTCGAAGCCCTGCATCTGGCGGAAGCGGACGATGACGTCCTTCAGGATCTTGTTGACGGCGTGGCCGATGTGGATGTTGCCGTTGGCATAGGGAGGGCCGTCGTGCAGCACGAACTTCTTCCGGCCCTTGGCGCCGGCGCGCAGCTTGCCGAACAGGTCCATCTCGGCCCAGCGCTTCAGCAGCTCGGGCTCCTTGGTCGGCAGGCCGCCGCGCATGGGGAAGTCGGTGCGCGGCAGGAAGACGGTCGATTTGTAATCGCGGGTCATATCGGATCCCTGGGGAAGGCGTCACCATCGGGCGGCGTGGTCCTGCCACCCGACGCACATAAGGTCTCGATCCCGGCCCTCCTCAGAGAGCCGGGCCGGTAATTCGCGCGCGATGCGCCGGTGCGCGCATCATCATCGGGATCCGTGCAGAGACGTCCATGGCGCCGGATATTAGCGGCGCGGGCCGTACGGTCAAGGACCGCTCACATGCGCCCTGTGCGACTGCGAAATGTGCAACTGCGAAACCACGTCGCCGGTCAAGCGCCGCGCGGTGGTTCCGAAAATAGCGCTGGCAAGCGGGCGGCGGCAAACTTACGGTGTGGCCGCCGAGCTTGTCCGGGGCAGGGGGCCGCTCGCGGCAATCAGTGCGTGCGGGAGCGTCTTGGGCATGATCGACCAGCGGACCAGCGATTTCCTTTCGGAATTTCTGGCGTCTTCCCATCGGGACCCGGCGCGGCTCGACAGCTTTCTGTTGCATGGGCCCGGCCGCGGCGCTCGCGCGGCGAAGCCGCGGCTGAAGATCGCCTTCTTCGATTTCTGGCCGGAGTTCGATCCGGCTGCCAACTTCTTCGTGGATATCCTGTCCGCCCGCTTCGACGTTTCGGTCGTCGACAACGACAGCGATCTCGCCATCGTGTCGGTGTTCGGCACCCGCCACCGCGAGGCGCGGACCGCCCGGTCGATGTTCTTCACCGGCGAGAATGTGCGGCCGCCGCTCGACGGCGTCGACATGTCGGTGTCGTTCGACCGCATCGACGATCCCCGCCATTACCGCCTGCCGCTCTACGTCATGCATGCCTGGGACCACAGGCGGGAGGGGGCGACGCCGCATTTCTGCCAGTCCGTCCTGCCGCCGGTGCCGCCGACGCGGGAGGAGGCCGCGAAGCGGAAATTCTGCGCCTTCCTCTACAAGAATCCCAACTGCGCCCGACGCAACGATTTCTTTCAGATGCTCTGCGCCCGACGCCATGTGGAGTCGGTCGGCTGGCTGCTGAACAACACCGGCAGCGTGGTCAAGATGGGCTGGCTGCCGAAGATCCGGGTCTTTTCCCGCTATCGCTTCGCCTTCGCCTTCGAGAATGCGAGCCATCCCGGCTATCTGACGGAGAAGATCCTCGACGCCTTCCAGGCCGGCGCCGTGCCGCTCTACTGGGGCGATCCGGGGGTCCTGCGCGATGTCGCGGCCGGCAGCTTCATCGACGTGTCGCGCTATGCGTCCGACGAGGAGGCCTGCGATGCCATCCTGGCCGCCGACGACGACTATGACACCTATCGCCGCTATCGCAGCACGCCGCCGTTCCTGGGCGCGGAGGACTTCTATTTCGACGCCTTCCGTCTGGCCGAATGGATCGAAAGCCGGCTTTGAGCGGCGGGAGGACGTGCGATGAAGCGGGTGCTGCTGAACTATGCCGACGGGGCCTTCACCACGGCGCAGAAATACAATGCGCAGACCGGCCTTGCCGTGGGCGGCTTCGACGGCGTGGCCATGATGGGCCGGCAGCACATCGACGCCACCTTCGCCGCACGGAACCGGCATATCCTGGAGCAGCCGCGCGGGGCCGGTTATTGGCTGTGGAAGCCCTATTTCATCGATCTCGTGCTGCGTGAGCACCTGCAGGACGGCGACATGCTGTTCTACAGCGACAGCGGCGCCCATTTCGTCCACAACGTCGATCCGGTGATCGAACTCTGCCGCCGGCGGCGCGACCTGCCGGTTCTGCTGTTCACGCTGGAGGACGAGCACAGCAACCGTGTCTGGACGAAGCGCGACTGTTTCCATTTCATGGGGCTTGACCGGCCGCCCTTCATCGACGCGCCGCAGATCCTCGCCAGCTTCATCGTCTGCGAGCGTGGGCCGGAAAGCCGGGACTTCATTTCCCGATGGCTGCGCTATGCCCAGGATGCCCGGCTGATCACCGACGCCCCCAACGAATGCGGCCTGCCGAACTATCCGGAGTTTCGCGACCATCGCCACGACCAGAGCATCCTCAGCCTGCTCGGCCGCCGCCACGGCGTGACCACCATTCCCGACATCTCGAACTGGGGTGATGCCAGACGTCCGGCCGGGATTCCCCGCATCCTGGAACACACGCGCTGGCGCAGCTGAGGTCGGCTATGGCGGACAAAGGCCAATTGACCAGCTTCACACGGGGAATGGCGGCGGAAAGGGCCGGCAAAGCGGAGGAGGCGAGGGCGCGATACCTCGAAGCCCTGCAGGCCGAGCCGCAGAATCCGAAGGCCCTGCACCGGCTTGGCGTCGTCGAGTTGCGGCTGGGCCGCCCGCGCGAGGCGGTGATCCTGTTCCAGAAGTCGCTGGCCATCGCCAAGGACCTGGACGTCTATCTCGATTTCGGGGCGGCGATGGCCGGCATGGCCCGTTGGGATGCGGCGGCGACGGTCTATGCGGCGGCGCTGCGGGCCGCGCCCGATTCGGTCGATGCCCATTATGGCTTAGCGCTGGCCCTGCACAGCCAGGGACGGCCGCAGGACGCGGAACCTCATTACCGCAAGGTACTGGCGACCCATTCCCATCTGGGGGAGGTCCACAACAATCTCGGCGTCGCCCTGCAGGACCTCGGACGCTTTGCCGAGGCGGTGGCCGCGCATCGGGAGGCGGCGCGGCTGTCTCCCGCCGACGCCTCGGCACTGTCCAGGCTGGGCGTGGCGCTCCATCACCTTGGCCGGAATGCGGAGGCGGAAGCGGCCTTCCGCAAGGCCATCGGCTTGGCGCCGCTCGACGTCGGCATCCGGCACGACCTGACCTGCCTGCTCCATGCCGCCGGCCGCCCGGCCGACGCGGTCGCCGCCGGCCGTCCGGCGGTGGCGCTCGACCCGGCGAACGCGCGGAACTGGCTGGCTCTGGGCAATGCGGCGCATGCAATGCGCCTCCGTGAGGACGCCTGGCGTGCCGCCGCCGCCGCGGTCCGGCTGGAGCCGTCCAATCCGGCGGCGCACAACAATCTCGCCAACGCCCTGCGGGAACTCGGCCGCCTGCGCGAGGCCGTCGCCGGCTATCGCGCGGCCTTGGACCTGCAGCCCGATTTCCCGACGGCGGAGATCAATCTGGCTCAGCTCCTGTCGTTCCTGCGCGAGTCCAACGGCGCACTGGCGATCCTGAGAAGCCTGCTCGTCCGGCAGCCGCTGAACGCCGAGGCTTGGCGGCGGCTGGCCGGCGTGCTGGCGGAGGCCTTCCGCCCCGATCTTGCGGTCGCCGCCCTGCGCAATGCCGTCGCCCTGGCTCCCGACGATGCGGATGCCTGCGCCGATCTGGCGATGGCCGCCGCGATGAGCGGCTGGAGCGCGGTATCGGCGGTGGCCTGCCGGAGGGTGCTGCGGCTGGTTCCCGGCCATGGCGCGGCGCTTGGCCAACTGGTTCACCAGCAGAGGCTGCTCTGCGACTGGCGGGACCTGGACGATCTGGAGTCGCTGCTCCTCCGCCGGGTGCGGGAGGGGGCGGAGGGCATATCCCCGTTCGACGTCCTGTCCTGCGCCTCGACCCTTGCCAACCAGCAATCGGCCGCGACCCGCTGGGCGGCGGCGAAGGCCCGCGGCGCGGTTCCTCTCTCCCGGCCTCCCGCTCTTCCACGCGATGGCCGTCTGCGGATCGGCTATCTGTCGTCGGATTTCCGGGAACATGCGATGGGCCACCTGATGGTGGATGCCCTGGAAACGCATGACCGGTCCCGCTTCGCCGTCACCGCCTATTCGACCGGCGCCGACGACGGCAGCCCGCTGCGCCGCCGGTTCGAGCAGGGGCTCGAACGGTTCGTCGACCTGCACCGCCATGGCGATGCCGACGCGGCGCAGGTCATCGCGGCCGATGGTATCGACATTCTGGTCGATCTGACCGGCTTCACCACCTTCTCGCGGACGTCGATCCTGGCTGCCCGCCCGGCTCCGCTGCAGGTCAACTGGTTGGGTTATCCGGGCACGCTGGGGGCCGGCTATGTCGATTACATCCTGGCCGACCCCGAGGTGATCGCGGAGGGCGAGGAGGCGTTCTTCACCGAGCGGGTGGTGCGGCTGCCGGATTGCTACCAGCCCAACGACCGCCGCCGTGCCATCGCCGCCGACACCCCGTCGCGCGCGGATTGCGGACTGCCGGCCGACGGATTCGTCTTCTGCTGCTTCAACAGCGCCTACAAGCTGACGCCCGCCCTGTTCGACGGCTGGGCGCGCATCCTGGCGGCGGTGCCGGGCAGCGTCCTGTGGCTCTATGCCGGAAATCCGCAGGTGGCGGCCAACCTGCGCCGCGAGGGCGAGGCGCGCGGCCTCGATCCCGGCCGTCTCGTCTTCGCCGGCCCGATTCCCCATGCCGAGCATCTGGCGCGTCACCGGCTGGCGGACCTGTTTCTCGACACGCTTCCCTACAACGCGCACACCACCGCCAGCGACGCGCTGTGGGCGGGATTGCCGGTGCTGACGCGGCGCGGCACGACCTTTGCCGGGCGCGTGGCGGCCAGCCTGCTGCGGGCCGCCGGACTGCCGGAGCTGATCGTCGACGGGCAGGAGGCCTATGAGGCGGCGGCGGTGGACCTTGCGTGTTCACCACAACGGCTCCGCGGCCTGCGGGAGCGGCTGATCCGCGATCGGCAGACCTGCCCGCTGTTCGATACGCCCCGATTCACCCGGCATCTCGAGGCGGCCTATCGGGCGATGTGGGACATTCATCTTGCGGGCGGGCCTCCGCGCGCAATCGCCATCGCGGCCGAGGGCGGCAGCGGTTTGCCATCCGCTGCGCAGGAAGGGAAGGACTGACATGACGACCGGCGACAGCGCGAACCCGCGCCTCCACATCGTCGTCCCCTATCGGGATCGGGAGGACCATCTGCGGCAATTCGTTCCGTGGGTGAGCGCCTATTTCGACCGGCTCGTGCCGAGGATCGACTATCGCGTCACCATCGTGGAGCAGGAGGACGGCCTTCCCTTCAACCGGGGGGCGCTGAAGAATGCCGGTTTCCTGCTGGGCGAAGGGCAGAGCGACTATACCTGTCTGCACGACGTCGATTACCTGCCGGTCGATGCCGACTATTCCTGGGCCGATTGCCCCACCCCCATCCTCTGGTTTGGGGCGGAGCAGCGGCCGGTCGCGCCTGGGCGGTCGGACAGGACGGTAACCACCAACCTGGAAAGCACGATGGGCGGCGCGCTGCTGATGCCGAACGGCGTCATGCGGCAGGTCGATGGCTATTCCAACCTGTTCTGGGGCTGGGGGTACGAGGATTTCGACTTCTCGCTGCGCATCCGGGCGCGCCGCATCCCCACCGGCCGGCGCAAGGGCCGCTTCCAGCCGCTCGACCACGACAATGACGGTTTCACGCCGGATGCGGCGCCGTCGCCGATCTCCGTCGTCAACCGTCGCGTCTTTCAGGAGCTTTGGTCCACCGGCAAGATCCCGGCCGGCGACGGGCTGTCGACGCTTTCCTTTGACATACTGGACCGCCGCCCCTGCGACGGTGCCGTCGCCCAGGCGCGAGCGCGGTGGGAAATCGTCCGCGTGCGCTTCAACCACCGTCCCCGGCCGGAGCAGGCGGCGGCCGACACTGCGCAGTGAATCTTCGGCGGGAGATGGGACGACCGCATGACAGGCGGCTTGTCATTTTCGCCGACAGCGGACTTTATGATCGCCCCCGCGTCCGGCCGACCGTGGTTTCGGCAACAGGACCGGTGAACTGGAGATGAGACGGGTATGAGTGCTGCGCCGGTGACCGCTCTGCTGGAGAATTTCCTGAACGGGCGGGTCACGCTGCTCGCCGCCGGGCAGGGGGCGGAGGCGTGGTCCGACGGACTGAGATCGGACGACCGGATCGTCATCGCCGCGGACGCACCCGGTCCGCTGGACGACTGGTGCGCCGGCCTGGGCCTGCGGCATGTCGACTGGCTGGTGCTGCATCGCGTCGGCGGTGTGCTGCCGGTACTGGAAAGCGCCGGAGAGATGCTGCGGCTCCGCCGCATCGATTTCCTTCAGTTCGACGGAGCCGGGAACGGTGATGGGGCGTCCGGCGACTTGCCGGCGCTCTATGCCCTGTTGCAGCGCCATCGCTATTCGATGTTCCGTTTCGACGGCCGGACCTTGCAGCATTGCCTGCAACCGCCTGCGGATGACGGGGCCTGTACCCATCTGGCGGTGGCGCCACGCCATGTGCAGCGGCTATTCACCCGTGACCGTACGATGTTCCGCTATTCCGACCTGTTTCCGCGCTATGGCATCATCCCGCGCGGAATCGTCCATGTCGGCGCGCACGAGGGCGAGGAGTATCCCCAGTATGTCGAAGCCGGCTGCCGCCGGGTCCTGTTCGTCGAGGCCGATCCGGACACCTATGGCCGCCTGGCCCCCCGCTTCGTCGGCAATCCGGATGTCGTCTGCGTCAATCGCGCGGTGTCCGACCGGGTCGGACGGCTCCCCTTTTCCCGGATGAGCGGCAGCCAGTCCAGTTCTCTGCTGCCGCCGAAGGAGCATTTGGACGTCTATCCCGGCATCACCCTGACCGGAACCATCGAGGTCGACGCGGCCCCGCTTCCCCACATCCTGGCGGAATTCGGAATCGATGCCGACGGCTACAATGTGCTGGCCATCGACACGCAGGGCGCGGAACGCATGATCCTGGCCGGCTGCGGCCCGCTGCTGGGACGTTTCGACGCCGTGGCGGTGGAGGTGAACTACGCCGAACTTTACCAGGGCTGCGGCCGGATCGCCGACATCGACGATCTGCTGTTCCCCCACGGCTTCGAGCGGGTCGAGGAAATCAGTCCATTCCACCACAGCTGGGGCGACGCCTTCTACGTCCGCCGCGGCTGAGGGAGCGGCGTCAAGGGGGCGGCACGCACCGCCCCCCGCCGGCATCACATGCTCGACTTGCCGCCGTGGGCCGACGACCAGCCGACCGGGTCGTTCAGGAACTTCTCGACCTCGGACAGGGTGTTCTCGTCGAAATAGCGGTTGTCGCGGGCGACCTTCAGCACGTCCCACCAGGTGCACAGCGCATGCAGGCGCACGCCGATGGCGTCCATGTTGACCTTCGACTGCGGGAAGATGCCGTAGTGGAAGATCACGAAGGTGTCGGTCACCTGGGCGCCGCCGTTGCGCAGCGCGGTGACGAAGTTCTCCTTGCTCTTGCCGTCGGTCGCCAGATCCTCGACCAGCAGGACGCGCTGCCCCTCGGTCAGCAGGCCCTCGATCTGGGCGTTGCGGCCGAAGCCCTTCGGCTTCTTGCGCACATACTGCATCGGCAGTTCCAGCCGGTCGGCGATCCAGGCGGCGAAGGGGATGCCGGCGGTCTCGCCGCCCGCCACCGCGTCGATGGCCTCATAGCCGATCTCGCGCTCGATGGTGGCGACGGCGAAATCCATCAGCGCCTTGCGGGCGCGCGGGAAGGAGACGATGCGGCGGCAGTCGGTGTAGACCGGGCTCGCCCAGCCCGAGGTGAAGATGAAGGGCGTCTCGGCGTTGAAGTGCAGCGCCTTGATCTCCAGCAGGATCTTGGCCGCGGTGGCGGCGATGGTGGCCTGATCGGGCAGGGTCGACATGGAAGAACGCTCCGGAAAACGGGATGGCTCGCGCGGATGCCCCCTGTGTAGCGGCGGTTCCGGCGAATCGCAACGGCAGGCGGTCCGGATCCCGCCCGCGCGGGGCGGGATTCAGACGGGAATGTCGCCGAACACCCGGCCGTCGGGACCGGTCGGCCCCCCAGGAGAGGTGCCGGAACCGGTGCCGGGCGTCATGGTGCCCTTCAGCCAGCGGGCGAACTGGCGGTCGGCGGTGTTGATGTGCAGCATCAGCCACTGCGGCAGGAATTCGGCAAGGCTCCGCCGCATCTCCTCGTCCGCCACCTCGCCTGAGGCGAAGGCATGCACGCGGTCCCAGGCGAGCTGGTGCTGGCCGATATGGTCGTCGAGGAAGGGATAGCCCGCCTCCTCCATCACCTGCTGTTCGTCGGCGAAATGCGACTCGGTGTAGGCGACGGCGGCGGCCAGCGTGCTGCGCATCTCCTCGGCCGGCCGGCCTTCGGTGACGGCGTGTTCGAAGGCCTGGACCAGCGCGATCCACTCCCGGTGCTGCTCGTCGATGGAGTTGACGCCCAGGACCAGATCGTCGCTCCAGACGAGGCGGCCGTAATCGACGGTGTCGTTGCTCTCGCTGTCGATCATGGCGGGGCCCAATTTCGGTCGGAGGGGGCGGCGGTCGAAGGTGCATCCGGCGGACGTAACCCGCAGAGCCTGCGGCGGCCGGAGACTTCCTAGTGTCCCCGGCCGCAACCGGCAAGCGTAGGCTTTGCTACCTTTTGCCCCACCCCCCTTACTATTCCAGGCCGTGACGGGACCGGACCGGACCGTGCCGGGATCAGACCTTGCCGCGCACGCTGCCGAGGAAGCGGTCGACCTGCGCGTGCAGCAGTTCGGCCTGCTTCGACAACTCCCCGGACGAGGAGAGCAGGCGGCTGGCGCCGCTTCCGGTCTCCGACGCCGCCTGCAGGACACCGCCGATCGAGGAGGAGACCTCGTTGGTTCCGGCCGCCGCCTGCTGGACGTTGCGGGCGATCTCCATCGTGGCGGCGTTCTGTCCGTCCACCGCCTGGGCGATGGTACCGACGATGACGTTCACCTCGCCGATGGTGGCGGCGATGCTCTGGATCGCCTGGACCGCGTCGGCGGTCGCCGTCTGGATCTCGGCGATCTGCTGCGAGATGTCGCCGGTGGCCTTGGCGGTCTGGTTGGCCAAGCTCTTCACCTCGCTGGCGACCACGGCGAAGCCCTTGCCCGCCTCGCCGGCGCGCGCCGCCTCGATGGTCGCGTTCAGCGCCAGCAGGTTGGTCTGACCGGCGATGGAGTTGATGAGGTTCACCACGTCGCCGATCTGGTTCGCCTTGGACGACAGGCCGTCGACGATGCGGTTGGTGCCGTCGGCCTGATCGGCCGCCTGCTTGGCCTTGCGGCTGCTCTCGCCGATCTGCCGGCCGATCTCGGCGATGGAGGCGGCCAGTTCCTCGGCGGCGGCGGCCACGGTCTGGACATTGACCGACGCCTGTTCCGATGCGGCGGCGACGGTGGTCGCCTGCGTTTCGGTATGGTCGGCGGTCGTCGCCAGCGACTGCGCCAGGGATCGCACCTCGGTGGAGGAGGAGGCGACGCTGTCGACCACGCCCTTCACCTCGCTTTCGAACCGGTCGGCCAGCGCCGCCATCTCGGCATGCTTGCGCTCCTCGGCGGCATGTTCGGCCTCGGCCTGGCGGCGGCGGAAGGCGTCGGCCTCCACGGCGTTGGCCTTGAACACCTCGACGGCGCCGGTGATCTGCCCGATCTCGTCCTTGGCCTCTGACGGCGGAACGGCGACGCTCAGGTCGCCCTTGGCCAGCGTCAGCATCGCGTCGGTCAGCCGGCGAAGCGGACGCAGGGCCGCCACCGTCCACAGCCCGAAGGCGCCGGACAGCAGCAGGGCGGCGGCGCACAGCGACAGCATCAGCGTCTGGAATCCGCTGGCGACGGTGCGGGCGCGGGCGGCGATCTGCTGGTTCTTGTGCTCCTGCAGGTCGATGAAGGCGTTGATGCGCTTCAGCCATTCGGTGAAGGCGGGCCGGGCGTCCTGCATCAGGGCCTTCTGCGCGGCGGCCATGTCACCCGCCTTGCGCGCGGCGATGACCGCCTTGAGCGCCGGCAGGGTCTTCGCTTCCATCTCCTTGATGCCGGCGAGCATGGCCCGCTCCTCCGGCTCGATGTCGGACATGGTCGCGAACATGGCGTCGAGCGGCTTGGCCGCCTGGTCATAGAAGGCGGCCAGCCGGTCGATGTCGGCCAGGACGGCGGACAGCGTCGCCGCATCGCTGGTCAGCACCACGTCGCGGAGCGCAATCGCGCGGTCATGCACGCTGCCGCGGAAATTGATGGCATAGCGCTGCTTGACGCTGTTCACGTCGTTGATCCGGGTGAGATCGGAATCGATCTTCCGCACCTCGCGGACCCCGATGACGGTCAGGCTGATCAGAAGCACAAGCACCGCGCCGAAGCCGAGGAACAGCCGTGCGCGTATGGTGGCGTGCCGTGGAAGGAGCATGTCGGCGGGATCCCGTCAAAGTTGGCCCGGATGGGCAATGAAAGAACTCTAACCCGGAAGTCGTTACCTTTTCGGGTTAGTCAGTTTGTATCGCACAGTGCAAGCGGCAAGCCCGGCGCGACGTCGGCGTCGGAAAAAATATGTCCTAAAAATGGCATGGGACTCGGGGCCGGTTGCGGATCGCGGACTGGGCCGCAATATGCGGTGGCTGGAGACCGCCCCGCAGAAACTGTCTTGGATTCCCAGATGCCGCTCCTGTCCGCGCCTTCCCGCTCCCGCAGACTGTCGCGCCTGCTGGCGTTGGCCCTGCTTCCGGCCCTGCTGATGCCGCCGCTGGTCCCCGGTTCCGCCGCCGCGGCGGACCGGCCGGAAGGCGGCACGACCGAAGCGGGAAAGGCGGACGCGGCAAAGCCGGCCGACCCCAATTCCGAAGGCCGCAAATCCGACGGGCTCCAGGGCTTCGACCCCCAGCGCAGCGTCACCCGGCACAGCCTGCCGCTGCCGGGCGGGGCGCTGGCCTACAGCGCGACGGCCGAGTTCCTGCCGCTTCGCGATGGCGCGAAGGAGGAACTGGCGGCCCGCATCTTCACGGTGTCCTACACCGCCGAACCGGCCGAATCGAAGAATCCATCCGAGGGGCCGCGTCCGGTCACCTTCGTCTTCAACGGCGGACCGGGGGCGGCATCGGCCTATATGCATCTGGGCGCCGCCGGCCCCAAGGTCGTCGCCTTCGGGCCGGACGGAACCCTGCCGCGACCGCCGGCGCCGCTGGTCGACAATCCCGACAGCTGGCTGGCCTTCACCGATCTGGTCTTCATCGATCCGGTCGGCACCGGCTACAGCCGCGGGCTGAAGCCGGACGAGGATGAGAAGCGCTTCTGGTCGGTGGAGGGCGACGCCCGGTCGATGGCCGAGATCGTCCGTCTTTGGCTGACCCGCAATGGCCGCTGGTCGTCGCCGACCTTCCTGGCGGGGGAGAGCTATGGCGGCTTCCGCATCGCCAGGATGGCGGACGAGCTGATCGAACGGGTCGGGCTTGCGGTGAACGGCCTGATCCTGGTCTCCCCCGTCGTCGATTTTGCCGCCATCGACGAGGACGGCATCCTCGGCCCGGCGCTGAAGCTGCCGTCGATGGCCGCCTCCGCCGCGGCGCTGGGGCGTGCGGCCGGCACGCCGGAACAGGCGGCCGAAGCGGCGGAACGCTTCGCGCTCGGCCCTTACCTGACCGGGCTGGCCCGGCTCGACTACGGCCGGCTCGACGCGGAAAAGGACGTCTTCGCCGAGGTGGCGCGCATCACCGGCCTGCCGGTGGAAATGGTGCGGCGCCAGCGCGGGCGCATTCCGATGGGCGTCTTCACGCGCGAGCTTCTGCGCGACCGGGAGCAGGTCCTCAGCATCTATGACGGGACCTTCACCGCGCCCGACCCCGATCCGGGGGCGCCGCGCGTGCCGTTCGACCCCTTCCTGAAGGGCACGATCCCGACCTACACCACGGCCTTCGCCGCCTATGTCCACGACGCGCTCGGGGTGCGGACGGACACGCCTTACCGGCTGCTCAGCGACCGGGTGAACCGGAACTGGGACTGGCCGCGCATGACGGTGCCGAGCGCCGTGGACGCGCTGCAGACGGCATTGACCCTGCAGCCGGCGCTGCGGGTGCTGATCGTCCATGGCCGCACCGACCTGATCACGCCCTACATGGCGTCGCGCTGGGTCGCGTCCAGGCTGGAGCTGCCGGAGGGGGAACGCGGCCGGGTTTCGGTGACGGTGCATCCCGGCGGCCACATGATGTACACGCGGGCGGAGGGGCGGGCGGCGCTGGCCGCCGACGCCCGGGCGCTGATCGCGGAGGCCCTGCGGCGGCGCTGACCGGCGCCAAGCCGGTTGGGGCCAAGCCGGTTGGGGAAGTCCACAAAGGAAAAGGGGCGCCCCGGCGGGGGCGCCCCTTTTCGTGTGATCGGTTGCCGTTCCGGATCAGAACAGGCGCAGGATCGACTGCTGCGACTGGTTGGCGAGCGAGAGGGCGATGGTGCCCAGCTGCTGGCGGGTCTGCAGCATCAGCAGGCTGGCGCCTTCCTCGTTCTGGTCGGCCAGCGTCAGCTTGCTGGCGCCTTCCGTCAGCACGTCGCTGAACTCCTTGGTGAAGCTCTCGCGGGTCGTGATGATGTTCAGGTTGGTCGACAGGTTCTGCGACGCGGAGCGGATCGTCGCCTTGGCATGATCCAGGCCGGCGACCGCCTTGTCGATGTCGGCGCGGTCCATCCAGCCGTTCTGCGCCGCATCCATCTGCAGGCCCTGGCCGCTGGTCGACAGGTTGACCGCGTTCACCGTGATCGAGTTGGTGTTGCGCTCGTTGAGCTGGACGGTGATGTCGTTCGACGTGTTGGCGTCGGAGATCTGCTTGGTGACGATGTTGGCCGAGCAGTTCGCCGAGGCGGCCTGCTTGATGGTCTTGGCGTCGACGTTCAGGCGCACCGTGCCGCTGTCGAAGGTGAAGGACTGCTCGCCGCCGTCCAGCTTGCCGTCGCCGCGGCTGTTCATACCGTCGCGGGTGACCTGGGCGCCGTTGGAGTTGGTGACCTGGATTTGCAGGTCGACCTTCTTCTCGATGGTCGAGATGCCGTTGCCCTGGTTGTTCGCCGCTTCCAGCAGGCGGCGGTCGACCGTGAAGGACACGATCGTGCCCGACGCGAAGCTCTCCGAGATCTTCTTGGTCAGCGCGTTGGTCGCGCTGGTCGTCACCGTCATCTCGCGAACCACGCCGGCCGTGGTGTTGCCGGTCAGGGTGATGGTGCCGCTGGTGCCGATGGACGCGGTGGCGACATCCTTGCCGGCCAGACGACCGCCGCTGGCGATTGCGTTGCTGATCGAGGCCTGCAGCCGGGTCGCGACGTTGAGGGCGGCGTTCTGGCCGACGGAGACGTCGCCGCTGGTGGCGGTGTAGCTGAAGGACTGGCCTTCCACCGTGATCGAGAAGATGTCGCCTTCCTCGATGGTGCCGCTGACGTTCACCGTCGACACCTGCGGCACGCCCGAGGTCGCCGCCGTCTGCAGTTTGGCTTCGATCGTCTGGGTGTTGTCGAAGTAGGAGATCGTGCGGCTTTCGTCGCCGTCCTTGACGATGAAGTCGCGGGTGCGGCCGTTGGCGCCGCGCACCTCGATCTGGACGTCGGAGAAGCTGCCCAGCGTGCTCGACATCGTGCCCGACAGCTTCAGACCGACGAGGCCGTGCGCGTTCTCCGCGGTGGAGATGTCGGCGGTCTTGCCCTCGACCGAACCGTCACCCTTGATGCGGATGGCGTAGGTGTCGGCGGAGATCACGTTGGTGACGCGGGCGTTGTCGACGCCGACGATGGTGTTGACGGCGGCACGGGACGCGCTGGTGCTGTCCATGCTCATGCCGTTGCCGTTGATCAGGTTCTTGCCCTGATAGCCGCTGTCGGCGGCCAGCTTGTCGATCTGGTCCTTCAGGGTATTGAACTGCGAGGCCAGCGACTTGCGGGTGGCGATGGAGGCGGCGTCGTTGCCCAGAGCCGCGTAGGCGGCGGTGGTCAGGCCCTTGGCCTGATCGACCAGCGAGTCGATGGAGGTCAGGCCCTTGTCGGCGGCCTGGATCGTGCTGATCGACTGACCCATCGCGTCCTTCAGCGACGTCAGGTCGCCGGCGCGCTGGTTCAGGCCCTTGGCGGCGAAGAAGGAGGTGGGACCATCGAGAGCCGAATTGATCTTGTTACCCGTCGACAGGATGTTCTGCTTCTTGTCGATCTGCGACTGCGTGCTCTGCAGCTGCAGCAGGTTGGTGCGCATCGAGGCGGTCAGGGTCACATTTCCGGCCATGGTCCTAGTCTCCTTCTGAGGCTGTCCCCGCCCCTGGTCATTTGACCGGCGAGGCAACGTGCGTTTTCCTGACACCACTCTTTCAAGCGCCGTGCCAACTCGTGTGGTGTGACATAAGTCACTGATTTCGCTATGAAATAAAAATAGGTCGGCAAAAAGGGCAGGGTTGGGCCCAAGGGTTCGGGCCCGGCGTCCGAAAAAGTTTCCCGGAATCTTTTGCCGCTGACGGACGGTTCTGCCGGGATGCCGGGCGGCAAGAATCTTCCCTCCGCCCCGCAGGCACGGCTATGGTCGGGCTCCAAACCACGTCCCAAACATCGAACGCATGGCCCCGACGCGGGCCAAAGCAGGGAAGGGAGAAGCATCATGACCGGTCGGATCGACGCACGCCTGGCGGAACTGGGCATCGAGTTGCCGCAGGCCGCCGCCCCGGTGGCCGCCTATGTGCCCTATACCCGTTCGGGCAATACCCTCTACATCTCGGGCCAGGTCACGGTCTGGAACGGCGAGCGCAAGTTCGTCGGCAAGGTCGGCCAGGACTTCACGGTCGAACAGGGCAAGGAAGCCGCACGCCTGTGCGCGCTGAACATCCTGGCCCAGGCCAAGGCCGCGCTGGGCGGCGACCTCGACCGCGTCACCCGCGTGCTGCGGCTGGGCGGCTTCGTCAATTCCGGCGCCGACTTCCACGACCACCCGCTGGTCATCAACGGCGCGTCGGAGCTGATGCGCGACGTCTTCGGCGAGGCCGGCCAGCATGCCCGCGCTGCCGTCGGCGCCCCGTCGCTGCCCGGCAACGTCGCGGTCGAGGTCGACGCGATCCTCGAAGTGGCCTGATGCGTTTACGGCGGTGACGGCGTCTTGCTGTAATGCGGCATGAAGCCTACCTCCTTGCCAGTGTTCAAGGAGACGCATGCATGCCCGACGGCAACGATGCCATCACCGTCAAGGTTCTGACCGGGATCGGCGAGGCGGACCAGCAGGACTGGGACGCCTGCGCCGGTCCCGGCAATCCCTTCCTCTCCCACGCCTTTCTTCTGGCGCTGGAGGAGTCGGGATCGGCGACCGGTAAGTCCGGCTGGCAACCCAGCCATCTTGCCGCCTATGACGGGTCCGGCCGCATGGTCGGCGCGGTGCCCGCCTATCTGAAAAGCCATTCCTACGGCGAGTATGTCTTCGATCATGCCTGGGCCAATGCCTATGAGCGGGCGGGCGGCAGCTATTACCCCAAGCTGCAGGTGGCGGTGCCCTTCACGCCGGTGCCGGGGCCGCGCCTGCTGGTGGCGCCGGGACCGCGGGCCGACGCCGTCGCCGACGCGCTGATCTCGGCGCTGGAGCAGGTGGCGGAGCGGTACGGCGTCTCCTCCGCCCACGTCACCTTCCCGGAGCGTGCGGAGTGGGACCGGCTGGGCGAGGCCGGCTGGCTGAAGCGGCTGGGCGTGCAGTATCACTGGCACAACCGCGGTTACGGCAGCTTCGACGAGTTCCTGGCGGCGCTGAACTCCCGCAAGCGCAAGGCGATCCGCAAGGAACGGCGCGAGGTCGCGGAGAGCAGCGTGCGCCTGCACACCCTGACCGGCGACGAACTGAAGCCGGAGCATTGGGACGCCTTCCACCGCTTCTACCTGGACACCGCCGACCGCAAATGGGGCGGCGGCTATCTCAACCGCCGCTTCTTCGACCTGCTGGGCCGGACCATGGCCGACCGGGTGGTTCTGGTGATGTGCGAGGACGGTGGGGAGTGGGTGGCCGGCGCGCTGAACCTGCTGGGCGACGACGCGCTGTACGGCCGCAACTGGGGCTCCGACGGGCGCTATCGCTTCCTGCATTTCGAGGCGTGCTATTACCGCGCGCTGGACTTCGCCATCGAGCGCGGGCTGGCGCGGGTCGAGGCCGGCGCCCAGGGCGAGCACAAGATCCAGCGCGGCTACCTGCCGGTGCCGACCTACAGCGCCCATTGGATCGCCGACCCCGGCTTCCGCCGCGCGGTGGAGCGTTACCTTCAGCAGGAACGCCCCGCGGTGGAAGCGGAGATCGAGGCGCTGGACGAGGAACTGTCGCCCTACCGGCGGGAGGGCTGAGGCTTACTCCCAGCCGGCCAGCACCGTGGCTGCATCGCTTTCCTGCAAGGGCGCGCGCTCCGGCGGCGGGGCGCCGTCGACGCGCAGGCCCATCAGCGTTTCGACCAGCGGCTCCGGGCCGGCTGCGACGCGGACCTGTCCACGGGCGGCGACGTGCGGGTGGTCCGGCACCTCCGTCAGCTCCGGCACCGCCTCGAAACAGCAGTCGACGGGGTCGAGCAGCGCCTTCCACTCCGCCAGTGTCCGGGTGGCGAACAGGGTCTCCAACTCGGCGGTCAGGTCGGTCTGGGGCAGGGGATCCTCCTGCCGGGCGATCCAGTCGGGCCGGCCGACCGCCTCGCAGAAGCCCTGCCAGAATTTGGCCTCCAGCGCCGACAGGGTGACGAAGCGGCCGTCGGCGGTGCGATAGATGCGGTAGCAGGCGGCCCCGCCCGACAGCAGCGCCTCGCCACGCTTCGGCATGGTGCCGCGCGCCGCCGCGGTCAGGGTCATGCCCTGCCAGCCAAGCACCGATTCCATGATCGACAGGTCGAGGAAGCAGCCCTGTCCCGTCCGCTCGCGCCCCAGCAGCGCGCCCGCCACCGCCAGCGCCGTCTGTTGGGCCGAGGCGAAATCGGCGACCGGCAGATAGCTGATGACCGGCCGGTCCGGCAGCCCGGAGGCATCCAGCCCGCCGCCGACCGCCATGTAATTCAGATCGTGCCCGGCCCGCGTGGCATAGGGGCCGTCGTAGCCCCAGCCCGACAGGCTGGCATGGACCAGCTTCGGGTTGATCTCCCGCAGCCGCTCCCGCCCCAGCCCCAGCTTGTCCATCACGCCGGGCCGGTAGCTTTCGATCAGCGCGTCGGCTTTCGCCAGCAACCCTTCCAGCGCCGCGCGCCCGTCGGCCGATTTCAGGTCCAGGCGGATGACGGTCTTGCCGGCGTTCAGCAGCTTGTAGGCGGCGGTGGTGCCGTCGCTGTCCACGGGACCCAGCCGGCGCAGCGGATCGCCGGCCGGCGCCTCCACCTTCACCACCGTGGCGCCCAAGTCGCCGAGAAGCTGCGCCGCATAGGGGCCGGGCAGATACTGCCCAAGGTCGATGACGCGCAGTCCGGACAGGAAGGGCAGGGGCATGGCGGTGCTCGCTCTTGGTTGGTTGTCGGGGTGGGGGTCTGACGCCCCCCGATCTCACCCCCCCGTCACGCTCATATGCCGCCCGACCGCCGGCCCCTGGTGGCGGCGGTCGATGATGAAGTCGTGGCCCTTGGGCTTGCGGGTGATCGCCTCGCGCACCGCGTCGATCAGCGGGCCGTCCTCGTCGCTGACGCGCAGGGGCGTGCGCAGGTCGGCGGCGTCCTCCTGGCCCAGGCACATGTAGAGCGTGCCGGTGCAGGTCAGCCGCACGCGGTTGCAGCTTTCGCAGAAATTGTGGGTCAGCGGCGTGATGAAGCCGACGCGCTGGCCGGTCTCCTCCACCCGGACATAGCGGGCGGGGCCGCCGGTGCGGTGGTCGCTCTCGGTCAGGGTCCAGCGCTTCTGCAACTCGGCCTTCAGCATGGTCAGCGGCCAATACTGGTCGAGCCGGGCGCCTTCGCCGATATCGCCCATCGGCATCACTTCGATGAAGGTCAGGTCGAAGCCCTGCTCGCCGCACCACGCCACCATCCGGTGGATTTCGTCGTCGTTGACGCCCTTCAGCGCCACCGTGTTGATCTTGATCTTCAGCCCGGCGTCCTTGGCCGCCTGGATGCCGCCCAGGATCTTGTCCAGCTTGCCCCAGCGGGTGATGGCCTGGAACTTGTGCGGGTCGAGCGTGTCCAGGGATACGTTGATCCGCCGCACCCCGGCCTCATAAAGCCCGGCCGCATGTTTGAACAGCATGGTGCCGTTGGTGGTCAGCGTCAGCTCGTCGAGGTCGCCCGAGTCGATGTGGCGGCCCAGCGAGCGGATCAGCCGCATCACGTCGCGCCGCACCAGCGGCTCGCCGCCGGTCAGCCGCAACTTGCGCGTGCCCAGCTTCACGAAGGCGCTGCACAGCCGGTCCAGTTCCTCCAGCGTCAGCACCTCCGCCTTCGGCAGGAAGCTCATGTCCTCCGCCATGCAGTAGACACAGCGAAGGTCGCAGCGGTCGGTGACCGACACGCGCAGATACTCCACCTTGCGGCCGAACGGATCGATCAGCGGGGCGGTGGCGGCTGACGGCAGGCTATCGGACACGGGGTTGATCATCGCTGGACTCCACGGGCGGCCGCTGGCGGGCCGCCACAGTATATGTTCGCCACACGCACGATGTGCAACGGTGACGCGACCGTATTCCACATCACGGTATGCCGACTTTGACGGCGATCAAGGGATCTCGACGTCACATCAGCTTTTGCCGCACTGCCGCCAGTTGTGCTTCCCGTTCGGCCTCCTCGCGTTCGCGCAGGTCGTCGTCGGTGGTGCGCGGCACCGGCGGGCGGCCCAGGGAGAAGGGCTCGTTCCCACGCTCGAACTGGTCGCGCACGCGGCAGTCCTCGCACATGCGGATGCGGTTGGCGGCCTCCGGCGTCGCGAACATCCAGTGCTTGCCCGCCAGCGTCGTCACGATCTTCTCGATCGAGGACTTCGTGGCGAAGGGCTTGCCGCAGGACACGCAGCAGAAGGGCTCCTCCTCCTTCACCACCGTCGCACCGCGGGCCTGATCGCGGAAGTCGATCTCCGGCACCAGTGAGATGACCTTCTCCGGGCAGGTGGTCTTGCACAGGCCGCACTGCACGCAGGCATCCTGGGCGAAGGACAGCATCGGCTTGTCGGCATTGTCGAGCAGCGCCCCGGTCGGGCAGGCGCCGACGCAGGACAGGCAGAGCGTGCAGCCCGCCACATCCACCGACACCCGGCCGAACGGCGCGCCCGGCGGCAGCGGCAGGACCTCCACCGGGGTGGGTGCAACCTTGTGCAGGTGGCGCAATGCCAGCATGGTCACCGTGCGCTTCGGCCCCATCGGCAGGAACATCCCGGCCTCGACGGTGTCCGCCGGCAGGTTCCAAAGCTCGTCGGCGACCATGTCGGGATCGGCGGCGTCGATCACCGCCACCCGTCCGGAGCCGTAGCCGAGCCCGCTGAAGGCAGCCTCGGCCAGCCCGATCTGGTTGGCGAGGCCGGCGGTCTCCCCGTCGTTCTCCGAGCCGGTCAGGACGCGGACATGGGTGCAGCCGTAGGCCAGTGCCAGCGCGAACAGGTCGAAGCCGACCTGCGTCACCTCGTTCAGCGCAAAGGGCAGCACGCGGGCCGGCAGGCCGCGGCCATGCCGCGCCATCATGCCGACCAGCGCGTCGCCGTGGCGCGGATCGTGGATCAGCAGCGCCGGCGCCTCGCCGCCCGCCTTCCGGTAGGTGCCCAGCAGCGTGCGCAGCCGCTCATAGACGGTGGCGGCGGGGGGCAGGGCATAGGTCGCGGCCCCGGTCGGGCAGACCGCGGCGCAGGACCCGCAGCCGGCGCAGACATGCGGGTCGATGGCGACATGATCGCCGTTCGGCGTGATCGCCCCGGTCGGGCAGACGTCCAGGCAGCGGGTGCAGCCGGTCTTGCGGCTGCGCGAATGGGCGCAGAGATCGGCCTTGAAGTCGACGAAACGCGGTTTCTCGAACTCGCCGACCAGATCGGCGAGCTCCAGCAGCGCCTTGGCCACCTGGGCCGGGCTGTTGGGGTCGGGGCGCAGATAGCCGTCGCGACGCTTGTGATCGGGGAACAGCGGCGTGCCGCCGGTCAGGTCGAGGATCAGGTCGCAGCGGGCCGACGCCCCCTGCCGCGCCGGCTCGAACCCCAGCGCCCCGCGCGAGGAGGGCAGGGCGGGAGCGTAATCGTCCACCACGATCTCGAAGGCGCCGACCCAGCCGCGGGCGGTGCGGATGCGGCCGCGGAAAATCGCCGCGTCCATCACCGGCGGCGGCGCGATGTCCTTCGCGCTGGTCAGCAGGACCGTGACGTCCAGGTGCTTGGCCAGTTCGCGCCCCGCCTCGATGGCGCGCTCGTCATTGCCATAGACCAGGCAGGTGCCCTGCGAGGTCAGGGTCAGGGCGCCGGTCGGCGGGATCGGCAGGGCTGCTTCGGCCAGCAATGCTGCGATCTTCGGCAGCGCCAGCTCGCCCTCGTCCGACCAGCCGGCACGTTCACGGATGTTGGTGAAGGTCAGGGACGTATCCGGCGCCACCTCCGCCGCGATCTCGCTGAACAGTGGCGCTTCCTGCGTGCAGGCGACCAGCAGCGGCTGCCCGCTGGCGACCGCCGCCTCGAACCGGTCGAGCTGCGCCCGGCACAGCTGGGTATGCACGGTGGGAGCGCTGCCGTCGCCGCATGCCTTGCCCAGCGCCGCCCCGTCCAGCGCGATGCTGTGCGCGCAGTCGCAGACGAGCACCGTCCGATCGCCGATCTTCATCGTCCCCAAAACTCCTGTCGCTTGGGGCTGACGCCCCTGGCCTGAGGACACTCATATGGGGGAATGCGGCGCGATGGGAACGGGAATCTTATTGGGGCCGGTCCGGATAAACGCTGACTGGACAGTTCCTGCGACCCTGCCGGACAGCGGGGTCGCAGAAAGCGAGGCGGCTTTACGCCCCCGGCTCGTTGGCGTTGGGGAAGAACAGCTGTTCGCCGTTGATGGTGTAGTCGGCAATGGCCTTCTGCCCCTCGGCGGAGACGAGCCAATCGACGAAGGCCTGACCGTCGGCCGCCTTGACGTGGGGGAACTTGGCCGGGTTGACCAGCATAACGCCATACTGGTTGAACAGCCGCTTGTCGCCCTCCACCAGCACCGTCAGCGGGCCGCGGTTCTTGAAGTTCAGCCAGGTGCCGCGGTCGGTCAGGGTATAGCCGTTCATCGCGGCGGCGGTGTTCAGCGTCGGGCCCATGCCCTGGCCGATGGAGCGGTACCAGCCGCCATCCGCCTTCGCCGGATCGAGCTTTGCCGTCTTCCACAGGGCCAGTTCGGCCTTGTTCGTGCCGCTGTCGTCACCGCGCGACACGAAGGGGGCCTTGGTCTCGGCGATCTTCGACAGGGCGGCGGCGACGTCCTTGCCGCCCTTGACGCCGGCCGGGTCGCCGGCGGGACCGACGATGACGAAATCGTTGTACATCACCGGCTTGCGCAGGGTGGAGAAGCCTTCGGCGACGAACTTCTCCTCCGACGGCTTGTGGTGGACGAACAGCACGTCGGCGTCGCCGCGCTTGGCGAGGTCGATGGCCTGACCGGTGCCCTTGGCGACGACCCGCACCTCGATCCCCGTCTTGGCGGTGAATTTCGGCAGGATGGAGCCGAACAGGCCGGAATCCTCGGTCGAAGTGGTGGAGGCCACCGTGATGAAGCGGTCGGCGGCCGACGCCGACGGCGGGACGGCTGCCTGGATCAGGCCGGTCAGGGCCGCGGCGGCGGCAACCCCCAGCACGAACGAACGGCGCAGCATCGCGTCACTCCTTCCAAAAGGCGTTGTTGCCTACAAGGCATAGCGTATGCCGGCAATCCCTGCAAAGCCTTGCCGGGATTCGGTCGATTTTGCCGCATGGCGGAAAAACCGGCCGCGTCGGGTCAGGCGTGCTCGCCCGTCTCCTTCAGCAGGGATGCGGCGAGGTTGACCGCCAGCGACAGGGTCATCAGCACCATGCCCAACCCCAGCGCCATGGGCAGGTCGCCCTTGCTGGTCTCCAGCGCGATGGCGGTGGTCATGACGCGGGTGACATGCTCGATGTTGCCGCCGACGATCATCACCGCCCCAACCTCGGCCGAGGCGCGCCCGAATCCGGCCAGCACGGTGGTGACGAGGCTCCAGCGCGCTTCCGACAGCAGGGTGGCCAGCCGGCGGATCGGCCCGGCGCCGGTGACGCGCAGCAGGTCGTCATACTCGACCAGCAGATCCTCCACCGTCTGGCGGGTGAGCGAGGCGACGATCGGCACGATCATCACCGTCTGCGCGACGATCATCGCTGCCGGCGTGAACAGCAGTCCCAGCACCCCGAAGGGGCCGGAGCGCGACAGCAGCAGATAGATCACCAGCCCGACCACCACCGGCGGCAGCCCCATCATCGTGTTCAAGGTGATGGCGATGGCGCGCCGGCCGGGAAAGCGCAACGCCGCGACGGCGGCGCCCAACGGCAGGCCGATCAGCGTGGCGATGGCGACGGCGGACAGGCTGACCCGCAGCGACAGGCCGATGATCCGCATCAGCCCCTCGTCCATCGACACGATCATGGAAAAAGCGACGGCGAGGGCTTGGGAAAAATCCTGCATTCAGTCCAAATCACTTTTCAAATCATTCCGGCGGGGGCTTGTCCGACGGACGCCGCTCGCCCACACTCGCGCGCATGAGCCCGACCATGAGCCTGAAGACCTTCACCATAGCGCCGGATCCGGCGAACCCCAAGCTGACCGAGCGCGTCCGCGGCCTCGACCAGGACGGCCGCGAGATCGAGACCTCGGTCACGGTCGAACGGCCGCTGACCCTGTACCTGAACGGGCAGGAGATCGTCACGATGATGACGATCGGCGATTATCCGGACTGTCTGGCCGTCGGCTATCTGCTGAACCAGAACATGCTGCGGCGCGACGACCGCATCACCGGCATCGATGTGGACGAGGAGACGGACACCGTCGTCGTCCGCACCGAGCGCGCGACCGATTATGAATCCAAGCTGAAGAAGAAGACGCTGACCTCCGGCTGCGCCCAGGGCACCGCCTTCGGCGACGTGATGGAGACCTTCGAGTCCGTCAGGCTTCCCGCCGACGTCCGGCTCCACACCTCGTGGATCTACGCGCTGTCCAAGCAGATCAACCTGCAGCCCAGCCTGTACCTGGAGGCCGGGGCCATCCACGGCAGCGTGCTGTGCCAGGGCGACCGGCCGCTGGTCTATATGGAGGATGTCGGCCGCCACAATGCGGTGGACAAGGTCGCCGGCTACATGCACCTCAACGGCATTTCCGCCGACGACAAGATTTTCTACACCACCGGCCGCCTGACATCCGAGATGGTGATCAAGACGGTGCAGATGGGCATTCCGATCCTGGTCTCGCGCTCCGGCTTCACCGCCTGGGGCGTGCAGCTGGCGCGGCAGGCCAACCTGACGCTGGTCGGCCGGGCCAAGGGCAGGCGCTTCATCGCGCTGGCCGGCACCGACCGGCTGGTCTTCGACGCCGATACCGCCGGTGCAACCGACGAGGACCGTCGGCATGGACGCAAGGGAAGCCGCGATGACGACTAACTCCGTTCACCCCGACATCGGCGGCGTCCTGCTGGCCGGCGGCCTGTCGCGCCGGATGGGCGGCGGCGACAAGTGCCTGCGCCCGCTGGGCGACCGCAGCATCCTGGAACGCATCGTCGCCACCGTCCGGCCGCAGGTCGGGCCGCTGGTGCTGAACGCCAACGGCGATCCGGCCCGCTTCGCCCATCTCCACCTGCCGGTGGCGGCGGATGTGGTGGAGGGCTATGCCGGCCCGCTCGCCGGCGTGCTGACCGGCATGGAGTGGATGCGCGGCACGGCCCCCGGCATCGGCTGGGTCGCCAGCTTCGCCACCGACGCCCCCTTCATCCCGCGCGACCTCGTCACCCGCATGGTGGCGGCGCTGGAGCGCGAGGGCGCCGACCTCGCCTGTGCCCGTTCGGGTGGGCAGGAGCATCCGGTCTTCGGCCTGTGGCCGATCCGTCTGGCCGGCGACCTGCGCCGCGCCATGGTGGAGGAGGGCATCCGCAAGGTCGATGCCTGGACCGCCCGCTACCGCCTGGCCGTCGCCGACTTCGCGGTCGATCCTGTCGATCCCTTTTTCAACACCAACCGGCCTGAGGATCTGGCCGAGGCGGAACGCCTGCTGGCATCGGGGCACGTGTCATGACGGAACCGCTGGAGCGTATCGAGACCATGCCGCTGGGCATCGTGGTGGAGCGCCGCCGCGGCGTCACCGCCTGGGCCGACTGGAGCTGGCGCCCGGTGTCGGTCATCCCCGGCGCCGGTCCGGTGGACCCGCCCGGCCGGCTGCTGATGGAGGGGGAGGGCTGGACCCAAAGCCATGCCGCCACCCTGACGCTGGAACTGTTCCGCACCGACACCGAAGGTTACCGCCTGAACCTGTCGCAGGACCCGCCACGCCTGTGGGTGGTGATGCGCCCCGGCCCGGACGGCGAAGCGCTGGTGCCCTTCACCGTCACGGCGTCGGCCCACGAGGGGGAGGGCTATCAGGTCGGTGCCGACGTGGTGGAGACGGTGCCGATGCCGGCGGAAGTGATTGCGCTGGTTCGTGATTTCGTCGAGCAGCACCATGTCGACGTCCCCTTCCACAAGCGCGAGCGCAAGCGCCATTTCGAGAAAGAGGACCGGCAGCGGTGAGCGACGAAGCCTTCCTGTCGCGCTGGTCGCGCCTGAAACGCACGGCGGTCAAGCCGGAGCCGACTCCCGTCGAGGTGCCGCCGGTCGAAGAGACGGCCGACCTTCCGATCCCCGTTGCCGAAGACGTCCCGGTCGGGTCCGCCCAGCCGGATGCGGACCCCGAAGACCCGTTGAAGGACCTGCCGCCGATCGAGGAACTGACCGGCGAGTCCGACTTCACCCCCTTCCTGCGCGCCGAGGTGCCGGAGGATCTGCACCGTCAGGCCCTGCGCAAGCTGTGGACCTCCGACCCGGTCTACGCCAATGACGACGGCCTGAAGGACTACGCCGACGATTACGCCAGCCTGTTCACCGGCGATGTTTCGGTGAAGACGCTCTACCGCGTCGGCAAGGGCTTCCTCGACACGTTGGACGAGGTGGCGGGGGATGTGCCTAGCGCTCCGACCACGGCTGACGCGAATATTGCCGAGGTAAGCGAAACCCCTACTCCCCAACCACCAATTCCCTCTCCCCTTCGGGGGGAGGGTTAGGGTGAGGGGGACGCACTGCGGAACCTTACTGATCGGCGCACAGTCCCTATCTCCCCATTTGCCCACGTCATGCCTCCCCCTCACCCCGACCCTCTCCCCGGGGGGAGAGGGGGCTTGCCCGCAGCGCACTCCCTCGCAAAACGACTTTCAAATTGCGACGGATCGTCGCGCCGATTTAGACCCCCTCAAAAGTCAGGGGCGCTCTGACAGCGTGAGCATAGCGGCACGATAAAGTTTCATTTGTCCCCACTTTCGGGCGCGTCCTTAGTTGACAAATGGACAGGTTCAGTCCTTCTATTATCCATCTGCCGAACGCTAAGCCACTGTAAGGCAACGGCTTTTCGCAGGTGCATCAAAAGGGGTGCGGGGCCATCGGTCCAAAGACGGCGCGCGGTGAAACCGTGAACGCCGATACCCCCGTCTTGTGTCCGAGAGGAGTTTGCGGCGCGTGTCCAGGGCCGTCGATCACACCGTTTCCCCCGCGGTCGCGGAGGAGGAACTGCTGCGTGCGCAGGTCTATGGCCTGCTGGCGCGCCTGCTCGCGCGTGCGCCCGACGCTGCCCTCCTGGCGACGCTGGGCGATCTGGCGGGGGAGGGCGGCGACTTCGGCGCGGCTCTCGATCAACTGGCCGGCGCCGCGCGCGATAGCGACCCGGCGGCGGTGGAGGAGGAGTTCACCACCCTCTTCATCGGCGTCGGTGGCAGCGAGCGCACGCCCTACGGGTCCTTCTACCTGACCGGATTCCTGAACGAAAAGCCGCTGGCGGAGCTGCGCGCCGACATGGCGCGGCTGGGCATCGCCCGTGCCGACGACGTGTCGGAGCCGGAGGACCATATCGCTGCCCTGTGCGAGATGATGGCCGGCCTGATCACCGGCGCGTTCGCGCCGGAGGAGGACGGGGCCGTCGGTCTCGATGCGCAGCGGGCTTTCTTCGACCGCCACATCGGCTCCTGGGCCGGGCGGTTCTTCGCGGATTTGGAGGCCTCGCCCTCGGCCCGATTCTATCGGGCGGTCGGTGCGGTCGGACGAAGTTTTCTGGCGGTCGAGGCGCGCGCCTTCGACCTTGCGGCGTAAAGGTGAGGAGCGAAGCCATGACGCGGAACGCGGTCAAAGCCACTGACGAAGCAGCAAAGCGGAACACGGACATTCAGGGCTCGGAAAAGGGTCTCGCCCGGCGCGACCTGTTCCGCGTCGCCGGTCTCGGCGTCGGCGCGCTCGGTGCCGTCGCGGCCGGCGTGACCGCCGCGAGCGGAACGGCCGAGGCCGCCCCGGCCGAGACGACCTCCACGGGTTACCGCGAGACCGACCATGTCCGGAAGGTCTACGAAGTCAGCCGCTTCTAAGAGGAACGCCCCGATGCTCATCAAGAAAAGCTCGGCCACCTCCGGCGGCCGCCATCTCGCCCGCACCCTGACCCAGACGCTGGCGACCGCCACCGGCGTCACTGTCGACCGCCGCGCCTTCCTGCGCACCTCCGGCATCGCCGCCGGCGGCGCTGCGCTGGCCTCGGCCATCCCCTTCGGCATGGTGAAGAAGGCCGACGCCGCCACCGCCGCCACCGTCGCCGGCGCTCCGGTGAAGCAGATCAAGACGGTCTGCACCCATTGCTCGGTCGGCTGCACCGTGGTGGCCGAAGTGCAGAACGGCGTCTGGATCGGCCAGGAGCCCGGCTTCGACAGCCCGATCAACCTCGGCTCGCACTGCGCCAAGGGCGCCTCGGTGCGCGAGCACGCTCACGGCGAGCGCCGCCTGCGCTATCCGATGAAGATGGTCGACGGAAAGTGGACCCGCATCAGCTGGGACCAGGCCATCGAGGAGGTCGGCTCCAAGCTGCTGTCGATCCGCGAGCAGTCCGGTCCCGATTCGGTGTTCTGGCTCGGCTCGGCCAAGCACAGCAACGAGCAGGCCTATCTGTTCCGCAAGTTCGCGGCGCTGTGGGGCACGAACAACGTCGACCATCAGGCGCGCATCTGTCACTCCACCACCGTGGCCGGCGTGGCGAACGTCTGGGGCTACGGCGCCATGACGAACAGCTACAACGACATCCAGAAGTCGCGCGCGCTGTTCTTCATCGGCTCCAACGCCGCCGAGGCGCATCCCGTCGCCATGATGCATGTGCTGAAGGCGAAGGAGCAGAACGCCGCCCCGCTGATCGTCGCCGATCCTCGCTTCACCCGCACCGCCGCCCATGCCAACGAATACATCCGCTTCCGTCCCGGGACCGATGTCGCGCTGATCTGGGGCATCCTCTGGCACGTTCTGCAGAACGGCTGGGAGGACAAGGACTACATCGCCAAGCGCGTCTACGGCATGGACGACATCCGCGCCGAGGTCGCCAAGTGGACGCCGGAAGAGGTGGAGCGCGTCACCGGCGTTCCGGGCTCGCAGCTGCAGCGCGTTGCCCGCACGCTGGCCTCCAACCGTCCGGGCACGCTGGTCTGGTGCATGGGCGGCACCCAGCACCACATCGGCAACAACAACACCCGCGCCTATTGCGTGCTGCAGCTGGCGCTGGGCAATGTCGGCGTTTCGGGCGGCGGCACCAACATTTTCCGCGGCCACGACAACGTCCAGGGCGCGACCGACTTCGGCGTCACCTCGGACAGCCTGCCCGGCTATTACGGCCTTGCCGAAGGTGCGTGGCGCCACTGGGCGCGCGTCTGGGATCTCCCCTATGACGGCCTCCAGAAGCGCTTCGGTTCCAAGGAACTGATGGAGAGCACCGGCATCCCGGTGTCGCGCTGGTTCGACGGTGTGCTGGAAGCCAAGGAGAACCTGGACCAGCCCAACCCGGTCAAGGGCATGGTCTTCTGGGGCCACGCGCCGAACAGCCAGGTCCGTCTGCCCGACATGAAGAAGGCGATGGAGAAGCTGGAGCTGCTGGTCGTCGTCGATCCGTACCCGACGATGACGGCGGTGCTGCCCGACCGCAAGAACGACTTCTACCTGCTGCCGGCCGCGACCCAGTTCGAGACCTACGGCTCGGCCACCGCGTCGAACCGCTCGGTCCAGTGGCGCGACAAGATCGTCGAGCCGCTGTTCGAATCGAAGCCCGACCACGAGATCATGTATCTCTTCGCCAAGAAGTTCGGCTTCGCGGCGGATCTCTGCAAGAACATCAAGGTCAACGGCAACGAGCCGCTGGTCGAGGACATCACCCGCGAGTGGAACCGCGGCATGTGGTCGGTCGGCTATACCGGCCAGTCGCCGGAGCGCCTCAAGCTGCACATGCAGCATCAGGCCACCTTCGACAAGACGACGCTGCGCGCCGTCGGTGGTCCGTGCGACGGCGATTACTTCGGCCTGCCCTGGCCCTGCTGGGGCACGCCGGAGATGAAGCATCCGGGTTCCGCCAACCTCTACGACACCTCGCTGCCGGTGGCCGAGGGCGGCGGCGCCTTCCGCGCCCGCTTCGGCGTCGAGCGCAACGGCGTGACCCTGCTGGCCGAGGGCTCCTATCCGGAAGGGTCGGAGATCAAGGACGGCTATCCGGAAGTCACCATGGCGATGCTCCAGAAGCTGGGCTTCGACAAGGACCTGACGGCGGAGGAACTGGCGGTCATCCAGAAGATCGGCGGCGAGAAGGTCGCGGCCGTGTCCTGGACCACCGACCTGTCCGGCGGCATCCAGCGCGTGGCGATCAAGCACGGCCTGAATCCGCCGGGCAATGCCAAGGCGCGCTGTGTCGCCTGGAACTTCCCGGACCCGGTTCCGATCCACCGCGAGCCGCTCTACACCCCGCGCCGCGATCTGGTCGCCAGCTATCCGACCTACAAGGACACCAAGTCCTGGCGCGTGCCGACGCTGTACAAGTCCATCCAGGACCGCGACGTGTCGAAGGAATACCCGATCATCCTCACCTCCGGCCGTCTGGTCGAGTATGAGGGCGGCGGCGACGAGACGCGCTCCAACCCCTGGCTGGCCGAGCTGCAGCAGGACATGTTCGTCGAGATCAACCCGTTCGACGCCAACAACGCCGGCATCAAGGACGGCCAGCTGGTGTGGGTGGAAGGCCCGGAAAAGGGCAAGGTGAAGGTCAAGGCCATGGTCACCGACCGTGTCGGCCGCGGCGTCGCCTTCATGCCCTTCCATTTCGGCGGCGTGTATCAGGGGCAGGATCTGCGCTCCAAATACCCGGCCGGGGCCGACCCGATCGTGCTGGGCGAGGCCGCCAACACGGCGACCACCTACGGCTATGACTCGGTGACCCAGATGCAGGAAACCAAGACCACCCTTTGCCGCATCCAGGCGGCCTGACGCGCAGGAGTTTGAACCATGGCCCGGATGAAATTCCTGTGCGACGCCGAGCGCTGCATCGAGTGCAACGCCTGCGTCACCGCCTGCAAGAACGAGAACGAGGTGCCCTGGGGCATCAACCGCCGCCGCGTCGTCACCATCAACGATGGCCGGCCGGGGGAGCGGACGATCTCGGTCGCCTGCATGCATTGCTCCGACGCGCCCTGCAAGGCAGTCTGCCCGGTCGACTGCTTCTACCAGACCGCCGAGGGCGTGGTCCTGCACAACAAGGACCTGTGCATCGGCTGCGGCTATTGCTTCTACGCCTGCCCGTTCGGCGCGCCGCAGTATCCGCAAGCCGGCAATTTCGGCACCCGCGGCAAGATGGACAAGTGCACCTTCTGCTCCGGCGGGCCGGAAGCCGACAATTCGGAGGCGGAGTTCAAGAAGTACGGCCGCAACCGTCTGGCCGAAGGCAAGCTGCCGCTCTGCGCCGAGATGTGCTCGACCAAGGCTCTGCTGGCCGGTGACGCCAACACGGTCTCGGACATCTACCGCGAGCGCGTCGCCGCCCGCGGTTTCGGTTCCGGCGCCTGGGGCTGGGGCACCGCCTATCAGACCAAGTCGGGTCAGGAGCGTGGCCAGCCCGGCGGTTCCCTGTTCCAGGGCACCGGCGGCGCTGCCGGCGGCATGCCCGTCCAGAAGCAGGGGCTGTGACGGTGACGCGCCTCGTCCTGCTGGCGTTCGGCGCCGCTGTCCTGCTGGCCGGCTGCCAGGAGGACGGGGCGCCGCGCCCGGTCCATCTCGACAAGGGCGTCTACCAGGGTGCGGCCGACACGCCGCTGACCGCCGAGCAGGTGCGGGCGCTGCAACAGCGCACCGCCTATCAGGCCGTGCGATAGGGAGCGTCCGATGGAAGGTCATCGCATGAAGTCGGCTGTTGCCGCCCTGCTGCTTGGGGTCGGTTTTGCCGGTGGCGTCGCGCTGCCGGCCGCCGCCCAGTCCAGCGTCCGCGTCGGCGGGCCGGTGGCGGAACAGCAGGTCGACCGCGACGGTCCGCTGGTGCCGACCCAGGTCCCGGGCCAGAGCTTGGGCGATACGTGGCACGGCATCCGGCTGGGGGAGCAGGGCACCGTCTCGATCCCCAACAGGCAGGCCGGCGTCCTGATCCAGTCGGAAGGCGAGGCGTGGCGCGCCGTGCGCAACGGGCCGCTCAGCCAATACGGCTCCTGGGTATTGGGCGGCATCCTGGCCCTGCTGGCGCTGTTCTTCCTGGTCCGCGGGCGCATCCGCATCGACGGCGAGAAGACCGGCCGCACCATCCAGCGCTTCAACGCCTTCGAGCGCGGCGTGCATTGGATGACCGCCGGCAGCTTCGTCGTGCTCGCCATCTCCGGCCTGAACGTTCTCTACGGCCGGTACACGCTGCTGCCGCTGATCGGGCCCGAGCCGTTCGCCGCCCTGTCCCATTACGGCAAGCTGGCGCACAATTTCCTCGGCTTCGCCTTCATCCTGGGTGTGGCGCTGATCTTCGTCATGTGGGTCGGGCACAACATCCCGTCGCGTCATGACCTGACTTGGTTCCTGAAGGCGGGCGGCCTGTTCTCCAAGGGCGTCCACCCGCCGGCCCACAAGTTCAACGGCGGCCAGAAGGTGATCTTCTGGGCGACAGTGGTCGGCGGTGCCGCGCTCGGCTTCACCGGCGTACAGCTGGTCTTCCCCTTCAGCTTCGCCACGCTGGAGGAACTGCAGCTCTACCAACTGGCCCACGCGGCCATTGCCGTCGTCATGATCGCCATCATCCTGGCGCACATCTACATCGGCTCCATCGGCATGGAAGGCGCCTTCGCCGCCATGGGCGACGGTCAGGTCGAACTGCAATGGGCGCGCGAGCACCACTCGCTGTGGGTCGAGGAGGTCACCGGCGAGAGGGTGCGCCACGGCCATCACGGGACGCCGGCGGAATAAGGGGGCTCAGGGGGGGCGCGCTCGTCGTCCCTCTTGACCCTTTCCACACTCCATGGCCCCTTGGCGCTTCCACCATCCCGGAAGCGCCCACCATGACCAGCAACCTCGCCGAACGTCAGGCCGTGATCGACGGTTGCCTCGCCATGAACCGGCTGGGCGTCAACCAGGGCATGTCGGGGAACCTGTCGCACCGGATCGACGGCGGATTTCTGGTCACGCCGACCAGCATGGCCTATGACGCCATTGCTCCGGCCGACATCGTCGAGATGGGCTTCGACGGCACCTATCTCGGCAACCGCCGCCCATCGTCGGAATGGCGCATCCACCGCGACATCCTGCGGGCGCGGCCTGACGTGACGGTCGTCCTTCACGCTCATCCGACCTTCGCCACAGCGCTGGCGGTGCATGGCCGCGGCATCCCGTCCTTCCATTACATGGTGGCGCTGGCCGGAGGCGATTCGATTCGCTGCGCCCCCTATGCCACCTTCGGCACGCAGGAACTGTCCGACCACGCCCTGGCGGCGCTGGAGGGGCGGCTGGCCTGTCTGCTGGCCAATCACGGCATGATTGTGCTGGGCGTCAATGTCGCGAGCGCGCTGGCGCTGGCGGTGGAGGTCGAGACGCTGGCCCGCCAGTATCTCCATGCCCAGCAGTTCGGTGAGCCGGTGATCCTGCCGCCCGATGAGATCGCACGGGTGGCGGAGAAGATGCGGCGGATGAAGTACGGCCAACCGATCGATGACGGCGACGCGCCGGAAGACACCGCGCGCCCCCGCTACTGACCGGCCTGCGTTACGGGCCGATCTGCGTCATCGAGGTGCTGGTGGCGAGATGCCCGGCCGGCTTGAGGCTGGCGACGCGCAGCAGCGGCTTGGCATTGCCGACCGCTTCCACCTGAAGCGGGCGTTCCTCCGCCGGCGGTTCATAGACGGCGGGCAGGGCGATGGTGATGCGGGTGCCCTGGCCGGGCTCGCTCGCCACCTCGATGTCGCCGCCCAGCATGGCGGTGTAGTGCCCGACCAGCGTCAGCCCAAGCCCGGCGCCACGCGGTTTGCCCTGGCCGCGGGTCGCCACCGCACCGTTGCCGGCGCCCTGGACGAAGGGTTGGAACAGCCGGCCGGTCTGGGCGGTGGGGAAGCCACGACCGGTGTCGGAGACGGTGAAGCGATACCAGCGGGCGCCGTCGCGCTCCACCTTCTCCGCCGACAGGGTGACGGTGCCGTCCTGGGTGAATTTGCAGGCATTGTCCAGCAGGTTCAGCAGGATTTGCCGCACCTTGGTGAAGTCCGAATGCATCTGCCCCAGCCCGGCCGGCGCCGACAGGTCCAACGCATTGCCGTAGAGGTCTGCGGCGGGCATCGACCGCTCGCGCGCCTCCGTCAGCAGCCGGTTGATGTCGAAATCCTGCAGGCAGACGTCCATCGCCCCGGCCTCGACCTTGGCGTAATCCAGGATGGCGTCGACCAGGGTCGTCAGCTGCTCGCCGGTCCACTGGATATGCTCGACATCGGTCGCCAACTCGTCGACTCCCAGCCGGTGCAGGTCGGTCATCAGCGTTTGGCTGGCATTGACGATCTCGGTCAGCGGGCCGTGCAGTTCGTGGCCCATATTGACCAGGAAGTCGCTCTTGGCCTGGCTGGCGGCCTCGGCCATCGCCTTCTCGCGCAGCAGGCGGGTGTGTTCGATCTCCGCCTCGCGACGCTCGCGATCGGTGTCCTCGGCGCTGCCGCGCAGCGCCTCCACTGCGCGGGCCATGGCGGCGATCTCGTCCTGGCCGGTCAGCGCCGGAAGGGTGACGTCGGTGCGGCCGGCGGCCAGCGCCGTTACCGCGTTGGCCATCGTCTTCACCGGAACCGCGACGCTGCGCTGAACCAGCCACAGCGCGACGAGCCCGGCCAGCAGGATCAGGCCGCCGATCCACAGCGCGACGCTGGTGTAGCCGGACAGGCCGTTGCCCAGCGTGCCGCGCAAGGCCTGGGTCCCGGCCTCCGCCCGCCGCCGGATCTCGCCCAGATTGGCGGCGATGCCGGCCGCGTTGGCGGCCATCGCCTCGGCGCGCAAATTGTCCTCCTCGACCACCGAGGATTCGATCGCCGTCAGCACGCCGCCCGCCTTTGCCAGCAGGGCGGTCACCTCGTCGATGGCCTGTTTGGTGCCGGGCACCCACAGATAGCGGTTCATCTCGGCCAGACGCTCGCGGGCGACGGCCAGCTGGGCGCGCATCGCCTCGGCGTCCTGGGGATCGCGGCGGTCGATGTAGCGGGTCAGATGCTCCTGCATCAGCAGGGTGGCGATGGCGGCGTCGCTGGCGAGCGCGGTCGAATCGACACCGCCGGCATTCTTGAGCTGGTTCAGCTTCTGGCGGGTCTCGGCGACCAGGGGCTCCAGCACGCCCGTCATCTGGCCGTTGCGGTCGCCGCGCAGGGCGATCAGCTTCTGCACCGCCGCCCAATAATCCTCCAGCGAGGCATGGGCCTTGGCCACCGCCTGCCGGTCGGCCGTCTCCACCACGCCCTTTGCCAGCGCGTCGAGCCGCTCGCGCAGCGTGTCGTGGCGCCAGGAGGCGTCGAGAAGGCTCTGGTCGTCGCCGTAGGTCAGATGGTCGCGCACCGCGACCTCCAGGTCGCGCAGGCTGACGTCGGCGTCGGCCGCCACCTGGGACAGGTCGGCCCGGCCGGAAAAGGCGCCGATGTCGCGCGACACCGCGTAGAACCAGCCGAGCCCGACCAGGGCCAGCAGGACCACCAGCCCAAGCGCGATGCCGAAGCCCGCGCCCACCCGCGCCGACACGGTCATGTCGCGGAATCGGGTCCGGCGGCCGCTCCGGGACAGAATGCCGTTCCGCTTCACACCGACTCCCGCTCGCGCTGTGCCTGACGATTCCCGCATCCGACCGGCCACAACCAATGAGCAGCCTGTCGCTGCGCAATGAGCGGCCGGTCGCCGCGCGGCGCGGATTGTAGCTTGGCTATCCCCTCAGGCAAACAGACAAGTGTGCGACGGAGTACCGCCAAAGATCAGGCGGAGCCCGCATCACTCTCGGTGTCGGTGAACGCGTAGGCGTGCATGCCCAGGCTGCCATGCTCGAATCCGGCATGCAGCCGCACGGTCCTCGGCCGCGGCCCGGCGGCGCCGAGCGCCACGGGCAGCGGCAGGAAATGCTCGTCCGTCGGGTGGGCGCGGCGGGCGTCCGGACTGGCGTCGAGCCAGTTGCCGAGCGCTTCGGCATCGCCGGCCTCCAGCGTCCTGTCCAGCCAGCCGGCGAAGCCGGTCGCCCAGGGGGCGGCGCTGGTGCCGCCGAAGCGGAACTCCCGCAGGTTGTGCACGGCGCCGCCGCTGGCGAGGATCAGCACGCCGTCCCGTCGCAGGGGTTCGAGCGCCCGGCCAAGCGCAATGTGGTCGGCGGCGCTGCGGCCGGGCATTACCGACAACTGCGCCACCGGGATATCGGCCTCCGGATACATCAGCATCAGCGGCACCCAGGCGCCGTGATCCAGCCCCTGCGACGGATCGACGACGGCCCCGGTCAGGTCCGCCACCCGGTCGGCAAGCGCCGGCGCGCCCGGTGCCGGGTAGCGCATGCGATAGAGCGCATCGGGGAAGCCGTAGAAGTCGTGGACGGTCTCCGGCGCCGTCGCCCCGCTGACCGCCGGTACCCGGGTGGTCCAATGGGCCGAAACCGCGAGGATCGCGCTCGGCCGGCCCAGCCTGCGTCCCAGCCCGGCAAGGAAGTCGCGTCCGGCGCTGGTCTCCAGGATTAGTGTGGGGGCGCCGTGGGAGACGAACACGGAAGGGAGCGGAGCAGGGAGCGGGTTGATATCGGGCATCGGTGAACGGAACTCCGGCCGGTCGATGGGGAGGGCAGGGGAGGAGCGGCGACCGTTCCATTCGAGCAAAGAAAAACCCCGGCGCATAGGCCGGGGTTTTTCCAAAGTCCGTTGTTCGCGCCGCAACAATCATTGCCGCGGAACCCGGCTGATCACCAAAGATCGGTGATCGATCGGGGGACCGATCAGTGCAGATGCTTCGGCAGCTCGCTGATCGACTGCTCGATCAGCTTGTCGGCCTGGGCGGCGGGCAGGCCGCCGGACAGGACGCGCTTGCTGGCGCCGATGGCGATGTCGACCGTCAGGTTGCGGACCTCGGCCAGCGCCGCGGCTTCCGCCTGGGCGATGCGGTCCATGGCCTGGGCCTCGCGACGCTTCAGCGACGCTTCGAGGTCGCTGCCGGCCTGGCTGCGCAGGCGGGCGGCTTCCTCGCGGGCGTGGGCCAGAACGGCCTCCGCTTCCTTCTGGGCGTCGGCCAGACGGCTCTGGTAGCCGTTCAGCAGGGCCTGCGCGTCGCGGTGGAGACGCTCGGCCTCGTCCAGTTCGGAGCGGATGCGCTCGGCACGGCCATCCAGCATGGTGCCGATGGCGGCCGACGCCTTCTTCCAGACCAGGGCCACGAAGATGACGAAGGCGATTGCTACCCAAAATTCAGGTGCGTTCATCCCCGGCGCTCCTCAAGCACGGCCGCGACGGCGGCATCCGCCTGGGCCGGATCGACGTCGACGCCGGCCAGACGGCCGGTGATGTCGCGGACGATGCCGGTCGACTCGGCGCGGATGTTGGCCAGAGCCTGTTCCTTCGCCGCGGCGATGGAGGCTTCGGCATTGCGCAGGCGTTCGGAGATGTCGGCGTTCAGCTGGGCCTGACGGGCCTGGTTGTTCGCCTCGATCTCGGCGCTGGCCTCGGCGATGACGCCTTGGGCCTGGCTGCGGGCGCCGGCGAGGGACTTCTCGACCTGGGCCAGGATGGCCTCGGCCTCTTCCTTCAACTGGGCGGCCTTGGCGAGATCGCGCGAGATGCGCTCCTGCCGCGCTTCCAGAACCTCGGCCACGCGCGGAAGCGCCTTCTTGGACATGAGGTAGTAGAGAACGCCGAAGGTCAGAGCCAGCCAGAAGATCTGGGTCGGGAAATTGGCGGGATTGAGCTGCGGCAGGCCGCCGGAAGCGTGCTCGCCGCCGTGCGCCGCGTCCGGAGCGTGCTCCGCCGCGGCCGCCAGGACGGTGCCGGCCATCGTGGTGAGGGTAGCGAGCGAAGCGCCCGCCACTCCCGACCAGCGGGCCAGCCGGCCTTTGGCCAACAGGTTCGGCATGATCGGTCCCCCTAGGCAAAGGAGCGGCGCCGAAACTCCGATCAGGAAGCCCGGCGCCGCGTCAGAGCTGTTTTTTTGAAAAGCCGCTCTGGCCTTAGGCGAACAGGATCAGGAAGGCGATCAGAAGGGCGAACAGCGCGACGGCTTCCGTCAGCGCGAAGCCCAGAATGCCGATCGGGAAGACCTTCGGCTGGACGGCCGGGTTGCGGGCGATCGAGCCGATCAGCGTCGAGAAGATGTTGCCGATACCCAGGCCGACACCGGCGAGGGCGATAACGGCAAGACCGGCACCGATGAACTTGGCGGCTTGAGGATCCATAGTACTCTCTTCCTCTAGGTAAGGGTGAACTTGTTGGAACTGTTGGTGAACTTTAGTCCGGCGACCGTCAGGCGCTGCTTAGTGCAGTTCCAGGGCGTCGCGGATGTACAGGCAGGTCAGGATCGAGAAGACGTAGGCTTGCAGGAAAGCCACCAGGAACTCGAAGCCGGTCAGGGCGACGTTGATCGCCAGCGGGACGAGGCCGGTGACGAAGCCCAGCGCGCCCATGCCGCTGATCATCATGACCGTGAAGCCGGCAAAGACCTTCAGCATCGTGTGACCCGCCATCATGTTGGCGAAAAGTCGGATCGAGAGGCTGACGGGGCGCATCACGTAGGAGATCACCTCGATCGGGATGAGGATCGGGGCGAGCGCGATCGGAGCGCCATGCGGCATGAAGAAGGAGAAGAAGTGCAGGCCGTGCTTCATCAGGGCCAGGATGGTCACGAACACGAACACCGTCGCCGCCAGCGCGAAGGTCACGATGATGTGGCTGGTGAAGGTGAAGGTGTACGGGATCATGCCGATCATGTTGCCGATCAGCACGAACATGAAGATCGAGAACACGAACGGGAAATAGGGGCGGGCGTCGTGGCCGGCGTTGTCGCGCACCAGGTTCGCGACGAACTCGTAGAACATCTCGGCCAGCGACTGCAGGCGGCCCGGAACCATCGACTTGTTCGCCACGCCCATGACCAGCAGGGCGTAGATCGCCGCCACGGCCACGACCATGAACAAGGCCGAGTTCGTGAAGGACACGTCGTAGCCGCCGAGCACGATCTGGAACAACGGGTTGATTTGGAACTGGTGCAGCGGATCCAAGGTCGTCCTCGCTCAGTGTGCGTCGCCGTCTTGGCGCTCGTTATCGTCCCCAGTGGGCCGGCGATAGCCGGCGGCGATGCCGAAGCCGGTGACGGCCCGGTAGACGTTCAGGACTCCCGCCGCAGCCCCCAGGAAGAACATGACGATCAGTCCCCAGGGCGCGGTGCCGAGCCAGCGATCGAGCAGAAGCCCGCCGCCGACGCCGACGATCATGGCCGCAACCAGTTCAGTCCCGATGCGCCAGGCGGTGGCGAGAGCGCCCTGCGGCGGACGGTGGTATTTGCTACCGGGTCCGCCCGACCAGCCGCGTTGTCCCTCACGCGCCTTCCGCAACCGGACTTCGAGGTCATCCAAGGGATCGGGGGGCGATTTGTTGTTCATTCCGCCTCTCAATCACTCTTGGCTCGCAGCCATGCGAAAGCGGCGAGACCATACGGGCGGGGCGCTACCCTGTCAAGTCGCAAAACCTGTGGTGTAAGTCTTTGAAAAATATAGGAAAGAGCGGAAAAGTGACCGATTTCGCCGCGCTGCGGCGCGTTGTCCCGCTCCAGCATGCGAAAAAACCCGGTGGTATGACCGCTTTTCAGGGTTTTTTCGCCGCTTTTCACCCGGTCCGGGGCCGGTCCGCCCCCATCAGCTCCCGATGCGGGACGACAGATCCTGGGCGATCTTGTCGGCTGTGGTGCCGCCGGGATACACCCCGACGAACTTTCCGTCCGGCCCCATCAGGTAAATAAAGCTGGAGTGATCCATCAGGTAGTCATCGGCTTTTCCATCCTTTTGCGGTGCCTTGGCATAATAGACGCGATAGGCGCGTGCCGCCTCCCGCACCTGCTCCGGCGTGCCGGTCAGGCCGACGAGCCGGGGGTGGAACAGGCTCACATAGTCCTTCATGTGCGCCACAGTGTCGCGGTCCGGGTCGATCGTGATGAAAATCGGCTGGACCTGCTCCGATTTCGGCCCCAGCTGGTCGAGCGCCTGGGTCATCACCCCAAGTTCGGTCGGGCAGACGTCCGGGCAATAGGTATAGCCGAAATAGATCAGCATATACTTGCCGCGGAAATCGGCGTCGGTGATCGACTTGCCGGTGTGATCGGTCAGCGTGAAGGGACCGCCGATCGGCACGGCGGACTTCGTTCCGCTTTCCACCGTGGTGGCGGCGTTGCGCACCTGCCACCAGGCGATCCCGGCGGACACGGCGATGGCGAGGGCGGAGGCGGCGGCGATGCGCAGGAGTCGTGTCTTCATGGTCCGTCAGGAATGGGGCCGTCCGCAGCCGAGGTCAAGGGGGCGCGGCGCCAACGCGCAGCCGATATCGTGCAGCCGATGCGACGGTCAGGCCGCCTTCGCCGCCACGCTGCGGCCCGTCGCCGCCAGATGCTCGCCGATCCGCTTGTCGGCGCGCTGGATATGCTCGAACAGCCATTCGCGCAGCAGCGCCAGCAGTTCGTCAGCCACGGACTCGCCGGCATCCAGACGGCGGCGCAGCTCGCCGGCACGGGTGCGCAGAGCCTCGTGCTGGGCCTTGTGGGCGGTGACGTCGGGATAGCCGCACCGGTCCATCAACCGCTCCTCCTGCTCGAAATGCAGGTCGGTGTAGGCCAGCAGCCGGCCGACGGCCTCGGACAGCGCCCGGCGGTTGCCGCTCTCCCGTCCCTTCGGCCCGGCCTTGGCCTGCTGGGCGAGGGAGGCCGCCTCGTTCATCAGCGCGATCAGGATCATGTGGTCGGTGTCGATCACCTCCTCGCCGACCGCAAGGCCTTCCGTCCACGGCATGAACAGCTCCGACCCTTCCGACGGCGCATTATGCAGGGCGGCGAGCGGCGCGGTGTTGATCGCCCCGACATTGACCAGGAAGGCATCGACCATGCCGCGCAGTCCTTGGGCCTGCTGAGACAGACCGCCGGCGGCCTCCAGCAGGGCTTCGGCCGACCGTTCGGTTTCCAGTGCGGCGTCGGACACCGCGTCGATGCTGGTGGAAACCTGCCGGGTGCCCTCCGCCGCCTCGCCGGCGCTGCGGGCGATCTCGCCGGTGGCGGCGCCTTGCTGCTGGACGGCGGTGGCGATGGAGGTGCTGATCTCGTCGCTGCGGGCGACGATGGCGCCGATCTCGTGGATCGCGGCGACGGCGGCGCGTGTCGCCTCCTGCACGTCGCCGATGTGGCGGGCGATCTCCTCGGTGGCCTTGGCGGTCTGGTTGGCCAGCGTCTTCACCTCGCCGGCGACCACGGCGAAACCCTTGCCCATCTCGCCCGCGCGTGCCGCCTCGATGGTGGCGTTCAGGGCCAGAAGGTTGGTCTGCCCGGCGATGCCGGCGATCAGGTCGGCCACCTCGCCGATCTTCTGGGCAGCCTGGCCCAGCCCGTCGATCCGCTCGCCCGCCTTCTGCGACGCCTCCACCGCCTGGGTGGAGATGGCCGAGGAGGTCACCACCTGCTCGCCGATCACGGCGATGGAGCCGGTCAACTGCTCCGCCGCCGAAGCGACGGTCTGTACGCTGCTGTTGGCCTGCTGGGAGGCGCCGGCGACGGAGGTCGCCTCGCGCCGGTTGCGGTCGGCGGTGGCGGACAGGGCGCGGGCGGTGGTCTCCAGCGTGCCGACGGCGCTGCCGACGGTGCGGATCGTCTCGGCGATGGTGGCGTCGAAGCGGTCGGTCAGCCGCTTCAGCGCCTGGGCGCGCTGTTCGGTGACGCGATGCTCGATCTTCTGCCGGTCCCAATGGCGGGCGAGATCGATCTGCTGGACGCGGAAGACCTCGACCGTGCGGGCCATCGCGCCGATCTCGTCGCCGCGGTCCAGGCTGGGCACGGCGACCGCGCTGTTGCCGCCGGCCAGATCCTGCATGACGCGGCCCAGCCCGTCCAGCGGCCGGACGATGGCGCGGCTGACCAGCAGGGCGAGCAGAACGGCGGCGAGTGCGATCAGCAGCCCGGTCCCCGCCAGCCGCAGCGCGGCATGGCGGAAGGCGACGTCGACGTCGTCGATGTAGATGCCCGACCCGATCAGCCAGCCCCAGGGGGCGAAGCCCTTGACATAGGACAGCTTCGCCACCGGCTGCGCCGATCCCGGCTTGGGCCAGAGGTAATCGACGAAGCCGGCGCCGTCGGCCTTAACCACCCGGACGAACTCCTGGAACAGCAGCTTGCCGTTGGGATCGGCATTGCGCGACACGTCGGTGCCGTCCAGCTCCGGCTTGATCGGGTGCATGATCATGCGCGGGGCGAGGTCGGTGATGAAGAAATACTCGTCGCCATCGTGGCGCAGAGCCTTGAGCGCGATTTTCGCCTGGGCCTGCGCCGCGGCACGGGGAAGGGTGCCGGCACGCTCCTGCGCCTCGAAATGGGCGATCAGGCTGTGGGCGACCTCGACGACGTTGCGGGTCTTGTCCTGGCGGTCCGCCATCATCTCGGCGTGCAGGCCCATCAGGCTGACCGCGGCGACCAGGACCAGCCCAAAGCCGGCCGCGGCCAGGATCAGTGCGATCTTGCCCTTGATGCTGATGCGTTCGAACAAGGCAACGGTCACGGCGGCAACCCCTTCCGGCAACGAAACGGCGGTGTCCATAAAATTTTCGGGACTTTTTGCCGGATCGGGGCTGCTCGTCAAGCGGTAATGTTCGTATATCTTACGTTTCGTTCAACGGAATGTCATAATTGCAACCATAGTGGAGTGTGCCCGGCGAGGGTCGGCCATTTGGCTGTCGGGAGATGCGGCGGCCGCAACTCCCGCGCAACCACGGGACGATCCCGAGGGATCAGAGGACCGTCAGCATGCTGGCGACCAGCGGATGGCGGACGATGTCCTTCTCCGTCAGGCGGGCGACGGCGATTCCCTCCACCGCCTCCAACCGGCGGGCGATGTCGGCCAGCCCGGACAGGTTGTCCAGCAGGTCGGTCTGGTCGGGATCGCCGGTCAGCACCATGGTGGAATGCCAGCCCAGCCGGGTCAGCAGCATCTTGATCTGGGCATAGGTGCAGTTCTGCGCCTCGTCGATCACCACGAAGGCGTTGTTCAGGGTCCGGCCGCGCATGAAGCCGACCGGGGCGATCTCGATGGTGCCGTCGGCCATCATGGTGCGCAGCCGCTTGGAGCCCAGCCGGTCGGTCAGCGCGTCGTAGAGCGGGCGCAGGAAGGGCGCCATCTTCTCATGCATGTCGCCGGGCAGGTAACCGATGCTCTCGCCCGCCTCGATGGCCGGGCGGGACAGGACGATGCGGTCGACGCTGCCCGATTCCAGCGCCTCCACCGCCGAGGAGATGGCGATGTAGGTCTTGCCGGTGCCCGCCGGACCCAGCGCCACCACCAGATTGTGCGTCTTGATGGCGTCCATCAGAAGCTTCTGGTTGGGGTTCTGCGGCTTCACCTTGCGGAGATAGCTCTGGTCGCGGCGATCCTCGCTCCCACCGAGCGGGTCCCAGCCGAAGGCGGCGGGGGCGGTCATACCGGGGAAAAGCGGGTGGACGGTGGAGTCGCCCGCCGCGGCGATGCCTTTGCTCGAACGCTTGGCCATGTCGCATCTCCTCGAATGGTGGGGGTGGCGCCAAACCCTGGAACGGGGATTCCGGGCACAAAAAAGCCTCCCGCAGGGGGGAGGCTCGATCGGTCGCATGGATGCGCGGTGATGAGTGCTTCGCCGGGCACTGCGGCCGGTTGCCGTGCCGGGTCCGGACATGCCGGTGCGGGCCGACGGGGGAGGTGCTCTATGGGCGAAACAAGGTGCAAGAGAACCTCGTCGTCGTTGAAAGCCACGCAACCTGACTGTACCGGTGATAACGCGCGGCGTCAGGCAAAATTGCGGCCGACGCAAAATATTCATACCAGATGTGGTGTGGGTGCCGCAGGAAAGCCGCCAGAGCGGGCTTGGTAACCCTTTCCGCCGAGCCGGGCCGGCCGTGGGATAGCCTTCCGGCGGAGACGACCGAAAGGCTTTGCCGCTGTCGTGCGCTTTCATTACTATGGTCGGTCACGGGGGAAATCGAAAGTCAAGTTGCAACCCTGGCCTGTCCACCGCGGTGGCGGGCTGCGATCCCAGATCGTCGCATCGGGCGATGGCCGGGGAGGGTGGGCGTTTGTCTCGCTACAGGCGGCGGCGGAGCTTTCGATTGTCACCCCGGCGGACGGGGAAACTCTTGAATCCGACCGGTGTGGACGGCTAGAAGGCGCTGATTGGCTGGCTCGATGCCGGTGCTGCGCGACGGCGCCCCTGGGGCGGTTTCGGGCGCATGGGTGAACCGGAAGCACGGCACGGGGCGGCAGGAACGAACGGGAAGGCTACGGTGAGCAGCGCCAGTCAGGTCGCCGAACGGGATGCGCCGTTCCAGTTGCGTGGCAACTCCTTCACCATGATGGTGCTGAAGGTTTTCGCCCCGACATCGCCGGATTTCTTCACCCAACTGAACGTCAAGGTGCGGCAGGCGCCCAACTTCTTCCGCAATGCGCCGGTCGTGCTGGACTTCGACGACCTGCCGGAGAGCATCGTCTTCGACCTGGGCGCCTTCGTGTCGCAGGTGCAGGCGCTGAATCTGCTGCCGGTCGGCTTCCAGGGCGGGCCGCAGCCGGTGCGCGAGGCGGCGATGACGGTCGGGCTGACGCCGATGCCGTCGGGCCGCGCCGCCAAGCTGGAAGAGGTGGTGAAGGCCCCCGACCCGCGGCAGCACGATCAGCAGACACCGATCCCGGCGCCGCAGGTGCTGATCGAGGTCGTCCACCGTCCGACCGTGGTGGTGACCGAGCCGGTGCGTTCCGGCATGCGGGTCTATGCCGAGAAGACCGACCTGATCGTCACCAGCTCCGTCTCCCCCGGAGCGGAGCTGCTGGCCGACGGAAACATCCACGTGTATGGCGCGCTGCGCGGCCGGGCGCTGGCCGGTTTCTCCGGCGACGGCAACGCCCGCATCTTCTGCCACAGCCTGGAGGCGGAGGTGCTATCGGTCGCAGGCAATTACCGCGTCAGCGAAGACATCGGCAGTGACTTTTACAAGAAAGCCGTGCAGGTTTTCCTGCGCGACGGCGTCCTCAGCATGGACCTGCTGAAGACCGCCTGAGAGCTGAAACGACGGAATCTTGTCCGGGGACTGAAATCTTCGGACGGTGTTTGGTATCGGTGACGGCAACTTTGGGATTATGGGAGAGGCTCCGTTGAGCAAGATCATCGTCATGACCTCCGGCAAGGGCGGTGTCGGCAAGACGACCTCGTCCGCGGCCTTTGCGACCGGGCTGGCGCTTCGCGGCTTCAAGACGGTCGTCATCGATTTCGACGTTGGCCTGCGCAACCTTGATCTGGTGATGGGTTGCGAGCGCCGTGTGGTCTTCGACTTCATCAACGTCATCAACGGCGAAGCGAAGCTGAACCAGGCGCTGATCAAGGACAAGCGGATCGAGAACCTGTACATCCTCCCGACCTCGCAGACGCGCGACAAGGACGCGCTGACCCGCGAGGGGGTGGAGAAGGTGCTGAACGAGCTGTCGAAGGAATTCGACTACATCCTGTGCGACAGCCCGGCCGGCATCGAGCGCGGTGCGCTGATGTCGCTCTATTTCGCCGACCACGCGATCATCGTCACCAACCCGGAAGTCTCGTCGGTGCGCGACAGCGACCGCATCCTGGGCGTGCTGAACTCGCGCTCCCGCCGGGCGGAGCAGGGGCTGGAGCCGGTGACGCAGCAGCTGCTGCTGACCCGTTACGACCCGGAGCGCGTCGAGCGCGGCGAGATGCTGAAGGTCGACGACGTGCTGGAGATCCTGGCGATCCCGCTGCTCGGCGTCATTCCGGAAAGCCAGGCGGTGCTGCGCGCCTCCAACGTCGGCATGCCGGTTATTCTCGACGAGGTCTCCAACGCCGGTCTCGCCTATTCGGATGCGGTCGGCCGCTTCCTGGGCGAGGACATCGAGCATCGCTTCGTCACCCCCCAGAAGAAGGGCCTGTTCAGCCGGCTCCTGCGGAGGAGCGCATGAGCATCTTCAACTTCTTCCGCGCGGCCCCGCGCGCGTCGGCCGTCCAGGCCAAGGAGCGTCTGCAGATCGTCATGGCGCACGAGCGCGCCGGGCGCAGCGGCCCCGACTATCTGCCGATGCTCCAGCAGGAACTGCTGGCGGTGATCGCCAAATACGTCAACATCGACGAGAACAAGGTCGAGGTGAAGCTCGACCGCGGCGGCGACTGCTCGACGCTGGAGGTCAACATCGAGTTGCCGGCCCGCGAACAGGCCAAGGCCGCGGCGGCGGCAAAGACGGCGGAAAAGCCGGCCGGCAACGACGATGCGGCGGCCAAGCGTGCGGCCGGCAACGCCGGCGCGAAGAAGCGCATCTGAGCGGATCCGGCCTTCGGCCCCTCGATTTCTCATTGGCGAAATCCCTCCGGCGTCACGGCGCCGGGGGGATTTTTCTTTCCGGCGAGACGATCCTGCCGCGTGGATTCGGGATGCGGCATCGGACATAGGCCGCCCCTGATCCTCCGTCCGGGTTTACGGCCGGGCGGGGACGGGGTATCAACAGGGATACACCGCTCGAAAGCCCAATGGCTCCAAAGGCCTGTTGCGGGCGGCGGGGGTGGACCGACCACGGGACAAGAGGGTGCATATGTTCCTCGATTGCTCGTCGCTGCTCGCCGAGAACCCGCCGCGGCCGTCGAACGGGATTGCGGTCACGGACATCGACGGCGACGGCGCCTTCGAGTTGGTCGTGGCCGGCTACCGCACCGCCAATCTCGTCCTGAAATGGGTCGACGGCCGTCTTGTCGACATCGCCACCCCGCTGATCGCCGATCCCACCAGTCCCGCCATGGGGCTGGCTGCCGCCGACATCGACGGCGACGGGCGGGAGGAGCTTTACGTCGTCAATTGCGACCGCGCCACCGGTGCCAAGGACATGGCGGACCGGCTGTTCGCCTGTTTCGGCAAGCATTGGCTCGACCTGTTCGCCCAGGCGGAGAATGCCGGTGCCGCCAACCACACCGCTGCCGGCGCGGTGGCGGCGCTCGACCGCTGGGGCCATGGCCGCTACGGCTTCCTGGTGGCGACCGACGGCGGGCCGCTGCGCCTGTATGAGCTGACCCGGCGCGGCCGGCTGGAGGATGGGGCGGAGGAGGCCGGCCTCGACTCCATTGGGGCGGCGCGCGGCGTCGTCACCCTGCCCATCGTCTCCGATCATATGGATTTGGTGACGGTCAACGACGGCGGCCCCAACCAGCTGTTCCGCAACCTGGGCGACGGCAATTTCGAAGAGATCGCCGAGGAGCGCGGAATCGCCGACTCGCGCCCGTCCGGACGCGCGGTCGTGGCGCTGGACGTCGATGGCGACGGGCTGTTCGATCTGGTGGTCGGCACCTGGGACGGGGCGCAGCGCCTGTTCCACCAGCGCATGGGCGGCGCCTTCGTCGAATCGGCCGACGCCGATCTGTCGATGCCCGGCCGCATCTTCACCGTCGTCGCCGCGGATTTCGACAATGACGGCTATGAGGAGCTGTTCTTCCACGCCCATGGCGAGCCCAACCGCCTGTTCGGCTGGCGCAATGACCAGTGGCAGGAGCTGGAACTGGGTGACGCGGCCGAGCCGAAGGGGCTGGGCACCGGCGCGGTCGCGGCCGACATCGACGGCGACGGCCGGCTGGAACTGGTGCTGGCGCACGGCACCGCCCATGGCGGGCCGGATGCCGTGGCGCAGCCGCTGTCCATCTATCGTCCGGCCGCCTCGCACAATGGCTGGCTGCGCGTGCAGCCGCTGACCCCCTATGGCGCGCCGGCCCGCGGCGCCGTCGTCAACCTGACCGCGGGCGGGCGCCGGCAGCGCCGGGTCGTCAGCGCCGGGTCCGGCTATCTCTGCCAGGGCGAACCGGTCGCGCATTTCGGGCTGGGCGCCCTGCATGAGGTGGAGCAGGTCGAGGTGCGCTGGCCCGATGGGACGGTGGTGACGGTGGACAACCCGCCGGCCGGGCGGCTGCTGACCATCCCCTATCCGCCGGAATAGGCGATTCTCATCCAACCGGATGATGGTCACCCAAATATTTCGGCACCGCAATGGGTAGGGCCTTTCCTGACAGCTTCCGTCACATTAAAGTGCATTTCGTTGCGGCGCCCGCGGTGCGGGGCATCGCGCGGCATGTCGATCCGGAAATAATCCGTTCCTGCCGCCCGGTTCGCGCTGCAATACGGCGTACACAGGACCATGCCGGACTGGGGCCGGTCTGGGCCGGGCGGGTCTGGAAGCGGGAGACCGGAAGGCATATGGCACGACGCGACGTCCCCCTGACGGGGGTGGAACGCTTCTTCGACCCGGATGAAGTCATCGTTTCCAAGACCGATCTGAAGGGGCGGATCACCTACGCGAATCGGGTGTTCCAGCGGGTCGCCGGCTATGAGGAGGCCGACCTGATGGGCGCCCCCCATTCCATCGTCCGCCATCCCGACATGCCGCGCTGCGTCTTCAAGCTGTTGTGGGACACGCTGGCGGCGGGGAAGGAGATCTTCGCCTATGTGGTCAACCGCGCCCGCAACGGCGACCATTACTGGGTCTTCGCCCATGTCACGCCCAGCTTCGACGCCGAAGGGCGGGTGATCGGCTATCACTCCTCCCGCCGGGTGCCGGAACGGTCGGCGCTGGAGAAGGTCATCCCGCTCTACCGCCAGCTTCTGGACATCGAGAACAGCCATGCCGACCGCAAGAAGGGGATGGAGGCGGGATTCGCCGCCGTCCTCGCCCTGCTGGCGGAGAAGGGGATCGGGTATGACGAATTCGTCTTCTCCCTCTAAGTCGTCCCCCCCCGGGGCGTCCTCCCTGACGAAGGCCGGCGGCCTTGCGATGTTGGGCGGGGTGGCGCTGGCGGCGTTGCTGGCGGTCGACCTGCTGGGGCTCGGCGGGATCGCCCTGCGCGCCGGGCTGGCCGTGGCCGGACTGGCGGCGCTGGGTGGGGCGCTGCTGTTCCTGCGCCGCGCCTGTGCGGTGGTGGACCAGCTGACTCGGGTGAACCGTGCGATCTCCGCCGGCGATTTCGAGGCGCGGGTGATCGGCATCCGCGAGGGCGGGGCGCTGGGCGAACTGATGCACGCCACCAACGACGCCATCGACCGCACCGACGCCTTCGTGCGCGAGGCGACCGCCTCCATGCACGCGGTGTCGGAACACAAGTATTTCCGCCGGATCATGCTGCGCGGCATGCAGGGCGGTTTCCTGCACGCCAGCCGCACCATCAATGCGGCGACGGAGAGCATCTCGCAGAAGGTGGCGGGCTTCGCCGGCGTGACCCAGCGCTTCGAAGGCCAGATCCAGAGCGTGTGCAGCGAGGTGGCCGACACCGCCCACCAACTGGAGGTCTCCGCCCGCACCATGGAGACGGACGCGACCCAGGCCACCGGCAAGGCATCGTCGGTTGCCGCCTCCGCCGCCCAGACCGGCAGCAATGTCGGCAGCGTCGCCGCCGCGACGGAGGAGCTGTCCGCCTCCATCGCCGAGATCGCGCGCCAGATCGGCGAGGTCGCCCAGGTCGCGGAGAACGCGGCGGGCGAGGCCGAGCGCTCCAACGCGCTGGTCGGCAACCTGTCCGGCGCCGCGCGGACGGTGGGCGACGTCATCACCCTCATCAACGACATCGCCAGCCAGACCAATCTCCTGGCGCTGAACGCCACCATCGAGGCCGCCCGCGCCGGCGAGGCGGGGAAGGGCTTCGCCGTCGTGGCGCAGGAGGTGAAGCGGCTGGCCGATCAGACCGCCAAGGCCACCGGCGACATCGCCGCCCAGATCGCCGGCATCCAGTCCTCCACCGACGAGGCGGTGGGCGCCATCGTCGGCATCGGCCGCACCATCCAGTCGATCAACCAGATCGCCGCCGGCATCAGCGCCGGGATCGAGCAGCAGGGCTCCGCCGTGCGCGAGATCGTCGTCAACATGGAACAGGCCGCCGCCGGCACCCGCGCGGTGTCCGACGACATCCGCGAGGTCACCGACGCCGCCGGCCGCACCAGCGGCACCGCGCACGAGGTGTTCGCCGCGTCCGAACGCATGGCCGCCGAAGCCGACCGCCTGACCCGCGAGGTCCAGCGTTTCCTGGACGAAATGCACCGCGTGGCCTGACGGCTTTTCCGTGGTGCATTTCCCGCGGGGCGGTGACGTGCTCCGCATCAACTGCCCGGCGAATGTGCACAGCATGTGCATGGGATTTTGCAATGCGGAATTGATCTGACGAGTTGCCGTGCAGATAAGAATTTTTGTTGCGAATTTGCGAAGAATTCGTGTTACGTGTCGGCAACATGGATGCCGCGCCCATGGCAAGTTCGCAACCTGTTGAGCAACCCGACGCCAGCATGCCTGCTGTTTCAGCAGCTTAACCGTACAACTCTCCCGAAATGCCGGATGGCGTCATGTCATCTGCGGCCAAGCGCCGCGGAAACCGGGAGGGCGGGCCGTTCGCTGGGTGCCGGTGACCGTTGGCACGGCTTTTGATTTGGAGGAAGCAGGGACGGTCATGACGGGGGACAAGACGATGAGCATGGCGGGCACCGATCTTTTCGAGCTGTCGCGGGGCGTGCTGGATGTTGCGTCGAAGAAGGTGTCCTTGATCGAGGACATCACCCGGCGCACCAAGATGCTGGCCATGAACGCCCTGATCGAGGCGGCGCGGGCCGGCGACGCCGGACGCGGCTTCGCCGTCGTCGCCAACGAGGTGTCGGAGATCTCGACGCAGGTCAACAGCATCACCAAGGAGCTGCGGTCGGAGATCGTCGCCCGCGTTGACCATCTGACCACCACCGGCAGCGCCATGGTGCAGGAGATGCACGGCAAGCGGCTGGCCGACCTGTCGCTCAACATGATCGAGATCATCGATCGCAACCTGTATGAGCGGTCCTGCGACGTGCGCTGGTGGGCGACCGACAGCGCGGTGGTCGATTGCGCCGCCGACCCGACGGAGGAGGCGCGCCGCCATGCCTCGCGCCGGCTGGGCGTGATCCTGGAATCCTACACGGTCTATCTCGACCTGTGGATCGCCGACCGCAACGGCAACGTCATCGCCAACGGCCGGCCCGACCGCTATCCCGGCGCGCGCGGCGCCAACGTGTCGGACGAGCCGTGGTTCCGCCAGGCGCTGGCCACCCGCAGCGGCGGGGAGTTCACCGTCGGCGACGTCGCCCGCAACCGCAGCCTGGACGACCGCGTCGTCGCCACCTACGCCACCGCCATCCGCCGTGACGGCGAGGCGGACGGCGATGCCATCGGCGTGCTCGGCATCTTCTTCGACTGGGAGCCACAGGCCGCCGCGGTGGTCGAGGGCGTGCGGCTGGAGGCCGGCGAACGCGAGAAGTCGCGCTGCCTGCTGCTCGACGCCCGCCATCGGGTGATCGCCTCGTCCGACGGCCGCGGCCTGCTGACCGAGACGGTGCCGCTGCGCCGCAACGCCTCCACCATGGGTCACTATATCGACGACAAGAACCGGCTGGTCGGCTACGCCCTGACCCCCGGCTACGAGACCTACAAGGGCCTTGGCTGGTACGGGGTCATCATTCAGGAGCGGTGATCCTGCCGTCTTGACTGTCGCCTTCGGGAACAGGGCCGGGATACACTTCCGGCCCTGTTCCGTTTCGGGGTTCGCGATCATGTCCGCCCAGCAGTTGACCGTCCGTCGGGAAACCTTCCCCATCCGCGGAGCCTTCCGCATCTCGCGCGGGGCCAAGACCGAGGCCGCGGTGGTGGTGGCGGAGGTGACCGATGGTCCTCACCGTGGCCGCGGCGAGTGCGTGCCCTATGCCCGCTACGGCGAAAGCGTCGACGGAGTCGCCGCCGCGCTGGAGGCGATGGCCGACGCGGTGGCCGGCGGGCTCGACCGCGACGCGCTGGCCCGGCAGATGCCGCCGGGCGCCGCCCGCAACGCGCTGGACTGCGCGCTCTGGGACCTGGAGGCCAAGCGCAGCGGCGTGCCGGCCTGGAAACTCGCCGGGCTGGCCGAGCCGCCGGGGCCGCTGGTCACCTGCTACACGCTGAGCGTCGACGAGCCCGAAGCGATGGCCGCCGCGGCCCGCGAGCGGGCGCCGCGCCATCCGCTGCTGAAGATGAAGCTGACGGGGGAGGGCGATCTCGACCGCGTCCGCGCCGTCCGCGCCGCCGCTCCCGCCGCCCGGCTGGTGGTCGACGCCAACGAGAGCTGGACGCTGGACCAGCTTCACCAGTTTGCCCCGGTGCTCGCCGGGCTGGGCGTGGAGATGATCGAGCAGCCGCTGCCGGCCGGCCAGGACGAGGCTTTGCTCGGCATCGACTGTCCGGTGCCGCTCGGCGCCGACGAATCCTGCCATGGGCTGGAGTCGCTGGAGCGTCTGCGCGGGCTCTATCGGGTGGTGAACGTCAAGCTGGACAAGACCGGCGGCCTGACCGAGGCACTGGCGATGACCCGTGCCGCCCACGCCATGGGCTTCGAGGTGATGGTCGGCTGCATGGTGGCGACGTCGCTCGCCATGGCGCCGGCGATGCTGGTGGGGCAGGGCGCGCGCTACGTCGATCTGGACGGTCCGCTGCTGCTGGCCCGCGACCGCGAACCGGGACTGGTCTATGACGGCGCGGTGGTCCAGCCGCCGGTCGCGGAGTTGTGGGGGTAGGTTTCGGCTGGCGATGCCCCCTCCCTAACCCTCCCCCTCTTCGAGGGAGAGGGGACTGCCGCCGCTTTGCAAGCTTTCCCCTCTCCAGCTGAAAGCGGGGAGGGAGGGTCCCGCGGCGAAGCCATCGGAGGGAGGGGGCATCCGAAGCCTGCTCCTCACGCCCCCTGCACATAAGGCGGCGGCGGAGTCCCCACCGACGCCGGCACATAGGGCGCATCGGCCAGCCCGTTGACCTTGGCGGCCATGACGAAGTCGTTCTCGTGCAGCCCCCTGATCTTGTGGGTCCAGAAGGCAACCGAGCAGTGGCCCCAGCCGTAGCGGATCTCGGCATGGTGTCCTTCCGCCTCGCAGAGGTCGCCGACCTGGACGGCGAAGGCCTGGGCCTGGGCGAAGTCCGGGAACTTGAAGTCGCGCTCGATGCGGTCGGGATCCTCCTTCAGGACCCAGCCCGGCACCTGCACCAGATAGGAGGCGGCCATCGCCTGGTCCATCGGCGGTATCCCGCCGCGGCAGGGCTCGCAGGTCTTGCCCGCCAGTTCCTCTGTCGTCGGTGCTTGCGGTGTCATCCCGATCTCTCCCTTGTTGGTAGGCTGGTGTTGGTGGGCTGGACGGTCTGGGCTAGAACCTCACCGCCTACAAGCTTGGGGTCGGGCCGATGCTTCGGCAAGCCCGCCGCCCCGCCTGCACCCATTGCCGGGAATTTGGGAAGCGATCCGATGACTGACCTGCGCACCGACTTGCCCTTCGCCGACTACCAGTATCCGACCAAGCCGGTGGACGGGCCGCGGCTCGCCATCGTCGGCGAGGCGCCGGGAGCAGAGGAGGCGCGGCAGGGCACCCCCTTCGTCGGCCGCAGCGGCAAGCTGCTGGACGAGTCGCTGGCCGCCGTCGGCATCGAACGGGCGGAATGCCTCGTCGCCAACGTCTTCCGTTACCAGCCGCCCGGCAACAAGGTCGCGCATTTCTTCTCCTCGCGCGCCCGCGCCCGCAAGGAGGGGCGGGAGATCGACGAGAGTTGGGGCGCTTTCGGCACGTCGGACCGGCTGCTCGCCGAATTCGCCGGCGAGATCGAGCATCTGCGCGCCACCCTGGCCGACTACCGCCCGTCGGTGATCGTTGCGCTCGGCCGCACCCCGACCTGGGCCCTGACCGGAGAGAACGGCATCCTGCAGCTGCGCGGCAAGGTGCTGCCCTGCCGCCTGCTGGACGGGGTGGAGGTGGTGCCGACCTTCCACCCCAGCTACCTGCTGCGCGGCCAGCTGGTGGAGCAGCCGACCTTCCTGGCCGACCTGCGGCTGGCCGTGTCCCGACTCAATCGTTAGGAAGCAGCCGCCAGATCACCGTTTCGCGCGTCTCCCGGTCCTCCAGCTCCAGCGAGGTCGGGACGGTGTAGGTGGCCACCTTCTCGATCCCGCCGGCGGGGGCATAGGCGCGGCCGGGGTCGCCCAGCAGCACCAGCGTGCCGGTCGCGGCGACCTCGCGCAGCCACGCCGTCACCCGCTCCGCCATCGGCTTCTCGTAGCAGACGTCGCCGGCCAGAACCACGTCGATGCCCGGCAGGGGGCGGCCGACCAGATCGGCGCTGACCGGCTTGACCTCCACCCCGTTGGCTTCGGCGTTCAGCGCGATGGCGGCGAGCGAGAAGCGGTCGATGTCGCAGGACTGCACCCGCGCCGCCCCCGCCTTCATCGCGGCGATGCCGACCAGCCCGGTGCCTGCGGCAAAATCGAGCACGGACTTGCCGGCCACCAGTTCCGGCCGGTCGAGCAACAGCCGAGCCACAGCTTGTCCCCCCGGCCAAGCGAAAGCCCAGTACGGCGGTGGCAAATTCGTGGCGGCCAAGGTCTCTTCGGTCGCCTCCCAGAGTGGCGTGACCTCGGTGGCAAGATGAAGCTTGATTTCCGGCAACAGCGGAGTGGTCGTCAGCGTCGTGTTGTCGCGGACGAAATCTGGCGGGGATGCATTGTTCATACGAGGATTCCCAAGGGACTCCGCTGTTGGGGGGATGACGGCCGATGGCTTATGAATGTTACATTATTCAAACGGTGTAGACACAGCTGCGAACCCGTGTTACCCGTTCTGCCAAGGGGAAAACAGAGGGATTGGGGGAGTCATGCGGCAGAGGGGAACCGCCATCGGCCTTTCGTTTGCGGCTTTGATCGCGCTCAGCCCCCTTACCGTGTCGACGGCTGCCGCACAAGACGGCGATTGCGTTCGTACGGTCCGCTCCATCTCCGATTTCACGATTCGCGGCGACGCCTGGACCTGGTGGGACCATGCCGCCGGCCAGTATGACCGCGAACACCGCCCCGCCGTCGGCTCCGTCCTCGTCTTCAAGCGCACCGGCCACATGCGCCGCGGTCACGTCTCGCTGGTCAGCGCGGTGATCGACCGCCGCACCATCGAGGTCGACCACAGCTGGCTGGATGGCGACGGGCTTCGCCGCGGCATGCGGGTGGTCGATGTGTCCCGCAACAACGACTGGTCCGCCGTCCGCGTCTGGCACGAGCCGACCGACCAACTCGGCCTGCGCGTCTATGCCGCCTATGGCTTCATCATGCCGGAAGGCGAGGAAGCGCCGCGCGGCGGCCGGATGCTGGATGCCGGCGACCGCGGTATGGACCAGGGCTTCGCCAGCAGCCCGCGCGGCCGCGGCAAGGCCACCGGCCCGCGCATGTTGGAAGCCTCGCTGCACCCGCAGAAGGGCCACGCCGTCTCGGTCCCCGGCCGCAAGCCGCAGAGCCTGCCGGCCACCGCCGTCGCCTCCCACGCGCCGCAGAAGCCTCAGCGCATGGATGTCGCCGTGCTTCCGTCGCGCAAGCCGGCCAGCGTGCACGCCGCCCCGGTGACGGTCGCCGAAGTCTCCTCCCCCGGCAACCGCCGCACCGTCGCTCCCGGTCGCAAGCCCGGCTCCGGCAACTCCGTCGCCCAACTGGCTGAGACCAGCGGGCGCTGAACGGGGCGGATTTCAGTTTTTCAGGAAGGGCGGGGCTTTGCTCCGCCCTTTTTGTTTATGTTGTTGATGCAGGAGTTGGGGGGCAACTCCGATTGCCCCCACCACGTCCCCTTAAATCTTCCCCGCCAGGATCGCCGCCAGCACCAGCCAGCCGAACCAGCGGTTGGACTTGAACTTGTCCAGGCAGTCGCCCTGGTCGTCCGGCCGCCAAGTCGCGACCTGCCAGGCCAGCTGCAGGGCGGCCAGCGACAGCACCGGCAGGAACAGCCCGCCGAGGCCGGCCAGACGGCCGGCGATGCCGATGCCGACATAGGTCAGGGTGTAGAAGCCGTAGATCCAGATCTTGCTCTGGTCGCCCAGGCGCAGCGCGGTGGACTTCACGCCGATGCGGGCGTCGTCCTCCTTGTCCTGATGGGCATAAATGGTGTCATAGCCCAGCGTCCAGGCGATGCCCGTCACATAGAGCGCCACGGCCGGCCAACCGACATCGTTCTGCACCGCCGCCCAGCCCATCAGCGCGCCCCAGTTGAAGGTCAGGCCCAGGAAGGCCTGCGGCCACCATGTGATCCGCTTCATCAGCGGATAGGTGAAGACCAGCAGCAGCGACAGCACGCCTAGCCCGATGGCGGTCGTCCCCAACTGGACCAGAACCAGCAGCGACACCAGAAGCTGGGCCACCAGAAAGGCCAGCGCCTGACGCACCGACACCTGTCCCGACGGGATCGGGCGCGAGCGGGTGCGCTCCACCATCGCATCGAACTTGCGGTCCAGGATGTCGTTGACGGTGCAGCCCGCACCGCGCATCAGCACCGCGCCGACCCCGAACAGCGCCATCAGCCAGAGCAGCGACGGCCAGTCCCGGAAGGGCTGTGGCATGGCCAGCGCCACGCTCCACCAGCAGGGGAACAGCAGCAGCCATGTCCCGATCGGGCGGTCGAGTCGCGCCAGCGTGACATAGGGGCGCAACCGGGCGGGAATGCGGCGGGCGATCCAGCCATCCTGCCGGATGTCGGTGAATCCGGAATCGGGAAGAGTCGGGCCGGTGGAAGCAGTGGGCATGACGGCGGTGTTTCCGCTGTGCTATGGAGATGTCTGAACAGGCAATCAGGGCGAAGGTATCGGGCTGCCGCCTGTGCGGCAAGTGCGGCGCACCGCGTGGGACCGGAGTGAAGTCCGGCAACATTGCGGCCGAACACCCGGGCTTAAGCTATGAAAAATTGCAGTTCCGGGACTTGCGCGCGCCAAAATCGTGCCAATACTGTTTCTTTATCAAAACCTCAGCGGCTTGCAATCGCAAATGGACATGAGCACAAAACCGGACCGTTTCGCCGTCGTCATCGATGACGAGTCGATCATCTTGGCCGGGATGGAGATCATGCTGGACACCTGGGGCTATCAGGTGCTTGCCGCGGAGGATGTGGAAACCGTCCTGGCGAAGCTCCCCGGCTGTCCGGCGCCTGATGTGATCCTGTCCGATTACCGGCTGCGCGACGGCTGGTCAGGCATCACCGCCGTGCGGGCGGTGCGCGAGGCCTGCGGAGCCACCGTGCCCGCCATCATCCTGACCGGCGACACCGGTGCCGAACTGATGGCCGCCGCCAAGGCGGATCAGATCCGCATCCTGCACAAGCCTGTCCAGCCCAACGACCTGCGCCGCCAGATCGACGCCCTGATCTCGGCTCCTTGATCTCTGCCACCGATCCGCATGACCGGCTTCTGATCTGCTGACTTGCACGCCCGCGGCCGGCTATAGTCGGCGCCGCCCCGCGGAGACGAAGACCATGGCCGACCCGATCAAGACCCGCCTGTATGTGGACAGCCCGCTGGCCGAAGGCCAGTCGGTCGGGCTGGACCATGAGCGCGCGCATTTCCTGCGCCATGTCCTGCGGCTGGACCGCGGCGATCCGGTGGCGGTGTTCAACGGCCGCGACGGCGAATGGCGGGCGGTGATCGACGGCTTCGGCAAGGGCTGGTGCTCGCTGACCGTGACGGAGCAGCGGCGGGAGCAGGACTCGACCCCCGACCTCTGGCTCCTCTTCGCTCCGCTGAAGAAGGGCCGCATCGACTTCGTCGCCGAAAAGGCGACCGAGATGGGCGTTTCCCGCCTGTGGCCGGTCTTCACCCGCCGAACCGACCCCAACCGCGTCAACATCGACCGGCTGCGCGCCAACGCGGTGGAGGCGGCCGAACAGTGCGAGCGCTTGAGCGTGCCGGAGATGGGCGAGGCGCTGCCGCTGGACCGCGCGCTGGCCGGCTGGCCGGCCGACCGCCGGCTCTATCTGTGTGCCGAGGCCGGCTCCGCCCGTCCCATCGCCGAGGTGCTGCGCGATGCCCCTGCAGGCCCTGCAGCCCTGCTCATCGGGCCGGAGGGGGGCTTCGACCAGTCGGAACTTGACGAACTCGCCAAACTTCCCTTTGTTGTTCCGGTGGGATTGGGTCCGCGCATCCTGCGGGCCGACACGGCGGTGGTGGCGGCGCTGGCTTGCTGGCAGTCCTTGGCCGGGGACTGGACTGCCGGGGGAAGCGACCGGCGTCCGCCATTCCGCGCGCCGATCCCGTAACCGGCCGTCACCCGGCCGATCCTCCGTCCACTTCCCGCGAGAGACTTCATGTCCGCACCCCCGACCACGCGCGGCGAACCCATCACCGACCGCCGCCAGCTTGCGGCCTATCTCGAATCCGGCTGCAAGCCGGCGCCGGACTGGCGCATCGGGACCGAGCACGAGAAATTCGCCTACCGCACCTCCGACCTGCGGCCGCTGCCCTATGACGGGCCGGACGGCATCCGTGAACTGCTGACCCGGATGACCCGCTTCGGCTGGCAGCCGGTGGAGGAGAAGGGCAACATCATCGCCCTGGTCCAGGACAAGGCCAACATCACGCTGGAGCCCGGCGGGCAGGTCGAACTGTCCGGCGCCCCGCTGGAGACCCTGCACCAGACCTGTGCCGAGGTGCACCGCCACCTGCGCCAGGTGAAGGAGATCGGTTCCGAACTGGGCATTGCCATGATGGGGCTGGGCTTCCAGCCGAAATGGAAGCGCGACGACATCCCCTGGATGCCCAAGGGCCGCTACAAGATCATGCGCGACTACATGCCGAAGGTCGGCTCGCTCGGCCTCGACATGATGACGCGGACCTGTACCGTGCAGGTCAATCTGGACTTCGCGTCCGAAGCCGACATGGTGAAGAAGTTCCGCGTGTCGCTGGCCTTGCAGCCGATCGCGACCGCGCTGTTCGCCATGTCCCCCTTCACCGAGGGCAAGCCGAACGGCTTCCAGAGCTTCCGCAGCCACATCTGGACCGACACCGATCCGGACCGCACCGGCGACATTCCCTTCGTGTTCGAAGACGGCTTCGGCTTCGAACGCTATGTCGACTATCTGCTCGACACGCCGATGTACTTCGTCTACCGCGACGGCGTTTACATCGACGCGGCCGGCCAGTCCTTCCGCGACTTCCTGGAGGGCAAGCTGCCGGCGCTGCCGGGCGAACTGCCGCTGATCACCGACTGGGCCGATCACACCACCACCGCCTTCCCGGAAGCGCGTCTGAAGAAGTATCTGGAGATGCGCGGCGCCGACGGCGGTCCGTGGCGCAGCCTGTGCGCGCTGCCGGCCCTATGGGTCGGGCTGCTCTACGATCAGGTGGCGCTGGATGCGGCGTGGGATCTGGTGAAGGACTGGACGACGGCGGAACGCGCGCATCTGCGTTCCGATGTGCCGCGGTCGGGCCTGCGCACCAGCTTCCGCAACGGCACGGTGCGCGACGTGGCGCTGGAGATGCTGGCGATCGCCCGCGATGGTCTGGCGCGGCGCGCCCGCAACGACAATTGGGGCGACGACGAGACCCACTTCCTCGACACGCTGCAGGTCATCGCCGAGACCGGCCGCAGCCCGGCCGACGAACTTCTGGAGAAGTTCAACGGCCCCTGGGGCGGCAGCGTCGATCCGGTGTTCAAGGAGTATGCGTACTGAGGGGAGTGGGGGCTTGGCAGAAGTGAGGCCCCCTCCCTGACCCTCCCCCGCTATCGCGGGAGAGGGGGACTGCCGCCGCTCTGCGACCGACTCCCTCTACCGCGATCGGACCGGCCTTTGGCCGGCCGAGGGCGGGGGAGGGAAGGGGCCCATGCGAAGCATGGGAAGGGAGGGGGCAGGTGGGCGAGAACCCTACGCCGCCACCGGCGCATGGGTGATGCAGCTCTTAGAGCAGACCTTGGAGCAGCTTTCGCAGCCGATGCAGTTGGCCGCTTCCTTGACCGTCATGATCTTCTTCTCGGCCTCGTCGTCGAAGGCGTCGACGATGTCGCCGTCCTCGGTCAGCCCGATCATGTCGAGCACGCCGCGCCCGCAGACCTTGAAGCAGCGACCGCAGCCGATGCACTGCTTCTGGTCGATGGATTGGACGAATTTCGGGGTCCAGCTCTGACCACCGCGGGTGGTGCCGGTCAGGAACTCAGCCATGGGAATGCTCCTCTCGGGAAAGGGTGCGCCTAAGCCAGTCTTTGAAAATGGAGGGGTTATGCCGTCTCCAGCGCCTTCAGCGCCGCCCGCTTCTCGGTCAGGATCTTGAAGGCGTCATAGGTTTCCTGCGCCACCGTCAGAATGCTCTGCCAATTCTGCGGAAGCTCTTCCGACAGATCGTGCAGGTTCATCTTCTTCTGGGTGGCGCGGGCGTTCAGCTTTTTGATCTCATCCTTCAACGCGTCGATGTCGCTCATGGTCGCAATCCCAGGGGTTTGAATGTCCGGCTCAGAGGTTCGCGACCTCGGGGTATTCCCGGATCAGCGCCACCGCGTCCTCGACCAGCTTGGCGCCGTCGGCGGCCAGCTTCTCCAGGCTGGGGAAGCCGAAGCGATGCACGTCGCGCAGGGTCTTCGACACCACCACCAGCCGCCCGGTGGTCAGGATCATGCGGCCGAAGCCTTCATGGCTCATCTTCATCATCGGCGAGGCCATCATGCCGGTCTGCTTTTCGACCGTGACGCCGACCGCCTTGTAGAACAGCTCCAGCCGCCACAGCGTGTCCGGGTCGGGATCGCCGATGATCGGAATGGCGGCGCGCGCCTCCTTGTCCAGGATGAAGGGGGCGAGCAGAGCCTCGTCCGGCTTGCCTTCCCAGGCGCCATAGCTGTCCTCGGCGCGGAACAGCAGGACCAGCGTCTTCACGAACTGGTCGGCGACGGATATCTCGGCAACGTCAGCCATACTCAGGCCTCCTCCTCGTCAAAGTGGAATTCGGGCGTCTCGCCCATCGCCTTGCGCAGCCAGGGCGGCGGATTGCCGTTCAGCGTCTGGACCAGCTTGTCGAGCAGGACCGGGATGGCCTCACTGGCCTCGACCTTCACCGGATGGATCTTCTTCGCCACCACGCGGGCGGCGGCCGAGGCGCCGATGGCCGACAGGTAGATGATGGCGACGTCGGCCAGCGCCTCCAGCTTGGGCACCAGCTTGTCCTCGTTGCCGTCCTCGAACATTGAGCCGCCGAACTGGAAGGTCTCCAGAAAGGCATGGCCCTGGCGGTCGACCTGATAGACGGCGATGTTCTTGGCCCAGCCGAAATGCGCATCGACGTGCTGCATGTCCTGGGTGCAGAAAGCGACCTTCATCGATCCTCCTCGTGTCGGATGGGGTGTCGGGCGTGGGGCCTGCACCACGCTCAGACGGCGTTGCATCCGCATGATCCGCCTCCGCAGCCGTGCGATTCGTCCGCTTCGTGGCCGTGCTCGTGATCCATCTCGCGGGCGAGGAACAGGTTGCCGATGTCGCACAGCAGCTCGCGCGTGCCGCGGTAGCCGACCTGCACCCGCAGCCCCGCCCCCAGCCGGTCGAACATCGGCAGGCCCATGCGGTGCAGCGGCACGCCGATCCGTGCCGCCCCCTGGCGCCCGTGCGAGTTGGAGACGATCAGGTCCGCGTCGCGCGCCAGCGTCTCCACGTCGGAATGGTCGCCGACCATGATGGTGGCGGCCTTCAGCCGCTCCAGAACCGGGCTCTGCGTCGGCGATACCGCGGCGACCACCTCCGCCCCCATGTCGGCTAGGAAGCCGGTGACGGCGTAGAGCAGGTCGGGTTCCAGCGCCACGGCGATGCGCTTGCGGCTGTAGAAGAAATGCCCGTCCAGCATGGCGTCGACCAGGGCTTCGCGCTGGCGCCGCAGACGGACCGGCGCCGGCTTGCCCGACAGCTCCATCAGAAGGCGGACCAGCTTGTCGGTCGCCTCCAGCCCGGTCAGCCGACTGAAGAAATGGCTGGGCACGTCGGTCTTCAATTCCAGCGCATTGCCGGCGACCCGCATATGCTCGCCGACCACGATGGTGGCGGCCGAGGCGCCCATGGCGCGGATCTGCTCCACCGTCACGCCGCCCAGCGAGGTGGCGGTGAAGTCGGTCGGTTGGCGGCCGGACATCGACAGCGACAGGTCGGGCAGGATGATCGGCGACAGGCCGAAGCCCTCGATGATGTCGCGCAGTTCCTCGACATCGCCGGGCGACAAATGGCTGCCGGCCAGCACATTGACCTGGGTCGGGATGCGCACCGGCGACGGTTCGACCAGCCGCTCCACGATCGCGGTGACGGCGGCGGCGAAGCCGTCCTCGAAGCCGCCGGCGAAGTCGGGGGTGTTGGCGAAGACCAGGGCGGTGTCGGCCATGTCGGGGTTGCGCTGGCGGAACAGCGTGTACTGGCCGCCCATGTCCTCCCCCTTGGTCTCGGTCACGCCGGTGGTGGCGACGCCGATCATGGCGGGCTTGTTGCGCTCGACGATGGTGCGGATCGCCTGTTCCAGATTTTCGTAGCCGCCGAGGATGGTGGAGACCTGATCCATCGCGGTGGTCTGCAGCGGGATCGCCTCACGGAAGTGGCGGACCAGCAGGACCAGCCCGAAGGCGGTGCAGCCCTGCGAACCATGGAACAGCGGCAGGCAGCGGTCGACCCCGAGATAGGCGAGCGCCGCGCCCAGCGGCTGGCTCATCTTCAGCGGGTTGGTCGAGGCGGCCTTGGCGGCGGAGGGGAAGCGCTGGATGTGCGACATCGGCGTCACTCCGCAGCCATCAAGGTGGAGGACGGGCCGGATTCCCACGGCGCCGGCTGGCGGACTTGGCCCCAGATCGGGTTGGACAGCGTCTTGTCGATCTCCTCGCAGAGATTGACGATGCCGTCATAGCCGGCATAGGCGTGGTGGCGCTCCTGGTTGATGTCGAGCCAGGGAACCTTGGCCTTCAAGGAGATGAACTGCGACCGGCCGCCGGACATCATGATGTCGGCCTGATTGTCGGCCAGCATCTTGTAGATGTCGCGCGGCTTCAGGTCGTCCCACTGGTGGAACTCCTCGCCCTTCATCTTCTTGATGCGCTCCTTGTCCTCCTTGGTCGATTTCTTGGTGGAGGTGCCGAGGATGGTCAGTCCGGCGCCTTCCAGCGCGCTGACCATCGACCAGCTCTTGACCCCGCCGGTGAAGAGAAGGACGCGCTTGCCCTCGAACCGCGGCTTGTAGGGTTCCAACCGGCGCCAGACGCGGCTTTCCTCCCGCGCGATGACGCCCTCGGCCCGGTCGATCAGCCCCTTGTCGGCGCCGCGCTCCACCAGCATGCGGGCCATGGTGCGCAGCGTGTCCGACATGTCGGAGACGCCGTAGAAGGAGCCCTCGAAATAGGGGATGCCGTAGCGTTCCTGCATCTTGCGGCCGACATTCACCAGCGCCTGGCTGCACACCATCATGGTGACGCGGGCACGGTGCGCTTGAGCGACCTCGTTGTACCGCCCGTCGCCGGAGATGCAGGACAAGAGGCGGATGCCGATCTCGTCCAGCAGCGGCTTGACCAGCCACAGCTCGCCGGCGAGGTTGTATTCGCCGATGATGCAGACGTCGGTGGGGGTGGTGTACTCCGGTTCGACCGTGCCGATGACATGCTCCAGCAGGGCCTCGCCGGCCAGCTTGTTGCCGAGATTCTTCGATCCGACAAAGCCCGGCGCCTCCACCGGGATCACCGGCTTGCCCAGTTTCTGGGTGGCGAACTTGCAGACCGCGGAGATGTCGTCGCCGGTCATGGCGGGCACGCAGGTCTGATAGACGAAGACGGCCGGCGGGTCGTATTGCTGAACGATCTCCTTGATGGCGCGATAGAGCTTCTTCTCGCCGCCGCCGATGACGTCCAGTTCCGACAGGTCGGTGGTGAAGCCGGTGCGGTAGAGCTGCGGGCCGGACGATTGCGAGCCGCGATTGTCCCAGCTGTTGCCCAGGCAGGCGATGGGGCCATGGACCAGATGGGCGGCGTCGGCGATCGGCTGCAGCACGATCATCGCACCGTCATAGGCGCAGCCGCCGGCCGCGGCCCCCGGCTTCAGCGACTTGGTGCAGCCCTTCTTCTTCTCCTTGGCCGACTTGGCCTGGTTGGTCGCGCAGCCCGGTTCGTTGAAGACGTCCTGGATCTTGTCCTGGAGCATGCCCGCTCTCCCATCCTGGCGCCGGAAATGGCTCTGCGGGCATGTGATGCAGGGGACGTGCCAGTGGGTAAGCTATTGATGGGGAACGATTGTCATATTTTCCATCGCTGTCCGATAGCTGACAATCGCTCCCGGCCGGCCGCGGCTTGTCGGGTGTCGCACAGCACTCGGCGGGAGGCACACGCAGGGAAGGGGCGGGGGCCGCCGTATCAGGACGGTTCGCTGCGATGGGACTTCATGATGACACGGTTCGGGCGGCTCGGTAGCCGAGGGATGATGAGCGGACTGCTGCTGACGCTGGCGGCAACGCAGGCCGTGGCCGCGCAGAATGACGCGGTGATCCGGCTGGCGACGGAGCCCGGCCATGAAATCGGGATCGCCTGCCGTTTCCTCGACCCCGACCAGCGCCCCGTCCCGCCGGAGGCCGAGACCTTGTGTGCAGCCGCCGCCGATCTCGTCGCGGGCAAGACTGCCGGTCATGGCAAGGCGGTGGTGCGTCTCGGCCTGCGGGCCGTGCCGCCTGACGACGGGGAACCGGAGGAAAATCCGCCCGCGGTCGATGGCCCGATCCTGCTGCTGGTCTTCGAAGGCCGCCAGGATTGGAGCGGCACCTCACATCCTCGCCTGCTTCTGCGAGCCCGTCCGATCCGCGACGGCAGGGCCGCCCCGTCGGTTGGCCTGCCGCCGGTCTCGGTCGAACTGGGCGGAGGGAACTGGCGGGCCGCCGCCGATCTCGCCTTGCAGCGGGTGGTCGGCTTTGCCCTGCGCGACGGTTGAGCCGGGGAGGTTGAGGCGAAATGGCTGACCGGCCCTCCGGCACGGTCAGCGGGCGAGCACTTGCGCCGCCTCCTTGGTCGAGGCGATGGCGGTTCCGACCTGTGCGAAGGCGGCGGAGATCGCGGTGATGTTCCGGTCGACCACGCCCACCGAGGTCGATGCGCCCTGCATGTTGGCGGAAATGCTGGCGGTGACGGTGGTCTGCTCCTCGACCGCGCCGGCGGACATGACGACGAATTCGCGCAGATTGTTCATCGCCGTGCGAATCGCCGCCAGGGAAGACACGACATCGCCGGAGACGGATCGCATTCCCTCGATTTCGCGGGAGATCTGGGCAGTCGCATTGGCCGACTGGTTGGCCAGATTTTTGACCTCGTTGGCGACCACGGCGAAGCCCCTGCCTGCCTCGCCCGCCCGCGCCGCCTCGATGGTCGCGTTCAGAGCCAGCATGTTGATCTGTCCGGCGATGGAGCGGATCAGTTCGACGATGCCGCCCATCGCCTTCGCCACTTCCGACAAACGGGTCGCGGCACGGTCGGCGTTGTCGGCCTCGCTCACGGCGGCATCCGCCGCCTGCTGCGACCGCGACATGCTGTCGGCGATCTCACGGGCTGCCGCTGCCAGTTCCTCCGCCCCGGCCGCGATGGTCTGCACCGTTCCCCTGGTCTCCGACGATGCGGCGGCGGCGGTGTCGGCCTGTCGGTGGGCGCCGCTCATCGCCTGTTCGATCTCGGTGAAGTTGGTGTCGATCAGGGTCTTCAGGCGGTCCAGCAAGGTGATCTGGTCGGTGATGTCGGTCGCGAACTTCACGACCTTGCACAGGCGGCCGGCACCATCGAAAACCGGGTTGTAGGATGCCTGGATCCAGACGACGCGACCGTTCTTGCCGATGCGGCGGTATTGGGCGGATTCGAACTGCCCCTTGTTCAGCCGGTGCCAGAAATCGCGATAGGCGGCCCCCTCGCGTTCCTGCGGATCGACGAACATGCTGTGATGGCGTCCGCGTATCTCGTCCAGACTGTAGCCGAGCACCTTGAGGAAGTTCTCGTTGGCGGTGATGACGGTGCCGTCCGGATTGAATTCGATCACAGCCTGCGAGCGCGAAAGCGCATCGACCTTGCCGCGCAAGTCGGCGTTGACGGCCTGTCTTTCCGTGACGTCGGTGGCGATCTTGACGATTTTGCAGGGACGGCCGGCGGCGTCGAGGACGGGATTGTATGTAGCCTCGATCCAGACCTCGCGGCCGCTTTTGCCGATGCGCCGGTACAGCGCCCGCTGGAATTCGCCGTGGTTCAGACGGTCCCAGAATTCCCGATAGGCCGGGCTGGCATGTTCGGACGGGTCGACGAACATCCTGTGATGCTGTCCGACGATTTCCGGCAATGAATAGCCCATCACCGTCAGAAAATTCGCATTGGCGGTCAGGATCGTCCCGTCCATCGCAAACTCGATCATTGCCAGGGAACGGTCCAGCGCTGCCAACACCGATTGGCTTTCGGCGTCCTTGCCGTAGATCGACTGAATGAAACCGAACATCTCCGCCCCCCTGCCTCGCGGCACGCCTGAACGCTTGCTAAAGATGCATTATCAGAGCGTAAGAAATGATGGTAGTCAATAAGTGCCAATCCCAAGGTTCCGGGCGTGGTGTTCAGGGCGCAGCAACGATGCGACGCATTTTGGGAAGGTGCACTCGCATTTTGCAATTCGTGTCTATACATTTTATCGACGGCATTATTTATAATCGTCTTGGCTCTTAGGAATTGGTTTGATTGATTCCAATAGAATATTTCTATGAAAGCCAAGCGACCAATTCTGGCCAAGTTTACCGCGATCATTTCCATGTAATTCCCGGCATCCGCTCAAACAAAAATACCCGGAGCGTGCCGTCGCCGGCGCTCTCCGGGTTGGGGAGGTTGCCGACGGGCCGGGGGGATGGAGACCCCGGCCCGTCGGGTAGGCTGGAACCGATGCCTGGGCTGCTGCCGGCGAACCGATCAGCGGATCAGGTCGAACGAGTAGTCGGTCTGGCCGACGATGTTGGTGTTGGCGTCGATGTCCTCGAAGATCCGGTCCAGGATCCGCACCAGCACGTTCAGCGCGCCCTGGTAGCCCCAGGTCGGGTAGCGGTGGTGGTGGTGGCGGTCGAAGATCGGATAGGTCAGGCGGATCAGCGGAACCTTGGTGTCGCGCTCCAGATACTTGCCGTAGCTGTTGCCGATGATGTAGTCCACCTTGTCGGTGAAGATCAGCGAGCGCAGGTGCCACAGGTCCTTGCCGCCGTAGGCCGCGCCCGAGGCGCCGAAGGGCGAGCCGTCCAGCACCTTCTGGACCTGCTTCTCCCACTTCTTGGAGCCGGAGGTGGACAGGATGTGCACCGGCTCCGCACCCAGCTCCAGCAGGAACCTGGTCATGCCCAGGCAGAAGTCCGGGTCGCCGTAGACGGCGAAGCGCTTGCCGTGCAGGTGGGTATGGCTGTCGGCGATGGCGTCGACCAGGCGGCCGCGCTCCAGCTTCAGGCTGGCCGGCACCGGCTTGCCCGACAGTTCCGCCAGCTTCAGCAGCAGCTCGTCGGTGGCGGTGACGCCCATCGGGTAGTTGAACTTGGCGACCTCCTGGCCCTTCTCCTTGCAGAACTGCAGGGTCTGGGTGGTGTTGTACTCCTGCATGGAGATGGTGGCCTTGGCGTGCAGGGCCTCCTTGGTCTCCTCGATGGTGGTGCCGCCGTCATACATGCGGTACTCGCCATCCATCGGCGTGTCGAAATTGTCGGACACGTCGGACAGGATCTGCAGCTTCAGGCCGAACTCGCCGGCGATGCGCTTCAGTTCGCGGTTGTTGCCGACCGCGAAGCCGTCGAAGCCCGGGATCAGGTTGATCTGCTCGGTCTTGGGCGTGTCGAAATTCTCCGACGTGCCCCAGAAGCTGCTCAGGATCCCCTTGATCATGTTGTCGTAGCCGACGATGTGGCTGCCGACGAAGGCCGGGGTGTGGGCGAACGGCACCGGGAAGTCGGCCGGGACGCTTTCCTTGTTCTTGGCGTTGGCGATGAAGCCCTGCAGGTCGTCGCCGATGACTTCGGCCATGCAGGTGGTCATCACCGCGATCATCTTCGGCTTGTAGAGCGCATAGGCGTTCGCCAGGCCGTCGATCATGTTGTTCAGGCCGCCGAACACCGCCGCGTCTTCGGTCATCGACGAGGAGACCGCGCTGTTCGGCTCCTTGAAGTGGCGGGTCAGATGGGTGCGGTAGTAGGCGACGCAGCCCTGGGAGCCATGGACGAAGGGCAGGGTGCCTTCGAAGCCCTGGGCGGCGAACATCGCGCCGATCGGCTGGCAGGCCTTGGTCGGGTTGATGACGACCGCTTCACGGGCGAAGTTCTTCGCCTTGTATTCCTCGGACTTGGTCCATTCCGAAACGCGGGCGACTTCCGCGTCCGAATGGCCGTACTCGAACTCGGTCTTCTTCTTCTCGAACATCGCCGCATATTCGGGCTGCCGGAAGAGGGTGTAGTGGTCGAGGACCTTGTCGGCGCTCTGCGAAAGCTTGTCGGTCATTCTCAAATTCTCCTGTTCCAGAGGCCGATGGTCAGAACGGGGCCTTCATCACGCCCCAGACGGGGTTGTTGATGGCCAGGTCCATGTCGCGGGCGAAGATCGCGAAGCCGTCATAGCCGTGGTACGGGCCGGAATAATCCCAGCTGTGCATCTGGCGGAACGGCAGGCCCATCTTCTGGAACACGTACTTTTCCTTGATGCCCGACGCGACGAGGTCGGGACGCATCGCCTCGACGAACTTCTCCAGTTCGAACGCGGTGACGTCGTCGTAGATCAGCGTGCCTTCCTTCACATAGTGCGGCGTGCGCTGATAGTCGTCGTTGTGGGCGAACTCGTAGCCGGTGCCGATGATCTCCATGCCCAGGTCGTGATAGGCATCGACGACGTGGCGGGGACGCAGGCCGCCGACGTAGATCATGACCTTCTTGCCGTCCAGCCGCGGCTTGTACTTGGCGATGACCGCATCGACCATCGGCTGGTAGCGGGCGATGACCTTCTCGGCGTTCTCCTTGATCTTGTCGTCGAAGAGAGCGGCGATCTTGCGCAGGGATTCGGCGATCTGGCTCGGGCCGAAGAAGTTATATTCCATCCAAGGAATATTGTACTTCTCTTCCATGTGGCGCGCGATGTAGTTCATCGAGCGGTAGCAGTGGATCAGGTTGACCTTGGCCTTCGGCGTGTTCTCCAGCTCCGCCAGCGTGCCGTCGCCCGACCACTGGGCGATCACCCGCAGGCCGATCTCCTCCAGCAGGATGCGCGAAGACCAGGCGTCGCCGCCGATGTTGTAGTCGCCGATGATGGTGACGTCATAGGGGGTGGAGACGAAGTCGGCCTTGGGTTCCGTCTTCTCGAACACCCAGTCGCGGATGGCGTCGTTGGCGATGTGGTGGCCCAGCGACTGGGACACGCCGCGGAAGCCTTCGCAGCGCACGGGGATGACCGGCTTGCCGATTTCCGCCGACTTGGCGCGGGCGACCGCCTCGATGTCGTCGCCGATCAGGCCGATCGGGCATTCCGACTGGATCGAGATGCCGTTCACCAGCGGGAACAGCTCGTTGATTTCCTCGATGACCTTGTGCAGCTTCTTGTCGCCGCCGAAGACGATGTCCTTCTCCTGGAAGTCGGAGGTGAAGTGCATCGTGCCCCAGCTGTCCACGCCGGTGTCGCCGATGTAGTAGTTGCGGCGGCCGGACCAGGAGTAATAGCCGCAGCCGACCGGGCCGTGGGAGATGTGGATCATGTCCTTGATCGGACCCCACACCACGCCCTTGGAACCGGCGTAGGCGCAGCCGCGGATCGTCATGACGCCGGGGATGGACTTGACGTTCGACTTGACGCCGCAATCCTTGGCCTCGGCCTCCAGCACGTTCAGGTGCTTGGCGCGGCGCTTGCGGGACTTTTCGGGATAGGCTTCGAGGACTTCGTTGACGAGGTTCTTGACGTCGACCGTGGTGTTCTCGGACAGGCTCATAGCCGGCCTCCTGCTTGAATATTCCGCGCCACTGCAGCGCGTGACCGAGCCCCTCCCTCCCACGCCGACGTCGCCCGGCCGGAACCGGTGGGCAGTCGTTGGGTCGACGTCGTGCGGGGCTGGGGAAAAGGGCCAGTGTTCAGGCGGTCCCCCCTGCGCCGATGGGGCAGGGGGGCCGGTAGGCAACCGTCGCTACGCCCGGGATCAGGCGCCGGCCTTCGCCGCTTCCTTGGCAGCCAGCTCGGCGAGCTGCTGCTCCTCGGTCTTCATGATGCCGAAGTCCATCAGCATCTCTTCCAGCTCTTCCATCGTGATGGGGGTCGGGATGCAGCCCTGGCCGGAGTTGTTGTGCACCTTGCTGGCGAGCTGGCGGTACTCTTCCGCCTGCTTGCTCTCCGGCGCGTACTCGATGACGGTCATGCGGCGCAGCTCGGCATGCTGCACGATGTTGTCGCGCGGCACGAAGTGGATCAGCTTGGAGCCCAGGCGCTTGGCCAGGGCCTCGGCCAGATCGATCTCCTTGTCGGTCTGACGCTCGTTGCAGATCAGGCCGCCCAGGCGCACGCCGCCGCTGTGGGCGTACTTCAGGATGCCCTTGGCGATGTTGTTGGCGGCGTACAGCGCCATCATCTCGCCCGACATAACGATGTAGATTTCCTGGGCCTTGTTCTCGCGGATCGGCATGGCGAAGCCGCCGCAGACCACGTCGCCCAGCACGTCGTAGGACACATAGTCCACGTCGTCGTAGGCGCCGTTCTCTTCCAGGAAGTTGATCGAGGTGATGACGCCGCGGCCGGCGCAGCCGACGCCCGGCTCCGGACCGCCGGACTCGACGCACTTGATGCCCTTGTAGCCGATCTTGACGACGTCTTCGAGCTCCAGGTCCTCCACCGAACCGGCCTCGGCGGCCAGGTGCAGCACGGTATCCTGAGCCTTTGCGTGCAGGATCAGGCGGGTCGAGTCGGCCTTCGGGTCGCAGCCGACGATCAGGATCTTCTGACCAAGCTCGACCAGAGCGGCCAGCGTGTTCTGAGAGGTGGTGGACTTACCGATACCGCCCTTGCCGTAAAAGGCGATCTGACGCAGAGGCGCTTTGGCCATGTGGGTCGCTCCTGTGCTTGGGTCGTGGGACTGTGCTTCGATCCGGTGCGGCCGGTTCGTGGCCGCTTCGGATTTCCTGGATTGCACGACCCGTGCCAGAGCGAAGAAAATCAGCAAGTATTTGATAATGAATGGATATTTCGTGCGGCGGCGCGTGCTGTCTCTTTGTCGGGGTCCCGACACACACGACAAAGCCCGACATTTTGTCGGGTCTTTTGTGGGGTGGTGATTTAGGGAGGGGGCAACCCCACTGCCGAAGCCTACCGCCCTTCGCCCAACGCCTCCGCCGCGACGACGATGCGCAGCGCCAGTTCCTCCACCGCCTCGTCGCGGTCCATGTCGTAGAGAAGCTGCGCCAGCAGACGGCCACGCGCCATCAGGCGGCGGGCCAGGGCCGGATCGGCGGGCTTGCCCAGCAGCGCCTCGACCAGACGTTCGCCGGTCAGGCGGGCCAGCGCGTCGCAGCGGTCGACCAGCCGCTGCTTCAGCGTGTCCACGGCAGCGGGGCGGCCGGCATGGCTGAGGTCGGCGCAGAAATGGTGAAGGCTGCGCAGTTGCCGCAGCAGGGCCGCGAACAACAGGTCGTCCAACTCGCCGCCGGCCGCCGCCTTGCCGACCAGATCGAACAAAGTGTCGGAAAGCCGCCATGCCGCCGACAGCCAGTCGTTCATCGCCTTGCGGTCGGCCGGCTCGACGAAGGGGCCGGACTCCTCCTTCGTCTCCTCCTGGTCGTCCAGGTTGCGCAGCGCGATGACGATCAGCCCGTCGGCCTGGGCCAGCGTGGCGAGGCTGGCGTGCAGCGTCTTCAGCCCGCGGTCGGAAACGAACCCCTCGATCGCCTCGGTGGCGCGGCGCAGCGAGTAGCGGGCGAGCCGCCGCGACTGATAGACAACGTCCTGCAAGGCGCTGCCGCCGCCCAGCGCCTCCAGCGCCATCCGCCGCACTTCGAAGCGCAGCAGGGCGCGGGCCAGCCGGTCGATGCCGCCGACGTCGATGGGGCGGCCGTCCTTGGTCAGGCTGTCGGCGGTGGCGCGGGCATCGGCCTCGATGGCGGCGATCACCGCCTGGAGATGACCCTTGCCGCCGCCGCGCATCCGGCTGACCAGCGTCCGCATCGCCTCGGCAAGGTCGACGGCGCCCGGCAGGCTTTCCTCATGGTCGGTGCGGCCGGTCACCAGCCTGTCGATCAGATGGTCGCGCACGCCCGGCAGCAGCACGTCGGTGATGATCTGCCCGATCGGCCGCAGCAGCGCTTCCATCAGGCGGCCGGGCGGCTGCCCGACCAGTCCCGGCAGCGGGTTGATCGGCTTGGGCACCAGCCGCGGCCGGTGCGGCTCCAGCAACTCCAGCACGGCATCGCCGCGCAGGGGCGTGATCGACCCGCGCAGCAACTGGGCAAGCCGCAGCGCGGTGCGCGCCTCGGCGATGCCGCGCGGCGGGCGGCTGTCTGGGCTGGCGGGCGTTGGGGCCGCGGCGTCGGCGGGCGGCGGGGGCCGGACAAGCGTTTGCGCGGGCACGGGCTGGGTGCGCCGGCGCCGGCTGTCGTCATACTTGGTCGGCCAGAAGGCCATGCGGGTGCCGCCGGATCGTAAGCGTCGCTGTACTGAGTATGGGGACGGAAAGTTCGGCTTCAAATGGACAATATTGCGACATGCGGCGACACGCCCCCGCCGGTTGCAGCGGTGAAGGCTTGGCACGCGCCGGCTTATACAATATCCATATAAGAATTAATGACATTTGGACGGAGCGGCCGGGCGTGACGGATGGGGACGTGATGCGCGATTCAAGCGGCCGGGCGGCGGATTCCGACTCGCCGCCCGATTCTCCGCTGGCTCTGCGCGCCCACCGCACCAACCTCGTCAATGTCCCGGCCGCCGTGCTGTGCAGCGAAGCCTACAATGACGAGCCGCGGCGCCTGCGCATCGGCGCCACCCGCAGCGAGCACGCCGCCCTGTTCGAGGCGCTGGACGAAAGCCCCGACGCGCTGACGGCATCCGACATCTTCCAGCGCCATATGGCCGAGGTGTTCGGGGTGAACCCCGACTTTTCCGGGACGGAGGGACCGGACGGCAAGCGACGGTTCCGCGCCAGCTATCTGCGGCTGCTGAAGGGCTGGATGTTCGACAGCAACCGGGCGGAAGGGGCGGTGCTGAAGGGCTGGGTGGAGAGCCGCTTCGGCCTGTTGCCGACCTACCATGGCGAACCGATCCGCCGCTTCGCCTCCGACGCCTGGACGGCCTATGGCGAGCAGAAGCAGTCGACCCGCTTCCACAACAACAACATCCACTTGCAGCTCGACCTTCTGTACGAGTTCTGCCAGTGGACGATCCGCCGCGGCTGGCCCGATGCGCCGATGCCCAACTGGGCCTCGCACATCCGGCTGTACCGCGGCGTCAACGATTTCGAGGAACACCACATCGTCGCCCGGCCCGACAAGCGCACGGCGGTGCTGCGGCTGAACAACCTGTGTTCCTTTTCCATCAACCGCGACATCGCCGGCCAGTTCGGCGACTACATCCTCGATGCCTGGGTGCCGCTGCCCAAGGTGATCTTCTTCCGCGACATCTTGCCGCGTTACCCTTTCCAGGGTGAAGGAGAATATCTGGTGATCGGCGGGGACTATCGGGTGGGTGTGTCGCTTCTCTGACAACCTTACGCCCGGCGTCGGCCTGCGTGCCGTCGGAGGGGCGCACCAGGAAGGGGCGGGCACTGTGCCCGATGGCATGACCGATCCGACGACTTTGACGCCCGAAATCCGATCCCCCGAGATCCGATCCCCCGAGATCCGATCCAGGGCGCTCGGCGCCTATCTCGGCCTCGCCTGCGGCGATGCGCTGGGGGCGACGGTGGAGTTCCTGACCAAGGGGGAGATCGCCCACCAATATGGCGTCCACAAGCACATCAAGGGGGGCGGCTGGCTGAAGCTGGCGGCCGGGCAGGTGACCGACGACACCGAGATGTCGCTGCATCTCGGCCGCGCCATCCTGTCGGGTCCGGAATGGGAGGCCCGCCGCGCCGCCGAGGAGTTCGCGGTCTGGCTGAAATCGGTGCCGGTCGATGTCGGCGACACGACCCGGCGCGGCATCCGCCGCTTCATCATGCACGGCACGCTGGAGGAACCGGAGTCGGAATACCACGCCGGCAACGGCGCGGCGATGCGCAACCTGCCGGTGGCGCTGGCGACGCTGGGCGACGATGCGGCGTTCGAACGCTGGTCGGTGGAGCAGTCGCACATTACCCACTGCAACCAGCTGTCCGATTCCGCGGTGATCGCGCTGGGCCGGATGGTGCGGCGGCTGGTTCTGGGCGGTGGCATCGTCGCGGTGCGGGAAGAGGCGAACGCCCTGATCGCCAAACATCGCCAGTTCAAGTTCGAACCCTATCGCGGCCTGTCCACCGCCTTCATCGTCGATACGGTGCAGACCGTCTTCCACTATTACTTCCAGACCGATTCGGTCGAATCCTGCGTGGTGGAGACGGTGAACCAGGGGGGAGACGCCGACACCACCGGCGCCATCGCCGGCATGCTGGCCGGCGCCACCTATGGCGTGGAGTCGATCCCGTCGCGCTGGCTGCGCAAGCTGGACCGCAAGGTCTATGACGAGATTTGTCAGCAAACCGACGCGCTGCTCGCCCGCGCGCCGCTGTTCCGGGAGACATGACGATGGCCGACGTGATTTTCTTCGAGAAGCCCGGCTGCGGCGGCAACGCCCGGCAGAAGGCCCTGCTGGAGCAGGCCGGTCACCGCGTGATCGCCCGCGACCTGCTGAGCGAGCCTTGGACGGTGGCGACGCTCCGTCCCTTCTTCGGCAACCGGCCGGTGGCGGACTGGTTCAATCGGGCCGCCCCGGCGGTGAAGAACGGCGAGGTCGTGCCGGAGGCGATGGACGAGGCCGCCGCGCTCGCTGCGATGGTCGCACGGCCCTTGCTGATCCGCCGCCCGCTGATGCAGGTCGGCGACCGTCGCGACTGCGGGTTCGAGACCGACCGGGTGGACGCCTGGATCGGGCTGGGCGGTGCCGCGCCGGCGGAGGGGAAGATGGAGGGGTGCCTGCGGCCGGACATGCCGCCCTGTCCCAAACCATGAGGGCCCAAACCATGAGGGCCCAAACCATGAGGGCCAAAGCCCTGAAGCCCTATACCGTGAACGTCAGCGCGTGACCTTGCGCACCACCTGTCGTAGCTTGTCGCTCCCAAGGGCGACGACCAGCGGCAGACGAGGACACCATGTGCGAACTCCTGGGCATGAGCGCCAACGTGCCCACGGACATCTGTTTCAGCTTCGCCGGCCTGATGCGCCGCGGCGGGCAGACCGGTCCGCACCGCGACGGCTGGGGCATCGCCTTTTACGAAGGCAAGGGCTGCCGCACCTTCCACGACCCGGCCCCCAGCAGCGAATCGGAGATCGCCCGGCTGGTCAGCCAGTATTCGATCAAGTCCTGCACGGTGATCTCGCACATCCGCCGGGCCAACCGCGGCCGGGTGTCGCTGGAGAACACCCATCCCTTCACCCGTGAGCTGTGGGGCCGGGTGTGGACCTTCGCCCACAATGGCCAGCTGAAGGGCATCAAGGACCGCATCCTGACCTTCTACGAGCCGGTCGGCAGCACCGACAGCGAGCATGCCTTCTGCTGGCTGCTCGACCAGATCCGCATGCAGTATCCGGAGCCACCGAAGACCACCGGCGGTCTGATGAAGCTGATCCGCCATCTGGCCGCCGATCTGGGCACGCTGGGCGTGTTCAACATGCTGCTCAGCGACGGGCGGTATCTGTGGTGCCACTGCGCCACCAACCTCGCCTGGCTGACCCGCAAGGCCCCCTTCGGCGCCGCCACCTTGCTCGATGCCGACATGAGCGTCGATTTCTCCAAGGAGACGACGCCCAACGATATCGTCACCGTCATCGCCACCCGCCCGTTGACCAGGGACGAGGCGTGGACGGTGATGCAGCCGGGCCAGATGGCAGTCTTCCGCGGCGGGACCCTGGTGACGCGCTGACCCGATCCGGCCCATTGTCGTTTGGCCGCCGATTGTTGCCTTTCCAGAGACGATCTTTCGCGCACAGCCCGGCTTAATCGTCGGAAATCAAAAGAGCATCTTGGGTGTCAGAAACCGGCCGGACCCGACGGCCGCAACAACCAAGAGGCTCCTTCCGCCATGACCAAGATCCTGCATGTCGACTCCAGCCCGCTCGGCACCGCGTCCGTCACCCGCCAGCTGACCGCCTCCATCGTCGAGGCCCTCGTGAAAGCCGAACCGTCGGCCACCGTCGTCGCCCGCGACGTCGCCGCCAACCCGCCGGCCCACCTGGACGGCGAACTGCTGCAGGTCGTCAAGCTCGGCGTCGTCGAGGGTCTGAGCCCGCGTCAGAGCGAAGAGCTGGCCCTGACCAACGCTCTGCTCGACGAGTTCCTGGCGGCCGACGTCGTCGTGATCGGCGCGCCGATGTACAATTTCTCCATCCCGACCCAGCTGAAGGCCTGGATCGACCGCCTCGCCCAGGCCGGCCGCACCTTCCGCTACACCGAGAAGGGCCCCGAGGGTCTGGCCGGCGGCAAGCGCGTGATCATCGCCTCGGGCCGCGGCGGCGTCTATTCGACCAACCCGGCGCTGGCCGGCCTGGACCACCAGGAAGCCTATCTGCGCACGGTGCTGGGCTTCTTCGGCATCACCGACGTGACCTTCATCCGCGCCGAGGGCATCGGCATGGGGCCGGAAGCCAAGGACAAGGCGCTGGCCGGTGCGGCCAAGGAGATCGAAGGGCTGCTGGTGGCCGCCTGAGGCTGACGGGGCGGGTTCTGCACCCGCCCCCCTCGCAACTCTACTGGAACGCCACCTCCGCCAGGCTGCGCAGCTTGCGGGAGTGCAGTGTCTCCATCCCGTGCTCGCGCAGCAGTTCCATCGCCAGCACGCCGATCTTCAGATGCTGGTCGACCCGCTCGCGATAGAAGCGGTCGGCCATCCCCGGCAGCTTCAGCTGGCCATGCATCGGCTTGTCCGACACGCACAGCAACGTCCCGTACGGCACGCGGAAGCGGAAGCCGTTGGCGGCGATCGTCGCGCTTTCCATGTCCAGCGCGATGGCGCGGCTCTGGCTGAAGCGCATCAGCGGCTCGCGGTGGTCGCGCAGTTCCCAGTTCCGGTTGTCGATGGTCGCCACCGTGCCGGTGCGCATGATGCTCTTCAGGTCGAAACCCGACAGGCCGGTCACCCGCTCCACCGCCGTCTCCAGCGCGCGCTGAACCTCCGCCAGCGCCGGTACCGGCACCCACAGCGGCAGGTCGGCGTCCAGCACATGGTCCTCGCGGACATAGCCGTGGGCCAGCACATAGTCGCCCAGCCGCTGCGTATGCCGCAGCCCGGCGCAGTGGCCCAGCATCAGCCACGCATGCGGGCGCAGCACCGCGATGTGGTCGGTAATGGTCTTGGCGTTGGACGGACCGACGCCGATGTTCACCAGCGTGATGCCGTTGCCGTCCGGCCGCTTCAGGTGATAGGCCGGCATCTGCGGCATGCGCGCCAGCTTGGCTGAGACGGCATCTACGGTTCCACCAAGATTCTGGTTGGTGGTGACGATGTCGCCCGGCTCGACGAAGCTGTCATACTGGCTGCGGTAGGCCGCCAGATCGGCGTCCCCGGTCGGCTCCATGATCTCGCGCGACAGGCGGACGAACTCGTCGACATAGAACTGGTAGTTGGTGAACAGGACGAAGTTCTGGAAATGCTCCGGCGCCGTGGCCGTATAGTGGCGCAGCCGGTGCAGCGAGAAATCCACCCGCGGTGCCGTGAACAGCGCCAGCGGTTTCACCGCGTCCGCCCCGCTGTCGCAGGTGCCGTTGACGATGGTGTCGTCCATCCGCGCCAGATCGGGCAGATCGAACAAATCCGGCAGCTTGGTCAGCCGGTCCGGTGGCAGATCGCCTTCCACATACATGCCGTTGGGGAAGGCGAAATGGATCGGGATCGGCTCCTCGCTGACGCCGACCTCCAGCGGGACGCCGTGGTTGCGCAGCAGAAGCGTGAATTGTTCCAGCAGATAGCGTTCGAACAGGTCGGGCCGCGTCACCGTGGTGGAATGGACGCCGACCCCCTCGACGAAGCCGTAGGACAGCCGCGTATCGACCGCGGCCCCCGACACGGCGGTCAGCCGGACATAGGGATAGTAGGCCCGGTTCCGTCCGCCTTCCTCCTCGCCCTGGGTGTAGGCGGCGAAGCGATCCCGCAGATACGCGGTGTTGCGGTCGTAAATGTCGCGCACGCAGGCCAGTGCGGCTTTGGCATCGGTGAAGCGCCCGGCCGACCCGGGCTGGAGCGGGGCTTTGTCGTTCATGCCGTCAAAGATGGGGTACGAACGACCGGCTGGGAAGGCCGAATTTCGGCCAGCCTCCGGTGCTTACCCATTCGGCGATGACGATCCTGCCCCCGCCGCTCAGTCGGCGTTCAGCCCCATCAGCGACTTGGCGAAAGCGTCCGCATCGAACGGACGCAGGTCGTAGACGCCCTCGCCGACGCCGATGGCGTGGACCGGGATCTTGAACTTCTCCGCCAGCGAGACCAGCACGCCGCCACGGGCGGAGCCGTCCAGCTTGGTCAGGATCAGGCCGTTGACGTTGACCATGTCGCGGAAGATCTCGACCTGGCTGTGCGCGTTCTGGCCGGTGGTGGCGTCCAGGGTCAGCAGGGTGGTGTGCGGGGCTGTCTCGTCCAGCTTCTTGATGACGCGGACGATCTTGCGCAGCTCCTCCATCAGGCCGGTCTTGTTCTGCAACCGGCCGGCGGTGTCGATCAGCAGCACGTCGACCTTCTCGGCCCGTGCCCGCTCCAGCGCGTCATAGGCGAGGCCGGCGGCATCGGCCCCGGTGTCGCGGGCGATGACCGGGCAACCGGTGCGCTCGCCCCAGATCTTCAGCTGGCTGACCGCCGCGGCGCGGAAGGTGTCGCCGGCGGCCAGCATCACGCTCTTGCCCTCCGCCTTGAACTGGCGGGCGAGCTTGCCGATGGTGGTGGTCTTGCCGGTGCCGTTGACGCCGACCACCAGGATGACATGCGGCTTCAGCGCCGGGTCGAGCACCAGCGGCTTGGCGACCGGCGTGACGATCTTCGACACCTCGGCGGCCAGCGTCGCCTTAACCTCTTCCGGCGAGACCTCCTTGCCGAAGCGCGTGCGCGCCAGTTCCGCCGTGACCTTCGCCGCGGTGGCGGGGCCTAGGTCGGCGGTGATCAGCAGTTCTTCCAGCTCCTCCAGCGCCTCGTCGTCCAGCTTGCGCTTGGTGAAGATGCCGGTGATGCCGTCGGTCAGCTTGGACGAGGACTTGGACAGCCCTTCCTTCAGCTTGGCGAACCAGCCCTTCTTGGTCGGCGGCGCTTCTTCGGCAGCGGCAACCGGGGCCGGGGCGGGGGCCGCGATCGGAGCCGGCGGCAACTCGGGAACGGGTTCCGGCTCCGGCGCCGGAGGCGGAGCGACCGGGGCAGGGGCCGTCGGAGCGGGGACAGGCGGCGGTTCGGCCGGCGGAGTCACCACAGGCGGTGCGATCGGCGCCGGTGCGGCAGGCGGCTGCGCGGGCGGAGCCGGCGGCGCAGGTGGAATCTCCGGAGTTGGCGGGGCGGGCGCCATTTCCGGCACCGGCTCGACCTCCGGCATCGGCGGCGGCGGCGCGGCCGGCGGCTCGGGCGTCTTTTCCTCTTCCGGTTCCGGCGCAGGCGTGGCGGTGTCCAGATTCACCGATTCGTTCTTTGCCGCCTCTTCCTTGGGAGCGGTCTCTTCGGGCTTCTTGCGGCCGAACCAGCGGAAAATCATGGAGTGTCCACTATAAGAGAGGTCAGAGCGGGGTGCCGGTCAGCACGCCGTTCTCGATGCCGGTGATGGCGGCGGGCACCAGCGAGCCGGGCGCGAAGGTTTGGCCCAGGCGGATCGCGGCGAAATGCTCGGTGCGGCCCAGATCGTCCTTCTCCACCAGCACCGTGGCGGTGCGGCCGACGAGGCTTTCCAGCGTGCGGGCCTCCGCCGCCTCGCCGACGGCGCGCAGGCGGGCGGCGCGCTCCTTGCGGACGGCACCGTCGACCTGCGGCATGCGGGCCGCCGGCGTGCCGGGACGCGGGCTGTAGGGGAAGACATGCAGCCAAGTCAGCCCGCACTCCTCCACCAGACGCATGGTGTTCTGGAACATCTCCTCGGTCTCCGTCGGGAAACCGGCGATGAAGTCGGCACCGAACACCACGTCGGGACGGATCGAGCGCACCCGCTCGCAGAAAGCGATGGAATCGGCGCGGCCGTGGCGGCGCTTCATCCGCTTCAGCACCATGTCGTCGCCGGCCTGCAGCGAGAGGTGCAGGTGCGGCATCAGGCGCGGCTCGTTCTCGATCAGGCGCCAGAGGTCGTCGTCCATCTCGATGCAGTCGATGGAGGATAGGCGCAGCCGCGGCAGGTCCGGCACCAGCGCCAGCAGCCGGCGGACCATCTGTCCCAGCGACGGCGAGCCCGGCAGGTCGGGGCCGTAGCTGGTGATGTCGACGCCCGACAGCACCACCTCGTTATAGCCGGCCTTCACCAGCGCCTGGACCTGCTCGACGATGCCGCCGATGGGGACGGAGCGCGACGGTCCGCGGCCATAGGGGATGATGCAGAAGGTGCAGCGGTGGTCGCAGCCCTGCTGGACCTGGACGAAGGCGCGGGCGCGGTCCTCAAAGCCGCCGATCAGGTGGCCGGCGGTCTCCTTCACCGACATGATGTCGTTGACCAGCACCTTCTCGGCCGGGGGAAGACCCCAGCTTTCCGGCTGCAGCTTCTCCTGGTTGCCCAGCACCTGATCGACTTCCGGCATCGCCGCGAAGCGCTGCGGGTCGATCTGGGCGGCGCAGCCGGTGACGACGATGCGGGCGTCGGGCCGCTCGCGCCGCAGCTTGCGGATGGTCTGCCGCGCCTGCCGTTCGGCTTCCGAGGTCACGGCGCAGGTGTTGACGATCACCACGTCGTCCAGCCCGGCGCTGCGCACATGGTTGCGCATCACCTCGGACTCGTAGGTGTTCAGGCGGCAGCCGAAGGTGACGATCTCGGGGCCGGTCTGGGTCGTGCTGTCAGTCGTATCGCTCATTCCGAAACCAGTTCAGCCGACAGCCGGCCACTGAAGGCAAGCGCCACCGGGCCGGTCATCAGGACGCGGTCGTCCTCGGTCCATTCGATGGTGAGCGTGCCGCCGTCCAGCAGGATGTCGGCCTTGCGGCCGGTCAGGCCGCGGCGGGCGGCGGCCACCAGCGTGGCGCAGGCGCCGGTGCCGCAGGCCTGGGTGATGCCGGCGCCGCGCTCCCACACCCGCATGCGGATGGCGGTGGGAGACAGCACCTGCGCGAATTCGATGTTGGACCGCTCGGGGAAGGTCGGGTGGTTCTCGAAGACCGGGCCGACCTCGGCCAGCGGCACCGCCTCGGCATCGTCGACGAAGAAGACGGCGTGCGGGTTGCCCATGTTGACCGCGACCGGACCTGAGAAGCCGCCATGCTCGACCGCCTCGACCCGCAGCGTGTCGGTGGCGGCGGCCAGCGGGATGGCGCTCCAGTCCAGCCGGGGCGGGCCCATGTCAACGGTGATGCGGCCGTTGTCGGCGCGGGAGGCGTGCAGCAGCCCGGCGGCGGTCTGGAAGCTGGCGCGGTCGCGCCCGCTCTCCTCCATCAGCAGCCAGCCGACGCAGCGCGACGCATTGCCGCAGGCCGCGGCCTCGCTGCCGTCGGCGTTGTGGATGCGCATGAAGGCATCCGCGCCCGGCGCGTCCGTGCTTTCCAGAATGATGAACTGGTCGCAGCCCACGCCGGTCTTGCGGTCGGCGATGGCGCGCACCTCCGCGCCCGAGGGGCGGTAGGGTTCGGAACGGGCGTCGATCACGACGAAGTCGTTGCCGAGGCCGTGCATCTTCAGGAATTCGCGGGTCATGGCCGCCGTTATATGGCGAGCCGCGGGGATAAGTCCATAAGGCGCCGCGCAACGCAGATTCGCGGGCGCCTCCAGATGGCTACGCCCCCCTTTATGCCCCCTTGAACACCAGATGCTTCGACGCCGCGAAGTTGAAGAACATGCCGGCAATGGAGCCGGCGGCCACCGCCAGGAACGGGTGTTCGGCGACCGTCTGCACGCTCGATTCCAGTCCGACGGAGACGCCGTAATTCACCACGCCGCCAATGGCGTTGGCGGCGATGAACTTGGCCCACTGGCGGTGCAGCGGCTCGTTCGCGGCGCCACGGAAGGTGAAGGCGCGGTTCAGTGCCCAGGTGGCGGTCGCGGCCGCAAAGAAGGACGGGACGCGGGCGGCGAAGAACTGAAGCCCCAGCGCCAGGCCGGCGTAGAGCACGACCGTGTCCACCACCAGCCCGATGACGCCGACGACGCCGAACTTGGCGAACTGCACGCCCAGCCGGCCGAGCCGGCTGTCCAGAAGGCTTGCGACCGATGCCATCACCGGCGCTCGTCCCCGCGTTGGCCGGCCAGCGGCGGGTGGTTGCCCGGTGCGCGCAGCGACAGGTAGCTCATGCGCTTGGCCTCGCGGCGGCCATGGGTGACGGTGTCCAGGATCAGGCCGCAGGTCAGGCTGAGGAAGGCCAGCAGCATCAGTCCGGTGGCGAGCAGGGCGGTGGGGAAACGCGGGACCAGCCCGGTCTCGAAATAGGTCGCGATCACCGGCACGCCCAGGATCACCGACAACAGGGCCAGCAGCCCGAAGGCGGCGGAGAAGAAGGGCAGCGGACGCTCCTCCTTCACCAGGATGATGATGGTGCGCAGGATGCGGATGCCGTCGCGGATGGTGTTCAGCTTGCTGTGCGATCCGGGCGGACGGTCCTTGTAGGGGGTCTTTACCTCGGCGATCGGCATGCGCAGCTCCAGCGCATGGACAGTCAGTTCCGTTTCGGTTTCGAAACCGCTGGCCAGCGCCGGGAAGGACTTCACGAAGCGGCGGGAGAACACCCGGTAGCCCGACAGCATGTCGCCGATGCGGCTGCCGAAGATCTTGGCGACCATGCCGGTCAGCACGAGGTTGCCGAAGCGGTGGCCGGGGCGATAGGCGGCGACGATCTCCGTCACCCGCGCGCCGTTGACCATGTCCAACTGCTCGTCCCACAAGCGCTTGACCAGTTCCGGGGCGCTCGGGGCGTGATAGGTGTCGTCGCCGTCGACCAGCACATAGACGTCCGCCTCGATGTCGGCGAACATGCGGCGCATGACGTTGCCCTTGCCCTGCAGCGGCTCGCGCCGGACCACGGCGCCCGCGGCGCGCGCGACTTCCACCGTCCGGTCCTTCGAGTTGTTGTCGTAGACATAGACGATGGCGTCGGGCAGGGCCGCGCGGAAGTCCTGCACCACCTTGCCGATCGCCGCCTCCTCGTTATAGCAGGGGATCAGCACCGCGACGGTGGGGGCCGGGCCGGCCTGCACAGCCGCCGCCGGCGATCCGGACGCGTCGGCGGCCGGGATGGGGGCGGGGTGGTCGGCAGGGCGGTCGAGGGTCGATACGGTCATGGCGCTGGCTTCTGGCTGGGGACGGGACAGGCACGGCTGTCAGCGGCGATAAACAGCACAAACCCGCCGATTATTCCACTGTCTCCCGATTGTCGCCCGCCCGGTCAACGGCGCAGAGGTTCAGCGTCTCGCCCAGATTGTTGGGAATCGGACGGCAGCGCTGCGGGTCGAGCCGCAGGCCGAGCAGTTCTGCCGCCTTCGCCGCACCGGCCGTGTCGGGGATGGTGCTCAGCATCAGGAAGGGGCCGCGGTGGGACGCCACCTTGTCCTTCATGATGGCGAGATAGCCGTTGCCGACCGAATCCGGCTGCAGGAAGTTCGATTGGATGCGCACGAAGGTGACGCGCGGCGGAAAGGACGGAATGACGTGCGAGATGGCCCAATAGCCGGCCATCAGCACCATGGTGTCGTCCGGATCCTCGATGGACGGCACCTCCGCCGTCACCCATTTGTCCGCCCAGGCGACGCGCCCCCAATCGGCCGGCTGCACCGTTACCTGGACCAGCGCCAGCAGCGCCACCGCCAGCCCGATGCGCAGCCGGCGCGCCAGCGGCAGCAGCCCCACCGCCATCACCAGCCCCAGCGGGGCCAGCATCTCAAGCGGCACCAGATAACGGTAGATGCAGAACATCACCACCCACAAGGCGTAGGTGACGCTCAGCGCCGTCAGCAGGTAGCGGGTCGCCGGTCCCTCGGTCAGCCAATCGTTCCGCTTCCCCATCGACCGGCCGGCGACCACGCAGACGAACCCGACCGGCACCAGAACGAACAGCGCCAGCACCCGCAGGTCGAACCACGGCACCTCGCCCACCGTCAGGGGGTGGACGGTGAAGACGAAGGGGAAGAACAGCCGCTGCCACAGGCCGGGCGGGAAGAAGCTGACATTGACATAGTCGGAGATGGCGGCGAAGGGCGACCGGAAGATGTGGTTCATGTGCGGGAAGACCGGGTTCCCGTAATCGTGCCACAGGTGGGCCATCCACAGGCCGCCGCCCAGCGCCAGCCCGACCAGCACGCCGATGCCGAAGAAGAAAGCCAGCCACAGCCGCCGCCAAGGCCGGGCGGGCAGGGCCAGGAAGCCCAGGCAGAGGCCCACCGCATAGATCACCGTCGGGTTCTTCAGCCCCATCGCCGCCCCGGCCAGCAGCCCGGCCGCCGCGACCCGTGCGAAGCTGGGCAGCGGCCGGCCGTCCAGGATGCCGGGCAGGCTGCCGGCGACCATCGCCGCGGCCCCCAGCACGCCCAGGCTGACCACATTGTCCTGGAAGGTGGTGCCGATCAGCCCCAGCGTCCCGCCGCCGAGTCCCCCCATCACCGCCAGCGCCACCGCAACCAACGCCCGTTTCATATCCGGAACGTTCCGCAGGCAGAATGATGCAAGCAGGTAAAGCAGCGACAGGTTGACCCCCTGCAGCGTCCCCCACAGGAAACCCGCCACCCGCGCCGGCAGATGGCTGGCCAGCCAATAGAAGGGCACGTCGAGGAAGGGGCTGTAGAAACTCGGCATCTGCGCCACGAGCAGGTCGCGTCCGATCCGCCCGGTCAGCATCGCGTAGCCGTTGTACCAATGGTAATTGCGCAGGTCCCAGTTCGCGTCCATGCCGAAGGCCAGCGTCAGCAGCCCATAGGCCGGCGGGGCCAGCAGCAGGAAGGCGATGCCGATCAGGCGCGCCCGGCTATCCGATTGGCGGACCGATTGACGGCTTGGCGGGCGGTCTTCGCGGGAGGCGGCTATCGGCATCGGAACGGGACAACCCTGCTGTTGCGCGGTATTGTCCTTAGGTGGCGGTCGCGCTCTCCGCAAGGGGAATGCCGGTTCCGGCGCTGCGTTCCGGGGGCGGCAATCGCGCCGGACCGGGACGATCCTTGGGCGTTCGCGCAACAAAGATGCGCGGCAGTGCATTCGCGCATGCCTGTTCGCTCATTGCGTGCCGGGAAAAGGGCAAGCTTCCTCTGGCAATGGCTTGTTCGGTCTGCTATTCACCACGCTCTGCATGCGCACGCTTGCGCCTTCTTGCGCGACAGGATTTCTGGCGATGGAAAAGTTCACGGTTCTCACCGGCGTTGCGGCGCCGCTGCCGATGATCAATGTCGATACCGATATGATCATCCCGAAGCAGTTCCTGAAGACCATCAAGCGGACGGGGCTTGGCAAGCATCTGTTCGACGAGATGCGTTACACCCCCGACGGGCAGGAGATCCCGGACTTCGTCCTGAACAAGCCGGCCTACCGCAAGGCCAGCATCCTGGTGGCGGGCGACAATTTCGGCTGCGGCTCCTCGCGCGAGCATGCGCCGTGGGCGCTGGCCGACTTCGGCATCCGCTGCATCATCGCCCCCAGCTTTGCCGACATCTTCTACAACAACTGTTTCAAGAACGGCATCCTGCCGATCAAGTTGCCGAAGGAGCAGGTGGACCTGCTGCTCGACGACGCGTCGCGCGGGTCGAACGCCGTCATCACGGTCGACCTTGAGAAGCAGACCATCACCGGCCCGGACGGCGGCACCATCTCCTTCGAACTGGACCCTTTCCGCAAGCATTGCCTGCTGAACGGCCTGGACGACATCGGCCTGACGCTGCAGCAGGCGGCCCATATCGATGGGTACGAGGGCAAGCAGCGCGCCGGCCAGCCGTGGATGTGGGGCTGACCGCCCCCATCCTCCCCCGATCTCCTCAACTTCTGTCTTCTTGACGTCTGACATTTGGGAGTGCGCCCGCCATGGCCGCCAATAAGAAGCTTCTGTTCCTCCCCGGTGACGGTATCGGCCCGGAGGTGATGCGCCAGGTTCGCCGGGTCATCGACTGGATGGACCGCAAGCGCAAGATCACCTTCGACGTGTCCGAAGGCCTGGTCGGCGGCGCGGCGATCGACGCCCACGGTGTTCCGCTGTCCGACGCCACGCTGGCCGAGGCGCTGGCGGTGGACGCGGTGATGCTGGGCGCCGTCGGCGGCCCGAAGTGGGACAACCCCAGCGACTACACCAAGCGTCCGGAAGCCGGCCTGCTGACCCTGCGCAAGGAACTGGGCCTGTTCGCCAACCTGCGCCCGGCCGTGGTGTTCGACGCGCTGGTCGACGCCTCGACCCTGAAGGCCGACGTCATCCGCGGGCTGGACATCCTGATCGTCCGCGAGCTGACCGGCGGCGTCTATTTCGGTGAGCCGCGCGGCATCACCGACATCGGCAACGGCGAGCGCCGCGGCGTCAACACCCAGGTCTACACCACCTCGGAAATCCGCCGCGTCGCCCGCGTCGCGTTCGAGTTGGCCCGCAAGCGCGGCAACAAGCTCTGCTCGATGGAAAAGGCGAACGTCATGGAATCCGGCCTGCTGTGGCGGCAGGAAGTGACCAAGCTGCACCAGGAAGAGTTCCAGGACGTCGAGCTGAGCCACATGTACGCCGACAACGGCGCCATGCAGCTGCTGAAGAACCCGAAGCAGTTCGACGTGATCGTCACCGACAACCTGTTCGGCGACATCCTTTCGGACGAGGCGGCGATGATGACCGGCTCGCTCGGCATGCTGCCCTCGGCCTCGCTGGGCGCCCCGGATGCCAACGGCAACCGCAAGGCCCTGTACGAGCCGGTGCACGGTTCCGCCCCGGACATCGCCGGCCGTGATCTGGCCAACCCCTGCGCCACGCTGCTGTCCTTCGCGATGTGCCTGCGCTACTCGTTCAATCTGGACGAGGACGCCAAGCTGATCGAGCGGTCCATCCAGAACGTGCTGGGCGGCGGCATGCGCACCGCCGACATCATGGCCCCGGGCATGGCGCGTTGCTCCACCACCGTCATGGGCGATTCGATCCTGCGCGAGCTGGACAAGCTGGCGTCCTGATCGCCCGATCGGCAGTGAGAAAAGAAAAAGCCCCCGTCCGCAAGGACGGGGGCTTTTTCGTCTGCACGATCCACAGCGCTTCAATCGCCCCCGGCAGGGCGGTCGGCCGACCGTCCGCCATGGCTCGCCTGTCCGCCCTTGCGGCCGGCTTCCGCCGCCAGCGAGGGGTTCTTGGAGAAGCTGCGCGAGGAGGCCGGGACACTGCGCCCGCCCTTGCGCCCAGCTTCCGCCGCGAGTTCCGGGTTCTTTGAAAAGCTGCGTTTGTCGGCCGGCACGCTCTCGCCGCCCTTGCTGGCGATCTGGCGTTGCCGATCAGGATCCATCGACGCGAAGCCGCGGCCCGACGTCCGATTGCTCTCTTTCGAGGCCATAACCAACCTCCGACTGTGCCTTGTTGAATCGACAACCGGACAGCCGGGGGGTTGGTTCCAAATCACCGATAAATTCTGCAACCGGAATTGTCGGTGCGGCGATTATATCGTTTCGGGAACGGTCATGCCGCGGTGCTTGCCTTAGCCTGCCGCTTGCAGCTTGGCGATGGCGTCGGCCAGCGTCACCAGCCGCCGGGCGTTTTCGACATGCAGGTTTTCCACCAGCTTGCCGTCGACCAACACCACGCCCTTGCCGGATGCCGCGGCCTCCGCATGGGCGGCGATGATGCGGTGGGCCTGGACGATCTCCTCGTCGTCCGGGGCGAAGGCGGCGTTGCAGGCGGCAATCGTCTTGGGATGGATCAGCGTCTTGCCGTCGAACCCAAGCTCGCGCCCCTGCCGGCAGGAGGCGGCGAAGCCCTCGTCGTCATTCAGGTCCAGATGCACGCCGTCCAGCACCGCCAGTCCGTAGGCCCGTGCCGCCAGCAGGCACAGCCCCAGGCTGGTGATCATCGGCAGCCGCTGCGCCGTGTGGGCGGCGTGCAGGTCCTTGGCGAGGTCCGAGGTCCCGAGCACCAGCGCGCCGACGGCGGGGGAAGCCCCGGCGATTTCCTTGGCGTTCAGAATGCCCAGCGGCGTCTCCATCATGCACCAGATCGTCTGGCCGGCAGGAGCCCCGGCGGCGCGCAGCACCGCCTCGGCCTGCCGCACCGCATCGGCGCTCTCCACCTTCGGCAGCAGCACGGCATCGGCGCCGCTGGTCGCCGCCATGCGCAGATCGTCATAGCCCCAGGGGGTGTTCAGCCCATTCACGCGGACGATCAGCTCCCGCCCGCCATAGCCGCCAGCGGCCAGCGCGCTGGCGATCGTGTCGCGCGCCGTCGCCTTGGCATCGGGGGCGACCGCGTCCTCCAGATCGAGGATCAGCCCGTCAGCCGGCAGGCCGCGCCCCTTTTCCAGGGCGCGGGCGTTCGAACCCGGCATGTAGAGCACGCTGCGGCGGGGGCGGACGGTCGTGGCCATGGCGGTTTTCCGGATTTGCGGAGGGTTGGAGACGGCAGCTTTAGCCGCGGACCACCGCCCTGTCCATGGGCCAGGCCGTCACAGTGGCGTACGGGCCAGCGCCCTGCATGGCAGCCATGCCGCACACCCCGGTCTTCGCCCTGGAGTCGGCGGCTTTACGCCCGGCGGACCGTCGCTTACGCTTCGTCCCATGAAAAGCGTCCTCACCATCCAATCGCACGTCGCCTATGGCTATGTCGGCAACCGCGCCGCAGTGTTTCCGCTGCAGCGGTTGGGGATCGACGCCACGGCGGTGAACACCGTCCAGTTCTCCAACCACACCGGCTATGGCGCCTGGACCGGACAGGTCTTCACGGCGGAGCATATCGCCGACATCGTCGACGGCATCGCCGCCCGTGGCGTGCTGCCGGCTCAGGACGCGGTGCTGTCCGGCTATATGGGCGCCGTCGAACTTGGACAGGTGATCGTGGAGACCGCGGCGCGGGTGAAGGGCGCCAATCCCAAGGCGATCTATTGCTGCGACCCGGTGATGGGCGATGTCGGGCGCGGCTTCTTCGTGCGGCCCGGCCTGCCGGAATTCATCCGCGACCATGCGGTTCCCGCCGCCGACCTGATGACGCCGAACCAGTTCGAACTGGAATATCTGACCGACCGCAAGGTGGAGACTCTGGATGACGCGCTGGCCGCCACCGCGGCGCTGCGGGCGCGCGGGCCGCGGCTGGTCCTGGTCACCAGCCTGACCCGCAGCGATGCCGATCCCGACAGCATCGAGATGCTGGCGGACGGCGCCGACGGCTCCTGGCTGGTGTCCACGCCGCGCCTGACCTTCGACCCGCCGCCCAACGGCTCGGGCGACGCGGTGGCGGCGCTGTTCCTCGCCCATTACCTGACCGCCTTCGACCCGGCCGCCGCGCTGGAAAAGGCGGCGGCGGCGATCTACGCCATCTTCGAGACGACCAAGCGCATCGGCACGCGGGAGCTGCAGCTGATCGCCGCCCAGGACGATTTCGTCAACCCGCCGCGGCGCTTCACCGCGTCGCGCATTCGCTGATCTGCCCCTGTCGCATGGGTTTTGCGTCCTCCGGCCGCGTGCGCCCAGGCGGTCTCAGGCCGCGGGCGCGGCGTGCCCGCCCATCTTGATGGAGCGATCGATCACACGCGCGGCCGGCAGCCATACCGTCATCGCGGTCCCGGCCCCCGGCGCGCTGCGGCATGTCAGCGTTCCGCCATGCAGGTCGATGAAGTTCTTCGAGATCGACAGGCCCAGCCCGGTGCCCTCGTACCTGCGGTTCGCGGCATTCTCGGCCTGACGGAAGGGCTGGAACAGGTCGGCCATGAAATCGGGCGGTATGCCGATCCCGGTGTCGGCCACCGTCATTGCAAAGCCGCCATCCTCGTCCAGCCCGGCGGTGATGGTGATGCTGCCGCCGCTGGGCGTGAACTTCACGGCGTTGGACAAGAGGTTCAGGATCACCTGCTTGAAGGCCCGGCGGTCGACCCACAGGGTGGCGATGGCAGCCGTCACCTCGTTGTGGATGGCGACCCCGCCGGCGGCGGCGCGGTCGCGCACCATCATCAGGCATTGCCCGACCGCCTCATGCGCCTCGACCGCCTCTTCGCACAGCTCGAACTGACCGGATTCCAGCTTCGACATGTCCAGCACGGCGTTGACGATGTCCAGCAGATGCCGGCCGCTGTCGTGGATGTCGGCGATGCAGGACTTCTGCCGGTCGTTGACGGCGCCGAAGAACTCGCTGTCCAGCACCTCGGCGAAGCCGATGATGGCGTTCAGCGGGGTGCGCAGCTCGTGGCTCATGTTGGCGAGGAACTCGCTCTTGGCCCGGTTCCCCAGTTCCGCCTGGGTCTTGGAGGCGATCAGTTCCGCCTCCTGCTGCTTGCGGCGGGTCATGTCGCGGATGACGCCGACATAGATGCGCGGTTCGTCCGGACGCAGCGCGCCGACGGACGCCGGGTAGGATGCCGGGGCGCAGGGGCCGCCGCCCAGCCGCAGATCGCTGACGGTGAAGCCGACCGGAAAGGCATGACCGTCGCGGCGTATCGCGGTCAGATCGCGGTCGTTGGCGCCGCCGCGGGCGTCGGGGATCAGCGCCTCGATCGGCTGGCCGATCATCTCGCGCTCCGGCACGCCGAACATCAATTCGGCCGCCCGGTTGAAGGTGACGATGCGCCCCGCGCTGTCGAAGGTCACCACCGCATCCAGCATGGACTCGAGGATGCCGCGGATCCGGCGCGAGGCACGGGCCAAACGGGCCTGATCCTCCTCCCGCCGGGCATGCTGGCGGACGACGAAGGCGGTCAGCAGGGCGATGGCGACGGTCATGACCGTGCCGATGGCGGTCCAGGCTGCCGTGTCGCGCCGCCATTCGGCCAGCGCCGCCCCCACCGGCAGCGTCGCCACGATGACGAAGGGATATCCCTGCACCCGCCGCACGCTGACCAGGCTGTCGACCCCGGGCTGGGCACCGCCCGGACCTGACCCAGGCATGGCGTCGCGGATGGTGGCCTCGTCATGCGCGGCCAATGCCTGCCAGACCGCCGGCCAGTCGGTCAAACGGGCCGGCCCTTTGTGGCCCGGCGGTCTGTCCAGCAGGATGGTGCCGTCGGCCAGCCCCAGGATCACGCCGCCCTTGCGGTCGATCTCCCGCGATTCCAGCGTCGCCGCCAGCCGGTTGGGGTCGACCATCGCGACCAGCACGCCGCGGAAGCCGCCGTTGCGGTCCGTCCAGCGCCGGCTGAAGGGGATGACGCGCGTCCCTGCCTTCACCCGGCTGGCGATGGCGGCGCCGACATGCAGCCCCTCTCCGCCGCCGTCGCGCGGCCCGGTGAAATAGGCGCGGTCCGACAGCGTCGCCGTCGGCAAGGGCGCCTCGGCCGAATGGTGCAGGGCGAAGCCGTCGGCGCCGACCACCACCAGATCGGCCAACTCCGCGAAGGAATCCCGCCGCCCGCGCAGATGGTCATGGATGGCCGGACTGCCGCGCCGGACGCCGTCGGGAAGCGTGTCGAGCGCGAAGGCGAGGTCGCGCAGCAGCTGGTCGACAGAAAAGGCTGTGCGCAGCGTCTGCGATTCCAGCATGCGGGCAAGATCGCGGGTGGCGCGCTCCCCCGCATCCAGCGCCTCGCGCCGGCCCAGCAGGACGCCGTAGCCGATCAGCGCGTTCACCACCAGGATGAAGGCGAGGCCGGAGGCCGTCATCAGGAAGCGCACCGATCCCAACCGGCCACGCAGCGCCCCCGCCAGCGTTGCGGCGGAGCGGGGCAGCGGCGGAGAAGGGGACCCGGAAACGGGCATCGGCGTGGCGGCTTCCAGTGGTGCTTGCGGCTGGACGGCCCGTGTTGATCAGACCGACCGCCACCCTAAAGAAAGTGTAACCGGACGGAAACATCTGCCGTCCGCACTGCGCGCAGATGCCGCGCCGCCGGGGGGCGTCGACGGCATGTGGCGCCACCCTGCCATTCCCCGCCCGCCATCCTGTCGGCGGTTGCCGGGAGCGGCTCCATCCGCTAGGTAAGGGACCATCTTGGCAGCCGGATCGCCCATATTCCCATGACCGACGGACCGCTTTCGCTCTACCGCGCCCGCCGCGGCAGCGGCACGCTTCGCCCCGATCCCGACCAGGAACTGGCGGCGGAGAAGTTCCAAAGCCTGTACCAGGCGCTGAAGGGCTATCAGCCGCAACCCGCCGGCGACGACAGGCCGGCCGGGGGAGGGTGGCTGGAACGGTTCGGTCTGGGCCGCCGCCGCGCCGCGCCGCCGCCGCCGGACATCGCCTCCACCGCGCCGCAGGGGCTGTACATCTACGGCAGCGTCGGACGCGGCAAGTCGATGCTGATGGACCTGTTCTATGAGACCGCTCCGGTCGACAAGAAGCGGCGCGTCCATTTCCACGAATTCATGCTGGAGATCCACCAGCGCATCCACGATCACCGGCAGTCCGGCAAGGGGAAGGGCGACGGCCCGGACGAGGCGCTGCCCGAACTGGCCCGCGCGCTCGCCGACGAGGCGTGGCTGCTCTGCTTCGACGAGTTCCACGTCACCAACATCGTCGACGCGATGATCCTGGGCCGGCTGTTCACCAACCTGTTCGACCTGGGCGTGGTGGTGGTGGCGACCTCCAACTGGCCGCCGGACATGCTGTACAAGGACGGGCTCCAGCGCGAGCTGTTCCTGCCCTTCATCGCGCTCCTGAAGGAGAAGCTGGACATCCTGTCGCTGGACGGCCCGACCGACTACCGGCTGGACCGTCTGAAGGGCGTGCCGATCTACCACCACCCGCTGGGCGCCGCATCGGACGCCGCCCTGGCCAAGGCATTCTCCGACCTGACCGGCGGCGCGGCGGGAGAGCCCTGCAGCCTTACGGTGCAGGGCCGCCGGGTCGAGATCGACCGCGCCGCCAAATGCGTGGCCTGGGTCGATTTCTGGAACCTGTGCGGCAAGCCGCTGGGGGCGGCCGATTATCTGGCCATCGCCACCCATTTCCACACGGTCCTGATCGACCATGTGCCCACGATGAAGGACGAACTGCGCAACGAGGCCAAGCGTTTCATGACGCTGATCGACGCGCTGTACGAGCACAAGGTCAACGTCGTCATCGCCGCCGAAGGCCCGCCCGAGCGGCTTTATCCGGAAGGCACCCACGCCTTCGAGTTCGAACGCACGGTGAGTCGGCTGATGGAGATGCAGAGCGAGGACTACCTGCAACGGCAGCATCTTACTTGATTTTTTCTGAGTGCTTTCCAGTCGGTGTCACACCCGTGTCTCACGAGGCATGCCCGTGCCGCTGGGCAGCCATGATAACTTCGCATCCGCCGGCCTGAAGGGGCCGCTCTGCCGCCCGTCCGCTGCGTCCGAGGCTAACCTCGCCCTCGCGCCGGGCAAGGCCACGCCGCCTCCGGCGGTAGCCTGCGGCCAGCCTTGCCCGCCGCTGCGGGCGGGGCTCTCCGGATCGCAGGTCGGGACGGGAGGATGGTCGTATTCCCGGTCGAACAAGAGGATGGGGGAGGGCTGTCATACCGGCGACCTGGAAGGCGACGATCAGCCACGGAGCGCGGGCCAGTCCAACGCCGCATCCGGGGGTGGGATCATGGACCCATGCTTCATGATTTCTGCGGGGAACGCTGCCGGCGCCATTGCTCGGCCATGAAGTGCATGGAAGGCGCCATGTGCGCGAACATCGCCTTGTAGCCGGAGCATAAATGATTGTGCCATTGGCCGCTGACACGATGGATGCGGTGCTTCGGGCAGCCGCCATGACAGGTGAAGCGCCACTCACAGCATCTGGCCCGTCACGAGGTTGTCGGCTATTTCGCCGAATCCGGACCGGCATGGGAGAACTGGCGGTTCGGTCGAGACGACGAGATCACTGAGGTAACGGTGTCCGACCCCGTGGCGGTCAACGAGACGCTGGCCTACCTGGCTCTTGCGGTGGAGGGGCATGGCGTCATCCGCCTCGCCCGTCCGATCGCCGCACCGTATCTGGAACGCGGGGCGCTGGTCGAGATTCTGCAGCCCTACCGCCCCGCTCCCGTTCCGGTGTCCGTGCTCTACCCCACCGCTCGTCACCTGTCCCCGGCCGTCCGGGTTTTCGTCGACTGGGTCACGACGCTGTTTTCCCAGGTCGGCTGAGGACGCCGGAGCTGCTGGGTGATGACTGGTCAGTGTGCTTGGAGCCCTGCTAATTCATGCCAATACGACCCGCGGATGTATATAGTACGATGGATCGCGGGGGATACCTCCAGCTGGCGGAGTTCCATTGAGCCATACTGATTTTCAATTTGCGGGGGTAGAGTTCGCGCTGAACCTGCTTGGCTTCACTCCATGGCAGTCTCTTAGGGGCGTCCAAGGCAAGGGCCGCTTTCCTAACAGCCCGTTTCAAAAGTCTGGTGAAGGAAGCCGCTTTCGGTTTGGGTGAGCGAGGCGGTGTATCATGATCCTGATGGCGGCAATGGTGACCATGGCCTCGGCGACGTCGGTGCGCTCCTCGTAATCCTTTGACAAGCGTCGCCACCGTCCGAGCCAGCCGAATGATCGTTCGACCACCCAGCGGCGGGGAACGAGGATGAAGCCGCCGCCGGCGATGCGCCGGACGATGATCAGCGTCAGCCCGAGCAGGAAGCAGGCGAGGATCACCGGCATCCGATTGTAGATGCTGTCGGCAAAGATGGCGCGCAGCCAGCAGTAGAGCCGCTTGATCCGCGTCAGCAGCGCTCCGGCGCTGTCGGCGTCCTGAATGTCAGCGGCGTGGACGAGGACGCCGAGCAGGAAGCCCGAGGTGTCGACGGCGATGTGACGCTTGCGGCCCTTGATCTTCTTGGCCGCGTCAAAGCCTCGGGCGCCCCTTTTTCCGTCGTCTTGACGCTCTGGGTGTCGAGGATGGCGGCCGAGGGTGTCGGATCACGGCCTTCCTGCTCGCGCAGCATCACCACCAGATGGTGGCGAAGGGCCTCCCACACGCCGGCTTCCAGGAAGGCGCGGAAGTAGCGGTAAACCGTGGGCCAGGGCGGAAAGGCCGGCGGGGGCGGCAAATGGCGCCATTGGCAGCCGGTCCGCACCACATAGAACAGGGCGTCCAGCAACCGACGCATGTCCGTACTGCGGGGCCGTCCACCGGGCTTGGCTGACGGAATCAGGGGCTCGATCAAGCGGTACTGGTCATCGCTCAGGGCTTGGCCGGCGCCGTAATCGCCAACCAGCCGGCGGTCCTCGGGCGTCCACATCGGCGGCCTCCGGCAGGGTGTGTGTCCCCTGCCAACAGCCTTTACGTCAGACCCTCACCACGTCAGCGACAACTTTCGAAACGGGCTGTAAGCAGCCGGGTATTTATCTTATCCGTCAAATTGGCCAAACATACTTGCACTATGTTGGTCAAACCGGGTCCGGCACCATGACGCTCAGAAAGCGATTAGCGATGCTTTCAGGGGTCTACGGCGACGAGATGCCCTACCGGGATCCGCATACCGCTGCTCCGGCGCTCTGGGCTGAACTTCACCGTACAGGGCAAGATTATGAGGCGCTAACCGTCCCACTGCCTGGTATGGGCACGCCCCTACGTAAGGGGATGGAAGCCCTAGTCATTGCGGTCCATCGACAGGAGTTCGGCTTCTCACCACGGATGAACTTCGGTCGAATGCCTCCCGGCTACCGTATGTCCAGCGGGAACACCCGTCGATTGGAAACCGTTGGCAAGCGCTACCGGGGAGGGCTCACGAGCGATCTGAACCAGAGCCACACCTCTGGGGTAGACCCAACAGGGCCACTCGTCGGCAATGTATCCGGGCCCGACTGGGTCGGCCTTACGTGGTCAGGATGGTTCGGGCTTTCAACACTCTCTACTGCCTCGATGTCGTCGACAACTGGTGTTTACCGTATTCGGCGAAGGGGCGAAGCAATCCTTACATACATAGGTCAAGGAATAATCGCTAAGCGGATTTGCGCCCATCTTGCTAAGGCAAAAGCAACCGAGCACCGGCAGGCCGCCCTCTTTTCTGATCCCGCCGCACTGGAGGTATCATTTGCAACTGATTTACAGTGGCTGCCACACCAACGACTAGAGATTGAAAATGATCTAATCGCATCGCACCTACTCGTCACCGGGAAGGTACCCTATGCCCAATTCATAGGATGATGAGGGAATAGACACCCACATCTCGTAGTGCTTTCCCCATGCTCAGTTGCAAGTACTGCAAATCAATTAGCATCAAAAAATGATCTGTCTGCTAGGACAATATATAGCATACCGCCATGTTGCGCGGATATTTTAATGCAAATAACATTATATAAAACAAAGGCGGGGAATTCGATGAAGTTTATTTTTTCTGATTGCCTTGATATGGTTGATCCTGGCTATGATTTTCTGGCAGATCGCAGCTCACCAGGGCGGTATCCATATTGGGATGACATTTACCCGCATGAGATCTTAGAGAGTGCGCCGTATGATGGCGTTCTTGTATCGCGTGCCATCGTGGGTGATCGCCGAATCAGGGGCAAATACACGGACAGCCAAGCCATGCGTTTCCGCCGTGTCGGCGCGCGCGCCTTTCTCCGGTTGGAGGGGCCGAACTATGCCGGGCTCGACCTGTTTGGCGATTGCGGCGCCTTTTCCTACGTCAATGCCGTCGCACCGCCCTATGAACCTGATGAAACGGTTACCTACTATGAAGAGTGTGGGTTCACGCATGCCTGCTCCGTTGATCACATCATCTTCGATTTCGATACCAAACTATGCGGGATGGCGGGCGGTAGCGCCATAGCGCGTGAGCGCTTCGACATTACGCAGGAGAATGCGCATGCCTTCCTGGCCGCGCACAAGGCCGCTGGTGCTCGCTTCACGCCATTGGGTGTTGTGCAGGGATGGTCGCCGGACAGCATGGCCGAAGCAGCCCGCCGCCTCGTGGCCATGGGTTACAGCTATCTTGCCGTCGGCGGCATGGTCCCGCTTAAAACACCGGATATCCGAGCAGCCCTTGCCCAAATCCGCGCCACAGTGCCCGAGGCTACTCGCCTCCACGTATTGGGCTTCGCGAAGGCCGACGAAATTGATACGTTTCGTCCTTATCGGATCACCAGCTTCGACAGCACTTCTCCGCTGCTTCGCGCTTTCAAGGATGCAAGACAGAACTATTACCTGCCCAGCAGCAACGGCAAATTACAGTACTTTACTGCCATTCGCGTCCCGCAATCGATCGAGAACCCTCGTTTGCAGCGCTTGGTAAAGATGGGCGTCTTCCATGCCGAGGATCTCACCAGGATGGAAGCTGATGCTCTCGGCGCGCTTCGGGCCTTTGACCAGGGCGAGGCCGAACTCGAGGATGTGCTGCAACGCCTGATCGCCTACAGCGCCCCTTTGCTGATCGAAAGACCTGCCGAGGACGCTTGCAGCGATCCAAAGCTAGCGCGGATGGCCGACCAATACAGGATTACGCTGGGCGCACGCCCCTGGAAATCCTGCGATTGTGGCATCTGCCGGAAAATCTCGATTGAGGTTATAATCTTTCGCGCCAGCAATCGTAACAAACGACGGGGCATTCATAACCTCGCCGTATACAAAAATCACATCAGAGAGGCTGGATCTCACCCGTGTCAGTAAAAAACACAATGAACTTTTCGGCCGTCTATGCCTGTCAAAGTCCTGAGCACACCGTTCTGTCCTTCGCCGCGAGCGTGTCGGACGTACTGCGTTTTGCGGTGATCGACCGCGTCACTCGCGGCGCGGAGGGGCAGATCAGCGGCTTCCAACGGCCACAGATGGCTGGCCATATTCGTGAGATTAGGGATTATCTTGAAAGGCCGGAAGCGGTACTGCCAAACCCAATCATCGTGGCGTTCACCCGCGGCATTGAGGTGTTAAAGCTGGAGCACGGCGTCTGCCGCATATCTGTCGACGTGACAAACGGCGCACCTGGGCTGGTGGTCGACGGACAACAGCGACTAACAGCCTTGAAGCAGTTGCCATCCAAAAATTTCCAGGTTTTCGTCTCCGCCCTGATCTGCCGTGACGAAGCCGAATTGCGCCGGCAGTTTGTGCTCATCAACAATACGCGCCCGCTACCTAAATCGCTGATCTACGAATTGCTGCCGACCGTGAACGAGTTGCCCGCGCGCCTTAGCAGGCGCTCCGTCGCCAGCACCCTTACCGCCAAGCTCAACTTCGAGATACGGTCGCCCTTCCACGGCCGGATTTACCAGCACACCAACCCAGCTGGCACCTATGCTGACACCGCCATACAAAAAGTGATCATGAACTCGCTGAATGATGGTGTTATGCGTGAACTCATGCACGGGAAGAATGGCGAAGAGAAATGCTTCGAATTGATGTCCGAGTTCTACCATGCGGTGGGAAACGTCTTCTCTGAGGCGTGGAAAAAGCAGAGACCGACAACCTCGCGTTTGGTTCATGGTGCCGGCATCCAGGCTATGGGCTACGTCATGGAGATATTGTCGTTGCTCGACGGCGCACGCAGCCGGAATGATTTCGCCCAGGGTATGGAATGCCTCAAAGGTCGCACAGCTTGGACTGAAGGGCAATGGGACTTCGGCAATGGCGACGTGCGCCACTGGAATTCGATCCAGAACATCAGCCGTGACGTTATCATGCTCGCGCAATATCTCACTGGTCTCGTGCGCGCCGACATCCGCGCCCGCAGGGTGGCATCCACCAGGCCGAATGTCCGAGACGATTCAAGAGAGTTGTGATTCGGCCAGGAAGAAATCGAAGATCTCAGGCAAGTGGCCGGATCGCCACTCGACGTATTCAACGCAACGGTGAAGGGCAACGGTCCGGAGGATCTTGCCGCCGGCCCATTGGACATGGGTTGTACCGAGAATGCCCGCCTCAGCGCCCGCGATGGAAATCGTCAGCCTTCAGACCGCCGCGACGTCCACCGCCGTGCTGGCGGCGATCAGCAGGCCGGTCTGGAGCCACGTCACCTCCACCGACCTGGCCATCCCGGCCGCACCGGTAATGTCCGAGCCGATGGCGGCGACGCGCGCCGTGTCGTTGCGTGGCCAGCGCCGGGTGATCACCGGGTTGGCCACCTCGAAGCGCGTCTGCCCCCTGGTGACGGTGGCACCGACGTCCAGCGTCACCGTCGAGCCGGCGGGCACCGCCAGGCAGGCAAAGCCGGCGTCCCAGACGTCCTGCGTCACCCACGCGGTGTCGATGCCGCCGCGCTCGGTTACAACCCGGTTCACCGTCTGCAAAGGGATCGGTGTGCCGGGCGGCACGAAGCAGTCAGAGGGGGTGGTAGCGAAATCCGATGCGCCGGCCTGAGCCGCGGAGGCAACGGTCGTGCCCTCCTCCATGCGGCTCCAGCCGCCGACACCTGCCTCCATCGCCTTCTTGCGTAACTCGTCCTCCTTCGGAGGCGCCTTGGCCTGTGGCCGGGCCGGTGGAGATGGTTCCTTCTTCTCGATGCGGGGAACTGCCGACGGGGCCGGGGCCGGCTTGGGCGCCATGTCCTCATAGCTGGGCAGCCGCGGTTCGGGCTGGATGGGGCCGAGGGTAGCGGACAGCTTCGGCAAGCTCCCGGCCTCCTCGCGGCGATGCCACCGCCCTGCTCGAGCTGATCACCCAGGCCTGCAGCCGGGTTGAGGCCGCACTCGGCCGGCCGGTTCGGGTCGTCTACTGCCACGAGGCGGGATATGATGGCTTCTGGCTGCACCGCCTCCTCGTCGCTCACGACGTCGAGAACCACGTGCTCGACGCCGCCAGCCTGCCGGTCGATCGCCGCGCCCGGCGCGCCAAGACCGACCGCATCGATGTCGACGGGCTCGTGCGCGCCCTGGCCGCCCTAGCATTACAGTTGCGCTTTTGTACGGTGGGCTTGGCAGGCGAGCGCTTGATGGCATCGCCTCCACGCCGACCATGCGATGACGGTTGCGGGCTCGATCGACCGCCGGGTCAGGCGGTCGGCAACTACGGCACCGGGCCGCGTTACCGCAAGATCGGCGGCCGGGTCGTCTATGCGCTGGATGATCTGAAGGCCTGGGCCGACCAGGGCCTGCGCACCTCCACGTCCGATCCCGGCGCCGGCACCGTGCGGCCGGCCCGCCGCTCGTGAGGGAGGCCGCCATGGACCGGCATTTCCTGTCGCCGCCCAAACCTCCGGCGCTGCGCGACATGGCCGACCTGATGGTCTGGCCGTGGTTCAGCTTGGCCAAGACGCCACGACGCCTGCCCATCGTTTTCGAACAGGGCGATGTCGCCATCCGCGTCGAGCCCACCGGAGCGCTCAGTCTCGCCACCATCTGGGACGCCGACCTCCTGCTCTGGGCGGCCAGCCGCTGGACCGACACCCTCGACGCCGGGCGGACGCCAGCCCGGCAATTGGAGGTGTCCCCTTATCGGCTGCTCCGCGACCTCGGCCGCGGCACCGGCCGTCACGACTACGCCTTGCTGCGCGCCGCTCTCGACCGGCTGGCGGCGACCCGGGTGGAAACCACGCTGCGTGCGGGCGATCCCAAGGGGCCGGCCCGCTTCCGCTGGCTGGAGTCCTGGGAGCCGGGCAAGACTGGTGTCGTCCTGACCTTGCCGGACTGGCTGTTTGCCGCGGTGTGCGAGCGGCGGGTGCTGACGCTCGATCCCGGCTACCTCGCCCTCACCGGCGGGCTGGCGCGCTGGCTCTACCGGCTGGTGCGCAAGATGGGCGGCCGCCAGCAGGGCGGCGGCGCCATCGGCCTGCGCCGGCTGCACGCCCGCAGCGGCAGTCCGGCCCGCTACGCCAACTTCGCCGTGGGTGTCCGGCGCATCGTTGTCGCCGGCCTGCCGGGCTAGCGGCTGTCGATCGTGCGCACCGGCGGCGAGGAGCGGCTGCTGTTCTTCCGGGAGCGCACCGCGGCGAACCTGCCCACACTCGCCTGTGGACAAGGTGTGAATGCGGTCGGGACATCGCCTTCGGATCGCATCGGGACATCGGCCCTGCCAATCGCGGGAGAACGCGCACCCGACTCGGAGTCAACCCCTTGGCCCGCCTCGCCGATTCGTCCCTATAACGTCTATAACTTAAACAATAACAGAATCTTGGCTGCTGACTCCTCGAGTCCTCCTCCTGTGGATAAACGTCCTCGGACGGGGAGGGCGGGGTCATGATCGTGGCGCTGCTGAACCAGAAGGGCGGCGTCGGCAAGACGACGCTCGCCACCCATCTCGCCGGCGAACTGGCCCGCCAGGGATCCCGCGTGCTGCTGGTCGACGCCGACCCGCAAGGCTCGGCGCTGGACTGGGCGGAACAGCGCAATCGCGAGGGGCTGCCCCGGCTGTTCGCGATGATCGGCCTGGCGCGGGAAACCTTGCACCGCGAGGTGCCCGACCTGGCCTCCGGGGTCGAGCATGTGGTGATCGACGGACCGCCACGGGTGACGGGGCTGGTGCGCTCGGCGATCCTGGCGGCCGAGCGGGTGCTGATTCCGGTGCAGCCCAGCCCGTTCGACGCCTGGGCCTCGGCCGAGCTGCTGCGCCTGCTTGAGGAGGCTCGTGGCTGGAAGCCCGGCCTGTCGGCCCGTTTCGTCCTTAACCGCTGCATCGCCCGCACCCGGCTGCTGGCCGATGCCCAGCGTGAGCTGGCCGGAGTGGTGCCGCCGGCGATGGCGGCCTCCGTCGGTCAGCGGGTCGCCTTCGCCCGCTGCATTCGCTCCGGCCGGCTGGTCTTCGAGAGCGAACCGCAATCGACCGCGGCTCGCGAGATCGCGGCGCTGGCCGCCGAGCTGCTGGAGTCCTCGGAGCAGCCGGAGGCCGGGCGATGAGCGGCGGGCGGATCGGCTTTGGCGCACGTCCCGTCGAGCCCGAGCCCACGCCGGACGCCTGGGTGCGGCGGGGCGAGGCGTCGCCGGCCAAGGCGGAAATTTACACCGCGCGGCTGACGGTGGACATCACACCGGAGCTGCGCGGGCGGATCAAGATCGCGGCGTTCCGCCGCGGCGTGACCATGGCGGTGCTGCTGCGCGAGCTGCTGGAAGCCCGCTTCGCCGGGGAGGAGCGGCCATGATCGCCGCTCTGGTCAACCTGACGCCCGGCGTCGGCCGGACCATGCTGGCGGTCAATCTGGCCGGCGAGCTGGCACTGCAGGGCCGGCGGGTGGTGGTGCTCGACGTCGACGGCGTTTCCGGTACCGGGGACTGGATCGCGCGGCGCCGGGCGAACGCGCTGCCGGCCCTGTTCGACAGCGCCACGATCGCCGGCACCCAGCTGCGGCATGGACTGGGAGGTTTCGCCGCCAGCTTCGACCATGTCGTGATTGACACTCCGTCCCGTTCACCGGCGGCGCTGCGGGCGGTTCTCCCGGCAGCCGAGACGGCGCTGATCCCGATACAGGCGGACCGGACGTCCCTCGGGCGCTGTGCCGCGACGATGCAGCTGGTCATCGAGGCGCTGGCGATGGAGCCGGCTCCGACGGCGTCGCTGGTGCTGAGCAAAGTACCCGATGGGCTGTGGGTCAAACCGGGCAGCGAGGCCACCGTGCTGGGGCTGCGCCTGCCGGTCTCTGCGGCGGTGATCCGGCATCGGCAGGCGTTCGCCGACAGCATGGACACTGGGCTGCTGGTGCCGGAACTCGAGATGGCGGGGCAGGCCGAGGCCGACATCCGCCACCTCGTCTCGGAAACCTTTGGGCTGGCGACGGCCCCGGTGGCCGACTGATCAAGGGGCCGACCGTCCTCTTGGGCCGGTCGGCGAACCTGTTCGCTCATCAGCGCACAAAGACAGGGAAACGGCCAAAGTCGGAAAGCTCCGGCGGGACTGCGTGGCGGCCTGGAGAGAGGAGGAAATCAACGGTCAGCAAGATAAAGGGGCGGTTCGCGGTCGGTCATGATCGTTGATTTCCTTCATGTTTCCCTGTGAACGCCCCTCTCAGAGCGAACATGGACGAACACAGCCTCTGTTCTCCCGTCACTCCTTTGAAAACTGTTATGGAGGCCGCGTCCTGGCCCATCGTCGGCTCCAGTTTTGGTGGAGGAGCAGCGGCATGCGGGGACGCGGGTCTATCTTCGACGGCCTCTCGGCGGACGACGGCTTCAAGGCGCGGATGAAGGCGCTGGTCGACCGTGGCCGCGCACTGGCCCGCGGCTACGTCCGCCGGAGCGAGCGCCGGGTGAAGGTCCGCGCTGCCTCGGCCGGGCACGGCGCCTACGCCCGCCCGGTCAACGTCAAGCTGCTCTACCACGATCGCGCCCGCGGCGCCTTTCCCAACTCGGTCGCCGTGCTGGCCAACTACCTCGCCAAGGACGGCCCGCTGTTCGACCGCGACCGCCTCGGTATCGACAAGGGCGAGGTCGCAGCATCCTGGTCGGACGATCGCCGCGTCTTCCACGTCATCGTCAGCCCGAACGACGGCCACCGCATCGACGACATGGTCGCTTACGGCCGCGAGGTGATGACCGCCTGGGAACGCCGGGTCGGCGAGCTGGAATGGGTGGCGGCGGTCGAGCGCAAGCCCGACATGGCCCACCCGTACGGCAACCAGCACCTGCATGTGATGATCCGCGGCGTGCAGGATGAGCGCGACCTCTATTTCGACCGCGAGGTCGTCACCCACTGGTTCCGGCATGACGCCGTCGAGGTCGCCACCCGGACGCTGGGCTGGATGGACGAGCGCGAGCGGCAAGCCTACGAGCGCCAGCTGGTCGAGATGCAGCGCCTGCGCGAGGAGCGCGGCCGCGAGGCCGGGCGCGATGGCTTGGATGAGCTGGGAGGGCGCGAGCTGTGATCCGCCTCTCCGCCCTTACCGTGCTCGGCGGTATCGCCGTCTGGCTGCTGACCGTCCAGGCGGTCACTGAGCTGGTCGGTTGGCTCTTCGCCTGGCCGGCGGTCTGCGGCGGCCTGCGCATCGGCGGCATCGCGCTCTACTGGCCCGGTCAGTTCCTGACCTGGCGCAGCCTGCTGGCCCCCAGCCACCGCTGGATCGTCTCCGTCGCCCTGGCGGCCTGCTTGGCCGGTGCCCTGGCACTGGTGGTGCGCATCGGCCTCGCCCTGCCCGGCGACTGCGGCCCTCGCTTCGGCGCCGGCCGTTGGGCTGGGGACGCCGACGTCCGCCGCAGCGGCCTGCTGTGACGGGGGCGGCGATGACAGACACCTGCATCGTCCTCGGCGCCTGGAACGGTCGGCCCCTGCGTGAACGCACCCTGCAGCCGGTCCTGGTGATCGGCCCCACCGGCTCGGGCAAGACCACCACCACCGTTCTGCCCACCCTGTTCGCCGGCTGGCGCGAGAGCGCCGTCGTCTGGGACTTCAAGGGCGCCATGGCTGGCGATACGGGCGCGGCGCGCGAGCGCTTCGGCGACGTCATCGTGCTCGACCTCGCTCGGCCCGGCGGTCCGCGCTACAACCCGCTGATGGCGGTGCGGCCGGGTGCGCATCTGGTGCCGGACTGCCAGCACGCCGCCCGCATCCTCACCGAAGGCGAGAAGGAGGGGCACTGGCGTAACGCCGCCTTCTCCTACCTCACCGGCGTCTTCGTTTACCTGCTGACCGCCGCGGCGGATGCCGAGAAGTCGCTGGCTGGCGCCCGCCGGCACATCCTGCTCGGCGATGACGGGCTGACGCTGATGCTGGCGGAGAACGTCCATCCCACCGCCCAACGCGCCGCCCAGGAGCTGTGGGACAAGAGCGTCGCCACCGACGCCGAGCCGCCGGCGTCAGGGTTGGACGAGGAGGGCAGGAAGGACGCGCCGGCCAGGAAGAGCGGGCGGGGTGGGGCGGTCGACAAGAGCCTGCATTACCGCAAGTCGGTCTACGTCACCGCCTCGGTGCTGCTCGCCGAGTTCGAGGATGCCGTCCTCGACGCCCAGACCGCCGCCAGCGACTTCTCGATCTCCGACCTTGTGGCCGGCGAGCGACCGGTGACGCTCTACATCGTCGCCCGGCCGATGGACGCGTGGCGCCTGCGTCGGGTCTTCACCCTGATCCTGACGCAAATGATCGACTTCCTCACCGTCGACCGGGATCGCGCCGACGACGGGCGGGCGCGGCGCTGGAAGCTGCTGGTGGCGCTCGATGAGTTCCTCCAGTTCCGCATGGCCGAGGCAGCGGAGTGGATCCGCTATGTCCGCGATGACCGACGAGATGATGGCGCTTCGCGCGCTGCTGGAGAAGAGCCCTGACGCCGACGTTCTGCGCGAGATGATCGGTTTCGCGGCCGAGCGGCTGATGGAGCTGGAGGTGCAGGGCCTGACCGGCGCTGCCCACGGCGAGCGCTCCGCCGAGCGGCTGGTCCAGCGCAACGGCTACCGCGAGCGCGACTGGGTAGCCCGCGCCGGCACCGTCGAGCTGCGCATCCCAAAACTGCGCAAGGGCTCGTACTTCCCCGGTTTGTGAAACAGCACGCAGGTAGGACCCCAAGGGGTCTCATAGTTTCAGCAGGCTATTGTGCTGATCGGCGCCGAAACCCCGTGCCGATTCACATTCACGCCGATCTCCGGCCCCAGATCGATCACCAGCTTCCAGGCTGGCTTGCGGGCCTCCGGAAAGGCCTCGACCTGGACGATCTCGCCGGCTCGGACATCGACGGCGGCAAACTGATCGAACGTAATGGTTTCTGTCATGGCTCGTCTCCTGCGGACTGTTGTTGATGGAGCTTGGTAGAAGTGCGATCACGGAAGGCGCCTGCGGAGCACATCCAGCGGAATAGGCATGTCGTGGTGCTTGCCGGTGCGAGACATGGGGTGTCCACAGTTGCGTTGAGCGGGTAATACTCTCTTCGGTGTGAGATTCGAGCTCTTGCTTTCCATGCGGAATGCAACAAAAACTCATCTCATGCCGAAACGAGTCGCCATGCACCGCCAACTTGACCCGTTTGACCGGGCGATCCTGCGCATCGTGCAGCGGGACAACAAGACGTCCCAGCGCGCCATCGCCGACTTGGTCAACCTCTCCCCGGCGGCCGTCCAGCGGCGCATCGCCGCAATGGAGGCGGCGGGCGTCATTGCGGCCAATGCCGCCATCGTCGATACGGCGACGCTGTCGCTGGCGATCACCACGATCGTCGAGGTGCACCTTCGTGACGAACGCGCCGAAACGGTCGATGCCGCCAAATCTCTATTCCGCGGCGCCGAGGAGGTGCAGCAGTGCTACTATGTCACGGGCGGAACGAGCTTCTCCTCATCGTCGTCACACCTGACATGCGCACCTATGAGGCGCTCACGCGGACACTGTTCGCCGAAAGCGATCTCGTCGCTCGTTACCGGACATTGGTCGCGCTTGATCGGGTCAAATTTGGCACGTCTGTTGTCGTGCCTTAACGGTCACAATCCGCTGCGTGGCTCCGCCGGTGCGGCGAAGCAGCCGCTTGAGCCGTGGGAGGGGGAGCATAAATGACCGTGGCGCCGGTGGATGAAGAGGAAGGTTCGGGTGGCGGCGGCGCCTCCCTGGCCGGCTACGAGTACCAGATCGACGCATCGGTCTGGTTGGCGCTCGATCTCGTCGTCGTTTCGCGGCTGACCTCGGCGCTGCAGCTCGAGCCGGCGAGCCAAGAGGACCTCGAAGGCGAGCTGGCCGACTTCGAGCCGTCACGCGCAGTCACTCAAGTGCCGCTCGGCGCTTACAAGCTGATCGTGCAGGTGAAGCGCCGTGGCGGCGATGCCTGGACGCCGACCACGGTGAAATCGTTGTTACTGCATGGCAGCGACACCCGACCGTCGGCGGCGAAGCGGCTCGCCGACTCCGCGTCGCGCTACCTGCTGATCACGAGCGCAGGGCTCAACGGCGACGCGCGCCAGCTCAAGGTCCGGCGCGCCGGAAACTGGCCCAAGCACGCCGCTCTCCCGGACGTGATCGCGGAGGTGCTTCCCGCTGATGCAGCGGGCCGCGTGGCGGTGATCGCAAACGAGGATGACGAGCGCCTCAGGGCGGACATCGAGCGTCTGCTGACCGAGGGCTGCCGCGTGCCCAACGCGAACCTGGACGCGTGTCGCCGAAAGCTCCGAGAAGAGTCTCGGGCGAGGATCGCGCGGGCCGGCGGAGGCTGGTGGCGCCGCGAGGAGCTGGAGCACGTCGTCCGGGAGCATGGCGGCTATCTCGCGAGCGCGCCCGAGCTTGAGCACTATGTGCATCCCACGAACTGGAGCGATCTGCGGGCGGCGATGCGCGAGCGCAGCGCGGCGCTGATCATCGGCCAGTCGGGGACGGGTAAGACCCTGGCGACGAAGAAGCTTTATGACGAGCTTCGCCTGGAGATGCCCGGACTTACGCGGGTGCCGATCCGGCTCGGGCCGCAGCAGCTTCGCGACGACCAGACGCCATCGCCCGTGCTCTACGACATCGAAGACCCATGGGGGCGCTTCGACTTCGACCCGAAGAGCCGACCTTGGAACGACCAACTCGCGCGCTTCTTCGCGGAAGCGGGGCCGAACCGGATGATTGTCGCCACCTCGCGGCTTGACGTCGCCCAGGAGTCGAAGGCGCTGGACAGCGTGGCTGCGTGGCTCATCAAACTGGAGGCCGAGCATTACGGCGCAGCGGAGCGCAGTCGCCTCTACCAATCCCGGATCAGCGGCCTGCCGCGCGAGCTGCAGCCCCTGGCTCGAGGCGCCGAGCGGAAGGTGCTGGACGAGCTGGCCACGCCGCTCGAGCTGCAGAAGTTCTTCGACGCTCTTCGAACGCTTGATCGAGCTGGGCTGAAGAACCCGCTGGGCTTCATCGCGGACGCAATCCGCAGCGCGCACCAGAACGCTATCGAGAACACGGTTGTCGACCAAATCGAGGAGCGTAAGGACATTCGCGCCGCCGCGGTGATCTGGAGCCTGCTCAAGGCTTCGGACAAACTGTCCCAATCCGTGCTCCGGGAGATCGAGGATGGGCTGGCGGATCTCGACGCGGCGATGGAGCGGGGCGTGTCGCCGCTGGTCAATTTCTTCATCGCCGCCCGCAATCTGCGGCAAGCCGACGGCGGGATCGTGGCCTACTACCATCCCCGGGTCGAAGCGGGGGTCGAGAAAGCGATGGAGGCGCATCGCCAGGAGGTCCGGCATACGCTCAAACACCTTCTGGATCTTCTCGTTTCTGAGGACGGGCCCGGCGGAGAGTGGGGAACCGGGGCTGCGGCGCGGATTCTCGCCGCGGGCCGGAGCCGGTTCTCCGTCAAGGCGAGTGGTCCGACCGCGACCAAGATCGACGCTTGGCTGGAAGGCAGACTGACGGAGGGGGGCAAGGCGCTCGAAAGCTATATTGAACTCGCCGCCGAGGCCGGCTCAGCCGCGAGCAACGGAGCCGAGGTGGCGCGCTTCCTCCTGCATCGCCCCGACAACACCTTTCCGGGCTTCACCGTCTGGGGTGCGCCAGAGCGGTCGGAGGCTTGGTACGAGGCCCGGCGCGCCGATCCGCGGACGAAGCCCCTGATCGAGGGTTTCGTGCGAGAGATCCTGCCCGCCGATCGCGTTAGCTATCCTGCCAGCCTCTCGGCGCAACTGGAGCGGCTTGCGCCCGATCTGTCGGGTGCGTTTCTCGATGCGGCGATGCAGGTGGTGCGCTTTGGCGTTATGCAAGCCGACGATGCGATCGCCGAAGGCGCGCTCCGGGACCTGGTGGGCTTCGAGCGAATTGTCGACTCGGCCGTCGCCGAGCTGACTCCGAACGACGCGGATCGAAACAGGGCCGCGCAGCTCCGCCTCGATTTCGCAAACGAAGTCTACTCCGATGACTATGCACAGCATCTGGCCGAAGATGACGAGGGTCACACCGCCGAAGTCTTCCTGACCGCGTATGTCCGGCAGGCGCGGGCCATCCTGGGGTGGCGCAGCCTCGTCACGCATCGCCATGCCGCCAGGCTGCTGTTCTACTGGCTTCACCAGCTAGCGAAAGAGGTCAAGGTGAAAGGCGCGGACGCCGAGGAGCTGCAAGGCGTTTTCCGAGCGGCTTATGGCGATGAGCGTGAGGACCTGCTCTGGCTCATCCTGCAGTCCGCCTGGGATCCGGTCTACCTTCCGCCGCTGCGTGACCGGATCGTGGCGGGACACACCGATGAGGATGTCGCGCAAGCGGCGTTGACCTGCCTGATTGAGCGAGCGCCCGATGCTTTCCGGAGCATCATGGGCGAACTCGCGGCTGACGGTGGTGCGAGTCGCCTTGTCGAGATCGCGATCGAACTCGCCAGCCTGCGCTGGCGGCGCGGAGGCGACGGCACGCAGCATGGCGATGCCGCCGAGCTTGCGGTTCAGGCGCTTCCCGGCCCATACCGGCAGATCAGCGAGGCGGCGCTCGCGGTGGATACCAACGATACGCCGACGTTGGACGACGAGGCGCAGGCGACGCTCGCCGCCATCGCGTCACCGAGCGAGCGCGTCCGTCGGTTGCGGGTCGCCCTGGCCGCCGTCGCGCCTTCGCCGGTCGAGGAGGACGTGCGCTGGCTTCTCCAGCACAGCGCCGACTCTGCCACGGCGGTCTTGGCGGTCGAGGCCGCGATCAGGCTCGACATGGACGCCGAGGTTGAGGCGGCTCTTGACCACAAGTTTGCCCATGTCAGTGCTTGTGCGCTCACGACGCTTGGGGAGCGGGCCGACCTGCCGATACCGGTTCGTCTTCTTGCCAAAGCCTCAGACCATGGCAGTCCCGTGCGCAAGGCCCTCGTCGCCCTGCTCAAGCAGAAGCCGCACATCGCCCATCTGCCGGCTCTGATGATCCTTGCCAGGGACACTTGGTCCAGGGACGAGCGGCATTACGGCGATGACAGGGATTTCCCGATCGCGCGAGGCGCCGTCGAGGCCATCGCCCTTGCGGCGCCTCTGCCGCCAGCCGAGGCTCGCGAGCTGATGGCGATCGCCCTGGACACGGACGATCCGGACGTCCGGACGTCGATCTTCCGATTGCTGACCAACAGCGGCGATCTTGAGCTACAGGAGCAGTTGTTGGACTTGGCCGTCCGTCCCGGGCAGCCGGGCGTACGGCGGGCGGCCGTGGGCGGCCTCCTTCAGGGCGCGGAGGCAGTGCGACCGGAGATCCTGGAAAAGATCACGGCGCCAATGCTCGCGACACGGTACGAGCCTGTGGCCGCCTCGCTCTCCCTTTTGCTCGCTTGGCGGGGGGATCAGGACAGGGTGCGCGCGGTAGCCGAGGAACTGGCGACGAATGCGGACCGACGCGTGCTGCTCCTCCTGCTTGTCTGGTTCATGAACAAGCGGAACCCGCCGATCGCCCAAGAGATCGCGGCAATGCTGCCTGCCGGGCATCCGGCGGTGGCCTGGGCGCTTGGCGGCGATGTTGTGGAGCCGGACGACGTGCTGCTGGCCGATCTCGGCGCCCCCGCGATCTGCACCCGGGTGCTCGGCTTCATGCGCATCAAGAAGTGACCCGGGGCGCGCCGGCTGGCGCACGCCGGAGACCAACCGATCCATGTTCTGGACGCAACGCCAGTGATCGTTTGGTCCAGATCAGCCTGGACGGTGTTGACGATGTTGTGGGCTCGGGCGCGCCCAGGCGGTCGCCGGATCAGGGCGCCGGAGATCAACCTGCCGGCGCTCCTCATCGCCGACCTCGGCGAACGGGTGGCCCCGCCGCGCTGTTCCATGTCATAGATGGTGTTTTCGGCGAGCGGGGCGATCGGCCGGAGTTGATGCACTCGGATCGTTTGTGGCAGGCCGATCGGTAAGGTAGTATAAGGCATTACCGGATGCGTGCGAGGGATTGAGATAGCCCGACACAGTTTCATGCTTCGATAGCGTTGTAAATGCCACTGATACCTGCCGTCAGTGTGGCGCTGGCGTCAAATGACCAGACATTGAGAATGGGGGGCGATCTTGTCGCGACGACGCGAACTTGCCGAGCCGGAAGCACCGGGCGAGACGGCCGAGGCTCTTGTTGCGAAGATCCTCGCTGACGTCATCGAGACGGCTGCCATGCCGTTCGACGAATGGAGCGGGCTGAGCAATAACCCGTTCGTGCCCCTGGCAATTCCGATCGACGCCGGTCGCCAGTACAAAGTCACCCAGACCGGGGTTGATGCCGCACACACATTGGCGGCACAGACTTGGCTCGCGCGCCAGGACTTCCGACAGACGCTCACGCGCCCGGAGTTCGACAAGATCACCTTCCACGCCATTGGCCAAACGATCTTCGATTGCCGCGCACATCTGTCGGATGAGCACGGCGCCCCAGACGCTCAGGTCGGGCCTGACTTCTACGCCGCTGTGGCTCGGGACTTCTCAAAGAACGTGGATCGTTTGGCGGATGCAGCCCGGTCTGACGTCGACCGGCATATTCCATGTCATCTCTTCCACGGCGATCAGGCGGTGCCTGCCTTTGCGGTTGGTCCGATCGAGTTTCTGCCACGCGCCGATTGGATCGCCCGCTACGTCCGTGATCCTACTCAGCTGGCCCATATCCAGCGGGTGGAGACACGCGCGGTCAGCTACAGCGATTTCCGCGAGCAGGCCTTACAGGTGGGCAGCGATCGCGACCTTTATCGTGCGTGGGAAATTCTTAGCTCGCTGCGGAACTTCGAGTGGGTGGCGACGATAAGGATGAGAGGGCACGCGCTCAGCCAGTCGCATCAGAAGGCTTCGGTCCTGGTCGGTTTGGCGATCGATGCGATTGGATTGCGCTTCCAGGTGGAGGATGCGCGACGGTTCACGAAGGCGGGCCGGCAGCATCTCTTTGGAGAGGAGCGGCTGGCCACATCGCCCTCCGGCGACTTTCTGCGTGGGTCCAGCATGCAGATGCCAGGTCTTGGTTCGGCGCCGGGGGCGCTGGCGGCAAAGATGGCGGCCGAGCGCCCCTTCCTCGATGCGGCCGGCAAGGTCCTCGACGCCTTTGTGGTGGGGCGACAATCTGGCCGCGCGCCGCATCTCGTAGAGCGATGGGCGAACGCGCTCTACTGGGTGGGCGAGGCTCGTCGGGAAGCGTCGGATTTCATGGCCGTTGTCGATTACGGCTGCGCCGCCGACGGGCTGACGGGAGCGAAGGGAAAGGCCACTGCCATCACCTCCTTCGCCGAGGCTGTGCTCAACCCCAAGGGTGAGGCGACGCCCCCGGGCATGCTCTCTGTCGCGAAAGCCGTCTCACGGGTCTATCGTGAAGGACGCAACAAGCTGGCGCACGGCGAGGCGGCAGGCCTGTTCGAGGATTTGTCGGAGACGCGGGCCATTGGCGACGCACTGCTCGTCAATCTGTTTGACACGGTGACGCTTGTCTTGGCGGACACCATCGAGAAGCGGCCTGACGTGTTTGAGCTCGATGAGCAGATCGCGTTCCGATTCATTGAGACAAAGCTGAGGCAGCGACCGTGAGACAGGCGAGTTGTGGGGCAAGGCTTCCGAGAAGTATCGGCTAGATGTCACCGTTGTTCGTCGTGGGCGCTGAAGGAAACACCTCCGAACTCGTTAAATATCGAGTCCGAAACTTGCTTTTGAATGACGCTGTTGCGGCGGGTCACGTCGCACAGCGTACTGTGCTATGAATTTCGTGACGGTACTTTCTTGGTTCGCAACAAGACTCATCCGAGTCGCCGAGAATGGGCCGCGAGAAGTGATCGACCTCGATAGATACCGAAACCGCGCCAAATTTTTCTCGAGCAATTTTCCCTTTTAAATTATCATCGTAAAATTTTGACGGACCGTGTGTCGGCTTTCGACGCCAAATACACGAGAAGATATAAACTAATCAATATCTTAGCTTTGTTTGGAGCAATCGAGTGGGAGTAACGGATACACACGGCGTCAATAGCGTAGTTTCGGCCGCGATTTCGGTAAGCGTTGTGTGACGACACATCCGACGTGATCGTGGTTCATGAAATATTCCGCTGGTCGCAGTTCAGCGGGGTAAGAGGATGTCGGGTCAGGATCTGGAGAGCTATTGGCGCGGTCATGTCGATGCCTGGAAGGGCAGCGGGCTGACGCTGAAAGCCTATGCTGAAGCCCATGGAATTGGACGCTGGGCTCTGGGACGGTGGTCGCGCCGCTTTGCCGCTGCGGAGGAGGTGAGCGCTCGCTGTCATAGGGATAGCCCTGGTGCTGTCCCTATGACGGCGAGCGCTCCCTTGGTGATGGAGATCGTCGAGGCGGCACCCCGCCGGCGGTATTGGTCGCAGGCGGAGAAAGAGCAGCTGGTGGCGGAAACCTGCGAGCCGGGCGTGAGCGTGTCGCTGGTCGCCCGCCGGCGCGGGGTCGATCCCAGCCTGCTGTTCCGCTGGCGCCGCCAGATGCTCACTCCGGCCGAGCCGACGCCCATCTTCGCGCCGGTGGAGGTGGCGGACACCACGTCCGCTCTTCCCCTCACGCCGCCAACTCCATGCAGTGCCGGCATGATCGAGATCGAGTTGGCCGGCGGACGGCGGCTGCGGGTCGGTCGGGATGTCGATACCGAAGCACTGCGCCGGGTGATCAGCGTGCTGGAGCGGCCATGATGCTGTCGATCCCGGCCGGTGTGCGCATTTACCTGGCGCTGGAGCCCTGCGACATGCGCCGCGGCTTCGACGGACTGGCCCTGCTGGTGCAGCAGGCGCTGGGCAAGGATCCGTTCTGCGGCCACCTCTACATCTTCCGAGGGAAAGGGGCTGGACGCGTAAAAATTCTCTATGCCGATCAGAACGGCATGTGTCTGTTCGCCAAGAGGCTGGAGCGCGGCCGTTTCGTTTGGCCAACGACGCGGACGCCGGGCGGCACAGTGGTACTGACGCCGGCGGAACTGTCCCTGCTTCTGGAGGGGCTGGACTGGCGTCACACCGTGCCGGCATCCAGGCCGGCCGTAGCGGGATGAATGGGAGAAAAAGTGAGGAAAACCGCGGGCTTGGCTGGCTTGGGGCCGTGATCCGAGATACAATCGGCCATGCGCTTCGACCTCGACAACCTGCCCGCTGATCCAGCCCTGCTGCAGCAGATGGTGCGCGATTTGGCCGAGGTTGTGGAGCGCCAGAAAGCCGATCTGGCGGAGCTGGAGGCTCTGCGTCAGCAACTCCGGCAGATGCAGCGCACCGTCTTCGGGCGCCGCTCCGAACGGCTCGATCCCGATCAGCTCGATCTCGGGTTGGAGGAGCTGGAGGCGGACATCGCCCGGGTCGAGGCAAAACTCGCAGCCCCTGAACTGGAACCGTCGGCCCCTGCGGAACCACCCAGCCGTGGCCGCGACTTGCCCGATGATCTGCCGCATCACGATCTCACACTCGAGCCGCCTGGGCTGGAGTCCGGCGCCGGGGTTTGCCCCTGCTGCGGCGGGGCTTTGCATGAGGCTGGCGAGACGGTGGCCCGGATGATCGACTATGTGCCGGCCCAGGTGCGGGTGCTGCGCATTCGCCGGCCCAAATACGCCTGCCGCGGCTGCGGCACGCTGCATCAGGCGCCGGCCCCGGAGAAGCCGATCGCCAAGGGCATGGCGACGCCGGCGATGCTGGCGCACGTCATCACCAGCCGCTACTGCGATCATCTGCCCTTCTACCGCCAGGCGCAGATCCTGGCCCGCAACGGCTTTCCCGTTGACCGCTCGGTTCTGGCGGGCTGGGCGGGACAGGCGTGTTGGTGGCTGGAGGCGCTGCATGAGGAGTTGGCCAAGGCCCTGTTCGCCTCGGCCAAGCTGTTCGCCGACGACACGCCGATGCCGACGCTGGCGCCAGGAACCGGCCGGGTGAAGACCGGACGGCTGTGGGCCTATGCCCGCGATGACCGGCCCTGGCAGGGGCTGGACCCGCCGGCGGTGATTTACGCCTACACCAGCGATCGCAAAGGCGAACGCCCAGCCGCCCACCTGCGGGAGTTCTGCGGTGTGCTGCAGGTGGACGGTTATGCCGGGTTCGAACGGCTGGCTGCCGGCAACCGGGTCGTGCTGGCGGCGTGCTGGAGCCATGCGCGTCGACGCTTCTACGACTTGGCCGAAAACGGCTCGCCGATCGCCGCCGAGGCGCTGCGCCGCATCGCCCGGCTCTACGCGATCGAAGAGCGCATCCGCGGCCGCACGGCCGATGAGCGCCGGCAGCTTCGGCAAGCCGAAGCCGCTTCCCAGGTGGCGGAGCTGAAGGCGTGGCTGGAGCACGAACTTCCCCGCTTGCCGGGCCGCTCCAAGCTGGCCGAGGCGATCCGCTATGCGCTCGGCCGCTGGAGGGCGTTGTGCGTCTACCTGGATGACGGCCGGGTGGAGATGGATACCAACACGGTGGAGCGCTGCATCAGACCGGTAGCCCTCGGCCGGAAGAATAGCCTCTTCGCCGGCTCGGAGGGCGGCGGCCATCGCTGGGCGGTGATCGCCTCGCTGGTTGAGACCTGCAAGCTCAACGCTGTCGAGCCGTTCGCCTACCTGCGCGACGTCCTGGAGCGCATGGTGAACGGCTACCCCGCCGCACGCCTTGCCGATCTGCTCCCCTGGAACTGGAAGCCCGCCGTCAACGCCTGATCCGGTGCGATCACGCTCCGCTTACCGATTTCGCAGCGTCGCCGTTGCTGTTCATTCCTCACTTCCGCTTGGCTAGCGTTCTCCCTTCTGAATTCGCAGGTTCGATCTGCGCCACCTCCCGCACTATGTGCAACCGCTTTAAAGGGTGAGAGGGCCATTGCGTATAACAGCGTGCGCAAAGGCGGGTCTGTTGTGCGCTCTGGTGTATTTGCGATAACATCCACTCTGGAAGCTGGTAGCGACCCGACCGGCTGCGCTGAATCCGTCATCGGGAGACCGACGCTATGACTGCTTTCAAAATATTGACCAGGAACGGCGCAGCTGATCCCGGACAGGAGCAATTGCTTTCCAACCTCGTCGCCGAGCTGCAGAAGCCCGGCGCGAAATTGCTGCTTCACCTGCATGGCGGATTGGTAGACCAAGCGTCGGGCGAGGTTGTTGCCGAGCGGCTCTCGGGAAACGGTCCGGACAGCTGGCAGCTCGGGCCTGACTGGACACAAGTCTATGTCATCTGGCGGACTGGTGCTTTCGAGACGATCAAAACAAACTGGACCGATCTGGTACATGATGATCGTCTCTATCAGACGATCCTGCGCAAGCTTATTGGCTTCGTGGCCCGCAAGCTCGGCGTGTCAGCGATCATGGCGCGTGGCCCGGGGGCGGTCGATATAGATGACGCAGAGATCCACAGGCGATTGACCGGTCAGGCTGGCGCACGGCCGTTCGACGACTTGGATCGTCAGCTGGTGCCCGACCGGCCTCCGGGCGCGCGTTCCACGATCATGGGCGAGCAGACGAACGGCGAGCTTGCGATCGACTTTCAGGACGAACTGGCGGCGGATGAGGCTTTCCAGCGCGTGGTTGCCGACATTGACGAGGCTATCAATGTACCGAGCGGAGCCCGCGCTCCCTCAGTCGGCGCCGATATGTCTGCCGGCGAGGCGATGCTGGGGCGGTTGGACGGCACCATCCGCGATCAGCTCCAGCCTCCGCCTGCGATCGAAGAGGCACCGCGCGGCATCGTCTCGGCTGGCACCTTTCTCCTCTCCCATGCCGGGCAAGTCGCGATTAGATGCTTCAAGCGCTTCCGAAGCGGCCGCGACCATGGCCTCCACGCCACGGTCGTCGAGGAGGTCTGCCGCGAGTTCTATGGCGACCTCGTCGGCGCAAAGGTCTGGGGCATGATGGTCCGCGACGCCGCCGATCATTTCGAGCTGGGCGGATTGGGGAGCACCCTGATCGGCATCATCAAGGCTCACAGTCCCGACGATCTCGTCATCGCCGGACACAGCGCCGGTTCGATCTGGGCCGCGCAGTTCCTGCGCGCGGCAAAGGCCGCGGGTCTCAACAAAGGGGTCAAGCTGATCCTGCTTGCACCGGCGATTCGCATAGATGTTTTCGCCGAGATGATTGACCACGCCGGCAGCATGATCGAGAGCTGCCGCATGATCACGATGACCGATGAGCTTGAGCGCCGCGACGCCGTACTTGGCCACGACAAGGGCTACATCTACCCAAGTTCGCTTCTCTACATCGTCTCGGGGATGTTCGAGGAGCGAAGTGCCAAGGCTTACCCCGACGCTCCGATCCTGGGAATGCAGCGCTACCTGAACCTGTCGGGTCTCGACAGCGATGAGCAGGGCGCTGCAAAGCGGATTGCCAACTTCTTCCAGGGGAGCGACCATGGTATCATCTCGTCGCCCACGCCAGGCGTGTCGATGGCTGACAGCCACGGTGCGTTCGACGACGAACCGCTGACGCTCGCGACCGCCCGCGCGCTCTTTCTAAAGAGCCCGCTGTGAAGAGTTGGGCGATCGTCGTCGGGATCAACATCTATCCGCAGCTTGCCATGCAAAGGCCTTTGCATGGCGCCGTTGCTGATGCTTGCGATTTTGCTGATTGGGCGCTCGACCCGGCGGGTGGAAATGTTGCGCCGGAATGCCTGTACTTCTGGACATACCCTTGGCCGGCGGCTGCGCAAGGCCGGCTTCAGGATTATCTCGCGGCCGGTCCGCCGCTTTGGGACAATGTCGACACTGGCTCGGCCGCGCCCGATCAGACGCGTGCACCCAAAGCGCTGGAGATTACCACGACGATTGAGAGCGTCGGCCGTGCCATGCGTGGAAAGGCATTGGAAGACGGCGATACCGAGACCCGGCGTGTCTATGTGTTTCTCGCCGGCCACGGCATTCGAGCGAAGACGGTTGATCGCAACGAGGAAACCTGCTTCCTGGCGGGTGATTTCCGGCCGCTCAATTCCAGTCTCGCAGCCGGGCTTGTGCCTTGCGACAGCTTTCGAAGAGCACTGCTCAGCGGCCGCTTCGACGAAGCGATCCTGTTCACCGATTGCTGCCGCTCGCAGACCGCCCGTTCAACCCTGGTCGCGCAGCAGGTATCCGACTATAGCGGCCAGCCGACCGAGCCATGCAGCATTGCCTTTGCGGCGCAAGACAGCATGCTGGCCTACGAGACCACAAACCCGCCGGTGCGTGGCGCCTTTTCGAGCGCGCTCATGCGCGGACTTCGCACCCACCGGATCGGCGCCGTGGCGGCTCTGCACGCGGCGCCGCTCAGGCAATATGTCATCGATAACATCAAGGATTTCACGACCAGCGGGCAAGTTCCCAACATGTGGTTTCAACCCGATCCGGACGGGCCGTTGATCGTCTCAGGCTTTCCGGCCGCTGCTGCGCCACCTCCCATCGGTCCGCTTATCGATGTCTCCGCACTTGTCGCCGGTACGCAGCTCATCCTGAATGGCGGCGACAACAAGCCGTTGCCGGGAATGGCACCCTTCGTGGTCGCCGGGCCGACCCTGCAAATGCCGCCGCTCGCGCCAGGCCTGTACCTGATCGAGATCGCCGACGGCACCGGCCGATATTCCATGTTCAAGCACCCCAGCGTGGAGCCCGTCCATGTCGGCTGAAACCGCGCCGGCACGGCCCCTGATTGGTCTGTCGCTCGTTGCGCGCCCTGGCATTGCGATTCGTCTGCTTGATGGCGGGCTGCACGAGATCGCACGGGGCAGCGGGCGGCTCGATACGGAGCAGCCTCAAGGTCTCTATTTGGTAGAATGGAGTTCGGCGGGGCGGCAGTCGCAGACGATGGTCCGTCTCGACGGTAGCCAGGAGAGAGAGGAGATCCACTTCGATCCCAGCGACAAGGATTCTTCGGACGCACTCGACCATGATACGAATGAGCGCATCGCCCTAGTCGACGCCGTCAACGGCACGTTGAGACCGTCGGAGCGCAACTCCGAATCCTCGATCATTCTCGTAGTGTCAGGCGAATCCGATACCCTCAGGAAAGCAGCCGACCTCAATCTGCGGCTGTACGACCGGGAGGAGGTCGCAATGCGTGCCGACCGCGCCGCCGCCCCCGATCTGGTGCTCGGTGCCGGCGAGCGTGCGCATTGCTATCGCGTCAGGCCAGGTCGCTACCATATCGGCTTTCAGTCGATCCTGGGCGAGCGTCTCGGCCAAAGCGTACCGGCGCTCGCAGGGCGGCAGACGCTGGTCTTCCTCACCGTCTCGCATACCAAATTGATCGTGGCCGATGGTGAGGAATTCGACGAAGAGGATAGTGTCGGCGTTGACCCTGCGCGTACGACGATCATCACCGTGCGCGGCGATGAGGAAGATTATCGGGTCCGTGAACGCGTGCGGTTGGCTCGGTTGATGCTGTTCGATCTGACAAACGCGACGAACTCGCTTTCGGACGATGTTGTCGCGGTGCTTGACGATCCCAAAACCGATCCGCTGCTGAAGCTCTATGGCGCTCTCGTCGCGCTGTCCGTTCACGAACGAAGTGGATCGATAACGCCAAGCGAGGCACGGCAAGACGGGATACTGTCCTTCTTCGATCAATCCTGGACTGCACGGCTGCGGGATTGGATCGCCAAGCCGGCCCAGCCCGGACTGCCGACCGATGCGCTCGCTGCCTGCTGGAGGTTGCAACGCAGCAATCCACATGCCTTCGACATGGCCGAGTGGAATACCTTGCCATCGCGAATTGAAGCACCGCCAATGCTTGAATGCGCGTGGCGATGGGCGATCGAAGAAAGCATCGCACGCCCCAGCGCAGTACGCGGGACGGCGATCGTCGCCGCAACCGCGCGATCGGCAGGAGGCAGCCAGCCCTGGCTTTGCTGGCAACTGGCTGCGGCGAAAGCACGGTTCTCCCCCGTCAGAGCAAAGGCGGGCGATTTGCCTTCTCTGGTGACGCGGGTCGCGGGCAAGGTTGCGGCTTTGGTCGATCCGCATGATCTTAATCGCAGCTTCCTCAACGGGTTGGAAGGGTTGAGCCCTGACATCCAGGCAACCGCGCTTCGCGCGCTTCAGCTTGTGGTGCCCACTGCCACCAAGGTCTCTACCGATACGATCACTGACTTAGCAGTGGCGCTGGGTTTGCCGTCCCGCTTGCTTCGTAAGCGGCTTGTCAAAACGAGCGAAGCGCTCGATTCCGCCAGTGCATCGACGCTCACATCGGGCCGGGACAAGAGCTTGGCAGATACCCCCAGCCGGCCGCGCGAGCAGGCCCCTGGACTGTCGCTGCGCATCCTGCATAAGAACGACCTACAGAAGGGCCGCTTTGGCGGTGAACCACGTCGTGGAGGCTTCGCCGTTTCCGCCGAATTCGAAAAGACCAACTCTAAAAATTGGACGAGGGCCATCCTTCGCGTCGAGGGGCCGAGCCGCGATGGAGAAGCGGTTCAGTTCCATTTGCACAACAGCTTCAAGCCACCGCTCGAAACGCGAAAATTCAGATCCGGTGTGGCCAAACTCACAGTGACCGTCTGGGGCGGGTTCACGCTCGGCGTCTGGATACCCGCGCACGGCGTCGAACTCGAACTTGATCTGGCGCAACTGAGTGACGCCCCTCGCATCGTGCGCGAACGCTGACGTACGAAAGCTTCGGGCAGCCACGCTCGTCGATTAGCGTTGTTTCGCGGTGGCTTCACTCTGCTGAGCGATCCATATCGCGGTCGGCCCCGCGGCATCACACTGTGGTCGCCAAAGGAGGTCTACCCGTACGCATCCGGTGAGCGCCGCCTTGGCAAGGTAGGGGGCGGCGGCTGAGATTTGCGCGGCGCGTCATCGCGCGGACGCAAACGAGTGCCAGACGTCATGGCTTACCAGCGTGTCGAGGTTCTGACGGGGACAGAGCAGCTCTCGATCCGGCCGATGATGTCAGCCACCAACTCTATCGCCTGTGCGCGCGTGTCCGCTCCCATGACAAAGGTATGGAAAGCGGTATGTGGTCATCTGATCGCGTTCGCAGCTGACCGTGGGAGGTTCTGGAACCCAGACCTAAGTCCGCTCAGCGTTGTAGTGCACACGCGATCCGTAGGTGGCGCCGCAGATATCCCTTTTGCGTAGTGCACCACTCGCGGTATATTCGTCGTTGCTCTCGACAGGAGTGAGCCGCCCGCGTGGCGCAGCCCTCAACGGCACTGTCAGGACGACCGAGGCACCATGCCCATTCCAAGGCCGTGGGAAGCGTTAGCGGGCGACGTTTCGATCATGGCCGATGGAGATGGTCATGGCGAAGCATTTTGCTACACTCAATGGAATCAAGCGCGCTGCGATTAAGCTGAAGCGCCGCACTGGCGTGAAGCACAACGAAGCGTTGAACCAGATCGCACGTGAGGCCGGCTTTACGGACTACCACGCTGCGACAGTCTCCTATGCTGCAGCACCCGCGGCGCCCGGCTACGCCATCACGATCTACGAATTCTGGTCGAACCGATCAGTCGGTACGCGCGGCAACGAGTCGCGAACCTTCATGCTGCCCAAGCCGCTTGATGACCTCGTGAAGCCGCATCAGCTGTTGGGCTATCTTGGTGGAACCCAAATCTCGGAGCTTGGCCTGGTTGGCTATGGCCATTCGCACAGTCAGGCTCAGGCGCGCGCCGAGATCTGCCGGATGGCGCGGACGTTCCAGTTCATGGCGGCGACCGGGCTTAAACCTTCGCGGGGTGGACGTTGCTATCCCAAGGGCGACCAAAATTACCGGCCGCCCGGCGCCGACCATGATCAAGGGTGGTACGACCCCGCGACGCGCAGCTTCCTTTTGACCGAGGAACCCTATCCAGGCCGGCATCAGCGGAGTGCCGAGGAGCGCAGGGTATGGGCCGCCAAGCATGGCTGGAAGACCGTGCAGTCGCACTGGGGCAGCATGTATGGCCACGGAACGGAGCTGTACCTGACCGCCAAGGCAGGCGGCATCGATCTGGCAGAAATGGCTCGCCGCCTCGCCGCGCTTCCCGCGCCGTTCAGCGAGCACGACTGGCCTGGGGAAGACGAAGAGGAAACGAAGGCACCCTTGCCGCCGGTCGAAATTATCGAGATGTCGCCCAAACTTGCCGCAGCGCTGAAGCATCAGCGCGACCTAGACATAATGGAAGCCGGGCCGCAGGCGCCTGAGCTCAGCGGTCTGTATCGCGGTGTGGATGTGTCGAGCCGGTGGGACATCGGCCATGAGCTGACCAGGATGCGAGAGATCGTCGATGCCATGCCCGACTATGTGCGGGAACGGGTCGCGTCGATCTGGTGCGACTCGAATGCGCAGGCGGACTATTGGGTGAAGGTTGCGCCGGGGCGGTGGTTCGACGGCATCGAATATGAAGTCCGCGACGTCGTTCGCATCGCGACGAGCGGGTTCAATGGCCTCTTGGTCGAAGGTGATCGGCACGAGAAGCAGTTCGCCTCTGAATGGGCGGGTGATAACTATGACTCTGCCGAAGAGGCGTCCGGTGAGCCGGTCGAAGTGGATGTCGAGGATCTGTAGAGCCGGCGGGAGCGAGGCGAGCAGCCTCGCTCCCACTATACAAGGATTCCAAACTATTATGGTGCTTCTAAAAGGTCGTGCGGGAAAGGGAAATACCCAAGGCGGGTCCGGATCCCGCATCTCCGGGGTGGTACCTGTCGGCGCCCTGTGCATGACGCGCTACCCGCCGATTCGCACCGGCTCCGTATCCAGCCCGGCCGCCTTGCGGGCCTGTATGGTCGTGTGCTTCTCGACCATCATCAGTGCCTCGCGCATTTGGCGAAGTCGGCGCGAGCGGTCGTAGACGCGCGCGGTCACCCCATCGCTAGCATGACCCAGGATGCGCTTCTGCACCGCATCCGGCGTGTCGTATTCGCCGAGGATCGAGGCGCAGGTGCGGCGCAGATCGTGAGGTGTCCAGCGTCGGTCTTCCGCGTCATGGTGACCCAGCTTGCCGGTTAGCAGCCGGGCGGCGCACGCGAGCCCGTCCACGGTGAGTGCGCCTGCGGTCTTTCCGCTTGGGCTGGGAAACAGGGGGCCATCCCCGCACGCTTGCTGGCGGCGGCGCAGGACGCTGAGCGCCAAAGGTGGAAGCGGCAGATCACGGCGCGCGGCCGCCGTCTTGCCGCCGAGAGCGGCCACCCGCAGCAGGACAAAGCCTATCTCGCTGTCCTCCTGAATGTCGGTGGCCTGAATGCGCAGCACCTCCCCGGCGCGCAAACCGAGCAGCAGCGCCAGGGCCATGGCGTCGAGCGTTTGCCGGCTTATCGGGCGGGTGCCGTCCGCTTCCCGCTGGTAGATCGTGCGGCCGTCCAGCAGACCGAGCGCCAAGGCGAGTTCGCCGAGTTCGCCGTCGCTCAGAATGCGGTCCCGCGAGCGTTCCGCGGCGGCCGATACCAGCAGCCGATCCGCCGTGCCGCGGGTGGGAAGCCATCCCTTATCCTCCAGGTGCCGCCACAGCGCGGTGATCACGCTGCCCAGCCGGCGCGTCTGCACGCCTTTCTGCTTGGCCCTGGCTTGGCGCCGGGCCTCGCGGTCCACCACGGCCGACAGCATGGCGCGATCGACGTCGGCCGGCGCGAGCTTGCCCAGCGCTGGCACGAGGTGGAGCTTCAGCAGCCGTTCCCGTTCTTTCCAGTAGCGTTCCGCCCGCCCGATCGCCTTCAGGTGCGCGATGTAGAGCGTGGCTGCGTCGGCCACCGTGCGGGGCTTCTCCAGGGCGAGTACGGCCCGCGTCTCGGCCGCCTTGGGGTCCCGGCCGCTGCGCGCCTCTGAGACGACGCGGCCGGCCGCCAGCCGCGCGTCCGACAGCGACACCGCGGGATAGGCGCCCAGCGCGACGCGGCGCTGGATGCCCTTGCCGCCGCCTTCCGCGCGGACGCGGCAGCGCAAATACCACGTCTTGGTGCCGCTCGGATGGACCTGCAATTCGAGGCCGGCGCCGTCCCTCAGAATGGTGCGAATCCCGTCCTTGGCGCGGGCGTGGCGGATCGTCGTGTCGGTCAGTCTGGGCATGGCCGTTCTTAGACTGTCAGAAATACAGTCCGATAAATGGTGTCACAGCCGGTGTCACACAAATCGCGGATGCCAGGGGGTAGAGTGGCGAATCCAAGCGTAGTCCCGGCGGCCCAATCAGTCGCCTGCATGATGTCACGCGTTCCGGATTATCCTTGAAACTTCAGCCGCTTGCCGGCATATCAGATTCCGGCATTTCCAGCATTTTCCGGCCCTCGCGCTTACCTCGCCGAAGGGACTGGAATACTGATGGAGATGCAGAGCGAGGACTACCTGCAACGGCAGCATTTGACGTAAGCGCGGGCAGCCTGAAAGCTGTAACCCGCTTCGGCTTGCCGCTTAACGGGCGGTCAGTCATTGAGTTGAATGCCGCTCTCGCGAAATCGGCCTATGACGTGGATTATTTTGTATCGGCGCTCTGTTCATGTCGATTGAAAGTAATCCATGGCGGGGCATTCACTATGATGGCGCGCTTTATTGTGCTCGGCTGCCTGCTGGCAGCCGGGGGGGCCGGTTGCGTCCCAAGTCCACGCTTCGAGACGACGACGAACTATTTTTCACCGGTCAGCGAAGCTGGGAAACTTTGCGTAGCCCAGTGCCGGCAGGTACAGTCCATGTGTGAGTCCGCAAGAGAATTGGCTCTTCAAACCTGCCGGGCAGAGGGACTGACCCGTGCGCATGAGGATTATCGGGCTTATCTCAAGTCACTACCCAAAGACTTCAATAGAAAGAAGATGAAGCGGCTCGAGGACTTTGAGCGGGAAATCAGCTGCTCCAGCAATCTTTACTGCTCATCTGATTACGATCAGTGCTTCAAATCCTGCGGCGGCCGGATCGAGCAGCAGACCTTTTGCGTCAAGGATTGCAAGCTGATGAAGCCGCCACAACCGGACGGGGTCGCGGTCGGACCGAAGACCACGCTCTGATCCCAGCGGTCCCGTCGAAGACTGCTGGGATCAGAGCAACGCTCAATCCTTCGCTCCCGCCCGCCGCCGCAGTTCCTCGAAATCGCGGCCGGCATGGTGGGAGGAGCGGGTCAGCGGGGTCGCCGACACCATCAGGAAGCCCTTCGCCCGCGCCACCGTGCCGTAGCGCTCGAACTCCTCGGGCGTGACGTGGCGGGCGACCGGGTGGTGGTTAGGGGTGGGGCGGAGATACTGGCCGATGGTCAGGAAATCCACCCCCGCCGCCCGCAGGTCGTCCATCACCTGCAGCACCTCCGCCGGCTCCTCGCCCAGCCCGACCATGATGCCGGACTTGGTGAAGATCGACGGATCACGTTCCTTGACCCGGTCCAGCAGGCGCAGCGAGCCGTAATAGCGTGCCCCCGGCCGCACATCGGCGTAGAGCCGCGGCACGGTTTCCAGATTGTGGTTGTAGACGTCGGGCCGGGCGTCCGCCACCGTCTCCACCGCCCCTTGCTTGTTGCGGAAATCGGGGGTCAGCACCTCCACCGTCGTGGTGGGGGAGGTCTCGCGCAGGCGGCGGATGCAGCGGGCGAAATGCGCCGCACCGCCGTCCGGCAGGTCGTCACGGTCGACCGAGGTGATGACGACATGGGCGAGGCCAAGCTCGCCCACCGCCTCGGCCAACCGGTCCGGCTCGTGGGGGTCGAGCGCGTCCGGCCGGCCGGTGGCGACGTTGCAGAAGGCGCAGGCCCGCGTGCACACGCTGCCCAGGATCATCACCGTGGCGTGCCGCTTGCTCCAGCATTCGCCGATGTTGGGGCAGGCGGCCTCCTCGCAGACCGTGTTCAGGCCGTGGCGGCGGACGAGCGACTGCGTGTCCTCGAACGCCGCCCCGCCGGGGGCGCGGGCGCGGAGCCAGGCCGGCTTCTCGGCCCGATGCTCCGGGCGGGCGGGCTTCATGTGCATCGCGGGCAGGGCCATCAGTGGACAAGCTCCGGCTGTTCGGCCGCGGCAGTCGCCGCCTGCGGCTGCACGATGATCTTCACATTGCGGTCCTTGTGGGCGACCAACTCCTCGAAGCCGCCGCTGACGATGTCGTCCAGCGTGATGCGGCCGGTGATCAGCGGCTGCACGTCGATGCGGCCGTCGGCGATGAAGCGGATCACGTCGGCGAACTCGCCGTTGTAGGCCAGCGAGCCGATGACCTGCTTCTCGGTGGCGACGATCTCGAAAAAGTTGAAGGAGCTGGGCTCCTCGAAGATGCCGACCAGCACCGCCTTGCCGGCCTTGCGGATCACGTCGATGGCGAGCTTGGCGGTGTCGCGATGGCCGATGCACTCAAACGACACGTCGGCGCCATAGCCACCGGTCAGCACCTTGACCTCCGCCACCGCGTCGCACTCCTTGGGGTCGAGCACGATGCTGGCGCCGACCTCCAGCGCCTTGGCCTTGCGGGCGGCGGACATCTCAAGGACGATGATCCGTCCGGCGCCCGCCGCCTTCGCGCACATGATGGTGCACAGGCCGATGGTGCCGGCGCCGACCACCACCACGGTCTCGCCGACGATGCTGCCGGCCTTCTTCACCGCGTGCATGCCGACCGCCAGCGGCTCGATCAGGGCGCCGGCCTCGGTCGGGAAGCCGTCGGGCAGCTTGTAGAGCAGTTCGGCCGGAACATTGACCAGGCTGGCGAAGGCGCCGTTGTTCATCAGGCCGGTGAAGGCCAGCTTTTCGCAGATGTTGTACATGCCGTGCTTGCAGTAATAGCACTCGCCGCAATGCTGGCAGGCGTCGGCCGCCACCCGGTCGCCGACGCTGAAGCCGGTGACGCCCTCGCCCAGCGTCGCGATCTCGCCGCTGAACTCGTGGCCGAGGATGCATTGGCCCTTCAGGCCGGTCAGCGGGTGGGGGGTGTCGACGGGGATGAAGACCGGGCCGGCGACATACTCATGCAGGTCGGACCCGCAGATGCCGCACCAATGCACCTTGATCTGCACCCATCCCGCGGGCGGGGCGCCCGGCAGCGGCACGTCCTCGACCCGGATGTCTTTGCGGCCATGCCAGACGGCGGCCTTCATCGTGGAAATCGCATTCATGGTGTTGTCCTCCGGATTTTTATTATCGGCGTTCGGCGATGGCGGTCAGGCGAAGACCATCCCGCCATCGACCAGCAGGGACTGGCCGGTCATGAAATCGCTGTCGGACGAGGCGAGGAAGCGGGCGACGCCGACCAGATCGTCGGGCCGCGACGGCCGGCCCAGCACGGCGCCGGCGGCGAACATGTCGAAGGCCTCATTCTCCGACTTGGTGATGCCGGTGTCGCGGAAGCCCTGGTCGATGATCTTCCACATCTCGGTCGCCACCACGCCGGGGCAGATGGCGTTGGCGGTGATGCCGTCCTTGCCGAAGCCGCGGGCGGCGGCCTGGGTCAGGGCGACGACGGCGAACTTGCTGGCGGAGTAGTGGGCCAGCGGCTCGTAGCCCTGCTTGCCGGCGATGGAGGCGGTGTTGACGATCTTGCCGCCGCCGCCCTGGCTCTTGAACGTCTTGATCGCTTCCTGCATGCCGATCAGCACGCCCAGCGCGTTGACGTCGTTGACCGTGTGCCAGTCGTCCTCGGTGATGTCGAGGAAGGGCTTGGTCTGGGCGATACCGGCATTGTTGAAGATCACGTCGAGCCGGCCGTGGGCCTTCACCGTCTCGTCGATCATGCGGCGGACGGCGGCGCGGTCGCGGACATCGACGGTGACGGCGATTGCCGTGCCGCCGGCGGCGCGGATGGCCTCCGCCACCTGTTGGGCGTCGGCCTCGGTGCGGTCGGCGATGGTGAGCTTTGCACCGTCGGCGGCGAGCGCCTTGGCGATGGTGGCGCCGATGCCGCGGCCGGCGCCGGTGACGATGATGCTCTTGTCCTTGAGATCAGGCATGAGCGGTCTCCTGCCGGCGCGCTGGCGGATGGCCGCACGCCGGTGGCGAGGGGTTCGGAATGGATCAAAGACGAGGCCGGTCGGGCCTCAGTTCGCCTTGGCGATGTGGTCCTTGAGCAGCGCGTTCACTTTGCCGGCCGCCTCCATCTGCACCATGTGGCCGGCGCCGGGGATGACGGCGACCTGTGCCGTGTTCGCCAACGCCTGGGCATGGTGGGCGGGGATGACTTGGTCCTCCTCGCCCCACACGACCAGCGTGGGCGTCCTGCCGTCCGCGATCCCGGACGCCAGCACGCTGGCCTGCCTACCGTCGGCGAACAGCGACGAAGACAGCGCCCGCAGCGCCTCGTCTACGCCGTCCAGCCGCTTGTACTTCAGGAGGTCGTCAACCATCTGGCGGCTGACAAGGCCGCGGTCGGCGAACAGCGTCTCCAGGACCGGCTTCAGGTCGCGGCGCGATGTCGCACCGACGAAGCCCTGGATGTAGCCGTGGTCGATCTGCTCGCCCAGGCCGGCCGACGCGATCAGCGACAGCGACGCCACCCGGCCCGGCGCGTCGAGCGCGGTGCGCATCGACACCGCCCCGCCCATCGAATGGCCGACGAAATGGGCGCGCTCCACCCCGACCGTGTCGAGGAAGCCCAGCACCGCCTTCGACAGGCCGGACAGGCTGGGATCGGCCATCTGCTTGGTCGACTGGCCGTGACCGGGCAGGTCGAGCGCATAGACGGTGGCGTTTTCCGCCAGAGCGTCGATGGTGAACAGCCAGTTGTCGAGGTCGCCGCCGAAGCCGTGGACCAGCAGCACGGTCGGCCCACCCTCGCCGCGCTTGGCGTAGCGGATGGTGCCGGCCGGGGTCTCGGCGGTGTGGTACTGCGGACCGGCCTCGGCCTCGCCGTCGTCTTCGCCGGCGGGGACGGCATAGGCGCTGATGAAGGCGTCGATGTCGTCGTCCGGCACGTCCGGTTCGGCCAGCACGGCGATCAGCGCCTTGACCGGATAGACGGTGCCGGGCTCGCCCAGCACCCGGCGCAGCACGCCGGTCTCTCCCGCCTCGACCACATTGGTGATCTTGTCGGTCTCGACCTCCAGCAGCTCATCGCCGATGGAGATGGTGGACCCCGGCCGCTTCAGCCAGCCGGTGACCTTGCCCTCCGACATGGACAGGCCCCATTTCGGCATGACGATGGGCTTGATGCGCTCGTTCAACATGGAACTCGGTCTCCTGGGAATGCTTTTTTGATTGGGGCGTCACTTGCCCCCACCCCGACCCTCCCCCGCTGGGCGGGGGAGGGGGTTAAGCGCCTGTTCGGGAGGGGAGCGGAGTTCCCTCCCCTGCGAAGCGGGGGAGGGTTAGGGTGGGGGCATTCATGCCGGCGCCTACCTCACGCTGCGATGCTGCGCGCCCCCTTGGGTGACAGCGTCCGCCGCACGGCGCCGGCGATGCTGTCGGCGCTGGGGACGTACAGATCCTCCAGCGAGGGCGCGAAGGGCACCGGCGTGTGCGGCGCCGTCACCATCTGGATGCCGGCCTTCAGCGCCCCGAAGGCGTTCTGGCCGACGAAGGCGGCGATGTCGGTGGCGAGGTTGCAGCGCGGGTGCGCCTCGTCCACCACCACCAGCCGGCCGGTGCGCTCGACGCTCTCGATGATGGTGTCCCAGTCGATGGGCGACAGGGTGCGCAGGTCGATCACCTCCGCCTCGGTGCCGTCCTTGGCCAGGGCCGTCGCCGCCTCCATCGCGCGGTGGACGGTCAGGCCATAGCTGACGATGGTCACGTCGTCGCCGTCGCGCAGGACATTCGCCTCGCCGAAGGGGATGGCGTAGCTCTCCGCCGGAACCTCGCATTCCAGGCCGTAGAGGTTCTTGTGCTCGCAGAAGATGACCGGGTCGTTGTCGCGGATCGACTGGATCAGCAGGCCCTTGGCGTCATAGGCGTTGCTGGGGCAGACCACCTTCAGCCCCGGAATGTGGGTGAACAGCGGGGTCAGCATCTGCGAATGCTGGGCGGCGGCGCGGAAGCCGGCGCCGACCATGCCGCGGATCACCACCGGCGTCTCGGCCTTGCCGCCGAACATGTAGCGGAACTTGGCAGCCTGGTTGAAGATCTGGTCGAAGCAGACGCCCATGAAGTCCAGGAACATCAGCTCGGCCACCGGCCGCAGCCCGCAGGCGGCGGCGCCGATGGCGGCACCGATATAGGCGGACTCCGACAGCGGCGTGTCCATCAGCCGGTCGCCATGCTTGGCGTACAGCCCTTTGGTGACGCCCAGCACGCCGCCCCAGGCGTCTTCCTCGCCCTGGGCGCCGGTGCCGCCGACGATGTCCTCGCCCATGACGATGACGGTGGGGTCGCGGCGCATCTCCAGGTCCAGGGCCTCGTTGATCGCCTGCTTCATGCTGATCTTGCGGGACATGTGTTTCCTCCGCGTTTGGCGTTTCTTGAATGGGCTCAGTAGGAGACGTAGACGTCGCGCAGCAGATCTTCCGCCACCGGCAGCGGTGCGTCCTTGGCGGCGCGCACCGCGTCCTCGATCAGCGCGTTGACCTCGCGGTCGATGGTCTGCAACTCGTCGCGGCCGATCACCCCGGCCTCGATCACCCGTTCCGACAGGATGGTCAGGCAGTCGCGGGACGCGCGGATCGCCTCCAGCTCGCCCTTGGCGCGGTAGGTCTGGGCGTCGCCTTCGAAATGGCCGTAGAAGCGGACCATGTTGCATTCCAGCAGCGCCGGGCCGCCGCCGTCGCGGGCGCGGCGGATGATCTCGCCGGCCGCCTCGTACACCGCGAAGAAGTCGGTGCCGTCCACCGTGACGCCCGGCATGCCGAAGCCGGTGGCGCGGTCGACGTAGCTGTCGCAGGACACCGCCCATTCCATCGCCGTGGATTCGGCATAGCCGTTGTTCTCCACCACGAAGACCACCGGCAGGTTCCACACCGCGGCGAGGTTCAGGCTTTCCAGGAAGGTGCCCTGGTTGGACGCGCCGTCGCCGACGAAGGTGATGCCGACGCCGCGGTCGCCGCGCACCTTGGCCGCCAGCGCCGCGCCGCAGATCAGCGGCGCGCCGGCGCCCAGGATGCCGTTGGCGCCCATCATGCCCTTGGACAGGTCGGCGATGTGCATCGACCCGCCCTTGCCCCGGCAGGCGCCGGTGGAGCGGCCGTAGATCTCCGCCATCATGGCGTGGACGTCGACGCCCTTGGCGATGCAGTGGCCGTGGCCGCGGTGGGTGGAGGCGATGCGGTCGTTGTCGTTCAGGTGCATCATGATGCCGGTGGCGCAGGCCTCCTCGCCGGCATAGAGGTGGACGAAGCCGGGGATGTCGCCCTTGGCGAAATCGACGTGCAGCCGCTCCTCGAACTCGCGGATCGTCCGCATGGTGCGGTAGGCCTTCAGCAGCTCGTCCTTGCCGAGGGGGAAGGGATTCTGGGCCATGAGGTGTTTTCTCCCTGCTTGATGTTTGAAGTTCAGAAAGCGGCGGTGACGGGCACCGGGGTGCCGGTCAGCAGCCGGTTCTGGCCGGCGTGCCGCATGACTGCGGCGACGTTGACCGTGCGGAAGGCGTCGTCCCTGAGCGTCAGGGACAGACGGTCGCGTTCGGTGAAGGACAGTTCGCGCTCCCCATCCAGCGCGATGGAGCCAGCGGTGACCTCCGGCACGAAGGCCACATCGGCCGGCATGCGGCGCCAGTCGGTGACGCCGACCCGGGCCATCATCCCCGGCGCGATGGGGGCGTGGAGCGTGGTGGCAGCCTTGCGGCAGTCGCCCTGGTGATTGGCATCCGGTGACAGCCGCACCATAAGGCCGCCGCTCTCGTCGCGGCCGACGGGCTCCAGCAGGCCGGCGATGGCCGACATGCCGATCACCTCCGGGTCGGCGAAGGTGACGTAGAGTTCGCGGAAATTCTCGGTCCGCCACAGGGCGCGGGCGCCGATGTAGCGCTCCGTCACCAGGGCGACATCGACCAGCGCCATGTCGCTGACGGCGTCGCCGTTCGCCCCGCGGTCGAGGGACACGTCGATGCGCTTGTTGGCGGCGAAGGCGATGTGCGGCGGCACCCGGCCGGTGACCGCCAGCCCGGTGGCGAGCCCGGTGATCGTCGGCTCGCGATGTTCGGGGAAGGCGTTGTTGGTGCCGGTGGAGATGCCGGCGATCGGCACCGTCCCGCATTCCGCCGCCACCGCCCGATGGGTGCCGTCGCCGCCCAGCACCACCAGGGCCGAGACGCCCGCCCGCCGCATCTCCGCGGTGGCGCGGTGGGTGTCGGCGACGGTGCCGGTGATCGGCATGGAAACCGGGTGGAGGGCAGGGTAGATGTCCTCGCCACGTGACCGGGCGCGCATCATGCCGCGTTCTACATGGGCGCGGATGCCGCCATTCTCCGGCATCATCAGAACGTCGCGGACGCCGCAGGCATGCAGCGCCGCCAGCACCCGCAGCAGGATGTTCGCCCGGTCGGCGATCTGCAGGCTGGTGGCGTTGGCGACGACCCGGCGGATGTCGCGGGCGGAAACCGGATTGGCGACGATGCCGACGACCGGAGCCAAGATTGCGCCTCCCCCTCGTTGCGGCGCGCCGTTGATCGACGCGCGGTTCGAAGGGGTAAGAGCAACCGCCGTGCCAGATGGTCAGTTCAGCGGATTTTCTTGATTTTCAACGGTTGGCGGCGGCGCAGCGGGGTGGGGCGTTGCAACAGGTGTTGCACGGACTGTTGCGCCGCCGGTGCAACAGGTGTGGCGCCGGCATGCCAGCATTCCACCCCTGCGCATCGCCCGTCTTGCCAAGCACTCACCCGCCGCTTTAGCCTCGCTTGGTCATACCAATGAACCATCCTAATGAATCTTGGAGCGGGGAGGACAACACCCATGACCGTCATCGCCACCACCCAGCCGCGCGCGGCCCTGACCGAGGAGGCTCGGGCCGAGCTGACGGCTCTGCTGGGCGACCGGTTCACCACCTCCCTGCCGGTGCGCGAGCATCACGGCAAGGACGAGTCCTATCACACCCCCTGTCCGCCCGATGGCGTCGCCTTCGCCAACTCGACCGAGGACGTCAGCGCGATCGTGAGGATCTGCGCGAAGCACAAGCTGCCGATCATCCCCTTCGGCACCGGCACCTCGCTGGAGGGCGGCATCGCCGCGCTGGCCGGCGGCATCACCATCGACCTGTCGGGCATGCAGCAGATCCTGCGCGTCAGCCCGGAGGATCTGGACGTCACCGTCCAGGCCGGCGTGACCCGCAAGCAGTTGAACGAGCATCTGCGCGACACCGGCCTGTTCTTCCCCATCGATCCCGGCGCCAACGCCTCGCTCGGCGGCATGACGGCGACGCGGGCCAGCGGCACCAACGCCGTGCGTTACGGCACCATGCGCGAGAATGTCCTGGGTCTGACCGTGGTCCTGGCCGACGGCCGCGTCATCAAGACCGGCGGGCGGGCGCGCAAGTCGGCGGCCGGCTATGACCTGACCCGCCTGTTCGTGGGGTCCGAAGGCACGCTCGGCATCATCACCGAGGTGACGCTGAAGCTCTACGGCATCCCGGAAGCCATCTCGTCCGCCGTCTGCGCCTTCCAGACCATCAAGGGCGCGGTCGACACCGTGATCCAGACCATCCAGGTCGGCGTGCCCGTCGCCCGCATCGAGCTGCTGGACGAGGTGCAGATCGACGCCGTCAACAAATACTCCAAGCTCGACTACGCGGTCGCCCCGACCCTGTTCTTCGAATTCCACGGCACCGACGCCGGCGTGAAGGAGCAGGCGGAGATGGTTGCTGCCATCGCCCAGGAACATGGTGGCATGGAGTTCGCTTGGGCCACCCGGCCGGAGGATCGGTCCAAGCTCTGGCAGGCCCGGCATGACGCCTATTACGCCGCGCTGGCCCTGCGTCCGGGGTCGAAGGGCTGGCCGACCGACGTCTGCGTGCCGATCTCCCGCCTTGCCGACTGCATCCTGGAGACCAAGCAGGATCTGGCCGAGTCCAACATGCTGGCCCCGATGGTCGGCCATGTCGGCGACGGCAACTTCCACCTCGTCTATGTCCTCGACCCGGAGAACCCGGCCGAGCTGGCCGAGGCCCAGCGTCTTGCCGACAAGATGGTGTCCCGCGCGCTGGAGATGGGCGGCACCTGCACCGGCGAACACGGCATCGGTTACGGCAAGATGGCGTTCCTGGAACAGGAGGCCGGCGAAGCGTTCAACGTCATGGGCGACCTGAAGCGCGCCTTCGATCCGGACAACCTGCTGAATCCGGGCAAGGTGGTGCGGGTCTAATCACAAGCAAGTCTTTGAGTGCCTATGAATTACGCCCTATTTTTTAAGGCGTGGTCTTTTCTTGTGGGACTCTGATTATCGCTCTTACCATTGGCGATGCCGACTGTCGGCGCGGCGCGACCATCCCGTCGCGCCGCCCAATGTGTAGCCCGGTCATGAAGTTTGCTGCTCTCGCTCTTGCTCTTGGTGTCCTGTCGTTCGTTGGACTGGCGACGGGTTCGCCGGCCATGGCGGTCGACAACGCCAAGTGGGTGGCCCAGTGCATGAAGGACAACGCCGACGCCAAGGTGCCGGAGGCGGTGGTTAACAAATACTGGGTCTGCATGAACGAAAAGATGGACGACAACGAAACCCGGACCATCACCCAGTGGGAAAAAGCCAATCCGCAGGCCCGCAAGGCCTGCGAGAAGGCCGCCGGCTGGGAGTGATTCTTTCCCCACTGACCGCCGAGGATGTTCGGACGGAAAAGTGGCCCGCTTCCGAGCTGAGGCGGGCCAACTCTTTACCGATGGGCAATCAAGCCGTCGCGATCGATAGCCCCTTTGAGATGAACGCTATGGTTTATGCGCCCAATCAAAGGCATTCCGCGACAGCGGCGTAGGTGTATCCGTTGTTGATCGGTCCCGTATACTTTTCCATTTTCAGCGAATGAATTTTGACTGCCGAACTGCAGGCCTGAACGAATATTCCTTCAATTTCCTGCCGAGCCTTCGCCTCTTCCGGCGTGAACTGAATGATGCCTCTCATCCCGAACCCAGGCTTGTTGTTGGGAAGCATTGTCGGTATGGGCTGGTTCGATACCTGATCCACCGCACAAGCCGAGAGGGAAATCGCGGCGAGGATCATCAAGCCGATTGCGCGCATGAGCGAGGTCCTGACAATTAAAAATAGTCACCAAAAGTCCACAGGGTATTGTGGGCTGTCAAGTGCTGTGCAGCCGCATTTCACTGTCCCTCACCGAAACTTCGGCCGCCGTCCCGCCTTCAGCGCCTGCACCGCCTGGTCCAGCGTCTGCAGGAACTGCGACTTGTCGCGCTGGCTCATCGGGGCGTTGCCGCCGCCGACCACGCCCATGTCGCGCAGATCCTGCATCAGCGCGCGGGTGGCGAGCGCGGAGCCGACGCTGTCCGGAGTGAAGGGGCGTCCGGTCGGGCCGATCACCACCGCGTTGCGCTTCACGCAGCGGTCGGCCAGCGGGATGTCGGCGGTCACCACGATGTCGGTCGACCCCGCATGCTCGGCGATCCAGTTGTCGGCGGCGTCGAAGCCGTCGCTGACCACCACCAGTTCCGCCATGCACTCCGTCGGCAGGCGCAAGGGCGCGTTGGCGACGATCCACACCTTGCAGCCGGTGCGGCCGGCGACCTTGTAAATCTCGGCCTTGACCGGGCAGGCGTCGGCATCGACGTAGATTTCGACTTTGGGGCTGACCAATCCTTTTCCTCCTGTTGCCGGCCGATCCGGGCCGATCGGCTCAACAAGGTTTCATGCAAGGCCCTTATGCGCTAAAACCGGTCCCTAGCGACAGGGTGCCGTGGAACCGCAAGGCAGGGGCGGCGCCAATTCTCACATCTTTTCGGAAGGTCGGAGCGGCGCATGGCGTCCTACCAGTATGTCTATGTCATGAAGGGCCTGACCAAGGTCTATCCTGGCGGCAAGAAGGTTCTCGACAACGTCTGGCTCTCGTTCCTGCCGGGTGTGAAGATCGGCGTGCTCGGCGTCAACGGCGCCGGTAAGTCGACCCTGATGAAGATCATGGCCGGTCTGGACAAGGACTACTCCGGCGAAGCCTGGGCGGCCGAGGGCGCCAAGGTCGGCTACCTCTCGCAGGAGCCGCAGCTGGACCCGACCAAGAACGTCCAGGAAAACGTCATGGAGGCGCTGAAGGAGACGAAGGCGCTGCTCGACCGCTTCAACGAAGTGTCGAACCTGATGGCCGATCCGGACGCCGATTTCGACGCGCTGCTGGCCGAACAGGGCGAGCTGCAGGAGAAGATCGACGCGGCCGACGCCTGGGACATCGACCGCACGGTCGAGATCGCCATGGACGCGCTGCGCTGCCCGCCGGGCGACGCCGACGTGACCAAGCTGTCGGGCGGTGAGCGCCGCCGCGTCGCGCTGTGCAAGCTGCTGCTGGAAAAGCCCGACCTGCTGCTGCTCGACGAGCCGACCAACCACCTCGACGCCGAATCGGTCGCCTGGCTCCAGAAGCATCTGGAGGACTACAAGGGCACCGTCGTGCTGGTCACCCACGACCGCTACTTCCTGGACAGCGTCACCGGCTGGATCCTCGAACTCGATCGCGGGTCGGGCATTCCGTGGGAAGGCAACTACTCGTCCTGGCTGGAGCAGAAGCAGAAGCGCCTGGAGCAGGAAGGCCGCCAGGAGGAAGCCCGCCAGAAGCAGCTGGCGACCGAACTGGAGTGGATTCGCCAAAGCCCGCGCGCCCGTCAGGCCAAGAGCAAGGCGCGTATCACCGCCTACGAGACGCTGCTGGCCGAAAGCGCCAAGGAGCAGGGCGGCGAGACGCGGATCGTCATCCCGGTGCCGCCGCGCCTGGGCAACGTCGTCATCGAGGCGGAGAACATCGCCAAGGGCTTCGGCGACCGCCTGCTGATCGACGGCCTGTCCTTCCGCCTGCCGCCGGGCGGCATCGTCGGCGTCATCGGCCCCAACGGCGCCGGCAAGACCACGCTGTTCCGTATGATCACCGGACAGGATGGGCCGGACGCCGGCACCTTCCGCGTCGGCGACACGGTGAAGCTCGGCTATGTCGACCAGAGCCGCGACAGCCTGGACGCCAAGAAGACGGTGTGGGAGGAAATCTCCGACGGTCTGGATCTGGTCGAGCTTGGCAAGAAGACCATGCCCAGCCGCGCCTATGTCTCCAGCTTCAACTTCCGTGGCCCCGACCAGCAGAAGAAGGTCGGCCAGCTGTCGGGCGGTGAGCGCAACCGCGTCCACCTCGCCAAGATGCTGAAGTCCGGCGCCAACGTCCTGCTGCTCGACGAACCGACCAACGATCTGGACGTCGACACGCTGCGGGCGCTGGAAGACGCGCTGCAGGCCTTCGCCGGCTGCGCCGTGGTCATCAGCCACGATCGCTGGTTCCTCGACCGCATCGCCACCCACATCCTGGCCTTCGAGGGCGACAGCCACGTCGAATGGTTCGAAGGCAACTTCCAGGATTACGAGGCCGACAAGAAGCGCCGCCTGGGCGCCGATGCCGACCAGCCGCACCGCATCAAGTACAAGCCGCTGGTCCGCAGCTGATTTCTGCTGCTGATCCCGTACGCTGAACGGAAAAGGCCGCCCCCTCCGGATGGAAGGGGCGGCCTTTTTCACGACCGTGATCGGTCAAGCCCGTCAGCGGGTGACGTCGTCCGGCCGGTCGGTGCGGCGGTCGCGCAGGCTTTCGTCCCGCGTATCCTCGACCTCCACCTCGGTGCGGCGGACGGTGTCGCGGACGCTCTGGGCGCGTTCCTCGACGTCCTTGCGGACCACGACCGTCTCGCGGACATGGGCGGTCTTGCTGACCACCGCTTCCTCGTCGGTCTCCGTCACCTCGATGGTGCGCTCGCGGAAGGCGTCGGCGGGGACGTCCGTGCTGCCCTCCACCATACCGCCGGGGCGGCGTTCGACGGTGACCGTCTCGTCGCGCAGGCGCACCTGCTCCTCGACCGGCGTCTCGACGACATAGCTGCGGACGCGGACGCCGCCGCGCTCGACGGTGCGCTTGCCGATGTTGACCTGCTCCTCGACGACCGGGATCTGCTCCTCGCGTTCGGACGTGCCGCTGCGGGTGGTTTCGGTGTTCACGTCGCGCATGGCCGCCGCGGCGCCGGTCAGGCCGGTCCCGGAGGTGGTGCCGGTGGTGGTGTCGACAGGCGTGCGGCCCGGCGAGTAGCGCAGGCGCTCTTCCTCAGCCGATGGCTCGTCATAATAGTCGGCGGCTTCGTCGTAGCCGGTCCAGCCGGATTCGCGATAGGCGCTGCCGCGTTCCTCGACATCCACCACGTTGCCGCGCTCCAGCACCTCCATGGCGCGATCGACGTCTTCCTCGTCCAGCCGGACCTTCAGCAGCGAGCCGCCGCGGCGGACGCCTTCGGCATAGACCTGCGCATCCTGGTTCGGCACGCCCCAGCCGGCGAGGCGGGTCAGCATGCCGCCGGAATTCGTGCCGGTTGTCGAGCCCGTGTAGCCCGTGGTTCCCGCCGCCGTGGAGCCGGTCCCCATGCCGCCTCCGGCGCCCAGCCCCATGCCGACGGGCGGCACCGTGTTGGGCGAGGCGACATAGCCGGTGGACAGGTCGGTGCGGGCGGTGCCGCTCGCCGCACCCAGAGAAGCGTCGCCGGTGGTGGTGCCCATGCCGGTTCCGGTTTCCGACGTGTCGCTGCCGCTCCAGCTGCCGCCGGTCAGGTCGCCGTGCGACAGGATTTCAATGGCGCTGGACTCGAAACCGGCGGCCTGCAGATCGCGTGAGGCGGTTTCGGCGTCGGATCGGTGGTCATAGAGGGCGACGATGGTCTTGGTCATCGGCTTTACTCCTCGGACGTGTTCTGATTGGGGGACCGGACGGGTGCGTTGGGGGCTGTGACCCGCTCCACCACCGCTTCTTCGGAACGCAGGGTGACGGGCTGCTCGACCTCGACGATGCGCCGGGATTTGCGGATGTGCAGTTCTTCGCGGAGAATCAGGCGGCGCTCCACCACCAGCACTTCCTCGACCAGCGGGATCACCGTCACGTCCCCCTCCTGGCGGATGCCGGGATGGGCGTCGATCTCTCGGTCGATGGGAACGCGGGTGACTGTGGCCTCTTCATGCTCCAGCGCTTCGCGGACCGTCTCTTCGCGTTCGGACACGCGTGTGGTGACGCGGACGCGGCTTCGTTCCACCCGCTGCTTGCCGACGGTCACCGACTCGTCGTGCAGGGGAATGACCGCATCGCCCTGTTGGCTGGTCCGGGCGGGAGGCGGTCCGTTGTCGGCCGTCATGGCGGCAGGGGGGTGCGGATCAGCGGAACAGGAGGTAGAGGACGATCGCGACCACGATCAGGCCGATGATGATCCACATCCAGTTCATGCCCGAACTGCCGGCCCCGCCGTCGGAGCCGTCATACACACCAACTTTCCTGGGCTTCTGTTCGTCTGCCATGGGAGCCTCCTGAGGATTTCCACCGGCGGGTTCGCCCCCATCCGGCATGCTCCATTCAAACAGGGGCTCGCGTGGATCGTTCCCCCTGATCGTTTCGGGGAATCAACGATCCTATCAAATCAAACGATCGACGGCAGGAATGTCGAAGCGGCAGCTCAGCCGGCCATTTTCTGGTGTTCCAGGAAGGCGGTCTTCAGCAGTGCCTTCAGGTCGTCGCCATACTGGTGGAAGCGGACCGACAACTGGCCGCGCTCCTCGTCGCGGTGCAGGACGACGAGGTTGGCGACGGCCGCCACCTCCTGCCGGTCGGCAAGAACGACGCGGGCCTGGAAGGTCTGGCCGCGCTGGTAGGGCTGGTTGACCGCCAGCAGGCACAAGCCCCCCACCGACCAGTTGCGGGCCGGGAAGCTGCCATGGTCGGTGTGGACGACCATGCCGGGCCGGACGAAGCGCTTCTGCCGCCGCCGTTCCTCCGGTGGGGGAGGGGGGAAGGGGCTGGAGGCGCCGGGCATGTCGATGCCGGACCGGTCGGTCAGGGCATTCTTGAACACGGCGCCGCGCACGATCGCCGGCCCCATGGTGGAGTCGCGCAGGTCGGCGTCGGAAAAGTCGGCGCCTTCGAAATTGGCCGGCCAGTCACGGCCGCCGGCCAGCGGCACCGGGCGGGCGTCGACCCCGGTCATCAGCGTGTGCGCCAGATAGGCGCGGCGCAGGGTGGCGCCGCGCAGCACGGCATCGCGCAGGTCGGCCTCGTCCAGGTCGATATAGGACAGCTCCGCCATCTCCAGGCTGGCCTTGGTCAGGCGGGCGCCGGGCAGGCGGCAGCGGCGCAGCCGGGCCGCCGCCAGCGTCCGCCCATGCAGGTCCGCCCCCGCCACCGACACGAGGTCGAGGTCGAGCCGCGCGCCCTCCGCACCGCCGCTGTCGACCCAGCGCTCGTGCCGCTCCACCAGCTCCAGGAACTCGGCCACCGGCATCGCGGTGTAGCTGGGCCGGACGATGGCGTCGGGCGGCAGGACGAAGGGGATGAAGGTGCGGGTCAGGGTGGCGTGGTCCATCACCGTGTTGCCGAACACGGCCCCGTCCAGGTTGGCGCCGCAGAAATCGGTGCCCATCAGCACGGCGGAAGTCAGCTCCGCCCCGGTCAGGTCGGCATCGTTCAGGTCTGCGCCGGTCAGGTCGCAGCCGGAGAAATTGGCGCCGGCCAGGATCGACCGCTCCATCTTCGCCTCGGTCAGCCGGGTGGTGCCGGTGCCGCGGGCGGTCGGGCTGCCGTCCGTTCCGCCGCTGTCCACCAGTTCGCCCGCACGGAAATCGGCGCCGCGCAGGTTGGCGTCGGTCAGCAGCGCGCGGTGCAGGTTGGCGCCACGCAGGTCGGCGCCGGTGACGATGGCGCCGGTCAGGTTCACCGCCTCCATGTCGGCGCCGAACAGGTCGGCCTGCGACAGATCGGCCTTCACCATGCGGGTGTTGCTGAGGTTGGCTCCGGCCAGCTTGGCGCCGGCCAGCGACACGCGCTCCAGGTTCAGCCGCGACAGGTCGCGGAAGCTGAGGTCGGCGCGCCGGCCGCTGGACGGGCGCTTCAGCCACGCCTGATGCGCCTGGATGATCGTCCGGAGTTCGTCGATCTCTTTCGGATCGCGTTCGGCCATGGCGTCGGGTTCCCGGATCCACCGTATGACGAAAGACAGCAGCGTCGGCGCAACGATAGCCCGTTCGGGCAGGCGCGTCACGGATTCTGAACGGCCGGCCAACGTCGGGGCCGGCGATCCGCACAAGGAAAAGGCCGCCTCCCGTCCGGGACAGCGGCCTTTCACGGATTGTCGACTGCCTTGCCGCCCGGCTGTCAGCCGGCGCGGCCGACCTTCTGGCGCAGCGCCTGGATCAGGCCTTCGACGCGCCCGCCATTCTGTTCGATGACGGAGGCGAATTCCTGCCGCTGGGTCACGCCCATGCTGACATTCTCAACCACCACGTCGATGATTTTGTAGTCGCCGCCGACCTTGCGGACGCGCCAGCTGACATTCACCGGCGGGCCGTTGGGGCGGACGATCTGCGTCGTCACCATGCTGTCAGATTCACCGGCCGGGGTGACGCCGGTGATCTTGAAGGTCTCGCCCGAATATTCGACGAAACGCTCGGCATAGGTGTTGACGATCAGTTGTTCGAACAGCTTCTGGTATTCGCCCCGCTGCGCCTCGCTGGCGCTGTTCCAGTAGCGGCCCAGAACCCAGCGCCCGATGTACGGCACGTCGAAGCCGGCGTACAGCAGCTTGCGGAAACGCTGGATCGCCTGATCGCGCGACAGGCTCTTGTCCGAGAAGGTTGCAATGGCGTCGTTCCCCAGTTTCTGGATGAACGAGGCTGCCCCCTGGTCCGCGCTCTGCGCTGCGGCGGGGGAGATGAGAGAGTGCCCGGCCCAACCGCTCACCGCGAGCAGGGCAGCGGACGCGACAAACTGGCGGCGTGTCAGCATGATAGGGCGAAAAGTGGCTGTTGCGGCGGCTTTGTCAACGGTCATCTGGCCTTTGGGCGACATCTGGACGCTTTTGGGCCTGTCCCGGCCGGATCGAGAACCACGCCGGCCGGATCGCCGCTCCCCACCCGAAAGGGCAGGGCACGGCGGTTCCGGCGCGGCCGATGCCTCAGGGCTTGGGCTGCTGGGTGGAGAAGTCCGGGAATTCCGGCGTGGCCGGCGCCTTGTTGTTGTTGATCGCCGCGCGGCGCTGCTGCTGGTACAGGCTGCGCACGGTGGCGTAGAAGTCCAGCGAGTTGCGGCGCAGGTCGTCGACCTCCTTCAGCACCTCCGACCGGCGGTCGATGGCGCTGACGACGCCGCGGGTCATGTAGACGCCCTTGTGGTCGTTGGCATAGGCCCAGATGCGGACCGGGTCGCCGACGGTATCGACGGCATAGCCGGCGGTGTCGCGCAGGTTCGACGGGCCGAGCAGCGGCAGGACCAGATACGGGCCGTCGCCAACGCCCCACACGGCCAGGGTCTGGCCGAAATCCTCCGGCGCGTGCGGGATGCCCGCCTCGCTGGCGACGTCGGCGAGACCGCCCACGCCCAGGATGGTGTTGGTCATGAAGCGGCCGGTGGCGTTCGACGCCCCTTCGATGTTGCCCTGCAGCAGGTTGTTGGCGATGTAGAGCGGCGCCATCAGGTTGTCGATGAAGTTGTGGATCGCGTCGCGGACCGGATCGGGCACGACGCCCACATACACCTCGGCCGCCGGGCGGATCACCAGGACGTCGGCCGCCTCGTTGGCGGCGAAGACGAAGCGGTTGGGGATCTCGAGCGGATCGCTGACCCGGTAAGCCGCATCCGAAGCACCCGAGTCGCCCGGATTGGTCGCGCAGGCGGTTGCCGTCAGGGCGAAAGCCAGGACGGTGGCCGAACGGAGGAGGGAGCGGGAAAGGCTGGCCAGCTTCATGTGCGACGGCTCTTTATCTGTGGGCTCGACTCAGGTGCGGGGCGTCGCATGTCCTGTCCACAACCGAAGACTCCGATGGCCGAAGTCCTCAACCCTGGCAAGGTGGCTACGCGGTCGGGGGGAAGATTGGGCGAGATATCGCAGAATTTCCACCGTTTCCTGACCTAACACAGGCTTGGCCTTTTGACCAGCATGCGCGGGCCTGCCCTCCGGAACGGCGGGACGATTGTGGCGGCTTTGCCGCAGAACCAGCGGAAAGCTTGCGCGGCCGCGGTTTTGACCGCTGAACTGCACGGTGAAAGCGGTTCCGCGGGGCCGGCTCGCAGCCATTGCCGCCGGGCTTCGCGAAAAGCGGTTTACGACGCATAAAGATATCTTTATATCTGTATTCGAAGCGGCCGGGCATGGTGCGTCGGCCGGCCACCACCCTTCCTGGCCCGAATCGGACGTGAGGCGATGGACGATCTGCTTGCGACGCTGAAGGCGGCGGCCGAAACCACCCGGCTCAGGCTGCTCGCGCTCTGCGCGCATGGCGAACTGACGGTGACGGAACTGACCCAGATCCTGGGCCAGAGCCAGCCGCGCGTCTCCCGCCACCTGAAGCTCCTGTGCGACGCCGGCCTGCTCGACCGCTTCCGCGAGGGCACCTTCGCCTTCTACCGCCTCGCCGAGAAGGGGCAGTCGGCCGAACTGGCGCGGGTTCTGGTCGCCGCCATCCCGGCGGACGACGCCACCCTGATCCTGGATCTGGAGCGGCTGGACGCGATCAAGCGCGCCCGGTCGGAGACCGCCGCCGCCTATTTCCGTGAGAATGCCGCGCGCTGGCACGAAATCCGCTCCCTTCACGTTGCGGAAGGCGAGGTCGAGGCCGCTCTGCTGCGCCTGTTCCCGGAAGAGGGGGTGGAGGAACTGCTGGATATCGGCACCGGCACCGGAAGAATGCTGGAGGTGCTGGCCGGGCGCGTCCACCGCGCGATCGGGGTAGACCAGTCGCGTGAGATGCTGGCCGTCGCCCGCAACCGGCTGGAGGAGGCGGGCTTGCGCCACTGCCATGTCCGTCAGGCCGACATGTACCAGCTGCCGTTCCCCTCCGGCTCCTTCGACGCCGCGGTGATCCATCAGGTGCTGCATTACACCGAATCGCCGGCCGGCGTGCTGGCCGAGGCGGCGCGTGTCCTGCGCCCCGGCGGACTGCTGCTGGTCGTCGATTTCGCCCCCCATCATCTGGAAGCCCTGCGCGAGGAGCATGCGCACCGCAGGCTGGGCTTCGCGGACGCCGAGGTCGCCGGCTGGTGCCGCCAGTCCGGCCTGGATTGCGGCCCGGTGGTGCATCTGCCGGGCGACCCGCTCACCGTTTCGATCTGGCCGGCCACCCGCCTTGCGGCCGGCGCGCAAATTCCTTCTCCCCAAGCCAAATCCCAAAAGCCCGCCCACTCGCTCAGCGGAGTTCCGTCATGACCGCGCCCATTTCTTCGCTGCCCTCCATCAGCTTCGAATTCTTCCCGCCCAAGTCGGAGAAGATGGAGCAGAGCCTGTGGCAGTCGATCCGGCGGCTGGCCCCGCTGTCGCCCAGCTTCGTGTCGGTGACCTACGGGGCGGGCGGCTCGACCCGCGAGCGCACCCACGCCACCGTCTGCCGCATCCAGGCGGAGACCGGCATCCCGGCCGCCGCCCATTTCACCTGCGTCGGCGCCACCCGTGACGAGATCGACGCCATCGCCCGCACCTATTGGGATGCCGGCATCCGCCATCTGGTGGCTCTGCGCGGCGATCCGCCGGAGACCGCGGGCGGCATCGGCGGCCGGTACGAGCCTTTTCCAGGCGGCTATGCCTATGCCGCCGATCTGGTCGAGGGGATGAAGCGCATCGCCGATTTCGAGATCTCGGTCGCGGCCTATCCGGAATCCCATCCGGAGGCGCCGAGCGCGCAATTCGACCTAGACAACCTGAAGCGCAAGGTCGATGCCGGTGCCACCCGGGCCATCACCCAGTTCTTCTTCGACAACGACGCCTACTTCCGCTTCCTCGACCGCTGCGCTGCGGCCGGCATCCATGTGCCGATCGTCCCCGGCATCCTGCCGATCACCAACTTCGCCCGCGCGGTGGAGTTCGCCGGCAAGTGCAACGCCTCGATGCCGAAGAAGCTTGCCGAGACCTTCGAGGGCCTGGACGACGACCCGGAGACCCGCCAACTCGTCGCCGCGACCGTGGCGGCCGAGCAGTGCCAGGCCTTGCAGGCGCAGGGCGTGAACGATTTCCATTTCTACACCCTGAACCGGTCTGACCTGACCATTGCCATCTGCCGGATGCTGGGTGTGAAGGCCAAGGCGGCTCCGGCGGCGGCAGCGGTGGCGGGGTAGGGCGCCGGACGCCGCCCCTGTGCTATGCTGGGGCGGCGAAACTGGGCAGCTGAACGGGGCGCGGGAGGGCGATGCCATGGACAGCCGGATTGGATACGACACGGACTTCTACGCCTGGACCCAGGAACAGGCGCGGCTGCTGCGCGAAGCGGCGACCGAGCGCTCGAACTCGCCCATCGACTGGGAGCACATCGCCGAGGAACTCGACATCATGAGCGGTCAGGTCAAGGACGCGATCCGCAGCCAACTGGCCACGGTGATCGAGCATCTTCTGAAGCTGGAGCATTCGCCCGATCCATATCCGCGCCGGAAGTGGCGGATCTCCGCGACCAAGGCCCGCCGCCATCTGCAGGACAAGCTTGAGGAGCATCCGAGCCTGCAGCGCTGGCCCGCCGAGAGCCTGGAGAAGGCGTGGCTGGACGGCCGCGACGACGCCTGCCAGGACGACGGCATCGCCATCGACACGCTGCCGAAGGAGTGCCCCTACGCCCTGGAGGACCTGCGCAATCTCGACTGGTGGCCGGTGAGCCGTCATGGGCTGGAGGGCTGACGCCATGGACAGCCGGATCGGATACGACACGGATTTCCTCGCCTGGACCGAGGAACAGGCCCGCCTGCTGCGTGAGGCGGCTGGAGGGAAGGTGTCGTCGTCCCTGGATTTCGCCAATCTGGCCGAGGAGGTCGAGAGTATCGGTAGACGGGACGTGCGTGATGCTAAACAGCGCCTTCGCCAAGTCATCACCGGACTGCTGCGGTGCCAATATGTTCCTAATACCGATCGCGACCGTGAGTTCCGCTCTTCGATCCTGTATGAGCGCTTTCTTGCTGAACAGATTCTCAAGGACAGTCCGAGCTTGCCGGTCAGGATTGAACTGACCGAGCTTTACGAAAGCGCGGTGCAACTCTTGTCGGATGAAATCGCTCAAACGGGAAACGGCCCCTTGCCGGCTGAATGCCCGTATTCTCTCGACCAACTTCTGGATTCAGGCTGGTGGCCCACCAACCGCCACGGCCTCACCTGACCACACTGCTTCTGCCCTGACCCCGCCAAATAACGGACAAGACGCATTCCCATGCCCCACATCCTCGACACCCTGCGTGACCGCGTTCTGCTTTGCGACGGCGGGTTCGGCAGCCGCATCCAGGCGCTCGACCTCGACGTCGAGAAGGATTACTGGGGGCACGAGAACTGCACCGATATCCTGCCGCTGTCGCGCCCCGACATCGTCCGCGACATCCATCGCGGCTATTTCGAAGCCGGCGCCGACATGGTGGAGACCGACACCTTCGGCGCCTCGCCGGTGACGCTGGGCGAGTTCGGCATCTCCGAGAAGGCCTTCGAGATCAACCAGCGCGCGGTCGAACTGGCGCGCGAGGCGGCTGAGAGCTTCAAGGATGGCCAGCCACGCTTCGTCATCGGCTCCATCGGGCCGGGCACCAAGCTGCCCAGCCTGGGCCACATCGCCTATCAGCCGGCGGAGGACAGCTTCTATGTCCAGGCCGCCGGCCTGATCGCCGGCGGGGCCGACGCCATCCTGGTCGAGACCTGCCAGGACCCCCTGCAGATCAAGGCCGCCGTCAACGGCATCAAGCGCGCACGGGCCGAGGCCAAGTCCGACACCCCCGTCTTCGTGCAGGTGACGGTTGAGACCACCGGCACGTTGCTGGTCGGCACCGACATCGCCGCGGCGGCCACCGTCATCCAGGCGCTCGACGTGCCGCTGATGGGCCTGAACTGCGCCACCGGCCCGTTGGAGATGAGCGAGCATGTGCGCTGGCTGTCGCAGAACTGGCCGGGCCTGATCTCGGTCCAGCCGAACGCCGGCCTGCCGGAACTGGTGGACGGCAAGACCCACTATCCGCTCCGCGCCGACGATTTCGCCCACTGGCTGGAGCGCTTCGTGTCGGAGGACGGGGTGAACCTCGTCGGCGGCTGCTGCGGCACCAATGTGCCGCACATCGCGGCGGCGAACCAGATGCTGCGCAAGCTGGCCCCGGCCGGTTCGCACCGCCCGGCGCCGAAGGGCCGCACCGTCCATTGGGTGCCGGCGGTGGCCTCGCTCTACTCCCAGGTCACGCTGCGCCAGGAGAACGCCTTCTTCGCCATCGGCGAACGCTGCAACGCCAACGGCTCCAAGAAGTGGCGCGAGCTGCAGGAGAAGAACGACTGGGACGGCTGCGTCGAGATGGCGCGCGAGCAGGTCAAGGAGGGCAGCCACTCGCTGGACGTCTGCACCGCCTTCGTTGGCCGTGACGAGGTGGCGGAGATGAACGCGGTCATCTCCCGTTTCGCCGGCTCCGTCACCGCCCCGCTGGTGATCGATTCCACCGAGTACAAGGTGCTGGAACAGGCGCTGGCGCTCTATGGCGGCAAGGCGATCCTCAACTCGATCAACTTCGAGGACGGCGAGGAGCCGGCGCGCAAGCGTCTGGAACTGGCCAAGAAGTTCGGCGCCGCCGTCATCGCGCTGACCATCGACGAAGAGGGCATGGCGAAGACGCCCGACCGCAAGCTCGCCATCGCCAAGCGCCTCTACGATCTGGCGGTGAACGAGTACGGCCTCGCCCCGTCAGACCTGCTGTTCGATCCGCTGACCTTCACCATCGCCACCGGCAACGAGGACGACCGCAAGCTCGCCATCTGGACGTTGGAGGGCATCGAGGCCATCGCCCGCGAGATGCCCGGCTGCCAGATCATCCTGGGCCTGTCCAACGTCTCCTTCGGCCTGAACGCCGCGGCGCGCCATGTGCTGAACTCGGTCTTCCTCGACCATGCGGTGAAGAAGGGGATGACCGGCGCCATCGTCCATGTCTCCAAGATCCTGCCGCTGCACCAGATCCCCGAGAAGGAGGTCAAGACCGCCGAGGATCTGATCTTCGACCGCCGCGCCGAGGGGTACGACCCGCTCCAGGCCTTCATCGCCCTGTTCGAAGGCCGCAAGGCTGCCGACGCCAAGAAGAAGGCGCGCGCCGAAACCGTCGAGGAGCGCTTGAAGGAGCGCATCGTCGACGGCGACCGCACCGGCCTCGAGGACGACCTCGCCGAGGCGATGAAGACCCATCCGCCGCTGGAGATCATCAACACCTATCTGCTCGACGGCATGAAGGTGGTGGGCGAGCTGTTCGGCGCCGGCAAGATGCAGCTTCCCTTCGTTCTGCAGTCGGCCGAGACGATGAAGGCCGCGGTGGCGTGGCTGGAGCCCCACATGGAGAAGGTCGAGGGCCAGCAGAAGGGCACGTTGGTGCTCGCCACCGTGAAGGGCGACGTCCACGACATCGGCAAGAACCTCGTCGACATCATCCTGACCAACAACGGCTACAAAGTCGTCAACCTCGGCATCAAGCAGCCGGTCACCGCCATCATCCAGGCCGCCAAGGAGCACAAGGCGACCGCCATCGGCATGTCCGGCCTGCTGGTGAAATCCACCGTGGTGATGCGCGAGAACCTGGAGGAAATGACCCGCGAGGGGCTGGAGGTGCCGGTCCTGCTCGGCGGCGCCGCGCTGACCCGCGCCTATGTCGAGGGCGATTGCGTGGCGTCCTACGGCTCCGGCCGCGTGGCTTATGCCGGCGACGCCTTCGATGGCCTCACCCTGATGGACAAGGTGGTGGAGGGCAGCTTCGACCAGCAGCTCGCCATCCAGCAAGCCAAGCGCGCCGGCAAGGCGACCAACCGCCGCCGCGTGCTGGGGCAGGCGACCAGCGCCGCCACCGGCCCGGTGGACAAGGACGCCGTCCGCGCCCGCCGCCACCGGCTGGCCGAAGGCGTGCCGGTGCCGACCCCGCCCTTCTGGGGGCCGAAGCTGATCGATCATGTGCCGCTGAAGACGCTGGTCACCTACCTGAACGAGCGGATGCTCTATCAGCTGCAATGGGGCTACCGGAAGGACGGCAAGTCCTTCGAGGAGTTCAAGGAGTGGGCGAAGAAGGAGCTGCGGCCGGTGCTCGACCGCATCCTCCAGATTGCGGCGAAGGAGGAAATCCTGCGCCCGACCGCCGTCTACGGCTACTGGAAGGCGGCGGCCGACGGCAACGACGTGATCCTGTTCGAGGAGGACGGCACCACCGAGGCCGCCCGCTTCACCATGCCCCGTCAGGCCAAGGAGGATGGCGAGTGCATCGCCGACTTCCTGCGCGACGTGACCGACCCCGAGCGTGACGTGATCGGCCTCCAGGTCGTCACAATGGGCCAGCATTGCGCCGAGGTGGCGCGCGAGTGGTTCGCCGAGAACCGCTATCAGGACTATCTCTACCTGCACGGCCTGTCGGTGGAGATGACTGAGGCGATGGCGGAATATGTCCACGCCCGCATCCGTGCGGAGTTGGGCTTCGGCGCCGAGGACAGCCGCGACAAGGAGAAGCTGCTGCAGCAGTCCTATCGCGGCAGCCGCTACAGCTTCGGCTATCCGGCCTGTCCGAACCTGAAGGACCAGGAACAGCTGCTGAAGCTGCTGGACGCTGGCCGCATCGGCATCGAGATGTCGGACGAGGACCAGCTGCATCCGGAGCAGAGCACCTCCGCCATCGTCCTGCACCACCCGCGGGCCAAGTACTTCTCGGTGTGATGCCCTCGGTTTGACGTTGATCCTCCGCCGCCCGTTCCGTGTTAGGATGGGTGGCGGAGGATTTCCATGGGCACAGTCGACGCACGGAACGACGAAAAGCTGCAACGCCTGCTGGACCGCATCGTGCCGGCCCTGGAGCCGGAAGCCGTCTACCTGTTCGGCAGCCGGGCGCGCGGCGACTTCGACGAGGACAGTGACTACGACCTGCTGGTGATCGTGCCGGATGATGCGCCGAAGGAGCGGCGGTCGATGGCCACCGCCTTCGAAGCCAGCCGGCAATCCCGGGTTCCGGCCGACATCATTCCCTGCTCCCGCACCGGATTCGAACGCTACAAGGACTCGGTGGGAACGCTCTATTACGAGGCGAACCACCACGGGGTGCAGGTCTATGGTCGATAGGGTGGTCGCAGCCTGGCTGGCGGTGGTGGACGAGGACATCCGCGCGATCCGCGCCTGCCTCGTCGGCTCGGCGGTCAAATCGGCGGCCTATCATTGCCAGCAGGCGGCGGAGAAGCTGGTCAAGGCGGTTCTGGTCTCGCTCGGCCGCCATCCGCGCAAGCAACACAACATCGTCGCATTGTTGGACGATGTGCCGTCGGACCACCCGTTGCGTGCGACCTTGCTGCCATTGGAGCGCTTCACCATCTTCGCCGCGGCCTTCCGCTACCCGAGCATGGATGTTTTCGACAGTCCGCCGGATGAGCCCGATCCCGACGATGTATCCCGCTGGCTTGCTGAAATCGAACAGGTCCGGGTAACGGTTTCCGCTTTTCTGGAGACGAGGACGTAGACGATGGCGTCCATCGATGCAGAGCATGACGAGAAGCTGCAAATCCTGCTGGACCGGATCGTGCCGGCCCTGGAGCCGGAAGCCGTCTACCTGTTTGGCAGCCGGGCGCACGGCGATTTCGATGAGGACAGCGACTACGACCTGCTGGTGATCGTCCCGGACGATGCGCCGAAGGAGCGGCGGTCGATCCGCTACGCCTATGCGTCGAAGATCGGTACCGGCATTCCGGCCGACATCATTCCCTGCACGCGCACCAATTACGAGGCGTCCAAGGACGTCGTCGGCACGTTGAGTTATGAGGTCAAACGCCGGGGACTCAGGGTCTATGGCGCATAGGGAAATCCAGGCGTGGCTGGTTGTGGTGGATCGCGACCTGAAGGCGATCCGCAACAACCTCTATGGTCCTGAACCGGAGCCTCAGATGGCGGCCTATCACTGCCAGCAGGCGGTCGAGAAACTGGCCAAGACCCTGTTGGTGGCGGCCGGCATGATGCCGCCGAAATCACACGACATCGATGTTCTGGTCGCACGGCTAACAACCGGTCACCCGCTGGCTGAACGCATAGCCGCACTCGCCCATCTTACCGCCTTCATCAGCGCCTCTCGCTATCCGGGCGCGGGCATATTCGACGATCCGCTTCCCGACCTGCCGATTTCGGAAGTTGCCGGCTGGCTGTCGGAGATCGAAACTCTGCGCGCCGACATCATCTGTTTCCTCGGAATTCCATGACCCCCACCACGCCCCTGACCCTCCACCACGAGACCGTCCGCCCGGAGTGGATCGACTACAACGGGCACATGAACGTCGCCTATTACCTGCTGGCCTTCGATCATGCGACCGACGCCGTGCTGGACCGGTTCGGGATCGGCAAGGCCTATGTGGCGGCGGAGAACCGGTCGGTCTTCGTCGTCGATGCCCACCTGACCTACGCCCGCGAGGTGACGGAGGGGACGCCGCTGCGCTTCGAGTCGCTGCTGCTCGGCGCCGACCCTAAGCGTCTGCACCTGTTCCACGAAATGCGGCATGCGGAGGAGGGGTGGCTGGCGGCGACGGCGGAGTTCATGCTGCTGCATGTCGACCTCGGCACCCGCAAGACCGGCCCGTTCCCGTCCGCCGTCGCCGCGGCGCTGGGCGAACAGGCGGCGGCCCATGCCGCCCATCCCCGGCCGCCGCAGGCCGGACGGGCGGTGGCCCGGCTGGATGGGCCTTCGACCGGCCGGGTGCGTCCGGGTGGTTGAGTTGACGGTTGCCGGCCCCATCTATCGAAGAATGAAGACCGCATCCGTCCAGCCGATCCACTCCCGTCTCCGTTCCGGCATTCTCGCCGCCGCAGCCGCCGTCCTGGCCGTCCTTTCCGCCGCGCCGGCGCTGGCCGATTGCACCGAGGCGGCGCAGCCGAAGGTCAATTGGCGCCGCTGCTCGCTGGAGGGGCAGACGCTGACCGGTGTCGACCTCAGCGGCGCCATGCTGCGCGATGCGACCTTTCAGCGCGCCACGCTGGGGGAAGCGAAGCTGACCGACGCCGACGGCTACCGCGCCAAATTCATCAGCGCCACTGCCCCCGGTGCGGTGTTCGACAAGGCGCGGCTGATCGAGGCCGACTTCACCCGCGCCGACCTGACCGGCGCCAGCTTCCGCGAGGCCGACCTGCGCAACGCCAAGATGGTGGGCGCATCGCTGGCGCGGGCCGACCTGACCGGCGCCAGATTGTCCGGCACCGACCTGCGCCATGCCGACCTGTCGGGCGCCCGCTGGACCGACGGCACTCATATCTGCGCGGAAAGCTCGGTCGGTCAGTGCAACTAATCGGACGGGGTGCAACCAAACCGTTTGCAGCATCTCGTCACGCTCTTAAAAACCTTCTTGCCGTAAGGGCTTGTGCCGCGTACCGTTCGAAACCGAATGATTTCTGGACGGACGACGGTCGTGGCAGCTGAGGGGGATTTCGAACGTTCCAGCGGACTTGCCGCAAAGGCCATGGAGCGGATGCTGTCCGACGGGCTGGCGCCCACCCCGGAAAATTTCACGCTCTGGTACGTGTATTTCAACGGGAACAACCCCGACCTGACCCGCGCCGTCGATCTGGCGCGGCGGGATGGGCTGGGCGTTTCGCAAACGCTCTGCGACGAGCTTTACAAGCGTTTTTTCACCACGGATGCCGAAGCGCAGGCGATCCGCGAGACCTCCGACAAGGCGCGCTTCGCGCTGGGCCGCATCCTTGAACAGCTGGGCAATGTCGGATCGGAGACGGAGCGCTACGGCAACGCCCTGTCCGGTTTCCGGGAAGAGCTGGACCAGCCGCTCAGCCTGACGGAACTGCGCGCCATGATCGCCGCCATCGCCGCGGAAACCAGGGAGATCGTCGACCGCCAGGCCGCCCTGCAATCCCAACTTCAGGAATCGAGCCAGCAACTGGCGGAGATGCGGGTCAGCCTGGACAGCGCCCGGCGCGAGGCGCTGACCGACGGGCTGACCGGCATCGGCAACCGCAAGGCCTTCGACCAGATGCTGGCGGAGGCGATGGAAGCCTCCGTGCGCGACGAGCAGCCGCTGTCGCTGCTGATGGTCGACATCGACCATTTCAAGGCCTTCAACGACACCCACGGCCATCTGGTCGGCGACCATGTGCTGAAGCTGGTCGCCCGCATGCTGACCGAATGCATCAAGGGCCGCGACACCGCCGCCCGCTATGGCGGCGAGGAGTTCGCGATCATCCTGCCGCGCACCAGCCTGGAAAACGCCATCAAGCTGGCGGAGCAGGTGCGGACCTTCGTCGGCGGCCGGCAGATCGTGAACAAGGCGCGCAACGCCAATTACGGCACCGTCGCCCTGTCGGTCGGCGTCGCCCAGTTCCGCCCCGGCGAACCGGCGATGACGCTGGTCCGCCGCGCCGATCAGGCGCTCTACACCGCCAAGCGCGGCGGCCGCAACCGCGTGTCGGTCGAGGCCGGCTGAGCCGCACCGCTCGACAGGCGGTCAGCCGGCCAATCCCCGCCGCACCGCCTCGGTCCCGCGCAGCAGGTCGGCGACCAGTTCCCCCGCCGGCCGCCGCTGTGCCAGCCCCAGCCCCTGGCCGGCCCACAGCGACAGGAACTCCGCCCGCCCGGCCTTGCCGGCGGCGGTCCGTAGCGGCCGGGTCAGCGTGTTCTGCAAGGGGAAGGGCAGCACCGCGTCGGGCGCATCCGGGTCCTCCACCGCCTCCATGAAACGGTTGACGATGCCGCGCGCCGGCCGGCCGGAGAAGGCGCGGGTGATGCGGGTCTGGTCCTCCCGCGCGGCCAGGATGGCGGCCTTGTGCGCCTCCGGAATGCCGGCCTCCTCGGTGGTCAGGAAGACGGTGCCCAACTGCACCGCCGTCGCTCCCAGCGCCAGCGCCGCGGCGATGCCGCGCCCGTCCATGATCCCGCCGGATGCGATCACCGGCACGCTCACCGCATCCGCCACCTGCGGCACCAGCGCCATCGTGCCGACCAGATTGGCCCCGCGATCTTTCCAGGCATCGCCGAGGAAGCTGCCGCGATGCCCGCCGGCCTCGCCGCCCTGGGCGATCACCGCATCGACGCCGGCCTGCTCCAGCGCCACCGCCTCCGCCACCGTGGTTGCGGTGCCCAGCACCCTGATGCCGCGTGTCTTCGCCGCGGCGACGCTGTCGGCCGGCGGCAGCCCGAAGGTGACGCTGTAGAAGGCGGCACCGCTGTCCAGAACGGCCGCCATCTGTCGGTCGAACGCATCGCCGGCGTAGGCGGGCTCCTCCGCCTCCGGCAATCCAAGCTCGGCGTGGAAGCCTGCCACGCGGGCCATCGCCTCGGCCATCATCGGCGCCGGTCCGGGCGCCGGCGTTGGCGCGAACAGGTTGATGCCGAAGGGCAGGGCGGTGCGGTCGCGGATGTCGCGCGCCCGTTCGGCGATCTGCGCCAGGGTGAGGTAGGCGGCGCCGACGAAGCCCAGCCCGCCGGCCTCATTGACCGCCGCCACCAGCGCCGCCGTATCGCCGCCCCCGGCCATCGGCGCCTGGATCACTGGCGACCGCAGCCCCAGCCGTTCAAGGGAATCCGTGTGAGAGGGCATCTCCGCCTCCGTCGCCTCGACAAGTAAGGCGATGCTACGCCCCGGCGTTCTTCACGACCAATGACTTGTTCTGAAGGAGGCGTTCACTTGGAGTGAAGGGAGCGGCAACGGCGCCACTCGGAATTGGCGGGGTCGGTCGAGCGACTCCGCCAATTCGAACGGCCGCAACCGGACGGCTCGCTGGGTGGCGTTGGGAAGCCGCGAGATACTATGCGGGCTGCGAGCGGTGTGGCGAAGCTCCGCTGGAAACCCAGTCCTTCGGGCACCTGTGGATTGAAACGAATTGGCGCGTAAACTAGTTTACCTGACGAGGCTGCCCCCCAGCGTGGAGGCCGAAATGACCGCCAGTCTGTATGATCGCGACTTTTATGCCTGGGCGAACGAGCAGGCGGCCTTGTTGCGCGCCGGCAAGCTGGACGCTGCCGATATCGCCCACATCGCCGAGGAGATCGAGAGCATGGGGCGGAGCGAGAAGCGTGAATTGGTGAGCCGCCTCACGATCCTTCTCCTGCAGCTGCTGAAATGGCAGTTCCAGCCTTCCCGACGTGGAGCCTCTTGGGAGGCGTCCATCGCCAACTCGCGGGACGATCTGGTCGATCATCTGGAGGATAATCCAAGCCTTAAAAGCCGCCTCCCGGATGCGATCGAAGCGGCTTACCGGCGCGCTCGCCGTGATGCGGCTGCGGAAACCGGCCTCTCGGCCTCGACCTTTCCGGTAGCTTGCCCCTGGCCGTGCGAGCGGATCATGGATGTGGAGTTCTGGCCGGAGTGATGCCCCGCCGCCCCGTAGGGGGCGTGACGCCTCCCTCGGTCAACTCCGCAGCCCCGGCGCCTCCTGCCCGGTGCGCTCGACATACTCGGTGTAGCCGCCGCCGTACTGGTGGATGCCTTCCGGCGTCAGTTCCAGCACGCGGTTGGACAGCGCCGCCAGGAAATGGCGGTCGTGCGACACGAACAGCATCGTGCCCTCATAGGCCGCCAGCGCCTGGATCAGCATCTGCTTGGTGTCGAGGTCCAGGTGGTTGGTCGGCTCGTCCAGCACCAGGAAGTTGGGCGGGTTGAACAGCATGATCGCCATCACCAGACGGGCCTTCTCGCCGCCCGACAGCACGCGGCACTTCTTCTCCACATCGTCGCCGGAGAAGCCGAAACAGCCGGCCAGCGCCCGCAGCGAGCCCTGGCTGGCCTGCGGGAAATGCGCCTCCAGCGATTCGAAGATGGTCTGGTCGCCGTCCAGCAACTCCATCGCGTGCTGCGAGAAATAGCCCATCTTGACGCTGCCGCCGACGGTGACGGTGCCGCTGTCCGGCTCGGCCGCGCCGGCGATCAGCTTCAGCAGGGTCGACTTGCCGGCGCCGTTGACGCCCATGACGCACCAGCGCTCCTTGCGGCGGATGGTCAGGTCCAGCCCCTCATAGATGGCGCGGCTGCCATAGCCCTTGTGGACGTTCTTCAGAACCGCGACGTCGTCGCCGGAGCGCGGGGCGGGCGGGAAGTCGAAGGTCACCACCTGGCGGCGCTTGGGCGGCTCGAAGCGCTCGATCTTGTCCAGCTTCTTCACCCGGCTCTGCACCTGGGAGGCGTGCGAGGCGCGGGCCTTGAAGCGCTCGATGAACTTCAACTCCTTCGCCAGCATCGCCTGCTGACGTTCGAACTGGGCCTCCTGCTGCTTCTCCTTCAGCGCCCGCTGCTTCTCGTAGAAGCTGTAGTCGCCGGAATAGCTGGTCAGCGTTCCGCCGTCGATCTCGATGATCTTGGTGACGATGCGGTTCATGAACTCGCGGTCGTGCGAGGTCATCAGCAGGGCGCCCTCGTAGCCCTTCAGGAAGCCTTCCAGCCAGATCAGGCTTTCGATGTCCAGATGGTTGCTCGGCTCGTCGAGCAGCATGGCGTCGGGACGCATCAGCAGGATGCGGGCCAGCGCCACACGCATCTTCCAGCCGCCAGACAGGCCACCGACGTCGCCGTCCATCATCTCCTGGCTGAAGCTGAGGCCGGCCAGCACCTCGCGCGCCTTGCCTTCCAGCTCATAGCCGCCCAGCTCATCGAAACGCGCCTGAACCTCGCCATAGCGTTCGATGATGGCGTCCATCTCGGCGGCGCGGTCGGGGTCGGCCATGGCGGCTTCCAACTCCGCCAGTTCGGCGGCGACGACGCTGACCGGCCCGGCGCCGTCCATCACCTCCGCCACGGCGGAACGGCCGGACATCTCGCCGACATCCTGGTTGAAATAGCCGATGCTGACCTGCTTCTCGATGGCGACCTGACCGCCGTCCGGCTGCTCCTCGCCAGTGATCATGCGGAACAGGGTCGTCTTGCCGGCGCCGTTGGGACCGACCAGCCCGACCTTCTCACCCCGGTTGAGCGCCGCGGAGGCCTCCAGGAACAGGATGCGGTGGCCGTTCTGCTTGCTGACGTTATCGAAGCGGATCATGGGCGACAGGGGTCCTCAAAGGCATATTGCTGGGGAGCGTGATGGCGGCCCCTTATGCCACAGGATGTGCGCCGCGACAGAGTCCTGATCGGCTCCGCAGCACCGCTACCGTCCACCCTCCCGCGCCAGCGCAAGGAAGCCGGCGAGATAATCCACCTCCTCCTTCTCGCGAGATCCCGAAAATCCGGCGGTTGAGCATTCATGACGCCTGATCAATCGATCCATGCGGACAAACCATTTCTGTTCATGCTGCCGCATCGCTAAAGCTGGATCGGCCACCGCGACGCGCAAAGTCCGCCGCAGCATCGTCCGAGGAGTCCCATGTCGCAAGCCGAAGCCACCACCCGGACAGAAGCGGCCTCCGCGATCCCACAAGCGCATGAGCTTGGCAACATCGTCCGGCTGGTCATCGCCCAGGCGCTCGCTGGTGCCAACGCGATCGTCGTCTATGCAACCGGCGCAATCGTCGGCAACACGCTGGCTCCCAGCCCGGCGCTGGCGACCCTGCCGATTTCCATCTTCGTGGTCGGCATGGCGGTTTGCACCCTGCCGGCCGGGACCATCGCCCGGCGCTTCGGCCGTCGTGCCGCCTTCCTGGCGGGGACCGGATGCGGCGTGCTGGTCGGGCTGCTGTCGTCGCTCGCCATCCTGTTCGGGTCGTTCTGGCTGTTCTGCGCGGCGATGATTCCCGGCGGGGCCTATGCCGCCGTGGTGCTGTCCTTCCGCTTTGCCGCCGCCGACTGCACCTCGGCGGAGCGCCGGCCACGCGCCATGTCGGTGGTAATGGCGGGAGGCGTGGTCGCCGGTGTGGTCGGGCCGCAGTTGGTCACCCACACCATGAACCTGTGGCCGCCCCACCTGTTCGCCGCGACCTACGTCGCGCAGGCTGCCGTCGCGGCGGTATCGGCGCTGGTGCTGCTCGGTGTCCGCCTGCCCAAGCCGACCGCGGCGGAGGTCGCCGGTGGGCGGCCATTGGGCGCCATCCTGCGCCAGCCCCGCTTCGTCACCGCGGTGATCTGCGGGGTGGTGTCCTATCTGCTGATGAACTTCCTGATGACCGCCGCCCCGCTGGCGATGAGGCTGTGCGGCCTGCCGCAGGAATCGGCCAACCTCGGCCTGCAATGGCACGTCATCGCCATGTACGCCCCCAGCTTCTTCACCGGACGGCTGATCGGCCGCTTCGGTTCCCCGCGGATGGTCGCCGCCGGACTGACGCTGATCGCCGCGGCCTCGGCGGTCGGGCTGTCGGGGCAGGATGTCGCCCATTTCTGGTTCAGCCTGATCCTGTTGGGGGTGGGGTGGAACTTCGGCTTCCTCGGCGCCTCCGCCCTGGTGCTGGACTGCCACCGGCCGGAGGAGAAGACGCGGGTGCAGTCGCTGAACGACTTCCTCGTCTTCGGCACCATGGCCTTCGGCTCCTTCGCCTCTGGCAGCCTGCTGACCAGCTACGGCTGGGACACCGTCCTGCGCATCTCCTTCGTGCCGCTGGTGCTGGCGACCGTGGCGCTGATGGTGACGGCGATGTATCGCGGCGACCAAAAGGCGGCCTGAAAACACTTCGGGCGCGGTCTTTCCCCCGCGCCCGAAGCTTCACCCTATAACGCCGACCCTCAGATCACATAGGTCAGCTCTTTCTCCGACTTCAGGCTGTTCTTGCCCAAGGTCTCGTCGACATAGTCGAGCAGCTGGGCCAGGGCCTCGCTGCGGCTCAGCGCGTCGGTGTCGATCACCAGTTCGGGCTGGTCCGGCGCCTCGTAGGGGGCCGAGATGCCGGTGAACTCGGCGATCTCGCCGGCCCGTGCCTTCTTGTAGAGGCCCTTGGGGTCGCGCTCCTCGCAGGTGGCGAGGTCGGCGGCGACATAGACCTCGTGGAAGCGCTCGCCGCCGATCACCCGCGCCCGCGCCCGGTCGGACTTCAGCGGCGAGATCAGCGAGGCGATCACCACCATGCCGGCGTCGGCGAACAGCTTCGCCGTCTCGGCCACCCGGCGGATGTTCTCCGCCCGGTCATCCGACGAGAAGCCCAGGCCGGCGTTCAGGCCGTTGCGGACATTGTCGCCGTCCAGCACGAAGGTCTGCCAGCCGCGGTCGAACAGCGCGCGTTCCAGCGCCATCGCCAGCGTCGACTTGCCGGCACCCGACAGGCCGGTCAGCCAGACGATGCCGCCCTTGTGGCCGTTGGCCTGGGACCGCTCCTCCAGCGAGACGGTGTGCGACACCTCGGTGATGTTGGCCGCCGCAGCGTCCTCGATCTCCACCACCAGGCAGCCGCCGACCACGTCGTTGCCGTCGATCAGCGCGCCGCGGCCGGTGCGCGGCAGCTCCGACGCCAGATCCAAGGCGATCGGTGAGCGGGAGCGCAGCACCACCTCCGCAACCTCGTTGCGGCGGACCGCCTTGCCGGGGGTGCTGGACAAATCCTCCACGTCGATGACCGCCGTCACCTGCTCCACCGTCACCCGGTGTTCGCCGGTGGCGATCTTCAGCGTGTAGGTCTTGCCGACCACCAGCGGGTCGGACACCAGCCAGAACAGCCGCACGCTCAGCCGGTGGGCCAGCGTCGGGGCGTCGGCCTGATGGTGGGCGATGTGGCCGCGTTCGGCGAAGATGCGCTTGTCCAGCGTGATGCCGATGCTCTGCCCGGCCTGGGCCGACAGCACCGTCTCCGGATGGTTCCACGCCTCGATGCTGACCACCTTGGCGCTGGCGCCGGTGGGCGAGAAGTGCAGGGTGTCGCCGACGCGCAGCCGCCCGCTTTCGATGCGGCCGGCGAGGATGCGGCGGTCGTCCGGCTTGTAGACGTCCTGCAGCGGGAAGCGCAGCGGCTGGTCCGGCGAGGTCTGCTGCGGACGGAAGGCGTCGAGCTGCTCGATCACCGTCGGGCCGAGATACCAGTCGGACTGCTCGCTGCGGCTGACGATGTTGTCGCCGTTGCGGGCGGAAACCGGGATCACCGCCTTCGGCTGCAGCCCCAGCTCGGCCAGATAGTCCTTGATCTCCTGCGCGACCACCTCATAGCGGCGGCTGGAGAACTCGACCTTGTCCATCTTGTTGACGACGACCGCGACCTGACGCACGCCCAGCAGATGCAGCAGGAAGGCGTGGCGGCGCGACTGTTCCAGCGCGCCCTCGTCGGCGTCGATCACCAGCAGGGCGGCGTCGGCCTGGGAGGCGCCGGTCACCATGTTCTTCAGGAACTCGGTGTGGCCGGGCGCGTCGATGATGACGTAGGGGCGCTGCTTGGTCTTGAAGTGGATCTGCGTGGTGTCGATGGTGATGCCCTGGTCACGCTCGGCCTGCAGCGCGTCCATGACGAAGGCCCATTCGAACGGCATGCCGCGCTTGCGGCTCATTTCGCGGACCTGCTCCACCTTGCCGTCGGGCAGGCTGCCGGTGTCGTTCAGCAGGCGGCCGATCAGCGTGGACTTGCCATGGTCGACATGGCCGACGATGACGATGCGAAGTTGAGAATGCGGCATCTTACATGTACCCCACGCTGCGCAGGCGCTCGAAGCTGTCTTCTGATTCATTGTCCATCGCGCGGCCGGCGCGTTCCGGCACGCGGGTCACCTGAAGCTCGGCGATGATCTCGTCGATGGTGGACGCGTTGCTGTCGACCGGGAAGGTGATGTTCTTCTCGCCCAGGGAGCGATAGCGCTTGCCGTCCTTGGCGAAGTACAGCGGGACGATGGGAATCCCTTCGCGCTGCGAATAGCGCCAGATGTCCAGCTCGGTCCAGGCCAGCAGCGGGTGGATGCGGACATGGACGCCTTCGGGGAAGCGGGTCTTGTAATGGTCCCAGAACTCCGCCGGCTGGTCCTTCACGTCCCAGTCGCCTTCCAGCGAGCGTGGCGAGAACACGCGCTCCTTGGCGCGGGTCGCCTGCTCGTCGCGGCGGATGCCGACCATCACGCCCTGATAGGCATGGTCGCGCAGCAGGTTCTTCAGCCCTTCCGTCTTGCGCGCGGCGGCGCGGGTCAGCGGCGGCAGGGTCTGGTCCATTTCCTCCTCGGGCGGGCACTGCTCCACCTTCAGGTCGAGGTCCCATTCCTTGGTGATGCGGTCGCGGAACTCGTAGACCTCCGGCAGCTCCATGGCGGTGTCGAGCTGCACGACGGGGAAGGGGATGCGCCCGAAGAACGCCTTGCGGCAGAGCCAGAGCAGCGCGTTGCTGTCCTTGCCGATCGACCAGAGCATCGCCAGCTTGTCGATGCGGTTGTAGGCCTCGCGCAGAATATAGATGCTCTGGTTTTCGAGCTGGTCGAGATCGGCGCTCATCGGGCGATTCCAATCATGGTGGTGTGTATGCCGCATTCGGTCTTGGCGCTGCCGGCCCAACGGCCGGAACGCGGGTCGGCACCGGGCGCCACTCGCTCGGTGCAGGTGTAACAGCCGATCGACAGGAACCCGTCGGCCTCCAGCGGGTGGCGCGGCAGATCGCGCCGGGTGAACTCTTCCTCCAGCCGGTCCTTGTCCCAGTTGGCCAGCGGGTTGACCTTCACGCGGCCCCCCTCCGCCTCGAACAGGGGCAGGGCGGCGCGGGTCGCCGACTGGAAACGCTTGCGGCCCGTCACCCAGGCCTCCAGCCCGGCGGTGGCCAGCGCGCGCTCCAGCGGCACCGTCTTGCGCAGATGGCAGCAGGCGTCATAGTCGCGGTTGAACAGCAGGCCGTCCTTGTCGCCGGCGGCGAGATCGTCGGCCGTCGGCCCGATCTCCCGCACATCGCGCAGGCCAAGCCGCTCCACCAGCTGATCGCGGTAGCGCAGGGTCTCGCCGAACAGCTTGCCGGTATTCACAAACAGAACCGGGAAATCCGGCGTCGCCTCGGCGGCCAGCGCCAGCAGCACCGCGGATTCGGCGCCGAAGGACGACAGCAGCGCGATCCGCCCGCCGAACAGCTCATGCATGGCGGCCAGCAGCGGCGCGCCTTCCAGCGTGCCGTGGCTGTCGGTCAGATGCTTCACCCGTGTTTCCGCGTCCATCATCGGCTGCCTTTCGCGGTGGCTCATTAAATCTACTGATGAAGTAGGCAATGCGTTTGTGTTTGCACATTAACACCAGCGGAAAACCCGTGCAACGTAAATACATTCTCTACTTGTTTAATAGGCTTGTGCTTTGCTGCAATCGCTTGTGTGAAATATGTTGATTGTCGTGTGGCGGCTGGGCTAAATACCGCCATGCACAGCATCACCCATATAAGCGGCGCGAACCGCCGCTCCGTTCCGTCGAACCCGGCATCGGCATTGGGGATGCGGCCATGATTCCGCTGGCGCTCGACCCGGCGCAGGTGGTGATCGCGCTGGCCGGCAACGGCCCGCTCGCGGTGCGCCGCCTGACCCAGCTGCGCGAGGGTGGGGCGGACCCGCAGGTGTTTTCACCGGAGCCGGATGGGGAATTGGCCGCGCTGGCCGGCGACCGTCTGGTGCGGGCTCTGCCCGAAGCCGCCGATTTGGACAAGATCGGCGTGCTGTATGTCATGGGGCTGGGGACGGAGACCGAGACGGCGCTGGCGGAGCTGGCGCGGCAGCGCCGCGTGCTGGTGAATGTCGAGGACGTCATCCCCTTGTGTGATTTCCACTCGCCCTCCGTGGTGCGGCGTGGCGATCTGGTGATGACCATCTCCACCGGCGGCCGCAGCCCGACCCTCGCCAGCCTGCTGCGCCAGCGGCTTGAGGCGCTGTTCCCGGCGGAGTGGGCGGAGCGTCTGCGCACCATCGCCGACTTCCGCAACCGCCGCCGGGCGGAGGGGGCGTCGATGTCCGATGTCGCCCGCGAAACCCGCGAGCTGATCGACCGGGAGGGTTGGCTGCCATGAACACCGCCATGATGGCCGCAATCCCGCCGAATTCACTGCCGGACCATCGTCGGTTCGGGTAAGACACCACCGCTTTAGAGAACGACCAGCCAGGAGAGCCAGATGTCGGCCAAGGATCGATCGAAGGAAGGGTCGATGAAAGCCATCACCGCCAACCGCCTGCGCGACGGGGAAGTCGTGTTCCTGGGCGAGGGCGGCCGGTGGGTCGAATCCTTCGCCGAGGCCGCGCTGTTCCCGCGCGCCGAGGCCGACGCCGTGCTGGCCCCCGCCAAGGAGAAGGCGGAGCGCGAGCAGTTCGCCGTCGACATCTACACCTTCGAGGTGGTGGAACAGGACGGCGTTCCGGTCCCGGCGACGATGCGCGAGCGCATCCGCACCGCCGGCCCGACCGTCCGTCTCGATCTCGGCAAGCAGGCCGCCTGAATTCTTGAATGCTGGCCGTTCCGGCGGCCCTGAGGGTTTATCGACATGAACCACATCGCGCCCGGCGCCCGTGCCGGCATCTATCACTACGACGAGATCGACCGGCAGTTCGTCGCCGAGCGCGTCGAGCAGTTCCGCAAACAGGTCGACCGCCGCCTGTCGGGCGAGCTGACGGAGGAGGAGTTCAAGCCGATCCGGCTGATGAACGGCCTCTACCTCCAGCTTCACGCCTACATGCTGCGCATCGCCGTGCCCTATGGCGTGATGTCCGCCACCCAGCTGCGCAAGCTGTCGGCCATCGGGCGCAAGTATGACCGCGGCTACGGCCATTTCACCACCCGCCAGAACCTGCAGTACAACTGGATCAAGCTGGAGGACACTCCGGCGATCCTGCATGAGCTGGCCGAGGTGGACATGCACGCGCTGCAGACCAGCGGCAACTGCGTGCGCAACGTCACCACCGACCCGTTCGTCGGCGCCGCCAAGGATGAAGTCGTGGACGGCCGCGTCTATGCCGAGATCCTGCGGCAGTGGACGACGATGCACCCCGAGTTCACCTACCTGCCGCGCAAGTTCAAGATCGCCATCTCCGGCGCCGAGAGCGATCGCGCCGCGGTCCGCATCCATGACGTCGGCCTGCTGGCGCGCCGCAACGAGAAGGGCGAGCCGGGCTTCTCCTTCTATGTCGGCGGCGGTCTCGGCCGCTCGCCCTTCGTCGGCAAGCTGGTCCGCGAGTGGGTGGCGCAGGAGGATTTCGTCGCCTACCTGGAAGCCATCCTGCGCGTCTACAACCAGTACGGCCGCCGCGACAACATCTATAAGGCGCGCATCAAGATCCTGGTCCACGAGCTGGGGCTGGAGAAGTTCACCCAGGAGGTGGAGGAGGAGTTCGCCCGGCTGCGCGGCCCCAAATACCGCCTGGACCCGGAGATCGTCGAGGGGATACGCAAGCACTTCGCCCCGCCGCCCTTCGAGGAACTGCCCGACCATTCGGAATCCCTGGAGCGTGCCCGTGCGGCCGACCCGGCCTTCGCCAACTGGCTGGCGGTCAATGTCGCGGAGCACAAGGCGCCGGGCTATGCCATCGCCACCGTCTCGCTGAAGCCGGCCGGTGGCATTCCGGGCGACGCCACCTGCGACCAGATGGACCTCGTCGCCGATCTGGCCGAGCGTCACAGCTTCGGCGAGCTGCGCGTCACCCATGTCCAGAACCTCGTCCTCGCCCATGTGAAGAAGGACGAGCTGTACGACCTGTGGAAGCAGCTGGACGCCGCCGGTCTCGGCAGCGCCAATGCCGGTCTGATCGGCGACATCATCGCCTGCCCGGGGCTGGATTACTGCGCGCTGGCCAACGCCCGCTCGATCCCGCTGGCGCAGGCGATCTCGGCCCGCTTCGCCGATCCGCTCCGCCAGCGCACCATCGGCGAGCTGGGCATCAAGATCAGCGGCTGCATCAACGCCTGCGGCCATCACCATGTCGGCGCCATCGGCATCCTCGGCGTCGACAAGAAGGGCACCGAGTATTACCAGATCACCGTCGGCGGCGACCCGACGCTGACCACGGCCATCGGCGACATCCTCGGCCCGGCGGTGACGGAGACCGAAGCGGTGGACGCCATCGAGGCCATCGTCGACGTCTATCTCGCCAACCGGTCGGACGAGAGCGAGCGCTTCATCGACACGCTCAAGCGCGTCGGCCATGCCCCGTTCAAGGAGAGAATCTATGCCGCTGATTGAGAATGGGCGCATCGGCGAGGACGCCTGGAGCTTCATCCCCGACGGCGAGCCGGTCCCCAACGACCGCCCGGTCATCATCAGCTTCGAGCGCTGGCAGGCGGAGCGTGACAGCTTCGAGGGCCGCAACGCCCGGCTCGGCGTGCGGCTGAAGAGCGGCACGCTGGCGGGCGCCATCGCCGCCGACCTCGACCGCTTCTCCCTGGTGGCGGTGGAGTTCGCCAAGTTCCGCGATGGCCGCGGCTTCTCCACCGCGCGCGAACTGCGGGAGCGCTATGGCTACACCGGCGAGATCCGCGCGGTCGGCCATGTCATCCCCGACCAGTATCTCTATCTGGTCCGCACCGGCTTCACCTCGGTGGAGGCGCCGGAAGGCACCAACCCGGACAGTTGGGCCAACGCGCTGACCGAGGTCACCATCGCCTTCCAGCCCAGCCTGGACGACACCGCGCCGCTGTCACTGCTGCGCCGCAAGCTGAAGGTGGGACAGGCCGACGTCGGGTAAGGCGGTTTCCGCCGACCGACACGAGAAGGAAAGGCGCCGTCCCGGCCGGGGCGGCGCCTTTTCCCGTCAAAGGGTGACGAACCAGGAACCGGACACGTCCGCCGCCATCACACCGGACAGGGTGACGACCGGAGACGCGCGGAAGCCGGAGATGCTGAGTACGGCCTCGCCTTGGGCGTTGGCGCCGACCGTGTAGCTCTGGAACATGGACAAGGCGATCCGGTCGCCTTCCGCCGCATTGAAATCGGTCACGATGTCGTTGCCATCGTTGCCGCTGTTGCTGTTGAGGTCGGTCGAGAAATCGAACAGGTCCGCACCGGCGCCGCCCTGCAGCTGGTCGTCGCCGTCGCCGCCCCTCAGCGTGTCGTCGCCGCTCCCGCCGGACAGCGCGTCATTGCCCGAACTTCCGGTCAGCCGATCGTTGCCGTCCTCGCCGGCCATCGTCACGCCATAATAGCCGTCGGTCGCGGTTACGCTGTCGTCGCCGGAGCCGCTGATGAAATGCTCGATGGAGGAGGAGATGTTCAGGGTGACACCGCCGCCGTAGCGGACCTCGACCGTATCGTCGCCGGCGCCGCCGTCCAGCAGGGCTACCGTCGGGGCATCGACATAGATGCGATCGTTGCCCTCATCGCCGAACAGCATATCGTTGCCGCTCCCGCTGATCAGGACATCGTCGCCCTCACCGCCGGACAACGTGTCGTCGCCGTCCCCACCGATCAGACTGTCATCGCCCCCACGGCCGAACAGCCGGTCGTTGCCCTCGCCGCCACGGAACGTGTCGTTGAGGTCGCTGCCGCTCAGCACGTCGTCGCCGGCCCCGCCGTCGACCTCGACCGCGGAGTCATGGGCGATCAGATTGTCGTTGCCGCTGCCGCTGTAGAATCGCTCGATGCCGGTATAGCCGAAAACGAAGGTCAGGTCTTGCCCGCCTCTGACATGGACGGTGTCGAAGCCGGCTCCACCCTCCACCCGGTCCCCGGCGTCGATGGAGAAAACATCGTCGCCATCGCCGCCGATGAGGGAATCGTTGCCCTCTCCCCCGTCGATCAGGAGGCCGACGGTCGAGCCGGTGCCGACCAGCGTGTCGTTTCCGGCTCCTCCATAAACCTGTTCGATGCCGCTGGCCGCAAGATCGAACTGGACGCCGAAGTCGTACCGGATAATGACCGAATCGAAGCCGGCGCCGCCCTCGATGGTCGCGCTGGTGTCGTCGATGTAGAAAAGATCGTCGCCGTCGCCGCCGTTCAGCGTGTCGAAGCCGCCGCCGCCGATCAGGGTATCGTTGCCGGCCCCTCCGACGATCAGGTTGCTCAGCTCGTTTCCGGTACCTTGGAAGGCGCCCGTTCCGATGAAGGTCAGCCGGTCCAGATTGTCACCGAGCGTCAGGGCGTTCAGCGTGGTGCGGACCTCGTCGAAGCCTTCGAAAAACTGTTCCTGGATGACGTCCCCCGTGCTGTCCACGATGTAGACGTCGTCGCCCCGGCCGCCGATCAGGAGGTCGTCGCCGGTGCCGCCATCGAGAAGGTCGTTGCCGGCATCGCCGACCAGCGTGTCGGAACCGGCGCCGCCGCTCAGCGTATCGTTGCTCCACCAGCCGGTGATGACGTTGTCCAGCACATTGCCGGTGCCCTGGAAGTCGCTGTATCCGGTGTAGGTCAGCGTCTCCAGATTGTCGCCGAGGGTGAAGACGCCCAACGAGGTCCGGACCTCGTCGGTGCCTTCGCCGGCCTGTTCCTGGATGACGTCTCCCGTACTGTCCGCGATGTAGATGTCGTTGCCCAGGCCGCCGATCATGGAATCGTTGCCGGAGCCGCCGTCGATGGTGTTGTCCCCGTCGCCCCCGATCAGAAGATCGTCGCCGCTCCCGCCGAAGAGGTAGGAACTTTGCCATCCCCCGAAACCGCCGAAGGGATCGGAGCCGTCCATTCCCGACGGAGGAAAGCCGCCCTGCAAGTCTTCAACCGATATGCCCATGTGAATCCCCCCACACGCATTCCAACAGAAAGCGATTCCGGTTGCATGAATGATGCACGGGCCAGCTTAGAAGGAAAAACTCACGTGATACACTACTTTAAAGTGCGGCAATAAGCCACAACTGCCACCGTTCTTTTGTGTCGCGCACGCTTGATGGGGAGGGGGAGGGGGCGGTTGTGGTGGCGCGAGATGGCGTGAAAACGACTGTGGCGCCGAATCCTGCCTGGATTTGGCGCCACATCGAACCGGACGGATAAAAGACGGGGGGCTTTCTGGGACCGGGAACTGCCCGCGGTCCAGCCGCTCACCAGTGGCGAAGCGGCCCCACATCGACATGGACGAAGTTGCTGTCCGGGTAATAGCCGACCCCGCCGCCGCGCAGGCTCAGCGCCGCGCGCTGCAGATGGCGGGTCGACATGTTCGGCACCCGCAGGTCGATGGCCATGCCGCGCATGTGATAGCTGTTCTGGGCGACGCCGCTGTGGTCGGCCTCGCGCAGCATCGCGTTGGTCTCCGGCGAGCGGTAGCCGGACACGATCTCGATCGGGCCGCGGCGGCCGATCTTGCGGCTCAGCGAATGGACCAGATCCAGCAGCTTCGGGTCGATGGCGTGCACCGCGTTGTTGCGGTGGTCGCGCAGCAGATGGTTGACCGCCCGCATGGCGTCGCGCACGTAGCGGCCCCTCGACCAGTATTCGGCGTGGAGCTTCTCGCCGGTGTGCAGGTTCACCAGGGTCAGCACCCGCGGCGGGGCGCGCAGGGCGGCGGCCTCCGCCTCTTCGCTGGTGAACAGGGTTCCCCCGGCCGAGGCCGCCGCCGCCAGACCCAGGCCGGCGCGCAGAAGATGGCGGCGATCGAGATGACGGCGTTCGGTGGCGTGGCTCTCGCCAGCGCTCGGGCGTGCGGTCGTGATCGACCGGGCGTCCGCATCCTTCATCATGCTTCCTTCATATCCCGTTTTTCCGCTCCGGCGCCCGGGATCCGTCTTCTGGAGCCCATCGTTCCGGTTACGGCCTAAGCCGCGCCCTGGCCAAGGTCGAGGCGCGCTGCGGTGCGTTATTCCGAAAGGTGGGACACTTTTAGGATGTCCGTGGCCTTTTCTGTCAAGAAACCATTGCTTAACCGATGCCGGTTTTTCGGTGACTCCAGGGTTTCCGCCGACTCGGCCGCCCACGGTCCCACCGGCCGAGTCGAAGCTGTTCGCGACTCGTTCGCAGCTGGTTCGATTACAGAACCGTAACGTGCGCGACTCGGGACCATTGCCGTACCATCATCGGCAGAAGCAGGGGCGGGCCTATGGCCGCGCCTATGGCCAAGCCTCTGTTTTCCATATTCATCCTGCCGGATCCCGGCGCCGCATCTGCGGGTAGGGATACCGGTGGGCAGCCGAAACGCATCCCCCGAAAGGGAGTGCGCAAAAGGGGGATTCATTCAGCCTTCGGTAAGGAATGAATCGCATGATTGGCGCGATGTAACCAATTTCACGGCGACAACTTGTCCGTGCCAGCCACCACACCGACCGCCTCTTCCGTGTCCTTCTTCCGGCCCGACCAACTGGCCGAGGTGCTGGACCGGCATGCCCGCTGGATCAAGGGCCAGCCGGGCGGTGCCCGTGCCAACCTCGCCATGGCCGACCTCGAGGGTGCGGACCTGTCGCAGCGCGACCTGCGCGGCGCCCGCCTGGTCGGCGCGCGGCTGGCGCGCGGGCGGCTGAACGGCACCAATCTGGCCGGCGCCGACCTGTTCGGCGTCGACCTGCGCGATGCCGACATCAGCCGCGCCAACCTGATGCAGACCGACCTGCGCGGCGCGCGGCTGCGCGCGGCCGACTTCTCCAACGCCAACCTGAAGGGCGCCGACCTACGCGCCGGCACGCTGGAGCCGGGGGGCACCGCGCGGCGCGGCGCCGGCCCCGATGCCCAGGACGCCGAAAGCGCCCGCCAGATCCACAAGGCGGCCCTGGCCCGCCTGCAGAACGGGCTGACGGCGGAAGGCGGCATTCCCACCGACCTGACCGGCGCGGTGCTGCGCGGCGCCAATCTGGCGGATGCCGACCTGACCGGCGCTGTGCTGCAGAACGCCGACCTGTCGGGGGCGGTGCTGAACGGGGCGGACCTGACGGGGGCGCGGCTGAACGGCGCCAACCTGTCCGGCGCGGCGCTGGACGGCACCCGCTTCGACAAGGCCGACATGGTCGGCACGCGGATGGCCGACTGCGACCTGTCCTCCACCCGGATCGACACCGCGCAGATGACCCGCCCCATCGACAGCATGGGGTCGGAGATCCAGCGCGCCATCTTCGACCATGAACGCTGGATCGACAGCTTCGGCCAGCGCGGCCAGAGGGCCGACCTCGACGGCACCGACCTCAGCCGCGCCGATCTGCGCAACGTCAACCTCAGCGCCGCAAGCCTGCGCGGGGCGAACCTGTCGGCGGCGGCGCTGACCGGCGCCCGGCTGATGATGACCGATCTGTCCGGCGCCAATCTGGAGGGCGCCAACCTGATGGGCGCCGACCTGTCGGGCGCCAACCTCAGCTATGCCGTGCTGACCGGCGCCGACCTGACGCGGGTGCGGCTGGGGCCGGCGGCGATCAAGGATCCCTCCGGCCGCCCCACCGGCCGCTCCTGGGCCGCCAACCTGATGGGGGCCGACCTGCGCGGCGCGCTGATGGTTGGCACCTGCCTGGTGCAGGCCAACCTGTCCGACGCGAACCTCGACAGCGCCGACATGGACGGGGCCGACCTTGCCGGCGCCAAGCTGCAGCGCGCGATGCTTCCCGGACGCCCGCCCCGCCGGGGCTGAAGCGCCCCGTCAACGCCGGACTGCCCCCTACGGCAGCCTGCCCCTACGGCAACCGAATGGTCACCGCGGTGCCGACTCCCGGCGTGCTGTCCAGGGTCAGGGTGCCGCCATGGGCCTCGACGAAGCGGCGGGCCAGCGGCAGGCCCAGGCCGGTCCCGGCCTCCGCCTTGGTCAGGTAGTTGTGAACCTGACGGAACGGCTCCATCGCGATCAGCAGCTCGTCCGCGGTCATGCCGACGCCGGTGTCGGCGATCACGATGACCGCGCCGGTGCCGCCTGGGCCGGGGGCCGCCTCCACCCGCACGGCGCCGCCGGGCGGGGTGAACTTGATGGCGTTGGACAGGACGTTCAGCACCGCCTGACGCATACGGACGCCGTCCACCGTGACCCGCAGGTTCCTCGTGATGGCGCCGCCGGTCAGGGTCACGCCCTTGCGCAGGGCCAGCGCCTCCACCAGCCCCAGGCAATCGTCCAGCAGCTCGTCCAGCGCGACGTTGGCCGGGAACAGCTCCAGCCGGCCGGCTTCGATCTTCGCCATGTCCAGCAATTCGTTGACGAGGTCCAGCAGGTGGCGGCCGGACTGGTGGATCGCGGACAGATATTCGGCATGCTTGGGCGGGGCGGCGCCGAAGATGCCGGACATCAGCGCCTCGGCGAAGCCGATGATGGCGTTCAGCGGCGTGCGCAGCTCGTGGCTCATGTTGGCCAGGAAGTCGCTCTTTGCCCGATTGGCCGCCTCGGCATGCTCCTTCTCCGATTCCAGCCGGCGACGCTGCTCGATCAGCACCGCCTCGCGGGCGCGGCGCACCTCCTCCTCGGCGCTGCGGCGGCGGCGGTAGGCGCGCGACACCAGCAGGGCCAGCGTCAACGTCGCCGCGCAGGCAAGGACGCCGCCGCCGACCACCGTCATCCGCGTGGCGTTCAGCTTTCGCTGCACGAGGTCGGAGGGCACGCCCAGCACCACCGACCAGCCGGTTTCCGGTGAGCGGTGGATGACCGAATTCACCTCCACCCCGTCCCTGGTCCGGCCGAGGAACATGCGGTTGCTGCCGGTCCGGATCCGCGCCTCCAGCGCCGCATGGACCTTCTGGCCCAGATAGGCGGCGGCATCGCGGGAGCGGGCGGCGATCAGCATGGTCGGGTCGATGACTGCGACCGTCCATTCCGGCGGGGTATCGCGGGTCCGCAGCGCGCCGCTCAGCCCTTCCAGGCCAAGAGCCAGCGACAGGACATAGCGCACGCGGTCGTTCTGGCGCACCGGGTCGTACTGCATGATCGGCGCGCGCAGGATCAGCGACGGACGGCCCGGCGGCCCTCCGGGCGGCAGCACGCCGCCGATCACCGCCCGGCGGCTTTCGATCACATGGCGGGTGACCTCGTCCAGCCGCGGGGGCGGCAGCGGCTGAACCCCCAGCGGGTAATGGGTGTGGAAGACGAAGCGGCCGGTGTCGGCGTCGATCAGCCCCATGGCCAGCCAGCCCGGCTGGCCATGGCTGGCGGTGGTCGTCTCCTGATACAGGGTCCTCAGGTCGGCGACATTGGGCTGCAGCAGCGATGCCAGCAGTTCCAGCGGCCGCAGCTGGCTCGCCAATTCGCGGTCGACCGCCAGCGACAGCGACTGCGCCACCGATTGCAGCGCGTCCTCCGTCTCCGCCCGCTCGCGCGTGTCCAGCTGCCAGACCAGCACGGCGCCGAACAGCAGCAGTGGCGCGATCACGGCAAGGCCGATGGCGAGAAAGGAACTGGGCAACCGGATACGCAACCGCAGATACTCCGAACCTCTGGGAAAAACCACCGCAGTGACAGGGCAGAGTAGTACGCGATCCGCACCGACTCCAGTGACGAGCGCCGTCCTACAGGGTTTCCCCCAATCGGATTCAGCCGGTCAGGACGCGCCGGTCAGCAGCCGGGTCAGTTCGACCGCCGTCTTCACCCGCATCTTCTCGAACACATGGCTGCGGTGGACCTCCACCGTCCGCATGCTGATGCCCAGCTCGTCGGCGATGACCTTGTTCAGCCGTCCGGCGACGACCAACTCCATCACCTGACGCTCGCGCTGGGTCAGGGTGGCCAGCCGGGCCGCCAGCCCCGCCTGTCCCGCCTCGCGCTCGCGCTGTTCGGCGTCGAAGGCCAGCGCGTCGATCACCCGGTCGACCAATTCGTTGTCGTTGAAGGGCTTTTCCACGAAATCGCGGGCTCCCTTCTTCAGGGCGCCGACGGCGATCGGCACGTCGCCATGGCCGGTAAGGAAGATCACCGGCATGCGGCAACCCTTGGCGAGCAGCCGGTCGAACAGCTCCAGCCCGCTCATCCCCTCCATACGGATGTCCAGCAGCAGACAGCCGGCGGTGTCCGGCCGCCACGCCTCCAGGAAAGCCTCGGCGGATGGCCAGCCCGCCACCGGGACGTTGCGCGACTGGAACAGCCAGCCGAGGGCGTCGCGGATGGCCTCGTCGTCGTCGACGATGTGGAGCGTGGTCATTCGGCGGCCTCGGCAGTGTGATCGGGGGCAGTGTGATCGGGGGCAGTGTGATCGGGAGCGGTGTTTTCGGAAGCGTGGCCGGGAAGCCGGTCCGGCGCCTGGGCATGAACGGGCAGGGTGAACAGGAAGCGCGCGCCGGCAGGAACCGCCTCCGGGCCGTCACCGTCCGTCACCGCCTCGAACCACAGCCGGCCGCGGTGGTGCTCGACGATGGAGCGGCAGATGTTCAGGCCCATGCCCATACCTTCGCGCTTGGTGGTGAAGAAAGGGGAAAAGAGCCGGTCGGCGACGTCCGGCGCGATGCCGCAGCCATGGTCGCGGATCTCCGTCAGCAGCACGCGGCCTTCGCCGGTGGCGGCCTGTCCGCCGTCTTCGCCGCCGTCATCGCCGCCGGCAGGGCGGACGGTGACGGTCAGGCGGCGGTCGGCGCGCGGGGTGCGGGCCATCGCCTCGATCCCGTTGCGCATCAGGTTCAGCACCACCTGCTGCAGCAGGATGCGGTCGCCGGTGACCGGCGGCAGGTCGGCCGGGGCGTCCAGCTCCACCCGCACGCCCAGCCGCGCGGCGTCGCTGCCGGCCAGCCCGACGCAATCCTCCAGCACGCGGGCGAGCGAGCAGGGGGCGACCTTCGGATCGCGCTTGCGCACGAAATCATGGATGCGCCGCACCACCAGCCCGGCGCGCTTGGCCTGCGCCGCCAACTTCTCCAGCGCTGCCGCCACCTCTTGCGTGTCGCAGCGGTCGGAGCGCAGGCGGTTGAGACAGCCGGTGCAATAGCTGGCGATGGCCGACAGCGGCTGGTTCAGCTCATGCGCCAGGGTGGAGGCCATCTCGCCCATGGTGATCAGGCGGGAGGTCTGCTGCAGCCGCTCCTGCTGCTGGCGGGCCAGCTCCTCGGCGCGCTTGCGCTCGGTGATGTCGAGGACGGAGCCCATCCAGCCGGTCTGACGCCCGTTGGCGTCGATCAGCGGCGCCTCGTAGATCAGGGCGTCGAAGCGCTCGCCGTTCGGGCGCTGGAACCGCATCTCCAGCCCGTTCTCCGGCGCGCGGCCGGCCAGCACGTCCTGGAAGGCGGCCTCGGCCCGGTCGATCTCCTCCGGCAGCCAATAGGGCGCCGGCGGGCCGCGGCCGATCAGATCCTCCGCCTCCAGCCCGACCATCTTGCAGAAGGCCGGATTGACGTAGGTGATGCGCCCATCCAGGTCGCGGGCGCGCATGCCCACGGTCAGGCTGTCCTCCATCGCCTTGCGGAAGGCGTGTTCCTCGCGCAGGGCCTCCTCGGCGCGCAGGCGGCCGGCGATATGGCGGCGCAGGGACCACAGGCTCCACAGAGCCGATCCGGTCAGCGCGAAGATCGCCGCAACCAGGACCGTGCGCATGACGTTCGAATCGCTGGGATAGGCGGTGGCGACCAGCGCCAGCCCATGGCCGGGCGGGTCGAACGGGATGACGTGGCTGCGCGCCGGATCCGGCGTCGGGCCGGCCATCGACCCCGGCACCGACATGCGCGACTTCGACCCCAGCACCGTCCCCCGCGCGTCGATCACCTCCAGCTGGTAGCGCTGGGCGAACCACCAGGGGACATGGTGGGTCAGCATCGCCTCGAACGAGAAGACCCCGACCAGCGCGCCGGCGAACTTGTCATCGCGGAACAGTGGGAAGGCGACGTCGAAACCGTGGTTGCCGGCATCGACCCGATAGGGCGCGCTGTGGGCGCGCAGGCCGGAGGACCGGGCGATGCGCACGGCGTCGGCGCGGCTCAGCCCGCCGAGCCGGCTGTCGTCCCCGTCCGCGTTTTCCCTGGCCGCATTTTCCCCGGCCGCCGCGCCGTTCCCTGGCAACGGCGGCTCGGCCAGTTGGGTGCGCCCCTGGGAGTCCAGCCACAGCACCCGCTCGATCGCCGGATTGGTGTTCACCACCAGCCGGGCCATTGCGGCGAACTGCCGCATGTCCACTTCGGTGCGTCCCAGCGTCTCCGCCAGCCTCTCCAGCTTGTCCTCGTCGGAGGCAAGCTGGAAATGCAGGTTCTGCTCGACCCAAAGCGCGTCCTTGATCAGCGCCAGCGCCTCCTCGTCGCGCTCGTTGCGCTGAAGCAGCCAGAGAAAGGCGCCCAGCAGCACCACGACCAGCGCCATCGCCACCACCGGCATGGCATGCGGCACCGCCCGCCCGAAATTGGTCAAGGGCGGACGGGCGGGGGAGGGGGAGGTGCCGGTGCGGAGCGGGTTCGACATTGGAATGGACACGAAAGTGTGGCGGCGGGGGATGGCGGGACCGGACGAAAGTGGGATAGGCCGACTCTGCGGATATCCACAATAGCCGCAATTCGTCCGATCATGAACAATGCGCAACAAGTACGGGGCGGAACATTCAGCCCCGTCGACAATCAACACCGGAAGGGGGACGCACCCATGAAACTCGTGAAGCTCCTGTGCGCGGCTGCGGTCGGCTGCATGATGGCGGCGCCAATGGCCATTTCGACGGCCTGGGCCCAGGACCAGATCGTCATCAAGTTCAGCCACGTCGTCGCCCCGGAGACGCCGAAGGGCAAGGGTGCCGAGAAGTTCAAGGAACTGGCCGAGAAGCTGACGGCCGGCAAGGTCAAGGTCGAGGTCTATCCGAACAGCCAGCTCTACAAGGACAAGGAAGAGCTTGAGGCGCTGCAGCTCGGCGCTGTGCAGATGCTGGCCCCGTCGCTGGCCAAGTTCGGCCCGCTCGGCGCCAAGGAATTCGAGGTCTTCGACCTGCCCTACATCTTCCCCAGCAAGGAAGTCCTTCAGCGCGTCACCAAGGGCGAGATCGGCAAGAAGCTGTTCCAGAAGCTGGAGTCCAAGGGCATCATCGGGCTGGCCTACTGGGACAACGGCTTCAAGATCATGAGCGCCAACAAGCCGCTCATCAAGCCGGAGGACGTGAAGGGCCTGAAGATGCGCATCCAGTCGTCCAAGGTTCTGGACGCCCAGATGCGTGCCCTGGGCGCCCTGCCGCAGGTGATGGCCTTCTCCGAAGTGTATCAGGCGCTGCAGACCGGCGTCGTCGACGGCACCGAGAACCCGCCGTCGAACATGTACACCCAGAAGATGCACGAGGTGCAGAAGAACGCCACGCTGACCGACCATGGCTATCTCGGCTATGCGGTCATCGTGAACAAGAAGTTCTGGGAAGGCCTGCCCGCCGACCTCCGCGGCAAGCTGGAAGAGGCGATGAAGGAGGCGACCGACTACGCCAACGACATCGCGCAGAACGAGAACGACGTGGCCCTGGCCCAGATGAAGGCGTCGGGCAAGACCGAGTTCCACACCCAGACCAAGGAAGAGCGCGAGGCCTGGATCAAGGCGCTGAAGCCGGTCCACAAGGACGCCGAATCCCGCGTCGGCAAGGACCTGATCGAAGCGATCTACAAGGAAGCCGCGGCTGCCGGCTTCAAGATGTAAGGACCTGGGAGCGGGCGGCCTCTTCCCGATGGAAGGCGTCGCCCCCTCGAACGCGACATCCGCCCTGTTCGGCCGTCATTCCCGCGAAGGCGGGAATCCAGCCTTCCCGATGTTTTCGCTGCGGCAGTCGCCTGGATCCCCGCCTGCGCGGGGATGACGGCCAGACGGAGCGCCGTGGGTTTTGCGGCGCCTCTCCAGCGTACCAGACCATCTCCGCCGACCGGGAGATCCCCCCGACATGCTCATGAAACTGCTCAACCGCCTCGAGGAGACGCTGATCGCCTCGCTGATGGCGGTGGCGACGCTCGTCATCTTCGCGGCCGTCCTTCACCGTTATCTGTCCGGCGTGCCCTACATCCAGGACTACGTCATCCACTGGAATCTGGCCTGGGCCCAGGAACTTTGCATCTACCTGTTCGTGTGGATGGCCAAGTTCGGCGCCGCCTATGGCGTGCGCACCGGCATCCATGTCGGCGTGGACGTGGTGATCAACCGGCTGCGGCCGGAGATCCGCGGCCGCTTCGTCATCTTCGGCCTGCTGGCCGGCGCCCTGTTCACCGGCGTCGTCGGCACGCTGGGCGCCAATTTCGTCTACCACATGTCGGAGACGGAGCAGGTGTCGGCCGATCTGGAATGGCCGATGTGGATCATCTATCTGGCGATCCCACTCGGATCCTACCTGATGTGCTTCCGTTTCCTTCAGGTCGCCTGGACCTTCATCCGGACCGGCGAACTGCCCCACCACGATCATGCCCAGGTCGACGGCATCGACCCGGTCGAAGCCGCCAATGAAGGAGGCCCGGCATGAACGCCGCCATCATCTTCGGGCTGCTGCTGGCCCTCATGCTCACCGGCATGCCGATCTCCATCTCGCTCGGCCTGACGGTTCTGACCTTCCTGTTCACGATGACCGACGTGCCGATCGCGGCGGTGGCGCTGAAGCTGTTCACCGGCATCGAGAAGTTCGAGATCATGGCGATCCCGTTCTTCATCCTGGCCGGCAACTTCCTGACCCACGGCGGCGTCGCCCGGCGCATGATCAACTTCGCCACCTCGATGGTCGGGCACTGGCACGGCGGCCTCGGTCTGGCCGGCGTGCTGGCCTGCGCCCTGTTCGCGGCGGTGTCGGGCTCCAGCCCGGCGACGGTGGTGGCCATCGGCTCCATCATCCTGCCGGCGATGGTCAAGCAGGGCTTCCCGAAGAATTTCGGCGCCGGCATCGTCACCACCTCCGGCGCGCTCGGCATCCTGATCCCGCCGTCGATCGTGATGGTGATGTACTGCGTCGCCACCACCGGCCATCCGCAGGCGCCGTCCATTGGCCAGATGTTCCTGGCCGGCGTTGTGCCGGGCCTGATGCTTGCCGCCTTCCTCGGCTTCACCACCTGGTTCCGTGCCCGCAAGTTCGGCTATCCCCGCCTCCCCAAGGCGTCGGCCGGCCAGCGCTGGCACGCCTTCCGCGAGAGCTTCTGGGGCCTGCTGCTGATCGTCGTCGTGATGGGCGGCATCTACACCGGCGTCTTCACCCCGACGGAAGCGGCGGCGATGGCGGCGGTCTATGCCTTCGTCGTGGCGGTGTTCGTCTACCGCGACATGCCGCTCAGCCGGGTGCCGAAGGTGCTGCTGGACAGCGCCAGCATGTCGGCGATGCTGCTCTACATCATCACCAACGCCGTCCTCTTCTCCTTCGTCATGACGTCGGAGCAGATCCCGCAGAACATGGCGGCCTGGATCCAGAGCCAGCATCTGGGCGTGTGGGTCTTCCTGCTGGTGGTGAACATCGTGCTGCTGGCCGCCGGCAACTTCATGGAGCCGTCGTCCATCGTCCTGATCATGGCGCCGATCCTGTTCCCGGTGGCGATGTCGCTGGGCATCGATCCGGTCCATTTCGGCATCCTGATCATCGTGAACATGGAGGTCGGCATGTGCCACCCCCCGGTGGGCCTGAACCTCTACGTCGCATCGGGCATCACCAAGATGGGCATCACCGAACTGACGGTGGCGGTGTGGCCGTGGCTGCTGACGATGCTGCTCTTCCTCGGCCTCGTCACCTATGTGCCGGCGATCTCGCTGTGGTTCCCGCGCCTGATCGGGGCCATGTAGAAAAGCCCGGCGTAAAGCCACAGATCGTCAGGGGATTTCCCTCGCTGAGTCGGCAGGGGCCGCGAAGTCCGGAACGGGATTTCGCGGCCCCTTCGCGTATCCGGCCCTTCATTATTGTCTCCATTACATTGTTGTGCATTGAAGCGGACGCGCGGCCGGGCCTAAACTTCGCGTTCTTCCGCCGCCAGCCAGACCAGAGGTTAGCCTTGCCGGCCCAATTCCTCCCCACCGCCTGTCCGCACGACTGCCCCAGCACCTGCGCCCTGGAGGTGGAGCGTCTCGCCCCCGACCGCATCGGCGCCCCCGAACGCATTGGCAAGGTGCGCGGCGCGGCGGAGAACAGCTACACCGCCGGCGTCATCTGTGCGAAGGTCAGCCGCTATGCCGAGCGGGTGCATTCCCCCGACCGGCTGAAGACGCCCCTGCTGCGCACCGGCCCCAAGGGCTCCGGCCAGTGGAAGGAGATCGGCTGGGACGAGGCGCTGGACCGCATCGCAGACTCCTTCCTGACGGCCGAGCGCACCCATGGCCCCGAAGCCGTCTGGCCCTATTTCTACGCCGGCACCATGGGTCTGGTGCAGCGCGGCGCCATCCAGCGCCTGCGCCATGCCAAGGGCTATTCGCGCCAGACCAGCACGGTGTGCGACACGCCGGCCAACATGGGCTGGCTCGCCGGCTACGGCGACATCCGCGGTGCCGACCCGCGCGAGATGGCGGAGAGCGACCTGATCGTCAACTGGGGCGGCAACCCGGTGGCGACCCAGGTCAACGTCATGACCCATGTCAGCCGCGCCCGCAAAGGCCGCGGCGCCAAGCTGGTCACCATCGACCCCTATCGCACCGGCACGGCCGAGGTCTCCGACCTGCACCTGATGCTGCGGCCGGGCACCGACGGGGCGCTGGCCTGCGCGGTGATGCATGTGCTGTTCCGCGACGGCTACGCCGACCGCGCCTATCTGGCCCGGCTCGCCGCCGGCACCGACCGGCTGGAGGCGCATCTCGCCACCCGCACGCCCGAATGGGCGGCCGGCATCACCGGCCTGACCGTGGCGGAGATCGAGGAGTTCGCCCGCCTCTACGGCACCACCAAGCGCAGCTACCTGCGCATCGGCTACGGCCTGTCGCGTGCCCACAACGGCGCCGCCCAGGTCCATGCCGTGTCCTGCCTGCCGGTGGTCACCGGCGCATGGCAGCACAAGGGCGGCGGCGCTCTCTATTGCTCGTCCGGCATCTACAAGCTCGACAAGACCCTGTCGGAGGGGCTGGACCGGCTGGATACCTCGGTGCGCAGCTTCGACCAGTCGCGCATCGGCGCGGTGCTGACCGGCGACCCGCGCGACCTGACCAGCGGCCCGCCGGTGACGGCGATGCTGATCCAGAACACCAACCCGGCGGCGATCTGCCCGGATTCGACCCGTGTTCGCCAGGGCTTCCTGCGCGAGGATCTGTTCGTCGCGGTGCATGAGCAGTTCATGACCGACACGGCCAAGCTGGCCGATCTGGTGATTCCCGCCACCACCTTCCTGGAGCATGACGACATCTACCGCGGCGGCGGCCAGATGCACATCCTGATCGGCCGCAAGGTGATCGAGCCGCAGTTCGAGGCGCGCGAGAACCACTGGGTCATCTCCGAGGTCGCCCGCCGCGTCGGCGCCGAGCATCCCGGCTTCGGCATGACCGCGCTGGAGATCATCGACGCCATGCTGAAGGCCTCCAACCTGGGCGACGCGGCGACCCTGACAGAGAACCGCTGGATCGACGCCCAGCCGGAATTCGAGACCTCGCACTTCCTCAACGGCTTCGCCCATCCCGACGACAAGTTCCGTTTCGCCCCCGACTGGGCGGCGCTCGGTCCCTATGGCGGCATGCCGGAACTGCCCGACCACATGCCCCCCGGCCGCGACGCCGACGCCGAGCATCCGTTCCGCCTCGTCACCGCCCCGGCCCGCCAGTTCCTCAACACCTCCTTCACCGAGACGCTGACCGCCCAGAAGCGTGAAGGTCGTCCCACCGCGCTGATCCACCCCGACGACGCGACCGGTCTGGGCCTTGCCGACGGCGACGCCGTGCGTCTGGGCAACCCGCAGGGCAGCGTGGTGGTCCATGCCAAGCCCTTCGCCGGCGTGCCGCGCGGTGTGGTGATCGTCGAAGGCATCTGGCCCAACAGCGCCTTCGTCGAGGGCATGGGCATCAACAGCCTGACCTCGCCGGAGCCGGTCCCGCCCGCGGGTGGGGCGGCGTTCCACGACACGGCGGTTTGGATGCGGGCGGCGTAAGTTCGGCCGCGGGTGCCCCCTCCCTAACCCTCCCCCGCCTTCGGCGGGAGAGGGGACTGCCGCCGTTCTGCGACTTGCTCCCTCTCCCGCGAAGCGGGGGAGGGTTGGGGAGGGGGCATTTCGTCAGCCGACGACATCCCACCCCTGTCAACACCCACCCGTGCGCCACGCGCCCATCTCTGCTATGGCTGTGCCCCCATCCCAGCGACCGTGCAGCACCGCCATGACCGAAGCCGCCGCCTTCCTCAACGTCGCCAACTCCCTGTCCGGCAAGCGCTGGCAGGCGCGGCCCTGCGACGAGCGGCAGGCGCAGGCTCTCACCCAGGGGCGCGGCCTGCCGGAGATCGTCGGCCGGGTGCTGGCCGCCCGCGGCGTCACCGACGAGACCTGCGACACCTTTCTGAACCCGACGCTGAAGGCGCTGCTGCCCGATCCCTCGCGCTTCTGCGACATGGACCCGGCGGCCGAACGCATCGCACGCGCCATCCGCGACGGCGAGCCGGTGGCGGTCTTCGGCGACTACGATGTCGACGGCGCCACCTCCGCCGCGCTGCTGCGCCGCTTCTTCCGCTCGCTCGGCGCCGACATCCGCGTCTATGTCCCCGACCGCATCACCGAGGGCTACGGCCCGAACGCCGCGGCGCTGCTGCGGTTGAAGGGGGAGGGGGTGCGGCTGGTGGTGACCGTCGATTGCGGCATCTCCGCCTTCGCGGCGCTGGAGGCGGCGGCCGATGCCGGGCTGGAGGTCGTCGTGCTCGACCACCATGCCGCCGAACCGCGCCTGCCGCCCGCCGTCGCCCTGGTAAACCCCAACCGGCTGGACGAGGACGGCGCCTATCGCACACTCTGCGCCGCCGGCGTCACCTTCATCACCATCGTCGCCGTCAACCGCGCACTGCGCCAGTCCGGCTTCTACGCCGACCGGCCGGAGCCCAACCTGATGGAGTGGCTGGACCTCGTCGCTCTCGGCACGGTGTGCGACGTGGTGCCCCTGACCGGGCTGAATCGCGCGCTGGTGGCGCAGGGGCTGAAGGTGATGGCGCGCCGCGCCAACCCCGGTCTCGCCGCCCTCTCCGACGTGGCCGGCGTGAAGGAGAAGCCTGACGCCTATCATGCCGGCTACGTCCTCGGCCCGCGCGTGAATGCCGGCGGCCGGGTGGGCGCGTCAGACCTCGGCGCCCGCCTGCTCTCCACCGACGATCCCATCGAGGCGATGGAACTGGCCCAGCGCCTGGAAGGCCACAACGCCGAACGCCGCACCATCGAGCAATCGGTGCTGGACGAGGCGCTGGAGCGCGTCGCCGCCGAAGCCGGACGCGAGACCGATCTGGTCTTCGTCACCGGTGTCGGCTGGCACCCCGGCGTCATCGGCATCGTCGCCGCCCGCCTGAAGGAGCGCTACAGCCGCCCCGCCTGCGTCGTCGCGCTGGAGCAAACCGCCGACGGCACCGTCATCGGCAAGGCGTCCGGCCGCTCGGTCCGCGGTGTCGATCTGGGGTCGGCGGTGATCGCCGCCCGGCAGGAGGGGCTGCTGCTGGCCGGCGGCGGCCACCGCATGGCGGCCGGCTTCACCGTGGCCGGCGACAAGATCGACGCTCTGCGCGACTTCCTGCACGGCCGCATCTCCGAACAGGTGGCATCCGCCCCGCTGGTGCCGACGCTGGAACTGGACGGCGCCCTGTCGGTCGGCGGCGCCAGCGTCGGGTTGGTGACGATGCTCGACAAGCTCGGCCCCTACGGCACCGGCAACTCCGAACCGCGCTTCGCCATCGCCGACGCCCGCGTTGTGCGTGCCGACGTGGTGGGCGCCAACCATGTCCGCTGCATCCTGCAGGGCAACGACGGCGCCCGGCTGAAGGCCATCGCCTTCCGTGCGCTGGACAGCGACATGGGCCAAGCCCTGCTGACCGGCCGCGGCACGCCCTTCCACCTCGCCGGCGTGCTGCGCATCGACCGCTGGAACGGGTCCGAGGGCGTGCAGTTGCTGATCGACGACGCGGCGCCGGCGCGGTCCGCCTGAGCCTTCGCAAGACGCCGGGCGGGCAGGGCGCAAAAAAGTATCGGAGGATGCAAAAAAGCGCTTGCGCTCCCCGGCTCCGATCTTTAGAAAGCGCGTCACCGCGAACGACGTCCCCGTCGTCTAGAGGCCTAGGACACCGCCCTTTCACGGCGGCGACACGGGTTCGACTCCCGTCGGGGACGCCACCTTCTCCAAGGTGCGCGACAAGCTTAGAAGGCCCGGCTGCATTGCCGGGCCTTTTGCTTTTGGCGGGATTTGCGCCCGGCGGTTGCCCGCCGATGCCGTTTCGCCCATCCTGAATCTTCCGGCCGCAGCAGAGCTGACCGCTATGACCGCCCCGAACCCCGCCATCCCCCTCAGCGTCGCCCCGATGATGGACTGGACCGACCGGCATTGCCGGTACTTCCACCGTCTGCTGTCGCGCTCGACCCTGCTCTATACCGAGATGGTCACCACGGGCGCCGTGCTGCATGGCGACCGCGAGCGGCTGCTGGGCTTCGACGCGGCGGAGCATCCGGTGGCGCTCCAGCTCGGCGGGTCCGACCCGGCGGACCTCGCCGCCTGCGCCCGCATCGCGGAAGAGTGGGGCTATGACGAGGTCAACCTGAACGTCGGTTGTCCCAGCGACCGCGTGCAGTCCGGCCGCTTCGGCGCCTGCCTGATGGCGGAACCGGATCTGGTGGCCCGGCTGGTCGGCGCCATGCGCGAGGCCGTGTCGATCCCCGTCACCGTCAAGTCGCGCATCGCCATCGACGAGATGGAGGAATGGCCGACGCTCGACCACTTCATCCGCACCGTTTCCGCCGCGGGCTGCACCCACTTCATCGTCCACGCCCGCAAGGCCTGGCTGAAGGGCCTCAGCCCCAAGGAAAACCGGGACATCCCGCCGCTGCGCTACGACCTCGTCCACCGGCTGAAGGCGGAGTATCCGCACCTCACCATCGCCATCAACGGCGGGATCAAGACGCTGGACGAGGCCGAGGAACATCTGGGCAAGGTCGACAGCGTGATGATCGGCCGCGCCGCCTACGAGACGCCCTATCTGCTGGCCGACGCCGACCGCCGCCTGATGGGCGGGGAACCCGGTCCCGACCGCCACGCGGTGATCGCGGCCATGCTGCCCTACATCGAGGCACGCATGACGCTGGGCACGCCGCTCTCCTCCATCACCCGCCACATGCTGGGCCTGTTCCAGGGCCTGCCCGGCGCCCGCGCCTACCGCCGCCACATCGCCGAGAACGCCCACCGTCCCGGCGCCGGCCCGGAAGTGCTGGAACGCGCAGCCTCGCTCGTGCGTCGGCGCACGGCCGAAGAGGCGGCCGGAGAGGCGGTCGAGGAAGCGGCGTGAGAGGCCCCGGCCCGGATGGAACACTGAACACACCCCGGAAAACTGTTTCACGGCGTTCCAAACGTTCCATCCGCAGCCACCAAGCGCCCCCAACCGGACGGAATATGCGCCGTGCGTCCCGCACCGCTTGCGTGCGGGCAGGGTCCTCGCTAACTATGCCCACTTCATCGGACGGAGTGTAAGCGGTGCGGTACGTCAGCACGCGGGGCGCGGCCCCGGTCTTGGGTTTCGAGGACGTCCTTCTTGCCGGGCTGGCGCGCGACGGCGGCCTCTATGTGCCGGAGACCTGGCCGCAGTTCACGGCCGATGACATCCGCGCCATGCGCGGTCTGCCCTACAGCGAGATCGCCGTCCGCGTGATGCTGCCCTTCCTGGGCGGCTCGATCGCCGAGGACGAGTTCCGCGCCATCGTCCGCGACGCCTATGCCGGCTTCGACCATGCCGCGGTGACCCCGCTGGTGCAGGTCGACCCGACCACCTGGGTGCTGGAGCTCTTCCACGGGCCGACGCTCGCCTTCAAGGACGTGGCGCTGCAGCTGCTCGGCCGCCTGTTCGACCATGTGCTGGCCAAGCGCGGGCAGCGGGTGACCATCGTCGGCGCCACCTCCGGCGACACCGGCTCCGCCGCCATCGAGGCCTGCCGCGACCGCCAGAACGTCGACATCTTCATCCTGCATCCCAAGGGCCGCACGTCCGAGGTGCAGCGCCGGCAGATGACCAGCGTGCTGTCGTCCAACGTCCACAACATCGCGCTGGACGGCACCTTCGACGATTGCCAGGACCTCGTGAAGGCGATGTTCAACGACGGCGCCTTCCGCGATCGGATGGGGCTGTCGGCGGTGAACTCGATCAACTGGGCCCGCATCATGGCCCAGATCGTCTATTACTTCACCGCCGCGGTGGCGCTGGGCGCCCCCGACCGCAAGCTGGCCTTCACCGTGCCGACCGGCAATTTCGGCAACGTCTATGCCGCCTATGGCGCCCGCGCCATGGGGCTGCCGGTGGAGACGCTGGTGGTGGGATCCAACAGCAACGACATCCTGGCGCGCTTTTTCGCCAGTGGGAGCATGGTCGCGGCGCCCGTCGTGCCTACCTTGTCTCCCAGCATGGACATCCAGATCTCTTCCAACTTCGAACGGCTGCTGTTCGACCTGCTCGACCGCGACGGCAATGCGGTGACGGAGGCGCTGAACCGCTTCCGTGCCGAGGGCAAGTTCGCGGTGACCGACGCGCAGCTCGCCCGCGCGCTTGCCATCTTCTCCGGTCATCGGGTTGACGAGGCCGCCACCATGGCGACCATCGCCGACGTCTGGAAGGGCAGCCTCTATCTGCTCGATCCGCACACGGCGGTCGGCATCGGTGCTGCCAAGGCCGCCGTCGCGGCTGGCCGGGTCGATCCGTCCGTTCCCATGGTGGTTCTCGCCACCGCCCATCCCGCCAAGTTCCCCGACGCGGTGGAAAAGGCGACCGGCCGCCGGCCGGACCTGCCGCCGCGCCTGTCCGATCTTTATGTGCGCGAGGAGCGCCTGTCCGAACTGCCGAACGATCTGGCGGCGGTTCAGGACTTCGTCACCGCGCGCGCCCGCGCCGCCCAGGAGGCCGCATGAGTTCCATTCGTGTGACGACGTTGCCCAACGGGCTTCGCGTCGCGACCGATACGATGCCCGACGTGCAGTCCGTTTCGCTCGGCTGCTGGGTCGGGGTTGGCACCCGAAACGAGGCGGCGAGCGTCAACGGCGTCGCCCACCTCGTCGAGCATATGCTGTTCAAGGGCACCCGACGCCGTTCGGCATTCCGCATCTCCGAGGAGATCGAGAATGTCGGCGGGCAGCTGAACGCCTACACCACCCGCGAGCAGACCGCCTATTACGCCAAGGTCCTGCACGAGGATGCGCCGCTGGCGCTCGACATCCTGTCCGACATGATCCAGCACTCCACGCTGGACGCCGAGGAGCTGGTGCGCGAGCGCACGGTGGTTCTGCAGGAGATCGGCCAGAGCGCCGACACTCCCGACGACATCATCTTCGATCATTTCCAGTCCACCGCCTATCCGGGGCAGGCCATCGGCCGTCCGGTGCTGGGCTCGGCGGAGATCGTCGGCGCCCTTCCGCGCGAGGCGCTGGTCGACTACATCGCCGGCCATTACGGCGCTCCCGGCATGGTGCTGAGCGCCGCCGGCCGGATCGAGCACGACCGGATGGTCGACCTCGCCTTCAAGGCCTTCGGCGACCTGCCGAGCGGCGCCCCGCCCAAGCCGGAAACCGCCCGCTACACCGGCGGCGATTTCCGCGAGGACCGCGACCTGGAGCAGATGCACCTCGTGCTCGGCTTCGACGGGGTAGGGGTCCATGATCCCGACTTCTACGCCCATTCGGTGCTGTCCACCCTGCTGGGCGGCGGCATGTCATCCCGCCTGTTCCAGGAGGTTCGGGAGAAGCGCGGGCTGGTTTATTCCATCTACACCTTTACCGGCGGCTATCATGACGGCGGCCTGTTCGGCGTCTATGCCGGCACCGGCGAGGATGAGGTGGCGGAACTGATTCCCGTCGTCTGCGACGAGATCGCCAAGGTCGGCGCCGACGTCACCGAGGACGAGGTCGCCCGCGCCCGCGCCCAGTTGAAGGCCGGGACGCTGATGGCGCTGGAAAGCACCATGTCGCGCTGCGAGCAGCTGGGTCAGCAGATCCTGATCTACGACCGTCCGGTTCCGGTGGAGGAGATCGTGGCGAAGATCGACGGCGTCGACCGCGACGCCGTGGTCAAGGCCGCCTCCCGCCTGCGCGCCAGCCGCCCGACCGTGGCGGCGCTCGGCCCGATCGCCAAGCTGGAAAGCTACGACCGCATCGTGGAGCGTCTCGCCTGACGATGGCGGCTGTGGTGCCCCCTCCCTCCCACGCTTGCGCGTGGGTCCCTCCCTCCCCCGCAATCGGACGGACCTTCGGTCCGCTGAGAGCGGGAGAGGGGGAGCTTGCGATATGGCGGCAGTCCCCTCTCCCGCGAAGCGGGGGAGGGTTAGGGAGGGGGCCGGTGGCTCCCGCTTCGCGATGATCCGCCTCCTCGGCAGCGGCCTCATCAGCCCGCCCGCGGTCCGTCTCGACGGCCCGCACTGCTACATCCGGCCGCCGCTGCCCCGCGACTGGCGCGAGTGGTCGGACCTCCGCGCCGCCTCGCGCGCCTTTCTCACGCCCTGGGAACCCACCTGGCCGGCCGACGCCCTGACGCGGGCGGCCTTCTCCCGGCGACTGCGGCGGCAGGCCCAGGAATGGCGGGACGATCTCGGCTACAGCTTCCTGATTTTCGACCGCGCGACCGACGCGCTGGTCGGCGGCCTCGGCCTGACCAACATCCGCCGTGGCGTGGCTCAGATGGGCACGCTCGGCTATTGGGCCGGCCAGCCCTATGCCCGCAACGGCTATGTGTCGGGCGGCACCCGGCTGGCCTTGGAATTCGCCTTCGGACAACTCGGCCTGCACCGGGTCGAAGCCGCCTGCCTGCCGACCAACCTGCCGAGCCGCGGCCTGCTGGAAAAGGTCGGCTTCACCCACGAGGGCTATGCCCGCGGCTATCTGCGCATCGACGGCGCATGGCGCGACCACGTCCTCTACGCCATCCTGCGGGAGGAGTGGCAGGGCAACTCCTAACGCTGGTCCAGCTTGATCTCGATCCGCCGGTTCTTCGCCAGCGCCTCGTCCGACGTGCCGGGGTCGATGGGCTGGAACTCACCGAAGGCGGCGGCGGCGAGCCGCTCGGGCGGAATGCCCTGGTCGATCAGGAACTTGACCACCGAGATGGCACGCGCCGCCGACAGCTCCCAGTTGGAGGCGAACTGGAAGCGCACCGGCTTGACGTCGGTGTGGCCATCCACCCGCAGCACCCAATTGATGTCAGACGGGATCGCCTTGCCGATCTCCATCAGTGTGTGGGCGAGGTCGGCCAACCGCTGCTTGCCGGCCTCCTCCAGTGTGGCCGAGCCTGACGGGAACAGCAGTTCCGACTGGAAGACGAAGCGGTCGCCGACGATCTTCACGTCCGGCCGGTTGCCCAGCGCCTCGCGGACGCGGCCGAAGAACTCCGACTTGTAGCGCGCGAGATCCTGGACCTTGGCGGCGAGCGCCTGATTGAGCCGGGCGCCCAGTTCCGCGATCTGCACCTTCTGCTCGGCCGATGCCTTCTCCGACGCGTCCAGCGCCGCGCCGATTCGGGCGAGCTGCTCCCGCAGGGCCAGAAGCTGCTGGTTCAGCAGGTCGATCTGCTGCTTGCTCTTGGTGCCCTCCGCCTTCTCACCGGTAAGGGAGGCCATCAGGTCGCGGATGCGGATATCGCGCTGCTCCAGATCCTTCTGCGCCTGGGTCTGGCTGTCGGCCAACTGCGATTCCAGCGCCTTCAGCCGGATGTCGCGCTGGTCGATCTCCTTCTGCGCCAGCATCGTCTTCTCGGTGGCGGAGGCCAGTTCCGATTCCAGTGCCTTGGCGCGGTCGCGGGTGGTGCCGAGTTCGGTCAGCAGGGCTTGGCGCTGCTGCTCGGTCAGCTTGGTCGCGGCGACGGCGGCGGCAAGTTCACCCTCCAGCTTCTGCCGGGCCTCGCGCAGGGCCTTGATGTCGTTCTGAAGGCTGATGATCTCCTTCAGCTTCAGGTCGAGCGTCTCGCGGTCGACGCGGACATTGCGCTGTAGCTCTTCCAACGTACGGGTGGTGCGGTCGCGGTCCTCCTGAAGCTGGCTCAGCGTCAGGGTCATGTCGTCGCGGGAGGCGACGGAGGTCTGCAACTCGGTCGACAGCTGGGTGATGTTGACGCGCAGGTCGGCGTTGGCATCCCGCTCCATCGCCAGCAGGTCGTTCATCTCCGCGATCTTGTGGTTGAGCGCGGTCAGCTGCTCGTCGCGGCCGGTCAGGGCGGTGGCGAGGTAGAACTGCGCGACGACGAAGACCATCAGCAGGAAGATGACGACCATCACCAGCGACGACAGGGCGTCGACCCAGCCGGGCCATGCGCTGGCGTCGCGGTGGCCGTTGCGGCGGCTGATGCTGGCCATGGGTGCTCCCGGCGTTGGCCTACGGTGTCAGAGTGTCAGCGCTGCTGCTGGTCGGCTTCTTCGGCCAACGCGGCGATGGTGCGGGCCAGCAGCTTGATCTCGCTGCGGATCTCCTGCACCGCCTGGACGCGGCCGTTGGAGGATTCCTCGACGATGCGGGCGAGATAGATGTCCATGTTGCGCAGATGCTGGCGCGAAGCGTCGTCGAAGCCGCCGCCGGCGCTCTCCGCCAGCCGGTCGAGCAGCCCCCTCACCTCAAGCTGGTTCTCGCCCAGCCGCAGGAGAAGCTGCTGTTCGGCCCGCATATGGTCGGTCAGGCTCGACAGCCGTTCGGTCAGCGCCATCAGGTTGGCGTTGGCTGCGCGCCGGCCTTCCTCGGCGGTGGCGACGGTGCGCTGCAGCGAGTCGAGGTTCTCGGCGGTCTGTTCCAGCAGGGCGGTCAGATAGGCGGAGGCGGCGTGGTCGCCCGATTCGAGGCCGCCGGCGGCGCCGCTCGACAGGCGGGTGGCGCTGGACAGCCAGTCCTCCAGGTCCTGGAAGAAGCGGTTGTGCGCTTGGCTGGCCTGAAGTTCCAGGAAGCCCAGCACCAGGGAGCCGGCGAGGCCGAACAGCGAGGAGGAAAAGGCGGTGCCCATGCCGACCAGCGGCGCTTCCAGCCCCTGCTGCAGGTGGGAGAACATGGTGCCGACGTCGCCGCCCTGGACCGACAGGCTGCCGATGACGTTGCCGACCGACTGCACGGTGTGCAGCAGGCCCCAGAAGGTGCCGAGCAGGCCGAGGAAGATCAGCAGGCCGATCAGGTAGCGCGACAGCTCCCGCGATTCGTCGAGGCGCGAGGCGATGCCGTCCAGCAGGGAGCGCATCGACAGCGCCGACAGGGTCAGCCGGCCGCGCCGTTCGCCCAGCATGCGCGCCATCGGGGCGAGCAGCACCGGCTCCTGCAGCGAGGCCGGGGCGACGCCGCTCTGGTACTGCTCCAGCCACGCCACTTCGGGGCGGAGCATCAGGACTTGCCGGAAGATGAAGGCGATGCCGGCCAGCAGCGCGGCGAGGATGACGCTGTTCAGCGGCGCATTGTTGAGGAAGGCCGAGCGCAGGGCGGGGAACAGCAGTCCGGACACGGCGCCGACCACCACCAGGAACAGGATCATCCGGGTCAGGAACCGCTCCGGGCGTGTCATGAGGGCGGATACCTCCAGCGGTCGGGTCGTCGGGGTTGTGGCGGTCATGATGCTCCGAAGGGGTGTTCCGATCAGACCTCGCGCACGGGTTAGGCGCTATTCATTCAGAAAGACTGCATCGATCCGGTCTGGTGGCCCGCCGTTGTCGTCGACGCCCAGCGCGCGGACATCGACGCGGGTGCTGCGGATCCCGAAGGCCGTCAGCCGCTCGCGCAACGCCAGTGCCCGGGCCAGTGCCAGCTGCCGCGCCTCGCGCGCCGTGTCGGCGGTGCCGCTGGCGTAGGAGCGCAACTGGAGCCTTGCGGTGTCGCTGGCGCGCAGCCGTTCGACGATCCGGTCGACCACGGCGTCCGCCGCATCCGGCAGATTGGTGGCGTCGGCCGGGAACACAAGGCTCAAAACGCTCGAAGGTGGCAGGCTAGCCGCAGGGGGTGCCGCCTCCGGGGGAGGAGGCAGCGCGGCTGTGTCGGTTCGCGGCGCGCTCGGCGGCTGGCCGGGTGCCGGGGCAGCGGGTGTCTGGGCGGCAGGCGCCTGGACCGCCGGTTGCTGCGGCTGCGCCGTCGTGGGGGCCGGCTCCGTCCGGGCGGTGGCGCGGGGGGCCGGCTGGGCCGGGGCTGCCGTCAGGACGGGCGGAGGCGGGGCGTCCAGCGGCTGCGGCAGGACGAGTCGCGGCGGCGCCTTGACCGGCGGCGGGGTGCGCAGATTGGGGCGCGGCGGCACGGACAGCGGGACCGCGTTTTCCAAAGTCAGTCCGGCGGCAGTCTGCGTCGGGGCGTTGGCCGGGGCCGCCGCCGACAGGGCAGCCGGGGAGAGCGTCCAGACCGCGCACAGCGCGGCGGCGGCAAGGTGCTTGCGGTCGGCGTGTCCCCAGCGGCGCAAAACGATGTGTCCTGTTAAACCTTTGTCCTGCAAACCATAGCCTATCGATCGCTCCAGCCACAACCACCCATCCGCCATTCCCGTTAGGGAAGGCGGCGGATGGTCGGGGCCGGGGTCAGCCCTTGGCGGACTTCAACAGGCGGGCGACCGGGACCTGGAGGTGGCTGTTGGCGGCCAGCACGTTGCCGGTGAAGACCGGATTGCGGCCGCCTTCGATCTCGCCGACAAAACCGCCGGCCTCGGTGACCATCAGCACGCCGGCGGCGCAGTCCCAGGGCGCCAGACCGCGTTCCCAATAGGCGTCGAAGCGGCCGGCGGCGGTGTAGGCGAGGTCGAGCGAGGCGGCGCCGAAGCGGCGGATGCCCGCAACCTCCTTCATCACCGCTTCCTGTTCCTTCAGGAAGGTGGCGTGGTCGCCGCGGCCCTTGAAGGGGATGCCGGTGGCGATCACGCAATCCTCCAGCCGGCGGCGCTCGGACACGCGCAGGCGGGTGTGGTTGACGTAGGCGCCCACCCCCTTCTCGGCCCAGAACAGCTGGTCGCCGATGGGGGCGTAGATCACGCCGGCGACGATCTCGCCGTTGCGCTCGGCGCCGATGGAAATCGCCCAGTGCGGCAGTCCGTGCAGGAAGTTGGTGGTGCCGTCGAGCGGATCGACGATCCAGCGCGCCTCGGCATCGCTGCCCTTGGACGCGCCGCTCTCCTCCATCAGGAAACCGAATTCGGGCCGCGCCTTCTGCAGTTCCTCACGCAGGGTGCGTTCGGCCTTCAGATCGGCGGCGGACACGAAGTCCGCGGGCCCCTTGCGCGACACCTGGAGGTGTTCGACCTCGCCGAAGTCGCGGACCAGACCGCGGGCGGCCTTTTCGGCGGCGCGGACCATGACGTTGATGAGAGCGGAGCGGGTGGCCATGGGTGTGGGTGTACCGTTTCGTGCAGGAACCAGAAAACAATACACCGGCCTCCGCGCATGGCGAAGACCGGTGATGGCAGAACCGACCTGGGAAGGATCAGTCCTTCGCGCGCTCGACGTATTCGCCGGTGGCGGTATCGACGACGACGCGGGTCCCGGCCTCGATGTGCGGCGGAACCAGGATCGACACGCCGTTCTCCAGCTTGGCCGGCTTGTAGGAGGAAGAGGCCGTCTGGCCCTTCACCACCGGGTCGGATTCGGTGATCAGCAGCGTGACCTTGCCGGGGATCTCGACGCCCAGCGGCGAGCCTTCATGGCTCTGCACCGTGACTTCCATGCCGTCCTGCAGGAAGACGGCCGGGTCGCCGATGATGTCGCGCGGGATGGCGACCTGTTCGAAGGTCTCCTTATCCATGAAGGTGAAGCTGTCACCTTCGGCGAAGAGGAAGGTCATCTCATGCTCGTCCAGGCGAGCGCGCTCAACGGTCTCCTGGGTGCGGAACCGCTCGATCGACTTGGTGCCGGTGCGAACGTCCTTCATTTCCAGCTGGATGAAGGCGCCGCCCTTGCCGGGCTGCACGATGGCGGTTTTGGTGATGACCCAGAGCTTACCGTTGTGCTCCAGCACATGGCCGGGGCGCATCGTGTTGGCATTGACCTTCATGGCTTACTCGTGACTTCCAGAAATACGGGCGGCGCGGACCCTACCAGCTTGACCGGCCATAGGCAACGGCGCGGAACGATAGCGACGCGCAATCCGGGCGATTGGCGGATGAATCTTCGCCGAATCGGCCCGCGCAGTTTAGAACGGCTCCAGCAACGGGACGTTTGGAACGTTTTTGCCGACTCTGTTCAGTGTTCCACCCGTCCGGTTCGTGCGGTCCGCCGACGATGGGGCGGAGTGTATCACGGGAGGCCGCTGTGACCAATGGCGACCCGACTTGAGTACGCCGCCTGTGGATGCTCTGATGCGCCCGCACCCCTTTCGACCGTCCATGAAGAGCGCGCCCGCATGTCCGCCCCGATCCGATCCGCCTCGATTCCCACCGGCGAACTTCCCCCCTGGCATCCCGAGGCGCTGGCCCGCCGCCGGCCCTATCTGGCGGCGCGCGGCCGGGTCCTGAACGCCGTCCGCCGCGTGTTCGAGGAACTGGCCTTCGTCGAGGTCGACACGCCGGCCCTGCAGGTCTCGCCGGGGATGGAGCCGCATCTCCAGGCCTTCGCCACAATGCTGCAGGGGCCGCACCCGGATGACCGCCGGCCGCTGTACCTGCACACCAGTCCCGAATTCGCGATGAAGAAGCTGCTGGTCGCCGGCGTGCCGCGGCTGTGGCAGCTGGCGCATGTCTACCGCAACGGCGAGCGGTCGGGGACCCATGCGCCGGAATTCTCGATGCTGGAATGGTATCGCGCCGGAGACGGCTACCGCACGCTGATCGACGATTGCCGGGAACTGCTGTGCGCCGGGGCCGAGGCCGGCGGGCGGCGGAGCTTCAGCTTCCGCGGCATGACCTGCGATCCCTTCGCGCCATGGCGGGTGCTGACCGTGCCGGAGGCATTCCGGGAGTACGCGGACATCGACCTGATGGCGACCTATGACGGCAGCCACGATCCCGACCCGGCGGCGCTGGCGGCGGCGGCAGAGCGGATCGGCGTCGCCCCCCATCACGGCGACCGCTGGGAGGACATCGTCTTCCGCATCATGTTCGACCGCATCGAACCCCATCTGGGCGAGGGCGTGCCCTGCGTGCTGACCGACTATCCGCTGTGCATGGCGGCGCTGTCGCGGCCGAAGCCGGAGGACCCGCGGCTGGCCGAGCGGTTCGAGCTGTATGCTTGCGGGCTGGAACTGGCGAACGCCTTCGGCGAATTGACCGACCCGGCGGTGCAGCGCGTCCGCTTCGAGGCGGACATGGAGTTGAAGGAGCGGCTTTACGGTGAGCGCTTCCCGGTGGACGAGGATTTCCTCGCCGCGCTGGAGCATGGCATGCCGCAGAGCAGCGGCATCGCCATGGGCTTCGACCGGCTGGCGATGCTGTGCAGCGGGGCCGAGAGCATCGAACAGGTGCTTTGGCTGCCGGTGGCGGGGGTCTGAGGGGGAATCCCCCTCTCCCCCCCGGGGAGAGGGTCGGGGTGAGGGGGATGCACCGCGATGATCTCTTCGGCTGCGCCGAACCCCCTCATCCTAACCTTCTCCCCGCTTTCGGCGGACCGAAGGTCCGCCTGTCGCGTCAGCGCAAACGAAGTTTGCGCGTGAGCGGGGGGAGAAGGGATTGGTTGTTGGACGGGAGAGGGTAACCAACCTCAGAACGTGAACTTCGCCTGCAGGCCGATCAGGTCGATGCTGCTCTTGTAGTCCGCATTCAGGTTGCCGCGGCCGGCTTCGGGGCCGGTCAGGTCGTCGGTTAGGGCGACCGAGGTCTTCGGGATGAAGACGTGCGAATAGGCGGCATCGACGCGCAGGCTGTCGGTGACCTGATAGCCGGCGCCGACCGACAGCCAGTAGCGGTTCTGCTCCGGAATGCGGGGCGTGCGGTACTCGACGTCGACCGAGCCCTTGTCGAAGGCGATGCCGCCGCGCAGCGTCAGCTTGTCGGTCACCTTGTAGGAGGTGCCGAGCGCATAATACCAGGTGTCCTTCCAGTGCTCTTCCGTCACGGAATTGAGCGCCGGATTGGCGACGTTGACACGCAGTTCGCGGAAGCGCGACCAGTTGGTCCACTGCACGTCGGCCATCACCGCCCAGCGGTCGTTGACCTCGTGGTAGAGGCCGATGGAGGCGATGTCCGGTGTGGTCAGATCGGCGTTGATGCTCTGGGAGGGCAGGGCACCGGCGAGCGGCGCTGGCAGGCCGGTGAAGGAGATGGTGCCGGTCAGCGTGTGCTTGACCGCGGACCGGTAGGCGAGGCCGACGCGGGTGCCCTTGACCGGCTCGATCAGGGCGCCGAGCGTGAAGCCCCAACCCCAATCGTCGCCGGTCATATCGCTCTTGACGTCGAGCGAGCCCGGACGGCCGAGGCGGCTGGCGCCGAAGTCGGAGGCCTGCGACAGCTTGGCCTTGGCATACTGGATCTGCACGCCGCCGCCCAGCGTGATCATCGGGTTGATGCGATAGGACACCGACGGCGCGAAATTGTAGGTGCGGAGATCCGAGCGGATGCCGTGATAGCGGCCGATCCAGTTGTCGCCATAGTCGGTGACCAGACCCCAGGGGCCGTTGGCCGACAGGCCGACCTTCAGGTCGTCGCTGATCGAATAGACGAAGTAGCCGGCCGGAACCAGCGCGTCCTGGGCGATGTCGCCGGGCGAGGCGTTGCCGCTGATCGCGGTGCCGCCCAGGCGCCGGGCGCGGGTGGCGCTGGCGCTGTCGACCTTCGACTTCACGATGACGCCGGTGGCGGTCTGCACCGCCTCGATCCCCGTCACCAGACCCATGGTCGCCGGATTGTAGAACATGGAGCTGGCGTCGCCGTTGCCGCCGGCGGTCACGCCGGCATAGGCGGTGCCCTGGCCCGATACGCTCTGCTCCTTCAACGCGAAACCGGCGGCGAACGCGGTCGAGGCGGTCGCGATCGGTGCGGTCACCGCAATGGCGGCAGCGGCGGTCATCAGGCGTGTCTTGAGCGTCGTCGGAGACATTCGTTCCTTCCCCCAATTGTGTTATTGACGCAATGATACACAAACTGACGCTTACGTAAAGAGCCGCCCACCACTTTTTGTTGGCCGTACAAGCAGTGTTGCGGGCCTGCATCGGTTCCGGAAGTCGGAAAAGGGAGAAAAGGCTGTGGCGCGGCCACCGGAGGCAGCCGCGCTCATGCCCGCCTCACGGTTGCCGGGCGAGATTATCCAGGCAGTTCAATGGAGAAACGGCGCGGCGGTCGCCGGCGCGGGCCGGCGCCGTCAGGCGATCCAGGCGGCGGCGGCGGTGAAAAGCTCGCGCAGGATGTTGTGCTCGTCGCTCCACACCAGCTTGGCGGTGATGACGATGGAGGCGACGACCAGCATCGGACGCACGACTCGGGCGCCGTTGCGGATCACCATATGGGCGCCGGCCTGGGCGCCGATATATTGCGCGACGCCCATCAGCAGGCCGATCGTCCACAGCACATGGCCGCCGGCGATGAAGAACAGCAGCGAGGCCAAGTTGCTGGTCAGATTCAGCACCTTGGTGTGGGCGGTCGCCTTGCGCAGGTTGTAGCCGAGCAGCGAGACGAAGGCGATGGCGAAGAAGGTGCCGGTGCCCGGCCCGAAGAAGCCGTCATAGAAACCGATGCCGGTGCCGATGCTGAGCGCGAAGGCATGCTCGCCGATGCGCTGGTGGGCGTCGACGTCGCCGGCCTTGGGCGACAGCAGCAGGTAGAGGGCGATGCCGATCAGCAGGATCGGGATGACGTCGCGCAGGAAGCTGGGATCCAGCATCTGCACCAGCGTGGCGCCGGCCCCGGCGCCGATGAAGGTGCAGAGGATCATCGTCCGCATGGAGGCGGGATGGACCTCGCCGCGGCGGACGAACTTGATGGTGGCGGACAGCGAGCCGAAGCTGGATTGCAGCTTTCCGGTCGCCAGCGCCTCCGCCGGTGACAGGCCGGCGGCCAGCAGCGCCGGGATGGTCAGTAGACCGCCGCCGCCGGCGATCGAATCGACGAAGCCGGCCAGCAGGCCGACGGCAAACAGGATGCCCAGCGACTCGGGCGTCAGAAGGTCCATGATTTTGGGGGCGTCCAGAAAGTCTGCCGGTTCAGCCGGCGAGTGCGGCCTCGATGGCGGCGTTCAGCGCCCGGACCCCGGCGCCGGGACCCTGCGGATGACCCCAGACGGCGTTGACCACGGCCAGGAAATCGGCGCCCGCGGTGACCAGCGGCGCGCAATTCCCGGCGGTGATGCCGCCGATGGCGACACAGGGGACCTCCATCAGCTCCGACCACCAGCTCAGCAGCTCCGGCTCGGCCTTGTATTCGGCCATCTTGGTGCTGGTGGGGAAGAAGGCGCCGAAGGCGACGTAATCCGCCCCTTCCTCGCCGGCGATCATGGCGAGATGGCGGCTGTCGTGGCAGGTGACGCCGACGATGGCGTCGTTGCCCAGAATCTTGCGGGCATCGCGATAGGGCGTGTCGGTCTGGCCGACATGGACGCCGTCGCAGCCGGCCTCCCGCGCGAGGCGGGGATGGTCGTTCAGGATGAAGGCGACCTCACGCTCCTGCGCGATGGGGCGCAGGACGTCGCAGGCGCGGCGGATATCGTCCTCGGAGCAGTCCTTGAGGCGGAGCTGCACGCAGGCGACGTCGCCGGCATCCAGCGCTTCCGCCAGAAGCGGCGCGAACGCCGCCGGCTCCAGGGCCGGCGGCGTCACGAGGTACAGTCGGCAGGCGGCAGGTTCCGCCTGCGTCGGCTTTCCCTTGGCCAAGTGTTACTCCCGGCCCTGGTAGATCTTCATGATCCGGTCGAGCAGCTTGAGGGCATCCTCGCGCGGGCGCTGGAAGGCGTTGCGGCCGATGATCGAGCCGTTGCCGCCGCCGTCACGGATGGCGCGGGCGTCCTCGAACACCGCGTCCTCGCCCTTGGTGGCGCCGCCGGAGAAGACCACGATGCGGCGGCCGTTGAAGGCACACTGCATGATGTGCTTCACGCGCTCGGCCTGGGTGCCGATGGCGATCTGCTTCGACTCGTAGACCTTCTTGGCTTCCGCCTGCTCCAGATGGGCCGACGGCAGCTTCACCTTGATGATGTGGGCGCCCAGCAGAGCGGCCATGTGGGCGGCGTAGCCGATCACGTCGATGGCCAGCTCGCCGTCCTTGGTGACGGCGCCGCCGCGCGGGTAGGACCACAGCACGGTGGCGAGGCCGTAGGACTTGGCCTCCTTCGACAGCTCGCGGAACTCCTCGTACTGGGAGTACATGGCGTCGGAGCCGGGATAGATGGTGAAGCCGATGGCCGAGGCGCCGATGCGCAGCGCGTCCTGGACCGAGGCGGTGACGGCCTGGTCGGCGGCTTCCTTCTGGGTGGACAGCGAGTTGGCGCTGTTCATCTTCAGGATCAGCGGGATCGACCCGGCGAAGGTGCCGGCGCCGGCTTCCAGCGAGCCCAGGGGAGCGGCGTAGGCGTTGCAGCCCGCGTCGATGGCCAGCTGGTAGTGGTAGTGCGGGTCATAGCCCGGCTCGTTCGGGCCGAAGCTGCGGGCCGGGCCGTGCTCGAAGCCCTGGTCGACCGGCAGGATCACCAGCTTGCCGGTGCCGCCGAGCTTGCCTTCCATCAGGATGCGGGCGAGGTTCGCCTTGGTGCCGGGATTGTCGCTCTCGTAGTTGGCGAGAATGTCTTTGACGCGGCGCGTGAGCTTCATTGTGGCTCTTCCCCTGGGGCATTCTTGGAAATGGCGCCGTCTTAGCCCGGATTGGCCCGCTTTGCAACGGCGGGAGGGGCATAAAGCGGCCATTTGCCACGCCTGAACGGCCTAGGGCCTGCGGCCGGGTGACGCGCGTCCGGGTGGAAAGGCTCCGCCGGAGGGGTTAGGGCAGAAGAGAGCTGACCACGGTGTAGAGGCCGTATCCGGCCCCGCCCAGCACCGCCCAGGAGCCGGCGGTCAGCCCGACCCAGACGGCGACCAGCCGCAGGCCGCGCATCTTCTCCGGCCGGGGAACCGGACTTTTCCCCATCCGGTCGGATGACCGGCCGTTTGCGGCCTGCCCCGGATGGTGCGGTTGCGCGATCGTCTGATCCGGCGTGGTCAGGGAGGTGATGCTCATGGGCGGCTCATCCGGCATCGGAGGGAGGGTGCTGTGTCACAAAAATATCCTTAGGTGACGTTACACCACCTTTGCGCGGCGAGGCTGTGCGAAAAAGCGGTAGTCCGGACCTAACCCCCGGCATGACTTTCGGCCCGGCCGTTCGACGACACGAGCCAGTCGCGGCATAGCGCCTCCAGCAGGACTGACCGGGTGGAGCCATGACCTTCGGCGGCGAGGTCGAGCAGGGGCGGGCAGGCGGTCAGCAGAACCGAGCCGCAGGCCGCGGCGATGACCGACAGGCGCTCCGCCGCCTCCGGCCGGCCGGTGAACAGCAAGGCCGGCACCCCGGCGGCCAGCGCCCCCTGCGCCTCGCCGGCACGGTCGCCGCAGTCGAGCAGGCCGGTCACCTCCAGGTCCGGGTGGGCCTGCCGTACCCGCTCGATCAGGTCGAGCAGCCACAGCGCTCCGCCCGCCGGCGGCGCCATCAGGGCGAGGGCGGCACCGGCCGACCTGGCGGCGTCGGCGGCCGCCAGTGCGTCGGCGAGGCCGCGGACCAGGATGGGGCGGAGGAGGGCCGGGGGGATTGGCGGGGAGGCGGTCATGGACTGTGGCGGCGCTGGGGCGGGAAAGCGGGCGGACACTTTAGCGGTGGGCGCGGTTGCGCTCCAGACTCCAGCCGGTTGAGAGAATTGAGGCAGGTCAAACCCTGCGATCGCGGTCCCGGAGTATGGTCAGTCACAGCGGACAGCAGGCCGGGGCACCGGCGTCCGTTTCACTGGTATACCTCCCCCGGGATTGCCGCGATGATGGAATACAAGGGTTACAAGGCCCAGATCGACTTTGACAACGACGCGGGCGTCTTTGTCGGCGAGGTCATCAACACCCATGACGGCATCACCTTCTCCGGCCGCTCTGTGGACGAATTGCGGGACTCCTTCCGGCGGGCGGTCGACGATTACCTCGACCTCTCCTGCGACATGGGGGGCGAGGGCGAACAGCCCTTCTCCGGACGGCTGGCGATCCGCATCAACCCGATCCTGCACCGCGCCGTCGCCGACTGCGCCGCGCGCGAGGGCAAGAGCGTTTCGGCCTGGATCGCCGAGTGCCTGGGCCGCGCCGCCGGCGTGACCAACGTGAAGGCCGGGTGAAGTTTCGCAAAATGCGAAGCGTCTTGCTTGCCAATGGTCGCTGGATTGGCGAAATGCCGCGGTGACGGAGTGTTGGTGTGGCGGCGCAGAGGCTTCGCCGCTGCTTTGGAACTGGCATCCTCCTTGCTCAGGTATCTCCAGCCATCACGGGAGGTGCCACATGAGCGGATTTAGACTGACCCTGCGGACCAGATTGTGGGCCTTGGTCGCGCTTGCCGGCGCCATCTGCATCGCGCTTGCCGGCGTTGCGTTGTGGCTCAACCAGCGCAGCACTCTGGAGGACCGCAAGGAGACGCTGCGCTCCGTCGTGCAGGCCGCCCATGGACTGGCGAGCGGCTACGAGGCCGAGGTGAAGGCCGGCCGGCTGACCCGCGACCAGGCCTTCGAACGGTTCAAGGCCAACGTCAACACGATGCTCTACAACGGCAAGGACTACATCTTCGTCCTGGATACCGGCTATCGCACCGTCATCCATCCGGTGCGGCCGGACGTGATCGGCAGGGACCAGCGCGACCAGAAGGATGCCAACGGCGTCTATTTCTCGCGCGAGATGGTCGACGCCGCCAAGGCCAAGGGCGAGGGCTTCGTCTATTACAGCTATCCCAAAGCCGGCGGCACCGAGCCGCTGCCCAAGCTCAGCTATGTGAAGATGTTCGAGCCGTGGCAGCTGGCCATCGGCACCGGTGTCTATATCGACGATCTGGACGCCCGCTTCCTGAGCAGCCTGTGGACCATGGCGGCCTTCGTCGGCGGGCTGGCGCTGCCGGTGGTGGTGCTGATCGCGCTGGTCGGCAACTCGATCAGCCGGCGCATCCGCCGCCTGTCCGACGCCATGCGCGGCCTCGCCGACGGCAACCTGTCGGTCAGCATTCCGGAAACGGAGAGCGGCGACGAACTGGGCGACATGGGCCGGGCGGTCCAGGTGTTCCGGGTCAATGCCGAGGCCGCCCGCCGGCTGGAAGCCGAGCAGGCCGAAGCCGCGCGCCGGGCGGTGGAGGAGAAGCGGCAGGCGATGGACCGGCTGGCCGCGCGCTTCGAGGGAACGGTGGGCGGCATGATCCGCTCCGTCTCCACCACCACCGACGCGCTGGGGCAGAAGGTGCGGGCGATGTCGCACGCCGCGGAGCAGACCAGCCAGCTGGCCGGGATCGTGGCGAGCGCCAGCGACGGCACCGCCGCCAACGTGCAGACCGTCGCCGCCGCGTCGGAACAGCTGTCCAGCTCCATCGTCGAGATCGGCCGGCAGGTGTCGGAAGCCAGCCGCGTCGCCGGCGAGGCGGTCGGCATGGCGCAGGAGGCCACTGGCCGCATCTCCAGCCTTGCCGAGGCGGTCGACCGGATCGGCACCGTGGTCGGGCTGATCAACTCCATCGCCGGGCAGACCAACCTGCTGGCGCTCAACGCCACCATCGAGGCGGCGCGGGCGGGGGAGGCCGGCAAGGGCTTCGCCGTCGTGGCGAGCGAGGTGAAGGCGCTGGCCAACCAGACGGCCAAGGCGACCGACGAGATCGGCGGCCAGATGAGCGGCATCCAGGCGGTGACCGGTCAGGCGGTGACGGAAATCCAGAAGGTGTCGGCGGTGATCGAGCGGCTGAGCACCATCGCGACGACGATCGCCGCCGCGGTCGACCAGCAGAACGCCGCCACCGCGGAAATTTCCCGTTCGGTCCAGCAGGCGGCGTCCGGCACCGGCGAGGTGTCGTCCAGCATCTCCGGCGTCACCGTCGCCTCCGACGAGAGCGGCCGCACCGCCCGCGAACTGGTCGAGGCGCTGGGCAAGCTGACCAGCGAGGCGGCCGGGCTGAACGCGCAGGTCGGCGACTTCCTGGCGACGGTGCGGGCGGCGTGAAGGCCGGCAGCCCCTGAAAAGCAAAAAGGCGCCTTCCCGCGGGAAGGCGCCTTTTTCTTGGCCAAGTGAGGCTTACTTGGCGTTCGCCATGGCGACGGCGGTGTCGCTCATGCGGTTGGAGAAGCCCCACTCGTTGTCGTACCAGGTCATGATGCGGACGAAGTTGCCGTCGATGACCTTGGTCTCGTTCAGCGCGAAGATCGAGCTGTGCGGGTCGTGGTTGAAGTCGGTCGACACCAGATCCTCGGTGTAGGCGGCCAGCACACCCTTCAGGGCGCCGTTGGAGGCGTCGGAGATCGCCTTGGTGATCTCTTCCACCGAGGTGGCGCGCTTGGCGGTGAACTTGAAGTCGACAACCGAGACGTTCGGGGTCGGGACGCGCATGGCGGTGCCGTCCAGCTTGCCCTTCAGCTCCGGCAGAACCTTGCCGACGGCCTTGGCGGCGCCGGTGGAGGTCGGGATCATGTTCAGGGCCGCGGCGCGGGCGCGGTGCAGGTCCTTGTGGTTGGTGTCGACGATCCGCTGGTCACCCGTGTAGGAGTGGATCGTGGTCATGAAGCCCTTCTCGATGCCCACCAGATTGTGGAGGACATGCGCGACCGGGGCCAGGCAGTTGGTGGTGCAGGAGGCGTTGGAAACGATCTTGTGCTCGGCGGTCAGCTTGTCGTGGTTGACGCCGTAGACGACGGTGATGTCCTCGTCGGTGGCCGGGGCCGAGATCAGGACCTTCTGCGCACCGGCTTCCAGATGCTTGGCGGCGTCGGCGCGCTTGGTGAAGATGCCCGAGCATTCCATGGCGATCTCGACGCCGAGATCCTTCCACGGCAGCTTGGCCGGGTCACGCTCCTGCACGACCTTGATGGAGTGGCCGTTGACGATCAGGACACCGTCACCGGTTTCGATGGTGCCGGGGAAGCGGCCGTGGACGCTGTCGTACTTCAGCAGGTGCGCGTTGGCCTTCAGATCGGCGAGGTCGTTGATCGCCACGACCTCCACGTCCTTGCGGCCGCTCTCGTAGATGGCGCGCAGAACCAGACGGCCGATGCGGCCAAAACCGTTGATCGCTACCCGTACAGCCATGACTTCCTCCAGTTGGATATGGGGCGTCCGAATTCTGCTGGACGCCCCTTCGGCTTCTCTCAGAGACGCGCCTTAACGGCGTCCACGACCGCTTCGGCGGTGATGCCGAAGTGCTTGTACAGTTCCTGGTAGGGCGCCGATTCGCCGAAGCCGGCCATGCCGACGAAGGCGCCCTTTTCGCCCAGCCAGCGGTCCCAGCCCAGACGGATCGCCGCCTCGACGCCGACGCGCACGCCGGTGCCGAGCACCGATGCCTTGTACGCATCGTCCTGGCGATCGAACAGTTCCCAACTCGGCATAGACACAACGGCGGTGCCGATGCCCTGGGCCTGCAGGGCCTTGCGGGCCTCCATCGCCAGCGACACTTCCGAACCGGTGGCGAGGATGGTCGCCTTGCGCTCACCCTCGGCCTCGGCCAGGACGTAGGCGCCGCGGGCGGACAGGTTCTCGGCCGTATGCTCGGTGCGCAGGGTCGGGACATTCTGGCGGGTCAGCGCCAGGACCGACGGGCTGCCGGTGGCCTCCAGCGCGATCTGCCAGCATTCGGCGGTCTCGACCGCGTCGGCCGGGCGCAGGACCAGCAGGTTGGGGATGGCGCGCAGGGCCGCCAGATGCTCCACCGGCTGGTGGGTCGGGCCGTCCTCGCCGAGGCCGATCGAGTCGTGGGTCATCACGAAGACCGTGCGCTGCTTCATCAGCGCGGCCAGACGGATCGACGGACGGCAATAGTCGGCGAACTGCATGAAGGTGCCGCCGTAGGGGATGATGCCGCCATGCAGCGTCATGCCGTTCATCAGCGTCGCCATGCCGTGCTCGCGCACGCCGTAGCGGACGTAGCGGCCGGCGAACTCGCCCTTGCCCTTCACGTCGGCGGTGTTCTTGACCTTGGTGTTGTTCGACGGCGTCAGGTCGGCGGAGCCGCCAATCAGCTCGTGGATCGCCGGGACCAGCACCTCCAGCGTGTTGCCGGAGGCGACACGGGTCGCCCAGCTCGGCTTGTCGGCGCTGACCTTCTGCTTGAAGGCGACGATGGTCTCGGCCAGGGCGGAGGGCACGCCGCGGCCGAAGGCCTCGTCGAACGCCTTGCCGGCGGCCTCGGTCAGGGTGGCGCGGCGGCTGCTCCAGGCATTGTAAGCGTCGGCGCTGCGGGCGCCCGCGGCGCGCCAGGCGGACAGGACCTCGTCGGGAACGACGAAGGGCTCATGGGTCCAGCCGATGGCCTCGCGGGTCGCGGCGACCTCGTCGGCGCCCAGCGGCGAGCCGTGGCAGCCGTGGGTGTTGGCCTTGTTCGGCGCGCCCTTGCCGATGATGGTGCGGCAGGCGATCAGCGTCGGCTTGTCGGTGGAGGTCCGGGCCTGGGCGATGGCCTTCGACACGGCGTCGGTATCGTGGCCGTCGACGGCGATGGTGTTCCAGCCGTAGGAGCGGAAGCGCGCCTGGGTGTCGTCGGTGAAGCTGAGGTCGGTCGAGCCGTCGATGGAGATGTGGTTGTCGTCCCACAGCACGATCAGGCGGTTCAGCCCGAGATGGCCGGCCAGCGAGCAGGCCTCGTGGCTGACGCCCTCCATCAGGTCGCCGTCGGAGGCGATGACGTAGGTGTAATGGTCGATCAGTTCGTCGCCGAAGCGGGCGTTGGTGATCCGCTCCGCCAGCGCCATGCCGACCGCGGTGGAGACGCCCTGGCCGAGCGGGCCGGTGGTCATCTCGATGCCCAGGCTGGGATCGACTTCCGGGTGGCCGGGGGTCAGGCTGCCCAGCTGGCGGAAGCGCTTGATCTCGTCGATGGTCATCCGCTCGTAGCCGGTCAGGTAGGCCAGCGAGTAGATCAGCATCGACCCGTGGCCGGCCGACAGCACGAAGCGGTCGCGGTCGGGCCAGGACGGGTTCTTCGGATCGAACTTCAGGAACTGGGTGAACAGGACCGTGGCGACGTCGGCCATGCCCATCGGCATGCCCGGGTGGCCGGACTTCGCGGCCTCGACCGCGTCCATGGAGAGCGCGCGGATCGCGCTGGCCATCGTGTGGAGGGAGGGCTGGGCGGAGGCAGCGGACATCTGGCGTTTCCTGCGGAGTCGGGCGCGGTTGCGGCGTCGGCAACGGACGTTGCGCGGTCGCCTTGGAAGGCGCCGCGAAACGGGCGCACCATGCAGAACCGCCGTCCGCAGGTCAACATGGGAATGGAGTAGGAAATGGTATGGCAGAGGCCCCTCTTCCGTGTGGGAAGCGCCCCGTCCGGCATTGGTTCGTGACTGCCGCATCTGCTGCGGCCTTCCGTCACGCCCCGGTATTCCGTATGGGCATTCGGTGGAAGAGCCCGTCGTTGTGGTTGACGCGGTCGGCGTGCCGGCCCAACTCTAGGCGTCGCGATAAGGCAGCGGCTCGGCTTGGCGCGGCGCCGGTCGAGCTTCGATGCCCAAGAGCATGACGTGCCCACAGGTCGAGGTTGACGTCCATGGATTCCCTGAAAGCCGCTCTCGACCGTCTCGGCCGCGCGGTGGACCGGCTGGAACATGCCGCGACGGCCCGCGACGAGCGGGTGGTCCGGCGCGAACAGGACTTGTCGCAGGCGCTGGAAACCGCGCGGGCGGACCGGGCGACCGCCCAGGCCACCGCGGAGGCGGTGTCCCAGCGTCTGGAAGTCGCCATCGCCCGACTGCAACAAGTGCTGGAGAGCTGACGCCATGGCCCAGGTCGACATCGAAGTGAACGGCCGCTTCTATCGCATGCTGTGCGAGGACGGCCAGGAAGCGCGGCTGCGGGAACTGGCGGCCTACGTCGACGAGCGTCTGCGCCGGCTGACCGGTGGCGGTCGCAGCGGGTCGGAGGCGCAGATGATGCTGATGACCTGTCTGGTGCTGGCCGACGAGCTGCAGGACGTGATGTCCGGCAAGGGCATCGCCCCCGCCGTGGACGAGGGCGCGGTGGTCGGCGAACTCGATCGTGTGGCAAAACGCATCGAAGAGGTTGCCGCGCGGCTCGAGCGCGCCTAGATTGGTACACGGAAGGACCGCTGCCTGGTTCGACAGGCTGCAATAATCCCCAGGGCCGATAACCTTGATCTCTAGGGAGCTGTCCCTGTCCGGTCCATTGGGCCGGGTACACGGCGCCCACCTGCTCATGCAGGCCATGGAGGATAGGCACATGGCCACCGGCCGAGGCGGCGCCTTCCACCCCTTTCCCCCCTCCGTACGCAGTCCGCGATGACCGATCCGCAAGCCAAGGACGCCGCCCGACGCGAGGCGCGCGCCCGGCGCGACGCCATCGCCGACTCCGACCGCCCCGCCGCATCCGCCGCCGTGCGCGACCGCATCGCCGAACTGGCGCGCGACGGTCATCTGCCGCGCGGCGACGCCGGGGGATATTGGCCGCTCGGCTCCGAACTCGACGCGCGGCCGGCTTTGCTCCATCTTAGACAGCTTGGTCACTCCGTCGGACTGCCGGTGTCGGGGCCGCGCGGGACCGCGCTGGTGTTCCGCGACTGGGATCCGCAGGCGCCGATGGCGGCCGGCCGTTACGGCATCCAGGAACCGGGGGAGGGGCGTGCCGTCCTGCGCCCGTCGCTGCTGCTGGTGCCGCTGCTGGCCTTCGACCGTTCCGGCCATCGGCTGGGCTATGGCGCCGGCTATTACGACCGGACGCTGGACGCGCTTCGTGACGGCGGGGCGGTGGTCGCGGTCGGTGTGGCCTTCGCCGCGCAGGAGATGCCGGCGGTGCCGGTTGACGGCCATGACGAGCGGCTGGACTGGATCGTGACGGAGCGCGAGACGCTCCGCATTCGTAAGTGAGTTTTATGATTGACGATCGGAGTCACGCTTCAAATCGATACCGATTTTACGCGATCCGATCTTATCGGGAAGGTTGGGGCGATGCGGATTCTGTTCTTCGGCGATGTGGTGGGCCGGGCCGGGCGCGAGGCGGTGCTGGCGCACATGCCGATGCTGCGCGAGAAGCTGGACCCCGACCTGACCGTGGTGAATGGCGAGAATTCTGCCGGCGGCTATGGCGTCACCGTCAAGATCGCCGAGGAGTTCTTCGAGGCCGGCATCGACGTGGTGACGCTGGGCAACCACACCTGGGACCAGAAGGAACTGGTGTCCACCATCGAACAGCAGCCGCGCATCATCCGCCCGCTGAACTACCCGGAAGGCACGCCCGGCCGTGGATTCGTCCTGCTGCAGGCGCGCGGCGGGCGAAAGGTGCTGGTCATCAACGTGCTGCTGCGGCTGTTCATGGAGCCGATGGACGACCCCTTCGCCGCGGTGGACCGGGTGCTGAAGGCGCACCGGCTCGGGCCGGGCGGCGTTGATGCCGTGCTGGTCGACATGCATGGAGAGGCGACCAGCGAGAAGATGATCATGGGCCATTTCTGCGACGGCCGCGCTTCGCTGGTGGTGGGCACCCACAGCCATGTGCCGACCGCCGACCATATGGTCCTGCCGAAGGGCACCGCGTACCAGTCGGACGCCGGCATGTGCGGCGATTACGACAGCGCCATCGGCATGAAGAAGGAGGTGGCGTTGGCCAAGATGGTGCGCAAGCTGCCGACCGAACGCCTGTCGCCGGCGGAAGGCGAGGGCACCGTCTGCGGCTGCTACGTCGAGACCGACGACCGCACCGGGCTGGCCGTCCGCATCGAGCCGTTGCGCATCGGCGGGCGGCTCAGCCAGACTCTGCCGGAACGGATGCAGTAGGGCGTTCACAGCTCGACCCCGGCCGCGCCGCAATCTCGCCATATTGACTTTCTAATCCCGTGGGTGTCGTCTCCCGCGCCGAAAAGGTGCGGTGGGGCGGCAGACCTGTTACATGTGTCGTGCGCTTAACCCCGCCCGATTGACCAATTCCGTTTCGAGGCTCGTTCGACCCATGGCCGGTCATTCCCAGTTCAAGAACATCATGCACCGCAAGGGCGCGCAGGACGCCAAGCGGTCCAAGATCTTCAACAAGCTCGCCCGCGAGATCACCGTGGCCGCCAAGAGCGGCCTGCCCGACCCGGCGGCCAACCCGCGCCTGCGCGCCGCCATCCTGGCCGCCCGCGTCCAGAACATGCCGCGCGACCGCATCGACCGCGCCATCAAGCAGGGCACGCCCGGCGGCGGCGACGACGCGAACTATGAGGAGGTGCGGTACGAGGGCTACGGCCCCGGCGGCGTCGCCCTGATCGTCGAGGCGTTGACCGACAACCGCAACCGCACCGCCGCGGAAGTGCGCTCCAGCTTTACCAAGTATGGCGGCAGCCTGGGCGAGACCAACTCGGTCAGCTTCATGTTCAACCGCGTCGGCGCGATCTATTACCCGGCCGCCGCGGCGGATGCCGACGCCCTGTTCGAGGTGGCGCTGGAGGCCGGTGCCGACAACGTCGAATCCGACGAGAACGGCCACGAGGTCACCACCACGGTGGATAGCTTCGGCGCCGTCCGCGATGCGCTGGAGGCCAAGTTCGGCGGTGCCGAGAGCGCGCGTCTGACCTGGCGTCCGCTGAACACCGTCGCCCCGTCCGAGGATGCCGCCGCCAGCCTGCTGAAGCTGCTGGACGTGCTGGAGGACAACGACGACGTCCAGGTGGTCGAGGGCAACTTCGACATCTCCGAAGAGCTGATGCAGAAGCTGACCGCGTAAGCTGAACGCTGGTCTTGCAGGCGGAGTGCGGGTGCCGTGTTTGCGCGGGCAGGACGAAGTGAGGCGGGGGTGCCGTCGCCGGTGCGGCTGCTGGGGATCGACCCCGGTCTGCGCCACACCGGCTGGGGCATCATCGACGTGGCGGGCAACCGTCTGAGCCACGTCGCCGACGGCGCCGTGCATTCCGACGACTCCTGCCCGCTGGCCGAGCGGCTGGTGCAGCTCCACGACGCGCTGTCGGCGGTGGTGGAGCGCTACCGTCCCGACGAGGCGGCGGTGGAGGAGACCTTCGTCAACAGCAACGCCGTGTCCACCCTGAAGCTGGGGCAGGCCCGCGCGGTGGCCCTGCTGGTGCCGGCCCAGGCCGGGCTGGCGGTGGCGGAATACGCCAACAACATGGTCAAGAAGGCGGTTGTCGGGCAGGGCCGCGCCGAAAAGGCGCAGGTCCAGACGATGGTGCGCCTGCTGCTGCCCGGCTGCGAGATCGGCAGCCCGGACGCCGCCGACGCGCTGGCCGTGGCGATCTGCCACGCGCATCATCGCGCGAGCTGGACGATGTGGCGGCGGGGTGCAGAACCATCGAGGCAAACCCTCTCCCCCCCGGGGAGAGGGCAGGGTGAGGGGGACGCGCCGCGGCCCTTTACCAAGACTCCACGCGGTGCCTCCCCCTCACCCCGACCCTCTCCCCGGGGGGGAGAGGGGGATGGTCCCCGTGGGCGCGTGGGGGGTATGGCGAGCGTCGCAAAGGCGAAGCCCACCGAATACATCACGGAACGCGCGCGCGACCTGCGGATGAACGCCACGGATGTGGAAAAGATCGTCTGGCAGAAGCTGCGCAATGCCCAGCTCGGCGCGAAGTTCCGACGGCAGGAGCCAATTCTGGGCTTCGTCGCAGACTTCGTCGCCCATGACCATCGCTTGATTATCGAACTGGACGGCGGCCAGCATGCCGAGCAGCGCGCAGCCCATGACGAGAGGCGTGCGCGCATGCTGGAGCAGGCCGGCTTCCGTATTCTGCGCTTCTGGAAAACCGACGTGATCGACAACCTTGACGGCGTGCTGGAAACCATCCGCGCGCGTCTCGAAGAGACCCCCATTCTTCGCAGCCAACCCTCGGGCCGGGAGTTCCCATGATCGCCAAGCTGACCGGCATCGTCGATTCCACCGGCACCGACTGGGTCGTGCTCGACGTGAACGGCGTCGGTTACCTGCTGTCCTGCTCCAACCGCACGCTGTCGCGGATGGTGGCGGGAGAGCGCGTGTCGCTGGTGGTGGAGACCTTCATTCGCGAGGAACGCATCGTCCTGCACGGCTTCGGCGATCAGGCCGAGCGCGAGTGGTTCAAGCTGCTGACCACCATCCAGGGCGTCGGCGCCCGGCTGGCGCTGTCGATCCTCGGCGTTCTCGACCCCGACCAGCTGACCCGCGCCATCGCGTCGCAGGACAAGACCGCGCTGGTCCGCGCCGACGGCGTCGGGCCGAAGGTGGCGGCGCGCATCCTCAACGAACTCAAGGACAAGGTCGGCAATCTGGCGCTCGGCCCCGCTGCGACCGCAGGCGCGCCGGCTGGCAAGGGCGTCCCCGCCGCCGTTCCGGGCGCCAGCCCGGCGCTGGCCGACGCGGTGTCGGCGCTGGTCAATCTCGGCTATGGCCGGTCGGAGGCCTTCGGCGCGGTCGTCGCCGCCGGGCGCGTGCTGGGCGATGACGCCGGCGTGTCCGATCTGATCCGCCAGGGCCTCAAGGAACTGAGCCAATGAGCGACCCCAATCACGACCGTCTGGTCCAGCCGGGCCAGGGGCAGGGCGACTCATCCGAGTCGTCGATCCGTCCGCTGTCGCTCGCCGAGTTCATCGGCCAGCGGCAGGCGCGCGAGAACCTGTCGATCTTTATCCAGGCCGCCCGTTCCCGCAGCGAGGCGCTGGACCATGTGCTGCTGTTCGGGCCCCCCGGCCTCGGCAAGACCACGCTGGCGCAGATCGTGGCGCGCGAACTGGGGGTGGGGTTCCGCGCCACATCCGGGCCGGTCATCGCGCGGGCCGGGGATCTGGCGGCGCTGCTGACCAATCTGCAGCCGCACGACGTCCTCTTCATCGACGAGATTCATCGCCTTAATCCCGCCGTGGAAGAGGTGCTCTATCCCGCCATGGAGGATTTCCAGCTCGATCTCATCATCGGCGAAGGCCCGTCGGCGCGGTCCATCCGGATCGACCTGCCGCCCTTCACCCTCGTCGGCGCCACGACGCGCAGCGGCCTGATCACGCGCCCGCTGCGGGAACGATTCGGCATTCCCGTGCGCCTGCAATTCTACGAGCCGGACGAGTTGGAGCTGATCGTGCGCCGCGCCGCCGGGGTGCTGGGCATGGGCATCACCCCGGAGGGCGCGCGCGAGATCGCCAACCGCTCGCGCGGGACGCCGCGCGTGTCGGGCCGGCTGCTGCGCCGGGTGCGCGATTTCGCCGCAGTGGCGGGCGTGGAGGAGGTCGACAAGCGCGTGGCCGATGCCGCCCTGACCCGGCTGGAGGTCGACCGGCTGGGGCTGGACAGCATGGACCGCCGCTATCTCGGGCTGGTCGCCAACAACTATGGCGGCGGGCCGGTGGGCGTCGAGACGCTGGGCGCGGCGCTGGGCGAACAGCGCGACGTGCTCGAGGAGGTGGTCGAACCCTACCTGATCCAGCAGGGCTTCCTGCAGCGCACGCCGCGCGGGCGCATGCTGACCGACCAGGGCTTCCGCTATCTCGGCCTCAACCCGCCGAACGCGCCGCTCCGTCAGCTCGACCTGCTGGACCGGGTTCCCGACCCGACCGAAGGGGATGGCGATGAGTAACGCCGCTCCGTCTCTCTCCGGCTGGTTCGCCGAGGACGGCACGCACCGCTATCCGCTGCGGGTCTATTACGAAGACACCGACGCCGGCGGCATCGTTTATCACGCCAACTACCTCCGCTTTGCGGAGCGGGCGCGGACGGAGATGCTGTACCTGATGGGCTTCCGTCAGAAGGAGATGGCGGAGGGTTCGGGCGATGTCACAGGTGTGTCATTTGCGGTACGGCGCCTGACCATTGATTTTGACGCCCCTGCCAAGCTGGAGGACACGCTTGAAGTGGAAACCCGAATCGTCGATATCCGCGGTGCCTCCTTCGCAGTTGCACAAGTCATCCGTCGCGACGGTCGCGTGCTGGCGCGCGCCGACCTGCAGCTGGTGACGATCAACCGGGCCGGACGGGCCGTGCGCCTTCCCGAACCGGTGAAAGCGGCGATGGAGTCGCTGCATGCAAAGCAAAGCTCATCCACGCCTGCCTACTCTTAATCGACCCTTTCCCTTCCACATCCCCGTGCCAACAGCGCAACCGCGAGACTGACTGCGATGGACGCCCTGCAAACCGCCCAACTGGCCGGCACCGCCGCCACGACGGCACATGAGATCACGATCCTCGGCCTGTTCTGGCAGGCCGACGCGATCGTCAAGATCGTGATGATGATGCTCGTCGTCGCCTCGATCTGGTGCTGGGCGATCATCATCGAAAAGCTGATGCGGATCCGCCGCCTGAACGCCCAGGCCGACGCCTTCGAAGAGGCCTTCTGGTCCGGCGGCTCGCTGGATGCGCTGTACGACCGCATCGGCCAGACGCCGGCCGACCCGATGGCCGCGACCTTCGCCGCCGGCATGCGCGAATGGCGCCACGCCGCCGACCGCGGCATCGCCGGCACCATGAAGGGCTCGCTGCAGCAGCGGGTGGAGCGGGTGATGGCGGTGACCATCGGCCGCGAAATGGCGCGGGCCGAACGCTACATGACCTTCCTGGCCTCGGTCGGCTCGACGGCGCCCTTCATCGGCCTGTTCGGCACGGTGTGGGGCATCATGAACTCCTTCACCTCGATCGCCGGCTCGGGCAACACCAGCCTCGCCGTGGTGGCGCCCGGCATCGCCGAGGCGCTGTTCGCCACCGCCATGGGCCTGCTGGCCGCCATCCCGGCGGTGCTGTCCTACAACAAGTTCTCCACCGACCTCGGCCGCTACGCCGACCGGCTGGACACCTTCTCGGGCGAGTTCTCGGCGATCCTGTCCCGCCACCTCGAGGAGCGGGGAGCCGCCTGAACCATGGCCGGACAACTCGCAGGCAAGTCCCACGGGCGCGGCAAGCGCCGGGGCTATCGCGCGATGGCCGAGATCAACATGACGCCGTTCATCGACGTCATGCTGGTCCTGCTGATCGTCTTCATGGTCGCCGCCCCGATGCTGACCGTCGGCGTGCCGGTCGACCTGCCCAAGACCAACGCCGCTCCGCTGGAGCAGCAGAAGGACCCGCTGTTCGTCACCGTGCAGACCGACGGCCGCGTCTTCGTCCAGGAGACGCCGGTCGAGCTGACCAACATGGTGCCGCTGCTGATCGCGGTGACCAACAACAACCCGGAGGCCCGCATCCTGGTCCGCGGCGACGCCAAGATCGCCTACGGCAAGATGCTGGAGGTGATGGGCACCATGAGCGCCGCCGGCTTCAAGAAGGTCGGTCTGGTCGCCGAGATGCCGAACGGCCCGACCGCGTCCAGCGCGCGGGTCGGCGCTCCCAAACCGGCGCGTTGAGGCGGGCGGAACTCCCATGCGCAAGCCACTGATCGCCTCGGCGGTGCTGCACGTCGCGCTGGTCGCGCTGTTCGTGCTCGGCCTGCCGCCCAGCGATCGCAAGCTCGAAATCGCCTCCTCGATCCCGATCGAGATCGTCGACATCGGCGAGGTCACCCAGGCCGCCCGGGTCGAGAAGGGCGAGCCCAAGCCGACCAACGCCGCGCGTCCGCCGATGCCGGAGGCCAAGCCGTCCCCGCCGGCGCCCGAACCGCCGGACGAGGAGGACGAACCGCCTCCGCCGCCCCCGCCGCCGGCCAAGACGCCGGAGCCGCCGAAGGTCGCCCAGGTGCCGCCGCCCCCGCGCGAGCCGACGCCGCCGCCCAAGCCGGCTCCGACGCCTCCCCCTCCGCCGCCGCCACCCCCGCCGCCTCCGCCCCCGGATCCGGCGCCGTCGCCGACTCCGAAACCGCCGGAGCCTCCCAAGCCCGAGCCGCCGAAGCCGGAACCGCCCAAGCCGGAACCGCCGAAGCACGAGCCCAAGCCTGAGCCTCCGAAACCGGAGCCGCCCAAGCCTGAGCCCCCAAAGCCCGAGCCGAAGAAGCCCGAGCCTCCCAAGCAAGAGCCGAAGCCGGAACCGCCCAAGGCGGAGCCGAAGAAGCCGGAGCCGGCAAAGGAGGTCGCGAAGGCCGAGCCGAAGAAGGCGGAGACGCCGGCCAAGCAGCCGGAGAAGCCGTCGGCCAAGACCGACCCGCTGTCCGACCTGCTGTCGAACGTCGGGAAGATCAAGCCGTCGGACAACCCGAAGGCGGACGGCAAGGCTTCGGCCAGCGCCAACGACGCCAAGCCCAGCCAGAAGACCGCCTCGGCGGCGCCGGCCGGGGCGGCGAAGGCAACCAACGGCCCCGACAAGCCGTTCAAGCCGTCTGGCCGCGCGCTGGACGCCATCCGCGGCCAGTTGAGCAAGAACTGGAACTTCGACAGCGGCCGCAAGGACGCTTCGTCGATGCAGATCGAGATCCACGTCGAGGTCGGTCGCGACCACAGCGTGATCCGTGCCTGGATCGACGAGAAGTACAAGTCGCGCTACATGTCGGACGCCGCCTTCCGGGCGTCGGCCGACGCGGCGGTGCGCGCGGTCAAACGGTCCAGTCCGCTGGACCTGCTGCCCAGCGAGTTCACGTCGCAGACTTATGAAGACTGGCGCTTCATCGTGTTCAATTTCGACCCGAGGGACATGTTCTGACCATGACGACGAAGACGAGGCTTCTGTTGAAGCTGGCCGGGGCCACCGGCGCGCTTCTCCTCTCCCTCGGCGTTGCCGCTCCGCAGGAGGCGCGCGCCGAGTTGCGCATCGACATCACGCGGGGCGTGTCCGAGCCGCTGCCCATTGCGATCACCAGCTTCGCCGGTGCGGGCGGGCGCGATGCCCAACTGGGCGCCGACATCTCCAAGGTGATCTCCGCCGACCTGGAGCGTTCCGGCCTGTTCAAGCCGCTGGACCCGCGCGGCTTCCTGCAGACGCCGGAGCAGCTGCGCAGCGGTGAGCCGCGTTACCAGGACTGGAAGGCGCTGGGCGCCCAGGCTCTGGTCGCCGGCAACACCACGACGGGCGGCGACGGCCGCATGAAGGTGGATTTCCGCCTGTGGGACGTCGCGGCCGGGCAGTACATGCAGGGGCTGAGCTACAGCGCCTCGCCGCAGGAATGGCGCCGCATCGCCCACATCGTGGCCGACGCCATCTATAAGCGCCTGACCGGCGAGGACGGCTATTTCGACACGCGCATCGTCTATGTCGCCGAATCCGGCCCGGCAAACGCGCGCAAGAAGCAGCTGGCCATCATGGACCAGGACAGCGCCAACCATCAGTTCCTGACCGACGGCCAGACCCTGGTCCTGACGCCGCGCTTCTCGCCGACGTCCCAGGAAATCACGTACATGTCGTACTTCAACAAGAAGCCGCGCGTGTACCTGTTCAACATCGACACCGGCCGCCAGGAAGTCCTGGGCGACTTCCCCGGCATGACCTTCGCCCCGCGCTTCTCGCCGGACGGCAACAAGGTCATCATGTCGATGGCCCAGAACGGCAACACCGACATCTACACGCTGGACCTGCGCACCCGCCGCCAGACCCAGCTGACCGACGCGCCGGGCATCGACACCGGTCCCAGCTATTCCCCGGACGGCCAGAAGATCGTCTTCGAGTCGGACCGCGGCGGCACGCAGCAGCTCTATGTCATGGGTGCCGACGGGTCGGGCGTGAAGCGGCTGACCTTCGGCGAGGGCCGGTACGGCACGCCGGTGTGGTCGCCGCGCGGCGATCTGATCGCCTTCACGCGCCAGCGTGGTAGCAGCTTTGCAATCGGCGTAATCCGTCCGGATGGAACCGGGGAACGGATCCTGACCGAAGCCTTCCACGTCGAAGGGCCGACCTGGGCGCCGAATGGCCGTGTTCTCATGTTCTTCAAGGACTTGCCGACGGGTGACGGCCGTGGCCGCAATGCGAACCTGTACAGCATCGACATCACCGGCGCGAACGAGCGTCGCGTGAGCACCCCGGTCGGTGCGTCGGACCCTGCGTGGTCGCCCTTGATTCCCTAGTGGAGTAGCCCTATTTTGCGGCGGCGCGGGAGCAATGCTCAAGACAAAGGTCGGACGTCGTCTTTTCGTCGGGGATTGGCGAAAAGAAGCGGCTCTCGTGCTGACTAGTCCGGCCAATCAACAATTGTCGTTCAAGGGGTCCCTGAACATGCGTATGAAGTTCCTCGCCCTCGCCGCGGTTGCCCTGCTCGCCGCTTGCGAATCCACGCCGAACGACGCCGCCAACGGCGCCAACACCGGTGCCCAGCAGACCTCGGTCCGTCCGGGCTCGGCGGAAGATTTCGTCGTCAACGTCGGCGACCGCGTCTTCTTCGGCCTCGACCGCTTCGACCTGTCGCCGGAGGCTCGCGCCACCCTCGACCGTCAGGCCAAGTGGCTGCAGACCTACGGTTCGGTCACCGTCACCGTCGAGGGCCATGCCGACGAGCGCGGCACCCGCGAGTACAACCTGGCCCTGGGTGAGCGTCGCGCCAACTCGGTGAAGAACTACCTGGCCGCCAAGGGCATCCCGGCTGCCCGCGTCAACGTCGTGTCCTACGGCAAGGAGCGTCCGGCCGTGGTTGGCTCGAACGAGGCCGCCTGGTCGCAGAACCGCCGCGCCGTGACCGTCGTCAACTGATGACGCCGGTCCCCGGCTGACGGGGATTTGGAAAAAGGCGCCGCCGCCGGGCAACCGGGGCGGCGCCTTTTTCTTTCCGGCAGGTGGCAACTGCAGACGAGGCGGGTTCTTTGCGCCGGTGCGCAAGTTCTGCTAAACAGCGGCCATCGCGTCGCCTTTTTCGTTCGCCATGGTCGCCGTGGGTGTTCCCCCCGGCATCAGATCTCCTCAGGATCCCACGCGCATGACCAACATCCGTCCCGTCGCCGCCCTGCTGCTGGGTGGCATGCTCGCGGCAAGCCCCGCCCTGGCCCAGTCGAAGGGGCAGATTGAGCGGCTGCAATCGCTGGAAACCCAGGTTGCGGCGCTGGGCGGTCCGGTGGAGGTGGCGCAGCTGTCGCCCTCCGTCGCCGCCGACTTCGAGATCCGGCTGCAGAACCTGGAACGCGCCATCCAGGAGCTGACCGGCAAGTACGAGGAATCGACCTATCAGGTCACCCAGCTGCGCGAGCGCCTGGAGAAGGTGAACGCCGACGTCGATTTCCGCCTGAAGGAGCTGGAGAAGGGCGGCGGGGCCACTGGAGGCGCCATGGGCGGCGCTATGGGCGGTGCCATGGCAGACGCCGCGCCGTCCAAGCCGTCGAAGGCTGCCGACGACAAGAAGCCCGCCGACAAGCCGGCACAGACCGCCGCGGCCAATCCGCCCTCGACCGCCGGCCTGTCGCCGGAGAAGCAGTATGAGCAGGCCTTCGAACTGCTGCGCAACTCCGACTATGATCGGGCGGAGAAGGCGCTGCAGGAGTTCATCGCCAAGAACAAGTCCCATGCCTATGCCGGCAACGCGCAATATTGGCTGGGCGAGAGCTATTACGTCCGCAACCGCTACCCGGAGGCGGCCCAGGCCTTCGCCGAGGTGCTGTCCAAGTACCGCACCAACCCGAAGGCGGCGGACAGCCTGCTGAAGCTGGGCATGACCCTGCAGCAGATGAACAAGAAGTCGGATGCCTGCACCGCCTTCAACCAGCTGCTGACCAAGTTTCCCGAAGCCTCGGCCAGCGTGAAGCGCCGCGCCGACACGGAGCGCAAGCGCATCAATTGCCCGGCCTGATGGCCGGCGACTCCGATCCGGTATCGCGGGAGGAGTTCGCCCGTACGATGGCGGCGCTGGGCGGGTTCGAACCGGCGCCGGCCGTCGCCGTCGGGCTTTCCGGCGGCGGCGACAGCATGGCGCTGGTTCTGCTGCTGCGGCATTGGGTCGCAGAGCGGAACGGAAGCCTGCTGGCGCTGATCGTCGACCATGGCTTGCGGCCCGAATCGACCGGCGAGGCGGCGGCGGTGGCGCAGGCGATGGCCCGGCACGGCATTCCTCACCGCATCCTGCGCTGGGACGGGGAGAAGCCCAAGACAGGGCTGCAGGCGGCGGCGCGCGCGGCGCGGCACCGGCTGCTGGCGGAGGCTTGCGGCGAGGCCGGCATCCTGCATCTGGCGCTCGCCCACCATCGCGACGATCAGGCGGAGACGGTGCTGCTGCGGTTGGCCCGCGGCTCCGGCATCGACGGGCTGGCCGGGATGGCCGCAGTGCGCGCCGATGGGGCGGTGCGGGTGATCCGGCCGCTGCTGGGCTTTTCCCATGACCGGCTGCTGGCGACCTGCCGCGCCGAGGCTGTCGACTGGATCGAGGACCCGTCCAACCGCAATCCACGCTTCGCCCGTGCCCGGCTGCGCGCCGCCGTCGATCTGCTGGGCGGGGAGGGGCTGGACGCCACCCGGTTGGGCGAGGTCGCCCGCCGTGCCGGGCGAGCGCGCGCCGCCCTGGAACAGGCGACTGCCGGCCTGCTGGCCGAGGCGGCGACCATCCATCCGGAAGGCTGGATCGCGCTGGCACCCGCGCCCCTGCTGGCCGCGCCGGCGGAGATTGCGCTGCGGGCGCTGGCCCAGGCGCTGAGCGCGGTCGGCGGGCCGGCCCATCCCGTGCGCGACGAAGCGCTGGAGCGGCTGCTCGGCGCATTGGCGGACGGGCAGGGCACGACTCTGGGCGGCTGCGTGGTGCGGCTGCGGCGGGGCGCCGTCATGGTGGCGCGCGAGCCGGTCGCGGCAACGGAGCGGCTGAACGTGCCGCCGGGCGGGCGGGTACTGTGGGACGGCCGCTTCGACCTGCGGCTGTCGCCGAGTCATGGCGAGCCTGTCACGGTCGCGGCGCTGGGGGCGGCGGGCTGGCGCGAATGGGTGGCGCGGACGGCGCCGGCGAGGGTGCCGGACCTGCCGGTTCCGGTACGGGAGACGCTGCCAAGCCTTTGGTCGGGAACGGATTTGCTTGGCGTACCGATGATCGGTGGGCGATACTGGTGCGACGCAGATGGACAGGTCCCGATGGACCGCGCGATCTTCCGTCCACTTTCGCCGTTGGGAAGACCAGCTTTTACGGTTGTTTCGGACCGGCGCGGCATTATTTAATCAGGGAACGTGCCCGTAGGAGTCCGGGGTGCGGCCTTGTCGGCGCACCGCATGGCGATGGGTTCGCAGAAAGGCGTGTGACGTGAACAATTTCGGCAAGAACCTCGCGCTCTGGATCATCATAGGGCTGCTGCTCGTGGCCCTGTTCAATCTGTTCCAGAGTTCTTCCACCCGCAGCCCGCAAACGACCGTTCCGTTCAGCGAGCTTCTCGCCGAAGTGGACCGGGGCCAGGTTGCAGACGTGACGATCAAGGGCAACCAGGTTTCGGGCCATTTCTCGGACGGCCGCTCCTTCAGCACCTATGTCCCGCCCGAAGCGGGTCTGGTGGAGCGCCTGACCAACAAGAATGTCCGGATCAATGCGGTCCCCGACGACAGCAACGTGCCGTCGCTGTTCTCGGTTCTGCTGTCCTGGTTCCCGATGCTTCTGCTGATCGGCGTCTGGATCTTCTTCATGCGCCAGATGCAGTCCGGCGGCGGTAAGGCCATGGGCTTCGGCAAGTCGCGGGCCCGCCTGCTGACCGAAAAGGTCGGGCGCGTGACCTTCGACGACGTCGCCGGCATCGACGAGGCCAAGCAGGAGCTGACGGAGATCGTCGAGTTCCTGAAGGACCCGCAGAAGTTCCAGCGGCTGGGCGGCAAGATCCCGAAGGGCTGCCTTCTGGTCGGCCCGCCGGGTACCGGTAAGACGCTGACCGCCCGCGCGGTGGCCGGCGAAGCCAATGTCCCGTTCTTCACCATTTCCGGTTCGGACTTCGTCGAGATGTTCGTCGGTGTGGGTGCGTCCCGCGTCCGCGACATGTTCGAACAGGGCAAGAAGAACGCCCCCTGCATCATCTTCATCGACGAAATCGACGCGGTCGGCCGCCATCGCGGCGCCGGCCTGGGCGGCGGCAACGACGAGCGTGAGCAGACCCTCAACCAGCTGCTGGTCGAGATGGACGGCTTCGAGGCGAACGAGGGCGTGATCCTGATCGCCGCGACCAACCGTCCGGACGTTCTCGACCCCGCGCTGCTGCGTCCGGGCCGCTTCGACCGTCAGGTCGTGGTGCCGAACCCCGACGTGCTGGGCCGCGAGAAGATCCTCAAGGTCCACATGCGGAAGGTCCCGCTGTCGCCGGACGTCGACGCCAAGGTCATCGCCCGCGGCACCCCCGGCTTCTCCGGCGCCGATCTGGCGAACCTGGTGAACGAGGCGGCGCTGCTGGCCGCCCGCATCGGCAAGCGCGTCGTCGGCATGGCCGAGTTCGAGGCCGCCAAGGACAAGGTCATGATGGGTGCGGAACGCCGCTCCATGGTGATGACCGAGGACGAGAAGAAGCTGACTGCCTACCACGAGGCCGGCCACGCCATCTGCGCCATCCACTGCGCCGACAGCGACCCGGTCCACAAGGCCACCATCATCCCGCGCGGCCGTGCGCTGGGCATGGTGATGCGCCTGCCGGAAGGCGACCGCATCAGCCTGTCGCAGGCCAAACTGCTGGCCGACCTGACGGTGGCCATGGGCGGCCGCATCGCCGAGGAGCTGATCTTCGGCAAGGAGCGGGTGACCACCGGCGCCTCGGGCGACATCAAGATGGCGACCGAGATGTCGCGCCGCATGGTGACGGAGTGGGGCATGAGCGACAAGCTCGGCCCGCTGCTCTACGGCGAGCCGACGCAGGAGGTGTTCCTGGGCCATTCGGTGACCCAGCACAAGAACATGTCCGATCGCACCGCCCAGCTGGTCGACGAGGAGATCCGCCGCATCGTGGACGAGAGCTACGACCGCGCCCGGACCATCCTGACCGAGAACATCGACCAGTTGCACACCCTGGCCAAGGGCCTGCTGGAGTACGAGACGCTGAGCGGCGACGAGATCAACCGTCTGCTGCGCGGCGAACCGATCCTGCGCGACGACGACCGCGAGACGATGCCCGTCCCGCCGCGTCCGACCACCGGCAGCGGCCGCCGGTCCTCCGTTCCGCCCAGCAGCGGGCAGGAGAGCGGCGGCATCGGTCCGGAACCGCAGGGCACCTGAGTTCTCAGGGGTCCGACATGAAGAAGGCGGCGCTGCGAGGCGCCGCCTTTTTTGTTGGGTGTTCCTGGAGTGCTCAGTGCTCTGCCCCCTCCCTAACCCTCCCCCGCTGCGCGGGAGAGGGGACTGCCGCTGATGCCTCAGAGCGCCCCCTTCTGTTCGCGGCGACGGTCCAGCGCGACGTCGAACTGGCGCAGCAGCTTCTGCATGCCTTCGAAGTACAGCTTGCGCGAGGGCGTGTTCTTCATGCAGCGGGCGTCGAGATGGGCGACGCTGGTCAGCGCCGACACGCAGTAGCCGAGCAGCCAGTAGCGCGAGCGGATGCTGCGCAGATAGTCGCGGAAGGGCTCCGGCTGGCCGTTCATGAAGCTGCTGAAGGAGGTCTCGTAGTCCGACAGGATGGTGCGGATGTCGAGCAGCGTGGTTTCCAGCAGCTTGCCCACCCGCTCGATGTGCATCAGCAGCTGGGTCTCGTAGGGCTTGTGCATGCGGATGTCGACCGGGATGCAGTCCCGCGAGTTCAGCCAGGTCAGGATGGTGCGGGCGCGCGGGGCGATGCGGCGCAGCTGGTATTCGTAGAAGGTCGTGCCCTTCCACGCGCTGAAGATGGTGTCGGCTTCCGACCGTTCGATGCCGAAGGCGGAGACGAACAGGCCGGCCTCTTCCAGATTCGGGTTCCAGATCGCTTCCAGGAAACGCTCGATGCTTTGGGCATTGCCGTTGCCGCCGGACAGCGCCTTGCGGACGATCGGCTCGATGCGGGCACGGATCAGACGGCGGAGCTGGTGATCCTCCTCGTTGGAGATCAGCCAGTGTCGCGGATCGACGCCGACCTTTTCCGCCTCGAAGCAGGTCTTCAGCAGGAAGGCGTCGAGCGACGGCACGTCGTCGATCATCTGCAGCATCTTCATGTCGCCGATGATGCCGTTCTCCTGCGGCCCATGCTTCAGGCCGAACTGCTCCTCCAGAAGCGTTTCGGCGTTGCGGCCGCGCAGATAGATGGCGATGCCGCCGGCCTCCGGCGCGCGGGCGTTGTGCGGCACATAGATGCCGGTCTCCACCGGGCGCTCGCCGCCTTCCAACTCCTCGTCCTCGGCGATCGGATCGCCGCCGTCGTCTTCGCGGTCGTCGAAGTTCGGGTATTTGAACAGGATGCAATTGTTCAGGCCCTGGGCCTTGAACATGCGCTGCTCTTCCGGAATCTCGCGCGTGATGGCGATGAGATTCATCGACACGCTGGAGCCGCCATAGAGGATCTGCTCAAGGATCGGAGAAACCGAGTCCATTTTCTTGCGAGCGCGCATGAATATTACCCAAATCCGCGAATATTGCGCAAATCATAAACGCCGTTTTTGCAAACGCAAAGAGGGATCGGCGGACCGATCCCTCTCTTCATCATGCGATTGCGGGCGCCGTTCTCCGGCTCAACCGACCGGATTTCAGCCGGCCTTCGGCGTGCCGCCCAGCGAGCCCAGCAGGCTGGCGACCTCGGCCGCCTCGTCCACCGCGACCATGCCGACGGTGTGATAGCCGCTGTCGACATGCATCACCTCGCCGGTGACGCCGCTGCCCAGATCCGACATCAGGAACAGGCCGGCGCCGCCGACCTCCTGGATGGTGACGTTGCGCTTCAGCGGGGCGTTCAGTTCGTTCCACTTCAGGATATAGCGGAAGTCGCCGATGCCGCTGGCGGCCAGAGTCTTGATCGGACCGGCGGAGATGGCGTTGACACGGATGTTGCGGCCACCCAGATCGACGGCCAGGTAACGCACGCTGGCCTCCAGCGCCGCCTTGGCGACACCCATCACGTTGTAATGGGGCATGACGCGCTCGGCGCCATAATAGGATAGAGTGAGCAGGCTGCCGCCGTCCTTCATCAGCGGCACGGCGCGCTGCGCCACCGCGGTGAAGGAGTAGCAGGAGATGTCCATGGTGCGCAGGAAGTTGGCCCGCGTCGTGTCCAGGTACAGCCCGTCCAGTTCGTTCTTGTCGGAAAAGGCGATGGCATGAACCACGAAGTCCAGCCCGCCCCATTCCTTCTCGATGGCGGCGAAGGTCGCATCGATGCTGCCCTCGTCCGTCACGTCGCAGGGCAGGACGAGCTTGGCGCCGACCTGCTCGGCCAGCGGCTTCACCCGCTTCAGCAGCGCATCGCCCTGATAGGTGAAGGCAAGCTCCGCCCCGTGCTGGGCCAGGGTGGAGGCGATCCCCCAGGCGATCGAACGATCGTTGGCCACGCCCATGATCAGGCCACGCTTGCCGGCCATGAGCGGCATCGGATTGGACATCGGAACCTCGTGAACGACGGATGTGCTGCGGGACGAGCCGCGAAAAGTGGGGCGCATCCTACACGAAAGCGCCCACCGGTCAAACCGACGCGGGCGATTCGGCAGCAGGAGGCGTCGCATGGCTCACCCTAAGCACAGTGACGGGCGCGAGGAGGAGGAGCGCAGCCGCATCCTGACCGGCCTGAGGGAGCTTGGCGGCTTCTTCGGCCATTCGATGCTGCGCTTCTACAACGACAACTGCTTCCAGACCGCGGCGGCGCTGACCTACACCTCGCTGCTGGCCATCGTGCCGATGATGACCATCGGCTTCGCCATCTTCTCCGCCTTCCCGGCCTTCAGCGCGCTGCAGCTGCGCATCCAGACTGCCCTGGTGAAGAATCTGGTGCCGGAGATCGGCGACGCGATCCTGGAATATCTCGGCCGCTTCATGGCGAACGCCGGGCAGATGCCGATCTTCGGCGTGATCGGGCTGGCGGTGTCGGCGGTGCTGCTGATCTGGACGATAGAGGGGTCCTTCGCCACCGTCTGGCGCGTGCGCGAGCCGCGATCCTACGTGACCCGCATCCTGTCCTTCTGGGCGGTGGTGTCGCTGACCCCGCTGTTCGCCGGCGCCAGCCTGTCCCTGTCCAGCACGCTGTGGACCGCGCTGGAGGTGGCGCATCTGGAGGGCGTGGTCCATCCGCTGGCGGGAATCGGCATGCTGCTGCCGTTCGGGCTGCAGCTGCTGGGTTGCACGCTGCTGTATCTGGTGATCCCGAATCGCGACGTGTTCTGGCTGGACGCGCTGTGCGGCGGCGCCATCGGCTCGATCCTGCTGGAAGGGTCGAAGGCGATCTTCGGCTGGTACATGCGCGAATACCCGGCCTACCAGACCATCTACGGCGCCTTGTCGGTGGTGCCGATCTTCCTGTTCTGGCTCTACATCGCCTGGTCGACGGTGCTGTTCGGCGCGGTGGTCGCCGCGTCGCTGCCGGAATGGCGGGCCGGCAAGGTCACCCGCGGCGGCATGGAGGGGCTGCTGCCGGCCCAGCGTCTGGCGCTGGCGCTGGCCGTCCTGCACGAGCTGATGGAGGCGAGCCGGCTGGGCGTCGGCATGCGCCGCCGCACGCTGGTCGGCCGGGTGCCGGTGGGCACGCTGCTGATCGACGGCATCCTGGAACAGCTGCGCGACGCCCATTGGGTGGCCCACACCACGCGCGACGCCTGGGTGGTCACCCGCGACATGGGCGAGGCGACGCTGCTGGAGCTGATGAAGGCGCTGGGCATCGGCATGCGCGGCTCCGTCCACGGGCTGGGCGGGCTGGACCTGCCCTGGCAGGAGCGCACCGCCCGCCTGCTGGACGCCGCCGAGGCGCGGCAGAGCGACCTGCTGAACGTGCCCTTGAAGCTGCTGCTGAACGACGACCTGCCGCCGGAAGGACAGCCGGCCGGGCAGGGGAGCGCCGGGCCGGTGCCGTTGCGGGCGGTGAAGAAGTGACTCCCTCTCCCGGGGCTCTCAGCGGATCTTCGATCCGCCTGACGCCGTCAGCACGAACTTCGTTCGTGCGAGAGGCGGGAGAGGGCACCTGTCGCTTTTACTCCAGCCCCGCCTTCTTGCGGACGTCGTAGCTGCGGGTCTTGGCCCATTGCTCGACAAACTTGACCAGTTCGGCGTCGGGCGGGTCGGGGAGGACGACCTTCAGCTTCACATACTGGTCGCCGGGCTGCTTGGTGGCCTGATTGACCACGCCCTTGCCGCGCAGCCGCAGGACCGAACCGGTGTTGGCGCCGGGCGGCACCTTCACCGCCACCTTTCCGCTGATGGTCGGAACATTGACGGTGGCGCCCAGGACCGCCTCGTTCAGGGTGATCGGCACCTCGACATGGATGTCGCTGTCCTGCCGGGTGAAGTAGGGGTGCGATTCGACATGCACCTCGACGATGGCGTCGCCGTTGGGCATGCCGCCCATGCCGGGCAGGCCCTGGCCCTTCAGCCGCAGCTTCGTCTCGTTCTCCGTCCCCGGCGGAATGGCGACGTCGATGCTCTTGCCGTTGGACAGGTTGATGCGGCGCTTCGACCCGTTCGCCGCCTCGACGAAGGGGACGGTGACCGAATAGGAGATGTCGCTGCCCCGCACCCGCGGCCCTGCGGACCCGCCGGCCCCCGCACCCGCACCCGCTCCGGCCCCAGGCCCGCCGGGACGGCGCCGGCCGCCGCCGAACAGGTCGGAGAACCAGTCGTCGCCGCCGCCGAAGAAGGTGTCGTCGGCCGTGCTGCTGTAGGCCCGGCCGCGGCTGCCGGAACGGCCGCGCGAGCCGAAGCCCGCGTGCCGTTCCTGCCCCGACGGGTCGATCTCGCCGCGGTCGTAGCGGGCGCGCTTCTCGGCATCCGACAGCAGCGTGTAGGCCGCCGAGATTTCCTTGAACCGCTCCTCGTTGGCGGCGTCGCCCGGCTTCAGATCCGGGTGATGCTGCTTGGCGAGCTTGCGGTATGCCTTCTTGATGTCGTCGGCACTGGCGGACCGGCTGACGCCGAGAACGCTGTAGGGATCGCGCGTGGCCACGGGCAGAGGGTTCCCGCCCCAGGGGGGCTTAAAGGTTGCGAGTGCGGGGTGCTGGTCGGCGAGTTACGAGTTGCCGATGATCTTCCACGTACCGTCGGCCTGTTTGCAAGCGGTTCCGTACGCCTGCTCCGTCCGGCCCTTCACGACGATGGTCTGCTGGAACTCGCGGCAATAGGTGCCGGCGCTGCTGTAGCCGTCGCGGGTGGTGACGATCGTGCCGGAATTGCCCGACTGCGGGTTGTTCCAGTTGATGCGGTCGCCGACCGGGGCGGCGTAGGCCTGGCGGGCGGCGGTCTCGGCATAGCCGGCATCGGCCTTGTCGAGCGAGCTGCCGACCTCCCGGCCGATGAAGGCGCCGAGCAGGGTGCCGACGCCGGTCGCCACCAGCTTGCCGGTACTGCCGCCGATCTGCGAGCCGATCAGGCCGCCGGCGACGGCGCCGCCCGCCGTGCCGATCGTTTCCTTCTGGCCACCCAGCTGGCAGCCGGCCAGCAGGCCGGCGACGATCATGGCCGGAACGACTTTCTTCACGAACATCCTTGCGCCTCGAAAAGGTTGGTTGCCGCGGCACCTTATCGGTGGCTTCGCGGTGGACAGTGATATAAGCGACCCTATGCTTGCTGTGAATTGTGATGAGGCTGTGACCCTTACGCTTTTGCACGGAAGCCAGCTCGCGCTCCCCCGGCCGGACGGCGGCGCGGGACCCATCGATACAGGACCACAGGCATGACGGACAGCACCGACCGCGACCCTTACGATCTCTTCGCCGAATGGATGAAGGAGGCGGAGCAGAGCGAACCGAACGATCCCAACGCCATGGCGCTCGCCACCGCCGACGCCAACGGCATCCCGTCGGTGCGGATGGTTCTGCTGAAGGGGATCGATCCGCGCGGTTTCGTCTTCTACACCAACACCGAAAGCCGGAAGGGCACCCAGCTGCTGGCGAATCGGAACGCCGCCCTGTGCTTCCACTGGAAGAGCCTGCGCCGTCAGGTGCGGGTGGAGGGGCCGGTGGAGGTCGTCACCGACGCCGAGGCCGACGCCTATTTCGAAAGCCGGCCGCGCGAAAGCCGCATCGGCGCCTGGGCCTCGCTGCAGTCGCGCCCGCTGGAGGGGCGGTGGGAGCTGGAGAAGCGCGTGGCGCAGTTCGCCGCCAAATACGCCATCGGCACCGTGCCGCGCCCGCCGCACTGGACCGGCTTCCGCGTGCTGCCCTCGCGGATCGAATTCTGGCGCGACCGTCCGTTCCGCCTGCACGACCGGCTGGTCTTCCTGCGCGCCGAGGGGACCGACGGCACGCAGACGGGTTGGACCACCGAGCATCTTTATCCGTAAACCGGGGCACTCCAGGCACAGGCCGGCCGTAAGCGCCCCGTAAGGATGGGCCGCTACGGTCGCGCGCCGGCCGGGGCGGCCGGTCGAATGGATAGGGGGGAGCGAGCATTGAGCGACAGTGCGCAGAGTGCGCAGAATGCGGCATCGGCGGACCGGCTGCGCCGCTATGCCACCTATGCCAGCGTGTCGGTGGCCTCCACCCTGATCGCGGCGAAGCTGGCTGCCTATCTGCTGACCGAGTCGGTCAGCATCCTGTCGTCGCTGATCGATTCCTGCACCGACCTGATGGCGTCGGTGGTGACCCTGCTGGGGGTGCGCCATGCCCTGCGCCCGGCCGACGCCAACCACCGCTTCGGGCATGGCAAGGCCGAGGCGCTGGCCGCGCTCGCCCAGGCCGCCTTCATCGGCGGCTCGGCCGTGCTGCTGAGCGTGGAGGCGGTGCGGCGGCTGATCCGGCCGGAGCCGATCACCGAGGGCACGATGGGCATCGCCGTGATGCTGCTGTCGATCGTGCTGACCGCCGGGCTCATCACCTTCCAGCGCCGGGTGCAGGCGGCGACCAACTCCGTCGCCATCGGGGCGGACCGGCTGCACTACTCCGGCGACCTGCTGATGAACGGCGCGGTCATCGTCGCCATCCTGCTGACCGAGGCGACCGGGCTGACCGTGGTCGACCCGCTGTTCGGCATCGGCATCGCCCTGTTCCTGCTGAACGGCGCCCGCGGCGTGGCGCGCGACGCGCTGGACGTGCTGATGGACCGCGAACTGGCCGAGGAGGAACGCGGGCGCATCGTCGAGCTGGCACGGGCCGAGCCGGGGGTGCGCGGCCTGCACGACCTGCGCACGCGCAACGCCGGCACCGGCTGTTTCATCGAACTGCATCTGGAGCTGGACGGTGACTTGAGCCTGACCGCCGCGCACGAGATCGCCGACAGGGTGGAGCGGCGGCTGCAGGAGGCCTTCGCGAATACCGAGGTCATCGTTCACCAGGAGCCGGCCGGGCTGGCCGACGAACGGCTGGATCACCGGATCGTCGGCTGATCACCGGCGGTTGTGGGTGGCGCAGCCTTCGATAGGGTTCCGTAGTGCGGGATAACCCGCATTTCGCGTCGGGCGAGAGGTATCGCACAATCGCCGGGCGTGTGCTCCCCTTAGGGTATCCTACCAAAGGACAGGGGTGCCGGGCATCAATCCGGCACCCCGTTCGTTGCGAATCTGTATCAAAAGCGCAATAATAGTTCTTGGGAGAAAGCGCTCGGCTACAAAACAGCAAGAATGGTGGACATGATGGATGGTGGCTTTGGGCTTCGTCCGCATCTGATCGCGGACATCGCGCAGGAAGCTGGCAATCTCGGAATCGAGATCGCGGATATCGCCGGCCATATCGAGGACGTGAACGCCCGCGTCACCCACCAGTCGGAGGTGTTCACGCAACTGCGCGACACCGGCGCCAAGATGTCGCGCAGCACGCAGCGGATTTCGGAGGCGTCGGCCGTCGCGCGCTCGGTCACCGAGCAGGCGCGGCAGGAGGTCGACAGCTCCCACGACCGGGTGCAGCAGTCGCTGTCCGACATCCATGCGCTGGTGTCGTCGGTGACGGGGATCGAGGGGCAGATCGCCGGGCTGCGCGAGGCGCTGGACCGCGTCGGCAAGGTAGCCAAGGAGATCTTCACCATCGCCAAGCAGACCAACCTGCTGGCGCTGAACGCCACCATCGAGGCGGCCCGTGCCGGGGAGGCCGGGCGCGGCTTCGCCGTCGTGGCGAACGAGGTGAAGTCGCTGTCCACCAAGACCAGCGAGGCGACGACGGAAATCGACGCGACGCTGAAGGTGCTGAACGAGCAGGCCCAGCGCCTGATGGCGGAGAGCGCCGCCAGCGCCGCCAAGGCCCGCGCGGTCAGCGAGGGCACCACCGCCATCGGCACGGTGATCGAGACGGTCGGCCGCGCCATGCGCGAACTGAACGGCGAGACCGACAAGATCGACGCCGCCTCCGCCGAGATCGGCGGCAATTGCGGCGAGCTGGAGCGCGAGATCACCGATCTGGCGGCGGGCGTGAAGCTGTCCAGCGACAATCTGGCGCAGGCGCGCGACCGGGTGAACAATCTGGTCGGCATGAGCGAGCGGCTGATCGGCATCACCGCCGAACTGAACATCGAGACGGTCGACACCCCCTTCATCGCCGCGGTCAAGGACGCCGCCGCCAAGGTGTCCGCCGCCTTCGAGGACGCGCTGGCCCGCGGCGATATCAGCGAGTCGGATCTGTTCGACCGCAAGTACCAGCCGGTCGCCGGATCGGACCCGCAGCAGATGCTGACCCGCTACACCCAACTGTGCGACCGGGTGCTGCCCGGCATCCAGGAGCCGGTGCTGGCGGCCAACAGCCGCATCGTCTTCTGCGTGGCGATCGACGAGAACGGCTATCTGCCCACCCACAACCGCCAGTTCAGCCAGCCGCAGGGCCGTGACCCGGTGTGGAACGCCGCCAACTGCCGCAACCGCCGCATCTTCAACGACCGCGTCGGTCTGGCCGCCGGGCGCAACACCAAGCCCTTCCTGCTGCAGACCTACCGGCGCGACATGGGCGGCGGGAAATACACCCTGATGAAGGACGTCTCCGCCCCCGTCACCGTCCGCGGCCGCCATTGGGGCGGGCTGCGGCTGGCATACAAGGTGTGAGATAGCGGCAGGCGCACGGGCGGGCGCGCCGGCAAGCGCGCGAATTGCCGAACTTCCCTCTTGATCCGTATCAACGCATACGATCAGCCTTGCGGGTGAAATGGCGGGGCAGAGGGAGCGACCATGAAATATGTCGATGAGTTCCGCGATCCGGTGCTTGCCCGCAACGTCGCCGCCGCCATCGCGCGGGAGGTGCGGGCCGACCGCTCCTATCACCTGATGGAGTTCTGCGGCGGCCACACCCACGCCATCTCGCGCTACGGCATTCCCGACCTGCTGCCCGACAATGTGCGCATGATCCATGGGCCGGGCTGTCCGGTCTGCGTCCTGCCGGTCGGGCGGATCGACGACGCCATCGCGCTGGCCCGCCGGCCGGAGGTGACGCTGTGCACCTATGGCGACGTCATGCGGGTGCCGGGGTCGGGCCGGCTCAGCCTGTTGAAGGCCAAGGCGCAGGGTGCCGACGTGCGCATGGTGGTGTCGGCCGACGCTGCGGTGCGCATTGCCGCGGAGAATCCGGACCGGCAGGTGGTGTTCCTCGCCATCGGCTTCGAGACCACGACCCCGCCCACCGCGCTGGCGGTGCGGGCGGCGGCGGCGCAGGGGCTGACCAACTTCTCCGTCTTCTGCAACCATGTGCTCACCCCCTCGGCCATCCAGGGCATTCTGGCGGGGGCGGATGAGGGGCTGTCGCTCGACGGATTCGTCGGGCCGGCCCATGTCTCCGTCGTCATCGGGTCGGAGGCCTACGCCCCTGCCGCCGTCGAACACGGCAAGCCGGTGGTGATCTCCGGCTTTGAGCCGCTGGACGTGCTGCAATCCATCCTGATGCTGGTCCGCCAGATCAACGACGGGCGGGCGGAGGTGGAAAACCAGTTCACCCGCGCCGTCACCGCCGACGGCAACCGCAAGGCCCAGGCGCTGGTGCTGGAGATCTTCGAAACCCGGCCGAGCTTCGAATGGCGCGGGCTGGGCAGCATCCCGCACAGCGGGCTGAAGCTGCGCGAGGCCTATGCCGCCTTCGACGCCGAGCGACGCTTTCCCATCTCCGGGGCCAGCGTGCCCGACCACAAGGGCTGCGATTGCGGCGCCATCCTGCGCGGGGTGAAGCGGCCGGTCGACTGCAAGCTGTTCGACACCGTCTGCACCCCGGAAAACCCGATGGGATCCTGCATGGTCTCGGCCGAAGGCGCCTGCGCGGCGCACTACACCTATGGACGGTTCCGCGACGCCTGACCGGTTCCGGGCGATGCGTCTCAGCCATTGCGACCTTTCACCGCAGGCAGGACGAAGGCTGCTGGACGAACGCCGCCCGGTTAAACATGATGCATATGAAACAATCCGTTTGGCTGCACAATGGCTCCGCGGAAAACGGCAGACGTCGCAAGACTTCGCATTTCATACCGGGAGGACCCGCATGACCTACAAGCATATCCTCGTCCATCTCGACAGCGGCCCGCATGTCGAGGCGCGACTCGACGCCGCCATCGCGCTGGCCCAGAGCCACGGCGCCTTCCTGCGCGGCCTGTTCGCCCAGGGCGACCGCAGCGCCACCAGCGTGATCGCCCGCCGGTCCAGCGACCATCTGGTCGAGGCGGCGGCGCGCAGCGAGGCGCTGTTCAACGAGAAGCTGGCGGCGTCCGGCCTGCAGGGCCATTGGCACGGCCTGACCCACGGCGAATACAACCACGTCATCCGCGAGGTCATCATCTGGTCGCGCTTCGCCGACCTGACGGTGCTGGGCCAGTATGACCGCGAGGCCGGATCGCAGGCCGCGCCGGAGGAACTGAACGAGCAGGTGGTGCTGAACTCCGGCCGTCCGGTGCTGGTGATTCCTTATGCCGGCCGCTTCCCGGTGATCGGCAAGCGCGTCGCCGTCGCCTGGAATGCCGAGCGCGAGGCCGCCCGCGCCCTGTCCGACGCCATGCCGATGCTGGAGAAGGCGTCCGAGGTGACGGTCATCACCGTGCTGACCCAGGCCTCGAACGCCGCGCCGGAAGCGCCGCGGGTCGGGCTGCTCGACCATCTCGCCTTCCACGGCGTGAAGGCGGAGCAGACCCACTTCACGGTCAACGACATCGGCGCGATGGACGCCCTGCTGGCCCGCGCCATGGACACCGGCGCCGACCTGCTGGTGATGGGCGCCCATGGCCATTACGGCTTCCCGTTCCTGCATCGCGGCAGCGGGACTCGCCACGTCCTGCGCACCTGCCCGGTGCCGCTGCTGCTGTCGCACTGAGCGGATGTCGAAGGGGGAGGGGCAACGAACCTCTCCCCCGACGCCTCACGCCGCCTTCACCCCGCTCAGGAAGCTCTCCACCTCCTGGCGCAGGCGGGTGGATTCGGTGCTTAGATGGTCGGCGACGCTGCGGACTTCGCCGGCGGCGCGGCCGGTTTCGCCGGCGGCGCGGGTGACGCCGACGATGTTGCTGGTCACCTGCTGGGTGCCCTGGGCCGCTTCCTGGACGTTGCGGCTGATCTCCTGGGTCGCCGCGCTCTGCTGTTCCACCGCCGAGGCGATGGTCGCGGAGATCTGGCTGATCTCCGTGATGATGCGGCCGATCTCCTCGATTGCCGACACCGCCTCGCGGGTCGCGCCCTGGATGGTGGCGATCTGGCCGGTGATGTCCTCCGTCGCCTTCGCCGTCTGGTTGGCCAGGCTCTTCACCTCGCTCGCCACCACCGCAAAGCCTTTGCCCGCCTCACCGGCGCGGGCCGCCTCGATCGTGGCGTTGAGCGCCAGCAGGTTGGTCTGCGCCGCGATGTTGTTGATGAGGTCCACCACCTCGCCGATCTTCTGCGCGCCGTCGGCAAGGCCGGACACGACGCCGTTGGCCCGGCTGGCGCCGCTGACCGCCTGTTCGGCGACGCGGGTCGACTGCGAGACCTGACGGCCGATCTCGGCGATGGAGGAGGAAAGTTCCTCCGCCGCGGCGGCGACGGTCTGGACGTTGGCGGAGGCCTGTTCGGCGGCCGAGGCCACCGTGGTGCTCTGGCGGTTGGTCTCGTCGGCGGTGCTGGTCAGCGTGCCGGCCGACTGCTGCATCTGGGTCGCGGCACCCGACAGGCTCTGCACCACTGCGGTCACATTGCCTTCGAAGGCGCGCATCAGCTCCTCCAGCCGGGCGGTGCGGCGGGCCTTGGCCTCTTCCTCGGCGCGCTGGGCGGCGGTGAGGCGGTCGGCCTCGATGGCGTTGCGCTTGAAGACGTCGACCGCGTCGGCCATGGCGCCGACTTCGTCCCTGCGGCCGACGCCGGGCACCTCGACCGCGCGGTCGCCGCCGGCCAGACGGCCCATGGCGGCGGTCATCGCGACGATGGGCGTGGCGATGGCCCCGCGCAGGATCATGCCGGCGGTCACCGCGACCAGCACGGAAACCAGCGCGCCGGCGATGGCGGTGAGATAGCCGGTCGAGAAGGCGGCCTTCTGTTCGTCCTTGCGCAGGGTCAGCAGCGCACGCTCCGCATCCCCAATTTGGCGGACCAGCGTGCGGACATTGTCCATCGAGGCCTTGCCCAGCGCCTTCGCTTCCATCGCGCGGGCTTCCTCGCGCGTTTCGGCCTTGGACATCAGGGCGATTTCCTTTTCCGCCACGGTCTGGCGCCAGCTGGCGGCGTGCCTGCGCAAATCCTCCAGCCGGGCCTGCTGCTGCGGATTGTCGGCGGTCAGCGACTTCACCTCCGCCATGGCGCGGTCGAACGCCTCTTCACCCTTGCGATAAGGCTCCAGGAAAGCCTGGTCGCCGCTGACCAGATAGCCGCGCAATCCGGTCTCCTGGTCGACCATGGCCGCCAGCGCCGCGTCGGTGGTCTGGATCACGCGGTAGGTGTGGATCGTCCAGCCGATGGAGGATTGGATGGACGACAGCGTGACGTAGTTGGCAAAGCTGATCGCGCCGATGATGACGATCAGCGCGGCGAAGGCCGTCAGCAGCTTTCCGCCGATTCGGAGATTGATGAACCAGGACATTTCTTGCGCCTCATGTGACCGGACGGGCTTGTCATTCGCGCGGACAGTGGCCTTGCCTCGCGGAGTCGCATCCAATCGGGTGAGTGTCTAACCCGTTCGAATGCAACACCTGATACGGCAGGAATTCCGATTTCGATCATCGAAAATTTTACGTATGACGAAATCTTCTGTCTGTCACACAAGGCCTATACCCGCCTTGCAAACAAAGCGTTAACGCCCCGAGGTTGTTCTACCGATGGTAACGGGATGGGGCGTCGCTATTGCCTCTGCGCGCATGCGGCTTGGGGACGCAGCAACCTGTGCATATCGAAAGACCGCTTTTTGCGGTCAGCGACGCAGCCGCATGTCGATGTGCGGAATGCCGAAGTCGTCGTAGGGTTCGGTGACCCGAGCGAACCCGAAGCTGCCGTAGAAGCGCTCCAGATAGAGCTGTGCGCCGATCAGCACGTCGCGGCCGGGCCAGCGTTCCGACAGCACCGCCAGAGATTCCGCGACCAACGCCCGCCCCAGCCCGGTGGAGCGTTGCGACGGGTCCACCGCCAGCCGGCCGAAGGAAACCGTCGCGTCACGACCCCCGGGATCGGAGATCTCGCCATCCGGGCCAAGGCAGCGGGCGCAGCCGACGATGGCGCCGGCGTTGTCCACCGCGATCAGGTGAAGCGCCCCGGGGTCGCGGCCGTCGATGTCGGGATAGGGGCAAGCCTGCTCGACCACGAACACGCGGCTGCGCAGGGCCAGCAGGTCGTGCAGTTCGTTCAGCGACAGGGCGTCGAAGGCGACGCGGCGGATCGGTGGGCGGCGGATCGTCGAAGTGGACATTTCGGCGGACTGCTCAGGCGATCGCGTTGCGGATCATGTAGTCGGCGATGTCCTTGGGCTTGACCTTGACCTCGGTCAGCGGCTCGTCGGCGGTCATCGCCTTGGCGACCAGCAGGCTGTTCTGCACGTTGGTCAGGGTGATGCGGTAGATACCGGCCGCCCCCTTCAGGCGCGGGTAATAGGTGGGGTCGATCACCTTCTCGCGCCGGCCGAGCCGTGCCAGCGCGCCGTCCTCGTCGAGATCCTCGACCTCTTTCGACTGGACCAGCTTCCAGTCGGATTCGCCACCCCAGCCGGCGGCGACGGCGGCCTTCACCGCCGCCTCGTCTTCCGCGACGCCCAGCTTGTAGATGTGCTTACCCTGGCCGACGTCGGACGCCCATTTGGTCAGGGCGGCGCTGCGCGCGACATAGACGACGGGCATGACGACTCGATCCTCCCGGCACAGGCTGTTGGAGTTGCGTTATTGCAGCGACGATTGGCGGGCGATGGGCGTGATCAGGATGCGGCTGACGACATCCTTGCCGAACATGGCGATCACCGATTCGTCGATCCGGCGGCGCAGGGCTGGGACGTTCGCGATGTTGCCGCGGACGATCCATCCCTCGTCGATGCCCTTGTAGATGGCGGTCAGGATGGCGTCGTGCAGGCGGGGGATGCTCAACTGCACCTCGCCCAGCTTCAGCGCGTCACCGATTTCCAGGTTCACTTCGACCTGGGTGTATTTCTCGATCCGGCCGGCATTCACCACCGGGACCATCAGCGGCTTGATCCGCACCGACGGGGGCAGGGCGCCCGGCGCCCCTTCGTTCGCGGCGGCCGGCAACGCCGACGGCAGGGTCAGGAACAGGGCAAGGCAGAGGGCAGGCAGAAAGCCGCGCATGACAGACACCGCGAAGGACCGGATGGCTGGGATGCTACCGGTCCGACGCGGCGGTTGCAACCGCCGCCCGGGCCTTTGACGGACCCGGGGGCGATTGGTCACGGTCTGGCGGGGATCAGGCGGCCTTCTTGCCGCTGGCGGCGATCGCCTTCTTGTTGACGTCGCCGATGGCCAGCTTGTTCAGCAGCGTGTCGGTGTCCTTTTCCTCCTGCAGCGTCTCGTCCAGCAGTTGCGCCACCTTGTCGAGGCCGCAGGCGGTGGCATAGGCGTGGAGCGTGCCGTAGCTGGCGATCTCGTAATGCTCCACCTTCTGGGCGGCGGCAATCAGGGCGGCGTCCTGAACCTCGGGCGCCAGACCCATCTCGAGGATTTCCTGCGCCTCGCTGATCAGCCCTTCCATCGCGTCGCAATGCTTGCCGCGGGGGCGGGTGTCCATTTCCTCGAACACCTGCTGCAGTCGCTCGATCTGGCCGTTGGTCTGTTCCAGATGGGTCTCGAAGGCCTTGCGCAGCTGGTCGGAGCTGGCGGCCCTGGCCATCTTGGGCAGGGCCTTCGCGATCTGCTTCTCGGCGTGGTAGATGTCGCGAAGATCCTCGATCAGCAGATCCTGCATCGTCTTGGCGGCCATTATGATGGTCCTTCCTCGCTGTGGGTGTTGGCGGAGCGGGGCTCCTGCGCGCCGAATGGCAGCGGGAACAACAGTGGCGGCCACCGGGCGTTGCGGTCTCGAACGGGGATCGGCCTTCGGATAGGGGAGGGGACGGATCATGACGGCAACGGGCGGCGACGGCGAGGTGCTTTTCGAATTCCAGCGGGTCGGCAGCTATCTCAGGGTCACCGCCATCGACGCGAAGACGGGCGTCGAGGTGACGGTGGCCGGCCCGGCGACCGGCAGCCAGGAGCTGCTGAAGCGGACGGCGATCAACAAGCTGCGCTTCGTCCAGAACAAGAATGCGGAAGGCGGAAGCCCGGCCGGTGGTGCGGGCAAGCCTGGGCCGAAAGGTCGCGGCGGCCTTTACTGACCGGCTGTTGTTGGCCGGCTGTTGTTGGCGGGCTGTTGTTGACCGGCCGGGGCCTGCCAAAGAAAACGCGCCGCCGGACGGGGCCGGGCGGCGCGGATCGAAGTCTGGCTTTTGCTGATGGTGAGCGCCGGCATGCCTCCGCCGGCAACCCCGCATGGGACATGGCCGCAATGGACATGGTCCAAGGCCGGATCGCCGGTCGTAGAGCGAACCGCTCGACCCAGACAGTAGACCTATGCCTGCCCGTTGGCACTGGCGCAGGGGGTGTAACGCTTGTAGAACCGCGCATCTCTGAACGAATGGCGCATAGAAATGGCCCTTCTCGCGCGCCGCCACGGCGGGGATGCGAAGAATGGTTCCGGCCGGTCTCAGGCCGGCTTTCGGACAGAGGAACGAAACACCAGGGGATCGAGGCCATGGTTGGTGTGAGGGCGCTTCGTGTGACGGCTTTCCTGCGCGTGTCGGTGATGTCGGCGGTCGTGACGGCAACCGCCTTGACGGCGGCCCTTCCGGTGCTGGCCACCGTGCGGACGGCAACCGCCGCGACCTCGCAGAAGCCGGGCCACGGGACGCAGGATCATGGCGGCCGGACTGCCGCGCCCGCCGCACCGTCGCCGGGTACGCAGGCCGGCGGGGCGGCATCGACGGCGCCCCAGCCCACCACCCCGGCAGCGGGCTGCCTGAAGCCGGACGTGCCGCTGTGCATGGACGACCAGTCGACCTTCCTCAGTGCCGACAAGATGTCGTCCTGTCAGGGCGAGGTGAAGGAGTATGTCGACAAGTCGATGGCCTACCTGACCTGCCTGAATGAAGAGAATGTGGCGACCGGGCGGGAACTGAGCCGCAATGTCGACCGGTTCAACTGCCGCCTGTCGGGCCGCAAGGGCTGCGCCAACTGAGCCTGGGCCAATCGGGGCGGCGTCGCCTGGGGCCATGGCCGCCGGGATGCGGCGAGACGGCTGCGATGTCGGCTTTGGTCGGTTTGTCGCAACTGGCGGGGGTGACCGACTTGCCTCTCGTCAACCAATCCGATGGCTTTGCCGCCGTTCCGACCGCTTTGCCATCGTTCTGACATGCACACGGGCCGCATCCCCTGGGACCGGCCCGCGTTGCATACGGACTTTACACGATCAGCCTGCCTTGCGGCGGGTCTGGCGGCCGGAGCTGCGGCCGAGGCCGATGCGCTTGGCGAATTCCGAACGCTGGGCGGCATAGTTCGGCGCGACCATCGGATAGTCGGGCGGAAGTCCCCAGCGGGAGCGGTACTCGTCCGGCGACATGTTGTAGGTCGAGCGAAGGTGCCGCTTGAGCATCTTCAGCTTCTTCCCGTCTTCCAGACAGACGATGTATTCGGGCGTCACCGACTTGCGAATCGGAACGGCAGGCTTCAGCGGTTCCGCCGCGACCTCGCGCGGCTGACCATTCAGGCCAGTCAGCGACGAGTAGACCGTATTGATCACATCGGGGATTTGCTGAGCAGGCAACACGTTCTTGCTGACATACGCCGATACGATGTCGGCGGTCATCCGCAGCAGCGCATTGTCCGGTACATCGGCGCGAAGCTGGTCGCTCATTGCACTGTGTCCTGGTTTTTCATTTGTCCGTACGAACCAAGTTGCATACCGTGATTTGGGTGTCAATATAATTTCGGCAAGCTCCAAATTAGTTGCTCTTGGCTGCCAGAACAAAGGAACGCGGTGCAAATCAGCCTTCGCTGAAAATCGTTGCGCGGTTGTGGCTGTGCCGCGGCTTTAGCGGCGGTCTAGTAAGCCGGGGCTTGTGATTTTCCGCCGAGTCCGCCGCGGCAATTGGGCGATTTCCCGCTCCTATAACGAACCGGCTATTTCCCTTGTTTCGGCTTCTCGGCAACGCAGAGGTGAAATCCATCTCCAAACCTTCGCGGTGGTGGGGTGCCATGGTTCGGCACGGGCCGGAAGCCGGGAGGCGCGACCTGCGTCTCCGCGTCACTGCGTCGCCGCGTCTCCCGCCGCGGCCGGAGGGGGCGCCGGACTTGGCCCCGGAGTTAGCTATGCATCCATGTCATGGTGTGGCAGTGGCGGGCGGCACCGACATCTGGTAGGGTGCGGGCGTCTTTCGCCGCATTGCCGGCGCTGTCGTCGTTTGTGCATCCGCTACCGCACGCACCGGAGTTTTTGCCGTCATGACCGTCCGCACCGTGGCACTCGCTTCCGATCACGCCGGCTATGAGCTGAAGGCCCAGATCGCCCGGCAACTCGAGGACGCCGGCTACACCGTCCTCGACCTCGGTACCGACGGGCCGGCCTCGGTCGATTACCCGGATTTCGCCGCGGCGCTGGCCGCCGCCGTCACCGACGGCCGGGCGCAGCGGGGCGTGCTGATCTGCGGCAGCGGCATCGGCATCAGCATCGCCGCCAACCGCCATCCCGGCATCCGCGCCGCCCTGGTCCATGACGTGACCACCGCGCGCCTTTCGCGCGAGCACAACGACGCCAACGTGATCGCTCTCGGCGCCCGTGTCATCGGGCCGGAGATCGCCAAGGACTGCGTCGACGTCTTCCTGAAGACCGGTTTCGAAGGCGGCGAGCGTCACAGCCGCCGCATCGCCAAGATGGGCTGAGCGCGCCGTCGCGCCGCCTTTTCCTGGCCCCTTATTTGGCCGCCAAGGCCCGCAACCGGGACGCGACAGGGCCCGGAAAGACCCAACGGAAGCCGCCTGACCGGGCGTCCGGCCGGCTTCGCGCCCTTCGATCGAGGAACCTTCCGCCATGACCAGCAGCAACACCGCCGAGATCGGCCGCTTCTTCGCCGCCTCGCTCGCCGAGACCGATCCCGAACTGGCCCGCGCGGTGCGCGACGAGCTGGTCCGCCAGCAGGAGCAGATCGAACTGATCGCGTCCGAGAACATCGTCTCGCAGGCGGTGCTGGAGGCGCAGGGCTCGGTCCTGACCAACAAGTATGCCGAGGGTTATCCGGGCAAGCGTTACTATGGCGGCTGCGAGTTCGTCGACATCGCCGAGAATTTGGCGATCGAGCGCGCCTGCAAGCTGTTCGGCTGCGAGTTCGCCAACGTGCAGCCGAACTCCGGCTCCCAGGCCAACCAGGCGGTGATGCTGGCCCTGCTGCAGCCCGGCGACTGCGTGCTGGGCATGTCGCTGGCCGCCGGCGGCCACCTGACCCATGGCGCGGCGCCCAACATGTCGGGCAAGTGGTTCAAGGCGGTGCAGTACGGCGTCCGCAAGGACGACCACCTGATCGACTTCGATCAGGTCGAGGCGCTGGCCCGCGAGCACAAGCCGAAGCTGATCATCGCCGGCGGCTCCGCCTATCCGCGCGTTCTGGACTACCAGCGTTTCCGCGCCATCGCGGACGAGGTCGGCGCCTACCTGATGGTGGACATCGCCCACTATGCCGGCCTGATCGCCGGCGGCGTCTATCCGAACCCGTTCCCCTATGCCGACGTGGCCACCACCACCACCCACAAGACCCTGCGCGGCCCGCGCGGCGGCATGGTGATGACCAACAGCGAAGAGATCGCCAAGAAGATCAACTCGGCGGTGTTCCCCGGCCTGCAGGGCGGCCCGCTGATGCATGTCATCGCCGCCAAGGCCGTCGCCTTCGCCGAGGCGCTGCGTCCGGAGTTCAAGACCTACGCCCAGGCGGTGGTCGACAACGCCCAGGTGCTGGCCAAGACGCTGATCGGCGGCGGGCTGGACATCGTGTCGGGCGGCACCGACAGCCACATCGTGCTGGTCGACCTGCGTCCGAAGAACCTGACCGGCAAGGCGGCGGAAGCCAGCCTGGAGCATGCCGGCATGACCTGCAACAAGAACGGCGTGCCGTTCGACCCGCAGAAGCCGATGATCACCTCCGGCGTCCGTCTGGGCAGCCCGGCGGCGACCACCCGCGGCTTCGGCACCGCCGAGTTCAAACAGGTCGGCGAGATGATCGTCGAGACGCTGGACGGGCTGGCTGCCAGCAACTCCGGCGACAACACGGCGGTCGAGGCCGCGATGCGCGAGCGGGTGCGCGGCCTCTGCCGTCAGTTCCCGATCTATCCGACTCTCTAAGGCCCGACTCTCTGATCCGATAAGGTGATCGACAGATGCGCTGCCCGTTCTGCGGAAACGAGGACACCCAGGTCAAGGACTCGCGCCCGACCGAAGACAACTCGGCAATCCGCCGGCGGCGCTTCTGTCCCAGTTGCAGCGCCCGCTTCACCACCTTCGAACGCGTCCAGCTGCGCGAGCTGACGGTGGTGAAGAGCAACGGCCAGCGCGAGCCGTTCGACCGCGAGAAGTTGCTGCGGTCGATGAAGATCGCGCTGCGCAAACGCCCGATCGACGCCGACCGCATCGACCGGGTGGTGAACAGCATGGTCCGCCAGCTTGAGTCTTCCGGCGAGAGCGAAATCCCGTCGAAGCAGATCGGCGAGAAGATCATGGAGGCGCTGCAGACGATGGATCAGGTCGCCTACATCCGCTACGCCTCCGTCTACAAGGACTTCCGCGAAGCCTCGGACTTCAACGAGTTCGTGGAGCAGTTGGCGCCGGAAGCATCGCCGGGGATGTGAGTGGTCCGGTGCGGGGCGGGTGGTTTCCTGCCCCGCACCGACCCTTCAGCTGAATTGCGCCAGGATGGCCAGCAGCAGGATCGCCACGATGTTGGTGATCTTGATCATCGGGTTCACCGCCGGGCCGGCGGTGTCCTTGTAGGGGTCGCCGACGGTGTCGCCGGTCACCGCCGCCTTGTGGGCGTCGGAGCCTTTGCCGCCGTGGTTGCCCTCCTCGATGTATTTCTTCGCATTGTCCCAGGCGCCGCCGCCCGACGTCATTGAGATGGCGACGAACACGCCGGTGACGATGGTGCCCAGCAGCATGGCGCCCAACGCCGCGAAGCCTGCCGCCTGCCCGCCGATGGCGGAGATGACGAAATACAGAACCACCGGGGCCAGCACCGGCAGCAGCGAGGGGATCACCATCTCCTTGATTGCCGCCTTGGTCAGCATGTCCACCGCACGGCCGTAATCGGGCTTGGCGGTGCCCTCCATGATGCCGGGGATTTCGCGGAACTGGCGCCGCACCTCCACCACCACCGATCCGGCGGCGCGGCCGACGGCGGTCATGCCCATGGCGCCGAACAGGTAGGGCAGCAGGCCGCCCACCAGCAGACCGACGACGACATAGGGGTCGTTCAGCCGGAACTCGACCGGGATGTTCGGGAAGTAATGGCCAAGGTCCTGGACATAGGCGGCGAAGAGGACCAGGGCGGCCAGACCGGCGGAGCCGATGGCATAGCCCTTGGTCACCGCCTTGGTGGTGTTGCCGACGGCGTCCAGCGCGTCGGTGGTGACGCGGATGTTGGCGGGCATGTCCGACATCTCGGCGATGCCCCCGGCATTGTCGGTGACCGGCCCGTAGGCGTCGAGCGCCACCACCATGCCGGCCAGCGCCAGCATCGTCGTCGCGGCGATGCCGATGCCGAAGACGCCGGCCTGCCCGTGGGCGATCAGGATGCCGGCGCAGATGACGATCACCGGCAGGGCGGTCGATTCCATCGACACGGCAAGGCCCTGGATGACGTTGGTGCCGTGTCCGGTCTCCGACGCCTTGGCGACGCTGCGCACCGGGCGGAAGGCGGTCGAGGTGTAGAATTCGGTGATCCAGACCAGAAGCCCGGTGACGCCCAGCCCGACCAGGGCCGAGACGAACAGGTTGACGCCGGTGATCGCCGTGCCATCAGTCATCGGGATGGCGCGGGTAAAGCCGAACAGGATCGCGGTGACGATCAGGATCAGCACCAGCGACAGACCCGCCGCGACGGCCAGACCCTTATATAGCGCCTTCATGATGGCGTTGTCGGCACCGAGCTTGACCGCGAAGGTGCCGGCGACGGAGGCCAGGATGCACACCGCGCCGATCAGCAGCGGATAGACCAGCATCAGCCGCAACACGCCGCCGGTAAAGAAAATCGCCGCCAACAGCATGGTGGCGACGATCGTGACGGCGTAGGTTTCGAACAGGTCGGCGGCCATACCGGCACAGTCGCCGACATTGTCGCCGACATTGTCCGCGATGACCGCCGGGTTGCGCGGGTCGTCCTCCGGGATGCCGGCCTCCACCTTGCCGACCAGATCGGCGCCGACATCGGCGCCCTTGGTGAAGATGCCGCCGCCCAGACGGGCGAAGATGGAGATCAGCGAGGCGCCGAAGCTGAGCGCCACCAGCGCCTCCAGCACGGTGCGGACCTCCACCGGGTCGTTGACGTGGTAGACCAGCGTCAGGATGCCGAAATAGCCGCCGACACCCAGCAGCCCAAGCCCGACCACCAGCATCCCGGTGATCGCCCCCGATTTGAAGGCGATGTCGAGCGCGGGGGCGAGCCCGCGGGTCGCCGCCTCCGCCGTGCGGACATTGGCGCGGACCGAGACGTTCATGCCGATATAGCCGGCGCTGCCCGACAGGACGGCGCCGATCAGGAAGCCGAGCGCCACCGGAAAGCCCAGCGTCACCCACAGGATCAACAGCAGGACGACGCCGGCGATGGCGATGGTGGTGTATTGGCGGTTCAGATAGGCGCGCGCCCCTTCCTGCACCGCGGCGGCGATGGCCTGCATCCGGTCGGACCCCGGCGACGCGGCCATGACTTCTTTTCCGGTACGAAAACCGTAGGCCAGCGCAAGCAGGCCGGCGGCGATGATGACGATGAACGCTAGAGCCATCGCATCCCCCGATTGCTTTTAAGGACGCGCCCCGGAAAGGCTGGTCCCACCACGGATTCAAGTGGGGGAGAAGTCGGGCGCAAGTATTATCGGGAAAAGCATGCGCCCGGTGCCGCCGCTTTGCAACCGCCGCACGGGGAGCGGCGACGCGGCGAAATGGCCGAGGGTGGTCCTGACCTTTATGGGTAGTGCAGGGCTTCTGCACCGCAAAAAGGGTGCAAGTCGCGGGTGTTGTGCGGTGCGGTCAGAGATTGCGCTGCGTAACCGCCTGAACCAGCACGTCATAGACCGCGTCCTTGCCGACCACTTTGATGGCGGCCTCCTTCAATTTCGCCTTTACGGCAGGAATATTGACCAAAGCGCCGTTCAGGATCGACTTGTCGGCGATGCCGCCGTAGAGCGCGGTCAGGAAGGCGTCGGTCAGGCGCGGCTGGTTGGCCTGGACCATCGGCTGCTGCTCTAGGATCACCTCGACCGCCACCACCACGGTGACGAACTGCTCGACTCGGGACGGCCCGATCATCGGCACCACCAGCGGGGCCAGACGGACGAAGGCGGTGGGCGGCTTCGGCGGCGGCTCGACCTTCTTCGGCTCTTCCGGATGCGGGGTGAAGTATTTCTGATAGACGAACCAGCCGCCGAAGCTGGCGCCACCCAGCAGCACGATGCCGAGCACGAGGACGATCAGGGCCTTGACCACGGCAGCACACCTTACGCAGACGCAAATTCGCCGAACCCTGCGCCGGGGATGCTTTCGATTGTCTTAAATGCGCGGGATCGGCAAGGGCCGGTCAGAAATGGTCCCAGCCGCGCCGGGTCAGCGGCAGCGGCGCACCGGCCGCATCCAGCACGACCACCTCACCGGGTGTGCCGGGGCGGAGTTCGCCGACCTCGGTGATCGCGACGCCGCACTCTGCCGCCAGGGTTGCCAGGGCGTCACGGGCCGATGGCGGGGCGGTGAACAGAAGCTCGTAATCGTCGCCGCCGGTGATCGCCAGCGCCAGCCGGGCCGGATCGCCGTCGATGGCGCCGCGCGCCGCATCCGACAGCGGCACCGCATCGGCCCGCAGCAGGGCGGCGCAGCCGGATTCCTCGCAGAGATGGCCCAGATCGGCGACCAGACCGTCCGACACGTCCATCGCGCCGCTGGCCAGCCCGATCAGGCGCGGCCCGACGCTCATGCGCGGATCGGGCCGGCGCATCCGGCGCAGCAGATGGGCGCGGGTCTCTTCATCCGGGACGTCGAGGCGGCCATAGGCGATCTCCAGCCCCAGGGCGGCATCGCCGATGCTGCCGGTGACGAAGACGCGGTCGCCCGGCTGTCCGCCCCAGCGCGGCAGGGCGCGGCCGGTGGGCACCAGCCCGAAGGCGGTCACCGACAGGGTGATCGGGCCGCTCGTGGAAACCGAATCGCCGCCGGCCAGTGCGATGCCGAATTGCCGCTGGTCCTCGCCCAGGCCGGCGGCGAAGCTCTCCAGCCACGACTCGTCCAGCCCGCGGGGCAGGGCGGTCACCAGCGTGTAGGCCAGCGGCTCCGCCCCCATGGCGGCGATGTCGGACAGGTTGCTGCGCATCAGCTTGGCGGCGATGTCGGCCGGCGCGTCGTCGGGGAAGAAATGCACCCCGGCCACCATGGCGTCGGTGGTCACCACCAACTCCCGCCCCTCCGGCACCCCGAACACGGCGGCATCGTCGCGCAGGCCGCGGGCGCCGGGGAACCCGGCGGCCAGCGGCTTGAAGAAGCGGGCGATGCGGCCGAACTCGCCGAGGTGGTGGCTTTGAGATGTCACTCCTCGCCCGCGCTACGGCCGGGATCGGGCTTGGCGAGGTCGTCGGCGCGCAGTGCGCGGGCGACGTGATCGAGAACGCCGTTCACCATCGCCGGCTCGCGGCCGGAGAAGAAGGCGCGGGCGACGTCGACATACTCGCTGATGAGGATGCGCGGGTGGGTGTCCATGTGGACCGCGATCTCATAGGCGCCGGCGCGCAGGATGGCGCGCAGCAGCAGTTCCAGCCGGTCGAGCGGGAAGCGCGGGTCAAGCGCGGCGCCCAGCACCCCGTCGACCTCGGCCCGGCGGTGGACGACGCCGCGGACGATGTCGGCGAACAGCTGCGGATCGCCGGCGACGAACTTGTCGCCGTCGATCTCCTCACCCAGCCGGTGGGCGACGAACTCGCCGACGACATTCTCGACCGGGGCCTGGGCCAGATCGATCTGGTACAGCGCCTGGGCCGCGGCCAGACGGGCGGCCTTGCGGCGCGCCTTGGCGGAGCCGCCGCCGGTCTTGTTCTTGCGGGACTTCGATTTGCCCTTGGAGTCGCCGCCCTTGGGGGCGTGATCGGGTGTCACGGGGCTGCCCGCGTCGTCGTTGCTCATGATCTGCAGTCGCTAAAAGAGAGGAGATGTCGGGATCAGCGCGGATAGAGGCGGAATTTGCGCTTCAGGTCAATCATGTCAAGACAGGCCCGCGCGGCGCGGCCGCCCATATTGACCGATCCGACATTGGCGCGCGCCCAGGCCTGCTCGCGGTTTTCCACCGTCAGGATGCCGTTTCCGACCGCCAGACTGTAGCGCAGGGCCAGATCCTGCAAGCCGCGGGCGCTTTCGGCGCAGATCGTTTCATACCGCGTCGTCTCGCCCCGGATCACGCAGCCCAGCGCGACATAGCCGTCGAAGCGCTTGCGGGCGGTGAAGAAATCCATCGAGCGAATGGCGTACATGATTGCCGCCGGAAGCTCCAGACAGCCGGGCACGCCATAGCGGATGTGCGTGGCGCCGGCGCGGTCCAGTTCCGCGACGGCGCCACGCGCCAGCTCATCGGCGATGTCCTCGTGGACGCGGGCGTCCACGACCATGATGTGGGGCGTGTCGGTCATCCGGCGGCGACCAGTCCCTTTCTCAGTCGTCGCCCGGCTCGGCGGCGCCCGGATTGATCGCGCGGTGGCCGACCACGGTCAGGCCATAGCCTTCCAGCCCGATGATCGGCTTCTTGCGGTTGGAGATCAGCTCCATCTTGCGGACGCCCAGATCCAGCAGGATCTGCGCGCCGATGCCGTAATCGCGCAGCTCGGGCACGCTGCTGCCCTGACCTTCCAGCCGGGCCTTCAGCGTGACCGACAGGCCGTTCGGGTTCGGCTCGCGCAGAAGCACGATGACGCCGCGGCCTTCCTTGGCGATCAGCTCCATCGAGGCGTGCAGGTCGTTGTCGCGGCCGGAGTTGCGGTCGCCCAGCACGTCGTCCAGCACCGATTGGGCATGCATGCGGACCAGCACCGGCTCGTCGCCGGAGATGTCCCCGCGGACCAGCGCGATGTGCTCGGCATACTGGATCTTGTTGACGTAGACGTAGGACTGGAACCGGCCGCCGTAGCGGCTGTCCAGCGTGCCGGCCAGCACCTGCTCGACGATGGTCTCGGTGCGGCGGCGATAGGCGATCAGGTCGGCGATGGTGCCCACCTTCAGCCCGTGGAACTGGGCGAACTGCACGAGGTCCGGCAGGCGGGCCATCGTGCCGTCATCGTTCATGATCTCGCAGATGACCGCCGAGTTGGAATGGCCGGACAGGCGGGCGATGTCGACCGACGCCTCCGTATGGCCGGCGCGGACCAGCACGCCGCCGTCGCGCGCCAGCAGCGGGAAGATATGGCCGGGGGTGGCGAGGTCCTGCGGGCCGGACGCCGGGTCGATGGCGACGGCGATGGTGCGGGCGCGGTCGGCCGCGGAGATGCCGGTGGTCACCCCCTCGCGCGCTTCGATCGAGACGGTGAAGGCGGTCTGGTGACGCGAGGCGTTCTGCTGCGCCATCAGCGGCAGGCGCAGCCGTTCGATGTTCGGCCGGTCCATGGTCAGGCAGATCAGGCCGCGGCCATGCTTGGCCATGAAGTTCACCGCTTCCGGCGTGGCGCAGGAGGCGGGGATCACCAGATCGCCCTCGTTTTCCCGGTCCTCGTCATCGACCAGGATGAACATTCTGCCCTGACGCGCCTCTTCGATGATCTCTTCGGCGCTCGACAGGTATTGGTGAAACTCGGACGTCATTCCTGCCCCGCGAGCCGGGCGACATAGCGCGCCAGCATATCGATTTCGAGATTGACCGGATCGCCCTCCTTCAGCCCGCCGAAGGTGGTGGCGGTCTGGGTGTGGGGGATGATGTTGACGCCGAAGCGGCTGCCCTCGACCTCGTTGACGGTCAGCGACACGCCGTCGATGGCGACGGACCCCTTCGACGCGATGTATTTGGCGAGGGTGGCCGGCGCCTCGAAAGTCAGGCGCAGCGATTCGCCTTCGGGGCGGATCGAGACCAGCCGGCCGACGCCGTCGACATGGCCGGACACGATGTGCCCGCCCAGCTCGTCGCCGACCTTCAGCGCGCGTTCCAGGTTGACGCGCGTGCCGGGTTCCCAGCCGCCGAGCGTCGTCTTCGACAGGGTTTCCCCCGACGCCTGGATGACGTAGGTCCCCGGTCCCTTTTCGATGACCGTCAGACAGACGCCGTTGTGGGCGATGGACGCCCCGATCGCGATCGTCTCCGTGTCGAAGGCGGTCTCGATGGTGAACCGGGTGTCGCCCTGCCGCTCCACGGCCCGGACGCGCCCGACATCGGTGATGATTCCGGTGAACATGGCGGGGAATTTAGCAGGTTTCGCGGCCAGGGGAAGCGCGCGCGACACCGCGAACGGCGCAACGGTCTGTTGCGTCGGTCAGACCGATGCCTTGCCGGGGATCCGGCGGTAGCTTTCGGCCAGATCGACGCCGGCGCTGCGGACGGCGGTGCGTTCGAAACGCGCCACTGCGGCCAGCGCCTCGACTCCGAAGCCGGCAACCGCCGGCAGCCCGTCGCCGCCGATCAGCGAGGCGGCGCGGAACCACTCCAGCCTGTCGACCAGACCGGCGCCAAGCAGGGCGCCGGCGATGGACGCTCCGCCCTCCACCAGCACGCGGGTGATGCCGCGGGAGGCGAGGGCGGCCATTGCGGCGGCCGGATCGACCTGTCCGTTGGCACCGGCGACCGGGATCACCTCGACGCCGAGCGCGGTCAGCGCCGCGGCACGGGCGGGGTCGGGGGAGGGACCGGTGACGACCCAGGTCGGGATGCGGCCGGCACCGGTTGCGAGCTTCGCCGTCGGCGGCAGGCGCAGGCTGCTGTCCAGCACCACGCGCACCGGGCTGCGGTCTTCCAGGCCGGGCAGACGGCAGGTCAGTTCGGGATCGTCGGCCAGCGCGGTGCCGATGCCGACCAGGATCGCGTCGTGGCCGGCGCGCAGCCGGTGCCCCCAGGCGCGGGCGGTGGGGCCGGTGATCCACTGCGACTCGCCGGTCGCGGTGGCGATGCGGCCGTCCAGGGTGCTGGCGACCTTCAGCGTGACCAGTGGCCGGCCCAGCGTGATGCGGTTGAAGAAGCCCTCGTTGAGGGCAAGCGCCTCGGCCTCGCAGACGCCGGTGACGACCTCGATACCGACGTCGCGCAGCCGGGTCAGACCACCGCCGGCAACCCGCGGGTCGGGGTCCTGGCAGGCGACGACGACGCGCGCCACCTTCGCCTCCACCAGCGCCAGGGCGCAGGGCGGCGTCCTGCCATAGTGGTTGCAGGGTTCCAGCGTGACGTAGGCGGTGGCGCCTTCCGCTCCGCCGGAAAGGCTGCGGGCGCGGGCCAGCGCCTCCGTCTCCGCATGCGGCCGGCCGCCGGGCTGGGTCCAGCCGCGGCCGATCACCGCGCCGTCGCGGACCAGAACGCAGCCGACCGCCGGATTGGGCCAGGTGCGCCCCAGCCCGCGCGCGGCGAGCGTCAGGGCGGCGCGCATGTGGCGCAGGTCGGTGTCTGTATCGGGATGAGCGGTCACGGAGGGCCAGGCTGTCGGCTAAGCGATCAGCTGCCGGGGCCCTTGCCCTTGGTGTCCTTGGCGGAGAAGCGGCCGACGTTGCCCATCATCTGCTCCAGGAAGCCCATCTCGCGGCCGGCGGTCGGGGTGGTGCGCTCCACCAGATCGACGTCCTGGCCTGCCGACTTGTCGAGCGTCTTGATCTCGCGCAGGACGCCGTTGTCGTCGAAATGGGCGACGACAACGCGGCGCTCGGTCACTTCCGGCTCGAAGAAGGCGGTCTTCTCGGTCTTCTGGCCGATGTAGTACCAGACGTTCGGATCGAAGGTGCCGACCGAGGTCGGCGTGCCCAGCACCGCGGCGACGTCGTCGCGCCGGCTCTGGCCCGGCTGCAGCTCTGCCACCAGCTGCGGGTCCGTCAGGTTGCCGCGGGTGGCGACGACGGGCGAGCAGCCGGTCGCGGCGAGGCCGGCGAGCAGGACGCTGCCCAGCAGGGCGGTGCGAATGACGGTGCGGGGGGCGGAAAAGTTCGATCTGGTCATGGTGCTCGGGCTATGATGGAGCCGGCGGGGCAGGGAGGCCGTCCACGGCTGTGGACAGTCTCCGGACGGGACAATCGCACCGGCTGCTTCGCCCTGTCAACGAGACTCCGAGTCGGGGAAGGGCTGCCGTTCGTGTCAGGAAGCTTTATCGGCCGTCTGCTGGCCCCTTTGATGTCCGGCATCGGCGGCGGCACCCGTGCCCGCAACGCCACGGCGGTGGGTGGGCTGTTCACCGCCATCGTCGGCCGGGCGCGCGAGCCGGCCTTCTACAGTGCGCTCGCCGTGCCCGATACGCTCGACGGGCGGTTCGAGATGGTGGCGCTGCATCTGCTGCTGGTGATGCGCCGGCTGAAGGGGCAGGGCGCGGAGGCGGGCAAACTGTCGCAGCGCCTCTATGAGACGATGGTCGACGATTTCGAGAAGTCGCTGATGGAGATGGGGGCCGGCGACAGCGGCATCGCCCGGAAGGTCAAGACGATGGCGCGTGGCATGGCCGGGCGAATCCGCGCCTATGACGAGGCGCTGGCCGACTCCGGCGACGGCAGGCTGGAGGTGGCGCTGGACAACAACCTCTACGGCACGGTGGACCCGGTGCCCGACGGGGTGCTGGCGGCCATGACCGGCTATGTCCGCGCCTGCGCCGCCGCGCTCGACGCCCAGCCGCTGGAGTCGCTGATGCGGGGGGAGGTCCGCTTCGCGCCGCTGCCGGCGTGAGGCTCACACTATATATGAGGGACGCTGTGGGCCGTCCGATGCCGGAGGGCTTGCCTTTCCGGTCCGGCGGCTGCATGTGACTCAAGAAGATGCCGGTCGCCTGTCGCGCCGGCCGTTTCGGTTTCCGATCAGAGAGTCTTTCGCCATGAGTCCTGCCAACGGTGCCCTGCCGGCCCCGGAATTCTCGCGCATCGTCACCGCCGACGCGGTGCGCCGCGCCGACGTGACCGAAACCATCGAAGCGACGGAGACGGAGCGCAAGGCGCTGGCCGAACGGCTGGAGCTGGAGGCGATCGGCAGCCTGACCGCCACGGTGAAACTGCGCGCGGTGCGCGGCGGCCAGATGATCCGCGTCTCCGGCCAGCTGGAGGCCGATGTGGTGCAGACCTGCGTCGTCACGCTGGAGCCGGTGCCCGCCCATGTCAGCGAGAGCTTCGATGCGCTGTTCGCGCCGCCGTCGATGATCGAGGACCAGGGGCTGGAGATCGATTTCGACCCGTCCCTGTCGGACGAGGACATTCCCGAGCCGATGGAGAACAACCGAATCGACATCGGCGAGCTGACGGCGCAGCACCTGTCGCTGGGCCTCGACCCCTATCCCCATGCCGAAGGGGTGGAATTCGAAGGCTACGACGAGGATCCGGCGGAGGAAGAGGTGGCGGAAGAGCCCGAGAAACCCAATCCCTTCGCCGTTCTGCAGCAGTTGAAGTCGCGGAACTGAACGCACTGTTGCTTTCCCCGCCGCGGCTTGTATAAGGGCCGGCATTTCCACCCCCACCAATGAGCGGCGCGGGGTTGCGAAATGGGGGTTGTTCGGGCTTGCCCTTTGGGGGCATTTGCCTTATTGAATGCCGCTCGCGCTGGGCGGCCCCTGTTCGGGCCGCCCTTTCCAATGAAGAGAGTTTACGGTCATGGCTGTTCCGAAGAAGAAGACCTCCAAGTCGCGGCGCAACATGCGTCGTTCGCACCACGCTCTGCCGACCTCGGCCTACAACGAGTGCCAGAACTGCGGCGAGCTGAAGCGTCCGCACCACGTCTGCGGGTCTTGCGGCCATTACGACCAGCGTGAAGTGGTTCAGAGCGGCACCGCGGCCGCTTGATCCGGATCGCGTTGTCTGAGGTCCCGATGACCGGGGGCGCTGGTCGCCCCTGCCGGGGTCCAAGCCGGGGAGCCTGTTCGCGGTGAGCCAGCGCCTGACCATCGCCCTGGATGCCATGGGTGGCGATCACGGTCCCGACATGGTCGTGGCCGGGGCGGACATCGCGCGGGAGCGCCATCCCGACGTGCGCTTTCTGCTGTACGGCGACCAGCAGCGGCTTGAACCGCTGCTGAACCAGCGGCCTGCGTTGAAGGCGGTGGCGGAAATCCGCCACACCGCCGACTTCGTGGCCGGTGACGCCAAGCCGGCAGTCGCGCTGCGCGCGGGTCGCCAGTCCAGCATGCGGCTTGCCATCGACGCCGTCGCGGCGGGCGAGGCTGCCTGCGTGGTGTCGGCCGGCAACACCGGCGCCCTGATGGCGATGGCGAAATTCGTGCTGAAGACGCTGCCGGGCATCGACCGGCCGGCGATGGCGTCCTTCTTCCCGACGCAACGGGGCGAGAGCGTGATGCTGGACCTCGGCGCCAACGCCGAATGCCAGCCGGAAAACCTCGTCCAGTTCGCCGTGATGGGGGCCGTCTTCGCGCGCGCCATCCTGGGCCTGCCGGAGCCGTCGATCGGTGTGCTGAACATCGGATCGGAGGACATGAAGGGCAACGAGGTGGTGCGTGCCGCGGCGGCCAGCCTGCGCGACATGCCGCTGCCCGGCCGCTTCCATGGCTTCGTCGAAGGCACGGACATCGGTCTGGGTACGGTCGACGTCATCGTCACCGACGGCTTCACCGGCAATGTCGCGCTGAAGACGGCGGAGGGCACGGCCAAGCTGTTCTCCGAGTTCCTGCGCCGGACTTTCGCGACGTCGCTCCTGGCCCGGATCGGCTATCTGCTGGCACGGGGCGCCTTCAAGCGCTTCCGCGAGCGGATCGACCCACGCCGCTACAACGGCGCGATGTTCCTAGGCCTGCGCGGCGTCTGCGTGAAGAGCCATGGCGGCACCGACGCGGTCGGCTTCGCCAATGCCGTCGCGGTCGCCGTCAATCTGGCGACGCATGGCTTCAACGAACGCATCAAGGAAGAGATGGGGCGCATAGCCGACGCGAACCCTCTTCCCGACACGAAGGCGGCGGCGGGCTGAACAATGGTCATGCGTTCCCGAGTTCTGGGTTGCGGTATCTTCCTGCCGTCCAACGTCGTCACCAACCAAGATCTGGAACAGCGGGTCGACACGTCGGACGAATGGATCGTCCAGCGTACCGGCATCAAGTCCCGCCACATCGCCGCGGAAGGGGAGAAGACCTCCGACCTCGCCATCGCCGCGGCGACCCGCGCGCTGGAGCATGCCGGCGTGCCGGCCGGCAGCATCGACTGCATCATCCTGGCCACCACCACGCCTGACAACACCTTCCCGGCCACGGCGACCAAGGTGCAGGCGGCGCTGGGGACCAAGGGCTTCGCCATGGACATCCAGGCGGTCTGCGCCGGATTCGTCTATGCCATGTCGGTGGCCGACAATTTCCTGCGCAACGGTCAGGCCAAGCGCGCCCTGGTGATCGGGGCGGAGACTTTCTCCCGCCTTCTCGACTGGAACGACCGCACCACCTGCGTGCTGTTCGGCGACGGCGCCGGCGCGATCGTGCTGGAGGCCTATGAGGCCAAGGGCGATTCGTCCGACCGCGGCGTGCTGTCCACCCACCTGCATTCCGACGGCAGCCAGTACGACCTGCTCTATGTCGACGGCGGCGCGTCGTCGACCGGTACCATCGGTCATGTCCGCATGCACGGGCAGGAAATCTTCCGCCACGCCGTGTCCAAGCTGTCGGCGGTGGTGGAGGAGGCTCTGGTCGCCAACGGCCTGGAGTCGACCGACATCGACTGGATGGTGCCGCACCAGGCGAACCGCCGCATCATCGACGGCCTGGCCCGCAAGATGAAGCTGTCGCCGGAAAAGGTGGTGCTGACGGTGGATCGCCACGGCAACACCTCGGCCGCGTCGATCCCGCTGGCGCTGGGCGAGGCGGTTGCCGACGGCCGTATCAAGCGCGGCGACCTGATCCTGATGGAAGCCATCGGCGGCGGCCTGACCTGGGGGTCGGCGCTGGTCCGCTGGTAAGCCCGGCGCTCCTTCCCCGTTTCCCCGTCAGCATGCTGCGCTGCAACCCCGGCCGGACTTCGGCCGGGCCGTTTGCGGCTGCCAAGCTTTTGAATTGACGGACCTTCTTCCCCCGGATTACCGTCTTCGCAATGGTTGCGGGGGGAGGTCGAACAATGTCGCAAAACACCGTCACGCGCGCGCAATTGAGCGAAGCCGTCTATCAGGAAGTCGGTCTTTCGCGCAATGAATCGGCCGATCTGGTCGAAACCGTCCTGGACGAGATTTCCGATGCGCTCGCCCGGGGGGAGATGGTGAAGATCTCCTCCTTCGGCAGCTTTCAGGTCCGCCAGAAGGGCGAACGAATCGGCCGCAATCCCAAGACCGGGGAAGAGGTGCCGATCCTGCCGCGCCGCGTCCTGGTCTTCCGCGCCAGCCATGTGCTGAAGAACCGCATCAACGAGGTTCAGGAGGGTGGGGCGCCGACGCCCGCGCGGGCTCTGTCCTGACGCCGGCCCTTTCCGATGATTCGGATGTCCCGTCCATCGCCGTGCCGTGCCGCCCAGCGGACTGTCGCCTCCGGTCTTCGTTTGGTGGCGGCCTGATCCGGTCATGAAATCCGCCACGGCCTATCGCACCATCAGCGAGGTGTCGACCGACCTCAACGTGCCTCAGCATGTGCTGCGGTTCTGGGAGACGAAGTTTCCCCAGATCCGTCCGCTGAAGCGCGGCGGCGGCCGGCGCTATTACCGGCCGGAGGATGTCGAGCTTCTGCGGCGCATCCAGGCGCTGCTGTACGAGGACCGCTACACCATCAAGGGCGTCCAGCGCTTGTTGAAGGAAGGGCGGATGTCCGATCCGACGCCGCCGCTGCCGGAGGACACGGATGATGGCGGCGACGCGGCGGATGTCGAGGCCTTCGCCGGGGACGGGTCCGATGACGGCGGGGAGGGCGGTGCCGATCACCCGCCGCTGCCCGATGCCGTGCGTCACGAGATCACCATGGTGCTGGACGAGCTGAAATCGCTGCGATCGGTGCTGTCCCGCCTGTCCGAAATAGGGAGCAAAAAAAGCTGAAAAATCATCACGGGAGATGTTGCATCGGCAAAAGCCCGCGGCTATAGTCCCGTTCCCTTCCGGAGCCAAGCCGCAAGCACTGCGGTGAAGTTGACGGAGCGTAGCGCAGCCTGGTAGCGCATCAGACTGGGGGTCTGGGGGTCGCAGGTTCAAATCCTGTCGCTCCGACCAGTTCCGGAAGGACCGGAAAAGCCTTGGAACCCAACGGTTCCAAGGCTTTTTCTTTGCCCGCCTCATCGGCTGCCAGTGCGTCATCTATCGGCGCCGTGTGGAACTCTTGTGTGGAAGTCGGGCCGGTTCCCACACGCAGTGCCGCCATGGTCGCCGCCTCCACAGCTTGACGGGCGGCGGCATCGGCGACGCGCAGATAGCGCCGCGTCGTCTCATAGCTCTTGTGTCGGGCGAGCTGCTGGGTGACCGCCGCCGGCGCGACATGGGCGACCGCGGTGACGAAGCTGGCCTTGGTGTCGTGGAAGCGGTGCTTCAGCCCCACCTTCTCCAGCGCGGTCCGCCAAGCCCGCTTCGGGTTCTTCACCGGCTTGCGCTCCCCCTTCGCCCCATGCTGGTAGGTCAGCAGGTGGGTGACCCTCCATTCCCGCGCCTGCCGCACCAGGTGCGTCAGCAGCTCCATCGCCTCCGGATTGGCCGGGATGAACTCGGCACGGTTGGCCTTGGTCGAGGCTGCCTCAAGCCAAACCCCACGCTGCTGAAAATCGACTTGGTCGATGGTCAGCCCGAACACCTCCGCCTTGCGGAACCCCATCAGGCGGGCCAGCAACATGCCGTCGCGCAGATGCGGCGGCGCGGCCGCCATGATCGCCTCGAGATCGCTGTCCGAAACCGGGCGGGGCAGGTGCTGCGCCTCCGTCAGCTTGGGCACCTTCGGCAGCTCGGCCAGCAGCAGGCGGCCGGCGCCGTCGCGCAGCGCGTGGGCGATTCGCAGCGCTTCCCCCAGAGTCACCAGATAGCGGTTGATGGTCGAGTCGGCGCGGTTGCGATCGGTCGGATGATAGTGCTTCAGCCGCTCTTCCGGCGTGCGCGCCTTCGGCCCGCCCTTGTAGACCATCACCGGCTGCGATCGCGCCCAGGCGATGTATTCCCAGATCCGCTGTTCGGTCAGCTCGGCCACCGCGGTTTCCGGACCGAAGAAGTGGATGAGGTCCGCCACATAGACACGCTTGTTCGGCCAGTCCTTCAGCGCCTGCTTGCGCGTGGCATAGGCGACGAACATCTGCGCGACGGTGAAGACCGTCGGCGCGGCCGACGCAGGCTTGGACTTGAGGGCTGTCGCATGCACCAGCGCCTCGCATCGGCGCGCTTCGGTCTTGTTGGTCGCCGGCTGCCCAGTGTCCGGATCGACGCAGTAACCGCTGTATCGGGTGCCATCGAGTCGGAAGTCGTAGCGCCAGCGATTGCGCGCCTTGTCATGGAAAACGGTCATGTGTCCGCGATCTAGGGTTTGGCAGGGGAGACCATGATGCCGAGTGCCGCCAGTTGGGCAACAGCCTCGCGGTGCGCAGGTGTCGGCGGACGTCTGTGCGCCGGCGCGGCCTTCGTCGCGACGCCCGGCCCCTGAAGCTTTTGACGTTCCTGGTAATCCCGGATGCTGGAGACGTAGACGCGCACCCCACGCTTCCCGAGTCGATATCCCTGCAATTCCTTCTGCCGCACCAGCTTCCGCACGGTCGACTCGTCGGCGCCCATTGTCCGGGCGGCCTCCGCGACGGTGATCGACCGCTCGACTCCGATGATCGGCGGCATCGAGGCCGGATCCAAGGCAGTGCGGACGGTCATGCCGGACCTCCTGTGTGCGGATCGGCAAGAGGCACCGCCGGCAGCGCCCGCGTCGGTCCGCCATGCACCAGCAGGTAGGCGATGGTGGAGGGGACGGCGACCACAAGCACGGGGAAGGTGGCGTGCGGGTAGTGGGCGGGGATGTCCACGTTGTAGACGCCGGGGGTGAGGATGTCGCAGATGACCGGCACCTCGTCCACGGCGAGGATGACCAGCCGCTCGCCCCGGCGGAACTGGATGCGCCGGACGTCGGCCGGGGTGTCGAACCGTGCGGCGTGGCACATCTGCCAGTCGGTGGCCTCCAGGGTTGGGATCACGGCAGTTCCTCCCGTGCCAGTTCGGCGCAGTCGCGGTGATAGCGTGCGGCGGACAGCAGACGCAGGCGGCGGGAGGGAAGGCCGGTGTTTCCCGCCTCCAGCTCGGCCCGGCCGGCTTCCTCCAGATGCCATCGGGCCAGACTGGCGATGGCAGCGGTTTGTTGCCCTGCGCAGGTCACGTCAGTTCCTCGTCCGATCGGCCGCGAACCCGCGGCCATTGGCTCGGCGCTCGCGACCGAGGAAGTCCAGCACGGCGACCGGCGCGGTGTAGGTCTGAAGGAAGAGACGGACCAGGGCAGTCAGCGGCAGTTCGTCGGCGTGGAACCGCTCATGCACTGCGCTGATCAGGACGTCCCGGTTCGCGTATCCTTCCGCTTCCGCTATGTGGTCCAGTAGCAGCCACGACGTCACATCGAGTCGCATGGAGGTCCGATGCACGGTCCAGCGGTTGTTGACCACCACGTTATAGGTGACCAACGGCGTTGAGCCCTTCTTCGGCAGAGCCGGATCCATATGCCGTAAGGTGCTCTCCAGCTTTTCGGAGTGCGACGGCGCGAAGGATCGGTCCATGGATACGTTCTGCGCCCCGGCACGACGCTGAAGCGGGGCCTTGATGGAGACATCCATCATCCTTTACCTCGTGCGTGATTCGACGCACATTGTCCGAATTATTTTCGGACAGGTCAACGGCTGATGGCCGGGAAAACCGAAAAATTTTCGGACACGTGAAGGGTGAGGTGGAGCTTTGGCTCACTACCTTGCGAAGACACCCTTCAAGTTTTCAGATTGGTATGCTAATGAAAAAGTCTCTTGGGATCGTAATGGCGCATTGGGAAATTTTGATCAGCGCTGAGCTACCAACTTACTTTTCGGCTCGTTATCGATTTCCGATAAGTCACTTCTTTCTCCAGAGGGGGAGGATTGTGAGTCGAGATCCTTCAATTTGGTGCCTAGCGAAAACTCTAATCCTTTAATCTCGCCGTCATAAATCCAGTCCTGCGTTATTCCCCAGCGCTCTTTTAGCGTTGAGATATACCACGGCCTGACGAGAGCTTTTCCTCTTTCCCAGGAAGATAGAACGTCTTCCGAGACGTTTGTGAGCTGGGCAAATTCCCGACCAGTTACATACCCCAACGCTTCGCGTGTGGCTCGCAATCTGCGTCCGGCCGCGACCGCATAGGCCTTTTCTGATTTGAGAGGCATCGATTCAGATTCCATCAGTGAGATGGAATCATCCCCGACATCAGCGGGAACCTTGTCCGAAGAATTCCCGTTGACTTGTCCGAAATATTTTCGGACTGTCGGTGTATGCTCACGCACGATCATGTCATATCCGCTTTCGGTGGCGGCACGAACATGGCAGCGGCCTTGGAGGCCGAAGGCAGCCCTGTTGATCGTGAAGCCGTCTACAAGTGGCGGAGGAACGGAATTCCACCGCGTTACTGGGGGATTGTCGCGCGTGCAGCTTCTCGCCTTGGCCTTCAGGGCATCACTCGAGAGGCGCTTGAAACCGCTCAACCATCCAAAGGCCCGCGAGTGCGGCGTTCACGCGCTCTTCCTGCGCTGTCGGTCAACGGGTAGTCGGGGAGACGTATGCACATGTGCGAAGATCACCAGTTGTTTATCGGGGAAGCATCGCTCGTATTCCGCGCTCTGCGCAACAGCCAAGCTCATGGGATTCGACCGGCGGTGAGGCCTGAGAAGTTAGGTGTCGGCCGATTGTTTCGGTCAATCGGGGGCCTCCCGAGTTCTTCTTCCTTCTCACCTGTGTGGTCCTCTTCCGCATGGGCCTTCGGTTCGCTCCCGGTCTTCCCTTGTCCGTGGCCGGGATGTGATCGCGGCCGGCGCCATTTCCAGCCGGCGCCGGCCGCAGCTCTGTACCTGGGGAGGCGTGATGACCGGGCTTGATCGATCCCATCTGACGCCTGCCCAGCGCGCCGTGCTTGATGCGTGGCCGGCCTTCGAGGCTGCCGCAGCGGTGAAGTGGGCGACCGTCGACAAGGTGGTGCGAACACTCTGCAACGCGCATTCGCTGGCCGAGCTGGACGAAAGGGAAGCGATCGAGCTGGCGGCGCTGCTGCGCCGCGGGACGGCGCGTCTGCACACTCTGGCATCGTTGCGGATGGCTACCGCTGGCGCTGCCACACGAGGACGTGAATGACCGCCCGCGGGCGACCGTTACGCCTGCGAAAGGATCCGAGATCTATCTGTATCACCGGGAGCTGTGCCGCGGCGGCGGTGCAACTCCATCGTGCCGGCCAGCGTCATGTTGCCGCGCGAGGCCCGCCGGTAGACGGAGCGGTCGTGTCCGCGACCGCCCCGGAGTCTACCGCTGCTGATGTCAAACAGGTTGCGCTCTGCGCGGCGGCTGCCACGCGAGCCCATTGCCGTCTTCGACCAACGAAAATTAGGTGCGTCATGCCGTTCATGGAAGTCAGCCAGATAGGCCGGAATGGCGCACGGAAGTATGGGTTTGCGACCATGAGTGCCGCCGCATCGATCCGCCTCGACCGCGCTGTGCCGGTGCCGCTGTTATGCTCCCCCCACTGTGGTCGAATTCTGCGGCAGCCCGGATCCCCTCATACAGCGGGGGCGGCATGATCCAGGCGGAAAAGCGTTCTCCCTTCTACCTGCTGCGCGAGCTGTTCCAGGACGCGCTGGGCCTCGCGCCCGGCCTGACCGACAAGCGCCGGGTGCTGGCGCTGCTGCTGGTCAGGCGCAGCGACGAGTCGATCTTCGTCCGCTGCGGCGAGCTGGTGGCGTGGATCGGCGCCGACAAGCTGGCGCGGGCCATGCGGTGCGACCGCCGCACCGTTCAGCGCGGCCTGTCCTGGCTGCTGGGTGCCGGCATCATCGAGGTGGACCGAAAGGGCGGCGGACGCGCCCGCTCCACCCGCTACCGCTTCAGCAAACAGTGGCTGGGGGCGACCGCCGTCCAGCTGGAAAATTGCGGCATCGCCGAAGCCTATGGTCTGCCCGATGATCTGTTTGCCGTGGCAAACGGCGGCACATATGCCGCAGTTGCCGCCCGGTTCAGCGGCGATACTGCGGCGGATGGGTGGCAGGGGGCGGGGCAGGGTGGCCGAAACAGCGGCTTGGTCGCCGCAGTTCCGGGCGCAAACAGCGGCATGATGGGCGGCAGCGCAGAGAACAGCGGCGCCACTGCCACAGTATCCGGGCAAAACTGCGGCGCGTTTTCGGAAGACGGCGGAGAAACTGCGGCACTGGCGACCGCAAACTGCGGCAATTCAGCCGGAAACTGCGGCGCAGCTCTGCCGCCCGAAATAGATCTAAATAATAGAAATAGAGACGCGCGAGCGGTGAAAACTGCGACAGGCCAGAATCCTGACCGCCGCCAGCGTCACCTTCCTCTTCCCATTTCCGGCGGACGTTCTGCGGCGGAAGAATCCCAGGGCTATCCGGGGGCCGAGCGGAATCGTGGCTGGCAGCCGAGAATCGTGCAGAGAGCGGCTGAGATTCTGGGCGACGCCCAGCGCGCGATCCTGGCGGTCGAGTGGCTGGAGGATGCGCAGAAAGAGCGGCTGCGCGACGGCTACCGGCCGAAGGCGGAAGAACTGGAGAAGTGGCTGGGCTGGGCGCTCGACCGGGTGGACGGGGCTGGTGGATTGGCGCCGGCCGGTGAGCTGCCGCCGGATCTGGCGCAGGCGGTCCAACTGGCCGCCCAGCAGGCCGTGCGCGACGTGCTTCCGTCGATCGTGCCGACGCTGATCCAGGCGCTTCAGCAGCAGCTTCAGGGTGGCGGGGCGGGCACCGTGGCTGCCTGAGAAACGGCGGCATGGTGCAGCAGCTCGCGCTTGGCGGGGGAGGGGGCAGGGATGGGCGGCTCGGTCGGAAAAGGCACAGGAAACAGCGGCGCACTGCGGCGGGGCGCGCGGCCATGAGCCGGGCCAGCCAGCAGCTGCCCCTGGATCTGGGAGTGCCGCCGCGCACGGCGCGACGCCGACCGGTGCAGGTCCAGCCGGAGGAGCCGGGCGTGTACCGCGCCGTGGAAGCACTGCGCGCGGCCGGGCTGCGGGTCTACCGGAACGGCGCGCTGCATCTGGTCGACGGGAAGCTGCTGACCACGGCGGAGCTGATGCGTCTCTTCCACGCCCACCAGCGGCGGGAACAGGGCAAGGCCGACCGCTGAAGCGGCGGCACGAATCGGGTGTCGCCGTTCTGCCGACAGCGCGGACCGGCGGCGTGGGGAAACGCGAAAGTGTTCACGCGTGAACGCTTTGGGGGCCGGACATGAAGACGATCCTGGTGGTGCAGGGAAAGGGCGGCGGGCCGAAGACGGCGACCGTACGAAATCTGGCGGTGGCGGCCGCGACGGCCGGGCTGCGGGTGGGGACGCTGGACACCGATCCGCAGGGCAGCCTGACGCACTGGCACAGCCTGCGCCCGGCCGACATGGCGCCGATCGCCGGCGAGCAGCGCGTGTTGGGCGAGGTGACGGAGCGGCCGACGCCGCAGGGCCTCGACCTGCTGGTGATCGACACGCCGACCGCGGTGGAGTTCTTCCCCGAATCGACCGCCCTGCTGTTCGACGCGGCCGACCTGGTGCTGGTGCCGGTGCGGCCGGGACCGGAGGACTTGGTCAGCATGCAGGCCATGCTGCCCTACCTGCACAGCCGGCGCCGGCCGATGCGGCTGCTGCTGAGCCAGATCCAGCCGCGCCTGCGCGAAACCGCCGACGCACGCGCCATCGTTGCCACCATGGGCACGCCGGCGCCGGTGGAGATCCCGCTCTTGCAAGAGGTGCCGCGCAGCTTCATGGCGGGGCTTGGCACCGCCGAAATCCCCGGCACCCGCACCGGCCCGCTGTTCCGCGACCTGTGGGCCTATCTGTCCGCCGAGATGGGAGTCTGACGATGGCACCGACCGCCCGCAGCCTGGGGAATGCCCGCCTGTCCATGCTGGCCAAGCCGCGCCCCCTGACCACCCGTGCCGAGTTCGCCGCCGACATCCGCCGGGAATGGACCAACGCGTTGGAGGCCACCGTGGCGGTGGGCCGCCGCCTGAATGAGGCCAAGGAGGCGCTGCCGCACGGCGAATACGAGGCGATGGTAACGAACGACCTTCCGTTCAGCACCTCGACCGCCCGCAAGCTGCGCGAGATCGCCGCCTTCGTTGATGAGGGCAAGGTGCCGCTGGACCAGCTGCCGGAAGCGATGGGCACCCTCTACGCCATCGCGACGCTGCCGGACGAGACGCGCCAGCAGGCACTGGACGCCGGTACGATCCACCCGGCGGTGACGCGGGCCGAAGTAGCGGCGCTGAAGCCGCCAGCCCGGCCGGTCGAGGTGATCGCACTGTCCACCCCGCCGGCGCGTGAGCAGTCGCCACCGCGTGAGTCACGCTTCGCGGCGGCGCTGTCGCTCCCCTGGCACACGGATCCGGACGATCCCGGCGCCATCACTGTCGAATTGGACGGTGTGCGCCGTTACCTGCTGGTGATGGTGGCGCCCGATCCAGCGGCGGCCGACGTGGTGCGGCATGTTGTGGAGTTGCATAACGCAGCAGTTCAGAGAGGAGTTCGCTGAACTCTGATCAAAAAGAACGCGGCGGGCCGAAGCCCGCCGCACATCTTGTGCCGCAAAGGGATAAATCCCCGCGACGTGTTAACGGAAGGACCCCGATCCCCCAGCGGCTAAGCAAGGTGATTGTCTTTCCGCGAGAAATATCTCATAGGGGATTGATGCTGTCAACTAGGTTGTGGATCTTTTGGTCCTAGACACACTAAGGATGCTTTATCACAATTCCTCTCTTCACATGCGAGCGCGGTCTGATTGTTCGCATCATGTGCGGGAGGAAGTCCTTCGTGTCCAAACGTCTCCGCTATCGACTCGCCTTGGATCTCGGCACTAACAGCATTGGGTTCTGTCTGCTCGATCTGAACGGGGATGGCCGGCCCTGCGGAGTGCGCCGCATGGGCGTTCGCATCTTTCCAGATGGCCGGGATCCAAAATCGCAGCAGTCATTGGCGGCCGATCGGCGCTTGGCGAGGTCGATGCGCCGGCGCCGGGATCGCTATCTTCGTCGGCGCAAGGCTCTGATGAACGCCCTGGTCGCCGCCACCCTGATGCCGGCGGACCCGAAGTCGCGCAAGGCGCTGGAGGCGCTGGACCCCTACGAGCTGCGCGCGGCGGCGGTCGCCGGCCCGCTGTCGGCCCACCAGCTCGGCCGCGCCCTGTTCCATCTGAACCAGCGCCGGGGCTTCAAGAGCAATCGCAAGGCAGCCGGAGATGAGAATGAGGCGGGCAAGGTCAAGAGCGGCATTTCCGCCCTGAAGGCCGAGCTGGCCGCCAGCGGCACCGGTACGCTCGGCCAGTGGCTCGCCGCCCGCCATGCCAATCGCCAGCCGGTGCGGGCAAGGCTGACCGGTACAGGGGCCAAGGCGGCCTACAGCTTCTATCCGGACCGCGCACTGGTCCATGAGGAATTCCAGGCGATCCGCGCTGCCCAGGCGCCGCATCATCCCGGTGTCACCGCGGAACAGTGGGACCGGATCGAGAGCGTCATCTTCCACCAGCGCCCGCTGAAGCCGGTGAAGCCTGGCAAATGCACCCTCTATCCGGAAGAGGAGCGGGCGCATTGGGCGCTGCCCATCGCCCAGCGGTTCCGCATCCTGCATGAGCTGCACAATCTGCGCATCGTCCGGCCGGGGCAGGGGGAGGAGGGGCTGTCGCCGGCCGACCTAGACCGCTTCTATGACCGGCTGTGCCGCAAGGGCGATCTGACCTTCAAGACGCTGGCCAAGGAGCTGAAGCTTCCCCCCGACGCCCGCATCAACCTCGAGGATGACAAGCGCGACCGGCTGAAGGGCGACGCCACCGCTGACGCGCTGTCGGCCGAAAAGGGCAAACGCCGGCGAATCGGCGCGGCTTGGCACAGCTTCCCGGCCGACCGTCAGCGCGAGATCGTCGGCCGCCTGATCGATGCCGAGGATGAAGGCGAACTGGCCGCCTGGCTGGTGGAGGAGCTGGCGCTGCCGTGGGAGGTGGCGATCCTGACGGCCGAGCGGCCGGGCCTGCCCGACGGCTATTGCCGACTGAGCGAAAAGGCGCTGGAGCAGGTGGTGCCGCTGATGCACGAGGAGCATCTGCCCTATGACGAGGCGGTGCGCGCGCTCGGCCTGCATCACTCCGACCATCGCCCGGACGAGCTGCTGGACGAGCTGCCCTATTACGGCCTGCCGCTGGAGCGCTTCATCGCCTTCGGCACCGGCGAGGCGGACGACCCGCCGGAGCTGCGGATCGGCCGCTTTCCCAATCCGACCGTCCATGTCGCGTTGAACGAATTGAAGCGGGTGGTGAACCGGATCATCCGGCGCTGGGGCAAGCCGGAGGAGATCGTGGTCGAGCTGGCCCGCGATCTGAAACAGAGCCGCGCCGACCGCGACAAGACGCAGCGCGAGCAGGCGGACAATCAGAAAAAGAACTGGACGCGGACCCAGCAGCTTCGCGAATTGGGGATGGAGCCGACCGGGGAGGCGCTGCTGCGGCTGCGGCTGTGGGAGGAACTGCCGCGGATCGGCAGCGCCCATGTCTGCGTTTATACCGGCCAACCGATCAGTATGACGCAGCTGCTGCAAGGCGATGTGGATGTCGATCACATCCTGCCCTTCAGCCGGACGCTGGCCAACGGCGCCGACAACAAGATCGTCTGCCACCGTCGCGCCAACCGCATCAAGCGCAACCGGACGCCGTGGGAGGCGTTCGGCGTTGTCGCCGCCGACGGCTATGATTGGGCGGCCATCGCCGAACGCGCCGAGTCGCTCCCCAAAAACAAGCGTTGGCGCTTCCTGCCCAATGCGATGGAGCGGTTCGAGGACGAGCGGGGATTCATCGACCGGCAGCTGGTGGAGACCCGGCACCTGTCGAGGGTTGCCCGCGAATATCTGGGCTGCATCGTGCCGCTGGAAAAGGTGCGGGCCGCCCCCGGCCGGTTGACAGCGATGCTGCGCGGCCGCTGGGGGCTGAACTCCATCCTGTCCGACGCGAACCTGAAAAACCGGTCGGATCATCGCCACCATGCCGTCGATGCCGCCGTGTTGGGGGTAATCGACCAGCGGTTGGTGCAGAGTGTGGCCGACGCCGCCAAGCGGGCGGAAGAGAAGGAATTGGAAAAGCTGTTCGACGGCCTGCCCGATCCGTTCGATGGATTGCCCGGCCTGTCCTTCCGCGAGCAGGTCCAGGAGAAGGCTCAGGGGATTATCGTGTCCCACAAGCCCGAACATGGTTGGCAAGGCCGGATGCACAATGACACCGCCTATGGTCCGGTTGAGCGGCTGCCCGACGGAACCCATCGGGTGGTAACGCGCAAGCCGTTGGGGTCGCTTGCCGAAAAGGATTTCGTGAACATCCGCGACCGCGTCCTTGCCGCGGCGCTGGAACGCCATGTCGCCGAACAGGCGGCGCAGGGGCGCAGCCTGGGCGAGGCGCTGTCCTGCTTCACCTGGACGGGGGGAGAGGTGCGCCGGGTCCGCATGCTGGACAAGCTGGGCAGCCCTGTCGCGGTCCAGGACGATGATGGACAAACCTTCAAGCTCTACAAGGGCGACAGCAACGCCTGGTACGAGATCCTGCGCGATGGGCGCGGGCGTTGGACGGGGCGGATCGTTAGCACCTATGAGGCCTATCGGCTGCATGCCGAATGGCTGGCCGAGGGGGGGGACGGCGAGCGGAACGATGCCGCTTTCCCGGACTGGGCGGCACGCCGGCTGTGCGCCGGCATCGGCACGCCGCTTTTCCGCCTGTTCAAGGGCGACATGCTGGCCTTCGGAACTGCGCCGAACCGGGAAATCATGAGGTTGGTCAAGTTCTCGGAAGGACAGATCGTTTTCGCCGGCCATCGCGAGGCGGGCAACCTCAAGGCGCGTGACGCGGACAAGGACGACCCATTCAAATACCGAACCTGTTCTCCCGATGCCTTGCGCAAGGCGCGGGCGCGGCCGGTGGGGGTGGATCCTGTCGGCTTCCTCCATGATCGCGGTCCGCTGGAGTAGGTCATGGCAAGCGCCGCCGGAGTTGTGGTGGAGGTGGCCGAGGACGGGCGACATCTGTCGCTCGACCGCGGCTTTATGGTGGTGTCGGAAAAGGGGCGCGAGCTTGGCCGCGTTCCGCTCGACGACATGGCGGTGCTGATCGCCACCGCCCATGGATTGACCTATTCCAACAACCTGCTGCTGGCCCTGCTGGAGCGGGATTGCTCAGTCGTCCTGTGCGGGCGCAATTTCGCACCGGCGGCCGTCCTTTGGCCGCTGGACGGCCATCACATCCAGGCCCAGCGCATGCGGGCGCAGGCGGACATCACCGATGCGTTCAAGCGTCGGCTATGGCAGGCCATCGCCCGCGCGAAGGTCCGCAATCAGGGGGCGATTCTCCAGGCGCTCGGCCATCCCGCCGGCGCCTTCGAGGAGCTTGCCCGCAAGATGCGGACTGGCGACCCGGAGAACATCGAGGCGCAGGCGGCGCGGCGCTATTGGCCCTTGCTGTTCGGACCGGATTTTCGCCGCGATGCCGAGGAGCCGAGAATCAATGGGCTGTTGAACTACGGCTATGCGGTGCTGCGCGGCGGTACGGCGCGGGCGACCGCTGCCGCCGGTCTGCATCCGAGCCTTGGCCTGAAACACTCCAACCGCTCCAACCCCATGTGTCTCGTCGACGATCTGCTGGAGCCGTTCCGGCCGATGGTGGACATCGCCGTTCACCGCATGGTCTCGGATGGGTTTCTGGAGGTCGATCGCGAGACGAAGCGGATCCTGGCCGGGCTGCTGGTGCAGGACTTGCGAACGGACGCCGGGGTGACGCCGCTGACCACCTGTCTGTTCCGGCTGGCGACATCGCTCGCGCAGGTTCTATCGGGCGAGCGTCAGGTTCTCGATCTTCCGCTGTCGCCGCTTCCCCTCGAAATCGCTCGTGGACCGTCAGGCAAGGAGGGCGCGCATGTCACTCAGCGCGTATCGGCTCATGTGGATGATGGTGATGTTTGACCTGCCGACTGTGACCAAGTCCGATCAGAATGCGGCAAATCGGTTCCGAAATTTTCTGTTGGATGAGGGCTTCGAGATGTCGCAATTCAGCGTCTACATGCGCTTTTGCGCCGGCACTCCGCAGGTCGAGGCGCGAATCGGACGGATCAGATCCAACCTGCCGAAGCGGGGAAAGGTGCAGATCCTGACCTTCACCGACCGTCAATACCAGACGATGGTGTGTTTCGACACGCGCACGAAACAAGAACCCGCCGCGAAATACGAACAGTTCAAGCTGTTTTGACGGGCATCCGATGGAAGGTCTTCAGAAAAGAAACCCGGATAACCCGTTTTGTTTCAGTGGGTTATCCGGGGTCCGATTGTAGCCGCTGGGGGATCGGGGTCCAGCCGCAACGCAACGAGCGGCTGAACCCGACCTGCCCGGATTGTAGCCGCTGGGGGATCGGGGTCCAGCCGCAACCGAAGTAACGAGAACCAGGAAGGTCACCAAATTGTAGCCGCTGGGGGATCGGGGTCCAGCCGCAACTCTTTGAACAGGAGGGCATGACCGTCCTTGATTGTAGCCGCTGGGGGATCGGGGTCCAGCCGCAACACGGCCGACGCCGTACGCTCTAAGTCCTGTATTGTAGCCGCTGGGGGATCGGGGTCCAGCCGCAACAAACCGAAGGTCGGCCCCAATGCCTCCGGTATTGTAGCCGCTGGGGGATCGGGGTCCAGCCGCAACGTGCCATGCTTGGCGATGTTGTCGTCTAGCATTGTAGCCGCTGGGGGATCGGGGTCCAGCCGCAACGTAGAGCGGTAACGGGCACATGCTGGGGGGATTGTAGCCGCTGGGGGATCGGGGTCCAGCCGCAACGCCGGTATCGTGGTCGTGGTGGTTTCGGTCATTGTAGCCGCTGGGGGATCGGGGTCCAGCCGCAACGAACCATTCAGCGACCACCGCAGGCGCTCGATTGTAGCCGCTGGGGGATCAGGGTCCAGCCGCAACAACACCGACGTCGGGCGCTTGGTGTTCACCATTGTAGCCGCTGGGGGATCGGGGTCCAGCCGCAACCCGTACATCCGGGCCTTATCTTCCGGCACCATTGTAGCCGCTGGGGGATCGGGGTCCAGCCGCAACCCGTACATCCGGGCCTTATCTTCCGGCACCATTGTAGCCGCTGGGGGATCGGGGTCCAGCCGCAACATCTCCCCAGCGCGTCACTGCCTAGCCGCTATTGTAGCCGCTGGGGGATCGGGGTCCAGCCGCAACGAGGCCTTCGGTGCCCTGGCACTGGACGAAATTGTAGCCGCTGGGGGATCGGGGTCCAGCCGCAACAAGAAAGCCGATCAGCCCCACAGGTCGATGATTGTAGCCGCTGGGGGATCGGGGTCCAGCCGCAACTTATTCAGGGCGTCCCTTTCGAGGTCCATTATTGTAGCCGCTGGGGGATCGGGGTCCAGCCGCAACGAGACGACGGCGTGCCGCTCTCCGTGGCACATTGTAGCCGCTGGGGGATCGGGGTCCAGCCGCAACTGATCCGCTGAAGGACTTCCTTGCCGACCTATTGTAGCCGCTGGGGGATCGGGGTCCAGCCGCAACCGCTTGCGCGGGGGCCCCTCCCACTCCGCCATTGTAGCCGCTGGGGGATCGGGGTCCAGCCGCAACTGACGGGCTAGGGACAACGCCCGGATGACGATTGTAGCCGCTGGGGGATCGGGGTCCAGCCGCAACTCGGCGTTGCTCAATGCCGCCTGATACTGCATTGTAGCCGCTGGGGGATCGGGGTCCAGCCGCAACTATGTCGACGCCAAGGGCAACGCGATTCCGATTGTAGCCGCTGGGGGATCGGGGTCCAGCCGCAACGGTGAGGTGGCCTTTGTCGTTGTGTGGTGGATTGTAGCCGCTGGGGGATCGGGGTCCAGCCGCAACCGATCCATCCTGATCACGTCGCCGGACAACATTGTAGCCGCTGGGGGATCGGGGTCCAGCCGCAACTCGTCATGGCCTGGACGTGGGCTTGCTCCCATTGTAGCCGCTGGGGGATCGGGGTCCAGCCGCAACCTGGCGGTCCAAAGGCACCGTTATCACGCCATTGTAGCCGCTGGGGGATCGGGGTCCAGCCGCAACCGGCACGTTAGATGCCCCACCAGAACCACCATTGTAGCCGCTGGGGGATCGGGGTCCAGCCGCAACTGCCTACGGCTCCGGGCCTTTGGCGCATGATTGTAGCCGCTGGGGGATCGGGGTCCAGCCGCAACGTTGCCGAGATGATCCGCAAAATACAGGCGATTGTAGTCGTTGGGGGATCATGAGCAATCTTGCAGAGGGCAATGCAACAATCAGCAAGGAATTGGTAATCCTTTTGGGCAAACAATCCTAAATCACCCGGCGAGTTGTCGACGCGCCGGGGTTTTGCCCGGAGGTTTCCATGTCCAAGCCCGCGTCGCTGATGCCGTTGTTCCTCGCCTATCAACAATTGGCCGGCTGCGCGGAGTGCGAGGCGGCCGACCGGCTGCGGGGCACTTTGGAGCATGCTCTGGCGGCAGGCGAGGTGGTTTCCGCCGACGATCTGTTCGCCAAGGCGCGCTATCTGCAGGATTGCGGACGGATCGACCCTGGCCTGATTCCGATGGAGGCCCTGGACACGCTGGTGGCCGGGGTGGCCCGGCTGCTGGGGCCGGGCTTGTCCCAGGCGGCGGCGTGAGGGCTGTGAACCATGGCCTTAGCCTTTGCCCACTGCGACACCCGCAGGCGTCTCGACCTTGAAACCCTGGTGACCTGGGCGCTGCGCGATCAGCAGGCCGACCGCGTCCAGTCCGGCCTTTTCGACATCGAGGCTGCGGCGAATGACCATGGATGGGAACCGCAAGGCGTGAGCGGCGACGGTGTGGCCGAGCTGCTGCGCCGGCATGAGACCGGTGACCACGTGGACGGCGGTGGCCCGGTGCGCGGCATCGCCGTGACGGTCCATCCCGATGCCGAGGCGGTCGCCAACGCGGTGGGGTGGCTGGAGCCTTGGCAACGGCGCCTCGTCCGTTTCCATGGGCGATCTGGCACCCGGCCGGACTGGCTGCCGCTGGTGCCGCTCATGGTGGCGGTGAAGCGGCCGAGCGAAGCGCGCGGCCGCTACCGGCATGTCACGGCCGAGCGGTGGGAGTTCGTACCGACCCGTTCCGAGCTGGCCAAGCGCTACCTGCTGCGTGGCCAGTCGCTCTTCGATGCCCGAGGTCAGCGTCGGATCGTCGAGGAAGAACGAGGCTTCCATTTCCGCACCTTCGGCGATGGGCGCCGGCAGGTGCAGGTGAAATGGTGCCCGCTGGAGCCGGCCCATAGCGATGCCGAGATCGTCGAGGCCAACACCGACTATGCCGGCTGGCATGCCGGCATGGCGAAGTTGCTGGACCGGATCGGGCGCTGGGATTTGCGCGATCATGTGCTCACCGGCTTCACCGCACCAGCATCGCCATGGGAAAATATTCCTTGACGAAAAGTCAATTCCTTGACAGGGTGAGCGGGACGAATTGCGTGTGAACGAAGGCCCGCCCGGCAGATGCCGCGGCGGGCCTTCTGCTGTCCGGGGGCTGGCCATGCGGACCGAATGGGACGGCGTGCTGTGCCTTCAGCTCGGCCCGGTGGATCGTCACTTCGTCGCGCGCATCACCTACCAGGGCGGACCCTTCCGCGCTGACATCGAGGCGATCGAGATCCAGACCCCGCAGGGCTGGATCCGGGCGCCCTGGCTGATCGAGCTGGTGGAGGATTGCGCGCCTCTCTTCGACATGCTGCGCGATCATGCCGCCGGCCGTGTGGCCGATGCGCGGGTGGTCGCGCGGCTTTCCTGACAGGAAAGCAGGATGGACGAGCTAATCCGCGAGGCGGTCGCCGCCGGCGCCGGCCTCACCCGTGGCAACGAGCCGGCGGCGGTGTGCCCGTCGGATGGGGCCGTCGAGTTCTTCGGCCAGCAGGTCGCGGCGATGCTGCGCGAGCTGCCGGAGGACATGACCGTGGCCGAGCTACGCGACGCGATCGACGGATGAACCTTCCCGTCCTTCCAGGCGATCCGGCCGGACAGGACGTCAGCGACGCCCGCCAAGCCCCGGCGCTGCGGCTGGACCGCATCCAGGAGCACCTGCTGGACGCCTTCTATGCCGGGCGCTCGGCCAACACGGTGCGGGCCTACCGGCGGGATCATGAGGATTTCCGGACCTTCGTGGCCCGGCAGGATGGGCTGGCCGCCTTCGCCACCACCGCCGAGCAGGCGGTGCGGATGCTGCTGGCGGTGGAGCACGGGCAGGCCAACGCCTTGGCGCTGGGCTACCGAAACGACATGGTGCGGCGCCAGCTCCAGCCCGCGACCGTCAACCGTCGGCTGGCGGCGTTGCGGTCGGTGGTCAAGCTGGGCAACACGCTGGGCCTGGTCAGCTGGGCGCTGGACGTGGAGAACGTCGACACCGTCACCTACCGCGACACGCGGGGGCCGGGGCGGGACGGCGTGCGGGCCATGGTGGCGCAGGCCAAGGAACGGACCGACGCCAAGGGCCTGCGCGATACGGCGATCGTCCGGTTGCTGCACGACGTGGCCCTGCGCCGCGGCGAGGTGGTGTCGCTGGACCTGGAGCATTACGAGAGCCGGCGCGGCACCGTCGCAGTGCTGGGCAAGGGGCGGACCCAGCGCGAGCGGATCACCCTGCCGGCCGCCTCCAGGACGGCGCTCGATGCATGGATCGCGGTGCGGGGGAAGGGCCCCGGACCGCTGTTCCATCGCCTCGATGCCGCCGGCCGAGGCGAGGGGCGCCTGACCGGCGCCGCCGTGTACCAAATCGTCCGCGAGCTGGGCGCCGGGGTGGGAATCGCCACCCGGCCGCACGGGCTGCGGCACTCGGCCATCACTGCGGCGCTGGACGCCAGCAACGGCAACATCCGGGCGGTTCAGCGCTTCAGCCGGCACCGCAACGTCCAGACCCTGCAGATCTACGACGACAACCGCGCCGATCTGGCTGGCCAGATAGCGGCGCTCATTGCGGAGGATTGACATGGGCGAGACTGTCGCCGCTCCGGTGCGCAGGGTGCGCACCCAGGACCAGGCAGCGGCCGTTGTCGGCCGGATCGGCGCTGCGCAGGCGCAGCTGGGCCGGCTGAAGGCCTCGCTGGACGTGGCGGTCGCCCAGGCGAACCTCGCCTACGAGACTGCGGCGGCACCGCTGCGGACGGCGATCGCCGCCGACACCGAGCTGCTGCGCGGCTACTTCGACGCCAACCGGGCCAATCTGCTGACCGGGGCCAAGAAGTCGGTGGCGCTGTCCACCGGCATGATTGGTGTGAAGAAGACGGCGGCCAAGCTGGTGGTGGGCGATGTCGACGCGCTGCTGAAGCGGCTGGAGGAAGACCGCAAGTTGCGGCGCTTCATCCGCACCAAGAGCGAGGTCGATCGGGCTGCGCTGCTGGCGGAGCCGAAGGTGGCGGTGACCATCCCCGGCGTCGTCATCGAGGGCGGGGACGACGCCTTCTTCGTCAAGCCGCTCATGGTGGCGACTGCCTAAAACCAAGCTTGCGAAAATCAGCATTATCGCAAGCTGACCTCTGAAAAACGGCTGAAATCAAAGGGTTCCGTGATGACCTCCCAATCCGTGACGATCGGCGCCGCGACGCTGATGCTGGGCGACTGCATCGACCGGATGCGGGAGCTTCCCGACAGCTCGGTCAGCCTGGTGCTGACCGACGTTCCCTATTCCAGCGGCGCCACCCGCGAGGCCGGGCGCACCGCCTACGGCAAGACCATGACGCGGTCGACCAAGGGCGGCGTTGGTGACCGGTGGTTCGGTTCCGACAGCCTGAGCACGCGCGGCTTCCTCCACCTTCTGCGCAGCTGCGCCATGGAGTGGCAGCGGGTGCTGAAGCCGGGCGGCCATGTGCTGGCCTTCATCGACTGGCGCATGGGCGATCATCTGGCCGATGCCGTCGACGGGGGAGAGGCCGCGCTGTTCCTGTCCGGCCAAGCGGCCGACGCCATGGAAAGCGCCGACCTGAAGCGGGTGGGGCTGCTGGTGTGGGACAAGACCTATTTCGGCATGGGGACGCACTTCCGGCACCAGCACGAGCTGATCCACCACTTCACCAAGGGCAAGGGCACCGAGCCGCTGCGCCGGAACGTCGCCAACGTGCTGCGCCATGCGCCTGTGCGGTTCGGCGCCCACCCGACGGAGAAGCCCGTTGGGCTGCTGGCCGAGCTGATCGGCACCGTGTGCCCGCAGGGCGAGACGGTGCTCGACCCGTTCTTCGGCAGCGCGTCGGCCGGCCATGCCGCGCTAACCACGGGCCGGCGTTTCATCGGCATTGAGCGCGACCGGCGCTATTTCGAGGCCGGCTGGCAACGGCTGGCCAACCTCACCGAGGAACTGGCGGCATGACCATGCACCTGGAGGACGTGATGCACGGCCTCACCACCCGCACCGCTGCCGATGGGGTCATCGTCACGATCGGCGGCACCATGGGCTGGTGGCTCGACGCCCTGCATGGGCCGGCGCAGGAGTTGGCCTTCTGGGGCACGGTGGCGCTGGTGGTCGGGCGCCTGGTGCTGCTGGCGCTGGACTTCCGGGACCGCTTCCGTGGTCGGTCCAAAGTGTTCACGCGTGAACACTTTGACGGCGGCGCCGACCCCAGACAGTGAAGGGATGTAGGCTTATGTTCGTGGCTCACGGACGGGCGGGCAGCCAGCCTATATCGTCGCAGTGAGGGCATCCGCTGCCATCGCAATGCGGGCAGATGATCCAGTCGTCGTTGTTCCACCGGATCACGACTTCACCATCGCAGCGGCCAGAGACAGTTTGCGTCACGCATCCATCGATGACGGGTGCCAGCGAATAGTATGGTGTTCCGCAAGTCAGGCAGCGGGCAATTGGCTGCTTCTTCTCGGTCATAGCAGCCTCCAATGGTTCAGACTGCATTAACACTAAGAATATCAACCTGCCGGCGGAAGTTGTCTAAGACCACAGTGTCGCATGCGCTTGCATGAGAACCACGAGCGAGCCGCTGAATGGAGCATTCACAGATTGGCTGACGCACGAATTCATGCATCAGCCCAGCGGGTTAAGGCAGCCATCCGCCAGTACGGCGACCAACTCACCCGGTACGCATTGCCGGTTGCGCTGACCAGAACAGCGCAAGACGCAAAGCTGGCGGTGCAGCGGGCGCTGCCGGAGACCTTCGACCGGCCGACGCCCTACACCGTCAACGCCACTTTCGTCCGGCCCGCCACCAAGGCGGCCCCGGTGGCGTGGGTGGGCTTCAAGGACGACTGGGGCAAGGGCACGCCGGCGGCGCGCTACCTGCTGCCGAACGTCGAGGGCGGGCCGCGCCGGGACAAGCGGATGGAGCGCCAGCTGCGGGCCGCGGGCCTGCTGCCGGCCGGCATGTTCGCCGTCCCGGGCGAAGAGGCCAGCCTCGACGCCTACGGCAACATGCGGCGGTCCGAGGTGGTGCGCATCCTGTCGCAGACCCGGGCCTTCGGGGAACAGGGCTACACCGCCAACCGGAGCGACAGCGCCCGCAGCCGGAAGAAGCGGCGGCGCAACGGCTACTTCGCCGCTCTGCCCGGCAACGCCGGCGGGCTGCCGCCGGGCATCTATCAGCGCGACGGCGCCGACGCCCGGCCGGTGGTGATCTTCGTTCGGGCGCCGAGCTACCGCCCGCGCTTCCGCTTCCACGACATCGTCGAGCGGGCGGTGCGGGCCAACATCGGTCGGCGGCTGGAGGAGGCGGTGCGGACGGTCAACGCCCGCTTCGCCGCCCGGCGGTGACCGGCCGACCGGCGGCCGCGGGTCCTTCCGGGGGCACCCCCCGGCGAGGGTAATTCGGGCCGCACCGGTCCACCCTCTAAGAAATTTTTGAATCGAGGTTTTTGTTTATGTCCAAACCGGGCCAACGGGTGAACCGGGCGGAGCTGGCCGACCTGTTCGGCGTCAGCCTGCCCACCGTCGACGCGTGGGTGCGCGACGGCTGCCCCTTCGCGGAGAAGGGGGCCAAGGGCCGGGAATGGGCATTCGAGACGGCCGACGTCCACCGTTGGCTGGTGGACCGTGCGGTGGCCGACGTTGCCGCCGGCTACGAGGGCGAGATCGGCGTCATCACCGCCGACGAGGCCAAGCGCCGCAAGGCGGTGGCCGATGCGGTGGTGGCCGAGATCAAGGCCGACGAGGCCCTGAACGAGGTGGTGAACCGCCACGAGGCCGCGGCCGACGTCGCCGGCTTCTGCATCAGCCTGCGCACCGGCCTGTCCAACGCGGTGGCCAAGATCGCCGGCCGCGCCGCGGCGATGACCGGAGCGCCGGAAATACAGGCGATGGCGGAGAAGGAAATCAACCAGGCCTTCGACGCCGCCCGCGACGAGCTGGTCAAGAGCTGGGGCGATGAGCCGGGGGCTTGAAGCCGCGGCGCGGGTCAGCGCCCACCGTCACGGCGATTACCGCACCGGACGGGGCGAGCTGCGCACGGCGCTGCTGGCCCTGTTCGAGGGCAGCCTGAAGTTCCAGGAACGCATGAGCGGTTCCGTGTGGGCGGAACGCTTCGGCTGGATCCCGAAGGGCACCGGGGCCGAGCACGGCAAGGTGACGCTCTACGGCTACCAGCGCGGGCTGGTGGACCTGATGTGCGATCCGACCGTGCCGCTGCTGACGGTGCTGAAGGCGGCGCGCGTCGGCTACACGCGTTGCGCCACGCTGGCGGTGGGCTACCACCTGCACCAGGACCCGACGCTGTGCGCCATCGCCCAGCCGACGATCCCGGATGCGGAAGATTTCGGCAGCGGCGAAATCGCGCCGATGCTGCGCGACACCCCGGTGCTGAAGCCGCTGATGCGGCCGACCCGCAAGGGGGAGAAGCAGGACAACGCCACCTTCTACCAGCTGAGCAACGGCGCCAGCGTGCGGGTGGTCGGGGCCGCGTCGGACGATGCCTTCCGCCGCTACTCGGCCCGCTTCCTGTTCGCCGACGAAATCGATGGCGATGGCTGGACGCCCGGGGCCAAGACCCAGGGCGACAAGCTGAAGCTGTTCTGGACCCGCGGTGAAACCTTCTGGAACCGCAAGCAGGTGCGCGGCTCCACCCCGCTGCTGTTCGAAACGAGCCGGGTGTGGAAGCTGTGGCTGGCGTCGGACCAGCGGCGCTACTTCGTGCCGTGCCCGCAATGCTCGGATGCCGCCGGCCACCTCGACGGCTGGCAGTATCTGGACTGGGGCGGGCCGGACGTGCCGCACGGGCTGAAATGGAGCCTGGACGCCGAGGGCACCCTGGACAAGGTGTGGTACGTCGGCACCTGCGGCTGCATCATCGAAGAGCGGCACAAGGCGTGGATGGACGCCAACGGCGAATGGCGCCCGACCGCCAAGGCCAAGGTGCCCGGCCATGTCGGCATGCATCTGTGGACCGGCATGTCGCTCAACCCCAACGCCGCCTGGACGGTGATCGTCCAGGAGTGGCTGGAGGCGCAGGCCGATCCGGCCAGTCTGGTGCAGCCCTTCATGAACCTGCGGCTGGGCCGCCCCTACCGGGCGACCTACGGGCAGGAGGTCAAGAGCAGCAGCTTCATCGACCGCATGGAGCCGTACCCGGCTGAGGTGCCGGCGGCTGTCGAGTTCATCACCGTCGGGGTGGACGTCCAGTCCGGCACGGTGAACCCGCGCCTGGAGGCCTCCGTCTATGGCTGGGGCCGCGGGCTGGAGGTCTGGCTGATCGGCCATTTCGTCTTGGCCGGCGATCCGGCCAAAGGCGAGGTGTGGGCGGCGCTGGACGATGGCGTGCTGCTGCGCCGCTACCGCAAGCCGGACGGCACCACGCTGGACGTGCGGGCCAGCTGCATCGACAGCGGCGGCCACCACACGCAGGAGGTCTATGCCTTCGCCAACAAGCGCCGCTCCCGGCGGGTGTGGGCGATCAAGGGCCGCTCGGAAAGCCGGGGCCAGCGGGGCAAGGTCTGGCCGCGCAAGCCGTCCAGCAAGCTGGGCCATGTCTGGTACATGATCGGCGGCAACGCCGCGCGTGACTGGGCCTATGGCAGCCTGGCGGTGGACAAGGCCGGGCCGCGCCATGTGCATTTCCCGCAAGCCGCCATCGACGGCGCCCGCGAGCTTGACGAGGAGTTCTTCGCCCAGCTGACCCGCGAGCGGCTGATCGTTCCGCGCGGCCAGCAATACACGGTGTGGCAGAAGCCGGCCGAGGCCCATGAGGCCGGGGTGTGCTTCGTCTACGCCTACGCCGCGGTGTGCGGCCTGCAGGCGCTGTCCGGCAAATACGTGAAACTGGGCGAGGCCGACATCGAAGCGGCACCGGCTGAAGCCGGGGAGGCCGCCGGCGAGGCTGCCCGAACCGCCACGGAGTCGACACCGGTCGATGCCATCGCCGCGGCGGTGGAGCGGGCACGCCGGCTGAGCCGGCCGGCCGCAGCCGTCCAACCGGTGGCGCCGGCGTCGCCGGCCTCGACCGACAAAGGGGAACTCTACCTATGACCGACGTCACCACCCTGGAGGCGTGGCTCGCCGACGCGCGGGCCGCGTACCACGCCCTGCAGCTCGGCCAGCAGAAGGTCAGCGTGCGTTTCGGCGACCGCGTGGTCGAATACGCCCCGGCCAACGTCGCCCAGCTGGCCAGCTACATCGCTTCGCTGGAGCGACAGATCAATGCGGCCAAGGGCCGGCGCGGGCCGGTGGTGTCGCCCTATGTCCGGATGATCGGCTGATGGCCACCGCTCCCGTCATCCTGGACCAGCACGGCCGCCCGATCGCCCAGGCCGAGATCCGCCGCGCCCGGGCGCAGGCGGCCATGGGCGCCTTTCTCGCCGGATCGGGCAACGCGCCCGAGCTGCGCGACTGGACGCCGGCGGCGGGGTCTCCCGATGCCGACCTCGATGGCGATCGCCAGACCATCGTCGCCCGCGCCCGTGACCTGGAGCGTAACGACGCCCTGGTCTCCGGTGCCGTCCAGTCGCTGAAGGACAGCGCCATCGGCTTCGGGTTGGATTTCCAGTCGATGCCGGACTACCGGGCGCTGGGCATCAGCCGCGACCAGGCGCAGGACGCCGCCCGGCGGATCGAGTCGATCTGGCACGAGTGGAGCGAGGACCGCGACTCCTGCGACGTCACCGGCCAGCTGCCCTTCGGCGCGATGCTGCGCCAGTCGGTGCAGTCCGACCTCGTTGCCGGCGAAAGCCTGCAACTGGCGCTGTGGCTGCCGGAGCGGCAGCGCCGGCTGGGCAGCCGCTTCGCCACCGTGATGCAGACGGTGGAGGCCGACCGCCTGTCCAACCCGCAGGACCGCATCGGCGATCCGCGCCTGCGCGACGGGGTCGAGATCGACGAGTATGGCGCACCCGTCGCGTACCATATCCGCAGCAGCCACCCGGGCGACCTGTTCATGCCCTGGGCGATCGCCGCGGCCGATTGGCAGCGGGTGCCGCTGCGCGGGCCGGGCGGCCGGCGGGTGGTGATCCACTCCTTCGACCAGAAGCGGCCGGGCCAGCACCGCGGCGTGTCGGTGTTCGCGCCGGTGATGACCGAGCTGAAACAGCGCGCCCGGTTTCAGCGGGCCGAGCTGCAGGCGGCGGTGGTCAACGCGGTGATCGCCGCGGTGCTGGAAAGCCCGGCCGACGGGCAGACGCTGTTGGACCTGTTCGGCGACGCCAACAGCTACATGGACATGCGCAACGCCCAGCCGTCGGTGCAGCTCGGCATCGGACCGGGCGGCGCCATCCCGCGGCTGCTGCCCGGCGAGACGCTGAAGGGCTACTCGTCCAACCGCCCCAGCGCCGGCATGGACGGCTTCGTCACCACGGTCAGCCGGCTGATCGCCACCGGCATCGGCATGACCTACGAGACCTTCATGCGCGACTTCTCCAAGACCAACTACAGCTCGGCCCGCGCGTCGCTGCTGGAGGGCTGGCGCTTCGTGCTGTTCCTGCGCATGCACAAGACCTTGACCTGGTGCCGGCCGACGCTCGACCTGGTGCTGGAGGAGGCGGTGTGGCGCGGCTACCTCGACCTGCCGGGCTTCTCGGAAAGCCGGGCCCGGCGGCAGGCCTGGCTGCGCGGGGTGTGGCGCGGTCCGGCGCGCGGCTGGGTGGACCCGGTCAAGGAAATCACCGCCGCGGCGATGCGGGTGCGGCTCGGCATCTCCACCCTGCGCGACGAGGCCCTCGACCAGGGCCGCGACCTCGATGACCTGCTGGACCAGATCGCGCTGGAGCAGGAGGCGCTGAAGGCGCGCGGGCTGACCCTGCCCGAGGTCAACTTCATGCCCACCCCGGACCAGCCCGAGCCGGCCGCCGCCGGCGCGTAACGGAGCCTTTCGACATGCTGAAGACGATGCAGCCCGTGCTGGTGTCCCCAGCCTGGGCCGAGACGGCGGCTGCCCGCATGGTGCAGCTGACCCAGGCGAACCGCGCCGGCGGGGAGCTGCCGGCCAGCTGCTACCGGCTGGGCGAGGTCAACGGCACGCGCCGGCCCTACGAGGTGGACCAGGGCGTGGCGGTGGTGTCGGTCGCCGGGCTGCTGGTGCCCAAGCTGGGTTACATCGGCAGCAGCTGGGTCACCGGCTATGACGGGCTGCGCTTCCAACTGGCGCACGCCTTCGCCGATCCGGACGTCCGCGCCGTCTGCCTCGACATCGACAGCGGCGGCGGCATCGCCCAGGGCTGTTTCGACCTGGTGGACTGGATCGTTGCCGCGAAGAAGGCCGCGGCCAAGCCGGTGGGGGCCATCTGCAGCGAAGAGGCCTATTCCGCCGCCTACGCCGTCGCCTGCGCCGCCGACAGCATCGCGGTGCCGCGCACCGGTGGCGTGGGTTCGATCGGCGTCTGGCTGATGCATTGGGACTATTCCCGCATGCTGGAGGAGGCCGGGCTGAAGCCGACCATCATCCAGTCCGGCGCCCACAAGACCGATGGGCACCCCTATGCCGCGCTGCCCGAGGCGGTGCGCGCCGACTGGCAGGGGCAGGTCGATGCGTTGCGCCAGCTCTTCGCCGAAACCGTCGCCCGCGCCCGCGGGATCGACGTGGCGGCGGTCCTTACCACAGAGGCCCGCTGCTTTGAGGGGCCGGTCGGCACCGCCGAGGCCGTGCGCCTTGGGCTGGCCGATGCGGTCCTGCCACCCGACCAGGCCTTTTCGGCTCTGGTGGATCATGTGAGGGAAAACCAGTGAAGACGTTCAGCTTCGCTCACCTGAATCCCTTCGGCCGCTCCAAGGCCGCGGAAGGGGAGACCCAGGCGGGCACCGACACCACCCCCAAGGCCGGCACCGGCGGCACCACGCCGCAGGCCGGTACCGGTGACGATGCCGACCAGAAGGACAAGGGCAAGGACAAGCCGAAGGACGGCGAGGAAGACGACGCGCCCGGCACTGGCGACGGTGGCGACAAGACCGCCAGCGGCCAGCAGGCCGCCGCGCCCGGCGAGCGCGAGCGCTGCGCCGCCATCTTCGCCGCGCCGGCCGCCGCCGGCCGCGTCCAGCTCGCCGCGCATCTGGCCTTCAACACCGACCTGACGGTCGAGGCCGCCTGCGCCGCGCTGGAGGCAGCACCCATCGGCGCCACCGTGCCCGGCGCCTCCACCGGTAACCCGCTGGCGCTCGCCGCCATGGACGCCCACCCCAACCCGACCGTCGGCGCCTCCACCGACACCGCGACCATGAGCGACGACCAGAAGGCCGCCGCCGCGGTGCTGGCCAGCATGGCGGCCGTCGGGCTCATTTCCAACAAGGACGGCAAGTGATGACCTCCGCCAGCTTCTCCTCCATGACCAGTCAGCCGCTGCCGTCCCTGATCGCCGGCGAGTTCCCGCGCGTCACCCGGCTGGTGACCATCGCCAGCGGCGCCGGCGTGCTCGCCGCCGGCGCCGTGCTCGGCCGCATCACCGCCAGCAAGAAGTTCACCCTGTCGGCCGCCGCGTCCAGCGACGGCTCCGAAGCGGTGCGCGCGGTGCTGGCCGAGCCGGTGGACGCCACCGCGGCCGACGTCCAGGCCGTCGTCTACTTCACCGGCGAGTTCAACGCCGACCAGCTGACCTTCGGCGCCGGCCACTCCGCCGCGTCGGCGGCCGACGCGCTGCGCGACCTGTCGATCTTCATCTGAGGACCCCACCCATGGACATCTATTCCACCCTCGCCATGCTGGGGGTGCTGCAGTCGCTGCGCGCCAAGGCCCCCCGCTTCCTGCTGAACATGTTCTTCCCGCTGGCCAGCTTCAGCGACGACGAAAAGATCATCTTCGACGTCGAGGTCGATGACATCGAGATCGCCCCCTTCGTCTCGCCGCTGGCCGCCGGCCGCGTCGGCGCCGACACCGGCTATGAAACCCGGATGTTCGCCCCGGCCTATGTGAAACCGCTGCACGACATCAAGCCGGGCGAGCCGCTGCGCCGGCTGGCCGGTGAACCGCTGAGCGGCACCCTGTCGGCCGGCGCCCGCGAACAGGCGATCCTGGGCGCCAAGCTGCAGCGCCAGCTGAACCAGATCCTGCGCCGCAAGGAGGTGATGGCGGCCGAGGTTCTGCGCACCGGCAAATGCGTGGTGAAGGGCGACGATTACCCGGAGGTCCTGGTGGATTTCCAGCGCGACGGCGATCTGTCGCTGGTGCTGTCCGGCGCCGTCCGCTGGGGCGAGGCCGGTGTGTCGCCCTATGCCGACGTGTCGGAGTGGATCGACCTTGTCGGGCGCAAGTCCGGCGCCGCGGTCAACGTCGTGGTGATGGACGCCAAGGCCTGGGCGCTGTTCGAGGCCGACCCCAAGCTGGAGAAGGTGCTCGACCGCACGCTGGGGCAGGCCGCCATCGTGCAGATGGGCTTCCAGCCCGGCGTGCCCGGCACCCCGGTGTTCAAGGGCCGCATCGGCATGGTGGAGTTCTATACCTACAACGACACCTACAAGGATGCCGGCGCCACCAAGGAGCTGCTGCCGGACCACACGGTGCTGCTGGGCGCCACCGGCGCCATGGAGGGCATTCAGGCCCATGGCGCCATCCTCGACCCGCGCGCCGGCTACCAGGCCCTGGAGGTCTTCCCCAAGAGCTGGATCGAAGAGAACCCGGGCCGGCGCATGCTGCTGAGCCAGTCGGCGCCGCTGGTCTACCCGCGGCGTCCCAACGCCTGCATGTGCGCGACGGTGAGGTGATCCATGGCCAAGCTGCGCCTGCTGGCCACCGTGAAGGTGGCAAAGGAGACCACGCTGCGGCCGGGGGCCGTCATCGAGGTCAAGGACCCGGAGGACGAACAGGCCGCTTCGCTGGTGGCCCGCGGCTTTGCCCGCTGGGTGAAGCCGGGGGACGAGGCCGAAGGGGAGGCTCTGCCGCTCGACCGCATCATCGCGGCGATCGGCAAGCTGGACCCGGCCAACGCCAAGCACTTCAAGGGCGGCAAGCCGGAGCTGAAGGCGCTGGGCGACGTGCTGGGGGCGGACATCACCGCCGACCAGCGTGACCAGGCCTGGGCGGCCCTGCAGGGCTGACCGGCATCACCAGCGCCATCACCAGCAGTGACGCGACACGGGCGGCCTTCGGGCCGCCCGTCGCGTTTGGAGGCACGCCCATGTTCTTCGATGACCTCAACGCCGCCTGCGTCGGCGCCTTCGGTGAGCCGGCGGTGATCCGCCGGGCCGGCCGGCCCGACATCACCGTCACCGGCATCTTCGACCGCCGGCACTATCAGGTGGAGACGGACGACGGGCCGGTCTCCACGCTGATGACCTCGTTGGCGGTGGTCGACGCCGACATGGGCGGGCCGGTGCCCGCCGGTGCCACCGTCGAGGTGCGCGGCCTGTCCTTCACGGTGTCGGAGCCGCGGCCGGACGGGCAGGGCATGACGGTCCTGCTGCTGCGGGAGTCGCGCTGATGCACCCCCGCACCCACATCCGCACCGCCATCGCCGCGGCGCTGGGCGTCGTCGCTCCCGTCACCGCCAACCGGGACGATCCGCTGCAGCCCGACGCGCTGCCCTGCATCGGCCTGTTCACGCCCGACGAGGCGACCCAGGAAATCACCATGGGCAGCCGGCGCCAGATGCGGCGCATGGACCTCTATGTCGACGGCTACGTCCGCGCCGGTGCCGACCTGGACGACCAGCTGGACGCCATGGCGCTGCGCATCGAGCAGGCGATCGCCGCCGGCGGCAAGTTCGGCGGGACGCTGGACCGCATCGAGCTGGTGCGCACCGTCACCGACCGCCTGACCAGCGGCGAGCTGAAGGCCGGGGTGACCCGCCTGCAGTTCGTCGTGACCTACCAGACCAGTTTCGGCCAGCCCAACGCCTGAGTCCGACGCCTGAGCCCTCCGGAGCCTCCGGAGTTACCCGGCCGCCCGGATTTCGGGCGGCCTTTTCTTTGCCCGAAGGAGGGGCAATCCCATGAGCGGCAACGCTGTTCAGAGCGCCGGCACGCGATACTTCATCGCCACCGGTTCCGACGCCACCAACAAGTGCTCCACCGCGGCGGAGTATGCCGCCCTGACCTGGGTCGAGGTCGAGGAAGTCGAGGATTTCGGCGCCTTCGGTGAGCAGTACGAGAAGGTCACCTACAAGACGCTGGGCGACGGCGCGGTCCACAAGAAGAAGGGCACGGTCGATTACGGCTCGGCCACCGTCAAGCTGGCCCGCGTGCCGACCGGCACCGGGCAGGCGGCGGTGAAGCTGGCGGCCAAGAACCGCAAGACCGCCTACAACCACAAGATCGAATTCGACGACGCCCCCGACGCCGGCACACCGACCACGATCTACCTCAACGCCTTCGTCATGGGCTACACGACCGAAATCGGCGGCAACGACAAGGTGATCGAGGCCAGTGTCGGCCTCGAAATCGACGCCGAACCGATCGAGGTGGCGGCCGCCGTCACGCCGTAAGCGCCGGGGCCCTGATGCCGGCAGCCCGCCCTGGCTGCCGGCCCCTTTCCCTGTTCGCACTTTCCCTGTCCAAAGCGAGATCCAGCCATGACCGCCTCCAGCACGGCGCCGCGCTTCGCGCACGGCGTGATGACCATCAGCCTCGACGGCGAAGACATCGAGCTGTTCGCCAACGTCCGCGCCAGCCGCACCATCTGCCGCCTGTATGGCGGCCTGCAGCAGGCCTTCACCAACACCAACGCCTTCGATTTCGACACGCTGGTGAACGTCGTCAACGCCGCCGCCGGCCGCGTCGGCAAACAGGCCGAGGCCACCGCCGAGGCGATCTTCGCCGAGGGTGTCGTCGTCGTGGCGCCGCAGGTCCTGCTGTTCCTGAATTTCCTCGCCGGCGGCGGCAAGGCGCCCAAGACGGAAACCAAGAAGGCGGGCAAGACCGCGAAGGGTGACGCCGGCAGCGAGGCTGCCGCATCGGGGGAAGCCGGCTGACCTTTCCGGAGTACGTGGACCAGATGTTCGCGTACGCCACGGGCTGGCTGGGATGGTCGCGCAGCGAAGCGTTGGACGCCCCGTTCCCCGACATCCAGCTGGCCCTGGACGGGAAGGTCGATTTCCTCGCCGCCACCACGCCTGGGGCCAAGCGCAAGACGCGCAAGCCCAAGGACGCGGCGGAGCTGAAGGAGCGGGCGCGGGCCGTCTTTGGCCTGAAGCGCCCGGAACAGGGCAAGGGCAGGGGCGCCGGGTGACTGGCGCCCTTTTCGTTTCCGGAGACCGGCATGGCTGATTTCCCCGGCATGATGGTGCCGGTTGGCGCGGATGACTCCGGCCTGCGGCGGGTGCTGTCGCAGGCGGAAGCCCGCGTCGACCAGTTCGCCGGCCGCGTCGACGGCTCCGTGCGCCGGGCATCGTCCAGCTTTGACGCGCTGGGCCGCTCCGCGTCCGGCGTCGCCACCGCCGTGGTGGCTCTGGCCGGTGTGCAGCTCGGCACCGGAGCCGCCGATTCCCTGGTGGAGGCCACCAAGGCTGCAATGGCGTTCCAAACCGCCGTTGCCCAGGTCGGCACTCTGCTGAAGGGGGCCGACACCAGCCGCTACGCCGCCCAGGTCAAGGATCTGGCGCGGCAGTTCGGCGGGCTGCCGACAGACCAGGCCAAGGCCCTCTACGAGGTCATTTCCGCCGGCGCCTACAGTGCGGCCAATGCCATCTCGGTGCTGACCGAGGCCAACCGGCTGGCGATCGGTGGCGTCACCGACGTGCAGACCGCCGCCGATGGCCTGACCTCCGTGCTCAACTCCTACGGAGCAGCTGCCGGCGGTGCGGCCAATGTTGCCGACGCCTTCTTCGCGTCCGCCGCCGCCGGCAAGACCAACATCAAGGAGCTGGCCTCCTACATCGGGCAGGTCGCCCCGATCGCGGCGCAGACCGGCGTGTCGCTGGACGAGCTAATGGCCGCCGCCGCGGCGCTGACCGCCAACGGCATCAAGACCTCCACCGCCATGGACGGCATGCGGTCGGTGATCGCCGCCGTCCTGAAGCCGTCGCAGGAAGCGACCGCGACCGCCCGCGCGCTGGGGCTGGAGTTCAACGCCGGCGCGCTGAAGGCGAAGGGCCTCGCCAACTTCATCCAGGAGGTGGCCGATAAGACCGGCGGCAGCTCCGAGTCGATGGCCCTGCTGTTCGGCGGAGTCGAGGCGCTGCTGCCGGTGATGGCCCTGGCCAGCCGGGAAAGCACCGCCTTCGCCGACGCGCAGCAGGAGCTGCAGAACAAGGCGGGCGCCACTGAGGCCGCATACAGCCGCCTGGCCGAAACCGGGGAGCAGGTGGCCAGCCGCCTGCGTGCGGCGGCCGAGGTCTACCGCGTCGAACTGGGCGACCGGCTGCTGTCCGCGGTACAGCCGGCGATGGCGGGGCTTGCCGACAACTTCGACCGGGTGACGGCGGCGGCGGAAACCACCGCTCTGGCCCTGGGGGCGGCCTTCGTTGCCCGCGGCGTCGGGCCGGCCATCCAGGCTGCCGGGCAGCTCGCCGCTTCCCAGGTGGCGCTGCGCAAGGAGCTGCTGACCAACACCGGCCACCTGCTGCAGAAGGAGGCTGCGCTGCGCGCCGGCGCCGCCGCGACGGTGGAGGCGGCGGCGGCCGACGTCGCCGCGGCGCAGGCTGCCCAGGCCAAGGCCCGGTCCGACCTGGCTGCCCGCGCGACGCAGTACGAGGCGGCGGCGGCGCTCGACGCCGCCATTGGCAAGACCGCGCGCCTGGTGCAGGCCGAGGAGGCGCTGATCGCCGCCCGCACCGCGCGGGCGGCGGCGGATGCGCGGGTGGCGGAGACCACGGTCGCGCTGACCATGGCGCAGAGTGCCCAGGCCTCTGCCATCGCGGGCACCGGTGTGGCGGCCACGGTCGCCTCGCGCGGCATGGCCCTGCTGTCGGGAGCCATGGCCCTGGTGGGTGGCCCGGTGGGTGCCGCCCTGCTGGCGGGCGCCGCGGCGGTCGCGGTCTTTTCCAGCGGGATGACCGCATCGGAAAAGGCGACGCGTCTGCACAGCGACGCGATGCGGGACTTCGACTCCGCCTTCGACCGCAGCACCGGCAAGGTGAAAACGATGACGGAGGCGGTCGCCGCCCTGCGTCGTCAGAACCTGGAGGCTGCCCGCGACGCCGCCCTGGCTGCGGTGAAGCAGGAAGAGACCTACGCGCGTGCCGGTGCCTTCAAGATCGACCGCGCCGCCTACGAGTCCGGCCTGTCGAAGGAGGACGCCGCCAAGGTCTTCGGTCCGGCGCGCGAGCTTCAGCAGCAATTCCTCGCCGGCGCCATCGACGCCGAGGCGCTGTTTGCCGCCATCGACAAGCTGGCCAGCCAGGACGCCCGGCTGAAGCCGCTGGTCAAGGCCTTCGCGGAGTGGGCCGCTCCGCTGGCCAAGGCAAAGCAGGAGGTCAAGGAGACCGAGGCCGGGCTGGCGCTGCTGAACGGCACCGCCGACGATGCGGCCAAGGCCGTGCTCGGTGTCGGCACCAACGCGGCCACGGCGGCATCCGGCTTCCAGACCATGGGCGGTGAGGTCGCCGGACTGACGGCGAAGCTCGCTGACCTGGTGGCCAAGTCCAAGCAATTGGAGGTGCCGGCCGGCTACCAGCGGCGGCTGGCCGAGTTGGTCGGGCCGGAGCCGACGAATGGCGACGCCAAGGATCTCGACCTGTGGCGGCGCAAGCGCGACGCCGCCGATGCGACGCTGCGCCCGATCGTCGGTCTGGAAACCCAGGACCAGACCGCCGAGCTGGAGCGGCAGGCCAATAGGCAGCGCCTGTTGGCCGGTGCGGTCACCGATGCGGCCAAGGCGCACGCCCAGAACCGCATCGAGCTGGCCAAGGTGGCGATGGAATACCCCGGCCTTGGGGCGGAGACGGCGAAGACTCTGCTGACGACCAAGGATTTCGGGGCGGTACTGAAGACGCTGCCGCTCGACCTGCAGCAGCGATGGGCCGTGCTGCAATCGTCGTCGCAGGCGCAACTGGCCGGGGCGGCGGCGCAGGGCACGCTGCAGCTGCAGCTGCAGACCGATGCGCAGGCGCGTCTGGCCGCTGCTGCCGGCAAGGGCGAGGCAGCAACCCGGCGGGCCACGATCGAGAACCAGGTCGCGGCCGCGGCGGTTCGTGGACTGTCGGCGGCAACCCGTACCAACCTGGAGGCACAGGAGCGCTCCACCCAGCAGCAACTCCGCACCGAGTCCACCCAGCCGATCCTGGCTCGGATCGAAGCCCAGAAAGCGCTGGTGGCCGCCTACGGGGAGGGACCGCAGGCGGTCAAGGCGGCCGAGGTGGCCGAGCAGGCGCACACGCTGGCGCTGAAGGAAGGCGAGCAGGGAACCCAGCTCTACAACGAGGCCAAGGCTCATTACATCGAGCTGCTGACCCAGGCGCAGCAGCTGGAGTCGGCGGTGGCGGCCGGGCCGATGCTGCAGCGGCAGCGCGACCAGTTGGAGCTGGGACAGAAGCAACTGCAGCTGATCGGTGCGTCGGCCGAACAGCGCGCGGTGGAGCTGGCGCGCACCCAGGCCCTGATCGACCTGCGCGAGCGCAACATCGACGCCGCCAGCCGGGAAGGGCAGGCCTATCTGGCCAACGCCGAAGCGCTTGCCCGGCAGAATTTGGCGCTGGAGCGGACCAACGCCGCCTACCAGGAGCTGGAGCAGTTCGGCGATCGCAGCTTCGACGCCATCCTGCAGAAGCTGTCGGCCGCCGGCAAGTCGACCATGTCGTGGGCCGACGCCATCAGCACCGTCAGTGTGGAGCTGCAGCAGCTCGCGCTGAAGATGGCTGTCATCAACCCGCTGAAGAACATGGTGATGGGCACCAACCTGCCCACCCTGTTCGACCTGTTCGGCAGCAGCAGCGGGCAAACGGGACAGGGCAGCGGCCTGACCGGCAGCCTGACCAACACCGTCTTGAGCAAGGGCGCCGGCTGGGCGATGGACAAGCTCGGCATCGGCGGGTCCGGTGGCATCAGCGGTCTGATCGACAGTTTCGGCTACAGCACCCTCGGGATCGGAAGTCCGGCGACGATGCTGGCCGGACAGACGGTTCTGGCGCCCTCTGCCGAGGTGCTGGCATCGCAGACAGCCATGCTGCAGGCCGCCAATCCTGGCTTGGCTGTTACGGCGTCTCCCACTGTCGTTGCCGGATCTTCCGGTGGTGCTGCCGGCGGTGTGGCTGCCGGGACCGGCCTGTCGGCCTATCTGGGCGCCGCCGGCGCCGGCGCCTTCGGTGGCATGGGCGGGGCTTACCTGGGAACCCTGACCAACTCGAAAGCCGTGGGTGGCCTGTCGGGTGCGGCGCTGGGCGCGGGCGCGTCGGCACTCTCCGCCTACATGGGGCTGGGCGCCATCGGCGGGCCGGTCGGCATCGCCATCGGTGCCGTGGTCGGCGCCATCATGGGCATGATCGGGACGCAGAAGGCGACCGTCGGTCCCAACAGCTCCGGCAACATCGTCCTGAACGGCAAGGGCGGGTTCCGCAGCGACACCGCTCTGGCCGACAACGGCGCCGACGCCGGCCAGATGCAGCAGGTGACCGATGCCGTCGCCGCCGCCATGAACACGGTGGTGGCCGGGATCGGCGGCAAGGTCACCGGTGGCGACGGCGCCAACACTGCGCTGCTGCAGCAGTTCGCAAAGGACGGCAAGTGGTACGTGACGCCCAAGGTGGGTGACAGGGCCGGCGAGCGTGTCGCCTTCACCGACCAGAACGAAGCCATCGCCTTCTACATGCGCGAAAGCCTGAAGGGGCTGATCGGCAGCGGCCAGCTGACCGGCGCGAATGACGACGTGAAGAAGGCGCTGACCACGTCCAAGGCGACCAAGGCCGAGGACCTGGCCAACGATCTGGGCTTCGCCGCCGGCTTCCGCCAGCAGCTCGACCTGATGAACGCCAGCCTGGATCCGACCAACAACCAGATCAAGGCCTTCACCGAAGCGGCCAAGGCGATCGGCGACCAGGTTAAGACCAACATCACCGATTGGCGCGACAAGGCCAGCGAGCTGGGGCTGGCGACCGAGTCGGAGCTGACCGCCGCCGCCCGCAAGGGCATCGAGGCGATGATGGGGCTCGGCCCGGCGACCAAGCCGCTGGTGGGCATGGCCGCGGCGACCAAGCAAGCCGAGATCGAGTTCGAACAGTTCCGGCCGGCGCTGCTGTCGCTGGGCTACACCACCGGCGAGGTGGCCGAGCTGGCGGCGCGCTACACGAAGAAGGCGCGGGACAGCTACGCCGACGCGGTGGCCTATGTGCAGCGGCAGGGTGCGGTCGCCATCGAGGCCCTGATCAACCCCAACGCCAAATCCAGCGCGCTGGACCGGCTGCAGGGGCTGGGTCTCGACCGCACCGACTCCGCCATTAAGGGTTTGGCCGGCGTCATTGAGGGCGTGGAGAAGGCCGCCTCCGGTGGTGCACTGACGATCGAGGCCGAGCGGGCCGCCGTGGGCCGGCTGAACAGCGCGCTCTACGACGGCACCATCACCGGCGACCAGTACACCACGATGGTGGGCTATCTCACCCAGGCGTGGAGCGACAGCGCCGACGCGGCGGAGAAGGCGGCGCAGAAGGCGTCCTGGCAGGCGGACGTCACCAGCCGGATGTATGCGGCGCTCGGCAACAGCCGCGGCGCCGGGCTGATCGCGCTGGACGCCCAGCAGGCGGCAGCCCTGGCAGAGGCCACCGCGGCCGGCTACGACACCACCCAGCTGCGCCTGGTCCAGTCGGCTGAGCGGGGCGCCCAAGCATTCCAGCTTGCCCAGCAGGACTTGCTGGACGCCTACGACCGCGAGATCGCCGCCAAACAGGAGGTGGTCGACTCCATCCAGTCCGGCGCCATCGCCCTGCTGCAGGCCGCCCAGCAGTTCAAGGATGCCCGGGCGGCGTTGCGCGAAGGCGACGACTCGCCGCTGGCGCCGCGCCAGAAGATCCAGGAGGCAACCGACCGCTTCGACGCCGCCTATGCCGTGCTGAAGGACGGCAGCTCCACCGATGCCGAGAAGGACACCGCCCGGCAGACCCTGCTGCAGGTCGGCCCGACGCTGGTGGCGCTGGAGAAGGCGGCCAGCGGCGGCACCGCGTCGGTGCTGTTCGACAAGGTCGACAAGGTCTTTGCCGAGCTGGGCGACACCAGCGGGCTCAGCCTCGACACCGCCACCCAGGACCTGCAGGTGGCGCAGGACCAGCTGAAGGAACTGCAGAAGGCCCGGGCCGACGCCGCGGCGATCGGGCAGCGCCAGCTCGGCAGCCTGTCCAGCCTGCGCGACGTCATGGACCAGAGCTATGCCGTCTGGCAGGCGGCGCTGACGCCGCTGATGCAGCTGACCAACAGCAACGACAACCGGCCGCACTACAGCGCGCCGGCGGCGGTGCAGTCGGCATGGGACGGCCTGTCGGCCGAACAGCAGCACGGCATCGCCCGCGCCATGGGCTGGGGTGGCCAGCTGGACGAGGCCTTCAATCTGTGGCTGGCCACCTCGACCCAGCGCGCCACCACCTTCGGCGCTGACGTCACCGCCATCGCCGGCGGGGCGCGCTACGGCGCGCCGGACGATGTCGGCCGGGCCTGGGAAGCGCTGACCCAGGCGCAGCGGCTCGCAGCAGTACGCGCCGCCGGCTACGACGGCGGACTCGACAGCGGCTTGAACGCCTGGGTGCAGCTCGGCCACCAAGCGGCCTTCGAGGCAGCGGTGCGGGCACAGGCGCATACGGCAGGCATCGCCGGCTTTGCCACCGGCGGCATTTCCTACGGTCCGCAGCTGGCGTGGGTGTCAGAAGGCGCCCACACCGCCGAGGCCCATGTGCCGCTGCCGGACGGCCGGCGCATCCCGGTGGCGCTCGACCTACGGCTGCCCGGCAGCGACCTGCAGCCGCCGGCGCCGCTGGTCTCCTTCCGCCGCCCCGACCTCGATGCCGGCGGCGCCGGCGTGGCCGAGCTGCTGGAGGCGGTGGAGGGCCTGCGCGACGAGGTCCGCGCGATCGGTCGCGACGCCCTCACCCAACGCGCCCGCATCGGCGCCGATGCCGCCGCCCTGCTGACCCGCGTCGAGGCCGCCACCAGCGACCTGCCCAGAAAACTCGCCAACACCCGGAGGGCCGCCTGATGAAGGTGCGTCTCGTCGACCTCACCCTGTTCCACCGCCCCAGCGGCCACCGCCACCGGCTGCCGCTGGCCACCTTCCCCGGCTACCAGTCCGGCCCGGCCGACGATCCGCCCAACGTCACCTGGCTGCCGCTGGTGACCGCCGGCGCCGACGCGTCGGTGTCGATCGGCAGCCTTGGGGCGGCGGACGGGCAGGCCGAGCTGCGGATCGGCGACCTGGTGCTGCGCAACGAGGCCACCCGCAACCCGGCGCAGCGCTTCGCCACCCTGCAGGACCTCGACACCGGCGCCTGGCTGCGCGTCGCCCTCGATGATCGGCCGCTCAACCTGCTGCTGACCGGCGACTATGTCATCCAGTCGGTGACCGAGCGGGAGATCGAGGACGGGGCGCCGCTGGCCGACGCGGTGACCATCTGGACCGCCCGGGTTGGCCAGCCCAAGCCCAAGCGCACCGAGATCGCCCTGCCGATCTACGACACCCGCCTCGACTACGACACGCCGATCCAGACCGAGCGCTACAAGGGCACCGGCGGCTATGAGGGGCCGGCCGAGCTGAAGGACACGCTGAAGGAGCTGCCGCTCGGGCACTGCCCGATGGCGCGGCCGACCTATCTCGGCATCATCGACGGCTTCCACCGCTGGTCTGTCGGCGGCGGCAAGCCGGTGCAGGACGTGCCGCGCGGCTGGTCTTCCGGTGTCAGGGTGGCCAAGCAGAGCGGCGCCACGCCGGCGGACAACGCGCACTTCACGGTCGACCTCGCCACCGGGATCATCACCACCACGGTGAAATACGCTGACTTCCGCGTCGAGGTGCAGGGCCGGATCTTCGCCGGCGTCTACCGTCGCTATATCGGCGAGCTGATCGCCGCCTTGGCCACCGGTGCCGGGCTGGCCAGCACGGTGGACAGCGCCGGCATGGACGCGGTGCCGCGCACGGTTGGGCTGTTCCTCGCCGCCGGTGACGGCACCACCCACGCCGCCGCCTATGCCAGGTTCGTCGGCAGCGTGCCGCGCGGCGGCTGGTATGTCGGCACTGACGGCCAGCTGGTGGTGACCCGCGTTCCCACCCCCACCGCCGCGGCGGCGGTGCGCGCCTACAGTGCCGCCGCCGGCACCACCACGGGACTGCAGTATGTCGAGGGTCAGCATAACCCGCCGGCCAAACAGGTGGTGCTGCGCTGCGCCCACAACCCCAGCCCGTCCAGCAGCGCCGCCACCGACGCCACCGCGGCCGACGCCACCCGCTGGACGCAGGAATGGGTCGAGGTGCCGTCCGCGGTGGACGACGAGATCGCCGCGGCCTGGGGCAGCACGGCCAAGGTGGCCACCATCGAGACCGCCCTGACCTTCAGCGCCGATGCCGCGGCGGAGCTGCCGGCCTGGGTGGCCGAGCTGTCGGCGCCGCCGACTCTCTACGAGCTGCCGGCGCTGGACGGAGCGCCCGGCGTCTGGATCGGTGACACCGTGACGGTGGAGGACGACATCGCCGGCTTTGCCGACGGGGCGCCGGTGGTGGTCTATGGCCGGACGATCGCCGACCGCGCCGGCGGCGCCACCCTCTACGTGGCGCGGTGAGCCATGGGGACCGGACTGCTGGCCCATATCAACGAGCTGTCGGAACAGGACTGCGACGTCACCGGCCAAACTGGCGACTGGGCGGCAACGGCGCCGCTCGATGCGCTGAAGACGCTGCCGCTGGTGGACGCCGCGGTGTCCACCCGGATCGGCACCCGCGACGAGCCGGTGGTGCTGGAGTGGGAGTGGCCGCGGCCGATCGACCTGACCTATGCCGGCCTCTACCGCACCAACCTGTGGAAGACCGGCCGCATCCGGCTGGAGGCCTTCAAGACCAGCGCACGGACCTCGCTGGCCTTCAGCACGCAATTCGCAGGCGGGATCGACCGCCTGGTGCTGCCTGGGCTTTACGATCCCAAGACTCTGCGCTTCGGCGGTGAGAACACCGTGCTGGGCCAGCTGGGCGCCCGGGAGTTCCTGCGCTACCCGACCAACATCCATGTGGTGATGCCGCTGTGCAGCGCGCAGGTGCTGCGCTGGACGATCTACGGCCCGGCCTATCGGGTGACCGGCAGCCGTTACAGCACCACGGAGCAGGCCTATCGCATCGGCTTCGGCTGGGCAGGCGATAGCCTGCAGTTCGACCGCCATGTCGGTGCGTCGGCCGAAGGCTTCCGCCGCGGCGGCAAGGTGACGGAGCTGGCCGGCGGCGGGGTGGCGGTGGAGCCCGGGCGCGGCCGGCGCACTGCCACGCTGGACCGCACCGTCAACGAGGCCGGTGACCGCGATCGCCTGTTCGACCTGGTCAACTTCCTCGACGCCGACCGGCCGGCGGTGTGGCTGCCGGACACCGCTAGCCCTTTCGATTGCTACCGCTATGGCGGCCTTTTCCAGGTCACCGAGGACTTCAGCCAGAAGTACCTGAACGACCTGCATTCCGCCGCCACGATTTCCCTTGGTGAGGTGACGACATGATCACGCGCGCGGCCCTGCTGGCGGCGGCCCTGCGGCTGCTGAATTACTACAACGGCGACGAAAAGACGGCGCAGAACCCGGGCGGCCTCACCGGTGTGGGCGGCATGGCCGACAACTGGGATCCGTGCATCCAGGACATTGGCACCGTGGCCAACGGGGTAGGGGAGGTTGCCGGCACCATCGCCGCCGCGCAGTCCACCATCGGCATGGTCTGGGATGCCGCCACCACCGTGGCCGACCCCGGCGCCGGCAATCTGCGCGCCACCACGGCCACACCGGCGGTGGGCAGCTACAGCCTGCTGGTGTCGGCCACCGACTCCGCCGGCGCCGACATCGGCGCCATGCTGACCGAGCTGGGCGCCAGCAGCTCGGCCATCAGGGCGCGGGCGCGGCTGGTGGCGGTGGGCGACGCCGCAAAGTACCTCGACCTGCGGATCACCGGCGTCACGGGTGTTGGTGCCTATCGGACTGTCGGCGTGACCTGCATCGGTGGTCCGGGTGGCTTCGCGACCGGGGATGCCGTCGCGCTGGGATGGGTGCGGAGCGGCGATAAGGGTGATACGGGCGCGGCCGGTGCTGGTCCGAATTGGGGAGGCACCTCTGCCGGGACGGCCAACGCGCAGACCCTCGCGCCGGCCGTTGCGCTGGGCAGCCTGAGCGGCAACCCGTCCTACGAGTTCATCGCCGGCTATTCGATCACTGGTGCCGCGACGCTGAACGTCTCCGGCACCGGAGACGCGTCGATCCGCAAGGCGGACGGGACGGCGGCCGGCAAGGGCGACGTCGTCGCCGGCACGAAATACACCGTCACGTTGGTGTCCGGTCAATGGCGCCTTGCCGGCGGTGGCGGCGCCAATCTCGCCGCGATCCATGCGGCCATGTTTTCAATCTGATCTGGAGTATTCCCCATGGCTGTTACCAACACCGGCGTGTTTGCCCAAGGCTTTGCGCATGATGCCTGCATCCTGACTGCGGCCAAGACATTCTACGGCGATGGCGCCGGAGCCGTTCTGCTGTCCACGGCGGGGCCGAACGGCAGCGAGTATCCGCATATCGCGATGATCCCGCGCGCCACCTGCACAGCGACGCAGGGGCAACTCTACGCCTTCGACGGGACCACCTACTACCTGCTGGCGACCTGCCTCATTCCAGCCACCACGGTCAACCAGACGACCGCCATTTCGGCCACGCTGGTGCAGCACATCGACGGCACCCAGATCACCGAAGCCAACCCGCTCCGCCTGCAAGCGGGGTGGAAGCTCTATGCCGCCATTGGCGTCGCCCTGGCCGGCGGCGTCGTCTGCAACGCACAGCGCAAGGACTACTGACCATGGCGATGTTCCAGCCGCTGAGCGTCGCGCTGGGCGCCAGTACCAGCGCAGCCGCGATCCGGGCCGCGACAGCGCAGCCGTTCAGCAACCGGGTTGCCTATGGTGTGGGTGGCGATGCCGGCCTGACAGCGACAGGCACCTATCTCTTCACCGTCCCGGCCGGCATTACCCTGCTTAAGGCGCGGCTTTGGGGTGCCTCTGGCGGCAGCGGCAGCAATGGCGGCCCTGGCGGCTTCATGGAGGTAGATATTCCGGTCAACCCTGGTGAGGTGTTGACGCTGGTTGTGCCGACGGCGGGCAGCAACTCCGCTGCGGGTAGCCCCGGCGGTGGTGCGCCCGGTTATCTCGGGGATGGCGGCGGCGGCTATGCGGTGATCCGGCGGGGAGCGGCGGATCTGGCGATTGCTGCTGGCGGCGGTGGGGCTGGGGATGTAGGCCTTGGCGGTGCAGGTGGCCCGGCTACCGGCGGCGATGGTGTGCCCGTTGGAGGCGTGACATCTGCCTATAGTGGCCGTGGTGGTACGCAATCGGCGGGTGGCGCCAACGGCAACAGCGGCGGCACTTCGTCGGGCCAGTATCAGGGCGCCAACTACTTCCAAGGCGGTGCCGGCGGTGGGGGCTTCTATGGCGGCGGATCGGGCGCATTGAATTCCGGCACGGGGCGCGGCGGCGGCGGCGGCGGCTCAAACTGGTACAATGCTGCCCTGGTCTCGCTTGTCAGCAACCTGCGCGGTGATGATGCCGCTGTAAGCGCCAATGTCGATTATGCGGGCAATGCCGGCCGGTCTGGCAATGCTGGCCGCATCGTGCTGCGTTACTAATGAGGGCGACATGGTAACCCACTACAAAGTTGAACTTTCCACGCTCGCAATTGTAGGAAGAACGGGCGTCCCGGCAGATCTTGAAGGGCTGTCCCCCGATGTCTTGGCTGATCCTTCGGTCTACGTTGATCCTTGTCCGCCTCAACATATCGGCTTCGGATACTGGCCGATGCTGTTTGAAGTGCCTCCCTATGATCCCACGACGCAACGCCTTTCCGATCAGATGGACGAAGTTCCCGATGCAGCGACGATGACAGTCAGTGTTCGGCCGCTGGTAGTGAACATGACGCCGGCTGAGATCGAGGCAGCCAAGCCGCCGGTGCCGGCCGCTGTGACGAACTTTCAAGCCCGGGCGGCGCTACTGGCTGCCGGGCTGTTCGCCCAGGTCAACGATGCGATGAAGGCGCAACCCGCCGATTCCGCCGCCTATCAGGCGTGGGAATACGCCAACGACATCACCCGTACCGGTACGCTGGTCAACAGCGTCGCCGAAATGCTCGGCCTGACCGCCGCCCAACTGGACGATTTGTTCCGCCAAGCCGCCACGATCGAGGCCTGACCATGGTCGGAGAGTTCCTGTCCCTGCTGTCCTGCCTACTGAACGTGCTGGCCGGCGGGCAGCGTGAGATCACCTTCAGCGCCGCCTCCTATGAGCTGGCCACCTTCGGCGCCACGCCGCGCGCCCGCTGGTGGGGTGCCCGCCGCGTGGCGTTCGTCAACTGGCTGAACCTGCATGTCACCGGCGAGACCGATCATTGCCGCAAGGCATGGGAGGGGCACCTCGCTTTCTGGCGTGAGCGGATGGCCTTGGGCGCGCCGCCAGCCTAATCGCCCGCGACAACACTCCAAACCCTGGCGTGTCTAACGCGATTGTGTCGCAGCAATCCGGGCGTTCCGTAGGAAATGCGCCAGATCATTGGGCCTTGTCCCCATCTCCTTCAGGTCTCTGAACGTCAAGGACATGGGATTATAGGGTGCGATGCGTCCGGAGGAGCACAGATCTTCTAAAGAGGAAATGGCTTCCGGAACATTTCGAATGTCGATCCCTCCGAAATCTGTGTAGGCGAACCTCCACCATTCCAGGCGCAGCAAACGTTCAATAATCGGCTCTGGAAACCTGTATTTGACGATCCGGCCCGGATTGCCAACCACCACGGCATAGGGGGGAATGTCTTTTGTCACGACGGCGTCATTGCCGACAATAGCACCGTCTCCAATGGTAACGCCTCCGCGGATATAGGCTCTCGTGCCGATCCAAACATCGTTGCCGATAATTACGGGTGAGCGTTTGGGATCATCAGGCAGGGTGATCGGCTGAAATCCAGTTCCGTGCTGTTCGGCGAACCTCTGCCAGATGAAGCCGGCATCGTAGGTAAAACTGGAGCTGCTAAGCCAGTCGGTCGGATGCTCGGTCTCACCAAACGTCACATCCTTTGCGATCGACGTGTATCGACCGACATCCCCAATGTTTTTTATCAGGCTCCAGCTGTAAGAGAATGCGCTGATCGTGGCAGGATAATCATTGTCGGTGCCCGAGAATATAAGAGATGGCGCCTCGATGCGCATATCCAGATTGGCAGTGTATTTGCCGCCTCTCATGTAGATGTTGTTGATCTCCAATAAGGCTGCGCATTCAAGGTTCAGCTCAAACTTTTCGATCATGATATTCCCGCGCTTACTCACAAAGTGGCTGAGCCAGTGAAACAATAGCGATCTATCAACGCAACGTCATCGTCCGTTCTGAAGAACTTCAACCAAGCCGCCCGGCATGCGCCCGGCGGCTCTTTTTATGCGCGAAGGAGTTTCCGCCATGCGTGCCATCCCGCAAGCCGCCGTCGACCTGGTGAAGGAGGCCGAAGGCCTGCGCCTCACCGCCTACCCGGATCCCGCCACCGGCGGCGCTCCCTGGACGATCGGCTACGGCCACACCGGTTCGGACGTCCAGCCGGGCCTGCGCATTACCAAGGCGCAGGCCGAGCAGCTGCTGCAGGCCGACCTCGACACCGCCGCGGCGGTGGTCGACCGCGCCGTCACCATCGAGCTGTCCGACAATCAGCGCGGTGCGCTGGTGGCCTTCGTCATGAACATCGGCCCCGGCCGGAAGGCCAAGGGCAAGGACGCTGGCAAGGACGGTTTCGTCACCCTGAAGAGCGGCCAGCCCTCCACCCTGCTGCGCAAGCTGAACGTTGGTGACGCGGCCGGCGCCGCAGCCGAGTTCGCCAAATGGACGCGGGGCGCCGGCAAGGTGATGCCCGGCCTGGTCAAGCGGCGGGCGGCCGAGGCGGCCCTGTTCCTGTCGGACGAGGTCCACCCGGTCAGCCGGGTTGCCGAGCTGGCGCCGGCCATGAAGCCGATGGCCAAGTCGGTCAGTGCCGTCAGTGGCGGTGGTGCACTCGGCCTCGCCGGCGTTGCCGTCCTGCTGGACCAAGCGCGCGTCGTCTCGACCGCCATCAAGGGGCTGCTGGAGACGCTGCCGTCGGGGGCGATGGGCTGGACGGTGGCCGCCCTGCTGGGGGCGGCGGTGGCCGTGATGCTCTACCGGCGCTGGGATGACCAGCGAAAGGCGGCCTGATGCGGGCCTTCCTCACCACCGGCTGGGGCCGCGTGGCTGCCGGCCTGATCCTCGCCAGCGTGGTGCTGGCGGGGATCGCCACCTTCGGCGCGCTTCAGCGCCAAGTCGGGCGGCAGGATGCCGCCCTCGAGTCGACCACGCAGACACTCCGAAACGCAGAGGTGCGCCATGGGATTGAGGATGATCTGCGCCGGCATCCTGCTAGCGCTGCTGAGCGGCTGCGCGACCAATGGAGCCGGGACTGAAGGCGGCTGTGCCGCCTTCCGCCCTATCTACATCAGCCGTGCCGACGTGTTCACGGATGGCACGGCCGAGCAGCTGATGGCTCATAATCTGACCGGCGCTAGCCTCTGCGGTTGGATTTACACAAGATGATACGTTTTAAAAAAGTACTCGTGTGCAATTTAATCAGATCAGAGTTCTTGTTTGTTCTTCGTGAATTTATACTTGTTCGAACTCAGTTTTCAGTCAATTGAGGTCGGCCAGTGACGCAGAAAATCTTGTATTTATATTTACAGCGAAGTATATCATCTGATGACAATTGTGTTCATGGCGCGTTATGGTTGGCGCTCATGTTATTTTTTATATTTTCAGATTGCCTGATCATCATTTTACGTATTATGTTCTCGTTTTTCTCACCCAGAGAAAATGTTTCGATACCAAGCTCTCTAGTGTCCGTCGGAAATGTGATTGCAAGCATTTTGCCGTCAATACTTCCATAGCTTGCAACTGCAGCGGCGGAAAAAGCAGAGCCATCAAGAACCGATTCGATAATATAAAATTCTGGAAGAACAATCCTTCGCTCCCAACGAATTGATCCGGATATTTCAACAGATTTTATTTTGCGTATATTGGAGCCTACCTTGAGATAAGCATTAAAATTGTCGGTATCAACCAAATCAATTGTGATATCTGAGGCGCTGTAATCTACAGAAGAAAGGAGTGTCGCGGGTGTTTTATAGGTGTTGGCTAGGTGTTTTGCGAGATCGCTCGAAAGTAATTGTTCAGTGGATTTCATCAAAACCTTTTCCATAAATTTCTTAATTGTTGGAAAGTCCGGATGTATCTTTCCTTTATGGTTCAGTACTTTGTAGCTGTAATCCCATGAAAATTTTTCAAGGTTATCGTCCATGTTAAACCAAGAATAATGGTCTGCCCAACACAAAAGGTAGCTAGTAAATTCTTGGAAAAATTCGGAAGGTTTTCCTGTTCCAGAAAATGCTGTAAATTTCTCTCCAATGGGAACATCCCATTTCTTTAAAATAAATGGAATAACATTATTGTGCCTAGCCTTCTTTATTGCTGGATCCGTAAAGCCGGACGCTGAAATTATTCCTCTGTGAGTGATTTCCGGCATATCGTTTAATTTTGAGCAAAGTTGCTCAACAGAGGTTACATCTAATGGACGAGCTTCCTTTTTAACCTCATAGGCTTTAAATGCGTATGCCTCTTTATCTCCCTCATTGACTCTAAGAGTTACGTCGACGTCCCGATCAGTTTCGGTAACAGCATCTCGAACCATATCGCCGACTATGACTTCAACTGCATTTGGATCATGCCTCAAGCAGCAAAGGCCAACGATATATTGCATCTGCATTGGTGAAAGCATCATATTCTCCTAGTTGTTTATCTTTCATGATCTAAGGAAAACTTGAGTCGATGAAGCGCGTTTGGCTGTCAACAGGTTCCCAGGCATTGGTTTGAGGTCAGTAGCGTGTAGGCATGATCCTGACCATAAAATTCACCCTGAATTGAGACATAAACGACACTGTACCCTTTTTATGCCGAGATTGCCGTGAATGCAACTGAAGTGGGGTAAAAAGCCGCTCCCTAATCGTGCACCCATTGCATCTAGCTGTGCCGATCAAAACCCCGATCTGGCGTACTGAAGCCGTTGATTTTCCTGAGCCGAAGTCCGGTTCTGATCCGCACCCTTAATGCCGGCCTTCCTCGCTATGGGCTAGGGCCGAGCGGTTGCCGGCCTGATCCCGCCAGTCTGGTGTGGCGGGGATCGCTATCTTCGGCGAGATCCGGCGCCAAGCCGGGCGGCAGGATTTCGCCCTCGAGTCGTCCACGCAGATACTCCGGAACGCAGAGGCGCGCCATGCCATTGAGGATGATCTGCACCGGCATCCTGCTCGCGTGGCTAGGCGGCTGCGTTGCCTTCCTCCCGATCTACACCAGCCGGGCCAATATGCTCACCTATGCAACGGCCGAGCAGATGCCGGCGCATAATCTGGCTGGTGCCCACCTGTGCGGATAGCTGTCGGTCAGAAGTGGGAAAGATCCATGGTTGGCAAGGAAGTCAACGTTTTTGCAATCAGGTGTCGACCGGATCGTCATGTGTGGAACTCCGTGTGGAAGTCGGAGGTGAATCCGGTACCTTTTCGTCCTGCGTTCTTTTCTCATGATCGAAGATTTTCAACAACTTAGCCGGCAAGCCCCTTCCTGGGGGTCTGGGGGTCGCAGGTTCAAATCCTGTCGCTCCGACCAGTTCCGGAAGGACCGGAAAAGCCTTGGAACCCAACGGTTCCAAGGCTTTTTCTTTGCCCGCGTCATCGGTTGCTTTCGCCGCTGCTGCCCCGTCCGTCTGCGGCTCTTGTTTGCGACTTGGCGCTGCCACCGCGTTGGCGAAGGCCTTCATCGGGATCGCCTCCACCGCGTTGCACGGCGCTCTCAGTGCGGCACGGGCAACCAGCCGAGGTCGCGGCATTTCGGACAGCCGCCACCGTCGCAGGACGGGCAGACGATCCAATCCTCGTTGCGCCATCGGGCAACGACCTCGCCGTCGCATCGGCCGGCGGAAGTTTGCGTCCTGCATCCGTCCGTGATCGGCTCCAACCCAAGATAGGGTGTTCCGCATTCCAGGCAGATCGCCACGGGTTGGGGCTTCTGGGACATCCCGATCCTGCTGGTCCTGAGCATGTCGAATAGCCGGCATTGCAGTGTGTCTTCGGGCTGCCAGTGTCGCCCGCCGAGGGCGCGCCGGCAGTGACGGCCGTCACATCTTGACTGAGAATGAAATGGCCGAAGCGCGGTTCCGGGCCAAGATCGAGGCGTCAGAGGTCAAGGTGAGGAGGTGACCAAGCAGCTGCGCGCGCGGCGGCGCCATGCTCGGCCCCTTCCGCGCCTGATCCAGGGTGCGAGAGGGCGAGACCGGTCAGGCGGCGCGGATGCCGCTCAGGAAGGTCTCCACCTCCAGCCGCAGCAGTTCCGACTGACGCGCCAGTTCGCCCGAGGCGCCCAGCACCTGGCTGGCCGCGGCGCCGGTCTGGGCCGCCGCCTCGCTGACGCCGCCGATGTTGGCGCTGACCGATGCGGTGCCGCTGGAGGCCTCCTGAACGTTGCGGGCGATCTCGGCCGTTGCCGCACCCTGCTCCTCGATGGCGGAGGCGATGGAGGTGGCGACCTCGCTGATCGTCGCGATGGTCCGGCTGATGCCGCCGATCGCCTGGGCCGCGCCGTTGGTGGCGCCCTGCATGGAGGCGATCTGGGTGCCGATGTCCTCGGTCGCCTTGGCCGTCTGGTTGGCGAGGCTCTTCACCTCCGACGCCACCACGGCGAAGCCCTTGCCCGCTTCTCCCGCCCGTGCCGCCTCGATGGTGGCGTTCAGCGCCAGCAGGTTGGTCTGGGTGGCGATGCCGTTGATCATCTGCACGATCTCGCCGATGCGCTGCGCCTGTTCGACCAGCCCCTGGACCTGGGCGTTGGTCTGCTGCGCTTCGCTCACCGCCTGATCGGCGATGGCGGTGGAACGCGACACCTGCCCGCTGATTTCGGTGATGGAGGCGGTCAGTTCGTCGGTCGCCGCCGCGACGGCCTGGACGTTGGACGAGGCCTCGACCGCCGTACCCGCCGCGGCGGACGCGCGGGCATTGGTCTGGTCGGCGATGCCCGACATGCTGTGCGCCGTCTGGCTCAGTTCGGTGGCGGCGGACGACAGCGTGTGCAGGATGCCGCTGACGGTCGCTTCGAAATGGCGAACCAGACGCTCGACCTCGGCCGTGCGCCGTTCCTTGGCGGCGCGGTCGGCCGCCTGTTCCGCCTCCAGCCGGTCGGCGGTCTGCAGCGCGTCGCGGAAGGTGACGACCGCGGTGGCCATGGCGCCGACCTCGTCACCGCGCGCCGCGTCCGACAGGTCGACGCCGTAATCCTTGCGGGCAAGGCGTTCCATGCTCGCGGTCAGGCGGGACAGCGGCTCCACGACGCTGCGGCGGGCGATCAGCAGCGAGAGCAGGGCGCCGGCGAGAATGCCGATCAGCCCGACCGCCGCCACGGTGACCTTCACGAAGCTCTCGGTCTCCTCCACCGCATCGGTGAGTTGGGCAATCCGCTCCGTCCCCGTCTCGATGATCGGATCGGTCAGGGCCGAGGCCTCGCGCTCGCTGCTGCGCACATCGCCGCGGAACAGGGCGGCTGCGGCGTCGCGCTGCCCCGCTAGGGCGAGGTCCTGCGTCTTGGCCAGAGCCTCCATCACCTTGTCCTGCAGCGGGCCGATCCGACCGGCGGCCGGATTGCCCGACGCGGCGAGAAGCCGGTCGAGCCGGCGGTTGGTGTCCGCCATTTCATCGATGCGCGCGCCGAACCGCTCGCTGATCTTCGCCTGCGTTGCGGTGTCCTCGGAAATCAGGTTCAGGGCGTCGCGCTGCAGGGAGCGGCTGATCGACCGCAGCTCCGACGCGGTCAGGACCATGCGGTCCGTCCGGATCAGGGCTTGGTTGGCGGAGGCGATGCGGTTCAGCCCCCATACCGAGGTGCCGCCGATGGCGGCCGCCACGATGGACAGGACCAGGACCGGCAGCAGAATCTTGTTGGAAAGCTTCATTGGACTCTCCGGGGGGCGGAATGAAGGGCCGGAAGGTCATTCCGTCGGCACGAACTCGGCAGTAAACCCGGCTGGGTTAACAAATGGCAATACGCGGGTATGCGGACTAACCCGCACCGCACATGGGCGATCCGGCTCCAGGGCAGCGCCATGCGCCCAACGCATTGCACGCAATCTGATCGCGCACGATAAAATAGATTGCGCGCAATTCAATCGTGCGCCATTGTCTGTCTCACGAGATCGACGGGCGCCGGTCCAACCCGCCGCCCCGAAAACCAGAACCCGCTACCCAAATCCGAAACCCAAAGAAGGAGCACACGCCATGAAGACCCTGTATTCGACCAAGGTGACCGCGACCGGTGGCCGTGACGGCAAGGCCGTAAGCGAGGATGGACTGCTGTCGGTCGCGCTGGCCGCGCCGAAGGAGTTGGGCGGCCAGGGCGGCGCCACCAATCCGGAACAGCTGTTCGCCGCCGGCTATTCGGCCTGCTTCATCGGCGCCATCAAGTTCGTCGGCAACCGCGACAAGATCGCCGTTCCGGCCGATCTGACGGTGAACGCTACGGTCGGCATCGGCGCCCGCGACGATGGCGAGGGCTTTGGCCTGACCGTCGACTTCGTGGTCTCGCTGCCGGGCATGGACAAGGCCGCCGCCGAGGATCTGCTGGCCCGCGCCCACAAGGTCTGCCCCTACAGCCACGCCACCAAGGGCAACATCCCGGTCACCACGACCGTCGCCTGACGGTGAATTGAGGGCCGGACCTGAAGGCATCGCCTGAGGCGAATGGCCTTCGGCATTGCGCCGCCGGGCTGTTGCGCGCGATTGTGCAGGGCGCACGATCACGCGCGGCATCCCGGCGGCGCGCCGTCATTTTGAGCGTCGTCTTTTCCGCCTGGTCTCATCAGGGTTCACACATCATGGCAGCCGACAAGGACGACCCGCTTCTGCTCTCCAACCAGGCGTGCTTCGCGCTCTATTCGGCCAATCTGGCGATGAGCCGAGTCTATCGCCCGATGCTGGAGCAGCTTGGCCTGACCTATCCGCAGTATCTGATCATGCTGCTGCTGTGGGAGCAGGACGGACAGTCGATGAAGTTGCTGGGCGAGCGGCTGGGGTTGGACAGCGGCACGCTGACCCCGCTGCTGAAGCGGATGGAAGGGCAGGGGCTTCTCACCCGCGCCCGCGATCCGCAGGACGAACGGCTGGTGCGAATCGGCCTGACCGCCGAGGGGGCGGCTCTGCGCGGCAAGGCCGAATGCCTGCCGACGCGGATCGCCGCCGCCGCCGGCGATTCGGCCGAGGAACTGATGTCGCTCCGCGATGCGCTGCTGCGGCTGCGCGACGACCTGAACCGCGCCGCCGATCAGGGCTGAGCGGATCGGGGCTGAGCGAGCCGGTTCGCACGAAAGGGGCTGGAAATCCGCGGCGGGAGAGCCTCTTCTATTCGGCCGCTCTCCTGATCGAAGGTCCCCGCCGTGAGCCCTGCCTTGACTGACGACCGTCTCCGCATCCGCCCGGCCGATGCGGACGACGCCCCGGATCTGGCTCGGCTGATCGACATCGCCGGGGGCGGGGTCTACGAATTTCTGCTCGACGGGCTGATTCCGGGAATGACGGCGGCGGAGATGCTGATGCCGGGATTGGCCGGGCGCAGCGGGTCGCTGTCGCACCGGCAGAGCGGGGTGGCGGAACTGGACGGGCAGGTGGTCGGCGTCGCCCACGGCTATCCCACCGACTGGATTCGGACGGAGGATTACAGCGGCCTGCCGCCCGACCGGGTCGCCCATATGGCCGAATTCACCGAGACGCTGGATTGGGGCAGCTATTTCCTGTCGGCGCTGGCGGTCGATCCGGAGCAGCGGCGGCAGGGCATCGCCGGGCGGCTGCTCGGCTGGTTCTATGAGCGGGCGCGGACCGGCGGCTTCGACCGCGTCACCCTGCATGTCTGGGCCGACAACGAGGCCGCCCGCCGTGTCTACGCCGGCGAGGGGTTCGAGGAGATCGGTCGCGCCGGCATCCCCTGGCACCCCCGCCTGCCGCACCAGGGCGGCAGCATCCTGATGCGGCGTTATTTGTGAGCGGCGACCTGCGGCACCGCCTTTTCGGCTGACAGCTCGTCGATCCGGTGCACCACAAGCTCCGGGTCGGCGTAATGCACCATGTGGCCGCTGTCCGGCACCCAATGAATGGTGCTGTCGGGCAGGACATGGTGGAGCCGGCCGCTCTGCTCCTCCTGCGAAACGACGCGGTCGTGATGGCCGGCGAAGATCGCCACCGGGACCGTCACCCCGGCATAGCGGTGCTGCAGCCGCTCGGCGGCGGGCACCATGGTGACGCCGTCCTGGGCATTGGCGCGCAGCTGGCCCGGCCGGATCGTCAGGGCGGCGGGGAAGCTCTCCGTCAGGTGGTCCGGCACCGGCCGCGGCGAGAACAGCGTCTTCAGCATCGCCGGCATCATCGCCTTGGAGACCGGCGGCGACAGCGTGTAGCGCAGCAGGTCGCCCAGCACCGGCGTCGCCACCGGCGCCACCAGTGCCGAATCCACCCGCTTGGTCGGGAAGTAATAGCCGGCCATCAACACCAGGCCCTTCACGGTGTGCGGATGGTCCAGCGCCAGGGCCAGGGCGACGAGCGTGGCATAGGAGTGGCCGACCACCACGGCGTTTGCGATGTCCAGCGCGTCGAAGGCGCGGGCCAGCAGATCGGCCTGATCCTCCGGCGTCCAATCCCTGTCGCGGGGCCGGTCGCTGTGGCCCATGCCGGGGCGGTCGAAGGCGATCACCCGGTGATTGCGCGCCAGCCGCTGGAACAGCCCGCTCGCCAGCGAATCGCCGAGGGCGGAGACGTTGCCGTGCAGCAGCACGACCGGCGGGCCTTCGCCGGCCTCCATGTAATGCAGGCGGACGCCGTCGACGGTCAGGAAACGGCCTTCCGGCGGATAGCGGCGCTCGGCCGCGCGTGCCGCCAGCGTGTTGGCGATGGCCAGCCCGCCCAGCGCCAGCGCGGTGATGCCCAGGGTCTTGAGCATGGTGGAATGGCGGTCGGTCATGGCGGTCGTCCTCTCAAGGCTGGTGCTGCGTCGCAGCATCGTGAGGGGACAACCGAGCACCGGGGAAAGGGTTCCCGCGGGAGGGGGCGCCACCGCCGGCGCCACCCTCCCGCCATCCGGTCAGCGCTGAGACGGGAACAGGAAGCGCGCCTTCAGGGTGCCCTCGATGGCGCGCAGGTCGTTGACGACCTCCAGCTCGTCGACATCGCCGTTGACGTCGACCACCACGTAACCCAGCTCCGGATCGGTCTGGAGATACTGGGCGGCGATGTTCAGGTCGCGGCCGGAGAACACCTCGTTCACCTTGCGCAGGATGCCCGGACGGTTCTCGTGGACGTGCAGGAAACGGGTGCAGCCGGCCTGAACCGGCAGCGCAACCTGCGGGAAGTTGACCGCGCCGACGGTGGAGCCGTTGTCCGAATATTCGAGCAGCTTCTGCGCCACCTCGGTGCCGATGTTGGCCTGGGCCTCCATCGTCGAGCCGCCGATGTGCGGGGTCAGGATGGCGGTCTTGATGCCGCGCAGCGCGCTCTGGAACTCGTCCTTGTCCGAGCCGGGCTCGACCGGGAAGACGTCGATGGCGGCGCCCAGCACGTGGCCGGAGTTCATCGCGGCGGCCAGCGCCTCGATGTCCACCACCTGCCCGCGGGCGGCGTTGATCAGGTGGCTGCCCTTCTTCATGGCGGCCAGTTCGCGCTCGCCGATCATGTTGCGGGTCTGCGGGGTGTCCGGCACATGCAGGGTCACCACGTCGGACACCGACAGCAGCTCCTCCAGCGAATCGCAGGCGCGCGCGTTGCCGAGGGCCAGCTTGCGCACGGTGTCGTAGAAGCGCACCTGCATGCCCATGGCTTCCGCCAGGATCGACACCTGCGTGCCGATGTGGCCGTAGCCGACGATGCCCAGCGTCTTGCCGCGGATCTCGTAGGAGTCCTTGGCCGACTTCATCCAGCCGCCGCCATGGACCAGTTGCGACTTCTCGAAGATGCCGCGCATCAGCATGATGATCTCGCCGATCACCAGCTCCGCCACCGACCGGGTGTTGGAATAGGGGGCGTTGAACACCGGCACGCCCTGGCGGCGCGCCGCCTTCAGGTCGACCTGGTTGGTGCCGATGCAGAAGCAGCCGACGGTGATCAGCTTGTTCGCCGCTTCCAGCACCTTGGCGGTCAGGTGGGTGCGCGAGCGGATGCCGAGGATGTGGACCGAACCGATGCGCTCCAGCAGTTCCGACTCGTCCAGCGCGCGCGGCAGCCGCTCGACGGAGGCATAGCCGCCGCGGGCCAGCTCTTCGATGGCGTTGTCGTGGACACCTTCCAGAAGGAGGATGTTGATCTTGTCCTTGGAGAGCGAGAGCTTGGTCACGGCCGGCATCCGTATCTGGGCATCGGATCTGTTCCGCATGGCCCGCCCACCGGGATAGGGCGCGCACGGGCCTTCGGAAAAGTGAGCGCGCAAAATAATACCAAAGCCATCCCTTGTCACCTGACCGATGTTGCGCCGCGGCGCGCGTTTCCGCATGCCGGATTGGCGCGGCACGCGGGTTGGGTGTATCAGTCTGACCGCTCTTCAAACCAAGAAGGCCTGTCATGAGCGACGTGACGATCTATCACAATCCGCGCTGCAGCAAATCGCGCGAGACGCTGGAGCTTCTGCGGTCGCGCGGCGTCGAGCCGACGGTGATCGAATATCTGAAGACCCCGCCGACCGTGGCGGAGCTGTCTGCCATCCTCGCCAAGCTGGGCAAGGGCCCGCGCGACATCACCCGCGCCAAGGAGGCGGCGGAGGCCGGCATCGCCAAGGACCTCGACGGCGAGGCGCTGATCGCCGCGCTGTCCGCCAATCCGGCGGTGATCGAACGCCCGATCGTGGTGAAGGGCGACCGCGCCCGGGTCGGCCGTCCGCCGGACTCGGTCCTCGACCTGTTCTGACCCCTCATCCCCGCCCCTGACCGGAGCCAGCGCCCCGTGACCAGCAAGCACACCGCCGCCGCAGCCTCCGCCGAGCTGTCGACCATCCGCGATTTCCTGCGCTACGGCGTCAGCCGCTTCAACGAGGCCGATCTGGATTACGGCCACGGCACCACCACGGCCTTCGACGAGGCGGTGTTCCTGGTGCTGGAGACGCTGCACCTGCCGGTCGACCAGCTCGACCCCTATCTCGACTCCCGGCTGACCGCGGCGGAGCGCGAGGCGGTGGCCGGCATCCTCCATGCCCGCATCGACACCCGCAAGCCGGCGCCCTACCTGCTGAACAAGGCCTATATCCAGGGCATCCCCTTCTATGTTGACGAGCGGGTGATCGTCCCGCGCTCCTACATCGGGGAGCTGCTGTTCTCCGACCTGTTCGGCGGTGACGACTTCACGCTGGTGGAGGACCCGACCGCGGTCGAGCGGGTGCTGGATCTCTGCACCGGCTCCGGCTGCCTCGCCATCCTGGCCGCCCGCATCTTCCCCGAAGCCCAGGTGGACGCCGTCGACCTGTCGCCCGACGCGCTGGAGGTGGCGAAGCGCAACGTCGCCGACAGCGGCTTCGAGGACCGCATCACCCTGCATCAGGGCGACCTGTTCGCCCCGCTGAAGACGCGCAAGTATGACGTCATCATCACCAACCCGCCCTATGTCGACGCCGAATCGATGGACGCCCTGCCGCCGGAATTCCGCGCCGAGCCGGAGATGGCGCTGGCCGGCGGCGACGACGGGCTGGACATCGTCCGCCGCATCCTGAAGGAAGCGCCCAAGCACCTGACCCCGGAGGGCGGACTGCTGTGCGAGTTCGGCACCGGCCGCGAGATTCTGGAGGCGGAGTATCCGCACCTGGATTTCCTGTGGCTGCAGACCGCCAACAGCTTCGGCGAGGTGTTCTGGCTGACGCGGGAGCAGCTGAAGGCGGGGAAGTAGGCGGGTGGGGCGCATCCGCCCTTCCATATCTCTTGTCGGCGAACGGTTTCCCGGTAACAGTGCTGGGATGACCGTTCGCCTCCTGTTCCTTTCCCTGCTGGGTCTCCTTCTTTCGGCGATGCCGGCTGCGGCGCAGTCCAGCGGCTGCGGCGGCTTTCCGCCGACCAAGCTGACGCTCGACACCGTGCTGGCGCCGATCAAGCGTGACGACAGCCGGTCGATCGCCCAACTCACCCGGCTTCCGGGGCGGACGCCGGGGCCGGCCAGCACCGCCGACAGCCATGTTCTGGGGCTGACCCAGGCGCGTTACGGCGAGCAGTCGCAGGTGCAGGCGCTGTTCAAGTCGATGGGCGACGGCACCTATTGCGCATCCGCCAGCGCCCTGACCATCAGCTTCGGGTTTCAACAGCGCATCGTCCATGTCGCCAGCGAGATCCCGGCCGACTCCTGCCTGCATGGCGAGGTTCTGGCCCATGAGATGCGCCATGTCGCGGTGGACGAGGCGCTCCTGAACGAGATGATGCCGCAGATCCGCAACCGCCTGGAGCAGGTGATCGACGGGATGAAGCCGGTGCGCTCGCGCAGCCAGACCCAGGCGATGGCGGCGATCCGCCGGCCGCTCGAATCGGCGATGCGGCGGATCATGCAGGAGTTCGGCCGCGAGCGCGACCGCCGGCAGGCCCAGGTCGACACGGTCGAGGAATATGAACGGGTCAGCCGCGTGTGCAACGGCGAGGCCCGCAACTATCTGCCGAAGCCGGCCGCGCGGCGGGCGATGCGCCACGGCTGAGGCCGGTCAGCGCTTGTGCCGCCGCCGGTCGGTGGCATGGCCGTCGATGAACTCCGGCGGCTTGCGGCGGACCCAACGGATGAAGGCGGCGATGTCCGGATGGCCGCGCAGCGCGTCGATCCCGTGATAATGGTCGCGCAACTGCTGTTCGGTCAGCACCGCGTGAATCTTTGCATGACAGATGCGGTGCATCGTCACCGTTTCCCGGCCGCCATAGGTGCGCGGGATCAGGTGATGCTCGTTCAGGCTGGCCCCCGGCACCATCGGCCGGCCGCAGAGCGGGCAGGCGGGGCCGTCGGGCTCGGCGGCCGGCGGAGGCTTGTGGGAAAACGGATGATCCGGAAGGCGCATGTCTTTTGGAACCGCTGAACGCTGCCCATGTTGGCAATCTAGGAGAGGCCATAATCGATATGGTCCGCAACCTCCGGGAGGCCACTGTGAACGATCCCAAATCACAGCCTCGTGACCAGAAAAGCGCCAACGAGAAGGCCGCCGACTGCACCCAGTACGGCCAGGCCGCCGGATCGCCCGGCGGGCGTGGCGGCACCAGCTGCTATGGCGGCATCCAGCGGGTCCAGCCGCGCACGGCGACCGCTGCGACGGTGTCCCCTGACAAGGGACCGAACTCCGAATAGAAAAAGGGGGAGCCGCGCGAACGGCTCCCCCTTTTTTCATGACCTGCCGGCGGATGGGCGTCAGGCCGCCTTCTTCTCGGCGATCAGCTGGACGAAGCGGTCGAACAGGTAATGGCTGTCCTGCGGGCCGGGCGAGGCTTCCGGGTGGTACTGCACCGAGAAGACCGGCTTGCCCTTCAGGCGGATGCCCTCGTTGGTGCCGTCGAACAGGCTGACATGGGTGACCTCGGCATCGGCCGGCAGAGTCTCCGGCACCACGACGAAGCCGTGGTTCTGGCTGGTGATCTCCACCCGGCCGGAGGCGAGGTCCTTGACCGGATGGTTGGCGCCACGGTGGCCCAGCGGCATCTTGGTGGTCTTGGCGCCCAGCGCCAGCGACAGCATCTGGTGGCCCAGGCAGATGCCGAACATCGGCACGCCGGTGTCGAGCAGGCCCTTGATGGTCGGCACGGCATATTCGCCGGTGGCGGCGGGGTCGCCGGGGCCGTTGGACAGGAAGACGCCGTCCGGCTGGTGGCGCATCACGTCCTCGACCGAGGCGGTGGAGGGAACCACCGTCACCTTGCAGCCGGCCGCGGCGAGGCAGCGCAGGATGTTGCGCTTGGCGCCGTAATCGATGGCGACGACATGGTACTGCGGCTTGTCCTGGGTGGCGTAGCCGCCGCCGATGGTCCAGCCGGCCTCGGTCCAGTCATAGGTCTGGCGGCAGGACACGTCCTTGGCCAGATCCATGCCCTCCAGACCCGGCCAGCCCTTGGCCTTGGCGATCAGCGCCTCGATGTCGAACTTGCCGTCCGGCGCATGGGCGACGACGCCGTTGGGCGCGCCCAGGTCGCGGATGCGGCGGGTCAGGCGGCGGGTGTCGACACCGGTCAGACCGACGAGGCCATAGCTCTTCAGCCAGTCGTCCAGGTGGCGGGTGGCGCGCCAGTTCGACGGGTCGGTGATGTCGGCGCGCAGGATCAGGCCGCGGGCGGCCGGGGTGATCGTCTCGATGTCTTCGGCGTTGGCGCCGGTGTTGCCGATGTGCGGGAAGGTGAAGGTGATGATCTGGCCGGCATAGCTGGGATCGGTCAGGATCTCCTGATAGCCGGTCATGGAGGTGTTGAAGCACACCTCGCCCACCGAATCCCCCGTGGCGCCGATGCCTCGGCCGCGGAACACCGTGCCGTCGGCCAGGACCAGGACGCCGGTGTGAACCGCATTGTCGGAGGGGGGAGTGGCGAGAGTCATTCCTGTGAACCTTCCCAAAAACCGCGGCCGGCGACGGATCGGGTAATCGGCGGAACGGCGACGGCCTAGCGTCCCGCCGGGCGCGCACACGCAACCGCTCGCACCCCATATCCGCCCTGGAGGGCAACGACGTGGGATCGAGTGGGCTGATCGGGTGGGCCGGACATCCTATATGACGATTGGCTGCCGGATTTCCAGCAATAGCTTTGCAAGGCGGCCCTGATCCGCCGACAAGGTCGGAGGGTCCCGGGGCGCCCTTTCGCCGGATGGGGCTTTTGCCATGGAAATCGGCGGCCATTTTCGGAATAGTCGGCTGTCCGGCCGGAGCCTTTCGATCCCGGCCCGACGAACCAAGGAAGACAGGATATGACGCTGCGCACGCAGTTCAACGACAGCCTCAAGGATGCGATGCGCGCGAAGGACCAGCGCGCGGTGTCCACCATCCGCATGATCCTCGCCGGACTGAAGGACCGCGACATCGCCGCCCGCACCCGCGGCGTGACCGACGGCATCGACGAGGCGGAGATCCTGTCGATGCTGCAGACCCTGGTGAAGCAGCGCAACGAATCGGCGGGGCTGTACGATCAGGGCGGCCGTCCCGAACTGGCGCAGCAGGAGCGCGAGGAGATCGCGGTCATCGAACGTTTCCTGCCCAAACAGATGAGCGAGGAGGAGTCGGCCGCCGCCATCGACGCCATCGTGACCGAACTGGGCGCCTCCAGCATCAAGGACATGGGCAAGGTGATGGCCGAGCTGAAGGCCCGCCATGCCGGCCAAATGGACTTCGCCAAGGCCGGTGGTCTGGTGAAGGCCCGGCTTTCGGGCAAGTAAGGCGCGCTGGCCGCCGCGGGGCGACTCAGGCTAGGCTGAGGTCTGATCCCCCGCGCGGCAGACGGGCAGGAGGACAGTGGAATGGTCGCGGTCCGCAAATCCACCTTCTCAGGCATGACCGTCGCGGAGTTCCTGGACTGGAACGGCGACGGCACCGACACGCGCTATGAGCTGGTGAACGGCGAACCGCGCGCCATGGCGCCGGCGAGCATCACCCACGGCATTCTGCAAAGCACCGTCGCCCGCCTGATCGGCAATCATCTGGCCGACCGCGCGCCCGGCTGCCATGTCGTGACCGCGCCGGGCGTGCAACCGCGCGTCCGCTCCAGCCACAACATGCGCATCCCCGACCTCGGCGTGACCTGCACCCCGGATGAACGGGGCCTGCGCACGCTGCCAGATCCGGTCCTGCTGATCGAGATCCTCTCGCCCAGCAACGAAGCCGAGACCTGGGAGAATGTCTGGACCTACACAACGCTGCCGTCGGTCCGCGAGATCCTGGTGCTGTGGACGGCCGGGATCGGTGCGGAGCTTCTGCGGCGGCAGGCGGATGGCAACTGGCCGGAGAGCCCATTGGTGATCATGGCAGATGACGTGCTGACTCTGGACAGCATCGGCTATCAGGCCCCCTTGCGTGCACTCTATGCCGGAACGCATCTCGTCGGGCAGCCGGACTGACGCATTGCCTCTGCGCCATCTGCGCCCTTGGGGCCGGCGGCGCTGGTTCCCATACTATGCCTCTGCTATAGCCTAGCGCCCATTGGCTCCGCCCATCGTTTCCGCCCTTTGGCCTTCGTACCCCGGTGACCGTTCGACCATGGCTTTCCCGCCCCAATTCCTGGAAGAACTGCGCACCCGGCTGACCCTGTCGGAAGTGGTCTCCAAGCGTCTCCGGCTGATCCGCGCCGGGCGGGAGTACAAGGCGCCCTGTCCCTTCCACAATGAGAAGTCGCCGTCCTTCTACGTCAACGACCAGAAGGGCTTCTTCCATTGCTTCGGCTGCGGCGCCCATGGCGACATCATCGGCTTCGTCATGCGCCACGACAACCTCGGCTTCCCCGATGCGGTCGAGCATCTGGCGGGCGAGGCCGGCTTGCCGGTGCCGCGCCCGACGGAGGAGGACCGGCAGCGCTACGAGCGGCGCAAGACCCTGCATGACCTTGTCGAGCAGGCGGCGCGCTGGTTCGAGCAGCAGCTGCACACGTCGGCCGGGCGGCCGGGGCTGGACTATTTTATGCGGCGCGGGCTGGACGGCGAGACCATCGCCCGCTTCCGGCTGGGCTACGCCCCCGGCGATTCGAACGCGCTGCGGACATATCTGGGCAAGCAGGGCTTTTCCGACGAGGACATGGTCAATGCCGGGCTGCTGAAGCGGCCGGACGACGGCCGGTCTCCCTACAGCTTCTTCCGCAACCGCGTGATGTTCCCGGTCACCGACCGGCGCGGGCAGGTGGTCGCCTTCGGCGGGCGCATCCTGGAGGGCGACGGGCCGAAATACGTCAACACCGCCGACACCCCGCTCTTCCACAAGGGCACGCTGCTCTACGGCCTGTCGCGGGCGCGGCAGGCGGCGGCGGACGGCAAGCCGGTGATCGTCGCCGAAGGTTATATGGATGTGATCGCGCTGGTTCGCGCCGGCTTCGAGGGCGCCGTGGCGCCGCTGGGCACCGCGCTGACCGAGACGCAGGTGCAGGAACTGTGGAAGCTGATCCCGGCGGCGGAGAAGGTGCCCTTCCTGTGCTTCGACGGCGACAATGCCGGCCGGCGCGCGGCGTGGCGGGCGGTGGAGCGCATTTTGCCGCACCTCGCCCCCGGCCAGTCGGCCCGCGTCGCCTTCCTGCCGGAAGGGGAGGACCCCGACAGCCTGATCCGCGCCAGCGGCGCGAAGGCGATGGGGGCGGTGCTGGAGGCCGCCATCCCGCTGTCCGACGCCCTGTGGCGGATGGAGAGCGAAGGCCGGCCGACCGACACGCCGGAGGCCAAGGCCGCGGTGAAGGCGGCGCTGGAAGCCCGCGTCGCCACCATCGCCGACCGCGACGTCCAGAGCTTCTACCGCACCGAGATGCGCCGCCGCGTCGACGAGGCCTTTGCCCCGGTGCGCCAGGGCTACAATCGCGGCCCCTGGGTGCCGGGGCAGGGGCGGGGCCGCTTCGGCGAGGCGCCGCGCCGCCATGTGCCGGGCACGCCGGGCCGCCTGACCTCCAAGCCGGTCGGGGAGGGGCGGGGCCGCGCCTCGCGCCTCGCCTCGATGCGGGAGCGGATCCTGCTGGCGACGCTCATCAATCATCCGGAATTGTTCGGCGAACTGGCCGAGCCGCTGGGGCTGTTGCCGTTCGGTGACCCGGAGCTGGAAAAACTGCGCTGGGCGGTCATGGAATGCCTTTCCGACGACCGCAATCACGACTCGACACTTGACGCCGCTGCGCTTTGTCGCCACTTGTCATCCGCCGGCCATGAGGCAATGGTCGGTGCTTTGCTAGGCGAGTCGACTTATAACCATGCCGGCTTCGCCCGTCCTGACGCCTCTACGGAGGATGCTAGGAAGGGATGGTGGCCTGCGTGGCGGCATCTGCATCACGAGCGGGTGCTGGACGATCTTAGGGAAGCGAAAGCGGCTCTGAAGCGTGATACGAACGAGGCCAACCTCGCACGTGTTGCTGCTCTTCAGCAGGAGGTCATCAAGTCCGGTCTGGGTATCGCGGACGACAGTGACTTTGACGATGTCTGACGGTTGATGACCTATATCGTCGCCAATCGGGCATCGGTTGATGGGACAAAGGGCAACAGGACGGGGCCGCATGACAGTTTCTGTGATGGCGGGTTCTGGGTAGATACACGGTTGGGGGTGGGGCGGACGGGCCGGGAAACCGGGACCGGGCGCTCCTTTCGTCTTTATTCACTGGGGTAATGCGGGGGCACCGATCGCATGGCCACGAAAGCTGCGAACAGCGTGGAAGTTTCCGAAACGCGGGAGGAATCCGCAGACGGTCCTCTGATGGACGGCATGGGTTTGGCCGTCAAGAAGATGATCGCCCGTGGCAAGGAGCGCGGGTATGTCACCTATGACGAGCTGAACGCAGCGCTGCCGCAGGATTCGTCCTCGTCCGAGCAGATCGAAGACACGATGGCGATGCTGTCCGAAATGGGCATCAACATCGTCGAATCGGAAGAGCAGGATTCGGAGAACAGCGGCGAAGGGGCCGGCGAGGGCGAAGGCCGTTCGTCGGGCAACCTCGACGACGACGACATCGGCCGCACCGACGACCCCGTGCGCATGTATCTGCGCGAGATGGGTTCGGTGGAGCTGCTGTCGCGAGAAGGCGAAATCGCCATCGCCAAGCGGATCGAGGCCGGCCGCGAGATGATGATCGGCGCGATCTGCGAATCGCCCCTGACCATCCGCGCCATTCTGGAGTGGCATGATTCCCTGATGGAAGGGAAGATGCTGCTGCGCGACATCATCGATCTGGACGCCACCTATGGCGGCGGTCCGGACGGCGAGGAGATGCCGGAGGGGCTGGCCGAGGCGGTCGAGACCGCCGGTACCGCCGGTGCCGCTCCCGCATCCGAAGCGCCGGCCGAGGAGGAAGGCGACGAGCCGCGTCCGCCGCGCGCCGAAGGCGAGGGCGATGAGGGCGAGGAAGGCGAAGAGGGCGAGAACAGCCTGTCGCTGTCCGCGATGGAAGCCGCGCTGAAGCCTCAGGTCATCGAGACCTTCGAGAACATCAAGGCGACCTACGACAAGCTGCACAAGCTGCATGAGGCCCGCATGGCCGCGATGCAGCGCGGCGAGGATGTCGGCAAGCAGACGGACAAGAAGTACGACAAGCTGAAGCTCGAAATGGTCGAGCTGATGAACACCGTCCGCCTGAACAACCAGCGCATCGAGCAACTGGTCGAGCAGCTCTATGGCCTGAACCGCAAGCTGACCGGCTTCGAAGGCCGTCTGCTGCGCATGGCGACCGAGTGCCGGGTGAAGCGCGAGGACTTCCTGAACCAGTATTTCGGCCACGAGCTGGACCCGAACTGGCTGGAGCGCATCCGCGGCCTGAACCCCAAGACCTGGGGCAAGTTCGCGGAGAAGTACGACGGCGACATCCGCAAGACGCGCGAGGCGATCTCCAACGTCGCCGAGGAAGCGCGCCTGCCGATCAACGAGTTCCGCCGCATCGTCTCCACCGTCCAGAAGGGCGAGAAGGAAGCGAGCCGGGCCAAGAAGGAGATGGTCGAGGCCAACCTGCGTCTCGTCATCTCCATCGCCAAGAAGTACACGAACCGCGGCCTGCAGTTCCTGGACCTGATCCAGGAGGGCAACATCGGCCTGATGAAGGCGGTGGACAAGTTCGAGTACCGGCGCGGCTACAAGTTCTCGACCTACGCCACCTGGTGGATTCGTCAGGCCATCACCCGCTCCATCGCGGACCAGGCGCGGACCATCCGCATCCCGGTCCACATGATCGAGACGATCAACAAGCTGGTCCGCACCAGCCGCCAGATGCTGCACGAGATCGGTCGCGAGCCGACCCCGGAAGAGCTGGCCGAGCGTCTGATGATGCCGCTGGAGAAGGTCCGCAAGGTCCTGAAGATCGCCAAGGAGCCGATCTCCCTCGAAACGCCGATCGGCGACGAGGAGGATTCGCATCTCGGCGATTTCATCGAGGACAAGAACGCGGTCCTGCCGCTCGACGCCGCCATCCAGGCGAACCTGCGCGAGACGACGACCCGAGTCCTGGCCTCGCTGACGCCGCGCGAGGAGCGTGTGCTGCGCATGCGCTTCGGCATCGGCATGAACACCGACCACACGCTGGAAGAGGTCGGCCAGCAGTTCAACGTGACCCGCGAGCGCATCCGCCAGATCGAGGCGAAGGCGCTGCGCAAGCTGAAGCACCCGTCGCGGTCGCGCAAGCTGCGCAGCTTCCTGGATACCTGATTGGAAGCGTTTCGGTTTGAGACGAAGCGGGGGCCGGTTGGCCCCCGTTTTCGTTTTCGGACTTCCGCGTCGGAACGATGAACGAGGGGTTGCATTTCCCCGAAGCTTTGTCGCAAAGTGCGCCCCGCGGTAGGGCCTGTAGTTCAGCGGTTAGAACGCGCCGCTCATAACGGTGTTGTCGTCGGTTCGAATCCGGCCGGGCCCACCACGCTTTTCCAGCGGGTTCCGACAGGCTGTCGGCACCCTCCTCCCCGTCGCGGATTGCGTGGGATAAAGCACACTATTTCCTCTGGTCTGATAGGACAGCCTTCGGTTGGCCTGCGGCGGTTCGCCTCGGTGCGTTGGTGACGATCTCACCGACGCGGGTGCGCGGCGGGGTGTATCGTTTCCGCAATTGGGAACGGGCGAAGGAAACTCGGACATGCGTCGGCTGCTGCGCCGCGGTCTCGCGCTGCTCCCGATCCTCGGCGTCCTGGCCGGCGGTGCCTGGGCGTTGTGGCTGCGCCCGCTGGCGGTGCCGGTCGCGGCAGAGGAGGACGAGGTTCCTTTGGAGGTCTACGGCATAGGCACGGTAGAGGCGCGGGTGCGCTCCGCGGTCGGGCTGGAGGTTGCCGGCACGCTGACGGAACTGTTCGCCGACCACGGCGACCGCGTGCCCCAGGGCGCCGTGCTTGCCCGCCTCGACACCCGCCAGCAGGACGCCCGCGTCGCCGAGGCCAAGGCCGCAGTCGGGCAGGCACGGGCGGCGCGCGCCAGGGCGGAGGCAACCATCCTCAAGGCGCATTCACTGCTCGACAAGCGCCGGCAGGCCGCCGGACGACGGCAGCAACTGCTGGCCAAGGGCAGCGTGTCGGTGGAGGTTGCGGAGGACAGTGCCGCCGACCTGCGCGTTGCAGAAGCGGAACTGGCGGTGGCGCAGTCCGACCTTGCGGTGGCCGAAGCCGCCGTGGCCGATTCCGAAGCGCGGCTGCGCTACGAATCCGCGCGGCTCGACCGCTACACGTTGACCGCCCCGTTCGACGCGTTGGTGATCGCCCGCCACAAGGAACTGGGCGCCGCCGTCAATCCCGGCGAGCCGCTGTTCACCCTGATCGCCCCGGACAGCGTCTGGGCGCTGGTCCACATCGATGAAGCCTCGGCCGGTGGATTGGCGGAAGGTCTTGCGGCGACGGTGCGTCTGCGTTCGCTTCCCGGCGCAACCTTTCGGGCGCGCGTGACCCGCATCGAGCTGGAAAGCGACCGCGTCACCGAGGAGCGGAAAGTCTACCTGAAATGCGAGGTCTGCCCGCCGCGTGTCTATCTCGCCGAACAGGTCGAGGCGACCATCGCGGTGGGCCGCCTGCCGCGCGCCGTGCTGGTGCCGCAGATGGCGATCGATGGTTTCGACGGACGGAGCGGCACGGTGTGGACCATCGAGGACGGCCGCCTCGCCCGCCGCGCGCTGAGTTTCGGCAGGCGCATGCTGGACGGTCGGCTGGAGGTGACCGGCGGCCTGCCCGATGGCGTGCGGCCGGTGGTCGCCGCCGCATCCGGCCTGCGCGAGGGCCGGCGCGCCGATCCGTTGGGGGCGCCGCCATGAACCTCGCGCTGCGCGACGTCCGCCACAACCTGGGCCGCTTCCTGCTGACCTGCCTGGGGCTGAGCCTGCTGCTGGGCGTCGTGCTGTCGATGATCGGCATCTACCGTGGGCTGGTCGATGAGGCGCTGACCCTGGTGCGTGCCCCCGGCGCCGACCTGTGGATCGTCGAATCCGGCACCCGCGGCCCCTTTGCCGAGGCCTCGCGCATTCCCGGCGACACGCGCGACGCGGTGGCGCGGTTGGCCGGGGTGGCGGCCGCAGGGTCGCTCACCTTCCAGTCGGTGGAAACCGCACACCGTGGGCGGACGTTGCGCTTGTACGTGGTCGGTTACGAGCAGGGCCGGCCGGGCGAGCCGAAGCGCCTCGCCGCCGGGCGGCCGATCACCCGCAGCCACTACGAAATGCTCGCCGAACGTCGCGCCGGGCTGGAGATCGGCGAACGGGTGCGGCTGGGACGGGACTTCTACGAGGTGGTGGGGCTGACCGAGGGCATCGTCGCGTCGGGCGGCGATCCGGTGGTTCATCTGACGCTGAAGGACAGCCAGCGTCTGCAGTTCGAGCTGGACCCGCCCGCCGCCCGGCGCGAATTGGCGCGTGGCGCCAGCCCGGCCGGTCTCGACACCGTGAACGCGGTGGTGGCGCGGATGCTGCCCGGCGTGCCGGCGGCCGGCGTCGCGGCGGAGGCGGCGCGCTGGAAGCATCTGGGGGCGCTGACGCAGGAGGACCAGGAAGGGCTGCTGCTGAAATCGGTGGTCGAGAAGGCGCGCCGGCAGATCGGCCTGTTCACGGGGATCCTGCTGGCGGTGTCGGCGGTGGTGATCGCGCTGATCCTCTACACGCTGACCATGGACAAGGTGAAGGCCATTGCCACGCTCAAGCTGATCGGCGCACCCGACCGCACCATCGTCGCCCTGATCGTGCAGCAGGCGCTCGCCATGGGGAGCATTGGCTGGGGCACCGGCACGCTGCTGATACTGCTCGCCAAGGATCACTTTCCGCGCCGTCTGCTGCTGCTGCCGGAGGACGCGCTGATGCTGGGCGCGGCGGTGCTGGTCCTGTGCGTGGCGGCGAGCGGGCTTGGCGTGCGCCTGGCGCTCAAGGTCGATCCGGCCACGGCGCTGGGAGGGTAGGGCGATGGCCGCGCCGCTCGTCGAGCTTCGGGGTATCGCCAAGACCTACGGCCGAGGCGAGGCCGCCGTGCATGCGCTGACGGACACCGACCTGCAGGTCTATCCGGGGCAGGTGGTCGGGCTGCTCGGCCCCAGCGGATCGGGCAAGACGACGCTGCTGAACCTGATCGGCTGCATCGTCGAACCGACGCGCGGCCGCCTGGATCTCGACGGCGAGACGGTCTACGACGGCCGCTGGCTTCGATCCGACCTGCGCCGGCTGCGGTTGGAGAAGATCGGCTTCATCTTCCAGTTCCACAACCTGCTGCCGTTCCTGACCGCCGAGGAGAATGTCGCGGTCGCGCTCGACCTTGCCGGCGTTCCCGGCGCCGAGGCGCGGCGCCGCGCGCGGGCCTTGCTGGACTATCTGGAGGTGGGGCACCGCAGCGCAACGCTGCCGTCGCGGCTGTCGGGCGGCGAGGCGCAGCGAGTCGCCATCGCCCGCGCGCTCGCCAATCGTCCGCGCATCATCCTGGCCGACGAGCCGACGGCGGCCCTGGATTCCGGGCGCGCCGCCATGGTGATGGACCTGCTGCGCCGGCTCGCCATCGAGCAGCAGGCGGCGATCCTGGTCGTCACGCACGACGAGACGATCTTCGGCCGCTTCGACGGCACGGTGACGTTGCGCGACGGGCGGGTCGTCCCCAACGGGTGAAAGTATGCAGCACGGTCCACGCCCGCAGGATCGCTGCCGCCGCATGCGGCATTCCGTTCCCCGCCGGGCCGGCCTGAAGCCTTTTCGGCACAAGCGTGGCCGTACCGCACAAATTTTGCTGCAAGCCCGACAAAGTCTGGAATAAAGGATGCGCGGCGCGCGTTCGCACCCATATGCATCGGGTCCCCATTTCGGCCGCAGGGTCGAGTGAGCCGGCCCGGCCCTGGAGTTGCGGCGCCCTCGTCGTCCCGTCCGGCCTCTCGCTGGAAGGGGGAGTCCATGGCGTGAGCCTTGGCGTTACCGGTAAGGAACGGGTGCGCGGTTGAGCAAATTCGGGGTCGATCTGGAAGTCCACATCGCGTCCTTGCGGCGCTACGCGCGTGCGTTGCTGCGCAACGGTGCGGATGCGGAGGATCTGGTGCAGGAGGCGCTGACGCGCGCGGTGGCGCGCGCCGACAGCTTCCAGGCGGGGACGAACCTGCGGGCATGGCTTTTCACCATCCTGCACAACGTCCACGTCAATCAGGTCCGTTCCAAGGCCGCCCGGCCGCAGGAGGTCGACGTCGCCGACGTCGAATCGAAGCTGGTCAGTCCGGCCCGGCAGGAAGAGCGTGTCGAGCTGCGCGAGATGATGCGCGCGGTCGACGAGTTGCCGGAGGAACAGCGCAAGGTGCTGCTTCTGGTGGCGCTGGAGGGCCTGAAATATGACGAGGTCGCCGACATGCTCGGCGTACCGATCGGGACCGTCATGTCGCGCCTTTCACGGGCGCGCGAGGCGGTGCGGGCGAAACTGGCGAACGAGGGTGGCGTCACCCTCCGGCGGGTGAAGTGATGAACGCGCATCAAGCGACTGGACGGGTCACGGAGGACGAACTCCACGCCTATGTGGATGGCCAGCTGGACGGCAACCGCCGTCTGGCGGTGGAGCGATGGCTTGCCGAGGATCCGGAGGCGGCGCGCCGGGCGGAGGATTACCGCGCCCAGGGGCTGCTGCTGCACGAGATGTTCGACTCCGTCCTGCGCGAACCGCCGAGCGACACGGTTCAGGAGCTGTCCGACCGGCTGAAGGGTCGCATCGCCTTCAACGACAACCGTCCGGCCTGGCATGCCCGCCCGCTGGTGCGGTTCGCCGCCGCGGTGATGCTGGTGGTCGCCGGTGCGGCCGGCGGCTGGATGGGCCGTGGCGCCGACCAGCAGGCCGCCGCTCCCGTCGCCCAGCAGCGCCAGACGCTGGCCACCTTCGCCCAGGAGGCGACGCAGGCGCACCGCTTCTACACCTCCGACGAACGGTTCCAGGTGGAGCTTGGCGCCGACAATCAGGACGAGTTGAACGGCTGGCTGTCCAAGCGGATGGGCCGCGACGTGTTCGGTCCGGACCTTGGCCGCGTCGGCTACCGGCTGATCGGCGGCCGGTCGCTGCCGACCGATCTCGGTGCCGGCGCCCAGTACATGTACGCCAACGACGGCAACAAGCGGATCACCCTGTTCGTCGGGGCCCCCCAAAGCGGGAACCAGTCCAACTTCAGCTTCACCCAGAACGGCGACGTCGCGACGTTCTATTGGGTCGAGGGTCCGCTGGCCTACGCGCTGGCCGGCCGCCTGTCGAAGGAGGAACTGCTTGAGATCGCCAAGGCGGTCTATCAGGACGTGAAGGCCGGCCCGCCGCGCCGCGAGCCGCCGCCGGAACAGCAGCCCCAGCAGCAACAGCCGCAACCGCAGCAGGAACAGCCGGCCGGCGTGCAGCCGATCAGCGACACGCACAAGGCCAAGGAGAGCTGAGGGAGTGGATGGGGGGAGCCGATGGCTCCCCTCAGCGTTTCAGCAGCAGAATTTCCTTCAGCCAGTCGCGCACCTCGCGGCAGACCGCCTCCGACGCCTCGTCCAGGGCGTGGCCGGTGCCGGGAACCAGGACCAGCTTCTTCGGTTCGCGCGCTTTGCGGTGGACGTGGATGGAGCAGCTGGGCGGCAGGATCTCGTCCGCCTCGCCGTGGATCAGCAGGATGGGGCAGGACAGGTCGCCGACCGGGTCGGTGCCGTAGCCCTGGGTCGCCAGCGTCACCACCGTGCAGACGGCACCGCGGTTCGACACCGCCGCCTGGATGACCACCGCCCCGCCGAAGGAATGGCCGACCAGCGCCACATGGTGGATGCCCTGGCGGCCAAGGAAACTCAGCCCGCACAGCAGGTCGTACACCGCCTCCTCCAGGTCGCGCGGATCGCGGAAGCGCAGGCGCAGCGAGGCGATGCCGTCGGCGGTCAGGTCGGCGGCCAGCCGGGGATAGAGCCCGCGCGCCGGCGTGTCGAAGCCGCCGCCGACCCCGCCGACCCACAGCGCCGCCAGATCCCCGCCCGGCACCGGGTAATAGCGGCCCTCGACCGGGCCACGATCGGTTTCCAGCGTCACAGGCTGAAAGCCTTCGGCGTCGGCGATGCCCATGGTGGCGTCCAGAAGCGGCACGGCCATTCTCCCTTCCGATCTTTGCTGCTGCAGATGGTAACAGCGGGAACGCCCCGCGGTTGCCGCATACCGGGGCGGGCGAGGCAACGAAGCCGCAACCCGGCTGTTCTCTGTCGACAGGCATTGGACATTCGGGAAAGGAGCGGCAATGGCGTCGAACAGTTTGACCGGAGACGGTCGCTGGCCGCGGACGGACTCGCTCGGCTCGGGCTTGAGCCGGATCGGCGACCGGCTTGGATCGGGCGGGGCCGCGACCGGCGGCCGCTGGCTTGCCATGATGGGCGGCACCGCGCTCGGTGTGATGGGGTTGCGGCGGTCGGGTTGGGGCGGGGCGATGCTGGCGCTGGGCGGCGCCGGACTGTTCGCCGTCGGCGCGCTTGGGTTGCGGCCTTTCGGCGAGCGGTCCCTGCATGCCGCACCGACCTCAGCCTCCTGGCGCAGCGTCCCGTCCTCCCGCCGGCGGTCGCTGACGCCGGAGCGCACGCAGGCCGTCGTCACCATCGCGTCCGACCCTGGCGCCGTCTTCCGCTTCTGGCGCAATTTCGCCAATCTGCCGAAGCTGATGCCGCAGCTGGAGCGGGTCGATGTGCTGTCGGCCACCGAAAGCCGCTGGATCGCCAAACCTTTCTCGGGCGGCGAGGGGCCGAGCTGGCGCTGCGTGCTCGACCGCGTCGACGAGGACCGGTTGCTGACCTGGCACACGGTGGGCGAGACGGCGCTGCCGCACCGCGCCTCGCTGATGCTGAGCCCGGCGCCGGGCGACCGCGGGACGGAGGTGCGGCTGACGCTGGTCTACCGCGTTCCGGCGACCGAGGTGGCGGCGCTTCTGGGCGTGACGCCGGAAGGGCAGGCGGAAGAGGCGCTGCGCCGGCTGAAACAGCGGGTTGAGACCGGCGAGCTGTCGACGATCGACCGGCAGCCGCGCGGAAACGGCTCCGGCACTTTCCGGGAGGCGACGGAATGAAGGCGCTCTGCTGGAACGGAACCAACGACCTGCGGGTGGAGCGGGTGCCCGACCCGGTGCTGGTCAATCCGCATGACGTGATCGTCAAGGTGGCGCTGTCGTCGGTCTGCGGATCGGACCTGCATCTGATCGACGGCTATGTGCCGACCATGCGGCCCGGCGACATCATCGGCCACGAATTCCTCGGCGAGATCGTGGAGAAGGGGCCGGAGGTCCGCTATCTCAACCGCGGCGACCGGGTCATCACCGTGTCGATCATCGGCTGCGGTCATTGCGGGCATTGCCAACACGGCGAAAGCTCGCTGTGCGACAACTCCAACCCGAACCCGGACTACGCCCGCACCGCCTACGGCCATTGCGGCGCCGGCATCTTCGGCTACAGCCACGCCTTCGGCGGCTATGCCGGCAGCCATGCCGAATACATCCGGGTGCCCTACGCCGACTTCAACGCCTTCCGCGTGCCGGAGGGGGTCAGCGACGAGAAGGCGGTCTTCGTGTCGGACGCGGTGCCGACCGGCTACATGGCCGCCGACATGGCCGGGATCAAGCCGGGCGACGTTGTGGCGGTGTGGGGCTGCGGCGGCGTCGGCCAGATGGCGATCCGCAGCGCCTATCTGCTGGGGGCGGAGCGGGTGATCGGCATCGACCGCTTTCCCGACCGGCTGCGCTCCGCCCAGATGAAGGTCGGGGCGGAGACGCTGGACTACAGCCGCGTCGACGTCTTCGATGCGCTGCAGGCGATGACCGGCGGGCGCGGTCCCGACGTCTGCATCGACGCCGTCGGCATGGAGGCCGACAGCGCGTCGAACGCGGTGGAGGATTTGTACGACCGCGCCAAGCAGGCGGTGGGGCTGCAGACCGACCGGCCGGCGGTGCTGCGCCAGATGATCGAGAGCTGCCGCAAGGGCGGCACCCTGTCGATCGTCGGCGTCTATGGCGGGGTGATCGACAAGTTCCCGATGGGGGCGGCGATGAACAAGGCCCTGACCTTCCGCATGGGCCAGCAGAACGGCCAGCGCTATGCCGAGCGCCTGTTCGAGCACATCCGCAACGGCGACCTCGACCCCTCCTATCTGATGACGCACCGGCTGCCGCTGGACGACGGCCCGCAGGCCTACCGCATGTTCAAGGAGAAGGCCGACGACTGCCTGCGCGTCGTCTTCGCCCCGCAAGGATAGAGTGAGAAGGGAGAGCCGCATGGAACTGGTCTACGCCTATCCCGCCGAACGCGGCCGGGGTGTGGAGGCCGAGATCGTCGGCAGCCTGCGCGACCGCTTCGGCCATGTCGTGCAGCGGGGACGGGAGGAGCGCGACGCCGAGCGCGGCGACCGGTCCGACGTGGTGGTGACGCTGGAGGTCACCGACGACAAGGTCGAAGCGGCGCTGACCGCGCTGCGCGCCCACCCGCTGGTGATCGACGCGGCGGCGCGGAGCTTCGGGGAGCGGGTGTGATGAGGGGCCGGGTGGGGCATCCAAAGCCGATGCTCCACCCCGAAATCCTTAGCCGCTGAAACAATTTTCAGCCCGCCCGCGACCACGCCGCCCCGCTCCTGTTGACCATACCCGCGAGGCAAGTCCGCATCACTCATTCGGGGGCCAGCTGCCGTGAAGATGTCCGCCGCCGCACCGCCTGTCGAGCAGGCGCAGGCCACCGTGAAACGCCGCTGGCCCATCGGTGTGGAGTTGCTGCCCGGCGGCGTCCATGCGCGGGTCTGGGCGCCGAAGGCCGGACGGGTCGAGCTTGTGGCCGAACCGGACGGGCAGGCGACGGCGCTGGAGCGCGAGGGCAACGGCTATTTCTCCGGCGCCGTGCCGGGGCTGGAGGCCGGCGGTCTCTACCGTTTCCGGCTGGACGGCGGCGACATGCTCTATCCCGACCCGATGTCGCGCTTCCAGCCCGAGGGGCCGCATGGGCCTTCCCAACTGGTCGACCCGCACCGCTTCGCCTGGACCGACCAGGACTGGCGAGGCCGCGCGATCCGGGGCCAGGTGATCTACGAGATGCACATCGGCACCTTCACACAGGAAGGGACCTGGGATGCCGCGCTGCGGGAGCTGCCGGCGTTGGCCGATCTCGGCGTGACGGTGCTGGAGGTGATGCCGGTGTCGGAGTTTCCCGGCCGCTTCGGCTGGGGTTACGACGGGGTGAACCTGTTCGCGCCGACGCGGCTCTACGGCGATCCCAGCGCCATGCGGCGCTTCGTCGACGGGGCGCACCGGCTGGGGCTCGCCGTCATTCTCGACGTCGTCTACAACCACTTCGGCCCGGACGGCAATTACCTGAAATGCTTCGCCGACGATTACTTCACCGACCGCTACAGGAACGAGTGGGGCGAGCCGATCAACTTCGACGGCGCCAACGCGGAGCCGGTGCGGGAGTTCTTCCTGTGCAACGCCGCCTTCTGGATCGAGGAATATCATCTGGACGGGCTGCGGTTGGACGCCACCCAGTCGATCCATGATTCCAGCCAGGAAAAAGGTGAACCGCACATCCTGACCGAGATCTCCCGCGCCGTGCGCAAGGCAGCCGGCGGGCGCGCCGCCATCCTGGTGGGGGAGAACGAGCCGCAGCACGCCAGCATGGTGAAGCCGGCCGACGAGGGCGGCTGCGGCCTGTGCGCCATCTGGAACGATGACCTGCACCATTCGGCGATGGTGGCGCTGACCGGCCGCAACGAGGCCTATTACACCGACTATCGCGGCACGCCGCAGGAGTTCGTGTCGGCGATGAAGCACGGCTTCCTCTATCAGGGGCAGTGGTATCGCTGGCAGGGCCAGCGGCGCGGCATGCCGGCCTTCGCCATGCCGCGACCGGCCTTCGTCAATTTCCTGCAGAACCACGACCAGATCGCCAACTCCGCCCGCGGCCTGCGGCTGCATGCGCTGACCACGCCGGGGTTGCTGCGGGCGATGACGGCGCTGATCCTGCTGGGACCCGGCACGCCGATGCTGTTCCAGGGGCAGGAGTTCGCCGCCAGCGCCCCCTTCCTCTATTTCGCCGACCACAAGCCCGACCTCGCCGCGCTGGTCGAGGCGGGCAGGGCGGAGTTCCTGGCGCAGTTCCCCAGCATCGCCGAGCCGGCGATGCGGACCGGGCTGCCCAAGCCGCAGGCGGAGGACAGCTTCACCCGCTGCAAGCTCGACCACCGGGAACGCGAAGCCAACGCCGCGGTCTGGACAATGCACCGCGACCTGCTGCGCCTGCGCCGGGGGGATGCGGTGTTCGCCGCCCAGCGCACCGGCGGGCTGGACGGCGCCGTGCTGGACGACGAGGCCTTTGTCCTCCGCTTCTTCGGGGAGGAGGAGGGCGACGACCGTCTGGTCCTGGTCAATCTCGGCCGCGACCTCACGCTCCGCGCGCTGGCGGAGCCGCTGCTGGCCCCGCCGCTCGACGGCGCATGGACGGTGCTGTGGTCCAGCGAGGAACCTGCCTATGGCGGCTGCGGCACGGCGGCGGTGGAGCAGCCGGACGGCGCTTGGCGGCTGCCCGGCCACGCGGCGCTGGTTCTGGGGCCTGCGCGCGAATCTCCGACGAAAAGCGCGTCAATAAAAAGCAACGGGTCCGGAGGCAACACAACCCCGGTCATCGTGGTTTCCCAAGGGTCGGAAACCGATAGCTGAGCATAGGTCCATCATGGCTGATTTCGTCCGCACCCTGTCGCGCGAGGTCCTGAACACCGGTCCGAAAGGTGCCGAAACCCGTGAATGGCTGGTCGCCAACGGTCTTGGCGGCTATGCCTCCGGGTCGGTGTCGGGGGCGGTGACGCGGCGCTACCACGGGCTGCTGATCGCGGCGCTGCCGGCCCCGCTCGGCCGCGTGCTGATGCTGAGCCAGCTGAGTGACGTGGTCATCGACGCCGACGGCCGCAGCTATCGCCTCAGCTGCCGCGATACCGGCGGTGATCCGGTAGGCGGGGAGACGGCGGAGGACGGACAGACCGCCGCCCTGCAGGAATTCCGCATGGAGGAAGGGCTGCCGGTCTGGCGTTTCCGCGCCGGCGGGGCGGTGATCGAAAAGCAGGTCGTCCTGCCGCACGGCCAGAACATCGTCCACGTCACCTACCGGGTGATGGAGGCGAAGGCGCCGGTGCAATTGCGCCTGCGGCCGGTGCTGGCCTTCCGCACGCTGGAATCGGCGGTCGATCGGCCCCTGGCCGGCGCCTACCGCATCACCGCGGCGGGGCAGCGCTACGAGGTCTCCGCCGGACCCGACCTGCCGGTGCTGCGCATGGCGATCGAGGGCGGCGATTTCCCGATGACGCTCGACGGCGGCATCCGGCGCGACGTCTATTACCGGGTGGAGGACGAGCGCGGCTATCAGGCGCGCGGCTCGCTGTGGACTCCCGGCTATTTCAGCGGCGAGGTCGGGTCGGGCCAGAGCATCACCTTCGCCGCGGCGACCGAGGACTGGTGGCGGCTGGAGGCGCTGCCGCCGCCGGACGTGCTGGTGTTCGAGACGGAGCGCCGCCGCCGCATCATCCAGAACGCCCATCCCGCCCTGCGCGACGGGGCGATGGCGGAGCTGGTGCTGTCCGCCGACAGCTTCCTGTTCGTGCCGGCCGGCCGCGTCGCCGACCAGATGCGGGCGCGGGCCGAAGGCGACGAGGTGCGGACGGTGATCGCCGGCTATCATTGGTTCACCGACTGGGGCCGCGACACCATGATCGCGCTGGAAGGGCTGACGCTGGCCACCGGGCGCCACCTGGAGGCGGGCTGGATCCTGCACACCTTCGGCCATTACATCCGCGACGGCCTGATCCCCAACATGTTCCCCGACGGCAAGGACCGCGGGCTATATCACACCGCCGACGCGACGCTGTGGTTCTTCCACGCGCTGCACCGCTATCTGGCCGCCACCGGCGACCGCGACACGCTGCGCCTGCTGCTGCCCAAGCTGCGCGAGGTGATCGATTTCCACCGCCGCGGCACCCGGTTCGGCATCGGCGTCGACCCCAAGGACGGGCTGCTGCGCCAGGGGCAGGAGGGCTACCAGCTGACCTGGATGGACGCCAAGGTCGACGACTGGGTGGTGACGCCGCGCCGGGGCAAGGCGGTGGAGATCAACGCGCTGTGGCACAACGCCCTGCGGCTGATGGCCGGCTGGCTGCGCGAGGAGGACGGCGAGACCGCCGCCCGTCCGCTGAGCGAGCTGGCCGATCAGGCCCACGCCTCCTTCAACGCGCGCTTCTGGTGCCCGTCGGCCGGCCACCTGTTCGACGTGGTGGATGGCGAGCATGGCGACGACATCGCCTGCCGGCCCAACCAGATCTTCGCCATCTCGCTCGACCATCCGGTGCTGGAGCGCGAGCGGTGGGAGCCGGTGGTGGAGACGGTGCGCAGCCGCCTGTTGACTCCGGTGGGGCTGCGGTCGCTGGCGCCGGGCTGCCGCGACTACAAGGCGAAGTATTTCGGCGACCTGCGGGCGCGCGACGCCGCCTATCACCAGGGCACCGTCTGGGGCTGGCTGATCGGCCCCTATGTCGATGCGTGGCTGAAGCTGCACCCGGAGGACAAGGCGGGGGCGCGGCGCCTGCTGGAGGGCTTCCTGCCTCATCTGGACGAGGCCGGAATTGGCACCATCAGCGAAATCTTCGACGCCGAGGCGCCCTTCACCCCGCGCGGCTGCATCTCCCAGGCCTGGAGCGTGGCGGAGGTCCTGCGCTGCTGGGCGAAGACGGAGAACTGAGAGCTTTGGCGGTTGCGCAGGCCCTGCCTTTCCGAAGGTCATAGGGCGGTCGATGATGGCCACCCCACCCGCAACGATGGTGGAATGCCCTTGGGAGCAGTTGTCAACAGGGCACAACAGGGTGTGAAATCTACGGGTCAGCCGGAATGTGACAGATTTCGGTTGACACGTGGCCAGGGCTCCCAGAGCCGGAAAACAGGGTTTTCTGTTATAAATCAGGTGCTTGCGCTATTTGCCTGATTTTTGGGCAAACACCGTGGCCCCCTTGAATCGCCTAGCGCGAATCGGGACTGCCCACGGCTTGCCCACACAGTTATCCACAGCCTCTGTGGAGACCGTCGGCTTGGCCGGCGGCCATGCCTTCCGGCGTGCCTGATGGCCGAACCTGTACTTTCGATGCCCATGCTTTGGGCCGGGGCAGGGGTGGGGCTCTGCGCAAGGGGGTAATCGCATTGGATTTTAGCCAGACCGGAGAAAGCATCCTATAGTTCCCGCGTCGGTTCTCTCGGTACCCCGACTGAACCATCGTGAATGCAGCCGTACGGAGTGCGGAAAGACAGCCAGAGCGGAGGTGCCAATGCGGAGCGTTGTGCGGGGCGTCGCCGGCATGCCGTACCCGGCGGGCCGGTCGGGATGGGCGGCGGAGGATGCCGCTGCGGCCGGACCTGTCGGACGCCCGAGGCGCGGCACCCTCGGCCTGCTGCCGGCCGTCGTCGGTCCGCTGCTGGCGGTTTCGGTTTTGGGGGCGCTGATCCTGCATCTTCTGGCCGGCCTGATTGCCCGGCTTCCCGCAACCGATGCGCTGGGCGCCTTGTCGGTCATGGTCGGGATGGCGGTGGTCCTGGTGACCCTGCTGCCCTTCGCGCTGCTGTCCGTCCGGCGGGCGCAACGGGCCTGGGCCGCCATGCAGGAGTCCTTCCGCCGCTGAGGCCGCTTTCCATAGGATTACCCCCGATAAGGATTCCGTTGCCCTACGGGGCGTGCCCGCGTTTAATCGCGGGTGGGGGCGGCATTCGCCCTTCCTCCCGGTGATCCGGGACGGTTTTCCGGGGGCGCGGGATGGGGCTTTTCGATTTCCTGAAGGTTGCGGTTAAGGACAGCAAGGCGGCCAAGCCCGCCGGCCGCATGCCGGTCAGTGTCATCCAGTGCGACGGAAAGAGCTTTCCCATCGTGTCGCTGACGCCGAAGGGCTTCGTCGCCCGCGGTTTCGACGGCTCGCTGATCGTCGGTCAGAACGCCAAGGTGTCGGTGCGCGTCGACGACCCGGCCGGCAAATTCACCTTCAACGCGACCGTTTCGGTGGTCGAGGTCAAGGGTGACACCATCGGCGCCACCTGGACGATCCTGCCGACGGAAGTCGATGCGGTGATCCGCCAATACGCCCAGAACCGCAAGAAGCAGGACGGCAAGGCCGCCCGCTAGGGGAGCAGCCTCCCCCCTTACCGGCGATCCGTTACTGGCGGTCGGTGGGCGTTCCGGCCACCGGCGAGGGCATGCCGGCATTGACGATCTTCGGCAGTGCCAGGACGCGCGCCCGCTCCAGCCATTCGGACAGGGTGACGAACTCGCAGCCCTTGGCCTTCAGTTCCGCGATCACGCGGGGCAGAGCCTGCGCCGTGCTGGGGTAGGTGGAGTGCATCAGGAAGACGTTGCCCGGCATGCCGGCGATCTTGATCTGGCTGACGATCTTGTCGGCGTTGCGCACCTGCCAGTCACGCGTGTCCACCGACCACAGGACGGAGCCCATATGCTCCTCCCGCGCGATGGTCAGCAACTCGTCCGAATAGCGGCCGTAGGGCGGGCGGAACAGCACCGGGTTGGCGCCGAACTCGCGCAGGATGCGGTTGGTCTCCGTGATCTCGTAGCGGGCGCCGGCGGCGTCCATCTTGCGCAGGTCGGAATGGGTCAGGCTGTGGTTGCCGATCTCATGCCCGCCGGCGACGAAGTCGCGGATCAGGTCCCCCTGCCGTTCGGCGATGCGGCCGACCGGGAAATAGGTGGCGCGCACGCCCTCGCGGTTCAGGATGTCCAGAACCTGACGGGTGACCGTGCGGTGCGGCCCGTCGTCGAAGGTCAGGGCGCAGAGGTTCCAGTTCTCCCGCTTCAGCGTCGCCGGCATCACGTCGTAGCGCGAATCCGGCATCACCGAGCGCAGCCGGCCCTTGCGGCGGCTGTGCTGCTCGATGTCCGCCATGGTGCGGGCATCTTCCTCGTTGTAGATCACCAGACCGTCGGCCGGCGGCAGGACGGCGGCGACCGACGGCGGCGGCAGCGGAGCGGCGACGGCGGAGCCGATCGGCGCCAGGACGGACGTGGTCGTCGTCGTCACCGTCTCGCGCTCGACGGCCGGCTGCGGCGGCTTGGCTTCGGGCAGCGGCGGGGCGACGGCCACCGTCACGGCCGGCGGCTTGGCCGCGGGCGACGGCACGAAGGCCGGCTCCGCCGGTGTCGCCGCCTGTACCGGGGCAAGCTCGGGAGCAGGCGCGGTCTTTTCGGGAGCGGCCTTTGCCAGCGTAACCGGCGCCAGGGTGACGGGCGCCGGCGTCGCGGCCGGGGCCGGGCGGTCGACGACGAGGCAGCCGAAGCCGGCGCCGACGATCCGCCGGCACAGCGCCCGCGCGTCGGTGCCCTTGGCGATCTGGGCGTAGAGCGCAACGCCGCCGGCCTCGCTCTTGCCGTCCAGCAGCATGACCGAGGCGGTCATACCGGCCGTCAGGTCGCGCTCGCGCCGCTGCAGGTTCTTCCAGCTCCACCAGGCGTCGCCGTCGCCGGAATAGATGCCCAACTGCAGGACCGGGCCGTCGGCTTGGTTGGCGGCCGGGCCATCGGCCGGGGTGGCGGCCGTGGTCGGGGTCGGCGCCTTCTGCTCGACCTTGGCGGCGGTCTGGCGTTTGGCGGGCGATTCGGCCGCATGGGTGGGTAGGGCGGCGGGCAGGGCGATCGCGCAGGCCAGCAGGGCGGCCTTGAGAAGCACGCCGGGACCGCCGGCCATCAGGAGGCTGGAACTGGGGGATGTGGCGTTCGGCCAGGAAATGCGCAACATATCGGTCCCGTTGCTTGGCCCAGCCATACTCTGCGGACCGCCGGTTGATGGCGGTGCAATATCATCCCGAAGGGGGTAATTCAAACGACAAGCGGCGAAATTGTGGCGGCTTCGCCGCTTTTCGCAGGGGCGTTGCCGTTCGGAAACGGTACCTCGACCGGTCATGCCAAGGGGTGGGCAAAGGCGTGCGAAGAGGCATGCCGGAACCGGCGGGGGAGCGGCGGGGTTCATTAGGGGACGGGCGGATCGCCGGGCGCCGGGACAGGCGCCGCCGGCCGCGCCACTTACCCTTTTGGAAGGTTTACCCGTGAAGGAGACGACTCGTATGGCCGAGGATTTGGAAAGCCGCATCCGTCGGCGCGCGCATGAGATCTGGGAACGCGAAGGCCGCCCGGAAGGCCGCGACGCCGCCCATTGGGAACTGGCCAGCGAGGAGATCGCGATCCAGGACAATTACCGCGACACGCTGAAGCCCAACCCGGCCGGCGGTCCGGAAGCGACCGCGATGCGGACCGAGCCGGTGGAGCCGGTGCTGAGCATCGCCAATCAGGGCGAGCAGCCCGGCCTCGCCGACCAGGGCGACGAGATGGGCATTCCGATGCGCGGCGACCGCGATGTCTGGCCGACGCCGGAGGAGGCGGCCTCCACCGCCGTGCCGCCCAACCGCAGCAAGAAGACCCGCCGCCGGGCGTAGGGCTCTCAGACGGGGGACTTGCCCGCCGTACCGCCCCCCGTGTCGCCCACTGTGCCGTCCGCCGTGCCGCTCCTGCCCTCGGGCATGGCGGCGCGGCCGGTGTCGGCCGGCATCACCGCCGGGGTGGTCGCCGGAACGGTTGCGGGCGAGATGGCCGGAAGCGAACCGGGCGCCGGTTCCGCCGCCGGGGCCGAGGCGCCGACCGGCACGTCGTCCAGGCGGTCGTAGATGTCCGGATGCAGGCGGACGGCGCCGTCGGCCTCGACCGTGGCGATCCAATAGACGAACTGCACCGGCATCGGCGTGGGCAGCTTGACCCACTGCGGCTGCGGCTTGCCCAGCATGCGGTCGATTCGCGCCGGCGTCACGCTGGTTCCCTGCAGCAGCAGCTCCGCCAGCCGGCGCGGATCCTCCAGCCGGACGCAGCCGGAACTGATGGAGCGCAGTTCGCGCGCGAACAGCCGCGGCTCGTTGGTGCCGTGCAGATAGATGTCGTAGGGATTGGTCAGGTTGAAGCGGAACCGGCCGAGCGCATTGTGGTCGCCCGGCTGCTGCACGATGCGGACCCGGCCGGGCGTGACGTCGTGCCAGTCGACCGTTTCCGGCGCCACCTCCTGCCCGTCGAGATAGATGATGGCGTTCTGGATGCCGGGCACGCCCTTGGCCCGCAGCATCGGCAGCTTGTCTTCCTTCAGGATGGTGGGCGGCACGGTCCAGGTCGGGTTGACGATGACGTGGGTGATGCGGTCGGTCAGCAGCGGCGTCTCGCGCGACGGCCGGCCGACGATGGCGCGCATCGTCAGCTCCTCCTCGCCGCCGCGCACCAGCGTGGTGGTCTGGTCGGTCAGGTTCACCACCAGGACATTGTCCGGGGCGGTGTCGCGGAAACCGCGCATCGCGGCGGCGCTCTGCCGCATCAGCGCGGCGGCCTCGGCCGGCGTGCGGTCGAGCGCGGCGCGGGTGCCGGCGCCCACCAGCCCGTCCTGCTTCATCCGCTGGGAGAGCTGGAAGGCCTTGACCGCAAGGTCGATGTCGGCGGTGAAGACGTCCGACGCCTTGTCCGGCGGCAGCAGGCCGAGTTCGACCAGCCGCTGCGACAGCCGGCCGACACGCTCGCCGCTGCTGCCGCGCTTCATCAGGCCGCCTTCGCCGATTCGGGTCGACGGCTGCACCGGGCTGCGGTCCAGCTCCACGGCGGCGGCGTCCAGCCGGTCGGCCCATTGCGTCAGCGTGTCGCGGTAGGGCAGGGCGTCCGCGGGCCCGACGCCGAGCAGCGCCAGCGCCGATGCGGCGGCGAGCGCCAGCATGGCCAGCTTGCGGGGCTTGCGGAGGTCGGCGGATACGGTCATGGCGGATACCCTCTGTCACTGTGGGCCGGCCGCGCATACGAACGAACGCGCCGCCGCCCTTCCGAACAATTTATGCAACGCAATAATGGAAGGCGAGGCGTGCGGCGCGAAATTCCGTCGATCACTCTCCCGGTGTGATCTTCCTGCCGCCGTCCTATGACCTGCCTATGCAAGAAGGTCACAGTGCAAAATTTTTTGGTTGCCCCGACCGATGACCTTCCCTATACGAATATCCGTCCGGAGACGATTCACACCAGACGGGACGCTCCGGACCAGCGTTGGTCATAAGGTTATACCAGCCGCGGGCGCCACGCGACCCGCCAAACGCCGAACGGCCACAGCGTAGAACGGCCAAAAACGTAAAACGACGAGGTTCGGGGATGCATTTGGGGGATGACGAGCGTGCCGCTCCGGCCATCGGGCGGCGCGGGTTCCTGGGTTTTGCCGCCGCGGCGGTGACGTCGGCCCTTCCGGCCGCTTCGGGATTGATGACGGGGGTCGCCACCAGCGTGGCGACGGGTGTGGCGACGGCGCCGGTCCTTCTGGGGTCGGGCAGCGCGGAGGCCGCTCCCCTGGCCGGCAGCGTCCGGCGCATCAGCCTGCACAACATCAACACGCAAGAACGGTTCGACGGCGTCTATTGGGCCGACGGCCATTACAAGCCGGATGCGCTGCGCAAGCTGGACGTGCTCCTGCGCGACCACCGGGCCAAGCAGGTCTGCCGTTACGATCCGCGCCTGTTCGATCTGCTTGCCCGCGTCCACCAGAGCGTCGGGTCGGACGATCCGTTCGAAGTGATCTGCGGTTACCGCTCCCGCCGCACCAATGCGATGGCGCGGCGCCGGTCGCGCGGGGTGGCGAAGGAAAGCTATCACACCCGCGGCATGGCCATCGACATCCGCCTGCCGGACACCCAGTTGCGCGCCATTTCGGAAACCGCGAAGGCGATGCAGTCGGGCGGCGTCGGCTTCTACCCGCGCAGCGGCTTCGTCCATCTCGACGTCGGCCCGGTTCGCAGCTGGTAGTCATCGGATCGGCGGCTGTCTCGGCCGTCGACCTGGGTGCAGCATTGCATGTAAAAAGGCTTTGGGCAAAAAGGCTCCGCATCGACCGATGCGGAGCCTTTTTGATGTGCGGATGACATGGCGCGTCCTGCCGGTTGCGCTGTCGCGTTGGCGCCTTCAGCTTCGCGGCGACGGCTTGGTCGCGCGCAGGATGTCGGTCGGGTCCCAGACCGCGCCGTGACGGCGGCGAGCCTTGCCCTCGCTGGAGCCCTCGGCGGACTTCGCCGGCTTGATCCGCTGGGGATCGCTGCGGACGGTGCGGCCGCGCTTGCGGACGCTGTCCCCTTCCGGAGCCGCAGCGACGATTTCGCTGCCTGCGAGGCTGCTGCTGCCGCCGGATGACTGCGTCGGCGCCAGCGACGGCGAGGAGTCGGGCTCGCCGTCCTCGCCCTCGTCGGAGCCTTCCGGCGGCTCTTTGATTTCCGGTGACAGGGCGGAGAGCAGCGACAGCATCTCGTCCGACACGTGGGAGGGGGCGGCGCGCCACAGGCGGAGAAGCCGCGCCTCGCGCCGGCTGATCTGCGTGTCGTTGTCGTCCGATTCCTGAAAGCCGCCGCGCGAGCGGCGCAGGCCGTCGGCATCGCTGTAGGTGTCGAAGAAGAAGCTCACCGGAACATCCAGCACCTGTCCCAGTCGGTACAGGGTTCCTGCAGATATCCGGTTGGAGCCGCGTTCGTATTTCTGGACCTGCTGAAAGGTCAGCCCGATCGCCTCGCCAAGTTTTTCCTGGCTCATTCCCAGAAGGGTCCGGCGCATCCGCACGCGCTGCCCGACATGGGCGTCCACAGACCAGGATTCCGGCGATCCGCGTCGTCCTCTTTTGCGCGCCGTCGGTTCACTCATGTCCATTGGTCTCCGATGCCCAGTCTTCCGCCGCCTCTCTTTGCGAGAATGAAAGGATTGTTCACACATTCCTTGCTGCTGTTCAAGAGAAAACTTTTGAATATTGGCATGTGGCCGCCATATTCGGATAGGCATCGATGGCACAGCAACATTCGCAAGAGTTGTCCTGTTACAGATTTGTATTATTCCGCAGCCGATGAGGATCAATTGCCAGAAGGGCTTGTCCGATCCCTGCACTCAACCCTTTTGCGGAAATCTCCGAATCTTTCGGCTCGCCCAATGGTTGGGTCGATAGCTTTTTGTTTACAGGAGTTCGACGATCGGGACCAGTTAGGGTTTGCACCGCTACAAATGGTGATCAAAAACCTTCTGGTTGTGGTAAATATTCGGACGCTTGCAGGAAAACTTTATGTTCGGCAGGCCGATACACCGCATCACGCACCGGTGGCGGGCCGCTATGGGCCGGCATCGTTGGTCAGACGATCTTTAATACATAATTAACTATATTCGCGCGGTGCCGATCGGCGCCGGATATGGCGGATTCAGGGCCGAAACGGGCGTGGTGCGTGACCGTCCGTATCGGCCTTCCCGCCATTCCGCTTCCGGGCGGCAACGGTTCCGGAAGCGGCGCCGGAAGCGGGCATCTCCGCCCAGGGACCGCCGGCGGCGGCGAACCCCTCCACATGGTCGCGCAGCTTCTGGACCTGGGACGGGGTGACGCTGCGGCCGAAACGGGACTTCAGCAGGGCGGCCAGCGTCCCGCGTGTCGGGCGGACGCCATCGGCCGACAGGGTGCGGTAGGCGACGAAAGCCTCGGCATAGAGGCGGATGCGGTCGGGCCGCGCGCGCAGCTGCGCCGCCTGGGCCGAGGCGCTGCGGTGCAGGTGATCGGTCAGCCGCTCCGCCGCCTGCGCCTGGGTCAGGTCGGGCAGGGCGACGGCCGGCTGCTCCGGCGGTTCGGGGCGGCCGATGGAGTCGCGCAGGCGCCGCCGCCGCTGGCGCTCGCGGTCGCCGGCGCGCAGCCGCTCGGCATAGGCCGGGTCGGCGGCGCGCCGTTCGGTGCGGCTGCGGTTGGAGCGGGCGGCACGCTCCGCCTCGCGCGCCTGCAACATCGGGTCGCGCAGCAGGAAAGCCAGTTCCTCCGCGGTCAGCCGATGCTCCTGCTCCGGACCGGCGGGCACGGAGGCAGAGGGACTGTCGCGGTCGCGGTCGGTGTCGTCCATCGCTTGGGAACGCAAAGCCCGCCCGCCATGTTCCCGCGCCCTTTCGGACTCTCGGCCGGAGTCTCCGCATGGATGATGAGGGAGATTTCATGTCCGGTGGCGGTGCCGCCCGTGCTAGAGAAAGGCCGTCCTCATCCGGGCCGCCGTCCTGTCTCCGGCCCGTCTTCCCGGCCCGTGCAACAGTGGAATTCGCCCGCCCATGACCCCCCGGCAAGCCCTTCAGCAGCGCCTTGCGGCCTTGGATGCCCATCTGCGCGCGGAAAACCCAAACCTGCTGCCGGTCCTTCCGACCTTCCGCGCCTTCGACCGCATCCTGGCCGGGCTTGGGCTGATCGACCGCCATGAATCGCTGACCACCCGCATCCCCTGGTGGCCGATGGTCGCGGTGCTCGGCACCTTCTCGGCCGGCAAGTCGACCTTCCTCAACGGCTATCTGGGCGAGGTGCTGCAGAACACCGGCAACCAGGCGGTCGACGACAAGTTCACCGTCATCTGCCACGGGCCGGAAACCCGCAAGGAGGCGCTGCCCGGCACCGCGCTGAACGCCGACCCGCGCTTCCCCTTCTACCGCATCGCCGACGAGATCGAGAAGGTGGCGGCCGGCGAGGGCAAGCGGATCGACAATTACCTGCAGCTGAAGACGCTGGCCGGGCCGCGGACCAAGGGCAAGATCTTCATCGATTCGCCGGGCTTCGACGCCGACGACCAGCGCCGCTCGGTCCTGCGGCTGGTCGACCACATCGTCGAGCTGTCGGACCTCGTGCTGGTCTTCTTCGACGCCCGCCATCCCGAACCGGGCGCCATGCAGGACACGCTGCGCCATCTGGTCGCCAAGACGGTGAACCGCGCCGACGCCCGCAAGGTCTGCTACATCCTCAATCAGGTCGACACCACGGCCAAGGAGGACAATCTGGAGGCGGTGTTCGGCGCCTGGCAGCGCGCCATCGCCCAGGCCGGGCTGGTGTCGGGCCGCTTCTACGCCATCTACGACCAGCGCTCCGCCGTCGAGATCGAGGATGACGGCCGCCGCGCCCGCTACGAGGCGCGCCGCGACCACGACCTTGCCGAGATCCACACCCGCATCAACGAGGTGGAGGTCGCCCGCGCCTACCGCATCATCGGCTCGATCGACAGCCTGACCAAGGAGCTGGAGGGCGAGGTGCTGCCCAAGCTGCGCGAGGCGATGGCGACGTGGCGTCGCCGCGTGCTGACCGGCGACGCGGTGTGGGGCGTGCTGCTGCTGGCGCTGCTGGGGGCGGTGGTCCAGACGGTGGGCGGCGGCTTCGGCGCGTTCCTCGGCTGGCTGTTCGACAATGCCGACGGCGGGCTGCCGCTGCACCTGATCGGCACCGCCGTGCTGCTGGGCGGGCTGTTCCTGGCCGGTCATTTCAAGATCCGCCAGTTCTTCGCCCGCCGCATCGCCGCGTCGCTCAGCGACCGCTTCGGCGACGTCGACCTCGACCTGCGGGCGGCCTTCCTGAAGAACACGCGCTTCTTCCGCTCGATCTTCGCCAAGCAGCCGGCCGGCTGGGGCGGACGGGCGCGCAAGGCGATCTTCGCCATCCGCGAGGCGACGGCGGTGCATGTCCAGCGCATCAACGATCTCTACACCGATCCGGCCGGCCGCCGCGCCCGGGAAGCCGCGCCCGGCCCGGCCGCCGCGGCGGAATGACCGCGGGCCGCATAGGACCTCGGCCGCCCTTTACAGCGCAGCGGATGGGCCGTTAGATCTGCGCTCCATCGCCCGACGGCGGTGCGGGACTCAAGCGGTGGACGGCCAGTGGACTTGCGGGAATCGGCGGGCGGCGTTGCAGGCAGGGCGGGGCGGGCGGGCCTGGGCGCCGTCCTGGCCGGGCTGCTGCTGTGCATGGCGCCGGTCCGGCCGTCGGCGGGGGAGGCGCAGTCCGGTCCTGGGCCCGGCCCCGTGCCCGCCCCTTACACCGGGCTGGATCTGGTGACCGGCAACGACTACGCCCCCTACACCGGCGAGGATCTGCCGGGCGGCGGCCTGGTGACGGAGCTGGTCCGCCAGTCCTTCGCGGTCGGCGGTCGCCGCTTCGACGTGCGCTTCCTGCCGTGGAAGCGGGGCTATGACGGCGTGGTGCTGGGCCGTTTCCTCGCCACCTTTCCCTATGTCCGCACGCCCGAGCGGGAGCGCGAGGTGCTGTTCTCCGACCCTGTGGTCGAGGTGCGGCAGTACGTCTACCTGTCGAAACGGTCCGCGATGGAGTTTCATGGCGGCGGCACCGGTGGCGACTCCGGCGGCGAGGCGGATTTTCGCGGGCGGACGGTCTGCCAGCCTGCCGGCTATGCCCTGCCGGCCGAACTGGAAGAGATGGTGCAGCTGGGGCGGCTGACCCGGCACACGCCGTCGGACCTCGGCGCCTGCGTGCGCATGGTGGCGGCCGGCCGGGCCGACGCCCTGGTGATCGACGAATACAGCGGCGCCGCGTCCATCGCCCGCGCCGGTCTGGCCGAGGAGATCCGGGTGTCGGAGCAGCCCTTTGCCGTGGTGACCCTGCATCTGGTGGTGGGGCGGGCCACGCCGGGGGCGGACGCGATGGTCGCCGCCTTCAACGACGGGCTGAAGATGCTGAAACAGCAGGGGATTTACGACCGGCTGCTGGCCGCCCACACGGTTCAGCCCGCTCCCTAGATTTCCCTCGGTTTTGCGCGGTCTTTGCGGCGGCCGGGGCGATATTCCGGCCCGATGCCGCGCTTTTCCGCGCCATAGGCCCCCGTCGCCATGGACAGGACGGTGCTTCGTGCTATAAACGCGCGGTTTCGATCATGGAAAAGGGGCGCGGGCCGTGGCCATCGACGCGTCGATTCTGGTCCTCAACGGGCCGAACCTCAACATGCTGGGCGTGCGGGAGCCGCAAATCTACGGGTCGATGACCCTGGACGACCTGGAGGCCGCCTGCCACGAGCGTGCCGATCAGCTGGGTCTGACCGTGGATTTCCGGCAGTCCAACCACGAAGGCGAGCTGGTCTCGTGGATCCAGCAGGCCCGTACGGAGAATGACGGCATCGTCATCAACGCCGGCGCCTACACCCACACCTCGGTCGCGATCATGGACAGCCTGATCCTGTCGGAGCTGCCGGTGATCGAGGTCCATCTGTCGAACATCTTCAAGCGCGAGCCGGTCCGCCATCACTCCTACATCTCGCCGGTGGCGAGGGGGATGATCTGCGGGTTCGGGCCGCACGGGTATCTTCTGGCGCTGGACGCCATCGCGAACATCATCGACCGCGATTAAGGAAACGGGAACGACTGACATCATGGCGAGCTTCGACATCGACGGCGATCTGGTCCGCAAGCTGGCGGACCTCCTGCGTGAGACGGGCTTGAGCGAGATCGAGTTCGCCGAGGGCGAAAAGCGCATCCGCGTCACCCGCCCGACCGCCGCCCAGACGGTCGCCGTCCAGGCCGCCCCGGTCCTGGCGGCCGCCCCGGTCGCCGCGGCGGCTGCTCCGGCGGGCAAGCCGGTGAGCCATCCGGGTGCGGTGACCTCGCCGATGGTCGGCACCGCCTATCTGGCGGCCGAGCCGGGCGGCACGCCCTTCGTCCGTCCGGGCGACGTGGTCAAGGCCGGCCAGACCATCATGATCATCGAGGCGATGAAGGTCATGAACCCGATCAAGGCCCCGCGCGGCGGCACGGTCGCCGAGGTTCTGGTGTCCGACGCCCAGCCGGTCGAGTTCGGCGAAGTTCTCCTCATCATCGAGTAAGCGGGGCATTCCCTTGGCGATGTTCGAAAAGGTCCTGATCGCGAACCGTGGTGAGATCGCTCTGCGCATCCACCGCGCCTGCCGCGAGATGGGGATCCAGACCGTGGCGGTGCATTCCACCGCCGACGCCGACGCCATGCACGTCCGCCTCGCCGACGAAAGCGTGTGCATCGGCCCGGCGTCCGCGCGCGAAAGCTACCTCAACATTCCGGCCATCCTGTCGGCGGCGTCGATCACCAATGTCGACGCCATCCATCCCGGCATCGGCTTCCTGTCGGAAAATGCCCAGTTCGCGGAGATGGTGGAGGAGCACGGCTTCACCTTCATCGGCCCGACGCCGGAGCATATCCGGATCATGGGCGACAAGGTCACCGCCAAGAAGACGGTGATGGAGCAGGGGCTGCCGGTGGTGCCCGGTTCCGACGGTCCGGTGACGTCGCTGGAAGATGCGGAGAAGATCGCCCACGAGACCGGCTATCCGGTGCTGATCAAGGCGGCGGCCGGCGGCGGCGGCAAGGGCATGAAGGTCGCCCGCAACCCCGACCAGTTGAAGGAAGCCTATCAGCTGGCCCGTGGCGAGGCGCGCGCCGCCTTCGGCAACGACGAGGTCTATCTGGAGAAGTATCTCGGCCATCCGCGGCACATCGAGATCCAGCTCCTGGGCGACACCCACGGCGCCTGCGTGCATTTCGGCGAGCGCGACTGCTCGGTCCAGCGCCGGCACCAGAAGGTGATCGAAGAGGCGCCGAGCCCGGCGCTGAACGCCGAACAGCGCGCCTTCATCGGCGATCTGGCGGCGAAGACCGCGGCGGCCATCGGCTATCGCGGCGTCGGCACGATGGAGTTCCTCTACGAGGACGGGCAGTTCTATTTCATCGAAATGAACACCCGCCTGCAGGTCGAACACACCATCACCGAGATGATCACCGGCATCGATCTGGTGCGCGAGCAGATCCGCGTGGCCGCCGGCGCGCCGCTGGGCTACGGCCAGTCGGACATCCGCTTCGAAGGCCATGCCATCGAATGCCGAGTGAACGCCGAGAATCCGGAGACCTTCATCCCGTCGCCGGGCAAGATCGACGGCTATCACGCGCCGGGCGGTCTGGGCGTGCGCGTCGATTCGGCGCTCTATGATGGCTACCGCGTGCCGCCGCACTACGACAGCCTGATCGCCAAGCTGGTCGTCCACGGCACCACCCGCAACGAGTGCCTGATGCGCCTGCGCCGCTCCATCGAGGAGTATGTGATCGGCGGCATTCAGACCACGCTGCCGCTGCATGACCGCATCATCGCCCAGCAGGCCTTCATCGACGGCAATTACGACATCCATTGGCTGGAACAGCTGATGGCGAAGTCCTGATCCCGCCGCCTCTATATTGCATACCCGCAAATGCTGCGGCGAAATGTCGCAGTGTTGAAAGCCCCTCCCTCAAGTCGAGAGAGGGGCTTTTCTTTTATGACATTTCGCTGATGAAGCGGGTTCTATTCACCGGCCGTGATCCGGTTCTTTGCAATCTGGCAATCCGGCGGCTCGCCCGCGCCATTTCTCGCAAACTGCGACGCCGAATGCATATGACGGCGCCGGGCGGCGGCAACCCCCGTTCCCTTCGGCCTCGCCGTCCATAGGGGTTTCCCCGGAAGGCGGCTTTCCAACCGAAATGGTGTGCATGGCACACCTCTTGCTGACTTGATCTGCATCAGTGCGGGGCGGTGCCTACCCAGGGTAGACGAAACTCCATTCCGTTAGCTGTGCCGTACCGTCGCTCGATTTCGGCCCCGATTTCGGCGATGTCGCGTTCCCCTGGTCCGCATCCCGGCAGCGCATCCATTGCGCTGCCGAACCTGCCCCTTGCCCGACGAGGTTCCGTCCATGCGTCTCAATGAACCGATCACCGACCGCGAAATCGAGATGGAAGACGGCGTGCTGCTGGTGTCGCGAACCGACACGGGGGGCCGCATAACCTTCGTCAACAAGGCCTTCGTCGACATCAGCGGCTATGCCGAAGACGAGTTGATCGGGGCGCCGCACAACCTGATCCGCCATCCCCACATGCCGAAGGAGGCGTTCGCCGACCTGTGGGCGACGATCAAGGGCGGGCGGCCGTGGGAAGGGCTGGTGAAGAACCGGACCAAGGCCGGCGACTTCTACTGGGTCCGCGCCAACGTCACGCCGGTGGTGGAGGACGGGACGGTGACCGGCTTCATCTCCATCCGCACCAAACCGTCGCGCGAGCAGGTAGCGGCGGCGGAACGGCTCTACGCCGACATCCGCGAAGGACGGGCCGCCCATCTGATGGTGCGCGACGGGCAGGCGGTGGCCCGCGGCGCCGCTGCGCGCCTGCGGCGTTGGACGACCAGCATCACCGGGCGGCTGACCCTGATCTTCGCCTTCATGGTCCTGTCGATGCTGGCGGTGGGCGGCGTCACGCTGCGCGGCATGGCCGACAGCAACGCCTCGCTGAAGACGGTGTATGAGGACCGGACGGTTCCCGCCGTGCAGATCGGCGAGATCCTGGACCACATGCGCGACAATGTGCAGACGCTGCAGCACCTGATCATCGACGCCCGCGACGGCACCGATCCCAAGGTGATGGCCGGCCGCGAGCAGCGCATCTTCGCCAATGCCGCCACCATCGACCGGCTGTGGGCGGACTATCTCACCACCTATCTGACGCCCGAGGAAAAGGAACTGGCCGGGCGCTTCGCCAAACAGCGCGCTGCCTTCCTCGACGAAGGGCTGAAACCGGCGGTCGAGCTGGCGCGCCAGGGCGATTCGCTGCGGCTGGAGGTGCTGGTCCGCGACCGCATCGATCCGCTGTTCCAGGCCGCCTTCCAGACCAACAAGGACCTGCTGCAGCTGCAGCTGACCGTGGCCCGCACCGAATATGAGGGGGCGTTGGCGGATTTCCGCTGGCATCTGGTCTTCGCGGTGGCCGCCGGGCTGGCGGTGCTGGTGGCGGCCGTGCTCTGCGGCTTCATGCTGCTGCGCACCGTGCGGCGGCCGCTTGCCGACTTCTCGGCCGATTTCGACGCCATCGCCCGCAACGACCAGGCTCACATCATCGACCTGCCGGCGGCGGTCGAATTCCATCCCATCGCCGGGCAGCTGCGTGGGCTGAAGGCCCGGCTGTGCTACGCCGTGCAGGAGCGCGTCGAGCGCGCCCGCCATGCCGACGAGGAGCGGCGCCGCGCGCTGGAGGCCATGGCCTCGACCGTGGAGCGCGAGGCCGGCCGCGCGGTGGAGGAGGTGGCCCAGCGCACCGGCGCCATGGCCAACGACGCCGAAGGCATGTCCGGCTCGGCCGAGCGGGTCAGCATCAACGCCCAGACGGTGGCATCGGCCGCGGGGCAGGCGCTGGCCAACGCCCAGACCGTCGCCGCCGCCAGCGAGCAGCTGGCCGCCTCGATCCGCGAGATTTCCTCGCAGATCGCCCATTCCAGCGCGGTCACCCGCCGCGCGGTGGAAAGCGGCCACCACACCCAGGCCACCATCCGCTCTCTGTCGGAGACGGTGGCGAAGGTGGGCGAGGTGGTGAACCTGATCCAGTCCATCGCCGGCCAGACCAACCTGCTGGCGCTGAACGCGACCATCGAGGCGGCGCGGGCGGGGGAGGCCGGAAAGGGATTCGCCGTCGTCGCGCAGGAGGTGAAGAACCTCGCCAACCAGACCGCCTCCTCGACCGAGGAGATCACCCGCCAGATCACCGCCATCCAGTCGGTGACCGATCAGGCGGTGCAGGCGGTGGAGGAGATCGGCCGGACCATCGCCGAGATCGACCACATCGCCGGCTCGATCGCCGCGGCGATGGAGGAGCAGTCGGCCGCCACCCAGGAGATCAGCCGCAACGTGGTGGAGACCTCCACCGCGGCGCAGGAGGTGTCGTTCCGCATCGCGGCGGTGTCGGAGGAGGCCGACCGCACCGGCGAGCAGGCGACCCAGGTCAAGCACGGTTCCGGCGACGTCGCCCGCTCCATCGAGAGCCTGCGCATGGTGCTGGTCCGCATCGTCCGCACCTCCACCGGGGATGCCGACCGCCGGCGCAAGCCGCGCTATCAGGTGGAGGAGACGGGCACGCTGCTGATCGGCGGCGACCGTCTGGCGGTGACCGTGCGCAACCTGTCCATCGGCGGCGCCATGATCGACCCGGTGACGGCGACCGACGGCGGTTCGCTGGCGGGCGCCACCGGCAGGCTGCGCTTCGACCGCTACGGCGCCGAGACGACGGTCGCGGTCAAGGCGGTGGAGCATAACCGCATCCATCTCGCCTTCGATGGCGAGACGATGTCGCGCGACTTCGTCCGGGCCGTCGAAATCGCCACCAAGGATCGTCCGCCGGTCGACGTGGCCGCCTGAGCGGTTCCGGCGGTATCCGACGCCCCGCCAACAGTGTTCGGCACGGAAAATTTGCGTGTCGTCTCCATTCCCGGAGGTTGAGGTCCGCTCCCCTGTGACAATTTCGCAAGGAAGTCCTTAGGAACCGAAGGGCTATTATTAGGCTTGTCGCCGGGATGCTGTGCTCGCTCACGTGTCCCGCCGCTTGCACGGAATCGAGGGCCGGCCGCATCCATGGTCAACACCACAGCCTTGTCCCCCCTGATGGAGTGTTCCGAGCCGCACGCCCTGCGAACCGGACGGACGCTCCGCACCCGGCTGCGCTGGCGGCGCGGCCGGCAGGCATCGGCGGTTCCCCGCCTGTATCAGGCGACCGACGCCGCCGGCGATGGGGTGTGGGATTGGGACATGGCCAGCGGCGCGGTGTGGTACAGCCCGCGATGGCAGACGATGCTGGGCTTCGCGCCGGGCGAGGTGCCGCCGCATGTCGATTTCTGGCGCTCCCGCGTGCATCCCGAGGATCTGCCGCTGGTCGAGTCGGCGCTGGCGGCGCATCTGGCCGGCGAGCGCCCGGTCTATGAATGCGAGCATCGGGTCCTCACCAAATCGGGTGCGTGGCTGTGGATTCTCGACCGCGGCCGGGTGGTGGCGTGGAATGCGGAGGGGCGTCCGTCCTGCATGATCGGCACCCATGTCGATATCTCCGCCCGCAAACGGATCGAGGAGGAGTTGGCCGAGAGCCGGATGCAGCTGGACGCCATTCTCGACAACGCGCCGGTGGGGGTCCTGCTGGTCGACCGCGACCGGGTGATCCGCCGCGTCAACAAGTCGGTGGCCGCCACCTTCCAGCACCGGCTGAAGGACATCGTCGGCTGCAGCGCCCGCGTCATCTACGGCGACGACCGGGTGTTCGAGGAGGTGGGGCGCCGCGCCTATCCGCGGATGCAGGCCGGCGGCCAGTTCGACGAGGAGGTGGTGATGCGCCGCGCCGACGGCGCCGACATCCGCTGCCGTCTGATCGGCCGGTCGGTTAAAGTGGGCGATCCCGCCCGCGGCTATGTCTGGGTGGTGGAGGACGTCACCGTCCGCTGGCGCGCCGAACAGGCGCTGAACGACCGCGCCGGCTTCCAGCGCGTACTACTGGACACGGTGCCGGTGCCGATTTTCGTGCAGGACGTGATGGGCCATTACGTCGACGCCAACAGCGCCTTCGAACGCTGGATGGGCATCGACCGGCAGGCGCTGTTCGGCCGCACCGTCTTCGATCTCGCCCCGCCGCACATCGCCGAGGCGGACGAGGCGGCGGATAAGGCCCTGCTGGCCGACCAGAAGCCGCAGAGCTACGAGACGCAACTGCGCTCCGCCGACGGGACTCTGCGTGACGTGCTGTTCTCCAAGGCCGTCTATTGCCGGACGGGCGGCAAGCCGGCCGGAATCGTCGGCGCGGTGATGGACATCAGCGAGCGCAAGCATGCCGAACAGGCCCTGCTGGAACGTCAGCAGCTGTTCGAGCAGATTTTCGTCGCCAGCTGCGCGGTGAAGCTGCTGATCGACCCGGCGGACGGGCGGATCGTCGACGCCAACCCGGCGGCGGCGGAGTTCTACGGCTATCCGCTCGACCGGCTGCGCAGCATGCATATCCAGGACATCAACGCCGCCCCGCGCACCGAGGTGGAGCGGAACCTGCATCACGCCGGCAGCGCCGGGCAGCGGCATTTCCAGTTCCGCCACCGGCTGGCCTCCGGCGACATTCGCGATGTCGAGGTCTATATCAGCAACATCGTCGTGCATGGCCGCACCCTGCTGATGTCGCTGGTCCACGACATCACCGAACGCTGCCTCGCCGCTGCAGCCCTTCGCCGCAAGACGCGCGAGCTTGAACGCTCCAACGCCGAGCTGGAGGCCTTCGCCTACGTCGCCTCGCACGACCTGCGCCAGCCGCTGCGCGTCATCAACAGCTACCTGACCCTGCTGGAGCGTGGCTTGGGCAAGTCGCTGGACGAGGAAGGGCGGGAGTGCATCGACTTTGCCCGCGACGGCGCCCAGCGCATGGACCGGCTGATCGTCGATCTGCTGGAATATTCGCGGGTCGGGCGCAAGGCCAAGCCCTTCCGCCCGGTGCCGCTGGAGGAGCCGCTGCGTCTCGCCCTGCTGAACCTGGAGGTGGCGGTGCAGGATGCCGGCGCCACGGTGACCGTCGAGATGGCCGGCGATGGTAAGCCGCCGGCGGTGGCCGGTGACGACAACGAGCTGATGCGGCTGTTCCAGAACCTGATCGGCAACGCGGTGAAGTACCGCGAGCCCGGCCGGCCACCCATCGTGCGCGTCGCCGTCGCGGCGGATCGGCAGGACGGCGCCGCGGTCTGGCGGATCGACATCCGCGACAACGGCATCGGCATCGCCGCCGAGGACCGCGAGCGCGTCTTCGGCATCTTCCAGCGGCTGCACCGCCGCGACGAATATGAGGGCACCGGCGTCGGTCTGGCGGTCTGCAAGAAGATCGTAGAGCATCACGGCGGCCGGCTGTGGGTCGACGACCTTCCTGCGGATGGGGCGGACGACCTGCGCGACGAGAACGGGCGCCCCTGCGGCAGCCTGTTCCGCTTGGTGCTGCCGGCCCTGGATGGGCAAGAGGAGAGGGGGGACGGAAAGGGCGGAGGAGCCCCGAGCCCGCCATGACGGTGCCGTCTTCGCCCGCCATGCGCCGGCCGCTTCCGGCCGCTTTGCGCCGGCTGCTGTCCGCCGGACGGCGCATCTGGAAACTTGCGGCCCTCCAGTCGGCGGTGACGCTGGTGCTGGCGGTGGGCTATGTCTGGATGAGCGACGTCTACATCCGCGTCGAAGTGGCCGAATACCGCGCCGGCGCGGCGCTGACCGCCTCCTCGCTGGCCAGCACCCTGTCGAGCGCGCTGAACGAGCGTCTCGCCCTGGTCCGCGGTCTGACCGCCTTTGTCGAGGTTGCCTCCGGCGCCGGGAACCTCGCCGACCAGTTCCCGCGCTATGCGGAAAGCCTGCGGCGGTCGGTGGTGGGGGTGCGCAACATCTCCGCCGCCCCGGATTTCGTCGTCCGCATCGTCTATCCGGTGGAAGGCAACAGGAAGGTCCTGGGCAACGACCTGTTGAAGGATCCCCGTCCGGGCTTCGCCGAGACGGTGCAGCGCGCGATCATCAGCCGCGACGTGACCATCCACGGCCCGGTCGACCTGCTGCAGGGCGGGCAGGGGCTGATCGCCCGTCAGATCGTCTACGGACCGGACAAGCCGTGGGGCGCCGTCGGGCTGGTGTTCGACGTCGGCGCCATTCTGGACGAGGTGCGCTTCGACCGGGTGCCGCCGCATTTGGGCTTCGCCCTGGTGACCGATTCCGGGCAGCGGGTGGCGGGCGACACGTCGGTGCTGAGGAACGACCCGCTGGTCGAGCGGATCAACCTGCCGGAGGGCCACTGGGAACTGGCGCTGGCACCCCGCAGCAGCTGGGAGGCGCTTGCCCATGCCGACCCGACCTTCCGCGGGTTCCAGGCCGCCTTCCTGCTGCTGGCCCTGCTGACCGAGGCGATCACCTTCATGGCGGTCAGCCGCCGCTATTCTCTGGAACGGCAGGTCGACCTGCGCACCGCCGAGCTTGGCCGCGCCAAGAACGAGCTGGAACAGTTCGCCTATGCCGCCGCCCACGACCTGCAGGAACCGCTGCGCGCCATCGCCAGCTATGCCCAGCTTCTGGAGAAGCAGCAGAAGGGCAGGCTGGACGAGGAGAGCGAAGGCTTCATCCGCGAGATCGTCGAGGGCGCCGGCCGGCTGAAGATGCTGCTGCGCGACGTGCAGCTTTTCCTGGCGGAGGACCGGGTGCCGCTGGGCGGCGGCGTCGTGCCGGCGGGCGACGCGCTGAAGGCCGCCCTGACCGCGCTGAAGCGGCGCATCGCCGAAGCCGGGGCCACCGTGACGGCGGCGGACCTGCCGGAGGTGCGGGGCGACGAGCGGCGCCTGCGCGAGATCTTCATCGTGCTGATCGGCAACGCCATCGAATACCGCCATCCCGACCGCGCGGCGGAGGTCCACGTCTCCCATCGCCGGGCCGACGGCCATGACGTGATCGACGTGCGCGACAACGGGATCGGCATCGACCCGCGCTACCGCGACCAGATTTTCGAGGTGTTCCGGCGCCTGCATTCGCGGGACGAGCATCCCGGCACCGGCATGGGGCTGGCCATCGCCCGCAAGATGGCGGAGCGGCTGGGCGGCCGCATCACCGTCGCCTCCAGCCCCGGCCTCGGCAGCGTCTTTTCCATCCATCTGCCCACCCCCGCCTTCCGAGGATTTTCCTGATGCAGGACCTGACCACCCCCTTCGAGATCCTGCTGGTCGAGGACGATCCGGCCGACGCCGGCCTCGCCAAGCGCGCTTTGCGCGACGGGCGCATCCTGTGCAACGTCGGTCATGTCCGCGACGGGGTGGAGGCGATGGAGTATCTGCGCCGTCAGGGCTCCTTCGCCGGCGCCGCCCGCCCGGACCTGATCCTGCTCGACCTGAACATGCCGCGGATGGACGGCCGGGAAGTGCTGCAGGAACTCAAGGCGGACGACGAGCTGAAGACCATTCCGGTGGTGATCCTCACCACATCCGACGTCGACCGCGACGTCAACGCCAGCTATCTGCTGGGCGCCAACAGCTTCATCACCAAGCCGATGGACATGGACGCCTTCTTCGATGCGGTGAAGAGCATCGAGGAATACTGGTTCCGCGTCGTCCGGCTGCCGCGGTGAGGGAGGTCCGCCATGTCCATCGCCTTATCCGGCAAGCCGCTCTTATCCGACACCTCCGACCGGGAGGACGGCCGCACCGCCATCCTGCTGGTCGAGGATGACGATGCCGACGCGCGGCTGGTCACCCGGTCGCTGACTCCCTATGCCCGCCGCGCCGGCGTGGCGCGCGCCACCTCGCTGAAGGAGGCGCGGGCGTGGCTGCACCGCAATGCCTGCGACGTCGTGCTTCTCGACCTGTCGCTGCCCGACAGTTTCGGGCTGGAGACGGTGACGCGCCTGCATGCCGACGCGCCGTCGCTGCCGCTGGTGGTGCTGACCGGCTACGACGACGAGGATTTCGCGCTGGATATCCTCGCCCACGGCGCCCAGGACTATCTGGTCAAGGGGCAGACCGACGGGCCGCTGATGTGGCGCGCCGTCCAGCACGCCATGGCCCGCAAGCGGCTGGAGGAGGAGCTGCGCCTGTCGGAGGAGCGGCTGCAGGGCATCATCGGGCTGGCGCAGGACGCCATCCTGACCACCGACGCCAACCTGAACATCACCCTGTTCAACCGGGCGGCGGAAAGCCTGTTCGGCTATGACGCCGACGACATCCTGGGCCGTCCGCTGGCTCTGCTGATCCCCGAACGCTTCCGGCCGGACCATGAGGCGCACATCGCCGATTTCAGCGTGTCGGAGCTTCAGGCCCGGGTGATGACCAACCGGCGCGAGGTTCTGGGCCTGACCGCCGACGGCCGGGAATTCCCGGCGGAGGTCTCGATCGCCAAGCTGCACCATACCCACGGCCTGCTGTTCACCGCCGTGATCCGCGACGTGTCGGAACGCAAGCGGGTGGAGAGCGAACTGCGCCGCATGGCGACCACCGATCCGCTGACCGGGCTGAACAACCGCCGCCGCTTCATGGAGCTGGCGGAGGTCGAGATGGCGCGGCTGCGCCGCTATGGCCGGGCGGTGTCGGTGCTGATGCTGGACATCGACCGCTTCAAGGCGATCAACGACACCCACGGCCATGCGGTGGGCGACCATGCCCTGGTCACGCTGGCGGAGATCTGCCGCGACGAGCTGCGCGATACCGACCACATCGGCCGGCTGGGCGGCGAGGAGTTCGCCATCATCCTGCCGGAAACCCCGCTGGCTTCGGCGGCGGAGGTGGCCGAACGGCTGCGCCAGCGTCTGGCGCTGGCCGAGGTGCCGATCGTCCCCGGCGACCAGGGCCAGGGGTGCCTGCGCATGACCGTCAGCATCGGCGTCGCCATGTGCGGCGACGAGGATTCCAGCATCGAACGCGCGCTGGGCCGCGCCGACCGGGCGCTCTATGAGGCGAAGGCGGCGGGCCGCAACCGCGTGGTCATCAGCGACGGCTATCCCGGTCCGGCCTTCGCCTCCGCGTCCGGTCCCATCTCGATCGCGAGCTGACGGCATGTTCGAGGAAAAAGGACCGACGGACCCGTGACCCAGCGGACGACTAAAATGGCGGAGAAGCCGGAGCCGGTACTCCTGGTGTCCTCGCAGGTGGCGCTTGCCCAGCGCTGCGCTCCCGTCTTGGGGGTGCTGGCGCGGGTGGAGACCGTGGCCGCGGCGCTTGACCGCCTGCGCGGCGGCGGTGGGGCGTCGGGCGAGACGGTGGTGCTGCTGGACGCCCCCACCGTGGCGGCGGTCGAGGCGCTGGCCCGGCTGGATCCGGCTCCCGCGGTGGTGGTGCTGCTCCCGGACGGCAAAGGGGACGGCCAAACCGAGGCGCAGGATCAGGACGTCGCGGGTTTCGTCGCGGCGGGGGCGCAGGACGCCCTGCCGGCCGGCGCCGTCACCGCCGAATGCCTGCGGGCCGCGGTGTCGGCCGCCCGCCGGCGGCAGCTGCGGGAAAACCGGCTGCGGCTGGCTCTGGCCGAGGCGGAGCGGGCGCGGGGGGAGGCGCACGCCCTGCTCGACGCCGCGGGGGCCGCGGTGGCGGCCGCGCTCGACCCGATGATGGCGCTGACCTCGGCCGCGCTGGAATCGCCGCTGTTGCCGCGCCAGCAGGACCGGCTGGTCGCGGTTCAGACGGCGGGGGCCGCCCTGCGCGCCACGTGCTCGGCCCTGCGGCAGGCCGGGCGGGAGTCCGCCGTGGAGGAAAGTCTCACCCTCGCGGCGCTGGCGTCCGGCGTCAGGGCGGTGACGGTGGAGAGCGGGGCGGAGGAGTGCTTCACCGGCGATGCCGCCGCGCTGCGGGGGCTGCTGTCCCTGCTGACGGCGGAGGCGGGGGCTTCGGTGTCGCTGGCGTTGCGTCCGGCCGGCGATGGCGCCGAGCTGTCGGTGCGGCGGCGGGGCGAGGCGCGGCTGCGCCCGCTGCTGCTGGCGGCGATCCAGCCGGCGCTGCGGCGGCTGCAAGGGCGCCTGCTGTCCGATGGCCCGGTGAACGAGGCGGGGGAGGGGATGGTCATCCGCATCCCCGTCCGCCGGATGGAGCGGCCGGCCGCCCTGTCGGTGCTGCTGGTGGAGGACAACCCGATCGGCCGGCTGGTCGCCGCCGGCTTCTTCAAGGCGCTCGGCCATGCCGTGACGACGGCGGAAGACGGGGCGCAGGGGCTGGCCGCCGCGACGGAGAAGCGGTTCGACCTGATCGTGATGGACATCCAGATGCCGGTGATGGACGGCCACGAGGCCTCCCGCACCATCCGGGCCCTGCCCGGCGAGGCCGGCCGCGTGCCGATCGTCGCGCTGACCGCCGGCACGGATGCCGAGGACGACGCGCAGTGCCGCGCCGCCGGCATGGACGACTGCCTGCACAAGCCGCTGACCATGGATCGTCTGCGCGCGGTGCTGGATCGCCTGTTCCCCGGCCGGGTGCAGGTCGGCTGATCGCGGCGCGCGGCACAAATTGTCGAATAGTTTACAGAACCAAAACCATATTCCACTCCATGGTAACCGAGCACCGGTTGCCGGCCGCCGGTTCGGACGGTATCAGTGGAAAACGGTGATCCGGCTGGAGGGTTGGGGATGGATTTGCAGGCGATCGACTATTCCCGGCATCGTATCCTGGTCGTGGAGGACCAGCCCTTCGTCCGCCGCACCATCGTCCAGATCCTGGGCCAGATCGGCTTCCGCGAGGTGGCGGAGGCCGAGGACGGCGAGACGGCGATGCACGAATCGATCCGCGTCAATCCCGACCTGATCGTCTGCGACATCGACATGAAGCCGGTGTCCGGCCTGCAGTTCCTGGCCCGCCTGCGCGCCAGCACGGAGGCCGCCAATCCGCGCGCGCCGGTGGTGTTCCTGACCAACCACACCGAATCGGAGATCGTGAAGCAGGCGATGGCGCTGGGCGTCAACGGCTTCGTGGTCAAGCCGCCCTCCTTCTCCGCGTTGAAGGAGCGGGTGGACCGGCTGCTGGGGGGACGGTGAGGCACGTCGTCCTGCTCGCCGCGCTGCTGCTCGCCGCCTGTTCGGGTGAGCCGTCGGAAGGCGACATGCGCAAGCTGGTGGAGGCGCACACCCGCCGCATGCTGGAGCGGCAGGGCAATGCCGGCTTCCGCGCCTTCGACGAATTCCGCAAGCAGGGCTGTGTCGACGCCAAGCTGAAGGGCGGGCAGGACAACAGCGGCCAATATGACTGCTATTACGCCGCCACCTTCGTGCCGCAACCGGGGCAGCAGCCGCTGACCGTCAACGGCAAGGGCCGCTTCCGCCGCACCGACAAGGGCATGGCCTTCGAGGATCTGGGCGCTCAGCCGCGCTGAGACCTCTCAACTGCCGCGCGCGAGGCGGGAGAGGGTGGACAGTGGATCGCCGGCCTCCTCGCCGAAGCAGACATCGACGTCGTCGCACACCTCGCAGTTGGGGGATTTGCACAGCATCAGCCCCTCGCGCTCGCAAAGCTGGCGATAGAAGAACTTCTTCCATTTCATGTCGCCGGCATTCATCGCCACCAGCGCCGGGAAATGCCGCCGGAACATGGTGTTGAGTTCGCCGCGGTCGTGGAAGCCCATGTCCTGCCACAGATGGTTCGGCTCCAGCGACCGGCGGGCCAGGATGGCGGCGAGCCAGCGCTCCTCGTCGGCGCCCCGCGCCCCATGCTCGGCCAGGAAGGCGCGCAGGTCGGCCTCCTCGATGGCGTCCTCGCCGGACTCGTCGCCGTCGGGCAGGGCGGCGACCGTAGCGGCGAATTGCGGGGCGTGACGCGCGGCAATCTCCGCCAATTCCGCTTTGGTCAGCGCCAGCGCCTGGGGCATCGTCCGCGCCGGGTCGGCGGCGGCCAGCGCCAGGATCCGGCCGAAGATCATGCGATCGGCGGCGGCGTCATCCGGACTTGCGGTTTGGGCAGGCGACTGGGCAGTGGGCTGGGACAGGTCCACTTGGCATCTCCACCAGCTGATAGCGCCCGCGACACCAGCTATCCTGACCCATGATGCTGCAGTTGCGAAAGGCGCTGTCCGCCTGCCAGGCCTGCGGCATTGCGCCGCATCAGCCCCTAGGATCGTCGATCTCCTCCGTGATCTCTTCGGCGAAGCGTTCGAAGAAGCCGGCGAGCACGCGGTCGGTCTTGGCCTGCACCAGCTTCACCGCCAGCCGGCCGACGGCGCCGCCCAGCGCCACCGACAGGCTGTAGGTCAGCAGGGTGCGGCCGTCCGCCTCCTCCAGCACCACCAGCGCCTCGCCCTTCACGGCGCCGGCCAGCCCGCCGTTGCCCTGGGCGAACAGCCGGTAGCGGTGGGCGCCGTCCTCCGGCTCCAGCCGCAGCCGGCCGGAGAACCGCGCCTTCATCGGCCCGAGCGTGGTCCGCACCCGCGCGGCATAGTCGGTGGCGGACAGCCGCTCCATCTCTTCCAGGACGGGGATGCAGCGCATCAGCACCGCCGGGTCGCAAAGCGCCGCGAACACGCGGTCGCGCGGTCCGGGGACGCTGTGGGTGCCGGTGATGTCCATGCGCGCGCTTCCTCCTTTGGTATCCCGGTACAACAGTGTGGACGGGCCAAATCATCCCGACAAATCCGTTCGGGCGATGACATCTGGTATTGCTTGTCCCCGGAACCAAGCCAGTGAAAATGACGGAGTGAGAATGCCATGCGACAAGCCGCCACGATGCTGACCGTCCCCACCCGCGGCGCCGGACTGGTCGAGGTGACCGCCCAGGTGCGGCGCTGGGTGGCGGAGCAAGGGATGGACACCGGGCTGCTGACGGTGTTCTGCCGCCACACCTCGGCCTCCCTGACCATCCAGGAGAATGCCGACCCCGACGTGCAGGCCGACCTGCTGCGCTTTTTCCGCCGTCTGGTGGCGGAGGACCCGTCGCTCTACGCCCACACCACCGAGGGGCCGGACGACATGCCCGCCCACATCCGCTCGGCCCTGACCGGCGTCAGCCTGTCCATCCCGGTGATGGGCGGCGAGCCGGCGCTGGGCACCTGGCAGGGCATCTACCTGTTCGAACACCGCGCCCGGCCGCACCGGCGGGAGATCGCGCTGCACCTGATCGGGGACTGAGGCGGTTTCCTTGCCTGAAATATCTTTCATCCGGTCGCAAGGCGGCGGTGAAGGGCGGTTCCCTATGTTCTGGACAACAGCGGTGAGGCAGTGCGGCGGACAACGAACCGTCCATCGCCTCCCGGCAGTCGGAATCGCCTGATTGGAGTGTCGCCGTCATGACCACCCTTCCTCCCGCCCAGAGCCAGACCCCGAACCAGACCCAACGTCCGGGCCGTTTTCGCCGGACCGTCGCCGCCCTGCTGCTGGGTTCGACCGTGCTGACGGCTCCGGCGCTGGCCGGCTGGGCGGCATCGCGGGCCGAGCAGAACGCCACGCCGCCCGCCGTCACGATCACGCAGGATACCCCCTCGACCTTCGCCGACCTCGCGGCCAAGGTCAGCCCCGCCGTCGTCAACATCGCCGCCACCCAGGAGGCCAAGGCCGAACCGCGGGCGCAGCGCGGCCCGCAGATCCCCGGCTTCCCGCCCGGCTCGCCCTTCGAGGAGTTCTTCCGCCAGTTCCAGGACCAGATGGGCCAGAATGGTGGACCGAACGGCGGCCAGGATGACCAGGAACAGGCGCCGCGCGGCAAGCTGGGGGCGCTCGGTTCCGGCTTCATCATTGACCCGGCCGGCTATGTCGTGACCAACAACCACGTCATCGACGGCGCCAGCGAGATCACCGTCACCCTGCAGGACGGCACCGCCATGCCGGCCAAGCTGATCGGCCGCGACGCCAAGACCGACCTTGCCCTCCTGAAGGTGAAGTCGGACAAGCCGCTGCCCTCGGTCGATTGGGCGGACAGCGACAAGACCCGCGTCGGCGACTGGGTGATGGCGGTCGGCAACCCGTTCGGGCTGGGCGGCACCGTCACCAAGGGCATCGTCTCGGCCCGCGGCCGCGACATCCACAGCGGTCCCTACGACGACTACTTCCAGCTCGACGCCGCCATCAACCGCGGCAATTCGGGCGGCCCGACCTTCGACCTCAGCGGCCATGTGATCGGCATCAACACCGCCATCTACTCGCCCAACGGCGGTTCGGTGGGCATCGGCTTCGCCATTCCCTCCAACCTTGCCAAGGAGGTGGTGGCCCAGTTGAAGGACAGCGGCAAGGTCGAGCGCGGCTGGCTCGGCGTGAAGATCCAGGAGGTGACGCCGGACATCGCCGACAGCGTCGGCCTGCCCAGCGCCAAGGGCGCCCTGGTCGCCGACGTCACCGCCGACAGCCCGGCCCAGCGCGCCGGCCTGCACCAGGGCGACGTCGTGCTGACCTATGCCGGCAAGCCGGTCAACAACCTGCGCGACCTGACCCGCAACGTGGCGGAAACCAAGGCCGGCGACACGGTCGAGGTCAAGATCCTGCGCGACGGCCGCGAAAAGACGGTTCCGGTGCGCATCGACCGCCTGTCCGACCAGACGCAGGTCGCCTCGGTCGACACCGGCAATGGCTCCGCCGGGCAGGAGGAGGTCGCGCCGGTGAAGGGGCTGAAGCTCGCCCCGCTCGACCGGGCGGCGCGCAAGCGGCTGGGCATCGACGATGCCGTCCAGGGCGTGGTGGTCACCGGCCTGTCCTCCAGCGTCGACGTGCCGATCCGCCCCGGCGACGTGATCGAACGGGTCGGCGACAGCGAGGTGAAGAGCCCGGCCGACGTCCGCCACCGGGTGGCGGAGGCCGAGAAGGCGGGTCAGAAGGCGCTGCTGATGCTGATCAACCGCCAGGGCAACGAGTCCTTCGTCGCGCTGAAGCTGAAGGCGTGAGACGAACCTCTCCCTCTCCCGTCCCGGGAGAGGGAGGGGACCCGCGCCAAAGGCGTGGGGAGGGTGAGGGGTGATCCAAGGAGCCAGAAGCGCATGGTTCCTTGGATCACCCCTCACCCTTCCCATGCTCCGCATGGGCCCCTTCCCTCTCCCGGGGCTCTCAGCGGATCTTCGATCCGCCTGACGCCGTCAGCACAAACGAAGTTTGTGCGAGAGGCGGGAGAGGGAGGTGCTTGGCCGGGCTGTTTTGGGAGGCTACACTCGTGCTCATGAAGATTCTCGTCATCGAAGATGATCGCCAGGCCGCCAGCTACCTTGCCAAGGGGCTGAAGGAGGCGGGCCATGTGGTCGACGTCGCCAACGACGGGAAGGAGGGCCTCTTCCTGGCAGGGGCCGAGCATTACGACGTGATGATCGTCGACCGCATGCTGCCCGGCCGTGACGGTCTGTCTCTGGTCCAGGTGCTGCGGGCGGCCGGCAACGACACGCCGGTGCTGTTCCTGTCGGCGCTGGGCAGCGTCGACGACCGGGTGAAGGGGCTGAAGGCCGGCGGCGACGATTACCTGACCAAGCCCTTCGCCTTTTCCGAACTGCTGGCGCGGATCGAGGTGCTGGTGCGCCGGCGCGGCGCCGGCCAGCCGCAGACCCGGCTCAGCGTCGGCGACCTGGAACTCGACCTGCTGTCGCGCAGCGTCAGGCGCGCCGGCAAGGCCATCGACCTGCTGCCGCGCGAGTTCTCTCTGCTGGAATATCTGATGCGCAACGCCGGCAGCGTGGTGACCCGCACCATGATGCTGGAGAATGTGTGGGACTATCACTTCGATCCGCAGACCAACGTGATCGACGTGCACATCGCCCGCCTGCGCCAGAAGATCGACAAGGACTTTCCCACCCCCCTGATCCACACCGTGCGCGGCGCCGGCTACAGCCTGCGCGCGGCGGAAGGGTGAGTTTTGGTGCCTCTTCATGAAACATGACGGCGCGACCGCCGGCCTGCACGGCTTCGTCGCCGCGGGCTTCCGGCTGGTGCGGGCCACGGCGTTCCGGCTGGCGCTGCTCTATCTGGCGATGTTCGTCCTGTCGGTCGGGCTGATCCTGGGCGTCGTCTACCGCACCACCGCGGGCTTCCTCGAACAGGAGATCGGGGAGACCATCGCGCTGGAGGTCGCCGGTCTGCAGGACCATTACCGCAATTACGGGTTGTCCGGCCTCGTCGACGTGGTGCGGACGCGCAGCGCGGTCGCCAACAACAACTCCATCTATCTGCTGACGACGGCGACGGGGACGATCCTGGCCGGCAATCTGTCGGGCTGGCCGGCGGCGGTGCCCAACGCCACCGGCTGGACCCATTTCAAGGTCGCCGACTATGGCGGTGTCACCGACCGCCCGTCGACGGCACAGGCCGTGACCTTCACCCTGCCGGGGCATTTCCGCCTGCTGGTCGGCCGCGACATGAGCGAGATCGACCAGCTGCGCACCCGCATGTTCCGCTCGCTGGGCTGGATCCTGGGCTCCACCGCGCTGCTCGGGCTGGGGGGCGGGCTGCTGATGAGCCGCGGCGCCATGCGGCGGATCGAGGCGATCAACCGCACCACCCGCCAGATCATGGGCGGCGACCTCAGCGACCGTGTTCCCCGCTTCGGCGGCGGCGACGAGATGGACCGGCTGGCCGGCAATCTCAACGCCATGCTGGACCGCATCGAACGGCTGATGACCGGCATGCGGCAGGTGACCGACAGCGTCGCCCACGATTTGCGCACGCCGCTGACCCGCCTGCGTTCCCGCATCGAGCTGGCGCTGCTGCACGAGACGGAGGACCCGGAAGTCTATCGCGGCGTCCTGCAGGACACCATCGTCGAGGCCGACCGGCTGCTCGCCACCTTCACCGCCCTGCTGTCGATCGCCGAGGCGGAATCGGGCGCCAAGCGCCAGGACTTCGTCCCGGTCGAACTGGCCGAGGTGGTGGAACTGGCCGCCGACCTATACGAGCCGGTGGCGGACGAGCGCGGGCAGCGCCTGTCGGTGGCCGTCCGCGGCAAGCCGACCGTCCGCGGCAACGGCCAGCTTCTGGCGCAGGCGGTGTCGAACCTGCTGGACAACGCCATCAAATACACGCCGGAGGGCGGCACCATCACGCTGGTGCTCGATGGCCCGGCCCCCGGCCGCGCCGCCAGCATCGAGGTTGCCGACAGCGGCCCCGGCATTCCGGCGGAGATGCGCGACAAGGTCCTGCAGCGCTTCGTTCGGCTGGACACCGCCCGCGCCTCGCCCGGCAACGGGCTGGGGCTCAGTCTGGTGGATGCGGTGGCGACGCTGCACGGCGCCCGGCTGGAGCTGAGCGACAACGAGCCGGGCCTGAAGGTCGCCCTGATCTTTCCGCCGGAGGCGCGGCGGTAAGGGCGAAGCGCCCAAATTCCCAGAAGGCGGCCAAAAAAAAGCCCGCCTGATGGGGCGGGCTCTTCAAGTGACATCAGCGAGAATGACTCCTTGGCGTCACGTTTGATATGGGGCGGCGTGCAGCGGCTTCCATACCCATTTTCGGACTATCGCCGACGACCTAGCCGGCTGACTTTCCGCAACGTCGGCGGGCTTTGCGCGTTCTCCCCGAAGGCCGTCCGTCAGGGCGGCGCCAAGCGCGGGAGTTTCGAAAGATGGCGATACCCAGCAGGCCCACCGCTCACCATGCCGCCAAGCCGGGCGGCGGGGCGGCGCAGGACGAGCCGCCGGCACGAGCGGGGCGCGGGGAACTGGCCGTCTTCACCTGGAAGGTGCTGATCGTCGCCGGGGTGGTGGCGCTGGGGATCTTCCTGTGGAAGGTGTCGGGCACGCTGCTGCTGATCTTCACCGGCGTGCTGTTCGCCATCCTGCTGCAGCGGCTGACCGGCTATGTGCGACGGTGGACGGGGTTGGGCCACGGCTGGGCGCTGGCCATCGTGCTGCTGACGCTGGTGCTTCTGGTCGGCGGCGGCGGCTGGCTGATGGGAACCTCGATGGCGGCCCAGTTCGACCAGCTGCGCGAACAGGTCGGCAATGCCGCCGGCATGCTGCCGGACGGCTGGCGAGAGCGCATCGTGGAGCAGGGCAAGGAGTGGCCCTGGATGAACCAGCTCGGCAGCTTCGCCTCCACCCTGATCTATATCGTCGGCGATGCGGTGGTGGTGATGTTCGCGGCGCTCTATCTGGCGGCCTCGCCGGGCGTCTATCAGCGCGGAGTCGTCCTGCTGGTGCCGCCGCGCGGGCAACGCCGCGCCTGCGAGGTGATGGAGGTCGCGGGGGACAGCCTGTGGAAATGGCTGATCGGGCAGCTGGTGGCGATGGCCGTGGTCGGCATCCTGACCACCGCCGGGCTGATGCTGCTCGGCATCCCGTCGGCGCCGGCCCTGGGGCTGGTGGCGGCGCTGCTGGAGTTCATCCCGCTGATCGGCCCCTTCCTGGCGGCGGTGCCGGCGCTGATGATCGCCTTCGCCCAATCGCCGCAGGACGCGCTGTGGGTCGCCGGGCTCTATCTGATCATCCAGCAGATCGAAGGGAACCTCGTCACGCCGCTGCTGCAGAAGCGGGTGGTCGACCTGCCGCCGGTGGTCACCATCGGCGCCATCGCCGCCGGCGGCGTGCTGTTCGGCATCCTCGGCATGTTCCTGGCGACGCCGTTGGCCGTGGTCGCGCTGGTGATGGTCAATCTGCTCTACATCGAGGACAAGCTGGGGCAGCCCAGGCACTTCCCCAGTGACAATTCAGAGGGCGAAAAATCGGGGGACGACCGGTCCTGACCGGTCAGCCCTCCGCCGCCGGGGCGGCCTTGGCGCGGCCCGGATTGGCCGAACGCAGCGGCAGTTCCTTCAGGAACAGCGTCATGGCGAAGGAGACGACTGCCAACGCCGCGGCCAGCAGGAACAGGGTGGCGAAACCGTGCTCCAGCGTCGCCACCACGCCGCCGCGGGCGGCGGGGGGCAGGGCGGCGAGGGCGGCGGCGCCATGGTCCAGCACGGCGCGGCCGGACAGGCCGGCGCCCTCCAGCCGCTCGGACACCACGGCGTTGAAGACGGCGCCGAACACCGCGACGCCGACCGACCCGCCGAGCGAGCGGAAGAAGCCGACCGACGCGGTGGCGGCGCCGAGGTCGCGCTGCTCCACCGCATTCTGCACGGCCACCGTCATCACCGGCATGACCAGCCCCAGACCCATGCCCAGCGGCACCAGGATCAGCGTCGACCACAGGCCGTCCGCGGCCAGCTCCGGCAGGGTGCCCAGCAGCGCGTACATCGCGCCCGACAGCGCCAGCCCGGCCAGCGGGAAGGCCTTGTAGCGCCCGGTCTTCGCGATCAGCCGGCCGCCGCCGACCGACCCGAAGGTCATGCCCAGCACCAGCGGCAGAAGCAGCAGCCCCGACACGGTGGCGCTGGCCCCCTGCACCAGCTGGAGGTGCAGTGGCAGATAGACGATGCCGGCGAACAGCACCATCGCCGACACCGCGACCACCGGCGTTGCCACCGCCACCACCGGGCGGCGGAACAGGTGCAGCGGCAGGATCGGCTCCTCGATCCGGCGCTCGTGCCACAGGAAGACCACCAGCATGACGAGGCCGGCGGCCAGCAGGCCGAGCGCCGCCGGGCTGCCCCAGCCCATGGCGTCGCCGCGGGTGGCGACGATCAGCAGGCTGGTCACCGCGCCGGTCAGCAGCGCCGCCCCGGCCAGATCGATGCGCGGCTTGGCCCGGCCGGCGGGCAGGCGCGACAGGGTGCTGCGCGTCATGGCGAAGGCGGCGACGCCCAGCGGCAGGTTGATCAGGAAGATCCAGTGCCAGCCGATAGTCTCGGTGAAGATGCCGCCCAGCAGCGGCCCGGCGACGCTGGCCAGCGCGAAGACGCCGCCGATCATGCCCTGGTAGCGTCCGCGCTCGCGCGGGGCGACCACGTCGCCGATGATGGTGAAGGCCAGCGACATCAGCCCGCCGCCGCCCAGCCCCTGCAGGCCCCGGAACAGGATCAGCTGGGTCATGCTCTGCGCCATCGCGCACAGCAGCGAACCGGCCAGGAACAGCATGATCGCCGTCTGCAGCACCCGCTTGCGTCCATAGAGGTCCGACAGCTTGCCGTAGATCGGCGTGGTGGTGGTGGAGGTCAGCAGATAGGCGGTGACCACCCAGGGCAGCATCTCCAGCCCGCCGAACTGGCTGGCCATCGTCGGCAGCGCGGTGGCGACGATGGTCTGGTCCATCGCCGCCATCAGCATCGCCAGCGCCACCCCGCTGAACACCCGCAGGATTTCCTGGTGGGTGAAGACGGGATGCTCGGCGGCGGCTTGCGACGGGCTGGCGGCGGTCTCTGTCATGGTCGGTCGTCTCGGACGTTGAGGTCTTTGAGCGGAACTATCCCCCTCTCCCCGGGGGGAGGGGGATAGTTCCGGGCGCGCGTCACCGCTCCAGCGTCATCGCCGGCATGCGGGCCTGCACGCCATCCGCCTGGGCGGCGGCGAGCAGGGGGCGCAGGTGGGCCAGCAGCGGGCGCAGTTCCGCCGCCGCGGCCAGCGCGCCGACAAGCTCGCCCTTGCCGGACACAAGATCCAGGATCTGGTCCGTCATGGATTTCGGCGGCGGGTAGGGGGCCAGCGTCACCGGGGCGTCGGGCGACAGGCCGGCGGCGGTGCGGGCCAGGGTCAGCGCCTGCTCCTGCCCGCCGAGATCGTCGACGAGGCCGAGCTCGCGGGCCTGGGCGCCGGTCCAGACGCGGCCCTTGGCGACGCCGCGCGCCTGTTCCGGCGTCATGTGCCGGGCCTCGGCCACCCGCTGCAGGAAGTTGGCGTAGGTGTCGTCGATGATGGCGTTCAGCCGTTCGGATTCGCTGTCGTCGAAGGGGCGCAGCGGCGACCACATGCCGGCGTTGCGGGCGCCCTGCACCCGGTCCCACTGGATGCCCAGCTTGTCGGACAGGCCGCCGATGGCGAATTTGCCGGCGACGACGCCGATCGACCCGGTGATGGTGGCGGGGGAGGCGACGATGCGGTCGGCGGCGAGCGCGATCCAATAGCCGCCCGACGCGGCGGTGTCGCCCATGCTGGCGATCACCGGCTTGCCGCTCTGCCGCGCCGTGACCAGTGCCCGCCGGATCGCCTCGGACGCGGAGACGGAGCCGCCGCCGCTGTCGATGCGGAACAGGATGGCGCGCACGTCGGGATCGTCGGCCGCCTCCTCGATGGCGTCGACGATGGTCTCCGACCCGGCGGAGGTGCCGCCCAGCGCCGGCTTGCCGCTCTCGCCGCCGGTGATGGTGCCGACGGCGTGGATCAGGGCGATGGTCGGCCCCTTGCCGTTGGGGTTCCCGGCGACCGACAGGTAATCGGCCGGCTCCATCGCCTCCGCCCCGGCGCCGGCCCGCTTCAGCGCCTCGTCGCGCGCCTCGTCGGCATAGCCGAGCCGGTCGACGAATTTCTGGTCCAGCGCCTCCTTGCTCAGCAGCGGCGCCTTGTCGATGGCGGCCCTGACCATTGCGGGAGCGAGGCGCCGGCTCTTGGCGATGCCGTCGACCAGCTGGTTGCCGAGATCGGTGACCAGCGCCTGCATCATCTCGCGGTTGGCCGGGGTCATGCCGGACTTGGTGAAGGTCTCGGCGAAGCTCTTGTATTCCTCGCGCTGGGCGAATTCCGGCTGCACGCCAAGCTGGTCGAGCGCGCCGCGGGCGAAGGGCAGTTCCGCCGACAGGCCGGTGATGCCGAGCGTGCCCATCGGCTGCAGCCAGACCTCGTCGAAGGCGCTGGCCAGCAGGTAGGAGCGGTTGCCGGCCCCGGCCCCGCCATATTCCTCGGCGAAGGCGACGGCGAAACGGCCCGACGCGCGGAACCGCTCGATGGCGGTCCGCAGCTCCTGCGTCTGGGCGAAGCCGATGCTGTCGTCGCCGAAGCGGGCCAGCACGCCCTTCACCCTTGGGTCGCGCCGGCCGCCATCCAGCGCGTCCAGCACCTCGCGCAGGGTGGTCTGGTGTTCGAACAGGCTGCCGATCTTGCCGCCGTCGCTCTCCGCCAGCGGCTTGGTCAGGTCGAGGTCCAGCACCACCGCGTCGGGCAGGGTGGGTTCATGGCGCACCACCAGCACCGCCACCGTCACCGCGCCGGCCACCAGAAGCAGTCCGATGAGCGCGAACAGACGGACGAAGAAACGGACGATCGCCATGATTCCTACCCTGTGTGGCCTCGACGAAGGCGATAAACGGCCTTACCGATCCTGGCTGTGGTACTCGCGGTTCGGGATCATGTCCACCGCGGTCGCCAGACGGTTGGACATGTTGTAGAAGGCGGCCGTGTCGGCAATGTCGAAGATGTCCTCCGCGCTGAATCCGACGGCGCGCAGCGCCTCGCGGTCGGCCTCGCCCACCGACATCGGGTTCTCGGTCAGCTTCCAGGCGAAATCGAGCATGGCGCGCTGGCGCGGCTCCAGCGGGGCGACGCGGTAGTTGGCGACCAGCATCTCGCCCAGTTCCGGATCGCCGGACAGCTTGCGCACCGCCTGCCCATGGGCGACGAGGCAGTAATAGCAATGGTTGGCGGAAGAGACGACGACGGCGATCATTTCGCGCTCCAGCTTGCTCAACCCGCTCTCGCCCAGCATCAGCTCGTTGTAGAGCATGGCGAAGTTGCGCAGCTTCTTCGGCCGCAGGCTGTAGGCCTGGAGCACGTTCGGCACGAAGCCCAGCTTCTCATTGCACTTGTCGAACAGGACCTGCATGTCCGGATCGAGGTCCGGCGTCTCCGGCAGGGGCAGGGCCATGACGTGATCGGGTTGCGGCATCGGGCGTGTCCTCTCCTGATTGATTGTTGGGCCTTCCGGCGGGGGGAGGGTAACCGCGGCCGGCCGGTTTGTCTTCCGTTCCGCTTGCCGCTCGCCAATCGGACGAGCCTGTGCCAGAAATGGAATCCGAATGCGGGGATATGTCCCGTTTGGCGAACCAGTGGACGATGACCCAGCCGAAGCTCGATCTTCTCTCGGTCCTGGTGGTGGAGGACAGCGGCTTCATCCGCTCGGTCCTGACCGCCACCCTGCGCGCCATCGGCATCGGCCGGGTGGAGGGGGTGGCGAGCGGCGCCGACGCCATCCGCTGGCTGGAGGAGCGCCGCGCGGCCCTGCCGCCGGGGACGGCTCCGGTCGACCTGATCCTGTCCGATCTGGTGATGCCGGAGGTCAACGGGCTGATGCTGCTGCGCTGGATCCGCTACAGCCCCAAGAGTCCGGACAAGTTCCTGCCGGTGCTGATGCTGTCGGGGGCCGCCGACCGCCAGTATGTGGAGCAGGCGCGGGATCTCGGCGCCACCGACTTCATCGCCAAGCCCTTCTCCGCCCAGACCATCGCCAGCCGTCTGCTGTTCGCCATCGCCCGGCCGCGCCGCTACGTTCTGGCCAAGGGCTATTTCGGTCCCGACCGCCGCCGCGCTGACAAGCCGGTCGCCATGGATTGCCGGTCGACCGCGCCGTCGGAGATCCTGGTGGTGCACAGCGCGTCGAAAGCGCGCGGCATCGACCGTTTCCCCGTCATCTATTTCGACCTGCCCAACCGTCTGGGCGCCAAGGTCGGCCTCGCCCCGCGCGATCCCGTCCCGACCCTGCCGCCCGAGGTGCTGGCCGCCGCGGAGGAGGAAATCCTGAACCGCGCCGGCGACTATGCCGTGTGGATCGGCGCGGAGGTGGAGGAGATGGGCCGCCGCGTCGACCGCCTGCCGCGCGAGCCGGAGTCGGTGCCCGCCCTGCTGGCCCAGGTCAACCGCTCCGCCCACGAGATGCGCGGGCAGGGCGGCATCTTCGGCTATCCCCTGATCACCCACATCGCCAAGTCCCTCTACGAGGCCACCCGCAGCGGCCTGACCACGGTCACCGCCAACGAGCACCTGCTGTTCAAGGCCCATGTCGACGCGATCAAGGCGGTGATGACCGGCCGCGTCAGCGGCGACGGCGGCACGACCGGGCAGCAGTTGCTGGCGTCGCTGGACGTGGCGAAGAGGAAGTATGCGAAGGCGACCGGGGTGGGGTGAGGGAGGCTATTCTCTCATCACCTGCGGCAGGTCGCGTGCACCGTGGATGATGCGGACCACGACGACCCGATCCGGCTCCTCATACCTGTAGATGATCACGTAAGGTGAAACGGACAGGCTGCGCAAACCGGCTCCCAATTCTGGACGGGCACGGCCGATGGCCGGAATCGAGGAAATCTTCCGACAATGATCCCTGATGTCCAGGATCAGGCGGATGGCGGCAAGCGGATTGTCTTGGGCGATGTAGTCGCCAATGCTCTCCAGATCGGATTCAGCCGCCGCGGCAAAGTCAAGCCGTGCCATTGTGGCCGGTCAATCCAAGTCGGGCTGGCCAGCCTGGGCGTATTTGGCGATCAGCCGTTCGAAAAGCCGTTCGCCATCCGTTGTGCGCCCGGCATCGGCATCTTCCAGACCGGCAGCGATGTCGTCCTGCAGCGATTGCCGTCGTTCCTCCTCGCTTTCCTCGACCGGTTCGATCGTCACCCGGAAGCGGGTACCGGCCGGCGGACGGAAGGGGAGGGCGGCCGTGATTGCCCGCGGCAGTTCTTCCGCCTGAATGGTGGCCGTTATCCGGGGGGGACGGGCCGGCGGTGTCGGCGAAACGGGCATCGCGGAGTCCTCCGGGAAAAAATCGGGGCGTTGTAAGGATACATGCCTCACCCTGGAGTGAAAAGCGGCGACCCACCCCTCACGCGGCCCGGATCTTCCCGATGAAGTCGGCCACGTCGCCACGCAGGCTGTCGGTGCTCCGTTTCAGCGCGTCGGCCATGACGAGAACCTCCTTCGCCATGGCGCCGGCGCGGCAGGCCTCGGTGCCGACCAGCGATGCGTTTTGGGAGACCTGATCGGTGCCGTCGGCGGCCTGGCGGACGTTGCGGCCGATCTCCGCGGTGGCGGCGTTCTGTTCCTCCACGGCGGCGGCGACGGCGGAGATGTTCTCCTCGATCCGGGTGACGACGGTGCCGATGTCGCCGATGGCCCGGACGGTGTGGTCGGTCGCCGACTGGATTTCCGCGACCTTGGCGGTGATGTCCTCGGTCGCCTTGGCGGTCTGGCTGGCGAGCTGCTTCACCTCCTGCGCCACAACCGCAAAGCCCTTGCCGGCCTCGCCCGCGCGGGCTGCCTCGATGGTGGCGTTCAGCGCCAGCAGGTTGGTCTGGCTGGCGATGTCGGTGATCATCCGCACGATCTCGCCCACCTGCTGGGCGGCGCCGCTGAGGTCGGCGATGATGCCGGCGGTGCGGCGGACGTCGCTGACCGCCCGTTCGGCCATCTCGGTCGACCCCGTCATCTGCCGGCCGATTTCCGAGATTGACGCGGTCAGTTCCTCGGTCGCCGCAGCCACGGCCTGTACGTTGCCCGAGGCGCCTTCCGAAGCGCGGGCGACCGACAGAACATGGCTTTCGGTTTGCGACGCGATGCTGCTCATCTGTTCGGCATTGCCGCGCAGGCCGCTGGCGGCGCCCGCCAGCTGTTCGGCAACCGCCTCGATGTGGCGGTCGAACTCCGCCACCAGCCGTTCCAGCCGCTCGGCTTCGCGCAGCCGCTCCTCCTGGTGCCGCTGCTGTTCGGCGGCGAGCCGGTCGGCCTGGGCGAGGCTGAGGCGGAACTGATCCAGGCTGCGGGCCATGGCGCCAAGCTCGTCGGCGCGTTCGGCGCCATGGATGGTCAGTTCGCGTTCGCCGGCTTCCAGGCGCCTCATATCGCCGTTCAGGCGGGCGATGGGTCGGGTGATGTTGCGGGCGACCAGATAGGCGATGAGCGACATCACCACCAGCAGGATGGCGAGGCCGGCGGCGACGCCGGTCAGACGGGTCATCGACTCCCGCGCGTCGCGGTTGGCAAGCGCGATCAGGTCGTCCGCCACATGGGTCTCGACGCTGCGCAGCATGTCGATGACGACGGTGATGGTGTCGAACCACTTGCCGGCGTCGGTCCCCTGATTGTCGGCCCCGCCATAGGCGGACGCGATGCCGATGCGCTGCATCCGCTCCACCTCGGCGATGGCCGGGCCGGAGAAGGTCCGGTCGTGGAAAGCCGCCTCTTCCGCGGTCAGCTTCGCCTTCAGGCCGGTCATCAACGCCTTGTACTCGCCGGACAACTCGATGAAGCGCTCATGCGCGTCGGCGGGGAAGCGGTCCTTGCGGAAGGCGGCGCCGCCGACGGCGCGCTGCTGGCCCAGCCGTTCCTTCGCTTCCGACAGGGCGACCATGGCGTCGGCGGCGCGCAGCTGGTCGGCGTCGGTGGACAGGATGCGGGCCTGCCCGGCGGCGTCCAGCAGCTTGCGGATCATGCCGGTGTAGCTCTTCACCACCTCCAGCGACGACTGCGACTGCCCGTCGACGCCGGACCGCAGGCCGGACAGCTGCGACAGTGCGTCGCGGGCCCCGGTCATCGCCTGGGCCACCTGGGGATCGCGGATGCGGGCGTCGGCAAACTGCCCGGCCAGTTCCGCCAGCTTCGCGTCCGACGCGGTGCGCACGCCGTCCATGCGCCGGCGGTCGTCGTCGCGCTTGCTGCTGAGGAAGACGGAGGAGGAGCCGCGTTCCTTCTGCAGTTCATGCACGAGGCTGGTCATGCCGACCGACAGGCGGGTGACGGAGGCGAGATCTGCCGCCCGGCGGCTGGCATCGACCTGCTCCCACACCAGCAGGGACGACAGGACGACCACGCCCGCCATCGGGACCGACAGGGCAAGCGCCATCTTCCGCGTGAAGCGCATGTTCCCGAGCAGGCCGTCGGCGGCCTTCAGCAGCGATACCATCTCAACTCTCCAGCAAACGGAACCAACGGAGCCCGGCGGGGTGGCTCGAATTCGGAACTGTATGAAAGCTAATGAGTTAAGACACAGTTAGGTTTAACCACGATGTTGCTAGGGAGATTGTTAAGTCACTTTATTGCCGGAAGCGGCAAGCTCATTGCCGCCGAAGCACCGGCTTGAAAGGCCCGGCAACGAAATTTGCCTCGCTTCCGTCGCGTCGGGGCGGTAGAACGTCAGTCCCGGTCCGCAGGTCTCTTGGGTTCGTGGCGTGACCGGAGCGGTCTTCCGGAGCGTCCATGTCGAACAACGAATTCCATCGCATCAAGCGCCTGCCGCCCTACGTCTTCGCCGAAGTGAACGCGATGAAGGCGCGAGCTAGGGCCAACGGCGCCGACATCATCGACCTCGGCATGGGCAATCCCGACCAGGCGACCCCGCAGCACATCGTCGACAAGCTGGTCGAGGCCGTGCGCGATCCGAAGACGCACCGCTACTCGAACTCCCGCGGCATCCCCGGCCTGCGCAAGGCCCATGCCGCCTACTACAAGCGCCGCTTCAACGTCGATGTCGATCCGGAGACGGAGTGCATCGTCACCATCGGCTCGAAGGAAGGTCTGGCGAACCTCGCCCAGGCGATCACCAGCCCGGGCGACATCATCCTGGTGCCGAACCCCAGCTACCCGATCCACCCCTTCGGCTTCATCCTGGCCGGCGCCTCGGTGCGCCACCTGCCGGTGGGCATGGAGAACGGGGCGTCGACCGACATCGACAGCTTCATGATCATGCTGGAGCGCGCCGTGCGCCACAGCGTGCCGAAGCCGCTGGCGCTGGTGCTGAACTACCCGTCGAACCCGACGGCCGAGGTGGTCGGGCTGGACTTCTACCGCCCGATCGTCGAGTTCTGCCGCAAGCACGGCATCTACATCCTGTCCGATCTGGCTTATGCCGAGATCTTCTTCGACAACGACCCGCCGCCCTCGATCCTGGAGATCCCGGAAGCGCGCGAGATCGCGGTCGAATTCACCTCGATGTCGAAGACCTATTCGATGGCCGGCTGGCGCATCGGCTTCGCCACCGGCAACAAGACGCTGATCACCGCGCTGGCCCGCATCAAGTCGTACCTCGACTACGGCGCCTTCACGCCGATCCAGGTCGCCGCCGCCGCCGCGCTGAACGGTCCGCAGGACTGCGTGCAGCAGGTGCGCGACATGTACAGGCAGCGCCGCGACGTGATGATCGAGGGTCTGGCCGCCGCCGGCTGGGAGGTTCCCAGCCCCAAGGCGTCGATGTTCGCCTGGGCGCCGATCCCGCCGCAGTTCGCCCATCTCGGCTCGCTGGAATTCTCCAAGCTGCTGCTGCAGCAGGCGGAGGTCGCGGTGGCGCCCGGCATCGGCTTCGGCGAATACGGCGACGGCCATGTCCGTCTGGCGATGGTGGAGAACGTCCACCGCATCCGCCAGGCGACCCGCAACATCAAGGAGTTCTTCCGTTCCAACGCCGGCGGCGTTGCGGCGAGCAAGGACCCGGTGGCCCGCGCCGCCCTTCTGGAATCCGAGAAAGCGAAAGCCTGATGCCGAACGCCCAGCAAGCCCCCCTGAAAATCGCCGTCGCCGGCCTTGGTACGGTCGGTGCCGGCGTCCTGAAGCTGCTGGAAACGCAAGGTTCGCTGATCGAACAGCGCTGCGGCCGCCGGATCGAGGTGGTCGCGGTCAGCGCGCGCTCCAAGGGCAAGGACCGCGGCGTCGACCTGTCGCGCGTCCAGTGGTTCGACGATCCCGTCGCCATGGCCGCCCAGGCCGGCGCCGATCTGGTGGTGGAACTGATCGGCGGGTCGGAAGGCCCGGCGCGCGACACCGTCGCCACCGCGCTGGAGACCGGCAAGCACGTCGTCACCGCCAACAAGGCTCTGCTGGCCGTCCACGGCACCGAGATCGCCCAGAAGGCCGAATCGCGCGGCCTGACCGTCGCCTTCGAGGCGGCGGTGGCCGGCGGCATCCCGATCATCAAGGGGCTGCGCGAAGGTCTGGCCGCCAATTCCGTGTCGGAAATCCACGGCATCCTCAACGGCACCTGCAACTACATCCTGACGGAGATGCGGACCACCGGCCGCGACTTCGCCGATGTGCTGGCCGATGCCCAGGCGCTGGGCTATGCCGAGGCCGATCCCAGCTTCGATATCGACGGCGTCGATGCCGCGCACAAGCTGGCGATCCTCGCCTCCGTCGCCTTCGGCACGCCGGTCGATTTCCCCGCCGTCTACATCGAGGGCATCCGGCAGGTCTCGGCGGTCGATTTCGACTATGCCGACCAGCTGGGCTTCCGCATCAAGCTGCTGGGCATCGCCCGGCGCACCGACAAGGGCGTCGAGCAGCGCGTGCATCCCTGCATGGTGCCGAAGAACGCGCCGATCGCGTCGGTGGACGGCGTGTTCAACGCCGTGGTGGCCCAGGCCGATTTCGCCGACCGCGTGCTGTTCGTCGGCCGCGGCGCCGGCGCCGGCCCGACCGCGTCGGCGGTGGTCGCCGACCTGATCGACATCGCCCGCGGGCGGTCTACGCCCACCTTCGGCGTTCCGGCCGATCGGCTGGGCGCGGCAACCCCGTCGCCGATGGAAGCGCGCCGCGGGTCGTACTACGTCCGCCTGATGGTCGTGGACCGCCCCGGTGTGATAGCGGATATCGCAGCGGCGATGCGCGACCAGAACGTCTCCATGGAGCAGTTCCTGCAGCGCGGCCGCTCGCCGGGCGAAGGCGTTCCGGTGGTCCTCACCACCCATGACACCGACGAGGCGGCCATGCAGCGTGCGCTTGCGACCATCGCGGCCAGCGACAACGTGCTGGAGCCGCCGCGGATGATCCGCATCGAACAGTTCTGAGCCCTTTCCCGAACAGGACAGTCCTGACCTGCCCCGTTTCCCACAATAACCAATACAGCCTGATACGACCGAAGAGTCGGGGGGAGCACACGATGTCTACGCCGTCTACGCATGTCGATCTGTCCCATATGGACCGCAACCTCGCGCTGGAGGCCGTCCGCGTGACCGAGGCCGCCGCCCTGTCGGCCTCGCTGCTGATGGGCCGCGGCGACGAGAAGCTGGCCGACCAGGCCGCGGTCGATGCCATGCGCCAGGCGCTCAACACGCTCTACATCGACGGCACCGTCGTGATCGGCGAGGGTGAGCGCGACGAAGCCCCGATGCTCTACATCGGCGAGAAGGTCGGTGCCGGCATCGGCTCCGGCCCGAAGGTCGACATCGCGCTCGACCCGCTGGAAGGCACCACCATCTGCGCCACCGGCGGCCCGAACTCGCTGGCCGTGATCGCCATGGCGGAGGAGGGCGGCTTCCTGAACGCCCCCGACGTCTACATGGACAAGATCGCCGTCGGCGCCGGCCTGCCGGACAACATCGTCGACCTGGACGAGACGCCGGCCAACAACCTGAAGGCTCTGGCCAAGGCCAAGGGCACCGAGGTGCAGGAACTGCTGGTCTGCATCCTGAACCGTCCGCGCCATGCCGAGCTGATCGCCCGCGTCCGTGAAGCCGGCGCCCGCATCATGCTGATCAACGACGGCGATGTGTCGGGCGTCATCGCCACCAGCCAGGCCGGCACCGGCGTCGACATGTATGTCGGCTCCGGCGGCGCGCCGGAAGGCGTGCTGGCCGCCGCCGCCCTGCGCTGCATCGGCGGCCAGTTCCAGGGCCGTCTGCTGTTCCGCAACGACGACGAGAAGGCCCGCGCCGCCAAGTGGGGCGTCACCGACCTCGACAAGAAGTACAGCCTGCACGAACTGGCGCGCGGCAACGTGATGTTCGCCGCCACCGGCGTGACCGACGGCGCCATGCTGAAGGGCGTTCGCCGCTTCCCGGGCGGCGCCTACACCCACTCGGTCATCATGCGCTCCAAGTCGGGCACGGTCCGCTACATCGAGGCGCACCACAACCTGTCGCGCAAAGTCAGCGTGAAGTAAGCCTGACAGCACCAAGCCTTTGTTTTTGAAGACGCGCGGGGGAAAACCTCCGCGCGTTTTTTCATGCCCGCTTTGATCTGGCTCCATTTGCCTACAAAGGTTCTATCGAATTCGCGCAGGTCTGCCGACGCGGCGCCGCAGAGGGTCCGCCATTGATTTCGCGGATGCGAAAGGCAAAATAGGCTCATGTAATTCAGCGCCAAGCGCAGGAGATCAACATGGCCTACTCTTCGATGCAGTCTTCGTCCGGTGAATTGTTTGTCGCCGGAACAAAGGAAACCTCCCTCTTTCAACGTGTCGTTCATTGGGTCCGCGAACGGATTGAACTTCACCGTGCGGAAGATGAGCTGCACCATATGTCCGACGCCGAACTGTCCGACATCGGGCTGACCCGCGGCGAGATCCACATGGCGGTCCGCCGGGGGTTCTGAGGGCCGGCCTCTCGAAAGGTTTGCCCACGACGTCTGGCGCAGGACCGCTTATCGAGTCCCGAATGCGGAAAGCCCCGGAAAAATGCCGGGGCTTTCGCATATGAACCACCATTAACCTTTTCTTCATGGACCCTGCCCATGCGGCACATATGCCTGGGAAGGGTTGCGCGCTGCAGCATGGTTATGGTTAATGCAGTTTAACATTATCCCCGGTTCTGTTCGAAAATGGAAACGGGGCGCCTTCGGGAACCCCATCATCCTCCGTGAGAGCCGTGGTCGAAGCATGAGTCTCATTCATCGCCTTCAGTCGCTGGAAGCGGAGCGCGATGCCGCCCGGGAGGAAGCCGAGCGCGCAAATCTCGCGAAATCGAAGTTCCTCGCCGCCGCCAGCCACGACCTGCGCCAGCCGCTCCAGGCCCTGTTCTTCCTGTCCGCCGCACTCGCCCGCCATGTCGGCGACCACAACGGGCGCGATCTGCTGTCCCGGCTCGACCAGGGGCTGGACACCATGAAGGGCCTGCTCGACGGGCTGCTCGAGGTGTCGCGGCTGGAGGCCGGGGTGGTGACCCCGGTGCTGGACACCTTCGAGATCGGCGAGATCACCGACGCGCTCGACGCCGCCTATGGCGGGCAGGCGGCCGCCAAGGGGCTGGTCTGGCGGGTGGAGAGCTGCGAGGCGGTCCTGCGCAGCGACCGCGGCCTGCTGATGCAGCTGCTGCGCAATCTGGTCGACAACGCGCTCCGCTACACCGAGGCCGGGGCGATCCGCATCCGCTGCCGCATCGATGCCGCACCGGGCGGCGACCGGCTGGCGATCGAGGTGCAGGACACCGGCATCGGGATCCCGCCCGAACATCTCGACCGCATCTTCGACGAGTTCCATCAGGTCAGCAATCCGGAGCGCGACCGGCTGCGCGGGCTTGGGCTGGGGCTCGCCATCGTGCGGCGGCTGTCGCAGCTGCTCGACCATCCCGTCGAGGTCCGGTCGGTGCACGGGCAGGGGTCGGCCTTCCGCGTCCTGGTGCCGCTGGCCCCGGCCCGTTTCCTGGCCGGACGGCCGGGTGGTCCCGAACGGCCGCCGGCCATCGACCGGCCGCGGCTGGCGGTTCTGGTCGACGACGATGCGGTGGTGCTGCTGGGCTTGCAGACGGTGCTGACGGAGTGGGGCTTCCGCGTCGTCGCCGCCGACAGCGCCGACCGGGCGATGGACCGGCTGGAGTCGCTGGGGCGGGTGCCGGACATCGTCATCGCCGACTACCGTTTGCGCGAAGGGCGCGTCGGCACCGAGGTGATCCGCCGCGTTCGCGCCCGCTATGGGGCCGAGGTTCCCGCGCTGATCCTGACCGGCGAAACCGGCACCGACACCCTGGCCGATGCCTCCGCCCATGGGGTCGCCATCCTGCACAAGCCGGTGACCCCGCGCCAGCTCCAGGCCGAGGTCGACCGCCAGCTGCGGATCAAGCGCGGCAGCGGTCTGGCGGAAGTGGCGCAGTAAACCGCATCGCCGGGCCGATCGCCGCCTTTCTCTCTTAAATCAGCGCGCCCTGCCGCGCGTCGTCCTGCGCCTCGCCGACCGGGGCGGCATCGCCGTGGCCATGCCCGCCGAGCGCGGTGCGGCCGGTCTCGGTCAGGCGGCAGACCAGCCAGTCGGGCTTCAACGGATTGTCGAACCAGCGCTCCGCCCAGCCGGCCTTCAGGCAGGCCTCCACCGTCGCCTTCTTCACCCGCTGGCCGCGCTCGTCGAACAGCGGCAGCTTGCCGCCCGGCTGGCCCAGACCGCGGCGCAGCCATGCCCCCTGAACGTCGGACGGGGCGCTGCGGGACGAGGAACGGCGGGACTTGGCCATGGGACGGGCTGCTCTTGCGGATACGGGATCGGACAGGGGATTGCCGGCCCCCATGGGGCCTGTGGCAAAGTGCGGGCATCCTACGCGAAAGCGCGGCACAGGTGCATCGAAAAGGAGGGGGGCTTTCCCCATGCCGGAAACCTCCTGCATCACCGCCAGTTCGACAGTCTCCCTCTCCCGCCCCGGGAGAGGGAAGGGGCCCATGCAGAGCATGGGAAGGGTGAGGGGATAGGCAAGAATCCAGAACCGCAAGGTCCCTTGGATCACCCCTCACCCTCCCCACGCCTTCGGCGCGGGTCCCCTCCCTCTCCCGGGGCGGGAGAGGGCGATTATCGGCCGAATTGCGGCCATGCCCAAACAGAGCCTTGACGCCGATCAAAGTCGCGGGCTGCAGTTGGCGGTAGGAAAGGCGCCGCCACACCCTTTTAAGGACACCGAGACCATGGACGATTGCTCCGCACACGGCCCCATTCCCCTGTCGCTGGACGAGGCGGTCGCGCGCGTCGCACAGGGCTATGGCGCGGTGACTGGGACGGAGGAGGTGCCGCTGCGCCAGGCGCTCGGCCGCGTGCTGGCGGAGGAGGTGGTGGCTCCGGTCAATGTGCCGCCGGCCGACGTCTCCGCCATGGACGGCTGGGCCTTCGCCGCCCAGGCGGGTGAGGGCTTCCGCCGGTTGGAGATCGTCGGGCGCGTGCCGGCCGGCTCCAGGTTCGACGGCACCGTCGCCGCCGGACAGGCGGTGCGCATCTTCACCGGCGCGCCGGTCCCGGCCGGGGTCGACACCGTGGCGATGCAGGAGGATTGCCGGACCGACGGCGACGCCGTGCTGGTCCCGGTGTCGCTGAAGCGCGGCTCCAACGTCCGTCTGGCGGGGGAGGACATGACCGCCGGCGCGGTGGTGCTGCATCCGGGCCAGCGCCTGCGCGCGCAGGAGGTCGGGCTCGCCGCCGCGGTCGGCCGCTCCAGCCTGACCGTGCGCAAGCGGCTGACCGTGGTGCTGTTCTCCACCGGCAATGAATTGCGGGAGCCGGGGCAGCCCAAGCCCGACCATGCCATCTATGACGCCAACCGCTACACGCTGGCTGCCCAGCTCGACGCGCTGGGGGTGGAGGTGCGCGACCTCGGCATCCTGCCCGACCGGCCCGACGCCACCCGCGCCGCCCTGGCCGAGGCGGCCGGCGCCGGCGACCTGATCGTCACCAGCGGCGGCGTTTCGGTCGGCGAAGAGGACCATGTCAAGGCGGCGGTGAACGCGCTGGGTTCCATCGACCTTTGGACGCTGGCGATCAAGCCGGGCAAGCCGCTGGCGCTCGGCCGCGTCGGCGACACGCCCTTCCTGGGGCTTCCCGGCAACCCGGTGTCGGCGATGGTGACCTTCCTGCTGGTCGGCCGGCCGCTGGTGCTGCGCCTGTCCGGGGCGACCGGCATCGCCACGCCGCGCAGCCTCGTGGTCGCCGACTTCACCTTCACCAAGAAGCCCGGCCGGCGCGAGTTCCTGCGCGCCCGGCTGGAGCGCGGCGCGGACGGGCGTCCGGTCGCCGTGAAGTTCCCCAGCAACAGCTCCGGCGTGCTGACCTCGATGGTGGAGGCCGACGGGCTGGTCGACATGCCGGCGGAGGCCACCGCGGTGCATCCCGGCGATCTGGTCGATTTCCTGCCCTTCACCGGTCTGTTCGCGTGACGCTGGAACAGCTGCGCATCTTCGCCACGGTGGCGGAGATGCTGCATTTCACCCGCGCCGCCGAGGTGCTGCACCTGTCGCAGCCGGCGGTCAGCGCCGCCATCGCCGCGCTGGAGGCGGAACATGGCCTGCGCCTGTTCGACCGCATCGGCCGGCGGGTGGAACTGACCGCCGCCGGCCAGCTTCTCCACGGTCAGGCCCGCGCCATCCTGGCGAAGGTGGAAGAGGCCGGAACGATGCTGGCCGAACTGTCGGGCCTGTCGCGCGGCGCCCTGCGGCTGGCGGCGAGCCAGACCGTCGGCAATCACTGGCTGCCGCCGCGGCTGCTGCGCTTCGCCGCCGCCTATCCCGGCATCCGCGTCGACCTGTCCATCGGCAACACCGAACAGGTGGCCGAGGCGGTGCGCGACGGCCGGGCCGAGCTTGGCATCGCCGAAGGGGCGGTGAGCGATTCGGCCCTGATCAGCGAACCGGTCGAGGGCGACCGGCTGCGGCTGGTGGTGGGCGGTTCCCATCCCTGGGCCGGGCTCGGCCGGGTCGGGCGGGACGAGATGGCGGCCGGGCGCTGGATCCTGCGCGAACCCGGCTCCGGCACCCGCGCGCTGTTCGAGGCGGCGGTGCGCGGGGTCGGGCTGGATCCGGACGGGCTGGATGTCGCCATGACCCTGCCCGGCGGCGGCATCATCCGCGCGGCCCTGCTGGCCGGGGTGGGGGCGAGCGTCCTGTCGGACCTGATCCTGGCCGACGATCTGGCCGCCGGCCGCATCGTCGCGCTGGAGGGGCTGGATTTGCCGTCCCGCCCCTTCCATCTGGTCCGCCACCGCGACCGCCACCGCAGTCTGGCGGAGCGCGCCTTCGTGCGCAGCGCGCTGGAAGCCGGGCCGGTCCCGGCTTCCCCCTGAATGGCCGGTCAGGCCGTGCGCAGTGTGCGGACGCCGTAGGTCGCGGCCTCGATGACGGCGAAGACCAGCATCGAAATCCCGACCATCGGGAAGAGCAGGCCGGCAGCCGCCGCAATGACGAACAGCCCCTTCGGCACGCCGGCCCCTGTGGCAAGGCGCGGCGCGCCCAGGCTGCCGGCGGGGCGGCGTTTCCACCACATCGCCAGTCCCGACACCACCAGCCCGACCATCGCCACCAGCGAGGCGAGCAGCACCAGTTGGTTGGCCAGTCCGAAGGCCTGACCCATGTGGATGCTGACCCCCCATTCCGCCAGCCGGCCGAACAGGCCCAGATCCTTCAGCTGCATATCGAACAGCACCTTGCCGCTGTACTGGTCGAGATGGACGACCCGCTCCTTGGTGATGTCGTCGGGGTAGACCGACGCGGTGAAGACGCCGTCCGGCCTGCCTGGAATGACGAGGGCATAGCCCGGCGCGATCCCCAGCCCCTCAACCGTCCGCACCACGTCGTCCAGCTTGGCCGGTGCCCCGCTCGCGGTGGTGGACAGCGGCGTCGGCTGGTTCTCGATGATCCAGGGGGCGCGGTCGATGCTGTCCTTCAGCGGCACGGTGGAGACCGGATATTTGTCCCAATAGCCGTCGGGCATGCCCATGCCGACCGCATAGGCGAAGCCGTAGAACTGCTTGCCCCAATAGCCGGACCAGGGCAGGCCGGTCATCGCCAGGAAGACGATGAACACGCTGACGAAGACGCCGGTCACCGCGTGCAGGTCGCGCCAGAACAGGCGCTTGCCCGGCGTGCCGCGCACGGTGACGACTCCCCCATTCTGGCCGCGTGGCCACCACAGATAGATGCCGGAGGCGACCATCAGCACCATCCAGCCGGCGACCGCCTCGACGATGCGCTCGGCGAACCAGCCCGCATATTTCAGGCTGTGCAGCTTCCGCACCACATACATCGACGGCGATCCGGCGGCACCGCCGTCCCACAGGCTGCCCAGCACCCGGCCGCTGTAGGGATCGACATAGACGATGTCCTTGAGGCCGTCGGCGCCGGCGATCTGCACCCCGGCGGCGCGGTCGGCCGCCTCGGGCGGGCTGTAGCCGGTCAGCGTGCCGGGATGTGCCTCCAGCGCCTTCGCCACCAGGGCGGAAGGCGCCAGCCGTTCGCTGCTCTGCGGTGCGACGATGCGCAAATCGCGGTGCAGGCCGTCGTTGATCTCGTCTTTGAACAGATAGATGCCGCCGGTCACGGCGAGCAGGATGACGATGGGCGCGCAGATCAGCCCGGCGAAGAAATGCCAGCGCCACAGCGCACGGTAAAGGGCAGAGCCGATGGCTCCGCTTTGCAGAGTTCCAGTCATGATGAATCCATTCGGTCGTCGCGATGCGGATCGCCCGGCCAAGCGGGCGGCTCAGTGCGTCGGGTGACGACCGGATGGCGGGGCCTGGGACTGGAAGGGCTTCCGCTCCTTCGGCCGGTGGACCTCGTCGGGCTTCGCGGACTCCGGCAGCTGCAGGATGCCCGCCGGAATGAGCGGCATCTGCAAGGCCGGCAGCAGCGCGATATACTGGCCGAGCCAACTGCAGGGCAGATGCAGAGGGGAAAGCTGCTGCTTGTCGCTCTCGCCGCCGTCAGGCAGCGGCACGCCGTCCTGATCGACCGGCAGATAGACGATCTCGCTGCCGGTGCAGATCGCGACATAGCCGTCGCGGTCGGCGGCGCCGGCGGTGGGGGCGGCGACGCGCAGGAACAGGCTGAACGCCAGCGCGAGCGCAAGCGCCAGACCCCACCGTTCCTGCACTGTGCGGCAATAAGCCAGCATCCGATTGCGACCGCCTCGCAAGCTTTAGAAACGGATCGTTACCCGATCCGCGGGAGGCGAACAAGTGCGGCGGGATCTCTCTACAGCCGAACGGTGCATCGGCGGTTCGCCATATCGCCACGCCCCGGTTATCGGCGCTATAACCGGAGGCATTCCCGTTACCGCTTGCAAGGCGACATGATGGCACGGCTGCTGACGCTGCTCTGGGTTCTGGTGGTGATGGTTTTTGCGGCCGGTCCGGTCCGGGCCGACTACACGCCGCCGGGGGCGCTGTCGGACGCCACCGCCTATGCCAACGGCCTGCTGCTGAAATCGCCGCCGCAGCCCAAGCCGCAGGTGATCGCCGACCTGCTGAAGCAGGCCCATGCTGCCCGCGACCGCAAGGACATGGCCGGCGCCGTCCAGGCCTATGAGAAGGTCATCACCCAGGGCGGCGCCTCGCCGTCGGTCTGGCTGGAGCTGAGCGCCGCCTGGACGGCGGCCACGCCGCCGAACAAGGACCGCGCGCTGCAGAGCGCCGTGATGGCCGGCCAGTTCAACCCGAAGGACGAGGAACGCGTCGCCATCCTCTGGCGCATCGCCACCCTGATGGACGAGGCCTTCGGCAAGCCGGACGAGGCGGTGAAGGCGCTGAACGCCATCCGCCAGCTGGCGCCGAAGCTCGACACGGCGACGCTCGACGCCCGCGCGCCGAAGCTGGAGGAGCGCTTCGTCGCCATGCGCCGCAAGGCCGGGCTGGCGATGACCGGCGTGACCGTGAATGCGGAGGGCAGCAGCCCGCGCGTCTGCTTCCAGTTCAATGACCGCCTCAGCGGCAAGCAGGGCGTGCGCTTCGACGATTACGTCCGGGTGGAGCCGCCGACCAAGACCGCCATCGAGGCGCGGGAGAACAGCCTGTGCCTGCGCGGCGTCAGCCACGGCAACGGCTACACCGTCACCCTGCGCCAGGGCCTGCCCGGCGAGGACGGGGTGGTGCTGAAGGCGGACGAGACCCAGCGTGTGCGCGTCCCCGACCGGCCCTCCATGGCCGCCTTCCGCGGCTCCGCCTACATCCTGCCGCGCAAGGGCGCCGACGGCATCCCGGTGGTCAGCGTCAACACAGACCGGCTCGACATTTCGGTCTACCGCATCGCCGACCGGGCGCTGGTCTCCAACAAGTCCGAAGGCAACATCTTCAACGAGCTGACCGGCTATTCCGCCGACCGTCTGGCGGAGGAGAATGGCGAGCTGGTCTGGTCCGGCTCGCTGGAGGTGAAGGGGGAGCGCAACCGCGACACCACCGCGGCGATCCCCTTCCGGCAGGCGGTCGGCGACGATCCCAAGCCCGGCCTCTATGTCGTCACCGCCCGCCCGCATGACGTGGAGGAGGGCGACCGCTGGGACGCGCTGGCGACCCAATGGGTCCTGCTGTCCGACATCGGCCTGACCAGCTTCCGCGGCGCCGACGGGCTGACCGTCTTCGCCCGCTCCTTCGGCACCGCCAAGCCGCTGCCAGGGGTGGAAGTGGCGCTGGTCGCCCGCAACAACACCGAACTGGCGCGGGTGAAGACCGACGAGTTCGGCCGCGCCCGCTTCGCACCCGGCCTGCTGAAGACCGGCGGCAACGCGCCCGAGATGGTGATGGCCTATCTCGGCACCGATTTCGCCATGCAGGACTTGACCGGCGCCGCCTTCGACCTCAGCGACCGCGGGGTCGGCGGGCGTCCGACGCCGGGGCCGATGGACGCCTTCGTCTATGCCGACCGCGGCGTCTACCGCCAGGGCGAGACGGTCAACCTGTCGATCCTGCTGCGCGACGACAAGACGGAGGCGGTCGAGAATTTCCCGCTGACGGTCAAGGTCCTGCGTCCCAGCGGCACCGAATATTACAGCGGCGCTCTGAAGGGGCAGGGGGCCGGCGGCTATTTCCTGCCGCTGAGCCTGACCCGCACGGCGCCGCTCGGCGGCTGGGAGGTGCTGGTCTATGGCGACCCGAAGGGCGAGCCGATCGGCCGCGGCGGGTTCCAGGTCGAGGATTTCGTTCCGGTCAAGCTGGCGCTCGACCTGACCGCCGGCGCGCCGATCCTGGTGCCGGGCCAACCCTTCGAGGTGACGGCGCAGGGCCGCTTCCTCTACGGCCCGCCGGCCGCCGGGCTGGACGGCACCGCCGAGGTGGCGCTGAAGCCCGACCCGATGCCCTATCCGTCCTTCAAGGACTACCGTTTCGGCCGGGTGCAGGACAACCCGACCGAGCGGCTCGACCCGCTGGAGTTCCCGACCACCGACGAGCAGGGCGTCTCCCACATCGCCGTAACCCTGCCGGAGGTGCCCGACACCAGCAAGCCGCTGCGCGCCGACATCCGCGTCACCCTGTCGGAGCCGGGCGGGCGCCCGGTGAAGAAGTCGGTCTCGGTCCCGGTGCGGCCCAAGACCTATGCGCTCGGCCTGCGCCCGCGCTTTTCCGACGGCCGCATCGGCGAGGGAGGCGAGGCCGCCTTCGACCTCGTCGCCGTGGCGCCGGACGGCAGCGCCATCGCCAAGCCCGGCGTCAAATGGGAACTGGTGGAGGAGCGTGTCTCCTTCGTCTGGTACCGCCGCGACGGCCGCTACAGCTACAACGCCTCGGTGCGCGACGTGCCGCTGGCCTCGGGCACCGTCGATGTCGGCGCCGACAAGCCGGCGCTGGTGGCGTTGGGCAAGCGCGATTTCGGCCGCTACCGGCTGGAGGTGACGGACAAGGCGGCGGGCGTCGCCAGCTCCTACCGCTTCTATTCCGGCTGGGCGAGCGGCGACGACAGCGCCGACATTCCGGACAAGCTGGAGGTTTCCACCGACAGGCAGTCCTACAAGCCGGGCGAGACCGCCCGCATCCGCATTGCGCCACCCTTCGCCGGCGAACTGCTGGTGACGGTGGCGACCGACCGCATCTTCGACGTGCGCACCCTGTCGGTCCCGGCCGAGGGCGCGACGGTGGAAATCCCGGTCGATGCCGCCTGGGGTCCCGGCGCCTATGTCACCGCCACCGCCTACCGTCCGCCGGTCAAGGGTCGGGAACGCCAGCCGGTGCGCGCCATGGGCGTCGCCTGGGTCGGCGTCGATCCGTCGGTGCGCACCATGACCGTCGCGCTCGACGCGCCGCAGGTGATGCGTCCGCGCAGCCGGCTGGAGGTCGGGGTGAAGGTCGCCGCCGCCGATGGCGGGGCGATGGCGGACACCTATGTCACGCTGGCCGCGGTGGACGAGGGCATCCTGCGGCTGACCGACTTCGCCAGCCCGCAGCCGGAGAAGCATTATTTCGGCAAGCGCCGGCTCGGCCTCGACATCCGCGACGATTACGGCCGGCTGATCGACCCGCTCGACGGCCCCTATGGCGCCATGCGCCAGGGCGGCGATTCCAGCGGCGCCGGTCTGCCGGTGGTGCCCTTCACCGTGGTTTCGCTGTTCCACGGGCCGGTGAAGGTCGACGCCGACGGCACCGCCCGCATCGGCTTCGACGTGCCGGACTTCAACGGCGAGCTTCGGCTGATGGCGGTGGCCTACAGCCGCGGTCGGGTCGGCTCCGCCGCCGGGCCGGTGACGGTGCGCGATCCGCTGGTGGCCGACGCCATCCTGCCGCGCTTCCTCGCCCCCGGCGACGACAGCCGCGTGACCCTGTCGCTCCACAATGTGGAGGCGGCGGCCGGCACCTACGAGGTGGCGGTGACCGCGCAGGACGCCGTGTCGGTGGAGGGCGGCACCCTCTCCGTCCCGCTGGCGAAGGGGGAGCGCAAGACGCTGGTGGTCCCGCTGAAGGGCGTTTCCGCCGGCATCGGCCATGTCGCCGTCGCGGTGAAGGGACCGGAAAACCTGGCGCTGAGCCACGACTACGGCATCACCGTCCGCCCGGCCCGTGCGGTGGAGACCCAGTTCCTCACCCGCCAGATCGCCCCCGGCGAGAGCGTCCGCTTCGACGGTGCGGAACTGGCCACATATCTGCCGGGGACTGCCAACTGGTCGGCCAGCTTCACCACCGCGCCACCCTTCGATGTCGGCGGCATCCTGCGGGCGCTCGACCGCTATCCGTTCGGCTGTCTGGAACAGACGGTCAGCCGCGCCCTGCCGCTGCTGGTGGTGCGCGACGTCGAACTGGCGCTGGGCAAGGACCGCAAGCCGGACGATGGCCTTGAGGCGCGCGTCCAGCAGGCGATTTCCCGCACGCTCGACAAGCAGCGCTTCGACGGCGCCTTCGGCCTGTGGGGCGCCCATGACGAGGCCGACGGCTGGCTGACCGCCTATGCCACCGAGTTCCTGGTCCGCGCCAAGCAGAAGGGGGAGGCGGTTCCCGACAAGCCGCTGACCGACGCGCTGTCCTGGCTGCGCCAGCGCGCCATCGCCAGCGCGAGCGAGCCGGAGGAGCTGGCGGTGCGCGCCTATGCCCTGCACACGTTGGCGCTGGCCGGCGTGTCGCTGCCGGGGCCGGCGCGCTACCTGCACGACACCGCGCTGGAAAAGCTGCCGACGCCGCTCGCCAAGGGCCAGCTCGGCGCGGCGCTCGCCCGCATGGGCGACAAGGAGCGGGCGGCCAGCGCCTTCGACAGCGCGGTCGGCCATCTGGCGCGCGAGGACTGGCATGTCGATTACGGCTCCACCGTCCGCGACGCCGCGGCGCTGGTGGCGCTGATGACCGAGGTCGACATGGCCGGCACCCGCATCCCGGCGCTGATCGACCGGCTTCCGGCCTCCGCCACCGCCGCCGGCCGCACCAACACGCAGGAGAAGGCGTGGTCGGTGCTGGCCGCCGACGCCCTGCTGCGCGGCGCGCCGGCCAAGGCGGAGGTGACGCTGTCCGGCACGCGCAAGGAAGGCGCGCGGGTCGACCTGACCCCGACTCTGGCCCAGCTGAAGGCCGGCATCCCGGTCGCCAACGCCGGCAAGGCGGCGGTGTGGCAGGCGGTGTCGCTGTCCGGCGTGCCGGTGGCGCCGCAGCCGGCAGCGCGCGAGGGGCTGCGCATCAAGCGCTACTTCTTCACCCGCAAGGGCGAGCCGCTGAACCTCGACACCATCAAGCAGAACGACGTCTTCGTCGTCGTGCTGGAGGGCGAGGCCAACACCAAGCTGTTCCACCAGGGCATGGTCACCCACGCGCTGCCCGCCGGCTGGGAGATCGAGAACGCCAAGCTGGGCGGCGGCACGCCGGAGGAGATGCAGTGGCTGGGCGATCTCAGCTACACCCGCACGACCGAGGCGCGCGACGACCGCTATGTCGCCGCGGTGGACCTGACGGAGGACCAGCAGACCTTCAAGCTGGCCTTCATCGTCCGCGCCATCACCCCCGGCACCTATGAACTGCCGGGCGCCACGGTGGAGGATATGTACAAGCCGCGCTTCTTCGCCCGCCAGACCACCGGGCGGATCACCGTCCATCCGGCGGAGTGACGATTGGCGCGGAAATGGGTGCGGCGGACGGCGCTCGCCGCGGCGGGCGTCGCCGCCCTGCTGGGGACGGCGCTGGCGCTCGACCGGCTGTTCCCGCCGCCGCTGGACCGGCTGGCCGACCTGTCGGTGACGGTCACCGACCGCAAGGGCCGGCCGCTGCGCGTCTTCACCAACGAGGCCGGGGCTTGGCGGTTGCCGGCGACGGTGGACGACGTGTCTCCCTTGTTCATCGAACTGCTGCTTGCCTATGAGGACCGGCGCTTCGAAAGCCATGCCGGTGTCGATCCGCTGGCGGTGCTGCGGGCGGCGGCGCAGAATCTGGGGGCGGGGCGGGTGGTTTCCGGCGCCTCCACCATCACCATGCAGGTCGCCCGCCTGCTGGAGCCGCGCCCGCGCACCTTCGGCGCCAAGCTGATCGAGGCGGCGCGGGCGGCGCAGTTGGAATGGCGCTACGGCAAGCGCGACATCCTCGGCATGTACCTGACCCTCGCCCCCTATGGCGGCAACATCGAGGGGATCCGCGCCGCGTCGCTGATGCTGCTGGGCAAGGCCCCGGTGGAACTGGACGCGGCGGAGGCGGCGCTGCTGGTCTCGCTGCCGCAATCGCCCTCCCGCCTGCGGCCCGACCGCTATCCGGAGCGGGCGCAGGCGGCGCGCGACAAGGTGCTGGACCGGGTGGGCGAAGCCGGTGCGCTGCCGCCCAAGGCGGTGGCGGAGGCCAAGACCCTGCCGGTGCCCTCGGCCCGCCTGTCGCTGCCAGCCTCCGCCCCGCATCTGGCCGACCGGCTGCGCAACGCCGATCCCCACCGGCCGGTGATCGCCACCACCATCGACGACACGCTGCAGCACGCCGTCGAGGCGATGGCCCGCCGGGCGGCGGAGACGCTGAACCCGCAGGCCGGGCTGGCGGTGCTGGTGGTGGACAACCGCCACCGCTCGGTCCTGGCCTATCTCGGCAGTCCTGACGCGCTGGACGAGACGCGGCAGGGTCCCATCGACATGGTGCGGGCGGTGCGCTCGCCGGGGTCGGCGCTGAAGCCCTTCATCTATGGGCTGGGCTTCGACGATGGCATCATCCACCCGCTGACCCAGATCGCCGACGTGTCCACCCGCTTCGGCGACTGGGCGCCGCGCAATTTCGACCGCAGCTTCACCGGCGACCTGACGGTGATGGAGGCGCTGCAGCGCTCGCTGAATGTCCCGGCGGTGCTGGTGCTCGACCGCGTCGGCCCGCTGCGCTTCGCCGAGGCGCTGCGCAAGGCCGGCGTCCGGCTGGTGCTGCCCCGCGGCACGGCGCTGCCGGGGCTTCCGGTGGCGCTCGGCGGGGCCTCGATCAGCCTGTGGGACATGACGACCCTCTACAGCGGGCTGGCGCGCGACGGGATGGTGGCTCCCTTGCGCACCATGGCGGAGCAGCAGGACGGGCCGGAGCAGCGGCTGTTGTCCGCCACTGCGGCGCAGCAGGTGCGGGCGATCCTGGAAGGCTCCCCGCCGCCGCCGGGCGTGGTGCAGGCGCAGGAACTGCGTGGCAGCGGCCCGGTGGCGCTGAAGACCGGCACCAGCTATGGCTTCCGCGACGCCTGGGCCTTCGGCGTCACCGGGCGCTACACGGTGGGGGTGTGGGTCGGCCGGCCCGACGGCACGCCCAGCCCCGACCATTACGGCCGCAACACCGCCGCCCCGCTGCTGTTCGAGGTGTTCGACCTGCTGCCGGCCGAGCGTGGCCGTCCCGCCGGGCCGGTGCGCAACGACGCGCCGCCGGACCTTCTGCGCCGCCTGCGGCCAGGCGAGGTGGAGTTGGCGGGACCGCGCCAGACCGACCGCCTGCGCCTGACCTTCCCGGTCAGCGACATGGTGCTGGAGGCGCTGGGGCCGGACGGCAGGGGGGAACCGATGACCCTGACCGCCAGCGGTGGGCGGCGTCCGCTGTCCTGGCTGATCGACGGCCGGCGCATCGCCCAGTCGCCCATCGCGCGCGAGGTGCTGTGGCGGCCGGCGGGGCCGGGGGTGGTGCGGGTGACCGTGCTGGACGCCGACGGCCGCAGCGACAGCGCGACCGTCGAGATTCGCTGAACGCTAATAAGAGGCGCGGCGCAGGCCGAAGGGCGCGTCGTCGCGCTGGCTCCACACCCGGGTGCGGACCCGCATCTGCTTCTGGCAATCCACCGAGCAATAGAGCGGCGCCGGTCCCCGCATGGACGGACGGACGAAGGGACGGCCACAGCAGGCGCAATGCAGCTGGCGGGTCGCGGTGTGCGGGAAATTGGCCGGACGGGCGGAGGCGGACATCTGGAAGAGTTCGGGCTGGTTTCGGGTGAGCGCCAATATAGGGGCGGTGTGTTGCAGTTCCATGCTCGGGAAAACGCCTAGCACTGAATGGGTATCGGGCCTGTCCGGCGGTCGGGGGTGGTTGACCGGCTCGGCCCTCGGGCCTATCTGGAAAGGCTGACAACAAGCGGGAGCGGTACGGTGCCGGTGCGCGTCGCCGACTGGATGCGGATGCTGGGTGGTGTCGCGAGGGCGATGGTCCTCGTGATGCTCGGCCTGCTGCTGTGGTCGGATATGGCCACCGCCGCGTGCCCGCACGAGCGGCCGGAGGCCGCGGCTGCCGTCGCGACTCATGGCATGTCGCACGGTACGTCGCACGCGATGGACGCGAACCGCATCGACCATGGCCGGCAGGCGCCGGGACGTCCGCACCATGCGGTGCAGCCCTGCTGCGCCGGGATGGCCTGCGCCGCCGTGGCGGTCGGGCTGCCGGGTGCGGAGTTGGCGTCGCCGCTCGGATCGGCGGGTCCCAAGCTGGACTGGGCCGCCGGACTGCTGCGCGAGGGGCTGGGCCTGCGCCCCGATTTGCCTCCGCCCCGGCTGGGATGATGCCGATGCGCCGCCGGCTTTCCGCGGCGCCGCCGTCATCCCCAATCCACTTCCGATCATCCGGAGTCCGTCATGACTCTCGCGCTTTCCCGCCGCCGTCTGCTGTCCACGGCGGTGGCCGGCGGCTGTGCCGCCCTGCTGCCCGCCTTTCCCCGATCGGTCCTGGCTGCCGGTCCCGACGCGGCCCCAACCGCCGGCGATGCCGTCCGCCTGACCGTCGAGCGCCGCACCCTGGAGGTGAACGGCAAGGGCGCCGGCATGTTCGGCATCCGCCAGCCCGACGGCACGCATGGGCTGACCCTCGATCCCGGCCGGCGTTTCCTGGTCGACCTGACGAACCGGGCCGGGGAGGACACCATCATCCACTGGCATGGCCAGACCCCGCCCTATGTCCAGGACGGCGTCGCCGACATGAACCGGCCGACGATCCGCGACGGCCTGACGGTCCGCTACGACTTCGCCCCGCGCACCGGCACGCACTGGATGCACTCCCATCACGGGCTGCAGGAACAGCTGCTGATGGCCGCCCCGCTGGTGGTCCGCAGCGACGAGGACCTCCGCGCCGACGAGCAGGAGGTGGTCATCCTGCTGCACGACTTCACCTTCCGCGACCCGGCCGAGCTTCTGGCATCGCTGGGCGGGCCGTCGGCCGGAATGGCGCATGGCGGGCATGGTGCCGCCGGCATGGGGCAGGGGGCCATGAGCCAGGGGTCCATGGATCACGGCGCCATGAACCACGGCGCCATGAATCACGGCCAGATGAGTCCGGGCCAGATGACCCAGGGCCAGATGGACCACGGCGCCATGGGGCACGGTTCCATGCCCCAGCCCAACGGCCATGACATGATGGGCATGTCCGGCGGCATGGCGATGGACCTGAACGACATCGATTACGACGCCTATCTTGCCAACGACCGCACCCTTGCCGATCCGCAGGTGGTGCGGGTGGAGCGCGGCGGGCGGGTGCGGCTGCGCGTCATCAACGGCGCCACCTCCACCGCCTTCCACCTCGACCTCGGGCGCCTGACCGGGCAGGTGATCGCCGCCGACGGCAATCCTGTGCAACCGGTGGCGGGCAGCCGCTTCGGCCTGTCGATGGGGCAGCGGCTCGACATCCGCCTGACCCTGCCGGCCGGCGGCGGCGCCTTTCCGATCCTGGCCCTGCGCGAAGGGGCGGTGCAGCGCACCGGCATCATCCTCGCCACCCCCGGTGCGGAGGTGGAGAAGATCGCGGACACCGGACAGGCGGAGACCGACGCCCTCGATCTGTCGCTGGAACGTCAACTGGTGGCCGTGGCGCCGCTGGCGGCCCGCGCGGCTGACCTGAGCCAGCGGATGCAGCTGACCGGCTCGATGATGCCCTATGTCTGGAGCCTCGACAGCCGGACCTTCGGCAATCACCGGCCGCTGATTGTCCGCCAGGGCCAGCGGGTGGAGCTGACCTTCGAGAACGCGTCGATGATGGCGCATCCCATGCACCTGCACGGGCATCATTTCCAGGTGGTGGCGATCGACGGGCGGCCGGTGGCGGGTGCGGTGCGCGACACCGTTCTGGTGCCGATGATGGCCAGCGTGACCGTCGCCTTCGACGCCGACAACCCCGGCCGCTGGCCGCTGCACTGCCACAACCTGCTGCACATGGCGACCGGGATGATGACGGAGGTGGTCTATGAGGGATTCGTTTGAGAAGCGCTGACGCGCAGCATTGAACCCCCACGCCAACCCTCTCCCGGTCCGAACGCCGGGGGAGGGCGGGCGATCATCCACCTCTTACAGGTTCTCCCCGGGCTCCCATCCCTCCGGCGCCATCCTGAACCCGGCGAACTCGAAGGCCGGCGCCACGGTGCAGCTTACCAGCGACCAGCCGTCCGGCCCGTCGGCCAGGCTCCGCGCCGCCTGCCAGGCCCCGACCGGCACCACCGCCTGCGGCCGTTCGCCGCCGGCAATGTCCATCCCCAGCCGGCGGCGCTCGACCGTCCCGCCGTCCTCATAGACCGACAGCTCCAGCGGCGCCCCGCCATGCCAGAGCCAGATCTCCACGGCATCCACCGTGTGCCAATGCGACCGTTCCCCCGCCCGCAGCAGGAAGTAGATCGCCGTCACCGCCCCGCGCCCGCCATCCCCCGGTGCCCGATAGGTCTCGACGTAGCAACCGCCTTCCGGATGCGGCTGCAGCCCCAGCAACTCGATCAGCCGCTCCGCAGACAAGGCTTGCTCAGGCATCGTCGGTGTCGCCCATATGGATGGTCAGATCGAAGGATACCCGCGTGTCCTCATAGATCGCGGACAGCGGCAACGTCACCTCCAGCGCCGGGATCGACAAAGCTCCCTCCCGTCCGGAGATCAGCTCATGCGTCCAGCCGTCGCCCGTGCGCCGGAAGCTCTCCACCACCGCCACACGCTGATGGACCAGCACATATTGCGTCAGGGAGGGCAGGGTGCGGTAGGCGGCGCTCTTGGTGGTGTGGTCGTAGCTCGACGTGCTGTCCGACAGCACTTCGACGATCACCGTCGGCGCGGTCGCCAGCCGGTCGCGGTCGTCCAGCGCGGCACAGGTGACGAAGACGTCCGGATAGAACACCGACTCGTCGGCGAGGATCCGCATCGTTTCCTGAAAAACCCGGCATGGCGAGCCGCGCAGGTCCGCGCGCAAGGCGGCGTAGATGTTGCCGGAGATCTGGTTGTGGGCGACCGTTCCGCCAACCATGGCGACGATCTCGCCCTGGAGGAATTCGTGGCGGCCGTCCTGCCGCTCCTCCCAGGCGAGAAACTCGTCAAGCGTCATCAGGCGCTGTTTGCGCAGGGCCATGCCCGCCCTCCTGGTCGGTGAAAGGTCGCCCTGTCTTTTTACACCGACCGCGACCGCGCCGCCATGCCCAGCCCCTCGCGCAGCTCCGGCATCAGCATCGCCCCCAGCATGGCGATCACCGGCAGCACCGCGTAATCGCCGCGCGCCGCCGCGTCGATCAGCTCGCGCGCGCTGTGCAGCTCGATCCGCATGTCCTCCAGGTCACCATGATCGGGCTCCGCCACCTTGCGGGCGCCCTTGGCGTGGAACATGTGGCAGGTGCTGCCCTTGGAGTTCGCCCCCACGACGAAGCCGCCCAGCGCCGTCCAGTCGTCGGCGGCATAGCCGGTTTCTTCCAGCAGCTCGCGCTTGGCGGCCTCCAGCGGCTCCTCGCCGGGGTCGATGGCGCCGGCCGGGAAGGTCAGGCTGACCCGCCGCGCCCCGTGCTTGTAGGTGCGCAGCATCACGACCTTGCCGTCCTCGGTCTCGACATACATCAAGGCGAAGTCGGGCTGGTCGAGCTGATAGAAATTCTCCACCGTCCGCCCGTCCGGCAGCCGCACCGTCTCCGCCCGCACCTTCAGGTACGGGCTGGCGTCCAGCAGCTCGCGGCTGCCCAACACCTCCCACGGCTTCTGCTCGTCGTCGCTCATGCGGCGTTTCCGTAGGGAGGTTGGGTGAAGCCGGCGGGGGAGAGGGTGAAGATCTCGCAGCCGTCCTCGGTGATGCCGATCTGGTGCTCGAACTGTGCCGACAGCGAGCGGTCGCGGGTGACCGTGGTCCAGCCGTCGGACAGAATCTTCACCTCCGGCCGGCCGGCGTTGATCATCGGCTCCACCGTGAAGATCATGCCGGGGCGCAGTTCCACGCCGGTGCCGGGCTTGCCGAAATGGTCGACATGGGGCGCGCCGTGGAAGACCTGTCCGATGCCGTGCCCGCCGAAATCTCGCACGACGGAGCAGCGCGCCGCTTCCGCCATCGTCTGGATGGCATGGCCGATGTCGCCCAGATGGTTGCCCGGCTTGGCCTGGGCGATGCCGGCCATCATGCAGCGATAGGTCAGGTCGACCAGCTTGCGCGCCTTCACGCCGATCTTCTCGCCGACGAAATACATGCGGCTGCTGTCGCCGTACCAGCCGTCGAGGATCACCGTGACGTCGATGTTGACTATGTCGCCCTCCACCAGCTTCTTGTCGTCGCTGGGGATGCCATGGTTGACGATGTGGTTGGGCGAGATGCAGCTGCTGGCCGGATAGCCCTGATAGCCCAGCGTTGCCGGAATGCCGCCGCGGTCGCGCTGGAACTCCTCGATCAGCGTGTCGAGCCGCCCGGTGCTGACCCCCGGCACCACGAAGGGCGCGATGTAGTCCAGCGTCTCGGCCGCCAGCCGGCAGGCCTTCCGCACCGCCTCGAACCCCTCCGGACCGTGCAGCACGATCCGCTTGCCTTCCCTGTCCATCAGACCTTCATCCGTCACGTAATTCCTCTGACACTCTTCAACCGCTGCGCCCATCCGCAGACGGCTCAAGCAACCTATCACGGCACCGGTCCGAAAAAAGCTCCTGCATTCCACCCCTGCAAACGTAGGATTCGGCGGAACGGCTTGCTATATGTGGCGGGCCCTATCCCCATCGGACTACCAGACCTTTGGCGAAGCCCACCACCCGATATGTCTGTCAGGCCTGCGGCGCCTCCTTCCCGAAATGGGCAGGCAAGTGCGACGCCTGCGGCGAATGGAACAGCCTCGTGGAGGAGGCGGCGCCCGACAGCGCGCCCAAGGGCCTCGGCAGCGCCCGTGGCCGCCGCATCGACTTCGTCGGCCTGCACGGCTCCAGCGAGGCGCCGCCCCGCCGCATGACCGGCATCGCCGAGTTCGACCGCGTCTGCGGCGGCGGGCTGGTCCCCGGCTCGGCCATCCTGATCGGCGGCGATCCCGGCATCGGCAAATCGACCCTTCTGCTCCAGGCGATGGCCCGGCTGTCGCAGGACCACCGCTGCGCCTATGTCTCGGGCGAGGAGGCGGTCGATCAGGTCCGCCTGCGCGCCCAGCGCCTCGGCTGCGCGTCCGCCCCCGTCGATCTGGCCTCGGCCACCAGCGTGCGCGACATCGTCGCCTCGCTGGACGACGCCAAGGGTCCGGAGGTGATCGTCATCGACTCGATCCAGACCATGTATATGGACAATCTGGACAGCGCCCCCGGCACCGTCGCCCAGGTCCGCGCCAGCGCGCAGGAGCTGATCCGCGTCGCCAAGCGGCGCGGAGTCGTCCTGCTTCTGGTCGGCCATGTCACCAAGGAAGGCATGATCGCCGGTCCCCGCGTGCTTGAGCACATGGTGGACACCGTCCTCTATTTCGAAGGCGAGCGCGGCCACCAGTTCCGCATCCTGCGCGCGGTCAAGAACCGCTTCGGCCCGACCGACGAGATCGGCGTGTTCGAGATGGGCGACGCCGGCCTCGGGGAGGTCGCCAACCCCTCCGCCCTGTTCCTGGCCGAACGGCGCGGCGACGTGTCCGGCGCAGCCGTCTTCGCCGGGATGGAGGGCACCCGCCCCGTCCTGGTGGAGGTCCAGGCGCTGGTCGCCCCGTCGCCGCTCGGCACGCCGCGCCGCGCCGTGGTCGGCTGGGATTCGGCCCGCCTCGCCATGGTGCTGGCGGTGCTGGAGGCGCGTTGCGGCGTGCAGATCGGCGCCAACGACGTCTATCTGAACGTCGCCGGCGGCCTGCGCATCACCGAACCGGCCGCCGACCTCGCCGTCGCCGCCGCCCTGGTCTCCTCCCTGACCGGGGAGCCGGTGCCGGCCGACGCCGTGGTGTTCGGCGAGATCGGCCTGTCGGGCGAGGTCCGCGCCGTCGGCCAGAGCGACACGCGGCTGAAGGAGGCGGCGAAGCTCGGCTTCTCCTCCGCCATCTTCCCGGCCCGGCGCACCGGCAAGAAGGGCGGCCGCGGCGACAACGGCCTGAAGACGGTCGAACTCCAGCAGTTGGGCGAGCTGATGCCGCTGTTCCAGCCGCAGGGCTCCTCCGGCCGGCCGCCGTCACGGCGCCCTCACGACGACAACGACACGCGCCGCTGGCGTGACGACGAATTCATCTGACCGTACCCACTCAATCGGCATCCAATAATCGGCACAGGGTCATGGACAATCTTCCCGTCAATCCGGTGGACATCGTCGTCATCGCCGTCGTGCTCCTGGCCGCACTGCTGGCCTTCAGCCGGGGTCTGGTGGCCGAACTGGTGTCGGTCCTCGCCTGGGCCGGCGCGGCGATCGTCACGCTCTACGCGCTGCCCCATGTCCTTCCCTACGCGCAGATCTATATCCGTTTCGAGATGCTGGCCTACGCCGCCTCGGCGGCGGGTGTGTTCGTCGTCGCGCTGATCGTGCTGTCGCTGCTGGGCCGCGCGCTGTCGCGCGGGGTGCAGGCATCCGCGCTGTCGGCGCTGGACCGCACGCTGGGCTTCGCCTTCGGGCTGGTGAAGGGCGGGGTGCTGGTGTCCATCGCCTATCTGTTCTTCCTCTGGCTGGTGCCGAATCCGGCCGAACAGCCGGTGTGGCTGCAGCAGGCGAAGACCCGTCCCTTCCTGGCCGCCGGCGCCGAGACGCTCTATGCCTTCGTGCCGGAGAACCTGCGCCGGGAAGGTCTCGGCCAGATGGACATGGCGCGCGACCGTGCGCGTCAGGCGATGGAGGCCAAGCAGGCGCTCGACCGCCTGTCGACACCGGTGCCCAGCCCCGCGAAGACCGGGGGTGCGCAGGCGCCCGATAGCGGTTATAAGGACCGCGACCGCGCCGACCTTGAAAGGCTGATGCAGAACAACGCCCGCTGAGCTTGACCGCTCGGTTTCGGCGCTATCGACGTTTGTGGACCGTTTCTTTCCGTTGCATGTGCTGACGCGCGCCCCCGGCGCCTCTTGGACGAAGGACTTCTGGTGATGCTGACGACGCATCCGTTCGACGACGACAAGCTGCGCGAAGAGTGCGGCGTGTTCGGCATCTACGGCAACCCGCAGGCGGGCGCCATCACGGCGCTGGGCCTGCACGCCCTGCAGCACCGCGGGCAGGAGGCGGCGGGCATCGTCAGCTTCGACGGCGGCCGCTTCCATCTCCAGCACACGCTGGGCCTTGTCGGCGACCATTTCAGCTCCGAGGCGATCATCGCCAAGCTGAAGGGTGCCAGCGCCATCGGCCATGTGCGCTACGCCACCACCGGCGACACCTCGATCCGCAACGTCCAGCCGCTCTACGCCGATTTCGAGTTCGGCGGCTTCGCGCTGGCCCACAACGGCAACCTGACCAACGCCCAGGCGCTGCGCCGCCAGCTGGTCCGCCGCGGCTGCCTGTTCCAGTCCTCCACCGACACCGAGGTGATCGTCCACCTGATGGCGACTGCCCGCGGCGGCTCGCCGGTCGATCGCCTGATCGAGGCGGTGCGGCAGGTCGAGGGCGCCTTCTCCCTGGTGGCCCTGACCTCCAAGGAAGTGATCGGCGTGCGTGACGCGCTGGGCGTCCGTCCGCTGGTGCTCGGCAAGCTGGGCGACATCCACCTGCTGGCGAGCGAGACCTGCGCCTTCGACATCGTCGGCGCCGAATATGTCCGCGACGTCGAGCCGGGCGAGATGATCGTCATCGACGGCAGCGGCGTCCACAGCCTGCGTCCCTTCCAGCCGCAGCAGCGCCGCCTCTGCATCTTCGAATACATCTATTTCGCCCGTCCCGACAGCGTGATGGAGGGCACCTCCGTCTATCAGGCCCGCCAGCGCATCGGCCGTGAACTGGCCCGCGAGGCCGGCGTGCCCGCCGACGTGATCGTGCCGGTTCCCGACAGCGGCGTGCCCGCGGCGCTCGGCTACGCCCAGGAAGCCGGTGTGCCCTTCGACCTCGGCATCATCCGCAACCACTATGTCGGCCGCACCTTCATCGAGCCGACCGACCAGATCCGTCACCTCGGCGTCAAGCTGAAGCACAACGCCAACCGCGCGATGATCGAGGGCAAGCGCGTCGTGCTGGTCGACGACAGCATCGTGCGCGGCACCACCTCGAAGAAGATCGTCGAGATGGTGCGCGCCGCCGGTGCCGCCGAGGTGCACATGCGCATCTCCAGCCCGCCGACCTCGCACCCCTGCTTCTACGGCATCGACACGCCGGAGCAGGGCAAGCTGCTGGCCCACCGCATGACGGTGGAGCAGATGCGCGACTTCATCCAGGCCGACAGCCTCGCCTTCATCTCGCTCGACGGCCTGTACCGTGCGATGGGCGAGGAGAAGCGCGACCCGGCCAATCTCGGCTATTGCGACGCCTGCTTCACCGGCGACTACCCGATCCCGCTGACCGACGCGCTGGAAAGCCCGCCGGTCGAGGCGAACGTCGCCGTCCGCGCCTGACGAACGATCCCTCTCCCGTCATGGGGGAGGGATTTTCGTATGTAGACGAATAAAATAATCCCAGGAAACGAGTCGTCACCATGTCCCGTCTCTCCGGCCGCATCGCCCTCGTCACCGGTGCATCGCGCGGCATCGGCGCCGCCGTCGCCAAGCGCTTCGCCGCCGAAGGCGCCCATCTGGTCCTGGTCGCCCGCACCGTCGGCGGGCTGGAGGAGACCGACGACGCCATCCAGAAGATTTCCGGTCAGTCGGCGACCCTGGTGCCGATGGATCTGCGCGACTACGACAAGATCGACCAACTCGGCCATGCGCTCTACCAGCGCTTCGGCAAGCTGGACGTGGTCGTCGGCAATGCCGGCGCGCTGGAGGCGCTGGGCCCGGTCGCCCAGTATGATCCGAAGCTGTGGTCGCGGGTGATGGACCTGAACGTGACGGCCAACTACCGGCTGATCCGCTCGATGGACCCGCTGCTGCGCGCATCGGGCACCGGCCGCGCCATCTTCGTGACGTCGGCCGCCGCCAAGGCGCCGCATCATTACTGGATGCCCTACGGCGCCAGCAAGGCGGCGTTGGAGATGATCGTGAAGACCTACGCGATGGAGGTCTCCGGCTCGACCCTGCGCGTCAACCTGATCGACCCCGGCGTGGTGGCGAGCAAGCTGCGCACCCAGGCCTTCCCCGGCGAGGACCCGACCAAGATCGCCCAGCCCGACGACGTGACGGAGCGCTTCGTCGAACTGGCCGAGGCGGGGTGCGAGCGGCATGGGGAACTGGTGCAGGCGCAGTGAAATAAATCGCCCTCTCCCGCCCCGGGAGAGGGAGGGGACCCGCCGAAGGCGGGGAGGGTGAGGGGTGATCCAAGAATCCCGAAGCGCATGGCTTCGTGCCTCACCCCTCACCCTTCCCATGGCGATGCCATGGGCCCCTTCCCTCTCCCGGGGCGGGAGAGGGAGTGATTGAGCGATCAGCGAAGCATCCCCCTTAGCCGATACAGCTCCTCCAACGCCTGCCGGGGCGTCAAACTGTCAGGATCGATCCCCGCCAGCGCCTCTTCCACCGCCGACGGCCCCGCAGGCAGCACCTCCGCCGCCTCCACCTTCGGCGCCGGCCGCTTCAGCGCCGCGCTGAACAGCGGCAGATCCTCCGCCAGCCGGTGGATCGTCGCGTTCTGGTCGCCCGATTCCAGCAGCTTCAGCACCTCGTCCGCCCGCCCGACCACCGCCGGCGGCAGCCCGGCCAGCTTGGCGACGTGGATGCCGTAACTGCGATCCGCCGCCCCCGCCGTCACCTCGTGCAGGAACACCACGTCGCCCTGCCATTCCTTGATGCGCATGGTGTGGCAGGACAGCGCCGGCAGCTTCGACGCCAGCATCGTCAACTCGTGGTAATGCGTGGCGAACAGCGCCCGGCAGCGGTTCACGTCGTGCAGATGCTCGACGCAGGCCCAGGCGATCGACAGCCCGTCGAAGGTCGCCGTGCCGCGCCCGATCTCGTCCAAGATCACCAGCGCCCGCGCACCGGACTGGTTCAGGATCGCCGCGGTCTCCACCATTTCCACCATGAAGGTGGAGCGCCCGCGCGCCAGATCGTCGGCGGCGCCGACACGGCTGTAAAGCCGGTCCACCACCCCGATATGCGCGTGCTCCGCCGGCACGAAGCCGCCCATCTGCGCCAGCACCGCGATCAGCGCGTTCTGCCGCAGGAAGGTCGATTTACCGGCCATGTTCGGACCGGTCAGCAGCCACAGCCGGTTGTCCGGCGCAAGGTCGCAGTCGTTGGCCACGAACGGCCCGCCATGGGCGGCGTCCAGCACCGCCTCCACCACCGGATGCCGCCCGCCCCTGATCGAGAAGGCGAGGCTGTCGTCCACCAGCGGCCGGCTGTAGCGCCGTTCCTCCGCCAGTTCGGCCAGCGAGGTGGCGACGTCCAGCGCCGCCAGCGCATGCGCCGCCTGGGCGATGGCGTCGGCCTTGGCCGCCACCACCTCCACCAGCCCGCCGAACAGTTCCAGCTCCACCGCCAGCGCCCGGTCGGCGGCTTCCGAGATCCGCCGCTCCAGGTCCGACAGCTCCACCGTGCCGAAGCGCACGGCGTTCGCCATCGTCTGCCGGTGCATGAAGACCTCGCGGCCCCGATCCGACATCAGCTTGTCGGCATGGGCGGCGGTGACCTCGATGTGATAGCCCAGCACGTTGTTGTGCTTGACCTTCAGCGACGGTACCCCGGCGATCTCGGCGTATTTCGTCTGCAGACCCGCGATCAGCCGCCGGCTCTCGTCGCGCAGCGTCACCAGCTCGTCCAGCGCATAGCTGTAGTCGCGGGCGATAAAGCCGCCGTCGCGCGCCAGCAGCGGCAGCTCCGGCGCCAGCGCCTGGGTCAGCTGGTCGACCAGTTCCGAATGCGCGCCCAGCCGCTTGTCGAGCGCCGCCAGCCCGTCCGGCAGCGGCATGGATCCTGCCAGCAGCTCGCGGATCAGTCCGGCCTGCCGCAGCCCGTCGCGGACCGCCGCCAGATCGCGCGGCCCCCCGCGCCCCAGCGTCAGACGCGACAGCGCGCGCTCCAGGTCCGGGCAGCTCCGCAAGGCGCCGCGCAGCTCACCGCGCAGCCGCTCTTCGGCCAGCGCGAACTCCACCATGTCCAGCCGGCGGCCGATGGCGGCCGGGTCGGTCAGCGGCGCCGCCAGATGGGCGCAGAGCAGCCGGGCACCGGCCCCCGTCACCGTGCGGTCGATGGTGGCGAGCAGGCTGCCGCGCCGTTCCCCGCTCAGCGTCCGTGTCAGTTCCAGATTGCGCGCGGTGGAGGCGTCGATCTCCATCACCGCCCCCGGCCCCAGCCGGCGCGGCGGCGACAGCCGGGGCACGCGCCCCTTCTGCGTCAGCTCGACATAGCCGACCAGGGCACCCGCCGCCGCGACCTCCGCCCGGCTGAAATTGCCGAAGGCGTCCAGCGTGCCGACTCCATACTGGGTCAGCAGGCGCTGCTTGCCGTTCTCGCTGTCGAATCGCGGGTTGGGCTGCACGGTCAGCCGCGACTTCCATTCGCCCCACAGCTCGAACAGCTCCGGCGTCTGGCTCAGCTTTTCGGAGATCAGCACCTCCTGCGGGTCGAGCCGTCCGAGCGCGGCACCGAGACCCAATCGCTCCACCGGCTGCACCACCAGCTCGCCGGTCGACATCTCCAACCAGGCCAGCCCCAGCCCGCCCGCCGTCTCCGCCACCGCCGCCAGCCAGTTGGAGGAGCGGGCGTCGAGCAGGCTGTCCTCGGTCAGGGTGCCGGGGGTGACGATGCGGATGACGCCGCGCTTCACCACCGATTTCGCCCCGCGCTTCTTCGCCTCCGCCGGGTCTTCCATCTGTTCGCAGATGGCGACGCGGAAGCCCTGTCGGATCAGGCGCTGCAGGTAATTCTCGTGGCTGTGCACCGGCACGCCGCACATCGGGATGTCTTCGCCCAGATGCTGGCCGCGCTTGGTCAATGCGATGTCCAGCGCCGCCGCGGCATTCACCGCATCCTGAAAGAACATCTCGTAGAAGTCGCCCATCCGGTAGAACAGCAGGCAATCGGGATGCGCCTGCTTGATCTCAAGATACTGCGCCATCATCGGCGTGGCGTCGGGCGGAATGACGATTTCTGCGATGTCGGACACGGGAACCACGGGGCCTTGGGTGGGTGTTGTCTCAGGAGCGCACCGTAGCACGGGATATGCAGCCGCGGGATAGGCCGCTTGGCCGAACATCGGACAAGGGCGCATGGGACAACAAGACGCGCACGAACGACTCGAGCCTGCGTCCCCGTTGCGGTTGACGGGCGCGCGCCGCCGGTCGCTACAATAGGGCAGGCTGAAACATAGGGAGACGGCCATCATGACGCAAATGACCGAGGAAACCGTACCAGCCGAGGTGCGGGAGGTCGTTGCCCTCTTCTCCACCCGCGCCGGTTTCGACCGTGCGGTGGAGGCGCTGCTGGCGGCCGGCTTCGACCGCGCCGACCTGTCGGTCCTCGCCAGCCACGCCTCGCTGGATGTCGCGGATCCGAAGGGCAAGCCGCGGGACGAGGCGCTGACCGGTCTGGTGGGCGAACTGAAATACGCCTTCCCCCTGACCACCGCCGGCCTGATCGCCATCGTCGGCGGTCCCATCGAGGCCGCGCTGGCGGCGTTGGTCGCGGCCGGCGTCGGCGGCGCCGCCATCAAGGACTATCTGGACGAATTGACCAGCCATCCCAAGCCCGACGAGTTCACCCGCGCGCTGGAGGCCGGCGGCGTCATCCTGTGGGTGCGCGTCAAATCGCCGGATCAGGAGGCCCAGGCCGCCGCGCTGTTGGAGCGCGAGGGCGGGGTGAATGTGCATGTGAGCGTGCGCGACGCGTGACGGAACCGGACGGGACGGGAAGGGCGTAGGTCCGGGAAGGCGTCAGGCGGTCAAATTCATCACTGCGCCGCGCTTGGCGTCCTGCCCCGTCAGCTTCCGCTTCAATTCCTCCGCGATCTCCTTTTCGATGGCTTCCCGCTGTTCCGGCGGCAACGCGTTCAGGTCGTCCTTCGTCATCTTGTGACGGGCGAGCCACTCGTCGCGAATCCGCTCGGCCGGCGACTTCTTCGCCTCCGCCAGGAAGTCGGCGACGGCGGTGGTGTCGGTGGTCGGCCCTGCGCTGCTGCCCCAGCCCTTGCGGGCGGTCGCCGTCTGCGACTGGGTGTAGAGCGAGTTCGAATAGCCGCTGTAGCCGTTGATCTGCATCGCGGTGCTCCCGCTGTTGGTTGCGCCTTTGCCCGACAGCAACTGCCGGCAGCGCTGACCGCGATGCAATTTCAACGCCGAACGGGAAGTCTTTCCGTTTCCGTAACTTGATGCGTCCGCCGGGGCGGTGGAGTCTGCCGCCGGGCAAGTTCTGCCGGCCCAATCCCTGCCGGTTCCGCCCTGTCAGTCAGGCCGCGGCGGCCTGCCGGCATTTCGGGGCGGCGGCCATCCGCAGCCCATGCGCCCGGTACTGCGCCTGGACGATGGACGCCCATCCCATGCGGATCAGCGTAAGCTTCACCGTGTCCGACACGTCGTCGCCGGTGACGAGGTCGGTCACCTGCCACATCAGCGTGTCGTCCACCGACCGTGGGAACATCGCCGCGACCCGCAGCAGCCGCGCCATCAGCGCCGCCGTGGTCTGCCGGCCCAGCCCGCGTTCGGCCAGCGTCAGCGCGTCGTTCAGCGCCGCCAGCTCCCGCCGCCCCTTCACCGAAGCTTCTCCCGCCGCGCGTCCCGTGATCGTCCGGCCGGTCATGGCCCATCTCCCGCAATACGCTCCGTATGGGATCACTCTGGCCCCGCAACGTCGCAACCGCTGTGACGGCCGTCACAACCAGAGGCACAAGCGGGCGGGGCGCACTGGTTTTCCAGTGCGGGCGTGCTACCTGAAGGCTTTACCGCTATAGTGCGGCCGTGCGGCCATTCCGGATCGCCTGCACGCCGCTTTAGAAGCCGCCCCGAAAGCCGAGGTTTTCCCCAACCGATGCTGTCCCGCTCCAAGGCGCCGCCCCCGCCCGAGTCGCCCGCGCCCGCCATCCCGAACAAGCGCGCCATCATCTCCCGCCGCAAGCTGGCGGGGGAGCTTGAGGATCTGGTCGCCGAACACGGCACCGGCGACAAGCTGCGCCCGGCGCTGATCGCCTGCCTGCGCAAGGCGCTGGCCGAGGGCCGGGCCGAAGTGCGGCAACGCTTCGACGCCGGCGGCTCCGGCGAGCAGTGCGTGCGGGAGAACTGCTATCTCGCCGACCGCGTGGTGGGCACGCTGGCCGACTTCACCGTCCGCTTCATCTTCCCCACCGCCAACCCGACCTCCGGCGAGGTGTTCGACGTGGCGGCCACCGGCGGCTACGGCCGTGGCGAGCTGGCGCCCTTCTCCGACATCGACCTCCTGTTCCTGCTGCCCTACAAGCGCACGCCGCGGGTGGAGCAGGTGGTGGAATACATGCTCTACATCCTGTGGGATCTGGGGCTGAAGGTCGGCCATGCCGTGCGCAGCGTGGACGAGTGCATCCGCCAGTCCAAGGCCGACGTCACCATCCGCACCGCCATCCTCGAATCCCGCTATCTCTGGGGTCCGGGCAAGCTGTTCGCCGAGCTGCGCAAGCGCTACGACAAGGAAGTGGTCGCCGGCACCGGCCCCGAATTCGTCGAGGCCAAGCTGGCGGAACGCGACGCCCGCCACCAGAAGATGGGCGACAGCCGCTATGTGCTGGAACCCAACCTGAAGGACGGCAAGGGCGGCCTGCGCGACCTGCAGACCCTGTTCTGGATCGCCAAGTATCTCTACCGCGTCGAGGGCGTGGACGAGCTGGTCGGCAAGAAGGTGCTGACGCCGGAGGAGGCGCAGCGCTTCGCCAAGGCGCAGAACTTCCTGTGGACCGCGCGCTGCCACCTGCATTACCTGACCGGCCGGCTGGAAGACCGCCTGACCTTCGACGTCCAGACCAGCATCGGCGCCGCCATGGGCTACACCGATCATGCCGGCACCAAGGGCGTCGAGCGCTTCATGAAGCATTACTTCCTGGTCGCCAAGGATGTCGGCGACCTGACGCGCATCTTCTGCGCGGCGCTGGAAGCCGAGTCGAAGCGTCCGCCCAAGTTCAACCTGCTTCGTCTGGCGTCGGTCGCCCGGCGCAAGGACGTGGACGGCTTCATCGTCGACGGCGAGCGGCTGAACGCCCGCAGCGACAAGCAGTTCAAGGAACAGCCGATCGACATGATCCGCCTGTTCCACACCGCGCAGATGAACGACATCGACATCCACCCGGCGGCGCTGCGCTCCATCACCCGCTCGCTGAGCGCCATCGGCCCGAAGCTGCGCAACGATCCGGAGGCCAACCGCCTTTTCCTCGATATCCTGACCGGGCCGAAGGATCCGGAGATCACGCTGCGCCGCATGAACGAGGCCGGCGTCATGGCCCGCTTCATCCCCGACTTCGGCCGGGTCGTCGCGCAGATGCAGTATGACATGTACCATGTCTACACGGTGGACGAGCACACGCTGTTCGCTCTCGGCATCCTGCACAAGATCGCGTCGCGCGAGCATGCCGACGAGCTGCCGCTGTCCACCGAGGTGATCCACAAGGTCGTCTCCAAGCGTGCGCTCTACGTCGCCGTCCTGCTGCACGACATCGCCAAGGGCCGCGGCGGCGACCATTCGGTGCTGGGCGCCCGCGTCGCCGAAAAGCTCTGCCCCCGCCTCGGCCTGAGTGCCGAAGAGACGGAAACCGTGGCTTGGCTGGTGCGCTGGCACCTCGCCATGTCGCACACCGCCTTCAAGCGCGACCTGGAGGACGACAAGACCGTCCGCGACTTCGTGGCATTGGTCCAGTCGCCGGAACGTCTGCGCCTGCTGCTGGTGCTGACGGTGGCCGACATCCGCGCGGTGGGTCCTCAGCGCTGGAACAACTGGAAGGCCACGCTGCTCCGCGAACTCTACAACCGCTCCGAAGAGCTGATGTCCGGCGGCATGACCGTCGAGGGCCGCGGCCGGCGCATCCAGTCGGCCCAGGCCGCGCTCCGCGCCGAGCTGACCGACTTCGACGAGGAGGCCTTCGAGCGTCACAAGAGCCTCGGCTATCCCGGCTATTGGCTGGCCTTCGACACCGATACGCTGGCCCATCAGGCCCGTCTCGTCCGCGAGGCGGAGCGCGCCCAGCGCCCGCTGACGGTGGAGACCCGCGTCGACCGCGGCCGCGCGGTGACGGAGGTGACGATCTACGCCACCGACCACAGCGGCCTGTTCTCCCGCCTCGCCGGGGCGCTGGCCGCCTGCGGCGCCGACATCGTCGACGCCCGCATCTTCACCATGACCAACGGCATGGCGCTCGACGTCTTCTCGGTGCAGGACGCCGCTGCCGGCGGTGCGTTCGAGAGCGGCGACAAGCTCGCCAAGCTGTCGGTGATGATCGAGAAGGTGCTGTCGGGCCAGTTGAAGCCGCTGAACGACCTGTCGACCCGCCGCACCACCCAGGCCAGCCGCACCCGCGTCTTCCATGTGCCGCCGCGCGTGCTGATCGACAACAACGCCTCCACCACCCACACGGTGATCGAGGTGAACGGCCGCGACCGTCCCGGCCTGCTCTACGACCTGACCCGCGCGCTGTCGAACCTGACCCTGCAGATCAGCTCGGCCAAGGTCTCCACCTTCGGCGAGAAGGCCATCGACGTCTTCTATGTGAAGGACGTCTTCGGCCTGAAGGTGACGCACGAGGGCAAGCTGGCGAAGATCAAGGAACGCCTGCTGAGCGCCCTGGACGACCCCACCGGCGACGCCCCCCCGCCCACGACGGTGAAGCGGACCAGGGCGAAGGTGACGTAAAAAGCCCTCTCCCGCCCCGGGAGAGGGAGGGGACCCGCCGCAGGCGGGGAGGGTGAGGGGCAATGTGGACATGGATTCTTGATCCTTGTCACACCCCTCACCCTCCCAAGCTTCGCTAGGGTCCCTCCCTCTCCCGGGGCGGGAGAGGGAACAAATTCCTTACAACCCCTCAAGGCGCCATGAACACGCTGGCGTGCTTGCCGACCTCGCCGCTCGCCTGCTCCTTGGCGACCACCGACACGTCGGTCGACCCGGACTTCACCGCCGACGCCGGCACCTTCACGAACACCCGATAGGTCGCCACCGTGTCGGCATCGGCCTTCAGCGTCAGGCTGCCGCCGCTGCCGGCTTCCTCGTCGCCGGCCACCGACAACTGCGCATCGCGCAACCCGTCGAAGGTCACCACATAGCTGCGGGCGATGTGAGTCTTGTTCAGCACCTTGATGGTGTAGGCGTTCTGCACCGACCCGTCGGACAGCGTCACGAACAGCGGCGCCCGGTCGCGCAGCACGCTGACGTCCAGCGTCGGCCGCAGCATCAGCGCGATGCCCATGGCGCAGGCCACCACCAGCATGATCAGCGAATAAATCACCGTGCGCGGCCGGACCAGCTTCACCCGCTCCGGCTTGCCGTCGATCTTGGCGATCTGGTTCGACTGGGTGTCGAAGCGCACGAGGTCGATCGGCCGGCCGATCTGGCGCATCACGTCGTTGCAGGCATCGACGCACAGGCCGCAGCCGATGCAGGAGATCTGCTGCCCTTCGCGGATGTCGGTGCCGGTCGGGCAGACATGGACGCACTGCTTGCAGTCGATGCAGTCGCCGAGGCCGGCCGCCTGCCGCTCCTCCCAGCTCTGCGACTTGCGCATCGGCCCGCGGCCCTCGCCGCGCCAGTCCTCATAGGTGACCAGGAAGGTGTCCTCGTCCACCATCGCCGACTGGAAGCTGCGCCACGGGCAGACATAGATGCAGATCTGCTCGCGCGCCCAGCCGGCGAAGAAATAGGTGGTGAAGGTGAACAGCGCGATGAAGGTGGCGACGCCGCTGGTGATGTTGCCATGCAGCAGGTCGCTCATCAGCGTCGGCGCGTCGTTGAAATAGAACACCCACGCCCCGCCGGTCAGCAGCGAGATGCCGATCCACGCCGCGTGCTTGGCGGTCTTGCGCGCGAACTTCGCACCGGTCATCGGCGCCTTGTCCAGGCGGATGCGGGCGGTGCGCGGCCCTTCGATCTTGCGCTCCACCCACATGAACAGGTCGGTCCACACCGTCTGCGGGCAGGCATAGCCGCACCAGATGCGCCCGGCCAGCGTGGTGGCGAAGAAGATGCCGAAGGCGCCCAGGATCAGCAGGCCGGTCAGGTAATAGACCTCCTGCGGCCAGATCTCGATCCACAGGAAATAGGCGCGGCGCCCGACCATGTCGATCAGCACCGCCTGATCCGGAATGCCCGGCCCGCGTTCCCAGCGGATCCACGGCGTGATGTAGTAGATCGCCAACAGGACGATCAACGCCGCCCATTTGATCTGCCGAAACCGCCCCTTCACGTCGGCGGCATAGACCTTGGGCCGGTTGACGAACCAGTGGCGTCCCGGTTCCTCATGCGGCTCGGCAGGGGACGGAGCGGCGGGCTTGGCCGCTTGGGCGGGGCGGCGGGTGAGGGTGGTGTCTTCTTGCGGAAGGGACATGGCATCTTTCCTCGGCCGTCAGCGGCACGGGTGGCGTCTGCATCGTCCCTTCTCCATAAGACTTCCGTGATGAAGCCGCATTGCGCGAAATCAATCCGCGACGGATTACGCCGTCTGCCCGCGCAGTTCCGCCAGCCCATCGTGATAGGCGCGGTCGAACAGAGCCTCCAGCCGGGCATCGACGCCGCGCAGGCCCGCGACCACCGCATGGGCCCATTCGAAATACTCGACCTTGCGCGACAGCGGCCAGTCGGCGGGCGGGCTGTGTGCCATGGAACGCAGGTTCGACACCTTGTCGGCCAGCTTCACCAGCTTCGCCCGCGTCGAGGCATGGGGCGCGGCGTCGATCTGGTGCTGCTTGCGCTCGGCCTTCGACATGCGCTTGTCGTCGGTGGTCTCGGCGACGACCTGCACCACCTCGGCGCCGAACAGCTGTTCGATCTCCTCATAGCTGGCGTCGGTGTCCTCCAGCGTGTCGTGCAGCAGCGCCGCGATCACCACCACCGGGTCCTTGCCCTCCGTCGCCTGGGCCACCAGCAGGGCCACCTCCGACAGGTGGTTGACATAGGGTTCGGCCCGCACGCCCTTGCGGCGCTGGTCGATGTGCTTGTGCGCGGCGAAATCCAGCGCCCGCGCGAAATCGAGGAGGGGCGCGCTGGACGGGGAAGCGTTAGGCAGGCTCATGCTGTTCTCTCGGCTGGGGCATTGCATTATCCTGCGCCCCCAGGGACCACATCTTGGGAACCCAGAAGCGAAGGTCCGCGCCCATGTTCACGTCTTTCTTCTTCGATCTGCGCAAGGCCGGCGTCCCCGTCTCGCTGACGGAGTACCTGACGCTCATGGAGGCCATGAAGCAGGGCACCGCGTCCTTCCGCGTCGAGGATTTCTATTATCTCAGTCGTGCATGCTTGGTTAAGGACGAACGCAACCTCGACCGCTTCGACCGCGTCTTCGGCGCCACCTTCAAGGGCCTGACCGACGACACCCCGGCCGCCGACGAGGTCCCCGTCGCCGACCTGCCGGAGGAATGGCTGCGCAAGCTGGCCGAACGCTTCCTGACCGACGAGGAGAAGGCGCAGGTCCAGGCGCTCGGCGGCTGGGACAAGCTGATGGAGACGCTGGCCCAGCGTCTGGCGGAGCAGAAGGGCCGGCACCAGGGCGGATCGAAATGGATCGGCACCGCCGGCACCTCGCCGTTCGGCGCCTACGGCTACAACCCGGAGGGCGTGCGCATCGGCCAGCACGAGAGCCGCCACCGCCGCGCCGTCAAGGTGTGGGACCGCCGCGAGTTCCGCAATCTCGACGACCGGGTGGAGATCGGCACCCGCAACATCAAGGTGGCTCTGCGCCGCCTGCGCAAATTCGCGCGCAGCGGCGCGGCCAGCGAACTGGACCTTCCCGGCACCATCCGCGCCACCGCCAACAACGCCGGCTGGCTCGACCTGAAGATGGTTCCGGAGCGTCACAACACGATCAAGGTGCTGCTGTTCCTCGACATCGGCGGTTCGATGGACGACCACATCCGTCTGGTGGAGGAACTGTTCTCCGCCGCGCGCAGCGAATTCAAGCACCTTGAGCACTTCTATTTCCACAACTGCGTCTACGAGGGCGTCTGGCGCGACAACGCCCGCCGCCATACGGAGCGCCTGTCCACCTGGGACGTCCTGCACACCTATCCCGCCGACTACAAGCTGGTCTTCGTCGGCGACGCCGCCATGAGCCCCTACGAGATCGTCTATCCCGGCGGCAGCGTCGAGCATTGGAACGAGGAAGCCGGTCAGGTCTGGATGCAGCGCCTGCTGTCGGTCTACGGCAAGGCGGTGTGGCTGAACCCGACCCCGCCGCAATACTGGGACTACACGGAAAGCACCCGCCTGCTCCAGCGCCTGATGGGGGGACGCATGTTCCCACTGACGTTGGAGGGGCTGGACGGAGCTATGCGGGAGTTGGGGAGGTGAGAGATCTATCTTCGCTTTACTAGCCTTTTTCTGATCTGATATGATGCCTATAAATCTCTTTAGGGAAAGAAAGATGGTTTCTCTCGAAAAAAGCGTAGCTTACCATTCGACCTCCTGTCTCGTTACAAAATTCGGAGAAATACCCGCTTACACTTTTGCGATTAAAGCAAAAGATCTTTTGCTTCTTCATTATGTTGCAGTTCGTGGGCGAGATGATGAGGAGGGTGCTGTTCAGAGGCCATTAAACAGTAGGAGAATTCTCAATATTAGAAATTACGTATTGGATGGAAATACGTTCTTTAATTCTTTTATTCTTAATTGGACGGATAAAAATTATAACCCGAAAATTTCTAAGGGAAATATTTCTATTCCAATCAAGAGAGCTGTTGCACAGGTAATTGATGGACAGCATAGGCTTACTGGTCTTGCTCAAGCTATCTCTGTGAGAGAGGAGATCGGTGAGCAAGACTTGTTGGTAACACTGTGCATCGGTCTGTCTACTCCTGAGGCGGCAAGGATTTTTTTGAACATAAACACCGAGCAAAAGCCTGTTCCTAAAAGTCTCATTTTCGACCTGTTTGGGGAGGTCGTGGATGATGAAACTCACGTGGTAAACAGAGCTACTGATCTTGCTAGAGATCTTAACGGAGATCCTGAATCTGCTTTGTATAAATTAATCAAGTTTCCTGGATCTCCAAGAGGGCAAGGCAATATTGAGCTTTCGACCTTTGTTGCTGCGTTCAAAGAACATCTTAAACATCCGCAGGGAACATTCTATAACTACAAAATCAGGGATTACGAGAGGCAAAAACTTGCAATTGGAAATTATTTCCAGGCTATTAGGGATTATTATTCCGATCAGAAGCTGTGGGACTCTGCGAAAAACCCGTTCTTAAAAGCGGCGGGATTCAATGGAGCAGTTGACTTTTTTATAGAGTCCTTGATGAAGCGCTGTGCTGAAAAAGGATCATTCTCGGTTCCAACTATGAAAAACCTAATTAGACTCGACAGAGAAGGGTTAATTACTTGGGACGATCTAAGAGGTAAGGATGGAAAAACTGCAAGAAAACTTATCCGCGATCTTCTTGAAAGCCACATATTGAGCTCGCTGCCGAATCATGATGAATACGAATTCTAACAGATACAAAGTCCAAGAATTTATTGAGCAAGTTTCAGGTTGTAATGACTTATCTAAATGGAAGGAGTTTAAGCGCGAAGTGGAGAGGATTGTTGTCGATTCTCAGATGGAGGCCGAGATCAATCCTTTACTGTTTCAGGATGCTTGCGGTATATATTTCAAAGCTCTAGTCAGCATAATAGAGTCGGTTGAGGCGTTGTCCCGCGGACGATGCTCTTGGGCTGTTGTAAAATTATACTATTCAGTTTTCTATCTCGTGCGATGCCTGATATCGATTAGAGGGATTGCTGTATTTAAATGCCATGGAATATATACCTTGAGAATTGCAGAGGGGGAGTTGCCGGTTAAAAGAGATGGAGTTAAGGAGAACGGGATAAAAATTTCAGGAGACCATAAGACTATCTTGCATTTTTACAAAAAGAATTTTTCCGGTGATCGGGTTATCTCGCTAAACGTAGATGGAATGAATGTTATTGATTGGATGATGTCTAGAAGAGACTATGTAAATTACAGGGATGCTACTTTCTTCGAGCCAGAAATTGTTGGATTTTCCGAAAGTATTTTTTCGTGCGGAATTGAGGAGAGGATTCACAATTATATTGATGATAGCGACTATATTTACTGCTTTGATAGGGATCATTGCTGCTTGTCTGTGCCGATAAAAATGGCGATGCAGTTCTGTAAGGAGGCTGCACAAGCATCTTGTGGAAACTCGCTGCTAAGCGAAGATCAAAAAAATTATATCAAGAGAGCTTTAGAGGAAGTCAACATAAAGACTGAAGGAAAGTTGGGAAGATTGATGCTTGGATATTATCGAAATGGAGATTATTGAATTGCAACCAAATAATTTGTCGGCAGTTCATAATGGTGGGGTGAGGGAAAAAAAGCAGTATTTTCCCATAAAATAAAAACTTACTAAGAAGGCATCTAACCTTATATTTATTTATCTGTTAGAATTACTGTATTGATATACATCATGCCGCCCGTGACTTCTCCAGCGCCCGCATCACCGCTTCCGGTTCATGCTCGATCACGGCCAGATAGGCCGTGGTCGCGGCGTCCGGCTTGCGGCGGCCTTGTTCCCAGTCGCGCAGGCTGGCGGTGGGGAAGCCGAAGCGTTCGGCGAAGGCCGGTTGGGTCAGTCGCAGCCGCTCCCTAATCGCCTTCACGCGCTCGCCGAACCTCGCCCGGTCCAGTTCGGCGTCGGACAGGATCGGCGCAGCGTCAGGATTATCGGCCACCTGCCGCGCGATCTCTTCGTCGGTCGTCGCGTCCACGGCGGCCCAGTCGATCCCCCGGAGCGCGTCTGCCGCCATTTCCTTGGTGACCTTCACCGTAGCCATGTCCGTTGCTCCCTCTTGTTCGCCTTCCGCACCGAAATCAGGCGGTAGGTCTCGCCGCGCATCGTGTAAACGCAGACGAACAGCCGTCCGCCTATCATTCCGAAGGCAAGGCGGCGGTACTCGGTCCCGAACTCGCTCACATACTCCCGTGGGTCCGCGACATCACCGACGCGGTTCTCCAGGACGATCAAACCGAGAGCCAGTGGAAAGCCGTGCTTGGCCCGGTTGATGGCGTCCTTCTCGGTGTCGAGTTCAATGTCCATCAGTCCCAATATGCGGCAATGCCGTACTTTTGACAACGGCCTTTGAGCGGACCCACCGCAGTCCGAAGACTACGCGCCTTGACCGCCGGCAGGCTGCGCCGGTGCAAAATATGAAAATTATCCTATCATCCTGCCGCATTCCCCGCTGAAATAGGAGCGTCCACCCACCCACTCCCGGAGATGCCCCATGCCCGACTGCCTGCCCCCCGCCAGCCACCCCGCCGACCGCTTCCCGCTCTGGGCCGAGGAGCCGCCGGTTCCGCCCGAGGGTTCGCTCGTCCCCGGTTCGCGCTTCCACGAGGAACAGTGGATCATGGCCGCCGGGATGCTGGCGCGCGGGGCCTCCTTCATGCAGGTCGCCCGGGCCATGGGCTGCAGCCGCACCACGCTGTGGCGGGCCTATTACGGGTCGCAGGCGTTCCGCCATCGCGTCTGGTGGGAGAGGCAGGCGCTGAACCGCGAATCGGACCTGCGGCTCGCATCGCTGCGCGCCCAGGTGACGGAGCAGATCGAGCGGCTGGTCTCCGCCGGCGATCCCTCCACCGTGCGCTGGCTGGCCGAGCGGCTCGGCCTGTTCAAGGAGTTCGACACCCAGCCGGGCAAGCAGGCCGGAGGGATCGATGCCGGGGAGAGCACCCCTGCCGCCGCTGCAGCCGCCAACCCTCCGGACAGTCCGCCCGCCGACCCGCAGCCGGCTCCTTCGACCGACCTCGCCGACACGGCCGAGCCGTTCGACGACGACTCTGTCCCCGGCGCCATCCGCGAGCGCACGCCGCCCAACCCGGCGGAGATCGCCGCGATCCTCGCCCGCCCGGAATCGGAGGGGCCGAAGGGAGTCTATCCCTGGACCTACAACCCCGACGATGCCTTCCCCAATCTCGGCTCGGCGCTGGAGCGGCGGGGCGGGCAGGGCGCCTTCACTCGACGCCGGTGACCGATGTGAACAGTGGAACGCCGCCGGAAAAACGGTTCATGGCGTTTCAAACGTTCCACTCACAGCCAGCCGGCGCCCCTCACCCCACCGCCTGTTCGATCAGCCGGTTCGCCAGCGTCACCTTCTGCGCCAGCGTCGTCGCCAGGATGCGGTGCAGGACCAGCGCCAGCTCCGGATCCTCGCGCTCCAGCCGGGCGAGCGTCGCGGCGGTCAGGCGGTGGATGGTGGCGGGGGTTTCCACCACCACGTCGGCGCCGCGGGTCTGGTTCAGCAGCAGGGCGATCTCGCCCACCACCGCCCCGGCGGTCATGGTGCGCAGCCGCAGGCTCCGGCCGTCGGGCAGGGCGATCTGCACCTTCACCCGGCCGCACCCGATGATGAAGACGTCGCTCGCCGCCTCGCCGGCGCGGATCAGCAGCTCGTCCGGCTGCAGATGCAGGGTGTCCAGTGCCGCCACCGCATCGCCCAGCCGGGGGTGCGGGCCGGTCATCGCCTCCAGATGGCGCAGCAGCGGCGCGTCGGCCCCCGCCGCTCCGCCGCCCCGCCCGCTCTCGGCCAGCAGCGCCTCCTCGCAGGATTCCAGCGCATGATCCAGGTCGGGCGCTCGGCGCAGCACCGGGTCGGCATCAGGGTCCAGGCCGCAGTTGCGGAAGGCGTCCTCCACCGCCCCGGGCAGGGCGCTCAGCACCAGGACGGCGCCGGCCGCCTCCATCAGGTTGCGGATGCGGCGGAACACCCCGGCCGCCGCCGAATCCATGCCCTTGATGTGGCGGAAATCGATGACCAGAAAGCGCAGCGGCGGCTCGCCGGTCCGCTCCAGCCGGTCGCGGATCGGGGCGACGATCTGCTCGGCGGTGCCGAAGAACAGATAGCCCTGAAGCTGCATCGCCTCGATCGCCGCCCCGGCGCCGGACAGATGCAGGCTGGCCGCCGGACTGCGGTCGACCCGGCTGCGCAGTTCCGCCCCGCTGTTCCGGCCGCGGATCACCGGCAGCCGGGAATAGCTGTAGACGAACATCGCCAGCGACACCGCCAACCCCAGCGCCAGCCCCTCCATGAAGCCGATCCCGGCGATCGCCAGCACCACGGCCAGCACGATCAGCCACTCCGTCCGCGGCAGCCGGCGGCGCGCGTCGATCAGCCACTCCTGCAACAGCTCGACGCCCAGGAACAGGATCAGCCCGGCGGTCAGGAACACCGGCGTCACCGACACCAGCCATCCCGCAACCGCCAGCCCGCCCAGGATCACCGCCGCCGTCGCCAGCCCGGCGCCGCGGCCGGTGGCGCCCAGCCGCCCGGCCAGCAGGGTCATGCCCAGTCCGACATAGCCCGACGGCCCGCCCAGCGCCCCCGCCAGCAGGTTGGCAGCCCCGGTGCAGCGCAACTCGGCATCCGCGTCGATGTCGCGGCCCTGCGCCAGCTCGATCCCGCTGACATTCAACAGAAGCCCCAGCATGCCCAGCACCGCCACCGAGACCATGGCGGGCAGCGCGTCCAGCACCCGGCCCCAATCGGCCAGCGCCAGCACCTCGGTCGGAACCGGCAGGCTGAACCCGCCATCACCGGCCACGGCGGGCAGCCAGCCCAGGCCGCGCGCCTGCTCCACCGACAACCCCAGCAGGGGCAGGGCGGCATGAAACGCCAGCGCCGCCGCCAGCAGGACCAGCGGCATGGCGAACGGGCTGTCGCTCCGCCGCATCACCAGGATCAGCAGAACCGCCAGCCCCACCGCCGCCGCCGCGGTAACGCCCACCGCCGGCGTGGACAACTCCGCCAAGCCGGCGCTCAAGCCATGCCGGCCGCTGACCATCGCCAGCGCGCCCTCCACCAGCAGCCAGCCCGACCCGGCCAGGAACCCCGCCACCACCGGATAGGGGAAGAAGCGCACCAGCCGGCCCATCCGCAGCCGTCCCACCATCCAGAACAGCAGCCCGCTCACCAGCGTGCTGCCGCCCAGGATGGCGAAGGCCGTCGCCACCCGCACCCCCTCCGGCGCGCCCTGCAGGTCCGCCGCCATGGTCGCCACGGTGGCGGCGAGGATGGCGACCCCGGTCTCCTGCACCAGTGCGACGGAGTTCGGCTGCGTGCTGCGCAGGGCGACGAGCAGGGCCAGGATGGCGGCGCTCAACAGGACCACGCCGACCCCGGCGCCAAGGCCCGCCGCCAGCGGCCCGGTGAACAGCAGCGCGGCGATGGCAAGCCCATTGCCCAGATTGTCGATGCCCGCGATCAGCCCGATCATCGCCGATGCGGCCAGGGTCCGGCCACGGCCGGCGGAGGGCTTCCGATTTGGGGCGTCGCTCATGATGTCGCGTCGAATCCGGATGCTTGGAACGGATTTCCGGTACGGCGGCGGATCGCCGTCACAGGCGCGGTAGTGAGCGGAAATTCGGCCGCTCAGGCAAGCATTAAGCGGTGATGAATTGTACTGCGCCACTCAGCATTGCAGCAGATCGCATCCCGCCGCCATCGCGGCCCGCCATATGAAAAACGTGCATAAATGTTGAAAACTTCAATTATCAGGAATCATATCGGCTCCCATAAGTCTTTTCAGATGGAGCATTTCATGAGGCATACATATTTGATCGGCCTGCTGCTGCCCCTTGCGCTGGGCGCTGCACCGTCCGTCCTGGCGGCAACCGCGGCGGCGAAGGACAACCCGGAACCGGCCGGCGAGGCGTTCGGCAATCCGCCGGTGCTGACCAATTCCGAATCGCCGCGCGTCGGCTCGCTGCTGATGCGCCAGCCGCAGGCGACCGCCCGTCCTCACACCGGGCAGGCGCGCAATTACGACCTGTTCGTCTCCTTCACCGACGGCTACATCCGCAACCCGGCCCAGGGCCGTCCGGACGCCGTGCGGCTGCGCAGCTACCGCGGCACCAACGTCGACCCCGCCCATCCCTATGTCGCGCCGACCATCGAAGCGACGCCGGGCGACACCGTCCGCATCAAGCTGCACAACCAGCTGCCGGACGATCCGAACTGCGCCAACCAGGCGGCGGCGGACATCAACACGCCGCACTGCTTCAACGGCACCAATCTGCACAGCCACGGCGTCTGGGTCAGCCCGACCGGCAACAGCGACAATGTACTGGTGTCGATCAATCCCGGCGTCGATTTCGAATATGAATACAACATCCCGGCCGACCATCCGGCCGGCACCTTCTGGTACCACCCGCACCGTCACGGCTCGACCGCCCTGCAGGTCGGCAGCGGCATGGCCGGCGCGCTGATCATCCGCGGCGACCGCCCGCCGACCCCCGACGCCAACGGCGACCTCGACACCCTGCTGAAAAGCCCCAAGGGCGTGCCGATGACCGAGCGGGTCCTGCTGTTCGAGCAGATCCCCTACGCCTGCACCAAGGACGGCAAGCTGAAATACCAGGCCGATGGCAAGACCATCGACTGGAGCTGCGCGCCGGGCGAGGTCGGGGAGATCGTGTCCTACAACCAGTTCGCGCCGGGCACCTGGGAGCAGTCCGGGCGATTCACCACCGTCAACGGCCGCGTGCGCCCGATGTTCGCCAATGCGAAGACCGGGCAGGCCGAACGCTGGCGCCTGATCCATGGCGGCGTCCGCTCCCCCATCACGGTGGAATTCCGCAAGCTGGACCCCACCGGCTTCTTCCAGGCCGAAAAGACGCTGTCGGCCGCCGACCAGGACCGCTTCGCCAAGGAACGCTGCACCGGACAGCCGGTCCCCTACATCCTGGCGGCCTCCGACGGTCTGACCATGACCGAAGGGCAGGTGCGCACCAGCGTGCCGATGCAGCCGGGCTATCGTGACGACCTGCTGGTCAACTTCCCCGAACCCGGCATCTACTGCGTCGTCAACAAGCCGGCGGCGGCCAATTCCAGCCCGGACCAGACCGCCACCTCCACCGGCGTGCTCGGCTTCGTCCGCGTGAAGGGCGACCGCGTGGTCAAGGACCCGGTGAAGGAGACCATCCGCCAGTTGGCGGTCAACGCGACGAAATACGCGCCGTCGGTCGCCAAGGAGGTCATCGACGGGCTGACCGCCCGCTGCTTCGGGAAGACCATGGTCGACACCCCCTATTGCCCGCGCTTCAGCAAATTCACCGCCCACCGGCCGATCACCGAGCATGAGGTGATGCACCAGCCCAAGCAGGAACTGACCTTCTTCATCAACCTGCCGCCGGAAGGGGGCAAGCGCACCAACCCGCTGTTCCAGGTCGCCGACAGCTTCCAGGTGGTCGAGAATCCCGACGGCACCTATGGTCCGAAGGGCGCCGCCGCCTACCAGCCGAGCGTGGTCAACCGGCCGGTGATCCTGGGCACCGCCCAGCAGTGGGAACTGGCCTCCTACTTCGTCAGCCATCCCTTCCACATCCACGTCAACCCGTTCGAGATCATCTCGGTCATCGGTCCCGATGGGCGTGACGTCAGCGAACCCGGCTCGGGCGATCCGGACTATGCCGGCATGAAGGGCGTGTGGAAGGACACCATCTGGGTGAAGAGCGACAACAGCAGCGCGCTCACCACCGCCCAGCCGCCCAAGGGCGTCTATAAGGTGACCGTCCGCACCCGCTACGAGCGTTTCATCGGCGAGTATGTGCTGCACTGCCACATCCTCGACCACGAGGACCAGGGCATGATGCAGAATGTCAGCATCGGCGTGCCGGATGGCCGCGGCGGCGTCGCCGGGGCCCACCACTGACCGGTCGCGCACTCCCTGCCCCGACAAGTCGGGGGCGGGGAGTGCGCTCCGCCCGTTGCTGCGATCCGTCGCTGCCTCCAACCATTGAAAAAGGCCCCTGTTTGCGTCTACGGTCGCGCGTCCCCTTGGAGTGAGTGCATGCGCGATATCACCCCCGTCACGGTCGCACGCGGCGACGGCATCGGCCCAGAGATCACGGACGCGGTGCTATATGTGATGAACGCGGCCGGCGCGCGGCTGAAGGTGGAAGAGGTTCCGGCCGGCGAGGCCGTCTACAAGCGGGGCCATCCCGGTGGGCTGGATGCCGCCGGCTGGGGATCGATCCGCCGCACGCGGGTCTTCCTCAAAGGGCCGATCACCATGCCCCAGGGATACGGCAACAAGTCGCTGAATGTCGTCGCCCGCACCACGCTGGGCCTGTTCGCCAACGTCCGTCCCTGCGTGTCCTACCATCCCTATGTGCGGACCCGGCACCCGCGCATGGACGTGGTCATCATCCGAGAGAACGAGGAAGACCTCTACGCCGGGATCGAGCATCGCCAGACCGACGACGTGATCCAGTCGGTGAAGCTGATCTCGCGGCCGGGGTCGGAGCGAATCGTCCGCTACGCCTTCGACTTCGCCCGCTCCAACCACCGGCAAAAGGTGACGGCCTTCGTCAAGGACAACGTCATGAAGATGACGGACGGGCTGTTCCTGAAAATCTTCTACGAGATCGCGGCCGATTATCCGGAGATCAAGGCCGACCACATGATCGTCGACATCGGCGCCGCCCGGCTGGCGGACCAGCCGGAGCGCTTCGACGTCATCGTCACCCTGAACCTCTATGGCGACATCGTCTCCGACATCGCCGCCCAGCTGACCGGCTCGGTCGGGCTGGCCGGCTCCGCCAACATCGGCGAGACCTGTGCCATGTTCGAGGCGATCCACGGCTCCGCCCCGATGATCGCCGGACAGGGCATCGCCAACCCGTCCGGCCTGCTGATGGCCGCGGTGATGATGCTGGTCCATATCGGTCAGGGCGACATCGCCGCGCGCATCCACAATGCGTGGCTGAAGACCATCGAGGACGGCATCCACACCGCCGACATCTATGCCCGCGGGCTGGGGCGCGTGCGTGCCGGCACCGCCGCCTTCGCCGAGGCGGTGGTGGAGCGGCTGGGCCAGACCCCGGTCACCATGCCGCCGGTCGGCTATTCGACCGCCCGCCCGGCTTACGACGGCATCAACCGGCTGGCCCCGCGCGTGCGTGCGCTGAAGGAGCTGGTCGGCGTCGACGTCTTCCTGCAATGGTCCGGCGGCCTGCCCGACGATCTGGCGGAGCTGGTGCTGCCGCTGTCGACCGACGCATTGAAGCTGACCAGCATCTCCAACCGCTCGCAACGGGTCTGGCCGGACGGCAACGCCGACGTCTTCTGCACCGACCATTGGCGCTGCCGCTTCCTGTCGCAGCACGGACCAGTGCAGCATGGCGCCATCGTCGAACTGCTGGGCCGGCTGGCCGCCGCGGGAATCGACTTCACCCAGACCGAGAATCTCAGCAATTTCGACGGCAAGGCCGGCTTTTCCTCGCCGGGCCTGTGAACCCATGGCCGCGGTGGGAATAAAGTGGCAGGGCAGGGCGTCATGACAGGTGACGACGCCTTGCCCGGACCCGACATGACCCCGCCAGACATCGACGACCGCGCCATCGCCGCCCATGTGCCGCGGCTTCGGCGCTATGCGACCGCCCTGGTGGGCAACCGGTTCGACGCCGACGACCTCGTGCAGGACTGTGTGGAAAAGGCGCTGGCCAACCGCCATACCTTGCGCGACCCGTCGAAGCTCGGCGGCTGGCTGATGACGATCTTGCACAACCTGCACATCTCCGGCCAGCGCGGCCGGCGCCGTCGCGGCGCCGAGGTGCCGGTGGAGGATCTGGCCGACGATCTGGCGCTCAGCGCCCCTCCCTCCGACCGCGGGGCGGTGCGCGACTTCGTCCGCGCCTTCGCCCAGCTGACCGACGAGCACCGCACCATCCTGCTGCTGACGGGAATGGAAGGGCTGTCCTACCGGGAGGTGGCGGAGGTTCTGGAACTGCCGATCGGAACGGTGATGTCGCGGCTGGCCCGGGCGCGCGAAAAATTGAGGGTCCTGCTGGACGGTGGAACCCAGCAGGTCGTCAGGAGGATCAAGTGATGAGCGGCACCAGCAATCCCGTGACCGAGGCCGAGCTTCATGCCTGGCTGGACGGCGAGTTGCCGGAGGAACGGCTGGCCGATGTCGAGCGCCACCTCGCCGACAATCCCGAGGTCGCCCAGCGCTTCGACCGCTACCGTGCCCAGCGGTCGCTGCTGGGCCAGAGCTTCGGTCCGCTGATCGACCAGCCGCTGCCCGACCGCCTGACCCCGCCCTTCACCGCCCGCGACCATGCCGCTCCGGTCCCGCACCGCTGGGGCAGGGGGGCTTGGTGGGGGGCGGCGATCGCCGCCTCCCTCCTGATGTTCGTCGCCGGCGGGGCCGGCGGCTGGCTGCTGCGCGACCGCGTCGGCTGGCGGGCCGAGCCCTTGACCGCCGCCTTCATCGCCGACGCCGTCGCCGCCCATCGCGTCTTCTCCGTCGAGGTTCGCCATCCGGTCGAGATCGGCGTCGATGAGGAGGCTCATTTGGTGAACTGGCTGTCCAAGCGGCTGGGCAAGAACATGCGTTGCCCAAAAGTCACAAGAGGGGGCTACCAGCTGATCGGCGGGCGGCTTTTGGCCGATTCCGCTGGACCTGTTGCAATGTACATGTACGAGGATGCGGCCGGGCGTCGCATCACGTTGTATATCCGCCCCTCTCCCAACACCTCCGGTTCAGCGTTCCGCTTCGCCCAGGATGGCGGTGTGCGCGCTTTGTATTGGCAGGACAATGGGTTGGCGCTGGCCGTCGCCGGAGAGGCCGATCGGGATACCCTGTCCGGCGTCGCCGAGGAGGTTTATGGCGCGCTGAATTCATGAGTCTGCCCACGGACTTATCAACAGGAATGTTGCCGCGCCCCCCTATCGTCCGCGGCCGTCATCTGGTAGCTTCCTCACCGGCTGGCACAAAATGTTGCGGCTTATGGAAAACGGCACTAGACCGTGACCTGTTTGCCACAACATAACCGGACACCGGATCGGGAGTACTCGGGGATGAGTTGGACGGACGAGCGGATTCAACAGCTCAAGGATCTCTGGTCCCAGGGGTTGAGCGCGAGCGAGATCGCCGACATTCTGGGAGACATCACCCGCAACGCGGTCATCGGCAAGGCCCATCGCCTGGGTTTGTCGGGCCGGCCGTCGCCCATCAAGAAGAAGCCGACGCGCGGCGCCACCATCCTTGCTCTGACGGAGCGGATGTGCAAATGGCCGGTCGGCGACCCCAAGCACCAGGATTTCCATTTCTGCGGCAAGAACGCCTTGCCCGGCATGCCCTATTGCGCGGAACATGCGGCAATGGCCTATCAGCCGGCATCGGGCGGCAAGAAGCGCGAGGAAGACCGCAACGTCGGCGCCGCCTGACCGGTCGACAAGCCATTCAAAAAAGCCCGCTCTCGGGGGAGAGGCGGGCTTTTTTGTTGCCTGAATCTTGGATCGGCCGAGCCGCGAGCGCCTTACCGCCCTTCCGCCGCATCGCGCAGCACCAGCACCATCCCCTTGTGTCCGGCGACAAGCATCGCCGCACCTGCCGGCCGGTCCGGTCCCTCGACCGACCACAGTGTGTCGCCGACGAACACCCGTCCATGTCCGTTGACAATCGGCTCGCTCAGCGTCACCGCCCGTCCGACGAGTTGGCCAGCGCGGTCGTTGATCCGCGCAGCATTGCCTTCCACCGATGCGTTGCGGCGGCGTGAAAGGACGATGGCGACGCCAACCGCCGCACCGGCGGCAATGGTGAAGAAGCCAGCCTCGTTGATCAGTCCCCAATCGTGCCACAACGCCGTCACCAGCCCGGTCAGCAGCGCGGCTCCGCCGAACCAGACCAGGAAAATGCCGGGGATCACCAGTTCCGCCGCGATCAGCACGGCACCCAGCGCTCCCCACAACAGAGGCGACATTCGCTCACTCCCCATCCGACGCAGTCGTGGTGGGCGGCACCGACCAGGGATTGCGCGGAGCGGATGAGGGCGGGGAGGCCGGACGCGGCGGGGTGGCGTCGCGCACCAGATCGCCCAAGCCCGCCAGCGCGCCTGCGACGCCGGCCAGTTCCACCGGCAGGATCATGGTCTTCTGGTTGGGAGACGCGGCAAAGGCCTTCAACGCCTCCATGTATTTCTGGCCGAGGAAATAGCCCAGCGCCTGGTTCGATCCCTGCGCCACCGCCTCCGACACCAGCCGGGTGGCTTTGGCCTCGGCCTCCGCCAGACGTTCGCGCGCCTCGGCCTCCAGCTTGGCGGCTTCCAGCTTGCCCTGGGCGATGCGGATCTGGCTTTCCTTCTCGGCGTCAGCCTCCAGGATCTGGGCGCGGCGGAGGCGTTCCGCCTTCAACTGCCGGCCCATCGCCTGGACGATGTCGTCGGGCGGGGTGATGTCGCGCAGTTCGATGCGGGTCACCCGCACGCCCCAGGAGGCCGTCGCCTCGTCCACCGCGCGCAGCAGGCTGGCGTTGATCGCCTCGCGCTGGCTCAGCAACTCGTCGAGGTCCATTGAGCCCATCACCGTGCGGGTGGTGGTCATTGCCAGCGTCTGGATCGCCCGCTGCAGGTCGTTGACCTCATAGGTCGCCTTCATTGGGTCCAGCACCTGGAAATACAGGACGCCGTCGGCCGTCACTGCAGCATTGTCCTTGGTGATGACACTCTGCGACGGCACGTCCACCACCGTTTCGCGCATGTCCACCTTGGCCCGCACCGAGCTGATGACCGGGAAGATGACGTTGAAGCCCGGATGCAGCGTTTCCTGATAGCGGCCCAGCCGCTCGACGATGAAGTTGAAGCCCTGGGGGACGATGCGGACGCTGGTGATCGCCAGGATGACGACCAGCACGAACGCCGCGATGACCAGAATGCCGAGTTCCATCGATGGCCGCTCCTGACATGGGCGGACGCCGCATCGGGCGTCCTCCGCCTATCATGAGGCAATTTGCGGAGGCTGCAAATCCCGCCTCCGCCGCGATGATCCGTCTTAATAGTCCTGGGTGTCGTGCTTCAGCTTGACCAGTTCGCCGTTCAGCAGCGACAGCATCAGCTGCACGACCATCTCGTGAACGATCACGGTGTGGTGATTACCGGTCTCCTGCATCGCCTTGCGCAGCGCATCGCGCACGGCCGGCACGCCGGTGACGTCGATCAGCACATCCAACTGCTCGCCCAACTGCGCCAACTCGTGGAAATTGGTGGTGGTCTTCACGCCACGATGGATGGCAAGCTTCATGCCCGGCGCCTCCGGATCGAGGTCCGCCACACCCAGCAGTTCGACGAAGGGGGCGGCCAGCAGCTTGCGCAGCAGCGGCGTTCCGGTCTCGCCGGCGCCCACGACGGCGACGCGGAACAGATTGTTGGGCATCGGGTTCGGTCCTTTCACGAATCGCGCAAGAAAAAAGCGGGGAGCCGAAACTCCCCACCCGAACCCTAGCTGAGCCGCGGTCCGGTTTGACCCGGACGCGGCGTCGCACCCTGTAAACTATAAGCGCTGGACAGAGACGAAGCCGACCTTACGACCAGGCGGCCATCTTCTTCTCCAGGTTGTCCGACAGCTTGTCCAGGAACTGCTTGGTGGTCAGCCACGGCTGCTGCGGGCCAATCAGGATGGCGAGATCCTTGGTCATGAAGCCGGACTCGACGGTCTCGACGCAGACGCGCTCCAGCGTCTGGGCGAACTTGATCACGTCCGGGGTGTTGTCGAACTTGCCGCGATAGGCCAGACCCTGGGTCCAGGCATAGATCGAGGCGATCGGGTTGGTCGAGGTTTCCTTGCCCTTCTGGTGCTCGCGGTAGTGGCGGGTCACCGTACCGTGGGCGGCTTCGGCCTCGACGGTCTTGCCGTCCGGCGTGACCAGGACCGAGGTCATCAGGCCCAGCGAGCCGAAGCCCTGCGCCACGACGTCCGACTCGACGTCGCCGTCGTAGTTCTTGCAGGCCCAGACGAAGCCGCCTTCCCACTTCAGGGCCGAGGCGACCATGTCGTCGATCAGGCGGTGCTCGTAGACCAGCCCCTTGGCCTTGAACTGGTCGGCATAGGTCTCGTCGAAGACCTTCTGGAAGATATCCTTGAAGCGGCCGTCATAGGCCTTCAGGATCGTGTTCTTGGTCGACAGATAGACCGAGTAGCCGCGCTCCAGGCCGTACATGAAGCTGGAGTGGGCGAAGCCCTCGATCGAGTCGTCGAGGTTGTACATGCCCATCGCCACGCCGGCGCTGGGGTAGTCAAACACCTCATGTTCGATCTGCTGGCTGCCGTCGGCGGCTTCCCACTTGATCGTCATCTTGCCCGGGCCGGGGACGACGAAGTCGGTGGCCTTGTACTGGTCGCCGAAGGCGTGACGGCCGATGATGATCGGCTTGGTCCAGCCCGGGACGTAGCGCGGAACGTTGGAGCAGACGATCGGCTCGCGGAAGACGGTGCCGCCCAGGATGTTGCGGATCGTGCCGTTCGGCGACTTCCACATCTTCTTGAGGTTGAACTCCTTCACCCGAGCTTCGTCCGGGGTGATGGTCGCGCACTTCACGCCGACGCCATACTGCTTGATGGCGTTCGCGGACTCGACGGTGACCTTGTCGTCGGTCTTGTCGCGGTTCTCGATGCCGAGGTCGTAGTACTTCAGGTCGATGTCGAGGTAGGGCAGGATCAGCTTGTCTTTGATGAACTGCCAGATGATGCGCGTCATCTCGTCGCCGTCGAGTTCGACGACCGGATTGGCTACCTTGATCTTGGTCATGGGTGCGAGATCTCCCCGAACGGGTAAGGGCGTTGTCATTCCTTGGGAGCCGGGCGCGTCGTCCAGCGGGCGCTTGTTGCCGGGGAGCATGCCGCATGGGTGGCTCCCCGGTACCCCGGGCGGAAATCAATCGCGGTTATATAGCATCGCCCCGTGACGGAAAGGAAGGCGCGGCGGTGGCTTAGGCGTCGATGTCGCATGATTCCGCTTGCAACGCAGCCCCGCGGCCGGCCATGATGGTCAATTGGTATTACCGGTTGGCCGGATTGAGCGCTCGGCGAGGCGGAATGTGCCGCGGACGCCTCAAATCCGGCCTCAGGAGTGGTCAGGCTGCCGACTCCGGCGTGCGCGCGGGCCTCAGTTCCGCCGATTGGCCGTGTGACGCGGTGGCAAGGTCCCGTTCCGCATTCAGCATGTAATCGCGGGTCAGCGGCACCGCGCCCAGCGAGCGCGCGACCTGCACCTGGAACACCATATGGCCCTGCAGGCGGAAGGCCAGTTCGGCGCCGGCCAGATAGAACTCCCACATCCGGCAGAAGCGCTCGTCATACAGCGCCTTCGCGTCCTCCCAATGGGCGGTGAAGCGGGCGCGCCAGTGGCGCAGCGTCTCGGCGTAATGCAGGCGCAGAACCTCAAGGTCGGTGGCCAGCAGGCCCGATCGCTCGATGACCGGCAGCACCTCCGACAGGGCGGGGGAATAGCCGCCGGGGAAGATGTATTTGCGGATCCACGGATTGGTGCTTGCCGGTCCATCTAGTCGGCCGATGGAATGGATCAGCGCCACGCCCTCGTCGTTCAGCATGTCGCGCACCGCATCGAAGTAATTGCGGTAATGCGGCACGCCGACATGCTCGAACATGCCGACCGAAACGATGCGGTCGAAGGCCCCGCGATGGGCGGCGGCGAACTCGCGATAGTCGCGCAGTTCGAAGGTGACCCGGTCGGACAGTCCCGCCTCATCCGCCCGCTGGCGGGCCACGGCGAGCTGCTCGGACGACAGCGTGATGCCGGTCACCCGCGCTCCGGTGTGCCGCGCCAGATAGAGCGCCATGCCGCCCCAGCCGCAGCCGATGTCGAGCACCCGCATGCCGGGGACGATCAGCAGCTTGGCCGCGATGTGCCGCTTCTTGGCCTCCTGCGCCTCGTCCAGTGACAGGCCGGGCTCGGCGAAATAGGCACAGGAATACTGCATGTCCCGATCGAGGAACAGCTGATAGAACTGGCGTGACAGGTTGTAATGGTGCTCGACATTCTGGCGGGAACGCCGCATCGGGTTGTGCTGCTGCACCCGACGCAGCAGCGGCGACAGCGACTCCAAAGCGGTGCCGAGGGCGCCCTGCACCTCGGCACCGCTCATCAGCATCGACAGCAGGTCGTAGATGCCGCCGCCTTCGATGGAAAAGCGACCGTTCATATAGGCCTCGCCGAACCGAAGGCGCGGATTGATGAGCAGGTCGCGCTCCAGGGCGCGGTCGTGAAGGCGAAGGGTCAGGTTTGGTGACCCGGATCCGATCCGATGGTGCTTCCCATCGGCCGTAATGAGATTGAGCGTTCCGTCGCCCTTGGCGGCGGCAAGCAGACGAACCAGCAGCATGCCGAACTCCTTCCGCGGTGCCGTTCCAAGCATGGCGCGCAGGAAGGGGTGCGACAATTCGTCAATCGGTCAGAACTGCTACCCAATTGGGTATTGCGGACGTATGCACACAGTCGTGCCTGCCGTCAGTATCGGCGGCCAAGAAAAAGCGGAAAACCGCCCGGCCCCGGGTGGGGCGGGCGGTTTCCGGACGAGCGGTACGACGTGCCGCCGAAATCCCGAAGACGTCTCCGGGGCTTCGGCCGCAGAAGGGCGATCAGCCCTCCTCTTCCTCGGTCGCGGTCTCTTCGACGTAGGTCTCTTCTTCCTCGTCCTCGTCGCGCAGGTCGGCGGCGGTGATCATGCCACCACGCTGGGCCTGCAGTTCGGCCTCTTCAGCCGAACGGGCGACGTTGACCGTGACCGTGATCGACACTTCCGGATGCAGGACGACGCGCAGCTTGAACAGACCCAGGGTCTTGATCGGGGTGTCGATCTGGACCTGCTTGCGGTCGGTCTTGTAGCCGGCGGCGGTCAGCGCGTCGGAGACGTCGCGGGTGGTCACGGAACCGTACAGAACGCCGGTCTCGGCGGCCTGACGGATCACGACGACCGTCACGTTGTCCATCTTGGTCGCGACCTGCTCGGCGTCCTTGCGGCGCTCCAGGTTCACGGCTTCAAGGTGGGCCTTCTGCTTCTCGAAGACGGCCAGGTTCGCCTTGGTGGCGCGCATGGCCTTCTTCTGCGGCAGCAGATAGTTGCGGGCGAAGCCGGGACGCACATTGACGACCTGGCCCATCTGGCCGAGCTTCTCGACCCGCTCCAGCAGAATAACTTCCATCACTCGTCCTCCTGACCGGGGGCCGCGGGGGAAAACCGGCGGCGCAGCCCGATCCATTGCTCGATCATGCCCAGGCCGACCAAAAGCAGGATCGGCCACCCGAAGAGAAACAGCATCATGTAGAAGCCAACCAGGATCAGCGTGCGCGCCGATTTGCTGCTGGCGAATACATGGACCACCGAAAGCCCGGCAAAGGCGAAGGGTACCGCCAGGATCAGAGCCAGATTGACCGCCAGGAACCCGACGGTTCCCGGTACGGCCGAAGCCGCCGCGACCGCCACCGCGAACAGCGGCGCCAGCCAATGCGGCAGTTCCAGCTCGGCCAGACGCATGGCAGGGCGCCGGTTGCGGCCGAACCGCATCAGCGCCCCCTGCGCCAGCACCGCGTTGACGATCGTCATGACAAGCCATGAGACCGCAACCAGCCCCGGCAGGACGGCCGCCACCCAGAATTCCGCGGGATCCGGGGCCGGCTGGCCCTGCGAGCGGAACGCCGGCTCGACGACTCGGGCCAGGGTCTGCCGCATCAGCCCTTCCAACCCACCGGGCTGGTCGAGCGTCAGGATCACCGCGGCGAGCAGCGCCGCCACGCCCATCCCGGTCAGGCCCATCAGGACCCGGCCGGGCGGATACCATTCCAGGGTTCCATCCTCCCGCGCACGCGCCAGCAGCGACTGCCGCACCACCAGGACCGCCGGGGCGGCCCCGGTCACCAGGTAGGACAGCGCCACCAGCATGCTGCCGGAGGTACACAGCATCACCGCGGCGGCGCCGGCCAGACCGGCCAGCATCACCGCCGGCGCCCCCAGCCACAGCCCCGTCAGGAACAGCGGCAGGGGGGCCAGATAGCCAAGGATCAGCGCACCCATCCCGCCGAACGTGACCGACAGGTAGAAGAACGCGCTTGCCAGACCGCCGCCGACGGCGACCACCAGCGGCAAGGCCGGACCCAAGGCCATGGAAACCCCTTGAATACCTTCACCGAAACAGTTCGGCCGTTGCCGGGCTTACTTCACCACGTAGGGGAGAAGGGCCAGGAAACGGGCGCGCTTGATGGCGCGGGCCAGTTCACGCTGCTTCTTCGTCGAGACCGCGGTGATGCGGCTCGGGACGATCTTCCCGCGCTCGGAGATGAAGCGGGACAGCAGCTTGACGTCCTTGTAGTCGATCGCCGGAGCATTCGCGCCCGAGAACGGGCAGGTCTTGCGGCGACGGAAGAACGGGCGGCGCGCGCCGCCGGTGCGGGCCGGAGCGCCCGTGGTCTGCTTGTCGGACATTTACGCGGTCTCCCCTTCGGCGGCGGCAACGTTTTCCTGGCGGCGCGGCGGACGCGGGCCACGGTCGTCGAAGCGACGCGGACCACGGTCGCCACGATCGCCGCGCTCACCACGCTCGTTGCGGCTCTGCATCATCGCCGACGGGTTGGCGTCGAGGGCGTCGACACGCACGGTCATGAAGCGCAGCACGTCTTCGCTGATGCTCATGTTCCGCTCCATCTCGGCGACGGCGGCGGCCGGCGCGTCGATGTTGAAGAGGGTGTAGTGACCCTTGCGGTTCTTCTTGATCTTGTAGGTGAGGGTCTTCAGACCCCAGTATTCGCTCTTGGCGATCGTGCCGCCGTTGTCGCGGACGATCTGGGCGAACTGCTCAGAGAGCTGCTCGGCCTGGGCGGCCGAAATGTCCTGGCGCGCGATCAGCACGCACTCGTAAAGTGCCATTGCACTCCCCATGGCTGTTCATGGTCCGGCGCTGCGCCCCATCCCTCATGGATCGGATCAGCTGCCCGGGCCTAGCCGACGGCGAACCGCCGGCAAGGAGTTATGAAGCGGCGCAGTATGCACAGGCCGGCGGTGGTAGCAAGCGGAAATCCGGGCCGGGACGCGCCGCCTTTCGGAAAAATCTATTCGCGTTATAGGGATCTGCCCGGATGACCCCCGCTGGGCTGCCTTGGGCATGGGGTGGGCAGGGCGAGGCAGGGGTGGCTATCGCGCGGGATAAGCTCCGGCGCATTTGACCGAAGTGCAACGGATCGCTCCAGACGCCATGTTCTGCCTGCCGTTTTGCGGCGGAGTTCGCGGTGCGTCCGTCGGTCGCGCACTCCGCCCGCGGCGATGACAGCCCGGTGCCTGGAGTAGCCATGCGCAAGAACATGTTGCCGTATCATGTTGTGGAACTGAGGGGGCTGGCCTGCATCCTGCTGGTCGCCTACCACGTGGTCGGCATTCCCGGGGCCGGCATGCAGGTGGCGGAGGGGTCGGTCTACCGCTATGCCACCGACAGCTTCGAACTGATCCGCATGCCGCTCTTCACCTTCATCTCGGGGCTCGTCTACGCCCTGAACCCGGCCAGGGGCGACCGGCTGAAGACCTTCTTCGTCAAGAAGCTGCGTCGCCTGGGCTTTCCCTTCCTGGTGGTGTCCACTCTCTTCTATCTGTTGCAGACCCACGCACCCGGTGCGAACGGGACCTCCGCCCCCGATTCGATGTGGCGGATCTACGTCTTCTCCTATGCCCATTTCTGGTATCTGCAGGCGCTGTTCCTGATCTTCACGGGCGTCGCGCTGCTCGACGTGCTGCACGCGATGGACCGGCCGGGCCGCTTCGCGCTCGCCATGGCGGCCGCGGTGGTCTTGTGCCTGACGGTCCATGTCGACTCGAACGTCCTGTCGGTGAACGAGGCCTGCTTCCTGTTGCCGCACTTCCTGCTGGGGGTGGGGGTGATCCGCTTCCGCGCCATGGTTCCCCGGCAGACGATGCTGGGGGCCGCCGGTGCCGCGCTCGCCATCGGCGTGGCACTGCATCAGGCGTCGCTGTGGGGGTATCTGCCGCATTTCGGCTGGAACAGCGGCGTCGCCCTCCTGTGCGGTATGGGGGGAGCGGTGACGCTGCTGCACGCCATGCCGCCGGGCCGGATTTTCCGGACGGTGGGCGCCTCCTCCTACGCCATCTATCTGCATCACGCCCTGTTCGCAGCCGGTGCGCGGGTGGTCCTGCACCGGCTGGCTGCCACGGACGGCATAATTTTCTGCGTGGCGCTGATCGCCGGCCTGACCGGCCCGATGGTGCTGGAGGCTTTGGCGCAGATCAGGCCCTGGACCAGGGTGGCGCTGGTGGGCAAGGCATGAGCGCAGCCCTTTGATTTGCGCCGCAGCAGAAGGCGCAAGACCCGGTTCGCGGCACCTCTGGGTCAGCCTACGAACAACCCCTTCTGCACGGCGGTTTTTCGTGGGCCTTCTGCGTCAATACGTGGCGTTTTATCGCACCATTGTCGCTTTGGTCATCGCGCGTCGCTTGACTTGCTCAAAAGTGAGGGTATGACTGTCGCCCAATCCATGGTGCCGCCGCAGGGGCGGGGCGCATTCATCCAGGGTTTCACCGAAGCATGACCAGGGCGTTCGTCTTTCCGGGGCAGGGCAGCCAGGCTGTCGGCATGGGCCGCGAACTCGCCGAAGCGTTCGAAGTCGCTCGTCACACCTTCGAAGAGGTGGACGACGCGCTGAACCAGCGGCTGTCGCGACTGATGGTCGAAGGCCCCGAGGCCGATCTGACCCTGACCGAGAACGCGCAGCCCGCCCTGATGGCGGTCAGCGTCGCGGTGATGCGGGTTCTGGCGAGCGAGGGCGGGGTCGACCTGTCCAAGCATGCCGCCTTCGTCGCCGGCCACTCCTTGGGCGAATATTCGGCGCTCTGCGCCGCCGGCGCCTTCTCGCTGGCCGACACCGCGCGCCTGTTGAAGCTGCGCGGCCAGGCGATGCAGAAGGCGGTTCCGGTCGGCAAGGGCGCCATGGCGGCCCTGCTGGGCGCCGATCTGGAGCAGGCGCAGGCGATCGCCGCCGACGCCGCCCAGGACGAGGTGTGCAGCATCGCCAACGACAACTCGGTCGGGCAGGTGGTGATTTCCGGCAGCGCCGATGCCATCGACCGTGCCATCGCGCTGGCCGCGGAGCGCGGGCTGAAGCGCTCGGTGCGCCTGCCGGTGTCGGCGCCCTTCCATTGCTCGCTGATGCAGCCGGCCGCCGACGCGATGGCGGAGGCCCTGGCGAACGTCACGATTTCCGCCCCGGTGGTTCCGGTGGTGGCGAACGTCACCGCCTCTGCGGTGTCGGACCCCAACGCCATTCGTCAATTGCTGGTCGAGCAGGTGACCGGCATGGTCCGCTGGCGCGAATGCGTGCTCTATATGAAGGAGCAGGGTGTCGAACGGCTGGTCGAGGTCGGGTCGGGCAAGGTGCTCGCCGGGCTGACCAAGCGCATCGACAAGGATCTGGCGGCGGTCTCGGTCGGAACGCCGGCCGATGTCGAGTCGTTCCTGAAGACCCTGTGACCCATCAGATCCGTGATACATCAGCCTCGTGAGGCCATCCATGTTTGACCTGACCGGCAAGTCGGCCCTCGTCACCGGCGCGTCCGGCGGCATTGGCGCGTCGATCGCCCGTGCGCTGCATGCCCAGGGCGCCGCCGTCGCGCTGTCCGGCACCCGTGTCGCCCCGCTGGAGGCCCTGGCCGCCGAGCTGGGCGAGCGCGCCTTCGTCGTGCCCGGCAACCTGTCCGAGGCGGCGGCGACCGAGCAGCTGTTCAAGGACGCCGAGGCGGCCCTTGGCAAGATCGACATCCTCGTCAACAATGCCGGCCTGACCCGCGACCAGATCGGGATGCGCCTGAAGGACGAGGATTGGCAGTCGGTCATCGACGTGAACCTGACGGCGGCCTTCCGCCTGTCGCGGGCCGCCATGCGCGGCATGATGAAGCGCCGCTGGGGCCGCATCGTCAACATCACGTCGGTCGTCGGCGTCACCGGCAATCCGGGGCAGGCCAACTATGCCGCGTCGAAGGCCGGCCTGATCGGCATGTCGAAGTCGCTGGCGGCCGAGCTGGCCTCGCGCAACATCACCGTCAACTGCGTCGCGCCGGGGTTTATCACCACGGCCATGACCGACGCCCTGAACGACGAGCAGAAGCAGAAGCTGCTCCCCGCCATTCCGGCCGGCCGCATGGGCCAGCCGGACGAGATCGCCGCCGGGGTCGTGTACCTCGCGAGCGAGGAGGCCGCCTACGTCACCGGTCAGACGCTGCACATCAACGGCGGCATGGCCATGATCTGATGAGGATCGGACGGGGCGGCATCGCCACGTGTGAAGAACGGCGCCAACCGGGCTCCCTCGCGGGTGCTGGTCAAGGCTGCTGAAATGTGTTATCGGACGGGGCTTTTCGCGGCAGGACGGCACGTTCTTCGCGTGTTGCTCCGACCGGATTATCCCGAGCGGTTTCAAGGATTGGAAGGTCTTAAAAGATGAGCGACATCGCCGAGCGCGTGAAGAAGATCGTTGTGGACCACCTGGGTGTCGAGGAGTCGAAGGTGGTGGAGAACGCCTCCTTCATCGACGATCTGGGCGCCGACAGCCTCGACACCGTCGAGCTGGTCATGGCCTTCGAGGAAGAGTTCGGTGTCGAGATCCCGGACGACGCCGCGGAGAAGATCCTGTCGGTGAAGGACGCCATCGACTTCATCAAGGCCAACGCCGCGGCCTGATCGGGCTGCGGGCATTGAGCCCCCGAGGGCCAGGCGAACCGCAATTGCGACATCAGCAGCGCGGGGCCTGGCCGTCGACGACCAGTTCGTCGACAGTTTATTCGAGGAAAGGTCAAGGAACAGCCTCATGAGACGTGTCGTCGTCACCGGACTCGGTATGGTCACGCCGCTCGGCGTCGGCCACACGCTGAACTGGGAGCGGCTGATTTCCGGAACTTCGGGAATCCGCGGCATCACGGGGTTCGACGCTTCGGACCTGGCCTCCAAGGTCGCCGGGCAGCTCCCGCGCGGAACGGGTGAGGGCGAGTTCAACGCCGACACCTTCGTTTCGCCGAAGGACCAGCGCAAGATGGATGACTTCATCATCTTCGCCATCGCCGCGGCGCAGGAAGCAATCAAGGATTCGGGTTGGACTCCCCAGACCGATGAAGAGCGCGAGCGGACCGGCGTCATGGTCGGTTCGGGCATCGGCGGCCTTCCGGGCATCGCCGACGGCGCCGTGACCCTACATGAAAAGGGTCCGCGCCGCCTGTCGCCCTTCTTCATCCCCGCCTGCCTGATCAATCTGGCCTCCGGCCACATCTCGATCCAGCACGGCTTCAAGGGCCCCAACCACGCGGTCGTCACCGCCTGCTCGACTGGCGCGCACGCCATTGGCGACGCCGCCCGTCTGATCATGTGGGACGATGCAGACGTCATGGTCGCTGGCGGCACGGAGGCGGCGGTCAGCCGTCTCGGCGTCGGCGGTTTCGCCGCAATGCGCGCGCTGTCCACCAACTTCAACGACACGCCGGAAAAGGCGTCGCGTCCCTATGACAAGGACCGCGACGGCTTCGTCATCGGCGAGGGTTCCGGTGTCGTGGTGCTGGAGGAGTTGGAGCACGCCAAGAAGCGCGGCGCCACCATCTATGCCGAGGTGGTCGGTTACGGCATGTCGGGCGACGCCTACCACATCTCCGCCCCGGCGGAAGACGGCAATGGCGGTTTCCGCGCCATGAAGGCGGCGCTGAAGCGCGCCGGCATGAACCCGTCCGAAATCGACTACGTCAACGCCCACGGCACCTCGACGCCCCTCGGCGACGAGATCGAACTGGGTGCGGTGAAGCGCCTGTTCGGCGACGCCATGGACAATCTGGCGATGTCGTCCACCAAGTCGGCCATCGGCCACCTGCTGGGGGCTGCCGGCGCGGTCGAGGCCATCTACTCGATCAAGGCGATCAACCACGGCATCGTGCCGCCCACGCTGAATCTCGACAACCCGTCGGAAAGCTGCATGGGCGTCAATCTGGTGCCGAAGGTTGCGCAGGAGCGCCGCGTGCGCGCCGCTCTGTCGAACTCCTTCGGGTTCGGCGGCACCAACGCCTCGCTGGTGTTCAAGGAATTCGCGTAAGCGAATCTCCGCACCGGCATTGCGGTCTGCAGTCTTCAAGAGGTGAGCGATGGGCTGGGGTCTCCGGATTTTTGCGGGGACGCTGGCCCTCGCGGTCGGTGCGGCGGGCGGAATCGGCGTCTGGGGCTACCAGCGCTATTCGGCCCCCGGTCCGTTGGAGCAGGCCGAGACGGTCGTCATCCCGCGCGGCAGCGGGCTTGAGGCCATTGCCATCACGCTGGGCGACTCCGGTGTGATCGGCTCGCCGTTGGTGTTCGTCGCCGCGGCCAAGCTGTCCGGCACCTTCCGTGAGTTGAAGGCCGGCGAATACCAGTTTCCCGCAGGAATCAGCATCGAGGGCGTCCTGGAGCAGATGCGCCAGGGCCGCACCATTGTGCATCGCATCACCGTGCCGGAAGGGCTGACCTCGGCCCAGGTGGTGGCGCTACTTGAACGGGAAGCCGTGCTGACCGGTGACATCGCGAAGCCGCCGAAGGAAGGCTCACTTCTGCCGGAAACCTACCACTTCGCCTATGGCGACAGCCGCGCCGCACTGATCGAGCGAATGCAGACGGCGATGACCCAGGCGTTGGCGGAGGCGTGGAAGACCCGTGACCAGAATCTTCCCTTCGAAACGCCCCAGCAGGCGCTGACGCTTGCGTCCATCGTCGAGAAGGAAACCGGTATCGCCGCCGAGCGGCCGAGAGTGGCGGGGGTTTTCGTCAACCGGCTGGAAGCCGGCATGAAGCTGCAGTCGGACCCGACGGTGATCTACGCGCTGACCGATGGCAGCGGAGAGTTGGGGCGGGCGCTGACCCGCAACGACTGGAAGTTCGAATCGCCCTACAACACCTATGTGGCGACCGGCCTGCCGCCGGGCCCCATCGCCAATCCTGGCAAGGCGTCGATCCAGGCGGTGATGAAGCCGGAGCGGCACGAGTTCCTGTATTTCGTCGCCGACGGCACAGGCGGCCATGTCTTCGCCAAGTCGCTGACCGACCACAACCGGAACGTCGCCAAATGGCGCGAGGTTCAGCAGAGCCGGCAGCCGGAACATGGCGAAACGTCATCGGAGTGACGGCAGAGGCGTGCGGCGGTCTGAGGTGAAGGGCCGATAACGATCCGCTTGGTTGCGTGTTTTTCGCAAATTGTGCAGTCTTTGCATCGCAGCAAACCCGACCACCATTCCCTGGGGAGATGTGATGACCGTGGATGTCGAACAGCGCATCCGTGACCGCGCCTATGCGATCTGGCTGGACGAGGGTCGTCCCCATGGCCGTGACGCCGACCATTGGCTGCAGGCCGAACGCGCAATCCTGGCCGAGGCGACCGCCATTTCCGATATCGCCCCGGTCGTCGCGGTGGTGAAGGCTCCGCGCAAGACCACCAACGCGAAGCCGTGGGCATCGGTGAAAGCCGCCGAACCGGAGTCCGCAACTCCCGAGCCCTCCAAGACCCGCAAGCCGCGCACCCGCAAATCGGCCTCTGCCTGACAGGAGTCCAAGCGGAGACCGCCGGGTGTCAGGCGGCGTTGGAGGCCTGGGGCAGTTCCAGGTTCGAGACGACCATCACCCCGGCGGTCGTGCCGTAGTTCTTGCGGGCGGCGCGCAAGGCCTCCAGCGCCTCCGTCAGGCTTTCCTCGGCGAAGCCCGGGGCCAGTCCGGCCAGTTCCCGCTCCGTCAAGTCGATGAAGGCGTCCAGCAGGCGCGCATGAATGCGGCTGGCCAAGCGGACTTCATCGGCGACCTTGTGTGCGGGCATGGGTAGCTCCCTTGGTGTCGTGTGGGTCTAATGTTCGGTAGAGCGTCTTCTCGCGGTCGAACGCCCCGCGAGACCGATTAGGCGTCGAATAGGGTTAAAAGAACTTTAAATGCGAGATATCTCCGGCAGGGATTAAGAATTACCACTTCGGATTCTGCCGAGACCTCGACAGCCCGCTGGTTCTGCGGACCGGATTACGGTCGCGTTCTACCCGCCATCAAAGAACTTCAATGACCGGCCTTACCCGACCGCACCGGCGGCCGGAAATGTGCCGTGAGCCCGTATTTGGGCCGTCGCTCAAACCGACGCGGCGACCGCAGTTCATGAAGTGGATTTCATGGACGGGTCAGGTTCGGGACAGGGCGGCCGGGCTATTGTCCTTCTTGTGACGCGGTCGGGCCAGCCCCCCTGAAACACCGGCCCGTCACGAGAGCGTCTTCTTATCTGGTGTCTCTTCCCGATGGTCCCCTGCCATCGGATATGACCGTCCGGTTCTCCCGTTTGCCTCCGGACGGTACCTATCGGCGGAGCGCGTCCGTGGCCAAATCCAAGGCCGACGTTGCCCCCCACCATAGGCCCCTGGCCTCGGGTGCGCTCCGCCGTCCCTTCCTTTTCCCCCATTTTTCCAATTCCGTTCAGCAGCCTTGACGCGGCTGGGTCCACCCGGCTTTCTGGAAGCCGTCGAAGGCTTTCCCGGTAGCGTCCCGCCCGTGCGTCCCGCCATCCTGTTTCCGCTGTTCAAACCGGTCACGGCACTCCCCGGCCTCGGCCCCCGCCTGGGCAAGCTGGTGGAGAAGCTCGCCGGCGCCCACGTCGTCGATCTGCTGTGGCATCTGCCCTGCGGCGTCGTCGACCGCCGCTTCTCGCCGAAGATCGCGCAGGCGCCGCACGGGCGCATCGCCACGCTGACCGTGCGCATCGATTCGCACGCGCCGCCGGTGAACCCGCGCCACCCCTACAAGATCCGCTGTACCGACGAGACCGGCGTCCTGGAACTGGTCTATTTCCATGTCCGCGGCGACTGGCTGTCGAAGCAGATTCCGGCCGGCACCACCATGGTCGTCTCCGGCAAGGTGGAGTGGTTCAACGACACCGCCCAGATCACCCATCCCGACGCCGTCGTCCCGGTCGATTCCAAGGAAGAGCTGGAACTGGTGGAGCCGGTCTATCCGATGACCGCCGGCCTGCCGGCCAAGACCCTGCGCAAGGCGGTGCGCGCCGCGCTCAACGACATTCCGGCGCTCGACGAATGGCAGGATCCGGCATGGCTCGCCCGTCGCCAGTGGCCCAGCTGGGCGGAAGCGCTGAAGCGCGCCCACACGCCGGAGGACGAGGGCGACCTCGCCGCCACCGCGCCGATCCGCTGCCGTCTCGCTTATGACGAGCTGCTGGCGAACCAGCTCGCGTTGATGCTGGTGCGGGCCAGCCAGCGCAGGCTGGCCGGACGCGCGACCCAGGGCGACGGCAGGCTCCGCCAGGCGGCGCTCGCGGCGCTTCCCTTCTCGCTGACCGGTTCGCAGGCGGCCTCGCTGGAGGACATCTACGCCGACATGGCCGCCGAGCGGCGCATGCTGCGGCTTCTCCAGGGCGATGTCGGCAGCGGCAAGACCGTGGTCGCCCTGATGGCGATGCTGAACGCGGTGGAGACCGGCGCCCAGGCCGCCCTGATGGCCCCCACCGAAATCCTGGCCCGCCAGCATGCCGAAAGCCTCGCGCCGCTCTGCAAGGCGGCCGGCGTCGAAATCGGCCTTCTGACCGGGCGCGACAAGGGCAAGGCGCGACAGGCCGTGCTCGACCGGCTGGCGTCGGGCGAGCTGCCGCTGCTGGTCGGCACCCATGCCCTGTTCCAGGAGGATGTCGCCTTCAAGGATCTGGCCCTTGCGGTGATCGACGAACAGCACCGCTTCGGCGTCCACCAGCGCCTGCAGTTGTCGGCCAAGGGCCGGGCAGTGGACGTGCTGGTGATGACCGCCACGCCGATTCCGCGCACGCTGACGCTGACCGCCTATGGCGACATGGACGTGTCGCGCCTGACCGAGAAGCCGGCCGGCCGCAAGCCGGTGCAGACCGTCACCATCGCGCTCGACCGGCTGGAGGAGGTGGTCCACGGCATCCAGCGCAAGGTGGCGGAGGGCGCGCGGGTCTATTGGGTCTGCCCGCTGGTCGATGAATCGGAACAGAGCGACCTCGCCGCCGCCACCGAGCGCCACGCTTTCCTGCGCGCCACCTTCGGCGACCGGGTCGGGCTGGTCCATGGCAAGATGCGCGGGCCGGACAAGGACGCCGTGATGGCCGCCTTCGCCGAGGGCAGCTTGGACGTGCTGGTCGCCACCACGGTGATCGAAGTCGGCGTCAATGTGCCCGAGGCGACCGTGATGGTGATCGAGCATGCCGAGCGCTTCGGCCTCGCCCAGCTCCATCAGCTGCGCGGCCGGGTCGGGCGCGGCGAGAAGCCGTCGAGCTGCCTGCTGATGTTCGACTCGAACCTGACGGAAACGGCGCGGGCGCGGCTGAAGACCCTGCGCGACACCGAGGACGGCTTCGTCATCGCCGAAGAGGATCTGCGCCTGCGCGGCGCCGGAGAGGTGCTGGGCACCCGTCAGTCGGGACTGCCCGGCTTCCGGTTGGCCGATCTCGCCGTGCATGGCGACCTGCTGGCGGTTGCGCGGGACGATGCCCGGCTGGTGGTGGACCGCGACCCTGACCTCGCCAGCCCGCGCGGGCAGGCGCTGCGGACCCTGCTCTACCTGTTCGAGCGCGACGCGGCGGCCAAGACCTTGCGGTCCGGCTGATCGTCGCCGCCTTCCCGGTTGGGGCCGTCCTGGCCAGGGTTGGGGCCGGGGCCGGCCGGCGGCTCCACCAGAGTCGGGCGCCGCTCGGGCGGGACGACGATGCCGCCGGACATCACCAGCTTCAGCCCGTCCTCGACACTCATGTTCAGCACGGTCACCTCGCGGCGCGGCACCATCGCCAGATAGCCGGCGGTGGGCGGTGCGCAGGGGATGAAGACGTTGACGATGTCGTCCGCCACCCCGGCCAGCTGCAATTGCACCTCCGGATGGGCGCTGCCGGTGATGAAGCCCAGCGACCACACGCCGGGTCGCGGATACTGGATCGCCACCACCTCGCGGAAGGCATTGGACTTCTTGGCCAGCACCGTCTCGAAGATCTGCTTCACCCCGCCATAGACGGAGCGGACGACCGGCATGCGCCCGACCACCCCCTCGCCGACGCCCAGAACCAGGCGTCCGACATAGCCGGCGGTGAAGGCGCCGATCAGGGTGACGGCGACGATGACCACCAGCACGCCGATGCCGGGAATCGAGAAGGGCAGGTAGTTTTCGGGATTGTAGGTGCTGGGGATCAGCGGGCGGATATAGCCGTCGATCAGCGAGACGAACCACCACGCTATATACACGGTGATGGCGATCGGGGCCGTCACCAGGATGCCGGCCAGGAAATAGGCGCGCAGGCGACCCATAAACCCGATGCCCTCGCGGCGGTGCCGCGCCGGCTCCGCCGGCTGGGCCTTCACCTGACCCTTTCCGGGGACCTTCGGTTCAGTCTGATCTCCGCTCACGCCCGCCCACCCGCCGATCGTCTGTCCGCGCCATAGTGGGGCAAGCGCGGTCCTCTCTCAACTGCCGTTTGGCGGCGGTGGGTTCAGCCGACCAGCGATCCGGCGATCACGCACAGCAGGGTGACGGCCCCGGCGATGGCGGCGCCGTCGACATGGTTGGGGAAGGCACGCCAGAATTCTTCGCGCGACATGGGCTCCGGCGCGTCGAACTCGTCCATCGACAGGCCGGCAGCCATGCTGCCGCAGGTGCGGTCGGCGATGGCGCCGGACAGATGGGCCATGGCGACGGCCAGATAGCAGAGCTTCACGAAATCCAGCAGGAAGCCCAGCGTGCTGTTCGCCTCGCCCAGCGGGCTGGCGGTGAATCCGGTGGCGGCGACCGTGCTCGCCATGGCGATGGCCGCGGCGAAGGGGATCAGGGCGACCGACAGCAGCCGTTGCGAATCAACGCGGCGGGCGGTGGGAACGGTGAACAGGCTGGTCATGGTCGGCGCTCCGGCAACGATGAACGGGGTGCGGTTGGGGGACGGGTCGGCGAGGCGTCGTTCCCTTCTGCGCGTTCGGCGTTAACGGAGAGTTGACACCGGCCATTGGTCACAGCGCCTTCCACCTTTGCGCAGGTCACGCTATCCTTTGGCGCAACAAACAGTCCGGGGCGGCTCCGGAACTTCCCGTACCGAAGGCCGAAATGAGCAAATCCGACAGTCTGGCCGATGCGCTGCCCGACACCCCGGCCGACCCTCCGGCCGCCGGGCTGGACCGCATCGAATTGCTGCGCCCGCTTTCCGCCGATCAGCGCGCCGCGGTGGCGCGCCAATGCCGCTGGCGGCGCTTCGGTCCCGACGAGCAGCTGATCGACCATTGGGCCGAGACGCGCGACGTCGCCTTCGTGGTGGAGGGGCAGGTGCGGGTGCTCAGCCATTCGGCCGGCGGGCGTGAAATCAGCTTCAGCGATATCGATGCGGGGGAGTTGGTGGGGGAGATGTCGGCGCTGGACGGCCGGCCGCGCTCCGCGTCGGTGGTGGCGCTGGAGGAGGGGGCGCTGGTCGCCTTCCTGCCGGCGAAGCCCTTCCAGACCCTGGTGACCGCCCATCCGGAACTGGCGATGGCGATGATGCTGCGCCTGTGCGACAAGCTGCGCGGCGCCACCGACCGCATCATGGAACTGTCGACCCTCGGCGCCAACAACCGGGTCCATGCGGAATTGTTGCGCCTTGCCCGGCGTGCGGCGCGGCAGGGCGCGTCCGCGATCATCACGCCGATCCCCGTCCATTCCGACATTGCCGCGCGCGTCAGCACCACCCGCGAGACGGTGGCCCGGGTGCTGAGCGACCTGACCCGTGACGGGATGCTGGAACGCCGTTCCGACGCGCTGGTGGTGCGCGATCTGCCACGGCTGGAACTGTTGGTCGAGGATGTCCGCGGCGGCGCCTAAGGCGCAGGCCGAAAGCGGACCTCCCAAAAAGAAAAGGCCGCGGCCGCCCGATTGGTTGGGCTGTGCCGCGGTCGCCTTTCAAACCTTCAGATTTTCTTGTTCTTGCGCTGTGATCAACGATGCAGGGACTGGAACAGGATCACCGCCGGGGTGGACTTCACCCAGTCCGTCAGGAACGCACCGACCGGACGCAGCAGGATGGCGGCGGGGGTGGCTTCCAGCCAGTCGGCGATGAAATCGCGAACCGGGTGCAGCGTTTGGGCTTCGCCATGGATGCCGTGGTCGCCGTGATGAAGGCTGAGGATGCTCATGATCGTCTCCGTTGATTGGGGATGAAAGGCGGGTCTGGGCGAGCGTCAGCGCTTCAGCAGGCTCAGGACGAAGCCCACCGGGGTGGCGGCGACCCATTCGCGGAGGAAGGTGCCGACCGGCTGCAGAACCAGATAGGCCGGGGTGGCTTCGAACCAGGCCACCGGGAATTCGGCGACCGCATGCAGGGCGTCGTTCGAAGCGTGGTTGTCGGTGCCGGGCTGGAAAGTGGTGGTGGTCATGATCGTCTCCATCGGGCTGTTGAGGAGACTATATACTGGTATACCCAATACCAAATGCGCTGCCTTTGCATTGCTGAATGCTGCAAAAATTACAGCTATACAGAGATTTCCTTCAGCCAATGGTCGAATACAAAATCAATCAGCATCACTGACTATCTCCGGCGATCTGAACTGCTGGGGCAGCCTCGTGACAGCGGTGAAATGTTCGGTCGGCCAACCAACGTCTTGACAGCGCCGGTTTGAAAAACGATTTCAGGAACATGGTTCAATACATCGGTCCCGATCCGCTCCGCAGTCTGCACGAGGCCGTGCAAACCCTGCGGCGCGAGCCTTCCTCCGCCCCCGAAGCCTCGCGCACGGCAAAGTTGCTGGCGCAAGGCCGGGCCCGCATGGCACGGAAGGTGGGAGAAGAGGCGATCGAGGTGGCAATCGAGGCGATGCGGGGCGACCGCGGCGCATTGGTGATGGAGGCGGCCGACCTCCTGTACAACCTGGTCGTTCTGCTGGCCGACTTCGACATTTCCCCCGACGAAATTCTGGCCGAGCTGCGGCGGCGCGAACTGGCATTCGGCATCGCGGAGAAGCTTCCGAAGTCCGAAGACCCGACCACCGGCCCGGCCAACGGCTCCACTGGCGGCTCCACCGGCGGAGTGGAGTCCAATGGACAGAAGACGGGTTCCGCCAAACGCTGCAAACGCTAAACGGTCTCGTTCTCCTGCGGGAAGATCAGATCGAACCGTGTGCCGGCGTCCCTGGTGAAATGATACTCGCCGCGAATCTGCCGGGCGAAGGCCCGGATCAGGTCCATGCCCATCGACCGCCGTCCGGGGGTTGCGGGATCCTCCGGCTCGGGGGCGCCGTTGCCGTCGTCCCGGATCGTCAGATGCAGCGATCCGTTTTCCGCCGTCACCACGATGTCGATGGTGCCGGTGCAGCGGCCGGTGAAGGCATGCTTGAAGGCGTTCGACACCACCTCGTTCAGGATCAGGGCGAAGGGCACCACACGGTTGAGGTCGAGGCTGAGCGGTTCCACCTGATGCCTGATGGTGATCGTCCTGCCCGGACGGCTGTGGAAGCTGCGCAGATGCCCGGCCAACGCTTCGATGAAGCTGTCGAGCGCGACCGCCGATACGCCGGTGGCGCGGTAAATCTGCTCATGGATCAGTCCCATCGTGTTGATGCGGGTCAGCGCCTCGCTGAAGGGCGCCTCCAGTTCCGGCGCGCGTTGCGCCTGCAGTTCCAGCAGGCTGAGGATCACCTGCAGATTGTTCTTCACCCGGTGATGGATGTCGCGCAGCAACACCTCCTTATCGGCCAGGGCCTGGTCGAGGTGCCGGGTGCGTTCGGTGATCCGGTCCTCCAGCGCCTCGTTGGCACGGCGCAATGCCTCCTGCGCCTCGGCGGCCTGACGGGAGCGGTGCAGCGCGATGCCGCCCAGCAGGACAAGCAGCCCCAGTGCCGGGATCGCGAACAGCGCGTAGGGTATCACCCTGTCGCGCCATGCCTTCTCGATCGATCCGACGTCGGTGCCGTAGACCACATAGATCGGCATGTCCGGCACCTTGCGGCGGGCCATCAGCCGCTCGATTCCGTCGGAGGGTGTCACCGTTTGAAAGACGCCGTTCCTGTCAGGGATCGTGATCAGTTCCGGCATACGCCCGATGTCGGCACGGTTCTCAGGGGCGCTCTGCGGGGTTCGGATCAGCACCTCGCCGTCTTCGCGCATCAGCAGGATCATGTCGCTCGACCCGCGCAGGACGGAACGGTAGAAGTCGGCGAAATAGCGGGGCAGGAGAGAGATCTGGGCCACCCCCTGGAACTGGTGGTTCGGCAGTTCCATCCGGCGGCTGAGGGTAAAGAAAACCTCTGAGTTGATCTTGCCCGTCAGCCGCGGGCCGATGTGGACGGTGCTGCCCGGGTTCAGAAGGGCGCGGAAATATTCGCGGTCGCTCGCGTTGAGCGGGCGCATCGGCCATTCGAAGCTGCTGACCCGGACTCGCCCACTCTCGTCGGTGATCCAATAGGACTGCACCTCCGGCGTCTGGGCCGCCATGGTTTTCAGACGTTCGTGCAGCAGGGGAGAGCTGTCGATCCGGTCCCATCCCAGATCATCGACCATCCATTCCATGTGCGACAGCGTGGCGGCATGGATGCCGAGGGTCTTGGCCGCATGCTCCTCGAGCACGCGGGCGATGGCGGCGCTGCGGACCTCCGCCTCGGCGATCACCTGGGCACGGTATTGATAGGCCGCAAACACCAACAGGGCGGCGGTAAGGGCGACGGCGACCGCCAGCAGCGCGAGAATCGCCGGTGAAACGGCCTTGCGTCCCCCACGGACGGTGTCCGGGCGTCCTGCGGCATGTGCATCCTGTTCGAAGCCGGCAGGGATCATCGGGGTGAGGTCGTCCATTCAGTCGGATTGGCAAGGCTCAAGCATAGCGCAATGATCGATACCCGTCACTCAACAACCATGTCGTGATAAAATAGCCTACAAATTCCCGGATTGGTCGGCTTCTTCCGTATCGCTTCGATCCTGGCCATCGATCCACGGCCCCACAGCGGCGCCCGTTCGGCCGAGCATGCCGGTGAAGCGCAAAGGCGAAGCGGTCATGGCGGTACCGTCCGGCCAGCACGCCGTGGTCGTCGACGCTTCGCACTCTTACTTTCCGGACATTCCGTTATGCACCGTCGTAATAAATCTTTGCATAACATTGGCATCTTCGTACATGACTCTTCGTTCATATGCGACAAATTGAAACGAATGCTGCCAATTCGGTTTATCGGTCTTGGAAGCTGCACCGTACGGTGGTTCCATTGCGGCAGGGCATAGGCAATCACGCATAGTGTGACGGGGGCGGCGGATGGCGGGGATGGACGGGGGGTTGGACGACGAACTGCTGTTCGGCCCGGAGGACGGCGCCGCGACGGCGGCAAGTTCCCAACGGCCGTCCGGTGCGCCCTGGCCCATCCTGGTGGTGGACGACGATCCCCAGGTTCACGCCATGACCTCCGTGCTGCTGCGCGACTTCGACTTTGACGGACGCCCGTTCGAGGTGGTGAGCGCCCTGTCGGCGGAAGAGGCCAAGGCGGTCCTCGCCCAGCGGCCCGACATGCCCGTCGCCCTTCTCGACGTGGTGATGGAGACGGAGGACGCCGGCCTGAAGCTGGTCCGCCACATCAGGGAGGAATTGGGCAACCGCCGCATGCGGATCATCCTGCGCACCGGCCAGCCCGGTCAGGCGCCGGAGCGGGACGTGATCGTCGGCTACGACATCAACGACTACAAGGCCAAGAGCGAGCTGACCGCGCAGCGTCTGTTCACAACACTGGTCAGCAGCCTGCGGGCCTGGCGCGACATCGTGACGATCGAGCGCAACAGGCAGGGGCTGGAACGGATTCTCAGCGCCTCCGCCCCGCTCTTCGAGATGCGGCCGATGCGCGCCTTCGTCGAACGGCTGGTGGAGCAGATCGCCCGCGTCGTCGATCACGGCAGCGCTCCGGCGGTTCTGGCCTGCCGTCCGGTCGACCGCGCCGACGGCAGCCGGACGGTCGACGTGGTGGCGGGACTGGGTGTCTTTTCCGGCTGCATCGGACTGCCGGCCGCCGATGTCCTGCCGGCCGGCGCGGTGGCGGAAGTGGCGGACGCCCTGCTGACCCAGCGCAACCTCTATCACGACAACCATTGCGTCCTGGTTTTCCGCACGCGCGAGCATGGCGTGACCGTCTTCCGGCTTGAACGGGTGGAGCCCTACACCGCGGACGAGCACCGCCTGCTGGAGTTGTTCTGCAACCGTGTGGCCATCGGTTTCGACAATGTCTGCCTGTACGAGGAGCTGGTGGCGCTGAACCATTCGCTGGAGCAGCGGGTGGAGGAACGCACGCTCGAACTGGCCGCCAACCAGAAGGCGCTGATCCTGGCCAAGGAACGGGTGGAGCGGGCGCTGGAGCGGGAGCTTCTCGCCCGCGACCGGCAGCGCCAGTTCCTGGGCATGGTCAGCCACGAGTTCCGCACGCCACTCGCCATCATCGACAGCGCGGCACAGCTGCTGGCGATACGGGCCGGGCAGGTGGAGCCGGTGATGCTGGAACGGCTGGCGGTGATCCGCGGCAGCGTGCAGCGTCTGACCGGCCTGATCGACGCCCATCTGACCGACGAGCGGCTGCAGACCAACGCCCTGGTGCTGGAACGGGCCGAGGTCGACCTGCCCGACCTGATCGCCAATGTCGTCCGGCCGTTCCGCGTGGCCTATCCCGATCGTGAATTCCGGATGACCCTGTCCGGATTGCCGCGGCGGGCGGAGGTCGACGCCAACCTGATCGCGCTGGTCCTGACCAATCTCGTCAACAACGCCGTCAAATATTCCGGTCTGGGCGAAGCGATCCATCTCCACGGCGACACCGACGGCGCTATGGCGGTGATCGAGGTGACGGACCACGGCCGCGGCATTCCCGAACCGGAGCTTCCGCACCTGTTCGACCGCTTCTTCCGCGGCTCTGGGGCGTCCGGCGTGCCGGGCACCGGCATCGGTCTGCACACGGTGCAGCAGATCGTCCATCTGCATGGCGGCGCCGTCGCGGTCGACAGCACTCTGGGAAAGGGTTCGACCTTCCGGGTCGTGCTTCCCGTGTGATGCAGCCCGATGTCGCGGCCGCCAAAAGACCTGATTCCCGAAAGACTATGGCCCTTTCTTATGGGAGATGACATAGTCGGCTGACTCCAAGCACCTGTGGAACCTTAGGCCACAATGATGCTCGCCCAACAGTATGCGTCGATTAAGCGCGATCTCGACGAGCGGGGGATCGTGTTCTCTTTCAGTGGATACTTGTCGGAAGGGATACTTTACTCCCTCGGCGAAGCGCTGCGCGAGAAGATGGCGCTTGAGGAGGCCGATGGCCCCACCATCCGCCGCGTCTTCTCGGTCTTCGTCGAGCAGATGCAGAACATCATCCGCTATTCCGCGGAAAAGATGTCGGGCAACGCTGGCCGCGCGGTGGAACTCAGCGCCGGCATGGTCACCATCGGGATGGAGGGTGGCAAGGTCTTCATCGTCTGCGGCAACACCGTGCACAACAGCGAGGTTCCCCGCCTGAAGCAGCGGCTGGACCATCTGAAGAGCCTGGATCGCGACGCCATCAAGACCTATTACCGCGAACAGCTTCGGGAGGAGCCGGACGACGGCAGCCGCGGCGCGACCCTGGGGCTGATCGAGATCGCACGGCGGGCCAGCGACCCCATCGACTATGATTTCGATGCGATGGACGCGGACCGCAGCTTCTTCTGCCTCAAGGTCCGCGTGTGAGCGGCCGAACAGAGCGATACGCCATGGACAGCCTGACCATCCCCGCCACAGGACGCACGCCGGGCGTCTTCTTCGATTTCGCCGGCGGCCATTTACGCATGACCGGCGAATCCTACCCCGACGATGTCGCCGGGTTCTTCGGCCCGGTGTTCGACGCGCTGCGCGGCTTTCTCGACCGTCCGGACGGCGGCGCCATCCGCTTCGACATGGAACTCCTGTATTTCAACAGCTCCAGCGCCAAGGCGCTGATGAACATCTTCCAGATGCTGGAGACGGTGGCCCGCGGCGGGCGGCCGGTGACCGTGACCTGGTGCGTCGAGGAGAATGACGAGTCCATGCGCGAACTGGGCGAGGACTTCGCCGAGGATTTGCGGCATGTCGTCTTCCAGATGCGGGAGTTGCCCGCCGGCGGGGCCCCGTGACCTTCAACCTCTTCGCCGCGGAGGAGGAGGCGCTTGCCAAGGCCCGCGCGCTGGAGAAGAGGCTGGGCGCGCTGGCGCCGGAGTGCCTGCCGGAGTTCCGCGACCTGATCGCCGCCTTCGAACTCAGCACGCGGGAGCAGCAGCGCCTCGTGCGGGTCAGCGACCGGCTGCAGGCCCAGCTGAGCGACGCCAACCACGAGCTGGAGCGGCGGCGCAGCGAGGCGGAGGCGGCGCTGGACAGGCTGCGCGAAGCGCAGGAGGCGATGATCCAGTCGGAAAAGCTGGCCTCACTCGGCGCGCTGGTCGCCGGTGTCGCCCACGAGATCAACACGCCGGTCGGCATCGCCGTGTCCTGCGCCTCGCATCTGGCCGACGCCACCCTGGCGATGCGCCGGCGGGCCGCCGACGGCGATCTGGGCAAGGCGGAATTCGCCCGCTACCTCGCCACCGCGACCGACACCACCGACCTGATCCTCGGCAATTGCGAACGGGCGGCGCAACTGATCGCCGGCTTCAAGCAGGTCGCGGTCGACCGTGCCAGCGCAGAGCGGCGCAGCGTCAACCTCGCCGCCTACATCCAGGACACGCTGGTCAGCCTGCAGCCTAAGCTGAGGCCATCGGGCCATGCCGTGGCGGTAAGCTGCCCGGCCGACCTGGAACTGGACAGCTATCCCGGCGTGCTGTCGCAGATTCTGTCGAATCTGGTGATGAACGCGCTGACCCATGCCTTCGCCGACGGGCGGGCAGGGGACATGGCGATCACGGTCGACTGCCCCGATCCCGACACCGTCCGCCTGTGCTTCACCGACAATGGGCGCGGCATGATCGAGGACCATCGCGCCAGGGTGTTCGAGCCCTTCTTCACCACCCGGCGTGGTCGCGGCGGCAGCGGGCTCGGGCTGCACATCGTCCACAATCTGGTGGTCGGTGCGCTGGCGGGGTCGATCACCGTGGACAGCGCGCCGGATCGCGGCACCAGCTTCACCCTGCTGTTCCCCCGCCGCACGCCCGACCGGGAGGCGGCAGGTCAGGACGCATCGCCGCGGGACTGACTCACCCCTGCGCGGCGCCCACCACCCGGATCGGCGCGGAGAAGACATAGCCGACCCCGTGCACCGACTTGAGCGGGGCCGGACCGCCGATGGCGCCCTCCACCTTGTGGCGCAGGCGCCCGACGACGGTGTCGATGGAGCGGTCTTCCGGGTTCCAGCGGCGGTTGTAGAGCGCCTGCGAGATCTGGTCGCGAGTCGCCGGCTTGCGTGCCTGGGCGGCCAGCAGGCTGGTCAGCTTCATCTCCATGCTGGTCAGGCTGATGCGGATTCCGGCCGGATTGGTCAGGCTCCATTCCGTGGGGTCCAGCGACCAGCGCGCCTCGTCGGCAGAATCGCCGGCCTCGCCGCCTGCGTTCCCGTTGGCGGCCTGGCTCGCCGTTTCCGCGGCACGCTCGCTCAGACGGCGCAGCAGCGATTTCACCTGCGCTTCCAGTTCGCGCAGCTCGACCGGCTTCACCAGATAGGCGTCGGCGCCGATTTCCAGCCCGACCACGCGGTCGACGGTCGAACTGCGGGCGGTCACCATGATGATGCCGGCGCCATGGCCGTCGCGCAGCCGGGCCGCGATCTTGAACCCGTCCTCGTCCGGCAGGTTCACGTCCAGGATGATGATGGCGGCGCTGCGGTTCCGCAGCAGCCGGTCCAGTTCCGCCCCATCGCGCGCGCCGATCGCATCGAATCCGCAGCTCGACAGATACTCGACCATGTCGGACCGCAGGGAATTCTCATCTTCGACCACGACGATCGTCGGACCTGCCATGCCGTGCTCTCCCCAGTCGCCACTTCAGCGGGTACAACATACCCTGGAATGCCTAAATTTTAAAACAAACTCGACAGGCATCTGCCATCCGCGACGCGTTGCCGTCACAACCTGTCACAAAAAATAGCATCTCTGTAACAGATTTGAGGGAGGGGGTCAGGAGTTTTACGCAGCGCGGCGGTCGGATCCAGCGCCGGAAACGGCGGCTGCGTCGGTCAGCCGCACGCGGAAGCCGAACAGGGTGATGTCGTCCCGCTGTTCGCGACCGCCCTGGAACTGGTCCAGCGAGCTTTCCAGCTCGGACTTCAGCCGGTCGAGCGGTCCTTCGCCGCCGCGGCTCAGCAGCTGGCGCAGCCTGATTCGGCCGAAACTGCGCCCCCGCTCGCCGCCATTCTGGTCCACCAGCCCATCGGTGCCGATGAGGAAGGTCTGCCCTGGGCGCAGGGCGACGCTGTGGTTGGTGAAAGGCGACTCGGCGTCTTCGGTGGTCGGCACAAATGTGGTGGGGCGATAGCCCAGGCTGCGGCGGTCGCCGCGCAGTTCCGTCACCTCGCCGCCGGTCACCATCAGCAGCGGAACGCGGGCACCGGCGAAGACCAGCCGTCCTTCGGCCGGGCGGATATGGCAAAGACCCAGGTCGAGACCATTGTCGAAACAGTCCGTCCCGCTGCGCGCCTTCCCCTCCTGGTGCAGGGCGGCGCGGACCTTGCGGTCGACGGCGGCCAGCACCGCGGCCGGATCGTCCGCCCCCATCTGGTCCAGCGCATTGTTCAGCATCGCGCTGGCGGTCATCGTCATGAAGGCGCCGGGCACGCCATGGCCGGTGCAGTCGGCCACCGCGACGACGAAGCCGTCCGCCACCTCGCGGCAGACATAGAAGTCGCCGCTGACCACGTCGCGCGGCCGCCACAGCACGAAATGCTCGGTCAGCCCGGCCGACAGCGCATCGGCCGACGGCAGGATGGCGGACTGGATCAGCTGGGCGTAGTTGATGCTGTCCATGATGGCGCGGTTGGTGGCGGCCAGCGCCTCCGTCCGTTCGCGGACCCGGCTTTCCAGGGTGCTGGTATGGTCCTGTACCGTCGCTGCCATCCGGTTGAAGCCGTCGGCCAGCATGCCGATCTCATCGATCCGCCGGGCATCCATGCGGGCGCTATAGTCGCCGCGCGCCATGGCACTGGCCAACTGGGTCAGCCGCCGCAGCGGGCGCAGCACCATGCGGTTCAGCGTCAGCCCCAGCGCCACCATCGCCCCCAGCAGCGACAGCAGCAACAGACCGGCCACCGGGACCAGCGCGTTCAGCGTCGCCTGCCGCACCTCGGCCGTCGAATAGACGATGCGCAGATGCCCGACCGTCTGCACCCGTCCTTCGCGCCCATGCAGGACGATGGGGCGCTCGACCGTGATGCGGCCGGCGCCGTCCCCGACCTCTCCCGACGAGGTCATTGCCAGCGGTTCGTCGCGGTCGGTCTCGAAGACGGCGATGGAGCGGATGGCCGGATCGCGGACGGTCAACGCTTCGATCATGCGCTCGGCACTGCGGGTGTCGAGTTCCCACACCGGGCCGCTCAGCGCGTCGGCCTGGGTGGCGGCGACCAGTTCCGCCCGGTGCAGAAGGTCCTGGTGGCGCTGCCCCTCGACGATGTGGTCGGACAGCAGCATCGCGGCGGCGCCGATGCTCGCCGTCGTCAGCAGAATGGCCCCGGCCACCCGCGCCAGCAGGGAGGATCGCCGCCTCACGCGATGATTCCGCTGCGCCGCCACAAGGTTTCCAGCCGTCCGTCCGCCGCCAGCCGGTTCAGCAGCGCGTCGAGCCAGCCGGCGGTGATCGCCCGGCCGCTCCGCGTCAGGATGGTGTGCTCGTAAATCTGGTCGATGCGCTCGGACACCAGGACCTGCCGGGCCAATTCCGGCTCGCGCTGCAGGAAGCGGGTCAGGAAGGAGCGGGTGACGATGGCGAGGTCGGCTCGGCCGGCGACGACGCTGCGGACATTGCCCTCATGCGTCACGGTGACGCGGGTGTGATGGCGCTGCTCCAGCAGCTTGGGGTCCGCCTCGAACCCGGCAAAGGCGTAGTGATAGCCCAGACGCCCGAGAATCGACTTGCCGTTCAGGTCGTCGAAATAATTCTGGTCGCGTCCCGGCGCCGCCTTCGCGACGAATATCTCCGCGTCGTGCAGGAATGGCCGGGTGGCATCGACCGGACGATCCTGCCAGCCCCAGTTGAGGCATTCGAAGGCGATCATGTCGAATCGCCCCTGTTCCAGATCCTCATAGCGCCGCTGCGGGGCGGTCCTCACCATGTCGAACCGGAATTCATCCTGCGCGGCATTGAACAGGTCCAGCAGGTCGCGCGTGACGCCGCCGCCCGTTTCGTCGACATAGGGCGGAAACTCATAGGCGCCGACACGGATGACGGTGGGGTGCGCCGCCGCCGGCCGCGACTCCAGGAAGGGCAGGGCGGAGAGGAGAGGCAGCGCGGTCTGCAAAACCCTGCGGCGGGATAGCGGCCCCGTCATCGCGCCCCTCTCCTGTAACCCCAATTCGCGTAAAGGTCAGTCTACCCCCGTATGCACCCATGCCGCAATGCGGGACATTCCCTTATTAAGAGAGTTCGCATGAAACCTCCCCGGCCTCAGGCCGCCTCGGTGGCGCGCTCCTGCTCGCGGTCGGCCAGTTCGGCGATCTCGCCGCCGCTCAGGGTCTCACGCTCCAGCAGAGCCTGGGCGATGCCGTCCAGCGCCTCGCGGTTGCTGCGCAGCAGGCGGCGGGCATGCTCCATGCCTTCGTCGGTGATTCGGCGCACCTCCTCGTCGATTCGCCAGGCCGTCCGTTCCGACCGCGCGCCCGGCTCCGCCGCCGCATGGGCGACAAAGCCGATCTCCTCGCTCATTCCCCAGGCGGTGACCATGCGGCGGGCCAGATCGGTGGCGGCGCGGAAGTCAGCCTCGGCCCCGGTGGTGACGTGATCGGGACCGAAGGCCATCTCCTCCGCCGCGCGGCCGGCCATGGCGACGGCGATGTCGGCCATCAGCTTGGCGCGCGAGACCGATACGCGGTCGCCCTCCGGCAGCCGCACCACCATGCCCAGCGCGCCGCCGCGCGGGATGATGGTCGCCTTGTGGATCGGGTCGGCCTGCGGGCAGCGCAAGGACACCAGCGCGTGGCCGGCCTCATGCACCGCGATAAGCCGCCGCTCGTGCGCCGTCAGGGCGAGGCTGCGGCGTTCCGTGCCCATCAGCACGCGGTCCTTGGCGGCCTCGTAGTCCGCCATGGTGACGACGACGCGGCCCTGGCGCGCCGCCGACAGCGCCGCCTCGTTGGTCAGGTTGGCGAGTTCGGCGCCGGAGAAGCCCGGCGTGCCGCGCGCCACGGTGCGGGTGCAGACGTCGGGAGCCAGGGTCAGGCGGCCGGCATGGACGCCCAGGATCGCCTCGCGCCCGGCAACGTCGGGCAGGCTGACATGGATGTGGCGGTCGAAGCGGCCGGGGCGCAGCACGGCGGGGTCCAGCATTTCCGACCGGTTCGTGGCGGCGATCACCACCACCTCTCCGCCCTCGACGATGCCGTCCATCTCCACCAGAAGCTGGTTCAGCGTCTGCTCGCGTTCCGAATGGCTGGTCGATTCGCCGCGCTTGCCGGCCAGCGCGTCAATCTCGTCGATGAACAGGATGCAGGGGGCGTTGGCGCGGGCGGTCTTGAACAGGCTGCGCACGCGCGCCGCGCCCAGCCCGACGAACATCTCGACGAAATCCGACCCCGACGCGGCGAAGAAGGGCACGCCGGCCTCGCCTGCCGCCGCCTTGGCCAGCATGGTCTTGCCGGTGCCGGGCGGGCCGACCAGCAGGATGCCCTTCGGCACGCGGGCACCGGCCATGGCGAAGCGGCGCGGGTCCTTCAGGAACTGCACCGTCTCGCGCAGCTCCTCCTTCGCCTCGTCGACGCCGGCCACGTCGGCGAACACCGTGTTGGTGTCCTCCGGCCGCACTCGGGTGGCGCGGCCCATGCCGAAGAACTGTCCGCCGCTCATCAGCAGTCCGCCGATCAGCAGGGCCACCACCACGAAGGGCGCGGCGCGGTCCAGCACGCCGACCGTCTGCGCCATCAGCCCGCCCGGCCCCTCTTCGAAGGAGATGGCGACCGCGTGGGCGCGCAGTTCCTTCAGCAGATCGTCGGTGACCGGCATGACGACGCGATAGCGGCTGCCGTCGGCGGCCAGCGCATGGCCGGTGCCGTTGGCGAAGGTGATGGAGCTGATCTCCCCGCGGCCCGCCTGCTCGATCAGCGCGCTGTAGGTGGCCGGCCGCTCGTTCGCCCGCTGGTGGTGATCGTACCAGGCGGCGAAACCGAGCCACGCGGCGAGCAGGGCGGCCAGGACGGCGAGTGCGATCAGCAGGCGTTTCGGCAGCGTGGGCATATCGGCTCCGCGAAGGGAAAAGGGCTGGCTTTCGATCTATGCCATTGATGGAAGCATTGATGCTGGACGGCAGGCCGCCGCGGCAACCGATAAGGCCCCGCGTCCCTTCTTTGACACCGTAAGCGGTGCGTTTGCGGAATGGCTCCTTTCGGATTCTACGGAGATCTCAAGCGGTTGCCGATAGGCTCCAGTTCGGACAGTATGGCACTCCAACCAAAGCGCATCGCCTGCCGAACCGCACCGCCAAAAAGATAAGGACCACACCGACATGGCCGAGGCCGCCGCGGCGCCCGCCCTTCAGCTGGAAGGCGTGACCTGCACCTTTCCCTCACCCGACGGCCGGGGACGATCCTACACCGCCGTACAGGGCGCCAGCTTCACCGTCGCCGATGGGGAGTTCGTATCCATCGTCGGCCCGACCGGCAGCGGCAAGTCGACGATGCTGAACGTCGCCGCCGGCCTGCTGAAACCCAGCGAGGGCAGGGCGCTGACCTTCGGGCAGCCGGTGACCGGCATCAATCCCAAGGCAGGCTACATGTTCCAGGCCGAAGCGCTGATGCCCTGGAAGTCGGCGCTCGACAATGTCGCCGCCGGGCTGGAGTTCCGCGGCGTCTCGAAGGCGGAGGCGCGGGAGCGCGCCCGGCCCTGGCTGTCCCGCGTCGGGCTGGAAGGATTCGGCGACCGCTTTCCGCACCAGCTGTCGGGCGGCATGCGCAAGCGCGTGGCGCTGGCTCAGACGCTGATCGTCGATCCGAAGATCATCCTGATGGACGAGCCCTTCTCGGCGCTCGACGTCCAGACCCGCCAGATGATGGAGAACGAGCTGCTCGACCTCTGGGCGGCGGACCGCAAGTCGGTGGTCTTCATCACCCACGACCTGGAGGAGGCGATCGCCATGTCCGACCGGGTGCTGGTGCTGTCCGCCGGACCGGGGGCGCGGCTCATCGGCGAATACCGCATCGACCTGGACCGTCCGCGCGACGTGGCGGAAATCCGCATGACCCCGCGCTTCCTCGCATTGCACCAGGAGATCTGGGCGCAACTGCGCGACGAAGTGCTGAAGGGCTACGCCCAGACCAAGCTGCGGTGACGACATCATGAGATCCCACGCCAAACGCCTGCCCAGCCGACCGGTCATCCTGCTGCTTCAGCTGGGCGTCCTGATCGCCTTCTTCCTGATCTGGCATGTCCTGACCGACACCAAGATCCTCAGCCCCTTCTTCTTCGGCACGCCGGGGGCGGTGCTGGCCCGCACCTGGGCCGATTTCGCCTCGGGCGTCATCTGGTATCACCTGGGCATCACGCTGCTGGAGACCGCGCTGGCCTTCGTCATCGGCACGGTGGCCGGCATCGCCTTCGGCTTCTGGTTCGCCCGCGCGCCGTTGGTCTCCATCGTCTTCGACCCTTACATCAAGGCGGTCAACGCGCTGCCCCGCGTGGTGCTGGCGCCGATCTTCGCGCTGTGGCTCGGGCTCGGCATCTGGTCGAAGGTGGCGCTGGGGGTGACGCTGGTCTTCTTCATCGTCTTCTTCAACGTCTATCAGGGCGTGAAGGAGGTCAGCCCGGTGGTGCTGGCCAACGCCCGCATGCTGGGCGCCAGCTCCCGCGATCTGTTCCGGCACGTCTATCTGCCCTCGGCCCTGTCCTGGGTCTTCTCCTCGCTGCACACCGCCGTCGGCTTCGCCATGGTCGGCGCGGTGGTGGGCGAGTATCTGGGCTCCGCCGCCGGGCTGGGCTATCGCATCCATCAGGCGGAGGGCGTGTTCGACACCGTCGGCGTCTTCTCCGGCATGCTGGTGCTGACGATCTTCGTCGTCCTGATCGACACCGGCGTCACCATGATCGAGAAGCGGCTTCTGCACTGGCGCCCGCAGGACAATCACGGCGGGCAGCACTGAAATCCAATACGGATTCCAAAAGGGAGGGAACCAATGAAATTCAAATCGCTGATCGCGGCCGCCGCGGTCGCTCTGACCCTGGGAACGGCCGGACTGGCCGCGGCGCAGGACAAGCTCGAGAAGACCGACATCAAGATCGCGGTCGGCGGCAAGCCGCTGCTCTACTATCTTCCGCTGACGCTGGCCGAGCGGCTGGGCTACTTCAAGGATGCCGGCCTGAACGTCGAGATCAGCGACTTCGGCGGCGGCGCCAAGAGCCTGCAGGCCCTGGTCGGCGGCTCGGCCGACGTGGTCACCGGCGCCTACGACCACACCATCCAGATGCAGGCCAAGGGCCAGCCGATCGTCGCGGTCACCCAGCTCGGCCGCTATCCCGGCATCGTGCTGGCCGCCGTCAACAAGGCCGGCACCATCAAGTCGGTGAAAGACTTGAAGGGCAAGAAGGTCGGCGTGACCGCCCCCGGCTCCTCCACCAACTTCATGCTGAACTACGTACTCACCTCCATGGGCATGAAGCCGGACGACGTGTCGGTCATCGGCGTCGGCGGCGGCGCCAGCGCCATCGCCGCGATCAAGCGCGGAGAGATCGACGCCATCGTCAACCTCGACCCGGTCATCAGCCAGGCCGAGGCCGACGGCGACATCACCGTGCTGGCCGACACCCGGACGGCCAAGGGCACGATGGAGGTCTACGGCGGCCCCTATCCCGCCGCCGTGCTCTACACCAGGCCGGACTTCGTGAAGGAGTACCCGAAGACCACCCAGGCGCTGGCCGACGTCTTCGTCCGCACCCTGCTGTGGCTGAACAAGGCCAGCACCGATGACGTGCTGAAGGTGCTGCCGCCGGAGTATTTCCTGGGCAACAAGGACCTCTACGCCCAGGCCTTCGAGCATTCCAAGCCGACCTATTCGCCCGACGGCCGCTTCACCCAGGACGGCGCCGAAGCCGCGCTGAAGGTGCTGAAGGCCTTCGATCCGGCGGTGGCGTCGGCCAACATCGACCTGTCCAAGACCTACACCAACCAGTTCGCCGAGGATTCCCTGAAGCGCCTGCAGAAGTGAGCCTGCCGGCCGCTTCGGAATACCCATAGAAAAAATGTGGGCGCGGCAGAATGTCGCGCCCTTTTTCATGCTGCATCGCCGTTAGACTGGACGAAATCGGTCCTGATTGCCCCTCCGGCCAGGACCTCCCATCCAGCAGCGGAGTGCCCCATGGCCGAGGTGATTTTCTACGGATTGGCCGGTTGCCCGGCGAACGCCAAGCAGAAGCAGCAGCTGACCGCCGCCGGCCACAGGCTGGTCGAACGCGACCTCGCCACCGCCGATTTGACTGCCGCCGATCTCCGCGCCTTCTTCGGCGACAAGGAGGTCGATTCCTGGTTCAACCGCCGCGCCGCCGCGGTGAAGTCCGGCGCCGTCAAGCCCGCCGCCCTCGACGAATCCACGGCGCTCGCGGCTATGCTGGCCGACCGCGACCTGATCCGCCGTCCGCTGATCCAGGTCGGCGACCGCCGCGAGGCCGGCTTCGACCCCACCACGCTGCATGCCTGGATCGGCCTGACCTCCGGCGAGAGCTGCGACGACAAGCATGCCCGCGGCCAGTGCGACCACGGCCACCAGCACTTCGTCAAGGCGCCGGCGGCCTGACGACGCTTACTCCGGCGGCACTTCGCGCGGCTTGCGGTCCTCGCCGATGGCGACATAGGTGAACACGCCCTCCGTCACCTTGATCGGGTCGGAGCCGGAGCGTTCGCGCCGCACCCAGGTCTCGATGCGCACGCGCAGCGAGGTGCGGCCGACCTTCTCGATCCGGGCAAAGCAGCTGACCTCGTCGCCGACGAAGACCGGCTTGTGGAAGGTCATCGCCTCGATCCCGACGGTGGCGACGCGGCCATGGCTGCGCCGCACCGCCACCGTCCCGCCGGCCAGATCCATCTGCGCCAGCAGCCAGCCGCCGAAGATGTCGCCGTTCGGGTTGGTGTCCGCCGGCATCGCGATGGCCCGCAGGGCAGGGCCATTGTCGAAGTCGTAAGTGTCCGCTGCGCTCATGCTTCCTCCGGCGTCACGAAAAATTCCTGCCCCATAGCCTGTGGCACCGCACTATAAACGGCCCAGGACGCGCTTGCGCACCCCTGACGAAATTCCTATCATCCCGTCATGAGCGATCTTTTCGAGAACACGGCCCCCAAGGCCGACAGCTATTCCGCCCAGGACATCGAGGTTCTGGAGGGGCTGGAGCCTGTCCGGCGCCGGCCGGGCATGTATATCGGCGGCACCGACGACCGTGCGCTGCACCATCTGGTGGCGGAGGTCCTGGACAACGCCATGGACGAGGCGGTGGCCGGTCACGCCAGCCGCATCGACCTGGAGCTTGCCGCCGACGGCACGGTGATGGTGCGCGACAACGGGCGCGGCATCCCCATCGACGACCACCCGAAATATCCGGGCAAGTCGGCGCTGGAGGTCATCATGACCACGCTGCACTCCGGCGGCAAATTCTCCAACAAGGTCTACCAGACCTCGGGCGGCTTGCACGGCGTCGGCCTGTCGGTGGTGAACGCCCTGTCGGACCGGCTGACCGTGGAGATCGCCCGCGAAAAGCAGCTCTACGTCCAGGAGTACAGCCGCGGCCTGCCGCAGGGGCCGCTGGCCCATCGCGGCAACGTCAACCGGCGCGGCACCACCATCCGCTTCCACGCCGACCCGGAAATCTTCGGCGAGACCGCTCATTTCGAGCCGCATCGGCTCTACCGGCTGGCGCGCTCCAAGGCCTATCTCTATCGCGGCGTCGAAATCCGCTGGAGCTGCGACCCGTCCCTGCTGTCGGTCGACGCCACCACGCCGGCTTCGGAGTCCCTGCATTTCCCCGGCGGGCTTCAGGACTACCTGAACGCCGCGCTGAAGGACCGCAAGACGCTGACTCGCTTTCCCTTCGCCGGTGCGCTCGACTTCCCCAACGGCCAGGGCCGGGTGGAGTGGGCGGTGGCGTGGCCCGACGATGACGAGGGCTTCTCGCACACCTACTGCAACACCGTGCCGACCCCGCAGGGCGGCACGCACGAGGCCGGTCTGCGCACTGCGCTGACGCGCGGCCTGAAGGCCTATGGCGAGCTGACGAACAACAAGCGCGCCGGGCAGGTCACCGCCGACGACGTGATGGGCGACGCCTGCGTCCTGCTGTCGGTCTTCATCCGCGAACCGCATTTCCAGGGCCAGACCAAGGAAAAGCTGGTGACGGCGGAGGCGCAGCGCCTCGTCGAGACCGCGGTGAAGGACCATTTCGACCACTGGCTGTCCGGCGACCCGCAGAGCGCCAACGGACTGCTGGAACGGCTGATCGAAAAGGCGGAGGAGCGGGCGCGCCGCAAGCAGTCCAAGGAGATGACGCGCAAGTCGGCCACCCGCCGCCTGCGCCTGCCCGGCAAGCTGGCCGACTGCTCGCGCAATTCCCCCGAAGGCACCGAGCTGTTCCTGGTGGAGGGCGACTCGGCCGGCGGCTCCGCCAAGCAGGCGCGCCAGCGCGAGACCCAGGCGATCCTGCCGCTGCGCGGCAAGATCCTGAACGTCGCCAGCGCGTCGGTCGACAAGATGAAGGCCAACCAGGAATTGAACGATCTGGTGCAGGCGCTGGGCTGCGGCGTCGGCAAGGACTTCTCGACCGACAAGCTGCGTTACGAGCGGGTCATCATCATGACCGACGCCGACGTCGACGGCGCCCACATCGCCTCGCTTCTGATGACCTTCTTCTACCGCGAGATGCCGGGCCTGATCCAGGAGGGCCACCTCTACCTCGCCCTGCCGCCGCTCTACCGCCTCAGCCACGGCAACAAGCAGGTCTACGCCCGCGACGACGCCCACAAGGACGAGCTGCTGTCCAAGATGTTCAAGGGCAAGAAGCCCGACATCAGCCGCTTCAAGGGCCTGGGCGAGATGATGCCGGCCCAACTGCGCGACACGACGATGGACCCGTCCAAGCGTTCGCTCCTGCGCGTGGTCGTCCCCAACGCCGCCGATCCGGAGGAAAAGCCGGAATGCGAGCGCACACGGTCCTTGGTGGAAGACCTGATGGGCAAGCGGCCGGAGCTGCGCTTCAAGTTCATCCAGGACAACGCGAAGTTCGTGAAGGCCGACGACATCGACGTGTGACGGCGATGCTGGGCGGCGCCGGAATTCGAGATCAGCGGAGGCGCCGTGGAGCTGTCGAGGAAACTGCTGGAACGGGCATTTGAAATGATGGGTGACCTTGCCGCACAGGACGGCAAGGTCATCGACATCGCCGTCTATGGCGGATCGTGCCTTCTGCTCGCCGGCAACATCCGCCACGTGACTCGTGATGTCGACGCGGTGTTCCTCAGCGAACGCAGTCGCGGCTACGAGCTTGCCGATCTCGTCGGGCGTCGTCTCGGCCTTCCCGATGACTGGCTCAATCAGGCGGTAAAGAGCGTTGCTCCGCCGAAGGGCAATCCGCAGCCTAATCTGCTTCCGTTCGGGGAATATCCCGGAAATGGGCAGATCGGACTTCGCGTCTATCTGCCGACTCCGGAATACATGCTGGCGATGAAGTTGCTCGCCAACCGGCTCGACGATCCCGAAGGGTTGGCCCGAGACAGGCGCGACCTCTATTTCCTGATGGATGTCACAGGCCTGGCGACAGCAGAGCAGCTGGCGGAGCTTGTGACGCTCTGCTATCCGCAGGTTCCCGGGATAAACTCGCGCATCGCCGCTAAGATCGAGGATATCGTCCAGGGTTATGCTGCCCGGGGGTGTGAAGATGACCGACGAACTGAACCACCGTCCTGGAACGCTGGCCGAGGCCATCCGACGCTATAAATCCGGACGGCAGACCTTCTCGGTGGCGTTAGGCGAGTTCCTCGACGAATTCTATATGGACGACGACACGGGCAGCCGGTACGCCCGCGTCCAGGAATCTCCGGAGTGCGTTGGCGACAACGTCTTTGACGCCTATGCCGGAGCGGTCGGCGAACATTTGGTGCGCCGTTGGCACCTCGGCACGCCGCCGGAATGGACCGAGGAACCTTGCCGCTTCCTTCGTCGCCCTTGGTTTCCGCCGGGCGTGCAGGCGGAGAAGCCGATCCTTCTGGTCGAAAGCCCGATGGCCTTCCGTCGCAGGATGCTGTTCGTCGAGGCGGAGCCCTTGCGGCGGGCGCGGATGCCCCATGACGCGCGCTGGTGTGCCTACGAATATCTGCGCACGGGTTTGATGCCGGAGGAGGACAGGCTCGATCCGACCCCGGATGCGGCGTAGGATTGGGTGGAAAATCCCGCAAATATTTCGCTGTTTTGGGGAAGGTGTCGCCTGGTCTATCATTCGGGAAAGCGCCGTTTCCGGGAGATTGTCTCGCGGACCATGGCCCGACCCGCAGGAGGCGTATGCACCCCTTGGCCCATCCCGGCACCCATCCGGCCGATGCCATCCCGCCCGAGATGATCGCCGACGCGCTGTCGCCGTTGACTCCCTTCGTCACCGACCTCTTCGTTCCCCGCTATCAACCCTGCGAGGTCGGGCGCTGGCGTTTGCAGGTGGCGCCGATCCTGCTCAGTGCCGGCTATTGGAGTCCGGCGCTGATGACGACCGATACCGGTGCCCTGCTACGGCGCGAGGCAGACGGCGAGTATCGCTGCTGGATGTCGATGACGCCGATGGAGATCGAAAGCCAGGAGATCGGCGTCCGTGCCGCCGCCGGCCATACGGTGGTGATGGGTATGGGCATGGGCTGGGCGGCGGTGAACGCGGCCCTGCGGCCGGAGGTAACGCGGGTCACGGTGGTCGAGTTGGATCCCGATGTGATCGAGGTCAACCGCAGCGTCGGCCTGTTCGACCAGCTACCGGCCGAAGCCGTGGCCAAGATTTCCATCGTCAACGCCGACGCGCTGAAGTTCCGCACCGACGAGCCGGCCGACACGCTGATGACCGACATCTGGCTGCCGATCAACGGCGACGAGCGGATGGAGCAGTCCCGCATCATGGCGCGCAACACCGGTGCCCGCCGAGTCTATGTCTGGGGCCAGGAACTCGTCATCGCCCGCCGTGCCCGCGCGCTCGGGCTGGAGTTGAATGAGGCGACGGTGGCGCGGATCGTCGCGGAATTCGATCTTCCGCTGATCGGGCCGGAGCTTCCCGATTATCCGTCCCTGATCGGTCGCGCCGCGGACAAATGGCTGAAGGACGTGTGACGCTTTGGTCATGCACCGGGCCGATCCTCTCGTCCGGCGCGGCGTTGCTCCCCATATCGGGAACAGCGACACCAACGGACGACCTGAAAATGCGCATGCTCCCGCCGCTCGCCGCCCTTGTGCTGGGTGCCTCGACCCTTGCCGCCTGCTCCAACGAGCGGGTGGTGGCGAGCGAGCCGGCCCCGGCCTACACGCGCAGCGAAGTGGCCTATGCGGCGGGCAACCGCGACCTGCGGGTGGTGCTGCACGGCGACCCCTTCGGTCTGCCGCCGGAGCGCTTCGCGGAGAAGGTGCTGCCCCACATGCAGAACCGCGTGATGGGCGTGAAGACCACTCTCACCACCACGCCCAATGATACGGCGCGGCGTGACTACAAGGTGGTTCTGGCCTTCAACGTGGCGGAAAACACGCTGAACTCGGAGCTTTGCACGAACGGCCCGATCCCCACCTCTCCGCCGGGCGGGGCCATCGTCGTGCAGGGGGCGTTCTGCCGGTCTGGTGCCGCGCTGACCTCCGCCACCGGCTGGCTCGACCGGCCGCAGGGGCCGGACGATCCGGATTTCCGCAGCCTCATCAGCGACATGACCTTCTCGCTGTTCCCCAGCCCGCGGGCGGAACTGTTCTGCAACGGATCCGACTGCTGACCAGACTCAGTCCCGCAGCAGCCAGTCGCGCATCAGAGCGGTGACCGCCTGCGGCTGTTCCATCGCCGACAGGTGGCCGCAGTCTTCGATCAGCACCAGCCGGGCGCCGGGGATGGCGTCCGCCATCTCCTCATGCAGGGCCGGCGGCGTTAGGATGTCCTGGCGCCCGCAGATCACCAGGGTCGGGCAGCGGATGGCGGCCAGCCCCGGCCGGCTGTCCACCCGGTTGATGATCGCCTCCTGCTCGCGCGCATAGCCGTCGACGCCGACCCGCTCCATCTGCGCCAGGACGGAGCGGACGAACCCGTCGTCCGTCAAGCGGTCCGGATGGATCAGGCGGGGCAGGGCGGCGCGGATGACCTGTCCATAGCGGCCCTGCCGGGCGAGCGCCACCGCCTCCCGCCGGGTGGCCGTCGCCTCCTCCGTGTCGGGGCGGGCATTGGTGTCGAGCAGGGCCAGCCTTTCCACCCGCTCCGGCGCGCGGCGTAGGATCTCCAGCGCGACATAGCCGCCCATCGACAGGCCGGCGACGGCGAAGCGTTCCGGCGCCTGGGCCAGCACCTTGTCGGCCATCGCCGCGATGGTCGCGCAGTCGGCGAGTTCGATCACCTGCGGGTCGGCGACCTCGCCGAGATGCCGGACCTGATGATCCCACAGCGCCGCGTCCAGCGGCATCCCGGGCAGCAGGATCAGGGCAGGGCGAGAGGACATGCGGCTTCTCCTGCGCTCACTTCACCAGCGCGCTGACGACCTTGAAGACCGGCGTGCCGGCCCGTTCCATCCACTCGAACAGCACCATTTCGGTGGTGACGATGGTCACGCCGGCCGCGCGCATCCGCTCCAGCGCCATGGCATGGTTGGCAGGGGTGCGCGACGATGCCGCGTCGGCGACCAGATAGACCGCATGGCCCTGCTGGCGCAGCCCCAGCGCGGTCTGCATCACGCAGACATGCGCCTCCGTCCCGCACAGCACGATCTGTCGGCGGTTCAACGCCTCGACAGCCGCATTGAAGGCCGGCTCGCCGGTGCTGCCGAAGGTGATCTTCTCGATCACCGGCGTGCCTTCCGGCAGATGGGCGCGCACCGCCTCCACCGTCGGCCCCAGCCCGCGCGGATATTGCTCGGTCACCAGCACCGGCACCGACAGGGTGGCGGCACCCTTCAGCAGCATCGTGGCGTTGCGGACGACCCGCTCGGAGTCGTGGATGGCCGGCAGCAGCCGTTCCTGCACATCCACCACCACCAGCACCGATTCCTGGGCACGAAGAATCATCAAATGCTCTCGACCGTTCCATTTGAAGCGGACAGCCCCCGACCGGGGCGTCGGCAAGCGCCGCGACTCGCGGTACTGCCGGACGACAGCCTAGCGCAGGGCGCCGAATTCGCCAACGCGGCGTGTTTTCGCGCCGATTTTCGGTTTCGGAACATCGGATCTATTGACATGCAGCTTTGACTTCCTATTCTTCGGCCTCATCCAGGCATCGGGCGTCGAACGCTCGATTTCCGCACTCCAGAACAGAAACAGGTTGGATGCTTTTTTCGGAACTTGGGCTTGGCCCTGACGTCCTGCGCGCCATCGAGGACAAGGGTTACACCCAACCGACGCCCATTCAGGAACAGGCAATTCCCTGTGTCCTGCAACGCCGCGACGTGCTGGGCTGCGCGCAGACGGGCACCGGCAAGACGGCGAGCTTCACCTTGCCCATGATCGACATCCTGGCGTCGGGCCGTGCCCGCGCGCGGATGCCGCGGTCTCTGATCCTGGAGCCGACGCGCGAGCTGGCCGCCCAGGTGTCGGAAAGCTTCGAGACCTACGGCAAGTACCACAAGCTCAGCATGGCGCTGCTGATCGGCGGCGAGACCTTCACCGAACAGGTGAAGAAGCTCGATCGTGGCGTGGATGTGCTGATCGCGACTCCGGGTCGTCTCATCGACCTGTTCGAGCGCGGCAACATCATGCTGAACGACATCAAGGTCTTCGTCATCGACGAGGCCGACCGCATGCTCGACATGGGCTTCATCCCGGACATCGAGCGCATCGTCAGCAAGCTGCCGAAGAACCGCCAGACCCTGTTCTTCTCGGCGACCATGCCGCCGGAAATCCGCCGTCTGGCCGACGCCTTCCTGACCCAGCCGCTGGAGATCAGCGTCGCCCCGCCCGCCTCGCCGGCGGAGACGGTGACCCAGGCGCTGGCCCTGGTCCACGAGATGGACAAGCGCAAGGCGCTGCGCCATCTGCTGCAGACCGAGGACGTCAAGAACGCCTTCATCTTCTGCAACCGCAAGCGCGACATCGCCGTTCTGCAGAAGTCGCTGGAACGCCACGGCTTCAATGTCGGCGCGCTGCATGGCGACATGGTGCAGTCGAAGCGGACCGAGACGCTGGAACGGTTCAAGCAGGGCGAGATCACGCTGCTGGTCTGCTCCGACGTCGCCGCCCGCGGCATCGACGTCCAGGGTCTCAGCCACGTCTTCAATTTCGACGTGCCGCTGACCCCCGACGACTATGTCCACCGGATCGGCCGCACCGGCCGCGCCGGCAAGCAGGGCCGCGCCTTCATGCTGGCCACGCCGGACGACACGAAACTGGTTGGCGCCATCACGCGCCTCATCAAGCGGGAGATTCCCATGATCGCCATCGACGGCCTGGAGACGGCCGAGTTCGGCGAGGAAGACAGCAGCTCCCGCGGGCGTGGCCGCGGCCGTGGCGGCCGTGGTGCCAAGCCGGAAGCCCGTTCGGAAGGCCGTCCGCCCCGCGGCGGCCGTGAAGAGCGCGCCCCGCGTGAGGAGGCCGCCCCCCGCGAGGAGCGTGCCGCTCGCGAAGAGCGTCCGGCCCGTGAAGAGCGCCCGATGCGCGAAGACCGTCCGGTTCGCGAGGAGCGTCAGCCCCGCGAGTCGCTGGCCGCCGCCGAATCCCGCCGCAGCAACGAGCCGCGCCGCGACCGTGATCGCGACCGCCGCCGCCGCCGTGACGACGATGACGACGACGTGCCGGTGATCGGCTTCGGCGATCACATGCCGGCCTTCATGCTGCGCTCGGCCCGCCCGCGTCCGTCCAGCGAAGCCTCGACCGACCCGTCGCAGGAGGGCTGAGTCCGTGCAGACCATCTTCGTCATGGTCAAATGCGACCTCGGTCGCGCCTATGAAGTCGCCGATCAGGCCGTGCAGCTGATCGAACAGGTGTCGGAGGTGCATTCCATCTCCGGCCAGTATGATCTGCTGATGAAGTGCTATCTGAAGCAGGACGACGACATCGGCCGTTTCGTGACGGAGCATGTGCAGACGCTTCCCGGCGTCCGCGACACCTTCACGCTGATTGCGTACAAGGCGTTCGCGTAAAGCCAGGGTGGCTTCGAATGAAAAAAGGCCGGGCGCAGAGCCCGGCCTTTTTCTTTTGATGACGTCCGCTTATCTGCCCGGGCCGCAACCCGGCCCCACCCCCGGATCGCCGGCGAAGCTCCCGTCGTCCACCTGCTTGTCCGCGCCGTAATCCGGGTTGGTCCCCGCCGCCAGTGCCGCCAGCCGGTGGGCGGTCGCCACATGCGCCTCGCGCTCGACCGCGCGGTAGTGGTCGATCACCTGTTCGCCAAATTCTGTCAGCACCGTGCCGCCGCCATGCTTGCCGCCGACCGCCGCACTCACCACCGGCTCGCGGAAGATGCGGTTCAGGTCGTCCACCAGCAGCCAAGCCCGCCGATAGGACATCCCCAGCGCCCGCCCGGCGGCGGAGATGGAGCCGGTGTCGCGGATCCGCTCCAGCAGAGCGATCTTGCCGGGACCGATCGAGCCGCCGGTCTCGAAATCGATGCGGATCCGCATGCGGGTCATAACCGCCGGCTCCGCGGTCAGCGTCCGGCCGTTTCCAGCCCGTCGCCGCTCCAGGCGCCGGTCCGGAAGAAGCCGTCGATCCGCTCGCACCACGGGTCGATGTCCAGCCCGTTAGCCTGCAGCCAGTCGCGGTTGAAGTAGGTGCCCATATAGCGCTCGCCGGGATCGCAGATCAGCGTGGCGACGCTGCCCTGCCGGCCCTCGCGCATCATTTCGGCGATCAGGTCGATGGAACCCACCAGATTGGTGCCGGTGGAGCCGCCGCAGGCGCGGCCCAGCCGCTCGCGCAGGACCCAGACGGCGGCAATGCTGGCGGCGTCGGGCACGCGGATCATCCGGTCGATCACTGTCGGCTGGAAGGACGGTTCCACCGTCGGCCGCCCGATGCCCTCGATGCCGGACCCCCGTCCGACATTGGCCTTCGGGTCGTTGTCGCGGAATCCAGGGAAGAAAGCCGAATGCTCCGGATCGGCGACGCACACCCGCGTCGGCAGCCGGCGATAGCGGACATAGCGCCCGAAGGTGGCGGAGGTGCCGCCGGTGCCGGCGCCGCAGACGATCCAGTCCGGCACCGGATGCGGTTCCTGCGCCAACTGTTCGAAGATCGACTGGGCGATGTTGTTGTTGCCGCGCCAGTCGGTTGCGCGCTCCGCATAGGTGAACTGGTCCATGAAATGGCCGTCGCAGTCGCGCGCCAGCCGCTGCGCCTCGGCACAGACCTCCGACGCGCGCTCCACCATATGACAGCGGCCGCCATAGAACTCGATCTGCGCGATCTTGGCCGGCGAGGTGTTGCGCGGCACCACGGCGACGAAGGGCAGTTCCAGCAGTTGGGCGAAGTAAGCCTCCGACACCGCCGTCGACCCGGAAGATGCCTCGATCACCGTCGTGCCCTCGCGCACCCAGCCGTTGCAGATGGCGTAGAGGAACAGCGACCGCGCCAGCCGGTGCTTCAGGCTGCCGGTGGGGTGGGTCGACTCATCCTTCAGGTACAGCGTGATCCCCTGCGCCGCCGGGATCGGCAGCCGGAGCAGGTGGGTGTCGGCGGAGCGGTTCACGTCCGCCTCGAGTCGGCGCAGAGCCTCGTCGAGCCAGCCCCGGCGGGCAGAGGTGGGGGTGTTCTGGGCGGGGGAGGGGGCGGTCATGGGGTCCTGTCCGACAATTGCTGGCCCCATCCATAGCGCGGAATTTTACCGAATGCATCCGGTAGAATACCCTCCCCACCGCTACAGGCGGTCAGCCCTGACGGATACGGGCGACGAAGGCCGACACTTCGCCCAGCATGCGGTCGGCGCGCTCACCCACCGCGCGGGCCGCGGCGGCGACCTCGGCGGAGGCCTGGCCGGTGGCGGTGGCGTGGCTGCACACCAGGTTCAGGCTGTCGGACACCGAGCTGACGCCCTGCGCCGCCTCGTTGACGTTCCGGCTGATGTCGCGGGTCGCCGCCCCCTGTTCTTCGATGGCGGCGGAGATGCTGGAGGCGACGCTGTTCACCGTCTCGATGGCGCCGCCGACCCCGCGCATCGCCTCGACCACCGACGAGGTGGCGTCGGTCATGGCGGCGATCTGCGCCTGCACGTCGTCGGTGGCCTTGGCGGTCTGGTTGGCGAGGTTCTTCACCTCGCTGGCGACCACGGCGAAGCCCTTCCCGGCCTCGCCGGCACGTGCCGCCTCGATGGTCGCGTTCAGCGCCAGCAGGTTGGTCTGCTCGGCAATGGAGCGGATCAGATCGACAACCTCCACCGTGCGCCGGGCAACGCTGTCCAGCTGTTCGATCAGGGCATAGGTGCGGCGCACATCCTCCACCGCGCGGGCCGAGCCAGACGTCGATTCGGCGATCTGCTGGGCGATCTCGCGGATGGAGGCGGCCAGCTCCTCGGTGGCGCCGGCCACCGCCTGGACATTGCCGGAGGTCGTTCCCGCGGCGCGGGCGGCGCCGTCCATCAGCCGGGTGGTCTGTTCCGCCCCACTGCTCATGGCGCCCGACGTGTGGGTCAGCTGACCCGCCGATTCGGCGACCGAATGGACCAGCGCGCCGACCGTGCTTTCGAACTCGTCGGCCAGCCGCTTCATGGTGGCGCGGCGGGCCTCCTCGGCTTCCCGTTCCAGCGCGGCATGGCGGCGGCGCAGATCCTCCGCCTCGATGGCGCTGAGACGCAGGGTCTCCACCGAGCGGGCCAGCGCCCCCACCTCGTCGGCGCGGTCGGTGCCGGCGACCTGGGCGGCGAGATCGCCCTTGGCGATCCGGCCGGTGGCTGCGGCGATGCCGTCCAGCCCCTTGCCGATGCGCGACACCAGCCGGAAGCCGAACAGCCCCAGCACCAGCGCCGCCGCCAGCGTCACCGCCAGCGTGTTGATCAGCGTGCTGCGGAAAGCGGCGTCGACGTCGTCGATGTAGACGCCGGTGCCGATCATCCAGCCCCACGGCTCATAGATCGCGGCATAGGCCAGCTTCGGAAACGGCTCGGTGCCGCCGGCCTTGGGGAAGTTGTATATCAGCGTGCCGTCGCCGCTGCGCGCCGAGTCGATCAGCCCGCGAATCACCAGAACGCCGTTGCTGTCCTTGAAATCGGCCAGCTTGCGGGTGCCTTCCAGGTCGGGGCGGACGCCGTGAAACACGTTGGTGCCGTCGAACTCGTACCCGAACATGTATTCGTTGCCGAAGAAGCGCAGGGCACGCAGCGCAGCCTTGGCGCGGGCCTGCGCCTCGTCCCGGCTGAACTCTCCCTTCGCGGCGCGGGCGTCGTAGGACTTCATGATCGACAGCGAGGTCTGCACCACCGCCTGGATCGAGTTGCGGTATCCCTCGACCATCGTCTCGCGCTTCGAGGTCGCGGACCAGATGCCGGCCACCAGGATGGCGGCGAGGAACAGCCCCTGAAGGATCAGGAGCTTCGCCTTGATGCTGTTGAGTTTTGTGAACATTGCCCAGCCCCACACGATGCGCGCGCCACCACGGCCGTCGCTTGCGGACACGGCATAGTGCGCTTCGCTAATTTATCGAAATCTAATGCGAAGTGTGACACATACCTGAGTACTTCGCGACTGCGCAATCTCTAACGCGGGGCTAGGAATAATCCGGATGAACAGGCGGCCGGTTGTGACCATCTCCAGCCTCCGGGTTACACCTGATGGCGAAGTCTGGCAGGATGCGGCGCCATGACGCTGATCGCATATCCGCTCTCGGGCGTGCTGCCCGACATCCGCCCGGCCCGTCCGACCCGCGACTGGATCGACAACCTGCCGGAGCAGTACGGCTATCGCTGCCTGCCGCTGAACATCGCCAGCATGCATGGGTGGGAGGTCTGCTGTCCCGTGCGGGTGACGGCGGTGTGGGACGGCGGGGTCGGCGTCGAGGCCATCACCGTCACTGCGGAGGAACAGCATCCCCTGCTGCCCGCCAGCCATTTCGGCAGCGGCGTGCTAACCTTCCATGTCGCCGCGCTGTTCCGCACCCCGCCGGGCGTCAACCTGATGGTGACCGGACCGTTGAACCACCCGAAGCACGGCATCTTGGGCCTGTCGGGAATCATCGAGACCGACTGGTCACCCTATCCCTTCACCATGAACTGGAAATTCACCGCGCCCGGCGTGCCGGTGACCTGGGAGAAGGGAGAGCCCTTCGCCCATCTGATGCCGATCCAGCGCGGTCTGGTGGAAAGCCTGGCGCCGGAGGTCCGCGACCTCGACAGCGATCCGGAGACGGCGGCGCAGTACCGCGCGTGGGCGGCCTCGCGCAGCCAGTTCAACAGCGACCTGCAGACGCCGGGCAGCGCCGCCGCGCAGGAACGCTGGCAGAAGGGCTATTACCGCGGCAAGCAGCCGGACGGCACGGACGGCCCGCCCGGCCATGAGATCAAGGTCCGGGCGAAACCGTTTCCAAACGGATAGTTACAGCGTGTCCTGAATGCTGCGCACGAACTCCGGCAGGCCGACCTGACGGCGGCGGCGCAGCCGTTCGGCGTGCAGGATCGACTCGACCGCGTTGATGCTCTCGTTCACGTCGCTGTTGACGATGACATAGTCGTATTCCGGCCAGTGGCTGATCTCGTTGGACGCCTTCGCCATGCGGTTGGCGATGACCTCCTCCGAATCTTGGCCCCGGCCGCGCAGGCGGCGTTCCAGCTCACCGACCGACGGCGGCAGGACGAAGACGCTGACCAGATCGTCACGGGCGTTCTGCGCCAGTTGCTGCGCGCCCTGCCAGTCGATGGCGAACAGCACGTCGCGCCCGGCGCCCAGCGCATCCTCCACCGCCACCCGCGGCGTGCCATAGCAGTTGCCGAACACGCGGGCATGCTCCAGCAGATCGCCGGTCTCCGCCATATGGTCGAAGCGCTGCTGGTCGATGAAGTAATAGTCCAGCCCTTCGGCCTCGCCGGGGCGCATCGGCCGGGTCGTCACCGACACCGACATGGTGATGCCGGCATCGCGCTCCAGCAGGCCGCGGGCGATGGTGGTCTTGCCGGCACCCGACGGGGAGGACAGCACCAGCATCAGGCCGCGCCGGTGGATCAGGGAGGTGTTGGTCGCAGCCATGGCGCTCACTCGGTTTGGATGATCACTCGATGTTCTGGACCTGCTCGCGAAGCTGCTCGATGGAGGCTTTCAACGACAGGCCGATGCGGGTCAGTTCGACGTCCGCCGATTTGGAGCAGAGCGTGTTGGCCTCGCGGTTGAACTCCTGGCACAGGAAATCGAACCGCCTGCCGATGGCTCCGCCTTCGGCCATCAGGTCGCGCGCGGCCTGGATGTGGGCGCGCAGGCGGTCCAGCTCCTCGCGCACGTCGGCCTTGCCGATCAGGATCGCCGCCTCCTGCGCCAGCCGGTCTTCCGACAGGGCGGGGAAGGAGCCGAGGATCGCGGCGACCTGGGTGCGCAGCTTCTCGCGCAGCGCTTCCGGCTGGGTGGAGGCGCAGGCCGACGCCGCCTCGACCAGCCGGGCGATCTCGTCGAGATGGCCGTTCAGCACCTCGGCGATGCGGGCTCCCTCGGCAAGGCGGTTGACCACCAGCTGGTCGATCAGCTTGGCCAGTTCGCCCTTCAACACCGATTCGACGCGCTCGCGCGCCTCGGTCTCGTCCTCTTCCACCGGCTCGATGATGCCGCGGACCGCCAGCAGCGAATCCAGCCGCGGCGGGGCGGCGCCAGCCCCCTCGATCTCCCGCGCGATCTCCAGCACCTGAGCCAGAAGCTCGCGGTTGATGCGCAGTTGGGAGACCGCCTGGGCGCGGTTGACGGTCAGGGTCAGGTTGACGTTGCCGCGGGCCAGCCGCTTGGGCAGCTCGGCTCTCGCCACCGCCTCGACGCTGTCGAAGCCCGACGGCAGGCGGCAGCGCAAATCCAGGCTGCGGCCATTGACGCTCTTGGCCTCGAAGGTCCAGGAATAACCGTCGCCGTGCCCGTCGACGCGCGCGAAACCGGTCATGCTGGCAATGACGGGGCGATGGGCTGGCAAAGGCGGCCTCTTTTGAAAAGCGGTGTCGATGTGTGTCGTGCTTATAAACGCGACACCAACCTACAACAAGCGTCCGCACCATGCGGCATCCCACGAACAGGGCAGTAACTCCATGAAGCAGCCGCGTTCCATCGTCATCACCGGCGCATCGAGCGGCATCGGCGAGGCACTGGCGCTTCTCTATGCCGTCCCCGGCACGGCACTCGCCATGACAGGCCGGGATCTTGCGCGGCTGGAGGCGGTGGCCCAGCGCTGCCGCGCCGCCGGCGCCCAAGTGGAGACGGCGGTGATCGACGTGGCCGACCGCGCCGCCATGGCCAACTGGCTGGCGCGGGTCGATGCCGCAATGCCGGTCGACCTGCTGATCGCCAACGCCGGCATGTCGGCCGGCACCGGCGATGGCGGTGAGACGGAGGAGCAGGCCCGGCGCATCCTGGCGGTGAACATCGACGGCGTGCTGAACAGCATCCACCCGCTGCTTCCGGCCATGCGGGCGCGGCGGCGCGGCCAGATTGCCATCATGGCGTCACTGGCGGGATTCCGCGGCCTTCCCGGCGCGCCGGCCTATTGCGCCAGCAAGGCGATGGTGCGGGTCTATGGCGAGGCGTTGCGCGGCGATCTGGCCGGGGAGGGGATCGGCGTGTCGGTGATCTGCCCCGGCTTCGTCAAGAGCCGAATGACGGCGGTGAACCGCTTCCCCATGCCCTTCCTGATGGAAACCGATGCGGCTGCCCGCGTCATCCGCCGTGGGCTGGAGCGCAACAAGGCGCGGATCGCCTTTCCCTGGCCGATGATGGCCGCGGTCTGGCTTCTGGCCCTGCTTCCCCCGGCATGGACCGACGGCTTGCTGCGGCAGGCGCCGCGCAAGCCGTGACCGCCGTCCTCAATCCACCTTGGCCCTAATCGACTTTGGCCCTAATCGACTTTGGCGTGCGCGATGGCCTCGCGGACGCTGACGCCCTTGCGCATGATGTTGTCGACCGCACGGCCCTGGACCAGATTGATCCCCATCTTGTGGGCATAGACCAGGCTGGTCACGCTGTCGCAGCGCGCCAGGATGAACTTGCAGCGGTCCTGTTCGGCGATGCGGTCGCGGAAATACTTCTCGAACTGCGGGTCCATCTCCAGCATGTCGTTGGACCAGAAGATCTTGGCGTAATCGGCGTTCAGATATTCCAGATCGAAGTTCGTCACCCAGAACGGGTTCAGCCCGTCCACCGCGATCTGGTACCGGCGGTCCTGCGCGAACTCCACCACCTCGTTGAACAGCGACAGATTCTCGATCAGGTCACCCTTCGACACCTCCAGCACCACCTGCCCGCGGAAGTCGATCGGCAGCCGTTCGTCGAACTTCACGAAGCCGGTGGAGATGACGGTCGACAGGTTGATGTTGATGCCGATCCGCCGCCCGCGCATGAAGCTCAGGCCATGGTTCAGCGCGCGCAGCACCGACTGGTCGAGATTGGCGGTGAAGTAGTTGAACAGCCACTTGTTGGCGGTGATGTCGTAGTCGGGGCAGAGCCGCTCCTGCAGCAGCTTGATGGAGATGTAGAGTTCATAATACTCCATCTCCGCATCGCCGCCGCCGATGTTGGCGATGCCCTGGTTGAACAGGAAGGGCGACAGGTCGAACATCTGCATGGAGCGTTCGAGCTTGCCCAACTCCTCCAGCGTGATCGGCGGCTTGGTCTCGGTGACGTGCTGCCCGGTCTCGTTCGCCTGCAGTTCTTCGATGAAACGGATGACGTTGATGAAGTTCAACGCCAGTTCCATGATCGAATAGAGCGAATATTCCTTATAGGGGTTCGGCCCGGTCAGCGTCGTCTTGGACAGGAAGACCTGTTCCACCGTCTGGCAGACGTCCGTGACGCCTGTCAGCTTCAGCCCCTTGTAGAGGATGATGACGTCGCCGTTGGAAATGTTGAAGGACTGCAGATAGGAGGCCTTGGTCGCCAGTTCCTGGATGATGGAGCGGACCATCATCTGGCTGGTCGGATCGCGGTCCTTCAGCAGCGACAGGTGCATGTGGATCAGCCGCATGCCCTGCAGTTCGTTCTTCGCCGACCGCAGCAGGTTCAGGAGCTTGTCGTTGTCGAAATCCGGCTTCTGGTCCTTGGCGGCGGCGACGGCGGCCTGCTTTTCCGTTGTGGAAAGCCGGACACGGTCCCGTCCAACCGGTGGTCTGCCGCCAAACCTGCTCATACCTTGCTCACTCCCACAACAAGCGTCGCGCCTGCCAACCACCCATGTCTTCGGCCGCTCATTGTTCGGCAGCCTTTTGATTTTCGTCCGGGCCTTTCCGCCCGGCCGACTCCGGCGGCTCGTGAACCGGCCGGGCATGCCCGATCCGTCCGATCATACGAAGCCGAACCGATCTTAACGGTAACTTTCTTTAAAAAGCCCTTAAGGCTAAAGTCCGGGCGCAGGAGGCACCCGGACCGCCGTAAAAGGCGCCGCAATCATCGAAGCGACGCCATCCGAAAAGGTCAAGTTTCGGATTCGGCCGAATCGGTCGTCTGGCGCGGTTCGCCAGCAGGAACGATGCGGACGCGACGGTCTATGACCGCAAGTCCGATCTTTCCGTGTTTCAGGGCGAGCGCATCATTGCCGAACAGTTCGCGCCGCCAGCCCTGCATTGCCGGAATCTCGGCCCGATCATCGGCTGCCAACGCCTCCAGATCGGCCGAGGATGCCACCAACTTCGCCGCGACATTGTTCTCGTCGCACTTCATCTTCAGAAGCACGCGCAGCAATTCGACGATCGGTTGCAGTCCGGGCGGCGGTTCCTCGCGCGGTTCGACGCGGGGCAGGGCGCTGTCCGGCAGGTCCAGCCCGGCCTGCACCGCGGCCAGCACGTCGGACCCCTGGCGCCCCTCCGCAAAGCCCCGGCCCAGACCGCGGGTGCGGGCGAGGTCGTCGACCGTGGTCGGCGCGTGGGCGGCGATCTCCAGCAACGCCTCGTCGCGCAGCACGCGGGAGCGCGGCTGGTCGCGGCGCTGGGCCTCGCGCTCGCGCCACGCCGCCAACTCCTTCAGCACGGCCATGAAGCGCGGCTTGTTCGTCCGCACCTTCAGCCGCATGTAGGAGCTTTCCGGATCGACCTGATAGGTGGCCGGGTCGGTCAGGATCGCCATCTCCTCTTCCAGCCAGTGCGAGCGGCCGGATCGGGCGAGGCGGCGCTTCAGCTTCTCATAGGCCGGGCGCAGGTGGATTACGTCGGACAGGGCGTAGGTCAGCTGCCGGTCGGTCAGCGGCCGGTGCGACCAGTCGGTGAAGCGGCTGGACTTGTCGATGCGGGCGCCGGCCAGCTTGGTCACCAGCGTCTCGTAGCCGACGCTTTCGCCGAAGCCGCAGACCATCGCCGCGACCTGGGTGTCGAACAGCGGATGCGGGATCTGGCCGGACAGGTGCCAGAAGATCTCCACGTCCTGGCGGGCGGCGTGGAACACCTTCAGCACCGACGGGTCGCTCATCAGCGCGAACAGCGGCGCCAGGTCGATGCCCTCGGCCAGCGGGTCGATGGCGACCGCGCCGTCGGGCCCGCCGACCTGCACGAGGCACAGTTGCGGCCAATAGGTCTTTTCCCGCAGGAACTCGGTGTCGACCGTGATGTACTCGGCCCCTGCCAGCGACTGACAGAAGGCCTGAAGGGCGTCGGTTGTCGTGATGAGCGTCATGGTTGCTTCATACACGACCGAACGGGTGCTTGAAAGTCCGCCGACGCGCGGGGCCGATGCGCGTTGCAGAAGGGCGGTCCGGCCGGGCCGGCGGGCGGATTTTCCCGGTTCGCTTATCCCACGGCCCAGGCGGTGTTAAACTGGGCTCCGGCGGTCGGACCGACGGCGGATGGAACGGTTGAACAGGGTGGCCCAGGATGTTTCAAACCGTTCCAAACGTTCCATCCGGGCTCCCGCCGCACTGCGCTGCACCCTATCGCGGCTTGACTTTCGCGCGCGTCCGGTGTGGTGTGTCGAACCGCTTTTTCCGCCGGAATCCGCCCTTTTCAAGGTGTTTCGACCCATGCACCCCTACCGCACGCACACCTGCGGCCAGCTTCGTGAAGAGAATGCCGGTGAAACCGTCCGCCTGTCGGGCTGGATGAACCGGAAGCGCGACCATGGACAGCTGCTGTTCATCGACCTGCGCGACCATTACGGCCTGACGCAGTGCGTGGTCGATACCTCCAACCCGGCCTTCGAGGTCGCCAACCGGCTGAAGCTGGAATCGGTCATCACCGTCACCGGCAAGGTGGTGAAGCGCACGGCCGAGACCATCAACGACAAGCTGCCCACCGGCCGCATCGAGCTGCAGATCGCCGAGCTGACCGTGGAAGGCGAGGCGGAGCAGATTCCGCTGCAGGTCAATCAGGACACCGACGCCGGCGAGGACGTGCGCCTGCGCTACCGCTTCCTCGACCTGCGCCGCGAGCGCATCCACGAGAACATCATGCTGCGTTCGCGCGTGATCGCCTCGGCGCGCCGCCGCATGATCGACCAGGGCTTCACCGAGTTCCAGACGCCGATCCTCACCGCGTCCTCGCCGGAGGGCGCGCGCGACTATCTGGTGCCGAGCCGCAACCATCCCGGCAAGTTCTACGCCCTGCCGCAGGCGCCGCAGCAGTTCAAGCAGCTGCTGATGGTCGCCGGTTTCGACCGCTACTTCCAGATCGCCCCCTGCTTCCGCGACGAGGACGCCCGCGCCGACCGCAGCCCGGGCGAGTTCTACCAGCTCGATTTCGAGATGTCCTTTGTCACCCAGGAAGACGTCTTCGCCGCCATCGAGCCGGTGCTGCACGGCATCTTCGACGAGTTCGGCGGCTTCCGTCGCGACTCGAAGCCGGTCATCGACGGGCTGCCGTTCCGCCGCATCTCCTTTGCCGAATCGATGCTGAAGTACGGCAACGACAAGCCGGACCTGCGCAACCCCCTGGTCATCACCGACGTGACCGAGGTGTTCAAGCGCGACGACGTCGAATTCCGCGCCTTCAAGCAGACGCTGGAGAAGGGCGGCGTCGTCCGCGCCATCCGCGCGCCGAAGGTCTCCGACCGTCCGCGCAGCTTCTTCGACAAGCTGAACGACTGGGCCCGCGGCCTCGGCGCCCCCGGCCTCGGCTACATCGTCATGGAAGCCGGCGGCGGGAAGGGTCCGATCGCCAAGTTCGTGCCGGAAGCCGCACAGGCCGCCTTGCGTGAACTGGCCGGTCTTGAGGACGGCGACGCGATCTTCTTCGTCTGCGACCAGCCCGGCCCGGCGGCCAAGCTGGCCGGTCTCGCCCGCACCCGCATCGGCGAGGAGCTGGACCTGATCGAGAAGAACGCCTTCCGCTTCTGCTGGATCGTCGACTTCCCGATGTACGAGCTGGACGAGGAGACCAACAAGGTCATCTTCAGCCACAACCCGTTCTCCATGCCCCAGGGCGGCCTGAAGGCGCTGGAGACGATGAACCCGCTCGACATCAAGGCCTACCAGTACGACATCGTCTGCAACGGCGTCGAACTGTCGTCCGGTGCCATCCGTAACCACCTGCCGGAAGTGATGTACAAGGCCTTCGAGATCGCCGGCTATCCGCCGGAGGAGCTGGAAGCCCGATTCGGCGGCATGCTGAGCGCGTTCAAGCTGGGCGCCCCGCCGCACGGCGGTTCGGCCCCGGGCATCGACCGCATCGTCATGCTGCTGGCCGACGAGCCGAACATCCGCGAGGTCATCGCCTTCCCGCTGAACCAGCGGGCCGAAGACCTCCTGATGCAGGCCCCGGCGCCGGTGGACACCGCCCGTCTGAAGGAACTGCACCTGAAGCTCGACCTGCCGAAGCCGAAGGTCGCTGTGCCCTCCGCGCCGCAGGCGTAAAGGAACTTTCACCGGTCCTTGGCGGTTTGGTGAAAAGGCCATCCGGACGCTGGTCCGGGTGGCCTTTTTCCTTGTCAACATGCGCGTGCGGGGCTATGTAAGCGCCGTCGTCAAAACCTCACGCGGGCTGGCGGACCCTCGGTTTTACTCCGATGGCCCGATCCGGTGTCTTCAGCCATGGTTTCCATGCGCTGTCGACAATGCCCGCGGCGGAGCAACCGGAAAAAGGGATTTTTTCCACATGACCATGCCCACCTTCACCATGCGCCAGCTGCTGGAAGCCGGTGTCCACTTCGGTCACCACACCCGCCGCTGGAACCCGAAGATGAACCAGTACATCTTCGGCGTCCGCAATGGCGTGCACATCATCGACCTCGAGCAGACCGTCCCGATGCTGCACCGCGCCCTGCAGGCCGTGCGTGACGTCGTCGCCGGCGGTGGCCGCGTCCTGTTCGTCGGCACCAAGCGCCAGGCCCAGGAGCGCATCGCCGAGGCTGCCGCCAAGTGCGGCCAGTACTACGTCAACCACCGCTGGCTCGGCGGCATGCTGACCAACTGGAAGACCATCTCCCAGTCGATCAAGCGCCTGCGCGAGATGGAAGAGCGTCTGGGCGGCGACACCTCGGGCCTGACCAAGCGCGAAGTCCTGGAGCTGACCCGCGAGCGCGACAAGCTGGAGCGCGCGCTGGGCGGCATCAAGGAGATGGGCGGCCTGCCGGACGTCATCTTCATCATCGACACCAACAAGGAGTCGATCGCGGTCAAGGAAGCCAACAAGCTGGGCATCCCGGTCATCGCGGTCCTCGACAGCAACTCCGATCCGGACGGCGTGGCCTTCCCGATCCCCGGCAACGACGACGCCCTGCGCGCCATCGAGCTGTATTGCGACCTGACGGTCGGCGCCGTGCTTGACGGCCTGCAGGCCGAGATGAGCGCCGCCGGCATCGACGTCGGCGCCGCCGAGGACGCCCCGGCCGAGCAGCTGCCGGAGGAAGAGACCGCCGAGACCGCCCAGGCCTGACCCTGACGGTTCAAGGGCAGCCGGGCCTTATGACCTATGGCCCGGCTGCCTTTTTTATGGGTTGCCACCCGTTTTGACTTTGTGACTCAATCCGATCCGCCTGCCGGATCGCTTGGAAGGAAGAGGGCGCAACATGGCCGAGATTACCGCCTCGCTCGTCAAGGAACTGCGCGAGAAGACCGGCGCGGGCATGATGGACTGCAAGAAGGCGCTGAACGAGACGCAGGGCGACCTCGAGGGCGCCGTCGACTGGCTGCGCAAGAAGGGCCTTGCCGCCGCTGCGAAGAAGTCGGGCCGCGTCGCCGCCGAGGGTCTGGTCGCCGTCGCCACCGCCGGCACCAAGGGTGCCGTCGTCGAGGTGAACGCCGAGACCGACTTCGTCGCCCGCAACGACAAGTTCCAGGCTTTCGCCGCCAAGGCCGCCGAGCTGGCCCTGACCACGGCCGGCGACGTCGAGACGCTGAAGGCCGCCACCTATCCGGGCACCTCGCACACCGCCCAGGACGAGCTGACCAGCCTGATCGCCACCGTCGGCGAGAACATGAACCTGCGCCGCGCCGTCACCCTGTCGGTTTCGGCCGGTGTCGTCGTCAGCTACGTCCACTCGGCCATCGCGCCGGGCCTGGGCAAGATCGGCGTCCTGGTCGCCCTGGAGTCGACCGGCGACACCGCCAAGCTGGCCGATCTCGGCAAGCAGATCGCCATGCACATCGCCGCCGCCCGTCCGGACGCGCTGGACATCGCCGACGTCGACAGCTCGTCGCTGGAGCGTGAGCGCAACGTGCTGGCCGAGCAGGCCCGCGCTTCGGGCAAGCCGGAGAACATCATCGAGAAGATGGTCGAAGGCCGCGTCCGCAAGTACTACGAGGAAGTCTGCCTGCTGGAGCAGACCTACGTGATCGACGGCGAGACCAAGGTCCGCAAGGTGGTGGAGAACGCCGCCAAGGACATCGGCGCTCCGGTCAAGGTCACGGCCTTCACCCGCTTCGCGCTGGGCGAGGGCATCGAGAAGGCCCAGTCCGACTTCGCCGCCGAGGTCGCAGCCGCCGCCGGCGGTCAGGGCTGAGACCGGTAAGGTCGAACGCTTAAGGTCAGCAAGCCGCATTCCGAAACAGCAAGGGAGCGTTCCCCCCATGGTCGAAACCACCGGGACCACCGCGCCGGCCGAGGGCGTCCGCTACAAGCGCGTCCTCCTCAAGGTGTCGGGCGAGGCGCTGATGGGTCAGCGCGACTATGGTCTGGACCCGGAGATGGTGAACCGCATCGCCAACGAGGTGAAGGCGGTCATCGCACTCGGCGTCCAGGTCTGTCTGGTCATCGGCGGGGGGAACATCTTCCGGGGTGTGAAGGGTGCGGCGAGCGGCATGGAGCGTGCCTCGGCCGACTATATCGGGATGCTCGCCACCGTGATGAACGCGCTCTCGATGCAGAGCGCGCTCGAGCGGATGGGCGTCATCACGCGGGTGCAGTCGGCCATCCCCATGTCGACGGTCTGCGAGCCCTATATCCGGCGCCGCGCCGTCCGTCACATGGAAAAGGGCCGGGTGGTGATCTTCGCCGCCGGCACCGGCAATCCCTTCTTCACCACCGACACCGCCGCGGCGCTGCGCGCCTCCGAAATGGGCTGTGACGGTCTGCTGAAGGGGACGCAGGTCGACGGCGTCTACACCGCCGATCCGAAGAAGGATCCGTCGGCCCAGCACTACGAACGCCTCACCTACATGGATGTCCTGACCAAGGACCTGCAGGTGATGGACGCTTCGGCGATCGCGCTGTCGCGCGAGAACCACATTCCCATCCTGGTCTTCTCGATCCACACGCCCGGCGCCTTCGCCGAAGTGATGCAGGGCCGTGGCAAGCACACCATCATAACGGAAGAAAGGGAGTAGGCCCGTGGCTGCGCCCGACCTATCGGATCTGAAGCGCCGCATGGAAGGCGCGCTCGAATCGTTTCGCAAGGAACTGGGCGGTCTGCGTACCGGCCGCGCCTCTTCCAATCTGCTCGAACCGGTGATGGTGGAGGCCTATGGCAGCCGCATGCACCTGCGCGAGGTCGCGACGGTCTCCGTTCCGGAGCCGCGCCTGATCTCCGTGCAGGTGTGGGACCGCGGCATGACCAAGGCGGTCGAGAAGGCCATCCGCGACAGCGGTCTGGGCCTGAACCCGCAGGCCGAGGGGCAGGTCATCCGCGTGCCGCTGCCCGACCTGACGCAGGAGCGCCGCGCCGAACTGGCGAAGGTCGCCCACAAATACGCCGAGCAGTGCCGCGTCGCCATCCGCAACATCCGTCGCGACGGCATGGACGGCCTGAAGAAGGCCGAGAAGGCCAGCGAGATCACCCAGGACGAGCACAAGGTCCAGGCGGACAAGGTGCAGGTGCTGACCGACCAGCACATCAAGCTGGTCGACGACTCGCTTGCGCAAAAAGAAAAGGAAATCATGCAGGTCTGATCCGGAATGCGCGACGCGGACGACAACCGGTCCAACACGGCTCCAGGGCATGTCGCCATCATCATGGATGGCAACGGGCGCTGGGCCAAGGCGCGCGGCCTGCCGCGCACCGCCGGACACAAGAAGGGCGTGGACGCCGTCCGCCGTACCGTGGAAGCGGCGCGCGAACTTGGCATCGGCACTCTGACGATTTTCAGCTTCTCCTCGGAGAACTGGCGCCGGCCGGAGGAAGAGGTCAGCGACCTGATGGGTCTGCTGCGCTTCTACCTGCGCAGCGAGGTTGCCGAACTCCACCGGGCGGGCGTCCGCCTGCGGGTGATCGGTGACCGCACGCGTCTGTCGGAGGACATCAACCGGCTGATCGACAATGCCGAGGGACTGACCCGCGACAACCGGGTGATGACGCTCGTGGTGGCGCTCAGCTACGGCTCGCGCCTGGAGATCGTACAGGCGGCCCGTCGGCTGGCGGAAGAGGTGGCCGCCGGACGTCTGGCGCCGGACGCCATCGACGAAGACGCGCTGTCGGCGCGGCTCTACACCGCCGACATCCCCGACCCCGACCTGATAATCCGCACCAGCGGCGAGAAGCGGATCAGCAATTTCCTGCTGTGGCAGGCGGCCTATGCCGAGCTGGTCTTCATCGATACGCTCTGGCCCGATTTCACCAAGCGCGATCTGGAGGCGGCGATTGAAGAGTTCCACCGACGGGAACGCCGCTTCGGCGCCACCACCGCCGGGTCGCGCTGACACGCCGGCTTCATCCGACGTGCCGGCCAAGCCATCCAAGGCAGGGGACCTCAAGGTTCGCGTCCTGTCGGCATTGGTCATGGCGCCGGTCGTGCTGGGCGCCGTCTGGATTGGCGGCTGGGTATTTCATGCCCTGATCGCCTTCGGATCGGTGATCGCCGTTTCCGAATGGACCAGCATCGTCCCCAGCGCCCGCCGCCTGCCGGCCCGCATCATGGCGGCGGCCGGCATCGTCGTTGCCTTGATGGCGCAGATCGCCGCCGGCCCGGCCGCCGGTTTGGGAGCGGCGGCAGCCTTCGCCGTTCTGACAGCCATCATCGGCGGCGGCAGTGACCGCAACCTGCTCGGGTTTGGCGTCTTCTACGTCGCCGTCGGCATGGCCGGTCTGACGTGGTTGCGCGATCTGCCGGATGCCGGCCTCTCGCTCTTCCTGTTCGTCCTCATCGCCATCTGGGCGACCGACATCGGCGCCTATGCCGCGGGCCGCAGCATAGGCGGGCCGAAGCTGGCGCCACGCATCAGCCCGAAGAAGACCTGGGCCGGCCTGATCGGCGGCATGGCCTCGTCGGCCCTGTTCGGCTGGCTGGTGGCTCTCGCCTTCGGGGCTGCGCGTCCGGACATCGCTTTGGTGGTCGGCGCTGCCGTCGCCGTGGTCGGGCAGGCCGGAGACCTGTTCGAATCGGCGGTCAAGCGGCGCTACAATGTGAAGGACAGCGGCCAGCTCATTCCCGGGCATGGCGGCATCCTCGACCGCATCGACGGGCTTCTGGCCGCGGCCCCGGTGCTGGCCCTGTTTCACGCGGCCATTGGATCGGTTCTGTCATGGTGGTGAAAGCGGGAGCGGGGCCTGATGCGCCGCGCAGCGTAACGATTCTTGGGTCCACGGGCTCGGTCGGGACGCAGACCGTGGATCTCGTCTCCCGCGATCCGGAGCGTTTTCCGGTGGAGGCGCTGACCGCCAACCGCAACGTCGCTCTGCTGGCCCGGCAGGCCCGGCAGTTGAACGCCCGCTTGGCGGTGGTCGCCGATCCGACCGCCTATGCCGAGTTGAAGAGCCTGCTTTCCGGCACCGGCATCGAGGTCGCCGCCGGCTCCGAAGCGGTTGCCGCGGCGGCGGAGCGCCCGGCCGACTGGGTGATGGCCGCCATCGTCGGCGCCGCCGGTCTGGAGCCGACGCTCGCCGCCGTGCGGCGCGGCGCCATCGTCGCCTTCGCCAACAAGGAGGTGCTGGTCTGCGCCGGCGCTCTGATGATGGAGGAGGTGAAGGCCCACGGCGCGACGCTGCTGCCGGTCGACAGCGAACATTCCGCCATCTATCAGGTCTTCGACTTCGACCGCACCGACAGCGTTGCCCGCCTGATCCTGACGGCCTCCGGCGGTCCCTTCCGCTCCAGGGATCGCGCCTTCATGGCCGCTGCAACCCGGGAGCAGGCGGTCGCCCATCCGACCTGGGACATGGGCGCCAAGATTTCGGTCGACAGCGCCACGATGATGAACAAGGGGCTGGAACTGATCGAAGCCCACTTCCTGTTCGGCATCCCGGAAGAACGCATCGACGTGCTGGTCCACCCGCAATCCGTCATCCATTCGCTGGTCGAATATGTCGACGGTTCGGTCCTGGCCCAGCTCGGCACGCCCGACATGCGCACGCCGATCGCCTATGCGCTCGGCTGGCCCGCCCGCATCGCCACGCCGGCGGAACGGCTCGATCTGGTCAAGGCGGCGACGCTGACCTTCGAGGCTCCCGATCCCTTGCGTTTCCCCGCACTTCGGCTGGCCCGGGCCGCCTTGCAAAGCGGGGGGGCCGCTCCTACTATACTCAGTGCCGCCAACGAGGTGGCCGTCCAGGCGTTTCTCGACCGCCGGATCGGCTTCCTCGACATCGAACGGATCGTCGAGGAGACGTTGACGGCGTTGCCCCACCGCCCGCTGCGCGATCTCGCCGCCGTGCGGGAGGCCGACGCGGACGCAAGGCGGGATGCCGCCGGACGCATTGCGGCCATCGGTGCGACGGCGGTTGGCAGCCGATGATCCGCGTTCGAGGCGCTGGAAGGCGCAAGGGTTGATATGGACGTTATCGGCGGTTTCTGGACCTCGGTGCTGGCCTTTCTGTTGGTCCTCACCGTGCTCGTCTTCGTGCACGAGCTTGGTCACTATCTGATCGCGCGCCGCAACGGTGTGCGGATCGAGACCTTCTCCATCGGTTTCGGACCGGAACTGTTCGGCTTCACCGACCGGGCGGGCACGCGCTGGAAGTTCAGCGCGCTGCCGCTCGGCGGTTACGTCAAGATGTTCGGCGATGCCGATCCGGCCAGCACGCCGGGCGCGCATTTGACGGCCATGTCGGCGGAGGAGCGCGCGGTGTCCTTCCACCACAAGCGGGTGGGGCAGCGCGCGGCCATCGTCGCGGCCGGGCCGATCGCGAATTTCGTCTTCTCCATCGTCGTTCTTTCCCTGCTGTTCATGACCGCCGGCCAGTCCTTCACCCCGCCGGACGTCGGCGGCGTGCAGCCCGGCAGCGCGGCGGAACGCGCCGGCATCCAGCCGGGTGATCTGATCCTGTCGGTCGACGGCACCGGGGTTCAGCGATTCGAGGAAATCCGGCAGATCGTTTCGATCCGCCCGGGCGAGCCGCTCGCCGTCGAACTGAAGCGCGATGGGCGGGTGCTGACCCTGACCGTCACGCCGGAGTCGCAGACCGTCACCGACCGACTCGGCAACGCTCACCAGATCGGCCTGCTCGGGATCAGCCGCGGCAGCGTCGGGATGATGCGTCATGACCCCCTGACTGCCGTCTGGCAGGCGGGACGTGAAGTCGCAGGCATGATCACCGGCACCTTCACCGCATTGGGCCAGATGGTCCAGGGATCGCGCGGCACGGAGGAGTTGGGCGGGCCGTTGCGCATCGCCCAGATGTCGGGCGAGGTCGCGCAATCCGGTTGGTATCCGCTGGTCTGGTTCATGACTTTCCTGTCGGTGAACCTGGGGCTGATCAACCTGTTTCCGGTGCCGATGCTGGACGGCGGCCACCTGCTTTTTTACGGCATCGAAAAGCTGCTCGGCCGGCCGCTTGGAGCGCGAGCGCAAGAATACGGTTTCCGAATTGGATTGGCCTTGGTATTAACGCTCATGGTCTTCGCCACGTGGAACGACCTTGTTCAACTGCGCGTGGTCGATTTCTTCCGGGGACTGGTTTCCTAAAGCCAGCCCCTTGCCAGGGAGCGTGATTTGCCGGTGTCGAGCAAAGTTCTGGTGGCGGGCCTGATGGCCGGCTGCGCCATGACGACGGTGTCTGTCGCCCTCGCCCAAACCGCCGCCTCGCCCGCGGGGGCGCCGGCGGTCACCGGGTCCATGGTCACCCAGGTGTTCAGTGGCGGTACGGTGCGCGACATCCGGGTCGAAGGCACCCAGCGCATCGAGCCCTCCACGGTCCGCTCCTACCTGACCGTTCAGCCCGGCGACCCGTTCGATCCCGACCGGATCGACCAGTCGCTGAAGTCGCTGTTCAACACCGGTCTGTTTGCCGACGTCGTGCTGAAACGCGAGGGCGACACGCTGGTCGTGACGGTGGCGGAGAACCCGATCATCAATCGCATCGCGTTCGAGGGCAATCGGCGCATCGACAAGGAGACGCTGGATAAGGAAATCCAGCTGCGCCCCCGCGTCGTCTATACCCGAACCCGGGTGCAGTCCGACGTTCAGCGCATTCAGGAGATTTACCGGCGGCAAGGCCGGTTCGGAGCGACGGTCGAGCCGAAGATCATCCAGCTCGACCAGAACCGCGTCGATCTGGTGTTCGAGATCAATGAAGGCGTGCGCACCGGCGTGCGCGGCATCACCTTCATCGGCAACGAGCATTTCTCGGACGGGACCCTGCGCGAAAACATCCAGACCAAGGAATCCGCCTGGTGGCGGTTCCTGTCGTCGGATGACAATTACGATCCGGACCGCCTGAACTACGATCGCGACCTGCTGCGCCGCTTCTACCTGAAGGAAGGCTATGCCGATTTCCGCGTCGTGTCGGCGGTCGCCGAACTGACACCGGACAAATCGGATTTCTTCATCACCTTCACCATCGAGGAAGGCGAGCGCTACAAGTTCGGCAAGGTCGACATCAAGACCTCGCTGAAGCAGCTCGACCCCGCCGTTCTGCAGAACAGCGTCACCACCACCGAAGGCGACTGGTACAACGCCCAGAAGGTGGAAGACACCATCACCAAGCTGACTAACGCGGTCGGCGATCTGCAGTACGCCTTCGTGGATGTCCGTCCTCGGATTTCGCGCGACCGCGAAACCCACACCATCGACATTACCTACGAGATCAACGAAGGGCCGCGCACCTTCGTCGATCGCATCGACATTTCCGGCAACGTCCGGACCCTCGACAAGGTGATTCGTCGCGAGATGCTGCTGTCCGAAGGCGACCCCTTCAACGCGTCGAAGCTGAAGCGGTCGGAGCAGCGCATCAAGGATCTCGGCTTTTTCGAGCGTGTGAACATCACGACGTCCGAGAGCAGCGCGCCGGATCGCACCGTCGTCAACGTCGACGTTGCCGAGCAGTCCACCGGTGAAATCTCCGTCGGTGCGGGTTTCTCGACCTCCGACGGCCCGCTGGGCGATTTCTCGATCCGTGAACGCAATCTACTCGGTCGTGGCCAGGATCTGCGTCTGGGCGCCACGCTGTCTGGCCGGCGCCAGTTGTACGATATCTCCTTCACGGAGCCGTACTTCATGGACCGCGACCTGTCGGCCGGTGTCGACATTTTCCGGACGCGCTACAACTATCAAGACGAAAGCTCGTTCAACGAGAAGAACACCGGCTTCGCCCTGCGCCTCGGCTATCCGCTGACCGAGCGCCTGCGCCAGCGCGTTTACTATCAGCTGCAGGACACGTTGATCGAGGAAGTGCCGACCACCGCGTCGAAGTACATCCAGGAGCAGCGCGGTGAGCGTCTGACATCGCTGATCGGGCAGGAGCTGACTTACGACGTTCGCAACAGCAAGCTGACGCCGACCGAAGGCTATTTCGTCCGCCTGACCAACGACATCGCCGGTCTCGGCGGGTCGGTGCGCTTCCTGCGGAACAAGCTGGCTGCCGGTTACTATGTGCCGCTCGGAGAGGACCAGTGGGTGCTCAGCACCACCGGTGAAATCGGCTACATCCATGGTCTCGGCAAGAAGGTCGACCTTGGCGACCGATTCTTCATCGGCGGCGACACCCTGCGCGGTTTCAACACCGCCGGTATCGGCCCGCGCGACATTTCGACCGGCGACGCGCTGGGCGGCACGCGCTATGCCCGCGCCTCGGTGGAAATGAGCTTCCCCTTCGGCCTGCCGGAGGAATTCGGTCTGCTCGGCCATGCCTTCACCGATGTCGGCACACTGGGAAAGGTCGATATCAGCGATCCGAACGTGAAGGATGACGAGAGCATCCGCGTCTCCATCGGCACCGGCGTGTCATGGAAGTCGCCGTTCGGCCCCATCCGGCTCGATGTCGCCCTGCCGATCCGCAAGGAAGGCTACGACAAGAAAGAGCTTATCCGCTTCAGCTTCGGAACCAGGTTCTAAGATGCAACCCACCCTGTCGAAGACGCCGTTCCGCGTCGCCGTCCTGTCGGCCGTTACGGCTGCCGGTCTCCTCTTCGCCGCGACCTCGGCCATGGCCCAGGCGGCTCCGGCCCAATCGGCGCCCAAGACCGACGCCCCGAAGGCGGAAGTCCCTGGTCCGGGTGCGGAGCTCAAGGCGCCCGTCATCGCCGTGATCGACGTCCAGAAGATCATGCAGGAATCCAACGCATCGAAGGGCATCACCAAATCCTTCGAATCGCTGCGTGATTCTTACCAGAAGGAAATTTCCGCGCTGGAGGACAAGCTCCGCAAGAACGAGGACGAACTGCGCAAGCAGCAGACCGTCCTGTCACCGGAAGCTCTGGCCACCAAGCGCCGCGATTTCGAAAAGCAGGTCGCCGACGTGCAGAAGACTGTCCAGAACCGCAAGCGCGCTCTGGAGACCAGCCTGAACGAAGCGATGGCCGTCGTTCACAAGACGATGGTCGAGGTGGTTGCCGACATCTCGCGCGAGCGCGGGGCGAACCTCGTTCTGGCCCGCCAGCAGTTCGTTCTGGTCGACACGCAGCTCGACGTCACCGACGCGGTGATGGAGCGCGTAAACAAGAAGCTGCCGCAGGTCGCGCTGAACGTCCCCAAGCAGTGATGCTTGTCTGAACAGGGCCGTCGCCATCCCGAGCGGGGACGGTGGCGGCCCTGTTCCGTTTCCGGGTTCGGCGGTTGCGGTCGCCGCGGAAATGGGGCAAGAAGGCGGAGCAAACAATAAGGTGCCGGTGTTCCCCATTGGGGCGACGGTGCCCATTTCCCTGAAATGGGGAATGCTGAACTCTATCGGTTGGTGGAAAGGCGGGCGGCCGGGCAATGGACGTGACGGCGGACAACAACGCGCAAAGCAATAAGATCGACGACATCGACATCACGCGGATCATGAAGATGATCCCGCATCGCTACCCGATCCTGATGATCGACCGGGTGATCGATGTGACGCTGGGTGAAGGTGCCACCGGCGTGAAGAACGTCACGATCAACGAACCTTTCTTCCAGGGCCACTTCCCGTCGCGCCCGGTGATGCCCGGCGTGCTGATCATCGAGGCGATGGCTCAGACCTCCGCCGTGCTGGTCGTGGCGACCCTGGGTCCCGACGCCGAAGGCAAGCTGGTCTATTTCATGACCGTCGATGAGGCTCGCTTCCGCCGCCCCGTCACTCCCGGCGACACCATCCACATCCACGTCACCAAGCAGCGTCAGCGCGCCAACGTGTGGAAGTTCAAGGGCGAGGCCAAGGTCAACGGCGTCCTCGTCGCTGAAGCAGTCTATTCCGCCATGATCCTGGACGAAAAATGACCGTTACCATCCATCCGTCCGCCATCGTCGATCCCGCGGCCAAGCTGGGGGAGGGGGTCAATATCGGCCCCTTCTGCGTCGTCGGTCCCGACGTCACGCTGGGCGACGGCGTTCGGCTGGTTTCGCATGTTGCGATCGACGGGCGCACCAGCATCGGCGCGGAAACCGTCATCTATCCCTTCGCGTCCATCGGACATCGGCCGCAGGATCTGAAGTTCCATGGCGAGCCGTCGGAACTTGTCATCGGTGCGCGCAACCAGATTCGCGAACATGTGACGATGAACCCGGGCACCGAGGGTGGCGGCATGATCACCCGCGTCGGCGACGACGGGCTGTTCATGATGGGCTCGCATGTCGCCCATGACTGCATCGTCGGCGACCACGTCATCATGGCCAATAACGCCACTCTGGGCGGTCACGTCACGCTGGGTGACTATGTCATCATCGGCGGGCTGTCGGCGGTGCGCCAGTTCGTGCGTATCGGCTCCCATGCCATGATCGGCGGTATGTCGGGCGTCGAAAACGACGTGATCCCCTTTGGCTTGGTCATGGGCGACCGCGCCCGTCTGGCCGGCCTGAATCTGGTCGGCCTGGAGCGCCGCGGCTTCAAGAAGGACGACATCCACGCCTTGCGTGCAGCCTACCGCATGCTGTTCGGTCCGGAAGGCACCTTCGCCGAGCGGGTGGAGGAGGTCGGTCGCGACTTCGGCGAACGGGCGCTGATTTCGGATGTTCTCTCCTTCATCCGGGCCAAGGAAGCCCGGTCTCTCTGCCAGCCACGCGAGAGCTGAGGCGAACGGCCCATGGCCGGCATGACACAGGGCACCGGATCGCCGGCAGCGGGTCCGAAGCTGGCGATCCTGGCCGGCGGCGGCACGCTTCCGGCCCGCATCGCCGATGCGGTGCGCGGGCAGGGGCGCGAGGTCTTCATCGTTGCCTTCGACGGACACACCGATCCCGAGACGGTTGCCGGGGTGCCCCATGTCTGGAGCCGCTTCGGCGCCGCCGGCACGATCCTGCGGCGTCTGCACGAGGAAGGCGTGGGAGAGGTCGTTCTCGCCGGTCCGGTGAAGCGTCCCTCTTTCACCGAATTGATGCCGGATTGGCGTACAGCGCGCTTCCTTGCCCGTGTCGGCACCCGCGCACTCGGTGATGACGGCCTGCTCCGCGCCGTGGTGCGCGAGGTCGAGGAGGATGGATTCCGCGTGGTCGGATTGCATGATCTGTTGAAGGATCTGCTGACTGTCATCGGACCGGTCGGCCGCCTCGTCCCCGACGCGGACGCTGATCGGGACATTGCCCGTGCGGTCGAAGTTGCCCGCGCCATGGGGGCGATGGACGTCGGGCAGGGCGCGGTGGTCCAGCAGGGACTCGTTCTGGCGGTCGAGGCGATTGAGGGAACCGATGCCATGCTTGACCGCTGCGTCGCCTTGGCGCGTCCGGGACCAGGCGGCGTGCTGGTCAAGGTGAAGAAGCCAAAGCAGGATCGCCGCATCGACCTTCCCACCATGGGCGTCACCACGGTGGAGAAGGCTGCGGCCGCCGGTCTGCGGGGGATCGCGGTCGAGGCTGGAGGAAGCCTGCTGGTGGACCGGCCTGCGGTGGCAGAGGCTGCGGATCGCCTTGGCCTATTCGTTGTCGGCATCGAGATTCCGCAATGAACGATGCGATTGTGGCCGACAGCGGCCCTACGCTGTTCCTGATCGCCGGCGAGCCGTCAGGCGACGCGTTGGGCGCCCGGCTGATGGCTGCGGCCAAGCGGCTGACCGACGGAAAGGTGAGGTTCGTCGGTGTCGGCGGAGAGAAGATGATGGCGGAGGGGCTGGTCAGCCTCTTCCCCATGTCGGAACTGACCCTGTTCGGCATCTTCGAACTGCTGCCGCACCTGCCGAACCTGATCCGCCGCATCGACCAGACGGTCGCGGAGATCATGCGTGTACGTCCCGACGCCGTGGTCGGCATTGACTCGCCCGGCTTCACGGTGCGCGTGGCGAAGAAGGTGCGTGCGGCGGCACCTTCCATCGCCCTGGTCCACTACGTCGCACCGACCGTCTGGGCCTGGAAGCCGAAGCGTGCGGCGAAATACGCCGCCATCTATGATCATTTGCTTGCCGTGCTTCCCTTCGAACCGCCCTATTTCGAGAGGGAAGGGCTCGCCTGCACCTTCGTCGGTCATTCCGTGGTCGAGGGCGGGGCGGGGAAGGGCGACGGAGCAGGCTTTCGTGATCGGCACGGGATCGCACCAGCAGACCGCGTGGTCGCCGTTCTTCCCGGCAGCCGCAAAGGAGAGGTGTCGCGGCTGCTGCCGGATTTCCGCGCAACGCTTGAACGGTTGCAACCCTCCCACCCGACCTTGGTCGCCGTGGTGCCGACGGTTGCCACGGTTCGCGACCGGGTCGCCGCCGCCATCGCCGACTGGCCGGTGCGAACCGTGCTGGTCGAAGGAGACGCCGAAAAATACGATGCCTTTGCCGCGGCGGAGGCGGCACTCGCCGCGTCCGGCACCGTTTCTTTGGAGTTGGCTCTTGCGCGGCTGCCGACGGTCATTGCCTATCGACTGAACCCGGTCACGGTCGCGCTCTATCGGCGGCTGATCCGGGTGAAGTACGTCAACCTCGTCAACCTGATGCTTGATCGGATGCTGGTTCCGGAACTGCTGCAGCAGGATTGCCGGCCGGATAAGCTGGCGGCCGAACTGGGCCGGCTGCTCGACGATCCGGCGGCACGTCAGGCGCAGATCGATGGCGTGGCCGAGGTCGCCCGCTGGCTGGGACAAGGCGATACGCCACCCAGCGAACGGGCAGCCCGCACCATCCTGGACGTCGTTGCGGAGCAACGCTTGAACAGGCCCCAAGCGGGCAAACCCTGAATGGGAGAACAGAGACCATGAGTGAATTCCGCCTGCTGCACACGATGCTGCGCGTGCTGGACCTGGAGAAGTCGTTGGACTTCTACACCCGTCTGCTCGGCATGAAGCTGCTGCGTCGCAACGACTATGAGGGCGGCCGCTTCACCCTTGCCTTCGTCGGCTATGGTGACGAGTCCGATACCGCCGTTCTGGAACTGACCCATAACTGGGATCAGAAGGAGCCGTATGAGATCGGCACCGCCTATGGTCACATCGCGCTCGGCGTTCCGGACATCTACGCCACCTGCGAGAAGCTGGCGGCCGAAGGTGTCAAGATTCCGCGTCCACCGGGCCCGATGAAGCATGGCACGACCGTGATCGCTTTCATCGAGGACCCCGACGGCTACAAGGTCGAGTTGATCGAGCGGAAGTGACTGGCCGTCCGGTCAAAGGTCATGAGGAGGGGCGTGGTCGGCGACGGCAGCGCCCTTTTTCTTTGGTGCAGGCCCAGTCACGCGGCGGAAGCGCTCGCGGTAGTTGGCCGGGCTGAGGCCAAGCCGGCGCCGAAAATGGTGACGGAGTGTCGCGGCGGAACCGAAGCCGGTCAGGGTCGCCACCTCCTCAACCGGCAGGCTGCTCGTTTCCAGAAGGTCACGGGCTCGACCCAGCCGCTCGGTCAGCAGCCAGTCACCTGGCGTTGTCCCGGTCAAGGACTGGAATCGGCGCAGGAAGGTGCGGACACTCATCCCTGCCCGCGATGCCATGCCGGACAGGCTGTGTTCCTCGGCCAGCTTCTCCCGCAAATGATCGAGCAGGGGAGCCAGGCGGGCTCCTTCGCGGGATATGGGCACCGGCGTCTCGATGAATTGTGCCTGTCCGCCCTCGCGGTGGGGCTGGACGACCAGACGGCGGGCGACGCTGTTGGCCGCCTCCGGTCCAAAATCGCGGCGCACCAGATGCAGACAGAGGTCGATGCCGGCGGTACTGCCGGCTGAGGTCAGGATGTTGTCTTCGTCGACATACAGCACGTCGGGCATCACCCGGATATCGGGGTAGAGTTCACCGAGCGTTGCCGCATATCGCCAGTGCGTGGTCGCCCGGCGTCCGTTCAGGAGCCCGGCGGCGGCGAGAACGAACGCGCCGGAGCAGATCGACAGGATGCGCGCTCCGCGATCGTCGGCCCGGCGCAACGCAGCGATCAGGTCGTCCGGTACCGGCTCCCGTGCGCCGCGCCACCCTGGAATGACGAGGATGTCTGCCTGATCGAGCAGGTCGAGTCCGCCATCGGCTTCGACGCGGATGCCGCCCACCGCGCGCAGCGGTCCGGCATCCAGGGCGGCGACCGCGAAGCGGTACCAGTCCGGTCCGAGTTCAGGGCGTGACAGGCCGAACACCTCGACGGCGACGCCGAATTCAAAGGTGCAGAGACCGTCATAGGCGAGGGCAACGACCAGCGGGGACGTGGCGATTGGCATGATTTGTACGATAGCTGGCGGTTGCGCCACTTTCCAGCCGAAGACGCGATTGGAATGATGTGGTCGTCACTTCCAGCAACGAGGACCCCATGCCCAGTCTCGTCACCGAAATTCCTGCTGCGCCGTCGGAGACCGCGGCGGATCATTTTGCAAAGCGACTGTCGCTGGAAACTGACTGTTGGGACGTTCACGAGACGCTGAAATCGGGAACCCCGGACTTCATCCTGCTCGATGTACGCGGTCCTGCAGCCTTTGCGCGGGGGCATTTGCCGGGAGCCTTGAACCTGCCGCATGGCAAGATCACCGACCGGCGGATGGCGGATTGGCCGGAGGGCACGCAGTTCGTGGTCTATTGCGCCGGGCCGCATTGCAACGGTGCCGACCGCGCGGCCTTGCGGCTGGCGAGGATCGGGCGGCCGGTCAAACTGATGATCGGCGGCATTACAGGGTGGATCGACGAGGGTTTCGCACTGGTGTGCGATACCTGAGGCATCGCCTCAGATGAAGACGATCCCGGCGATCAGTGCCAGGATCAGCAGATAGACGATCAGCCGGCGGACGCGCCAGCCGAGCGGCGCCCGGTTGTCGTTGGCCGGCGGGCGCAGACGCACCCGCCGGGCCGGAACGATGTACGCAGTCGGGTCCTGGGCGGCTCCATTGGAGCCGCCCATTCCGATATGGGCTGTGGGCCGGTTAGCCACGCTCGGCCAGCGGCACGAACGGCCGCTTGGTGTCGCCGGTGTAGAGCTGACGCGGACGGCCGATCTTCTGCACCGGGTCCTCGATCATCTCCTTCCACTGGCTGATCCAGCCGACGGTGCGGGCCAGCGCGAACAGCACGGTGAACATGCTGGTCGGGAAGCCCATCGCCTTCAGGATGATGCCCGAGTAGAAGTCGACGTTCGGATAGAGCTTCTTCTCGATGAAGTACTCGTCCGACAGGGCGATCTTCTCCAGCTCCATCGCGATGTCCAGCAGCGGCTCGTCCTTGATGCCGAGCTCGCCAAGGACCTCATGGCAGGTCTGGCGCATGACCTGTGCGCGCGGGTCGTAGTTCTTGTAGACCCGGTGGCCGAAGCCCATCAGGCGGAAGTTGTCGTTCTTGTCTTTGGCGCGGCGGACGAACTCGGGGATGCGATCCACCGAGCCGATCTCCTCCAGCATCTTCAGCACGGCTTCGTTGGCGCCGCCATGGGCCGGACCCCACAGCGAGGCGATGCCGGCGGCGATGCAGGCGAAGGGGTTGGCGCCCGACGAACCGGCCAGACGGACGGTCGAGGTCGAGGCGTTCTGCTCGTGGTCGGCATGCAGGATGAAGATCTTGTCCATCGCCTTGGACAGGATCGGGTTGACCTTGAACGGCTCGCACGGCGTGCCGAAGGTCATGTACAGGAAGTTCTCCGCATACGACAGGTCGTTTCGCGGATACATGAAGGGCTGGCCGGTCGAGTACTTGTAGGCCATCGCCGCGATCGTCGGCATCTTGGCGATCAGGCGGTGCGCGGCAATCTTGCGCGCCTGCGGATCGTTGATGTCCAGCGAGTCGTGGTAGAAGGCCGACAGGGCGCCGACGACGCCGCACATGATCGCCATCGGGTGGGCGTCACGGCGGAAGCCGCTGTAGAACTTGGTCAGCTGCTCGTGCACCATCGAGTGGCGGCGCAGGATGTTCTCGAACTCCGTGCGCTCGGCCGCGGTCGGCAGATGGTTGTTGAGCAGGAGGAAGCAGACTTCCGGGAAGGTCGAATGCTCGGCCAGCTCATCGATGGCATAGCCGCGGTGCAGCAGCACACCCTCGTCGCCGTCGATGTAGGTGATGCCCGACTCGCAGCTGCCCGTGGAGGTGAAGCCCGGATCGTAGGTGAAATAGCCGGTCTCGGCGTAGAGCTTGCGGATGTCGATCACGCTCGGCCCGACGCTGCCGTGCATGATCGGCATCGTGACCTGCTTGCCCGTCTTATTGTCGATGAGGGTTACGGTGTCCTTGCCGTCCTCAGTCTGGGTCATCTCGGCACGTCCTTATCGTTGAGGGTCGGGCTTGGCGCCCTTTTTTCGTCGGCGCAGCATAGTTCCATGGCTGCCCGATGGCAACGCACGGAAGTGACCATTATGCTGCACCCGCTGCATCGCGGATGCGAGAAAGCGTCGCTTCGCGGCCCAGCAGTTCGGCCACTTCGAAGATCGGCGGCGACACCGTCGACCCGGTCAGCGCGGCGCGCAACGGCTGCGCCACCTTGCCCAGCTTCTCGCCCCGCACCTCGGCGAAGGCGCGGACCTGCGATTCCAGCGCAGCAGCTGTGAAGTCCGGCTCTTCGGCGAAGGCTGCCGCCAGTTCTTTCAACAGATTGCGGCCCTTTTCGTCCAGCAGGGCGGTTGCTTTTTCGTCATAGCTGAGCGGCTGCGGCGCGACATAGAAGCGCGCGCTCTGCGCCAGATCGACCACGGTGCGGGCGCGCTGCTTCAAGCCGTTCATCGCCCGCGTCAGAAGGTCGCGTTCGGCGTCGCTTAGGCTGCGCCCGAGATCCGCCTCCAGGCGCGGGGAGATCAGGCCGACCAGCCGGTCGTCGTCGGCGAGCCGCATGTAATGGGCGTTCAGATTTTCGAGCTTGGCGAAGTCGAAGCGCGACGGCGAGCGGCCGATGCTCTCCAGATTGAACCACTCGATGGCCTGTTCGGTCGAGATGATCTCGTCGTCGCCATGCGACCAGCCGAGCCGCAGCAGATAGTTGCGAACCGCCTCCGGCAGGTAACCCATGTCGCGATAGGCGTCGACGCCCAGCGCGCCGTGGCGCTTGGACAGCTTGGCGCCGTCGGGACCATGGATCAGCGGGATATGGCCGAAGCGCGGCAGGTCCCAGCCCATGGCGTTGAAAATCTGGATCTGGCGGAAGGTGTTGGTCAGATGATCGTCGCCGCGGATCACGTGGGTGACGCCCATGTCGTGGTCGTCCACCACCACCGCCAGCAGATAGGTCGGCGTGCCGTCGGCGCGCAGCAGGATCAGGTCGTCGAGTTGGGCATTCTGCACCGTCACCTCGCCCTGGACGAGGTCGTTCAGGACGGTCTGGCCCTCCTGCGGCGCCTTCAGCCGGATCACCGGCGCCACGCCCGGAGGGGCATCGGACTCGGGGCGGTCGCGCCAGCGGCCGTCATAGCGCACCGGCTGGCCGGCCGCCTTCTGGGCGGCGCGCATCTCCTCCAGCTCCGCCGGGCTGCAATAGCAGCGATAGGCCTTGCCGGCGGCCAGCATCTGGTGCGCCACCTGGGCATGACGGTCCTTGCGTTCGAACTGGCTGACCGCATCGCCGTCCCAGTCGAGACCCAGCCACTGCAGTCCATCCAGGATGGCGTCCACCGCCGCCTGGGTCGAGCGTTGCCGGTCGGTGTCTTCGATCCGCAGCAGGAACTTGCCGCCGGTGTTGCGGGCGTACAGCCAGTTGAACAGGGCGGTGCGGCCACCGCCGATGTGCAGAAAGCCGGTCGGCGACGGAGCGAAGCGGGTGACGACGGTCATCGGTCTCTCAATTTCCGGTTCGGCGCTGGTATGATGCGCCGGTGGTTCGACACCGTGGTTTAACACAGCCACCCGGCTTGGAGGCAATGCGATGCGTGCATGGACGGTCGTTGAAGGGCCCGCAGGCGGCATCGCTGCGCCAGGAGCCCACTGTCGGTGACGGCCGCCGGCTGGCCGGAGGAGGAGGCGGACGACCCACCGGCACTCAGCGGACGCTGGCGGCGCCTGTTGGTGCGCGTGTGGGGGCGACTCGCGGCGTGGGCGGGGTCGGAGGGGGAGCGCTGGGTACTGTGGCTGCCCGTTTCGTTCGGGGCCGGTGTGTCGCTCTATTTCGGCTTGCGGCAGGAGCCGGTCTGGTGGGGCGGGCTCGCGGCTGTCGGCGGAGCGGCGGTTCTGCTTCTGGCGGTGCGGCGTTGGTTCGCGTTGGCTGGGGCGGCGATGGCGCTGCTGATGGCTGCGGCCGGATTTCTGGTGGCGCAGGCGCATACGGTCCGGATGGCGGCGCCGGTCCTGACCCGAAGCATCGCGGGCGCCACCGTGACCGGGCGGGTGATGGCGGTGGAGCGGCGGCCGGGTGCGGTGCGGATCACCTTGCGCGAGGCGACGGTCAGCAGGCTGGCACCGGAGCAGACGCCGGCCGCCTTGAGGATCCGCCTGTCCGACCGCAATCCAGCGCCCGCGCCGGGTTCGGTGGTTCGGCTGCGGGCGGCGCTGCTGCCGCCGCAGGCGCCGGCCGAACCCGGTGCCTTCGACTTTCAGCGGCGGGCCTGGTTCATGGGGCTGGGTGGAACCGGCTTCGCCACAGGGGCGGTGGAGCAGGTGGAGGCACCGCCGATTACGGGATGGAGCACGGTGTCCATCGCCTTCGAACGGGCGCGGGGTGCTATTGCCGAACGGGTCGCGGCGGCGATCGGTAACCCGGTGGAGGCGAGCGTCACCACCGCGCTGCTGAATGGCGAGGAATTCGGCATCCCCGAGGCGACGTTGGACGATTTCCGCAACAGCGGGCTGGCGCATCTGCTGTCGATCTCCGGCCTGCATGTCGGCATCGCGGCGGGCATCCTGTTCTATGTGGTGCGGGCGTTGCTTGCGGCGGTGCCCTATATCGCGCTGCGGTGGCCGATCAAGAAAATCGCGGCGCTGTTCGGCATTCTGTCGGCGCTTGCCTACACGCTGCTGGTCGGTGCGCCGCTGCCGACGGTGCGGTCGGTGCTGATGACCGGCATGGTGATGGGGGCGATCATGCTGGACCGCCACCCGTTGAGCATGCGGCTGGTCGCCTTCGCCGGGCTGGTCACCATCGCCATGGACCCGGAGGGAATGCTGGGACCGAGCTTCCAGATGTCCTTCGCGGCGGTGGTGGCGCTGATCGCAGCGTTCGAGCGCGGCAGTGTCAGGCTGGCGGAATGGCGGCGGGATGCGGGATGGCTGGTGCGCGGGCTGTTCTATGTCGGCGGGATTCTGCTGACCAGCGTGGTGGCGACACTGGCGACCTTGCCCTTCTCGCTCTTTCATTTTCAGCAGATCGCCTTTTATGGCGTGCTGTCGAACCTAATCGCCATTCCCATCACGTCCTTCTGGGTGATGCCATGGAGCCTGATCGCCTACGCGCTGCTTCCCTTCGGGCTGGAGGCGCCGGCGCTGATCGCTATGAATTGGGGTGACCGGGCGGTGATCTGGACCGCGGAATTCTTTGGCCGACTGCCCTGGGCCTCGCTGACGGTGCCGGCGATGCCGGTGGAGGGATTCGCCGCGCTGGTGGCGGGCGGGCTATGGCTGTGCATATGGACGCGGCGGTGGCGATGGCTGGGAATGCTGCCGATCCTGGCCGGGCTGACCTCGCCGATGCTGGTGGCGCGGCCGGATGTGCTGGTGTCCGGGGACGGCGCGGTTGCAGCGGTGCGGTTGCCCGATGGGCGGCTCAGCGCTTCGGTGAAGAGTGGCGGGAGGGTGACCGAGACCTGGCGGGAGCGGGATGGGGCGCGGACGGCGGCGGATCCCTGGCCTGCGGCGGGGGGATGGAGCGACGGAGAGCGGTCGCTGAGTTGCGATGCGCTGGGGTGTCTGTACCGGGTGCGGGGGAGGACGCTGGCGTTGCCGCGGCTGCCGGACGCGCTGGACGAGGATTGCGGCGCGGCGGATGCGGTGGTGACGCCGGCGGTCGCGCGGGGGTGTCGGGCCGGTATAGTGGTCGACCGGTGGGCGCTGCGGCATGAAGGGGCGCACACGCTGACGGTGACGGAGGAGGGTGTCCGGGTGGAGACGGTGCGGGGGCTTAGGGGGGATAGGCCCTGGACCGGAGGGAGGTAGGAGTTGACACATTTGCCCCCACCCCAGCCCTCCCCCGCTGGGCGGGGGAGGGAGAATGGGTCTCAGTACTTGCGGACGAGACCGACCAGCTTGCCCTGCACGCGGACGCGGTCGGCGCCGAAGATGCGGGTTTCGTAGGCGGCGTTGGCGGGCTCCAGGGCCACCGTGTTGCCCTTGCGGCGCAGGCGCTTCAGCGTCACCTCGCCTTCATCGACCAGGGCGACGACGATGGTGCCGTTCTCCGCCGCGTCGCAGCGCTGGATGATGATGGTGTCGTGGTCGAGAATGCCGGCCTCGATCATCGAGTCGCCGGAGACTTCCAGCGCGTAATGGTCACCGGCGGTCAGCATCGAGGCGGGGATGTCGACGAAGGCGCTGTTGTCGCGCAGGGCCTCGATCGGCGTGCCGGCGGCGATGCGGCCGTAGAGCGGCAGTTGAACCGTCTCGTTGGCGGCGGCGGGCGTTGCCGCGGGAGGCGTGTTATCGCGGCCGGCGAAGGCGAAATCGCCCTTGATGACGTTGGGCTGGAACTTCGGCTTGGGCGCTGCGGCGCGGCTGCGGGCGGCGTCGAGACCTTCCGGCAGGCGGAGAACCTCCAGTGCGCGGGCGCGGTGGGGCAGGCGGCGGATGAAGCCACGCTCCTCAAGTCCGGTGATGAGGCGATGGATGCCCGACTTGGACTTCAGCCCCAGGGCGTCCTTCATCTCGTCGAACGACGGCGAGACACCGCCCTGGCCGAGCCGTTCGTGGATGAACAGCAGCAATTCGTGCTGCTTGCGCGTGAGCATGGATGCCTCCCGGCCGTCGCCAGACTGAAGATGGAACAAAAACCAAACGTTGCCTCCATGTTCTAGTTTGGTTCCTGCCGCGCGTCAAGCCCCCCATCGGCTTCTTTTAGAACTTGAATGGAACATTTGGAACGCCGTGAAACAGTTTTCGGCGTGCTGTTCAACTGTTCCATCCGCCCTCCGGGGCCATGCCGCCAAGTCTAGATGCTGAGCGCTCCGTCGGTCAAAGAAAGCACGGTCACCATGGCGCCGGCCGGTTCCGGGTCGGCGTTGGGAGGGCGGGGGATCAGGCAATCGGCCTGGGCGTAGAGCGTGGTGATGGCACTGTCCTGCCGGGCGAAGGGCGTGACGGTCAGGACACCGTCGGGGCCGGCGGCGAGCGTGGCACGCAGATACTCCTCGCGACGGTCATTGGCCTTCAGCGCTGTGGTCAGGCGGGCGCGCAGCGGCAGGCGGTCGTCCTCGGGCGGCAAGCCCTGCAGCAGGCGCAGGATCTGGCGCAGGAACAGGACGGCGGTGACACCGGTGGACACCGGGTTGCCGGGGAGGCCCAGCAGCGGCACCGATCCGGCCCGGCCGAACATCAGCGCCTTGCCCGGCCGCATAGCCACGGTCTGCACCTCCAGCGCCACGCCGCGCTCCGCCAGCACGTCGCGCACGAGGTCGTAGTCGCCATGGGCCGCCCCGCCGGTGGTGACCAGCAGGTCGCAGCCGGCGGCCCCCTTCGCCAGGGTCGCCACACTCTCCGGCGTGTCCTTGGCGACGCCGAGGTTGTGGGCGAGGCCGCCCTGGGCGGCGACCAGGGCGCAGAGGCCGAGGGCGTTGGTGCTGACGATCTGGCTCGGCCCCAGCGGGTCGCCGGGCAGGGCGATCTCGTCACCGGTGGCGAGAATGGCGATTCGCGGCCGGCGATGCACCGAGAGCCAAGGCACATTGCCCCCGGCCGCCAGCGCGATGTCGCGGGCGGTCAGGCGCCGGCCCTTCGGCAAAAGTTCCTGGCCGAGCGTGAAGTCGAAGCCGGCTTCGCGGATGAAGCGGCCGGCGACCACGGCGCGGCCGATCCAGACGGTGGTGTCGTCGGCGTTGCAATCCTCCTGCATCACCACGGCGTCGGCACCGTCGGGCAGAGGCGCGCCGGTGAAGATGCGCACCGCCTCGCCAGGGCCGACCCTGCCGGTGAAGGCGTGGCCGGCGGAGGATTCGCCGATGCGGCGCAGGGGGACGGGGGACTCGGCGGTCGCGGCGGCGATGTCGGCGGCGCGCACCGCCCAACCGTCCATCGCGGCGGCGTGGAAGGGCGGCTGGGTCAGCCGGGCGAACACCGGCTCGGCCAGCACGCGGCCCAGCGCGTCGGTCAGGGCAATGGTCTCCGCCGGCAGAGGGGCGAAGGCCGACAGGATGCGGGCGCGCGCCTCGGCGACGGAGATCATCGTTTTAACCCCCCGTGGATGGGGTGGCGGCACCCCATTCGCCGCTCTTGCCGCCGGCCTTGTGCAGCAGGCGGACGTCGGTGATGGTCATGCCGCGGTCCACCGCCTTGCACATGTCGTAGACGGTCAGTGCCGCGACGGTGACGGCGGTCAACGCCTCCATCTCCACGCCGGTCTGGCCCTTCAGCTTGCAGGTGGCGGTCACGTCCACCGCGTTACGCGCGGGATCGCAGGAGAGGTCGACCTTGACCGAGGTCAGCATCAGCGGGTGGCAAAGCGGGATCAGGTCCGGCGTGCGCTTGGCCCCCATGATGCCGGCCAGCCGGGCGACCGACAGCACGTCGCCCTTCTTCACGCCGCCCTGCATGATGAGCGCCAGAGTTTCCGGCTGCATCAGCACGGTGGCGGCGGCGGTGGCGGTGCGTTCGGTCTCGGCCTTGTCGGAGACGTCGACCATCACCGCCTTGCCCTCGGCGTCGAAATGGGTGAAGCCGGTCATCGGACGGTCTCCAGCAGGGGTTTCTCCATGAAGACGCTGACGCCGTTGTCTTCATAGCAGGCGTAGGGGCCGCGGTCGGTGAAGCCGGCCTTGCGGTAGAGCGCCAGCGCCTCGGGCTGGTGGATGCCGGATTCGAGCAGCAGGGCGGTCAGCCCTTCGTCCCTCGCCTGCTCTTCCAGCCGGGCGAGCAGACGGTCGCCGATGCGGTGGCCGCGGGCGGCGGGATCGACATACATGCGCTTCACCTCGCCGTATCCGGTCTGATCGACGCGGAGCGCGGCGCAGCCGACCGGAACGCCGTTCTTGCGGGCGACGAAGAAGCGCAGGTCCGGCGCCTCCAGTTCCCCGATGTCGAGCAGGTGGCAGGTGTCCGCCGGATAGAGGTCCAGCAGATAGCGGTCGAGCGCCGCCACCAGCGCGACGACGGCATCCTGGCGCGGGCTTTCCGCCGCGATCACCACGTCACTCATCGCGTCACGCCGGCGCCAGCAGGGCGCGGGTGGCGGCCGTCACGTCGGCCTGCCGCATCAGCGATTCGCCGACCAGGAAGCAGCGCGCCCCGACCTTCGCCATGCGGGCAAGATCGGCGGGGGTGTAGAGGCCGCTTTCCGCCACCAGCATGCGGTCGGCCGGGACATTGGCCGCCAGTTCCTCCGTCGTCGCGATGTCGACGGCCAGCGTCTTGAGGTTGCGGTTGTTGACACCGAGAAGCGGCGTCTTCAGCAGCAGCGCGCGGTCCAACTCGGCACGGTCATGCACCTCGACCAGCACGTCCAGACCCTGGGATATCGCGGCGTCCTCGATCTCCGCCGCCTGGGCGTCGGACAGGGACGCCATGATGATGAGGATGCAGTCTGCACCCAGCGCGCGGGCCTCCACGATCTGATAGGGATCGACCATGAAGTCCTTGCGCAGCACCGGCAGGTCCACCGCGGCGCGGGCGGCGACCAGGTACTCGTCCCTGCCCTGGAAATAGGGCTCGTCGGTCAGCACCGACAGGCAGGTCGCCCCGCCCTCGCGATAGGCGCGGGCCAGCGCCGGCGGGTCGAAGTCGGCGCGGATCAGGCCCTTGGACGGGCTGGCCTTCTTGATCTCGGCGATCAGGCCGTAGCGGCCGGCCTCCACCGCGGCGCCGAGCGCCCGGATGAAGCCGCGCGGCGGGTTGGTCTCGTTTGCGGCCTTGGCGGCGGCCTCAACCTCCGACAGCGGTCGGGCGGCCTTGCGGGAGGCGACCAGCGCGCGCTTGTCGTCGTTGATGCGGGTCAGGACGTCGCTCATCAGGCCACCGCCTCGTTGGTGATGGCGACCAGCCGGCGCAGGCGGTCGCGGGCGCCGCCGCTGTCGATGGCGTGGGCGGCCATCGCCACGCCCTCCTTCAACGTCGCGGCCTTGCCGGCCACATGCAGGGCGGCGGCGGCGTTCAGCAGTACGATGTCGCGGTAGGGGCTGCGCACCCCGTCGAACAGGGCGTGGATCGCCTCGGCATTGACCTGGGCGTCGCCGCCCTTCAGGTCCTCGATGCGGGCGCGCGGCAGGCCGGCATCCTCCGGCGTTACCTCGAACACCGTCACCTCGCCGTCCTTCAACTGGGCGACGGTGGTGGGGCCGGTGGTGGTGATCTCGTCCAGCCCGTCGGAGCCATGGACGACCCAGGCGGCCTCGGATCCCAGACGCTTCAGCACCTGGGCCAGCGGCTCCACCCATTGCTTGGAGAAGACGCCGAGCACTTGCCGCCTGGCGGTCGCCGGGTTGGCGAGCGGACCCAGCAGGTTGAAGACGGTGCGCGTGCCGAGTTCCACGCGGGTCGGGCCGACGTTGCGCATGGCGAGGTGGTGGCGCGGCGCCATCAGGAAGGCGATGTGGGCATCCCACAGCGCCTTGCGCACCAGCGCGAAGTCGCAGTCGAGGTTGACGCCCAGCGACCCGAGAACGTCGGCCGCACCGGATTTGGAGGAGATGGCGCGGTTGCCGTGCTTGGCGACCGGCACGCCGCAGGACGACACCACCAGCGCCGCGGCGGTGGAGATGTTGTAGGTGCCGGCCCCGTCGCCGCCGGTGCCGCAGGTGTCGATGGTGCCGGGAGGCGCCTCCACCGGGATCGCCTTGGCGCGCATGACGCGGGCGGCGCCGGCGATCTCGTCCACCGTCTCGCCGCGGACGCGCAGCGCCATCAGGAAGCCGCCCATCTGCGACGGGGTGGCGTTGCCGGACATGATGATGTCGAAGGCGAAGCCGGCCTCGGCCTCGGTCAGGGCGGCGCCGGTGGCGACCTTGCCCAGGATCGCCTTCATGTCGCTGAGATCGCCGCTCATGCCGCGTTCTCCAGGGCAGCGCTTTCCGGGCGGGGACGGGTCAGGTCCAGGAAGTTCTGCAGGATCTTGTGGCCGTGCTCGCTCTCGATGCTCTCGGGATGGAACTGCACGCCGTGGATCGGCAACTCGCGATGGGCCAGCGCCATGATCAGGCCGTCGGCGGTCTCGCCGGTCACCTCCAGGCAGGCGGGCAGCGTCTCGCGCTCGACGATCAGCGAGTGGTAGCGGGTGGCGCGGAACGGGCTGGGCAGGCCGGCGAGCACGCCGCGGCCCTCGTGCCGGATGTTGTCGACCTTGCCGTGCATGGGGACCGGCGCGCGGATCACCCGGCCGCCGAAGGATTGGCCGATCGACTGGTGGCCCAGGCAGACGCCCAGCAGCGGCAGGCGGGCCTTGGCGGCGGCGTCGATCAACGGCAGACAGATGCCGGCGCGGTCGGGATCGCAGGGGCCGGGGGACAGCACGATGCCGTCGGGGCGGAGTGCCATCGCCTCCTCGACCGTCAGGGCGTCGTTGCGGCGGACCTGCACGTCGGCGCCAAGCTCGCCCAGGTAATGGACGAGGTTGTAGGTAAAGCTGTCGTAGTTATCGATGAGCAGCAGCATGCGCCTTCCGCCTTCCACCTGACCGTCGGGGCCGTTCCGGCCCTGTTCCAACGACGGACACCCTAGCCGCTGAGGGGGCGGATTTCCAGCCTTCGCGCAGAACTTCGCCGCCTCAGCGGCAGTCGAGCTGCGGCGGGGTCTTCGGGTCGTCCAGCACGGTGCCGCGGATGTCGGTCGCCAGCGTCAGGGTGCAGCGGCGGACATGGGACGGCAGGTCGGCGGCGAGCGTCGCCTGTGTGTTGCGGTAGCGGCAGACCAGAAAGATATTCCGCCGCCGCGCGCCGCTGAACTCCCACACCTGCACGATGCTGCGGCCGCGCCGGACCTCGCGGTCGGGGGCCAGAGTGGCGGGCGCGGTGCTGGTCATCTCGGCGGCGCGGTCGCCCTCGACGATGGTGATGCCGGCGAAGCCGTGGCTGTCGCGGCCGGGGTAGGGCGACCAGCCGCCGGGGGCGTCGGGCTGCGCCTGGACCGTCAGGCTGGCCGGGCATTGCGGGCCGGCGGCGGCCTCCGCCGGGACAGCGCCGGCCAGCAGGAGTGCTGCGGTAACAAAGATGGGACGCATCGGGCGGACTCTTCTGCGTGGGCTTGGTCGGGGCGCGCCGTGGGCTTGCCGCCCCAGCCGTTTGCGCCGTTTGGGCGGTTGCGGCGGCGGCGGCGGGGTGCCACTGTGCGGCGCCCCGGTCGCAGGATGGACATCGTCACCATGGCCCGCAAGGCGCCTTCGAAAGCCCGCAAGACTTCGCTTCCCCCGTTTCTGTCGAATCCCTTCGTTCTGGCTCTGGCCGCCGTTGCCGCGGTGTTCGCCGTGGCGATGGGCGTCGCCACGCTGACCGGCGGTCGATCCGGCGGCGGACAGGCGCAGCAGGCGCCGGTGCAGCAGGCCGCGGTGCCGACTATGCCGTCCTCCGCACCGCCCGCACCGCCGCCTTCGCCACCCGCGGTGAAGACCGATGCGCCGGCACACGCGGCAGAGGGGCCGGAACATGCGGTTCCGGAAAAACCCGCGCAGGACAAGGCTGAGGCGCGCCCGCCCGCCACTCCTCCAGCCACTACGGTGGCGATGCTGCCGCCGCCCGCGCCTCCGGCCCAGCCGCCGGTGCAGGCCCCGAGCGGCAATGCCGCGCTGTGGCGCAAGAACGCCTTGCCGGCCGAGGTGCCGCCGGGCAGGCCGATCATCGCCATCGTCATCGACGACATGGGGCTGGACCGCAAGCGCTCGGCGCGGATGGCCGGGCTGCACGGTCCGCTGACCCTGTCCTGGCTGCCCTATGCCCGCGACCTGTCGGCCCAATCGAAGGCGGCGCGCGCCAACGGGCATGAGCTGATGCTGCATATGCCGATGGAGCCCAGCGTGAAGGCCGATCCGGGGCCGAACGCTCTGCTGGTCTCGCTGGACAAGGGCGAGATCGTGAAGCGGTTCCGCGCGGCGCTGGACAGCTTTGACGGTTATGTCGGGGTGAACAACCATATGGGCAGCCGCTTCACCGCCGACCGGGCGGCGCTGGCCCCGGTGCTGGCGGAGCTTCACCGCCGCGGGCTGCTGTGGCTCGACAGCCGGACGACGCCCAACAGCGCCGGAATCGGGCTGGCGCGCGAGTTGAAGATGCCCTGGGTCGGCCGCGACATCTTCCTCGACAACGAGGAAACGGTGGCGGCGGTGAAGGCCCAGCTGGCGAAGACGGAGCAGGTGGCGAAGCGGCAGGGCTATGCCGTCGCCATCGGCCACCCGCATGATGCGACAATCGAGGCTCTGGCATCCTGGCTGCCGGACGTGCAAAAGCGTGGCTTCGTTCTTGTCCCGGTCAGCGCGGTGGTGCGGACGCACCATGCCGGCGGCTGACCCGACCAAAAGGGGAGCCCCGTGACGATGGCCGATGCGTACAAGGTGGATGGGATGACCTGCGGCGGCTGCGCCCGCTCCGTTTCCAACGCGATCACCAAGGCGGCGCCCGATGCCGTGGTAACCGTGGACCTCGCCACTGGCACCGTGCTGGTCGATGGCGGGGTGCCGGCCGATGTGGTGCGGCAGGCGGTCGAGGCAGCCGGTTTCGATTTCGGCGGAGCTGCCGCCTGACCGTTATTTGGTGCGGCGCAACAAAGCCATTTTCATAATGTGGATATTGCGGCATGCTCGGGACGATGCGATCCGTTCCGCGAGGGTGCGATGCCGCTCTATTCCTATCGCTGCAAGGCCTGCGACCATGGGTTCGAGACCCTGGTGCGCTCCGGTGAGACTCCCGCCTGCCCATCCTGTGGCGGCGCCGACCTGACCCGCCAGCTGTCGAACGTGGCGCCGGAGGGAAAGTCCGGCGCCATCGTCCAGTCCGCCCGCCGGATGGCGGCCAAGGAGGGGCACTTCAGCAACTATTCCCGGTCGGAGCGGCCGAAGGGGTAGGGCCGGCTCAAGCCACCTCGGCGGTCACCGACGCGCTGATCCATGCTTCGACCCGCTCGGCGGCGGACTGCCAGTCCTGCTCCAGCATCATCGCGTGGCCCATGCCCGGCATGAACTCCGGCCGGGTGCCCAGCGCCGCGGCGGTAGCGACCACCTCCGCGCGGGGGAACAGCAGGTCTTCCTCCGCACCCATCACCAGCATCGGCAGGTCTCGCGGCGGCAGGACGGGGAAGGGAATCCAGCCGCCGATGTCCAGCAGGACGCGGCGCGATTCCTCCTGCAGGTAGCTCTCGTACTTGGCGGCTTCGGCGCGCGGCATCTTGTCGGAGAACATGGCGCGGCGGATGGCGTCGGGGTCGATCGCCTTCTCGCCGAAGGTCATCAGCATCGACATCTGCTGGAACACATAGGGCGAGCGCCAGGCCAGCCCCATGGTGGAGGACAGCAGGCCGTAGGGCGGGGCGGACGCCATCAGCACGCCGGCGGGAAACCGGCGCTTCGCCAGCGCGCGCTGCACCACCATGCCGCCCATGGAATGGCCGATCAGCACCGGCGGGGATGAGAGGCGGTCCGCCGCCTCCAGCACGTCGTCGACGTAATCGGCGATGCCGAAATCATGCAACCGGTCGCGGCCCTCGCTGTTGCCATGGCCGCGCAGCGAGACGGCATGGGCATCCCACCCGCGCGACGCGAACCAGGGCAGGAACTTGGCATCCCAGATCCAGGCGCCGCTGAAGGCGCCATGGACGAACAGAAGCGGCGGCATCTTGGAAGTCCCGGCGGGACGGCGGCTGATGATCTCCAGGGTCGACATCGCATCGCAGGTTGTTGTTTTGCGCTGCAATAAGCATGGTGGGCGAATGGGCTCCTGTCCAGCCGCGGGGGCGGCAACCCTGCCCTGTCAGGGGACTTGGCACCATTTGACGCCGCCGGTGCGGTTTGCGACAGTCCGGACCCGCACTGCAGAACCGGAGAGCGCCCATGCCGAATCCACCGGTCCTTGATCCCGCGACGCTGACCGCCGAAACCGGCGCCACCGACTATCCGCAGCCGTTCCGGGCGCAGGTCGCCGGGCGGCACCGGGTGGTGCTGGGCGATCCGCTGGGCCTCAGCAATTTCGGCGTCAACCTGACCCGGCTGGCGCCCGGCGCCTCGTCGGCCCTGCGCCACTGGCACAGCAAACAGGACGAGTTCGTCTATGTGGTGGAGGGAGAGCTGACGCTGGTGACCGATGCCGGCGAGACGCTGCTGACCGCCGGCATGTGCGCCGGCTTCCCGCATGGCGTCGCCGACGGGCACCGGCTGATCAACCGCAGCGACCGCCCGGCCAGCTATCTGGAGGTCGGCGACCGCAGCGCCGGCGACGAGATCGACTATTCCGACGAGGACATGGTCTGGCGCGATGGCGCCTATCGGCACCGCGACGGGACCGATTGGGAATGACGGTTGGGGGAATGAGCGCCGACCTGACGCTGGTGCTGGGTGGCGCGCGGTCGGGCAAGAGCCGCTATGCCGAGGAGCTGGTGACGGCGCTGGGCGGCCCGCGCGTCTATATCGCGACCTCGGAAGTGTGGGACGCGGAGATGGCGGAGCGGGTGGCGAAGCATCGCGACGACCGTGGCCCCGGCTGGACGACGGTGGAGGAACCGCGCGACCTGACCGGGGTCCTGCGTGCCCATGCCGCCGAGGGCACCGGCATTCTTGTCGATTGCCTGACCCTGTGGCTGACCAACCTGATGATGGCGGAGGCCGATGTCGCGGCGGAGAGCGCGGCGCTGGTGGAGCTTCTGGCGACGCTGCCGGGCCGGGTGGTCCTGGTCTCCAACGAGGTCGGGATGGGCATCGTGCCCGACAACGCGCTGGCCCGCCGCTTCCGCGACCATGCCGGCCGCCTGCACCAATCCATCGCGGCCGTGGCGCCGCGCGTCGTGCTGACCGTCGCCGGTCTGCCGATGTTCGTGAAGGGAACTCCCGTATGACCGACTCCGATGAGATCAACCGCCGCCACGCCGAGAAGATGAAGCGGCGCAAGGCGCTGCAGGAGCGGGCGCTCGCCTCCAAGACGGTGGAGAAGGGCCTGCTGATGGTCCACACCGGCAAGGGCAAGGGCAAGTCCACCGCCGCCTTCGGCCTGATGATGCGTGCGGTCGGCCACGGCATGCGGGTGGGCATGGTGCAGTTCGTCAAGGGCGCCTGGTCGACCGGCGAGACAGTGGCGCTGGAGCGATTCGAGGATCTGGTCGACTTCCACACGATGGGCGAGGGCTTCACTTGGGACACCCAGGACCGCGCCCGCGACATCGCCGCCGCCGAAGCCGCCTGGGCTAAGGCCAAGGAACTGATGGCCGACCCGCGTTACCGCCTGATCGTGCTGGACGAACTGAACATCGTGCTGCGCATGGACTATCTGCCGCTGGACGAGGTGCTGGCGACGCTGGCCGCCCGCCGGCCGGATCTGCATGTCTGCATCACCGGCCGCAATGCCAAGCCGGAGCTGATCGCCGCCGCCGACCTCGTCACCGAGATGACGCTGGTCAAGCACCCGTTCGAGGCCGGGGTGAAGGCCCAGGCCGGTATCGAGTTCTGAGCCATGCAGTCTCGGGCCATGCGATCACGGGCGATCATGCTGCAGGGCACCGGCTCCGACGTCGGCAAGTCGCTGCTGGTGGCCGGGCTGTGCCGGGCGCTGGTGCGGCGCGGGCTGACCGTCCGGCCGTTCAAGCCGCAGAACATGTCGAACAATGCGGCGGTGACGGCGGACGGCGGCGAGATCGGCCGTGCCCAGGCACTGCAGGCGCGGGCCTGCGGCGTGGCGCCCAGCGTCCACATGAACCCGGTGCTGCTGAAGCCGCAGTCCGACGTCGGGTCCCAGGTGGTGGTGCGCGGCGTGGTGGTTGGCACCGCGCGGGCCGCCGACTATCAGGCGCGCAAGCGCGAACTTCTGGGCACCGTGCTGGACAGTTTCGAGCGGCTGCGGGCCGAGGCCGACATCGTGGTGGTCGAAGGCGCCGGCAGCCCGGCGGAGGTCAATCTGCGGGCCGGCGACATCGCCAACATGGGCTTCGCCACCGCCGCCGACGTGCCGGTCCTGCTGGTCGGCGACATCGACCGCGGCGGCGTGATCGCCAGTCTGGTCGGCACCCACGCACTTCTACCGAAATCTGAACAGGAGCGGATCAAAGGCTTTCTCATCAACAAGTTCCGCGGCGATGTTCGCCTGTTCGATGAAGGATTGCGGATCATCGAGAGCCACACCGGATGGCGTGGATTCGGCGTGGTGCCCTGGCTGCACGAGGCGGCGACCCTGCCGGCGGAGGATGCGGTGGCGCTGGACCGGCCACGGATATCCGGCAACGGGGCGCTGCGCGTGGCGGTGCCGATGCTGCCGCACATCGCCAACTTCGACGATTTCGATCCGCTGGCGCAGGAACCGGGTGTGGCTCTGACCATGGTCCGTGCGGGCCAGCCGCTGCCGGGCGACGCCGATCTGGTGATCCTGCCCGGCACCAAGACGACGATTGCCGACCTCGCCTTCCTGCGGGCGCAGGGCTGGGACATCGATCTGCTGGCCCATTGGCGGCGCGGCGGGCGCGTGCTGGGCATCTGCGGTGGCTATCAGATGCTGGGCCGGGGCATCGCCGATCCGGACGGCATCGAGGGACCGCCGGGCGAGGCCACGGGGCTGGGCCTGCTGGATGTCGAGACGGTGCTGAAGGGGCCGAAGGTGCTGGAGGAGGCTCGCGGCACGGAGCGCCGCACCGGCGCGGCGGTTGCGGGGTACGAGATGCACATGGGGCGCACCGAAGGGCCGGACCGGGCGCGGCCGATGCTGGAACTGGCGGGCGGTGTGACGGACGGCGCGGAGTCGGCGGACGGGCGGGTGGCCGGCTGCTATCTGCACGGGCTGTTCGGCGCCGACGGTTTCCGTGCGGCCTATCTGCGCCGGCTGGGCGGCGACGGGTCGGAACTGGCCTATGGCGTGGCGGTGGAGCGGGCGCTGGACGCCGTTGCCGACCGGCTGGAGTCGACGGTCGATGTCGATGGGCTGCTTGCGCTGGCCGAGGGGGCTTAGCGGTTCGGCCAGGAAGACTGACTGGGCGGCGGAGTGTCGCCGCCCTCTCTGAGTTAGCGGGCGAGCGGGATATGGTCGCCGGCGCTGCGCGGTAGCACGCCGTCCAGGCGCGGATCGCGGACCTCGCGGGCGACATGGCGGGTGGGCACGAAACCCATGCTCTGGTAGAGCGGCAGCGCCTTCGGATGGTCGAAGGTGCAGGTGTTGACGACCAGCTTCGTCGCACCGCCGTCCCACGCCTTGCGGATGATGGTGTCGAGCAGCCAGGGGCCGAGCTTGTGGCCGATGAAATCCGGAATCAGGCCGAAATAGGAAAGATCGGTTTCCTGCGTCCGCCGGTCCAACTCGCCATAGCCGGCGGGCGTGCCGTCGACATACAGCACCCAGACCTCCACCAGCGGATCGTGAATCGAGCGCTCCAGCTCCTTGCGCGGCATCCGGCGGCGTTCGTGCCATAGCCAGGGTTCGCCGACCGTGTCGTACAGGTAGCGGTAGAAGGACCAGGTCGGCGGGTTGGCCCGGACCAGGGAGAGGTTGCCGGCCGGCTGGCGCACGGGCGCGTGGGTCGGCGGCGCCGTCATCTCCAGATAGGTGACGATTACCGGCAGATGGCCCGGCCGGCTGGCGGCGGGTACGGTGGGACGGGTCAGGGAGAAGGGTTGGTCAGCCATTTCTGCATCATCGTGACGGGCGATCTGGCATAGCCCAGCCTCTCGTAGAAGGCCAGCACCCGTTGGTTGGTCTCACGGACGAGCAACTGGACCTTCGGCATGCCGGCGCCAGCCAGCCAGCCTTCGGCCTCCGCCACCATGCGCCGGCCGAGCCCCTGTCCCTGCCGAGTTGGGTCGACGGCGACGTAATAGATCCAGCCGCGATGGCCATCCTGCCCGACCATGGCGGTGGCGACGAGGAGCCCGTCGGCCACGGCGGCAAGCACCATCGAACTGGTCTTCGACAGCGCCAGCGCGAAATCGGCCGCCGGGTCGTTCCACGGCACCACCAGCCCGCAGGCGGTCCACAGCGCAACGACGGCGTCGCGGTCGTCCGCCGTGCAGGGCCTGACGGTGACGGCTTCGGTCACGATTGCCGGGGTCCCGTTTCCAGCGGCAGATCCTCGCGCAGGCCCCACTCCGCCCAGGATCCGTCATAGATCGCCACGTCCCGCTTGCCGGCGCTGGCGAGGCCGAGCGCGATGACGCAGGCGGTGATGCCGCTGCCGCAGGAGGCGACGACCGGCCGGTCGAGATCCAGTCCGGCGGCGCGTGCCTTCTCCGCGATGACATCCGGCGGCAGCAGGGTCTTGGACTCGGCGTCGATCAGGTCGCTGTGGGGCAGGTTGAAGCTGCCGGGAATGCGTCCGCTGCGCCGGCCGGGCCAGGGCTCCGCCACCGCGCCTTCGAAGCGGGGCTGGGCACGGGCGTCGGTCACCTGATCGGCCCGCGCGTCGATGTTGGCGAGCACCTGATCGGCGCTGCGGATCAGCTCCGGCCGCTTGCGTGCGGTGAAGGCCGTCGGGTGGACCGGGGCGGCCTCACCCGATTCGGTCGGGCGACCCTCGGCCAGCCACTTCGGCAGTCCGCCGTCGAGCACCGCCACGCGGTCGAAGCCGAACAGGCGGAACAGCCACCAGACGCGCGCCGCCGCGGTGGCCATGCCGGCGGCGTCATAGACCACCACCGTGTCGCCGTCGCCGATGCCGAGCGCGCCGATCTTCGCGGCGAAGGTCGCCTCATCGGGGGCCATGTGGGGCAGGGGGGCGGTGTCCGGGGCCGCCACCTCGTCGACGTCGCACAGCCGGGCGCCGGGGATGTGGCAGGTGGCGAAGTCCGCCCGGATGTCGCGCTTCAGGGCCGGCATGTGCCAGGACCCGTCGAGAACCTTAAGGCCGGGCCTTCCGAGATTGTGGGCCAGCCAGTCGGTGGAGACGACGGGGCCGGTCAGCGGATCCACGGTGCTGTCGCTCATTCTGCGCGTCCTTGAAAAGGAATCTTTCGGGCGGAAGATCGGGGTGACGGGTTCAGTCCTTCAGCGCGATAACGACGCGCCGGTTCTGCTTGCCCTTGTTTTCGATCTTCGTCACCTCGATTCCGCCGATTTCGCCGGTGCGGGCGACATGGGTGCCGCCGCAGGGCTGCAGATCGACGCCCTCGACATTCAGCAGGCGCACCCGGCCGCTGCCGGTCGGCGGCTTCACCGACATGGTGCGGACCAACTCCGGCTGCGCCGCCATCTCCTCGTCGGAGATCCAGCGGGTGCCGACCGGCGTGTCGGCGGCGATCAGCCGGTTCACCGCCTCGGCAATGGCATCCTTGTCGAGGGCTTCGGCCGGGACGTTGAAGTCGAGCCGGCTTTTGTCCGCCCCGATCTGCCCGCCGGTGACCGATCCCGGCACCACCGCGCACAGCAGGTGCAGGGCGGTGTGCATGCGCATGTGGCGATAGCGGCGGTCCCAGTCGATCTCCGCCTCCACCGCGGTGCCGGGGGCGGGCAGCTCCTGCCCGTCCTCCGGCACATGGATGACGTCGTCGGGGCCGCCGTCGCCCTTCACCGTGTCCTTGATGCGGACTTCGAACCCGTCGAAGCGCAGCACCCCGCTGTCGCCCGGTTGGCCGCCGCCGGTCGGATAAAAGACGGTGCGGTCGAGCCGGATGCCGCGGTCGTCCACCGCCGTGACGGTGGCGACGCAGTTTCGGGCGTAGGCGTCCTCGCGGAATAGCGCGTCCATATCCCCCTCGAGAAGAATCAGGCCAGCCAGTCTGGCACCGGAAGATTCTGCTCACGGAGGAAGTCAGGATTGAAGAGCTTCGATTGGTAACGCTGCCCCCCGTCGCACAGGATGGTCACCACCGTGTGACCCGGACCGAGGTCGCGGGCAACCCGCATCGCCGCGGCGACGTTGATGCCCGACGAGCCGCCCAGCACCAGACCCTGGTTCTTGATCAGGTCGAAGATGATCGGCAGCGCCTCTTCATCCGGGATCTGCAGGGCGTCGTCGATCGGCGCCTGTTCCAGGTTGGCGGTGATGCGGCCCTGGCCGATGCCTTCGGTGATGGAGCTGCCTTCCGACTTCAACTCGCCTTTGGTGTAGTAGCTGAACAGCGCTGCGCCCATCGGGTCGGCCAGCGTGATGCGGATGTTCGGGTTCCGCTCCTTCAGCGCCAGCGCGATGCCGGCCAGCGTGCCGCCGCTGCCGACCGCGCAGGTGAAGGCATCGATTTTGCCGCCGGTCTGTTCCCAGATCTCCGGGCCGGTGGTGGTGCGGTGGCCTTCGCGGTTGGCGGTGTTGTCGAACTGGTTGGCCCAGACGACGCCGTTCGGCTCCGTCTTCGCCAGTTCCTCGGCCAGCCGGCCGGAATAGCGGACGTAGTTGTCGGGATTGGAATAGGGAACCGCCGGGACCAGCCGCAGGTCGGCGCCGATCAGGCGCAGCATGTCCTTCTTTTCCTGGCTCTGCGTCTCCGGCATCACGATGACGGTGCGATAGCCGAGCGCATTGCCGACCAGCGCCAGCCCGATGCCGGTGTTGCCGGCCGTGCCCTCGACGATGGTGCCGCCGGGGCGCAGCAGGCCGCGCTTTTCCGCGTCGCGCACGATGGCGAGCGCCGCGCGGTCCTTGACCGATCCGCCGGGGTTCAGGAACTCCGCCTTGCCCAGGATCTCGCAGCCCGTCGCCTTCGATGGCCCTTCCAGGCGAATCAGCGGCGTGTTGCCGATGGCGCCGATAAAGCCGTTGCGGATGTCCAAGACGGGTACTCCCAAGGTCAGGTGTGGATTGCTGACGATACTATCAGGTCGGGGAGCGGCGGTTTCAAGGCGGCGGTGTGAAATGCTGCATTGAACGAGGTATAAGTGTGAATTTGACGACGGAGGGAGGGCGCCGCTTGCCGGCGCCCGGCACACTCACCCCTGACCGAGCCAGCGCTTGCGCAAGCCCTCGCGGTGACGGGCGAGCCAGCCGATCGCGATGATGGCGACGGAATTGCGCAGGCGGTTCTCGTCCATCATGCGGATCGCCTCGTCGGCCGGCAGGGCGAAAATCCGGATATCCTCGTGCTCCTCCTCCAGGCCGCCGGTGGCGGCGAGGTTGCGGCTGTCGACCCGGCCGCAGAAGACGGTGACGACCTCGGTGAAGGCGCCTGGGCTGACGTAGTAATCGCAGATCTGCTCGATCTCACGGATGGCGCAGCCGGCCTCCTCCAGCGATTCGCGGCGCGCCACCTCCTCGGGGCTCTCGCCCTCGCCGACCATGCCGGCGACGATCTCGGTCATCCAGGCCGGGCCGCCGGCCGCGGCGGAGCCGACGCGGAACTGCTCGATCATCACCACACTGTCGAGATCGGGATCGTACAGCAGCACGCCCACCGCCGCGCCGCGGTCGCACACCTCGCGCGGCGGCAGCACGTCGGTCCAGCTTCCGTCGAACTTCTTGTGGCGCAGGCGGTAGACGTCGATGGTGAGGAAGCCCTTGTAGGGGGTCTTCTTGTCGATGATCTCGATGTCGGGGTGATTCATGATCGGCGCGGTCCCACGGGTGGCTGTTCCCGACAGGGTGCTACGCCGCAGTTTCCACCACAAGCGCCGGGGCGGCCATCACAGCGTCGGGTTCAGCCGCAGGAAGCGCACGCGGTCGGCCGAGGTGACCGGGACGGGAGTCAGTGTGGCGCCGCGCATCACCTCCAGCGGGACGACGACGCCGGCCGGCCCCAGGCCCCAGAGCTTGCGGTAGAAATCCGCCAGTCCGCTGAAGCGCTGGCCGCCGACGCCGACGATCCAGTCGCCCGGACGCAGGCCGGCCGACTCGGCGGGGCTGCGCGGCGACACCTTTTCCACCATCAGCCGGCCCAACTCCTCGCGCAGGGTAACGCCCAACCACGGCCGGGCCGGCTCCTGCCGGCGGCCATAGGCGAGCAGGTCGGCGAGGATCGGCTCCAGCGCCGACACCGGGACGAACATGTTGCCGGGCAGGCCGCGGCCCTCCACCGCCTCCATCACCAGCAGCGATCCGATGCCGACCAGCCGGCCCTCGCGGTCGACCAGGGCGGCGCCGTTGAAGGCACGGATCGGCGGGAAGGTGAACAGCGCCTCGTCCAGCAGATACTCCCAGTAGCCGGCGAACTCGCGCTTGCTGACCAGCTTCACGGCGGTGGCGCCGCGATTGTCGCCGCCGCTGAGCACAAGCAGCGTGTCGCCCTCTTTCACCGCATCGGCGTTGGCCAGCCGCAGCCAGGGGGCCGAGAACCCCAGCTCCGCCCGCAGCAGGCCGAAGCCGCTGACGGGATCGTAGGCGACCATGCTGGCGGGATAGCTGCGCCCGTCGGCGGCGGTGACCTCGATCTGCGAGGCCTCCATCACCGTATAGCCGATGGTCAGGATCAGGCCGGACCCGTCGATGACCACGCCGCTGCCCTCGCGGTCGGTTCCCAGCGTGCGCGCGCTCTGGCTGTCCGGCGGCACGGTTGCGGTGATGCCGACGATGGAACGGACGACGCGATCCGGATCAAGCTGTTCCGGTTCCGCTGCCCGCGCGGCACCCGCGCCCAGTTGAATGCCGACAAGAACGAGGATGGCGGCTGCCAGCCGCTTCACGACCGGTGTTGAGACGACCCGCATGACGCCGCACTCCCGCACAAGGCAGGGCCAAGGGCACCCCCGTCGTCGCGCGGCCCTGTCCGTCGCGACTCGGATGACACTGACATGACATTGCGCTCGAGTCGCGGCTCATCAAGCCGCTGCCGGGCGCCCGCCGCGCCTTTGCGGGTGGAAACATACCGCTGCCGGCCGGTGTTGTCCTGTCGGAGACCGGAAATCGGCCCGGACAATGAAGAGGAAAGGCGACAGCATGCCCATCAACAGCGAACAGGAACTGGAACAGGCCGTTCAGGAGTTCCAGCGCCTGAGCGATGCACCGGAGGGCTCGGAGGACGGACGCCGCCGCAGTGTTCTGGACGCGGACATCAAGGCGTATTACGCCAGATGCGCCAACACGATGCGGCCCGGCAAGCCGCCCTCCACCGGCTGACCGGAGGGCGCAGGCGGGTCCCGGTGATATGCCGGCCAAAGCGGCCGGCAGAATCGGCCATAAGGAAGGAGACCGGTCCGCGATGAAGCGACTCGACACCTGCTATACCTGCCGCTTCTGGGAGGGGCAGGGGCTCCGCCAGCGCGGGCCGAAGGGGACCTGCCGGCGCTATCCGCCGGTGGTGACCCCGCGCAGCCCCGAAGGCGATTTTCCCATCACGCTGTCCACCGACTGGTGCGGGGAATGGAAGCGGGTGGCCGTCGCCGCGGTCGGGGGCGATCCGTCGGAGTCCGGCGACACCATCTATGATGATCTGGTGGAGTAGGGCCGCCTCACCGCGGGTGGGGCGGGATCACCAGGACCGGCGTGTTCTCGTAGGCCTGTGGGAGGCTGTCGGTGGCCGGGCCGTCCCAATCCGTGCTGAAGGCCAGCAGGGCGACCAGCACGGCCGCCAGGAACAGCAGGACCGCGGTGACGCAATCCACCGTCCGCACCGGTTGGTCGTCCGGTTCGGGAGAACCGCGGCCGGTTCCATCGACCGGCGGAGCGGTGCGAAGACGTTCTGACTGGAATGGCATAAGCACGGCGATCCTCCATGGCTGGAGACGCCCGGTCCAAGACTGGGTCCGGATTGTTATCAAGTCTAACGCCGTGCGGCCGGGCGCGGCATTTCGCTTCCGGCAAGTCAGGATCGTCTTTTGGGACTAGTTCTTGCCACAGCGGACGACCGTCGGTCCTAGCCCGACTGCTTTAAACCGAATTCGGTTACTTAACCGCCACAGTCAAGGCGCAATGGTGCAGAAAGAAGAAAAGGCCGGATGCGTGTTGCATCCGGCCTCTTCGATCTGGCTCCCGGTGCTGGACTCGAACCAGCGACAAGCGGATTAACAGTCCGCTGCTCTACCAACTGAGCTAACCGGGATCGGTGACTGACCTTTCGGCCGCCGCCGTTGTTGGCGTGGCGGGTGTATAGCCGAACCATCCGACCCTGCCAAGCCAATTCCGACAGGAAAATGAATTTTCTTGGCCCAAGGCGCGAAGGGGGAGGGAGGGGCAATCCATCAACGAAAACAAGGCCCAAACGCAAAAAGCCCCGCCGGAGCGGGGCTGCGTTCGGACCATTCGGTCGTCTGCTATACTATCGTCAGGTATGGAGGCACGGGCGGGAATCGAACCCACGTACACGGATTTGCAGTCCGCTGCATCACCACTCTGCCACCGCGCCATCCTGACCGGCACCGGCGCGCCGTTTCCGGTGCGACCTCGGTGTGGAGCGGTGGTATAGCGGCCCGGAACGGAGCGGTCAAGGCGATTGGTGACGATTTTTGAACATCGTTCGCCGGGCGGCCGGAACCTGATCCCGGTGGCGGTTTCCCCACCCGTTTTCCCGACACCCGGCAAAGGCCGGATGCCAACCGCTCGTGGCGTTGTGTTCGCCAGGCCTTTGCGGCTATATACCGCCATGGCAGGAAGCCGTCCGCTGTTCGGCTTGGTGCCGGTGTCGTCACAACACATCAATAAGCGACCGCCATGACCGATTTCGCCGCCGCACGCTATTTCATGGTCGAGGGACAGATCCGCCCCAACAAGGTGACCGATCAACGTCTCGTCGATGTCCTGTCGGAGCTTCCGCGCGAAGCCTTCGTTCCTGAGACGGCGCGTGGCGTCGCTTATGTCGACGACGACCTTCCCATCGGCAAGGGCCGTTTCCTGCTGGAGCCGATGGTCTTCGCCCGCATGCTCCAGGCCGTCGCCGTGCAGGAGACCGACCGGGTGCTCGACGTCGGCGCCGCCGGCGGTTACTCCACCGCGGTGCTGGGCCGTCTCGCCTCGTCGGTGGTCGGCCTCGATTGCGACGAGGGGCTGACCGCCGCTGCGACCGCGGCGCTGGCCGGGCAGGGCATCACGAATGCCAAGGCCGTCACCGGCCCGCTGGCGGAGGGGTACGCCCAAAACGCCCCTTACGACGTCATCGTCGTCGAAGGTACCGTGCCGGAGGTGCCGGCGGCGCTGACCGAGCAGCTGGCGGAAGGCGGACGCCTCGTCGCCATTGTCCAGGGCAAGGGCGCCGTCGGGGAGGTCCGCCTGTTCCAGCGGACCGCCGGCGTGGTGTCGAGCCGCATCCTGTTCGAGGCCCAGCCGCATGCGCTGCCGGGCTTCGAAAAGAAGGCGTCCTTCGTGTTCTGACCGGATTCGCCGGTTGGAGAGGTTTTGAACTGAACCGTGCAGTTTACCTCTGCGCGGTTCTGCGCTACCGTCGCCGTCGCCCTTGCACGAAAGTGAGCACCCATGGCCGCGCCGTTTGAGATCGAGGTGGAAGAACTGGACCGCCGCCGCAAGGCGGGTGACGATCCGGTCGTCCTCGACGTGCGCGAGCCGTGGGAGTTTGCGCTGTGCGCCATCGACGACAGCCTGCACATCCCGATGAACGGGCTTCCCGGCCGGGTGGACGAGCTGCCGAAGGACCGCGACATCGTCGTCGTGTGCCATCACGGTGGCCGCAGCGCGCAGGTCACCATGTGGCTGCGTTCCAGGGGCTTCGACCGCGCCATCAACCTGGATGGCGGTGTCGATGCCTGGGCGCGCCGAATCGACCCGAACATGAAGGTCTACTGAACATGACCGTGCGAAGCCGTTTTGCGCGCCGCTGGCTGCTGGCGACGGCCCTGACCCTGACCGCCACGATGGGCACAGCAGTGACCGGCGGTGGTACGGCCCAGGCGCAGTCCCTGGAACAGGCCCTCGCCCAGGCCTATGCCAACAACCCGACCATCGGCGCCCAGCGCGCCCGTCTGCGTGCCGTCGACGAAGGCGTGCCGCAGGCTCTGTCCGGCTACCGTCCGACCGCCCGCGTGACCGCCGGCATCTCCCGCTCGATGGGCAACAGCAATTACGACGGCGGTTCGACCGGGTCGGAGTCCAACGCCAAAAGCGTCGGCGTCACCGCCACCCAGCCGATCTACGACGCCACCGTCGCCCCGGCCGTCCGCCGGGCCGAACGGCTGGTCGAGGCGCAGCGCGCGACCCTGATCGCGTCGGAGCAGTCGGTCCTGCTGGCCGCCGCCCAGGCCTATCTGGACATCGTCCAGAACCAGGCCATCCTGCAGCTGCAGACCAACAACGAGCAGGTGCTGCGCCGTCAGCTGGACGCCGCCCGCGATCGCTTCCGCGTCGGCGAATACACCCGCACCGACGTCAGCCAGTCCGAGTCGCGCCTGTCGGCCGCCATCGCTTCCAAGATCTCGGCCGAAGGCACGCTGCGCGCCTCGCGCGCGACCTACGAGCGTCTGGTCGGTTCCGCCCCCGGAGAGCTGAAGGCGCCGAAGCCGGCCTTCCGCCTGCCGAAGAACCTGGACGAGCTGGTCGAGCTGGCCCGCGCCAACAACCCGAACGTCTTGTCCGCCTCCTACACCGAAGCGGCGCAGCGCGAGGCGGTGGATCAGCAGTACGGCCGCCTGCTGCCGTCGGTGAACCTCTCGGCCTCCGGCAGCCGCACCTACGATCCCGGCCGCTCCTCCGGCATCGACCTGAACCGCTCCGACAGCGCGCAGATCACCGCCCAGGTGACCATCCCGCTCTATCAGGCCGGCCAGCCCGAAGCCCTGGTCCGCGAGGCCAAGCAGACCGCCAATCAGGCCCGCCTGCAGATCGAGGAGGCCCGCCGTCAGGTGACCGAATCGGCGGTCAGCGCTTGGCAGGCCCTGCAGACCGCGCGCGCCAGCATCGAGTCCTACTCGGCGCAGATCAAGGCGGCGCAGATCGCCCTGGAAGGTGTCCGTCAGGAGGCGCAGGTCGGTTCGCGCACCGTGCTCGACGTGCTGAACCAGGAACAGGAACTGCTGAACGCCCGCGTCTTCCTGGTCCGTGCCCAGCACGACGAGATGGTGGCGGCCTTCAATGTTCTGGCGTCGAGCGGACAGTTGACCGCCGACCGGCTCAACCTGCCGGTCCAGAAATACGACCCGCAAGCGAATTACGACAAGACGCGGGGCAAGTGGTTCGGAACTTCGGTGACCGAATGAACGAGACGGCCCGCGAAAGCGGGCCGTTTTTGTATTATGGCTTTTTTGTCAGCCCTGCCCTAGGTTTGGGTCAGGTTGACGTCTCGGGTTGCCACGATGAGCGATAAGGGCCAGCAAGAACCTTCGATGGAGGAAATCCTCGCCTCCATCCGGCGGATCATTTCCGAGGACGGCGAGCCTGCCAAATCGGAAACCCAGGCGCCTTCGCCGCCTCCTCCGCCGCCACCCCCTCCGCCGCCGCCCCCGCCACCCCCGCCGGTGGACGAGGACGACGACGACGTCCTGGAACTGACCCAGATGGTGGAGGACGAGCCGGACGACCGGCCCGACTTCGGCCAGCAGGACCCCGATCCGTGGCCGGAGGAACCGGCTTTTCCGGAGCCGTCGCCGCCTCCGCCGCCCCCGCCGCGCTGGGACGAGCCGGAACCCGAGCCGATGCCGCCGCCGCGCCCCGCCGCCCGGCGGCCGGCGCCGGTGTTCGACGATTTCGAGGATGACGAGCCGCCGCCCCCGCCGCGGCCGCGCCGCCGCGCGGTCGATCCGGATGACGGGCTGATCTCCCGCCGGACGGCGGAGGATGCCTCTCACCACCTGACCCATCTGGCGCGCGAACTGGGCGACGACCTGTCCATCGGCCCGATGCCCATCGGCATCCGTACGGTGGAGGAGGTCGTGCGCGAACTGCTGAAGCCGCTGTTGAAGGAATGGCTGGACGAGAACCTGCCGACGGTGGTCGAGCGGCTGGTCCAGCAGGAGATCGACCGTATGATCCGGCGGTCTCAGAAATTCTGATCCTGAGTGTTTTAAGCCCCGCCTTTCTGATCCCTGGTTGAGACGTTCCTAGCGAAAGTTCGTGGTGATGTTGGAAAAGACGTACCGGCCCGCCGAGGTCGAGGAGAAGCACTACCGCCTGTGGGAAGAGTCGGGCGCCTTCGCCGCCCAGCCGCAGGGGAACGGCAAGCCCTACACCATCATGATGCCGCCGCCGAACGTCACCGGCAGCCTGCACATGGGCCATGCGCTGACCTTCACCATCCAGGACGTGCTGACCCGCTACAACCGCATGCGCGGCCGTGACGCCCTGTGGCAGCCCGGCACCGACCATGCCGGCATCGCCACCCAGATGGTGGTGGAGCGCAACCTCGCGAAGGACGGCAAGACCCGCCACGATTTCGGCCGCGACGCCTTCATCGACAAGGTTTGGGAATGGAAGGCCGAATCGGGCGGCACCATCACCCGTCAGCTGCGCCGCCTGGGCGCCTCGCCGGACTGGCCGCGCGAGCGTTTCACCATGGACGAGGGGCTGAGCCGCGCCGTCCGCAAGGTGTTCGTCGAACTGCACCGCCAGGGGCTGATCTACAAGGACAAGCGTCTGGTCAACTGGGACCCGAAGCTCCACACCGCGATCTCCGACCTCGAGGTCGAGCAGAAGGAGATCAAGGGCAACCTCTGGCACTTCCGCTATCCCATCGACGGGGAGGAGGGCCGATTCATCGTCGTCGCCACCACCCGTCCGGAGACGATGCTGGGCGATACCGGCGTCGCGGTGCACCCGGAGGATGAGCGGTACAAGGACCTGATCGGCAAGATGGTCCGGCTGCCGCTGGTCGGCCGCCTGATCCCGATCGTCGGCGACGAATATGCCGATCCGGAGACGGGTTCGGGCGCCGTGAAGATCACGCCGGCCCATGACTTCAACGACTTCGAGGTCGGCAAGCGCTGCGGGCTCGAGCAGATCAACATCATGGATCGCGACGCCCGGTTGAACGACAACGTTCCCGAGGCCTATCGCGGCCTGGACCGCTACGAGGCGCGCAAGAAGGTCGTTGCCGAACTGGAAGCGCTGGAGCTTCTGGAGAAGATCGAGCCGCACACCCACATGGTCCCGCACGGCGACCGCTCCGGCGTCGCCATCGAGCCGTGGCTGACCGACCAGTGGTATGTCGATGCCGCGACGCTGGCCAAGCCGGCCATCGAGGCGGTGGAGACCGGCAAGACGGTGTTCGTGCCCAAGCAGTGGGAGAACACCTATTTCGAATGGATGCGCAACATCCAGCCCTGGTGCATCAGCCGCCAGATCTGGTGGGGGCATCAGATTCCGGCCTGGTACGGCCCGGACGGCACCTTCTTCGTCGAGGAGACCGAGGAGGAGGCACGCGCCGCCGCCAATACCCATTACGGTCAGGACGTCGAACTGACGCGCGATGCCGACGTGCTCGACACCTGGTTCTCGTCGGCGCTGTGGCCGTTCTCGACGTTGGGCTGGCCCGACCAGACGCCGGAGCTGGACCGCTACTATCCGACCGACGTGCTGGTCACCGGCTTCGACATCATCTTCTTCTGGGTCGCCCGGATGATGATGATGGGCCTGCACTTCATGAAGGACGTGCCCTTCCGCACCGTCTACATCCATGCCCTTGTCCGCGACGAGAAGGGCCAGAAGATGTCGAAGTCGAAGGGCAACGTCATCGACCCGCTGGAGATCATCGACCAGTACGGCACCGACGCGCTGCGCTTCACCCTGTCGGCGATGGCCGCCCAGGGTCGCGACATCAAGCTGGCGGTGAACCGGGTCGAGGGCTACCGGAACTTCGCCACCAAGCTGTGGAACGCCGCCCGCTATTGCCAGATGAACGGCTGCGAGCCGGTCGCCGGCTACCAGCCGGTCGGGCTGACGCAGACGGTCAACCGCTGGATCGTCGGCGCGCTGGCCGATGCGGCGAAGAAGGTCGCCGAGTCGATCGACGCCTACAAGTTCAACGAGGCCGCCGGCGCCGCCTACCAGTTCACCTGGGGCACCTTCTGCGACTGGTACATGGAGTTCACCAAGCCGATCCTGGCCGGGTCGGACGAGGCGGCGAAGGCGGAGACGCGGGCGACCACCGCCTGGGTACTGGACCAGATCCTGCACATCCTGCACCCGCTGATGCCCTTCATCACCGAAGAGCTGTGGGAGCAACTGTCGCCGGCGCGCGCCAACCGCCTGATCTCGGCGGAATGGCCGGAGTTCGCTGCCGACATCGTCGATCCGGCGTCCCGCGACGAGATGGACTGGGTGGTGCGGCTGATTTCCTCGGTCCGCTCGATGCGGTCGGAAATGAACGTCCCGCCGGCGGCGCAGATCGAGCTGAAGCTGAAGGATCCGAACGCGGTCAGCCTGAAGCGGCTGGACACCCACCGCGACCTGATCCTGCGCATGGCCCGCCTGTCGAGCGTCGATCCGCTGCAGGGCGAGGTGCCGAAGAGCAGCGTGCAGGCGGTGCTGGACGAGACCACGCTGGTTCTGCCGCTGGAAGGCATCGTCGATCTCGACAAGGAGAAGGCGCGCCTGTCCAAGGAGATCGACAAGCTGACCGGCGAGATCAAGAAGATCGATGCCAAGCTGTCGAACGAGCAGTTCGTCGCCAAGGCTCCGGAAGAGGTCATCGAGGAGCAGCGCGACCGCCGCGAGGCCGCCGATCAGGCCCGCGACAAGCTGCAGAAGGCGCTGGAGATGCTGGCGGGGTGATGTTTGTGGGGGCGGACACTTGCCCCCACCTAACCTCCCCCGCTGGGCGGGGGAGGGACTGCCGCCGCTATGCTATATAAGCGCCAATCCCCTCCCCCGCCCAGCGGGGGAGGATTAGGGTGGGGGGCATGTGCCCCCTTACAGCGACCTTTGCCTGCTACAGCGTAAAGATCGCCAGCAGCACCAGCACCGCGATGACTCCGGCGATGCTGAGCTTCATGAATTTGGTGAAGGCGATCCAGTTCGCCTGATGTGCGCGGACGGTCTCTTCACTGACCGGGTTCGGACTGACGGCCGCCATTTCGATCAACCCTCCAACAGTTTCTTTTGCCCGCAATTTTTGACGCGGACGCACGGAAACGCAACAGATTCCGAGCGGAACCGTCAACTATGCCGGAAGAGGGATGATCGGAAGGAAGAGTGTGCCTAGAGCGGCGGGTTCACCACGGCCGCAAGCTCCGGGACCGGGCCTTCGATCCGCACCAGATCGCCATCGACTCGGGCGCGGCCCTCGGCGATCAGACGGACGGCGTGCGGGTAGAGGCGATGTTCCGAGTCCAGCACACGGTCGGCCAGACGGTGGGCGTCGTCACCGGGCAGGACCGGGACGGCGGCCTGGGCGATGATCGGGCCTTCGTCCATCTCCGGCCGCACGTAATGCACGGTGCAGCCATGGAAGCGGACGCCGGTGTCCAGTGCCCGCTGATGGGTGTCCAGCCCCTTGAAAGAGGGCAGCAGCGACGGGTGGATGTTGATGAGCGCGTTGTGCCACTGCCCGACGAACCAGGGCGACAGCAGGCGCATGAAGCCGGCAAGGCAGACCAGCTCGACACCAGAGTCGCGCAGAGTGGCGTTCATCGCCGCTTCGAAGGCCGGCTTGTCGCCGGGATAGTCGCGGTGGCTGACCACCGCGGTGGCGATGCCGGCCTTGGCCGCCCGTTCCAGACCGAAGGCGTCGGCCTTGTTGGACAGGACCAGGGCGATCTCGGCCGGGAAATCGGGCGCGGCGCAGGCGTCGATCAACGCCTGCAGATTGCTGCCGCGCCCCGAGATCAGGACGCCGAGCTTCAACTTGCTCATCACAAGATCCTTAGGCGTCCCTTACGCGGTCCAGGCCGCATCCATGCCATTGACGGTCACGCGGGCGTCGCCGTCCTTCAGCGCGGTGACGGTGCCGACGGTGTAGACCGTCTCGCCGCCCTCGCGCAGGATGTCGATGGCCTCCTCCGCCTTTTCGGCGGGAACCACGACGACCATGCCGAGGCCGACGTTGAAGGTGCGGGCCATCTCGTACGGAGCGATGCCGCCGGTCTTCATCAGCCAGGAGAAGACGGGAGGCAGGGTCCAGGTCGAGGCGTCGAGGACGACACCCAGCCCGTCCGGCAGGACGCGCGGAATGTTCTCGATCAGGCCGCCGCCGGTGATGTGGGCCATGGCACGGACCGTGCCGGCGCGCACCGCCTTCAGCGTGCTCTTCACATAGATGCGGGTCGGCGTCAGCAGCGCCTCGCCCAGCGTCTTCGACCCGTCCCAGGGGCAGGCGGAGTCGTAACCGAGGCCCGACTTCTCAACCAGCTTGCGCACCAGCGAATAGCCGTTGGAATGCACGCCGGTGGAGGCAAGGCCGAGGACGACGTCACCGGCCTGGACGGCGGAACCGGTCAGGGCGTGCTGGCGTTCCACAGCACCGACGGAGAAACCCGCGAGGTCGTAATCGCCTTCCGAATACATGCCCGGCATCTCGGCGGTCTCGCCGCCAACCAGGGCGCAGCCGGCCTGACGGCAGCCTTCGGCGATGCCGGCGACGATGTCGCGGCCGGCGGCCACGTCGAGCTTGCCGGTGGCATAGTAATCCAGGAACAGCAGCGGCTCGGCGCCCTGCACGACCAGATCGTTGACGCACATGGCGACGAGGTCGATGCCGACCGTGTCGTGACGGTTGGCGAGAATCGCCACCTTCAGCTTGGTGCCGACGCCGTCGGTCGTCGCGACCAGAAGCGGATCCTGGTAGCCGGCGGCACGCAGATCGAACAGCGCGCCGAAACCGCCCAGGCCCGCGTCGGAGCCGGAGCGCGCGGTGGAGCGGGCAAGGGGCTTGATCGCTTCGACAAGCGCGTTGCCCGCATCGATGTCCACACCGGCCTGCTTGTAGGCGTCGGACATGTTATAGGACTGGGTGCTGATGGTATCCTCGCTTGGGCTGAGCTATATACCGGGCCTTGGGCTCGGGCCGAACATACTCGAATCGGAAGGCTTTGCAATGCTCCACCGCCGCCGCGCGCCGCTCCTCGCCGGTCTTGCTGCCATGTCCACCGCTCTGGTCCTGACCATGACCGGGCCGGCGGGGGCGCAGACCGGCTCCCTGCCGCCGGCCGCCGTCTCGTCCGCCGCCGATCCCTTCGCCGTGTCCGGCGTGCAGGTCGACATCAGCGGCAGCAACCCGACCACCGTCCGCGATCAGGCGATCCGCGAGGCGCAGGCCAAGGCCTGGGCCGAACTGTACCGGCGCCTCGTTCCCGGCGGCGGCAATCCGCCGCGCCTGTCGGACAACGAGATCGCCCGGCTGGTCCAGGGCTTCGAAATCGACGAGGAGAAAGTGTCGGCCAGCCGCTATGTCGGCGCCATCACCGTGCGTTTCCGTCCCAACGCGGTGCGCGACGCGCTCGGCCAGAGCGGCGGCGCCACGCAATATGTCGAGCCGCCGTCGCGCCCCTTCGTCATCCTGCCGGTGACCCAGGTCGACGGCCGTACCATCCTGTGGCAGGACCGCACCCCCTGGCGCGCGGCCTGGGAGGCGCGGCAGCCCGCCGCCGCGCTGGTGCCTCTGGTGGTGCCGGACGGCGAGCTGTCCGACGCCCAGGCAATCAGCGGCGAGGACGCCATCGCCGGCAATTCGGAGGCGCTCGCCCGCATTGCGCAGGCCTACAAGGCCGGCGGGGTCGTGGTCGCCCGCACCGACATGCCGGCGAACGGTCCCGACCCGGCGCGCGGACTGACGGTGGACGTCACCCGCTATGGGCTGGACGGCAACCGCGACAATCAGACGGTGCAGGTGAAGGGTGGCGGCAGTGCCGACGAACTGATGAACCGTGCGGTCGCGGCGGTCGGCACGCAGATCGACGATTCGTGGCGGCGCGAGCACACCACCGCCACCGGTCCGGAGCAGAACACCATCGTCAGCGTGCCGCTGACCGCGGTGAATGATTGGGTCGAAACGCGAAAGCGGCTGTCCGCCGTTCCCGCGGTAAGCCGCACCAGCCTGATGTCGATCAGCCGCAATGAGGCGCTCATCACCCTGACCTATCGCGGCGATCCCGAACAGCTGGCCCAGGCGCTCGCCCGCCAGGATCTCGGATTCGCGCGGTCGGCCACCGCGCCCGCGGGCTATCCGCCGGCCTATCCGGGGGCGCCGCTGCCGGTGCAGTCGGCCGACTGGCAGCTGACCCTGCTGCCGCGCGGTTCGGGTGCTGCGTCGGCCGGTGCCGTCCCCGCGAGCGCGTCGCCGATGGCGTCGCCGACCTCGCTGGCGCCGTCGGCGCCGATGGGCGCCGGCACTATGGGCGCCGGTGCGCCGGCCACCATGGGCGCACCGCCGCGCAACCTGGGCACGCTGCCGGCCAAGAGCCTGCCGTGAGCGTTCCCAACATCATCACGTTCCTGCGCATCGTGGCGGTTCCGGCCGCGATGTACATGATCCTGATCGGCAACATGGAGTGGGCCTTCGCCCTGTTCGTCGCCGCCGGTCTGTCCGATGCGCTGGACGGCGCCATCGCCCGGATGTTCCGCGCGCGTACGGTGCTGGGGGGATATCTCGATCCGCTGGCCGACAAGGCGCTGATCGTCGGGGTGTATGTGGCGCTGGCCTGGGTCGGCGCGATCCCGCTGTGGCTGGCGATGATGGTGGTGTTCCGCGACATCATGATCATCGGCGGCGTCATCCTGCTGTTCACGCTGAAGGAGACGCTGGCTATGCAGCCGCTCTACATCAGCAAGGTGAACACGGTGGTGCAGATCGCGCTGGCCGCCGCGATTCTGGCGCCGCCGGCGCTGGGCTTGCCGGAGGTTCACCTGTACGGGTGGGAGCTGGTCGACGTGCTGGTGTACGCCTGTACGGTGACGACGGTGCTGTCCGGCGTGCTGTACGCGCGGCGCGGCGCCCTGCTGTTCAACCGGCTCGGCGGCGTTCCGTGACGGCGGCCAAGCAGCTCCGCTTCTGGCTGATCGGGCTTGGATTGTTCGTCCTGGCGCTGTGGCTGCTGTCGGACATGCTGCTTCCCTTCGTGGTCGGGCTGGCCATCGCCTATCTGCTCGACCCCGCGGTCGACCGGCTGGAGGCGGCGGGGCTGCCGCGCTGGCTCGGCACCACGGTGGTGCTGCTGGGCTTCGTCCTGATCATGGTGCTGGTGGCGCTGCTCCTGCTGCCGCTGGTGCAGGGGCAGGTCTCCCACCTGCTGGAGGTGCTGCCGACCTATGCGACGCTGGTGAAGGAGCGGCTGATCCCGGCGCTCGACCGCTTCATCCACCGCCTGCCGGCCGACGATGTGGAGCGGCTGCGCGCCGCCGCCGGCACTTATGCCGGGGAGGTGGCGGGGCTGGTCGGCCGCGTGGTCACCCGCATCCTGTCGGGCGGGCTAGCGCTGTTCGACATCGTCACGCTGATGTTCATCACGCCCATCGTCGCCTTCTACATGATGCGCGACTGGGACCTGATGGTGGGCAAGGTCGATTCGTGGCTGCCGCGCCAGCATGCCGAGACGGTGCGCGAGCAGGCGCGCGAGGTGAACGTCACCCTATCTGGATTCGTCCGCGGTCAGGCGACGGTCTGCGTCGTGCTGGGCGTCTTCTACGCGCTGGCGCTGTCGGCGGCGGGGCTGGATTTCGGGCTGGTGATCGGCCTCGTCGCCGGTCTCTTGTCCTTCATTCCCTATGTCGGCAGCTTGTTCGGCTTCGTCGCCAGCACCGGCCTTGCCCTGCTGCAGTTCGACGAACTTTGGCGGGTCGCCATCGTCATCGGCATCTTCCTGTTCGGTCAGGCGGTGGAAGGCAACGTCCTGACGCCGAAGCTGGTGGGCGACAAGGTCGGGCTGCATGCGGTCTGGGTGATGTTCGCCCTGCTGGCCGGTGGCAGCCTGTTCGGCTTCGTCGGCGTGCTGCTGGCGGTGCCGGTGGCCGCGGTGATCGGCGTGTTGACCCGCTTCGCATTGCGACAGTATCTCTCAAGCCCGTACTACCGCGGCACCGACGCGGAACGCTGATGGGTGTGTCCGCATGAGCTTGCCGGCGCAGATACCGCTCGACCTCGGGCACCGGACGGCGATGGGTTGCGAGGATTTCCTCGTGGCGCCCAGCAACGCCGATGCCGTGGCGTGGCTGGACCGCTGGCCGTCCTGGCCGGCCCCGGCGCTGACCCTGTTCGGCCCGGCCGGCTGCGGCAAGACCCATCTGTCCCAGGTCTGGCGCGCCCGCAGCCATGCGGTGGTGATCCGGGCCGACCTGCTCGACTCGGCCGCGCCGCCCACGCTGCTGGCGCCCGCCAACGCCGTGGTGGTGGAGGACGCCGACATGGTCGCCGGCAGGGCCGAGCGGGAAGAGGCGCTGTTCCACCTCTACAACCTCGCCCGCGAGCAGCAGGGCCACTTGCTTCTGCTGTCGCGCAAGGCGCCGTCGCGCTGGCGCACCCGGCTGCCCGACCTGCGCTCCCGCATCAAGGGCGCGCCGGCGGTGGAGGTCAGGCCGCCCGATGACGCGCTGCTGGCCGCGGTGCTGGTGAAGCTGTTTGCCGACCGCCAGTTGCGGCCGGGGATGGAGGTCATCACCTATCTGCTGGCACGGATGGAGCGGTCGCTCGATTTCGCCCGCCGGCTGGTGGCGGCGCTGGACCATGCGTCGCTGGCCGCCCATCGCGGCGTGACCGTGCCGCTGGCGCGCGAAGTCCTTTCGGATCTGCAACGGACGGAACCGCAACGATCCGGTTCCAAAACAACCCTCTAGTTCCATAAGGGAAGAGACGACCATGGATTTGGGTATCGCCGGCCGCCGCGCCATCGTCTGCGCCGCCAGCAAGGGGCTGGGCCGCGCCTGCGCCTTTGCGTTGGCCCGTGAGGGCGTTCACGTCACCCTGACCGCCCGCAATGCCGAGGCGCTGGAGGCGACCGCCGAGGAGATCCGCAAGGCCACCGGCGTCACCGTCACCACCGCCCCCGGCGACATCGCGACGGAGGAGGGCCGGGCCGCGGCGCTGGCCGCCTGTCCGGAACCGGACATCCTCGTCAACAATGCCGGCGGCCCGCCGCCCGGCGACTTCCACGATTGGGACCGCGACGACTGGATTCGCGCGCTGGACGCCAACATGCTGGCGCCGATCTTCCTGATCAAGGCGACGGTCGACGGCATGATCTCCCGCCGCTTCGGCCGGATCGTCAACATCACGTCGGCCGCGGTGAAGGCGCCGATCCCGATTCTCGGTCTGTCGAACGGCGCCCGCACCGGCCTGACCGGCTTCGTCGCCGGCCTGTCGCGGCAGACGGTGAAGCACAACGTCACCATCAACAACCTGCTGCCCGGCCCCTTCGAGACCGACCGCCTGCGCAAGACCATGGAGGGCGGCGCCAAGGCCGCCGGCCGCAGCATTGACGAAGAGATGGATCTGCGCCGCAAGACGAATCCGTCCGGCCGATTCGGCGATCCGGAGGAATTCGGGGCCGCCTGTGCCTTTCTCTGTGCCGCCAAGTCCGGTTTCATGACCGGCCAGAACATCCTTCTGGACGGCGGAGCCTTTCCCGGCACGATGTAAACTGCGGTATCAGGAGACGGGCCGCCGCCGCGTCTCAAGTTTGTCCCTCCAATTCGCTACAAAATCCGCCCATCGTCACAGGCCATTAAGAAACGGCGACGGGAAGGGGTGCGCAACCACCGCTTCCCCGGTCCGCCGGTCGGCAGGCATCGGAAGATGTCGCGGCGACCGGATAACGGCGTTTGCAGAGCACTGGTGCTTTCGCAGGCCACTGGCACAGGAATGATGAGCATGCAGCAGAGTGTGGCGGCCCCCGCGGTCTACACCGACCTTGGCCGCGTCATGGAAAGCATCACCCGGCGCTTCCTCGACGTGCTTCGGATGGAATTGGCCCGCATCGGCGTGACCGACCTCAGCCCGACGCAGGCGCTGATGCTGCTGCACATAGGCACCGAGGAACTGTCGGTCCGCGACCTGCTGGAGCGCGGCTATTACCTGGGCTCCAACGCCTCCTACAATCTGAAGCATCTGGTCGAGGCGGGCTATGTCGACCGCAGTCCGTCCCAGCGCGACCGCCGCGCCGCCCGGCTGAAGCTGTCCGAGCGGGGGCTGGCGACCTGCGAGGCGCTGAAGAAGCTGGAGGCGATGCGCGCCGACAGCCTGCTGCGCACCGACAGCGACGGCGCCGATTTCGAGACCACCTACCGCACGCTGCGCCGGCTGGAACGCGCCTGGACCGACCTGATCCGCTACGACGACGCCGATCCGGCCTGAAACTTCACGCTTTCGACACGTAACTTTCTGACCGCCTGTCCGTTCGATCTGTGTCCGGAATGGAACACCCGAGTCCATAACAGGAACATAGACAGAACTGCCCAGTTGCCGTTCCGCGTCCGTTCTGGTAGCTCTATTGGAACAAGACGCGAACAATGGAGGGTGGCATGTCGGTTCTGGCTTTCCTGCGTGAGTGCGTGACTCTCGCCCTGTTCCTTGCGGTGCTCTATGGCTGGGCCACGGTCGGGCCAATCCTGATCGGGTGAGGTCCGTCGAGGCGGCCAACTTGCGTTCCGGTGCAGGGCGGGGCGGTCGATCCCTTCGGAAGAGCTCTCCGAATGGGGGATGCCGCGTCGGTATAATATCCGAAATCCCAGCCCACCCCAGCCGGCGCAGCGCTTACATCGGGAACACGCGGAACCGTCCCTGGCCCATCAGAGAAGCCGAAAGGGGGTCGGTTCCGCGAACGCCGACAACGCGTGGGGATTGGGACGGATGCGGAATTTCTTTCGAAAGCGCCGATCGGCCGCCGTGGCGGACGAGCGGCTGCCGGCTGCCGGCGCTGCCGGCCTGGGTAGTCCCGGCATCACCGGCGGGGGTCTCGGGTCAGGTCCGCTGACCGGCGGGCCAGGGATGGCCGGCGGCATGAACGGACCGGGGGGCGGCGGATTCTCCAATGCGCCGGGCCGGCCGGGCGGGCTCCATCTGCGTCCGGTCGACGCCAACGCGGGCGGCAATGCCGTCGGTGGCCCCATCGGTAGCCCCGTTGGTGGCCGGGCCGGTTTCGAGGCGATGCGCGGCCCGGCCGCACCGCGCCTGCCCGACGTCATCGACAACGAGGCCACCGGCGACCGCCGCGGCCATATGTTCCCGCAGCCCGGCGGGGATGATGCAGGCGGCGAACACGACCTGCCGCGCTTCACCATGTCGGTCAATGGCGGCTACCGCGGCGGCTTCGGCGCCAATGGCGGTGCCAACGCCCCGGCGATGCTGAAGGGCCTGACGCCGGAGCTGAACGGTCTTCTGCGCGAAGCCTTCACCCCGACCAGGCCGAAGCAGCAGCTGAACGGCCTGTTCATCGGCCGCAACGACACCCTGCGCCGTATCATCTCGGCCATCGAGGAGGAACGGGCGCACGTCATCCTCTATGGCGACCGCGGCCGCGGAAAGACCTCCGTCGCCAACGCGATCGAGAAGATCGCCGGGCAGGCGGGTTATCTGTCGCTGAAGCTGACCTGCAGCGGCGAGCTGAGCTTCGAGGACATCTTCCGGCACTTCCTGAAGAAGATCCCCTCGACCTATTACCGTTCGGCGCTCGACAACCCGTTCGCGGCGCGGCGCAACTTCGCCAGCTTCAACGAGCTGCTGCCGGAGGGCACCTTCAGCGTCACCGAACTGAACGAGGTGCTGTCGGGCATCCACGCCACCCATGTGCTGCTGATCCTCGACGAGTATGACCGCGTCACCGACGAGGATTTCCGCAACAAGCTGGCGGAGCTGTTCAAGAACCTGACCGACAGCTCGATCCCCGTCACCCTGCTGGTGGTCGGCGTCGCCGAGAATCTCGACCAGCTTCTGGGCAAGCATCCGTCGATCCAGCGCTCCCTGGTGCCGGTGCATCTGCCGCTGATGACCGATCAGGAGATCGGCCGCCTGATCCAGGCGGGGGCGCAGAATGCCGGGATCGAGTTCGCGCCCGACGTGGTGCGGCGGATCGCCGAGTTCGTGCGCGGCCTGCCTTACTACGCGCAGCTTCTGGGACTTCATGCGGCGCGCAGCGCCGTCAGCCGCGGCAGCAAGCTGGTGGAACGGCCGGATCTCGGCTATGCCGTCGCCCGCTGCCTTCAGGAGGCCGAGCGCGGCATCGTCGAAAGCTATGCCCGCGCGCTGGCCGCCGACCGCCGGGCCGAGCTGGAGGATGCCCTGCTGGCGGCGGCGCTGTGCCCGGCCGATGCCTATGGCGTGTTCGATCCCAACGATCTGGCGGGCGACAGCGGCGAGCTGCCGAGCGCCGCGACGCTCGACCTGCTGAAGCGCCTGACGCGGGAAGACCATGGCGGCATCCTGGCCCCGGTGGTGGAGCCGGGACTGGAACGCTACCGCTTCCGCAACCAGATGATGCGCCAATATGTCCTGATGCGTCAGGCCAGCGAGCGCGGCCAGATCTGATCCATCCCCGATCAGGCCGTCCTTCGGCCCTTCCCCGGCGACGGGGAAGGGCCACTCTTTGGTGCGGTGGATTGGCGACGGGGAGGCGTTACAGGAATGCCGCCCGCCGTTGCCCGCTGGCCTTCTGCCACGCCCACTCGACGACGACGCTCAGCAGCCGTTCCAGCGACGGCTTCACCTCCGCCGCCAGATCGGGGCGGAACTGATAGGGCGCATCCTCGTCCATATAGGTGGACTGGGTCAGTTCCAGCTGGATGGCGTGGATGTTCTCTTCCGGCTGGCCGTAGCTGCGGATGATGAAGCCGCCGCGCAGGCGGCCGTTCAGCGCGGCCGAATAGCGCTCCGACGCCGAAAGCACGTTCATCAGCCGCACGACCAGCGGCTGGGCGGTGCTGCTGCCATCGCCGGTGCCCAGGTTGAAGTCGGGCAGGGTGCCGTCGAAGAAGCGCGGAACCCGGCTGCGCACCGAATGGGCGTCGAACAGGACGGCGACTCCGTAACGGTCGCGGAGCGCGCGCAGTTCGCTGCGCAACTGCTCATGATAGGGACGCCAGTAGGCGCCGACCCGCCGGTCGACCTCCGCACGGTCGGGTTCAAGACCCGGCTGGTAGATCGGCTGACGGTCGAAGGTGGTCAGCGGGCAGATTTCGGTCGGGTCGAGACCCGGCTGCACCATCGCCCCGTCGGGGTCGCGGTTCAGATCCACCACGTAACGCGAACAGAGAGCGGTCAGGAAACCGATTCCGAGTGCGGGGGCGAAATGGTACAACCGGTCCAGATGGCGGTCGACGTCGGGCTGGGCCAGCCCTTCCGGCGTCATCGTGGCTGCGATGTCCGGCGGAATCATGGTCCCGACATGCGGAATGCTGAGCAGGACCGGGGTTTCGCCCGGCTGGAAGCGAAAGGTTTCCATGGCTCGTCTCGTCATCGGAACGGCTTGCGCGGGACTGTGTGCAGTGCGGCACGGCCAGTCCCGGGACTATGGAGTGCGGTGCCGCATTCCGTCAAACAGATTGCGTTTTTTTGAAAGTACCGGGGTGGCGTACCGCGAAAAACCTGTCCTTACGCGTCTGTATTCCGCGAGCGTCCCGGAGAATTGCCGGTTGACCGCGGACCGCACTTGCCGGAGACTTTCGCGCAATCGGCGACCACCCGGCAGAAGGGGGCGCCCCGCACCGGACAAAGCTGCTCCCTGGCGACCGGACGAAAGACTTCCACAAAACACGGCGCCCCGATTTCGCAGCCCCGGTGACGAAGCAACGCAGCAGGGGAGAAGCGACCATGAACACCGCCACCCGTCTTGGCGCGGCCCTGGGCACGACCATGCCCGGCCGGCGCCAGATTCTGTTGCCGCTCGCGCTCGCCCCCGTCGCCGGATGGGCCGTCTGGGCCGCCGGATCGGCCGATGCGCCGAGCCATCCCGCCGGCCCCTTCCATCTGCCGCTGGACGAAACCACGGCGATCTGGCGCGATCTGGGCGCCGTGCGGTTCGGCGGCCTTGCCGGCAATCCGCAATTTCCCGTGAAGGTTTCGGCGCTGGATGGCCGGCCGGTCACCGTCCGCGGCTTCATGGCGCCGCTGACCGACGGCGCCACCCACAACCGCTTCATCCTGTCCGCCAATCCACTGGGGTGTCCCGCCTGCGAGAATCCGGGACCGGCGACCATGATGCATGTCCACACCGGCATCGCCCTGCCGGCGACGCGGGAACCGTTGACCCTGACCGGAACGCTGCGCCTGCGTCCGCAGGAAGGGCTGTTCTACCGGCTGGACCGCGCCGAGCAGCGCTGGGCCTGAACCCCGTAGGCTCTCCTTCCGGAGGCCGGCAGTGACGGTCGGGGCCGGCAGACTGGGCGCGCTGTCGATGACGGTGGCCCTGCTGCTCTATGGCGGCCTCAGCGTGCCGGCGCCGCCCGCCCTGCGCGGCGTCGAACTGTCGATCGGCCTGCTGATCCTGGCCGCCGTCGGCTGGAAATTGCCGCTGGCGGTGGCAAGTGGTCATGCCTTGCGGAGGCCTTCGGATATCGGTTGGATGCCGGTCGCGGTCGCCGCATTCGCCTGGCTGCTGTGGGCGCCGCTGCTGCGCGGGGCGGCGCTGGGGTGGGAGGCGGCCGACATCCTGCGCGATGTCGTTCCGCTGGCCTTTCTGTTCCTTCCCGTGCTTCTGGTGCCGGCGCTGCGGAGCAGTGGCGACCGGGCGGTGCGTGCGCTGGCGGGCGGGTTGGCCGTGGCCGGTCTGCTGCTGGCCTTGCGCTGGTGGCGGCAGGCGGAGTGGGGATTCGGCGCCATCGGTCGGCGGGCGATGGCCGATGGTGGCGTCTATCTGCTCAATGCGCCGTCGGTCCTGTTCGCCGCGGTGCTGCTGCCGGCGCTTGCGCTATCGCTGGTGGCCGTCGGCGGGCGTGTCCGGTACTGGATGGCGGCAATTCCCTGTGCCGCCGGTGGTGCGCTTTGCCTTGGGGCGCTGGCCGGCGCGGTCCATCGCACCGCACTGGGGTTGGCGGTGCTGTCGCTCGCCCTGACCGCCCTGTGGTGGGCGCGGCGGCGACCGTGGCTTGCCTTGCCGCTGCTGCTGGGCTTCGGCCTGCTGGCGATGGCCGGCGGCGATGCCCTGGTCGGCGCATGGCAGCAGGCGGCGGAGAAGACGCGGCTGACCGGCGCCAACGCCCGCTGGGAGGAGGCCGCGGCGGTGATCGACCATGCCGTCGCCACGCCCTGGGCGCTGCTGTTCGGCGATGGTTGGGGAGCCCGGATCGCCAATCCTGCGGTGGGCGGCTGGCGGGTCAGCTACACCCACACGCTGGCCAGCTACAGCCTACTGAAGACCGGTCTTTTCGGGATGATCGCGCTGGGGGCCTATCTGGCGGCGCTGGTCCGGCCCTGGTGCCGGCTGCTGAAGACCGACCCGCCGCTGGCCCTTGCGGTGGTGCCGCCGCTGCTGATGGCGCTCTGCCTCCACACCAGCTTCAAATATCTCGACACCGGCGTCATCCTGTCGCTGATGCTTGTGGCGGCGGGGTGCAGGAAGGGGTTGTCGGCGCCTTAGCGGATCTGCATACTTTCGCGTGCAATTCCTGCAACGGTGCACCGTGACGTTCGATCCGCCGTCAATCCTGTTCGTCAATCGGGTGTTCCCGCCGGACCGCGGGGCCACCGGCCGTTGCCTGTCGGACCTTTCCGGCCGTATGGCGGCTGCAGGCTGGCGGGTGACGGTGGTTGCGGACGGCGAGCGGTCGGATGGCCGCGCCCCCGCCGGCGTCACGCTTTGCAGGACCGGCGGCAGCGTTGCGGCAGGGGAGAAGGCAGGGGAGCGGCCGGATGCGCGCGCCTATCTCGATTCGCTGTGCCGGCTGACCAGCCGGGCCTTGCGCCTGCCGCGCCACGACCTCGTGGTGACGATGACCGACCCGCCGCTGCTGGCGCTGGCCGGTCCGGTTCTGGCTGCCCGGCATGGGGCGGCGTCGCTGCACTGGTGCCAGGATCTGTATCCGGACCTGCTGCCGGTTCTGGGTGTGCGGATGCCGGCGATCCTTCGGCGGGTGGCCGGGAACGGTATGGCACGCGCCCTGCGCCGGCAGGACGGGGTGGTCGCCATCGGGCGCTGCATGCGCGAGCGCATCCTGGCGACCGGTGTGCCGGCGGACAGGGTGACTCTGCTGCCGAACTGGCCCGATCCGGCGATCCGCCCGCTGCCGATGGCGGGCAATGGCTTCCGGCGGTCGTTGGGACTGGTGGAGGGCGACGGGCGTTTCCTGGTGGCCTATTGCGGGACGCTCGGGCTTGCCCATCCGATGCAAGGTGTTCTGGAGGCCGCGGCTCGGCTGCAGGACAGCGATCCCGCCGTGCTTTTCCTGCTGGTCGGGGAGGGGAGGGGATTTGCCGCGGTGGAGAAGGCCGCGGCTCGGCGGGGCCTGCGCAACCTGCGCCGGCTTCCCTGGCAGCCGGCCGGGCGGCTGGCGGAGTGCCTGTCCGCCGCCGATCTGCATCTGGTGGCGATGGACCCGGCGGCGGAGGGAATGCTGGTGCCGAGCAAGCTGGCCGGGGTGCAGGCGGCGGGCCGGCCCTGCCTGTTCCTGGGGCCGGCGGGAAGCGAGGCGGCGGCTCGGGTCGTGGGTTGCGGTCTGGTGATCGACCCGTTCGACGGTTCGGCCATTGCCGACGCGGTGCGCGCCTATGCCGCCGATCCCGGCCGGTGCGCGGCGGAGGGAGCGCGCGCGGCCCGGCAGTCGGCCGCCTGGACCGCCGATCGGGCCGCCACGGTCTTCACCGGGCTGGCCCAACGCCTCGTGGCGGAACGCAGGCTTGCCCGGCCGGTGATGGGAAGGGCGCTGCCCCATGCCTGACGGCGTCATCTCACCAGCCAAACGCCACCAGCCCGCGCCGCAGGCCCTGACCCTGGTCCTGCCCGCGTCGGACGGGGAGGGCGACCTGCGCGCCTTCGTTCGTACCTTGCGGACGGGGTGGCGCTGGCTGCTGGCGGGCTGGCTGAGCGGGCTGGCGCTGGCGATTGCCGGCATGTGGGCGGTGACGCCGGCCTACACCGCGGCGATGGTCATCGGGCCGACGGCGCGCGTCGGATCGGCCGCGATGGGCGCCCGGGTGCCGACGCTGAGCGGCCGGGACTCCGCCGCCGTCGCCGAACCGGGGGCGGGAGACGAATCGCTGTCGGACTTCGCCCGCTATCTGGAACTGTTCGGATCGGGGCCGGTGGCAGAGCGTCTGGCGCGCGATCCCGACATCCTGCGTGCCCTGTTCCCAGACCGCTGGGATGCGGAAGCGGGGCGGTGGCGTCCGCCGCCGGGGCTGCTTGCGATGGTGAAGCGGGGGCTGCTGGCGCTGGTCGGACGCCAGGACTGGGTGGAGCCGGACGGCGACCGCGTGGCGCGCGCCCTGCGCGAACGGCTGGTGGTCGACATGCTGCGGTCGGGGCCGATGCGGCGCATCACCTTCCGCCATGCCGACCGGGCGACGGCGCTGGATCTGCTGGGGCGGATCGCCGCGGCCACCGATGCCCATCTGCGGGCGGAGGCGGCCCGGCGCAGCGCCGCGCAGATCGCCCACATCAAGCTCCGGCTTGGCGCCGTCACCGTGGCGGAGCATCGGCAGGCCCTGAGCGACCTGCTGCTCGACCAGGAGCGGGTGGCGATGATGATCGGCGTCGACCTGCCCTTTGCCGCCGACCTGATCCAGCCGCCGACCGCCGGCATCCTGCCGGATTGGCCCAATCCTGCCGTCGTGGTGCCGCTGGCCGGGCTGGTCGGGCTGGTCGCCGCCGCCTTCGGCCTGTCGGCGCGCCACGCGCTGAGGGACCACGGCATCGGGGTGGAGGCGGCGTCATGACCACGATTCCTGTCTCTGTGGTCGTGATGACGCGCAACGAGGCGGCGAATCTGCCCGCCTGCCTGCCGTCGCTCGACCGTTTTGCCGAGTGCTTCGTGGTCGACAGCCACAGCGTCGACGGAACGCCGGACATCGCCTTGTCACACGGCGCGCAGCTGGTGTCCTTCCGCTGGAATGGCCGCTATCCAAAGAAGAAGCAGTGGTGTCTGGACACTCTGCCCTTCGCCCATGACTGGGTCCTGTTCGTCGATGCGGACGAACGGCCGACCGCGGAACTGGTGGAAGAGATTGCCAGCTTGATGGCGGAATCCTCGGCCGATGGACCGCGCCATGCCGCCTATTGGATCGACGGGCGGCCGGTCGTCCGCGGCCGTCCCCTGCGGTTCGGCTGCTGGAATCGCAAGCTGGCGCTGGTCGACCGCCGGCGCGTGCGTTTTCCCGAACAGCCCGACCTGGATGTCGCATTCATGTGGGAGGTGGAGGGGCATTACCAGCCGCGGGTTGCCGGCACGACCGGCCGGCTGCGCCACCCGATGGACCATGCCGACGCCAAGCCGCTCTCCGCATGGTTCGACCGCCACAACCGCTATTCCGACTGGGAGGCGGCCATGCGTGCGGACGGCCGGATGGAGCGGCTGATCGACGGCGAACCGGAAGCCGGCGCCGGACCTTTGCCCGGCCTGTCCGGTCTCGTCGGCCGGCGCGCGCAGAAACGGCTGTTCCACCGCCTCCCCGGCCGGCCGCTCTGGGCCTTCCTGCACGCTTATGTGCTGCGTCTCGGCGTACTCGACGGCGCAAGAGGGCTCGACCACGCACTTGCGCGCGCGTTCTACTATTGGCAGGTCGGCGTCAAGATGCGCTCGGCCGCACAGGCGCGGGATTCGGCCGTTCGCGTTTCGTCGGTCGGCAGTCCGCCCGATCGTCCTCCGCCCGCTCGCTCCGGATGCGAGGCTTACTCTTCGAGTAAGGCGATGCGGTCGCCGCCCAGCGCCTTCAGCAGGTCGAAGGTGCGCTTGCGCACGCCCGGATCCTCGATCCGGTAATAGGCCCGGACCAGCTCCAGCGTCTCGCGGCGCGCCATCGATTCGAATTCGTCCGTCTCGCTCATGCTCTCGGCAGGGGATTCGGCGGTGATCTGGTCGGGCGACGGCATGTCGTCGAAGAAGTAGCTGACCGGCACGCCCAGGACCTGCGAAAGGTTGTAAAGGCGGCTGGCGCTGATGCGGTTCGACCCGCGCTCGTACTTCTGCAGCTGCTGGAAGGTGATCCCGACCGCCTCGCCCAGTTTTTCCTGACTCAGGCCGAGCAGGGTGCGGCGAAGCCGCAGGCGGGCGCCGACATGGATGTCGATGGGGTTGGGACCTTCGCCGCGGCGCGACAGGGTGTGGGCAGGGGCGAGTTTGGTCTTGGTCGCGCTCATAAGTCGTACCTCGAAGGGAAAGCCGGAGGGAAGGCGCCGCGAGAATGCTTAGTTCAGAAAGTAAATTCTATGCAACCATTTGTGCGTATCAATGGCCCGTTCGGGTGGAAGTGGGAGGACGTGAGCAAAAGACGTTATGTTTCCGGGCACCGGAAACGTAATTTCGCGTATGCTGAGGGAAAATGATGACGCACTGCCAGCGCGACTCGCTGAGCTGCGGCGATGGCCGTTGCGCCTGCCGCTCCACAGCGGTAATGGCGTCGGCGAATCGCAGCCTGCTCCCGCCGGCCGGCGGTGGCGTCGCGTTGTGACAGGCCGCCGGGTGCGAACAGGCAGACGGGCCAGCGCAGCTGAACCGCCTCGCCGAGGTCGAGAACGGCCAGCGTGAAGGCGTAATCGGCGGCGATCCGATAGCCGGGGTCGAAGCGAAGGTCAGCCAGAGCGGAAACCCGGTAGATCATTGCCTGATGGTGGGTGAACATACCCAGCGGCGCCCAGCGGTGTGACCGGGCGCGCTTCAGGAGGATACGTCCGTCCCCCTGCCGCTCCAGCGCATCGCCATAGAGAAGGGCACAGCCGGGGTGCCGGACGATGTCCTGTAGCAGCCGCGGAGCGCTGTCCGCAGCCGCCAGCCGGTCGCCGGCGTTCAGAAACAGGACGTGGCTGCAGCCCAGCCGGCGGGCAGTGTCGAGCAGGTCGTTCATCGCGTCATACAGCCCCGAGTCGGCACACGACCGCCACCAGAGGGGAATCTCGGCATGGGCGGCCAGCCACTCCGCGGTTCCGTCGGTGGAGGCGCCGTCGGCCACCAGCCAAACGATATCGTGACTCAGCTGACCGCTCAGGCTGTCATAGGTGTCGGCGAGCCCGGCGCGGTCGTTGCGGACCACGGTCAGGATGGCGAGGCGGGGAGGGTTGGGCGCCGTCATCGCGTGATCACCGAGATCGAGGCGGCCGTGATCGCCAGCTGGCTCAGGATGCTGCCGACCGCCTTGGTGGCGTCCAGCCCGTCGAAGGGGCGTGGATCACGCGGTACCACCAGGATCGACCCCGGCGGAATTGCGTCCACCCTGTGGTTCCACGAGGACAGCGCCAGCGGCCGGGCCCGTCCGTCGGGCAGGACCAGGAAGCTTCGCCCGGTGTCGGCATCGCGGGTGGTGCCGCCGGCATCGCCGAGATAATCCTCCGCCGTCTTGCCGCTGACGAACTGGGCGGCGGTGGGGTGCAGCACTTCGCCCGAGACCGCGACGGTCAACGGCCGTTTCGGGATCAGGATACGGTCGTCGGGCTCCAGCAGCGGGTCCAGCTCAGGCCGGCCGCGCAGGACGGCGGGGTCCGCCTCGACCACCACGCGGCCGAGCGGTTCGGCGCCGCGAAGCTGCGCGGCGAGTTGGCGGGCCAGCGCGACATTCTCCGCCTTCACCGGCTCGCCCTTCTCCACCTCCAGCGCCAATGTCCGTTCCAGCTCGCGCGCCTGCCGCTGGAACTGCTCCTTCTCGCGGCGGCGCTCGCTCTCGCGGGTCAAGACCGCCCCGGCGGGATAGGCATCGTCCAGCAGGCCGCCGGCCCGCGCGATCAGCGAGGACAGCGTCTCGCCGCGGCCGATGTCGTAGCGGCCGGGACGGCGCACCGCCCCTTCGATGGCCACGGCGCGCGATTCCAGCGCCTGTGGCCGCGGATTGACCCGCAGCGCATCTCCGGGGCCAACCGATCGCCCCCCGTCGCGGGTAAGGTCGATGCTGCTGCGTGTGCCGTCGGCGGCCGTCAGTTCCGCCACCGCCGGGTCGGCATCGGCGGACAGCCCGCCCGCCGCCGCGACCAGTGCCGACAGCGGCGTGCGGTCGGCCACCGGGTAGCCGCCGGGATCGCGCACCGCGCCGCGCACCTGCACCGTCCGCTCACCGATCACCGCAACGATGGCGGGATCGAGCAGCGCGGCCAGCATTGGCGGCTCGCTTTCACCGTCCGTCCTGTCGTCCGTCGCCGCCCCGGCGGGCTTTTCCAGGCTGCGGATGTCGTCGGCGGCGAACAGGTGGATGCGGTCGCCGTCGGTCAACCCGCGATCCGCCCGCCCGGCGGCAACCTCCTGCGGAGAGAAGGGCAGATAGAGCCGGGTCAGGGTCCGCCGGTCGTATCGCTCGACGATGCCCAGCAGCGGATAGACGTCACGCTTCAGCAGCTTGCCGCTGGCCAGAGCCTTGCGCAGCGTGGTTCCGGCGGCGAGCCGGCGGGTGCCGGGGTGGCGGACATGGCCGATCACCTCATACTGCGGCGCGTCCGACACGACGATGGTCTCGCGGGCGCCGGCACCCTCCGTTCCGTCGGCCACGGGATAGAAGCCGGGGCGCGGCACGCCGGTCAGGCGCAGAACCGAATGGCGCAGGGCCAGAGGCAGCAGGTCGGGCACCGCGGCGAACAGCGGCGGACAGGGCGTGCGTGCGCCGGTCAGCGTGGCGGCGGCGCGGGCCTGCGGGCCGGTGGCGAGCGGACCGTCCGGTTCCGCCGCCAGGGTTCTGGCCAGCGCGACCAGTCCGGGGCAGGCATCCTGCGGCGGCTGCCGGTCGCCGCGCAGGATGGTCAGCACCGGCTCCGAAGTCAGGAAATCGACGTCCGCCGTCCCCAGCACGTACAGCGTGTCGCCTTCGGCCAGTCCGCGGCGGTCCTTGCCGTTCAGGACGGCCGACAGGGAGACCGGCCGCAGGTCGCGCGCGCCGGTGGCGGGGACGGTGCTTTCCAGGGCGGCGAAGGGCAGATAGGGATCGGGTCGCAGATCGGTGCGGGACAGCAGCCCGGGCAATGTCTCCGCCCGGGTCCAGGCGCGCGGGCCGGGCCGCAGGACATGCCCCTCCAGCCGCACCTCGCCGCGGCGGTCCTCGCGCCGCGGGGCGAGCAGCAGCAGGTCGCCGTCGTCGAAGCGCTTGGCATCGGCGTCCGCGATCTCCTCCGTCGTCTCCTCGCCGGCGGGACCGATGCCGAATCGGAGCAGCCTTCCCTGGCCGGGCCGCAGCGGGCCGCCGGCGAGGTCGCGCAACTCCGCCGCCGACAGCGGGCCGCCGCCGGGCGGAAGTTCGTAGATCCCCGGCCGTTTCACCGGGCCGGCGACGGCGACCGTGGCGCCCAGCGGCGGAACGAACAGGCGGTCGCCGTCGCGCAGCGGCATATCCGCATTGCCGGGGGCGCCGGCGATCTGCAGGGCATAGAGGTCGACGGTGACGCCGCCGCCCGCACGCACCAGCCGGACCGCGCGCAGGCTGCCGCCGCGTTCCACCCCACCGGCCGCGGACAGCGCATCCAGCACGGTGGCGAAGGCGCTGATCTCCTGCCGGCCGGGCCGGCGGACCGCACCGGTGACCAGAACGCTGATCCGCCGCACCTCCGCCAGCGAGGCGAAGGCGTCCGTGCTGGGCCAGGTGGCGGCCACCGCGGCGGCAAGGTCCCGCCGCAGGGCATCCAGCGTCAGGCCGGCGGCGGTCAGCGGGCGCAGGTCGTCCACCACCAACTGGCCGTTACGGTCGACCGTGAAGCGCTTGCTGAAGGATTTCTGGCCGCGCAGGGTCACCAGAACGGCGTCGCCGGTGTTCAGCACGTAATCGCCCTGAATGGCGCCGGGGGCCGTCTCCGACCCCAAGGCATCCGCGGCAGTGCCGAACAGGTCGTATCCGAACTGGCGCAGCGGCTCACCGGCGCGGGCTGAGAAGGCGGCTTCGATGGGAGAGGAGGAGACGTCCGCATATAATGCGGACGGTTGTTGCGGCGACGAGGAGTCACTTCGCGTCGGCCCCGCGGCAAACACGGCGCACGCCCACAGAATCGGCACCGCCCCCGGCGCCAGGCGGGCGAATATCCTGCACGCAGCAGCCAGCATAGATGTCCAGCAACCTCATCAAACACCCGCACAGCGCGAGCGAAAGGCAATGAACACTATTGCGTGCGTTCAGCCGAAAGGCAATGGTTCGCATCCGGGTCGCCATGCAAAAGGCCATCATCCGCCGCCGCTCCGGCGGGTCTATGATGGGCCGGACATGCGCCGGCCCGGACAACTCCCGGCGGCGGAACAGTCATGGAACAATCAGGGAAACCAGTGGCGTGATCGTCATTCACAGCGAAGAGCACCGGCTGCAGGCCGGCCGGTCCGAACTCAACGACGGCCAGCTCGTCCCCTGTTACGAGAAGCCGGCCCGTGCCGACATCGTCCGGGCGCGGATCGAGGCGGTGGGGCTGGGGCCGATCGTGGAACCCACCCGTCACGGCCTCGCCCCGCTGGAACGGGTGCATGACGCCGGCTATCTCGCCTTCCTGCAGACCGCCTGGGACGAGTGGGTGGTGGAGCATGGCGACGACATCGACGCGCTGCCGCTGAACTGGGTGGCGCCGGGCATGTCGCGGCGCCGGGTGCCGCGCTCCATCGACGGACGACTCGGCTTCTATTCCTTCGATGCCGGGACGCCGATCACCGCCGGGACGTGGCGGGCGGCAACCGCCGCCGCCGACAGCGCGCTGACCGGCGCCGACCGTCTGCGGGCCGGCGAGCGCAGCGCCTTCGCGCTGTGCCGTCCGCCCGGACACCATGCCGGCCATGCCTTTTACGGCGGCTATTGCTTCCTGAACAACGCGGCCATCGCGGCGCAGTCCCTGCGTGACGGCGGGGCCACGCGGGTGGCGGTGCTGGACGTCGACTATCACCACGGCAACGGCACGCAGGAGATCTTCTGGGAACGCGGCGACGTGCTGTTCGTGTCGATCCATGCCGATCCGGCCGACGAGTTCCCCTATTTCTGCGGCCATGCCGACGAGACCGGGGCCGGGGTGGGCGAGGGGGCGAACCTGAACCTGACGCTGCCCTGGGGAACCGATTGGGACGGCTATGCCCAGGCGCTGGCCGCGGCGACGGCACGCATCCGCGCCTTCGGTGCCGACGCGCTGGTGCTGTCGCTGGGGGCGGACACCTATGGCGGCGACCCGATCTCCCGCTTCCGGCTGTTGTCGGAGGATTTCCTGCACATGGGCGCGGGCATCGCCGCCATCGGCCTGCCGACCCTGTTCGTGATGGAGGGCGGCTATGCCGTCGACGACCTCGGCGTGAATGTCACCAACGTCCTGACCGGTTTCGAGCAGGGCTGAGCGGGGGCAGCGCAGCCTGACCGCGGCCGCACCATTGCCGGTGCGGTCGAATCGTCCTAAATTGAAGGGAAGTTCGGCCTCTTTTCTTGAGGATGCGGGCGGTGGCTGCCGACCTGTCCATCATCAGCCCGTCCATCGGGACCTATGCCGCCCAGCGAAGCCAGACTCTGCGGCGGGATGGAAAGGACGCTTCCGGCGGCGGGAAGGACATTGCCGAAGGGAAGGGCCAGGGCGGCGGCTCCACCGACACCGTCACCCTGTCCGACGCGGCGCAGCAGCAGGTCCAAAAGCTCAAGCAGGCCGACACCAGCGTCCGTCAGCACGAGGCGGCGCATCAGGCGGCCGGCGGCGCCCATGCCGGCGGCGCCTCCTTCACCTTTACCCGCGGGCCGGACGGCAAGAACTACGCCACCGCCGGCGAGGTGCCGATCGACGTCAGCCCCGAATCGGAGCCGGCCGCCACCGTCGCCAAGATGGAGCAGGTGAAGGCCGCGGCTCTTGCCCCGGCCGACCCGTCGCCGCAGGATCTGCGCGTCGCGGCTCAGGCGGACGCCGCGAAGCTGCAGGCCCAGTCGGAACAGCGACGGCAGGGCGGGGACACCGCGTCGGGACGCGCCGCTGCCGCCTATGGCGCGGCGCAGGCCCTGGGCAATTCCGCCGGAGCGGAGAGGGGGCTGACGGTCTGACGCCGCGCGGCGTCTATGCCGGCTTTCTACCGCTCCTCCCCGTTCGGCCCGAATCAGCGGCGCGGAGTCGTCTCGCCGTCCAGCGTCAGCAGGGCGCCGTACAACTCCGGACGGCGGTCGCGGAAGACGCCCCAGGAGGCGCGCTGTGCCGCGATGCGGTCGAGGTCGAAGGTGGCGGTCAGGACCGTCCGGCTCTCACGGTCGGCCTGCGCCACGATCTCCCCCTGCGGCCCGGCGATGAAGGATGAGCCGTAGAAGGTCAGCGCACAGCTTTCCCCCTGCTCCACCCCGACGCGGTTGGAGGCGACCAGCGGCATCAGGTTGGCGCCGGCGTGGCCCTGCATCACCCGCGTCCAATGACCCTGGCTGTCGATGGAGGCATCCTGCGGCTCCGAACCGATGGCGGTGGGATAGAGCAGGATCTCCGCCCCCTTCAGCGCCATCACGCGGGCGGTCTCCGGGAACCACTGGTCCCAGCAGATGGCGCAGCCGACGGTGGCGTAGCGGGTCTTGAACACCGGGATGCCGGTGTCGCCGGGGCTGAAATAGAACTTTTCCTGATAGCCGGGGCCGTCCGGGATGTGGGACTTGCGGTAGACGCCCAACAGGCTGCCGTCGGCATCGACCATGGCCATCGAGTTGTAATAGGCGTTGCGCGCCTTCTCGAAGAAGCTGACCGGAATCACGACCGACAGTTCGCGGGCCAGGGCCTGCATGCGTCCGATCACCGGATGCTCCTCGGCGGGAGCGGCCAGTTCGAACAGCGACTGCTTCTGGTCCTTGCAGAAATAGGGGGTCTCGAACAGCTCCTGCGGCAGGATGATCTGCGCGCCCTTGGCGGCGGCCTCGCGAATCAGCGATTCGACGCCGTCGACGTTGGCGGCACGGTCCCAGCTGCAGGCCATCTGGGTGGCGGCGACGGTGACGGTACGGGACGAGGGAACGGTCGTCGAAGCAGTCATTGCGGGTTCGGTGCTCCTGTGGAAGACGGTTCGAGAGGTGTGTGACCAAAGGTCGCGGCGTATGCAAGCAGCCGGAAGGGATTTATCAACAATTTAGCGAAATGTTCATATTTCCGGGTCGGTGCTATACGAACCGCCAAATAAAGACGATCCAATCGGTAATCATAATGTCGAGCATCATATGCGGATATGGTGCCTCCACGCGGTGCCAAAAAGACGGGCGTGACACAAGGCGGCTATGCGAAGAGTCCAGAGAAGCGTTCTGTTTTGACCGGCAGCGATTCGGCCGCTCAATCGCGACATATCATTGCATGTCGAAGGGAGCAGCCCGCGCAATTGATTTGCGCTTTGCACACAACACGTTATGATTGGATGACGCAGCCATGCCCATTCGTGTCAAGGTGGTGTTACCAGACAGGCATGGGCCGGACGGACAGAATGCCGCAGCGTCGCCTCGACAGGTGACTGCCCGGCGGTCGGGACCGGTCGGCGTGGATGGTTGCGGGCACGGGAACGACGGCAGAGAGATTGTCGGTATGGAGGCGTCTGTCAAGGGGTGGGGGCCGGAACGCCCCGGAGAGTCGGAGGACGCGGCCGGTTCGGCCGACGGTGCCTTATCGTTCGTCGTCCGGGAAGTGAATCGCGCCTTTGCCCGGGCCCTGCAGACGCGCATCGCGCGGTCCGGGGTCAGCATGGGTCAATGGTTCTTCCTGCGCGCCCTGTGGGAGGAGGACGGCCTGACCCAGCGGGAGTTGAGCCACCGCGTCGGCATGATGGAGCCGACCACCGTCACCGCGGTCAATGTTATGGAGGCGCAGGGACTCGTCCAGCGCGTCCGCAACAGCCACGACCGCCGCAAGATGAACGTCTTCCTGACCGACAAGGGCCGGGCCCTGCGCGATACAATGATGCCCAGCGCCTCGGAGATCGCCCAGATCGCCATCGACGGCATCGCGCCGGAGGAACTGGACGTGACGCTGGACGTGCTGCGCCGCGTCGGCGCCAACCTGAACGCCGCCTGCGCCGCCGCCCGCGACGGCGAGGAGGGGTAGGGCCGCCGGCGGCAGGCGGCCGTAGCTGCTACGGTGGATCAGATACCGCCCGGATCAATCGTCATCCGGATCCGGCGGGGGCGGCAGGCTGGCGCCGGTCAGGTTGGCGCCGGAGAACTTCGCGTCGCGGATGTTCGCGTCGCTCAGGATCGCCCCGGTCAGGTCGGCATTGCTGAAGTCGCAGTCCGACAGGTTGGCCCCGCGCAGGTTGGTGCGGACGCAGGAACTGCCGGTCAGCCGTGCGCCGGTCAGGTTCGCCGCCCACAGCCGTCCGGTCGGCTGGCCGTCAGGCCCCTTGATGTCGACCCAGCCGACTCCGGCGCCGTCCAGCCGCACCCCGTCCATGTTGGCCCCGCGCAGGTTGGCGCCGTCCAGGATCGCCGCGCTGAAGTCGGCGCCGGCCAGCACCGCTTCGGAGATGTCGCACATGATCAGCAGCGCCTCGCGCATCTTGGCGCCGCTGAGGTTGGCCCGCTTCAGGTTGGCGCCCGACAGGTTCACGCCGGTCAGGTCGATGTGGCTGAGGTCGGCGCCGGTCAGATCGGCCCGCGCCCCCATCGTGCCGTTGGTGTTGATCCAGGTGTAGTGGCTGTGCAGGGCCTGCTGGATCTGGACCGAGAAATTATCGGCCGAGCGGGCCAGATTGGCCCCGGTGGTGTCGGCCCCGGCCAGATCGGCGCCCTCCAGCTTCGCGCCCTGCAGGTCGGCGTTGCGCAGGTTGGCGCCGGCCAGCATCGCTCCGGTCAGGTTCGCGTCGCGCAGCACCGCGCCCTGCAGGTTCACGCCGGACAGGTTGCTGCCGCGCAGGTCGGCGCGGGCGAGATTGCAGCTCTTCATGCTGGCGCGCATCAGCGTGGCGCCGGTCAGCAGCGCGCCCTCGCAGTCGGCGCCGTTCATCGACACGTCGGTCAGGTCGGCGCCGGACAGATTGGCGTTGGTCAGCGACGCATCGTCGAAATCGGTTCCCGACAGGTCGGAGCGGACGAAGTCCAACCCCTTGCCGCCCTTGCCGCCCTGTCCGCCATACAGCAGGGCGCCGCCGCGCAGGTCGGCCTCGCGCAGGATGGCGCGCTTCATCTTGGCGCCGCGCATGTGGGCGCCGCGCAGGTCGGCGCGATACAGGTTGCAGCCGGACAGGTCCGCCTTCGTCAGATGGGCGGCGAACAGGTCGGCGGTGCTGAGATTGGCGTTGGACAGGTCGCAATGGGACAGGTTGGCGCCGGACAGCTTGCCCTGCGCCAGGTTCACCCCGGACAGGTTCGAGCCCTCCATGTTCGCCATGGTCAGGTTGGCGCGCGAACCGCCCGACTTGTTCTTCAGCCAGCGCTCGTGCTTTTCCAGCACGGCAACCAACTCGTGCGGTGTCATCGGTCCTGCCCGGTCTGCGTGGTTGCGTGGTCCATCGATAGACCAGTGTCCGTAAATAATCTATGCCAAAGGTTAAAGCCGCCTCCAGTGCCGAGGCGCCTTGGCGGGAGCGGTGCCCGGCCCCATCTGCGGGGCGACGGGCGCAGCACCGCCTGCAGCAGCGCAGTCATAAAGGGGAGTTGGGGATCATGTCGGGTGGACACACGCTTGCGGCTTTCGACACCGAACTGGCGGCCCTGCGCAGCGCCATCGACCGGATGGGCGAATTGGTGGAGCGGCAGGTCGGGCTGGCGCTCGATTCGCTGGCCGGCCCCGACGCCGAGATCGCGGGCGAGGTGCTGAAGGGCGATGCCGAGATCGACCGGCTGGAGATGGAGGTGGAGGCGATGACCGTCCGCCTTCTGGCCCTGCGCCAGCCGATGGCGAAGGACCTGCGCGAGATCGTCGCGGCGCTGAAGATCGCCTCGAACCTGGAGCGAATGGGCGATTTCGCCGGATCGGTCGCCAAGCGGGCGGTCACTCTGGCCACCCTGCCGGTGGCGCCGCCGGTCGCCTCGCTGGTCCGCATGGGCCGGATGGTGCAGGCGATGATCGGCGACATGCGCCGCGCCTATACCGAACAGGACGCCGACCTCGCCGCCGCCGTCCGCGACTGCGACGGGGAGGTCGATGCCGCCTACACCGCTCTGTTCCGTGAATTCCTGACCTACATGATGGAGACGCCGGCGCAGATCACCGGCTGCACCCACCTGCTGTTCGCCGCCAAGTCGATCGAGCGCATCGGCGACCATGCCACCAACGTGGCGGAGAACATCAGCTTCCTGGTCAAAGGCCGCCTGCCGTCCGACGAGCGCCGCAAGGAGGATCTCAGCAGCTATGCCGTCGCCCCGCCGCGCGAGGGCGCGTGACGGATAGGACTTGACAGACGCCCCAGCCCTGTGTTGCGGTTGCAGCCATGAACATGTCCTCGCCCCTCCTGTCGCAGCATTGGTGGTGGCCCGTCTCCCACGGGCCGGCCTGGCGACGCGCGTGAGCGTGAATTGAGAACGAAAGGCCGCCCGGTGCATCCGGAGCGGCCTTTTTCCTGACCCGATACAGCGGGTCGTCCAGCGGAAGAACGGACAGGCAGGCGGAAGCACCGGGCGGCGTCACCGACAAGACGCCCGAACCGGAGCACCGCCGTCATGATCCCGTCCCACCTGTTCCTTGCCGACCCCGCCTTCCTTGAACCCGTCGCCACCGTCACCGGCGGTGGTCTCGGTCTGCGCCGCACGGCCGAGCCAATGGCGATCGCCGAGTCGGTCGATGCGCTCGTCACCGCGCTCGACGAGCGGCGCGGCCTGCTGCTGTCCGGCGGGGTGGAGGCACCCGGCCGCTATCGCCGTCAGGCGCTGGGCTTCGTCGATCCGCCGCTGTCGGTGACGGCGCGAGGCCGCACCGTCCGCATCGACGCGCTGAACCCGCGCGGCCGGCTGCTGCTGCCCGCCGTCGCCCGCGCGCTGGACGGGCACGAGGCGCTGGTCGGGCTGGAGGTCACCGCCGGCCGCGTCACCGCCCTGGTGCGTCGCCCGGCCGGCGTCTTCGCCGAGGAGGAGCGCAGCCGCCAGCCCTCCGTCTTCAGCGTGCTGCGGGCGCTGATGGCGCTGTTCGCCTGTCCGGAGGAGCCGTTCCTGGGGCTCTACGGCGCCTTCGGCTACGATCTCGCATTCCAGTTCGAGACGATCCGGCGGCGGCTGGAGCGGCCGGACGACCAGCGCGATCTGGTGCTGTATCTGCCCGACCGGCTGCTGGTGGTCGACCATGCCGCCGGGGTGGCGCGGCGCTTCACCTATGAGTTCGTTGTCGATGGCGTCTCGACGGAAGGCTTCACCGGCGGCGGCAGGGCTCACGGCTACCGCCCCGACACCAATGCCGCCGCGGAGTGCGACCATGCGCCCGGCGAGTACCAGCAGGCGGTGCGGGCGGCGAAGGAGGCTTTCAACCGCGGCGACCTGTTCGAGGTGGTGCCGGGCCAGACCTTCGCCGAGCCCTGCGCCGACAGCCCGGCCACCATCTTCCGCCGCCTGCGCGCGTCCAACCCGGCACCCTACGAGGCGCTGATCAATCTGGGTGACGGCGAGTTCCTGGTCGCGGCCAGTCCGGAGATGTATGTGCGCGTCGGCGGCCGGCGGGTGGAGACCTGCCCGATCTCCGGCACCGTGGCGCGCGGGGGCGATGCGCTGGCCGATGCGTCGCAGATCCTGACCCTGCTGAACTCCGCCAAGGATGCGGCGGAGTTGACCATGTGCACCGATGTCGACCGCAACGACAAGGCGCGGGTGTGCGAGCCCGGCTCCGTCCGTGTGATTGGCCGCCGGATGATCGAGCTGTATTCCCGCCTGATCCACACCGTCGACCATGTGGAAGGACGGCTGCGCGAGGGCTTCGACGCGCTGGACGCCTTCCTCACCCACAGCTGGGCGGTGACGGTGACCGGTGCACCGAAGCGTTGGGCCATGCAGTTCCTGGAGGACACCGAACGGTCGCCGCGCCGCTGGTATGGCGGGGCCTTCGGCCGCATCGGCTTCGACGGTGGAATGGACACCGGGCTGACCCTGCGCACCATCCGCATGAAGGACGGCGTCGCCTTCGTCCGCGCCGGCGCCACCCTGCTGTCGGACAGCGATCCCGATGCGGAGGATGCGGAATGCCGGCTGAAGGCGTCGGCCTTCCTCGACGCGGTGCGCGGTGAGGGGACGCGTCTGTCGGTGGTCCAGGCCGGCGCGAGGCGGAGCGGGGAGGGCAGGCGGGTGCTGCTGGTCGATCATGACGACAGCTTCGTCCACACCCTGGCCGACTATTTCCGCCAGACCGGCGCCAGCGTGACGACGCTGCGCCATGCCCACGCCCGCGCCGCGTTGCGCGGCGACCCGCCCGACCTGCTGGTCCTGTCGCCGGGGCCGGGGCGGCCGGCCGATTTCGATGTCGGCGGCAGCGTGCAGGCGGCGCTCGACCTCGGCGTGCCGGTGTTCGGCGTCTGCCTGGGGCTGCAGGGGATGGCCGAGCATTTCGGCGCTGAACTGGAGCGCCTGCCGGAGCCGATGCACGGCAAGGCCTCGGCCCTGCGTCACCAGGGTGGCGGGCTGTTCGAAGGATTGCCGCAGGGGATGCGGGTGGGGCGCTACCACTCGCTGGTGGCGCATCGCGACAGCGTGCCGCCGGAACTGCGGGTGACGGCGGAGACCGAGGACGGGACGGTGATGGCGATCGAGCACCGGACGCTGCCGCTGGCCGCGGTGCAGTTCCATCCCGAATCGATCCTGACCTTGGACGGCGCCGCCGCGGGCGGTTCCGGTCTGGCGCTCGTCGCCAACGTGATGGAACGGCTGGCCGGGCGCGTCAGCAGGGTGCCCGAACGCGAAGCGGCGGCCTGAAGGGGCCGCCGCTGCGTGACTTCGATGGAAGGAGAGTGACGGGGAAACCCGTCACTCCACCATGCCCAGCGCTTCCTTGTAGAGCTCCAGGATGGCTTCCTGCTCCTGGCGGTCGGCCTTGTCCATCTTCCGCAGGCGGATGATCTGCCGGATGATCTTGGTGTCGAAACCGGTGCCCTTCGCCTCGGCGTAGACTTCCTTGATGTCTTCCTGCAGACCGCGCTTTTCCTCTTCGAGACGCTCGATGCGCTCGACAAAGGACTTCAGGCGATCCGCCGCGATGCCGCCGACGTCGGACATGGCAAAACCTCAAACGATGGGGGTGTTCGGGAACGGGGCGGGACAATATCGGCGGGCGGGGGGAATGGCAAGCCGGCGATGCGCCGCGGGCATGCACGGCAGAGGTCCGGCTGCGTCATCGCGTCGCGGCCATTCCTTCGTACAAGCGTGACCCTCGCCGGGATTTGAACAGCTCATGGCTGGTTTGTCTTATTGTATGAAACAATCGTACGATGGACCTACGCAGCCATTCCCTTTGTTGCGGCGCACCCAATAGGCTGGTATTACCATCGGTGGGTTCGGCTTCACAAAGACACAGGGATGCGGCATGTATGCGCGTCGTCTGGGCCGATAACCCATGGGGGATGCCGGGATCGGCGTATCTGAGGCAGGGGAGTTTTATCTAATGAAAGTCGCCATTCCAAAGGAGCGACGTGCGGGCGAACTTCGCGTGGCCGCCTCACCGGAAACGGTGAAGAAACTGAAGGGTTTGGGACTGGACGTGGTGGTGGAGAGCGGGGCCGGTCTCGGCTCCAGCATCACCGACGCGGCCTATGAGGCGGCGGGGGCGTCCATCGCCGCCGACGAGGCGTCGGCGCTGGCCGATGCCGACATCGTGCTGAAGGTGCAGCGCCCGCTGATCGCCGCCGAAGGTGGCGAGGACGAACTTTCGCTCATCCGCAAGGGCGCGCTGCTGTTCGCCATCCTCAACCCCCACAACAGCCGCGACCATGTGAAGGCCTACGCCGATGCCGGCGTGAACGCCTTCGCCATGGAGTTCATGCCGCGCATCACCCGCGCCCAGGTCATGGACGTGCTGTCCTCCCAGGCCAACCTCGCCGGCTACAAGGCCGTCGTCGATGCCGCTTCGGAATATGGCCGCGCCTTCCCGATGATGATGACCGCCGCCGGCACCGTGCCGCCGGCGCGCGCCTTCATCATGGGCGTCGGCGTCGCCGGCCTGCAGGCCATCGCCACCGCCAAGCGTCTCGGCGCCATCGTCTCGGCCACAGACGTGCGCCCGGCGGTGAAGGAGCAGGTGCAGTCGCTGGGCGGCAGCTTCGTCGCCGTCGAGAATGACGAGTTCAAACAGGCGGAGACCGCCGGCGGCTATGCCAAGGAGATGTCGGACGACTACAAGCGCCAGCAGGCCGCTCTGGTCGCCGAGCACATCAAGAAGCAGGACATCGTCATCACCACCGCGCTGATCCCCGGCCGCAAGGCGCCGATCCTGGTGACGGCGGAGCATGTCGCGTCGATGAAGCCGGGGTCGGTGATCATCGATCTGGCGGTGGAGCAGGGCGGCAACGTCGAGGGCGCCAAGCTGGGCGAGGTGGTGACCACGGCCAACGGCGTGAAGATCGTCGGCCACGCTAACTACGCCAGCCGCATTGCCGAGAGCGCCTCGCTCTTGTACGCCAAGAACCTGCTGGCGCTGCTGACGTCCTTGCATGGCAAGGAAACGGGCGTGACCGTCAACTGGGACGACGAGATCGTCAAGGCCATCGCGCTGACCCGCGACGGCGCCGTCGTCCACCCCGCCTTCGCCGGCTGACCGGGCGCCTGAGGAGACTTACCGCAATGGATCAGACCCAACTGTCCGCCCGTATTGCCGAGCTGAAGGCGAACCTCGCGGCGCTCGGCCAGCAGGCCGACCTGCTTGCCGCCCAGGTCGCCCATTCGGCCCAGCCGGTCGCGGAAGCCGCCGGCGGCCATGGCAGCTTCTTCGTCACCGGCCTGACGGTGCTCGTGCTGGCCTGCTTTGTCGGCTACTACGTCGTCTGGCGCGTCACCCCGGCCCTGCACTCGCCGCTGATGGCGGTGACCAACGCCGTGTCGTCGGTCATCATCGTCGGCGCCCTGATCGCCGCCGGACCGGCAGGGTTCGGCTTCTCCAAGGTCCTGGGCTTCCTCGCCGTCATCCTGGCGTCCGTCAACATCTTCGGCGGCTTCCTCGTGACCCAGCGCATGCTCTCCATGTTCAAGAAGAAGGGCAAGTAAGACCATGGAAACCTTGTCGGCCCTTCTCTACCTCATCGCCTCCATCTGCTTCATCATGGCGCTGCGCGGTCTGTCCAGCCCGGAGACCTCGCGCCAGGGCAACATCTACGGCATGGTCGGCATGACCATCGCCATCCTGACCACGCTGGCCTCGCCCATCGTCCAGTCCTATTGGATGATCGTGCTGGGCATCGCCATCGGCGGCGCCATCGGCTATGTGGTCGCCAAGAAGATCGAAATGACGGCGCTGCCGCAGCTGGTCGCCGCCTTCCACTCGCTGGTCGGTCTCGCCGCCGTCTTCGTGGCGCTCGCCGCCTTCTATTCGCCGGCGGCCTACGGCATCGGCCTGCCGGGCGCCATCGCCAAGGGCTCGCTGGTCGAGATGGCGCTGGGCACCGCCATCGGCGCCATCACCTTCACCGGCTCGCTGGTCGCCTTTGCCAAGCTGCAGGGGCTGGTCACCGGCAAGCCGCTGGTGTTCCCGATGCAGCATCCGCTGAACGCGGCGTTGGGCGTGCTGACCGTCATCCTGATCATCTGGCTGGTGCAGTCGAACTCGTCGGCCGCGATGTGGCTGATCGTGCTGGTGGCGCTGGCTCTCGGCTTCCTGCTGATCCTGCCGATCGGCGGCGCCGACATGCCGGTGGTGATCTCGATGCTGAACAGCTATTCGGGCTGGGCGGCCTGCGGCATCGGCTTCACCCTGCAGAACAACCTGCTGATCATCACCGGTGCGCTGGTGGGATCCTCGGGCGCGATCCTGTCCTACATCATGTGCAAGGGCATGAACCGCTCGATCTTCAACGTCATCCTCGGCGGCTTCGGCGGCGAGAGTGCCGCGGCGGGCGGTCCTGCCAAGGGGCCGCAGGGTTCGGTCAAGGCCGGCTCGGCCGAGGATGCCGCCTACATCATGAAGAACGCCCAGTCGGTCATCATCGTCCCCGGCTATGGCATGGCGGTTGCCCAGGCCCAGCATGCCCTGCGTGAGATGGCCGACGTGCTGAAGCACGAGGGCGTCGACGTGAAGTATGCCATCCATCCGGTGGCGGGCCGCATGCCCGGTCACATGAACGTGCTGCTGGCCGAGGCCAACGTGCCGTACGACGAGGTGTTCGAACTGGAGGACATCAACCGCGACTTCGGCACTGCCGACGTGGCCTTCGTCATCGGCGCCAACGACGTCACCAACCCGGCCGCCAAGACCGATCCGGCCAGCCCGATCTATGGCATGCCGATCCTGGATGTGGAGAAGGCCAAGACGGTGTTCTTCATCAAGCGCGGCATGGCCGCCGGTTACGCCGGTGTGGAGAACGAGCTGTTCTTCCGCCCCAACACCATGATGCTGTTCGGCGACGCCAAGAAGGTCACCGAAGAGGTCGTCAAGGCGATGGAAGCCTGACCGTCATTCAAAGCGTTTGACCGGGACGGGCGCGGGAGGCAAGGCTTCCCGCGCCCGTTTCTTTTGGGCCGAAAAACGACAAGAGAGGATGCCGAGCCATGACCGCCTACATCATCGCCGACGTGCGCGTGACCGACCCCGTCGCCTATGAGGTCTACAAGTCGCTGACCCCCGACGCGATCGCAAAGAACGGCGGACGCTTCATCAGCCGCGGCGGCGAGACGGCGGTGCTGGAGGGGGATTGGCAGCCCAACCGGATCGTCATCCTGGAGTTCCCGAACATGGCATCGGCCAAGGCCTTCTACGACAGCCCGGAATACCGCAAGGCGCGCGAGGCGCGTCGCAACGCCGCCGATTTCAAGATGATCGTGGTGGAAGGCCTGTAACGGACGGCCGGCGCCGTTACCGTCGGTTACACAACAGCGTCCGCGGGACACACCGCCGCAACACGGCACCGCTATCGCTTTCCGGCACCGAGAGACGGCGGCATATCCCCGCCGTCCTCCCCACAGTGACGGAAGTCAGGCCATGGACGATGACGATCTCTGCGAACCGTTCGATTCGCACCTCACGCTCTGGACACGCATTGCGGTGGCGATCCTGTTGGTGGGGTTATCACTCTGCGGTGTGTCGCTCTATCTGCTGACGGAGAGCTGAGGCCGTACCGTCCGAGCCGCGCCGAACCCACAATTTCTGCGGCTTTCCGGCGGTCGCCGATGCGGTAACAACAAAATACTTTTGTGTTATATTGAATTCCCGTTTCCAGTTATGTGGAAATCGCTCTTCTCCATCCGCGCAATCGTGCTAAATAGCCTCGGAACCTTAGCCGAGGACGATCCGATGCTCCGCCTGACCCGTCGCTCCACCCTTGCCGCCCTGATCGCCCTTGGCACGGCTGCCGCCGCCATGCCCGGCACCGTGCGCGCCGCCGATCCGGTGAAGCTGGAAATCGGCTACATCCCGATCCTCGCGGCATCGCCGCTGTTCATCGTCGATGGGCAGGGCTGGGCCAAGGATGCTGGGATCACGCTGAAGCTGACCCGCTTCGAATCCGGCCCACATGCCATCCAGGCGATGGCCGCCGGCCAGATCGACCTGCTCTATGCCGGCGTCGCGCCGGTCCTGGTCGCCCGCACCAAGGGCGCCGACATATCGGTCATCGCCAATTCGGCGGTGGAAGAGATGGTGGTCGCCGCGCGCGGTCCCTTCGCCAAGGCGGTGGGCGCCAACCCGACAGCGGAGTCCTTCAAGAAGTTCGCCGCCGACACCGGCCGGAAGCCGAAGATCGGCACCCAGCCGCCGGGCTCGGTCCCCGACACCGTGCTGAAGCATTGGCTGTTCAAGGTGGTGAAGGTCGATCCCGCCGATGTCGAGCTGGTGCCGATGGGCATCGAGAAGACGCAGCAGGCCCTGCTGGCCGGCGCGCTCGACGCCGCCACCATCCGCGAACCGACGGTGACCGTCACCCAGCAGATGGACCCGAATGTCGTGCTGGTCGCCACCGGCGCCCAGATGTTCCCCGACCAGCCCGGAACCGTGGTGTCCGCCCGCGCGGAGGTGCTGAAGAAGAACCCCGACGCCATCAAGGCGCTGGTCAAGGCCCACATCCGCGCCGTCGACATGATCGCCAAGGACCCGGCCGCGTCGGCCAAGCTGGTGAACAACTATCTCGGCAAGGGCCTGATGGAGCCGGCGACGCTGGAAGCCGCCTTCAAGGGCCCCGGCTCCAAGTTCGTCGCCGATCCGCATTCGGTCGTGCCGGCGGTGGAAAAGATGATGGCCTTCACCAAGGAGATCGGTTCGGCCGGCGAGACCATTCCGGTGGCCGAGGCCTTCGATTTCAGCTTCTACGACGCCGTCGCCAAGTAAGCCGGCCGACCGATGCAGACCGACAAGCCGATGAAGTCCTATCAGAAAGTCGCCCTATCGGCGCTGGGCGTGCTCGTCTTCCTGCTGGCGTGGGAAGCGGTGGCGCGCAGCGGCGTCGTGCCGGCCCGACTGCTGCCGTCGCCGAGCGCGGTGCCCGCCGCCTTCCTGACCGAGTTCAAGAGCGGCACTTGGCAGGAGATGGTGCTGGCCAGCCTGTCGCACTATCTGGTCGGGCTGTCGCTGGGCACCTTCCTCGGCGTGTCGTTCGGCACGGCGGCGGCGCTGTGGGGCAAGTGGGACGCCTTCCAGGCCTGGGTCGTGCGCATGCTGCGCCCGATCCCGGCCATCGCCTGGATCCCCTTCGCCATCATCTGGTTCGGCGTCAGCGAGGGGGCCGCGTCCTTCCTGATCTCGCTGACGGTGTTCTGGATCAACTATTACGCCAGCTACGCCGCGGTGCGCGGGGTGGACAAGGACCTGATCGAGCTTGGCCATGCCTTCGGGCAGGGCGGGCTGATCCCGCGCCTGTTCAAGATCATCCTGCCGGGCGCCCTGCCGGGCATCCTGTCGGGCATGCGCGCCGGGTTGGGGCAGGGCTGGATGACGGTGGTCGCGGCCGAGCTGTTCGGCATCTCCGGCCTCGGCATGCGGATGATGGAGGCGTCGGGCCTGCTGGCCACCCACATCGTCGTGCTCTACATGGTCACCATCGCGCTGCTCTATGGCGTATCGGATTTCCTGTTCATGCAAGTTCAGTCGCGGGTGCTCTCATGGCAGCGGTGATCCTTTCCAAGACCGCCGCCACGTCGGTCATCGACCTCGAGGATGTGTCCATCGGCTACGGCAAGGACGCTCCGCCGGTGCTGGTCGACGTCAACCTGTCGGTCGAGCGCGGCAGCTTCGTCGCTATCGTCGGCCCGTCCGGCGTCGGCAAGTCGACGCTGCTGCGTGTCGTCGCTGGACTGCACGCCGCACGCAGCGGTGGCGTCACCATCCACCAGGACCAGCGCCCCGGCCACCGCCCGGTCGGGCTGGTGTTCCAGGACTCCCGCCTGCTGCCCTGGCGTCGGGTGATCCGCAATGTGGAGTTCGGGCTGGAGGGACTGCCGGTCAGCCGCGACGAGCGGCGCCAGCGCGCCGAGGCCGCGCTGAAGCTGGTGCGGCTCGACGGCTATGCCCGCCGCTGGCCCTACGAACTGTCGGGCGGCCAGCGCCAGCGCATCGGCATCGCCCGCGCCATGGCGGTGGACCCGGACATCCTGCTGATGGACGAGCCGTTCGGCGCGCTCGACGCCATCACCCGCCACAATCTGCAGGACGAGCTTCGCCGCATCCATCAGGAAACCGGCAAGACGGTGCTGTTCGTCACCCACGATCTGGAAGAGGCGGTGCATCTGGCCGACCGCATCATCGTGCTGGGCGGCACCCCGGCCCGCGTGGTGCGCGACGTGCGCAACAGCGCCGGCCGGGACGGCTCGGTGTTCCGCGATCAGGTGGAACAGCTGCGGTCGGAGATCGCGGACAATTACAGCATCTGAGGGGTGGGGCTTTACCCCACCTCCACCATCAGGTTCGTCGGATAGCCCGCATCCCTCATCCGGGTCATCAGCGCCTCGACATGGGTCTGGTTGCGGGTTTCCAGCACCACGTCTACCTCGGCCATCTTCACCGGCACATTGTGGAACAGGCGCTGGTGGTGCACCTCGACGATGTTCGCCCCGGCCTCGCCCAGCAGGCGGGTGACGCGGGCCAGCGCGCCGGGGGCGTCGGTGATGCCGATGCGCAGGCGGACGATCCGCCCCTCATAGACCAGACCGCGCATCAGCACCTGCGCCATGATGCGGGAATCGATGTTGCCGCCGGACAGCACCATGCCGACCTTGCGGCCGCGGTAGCGCTCCGGCTCCTCCAGAATGGCGGCGAGCGCCGCGGCGCCGGCCCCTTCGGCGACCAGCTTCTGCACGGTGGCGAGGCGGTAGACCGCTTCCTCCAGCCGGGCCTCGCCCACCTCCACCACATCGTCGACCAAGGCGCGGATGATCGGCAGGGTCAGGGCGCCGGGGGCCTTCACCGCGATGCCCTCCGCCACCGTGGCGCCGCCGCAGGTGATCGGCTGTCCCGCCAGCGCCTGCCGCACGGCGGGATAGAGGCTGCACTGCACGCCGACGATCTCCAGGTCCGGCCGCAGCGCCTTGGCCGCCGTCGCCATGCCGGCGATCAGCCCGCCGCCGCCGATCGGAATCACCAGCACGTCGAGGTCGGGCACATCCTCCAGCAGTTCCAGCGCGGTGGTGCCCTGGCCGGCGGCGACCAGCGGGTCGTCGTAGGGGTGGACGAAGATCAGCCCGTCGCGCGCCGCCAGATCATGGGCGAAGGCGGCGGCCTCGCTCAGCGTCTCGCCATGCAGTTCGACGGTGGCGCCGAGATTCTCCGTCCGCTCCACCTTGGTGAAGGGAGTGAAGGCGGGCATGACGATGGTGGAGCGGATGCCCAGCCGCGTGGCGTGGCAGGCCACCGCCTGGGCATGGTTGCCGGCGGACATGGCGATGACGCCGGCTTGGCGCTCCGCCTCGCCCAGCGACAGCAGCTTGTTAAGCGCGCCGCGCTCCTTGAAGGAGCTGGTGGCGTGCTGGTTCTCCAGCTTCACATGCAGCCGGCACCCCGCCATGTCCCCCAGGCGGGGCGCCGGAACCGTGGGCGTCCGGGGCAGGTGCCCCGCGATGCGCGCCGCCGCGGCGCGCACGTCCTCCAGAGTGATGGTCATTTCTTGGCTGTCCCGGTGTTGCGTGGTGTGAGTGTCAGCACCTCCGCCCCTGCCGAGAGCAACGTGCCACGGTCGCCGGCCAGACGCAATGAGCCGCCGTCGCGCCACAGCCCGACCAGATCGCCCCAATGGCGGGACCAGATGTTGCCGGATTGCCCGGTGGCGATCACGAAGCGGGAATTGTCCAGGTCGGCCAGATCATAGACCGCGCGGAACCCGGCGCCATGGACATGGCGGAAGGGGTTCGCCGGATCGCGGGTCGAGGTCGTCCCGCGGTTGACGGTGAAGAAGCCGCCGTCGGTTTCCACCGACAGGTCGGCGGTGCCGCCGATCAGCGGCAGGCGGCTCAGCATCCGGTGGACCAGCGCCGCCTTGTGGTCGTCGCCCCAGCGCCAGCTTTTCGGGCTGGAGCCGTGACGCTCGGCAAGCATCGCAACCGAGGCCTCCAGCGACCGGCCGATCATGTCGGCGCAGCTTTCCTTCTGCGGCGTGGTGACGTCGTCGCACCACTCCGGCCGTTCGTCCAGGACATGGCGCAAGGCCTCCGGCCGCAGTTCCCAGTAGGACGCGAAATCGGGGCCGAGTTCGTCGGCGAACACCGCCCGCACCAGCTCGCGCATCCAGGCGGTGAAGATCAGCGGCTCCGGCCTGTTGCGGTCCATGCGGCCGTCCCAGCTGCGCAGAAGCGCCGCCGCGTCGCTGGCGAGGCCGGGCGGGGACGGGTATTTCAGCAGTTCGGGCAGGAAGTCGCGGGCCGGCAGCGAGACGATGTCCATCTGCTGGCGCGCAACATCCTCGACGGAAAAACGCCCGGTGCCCAGCATCTCGACGATGCGCTTGGCACGCGACGGATCGGGCCATTCGGTGGCGAGTCGATAGGGATAGTCGTGCCCGACCACCGCGTTGTTGGCGTTGACGAACTGCCCCGACGGCGGGTTCACCGACTGCGGCAGGGCGTAGTAGGGCAGAAAGCCGGTCCAGTCATACTCGCCGGTCCAGCCGGGAACCGGCACGCGCCCATCGCCCTTGCGGCGGATCGGCACCCGGCCGGCGGAGATGAAGCCGACGGTGCCGCCCACATCCGCATAGACGATGTTCTGTTGCGGGGCGACATGCAGGCGCAGCGCCTCGCGGGCCGCCTCCGCCGTTTCCGCATGGTTCAGGCGGTAGAGCGCCTCCGCGCTGGTGTCGTCGTCGGCAAGGCCGGGGAAGGACAGAGACAGCACCGGGCCGGGCGCAGTGCCGGCGGGCGCAGCATCGAGGTCGGAGATGACCGGACCATGGCGCGTGCTGCGCACGGTCAGCGTCTGCGACTGCTCGCCGGCGATGGCGATGGTCTCGGCGTGCGTCTCGAAGGGCTGGCTGCCGTCGGGGGTCAGGTAGCGGGCGGGATCCTGCGGATCCGGCTTCTCGACGAACAGATCCTGGGTGTCGCTGTGGGTGGTGGTGAAGCCCCAGGCGACCTTGCCGTTGTGGCCGAGGATGGTCAGCGGCACGCCCGGCACGGTGGCGCCGGTGACGGTGAGGTCGGGCGTCACGATGCGGGTGAGATACCAGAGGATCGGCGCTTCCAGCCCGAGATGCGGGTCGTTGGCGAGGATCGGCTTGCCGGTGGTGGTGCGGGCGCCGGTCAGGACCCATTCGTTTGACGCAGTGTCGAAACCCATTTGCGGCAGGGCCGCCAGGGTGCGGCGCACCGTCTCCCGCAAATCCATGCCGCGAAGGTCGGTCGCCAGCGTGGTGGGCGCGCCGGGGGCGTCGGGCGGGAACAGGTCGTCGACCTGGGTCGGCGACAGCCGTTCCAGCACGCGGGAGCGGAACAGCTCGTCACGATAGTTGGCGGACAGTTGCAGCGCCATCAGCTTGGCCCACACCAGACTGTCGGCGACCGTCCAGGGCTCCGGCGTGTGGCGCAGAAGCTGGAATTCGACCGGCAGCGCCTCCGACCGCGTGGCGAGATAGGCGTTCACGCCCTCGGCATAGGCCTCGAAGGCGGTGCGGGCCTCCGGCGACAGGGTGGCTTCCATCGCCTCTGCCGAGCGGCGGACGCCGAGCGTGCGCATCAACCGGTCGGTGCGGAGCGCGAAGTCGCCGTATTTGATGCCGATCAGCTCGGCCAGCCGGCCGGCGCCGGCGCGGCGCATCGTCTCCATCTGCCACAGCCGGTCCTGGGCGTGGGCATAGCCCAGCGCGCGGTAGGCGTCGCGCTCCGTCGCCGCGAAGATATGGACCACACCTTGGCGGTCGCGGACGATCTCCGCCGGGGCGCCGCTGCCGGGGATGGCTATGGTGCCGCTGGTCTGCGGCTGCTGCGCCCGCATCCACCAATAGGCGCCGAACAGCGTCACCGGGGGCAGCAGGACCAGCACGCCCGCGACGACCGCCACCTTGCCCCAGCGTCCGCGCGGCAGGCGCAACCGCGGGCGTCCCGGCGGTCGGCCGGAAGGCGCGGTTTGGGGTGGATACTGCGGTGGTGGGGCGTAGGGAGGAACCGCTTGCGGCGGCTGCACGCCATAGGGCGGCGCCGGCTGCTGCGGATAGGGATAGGGCTGGCCGGGCGGTTGCGCACCCATTGGAGGGGGCGCGGGGAGATGGGTGCCCGGCGGGTAGGCGTTGGGCGGGAACCCGTCAGGCGGATAGACCGGCTGCTGCGGAGGCTGCGGATAAGGCGCGCCGGGATAGGGGGCGCCAGGGTACTGGACCGGCTGTTGCTGCGGAGGGACCGGGTAGCCGTCATAAGGAGGTGCGGCGGGCGGTGCCGCAGGAGGGGCAGGGCGGGACAGCGCACGCGCCAGGGCGGCACGGAGATGGAAAGCGCAGGTCTCACCGGCGCGGATCAAGGAACGGCGCAGCATCACGGTCCGTGAGAGAAATGGGGCGGCGACGGGCGGGGGCCGCCGGGGGGCTCGTTCGGGTGGCGGATGCTAGTCCCCCTGCCGCCGGCCCGTCCAGGGTTGCTTCGGTGGAGTCGGGTGGTTTTTCGTCGCCCGGCCTACGCAGCGGCGTTCAGGATCTCGCGCAGCATCGGGGCGGACACCGGCTTGTGGATCAGGCGGTGACCGCTGCGCTGCACCTCGGCGATGCGGGCGGGATCGGTATCGCCGGTCAGCACCACGGCGGGGACACGCACGCCGCAGACGCCGTAGATATCGCGGATCGCCTCCACCCCCGTCCGGCCTTCGCGCAGGCGATAGTCGGCGACGATCATCGCCGGCTGCCTGCCGAGATTCAGCAGCGACGCGATCGCCTCGTCGGCCGAAACGGCGGCGACCACCTCGTATCCCCATTCCTCCAGCATCGCCCGCATGCTGAGCAGGATGATGGTGTCATCGTCGACGATGACGATCAGCCCCTTGGCGTCCGGCAGTTCGGCCGGGCTGCGCACCGGCTTCGGAATCGGGCGCGGCACCGCCGCCGGCAGGTCGAGGAAGAAGCCGCTGCCACGGCCAGGCGTGGACCGCACCGCCACCCCATGCTCGAGCAGCCCGGCCAGCCGCCGCACGATGGCCAGTCCCAGGCCCAGGCCCTTGCGCCGGTCGCGCTCCGGATTGGCGAGCTGGGTGAACTCCTGGAAGATGTCTTCCGTCCGGTCGCCGGGGATGCCGATGCCCTGGTCGATCACCGCGAGCCGCAGAGATCCGCCGCGGTGCAGGCAGCCGACCAGGATATGGCCGCGCTCGGTGTAGCGGATGGCGTTCTCGATCAGGTTGCGCAGGATGCGCTCCAGCAGGGCGGGGTCGCTGCTGGTCCAGGCGGAGGTCGGGACATGGCGCAGGGTCAGTCCGGATTCGGTGGCGCGGATGCGGTATTCCTCGGCCAGCCGGTCCAGCAGGGGTCCGAGCGCGAAATCGGTGACGCTGGGTTTCACCACCCCGGCATCGAGCCGCGACACGTCCAGCAGGCTGTCCAGCATCACCCGGAGGCCGTTCAGCGAATCGGTCATGCTGGCCAGCAACGGTGACGTGGGGTGGTCCTGCAGCTTGTCCGATAACGCGTGGGCGAAGAAGAACAGCGACTGCAGCGGCTGGCGCAGGTCGTGGCTGGCGGCGGCGAGGAACTTGGTCTTGGCGCGGTCGGCCCGCTGGGCCTCGTCGCGGGCTTGGACCGCCTCGACCCTCGCCGCCTCCGCCTCGTCGCGGGCGCGCAGGATCGCGTCCTCGGCGGCCTTGCGGGCGGTGATGTCGCGCATGATGCCGGTGTACATGCGGCGCTTGCCGACATGCCATTCGCCGACCGACAGGTCGAGCGGGAAGGTGGAGCCGTCCTTGCGCAGCCCTTCCACCTCGCGGCCGATTCCGACGATCCGCCGCTCTCCCGTCCGGTGGTAGCGGTCGAGATAGCCGTCATGGGCGCTCCGGTACGGCTCCGGCATCAGCATGTTGACGTTGCGGCCGATCACCTCCTCGGCGCGATAGCCGAAGGTTTTCTCCGCCGCATGGTTGAAGGATTCGACGGTGCCCTGGTCGTTGATCAGGACGATGGGGTCGACCGCGGTGTCGACGATGGCGCGATAGCGCGCCTCCTGCTCCGCCGTCCGTTCCGCCTGCTGCCGGCGGTCCAGTAAAGACGACAGCATCGCCAGCGAGAGCAGAAGCAGCGTGCCCACCCCGGTCATGATCGCCAGCAGCGGGGGGGACAGCGCCATCCGCTGCCCGGAGGCGGTCGTCGCATGGGCCGGCATGGTGTGGTAAGGGCCCATGCTGTCGAGCGTTGCGGTGCCCGCCTCGGTTATCGGCTCCATCCCGGCCGCGGCCATGCCGGTGTAGTGCATCGTCACCACGCCCATGCCCAGCAGAACGGCACCGGCGGCCCGCTGCAGCGGGCGCTGGGTCCGGAAGGCCAGCCACAAGGCCGCGGTGGAGGCGACGATGGCGACGGCGACAGAGACGGCGACCAGAACGGCGTCGTAGGACAGCTCCATATCCATTTGCATGCCCGCCATCCCCACATAATGCATGCTGACGATGCCCAGCCCCGTCAGCGTTCCCGCCACCGGCAGGGTGTAGCGGCGCGGGCGGTTGCGGGCGACGGCGAACAGGCCGGCACCCGAAACGGCGACCGCCAGCACGAAGGACAAAGCGGTGAGCCCGGCGTCGTAGCTGATCGGTATGTCGCTGCGATAGGCGAGCATGCCGATGAAGTGCATCGACCATATCCCGGCCCCAAGGGCCAGCGCCGCACTCATCAGCCGCCGGCCATTGCCCGGACCGCCGCCGGCGCCGTCGCGGCGGGGATGCGTGATGGTGGGGTGGGCCGTGCCGTTGCCGGTGTGATGGGCGAGATCCAGAGCCACATAACCGCCGAACACGGCGATTACGTATGAGAGTGCGACGAGGAGGGGATCGTAATGGCCGGGCACGGTGGGCTTTGCTGTTGTGGGACTACGTTCGGGGATGGAGCAGACCTGATCGTGTGTGTACAGGAACAATTTGGGTGAAGGTGCCAGCCCCTTCCGTCAAACGAAAGGCTCGCCTTGGTGGTAGACAGGGACCTAGGACCTCCGTCGGGATGTTTCAAATGAAAAGCGATTTCCCGCCCGGCCCCACGCGCGGGGCTGGCAAGCGTATCGCATCGCCAAGTCGGCCGAAGCAGCCGTGGCGGCTGTTGGCCCGCCTGCTGCGTCCGGTCGCAACCCTGCTCGCGGTCGGATATTTCCTTTTGGATGCGCTGGCCTACTGGGTGGTGCGGCCGGTGGTCCGCCGCATTGCTCGGCTGCCGCTGTTCGGGCGGATCGGCCGCTGGGTCGCCGGTCTGGGACCTTACCCGTCGCTGATTCTCGTCCTGGTGCCGCTGGCGTTGCTGGAGCCGGCCAAGCCGGTCGGGGCATGGCTGTTCGCCACCGGCCGCCCGATGGCCGGAGTCGCCGTGATCGTCGGGGCGGAACTGGTCAAGATCACGCTGGTGGAGCGGCTGTTCCACGTCGCCAAGCCGAAGCTGCTGACCATCGGCTGGTTCGCCCGGGGCTATGTTCGGGTAATGGCCTGGCTCGCCTGGCTGAAGGAGACCGCCCCCGCCCGCGCCGCCCGCCGCCTGCTGTACGCCCTCCGCCGCTTCGGCCGCCGGGTCGGGCGGCGGCTGTCGCTGATGATGCGGCGGGCGGCGCGGGGGTGAACCTTATCCCAGCACCGCCAGCACCAGTGCGGAGGCGATCAGCAGGGCGCAGGCGCGGCGGTAGAGCACCAGTGCCCGGCCGATGTCGTCCGGAGTGGCGGCGGTGCGGCCGGGGCCGAGCCAGACATCCTCGATCCGGGTGGCGCCATAGACCCGCGGCCCGCCCAGCCGCAGATCGAGCGCGCCGGCCATCGCCGCCTCCGGCCAGCCGGCGTTCGGGGAGCGGTGGCGGTGGGCGTCCCGCCGGATCGATGCCCAGGCCTGCCGCGCGTCGGCCCCGCCGGTCATCCAGGCCGCCCCCACCAGCAGCAGGGCGGTCAGGCGCGATCCCGGCAGGTTGACCAGATCGTCCAGCCGCGCCGCCGCCCAGCCGAACGCCTCGTGGCGCGGGGTGCGGTGGCCGATCATGCTGTCCGCGGTGTTGATCGCCTTGTAGAGCGCCAGACCGGGCAGCCCGCCCACCAGCAGCCAGAAGGCCGGGGCAACCACCCCGTCGGAGAAATTCTCGGCGAGGCTTTCGATAGCGGCGCGAGCGACGGCGGGCTCGTCTAGCGTCGCCGGGTTGCGGCCGACGATCATCGACACCGCCTTGCGCGCGCCCTCCAGCCCACCGCTGCGGAAGCCCTTGGCAACGGCCGCCACATGGTCGTGCAGGCTGCGCTGGGCCAGCAGGGTGGAGGCCAGCACCGCCTCGGCCAGCCAGCCGAAGGGCAGCAGCCGGCAGACCCAGGCCACCGCCACCGCAACACCGCCCACCGTCAGCAGAAGCACCGCAACCGCCAGCACGCCGAAAGCCTTGCGGCGGCCGAACCGGTCGCTCTCATGGTTGAGCGTACGGTCAAGCTGGGCGATAAGCGCTCCGATCCACACGACCGGGTGACGGATGCGGGCGTAGAGTGGATCGGGATAGCCCGCCACCGCTTCGACGATGAGTGCGGTGGCGAGCAGGAAAGGATGCAGCAGCGGCACGGGTGGGACGTTCCAGGCAATGGGGCGGCGCGCTGGCCGCGCGTCGGTGATTGAGGAAGAGGCGCGATCATGGCCGAAGAGTGCCCGGCGACCAAGCCGAGCGTGACGGACGAACGGCAGACGGGGAAACGGGAAGTGGCCGGCGGCACCCTGCTGCATGGCGGGGACCTCGACGGCGCCCGCGCCGCGTTCCCGGATGCGCCGGAGCCGTGGATCGACCTGTCCACCGGCATCAACCCCTGGCCCTATCCGCTGCCGCCTGTGCGGCCGGATGCCTGGAGCCGGCTGCCCGGCCGCGGCGAGGAGGCCGCGCTGCGGAGCGCGGCGGCGGCCTGCTATGGCGCGCCTTCGGCGGATGTGGTGGCTGCGGCGTCGGGATCGCAGGCGCTGATCCAGTTGCTGCCGCGGCTGCGCGCGCCGGGCCGCGTCGCCGTCCTGGGGCCGACCTATGCCGAGCATGCCCGCTGCTGGGCGCTGGCCGGCCATGACGTCCGGATGGTGGAGGGGGTGGAGGAGGCCGACGTCCTGGTGATCGTCAACCCGAACAACCCCGACGGCCGGCGCTGGCCCGCCGCCCGCCTGCTGGAACTTGCCGATGCGCAGCATGCCCGCGGCGGCTGGCTGGTGGTGGATGAGGCCTTTGCCGACATGCGGCCGCAGGACAGCCTCGCGGCACATGCCGGCAAACCGGGGCTGGTGGTCCTGCGGTCCTTCGGCAAATTCTTCGGGCTAGCGGGGCTGCGGCTGGGAATCGCGCTGGCGCCGGTCGCGCTGGCGATGGCGTTGCGCGAGGCCATCGGCCCCTGGGCGGTGTCGGGACCGGGGCTGGCCATCGCCACGGCGGCGCTGGGCGACCGCCATTGGATCGAGGCGACCAGAGGGCGGCTGGCGGCGGCGGCGGCGGAACTGGACCGCCTGCTGGAGCGGGCCGGCCTGCGCGTGGTCGGCGGGACCGAGCTGTACCGTCTCGTCGAGGACCCGCGGGCACCGGCGCTGTATCGCGCCCTGGGCGAGGCCGGGATCCTCGTGCGCCGATTCGAACAGCGGCCGGACTGGCTGCGATTCGGATTGCCGGGCGCAGCCGGGGAGTGGCAGCGGCTTGGTGTCGCATTGGGCGTTGAAGGAAGCAGGGCGCTGCAACCGCGTGAAACGTCAGCACCTTGAACAATCGGCGAAAATTTTATATACTCAACCGCTTTTAGAAATCCGGCCGTCACACTTCGACCCTGTCGGAAATCGCCGGCATTGCGGGGACATAAAATTCTATGAAACACTCTCGGCCATGCCGGTTCCGGGTTGCATGGTGATGATGTCAGGCCGTGGTGTGGATGACGGGCGCGAAACCGCGTTTTCGGCCTTTGACCGCCTGCCGGTCGGGGTTTGCCTCGTCACGGCTTCGGGGATCATCCACCACGCGAATCCGGCCCTGCATGACCTGCTGGGCTGTGAGGCGGGCGGTCTCCCCGGCCGCAGCCTGTGCGAGTTCGCACTCGATCATGGCGGCCCCGGCGGCGCCGCGCAGGAGACGGGACAGGCGTTCCGCATCTTGCGGAACGACGGTTCCGCACGCTGGGTGACGGTTGCGGAAAGGCCGTGGGACAGCGGGGCGGACGGCGATGCCGGCATGCAGCGGCTGCTGACCGTGACGGACGTCGATTCACTGTACCGGCAGACCGGGGGTGCGATCGATACCGCCGCCTGCACCGAGAAGCCGGTGGTCGACGCTCTGCTGGAAGCCTCGCCGGTGCCGCTGTTCGTCAAGGACGCCGCCGGCCAGTACATCGCGGTCAACCATGCCTTTTCCCGTCTGACCGGCATCGCCCGCGACGAGATGCTGCGGCAAACCGCGTTCGCGCTGACCGGGCCCGACATGGCGAGCCAGCATGTTGGCCACGACCGCGACCTGCTGGAGCATGACGGCAGCGTCCGGTACGAGGCGCCGATCTGTACGGCCGAAGGCGCGATGCGGATGGTCAACCTGACCAAGACGGCCTTCCACGATGGATCGGGCAAGCCGGCGGGCATCGTCGGCGCCATCCACGAGCTGACCGAAGCGCGCCCGAACGAGGAGCGGCTGGAGGCCATCCTCGAACAGAGTCCGATCGGCGTTTCGGTGTCCCGGCGCGACGACGGCCGGATCATCTTCGTCAACACCCGCTTCGCCGAGCTGATCGGCCTGCCGCGCGAAAAGCTGATCGGCAGCCGGGCCCGCGACTATTACCTGGACAGCCACCAGCGCCTGCGCGTCCTGGAAAGGCTGCGCGGCGGCGGCGGCGGCGTCACCAACATGGAGGTCCAGTTCAAGCGGGCCGACGGCTCGCCCTTCTGGACGCTGTTCACGGTGAATCAGGCGGTGATCCAGGGCATGGCGGTCAATCTTGCCTGGATCTACGACTACACCGAGCGCCGCAGCATGGAAGAGGCGCTGCGCGACATGGCATCGCGCGATCCGCTGACTGGCATCTACAACCGGCGCTCCTTCATGGACATGGCCCGCGCCCAACTGGCCCGTGCCCACCGGTTCCACGAGCCGCTGTCCGTCTTCGTCCTCGACGTCGACCATTTCAAGCGCATCAACGACACCTTCGGCCATGCCACCGGCGACGACGCGCTGCGCATGGTGGCGGCCGGCTGTCAGGCGATTCTACGGGAATACGACATTCTCGGCCGGCTGGGCGGGGAGGAGTTCGTGGTGGTCCTGCCCGGCGCCACCGCGGACGAGAGCCGCGTGGTGGCCGAACGGGTGCGCCGCCATCTGGCCCGCATGCCGATCGAGGCGACCGACGGCACCTTCCGCCTGACCGCGAGCATCGGCATCGCCGGGCTGGAGGGGGCCACCGACACGCTGGAGCGGGCGATCCACCGTGCCGATCTGGCGCTCTATCGGGCGAAGCACCTCGGCCGCAATCGGGTCGCGGTGTTCGAGCCGGGAATGTAGGCTGGCGACGGATTCCGAAACGCAATTTGCCGTGATGGCGCGGCTGCTGGCCGACGACCTGACGGTGCAGTGGATCAGTCGGACGGTCCGTCCGGCGCCCGGTCCAGATTGACGATGCCGACCACCCGGTTGCCGTTGCCGACATAGGTCAGCTGGTCGAACCCGACCATGCGGGCCAGCGCGATCCCGCGGCCGTGGGTGGCGTTCGACTGCGAGGCATCGACCGACAGGTAGCGGTTGAAGTCGAAGCCCGCCCCCATGTCGGTCACGGTGAAGATCACGCGGCTGTCGCTGCGCTCCACATGCACGGTGGCGTATTTGTCGCGATGCTCGGCCGAGGCCAGCCGCGCTTCGATCTCGCGCGCCAGCATGCCGCTGGCCTTCAGACGGCCCTTCGCCTCGAACCCGATGCCGAGGTTGCCGTGCTCCACCGCATTCACCAGGATCTCCGACAGGCCGAAGGTCAGGCTGTGGGCGGTGGCGGCGACGGATGACAGGGTGATGGCGAGATTCTGCGCCTCCTGCAGGGTACGGAAGCGGAAACGCCCGTCGCGCAGCAGGCCGATGGCGTCGGACCGGGAGCGCAGGTCGCCCTGCAGGCTCCTCAGCCGCCCGGTCGTCTCCTCCGCCGCGCGGACGACGGAGCGCAGCAGCGCGCCGTCATAGGGCTTGATGAGGTAGTAGAAGACGCCGGCGCGGATGGCGGCCGCGATCTCCGAACTGCTGTCGGAGATGGTCTGGACGATGACGGGGATGTCGGCCAGATGCGGTTCCTGCTTCATCCGTTCATACAGTTCCAGCCCATCGCCGTCGGCGAGCCGCCGGTCGAGCAGAACGACATGGATCGCCGACCCGCTGGCCGACAGGAACTCCCACGCCTGCGCCATGGTCCCGGCCTCCAGCGTGCGGTAGCCGATGCGGGAGAGATAGCCGGCAACGATGGCGCGGGTCATTTCCTCGTCATCGACGACCAGAGCGGTGACGGCATCGGCCATGGTCGGCGTCTACTCCAGCGTTTCGGGGAGCGGGATCGGGAAATCCACGGCATTTTACAGAAACTGACGCTATTGCACAATCACCGGCGGCACTGCGTCGCAGCAAGGGTGTCCGGCGACCCGGTCAGCGGTTCAGCCGACGGACGCCTCCAGCAACGCGGCGGCCTTCCGTGCGGCGGACAGCTCGGCGGCGACCCGTTCGCCGGCGGTGGCGGTCAGGGCGTCATGGTCGCCGCTGCGGGCGGCGGCGACCAGATGATGGGCGGTGGCGGCCAGCCGGTCGAATCCGACATTGGCGGCGGACCCCTTCAGGATGTGCGCCTCCCGTTCGATGCCGGAGCGGTCCCCGCGCGCGATGGCGGCACGCAGCAGATCGAGATGCTGCGGACTGTCGCTGAAGAAGGTTTCCAGCAGCAGCGCGAACCCGTCGCTACCCAGCGCGTCGCGCAGTTCCTCGATCTTCTCCACATTGACGGTGGCCGGCTCAGGTTCCGGCTGAGGTGGGGCAGGGGTTTGCCCGCTGCCATCGGCAGCGGTGTCGGCGGCCGGAGCGGCGAAACGGGCGATGGTGTCCAGCAGCTTGCGTGCGTTGATCGGCTTGGACAGGTAATCGTCCATGCCGGCTTCCAGGCAGATGGCGGCGTCGCCCTGCATGGCGTTGGCGGTCAGGGCCACCACCGGGATGCGTGCGGCCGGACCGGACAGCCGGCGGATCCGCCGCGTCGCCGCCAGCCCGTCCATCACCGGCATCTGGACGTCCATCAGAACGAGGTCGTAGGGCCGCGCCGTCACCGCCTCCACCGCCTCCTCGCCGTTGGACACCGCTTCCGCGCTGTGCCCGGCGCGGCGCAGCAGGGCCAGCGTCAGCTGCTGGTTGACCGGATTGTCCTCGGCCACCAGCACACGGACGCGCGGCGTCGGTTCCGGTTTCGTGGCCGACTGCGGGGCGGGCGGCGCACCGGCCTTGGCGACAACCGCCGGCTCGGCCGGCCCGCGGATGGGGAGGGACAGGATGTTGTTGGCGGCGACCACAGGCGGTCGCGGTTCCAGCAGCCGGGCGAGGCATTGGCACAGCATGCTGAAGCGGATCGGCTTGGGAAGGTGGGTATCGACCGGCGCCCGGTCCGGCTCCTGCCCCTCCAGCCTCTGCGACGAGGCGAGCGCCAGCCGGATGCCGGCCAGTTCGGGAATGGACCGGATGCGCCGGGCCAGTTCGGGACCGGTCAGGCCCGGCATCCGGTGATCGAGGATGGCGGCGTCGAAAGCTTTGCCGTTCCGGGCGGCGGCGATCAGCCGGTAGAGGGCCTGCTCCCCGTTCTCCGCCGTTTCGGTCACGATGCCGAAGCCGTCGATCTGCCGGGTCAGCAGGTCGCGGTTGACGGCGATGTCGTCGACCAGCAGCAGCCGGCGCCCAGCCCAATCGCCGGCCGGCGCCGGCGGATGGGCGCTGCCGGCGCCGCGCTTCAGCGGGATGGTCACCCAGAAGACGCTGCCCGACCCCGGCTGGCTGTCCACCCCGATTTGGCCGCCCATCAGCTCCGCCAGCCGCTTGCAGATCGCCAGACCCAGCCCGGTGCCGCCATGGCGGCGGGCGGGCGAGGAATCCACCTGCGTGAACATGGCGAACAGGCGCGGCCGTTCCTCCTCCGAAATGCCGATTCCGGTGTCGCGCACCTCGAACCGGACGCAGACGCCATCGGTCGCAATTTTGGCGGATTCTGAACCGGCGGACGCGGGCTCCTCGCTCAGCAGGATGGTGACGCTGCCGGTGTCGGTGAACTTCACGGCGTTGCCGGCGAGGTTCAGCAGGATCTGCCGCAGCCGGCCGGCATCGCCCAGCAGCGGGCCGCGCAGGCCGGGCGGCACGTAGCTGGCGAGGTCGAGCCCCTTGGCCGCAGCGCGCGGCGCCAGGATCTCCGCCACGCTTTCGACCATCGGCACCAGTTCGAACTCTCCGATCTCCAGATCCAGCCGGCCGGCGTCGATCTTGGAGAAGTCGAGGATGTCGTTGATGATGACCAGAAGCGATTCGGCGGAATCGCGGATCGTCTCGGCATAGGTGCGCTGTTCAGCCTCCATCGGCGTGTCGAGCAGCAGTCCGGCCATGCCGATGACGCCGTTCATCGGCGTGCGGATCTCGTGACTCATGGTCGCGAGGAATTCCATCTTGATGCGCTGGCCGTCCTCCGCCCGTTCCTTTGCGTCGCGCAGCGTATGTTCCAGCCGTTTCTCCTCCGTCAGGTCGCGCAAGATCGCGGCGTAGAGCGGGCCGGCTCCGGTCATGACCAGGGCCGTGGAATAGGCGAGCGGGAAGCTCTCCGCCTCCCCGGTCCCGTCGGGCGCCGATGGCCGCAGGGCGAGGGTTTCGCCCCGTGCCGTCCGACCCATGTCGCGGCGGCCCTGCGCGATCTCGTCCAGCGCGCGGGCGGCATTGATCCGCATGTCCGGCGGCAGCAGATCCAGCACCGACCGTCCGACCAGCCCGCCCGGCGCGCAGCGGAAGATGGCATGCGCGGCGGGATTGGCGGCCTCGATCACGCCGTCCGGCCTTGCGGTGACGATGCCCTCCGCCGCGGTGTCCACGATGGCGGACAGACGGGCGTTGGTCTCTTCCAGTTCCTTGCCCTGCCGGCGCTGGGCCGCCAGCGAGCGGGCCAGCATCATCCCGAACATCCCCAGCAGCAGGGTCATCCCGCCGGACAGCAGGGTCGCCGTCCACAGATCGTCGCGCCACCCGGCCAGCACCGTGTCCTTGCGCACGCTGACGGTCAGGACCAGCGGCCAGACCGGCGTCGTCCGGTAGGCGACGATGCGCGTGTCGGGACCGGCGCCGATATCCGTTCCGGAATGGCGGAACACGCCATATTCGGCCTGCGGCAGATGGCTTTGGAACAGCGGGGTCGCGGCGAAGGAGCGGGCGATTTCCTCCCCGGCCTGCGGCTGCACCGTCAGCAGGGTGCCGTCATAGCGGTACAGCGCGATGCGGTCGCCCACGCCGGCGACGTGGCCGCCCTGGACCGCACGGTAGAGTCCCTGGAAATAGTCCGGATTGACGGTCGCGACGACAACCGCCTGCAGCGTGCCGTCGGCGTCGCGCAGGGCGCGGCTCATCGGCAATATCCAGCGTCCCGACCGCTCGCCACCCTCGGCGCGGTCGATCAGGCTGCGTCCCGGGCGCGGATCGCCGATCATCAGACCATTGCCCTGTCCGGCCGCCTGCATGCGGAAGACGTCCAGCTCCGTCAGGTACAGGCCGGCGGGGCGCGTCCCCTCCGTGGTGGCGACGATGCGGCCGGTACGGTCGAGAAGCGTCAGTCCGCGCAGGTGCGGCGAGCGGCGCAACCGGTCGGTCAGCATGGCGGTCGCGTCGGAGGCGGCTGCCCCATCCTCGCCGGTCCAGCTGGCGTCGGACAGCGAATCGACGATGGAGGACAGGGTCACATCCACCGATTGGATCGTGCGGGTGGTCGATACCTCGAGCGCCGCGGCAAGGCTGGACAGGCTTGCCTCCGCCGAATCGAGCGCGGCCTGCCTTGCGGCGATCAGCTGCTGGCCCTGGATGATCAGCAGGGCGAAGACCGCCAGAAGGGCGAAGGCGATGACGCCGCCCCGCTTTTCGAAGAGACCCTTCAGGTCCGCTTTGGCTGGGGACAGGGACAGGACTGCGTTCCGGACGGTCAGAAGTGGTCGAGCGACCCGGCATGTTTCGCGGCCCCGGCGCGCAATCGCCTCCGGATTGCAGTCGGATCAAGGCGCTGGACGTCGGCCATGGTCGAAGTTTGCGTCCGGGATAATAGCAGGGACGGACGGCGGACGCCAAGCATTCGCTGCCGACCATATCCGCAATATGTTAAGATACCGGCGCCGCTTCACGGACTTGTGTTTGGAGTGTGAAGAACTGGGGTCGTTGGTTAACGAAAGGTGTGGCATGGCGACGCGGGTCATTTTGGCAGTTGGTGCAGCAATTCTGTCGGTCTTGTCGGCTTCCATCGCCGAACCGGTCATGGCGGCTGATGGGAAACTTCAGAAAATTGCAGAGCAGAAGCAACTTCGTGTCTGTTCATGGCCCGATTACTATGCAATCTCGTTCCGGAATCCGCGCACCGGCGTGCTGGAGGGGCTGGATGCGGAGCTGGCTCAGGCCTTCGCCGACGATCTGGGCGTGCGGCTGACCGTGGTGGAGAGCAGCTTTCCCCGCTTCATCGACGATCTGCTGGCCGACCGCTGCGACATCGGCATGTTCGCCATCGGTGCCACCCCGGCCCGGGCGCAGCGCGTCGCCTTCAGCCAGCCCTATCTGCGCAGCGGCATCTATGCGGTGACCACCCAGACCAACGAGGGCATCCGGCGATGGGAGGATCTCGACCGCGCCGGCAATGTCGTGGCGGTGCAAAAGGACACCTACATGGACGGCTATGCCCGCTCCGCCATGAAGGCCGCGCGCATCGTCGCCGTCACCCGCCCGCAGGAGCGCGAGGAGGAAGTGCAGTCCGGCCGCGCCGACGCCTTCCTGACCGACTATCCCTATGGGCAGCGCATGCTGGCCTTCCATCCCTGGGCGCGGCTGATCGTGCCGGACGTGCCGGTACAGCCGACCCCCTATGCCTATGCGGTGGCGCCGGGCGACGCGGCATGGCTGGAGCGGGTCAACGCCTTCGTCGCGGCGATCAAGGCCGACGGCCGGCTGGAGACCATCGCCGCCCGCTACAAGCTGACCCCCATCGTGGCGCGGGACTGAGCCGCGCGCCAAGAATGCGACCACGGGACAAATCCGTATTAGGATCGATGAGGTTCTTCAGCAGTCAGCGGGGAAATCGTCGATGATCCTGATCGGACAATATGACTCGCCCTTCGTGCGCCGCGTCGCCGTGGCCCTGCGCCTCTATGGCATGGCTTACGAGCACCGGCCCTGGTCGGTCTTTTCCGACGCGGCGGAGGTTGCGCGCTTCAACCCGCTGAAGCGGGTGCCGACCCTGGTTTTGGACGATGGCGAGGTGCTGATCGAAAGCGGCGCCATCCTCGACCATCTGGACGAGGTCGCCGGGCCGGAGCATGCGCTGATCGCCCGGCAGGGGGCGGAGCGCCGGCGGGCGCTGAAGCTCTGCGCGCTGTCCACCGGCTTCGCCGACAAGGCGGTCAGCCTTGTCTATGAACGTGTGCTGCACAAGGAGCGGTCGGACCTATGGGTGGAGCGCTGCACCGGCCAGATCGGCGCGGTCCTGGATGTGCTGGAGGCGGATCGCGCCGCCGCGCCGGGCCCCTGGTGGTTCGGTGAGCGGATCAATCACGCCGACATCGCCGCAGCCTGCGCCCTGCGCTTCGTCGGCGAGGCCCATCCGCAGGTGTTCGACCGCTCGCGCTGGCCGGCGCTCGCCGCCCATTCCGACGCCTGCGAGGCGATGGCGGAGTTCCAGGCGGTGGTGCAGCCCTTTTCGGTGAGCGCCTGAGGCGGCGCCCCCTCCCGGTCGCCCCCTCCCGGTCGTCGTATCGGTGGCGGCAGGGAGGGGGCCGGTCGTTGCGCCTTACCGGTGGCCGCTGATCTCCGCGTGCAGCGGCTTGGTGTCCTCGAAGGTCTTCTGCTGTTCGGGGGTGGCTTCCTTCTGGTGCTTCTGCTTCCATTCGGAATAGGGCATGCCGTAGACGGCGATGCGGGCGTCCTCGTCGGACAGTTCGACACCGCGCTCCTTGGCCGCCGCCGCGTACCATTTGGACAGGCAGTTGCGGCAGAAGCCGGCGAGGTTCATCAGGTCGATGTTCTGCACGTCGGTGCGCTTGCGCAGATGCTCGACCAGTCCGCGGAAGGCGGCAGCTTCCAGTTCGATGCGGGTCTGGTGGTCCAGATCGGCCATGGGGTCTCAACTCCTCCGGTGTTCTTGTTCAGTTAAGAGTGGGGTGGCCGGTGCAGTGTGACCATCCGGCCATAGGGATGAAAGTCGCGCGACCCGCCGCCGCCGGCGATTGTGCGCACCACCGCCTCGCGGTCGACGGCGACGAAGCCGGCCAGCGACTGGACGCCGTAATCGAACAGGCGCGGGGTCAGTGGCGTGCCGGGGCCGATCATCGCCACCGTGGCGCCTGCCGAAACCCGGAGCAGGCGGGGCAGGGTGCGGTTGGCGAAGGCGGACGCGGTGACGGCCACCGCCTCGGCCCCCGGCAGCAGCCAGTCGCAGGCGGCCTCCGGGTACTCGCCGTCCTGCGGGTTCAGGTCGATCACCTGGGCGCGCGGAAGGCGGCGGGCAAGCTGGGGAAAGCCGCCGATCACGACCACGCGGCCCTCCACCGAGGCGAACAGGTCGAGTCCATTGCCGGGGACACCGGTCACGTCCGGCCGGTTGTAATGCGCGTTCAGGGCGGCGACGCCGACGGCGATCTCCAGCGGATCCCAGGATTGCGCGGCCATCGCGGCCAGATCGCGCAAGTTCCGGTCGGCCCAGCGTTGCGGATCATCTTCGGCCGCCGGGGCTTGCCGGGCGGCGACACCGAGGCCATCGGCGGTTTCCACCAGCACCCACTTGTCGCCGGTGACGACCCGGCGCACCTCGGCATCGGCGACGCCCTGGACCAGATCGCGGTACATCCGCTGCGGACCCCACCAGCGCCACAGCGCGTCTGACACCGGCGACAGAAGGTCGCAGAAGCCGCCGGTGGCGGTCTGCCATTCATTGAGATAGCGGCTGCCCACGCTGGTCAGCACGGGAATGCCCTCGGCGATGGCCGTCAGCATCTCGTCCGACAGACCGTCACCGTGGGATTCCAACCCGGCGAACTTGTTGACCACCAGCAGGTCGACACCCGACGCGACGGCGTTGCGGATCGCCTGACTGGCCTCCGCCACGCCCGTCGGGTCGACGCGGCAGGACTGCGATTCCCGCCCCAGCTTCTGGGTGATGTCATAGGCACGGCCGGTGGCGACATCGACCAACTCCATCCGCTCGGCGCAATCGTCGCCCGGCCCGTGGTTGCGCTGCACCAGCCCGCCGACGCGGAATCCGCGCCGCTTCAGCTCCGCCGAAAAGCCGTCCAGCAGCGCATCGACGCCGTAGGAGCCGGGGCCATGGATCACGGCACCGGGGCGCAGCGGCGGCAGGGAGGCGAGGGGAAGCGGCATCGGGATGGACCTTTCGCGGGACGGCGGGCGGGCGGCGACGGGCGCCTCAACCGCCGCGGCGGATGCGGTAGATGAAGACGGTCTTGTGGACCTCGTCCGGCTGGGTCTCGTGCGACAGCAGCGCGTTGTCGGTCGTGTTGCAGAAGTGCCGGAAGTCGATGACGGAGGCCGGATCGGTCGCATAGACCACCAGTTCCTCCCCGGTCTCCATCCCGTTCAGCAGCGCGCGGGTGCGCAGGATGGGCAACGGGCAATGCAGCCCCTTCACGTCAAGCTCTCTCGCCGGCACCGTGCCCGCTCCACGTTGATTGAGGACGAAATCCTTACCAGACCCGTGACTGTAGCGGGTTCGCGCCCGCTTCTCCACACCGGCGGCCGAAAGGTCGCATTCGGGATTTTCGTCAACCGGCGCTGTTGTACGGCGCAATCGACGAAACCGGAATGAAAGGACCGCGGTCATGGCGAAGCGTTCTATGGACGACAAGGTGGTGGTCATCACCGGCGCCTCCAGCGGCATCGGCCGGGCGACCGCGCTGGAATTCGCCCGCCAGGGGGCTGCGGTGATCCTCGCCGCCCGCCGGATGGCGGCGCTGCACGAGGTGGCTGAGGAATGCGTCGAGGCCGGCGGCCGGGCCATGGTGGTGCCGACCGACGTGACCGACCAGCGCGCCATGCAGCATCTGGCCGACCGCGCCATCCAGGCCTTCGGCGGCATCGACATCTGGGTGAACAATGCCGGCGTCATCGCCTTCGGCCGGTTCGAGGACATCCCCGACGAGGTGTTCGAGCAGGTGGTGCGCACCGACTTCTTCGGCATGGTCCATGGCTGCCGCGCCGTGCTGCCCCATTTCCTCGACCATGGCGAGGGCATTATCATTAACACGGCGTCGATGGTGTCCAACATCGGCCAGCGCTATGCCACCCCCTACACCGCCGCCAAGTTCGCCGTGCGCGGCTTCTCCGAATCGCTGCGGCAGGAGCTGGTGGACGAGCCGGACATCCATGTCTGCATGGTGATGCCGGCGTCCATCGACACCCCCCTGTGGCAGCATGGCGCCAACTACACCGGCCGGGCCGTGAAGCCGCTGAACCCGATCCACCCGCCGGAGGAGGTCGCCGCCGCCATCCTGTCGCTGGCCCGCAACCCGCAGCGCGAGCTGTTCGTCGGTGCCGAAGGACGCCTCGCCGCCGTCGGCAACGCGATGGCCCCGCAGATGACCGAACGGGCGCTGGCCCACACCATTGAGCGCGACATGTTCCAGAACCGCTCGGCGCCCGCCACCTCGGGCGGGGTGCTGACCGCCATGCCGGAATATCAGGGCGCCAGCGGCGGCTGGATGGAGCGGCGGCCGGAGCGCGGCCGGGATGGGGAGGGGCGCCGGGAGCGATCCTTCTCCTGGACCAACCTGACCCTGTTCCTGCTGCCGGTGCTGCTGGCCAGCCGACCGCTGGGTGCCCGGCGGATGCGCCACGCCTGATGAATTTCAGGCAGGGTGCTTGATCCGGCGGTCGGGAGCCGTTATACGCTCGCCCCTTTTCCGGTGCGGCGGCTGGCCGCACCGGTCATCCGGGCAGGAGGCGGGACATGACGGCGTGCGGGCTCGATTTCGGCACCTCGAACACGACGCTGGGCGTGCAGGACGCGGACGGCTTCCGGCTGCTGGCGCTGGACGACACGCGCACGACCCTGCCGACCGCGGTGTTCTTCGACTTCGAGCATGACCGGACCACCATCGGGCAGGCCGCCATCGACGGCTATGTGTCGGGGGTGGAAGGGCGGCTGATGCGCTCGATCAAATCGATGCTCGGCACCGACCTGATCGACGCCGACACCGCGCTCCGCAAGGGCCGCATCAGCTTCCGCGCGGTGATCGGCACCTTCCTCGATCTGGTGAAGAAGCGGGCGGAGGAGGCGATGGGCGGCGAGTTGGGCGACGTGGTCGTCGGCCGCCCGGTCCATTTCGTCGACGGCGACCCGGCCGGCGACGCCGCGGCGGAAGAGACGCTGGGGCAGATCGCGCGGGCCGCCGGATTCCGCAACGTCTCCTTCCAGTTCGAGCCCATCGCCGCCGCGCTCGATTACGAGCAGCAGGTCGCGGGGGAGGAATTGGCGCTGATCGCCGACATCGGCGGCGGCACCTCGGACTTCTCCGTCGTGCGGATCGGGCCGGAACGGCGCGGCAAGGCCGACCGGGCCGGCGACATCCTGGCGAATGACGGCATCCGCGTCGGCGGCACCGACTTCGACCGCGACCTCAGCCTTGCCACCGCCATGCCGGAGCTGGGGCTGGGCAGCGCCATGAAGCGCGCCGGGCTGCTGGCGCCCCGGAGCATCTATTTCGATCTGGCGACCTGGGCGAAGATCAACTTCCTCTACACCGCCAAGGCGATGGCGGAGTTGGAGCGTCTGCAGCGCGATTCCGCCGAGCCGGAGAAGATCGGGCGGCTGATCGGCGTGGTCGAGCACCGCCAGGGTCATGCGCTGGCGATGGCGGTGGAACGCACCAAGATCGCGCTGTCCGACCATGAGTCGGCCGAACTGGCGCTGGATTGGGGCGACGGGGACTTGGCGCTGGCCGTGGATCGCGAGGCGCTGAACCGCGCCACCGGATCGCTGGCGGCCCGCATCGGCAGCCGCATCCGCGACTGTCTGGCGGATGCCGGCGTCACAGCCGACCGCATCGATGCGGTGTTCCTGACCGGCGGCTCCACCCTGCTGCCCCAGGTCCGCGCCGCGATCCTGGCCGAGGCGCCGGGCGCGCGGGTGGTGGAAGGCAACATCTTCGGGTCCGTCGGGCTGGGGCTGACGGTGGAGGCGTTGCGGCGGTATGGGTGAGGGTCGGCTTCGATTGCCCCCTCCCCGACCCTCCCCCGCTTACGCGGGAGAGGGGGGTAAGTGCCAGAGCGGCGGCAGTCCCCTCTCCCGCGAAGCGGGGGAGGGTTAGGGAGGGGGCACCGATGCGAGCACCCCCATCTTTTCACTGCACCACGATGCGCGGCGCCGCGCGGCCGCCGGTGCCGCCGCCGATCTTTTCCCACAGGCGCGTCGCGATGCGGCGATAGGCCTGGGCGTGCTCGGAGTCGGGCTGCGACACCACGATCGGCTGGCCCTGGTCGGAGGTCTCGCGGATCGACAGGTGCAGCGGGATCTCGCCCAGGAACTCCATGCCCAGATCGTCGGCCTCCTTGCGGGCGCCGCCGTGGCTGAAGATGTCGGTGCGGTGGCCGCAGTTGGGGCAGCAGAAATAGCTCATGTTCTCGATGATGCCCAACACGGGCACATCGACGCGGCGGAACATGTTCAAGCCCTTGCGGGCATCGAGCAGGGCGATGTCCTGCGGGGTGGAGACGATCACCGCGCCGGCCAGCGGTACCTGCTGGGCCATGGTCAGCTGGGCGTCGCCGGTGCCAGGCGGCATGTCCACGACCAGGATGTCGAGGGTGCCCCAGTTGACGTCGCGCAGCATCTGCTGCAGCGCGCTCATCACCATCGGGCCGCGCCAGATCATCGGCGTGTCTTCGGCCACCAGGAAGCCCATCGACATCACCTTGATGCCATAATTCTCCATCGGCTCCAGGCGCTTGCCGTCGGGGCTGTTGGGGCGGCCGGAGATGCCCATCATGCGCGGCATCGACGGGCCGTAGATGTCGGCGTCAAGCAGCCCGACCTTCAGCCCGTTGGCGGCCAGCGCCAGGGCGAGGTTGGCCGAGGTGGTCGATTTGCCGACGCCGCCCTTGCCGGACGCCACCGCGACGATCGCCTTCACGCCGGGGACCAGCGGCTTCTGCGGGTCGCCCTGCGGCGCAGCGCCATGCGAATGCCCGTGCGCGTGGCCATGTCCGGCATGCGAATGCGCCTGCTGGGGGGCTGCCTGGGGGGCGGCACGATGGGCGGTCAGCACCGCGGTGACCGACAGGACGCCGGGCAGGGCGTCCACCGCCTTTTCCGCCGCGTGGCGCAGGGGCTCGGCCTGGGCGCCGCGTTTGGGGTCGACTTCGATGGAAAAAGCGACATGGCCGTCGCGCACCACGAGGCCCGACAACATGCCCAAACTGACGATGTCCCCGCCCCGGTCCGGGTCGATGACGGTCTTCAGCGCCTGCATGACTTGAGCTTCGCTGATCTGCGCCATGGTTGAAAACTCCGCTGTCTTCCCGATATTGGCGGATATCCGTTGGTGGAATCCTTGCCGAAGGGTATGGGGGACTATAGGACCGACGGACGAGATCGGTAAAGGGATGCGCGGGGCTTAAGCCATTGCGCTTCCACATGATGGGACGAATCGCAGAGGGGGACGCAGTCGGATGCCGTGGAACAATCAAGGTGGGGGCGGTGGTGGCGGCCCCTGGGGTCCCCCGCCGGGCAACAACGGCCCGGGCAACCCGTGGGGGCGCCCACAGGGTGGGGGGAATGGCGGCGGTGGCGGTGGCCCGCAGCCTCCCGACCTTGAGGATCTCCTGCGCCGCAGCCAGGATCGCCTGCGCCGCGCCATGCCCGGCGGATTCGGCAGCGGCCGCGGCATCGCGCTGGTCGCGGGCGTGCTCGGCCTGATCTGGCTCGCCAGCGGCATCTACCGCGTCGAGGCGGACGAGCAGGGCGTGGTCATGCGTTTCGGCCAATGGGTGCGCACCGAGCAGCCCGGCCTGCGCTACCGCCTGCCGTCGCCGATCGAAACGGTGCTGCTGCCCAAGGTGACGCGCGTCAACCGGATCGAGGTCGGTTACCGCTCCTCCGTCGCCGGCGGCCGCACCGACCGCGACGTGCCGGACGAGTCGCTGATGCTGACCGGCGACGAGAACATCATCGACATCGACTTCACGGTGTTCTGGGTCATCAAGGACGCCGGCAACTTCCTGTTCAAGATCCGCGAACCGGAAGTGACGGTGAAAAAGGCCGCCGAAAGCGCCATGCGCGAGGTCATCGGCCGTACCGACCTGCAGCCGGCATTGACCGAGGCCCGCCAGCAGATCGAAACCTCGACCCGTCAGCTTCTCCAGACCATGCTGGACGAATACCAGTCGGGCATCGAGATCACCCAGGTCCAGCTGCAGAAGGCGGATCCGCCGCAGCCGGTCATCGACGCCTTCAACGACGTTCAGCGCGCCCGCGCCGACCGCGAACGCGCCCGCAACGAGGCGGAAGCCTACCGCAACGACATCATCCCGCGCGCCCGCGGCGAGGCGGAGCGGCTGGTGCAGGAGGCCTCGGCCTATCGCGAGCAGGTGGTCAGCCTGGCGCAGGGCGATGCCGAGCGCTTCCGCAAGGTGTACGAGGCCTATGCGCTGAACAAGGACGTCACCGCAAAGCGCATGTATCTGGAAACCATGGAGGAGATCCTCCGCGGCCGGAACAAGATCATCGTCGAGGGATCGGCGCAGAACGTCGTTCCCTATCTGCCGCTGAACCAGCTGGCCCCCAACGCCACACCGGTCCCGCAGCAGCAGGCGCCGCGCCAAGCTCCGGCCAATCCGGGCAGCAACCAGGGCGGCGCACGGTCCGGCACGCAGACGCAGCCGCTGTCCTCGCTGTCCCAAAATCCGTCAATGTCCGGCCAGTGAGGAGGATCGCATCATGAAACGCACCCTCGCCATCGCCGGCATCGCCATCGTGGCGCTCGGCATCGTCGCGTCGTCCTCGCTGTTCACCGTCAACGAGGCCCAGCAGGCGCTGGTCCTGCAGTTCGGCGAACCGCGCCGGGTGATCCAGGATCCGGGGCTCAAGTTCAAGATCCCCTTCATCCAGGAAGTCCGGCTGATCGACCGCCGCGTGCTCGACCTCGACCCGCCGGTGGAGCAGGTCATCCTGGCCGACCAGAAGCGGCTGGACGTCGACGCCTTCGCCCGCTACCGCATCCACGACCCGCTGCGCTTCTACCAGACCGCCGGGACCGAGGCGGTGGTCGAAACCCGCCTGAACTCGATCGTCAACTCCTCGCTGCGCCGCGTGCTCGGCAACGTCACGGTGCTGGCGGTGCTGTCGGACGAGCGCGCCCGCATCATGACCGACATCAAGGCGCAGGTGAACGACGAGGCCAAGCGCTTCGGCATCGAGATCGTCGACGTCCGCATCCGCCGCGCCGACCTGCCGGAGGAGACCAGCCAGTCGATCTTCGCCCGCATGCGCTCCGAACGCGAACGCGAAGCGGCGGAGGCCCGCGCCCAGGGTCAGGAACAGTCGCAGCAGATCAAGTCGCGCGCCGAACGCGAACGCACCGTCATCGTCGCGGAGGCCCAGCGCGACGCGCAGATCCTGCGTGGTGAAGGCGACAACACCGCGCTGAAGCTGATCGCCGAGGCGACCTCGCAGGACCCCGGCTTCTATGGCTTCTACCGGTCGCTCGAAGCCTATCGGAAGTCGCTGAACGGCAACGACACCACCATGGTGCTGTCGCCTAACGGGGAGTTCTTCCGCTACTTCAGCGGCCCGGGTCCGCAGGCGGGCGGCGGTCCGGCCGCCAATGCGGCTCCGGCTCCGGCTCCCGCGCCGGCCCCCGCGCCGGCGCAGTAAGCTCCCGCAACGCGGGATCGACGCGCTCTTGCGGCCGGGTCGGGGGCAACCCCCGATCCGGCCGCAGGCATGTTCGGCATGCCTGCGGCCACGGCAGGCGGTCCGCAGCATTGTTTCAATGGAAATCCGAAGGCTTAAGATTTCCACTGGTGCCGACTGGACCGGCACGCCATCTTGCGGCCATACTCGTGGCCCAACACATATATGGCCCAGAACCGGGCGGCCGCTCCCGCCCACGGAATCGGCCGGACGTCTGGTAGGGAGAGCACGTTGATTCGCATACCCAACTTCGAACCCGCCACGCGCGGCGCCGTGGCCGAAGCCCGGTCTCGCAAGGCGGGCGTCCGGCCGCTGGTCGCCGCCATCGTCTGGGGCATGACCTCGGTCATGGCCGGCGGTGCGGTCATGGGCGCGCTGGCCGGTGCCGTCCCCGCCCAGGCCCAGGCGGCCCAAGCCCAGACGACCCAGACCCAGGCGGCTACCCCGCCCCGCAACGCGCCCGGCAGCTTCGCCGATCTGGCGGAAAAGCTTCTGCCGGCGGTCGTCAACATCTCCACCAGCCAGAACGCGCCGCAGCGTCCGCAGGGCCAGCGGCCGGAGATTCCGCAATTCCCGCCGGGCTCGCCGTTCGAGGATTTCTTCCGGGACTTCTTCGACCGCCAGCAGCAGCAGGACCAGCCGCAGCGCAAGGCGACCTCGCTGGGCTCCGGCTTTGTCATCGACTCCAAGAACGGCTATGTGGTCACCAACAACCACGTCGTTCAGGACGCCGACGAGATCACCGTCATCCTGCAGGACGACACCAACATCAAGGCGGAACTGGTCGGCAAGGACAGCAAGACCGACCTCGCCCTGCTGAAGATCAAGACCAGCCACCCGCTGGTCGCCGTACCCTTCGGCGACAGCGACGCCATGCGCGTCGGCGACTGGGTGCTGGCCATCGGCAACCCGTTCGGCCTGGGCGGGTCGGTCACCGCCGGCATCATCTCGGCGCGCCAGCGCAACATCGACGCCGGCCCCTACGACGACTTCCTGCAGACCGACGCCTCGATCAACCGCGGCAACTCCGGCGGCCCGATGTTCAATCTGAACGGCGAGGTCATCGGCATCAACACCGCCATCTTCTCGCCGTCGGGCGGGTCGGTCGGCATCGGCTTCGCCATCCCGTCCAACCTCGCCAAGCAGGTTGTGGCGCAACTGAAGGAATACGGCAAGACCCGTCGCGGCTGGCTGGGTGTGCGCATCCAGGCGGTCACGCCGGAGATCGCCGAGAGCCTGGGGCTGCCCAACCACAAGGGCGCGCTGGTCGCCTCCGTCACCCCGGAAGGTCCGGCGGCCAAGGGCGGCATCCAGGCCGGCGACGTGGTGACCAAGTTCGACGGCAAGGAAATCGACGAGATGCGGCGCCTGCCGCGCGTCGTCGCCGAAACGGCCATCGACAAGGCCGTCCCCGTCGAGGTGTGGCGCAAGGGCAAGTCGCAGACCGTCCAGGTCAAGGTCGGTGAGTTGGAGGCCGCGGAGGAGCAGGGTCTGCTCGCCGCCGGTCCGGACGACAAGCAGGAGCCGAAGGAGAAGGCGCCGGTCCAGAAGCCGACCGAATCCCTCGGCATGAAACTGACGACGATCACCCCGGAACTGCGCCAGCAGTACGAGATCAAGCCCGACATGAAGGGCGTGGTCATCACCGAGGTGGCCGGCAACTCCACCGCGGCGGAAAAGGGCCTGCGCGCCGGCGACGTCATCATTGAGGTCGGCCAGGAAGAGGTCCGCAAGCCCGAGGACGTGACCGCCAAGGTCCAGAAGGCCAAGGAGCAGAACAAGAAGTCCGTCCTGCTTCTGGTCGACCGCAAGGGCGACCTGCGCTTCGTGGCGATCCCGCTCAGCTGATCCACGCGGATTGACCAGCAAGGGCGTCGGCGGGAAACCGCCGGCGCCTTTTTTGTTGCGGTGGGTGCGGCCTACGCCCCATCCAGCAGCATCGCCAGGGCCACGGCGCCGGCCAGCAGGGCGCACAGGGTGGCGACGATGGCGAGGCTGCGCAGGAACTGGCGGAACTCGCCCTGCTTCCACGCACTGCGCCCCAACAGCGCCAGATAGCCCGCTATGGCGGCGACGATGATCTGCCAGCCCATTCCGTCCTCGTCCAGTGCCGCCCGGGCGGCGGAAGCCGGCAGAAATGCGCATGCGCGGCCGGGACCGGTCAAGCTGTACGACCATCGCCGCAGACGCGGCTATATCGAAAGTGTGGCATCTCCCTTCGGGTTATCTGTTGGCATCACCACGCTGGCGGCTGCCCATACAACTTCGTGTGAAAAAATTGCGACCTCACTCGCTTAGGAGAGGTCGGCTTACGCAAATAAGTGGTGGTTAACAAAACAGTTAACGCCTTCGCGCGCGTCAATGTTCGCCACTGTGATATCTTTGGAACCGGAAATCTTGGAGAGGCTTTGCGCATATGCCCAATGCGTTCTTCTTTTAACTCCGGAGAGTGGTACCGTAGGACACGACACGGGGGTAACCTCCCCCTAAATAACGGCCTGCCGAGGCTATCCAGGGGTAGTCGCCGAATCGCCAATGCGTCGGGACCTTCCTCTGTACAACGGCCTCCACCCTGGCCACGACGTCATGACGATCGACCAAAATTGCGGGAGCGGACGATGGACTCAGTGCGCGCTTTTCTTATCGACTCGAACAAGCTGTTTCGCGAGGGGCTGAAGCGCCTTCTCGATGATTCGCCCTTCCAGATCGTTGCCGAGGCGGGAAACCTGCGGGAGGCGCTGGGGTCGGTTGAAAGCGGCTTGCGGCCTCAGCTTGTCCTTCTGGACCTGCAGAATGGCGGCGACGAGGAAGCCGACGGGATGCGCCGCCTGCGCGCCCTGCTTCCGGAAACCCGCATGGTCATCCTGACCAGCGACCTGTGCACCCGCCGCCTCGCCAACGCGCTGGAGGCCGGCGCCGACGGCTACCTGATGAAGGACCTGTCGTCCGACGCGCTGGCCCAGTCGCTGAAGCTGGTGATGATGGGCGAGAAGGTGTTCCCGACCCATCTAGCCGCGCTGTTGATCTCCGGCCGCGTCAACGGCAACGGCACCGAGATGCCGGTGTCGCGCAAGGGCCTGTCGCAGCGTGAAGTGCAGATCCTGCGCTGCCTGCTGAACGGCGACAGCAACAAGATGATCGCCAACCACCTGAACATCACGGAAGCCACCGTGAAGGTTCACCTGAAGAGCCTGCTGCGCAAGATCAACGCCTCCAACCGCACCCAGGCCGCCATCTGGGCGCTGAACAACGGCATCGGCGGCGAGCTGGCCGGCGCCAACGTGGTCGCCGCGGCGGCGAACCAGTAACGACTGACCCGTCCATTGCCCCCATCCCCGCCGGGCCTGTTCGCAGGAGAGGCGGGGACGAGGCCGTCATTGCATGACATGAATTGCCCGCCTGAATGAAGGCGGGCTTTTTCATGAAATCATACCGGCAGCCGGATCACCGCGCGCAGGCCGCCATAGGGGCTGTCGTCCAGCGTGATGTCGCCGCCGTGGCTGCGCGCCACGTCCCGCGCGATGGTGAGCCCAAGGCCGGAACCGCCGGTGTCGAGGTTGCGGCTGCTGTCGACGCGGAAGAAGGGCTTGAACACGTCGTCGCGCAGATAGGCGGGGATGCCGGGGCCATCGTCATCCACCGTGATCTCGATCACGCCGTCCTTCGGCTCGGCCTTGACCCAGGCGGTGCCGGCATGGCGGCCGGCATTGACCAGCAGGTTGGCGATGCAACGGCGGACCGCGTTAGGGCGCAGCGGCAGGATCAGCCCGTCCGGCGCGGTCAGCGTCACCTCGGTCCCGTCGCGCCGGGCGCCGGCGGCGACCTCGTTCAGCAGGCGGGTCAGGTCGGTGGGCTGCACCGCCTCCGTCCCCTCGCCGCGGGCGAAGGCGAGATAGCCTTCGATCATGGTCTCCATCTCGGCGACGTCGGCCTTCAGTTCCTCCACCTCCGGATCCAGGTCGGGATCCTCGATCATGTCGAGCGCCAGCTTCATCCGGGTCAGCGGGGTGCGCAGGTCGTGGCTGACGCCGGCCAGCATTTCGGTGCGCTGGTTGATCTGGCGCTGGATGCGTTCGCGCATCAGCAGGAAGGCGGAGGCGGCCTGCCGCACCTCCGTCGCGCCCTCCATCTTGAAGTTGGAGACGTCGCGCCCCTTGCCGAGCGCGTCGGCGGCGATGGCTAGCCGCTTGATCGGCCGGATCTGATTGCGCATGAACAGGATGGCGACCGCGAACAGCACGATGGCCGACCCGACCATCCACAGGATGAAGATATAGCTGGTCGGCGTGAACAGACGGCGCTCCGGCGACATCACCGACAGCACGCCGTCGGCCATCTGCACCCGAATCTCGTACCATTCATGGGCGACGCGGGTGTTGATGGTGAAGGGGCGGCCGACCCGCTCGTCCAGCGCCTTGCCCAGCGTGCGTTCCAACAGGCCGCTCAGTTGCGGGCGCTTGTCCGGAAGCGTCTGGTCCGGCTCCACCGTGACGATCAGGTCGGTGGTGCGGGCGGCGGTGGCCAGCGTCCAGTCGCGGCCGTCCTGCGACGGGTCGCGCTCCAGCATGGCGATGACGGTGGCGATGTCGCCGGCGACCGCATAGGCCAGCCGGTTGGTCACCGTGTCCCAATGGCGGTCGTAGAAGATCCAGGTCGCCACCGCCTGGGCCAGGATCACCGGCGTGACGATGATCAGCAGAGACCGGCCGAACAGGGTGCGCGGCAGGAAGCGCTTCAGAAAGGGCGTCCGCCGCCGCCGTTCGGCGCGCCGGGCCGCCGCCCTGCCGGCCGCGGCTCCGTCGGCGCCGGCCCGTCCGCTGCCGGCCGCCGTCACGGATCGGGCCTCAGCACATATCCCTCGCCGCGGACGGTGTGGAGATAGCGCGGCTCGCGCGGGTCGGCTTCGATCTTGCGGCGCAGGCGGGTCACCTGGACATCGACAGTGCGCGCGTTGCCGGCGACCTTGCTGCGTTCGGTCAGCTCGTCGCGCGTGAAGGTCACGCCGGGGGAGGTGGCGAGGATGCGCAGCAGGCTGGCCTCCGCCGTGGTCAGGCGGATCACCTCGTCGCCTTGGCGCAGTTCGTCACGGTCGGGCAGATAAAGGAGCGGACCCAGCCGCACCGGCGCCGCAGGCGGGACCGCCGGCTCCGGCGGGCGCGTGGCCTGCCGACGCAGGATGGAGTTGATGCGCAACAGCAGTTCGCGCGGATTGAAGGGCTTGGCGAGATAATCGTCGGCCCCGGCCTCCAGCCCGGCGATGCGGTCGTCCGGCTCGTCGCGGGCGGTCAGCAGCAGGATCGGCAGGTCGCGCTCTCGCCGCAGCGATTCGGTCAGCGACAGCCCCGACTCGCCCGGCATCATGATGTCGAGCACCAGCAGGTCGAAGGCGAGCCCGCCCAGCTGCGCCCGCGCATCGGCGGCGTCGCGGGCCGTGCTGACCAGAAAGCCGTTGCCGGCGAGATATTTGCGCAGGAGTTCGCGCAGGCGGGTGTCGTCGTCGACGACCAGGATATGAGGCTGATCTTCGGTCATGACGGGACTATAACGCGGCTCCCCGCAATCGACATAGGGCCGCCATGCGGGACTTACCTTGGGTATGCATGGCGGGCAGGCGTGTAAGCGTTTGGCCGTTTTGGCCTCGATCCGTGTTATCCTCCATATGCCCTCCGCTGAGGGCCGAGAGACACGAGGAGCGATCACGATGGCTTATGACCACAGGTCCAACGACCCCCGGGACCTGGACGCCCAAGACCTCGCCGACATGACCCGTGCCTTCCTGGCGAAGGGCGGGAATATCGTTCAATGCCCACCGGGCGCTTCCGAAAACGTGGTGTATCGCAAGGGCGGCTTCCGCCGCCGCAATCCGAACGACGCCAAGACGGCCGCCGACAAGCCGGCCGACGGCGCCACCCAATCCGCAAGCGCCGATACTGCGGCCGCGCCGGCGGAAAAGGCCGAATCGAAGGCCGGCTGATCCGAACTAGCGTTTAGTGGCAAGACGGGCAGGGGGAACGGGCGGTGCGAATTTCGCCCGGTCCTCCTCGTCCAGCATGCCCATCATCACCTTGCGGAATCCCTCCACCGCCTCGGCCCCCGCCATGCGATAGGCGCGGGCAATGCGCTGACGCTGCGTCTCCGACAGCTGGCGTTCCAGCTCCACACCCTTTTCCGTCAGCTCCAGCAGCCGTTGCCGCCGGTCGCGGGCGCCGGTCTGCTGGTCGATGAAGCCCTGGCGCACCAACTCGCCCAGCACGCGGGACAGGCTCTGCTTGGTGATCTTCAGGATCGCCAGCAGTTCCGACACGGTGATCTTGGGATAGCGGCCGACGAAGTAGATCACGCGGTGATGCGCGCGGCCGAAGCCGATTTCCGCCAGAATTTCATCCGGTTCGGCGGTGAATTCGCGATAGGCGTAGAAAAGCAGCTCCATCCCGGTACGGAGTTCCTCCTCGCGGAGGAAGAGCTGGTTCACGCCCGCTTTCAGGTCAGCCATGGCAACGCGGTTGGTTCGATTTGTTCTAATTAGGACAGCAAGTCAGACATAAACAATCGTGCGTCCTGTTACAAGAACAAGCTCGTTCCCGCCGGCGGCTTTTCCCGCCATCGCTCAGGCGCTGCCGATCAGGATGCCGGTGGCGAAAACCAGCAGCCCGCCGACCACCACCTGGAAGGCGGCGGACAGCAGCGGCGTGTCCATATAGCGGTTGCGGATCCAGGCGATGATGGCCAGTTCGACCACCACCACGGCGACGGCGATGGCGGTCGCCGTCCAGAAATGCGGGATCAGATAGGGCAGGGCGTGGCCCAACCCGCCCAGCGTGGTCATGGCACCGCACACCAGCCCGCGCAGCCACGGGCTGCCGCGCCCCGTGAGCGATCCGTTGTCGGACAGCGCCTCGGCGAAGCCCATCGAGATGCCGGCGCCGATGGAGGCGGCCAGACCGACCAGAAAGGTCTCGTGGCTGTCCTGGGTGGCGAAGGCGGCGGCGAACAGCGGGGCCAGTGTGGACACCGACCCGTCCATCAGCCCGGCCAGACCCGGCTGCACGACCTGCAGCAGGAAAAGGCGGCGCTCCGATTCGTGTTCGTGCTCCCGAACCTCCGGCGAGACGTATTTCGCCTCCAGCCGCTCCGCCTTGGCCTCGTGCCGCCGCTCCTCCTCGGCGAGATCGCCCAGCAGCTGGCGGATGGCGGCGTCCTGCGACCGCTGGGCGGCGCGGGTGTAGAAGCGCTTGGTCTCCGCCTCCATCAGCTCGGCCTGACGCCGCACGGTGTCGAGGCCCAGCGGCCGGGTCAGCCAGACCGGCTTGCGCTCCACGAACCCCTTCACGTCCTGGCGGCGGATCAGCGGGATGTGGTCGCCGAATCGCGCGCGAAACAGCTCCAGCAGCCGGTGCCGGTGCCCGCTCTCCTCCGACGCCATGGCCCGGAACAGCTTGGCCGTGTCGGGATAATTGTCGGCGAGGGCGTGGGCGAACTCGTCATAGATGCGGCTGTCCTCCTCCTCCAGCGCGATGGCGAGCGCCAGCAGCTCCTTTTCCGTCAGGTCCGAGAAGTTCTTCATGGGGATCAGGCCTTCGCCGCGTCTGGTTGGTGTTTTGCGAATGATGCTATTCCGGAAAGGGGCATCCGCAACATGGCACTTCGTCTGATGTGGCTCCGCCGTGGGTCCGACGGGCCTTCGCCGGGCGGCTGCTACAAGATGTCTCTTATGGCTGTCGGCGGCCGATGTGCCGGTCGGGTGAGTGGAAATTCCGCGGCGGGCTTGCTATGGGCATGGGTCACGAGAGGCCAAGAACGTTCCACAAGTTCCCATATAAAGCCGACACAAGAAGGAAACGACCATGACCGCCAACCGGAAGCTGATCGCCGGAAACTGGAAGATGAACGGGTTGAAGGCCGACGGGCTGGATCTCGCCTCCGACCTCGCCGGTCGGCTGAAGGGCGCCGGGCCGGTCGCTTTCGACATGCTGGTCTGCCCGCCCTTCCCGCTGCTGTTCCCGGTGGGGGAGGCGATCGCCGACAGCCCGCTGGCGCTGGGCGGCCAGGACTGCGCGCCGAAGACCTCCGGCGCCCACACCGGCGACGTGGCGCCGACCATGCTGAAGGACGCCGGCTGCCGCTTCGTCATCCTCGGCCATTCTGAGCGCCGCGCCGACCACGGCGAGAGCGACGCCGTGGTCAACTCCAAGGCGGTGGCCGCCCACAAGGAAGGCCTCGTCGCCATCATCTGCGTCGGCGAGACCGAGGCGCAGCGTGATGCCGGCCAGGCCAACGCCGTGGTGTCGGGCCAGCTCGCCGGCTCCATCCCCGCCGGTGCGAATGCCGAGAACACAGTCATCGCCTATGAGCCGGTCTGGGCCATCGGCACCGGCAAGACCGCGACTCCGGACGACGTGAAGGCGATGCACGCCCATATCCGCGCCGAACTGGACGGCAAGATCGCCGAGTCCGCCAAGGTCCGCATCCTCTATGGCGGCTCGGTCAAGCCGAACAACGCGGCCGAACTGATGGCGGTGGAGAATGTCGATGGTGCGCTGGTCGGCGGCGCGGCCCTGAAGGCCGACGATTTCTGGGCGATCGCCACCGCCTGCCGCTGATACGGCACGTTGGTGTCAGCCATGCCGCCAACGGATATGCCAAAGGTATTTTGGCGCTGGCATATCCCGCGGCGGCGCGGTACAAACAATGGGCGCGCGCCACGGGCCCTTAAGACGGCCTGTGGCGCGCTATTCGATTTTTGGGATGGGCGTGGGGTGAGCATCGCATGGAATCGGTGATTCTGGTCATTCACCTGCTGATCGCCGTCGGGCTGGTCGGCGTGATCCTGATCCAGCGGTCGGAAGGCGGCGGACTCGGCATCGGCGGTGGCACCATGGGCGGCATGATGAGCACCCGTGGCACGGCCAATCTGCTGACGCGGACCACCGGCATTCTGGCGGGCTGCTTCTTCGCCACCAGCATCGTGCTGGCGATCCTGGCCGGCGGTCATTCGCGCCCGGCGTCGATCATCGACACGCTGCCGGCCTCTCCGGCGGCCCCGGCGCAGCCGGCCGCTCCGGCCCAACCCGCGCCGCCGGTGTCCCAGTAACGGGGCAATTCCCAGCGCACGGGTGCGAAGCGGACAGCGAGGCGGCCTCCCCGAAGCCGCCTCTTTCTTTTGAGGGCCGACGACCGCGACGTGAGTTTCGGCGCCGACCCCTCGGGGACATGAAATATCCGCCCCCTACGGGGGCAGGAAACATGCGTCCCCTCCGGGGACATGGAACAGCTCTCAAGCTCTTCGGACGGACATGACTCGCTACATCTTCATCACCGGTGGCGTCGTTTCTTCGCTGGGCAAAGGTCTGGCATCGGCGGCGCTTGGGGCGCTTCTCCAGGCGCGCGGCTACAAGGTGCGGCTGCGCAAGCTGGATCCGTACCTGAACGTCGATCCCGGCACGATGAGCCCCTATCAGCACGGCGAGGTCTTCGTGACCGACGACGGGGCTGAGACGGACCTGGATCTCGGCCATTACGAGCGCTTCACCGGCGTGTCGGCCCGCAAGGGCGACAACATCACCACCGGCCGCATCTATTCCACCGTGATCGCGAAGGAGCGTCGCGGCGATTACCTGGGCGGCACCGTCCAGGTCATTCCGCACATCACCGACGAGATCAAGGAATTCATCCGCGCCGACGCCACCGACGAGGACTTCGTCCTGATCGAGATCGGCGGCACGGTGGGCGATATCGAGTCGCTGCCCTTCCTGGAGGCGATCCGCCAGTTCGGCAACGAGGTCGGGCAGGAGAATGTCCTCTACATCCACCTGACCCTGCTGCCCTACATCCCGACCGCCGGCGAGCTGAAGACGAAGCCGACCCAGCATTCGGTGAAGGAGCTGCTGAGCGTCGGCATCCAGGCAAACATCCTGCTGTGCCGCGCCGACCGCCCGATCCCGGAGAACGAGCGCAAGAAGATCGCGCTGTTCTGCAACATCCGTCCGGAGCGGGTGATCGCGGCGCTCGACGTCGATTCGATCTATCAGGTGCCGATCAGCTACCATGAGGAAGGCTTCGACACCCAGGTCCTGAGCTATTTCGGCCTGCCGACCGACAAGGAGCCGGACCTGTCGCGCTGGACCCGCATCATGGAGCGGGTGCGCAAGCCGCAGGGCGAGGTCACCATCGCGGTGGTCGGCAAGTACATCAGCCTGCTCGACAGCTACAAGTCGCTGGCCGAGGCGCTGACCCACGGCGGCATCGCCAACAACGTCAAGGTCAACCTCGACTGGATCGATTCGGAGATCTTCGAGGACGACGACGCGGCGGTGAAGCGGCTGGAGAATGTCCACGGCATTCTGGTGCCCGGCGGCTTCGGCTCCCGCGGGACCGAAGGCAAGATTCGGGCGGCCCAATTTGCGCGTGAGCGCAAGGTGCCGTATTTCGGCATCTGCTTCGGCATGCAGATGGCGGTGATCGAAGCCGCCCGCAACATGGCGAAGATCGAGGATGCCGGCTCCACCGAACTCGGCAAGCCGGGCAACCCGGTCGTCGGCCTGATGACGGAGTGGATGCGCGGCAACACGCTGGAGCGTCGTGCCGAGGTCGGCGACCTGGGCGGCACCATGCGGCTGGGCGCCTATCCGGCCAAGTTGCTGGAGGGCAGCAAGGTCGCCGAGGTCTACGGCACCACCGACATCTCCGAACGGCACCGTCACCGTTATGAGGTGAACGTGTACTACAAGGAGCGTCTGGAGCGCTGCGGGATGAAGTTCAGCGGCCTGTCGCCGGACGGGGAACTGCCGGAGATCGTCGAGATCCCCGATCATCCCTGGTTCATCGGCGTGCAGTTCCACCCGGAACTGAAGTCCAAGCCGTTCGAGCCGCACCCGCTGTTCACCGCCTTCATCAAGGCGGCCATCGATCAGAGCCGATTGGTCTGAGGAATTTTGGGGGCGACGTCAGACCCCCACGAATTATGCCCGGACACGGAAACGCCCCGCCCTCCAAAGGCGGGGCGTTTTCGTGTCGGGAGCCTTCCCTATACGTCAGCTTCCTTGCGCGTCCGAAAACCTTGTGCGACGATCCGCGGAAAATCGCACAAGCAAACAATCGGATCGGGGAGTGACCATGAATCGCGTCAGGATCGTCGCGCTCGCCACCTGCCTGACCGCGCTCGCCGCGGTGCCGGCCACCGCGGCGGACTATTCCTCCACCATCTTCTTCGGTGACAGCCTGACCGACAGCGGGGCGTTCCAGTCGCTGCTGCCCTTCGGCGGCAAGTTCACCACCAATCCGGGACCGGTGTGGGCGGAGAATCTCGCCGGGGCGCTCGGCACCTCCGCCACCACGGCGGCGCGCGGCGGCACCGACTATGCGGTCGGCGGCGCGCGGGTGAACACGTCGGTCGGCGTCCCGGCGACCGGCCCGACGGCCCTGGCGCCCAGTGTCGCGACCCAGGTCGCCGGCTATCTCGCCTCCACCGGCGGGCGGGCCGATCCGAACGCGCTCTATACCGTCTGGGGCGGCGCCAACGACATCTTTGCCGCGCTCAACAACCCGGCGACGGCCCAGGCGACGGTGACGCAGGCGGCCGGCGATCTGGTGACGCAGGTGGCGAGGCTGCACGCGGCCGGTGCGCGCACCATCCTGGTGCCGACGGTGCCGGATATCGGATCGACCCCGTTCGGGCAGGCGCAGGGCGCGGCGGCGGCGGCGCAGATCACGCAGTTGGTCAGCGGCTATAACCAACTGGTCACGCTGGGGCTGGCGAATGCCGGCGTCTCGGTCATTCCGATCGACACATACTCGCTGCTGCGGGCCGCGGTGGCCAATCCGGCCTCCTTCAGCTTCGCCAATGTGACCGGCACCGCCTGCACCACCAGCAGTTCGCTGCTCTGCACTTCCGCCTCGCTGGTGGCGCCGAACGCGGCGCAGAGTTACCTGTTCGCCGACGGCGTCCACCCGACCACGGCCGGCCATCGCGCGGTGTCGGACTTCGTGCTGAACGCGCTGACCGCCCCGGGCAACGTGGCGCAGCTTGCCGAATCGCCGATTCACACCCGCGACCGGCTGACCGCCACCATCCTGGCCCAAGCGGCGACCAGCCTGTGGAGCCGCAAGCCGGGTACCAGCGGCGCCTGGATCAGCGGCGGAGTCGGCCGGCTGACCAGCGACCGCACCGGCGATCCAGGCATCGGCGGGCAGACGGAGGTGCGCGGCACGCCGCTGTCGGTCAGCGTCGGCATCGACAAGCGATTCACCGAAAACCTGCTGCTCGGCGTGGCCGGCACGGCGTCGCATTACCGCGGCAGCTTCTCCACCGGCGGCGATTACAAGCAGCGGGAGTATGTGCTGAGCGGCTACGGCATCTACCGCATGGGCGGCGCCTTCGTGAACGGGGTCGGGTCCGTCGGCTTCGCCGATTACGACCTGCGGCGCGGCGTGACGATCAACGGAACCGACCATTCCACCGGCGGCAGCACCGAGGGCATCAACGCCTCCATCGGCGCCGAGGGCGGCTATGAGTTCGCCATGGGTGGATTGACCCACGGCCCGGTGCTCGGCCTGCGCTACCAGCATGTCGAGGTCGAGGGCTTCAGCGAGGACAGCAGCCTGTTCGGCTTCACCTATCGCTCGCAGACCCGCAACTCGTTGGTCGGCAGCGTCGGCTATCAGGCCGCCTATGATTTCGGCAGCGTCCTGCCCTATGCCAAGGTGACGCTGAACCGGGAGTTCAAGGACGACCAGCGCAGCATCACGGTCGAAAGCCGCAGCATCTCCACGCTCGCCTATGATGTGGCGGTGGCGAAGCCCGACCGCAGCTATGTCGACCTGACGGCGGGCGCCTCGTTCAAGCTGGCGGAGTCGGTGTCCGGCACGCTGGGCCTGAATGCCCGGCTGGGTGAGGAGAACCGCCGCGACTACGGTGGGTTTGTCGGCGTCAGCGTCGGTTTCTGACGAAAGGCGGGGTGACCGGGGGCAAGTCCGCTCCATATCAGGGGCGGATTTGCCAACGGGAGGATAAGAAAGCCATGTCCGAGGTGATGATCGATGCCGCCGACGGCGGCCGCTTTTCGGCTTATGTCGCCAAGCCCAAGGTGACGCCCGCCGGTGGTCTGGTGGTGATCCAGGAGATCTTCGGCGTCAACGCAGTGATGCGCGAGCAATGCGACTGGTACGCCTCGCAGGGCTTCCTGGCGGTGTGCCCCGACCTGTTCTGGCGCCAGCAGCCGGGCGTGCAACTGACCGACAAGACGCAGGAGGAGTGGAACAAGGCCTTCGCCCTGATGAACGGCATGGACCAGGACAAGGCGGTGGAGGACCTGAAGGCGGCTCTGTCCTGGGTGCGCGGGCAGGACGGCTGCACCGGCAAGGCCGGCAGCGTCGGCTACTGCCTGGGCGGCCGGTTGGCATTCATGATGGCGACGCGGTCGGACGCCGACGCCAATGTGGGCTATTACGGCGTCGGGCTGGAAGGGCTGCTGGGCGAGGCGGGCAAGATCGCCAAGCCGCTGCTTCTGCACATCGCGGAAAACGACAAGTTCTCCAGCCCCGAGAAGCGCGACACGGTGGTGGCCGGGCTGAAGGACAACAGGTGGGTGACCGCCAAGGTCTATCCCGGCATGGACCACGCCTTCGCCCGGCCGGGCGGCGAGCATTACGACCGGGACGCCGCCGACGAGGCCAACCGGCTGACGGTGGAGTTCTTCCGCACGCATCTGTCCTGACATGGGCGCCGTTGACCGGCTTCTGAAATAGTGGGATGCAAGGGTCTTCCGACCCTTGCCCCATCCCCTGCCGGGTGAGTGCGAGAGGGCGGCGCCCTCTCGCCCGTTATTCGTTTTGGAGCACTCCGATGACCACGCCGCGCCCTGTCCAGATCGGCGACCTGACCGTTGCCAACGACCGTCCCTTCGTCCTGATCGCCGGCCCTTGTCAGATGGAAAGCCGCGACCATGCGATGGAGACCGCGTCCGCGCTGGTGGAGATGACCAGGGCGCTCGGCATGGGACTGATCTACAAGTCGAGCTTCGACAAGGCCAACCGCTCCTCGATCACCACCGCGCGCGGCCTGGGCATGGACAAGGCGCTGCCGATCTTCGCGGAAATCCGCGAGCGCTTCGGCTGTCCGGTCATCACCGACGTGCATGAGCAGGCCCAGTGCGCCCCCGTCGCCGAGGCGGTGGACGTGCTGCAGATTCCCGCCTTCCTCTGCCGCCAGACCGACCTGCTGATTGCCGCCGCAGAGACCGGCCGCGCGGTGAACGTCAAGAAGGGGCAGTTCCTGGCGCCGTGGGACATGAAGAACGTCGCGGCCAAGCTGGTCGCCTCGGGCAACGAGCGCGTGATGCTGTGCGAGCGCGGCGCCAGCTTCGGCTACAACACGCTGGTGTCGGACATGCGATCTCTGCCGATCATGGCGGAGACCGGCTTCCCGGTGGTGTTCGACGCCACCCACTCGGTCCAGCAGCCGGGCGGGCAGGGCACCACATCGGGCGGCCAGCGCGAGTTCGTGCCGGTTCTGGCCCGTGCCGCCATCGCGGTCGGCGTCGCCGCCGTCTTCATGGAGACGCACGAGAATCCCGACTGCGCCCCCAGCGACGGCCCGAACATGGTCCCGCTGAAGGACATGCCGGCCCTGCTGGCCAAGCTTCAGGCCTTCGACCGCCTGGCGAAGTCCTAAAAACGCTTAATTTGGCTTGGGAGGCGTGCCGTGCTTCATTGGCGCGCCTCCCGGCTTTTTCGGGCCGGTTCAGCCTTCGGGGACAGTCATGATGGTCGGTCGGAGTTTTCGGGGTGCGGTTGTGGCGCTCCTGCTGCTGGTGGTCGCCCTCCCGGCGATGGCGCTGGAGAGCTTTCAGAAATCCAAGCTGACCGTCGAGACGTCGGGCGGCGGCAAGTTCCGCTTCGACGTCGAATTGGCGCTGACGCCGGGCCAGCAGGCCCAGGGGCTGATGTTCCGTCAGTCGATGCCGGCCGATGCCGGGATGCTGTTCGTCTACGACCGGGTGCAGCCGGCCAGCTTCTGGATGAAGAACACACTGATCCCGCTCGACATGCTGTTCATCGGCGCCGACGGCCGCATCGTGAACATCCATGAGCGCGCGGTTCCGGAATCGCTGGATTCCGTCAATTCCGACGGGCCGGTGAAGGCGATCCTGGAACTGAACGGCGGCATGGCCTCGCGGCTGGGCATCCGCCCCGGCGACCGCGTGGTGTCTCCCGACATCGCCAAGCCCTAAGCCGATAGATGATCCGCCGCCCATGACTTTCGCGTAAACTCGCCCAGATCAATCGCGCGGGCTTGGGTGGCGCGGAGGGCTGGGATGAGCAGGCGGTCGGCGATTTTCCTTGGGCTGGCGCTCAGCGCCGCGGCCGGCCTGTCCGCCTATGTCGTGCTGGCGCGGGCGGAGCCGGGGCCGGCCTATCGCCTTGCGCGGGTCGATCAGGGCCCGCTGGTCAGCGCCATCACCGCCACCGGCACGATGAGCGCGCTGGTGACGGTGGAGGTCAGCTCCCAACTCTCCGGCCAGATCGCGGAGCTGTATGCCGATTTCAACAGCCGGGTCACCAGCGGCCAGATCCTCGCCCGGCTGAACGGCGACCAGCTTGCCGCCCGGCTGGCCCAGGCCGGCGCCGACCTCGAGTCCGCCAAGGCGGCGCTCATCCAGCAACAAGCGCTGCATGACAAGGCGCGGGCCGATCTCGCCAGCGCCAAGGCCAGCGTCGCCAATGCCGACGCGCAGATCATCCGCGCCGACCTCGTCCAGCGTGACGCGGAGCGCGACCTGCGGCGCCGGCGCGACCTGCAGGGCCGCGGCGTGGTCGCCGCCGCCGATCTGGAGAAGGCGGAAACCGCGGCGCACAGCGCGCAAGCCCAGTTGATCGCCTCCCGTGCCCAGAAACGGCAGGCCGAAGCGGCGGAGGCGTCGGCCGAGGCCTCACTGGCCGTCGCCGCCGCCCAGGTGGAGGTCGCCCGCGCCCAGGTCGCCCAACGCGAAGCGGCCCTGCAACTGGTCCGCGTCGACCTCAATCGCTCCGTCATCCGCTCCCCCATCGACGGGGTGGTGGTGAATCGGGCGGTCAGCACCGGCCAGACGGTGGCGGCCAGCCTGTCGGCCCCCACCCTGTTCACCATCGCCCAGGATCTGCGGCAGATGGAGGTGCTGGCCAACATCGACGAGGCCGACATCGGCCGGGTGCGTGAAGGTATGCCGGTGCGCTTCACCGTCAACGCCTTCCCCGGCGACAGCTTCACCGGGCGGGTGGCTCAGGTGCGTTTGGCGCCGAAGGAGGACATGACGGTCGTCACCTACATCGTTGTCATCACGGTGGAGAACCCGGAACTGCGGCTGCTGCCGGGCATGACCGCCAACCTGCGCATCACGGTGGACGAGCGACCCTCCGCGCTGAAGCTGCCCAACGCCGCCCTGCGCTTCCGCCCGCCGGGTGCCGAGGCTTCGGCCGATGCGCCGACACCGACCACCGGCGGCCCCAACGGCGGGCGCGGCGCCGCGGCACTGGAGGCGGCGGCCAAGCGGGTGATGGACGGGCTGATGCTGGATGAAACCAGGCGCCGCGACATCGCGTCCTTGGTCGCCGAGGCCCGCGACCGTTTCGCCGCACTGGATGCCGAGGGTGGTGATCCGGAGCGCCGCCGGGTGGAAGCCAACGCCATCCGCACCGCGGCCCTGGAGCGGATCGCCGGGCTTCTCGCCCCGGAACAGCGCGACCGCTTCGAGGCGCTGGTGGCGCCCGGCCGGGCGGCGGAGGCGATGCGGACGGTCTGGGTGCCCGGTCCGGGAAATGGCGGCCCGGTCGGCATACCGGTGCGGCTCGGCATCGGCGACGGCAGCTATACGGAGGTGGTGTCCGGTGACCTGCGGGCGGGGCAGGAGGTCATCACCGGCATCCTGCCTCCCGACCGCGACACCCGCCGGGGACCGCGCCTTGGCTTCTGATTCGCCGGCACCCGAACCCCTGATCGCGGTCGAACATCTCACGCGCCGCTACCGCATGGGGCCGCAGACCGTCCACGCGCTGGACGACGTGACCGTGACCATCCGCCGGGGTGAGTTCGTGGCGGTGATGGGACCATCCGGGTCCGGCAAATCCACCCTCATGAACCTGCTGGGCTGCCTGGACCGTCCCGATTCCGGTCAGTACCGCCTGGATGGGCAGGAGGTCGCCGGCCTGTCCTCCGACGCGCTGGCGGCGGTGCGGAACCGCAGCATCGGATTCGTCTTCCAGTCCTTCAACCTGCTGCCGCGGCAGACCGCGCTCGACAATGTCATGCTGCCGATGGTCTATGCCGGCGTCAGTCGCGCACAGCGGGTAGAGCGGGCACTGGCAGCCCTCGATTCGGTGGGGCTGTGGGAGCGGGCGCGGCACCGACCGACACAGCTTTCCGGCGGACAGCAGCAGCGGGTGGCCATCGCCCGCGCGCTGGTCAACGATCCGCTGCTGTTGCTGGCGGACGAGCCCACGGGCGCGCTCGACACCGCCACCAGCCTGGAGATCATCGGTCTGTTCCAGCGGCTGAACCGTCGCGGCATCACCATCGTGCTGGTGACGCACGAGCCGGAGGTGGCGCGCTTCGCCGCCCGCGTCCTGCAGTTCCGCGACGGCCGCCTGATCGACGATCTGCGGCAGGAACCGGAGGTCGCGGCATGACCGCCTGGGACGCACTGCGCGCGGCGCTCGAGTCCCTGCGGGCGAACCCGCTGCGCAGCGCGCTGACCATGCTGGGCATCGTCATCGGCGTGGCGGCGGTGATCGCCATGGTCGCGGTGGGCGCCGGCGCCCGCGATCAGGTGCTGCGCCAGATCGCCAGCCTGGGCACCAACCTGATCCTGGTGGGGCAGGGCAGCATCGTGCGTGGCGGGGTGAAGCTGGGCGCGGGCACCGCATCGTCCCTGACGGAAGATGATGCGCTGGCGGTGCTGTCCGAGACCCCCAGCGTGGTGGTGACGGCGCCGTCGGTGCGCTGGGGCCTGCAGATCGTCGCCGGCAACCAGAACTGGGGCACAATTCTGTTCGGCATCACGCCGGACTATATGGACGCCCGCGAATGGACCGTCGCGCTGGGGCGCGGCCTGTCCGACGAGGATGTGGCGCAGGCGACCAAGGTTGTGGTCCTCGGCCAGACGGTGGTGCGCAACCTGTTCGGCGGCGGCGATCCCATCGGCGAGCAGGTGCGGGTGTTCTCCACCCCGCTGACCGTCGTCGGCGTGCTGGCGGAGAAGGGGCAGAACACGCAGGGCCAGGACCAGGACGACGTCATCTTCGTCCCGTTGTCCACCGCCAAACGCAACATTCCGGGCATGGCGAAGAGCAACCCGCGCTTCATCCACAGCATGGCGGTGAAGATGCGCGACGGCGCCGACATGGCCGACGCTCAGGCGCAGATCCGCGACCTGCTGCGCCAGCGCCACCGGCTGATCCCCGGCCAGGACGACGATTTCTGGATGCGCGACCTGTCGGAAGTGTCGGCGACCCGTGACGAATCCTCCCGCGCCCTGTCCTTTCTGCTGGCCGCCGTCGCGGCGGTCTCGCTGCTGGTCGGCGGCATCGGCATCATGAACATCATGCTGGTGTCGGTGACCGAGCGCACGCGGGAGATCGGGCTGCGGCTTGCCATCGGGGCGCGGCGGCGCGACATCCTGGTGCAGTTCCTGATCGAATCGATCACCCTGTCGCTGATCGGCGCCGCGGTCGGAGTGGCGCTGGGCATCGGCACCGCCGTGGCGGTCGCGGCGCTGGCCGGCTGGCCGACGCTGATCCGGATCGATTCGATCGTCCTGGCGGTGGCGGTCAGCGGGCTGGTCGGCGTGTTCTTCGGCCTTTACCCGGCGCGCCGCGCGGCCGGCCTCAACCCCATCGAGGCGCTGCGGCACGAATAGCGGCGAAATCCGCCGCCGCATCGCCCTCCAGCACGACAAGCCGCGCATTGCTGCGGGCCAGCCACAGCGCCAGCCGCCCGACCCATGCCACCTCACGATGTAGGGCGAGCAGCGCCGGCTGCCGTTCCGCCATAACACGGGCCAGGGCCAGGGCCGAGGTCGCGGCATGGCGCTTGGCGAGGTCGATCTGCCCGACGGCCGGGTTCAGCGCCGCGCGCAGCGGTCCCCCGCCCATCGGCGCCACCACATCCACCGCAACACCGGCGCTCAACAAATCATGGGCGAGATCGACCGCCGAGCGGTGGTCCGGCCGGTCCGCGAGGTCTGGCAGAAACATGGCGACGGCAAGCGGGGCGGGGGTGAGCGATGGCAACGAAACGGATCCGGAACGGTGTTGGAGACAGGCTGTTGAGCGACGGAACGCCGCACCAAATGCCCAAGGTGGCAGGCCGGATGGAAAAGACCGCAAAAGCGGTGCGCCGTCCGCTTGCCGTGGGCGTGGCGTTCGTGTATCTCACAACGCGGCGACGGGGCGTAGCGCAGTCTGGTCAGCGCGCCAGTTTTGGGTACTGGAGGCCCCCGGTTCGAATCCGGGCGCCCCGACCATCGCCAGGGGACAACTCTGCGTCCAGGCCATCCGCGCCGGTGACGCAACCGCAGGCATTTGGGGAGACGAGCGAGCCATGAACGTCCGGATCTATCAGCCGAGCAAGACGGCCATGCAATCCGGCCGGGCGAAGACTCACCGCTGGATGCTGGATTACGAGATCGAGACGCCGCGCCGCCCGGAACCGCTGATGGGCTGGACCAGCTCCGGCGACACGCTGAATCAGGTGCGCCTGTCCTTCGAAACGAAGGAAGAGGCCATCGCGTTCGCGGAGCGTGAGGGCTGGAACTACACCGTGCAGGAAGCGCCGGTCCGCCGCATCCGTCCGCGCAACTACGCCGACAATTTCCGCACCGACCGCCCGCGCTTCTGAACGGGAATCCGGGACAGGGCCCCATAGCTCAGTTGGATAGAGCAGCCGCCTTCTAAGCGGCAGGTCGCAGGTTCGAATCCTGCTGGGGTCGCCACCGGAAGCTGGCCGCCGCAGCCCGGCGTGCAAATTCTTTCATCCAAGCGTCTTGCTGTCTTTGCCGACGCTCCGTGTGAATACGGATTCCGGCAATGTCGTGGACCATCCGGTAAGGTCCATCTCGAATATTTCCCTGTCCAATAGCGACCAATGGAGTTTTGGTACAGGCGGGGCTTGGACCTTGAGTCCTGCGATCGACTGGACGGCGAGCCTGGCGGCCTCCGCATCTCGGAAGGTTGTGAGTATCACACGTTAATGACAAATATGGGATCGTGGACAACAGTCCGCCCGTTCGTGGGTTTTTGTAGTCGGAAGTTCGCCGGCTCGGCCCATATCAGGCGGGGATACTGCATTGCCACCGATCAGCGGAAACACCGTCGTCGTTCTGGAACCTGATGCGATCCTGCGCCTGGGCGTGGAAGCCCTGCTGGACTCCTGGGGATGCGAGGTGATTGCCGGAGATGGCGTCGAAGATTTGTTGGCGGCTATCCGCGTCGAGAAAGCGAAGCCGACCTTGTTGCTTCTTCCGCCGGTCGTCGGAGCGGAGACCGGAGACCAGATGGCCGCCCGTTTCGAAGCGGAAGTCGGCTGCGCGCTGCCGTGGATCGGCATCACCGGTGATCTCGGCCTGCTGAAGCGCTGGAGAGCCGGCGAGATCAGAGGCATGCTTCTGGAGATGCCCTGCTCGCCGGAGACGCTTCGCGCGGCGATGGTCAGTGTGCTGCAGGAAAAGTCCTGACCATCGCCGCCGGAACGGCTATTCCGCGACGCGCAGATCCACCTTGCCGCGCCGCTCCTCGGTCCGACGTCCCATGGTGATGTTCTTGGGCGCCCGAACCTCACGGTTCCTCCAGGTCCAGCATTCGCCGGTTTCGTCCTGGAAGCAGACCCAGCAGAGATCATGCTCGGCGCCATAATCGATCAGGAAATGGGCGAGCGCCGGCCCCTTGGGCGTGTCGAGAGGAAGCGGTGGGTTCAGTTGGAGCATGGCGGCCTCATTGCGACTTCGTGGTCGATGAACGTCGCAACACCCATGCTTGCTCCCACGCCGCAATCGTCGCGCTCCAAAAGCGCTGGCACGACCGCTACGACTTATGATGGGAGACTGAGGCCATTGCCGCCGATTGTCATGCTATGTCTTTGGAAAGAATGGTGATCCGGGTGGGATTCGAACCCACGGCCACATGATTAAAAGTCACGTGCTCTACCGACTGAGCTACCGGATCATCCAGCGCGGCGGTGGGAAACTGACCCCCGCCGGAAGTGGGCGCACCATAGAAAGACGCGCCCGAAAGGTCAACCATGGGCTTGATGGGAAATGCAGGATTTTGCCATCAACCCTGTCTATCAAGCCCATGGTTCCGGGATCAGGTCTGGCTGGTCGTCGGCACCGTGCCGTTACCGGCCTCAAGGGCGAAGCGTTCGGCCAGTCGTTCCGCGACACGGGGGGAGACGAAATGGCGGATGTCGCCGCCGAGCCGCCCGATCTCCTTCACGAAACGGGAGGAGATGAACTGGTGCTTCTCCGACGACATCAGGAAGATCGTCTCGACCTTCGGGTTCAGCCGCGCGTTCATGCCCGCCATCTGGAACTCGTATTCGAAGTCCGAGACGGCGCGCAGTCCGCGGATGATGACGCCGGCACCCACCTCCATGGCGAAATGCATCAGCAGATTGTCGAAGGCCCGCACCTCGATGCTGGATCCGCCGGCATTCAGCGCGGCCACATCCTCGCGAACCATGGCGACCCGCTCGTCCGTGGAGTAGAGCGGCCCTTTGCCGGCATTCCGGGCGACGCCGATGATCAGGTGGTCGACCTGACGGGCGGCGCGCTGAATGATGTCCATGTGACCGTTGGTGATCGGATCGAAGGTGCCGGGATAGACACCGATTCGACGACCCTTGCTGGTCTCGGTCTGGCTGGTCGCCATGGGTTCCCCTTTAGGCCCGTCCGTTATTCGTTCGGCGCGGCGGAGCTGCCGGCATCACCGGTGGGCTCGACCGAACCGTTGGCGTCATCGCCGGTCTCGACGCCCACATCCACGCCATTCTCGCCTTCTTCCTCGGCGATGGTGGCGACGGACACCACGCGCTCGTCCGCCCCCACGCGGAACAGCGTGACGCCCAGCGTCTTGCGGCCGGCCACCCGCACGTCGTGCAGCGGCATGCGGATCACCTGGCCGCCGTTGGTGACCATCATCACCTGATGGTTCGATTCGACCGGGAAGGCGGCGACGATGGAGCCGTTGCGCTCGCCCATCTCCATGTTCCAGATGCCCTGGCCCCCGCGTCCGGCGGTGCGATACTCGTAGGACGAGCTGCGCTTGCCATAGCCGCGGTCGGAGACGGTCAGAATATACTGTTCCTTCTGTTTCAGTTCTTCGTATCGCTCCTGCGACAGGGTGACGCTGTCCGTCGGCACGTCGTCAGCCTCCGGCGCGGCCTCGCCCTCCATCTCCAGCCCTTCGTCGCGCTTCATCTTGAAGAAGGCGGCGCGTTCCTCCGGCGTGGCGTCGACATGGGTCAGGATCGACAGCGAGACCACCTCGTCCCCGTCGGCCAGCCTGATGCCGCGCACGCCGGTGGAGGTGCGGCCGGCGAACACGCGCACGTCGTCGACCGGGAAGCGGATGCACTTGCCGCCGCGGGTCGCCAGCAGGACGTCGTGGGTCTCGGAGCAGGTGTGGACGCCGATCAGCCGCTCGCCTTCCTCCTCCAGCTTCATGGCGATCAGGCCGTTGGAGCGGATGTTGGCGAAGTCGGACATGCGGTTGCGGCGCACGTTGCCCTTCGACGTGGCGAAGACGACGTGCAGATCGGACCAGGCGGCCTCGTCCTCCGGCAGCGGCAGGACGGTGGTGATGGTCTCCCCGTCGATCAGCGGCAGCAGGTTGACGAAGGCCTTGCCGCGCGCCTGCGGGTTGCCCAGCGGCAGGCGGTAGACCTTCAGCTTGTAGACCATGCCGCGGTTCGAGAAGAGCAGCAGCGGCGTGTGGGTGTTGGCGACGAACAGGTCGCTGACCGCGTCCTCCGCCTTCATCGACATGCCGGCGCGGCCCTTGCCGCCGCGCTTCTGCGCGCGGTAGGTCGACAGCGGCACCCGCTTCACATAGCCGGACTGGCTGACGGTGACGACCATGTCCTCGCGCTGGATCAGATCCTCGATGTCGGCCTCGAACTCCAGATCCTGGATCTCGGTGCGGCGCGGGTTGCCGAACCGCTCCTTCATCTCCACCAGCTCGTCGCGCAGGATCCCCATCAGCTTCGGCCGGTTGGCGAGCGTGGCGAGGAAGTCGGCGATCTGGTCGGTGACGTCGGTCAGCTCGGCGCCGATCTTGTCGCGCTCCAGCCCGGTCAGGCGGTGCAGGCGCAGGTCGAGGATGGCACGGGCCTGTACTTCCGACAGCCGGTAGGTGCCCTGCTCGCTGACGCCGCGGCCGGGTTCGTCGATCAGCTCGATCAGCGGGCCGACGTCATGAACCGGCCATTCGCGGTTCATGATCTCCTCGCGTGCCCAGACCGGATCGGGGGCGCTGCGGATCAGCTGGATCATCGCGTCCAGGTTGGCGACGGCAACGGCCAGACCGACCAAGGTGTGTGCCCGCTCGCGTGCCTTGCCCAGCAGGAACTCGGTCCGGCGGGTGATGACCTGCTCGCGGAAGCGGATGAAGGCAGTGATGATCTGCAGCAGATTCATCAGCTCCGGACGGCCGCCGTTCAGCGCCAGCATATTGACGCCGAAGGAGGTCTGGAGCTGGGTGTGGCGGAACAGCTGCGCCAGCACGACGTCGGGAACCGCGTCGCGCTTCAGCTCGATCACCACGCGCACGCCGTCGCGGTCGGACTCGTCGCGCAGGTCGGAAATGCCCTCGATGATCTTGTCGTTCACGACCTCGCCGATGCGTTCCATCAGCTTGGCCTTGTTGACCTGATAGGGAATCTCGGTCGCGACGATGGCGGTGCGGTCCTTGCGCACCTCCTCGAAATGGGTCTTGGCGCGCAGGATGACCGAGCCGCGCCCGGTCTGCAGTGCCGCCCGGCTGCCAGACCGGCCGAGGATCAGGCCGCCCGTCGGGAAATCGGGGCCGGGGACATGCTCCATCAGCTCGTCGAGCGTGACGTCGGGATTGTCGATGTAGGCGCAGCAGGCGTCGATCACCTCGCCCAGATTGTGGGTCGGGATGTTGGTCGCCATACCGACGGCGATACCGCCGGCGCCGTTCACCAGCAGGTTCGGGAAGCGGGCCGGGACGACGGTGGGCTCGCGCCCCGAATCGTCGTAGCTGGCCTGGAAGTCGATGGTGTCCTTGTCGATGTCGTCCAGCAGCGCTTCCGCCGCCTTGGCAAGCCGCGCCTCGGTGTAGCGCATCGCCGCGGGCGGATCGCCGTCCATCGAGCCGAAGTTGCCCTGGCCGTCGATCAGCGGCAGGCGCATGGAGAAGTCCTGCGCCATGCGGACCATGGCGTCGTAGATCGCGCTGTCGCCGTGCGGGTGGTATTTACCCATCACGTCGCCGACGATGCGCGCCGACTTCTTATAGGGCTTGGTCGAATCGTACCCGCCCTCCTTCATCGCGTAGAGGATGCGCCGATGCACCGGCTTCAGCCCGTCGCGGACGTCGGGCAGGGCACGGCTCACGATCACGCTCATCGCGTAGTCGAGATACGATTTCCGCATCTCGTCTTCGATGTTGATCGGCGCGATGTCGGAGGCGGGAGGAAGGGGCGTGTTGCTCAAGCGGACACTCATTTTTCGAAGGTGCCGCCGCTTGCGGATCCGCGGCAGTCACTGGCCTTGCGGGCCGAAAGTTTTGCCCAGGAAATATAGCAACTCTCGCAATTGCACACAATGATTCGGGGCCGGAAAGCCCCGCTGCCGGCGGTTCAACGCCGGCTGAGATGTGCGAATCGCAGGGAGAGGATGGTGACCGACACCAGGCTGGCGATGAGAATTCCCTCGAACAGCCCATGGGCGCCGTGGCCGAGGCCGAAGACCAGGAAGGCCGACACCGGAATCATCACCACCGCGTAGGAGAAGAAGTGCAGCGCGGTCGGAACCCAGGCGTCATGCCGGCCGCGCAGGGCGTTCGCCATCACCGTCTGGCCGCCGTCGGCGATCAGGATCCAGGCGGCGAAGGCGATCAGCGGCGCCACCGCTTCCAGCAGTTCCGGGTTGTTGGTGTAGATGGCGCCCAGCGCGTCGGGCAGGCTGCGATAGAGCACGCCGACGCAGGCCAGGATGGCGCTGGTGACGCCGAGGCCGGTCCAGCCGGCCAGCGCCATGTCGCTGCGGTCGCCGCGGCCATAGGCGACGCCCACCCGCACCGCGGTGGCCGACGCCAGCCCGACCGCCGCCATGAAGGGCAGGGCGGTCAGGTTCAGCCCGACCGTATAGGCGCCCAGCGCCAACGGCGAGATCATGCCGGCGAACAGGCCAAGCGCGGCGAAGGCCCCGCTCTCCACCCCGATGCTGAGCCCGGCGGCATAGCCGAGGTGACGCTGGCGCGCGGCACCGCTCCACCAATTGGACACCGGCAGGCGGACCTGCCAGCGTTCATGGTCGTGCATCCACCAGACATAGGCGACCAGCCCCAGCCCCATGAACCAGCGCACGATGGTGGTCGCCCAGGCGGAGCCGACCGCACCCAGCGGCTCCAGCCCGACATGGCCCCACACCAGCGCCCAGGCGAGCGCGGCGTTGACGAGGTTGCCGATCACCATGGCGATCATTCCCGGCAACGGCCGCTTGATGCCCTCCAGGAAGAATCCGGTGGTGATGTAGAGCATCATGCCGGGTGCGCCGAGGCCCAGCACCGCCAGCACATGGGCGCCGCCGGCCGCCATCTCCGGCGTCTGGCCGCCGGCCTGGAACAGCGGATCGCCGAGCAACGAGATCAGCGCGAACAGCAAGCCCAGCAGCAGAGCGTAGGGGACCGACCGACGCCATGCCCGGCCGCACTCCACGTCGCTGCCGGCGCCGAAGGCGTGGGCGGTGATCATCACCGTGCCCATCAGCAGCCCGACGCCGGTTCCGACCATGATGTTGCCCGGCAGGTGGGCCAGCCCGTAATAGGCCAGCTCCTGCGCCGAGAAGCGGCCGACGATGGCGGTGTCGACCGCCATCATCACCATCAGTCCGGCGCGGGAGACGATGACCGGCGCCGCCAGCCGCAGCAGCTCGCCGATGTGGGCGGCAAGACGCGCGCGCAACGGCTCGGGGGCGGGCAGGGTGGCGGTGCTCATGACTGGACCTGTGGCGACGGAGGGATGACGGCGGCCCGTGCCGCGCCGCCGGACCGTAAGGCTTGGCCGGAAAGCGGGCAGACTGCGCAAAAGCCGGTCATCTTGCCCGGTGGGTGTACCGCGTCAAGGATTTCACGCGCCCCGAAAGGACCGTTGCATTCTCTGCATGGCGGCGACGGTCGGCGCGGAACCAAGCCGTCGCAGCCCCGTTGTCAGAAACAGAGACGAACGACACCCAGGCCATCGCCCAGTTCCTTCAATCCAAGTTCCTTCAACCCCAGTCCCCTCACCCCAGACCGGAGAGACACCATGCAGCACGCCAAGAACCGCCGGCAGCGCGCCACCGCCCGCGCCATCCCGTTCCCCGCGCGCGAGGTGGTGATCCTGACCTTCCTGATGGCGCTCGCCGCCATGCTGACCGGCTGCAACACGGTCGAGGGGGCCGGGCAGGACCTCCAGTCCGGCGGCCGGGCGATTGAACGGACGGCCGAGTAAAGCGTTATCCGAGGGACCCACCTTGTCAGGAGTTGCCGCATGAGCGATCCGCAGAAGCCGTCCACCCCCGGCGAAATTCCGCCCCCGTCCAATCCCAATCCGCCGCAGCCCGACCGTCCGACGACCCCCGATCCCTATCCGGTACCGGACAACCCCGGCATCCTGCCCGAAGTCCCGCCGCCGGCCGACGAGCCGATGCCGGGTATGCCGAATCCGACGACGGCGTGATTGGGTGACGGGAATGCGGGAGATCGGTAAGTCCGATCTCCCGCATTCATGCGTACCGCCGCCCTATCGCCGCAAATCCTTGTCCAGGTTCGGCTCCGCCCGGTCGCCGGTCAGGCGGGCGCGATAGACCTGGACGGCCTCCAGCACGCGCTGGACATAGTTGCGGGTTTCGGAGATCGGGATCAGCTCGATCCAGTCGACCACGTCGATGGCTTCCGTGCGCGGGTCGCCGTAGGTCTGCAGCCACTGGCGGACACGATTCGGACCGGCGTTGTATCCGGCGATCGCCAGCACCCAGGAGCCGTTGAAGCGGTCGATCAGCTCGGACAGATAGGCCGATCCCAGCGTGACGTTATAGCCGGGGTCCGACGTCAGCCGCGCGTTGGTGTGTTTCAGCCCCAGCTTGCCCGCCACCAGCTGCGCCGTCGTCGGCATCAGCTGCATCAGGCCGCGCGCACCGGCGGACGACACGATGGTCGGGTTGAAGGTGCTTTCCTGCCGGATGATGCCATGGACCAGCGCCAGCTCCGGCGCCGATGGCCGCGCGTCGATCATCGGATAGCCGGCTTCGACCAGGAAAACGTCGTTCTGGGCGGCGTCCTTCGCGGCGGCGACGGCCAGATCGCGGCGGCCGACTTCGCTCGCCAGCCTCGCGGCCAGAACATAGTCGGCCGGCGTCTTGGCATCCAGGCTGATGCGGCGGACGAAGCCGGTCACCTGATCGGCGGCGTTCCCGCCGATTTCCGACAGCAGGCGGGCGACGCGCACCACCTCGCGCCTGTTGAAGGCGGCAGCCTCGGCGCTGGAGACGGACGGCGGGGTGGGCAGGGTGACCGCACCGCCGGAAACATGGCGGAAGGCCAGCTGACCATAGAAGGTGGTCGGGTAGGTCGCGGCCTTGGCATACCATTCCCGCGCCGGGCCGGTCTGACCCAAGGCCTCCGCCGCGCGGCCGCACCAATAGGCGCCGCGCGCCTTGCTGATCGGCGCGCTGACCGACCGGTACAGCTTGTGGAAATGCGCGAAGGCCTCCGACGGCTTGTCGAGGAAGCGCAGGGCGAGGAAGCCCGACAGGAACTCGGCATCGGCGAAGGCGCCGCCCTCGCTCATGCCGTTCTCGCTGACCAGACGGTAGGCGAGGTTGTAGTCGCCCCGCTCCATCGCACGGCGGGCCAGCAGATGGCGCTCCGACCACCAGGACTGTGGGCGGCCCATGTCGGCGGTGGCCTGGGCGATGATCTCCAGCGCGCCGGCATCGTCGCCCTTGCGCCGCAGGTAGCGGGCGCGGTCGAACATCAGCCCCGGATCGTTCAACAGGCCGGGCGGCACGCGCGCCAAGGCCGCGTCGGCACCGGCGCGGTCGCCGTCCAGCGCCATGCGCGCCTCGATCAGCGTGTCATAGGCCTCGTCGAAGAAGGGCAGCATCCGCCGCACCGGCGCTTCCTGCCGCGCCCACAGCAACCGGTCGATGCGCGCCTTGTGGTCCTGCTGGCGTAAATAAGGCGTGTAGTGGGCGAGGAAGGTTGCCTCCTCGTCGGCGGTGAAGGTGCCGTCGGTCCACTGCTTGCGGATCAGGGTGGTCGCGCGTTCGACGCTGCCGGTCGCGATCAGCGCATCGGCATAGCGGACGAAGCCGTCGTTTGTCAGCGGTGGGTTCTCGCGGAACCACTCCACCACGTCGGCAGGTTGGATGTCCGGCATGGCCATTTCCGCCTGCCGGCGCAGCCCCGCCATGTTCGGCCAGTCCGGATTCTCTCGGATGAAGGCGGCGATGTCGCTGAAGCCGCCGCCGCCCGGGTTGGCCAGCGCGATCCAGCGCAGAACCTTCGCCGGTAACGGATCCTGCGCGCGGGAAGCCGCCGCCAACGCTTCCGCCAGCCGTTCATCATCGGCGAGCTTGAAAGCCTCGCGGTAGATGGCGATGTCCTGCGGGCTCAGCGCCGCGGCGGGAAGGGCGCCGGGAAGTGCAGCGAAAAGGGTGAGGAGACCCGCGAAAACAGAGATCCGGGCGCTCTTGCCGAGGGCGGCGGGGAGGGATAATGTGCGCAACTCTTTTTTCCAGCTAAGCCGACTGAGGAGGCAGCCATGTTCCACGGTTCCATCGTCGCCCTTCTGACTCCGTTCAAGGGCGGGAAAGTGGACGAGAAGGCCTTCCAGTCCTTCGTGGAGTGGCAGGTCGCCCAGGGCACCCACGGTCTGGTGCCCTGCGGCACCACCGGCGAGTCGCCGACCCTGTCCCACGAGGAACACAACCGCGTCGTGGAGCTTTGCATCGAGGCGGCCGGCGGCAAGGTGCCGGTGATGGCCGGCACCGGCTCCAACTCGACCGACGAAGCCATTGCCCTGACCCGCCATGCCAAGCAGGCAGGCGCGCAGGCGGCGCTCGTGGTCACGCCCTACTACAACAAGCCGTCTCAAGAGGGTCTCTACCAGCATTTCAAGGCGATCCATGACGCGGCGGATTTGCCGATCTTTATTTACAACATTCCCGGCCGCAGTGTCGTGGATATGTCTGTGGCGACGATGGCGCGGCTTGCAAAGCTGCCCAACATCGTCGGCGTGAAGGACGCAACCGCCGATCTGTCCCGGCCCTCGCGCCTGCTGCAGGAGGTCGGCCCCGACTTCATCCAGCTGTCGGGCGAGGATGCCACCGCGCTTGGCTTCAACGCGCAGGGCGGCGTGGGCTGCATCTCCGTCACCGCGAACATCGCGCCGGCGCTGTGCTCCGCCATGCAGACCGCCTGGGCCAAGGGCGATCTCAAGGAGGCGTTCCGTCTGCGCGATGTGCTGTCGCCGCTGCACGACTCGATGTTCGTCGAGACCAGCCCGGCCCCGGTGAAGTTCGCCGCCAGCCTGCTGGGCCTCGGCAGCGACGAGGTGCGCCTGCCGCTGGTTCCGGCCTCCGAGACCGCCCGCGCCGCCGTGCGCGGAGCCATGACCAAAGCCGGCCTGTTGTCCTGAGTGACGGAACAGGCCGTATAGGAGAGAGACTTGGCGACGCGCGACGAGGCGAAAAAATTCGCGGCGCAGAACCGCCGCGCGCGGTTCGACTTCTTCATCGACGACGTCCTTGAGGCCGGCATCATGCTGACCGGGTCGGAGGTGAAATCGCTGCGCGGCGGTCGCGCCAGTGTGAACGAGGCCTATGCCGGTCTGAAGGGTGGGGAGCTGTACCTGTTCAACGCGTACATTCCCGAATATCTCCAGGCCGGTCGCGTCGATCAGCACGAGCCGAAGCGTCCGCGCAAGCTGCTGGTCCGCCGCCGCGAGCTGGACAAGCTCGCGGCCGGCATCAAGCAAAAGGGTGTCACGCTCGTGCCGATGTCGGTCTACTTCAACGACCGCGGCATCGCCAAGGTCGAGATCGGCCTCGCCACCGGCAAGAAGAAGCACGACAAGCGGCAGAACGAGAAGGAACGCAGTTGGCAGCGCGACAAGGCGCGGCTGATGCGCGACAAGGGTTGATTTAGGTGGCACGTCTAGACAACCGGGCCACGGACCGCGACCAGACGGTCGCCGCCGTGGCCGCTGAAGCCCTGTCCGAAATCCGGCCGCAGGGCCGGATCCTCGTCGCCTTCGACAGTGACGGCGCCATTGCCGAGGCGCTCCGTGACGGCGGGGCGGAGGTGGTGGTGTGGAACCGGCTGGCCACAGGTGGGCAGACCGCCACGCCCTGGCCGGCGGAGGGCGCCTTCGATGGCGCCGTCCTGCGCCTGCCGCGCGGCTGGGCCGGATTTGAGATGGCCTTGCACGCGCTGGCCTCCCGCCTTGCCCCCGGTGCCCCGCTGTGGATTGCCGGTGGCAACGACGAGGGAGTGACCAGCGCGCCCAAGCATCTCGACGGGCTGGCCGAGGAACCGGAAACGCTCATCATCAAGAAGCGCGCCCGGCTGTTGCTGACCCGCCGCACCGATGCGCCGGCAAAGGGCGGACTGGAGGATTGGCGGCAGACCGTCACCCTGACGCTGCCGGACCGGACGCTGGATCTGGTCACCTATCCCGGCCTGTTCGCCCACGGCCATCTTGACGCCGGCACCGAATGCCTGCTGAAGGTGCTGCCGGAGGTGGCGGCCGGCACCCGCGTGCTGGATTTCGGCTGTGGCGCCGGGGTGATTGCGCGGGCTGTGCGCGAACGCCAGCCGGACGCGCCGCTTACCCTGCTGGACATCGACGCGGTGGCCCTGCATGCCGCCCGCCAGAATGTGCCGGACGCCGAACTGGTGCTGAGCGACGGTCTGGCCGGGCTGGGCACCCGCGAGCGCTTCGGCCTGATCCTGTCCAACCCGCCGCTCCACCGCGGCAAGGACGAGGATTTCGGCATGCTCGACGCGCTGGTCGCGGGGACGAAGCAGTACCTGAAGCTGCGCGGCACGCTGGTGGCGGTGACACAGCGGACGGCCGGTGTCGGCAAGCTGTTCAAGGCGGCTTTCGGGCACAGCGACATGCTGCTGGAGACCACGCAGTTCCAGGTCTGGGCTGGGACGCCGAAGTAGGGGGAGCAGGGGCCATGCTTGGCAAGGGCCCCATGCGCTCAGACATTCACCCCCCGCATCCCTTCGGCCGTATAGCGATCCCCCGCCGCCACGCCCGGCGGCAGCGCATCGCTCAGCGCCTTCACCTCCGCGTCGGTCAGCGTCACCGCCGCGGCGCCGACATTCTCCTCCAGATACTTGATCCGCTTGGTTCCCGGGATCGGCAGGATGTCCGGCCCCTGGGCTAGCAGCCACGCCAGCGCCACCTGTCCGGCCGTGCAGCCCTTTTGCACCGCGAGCGCCTTCACCTGCTCGACCAGAGCCAGATTGCGGTCGAAATTGTCCCCGGAGAAGCGCGGCGCGATGCGGCGGAAATCGTTCTCGGCGAACTGGTCGGGGCTGCTCACGGCACCGGTCAGCATACCGCGGCCGAGCGGGGCGTAGGCAACCAGCGAGATGCCCAACTCGCGGCAGGTCGGCAGCACCGCCGCTACCACGTCGCGGGTCCACAGCGAATATTCGCTCTGCACCGCGGCGATGGGGTGAACGGCGTGGGCGCGGCGCAGGGTGGCGGCCGACACCTCCGACAGGCCAAGCGCCCGAACCTTCCCGGCCTTCACCAGATCGGCCATGGCGCCGACCGTATCGTCCACCGGGATGTCCGGGTCCACACGGTGTGCATAGTAGAGGTCGATGGTCTCCACCCCCAGCCGCTTCAGCGAAGCGTCGCAGGCTTGGACCACATAGGCGGGGCTGGTGTCGACCCGGCGGGCATATTCGCCGGGCTGGCGGACGATGCCGAACTTGGTGGCGATCGTCACCCGGTCGCGTTTGTCGGCGAGGAAACGGGCGAGCAGCGTTTCGTTGTGGCCGCTGCCATACATGTCGGCGGTGTCGTAATGGGTGACGCCAAGCTCCAACGCCCGTTCCAGCGTGGCGAGCGATTGAGCGTCGTCGGTCGGGCCGTAGAACTCCGACATGCCCATGCAGCCGAGCCCGATTTCGGAAACCGCGAGAGTGCCACCGATATTGCGCTGTTTCATCGCTTTACCCCTCCCGTGCCGCGGCCGGGCGGATTACCCTAAGAGCCTGCGGCAACAACTACACTACACAGTGCAGTGTACTTAGAGGGTGGGGAATGTCAACGTCTCAGGTGGGGACCCAGGCGGGAGGTGGCGCGCGCGGTTCGGTCAAGCGGGATGCGGTGGTGGAGGCGGCGACCCGCGCCTTCCTGACCCAGGGCTACGAGGCCTCATCGATGGACGCCATCGCCGCCGATGCGAATGTGTCGAAACGCACCGTCTACAACCACTTCCCCGGCAAGCGCGAGCTGTTCCAGGCCGTGGTGTCCGGCCTGTACGAAGGGTTCCGCAGCGCCGACGGCCAGAGTCTGCTCTCCCATGACCAGCCGCCGGAGAAGGCCCTGCCGGTCTTCCTGCGCTCCCTGCTGATCCACACGGGCCGACCGGAGGTGCGTGGCCTGCTGCGTCTGGTGATCGCGGAGCACCAGCGCTTTCCCGAACTGTCGCAGGATTATCTGGAAGGCGGGAAGAGCCAGGCCTATGCGCTGCTGGACGCCTACATCGCCGCCCAGCACGCGCGCGGCCGGCTGAACGCGCCGGACCCGCATGTGGTGGCGACCCAACTGCTCGGCGGCATGAAGGAAGTGCTGTTCTGGCCGACGATGCTGGGGCTGCCGGTCACCGCCGACCCGGAGCGGGTGATTGCCGATTCGGTCGCGGCGCTGCTGCGCGCCTATGGCACCGCGCCGGTCAACGCTCCCGCAGGTCAGACGGATTGACGCCCACAGACGCCCGGATGCGGCGGGCGAAATGGGATCGGTTGGCGTAGCCGCAGGCCTCCGCGGCCTCCTGAACGCTCAGGCCTTCTCCCTGCAGAAGGTCGCGGGCATGGGCGACGCGTTCCTCCGTCAGAATGCTGCGGACCGAGCAGCCCTCTTCGGTCAATCGGCGGCGCAGAGTGCCGGTGCTGAGGTTGAGCGCGCCGGCCACGCGCTCCGCCGTCCAGGGCAGGTCGGGCTGGGTGCGCAGAAGCTGACGCACCGCATCGGCGATCCCAATCGGCGCCACCGGTCCCAGCCACCAGACGCCGTCTTCCAGCAGGGCCAGCAGCACCTCCATGCAGCGATGCTCCGCCAGCTTGGGCGGCAGCGGCGGATCGGCAGTCAGGCCGGTAGCAGCGTGGTGGATGGCGTCGGTCAAGGCCGGCGCCAGGGTGACATGCCAGTCGCGCGGCCGGGTACGCGGCGCCAGCCCGGCGGTGCCATGGGCGCGCAGTAGCCGCCGCACCATCTCCGCCGGGAACTCCAGCACCAGGGCACGGTAGCGGCCAGCGGAGCCGGGATCATTCACCACCGATCCGCACCAGCCCGGCGGCAGCAGCATGGCGCTGCCGGTCGGGAATCGGTGGGTGGTGCCGGATTGATCAGTCAGCTCCTTGGTGCCTTCCAGGACGGCGATCAGAGCCGTACGCTCGATTCGCACCTCGGCCAGACGTTCGCGGTCATGGGCGACGAAGGCCCACAGCTCCGGCCGATGCGGCCGGTCGCCGCCGCCGGGACGCAGGTCGCGGGCGGCGAAGCGGGACAGGCGGGCGAGCAGATCCGGACCCATGGCGTTCATCCTCTGGCCTTCGCGCATCCTAGGACCGGCCGGCGCCGGCGATCAACGGCCGTACCGGGCGGTGAGCGTCGCCTTGCCCAAACTGGCGGCATTCAGGTTGAAGCCGACCATGGCACCGGACGCATCGGCCGGCAGCGGCAGGCTGTCCACCTTCAGCGCGTGGACGGTGACGACATAGCGGTGCGGCTTGTCGCCCTGCGGCGGGCAGGGACCGCCATAGCCGGCGGTGCCGAAATCGGTGCGGCTCTGCACGGCGCCTGAAGGGAGGGCGGGTTTCGCCGAATCGCCGGCCCCGGCGGGCAGGCCGCGGGTGTCGGCCGGCAGGTTGAACACCAGCCAATGCCACCAGCCGCTGCCGGTCGGCGCGTCGGGATCATAGATGGTGACGGCGAGGCTGCGGGTGCCGGCCGGCGGTTCCGTCCAGCTGAGCGCCGGCGATTGGTTGGCACCCGTGCAGCCGAAACCGGCAAACACATTCCGCTCCGGGATCGGCGCTTTGGCGGTGAAGTCCGGGCTGTGCAGTTCGAACGCGGCGGCGGGGGAGGCGGCCAGCAGCAGGGCGGCGACCAACAATATGGGGTGGAAGTGGTCTTTCGAGCTCATCGGGGCATCTCCGTCGATTGGGATGCCCAGACGATAAAGGGCCGCGGATCGCTCCGCGGCCCTGAACGGCTCAAAGATGGCCCCGAACTGCTCAGCCTTGCTTGAGCAGCTTCGCCGCGTCCACCGCGCCATAGGTCAGGATGGCGTCGCAGCCGGCACGCTTGAAGCCCATCAGCGTCTCCAGCAGCGCCTTCTCGTAGTTCAGCCAGCCGTTGGCCGAGGCGGCGCGCAGCATCGCGTACTCGCCCGACACATGATAGGCGAAGGTCGGCACCGCGAACTGGTCCTTCACCCGGCGGATGATGTCGAGATAAGGCAGGCCGGGCTTCACCATCACCATGTCCGCCCCCTCCTGCAGGTCGCAGGCGACCTCGCGCAGGGCCTCGTCGGTGTTGGCGGGGTTCATCTGGTAGGTGGTCTTGTCACCCTTCAGGAAGCCGCCGGAATTCACCGCGTCGCGGAACGGGCCGTAAAAGGCGGAGGCGTATTTGGCGGCATAGGAGCAGACGCGGGTCAACTGGTAACCCTCGGCGTCCAGCTTGTCGCGGATGGCGCCGATGCGGCCGTCCATCATGTCGGACGGAGCGACGATGTCGACGCCGGCCTCGGACTGCGACAGGGCCTGCCGGATCAGGACCTCGACGGTCTCGTCATTCTGGATGTAGCCGTCGCGCAGGATGCCGTCATGGCCGTGGGTGGTGTAGGGGTCGAGCGCCACGTCGCCCAGGATGCCGACCTCCGGCGCCGCCGCCTTCACCGCGCGGATGGCGCGGTTCATCAGGTTTTCCGGATTGTAGGCTTCTGCCGCATCCTCCGACTTGGAGTCCGAGCCGACGACCGGGAACAGGGCGATGCAGGGAATGCCCAGCGAACCGGCCTGCGCCACCGCCTCGCACAGCAGGTCGATGGTCAGCCGTTCCACGCCGGGCATGGAGGCGACCGGCTCCCGCCGATTCGCGCCTTCGATCACGAAGACCGGCCAGATCAGGTCGTCGACGGTCAGCGTGTTCTCGGCGACCAGACGGCGGGTCCAGGCGTCGGCGCGGTTGCGGCGCAGACGGGTGCGCGGGAAGGCGGCGGGCAGGGTGATCGGCATCGGGGAGACCATGCACTTAGAACGAGTGCCGCGATCCTACGCCTTCCCGCATAGTGAACTCAAGCCGCGGCCGCGGCTCCAGTCCTTTGGGACCGGGCCGTCTGCCTTGCGCAGGTCTCATGCCCCGCCACGGGCTTCCCCGCTTGCATTCCGTGCGACCTTGTCCCAATGGGCCGCGACCGGGTTGTCTGTAGCCGGCTCCCCGGCGACGGGGCGAAAGCCGGTGTCCTGCCCCTGCAGCGTCCAGCGGTTGCTTTCCTTGCGATAACTCGATGTCAGCCCGCTGGTAAAGGCCGCACCCTCCCAGGACCGCACCTCGAACGTCACCGACGGGTGGTCGACGGTGATGAGGTTGTAGGCGTTGGTTTCGTTCCGCAGCCGTGTGGAGGTGGCGGTGGAGGCCTGGGCGACCAGGATCGAGCGGGCGATCTGAGTGTGGAAGCTCATGATATCGCCGGAATAGGCCTTGTGCAGATGGCCGGCCAGCAACAGGTCGACGCCGCAACTTTCCAGCGCCGGCAGGGCCAGCTTATGGCGGCCGACCAGCTGCGTCTTGGGCAGGTCCGGCGGTGGCAGGAAGGGATGGTGGGTGAACAGCACCTTGAACACGGTGTCCGGCATGCCGCAGAACACCTCGCGCACCCGCGCGATCTGGCGCCGGTTCATCCGCCCTTCGGAAAAATCCATGATGACCGGACGGGCGGTGTTGATGCCCAGCACCGCGATCTCGTCATCGACATGCAGCGGGCTGAAATCGCTGGTGATGTATCGCCGATAATGGCCGAACGGGTCGGTGAAGCGCTTGAACACGTTGTAAACCGGAATGTCATGATTCCCCGGTACGGCCATGTATGGAAAGGGTAATTTCTCCAGGAATGTCCTAGCCTCCTGGAAATGGCGTGCCTTCGCCCGCTGCACGAAATCGCCGGAGATGACGATCAGGTCGGGAGCCTGCTCAGTGAGGTCGGCCAGCAGCCCGTCCACCACGCGCTGGTCGATCCGCCCGAAATGCAGGTCGGAGATGTGAGCGAGCCGTTTCACGCCATTCTCATCCTTTTTCTCAGCTTGGTGCCAGAACCTTCAGAGCACCTGGGAGAATCCGGTAATGAAGCGGCGCGTGCAGCTTCCGGATCTCGCCATCGTTGACCATCTTCAGGCGGTGGCGGCGGCTGTGGACCGTCAGGCTGGTCACCGCATAGGTTTCCAACCCCTCGTCCTGCTTCCAGGAACCGGCAACCAGCCTTCCCATCAACCGCAGCATCGCGAATGCGTTCCGTTCACGGGCGACATAGACCCCGAGCTTTCCCGCATCGAGCGACTGCCGCGACAGGACGAGGCCGAATCCGTCGTCATAGACGTTGTTGGAAACGACGAGGATGGGCGTGCGCATGCGGCGGAGACCGTCGCCCCAGTCCAGGCGCACATCCAGCAGCGGCAGGCGGTAGAGGGTTTTCGCCATGGCCACCGCGGCCCCCGGCCATTTCAGCAGCCGGTGCTGCTTGCGTTGGCGCTCGCGCTCCTGGACCACCTGGGGATAGAAGCCGAGGATGGAACTGTTGGTGTAGGGCTCCCCATTCACCTCCGCGATGTCGATGACCCGCACCCGGCCGGCGGCCAGGGCTTCGGCCGCATCCTCTAGTTCAAGCGGAATGCGAAGATCACGGGCCAAGAGGTTGAGAGTGCCCAATGGAATCACGCCCAGCGTCTTGCCGGTGGGCAGAGCCAGCTTCACCGCGCTGTGCAATGTGCCGTCGCCGCCGCCGACCACCACCGTCTCGGCATCGGAGTCCAGCACCCGCCTGATGGTGTCGGTGCATTGCGGACCGTCGACCGTGTGCAGGTCCACCGTGGCGCCCTGGCGTTGAAAGGCATTGCGGATCGCCGCCTCGGCGCCGTCGATGGGCCGGTCGACCAGCGAGCCCGCCTGCCGGTTGAGGATGATTCCGACCTTCATGCGTCACCCGGCAGGATGTGGAGCGGCATCGGCATCTGACCTTCCGTAATGCGTCTGAGAGGAGCAGTTCTCAGATGAGAGCGTGACCGCAACGGTCCAAGAGGGGCGTTGTTCCTATTCCGCGCATCGGCGAACATCCGGACCCGTATGGTAGGTTTGACAGCGCCGCCGGCTCCCGTATCATCACTTTGGGCCGGTCTCCACGCCCTGGAGCATCGCGGGGATGGAACAGACTGCTCGCCACCGCCCGATTCGCAACGATAACCGAGAAAATACAAGACGATGAGCGACGCTGCTGAGATTCTGTTCGAACGTCGGGGCGCGATCGGCCTCGTCACGCTCAACCGGCCCAAGGCGCTGAACGCGCTGACGCTGGGCATGATCAGGCTGTTCGATCCGCAGCTCCGGGCGTGGGATGCCGATCCGGAGGTCAAGGCCGTCGTGATTCGCGGTGCCGGCGAAAAGGCCTTCTGCGCAGGCGGCGATGTCGTCAGCTTGTACGAGGCCGGCAAGGCGGTGAAGGAAGGGCGCGGCGATACCGGGCCGATCCGCGCCTTCTTCAGCGAGGAATATGTGCTGAACCGGCTGATCAAGCGCCTGTCCAAGCCCTATGTCGCGCTGATCGACGGCATCTCGATGGGCGGCGGCGTCGGCCTTTCGGTCCACGGCACCCACCGCATCGTCACCGAGCGCACGATGTTCGCCATGCCGGAGACCGGCATCGGCCTCTATCCCGATGTCGGCGGCACCTATTTCCTGCCGCGGCTGCCGGGGCAGGTCGGCATCTGGCTTGGGCTGACCGGCGACCGGCTGAAGGCGGCCGACCTGCTGGCCATCGGCGCCGCCGACGCCTTCGTGCCGAGTGCCGGGATCGACGCGTTGATCGACGATCTCGCCGCCGGCGTCCCGGCCGACGAGGCGGTCGCGTCCCATCGGGGGCAAGCCGGCGAGGCCGCGGTGAGCGCCATCCGGGCTGCGGTCGACCGCTGCTATGCCTTCGACAGCGTGGAGGCCATCGTCAAGGCGCTGGAGGCCGAGGGGACGGAGTGGGCGGCAGGCCAGCTCGCCACCCTGCGCCGGGTTTCGCCCACCAGCCTGAAGGTGACGCTGGCCGCGCTCCGCCGCGGGGCGAAACTGGATTTCGAAGGCTGCATGGTGCAGGAACTGCGCCTCAGCCTCGCCTGTCTGGCCGGGGATGATTTCTACGAGGGAATTCGCGCCGTCCTGGTCGACAAGGACAAGAACCCGAAATGGAAGCCGGCGGACCTGGCCGATGTCGGCCCGTCGGATGTCGAGCGGCACTTTGCCGAACCGGCGGGCGGCGATCTGGTTTTCCGCGACTGACGATCCGCCGTCGGAGCAAGGATCCCGGGGGAATGGCCGCGCAGGCGGTCTCGCGACCATTCCTTTCCGCTTATGCCGGTGGTGCCTCCCGGCCGAAAACCTTCGTGTGGGGACACCCGGCGAAAGGCGCCTGTACAGACGGGTTGTGCCAGACTTTTTCTGGAATTATTAGGATGATTGCCGACGAATGATCGGTTAATCTCGCTTTAAGGTCCCGGTATCGTCCTTGCGCGGGGAACGGCCGGTTAGAGCCAAAGGAGACCGCGGTGCGCAGACCCTATTACGAGAGCATTCTGTTGATCGAGCGGCTTCACCGCCACTTTCTTGAAGTGCTCAAGACTGAGTTGGACCGGCTCGGCATCCAGGACATCAACAACGTCCAGAGCCTGATCCTGTACAACATCGGCGAAGACGAGATGACGGTCGGCGAACTGACCGCGCGCGGCTATTATCTGGGTTCCAACGTCTCCTACAACGTCAAGAAGATGGTCGAGAACGGCTATCTCGGCCAGGAACGCTCCCCGCACGATCGCCGGTCGGTCCGCGTCCGCCTGTCGGAGAAGGGCCTGGACCTGCGCGAGAAGATCAGCGTCATGTTCGAACGTCATCTGACCGCCCTGGAAAAGGCCGGCTTCAGCGACGAGGAACTGACCAAGGCCAACGAGACCCTGCGCAAGCTGGAACGCTTCTGGTCGGCGTCGCTCGACTACAGCGGCTTTCCGATGACCTCCGCGGCCTGACCGGCCGGACTTTGCGACGGCGCCCGCGGTTCCGGCTCCCGCGGGTGGCATCGGGTTCCCGCTTTCCATTCGTCTCCATCATGGTGTGACGGTCAGGAAAACGAAATCGAACGAGCCGGTACCCTCACCATCCATTCCGCACCGTTTCAGCATCCGTTCTGAACTCATCGGCGCCTTCGCGTGTTGACGGGGATTGGCTTTCGCGCGGCCACAGTCGGTGCGGCAGGACGATTTCCGGCCGCCGAGCCGTGCCGAAGGCGCCAAGGCAACGGGCGGCTTATGTCTTATATCGTCATGATGGTGGGGCTCGGGGTTCTGATCCTGCTGGTGGCCTGGCTGCCTATGGTCTTGAAGGAACTGCCGCTTTCCCTGCCGATCATCTGCGTCGGACTCGGCTTCGCGGTGTTCAGCACCCTGCGGCTGGAGAACCCGGAGCCGCTGGCCTTTCCCGAGGCGACGGAGCGGCTGACCGAACTGATCGTCATCGTCTCACTGATGGGCGCGGGGCTGAAGCTGGACCGCCGCATCGGCTGGCGCCGCTGGATCATCACCTGGCGGCTGCTGGGCATCACCATGCCGTTGTCGATCCTGATGATCGCCCTCATCGGCTGGTACTGGCTCGATTTCCCGATGGCGGCGTCGATTCTGCTGGGGGCCGCGCTGGCGCCCACCGATCCGGTCCTTGCCTCCGACGTCCAGGTCGGTCCGCCCAAGTCGGGCGAGGAGGACGAGATCCGCTTCAGCCTGACCTCCGAAGCTGGTCTGAATGATGGTCTTGCCTTTCCCTTCGTCCATCTCGCCATCGGCGTCGCCCTGCTGAACGGCAACCCGCCCTGGGATTTGCTGCAGCATTGGGTGCTGCTGGATGTGGTGTGGAAGCTGGGGGCCGGCGTCGGAGTCGGCTGGCTGGTCGGGCGAGTGCTCGGCTACGTCACCTTCCGCGTTCCGAATCGGGCGAACCTGTCGCGGACCGGCGACGGCTTCGTGTCACTCGGTATCACGCTGGTCACCTACGGCCTGACCGAGTTGGTCGGTGGATACGGCTTCCTTGCGGTGTTCGTCGCCGCGCTCGCCTTGCGCGATGCGGAACGGAACAGCGAATACCACGAGCGCCTCCATGATTTCGTCGAGCAGACCGAACGGCTGTTGATGATGCTGATGCTGGTGCTGTTCGGCGGCACCCTGGCTCATGGGCTGATCGACGCCCTGTCCTGGAGCGCCGTCGGCGCCGCGGCCGTCATCCTGCTTCTGGTGCGTCCCATCGCCGGCGTGGCGGGGCTGGCCGGCGTGGCGATGCCGGTCGGCGAGAAGCTGGCCATCGGCTTCTTCGGCATCCGCGGCATGGGCAGCATCTATTACGTCGCCTATGCGCTGAATGCGGCGGAGTTCGACGTGCCCAATGCCCTTTGGGCCGTCACCGGCCTGATCGTGCTTCTCTCGATTCTCGTCCATGGCATCAGTGTGACGCCGGTCATGCGGCGGATCGACCGGCGCCGGCAGGCCGCCGCGCCGCCTCCGCCGCCCCCCATACACCGCCGAATGGAAAAAGCCCCCGTTTCGGCCGACTCTTGATGAAAATTGTTGGGGCCGCTGAAATTCCGCTTTCCGCACAAGGTGATGCGCCTGCATAGTGATCGGGAAAGGGCGGCGCGGACGACCTGACGGTTTCGGATGAAACCAAATGCGCAGGCCAACGCGACCACCCGGGAACCGCCGGACGAACCGATCCGGACGGTCTTCCGCAACATGCGCAACGCAACGCTGTGGGGAGGAATTCACGTATGATCGCACGTCTTCTGGCCGGTGCCGCCCTTGCTGCCCTGACGATCGGTGTCATGTCCGCCGGGCCCGCCATGGCCCAGCAGGGCAAGCTTTCCGGCGACACGGTCAAGATCGGTGTGCTGAATGACCGCTCCGGCCTCTATGCCGATCTCGGCGGCGAGGGGTCGGCCATTGCCGCGCGGATGGCGGCGGAGGAGTTCGGCAACAAGATCCTCGGAAAGCCCATCGAGATCATCACCGCCGACCATCAGAACAAGCCCGACATCGGCTCCAACCTCGCCCGCCAGTGGATCGACCAGGACGGCGTCGACGCCATCGTCGACGTGCCGAATTCCGGTGTCGCGCTCGCGGTTCAGGAGGTGACGAAGGAGAAGAAGAAGATCTTCCTGATGGAAGGTCCGGCGACCTCGCGCCTGACCGGCGACGCCTGTTCCCCCACCGGCTTCCACTGGGCCTACGACACCCGCGCCCTGGCGGTCGGCACCGGGCAGGCCATCGTGAAGGAGGGCGGCGACAGCTGGTTCTTCATCACCGCCGACTACGCCTTCGGCCACCAGCTGGAGGCCGACACCTCGGCCGAGGTGAAGAAGGCCGGCGGCAAGATCGTCGGGTCGGTGAAGGCGCCTCTGAACACCGCCGACTTCTCGTCCTTCCTGCTGCAGGCGCAGGCTTCAGGCGCCAAGATCGTCGGCCTCGCCAATGCCGGCGGCGACACCATCACCTCGATCAAGCAGTCCTCCGAGTTCGGCCTGACGCAGAGCGGTCAGCAGAAGCTGGCGGGCCTGCTGATCTTCCTGTCCGACGTCCATGCGCTTGGGCTGCAGGTTGCCCAGGATCTGGTGCTGACCACCGGATTCTATTGGGACCGCGACGACGAGACCCGGGCCTGGTCCAAGAAGTTCTTCGACCGCTACGGCAAGATGCCGACGATGGTGCAGGCCGGCAGCTATTCCGCTGTCCGCCACTATCTGAAGGCGATCGAGGCCGCCGGGACCGACGACGGTCTGACCGTCGCCGCCAAGATGAAGGAGATGCCGGTCAACGACATGTTCGCCAAGAACGGCACGATCCTGCCGAACGGCCGCATGGTCCACGACATGTATCTGGCCCGCGTGAAGAAGCCGTCGGAGTCCAAGGGCGCCTGGGATTATTACCAAATCCTGCGCACCATCCCCGGCAAGGAGGCCTTCGCCACCTTTGAGGAGAGTGGCTGCAAGCTGCCGAAGTGATCGCGTCGGAACATGACGACAGGGCAAACGCCATGACGTGACGGAGCGGCATTCCCGCCGGGGTGACGGTCTTCGGACCGGTGCCGCGGCGGCGATGCCGCTGAGGAGAGCGACGCTCATGATGGGAACGATTTTCGGCATTCCGCCCCAGGCGCTGTTCGGTCAGCTTCTGCTGGGGCTGATCAACGGATCGTTTTACGCGCTGCTCAGCCTCGGGCTGGCGGTGATCTTCGGCATGTTGAACGTCATCAACTTTGCCCATGGCGCGCTCTACATGATGGGCGCCTTCGTGGCGTGGCTTCTGCTGAACCAGCTCGGCATCGGCTATTGGTGGGCGCTGCTGCTGGCGCCGCTGATCGTCGGCGCGTTCGGGGCGGTGCTGGAAAAGACGCTGCTGTCGCGGCTTTACAAGTTGGACCATCTCTACGGGCTGCTGCTGACCTTCGGGCTGGCTTTGATCGTCGAGGGGGCGTTCCGCCACCAGTACGGCGTTTCCGGCCAGCCCTATCCGATCCCCGCGGAACTCAGTGGCGGCCGGAATCTGGGCTTCATGTTCCTGCCCAATTACCGCGGCTGGGTGGTGGTGGCGTCGCTGATCGTCTGCATCAGCACCTGGATCGCCATCGAGAAGACGAAGCTGGGCGCCTATCTGCGCGCGGCGACCGAAAATCCGGTGCTGGTGCAGGCCTTCGGCATCAATGTGCCGCGGATGGTCACGCTGACCTACGCCTTCGGCGTGGCGCTGGCCGGGCTCGCCGGCGTGCTGGCGGCACCTATCTATCAGGTATCGCCGCTGATGGGATCGCACCTCATCATCGTCGTGTTTGCGGTGGTGGTGATCGGCGGCATGGGCTCCATCCTCGGCGCCGTGCTGACCGGCTACGGGCTGGGCCTGTTGGAGGGCCTGACCAAGGTCTTCTACCCGGAGGCCTCGAACATCGTGGTCTTCGTCATCATGGCGGTGGTGCTGATGGTAAAGCCCGCCGGCCTGTTCGGACGGGAGAGGTAAGCGCATGAGCCTTCATTCGCAGAGCAGCGGCCGGGCATCCGCACAGGCTGCCGGTGCACCGGCGACGGCAGGGCTGACCCTGGCGAGAGTCGGCGCGCTGGTGGTGCTTGCCGGTCTGCTGGCGGTGCCGTTCCTGCTCTATCCCGTATTCCTGATGAAGGTGTTGTGCTTCGCCCTGTTCGCCTGCGCCTTCAACCTGCTGATCGGCTTTGGCGGGCTGCTCAGCTTCGGGCACGCGGCGTTCTTCGGCAGCGCCGCCTATGTCACCGCCCATGCGGTGAAGGTGTGGGGGTGGTCGCCGGAACTGGGGATCCTGCTGGGCACCCTGGCCGCCGCCCTCCTGGGACTGGTGTTCGGCATCATTGCCATCCGCCGGCAGGGCATCTATTTCGCCATGATCACGCTGGCGCTGAGCCAGATGGTCTACTTCCTGGCCCTGCAACTGCCCTTCACCCATGGCGAGGACGGCATCCAGGCGGTGCCGCGCGGCGTCCTGTTCGGCGTCTTCGACCTGAACAATCCGCTGGAGATGTACTACACGGTGCTGGGCGTCTTCCTGATCGGGTTCTTCATCATCTGGCGGGCGGTGCATTCGCCGTTCGGACAGGTGCTGAAAGCGATCCGCGAGAACGAGGCGCGTGCCATTTCGCTTGGATACCGGACCGACCGCTACAAGCTGCTGGCTTTCGTGCTGTCGGCGACGCTGGCCGGGCTGGCGGGCGGCACCAAGGCCATCGTCTTCCAGTTGGCGACGCTGACCGACGTGACGTGGCAGATGTCGGGCGAAGTCGTGCTGATGACGCTGCTGGGTGGAATGGGCACGCTGACCGGCCCGGTCATCGGCGCCGCCCTGGTGGTGACGCTGGAGAATTATCTGGCGGCGACCAGCCTGCCGGTACCGGTGGTGATCGGCTGCATCTTCGTCGTCTGCGTTCTGGTGTTCCGGCGGGGAATCGCCGGGGAGATCGCGGCGCGGTTCGGAAAGCAGAGCCGCAATGTCTAAGATGCTGTAATAAAAACGACAAACATATTAGATGCGGAATCCTCCGTAAATCACTAAGGTTTCGTAATACCGCATACTACGAAAAAACGGGTGTGCGGTTATTATTTTGCGTCCTGGAACGTTCTGCTTGCCGGGTGTTATAGGTCTCAACGCGTGCGGCGGTGCAGCAAAATGACCGACGCGAGCTTTGGGAAGAAGCGTCCACCCGGACGAACGTATTCGAGGAGCATCCCGCATGGCTATGGACAAGGACACCACGACGAGCGCGCGTGAAACCGCCGACCGGGCGAAAGGCACGGTGGAGGACATTACGCGCGCCGGCGAGGCCACCACGCGCCGCGCCGCCGATGCCGCCCGCTCGATGGGTGAGAACGCGGCGGAGACCGGCCGGCAGGCCGCCGACGCCGGTGCAAATGCCGGTCAGAAGGCAATGGGGGTGGGTGCCGACATGACCCGCCGCGGTGCCGAGACCGCCGGAACCATGATGAACAAGGCCACCGATGTTGCCGGGCGTACGACCGAGCAGCTCCAGCGTGCGCTGGGCCTGTCAAAGGAAGCGCAGGGCGAGGTCGCCAGCCAGACCCGCGAAACCATGGACGTGATGGTCCAGTGCGGCAGCGTTCTGGCCGACGGCTGGCAGAATGCCTGGCGCGAATGGATGGGACTGGCGCAGGACGTCGCCTCGCGCAACGCCGAGGGGATGAATGCGCTGATGCGCAGCCGGTCCGTCCCCGATTTCTATGCGGCGCAGAGCCGCATGCTGAAGGACAACATGCAGATGGTCCTCAGCCGCAGCGTAAAGATTTCCGAGATGTCGGCGAGCACCGCGAACACCGCGATGAGCAAGCTGAACGCCCGCCTGGAAGGTGCGGCGCAGCAGACGGAGCGTCGATTCTGAATGTCGAGCCGACTGCACCGGCACGCCATCGATAACGAACGGTCTCCATCCTGACTGAACCCCGGCCCGCAAGGACCGGGGTTTTTTCTGTGCCGGATCGGGAGCCTTGTCGCTATGACGTTTCAGGCGCGAGCCAGCTCACCGCCGCCCCGCCGCCGGTGGAGGGCAGGGCGCGGTGCAGCGCCGGCAGCATCTCCTTCAGCGTCTCGTCCAGCTTCCAGGGCGGATTGACGATCAGCAGGCCGGAACCGTTCAGCCGCAGATGGGTGTCCTCGGGGTGCCAGGTCAGTTCGGCGATCAGCACCTTCGGGATGCCGGCCTTCTCCGCCGCATCCTGGAACCGCCAGACCGCCGCACGCTCCTTGATCGGGTACCACAGGGCGAAGATGCCGGTGGACCAGCGGCGGTGCGCCTGGGCCAGCCCCTCCGCCATGCGGGCGAACTCGTCGGGCTGTTCGAAGGGTGGATCGATCAGGACCAGCCCGCGCTTCTCCTTGGGCGGCAGATGGGCCTTCAGCGCGGTATAGGCGTCGGACTGGTGGACGGCGACGGAGCGGTCGCCGGCGAACTCCGCCTTCAGGCTGACCGCGTCGTCGGGATGCAGTTCGACCAGCACCATGCGGTCCTGCGGGCGCAGCGCCGCACGGGCGATCCGCGGGGAGCCAGGATACCAGCGCAGGGCGCCGTCGGGGTTCAGCGCCTGGACGGCATCCAGATAGGGCGCCAGTGCCGGATGGGGCAGGGGCTGGCCGAACAGGCGGCCGATGCCCTCGTCGCTCTCACCCGTCTTGCGGGCTGCCTCGGAGGTCAGGTCGTAGCGGCCGATGCCCGCATGGGTGTCCAGCACGCAGAAAGGCGTCGGCTTGGCGCGCAGATGATCCAGGATCAGCGCCAGCACGGCGTGCTTCATCACGTCGGCCGGGTTGCCGGCGTGGAAGATGTGGCGGTAGTTCATGCGTCGGGGTTTACCCGATCACGCACCGCGGCGCCAGCGCTCTTGCCGGCGCGGCCTGTTGGCGAACGGATCAGTTGATCGCCGCAACCTGCTGTGCGTTGCGGAAGCTGCGGCGGGTGCGCGGGGCGACGCTGACGGGATCGGTGTCCTCGCAGCGAGAGGAAGCCAGCAGCTTGGCGCTCTGCGTGTCCAGTTCGCCCAGGCTCTGCCAGATCTTGCAGACATAGGCCTGGGCGCGGCGGCCGGAGCTGCCGTTGTAGCGGGCCAGCGCGGTCTTCCAGTTGCCTTCTTCGCCATGGAAACGGACGAGGAGCTGGCCGGCGTAGAACACGTTGTCGCGCGGCTCGACGATCTTCTCCAGCGGCTGGAACTCGCCCCGGTGGCTGGCGACCGACAGCTGCATGCAGCCGACATAGGTGTTGGAGCGTAGCTGGCCGCGGTGGTCGCGAAGGTGACGGGCGGCGTCACTGACATTGCGGGCGTAGTAGGGACGGCCCTGCACGCTCATGGCGAAGGGGTGGGGAGCGCCGTCCTGGCCGCTTTCGACCAGGGCGATGGCCACCAGCATGCCGGAGGGAATGCCGAGCTTCTGTTCGGCTTCCACCGCGTGGGTGACGCAGCTTTCCTTCGATACGGTCTGGGCCTGGGCGGTTCCGGAAACGGAGAGCGCCACCAGGGGAGCCGTCAGCAGTCCCGCAGCCAGTGCGAAGCGTCCACACCCTGTGGCGCCTACGCGCTGATTTCGTCCCCGCATCCCAAACCTCCTTCTGCTGTCGCCCCGTGTTCTACGGCGGCTGTTTGACCCCCCGCGCGGGGCCGTTGTTCCGGTCACCGAGTCGCTTACGGCGACCGCCTCCTACCCAGATGTTCAGCGCCTCCCAATCGGGCGCCGCGGCAACACTTCCAAAAATTTGACCCATCGTCAACCCGCTTGCACCCTGGTAATACCACAGCTTTCGTCCGTCAGATGTCACGCGGGCCCGCCGAACGGACGGCTTAGGCGCTTCGGCCGGGGCTATAAGCCATTGAATCGCCACATTTGCCGGCGAAATCGATTGGGGTGGCCCCGCTGCCCCACTTGAACCTTCGGACGGGGGACAAAAAAGGGGCTACTGCGACCGCGTGTCGCCCGAATCACACTTCGGAAGGATTTTCGCGTTCCCCTTGCGCGGCGCAGCATGTTGGGGCAGTAAACTCCGCCGCCCTGTTTCCCTGGACTCGGGTCCCTGGGCCATGTCGGTGCCGCAGCGACGCCCGGGACGGCCCGATGGCGAGCGGAGGCGGGCTATCCGGGCCGGCGGCATTCCCCTGGTCGAAGCCCGCGTTCAGAGGAACCTCATCCGTGTCCGCGGATCCCTCCATCGGCGACGAGCCGCAAATCTACAATCTCGATCAAATGTTCCGGTTCGGTTACGACCGGCTCTATGCGGGGGATAATGCCGGTGCCGCGCGCGCATTTCGCGCCGGCGTCGCCGTCGACCCCGCCCATGCGGAGGCATGGTCCGCACTGGCGGAAGCCGGCGGCGGGACCGATGCGGCAGGGCCGGCGGCGGCCTGTTTCCGCCGTGCCGTCACTCTGGAACCCGGCAATTGGGGCTGGCGGCTGATGCTGGCCGACTCCCTGCGGCGGTGCGGCGAAACCGATGCTGCACACGCGTTGTTCCAGTCCCTCGCGGCTGAACGGAGCGATTCGGCACAGGCGCGACTCGGATTGGCCCGCTGCCTTGCCGCTGCCGGCCGCCACGCGGAGGCGCTGGTTGAGTACCGGGAGGCGGTGGCGCTGCGCCCCAACGACCGCGATGCCGTCCTCGCGCTGGCGGAAGCGCTGGCGATGTCGGGAGATGCACTGGCGGCCGTCGAACTGCTGCAGCCGCTGGCGCGGCGGCTGGAGGATGATGCGTCCGTTCATCACGCGCTGGGCCGCAGCTGGCTTGCCCTGCGCGAGCCGGCAAAGGCGCTGGCCGCGCTGCGCCATGCCGGAAAGGTCGCCGAAGGGGACGAGGCGGCGGCGATCGAACGGCTGATCGCGGCACTGGAGGCCGGGGAGGGCGCCGACCTGTCCGCATCCTATGTCCGCGCCCTGTTCGACCGCTATGCCGACCGCTTCGACCAGGATCTGGTGGGCAAGCTCGGCTACACGGCACCGGATATTCTGCGGTCGGCGGTCGACCGCGTCACGCCCGGCGCTGCGGGGTTGCGCATCCTCGATCTCGGTTGCGGCACGGGACTGGCGGGCGTCGCCTTCAAGCCGCTGGCGTCCCGGCTCGCGGGAGTCGATCTGTCGCCGCGGATGGTCGAGAAGGCGCGGCAGCGCCGGCTTTACGACGAGTTGACCGTGGGCGATGTCGTGGAGGCGATGGAGCGGGCGCCCGGTAACTGGGACTTGCTGGTCGCCGCCGACGTGCTGGTCTATATCGGCGACCTCGTTCCCGTCTTCGCGGCGGCGGCCCGCGCCCTTCCGCCGGGGGGCCATTTCGCCGCCACCGTGGAACGCCTGCCGGGTGATCCGGCCGCGCCGGCCGGCGCGACCTTCGCACTCGGCGCGACACGCCGATACGCCCATTCCGAACAGTATGTGCGGGCAACGGCGGAAGCGGCCGGCCTCCTCATCCGCCTGATGGAGCCCTGCAGCCCGCGCCGGGAAAAGGGTATCCCCGTCCCCGGCCTCCTGTTCGTGGCGCAACGGGCGGCGGGGTAGCGATCCGGTCGGGGTCAGATCGCCTGCGTGTAACGGCCGGCGTCGCCGGGCAGGCACCAGCGGGCATGCAACTGCCCCTTGGTGTCGAAGCTGCAGGCGAGCCAGCCGGAGCGGTACAGCAGGCGCCGGCCACCCTCGGCAAAAGGCGGCATCTCGAACCGGTGGGCGGGCAGGGGATGGTCTGGGCGGGTCGCCAGCGGCTCCGCCAGCCGCGATCGCCATCCCGCTGCCGGGCTGGTGGCCGTGGTGAAGCGCGGCGTGTAGAGCTGCCACATCTCCAGTCCGCCGCCGCGCAGCACGCCCCGCGCACCGGCTCCACCGGCAATTCCCCCCGAGACGACCGTGATGCGGCAGCCGCTGCGTCGGGAGAAATCGGCCAATGTGCGGACCATCCGCTCCCATTCGGCATGACGGCCCGGTGCGGCCCAGTGATCGCCGAACCGGCTGCGCAGCCGGGAGGGGAGCACGCCGCTCAGCCGGTCGGGCAAGACGGCGGCCGGAGTCAGCAGCGGCGCTCCGCTGACCAGGATCAGGTGCCGGCAGGCGGCGAAGCGGTCGAGCCAGTCCGGCAGCATGCCCCAGCCCCGTTCCGACAGTATGCGCCGGCCGTTGCGGTCGCTCCAGCTGTCGAGCGTCAGCAAGCCGACTTCGCCCATGGTGAACCCTTGGGTCAGCGTTCCGCATTCCGATCCCCACAGGCAGTCCGGCGGGCTGTCGGCGACGGATCCGGTCTGGAAAAGCTGGACCTGCCGCCGGGTCGCTGCGAACAGCGGGCGCAGGCTGCGGGAGGCGGCATCACCCTCCTCGCGGCGGCCCCAGGCGCCGGCGAGCAGCCGGCCGAGATCGCTGCCGTCCCACACCATCGCCGAGGGGATCGACGCCAGCGCCGACGCCGCGGCGGCACCGCTCCAGCTCCGCAACATGCGGTCGAGGCCGGCGGCCATCAGCTCTTCCGCCACCCCGGGCAGTGCGGGACCAAGCCGGCGTGAGGCATCGGACAGCAGGGCATTCGCCTGGGGAGCGGCGGCCGTCACGGCATCGCCGTCGATCTGCCCGCCGGCCTGGACCATCAGGTGATAGCGGTCGGCGGAATGCCGGGCCAGGAGATCGGACCAGAGGGCCGGTGAGGCACCGGTTGGGGATTCGGCATCCGGCGCCCCATTGCCGGTCATTCCACTTCCGTAAAGAATAGCGATACGCGGGAGTGAATGACGACCCGGAACGACCACGGTCCAGCGGGCGCCGTCGGGAAAGCCATAGGTGACGTCGGTGTCGCGCATACCGCGCGGAACGGCGAAGTCGAATCGCCAGACCTGTCGATGGCGCCAGTGCGTCAGATGGCGGGGCGGAACGGGCAGGGTGACGCCGTCCACCCGCAGATCGTCGGGCTCGACCTCCCCGTCCAGAACGAACAGCGCCGACAGCCACCAACGGTCGCGCTGTTCACCACGGAAATACAGGATGGGACCGAGCAGGATGCTCGGTTCCGCTCGTCTCGGCGCCATGCTTCATCCGTCCGAACCGGCCCTTCCCCCAAAGATGGGCCTGTCGCATGCAATAGCGCAAGGCGCCGCCGGACGGCGAAAAAATATCGCGCTCCGGGCCGGACGATCAGCCGTTCCGCTTGCGCAACAGCTCAAGCATTCGGGGGGGCACCTCTTCGTTCAGGACCGGGTCGTACAGGCGATGAAGCTCCTCCACATGCTGGCGATGCTGGGCCAGCAGCGCCTTTGCGTCGGGATCGCTCTCGACCACGCTTTCGAATTCGGCGCGCTCCCGCTCGTCCAGGGCGCCATCCAGATAGGCGTTGATATCGGTCATCGTCACACGCTTCATCTCTGTCGTTCCCGGATGGGTCGCCGGGGTTCTCCCCTGGGACACGATCAACCGTGACACGTCCGGTGGCCTCGCCGTTCCCGGAATGCTCGGCCGATAGGACGCCTACCCCATCTTATGGGCATGATCCTCAGCCATACCAGTCCGACAAACGGCGCGATCACTGCTCACTTTCGAGGCGAGCAATCCGGCAAAGCCATCCTCTTTCGCGTCGCCCGGCCAAGTAACAGGGCGGTGCAGCCGATTGTTCCGGCTTCCGTTAGTGCGGAACGCCGCGCAATGGGGACTGTTGTGATTGTGCAACTCACCCCTACAGCGTCCCGACAGGGTTGCCGAAGAAGGAGAATGCCCATGGCTCAGCAGGAGAGCAGGCAGCCGCCCCAGCACCAGAACACGCAGCCGGGCCATCAGGCGCCCATGACCCCGCAGCCGTCGGAAACGCGCCCCGCCTACCGCGGCAGCGGCAAGCTGCGCGACAAAGTGGCACTGATCACCGGCGGCGACAGCGGCATCGGTCGGGCCATCGCCGTGCTGTACGCGCGCGAAGGTGCCAAGGTCGGCATCCTGTACCTGAATGAGGACGACGATGCCCGCGAGACCCGCCGTCTGGTCGAAGCCGAAGGCCAGCCCTGCACCATCCTGAGCGGCGACGTCGGCGACGAGGCGACCTGCCGGAAGGCGGTGGAACAGGTCGTCGGCGAGCATGGCCGGCTCGACATCCTGATCAACAACGCGGCCGAACAGCATCCGCAGAAGTCGATCGAGGACATCACCGCCGAGCAGTTGGAGCGGACCTTCCGCACCAACATCTTCGGACAGTTCCATATGGTGAAGGCGGCCCTGCCGCACATGCACGAGGGTGCCTGCATCATCAACACCACCTCCGTCACCGCCTACAAGGGCAGCCCGGAACTGCTGGACTATTCGGCGACCAAGGGCGCCATCGTCGCCTTCACCCGGTCGCTGTCGATGTCGCTGGTCGACCGCGGCATCCGCGTCAACGCGGTGGCGCCCGGTCCGATCTGGACCCCGCTGATTCCGTCCACCTTCGACGAGAAGAAGGTCGAGAGCTTCGGCGGCAATGTGCCGATGAAACGCGCGGGCCAGCCGGACGAGGTGGCGCCGGCCTATGTGTTCCTGGCCTCCGACGACTCTTCTTATATGTCGGGTCAGGTGTTGCACCCGAACGGCGGCACGGTGGTGAACGGCTGAGCGGGCTCGCAGCCCTCCCAAAGCGGTTCCGATGCGAAAAGCCCCCGCGCAGGTAGCGCAGGGGCTTTTCAATCGTGGAGTGTTCGCATTTGGCCGGCGGGCCATCAGGAAAGATGTCGGATCAGGCGGTCATCAGGTTGTTCAGCCGCTCCCGCGCACGGCACAGGCGGGAACGGATCGTGCCGATCGACACGTTCAGCGTCTCGGCCGCTTCCTGATAGGGACGCCCTTCGATGGCGACCAGCTTCACGACCTTGCGCTGGCTGGGGGTGAGAGAGGAAAAGGCGCGGTCGACGTCGCGGAAGACCAGACGCGACATCTGCGCCGCGTCCACCGACATGGCGCCGTCCCACAGTTCCACCTTCGTCACATGGCGGTCACGCTGCAGATTGTTGAAATGCAGGTTCTTCAGCATGGTGGTCAGCCACGCCTGCATGTTCGTCCCGGGTTCGAAACGATGCTGGCGCGATAGGGCACGGGCCAGGCAGTCCTGCAGCAGGTCCTCTGCGGCGTTGGCGTCACGGGTCAGCTTGCAGGCATAACGCTGCAGGTTCGGCATGCAGCGGATCAGTTCGTTTTCGAACGAGTACGCCATGGTCTTTCCTTCCTCCACGGTCTGTGTACGTCTCCCGCCGGCCGGGTTAACGGCGGCGCCCATCGCGGTCGAAGGCGGGGCGCGGGGCGGGGACGGCATTGGGCTTTCCGGCGCGCAATGGCGGCGCCACCGGTTCGAAGGGCTGACAGTGTCTTTTGCGGTCTTGAGCGCTCAGCAGGCCCTGGCGATGGTCCCCAGGGCGTTCGTGAGCCGGCCCGTCATCCGGTGCGGGTCGGCGGCCCCTGGGGGGTGTTGCGGAACGATCCGGTCGGCGGTGGCGTCATTGAGAAGGTCCCGTTGTTGCCCGTCGTTGATCGTGTCGGGAGCTAAACGCGCCGTCCGCCGTGGATGTTCCACCGGAGGATCCGGAAAGAGTGACATCGGTGGCAGATTGCGGAGATTCCGGTCCCGTCTCCGCTTGCCGGGCTTACCACCATCGAACGCGCCCGCCGGTGCGCCGGTGCAACACTCAGTCGTTGGGAAACAGCGGTTTTTCCAGGCGAAGCGCCGCCATCCCGTCCTCGTAGTAGTCGGGATATTCAGCGAAGCGGCGATAGCCTGCCGCCATATAGAGCGCGATGGCGGCGGCATTGTCAGCCCGCACCTCCAGCCTCATTCCACGGCAGCCATGGGCGGCGGCGGACTCCTCCAGCGCCGTCAGCAGCCGGCGGCCGATTCCCTGTTCGCGATTGCCGGGCGCCACCGCGAAGGAGGTCAGCCGGGCGAAGCGTGTGCCGGCATGGAAGCCGACCACCCCATAGGCAAGCGGCGGCCCCTGCACATTCGGCACTTGGCGGTATGCCACCTGCACCACACCTTTTGCCTTCCGGATCGCATAGCGGAAGTTGCGCTGCGTCATCCGGTCGGTCGGGAAACTTCGCTCCTCGATCGCCAGCAGCGCGGGAATGTCGGCCAATTCGGCGCGGCGGATGGCGATGCGTGCTGCATTGCAGTGGACAGGATCGGATTCGTGAAGCATCGTTGACGGGAAAAAGGGGAGGGGACGACAGCCTACTCCCTTTTACCACAGCGAAACGATGGTGCGTTCCATCTGGGGAAAGCTTTGCTTAACCAACAAGGCAGACACTTCCCCCATGATTGGAGCGCCGCCCTTCCAGCCGCCCGCTCCTATTGGCCTTTCACGCAGAAAGTCAGGACATGGACGCTCGGTTCAAATCTCGCGACATCGAACGCCGCAGCCTTGATGTCGATGGCCTCAAACGGTCGTTCCTGGAATGGCTGGTCTATTCGGTCGGCAAGGATGCACGCGCCGCAACGCGCCGCGACTGGTTCCACACCGTGGCGCTGGCCGTTCGCGACCGCGTCGTCGACCGCTGGATGGACACGACCCGCAGCTATTACCAGGAAGACGCCAAGCGCGTTTACTACCTGTCCCTGGAATTCCTGATCGGGCGGCTGCTGACCAACAGCCTGTCGAACCTGGGCATCATGGACGAATGCCGTCAGGCGCTCGACCGTCTCGGCCTGTCGATGGACGACGTGGTCGATGCCGAGCCGGACGCGGCGCTGGGCAACGGTGGCCTCGGCCGTCTGGCCGCCTGTTTCCTCGACAGCATGGCCTCGCAGGGGCTGCCCGGCTATGGCTATGGCATCCGTTACGAGTTCGGCCTGTTCGAACAGCGCTTCGAGAACGGCTGGCAGGTCGAATATCCGGAGCAGTGGCTGCAGTTCGGCAACCCGTGGGAGTTCGCCCGGCCGGAGGTGCTGTACCCGGTCCAGTTCTATGGCCGCGTCGAGGAGTTCCGCGACAGCGTCGGCGAGCGCGCCTATCGCTGGGTCGATGCCGACCGCGTGCTGGCCATGGCCTATGACACGCCGGTCGTCGGCTTCGGCGGCGAGACGATCAACACGCTGCGCCTGTGGTCGGCCCGCGCCACCCGCGACTTCAACTTCGGCCACTTCAACGACGGCGCCTATATGAAGGCGGTCGAGCAGAAGATCCTGTCGGAGAATCTGAGCCGCGTCCTCTACCCCAACGACGCGACGGAGACCGGCAAGGAACTGCGGCTGAAGCAGGAGTATTTCTTCACCTCCGCCTCGTTGCAGGACATCCTGCGCCGCTATCTGCAGCATCACTCCACCTTTGACAATTTGCCCAACAAGGCGGCGATCCAGCTGAACGACACCCACCCGGCCATCGGCATCGCCGAACTGATGCGCCTGCTGGTCGATCAGCATGCGCTCCGCTGGGACGATGCGTGGGAGATCACCCGCGCCACCTTCGCCTACACCAACCACACCCTGCTGCCCGAGGCGCTGGAAGCCTGGCCGGTGCGGATGATCGAGCGGGTGCTGCCGCGCCACATGCAGATCATCTACGAGATCAACGCCAAGTTCCTGAACCGGACGAAGGCGAAGGCGGAAGGCGACAACGCCAAGCTGTCGCGCCTGTCCCTGATCGACGAGCGCGGCGAGCGCCGGGTTCGCATGGGCAATCTGGCCTTCCTCGGCTCGCACAAGGTCAACGGCGTGTCGGCCCTGCATACCGAGTTGATGAAGCAGACGGTGTTCGCTGATTTCCATCAGGAATTCCCGGATCGCATCAACAACAAGACCAACGGCATCACCCCGCGCCGCTGGCTGAAGCAGGCCAACCCGGCCCTGTCGGAGTTGATCACCACCCGCATCGGCGAGGGCTGGATCTCCGACCTGTCGCAGATCGCGGCGCTGCGCGAGAAAGCCGACGACGTTGTGTTCCGCGAGGAGTTCCGCCGGGCCAAGCGCAAGAACAAGAAGCGTCTGGCCGCCTACATCGCCCGCCAGACGGGCGAGGAGGTTCTGGTCGACAGCATCTTCGACGTGCAGGTCAAGCGCATGCACGAGTACAAGCGCCAGCTGCTGAACGTGCTGCATACCATCGCGCTCTACAACGAGATGCGCGACAACCCGACGATCAGCTGGGTGCCGGTGACCAAGGTGTTCGCCGGCAAGGCGGCGCCGTCCTATCACATGGCCAAGCTGATCATCAAACTGATCAACGACGTCGCCAAGGTGGTGAACCACGACCCGGCGGTGCATGACAACCTGAAGGTCGTGCTGCTGCCGAACTACAACGTCACCGCGGCGGAGATCATCATCCCGGCGGCCGACCTGTCAGAACAGATCTCCACCGCCGGCATGGAGGCGTCGGGCACCGGCAACATGAAGCTGGCCCTGAACGGCGCGCTGACCATCGGCACGCTGGACGGCGCCAACGTCGAGATCCGCGAGCATGTCGGGCCGGACAACATCTTCATCTTCGGCATGACCGCGGAGGAGGTGAACGACCTGCGCGCCAGCGGCGGCTTCAACCCGCGCGACGTGATCGCGTCGAACCCCAGCCTGAAGCGGGCGCTCGACATGATCTCCACCGGCGCCTTCTCGCCGGACGACCGCAACCGCTACCACCCGATCGTCCAGGCGCTGACCGACGGCGGCGACCATTTCCTGGTGACGGCGGACTTCGCCGACTATTGCCGGGCGCAGGACGCGGCGATGCAGCTGTACCGCGACCCGGAGGAATGGACCCGCAAGGCCATTCTGAACACCGCCAATATGGGCTGGTTCTCGTCCGACCGTACGGTCAACGAGTACGCCCAGGAGATCTGGGACGTACACCCGGTGAAGCCGAGCCATGACGGCGAGGGGTTTCGGTAATTTCTGAAAGGGCCAATGCGCAGGCGCTTTACAATGCCTGCGCATTCGGATAAGAAGGCCCCATGAACCGCAAGGCCATCACCACCACTACGACCAAAAAAGCGACTCGCTTCGGCGGGAAGCGTCGTGGTGCGTGCTGATCGGATCGACCAGCGTTTCTTCCACGAGGCAGGCCCCGCCGGACAACGGACGGGGCCTCGTCGTATTCGGGGTCCGCTGTCCGAACGACCGATAGGCCGGTCCGATCAACAGTGCGATAGACAGGACGGAACCCCGCCATGAGCAGCAACAACGCCTCCGCATCTTCCAAGTCCCTCCGCGTCGCCGTGGTCGGCGCCACCGGCGCCGTCGGCCGCGAGATGGTCAAGGTCCTGCACGACCGCAGCTTCCCGGTCGCCGAACTCGGCCTGTTCGCTTCCGAACGGTCCGCCGGCAAGGTGCAGGAGACCCCCTACGGCGCCCTGACCCTGCAGGCCTTCGACGCCGCGGTGGTGAAGGGCTATGACGTTGTCCTGCTGGCGGTGTCGGGCGACTTCGCCAAGGCGCACGCCAAGGATCTGGCCTCGGCCGGCGCGCTGGTGATCGACAACAGCTCGGCCTTCCGCTACGACGCCGACATCCCGCTGATCGTTCCGGAAATCAACGCCCACGTTTTCCGCGAGGCCTACGCCGCCGGTTCTCGTCTGATCGCCAACCCGAACTGCACCACGGCCATCGCCGTCGTCGCGCTCGGTCCGTTGCACAAGGCCTTCGGCATCAAGCGCGCCATCGTCTCCACCTACCAGGCCACCAGCGGCGCCGGCGCCGAGGGCATGGCCGAGTTGGAGGAGCAGACGCGCAACCAGCTGGACGGCAAGCCGGTCACCAACAGCGTGTTCCGCCACCCGATCCCCTTCAACCTGATCCCCCAGATCGATGCCTTCCAGGAGAACGGCTACACGAAGGAGGAGATGAAGGTGACGTGGGAGACGCGGAAGATCATGGAGGTCCCGGATCTGCTGGTCAGCTGCACCGCCGTCCGCATCCCGACCTACCGCGCCCATTCCGAAGCCATCACGCTGGAGACCATCCAGCCGGTCACGCCGGACGCCGCCCGCGCCGTGCTGGCCGATGCCGCCGGCGTGAAGGTGGTTGACGATCCGGCCAACGGCGCCTACCCGATGCCGCTGAACGCCACCGGCCAGTATGACGTCGAGGTCGGCCGCATCCGCAGCAACCTGGTGTTCGGCGACCATGGCCTGGACCTGTTCGTCTGCGGCGACCAGCTGCTGAAGGGCGCTGCCCTGAACGCGGTGCAGATCGCCGAGCTGGCTCTGTAAGCAGACCGGCCAATGCTCTGGAATCCCAGGGCCGGCACTGCTATGTAATGCGACGGGGGCCGACGGGCGTGTTTCGCCTGTCGGCCCTTTCGCCGTTCGCACGATCACCTTCTCTTGTCACGGGACCCGCGCATGTCCGAACTTCAGGACGCCGTCTCCCGCCGTCGGACCTTCGCCATCATCGCGCACCCCGACGCCGGTAAGACCACGCTCACGGAAAAGCTGCTGCTGTTCGGCGGCGCCATCCAGATGGCCGGTGCCGTCAAGGCCCGCGGCGAGCAGCGGCGCGCCAAGTCGGACTGGATGAAGGTGGAGCGCGAGCGCGGCATCTCGGTGACCGCCTCGGTCATGACCTTCGATTTCGACGGGCGCACTTTCAACCTGCTCGACACGCCGGGCCACGAGGACTTCTCGGAGGACACCTACCGCACGCTGACCGCGGTCGACAGTGCGGTGATGGTGATCGACGGCGCCAAGGGCATCGAAGCGCAGACGCTGAAGCTGTTCGAGGTCTGCCGTCTGCGCGACGTACCGATCATGACCTTCTGCAACAAGATGGACCGCGAGGCCCGCGATCCCTTCGACCTGATCTCGGAGATCGAGAGCGCGCTGGCGCTGGAGGTCACGCCGGCCAGTTGGCCGATCGGCATGGGCCGCGACTTCCTCGGCTGCTACGACCTGATCCGCGACCGGCTGATCCTGATGGACCGCAGCAAGGGCGACGAGATCGACGAGGGCATCGAGTGCAACGGCCTGGACGATCCCCGTCTGGACGAGCTGCTCCCCGCCCACGCCGTCGCCAAGCTGCGCGAAGAGGTTGAGATGGCGCGCGGCCTGATGCCGGCCTTCGACCTGGAGGCCTATCGCGCCGGCCATCTGACGCCGATCTATTTCGGCTCCGCCATCAACAATTTCGGCGTGCGCGAGCTGCTGTCGGGTCTGGCGGAGAATGCCCCGCCGCCGCGCCCGCAGCCGGCCGATCCCCGCACCGTCCAGCCCGACGAGGAGAAGGTCACCGGCTTCGTGTTCAAGGTCCAGGCCAACATGGACCCGAACCACCGCGACCGCATCGCCTTCGTCCGCCTCTGCTCCGGCCGCTACAAGCGCGGCGCCAAGCTGAAGCACATCCGCTCCGGCAAGCTGATGGCGGTGAACAACGCCGTGCTGTTCCTGGCCCGCGACCGCGAGGTGGCGGAAGAGGCATGGCCGGGCGACATCATGGGCATCCCCAACCACGGCAGCCTTCGCATCGGCGATACGCTGACGGAGGGCGAGGATCTGCGCTTCACCGGTGTGCCCAGCTTCGCGCCGGAACTGCTGCAGCGCGTCCGCCCGGACGATCCGATGCGTGTGAAGCATCTGCGCAAGGCGCTGGAGCATTTCGCCGAAGAGGGCGCCTCCCAGGTGTTCAAGCCGCTGACCGGTGCCGACTGGGTCGTCGGCGTCGTCGGTCAGCTGCAGTTCGAAGTGCTGGCCTCGCGAATCGAAGCGGAGTACGGCATCGCGGCCCGATTCGAGGGGGCCGGACTGGACGCCGCCCGCTGGGTCGAGACCGACGACAAGGTCCAGCTGGAGAAATTCATCGAGCTTAACCGCTCGGCTCTGGCGGAGGATCATGACGGCGCCCTGGTGTTCCTGGCCCGCAATGCCTGGCACCTGAACCGCGCGCAGGAGGATTTCCCGGCGCTGCGTTTCCTGAAGACCCGCGAGCAGAACCGCAAGGTCCATACGGCGGCCTGAAACCGATGCCCGCCCGCCGACGTGCAAACCGGCGCGGGCGGGCGTCCTTTCCCGAGAAAATCCTGTAAAGTCTCCCCAACCGGACTGACGGCTTGACGGCGTCGGTCCGGTGGCGGACCTTGTGCGGGCGTGCATGATGGTTTCGACACTGAAGCGATGGCCTCCGTCGGACGGGTATGGTCGGAAAAGAGGCGGACATGGCAACGGGATTGGACGAGCTTCTGGATAGCAGCGGATTCATCCCCCATGGGGCCTGCCTGCTCTGGCGCCCCGACATCCTGATGCTGCATGTCGCATCCGACATTCTGATCGGCCTGTCCTATTTCTCGATCCCGGTTGCCTTGACCTATTTCGTCATGCGCCGGCGCGATGTGGCCTTCGGTTGGGTGGCTTTGCTGTTCGCGCTGTTCATCATCGCCTGCGGCACGACCCATTTCATGTCGGTGTGGACCCTGTGGACTCCCGACTATGTGCTGGAAGGGCTGGTTAAGGTCGTCACCGCCTTGGCGTCGCTGGCGACCGCGGCGGCACTCTGGTGGCTGATGCCGCGCCTGCTGGCGCTTCCCAGCCCGCGGGAACTGGAGGCCAGCAACCGTGCCCTTGCGCTGGAGGTCGCGACGCGGCGGGAGATGGAGACCCGCTATTCCAGCTTCTTCAACAATCTGGCCGAGGCCCTGTTCATCGTCCGCGTCGAGCCCGACGGCGACTTCGCCTTCGAGGCGATCAACCCGGCGCTGGCGCGGGCGACCGGTCTGGATCCCGAGCGGCTGCGCGGCAAGCGTGTCGGCGATGCGCTGGGTCCGGAGGTGGCGGAGGCTATCGTTCCCCGCTACACCCAGTGCCGTGACCGCGGCGAGAGCATCGATTACGAGGAGACGCTGGACCTGCCGGTCGGCCAGCGGGTCTTCCACACCATGCTGGTGCCGGTGAAGGACGCCGCGGGACGGGTGATCCAGATTCTGGGCAGCGGCCGTGACGTGACCGAGCGCAAGCGGCTGCAGGAGGAGGTGGTTCAGACCTCCAAGCTGGCGACGCTGGGCACGCTGGCCGCCGGCATGGCGCATGAGATGAGCCAGCCGTTGAACGTCATCCGGCTTTGGACCGAAAACACCCTGAACCGCCTGCAGGAAAATCTGCTCGAACCCGCCCGCGCCGAAAAGGCCTTGAAGCTGGTGATCGAGCAGACCGACCGCATGGGCAAGCTGATCGACCATGTCCGCACGTTCGGCCGCCGGGACGGCGGCGGCATGCGGGCCTTCCATCCCGCCAACTGCGTGCAGAGCGCCGTGGAACTTGTGCGTCATCAATATGCGCTGGAAGACATCGAGATCGTCGAAAGCTCCGACTCGGCGCAACTGCCGGTAACTGGTCGCCCCCTTGAATTGGAGCAGGTTATACTCAACCTGTTTTCGAACGCGCGCGATGCCATTGTCGCGCTTCGTGCAACCGGCGGGAAGGCGGGACGCATCATGGTAGCAGTCAGCGACGACCCGGACAGACAAAGCGTGGTCATCCAGGTGACCGACGACGGCGGCGGGATCGACCCCTCGGTGTTGCCGCAGATCTTCGATCCCTTCTTCACCACCAAGGAAGTCGGGAAGGGATCCGGCCTCGGCCTGTCGATCGGATACGGCATCATCGATGGCATGGGCGGACGGATCGAAGCCCGCAACGTCGAACTGGAGGGCGGAAGCCGCGGCGTCCGGTTCAGCATCACCCTGCCGAGCCAGCCGGTCGCCTCATCCGACAGGGAGGTTTCGCATGCCTGATCCGTTGCACATCCTGATCGCGGAGGACGAGGTGCTGGCGGCGATGGCGCTGGAGGATTTCCTGACCTTCAAAGGCTTCCGCGTGACTGTCGCAGCCAACGGCGTGGAGGCGCTGGAGCGCTATGCCCGCGGGCCGGTGCACGCGCTGGTGACGGACCTGCGTATGCCGCGCATGGACGGCCAGACGCTGATCCGGGAAATCAGAGAGCGGGATGCCGCCTTGCCGGTGGTGGTGATGACCGGCTACCTGACCCAGGACAGCGACCTGACGCACGAGCGCTGGAAACCGCTAGAGATCTTCAGCAAGCCGGTCAACCCGCGCACCATCTGCAACACGCTGCACCGCATGCTGGGCCTGCCGCAGGAGGCATGAGCGGGTCGCTCAGTCCTCCAGCGGTTCGACGTCGACGCTGACGGTCAGGCCATGCCCGGCCCCGCCGACCAGGACGCCGCGGGCCGGGCTGACATCGTCGTAATCGCGGCCCCAGGCCACGGTGATGAAATCGCGGTTGGCGACGCAGGCGTTGGTCGGGCAGATGTCGAGCCAGCCATCGGCGGCCCCGCACCAGACCGACGCCCAGGCATGGCTGACGTCGGCGCCGACCAGCCGCGGCTGTCCCGGTGGGGGCAGGGTGCGCAGATAGCCCGAGACATAGCGCGCGGGCAGGCCGACGGCGCGGGCGCAGCCGACGGCGATGTGGGCGAAGTCCTGGCAGACGCCGCGACGGTTGCGCATCACGGCGGCCATCGGCGTCGCCACCGTCGTCGCGGTGGGATCGAAGGCGAATTCGCGGTTGATGCGGTTCATCAGGTCGATGGCCGCAGCCATCACCGGACGCCCAGGCGTGAAGCTTCCCCGGGCATAATCGAGCAGCTCCGGGCTGGAAGCGACGAGCGCGCTGTCGAAGCAATATTGCGTGATCTCCGCCCCGTCGTCCGGTCCGGACAGACCGCGCAGACTGTCGCGCACCTGTTCCCACGGCTGCGATTCGGTCGGCGCCAGCGCCGGCGGCTCGAACACCTCCACTTCGCTTTCCGCGATCACCGAGAAGGTCCGGTGAGGTTCCTGGACCGCGACATAGGTGACGGTGTTGCCGAAATAATCCACCCGCTCCGCCCGCACCGCCGGGGCCGGATCGATGGTCAGCAGGCTGCGCCGGATGCGCTGGCGCGGGTGCGGCCGGGCGCACAGATGCAGCAGATGGTGGGAGATCGGCACATCCTCGCCATAGTCGTAGGCGGTGGCGTGGCGCACGCGGTAGCGCGTCGAAAGTCCGCCACTGCTGGAGGAGGGGCCGGGAGCGGGGGCAGGGGGCGTCATCGCGTCAGGCCGATCGTGCGAAGGCATGGCTGAAATAGGCATGCGCCAGGAAATTGGACACGTCGGGCAGCGACATCGCCAACGTGTCGAACAGCGTGCGCAGCGCCTCGCTGGATGCCAAGGCGTCCGTGCGTTCCAGGCTGTTGCGCGCGGCGGCGACGATGGCCAGCGCGCCGCCGGTCGGATCCGCCCCGGTGCCGACGCCCTGGCTGGGCAGCGCCCGCATGTGGCGATCCAGCGCGGCAAGCTGGAAAGCCAGCGCGCGGGGGTTCGCCTCCTCCCCCAGAAGCAGGTCGAGCACGGGGGTGCGCAGCACGCTGGTCAGGTGGCGCGCGCGATAGGTCATCACGCTCTCGCCCAGCTCCAGCAGCACCGACAGGGTGGCGGCCTGCATCGGCTCGTCCTCGCGGTCCAGGTCGGCGATATGGACCCCGCGCATCAGCGCCACCATGTGCAGCGACCGCTCGATCCGCCGTCCGATGTCGAGGAAGCGCCAGCCGGCGCCCCGCGTCATGCTTTCCTGCTCCAGGCCGGAGAAGGCGGCCAGCGTGATCATCACGTCGTCCAGCCGCAGCAGCAGCGAGGCCGCGTCCATCCGCCCCTTCGGCGGCTGGGTCTGGCGGTCGATCGCCGACACCACCCGCCACATGTCCATCGACAGGCGGTCGCGAACCGAATAGGCGGTGCGGTGCAGGCGTAGCACCTGGGAGCGCAGGCTGTTGGGATGGTCGGGATCGATCACCGCCGCGTGCAGCGCCTCGCGCAGGCCGCGGTTGGCGCCGCTCTCCGTCACCCGCGCCATCTCCGCCGGGATCATGCCGAGCGAGCTGAGCAGGTCGAGCAGCGGACGAAGCTGCAGGGTGGCGCCCGGCATGTTGCTGTCGATCAGCCGGCTCTGGGTGGCCCGCAGCAGGCGCAAAGCCCCCTCGGCCCGCTCGGCATAGCGGCCGAGCCAGTAAAGGCCGTCGGCGACGCGGCTGGGAAGGTCGTTGGCGGACGGACGGGCGCCGCTGGCCGTCGGCTCCGCCGCCAGGGCCGGGCGCGGTTGGGTGGAGGCGACGTCGGCCCGCCGCGGTGCCAGGATCCAGGTGTCCTTGCTGCCGCCGCCGCTCTGCATCGACACCACCAGCCGGCCGGATTCGCTCGACACGCGGGTCAGGCCGCCGGGCATCACCGCATAGCCGCCGCTGGGGGTGGCGCAGAGGAAGACGCGCAGCACCAGCGGGCGCGGCTGCAGCCGCCCATCCTGCCAGACCGGCGCGGTGGAAAGTGCCATCTGCTCCTGCGCCACGAAATACCAGGGGCGGCGCTTGATCCGCTCGACCAGGGCGGAGCGCTCGGCGGCCGACAGCTGGGCGCCGAAGATCGGCTCGAAGGACAGCGACGGGAAGGCCGGCTTGATCACCAGCCCGTCGAGATGGTCGATGACGTAGGCGCGTTCCGCGTCGTTGCCGCACCACCAGCTGGCGACGCCGGGCAGACGCAGTTCCTCCCCCAGCAGATGGCGGCAGAGCGTCGGCAGCGACGACTTCATCGCCATCGATTCCATCAGTCCGGAACCCAGCGCGTTGGCCATCACGACGTTGCCGGCCCGCACCGCCTCGATCAGCCCGGCGACGCCCAGCGAGCTGTCGGCGCGCATCTCCAGCGGGTCGGCGAAATCGGCGTCGAGCCGGCGCAGGATCACGTCCACCTGCTCTAGCCCCGACAGCGTCTTCAGATAGACCGTCCGGTCACGCACCGTCAGGTCCGCGCCCTCCACCAGCGTCAGGCCGAGGTAGCGGGCGAGATAGACATGCTCGAAATAGGTTTCGTTGTAGGGGCCCGGCGTCAGCAGGACCACGCGCGGCGCCCGTCCGCTGCCGGCGCCGCCATTCCGGGGCGCGATCGACAGCAGCGTTTCCTTGAAGGTGTCGAAGAAGCCGGTCAGCCGTTCCACCTGGCAATGGCGGAAGCTGTCGGGCAGCACCTTGGCGATCACCGCGCGGTTTTCCAGCGCATAGCCGCTGCCGCTCGGTGCCTGCGTGCGGTCTGACAGCACCCACCAGCGCCCGTCAGGGGCGCGGGCGAGGTCGACGGCGTAGAAGTGCAGATGCACGTCGTTCGGCACCCGGATGCCGTGGACCGCGCGGCGAAAGCCGGGGTCGGCATGGATTACCGAGGGCGGCAGCCGGCCATACCGGGTCAGCGTCTGCGGCCCGTACAGGTCGGTCAGGATGGCGTTCAGCAGCGACGCACGCTGGATCAGCCCCGATTCGATGGCCTTCCATTCATGGGCCGGCAGCAGAAGCGGCATCATGTCGAGCGGCCAGGGCCGCTCCATCCCGTTGGGATCGCCATAGATGTTGTAGGTGACGCCGTTCTGGTGCAGCAGCCGCCGCGCCTCTTCCCACCGCTGCGCCATCTGTTCGGCGTCGAGGGGACCGAGCGTGCTCATGAAGGTCTGCCAGTGCGGCCGCAGCCGGCCCTGGCCGTTCACCATCTCGTCATAGACCTGGCCCGAGCCATAGCCGATGGCGTCGGCCTCGCCGAACAGCGATCCCTGGGTGAAGGGAACCGGCGGCATCCCCGACGGGATCACGGATGCCGGCGCGCGGAAAGGCTGATCTGGCTGGGACAAGGTCGGACTGGTGCGTATTGCCTATGAAGGAAGCAACAGTCTGAACGTCCAAGCCCGGCGATGCAAGGCTGGCGGCCCGCCGATCCATCCGAAAGAGGAAAGATTCCGCTCATATCCGTTCGCGTTCGCATGGACCGTTGACGATTGTCCGGAAAGGAAAAAGCCGGAGCGCCGCGGATGGCGACGCTCCGGCTTGCCGGATGTTGCGGAAACTCCGAAAACGATCAGAGCGTCTTCAGATATTCCACCAGCTGCCAGCGCTGGTCGTCGGTCAGGCCGGCACCGAATTCGTGGCCGCTGTTGTGGTTGCCGGACTTCGTCGTGTCATAGACGAAGGTGGCATCCCTGGCGGACGAATCCACACCGACCTTGACCGGGTCGATGGAGGTGCTGCCCATGCGGAAGGCCACCGACCGCTGCGATGCCGGCAGCAGCATCTCATACAGGTTGGGAACCGACCCGTTGTGCATGAAGGGCGCCGTCGCCCACACGCCGTCCAGCGGACGCGCCTTGTAGGCCAGCAGCTGCTTGATGGTGGCGGCCAGCGCCTCCTCGTCGGCGGTCGCCCCGCCGGAGGTCGACTTCGCCGGAGCGGCAGCCGCCTTGGCCGCACGGCCACCGGCGGGCACCGCGCCGACGGTCGGCTTGCTCTCGCCGCGACCGGTCAGGGCGGCGATCACCTTCTGGTGGTCGGCGGTCATCTTGGCGCCCTGCTTCACGAAAGGCGTGGTGTCCAGCGTGCCGCCCTTCGCCTGCGATTCGGGCGACCAGCCGGCCGGCGCGCTGGCGGTCAGCCACGGCGCCGGGGCGTCGTCGCCCTTCAGCAGGTCGCCCAGCAGGCCCGGTTCGCGCACCAGATCGCCAAGGATGGCGCCGATCACCGCGTTGGACAGCAGGTTCGCCGCCAGATCCGGGTTCTTCAGCGGCTTGCCGCCCAGCAGCTGCGGCGGCATGGCGACGTTGGCGAGGACGCCGGTGTCGACCTGACGGCACAGCGCGTCGACCGCCATCTTCGGATCGGCGGCATAGTTGACCGTCACCATCCCGGCGGAGACGGCGGCATCGACGCCCTTGGTGCAGATCGTGCCGAACGCCGCGATCACCGCCTTGGCGTCGTCAGGTTTCGCCCAATTGAACAGCGGCACCATCTGGATCGGCGCGGTGGTGTAGGTCTGGCCGCGCGGCAGGATCGCGTGGCAGCTCTCGCAGCTTTCCTTGTAGATCGTCTCGCCGGCCGCGGCCTTGACGATGTCGACATTGCCGGCAAGGCTGTCCGGCCACACCGGAGAGCGCAGCTTCCGCAGCTGGTTTTCCATGTCGACCAGATTCCGGCCGCGGACCGTCGACTTGTAATAATAGTGCGCGGCGTCGGCCGGCGGCTTCAGCGCCACCTTGCCGAACACGCCCAGCACCTCGCCGGCATTGCGGCCCAGCGCATCGAAGGCGGTGGCGTTCGGCAGCAGGCCGTTCCACTGCACCCGCGGCTGGTGCGGCGCATCCCACAGGAAGGGATAGCTGACCGGGGCGTTCGGCGCGCGGTTGTTCTTGGGCAGGTTCAGGTCGATGGCCGAGACCCGGTTGAAGATCATGCCGAAGGCGTCGGTGCGCATCGACCCCCACGGCGTGTCCGGGGTGCTGGCGGCGACAAAGGCCGCGAAGGACCGGTCGAAGGTCTTCAGGTCGTTGTACAGCGCCAGCTTCTGCTGATCGGTGGCGCCGGCGCCCAGCACGCGGGCGGCGAAGGGCTGGAAGGCCGCGTCGCTGGTCACGGTGGTGTGGACCGCGTTGCTCAGCCCGCTGATGAAGCCGTAGAGATCGCCGGTGGTGACCGCGCCGTCGATGCGCATGGTCTTGCCGTTGACCGTCACGTCGCCGGTGTGGCAGGCGGCGCAGGTCATGCCGAACCAGGTGGTCTTGTCGGGATCGGTGTCCTTGACGAAGCCGACCGGCAGCAGATCGGGGTTCCAACTGCTGGCGGTGCCGGCGGCATAGCCGTAGCGGGTGATGCTCTTGACGAAGGGCTGCTTGGTCTGCGGATCCTCCAGCGCCATGAACCAGTCATAGCGCATGATCTGCGAGCCCTGGGTGGTGTTGTAGTACCACTGGCGGGCCTCGTCCGACCAACCCTGGTCCAGATACCACAGACCATTGACCTCGACCGGCGGCTTGACCGGCACCGGGCGCGGCGGCTGCGGCGGCTCGGCGCAGGAGCTGAGCACCAGCGCAGTGGCCGCCAGCGTCGCGTAGAAGGGCAGCTTCATCCCTGTTATTCCCTCATCTGGTGTATGGCGCTTTGGCCTTCGACCGAAGAGGGTAATTCCGATAATCGTTATACGGGTAGCGCTATCGAGTTATGACGCTGAAAAATGGATGACGGACCGGTCATCGACCTGTCCTCTTCCTTGGCGGGAGAAGGGGACAGGTCGATGGACCAGCTGTCGTCACCCCCGCCGCAGATCCAGGGTCATCGGGAACTGCGGGTTGCGTTCCTCCGCCGGAGCGTCCATTGGGCCGGGGGTGTGGCCGAAGGGGAAGAAGCGGGCCAGACGGCGGCCCTCCGCCTCGTTGGCGTTGACCGGGAAGGTCTCGTAGTTGCGGCCGCCCGGATGCATAACGTGATAGGTGCAGCCGCCGATCGACCTGCCGGCCCAGCTGTCGAGGATGTCGAAGATCAGCGGGGTGTGGACGGGAATCGTCGGGTGCAGGCAGGACGGCGGCTGCCACGCGCGATAGCGCACGCCACCGACGAACTCGCCCTCCACCCCGGTGGGGATCAGCGGCACGCGCCGGCCGTTGCAGGTGATGACGTGGCGGGCGTCGATCAGGCCGGTGACGCGGACCTGCACCCGTTCCACCGAGCTGTCGACATAGCGCACGGTGCCACCGCCGCCCGGCTCCTCGCCCAGCACGTGCCAGGGCTCCAGCGCCATGCGCAGTTCCATGGTGATGCCGCGCTGGCTGACATGGCCGTAGACCGGGAAGCGGAAGTTGAAGTGCGGCGCGAACCAGCTGTCCTCCAGCGGATAGCCGTGGTCGCGCAGGTCCTGCAGCACGTCGGCCATGTCCTGCTGGACGAAGTGCGGCAGCATGAAGCGGTCGTGCAGCTCCGTGCCCCAGCGCACCAGCTTTCCCTTGTAGGGGTGTTTCCAGAAGCGCGCCACCAGCGCCCGCATCAGAAGCTGCTGGGTCAGGCTCATCTCCGCGTGCGGCGGCATCTCGAAGGCGCGGAACTCGACAAGGCCGAGGCGGCCGGTGGAGCTGTCGGGCGAGTAGAGCTTGTCGATGCAGAACTCCGCCCGGTGAGTGTTGCCCTGCACGTCGACCAGCAGGTTGCGCAGCACCCGGTCGACCAGCCAGGGAGGACAGTTGCCGCTCGCCGCCGCCTGATCGATCTGGTTGAAGGCGATCTCCAACTCGTAGAGCTGGTCGTCGCGCGCCTCGTCAACGCGCGGCGCCTGACTGGTCGGGCCGATGAACAGGCCCGAGAAGACGTAGGACAGGGCAGGGTGGTTCTGCCAGTAGGTGATGAGGCTGCGCAGCAGGTCCGGCCGGCGCAGGAAGGGGCTGTCGGCCGCGGTGGCGCCGCCCATCACCACATGGTTGCCGCCGCCGGTACCGCAATGGCGCCCGTCGATCATGAACTTCTCCGCCCCCAGGCGGGACTGGCGCGCATCCTCGTAGAGGGCGATGGTGTTGCGCACCAGATCGTCCCAGCTGTGGGCCGGGTGGATGTTCACCTCGATCACGCCGGGGTCGGGGGTGACGGCCATGGAGTTCAGGCGCGGGTCCTTCGGCGGCTGGTAGCCTTCGATGACGACCGGCATCTCCAGTTCGACCGCCGTCGCCTCGATCTCCGCCAGCATCGCCAGATAATCTTCCAGCGTGCTCATCGGCGGCATGAACAGGTGCAGGCGCCCGTTGCGCGCCTCGCAGGTCAACGCGGTGCGGACGATCCACCACGCCGACTTGCCTTCCTCCGGCAACTCATCGCGCACCTCCGCCATGATGCGCTGGCGCTCGGCGATCCGCTTGTCGGTGTGGACGCCACGGTCGGACTCCTGCACCGCGCCGCGGATCTCCTGCCGGCGCTGCACCGGGTGCGGGGGCAGCGGGCCGCGCTCCTCGAACGGATCGGTCTCCCAGCCATAGGGATAGTCGGACTTCGACACCCAGGGCAGCGACCCCAGCGGCAACCGGTAGCCCACCGGGCTGTCGCCGGGGATCAGCAGCAGCTTCTCCTGGCGCAGCGGCCATGTGCTGGACAGCCACACCGGCCCCTGCTGGGTCATGCGGCGGTTGATCGGCAGAGCGAAGCCCACCGGTTCGTTCAGGCCGCGGGTGAAGACGCGGGTCAGCCGCTCCCGCTCCTCCTTGTCGTCCAGTTTGCTGTTCAGCGGATCGACATTGATCGGAAGCTGCGACTCCTTGCGCAGGTAATGCCAGGGGTCCTCATAGGCGCCGAGCACGAGGTTGGGGTCGAGGCCCAGACGCTTCGCCAGTGCCATCAGGAACACGCCGGCATCCTGGGCGGTGTGGCCGTAATCGGTGTCCTCGCGCGCCAGCAGATCGCTGTTGGCCCACAGCGCCTCGCCGTCACGGCGCCAGTAGAGCGTCATCGCCCAGCGCGGCAGCGATTCGCCGGGATACCATTTGCCCTGGCCGAAATGCAGCAGCCCGCCGGGGGCGAAGCGGGCCATCAGCCGGTGGATCAGGTCGGCGGCCATCTTGCGCTTCTGCGGACCGAGCGCGGTGGTGTTCCACTCCGCGCCGTCCATGTCGTCGATGGAGACGAAGGTCGGCTCGCCGCCCATGGTCAGGCGGACATCCTCGGCCTTCAGGTCCTCGTCGACGCGGTGGCCCAGGGCCTCGATGGCAGCCCATTGCTGCGGGCTGTAGGGCTTGGTGACGCGCGGCGCCTCATAGATGCGAGTGACCGACATCTCATGGCCGAATTCGACCTCCGCCTCGTCGACGAGGCCGGATATGGGCGCGGCGGATGAGGCGTCCGGCGTGCAGGCCAGCGGAATGTGCCCCTCGCCGGCCAGCAGGCCGGAGGTGGGGTCCAGCCCGACCCAGCCGGCGCCGGGCAGGAACACCTCCACCCAGGCATGCAGGTCGGTGAAGTCGCTCTCCGGACCCGACGGGCCGTCCAGCGCCTTCTGATCTGCGGTCAGCTGGATCAGGTAGCCGGAGACGAAGCGGGTGGCCAGCCCCAGGTGACGCAGGATCTGCACCAGCAGCCACGCCGAATCGCGGCAGGAGCCGGTGCGCTTGGTCAGCGTCTCCTCGCAGCTCTGGATGCCCGGCTCCAGCCGGATGACATAGCCGATGTCCTGCTGCAGTTGCTGGTTCACCGCCACGAGGAAGTTGATGGTCGGCGTCTTTTCGCGGGTGATATTCTTGAGGTAGGCGGTAAGTTCCGGCCCCGGCTCCTCCGTCTCCAGGTACGGGCGCAGTTCGCGCTGCAGCCAGTCTTCGTAGGCGAAGGGGATGTGGCTCGCCTTCTCCTCCAGGAAGAAGTCGAAGGGGTTGATCGCGGCGATCTCGGCGACCAGATCGACCTCGACGATGAACTCGCGCGTCTTTTCCGGGAAGACGAAGCGGGCCTGGAAGTTCGATTGCGGATCCTGCTGCCAGTTCAGGAAATGCTGCTTGGGCGTGACCTTCAGGGAATAGCTGAGGATCGGTGTCCGGCAATGGGGCGCCGGCCGCAACCGGATGATCTGTGGGCCGAGCGACACCGGCCGGTCGTAGCGATAGATCGTCTTGTGGTTCAGCGCGACGTGGATCGCCATGGAAAACCCCGCCTCATGCCTGTTCGATGATGTTCGCGCCCCGGTTTGGTCCAGGGTCGCCGGTGCAACGGTAACACCGATGAATTCGACCCGACAGAGCGCCGCGGCACCGATCCTACCGCAGTTGCGAAAAAGTCACGAAGTTGCGGATGACGCGCGCTGCGGCTTTCTTCCGTTCGCGTTACCCTTTATATCATAATCGATCGAAGTATCGCTGCGGCGGGGGTTCGCGTCTGGATGGTGTCAGTGGCGGCTTCTTCACTCATGGGCGGGAACCGCGGTGCGGGCGATGCCGGTCCCGGCGGCGCCGGACGGGGCGTCGTCACCGGAAAATACTTCAATTTCAAGCCGCTGCCGCCGTCGGCCGACATCCTCGGCAATCCACTCGTCGTCCCGAACCTGCCCACGCACAAACTGCCGAAGGAAACCTTCGGCAGTCGCGTGAAGCGGTTCTTCGCCCGCATGAATCTCGGCAGCCAGTCGGCCGACACCAAGCTGCGCTGGAAGCTGCACGACACCATCCAGGCGACCATGGCTTCGCTGTCGCCCGCCGTCACGCTGGTGGCGGAAAAGCGGGCGCCGGCGAAGAGCAAGAAGCTGTCGGTTCCGGTCGTCGTCGTGCGCCACCCCTATCACCTGCGCCATGTGTTCGAGATGCTGCCGAACATCCCGGACACCTTCGCGGTGGAGCGGCGCTTCCTCGAACTGCTGATGACCCGCGCGCTGAAGCGCTACGGCGAACAGATGGCCCTGATCAAGGGCAGCGCTTTTTCCTTCGAGCATGAGGCGCGGGAGTATTTCTTCGCCGGCTTCCGCCTGGAGAAGCAGATCAAGAAGGTCAACAATCCGGACGAGAGATTCGCGGCGCTGCAGGCGATCCACACCAACTATTTCCATGGCCGCAACTATTATTACTATGCGCTGCTGCGGCGGGAGAAGCTGGCACCGGACAACAAGCTGTTCATGCTGTTCGCCCGCGCGGTCTATTTCATGGCGCGGATCGACTGGAACGGCGAATTGCTGGACAAGCCGAATCCGCGCATGCTGCCCAGCCGCGACGACATGTTGTTTTTCGTGGAGCGTGACAAGTCGGTCGTGACGCGCTATCGCACCGACCAGGATTTCCAGCGTCAGGTCAAGTCCGTGCTGGAGGCCTTCCCCGCTTCGTGACGTTCCGTTTCCTCATCCAAGGTTTCCTGCGATGCGCGCCCTGTCCCTGGTCGGCGGTTTCCTGGCTGCCGGCTCCCTGCTTGCAGTCCTGACTGCGGTCCCAGCCCTTTCGGCGCCGGCGGACACTCCCCAGCCGGAGGCCGCCGCTCCGGAAACGGCAGCACCCGGCTGCGATGCGGCGGAGACGCCGACGGCGCAGCTGATGTGCCGCGATGCGAAGCTGGCGGCGGCCGGTGCGGCGATGGACGCGGCGCTGGCGGCCCTTGGCGCCACCACCGACGACAGCGGCCGTGCGGCGATCGAGGACAGCCAGACCGTCTGGCGGGCGCGGCGGGACGAGTCCTGCCCGGTGACCGCGGCCGATCTCGCCGACGCGAAAACGGCCAAGACGCGCGCGGATTGCCTGCTGCGCGTCGTCCGCAAGCGCACGGCGGCGCTGGAGGCGGAGCGGCAGGCCCGGTCCCGGCCGGTCGGCGATCTTCCGCTGTCCGTCACCGGCGCCGCGGCCCGCCGCTTCGCCGCCCCGCAGCCACAGGTGCCGCCGATCAGCCGCAAGGTCTCGCTGTCGACGCTGGCCGGCCGCTGGGCCAAGGCCGATCCGGCCGACCGCACCGCCATCGACGATTGCCGAAGCTCCTATCTCGACATCGGGACCGACCGCAGCCTTCACGCCGTGGAGCCGCGGCTGCAGCTCTTTCCGCTGGATGGCACGCTGGCGGCGGACGAAGACCCCGTGCAGGGAGTGGCGCTTCTGCCGGCAGCACCGACGGAGGGGCCTCAGGCCGACGCAACGGCAGGCTCTGCGCCGGCAACCCCGGCGCCGCTGGCGACTCTGCGGCTTCTTCCGGCCGATTCGCCGCGGTTCGACCGGCTGATCCTGCGGATGGAGCCGCCGGCCAGCTTTGCGGCGGAATTCGTCCGCTGCCGCTGAGAGGGGGCCTGCGAGACCCGGGCCGCCTGTATCGCCGTTCGCGCGTCACACGGTCGGTACGGTGCCGCCGTCGATGACGTATTCGGTGCCGGTTATCATTCTGGCACGGTCGGAAGCGAGGAACGCTATCAGGTTGGCCACATCGACGGGCTTCGACGGCCCGCCGATGGGAATACCGCCGAGCGAGTCCATGATGATCCGCTTGCCGCCTTCATAGTCGGTACCGGCGTCCTTCGCGAGCCGCTCGGCCAAACTTACGGCCGCCTCGGTCTCGATCCATCCGGGCGAGACGCGCACCACGCGCACCCCCCTGGGCGAGACCTCCTTCGACAGGCTCTTGCTGTAGGTCGAAAGCGCAGCCTTCGCAGCGGCATAGGCTGTCGTCGACTGGGGCAAGGGCAACTCGCGCTGTATCGAGGTCACGTGAATGACCACGCCATGGCCCTGTGCCACCATCGCCGGCACAAGCTCGCGGTCGAGCCGGATGGCGGGCATCAGGTTCAGATCGAGTTCCTTGCTCCAGACTTCGTCTTCCAGCACCGCGAAGCCGCCTGCGGGAGCGGAGGATCCACCGAGCATATGAACGATGACATCGATGCCGCCCAAGCGTTCGCGGACCGCCCCTGCGAGCTCGGCACATCCCTCCGCGGTCGTCAGGTCCGTGGAGACGAACAGATCGTCGTCAACCCCGTCGGGACGCGAGCGGGCTGCAGTCAGCACACGGGCCCCGAGTTCGCGAAACAGCGCGACGGTGGCCGCACCGGCACCGCGCGTGCCCGATGTGACGAGCGTTCGCTTGCCGTCCAGACTGATGAAGGGGCTCATGGGGTGATCTCCAGGCCGGCAATCCGGCTGTCCGCGATCCGGAACGCGAAGACCATCCGTGCGGGACTGCCGGGGAACTGACCGGACACGGTCATGAGAACTCTGGTGGTCTTGCCGTCTTCTACCGATTCGAGCGGTTCGATCACATGCTGGTACTTGGTCTTCGCAGCCCGCCACCAAGCACTGATTGCGTTATGGCCGGCGTGGGTTCGACCTTCGTCCTTGACGGCGGCATCGGGTGCGAAGGCATCGATCAGTGCCTCGCCGTCGTTCCTTTTGTCTGCATCGATGTAGGCCAAAACCGGTGAAGGGAGTGTCATCGCACCATTCCTCCTGTTCGAAGTTTCCTTGCCCGTTCCAAACTAGGCTTGGACATCTGTTTCGATAATCAGGATAAAGCGGGATGAGGTGTTTTGATTGGCGGGACAATGCTCAAAGCTGACCTGAACGATCTGGATGCGGTCATCGCCATCGCGCGGCGGGGCACCTTTCGCGCAGCGGCAGTTGATCTGGGTATGTCGACGACCGCTCTCAGCAACGCCGTCGGAAAGCTCGAAGCAGGCCTCGGCGTTCGCCTGTTCAACCGAACGACGCGAAGCGTCTCCCTCACCGATGCCGGGCGGGTGTTCGTCGAGCAGGTTGGTCCGGCATTGCAGGATGTTCTAGGTGCCCTGGAGGCCGTGCGGTCGCAGCAGATCACCCCGTCAGGCACGCTTCGCATCAATGCATTCGCCACTGCGGCGCGCGAAATCCTCTCGCCGTTGGTGCTGGAATTCCTCCGCCGTCATCCGCTGGTTCATGTCGACGTCGTCACCGAAGGGCGACTGGTGGATATCGTTGCCGAGGGATTCGACCTTGGTGTCCGCGCGGCCGACCTCGTACCAAGCGACATGATCGCTATTCCCCTGGGTCGACCGCAGCGCCATGCGGTCGTCGGGACGCCGGCCTATTTCGCGACGCATGGTCGGCCGCGCCTGCCGCCCGATCTGCTCGATCACCCCTGCATTCGTGTCCGCCTGCCGAACGGAGCCCTATTCCGGTGGCAGTTCGAGAAGGACGGACAGTCGGCACAGATTGATGTGAATGGACCGATCACTCTGGACGAGGCCAGTCTTGCGCGAATCGCCGTCCTCGAAGGCATCGGCCTCGGCTTTTTCATGGAACCGGACGTGCGGGCCGACATTGAGGCGGGTCGTCTCGTGCGCGTCCTCGACGACTGGACGCCGCCGCGTTCCGGGCTCTGCCTTTACTATCCCGGACGGCGAAACCCGTCGGCCGCCTTCAGGGCCTTCATCGGCCTCGCTCGTGAACTCGGTACGAAGGGCGGCGCTCTAGAATCGTGACACGAGGAAACGCACGGTCAGCGACAGCCGTTCACCCGGCGGCAGGGCGATCACGCCGGCGCCGGGTTCCTGCGGCCGGTTCAGCGCATCGGTCATGTGGGTGACCGGCTCCAAACAGAGATAGGATTCGCCGGGCGGGGCGTAGACGATCAGGTGACCGGCCGGCCCGTCGGCCAGCATGGTCAGGCGCAGCCGCTCGCGCGGGCGGTCCAGCGTCGCGGAGCCGTTCCAGCCGGTGAAGCCGTTGTCCAGCGCCACATGGTCCATGGTCACGCCGTGGCGGAAGTCCCAGGCGGCAGGCACCGGGCGATTCCGGCAGGGTAGGATGGTGTCGTCATTCTCCCAGACGGTTTGAACGCCGGCGGTCACGCGGCTGCCCGGCGACCTGACCAGATAGGGGTGCAGCCCCAGCCCGGCCGGCATGTCGGTTTCCGAGTCGTTGACGAGGTCGAGTGTGACGGTCAGACCTTCCCCGTCCAGCGCCACCGTCTGCGCCGCGCGATAGCTCCAGGGCCAATCGTCGGCCCGGTGGGCGAACCCCATGCGCAGGGCGTCGTCGGTGACGGCCTCCACGCTCCAGGGGGATGACCAGCCATGGCCATGGATCCGGTGGGGCGATCCGGGATCGGTGGCGAGCACAATCTCCCGGCCCTGGAAGACGAACCGGCCGCCACCGATTCGGTTGGAAAAGGGGACCAGCGGGAAACAGGCCATGTCCGGAGCGAAATTTCCGGCCAGCGCCTGGTCGGAGGCCCGCCGGAACAGCTCGACCGGGCCATCGGCGGTGGACAGGCTCCAGCTCGCCAGCGACCCGCCGCACTGCGGGGCCGCGGTGAGCGTCATCGGCCCGTGCCGCAACGCGATGATGGTGCCCGTCCGGATCATGCGTTTCTCCCATCGTCGGCGTCCCGATCCTTATCGCACATGCGAAAGCCGAAGGAAACGGTCGCCGCCGGCAAGGCACCGGCTGCCTCGACGCTGACACAGTTCATCTGTTTTTGTCGAAAAATGTGGGTATCGTACACTCGTCATTTACCCTCGTTGCGCGACGATGCCCGTTCGGCGCCGCTCCCCGGCGGCTGCGGAATGCCGGTTGTATCGACAACGCGGAAGTGGCGCCGGTGTTGCAGCCCGGCGGTGCAATCCGTCACGTCCAGGAAAGGCCCGGAGTGTCCACTCCCCAGCTCAGCCGCGCGATGCCGACTCCGTCGTCGGCCATGGCCATGCTCGACGAGGTGGAGCCGTGCGACTCGCTGACGGACTACCACGCGCTGCCGGCGCGACTGGTGATCGGCGCGGTGCTGCGGTCGTATCTGGACCCGCTGTTCCTGACCCCGACGGAGCTGATCCATCTGCCCAAGCCGCTGAAAAGCTGCCTGGAACAGGGGACATTGATCGAAGCGGCCCTGAGCAAGGTCGCGGCAGCCCAGGCGCGTGCGCCGGGGCAGGAGCAGCAGACGCGCAAACGCGCCATCCGCGCCGCCGTGGATGAAAGCTGGGCAAAGGCGCGCGCCGCCCAGGCCACCTTCGCCGCCATGCCGCGCGGCCGCAAGCCGGTGGACTGGCTGCTCTCCCAGGGGGTCAAGACTCCCACCGGCGATGCTGAGTACGACCTGCGTGTCGCCATCGCCCTGGAATTGGTGGAGATCAAGAGCTGGAACGGCAAGCTGGACCGCCTGCTCGAACTGCACCAGTGGGACCGGGACGAGCGGCTGGCCGCGGCGGTCGACGGGGTGATCGGCGACGTCCTAGCCTCCTCCGCCGCCGGAGCGGAGCTGTTCGGAACCAATCTGCTGCCGGGAACGCTGCTGTCCACCCTCTGCGACATGCTGTTCGGCCGCATCGGCATGGAGGCCTTCGGGCCGAACCGCATCGGCGTGTTGAACGCCCTGTTCCGCCAGGGCAAGCTGCCCCATGCGAAGGCCGCCGTGCTCGACCGCATCCGCCGCCAGTTGAAGGCACCGCAACCGCTGGGCCGCGGTGCCTTCGACCAGGAGGCGGAGATGCTGAAGACGCTGGTCGGGCATCTGCTGACCCGCGACGGGCTGGTCGGCGGTGCGGCGATGGCCGATGCGCTGACCGTCCGCTACTCGCGCCGGCTGGAGCAGGGCGGGGCCAGCGCCTATCGCCGCTCCATCGTCGGGATGGGCGAAGGGCAATCGGACCTGATCTGCCGCATCCACTACCTGACGCGGATCGCCGCCGTGCCGGCCGCGGAGCGCCATGCCGATGAAATCCTCGCCTCCCTCGACGCGGCCGTCTGCAACGAGCTGTTGATCGAGAACATGCTGGTGCAGACGCCGGACACCGCCCTGCTGGAGCGCGCATTCACCCGCGCGCTGGCGGCCATCCGCGCCGCGCCGCTGCCGGTCGACGCCTGCGAACGGATCGCCGCACGCGCCGAACGCGCGGTCGACGATTTCGTGAAGACCGGGCAACTCGCCGTTCGTCTGAAACAGGTGGAACCGGTCCTGCGCAGGCGAACCATCCGGCTGGCGGAGGTGGCCTGCTCCAGCCTGATCCGCGAGGACGGCGCCCTGCCGCTGATGCGCCAGCATATCCTTGAGATCGTCCGCCAGCCGCAGTTCCAGGCGGAACTCGCCCAGCCCGATAGCGAGGTCGCCCAGGCGGAGGTGCGTAGGCTGCTGGAACTGCTGGATCGCCTGCGACAGATGGCGACCGCGCCGGCCCCGCCCCCCGTTCTGCCTCCCGCTCCGCCGGCCACCGTGGAAGTGCCGCCTCCGCCGTCCAGGGCGGTTCGCAGTGCCGAGACCATTCTTCATCCGGCCAGCCAGCAAGGTGGTGCGGCCGGCGCCACTCCCGTTGTCGCCGACGACATGGCGGGGCTATGCCCAAGCTGCTATTCCGCCAAAGGGCGGTCGGAGACCTGCGGCGCCTGCGGCTTCCCGGCCAAGTCGGACAACCGTCCGGGCGTGCATCTGGTGCCGGGGACGCTGCTGCATGGCCGCTACCGCGCCGGGCGTGTGCTGGGGCAGGGCGGGTTCGGCGCCACCTATCTGGGATGGGATGACCGGCTGCAGGTGAAGGTGGCGATCAAGGAATACTATCCGTCGAACCTGATCTCCCGCGTTCCCAACGCCGCCGCAGTCTCTCCCTTCTCCGACGAGCATGCGGAGACCTTCGCCGCCGGCCTCGCCAAGTTCCTCGAGGAGGCGCGGACGCTCGCCCGCCTGCGCGACGTGCGCGAGATCGTCGGCATCCAGGATTTCTTCGAAGAGAACGCCACCGCCTATCTGGTCATGGAACTGCTGGAAGGCCGCACCATGAAGAAGTATCTGGCCGACTGCGGCGGCCGGATCGACGTGAAGCGGACGCTGTCGGTGGTGATGCCGATCGCCAAGGCGCTGCAGGCCATCCACGAGCAGGGACTGATCCACCGCGACATCAGCCCGGACAATATCTTCCTGACCAATGCCGGCGACCGCAAGCTGCTGGATTTCGGCGCCGCAAGGCAGACCGCCCGTCCGGGTGCCGGCCTGACCGTGATCCTCAAGCCCGGCTATGCTCCGCCGGAGCAATATTCCAACGAGGGGCGGCAAGGGCCCTGGTCGGACGTCTATGCGCTGTGCGCCACGATCTATCTGGCGCTGACCGGCCGCACCCCACCCGACGCGACCGCCCGTTTCATGAACGACAAGGTGCCGAAACCGTCCGAACTGGGCGTGGCACTGGCCCCCGGATTCGAGAAGGTGCTGCTGTCCGGGCTGGCGATGCGCTGGCAGGACCGGCCGCAATCGATGAAGGATCTGCTGCGTGCCATGACCAATTCGCTCGCCGGCGGTTGACGGTCGGAACCCGGCGCCAAGAAAAAAGGGACCGGCGCACCGGTCCCCTTTCCCTGAACGGCTGCGGAGGCGACGTTACTTCACGTCGGCCGCGACCTGCATCTTGATGATCTTGTCCGGGTCGGTGACCTGCCCGTTGCGAGACTGGCTGCCCTTCTTGATCATGTCGACGAATTCCATGCCCTCGACCACGCGGCCCCAGACGGTGTACTGGCGGTCCAGGAACTGGGACGGGGCGAAGCAGATGAAGAACTGGCTGTCGGCGCTGTCCGGATCCTGGGCGCGGGCCATCGACAGGGTGCCGCGGATGTGCGGAGCACTGGAGAACTCGGCCTTCAGCTTCTTGCCGGAGCCGCCCATGCCGGTGCCGGTCGGGTCGCCGGTCTGGGCCATGAAGCCGTCGATGACGCGGTGGAAGACGACGCCGTCATAGAAGCCCTGGCGGGTCAGCTCCTTGATGCGGGCGACGTGGTTCGGCGCCAGGTCGGGCCGCAGTTCGATCACCACGCGACCGTCCTTCAGGTCGAGGTAAATGGTGTTTTCCGGATCCAAGGCCTTCGCCTCCCCTTGAGAAACTGTAAAGAACGAGACAGTGAAGATTGTGGCGAACAGGGCCGCCAGCAACGCGCGGGTCCACCGCTTCATGCGAAACACTCCGATGAGCCGAAATCCGCGCTCCGGACCATAGGGGAAAAGCGCGGGAATGCAAAGCCGTGCTGGCGGGGATGGCGATCCGCCAAAAGTCACGGATGACGGCCACTCGTCCGGGTGTTCATCCGGAGATGGACGTGGCATGCCGGTCATGACGGGACTTTCGGGAAAGGACAGGGGCTTGAGGCTGGGACGGGCGATAGCCGGCACGGTGGCGGTCACGGTCACGCTGGCCTTGGTCGGGCTGGGCGGTGCGATCCTGGCCGGTCCGGCGCTGGTCGGCGGGACGGCGACGCAGACCTTGCACGATGCCGGCTTCGCCGGGGCCGCGGTGACCGTCACCGACCTGCGCCTCGCCGACGGCTGGCGCGGCCTGCGGCTGGCGTTCACGGTCGACAGCGGCCCGCTGGAGGCGGCGGCTCCGGCGCTCGACCTGCCGATGTCGGGGCGCGTGACGCTGTCCGGCGCACTGGTGGTCGCGATGGACGGCGGTGCGGTGACCGTCGCACCTGCCGGCTGCCTGCCGGCCAAGGTGGAACGGCTCACGGTCTCCGGGCAGCCGCTCGACCTGCCGCAGGGGGCGACGCTGTGTCCGGTGGGGGAGGCGCCGCTCCTGCGCTGGTCGCCCGATGCCATGACGGTCACCGCGGAGCTTCAGGCGCCGCGTCTCGATGCCCCCGCCGGCGGACTGCGCGCCGATAAGGTCGTGTTGCGGCTGGCGCAGGACGGCGACGGCCGGCGAGCGGACGCCAATGTCGGGCAACTGACCAACACCGCCAAGCCGGCACCCGTCGTGCCGCTGTCCGTCACGCTGCAGGCGGTACAGGCAGGGCAGGGGCCATGGGCGATCGACGGCACCGCCAAGGGCGCGAACGGGCTCCTCACTGTCACGCTCGACGGCACATACGACCAGACCGCCGGCGCCGGCAAACTGCAGGCGGTGGCGAAGCCAATCCGCCTTGCCCCCGACGGCCCCGGTCTCGCCGCCGTCTCGCCGCTGGCCGCAACGTACCTGGAAAAGGCGTCGGGCACCCTGTCGGGCAAGGCGACGGTCGCTTTGACGCCGAAAGGCATGACCACAGCCGGACAGGCGGTGGTGAAGGGGCTCGCCGGCGCCGCCGGGCCGGTGACCGTCGCCGGGGTCAGCGGCACCGTCGCCTTGTCCAGCCTGTCGCCGCCGGTGATCCCGGACGGGCAGAAGCTGTCCATCGGGTTGCTGGACGTCGGCATACCGCTGACCGACGGCACGCTGCTGTTCGGCTATGGCCGCGACGGCCGCCTGGATGTGGATCGGGCGGAGTGGAACTGGGCCGGCGGCCTTCTGCGCGCCGACCCGTTCGAGTTGTCTCCCGAGAAGCCGAGGGGGCGGGTCACCCTGCATGCTGACCGGATCGACGCCGCCAAGCTGCTGGATCTGATCGCAGTCGACGGGCTGGCGGCGACCGGCAGGCTGGCCGGCGCCCTGCCGGTGGTGTTCGCCGGCGACAGCGTGACGATCGACGGCGGTGTTCTCGAATCGTCCGGTCCCGGCACCCTGCGCTACGACCCCGACAAGCCGCCGCCCGCCCTGAAGGGGGAGGAGGGCAGCCCGACCGCCATGCTGATGGGGGCACTGACCGACTTCCATTACGACACCCTGCGCATCACCATCGACGGGCAGGCCGGCGGCGAACTCAGCGCCGGCCTCTCGCTGCGCGGATCGAACCCGTCATTCTACGATGGCTATCCGGTTGCGCTTAACCTTAAGCTGTCCGGCGCGCTCGACCGGATTCTGCGCCAGAACCTCGACGTCTACCGGATCCCCGACACGCTGCGGGACCGGATGACCGGCTTCGACCAGAAGGACCCCTGACCGCCATTATGCTGACCAAATTCCCACCTGCCGGCCTTGCAGCCGCTCTGCTGATCTCGGCCGCCGCTGCCGCCTGCGCCCCCACGGTGAAGATCGAAGCGCCCGACAAGCCCATCGAGATCAACCTGAACGTCCGGATCGAGCAGGAGGTGCGGGTCAAGCTGGAACGCGACGTCGACGACGCCATCCGCAACGATCCTGCCCTGTTCGGCCTGCCCGTCGACTCCACGACCTCTTCCACGAAGGGGAAGAAGTGATGATGACCGATCCCATCAGCCGCCGCAGTTTCAACCGGCTCGCCCTGTCCGCGCTGACCGCGGGACTGCTGGCTTCCGCCATGCCGCAGCTGGCCCTGGCGCAGGATGCGCTGGCCGCCGCCAAGTCCGCCGGTCAGTTGGGCGAGCGTCCCGACGGGCTGATCGGCGTCGTTCCCGGCGCTCCGGCCTCGGCACAGGCGCTGGCGCAGCAGGTGAACGCACAGCGCCTCGCCCGCTATCAGGAGATCGCCAAGGGCAACGGCACGGCGCTGGACAAGGTCCAGGCGGTCGCCGGCCAGCAGTTGATCGAGCGCACTCCGGCCGGCCAGTACGTGATGACCGCCGCGGGCCAGTGGCAGCGCAAGTGACTTCCGCCCCCCTGTCCGGCCAGCGCGCCGTCGCCGATCTGCGCCGCCGTCTGGCCGGCAAGCCCGGCGACGGCGCGCTGCTGTCGGCCCTGTTCTCGGCCCTCGACACGCTGGGGCAGGCCGGCACGCCGGAGGAGGCGGTCGCACGCTCCAACCTCGGCGAGGCGCTTCGGCGCCAGGGCCGCCTCGTGGAAGCGGAGGCGCATCACCGCAAGGCGCTGGCTTGGCTGCCGGATTTCGGCGGCAACCACTATAATTGGGGCGTGACCCTGCAGGCGCTCGGCCGTCCGGCAGAAGCGGCGGTGGCTTATGGCGAGGCCGCCCGTCTGATGCCGCAATTCGCGCCCGCCCCCTGCAACCAGGGCGTCCTGCTGCGCGAACTCGGCCGGCTCGACGAGGCCGAGGTGGCGTTGCGCCGGGCGCTTGCGCTCGACCCGACCCTGGTGCCGGCCCGGCTGGCTCTGGCCGCCCTCCACCGCGACCGCGGCGACCTGGACGGCGCCGTTGCCGGCTTCCGCGCCTGCCTTTGCCTGCGGCCCGATCTGGCGGAGGGGCAGGCGAACCTCGCCCTGACGCTGAAGGAAAGCGGGCAGCGCGGCGGCCCTGCGGACGATGGCGCCACGAGCATCGTCGGCTTCGAACGCGCGCTGCGCATCGGCCTGCCGGACGCCGGCGGGGTGCTGGCCCAGCTGGTGCAGCAGCGCCGCCACCTCTGCCGCTGGGACGGACTGTCCGCTCTGTCGGGCAGGCTGGTCGAACTGGTGCGGGAGGGACGGACGCAGCAGGCCCATCCCTGGATCTTCCTCGGCGAAGGGGCAGGACCGGCGTTGGAGCGCGCCTGCGCCGAACGCTATGCCGCCTGGAAGACGCGCGGCATCCGGCCCGCTTTTCCGACCCGTGCGAACCGCGGCCTGAAGCTGCGCATCGGCTATCTCTCCGCCGATTTCCATGAGCATGCAACCGCGGTTCTGATCGCCGAACTGATCGAGCGGCACGACCGCGACCGCTTCGAGATCATCGGCTGTTCCTATGGCCCCAACGACGGCGGGCCGTTGCGCCGGCGGTTGGTCGCCGGATTCGACCGTTTCATCGACCTGTCCGCCCTCACCGACGAGCAGGCGGCCGGACGGATCAACGAGGCCGGCATTGACATCCTGGTCGACCTCAAGGGCCACACCCAGAATGCCCGCCCCGGCATCACCGCCCATCGGCCGGCACCGCTGCAGGCTCAGTGGCTGGGCTATCCGGGCACGTTGGGCAGCCCGGCCATCGACTATGTCATCGCCGATCCGGTGGTGGCCCCGGCCGATCACCAGCGTTTCTACAGCGAGCGCATCGTCCATCTGCCCGACAGCTACCAGCCGAACGACCGCAAGCGCGCCATCGGACCGGTGCCGGCCCGCGCCGACTGCGGGCTTCCCGACGATGCGATGGTCTTCTGCGCCTTCAACGCCTCCTACAAGATCGGCCCCGAGCTGTTCGGCCGCTGGTGCCGGATTCTGGAGCGCGTTCCGGAATCGGTGCTGTGGCTGCTGGAGGGACCGGCGGAGGTCGCGGTCAATCTGCGGCGTTCGGCGGTGGAGCGGGGCCTGGCACCGGAACGGCTGGTCTTTGCCCCGCGCCTGCCGGGTCCGGCGCATCTGGCGCGCCACCGGCTGGCCGACCTGTTCCTCGATTCGAGCCCGGTCGGCGCCCACACCACGGCGAGCGACGCATTGTGGGCCGGTCTGCCGGTGCTGACGGTGCTAGGCCGCTCCTTTGCCGGGCAGGTGGCCGCCAGCTTGCTGCACGCGGTCGGACTGCCGGAACTGGCGGTGGCGGATTGGGACGCCTACGAGACAACGGCGAGGCGCTTGGCGGAGCAGCCGGCCGAATTGGCAGCATTGAAGCAGCGGTTGGAGCAGGCGAGGGCCACCGCCCCGCTGTTCGACACCGACCGCTTCGCCCGCTCCATCGAGGCGGCCTATGACACCATGTGGGACATCCACGCGGGCGGCGAGCCGCCGCGCGGGTTCGCCGTTCCGCCTCAGGGATAGGCGCAGCGGTCGCCGGTGACCTCGACGAAGGAACGCTGGGCGGCGGCGATGGTGAAGCGATATTCGCTGTTGTCGACCACCAGCGACTGGTGCAGCGGCAGCACGCCGCTGACGGTGGTGCCCTTGCCGCCGATGCCGGTGATGCGGATGGTCACCGGCTGGCCCGGATCGAACCAGCTTTCGGCATTGCCCTGAGCATTGTGGGCAGACTGCCCCTCGCCGGTGACGGTCACGGTGCCGTTGCCGAAGGTCACGCCGCGCGTGCCGCCCTTCAGCAGCGGAGTGGTCAGGGTGAAGCGCTTGGTGTCGGTCGGCTGGCAGTTGCGCGGAATCTGCGCCTGGGAAATGACGAAGGCGAGGCGGTTGGCATCCAGCCCGCTTTTCAGACGTTCGGATACCAGCTGCGTCAGCTTGGCGAGGTCGCCGGTCGGCACCTCGCGCTGCAGGCGGCCTTCCAGTTCGCCCACCCGCGCCTCCGCGGTGCGGGCGGCGTGCTGCATCTGGCTGGCCAGCAGTTCCAGCTCGGCCTTCTGGCGGGAAAGGGTGGCAATCTCCTCCCGCAGGGTGACGTCGCGGCCTTTCAGCTGCTCGATCCCCATCTGATAGGAAAACAACCCGACGCCGAGCACCAGTGCCGCCAGCAGCACGAACTTGATCACGCCGGCCCGCATGCGTTTGCGGTAGCGTCTTTCGTAGTCGTAACGTCCCAGGGTCATGATTCCGGTCGCGGCGGGCTGTCTCGTCGGGCGTTAATGGCTAACGGCAACGGCCAAGGGATGCAACCCCCTGGCCGTCGCTTCCTACCGACTTTTCCCGACGACAGGCGCTTACTGGTTGGCCGAACTGCCGCCCAGGAAGCCGGCGTTGATGCCGGGGCTCTTGAACTCGCCGACATTCTTGAAGACCAGACGGAAGAAGATGGTGTTGCCGTCCTTCTCGCCGGTCGTGCTGACGGTGTAGTCACGGCGTGCGATGGTCTGGAAGACCAGGCATTCGTCGGAATAGGACAGCACGGCAAGGCTGGAACGCGGACCCGGCTGCGGCTCCATCGCCTGGGTGTGGCTGAGACCCAGGCTCCAGTAATCGGTGAACTGCGACGACACCCCGAAGCTTGCCTGCTCCACCCGGTTGCGGGTCACCGCGTCGCGCGCGGTGGTCTGGTCGACATAGGTGTAGGAGGTCGACAGCCGCAGCAGCGGCACGCCGGCCGTCGCATTCAGCGAATGGCGACGCGGACGGAAGGTCTCGTGGTCGATGCGGAATCCGTAATTGACGTCCAACCAGTCGGCCGGCTGCAGGTCCAGGCGGCCGACATAGTCGGACACCCGCTCTTCCAGACCCGAACCGCCGGTGAAGCCGACATTGCTGTCGGTCAGGCGGATACTCTGGCCCAGGAACAGGCTGGCCGACCCCTGGGTATGGCCGTAGATCGCCGTGCGCAGCCCATAGGTGAAGCGCATGCCGTCGTCCAGCCGGTCGATGCCGGTGAAGCGGTTGGGCTGCAGCAGATTCACGTCGTCGAATTCGACGTCCAGGCTGTCTTCGTTCGGGAAAACGCGGTCGTTGGGCAGCTTCGGCGCGAAGGTCAGCTGGCCGATCGGCTCCACCAGTTGGGACGAGCTTTCGCCGTAGCGGACAAACGGATAGCGGACGGTGGCCTGCCCCTGCGGGAAGAAGCGGAAACGGCTGACATTGTCGCTCCCACGAGTGGTGGGGTCGGCCGTGTTGAACTGTTGCGCCGTATAGCCGGCGACCAGCACGCTGCCCGACAGGGTGGTGACGAAGCCGGCATTGGAGACGATGTTGCGCTCCCACCCCGGCTGCACCATGAAGCGTTGCGTATCCGGGCCGGCATTCTTGAAGCGGGACACCGCCAGCAGGCTAGTATCGAACGACCAGCGGCCGCCCAGCAGGCTGCCCGGCTCGCCCAGCGCGTTGTACTGCGCATAGGGCAGGGCGACCGGCTCGGGAACGGTGTTCCCATACCGCATGTCCTGGAAGCTGTAGCCGGTGATCGCCGCATAGTTCCGCCCGCGGAAGCCCTCCACATAGGCCTTGCTGGTCAGGTAGTCTTCACGGAAATCGTAATAGCGGCGCAGGAAGGTCGGGTCGCTGGCCCGCTTGACGTCGAAGCCGGCCCGCCACGTCTCGTCGATGTCGAACAGGCCGCGCGCCGCGACATAGCCGCGGGTGCGCGTTTCTTTCGGCGCCGTGGTGCTGTTGCCGCCGTCACCGCGGGTGATGGCGCCTTCCAGCTCCAGCCGGCCGTTCTCGAAGCGCTTGCGGTACTGGCCGCCCAGCAGCGGCCCCTGCTGGGAGTAGTAGTGCAGATCGAAGGTCGCGTCCTGGTCCGGCCCGATGTCCCAGTAGTAATGGGTCTTCAGGATGGCGCCCAGGTTGGAGCTGTTGCCGGCGGACGGCGTCAGGAAGCCGCTCTTGCGGTCCACCGACGGATCGGGATGCGACAGGTAGGGCGTGTAGGCGACGGGGATCCCGAAGATCTCCATCGTCGCGTCCTTGTAGCGGACCTCGTGCTCCTCGTTGTCGTGAACGATGCGCACGGCGCGTATCTGCCACAGCGGAGGACGGGTCGGGTCTTCCTTGCACAGGTCGCAGGGGCTGTAGACGCCGCGGTTGACGCGCGTCAGCCGGCCCTCGCGCCGCTCGCCCTCATTGCCGGCCATGCGGCCGTTGTCGGTCATCAGGACGCGGATGTTCTCGATGAACACGTCCTTCAGGTCGTCGGTCAGCTCGGCATAATCGGCGAAGACGATGTCGCCCGACGGCTCCACCAGCCGGATCTTGCCGGTTGCGGTGACGACCTTGGTCTTCTGGTTATAAGTGATCTTGTCGGCGCGGACGCTGCGTTTGCCCTGCGCCAGCTCGACATTGCCGCTGGCGGTGACGACGCTGTTCGTCTCGTCGAAGGTGACCTGATCGGCGGTCAGCAGCACCGGTTCCTGCTTGGCCGCGGTACCGCCCGCGCTTCCCTGCACGGCCGCGGCATCCGGCTTCGTTCCCGGAGCCTGGGCCGCTGGCGATTGGGCGTTCGCCGAATCCGGAATGGCCAGATCAACGACGGCCACACCGCAAGTCGCCATGAGCCCGACGATGCCGGAGCGCATGATGAGGGTGACGGCGGTCGGAGCTTTGGCGCGGGCGCGCCGGGAGACGTGCTTGGGCATGGCTGAACGATTGGGGGAAGCGAAAGCCCAAGTCAACGGTTTCAAGACCCTTCGGCGGGCAATGTCACCGTGTCGCCATGCGCCCTGTGGCAGCACTGCCGCAGCCGGCGCCGCCGTAGAGGCGGCGGGGGCTGCAGCACTTCATCCGATTTCTCTCAAACGACCCGGAAGTTCTTGAACTGCCACGGGTCATCCTCGTCAATGTCCTCGGGGAACAGGACATTGCGGTCCTGCAGCGGCGTCCAGTCGCCATAGGCGCCGACCACCTCGCCGAGATAGGGATCGGCGATGTCCAGCACCCGGCGGAAGTCCACCTCGTCCGGTTCGACCACGCCCCGATTCGGGTTCTCCAACGCCCAGACGATGCCGCCCAGCACGGTCGAGGTCACCTGCAGCGAGGTGGCGTTGTTGTAGGGGGCCAGCGACCGCGCGGTGTCGATGTCCAGCCGCGAGCCGTACCAATAGGCGCCCTTGGGATGGCCCATCAGCAGCACGCCCAGCTCGTCCATGCCGCCGGTGATCTCGTGCATCATCAGCCGCTGTTCGGCCTGCATGTTGAAGTTCTTGCCGGCCAGCTCGTGCAGCGACATCACCGCGTCGTCGCAGGGGTGATAGGCATAGTGGCAGGTCGGGCGGTAGACGACGCGATCGCCCTCGCGCACCGTGAAATAGTCGGAAATCGAGATCGCTTCGCTGTGGGTGATGAGGAAGCCGTGGAACGGCCCCTCCAGCGGGGTCCAGGTGCGCACGCGGGTAGCCGCGCCCGGCCGCATCAGATAGATGGCGGAATCGCAGCCGAACTCGTGCCGGCGCCCGTCGGGCGGCAGCGCCTTCTCGTGCGTGCCCCAGCCGAGTTCGGCCGGCTGGCAGCCTTCGCTGACGAAGCCGTCGATCGACCAGGTGTTGACGAACTCGCCGATCTGCTTGGGCTGGTTCGACACCTGGGTGTCGCGCTCCGCAACATGGATGGTCTTGATGCCCAGCTTCTGCGCCAGCCGTCCCCAGCCGTCGCGATCGGTGGGCACATCGGTCTCGACCCCGGTGTCGGCGGCGATGTTCAGCAGCGCCTGCTTGACGAAATGCGACACCAGACCCGGATTCGCCCCATGGGTGATCAACGCGGTCGGGCCGCCCTCATAGCGGCTGCGCAGCGCCAGCGCCGATTCGCGCAGCGCATAGTTGGAGCGCAGCGACGGCGACAGGCTGGAATCGGTATAGCCGCCGGCCCACGGTTCGGTGCAGGTGTCGGTGTAGAAGGCGCCGACCCGCTGGCAGAATTCGATCAGCGCGATCGACGACACGTCGACCGACAGGTTGACCAGGAAATCGCCCTTGTCGATCAGCGGCTTCAGCACCTGGAAGAAATTGTCGTTGTCGAGCGGGTTGTTGTGGAACGCGACGCCGTAAAGCTCCGCCTCCTCCCGTCCGCGCTCCTCGGCGGTGACGATGGTGATTCGGTCGGCCGTAAGTCCGTCGATGTGACGGAGAAGCAGCGGCAAGACACCCTGGCCGATCGAACCGAATCCAACGATGACCATGCGGCCTGTGAACGTGCAGAGCTTCGTGTCCAGGGCCATGATTTTTTGTCTCCCCGAGGTAGTTTAGGCCAACGACATAAGCCGGCGCGCCCGCCCACTTCGGAGAAGAGGAAACGGGATGCGCCGGGCCACTGAATGTTACGGATGTCTTTACGCTTTATCCACGGAAAACCGGCTTCTCTTTTAGGCCGCGCAGGAGCGCAGCTCGTAGCCGGGGGTGGCGAGCAGCGGCGCGTCCGACACCTCGACGACCCGCGCCTGATCGAAGCCGTTGAAGGCGGTGCGCAGGCAGGAGCCATAGGCGCCGAGCTGGCCCAGCTCGATCCAGTCGCCGGCTTTCACATCGGCCGGCAGGTGGAAGGGGCCGGCCATCTTGTCGGCGCTGTCGCAGGTCGGACCATAGAAGCTGAAAGCTTCGCTCTCGGCGTCGGTCATCGCCTCGAACGGGCGGATCAGCCGCGCCGGGAAGCGGAAGCCGGGCACGCCGGCATCCGACAGCGCGCCATAGACGCCATCGTTGATGAACAGCTCGGCTCCGCGCCGCTTGACCACCTGCACCACCAGCGAGACGCCGGGGGCGACCAGGGCTCGGCCGGGCTCGCACCACAGGCGGCAGTGCGCCGGCAGGTCGACGGTGGCGATCCCACGGGCGATGGCGGCCATGAAGTCGCCGAGCGGCGGCGGGGTGACGCCCGGATAGGACACCGGGAAGCCGCCGCCGACATCCAGCACGTCGATGGCGACGCCGCTCTCCGCGATGACGCGGCCGGCCAGCGCGATGGCGCGCTCGTAGGCCGACGGGTCGAGCATCTGCGAGCCGACATGGAAGGACAGCCCGACCTTCGGCGCCACGGCGCGGGCGGCGCGCAGCAGCTCCACCGCATCGGCCGTGGCGGCGCCGAACTTGCCCGACAGGTCGTAGACCGCGTTGCCCTTCGGCAGGGCGAGGCGCACGACAAGGCCGAGGTCGGCCGCACCGTCCGTCTCATCCAGGATCTTGTCCAGCTCCTCCCGGCTGTCGAGCACGAAGTCGCGGACGCCATACTGGTGATAGGCGTTGCGGATCGCCTGGCGGCCCTTGACCGGGTGCATGTAATGCAGGACGGCGTCCGGGAGCATCTGGCGGATCAGGCGGATTTCACCGGGGGAGGCGACGTCGAAATGGCGCACGCCGCCGGCCCACAGGGCGCGCAGAACCGCCGGCTCCGGGTTGCACTTCACGGCATACAGCACGTCGCCGCCGCGGCCGACCGCGTCGGTCGCACCGGCGAATGCCGTCAGGAAGCTGCCGGCGGTGTCGGCCAGCACACCGGGGCGGATGCAGTGCATCGGCTCTTCCGAGCGGTGCAGGGCGACGGCCTGCGTCACGGTCGAGCGGCGGCCGGTGGACAGCGAAACGGCGCTGCTGTCGTTCAGGCCGACGCGGCGCAGCGGGGTGACGGCGGAACGGGAACGCAGGAAACCCATGGCGCACTCCTATCCCCGGACGGCGGCGTGCAAACCGGCCCGGTGAGCAGACGGCGATCCCCGGCCGCGTCACAAGCCGGCCAGCACAAGGCTGGGGCACGGGTGGCGCAGCGGAATCGGCGGTTGATCGGATTTGGAAAAGGGGGGAGACGGAAATAGCCGGTGCGAGCAGCGGCCCCGGGCTGTGAAGCTCCAGGCAACAGCGCGTCGTTTACCGGCTAAAGGGCTACCGTCTCACAGCCCCACCGTGGGCAGCGTACATACTGACCTCCCTCTCGGGACCGGCCCACTGGAATGGCCGGTTCTGCCAAAAAGGACGCGGTACGTCGTAGCATAACCACAGAGGGCCATAGGCACGTGCGGGTGCGTCGTGCGGATTGATTTACGCTTTTCCGCCCGTGATTCAAGTGAATTTTTTGGGACGGAAATGGGGTGGTGTCAGGCCGCCTCCACAGCCTCATGTTCGAAAAGCGGGAAGCGTGCGGCGATGGTGTCGCCGGTCGGCGTTGCCACCCAGCCGTCGGGCCGGCTGAAGAAGCGGATCGTGGTGAAGCGCGGCCGAGGCCCCATGTCGAACCAGTGCGGCGTGCCGGCGGGAATGCTCAGCAGGTCGCCCGTCTCGCAGACCACGCGGAAGACGCGGGCATTGAGATGGATGTAGAAGGCGCCTGCACCCTCCACGAAGAACCGCGCCTCGTCCTCGGCATGGGTGTGTTCATAGAGGAACTTTGCGCGCAGGGCTTCGATGCCGTCAGTCATGGGCGTGACGCGAACGACATCCACGGTGCAGAAGCGGCGGGCCGCCTTCAATCGGTCGATGGGCGCGGCATAGGCCCGTAGCACGGCGTCGCCGTCGGCGGAGGCGGGCAGGGGGGCACCGGCGGTCCAGCGTTCATACAGGATGCCGATATGCGCCAGGTGACCGGCCATCAGCGCCGGATCGGCGGTGCGGAGTTCCGGGCGGCGGGCATCGTTTTCCAGATAGACGGTCAGGTCACTCACCCTGCGCACTCCTGCCCAGCGAACCCGTCCAGCCTGATACGCACCCCGGCGCAACGCAATACGGAGAAGGACAACCGCGACCGTTCGCCGCGCCTTCAGCGGCTGCGCTGAAGCCCGGCCGTCACACCCACCGCGATCAGGATCAGCAGCCCGACGAAGGCGGCGACCCCGGTCCAGCCGAAGCCGTGCCAGAACAACCCGCCCAGCGTTCCGGCGACCGTGGAGCCCAGATAGTAGCAGAACAGATAGATGGACGAGGCCTGCCCGCGCGCAACCGCCGCCCGCCGGCCGATCCAGGCCGACACGATGGAATGGGCGCCGAAGAAGGCGAAGGTGAACAGCGCGATGCCGGGGGCGATGGCGAACAGGCTGTCGATCTCCATCAGCGCCAGCCCGCCCACCATCAGCGCCACCGCCGCCGCCAGCGTGCGGTGCGACCCGAAGCGCCCCGACCAGCCACCGAACAGCGGCGAACTGACGACACCGAAGCTGTAGACCAGGAAAATCGCGCCGACGATGGCCGGCCGCAGCTCGAACGGCGGCTCGCTCAGGCGGAAGCCGATATAGTTGAAGACGGTGACGAAGCCGCCCATCAGCAGGAACCCGAGCGAGAACAGCCCGAGCAGTGCCCTATCGGTCAACAGCCCACGCCACGCCCGCACCAGCGCCGGCAGTCCTGCCGCGCGGCGGGTGAAATGGCGCGACGGCGGCAGGGCGAGCCAGACGGTGACGGCCGCCGCCACCGCCAGCGCGCCGACAACCCCCACCGCCAGTCTCCAGGTGCCGAGATCGGTGACGATGGCGGTCAGCACCCGGCCGGACATGCCGCCGATGGCGGTGCCGCCGATATAGAGCCCCATGGCGACGCCGGCCGATTTCGGATCGACCTCTTCGGAGACATAGGCCATCGCCACCGCCGGCAGGCCGCTCAGCGCCAGCCCTTCCAGCGCCCGCACCGCCAGGAAGCCGTGCCAGTCCGGCATCAGCGCGCCGATGATCCCGAGGATGCCGGCGCCGAGCAAGGCCGCCACCATCACCGGCTTGCGCCCGATCCCGTCGGAGATGGCGCCCGCCACCAACAGAGCCACCGCCAGCACGCCGGTGGTCAGCGACAGCGACAGGCTGGATTCGGCCGGCGTCACCCCGAACTCCTGCACGAACTCCGGCAGCAGCGGCTGGACGCAGTAGAGCGTGGCGAAGGTGGAGAAGCCGGCGACGAACAGGATGCGGCTGGCGCGGCGATAGGCTGGGGTGCCGGCCTGCAGATAAGCGACCTCTGCATCTGTCTCGGCACCGGTCTCGATCTCGTCGCGCACGCGCTCGGCTCCATTTTCGGTCTTCGACGCCGTCCATTGCGGCGCACAACGGACATTGCCCTGTCGCGACCGCCGGTTCCAACAACAGCCGGGGCGCAGCGGCCATGCCGTTGACGCAGATCCCTTTCGCGCAGATCCCTTTGGATCATGTGGATGGACGGGCTTGCACTGGACCTTGGCGGGGTCGCGCCGTATAACCAATCCCCCACCCAATTCGTTGATTGTTCGAGCCATGCACGACCTTCGCGCCATCCGTGAGAATCCCGAAGCCTTCGACCGCGGCCTTGGCCGCCGGGGACTGGCGCCGATGTCGTCCTCCGTGCTCGACCTCGACGGCCGCCGCCGCGCCGCGCAGACCCAGATGCAGGAGATGCAGGCCCGCCGGAACGAGGCGGCGAAGGAAATCGGCCTCGCCAAGCGCGAAGGCCGCGACGCCCAGCCGATCCTGGACGAGATGGCAACCCTGAAGGACCGCCTGCCCCAGGTCGAGGAGGAGGAACGCGCGCTCGGCGCCGAACTCGACGCCCTGCTGGCCGGCCTGCCCAACATCCCGGCCGACGACGTGCCGGACGGGCCGGACGAGACCGCCAACGTCGAGGTCCGCCGCTGGGGCACCCCGCCCGACATCGCCAACCCCAAGCAGCATTACGAGCTGGGCGAGGCGCTGGGCCTGATGGACTTCGAGGCGGCGGCCCGCATGTCCGGCGCCCGCTTCACCGTGCTGAAGGGCGGTCTGGCCCGTCTTGAGCGTGCACTCGCCGACTTCATGCTGGACATCCACACGTCGGAGCACGGCTTCACCGAGATCGCCCCGCCGCTGATGGTGCGCGACAACGCCCTGTTCGGCACCGGCCAACTGCCGAAGTTCGAGGAGGATTTGTTCAAGACCACCTCGACCGACCATTACCTGATCCCGACCAGCGAGGTGCCGCTGACCAATCTGGTCAACGACCAGATCGTGGCGTCGGAGGAGCTGCCGCTGCGCTACACCGCGCTGACCCCCTGCTTCCGGGCGGAGGCCGGGTCGGCCGGGCGCGACACCCGCGGCATGATCCGCCAGCACCAGTTCTGGAAGGTGGAGATGGTCGCCATCACCACCCCGGAACAGTCCGAGGACGAGCATCAGCGCATGACCCGCTGTGCCGAGACGATCCTGGAGCGGCTGGGCCTGCCCTACCGCACCATCGTCCTGTGCACCGGCGACATGGGCTTCTCCTCGCGCAAGACCTATGACGTCGAAGTCTGGCTGCCCGGCCAGAACGCCTACCGCGAGATCTCCAGCATCTCCAATTGCGGAGATTTCCAGGCGCGGCGGATGAAAGCCCGTTGCAGGCCGAAGGGCGAGAAGCAAACTCAATTCGTGCACACCCTCAATGGATCGGGTGTGGCGGTCGGGCGCTGCCTGATCGCGGTGCTGGAGAACTACCAGCAGCCCGACGGTTCGATCCTGGTTCCCGAAGCGCTCCGCCCGTACATGCGCGGAGTGGAGAGGATTTCCATCTGATGTTCGACCTGCCGCTCGACCTGTCCCAGACGCGCATCCTCGTCACCAACGACGACGGCATCCATGCGCAGGGATTGAAGGTCCTGGAAGCCATCGCGCGCGAGCTGTCCGACGACGTCTGGGTCGTCGCGCCGGAGATGGAGCAGTCGGCGGCCAGCCATTCGCTGACCATCAACCGGCCGCTTCGCCTGCGCAAGCTGGACGAACGCCGCTTCACCGTCGACGGCACGCCGACCGACTGCGTGCTGCTGGCGGTCAATCATGTGATGAGGGACGCCCGTCCGACGCTGGTTCTGTCCGGCGTCAACCAGGGCTCCAACATCGGCGAGGACGTGACCTATTCCGGCACCATCGCCGCGGCGATGGAAGCGACGCTGCTGAACGTTCCGGCCATCGCCATGAGCCAGCATTACGAGCCGGGCCAGCCTATCGACTGGTCCGCCGCCGCCGCCCATGGCGCCGACGTGGTGCGCAAGGCGGTGACGGTGGCCTGGCCGAAGAACGTGCTGCTGAACGTCAACTTCCCGGCCCGTCCGGCCGCGGAGGTGACGGGCATCCGGGTGGTGCGCCACGGCAAGCGCAAGATCGGCGACGAGCTGTTCGAGCGTGTGGACCCGCGCGGCAAGCCCTATATCTGGATCGGCACCCTGCGGGGCGAGGCCGACGTCGCGGACGACACCGACATCCATGTCGTGTTCAACGGCGGGATCTCGGTGACGCCGGTCTATCTGGACCTTACCCACACGCCGACGCTGCAGACGTTGAGGCAGGCTTTCGTGTGACATACAACCCGCGCAAGATCCGCTTGCTGATGGCCCTTCGCGGGGCCGGCGTCACCGACACGAAGGTGTTGGCGGCCATCGAGCGGATCCCGCGCGAACTGTTCGTCCCCGAGGCTTTCCAGGACCGGGCGTGGGAGGATACGGCGCTGCCGATCGACCTCGGCCAGACCATCAGCCAGCCGCTGGTGGTCGGGCTGATGACCCAGGCGCTGGAGCTTCAGCCGCGGCATCTTGTCCTGGAGGTCGGCACCGGCTCCGGCTATCAGGCGGCGGTGCTGTCGCGGCTCTGCCGCCGGGTCTTCACCATCGAGCGGCTGAAACCGCTTCTGATCGAGGCGGAGGCGCGCTTCAAGGCGCTCGACATCGGCAACATCACCACGCGGCTCGGCGACGGGACGCGGGGTTGGCCGGAGCAGGCGCCCTTCGCCCGTATACTGGTCACAGCCGCCGGTGGGCCGGAGCCGCCAAAAGACTTGACGGATCAACTCGCCGTTGGTGGTGTCTTGGTCATTCCGTTGGGGTCCGATCACCGCGACCAAAGGGTCGTGCGTTTCCGGCGCTCCGAAGCTGGCCTTATCCGGGAGGACCTGTGGCCCGTCCGTTTCGTTCCGCTGCTGTCCGACCCGCCGCAACCGGTCCGTTCCGCATGAAATCCGCCATGCCCAAGCACCTGCTGTCCGCACTGGTCCTGTCCACCGCCGTCCTGGCGCTCGGCGCCTGCGAACGGGTGGGCGGGCTGGCTCCCTTCACCACCGTCTCCGACGTACCGGATTCGGCCGGCGGCGCCATCACGGTGCAGAAGGGCGACAGTGCCTACAGCCTGTCTCGCCGCTACAATGTGCCGCTGCGCGACCTGATCGAGGTGAACAAGCTGGCCGCGCCCTACCGGCTGGAGGTCGGTCAGCGGCTGATCCTGCCGACCTCACGCCAGTACATCGTGCAGAAGGGCGACAGCCTCTACAGCATCTCCCGCATGTACAATGTCGACGTCAGCGAGCTGACGCGGCTGAACAACCTGTCGCCGCCCTACGGCGTGAAGGTCGGCCAGCCCCTGCGCCTGCCGGGCGCCAGCGACGGCAGCGGCACCATGATGGCGTCCGGCGGGGTGGCGAGCGGCGGTGCCATCGCCCTGACGCCGCAGGGGACTGCGCCGGGTGGCTCGGTCGCCGGGCATGGCTCGATCCAGTCGGCCGAACTGCCGCCGCCGGGCGCGTCCTCGTCGTCCGGCGGCATTTCCGCGACGCCGCTGCCGCCGCCGAAGGCATCCGCTGCTCCAGAACCGCCCGCAGGCCAATCGCCGGCACCGGCGGCCCAAGGCGACGTCACCTATCAGCCGGGGCAGGCGCCGACCATGCTGCGTCCGCCCGGCAGCAAGCCGGCTCCGACGCCGATCCCGGCCCCAGCCGCAACCACGCCTCCCCCGGCTGCGCCCCAGCAGGAGGTGGCCACTGCCGCGCCGCCGCCGAAGCCGGAGCCGAAGGCCGAAGTCGGCGCGCCGCCGCCGCGCGGCAGCGCCCGCTTCCTGTGGCCGGTGAAGGGCAAGCTGATCTCCGGCTTCGGGCCGAAGCCTGACGGGCTGCACAATGACGGCCTGAACATCGCAGCACCGAAGGGCACCGCGGTGGTCGCCGCCGACAACGGCGTGGTCGCCTATGCCGGCAACGAGCTGCGCGGCTTCGGCAACCTGCTGCTGCTGAAGCATTCCGACGGCTGGATCACCGCCTATGCCCATCTCGACAAGATCGAGGTGGAACGCGGCGCCACGGTGAAGCGGGGGCAGCTGATCGCCCGGGTCGGCCAGACCGGCGGCGTATCCTCGCCCCAGCTGCATTTCGAGCTGCGCAAGGGCAGCCAAGCCGTTGACCCGAGCGACCAGATGGACCGCAAGGTCAGCGAAGGGGCTTCCCGAGGCGACCGGCCAGGTCCTGGATGAACTGCCAGGCCACCCGGCCCGACCGGCTTCCGCGCGTGACCGACCATTCCACGGCCTCAGCGCGCAGCCGGTCCGCCGGGATGTCCAGGCCGAAGTGGCGGACATAGCCCTCGATCATCGCGAAGTAGGTGTCCTGGTCGCAGTTGTGGAAGCCCAGCCACAACCCGAAGCGGTCGGACAGCGACACCTTCTCCTCCACCGCCTCCGCTGGGTTGATGGCGGTCGACCGCTCGTTCTCGATCATGTCGCGCGGCATCAGGTGGCGGCGGTTGGAGGTGGCATAGAACACCACATTGTCCGGCCGCCCTTCGATGCCGCCGTCCAGCACCGCCTTCAGCGACTTGTAATGGGCGTCGTCATGGTCGAAGGACAGGTCGTCGCAGAACAGGATGAAGCGGCGCGCCTCGCCCTTCAGCCGGGTCAGAAGGCGGGGCAGGGTGGGGATATCCTCGCGGTGGATTTCCACCAGCGCCAGCTCGCCCGGCCGCTCCAGGCAGATGGCGGCGTGGGCCGCCTTGACCAGCGAGCTTTTGCCGGTGCCGCGCGCGCCCCACAGCAGGGCGTTGTTGGCCGGCAGGCCGGCGGCGAAGCGGCGGGTGTTGTCCAGCAGGATTTCCCGCTGCCGCTCGATCCCCTGCAGAAGCATGATGTCGACGCGGTTGACCACCGGCACCGGTTCGAGCCGGTCGGGATCGGGATGCCAGACGAAGGCGTCCGCCGCGCCGAAGTCGAGCGGCCGGTCGGGCGGCGGGGCAAGACGCTCCAGCGCCTCGGCGATGCGGGTCAGCAGCGGAATCAGCGGCTGGTCCGCAGCAGAGCCGTTGCCAGAGTTGTTGATGGATTGCGACATAATTTTCCGGACATTTTTTCTGGATGTTCCATGGAAAGTGGGCGCCCGCGCAGCCATCTTTCCGACGCCTTCGCACGGTAACACAGCAGGGCAAGCACACAAGCTGTGGCCGCCCTGCGGATTGTGGCGCATCACCATTGCATCCCGGTCATGGGCGGCTATAGTCGCGGCGTCCCGGCGGAACGCCGATTGGGTGCCGAGACCAAACCTGTAAGGAGCTTCCAGATGTTCGTTTCGACGGCTTATGCACAGACGGCGGCCCCGGCTGGCGGCGGCGGTGACATGCTCGTCCAGTTTCTGCCGCTGATCCTGATCTTCGTCGTCTTCTACTTCCTGCTGATCCGTCCGCAGCAGAAGAAGATGAAGGAGCATAAGGCGATGCTGTCGGCCATCCGCCGCGGCGACCGCGTCGTGACCGGCGGCGGCATCATCGGCGTCGTGACCAAGGTCGGCACCGACGACGAAATCACCGTCGAGATCGCGGAGAATGTGCGCGTGCGCTGCCTGCGCTCCACCGTGAACCTCGTGCTCGCCAAGACCGAGCCGGCCGGCAAGTCCGGCGGCGACGCCGCCCCGGCCACCGAGGGCGAGGCGAAGCCGGCCGACACCACCGCCGCCGGCGGGATCGGCAAGCTGTTCGGCCGCAAGTAAGCCGCAGCCGGGCCCCTCTCCCGCGGGTCGGCCCGAAGGCGCTTCCCGTCCGGCCCGGCCGTCGTCCGCCCGCAAGCGGCGGACCGGTCGCCCGGACCGGGTGTCTGATCGGATTCGAGTGACGCATGCTCTATTTTTCGCGCTGGAAGATTTACATGATCCTGGCGACCTGCATCGCCGGTTTCATCCTGATGCTGCCCAACTTCATGGGCCGCGACACGTTGGCGGCGCTGCCGTCCTGGTACGCCAACACCCGGGTGTCGCTGGGTCTCGACCTGCGCGGCGGATCGCATCTGTTGCTTGAAGTCGACATGGCCACCGTCATCCGCGACCGGGTGGAAGGTCTGGTCGACGGCGCCCGGCAGCAGTTGCGCACCGCCAACATCGGCTACACCGCGCTGAACGCCGGCGAGCGCGCCGTGACCGTCCAACTGCGCGACCCGGCCCAGGCCGCCGAGGCGGTGAAGGCCCTGCGCCAGCTCGCCAGCCCGGTCGGCCGCACCGCCCTGGGCGGCGGGCAGCCCGACCTCGACGTGACCGCCGACGGCGACACGGTGACCGTGGCGCTGAGCGAGGTCGCGCTGCGCGACCGCGCCACCCAGGCCATCGAACAGTCGATCGAGATCGTCCGCCGCCGCATCGACGAGACCGGCGTGAACGAGCCGACCATCGCCCGCCAGGGCGACGACCGCATCCTGGTCCAGCTGCCCGGCGTGGAGGATCCCGACCGCATCAAGCGGCTGCTCGGCACCACCGCCAAGATGACCTTCCGGCTGGTCGACGTAAACGCCGATCCCAACACCGGCCGCGCCCCGCCGGGGTCCGAGATCCTGCCGTCGGCCGAGGGCGACCGCTATCAGTCCAAATACGTCATTCGCAAGAAGGTCGAGGTCGACGGCGCCACGCTGCAGAACGCATCGGCCGGCACCAATCCGCAGACCGGCGAATGGGTGGTGAATTTCGAATTCAACACTGCCGGCGCCAACCGCTTCGCCGAAGTGACCAAGCAGAATGTCGGCCGGCCCTTCGCCATCGTGCTCGACAACAAGGTCATCAGCGCCCCCGTCATCCGCGAGCCGATCACCGGCGGCCGCGGCCAGATCAGCGGCAACTTCACCGCCGCCGGCGCCAACGACCTCGCCGTGCTGCTGCGCGCCGGTGCCCTGCCGGCCCCGCTGAAGGTGATCGAGGAGCGCACGGTCGGTCCCGACCTGGGCGCCGATTCGATCCGCGCCGGCCTGACCGCCGTCGTCGTCGGCTTCGTGCTGGTCTGCGTCTACATCATCGCGTCCTATGGGCTGTTCGGTGCCTTCGCCTGCTTCGCCCTGCTGATCAACATCGTGCTGACGCTGGCGGCGCTGTCGCTGCTGCACGCGACGCTGACGCTGCCGGGCATCGCCGGCATCCTGCTGACGTTGGGTCTGGCGGTGGACGCCAACATCCTGATCAACGAGCGCATCCGCGAGGAGACGAAGAAGGGCCGTGGGGTCTTTGCGTCGATGGAGGCCGGATTCAGCCGTGCCTACAGCACCATCGTCGACTCCAACCTGACGACGGCCATCAAGATGGCGCTGCTGTTCATCTTCGGCACCGGCACCATCAAGGGCTTCGCCGTCACCATCACCTTCGGCATCCTCATCTCCATGTTCACCGCGACGGTGCTCGTGCGCCTGATGATGGTGACCTGGCTGCGCCGGACGCGTCCGGCCACGCTGCCGGTCTGAGAGGTCCAACGATGTTCCATCTCCGCCTCGTTCCCGACAACACCAAGATCCCGTTCATGAACGGCCGCATCGCCGGCCTGGTCGTGTCGGCGGTGCTCTCGCTTGCCTCGGTCTTCCTGTTCTTCTATCCCGGCCTGAACTACGGCATCGACTTCCGCGGCGGCATCGTCATCGAGGCCCGCACGCCGCAGGCAGCCGACTTCGCCTCGCTCCGCCACACCCTGACCGGCCTCGACATGGGGCAGGTGGCGCTGCAGGAGTTCGGCTCGCCGCAGGACGTTCTGATCCGGCTGGAACGCCAGCCCGGCGACGATGCCGCGCAGCAGGTCGCTGCCGACCGGGTGCGCAACACGCTGGCCGAGGCGGTCCCCGGCACCCAGGTCCGCCGTGTCGAAGCGGTCGGCGCGTCGGTCAGCGGCGAGCTGTTCGCCAACGGCATGCTGGCGCTCGGCCTCGCCATGCTGGCGATGCTGATCTACATCTGGTTCCGCTTCGAATGGCAGTTCGGCTTCGGCGCGGTGGTCACGCTGCTGCTGGACATCACCAAGATCGTTGGCTTCTACGCGATCACCGGGTTGCAGTTCAATCTGGTGGCGGTCGCGGCGATACTCACGATCATGGGCTATTCGGTGAACGACAAGGTCGTGGTCTATGACCGCATGCGCGAAAACCTGCGCATCTACAAGAAGATGCCGCTGCGCGAGCTGATCGACAAATCGATCAACGAGACGCTGAACCGTACGCTCGGCACCTCGATGTCCACCCTGCTGTCGATCATCCCGCTGGCGCTGTTCGGCGGCGAGGCGCTGCAGGATTTCGGCATCGTGCTGATCTTCGGCATCTTCCTTGCGACCAGCTCGTCGATCTTCATCGCCGCCCCCATCTTGCTGTTCCTGGGTGAGAACCGCCTGCGGCGCGGCACCCCGACCGACGCCCCCGCCGGAAACTCCCCGGCGACCACGCCGTAAGGCCGGACAGCGACAGCAAGGAGAGGGCAGCATGGCCGACATCATGCCGATGATCCCGTCGGACCGTCAGGTCATCGACGGCTATGGTCCGGGACAGTTCTGCATTTCCGGCCAGTGGCGTGTCGGCGCGGTGATCGTCCTGCCCGACCGCACCCTGGCGTGGGAGGCGACCGACGCCGCCTCCCTGTCGGTGGACAACTTCTCGTCCGTGTTGGAGGCCGAGCCGAAGGTGGAAATCCTGCTGCTCGGCACCGGCCCCACCATGCGGATGATTCCGAAGGACCTGCGCCTGGGCTTGCGCGAGCGGGGCGTGGTGGTGGAACTGATGGACAGCCGGGCGGTCTGCCGCACCTACAACGTCCTGCTGGCCGAGGGCCGGCGGGTCGCGGCGGCGATGCTGCCTGTGTGATCCATACATCAGCTCTGAAAACGACAAAGGCGCCCTTTCGGGCGCCTTTGCTTTAGGCATGTCCTTACGGCGCTTGCCCCCACCCCGACCCTCCCCCGCTCTCGGTTGGCCGAAGGCCGATCCGATCGCAGGGGAAGGAGATTGGGAAGGATCACGCAGCCAGCTGCTCGGCGGCGAAGTCCCAGTTGGCGAGGTTGTCGATGACCGCCTTCACGAAATCGGCGCGGCGGTTCTGGAAATCCACGTAATAGGCATGCTCCCACACGTCGATGGTGAACAGCGGCTTCTGGCCGTGCGCCAGCGGGGTGTCGGCGTTGCCGGTCTTGCCGACCTTCAGCTTGTCGCCGTCCAGGTACAGCCAGGCCCAGCCCGAGCCGAACTGGGTCAGGGCGGCCTGGGTCAGCTCTTCCTTGAACTTGTCGACGCTGCCGAAGTCGGCGACGATGCGCTGCTCCAGGGCCGCCGGCATCTTGCCGCCGTCCTTCTTCAGGCACTGCCAGAAGAAGGTGTGGTTCCACACCTGGGCGGCGTTGTTGAAGATGCCGACCTTGGACGAGTCACCGGCCGAGGCCTTGATGACCTCCTCCAGGCTGGCGTTGGCCAGCGGGGTGTCCTTGGTCAGGTTGTTCAGGTTGGTGACGTAGGTCTGGTGGTGCTTGTCATGGTGCAGGTGCAGGGTCTCCGACGAGATGTACGGAGCCAGAGCGTCGTACGCATACGGAAGCGGCGGAAGTTCGAACGCCATTTGATTTACCCTCTCTTCTTTGATTGTCCTTCCGGGCCGGGCCTTGCGAGCACGGCACCTCCGTCCGTCCAAATAGGCCGATGACGGAAGCTTGTGAAGGCCGGAAACACTCTCGAACGTCGTATAGGGTTATTTCCGTTCGACAAAGTGGCCTCGGCCGCCCGGTTTCCCGAGCGCACGGCGGCCTCCAACGTCGCGGGAAGCCCCGTTTCCGTCCAGTCACCGGCCAGCGTCAGGTTGCTCCAGCGGGTGCGGGTTCCCGGACGGCGCGCGACCGATTCGGGCGACTGTTCCGGCGTCGCCCGCCGTTCCTTCACCACGCGGTGGGGCGGAATCGCACCCTCGAGTCGCAGGTGGGGGGCGATCTCCGTCCAAAGCCGGCCGGCGATCTCCTCGGCCGGCAGGTCCGCCAGTGCATCGGCGTCGCTGACGGTGACCGACAGCAGGTCGTCGCGGGCGAACAGCCATTCCGCGGTGCCGCCGACCAGCCCGGCGAAGGGCAGGCCGCCTGGCAGCCGCACCGGCCCCTCCAACCGGACATGCAGGTTGACGATGGCCGCACCCGGCGGCGGTACGGTTAACTCCGGCACCAGCCGCGCCGCCACCCAGGCCGGCGCTGCGAGAATCACACTGTCGAGCGGACCGAGCGTCACGGCACTGCCGCCGGCCGAAAAGCCGGTCACGCGGTGGCTGTCGAAGGCCAGCCCGTCGACCCGTGCCCCCAGGTTGAGCGCCGCACCGGCGGCCCGCAGCCGCGCCAGCGCCGGGTCGACGAAGGCGGCGGACAGGCCCCACGGCGCCAGCACAGGCCGGCAGGCCGCCTCGCCCCGCAGCAGCGTCTCGCGCAGCACCGCACCGAACAGACGGGCGGAGACGCGCTCCACCGGCCCGTTGAGGGCGGAGACCGCCAGCGGGCGCCACAGCGGCTCGAACAACGCTCCGCCGGGCGGCAGGCAATCGGCGACCGACTGCCCCCGCCGGGCGGTCAGGCAGCGCAGGGATGCCAGATAGTCGGCGGGCCTGCTGCCGGGCACCCGACGGGCCGGATCGAACAGCCACAGCCCGCCGGGGCGCAGCGTCCAAGCGGCACCGTTGCGCAGGTCGAGGAAGGGAAAGGCAGCCGGCCGCAGTTCCTCCAGCGCATCGCCGCCGCCGGTGCGCCGAGCATAGTCGAGCAATGCCCGGTTGCCGCTGAGCACCATATGGCTGCCGTTGTCGATCGACCGGCCGAGCGTGGCGTCATGGAAGCTGCGGCAGCGCCCGCCGGCCTGCGGAGCCTGCTCATAGAGCGCGACGCGCCGGCCAGCCTCCACCAGCCGGACGGCGGCGGCCAGCCCGGCCAGCCCGGCGCCGATGACATGGACGGTGCCCGTCTCGCTCATCAGGCGGCCGGAGGAATGCCGAGCATGCAGCGCACCGCCACCCAGGCGCTTTCCCGCCGACCAACCCGCACACGCGCGTTCAGGTCGCGCCAGCCGGCCGCACGCAAGCGCTTCAGCAGCCGGTGATACAGCACCATCATCGCGGTGGCCGCCCAGAGGGAGCCCCGCGCATGGCCGGCAATGGCGGAGCGTGCCTCTGCAAAGCGGGCCTCCGCCATTTCGGCCAGCGCCTCGCAAGCGCGGGGCAGGGCGGGATGGGCCAGCACCTCGTCCGGGCGGTCGGCGTCGATGCCGGCGGCCAGCAGGAGTTCCCGCGGCAGGTAGAGCCGATCCAACTCCGCATCCTCGGCCAGATCGCGCAGGATGTTGGTCAGCTGCAGGGCCTCGCCCAATGCCAGGGCGAAGCGCTCGGTTGCCGGATCGGCGCGATCGAACACGCGGATGGCCAGCATGCCCACGGCACCGGCGACCCTGCGGCAATAGAGCCGCAGCGTGTCGAGGTCGGGCGCCCGCATGCCGCCGGAACCTGGATCTTCACCGGCGACATCCATCGCCATGCCGTCGATCAGCGCTTCAAGCTCCGACCGAGGCAGGCCGTAGCGCTCGATGGCGCCCTTCAGCGCGGCGGTCAGTGGGCCGCTGGGAGCCCCGCCGACATAGAGATCGCGGATATCACGCCGCCAGACATCCAGCGCCGCCCGCTTGGCGGCAGGATCGCCCGGTTCGTCGGCGATGTCGTCGATGCGGCGGCAGAAGGCATAGATGGCGAACATCGCCGCCCGCTTGGACGCGGGCAGCAGACGCATCGGCCAGTAGAAGGTGCTGCCCGATTTCGCGGTAACGGCGGTTGCCGTAACGGGGGATTTTTCGTCCGGCAACGTCGTGGATACCGGTTCCAGCGGGGCCGTCTCCAGCGGCGGAGGGGTCATCTGTAGCATCCTGGGCATTGCCCGTCCTGACGCGCGCCAGTGGCGCACGTCGCGACGTGTGGCCCCGGAGTTTATGCGGCGGAGAAGCTCCGCGCCAGCCCCCGCGCCACGGCGGCCAGCTTGTGATGCGTGCCCAGCGTTACCCGCGCCTTCATCGGATCGCGGGCCTTCAGCCGCCGCGACAGCGATTCGGCGAGGCTGAGGATCACCGCCGCCTCCATCCGCAGGCCACGGTGCTGGATCAGGCCGGGCAGGGCGGCGGCGCGTTCCAGCAGCCGGTCGGTATGCTCCAGCGCCTGATCGAAGATGGCGCGCAGGCGGGCGTCGCTCTCGACCTCCACCAGACGTTCGACGCTGATGCCGGCCTCGTCGAACCAGCCCAGCGGGATGTAGCAGCGGCCGAGCTGGGTCCAGTCCTCGCGCGCATCCTGCAGATGGTTCAGCACCTGCAGCGCGGAGCACAGCGCATCCGACGCCGGGCCGGCGGCCACGCCCTCTCCATGGAGTTCCAGCAGGTAGCGGCCGACGGGGTTGGCGGAGAAGCGGCAGTAGAGAAGCAGGTCGCTCCAGCTGTGGCAGCGGGCACCGACGGAGTCGCGGCGGAAGGCGCGCAGGATCTGGCGGGCATGGCGGTCGCTGACGCCGGTCTTCTGCAGGCTCTCGCGCAGTTCGGTGGCCGGCTTCAGATAGGCGTGCTTGGCTTGGCCGGAGGTCAGCGCCCGTTCCAGCGCCTCCAGATAGGCCAGCTTGGTCTCCGGCTCGAGATCCGGATCGTCGGCGATGTCGTCGGCCAGACGCACGAAGCGGTAGAAGGCGATCACATGGGGACGCAGGTGCTTCGGAATCAGGCGGGAGGCGACCGGGAAATTCTCACCGGTCTCGTCCTTGCGGGCGACCGGGCCGGTCTTGCGGGGTTTCGTCGGGGCGATGTTGAAATCCGTCATGGGATCCCTGCCTGCTGCGCGTCGGGGCTGGCGGTGCGACCGTGTGTGCTTCATATAGGCGTAGCAACAGGCTTTGGCCCGTCCTTCCATCGTTCCTCCCCTCTTTTTCCAATCGGGCATCCCATGGTGAAGGCTGCGACCGACCTGTCCTATTGCGGACGGGAGGTTCGGAAATATGACAACGACCACTTTCTGGCAGGTCTGTTCACCCCCGCCGACAGGCGCGAGGCGACATTCGCGCTTTACGCCTTCAACCTGGAGATCGCGAAAACGCGCGAGGTGGTCAGCGAACCGATCCTGGGCCAGATGAGACTGCAATTCTGGCGCGATGGCATCGAAGCCGTCTATGAGGACGGACCCGTACCGCGTCACGAGGTGATGGACCCGCTGGCCCAGGCGGCGCGCGGGCTGGGATTGACCCGCTCCCTGTTCGACAAGTTGATCGACGCGCGCGAAGCCGACCTGGACGACACTCCGCCGGCCGACCTGACCTGCCTGGTCAACTATGCCGAGGTGACCGGGGCGCCGCTGGTCCAACTGGCGTTGGAGGTCCTGGGCGTGCGGGATGCGGCGGCGATGGCCGCCGGACGGCATGTCGGCATCGCCTATGCTCTCTCCGGCATTCTGCGCGCGGTTCCTTTCCTCGCCCGCCAGCACCGGCAGCGCCTGCCGGAAGACCTGATGCAGCGCCATGGCGCCGGCAGCGAGGATCTGTTCGCCGGCCGCTCGACGCTGCAACTGCGGCCGGTGGTGGGAGAGATCGCCGAGGTTGCCCGCAAGCATCTGGCCGAGGCCCGCGCCCTGCGCCGCGAGGTGCCGAAGGCGGCCATTCCGGCACTGCTGCCGGCGACGCTGGCCGACCTACATCTGAGCGTGATCGCACGGGAGGGCAACGACGTGTTCGCCCCGCGCGTGATGCTGGCCAACCCGTTCCGCCAGCTTCGGATGGGCTGGGCGGCGATGCGCGGGCGCTACTGATGCCCGCGCTTTATCCTACCGGTCAGTTCTTCAGCCAGCCGTCGAGGTCGGCCAGTGCCCGGCGGGTGTAGGCCAGCTTGCGCTCGCGCCCGCGGATCTTGTCGTCCACCGGCGGGAACAGTCCGAAGTTGACGTTCATCGGCTGGTAGGTCTCCGCCTCCGCCCCGCCGGTGATGTGGCCGAGGATGGCGCCGAGCGCCGTGGTTACCGGCGGCGTGCTGATCTCCTGGCCCAGCCGTTCGGCCGCGGCGAAGCGGCCGGCGAGCAGCCCGACGGCGGCACTCTCCACATAGCCCTCGCAGCCGGTGACCTGACCTGCGAAGCGCAGCCGGGGCAGCGACTTCAGCCGCAGGGCGCCGTCGAGGATGCGCGGGCTGTTCAGGAAGGTGTTGCGGTGCATGCCGCCCAGCCGCGCGAACTCGGCGTTCTCCAGGCCGGGGATCATGCGGAAGATGCGGGCCTGTTCGGCATGGCGCAGCTTGGTCTGGAAGCCGACGAGGTTGTAGAGCGTGCCAAGCGCATTGTCCTGCCGCAACTGGACCACCGCATAGGGACGGCGTTCCGGCTTGTGCGGGTTGGTCAGGCCGACCGGCTTCATCGGACCATAGCGCAGGGTGTCGACGCCGCGCTCCGCCATCACCTCGATCGGCAGGCAGCCTTCGAAGTAGGGGGTGTTCTTCTCCCACTCCTTGAAGTCCAGCTTCTCGCCGGTGATCAGCGCGTCGATGAAGGCGCGATAATCGTCCTTCTCGAAAGCGCAGTTGATGTAGTCCTTGCCGGTGCCGCCGGGGCCGGGCTTGTCGTAGCGCGACTGGAACCATGCCTTCGACAGGTCGATGCTTTCCAGATAGACGATGGGGGCGATGGCGTCGAAGAAGGCCAGCGACTCCTCGCCTGTGTGGTCGCGCACGGCCTCGGCCAGGGCAGGCGAGGTGAGGGGGCCGGTGGCGACGATGACGCTGTCCCACTCCTCCGGCGGCAGGCCGGCGACCTCCTCGCGCTGCAGGGTGATCAAAGGATGGGTGGCAATAGCCTCCGTTACCGCATCGGCGAAGCCGTCGCGGTCCATGGCCAGCGCGCCGCCGGCCGGCACCTTGTGGGCGTCGGCGCAGCGCAGGATCAGCGAGCCGCAGCGCCGCATTTCCTCATGCAGCAGACCCACAGCGTTGTATTCGGCATCGTCCGACCGGAAGGAGTTGGAACAGACCAGTTCCGCCAGCTTGTCGGTATCGTGGGCCTCGGTCTTGCGGACCGGCCGCATCTCGTGCAGCACGACGGGCACGCCGCGCGAGGCGAGCTGCCACGCGGCTTCCGAGCCGGCGAGACCGCCGCCGATGACATGGACGGGGCGAAGTGTGTCGGTCATTGGACTTTCCAGAACACAGTAAGAGCAGGCGGATCAGGGGCGGGTTATGGCGCTCTGCATCGCCGAGATCCAGGACTCAATGAGTGCGGCGTGGGCCGGAAGGCGGGAAAACAGTTCCTCGGCCTTTTCTTCGTCGTAGGTGTGAACCGTCAGATTGCGGTCGTTCATCATTCTCATTGCCGCTTCCGCCTGCTCCTCGGTTAGGAATCCGGCGATCTGGCTTTCACGGACCATGGCCTTCGGACTTGCCGAGTTGAGGCGTTCGGCCCCCATCTGATCGACAATGACCGACCTCGCGGCTTTCCAGACCGTCTCCGTTGCCAGGGTGAAGCGCAGAATCGCGGAATCTCGAACGACTTCATCGACGGGAAGGGCCAAGACTTCCTGAAGCCGAGCCAAAGCTTGGGATGCGATGTCGAGCTTCCGGCTTACCTTGTCCATTCGATACCTTCCCGTTCGACCTCTTTCCGGAACTCCTGCCGGGCCGTCTGGAGATCCACGACATCGACGAAGTAAGGAACGGTGCTCTCTTCCAACTCTTCGTTGATCTCTCCAATCAGACCGGGAGGCAGCGGCTCTGCCGGGTCGATGGCTACGTCGATGTCGCTCCAATGGCCAACATCGCCACGGGCACAGGAGCCGAACAGATAGACGCGGGCAGGGTGCCCCGCCAACCGTTCGAGGACTATACGCTTCACAGTGTCGAGGGCGCGCAGGCGTACCGGATTCATCATTGCCGCAGCTTACCACAATGCGGGCCAGGATCCGGTCAACGGAAAAGGCCGGCCCCCGCAAGGAAGGCCGGCTTCAGGTCGATCAGGAGTCAGTCAGAACATCGATCCAGGCAAAACAGTGAGCCGGAAACGTCAACCTCAGAGACAGTTCACTCGCTCTTCGTCGTCGTGCTGCGTTCGATGGTGGTGGCGCCGGACGGGGCCGGAGTCACGGTGGTCGAACCATAGCCGGGGGTGGTGGTCGTGGTGGTCGTCGTGCTGGTGGTGGAGCCGTCGGACCCGCAGGCCGCCAGCAGCAGGGCCGCACCCAGGGCGGCCCCCAAACCGGTCAGAAGCGTCTTGTTCATGCCTCTCGTCTCCCTTGCAGTGCGAACTCTGCAGGGGAGAACGCGGTGCAGCTTGCGTTTGTTCACGCCCTCTTTCGGGTTGCCGATTTCCGCACCGCCGGCTTCGCCTTCAGGTAGGGGGCGAGGTACCGTCCGGTATAGCTGCGCTCCACCTTCGCAACATCCTCCGGCGTGCCCTCGGCGACGATCTCGCCGCCGCCGGTGCCGCCCTCCGGCCCCAGATCGATGATCCAGTCGGCGGTCTTGATGACCTCCAGATTGTGTTCGATCACCAGCACCGTGTTGCCCTGGTCGACCAGAGCATGCAGCACCTCCATCAGCTTCTCGACGTCGGCGAAATGCAGCCCGGTGGTCGGTTCGTCGAGGATGTACAGCGTGCGGCCGGTGGCGCGGCGGCTCAGTTCCTTTGACAGCTTGACGCGCTGCGCCTCGCCGCCCGACAGGGTCGTCGCCGCCTGCCCGATGTGGATGTAGCCGAGGCCGACCCGCTCCAGCGTGTCCAGCTTGTCGCGGATGCCGGGCACCGCCTTGAAGAACTCCTTGCCCTCCTCGACCGTCATGTCCAGCACGTCGGCGATGGTCTTGTCGCGGTAGGTGACCTCCAGCGTCTCCCGGTTGTAGCGCTTGCCGTGGCAGACGTCGCAGGTGACGTAGACGTCGGGCAGGAAGTGCATCTCGATCTTGATGACGCCGTCGCCCTGGCAGGCCTCGCAGCGCCCACCCTTGACGTTGAACGAGAATCGGCCGGGGCCGTAGCCGCGCGCCTTCGATTCCGGCAGGCCGGCGAACCAGTCGCGCATCGGCGTGAAGGCGCCGGTGTAGGTCGCAGGGTTGGAGCGCGGGGTGCGGCCGATCGGCGACTGGTCGATGTCGATGACCTTGTCCAGATGCTCCAGCCCCAGCACCGCATCGTGTTCCGCCGGATGCTCGCGGGCGCCCATCAGCTTGCGCGCCACCGCCTTGTACAGCGTCTCGATGATCAGCGTCGACTTGCCGCCGCCCGACACGCCGGTCACGCAGGTGAAGGTGCCGAGCGGGATTTTGGTCGAGACGTTCTGCAGGTTGTTGGCCCGTGCGCCGTGGACCTCCAGGAATTGACCGGGATGGCCGGGCCGGCGGGTGTCGGGCACGGGCACGAAGCGGGTGCCGTTCAGATATTGGGCTGTGATGCTGTTGGGGTTCTTTTGAACCTCCTCCGGCCGGCCCTGGGCGATGACGGTGCCGCCATGCTGGCCGGCGCCGGGCCCCATGTCGACCAGATAGTCGGCGCTGCGGATCGCGTCCTCGTCATGCTCGACGACGACCACGGTGTTGCCGATATCGCGCAGGCGTTTCAGCGTTTCCAGCAGCCGGTCGTTGTCGCGCTGGTGCAGGCCGATGGACGGCTCGTCCAGCACATACAGCACGCCGGTCAGGCCGGAGCCGATCTGCGATGCCAGCCGGATCCGCTGGCTCTCGCCGCCCGACAGCGTTCCCGATCCGCGGCTGAGCGTTAGATACTCAAGCCCAACGGCGTTGAGGAATCCCAGCCGCTCGTTGATCTCCTTGAGGATGCGATAGGCGATTTCGCGGTCCTTCGGGCGCAGATGTTCGTTCAGCTCGCTGAACCACGCACCGGCGCCGGCGATGGACAGTTCCGCCGCCTCCGAGATGTTGCGGCCACGAATCTTGACCGCCAGCGCCTCCGGCTTCAGCCGCGCGCCCTTGCAGACCTCGCAGGGCTGGGAGGACTGGTATTTCGACAGCTCGTCTCGGGTCCAGGCGCTGTCGGTCTCGCGGTAGCGCCGTTCCAGATTGTTGACGATGCCTTCGAACGCCTTGTTGGTCTGGTAGCGCCGCAGACCGTCGTCATAGGTCATGGTGATCGCCGACCCGCCGGAACCGAACAGGATGGTCTGGCGCACCTTTTCCGGCAGCTCCTGCCAGGGCGTGGTCATCGACGCGCCGAAATGCTCGCAGATGCTCTCAAGCGTCTGGTCGTAGTATTTGGAGGTCGACCCCGCCCACGGCGCGACGGCGCCCTTGGCCAGCGACAGCCGCTCGTCCGGCACCACCAGCATCGGGTCGAAATAGATCTTGCTGCCCAAGCCGTCGCAGGCCGGGCAGGCGCCGAACGGGTTGTTGAAGGAGAACAGCCGTGGCTCGATCTCCGGAATGGTGAAGCCGCTGACCGGGCAGGCGAATTTCTGCGAGAAGACGGTCTGCTCGTTGGTCTCGGCGTTCTCGACCCAGACGATGCCGTCGGCCAGCCCCAGCGCGGTCTCCAGCGAATCGGCCAGACGGTTGCCCAGCCCTTCGCGCACCACGATGCGGTCGACCACCACCTCGATGTCGTGCTTCAGCTTCTTGTTGAGCGCCGGCACCTCGTCGATCTCGTACATGGTGCCGTCGACCCGCACGCGCTGGAAGCCGCGCTTGCGCAGGTCCTGGATTTCCTTCTTGTACTCACCCTTGCGGCCGCGGACGAAGGGCGCCAGCAGCAGCAGGCGCGTGCCCTCCGGCATGGCCATGATGCGGTCGACCATCTGGCTGACCGTCTGGCTTTCGATCGGCAGGCCGGTGGCCGGCGAATAGGGGATGCCGACCCGCGCCCATAGCAAGCGCATATAGTCGTAGATCTCCGTCACCGTGCCGACGGTGGAGCGCGGATTCTTCGAGGTTGTCTTCTGCTCGATGGAGATGGCCGGCGACAGCCCTTCGATCGAATCGACGTCCGGCTTCTGCATCAGCTCAAGGAACTGGCGCGCGTAGGCCGACAGGCTCTCCACATAGCGGCGCTGCCCCTCGGCATAGATGGTGTCGAAGGCAAGCGACGACTTGCCCGACCCCGACAGGCCGGTGATGACGATCAGTTCGTCGCGCGGCAGATCCACATCGACGTTCTTCAGGTTGTGTTCCCGCGCGCCGCGGACGCTGATGTACTTGTTCATGGAGTGTTCTTTTACCCGAAGCCCATCCGGATGGAAAGCGGCAAGGCGCCGCGACGCATGACGAAAAACGGCCGGCCGGAAAGCGGTGCTCCTTACGGCCGGCCGGCTGACGATATATGCGCTCAGGCCCGCATTGCCACCGGCGCCCGGCGCGGGTCGGTCATGACCAGAAGGGCGGCACCGCGCGGAAGCGCTTCCACAGGTCCGGCAGCGCCTTGCGCCGCTTGTCGGACTGGCGGTCGATCCAGGCGGCGACGGCGCCTACAGTCTGCGGGTCCGCCCCGGTCAGCGAGCCCAGCATGCGGGCGCCGGTGACGGCGTCCTGGTCGGCGTCCAGCGCCGCCTGCAAGGGCTCCAGCGCCGCGAAGAAGGGCAGGGTGGCGGCCTCCGGATAGAGTCCGCGGAAGACGTCGGCGGTGTAGCGCAGCGTCCGCAGCCGGCGGCGCAGCTTGTCGCGTCCCTTCGCATCCTCCGGCGGCTTCGCGGCCTTGCCGAGCTTCGCCATCCGCGTCGACAGCCAGCCGCCGGCCACCGTTGTCACCGGGGCCGACAGCGCGGCCCGGCGCTCGCCGTCGGCCTCCGACATCCAGCGGCCATGCTCCAGCCACGCGGCGAGCGCCAGCACCATGGTGGTGCAGCCCGGCGCCAGGATCGCCGCCACCGCCTCCCGCGCCGGCCCGGCGCCGGCAGTCCGGGCAAGTGTCGCCAGCCGTTCCAGCGCAGCGCGGTCGATGGCCGGCGCCGCCTTTGGATCGGCGAGAAGCGGGTCGATGACGCCCGACATCAGCACGTCCCACCCGCGCGCCGGCCCCAGCCGCTTGGCCAGCGCACGGCTTTCCTCCACCAGCCGGTCGGCCTCGGGCGAGGCGACCAGCGGCGCGAAGAAGCGGTGTGCGATGCGCAGACGGCGCAAGGCAACACGCATGCGGTGCAGCCCCTCCACGTCGCCACCGGCCAGGGCACAGGATTCGTTGGCGAGGAACTGGCGCAACGCCTGCCGCAGGATGTGCCGGTAGGCCTCCGCCACCGTCGTCAGCGGCGACAGGCCGAGCGGTTCGGCCTCCACCGGCCCCGGCGCCTTGCCGGTGACCAGCCGCAGCCCGGCCTCCGCCTTGCTTTCGGTGCCGATGCGCATGGGGATGGCGGTCTGCAGGGTCAGCGCCAGATCGAACAGGCTGGCGACCTTGCCGGCCTTCAATTCCAACTCCACCTCGCCGATGGGGAGCGAGTTGCCGCCGGCATAGATGGCGCCGTCATCCACCGCCAGTTCGACCGCCGTCAATGGATCGGGGCGAAGCAGCAGGGTGGTGCGGCGGAAATCGGTGATGAACAGGCAATCCAACGCGTCGAGCGCCGCCGCCGGCACCAGACCGGCGACGGCGGGATCATTCAGCATGCCGGTGTCCACCGCCTCGCCGGCGACGATCCACTCCCATTCCCGCCGCACCGCCACGGCGGCGGAATCGCCGGGGCTGGCGCTGTTGACGGTCTTCAGGGCCTGGATGAAGCGGTCGCCCTCCTGCCGCACGCGCAGCGCCACGCCGTTCGCCGCCAGCTTCAGGTCGGGGGTGTCGAAATAGGCGGTGCGCAGCCGCTGCGTCACGGCCGGACCGTCGGCAAGCGCCTGCAGCGCCGGAAGGGCGGCGACCCGCGCCAGATCCGCCGACGCGGCGTGGAGCTTCAACTCCACCTCGCGGACGGCGGCGGGGGTGGAGGTCTGCGCATCGGGGAGTGCGGGCGGGCTGACGGGCGGAATGGCGGGTGGCAAGGGGCGGCATCCTCCCGTATCCGGCCGGAGCGGCCTGGCGGCCAATACAGCCTGGAATGACAAACGGCCTGGAATGACTCAGGTGGTTCCGTGGATACCCCAACCGCCGCCGCAGGTTAAGAGAGTTTACGCGGCTGCACAAAATCCGCCAGCCGCCCGGCCCCCAGTTCCAGGTCGGCCCAATGCAGCGTTTCGAACACCAGGACGGCGCAGGCGCCGGTCGGGAACTTGTCGGCCAGCGCATGGCGCAGCCCATGGTCGCCGCTGCCCGTCAGGGCGTTCGCCAGCTCGTGCAGGTCCGGATTGTGCGCCACCAGCATCAGGCCGGTCGCCGAATCCGGCGCGTCGCGCAGTCGTTCCAGCAGCGTGCGGGCGCCGCACAGGTACAGTCCCCGCTCATGCTCCACCGGCGGGAAGGGCGCCCCGATGGCCGCCATCACCCGCTTGCGCGTCTCCACCGCCCGCACCGCCGTCGAACACAGGACGAGGTCGATGTGGGCGTGATGCTTGGCCAGATAGCCGCCGACGAGGGTGGCCGCCTTCTCGCCGCGGGCGTTCAGCGGCCGGTCGTGGTCGCCCAGAGACGGATCGTCCCAGGAGGATTTGGCGTGGCGCAGCAGGAACAGCGTCTTCATGGCGGCAATCGGTCGCGGCAGGGAATGGGAAGGGGGAGGGGAGGTCGCAGCCTATAGCCAAATGGGAGTCCTGAAACCGTAACGCATATGGGATACTCTGTCTGCCCACCATATAACCGTCGTCGGCACCGCTGATAAGGCAGGCGCCGGCGTCCAGGGTTTCATGATTTCAGAGGTCGACGTGACGCAACTCCAGGAACTCGATTCGGTCGGTATCGAGCCAAACGCTCCGGAACGCTTCATCAATCGGGAGCTGTCGTGGCTGGCCTTCAACCAGCGCGTCCTGGACGAGGCGGCCAATCCCAATCACCCGCTTCTGGAGCGGCTGCGCTTCCTGTCGATCTCCGCCAGCAACCTCGACGAATTCTACATGGTCCGCGTCGCCGGCCTGAAAGGGCAGGTGGCCGCCGGCGTGAAGGCGCCGAGCCCGGAGAATCTGACCCCCGCCCAGCAGCTGGCCGCGGTGAAGCAGCGCATCTCCCTGCTGATGGACAGCCAGCAGACGATGTGGCGCACGCTGAAGGGCGAGCTGCGGGAGGCCGGAATCGCCGTGGTCGATCCCAAGGACCTGAGCGAAGGCGAGCTGGACTGGCTGGAAGCGAAGTTCCTGGACGACATCTTCCCGATCCTGACCCCAATCGCCGTCGATCCCGCCCACCCCTTCCCGTTCCTGCCCAATCTCGGATTCTCGCTGGCGCTGCAGCTGCATGACCCGGTCAAGGGCCGGCACATCGACGCCCTGGTGCCGCTGCCCTCGCAGCTGGAGCGGTTCCTGCGCCTGCCCGGCTCCGACATCCGCTTCCTGCAGCTGGAAAAGGTGGTGATGCAGTTCATCGACCGCCTGTTCCCTCCGTTCCAGGTCAAGGCGCACGGCGTCTTCCGCGTCCTGCGCGACAGCGAGATCGAAATCGAGGAAGAGGCCGAAGACCTCGTCCGCACCTTCGAAAGCGCGCTGAAGCGCCGCCGCCGCGGCAGCGTCATCCGGCTCGCCACCGACAGCGGCATGGCGGCCGACCTGCGCGATTTCCTGCGCCACGAGCTGAACGTCGCCTCGGACGACGTCTTCATCCTGGACGGGCTGATCGGCCTGACCGACACCAAGCAGCTGATCGTCGACGAACGGCCGGATCTGGTCTTCCGCCCGTTCAACGCCCGCTTCCCCGAACGGATCCGCGATTTCGGCGGCGACTGCTTCGCGGCGATCCGCCACAAGGACATCGTCGTCCATCACCCCTACGAATCCTTCGACGTGGTGGTGCAGTTCATCCGGCAGGCGGCCCGCGACCCGCAGGTGGTGGCGATCAAGCAGACGCTCTACCGCACCAGCAAGGACAGCCCGATCGTCGCCGCCCTGATCGAGGCGGCGGAGGCCGGCAAGTCGGTGACCGCGCTGGTCGAGCTGAAGGCCCGCTTCGACGAGGAGGCGAATATCCGCTGGGCGCGCGACCTCGAACGCGCCGGCGCCCAGGTGGTCTACGGCTTCGTCGACCTGAAGACCCACGCCAAGGTGTCGCTGGTGGTGCGGCGCGAGAAGAAGGCGCTGCGCAGCTACGTCCATTTCGGCACCGGCAACTACCACCCGATCACGGCGAAGGTCTACACCGACCTGTCATTCTTCACCTGCGACCCGGCGCTGTGCCACGACGCCGCGGTCATGTTCAACTTCATGACCGGCTACGCGACGCCGAAGGTGCTGGAGAAGATCGCCATCGCGCCGATCACGCTGCGCCAGCGCCTGTCCGACCTGATCGAGGCGGAAATCGCCCATGCCGCCGCCGGCCGGCCGGCGTCGATCTGGGTGAAGCTGAATTCGCTGGTCGATCCGGTCATCATCGACAAGCTCTACAAGGCGTCGCAGGCCGGGGTGCAGATCGACATGATCATCCGCGGCATCTGCTGCCTGCGGCCGGGCGTGAAGGGGCTGTCGGAGAATATCCGGGTGCGCAGCATCGTCGGCCGCTTCCTGGAACATGGCCGCGTCATCTGCTTCGGCAACGGCCATGGCCTGCCCAGCAACCAGGCCAAGGTGTTCATCTCCTCGGCCGACTGGATGACCCGCAACCTGGACCGCCGCATCGAAACGCTGGTTCCCATCGAGAACCCGACGGTGCATGAACAGGTGCTCGACCAGATCATGGTCGCCAACATGAAGGATGACGCAAGCACCTGGAAGCTGGGCCCCGATGGCGTGTACCATCGGATCAAGGCTGGCCCGGACGCGTTCAGCGCCCATAATTACTTCATGACCAACCCCAGCCTGTCCGGCCGGGGCAGCGCGCTCAGCAGCAAGCGCACGCCGCCGCGGCTTATGCTGCACGCGGTGTCCTGAGGGCGGGTGACGGGAGCGAGAGTATGAGCAAGGACAAACGTGCGGCCGCCATCCCGGGCGACGTCGGGCAGGCGGGCGCCGGGGGATTCGGCATGGCTGCCGCCCCCGATCAAGCCGGCGAGCGCGTCGGCGTGATCGACATCGGTTCCAACTCGATCCGTCTGGTCGTCTATGACGGGCTGACCCGGTCGCCGCTTGCGCTGTTCAACGAGAAGGTGCTGTGCGGCCTCGGTTGCGGTGTCGAGAAGTCCGGCGTGCTGAACCCCGACGGCGTCGCCCAGGGGCTGGTGGCGCTGGAACGCTTCGCCACGCTGGCCCGGGGCATGCGTGTCGGCCGGCTGGACGTGATCGCCACCGCGGCCATGCGCGACGCCCGCGATGGTGCGGCCTTCGTCGATGCCATCCGCCGCCGCGCCGGCCTGGCCGTCCGCGTCATCAGCGGCGAGGAGGAGGCGCGGCTGTCGGCCATGGGCGTGCTGTCCGGCACCCCCGGCGCCGACGGCCTTGTCGGCGACCTCGGCGGCGGCAGCCTGGAACTGGTGACGCTCGACCGCGGCGTGATCGGCAAGCAGGTGACGCTGCCGCTTGGGCCCTTGCGGCTGATGGAGGTCGGCCCGGCCAAGGGCGGCCCGGCCAAGCTGATCGACCAGCATCTGGAATCGCTGCCCTGGTTGTCGGCGATGAAGGGGCGGCCCTTCTACCCGGTCGGCGGAAGCTGGCGCGCCATCGCCAAGCTGCATATGGAGCAGTCCGGCCACCCCCTGCACATCATCCACCACTACACCATCCCGGCGGCCGACGCGCGCGAGTTCACCGGTCTGATCGGCCGGCAAAGCCGTTCGTCGCTGGAAAAGATGGCGGGGTCGCGCCGCCGGCTCGACACGCTGCCCTTGGCCGGGCTGGTGCTGGAACGGCTGCTGCGCATCGCCCAGCCGTCGAAGCTGGTCTTCTCCGCCTATGGCCTGCGCGAGGGGCATCTCTATTCTCTGCTCTCGCCGGAGGGACAGCGCGAGGATCCGCTGATGGCGTCGGCCGCCGATTGGGCGCGGCGCTTCGTGCGGATGGGCGACCCGGCACTGCTGATGTCCTGGACCGCCGGACTTTTCGCCGGGGAGGACGACAACGCCATCCGCCTGCGCCACGCCGCCTGCCTGTTGAGCGACGTCGGCTGGGCCGACCATCCGGATTACCGGGCGGAGCATGCCTTCCTGCGCGTGCTGCGCTATCCGTTCCCGGCGCTGGACCATGACGAACGGGCGTTCCTGGCGCTCGCCGCCCATGCCCGCTATTCCGGCACCATCGACGTGCCGCTGACCGCGCCGGTGCGGACACTGTTGACCGAAGGGCAGGGCATGAAGGCGCTGGTGCTGGGTCTGGCGCTCCGCCTCGCCCATACGCTGTCCGGTGGCGCCACGGCGCTGCTGGAGCGCACCAGCCTGAAGGTCGGCGACGGCCGGGTGGTGCTGACCCTGCCCGACGACGGCAGCGTCCCGTCGGGCGAAGCGGTCCAGCGCCGGATCGATGCGCTCGCCAAGGCGATGAATCTCAAGGGCGACGTGGTCCAGCCGTTGCGTCCGCAGGCGGCGGAGTAGAGCAGGGCAGGTGGGCCGCCCGTCGATGAAGGGCGGGCGGCCCTACCCCGTCAGGTTCGGGTGATCGACACGCCGCCGTCGACCAGCAGCGTAGTTCCCGTGGTGAAGCTGGACATGCCGGACGCCAGATAGAGCGCCGACTGCGCGATTTCACGCGGCGTAGCGAGACGTTTCAGCGCATGAAGACCCTGGACGAAGGCCAAAGCCTCCGGCGTGTTCGACACGGCACGTCCCATCGGGGTGTCGGTCCCGCCCGGCAGCAGGGCGTTGGCCCGGATGCCCTGCGGGCCGTATTCAGCTGCAATCACCTGCGTCAGCCCGATCAGCCCGGCCTTGCTCGCCGCATAGGCTGCCATCCCGGGGAAGCCGACGGTGTGACCGACGAAGGTCGAGGTGAAGATCAGCGATCCGCCGCCACGGGTAAGCATCGCGGGAATCTGGTGCTTGGCGGCATGGAAGGCGCTGGTCAGGTTGGTGGCGATCACCTCATGCCACATCTCCGCCGTCATCTCCGGAATCGACACCATTGCGCCGGTCGTTCCGGCATTGTTGAAGGCGACATCCAAGCCGCCGAACTGCCGGGTGGCGACCTCCACGGCTTCGCGCGCGGTTTCCGCCTCCGCCACGTTACCGGCCACGGCGACGGCATCGCCGCCATTGCCGCTGATCTCATCGGCCAACCGTTCCAGTTCGTCGCGCCGCCGGGCCACGAGCACGAGTTTCGCGCCATGTTCGGCGAACAACAGCGCCGCCTCGCGCCCGATCCCGGAACTGGCGCCCGTAACGATTGCAATCTTTCCATCAAGCTGTCTCATGGCCATTCTCCATTGCAGTGAACGGCCCGATGGTCGCGAATACGGCTCGGTCCCGGCTATCCGGTGCTTGCTTTCGAATTCGCAAGGTCCGAGCGCCCTATCACCAATTCAATTTCCATAACCTTCCTTATGTGTTTTATCTGTGTAGGCGCAAAGCTAAAATGTCAGTCCAGCGCAACATAGAAGTGTCAGTCTTCCATCCGGTTTTCGACGTCCGCGAGGCTGCCTATCTGGAGCACTGCCGCCGCTATGCCGAACGCCCGGACGGCTGATCAAGCAGGCCTCGCGCCATCTCCAGGCAGTCATCGCGGCTGGGCTGGAAATCCTCGGCGATCCACCAGCCCTCGACGCGCTTCAGCGCTTCGCCGACCGCCGGGCCACGTGGGACGCCCATTTCAAGCAGGTCGCGGCCGGCGATGGGAAGCTTCAAGTCCGGCAGATCGTCGGCCACCGCCAGCGCCCTGCGCAGCGCCGCCAAGTCCAGCGGCCCGTCATGGATGGCGGCGGCGATCAGCAGCAGATCGCCGAACAGCTCGGCGTCACCCAGGCGGTAGAGCGCTTGACGTAAAGCCTTCTGGTGGTCGGCCGGCGCCAAGGCAACCGGCGGCTCGACCATGGCCAGCAGGCGGTCGCGTTCGTGATTGGAAAGACGCAGCGCCTCGGCGGCCCGCAGCGCGCCCGGACGGTCGCTGTCCAGCACCGCCGCCAGCCGGCGGGTCGGATCGGGCGCCGCCCCGAGGTCGCGCTCCACCGAGATCAGCCGCTCCAGCCGGTCGGTATCCATGGCTTCCGGCAGCAGATGGACCATGATCCCCTGCCCCATCATCAGCCGCCACACCCCCGCGGCGCAGGGCGCGGTCAACAGGCGGAACAGCTCCCCCCGCACCCGCTCGCCCGATAGCGTCGGCAGGCGCGGCGCCAGCTCGCGGCAGGCGGCCATCGCCTCGGCATCGGGTTCGCCGCGGCCGTAATGGGCATGGAAGCGGAAGAAGCGCAGCAGGCGCAGCACATCCTCCTCGATCCGCCGCCGCGCCTCGCCGACAAAGCGGACGCGGCCGGCGGCGAGGTCGGCCAGACCGCCGAACGGATCGAACATGGCGCCGTCGGGCGTACAGCTCAGCGCGTTCATGGTCAGGTCGCGGCGGGCAGCATCCTCGATCCAGTCGTCGGTGAACTCGACGCGGGCATGACGGCCGAAAGTCTCCACATCGCGCCGCAGCGTGGTGATCTCATAGGGCTTGCCGCCGCACAGGGCGGTGACGGTGCCATGGGCGATGCCGGTGGGAATGACGCGGATCCCGGCGCCTTCCAGCAACTCCATCACCCGCTCCGGCGGCGCATGGGTGGCGATGTCGATGTCCTTCACCGGACGGCCGAGCCAGGCATCGCGCACGCATCCGCCGACGAATCGCGCGTCGGCGCCGCCCGACGCCAGGGCGTCGAACACCGCCAGGCTTTCGGGCGCGGTCATCCAGGGTTGGGGCGACAGGCGTGCGGCAACGGTCATGGCGCGCGACGCTATCCGATTAAGGCCGTCCATGCCACAGCTGTCGGTCAGGCTGCGTCAGTCGGCCCCCTCCTCCGTCTCGCCGGCGACGGCGCCCAGCACGTCGCGCAGGTTCACCAGCATGCCGGCGGTCGCCCCCCAGATGTAGCGCTGCGGATAGGGGAAGGCATAGAACCAGCGCGGCTTGCCCAGGAATTCGCGGCTGTGGCGCTGCGGGTTGGACGGGTCGAGGATGAAGGACAGCGGCACCTCGAACACCTCCGCCACTTCGGTCGGGTCGGGCGTCAGCATGAAGGGCGGCGTCACCACACCCACGACCGGCGTCACCCGGAAACCCGTTCGCGTGACATAGGTGTCCAGCCGGCCGACGATCTCGATCCGCGCTCGCTCCAGCCCGATCTCCTCCGCCGTCTCGCGCAGCGCCGTTTCCTCCGGACTGCCGTCCTCCGGCTCCATCCGCCCGCCGGGGAAGCTGATCTGGCCGGCATGGGCGCTCAGCGTCGCGGTGCGCTGGGTGAAGATGACGGTCAGCTCCTCCGGCCGGTCGACCAGCGGGACAAGAACCGCCGCCTCGCGCAGGGCGGATGGCGGCCCCATCTCCGGATTCAGGTCGTGGTCGCCCCTGATCTTGGCTGCCGTTCTGGGCGGCATCCGGTTCGAATGGACGGCGTTTTCGACCGCCGCGTCGGTGCTCATCGCCGGAAAGCGCTGGCGGACCTCGTCCAGGCTCAGTCGCCAGGCAGCTTGCCCAGCGCGAAGAAGACCTTGTTGCTCCATAGACCCACCTCGGACTCGCCGGTTTCGGTTCGGCGCGTCTCGCTGCGCTCCACCATGTCGTAGAACACGGCCCGCAGGATTCGCGCCTCCAGCCGGCTTCTGATTTCGATGTAGGGTGCCGGCTCCCCGGTTTCAGGGTTCACGGCGACGCGGATCGGGTGTTCGGGGCCGGCCTCCACCCAATGGTCCAGGTTGGTGCGGAAGGACAGGACCTGATCCTCCCCGCTGCCTGCCACCGTCATCTCCACCGCGACGAAGGGAGCGTCCTCCACGACGATCTTGCCGCGTTCGACCGGCGTGATCAGCCAGTAATCGCCGTCGTCGTCGCGCTTCAGAACGGTCGAGAACAGCTTCGCCAGCTCGATGCGGCGGATGGGATCGCCATTGTGGAACCAGGTGCCGTCGCGCGCAATGCGGATGTCGTACTGCTCCAGCGTCGGCGTCCTGCCCAGCGCGGCCGGCAGTTCCGGCGGCGTCCCCGAAACGGTTTGCCCATCTGAGCGCTTGTCATTCGCCATCGCGTTACCGACCTTCATGGAGTTGGGAGCCGTTTTGTCCCCGGACATGCGCATTTTCGCCACACTCGCCCGCTAGGTCCACCCTGTTGGTCCTGCGGCGTCCTCCATCCGGCGGCCCGTCCGGCGGCGGGATTCGGAAAATGGGTGTCGACAAGGCGCAGGAACAGGGCCAACCATGCGGATCCCGTGTTTCAGGTCGCGGCACCCTTAACAATGGTGACCGTGACGACGACACTGACCGGCCCATCATCGGGGAGCAGCAGACCTTGAGCGCACAGGACATCCTGAGGGGGCAGCCTCCCGTGCCGGAGGACCCGCAACGGCTGATGGAGGAGATCGAGGCGCTGGGCGACCGGCTCGCTTCGGTCCGCGACCGCATCGGCCGCGTGATCTTCGGTCAGCAGCAGGTGATCGACCGCACGCTGGTTACGCTGCTGGCCGGCGGCCATGTCCTGCTGATCGGCGTTCCCGGCCTTGCCAAGACGCGGCTGGTGGAAACGCTGGGCACCGTGCTGGGTCTCGCCGAAAAGCGCATCCAGTGCACGCCCGACCTGATGCCGGCCGATATCCTGGGCTCTGAAGTGCTGGAGGAGGGGGAAAGCGGCCGCCGGTCCTTCCGTTTCCTGCCCGGCCCGGTGTTCAGCCAGCTGCTGATGGCGGACGAAATCAACCGCGCCAGCCCGCGCACCCAGTCCGCCCTGCTCCAGGCGATGCAGGAGCACCGGGTGTCGGTCGCCGGCCAGTACCATCCCCTGCCCCAGCCCTTCCACGTGCTGGCCACCCAGAATCCGCTGGAGCAGGAAGGCACCTATCCGCTGCCGGAAGCCCAGCTCGACCGTTTCCTGATGCAGATCGACGTCGATTACCCCGACCGTGAGGCCGAGCGGCGGATGATGATCGCCACCACCGGCTCGACCGACGAGCGCGCGGTGACGGTGCTGTCCGCGGCCGACCTCCAGGTTGCTCAGCGGCTCGTCCGCCGCGTGCCGGTCGGCGAAGGGGTGGTGGACGGAATCCTCGACCTCGTCCGCCGCGGCCGGCCGGAGACCTCCGAACTGATGGAGGTGCGCCAGCACGTCGCCTGGGGTCCGGGACCGCGCGCCAGCCAATCCCTGATGCTCGCCGCCCGCGCCCGCGCGGTGCTGGACGGCCGGCTGTCGCCGTCGCTGGACGATGTGGTGGCGCTCGCCAAGCCGATCCTGAAGCACCGCATGGCGCTGAATTTCGCCGCGCGGGCCGACGGGGTGACGCTGGACGACGTCATCGACCGCCTCTGCGCCCCCCTGATGTGACCCCCCGCAGCGGAGCCGCAATGCCGCGAAGCCCAGCCTCCCCGCAGAAGAGCCAGTTGTCGAGCACCCTGCTGGCGCGTCACCGCGCGGAGGAGTTGGCATCCGCCCTGCCGCCGCTTCTGGTCGCGGCGGAGCGGGTGGCCGCCACCGTCGCCCAGGGCGTCCATGGACGCCGCCGCGTCGGGCTGGGCGAGACCTTCTGGCAGTTCCGCCGCTACCAGCCGGGCGACTCGCCGTCGATGATCGACTGGCGCCAGTCGGCCAAGACCCAGCCGGTCTATGTCCGCGAGAATGAATGGGAGGCGGCGCAGAGCGTCTGGCTGTGGCGCGACCGCTCCGCCTCGATGGATTTCCGCTCGGCCTCCGGCCTGCCGACCAAGCGCGAGCGGGCGGATCTGCTGACACTCGCCACCGCCGTGCTGCTGGCCCGTGGCGGCGAGCGGGTGGCGCTGCTGAACAGCGGCGTGCGCCCCGACCATGGCAAGACCGCCATCGACCGCATCGCCCGGCTGATGACCGACCCGCATGCCGCAGCCGCGCCCGACCCGCTGCCGCGGGTGGAGCCCCTGCCCCGTCATGCCCAGACCGTCCTGTTCGGCGACCTGCTGTCGCCCCTGCCGGAGATCCACGCCACCGTCGCCGGCCTGACCGGCCGCGGACTGCGCGGCCATCTGGTCCAGATCCTCGATCCGGCGGAAGAGACGCTGCCCTATGACGGCCGCGTCGACTTCCACGGCATGGAGGGCGAACAGAATCTTCTGGTCCCCCGGGTGGAGGCCGTCCGCCAAGCCTACCGCGAGCGGTTGAAGGCCCAGCAGGATGGGCTGGCCGCACTGGCCCGCACCGCCGGCTGGAGCTTCGCCGTCCACCGCACCGACCGTTCACCACAATCCGCGCTGCTCACCCTGTGGGGTGCGATGGCGATGGAGGCGGTGTGACGCGCCGGCCGACCACGTCACCCTCTTATCCCTTCCCCTCGTGAAGACGCGCCAATGCTGGGTCTAGGACCGATCGCCTTCGCCGCCCCCTGGGTCTTGACCGCACTGGCAGCCCTGCCGGTCCTGTGGTGGCTGCTGCGCGTCACGCCGCCGGCGCCGCGCACCATCCAGTTCCCGGCGATCCGCCTGCTGCGCGACCTGACCGCTCAGGAGGAGACACCGGCCCGCACCCCCTGGTGGCTGCTGCTGCTGCGGCTGATCGTGGCGGCGCTCATCATCCTGGCGCTTGCCGGGCCGCTGCTGAACCCGCGTGCCGCCCTGCCCGGCGGCGGGCCGCTGTTGCTGGTCGTGGACAATGGCTGGGCCGCCGGGCGCGACTGGCCGACCCGCAAGCGCACGATGGACGGGCTGATCGCCCAGGCCGACCGCCAGCAGCGTCCGGTGATCCTGTTGCCAACCGCCCCGCCGGCAGATGGCCAGCCGATCCATGCCAGCGCCATCGTCCCGGCGCAGGAGGCGCGCCGTCTGTCCCAGGCGATGGTCCCCCTGCCCTGGCCGACCGATCGCGCGGCGGCGCTTGAGGCCCTCAAGACGGTGGCGACGCAGGCCAACGGCCGCGGCTCCATCCACGCGGTGTGGCTGAGCGACGGCATCGGCGACGCTCAGGCCGCCGCGCTGGCGGCCGGGCTGCAGCGGCTTGGCTCCGCCGACGTCCTCGACGATTCCGCCGAACATCCGCCCCACCTGCTGCTGCCGCCGTCCAGCGAGGGCACCGCCCTGACCGCCCGCATCGTCCGTGCCGACCCGTCCAGGCCGGAGCCGGTGACCGTCCGCCTCGCCGCCACCGATGGCCGGCTGCTGACCCGCCAGACCGTCGCATTCGAACCCGGCCAGAAAATGCGGGAGGTGCGTTTGGACGTGCCCACCGAGCTGCGCAACGACGCCGCAAGCCTGCGGGTGGAGGGCGACACCACCGCAGGCGCCACCGTCCTGCTCGACGAGCGCTGGCGCCGCCGTCCCGTCGGTCTCGTCTCCGGCCGGTCGGAGGGGGAGAGCCAGCCGCTGCTGTCCGACCTCTATTACCTCGAACGCGCGCTGTCGCCCTACAACGAGGTTCGGCGCGGCGATACGCTGGACCTGCTGAAACGCGATCTGGCCGTGCTGATCCTGTCGGACATCGGCGCCCTGACCGGGACCGAGGTGCAGGACATCGAGGATTGGGTGAAGAAGGGCGGCGTCCTGGTCCGCTTCGCCGGCCCGCGTCTGGCCCAGCATGCCGACACGCTGGTGCCGGAGCGGCTGCGCATCGGCGACCGTGCGCTGGGCGGCGCCCTGTCCTGGTCGGAGCCGGCGCGTCTGCAGCCCTTTCCACCGAAATCACCCTTCGAGGGGCTGACCATCCCGCCCGACGTGCAGGTCAACCGGCAGGTGCTTGCCGAACCGGCCCTCGATCTGGCCGACCGCACCTGGGCGCGGCTGGCCGACGGCACGCCGCTGGTCACCTCGCAGAAGCGCGGCGACGGCTGGGTCGTGCTGGTCCACACCACCGCCAGCCCCGACTGGTCGAACCTGCCGCTGTCCGGCCTGTTCGTCGACATGCTGCGCCGTCTGGTGGCGCTCAGCGGCGGCGTGACGGGAACCGCGGCGACCACCTCTCTCGACCCGGTGGAGGTGCTGGACGGCACCGGCCGTCTGGTTCCGCCGCCGCCGACCGCCTTTCCGATCCCCGGCAACGCCACCGCCGACGTGATCGGGCCGCGCCACCCGCCGGGCTTCTACGGCACCGACGATGCGCGCCGCGCGCTGAACCTGTCCGCCGCCGTCACCACCCTCTCCTCGCTGCCGCCGATGCCGGCAGGGGTCGGGCGCGACGGCTATGGTGCCCGCGGCGAGGTTCCGCTGAAGCCGTCGCTTCTGGCGGCGGCGCTCGCCCTGCTGTCCATCGACCTGCTGATCGCGCTGGCCCTGCGCGGCCTGCTGCGCCCGCCGCGCCTGCGCCGCGGTGCCGGGGGCGCTGCGGCCGGCCTGCTGCTCGCACTCGCGCTGTCGTCCGCGCCACAGCCCGCCCGCGCACTGGACCAGGACAAGGCGATCAAGGTGACGGAGGAAACCTACCTCGCCTTTGTCCGGACCGGCGACAGCAGCATCGACGACACCGCGCGCGCCGGGCTGGAGGGGCTGGTCAGCGTGCTTGGACTGCGCACCGCGGTGGAGGCCGCGGGCGCGGTCGGCGTCGATCCCGAACAGGACGAACTCGCCTTCTATCCCCTGCTCTACTGGCCGGTGTCCGACCGGCAGAAGCCGCTGTCCGATCAGGCGCGCCAGCGGGTGAACGAATACATGCGCAACGGCGGCACCATCCTGTTCGACACCCGCGATCAGTCGCCGGGCGGCGGCCCCGCCGTGCTGCAGCGGCTGGTGGACGGGCTGGACATTCCGCCGCTCGCCCCGGTGCCGCAGGACCATGTGCTGCGCAAGTCCTTCTATCTGCTGTCCGACTTCCCCGGCCGCTATTCCGGCGGCCAGTTGTGGATCGAAGCGCGGGAGGGGATGGCCAATGACGGCGTGTCCTCCGTCGTCATCGGCGGCAACGACTGGGCGTCGGCCTGGGCGGTCGGCCGCAATGGCCAGCCGCTGTTCGCCGTGATCCCCGGCGGCGAGCGCCAGCGCGAGATGGCCTATCGCTTCGGCGTCAACCTCGTGATGTACGCGCTGACCGGCAACTACAAGGCCGATCAGGTCCATGTGCCCGCCATCCTGGAAAGGCTCGGCCAGTAAATGCCCGTCGATCTGCTCTCCGGACTTTCCGTGGCGCTGGCGCCGCTGTTGCCCTGGCCGGTGCTGGGCGTCCTGATCGGCTTCGCCCTGCTGGTGGTGCTGGTCGCGGCGCTGCGCCGGGCTCGCGGCACGTGGCTGCGCCTGCTGGCGGTGGCGGTTCTGGCGCTCGCGCTCATCAACCCCTCGCTGGTCCAGGAGAAGCGCGACCCGATCAAGGACGTCGCCGTCGTGGTGATCGACGATTCGCCAAGCCAGGCCATCGGCGACCGCCGCGACCGCACCGAACGGGCGGCCGAACAGCTGACCGGGCGGCTGAAGCGCTTCGACGACCTGGAGGTGCGCGTCGTTCGCAGCACCGAGGGCGCCGAGAATGGCGGTTCGATCAACGAGACCCACCTGTTCGATGCGCTGAACCGCGCCATGGCCGATGTGCCGCGCCGCCGCATGGCCGGCGCCGTCTTCATCACCGACGGTCAGGTGCACGACGTCCCGCAGGTACCCGGCAAGCTGGCCGACATCGGCCCTATCCACACCCTGCTGACCGGCGACCGCGACGAGGGCGACCGCCGCATCGCCATCGTCCAGGCGCCGAATTACGGCATCGTCGGCAAGCCGGTGGAGCTGACCATCCGCGTCGACGATATGCCCGGCCACCAGTCCGCCGACGCCGCGGTCACTCTGCGGCAGGATGGCGGCACGCCGGGCACCATCCGCGTACCGGTCGGCCGCGACGTGCGCGTCGACCTGCCCGTCACCCATGGCGGCCAGAACGTCCTTGAGCTTGAGGTGGAGCCGGCGAAGCAGGAACTGACGCTCGCCAACAACCGCGCCGCGGTGGTGGTGAACGGCGTGCGCGACCGGCTGCGCGTCCTGCTGGTCTCCGGCGAGCCCCATGCCGGGGAGCGCACATGGCGCAACCTGCTGAAGGCCGACCCGGCGGTCGATCTGGTGCATTTCACCATCCTGCGCCCGCCGGAAAAGCAGGACGGCACGCCGATCCGCGAGCTGTCGCTGATCGCCTTCCCGATCCGCGAACTGTTCGAGGTGAAGCTGGACGAGTTCGACCTGATCATCTTCGACCGCTACCGCCGCCGTGGCGTGCTGCCGCAGATGTATCTGGAGAACATCGCCGACTATGTCCGCAAGGGCGGCGCCCTGCTGGAGACCTCCGGCCAGGGCTATGCCGGCCCGCTGTCGCTCTACCGCACGCCGCTGGGCTCGATCCTGCCGGCGGCCCCCAGCGGCCAGACGGTGGATCGCCCCTTCCTGCCGACCATCACCGACGTCGGCCGCCGTCATCCGGTGACCGCCGGGCTTCCCGGCGACCGTCTGGACGCGCCGCCGACCTGGGGCCGCTGGTTCCATCAGGTCGATGTGACGCCGAACAACGGCACCGTGGTGATGCAGGGCGCCGACAACCGTCCGCTCCTGGTGCTTGACCGCGTCGGCAAGGGCCGGGTGGCGCAACTCGCCTCCGACCAGATCTGGCTGTGGAGCCGCGGCTTCGAAGGCGGCGGGCCGCAGGCGGAGCTTCTGCGCCGCCTCGCCCACTGGCTGATGAAGGAACCGGAGCTGGAGGAAAACGACCTGCGCGCCCATGTGGACGGCAACCGCATCACGGTCGAACGCCGCTCCCTCACCCCCGATCCGCGCGCGGTCACCATCACCGACCCGTCCGACCAGACCAGCACGCTGCAGTTGACCGACGACCGCACCGGCCGCGCAGTCGCCACGGTGACCGCCGCCGCCCCCGGCATCTACCGCATCTCCGACGGGGAGCGGACGACACTCGCCGTGGTCGGAGCGGTGAACACGCCGGAACTGGCCGACGTCCGTTCCACCGGCGACCGCATGAAGCCGGTGGCCGAAGCGACCGGCGGCGGCATCCATTGGGTGACCGACACCGACAGCGGCCCGAACCCCGGAATCGAGGTGCGCCGCACCCAGCCCGACCGTAGCCAGACCGGCTCCGGCTGGATCGGCCTGCGCGCCAACGGCGATTACACGGTGACCGGAGTGACCGACGTCCCGCTTCTGCCGCTGGGCGCAGTGCTGGCCCTGGTGCTGGGCGGACTGCTGATGGCATGGCGCCGGGAGGGCCGTTGAGCGACCCTCCGGATGTCTGATTTGGCGGTGAAAATTTTCTGAAAACAGCCTGTTGCGTTCAGCCGGGCTTCCGATTATGGTGCCGCTCCTTCCGGCGATACGAGTGATCGCCGCGCCGGTTGGGGCGTCGCCAAGTGGTAAGGCAGCGGTTTTTGGTACCGCCATTCCCAGGTTCGAATCCTGGCGCCCCAGCCAACTTTCCCAATCGAAAAATCTGCAGGATTCCCTAAACCGCGCCTTCCGCCGGCTGCAGCAGCATGACCAGCGTATAGGCGGACCGGCCGCCGGGGCGCAGTGTCACTTGCTCCAATGTCAATGGCCCGTCCAGCGGATGGTTGAAGCGGCGCAGGCCTCCTTCGCGCTCCAACACGCCATGATCGTCCCACATCCGTGAGAATAGCGGGCTCTCCCGCCGCAATCCGGCGACCAGCGCCTGCACCGCCGGGTCTTCGGGATGACGGGCGGTTTCGGCACGGAACTCCGCCAGCAGCCGGCGGGCGCGGTTGTCCCAATCCAGGATGAAGCTCCGGGCTGTGGGGTCGAGGAAGACATAGCGCAGCAGATTGTGCTCCCCACTTCCCTGCCCCAGCCAGCCGCCGAACAGCTGCGCCGCCGCAGGATTCCAGCCGACGGCGGTCCATAGCCTGTCGAGCAGATAGGCCGGCGCGGTCATCGCCTCGAGCGCGGCCAGCAGTGACGGCGGTGGTTGGTCGGTCGATCCGGCCGGCGGTGCATCCGGATCGCGCTTGCGCGTCATTTCGAACAGATAGGCCCGCTCGGCTACGGACAGCTGCAGCGCGTCGGACAACCGGGCCAACGCGGCCGGAGAAACCGACACGTCCCTCCCCTGTTCCAGCCAACTGTACCAGGTCGGGCTGATGCCGCAGAGCTGCGCCAGTTCCTCGCGCCGCAGACCGGGTGTGCGGCGGCGGGTGGAGCCGCCCTGCAAACCGGCTTCCGCCGGAGTCAGCCGTTCGCGGTGGCGCCGCAGGAATGCGCCGAGCAGGCGTCGCCGCTCGGCAGACGGGTCGGCGGCGGCAGTGATTTCAGAGACGGCGGAGGTCATGGTGGCACTGTTTATACCAGGATAACCACCCGCCTTGTACCCGGTTGAATTCAGCGCGACGCTGGCCCCATCAGCCACACCGTCACAAGGAAGCCCCTTCCATGAGCCAAAGCCACCACGGCGTCGTCGCCGAGAATTACGGCCCGCGCGCCGACGCCTATGTCTCCAGCGCCGTCCATGCCGGCGGCGCCGACCTGGACCAGATCGAACAGGCTCTGCGCGGCCGGTCCGATGCGCGGGTGCTGGATCTGGGCTGCGGCGGCGGCCATGTCAGCTACCGCGCGGCTCCCCATGTGGCGGAGGTCGTGGCCGTCGACCTGACCCCCGAGATGCTGGAGGCGGTCACCCGCACCGCGGCCGAGCGTAGCCTGACCAACATCGCCACACGGCAGGCGCCGGCCGAGCGGCTGCCCTTCGACGACGGCCGCTTCGACGTGGTGCTCTGCCGCTTCACCGCCCACCACTGGCGCGATTTCGAGGCCGGCCTGCGTGAGGCGCGGCGCGTGCTGGCGCCCGGCGGCACCGCGATCTTCATCGACTGCGTCGCCCCGGCCGCCGCCGTGCTGGACACCCATCTGCAGGTGGTGGAAGTGCTGCGCGATCCATCCCACGTCCGCAACTATACGGCCGCGGAATGGACGGCGGCGCTGGCACGGGCAGGCTTCGCCGTCCGGGCGCTGACCCCGCGTCGCCTGCGCATGGAGTTCGCGGTCTGGACCGCCCGCACCCGCACACCGGACCTCCACGCCCAGGCCATCCGCTCGCTCCAGCGCAGTGCGTCGGCGGAGGTCCGCAGCCATTTCGACATCACCGAAGACGGCAGCTTCCTGCTCGACACGCTGACGCTGGAGGTTGACCCGATTTAGCGGTGCGGGGTCTAGCAGGCCGCCGGAACGGCCTGTTCCCTCCGGTCGAGTGCCCCGCTCGCCAGCGTCAGGACCAGGCCGCCCAGCACGAACAGTCCACCGACCCAAGGCGTGGCGCCGAGGCCGAGCGGGGAGGACACCACCTGCCCGCCGAAGAAAGCGCCCGCCGCGATGCCCAGGTTGAAGGCGGCGATGTTCAGCGCGGACGCCACATCCACCGCCCCCGGCGCATGGCGCTGCGCCAGTTGGACGACATAGAGCTGCAGCCCGGGAACATTGGCGAAGGCCAGCGCCCCCATGCCGGCCAGCGTGATCAGCGCCGGGATCTTCGCATCCGCGGTGAAGGTGAAGACGATCAGGACCACCGCCTGCAAGGCGAACAGCCAGGCCAGCGCCCGCACCGGCCGGCGGTTGGCCAGCTTGCCGCCGACGAGATTGCCGACCGCGATGGCGGCGCCATACAGCACCAGCACGAAGCTGACGGTCGAGTTGGAGAATCCGGTGATCGTCTCCAGGATCGGCGCCAGGAAGGTGAAGGCGACGAAGGTGCCGCCATAGCCCAGCGCCGTGATCGCGAAGGCCAGCAGCAGCCGCGGCTTCGCCAGCACGCCGACCTGCACCCCCAAACCGGCGGCCGGCGGCTGGCTGAGCCGCGCCGGAACCAGCGCCGCGACCCCCACCCCGCCGACGACGCCCAGCGCCGAAACCGCCAGGAAGGTGGCGCGCCAACCGAAGGTCTGGCCGATCCAGGTGCCGAGCGGCACGCCGGTGACGATGGCGATGGTCAGGCCTGAGAACATCATGGCGATGGCGGAGGCACGCTTGTCCTCCGGCACCAGATCGGCGGCGATGGTCGACCCGACCGAGAAGAAGACGCCATGGGCGAAGGCGCTCAGCACCCGCGCCACCAGCAGCGTTTCGTAATTAGGGCTGACGCCGGCCAGCAGGTTGCCGGCGACGAACACCCCCATCAGACCGAGCAGCAGCGGCTTGCGCGGCACCCGGCCGGTCAGCGCGGTCAGCACCGGTGCGCCGAAGGTGACGCCCAGCGCATAGACGCTGACCACCATACCAGCCAGCGGCAGGCTGACATCCAGATCGTTCGCCACCGTGGGCAGCAACCCGACGACGACGAACTCCGTCGTCCCGATCGCATAGGCGCTGATCGCCAGCGCCAGCAGTGCGAGAGGCATTTCAAACTCTCCATTCCAAGAAGGACTGTGCTGGGGAGACGATGTGCGCCATAAGGTCGGGAACGGGAATGCCCACGCTGTTCCCATGATTTTGTCATTCAGCGACAAGGTAAGAGCGGAGATGCCGGCATGAGCGATCCACGCGCCTGGGAGATGCGGGTGTTCCTGCGGGTTGCCGCCCGCGGCAGCTTCAGCGCCGCCGGCCGCGACGTCGGGATGACGCCGTCATCCACGGCGAAGCTGATCGGCCGGCTGGAAGAGCGGCTGGGCGTGCGGCTGGTCGAACGCTCCACCCGCAAGCTGCGGCTGACCGCCGAGGGGGAACTCTACCGCGAGCGGGCGGAAGCGCTGCTTGGGGACATGGATGCACTCGATGCCGAAATCGCCGGCGGAGCCCGCGCGCCGACCGGCCTGATCCGCGTCAACGCCTCGGTACCGTTCGGACAGCACTGCCTGCTTCCGCTGCTGCCGGACTTCCTGCGCGACCATCCCGGCATCACGCTGGACATGACGATGACGGACGAGGTGGTGGACCTCTATGCCGCCCGGGTCGATATCGCCTTCCGCGCCGGACCGTTGAGCGATTCGGCGTTGCTGGCCCAGCGGCTGGGCGTCGTCCGGCGCCGGATCGTCGCCTCGCCCGCCTATCTGGAGCGCAAGGGCGTGCCGATGACCGCCGCCGATCTGGAGGCGCATGACTGCCTGGGATTCAATTTCCGCCGCGCCGCCGCGGTCTGGCCGCTGAAATCCGGCGGGCGTCTGGTCGACCGCGAGGTGCCGACCCGCATCCTGGCGAACAATGGCGAGACGGTGCGCCATATGGCACTGCTCGGCCTGGGGCTGGCCCGCCTGGCCGATTATCACGTCCGCGCCGATCTGCGCGAGGGCCGGCTGATCGCGGTTCTGGACGATGCGCTGGTCGACACCGAGGAAATCCACGCCGTCTATACCGGCCGCGACCGTGCGCCCCGCCGTGTCCGCGCCTTCCTTGACCACATGGCGCCGCGCTTGCGGGCGATGCTGGCGGATTGACGGGCTCCCAAAAGAAATCGGCCGGATGACGGGCATCCGGCCGATGGATCCTACCGCTGTGGCGGACCGCCTTAGAACGGGATTTCGTCGTCGAGGTCCTCGTGACGGGGCGGAGCGCCACCGCCGCTGCGACCGCCGCCAGACGAACCGCCGCCGTAGTTGCCGCCGCCACCACCATAGCCGCTGCCGCCACCACTGCCGCCGCCACGCGATTCGTAGCCGCCGCCACCGCCGCCATAGCTGCCGCCGCCACCCTCTTCACGGGCGCCGCCGGTGAAGTCGATTTCGGCCACGCGGACCGACAGGCCGGCGCCGCGGGTGCCGTCGCGCTTCTCATACTCGCGCAGGGTCACCTCGCCCGACACGACGACGCTCTTGCCCTTGGTCAGGTGCGGGGCGAGCGACTCGGCACGGCGGCCCCAGATCGAGCAATCGACCCACTGGGTCGTCTTGCGTTCGCCGAAGCCGACATCGTTGGCCACGCGGAAGCCCAGCACCTTCTCACCGCTCTGGGTCGTGCGCAATTCGCCATCCGCGCCCAGGCGTCCCGTAAACGTCCAAACATTCATCGCTCGTTGCTCCTAAGCGCGAGTGTCCCAGCATCCATGCCGACCCGTCAGGATGCCCGGCGGAGGCACCCAGATGCCGAGGGTTCCCATTCGCAGGGCCGGCTGTTCAATGGCGACCATCCCCCCGGTCCCGCGCAACGAAGCACGAGGGACCGACGCCGGTCAACCGCCGTCGGATGTGCACCGGCGATGCCCGGACCGGCGCACTCGCCCTGCCGTTCCGCACCAGAACACTCCATGAACAAATATAGCAGAGCAGCAGGCGCCGGGAAACCGATTCCTTCGCCGTAGCGCGGGATTCCTGGCGGCCAGGCGCGATCACCGAAGGCGTACGGCGGTCAACGGAGTCGGCGGGCGGCCAGATCCAGGGCGATCTTCAACTGGGCATGGGAAAACGGCTTGTGCACGACGCCGAGCGGATAGGTCTCGGTGATGCGGGCCATGGTGCCGTGGTCGCTGTGTCCCGACAGGAAGATTGACCGCAGGCCGTGATCCAGGTTCAGTCGCCGCGCCGTGGCGATGCCGTCTCCACCGCCGAACCGCACATCGGTCAAGGCCAGATCCGGCCGCTCGCGCCCCGCCAGTTCCGCCGCTTCATTCTCCGTCCGCGCGATCCCGCAGACGGTGTGGCCCAGGTCCGCCACCAGGACGGACAATGCATCGGAAACGGCGTCGTCATGTTCAAGGACCAGAACGCGAAGCGGTTGCCCGGGCGACCGGACGCGCTGTGGCGTGTTCTGCTTGGCGATGGAGTCGATCCTGAGCATGCGACCGACCTCGGGCGTTTCCAGTGTTGCGCAATAAGCAGCGAATTTTGGTAAATTTTCGTTTACCGATAGGCCGTTTGTACTAGAACCAGCCCGAATTTGCAAGCTCAATCGTTCAGATCCTGACCTTTTGCGCGAGGATGTGCACGTGAGTCGTCAATCCGAGTCGCAGCCCGGCCACCTGTCTTCGGTCATCGAAAAAAGGTCAGCGACCCGCCGGTCCAAGCCAGTCGATACCGCCGGATGTGCGCTGCCGGCCACCGCCTGCACGCACCGTCGCGGCACGCGACGGCGGCGGCGGCGGCGCCGCTTCACCGGCCAGCCAGGATGCGTGTCCCTCCGACACAGGACCCTCGGACTTCGGCCCCTCTGCCACAGGGACGGCGGACTTGGGCGGCGGTCGGGCACCTGCCGGTGCCGTCAGGAGCGGCTCCGCGGCCGATGCGGGTGGACGATATTCCGGGGGGCGTGGTGCGGCCAGCGCCTGCTGCCCGGCGCGGGCCAGCGGGCTGCTCGGACGCGGCGGTGGCACATCGGGAGGAACCGGGGCCGGATCGACCTCCATTCCCATGTCGTCCCCCATGTCGCCACCATTCGATCGATGGTCGGCCGGTTGATGGTCGACAGGGTCGTCCCAAACCGCTGCGGCCGGCTGTCGCAGGCGCGGCGCGTCGGCGGCGCCCAGCCAGGACGGGCGTTCGTCGTCAGACAGCGATCCGGTTTGGGTGTTGAGCTGCCGTGCCTGCTCGCGAATGTCCAGGAGGGTGGTTATCGCCAGTTGCAGCAGCGGGGCCAGCACCATGGGGTCGGCCATTTCCTCCGCGCTCAGCGCCGCGAAACGGTCGCGCACGGTCTCGACCGCCTGTTCCACGCCATCGCGCAGGGCGCCGGCCTCGTGTGCCAGCCGCTCCAAATCCTCGCGCAGGGCGGAGATTTCGCATGCCTGCCGCAACTCGTGGAAGCCGATTCCCGCCCCCGGGAGGGACGAGGACCGCCGGTCCCGTGACGAACCAAAATCGTGAGGCATCTTGGCTTTACCCCGGTTCCAAGCCCAGCCCGATGAAGGCGCCCGGCCGGCATGATGCGGCGGTGCCCCCTTATGGCAACCCGCGCAACCGACGCCGGTTCCAAAAGCCGACATGACGGCGCGAACTGCCGGACCGTCGGCGAAGTTGCAGCAGTCACGGCCTGCCCCTGATCGGGCAACGATGTTTAGCGCCGTTGATGTCGTTTGGAAACCGTTTGCGCGTGATGGCCGCTTGTACTATTTTTTCGGCCCCAGGGGAATGGATTCCTTGCGATCCAACATCCAGGCGCCTCCCCGCCGCCATTTCATCTTGCCGGAATCCCATACGGTGTCGATCGACCGCTCGGAACTTGAACGGCTCCTTGCCGATCGCCCGGCTGGCAACCGCAGCGCCATGCAGGCGGTGCGCGAGAGCTACGCCGACATCGGGCTGATGCGCGAACGCGGCCTGTCCTGGGCCGAGATCTCCGATCTGCTGGCGAAGCTGGGCGTGACCGCCCGCGACAATCAGCCGATTTCGCCGGTCACCCTGCGCTCCGCCTTCTTCCTTGTCGGGAACGAGGGGCGCGGCGAGGCGGCCGACGACCATGCCGGCGGCTCCGTCATGCCTGCGGAAACGCTGGCCGCCGTTCACGAAGCCGCGCTGTCCGCCGGTTTGTCCGCCGGTTTGTCCGACGACGCGGAAGAGGAAGTGAAAGCTGACTCCGATGCGGAAGCAGCGGACGGGGCGCCGGCTCCCGAGCCGGAACCTCCAGCGGAGGCCGCCGAAGACGCCGTTCAGGACGCCGCCGCGGATGACGTGGCGGAGGATGAGACGGAAACGGAACAACCGGAGTCGGACGCACCGGTGCCCGATGTCGCCGAATCCGCACCGCAGGCGGACAAGATCGAACCCGATCCCGCCTCCCCTGCCCCGGACCTTCTCGCTCCGGCGATAGCAGTTGCCGACGAGGGACCGGCGAAGGACGACAACGCCGACGACAGCGTGACGCAAGACGTCTCTTCCGACTCCAAGTTCTCCAAGCCGGAACCACAGCCGGCCTCCAAGCAGACCCCCGCGGCGGCTGTGCGGGACACCGGTTCGCCGGCGTCCCCGCCTGCGCCTCCCACGACGACCCAAGACGAATCAACGAACGCATACTGGAAAGGCGATCGCATGCTGGGCACGATCTTCGTCCTCAATGACCGCGGCGGCGTCGGCAAGACGCTGCTGTCCCATCACCTGATGGCGACCGCCATGCTGGAAGGCCTGCAGCTGAAGGTCGTCGAGTACGAGGTGAACGAGCGTCTCGCCCGCCTGTTCGGCCCGGACGTGGTCGAACATCGCCGCATCACCCAGGACTTCATGAACATGATGGGGTCGGGCGACGGCTTCTACGAGTTCTGGGATCTGATCGGTCCGGAGCTGCAGCGCGGCGGCCGTCTGTACGATTTCGGCGGCAACATCTCTCAGTGGTTCTTCAACTGGGCCGAGGTGTCGGGCTTCGATTATTACGTCGGCGACGGCGAACGGCTGACCTTCATGGTTCCGGTGACGGTCGACCTCGCCTCTCTCTCCACCGGCATGACCACGCTGGAGCGGGTGGCGACCATCGCCCCGAAGGCCAAGCGCGTCCTGGTCGAAAACGGCTTCTCCGGTCCCTTCTCCCAGCTGGAGGACAGCCAGTATGCCCGCCGCAAGGCGGAGATGGTGGAGCGCGAGGGCCTGCAGGTCATCTCCATGCAGCCCTGCACCGCCCCGGCCTGGGCGCGGCTGACCGGCCACCGCCTGGATCAGGTGGCGACGATGACCCGCGAGGATCTGGTGAAGCTGGGCATGACCCCGCCGGTCGCCTCCCGCTCGCTGATCATCATCCACGAATGGCTGCGCAACATGCGTCAGGCGCTGTCGCCCTACCTGCATGACGCCTTCCGTCAGACCCCGGCCACCGCCAAGGCGCGCTGAGGCTGGATCGACCGTTCAGGCTGTCTTTGTTTCCGGAAGCCCTTCTCCTATCCTGGGAGAAGGGCTTTTCCATTACTACGCCGCGCTGCGGGCGGCGCTGGAGCTGTAGAGGTCTTCCTTGACCGCTGCCACCGACCGCACCTGATAACCAGGACGCGCGCTGAACCGGCGATTGGCCCGTTCGGCCGCTTCGCGGTCTGATTCCGCCCACACCAGATAATTGCGCCCGCGCGCCCATTCGACGGCCAGCGGGTGGGTTGCGTCGATCTCGCCGATCTGCTGGTTCACCACGGTCACCAGCCATTCCTTGTCGCCGGGATTGCGCCGGTCGGTCAGGATCAGGATCTGCGGACGGCGCTTCGACTGCGCTTCGGTCAGACGCTGCTGCACCTCGACCTGCTTCTTGCGCAGTTCCACGATCTCCCGCGTCAGCTCCTCGATCTCGGCATGGAGGTTTTCCTCCTCGCGGTGCAGGCGGTGGATGGTGGACTCCAGCTTGTCCTGCCTGTTGCGCACGCCGCGGACGCGCTGGCGCGCCTGCGAAACCCGCTGTTCCACGCTCATCAGCACATTGCCGAGCCATGCGCCGATGGCGACGATCGCCAGGACAATGATGAAGTTGATCATCATAAGGCGGCACCCGCCTTGGCGCGGGCGGTGGCCGGCGGCACCGGCACGCCCCCCTTGCCGCCGGTCCTCGCATCGCCCCGCATGAAGGACTTCTGGAACCCCAGCTTGAAGGGGAAGGCGACGTCGCACATCTGCTTCGCCTCGTCGAAGCTGGCGGCCCAGACCTCCGCCACGTTGGCGCAGCGCCAGATCGGGTTCACCGGCCCGCGGTCGCCGGCGGCCCTAGCGGCAGCGGACGCCTTCTCCTGCGTGACTGTGGCGACGAACTTCATCAGGCCGGCCTGCGGATCGCCGACCTCATGCACGAACAGCGGCGGCTGCTCGGCCAACTCGCGGATCTGCTTCTCCGCCTTGCGGATGTCGCTTTCCAGCCGGTTGCGGTCGGAGGATTGGCTGTTGCGGCGCTGAACCAGCTGGTTGACGCGGTTCTGCAACTCCTGCGCTTCCGCATGGAGCACATAGACGCGGTTCTCGATCTGCTCCAGACCGCTGCTCTTTTCCATGATGTTCGGCAGGAAATCCTTCAGCATCATGGCGACCGGGACGGCGGCCAGCATGATGATGACGATGGCGATCAGGAACAGCGTCGTGTTCGACATCCGCCCGCCCGTTCTCCTACCAAAGTCCGCATCAGCCGACACGGAAGCTGCACCGGCGCAGTGGTATGAGGATCACCGAACAATCCAGGTCCGTCAACGAATCGTCACGGCTTGGTTCGAATTTCGTCGGAAATGAAACGATTCGCTGCGGATCAGGACAGCGCCATCTCGGCCACCCGCTTCACCGCGTCGTGCACCGGCCCCGGCCGCCGTTCGTCGCCCAGCGTGGTGAACCAGTGCTCCGGCGGATTGCGGCCGGCGGCGCGGCTCCAGGTCAGGGCGCGCAGCACCGCTTCAGCCTCCGCCGTCGGTCTGATCGCCGGGTCGATGCCATTCATTACCGCCCAGATCCCGGCCCAGCAGCGTCCGACCGACCAGGGGTTATAGCCGCCGCCGCCCACCACCAGCACCCGCGGCGCCAGCGGCAGCAGCGCCGCCACCGCGTCCCACAGCGCGCGGTTGGACAGCTCCAGCCGGCTCAGCGGATCCTCGGCCAGCGCGTCGGCGCCGGTCTGGATCACCATCGCCTGCGGACGGAAGGCGCGGGCCAGCGGCAGGACCGCCGCCTCCATCACATGCTCCATCTCGCTGTCGTTGAAGCCCGGCGGCACCGGCAGGTTGCGGGCCATCCCGCCGGCGCGGTCCTCCGCCTTGCCGGTGTAGGGCCAGCGCCCGTCCTCGTGCACCGATATGGTCAGCACCCGGTCATCGTCGGCGAAGGCCTCCTCCACCCCGTCGCCATGGTGGGCGTCGAGATCGACGTAGAGCACCCGCTCCAGCCCATGGTCCAGCAGTTCCAGGATGCCCAGCACCGGCGCGTTGAAATAGCAGAAGCCGCTGGCCCGGTCGCGCCGCGCATGGTGGGTGCCTGCCGCCGGGGCATAGACCAGACCGGCCGGGCGGTCGCCCAGGATCCGGGCTGCCTGAAGCGCCGATCCGCTGCTGTGGGCCGGCCGCCGGTACATCTCGGCGAAGACCGGATTCTCGAGCTTGCCGAGATTGTGGCGGGCGGCGGTCGCCTCATCCACCCGCTGCTCCGCCTCCGCCCGCTTCAGCGCCGCGATGTAGTCGGCGGTGTGGAAGCGCGCCAGTTCCCGTTCGCTCGCCACATGGGTGTCCAGATAGATCTCGTCCGGCAGCCAGCCCATGGCGCGGCTGAGGTCGATGGCGGTCGAGACGCGCGGGATCGCCAGCGGATGTTTCGGCCCATAGGTCGAGCCGCGATAGATCTCGCCGCCGATGAACAGCGGGGTGCGGAAGGGCGTGGTCAGGGCTGACACTCCATGATGCCCGCCAGAAACTAGGCGCGGCCACGCGCCGGTCAAGCGCCCGCTTCCAGGCGCCAGCTTCCAAGGGCCGGAACTCCGATCCGGCAATGCTTGCGGTCACGGATCGTCCGCGCCTATAGTCGCCGCCTTCACTGGGGGGAGCCGATGGGCGGCTGAGAGGTCCTGTTGCGGGACGACCCCTGGAACCTGATCCGGTTCATGCCGGCGTAGGGATCAGTGATGCGGGACCGCCCCCTCTCCTTCTCCGCCAGACCGATATGTTAGCCATGACGCCGCTTTCGGTGACGATATCGCGCGCCCGGCTGACCTATGGCGGCACGCTGCTGTTCTCCGACCTGACGCTGGAGCTGCCGGCCGGCCGCACCACCTGCCTGCTGGGACCGAGCGGCGTCGGCAAGACCACGCTGCTGCGCATCCTCGCCGGTCTGGCCGAGCCGGAACCGCCGACGCAGGTCGTCACCGGCGATGGCCAGCCGCTGGCCGGCCGCATCGCCTACATGGCGCAGCAGGACCTGCTGCTGCCCTGGCTGACCGTCCTCGACAATGTCCTGCTCGGCGACCGGCTGCGCCACCGCCGTCCCGGCCCGGCGCGGGTGGAGCAGGCCCGCGCCTTGCTGGACCGCGTCGGTCTGGCGGGGCGGGAACGCGACCGGCCGGCCGCCCTGTCCGGCGGGCAGCGGCAGCGGGTGGCGCTGGCCCGCACGCTGATGGAGGACAAGCCGCTGGTCCTGATGGACGAGCCCTTCTCCGCACTCGACGCCATCACCCGGCTGCGGCTGCAGGAAACGGCGGCGGAGACGCTGGCCGGCCGCACCGTGCTGATGGTCACGCACGATCCGCTGGAGGCGCTGCGCATCGGCGACCGCCTGCATGTGATGACCGGCCGTCCAGCCGTGATGGGGCCGGCGCTGGAGCCGTCCGGCCCGGTGCCGCGTCGCGTCGACGACCCCGGCCTGCTGGCCCATCAGGCGGAGCTGCTGCGGAGGCTGGCGGAATGAAGGCGCTGCTGCGCGCCCTGGTCACCCTGCTGGTGCTGGTCGCCGGCTGGCAGGCGCTGGTCTGGGCCACCGGCCTGCCGCGCTACCTGCTGCCCAGCCCGCTGGCGGTGGCCGACGCCATGCAGCGGCAGGCGCCCCTGTTGCTGACTCACGGCCTGACCACCCTGGCGGAGATCCTGATCGGGCTGGTCGCCGGCGTGACGCTGGGCGGGGTCAGCGCGTTGCTGCTGGCGCGCTTCCGCACCGCGCGGCGCTGGCTGATGCCGCTGTTGCTGGTCAGCCAGGCGATCCCGGTCTTCGCCCTGGCGCCGCTGCTGGTCCTCTGGCTGGGCTACGGCATGGCCTCCAAGATCGCGATGGCGGTGCTGGTCATTTATTTCCCGGTGACGACCGCGCTGTTCGACGGGTTGCGGCGCACCGATCCCGGCTGGCTCGACCTTGCCCGCACCATGGGCGCCTCCCCCGCCGCCATTCTCTGGAGCATCCGCCTGCCGGCCGCCCTGCCCGCCTTCTGGTCCGGCGTGCGCGTCGCCGCCGCGGTGGCGCCCATCGGCGCGGTGATCGGCGAATGGGTGGGATCGTCCTCCGGCCTCGGCTACCTGATGCTGCACGCCAATGCCCGCATGCAGATCGACCTTCTGTTCGCCGCCGTGCTGGTGCTGGGGCTGTTCGCGGTGACGCTGTACGCCGCCGTCGACGCGCTGGCCCGCCGCGCCCTGCCCTGGCAACCCGATACCCAACCTGCCGAAGACGCCAACCCTTGATACACCTGCCCTTGAAGGGGGAGAGACACCCGATGAAGCACTTGCCAATCAAACAAATAATTGGCGCCGGCCTGATGGCCGCCAGCCTGATGACCTCGCTTCCAGCCCTGGCCCAGGACAAGCTGTCCGTGATGCTGGACTGGTTCGTCAATCCCGACCACGCCCCGCTGGTGGTGGCGCAGGAGAAGGGCTTCTTCAAGGATGCCGGGCTGGACGTGACGCTGACCGCCCCGGCCGATCCCAACGATCCGCCGAAGCTGGTCGCCGCCGGCGGCACCGACATCGCCGTGTCCTACCAGCCGCAGCTGATCCTGCAGGTGGACGAGGGTCTGCCGCTGGTCCGCATCGGCACGCTGGTGTCGACGCCGCTGAACTCCGTCGTCGTGCTGCGCGACGGGCCGGTGAAGACGCTGAAGGACCTGAAGGGCCGCAAGGTCGGCTATTCCATCGCCGGCTTCGAGGACGCCCTGCTGGGCGCCATGCTGGAGAAGGAAGGGCTGACCCTGAAGGACGTTGAGCTGGTGAACGTCAACTTCTCGCTCTCGCCGTCGCTTCTGTCGGGGCAGGTCGATGCCGTGATCGGCGCCTTCCGCAACTTCGAACTGAACCAGATGGAGATCGAGAAGCATCCCGGACGCGCCTTCTACCCGGAGGAGGAAGGGGTGCCGCCCTATGACGAACTGATCCTGGTCGCCCGCAAGGACAAGGCGAACGACCCGCGCTTCAAACGCTTCCTGGCGGCGGTGGAACGGGCAACGCTCTACATCCTGAACCATCCGGAGGAATCGCAGGCCGCCTTCGTCAAGGGCCGGCCGGAGCTGAACGACGAACTGAACCGCCGCGCCTGGGCCGACACGCTGCCGCGCTTCTCCCACAGCCCGGCGGCGCTGGATGGCGAGCGCTACACCCGCTTCGCCGAGTTCCTGAAGGCGCGCGGCCTGATCAAGACGGTGGCGCCGCTCGACCACTATGCGGTGGTGGTGAAGTAACCCCATCCGCTTGCAGTCATTGCCATTCGTCGCGGCGGAGCGTTATCTGAAGGGAAAGCGCTCCGCCGGCCGACACGCTGGGCCGATAGCGGGCAAAGCATAAGATTGGGAGACGCGAGGGCATGCCGATCAAGACCATCCTGCTGCACATGGCCAACGACGACGCCCACGCCAGCCGTCTGGCGGTGGCCGCCGCCCTGGCCAAGCGCTTCTCCGCCCATATCCAAGCGCTCTACATCGCCACCCCGGTGTCGATGCCGGCGGGTGCCACCGGCCGCGCCGCCTCCTACGGCTACATGGCGGAGGCCACCGCCATCGCCCACGAGAATGCCGAACGCATCGAGCGGGAGGTGCGTCAGGCGCTCGACGGCCTGTCCTTCGACTGGACGCTGGAGGAGGGCGACCACGTCGACCTGCTGGCGGAGCGCGCCTCCTACGCCGATCTGGTCGTGGTGGTGCAGTCGGCGGCGGTGCGGGCTGGCGAACGGGTGTCGCTGCACCATATCCCCGACCGTCTGCCGCTGGAGACTCCCACCCCGGTGCTGGTCCTGCCACCGAAGCAGCCGGCCGCGGCCCCCATCGGCCGCCATGTGCTGGTCGCCTGGAAGAACAGCCCCGAATCGGCCCGCGCCGTCCGCGCCGCCATGCCCTTCCTGGAAGCGGCGGACTCCGTCACCGTCCTGTCGGTCGAGCCGCCGGGCCAGCACAGCAACGACGCCGCCGATCTGGTCGACTGGCTGCACCGCCATGGCATCGCCGCCCGCCCGCAGTCGGTCATCGCCTCGGGCGGCGAGGTCGGCGACATGATCCTGTCCTGCTGCGGCGACCAGGGTGCCGACCTATTGGTGATGGGCGCCTATGGCCATTCCCGTCTGCGCGAACTGGTGCTGGGCGGCGCCACCCGCACGGTTCTGGAAGGGCTGACCCTGCCGGTGCTGCTGACGCATTGAGGGTTTGAGAGAATTTGTTGCGACATTTGCCCCCACCCTAACCCTCCCCCGCTGCGCAGGGGAGGGAACTGCCGCCGCCCTCCCAAAAAAGCACCTACCCCCTCCCCCGCCCAGCGGGGGAGGGTTGGGGTGGGGGTAACCATAGCCTCCACTCACCCGAACAACTGCCCCTGCAGCGCCTGCCAGCTCACGCGGTCGGGCGCCAGCAGGATGCTGCCGTTGAGCAGCCCCGGCCGGTAGGGCGTGCCGTCGATCAGCGCCGAATAGCCGCCGGCCTCCGCATGCATCAGGACGCCGGCCGCGTGGTCCCACGGCATCAGCCGGTGATAAAGCGAGTAATGCGCCCGCCCCTCAAGCAGCCGCAGATACTCCTGGGCGGCGCTCGACAGGCAGACGCGCTCGCCCAGTCCGGCGCTGCGCTTCTCCAGTTGCCGCCCCATTTGCTCGGCGCAGAAACGCGTCGACAGCGCGCCGACCATCTGCGGCAGCGGTACGGCCGGCGCGACATGGACGCGGCTGCCGTTCAGCCGGGCGCCCTGCCCCTTCACCGCTGTTGCCATCCGGCCGTCGACCGGATCATGGATCCAGCCGGCGACCGTCTCGCCCTTGCAGGCGAGCGCCACGATCACCGCGAACATCGGCCGGCCCTGGGCGAAATTGATGGTGCCGTCCACCGGATCGATGATCCAGACCGGATCGTCACCATGGATGCGGTCGAGCACGCGCTCGTCCTCCGATGCCGCCTCCTCGCCGATGACGCGGCTGCCCGGCAGCAGGGCGGAAAGCGCCGGGGTCAAGGCCCGCTCCGCCGCCTCGTCCGCCAGGGTGACGAGGTCGGTCGGGCCGGTCTTCTGCCGGATACCCGATGCGTCGAGCTTCTGGAAATACGGCATGATCTCCGTCCGTGCGACGGAGCGGATCAGGTCGGAAACCTGGTCGATGTCGGGAAGCGGGAAACCCGTCATGGTCGGAAGGTCCCTGATGGCTTGAGATGATGGCGGTTCAGCGCTTCGCCGCCGGCTGGTTGCCGGGCACGCCGTCCAGTTTCAATACGGGATCGCCGCCCTTCGGGTCGGTCAGCAGAACCCTGCCGTCCAGCCCGCTCTCCTTCAACGCCTTCGACAGCGCGTCGAAGGTGGCGCGGTCGGCGGCGGCAGCAGCGGCCTCCTTGGCGGGATCGGGCGGCGGGGGCGGCACCGGGCCACCCTGTGCCGGCTCACGCGGCGCCTTGGGATCCGGCGGCGGAGGCGGCGGCGGGGGACCCGCGGTTTCCTTCTCCGGTTCCGGAGGCGGCGGAGGCGGCGGTTGCCACAGGCGGAAGCAGTCGGTGAAGGCCTGCTGCTTGCAATCCTTCAACAGCTCCGCAGCGTCCGGCGCGACGACGACTGGTTGGTCGGGCGCCAGCGGCAGGGGTTTCGGCGGGGGGGGAAGCGGATCCTCGGGCGGCACCGCCGGCTCCTCGACATAGCCGGGCGGCAGCGGCATTCCGTAACGCACCGGTTCGGCCGCCACCGGCTGGGCGATTGCCAGAAGCAGCGGCAATGCCGGAATCAGCAGTGCCGGGATCAGGCGGCCGGCGCCGGTCGGGACGGTACGGGAAGGGGAACGGAGCACGACGGGACCGCGGCGATGGCGAACGGCCCATTATGGCCCGCCATCGCCTGCGCCGTCATCCCTCAAGCATGTGTCAAATCACCGTCAGGCCGCGGCGCGGTGATCGTGATGGGGCTCGTGGCGGGTTCCACCGGTGAAACCGCCATAGCCCCAGGCAACCAGCTCACGGCAGATCGCTTCGATCTTGGCAGCCTCTTCGGCGTTCGGCTCGCACCGGCCGGCGGATTCGATCAGACGCATCAGGGTCGCGCGGCCTTCCGGCGTGCGCGAAAGCTCCTGCAACCGCAGCAATGCGGCGCCAGGCGGCAGCTTCTCCTGACGGGCGACGAGAGCGACCTGATCGGCGAGGAAAGCCGTAATCGAAAAGCGAGACGGATCGGTTTGCAACCGCATTGGCAGTCCTCCTGATGGGGGAGCGCACCGCTCCGTTCCCATAATCCGACCCCAACGGGCAAATAACCACGCCGCATTCGTCTTAAGACCGGAGTGGGGTGCAACAGGTCATAGACCCCGGGTCGCACCCCCATCCTTCGGCCAAAGGTACAGGCCCGCGCCGCTTAAGGTTGCGGCTGGACCTGCTCGGCCGGCTGGAACCGCTTCTCAAAACGGGCGAGATCGACGGGATCGATGGAGACCTGCAGATGAGCATGCTCCTCGTCGTCGCGCCGGTCTAGAACCTCGCTCCGGGCATAGAGCCAGGCGAGCGCGGCCCCATCGCCGAGGCCGACGGTCAGGTCGACGACCTGCCGGTTGACGTTCATCCGCTGGTCGAGCAGGCGGTCGAGGTCGTCGATCCCCTCCCCCGACAGGGCGGAGACCGCCACCGCGCGCGGATTGCGCCCGGTCTGGGCCAGGACCGCCGCGCGGCTTTCCTCGTCCAGCGCGTCGATCTTGTTCAGCACCTCGATCACCCGGTCGTCCGTCTCCGGGTCGATGCCCATGTCGGACAGCACCTCATGGACGTCGGCCTTCTGGGCCTCGCTGTCGATGTGGGCGATGTCGCGGACATGCAGGATGATGTCGGCGGCGTCCACCTCCTCCAGCGTGGCGCGGAAGGCGGCGACGAGCCCGTGCGGCAGGTCGGAGATGAAGCCGACCGTGTCCGACAGGATCACCTTGCGCCCAGACGGCAGCGTCACCTGCCGCATGGTGGGATCGAGCGTGGCGAACAGCAGGTTTTGGGCAAAGACATCGGCGTTCGCCAGCCGGTTGAACAGCGTCGATTTGCCGGCGTTGGTGTAACCGACCAGGGCTACCACCGGGTACGGCACCTTGGCGCGCGCCTTGCGGTGCAGGCCGCGGGTGCGCCGCACCTCCTCCAGCTCCTTCTTGATCTTGATGATCCGGTCGCCGATCAGGCGGCGGTCGAGCTCAAGCTGCGATTCACCGGGACCGCCGAGGAAGCCGAAGCCGCCGCGCTGGCGTTCCAAGTGGGTCCAGGACCTCACCAGCCGCGATTTCTGGTAGGTCAGGGAGGCCAGTTCGACCTGCAGCATGCCTTCCCGCGTCCGGGCGCGGGCGCCGAAGATCTCCAGGATCAGGCCGGTGCGGTCGATGACCTTCGCCTTCAGCGCCCGTTCCAGGTTGCGCTGCTGCACCGGCGACAGGGCATGGTCGAGGATGACGAGGGTCGCCTCGGTCTCCTCCACCACCTGTGCCAGCTGCTCCACCGTGCCGGAGCCGAGCAGGGTCGATGGCTGCGGCCGGTTCACCTTGGCGCATTCGGCATGGACGACGTCCAGCTGAATGGCCTGGGCAAGACCGACCGCCTCCTCGAGCCGCGATTCGGGAGGGCGCATGTCCCCGTCCGCCTCGATGCGGAGGACAGGGTGGACCACGATGGCCCGCGCGGCGCCTTCAGGGGCCGCGCCGTTACCATTGGTCAAGGGATCAGACGCTTTCACCTTCCTTGGGCGGCTCGAAAAGTTGAATGGGATGGGCCGGCATGACCGTCGAGATTGCGTGCTTGTAGACGAGTTGGGAATGCGCGTCGCGCCGCAGAAGTACCGAGAAGTTGTCGAACCAAGTAATAATGCCCTGGAGTTTCACGCCGTTCACGAGAAAGACGGTTACGGGAGTCTTGTTCTTACGGACGTGATTGAGAAACACGTCCTGCACGTTTTGGCTTTTTTCAGACATTTTTCATGCCCCCTTCTTCAATGTTCTTGGGACCCCTTCGTCAGGCGGTCCGCTCCCCGTTTCACGGTGCAGGTATGGTGCGCGTTGGTACCGTCTCGACAGCCGTTTGCAGGGATATGGTATCACCATTGCCGTCCACCAAGCCATACAGGACGCCGTGCAGCGCCGTACAGTCGGTGTGGCGATGGGCGGGCGGGAAACGGTCGAAGCCGCTCCCCTCGCCCAGCCCTATTAGCACCGGAACGAGTCCGGCGCCATGGGCGCATTCCATGTCGATGTCGGCATCGCCGAGAAACCAGACGTCTGCACCCGGCGCGATCCCCGCCGGCTCCAGCGCCATCCGCACCGGAGCGATGTGCGGCTTGTCGAACTCGGCATCCTGGGCACCGACCAGCTTGCCGAAATACCGGGTCCAGCCCAGCGCATCCGCCTCCGCCCGCAGGAACCTGCCGTTCTTGTTGGAGACGACCGCCTGATAGACGCCGCGCTCGTGGAAATGGCGCAGCAGCGTCTCCGCGCCCGGCAGCGGCTTCAGCCCGTCCAGATGGTGGGTGGCGAAATAGGCATAGAAGAGGTCGCGCGCCTCGGTCCAGCGCTCGCCGAAAATGCGGGGGAAGCTGTCGCGCAGCGACGCCTTGATCCGCTCGCGGGCCTCCTCCGCACTCCAGGGATCGAGGCCGAAGGACACCAGCGCATGGTTCAGCGCCGCGCGCACGGTGTCCCAGTTGCTGACCAGGGTGTTGTCCCAATCATAGATGACGGCGCGCGGCAGGGTGATGGGGGCGGACAAGAGATGCTCCGGTCAAGTCAGAAGAGGCAGGCGCGGGTCAGCAGGAGTGCACCCGAATGGTCCCCGATATGGCAGCATAGTCATGGATCAGCCGGTCCCGGGTCATGAGAGGAACGCCGAGTTGGCGGGCGGTGGCAATCAGCATCCGGTCGGCCGGGTCGTTATGCAGCGGTTCGGGCAGGCTCGATGCCCCCAGCGCCGCGTCGAGCGACAGAGGCAGGCAGCGCAGCCCGGCCGCGGCAAGGAATCGCTGCATCCAGGCCGATGGCTCCAGATCCAGCCGGATCCGGCCTTTGCGCACCAACGTCCCGATTTCCCATGCTGAGACGGTCGAGATCAGGATCCCGCCGGTCGACCTTTCCTGCTCGATGCGCTCGCGTGCATCGGCGGAAAGCTCGACGCCGGCGTCAAGCCATAAGATCGCGTGGGTGTCGAGAAGGATCATTCGACGCTCACCGGTGAAGGATCCCGCTTTCGGCGTCGAAGACCTCGTCGTCGAAGGTCGGCTGGGTCAGATCATAATCGCCGACCACCTCGACGGAACCGGGATGGGCGCCGAACAGCGGCGGCAATTCGCGATCCGGCGGGTTCAGTTCGGCAACAGGCCGGCCATGGCGGGTCACCACGATCTTGGCCACGCGGTGATCCTCCAGATCGTCGAACAGCGACAGGCATTTCGCCTTGAACTCGGTCACGCTGACCGTCACCACCGGCAATCCCATGGAAGCCTCCGCCAAAATGGTCAATTCAATATGACCACTCCGGCGGCCCCGTACAAGCGGCCGGTCACTCGATGAACATCTTCCCCTTCTCGCTGCCATGGACGCCCAGCGACTTCAGCTTGCGGTGAAGGGCCGAGCGCTCCATTCCGACGAAGGATGCGGTGCGGGAGATGTTGCCGCCGAAACGGGTGACCTGGGCCAGCAGATATTCACGCTCGAACACCTCGCGCGCCTCGCGCAGCGGCAGGCCCATGATCTCGCCGCCCTTGTCCCATTTCAGGACCGTCGGCGTGATCGCGCCGATCTCCGGCGGCAGGGTGTCGGCGCGGATCGGCTCCTTCGGGTCGCCCTGCGCCATGATCAGCAGCCAGTCCACCACGTTGCGCAGCTGGCGGACGTTGCCCGGCCAGTCATAGGCCTGGAGCGCCGCCATCGCGTCCTCGCCGAACTCGCGGACCGGCAGGCCCGACGCCTCGGCGGAGCGCTGCATGAAATGGCGGGCCAGCACCGGGATGTCCTCCCGCCGCTCGGCCAGCGACGGCACGCGGATCGGCACCACCGACAGGCGGTAGAACAGGTCCTGGCGGAAGCGTCCCTGCTCGATCTCCGCCTGGAGGTCGCGGTTGGAGGTGGCGATGACGCGCACGTCGACCTCGACCCGCTGGCCGCCGCCGACGCGCTCGAACACCTGCTCCTGCAGGGCGCGGACGATCTTGCCCTGGGTTTCCAGCGGCATGTCGGCGACTTCGTCCAGCAGCAGCGTGCCGCCATGAGCCTGTTCGAAGGTGCCGATCTTGCGGCCGGGACCGTCGACGCCGGCCTCGGTGCCGAACAGCTCCATCTCCAGCCGCTCCGGCCGCATGGTGGCGCAGTTCAGCCCGACGAAGGGGCCGCTGGCACGGCGCGAGCGGGCATGGATCAGCCGGGCGACCACCTCCTTGCCGGCGCCCGGCGGGCCGGAGATCAGCACGCGGCTGCCGGTCGGCGCCACCTTGTCGATGGACTGGCGCACCTGGTTGACCGCCGAGGAGCGGCCGATCAGTTCCAAGTCGCCGCCGGCGCGCAGCTTCAGTTCCTGGTTCTCGCGCTTCAGCCGCGCCGCCTCGATGGCGCGGTCCACCATCAGCAGCAGCCGGTCGGCCTTGAACGGCTTCTCGATGAAGTCGTAGGCGCCGACCTTGATCGCCTGCACCGCCGTCTCGATGTTGCCGTGCCCGGAAATCATGATGACCGGAAGATTGGCATGGTCCCGCATCAGCTGTTCCAGGATCTGCAGGCCGTCCAGCCTGCTGCCCTGCAGCCAGATGTCGAGCACGACGAGGCTCGGCCGGCGCGCCGCGACCTGGGCGAAGGCCTGATCGGCGTCGGCGGCCTCGCGGGTCTTGATGCCTTCGTCGTTCAGGATGCCGGCTATCAGCATCCGGATATCGGCTTCGTCGTCGACGATCAGAATGTCATGCGCCATGGGCTTCGTGCCTCATCTCTCCGCCGGTCTCCGCCGGCCTGTCGTCACGGCCGCCCGCGTCGTTCGCGACCGCAACCGGGTGTGGAATGACCAGGGTCACGCGCGCCCCGGCCCCGCCTTCGCGGTCCTCCAGGGTCAGCACGCCGCCATGGTCCTCCATGATCTTCTTGACGATGGCGAGCCCCAGCCCGGTGCCCTTGGCCCGCGTCGTCACATAGGGTTCGGTCAGCCGGTCGCGCTGTTCGCCGCCGGGCAGGCCCTTGCCGTTGTCCTCGACGGTGACGACGATCTTCTCGCCGTCATCCTCCACCGCGATCGCCACCTCGCCGGGCGGCAGCTCCGACCCGTCGGCGGGCGGCGTGCGCCCCTCGATGGCGTCCGCCGCGTTCTGCAGCAGGTTGGTCAGCGCCTGCGAGATCTGCCGGCTGTCGCACGCCACCGTCAGCGGCCCCGAAGGCAGCCGGGTGTCGAAGCGGATCTTGCCGGTGTGGGCGCTGGATTGCAGGAACACGGCCTGCCGCACCAGATCGTTGATGTTGACCGGCTTCATCACCGGCTGCGGCATCCGCGCGAAGGCGGAGAATTCGTCCACCATGCGGCGGATGTCGTCGACCTGCCGGACGATGGTGTCGGTGCACATGGTGAAGACCTCCGTATCGCTGGAGATCTCCTTCAGGTACTTCCGGCGCAGCCGCTCGGCCGACAGCTGGATCGGCGTCAGCGGATTCTTGATCTCGTGCGCGATGCGGCGCGCCACGTCGGCCCAGGCCGCCTTGCGCTGCGCCGACACCAGTTCGGTGATGTCGTCGAAGGTGACGACATAGCCGCGCACCTCGCCGCCGCGCACCTCCGCCGCAATGCGGACCAGCAGCGTCAGCGTCGGCTTGCCCGGACGGCGGATCTGGATCTGGTCCTGCACGACGCGGCCGGGCTTCTTCGGCGCGTTCTCCAGCAGGTCGGCGATGTCCGGCAGCAGTTCGACCAGCGGCATGCCGACCAGCCGCTCCGGGTCCTCCTCGCCTAGCAGGCGGGCGGCGGACAGGTTCGGCAGATTGATGACGCCGTCGGCATCGACACCCAGCACGCCGGCCGACACGCCGGACAGCACCGTTTCGGTGAAGCGGCGCCGCTCGTCCAGCAGCCGGTTGGTCGACAGCAGTTCCCGCCGCTGCCCCTCGATCTCGGTGGTCATGCGGTTGAAGGCGCGGGACAGCAGCACGAACTCGTCCTCGCCCGGCGGCTCGGAGACGCGGACCGTCAGGTCGCCGGCACGCACCCGCTCGGCGGCGCCGATCAGCGCGCTGATCGGCCTGACCAGCCGGGTGGCGAAATTCAACCCGGCCCACACCGCCGCCAGCAGCAGCAGCATCGCCACCACCAGGAAGATCAGCGTGAAGGTGACCTGCAGGCTGCCGCGCTGGTTCTCCAGCGCCGTGTATTCCTTCACCGCCCCCTCGGCCGAGGCCATGTGCTGGAGCACCCGCGGCTCCACCATGCGGCCGACATAGAGGAAGGTGTCGGACACCCGGTCCAGGCTGACCAGGGCGCGGACGCGGTCGTCGGATTCCTTGACGATCAGCGCGACCTCGCCGTTGCGGGCCTGCTGGATCTTGTCTTCCGGGATCGGCTCGAATTCGAGCGTGAAGGTATAGCCGGCCCGCGCGACGATGGCGCCGGTGGTGCCGTTGAAGACGATGGCTTCCGACAGGGCGCGCAGCATCGCCTGGGTGGCGACGACCTGCTCGAACCGCTCGGGATCGCTGGAAAGCCGCGCCTCCTGCGACAGGTCGTTGGCCATCGCCAGGGCGTCGGCGCGGATGTTCTGCTGGTGCTCGTGCAGATAGGCGCTGGCGACCACCAGGGATTCGTTCACCGCCGTGCGCACGCGGTCGCTGAACCAGCTCTGCACCCCGACATAGAAGAACAGGGTGGAGAACACCGTCATGATGATGGCCGGCGCCACCGCCAGCACGCTGAACACCAGAACCAGCCGGGTGTGCAGCCGCGATCCCGCCAACCGGCGCCGCCGCCCGATCAGGATTGCGACGATCCGCCGCGCGATCAGCACACCCAGCGTCAGCAGGATCGCAAGGTCGAGCGTCAGCAGAAGCGTGACCGTACGCGGGTTGGCCTGCCCGAACGGCGCACTTTCCGTCATCGCCGCATAGGTGGCGAAGCCGGCGGCCAAGGCTGCCAGCGACAGGGCGAAAGCCAGCCGCTTGCCCAGGCCTACCCGCCGGGACCAGTGGAGAATCTTCTGCCAGACCGGCCTCTGGCCGGCTGCTGCGGTGTCGGAATTGGGTGGCATCGTCCGGCGCTAATCTGTTGCCGGAAAGATACACCTCTGTTGCGGCCCTGCCAAGCCGCAATGGATCTGCCTTTCGGACAGGACCGCTTAGGCCAGCCGGCGCGGCAGCCGCCGGGCGGTTGCCTGCCCTTGGTCTACCGCCGTCCGCACCGACGCTGTGTCACAATTTTGGCACGGATCGGTTGCGGCGGCGGGACGACGTCCGTCTGTACGGTCGGCAGCAGCCTATTTGATGCCGCGCATCACCTGGATGTCCAGATCGCGGATCTTCTTGCGCAGCGTGTTGCGGTTCAGACCCAGCAATTGGGCTGCCTTGATCTGGTTGCCGCGGGTCGCCGACAGGCTGAGCGAGATCAGCGGCCGTTCGATCTCGCGCAGCACCCGGTCGTACAGGCCGTTGGACGGCATGCCGTCCTTGTGCGCCGCGAAATAGTCCTTCAAGTGGCGTTCGACCGCCGAGGACAGGCCCTCGCTCTGCGGCTCCTCCACCGGCTGGGCGGCCGGGGTGGCGTCGGCAAGCTCCGCCTCCACCACGTCCAACCCGATGACCTCCTGCGAATAGAGCGCGGCCAGACGACGGACCAGATTCTCCAGCTCGCGGACGTTGCCTGGCCAGCGGTAGCGCTTCAGCCGGTCCATCGCCGCCTGATCGATGCTCTTGGCCGGAAGTCCCTGGCTGATGCCGAGATTCAGGAAATGGCGGACCAGCAGCGGAATGTCCTCTGTCCGCTCACGCAGCGGCGGCAGGCGGATCGGCACGACGCACAGGCGGTAGAACAGATCCTCGCGGAACAGGCCCTGGCGGATCAGGGTGCGCAGGTCGCGGTGGGTCGCCGCGATGATGCGGACATCGGTCTTGATCGCGGTGCGGCCGCCGACCGTGGTGTACTCGCCCTCCTGCAGCACGCGCAGCAGGCGGGTCTGCGCCTCCAGCGGCATGTCGCCGATCTCGTCCAGGAACAGGGTGCCGCCCTGCGCCTGTTCGAACCGGCCGGTCGACCGGTTGGTGGCGCCGGTGAAGGCGCCCTTCTCGTGGCCGAACAGCTCGGACTCGATCAGCTCGCGCGGGATGGCCGCCATGTTGATGGCGACGAAGGCGCCGTTGCGCCGCTTGCCGTAATCATGGAGCGCGCGGGCGACCAGCTCCTTGCCGGTGCCGGACTCGCCGGTGATCATCACCGTCAGGTCGGTGCCCATCAGGCGGGCCAGCACCCGGTAGATTTCCTGCATGGCGGGGGAGCGGCCGATCAGCGGCAGTTGCTCCTCTCCTTCCATGTCGCCGCCGGGCATGGCGGCCGGCGGGTTGTTGGCGTTCAGCGCCCGTTCGACGACCGACACCAGCTCCTTCAGGTCGAAGGGCTTGGGCAGATATTCGAAGGCGCCGCGCTCCGCCGCCTTCACCGCGGTGATCAGCGTGTTCTGCGCGCTCATGACGATGACGCGCAGTTCGGGCCGCAGCTTCTTGATGCGCGGGATCAGGTCCAGGCCGTTTTCGTCCGGCATCACCACGTCGGTGATGACCAGATCCCCCTGCCCGTCCGCCACCCAGCGCCACAGCGTCGCGGCGTTGCCGGTGGTGCGGACCTCGTGCCCCAGCCGGGCGAGCGCCTGCGTCAGCACGGTGCGGATGGCGCGATCGTCATCCGCGACGAGAATGGTCGCCGCGCTCATCAACGAGTCCCCCGGCCGCCCTTGGACTGCAAGCCAGCGTCTGAAATCTTCGACTCTCCGGAAAGTTTCGGGTCGTCGTATTTCGAATCATCGTACATCGGCAGCGACACCTTGAAGACGGTCCGGCGAGGCTGGCTGTCGAACTCGATGGTTCCGCCATGATCGCCTATGAGTTTCGCCACCAATGCAAGACCAAGGCCAGTGCCGTTCACTTTGCTCGTCACGAAGGGATCGAACAGGTTGGACTGCAGGTCTTCCGGAATGCCGTCGCCATTATCCTGCACCGTCACCAGCAAGGGCAGGTGCCGGCGCACATCGCCGCCCGGCAGCGCCATGCGCACGCCATGCTGATAGGAGGTGGTCAGGGTGATCTCGCCGCCTGATTCCGGTGCAGCCTCTGCCGCATTTTTCACCAGATTCAGGAAAACCTGCACAAGTTGGTCGCGATTGCCGTAAACAGGAGGCAGTGACGGGTCGTAACGCTCGACAAAGCGTATTTTTCGGGCAAACCCGCTCTGGGCGACCTTGCGCACATGTTCCAGCACCGTGTGGATGTTCACCGCGGCGCGCTCCAGCGGCCGTTCGTCGGAAAACACCTCCATCCGATTGACCAGCGCCACGATGCGGTCGGCCTCGTCGCAGATCAGGCGGGTCAGCACCCGGTCCTGGTCGCTGGCGTTCTCCTCCAGCAACTGCGCCGCGCCGCGGATGCCCGACAACGGGTTCTTCACCTCGTGCGCCAGCATCGCCGCCATGGCGGTGACGGAGCGTGCGGCATGGCGGTGGGTCAGCGAATGGTCGATCTTTCGGGCCAGCGACCGCTCATGGATGGTCAGCACCACATGGTCGGGCGGGTCGCCCATGGCCGCCACCTGCACCGTGACATGATGCGGGCCGATACGCGGCGTGTCGATGATGACCCCGTCCTGCGACACCCGACGGCTGCCGCGGCGTACCTGCGCGATCAGGCCCATCACCGGGCTGTCCGGCGGCAGCAGATCGGGCAGCGGCATGCCTTCCATGGCGTTGGCGGACAGGTCGAAAAATTCCTGCCCCTCCAGATTGACGAAGCGGATGTCGCCGTTGCCGTCCACCACCAGCACCGGATCGGGCAGGCTGTTCAGCACCACCAGGGACTCCAGCCGGGGCGCCCGCGAGGCACCCGACCGGTTGCGGCCACGCTGGCCCGGGGCGGTCATCGGTACGGGATCCATCAGGCGGCCATCCTTTCGATTGCCGGTTCGTAAAAGGCACGGATGCGGTCGCGCACTGCGTCGGGGTCGCCCAGCCGGTTGACCTCCTGGCGGAACTCGTTGGACTCGCGCAGACCGGTCGAATACCAGGACACATGCTTGCGGGCGACCTTGATGCCGCCGTCGGCGCCGTAATGGCTCAGCATGCTGTCGAAATGCTCCAGCAGCGTGTTCATCTGCTCGTGCAGCGGCGGGTCGGTCAGCCTTTCGCCGGTGCGCAGGTAATGCATGACCTGGGACGGAAACCAGGGCCGGCCATAACTGCCTCGCCCGATCATCACGCCGTCGGCGCCGGATTCGGCAAGCGCGCGGTCGACCGCCTCGAAGCTGGTGATGTCGCCGTTGACCACCACCGGGATCGACACCGCCTCCTTCACATGGCGGACATAGGTCCAGTCGGCGGTGCCGGTGTAGAACTGCATGCGGGTACGGCCATGGACCGTCACCATTTTGATCCCACACTGCTCGGCGATGCGGGCGAGGTTGGGGGCGTTGCGGTTGGTCTCGTCCCAGCCCAGCCGCATCTTCAGCGTCACCGGGATGCTGACGGCCTTCACCACCGCCTCCAGGATGCGGCCGGCCAACGCTTCGTCCCGCATCAGGGAAGAGCCGGCATGGCCGTTGACCACCTTCTTCACCGGGCAGCCGAAATTGATGTCGACGACGGCGGCGCCACGGTCTTCGTTCAGCTTCGCCGCCTCCGCCATCACCTCCGGCTCGCAGCCGGCGAGCTGGACCGCCATCGGAAACTCTTCCGGCTCGGTCTCCACCATGCGCAGGGTCTGGCGGTTCTCGCGGATCATCGCCTGGCTGGCGATCATCTCCGACACGACGAGGCCGCAGCCCGCGCGCTTCACCAGACGGCGGAACGGCAGGTCGGAGACACCCGACATGGGCGCCAGGATCACCGGTCCGGCGAGTGTGATGGGTCCGATTTGTATGGTCATTCTCACCTGCCCGATTGATGGGCAAATCAACAAAGTGCCACCATTTTGGGCAAGTTATCACGCTGCTGCGGATGTGTGCAAGCGCGAAGCCCTACGGATAAGCTAAGGCTTGGTGCAAAACCTATGCTCTTCCACCGGCTTGCGGTGGATGCGCCCTCAACTCCAGGCCCATTGGCCGATCAGCACGTTCGACACGAACTTGACGCCGGGATAGGCAAGCGTCGCCAGCAGATAGACGATCAGCATCGTCCGCGCCGCCGTCCGGCCGCGCACGCCGGTCCGGTATTCGGCCAGCAGCAGGACGCCGATGACGATGAAGGTCGCCAGCGACAGCAGGGTCTTGTGATCGGTGCGGAACAGCATTCCCTGCTCGAAATAAAGCACCGCCATTCCGGTGGCGAGACCGGCGCCGAGGATCACCTCCGACGCGATCAGCAGGCGCAGCTGCAGCCGCTCGCTCTCCGCCACCGGCGGCAGGAAACGGCTGAGCGGGGTCGGCCGCTTGGTCTTCAGCGCGCGGGTCTGGATCACCGCGGCGAAGGACGCCACGGCACTCAGGGTCAGCAGGGCATAGGTGAAGACGGAAACCGCGATGTGCAGGTCGATCCACACGTTCGGCGCATTGCCGCGCAGGACCGGGGCCGGCGCATCCTCCGTCAGCGTCGCCAGCAGGCAGACCGCCAGCAGATAGGGCAGCAGCAGCGGCGCCAGCCTCCAAGCCGTGTCATGGAGCAGGCTGAGCCCGATGAACAGAGCCATGCAGGCGGCGGTCGTCACCCACAGCGCGGTTGAAAAGCCGGTCTGCCACTGGCCGGCGACCTGCATGATCGCCCACATGCCCGGCCCGGCGGCGGCGAGCAGCAGCGCACCCCAGAAGGACCAGCCGCGCCCCTCCACTCCCTGCCCCGCGATGCGCCGGTAAGGATAGAAGGCGGCAGGCAACAGGGCGACCAGCGCCGTCAGGCTCAAGAAAATGTTCTGCGACATGGACCCGAATGCACTCCCGTCCTTCCGCCGTCATGCTGCCATGACGTGCCGCCATGTCATGCCGCCCGCCTCCGGACATGGTCCGGAGCTTCACAGGCGGCAAGGCTCGGCACTTGGCGGAACCACGGCGACAGGCTAGGCTCCGCGACGTTCCCGTCAAGTGGCTATCATATCTTACGGTTTGCCTCATGCCCACCTGCATCGCGCCCACCTGCATCGCCCTGATCGTCGCCGGCGGATCCGGCCAGCGGTTCGGCGCCGAACGGCCGAAGCAGTATCTCGACCTCGCCGGCAAGCCGGTGCTGCGCCGGACGGTGGAGGCGTTCCTCAGCCATCCCCAGGTCACCGGCGTGCGTGTGGTCATCGATCCGGCGTGGCGCGACGCCTATGACGCCGCGGTCGCCGGCCTCGGCCTGCCCCAGCCGGTGTCGGGCGGCGCCAGCCGTCAGGACTCGGTGCGCAACGGGCTGGAGGCTCTCGCCGCCGACGGCGCGCTCGACCTCGTGCTGATCCATGACGCCGCCCGTCCGCTGATCGACGCGGCCACCATCGGCGCGGTGATCGCCGCGCTCGACAGCACGCCCGGCGCCATCGCCGCGGTCCCGGTCGCCGACACGCTCAAGCGCGGCAGTTCCGGCACCATCGCCGGCACGGTGGACCGCGAGGCGCTATGGCGGGCGCAGACCCCGCAGGGCTTCCGCTTCCCCGCCATTCTGGAGGCCCACCGCGCCGCCGCCGGCCTGTCGCTGACCGACGATGCCGCGGTGGCCGAACGCGCCGGTCTGGCCGTGGCTCTGGTGCCGTCCAAGGAGGACAATTTCAAGGTGACCACGCCCGACGACCTGACCCGCGCCACCCGCGCGGTCATGAGCAGCCTGTGGGATGTGCGGACCGGCAGCGGCTTCGATGTCCACCGCTTCACCGACGGTGATTTCGTGACGCTCTGCGGCCTGCGGGTTCCGCACGACCATGGGCTGGAAGGCCATTCCGATGCCGATGTCGGCCTGCATGCCCTGACCGATGCGATTCTCGGCGCGCTGGCCGCCGGCGACATCGGCAGCCACTTCCCGCCGACCGACCCGCGCTGGCGCGGCGCCGACAGCGCCAAGTTCCTGCGCCATGCCGCCGATCTGGTGGCGGAGCGCGGCGGCGTCATCGCCCACGCCGACGTGACCATCATCTGCGAGCGGCCGAAAGTCGGCCCTCACCGCGCCGCGATGGCCGAACGCATTGCCCAAATCCTGGGCATCGAGGTCGGCCGGGTCAGCGTCAAGGCGACCACCACCGAGCAGCTGGGTTTCACCGGCCGGCGCGAGGGCATCGCCGCGCAAGCAGTGGCGACCATCCGGCTCCCCGGCTAACATCCCATCCGACAGTCCATACCGGGAGAGGCCGACATGTTTCCCGAGCCCATCCGCGAGCTTTCCGCCCAGGTGCTGGCCGAATACGGCCTCGCCGGCTTCATGCTGGCGACCGCCGAGTCCTGCACCGGCGGGCTGATCGCCGGCGCGCTGACCGACATCGCCGGTTCGTCCAAGGTGGTCGACCGCGGCTTCGTCACCTACACCAACATCGCCAAGACCGAGCTGCTCGGCGTCCCCGCCAGCCTGTTGCACGCCCACGGCGCCGTCAGCCCGGAGGTGGCGGTCGCCATGGCGGTCGGCGCGCTGGCGAAATCACGGGCCGACGTGACGGTGGCGGTAACCGGCATCGCCGGACCCGGCGGCGCGACGGAGACCAAGCCGGTGGGCCGCGTCTATGTCGCCACCGCCGTCCGCGGCGGGGCGGCCAAGGCCAAGGAATACACCTTCCCCGGCGACCGCGACGCCGTGCGCATGGCAACGGTCCAGGCGGCGCTGGAGCGGCTGCGGCTGGCCCGTCCGACCGGAAGCCTGCGCTGAAGAAACGCCGGCAAACTCTTCATCAACAAGGAAAATCACCAGATGCCGACCATCAACATCCAGCTGTTCGAAGGCCGCACCGTCGAGCAGAAACGCGAATACGCCAAGGCGCTGACCGAAGCGACCGTGAAGGTGCTCGGCTGCTCGCCCTCGGCGGTGGACATCATCTTCCAGGACGTGAAGAAAAGCGATTGGGCCAGCGGCGGGGAGTTGTGGTCGGACAAGACCTGACCGACCACCTCCGCAACTGCCTGCAAGCCGGCGTCAAGCCGGCTGCGTCACCCGGCCCGGCCCGTAAAGCTGGGCCGCCCGTGTTTCGAAGGCCTGCACCATGCGGCGCACCGCCTCGTTGAACAGCAGGCCCATGATCTTCTGCAGCATCTTCGAACGGAACTCGAAATCGACGAAGAAGTCGACGCAGCAGCCGCCGGGATGATCGTTGAAGATCCAGTGGTTGTTCAGGTACTGGAACGGCCCGTCGGTGTACTGCACATCGATCCGGCAAGCCGGCGCGCTCAGCTCCACCCGAGAGGTGAAGCGTTCGCGGACCATCTTGAAGCCGATGATCAGGTCCGCGAACATGACATCGCCTTCGCGCTTGCGGATGCGGGCCGCCAGGCACCAGGGCAGAAACTCGGGATACTTCTCCACATCGGCGACCAGGTCGTACATCTGCTGGGGCGTGTAGGGAAGAACCTTCTTTTCCGCGTGCGTCGGCATGCCCGTACCCGTTTCCTTTTATTGAACCGCCTGGATCAGGCGGCCGCGACCCCCAGCTTGCGCAGCCGGGCTTCGCGCAGTTTCTCGAAATCGGCGCCCGCATGATAGGACGAGCGCGTCAGCGGCGACGAGGCCACCAGCAGGAAGCCCTTGCCACGGCCGACAGTGGAATAACCGTCGAACTCCTCGGGAGTCACGAAACGATCCACCGCCGCATGCTTGGGCGTGGGCTGGAGATACTGCCCAATCGTCAGAAAGTCCACATCGGCGGAGCGCAGATCGTCCATCACCTGCCCGATCTCCTCCTTCGTCTCGCCCAGTCCGACCATCAGGCCGGACTTGGTGAAGATCGTCGGATCCAGCTCCTTCACCCGCGCCAGCAGCTGCAGCGAGGCGAAATAGCGCGCACCCGGGCGGATGTTGGGATAGAGGCGCGGAACAGTCTCCAGATTGTGGTTGAAGACGTCGGGCCTGGCCTCCACCACCACCTCGACCGCACCCTTCTTCTTCTGGAAGTCGGGGGTCAGGATCTCGATCGTCGTCTCCGGCGAGGCGGCGCGGATGGCGCGGATGGTGCGGGCGAAATGCTCGGCACCGCCGTCAGCCAGATCGTCGCGGTCGACCGAGGTGATGACGACGTGGCTCAGCTTCAGCTTGCCGACCGCCTCGGCCACATTGTCCGGCTCATGCGGGTCCAGCTGATCCGGACGCCCGGTCTCGACATTGCAGAAGGCGCAGCCGCGCGTGCAGATGGAGCCCAGGATCATGAAGGTGGCGTGCTTGTGCTTCCAGCACTCCCCGATGTTCGGGCAGGCGGCCTCTTCGCACACGGTGTTCAGCTTCAGCCCGCGCATCAGCTGGCGGGTCTCGTTGTATTCCTGGCTCATCGGCGCCTTGACCCGGATCCAGGCCGGTTTGCGCTGGATCGGGTTGTCGGGCTTATGGGCCTTTTCGGGGTGGCGCAGCTTCTCGGTCTGGTCGACGAGGGTCATGGTCTAAAGCTCCCGATGGCCGACGCGATGCCCCGGCCCCGACAATAGGTGCGATAAGGATGTCAAACCCGCCATTCCGGCGGAAACAGCTCGGCCGGATAGGCCGGATCGAGCGCCTGGTCAAGCGTGAAAGGCGACTCGACCGGGAAATGCCCATCGGGGACATCCGCCTCGACGGCGGCCCGCAGGCGGGCATCCGAATAAACCTCGGCAAAGACGTCGGCGATGTAGGGCCGGAGGCTGGGACTGTCCTTGATATCCTTGAGCAGCTTCTTGCGCTGCTCCCGGACGGTCAGGCGCCAGCCGCGCTCGCACCGTTCCCGAAGGTCAGGACAGAACATCCATTTCAGCAAATGGACCAGCAGAACGCCAAGGCGGCTGTCGATCTCGGATTTCTGGCTGCGGCCCATGCTCTCGATCTCCTCGGCGACGTTCTCCCAGTCGACCGGGGCGTTGTTCCGCTCGGCGCCGGCACGGCGAAGCTCCTGCGCCTGGGCTTGGGTCCAGGCGTAGAAATCCTCGTCGTAAGCGGCGCTGCTGCGGTCCATGGCTCCGTCCAAAGGGGAAAACGTCACCTCGGAAAATCTTATTTAAAAGTGGATCGCCCGGCCATAGGCATCAAGGACCGACTCATGCATCATTTCCGACAGGGTCGGATGCGGGAACACCGCATGCATCAACTCGGCCTCGGTCAGCTCCGACGATTTGGCGATGCCGTAGCCCTGGATCAGCTCGGTCACTTCCGCACCGATCATGTGGGCGCCCAGCATCTCGCCGGTCTTGGCGTCGAAGATGGTCTTGATCAGGCCTTCCGGCTCGCCCAGCGCGATGGCCTTGCCGTTGCCGACGAACGGGAAGCGGCCGACCTTGATTTCGTAGCCGGCTTCCTTCGCCTTCTTCTCCGTCAGGCCGACCGACGCGATCTGCGGGTGCGAATAGGTGCAGCCCGGGATGTTGCGGACGTTCAGCGCATGCGGATGCTTGCCGGCAATGTGCTCGGCCACGATCACGCCCTCGTGGCTGGCCTTGTGGGCAAGCCAGGGGGCGCCGGTCACGTCGCCGATGGCGTACACGCCCGGCTCGTCGGTCTCGCACATGCCGTTGGTCTGGATGTGGCCGCGGTCGGTCTTGACCTTGGTGTTCTCCAGCCCCAGCCCTTCGGTGTTCGGGCTGATGCCGACGGCGACGATGACGCGGTCGACCGTGATGTCCTCGGTCTTGCCTCCGGCCTCGACGGCCACGGTCACGCTGTCGGCGGCCTTGCGCAGGTTGCCGGCCTTGCCGCCGGTGATGATGCGCATGCCCTGCTTTTCAAAAGCTTTCCGGGCCATTGCGGAGATTTCCTCATCCTCCACCGGAAGGATGCGGTCCATCACCTCGACCACTGTAACTTTGGCGCCCAAAGCGTTGTAGAAGCTGGCGAATTCGATGCCGATGGCACCGGACCCGATGACCAGCAGCGACTTGGGCATGGCATCCGGGGTCATCGCCTTGCGATAGGTCCAGACCAGCTTGCCGTCATCCTCCAGGCCCGGCAGCGTGCGGGCGCGGGCACCGGTGGCAATGATGATGTGCTTGGCGCCGAAGGTGCCGACCGGGGCCTCGCCCTTGGTCACCGCCACCTGCCCCTTGCCGAGCAGCTTGGCGGAACCTTCGATCACCGCGACCTTGTTCTTCTTCAGCAGGTGCTTGACGCCGCCGTTCAGCTGGCCCGCGACCTTGCGCGAGCGGGCGACGACCTTGTCCAGGTCGAAGGATGGGTTCTGGATGACCAGACCATAGTCGGCAGCATGCTTGGCGAGATGCAGCACCTCGGCCGAGCGCAGCAGCGCCTTGGTCGGGATGCAGCCCCAGTTCAGGCAGATGCCGCCCAGGTTTTCACGCTCGATGACCGCGGTGTGCAGGCCAAGCTGCGCGGCGCGGATCGCCGCCACGTAACCGCCCGGCCCGCCGCCGATGACGATGACGTCGTAATTCATGTCGGCCAAGGGTGTTCTCCCCATTCAGGAGCGAGGCGCATCCTCGCGGCCGGCGGCAAAGATGCCTTCCTCGACCCGGCACGCCTCGTCGATGATCGTCTGGTACAGGGTGGCCATGAAGTCCGGATCCAGGCCGTAAGCCAGCCCCGCCTCGGCCGCCCGTTGTTTCACCGCTTCGACGCGGTCGGGCAGGACGGCCGGCAGGTTCTCCGCCATCTTCACCGCTGCGACGCGGTGGACGACGGACAGGCGCTTGCCCAGCAACGCGACAAGCTCGTCGTCGATGGCGTCGATTTCGGCGCGGAGCGGGGCAAGGCTTTTCGACATGGAACCGGATCCTCGAACCGTCAGAGCAGCATCGAGAGCGGATCCTCCAGCAGCTTCTTCACCGCCGCAAGGAATTCCGCACCGACGGCGCCATCGGCGACGCGGTGATCGAAGGTGCCGGTCAGGCTCATCACCGTGGCGATGGCCAGAGCGCCGTCCTTCACCACCGGGCGCTGCTCGCTGGCGCCGACCGCCAGGATGCAGGCCTGCGGCGGGTTGATGATCGCCGCGAACTGCTTGATCCCCATCATGCCCAGGTTGGAGATGGAGATCGTGCCGCCCTGATACTCTTCCGGCTTCAGCGCGTTGTCGCGCGCCTTCTTGGCCAGCGCCTTCATCTCGTTGGAGATGTCGGCCAGACCCTTGGTCTCCGCCTTCTTGACGATCGGGGTGATCAGCCCGGTCGGGGTGGCGACGGCAACCGAGATGTCGGCATGCTGGAACTGCAGCATCGCCTCGTCGGTCCAGGCGGCGTTCAGTGCCGGGACCTTCTTCAACGCCAGCGCCACGGCGCGGATGATGAAGTCGTTCACCGACAGCTTGTAGGCGTCGGACCGGCCGTTCAGATCGGCGCGGACCTTCATCAGCGCGTCGATCTCGACATCCACCGTCAGGTAATAGTCGGGAACGGTGCGCTTCACCTCGCCCAGACGCTTGGCGATTGTCTTGCGCATGCCGCTGTTCGGCACGGCGGTGTAGGCCATGCCCAGCTTGTCGGCGAGCGCCTTGGCATCCACACCCTCGGCCTTCGCCGGAGCCGGAGCCGCCGCGGGCGCCGGAGCGGCGGCGGCCGGAGCCGGGGCCGCAGACGGAGCGGCAGCGGCCTTGGCCGGACCGGCGGCCTTGGCGGCCTCCACGTCGGCCTTGACGATGCGGCCGTGCGGGCCGGTGCCCTTGACCGACTTCAGGTCGACGCCGGCCTGTTCGGCGATGCGGCGGGCCAGCGGGCTGGCGAACACGCGCTCACCAGTGGTAGCCGCCGGAGCGGCAGCCGGAGCCGGAGCCGCTGTGGTCGGAGCGGCCGACGGTGCCGGTGCTGCAGCCGGAGCGGCGGCAGCAGGCGCCGGGGCCGGAGCGGAGCCGGCCGAGGCCAGCGCGCTCTCGTCCTCGCCCTCTTCCAGCAGGATGGCGATCGGGGTGTTCACCGCGACGCCCTGGCTGCCGGCCGGGATCAGGATCTTGCCGATGCGGCCCTCATCGACCGCTTCGACTTCCATGGTGGCCTTGTCGGTCTCGATCTCGGCGAGCACGTCGCCGGACTTCACCGTGTCGCCTTCCTTCTTCAACCACTTGGCGAGGTTGCCCTCGGTCATCGTGGGAGAGAGGGCGGGCATCAGAATCTGAACGGTCATCCTATCAGCCCTCCTCTCAGCGATAGCAGGCTTGCTTGGCGGCCTTGACGATGTCGGCGACCTGAGGCAGCGCCAGCTTTTCCAGGTTGGCGGCGTAGGGCATCGGCACGTCCAGGCCGGCCACGCGGGCCACCGGCGCGTCGAGATAGTCGAACGCCTGCTCCATCATCAGCGCGCACATTTCCGAACCGATGCCGGCGAAGGGCCAGCCCTCCTCGACGGAGACGAGGCGGTTGGTCTTCTTGACGCTGTTGACGATGGTGGCGGTGTCCAGCGGACGGATCGTGCGCAGGTTGATGACCTCCGCGTCGATGCCTTCCTTCGCCAGCTCCTCGGCGGCGGCCAGCGCATGGCCGACCATGATCGAGAAGGCGGTGATCGTCACGTCCTTGCCGGCGCGCTCGATCTTGGCCTTGCCGATCGGCAGGACGAACTCCTCGTCCTCCGGCACCTCGAAGCTCTGGCCGTAGAGAATCTCATTCTCCAGGAAGACCACCGGGTTCGGATCGCGGATCGCCGCCTTCAGCAGGCCCTTGGCGTCGGCCGCCGACCAGGGCGAGACGACCTTCAGGCCCGGGCAGTGCGCGTACCAGGAGGCGTAGCACTGGGAGTGCTGGGCCGCCACGCGGGCGGCGGCGCCGTTCGGGCCGCGGAAGACGATCGGGCTGCCCATCTGGCCGCCGGACATATAGAGCGTCTTGGCGGCGGAGTTGATGATGTGGTCGATCGCCTGCATGGCGAAGTTGAAGGTCATGAACTCGACGATCGGCTTCAGCCCCTTGAAGGAGGCGCCGACGCCCAGACCGGCGAAGCCGATCTCGGTGATGGGCGTGTCGATGACGCGACGCTCGCCGAACTCCTGCAGCAGGCCCTGGGTCACCTTGTAGGCGCCCTGGTACTGCGCGACCTCCTCGCCCATGACGAAGACCTTCTCGTCACGGCGCATTTCCTCGGCCATCGCGTCGCGCAGGGCTTCGCGGACCGTCTTCTTCACCGTCTTGGCGAAGAACTTGTCCTCGTCCGAATCCGGAGCGGACGCCGGGGCGGCCGGCACGGTCGGCGCCGGGGCGGGAGCCTGCACCGCCGACGGGGCGGCCTTGGTCTCTTCCGAGGCCGGGGCGGCGTTGGCCGGAGCGGCGACGGCCGGGGCGTTGCCGCCCTTGGACAGCGCGCTCTCGTCCTCGCCCTCTTCCAGCAGGACGGCGATGGGGGTGTTCACCGCGACATTGTCGGTGCCTTCCGGCACCAGGATCTTGCCGACGCGGCCTTCATCGACCGCTTCGACTTCCATGGTGGCCTTGTCGGTCTCGATCTCGGCGAGCACGTCGCCGGACTTCACCGTGTCGCCTTCCTTCTTGACCCATTTCGCCAGCTTGCCCTCGGTCATGGTGGGCGACAGGGCCGGCATCAGCACTTCGATCGGCATTCCTCAACCTCCGGCGGCGCGGGGACCCTGGGTGCCGCTCCCATCTTCTGGGGGCAACCCGTCCCTGTCGGCACCGCTCCTGCTTTTCGTTGACGTCAGGACCAGACGGTGGATTCGACGATCAGGTCTCGACCAGGATGTCGGTCCACAGTTCCGACGGATCGGGCTCGGGGCTCTGCTGAGCGAACTCGGCCGATTCGGTGACGATCGCCTTCACCGCGCGATCGATCTCCTTCAGCTTGTCCTCGTCGGCATGGCCGCCGGCCAGCAGCTTCGACTTCAGCTGGTCGATGGGATCGGACTCCGACCGCATCTTCTCGACCTCCTCCTTCGTCCGGTACTTGGCCGGATCGGACATGGAGTGGCCGCGGTAGCGGTAGGTCTTCATCTCCAGGATGACCGGGCCGTTGCCTTCGCGGATGTAGTTCACCCACTTGTCGGCGGCTTCCTTCACCTCGAGAACGTCCATCCCGTTGACCTGATAGCCGGGGATGCCGTAGGCGGCGCCGCGCTGATGCAGTTCGCCGGCCGAGGCGCGCTCCTGCGAGGTGCCCATGGCGTACTTGTTGTTCTCGATGACGAACAGCACCGGCAGCTTCCAGAGAGCCGCCATGTTGAAGCTCTCGTACACCTGGCCCTGGTTGATGGCGCCGTCGCCGCAATAGACCGCGGACACGCCGCCGTCATTGAGGTACTTGTGCGCGAAGGCGAGGCCGGTGCCGAGCGGAACCTGGCCGCCGACGATGCCGTGGCCGCCGTAGAAGTTCTTCTCGCGGCTGAACATGTGCATCGAGCCGCCCTTGCCCTTGGAGTAGCCTCCGATGCGGCCGGTCAGCTCGGCCATCACGCCCTTGGCCTCCATGCCGCAGGCCAGCATGTGGCCGTGGTCACGGTAGCTGGTGATGACGGTGTCGCCCTGCTTCAGGGCGGCCTGCACGCCGACCACGACGGCTTCCTGGCCGATGTAGAGATGGCAGAAGCCGCCGATCAGGCCCATGCCGTACAGCTGGCCCGCCTTCTCTTCGAAGCGGCGGATCAGCAGCATCTCGCGATAGTAATGAAGAAGCTCTTCGGAAGAGACGGCTTGAGCGGGCGCGGTGTCGGTCTGCGCCTTGGTGGAACGGCGTCGGGACGCGGCCATGATTCCTCCCCAGGGTTCAAGCGGCAAAGGTCTTTGACAACACCTTTTGCCGCCGCGCGTTGCGGGCATGCGAGAGCCCGCACCGGAAGCGAATATGGCGCGCACACTACACGAGCTTCTGGGTCTGCGCAAACGTCTGTTTTTGCAGCGCTATTTCAGATTAACCGCGATTCGGTTAATCGGCTGATATCCCCTTACTTCTGCTGGCTCGCACCTTCCGGATCGGCCAGTTTGGGAAGCTTGACGATGACGTCGCGCGGGTTCGCGAAATTCAGCATCAGGCGCGCCCGCTCCTCCAGCATGTCGCGGTCAAGGCCGTCGCCGCGCAGCAGCTGGGCGCGCCGTTCCATATCCTCCCGCTCGGTGCGGAGCTGGTTGAGCACATCCTCCGCCTGGGCGATTTCCCCCTGGATCTGCTTCATCGCCACCAGCCCGCGGTCGCCATGGATCGCGTAGTAGGCGAAGTAGGCGACCACGCAGGCGCACAGCGCCGGCATGATTGCTTGGCGGATCGCGCTTTTGGCGGCGCGGGCGAGCGTGTCGGTGAGGTCGGCGATCATCGTCATGGTGGCACGATGGAATCACAGCGGCTTTCCACCGGTCAAACGAAAAAGATGGAACAGCCAAGTCGCAAAAGGTTCGTGATCTTTGCGCAACCCAGTAATGGGTATCCCTCACGCCCAAGCCACAAGTCGACGGAATGTTCCTATAAAGTTCTCGTTGGTAACGGGCGTTCCGTTGGGCGACGCTCCCGCTCATCGGTACAGCCGTCCACGCGGCATAGAGCGAATGTGCATGGAATGAAACCGGCGGTGGCGTGTTTGGACCCACACGGCGCCGCTGGGTTCGGTTTCGAGTCCAACGCTGGCTCATACGGCCAATCCCGCCGATGGCGCCGCCAACTGGCTGAGGAGCGATACCCCATGCGCAGCAAGTTTCTGATCGTGGCCCTGCCCGCCCTGCTTCTGGGCCTGGCGGCCTGCGACGACCAAAACGCCCAGAACTCCAATGCGGCGAACCAGACCAGCCCGACCACCAGCAGCGGGTCGAGCACCGAATCCACCACCGTCCCGCCGCCTTCGACCGGCGTTCCGGTGCAAGGCGGGACCTCCGGCAATTCGATGAACGAGACCAGCGGCGCCACCCGCACCGTGCCGGGCGGCTCGACCGCCGGCGGTTCGGCCGGCGGCGGCGCCAGCACCGGCGGCTCCCCCACCCCGTCGGGCAGCCAGTAAGGACGGACGTGGTGGACGGTCACACGTCCACCACCCGCCTCCGCCGGTCCGATGGCTCGCCGCTGCTGTCCGGCTCGAAGGCGATCCCCTTGACCAGCGCCACCACCGGGCGGCCGGGCGCCAGTTCCAACTCGCGCACGGCCGCCCGCGTGATGCGCGCGATCAGGAAGGACCCGCCGACGGCCAGCCGCACATCGGCCGAGGAAGGCCCCGCCTCCGCCACCTCCACCACCGTCGCGGCCAGAGCGTTGCGCAGGCTGACGCCGCTCGGCGGCTGCAAGGCGATGATGACGTCGCGGGCATGGATGTGCAGCCGCACCGCCGCGCCGGTCGGGCGGTCGATCCGCGGAACCGTCAGGCGCCCGCCGTCGAAGCCCAGAACCGACAGCCCGTCCTCCGGAACATGATGCTCGACGATCAGGTCCAGCACCGCGCCGGCATCCTGCGCACCGGTCACCGCCGACAAATCCAGTCGGCCCATCACCGCGCCGACCGGCCCGGCCGCGCGCACCCTGCCCTCCGCGATCAGCACCATCGTGGTGGCGAGCCGCACCACCTCGTCCAATGCGTGGCTGACCAGGACGATGGGGATGTTCATCTCGTCGCGCAGCCGCTCGATATAGGGCATGATCTCCGCCTTGCGGGCGGTATCGAGCGAGGCCATCGGCTCGTCCATCAGCAGCAGGCGCGGCTGCGCCAGCAGGGCGCGGCCGAAGGCGACCCGCTGCTTCTCGCCGCCGGACAGGCCGCGCGGCCGGCGGTCCAGCAGATGGCCCAGCCCCAGCAACTCCACCACCGGCGCGAACGCGATCCGCCGCTCCCCGGCCGGCACACGGCGCAGCCCGTATTCCAGGTTGCTGCGCACGGTCATGTGCGGGAACAGCCGCGAGTCCTGGAAGACATAGCCGATGCGACGCTTTTCCACCGGCACGTCGATGCGCCGGGCGCTGTCGAAGAACACCGTGTCGCCGATGCGGATATGGCCGGCATCGGGCCGCCTCAGCCCGGCGATCGCATTGATGACCGAAGTCTTGCCGGAGCCGGATCGGCCGAACAGCGCCGTCACACCACGCTCCTCCGCGGTGAAGGCAATGTCGAGCGTGAAGGCGCCCAGTGTCTGGCGGATGTGCAGGTCGAGCATGGTCAGACCTGCCCGATCAGGCGGCGAACCCGGTTCGCCAGAAACTCCGACAGCATCAGCGCCAGCAGCGCCACGCCGAAGGAAATCGCCGCCAGCCGCGCCGCCACCGCGTCGCCGCCCGGTTCCTGCGTCGCGGCATAGATCGCCAGCGGCAGGGTCTGCGTCTTGCCGGGGATGTTGGACACGAAGGTGATGACCGCCCCGAACTCGCCCATTGCGGCGGCAAAGGCGACGATGGCGCCGGACAGCAGGCCCGGCGCCATCAGCGGCAGCAGGATGGTGAAGAAGCGGTCGACCGGCCCGGCGCCAAGCGTACGGGCCGCCGCCTCCAGCCCGCCGTCGATGGCCTCAACCGACAGGCGGATCGCCCGCACCATCAGCGGGAAGGAGGTCACCGCCACCGCCAGCGACGCCCCCTCCGCCGTGAAGATCAGCTTGATGCCGAAGGTCTGGTAGAGCCAGCCGCCGACCACCCCCTTGGTCCCCATCGTCACCAGCAGGATATAGCCGGTGACCACGGGCGGCAGGACCAGCGGCAGATGGACCAGCCCATCGACCAGCGTCTTGCCCGGAAAGGAATAACGGCCGAGCACCCAGGCGGCGAGCACGGCCACCGGCAATCCAAACGCGATGGCGACACCCGCGACACGCAGGCTCAGCAGCAACGCGGTGGTTTCCATCGGCGTCAGGAGTTCCATGCGGCAGAGCTTACGGTGCCTTGGGTGCCGGAACGAAGCCGAATTCCTTCCACACCGCCATGCCGTCCGGCGATTTCATGTAGTCGAGAAAGGCGACGGCCGCCGGATTCTTCGACGCCGCCACCAAGGCGGCCGGATAGGTGATCGCCGGATAGCTGTCCGGCGGGAAGGCCGCGGCGACCTCCACCCCCGGATCGATGGCGGCGTCGGTGCGATAAACGATGCCCAGCGGCACCTCGCCCCGGCTGACCAGCACCAGCGCGGCGCGCACGCTGTCGGCCCGCGCCAGCTTCGGTTCGACCGCCGTCCATTGGCCCAGCGACTCCAGCGCCGCCTTGGCGTACTTCCCGACCGGAACGTTCGACGGGTCGCCGGTGGCGAGCCGCCCGTCGCCCAGCTGGTCCGCCAGATTGCCGCCCTTGGACAGATCCGGCTTCAGGGTCGAACCCTTCGGCACCACCGCCACCAGTTCGTTGCCCAGCAAATTCACCCGGCTGTCGGTCTTGATGAGATCGCGCTTCTGCAGATAGTCCATCCAGTCAAGATCGGCCGAGATGAAGATGTCGGCCGGGGCGCCATTCTCGATCTGCTTGGCCAGCGCCGACGAAGCGGCGAAGGAGGACGTTACGGTGGTCCCAGTCTTCACCTTGAACTGCGAGGCCAGCTTTTCCACCGCATTCTTGGTCGAGGCCGCCGCCAGAACCAGCACGTCCTGCGCCATCGCCGCCGGTGCCGAGACCGTCAGGCCGATGCCCAGGACGAAAGCCGAAACCGCCGCCGTGAATCCGCGGCGCCCGAACTTCCCATTCAAACCGACCATCGCCACCTCCTGCCGATTTCGCCACCCAACCTATATTCCAACGGATACAACGCTTCGCAGTTGCGGTAAAGCGCAAACGGTGCAATCCGCACGATGGAGGCATGGCCGCCATCCACATCATGTCATGACTTGCATTGCGGCCCCGTGATAGGAAGTGCGGCGAATCAGCCCCGCTCCCCTCCCGCACCAGGAAAGCCCCATGCGCGCCGTGAAGATTTCCCCCTCGATTCTCTCCGCCGATTTCGCCCGGCTGGGCGAGGAGGTCCGCGCGGTGGATGCCGCCGGCGCCGACTACATCCACATCGACGTGATGGACGGCCATTTCGTGCCGAACCTCACCATCGGGCCGGGCGTGGTGAAGGCGCTGCGTCCGCACTCCGCCAAGGTCTTCGACGTCCATTTGATGATCTCGCCGGTGGACCTGTTCATTCCCGATTTCGCCAAGGCCGGCGCCGACATCATCACCGTCCATCCGGAAGCCGGGCCGCATCTGCACCGCACCATCCAGCTGATCAAGTCGCTGGGCAAGAAGGCCGGCGTCTCGCTGAACCCGGCCACCCCGGTGGACGCCATCCAGCATGTGCTGGAGGACATCGACCTCGTGCTGGTGATGACGGTGAACCCCGGCTTCGGCGGCCAGAGCTTCATCAAGAGCCAGCTTCCGAAGATCCGCGACCTCCGCGCCCGCATCGACGCGCTCGGCAAGCAGATCGACCTCGAAGTGGATGGCGGCATCAACCCGGAGACCGCCCGTCTGGCGATCGAGGCCGGCGCCGACGTGCTGGTGGCCGGCACCGCCACCTTCACCGGCGGCCCGGAGCAGTATGCGGCCAACATCCGCGCGCTGCGTTGAACGGAATGTCCCTATAAAACGCCAGCGGCCCCGCAGCGCCCTCCGGATGGGGAGCGATGCGGGGCCGCTTCGTTTCAGGCCGGGCTGACCAAAGACCGGCCGGCAGCCATCAATCAGCGGGCCATGAATCAGCGTGTCGGCGGCGTATAGGGCGCGCCGCCATCAAGGCCGCGCGTGCTGTTGTTGCCTTCCGTCTGGGAACCGGTGCCGGAATAGCTGGATCCGGAATGGCTGGAACCCGAATTGCTGTAGCCGTAGGTCCCGGTGTTCGAGCCATAGGTCCCGGTGCTGGACCCCGAATAGCCGCCGGCCGGCATCCGGTTCTCCATCCGCTGCTGTTCGGCCAGTTGGCGTTCGCCGATGCTCTCGCCCAGCACGACGACCTTGCCGCCCTGCGCCGTGTCGGTCACCGGCAGGCCGCGCGCCGGCGCGGTGAGCGGCGGAACGCCGGTGGTCGCGCCCATCGTATAGCTGGACCCGGCCTGAGGCGTCGTCGCGGAACCGGCCACCTGGGCCATCGCGCCGGTCGACAGCAGAACGGCACCCACAGCGGTGAAAATGAAGGTCTTGTTCATAACGCATCTCCTAAACAGTCGTCCGTGGCGGCACCGCAGTGCAGCGCCGGGAACGTGATGCGGAGAACATGGCCGGCCCTGGAAAGGTTCCCGCCGCCCGGGTTTCGCATACCCAAAGGCGAGGCACCCTAAAAGATCACGCATCGGCGAGAACCAAATGCGTCTCTGCCCGTTATTGGGCATGGGAAGACGGTCCCGCAACGGAAGGGAAAACACCATGGGCATTCTCTGGACGATCATCATCGGCTTTCTCGCCGGCATCGTCGCCAAGTTCCTGATGCCGGGTCGCGATCCGGGCGGCTTCATCATCACCACCCTGCTGGGCATCGCCGGCGCTTTCGTCGCGACATATCTGGGTGCCGCCGTCGGCTGGTACCGGCCGGGCGAGGGAGCGGGCTTCATCGGCGCCATTGTGGGCGCGATCATCATCCTGGCCATCTACCGCATGATCGCCGGCCGCCGGACGACGGTCTAACCGCCGGCTGCCCGGCTTGCTCCAAAGCCGGACAACACAAAGGGACCACCGGACGGCCGGCGGTCCCTTTTTCGTGTGCCTATATTGCGGGCCTGATCGGCGACCTTACGCCAGCGCCACCGGCTGCGGCATGAAGATGGCGCGGGAGATGGCGGCCTGGATGCCGGCGTTCGTGAAGGGCTTGCGGACGATCTGTCCCAGATGGCGGGCATCGCCGGCCTGGATGTCGTCGTCGAAGGCGGTGACGAAGATGGTGCGCAGATCGCGCACGCGCTTCAGCCGCCGCGCGATCTCGATCCCGCTGCCGCCGTCGGCCAGCCGGACGTCCAGCAGGGCCAGCGTCGGTTTCTCCACCTTCATCAGGGCCAGCGCCTCCGGCTCGTTGCCGGCTGTCCCGCAGACGACATGCCCCATTTCGGCGACCAGCGCCCCCAGTTCCATCGCCAGCAGGGCGTTGTCCTCCACCACCATCACCCGCTGGACCATGGCGCCGCGCACCCGTGCGCGCGCGGTCTTCAACCTCTCGATCGCCTCACCCGGCCGCAGTTGCAGCACCTTCGCCGCCTGCGGCAGGCTCAGCCCTTCCAGCGCGGTCAGCAGATACAGACGGCGATCGGCCTCCGGCAGTTCGGCAAGGGCGCGTTCGATGGGGTGCGGCGAACGCAGCGGCCGGCCTGCCGGGCCAAGGTCTTCGGAACGGTCGAACAGCAGGTTCAGCAGCGCATACATCGGCAGCAACGCCCCGTCGCCGCCACGATCCAGCCCGAAGCGCGACGGCGCCATCATCGCCGCCTCGACACAGCGGGTCACCAGCGCGTCGCCGCGATCGGTCGCGCCGGTCAGCGCCCGCGCGTAGCGGCGCAGCACCGGAACCACTTCGAACAGTTCGCATTCGTAAACGAGCATACCCGTGACTCCGCTCCCCGCCGGGAGTTGCCGCTCTGGATTCGCGCCTTTCGAACCGTTGACCGGGGAAAGGCGCCGGCCCCGTCGAATCGCGTCGGGCCATAAGCCGGCTTATTTGACCGTCCTTCGTCCTATTCGGATCCTATCATGTGCGGGGTGGCGGTCGAATGGGAAATGGGGGTGCCGGCCGCCAACGGACGATCAGGCCCCTACGGTCAGGAAAAAGCAATCGAGGGTAGGGCAATCGTAGAGCGAGCCGCGGTCATTTGGCGTTCTCGCGAAGCTGCCGGCTGCGCCATTGCCAGGGCTTTTCCACCTGCCCGGCCCACAGCCCCATGCGCTTGCTCTGGGCATAGGCTTCGCCCTTCTGATAGGCCGGCGACAGGCTGGCATATTGAAAGGCCCAGCCGCGTGACACCATCGCCGCCCCCAGATCGACGCCGCGCACGCGGCATTCGCCCTTCTTCTCGCCGGTGCGGTCCTGTTCGGTGACGGTGCAGTTCACCTCCTCGCCCTTCACCATGTTGGCGAGCACGGCGGTGGCGACCTTGAAGCAGTCCAGTTCGTGACCGTAACGGTTCCTGCACTTCTGCCCCGGATCCGGCGCGTCGATGCCCATCAATCGGACCGCCGTGCCGTTGATGGTCAGCAGGTCGCCCTCGACCGCCATGGCGGTGCCCTTCAGGGTCTGGTCCGGCGTGTTGGCGATGGGGCCGCGCCCCTTGGCCGCCTGATTGGTCTGTGCCATGGCCGGTCCCGCCACCGCGAGCGCCGCCGCCAGAAGCAGCCCGCTCACCGGCCCCTTCCGCAGCATCGCCATCGCCTCAGAACAGGCTCGGCTGGTCATCGCCGGACTTGCTGCCCTTCGCATTGACCGGAGCGGCCTCCTGCGGCGGATCGAGGCAGGAACAGTCGTCGTTGCGCACGCTGTTCACCTTCGGCCCCACCGGCACCACATCCAGCCACTCATCCGGCGCGGAGCGGATCAGCCCCTCCAGCACCGGCAGCGGGGTCGCGGGATCAAGCCACGCATCCCAGTCGGCGGGGTCGAGCACCACCGGCATGCGGTCGTGCAGGAAGGACAGCGTCGCGTTGGTCGCCGTCGTCACCACCGTCGCGGTTTCCAGCGGCGGGTCGAGCGGCGGTGCGCCCTTCGGCCCGCGCCAGCGCTCCCACAAGCCGGCCAGCGCGAACAGGCCGCGGTCGCGGCGGCGGATGACGTGGCCCTGCTTGCGCGGCTTCGCCCCCTCCCCCACGCTGGTCCATTCATAGAATCCGTCCAGCGGGACCAGGCAGCGGCGCTTGCGGAAGGCATCGCGGAAAGCCGGCTTGTCGGCCACCGATTCGCCTCGCGCGTTGATCATCCGCCCGCCGATGGCGGGGTCGTCGGCCCAGGGCGGCACCAGCCCCCAGCGGACCATCGCCAGATGGCGGCCGTCCTCCTCGCGACGGATGACGGGGATGTCCTGCGTCGGGGCGATATTCCACCGCGGCATCAGGTTCGGCCGTTCGGGCACGCCGAACACGCGCTGGACCTCGCTGACCGGGGTGGTGAGAAGCATGCGTCCACACATACCCTGAAATATGGCCCTTGAAGGTCGATTGCGCCAGCCGTTTGCCCCTATTCTTGCGGGTCCACCCGACAATCCTTGCAGCGGACAACCGTCACCCATGTCGCCCGTCGGGGTTTCCCTGACGCTTAAGCCGGCCTATCTTCGCGGGGCACAACAATCGCATCGAACCGGAAGGCGGGAGTTCACCCATGAAGTTCGGCATCGGACAGGCGGTTCCGCGCACCGAAGACGCCCGGCTGCTGACCGGCGGCGGCCGCTACACCGACGACGTGTCTCTTCCCGGACAGGCCTATGCGGCCTTCGTCCGCTCGCCCCACGCCTTCGCCGCCATCGGCGCCATCGACACGTCCGACGCGCTGGCCCAGCCCGGCGTGCTGGCGGTCTACACCATCGCCGATCTCGACGCCGAGAATGTCGGCATGATCCCCTGCCAGGCGGTGTTGAAGCAGCGCGACGGCTCCAACTATGTCCGCACCCCGCGCCCGGCGCTGGTCCGCGGCTTCGCCCGCCATGTCGGCGATCCGGTCGCCATGGTGGTGGCGGAAACGCTGGAGGCCGCGCGCGAGGCCGCCGAACTGGTGATGGTCGATTACGAGGACCGCGAGCCCGTCACCGGCACGCTGGAAGCGCTGGAGCCCGGCCGCCCGCTGGTGTGGGACGAGGCGCCGAACAACCTCTGCTTCGACTGGGACACCGGCGACGAGGCGGCGGTGGAGTCCGCGCTCTCCGGCGCCCACCGCGTCGTCGAACTGGAACTGGTCAACAACCGCGTCGTCGCCAACCCGATGGAGGGCCGCGCCTGCGTCGCCGGCGTCGAATCCGGTGCCGACGGCGGCCCCGGCCGGCTGCTGATCTACGTCACCAGCCAGGGTGTCCACGGGCTGCAGAAGCAGTTCGCCAAGATCCTGAACGAGCCCGAGCAGCGAATCCGCGTGCTGACCACCGATGTCGGCGGCGGCTTCGGCATGAAGCTGTTCAACTACCCGGAATATGTCGCCTGCCTGTTCGCCGCCCGCCGGCTGAACCGCGCGGTCAAATGGGCCGCCGACCGGATCGAGGGCTTCATCAGCGACGACCACGGCCGCGACCATGTCAGCAAGGCCCGCCTCGCGCTCGACGCCGACGGCCATTTCCTGGGGCTACGGGTCGATACCGTCGCCAATCTCGGCGCCTATCTGTCCAACTACGGCCCCTTCATCCCGACCGATGCCGGATCGGCGATGCTGGTCGGCTCCTACAAGACTCCGGCCGTCTATGTGCGGGTGAAGGGCGTCTTCACCAACACCCAGCCGGTGGACGCCTATCGCGGCGCCGGCCGGCCGGAAGCGGCCTATCTGCTGGAACGGTTGATCGACCATGCCGGCCGCGTCACCGGCCTCGGCCCGGCGGAGATCCGGCGGCGCAACTTCATCCCGCCGACCGCCATGCCCTATGCCACGCCGATGGGGCAGGTCTATGACACCGGCGAGTTCGTCCAGAATCTGGAAGACGGCCTGATCCTCGCCGACATGGCCGGCCTGCCCGCCCGCAAGGCGGAGGCCAAGGCCCGCGGCAAGCTGCGTGGCGCCGGGCTGTCCACCTACATCGAAGCCTGCTCAGGCGGCGGGCCGGAACAGGCGACCGTCCAGGTCAACGGCGACGGCAAGGTGGTGCTGATGATCGGCACCCAGACCAACGGCCAGGGCCACGAGACCGCCTACAAGCAGATCCTCGCCGACCGGCTGGGCGTCCCGCCGGAAGACGTGGAGGTGGTTCAGGGCGACACCGACCGCGTCAGCTGGGGCGCCGGCACCGGCGGCTCGCGCTCCGTCCCGGTCGGCGGCTCGGCGCTGGCGGAAGGTGCGGCCAAGGTGGTGAAGGCCGCGACCACGGTCGCCGCCGACCTGCTGGAAACCGCCGAGGTGGACGTCGAGTTCGCCGACGGCCGCTTCACCATCGTCGGCACCGACCGCTCGGTCTCCTTGAAGGAGGTCGCCGCCAAGGCGGCGGCGGGCGGCACCGGCGGCATCGCCTTCTCGGAGATGGCGCGCTGGACCCCGCCGGCCAGCACCTTCCCCAACGGCTGCCACATCGCGGAGGTGGAGATCGACCCCGCCACCGGCATCGTCGAGGTGCTGCGCTACAGCGTCGTCGACGATTTCGGCACGGTCATCAACCCGATGCTGGTGATCGGCCAGATCCATGGCGGCGTCGCGCAAGGGCTGGGTCAGGCCCTGCAGGAGCGGGTGGTGTTCGATCCCGACAGCGGCCAGCTGCTGTCCGGCTCCTTCATGGACTACCAGATGCCGCGCGCGGTCGACATGCCGCCGATCGAGGTGAAGCTGAACAGCGTGCCCAGCACCACCAACATGCTGGGCATGAAGGGCGCCGGCGAGGCGGGAGCCATCGGCGCGCCGCCGGCCATCATCAATGCGGTGGTCGACGCGCTGTCCGACCTCGGCATCACCCACATCGACATGCCGGCGACGCCGGAAACGGTGTGGGCGGCAATCCGTAAGGCCGAAACCCGAATGGCAGCGGAATAGGGGAAAGTCCTAGTCGGAAGGTGTGGCACTTGCCACACCTCCGTCGGATGAAAACCATGGCATTGTTCCTTACCTAAAGGTGGAAGCTCTCGATCCGACAGGGGTAAGGCCATGGCGTTTGGCGACGGTGGGTGCGGCGGTCAATGTGCGGACCGTCTCGATCTGGACTTCACGATGGCGTTCCAGCCCATCGTCGATGTCGCCAACGGTGGCGTCTGGGCGCATGAGGCGCTGGTGCGCGGCGCCCAGGGCCAGGGCGCCGGCTGGGTGCTGGGCCAGGTGACCGACTCCACCCGCTACGCCTTCGACCAGTCCTGCCGCATCAAGGCGATCGAGCTGGCCTCGTCCCTGCCGATGAACGGCGCCCGCCTGTCGATCAACTTCCTGCCCAACGCCGTCTACAAGGCGGAGGCCTGCATCAAGGCGACCCTCGCCGCCGCCCGCCGCACCGGATTCCCCACCGACCGCATCATCTTCGAAGTGACGGAGAACGAGCGGGTGGTGGACCACGACCACCTGAAGAGCATCTTCAACGAATACAAGCGCCAGGGCTTCCTGACCGCCATCGACGATTTCGGCTCCGGCTATTCCGGCCTGAACCTGCTGGCCGAATTCCAGCCCGACATCATCAAGCTGGACATGGAACTGACCCGCAACATCGACAGCGAGCGGGCCCGGCGCAGCATCGTCAAGGCCATCCTGGCGGTGTGCGAGGATCTCGCCATCACCCCGATCGCCGAGGGCATCGAGACGGCTGACGAGGCCAAGACCCTGCGCGACCTGGGCGTGACCCTGATGCAGGGCTACCTGTTCGCCAAGCCGGCGTTCCAATCGGTGGTGACCGACCCCGATCTGGCGCGGCTGGCCGCTTAAGCCCGCACCGGCGCGGTCATGTAGCTCATCCCGCCGCCATAGCTCGCCAGCTTCGCCGCCAGCGCCGCCCCGCCGCCTTCGTAGGGCGCGAAGCCGACGCGGTCCCAATAGCTCCGCGCGCCCGGCGTCGAGGTCAGCGCCAGCCACCGCCACCCCTCCCGCGCCGCCAGCCCGTGGGCATAGCCCAGCACCGCCGCCCCCAGCCCGGTGCCGCGCGCCTCCGGCAACAAAGCGATGTCGTGCAGGTACAGGCAGTCCGCATCCGCCGGCAGCCTGCCCAGCGGGGTGTCGAGCGGCGGCGGCACCCCCAGTTTGCCCGGATGCATGACGCCATAGCCGATGGCCTTTTCGCGGCATTCCGCCACACGGCAGCCGGCGGGGTAGAGCATCAGCCTCTCCTCGAACACGCTGCGTTCCTCCGGATAGTCCGGATGAACGATGTCCGCGATGGCCAGGATCCGGTCCAGATCGGCCGCGGTCATAGCACGCCATAGTGCAAATGCCCCGTGGCCGTCCGGCCGCCCGATGTCCGACAATTCCCCGGCCGTCATCCGCCTTCTCCGTTCCACACCCGTTCAAGAGCTTCCGGCCCGCCTTCGGGCAGGATATGCTGACTCTTCATACCATAGGGAGATTACCCCATGCCCGATGCCGCTGTGGCGAGCCTGCTGCCGACGGTCCGCACCATCGCCCACGAGGCCGGTCAGGTCATCCTGCGCTTCTACAACGACGGCATCGACGTCGCCACCAAGGTCGACGGCAGCCCGGTGACGCAGGCCGACCAGGCGGCGGAGGCGGTGATCGTCCCGGCGCTGCACCACCTGCTGCCGGGCGTGCCCGTCGTCGCGGAGGAGGCGATGGCCGCCGGCCACAAGCCCGACATCTCCGGCGGCCGCTTCTGGCTGGTCGATCCGCTCGACGGCACCAAGGAATTCATCTCCCGCAACGGCGAGTTCACGGTGAACATCGCCCTGATCGAGAATGGTGCCCCGATTCTGGGCGTCGTCTATGCACCCGCCACCGGCGACATGTACGCCGCCGCCGGTCCCGGCACCGCCGTCCATTGCGCGGAAGGCCGCCACGATCACCCCATCGCCGTCCGCAACCCGCCGCCCGACGGGCTGACCGTCGTCGCCAGCCGCTCCCACGGCAGCGGTTCGGTGCTGGAGGATTTCCTCGGAAAGTACACCGTCAAGGACCGGGTGTCCTGCGGCAGCTCGCTGAAATTCTGCACGGTGGCGAGCGGCAAGGCCGACCTCTATCCCCGCTTCGGCCTGACCAGCGAATGGGACACCGCCGCCGGCCACGCCGTGCTGATCGGCGCCGGCGGCCGGGTGGAGCAGCCGGACGGCTCGCCGCTGGTCTATGGCAAGGACGACATCCTCAACCCGCACTTCGTCGCCTACGGCTGGAAATGACCTGTTCCGTTTCGTGCCTGGGTGAGGCGGCGACCGCGGTGCTGACCACCGCGGCGCCGCTTGAGAAAGTGCGCCTGACCCGCCTGCATGCCGCCGCCTGGCGCGACGGCCTGCTGTCGCCCGCCGTGCCGGCCCCGCCGCCCGACCGTCCCGCCCGTCCCGACCGGCCGGAGCTGAAGCTGCCGCGCGACATGCCCAAGCGCGGGCGCGGCGGCAGCGCTCAGAACCGCATCGCCCTGCTGCACGCGTTGGCGCACATCGAGCTGAACGCCATCGACCTCGCCTGGGACATCGTCGCCCGATTCGCGCCACTCGGCCTGCCCAAGGGTTTCACCGACGACTGGATCCAGGTCGCCGACGACGAGGCCCGGCATTTCCAGATGCTGGAGACCCGGCTGAACGAACTGGGCTCCTCCTACGGCGACCTGCCGGCCCATGACGGGCTGTGGCAGGCGGCGACGGAGACCGCGCACGACCTCGCCGCCCGGCTGGCGGTGGTGCCGATGGTGCTGGAGGCGCGCGGCCTGGACGTCACCCCCGACACCGTGCGCCGCCTGCGCGACTTCGGCGACGGCGAGAGCGCCGACCTGCTCCAGACCATCCATGACGAGGAGATCAGCCACGTCGCCGCCGGCCGCCGCTGGTTCGTCCATCTCTGCGCCGAGCGCGGGGCGGAACCGGTCGCCCTCTGGCAGGAACTGGTCGCCCGCCATTTCCGCGGCGGATTGAAGCGCCCGTTCAACACCGCCAGCCGCCAGCTTGCCGGCTTCGGCCCGGAATATTACGAGCCGATCACTCCTGAAATTGACCGCAGGCCGGAAACCCGGTAAGGCGCTGGACATCATGGCCGTATACACCGAAGTCACCGACGAGGATCTCAGCACCTTCGCCGCCCAGTACGATCTGGGCGCGGTGCTGTCGTGCAAGGGCATCGCGGAGGGGGTGGAGAATTCCAACTTCCTGCTGGTGACCGAACGCGGACCCTACATCCTGACGCTCTATGAGAAGCGCACGCGGAAGGAGGATCTGCCCTTCTTCCTCGGCCTGATGGAGCATCTGGCGGAAAAGGGCATCGCCTGCCCGCTGCCGGTGGCGGGTCGCGACGGCGTGGCCCTGCGCGAGCTGTGCGGCCGTCCGGCGGTGATCGTCACCTTCCTGGCCGGCATGTGGCCGCGCCGGATCATGCCGCAGCATTGCGCCCAACTGGGCGAGGCTTTGGCCCGCCTGCATCTGGCGGTCGGCGACTTCCGCATGGAACGGCCGAACGCGCTGGCCCTGCCCGGCTGGAAGGATCTGTTCGCCAAGTCCGCCGAACGCGCCGACGAGGTTGCCCCCGGCCTGCGTGCAACGCTGGAGACCGAACTGGCGGCGCTGGAGGCCAACTGGCCGGTCGGCCTGCCGGCCGGCGTCATCCATGCCGACCTGTTCCCGGACAATGTCTTCTTCCGCGGTGACAGCCTGTCCGGCCTGATCGACTTCTATTTCGCCTGCAACGACTTCTTCGTCTACGACGTGGCGATCTGCATCAACGCGTGGTGCTTCGAGATCGACGGCTCCTTCAACGCCACCAAGGCGCGGTTGCTGCTGTCCAACTACCGCAAGGTCCGGCCGCTGTCGCGGGCGGAGCTGGACGCCCTGCCCTGGCTGTGCCGAGGCAGCGCCGTGCGCTTCCTGCTGACGCGCCTTTACGACTGGCTGAACCACCCGCCGGGCGCCTTCGTGCGGCCGAAGGACCCGCTGGAATATCTGCGCAAGCTGCGCTTCCACCAGTCGGTCCGCGGCCTGGGCGACTATTTCCTCGACGATTCCGACGCAGGCGGGCGATGACCGACGACTCCACCCCGACCGAAGCCGGCCGCAAGACCGTCGACATCTTCACCGACGGCGCCTGCAGCGGCAATCCCGGCCCCGGCGGCTGGGGCGCCATCCTTCGCTATGGCGAGGTCGAGAAGGAGCTGTATGGCGGCGAGCCGGCGACCACCAACAACCGCATGGAGCTGATGGCCGCCATCATGGCGCTGGAGGCGTTGAAGAAGCCGGTGACCGTGCGCCTCTTCACCGACAGCGAATATGTGAAGAACGGCATCACCAAGTGGATCCATGGCTGGAAAGCCAAGGGCTGGCTGACCGCCGACAAGAAGCCGGTCAAGAACGTCGATTTGTGGCAGCGCCTGGAAGAGGCGAAGCGGCAACACCAGATCGAATTCCACTGGGTCCGCGGCCACGCCGGCCACCCGGAGAACGAACGCGCCGACGAACTGGCGCGCCGTGGCGTGGCCGACGTGCGGGCGCAGGGCTAGCGTACAACCCTTTATGTCCCAATCCGCCTTAACGTGTCAGAACCCAGAAGCAAGAAGCAAATCGGAACGACTGATCTTCAGATTCAGAAACTCTATATGTATATGACTCTGATCCCCCATCCTCGCCATAACGGTAAATTCCATCTTTGGATCTCTGGTAATTAAGTCCGAAAAACTGTTCACCTATGTTGTGCGCCCTGGTGTCAACTCTTTCAGCCGCGGATTTACGCGCGCCGTCTCCATTCGCCACCAAAAATGCCATGCCTACATATTGAATTGTCGAACTGTTTGGCGACTTCTTTAAAGCAGATCGCAAGCGGGACAGGTCACTCGCTATCGTCGTGTGAGCATTGATAGTCCTTTTTACTTCAATAGCTCCGATCGGCGCCTCAGAAGTGTCATAAACAAAAATATCAAATCGTCCGCCTTGATTAAGCGCTTCAGGAAATTTTCCCCGTCCTAGAGCGCCGGCTTCACTCATTGACTCTTTGATGTTGGCTTCTGGTTTTACCCAACCAACAGACTTCAGTCTCTTCAGACTACGGTACAGTCCGGCTGTCAAAAGATATTCAGGCATGAGATTACAACTGATCCCGCTGATCTCCTGAAATTCGTTACAAACCTCTTCCAACGAATTGTGGACGCATTTGATTAATGCATTTAGGGCCAATGCCATAGAGGGTACTCCCAAAGGATAGCGGCACAATCCTTTGGGAGAAACACCATGCTGTCAATCTCGTATTCGTATTGGTGACAAGAGGCGGGACAAATTCAGCAGACCCGCCATTCCCCTATACCAATCCTATGAGATCAAACCTTCTCCAGCACCGCCTCGGCCGAAGACACCTCGAACTTGCCGGGGGCCTCGACGGCGACGTGCGTGACCTTGCCGTCCTCCGCCACCAGGGCGAAGCGCTGGCCGCGCGTGCCAAGGCCGTGGGCGGAACCGTCCATGGTCAGGCCGAGAGCCGTGGTGAAGGTGGCGTTGCCGTCCGGCAGCATCTTCACCTTGTCGCCGACGCCGCCCTTGTCACCCCAGGCGCGCATCACGAAGGGGTCGTTGACGGCGAGGCAGATGATGCTGTCCACACCCTTGGCCTTCAGCGCGTCGGCCTGCTGGACGAAGCCCGGCAGATGCTTGGCGGAGCAGGTCGGGGTGAAGGCGCCGGGGACGGAGAACAGGACGACCTTCTTGCCCTTGAACAGCTCGTCCGTGGTGACTTCCTGCATGCCGTTGTCGGTCAGCCACTTCAGCGTGACGGACGGAATGGTGTCGCCAACTTGGATGCTCATCGTCTCTAACCCTTCCGATTTATAGGTTTGACCCGTTTTCCCGGGTTCGACCGGACTCTCGTTGCGGAGCCCGGCCCTGCATCCCTTCTATCCCCCGCGACCAGTGGCCGCAAGGCACGGTTGGCTCAATTCCACGGCCCGACTCACGCCTTCTTCACGAACTCCGACTTCAGGTTCATGGCGCCGATGCCGTCGATCTTGCAGGCGATGTTGTGGCCGTCGGCCCCGTCGGTCAGGCGGATGTTCTTCACCTTGGTCCCGCCCTTCACCACCAGGGACGATCCCTTGACCTTCAGGTCCTTGATGACTGTGACGCTGTCGCCATCGGCCAGCGGGTTGCCGTTGGCGTCGCGCACGCCCTGCCCTGCCTCGGCATCCGTCGCGGCGGCCGTGTCGGGGTTCCATTCATGGCCGCAGTCGGGGCAGTTCCACAGGCTGCCGTCGTTATAGGCATTCTCGGAGCTGCACTGCGGGCAGTTGATCTGATCGTCCATCATCGTCCTCATGGCGCGGGAGGAACTCCCGGAGCCGCCCTGTTACCGCAGAATAGCCGCAACGGCCATAGGCCTTTTCCCGACCACGCTCAGGACGACTTGCCCACCGTCTTGCCCGCAGCCCTCCCCAGCGCCTCCAGCACCACGCCGTCGCTCAGCAATTCCGGAAGGGCGATGCCCTCCGGCGCGCCGGGGCCGTAGACGATGTTGAAGGGAATGCCGTAGCGGCCATGGTCGGACAGGAACTTCGCGATCGTCGCGTCCGGCCGGGTCCAGTCGGCGCGCATCGCCACCACCCCCTTGTCCTCCAGCCGCTCGGCGACCTCGCCGCGGTTCAGGACCAGCTTCTTGTTGGCCTGACAGGTGATGCACCAGTCGGCGGTCACGTCGACGAAGACGGTGCGGCCGGCGGCGACATGCTCGCGAATCGTCGATTCGACGAAGGGCACCCAGCGCGCCTTGCTGTCGCTGACCACCGGCGCCGCGCCGGCCGACGGGCCGACCGCCGCCGGCATGGCGAAGGCGGCGACCGCCAGCACGCCCGCCAGCACCGGCCCGGCGATCCGCGCCGCACCGTGGGCACTCCGCCCGACCCACAGCGCCAGCACCAGCGCCGCCATCAGCAGCCCGACCGTGGCCGCGGCCACCTCGCCGATCTGCGCCGTCAGCACCGACAGCAGCCAGACCGCCGTCAGCATCAGCGCAAAGCCCAGCACCGTCTTCAGCGTCGCCATCCAGCGCCCGGGCTTTGGCAGCCAGCCGGCCACCCGCGGCCACGCCGCCACCACCAGATAGGGCAGCGCCAGCCCGACGCCCAGCGTCGCGAAGATCGCATAGATCTCCACCGGCCCCTTGGACAGCGCGAACCCCACCGCGGTCCCCAGGAACGGCGCCGAACAGGGGGTCGCCAGCAGGGTCGCGAACATGCCGGTGGCAAACGGCCCGGCCAGCCCGTCGCCGCCCAGCCGGTCGGCCAGGGCGCGCGGCAGCGGCACCTCGAACAGACCCCACAGATTGGTCGAGAACAGCGTGACCAACACGACCATGAAGACCAGGAACAGCGGCTGCTGGAACTGGATGCCCCAGCCGACCGCGCCGCCCGCCGCCTTGATGCCGACCAGCACCGAAGCCATCAGCAGGAAGGAGGTCAGGATGCCGGCTGCGCTCGCCAGGAATCCGGCGCGCACGGCGGCCGGCGCCCGCCCGCCATGCTTGACCACCGACATCAGCTTCAGCGACAGCACCGGCAGCACGCAGGGCATCAGGTTCAGGATCAGCCCGCCGAGCAGCGCCACCCCCAGCATCGCCACCAGACCGACGCTGCCGGCAGTCGGCGCGGCGGAATCCGCCAACGCCATAGCCGAGGCCGTCACCGGCGCCTCCACCGCCTTGTCGCCATCGACCAGGGTCAGCGTCATCGCGCGCCCGGCCAGATCGAGGCCCGGCTGCGGATCGGTCACCGTCAGGGTCAGGCGGACATGGCGGTCATTGCCGGAAAAGACCGTCTTGGGGGCGGAGAAGGTCAGGGCCGGATCGGTCTCCACGAACAGGTCGGGGGTGACGAAGCCGTCGGCGGCGGTCGCCTCCACCTCCAGCGAAGCCCCCTTGCCGCGCACGGAATCGATGCGCAGCAGCCCGTTCGGCCCCTTCGGCACCAGAGCCTGCGCGCGCGCCACGTCGTTGGCGACCTCGCTGGGGTCGGCCGGCCCGGCCGGCAGAGCGAGCGCGAGGTCCAGCGTCTGCGGCACGCAGATCTCCGAACAGACCAGCAGTTCGGCGGTCAGCGCCAGATCGACCGGCTTGCCCGGCGTCGCCGGCGCCCCTTGGATCGGCAACATCACGGCCGTGTCGTAGCCCGCCGTTTCGAATCCCAGGACGGAGAAGCGGTGCGGCGCCGGATAGGACAGCGTAGCCCCGCTGAGGTTGGCGGAGCGGCTCCAGTCCAGGCGCGGCGGGAATCCGGCGTCGCCGGGGGAACGCCAATAGGTCTTCCATCCCGGCTCCATCCGCAGTTCCAGCCCCAGCGGCAGAGCCGTCAGGTCGCCGGCTGCGCGCACCGCGGACACCAGCCGCGCCTCCACCGGCCCGGCCTTGGTCCAGGCGCCGATCCCATCCTGCGCGAATGCGGGCACGGCACCACCGGCCAGCATGGCCAGAAGCAGCAGGAGGGTGAGGGCATGTCTTTTCATCGCGCGCACTGTTCTCTTCCCAGGAAGGGGCGCATCGGCGTCCCCGACACCCTATATGATAGCCCATATAATGGTGACAAAGCTCGGCCGGTGCTGTCACACTCCGGTGAAAGCGTCGCCAGAGCGCCAACCACAACCGACCGTAGGGACGGGGGCGGTCTTCCGCACCGAACCGACGACAAGGATAATCGCCCATGCCGCGCCTGACCAAGTCTCCGGACTCCAAGACCACGGAATCGCTGACCGGCCAGCTGCTGATCGCCATGCCCGGAATGGAGGACCCGCGTTTCCAGCGTACGGTCATCTATGTCTGCGCCCACAATGAGGATGGCGCAATGGGTCTGGTGGTGAACCGGCTGTTCGGGTCGATCACGTTCGAGGATCTGCTGGAACAGCTCGACATGGACATCCCGCAGCCGACCCACAACCTGCCGGTGCATTACGGCGGTCCGGTCGAGTCGGGCCGCGGCTTTGTCCTGCACTCCACCGATTATGTCCGCGACGGCACGCTGGTGGTGAACGACGACGTTGCCTTGACCGCCACCATCGACATCCTGCGCGCCATCTCCGAAGACCGCGGCCCGCGCCGCAACCTGCTGCTGCTGGGCTATGCCGGCTGGGGTCCGGGGCAGTTGGACGCCGAATTCCAGGCCAACGGCTGGCTGAACGTGCCCTGCGACGAAAAGCTGCTGTTCGACACCGACCTGGACGCCAAGTGGGAACGCGCCATCGGCAAGCTGGGCGTCAGCGTCTCCATGCTTTCGGGCGAGGCCGGGCACGCCTGAGCGCGCCCTGGCCCGCCTGACACGCTACTCCGCCCACCGCGCAGCCGCCGCGTCGTCGGTCTCCTTCGCCTCGACCCAGCGCTCGCCCTCCGGCGTTGCTTCCAGCTTCCAGAACGGCGCCTTGGTCTTCAGCCAATCCATCAGGAAACGGCAGGACTCGAAAGCGGCGTCGCGGTGGGCCGACGCGGTGGCGACCATCACGATGCGGTCGCCCGGCTCCAGCCGGCCGTAACGGTGGATCACCAGCACGTCGTCCAGCGGCCAGCGGCGCCGCGCCTCCTCCCCGATGGCTTCCAGCTGCTTCTCGGTCATGCCGGGATAATGTTCCAGCGTCATGGCGCTGACCGCCGCACCGCCGGCGATGTCGCGCACCAGCCCGACGAACATCGCCACGCCGCCGACGCTGGTTCGGCCGACGGTGAAGGCCGCATATTCGGCGCCGACGTCGAAATCCTCGGCCTGGACGCGGATCGCCATGCCGTCAGCCCCCCGTCACCGGCGGGAACAGCGCAATCTCATCGGTCGCGGAGATCGGGTGGTCGTAGGGCACATGCTCCTGGTTCACCGCCACCTTGACCAATTTGCTGTTGGCCAGCGCCTCGGCATGGCGGGGGCTGCGGGTCTTCAGCCATTCGACGAGGTCGCCGGCCGTGGACACCTCCGTCGGCAACTCCACGGTTTCGGTCGGCACGCCGATCTTGCTGCGCAGCCAGGCGAAATAGAGAATCTTCATCACGCGCCCTCTACAGGAATTCTTTGAAAGGCAGGAAATCGACGGTCATGCCGGGCTCGACCCGCGCCAGATCCTCCGGCAACTCGATCAGGCCCTCGGACTCCACCAGCGACGACAGCACGCCGGCCCCGTCGCGCGGGTACTTGGACGCCTCCAGCATACCATCCTCGCCCCGTGTCAGCGACCCGCGCAGGAACTCGCGCCGCCCCGGCTTCTTCTTGTGGGCGAAGGCCGCGCGCACCGGGATAGCCCGCGGCGCCTCGTCCGCCGCCCCCATCAGCCGCAGCAGAATCGGCCGGGCGATGCGCAGGAAGGTCACCACCACCGCCACCGGATTTCCCGGCAGCCCGACGAACACAGCGTCGCGCACACGCCCCAGCGCCACCGGCCGCCCCGGCTTGATCGCCAGCCGCCAGAAATCCAGCCGCCCATTCGCCTCGACCGCCGGCTTGACGTGATCCTCCTCCCCGGTGGACATACCGCCGGAGGTGATCAGCGCATCATGGCTCGCCGCAGCGGCGGCCAGCGCATCGCGGATCGCCTCAAACCGGTCGGGCAGGATGCCGAGGTCGGTGACGGCGCAGCCCAGCCGGGTCAGTAGCGCGATCAGGGCGAAGCGGTTGGCGTCATAAACGGCGCCGGGCTCCAGCGCCTGCCCCGGCTGCCGCAACTCGTCGCCGGTGGAAAACACCGCCACCCGCAGCCGGCAGCGCACCTCCAGCACGGCATGACCCAGGGAGGCGGCAAGCGCGATATCCTCCGGCCGCAGGCGCCGCCCGGCGGCCAGCACCACCGAGCCCTCGCGCACATCCTCCCCCGCCAGCCGACGGTTGACGCCGCGCCGGATGCCCGCCGGCAAGGTGACGGTGGCGCCGTCGCTGCGGCAATCCTCCTGCATGAACACCGTGTCCATGCCCGCCGGCATCGGCGCGCCGGTGAAGATGCGCACCGCTTCCCCACGCACCGCCGGCCGGCCGAGCCACTGCCCGGCGGCGACCCGCGCCGTCACCGGCAGCACGGTCGCCCCCTCAGCGGCGAGATCGTCGAAGAACACGGCATAGCCGTCCACCGCGGCATTGTCGTGCGGCGGCACGTTGAAGGGCGCCACCACGTCGGCGGCCAGCACCCGGCCGAGCGCAGCGGACAGCGGCACGCTCTCCGTCGCCGTCACCGGCCCGACCCGTCCGGCCAGCAGGGCCAGCGCCGGCTCCACCGCCATCATCGGCCCGCCGAAGGCGAAGCAATCATTGTCAAGTTGCACCATGGCCGCCACTCTAGTCCGTCGCGGCGTCCGCTGCGAAGAGGGAAAAGGCGTCCTTTCCGGGACGTGGCATTCAGCCGCCGAACAGTCCCGGAATGTCCTCCACCCGCGTCAGCAGCCGATCCGGCCGTCGCGCTGCCAGCGCATCCGCGCGCGCATAGCCCCAGGAGACCGCGGCGCAACCCATGCCCAGCTTCCGCGCCGCATCGATGTCGCGCACCTCGTCGCCGATGCCGACCGCAAGCTCCGCCGGAACGCCGGTCAAGCGCAGCATCTTGCGGAACTTCGCCGCCTTGCCGAACAGTGACGAGCCGCAGCCGTAATGCGCCACCCGGCCGGCCGCCTCCGCTCCCAGGATGCGGTGGATGTTTTCCACCGAGTTCGAACTGACGATGGCGACGGTCACGCCCCGGTCGGTCAACTCCTGCAGCACCTCCGGCACACCGTCGAACAACCGGATCCCGTCGATGTCGCGCGCCATCAGCTGCCGCATGTGGTTGGCGATGAAGGGCAGCTTCCAGTTCGGCACCCGCAGGTGCCGCATGATCTGCCGCGCATCATAGCCGCGCAACCGCTCCACCTCGTCCGCCTGCACGCGGTTGAAGCCATAGCGGTCGGCGACGCCGTTCAGAACGCCGATGAACCAGGGAAAGCTGTCGGCCAGCGTACCGTCAAAATCGAAGACGGCAAGCCGATAACCGCGGCGGTCGAGCGCCTGCGGCATGCGGGAAGGTGCGGTATCCATGTCGTCTCTTGGAATATCAAATCAGCGAAGGCGAGCCCTCACCCCAACCCGCACCGCTCCACCACGAACGCCGCAACCGTCTCGGCATCGTTCAGGTCCAACACCGGCACCGGACAGCCCGGAACCACGCCGTCGCTCGCCACCGCGACGATGGTGGGATCGTCGGGGGCGATCAGCGCCTTGTCCACCTCGGCCCGCCAGACCTCGATCTTCTCGTGCCGGTCGCGCTTGAAGCCCTCGACCAGCAGCAGGTCGACCGGCGCCACCTTGGTCACCAGCTGCTCCAGCGTCAGCTCCGGCTCGCCGTCGCGCAGTTCGTGCATCAGCGCCCAGCGGCGGGGGGAGCTGACCAGCACCTCCGTCGCGCCGGCCATGCGGTGGTTGTGGCTGTCCTTGCCGGGATGGTCGATGTCGAAGCCCTTGTGGGCATGCTTGACCGTCGAAACGCGCAGGCCCCGCGCCGTCAGCGCCGGGATCAGCCGCACCATCAGCGAGGTCTTGCCGCTGCCGCTCCAGCCGGTAAGGCCAAAAATCTTCATGTCGGAAACTCTCAACCGGCGCTGCGGGCGGAACGGGCGGTGCCGGGCTTCGCCGGCTGCTCCGCCATCATGTGGGTCAGCCCGGCGCGCATGTAATCCCACCCGGTGTAGAAGGTCAGGGCCGCGGCGATCCACAGCCCGACCGTGCCGATGAAGGTCACCGGCAGTTCCGCCGGACCATAATCGCCGACGATCAGGAAACCCAGCGCGATCATCTGGATCGTCGTCTTCCATTTCGCCAGCCAGGTCACCGGCACGCCGACATGCAGCCCGGCCAGATACTCGCGCAGGCCCGACACCAGCACCTCGCGCAGCAGGATCACCACCGCCGGCAGGATCGACAGCCCGGTCAGCCGGTGGAACCCCGCCAGCATGATGAGGGTCGCCGCCACCAGCAGCTTGTCGGCGATCGGGTCCAGGAACTTGCCGATCACGCTTTCCTGCGCCCAGGCGCGCGCCAGATAGCCGTCGAACCAGTCGGTGATGCAGGCCGCGGCATAGAGCGAGCACGCGGTATAGGCCGCCCAGGCTTCCGGCACATAGAACAGCCCGACCACCACCGGGATCACCGCGATGCGCGACAGGGTCAGCAGGTTGGGCAGGCTGGTCAGCATGACGGAAAACTCGAACCGCTGGAGGATGTCGCCGCACGGCGCCCGTGAGAGAGCCGGCTGGTTTGTTGTGCCCGCATTCTAACCATCGGGATGGAAGTGATCGTATATCTTTTTCGCAACGGCGCGATTGATCCCTTCCACCTCCTCCAGATCGGCCAGTCCGGCGCGCGCCACCGCCGCCCCGCTGCCGAAGTGGTGCAGCAGAGCCTTCTTGCGGGCGGGACCGATGCCGGCGATCTCGTCGATCGGCGATTTGCCGATGGCCTTGGTCCGCTTGGCGCGGTGGGTGCCGATGGCGAAGCGGTGGGCCTCGTCGCGCAGCCGCTGCAGGAAATACAGCACCGGGTCGCGCGGTTCCATCTGGAAGGGGGGCCGGTTCTCCATGAAGAAATGCTCGCGCCCGGCGTCGCGATCCGGCCCCTTGGCGATGGCGACCAACGTCACGTCGTCGATGCCCAACTCCGCGAACACCTCCAGCGCCACGTTCAGCTGCCCCAGACCGCCGTCGATCAGCACCAGATCCGGCCACGTCCCCAGGCTGCGCTCCGGATCCTCCTTCACCGCCCGGCCGAATCGGCGGGTCAGCACCTCGCGCATCATGGCGAAGTCGTCGCCGGCGGCCCCCTCGCTCCGGATGTTGAACTTGCGGTAGGCGTTCTTGATGAAGCCCTCCGGTCCGGCGACGATCATGGCGCCGATGGCGTGCGCGCCCTGGATGTGGGAGTTGTCGTAGACCTCCACCCGCTCCGGCGGCGCGTCCATCCCGAACGCCGAAGCCACCCCCTCCAGCAGCCGCGCCTGGCTGGAGCTTTCGGCCAGCCGGCGCCCATGCGCTTCGCGCGCGTTGGTCAGGGCATGCTCGACGATCCGCCGCTTCTCGCCGCGCTTGGGTTCCGCCAGCTCCACCCGGTGCCCCGCGCGCACCGCCAGCGCCTCGCTCAGCAGTTCCAGCTCCGGCAGGGCGTGGCTGACCAGCACCAGCGGCGGCGCCGCCTTGTTCTCGTAGAACTGGGCGATGAAGGCGGCCAGCACCTCCTCGGTCTCCGCCGCCTTGTCGTGGCTCGGGAAATAGGCGCGGTTGCCATAGTTGCGTCCGCCGCGGAAGAAGAAGACCTGGATGCAGGTCACCCCGCCCTCGGCATAGGCGGCGATGACGTCGGCATCCTCCACCACCCCTTCGACATTGATGTCCTGATGGGCCTGGATCGCCGTCAGCGCGCGGATACGGTCGCGGTAGCGCGCCGCCGTCTCGAAATCCATGGCGTCGGAGGCTGCCATCATCCGGTCGGCAAATTCCGTCTGGATGTCTCGGCTCTTGCCCGACAGGAAGGCGCGCGCCTGCCCGACCTGCGCCTGATACTCCGCCGGGCTGACGCGGCCGACGCAGGGCGCGGTGCAGCGCTTGATCTGGTATTGCAGGCAGGGCCGCGTGCGGGCGGCGAACACCGTGTCGGCGCAGTTGCGCAGCAGGAAGGCGCGCTGCAGAGCCGTGATCGTCCGGTTGACCGCCCCTGCCGAGGCGAAGGGCCCAAAATAGTCGGCGTCGCGCCCGCGCGCGCCACGATGCTTGGTCAGCTGCGGATAATCGTGGTCCTTCGTGATCATGATGTGCGGAAAGGTCTTGTCGTCCCGCAACAGCACGTTGTACCGAGGCATCAGCTTCTTGATCAGATTCGATTCGAGAAGCAGCGCCTCCACCTCGGTGTGGGTGTTGACGAACTCCATCGTCTCGGTCTCCGCGACCATGCGCTGGAGCCTGACCGGCAGCTTTCCGACCTGGGTGTAGTTGGTGACCCGGCGCTTCAGGTTGCGCGCCTTGCCGACATACAGGACCGCCCCGTCGCCCGCCAGCATGCGGTAGACGCCCGGCGTCTGCGGCAGGGTCTTCAAATGCTCACGAATGATCTCGACGCCCCGGTTGATGTCGGCCGGCCGCCGTTTGGCACGCGCTGCCGCTCCCTCGCCGCCTGGGGCATAGGCGTCGGAAGAGGAAACCAGGGGCTCTGAGGAATGCGTTTCGGACATGACCAGAATGTCGTCGAGCGGCCGTCGCGGGTCAACCGTTGGGCACGCGAAGGACGCATGCGGAGCGACTCACCCCTCCGGAAGAATATCCACGAAACCTGTGGATAAGTTTGTCGATAACGACGGGGGTAGCCCGTCCGGAGCTAGGCGGCACAACGGGTCGCATGCTTCCGCCTATTTTTTGGGCATTTTCGTTAAGCCTTTGATTTCCTTAGGTCAGGTTCGAGTCAAGGGCGGGAATTGACGCGCCGACACAAAATTGTCGCGGGTGTGCAGGCGCCTCTTGCGCGGGGTGGGGCACCTGTGTAAAACGCGCGGTCATTTTCGCCGCACCGCACCCGCCCCAACAGCCGCAAGGCTACGGACGGGCGCGCCCGTCCCTGTTCAAGGATTGCAATCCGCCGCTATTCGTTGGGCACGAAGCCATGCGCAGGCTGCGCCCATCCCAGATGCTCCCCACCGTCCAGCGCGATCATCTGGCCGGTCATCGCCGGGGCGGCGATCAGGAAGCGGATGGCGGCGCAGACCTCCTCCGGCGTGGTGCCGCGATGCAGCGGGGTCGAGTCCCACTGGGCGGCAAACTCCTCCTCCGTCTGGCGGTCGTTGCGCAGGGTGGGGCCGGGTCCGATTCCGTTGACGCGGATGCGCGGGGCCAGCGCCAGCGCCATCGTGCGGGTCAGCGCCCACAGCCCCATCTTCGACAGGGTGTAGGACACGAAGTGCGGCGTGGGGTTCCAAACGCGCTGGTCGATGATGTTGACGATCAGCCCGCGCTCCCCCTCCGGCAACCGCGACGCGAAATCCTGCGACAGCACGAAGGGCGCGCGCAGGTTCGCCTCCATATGCGCATCCCACGACTCGCGGGTGACGTCGGCCATCTCGTCGCGTTCGAAGCGGGAGGCGTTGTTGACCAGCAGGGTCAGCGGGCCGAGCCGCTCCGTCACCGCCGGCACCAGCGTCTTCACCTCCGCCTCGCGGTCCAGATCGGCGGCGAAGGCCATGGCACGGCCGCCCGCCCGCTCGATCTCCGCGACGACGGCATCGGCCTCCCCGCGGGAGCTTCGGTAATGGACGGCGACGTCCCACCCCTGCCCCGCCAGATCGAGCGCGATGGCCCGCCCGATCCGCTTGCCGGCCCCGGTCACCAGGGCGGTTTTCCTCTTGATCTCGACCATGGCGCCATAGGTACCTTGCCACCGCCGCCGGTCAAGGGGTGAGACGGCCAAAGGCCCGGCCGATGGCAAAGTGGGTGGCGAAGTTGGCGGCCAGGTTGGTGGCCAAGTTGGTGGCCAAGTTGGTGGAAGGGGTAAGCCGGCGATGTTGCGCGAAGCCTTCGAATATCTGACCACTCCCTGCCCGCCGCTGGCCCGCCGTTTCGGCTATCTGTCGGAAATGGTGGCCCTGGGTGCCCGCCACCGCCGGCAGAAACGCGTCTGGGCGCCCCATGTCGCCGCCTGCCATCGCTTCATCGATCAGGCGATCCAGCGGGTGGAGTCGGGCGGACGGGCCTTGGTCGCCGGATCGGGGCTGCTGATCGAAATCCCGCTGGAGACGCTGACCGCCCGTTTCGACGAGGTGGTCCTGGCGGATATCCTGCACAGCCGCGCCGTCCGCCGCCGTGCGGCGGCCCTGCCCAATGTGCGCCTTGTCGAACTGGACGTCAGCGGCGCCCTGGAACCGCTTGCCGCAGCGCTGGACAGCGGCGGTCCCTTGCCCACCGATTTCGAACCGCCGATCCCCGACGGTGGCCCCTTCCGCTTCGCGGTGTCCTGCAACCTGCTGTCCCAACTGCCGCTGCTGCCGCTGGAAGCGGTTGAACGCCGCGCCCCGGCGGCCACGGAGGCGGAGCGGATGGCCTTCGCCCTGCGCATGGTCCATGGCCATCTCTGCTGGCTGTCGGCCATCGCCGAACGCGCGGCCCTGTTCACCGACATTGACGCCTCCTGGTTGCATGGCGGCACCGTGACCGAGGTGGAGGATTCGACCTGGGGCCTTGCCCTCCCCGCCCCCGACATGTCCTGGCTGTGGGACATCGCCCCGGCGCCGGAGCAGGACCGGCGGCAGGACCTGCGCCACAGCGTCGGCGGCTGGTTCGACGTGCGGACGGTGACGAGCGTCCTTCCGCCCTGTTGAGGGAACCGAGACCTCGACACAGCAGACAGGAGAACGCCCATGGCCGCCAATGACCGCAACCGCAACAGCGATGACCGCACCCCGAATGACCGCCGGGCGGATGACCGCCCCAGGGATGACCGCAACATCGGCAACGCCACCGGTCCCAGCGACAGCGGCGGCATCGACGAGCGCGAGATCCCACTGGACATCCCCCGGACGGTCGACCATCCCGACGTGGACGAACGGGTGGAGGGCTTCCAACGCATCATCGGCCCCGGCGCCGGCGGCCCCATCGACCAGCCCGACGAGGATTTCGGCATTCCCGGCAGCGAGGAGGCCGGCGGCCTCGGCACCGGTCCACTGCCGCCGCGCCAGCCCGACCATCCGCAGGGCCAGACCACCAGTGGAACCGAACGGGGATCGACCGACCGCATCGTCTCCGACCGCAATGTCGCGGTCGACGGCGCGCGGGACCGCAAGTAATCGGCACTGCGAACTATTGTCGAAGCTGCCACGGACCATGGTGGCCAGCAATAGTTCGCCCCTCCGTTAATTGATAAAGCTGATACGGAAAAGGTCGGGCCGCATTGCGCGGACCGCGCTTCTTGGGACAGCGGTTCTGCCCTATCTTGGGTCTCACAAGGCGAACGAAAGCCTCATACGAACCCAAGGGAGTGGACGTCTCTCACCTCACGTGGAGATTCCCAAAGTCATGAACAGCAATTTCAACGAAGTCCGCGACGCCCGCACCTACGACGAAATCATCCTGGCCGCCCGTCAGATGCGCGCCGACCACCTGCGCGACCTGTTCGGCAAGCTGCGCGCCAGCCTGTTCGGCGTCCGCGCCGGCCACGGCACCGCCCTGCCGAGCGCGCATTGACGACAGCCGGGGCCTCCGCCGACCGGCGGGGATCCAGCCTGACAGCGAAACGGCCCGGATAGAGAAACGGCACTGCGCATTGCTGCGCGGTGCCGTTTTCGCATTCGGGAGTTCCCCCAACCGATTACCCGCGTTCGGACCCCGGTGCGCCGGTGCTCCACAGCAACCCCAGCACCAGCCCCTTGCAGCGCGGCAGCAGGATCAGCGTCAGCAGCAGGGTCAGTGCCGGCCAGATCGCCAAGTGGACCCAGGTCGGCGGCTCATAGCTCTGCTCGACCGACAGCAGGGCGGGAATGACGATGTGGCCGACGATCAGGATGGTCATCCAGGGCGGTGCGTCGTCGGCGCGCAGGTGGCCGTAAGCCTCGCCACAGGCCGAACAGTGATCCACCGGCTTCAGGAAGTTCCGCAGCAGCCGTCCGCGCCCGCAATTGGGACAGCAGCCGATCAGGCCGCGGAAGGACGCGAGAAACTTCGACGGAGCCGCTTCGGTTCCTGCGATCATGGTCACTCCTTCCGTGTTGCGGACAATATAGCCTCTCGCCCGCCAAACCACACCCCCGATTGCGGGCAGGTCGGTCATGCGGAGTCGGGTTCGCGGCGGCCGGCCGGATTTTCGGGTCGTCCTTATCCCGTCTACCGCCTCGTGCTATGAAAAGGGGGTCTGGTTGCAACCGCGGAGGGGACAAGATGGATCGGGCGCCGGATGGAACAGTGGAACATCTCCCGAAAACTGTTTCATAGCGTTTCAAATGTTCAACTCCAGCCTCCCCGGCCCTGCTGCCGAGTTGACGGCGGCGACCGCGCGGTCTAGGGGAAGACCTTTGCGTTCCGGAGACCCAGCCATGCCCGTCACCCGTCTGTTGTGCGCCGCCGCGGCCCTCGCCGCCTTCGTCGGTCCGTTCGCCGCCCCGGTTTCGGCGATGGCGCAGACCAAGACCGTCGCCATCACCGCCATCGTCCAGCACCCGGCGCTCGACGCCACGCGCGACGGCGTGGTGGAGGCGTTGAAGGACGCCGGCTATGTCCAGGGCCAGAACCTGAAGGTCGAGTATCAGAGCGCGCAGGGCAACCCGGCCACCGCCGCCCAGATCGCCCGCCAATTCGCCGGCTCCCGCCCCGACGTGATCGTTCCGATCTCCACCCCGTCGGCGCAGGCGGTGGCGGCGGCGACCCGCGACATTCCGGTGGTCTTCACTGCGGTGACCGATCCGGTGTCGGCCCAGCTGGTGAAGTCGATGGACAAGCCCGGCGCCAACATCACCGGCCTGTCCGACATGGCCCCGGTGGCTGAGCATGTCGCCCTGATCCGCGAGATCCTGCCGCAGGCCAAGCGCATCGGCGTGCTCTACAACCCGGGTGAGCCGAACTCCATCGTGCTGGTCAAGGCGCTGAAGGACGAGGCCGCCAAGGCCGGCCTGACCGTGGTCGAGGCCTCCGTTCCGAAGTCGTCGGACGCCCAGCAGGCGGTGCGCAGCCTCGTCGGCAAGGCCGATGCCGTCTACATCCCGCTCGACAACACCGTCGTCTCGGCGCTGGAAAGCGTGATCACCGTCGGCCAGCAGGCCAAGCTGCCGATCTTCTCCGCCGACACCGACAGCGTCGCCCGCGGCACCGTCGCCTCGATCGGGTTCAACTATTTCCAGGTCGGCAAGCAGACCGGCGCCATCGTCGCCCGCGTCCTGAAGGGCGAGAAGCCCGGCGACATGCCGGTGGCGCTCGCCAAGGGCACCGACCTGTACGTCAACCCGAAGTCCGCCGCCGCCATGGGCGTCACCCTGCCCGACGCGGTGGTGAAGCGCGCGACGAAGGTGGTCGGGCAGTAACGCCCGCAGCCAGCAGAAGCACCGCAATGACCGAAATCGCCCTGTTCGGCGCCATCGAGATCGGCCTCGTCTATGCGCTGGTCGCCATCGGCGTCTATCTGTCCTTCCGCATCCTGGACTTCCCCGACCTGACGGTGGACGGAAGCTTTCCGCTAGGGGCGGCCGTCTGCGCGGTGCTGTTGATCGCCGGCGTCAATCCCTGGCTCGCCAGCCTCGCCGCCGCCCTCGCGGGCGCCGCGGCCGGGCTGGTCACGGCCACGCTGAACGTGCGCTTCAAGATCCTGCATCTGCTCGCCAGCATCCTGACGATGATCGCCCTGTTCTCCGTCAACCTGCGGGTTATGGGGCGGCCGAACGTGGCTCTGCTGATGCAGGACACGGTGCTGACGCCCTTCTACGGACTCGGAATCCCGGACCACATCGTCCGCCCGCTGGTGGTCGGCGTCATCGTCGCCGTCGTCGTGCTGCTGCTCGCCCGCTTCCTGTCCAGCGAGTTCGGACTGGCGATGCGGGCGACCGGCGTCAACGCGCGGATGGCGCGGGCCCAGGGCGTCAACACCGACGCCCATGTCTATGCCGGCATCGCCCTGTCCAACGCCCTGACCGGTCTGGCCGGCGCCCTGTTCGCCCAGACCAACGGCTTCGCCGACGTCACCACCGGCATCGGCACCATCGTGGTTGGCCTTGCCGCCGTCATCGTCGGCGAGACGGTGCTGCCCGCCCGCGCATTGGCTCTGGCGCTGGTCGGCTGCGTCGCCGGCTCGATCCTCTACCGCCTCGCGGTGCAGCTGGCGCTCTCGGCCGACTCCATCGGCCTGCAGGCCTCCGACCTCAATCTGGTGACCGCGGTGCTGGTCGCCGTCGCCCTGATCCTGCCGCGCCTGAAGGCCAAGGCCTCGCGCAGCGTCTCCCGCAGCCCGAGTGCCGCCAAATGATCGTCGTCGAGGACATCCACGTCACCTTCGGCCGCGGCACGCCGCTGGAAAAACACGCGCTGCGCGGCGTCGACCTCACCATCCCGGAGGGGGAGTTCGTCACCGTCATCGGCTCCAACGGCGCCGGCAAGTCGACCTTCCTCGGCTCGCTGGCCGGCGACGTGCTGGCGGAGCAGGGGCGCATCTCCATCGACGGCACCGACGTCACCCGCTGGGACACGCCGCGCCGCGCCGGGCTGGTCGCCCGCGTCTTCCAGGATCCGATGGCCGGCAGCTGCGCCGCCCTGACCATCGAGGAGAACATGGCGCTGGCCGCCGCCCGCGGACGCCGCCGCGGCCTTGGGCTGGCGCTGGGCAGCGACCGCCGCAGGAACTTCCGCGACCGCATCGCGGCGCTGGGTCTTGGGCTGGAGAACCGGCTGCACGACCGCATGGGCCTGCTGTCCGGCGGGCAGCGTCAGGCGGTCAGCCTGCTGATGGCGACGCTGGCCGGCTCCAAGATCCTGCTGCTGGACGAGCACACCGCGGCGCTCGACCCCGCCACCGCCGATTTCGTGCTGGAGCTGACCCGGCGCATCGTCCGCGACAACCGCCTGACCACGCTGATGGTCACCCATTCGATGCGGCAGGCGCTGGACTATGGCGACCGCACGCTGATGCTGCACGAGGGGCGCGTCGTTCTCGACGTGGCGGGCGATGAGCGCGCCGGGCTGGACGTGCCGCACCTGCTGGCGCTGTTCGCCAAGCAGCGCGGCGGGGTGGAGATCAGCGACGACAGCCTGCTGATCGGTTAAGCCTCCGCCTTCGCCCTGGCCTCACCTTCCCGATCCGCCTCGAACAGCGACTGAAGCTCGTCGGCGGCGTCGCGGGAGGTCTGGATCAGCTTGATCTCGTCGTTATGGACGGCATGCTGGCGGATCAGGGTCCGTTCATCATGGGCGCGGAAGGTGTCGAGCGTCCGCGTCACCTCGCCTTCTGTCAACCCCATCTGCCGCAGCACATCGCCGGTCAAGCGGATGCTTGAATCGAAGGTCTCGCGCACGATGTGGGTGACGCCGCGGTCCATCAGATGGTGGACATGGCGGCGGTTGCGGGCGCGGGCGAAGATGGTCAGGTTGGGGAAATGGCGCGTCGCCATCTCCACCACGCGCAGCGACTGCTCCATATCCTCCAGCGCCACCACCAGAATCTTCGCCTTCTCCGCTCCGGCGGCGCGCAGAAGCTCGACACGGGTCGGGTCGCCGTAATAGGCCTTGCTGCCGAACTTACGGACGAAATCGACCTGGGCTGCGCTCTGCTCCAGCGCGGTGAAGGGAATGCCGCGCACCCGCAGCACGCGGCCGACCACCTGCCCCACCCGGCCGAAGCCGCAGATGATGACCGGCGGATTGTCGTCGGGCGGGGTGTCGAAGGGGCGCTTGGGCTTCGCCGACATCAGGCGCGGCGCGAACCAGCGCTCTTCCGCCGCGAACAGGAACGGCGTCGCCAGCATCGACAGGGTGACGACCAGCATCGCCGCCGACGCCTGTTCGCCGCCCATCACGCCGCCGCCGACCGCCAGCCCGAACAGCACGAAGCCGAACTCGCCGCCCTGGCTCAGCACCGTCGCCATCCGCGTCGCCCCGGCCCAGGGCACCCCGGCGATGCGGGCAAGAACCAGTATCACCAGCGCCTTCACCACCAGCAGCGCCGCGGCAAGGCCGAGGAAGCGGACGGGATGCGCCATCAGCGTCGGCACATCCGCCCCCATGCCGACCGACACGAAGAACAGCCCGAGCAGCAAGCCCTCGAACGGCTCGATATCCGCCTGCACCTCGTGCCGGTACTCCGAATCCGACAGCAGGACGCCGGCCATGAAGGCGCCGAGCGACATCGACAGCCCGGCCTCCTGGATCAGCACGGCGGTGCCGATGACGATCAGCAGGGCGGTCGCGGTGAAGATCTCGGGCGCGCCGGCCCGGTCAACCGCGTGGAAGATCGGCCGCAGCAGATAGCGCCCGCCGATCAGCACCACCACCACCGCGACCGCCGCCTTGGCGACGGACAGCCACGCGCCGTCGGCCTGCGGCACGCTGCCGGTGCCCAGCAGCGGCAGCAGAGCCACCGCGGGAATGATCGCAAGGTCCTGGAACAGCAGGACGGAAAAGGCATTGCGCCCGGACTGGTTGGCGAGCAGCCCGCGCTCCGCCATCATCGGCAGCGCCATGGCGGTGGAGGACAGGGCGAAGCCGAAGCCCAGCACGACGGCCGTCGGCCAGGCCAGTCCCAACCCCCAGCCGCATAGCCCGGTGATGACGGCACCGGTGACGGCAACCTGCGCGCCACCCAACCCCAGCACCGATTTCCGCATGACCCACAGACGGGCAGGCCTCAGCTCCAGCCCGATCAGGAACAGCAGCATGACGACGCCGAGTTCCGAAGCGTGGGCGATCGCCCCCACATTGGTGACCAGCCCGAGCCCGGCCGGCCCCACCGCCAGTCCGGCGGCGAGATAGCCGAGCGGCGCACCGAAGCCGAACCTTTTTGCCACCGGCACGGCGACCACCATCGCCGCCAGCAGCACAACCAACGTCACAAGCTCCGCCATGTCCCCCGCCGCTCGACTGTAGCGGGGGCACTATGGCGCGATTTGTATGGCCGATGCCAGACGCTTAACCGTCAGCCCGGCCATACACCTAGATGCTATTGATTATTCGGCCGCGGAGGCTACGCGCGTGTTGTTCGACGGCGGCGCCCCGCTGGCAGCCCAGCGGGTCAGCAGAACGATGCCGACGACCACGCCGACATAAGCGATCAGCTGCGCCTCGGTCGGGCGGTCGGTGTAGCCGACCAGCACATGCAGCGCCTGCCCGACGAGGCTGTTGTCGCGCAGGACGCCCGAGGTATCCCACAGCACGGTGCCGCCCGCCATCAGGATACCGCCCTGCGCCAGGAAATTGACCGCCGTGGCGGCCATGCCGGCGGCCAGCAGCGTCAGCAGCCATGTGGTGGTGGCGAACAGGTGCCGCGTCGGGATCTGCAGAAGCCCGGCATAGAGCAGGACGGAGACCAGCGCGCCGAGCGCCATGCCGCCCAGGCCGCCGGTGGCCACCGTGGCGATGCCGCCCTCCTCCGAGGCCAGGATGCCGGTCAGGAACAGCACGACCTCCGACCCCTCACGCAGCACGGCGACGCCGATGACGATCGCGAGCGCCGCCAGCGACTTCTCCCCGCTCTGCACTGCACGGCCGACCGCCTTCATGTCGCTCGCCAGTTCACGGCCATGCTGGGCCATCCAGGCATTGTGCCAGGCCAGCATGACGACGGCGATCAGCAGGACGGTGGCGTTGAACATCTCCTGTCCGGTATCGGCGAACAGCGAGCTGATGCTGTCGGCGAAGGCGGCGACGATGCAGGACCCGACGATGCCGCCGACGATGCCGAGCGAAATCCACCGGCCGCGGCCGGGAACTCCCTGGGTCGCGGCCAGCACGATGCCGACGATGAGTCCCGCTTCGAGGACCTCGCGAAAGACGATGATCAGACTGGCGAGCATGGTCGTCTCCGGTACTGGGCGGTCTGTTGGGACACCGTCACTCGGCGATCACGACGCCCTGCGCCGTCGCTTCGTGGAATTCGCCGAAGAAGGGATAGCGCCCCGGCTTCAGCGGACCGACCATGACCTTGATCTGCTTGCGGCCGCCGACGATCTTCTCGACCTTCATCTCGCCGCTTTCGAACTCTTCCGACGTGGCGTCCTGGTTGTCGACCAGCAGGGTCACCCGCTTGTTGGCCGGAATCTTGACCTCCGCCGGCTCGAACTTGTGTTCCTTGATGACGATGGTCACCGTGTCGGCAGCCTGCGCCGGGACGGCATGGATCAGAGCGGCACCGGACAGGGCGATGCCAAAGGCGGCAGAAAGCAGGGAAACACGACGCATTCGCAGAAAACCTCAGGGGCTGGTGGGCCATTGCTTGTGAAAATCATTCTCACTCAAGCCCCCTGGGGTCAAATGAAAAGGCACCCGCAGGCGCTGCAACGCACCTGCGACGGAATCGCGCACCGCTTCGGATTCCCGCCGATTCGAAGGCCCCTGTACCCTGGGTCCCTGCCCCGTCACTCCTGCTCGGACGAGCCGGGAAACTGCTCCAGCCCGTCGGTGATTTCATAATAGTCCGCCTTATCGGCCACATAGCCATGGCGGAGCGTCGTCAGCCCGGTCGGCTGGTCCAGGCTGCCCGCGGCGATCTCGATCTCGCTCTTGCCGTCGCCCTTCCAGAACAGGGACGATCCGCAGCGTCCGCAGAACCCCCGCTCCGCGATGTCGGAGGAGCGGTACCAGGACAGCGTTCCGTCGGCGTCGAAAGTGACGCTGTCGCGCGGAACCGTGACATAGGCGCCGATGTGACCGTGAAAGCGGAGACACTGGCCGCAATGGCAGGTCACGACCCCATCCGGCCGTTCCGCCAGCAGGAAGCGCACGCCGCCGCACAGGCAACCGCCCGCCAATGCCCGCTCCCGCCCCGTCATGCCTTCGGTCATTCCACCACCTCTCCCGTACTGGTCCGGCGTTCGACGCCGTCGTCGCCGATGTCGTAATAGGCGCCCTTCTGGTCGACGAAGATATGGCGCTCCACCCGCAGCCCCGACGCGTCGTCCAGGCTTCCGGCGGTCACCGTGATCCGGGGTTCCACGCCGGACTGATCCAGCGCCTCCCAGAACAACCCGGCACCGCAACGTGCGCAGAAGCCACGCCGTGCCCGGTCGGAAGAGGCGTACCACGTCAGCGTGTCGTCGGTGAGCAGACGCAACGCCGCACGCGGCAAACCGGTGTAGGCGCCCACATGGCTGTGCTGGCGCCTGCACTGGGAACAGTGGCAGAAGGAGATCGGCTCGGGCTGAGCGTCGATGGCATAGCGCACTCCGCCGCACAGGCAACCGCCGGTCCAGACCCGCTCCCCCTCGCCGCCCGCCTTCAGGTCGTCCATTGCTCAGCCCCGCCAGAACGGCTTTTCGGCCTCATAATCCGCGTCGGCCCGCGAAATGCCGATGTCGGACAGCAGATGGTCGGGCAGAGCCTCCAGCGCGCGGCGCTGCCGACGGCGCTCGTTCCAGGTTGCAAGACGGTCGAACAGTGCCACCACGCGCTCGCCCAAACCCGCGCCGGCCGGGGCCGGCTTGCGGACGAACAGTTCGGCGCCGGACATCGATGAGTGCGTTCCCTTTGCCATGATCCAGTTCCCTCCGGTGAATGGGGAGCGGGGCCTCGGCCTCGCCGCTCCGTTGGTCAGATCGCTTGTGACACTGAGGATGGTACAGAGACCGCTTGCCGACAAACGACGCTTTCTCATAGAATCGATTAGCTAAGCTAATCCGAATCCAGCCGCCGGTCCGTCCTCCGCCATGTCCCGCCGCCTGCCCCCACTGAACGCGCTCCGTGCCTTCGAGGCCGCCGCACGCCACCTTTCCTTCACGAAAGCCGCCGACGAGCTGCATGTGACGCAGGCCGCCGTCAGCCACCAGATCAAAGCGCTGGAGGAATGGCTCGGATTACCGCTGTTTCGCCGAATGAACAGGGCGCTGGCGCTGACCGAGGCCGGGCAGAGCTACCTGCCGCCGGTGCGCGAGGCGATGGACACGCTGTCCCAGGCGACCGACCGCCTGATCCGCGCCGACAGCAGCGGAACGCTGACCATTTCGACCATGCCCAGCTTCGCGTCGAAATGGCTGGTGCCGAGGCTGGTGCGTTTTCAGAAGCGCCATCCGGAAATGGATGTGCGGGTTCACAGCACGTCACAGGTGGTGGATTTCGCCCGCCACGACGTCGATCTGGCGATCCGCTTCGGCAATGGCCTGTGGCCGGATCTGCGGGTCGAACGGCTGCTGACCGAGGACATCTTCCCGGTGGGCCACCCGTCGCTGCTGTCCGGCGACCGGCCGCTGGTGAATCCGGAGGAACTGCGGCACCACACGCTGCTGCACGACGACTACAACATCTCCTGGGCGGTGTGGTGCCGGGCGGCGGGGATCGAGGGGGTGGACACCGACCGCGGTCTGCGATTCGACGATTCGTCCTTTACCCTGCAGGCGGCGATCAACGGCCACGGCATCGCGCTGGCCCGCGGCGTTCTGGTGGCCGATGACATCGCGGCGGGACGGCTGGTCCGCCTGTTCGACGTGCGGCTGCCGGGCAGCCTCGCTTACTATGTCGTGGCGCCGCAGCATTACTTTTCCAGGCCTAAGGTGAAGGCCTTCCATGACTGGTTGTTCGAGGAGGCGGAAGCGGTCTGAAAAGCGCCGAATAGAGCGGCTTGCGGGCGCAACGGACCGCTCCTATAGTCCGCGCCCATGAGCGCGAACCCGTCCCCTGACACGGTCTTCCCGCACCGCCATCTCCTCGGAATCGAGGGGCTGCGGGCCGGCGAGATCACCCAGATCCTCGACCTGGCCGATGGCTATGTCGAGCAGAACCGCCGCCCCGTGAAGAAGTCCAACCTGTTGGACGGCCGCACGCAGGTGAACCTGTTCTTCGAGAACTCCACCCGCACCCGAACCAGCTTCGAGCTGGCCGGAAAGCGGCTGGGAGCCGACGTCATCAACATGTCGACCGACAGCAGCTCGGTGAAGAAGGGCGAGACCCTGATCGACACGGCGATGACGCTGAACGCCATGCACCTGGACGCGCTGGTGGTGCGCCACGCCGATTCGGGCGCGGTGAAACTGCTGGCCGACAAGGTCAACTGCTCGGTCATCAATGCCGGCGACGGCCACCACGAACACCCGACCCAGGCCCTGCTCGACGCGCTGGCGATCCGCCGCCGCCTCGGCCGGCTGGACGGGCTGATCGTGGCGATCTGCGGCGACATCCTGCACAGCCGCGTCGCGCGATCCAACATCCACCTGCTGAACGCCATGGGCGCGCGGGTGCGCTGCGTCGCGCCGCCGACCCTGCTGCCCTCGCAGATCGAACGGCTGGGCGTCGAGGTCCATCATTCAATGAAGACTGGCCTTCGCGATGCCGACGTGGTGATGATGCTGCGCCTGCAGACCGAGCGGATGAGCGGCCAGTATGTGCCCTCGACCCGCGAATACTTCTACTTCTATGGCCTCGATTACGAGAAGCTGGAGGTGGCGAAACCGGACGCGGTCATCATGCATCCGGGGCCGATGAACCGCGGGGTGGAGATCGACTCGGAGGTCGCCGACGACCTCAAGCGCTCGATGATCCTTGATCAGGTCGAGTTGGGCGTCGCCGTCCGAATGGCCGTGCTCGACCTGCTGACCCGTGAACGCCGCCAGTCCGACCTTGCGGGAGCCGTCTGATGAGTGCCCCGACGACCCCCCGTATCGTCTACCGCAACGCCCGCCTGCTCGACCCGGCGACGGGCCTGGACCAGCACGGCGACCTGCTGACCGACGGCGAAAAGATCGCCGATTTCGGCCAAGGCCTGTTCAGCGACTCCACGCCCGAGGGGGCGGAGGTCGTCGACCTCGGCGGCCAATGCCTCGCCCCTGGCCTCGTCGACATGCGCGTGCTGATTGGCGAACCGGGCGAGGAGGAAAAGGACACGATCAAGAGCGCGTCCCGCGCCGCGGCGGCCGGCGGCATCACCGCCATGGCGCTGCTGCCCAACACCGATCCGGTGCTGGACGAGGTCGCCGGGCTGGAGTTCATCGCGCGGCGCGCCCGCGAGGTGAAGCTGGTCAAGGTGTTCGCCTACGGTGCCGCCACCCGCGGCACCGAAGGCAACGAGATCACCGAAATGGGCCTGCTGGGTCAGGCCGGCGCGGTCGCCTTCACCGACGGCACCAAGGCGATCGCCAGCGCCAAGACCATGCGCCGGGCGCTCAGCTACGCCAAGACCTTCGGCAAGCTGATCGTCCAGCACCCGGAAGAGCCGTCGCTGGCCGCGGGCGGCATGATGAACTCCGGCGAAATCGCCACCCGCCTCGGCCTCGTCGGCATCCCGCGCGAAGCCGAGATCATCATGATCGAACGCGACCTGCGGCTGGCCGAACTGACCGGCGGGCGCCTGCATTTCGCCCACATCAGCACCGGTGAATCGGTCGACCTGATCCGCCGCGCCAAGGCGCGCGGGCTGAAGGTCACCTGCGACACCGCTCCGCATTATTTCGCCCTGACCGAGACCGACGTTGGCGATTACCGCACCTATGCCAAGGTCTCCCCACCGCTTCGTGGCGAGATGGACCGGCGCGCCATCGTCGATGGTCTGGCCGACGGCACCATCGACGCCATCGCATCCGACCATGTGCCGCAGGACCAGGACCAGAAGCGCCTGCCCTTCGCCCAGGCCGCCCCCGGCGTGATCGGGCTGGAGACGCTGTTCCCGCTGACCCTGGAACTGGTGCACAAGGGCAAGATGCCGCTGCTGAAGGCTCTCGCCTGCGTCACCGCCAATCCGGCGGCGATCCTGGACTTGGCCGTCGGCCGTATCGTCAAGGGCGGGCCGGCCGATCTAGTCGTCTTCGACGCCGACGTGCCATGGCAGATCGACGTCAGCCGCTTCAAGTCGAAGTCGAAGAACTCGCCTTTCGAAAATCGGCCGGTCCAGGGCCGGCCGCTGCGCACCATCGTCGACGGCCGCACCGTCTGGCGGGCGGAGGACTGATCCGGTGCCGATCCTCCTGTTCGCCGCCCTGCTGGGCTACCTGCTGGGCTCGATCCCCTTCGGGTTGGTGCTGACCCGGATGGCCGGTCTGGGCGACATCCGCCAGATCGGCTCCGGCAACATTGGCGCCACAAATGTGCTCCGCACCGGCAACAAGCCGCTGGCACTGGCAACCCTGCTGCTCGACAGCGGTAAGGGCGCCATCGCCGCGTTGCTGGCGCAGTGGCTGGCCGGGCCGGAGGCGGCGGTGCTGGCCGCCGGCGGCGCCATGCTGGGCCACAGCTTCCCGATTTGGCTGGGCTTCAAGGGCGGCAAGGGAGTCGCCACGGCGATCGGCGTTCTGCTGGCGGTGTGCTGGCCGGTCGGGCTGCTCGCCTGCCTCACCTGGATCGTCATGGCGGCGCTGTTTCGCATCTCCTCGCTGTCGGCACTGACGGCACTGGGCATCAGCCCGCTGACCGGCTGGTATTTCGGCGGACCGCTGGTCGGTGGCCCCTGCCTGTTCATCGCGGCGCTGGTCTTCATCCGCCACGAAGCGAACATCCGGCGCCTGCTGAAAGGCGAGGAGCCGAAGATCGGCGCCGGCAAGAAGAAGGCCGCCTGAGCGGTCACCCCAAGCCTCCAGTTCTTCAATGGAATTCGTTACGAAGCCGGGGCGGTTTGATCCGCCCCGGCTTTTTCATTATTCGGTTGGGTCCAGCAAGGCGCTCCACATGGTGATCAGGCTTGCATGCCTTCATACCGGAAGGCAGCAAAATGCCACGTCTTCGCTTCCCTCTGACAGTTAATCTAGGGGTGCGTGATATACTAGCATGCCACCACAATTAGCACTTATCGGATATCCTTATAGGCGTATGCATCCCGCTGACCATCATATTTTTGTCAAAGACATCAGGGAGCATGAGTTTTCCTTGAATATAATATCAAGTATTTCCGGTTCGTTGGCTTCTATATTCAAGTTATAATTTAGATTTCTGGTCTAAACATTCGGCCTTCCAATTGGGCGATCAGGGTTATTACCCATGAAAACCGGCAAATTGGGTACCTTTCTTTAAATTCGCCTTAACGATCGACCGACATACTTCAGTATTCAATGGGGGCGCCACGATCTGTGAGCCGGCCCCCAGCATACGAACGATAGAGGACGCGGAGTCATGTTGGGCGCATTGAAAATTCGGGCGCGGGTATACGCCGGCTTTGGCGTCGTGGTGCTGCTTCTTGTCATGCTTGGAGTGGTGTCCTTGCGTTCGGCACAGAACTCAAACAGCAGCCTGAACGACTTTGCAGACCAGGGCCTGATCGTCGAGCGGATCCATAAAGTCGACTTGGCCGTCTTGCGCGCCCGCATGGCATTCCTGCGTTACATGGCCACGGGTAAGGTCGAAAACACCAACGCCATCTTTTCCGAGATGGCCAATGCTGAGCGTGAATTGGCTGAAACCCGGCCGATGATGCCGAACGATGCCGACCGCCGCGCCCTCGACGAGGAATCCAGCAAATTGCAGGCCTACGTCGCCGCGGTCCGCGATTACCTGACCCGGCGCAGCGAGCTTGAACGTCTGACCAAAGAGATCGTCTACGACGCGGGGTCGAACCTGCGCGCCCAACTCGTGGAGATGCGCACCGCCGAAGAGAGCACCGACCACTATTCCACCATCGGCACTCTCAGCAAGCTGAGCGAGGCTGTGTGGACCACGCGCATCCTGGCTTTCCGCCTGCTGGCCGGCGACAAGGAATATGGCTTCGACCGAGTTGCCGAACGGCTGAACCAAGCCTCCGACGCGGTGAAGGAACTGGCCAGCCTGCCGATGGCCGATGGGCAGGAACCGCGGATCGCCGCCGTGCGCACGCTGCTCGCCAGTCTCGCCACCGGCATGAAGGCGATCGAGGGGCATCTGGCGGGGATGGACGAGATCGTCAATGCACGTCTCAGCCCGATCGGAAACGCCATCGCCAAACAACTGCAGGAGATCCGCGAACCCGTGTCCGCCGGCCAAACCGAATTGCGCAAGAGCGCGATCGAGACGACGGAAATGGCTGAGACGCTCAGCACTGTCCTCACCCCCTTGGCCGCCGCACTTGCCATCATCCTGGCCTGGATGATCGGCCGCAGCGTCGCCAATCCGGTGATTGCGATGACGTCCGCCATGGGCCGGCTGGCGAAGGGAGACCTTTCCGTCGACATTCCGGCCGCCGGTCGCCGTGACGAGATCGGCGCCATGGCGTCGGCCGTCCAGGTGTTCCGCGATACCATGATCCAGACCCGCCGCATGGAGCAGGAGGCGAAGGAGGCGGAGACGCGCGCCGCAGAACAGCGCCGGGCCGCCATGCTTAAGATGGCCGACACCTTCGAAGGCAGCGTTCAGGGCATCGTGGAGACGGTCGCTTCTGCTGCGACGGAAATGCAAGGCACCGCCGGCGCCATGTCCGTCACCGCCGATCAGACCAGCGCCCAGGCAACCGCCGTGGCCGCCGCGGCTGAACAGGCCTCCGCCAACGTGCAGACCGTTGCCGCAGCAACCGAGGAACTGTCCGCCTCCATCGCTGAAATCGGCAGGCAGGTCACCGCCTCTACCCGTGTCGCCGCCCAGGCAGTGGAGGATGCACGCCGCACCGGTCAGGCCATTGAGGGGCTGGTGCAGGCCGCCCAGCAGATCGAGCAGGTGGTTGTCCTCATCAACTCCATCGCCGGGCAAACCAACCTGCTGGCCCTCAACGCGACCATCGAGGCCGCCCGTGCCGGCGAAGCCGGCAAGGGCTTCGCCGTCGTCGCCAGCGAGGTGAAGCAGCTCGCCAACCAGACGGCGCGCGCGACCGAAGACATCCAGATCAAGGTGAAGGAAATCCAATCGGCCACGGCCGGAGCGCAGAGCGCCATCACCGGGATCGCCAGCACCATCGACCAGATCAGCGACATTTCGACGGGCATTGCCGCCGCCATCGAGGAACAGAACGCGGCGACCGGCGATATCGCCAGCAATGTGGCCCAGGCCGCCCACGGAACCGGCGACGTGTCGTCCAATATCCTGGGCGTCAATCAGGCGGCGTCCGAGACCGGTTCCGCCGCCGGACAGGTTCTCCACGCGGCCGGCGATCTCGCCCGCGATGCAGAAAAGCTGCGCCGAGAGGTGCAGAACTTCGTGGCGACGATCCGGGCCGCTTGATCCGGCGATCGGCGGTCGGACCAGGGGGCGGGGAGGAGATTCCCCGCCCTATCTGTTTGCAGTCCTCTGATTCCGTTGGCATTCCCCTGCCCTTGCGCCTGCCCGCCCTATCCCATTTCGTCCACCCGGGCAAAGACAACCGGGGCGGCCATGCGCTATGCTGCACGGCAATCCGGGGCACGAACAAGCAACCCGGCAGGTGAGCCGGCGGCTGGCGCCGGCGGACAACGAGACGCTGAGGGAACCGAGAATGGACACTCCGCTGTGGAGCCCGAGTGAGGAGCGCATTGCGCAGGCCAACCTGACCGCTTTCCGCGAGGCGGCGAATGCGCGATTCGGACTGCGGCTGGACGATTACGACGCGCTCTACAACTGGTCGATCGCAGAGAAGGAACGGTTCTGGCGCTTCCTGTGGGAGTGGGCCGGGCTGACCGGCGACCTCGGCAGCGTCGATCTGCTGGACGGCGACAAGATGCCGGGCGCCCGCTGGTTCCCCGAAGCGAACCTCAGCTATGCCGAGAATCTTCTGGCCGGCGCACCGGACGACAACGCCGTCATCTTCTGGGGCGAGGACAAGGTCAAGTATCGCTGGAGCGGGGCGGAACTGAAAGCCACCGTCTCCCGCCTGCAGCAGGCGCTGAAGGCCAAGGGCGTCGGCAAGGGCGACCGCGTCGCCGCTATCATGCCGAACATGCCGGAAACGTTGGCGGCGATGATCGCCACCACCAGCCTGGGCGCGGTCTGGTCCTCCTGCTCGCCCGACTTCGGCATCCAGGGCATCACCGACCGGTTCGGCCAGATCGAGCCGAAGGTGGTCTTCGCCCCCGACGCCTACTGGTACAACGGCAAGAGCCACGACGTGCGTGCCAAGGTGGCCGAAGTCCTGAAGGAACTGCCGACCGTCGTCGCCACCGTCATCATTCCCTATGTCGACAAGGCGCCCGACCTGTCGATGATTCCGGGTGCGGTCGGCTTCCACGACTTCATGGCGCCCCACCCGGCGGCCGAGCCGACCTTCGAACGGGTCGCCTTCGACCATCCGCTGTTCATCCTCTACTCCTCCGGCACCACCGGAAAGCCGAAATGCATCGTCCACGGCACAGGCGGCACCATCCTTCAGCATGTGAAGGAGCACCGGCTGCATTGCGACCTGAAGCCCGGCGATCGTCTGTTCTACTTCACCACCTGCGGCTGGATGATGTGGAACTGGCTGGTGACCGGGCTAGCCAGCGGCACGACGCTGGTCCTCTATGACGGCTCGCCCTTCGCGCCCACCGGCAATATCCTGTTCGACTATGCCGATACGGAGCGGATCACGCTGTTCGGCACCTCGGCCAAATTCATCCAGTCGCTGGAGAAGTCGGGGCTGGAACCGATGAAGACCCATTCGCTGGCCAGCGTCCGCACCCTGACCTCCACCGGCTCGCCGCTGATGCCGGAGAATTTCGAGTTCGTCTATCGCGCCATCAAGCAGGACATCCATCTCGCCTCGATCAGCGGCGGCACCGACATCATGTCCTGCTTCGTGCTGGGCAACCCGATCTCCCCGGTGTGGAAGGGAGAGATCCAGACGCGCGGCCTCGGCATGGCGGTCGAGGCCTTCGACGACAACGGGCATGCCGTGCGCGGCGAGAAGGGCGAACTGGTCTGCACCCGTCCCTTCCCCAGCATGCCCATCGGCTTCTGGGCCGATCCCGACGGGTCGAAATACCGCTCTGCCTATTTCGACCGCTTTCCCAATGTCTGGGTCCATGGCGACTTCATCGAGCAGACCGAGCATGGCGGCTGGGTGATCTACGGCCGCTCCGACGCGGTGCTGAACCCCGGCGGCGTACGCATCGGCACCGCGGAGATCTACCGCCAGGTCGAACAGCTGCCGGAAATCATGGAGGCGGTCTGCATCGGCCAGGAATGGGATGGCGACGTCCGTGTCGTTCTGTTCGTCGTCCTGCGCGAGGGCCTGAAGCTGGACGAGGCTCTCGCCGGCACCATCCGCAAGCGGATCAAGGACAACTGCTCCCCCCGCCATGTCCCGGCGAAGATCGTGCAGGTCACCGACATCCCGCGCACCCGCTCCGGCAAAATCACCGAACTGGCGGTGCGCGACGCCGTCCACGGCCGGCCGATCAAGAACACGGAGGCGCTGTCCAACCCGCAGGCGCTCGACGAGTTCCGCGAGCGGACGGAACTGAGCGGGGCGTAAGGTGCCGTCGCCGCTGTTCCTCGACCTCGACGGTGTGCTTGCCGATTTTGACCGCGGCGTCGTCGCGGTCACCGGCAAGCGACCGGAACAGCTGCCGATGAAGGAGATGTGGCGGGCCTTGTCCCGCCACTCCGACTTCTTCGGCACGCTGGACTTCATGCATGACGCGCAGGAGCTCTGGGCTTTCTGTGCGCCGCACCGGCCGACCATCCTGACCGGTCTGCCGCTGGGCAGTTGGGCGCCGGAGCAGAAGAAGCGCTGGGTTGCCCATATGCTTGGGGCCGAGGTGCCGGTCATCACCTGCATGGCCCGCGACAAGGCCCGTTACGCCAGTCCCGGTGCCATCCTGGTCGACGACCGCGAGAAGGCCCGCAATCCGTGGGAGGCGGCCGGTGGCCGTTTCATCCTCCACCGCAGCGCGGAGGAGAGCATCGCCGAACTGGCGAAGCTGGGGTTCTGAACATGACGAGGGGCGGCACTTGCGCCGCCCCCCCGTTTCGACGGACCCGTTTACTCGGCAGCCGCGGTCTTGGTCTCGCGGCTGGTCTTCCACAGCGATACCACCACGCCGCCGCCGATCAGGGCAAAGGTGACGCCCAGCGCGATCAGCGGGTCGGGCTTCCCGAAGAACTGCGTGTAGAAAATCTTGCCGCCGATGAACACCAGCACCAGAGCCAGGGCGTATTTCAGATAACGAAAACGATGGACCATCGCAGCCAGGGCGAAATACAGGGCGCGCAGGCCCAGGATGGCGAAGATGTTGCTGGTGTAGACCAGATACGGATCGGTGGTGATGGCGAAGATCGCCGGCACGCTGTCCACCGCGAAGACCAGATCGGCCAGTTCCACCATGATCAGCGCCAGCAGCAACGGCGTCGCCGTCCAGCGCATGACACCGCTGTCGCCCACCGGCTGTTTGACGATGAAGTGATGGCCATGGAAACGGTCGGTCACACGGATGTGACGCTTCAGAAACCGCAGCGCCGCATTGTCGCCGATGTTGGTTTCCTCGTCCTTGGCGAACAGCATCTTGATGCCGGTCAACAGCAGGAAGGCGCCGAAGACGTAGAGGATCCAGTGGAATTCCGACACCAGAGCGGCGCCGGCGCCGATCATCAGGCCACGCAGCACGATGACGCCCAGGATGCCCCAGAACAGCACACGGTGCTGCAATTCGCGAGGCACGGCGAAATAGCTGAAGATCAGCGATATGACGAAGACATTGTCCAGTGACAGGCTCTTCTCGACGAAGAAGCCCGTGTAGTACTGCAACCCGGCCTCGCCGCCCATCGACCACCAGACCCAGCCGCCGAACAGCATGGCGACCGCGATATAGAAGGCCGAGAGCTTCAGGCTTTCACCGACGCCGATCACGTGGTCACGCCGGTTGAGAACGCCCAAGTCCAGAACCAGAAGCGTCAGGACGATCCCAACGAAGACGAGCCAAATCCAAACCGGTTTTCCCAGAAATTCCAGGAAAATCGTTGCAAACAAACCATCCATCGCAAAACCCACTTGATGACGCTGCGTGAGCGGTGAGATCAAGCGGTTCCGACATCACGACCGACGCCTCGGCCGTCAGAGGGGCCCGGACCCGAACTTCCTCGCAGATGGTGTTGCCGCGCCGCGGGTCAAGATGGCGGCAAACAGCGATGAGGCGGCGAAAGCAAAAACACCGCACCGCGTCTTCCGCTGGCCTTTGCGAGTCGCGCCATGGGCAGTGTCGGGATGCCGTCCGCATTGCGGAAATCTGCGGCCGAAGGGCCGGGAACGGCATCGGGACTCGGCGCTTGATGCAATGCCGCCACAGATGGCGAAGAAATGACGGGCAAGAAAAACACCGACGGTTGCCCAATCTGTGTTCGCTCTTGTGCGGATGGTGCCGTTCTGCCAATAACTCCGAAAAACCGAAACCAAACCGAACAAATGGAGTTTTGCATGAACCAGGCCGAGCTGATCGAAACCGTCGCCACCAACGCCGGCATCAAGAAGGCCGACGCGGCCAAGGTCGTTCAGGCTGTGTTCGAGGGCATCTCCGGCGCGCTGGGTCGCGGCGAAGATGTGCGGCTGGCCGGTTTCGGCATCTTCGAGGTGGCCGAGCGCGCCGCCCGTGAAGGCCGCAACCCCCGCACCGGCGAAGTCGTGGCGATTGCCGCCTCCAAGGCTCCGAAGTTCAAGCCGGCCAAGCAGCTGCGCGATCTGGTGAACGGCTGATCCGCCCGCAACCACGTCCCAGGGGGAGCGCAGCCATGTCCATCGATCAAACTGAACTGCAATCGCTGACCGCCAGGGTCGTCGCCGCCTATGTCGGCAACAACTCGGTGCCGGTTCAGGATCTGCCCACGCTGATCAACAGCGTCCAGGCGGCCTTCCGCAATCTGGGCGACGACAAGCCGGCTCCGGCCAAGGCCGAACTGGTCCCGGCGGTCGCGATCAAGAAGTCGGTCACGCCGGAATTCATCGTCTGCCTGGAAGACGGGAAGAAGCTGAAGATGCTGAAGCGGCATCTGAAGACCGTCTATGACATGACGCCGGACGAATATCGCGCCAAGTGGGGACTGCCGCCGGAATACCCGATGGTGGCCCCGAATTACGCCAAGGCGCGTTCGGAAATGGCGACCAAGCTCGGGCTTGGTCGCAAGCGTGCGGCGGCCGAATAACGGCTCAGGCCCACCGCTGTCGAGAAAGGCGCGTCCCCGGGCGCGCCTTTTTCTTTGTCCGCGACCTTCCTCCGCTCCGCCCAATGAGCCGTCACGCGGGCTACCCCGTTCCCGCTCGCCGTCCTATGACCAATGTTCAGGTAGCGAAGCGCCTCGGCCTTCCCATCTAGGGTTCCGGTAGGGTTCATGGGCCGCAGAGGGGCCTATCACCTTTCTCGCCGCAGAGGCACAGTCGCCTCCCGCTATGCCTGTCGACCGGTGGCCCACCTGCCGCCGATCCACTTCGCAGCTGCGGCATGACGTTGGCATATCAGGGGCGGCTTGCCCGGATCGATGCCAGCCGATTGGAAGGGTGACACCCGCCCGAAAGGCACCTCGCCGAAGGTCTTGGGTCATAGGATTGCCTCCTCCCCCAGACTGCCGGTGCGGGTGGAAGAAGAGCTTGGGTATACGCCGAAAAACACCCGGAACACGCCCTTTACAGGGTTGATCCGCCGCATTTCCGCGGCCACATTAACATTGTCGAAAGGACGCAGTTCCTTGAGACACCGGGCAAAATACGAACCCCACAACAAACCAAAACCAGCCAGAGCCGAAGCGACGGACGATATTCCTGCGTCCGCCGATGGACAATCGCCTCTAAGGCGACCCCGCCATGGGCCCCGACATGGGCCGGCCTTAAAACCGGCCGTCCCAGGAAGCGTTGGAGAGGAGGCATTCGCGTGCTGAAGAAACTGCTGACCGGTGAAAACGCCAGCCTGACCCGCTACATCGAGGAGTCCAAGCGCTTCCCCATCCTTGCGCCGGACGTCGAACGCGACCTCGCCATCGCCTGGCGGGAGCGCGGAAGTCCGCAGGCCCTGGAACAGCTCGTGGGCAGCCACCTCCGCCTCGTCATCAAGATCGCCCGCGGCTTCGGCGGCTACGGCCTGCCGCTCGTCGATCTGGTCGCCGAAGGCAATGTCGGCCTGATGCAGGCAGCCCAGAAATTCGATCCGCAGCGCGGCTTCCGTTTCGCCACCTACGCCACTTGGTGGATCCGCGCCGCAATCCAGGAATACATTCTGCACAGCTGGTCGCTGGTCAAAATGGGCACCACCGCCGCGCAGAAGAAGCTGTTCTTCAACCTGCGCCGCCTGAAGAGCCAGATGGCCGAACTGGAACAGGGCGACCTGTCGCCGGAAACCGTGGCCACCATCGCCGCCGAACTGGACGTGCCGGAGACCGAGGTGGTGGAAATGAACCGCCGTCTGGCCGCCAACGACAGCTCGCTCGACGCCACCCTGTCGACCGACGGCGAGACCAACTGGCTTGAACTGCTGGCCGACGATCGCCCCACCCAGGACACCATGCTGGCCGACGCCGACGAACTGGCGCTGCGCCGCCGGCTGGTCGGGCAGGCGCTGGACCGGCTGGACGCCCGTGAACGCCGCATCCTGTTCGAACGCCGGCTGAAGGACGATCCGTCCACGCTGGAAGCGCTCAGCCAGCAGTTTTCGGTGTCACGCGAACGGGTCCGCCAGATCGAGGTGCGGGCCTTCGAAAAGCTGCAGAAGGCGGTGCTCAGCGCCGCGCAGGCCCTGCGCCGGCCGGCCACGCCGATGGTGGCCTGACCGATCCGATTGCCCCGTCAGGCGGACGCGATGCCGGACGGGGAATATGCGGAGCCGGCCAGCCGGCCGGCCGCCGCATCGTTGCCGCGGGCATTCCGCCCGCCAGTTGCCTCCAGACCTGTCACCTTCACGCCGGCGGCGCCCTTGGCCCGCCGGCATTTTCTTGCGTGGACAGGCTGTTGCGGGGTCCCCGTCGGTTGTCACATGTTTCGTTTGTTACTGCCTTTGCGTGTTGTGCGACAAAGTGACCGGTTCAAAGATGCGAATGCTTGCGCATGATGTGCGGCTCGCGGGAAAGATTGCATTTTCTCCAATACTTAGTACGCTAGTCATATCTCAAATGGGAGAGGGGCTCCATGTCGCACGCTGCCCAGACTCAATCGATCATTGATCGGATCACCTTCCTGCGCATCGACGAGGCGACGAAGGCGACGCTGCGGGAGTTCCAGCCCTATCTGGCGCAGCGCATCGATCAGATTCTCGAGGAATTCTACGGCTATCTCCGGTCGGTGCCGCAGGTGGCGCCGATGCTGGTCAATCCCGCGGTGACCGGCCGGGCGCGCGAGCTGCAGAAGCAGCACTGGCTGCGCAACGTCTTCACCGGCACATTCGACGAGGCTTATGTCAGCCAAGTCCTGAAGATCGGGCAGACGCACCAGCGCATCGGGCTCGAACCGCGCTGGTATACCGGCGCCTACTGCTTCACCCTGAACAAGCTGATCGAGCTGGCCGCCCAGATCCACCGCAAGAAGCCGGAAAAGCTGTCGCAGCTGCTCCAGGCCATCAACAAGGCGGTGTTCCTGGACATGGACCTCGCCACCTCGGTCTATATCGACCTGAACACCGCCGCGATCATCGCGCGGGAACTGGGCAGCACCGCCGACAGCTTCGAACGCGAGGTGAAGGGCGTGGTCCAGGCGGTGGCGAGCGCAGCCCAGCAGCTGCAGGGCACCGCCCAGGCGATGAGCCGTACCGCCGAAACGACGAGCGAGCAGTCGACCCAGGTCGCCGCCGCCGCGGAAGAGGCGTCCGTCAACATCCAGACCGTCGCCGCGGCGGCGGAGGAGCTGACCGCCTCGATCGGCGAGATCAGCCATCAGGTGACCCAGTCGGCCGCCATCGCCAATGCCGCGATGACGGAAGCCGAACGGACCAATGCCACGGTGCAGGGGCTTGCCGACGCCGCCAGCCGAATTGGTCAGGTGGTGAAGCTGATCCACGACATCGCCAGCCAGACCAACCTACTGGCGTTGAACGCCACCATCGAGGCGGCGCGCGCCGGCGAGGCCGGCAAGGGATTCGCGGTCGTGGCGAGCGAAGTGAAGAGCCTCGCCAACCAGACCGCCAAGGCGACGGAAGAGATCAACTCGCAGATCGGGGCCGTCCAGGGCGCGACCCAGGAAGCGGTCGGCGCCATCCGCTCCATCTCCGGCACAATCGCGCGAATCAACGAGATCTCCACCTCCATCGCCACCGCCATGGAGGAACAGGGTGCCGCCACGACCGAGATCGCCCGCAACGTCCAGCAGGCCTCGATCGGCACCCGCGAGGTCAGCGAGACCATCGTCGCGGTGAATGCGTCCGCCAACAGCGCCGGAGAAGAGGCCCGCGAGGTGCTGGAGGCGACCAACGAACTGTCGCGTCAGTCCAACACCCTGCGGACAGAGGTCGAACGCTTCCTTGCCCGCGTCCGCGCCGGCTGATCCCGTCCGCAGGTCTGCCAACGAAAAAGGCGCGTTCCACGGAACGCGCCTTTTTCATTTGAATGCGGTGAACCATCCAATCCGCCCTCGTAGGGCGGCTCACGGCATCGTGCGGACGACCAGATCGCTGACCGGAATATTTTCGGCCTGAGCGGCACGACGAACATCATCGGCGCTGCGCCAATGGCTGCGACCGCCCAGGCTGGTGAGAACACCGCCCCGCATCGCGACGAACAGACCCGTACGCCCCAGATTGACGATTCTCATCATGATTTCACCCCCGCCCGGTCTCGTGCATTTTAGCAAATTTATTTAGATGCTTTCTCTGGCAGAGAATATCTCTCTGCTCAAAAGAGGTATCAGCACCTGCCGTATCACGTCAATAAGACTTCCGTCATTCAACCCCATGACGATTTCATGGGTCACTCTTCATCCGAAAGCCTTAATCTTCATCCCACCACCGTCCTATATTGACTTGTATTCGTTTTATCCGAAAATTTTATATATTTTGCTACGTCCGTGAGATGGCTCCGCCTGTCCAAAAGCCTTATCCCGACAGCACCACGTGGGAACGAGCGCGTGCCGTGTAGGGTTGTCACCGAAAGCCGCTGTCCAATCGACGGCATGCAGCGGGGAAGAACCTGCGAGGCATCGGCATCATGGCAACTGCACACCGCCGCACCGGTCCTTACGGTACGGCCAACAACGACAGTCTTGGCACCGAGCCGGGAGAGAATGGCGGCAAGGGCACCATCCTTGCGCTGCCACTGACGATCCGTCCAGCAAGGCAGGAGGATTTGCCGACCCTGGAGTGGTATGGCCTGCACACACCCCATCGCGAGATCATAGCCGGCGCCTTCCGTCTGCAGGAACGCGGCGACGGCTCCATGTTGTTGGCCGACGTCAACGGCTTCCCCGCCGGGCAAATCTGCATCGACTTCCTGCGCAAGCGGCCGAGTGGCCGGGCCACGCTGTGGGCTTTGCGGGTGTTCCAGCCCTTCCGGGGCCTCGGCATCGGCGGCCGGCTGGTGCGGGAGGCCGAACAGGTGGTGATCCAGCGCGCAGTTCCGTATGCCGAATTGGGCGTCGACCGGGACAATGCCGGTGTCCTGCCCTTTTATGAGCGGCTGGGATACGAACATTGCGGCCGGGAACGCGGCCAGTTCCTCTACCACACGCCCGAAGGACGACTGGTCCGCGTCGCCATCGATCAATGGCTTCTGCACAAGCGAATGGCCGAAGGCGCTGAGCCCGCCACCGCGGGAGCCGACAACGGTCGTTGCCTGCGACTGGCGGGAGACTAACCGCTATTCCGCCGCCAGCGCCGCGCCGGCCGGAAGGGGCACCAGCCGGGACGCCCGCCTGCGCGGCAGGAAGATGCGGGCGCCATCCAGGATGTTGCCCAATTCGCCCATCGCATCGACCGCCATGCACAGCGCCACGGGCGGAAGCCAGCGGTCGAACAGTTGCGCCGCCACCTCCGCATCGCCGCCCTGGACCGCGGCCAGGGAATCCAGCAGGGCCGCCTCGTCGGCGCTGATGCGGCTGCAGGCCGGGCAGCGAATCTCCGGTCTGCGGGCCCCCGCCACCGCGAAAGTGCCGAGCAGCGCGAAGAGCGGCAGCAGCGCGGTGTTCGGCACGCCGGCCACATTCAGTCCGATGCGCATCGACGCCATCGCCCCGGCGGTGCCGGCGCGGAACCACTGGCGGACGCCTGTCAACAGAGCCCGTTCGGCCGTCGTCAGGTCCGTCACAGTCCAGGGCGACGGCCGCCCTTCTTCCATCGTCCCGCACATGCCGCAGCTCCTTCATCCGGTTGCAGGACCATCCTAGCGCCTCTTTCTTCTAATTGCGAGTCATTCTTATTTGCGTTCATGCCTGTGACAAAAATCGGGCGCCCGTGACAGCGGGAACGCCGGAAAGGTCGCGTTAACGAACCGCGGCAATCCTGAACCGACTCGCAGTACAGGGGGATCGGTGGGGATGATTCGGACACTACGGGGAGCTGTTCTCGGACTGGTGGCGGTGATCGGAATTGCTGTTGCGGCGGGCATGACGGTGGCCCATCCGGCGGCGGCCCAGATCGTTCTGAAATCCGCTTATGGGGAGACGTCGCTGGCCGGCCCAGCCAAGGCGCGCGGTGCGGTGGTGTGGAGCCACGGCCGGTCGGTGGATTCCGAGGATTCGGAGGCGCCCACCCCGCTCTACATGAAGGCGTTGCGCGATGCCGGCTGGGACGTCTACCGGTTGGACCGCATGCGCGTCAGCGACACGCTGCCCAACAGCTCCCGCGCGCTCGCCAGCTATTCGGAAGCGCTGAAGGCCAAGGGCTATCGCCGGGTCGCCCTGACCGGCCAATCCTTCGGCGCCTTCATCTCCCTGATCGCCGCCGGACAGACCAACGCCATCGACGCCGTCATCGCCACCGCCCCCGCAGCCTTCGGCAACTTCACCGAGGCCTTTGACAGTTATCGCGAGAACGCCGCCCAGCTCTGGCCGATCCTGCGCGGCGTTCGCCAGGCGCGGGTGATGATGTTCTTCTTCCATGGGGACGATTTCGATCCGGGCGGGCGCGCCGAGCCGGCCCGCAACATCCTGTCCCAACGCGGCCTGAGCAGCCTGATCGTCGACCAGCCGTCTCTGCTGACCGGCCATGGCGCCGCCAACACCGGCCTGTTCGTCCGCCGCTTCGGCGCCTGCATCGTCCGCTTCGCCGAAGAGCCGCCGACCCCGAACGACCCGCCCTGCGACGAATCCTGGGGCCGCAGCCCAAGCGCGGAACTGCTGCAGGCCGCCCTGCCCGCCAACGCGTCGGGCTCGGCCAAGGGCAACGACGCCACGGCGACGCTCCGCCCCTACATGGGCATGTGGTACGGCAGCTACATCAACGGCCGCGAGGTCGCACTGTCGGTGGAAAAAGCGGAGGGCGACGCCGTCTATGCCGATTATGTGCTGGGCGCCGGCATGGAAGCCGACCAGCCCTTCGAGCGGGTGCGCCGCAAGGGCCGGATCGAGAATGGCGAACTGGTCTTCGACGAGAAGGGCCGCAACATCCTGCGCTACCGCCTGCGCCCCGACGGCCGCGTTGCCGCGAGTTGGCTGGACAAGGACGGCCACGGACGGCTTGACACAGTGCTGCGCCGGGTGAACTGACATCCAGGGCGGCGGGAGTTCAGCCCGCCGCCCTCCCCTCCTCAGCCCTCTGCCAGGAAATTGCGGACGATGGCGATCTGCTCGTCCGTCATCAGCGACGGGGCGTGGCCGGTGTTGGGGAATTCCACCACCCGCACAAGACCGGACGCCCCCGGCCCGCGCGTCGCCATCCGCTCCGCCGTCTCGGCGCTCAACAGGTCCGAATCCGCGCCGCGCAGCACCAGCACCGGGCAGCGCACGCGGTCCCACAGCGCCCACAGGTCGACGTCGGCGATGGGTGCGGTCTTGAACGCCTCGCCGATGGCGGGATCATAGGCAAGACGGAAGCGGCCGTCGGGCAGCGGACGGGCGCTGTGCTCCGCCATATGGCGCCAGCATTCATCGCTGATCGTGCCGAAGCCCATCAGGACGAAGCGCAGGTAAGATTCCAGAGCCGGCAGATCCTCGAACACCGGGTCTTTGCCGACATAATCGGCGATCCGCTGCAATCCGGCCTGGGCGATGTAGGGCCCGACGTCGTTGATGACCATCCGGCGGATCGGACTTTTGGCCTGCGCCGCCAACGTCATGCCGATCAGCCCGCCCATCGAGGTGCCGACCCAGTCCACCGTCTCCACCCCCATGCGGGCGATCACCGCCGCCATGTCGGCGCAATATTGCGGATAGCCGTAGAGCGCCGGCACCGGCAGCCAATCGCTGCGCCCGCGTCCGACCACGTCCGGGCAGGCCACGCGCCAGCCATCGGCCAGCGCCAGTGCGAGCCGGTCGAAATCGCGGCCGTTGCGGGTCAGTCCATGGACGCACACTGCCGTCCGTGCGGCGTCGTCACGGCCCCACTGGGTATAGGCGATCTTGTGAAACCCGGCGGCGCTGAGGCCGAGCAGGCTGCGTTCGGACATCGGCACGGGCGGGCACTCCTTTTTGGGGAACGGCTTACTATCCCTTTTTCGGCGATTTGGCGCCGCGTGGCAACTCCGCCTCCGCATCCCGTCCGGCGGCGGCGCGAATGGCCGGCAGCGCCGATGACGCTTCCGTCACCGAAGCGTCGAACGGATGCCGGAGATTGTCGTAAATGCGGCGGATGACACGGACATAGTTGCGCGTCTCCGCATAGGGAGGAACGCCCTTGTAGCGGTCGACTGCCCGCTCGCCGGCATTGTAGCCGGCCAGCGCCAGCGTGACGTCGCCCTGGAAATAGGCCAGCAGCCAACGCAGATACTTCACCCCGCCGGTGATGTTCTCCTTCGGGTCGAACACGTCGCCGACGCCGAAGCGATCGGCCGTGTCGGGGATCAACTGCATCAGCCCGGCCGCCTCCTTCGGCGATACCGCATCGGTACGGAAGGCGCTTTCCGCCTGGATCACCGCCAGCACCAGCGCCGGGTCGATGCCGTATTTCGGGGCGATGGCGTTGACCAGCGCCACCACCTCCGCCGGAGGCGGGCCGATCTCGCGCACCGGGCCGCCACCCGGGCGGCACCAGGGACGGATGCGCCCCATGCGGCCGGGGACATAGTTGACCAGCCGCCGCGCCTCCGGATGCCCGCGCGAGGCGGCGGCGCGCAGCCATGCAGTGCCGAGCCGGCGGTCCTTGCGCACGCCCTTGCCGAACAGATAGCGGCGGGCCAGCCGGAAGGCGGCGTTGGCGTCGCCCTGCTCGGCCAGTTCACAATCGGTGGATTTGGACTTAAGCGATGGCGCAGGCAGTTCGGCCACGGCGTCCGGCTTCGTTGCCGATTTGGCATCCGCCGCCATGGCGATGGGTGCCGACGCGATACCAGCGCCCCACAGCACCAGCACGATCAGCGGCACCCTCACAACACGACGAACCGGCAAACCTCAACCCTCCTGCGCACCCGCAGCATCCTGCGGGATGCGGAAGTATGGTGTTGCAACCTGCCGACGACAAGGGCGGGTCGGCAAGGGAAGCTTATGGCCCGCGGCGGCGCCGCCCTTGCTTCTTCGGCGCCCCTTCGGGAATGCCGCGGCCCTGGCGGGCGCTGCTGATTCCGATGCTGCCGGGGGTCTCCAGCCCCAGATCCATCGCCTCCAGCCGGCGCAGCTCGTCGCGCAGGCGGGCGGCCTCTTCGAATTCCAGATCGGCGGCGGCGGCGCGCATGCGCTTTTCCAAATCGGCGATGACGTTCTTGAGGTTGTGCCCGACCAGTTCGTTGGAGTTCAGGCCGGTCTTCACGGTCACATGGTCGCCGCGCTCGAACACGCTTTCCAGGATGTCGCCGATGGCCTTCTTCACCGATTCCGGCGTGATTCCGTGTTCCAGGTTGTAGGCCATCTGCTTTTCCCGGCGGCGCGCCGTTTCATCGATGGCGTACTTCATGCTGTCGGTGATCTTGTCGGCATAGAGGATCGCCCGCCCATCGACGTTGCGCGCCGCGCGGCCGATGGTCTGGATCAGCGAGGTCTTGGAACGCAAATAGCCTTCCTTGTCGGCGTCCAGGATCGCCACCAGCGCGCATTCCGGGATGTCCAATCCCTCGCGCAGCAGGTTGATGCCGACCAGCACGTCATAGGCGCCGAGCCGCAAATCGCGGATGATCTCGATGCGCTCCAGCGTCTCCACGTCGGAGTGGATGTAGCGCACGCGCAACCCCGCCTCGTGCATGTACTCGGTCAGCGCTTCGGCCATCTTCTTGGTCAGGGTGGTGACCAGCACGCGATAGCCCTTGGCGACCACCTCCTTGCATTCGCCGATCAGGTCGTCGACCTGGGTTTCGGTCGGACGGACGATCACCGGCGGGTCGATCAGGCCGGTCGGGCGGACCAGCTGTTCGGTGAAGACGCCGCCGGTGCGCTCCAGCTCCCACGGGCCGGGGGTGGCGGAGACGAAGACCGTCTGCGGCCTCATTCCCTCCCACTCCTCGAACTTCAGCGGCCGGTTGTCCTTGGCGCTGGGCAGACGGAAGCCGTAGTCGGACAGAGTCGATTTCCGCACCAGGTCGCCGCGATACATGCCGCCGATCTGCGGCACCATGACGTGGCTCTCGTCCACGATCAGCAACGCATCGCCCGGCAGATATTCGAACAGTGTCGGCGGCGGGTCGCCCGCCGCGCGGCCGGTCAGATAGCGCGAATAATTCTCGATGCCGGCGCAGGAACCGGTTGCCGCCATCATCTCGATGTCGAAGGTGGTGCGCTGTTCCAGCCGCTGCGCCTCCAGCAGCTTGCCCTCGGCGGCGAACTCCTCCAGCCGGTCCTTCAAGTCCTTCTTGATCTGGTTGATCGCCTGATTCAGCGTCGGCTTCGGCGTCACATAGTGGCTGTTCGGATAGACGCGCACCGCCTCCAGCGCCGCCAGCTTCTCACCGGTCAGCGGGTCGATCTCGTGGATGCCCTCGATCTCGTCGCCGAACAGCGAGATCCGCCATGCCCGGTCTTCCATGTGGGCCGGGAACAGCTCCACCGTGTCGCCGCGCACACGGAACAGGCCGCGACCGAAGGCGGCGTCGTTGCGCTTGTATTGCAGTTCGGTCAGCTTGCGCAGCAACTCCGGCTGGGCGATCACCTCGCCCTTGCGCAGATCGACGGTCATCTCCGAATAGGTCTCGACCGAACCGATACCGTAGATGCAGGACACCGACGCGACGATGATGACGTCGTCCCGCTCCAGCAGAGCCCGCGTCGCCGAGTGGCGCATACGGTCGATCTGCTCGTTGATCGAGGATTCTTTCTCGATATAGGTATCGGTGCGCGGGACGTAGGCTTCCGGCTGGTAATAGTCGTAGTAGGAGACGAAGTATTCCACCGCATTGTTCGGGAAGAAGGACTTCATCTCGCCATACAGCTGAGCGGCCAGCGTCTTGTTCGGTGCCAGAATCAGCGTCGGGCGTTGCACCGTCTGGATGACGTGCGCCATGGTGAAGGTCTTGCCCGAACCGGTGACGCCCAGCAGCACCTGATCCTTCTCGCCCTGCCGCAGGCCGCTGGTCAGTTCCTCAATGGCATTCGGCTGGTCGCCCGCGGGTTTGAAATCCGACGAGATGACGAACTGCTTTCCGGCTTCCAGCTTCGCGAGCGGCCGGGCAGGAATGGCGGACAGGACGGGGCTTGCCATGGGGCGGCGATCCGATCAGAGGACGGGTACGGAACGGGAACCGATTATATGGCCGCAACGCCCCCGTCTGTCGAGCGTAGGCTGAGCGGCACTGCGCCCCGCGCATGCGAAACGCAGTGCCGCCCCGGAATCGCCTTACTGTTGTCCCAGCGCCTTCGGGTTCGAGATGCCCAGCCGCGCCTGGACGATGGCCTCCAGCGAATCCATCAGCACGTCCTGGCCCTCTTGGTCGAAGTCGCCGGCGGCGATCTCGATGCACAGGCGATGCTGCAAGGCCTCAACTCGTTTGCGCAGATCGTCGCCGGATAGCCCATCGTCTGCGTCCTCGCCATAGAGCAGGGCAAGCGCCGCCAGCATCGAATGGCCGGCGGTGTCCAACCCCTTCAACTCGCGCTCGGCAATCTCCAGCGCGTTGGCGACCATCAGCGCGGCGAAGCGAGCTTCCGGCGCCACATGGGGAAGTACATCGGCACGGAAGGTGGAGGCGGCGATCTGCAGAAGACCGCGGGCGTCGGGATTGGCGCGCATCAGGCTACCTTCTCCACCGCGCCGGTCGCCATGCCGCCGATGGAGCGGAGATGGCGCAGCATGTCCATCTCGATCTCCGGCAGCATTCGCCCGGTCAGCGCCAGTTCCAGCGACGGCTCTGCGCCGGAGCTGTGGCGCAGGCCCTGCTCCACCGCGATGGCCGCCCAGCGCAGGTAAGCGGCCGTCTCCCAATAGGCGACGCGCAACGGATCGACACGGCGGCCGGAGGTCTCCTCATAGCCGGCATAGAAATCCGCGCGGTCGGCGATGCCGCCTGCCTCCCGGTCAGGACGGCGGAACCGCCAGGAACGGGCGCAGAACCAGCCGAGATCCTCCATCGGGTCGCTGAATCCGGCGAACTCCCAATCCAGGATCGCGGTCAGGGCGCCGTCCTTGACCAGATAGTTGCCGGTACGGAAATCGCGATGGCATAGCACCACCGCACCCGGCAGCGGCGCGTTTACCTCCATCCAGCGCAGGCCCCAGGCGATCACCGGGTCGCGGCGCCCCAGATCGCCGAACCAGCGGCGATACTGAGCCAGCGTCTCCTGCGCCGGGCATTCCGGCGCGTCGCCCAGCCTCTCCAGCCCCTCGGTCTCCGGGGTGATCCGATGCAGCAGGCCAAGCTGCCTGCCAAGCTCCCGCGCCAGTTCCGGCTGAGCCGCTTCCGACCGCGTCACCGCATGGCCGGCGCCCAGTCCCTCGGCGCGCCGCATGATGTAGAAGTCATGGCCCAGCACGGCGGGGTCGTCGCAGGCGAACAGCGGCTCCGGCGCCGACACTCCGCCGGCGAAGGCGGCCCGCAGCACAACGAACTCCCGCAGCTTGCCGATGCTGGCCGAAATACGTCCGCCTCCCTCGGCCCGCAGCACACAGGCGTGACGGCCGGCTAGCGGCCCGCCGTCGATGTCCAGGGTCACCGCAAGATTCAGGGAGATCGCGCCACCGCCGAGCCGTCCATCCTCCGTCACCACGACGCGGGATGCACCGGCCTGCGCGGCCAGCCAGTTTTCCAGACGAACGCGATTGTCGCCCGACAGCAGCGATGGCGTGGACTGGTCGGACGCTTTGACGACGTGCATGGCGTTCTCCCTCCAGAGGTTGCATGGCGCGTTGGTTCGCGCGTCCTTATCGATTTCAGCCGTCGATGGTAGGCACGAAGCGCTGTTGCCGACAAGTTTCACCTTGGTGAGAAAAGCACCCCTACCCCCAAAAAAGTCGGCCCCTCCCCCGCCGATCGGGCGGGAAAGGGGCCGCATCTTGCATCAGGTGGAAAGTGGTCAGGCGGCGACCGGATGGTTCGCGCCCTGCTCCTGATTGGCCGTGACGGCCTGCTGGGTGGCGGGGACCGGCGCCGGCTTGGCTTCGCGGACCGGCAGCATGTCACCGATGCCGAAGGCGACGGCCATCAGGTTCGGCACCGCCATGGCGGCGAGCAGCACCGACCACAGTTCCAGCGACAGAGTGCCCAGCGGGTTCACCAGGGCGGCGGTGGCCGACGAGGCGACCAGGGCGGCGGACAGCCAGGCTTCGGGCTTGGCACAGAAGCGGCCGGCGGTGCGTTTGCCGCCCTTGGCGGTCACGCGGAAGGCATCTTGGCTGCGGAACAGGCCGCGGACGACGGCCAGGGCGACCGTGGTGGACAGCGCCATCCCGACGGCACAGGCGCCAAGGCTTTCCTTCCAGCTGTTGCCGGAGGCGTAGCGCGAGGCCAGCAGGCTGGATCCGGCACGCAGAACCAGGGCACCCAGGACGGCGGCAGTGGCGGCCACCGGCGGCAGGTGCAGCGGCAGAACCAGCGAGGCGAAGGTCCAGACCACGGCGGCGGCGGCGGCGAACAGGCCCACGGCATCGGACCACCAGCGGATCCAGTTGGTGACGTAGCCCAGCTTCTGGCGCGCGCTCAGCTCGGCCGCACCCGGCAGGAACTTCTTCCAATGGGCGCGGACGATCTGCGTGGAGCCGAACACCCAGCGGTCACGCTGCTTGCGGAACTGCATGAAATTGTCCGGAGCCAGGCCGGCGCCGAGCCGTTCGTCGGTGTAAGCGGCGCGGTAGCCGGCCGACAGGATGCGCAGGCCCAGTTCGGTATCTTCGCAGATGCCGGCTTCCGACCAGCCGCCGACCTGATCCATCGCCGACCGGCGCAGCATGATCATCGTGCCGTGGCAGATGAAGGCCTGGGACGACACGCCTTCCTGCATGCCGACGTCGAAGAAGGGACGGTATTCGGCGGTCATCGCGGCCTTCAGCGCCGTCTCGTGGCCGTCGCGGTGCTCCTGCGGGGCCTGGACGATGCCGACCGACGGATCGGCGAAGGTCGGGGCCAGCTTCGACAGCCAGTCGGGCGACACGGTGTAGTCGGCGTCCAGCACGGCGACGATCTCGGCGGCCGGATCGGTGTGGCGCAGCGCGGCGTTCAGGGCGCCGGCCTTGAAGCCAGAGATCTTCTTGTACCAATGGAACTTGAACTTCGGACCCAGCGCCCGGCACATCTCCTCCACCGGGCGGACGAGGTGTTCCTCCTCGGTGTTGTTGATGAGGACGACGACCTCGTAGTTCGGGTAGTCCAGCCGCGACAGCGAGGCCAGCGTGGCGTTCAGCACGTCAGGCTGTTCGCGGCAGGCGGCGACGTGGATGGAGACCATCGGCTTGTGGTCGCTGCTGGGCACGGCATGCGGCAGCAGCGCCGGGGCGCGGCCGGTCAGCAGCCGGCGGGCGACATCCACCAGATCGGCAAAGGCGACGCTCATCATCAGGGCGCCCAGCGCGAAGGCGGAGCCCCAGGTGGTCAGCGCGCCGAAGGTCAGATACTCGGCGAAGGCACCGGCGACGGCCGAACCGATGGCGAAGCCGATGATGTTGGCACCCATCGAGGCGGCCAGCGCGAAGCCGGCGTTGGTCCGGCGGCGGAAGACGGCGAAAGCCGACAGGGCCAGACCGACGGCGAGCGCGACGCCCGCACCGACGCGGTCGCCATAGGACGCGGCGACCGCACCGGTCATCGACCATTTCGGCTGACGGTCGGCATCCAGCACGCCCCAGGTCGGGCCGGGCGAGCCTTCAATGGTGGACTTCCAGATGCCGTCGAAGGCCTCAACGACGTTGTAATGGATGCCGAGCGCGTTGGCTTCCGCCGCGAAGCCGCGGACGACGGCGGCCTGGGCCTCCGGCGTCGGATAGGCGTCGTGGAAGTTCTCGCCACCCGACGGCCAGCCGACCTCGCCGACGAACAGCGGCTTGCCCGGATGCGCCTTGCGCACGGTGTCGAGCCGGTCGCGGATCCAGGTCAGCGCATCGGAGACCGGAACGCCTTCCCAGTAGGGCAGCACGTGGACGCCCATGAAATCGGACGCCTTCACCGTGGCGTCGGCCTTGACCATTTCCGACCAGACGTCGGCGGTGCCGACCTTGATGTTGGCCGGGACGGCGGCGCGCACGCGCTTGATGTAGCCGGCCAGCTCGGCGTCGGTCAGTTCGGCGCGCAGCAGCGTTTCGTTGCCGACGACGATGCGCTTGATGCCGCGGAATTCCTTGGCCAGCGCGATGCCGTGCAGCACTTCACGCTCGTTGCGGACCTTGTCCTTGCTCAGCCAGATACCGAGCGTGACGTCCAGCCCCTTGGACACCGCGATCTCCGGCACCTCGCCCTGCGAACCCAGCGTCGAGTAGGTACGAACGCCGTCGGCGAAGCCGGCGATGGCGGTCATGTCCTTCTCGATGCCCTTGCGCGGGACGATCGGCTGGTGGTTGGGATCGTAGTTGCGGCCCGAGGGCGAATAGGACACGGATTCGATGCGGCCGGGTTCCGCGTCCACCGCCGTGGGCGCGTTGCGCCAGGACCAGAAGGACGCGTGGCCGGCGGTCACGGCCAGCAGTGCGGCGACGATGGCTGCGCGCCGGATCGAGTTCTTCGGGTTGCTCATGGGGAGTTCGCGTTGCCCTGTTGCAGGGTGGCCGTTCGCCACCGGACATCCGCACAAACGGGCAGACCGACTTCCCTATTCCGTCACTTCGAAAAATTTTTTGTGCACTGCGGAGAGCGGAACCCTGGCGGCCGCACCCTGTTGGACAACGTCCGGTTCCATACTCCCAAAACACAGGAGAGCGCCCCATGGCCACCCGCCACGAAGACAGCCCGGAACACAAGAAGGCCCATGATCTGGCCGAGCAGGCGCTGGACAAGGCCGCCGGCGGCGATCCCCGCAAGGCACGCGACCTGATCGAGGAAGCCAAACGCATCGACCCCAAGATCGGCGAGGAGATGTCCCGCGAAGCCGCCGAGGATCAGAAGAAGGCCGACAAGTACGTCGACAAGACCGACAAGTGAGCCGCTGCCCCCTCTCCATCCCTCCCCGCGTTCTGCGGGAGAGGGGGTAGGAGCGTTGTCAGCGTGATCTAACCGCCGCAGCGGCGGCAGTCCCCTCTCCCGCGAGAGCGGGGGAGGGTTAGGGAGGGGGCACCCCCCGCGACTTCTTACTCCGCCGCCACAGCCTCCGCCACCACCGGCGGGGTCCAGCGCAGGACCGGCTTGCGGGCCGCAGCGGTTTCGTCCAGGCGACGACGCGGCGTCAGACGCGGAGCGGCCTGGAAGTAAGCCACGTCGCCCGACTTCGCCCGCTCGGCCAGCGCACGCAGCGCGTCGACGAACTGGTCGAGGCTGGCCTTGCTTTCCGTCTCGGTCGGCTCGATAAGCAGGGCACCGTGAACGACCAGCGGGAAATACATGGTCATCGGGTGGAAGCCCTCGTCGATCAGCGCCTTCGCCATGTCGAGCGTGGTAACCCCCGTCCCCTTCAGGAAACGGTCGTCGAACAGGCACTCGTGCATGCACGGCCCTTCGAAGGAGGCCGTCATCACGTCCTCCAGCCGCGCCATGACATAGTTGGCGTTCAGAACCGCGTCGCCCGACGCCTGCCACAGCCCGTCGGCACCGTGGCTCAGCATGTAGGACAGCGCGCGGACGAACATGCCCATCTGGCCGTGGAAGGCCTTCATGCGGCCGAAGGCCGGCCCTTCGCCGGCGTTCTCCACCAGCGCGAACCCATCCTTGCCGTGGGTGACGTAGGGCACCGGGATGTAGGGCGCCAGCGACTCCGCGAACACCACCGGCCCCGACCCCGGACCACCGCCGCCATGCGGCGTGGAGAAGGTCTTGTGCAGGTTGATGTGCATGACGTCGATGCCGAGATCGGCCGGGCGCACCCGACCGACGATGGCGTTGAAGTTGGCGCCGTCGCAGTAGAAATAGGCGCCGGCCGCATGCACCGCCTCGGCGATGGCGATGATGTCGCGTTCGAACAGGCCGCAGGTGTTGGGGTTGGTCAGCATCAGACCGGCCACGTCGGGACCGAGCTTGGCCTTCAGCGCCTCCAGATCGACGCGGCCGTCGGCGGTCGCCGGGATGGCGTCGACGCTGTAGCCGCAGGCGGCGGCAGTCGCCGGGTTGGTGCCATGGGCGCTTTCCGGCACCAGGATCTTGGTGCGGCCGCTGTCGCCCTTGGCCTCGTGCGCGGCGCGGATCGCCATGATGCCGCACATTTCGCCATGGGCGCCGGCGGCGGGGGCCAGCGTCACGGCGGCCATGCCGGTCAGCGTCTTAAGCCAGTATGCCAGCTGGTCCATCAGTTCCAGCGCACCCTGCACCGTGCTGACCGGCTGCATCGGGTGCACGTCGGAGAAGCCCGGCAGCCGCGCCATTTTCTCGTTCAAGCGCGGATTGTGCTTCATCGTGCAGGAGCCGAGCGGATAAAAGCCGCTGTCGATGGCGTAGTTCTTCTGCGACAGGCGTGTGTAGTGGCGGACCACCTGCGGCTCGGCGAGGCCCGGGAGCCCGACTTTGGCGCGCGGCTTCACCGCACCCAGGCGGGAGGCCACCTTCGGCACGTCGGGCAGGTCGACGCCGGTGCGGCCGGCGCTGTCCTGTTCGAAGATCAGCGGCTCTTCGATCTGCAGACCGCGGTTGCCGGTGACGGTGCCGGTCACGCCGTCGAAAGCGCCCGAGTTCGCGGGGATGGCCGACGGACGGCCCTGGTTGTTCATGCTCATGCCAGAACCTCAGTGAGCGCGACCGCGAAGGCGTCCATGTCGGCGTCGGTGTTGGTCTCGGTGACGGCGACCAGAAGAAGGTCTTCCATCTCGCCTGGATAGAGGCGCGACACCGGCACGCCGCCCAGGATGCGGCGCTTGGCAAGCTCCTCGACCACCGCGGCGGCCGGCTTCGGCAGCTTGACGGTGAACTCGTTGAAGAAGCCGTCGTTCAGCACCTGAACACCCGGGACCGCTGCCAGCTTGTCGGCCATCTGGACCGCCTTGGCGTGGTTCAGCTGAGCCAGCTGCGTGATCCCCGCCTCGCCCAGCAGGCTGACATGGATCGAGAAGGCCAGCGCGCACAGGCCGGAGTTGGTGCAGATGTTCGAGGTCGCCTTTTCGCGGCGGATGTGCTGCTCGCGGGTGGAGAGCGTCAGCACGAAGCCGCGGCGGCCGTCGGCGTCCACCGTCTCGCCGCACAGGCGGCCCGGCATCTGGCGGACATATTTGTCCTTCACCGCGAACAGCCCGACATAGGGGCCGCCGAAGTTCAGCGCGTTGCCGAAGGACTGGCCTTCCGCCGCGACGATGTCGGCGCCCATGTCGCCCGGCGGGGTCAGCAGGCCGAGCGACAGGGCCTCCGTCACCACGACGATCAGCAGCGCGCCCTTCGCCTGACAGGCGGCGGCCAGATCGGTGTAGTCGCGGACATGGCCGAAGACGTCGGGGTTCTGCACGACGACGCAGGAGGTCTTGTCGTCGACCAGCGCCAGCAGATCCTCGCCGCCGGTCGGGGCGGCCGGCAGGGCCACCGCCTCGAACCCGATGAAGCGGGCATCGGTGGTGGTAACGTCGCGGTAATGCGGGTGCAGGCCGCCGGACAGGATCGCCTTCTTCCGCCGGGTGACGCGGTTGGCCATCATCACCGCTTCGGCGCAGGAGGTGGCGCCGTCATACATCGAGGCGTTGGCCACATCCATGCCGGTCAGCAGCGCGACCTGGGTCTGGAATTCGAACAGGACCTGCAGCGTGCCCTGGCTCACCTCCGGCTGGTACGGGGTGTAGGCGGTCAGGAACTCGCCGCGCTGGACCAAATGGTCGACGGTGGCCGGCACATGGTGGCGGTAGGCGCCGGCGCCGAGGAAGCTGGGAACGCTCCCCGCCGGCAGGTTCTTCGCCGCCATGGAGCCCAGCAGCCGTTCGACCTCAAGCTCGCCCATATGGTTGGGCAAGCCCCCGATCGGGCCGGCCAGACGGGCCGCCTTTGGAACGTCGCGGAACAGGTCTTCGACCGATGTTGCGCGGATGGCCTCCAGCATCGACTGCCGGTCGGCCTCGGTCAGGGGCAGATAGCGCATGTCAGTGGGATTCCTCAACGAAAGCCTTGTAGGCCGATTCGTCCATCAGACCATCGAGTTCGGAGGCGTCCTTCAACTGAATCCTGAAGAACCAGCCATCAGTCTCGGCGGCGCTGTTGACCATCGACGGGTCATCGACAAGGGCCTGGTTGGCTTCCACGACAGTGCCGGAGACCGGGGCGTAAACGTCGCTGGCGGCCTTCACCGATTCGACGACGGCGGCTTCCTTGCCCTGCTCCAGCACGCGGCCGGCCTCGGGCAGCTCGACGAACACGACGTCGCCCAGCTGGCTCTGCGCGAAGTCGGTGACACCGACGGTGGCGACATCGCCATCGACCTGAACCCACTCGTGGTCCTTGGTGAATTTCTTGCTCATCGGAAAAATTCCCTGTCCAAACGGTTGCTTGTGATCGGGTTGCGGAGGCGTCAGCCCCGGTAATAACGCTGCGGCACGAAGGGCGTAGCGGCGACGCGGGCGGGCAGCGGCTTGCCGCGCACCATCAGCGTCAGCGGCGTGCCGACCGCGGAGTTCGCGATATCGACATAGCCCATGGCGACCGGCGCGCCGGCGGTGGGGCCGAAGCCGCCGCTGGTGATCTCGCCGATACGGGTGCCGTTGGCGTCCTGGATTTCCGTGTGCTCGCGGGCCGGCTGACGGCCTTCCGGCTGGATGCCGACGCGGCGGCGCGTGGCGCCCTCGGTCAGCTGCCGGTGGATGATATCGTAACCGGGGAAACCGCCTTCGGCGCGGCGGCGCTTCGGCAGCGTCCATTCCAGCGCGCCTTCGACCGGCGTCGTGGTGGTGTCGATGTCGTGGCCGTAGAGGCAGAGCCCGGCCTCCAGCCGCAGCGAGTCGCGGGCGCCCAGCCCGATCGCCTCGACCTCCGACTCGGCCAGCAGCGCGCGGGCGATCATCTCGCCATCGGCCTTGTCGCAGGAGATCTCGTAGCCGTCCTCGCCGGTGTAGCCGGAGCGGGTCAGGATCACCGGCACACCCTTGAAGGTGGCGGACAGGTAGCTCATGAACTTCATGGTGGCGGCTTCCGGCACGAAGCGGGCCATCACCTCTGCCGCCATCGGACCCTGGAGCGCCATCAGCGCCAGATCGTCCAGCAGCTCCACCTCGGCCTTGCCGGCCAGCTTCTCGCGCAGATGGGCGACGTCCTGCTCCTTGCAGGCGGCATTCACCACCAGGAACAGGTGGTCGCCGGCATTGGTCACCATCAGGTCGTCGAGGATGCCGCCCTGCTCGTTCAGGAACAGCGTGTAGCGCATGCGGCCCTGCGCCAGCCCCTTGATGTCGCCGGGAACCAGCGTTTCCAGGGCGGCGGCGGGATCGTCGCCGGTCAGGCGGACCTGCCCCATGTGGGACACGTCGAACAGCCCGGCCTTCTCGCGGGTGTGCTGGTGCTCCTTCAGGATGCCCAGCGGATACTGCACCGGCATGTCATAGCCGGCGAAAGGCACCATGCGGGCGCCAAGCTCGACATGGAGCGCGTGCAGCGGGGTGGTCTTGAGAGCGGTTGCGGCCTCGGTCACGCGGGTCCTCCGACAGGGTTCTAGCGCCCGCGCCGGGATCGGCGCAGGAAGCTGCCCCCTCTGTCTTGGACCTGAGAGATTCACCGCCGTCCGGTCGAGCCGGGCACCCGGTTTACTCCTTCGGTGAGTCGCGGCGACTGGGCGCCGAGGCTGCTTTCCAGAGTTGCCTTATCCCCTTGCGGTCCTTTTGCCTGAGAGTTTCCGGGGGCGGTTGCTCCTTCGGCGCCGCCCGCGAACCTGTCGATTCACGACAAGCCCACAAGCGATCTCTCCCGCGAGGGATCATCGGCGTGATGGCGGCACAGTGTCGCGATTATACAAGTTTGTCAATCAGCGCTCTGGGCACCGTCACGGCTAAGTCGTTGAAACATCGTTCATTTGGAAATTTTCCTTTTCGGCGCACGCATTAGGTATACAAACCTACTTACCGCGTCACCCGAGCTGGCCAGCCGTCGTCCATCGCGGGACCAATCCCAATCGACAGAGTGGAGAGCGCGCAATGACCGTTCAGGCCTTCAACCCGTCCGACCTGTCACAGTCCGCGGCCAACTGGGCGGTTTCCCAGCGCATCGTCGGCAACTTCGCGCCCCATGCGCAGGTCGTCCCGAATCTGACCCTGGCGCTCGACCCTGGCAACCTTTTGAACGGCACCACCCTGACCGAGGTGAACGCCCAGTCCGTCGGGACCTTCGCGCCGCCGGCCAGTGGCTTCCGCATCGACCGCGTGGTGGTGGACCGCAGTACCGGCGCCGCGTCCATCGTCACCGGCACCGCTAACAGCCTGACCCCGCCGGCGATTCCGGCCGGCAAGCTGCCGGTGGCCCGCGTGATGTTGCTGCCGACGACCGACGCGATCACCAACGATGCGATCGTGGATGAGCGATCCTTCATCGACCTTACGGCCCCGACGCAGAACTCCGTCGTTGTCCGGGCTCACCGCAACAACGTCGGCCAGAACGGTATCACCAACAACAGTTGGGCCAAGGTCCTGCTGACCACGGCCGACATCAATATCGGCAACGCTTTCAACAACACGACCTCCCGCTTCCAGCCTTCCATCGCCGGCTACTATCTGCTTCACGCACAGGTGATGATGAACTGCGGCGCCAACGGGTCGATTTACGCGGGGCTCTACCTCAACGACGCCAATATCGCCCTGTGCCGATCCCTCACCCCCATGTCCACCCCGACCTATGCCGCCACGACTTCGGTGACCTACATGAACGGGACGACGGATTACGTGGAGATGAAGGTGCTCAATACCATTATCACCGATGGCATTCTCGATGGCACGCCGACGGCAACCTTCTTCACCGCAAGCCGACTGGCGTAATCTCTCTGCCTTGAACTCGCAAAGTTGAAGGAGCGCCCACATTCTGTGTGGGCGCTCCTTTCAAGCGATCAATCAACTGGAAACCCGAAAACGCTTACTTCTTCATCTGCGTCCGGTTGAAGTTCAGCTGCTCCGGCGTCAGCTGGAAGCCGAGATAGATCTTCCAGTCCTTGGCGTTGGCGTCCTTGGGCAGCGGGATCTTCGGCGTCAGTTCCTCGCGGGTGCCGGCGCGCGGCTGACCGGGGACGAAGGTCACGTCTGTGTCGAAATAGGCCTTCGACACCAGCGTGTCGTCCGGCTGGGCCAATGCTACGAAATACTGGTATTTGGCGGTGTTGCCCTGAAGCGCCGGACCGCGCTCGGCCACCAGATAGACGTTCACGTTCACAGTGACGCCGCTGCTGGTGTAGTCGCAGCTGCCGGTGAAATCGACCAGGGCGGCGCGCGACTCCAGATCGGTCAGATCCTTGCCGCCGGGACGGAAGACCGTCACTTCCTGCAGGTCGCGGACGATGTTGACCTTCGGGCAGGCCAGTGCCGCCTCCGACGGATTCGTCGGTCCCATCCCCATGCCGGAGCAGCCGGAAAGCACCAGCACGGCCCCGGCCGCGAGCAGCGCAGGGCGGCCCATCCCAAAGAGGGACGCCAGCAGGCTTTTCCGGGCGGGGGTTCCTATATTACGGTCGCGGCGGTCCATCGGTTCGGCCTGATCGGTTGACGGGCTGTTGGACCGCGACTTTAGTGTCCCAGCTTGACCGGCACAAGACCGCGCGGCGGTTCTATCCCTTGTGACCGTCTGGCGCAGGACCACCTAAGGGCGACCCACTCCACGCAAGGGCGGTACAGCGCATATGACCACGACCTCTCCCCAGGCCACCCGGCCCTTGACGATCCTGCTGGCGGCGCCGCGCGGTTTCTGCGCCGGGGTGGACCGGGCGATCCAGATCGTCGAGACGGCGCTCGACCGCTTCGGGGCTCCGGTCTATGTCCGGCATGAGATCGTTCACAACCGCTTCGTGGTCGAAAGCCTGGAAGCCAAGGGCGCCGTCTTCGTCGACGAGCTGACCGAGGTGCCGGACGGCCGCCCGGTGGTCTTCTCAGCCCATGGCGTGCCGAAATCGGTGCCGCAGGCGGCCGAGGCGCGCGGGCTGTTCTATCTCGACGCCACCTGCCCGCTGGTCAGCAAGGTCCACCGCGAGGCCGAACGGCATTTCGAGGACGGCAAGCAGATCGTCCTGATCGGCCATGCCGGCCACCCGGAGGTGATCGGCACCATGGGCCAGCTGCCCGACGGCGCCGTGGTGCTGGTGGAGACGGTGGCCGACGTGGCGACGCTTGAGGTGACCGACCCGGAAAACCTCGCCTACGCCACCCAGACCACCCTCTCGGTCGATGAGACGACGGAGATCCTTGCGGCGCTGCAGGCCCGCTTCCCCGCCATCGCCGGGCCGAAGAAGGAAGACATCTGCTACGCCACCACCAACCGTCAGGCAGCGGTGAAGGCCATCGCCCCGAAGGTGGATGCGCTGCTGGTGCTGGGGGCGCCGAACTCCTCCAACTCCAAGCGGCTGGTGGAGGTGGCGAAGACCCATGGCTGTCCGGCCGCCCAGCTGGTCCAGCGCGCCGCCGATATTGATTGGAGCGCGCTGGCCGGCGTCGCCCGCCTCGGCATCACCGCCGGCGCGTCGGCGCCGGAAGTGCTGGTCGAGGAAGTCATCGAGGCCGCCCGCGCCCGTTTCGACGTGACGGTGGAGGAACTGCGCACGGCGACGGAGAACATCGTCTTCAAGCTGCCGCGCGCGTTATCGGTCGAGCGGGAGGAGGTTTGACGGCGCCGGAACCCGGTCGCGGGGCGGCGCGTTGCTTCAGGCGGAGCGCACGCTCCGCCGTGACGAGCGTGAGGTGAAGCCTTGGTGGGTTGGATCATTCGGACGCTGGTGTTGTGCTTCGTCGTCGGCTTCGTGCTGTCGTTCCTGCGCATCGATCCGGCCAGCATCCTGACGAACAGCTGGCAGACGGTGCAGGACATCGTCGCATTGATGATCGACGCCGGCCGCTGGGCACTGCCCTACATCCTGATCGGTGCCGTCATCGTGGTGCCGCTGTCGGTGATCGGGCTGGTGCTGCGCTGGCGCTCGCGCCCGCCCTCATAGGCGTCGCTGTCTGGAACCCGGACAAAAAAACAGGAGGCACCGGAACCGGAGCCTCCTGTGAAACAGGGAGGGTTAGAGACAGTCATAGGTCTACGCCCACATCCCCCATCCCGCCTTGATGCATGTCAACGGACAGGCATTTTCCGTCACCCTCCCGCCTGAAAAGAAAAGCCGGAGACATCCATGCGGATGCTCCGGCTCAGTGATACAGGGAGGGTTAGAGACAAGAAGGACCTTATCCGGAAGCGCATAGTCCGTTCGTTGATCTGCATCAAAAGAGGCGAAAATCTCTGCGATCCGTTCGCGTCGTTCCGTCGCAGCGGTTGGTCGGCCCACTCAGCCGAGAATCTCCGCCAGCGCCACCACCAGCGCCTTGTTCTCCTCCTCGCGGCCAACGGTGATGCGCAGGCAGTCGGACAAGCCGTACTCGGTCACCGGCTTCACCAGGATGCCGCGGCGGGCGAGATGGTCGATGACCGCCTGGGTGCCCAGCGACGGATCTGTCGGCACGCGGGCCAGCACGAAATTGCAGACGCTGGGATAAACGCGCAGCCCCACCCGCTCCAACTCGCGCGACAGCCAGGGCAGCCACCGCGCATTGTGGGCGAAGGTCGCCTCCTCATGCTCCGCGTCGCTGAGCGCGGCGGCGGCGGTCACCTGGGCGGGAAGCGAGACGTTGAAGGTGCCGCGGATGGCGTTCACCGCCTCGATCACCGTGGCGGGACCATAGCCCCAGCCGACCCGCAAGCCAGCCAGCCCGTGCATCTTGGAGAATGTGCGGATCAGCATGACGTTGTCGGAATTCTCGACGATCTCCGTACCGTCGCTGTAATCCGGCAGCCGGCAATAGTCGGCATAGGCCGAATCCAGCACCAGCAGCGTGCTCGACGGCAGGCCGGCGCGCAGGCGCTGCACCGCCTCCGCCGGAATGTAGGTGCCGGTCGGGTTGTTGGGGTTGGCGAGGAAGCAGATCTTCGTGCGCTCGCTGGCGCGGTCGATCATCGCCTCCACATCCACCACCATGTCGCGCTCGGCCGCGACCACCGCGGTGGCGCCGGAGGCGCGGATCGCCTTGAGAAAACCGCGATAGCCCCGCTCGTGGCACAGAACCTCGTCACCGGGGCCGGCGAAGGCCTGTGCGACCAGATGGATCAGTTCCTCCGACCCGGCGGTGCAGACGATTCGGTCGGCATCGATTGAATGACGGCGCGCGATGGCGTGGCGCAGCGGTTCCTGGTCCCAATCGGGATAGCAATGGATGCGTGTGGCCGCCTCGCAATAGGCGTCCAGCGCCAGCGGGCTGGGTCCGAGCGGATTGTGGGTGAGCGACAGGTCGATCCACCGGCGGCCGTCGCGAGGCGGGCGAGCGGGACGGTACGGCTTGATCTGGCCAACGCTGGGACGGGGGCTGAGCAGGTCCATAACCTCGGTCTCCGTAAGCGGATCGGTCGAACAGCACGTCAGGCGACCGATTGAACCGCAAACCGGTGCGCGACGCCACAGGACATTGCGTCGCGCACCGCAAATCGAGGTGTTTTATTTCCAAATAGCAGGCCGGACGGAACCGCCGGCCTGCTGCCCGGATCAGTGGTTTAGAATTTGGCTGAGGAAGAGGCGTGTGCGGTCCGACTTCGGGTTGGAAAAGAACTCGTCCGGCGTGTCCTGCTCCACGATCTCGCCGCGGTCCATGAAGATGACGCGGTCGGCGACCGACTTGGCGAAGCCCATCTCGTGCGTCACGCACAGCATGGTCATGCCGTCCTCGGCCAGCCCGATCATGACATCCAGCACCTCCTTGACCATTTCGGGGTCCAGCGCGGACGTCGGCTCGTCGAACAGCATCACCTTCGGGCTCATGCACAGCGACCGCGCGATGGCGACGCGCTGCTGCTGGCCGCCGGACAGCTGGCCGGGATACTTCCTGGCCTGCTCGGCGATGCGCACCCGCGTCAGGTAGCTCATCGCCCGCTCTTCCGCTTCCGCCTTCGGCATCTTGCGGACCCAGATCGGGGCGAGCGTGCAGTTCTCCAGCACCGTCAGATGCGGGAACAGGTTGAAGTGCTGGAACACCATGCCGACTTCGCGGCGGACAAGCTCGATGTTCTTCAGGTTGTTGGTCAGCTCGATTCCGTCGATGACGATCGTGCCCTTCTGATGCTCCTCAAGCCGGTTCAGGCAGCGGATCATCGTCGATTTGCCCGACCCCGACGGGCCGCAGACGACGATACGCTCGCCCTTCTGGACGTTGAGGTTGATGTTCTTCAGGACGTGGAACTCGCCGTACCATTTGTTGACGCCCGTGCAGCGGATGATCTCCTCGCCGCTGAGGGTATGCTTCGGCTTGGTGCCCTGGGACATGGCCTGGGACATGGGTCTTGCTTCTCCCTTGACGGCGTTGATCTAGCGGCGATGGCCGCGATTGAGATCGCGTTCGAGCTTCTGGCTGTATTTCGACATGCTGAAGCAGAAGATCCAATAGATCACGCCGATGAACAGATAGGCCTCGCGGTAGAAACCGCGCCAGGACGGGTCGGACAGCGCGGCCTTCGCGGTGCCGAGCAGGTCGTACAGGCCGATGATGATGACGAGCGAGGTGTCCTTGAAGAAGCTGATGAAGGTGTTCACCAGCGGCGGGATGGCGATGGCCAGCGCCTGCGGCAGGATGATCTTGCGCATCTTCTGCCAATAGCTGAGCCCCAGCCCATCGGCCGCCTCATACTGCCCCTTCGGGATCGCCTGCAGGCCGCCGCGGATCGCTTCCGCCATATAGGCGGCGGCGAACATGATGAAGGCGATCTGCGCGCGCAACAGCTTGTCGACGGAAACGCCGTTCGGCAGGAACAGCGGCAGCATCACCGACGCCATGAACAGCAGGCTGATCAGCGGCACGCCGCGGATCAGCTCGATGTAGGTGACGCACAGCACCTTCACCGCCGGCATGTCCGACCGCCGGCCCAGCGCCAGCAGGATCGACACCGGGAAGGCCACGGCCAGACCGATCACCGACAGGATGATGGTCAGCGGCAGGCCGCCCCACAGCGTGTTCTCGACATAGGTCAGGCCGAAGACGCCGCCCCACATCAGGATCGCCACCAGCGTCAGCCCGGCGGCCCAGACCAGCCCGAACCACGGCTTCCAGAAGCGGCGGTCGCAGCTGGCGACCAGCAGCGCGATGAAGACGCAGATGGTCAGAAGCGGACGCCACTGCTCATCCCACGGGAACATCCCGAACATGATGAAGCGCAGCTTCTCGCCGATGAAGCCCCAGCAGGCGCCGCCGGCATCCTGCCGGCAGACCGTGGAGGTCGAATCGAAGCCATGCGCGTTGACCAGCAGCCATCCGACGAAGGGCGGGATCGCCGAAACCAGCAGCGCCAGGACCAGAATGGTCAGGATGGCGTTGTACCAGCTGTTGAACAGGTTGCTCCGCAGCCACGCAATGGGGCCGACGGTGTTGGCCGGCGGACGCTCGTCCGGCAGGCCGACGCTTTGCACGTTGTCGGTCATGGCCGTTACCGCTCCACCAGCGCGATGCGCTTGTTGTACCAGTTCATGAAGATCGAGATGCTGAGGCTGATGACCAGATAGGTGCCCATGATCATCGTCACGCCCTCGATCGCCTGACCGGTCTGGTTCAGGGTCGTGTTGGCGATGGACACCAGATCGGGATAGCCGATGGCCAGAGCCAGCGAGCTGTTCTTCATCAGGTTCAGATATTGGCTGGTCAGCGGCGGCACGATCACCCGCAACGCCTGCGGCAGGACCACCAGACGAAGCGTCGGACCGCTCGGCAGGCCGAGCGCGCGCGCCGCCTCGGTCTGGCCCCAGTTGACCGCCTTGATGCCGCTGCGCACCACCTCGGCGATGAAGGCCGCGGTGTAGAGCGTCAGGCCGGTCAGGATGGCAAAGAATTCCGGAGAGATCGAGGCGCCGCCGGAGAAGTTGAAGCCGGCCAGCTTCGGCATGTCCAATGCCATCGGCGCCCCGCCGGCGATCCAGGTCAGGATCGGCAGGCCGATGATCAGGCCGAGCCCGGCCCAGCCCGCGGGGAACGGCTGCCCGGTCCGCGCCTGCCGTGCCCGGGCCCAGCGCGACACGCCCCAGGCGGCGACGATGCCCACCAGCAGGGCGATGCCCATGTTGGCCCAGACCGGATGGGGTTCCAGAACCGGCACGCGCAGACCGCGCTGCGACAGGAACACGCCCGGAATCGGGTTCAGCGCCTGGCGCACGGCCGGCAGTCCGTCCGACACCAGCGCGTACCAGAAGAACAGCTGCAGCAGCGGCGGGATGTTGCGGATGATCTCGACATAGGTCGAGGCTAGCTTGGCGATCAGCCAGTTGCTGGACAGCCGGGCGACGCCGATCACCGTGCCGATGATCGTCGCCAGGAGGATACCGATGACCGACACCTTCAACGTGTTCAGCACGCCGACCAGGAAGGCCCGGCCATAGGAGTCCTTCGGCGAATAGTCGATCATCGACTCGCCGATGCCGAAGGCCGCTTCACGCCCCAGGAAATCGTAGCCGGTCGCGATCGAGCGCCGCGCGAGGTTGTCGAGCGTGTTGGAAATAAGGAACCAGCCGACCAGAACGACCGCGCCCACCACCAGGATCTGGTAGACGATGGCACGGAACGTCGGGTCGCTGAGGGAAATGGATACGCCACCCGGCGGCGGAGCGCCTTGGGTGGTCCGGGTCTCGGTCGCCACGGACTACTCTCCCCCAACCATCGCGCCCCATACGGTGCCCACGCGGTCCCGGACGTTTTTCCGGGCATTTCCCACACCGTAGGGGATGCGACATGTCTCCCAATGCGGCCAGATGCGCGGGCGTTTCGCTGACGCCCTTCGCGACCGCTCCTTCTACCGGAAGGCCGCCCCCGGCAAGGTTCCCGACGGGCGGCCTTCAAACGGTGGTCTGCCTTACCGGAACGGCTGCGCGTACATCAGGCCGCCCTTGGTCCACAGCGCGTTCAGGCCGCGCTCCAGCTTCAGCGGGGTGCCCGGGCCGACGTTGCGGTCGAAGATCTCGCCGTAGTTGCCGACCTTCTTCACGGTGTTGTAGGCCCACTTCTCGTCCAGGCCCAGAGCCTTGCCCATGCCCGGCGAGGTGCCGAGGAAGCGCTGGATGTCCGGGTTCTTGGAATTGGCGAACTCGTCGATGTTCTTGGAGTTGATGCCGAACTCTTCCGCCTGGATGGTGGCGAACACCGTCCACTTCACGATGTCGAACCACTGGTCGTCGCCATGGCGCACGGCCGGGGCCAGCGGCTCCTTGGAGATGACTTCCGGCAGGATGACATGGTCTTCCGGAACCGGCGCGACACCGGCGCGGGTGCCGGCCAGACCGGACACGTCGGTCGTCAGCACGTCGCAGCGGCCGGCGAAGTAGGCGGCGTTCACCTCGTCGTTCGACTCGATGACGACCGGGTTGTAGGTCATGTTGTTGGCGCGGAAATAGTCGGCCAGGTTCAGTTCGGTGGTGGTGCCGGACTGGACGCAGACGGTGGCGCCGTTCAGTTCCTTGGCGCTCTTCACGCCCAGCTTCTTCGGAACCATGAAGCCCTGGCCGTCATAATAGGTGACGGGGGCGAAGTTCAGGCCGACCGAGGTGTCGCGGGTCAGCGTGGCGGTGGTGTTGCGCGACAGCAGATCGACCTCGCCCGACTGGATGGCCGGGAAGCGCTGCTGCGCCGACAGCGGGGTGAACTTGACCTTGTTCGGGTCGTTGAAGATGGCGACGGCGACGGCACGGCAGTAATCGACGTCGAGGCCGGTCCAGTTGCCGGCGCTGTCGGGATTGCCGAAGCCCGGCAGGCCGGCGTTGACGCCGCACTGGACGAAGCCGCGCTGCTTGACGGTATCGAGCGTGGCAGCACCGGCGGCGGCGCTGGCGGTAATGACCACAGCCGCCGCGGCGGCGGCGAGAAGCCCTGACTTCATAATTATAAACTCCACCCTGTTCTTGCGTTCTTCGCATTTGAGCGGTCTGACGACGCGCCGGCCACGCCGGCCATGTGACCCCCGGGGACCGTTCGGGTCGTCCCGACGGACCGCCCCTGTGGGGATCGCGACGCAGCCATGCGCGTGGGACAAGAGTGTATCAACTTGATCCCGCTTGTCGAATCATCCGTGCATTTGTGGTGATACCAGACTATACCGCCCGCTGACGGCCCTTCGGCGCAATCGGCGACGGTCGCGGGGCATTCGGGATGATACAATGTTCGGCTCCGCCGCACCGGATCGCCGCACCAGCCAAACGGACAGTCGATGAAGGACGTCACGCAGGATACGATTCTCGTTCATGCCGGCCGCGATCCGCGGAACAACCACGGCATCGTCAATCCGCCGGTCTATCACTGTTCGACCGTGCTGTTCCCGACGCTGGACGCGCTGGAGGAAAGCGACCGCAACACGCTGGAAGGCGTGCATTACGGGCGCATGGGCACCCCCACCACCTTCGCCTTCGAAGAGGCGGCGGCGGCGCTGGAGGGCGGCTATCGCGCGGTGAACACCGGTTCCGGCCTTGCCGCCATCGCCATCGCGCTGTCGGCCTTCACCAAGGCGGGCGACCATGTGCTGATCACCGACAGCGCCTATGGTCCCACCCGCCGCTTCGCCAAGGAGACGCTGGCGCCCTACGGCGTGGAGGTCGAGTTCTATGATCCCTGCATCGGCGCCGGCATCTCGGCGCTGCTGCGGCCGAACACCAGCGTCGTCTTTCTCGAATCGCCCGGCTCCCTGACCTTCGAGGTGCAGGACGTGCCGGCCATCGCCGCGGCGGCCAAAAAGGTCGGCGCCACGGTGATGATCGACAACACCTGGGCGACTCCGCTGTTCTTCCGCCCGTTCGACCATGGCGTCGACCTGTCGATCCATGCCGCGACCAAATATATGGTCGGCCATGCCGACGCGATGCTGGGCGTGATCACCTGCCGGGACGAGGAAAGCTGGACCGCCGTGAAGAAGACCGCCACCCGTTTCGGCGTCTGCGGCGGGCCGGACGACCTCTATCTCGGCCTGCGCGGCCTGCGCACCCTGTCGGTGCGGATGCGCCAGCATCAGGAAAGCGCGCTGGCGCTCGCCGACTGGCTGGCCGCCCGGCCGGAGGTGACGTGGGTGCTGCACCCCGCCCGCCCCGACTTCCCCGGCCACGAACTGTGGAAGCGCGACTTCACCGGATCGAGCGGCCTGTTCTCCATCATCATCAACCAGGTGCCGCGTAAGGCGCTGGCGGCGATGCTGGACGGCATGGAACTGTTCGGCATGGGCTACAGCTGGGGCGGGTTCGAAAGCCTGATCCTGCCGACGCGGCCGGCCGCGGTGCGCTCCGCCACCCGCTGGACCGATCCGGGGCAGGTCCTGCGCCTGCATGCCGGCCTGGAAAGCCCCGACGACCTGATCCGCGATCTCGAGGCCGGCTTCCGCCGGATGGCCGCCGCCCTCTGAGCGCTGGGCCTGTGAAGGAGTGATTTGCCATGACGGACACGCCGTCGATCGATGTTGGCCCCTTTGAAGAGGTGCTGGCCGCCATCCGCTTCACCGCCGACGGTCTGGTGCCGGCGATCGCCCAGGCCGAGGGCAGCGGCGAAATCCTGATGATGGCCTGGATGAACCGCGATGCGGTGGTGGAGACCTTGTCCACCGGCCGCGTCTGCTATTGGTCGCGGTCGCGCGGCGGGCTGTGGCGCAAGGGCGAGACGTCCGGACAGGTGCAGCGGCTGAAGGATTTCCGGGTGGATTGCGACGGCGACACCCTGCTGCTGATTGTCGAACAGGACGGCGTCGCCTGCCACACCGGCCGGCGCAGCTGCTTCTATCGGGCTTGGCGGGACGGAACGCTGGAGACGATCCAGGAGGTCGAAACCGATCCGTCTATTCTCTATGGCGGGCATTCGCACAGCCACGGCTGAGCGGGAGGAGGATGGGGACGCGGTTCGGCGCCGCTGCCGGATTTCTTGATCCACATCAAAGCGGCACCCCCGCCAAAGGGTATACACACCTTCTTGTCTCTAACCCTCCCTGTATATGACTGCACCGGGCGCTCCTTTGGGCGCCCGGTTATTTTTTGTCCATTCCCCTGGATCCGCAATCGTGGACAGCGGAAAGCGCATTTGCGCCGCCGAACCTCTTTCGGATGATCCGTTCCGACAGTGCTTTTGCCTGTGGCCTACCGCCCTCCCCGACCGCGCATCGCCTTCGGCCGGCGCCCCTGTGCCCTTCCGCCGGCCCGGACCTGCCCATAGGAGGAGCAAAGTCCCCGTTCCATCACAGAAAGATCCCGCTTTCGATCACAAATACGTCGAATAAAGAAACATTGAAGATCATAAATCCAATCAAGTTTCAGTTATCTGTGTCATCTCTCCCTGTCCCGTTTGTACTGCCCCTTTATCGCTTTTCGACCGCCCCGGCCCCATGGTTAACATCTGGTTAATCGTTAACAGCACGTTAACGGCACTGATGGAGAGACGCCATGCGCCAGTTCTGGGGGACTTCGAACAACGACGCCATGACCGGCACCGCCTATGACGACCGGCTTGACGGTCTGGATGGCGACGACCGCGTCAACGGCGCCGGCGGTAACGACCTGCTGTATGGCGAACGCGGCAATGACTCGCTGATCGGCGGGCTGGGCAACGACCAGTTCCATGGCGGCGACGGCAACGATTGGCTCGGCGATCCCTATGGCGGCAACGAGGCTGGCAACGATTCGATGTGGGGCGATGCCGGCAACGACCAGCTGTTCGGCGGCGAGGGCAATGACTGGCTGAACGGCGGCACTGGCGACGACATCGTCAAGGGGATGCGCGGCGACGACACCATGATCGGCGGCGCCGGCAACGACACGCTGTATGACAGCTACCGCGACGGCGGCGCCGACCTTTTCCAGCCGGGCACCGGCAACGACCTGATGGTCAGCTACACCGACGGGCAGGTCGACCGCTTCCTGATGGAGCAGGCGCCCGGCGGCTTTGGACAGGACACCATCAACTACTTCGAAAAGGGTGTCGACCAGATCGAATTCCATGGCTACGCCGCGTGGGAGATGGGCATGACCAGCAGCGGCTCGACCTCGGTCTTCACCTTCACCGATGGCTCGTCGCTGACGGTGGACCAGATCGGGCTCAGCGCCGGCCACGATTTCATCTTCACCTGACCTGTCCGGATGGAGGTCTTTCGTGGGCGATGGGGTCACCCCGTCGGCGCGAGGGACCTCCGGCCACGCTCGTGCTGTTTTAGGGGCGGACATTTCCGTGCCGTCAGCAAGAGGGCCAAGACCGATGGATCACCGCCGCCTTTCCCTGCGCATGCCACTCCCCAGCCTGTCGGCTCTGGCTATCCTGCCGGTTCTGGCCTTGCCGGTTCTGGCATTGGGCGCCTGCGCCAGTTCCGACATGGGCGGCGTCCCATCGGCGGAGGTGGCGACCAAACCGCCAGTGGAACTGGTCGGTTTGACCGTGCAGACGCCCGACGGCCGCCGCATCCTCGGCAATGTCAGCGATCTCGTGATCGCGCCGAGCAACCGGGTCGAACAGGCGATCGTCACCGTCGGTGCCCCGCGCTACCCCAACGAGCACAAGGTGATGGTTTCCAGCGACAATCTGCGCTACGCCCGCAACCGTCAGGCCGTGATCCTGACCGGCATGACGGCGGAGGATTTCGCCGCCCTGCCGCCCATCGCCGGAAGCGACCGCATGGTTTCGCTCGGCAGCAGTGGGGGGCTCCCCATCACCGGAACGGCGCCGACCAACTGGGCCGGTGCCACCAAGTCGCGCTGACCCTTTCCCGTTAAAATTCGCATCAACAAGAAAGGGGCCGGATGAACCGGCCCCATTTGCTTGGTCCAGGCTTGGCGACGATTGCCGTCACTTGCCCTGCAGTTGCTTCATGATGTCGTCGTTCGGGTTCGACTCCGGCTGCGCCGGCGCACCGAAGGGCGGAGCGACTTCCTGGTTGTCGAAGGCCGGAATTTCGATCTTCACGTCGTCCAGGTTGATCTTCGGTCCCTTGTCGCGGCCGGCATCGACCAGCTGCGGGAAGGAGATGACGATGATCACCATGATGATCTGGATAACGACGAACGGAACCGCACCCCAATAGATCTGACCGGTGGTGATCTTCGCGATCTTCTGTCCGGTTATCTTGTCGATGTAGTCGGTCTTCGGCGCCACCGACCGCAGGAAGAACAGCGCGAAGCCGAAGGGCGGGTGCATGAAGCTGGTCTGCATGTTGACGCCCAGCAGCACGCCGAACCAGATCAGGTCAATGCCCAGCTTGTCCGCCACCGGCCCCAGCAGCGGGACGATGATGAAGGCCAGCTCGAAGAAATCGAGGAAGAAGGCCAGGACGAAGACCAGGATGTTGCAGACGATCAGGAAGCCCACCTGTCCGCCCGGCAGCCCGGTCAGCAGATGTTCGACCCACAGGTCGCCGTTCACCGCACGGAACACCAGACCGAACACGGTCGAGCCGATCAGGATGAACACCACGAAGGACGACAACTTGGCAGTGGAGTCCATCGCCTGACGCATCAGGCTCCAGCTCAGCTGCCGCTTGGCGAGCGCCAGCAGGATGGCGCCGGCCGCGCCCATCGCACCACCCTCCGTCGGGGTGGCGATGCCGATGAAGATGGTGCCCAGAACCAGGAAGATCAGCACCAGCGGCGGCACCAGCGAGGTGATGACGCGGAGCAGCAGCTTCCAGCCGCGCAGCGTGCGGGCCTCCGGCGGCAATGCCGGCACCGCCGACGGGCGGATGATGCTGGTCAGGATGATATAGCCGGTGTAGAGGCCGGTCAGCACGAGGCCGGGGATCAACGCACCGGCATACATGTCGCCGACCGAGCGGCCGAGCTGGTCGGCCAGGACGATCAGCACCAGCGACGGCGGGATGATCTGCGCCAGCGTGCCCGATGCGGCGATGACGCCGGTGGCGATGCGGCGGTCATAGCCGTAGCGCAGCATGATCGGCAGCGATATCAGGCCCATGGAGATGACCGAGGCGGCGACCACGCCGGTCGTCGCCGCCAGGAGCGCGCCGACGAAGATCACCGCATAGGCCAGACCGCCGCGGATCGGTCCGAACAGCTGCCCGATGGTATCGAGCAGATCCTCGGCCATGCCGGACCGTTCCAGGATCAGGCCCATGAAGGTGAAGAAGGGAATGGCCAGGAGCGTGTCGTTGCGCATGATGCCGAACACGCGTTCCGGCAGCGCCTGCATCAGCGCCGGGGTCAGCAGCCCCAGCTCGATGCCGATCAGACCGAACACCAGACCGTTCGCGGCCAGCGCGAAGGCCACCGGGAAACCCATCAACAGGAAGAACACCAGCGCGCCGAACATCAGCGGCGCCATGTTGGCGGTTACGAACTCGACCATCAGGGGCGCTCCCGGTCCTTAGGAATGGCTGTGCATCTTCTCGCCCGGCTCATTGCGATGGCCGGTGAGAAATGCGATGCGCTTGATCAGTTCCGAGACACCCTGCGCGGTGAGCAGGAAGAAACCGACCGGGACCAGAAGCTTCACGGGCCAGCGGATCAGGCCGCCGGCGTCGCTCGACATTTCGTTGGTGACGAAGCTGTCCATGAACATCGGCCAGGACAGCACCATGATGAGGAGCGTCATCGGGAACATGAAGAAGATGATTCCCAAAACGTCGACCCAGGCCTGTACCCGCTTGGAAAAGCGGCCCAGCACGATGTCGATGCGGATGTGTTCGTTGCGCAGGAAGGTGTAGCCGGCGCACAGCAGGAACACAGCCGAGAACAGATACCATTGCAGTTCCAGCCACGCGTTGGAGCTGGTGTTCAGCCCATAGCGAACCACCGCGTTGACGGAGCTGACCGCAACCGCGACCAGCACGAGCCAGTAGGCGAGCTTGCCGATGCCTTCGTTCATGGCATCGATCAGCCCGCTTAGTCTGAGCAGACCTCTCAAAGGAGAAACCTCCCTGTTGCGGGGGCGCGGCTTTGGCCGTCCCCTTTTGCTTTTGTTGCAGCCGCGCACGCGCGACAGGTAGCAACCCTCTCTCGGTTCGAGGGTATACCAAAAGATAGGATTGGACGGGACTATCCTTTTCCCGTCCCCCAGCGGCAAGGGCTACGTTGGAGCTACGTAGAATCCCGTAGACGCGTGCTGCGGAATGCTTTGCAATTCGCACCATCTGCGTCAACTCGCCACGCCACAAGTCGGGTGCCATAGGTTGCGCATCGAGCGACAAACCGATCGTCACCGGCCAAGCCCCTGCCTTTCCTGTAATTTCACAATCAGGCGCGCGATGGCACGTTCCTTGCCCTTGCGGTCAGTGGCCGTATCAAAGACGTCTAATGAGACGCGACGATAGGCAGTCGGCCAGATTGAAGGCCTTAACCAATCAGCACCGATGCCTTTTGCAGGAGACGGGGAATGGCGTGGCTATCGAACATGACGGTTCGGATGAAGTCGATCGCTTCCTTTACAGCGGTCGTAATCATGTTCATCGCATTTGGAGGCTTCTCCATCCTGCAGATGTCGTCGATGAACGATAAGTCTCTCGACATCAGAAACAATTGGCTTCCGTCCGTGGGCGCAGTCGCCCATCTTTACACGCTCTTCGATTATTATCGCATCATCGAGGGCGCGCACATCATCTCGACTTCAGATGAAGAAATGCGCGTCGAAGAACAAACCATGGTGGAAATCCTCAAATCCTTCGAAGAGGCCGATAAGGCTTACGCCGCCATGCTGACGCCTGGATACGAGACCGATACCTACCAGGCTTTCAAATCAGCATGGAACAGCTATCAAAAGACCAGCAAAACTGTCCTTCTTCCTCTCTCTCGCAAGAATCAGACTGAAGAGGCCGCGACCATTTTTCGTGGCCAAGCGAGAGAGCAGTATAGGACGGCGAAAGGCCTTCTACAAAAGCTGATTGACTTCAATACGCGCGAGGGCGCCAAGGCCGCCGACAAAGGACAGGACCTGTATGAAAACAGCAAACTTCTTATCACTGCTTTCTCCGGATTGGTTGCCGTGCTGTGCATCGGCATCGCCGTTTCGATGCTGTCCACTGTCGTCAAGCCGATCCAGAACCTGACCATGACCATGGGGCGTCTGGCGAACCGGGAACTTTCGGTTGCCGTCGATGGAACCGAGCGGAAGGACGAGTTGGGGGCCATGGCCCGTGCGGTCCAGGTCTTCAAGGACGGTCTGATCGAGGCCGACCGCCTCGCCGCGGCCGAGGCCGTCGAACAGCAGACCAAGGCACGGCGCACCGCGGCGGTCGAGCGACTGCTGGCCTCCTTCGAGACCTCGTCGAGCGCAGCCCTGCGCACCGTGGCGTCGGCCGCATCGGAACTGGACGCCACCGCGCACGCCATGTCGGCGATGGCGCAGCAGACCAGCAGTCAGGCCACCGTCGTGGCGTCCGCCGCCGAACAGACCAGCGCCAACGTCCAGACGGTCGCCACAGCGACGGAGGAGATGGCCAGTTCCATCCGCGAGATCGGCAGCCAGATCGCCCGCTCCGCCGACATCGCCGGCAAGGCGGTGGCGGAGGCGGCGCAGACCAGCGACGCGGTGCGCAGCCTCGCCGACGCCGCCCAGCGGATCGGGGCGGTGGTCGAACTCATCAACTCCATCGCCAGCCAGACCAACCTGCTGGCTCTGAACGCCACCATCGAAGCGGCACGGGCGGGAGAGGCCGGCAAGGGCTTCGCGGTGGTCGCCAGCGAGGTCAAGAGCCTCGCCGGACAGACCGCCAAGGCCACGGACGAAATCGCCAGCCAGATCGGTGCCATCCAACAGACGACCCAGAGTGTGGTGTCCGCGATCACCGGCATCGGCGGCACCATCGGCACCATCAACGACATCACCACCGGCATCGCCGCCGCGATCGAGGAGCAGAGCGCGGCGACCAACGAGATTTCCCGCAACGTCCAGCAGGCCGCCGCCGGCACGCAGGAGGTGACGGGCAGCATCGTCCAGGTCACTCAAGCCGCAGGCGAGGCCGGAAATGCCGCCGGTCAGGTGCTGGGCGCCGCCGGCGAACTGTCCAAGCAGGCGGAGTTGATGCGACGGGATGTCGAGAAGTTCCTGAGCGACATCAAGGCCGCCTAAGCGGACACGTCACCCGGATCCCGCCTGAACGCCGAACAAAGCATCGCCGGCCGCACAGACGCCGGCGGTGCTTCTATTCGGCGTCCCGTTCGGCGATTCTGGCGGGGCGCCAGCCGTCCTCGCCCAGGCATTCCAGCGGATGGAACTTCGCCTTGTAGGCCATCTTGCGGCTGTGGGCTATCCAGTAACCGAGATAGACATAGGGCATGCCGGCCAGCCGCGCCCGTTCGATCAGACCCAGGATCATGAAGGTTCCCAGGCTGCGGCGATCCTGCGCGGCGTCGTAGAAGCTGTAGACCGCCGAATAGCCGTCTGACAGCCGGTCGGTCAGCATGCAGCCGACCAACTGGCCGCGCTCGTCGCGCGCCTCCAGCAGGTTGGTGTCCGCCCTGCCCTCGTCCACCATGGCGGCGAAATCGCCCATCGCCATGCGGGCCATGTCCGAATCGCCGTGGCGGGAGTTCTGGTAGAGCGCGAACAGCCGGTACTGCTCCGACGTGGCGTAGGCCGGGCGTTCCGCCAGCGTCACCCCTTCGTTCAGCTTCAGCACCCGCCGCTGCGACCGGGTCGGCACGAACTCCGCCACCGGCACGCGCACCGGAACGCAGGCCTGGCAGTTGGGGCAGACCGGCCGATAGACGATGTCGTGGCTGCGGCGGAAGCCGGCGCGCGACAGGGTCGAGTTCACCTCGGTCGCGAAGGGACCGATCAGGCGGGTGAACAGCTTGCGTTCCACACGTCCGGGCAGATAGGGGCAGGGCATCGGCCCCGACCGGAAGAATTGCTGCAATGGACGCTGCGGCGGCTGGATGACCGACATTCTGACCGACAACCACCACGACAGTGAAGAGGAGGCGGAGGAGCGCGATCCCCCTCCGCCGGACCCGAGCTTACTGCGACTGGCTCTGAACTGCCAGAGGAGGCTGTACGCCGAAGAAGGCTTGCGCGATCTCCGTGGTCACAACGCTCAGCTGCAGCTGTATCCAATCGAGATACTCGTGCAGGCCGTCACGCAGCACGGCATCGATCGGCCGGGACAGCAGCGCGGCCAGCAGCTCGTCCACCCGCTCCATCGCCGCCGACCCGCCGCGCAGGTCGTAGCGTGAGCGAATCCGGGTCAGCACCCCGTCGATCTGCCGCACGCACATCACGACGGAACGCGGGAACCCCTCGTTGAACAGCATGAAGCCGGCGACCGTGGTCGGCGACATGCCGCGGGGATAGACGCGGCGGAAGGCGTGATAGCCGGCGGTGCAGCGCAGCACCGTCGTCCATTGGCTGACGTCGAGCGTGGACCCGACATCGAGCGGCGACGGCAGAAGCGTGTGGTACTTGATGTCGAGCAGGCGCGTGGTCTGGTCCGCCCGCTCGATATACTTGCCCATCTGGTAGAAGTACCAGCCCTGGTCGCGGTAGAAGGTGCCCTCGGTGATGCCGGTGTGGGTCTGGCATTCCTCCTTGATCCAGGTGCAGACCTTGGACAGGTTCTGCGCCGCCACGTCCTTTACCGACATCTCCAGCAGCTTGTTGTGGAACACGTTGATCTGCGTCCACATCTCCGTCGAGATCCAGGGGCGCAGCGTCCGCGCGTTCTCCCGCGCCATCCGCAGCATCGACAGCAGCGAATTCCGGTTCTGCGGGTCGAACATGTAGTAGTGGATCACCGCTTCCGCCGTCGGGCGGTCATGGCGGCTGAAGAAGTCCTTCTCGTCGGCATTCAGTTGGACGATGGAGAACCAGTTGGTGGCCCCGCGGGTGTCGCGCGCGAAGGTTTCGTGCACGTCCAGGATGCGGGCCAGATTCTCGGCCCGTTCCATGTAGCGGGCCATCCAGAAAATGCACTCGGCGTAACGGGACAGCAGGTTCATGCCGCACCACCTTCCAGAACCCAGGTGTCCTTGGAGCCGCCGCCCTGGGACGAGTTGACGATCAGCGTGCCCTTCTTCAGCGCCACGCGCGACAGGCCGCCGGGCAGGACCCAGGTGCTCTTGCCGGTGATGGCGAAGGGGCGCAGATCGACGTGGCGCGGCTCGATGGCGTCGTCGCAGACGGTCGGGCAGACCGACAGGTCGACGACCGGCTGGCTGATGTAGTTGGACGGATCGGCCAGCAGCTTGGCCCGGCAATCCTCCAGCTCGGCCTTGCTGGCGCGCGGGCCGATGGTGATGCCGTAGCCGCCGGCCTCGCCCACCGGCTTCACCACCAGATCGGCCAGATTGTCGAGCGTGTATTGCAGGGCGTCGGCCTCGCGGCAGATGCGGGTGTCGACGTTGGGGATGATCGGGTCCTGGTCCAGGTAGTATTTGATCATCCGCGGCACATAGCAGTAGACCGCCTTGTCGTCGGCCACGCCGGTGCCGATGGCATTCGCCAGCGCGACATTGCCCTTGCGGTAGGCCTCCAGGATGCCGGGCACGCCCAGCAGACTGTCCGGGTTGAAGGCCTTGGGATCGAGGAAGGCGTCGTCCAGCCGGCGGTAGATCGAATGGACCGGAGCCAGACCGTTGGTCGTCTTCATGAAGACGCGGTCGTTGTCCACCACCAGATCGCGCCCCTCCACCAGCGGCACGCCCATCTCGCGCGCCAGGAAGATGTGCTCGAAATAGGCCGAGTTGTAGGTGCCCGGCGACAGCAGGACCACCTGCGGATCGTCGACCGGCGCAATCTCCACCATGGCGTCGAGCAGCTTGTGGCCGTAATTGTCCACCGGGCGGATGCCGATGTCCTGCATCAGGTCGGGGAAGACCCGCTGCATCATGTGGCGGTTCTCCACGACATAGGAGACGCCGGACGGAACGCGGCCGTTGTCCTCCAGCACGCGGAAGGTGCCATGGCGGTCGCGCACCAGATCGGTGCCCATGATGTGGATGTAGGTGTTGAAGGGAACGTCCAGCCCGATCATCTGCGGACGGAAATTGTGGTTCCCCTCGACCAGATCCCGCGGGATCACCCCGTCCTTCAGGATCTTCTGGTCGTGATAGATGTCGTGCAGGAACAGGTTCAGCGCGGCGACTCGCTGCGTGACGCCCGCCTCCAGATGCTTCCATTCCGGTGCGGAGATCACCCGCGGGATGATGTCGAACGGCAGGATGCGGTCGACGGCGTCCTTGTCGGAATAGACGATGAAGGTGATGCCGAGATTGTAAAGCTCCCGCTCCGCATCCTGCGCGCGGCGGCGCAGTTCATCGAAGTCGAGCGCGGCCAGCCTCTGGCGGATCAGCGCCGTATGTTCGGCCGGCAAATCCATGGCTCCGAACAATTCGTCGAAGTACAGGCCAGGATTGTAGGATGACAAAAGGTCGGACGGTTTGCCCTCGGGTACGCTCACAGACTCCCCCGCGCTTGTATCTGACCGATCATCGCGGGCCGGGCGGCATCGCCCCGGCCATGTCGCATTGTGCAGGAAGTATGACGCAACGCCGCGCGCTTTGAACAGGGCAATCGCGCGTGCCGTTGTGCGACGCAATGACAAAGCAAGAATTCAGACGCGGACGATCCCGGAAATTAGCGCCAAAGTACCGGCGCCGCCGATGACTTATCGTGCTTTGGTGGGAGCACCGCCGCCGCCGGACTGGCCGCCGGCCGCCGGAGCCGCCTGGGTTTCGCGCAGCAGGACCATGGTGATGCGGCGGTTGCGCGGGCTGTTGGGTTGATCGGCGACCAGCGGATCGGTGTCCGCCTTGCCGACGACGGTCTGGATTCGCGACGGGTCGATGCCGCCGGCCAGCAGGGCGCGGCGGGTGGCGTTGGCACGTTCGCTCGACAGATCCCAGTTGTCGCGGCCGGACCCGGCGGGGAACGGCGTGGAGTCGGTATGGCCGCTGATCGACAGCTTGTTGGGCAGTTTCGACAGCGCCTTCGCCACCTGCTGCACCAACTGGCGGGTCTGCGGATACATCTGGCCGGAGCCGCCGGGGAACATCGACACGCGGTCCTGGTCGACGATCTGGATGCGCAAGCCCTCCGGCGTCTGATCGATCATCAGGTTCTGGGCCAGTGGCTCCAGTTCCGGCACCGACTGGATCGCCTGGCGGATCTCGGTCGCCGCCTGCTGGAACTGGCGGGCTTCCTTGGCCGCGCCCTGCAGGCTGTCCATCGCCTCCTTCACCCGCTCGCCGAAGTCGGACAGCTTCTCGCCGGGCTTCTGGCCGGGGATGCCGAGCTGCTTGGCCATCTCCTCCATCCGCTTCTGGAACTCGGCCCGGGTCTCGCTCGGCTTCTGGTCGGCGACGTCAGCATCCGCTGCTGCGGCGCCGGGCTTTCCGGGACCGGTGCCCTGGCCGGGACCTGACGTGGACTCGGTCGGGTCGTCGGCATCGTCGGTCTGCTGCGCCGAATAGCCGGGCGGGCCCGACACCGGAACGTCGGCCGACATCGGTGAACTGGGGGAGACCTGCGCGCCCGGCACGGTGATGGTCTTGCCGCCCAGCATGCCGCCGGAGCCGGACTGTTCACGGCTGACCGACACGGGCGAGAAATAGTCGGCGATGCCCTTGCGCTGGTCCGAGGTGGTGACGTTCAGCAGCCACAGCAGCAGGAAGAAGGCCATCATCGCGGTCACGAAGTCGGCATAGGCCACCTTCCACGCGCCACCATGGTGGCCGCCGTGCCCGCCCTTCTTCTTCTTGATGATGATTGGCCGCTCGTCGCCGCCGGAATTCCCGCTCATGCCCTGGCCGTGGCGAATGGTTTAAGGCCCGAAGGCCGTTTTCCGCGCGTGGCGCCGCGGTGGACGCGGCGGCAGTCCGCCGCGGCAAAACCCTGACCGGGTTTGATTAAGATCCGTTTAACGACGTTGCCTCCAGGGGAGGTGCAGCGGAGACGGGGCTGGGGATGCAACGGAGATCCGGCTTGCGCCGGATGGCGTGCTGGATTAATTCGCGGTATTTCCTACTTTGAGTGTCATCTTCTACCAATGCGGGGGCTTTGCACGGGTCCCCTGCCCACTTCTCCGCTCGCCCCTTCCACTTCGGCCCACACCACAGGACGTCATGACCACCGAACAGCCGATCGATCCCCTTGCGTTCCGTTCCGCCCTCGGCTGCTTCGCCACCGGGATCGCCGTCATCACCACCATCGCGCCCGACGGGCTGCCGCTGGGGGTGACGGTGAACTCCTTTTCGTCCGTGTCGCTCGATCCGCCGCTGGTGCAGTTCTGCCTGGGCCGTGCCGCGATGTCGTTCGAGGCCTTCAACGTCGCGCCGCATTTCGCCGTGAACATCCTGGCCGCCGACCAGGAGGAGCTGTCGAACCGCTTCTCCCGCCGCGACCTGCAGGAGCGCTGGGCCGGGCTGGAAACCACCACCGGCCGCGGCGGCGTGCGCCTGCTGACCGGCTGCCTCGCCACGCTGGAATGCGACCGCGAGCATCTGCTGGACGGCGGCGATCACGTCATCGTGCTGGGCCGCGTCCGCAATCTGGCCTCACGCGAGGACGGCGAGCCGCTGCTGTATTTCCGCGGCCGCTACGCCCATCTGGATTGATCGACGGGCGCTGAGTCTTCGGTTCAGCCGGCCGCGCGGTGAAGGTCGCGGCCGGTCAGGTGAACGTTGGCATCGGGATCGAGCGCGCGGGCCATGATGCGCTGTTCGGTCGCCCGTTCGAACAGGGTGCGGTTCATGCAGACCTGCTGAACCGCCTCGTCCGGCTTCGGCGTATGGCCGACGATGCCCTGCAGGGTACGGCGGGTGACGAAGACCCGGCCCTGATATTCCCCGACCTGCACCGCGAACTCCACGGCGTCGGCCTCTTCGTTCCAGAAGGGGTCGTCGGGGAACAGGAAGATGGGCATCGGGTCCTCAATGGGCAAAATTCACTTCAGGACATAGGTGATATCATAGCCGCTGCGTTTGAAGCGCGTCTTCAGCAGCGTGCCGTCCGCCGCATACCACAGGTCGCGTTCCACATCGCCCTCGATGCGGTGATGAGCGGCCTCCGTCGCCCTGCCGCCGGCCTCCACCGTCTCCGCCCCGATCTTGCGCGAAGCCACCTTGTAGGGGGCGGCGTCGATCACCGACAGAAGCTCGCGGTGCTTCAGCACATCCGGCGTCCACAGCGTCAGCGGCAGGACGCTCGCCGGAACCTGCTGGGCCTTGCCGTCTACCGTCAGGCGATAGCCGCCGGCATCGCGCGCCATGTCGATCTTGTGCGGGGTGCCGTCGTCGTCGGTGGTGGCGGTCATCGAGTCCAGAACGCCGCCCTTCCACATCTCCTCCCGCTTGTGGTCGTAGCGGAAGTTGATGAACAGCACCTTCACCCGCGTGGTGGCGGTGACGGTGACCTTGGTGCGGTCGCCCTGCGGTTCGATCTTCACCTGTTCGGTGCCGATGGGATCCTCGCCCATCAGGACCTGGTAGGTCAGCGTGCGCGCAGTCGCCTGCGCGAAAGCCGCACCCGGCAGTCCGGTCAGCAGCGTGGCCGCCATCAGGGCAGCGGACAGGGTGGCGCATTTGGTGCGCGTCATCGTCATGTTCGTTTCCTCCCGGTTGGGTGTGGTTGCCAGCTCTTCAGGCGGCTCTTCCGGCCGCTTCGTCAGTCGTCCAGCAGCTGCGCCAGCTTCATCGCAACGCCCATCGAACCTTCGACCTTCAGCTTGCCCATGGTGAAGGCCAGCATCGGGTTCAGCTTGCCGTTGATGAGCTTTTGCAGGTTTTCCGGCGAGATGCGGATGGTGCAGTCGGATTCGGCGTCGTCGCGGCTGATGCTGATCGGGCTGGCGCGGCCATCGACCCGAATCACCTCCCCCTCCTTGCCCAGCAGGAAGCGGACCGATGCGTTGAGTGAGCGCAGATCACCGCTGCGGCTGCGCAGTTCCTGCAGAATGTCGTCGACCATGAAAGCGTGCCCTCAGGATTGTTCGTAGGACTGGTCTTGACAGTAGGCGCGCATTACGTTTACGTCAACGTCATAACGAAAGCGTTTCAGACGCCCGCGCCACTGATTGCGGCAGCCAGGTGATCCGGAACGCGCCACCGCCAAGGGGAGCGAAACATGCCCGAGCCGCTTGCGCAGAGCGCCAACCCGTCCACCGCTGCCGCAGAGAACGCCGCCCATCCCTGGCTGGCGCACTATCCCAAGGGGATTGCCTGGGACCAGACCTTCACGCCGATGCCGCTGCACATGCTGTTCGAGGAGGCGGCCGGGCGCTATGGCGACCGTCCCTGCCTGGACTTCATGGGCCGCCGCTACACCTACGCCGAGGTTCTGACCCTGGTGAACCGCGCCGCCCGCGGATTTCAGGACATGGGCGTCGGGCCGGGGGTGCGGGTGGGGCTGTGCCTGCCCAACTGCCCGACCTACGTCATCTCCTATTTCGCGGTGCTGAAGGCCGGCGGGACCGTGGTGAACTACAACCCGCTCTATGTCGAGCGGGAGTTGGAGCACCAGATCACCGACTCGCAGACCGAGATCATGGTGACGCTGGACCTGAAGCAGATCTATCCGCGCGTCGCGGCGATGTTGGCGCGCACGCCGATGAAGCGGATCGTCGTCTGCCGCATGCCGACCATCCTGCCGGCGGTGAAGGGCGCGCTGTTCCGCGTGCTGAAGCGCAGCGAGATCGCCGCCGTGCCGCGCGACGACCGCCATGTCGATTTCGACAGCCTGCTGACCAATGACGGCACGCTACGCCCGGTGCGGATCGACGGGCTGCGCGACGTCGCCGTGCTGCAATACACCGGCGGCACCACGGGTGTGCCCAAGGGCGCCATGCTGACCCATCACAACCTGCTGTCCAACGCGCGGCAGGTGCAGGCCTGGTTCCCCAACGTGGCGCTGGGCCAGGAGCGCATGCTGGCGGTCCTGCCCTTCTTCCATGTCTTCGCCATGACCGTGGTGCTGAACATGGGGCTGGCCTGCGGGGCCGAGCTGATCATGCTGCCGCGCTTCGAGACCGAACAGGTGCTGAAGACCATCGCCAGGCGCAAGCCGACCCTCGTCCCCGGCGTGCCCACCATGTACAAGGCGCTGCTGGGCCACCCGCAGGTCGCCCGCTATCCGATGACCTCCATCCGCTACTGCATTTCCGGCGGGGCGCCGCTGCCGATGGAACTGAAGCGCCAGTTCGAGACGGCGACCGGCTGCGTGCTGATCGAAGGCTACGGTCTGTCGGAAGCCTCCCCCGTCTGCGCCGCCAACCCGCTGAAGGGCGTCAACAAGGAGGGCTCCATCGGCCTGCCGCTGCCCGGCATCGCCATCGAGATCCGCGACCTGGAGGACCCGGCCCGCAAGCTCGGCATCGGCGAGAAGGGTCAGGTGGCGATCGCCGGACCCAACGTCATGGCCGGCTATTGGGGCCGGGCGGAGGAAAGCGACCGCACCGTGGTCGACGGCTTCCTGCTGACCGGCGATGTCGGGACGATGGACGGGGACGGCTACGTCTTCCTGCTCGATCGGCTGAAGGATCTCATCATCTGCAGCGGCTACAACGTCTATCCGCGCATGATCGAGGAAGCGATCTACCAGCATCCCGACGTGGTCGCCGCCTGCGTTATCGGCCTGCCCGACGATTACCGCGGCCAGACTCCGAAGGCCTTCGTGCAGTTGAAGCCGGGCGCAAGCCTGACGGTGGAGACTCTGCGCGACTTCCTGCGTGACAAGATCTCCCGCATCGAGATGCCGACGGCCATCGAGTTCCGCGAGGAGCTGCCGAAGACCGCCGTCGGCAAACTGTCGAAGAAGGAACTGATCGCCGAGGCGCAGCAGGCTCTATCGAATGGAGGATGACCCGAAGTCATCCTTCTGACCCGGACGTAAAGGGAAGCCTTATCACGCGACGGCAGCTGTGCTACCAAACGGAAGGCGCACAATGCCGAACGCAAACAAAAGGTCTTCCCAGGGATGGAACAGCTCTACACGGTCAACCAGCTTGCGGAAGAGCTGGGCATCACGCCGCGGGCCCTGCGCTTCTACGAGGTCAAGGGGCTGCTGGCGCCGAATCGCGTCGGCAACAACCGGGTCTATACCAAGCGCGACCGCGCCCGGCTGAAGCTGATCCTGCGGGGCAAGCGCCTGGGCTTCTCGCTGGCGGAAATCCGCGAATATCTCGACCTCTACAACGTCAACGGTGGGGTCGAGCAGCAGAAGAACCTGTTGAAGCGGGTGCAGAAGCGGCTGAAGGACCTCGCCCAGCAGCGCGAGGATCTGGAAGCCACCGTGCAGGAGCTGCGCGACATCGAAGAGCAGGTCAACAACACCCTGGCGGAGCTGAAGACCGCCGCGAAGGACAGCTGACCGGTCGGGCACCTTTTATGCGCCGATCGGCCCTGTAGAAGGGGAGATCGGAGCATGATGGGACAGCGACATCAGCGGGCTGCCGATATGGCCATACGGCCGGGAGATCGGGCATGAACCTGATCTTCCGCCTGCTGGCGGTCGCCGCCGCCGCCATCTTCGCGGCACTGCGCGGTCGCCGCGCCGGGCTGCTGGAGCCGTCGGCGCTGCGTTTCCGGGTCTGGCCGACCGACCTGGACATCAACCTGCACATGACCAACGCGCGCTATTTCAGCGTGATGGATCTGGGTCGCACCGACCTGATGATCCGCGTCGGCCTGGGTCCGGCGATCCTGCGCAACCGCTGGCAGCCGGTGCTGGGCGGGGCGACGATCCGCTACCGCCGCTCGCTGCGGCCGTTCCAGCGCTTCACCCTGGTCAGCCGTGTGCTGTGCTGGGACGACAAATACATCTTCATCGAACACCGCATGGAAACGCGGGGCGGGCTGGCGGCGCTGGCCGTCGTCCAGGGCGCTTTCGTCGGAAGCCGGGGCGTGGTCGCGCCGGCCGAGGTCCTGGCGGCGCTCGGCACTACCGCCGCCTCCCTGCCTTTTCCCGATGCGGTCGCAGCCTTGCGCGGGCAAACCCTGTCCGCCGCCGCCTGAACAGTTACAAGAACACCATCCGAGAGGAGACACGCCGTCATGAAGGTGCTGGTGCCCGTGAAGCGGGTCGTCGACTACAACGTGAAGGTCCGCGTCAAGGCGGACGGCAGCGGCGTCGAGACCGCCAACGTGAAGATGAGCATGAACCCCTTCGACGAGATCGCCGTCGAAGAGGCGGTGCGCTTGAAGGAAGCCGGCACGGCGACCGAGATCGTCGTGGCCTCCATCGGCCCGTCCCAGGCCCAGGAGACGCTGCGCACGGCGCTGGCGATGGGGGCGGACCGCGCCATCCTGGTGCAGACCGACGTCGAGACCCAGCCGCTGGCCGTCGCCAAGGTTTTGAAGGCGCTGGTCGAAAAGGAAGCACCGGGGATGGTGATCCTCGGCAAGCAGGCGATCGACGACGACTGCAACCAGACCGGCCAGATGCTGGCGGCTCTGCTGGGCTGGGGCCAGGGCACCTTCGCCTCGAAGGTCGTCGCCGGCGACGGCAAGGTCGCGGTGACGCGCGAGATCGACGGCGGGTTGGAGACCGTCGAGCTGAAGCTGCCGGCGGTGGTGACGGCCGACCTGCGCCTCAACGAGCCGCGCTATGCCAGCCTGCCGAACATCATGAAGGCGAAGAAGAAGCCGCTGGAGACCGTCACGCCGGACGCGCTGGGTGTCGATGTCACGCCGCGTCTGAAGACGGTGAAGGTGGCCGAGCCGGCCAAGCGTCAGGCCGGCATCAAGGTGCCGGACGTCGCCACGCTGGTCGACAAGCTGAAGAACGAGGCGCGGGTGATCTGAGCGCCTGTCCGGTGCCCCCACCCTAACCCTCCCCCGCTTCGCAGGGGAGGGAACTGCCGCCGCTCTCCCGCATCAGCACTTTCCCCCTCCCCCGCCCAGCTCTCGCACAAAGCTCCGCTTTGTGCTGACGCGGCAGGCGGACCATAGGTCCGCTGAGAGCGGGGGAGGGTCGGGGTGGGGGCAAGTCTCCGCACTCCCCGCACTCCGCCCGATAGAGGAATTCGCCATGCCCATCCTGATCCTCGCCGACCACGACAACGCCGGCCTCAAGCCCGCCACCGCCCATGCGGTGACCGCCGCCGCCAAGCTCGGCGGCGACATCCACCTCCTGGTCGCCGGCCGCAACGCCGCGCCGGCGGCGGAGCAGGCCGCCAAGCTGGCCGGCGTCGCCAAGGTGCTGCTCGCCGACGATGGCGCCTACGAGCATGCCCTGGCCGAGCCCGTGGCGGCATTGCTGGTTTCGCTCGCCTCCGGCTACAGCCATGTGCTGGCGGCCGCCACCTCGGTGGGCAAGAATGTGCTGCCGCGCGTCGCGGCGCTGCTCGACGTGGCGATGATCTCCGACATCACCGGCGTGGTCTCCGCCGACACCTTCGAGCGGCCGATCTACGCCGGCAACGCCATCGCCACCGTGCAGTCGGCCGATGCGGTGAGAATCGTCACCGTCCGCACCACCGCCTTCGAGGCGGCGGCAGCCACCAACAGCGCCCCGGTCGAGAGCGTCGCCGCCGTGGCCGATCCCGCGCTGTCCAGCTTCGTCTCGGCCGAGCTGTCGAAGTCGGAGCGTCCGGAGCTGACCTCCGCCCGCATCGTGATTTCCGGCGGGCGCGGCATGCAGTCGGGCGACAACTTCCACCTGCTGGAGGCCATCGCCGACAAGCTGGGCGCCGCGGTGGGCGCCAGCCGGGCGGCGGTCGATGCCGGTTTCGTGCCTAACGATTATCAGGTCGGGCAGACCGGCAAGATCGTGGCGCCGGATCTCTATGTCGCCGTCGGCATCTCGGGTGCGATCCAGCATCTGGCCGGTATGAAGGACAGCAAGGTGATCGTCGCCATCAACAAGGACGAGGAGGCGCCGATCTTCCAGGTCGCCGACTACGGCCTCGTCGCCGACCTGTTCAAGGCGCTGCCGGAGCTGCAGCAGGCGCTGTGACGATCAGGCCGGGCCTCTCCGGGTGGGGAGGTCCGGCCGCTTCGCGCTTGCCGCGGCGGGCCGGCTGTTCTATCGCTGGCGGCACAGCAACCCGACAGCGGCAGGACGCCATGAGCATCGACGGCATCACCGGACTGGACCATCTGGTCATCGCCACCCGCGACCTGGACGCGGCGCGCGACGCCTATAGCCGGCTGGGCTTCACCGTGACGCCGCGCGGCCACCACACCCAGCTGAAGTCGGCCAACCACACCATCCTATTCCCGACCGGCACCTATCTGGAGTTGCTGGGCATCGAGGAACAGCGGCCGGCCAACGCGCATTACGCCGCCTTCCTGCGCCAGCGCGAGGGCATCGCCGCCATTGCGCTGAAGACGCCGGACGCCCGCGCCGCCGTTGGGCCGCTGACCGCCGCCGGCTTTCCGGTGTCGGAACCCGTCGATTTCGGCCGCCCGGTAGAGCTGCCCGGCGGCGCCCGCGACGCCAACTTCACCATCACCCAGATCGACCCGGCCGCCACCCCGGCCGGCCGCGTCTTCCTGTGCCAGCACCACACGCCCGATCTGGTCTGGCGCCCCGACCAGATGGAGCACGCCAACGGTGCCACCGGCCTGGAAGCGCTGGTGATCGCCGCCGCCGATCCCGATGCGGTCGCCGCGACCTATGCCAAGCTGCTGGGCGGCACCGTCACCGACCGCGGTTCCGCCCGCGTGGTGGAACCGGCACACAAAAGTGGCGAGGGGCGCGGCGACGGTCAGGTCCCGGTGCTGGTCGCCACGCCGGAACGGCTGAATTGGGCCTGGACGGCCGACCCGGCCTTCGCCACTGCCGCCCTGCCCTTCTTCGCCGGCTTCGTGCTGCGCGTCGCCGATCCGGTCAAAACCCAGCAGGCCTTGCAGAAGAGCAAGTTCCCGACGGTCGTCGGCGAAGGCGTGCTGCGGGTCGGGTCGGCCAGCGCCTGCGGCGCCATGATCGCCTTCGCGCAGGATTTCGACCTGAACAGCCTGATCCCCTGACCAACCGCGGATACCCGGTCAGGCGACCGTCTGGCGTTCGCGCAGAAGCGGCTCCAGCGCCTCGGCCACCGCGCGGCGCAGGTCGGCGGCGATCACCGGCTTGTGCATGACGCGAAAATTGCCGGCCTCCGCCTCCTGCGCACGGGCGGGGGCGGTGTCGCCGGTGACCAGAATACCGGGCAGGATGCGGCCAAGCGCCAGCCGAACCTCCCGGATCGCCTCGGTCCCGGTGCGGCCGTCGCGTAGCCGGTAATCGGCGACGATCAGGTCGGGAGCCGGCCCGCGATGGGCAAGGTCGAGCGCCTCGCTGCAGGATTCGGCCGCCAGGACGATATAGCCCCACTCCTCCAGCATGGCGCGCAGCCCTTCGCGCACGATTCCGTCATCCTCGATAACCAGAACGGTGGTGGCGAAGGCCGGGAGGGGTGCCAGCGGAGCGGGCACGGTCTTGGCCGCCGGCGCGTCGGCGATCGGCACCTCCACGGTGAAGACCGATCCCTCGCCGGGGGTGGACCGCACCCTGACCTGATGGTCGAGCATCGCCGACAGCCGCCGCACCACCGCCAGACCGAGCCCGAGGCCGCGGTCGCGGTTGCGGCTGGGATTGCCGACCTGCACGAACTCCTGGAAGATGTCCTCCTGCTGGTCGGCAGGGATGCCGATGCCGGTGTCCCACACCTCGATCCGCAGCATATCGCCCCGGCGGCGGCAGCCGATCAGGATGCGCCCCTTGTCGGTGTACCGCAGCGCGTTCTCCACCAGATTCTGCAGGATGCGGCCCAACAGCATAGGATCGCTGCGGACATGGACGCTGCTCGGCACGATGTGCAGGATCAGCCCCTTCTGGACGGCGACGGAGCGGCTGTTGGCGGCCACGCGCTCCATCACCTCCTGCAGCGGAAACACCGTTACCTCCGGCACGACCGCCCCGGCCTCCAGCCGCGAGACGTCGAGCAGCCCGTCCAGCAGCATCTTCAGGGCGCCCAGCGCCCGGTCCATGGTGCCCAGGACATTGCGGGTCATGCCGTCGCTGACACGGGTGGACAGCACCTCCATCAGCAGCATCAGCGACTGCACCGGCTGGCGCAGGTCATGGCTGGCCGCCGCCAGGAATTTCGACTTCGCGACGTTCGCAACGTCTGCTTCCCGCCGGGCTTCGGTCAGCGCCGCCTGAGCCCGCTTGTGCTCGGAGATGTCGCGGACGGTGGCGATCAGGCTGACCAGACGATTGTCGTGATCGCGCACCGGCGACGCGCTCAACTCCAGGCAGCGCGGCCCCTGCGGGTCCGCCCCGTCCTCGACAAGGCCGGGGCGGGTCAGCTCCACCCGCGCATCCCGGCCCACCACGATGGCGTCGCGCAGCGGCTGCAGGGCCGCGCGGTCGTTCGTCGCCCGTTCAAGCGCGGTCAGGGCGCCGCTGCCCATCAGGGCGGAGACCGGCGCGCCCAGCAGCTGTTCCAGCGCCGGATTGACATAGACGATGGGCATGCCCGGCTGGGTGGCGTCGGCGATCATGATGCCGTCGTTGCTCCAGGCCAGCGCCCGGTTGCGCACCCGCAGCGCCCGGTCGGTGTGGCGGCGCCATTGCAGTTCGACGATGAAGGCGATGAAGAACAGCAGGATCACCACGGTGGTGGCGACCGCCCAGCCGATGTAGAGGCGGGCGTTGTCGCGCCAGGGACCGAACACCGTCTCCACCGATTCGCCGACGACCGCGATCACCGGATAGTCGGGCGACGACCGGAAGGCGGTGATCCGCTCCACCCCGTCGATCGGGCTGATCATGCGCATATGGCCGACCGGGCGCTGCCTAATCGCCTGCCAAAGCTCGCTGTTGGCCGGATCGCGGCTCGAAGCAGCGTTCATTCCGGCATTGCGCGCAATGATGATTCCGTCGGAACGCAGCAGCGCCGCCGCACCGTCGGGCGGCATGCCCAGCACGCGGTAATAGCGGACGAAGGATTCGACCGGAAGGTCGGCGACGGCGATGCCGGCAAAGGTGCCGTCGGCGTTTTCCAGCCGGCGCGACACCGGGATGATCAGGTCATGCGTCTCCGACGAGGCATAGGGGATGCCGATCACCAGCCCGCGCGGTGCGCTGTCGCGGGCGACGCGGAATTCGTCGCGGTCGGTGATGGCCCCCTGGAAGGTGGCCCTGCCCCCGCCCATGGTCAGCAGCCCCGCGGCGTCATAGACGCGGACGCCCACCACCAGCCCCTCTTCGAAGGCGCGGCGGGAATCCAGGCGCATGGCGCGGTTGCGCTCGGTGTTGGCGATCAGGTCCAGCAGCAGGTCGTCGACCCGGCGGAAGGTGGAAACCGCATGCTCCTCAACCAGGCGGGCGACGACGGCGGTCTTCTCATGGGCCGTCAGGTCGAGCAGCCGCTCTTCCCGATGCAGACGGTCGAGCAGAATCCACCACAGGGCGGCGATGGCCAGCGCAACCGCCAGAGCAGGCAGGACCAGACGCCCGCCGAAACCGGAAAAAAGCCAGAGCGCCCGCTTCACGTATACCCCGAACGCAGTGGATCGTCCGCCGGCCGCGTCCATCGGCGGAAATGCGGACGGCAGCGGCAGGCGGACGCCAGCATGCCGTAACGCCGATGCCGACGCAACGCCATTACCGGCAAGGTGGCAGCGCCGGACAGTTGCTCCACCCACGTAGACCACCGCCAAGGGCGCCGCACCTACTGCGCCGGAGGCGCCGCACCCACTGCGCCGAAAAGCCGGCTTTGCCACGCTTCCCCGGCCGGCTATACCGCCGCGATGAATTTCGCACGCGCCATCGCCACCGTCGGCGGCCTGACCCTGCTGAGCCGGCTGGCCGGCTTCGCACGCGACATCCTGACAGCGGCGGTGCTCGGCGCCGGCCCGGTCGCCGACGCATTCTTCGTCGCGCTGAAACTGCCCAACCTGTTCCGCCGCCTGTTCGCGGAAGGCGCTTTCGGCGTCGCCTTCGTTCCGCTCTTCGCCGCCGAGTTGCAGACCCGCGGGCGGGCCGCCGCTATCCGCTTCGCGGAGGAGGCGTTGGCGATGCTGCTGGCGATGCTGCTGCCCTTCACGCTGGCCGCCATCGTCGCCATGCCCTGGCTGATGCACGGTCTCGCTCCCGGCTTTGCCGACGAACCGGCCAAGTTCGCCCTGGCGGTGGACATGGCGCGGCTGACCTTTCCCTATCTGGCGCTGATCTCGCTGGTGGCGCTGTTGGGCGGCGTGCTGAACGCGCTCGACCGCTTCGGCCCCTTCGCCGCCGCCCCCATCGCCTTTAACCTGACGCTGGTCGCCGCCCTGCTGGTTGCCCCGCGGCTGGGGCTGGAGCCCGGCACCACCATGGCGGCGGCGGTGACCCTGTCGGGCGCGGTGCAGGTCGGGTGGATGGCCTGGGCCTGCGGCAAGGCGGGCATCGCCCTGCGGCTGCGTCCGCCGCGCATGACGGAGGGAATGCGGCGGCTGTTCCGGCTGATCGGGCCGGGCGCAATCGGGGCCGGCGTCATGCAGATCAACCTATTCCTGAACATCGTGCTTGCCTCGCTGCTGCCGTCGGGCGCGGTGTCCTTCCTCTATTATGCCGACCGGCTGAACCAGATGCCGCTGGGCGTGATCGGCATCGCCATCGGCACCGCCCTTCTGCCGGTTCTGGCCCGTCATGTCGCCGCCGGGGACGAGCGGATGGTCCGCCATTACCTGAGCCGCGCGCTGGAGTTCAGCCTGCTGCTCGGCCTGCCGGCGGCGGTCGCGCTGGGCGTGGCGGGGGCGCCCATCGTCTCCGTCCTGTTCCAGCGCGGCGCCTTCGGTCCGGAGGAGGCGCAGGCCACGGCGATGGCGCTCGCCGCCTATGCCGTCGGCATCCCGGCCTATGTCATCGTGAAATCGCTGAACGCCGCCTTCTTTGCCCGCCACGACACGGTGACTCCGGTGCGGGTCGCCGTGATCGTAACGGTGGCCACCGCCCTGCTGGCGCTGCTGCTGATGCCCTGGCTGGGCCATGTCGGCATCGCGCTCGCGACCGGTTTGACGGCTTGGCTGGATGTCGGGCTGCTGGTGGCGGCGATGCGCCGGCGCGGCCTGTTCGACCTGGATGACCGGCTGAAGCGCCGCGCGCCGCGCATCGCGGTGGCGGCGGCGGGCATGGGGGCGGCGCTGCTGGTCGGCGACCATGTGCTGGCGCCCTGGCTGGCGGCTGCTTCCACAGCGGTGCGGTTCGCCGCGCTCGGACTGCTGGTGGCCGGTGGAGCGGTGGCCTTCGGACTGCTGGCGGTACTGCTGGGCGGGGCCAAGCTCGGGGACTTGAAGGGGATGCTGTCGAAATCCCCCTCGCCGCAAGGGGCAGAGGAGACGGCAAGTCATGGCTAGCCCCACTTGACGGCGGTCATAGGCAGTCGTACAAGCGCATCCACGTGGTGATTTGGTCGACCGGCTTGCGGGCCACGTAAAACAACCCGCTAAAAAGGTCCGAGCCGCGTCCGCGCCTCGACCCGATCGGTCGGGGCGTTTTTTGTTTGCGGCCGGCCTCGCCCCACCGGCGATCATCAGGGGAGAGTTGCGGAATGTCGCGCACCGATCATCGCAATCCGAACGTCGCAGGGCTGCGCCCGCGGTCCAAGCTGGTCCATGGCGGCATCCGCCGCTCGCAGTTCGACGAGACCTGCGAGGCGCTGTACCAGACCTCCGGCTTCGTCTACGGCTCGGCCGAGGAGGCGGAGAACGCCTTCGCCAACGACGGCTCGCGCCATGTCTATTCGCGATTCCGCAACCCGACCTCGGCGATGTTCGAGGACCGGCTGGCCGAGTATGAGGGCGCCGAATGGGCCTATGCCACCGCCAGCGGCATGGCGGCGGTGCATGGCGCGCTGATGAGCGGCCTGCGCGCCGGCGACCGGGTGGTGGCGCCGCGCGCGCTCTTCATCTCCTGCTACTGGATCCTGAAGGAGCTGTGCGGCCGTTACGGCATCGAGACGGTGTTCGTCGACGGCACCAACCTGACGGAGTGGGAAGAGGCGCTGTCCAAGCCGACAAAGGCGGTCTTCCTGGAAACCCCGTCGAACCCCGGGCTGGAGGTCGTCGATCTCCAGGCGGTCTGCGATCTCGCCCACAAGGCGGGCGCCGTGGTGGTCGCCGACAACGCCTTCGCGACGCCGGTCCTGCAGCGTCCGTTCGACTTCGGCGCCGATGTCGTCATCTATTCCGCGACCAAGCACATCGACGGCCAGGGCCGCTGCCTGGGCGGCGTCATCCTGGCCAAGGACAAGAAGTACGCGTCGGAGGTCATCCATCCCTTCCTGCGCAACACCGGCCCCACCATCTCCCCCTTCAATTCCTGGCTGCTGCTGAAGGGCATGGAGACGCTGGAACTGCGCGTGCAGGCGCAGTCGGCGGCCGGGCTGCAGGTCGCGGAGTTCCTGGAAAGCCATCCGAAGGTCGCCCAGGTGCTGTACCCGCTGCTGCCCAGCCACCCGCAATATGATCTGGTGCGCAAGCAGATGACCGGCGGCGGCAACATGCTGTCGATCTTCCTGAAGGGCGGCAAGACCGAGGCGTTCAACACGCTGAACGGCCTGCGCATGGTGATGATCTCCAACAATCTCGGCGATTCGAAGAGCCTCATCACCCACCCCGCCACCACCACCCACTCCAAGCTGACGGACGAGGAAAAGGTCGCCGCGCGGATCGAACCCGGCCTGCTGCGCCTGTCCGTTGGTCTCGAGGACCCCCAGGACATCATCGAAGATCTCGACCGCGCGCTCGCCGAGGCGTAAAGATCGTCCCGGAACTTATGCTGCAGTGCAGCGTTGAGGCTGCAGCCAAGTTCCGGCAACGATTTTTTTGAGAGGGGCGACGCCCATGGCATCACAGAACGCCGGCAACGGCCATCCCACCGACAGGCTTCTTGCGGTGGCGGGTCAGCTGACCAAGACCGGCCTTCGCAGCAGCGAAATGGGCGTCGCGGCGGCGCAGACCATCGGCTATCGCACGGCGATGATGACGGCGGCACTGGCGAACCCCATCGACTTCGCCAATCCGGAATTCATCCGCATGGGCTCGGAAAAGGTGGAGGCGGCGGTCGAGGCCTTCCATGCTGTCGCCACCGGCATCGGCGAATTCGGGCAGGCCTGGATCACCATGATCACCAAGCAGACCCAGGCGGCGGCGGCCACCATCGGCGGGCTCGCCACCTGCAAGAACCCGGTGGAGATCGTCGACGTCCAGCAGCGCCTGCTCGCCGACGCGGTCGATGCCGGCATCCACGCCAATCTGCGCCTGATCGAGGCGACGGCGGCGCTGGCGGCTGCCAGCATGAACCCCGCCTACCGCAAGGTACGCGCCAACGCCCGCCGCCTCGCCCGCGAGCAGGTCTGAACCATTACACCACCTCCGCGGGGGCAAGGCGGCAGCAGCTGCCGTCCTGCTCCACCTGGATGGTGGCGTGACCGATGCCGAAACGGTCCTTCAGCACCGACGAGATCTCCCGCAGGAGACCATCATCCTGATCTGAGCCGGGACGCACCAGATGGGCGGTCAGCGCGGTTTCCGTCGTGCTGATCGGCCAGATGTGCAGGTCATGCACCTCTTCCACGCCCGACAGCCCGGCCAGATAGCGCTCCACCCCCGCCCGGTCGATGCCGTCGGGCACCGCGTCCATCGCCAGCCGCACCGAATCGCGCAGCAGTCCCCATGTGCCGGCGATGATGACCAGGGCGATGACGATGCTGGTCACCGGGTCCAGCCACAGCCAGCCGGTGAAGCGGATCGCCAGCGCCGCGACGACGACGCCCACCGACACCGCCGTGTCGGCCGCCATGTGCAGATAGGCGCCGCGCAAGTTGATGTCCTGCTTCTGCCCGCCCATGAACAGCCATGCGGTCCAGGCGTTGATGACGATGCCGATCATCGCCACCACCATCACCGTCGTTTCCGCCACCGGCTGCGGGTCGGCAAGACGATTGGCCGCCTCCAGCAGGATGGCGCCGACGGCGATCAGCAGGATCATTGCGTTCAGCAGCGACGCCAGGATCGAAGCGTTGCCATAGCCGTAGGTGTAGCGCCCCTGCGGCATCCGCCGGCTCAGCCACGCCGCACCCCAGGCCAGCAGCAGCCCCATCACGTCGCTGAGATTGTGCCCGGCATCCGCCAGCAGTGCCGTGGAGTTCGCGAGTAGGCCATAGACCGCCTCCACCACCACGAACCCGATGTTCAGAAATGCCCCCAGCGCGAAGGAGCGGTCGTAGCGTGCGGGCCCGTGCTGGTGATGTTCGCCGTGGTTGTGGCCCGCTTCGGAAGAACCGCCATGGGAATGGCCGTGCGGCATGGGTTTAGGCCTCGTCGTCGCAATACACGTCACAGTACCGACTTTGGACGCCGCCGCGCCGCCGGACAAGTCCGGCGACCGGGGCGCTGCATCCCCTTGCGTCGCCCCGCCGCGGCGCCTAGCTTCGCGCGGTCACTCGCGATCAACAGTGAACGAAGGAAATGGTCATGAAGGCGCGCGTCACTTGGGTGGACGGCAAGATGTTCGTCGGCGAATCCGGCAGCGGCCATGCCGTGGTGATGGACGGCGCCCCGGAATCCGGCGGTCGCAATGCCGGCATCCGCCCGATGGAAATGCTGCTGATCGGCATGGGCGGCTGCACCTGCTTCGACGTGGTTATGATCCTGGAAAAGGGCCGCCAGCAGATCACCGACTGCGTCGCCGCCATCGAGGCCGAGCGGGCGGACACCGAACCGAAGGTCTTCACCAAGATCCACGTTCATTTCACCGTGACCGGCCGCAAGCTGGACCCCACCAAGGTGGAACGCGCCATCGCCCTGTCGGCGGAGAAATACTGCTCCGCCTCGATCATGCTGGGTCAGACCGCCACCATCACCCATGACTTCGAGGTGATCGAGGCGCCGTAACGGCGGCCGCGTTCACATCTTTTCAGTTGCATTCATACGCATGACTCGCGAAGGATCGGATTGCATCTCCGACCCTTCGCGATCACCGCGTGCGACCCGCTGCACTTCTCGTTCTTCTTGCTGCATCCCCGGCTCTGGCCCCCGCCCTGGCCGATGAGGCGCGATACAGCCTGTCCGACTGGGGCGGGATCGGGCTGTTGCAGATGCCGAATGCCCGCATGGCGCCAGACGGCTCGATGAGCGGCGGGCTGACCGCGCTCGGCGACCTGCACCGCCACTACACCATATCCGCCCAGCCGCTGCCTTGGCTGGAGGTCACCGCGCGCAACAGCGCCTATCCCGGCTATTACGGCCTCTCGGAGCCCGGCCTCGACCTGAAGCTCCGGTTGCGGCGGGAGGACGAGCGCGGGCCGGCGCTGGTGATCGGCGGGCGCGATGTCACCGGATCGGGATTGGACCTGCCGGGCAAGGGCCGCTTTGCCGGCGAGTACATCGCGCTGTCGCGGCGCTGGTGGGATTTGGACCTGACGCTCGGCATGGGATGGGGCACGCTGGGGGAGGGCGGGCAGTTGCGCAACCCGCTGCGTTTCCTGGGCGGCCGTTTCCGCCGTGATCGCGATCCGTCGGCATGGCCGACCACGCGCGGTCCCAAGGCGTGGTTCACCGGCGAGCGGGTGGCGCTGTTCGGCGGGGTCGAGTGGCACACGCCGGTCGATGGACTGAGCCTGAAGCTGGAATCCTCCGGCGACCGCTTCCGGGCCCAGCGGCAGGACGAACCGGGATTCGATCCCGGCAGCCGCTACAGCCTGGGCTTGTCCTGGCGTCCGGTGTCCTGGGCCGACCTCGGGGTGGCCTACGAGCAGGGCAGACGATTGATGCTGCGGTTGTCGGTGCGCTTCGACCCGGCGGTGGACGCCGACCGCCCCGACCGCCCTCCCCCCGGCGTCGGGCCGCGCCCGTCCGCCGGGTCCACCCTGTCGGCCGACGCCATCGCCCTGGTGGCCCGCAGCCGCGGTTTGCCGGTGCGCGCGGCGCACATCGAGGGAGAGATGGCGACCCTGTGGCTCGATCCGGCCGGGAGCGGACGGATGCCGCTGGCGCGCGAAGTCGGCGACGCCGCCCGCCTGCTGGCCGATCTGGCGCCGCCGCAGGTCGAGCGGTTGCGCGTCGTCACCGGTGCGGGTGGCCTGGATACGGCCTCCGTTACCCTCCTGCGCCGCGACCTGGAACGGGCTGCCAATCACCGCGGCAGCGCCGAGGAGATCTGGCGGACGACGCAATTTGCCGCCACGGCGGAGCCGCCGCCGGACTGGCGTCCGCGGCTGGACCTGTCCACCCGGCTGGTTGCCGGTTTCGATCTGGCGGAGTTGGGGACGGCGCTGGCCCAGCGCACCCACACCGATGTGATGCTACGGACGGAGCCTCTGCGCGGGCTGGTGCTGGGCGGCGGGCTGCGCATCAATGCGCCGGGCGATCTGCAATTGCTGGACACCAACGCCGTGCCGGCGGCGCAGCCGGTGCGCAGCGACCTGCCGCGCTATGCCGACCGTCCGCTCGCGATCGACCATGCCTATGCGGCGTGGCTGACCAAGCCGGCAGACGGGCTGACGACGCGGCTGTCCGCCGGCCATCTGGAGGAGATGTATGCGGGTTTCGGTGCCGAGGCCTTGTTGCAACCATTCACCGCCCGTTGGGCGCTCGGCCTCGACCTCAACCAAGTCTGGAAACGGCGACCGGAAAGCCTGCTGGCCTTCGACCGCGGCGACGCCCGCGGCACCGGGCATCTCAGTCTCTATTGGGAGAGCCCCGGCGCGGACACCACCACCGCGCTGCGGCTCGGCCGTTATCTCGGCGGCGATTGGGGCGGCACGGTGGAGGTGATGCGCCGCTTCGACGGCGGCATCGGCCTGACCGCCCACGCCACCTGGACCGAGGGTCCGGACGGCGCCCAGAGCCGCTTCGGCGGGCGGATGGACTGGGGGCTGGCGCTGGTGGTGCCGATCGCCGCATCGGGATGGCTGCCGGTCGGCGGCACGGTCGAAACGGCGGTCCGCACTCTCGGCCGCGACGCCGGGCAGCGTCTGCAGCAACCACTTCCGCTCTACGATCTCCGCGTGCCGGGAGGCGTCGGCCGCCTCACCGGCACATGGTCGCACCTGCTGGAGTGACGTCAGCGGGCCGGCTTGGTGGCCGGGGTCGGCGCGCGTGTCGTCGAGGAGTTTCGCGGGTCGAGGACCACGGTCGTCCACTCCCCTTGCGGCGTCATGGCATTGGCGACGTAACGGTCACCCTCCTTGCGGAAATCGCGCACCGACACATAACCGGCGGCGCTGAGTTGGTTCAGCAGCGTCGTTTGTTGCAGTTCGATCGGCTTCTGCCCCCGACCGCGGCGTCCGGCGAGATCGGAATTGGATCCGCCGGCGGAGCCCGTCAATCCGGAGACGTCGCCACCGGTGCTCCCCGAATAGGCGCCGGAATAGCTTTGCGAGTAGGTCTGCTGCGCCATCGCCGCCGGAACCACCGCGTATGAAGCGGCCATCGCCGCCAGGATCAATCCGGTCTTCATAGGGTCCTCGCTTGTTGTCGTCCCCTCTGGCCGGCGATTGCCGGGCCTGATGATCCGGAAACGCGCCGGAAGCCCCATTGTTGCATAAATGCCAGTCCGCACCAGCCTTGCGGCGCCCCGATACTTCGGCCGATCAGGAACCGGGAACATCGCGCCGGCGGCAGTGTTCTGGTCTTCGAATGCCGCCGCACCGGCTGTGCTTACCGTCACCTTGGCCCGACTTGCCATCGAGGCAGTGTCCATGTGACGGAGACGACGGGACGGCGGGTGCGGCCACGACTTGTCTCATCTGTGACGCCGGCAGTCCTTGGTGACTATTCGGCCGACCGAGGGAGGGTATGATGCTCTACTGGGCTCTTGTTTTCTTCGTCATCGCGCTGATCGCCGGCGCGCTCGGGTTCGGCGGGATCGCGTCGGCCAGCTCCGGCATCGCGCAGATCCTGTTCTTCCTGTTCCTGATCCTGTTCGCCATCAGCCTGATCATGGGTCTGGTGCGGCGACGGTAGGCAGAAGTCCAACCGGCCGGGCGATCGGCCCATGGGTTTCGCTGCCGGGACCTTTCCCGACGCGAAGGAACCATCGGCGGATCGCCCGGTTGACTACGGTATCTCCTGACGCTGCAACACTCTCTCCTCCAGAGGTGACGTCAGGGCCGGTGAGCCCGGGCGGCGCTTCGATTGTCCCCGCCTCCGGCGGCGTCCCAAGCGGGCGCCGCCGTTCTTTTTCCCGTCATTGCGCCCGTCATGGCGGAAGCCGGAAGGGCGGCACATGAAAACGGGGCACCCGGCGACCGGGCACCCCGCGAATTCCATCATGTCTCCGATGCCGGCCCGCTCAGGCGCCCCGTGATCAGGCGTCCGCGTCTTCCGACGGATCCTGGCCCTCCATCAGCAGCCGCAGGGCGCGGCGACCGCGCGACAGGCGCGACTTCACGGTGCCGATGGAAATGCCGAGGATGTCGGCCGCCTCGTTGTAGGAAATCCCTTCTAGACCGATCAGCAGTACGACCTCGCGCTGTTCGTTGGGGAGCAGGGCCAGCGCCCGGCGCAGGTCGCGCAGTTCCATCCGGACGAACTGCGAGCCCGGTGCGGCCCCGATCGCCGCCTGCGCCTCGGCATCGATGTCGACCACCGGCTGGCGGCGGCGCACGCCGTTGATGTGAAGGTTGCGCAGGATGGTGAACAGCCAGGCGCGGAGGTTGGTGCCGGGCCGCCACAGATGCAGGCGCGACAGCGCCCGTTCGAGGCATTCCTGGACCAGATCGTCGGCCAGCGTCGCATCGCGCACCATGGCGCGGGCAAACCGGCGCAGTCGCGGGATTTCCTCCTCGATCTGGCGGATCACCGCGGGATCGGGCGGAGCGTTGGGATCGGGGCGGAACTCCTCCTCGGCTTCCGCCTGACCGGCCACCACGCCGGCATCGGCGGCGGCCGTATCGGCTTCGTCGGCCTCGGTGCTGGCTTCGGCCCGTTTGGCCTCCGCATGGACAGTCAAATGGGTCTCCATCCCGGCATCGGCGGTGTTCTGGTCTGTGTACGTCGGCAGGCCGTCCGAGCGGGTCCGGCCAACGGCCTCGGCGCCGAACGGCATCGGATCGGCCAACGCCGGGCCGCGCAGTCGGTGGCTCAAGGTTGTCGCGACGTGGTTCGCCATCGGTGAAACGATGCCTCCTTCAATGCCGTTCGCCACGGCGACGCCGACCGCTCTTCAGGGGTGCGGGCGACAATGCCGGGGCCTCCGGCGCGAAGGCCCCGGACGCGGAGATCTTCAAAGGAAAATCTCCATCATCCGTGGCCATCGAATTTGCAGCCGATTATCTGGCCCGATCCGTACGTAATGAGCGCACAAAGGAGCTGCCAGTTGGGAAAAAGGCTAATGGGTCATACAATAGGGACGCCTAACCCCTAGAGTACCCCGTGTATCCCACGGCAATCACCGTTCGGGCGTTGGCGTAACATCTGGTCTTTCGTTATTTCTCCAACTCGATTGGAGGACGCATGACCAACGTGAAAAGAAAAAGACCGACCGACATTCGTCGATCGGCCTATGTATTTTTTATTGGCAGCGCCACATCAAGCACTTACGGCGATGTATTTTCCGGCAGCCGGCCTTCCGTTTCGGCTTATGCCGCCACGCCTGACACCCGGCCAGACGGATACAGCGGCGTCCTCCCTGAGAGTTCTGCTTCCGACCATTCGATGGTCTCCGAAAGCTTGAAGAAAATCATACAGGGGGGTCCTGTGGAAGGCCACACGAACCTTTGCGGTACACCGTCCGCGTCGCGCATTCCCGCAACCTCCCGGCGCGTTGGCAGAGGTGGAACCCGCTCGGCACGGCTGGCCGCACTGTCGGCCGCGGTGCTCCTGCCCGCCCTGCTGGCGGCAGCGCCCGCAAACGCCGGCATCGCCGAGAAGACCGTCGCCGCGCTGGAAGCCCTCGCCAGCAAGGGCAGCGCCCGTGCCCAATATGAACTGGCGCAGCATTACGACCGCGCCGACGGGGTGAAGGCCGATTCCCGGCTCGCATTATCCCTCTATTGCCGCGCCGCCCGCCAGGATTATGCCGACGCGGCGTTGATGGCCGGCCGGATGCACATGGCTGGGGTGGGCGGCGTGTCCAAGGACGCCGAACTCGGCCGTGCCTGGCTGCGCAAGGCGGCAGCTCTCGGCAACGAACAGGCGGAGCGGCTGGTCGGTACCGTCAGCGCCAAGGTGAAGACGCCCGACCGCTGCGAGCCGCCCAACCTGCGCTGGGGCATCATCCGCAAGCCGCCGGCGGAAATCCGCGCCATGGTGCAGAAGATGGCGCCGACCTATGGCCTCGATCCCGATCTGGTGCTGGCGGTCATCGCGGTCGAGTCCGGCTACCGCGTCGACGTCGTGTCGAACAAGAACGCCCAAGGGCTGATGCAGCTGATCCCGGAGACGGCCGAGCGCTTCGGCGTCTCCGATCCCTTCAACGCCGAGCAGAATCTGCGCGGCGGCATGAAGTATCTGCGCTGGCTGCTGGCCTATTTCGACGGCAACGTCGCCTATGCGCTGGCGGGCTACAACGCCGGCGAGGGGGCGGTCCTGCAGTACAAGGGCATCCCGCCCTACCGCGAGACGAAGGATTACGTGACCAAGATCCGGAGCATCTACGCGCAGACCTATCATCCCTTCAACCGGGGCGTCGTGCAGTCGGCCGGTCTCGTCAGCAGCGCGCGAGAGGAAGTCGCCGAGCTGTCGCTTTCGACCAGGACGCGCAGCAGCGGAAAACGCTGAGAACGGGAGATTGCGACTCGGAAAAATGCGACTCGGACGACTCGGGAGGCGTTTGGTTAACACTTTGGTTATAAAGTGACGATTACCCTCGGGGCACGACGGATTTCGCAAGCGCTGGCGCCCATGGGGACGCCATCCCGCGTCACCCGCCAGCGTCTCACCTGCAACGTTTCATCCGAACGTTTCCCGAGGACCTGCCCGATGCCCATGGCCGCCGACGTCGACACCATCGAACGCACCTCCATCGTCGCCTACACGCTGCTGAACGAGCTTCATGAAGTCCTGGCCCTGCCCAAGGCTCCGGACGACGTCACGCTGGGCATCCTGATGGGCATGGCCATGTTCCTCGACGACAAGGTCGGCCCGATGCGCGCCAAGCGCCTGATGAGCGAGGCGCCGACCATCGTGCTGAAGACGGACGCCCACGTCACCACCGACCAGACCCAGCGCATTTTGCCGGTTCTGCGCGCCTTTGGCGATCACCTGAAGGAACTGCGCATGAAGGCGGAGCGTCCGGTCAGCGGCTCCGTCGGCTGACGCCACCCGCCGATTTCCGATTTTTTGCGGACCCGACGCCGACCGCGGCGCCGGGTCCGTTCTGTTGACCGATTGTCAGGCTGCTTGACCGAACGGTAAAATGGGCCGAAGCTTTCCGCCCATGGACTGGTTCACCGGGATCAGCATCGTCGCCATCATGGCCGGCGTGACCGTCAGCACCGTCGTGCTGGTGGCCGTCGGATCGATCCGCCGCAGCCTGAACGAGGCGGCGACGCGCCAGTCCCAGCAAATCCGCAGGCTGACGGAGACGGTGGCGACCCTGTCCCAGCAGCAGCAGGCGGCGCAGACCCGCATCCAGCAACTGACCGACGCCAACCGCAAGCTGTCCGACGAGTTGTCGGCGTTGGGCGAACGGCTGAACGACGCCGACACGGTCCAGCGCGTGGCCGGCACGGCGAGGCTTCTCCATTGACCGCGACCACCCTTCCCGACACTCCCGCTCCCGATAACGCCCATCCCGATGCCGCCAGAGAGCGCGACCGCTGGGCCGCCAGCGCCGACGCCTGGGACCGCTGGGCCGATCCGATGGCCGATCTGGCCGACAAGCTGAACCGCCCGCTTCTCGACGCCGCCGGCCTGACGGAGGGTCATCGGCTGCTCGATCTCGCGTCGGGCGCGGGCGAACCGGCGTTGAGCGCCGCGCGCCGCGCCGGATCGGAGGGGCTGGTGGTGGGCAGCGATCTCGTTCCCGGGATGATGGCCGGCGCCATCCGCCGCGCCCGCGGCGTGGAGGGTCCGGCACCCGCCTTCACCGCCGCCGACATGACCGCCCTGCCCTTCGCCGACGCCGCCTTCGACGGGGTGACCTGCCGCTTCGGCATCATGTTCGTGCCGGACGTGGAGTCCGCTCTGCGCGAGGTGCGGCGCGTTTTGTGCCCCGGCGGCAAGGCGGCCTTCATGGTGTGGGGACCGCGCGTCGGCAATGGGCTGTTCGCGGAGATCGGCGATGCTGTCGCCGACCATCTCGGCGAGGACGGCAGCCTCGACCCGCTGTTCCGCTTCGCCGAGCCGGGATTGCTGTCCGGCGTGATGCGGGCCGCGGGATTTGCGGAGACCTCGGAGGTCGAGCTGACTCCGGTGCGCAAGGCCCCGGCGGGCCAACCCTTCTGGCGCGCCGCGCTGGACATGAGCTTCGGCCACCGGCTGGGTGGATTGAGCGCGGAACGGCGCAAGGCGCTGGAGGAGGACATCGCCCGGCGGTTCGATGCCCAGGCGGTGGACGGCATCGTGCCGGTGCCGTCGCACGCGCGGATCGTGGTGGGGTGGTAGGGGCCGGCCGACCGGCCCCCTGAGCCTCCCCCGTCAATAATCCTTCTCGTAGATCACCCCGAATTCCGTCTCCGAGTTGGCGCCGACCGAAGCGGTGCCCTTCAGGTTCTTGGTGATGTCGATCTCGACCTTGGCCCGGCTCTGGTTGGCGCCGATGCCCTGCTCGACGCCGACATAGACACGGTCGCTGACATAGCGGCCGGCCTGCACGGCGCCGCCCTTGCCGTTCTCGCCCTGGGTGAAGTCCAGCCGGTCGACACCCAGGCCGCGGCGCACCTTGTCCAGGATGCCGCCGCCACCACCGCCGATTCCCGCGAGCGATGCCGCCGACTGGGCAAGCTGGACCGCCTCCGCGGCGCTCAGATCGCCGACCGACTTGCCGAACAGCACGCCGGCCAGCACCTCGTCCTGCGGAAGCCCCTGCGGCGAGGTCAGCTCGATCTTCGGCTGACGGGCGGTGCCGGTGACCACGACGTCGGCGGTAATGCCGTTGGCCGTCGCTTCGGCCAGCAGGTCGAGCCGGGGGTCGATGGGTTGCGTGCCGTCGAAATCGAAGATGCCGCGCTTGAACTCGAAATTCTTGGCCAGCAGGTCCAGGCTGCCTTTCAGGATGGTGAAGCGGCCGGTCACCTCCGGCGCGGCGGCGGTGCCGCCGACACGCAGGTTGCCGCCCAACTCCGCATTCAGCCCGCGGCCGCGCACGAATATCTGATTCGGCGCATTGACCGTCATGTCCAGCGCCAGCACGAAGGGCGAGGCGGCCGGAGGCGCCTCCTCCGGTACCGGCACCCGGCGCGTGGCGCCGGCGGTGGACACCTGGGTTGTCCCGCGGGCGCGGCGGCCCTTGCCGACCTCCGTCACCTTCAGATCGACGACATTGGCGGGCATACGGTCGGGGACCTGGATCTCGGCACGGCGGATGTCGACCGGCCCGGCCAGCCGGGCGTTGGTGAAGCCGCCGGTCAGGGTCAGGTTCGCCCCGATCTCCGCAGTCACCAGATCGATCTCCAGCAGCCGGGCATTGTCGGCCTGCAGCCTGATGTCCAACTGCCGGTCGGCCTCCGCGCCCGGGCGGATGACGCCATTGGCGGTGATAACGCCGCCGTTGCGGGTCCGGCCGCGGAAGCTCTGGATGGTGAAGACGTCGCCGTCGCCGACCAGCCGCGCCTCGATGTTGGTGATGACGGCGCCGGAGGCACGGTTCTCGTAACGCCCGTTCGCCAGCACCACCGATCCGCCGAGCGACGGCTTGTCCACCGTCCCGCCGGCGCGCACGTCCAGCCGCAACAGGCCGCGTGCCCGGTCGCCCGACGCGGCGAGCAGGTCGTTTGCCAGCGACATATCCACAGTACCGTTGACCGCCGCCTCCAGCGCGCCATTCGGCGGCACGCTGACGGCGTAGCTGTCCGGATCCATCACCAGCGGCAGGGCGGCGTTGGCGGTCAGCGTGCCGGCATTCTTCGGCATGGCGACCCGGCTGGCCAGAGTCAGCCGGCGGTCGCGCCACTGGATGTCCGCCGTCGCGTCGATGCCCGGCAGCCCGGCCTGGGTGGTCTGCTGCGCCTTCAGCCCGTTGATCCGAATGGTGGCGTCGGCGCGCGGGCTGCGCAGCGTGCCGCCCAGCGACGCCCGCGCGTTGGCGACGCCGTCCAGCGCAAGCGTCGGGCTGGCCAGCTTCGCCAGCGCCAGCGGCAGGCGGTCGATGGTCAGCTCGCCGCTTAGCCGCTCGCCGTTCAGGCCGAGGTCGGCGGCCAGCCGGGCGCTGCCCGATGACAGCCGCAGATCCTTCACCTCATAGCGGCGGTCGGCCAGCAGGATGGTGGCGGGAGCGGTCATCCGCAGGTCTTCGCCGGCATAGCGCGCCTGCAGGCGGTCGAGCCGGATGCGGGTCACGCCGCCGTCCATCGCCAGCCCGCCGGCAAGGTCGAGCGCGACCGGCTGCGCGCCGGCGCCATTGGCATTGGCCTGGAAGTTGGCCTTCGCCAGCGAGCCGTCGACGGAGGCGGTGACGCTGCGCAGGTCGTTGCCGGCGGCGTTGCCGTCGGTCATCTCCACCCGCGCCTTGCCGCTGGGGGTGCCCAGCGCGTCGGCGACATCGGCTTTCGCGGTCAGCTTCCGCGCGGTCAGCAGCGGTCCGCCTTCGCCGTCCACCCGAAGATCGCTGGCGTCGGCGGTCAGGCTGGCCGCCTGCTTGCCGCCCTTGCCGTCCAGCGCCAGCGTGAATGTCGCCCCACCGCCGAGCGGCATTCCCGCCAGTTCCGACAGGCCATTCAGGTTGGGCAGCTTGCCGTCCAGCCGGCCGGTGGCGAGCAGCGTGTCGAGCGCCACCTGCGCCTCGCCGGTGATGCGGTTGCTGCCGTTGGCGATGGTCAGACCGTCCAGCCGCAGCGTCTGTTCGCGCAGCGCATAGCGCCCGTCGAGCGACAGCGGCGTCTTGTCCAGGTTGGTGCGGGCCGACACCGTGCCGTTCGGCGTGGCCGGCAGGCCGGCGGCGGTCGCCTTCACCTCCGTGGCGCCCAGCCGACGGCCCTGCACCACGAGGTCGCGGGCGTTCAGCGTCGCCTGCGCCTCGATGGCGTCGAGCGGGCCGCGGGCGGTCGCCTCCAGCGTCGCCGCCCCTTCCATCGGCGTGCCGAGCGCGGTGCCCAGCGGTTCCAGCTTCGCCACCGTCAGGGTGGTTCGCGCATCGACCTTGTTGTCCGCCAGCGCCGCATTGCCGGTCAGCTTGCCGTTGCGCCCGTCGACCGTCAGGTAGGTCAGGCGCATGGCGCCGTCCGGCTCCATCCGCGCCGCCAGCGCCAGCGTCGCCTTGTCGCCCAGCACGGCGTCGGCCGGGGTGCCGGTGGACAGCCGGTCGACGGTGCCGGTCAGATCGGCGGTCAGCGTGCCGTCGGCGACGCGCTTGACCGGCCCCGACAGCGCCACCGCGCCTGCCAGCGGCCGGCCGGCGAGGCCGGACAGCGGGGCGAGGTCGTCGGCGCTCGCGCTCAGGGTCAGGTCGGCCGTCTGGCCCCAGCCCCCGATGGTACCCTTTGCCTCGGCCCGTGCGGCGGCGGCGTTCAGCGTCAGCGTCTCCAGCCCGATCCCGCCGCTGCCGGTGTCGATCTTCGCGCGGGCGGCCAGGGTTGTCTCCGGCCCGGTCAGTTGGGACAGCGCCGGATCATCCCCGGCGAGGTCGCGCAGGGTGGCGTTCACCGCGACGTTCAGCGCACTCAGCGCGCCTTCGGCGGAGCCCTCCACAACGCCCTCGCGCCAGGACAGCGGCACCAGCGGATGCAGGGTGGAATCCGGCCCGGCCTGGACGGTCCAGCGCAGGTTGAGGCTGTTGTAGTCGGCGCCGATGTCGCCGTTCACCGTTGCGTTCGCGGCGGCGACGGTCAGCGCAAGCGGCCGCAGGGTGATGGCGCCGGACGGAGCCCGCACAATGGTCGCGTTCAGCGTCGGGCCGGGACCGATCAGCGGCGTCACCGTGTCGCCCGCCAACCCGGCAATCAGCGGCGCGACGTTGCCGCCGGCCGCGAGCGTCAGGACATGCCCCTCCGGCGCCTTCTTGATGGTGGCATCGGCGTTGAGCGTGCCGGTGAGGGCCGCGGCCTCGCCGGCGGTGGCGGTCAGCTTGCCGGTCCAGTCGTCCAGCGTGCCATCGCCCTTCAGCGCCAGCTCGACCGGGGGCAGGCCCGGCATCGACAGCGCGCGGGCCATGACGCCGCCCGCCGGTTCCGACGCATTGACCGACAGGTTGAGCGTGTTCTTGCCGGGATCGAAGGCGGCGACCAGATCGGCTTGTCCGGGCTTGTCGTCGATGCGCGCCACCGACAGGTTCGCGTTCAGCGCCCCGCCGCCATGCTCCAGCAGCACTGAGCCGGCAATGCGCAGCACGGCCTGTTCGCCAAGCAGCGCCGGCGCCAGGTCCAGCCGCTCCACCACCAGCTTCTTCAGGTCGATGTCCACCGGCAGGCTGGGCAGCAGCGAGGCGTTGGGATCGGACGGCGCGGCAGGTTGGGTACTGACCGGTGCGCGGGTCACCGTCACCGACGCCGCTTCCAGCGCGTCGATCTTGGCGCTGCGCAGGAACAGCGCCGAGGGCGACATAACCACATGCAGCCGGTCGATGGTCAGCCAGACGCCCTGGCTGTCGGCCAGCGTGACGGTGGCGATGGTGAAGTCGGTCGGGATGCTGCCTTCGATGGCGCCGAGCTTCAGGTGCATGTCCGGCGATTCGACCGCCCCTTCGATCTTCTCCGTCAGCCACGCGCGGGCGGAGTCGCCGGAGAACAGCGAAAAGGCCCGGACGGGCTGCGGACCGGCCAACAGGCCGGTGAGGATCGTCAGACCGACCAGAAGAAAGCGAACCGCCGTCACACCATGCCCTTTCACCAGCCACCTGTGTCCTAACCGCAATAAACGGTCATCGTCCCGGAGGATTGGGACGAAAATGTGCCCTTCCGTATAAACCTGCGGGAGTTAGAACGCCTGCCCCAGGCTGAGATACAACTGCCAGCGCGCGTCGCCGCTGGCGGGATTGAGGGGAATGCCGACATCGACGCGCAGCGGGCCGAAGTCGGTGTAGTAGCGCAGGCCCAGTCCGGCGCCGACGCGCAGAGGCTCGCTGAAGTCGGGATAGGCCGAATCATAGACCGTGCCGGCATCGACGAAGGGCACGAGGCCGATGCTCTCCGTCACCTTGATGCGCAGTTCCGCGCCGATCTCGAACAGCGACCGGCCACCGACCGGATCGTCGTAGCGGTCGCGCGGCCCCGCCTTCTGGAAGCCGTAGCCGCGGACCGACCCGCCGCCGCCGGCATAGAAGCGGTGGTCGGGCGGGATGTCCGACAGCGAGGTGCCGAGGATGCTGCCCAGCCCGATCCGCGCCGCGGCGACATAGCGCCCATCGTTGCCGAGATCGTAATAGGTGGAGCCGTTGAACAGCACGGAGGTGAAGGGCGACTCGGTATCCCCGCCCACCGGGAACCAGGGAGTCACCTGCAGCGAAGCCCGCTGACCGGAGGTGGGGTTCAGCAGATTGTCGGTGCCGTTCCAGGCCGCCCCCAGCGGCACGCCGATGAAGGAGGTCTGATAGGTCATGTCCTCCGTCCGCACCCGGCCGCGCTCCCCGGTCAGGCCATAGCTGACGGTCAACTGGTCGGTCAGCGGCCGTTCCAGCTTGACCGTCAGTTCCGACGCGACGCGGCTGTAGGCCGGCGGCTGGTCGTTCACCACGGCGAAATTGACCACCAGCGACTGTTTCACCGCCAGGAAGTCGGGTTTGCGGAAATTGACGCTGAAACGCAGGTCCGGCAGGTCGTTGCCCTTGCTCGACGTGCCGCCGGACGATCCGGCGACACGCCCGACATCGACGCCGACGCGCAGTTGCTCCGCCCCGCCGAACAGATTGCGGTGCCCCCAATAGGCGTTGGCACCCAACCCGTCCTGCGTCGAAAAGGTGACGCCGCCGCCGATGAAGCGGCGCTTGCGCTCGCTGACCGTGACGATCACCGGGGTCACGCCGTCCGGCCCCGGCTCGTCCGCCATCCGCACGCGGACGGTGTCGAAGACCTGAAGCGCGGCGATGTCCTGCCGCGCCCGGTCGGTGGCGGCGGGATCGAAAACCTGCCACTCCTTCCAGGCGAGGCGCCCGCGCACCAGATCCTCGTCGACCTTCTCCAACCCTTCGATTCGGGTGGCGCCATAGCGGGTCAGCGGGCCGGGATCGACGGTGTAGGCGACATCCATCGTGCGGTCGGAATGGTCGACCACCACCTCGCGGTCCGACGCCTTGGCGAAGGCATAGCCGCGCTTGGTCAGCCGGCCGACCAGCTCCGATTCGGCGTCCAGCACCTTCTGCGCCACGGCCGGAGCACCGGCGGCGAGGCCGAGGTCGTCGGTCGCGACCTCCTTCGGCAGGGTCGAACCGTTGGCGCCGCGCACCGTCACCGTCTTGATGTGGTAGAGCGGCCCCGGCGTCACCGCGACGGTCACCTTGACCGGCGGCGCCTCTCCCCCGGCGGGCAGGGTGCCGGACGCGGCCGGGTCCTCGATGCGGATGTCCAGCTTCGCGTCGTAATAGCCGGCGGAGCGCAGCGCCGTCTGCAGACGGTCGCGGTCGCTGTCGGCCCGCCGTTCCAGCCCGATCAGCGAGGGCGGATGATCGTCCTTCAACTCCACCAGGGTGGAGGCGTCGCGCAACGTGCCGCGCAGCCCGTCATCCTCGACGCCGGTGATGTCCACCTCATAGGTGATGCCGGCCGGCCGCACCTCCTCATCCGGCGACGCGCTCTCCGGCGGCGCACCCTGCGGCGGCACCGCAGGCACGGCGCCGGGGATGCTGTCGGGAGGCGAATCCTGGGCATGCCCGGCACTTGCCGGCCCCAGCATCAGCAGGGCGGCGACCAGCGGAGCGGCGATGGGGGCCTTGAGCGGCACGGCTGCAATCCTCGTTGCGGCGGCCGCGCGGCGGCGGGAAGCGGAAGCGAAGCGGATCATCGTCCCCAATGTAAGGTCCAATGATGCATGGCTCCATCCCGGAAATTCGCGTTAGGCCAAACGGCACGGCGCTTGCGTTTTTGCTGAATATCCATATATTGCGCCGCAACAGTTTCCCCGACAGCGCCCACCGATCTTCTTCGGCGGGCCTTTTTGTTGTTTGTGGCAAGGTGCTGCGTGTCGGGGGTGCCATTGCGAGACCAAGGCTCCATGAATCTCCGTAACGTCGCCATCATCGCCCACGTCGACCACGGCAAGACCACGCTGGTCGATCAACTCCTCAAGCAGGCCGGCTCGTTCCGCGAGAACCAGCAGGTGGCTGAGCGCGCCATGGACTCCAACGATCTGGAGCGCGAGCGCGGCATCACCATTCTGGCCAAGTGCACGTCCGTTCTGTGGAACGACCTGCGCATCAACATCGTCGACACCCCCGGCCACGCCGATTTCGGCGGCGAGGTGGAGCGCATCCTCTCCATGGTCGACGGCGTCGTCCTGCTCTGCGACGCGGCCGAAGGCCCGCTGCCGCAGACCAAGTTCGTGCTGGGCAAGGCCCTGAAGCTCGGCCTGCGTCCGATCGTCGTCATCAACAAGGTGGACCGCCCCGACGGCCGTCCGCACGAGGTGCATGACGAGGTGTTCGACCTGTTCGCCTCGCTCGACGCCTCGAACGAGCAGCTGGACTTCCCGACCCTGTTCGCCTCGGGCCGCAACGGCTGGGCGACCACGGACCTGGAGAACGGCGCCCGCGAGACGCTGACCCCGCTGTTCGAGCTGATCCGCGACCACGTCCCGGCCCCGAAGGTCGAGGAGAACCTGCCCTTCAGCATGCTGGCGACCACGCTGGAAGCGAACCCGTATCTGGGCCGCATCCTGACCGGCCGCATCCTGACCGGTTCGGTCAAGGTCAACATGGCCGTCAAGTCGATGAGCCGCGACGGCAAGCTGGTCGAGAACGCCCGCATCAGCAAGGTGCTGGCCTTCCGCGGCCTGGAGCGCGTTCCGGTGGACGAGGCGCATGCCGGCGACATCGTCGCGCTGGCCGGCCTGACCAACACCACCGTGGCCGACACCATTTGCGCCCCGGAAGTCGCCGAGCCGCTGGCCGCCCAGCCGATCGACCCGCCGACCCTGGCGATGACCTTCTCGGTCAACGACAGCCCGCTGGCCGGCCGTGAAGGCGACAAGGTCACCAGCCGCATGATCCGCGACCGCCTGATGCGCGAAGCCGAGGGCAACGTGGCGCTCCGCGTCACTGACACCGAGGGCGGCGACGCCTTCGAGGTGGCCGGCCGCGGCGAACTGCAGCTGGGCATCCTGATCGAAACCATGCGCCGCGAGGGCTACGAGCTGGCGATCAGCCGTCCGCGCGTGCTGTTCAAGACCGATCCGCTGAACGGCCAGCGCCTGGAGCCGATCGAGGAAGTCGTCGTCGACGTCGACGAGGAATTCTCCGGCACGGTCGTCCAGAAGATGTCGGAGCGCAAGGCCGACCTGATCGAGATGCGTCCCAGCGGCGGCGACAAGACCCGCATCGTCTTCCACGCCCCGTCGCGTGGCCTGATCGGTTACCAGAGCGAGTTCCTGACGGACACCCGCGGCACCGGCATCATGAACCGCCTGTTCCACGGCTACGCCCCGTTCAAGGGCGCCATCGCGGCCCGCCGCACCGGCGTCCTGATCTCCAACAGCGACGGCACCTCGGTCGCCTACGCGCTGTGGAACCTGGAGGATCGCGGCCCGATGCTGATCGATCCGGGCGTTCCGGTGTACCAGGGCATGATCATCGGCGAGCACACCCGCGGCAACGACCTTGAGGTCAATGTCATCAAGGGCAAGCAGCTGACGAACATCCGCACCACCAGCAAGGACGAGGCGGTTCGCCTGACTCCGCCGATCCAGATGACCCTGGAAAAGGCGCTGTCCTACATCTCCGACGACGAGTTGGTGGAAGTGACGCCGAAGTCGATCCGCCTGCGCAAGCGCTACCTCGACCCGAACGAGCGCAAGCGTCACCAGCGCGCCGCCGAAGCGAGCTGATAACGGTTCGCATATAGTGTAGAGTACCGGCGGCGCTTGCCCCCTCCAGGGAGCAGGCGCCGCCTTCTTTTTGTCCCCCTTCTTATGAACCGTTGCGAGGATGTTTCCGCATGGCGATGGCGACCGACGCGAAGTCACCCGGCTCCCCGTCCTTCTCCCCCGGTCGCCTGTGGTCACGCATCGGCCCGACCGGCCTGTTCGCCCTGATCCTCGCGCTGCTGATCGCCCTGCCGATCCTCGCGGTCTTCGTCCAGTCGGCCGGCGTCTCCACCGACCTGTGGGGGCACATGGCGCGGACGGTGCTTCCGGGCTATATTCTCAACACGCTGATCCTGCTGGGCATCGTCGGCGTCGTCACGCTGGTGACCGGCGTCGCCTGCGCCTGGACCGTCACCATGCACGACTTCCGCGGGCGCGGAGTCCTGCAATGGCTGCTGCTGCTGCCGTTGGCCATGCCGGCCTATGTGCTGGCCTACACCTACACCGACTTCCTGCAATATGCCGGACCGCTGCAGTCCTTCCTGCGCGCCAGCTTCGGCTGGCGGCGCGGCGACTACTGGTTTCCGGAGATCCACACCGCCTGGGGCGCCGGGTTGGTGCTGTCGTCGGTGCTGTATCCTTACGTCTATGTGCTGACCCGCGCCGCCTTCCTTGAACAGTCGGTCTGCGTGCTGGAGGCCAGCCGGACGCTGGGCTGCACCGCCTTCGGCGCCTTCCGCCGCGTGGCGCTGCCGCTGGCCCGCCCGGCACTGGTGGCCGGCGTCGGCTATGCCCTGATGGAGACGCTGGCCGACTTCGGCGCGGTCCGCTATTTCGGCATCGATACCTTCACCGTCGGCATCTACCGCACGTGGTTCGCACTGGGCGACCCGGCCGCAGCGGCACAACTGGCCGCCGTCCTGCTGCTGGTGGTGCTGGCGCTGGTGGGTCTGGAGCGGCTGTCACGCGGCAAGATGCGCTTCCACCAGACCACCGGCCGCTACCGCGCCCTGCCCGCCCCGCGCCTGTCGTCCCGCGGCACGGTGCTGGCCTGGATCGTCTGCCTGACGCCGGTGCTGTTCGGCTTCCTGCTGCCGGGGGCGGTGCTGATCCGCATGATCCTGCGCGGCGGCACCGAACTGACCCTCGCCCGCTTCACCGACCTGACGGTGAACACCTTCATCCTCGGCGGCAGCGGCGCGCTGCTGGTGGTCACGGTGGCGCTGATGGTGATCCATGGCGTGCGCCATGACCGCAGCGGTCTCGCCACCAGCGCCGCGCGCCTCGCCTCGCTCGGCTACGCCACGCCGGGCACGGTGATCGCCGTCGGCATCCTCATCACCGTCGGGCTGACGCGCGACTGGACCGGCTGGCCGATGGGCGCCATCCTCGGCACCACCATCGCCGGCATCCTCTATGGCTACCTGATCCGCTTCTTCGTCGTCGCCTATGGGCCGCTGGAGTCCGGATTCGCCAAGATCGGCCCGAATCTGGAGGGCGCCGCCCGCTCGCTCGGCCACACGCCGCTGCAGGTGCTGCGCCGGGTCCATCTGCCGCTGCTGCGCCCCAGCCTGCTCAGCGCCGCCATGCTGGTGTTCGTCGACATCACCAAGGAGCTGCCGGCGACGATGATCCTGCGGCCCTTCAACTTCGACACGCTGGCGATCGAAGCCTTCCGCATGGCCTCCACCGAGCGGTTGGACGACGCCGCCCTGCCCGCGCTGGTGATCGTGCTGGTCGGGCTGGCGCCGGTCATCTATCTGAGCCGCACCATCGCCGCGTCGCGGCCGGGACACCAGGGTTAAGCTCCGGGGATCACGTTCAGGCGGCGTCGTTCCGGCTTTCCACCCGTTCCTCGTGGTTCGGTTCAGGCAGTGGCAGCGCCTCCTGCCGGCGTGCCCGAAGCTTCTCGCGCTCCTTCCAGCGCCGGAAGGAGTGCTTGATCCACCAGCCGCGCAGCCGCCCGCCGACATCGGCGATCCGCTGATAGAGCGGCCGGCGCCGGCTGGTTACGCGGGCCGGCTCCAGCGCCATGCCGACGGAGGTGATGGTGTCGTCCTCCATGTCGCGCACGATCAGTTCGACCCCGCCCATGCGCACCCGGTCGCCAAGTTCGCAGGAGCCGCCGAACTCGTTGCGCAGCAGGTCCCTCAAGGTCAAACGGGCGTTCGGCAGCGACAGCGGCAGCCCGTACATCTCGGCGATCTGCTCCACCGTCGCGTCGGGGCTCAACACCAGATCGCCGTAGAACTCCCGGTCATTCTGGTCGAGCGCCCGGCTGCCGCCATAGAGCCTGTCGATCAGCGGCAGCCGGTGCTGTGGCGTGAACAGATAGACATGGTCGCCGGGCTGCAGCGGCTTCGCCTTGTGCAGCGGCACCACCGCGCCCGACCGGATGACCAGCGACGGCTTGGCCCAGCGCGGCATGCGCTGCCCACGGGCCGCCGGGCTCTTGGCATGGACGGTATAGGCCACCAGCTCCTGATCGGCATTGCCGGGAAGCTCAAGCTCCACACGCTCCACCGGGCCGCGGCGCGGCGGGACGATCAGCTCCAGCGCCCGCGCCATCGTGCCGATGGTCCAGCCCTGCACCAGCAGCGAGACGACCACGACGACGAAGGCGGTGTTGAAGATCAGCTGGCCGTTCTCCAGCCCGCCCAGCACCGGCACCAGCGCCAGCAGGAGCGATACCGCCCCGCGCAGGCCGACCCAGGCGATGAAGCTGGTTTCCCGAACCGAGAATCGGAAGGGCAGCAGGCACATCCACACCGCGGCCGGACGGGCGACCAGGATCAGCACCGCCGCCACCCCCAGCGCCGGCAGGATCATGCCGGCGAACTCCCGTGGCGTGGCGAGCAGCCCCAGCATCACGAACATGACGATCTGGCTGAGCCAGGTCAGCCCGGAATGGAAGCGCCGCAGGTCCAGCGCCCCGCGCAGTCTGACATTGCCGGCATAGAGCCCGGCGGCATAGACGGCCAGATAGCCGCTGCCGCCCAGCACGTTGGTGACTGCGAAGATGAACAGGGCGAAGGTCAGCGTCACCACCGGGTTCAGCCCGGATTCGAAATTCGCCTTGTTGATAAAGGCGACCAGCAGCCAGCCGCCGGCCAGTCCCATCACCCCGCCCAGGGCGAACGCAAGAACCAGCTCGCCAACGATGGCGACGGGCGAGGCCAGACCGTGGGTCGCCGCCTCCACCAGCAGGATGGTCAGCATGATGGCGACCGGATCGTTGCTGCCCGATTCGATTTCAAGCGTGGAGCGGACGCGGTCGCGGAGCGTGATGCCGCCGACGCGCAGCAGGAAGAACACCGCCGCAGCGTCGGTGGAACTGCAGGCCGCCCCCACCAGCAGCGCCTCGGTCCACTCCAGACCCAGCAGCCAATGGGCGGCGACGCCCACCACTCCGGTCGTCACCGCCACGCCGATGGTTGCCAGCGTCATCGCCGGCCAGGCCGCGGCCTTGTAGCTGGCGAGCTTGGTGTCGAACCCGCTCTCGAAAAGGATCACCGCCAGCGCCATCGACCCGATCAGGAAGGCGGAACCGGCATCGTTGAAAGCGATCTGGCCGATCCCATCCTCGCCGGCCAGCAGGCCGATGCCGAGGAAGATCAGCAGCAACGGCGCACCGACCCGCAAAGCGAGGTAGCTGGTCAGCACGCTGACGATCAGCAGGGTGGATCCGATGAGGATGATGTAGCTGACCGCCTCCATATGCCCCGCACGCCGTTCGCATCAGGCCGCCATCCGGCGGAACTCCTTGATTTTGACGGCAACCTTCCACATCCGCAAGGCGTAGGACCTGAAGGCGGTCATTCGGATAGGCTGTACGCTTACGACATCAGCCTCCAGCTTCCGTCAGGCTGGCGGCAGGCGGTGCCGCGCGCGACCTCGGTCTTGCCGTCGATCACGACCGTATGGTTGTAGTCGCGGCAGGTCTGACCGTTGCTGCCCTGATAGGTCTTCACCGGCTGAATGGTGCCGCGGTTGCCGGATTCCGGGTTGTTCCAGGTGATGGTCTGGTTGTTGGCGACCGCCCGCTCCTCCGCGTCCGACGCGCGGTTCTGGTCGGCCGCGGTGAAGTGCCTGGCCAGCTGCTGGCCGGCATAGGCGCCCACCAGCGTGCCGATTGCGGTGGTCGCCAGCTTGCCGGCCCCGCCGCCGAAGCGGGAGCCCAGCAACCCGCCGGCCACGGCGCCGCCCAGCGTGCCGACGGTCTCCGACGTGTTCATGCCGCCGATGCCGCCCATTCCGCCATTGGGGTTCTGGCAGGCGGCCAGCGACAGGGCCGCGGTGGCGGCCAGGGCGGTTGTGCGCAAATGTTTGGTGATGGACCGCATGGTCGTTCCCCCGTTTTAAACGTTGCATGGTTAAAGTCCGGACAACGCTTGAAGGGGGAAGAGGTTCCATCCGGAAGTATCAGAACGAAAGATCAGGGGACGATGGAAGCAAAATGCATCGTCGCGTGTTTAGACACCGAACAGTCAACACGAGGAGGGTTGCATGATGTCCCGTTTGCGTCTGATCGGTGCGGTGTTCGCGCTTCTTTCCGTCACTGCCTGCTCGACTGGCGGCGTGGTCGGCGGTGCGGCCGGTGCGGCCGGCGGTTACGCGGTGGACGGCACCCGCGGCGCCGTGATCGGCGGCCTGGGCGGTGCGGCGCTGGGCACCGCAATCGACCACTAAGAAGCCTGTCAGTCCCGCCCCTGCCCGCGCATCGATTCGCGCGGGCCGGTGGCGAAGACGGCAAGCGCGTCGTGCAGATCGGGCAGGACGCGCTCCACCGCCGCCTCACCCTCGCGGATGCAGTCGTCGGCACGGTCGAACTCGGTCAGACCGATATGGCCAAGCCGCGGCACGATGTGGACGTCCGGCGGGTCGCCGGCCAGCCGCGACCGGGTGATGCGGTCGGTGACGATGCCCAGCGACGAGACCATCACGCCGAACAGGCTCGGCCCCTCATAGTCGCGGCGGAAGATGCGGCGGGTCAGGGCGCCGATCCCGCTGAATGGCCGCTGGCCCGGCGTCTCGTCCTCCACCAGCTTCAGCAGGTCGAAACCGGCGGCGGTCGGTACGCTGGCGCCCGGCTTTCGCGCCTTGCCCAGGATGTCGCCGGACAGGTTGACGGCGATCACCATCTGCGCGCCCAACGCCCGGCAGGCCGACACCGGCACCGGGTTGACCAGGGCGCCGTCGATCATCCAGCGCCCGTCGATGGACACCGGCGGGAACACCCCCGGCAGCGAGAAGGACGCCCGCATGGCGTCGACAAGCTCGCCCCGCTGCAGCCAAACCTCATGGCCGGTCACCAGATCGGTGGTGACGGCGGCATAGGGGCAAGGCAGTTCCTCGATCCGCACGTCGCCGAGATGCAGGCGCAGTTCCGCCAGCAGCCGGTCGCCGCCGATCAGCCCGCCGCCCTGGCGCAGCCGCAAATCCAGATAGCCGACGATCTTCATCCGGGTCAGCGTGCGCACCCACTCTTCCAGCGTGTCGAGCTTTCCCGCCAGATGGACGCCGCCGACCAGCGCCCCGACCGACGAGCCGCAGACGATGTCGGCCTCGATCCCATAGCGCTTCAGCGCCCGCAGCACCCCGATATGCGCCCAGCCGCGCGCCACCCCGCCGCCCAGCGCGAGGCCGATGCGCGGGCGCCGCGCACCGTTGCTAAGTCCGCCGTTGAGGCCAAATCCGTTCGGCATGGGCACTCCTCTTCCCCTGGCGGCACCGGTGTTTGCGGCGCCGATCATCAGCAGGCTCGCACGAAACCGGTAAAGGAAGCCTGTAACCAGAGCGGGCGGCATCGCGTCGACCGGTGGACAAAGCCGAAGCCCATGGGCTAAGCCATCCCCAACGCACAAGAGATCGGATGCGACCGTGACGAACAAGAGCGGCAAGCCCCTGCGCCTGGATGCGGCGACCGAACGGCTGGCGGCCCGGATGTGGCGCGAGTGGGTACGTCCCTATCGCGGCAAGCTGCTGCTGTGCTTCGTGCTGATGGCGGTCGTGGCGGCGGCCACCGGCGCCTATCCGCTGCTGATCGACCGCTCCTATGCCATGTTCTCCGCCCAGGACCGCGGCATGCTGCTGGCGATCCCGCTGGCGATCATCGCGGTGACGGTCATCAAGGGCGTGTCGCTCTATTCCCAGACCGTGGTGACCAGCGACATCGTCCAGCGCGTCATCGCCGACGTCCGGCTGGCGATGTTCACGCATCTGCAGACTGCCGACATGGCGCAGTTGCACGCCACCCCGACCGGGGCACTGACCTCCCGCTTCATCAACGATGTCGACCTGATCCGCAATGCGCTGACCCGCACGCTGACCGGGCTGGTGCGCGACATCCTGACGGTGATCGCGCTGGTCGGGTCGATGTTCTATCTGGACTGGCTGCTGTCGCTGATCGTCTTCATCATCTATCCCATCGCCGCCGTGCCCATCGTGCGCATCGGCAAGCGCCTGCGCCGCGTCTCCCGCGACACCCAGGCGCAGATGGGCGACATGACCTCGCTGCTGACCGAAAGCCTGTCGGGCGCGCGTATGGTCAAGACCTACAATCTGGAGGACTATGAGCGCGCCCGCGCCGGCCGCGCCTTCCATGAGAACTACCAACTGACCATGAAGGCGGTGCGCGCCCGCTCACGCATCGATCCGATGATGGAGGTGCTGGGCGGCGTCGCAGTGGCGGGGGTGATCGCCTTCGCCGGTTACCGCATGACGCTGGGCGAGGGCTCGGTCGGCGCCTTTTCCGGCTTCGTCGGCGCGCTGCTGATGGCGGCCCAGCCGGTGCGGGCCATCGGCACGCTGAACGCCGCCCTGCAGGAGGGCATGGCCGCCGCACAGCGCATCTTCGAACTGCTGGACCAGCAGCCGACCATCGTCGAGCAGCCGGGCGCCAAGCCGCTGTCGGTTTCCAAGGGTGCGGTGGCGCTCCGCGGCGTCCGCTTCTGCTACGAGGCCGGGGCCGACACGCTGAAGGGCATCGACCTCGACGTGCCGGCCGGCAGCACGGTGGCGCTGGTCGGGCGCAGCGGCGCCGGCAAATCGACGGTGTTCAACCTGATCCCGCGCCTCTACGACGTGACCGGGGGCGAGGTGCTGATCGACGGCCAGGACGTGCGCGGCGCCACCCTGCGCAGCCTGCGCGGCGCGGTCTCCATCGTCAGCCAGGACACGGTTCTGTTCAACGACACGGTGCGGGCGAACATCTGCTTCGGCCGCCTCGACGCCGGGATGGACGACGTGATCTCCGCCGCCAAGGCTGCCGCCGCGCATGACTTCATCTCGAAGCTGCCGGAAGGCTACGACACGGTGATCGGCGACCGCGGCGTCAAGCTGTCGGGCGGCGAACGCCAGCGTCTGGCGCTGGCCCGCGCCTTCCTGAAGGATGCGCCGATCCTGCTGCTGGACGAAGCGACCAGCGCACTCGACAGTGAATCGGAGCGTCTGGTGCAGGCGGCGCTGGAACGGCTGACGGAGGGGCGCACCACGCTGGTGATCGCCCATCGTCTGGCGACCGTGCGCAACGCCGACCGCATCGTGGTGATGGAAGGCGGTCGCATCATCGAGCAGGGGACGCACGACGCGCTGCTGGCCGCCGACGGCGCCTATGCGCGGCTGTGCCGGCTGCAGTTCGGCGAGGATGAGGTGCGGGCGGGGGCGTGACGTTCCGCACCGATCGCCTCCTCCCCACCCCTCCCCCGCCCTTGGCGGTGGAGGGGGTGGGAAGCTTGTCGGCGTAACTTGATCGCGATGCGGCGGCAGTCCCCGCTCCCACCGAAGGTGGGGGAGCGTTAGGGAGGGGGCATCCGTCTCGATAACTCCCCTTACCCCGCCGGGAACACCATCACCCGCTCGGCCAGCATCGCGGCGGACAACTCCTCGCCGGCGCGCACGTCGACATGTCCCGGCAGGCGCGCATGGATTTCCGACCCGCCCAAATCCAGGCAAACCCGCGTCGCCGGTCCCAGGAAGCTGGAATGCCGCACCCGCACCGGAACGGCGTCCGGCCGGGCACCCAGCGGCACCAGTTCCAGATCCTCCACCCGACAGGCGACCTCGACCTTGGTCCCGCCGGGTAGGCCGGGCGCCATCACCCGGCCGAGCGGCGTGACGATCTGCCCGTCACGCACCGTCGCCTGGAAGCGATTCACCTCGCCGAACAGGCGGGCGACGAAGCTGTTGGCCGGGCGCTGGTAAAGGTTCACCGGCGTGTCGGCCTGGACGATGTGCCCAGCCTCCATCACCACCACGCGGTTGCCCATCTCCATCGCCTCTTCAGGGTCATGGGTAACGACGATGGTGGCGATGCCGCTGGCGCGGATGATCCGCACCACCTCTTCCCGCACCGAACGGCGGAGCTGCTCATCCAGCGCGGAGAACGGTTCGTCCAGAAGCAGGACCTTGGGGTCGCGCGCCATGGCGCGGGCCAGCGCCACCCGCTGCTGCTGGCCGCCCGACAGGGTGTGCGGGTAGGCGTCGGCATAGCGGGTCAGCGCCATGGTCTCCAGCAACTCCTCCACCCGGCGCTTGCGTTCGGCGCGCGGGCGGTCGGTCTGGCCGAAGGCGATGTTGCCCGCCACCGTCAGGTGCGGGAACAGCGCGAAATCCTGGAACATCATGCCGACCGGCCGCTTTTCCGGCGGCAGCGATCGGCCCGCGGTGGCGAGCTGCTGCCCCTCCACCGCGATCTCGCCCTTCTGGACCGACTCAAGTCCGCTGATCAGGCGCAGCAGAGTCGACTTGCCGCAGCCGGACGGGCCGACGATGCACACCACCTCGCGCGGGGCGACCGACAGCGAGACATCGTCGACCGCGGTCAGTTGCCCGTAGCGGTGGGTGATGCCGGAGAGGATGACGGAAGGGGCGAGAGTGTCGGTCATCTTACTTCCAGCCGGCACGGTCCATGATGCGCAGCGCCTGCGGCGTGTGGGCGGCGAAGGAGGCGGCATTCACCTCGGCCGCCTTGAAGCTGCCGAGCTTCACCAGCTCCGGATGCGGCTGGACCGCCGGGTTGACCGGGTATTCCATGTTGCCGTCGGCGAACTGGCGCTGCGCCTCCGGGCTCAGCAGATATTCCAGCAGCTTGCGGGCGTTCTCCTGGTTCTTGGAGGTCTTCACCACGCCGGCGCCGCTGAGGTTCACATGGGTGCCGCGGTTGCCCTGATTCGGGAAGATGACTCCGACCTTCGCCGCGACCTCACGGTCCTCCTGCTTGGCCGAGGTGATCATCTTGCCGACATAATAGGTGTTGGCGATGGCGACGTCGCCCTCGCCCACCGCGACCGCGCGGATCTGGTCGGTATCGCCGCCCTGCGGCGGGCGGGCGAGGTTGGCGACGAGGCCCTTGACCCATTCCTCCGTCTTCTCCTCGCCCAGCGCTTCGATCATCGACGCGGTCAGGGCCAGGCTGTAGGGATGGGTGCCGCTGCGGGTCAGGACGCGGTGCTTCCATTCCGGCTTGGCGAGATCCTCGTAATCCTTGATCTGCTCCGGCTTCACCCGGTCGCGGGCGTAGACGATGATGCGGGCGCGGCTGGACAGGCCCCACCAGGCCCCACCCGGGTCGCGCAGGTTGGCCGGAACCTTGACCGCTTCCAGCTCCGGCGAGGTGACCGGGGCGAGCAGCCCTTCCTTGGCCGCCGCGGCCAGACGGCCGGCATCGACGGTGATGAACAGGTCGGCCGGGCTGCTGGCGCCCTCCGACTTCATGCGCTGGATCAGTTCATCATGGTTGCCTTCGATGATGTTGACCTTGATACCGGTCGACTTCGTGAAGGTTTCATAGATCGCGCGATCGGTGTTGTAATGACGCGAGTTGTAGACATTGACTTCCTGCGCCTGAACCGAAAAGGCGGTCAAGGCACCGACGGCAAAAGCGACACCAGCGATCTTGTCGATGAACATCCATCACTCCCGGACTGCGAATGGCTCTCAATTCCGTGCGAATGGATATCAGTTGCAGCTGACGCTGTCGAGACAGGATTCACCCCAAGGAGGGGGATCAGGCGATTGCGGGTGCGGCTTGTGAGCGCACCATGTCGGCCAGCGCCTCGGGCGGCATCGGACGGCCGAACAGATAGCCCTGCATCATGTCGCAGCCGACCGACACCAGGAAATCGCGCTGCTCCGCCGTCTCCACCCCTTCCGCCACCGTCGTCAGGCCCAGGCCGTGCGCCATGCCGACCGCGGCGCGGACCAGTGCGTTGCTCTTGGGATTCTCCGGCACATCGATGACGAAGGCGCGGTCGATCTTCAGCTTCGCCACTGGCAACTGCTGCACATAGCTGAGGGAGGAATAGCCGGAGCCGAAATCGTCGATGGCCGCCTGGATGCCCAGATCGGCCAGTTCGCCCAGCGTCCGCACCGCCACCTTCAGGTCGCGCACCGCCGCCTGTTCGGTGATCTCCAGCCCCAGATGGCTGCGCAGCGACGGATGCCCGCCCAGCAGTTCCTCCAGCCGGAGGGTCAGGTTGCCGCGCAGGAACTGCTGGCCGGAGATGTTGAGGAAGACGCGGTCGGGCAGCACGCCCTCCGCCTCCCAGACCGCCATCTGGGCGACGGCGGTGGACAGTACCCAGTCGGTGATCGGCACGATCAGGCCGCTTTCCTCCGCGACCGGAATGAACTCTCCGGGCGAGACCGGCCCCAGGGCATGATGCTCCCAGCGCAGCAGCGCTTCCGCCGACCGGACCCGGCCGGCTTTGTCGACGATGGGCTGATAGACGAGGCGAAGTTCGTTGCGCTCGATGGCGTGGGTCAGATGCATGGTCAGCAGCATCCGCCGGGTCGCCGCCGCCGCCATTTCCGGCGTGTAGAAGCAGACGGCGTTGCCGCCATTGTGCTGCACCGCCTGCAGGGCCAGCTTGGCCTTGGCGTTCAAATCCTCCAGCGTGCTGACCGAATCGTCCTGCACCGCGGCGCCGACCGACAGCCGCAGCCGCACCCAATGGCGGTCGGCGTAAATCGACGCGGTCAGCCGGTCGTGCAGCACGCCGGCCAGCGTGCGCGCATGGTCGGCGTCGGTCACCCGTGACAGCGCGGCGAATTCGTCGGCGGCGATGCGGCAGATGATGGTGTTGGGCGGCAGCACCTCCGTCACCCGGCTGACCATCGCCTTCAGCGCGGCATCGCCGACATGGAAGCCGAAGGCCTCGTTCACGTCGCTGAACTGGTCGACGTCGAGCGAGAACAGCGCGAACTGGCTTCCGGCCGATGCCGTCCCCGCCTCTTCGGCGCAGCTGCCGGCGAACAGCGCCTCGCATTCCTCAAGGAAGGCGGTGCGGGTCAGGACCCCGGTCAGCGGATCGTGCCGCGCGAGGTAGGAGGCGCGCTGTTCCGCCGCGAGGCGTTCGGAGATGTCGCGGATGATGCCGACGAAGGTCACATCCTCGCCCAGCCGTGCCTGACCGACGCTGAGATGGATCGGGAACACCGTGCCGTCCTTGCGCTGGCCCAGCGTTTCGCGGCCGATGCCGATGATCTTGGGCCGGTCGGTCCGCATGTAGGTATCGACGTAGCGGCCGTGGTCGCGCGAGAAGGGCGGCGGCATCAGGATCGACATGTTCCGTCCGACCAGTTCGCCATCCTCATAGCCGAACAGGCGGCAGCAGGCGCGATTGATGGAGCGGATGATGCCGGTGCGGTCGGAGACGATGATGCCGTCCACCGCCGCGTCCAGCAGGGTGGCGATGAAGGAATCCCGGCAGGTCACGAACTGCGCGATGCGGTCGGGGTCGCCGGTCAGGTGAAAGGTGCCGAGATAGCCGACCGTCACCCCGGCGGCATCGCGATGGACGATCACGCTGCCGCTGAGGATCGAGCGCCGGCCGTCGCAACCGACCGTCGGGCAATCGACCGGCGCGGAGGTCTGCACCGGCGATCCGCCCAGCGCCGCGACGGCAGCGGCCAGCGCCGCAGTCACGGGATGCTCGATGCCCGCCAGTTCGCGGCCGATCAGGTCCGCCGGCGAACGGTCCAGGACCGCCGCGAAATGCCGATCGGCGTGGCGGCACAGGCCGTCGCGGTCCAGATAGACCAGCGCCATCCCGCCGTCGTCCAGCAGGCTGGTGGCCAAAGAGGCCAGAAAGGCAGGATCGCGCGGCATCGCGGCGGCGTGATCCCCGCTGGAACCGCTGCACTCGGAACCGTTCATCTGATCCGCCGGTTGTAGGTCCACGAAACGATCCGCTTTTCTCTGTCCTGCCGCAAAGGCCGGCCTGATGATGCACCGACGGACGCCCGGCGGCTGAATTGGATACCCGACGGAGGTATTATGACCCCGTCCGGCTTGATTTCCAACGCCAAGCATTCCCGCAAATGCCAAGCATTTGCGCAATTCGTTGCCCGTGATGCATTCGCACTCTAACGGTTAGAGTCCGATACATGATTGACATGGTTCAATGCGCGGCACGGTTCAGGGAATAAACGGCCGCGCCCGGCAGCACAACCACAGCTTTTGCGCGTGTGGTCTGCGACATTTCGGTGGCATCCGCAGCAGTGGTCTGGACCTGCGGCGGTATCGGCCCCAGGATTCTCTCCACACATTCCCCGCACGGGAAGCAATTCGCCTCACAGCCCGCGATGGAGGAATAAACCGGACGTCCCAGGCGTTTGTCCGACAATGGCCGCAGCCACAGGCGTGAACCTCCAGCCTCACGCCGGGTGCTGCCGTCGCTTCGGGTCCGCCAACGGTCCGCAGTACAAGAAAACGATTGGGAGCATACAGACATGACCAACGCATTCAGCCAGATCAGCCACACCGACGGCCGTGCATACTACCAGGGCACCCCGCTGTCCCTGGCCGATGCGCAGATCATGCTCAACGACGACATCCTCCGCCGGGCCGTGCGCGTCGGCGCCTATCTGCGGGTGGACGACGCCGGCCGCCTTGTTCTGGTGAACGGCCCCGCCCTGCGGCGCTCGGTCAACCGGCCGGTTCCGCCGACCTTCAACTCCCGCGGGGGCCGGCAAGAATAAGCGCCGCCCCGGCCAGACAGACCAGTGCGCCGGCCGCGTCCCAGCGGTCCGGCCGCGCGCCCTCGACCAGCCAGAGCCACAGCAGAGACGCCGCGATGTAGACGCCGCCATAGGCGGCATAGGCGCGTCCGGCGAAGTCGGCGTCGGCCCGCGTCAGCAGCCACGCGAACAGGCACAGGCTCGCTAATCCCGGCAACGCCCACCATGCGCTCCGGCCCAGTCGTATCCAGGCCCAGAAGGCGAAGCAGCCGGCGATCTCCGCCAATGCGGCCGTACCATAGACGGCCAGCGTCGTCCCCAGCGCCTGCGCCATCCCGCCTCCGTTTCTTCCTCGTCATCGACCGGGCCGATGCTGCCCATCGCCGATTGCCGCGTCAATGCGTTGCGCGCCGGTGAATGGCGCCACAGCTCGTTTCAATTTGCTGCCGCTATATTACAGCGCATTCATGGACTTCATCAGGGGTGCGGCATAGATTGGCTCGGAACGGAGGCATACGGCGATGTTCATAGACGCGACCAATCCTATGCGGGACGCCTTTGAAACGATCCAAGCCACCGACGTGATCTCGGATGCGAAGAAGCTCGTCCTGTTTCAGGGGTTGGAGGCGTTGCGCCGCCAGCATTGCCCGGAGCCGGCCCAGGCAGCCCGATGCTGCGAGGCGTGCCTGACCCGGCACCGCTGCCTGACGGCGGTTCTCGACCTGCTTGGTTCCTGAACATCAGCCCCCACGATCGGATTGGACGCGACAGGGTGAGGCTTACGCTCGACGACGAAGCGACGCTGTGTTCCGTCGAGATCCTGGCGGAGGCGGTGGAGATGGCCTTCGTTCCCGGCATCCTCGAACTGCGCACCCTGCGCGATGCCCTGAATGAGGCCCTGCGCACCCGCTCTCCGGCGGCGGTGAGGCTGGCCTACAGTGCCTTCAGCCGCGTCGACCGCGATTTCCGTGACACGATCGCCCACCACGCCCTGCAACTGGCGGCACTGCGCCGGCACAGCGCTGGTCCGATGCGCATCGGCGGCGGCACCCCGCCGCACCGGGCAGGCCGCGGCATCGACGAACCGCGCCGGGCCTGATGCACGACGCCTCCGGCCGGGCCGACTTGTCTTTCGTGTAATATTTTTAATGGACCCTTTCCCCTTCCGTCCTGTTGTTCCGGCATAATCAACACGCAAGAGGTTGCCACCATGGACAAGGACCGGATCGAGGGCGCCGCCCGCTCAATCAAGGGCTCGATCAAGGAAGCGGCCGGCAAGCTGACCGGCGACACCAAGACCGAGGCCGAGGGCCGCGGCGAAAAGGCCGCCGGCAAGGTTCAGAACAGCATCGGCGGCGCCAAGGATGCCGCACGCGACGCGCTGAAGTAATCCCGGCGCCCGCCGAGGGCTCCGCGATGGTATGAGTGTCCGACGCCCCGGCCCCCACGTTCCCCGTGAGGCCGGGGTGTTCGTTTGCAGATCCCCTTTGGCGAGAGCAGCGACATCGGAGGCGGGCTGCGTGGAAATGGGCTGTTGCCGCCCCACCCTCCCCTATCTATGATGCGCCGCCCCGGCCGGATGGCCGAACGACGCGCTTAGATTCGGGTCCCATGCTCCAGTTCATCCGCAATTTCGCCGGCTCCTGGGTCGTCAAGATCCTGTTCGTGCTGTTGATCCTCAGCTTCGGCGTCTGGGGGATCGGCGACGTGTTCCGCTCCACCACCCCCACCACCGTCGCCGAAGTCGGCAAGGTGGAGATCGGGCAGCAGGCGCTGGACCAGGAATTCCGCCGCCAGATGGAAAGGCTGCGCCCGATGCTGGGCGGCAACCTGACCGCCGAGCAGGCCAAGCGCTTCGGCCTTCTGGAGCAGTCGCTGCAGTCGCTGATCCAGCGCACGCTGTTCGACCTCGCGGCTTCCGACATGGGCGTCGCCGTCGGACCGGAGGTGGTGCGCATGCGCATCGCCGAAGAACCGGCCTTCCGCAACCAGCAGGGCCAGTTCGATCCCAACGTCTTCCGGTCGGTGCTGCGCAACAACCAGCTGACCGAAGACGCCTATGTCGCGATGATCCAGCGCGAGACGGCGCGCCAGCTGGTCGCCGGCGCGGTGTCCGCCGGCCTGACCCCGCCGCAGCCGCTGGTGCAGGACCTCTACCGTTATCGCGGCGAGAAGCGCGTGGCGGAGGTGGTGACCCTGCCCAACGCCTCTATCGGCGACGTCGGCGTGCCGGACGATGCGACGATCAAGCAGGCGTACGAGGACCATCAGGTCCGCTTCACCGCCCCGGAGTACCGCGCCCTGACGGTCGCCCGCCTGTCGCCCGACGCGCTGGCCAAGGACATCAAGATCGACGACGCCCAGCTGCGCAAGGCGTATGAGGAGCGTGCGAACGAGTTCGGCGCCCCGGAAAAGCGCACAGTGCAGATGGTGGTCGTCGACGACGAGGCGAAGGCCAAGCAGATCGCCGAGGCCGCGAAGGCCAAGGGCCTCGCCGATGCCGCCAAGGACGCGGGCGTCGAGCCGGTGACCCTGGACAACATCGCCAAGGCCGACCTGCCGGAGATCGGCGACGCCGCCTTCGCGCTGGAGCCCGGCAAGCCCTCCGACCCGATCAAGAGCGCGCTCGGCTGGCATGTCATGGCCGTCACCGGCGTCACCCCGGCCTCGACCAAGAGCTTCGAGGACGTGCGCGGCCAGTTGGAGGCCGAGTTGAAGAAGGAACAGGCGCTCGACTCCGTCTTCTCCATCGCCAACCGGGTCGAGGACCAGCTCGCCAGCGGTGCGCCGTTGGAAGAGGTCGCGCAGGCCCAGGGTCTGGCGCTGACCAAGGTCGCCGCCGTCGACAGCACCGGCAAGGCGCCGGACGGCAAGGATGCTGCCCCCGACCTGTCCGGCCTGAAGGCGCTGCTGCCCAACGCCTTCCAGCTGAAGACCGGCGCCACTTCCAACCTGACCGAAGGCGAAGGCAGCATTTTCACCGCCGTCCGCGTCGACAGCGTGATCCCCGCCGCCGTCCGTCCGCTGGCCGACGTGCGCGATCAGGTCATCGCCGACTGGCAGCAGGAGCAGCGCGCCGAGCGCGCCGCCAAGAAGGCGGAAGAAATCGCCGCCAGCCTGAAGAAGGGCGCCGAGGCTGCGGCGCAGGACGTCGCCACCCAGGCCGGCGCCAGCTTTGCCATGACCGCCCCCTTCACCCGCGATGCCCAGTCGGTCCAGGGCCTGCCGGCCGACATGGTCGCCAAGCTGTTCGCCGCCAAGCCGAACGAGGTCGTCACCGGCAACACCGCCGACGCCCAGGTCGTCGCCCGCCTGAAGGAGGTCATCCCGGCCGATCCGAAGGCCGCCGACGCCGATCTGGCGCCGGTCCGCGCCTCGGTCGAACAGGGGATGGAGAACGATCTGGTGGCTGAGTTCACCAGCGCGTTGCGCGACAAGTATCCGGTCACCATCCACCGCCAGCGCATCGACCAGTTCTTCGCCAGCAACTGAGTCTCCGGCTCAGCCGACAGCAACCCCGAGAGGTTCCGTGCCGTGAAGGTCCAGCCCGATACCACCACCTTCGATGCCGCTTACGCCGCCGGTCGGCCGCAGGTGGTGTGGACCACGCTGGTCAGCGATCTGGAGACACCGGTCTCCGCCTATATGAAGCTGGCGGACGGACGGCCCTTCGGCTTCCTTCTGGAGTCGGCAGAGCGCGGGGCCGGGTCGCGGCGTGACCGCTATTCGGTGATCGGCTTCAAGCCGGACGTGGTGTGGCGGTCCCGCGGCAACCGGGCGGAGATCAATCGCGACGCCCTGCATGACCGCGACGCCTTCCAGCCGCTCGATCAGGCGCCGCTGGAGGCGCTGCGGACGCTGATCAACGAGAGCCGGATTCCGTTGCCGGACGAGCTGCCGCCGATGGCCGCCGGCCTGTTCGGCTACATGACCTACGACATGGTCCGCCTGATGGAGCGGCTGCCGGACAACAATCCGGACGAGCTGAACATCCCGGACGCCATCCTGACCCGGCCCAGCATCGTCGCCATCTTCGACAGCCACACCGATTCGATCACGCTGGTGACGCCGGTGTGGCCGAAGGCCGGCAAGGACGCCGCCACGGCCTACGCCAACGCGCGGGAACGGCTGACCGACGCGCTGGCAGACCTGGAACGCCCCCTGCCCTACCGGCGGGAGCCGCGGACGGAGAATGGACTGCCGCTGGCCTGGACTTCCAACACGACGCGCGAGGAGTATCACGCGATCGTGGAGAAGGCGAAGGAGTACATCCGCGCCGGCGACATCTTCCAGGTCGTGCCGTCCCAGCGCATCCGCTTCCCCTTCAAGCCGTCACCGCTGGCGCTGTACCGCACGCTGCGCCGCCTGAACCCGTCGCCCTTCCTGTTCCACTGCGATTTCGGCGAGCTGACCGTCGTCGGCTCCAGCCCGGAAATCCTGGTGCGCGTGCGCGACGGCAAGGTCACCGTCCGACCAATCGCCGGCACCCGCAAGCGCGGCGCCACCACGGCGGAGGACGAGGCTCTGGCCGCCGATCTGCTGAGCGATCCCAAGGAATTGGCCGAACACCTGATGCTGCTCGACCTTGGCCGCAACGACGTCGGCCGGGTGGCGAAGGTCGGTACGGTCAAGGTGACGGCCAAGATGATCGTGGAGCTTTACAGCCACGTCATGCACATCGTCTCCAACGTCGAGGGTGAGCTGGATCCGAAATTCGACGCGCTCGACGCCCTTGTCGCCGGTTTCCCCGCCGGCACGGTGTCCGGCGCGCCGAAGGTTCGCGCCATGGAGATCATCGACGAGTTGGAGAAGGCCCGCCGCGGCGTCTATGCCGGCTGCGTCGGCTATTTCGGCGCGTCAGGCGCGATGGATACCTGCATCGCCCTGCGCACCGCCGTGCTGAAGGACGGAATGATGTATGTCCAGGCCGGCGGCGGCGTGGTCGCCGACAGCGACCCGGAGGCCGAGTATCAGGAGACCGTCAACAAGTCGATGGCCCTGATCCGCGCCGCCGAAGAAACCCTGCGCACCACCGCGCGGGGATAAGCCCGCCGAAAAGCTCAACGAAAACAGGCCGCCTCATTGACGGCCTTTTTCATGCGATGGAGGTTGTGCGCGAAACGGAGCTCTAGCCATGGCGGAGCTTATCCACAGAAAAGCACACGTCGCAGACCAAGGGGCGCGCACGCATCTGCAACCATGCATCTATAGTGGGACTGTGTGAACGGGGTGGCGGATAGGCCGCCACCGCCGCACACAAACTAGGGAGAGAAGAGGATGGAAAAGATCCTCACACTCCTGATCCTGCTGTTGCAGATCATCAAGGCATGCCTTGATCTTCTGAACCGCTGATCGGATGGGTGCGTCGGGGTAGATCAGACCCCGACGCACCTGTCCCTAAAGATAAGCCATTTCCCGCGCTTGCCAAGAGGCTTCCGCAAGCCCTCCGCGAGTTGACGGTCAGAGATACCTCCGCTCCAGGTGCCGCTTGAACACCGTCGCATCCAGCGGCCGGCCGGTCGCCGCCGTCAGCAGTTCGTCGCCGGAGGCGTGGAAGCATCCCGTCTCATGCACATTCACCCGCAGCCAGTTCACCAGCGGCGCGAACTCGCCGCGCGACAGCGCCGGGACGATCTCCGGATCGGCGGTGCGGGCGGCGTCGAACAGTTGGGCCGCGGTCATGGCGCCCAGCGTATAGCTGGGAAAATAGCCCCAGCCGCCTCCCGGCCAGTGGATATCCTGCAGACAGCCCAGCCGGTCATCCGGCGGCACCACCCCCACCAGTTCGGCCATGCCGTCGTTCCAGGCGCCCGGCAGGTCCGGCAGGGTCAGGTCACCGGCGATCAGCGCCTTTTCCAGGCGGTAGCGCAGGATGATGTGGGCGGGATAGGTAACCTCGTCGGCATTGACGCGGATGAAGCCGCGCTCCACCCGGCTGTAGAGGCGGCGCAGGTTGTCGGCCTCCCAGGCCGGCCCCTCGCCACCGAAGGTCTCGCGCACCACCGGCGCCAGCCACGTGATGAACTCGGCCGAGCGGCAGGCCTGCATTTCCATCAGCAGCGACTGGCTTTCATGCACCGCCATGCCGCGCGACTGGCCCACCGGCTGGCTCAGCCATGCGCGTGGGCGGTTCTGCTCGTACAGCGCATGGCCGGTCTCGTGCAGGATGCCCATCAGCGCATCGGTGAAGTTCGCCTCGTCGTAACGGGTGGTGATGCGCACATCGCCGGTCGCTCCGCCGCAGAAGGGATGCAGCGACACGTCGAGCCGGCCGCGGCTGAAGTCGAAGCCCAGCCGCTCCATCATGCGGACGCCAAGCTCGCGCTGCTTTTCGACCGGGAATGGCCCCTGCGGCTCGATCACTGCCGGCGCCGCAGCTTGGCGGTCGAGAACGCGGCCGATCAGGTCGGGGAGGAAGCCGGACAGATCGGCGAACAGGGCGTCGATGCGCTCCGCCCGTGCTCCCGGATCGTGGCTGTCGAGCAGCGCATCATAGGCGCTGATCCCCATCACCGATCCCAGCGCCTCCGCTCCCTCGCGCACGCGGGCCAGCACCTCGGTCAGGGATGGCAGCAGCTTGGCGAAGTCGCTCTCCGCCCGCGCGGCGCGCCAGGTCATTTCACAGACCGACACCGCCTTGCTGGTCGCCTCCACCAGATCGGCGGGAATGGCGGTTGCCTGGATGTGATGCCGGCGCATCTCGCGCAGGTTGGCACGCTGCCAGGCGTCGAGGCCGTCGTCGCTTTCCGCCTCCGCCAGCAGATCGGCCATGCGCGGATCGGTCGCCAGCTCGTGCGCGATCACCGACAGGGTCGCGGTCTGCTCCGCCCGGCTGTCGTTGGCCCCTTCCGGCATGATCGTCTGGGTGTCCCAGCCGAGGATGCCCAGCGCGTCGCCGATGGCGGCGATGCGGGCGTGTCGGCGTTCAAGCTCCTGATATGCGGTCATCGGGTCGTCCGTCGGTTCCGGTGTCGGCGCGCTTGCGCTGAGACAGCACGTAGATCCCGGCGAGCGTCACCGCAAGCCCATACCAGGTCAAGGCATACTGCAGGTGGTTGTTCGGCAGTTCCACCCGCGGCGCAATCCCCGCCAGCGTTCCGGCCGGCGCCCCGGACAGCATGGTCCCCTGCCCCGGCAGCATCTCCACCACGACCGGCGCCACGTCGCCCAGCGACAGCGCCGCCGCCATCGCCCGCGGATCGGCGCGCATCCAGGCGGAACCGGGGGCCGGCGTGCCGTTGCCGGGTTGGAAGAAGCCGGGCGGCTGCGGCACGCGGACGATGCCCTTGACGCTCACCTCCCCCTCGACCCGCGCGGCCGGACGGGTCGCCGGGTCGCGGAGGTCCATCGGAACGAATCCGCGGTTGACCAGCACGATGCCGGCCCCGTCGGCGCGTTGAAGCGGCGTCAGCACCTCATAGCCGACCTGCCCCTGGTGCGGGCGGGCGATCAGCAGCATTTCCTTGTCGTTCAGGAAGCGCCCTGCCAGCGTCACCGGCCGGAACTCCCACGCGGCGGGATCGTCGATGCGAGCGGGCAGAGGCGCAGGCGGCTCGGCCATCCGCCGGTCGATCCGCGCGATCAGTTCCTCCTTCCATTGCAGCCGCTCCAGCTGCCATGTGCCAAGCCCGATGGTCACCGCCAGCCCCAGCAGAGTGACCAGCGTCGCCCCCAGCGACGGGCGGAAACGACGCCGCTCGCCTGCTTCGGCTGCGGCGGCGCTCACGACCCCTTCTCCACTTCGCTGCGGCGATAGCGGTACTGCAAGGCGACGACATAGGCCTTCGCAGGCCGCAGCATGCCCAGCGTCAGCGCCAGCACGACGATGCTCCAGACGATGGCGTGTAGCCACAGCGGCCAGTCCACCGTCATCGACACCCACAGCGCCAGCGGCACCACCAGGAAACCCAGGATGAAGATCAGGAAGACTGCCGGCCCGTCGCCGCTGTCGACCTGGGAGAAATCCAGATCGCAGACATTGCAGCGTTCCGCCACAGTCAGATAGCCGTCGAACAGCCTCCCCTTGCCGCAACGCGGACAGACGCTGCGCAGGCCCGCCGACAGTGGGGAAACTCTGGGGTACAGATCGATCACGCCTTCACCTCCCGTTCGAACCGTTCCGGCAGACATATGGGCCGCCGGAACGGTGCGGCACCGGTGGCGTCAGTGTGCGGCGATCACACCGCCATGACCACCCCACCAATAGACCGACACGAACAGGAACAGCCAGACGACGTCGACGAAATGCCAGTACCAGGCCGCCGCTTCGAAACCGAAATGGCTTTGCGGCGTGAAATGCCCCTTCACCGTGCGAACCCAGCAGACCGCCAGGAAGATGGTGCCGACCAGCACATGGAAGCCGTGGAAGCCGGTCGCCATGTAGAAGGTCGACGGGAAGATGCCGTCGGTGAACTTGAAGGCGGCGTGGACATACTCATAGGCCTGGAAGAAGGTGAACAGCACGCCCAGCAGGACGGTCAGCCCCAGCGCCTTGGCGGCCGTCCGGTTTTGTCCTTCAATGATGGCATGGTGCGCCCAAGTGACCGTGACGCCCGACAGCAGCAGCGTAAGCGTCATCATCAGCGGCATGTCGAACGGGTCGATGACATGCACGTTCGGCGGCGGCCAGATGGCGTCGGGATTGATCGGCGAAACCTTGGGCTCCAGCGCCGCGTGGAAGAAGGCCCAGAAGAAGGCGGCGAAGAACATCACCTCCGACGCGATGAACAGCGCCATGCCATAGCGCAGGCCGATCTTCACCACCGGCGTGTGGGCATGTTCTACCACCGATTCCCGGATGACGGAGCGCCACCAGCCGAACATCGTCACCAGGATGGCCAGCACGCCCAGCACCAGCAGGAAGGAGCCGCCGCCGTGCATGAAGACGACCAGACCGGTCGCCAGAAGCCCGCCGGAAAACGCGCCGATCAGCGGCCAGGGGCTGGGCTTCAGCAGATGGTAGGGATGCGGGATGCCGGCGCCCGGTTCATGGGCTGATGGTTCGGCGTGCGGCATTTGCCCGTGGGTGATGTCGGCCATCGTCTCACTACCCCATATGGTTTAGTTTGTGGCGGTCGCCCCCGGCTCCGCCTTTTGTTTGCTTGCTCCCGCGTCCGAAGACGTGGCGGCGGCCGTGTGCTGCGCAAGCTTGGCCTCGCTGTCCTTGGCGCGGAAGAAGGTGTAGGACAGCGTGATGGTCGTCACGTCGTCCATGTTCGGATCGTCGGCCATCGACGGGTCGACGAAGAAGGTCACCGGCATGTCCACGACCTGGCCGGGTTCCAGGATCTGCTCGTCAAAGCAGAAGCACTGAATCTTGTTGAAATAGGCGCCCGCCTTTTCCGGCGTGACGTTGTAGACGGCGGTGCCGACGGTGGGCTTGCCTGCCCGGTTCTCGGCGCGGTAGGCGGCGAACCCGGTTTCGCCCAGCTTCAGCACCAGCTCCTTCTGCTCCGGCTTGAAGGACCAGGGAAGGGCGGAGTTGGTGTCGGCGTTGAAGCGGATGGTCACCTTGCGGTCGACGACGCGCGCTGCGGCCTGTTCCGCCCGCTGGGTCGTTCCGCCGAAGCCGGTGACCGAGCAGAACAGGGTGTAGAGCGGGACCGACGCATAGGTCAGCCCGATCATTCCCGCCACCATCCCGAACAGGGTGCCGAGGATGAGGCGGTTGCGGCGGCGCAGCTTGTCGTCGCGCCCGCCCATCAGTGCGCCCCACCCATCCGCACGACCGTGATGGCATAAAACAGGGCGACCAGCGCCAGCAGGGCGGCCAGAACCGCCAGATTGCGGCCCCGCAGCTTCTTGGCGCGAAGGTCGGCCTCCTGCCGCCTCTGCTCTTCGACAGAAGTGCGGGTATCGGTCAGGTCGTCGCGTTCCATCGCCGTCATGCCCACCCTCCGAGGATCAGCCGCTCGCCCATCATCACGGCGAACAGCAGGAACAGGTACAGGATCGAGAAACCGAACATCTTCTTGGCCGGCTTGTCGTCGCTTGCCCGCAGGACGCGGACGGCGCAGCCGACGAACATCAGTCCGAGGATGGCCGACACCGCCAGATAGACCGGCCCGGCGATGCCGACGAAGTACGGCGCCGCGGCCACCGGAAGCAGGATCAGCGTGTAGAGCAGCATCTGGCGCTTGGTCGCCGTCTCTCCCGCCACCACCGGCATCATCGGCACGCCGGCGCGGGTGTAGTCGCCGTTGCGGAACAGGGCCAGCGCCCAGAAATGCGGCGGCGTCCACAGGAAGATCAGCAGGAACAGCAGGACGGACGGCAGGTCCACCGTGCCGGTCACCGCGGCCCAGCCGATCATCGGCGGGAAGGCGCCGGCAGCCCCGCCGATCACGATGTTCTGCGGGGTCCGGCGCTTCAGCCACATGGTGTAGACGAAGATGTAGAAGCCGATGGTGACCGCCAGCAGCGCCGCCGCCGCCCAGTTCACCGCCAGCCCCATCACAACCACCGACAGAACCGACAGGGTGACGCCAAAGCCGAGCGCCTCCGCCGGTTCGACCCGGCCGGAGGGGATCGGGCGCTTCACCGTGCGGGTCATCACCGCGTCGATGTCGCGGTCGTACCACATGTTGATCGCGCCCGACGCGCCAGCGCCGACGGCGATGCACAGGACGGCGACCATCGCCAGGAAGGGATGGATGTGGCCAGGCGCCAGGACGATGCCGGCCAGCCCGGTGAAAACCACAAGCGACATGACCCGCGGCTTGAGCAACTCGATGAAGTCACCGGCCGACGCCCCTCCGGTCTGGTTGAGCGTCAGTTCGTTCGTCACGTCCGTCATATCATGTCCTTGTCGTCTACTAACCCCGGTCCGTCACCCCGGTGCCCCTCCTGCCGGCGCCCATTCTTCGGGCTGCTCGGCTTGGTACCTTTTTTATGAGGCGGGCGCCTCTTCGCGGCGACGCCCGCCCGTTAGCATGCTTACTTCACCTGCGGCAACGTTTCGAACGCGTGGAACGGCGGCGGCGAACTGACCGACCATTCCAGCGTACCGGCCTGCGGGCCCCAATAGGCGCCCGGCACCCGTTCGCCGCTGCGCAGCGTCTTCCAGGCGATCCACACGAACAGCAGCGTCGAGGCGAAGGAGAGGTAGGCGCCCAGCGACGAGACCATGTTCCAGCCCCAGAAGGCATCCGGGTAGTCCGGGATGCGGCGCGGCATGCCGGACAGGCCCAGGAAATGCTGCGGGAAGAACACCAGGTTGACACCGATGAAGGTGGTGTAGAAATGGACCTTGCCCCAGAACTCCGGATACTGGCGCCCCGACATCTTGCCGATCCAGTAGTACCAGCCGGCGAAGATCGAGAACACCGCGCCCAGCGACAGCACATAGTGGAAGTGCGCCACGACGTAGTAGGTGTCGTGCATGTAGTTGTCGAGACCGCCGTTCGCCAGCACCACGCCGGTGACGCCGCCGACCGTGAACAGGAAGATGAAGCCCAGCGCCCACAGCATAGGCACCCGGAATTCGATCGACCCGCCCCACATGGTGGCGATCCAGGAGAAGATCTTCACGCCGGTCGGCACCGCGATGATCATGGTGGCGGCGGTGAAGTAGGCCTTGGTGTTGACGTCCAGGCCGACCGTGTACATGTGGTGCGCCCACACGACGAAGCCGACGACGCCGATGGCGACCATGGCGTAGGCCATGCCGAGATAGCCGAACACCGGCTTCTTGGAGAAGGTCGACACGATGTGGCTGATGATGCCGAAGGCCGGCAGGATCATGATGTAGACTTCGGGGTGGCCGAAGAACCAGAACAGGTGCTGGAACAGGATCGGGTCGCCGCCGCCTTCGGGATTGAAGAAGGTGGTGCCGAAATTGCGGTCGGTCAGCAGCATGGTGATGGCGCCGCCCAGAACCGGCACGGCCAGCAGCAGCAGGAAGGCCGTCACCAGCATCGCCCAGACGAACAGCGGCATCTTGTGCAGCGTCATGCCAGGCGCGCGCATGTTGAAGATGGTGGTGATGAAGTTCACCGCGCCGAGGATCGAGCTGGCGCCGGCCAGATGCAGGGCGAAGATCGCCATGTCGACCGATGGTCCGCTATGCCCCAGCGTCGATGACAGCGGCGGGTAGATCGTCCAACCGGTGCCGGCGCCCGTGCCGACGAAGGCGGAGCCCAGCAGCAGCAGGAAGGCCGGCACGATCAGCCAGAAGCTGATGTTGTTCATGCGCGGGAAGGCCATGTCGGGCGCGCCGATCATGAGCGGGACGAACCAGTTGCCGAAGCCGCCGATCAGCGCCGGCATCACCACGAAGAACACCATGATCAGGCCGTGCGCCGTGATCAGCACGTTCCACATCTGGCCGTCGGAGACGAACTGCAGCCCCGGTGACTGAAGCTCCGCCCGCATGATGACGGAGAACAGGCCGCCGATCAGCCCGGCGATGACCGAGAAGATCAGATAGAGCGTGCCGATGTCCTTGTGGTTGGTCGAATAGAACCAGCGCTGCACGAAGCCGGGGACGTGATGATCGTCATGCCCGTGCCCATGGTCGCCAGCATGCTCCCCATGTCCTGGTGTGCCATGTCCCGGTGTGGCGTTTGCCATGTCTCTACCCTTTGTCGCTGTCCCTGGCCGCCGTCCGCTCCGGTCGGTTCGGAGCGTCGGCGGTTGGGTGGGTTCTTCTTATCGCAATGTCCCTGCGGCGGGCTGTGCGATGTCCGCTTATTCGACCAGCGTTCCGGTCGGGCGCTGCGCCACGTCGCGGTCGCCGTCCCCAGGGGCGTTGGCCGGCGCGAAGGCGGTCTTCGCCTTGGCGACCCAGGCGTCGAACGCTTCCCGGGACACCGCTTCCACCGCTATCGGCATGAAACCGTGGTTGGTGCCGCAGATCTCCGAGCACTGGCCGTAATAGACGCCTTCGCGCTCGGCCTTGAACCAAGTCTCGTTGATGCGGCCGGGAACGCCGTCCTTCTTCAGACCGAAAGCGGGGATCGCCCAGGAATGGATCACGTCGCCGGCAGTCACCAGCACGCGCACGGTGGTGTTCACCGGCACGACCACGCGGTTGTCGACCTCCAGCAGGCGGCGCTGGCCGGGCTTCAGATCCGTCTCCGGGATCATGTAGCTGGAGAAGGTGATGTTGCCATGGTCGGGATATTCGTAATCCCAATACCACTGGTGGCCGGTGACCTTGATGGTCATGTCGGCCTGCGGAATGCGCTCCGCCGCATAGAGCAGCTTGAAGGACGGAACGGCGATCACGATCAGGATGATGACCGGAACCACGGTCCAGGCGACCTCGAGCACCGTGTGGTGCGAGGTCTTGGACGGGACCGGGTTCCTCTGCGCATTGAAACGGACGACGCAATAGGCCAGCAGGCCCGCGACGAGGATCACGATCAGCGTGATGATGACGGTCAGCAGGTCGTTGAACGAGGTCATCAGGTGTTTGACCGGCGAGGCGGAGGGCTGCATGCCCATCTCCCACGGCCGCGGCTCGTTCGCCAGGGCGGTCGTCGCACCCCAGCCCCCTACCATCGACAGCACAGCCGCCAGGCCGGCGGCGTACAGGCTTTGCCTTCTCATCCCCAACCCCTTCTTAGCCGCGACGCTCGTCATGGCCCGCGGTCGTCTCTTCCCGCCGACGCTCCCTCCGCCCTGTTGATCCGGACCGGTATCTGTTCGCGCGGTCCATGGTTGGGCTTATCAGCGAACGCCAGTTTATGCAGGGATCACGCCATCTTAGCGCGACATATACCCGCAGCCGGAGCTTATCCCCGCGCCCCGCTGGGTTACAAGCCTTTCCTCTCTCCCACTGTCTGCATAGACTTTTCCTCACATTCGGATGGGCCGTGCGGATAAAGGTTGAGCGAGGATTGGGGTCATGCCATGCGACATTCCGCCGCAGTCCGTTGGACCAGCGGAGTTTTGTGGGAATGGGGTGCGGAAAGGATGTGAGAGTGCGCTGTGAAGGCCGCGCAGGATTGTTGCGGTGCTTGGGCGCGACTCAGGGGGTTAGGATGGGGAAGGCTCAGGGTCCGGGCCAGATGGGCGAAGGTGATAGGCGCCGCGGCCCCCTCCCCAACCCTCTCCCGCTCTCAGCGGACCTTCGGTCCGCCTGTCGCGTCAGCACAAAGCGAAGCTTTGTGCGAGAGCTCCGCGGGAGAGGGTTAGGGAGGGTGCAAAACCCCGCCGAAAACAAATACTCAATGCCCCCCGACCAGCACCTTGCGAATCCGGCGCACGCCCGACCAGACGAAGGCGATGACGATGGGGATCATCACCCCCACCAGCATGTCGGGATCGACCTTGAACCCGAAGCCCTTCAGCCCCTTGGCCGCATAGCCGACGATGCCGACGAGGTAATAGCTGATCGCCACCACCGACAGCCCTTCGACCGTCTCCTGCAGGCGCAGCTGCAATTGCGCCCGGCGGTCCATGGACTGGAGCAGTTCGGCGTTCTGCCCCTCCACCGCGATCTCGACCCGGGTGCGCAGCAGATTGCTGGCCCGCGCGACACGCTGCGACAGCGAATCGAGACGTTGCTCCACCGCCTCGCAGGTGCTGATCGCCGGGTTCAGGCGGCGGTCCATGAACTCCTGGATGGTCTGCAGCCCCTCGATCCGGATCTCGCGCAGTTCCTCGATTCGCCGCTCCACCAGCTCGTAGTAGGCGCGGGCGGCACCGAATCGATAGGCGGTCTCCGCGGAGATTTGCTCGGTCTGTGCCGCCAGCAGGGTCAGGCGGTCCAGCAGGTCGCGTTCGTCCTGCAGGCCGCGCAGGCTGGCGATCCGGGTGGTGACGTCGGACAGCCCGGCCTCGATCGGGCCGATGCGGGGCAGAACGCCGCGCGCCATCGGCAGGGCCAGCAGAGCCAGCACGCGGTAGGTCTCGATCTCCAGCAGGCGCTGGACGACGCGGCCGGTCTGGCGCGGGGTCATCGAATGGTCGGCGACCAGCATCCGCGAGAACCCGTCGCCGTGGATGCGGAAATCGGTCCAGGCGGTGGCCGACCGGCCGGCGATCCGCGACCCGACATAGCTTTCCGACCCGAACATCGCCGCCATCATGTTGGCGGACGGCTCCGGCTGGTCGGCGGAGAGCACGGCGACATGGATACCGACCAGCAGTTCGCCCGGCAGCCCGGCCAGCCAGTCACGCGGCAAGGCATGCAGCGCCGGTTCCAGGAAAGGATCGGTCAGGGAGCCGGCCGGCATTGCGCTGGGGCGGAAGACCGTCCAGGTCGAGAATTCCGTGTGCCGCTCCCACTTCAGGTTGAAGCTGCCGAAGGACGCGCTGTGGTGGGTGGCGCCCTGCGGCGGCCGTACCACGCCGGCCCAGTCGCACAGCGCCTCCAGATGCCGGCGGTCGGCCTCCGCCGCACCCTCCCCCGACAGCATCGCCAGCATGGTGGCGCGCACCGGCGCCGTCAGCGATTCGGGCGGCCGGGCATGGACCTCGTTGGTGAGCGTCTGCCGCAGCGGATGGTCCTGCAACGGACGCTGGCCGATCATGCCGGGGCCGGTCATGCCGACGCCGGTTCCGGAGGCGCCTGCGCGGTTCAGGATATCCGTGGTCGTCCGCACCGCTCCGTCGCCCATGCTTTCCTCCGCCATCCCAGCACCGTACGCTGGAGGTTACACAATCCGGCATCGGCGAACTTGCCGGATCGCGCCAGCGTCGCCACACTATAGTCAGTCCGTTAGAACACATCGTGCGGCGCGGCGCGAGACCGCCCGCTAAGACGCTGTGTCCTACCATGGAACAAGGCCGGCACACGCCGTCAGGCCGGGCAGACCGGGTTCCGCCCCATCACAGGTTCGGAGTTTTCATGAGCGCGCTTGCCGTCACCGACGATCTCTTCTTCAACCGCGCCGGCATGGACCGCGCCCGCGTGGAAGGCGTCGTGCAGGACGCCCTGCACAGTGCCGACGATGGGGAGCTTTATCTCGAATACGCCCAGAGCGAGTCGCTGGGCTGGGACGATGGGAAGCTGAAGTCCGCCAGCTTCGACACGACCCAGGGATTCGGCCTGCGCGCCATCGCCGGCGAGGCGACCGGATACGCCCATGCCAGCAACCTGTCGGAAGAGGCCATCCGCCGCGCTGCCGCCACCGTGCGCGCCGTGCAGGCCGGCCACACCGGCACGCTGGCGGAACCGCCGGCCGGCACCAACCGGGCCCTCTACATCCCCGACAATCCCCTGCACCTCGTTCCCTTCGAGGAGAAGGTGAAGCTGCTGGCCGACATCGACGCCTATGCCCGCGCCAAGGACGAGCGGGTGCGGCAGGTCAGCTGCTCGATCAGCGGCGAATGGCAGGCGGTGCAGATCATGCGCGCCGACGGCGTGCGCGTCGCCGACCTGCGCCCTCTGGTCCGCCTGAACGTCTCCGTCGTGGTGGCCGAGGGCGACCGGATGGAGACCGGTGGTTACGGCGGCGGCGGCCGCGTCACCTACGAACATTACATCCAGCCGGAGACCTGGCGCGGCTTCGTCGACGAGGCGCTGCGGCAGGCGCTGGTCAACCTGTCCTCCGTCCCTGCCCCCGCGGGCGAGATGACGGTGGTTCTGGGCAGCGGCTGGCCGGGCATCCTGCTGCACGAGGCCATCGGCCACGGGCTGGAGGGCGACTTCAACCGCAAGAAGACCTCTGCCTTCTCCGGCCTGATGGGCCAGCGCATCGCCGCTCCCGGCGTTACCATCGTCGATGACGGCACCATCGAGAACTCGCGCGGCTCCATCAGCGTCGACGACGAGGGCACGCCCGGCCAGTGCACCACGCTGATCGAGGACGGCATCCTGGTCGGCTTCATGCAGGACCGCATGAACGCCCGCCTGATGGGCATGCGCCCGACCGGCAACGGCCGGCGCCAGAGCTTCGCCTACAACCCGATGCCGCGCATGACCAACACGGTGATGCGCAACGGCAACCACACGCCGGAAGAGATCATCGCGTCGGTCAAGAAGGGCATCTATGCCAAGAATTTCGGCGGCGGTCAGGTCGACATCACCAACGGCAAGTTCGTGTTCTCCGCCAGCGAAGCCTACCTGATCGAGGACGGCAAGCTGGGTCCCGCCGTGAAGGGCGCCACCCTGATCGGCAACGGTCCGGACAGCCTGACCAAGGTGTCGATGATCGGCAACGACAGCCGCCTCGACCCCGGCGTCGGCACCTGCGGCAAGGACGGCCAGGGCGTGCCGGTCGGCGTCGGCCAGCCGACGCTGAAGCTGGAAGGCCTGACCGTCGGCGGCACCGCCGCCTGACGTCCAGGAGCATCCCCACTCCCTTGCCTTGAATGAGGGGCCGGACCGTACATGCGGTCCGGCCCCTCTTCGCATTTCGGGCTTGGAGCACTCGATTGCATCGGTATCGTCATTCCGGAGATTTTCAACTTTCCGGACTGGATGATTGCCCATGTATTCTCTGCCGCGCATTTTCAAGACAGCGACACTCGCATTGGGACTGGCGCTGGTTTCGGCGCTGCCGGGAAATGCCCAGACCGCTCCCACCGCCGAGCAGGTGGTCGCCGCCAAGTCTGCCGGCACCAACGCCGACCAGCTGAACGCGCGCGTGGTGGTGGCGAGCTATTTCTATGCCTCGACCGACCTCACCGCCGCCCGCTACGCCGACGACTCCAAGGGCATCGATTTCTCCAAGCCGCTGGAGGTGGTCGACGTGACCGCCGGGACCACCTGGTATCAGTATGTCCGCACCGGCTATGACAGCATCCGATTCGGCAACTTCTTCTCTCCGGTGGTGACGGCGACGCCCGACTGCCTCGGCATTTCCGGCGCCGGGCGGGCCGAGTACAAGGCGGTTCTGCCCGCCGGCCAGGGGCTGAAGTCGGTGGCCGCCCCCATCGTCGACAGTTGGACCACGCCTGGCACCAGCGTGCAGACCAAGGGCGGCTGCGCCCAGGTCGTGGTGCCGAACACCGTCAAGGCCGGCGTCACCAGCGGCGGACTGGTTCAGTAAGGCCGCAACCAACCGCAGCCGTCGGTGTTCACCCGATGGCGGCAATGGTCCAGACTGGCCGCCGCCATCCACGGGAGCCCTGCCATGCCGGACATCGCCACCACCGACGAACTGCGCCGCCACATCGCGCAGGCCCAGGCCGGGGTTGCCGCACTGGCGCGGCGGGAGCCGGAGAACAGTTGGCTGGCCAGCATCCAGCGCCAGCTCGACTATGTCGACACCGCGGCGCGGAACGGGGCCAAGCGGCTGGATTGTGCCGAGGACCTGAATTTCGGCCTGCTCGCCTCCCACTATGTCGACGATGTCGATTCTGAGTTGGCGGCCAAGCTTCACGCCATCAGCGCCGCCACCCGCCGGCTGTTCGGCGGCTGATCCTCACTTTCCGCTGGCGTTCACGGCATACGGCTTCGATGATCGCTCAACCGCGCGGAACGGCAGAAGCCGTGTCCGCGAAGAAAACCGACCACGGGAGACGTGCGATGGCGACGGAATCGACTGCTGGGCTGGCCCTGGTTTCCACCTTCTGCCCCGACCGGGTCGGTCTGGTCTCCGGCATCACCAGCCACCTGTTCGAACAGGGCATCAACCTGCGCGACGCGACCTTCGCCTCGCTGGGAACCGGCGCCGAGTTCTCCGCCGTCTGCGAGCTGCCCGACGGCCTGACGGTGGCGGAGCTTCAGGCCAGCCTGTCGTCCCTGCCCGTCCTGGCCGGTGCAGAGGTGAAGGTCAGCCCCTTCGCCTTCGATCCGCAGCCTGGGCCGCAGGCGCTGGTCACCCACCGTGTCGAGGTGTCGGGCGGCGACCAGCCCGGCCTCGTGGCGCGCCTGTCGGAAATTTTTACGCAGTTCGAGGCCAACATCGTGCGCCTTGACGCGCAGACCCTGCCCGACCGCGCCGGTGAGCGCTACGTCCTGCGCTTCTCGGTGTCGATACCGGCGGAGCGGGCGGAGGTGTGCCTGTCGGCCGTGGCGAACACCGCGGAGACGCTGGGGCTGACCTGCCGGACGGAAGTGCTTTGAGGGGGTGCTGAATGCCCCCCTTACCCATGCAGAACCTTCAGCCCCACGATCCCGCCGATGATCGCTGCGATGCACAGCAGTCGCAGCGCCCCGGCGGGCTCGCCGAACAGCATCATGCCCAGCACCGCGGTGCCGACCGTTCCTATGCCGGTCCACACCGCATAGGCAGTCCCCAGCGGCAGGCTTTTCAGCGCGGCGCCGAGCAGCAGGATGCTCGCCAGCATGGCCGCGGCGGTCAGCACGCTCGGCAGCGGGCGGGTGAAGCCCTCGGTGTATTTCAGGCCGACGGCCCAGGCGATTTCGAAAAGACCGGCGAAGAACAGCGTGACCCACGCCATGACGGCGACTCCGTCCTGGAATGGCGGGGTCGTCCCCACCCGGTTACCCTCTTCCATTCGGCGGGGTCGTCCCCGCGGGTCCCCGGCAGATAGGACATCCCCGGCACAGGGTCAAGGCAGGCGGCCATGGTTGCATCGCCGCGCCGGCCCGTGCAGGATGGGGTTCCTGAATGGTTCCCCCTTCGCCGCTGGTGGCGCTGGGGGCTTTCGACGTTGGACAGCAATGACCGAAAACGGCACCCCCACGGCTTCCAAGACGCAGGCTCCCGAGAAGGCCGAATCGCTTGAAAACCGGCGCAAGCGCCTGCGCTTCCGCTCCTGGCACCGCGGCACGCGGGAGATGGACCTGCTGATGGGCAGCTTCGCCGACGCCCATGTCGGCGATTTCGACCACGCCATGCTCGACCGATTCGAAGCGCTGCTGGAGCTTGGCGATCCCGACCTCTACGACTGGATGTCCGGGCGCGAGCCGGTGCCGGCCGAGCATGACAATGACGTGATGCGCCTGTTGACGGCATTCCGTTACACACCACGTCAAGGCTCCTGACGCACCGACGCTCTCCCCTGCATCTCCGAGGCATCCTCCTTTGGTCAGTTACGATCTCCAGCCCGGCCGCGCCGGCCGTCTCCTGATCGGCGGCGCGCCCGAGGGTCATGACGCCCGCATCCTGGCGGAGCTTGCGCAGAAGGCCGGGGCCTATGGCCTGCTGCATGTCGCGCTGGACGACACACGCTGCGCTTTGCTGGCGGAGGCGCTGGCCTTCTTCGCGCCGAAGCTGGAGGTGCTGACCTTCCCGGCCTGGGACTGCCTGCCCTATGACCGGGTGTCGCCGAACGGCGGCATCGTCGCCCGGCGCATCGACACGCTGACCCGGCTGATCGCCCGGCGCGAGGCGGCGTCGAACCGCGACGGTCTGGCGCCGCTGATCGTGCTGACCACCGTCAACGCCGTGGTGCAGAAGGTGCCTCCGCGCAGCGCCTTCAAGGATGCGGTGTTCTCGGCAGGCTTGCGTGACCGGATCGACCTGGAGAAGCTGCAGCGCTACCTCGCCGGCAACGGCTACACCCGCGCCCAGACGGTGCGGGAGCCGGGCGAGTTCGCGGTGCGCGGCGGCATCGTCGACCTGTTCCCGCCCGGCACGGAGGAGCCGCTCCGCCTCGACCTGTTCGGCGACGAGCTGGAGGGGGTGCGCGCCTTCGACCCCATGACCCAGCGCACCACCGACAAGCGCGACCGTGTCGAGCTGAAGCCGATGTCGGAGGTCTTCCTGGACGAGGCCGGGATCGCCCGCTTCCGCTCCGGCTATCGCGAGCTGTTCGGTGCGGTGACCGACGACGACCCGCTCTACGAGGCGATCTCCGCCGGCCGGTCCTATGGCGGGATGGAGCATTGGCTGCCGCTGTTCCACGAGAGCATGGACACGGTGTTGGATTACCTGCCGCGCGGCATCGTCAGCCTGGACCATCAGGCCAACGAGGCACGCGACGCCCGCATCGCCCAGGTGGTCGATTTCCACGCCTCCCGCGATTCGATGATGACCATCGAGAAGCGGGCGGGATCGCCGGTCTACAAGCCGGTGCCGGTCGCCTCCATGTTCCTCGACGCCACCGTCTGGGACGCGCTGATGGCCGAGCGTGCGGTGGCGCAGCTGCAAATCTTCTCCACGCCCCCCGGCATCAAGGGCACGGTGGACGCCGGCGGCAAGCGCGGTCACGACTTCGCCGAGGAGCGCAACCGCCCCGACGTGAATGTCTTCGACGCGGTGAAGGACCATATCCGTGCCTTGCGCGCCGACGGTCGCCGGGTGCTGATTGCCGGCTATTCGGCGGGCTCGCGCGACCGCCTGTCCAACGTGCTGGCCGACCACGGCATTCCCGGCCTGGAACCGGCGGAGAGCATGGAGGATGTCCGCCGCTTCGACCGCGGCATCATCGGCACCATCGTTCTGGGGATGGAGCATGGCTTCACCTCCCCCGACCTCGCCGTCATCACCGAACAGGACATCCTGGGTGACCGTCTGGTCCGCCCGGCCAAGAAGAAGCGCAAGGCCGCCAACTTCATCGCCGAGCATTCGGCCCTGCATGAAGGCGACGTCGTCGTCCACATGGACCACGGCATCGGCCGCTATGACGGGCTGGAGACGCTGGAGGTCACCGGCGCGCCCCACGACTGCCTGCGCATCATCTACGAGGGCGGCGACAAACTCTACGTCCCGGTCGAGAACATCGAGGTGCTGTCGCGCTACGGCTCGGAGGACGCCAACGTCCAGCTCGACAAGCTGGGCGGCGCCGGCTGGCAGGGCCGCAAGGCGCGGGTCAAGAAGCGCCTGAAGGACATGGCCGAAGCCCTGCTGAAAATCGCCGCGGAGCGCATGCTGAAGAAGGCCGATCCGGTGCTGACCCCGGAGGGCGTCTATCAGGAATTCGCGGCCCGCTTCCCCTATCCCGAGACCGACGACCAGTTGAAGGCCATCGAGGACATCTTCACCGACCTCGGCAGCGGCCGGCCGATGGACCGTCTGGTCTGCGGCGACGTCGGCTTCGGCAAGACCGAGGTCGCCCTGCGCGCCGCCTTCATGGTGGCGATGAGCGGCAAGCAGGTCGCCGTCGTCGTGCCGACCACCCTGCTCGCCCGCCAGCATTTCCGCACCTTCTCGACCCGATTCGCCGGCTTGCCGGTGCGCGTCGTCCAACTGTCGCGCATGGTCACCGCCCGCGAACAGACGCTGGTGAAGAAGGAACTGGCGGAGGGCACCGCCGACATCGTCGTCGGCACCCACGCCCTGCTCGCCAAGGGTCTCGACTTCAAGCGGCTCGGCATGGTCATCGTCGATGAGGAGCAGCATTTCGGCGTGAAGCAGAAGGAGCGGCTGAAGGAGCTGCGCGCCGACATCCATGTTCTGACGCTGACCGCCACGCCGATCCCGCGCACCCTGCAGATGGCGCTGTCCGGCGTGCGCGAGCTGTCGCTGATCGCCACCCCGCCGGTGGACCGTCTGGCGGTGCGCACCTTCGTCCTGCCCTATGACCCGGTGGTGATCCGCGAGGCGATCCTGCGCGAGCATTACCGCGGCGGCCAGACCTTCTATGTCTGTCCGCGCATCGAGGATCTGGCGAAGGTCGCCGAACGGGTGCGCGATCTGGTGCCGGAGGTCAAGATCGTCACCGCCCACGGCCAGATGCCGGCCAGCGAGTTGGAAGACGTGATGACCGCCTTCGACGAGGGCAAGTTCGAGGTCCTGCTCGCCACCAACATCATCGAGAGCGGACTGGACATCCCCAACGCCAATACGCTGATCGTCCACCGCGCCGACCTGTTCGGGCTGGCCCAGCTCTACCAGATCCGCGGGCGCGTCGGCCGGTCGAAGAAGCGCGGCTATGCCTATCTGACCTATGCCCCGAACAAGCCGCTGAACGCCACCGCCCAGCAGCGCCTGCACGTCATCGAGACGCTCGACAGCCTGGGTGCCGGCTTCCAGCTCGCCAGCCACGACATGGACATCCGCGGCGCCGGCAACCTGCTGGGCGAGGAGCAGTCTGGTCAGGTGCGCGAGGTCGGTGTCGAGCTGTACCAACAGATGCTGGAGGAGGCCGTCGCCAACGCCCGCGCGGCGATGCAGGAGGGGGCTGTTGCAGCGGCGGCGGCGCAGGAATGGGTGCCGCAGATCAACCTCGGCACGCCGGTGCTGATCCCGGAAAGCTATGTCCCCGACCTGACGGTGCGGCTGTCGCTCTACCGCCGCATCGCCGATCTGGTCGACCGGGCGGAGGTGGACGGCTTCGCCGCCGAACTGATCGACCGCTTCGGCAAGCTGCCGGAGGAGGTCGAGAACCTGCTGGACGTCGTCACCATCAAGCGCTGGTGCAAACAGGCCAATATCGACCGCGTCGACGCCGGGCCGAAGGGGCTTGTGCTGGCCTTCCACGACAATTTCTATGCCGAGCCGGCCAAGCTGCTGACCTACATCGCCCAGCACCTGACGCTGATGAAGCTTCGGCCCGACCACAAGCTGGTCTATGTCCGCGAATGGCCCGATCCGCAGGCCCGCGTGCGCAGCGTGCAGAAGCTGGTCAAGGATCTGGCGGAGATGGCGTCGGGCGGCGGGGTGCCGCGCGGCGAGACTCCGCCACCGCCCCCTCCCCCGCCGCCCCCCAAGCCGACCGGCGCCAAGATCGCCTCGCGCTTCGGCACGCCGTCCCGCTTCGGCCGTCCGACCGGGCGGCGCTGACATGGATGAGTTGATCAGGAACGCCTCGCTCGCCCGCCGGCTGGCGATCGGCGACCGGCGGACGGTGGGCGACGCCCCCTCCGTCGCCGACGAGGTGTCGGCCGACCGGGGCAAGCTGGCGGAGCTGGTGGGCTGTCTGTTCGACCGCAATGCCAGCGTGCGCATGCGCGCTGCCGATGCACTGGAACGGGTGTCGCGCGGCAATCCCGGCTGGCTCGACCCCTATGTCGAGCATCTGCTGACCGACGCAGTCGCCATCGAGCAGGCGGAGGTGCGCTGGCACCTCGCCCAGATCGTGCCGCGCCTGACCATGACGGAGGAGCAGCGCCACCGCGCCGCCGTGCTGCTGGCCGACTGGTTCGAGAACAGCCCGAGCCGCATCGTCCAGACCAGCGCCTTGCAGGCCGTGGTCGATCTGGCCGAATCGGACGCCAACCTGCGCGCCACCTCAGCGGAGATGCTGGGCCGCGCCATGCGCTCCGGCGTGCCGTCGCTGGCCGCCCGCGCGCGGCGCATCCTGAAACCCTTCGAGGTGGACGAGGCGACGCTGACCGCGGCCTTGGTGCGGGAGCAGACCGGCCTCACCCTGTCGATCCTGCCCGACCGTCTGGCGGTGGCGCAGATGCCGCCCGGCAGCGGCCTGCCCGACTGGCTCGACTGGACCGACCCGCTGGTCGGCGCCACCCGGACGGGAGAGGAACTGTCGATTCTTTGCCGCGAAGACCGGGTGCCCGACGGCGTGAAGGCCGAACGCGGCTGGCGCGCCTTCCGGGTGGAGGGCGTGGTCGATTTCTCGCTGTTCGGCATCCTTGCCCGCATCGCCGTGCCGCTGGCCCAGGCCCATTTGCCGATCTTCGCGATCTCCACCTACAACACCGACTATGTGCTGGTCCGCGCCGACGATCTGGACAAGGCGGCGGACGTGCTGTCGCTGAGCTGCACGGTGAAGCGGTAGGACGCGCGCTAACGCCACTTGCCCCCTCCCCATCCCTCCCCGCTAACGCGGGAGGGGGGGAATGACGCTTGTCAGAGTAACTGAAATGCAGAGCAGCGGAGTTCCCTCTCCCTCGAAGAGGGGGAGGGTTAGGGAGGGGCAAAACTTCTCCTTCTAAACCCCGCCACCTTCCCGTTGGCTCTGTTCGATGATCTCCTCCCGCTCGCCCATCTCGTCCCACTTCTTCTGAACGGGCTTGTCAGGGTCGCCGGACGCCTTGCCGGTCTTGTCGACCAGCTTGTCCTCGATTCGCTGGGCGGCGTCCGATGGCGCGTCGGAGGTCACGGATTTGGAGCGGTCCTTGTCGGTCATGGCGGCGGTCTCCCGAGAAGATGATTGACCACCCAAACACTCACCACCCGATAAAGTTCACGGCGTCGTTCGGAACGCCTCGGCCAGCCGTTCCACCAGGGCATCCGCCTCCGCCGCCTCATAGGGTTCGGCATGGCCCGAGCCCCAGACCGGACCCGGCCAAGCCGGATCGCCGCGCGTCCGGCCGATCACATGGACGTGCAACTGCGGCACCATGTTGCCCAGCGCCCCGACATTCATCTTGTCGGGCGAGAACAGCCGCTCCACCACGCGGGACGCCTGCGCGATCTCCCGCATCAGCGTCGCCTGATCGCTCTCTTCCAGCCGATGGATCTCCACGGCCCCCTCGCGCATCGGTACCAGGATCAGCCAGGGCCACAGCCGGTTGTTCATCAGCAGCACCCGGCACAGCCCCAGATCGGTCACAGGGCGGGTGTCGGCCCGTAGCCGTTCGTTAAGGGAAAACATGCTTCACTCCATTCATGGCCTGCGCCGGGCGCCGCCGGGGAATAATCCGGAGGCTGCCCTGTTATAGCCGGCAGTGGCGGGGCAACCGCGAAGCTTGTATAGATTGCCGTGCGCGCCGGCCATACGGCGCAGCGGCATTCGTTGGACGATTATAGAGTTCGGTCCGAGGACATGGTCGGGGCGGCAACGGTCCCCTTGCGCCATCTCCACGGGCCGTATCCATGTTTTCTGGTGCGGCGAGCGAGAACGATCCACATGCGCAAATCGGCCTTTGCGGTTCTGATCCTGGTGATCCTCGGCAACATCGCCTTCTGGGCACTTTGGAATCGTCCGGTGGACGAGCGGTCCTGGGCCGGCGCCATCACCGGCGTCGCCTATACCCCCTTCCACTCGGACAAGAGCCCGTCGAAGGGCGACAAGGCGTCCGCCGAGGACATCGAGAAGGACATGGACGCGCTGGAGGGTGCGGTAAAGGCCGTCCGGACCTATTCGACCACCGACGGCTCCGAGATGGTGGCGGCCATCGCCGCCAAGCACGGCCTCCCGGTGACCGCCGGCGCCTGGACCACCGGCAAGCCTGAGATCGACGAGCCGGAACTGGCCGGCCTGATCAAGCTGGCGCGCGCCAACAGCAATGTGCGCCGCGTTCTGGTCGGCAACGAGGCGATCCTGCGCGCCGACCTGACGGTCCCGCAGGCCATCGAGTACGTCAAGCGGGTGAAGAAGAAGGTCAACGTCCCGGTTTCCATCGCCGAGCCGTGGCACGTCTGGCTGAAGAATCCCGAACTGGCCGAGGCCGTCGACTTCCTCGCCGTTCACCTGTTGCCCTATTGGGAAGGCGTGCCGGTCGACCAGTCGGTCGATTACGCCATGTTCCGCTACAACGAGCTGAAGCAGAAGTTCCCGAACAAGCACATCCTGATCGGCGAGATCGGCTGGCCGGCCGACGGCCCGTGGCGCCGCGGCGCCGAGGCCAGTCAGGTCAATCAGGCCAAGTTCATCCGCAACTTCCTGAACGTCGCCGCCCAGAACAAGCTCGACTATTTCATCATGGAGGCCTTCGACCAGCCCTGGAAGCGGGAGATCGAGGGCACGGCGGGAACCAGCTGGGGCCTGTGGGACTATCAGCGCAATCCGAAATTCCCGATGATCGGCGGGGTGAACGAGATCCGCAACTGGGAGATCAAGTGCGCCACCGCCATCGCGCTGGGCTTCCTGCCGCTGGTGTTCTTCCTGTGGCGCCGCAGCGACCTGAAGATCGGCGGCCAGATCTTCTACGGCGCACTGATCCAGGCGGTGGCCTCCGTCCTGGTCTTCACCGTCAGCGCGGCGTCGGCCGCCGGACTCGCGCTCACCACCGAGATCGCCTGGGGCTTGCTGATCTTCTGCCAGTTGGTGCTGTTCGCGGTCATGCTGATCGACGGCATGGAGCTGACGGAGGTCGTCTGGCAGCACAAGTTCAAGCGCAAGTTCATCCCCTGCTCCGCCGCCCCGCTGCCGAACGCGGCGAAGGTGTCGATCCATGTGCCCTGCTACAACGAGCCGCCGCACATGGTCATGCAGACGCTGGACGCGCTGGCCGCCCTCGATTACCCGAACTACGAAGTCCTGCTGCTCGACAACAACACCAAGGATCCGGCGGTCTGGCGGCCGATCGAGGAGTATTGCCGGAAGCTGGGGCCGAAGTTCCGCTTCTTCCACCTCGACAACTGGCCGGGCTTCAAGGCCGGCGCGCTGAATTTCGGCTTGGCGCAGACCGCCCCCGATGCCGAACACATCGCCGTCATCGACAGCGACTATCAGGTCCATCCCGACTGGCTGAAGGCGACCATCCCGCACTTCAGCCGGCCGGAGGTCGGCTTCGTCCAGTCGCCGCAGGACTATCGCGAGTGGGAGCACGACCTGTTCCAGCGCATGACCAACTGGGAATATGCCGGCTTCTTCCACATCGGCATGATCCAGCGGAACGAGCGCAACGCGATCATTCAGCACGGCACCATGACCATCATCCGCAAGTCGGCCCTGGAAAAGGTCGGCCGCTGGGGCGAATGGTGCATCACCGAGGACGCCGACCTCGGCCTGCGCCTGTTCGAGCATGGCTATGAGGCCGTCTATATGCCGGAGAGCTACGGCAAGGGGCTGGTCCCCGACAGCTTCTCCGCCTACAAGACGCAGCGTTTCCGCTGGGCCTATGGCGCCGTGCAGATCCTGAAGCACCATTGGCGCCAGCTGTCGCCGGGCGCGAAGGAGCTGACCGCCGGCCAGAAGTACCATTTCATCACCGGCTGGCTGCCCTGGTTCGCCGACGCCGCCCATATGGTGTTCGGCATCGCCGGCATCCTGTGGTCGATCGGCCTGATGGCCTTCCCGAAATATTTCGAGTTTCCGCCCAACGTCTTCATGATCCCGACGCTCAGCGTCTTCGCCTTCAAGGTCGGCGCGTCGCTCTGGCTCTACGAGGCGCGGGTGAAGTGCGGCTTCTGGGACAAGGTCGGGGCGGCGGTGGCCGGCATGGCGCTGACCCACACGGTCGGCCGCGCCATGTGGCTGGGCATCTTCACCTCCGGCCGGCCTTTCGTCCGCACGCCGAAGTGCGAGAACCAGCCGGCGCTGATGCAGGCCTTCCTGATGGCGCGGGAGGAACTGGTGCTGCTGGTGTCGCTGTGGGGCGCGGCGCTGGCCATCGTCATGGTCTTCGGCCACGAGAACCGCGACGCCTTCATGTGGTCGGGCCTGCTGGTGGTGCAGTCGCTGCCCTATCTGGCCGCCTTCATCACCGCGCTGATCAACGTCTTCCCCACCATCGGCTTCGGCAAGAGCAAGCCGGAAGCCGCCGACGGCGCCGTCGGGGCCGGGGCCGGCGACTGACGGGACAGCCGGCGCTTTCACATTGACGAAAGCGCCGGCTCTGCCAGACTTGGTCTCTCAGGGGATCATTTCCCGGGAGGCGGCCCATGTCCGGCAATCTCACCTCCGGCCGCGGCATCGGCCCGCCGGAGTTCAGCGTCCGCACCACCGCGGGCGTCGAGCGGAGCGGCAACGCCACCGACCGCAACAGCCGCCGCAACCCCCGCCAGGAACGGCACGACCGCGAACAGGAACGGCGTGACCACAACCCGCCCAATCCGCAGCGCCGCCGTCTCTACGACCTTCTGTTCGACGAGGTCGATCAGTTCGACGGGCTGGACGAGCGTCAGCGGAGCAAGCTGAAGGACAATCTCCGCAGCCACCTTTCCCGACGCGCCCCGTCACCGCCGGCTGCGCCGCCCCCGGTCCACCATGATGAAGAGGCGCTGGCCGAAGCGCTGCTGAAGGATCCGGCGGCGCCGGTCCCCGTCGATCCTGAGCACATCGTCCAGGCAGCAATCGCCGCCGCACCGGAATTGGACCCGGAAACTGCACGGCTGGCGGAGCAACTGCGCGACTGCCTCGCCCGCAACACCGACCGTGCGCGCAAGGTGGCGATCTACCTGCACCTGCTGCTGACGCTGGAAGGGGCGTTCCGGCCGCACATGGTCGTGGATGTTTAGGGGCAAACGCCGTCTGAAACTCCCACATCCCTCAACAAAAAAGCCCCGCCTCCCTTTCGGAAGGCGGGGCCTTTCAATTCACCAGCCCTGAGCGTCACTCCGGAGTGGAGGCTTCGCCGTCGGCTTCCGGGGTGCCCATCATCGCATCGGCGACCAGACCGGCGTTACCGCGGATCTTGGCCTCGATCGCGTCGGCCATCTCGGGGTTGTTGCGCAGGTAGGTCTTGGCGTTCTCGCGGCCCTGGCCGATGCGGGTGCCGTCATAGCTGAACCACGCACCCGACTTGTCGACCACGCCGGCCTGAATGCCGAGGTCGAGCAGTTCGCCCACCTTCGACACGCCCTCGCCGTACATGATGTCGAACTCGACCACGCGGAAGGGCGGGGCCATCTTGTTCTTCACCACCTTGACGCGGGTCTGGTTGCCGACGACGGTGTCGCGGTCCTTGATCGAGCCGATGCGGCGGATGTCGAGACGGACGGAGGCGTAGAACTTCAGCGCGTTACCACCGGTCGTCGTTTCGGGGTTGCCGAACATCACGCCGATCTTCAGGCGGATCTGGTTGATGAAGATCACCAGGCAGTTCGACTTGGAGATCGAGCCGGTCAGCTTGCGCAGCGCCTGGCTCATCAGGCGGGCATGCAGGCCGACGTGGCTGTCGCCCATCTCGCCCTCAAGCTCTGCGCGCGGAACCAGTGCGGCAACCGAGTCGACCACCAGCACGTCGATGGCGCCGGAGCGCACCAGCGTGTCGGCGATCTCCAGCGCCTGCTCGCCGGCATCCGGCTGGGAGATCAGCAACTCGTCGATGTTGACGCCCAGCTTGCGGGCATAGGACGGGTCGAGCGCGTGTTCGGCGTCGACGAAGGCGCAGGTGCCGCCGGCCTTCTGGGCCTGGGCGATGGCGTGCAGCGCCAGCGTGGTCTTGCCCGAGCTTTCCGGCCCGTAGATTTCGATGATGCGGCCCTTGGGCAGGCCGCCGATGCCCAGCGCGATATCGAGCCCCAGGGAGCCGGTGGAGATGACCTCCGTCTCGACCAAGTTCTCACGGGCGCCAAGCTTCATGATCGAGCCCTTGCCGAACGCGCGTTCGATCTGGCTCAGGGCGGCATCGAGCGCCTTCTGCTTGTCCATGGAATCCTTCTCGACCAAACGAAGCTGTGCGGACGACATGCCCGGTACCCCTCTCTTAGAACACACGGTCGGCGCTCTTGCAACGAGGCTGAATGTACTCTCTTCGTTCTCATTTGCAAGGGCTGATGTTGCCTGTGCGTTCCTATTTTACGGGGTATATCCGGGCATGCTGTTGCGGATGGAGTCGCCCCTCACCGACCATCGCGGATGACCTCCTTCACCTTGGAGGCCAGCTGCTTCAAAGAGAAGGGCTTGGGCAGGAAATGGGCGACTTCGACGCCGTCGATCTCACCCAGCCGGTCCTCGGCATAGCCGGAGATGAAGATCACCCGCATCTCCGGCCGCAGCTTGCGGACATGGCGGGCGAGCGTCGGGCCGTCCATCTGCGGCATCACCACGTCGGTGATCAGCAGGTCGATGGAGGCGCCGTTGGTCTCGATCTGCTGCAGCGCCGCCTCGCCGTTCTTGGCCTCCAGCACCTGATAGCCCTTGTTGCGGAGCGCGCGGGCGGAGAAGACGCGCACGGCGTCCTCGTCCTCCACCAGCAGGATGGTGCCGGTGCCGGTCAGGTCGCTGCCGCGCCGCTCGCGCGGTTCGGCAGTGTCGACCGGGCGCAGTTCGCCCTGGTGGTGCGGCAGCAGGATGGTGAAGGTCGTCCCCTCCCCCACTGCCGAATCGACCAGCACGAAGCCGCCGGTCTGCCGGACGATGCCGTATACGGTCGACAGGCCCAACCCGGTGCCCGACCCGACCTCCTTGGTGGTGTAGAAGGGTTCGAAGATGCGCTGCAGATTCTCCCGCGCGATGCCGCAGCCGGTGTCGATCACCTCGATGGAGACATAGCTGCCGGGCGGGATCGTCTCATGCTCCCGCCGTTCCGGCTGGCTGACGACGTAGTTGGTGGTGTTGATGGTCAGCTTTCCGCCGCCGGCCATAGCGTCGCGGGCATTGACCACCAGATTGATGATGACCTGCTCCAGCTGGTTCTGGTCGACCTTGACCAGCCCCAGATCGCGGCCGTGGATCATCTTCAGTTCGATGTTCTCGCCGATCAGCCGGCGCAGCAGGTTCGCCAACTCCGCCAGCACGTCGGTCACGTTGATGACGCGCGGCTGCAGGGTCTGCTGGCGCGAGAAGGCCAGCAGCTGCCGCACGAGGTTGGCGGCGCGGTTGGCGTTCTGCTTGATCTGCATGATGTCGCTGAAGGACTGGTCGCCCGGCTTGTGCCGCAGAAGCAGCAGGTCGCAGAAGCCGATCATCGCCGTCAGCAGGTTGTTGAAATCATGCGCAACGCCGCCGGCCAGCTGGCCGACCGCCTGCATCTTCTGCGACTGGGCGAACTGCGCCTCCAGGCTCTTGCGCTCGGTCATGTCGATGAAGTGAAGGATCAGGCCCACTCCGTCGGCCTTGCCGGCATCCGTGCGGCCATCGGTGCGCACCGGGTTGGCGAGGCGCCGGGCGTAGAGCTGGGCGGTCAGTTCCCGCCCACCGGACAACCGCACCTCCAGCGGGTGGGCCGGGTCGGCGCCGCCCTGCACCGATTTCAGCCTTGCGGTCACCGCTTCGCGCTCCGCCGGGACGATCAGGTCGGCCATCGGTCGGTTGATGACGCTGCCCGCCTCGCTGCCGATCAGCGCCAGGAAGGCCTCGTTGCATTCGGTCAGCTGGCCGGTCTCGTCAACCAGGGCGATGCCGATCGGCGCGTCTTCGAAGAAGCGCTGGAACCGCTGTTCGGACTGGCGCAGGGCCTCCTGCCATTCCCGTTCCGGCGACAGGTCGCGCACGACCGACCGGGTGTGGATGGTGCCGTCATCGGCCCGCACCACGCTTTGCGCCACCGCGACCTGGAAACGCCGGCCGCGCAGCCCCACCATGGTCAGCTCGCCACGCTGTTCGCCGCCGCCGTGATCGAACAGGTCGTAGGGTGCGGCGGAGACCGGGGGAGCCGCCAGGATGCCGTGCAGGCGCGATTCGCCATCGGTCAGGTCGCCGGGCGCAGCCTCCAGCCACTGGGCAAGCGTGGCGTTGACGAACAGGAACTGGCCGTTCTGATCGACCGAGAAGAAGCCGACCGGCGCATGCTCCATGAAGTCAGCCAGCTTGGCCTGCTCGCGCAGCATGACATGCTCGAGCTCCCACCGCGCGGTGATGTCCTCGATCCGCCAATGGACGGAGCCGGGGAAGCCGGCGACCGGCTGCCCCTGCACCTTGCGCCATTCCGGCGGGTGGTTGTCCAGCGCCGGGATCGCCAGTTCGGCCGAGGCGGCGGCACCGGCCCTCACCCGCTCGCGCAGGCGGCGGAACTCGCGTGCGCTGTCGGGATCGCCGGAAAACTGGCGCGCCAGGGCGTCCAGCGGCCGTTCGCCGCGGCGCCAGCCTGCCAACTCGCGGAAGGCGGCATTGACGAACACCACCTCGTCGGCCCCGTCGCAGACCAGCTGCCCGGCCGGCATCCCTTCCAGCGCACCGCTCAGCAGCGCGCCGATGCGTGCCGACCGCCGCACAACCGACACGCTGCGGGCAATCAGCAGAGCCACGCCTGCCGCCGCCAGTCCGGCGCCCAGCCAGCCGACCTCGTCGCGGTCCAGCAGAAGGCCAGCGGCCAGCACCAGCAGCCCGGCCGGCGCCAGCGCATATTGGATGAGCATCAGCACGCCGCCGGACGATGCCCGGTGGTTCGCTGCATTGCGTGCGGTGTCGGTAAGGGAAGTTGTCTCGTCCACCAATACTCCAAACCCCACACGGTCTTCCCGGGAAATGCCACCGGACCGGATTTTACCGACCGGGCATCTCCGTCGCGCCACCTGCGATGGTCGGCCGCTCCACCCGGTCCCGTCAACCGTTACGGAGCCGGATCAGTTGCGCAGCGCCCGCCCTTTGAGCTTGAAGACATAGGTAATGACTTCGGCGACCGCCCGATAGTGCTCGGACGGAACTTCTTCGTCGATATCGCAAGCGGCATAGAGCGCACGGGCGAGGGGCGGGTTTTCTATGACCGGAACATTGTTCGATTCGGCGATCTCGCGAATCTTGAAGGCGACCTGATCGACGCCCTTCGCCAGCACCATCGGCGCGCCCATCTGGTTCGGGTCGTATTTCAATGCGACCGCAAAGTGGGTCGGGTTGGTGACCACCACGTCGGCGTTCGGCACCGCGGCCATCATGCGCTTGCGCGCGCGCTCGAACCGCAACTGCCGGATGCGTCCCTTTACGACGGGATCGCCTTCCTGCTGCTTGTGTTCGTCCTTCACCTCCTGCTTGGTCATCTTCATCTTCTTGTCGAACTGCTGCTTCTGCCACAGGAAGTCGCCGGCGGCGATGAAGGTAAGGACCACCAGGACCCAGATCAGCAGCCGATGGGCCAGCCCGTCCATCTGCAGCAGCATGGTGACGATGTCGATGCCGATATACGCCTCGATGCCGCCGAACATCGGCACGAGCGCCATGTAGGCGACGCCGCCCACCACCGCCAGCTTGGCGATGCTCTTCAGCAGTTCCACCCCCTGGTTAGCCTTGAACATGTTCATCAGGCCGGGCAGCGGATTCAGCTTGCCGAATTTCGGCGCGATCAGCTGCCAGGAGACGTGGAAGCCGGTCTGCCCGATGGTCGACAGCACGCCGGCCACCACGAACAGCAGGATGGGCAGCCACAGCGCCCACATGACGTCGCGCATCACCCGGAACAGCAGAGCGCCGACCCCGGCGCGATCGAAAGTGAACTGGTCCAGGTTCTCGAAATAATAATTCAGCCTGAACACCAGCCCCTTCAGGGTGCCGGGCAGGATCGAGATCAGCACCACCAGCATCGCCGCGACCATCAACCAGTTCGCGGCCTCGCGGGTCATCGCGAACTGGCCCTGTTTGTGGGCCTCGTCGAGCTTTTTGCCTGTCGGCTCTTCTGTTTTGGAGGACTCGTCCGCCTCTTCCGACACCGGCGTCCTCCCTCTACAGCGGCTTCAGGAATTCGACGAAGGTCGATTCGAAGCGCGACAGCCAGAACAGCATCATCGCGCCCAGCGTCAGCGCGAACATGAACAGGCCCAGCAGCACCTGGACGGAGGTGAACAGCTGGAACACCTGAACCTGCGGTGCCAGCTTGTTCAGCAACCCCAGCGCCAGCGCGAACAGCATGCCGGTGATCAGGAAGGGGGCGGCCATCTGCACCCCCAGCATGAAACTTTTCGACACCAGCAGCCCGACCACGTTCGCCATGTCGTCGATGGGGATCGCCGCCCCCGGTGTGAAGGTGGCGTAGCTGTCGACCACCGCCATGATCAGCAGATGATGCAGGTCGGTGACGAAAATCAGCAGCAGCCCCAGCCAGCCCATCAGCGAGCCGGGCAGGGAGCCCGATGTCGCCAGCGCCGGATTGAAGATCTGCGCGTTGGCAAGGCCGCTCTGCAGGCTGATGATGGTGCCGGCCACCTCCAGCGCTCCCATCAGCAGCCTCGCGATGGTGCCGAGGAAAATTCCCACCGTCATCTCGCCGGCGGCCAGCACCATCAGCTGGAATGGACTGTCGGGCATCGGCGGCAGCATCGGCCGGATCGCCGGCGCCACCAGCGTGCTAACCGCCAGCGCGAACAGCAGGCGCATGCGCGTGGGGACGAAGGCGTCGCCGATGGTCGGCATCACGCTGAAGGCGGTGCCGACCCGCATGAAGACCAACATCCAGACGAAGATCTGTTCGCCCAGGAGCTGCTGCAGGACGTTCATTGGCCCGCCGCGGCGGCGGTCGGCGCCGGGGGCGGCGTCACGCCGGTGCCGGGGGTGAAGGGCGCGCCGCCATTGTCGGAGGCGCCGACGCCGATGGCGACGATGCGGTCGGCGACCTCATGCTCGAAGAAGTCGGTCAGCTTGCCCAGCATGAAGGGCATCAGCAGGATGCTGAGACCGAAGACCAGCAGCACCTTCGGCACCATGGCCAGGGTCTGCTCGCTGATCTGCGTCACCGCCTGGAAGATGGAGATGACGGTGCCGACCGCCATCATGATGACCAGAATTGGCCCGCACACCATCACCAGCGTGACGATGGACGTGCGGCAGAGTTCGATGACTTCGGTCTCGTTCATGACGACGGATACAGGACAGTGACTTGGGACCGGTCTGACGCCGTCACATCGGCATGCGCAGGATTTCCTGATAGGCGTTCAGCACCTTGTCGCGCACGGCGGTGACGGTCTGCAGCGTCACTTCGGCGTTGGTCACGGCCTGGACGACGTCGTTCAGGTCGGCCTTGCCGACGGAGGCCATGGCCGACATGTCCTCGCTCTTCTTCAGGGTACCGATGCTTTCCTTGGCCGCCTGCTCCAGCACGTCGCCGAAGGAGAGGCCGTCGCGCGCGGCCATGCCGGGGCCGGTCGTCTTGGCGGCGGTGGTGGCGTAGGCCGCGGCGGCGTTCAGCGGATTGATCATGGCGGCGGTTCCGGTCGGTCGGGAAGGTCAGGGGCGATTGGGCGGGACGGGATCAGGCGCGCAGGATGTCGATGGTGCGGGTCAGCATCTGGCGCGCGGTGTCGATGGCCGACAGGTTGGCTTCGTAGCTGCGCTGGGCCTCGCGCATGTCCATCGCCTCCACCACCGTGTTGACGTTGGGCATCAGCACATAGCCGTCGGCGTCGGCCGACGGGTGGGAGGGATCGTAGCGGCGCTGGAAATCGCTCTTGTCCACATCGACCTTGGCGACGCGGACCTTGTCGACGTCCATCGCGCGGTCCAGCTCGTTCTTGAAGATGACCGTCTTGCGGCGGTAGGGCAGGTCGCCCGGCGTTTCCGCAGTGGTGTTGGCGTTCGCCAGATTCTCCGAAATGACCTTCAGGCGCGTGCCCTGCGCCTTCATGCCCGAGGCGGACACCGCCATCGACTTGTAGAGATCCATCGCACCGCCTCCTCAAAAACCCGCCGGCAAATCCAAGCCGATCAACTGCCCGAGCGGATCGCCGACTTGATCATCGCCACCTGCTTTTTGTACAGGTTGGTGATGGTCTGGTAATCCATCGAATTCTGGCTCATCCGCATCATCTGGTCTTCCAGGACGACGTTGTTGCCGTCCGGCGCCGTCTCGTACGGGTCGCGCACCTTCTGTTCCTGCGCCATGCCGCCCGGTCCGCGGGATCCTGCCAGATGGGACGGGTTGGTCGCCACCGGGGTCAGCCGCCGGCTGTCGCCCAGCGCGTCGCGGAAGGTGAAGGGCTTCAGGTCACGGCCCTTGTATTCCGGCGTGTCGGCGTTGGCGATGTTCTGCGAGATGACTTCCTGACGCTGGGTCAGCCAGTCCATCTTGCGCGACATCAGTTTGAAGATGCCGAGATTTCCGAGGTCCATGGCCCTGATCCCGCCCGATGCCGCTGGAATGCCGCTGCCAAATCCACTGGCAAATCTGTTGAACGCCGCCCGGAACGGGCATCGTCACAGCCTCCGATGGTCGCCCGTTTGCGTTAACGAAGGATGAATCCCCGCCGACGCGAATCGACCGGCCCCGCCGCCTTTACAGTTCGTTAAGCCTACCGGTCCAGGATGCGGGCCAGGAAGGACCCCCTACTCGACGCCCCCTCGACAAGGCCGCCCTTTGTCCGCGCAAGCCCGCCCCCCCGCCTCGCCGCCAGCCGGCAAGACGCAGTCCCCTGCCCGGGGTCCCCTTGCCCGGCGGCCGGTCGCAGTCGCGCTGAAATACCATCTGGGGACGGAGACGCTGCCGCGGATCGTCGCCACCGGCAAGGGCACGGTGGCGGAACAGATCCTGGAGGTCGCCTTCGCCAACGGCGTGAAGGTGCGTGAGGACGCCGATCTGGTGGAGATCCTGTCCGCCATCGAGGTCGACAGCGACATCCCCGTCGAGGCCATCGCCGCCGTGGCGGAAATCCTCGCTTATGTCTACCGCGCCAACGGCACAATGCCCGCGGAACCGCACTCCGAGGACATCATCGAGGAGGACAAGCCGTGACCCGTCTGCCACCCGCCTCCCCTTCGCCCGAAAGCACCGAGTCGGCCGGCCGGATCGCGGACCAGGCGGCGGCGCTGGGTGCAACGCTCGACGATGCGCGCACGCAGGCCGAATCCGGCGTGCTGATCGACCTCGCCGGGCTGGAGGATCGCGTGGCCCATCTCTGCCTCGCCGCCGAGTCCCTGCCGCGGGGGGAGGCGCGGACCCTGCTCGGCCCGCTCGGCGATCTGGTCGCGGCGCTGGCGCCGCTGGCCGCCGCGCTGACCGACCAGCAGACCCGGCGGGAGGAGACCATCGCCGCCGCGCTGGCCGGCCGCGACGATCCGCACACCGCCCGCCAGCGCGCCGCCGCCGCCTACGGCCGCTCCGGGAGCCCGGCCGCTCCGGGCCGTCCCGACGATACGCCCTGAAAGAGAAAGCCTGCCGTTTCCATGGATCTCGACCAGTATATCCGTTTCCTGATGGCGCTCCTCTTCGTGGTGGCGCTCATCATGGTCGTCGCCTGGGTGATGCGCCGGGCCGGCATGGCCGGCGGCACCGTGCGCGGGCGTTCCCGCCAGCGGCGGCTGAGCGTGGTGGAGGCTCTGCCGATCGACGCCAAGCGGCGGCTGATCCTGGTCCGTCGCGATGACCGCGAGCATCTGATCCTGCTGAGCGCCAACGGCGACCTGCTGGTCGACAGTGCCCCCGCCGGGGGGTTCGACACCGCGCTCGCCGGGACGGTCGATTCCCCCGCCGCTTCCGCGCCGGCCGGGAGCCAGCCGCGATGACGGCGGCAATCCTGAGGCGCCCGACATCCTGGTGGAAGCCTGCAGCCGCGGGGCTGGCACTGGCGCTGGTCGTGGGCGTTGTGCTGGGGCTGAGTACCGGGCCGGCGCTGGCGCAGAGCCTGACCTTCGACCTCGGCGACGCCGGCGGCACCGCCACCGGCCGTATCGTCCAGACCATCGGCCTGATCACGGTGCTATCGCTGGCGCCGTCGATCCTCATCATGATGACGGCCTTCACCCGCATCGTCATCGTGCTGTCCTTCCTGCGCAATGCGCTGGGCGTGCAGCAGGTGCCGCCGACCACGGTGATGATGTCGCTGGCGCTGTTCCTGACCTTCTTCGTCATGGCCCCGGTGTTCGAGCGCAGCTACACCCAGGGCATCCAGCCGCTGATGAACCAGGAAATCGACGAGATGGAGGCGTTCCGCCGCACGGTGGCGCCCTTGCGCGATTTCATGCTGCATCACACCAGCGAGAAGGACCTGCGGCTTTTCATGGATATGGCCCGCCTGCAGAACGTGCAGGAGCCGAACGACATGCCGCTGCACGTCCTGGTTCCGGCCTTCATGATCTCGGAGATCAAGCGCGGGTTCGAGATCGGCTTTCTGCTGTTCCTGCCCTTCCTGATCATCGACATGGTGGTGTCGTCCATCCTGATGTCGATGGGCATGATGATGTTGCCGCCGACCATGGTCGCCATCCCGTTCAAGATCATCTTCTTCGTGCTGGTCGACGGGTGGTATCTGATCGCCGGATCGCTGGCCCGGAGTTTCGGTACGCTCTGAAATTGCCCGCATGACGGGAAGAGCCCTGCGCACTTCGTCGCAGCCCCCGGGCTTGGCCTTCGCGGCGCAAGCCCGTGCTGGCGTTGGACGCCGTAAGCGCGTATGAGAAAAGGCGATGTGCGTCGGTGGGATGATTGGCCGGTAAGCCTGTTCCGCCGGATGGCTCCGACCGTTCGCAACCGCCGAAGGGGCGACGGGCCGGATCATCGCCGCCGCACCGGGCGCCATCGAACGACGGACCAACTTCGGACCGCAATCACTGCATGACTGATACCGCTTTGAAGGCCGCGCCGCCCGACTCCGGCAAGCTCGCGACGCTGACCCTGGGTGCCCTTGGGGTCGTGTACGGCGACATCGGCACCAGCCCGCTCTACACCCTGCGCGAATGCTTCGCCGGCGAGCATGGGCTCGCCCTGACCCATGACAACGTCCTGGGTATCATGTCGCTGGTGTTCTGGGCGCTGGTGATGGTCGTCACCGTCAAATATGTGGGCTTCGTCATGCGGGCCGACAACAAGGGCGAGGGCGGCATCCTCTCGCTTCTGGCGCTGGCGTCCAAGACGCGGCCGGATGCGTCGGGCAAGCTGACCGTTCTGACGGCGCTCGGCCTGTTCGGCGCCGCGTTGTTCTACGGCGACGGCATGATTACCCCGGCGATGTCCGTGCTGTCGGCGGTCGAGGGTCTGGGCGTGGCGGAGCCGGCGCTGGAGTCGGCGGTGGTGCCGCTGACCGTCGCCATCCTGATCGCCCTGTTCGCCATCCAGAGCCACGGCACCTCGCGCGTCGGCGCGCTGTTCGGCCCGATCATGCTGGCGTGGTTCTCCACGCTCGGCATCCTCGGGCTGCTGGAGGTGATCCAACAGCCGAGCGTGCTTGTCGCCTTCAATCCGTACTATGCCATCGCCTTCTTCGCCGAACACGGCATCGCCGGCTTCCTGGTGCTGGGCGCCGTGGTGCTGGCGGTGACCGGCGGCGAGGCGCTCTATGCCGACATGGGCCATTTCGGCCGCCGCCCGATCCAGGTGGCGTGGCTGGCGGTGGTGCTGCCGGGCCTGCTGCTGAACTATCTAGGCCAATGCGCGCTTCTGCTGAACGACCCGACGGCGGTGCGCAGCCCCTTCTATCTGCTGGCGCCGGAGTGGGGGCTCTATCCGCTGATCGGCCTGTCCACCGCCGCCACCGTCATCGCCAGCCAGGCGGTGATCTCCGGCGTCTTCTCGCTGACCCGGCAGGCGGTGCAGTTGGGCCTGTGCCCGCGCCTCGACATCCGCCACACCTCCGCCGAGGAAGAGGGGCAGATCTACATCCCCCGCGCCAACTGGGGCCTGCTGGCCGCGGTGCTGGGGCTGGTGTTGGTCTTCCAATCCTCCAGCCGTCTCGCCGCCGCCTATGGCATCGCGGTGACCGGCGACATGATCATCACCACCACCCTGTTCATCGTGGTGGCGCGGCGGCGCTGGAACTGGAGCCTGCCGCTCTGTTTCGCCGTCGGCGCGACCTTCCTGACGGTAGAGGTGTCCTTCTTCGCCGCCAACGCCGTGAAGATCCCCCATGGCGGCTGGGTGCCGCTGGTGATCGCCTGCGTCACGCTTGGGCTGATGTCCACATGGCGCCGTGGCCGGGCCGTGCTGACCAAGCGGCTGGCCGAGGAATCGCTGCCGCTCGACGCCTTCATCCAGCGTCAGGCGAAGAAGGGCGACATCCAGCGGGTGAAGGGCACGGCGGTCTTCATGACCTCCAGTTCCAACACCGTGCCGATCGCCCTGCTGCACAACCTGAAGCACAATCAGGTCCTGCACGAGCGCATCGTCTTCGTCACCGTGGTGGTGGAGGATGTGCCGCGCGTCCCCGCCAAGGACCGCGTGGTGGTGGAGGGGCTTGCCGACGGCTTCTACCGCATCACCGTGCGCTACGGCTTCTCGCAGGAGCCGAACATCCCCAAGGCGCTGCGCCTGTGCAAGGCCTTCGGGCTGGAGTTCGACGTGATGGCAACCTCCTTCTTCCTGGGCCGCGAGACGCTGATCCCGCAGATGAACTCCCAGATGGCGCTGTGGCGGGAGAAGCTGTTCGTGGTGATGTCCCGCACCTCGGTCAGCGCCACCGACTTCTTCAAGCTGCCGCCCAACCGTGTCGTGGAACTGGGAACGCAGGTGCAGCTATAGCCGGCGGGAGACGGCGACTGCACCACCGAAGAATTACCTCTTTCGAGACAGCATAAATCAGTATCACGCACAGATTCTGCTGTGATCTGAACCAAAGCCTCCCCCGTAACGGTGTTGTGTCCGCGGGAAGCGGACCTTCACCGACAAGAGGGAATGCTATGAAGAAGGTTGCCACCGTGGCGATCGCCACCCTTCTTTTTGCCGGTTGCGCCAATGCGGCCATGGAAAAGATGGTCGGCGGCGCGCCGATGTACCCCAGCAAGACCATCGTGGAGAATGCGTCCCAATCCAAGGACCACACCACCCTCGTCGCCGCCGTGAAGGCCGCCGGGCTGGCCGACACGCTGAACGGCAAGGGCCCCTTCACCGTCTTCGCCCCCACCAACGAGGCCTTTGCCGCCCTGCCCGCCGGCACCGTCGACACCCTGTTGAAGCCGGAGAACAAGGCGCAGCTGACCAAGGTGCTGACCTACCACGTCATTCCCGGCAAGCTGGACGCCAGGGACATCGTGGCGGACATCAAGAAGGGCAATGGCAAGGCCATGCTGAAGACGGTGGAAGGTATGCCGTTGACCTTCACCCAGTCCGGCGATGCCGTGATGGTCGCCGACGCCTCCGGCACCATGGCGCGTGTCACCATCGCCGATGTCGAACAGTCCAACGGCGTCGTCCACGTCATCGACAAGGTTCTGCTGCCGAAGTAATGGCCCCAGGCCAACGGCGCGGAGCGGGCGGCGGGGCGCAGCAATCCCCCGCAAGGCGTCCCGCCGCCTTATGAAGTGGGCTTATCGCCGGACTGCTTTCCGCCGCGATATTCTTTCAAAAACTTCTTGAACATGTCCACTTCCGCAACGCGGGAGCGAATGGTGCCGACGTCGATCAGGCCCATGGCTTGTTCGGGGCGGGTCAGGATGCGGAAGGCGTCCTCATTCGGCCCGCCCTTCATCGACCCTTCGAAATCCTTCTTCAGCAGGTTCAGCCCGTTGCCGTCGCCGGCCAACGCCAGAGCCACCGCACGGTTCAGCACCAGCTGCGACATGTTGGGGTCCAGCGGCTTGCCGGCCGCAGGCGGCGGGCCGATCACCTTGTTCAGCGCCAGCGCCGCCGCATCCCATTTCTGCCCCTTCCACGCGATGTCGACGCGCAGCAGGTTGGCGTTGGTGCTGTCGTCCTGGGCCAAAAGCTGCATCGCCTCGTCGCCGCGGTTCAACTCGGCCAGCGCCTTGGCCTGCATCAGCCGCCGCTCGGCCGTCAGATCGGCCGGCAGCCCGGCGACATTGGACAGCTCCAGCGCCTTCAGCGCCTCTTCCGGCTTGTTGTCGAGCAGCCGGACGGAGGCCAGACGCGTGCCGACGCGCGCCTTGTCCAGCCCGGACAGGCGGTATTCCACCTGATGCTGCAGGAGGTCGGCCGCGCGGTTCAGCAGATCGATGGAGATCAGCCGTTCCGCCAGCTGCCGGATGATCTCGTCGCCCGCCTCACCCACCGGGGTCAGCTCGCGGAACTGGTCGTAGAGCTGCAGCGCGTCCAGCGTCGGCAGGCGCTGCGCCCCATCCTTGAACAGGTCGGCGAAGATGCGCGACATCTCCTTGGTGATCGCCTCGGCCCTGGGCGTGTCGGCGACCAGGGCCGCCGTCTCCTTCATGGTGTTGAAGCCCTTGGCATATTCGCCGCCGGCGATCAGCACCTCGCCCATGCGGGAGCGAATCTGCATCTCCAGGTCGTCGCCGCGCCAGGTGAAGGTCAGGCCGGCCAGCTGCTCCGCTGCGGCGGTCGGCGACATCTTGCCTTCCGACAGCTCCAGATTGGTCAGCGCCAGCCCGGCCTTGGCGCGATAGAGCCGGTCATAGCTGTTGTAGGCGGCGGTCAGCTGTTCCCGCGCCTGATCGATCTCCCCGGTCTGGGCAAAGAGCAGACCACGCAGATATTGCGTCTGCGGATTTTCCTCCTGATCCGGGCCGCTGTGTTCGAGCACCCGGTCGAACAGCCGCTTGGCGGTGGCGGTGTCGCGCGTCTCCAGCGCCGCTTCCGCCGCCCGCAGGCCGAGCTTGCCGATCATCGGTTCCGGATAGCTGTTCAGGATCGGGCCGGACGCCTTGAAGCCGGCCATCGCCTTGGGCCAGTCGCGGCGGTCGGCGGCGATGGCGGCGCGCCACAGATTGGCTTCCGGATTGCCGGCCAGCGACGGGATCGACAGGTCGGCTTCCGCCCCGTCCAGATCGCCGGTCAGCACGCGGGCGGCGCCACGCAGCGCGCGGAACTCCGGCCAGCCCTCCAGGTCCGGCTGGTTCTGCTGCAGCACGTCCAGCATGCCGAGTGTTTCCTGACCGAAGCCGTTGGCGAAATAGAACCGCGCGAGGTCGAGCTGCGCCTTCGGCCGTTCCGACTCCGGCGCATTGACCACGGCCAGCTGCAGATCCTGCCGCGCCTCGGTGAAATGATCGAGGTCGCCATGCTTCCAGGCCGGCAGATTGAACAGGCGGCGGCCCTGCATCTGGGCGGGCTGCGCCTTCGGCGGTTCCATGGCGGACGAGGCGCCGCCGGCCGGCGGATTGACCGGAAGCGGTGCCGCGGCCAGTTGCGACGGAACCGGCTGGGGAGCGGATGCCGGTGGAGGTGGCGGCGGTGGCGCGACCGCCGGGTTTCCGGCATCGGCGGCGGGCGACAGGTGCAGGCCGCCTGCGGTGGTCAGCTCCACCCCCTCCTTGATCGCGCGCACCGTCACATTGTCGGAGATCGGCCGCACCACCACGCCCTGATAGGACGGCATCACTTCCAGATCGGGATACCGATGGGGTTCGGGCACACCCTGCCCCGCGCTGGGCAGCGGGACCACCTGGATGCGGTCGCCGACGTCGGGGTCGGCGAACTGCACGACGTTCGCCGCGTCGGGCGCACGCACCAGCAGCCGGGCGCCGAGAAGGAAGTCAGGGTCAGGCTCAACGCGAAGATCGTTGGCGCTGCCCATGTTGGCCGGACGGGCGGAGGACAGGATGCGCCATGTGGTGCCCTGCCGTTCCACCGTCGGCCAGACCATGGGGCCGATCTTGGTGCGGAAGACGCTGCCGCCGGTCGCCGGAACCGGCTCCACCGCGCCCATCAACTCGGAACCCGGACCGCTGAGTTTGCCGGCGCCGATGGGCATCGGCCGGTCGAACACGATGTAAAGTTGGCCCGCCCGCGGATAAACGGCAATGGAGGCCGGCCCGCCGGTGTCGAAGGTCAGCACCGGTCCCTTCGGACCCGCCGCCGGCTGAGCCTTGGCATCGGCGGGCGCCGCCGGTGCGGCCTTGACCTCCGCCGGCGGAGAGTTGGGAGGCGCCGCGGCATTCGTCATCGGCACGGGAGCCGCGGCATTCGCCGCGGTGGCCGAGCGACCGGAGGTCGCCGATGCCGTGGTTGGCGTATCCCTGCCGCCTTCCCTAGCCTGCCCGCCTTCGCTGCCGCGGGTTCCGGACGCACCCTCGTTCTTGGGCAGGCCGGCGCGGGAACCGGGGTTGCCGACGGACAGCACCACCGACTTGCCCGATGCGCTGTCGGACACCTCGGCATCCTGCGGCACGGCGAGCGTCACCGACAGCGCGCCGTCGGCCCGCCGATAGGCCTCCACATTCCGGATGTTGCGCAGTGCCGCCTTGGAGACTGCCGAAAGGTCGGCGATGCCGCCCTTGTCGAAGGCGACCGTCACCGCGGCGCCGTCGCGCGTGACCGTGTGGCCGACCGGCGACGGCCAGTCGAAGGTCAGGCGGCTCTGGTCCGGCTGGTCGGCTCCGCGCACGCGAAGCCGCCCGGCGGAGGGCACCGGCTTCACCGCTTCCGCTTTCGCGGGTTCCGGCTTCGCGTCCTCCGCCTTGGCGGCCGTCTGCGGCGCAGCCGGCGACAGGTCGATGGCGATGGCGTTGCCGTTGCGGAAGCTTTTCAGCGAGACCGGACGCTTCAGGTCGAACAAAACCGTCTTGCCGTCCGCCTCGATCCGTCCGGCGGACAGATAGCCGGGCAGTGCCCGCACCAGACGATCGAGCGGGGCGTCGATGCTATCGGTAAAGGTAACGACCAGCCGGTCGCCCTCGACCGAAGCGGTGTAATCGACCTTGCCCGGCCAGTCGAAGACCAGCCGGCCGAAATCCTTGTGGGTGCCGCCGCGCACCGGAACCGTGGCGGCCTCCGCGGCCGGGGGAGACAGCAGGACCGGCACGGCAAGCAGCGCCACCGCCGCGGCACAGCCGCGCAGCCAGCGCTTCCACTCTTGGGCCGTCCGGTCCGTCACCTCAATCCGCTCCTTCCTCTCGCACCACGATGTCGACCGGCAGGCGCCCGTTGCCGACACCCCCTGCCCCATCAACCGGCATCATCACCGCGCGTGCCACCAGATCACGGCGATAGCCGGTCTCGCGCAGCGCGGCGGACACGGCGACGGCTCGAGTCAGCGCCCGTTCCCAGGCGACGCCACCCGTCGCATCCTCGTGCTCCGCATGGCCGACCAGTTCGATCCGGTTGCCAATCCGGCCGATGACGGCGCCCAGCAGGAACAGCACCCGCCGACCCTCCTCGGTGAAGGCGGCGCCGGTGGGATCGAACATCCGCTCGCCGGGCAGGCGGATGACGACACGGTCATCCTCGCGCCGAACCTCGACAACCGCCAGTTCCGCGTTCGACCGCAGCTGGCTTCCCAGCAGGGCAGCCAGATAATGCAGGTCGATGGCCGCCCTGGCTTCCACCGCCCTGGCGTTGAAGGCGGCGCCGGGATCGGCGGGGCGGTCGGACGGGGTGCTTGCGGTCGACCGCGCGGCGGGGATCGCCTCCGCCACGCCTTTCGCCAGACGGGTCCAGCGCTCCGCCTCCGGCTCGCTCATCGAATACATCAGGACGAAGAAGGCGAGCATGAGGGAGATCAGGTCGGTGAAGCTGATCAGCCACAGCGTCTTGCGCTGGCCGCCGCGATCCTCCGCCCCTTCGATCCCGGCCTTGTTGACGACGCCCGGAATGCGGATCATTTCCGCACCTCCGTCTTCCCTGCCTTCGGGGATTTCGCGGCCGTCCCGTCCTCGTCCCAGCGCAGGGAGAACAGCAGGCGCACGCCGCCCGGCTCCCCGCGCTCGATCCCGACGGTGACATTGCGGGCGGGCGCGCCATCCTCGACCAGCGCGCGGGCCAGAACGCCGGCACGGGCGACCGGCCCCGGCGGCTGGCTGGGCGTCCCCGTCGGTCCGATGCCGAGCAGCGCGTCCAGCTCCACCCGCTCGCCCTGGCGCGACTGGCGCAGGGCATCGGCGATGCGGTCGATCAGGCCCTGACGGTCCGGCCGCAGGGTCATGGTGCCGGGAAGGAACAGGTCGTCGGCCGGCAGCCGGACCTCCAGCAACTGGCCGGGGGCGACCACCTCCACCTTGGCGACCGCCACCGCGGTGGCGAAGAGGGTGCCGACATCCTCCAGCCGCTGCACGGCGAAGACGGTCCCGGCGCGGGAGGCCACCGGTTCGGAACCATCGCGCAGGCGCGGGTCGATGACGAAGCTGGGAAAGGTCCGCTCCAGCGAAGCGGCGACCGCCTTCACCTTCTGCACCGTCTGCACCGAATTGGCGTTCAGCACGATGAAGAAGACCAGAAGCAGCAGGAACAGCGACAGCAGAAGCAGGATGCTGCCGTTGTTCGGGTTGGCATGCCCACCAATGCCGACACCGCCGACCCGCGGGACCCGCAGCGGCGGCAGCCCGGCATTACCCGTCCCCGGTCCTGCACCTTGGGCCGTGTGGCCGCCGGTGGGCCTGCTGATGGGTGCGCCGGGCAGCATGGCGTCAGTCGAAGCTGGCCAGCAGACGGTCGATCTCGTCCTGGTCCATGGCGTTGCCCGGCATCTGCGGCCCGTGCAAAAGCTGCTTGTCCGCCTCTTCCTCGCTCATCGGTTCGTAATGGACGGCGGCCTCCGCCTCCTCCGCCGCCAGCTTGGCCAGCCGCGGGGCATGGTTCTGCCGCACTTCGCTGCCGAAGGCGGCAACGATCATGTCGACTTTCGATTCGATGTGCTTCAGCGTCCGCACCACCTTGCTGATGCGCTGGCCGGTAATGTCCTGGAAGTTGCAGGCCTCGTAGATCTTGGTGATCTGGTCGTTCAGCTTGGCCGAGTTGTCCGCATCCGTCTGCCCGGCGATGGCACCGATGGCGTCGCAGGCGTCAAAGATGGCGAAGGTCGCCTTCTCGGTCGCGCCGATCACCGCGTCCAGCTCGTCCGTGGCGGTGCGGATATGTTCGTCGCGGATTTCGGCCGGCTGCAGCGCCGCGATTTCCTGCTTGGCCGTCTCAATGAATTTGGCGAGGTCCACGACTTCCTTGTAGAGGCGCAGGTCGGTGGCGGAAATGTCGCCGTCCATGCTGCCCAGGATGTTGCGGACGATGTCCGTCACCTCGTCGCGCGACAGCGGCGTTTCTGCTTCCGCAAAGGCGGCGTCGAGGCGCTGTCTCAGGAGCTTCTGTTCCGTCACGGCGGATTGGGCGGAGAAGGTCATCGGGCGTGTCCAGCGAGAGGGGCAAGGCCTTGGCGGAATATGCCGGAACCACCCCGGTCCGCGCCCTCCAGCGAGCGCCCGTCGAGAGCCCCTGCGGCGGAGGTTCGACGCTCCGTCCGATCGTGGCGCCCAACCGTCCCAGGAACTGTCCGAGCCGACCAAGCGTAGGGTCGTGAGGGTTAATAGCCCGTAAAGAGGACCCCGTCGCCGCTCCCATGGCGCCACAGAAGTTGCCGGCGCGCCACACTGTGGCCCGTGCGACCGTACTGAGGCAGGCTGGGGATCAGAACAGACCGGCGGCGGCCGGCGCACCAAGAAGCGCAGCCAGGACCAGCAGGGTGACGGCAATCAGCCGCTCCGCGGTCGACCAGCGTTTCCAGTCCTTTCTGAAGCTTTTCAGTTCGTCGGCCATGGCAAGCCTTCCGGGTTCGGGAACTACACTGCAACGCAACGAAAATGCATCGGGTCCAGTTGACGCATGGTTAAAATCGGCCGGGACAGCGATCATACCGTCGTACTGGCACAGAAATGCCACAGTCACGGCCCCGATTCCGATGATCCAGGTCAAAGATCGGGTAAATTTTCGCCATTTGCCATTTTCACCTGCGGTGATCGCCGGCACTCCGGCGGCGTGCCACTTCCGGCAGCTTCCGATACCGGGCGGCGATGCCTAGATGATAAGCTCTAGATCAAGCCTCCGATCCGGTATCGGATTCTTGTGGGGGCGCTGACGGGGGAAGCGGATGGCGAAGGGAACCGACCTGAAGATCGGGCTTGCGCTGGGCAGCGGCGCTGCGCGCGGTTGGGCGCATATCGGCGTCCTGCGTGCGCTGGAGGAGATCGGGATCAAGCCCGATATCATCTGCGGAACCTCCATCGGCGCCGCGGTCGGGGCCGCCTATCTGACCGACCAGATGGACGAGCTGCAGTCCTGGGCGCAGAAGATGGGCTGGCTGGGCATGCTGGGCATCATCGACCTCACCTTCCGCCGTGGCGGCCTGGTCGCCGCCGAGAAGGCGTTCGGCCGCTTCGACAACGAGCGCAGCAATGTCCTGATCGAGGATCTGCCCCTGCCCTTCGCCACCGTCGCCACCGACCTGTCGACCGGGCGCGAAATGTGGCTGCGCGACGGTCCGCTGATGTCGGCGGTGCTGGCGTCCGCCGCCATGCCCGGCCTGTTCCCGGCGGTGCGGCGCGACCACCACCTGCTGGTCGACGGCGCGCTGGTCAATCCGGTGCCGGTCTCGCTGTGCCGGGCCCTCGGCGCCGACGTGGTGGTGGCGGTCAATCTGAACAGCGAACTGTCGCCGCTGGGCCGGCCGAACGGCCGCGGCAAATCGGACGCGGTCAAGGCGGTGTCTGCCAAGGTGCCGGAGCCGGTGGTCGCCGGCGGCGATGCCGGCTCGCCCGCCTTTTCGCATCTGACCAGCCAGATCTCCACCTGGCTCGGCCGCAAACCCACCCGACGGACCCGGTTCCTGGCCGATCAGATCGACGACGCCCAGGCCCACAAGCCGATGCCGAATGCGCTGGAGGTGATGGCGGGCTCCATCGACATCATGCAGGACCGCATCACCCGCTCGCGTCTGGCCGGCGAGCCGCCGGACGTGCTGATCGCGCCGCGGCTGGCCCATATCGGGATCCTGGAATTCGACCGAGCCGCGGAGGCTGTGGAGATCGGCCATGCCGCCGCCTCGATGCTGCGTCCGTCCATCGAGTTGGCACTGCGGCGTGCCTGACCTGTTGCGCTGGCAACCGTGCTCGTATTTCGTATAAGCGGTAGTCCGGAATCCCTCTGGACACCTCAACCGACCGCCGCGGGAACCGAGCGTCCATGAGCCAGTCAGCGCCGACCTCCAACATTTCCGCCCTGCTCGCCAGTGGGACGCCGCATTGGGGCAACAACGGCACCGTGCTGAACGGCAGGTCCGTCGGTGCCGCCGCGACCGTGACCTACGGTTTCCTGACCAGCGCGCGGCAAATCTCCACCGCCGATTCGGCCGGATTCGCCGCCATGAACAGCGCCCAGCAGGCTGCCGTCCGGCAGGCGCTGGCGGCATGGAGCGCGGTCGCCAACATCACCTTCACCGAGATCGCCAACCCGACCGCCGCGGAAGTGGCTTTCGGCACCAACCGACAGTATGGCCAGTCGGCGGCCTATGCCTATTACCCGTCCACCGCCTCCCAGGGCGGTCAGGTCTTCCTGGCCAACGACAGCGCCACGAACACCAACCCGACGACGGGCAGCTACGGCTACATGACGATCATCCACGAGATCGGCCATGCGCTGGGCCTGAAACATCCCGGCAACTACAATGCGGCCTCCGACGAGGGGACGGAGGGTCCGTACCTGTCGTCCGCACAGGACAATTATGCCTACAGCATCATGTCCTACAACGACAGCGACGCCCTGCCGTCCGGCACCTATCTGACCGGCCCCAGCCTCTACGACATCGCGGCGATCCAGTATCTCTACGGCGCCAACATGTCGGCCGCTCCCGGCGACACCAGCTATACGCTGAACACCGGCAGCTTCATCACCCTGTGGGATCCCAACGGACACAACAGCCTGAACGGCAGCGCCCAGACGGCGGCGCTGTCGCTGGACCTGCGCGACGGACAGTTCAGCAGCGCCGGCTCCACCACCTTCCTGGCGCTGGCATACGGCACCAAGGTTCAGCAGGCGATCGGCGGCAGCGGCAACGACAGCTTCACCGTCAACAACCTGGGCAATGCGCTGGATGGCGGCGGCGGCACGGATACCGTGGTGTTCAGCGGCAGCCGCACGCAATACAGCGTCCAGCAGCTGGACGGCAGCCGTTATATCGTCAACGGCGCCAACGGCACCGACATCCTGGCCAACATCGAGTATCTGCGTTTTTCCGACAGCAGCAGCGCGCTGTCCGCCACGGTGTCCGGCAACTTCGACACCCTGCGCTACATCGCGTCGAATGGCGACCTGATCGCCGCGTTCGGCACCGACACGGCGGCGGCGGCGCAGCACCTCGCCAACTCCGGCGTTTACGAAGGCCGCAGCCTGAGCGGATTCGACCCCTACAATTATCTGGCCGGCTATGGCGACCTGATCTCGGCCTTCGGAACGGATGCCGCCGCGGCGACCCGTCATTTCATCACCAACGGCTATCGCGAGGGCCGCAACTCCAGCCTGTTCGACACGCTGTCCTACGAAGCCAGCAATCCCGACCTGATCGCCGCCTACGGCAACAACCGCGAAGCCGTGGAACTTCATTACATCCAGTTCGGCCGCTTCGAGGGACGGTCCCTCAGCCGATTCAACGCCGCCGCCTATCTGGCCGCCAACCCGGACGTCAACGCCGCCGTCGGCGGCAGCCTGTCCGGCGCCCGGCAGCATTATGTCAGCTTCGGTTATGCCGAAGGGCGGGCGCTGGCCTGACGGAAATGGCCGAAGGGACGGCGCTCACTGCGCCGGCCACATCCAGGTCAGCTCGTGCTTGTTGTGGTGCAGGTGGACCACCCGGCCGCCGGGAATCGCGGCGAAGGCGCGGGCGGTCTCGTGGTCCGTCTCCGCCTGGAACTTCAGCGTACAGATGAAGCGCTTGGCCAGCCCGCTGTCCATCCACTCCTTCACCAGCCGCAACAGCCGTGTCGGGTAGCAGATCACGTCGCAGCACAGCCAATCCACCGGGCCGACCGCCGCCGGCTTCAGGCCGAAGGCGCTTTCCTGGCGGATTTCCACCCGCGGCAGGGCTGCGATGGCAGGGTCGAGCGGCGCCTTGTCGACGCTGACCACCGACGCCCCCAACTCGTGCAGCACCCAGGTCCAGCCGCCCGGACAGGCGCCGAGGTCGAGACAGCGGTCGCCCGGACCCGGCTGCTCCCCGAACAGGGTCAGCGCCTCCCACAGCTTCAGATAGGCGCGGTTGGGCGGCGCGGTGCGGTTCTCGACGAAGGTGACCTCGCCGTTGCGGAACGGGCTGGAGCAATGCGCAGCGGCGATGATGGTGGACTCGTCGGTCAGCGTCCAGGAGCCCAGCGGCGCCGTCGGCAGGGGCGACGGGAAGACCACCGGCTTGGCCGACACGTGCGGCAGATTCTCCTGGATCAGGGCGGCGCGGCGGTGATGCCGCTGCGACCACAGCGCCCAATTGCGCTGGATGCCGCGCAGCGCCTTGGCACCGCCCTTGATCGACGAGAACTCGATGCGCACCGGGTCGTACCAGATGTTCTGCGCCCAGGCGGCCGGCCGCGCCGGGCCGTCGACGAAGACCAGCCGGCCGTCGACCGACGCGACTTCCCCCAGTTCCGCCACCAGATCGTCGAGGAAGCCGTCCGCCGCCAGATAGACCGTCTGGCCGAGCGGAGTCACCACCGCGCCGGGGGCCTGCTGCGGGGTGCTATATGGATCGCTTTTGGCGGGGGCGTTTTTGGGGGTGCTGTCGTCCATGCCCCACGGGCTACCGCCGCCGGCCGCCGAATGCAAGCGCAAGGATGCGGGATCCCCTCTTTCGAACTGACGCGAAGGGGGTTGTGACAAAGCGTCGCGAAAGCTCTTATATGCGATTGGTTCGCAATAGCGGCATTGACAACGATTCTCACTCTCAGCTATTGCTGGGCGCAGGATACGCACCGCAACCGACCGTCGCCGAGGGCTAATGTACGTCTGCATCTGCCACGCGTTGAACGACAAGAAGGTCAAGGCCGCGCTGGATCAAGGCGCCACGACCCCGGCCTCGGTGTTCCGCCATCACAATTGCCAGGTCCAGTGCGGCAAATGCGTGCCCACCATGCGCAGCATGGCCAGCGAGCATCGCGCCATCATGGCCCAACAGGCTGCCATCGCCGCAATGCCGGCGGCAACCGCGCCCTGCTGCGGTACGGCGTCGATGCCGGAACCGGCCAATGCCGAAGCCATTCCCGCCTATGCGGTCGCGGCCGAGTGAACACGCGCACGAACGCTCTACCACTTCCGACTTTCCGCCCGGATCCGGGGCTACAACCTCGCCTTTAGGCTGCGACAGATTGCGCGCCGTCTATGATTTTTGGGCGGATTGACCCTGCCCTGCCAATGCGGCACAAAAGCGTCACCAAAACAAAAGAACGTCGTCAAAAAGGCGGCGTATAAAAACGCCAACGGGCCGGATGAAACCGGCCCTGGAGGAAACGCAATCCAACCAGGAAGACTTCCTCGGCCACCGGGTTTGCCTTGTCCTTTTCGGGCTGGGGCAACCCGGCGGGATTTGGATTCGGACGGACATCCCGCAACTGCTAAATCGCATTGCAAAATCGTTACGGCTTCTCCCAAAGGGGCTGTGACGACTGCGCTTCCGGTGCGTTTGCGCAGTATCGGCGTCGGGATATCCTGCCGACCGGCCGAGAGGTCAAAATCGGTTGAGGATCAAAGGAGGACACTTCATGAGCCGCCGCAACCGGCAAGCCTTCGACACGCTGAGCCGTGATCTCGTGCTGCGCGCCACCGACCGCATGGAAACCCTGCGATCAATGGTGGAGCGTGCGGACAGCGACCGGCGAGAGACGTGGGAGCGCACGCTCGACCGCCTCCGCGGCCTGAACAATCGCGCCATCGCCCGCATCGAGGCCGCCCATATGGCCGATGACGACGCATGGCCCTTCGCCCGCGCCCAGGCCGATCAGGCCATGATGGAGCTGATGCGCGCGCTGGACGAATTCGACGGTCATCTGCGTCTGCTGGCCGCCTGAGGCTTTACCGGCCCTGGAATGGAAAAGGCCCTCTCCCGCGGGAGAGGGCCTTTGTCGTTCAGGACGCCCCGAAATCCAGCCCCCAGGCCGAATAGCGTTCCGGATCGTCGACCCACCCCTCGCGCACCTTCACGAATAGGATCAGGTGGACGCGGCGCTCCAGCATCGCCGTCAGCTCGGTCCGCGCGGCGGAGCCCAGCGCCTTGATCCGCTGGCCGCCCTTGCCCAGCACGATGGCCTTCTGGCTTTCGCGCTGCACGAAGATGACCTGCGAGATCTTCACCGATCCGTCGTCGAACTCCTCCCACACCTCGGTCTCGACCGTGGCGGAATAGGGAAGCTCCTGGTGAAGCTGCAGGAACAGCTTCTCGCGGGTGATCTCCGCCGCCAGCAGGCGCATCGGCATGTCGGAGATCTGGTCCTCCGGGAAATGCCACGGCCCTTCCGGCAGGCGGTCGGCCAGGAACTGCTTCAGGTCGGCGACGCCATCCTCGGTGATGGCCGACACCATGAAGATGTCGGAGAAGATGCCCTCCTGCCGGAAGGCGTCGGCGATGCCCAGCAGGACGTCCCGCTTCACCAGATCGATCTTGTTCAGGATCAGGATCGCTTCGCGCCCCTGCTCCTTCAGCCGGGCGACGATGCTGCGGGTGTCCTCGTCGATGGAGCGGCGCGATACGTCATAGAGCACGCCGATCACGTCGGCATCCTCCGCCCCCTGCCAGGCCGCCGCCACCATGGCGCGGTCCAGCCGGCGCTTCGGCTTGAAGATGCCGGGGGTGTCGACGAAGATCATCTGGGCGTCGCCCTGGATCGTGATGCCCAGCACGCGGGTGCGGGTGGTCTGCACCTTCGGGCTGACGATCGACACCTTGCTGCCGATCATCGCGTTCAGCAGCGTCGACTTGCCGGCATTGGGCGCGCCGACCAGGGCGATGAAGCCGCAGCGCGGATGCTCCGGCATCGTCGGCAGCGGCGGCAGGACGGAGATGGGCTGCCCGCGCGGGGCATCCTCATCGGCCTCGTACTCGTCGTCCTCGTATTCGCCGTCTTCGTCGTCGAAGTCGCCGTCTTCGGCGTCCTCGCCGCCAACGCCCTCATGGTCGAGCGCCTCGTCGTCCATCAGGGGCTCCGGGGTCGGCTCCGCAGCTTCGGAACCGGGCTGAACCTTGTTCTTGTCGATGTCGTCGCGACCGTCAGTCATCGACCTGTACTCCCACCTGGCGCAGCAATGCGCTGGCCGCCTTCTTTTCCGCGATGCGCTTGGACGAGCCGGAGCCGCTGACCGGCTCCATTCCCGCAACATGCACCGCAACCACGAACAGCGGCTCGTGCGCCGGGCCGCTGCGTTCGATCAGTTCATAACGGGGCAGCGGCTTTCCGCGCCCCTGCGCCCATTCCTGCAGCGTCGTCTTGCTGTCCAGCGGAGGCGGCGTCGCCTTGTCGATCTCGCTGGCGAGCGCCTCGCGGACGAATCGCGTCACCGGCTCCAGCCCGCCGTCGAGATACATGGCGCCCAGCACCGCCTCGCAGGCATCGCCCAGGATGGTGCGGTTCTCCCGCCCGCCGCTCTGCGCTTCCGCCGGCGACAGGCGCAGATAGGCGCCCAGCCCGATGGCGTCGGCGACGCGGCCCAGCGATTCCCGGCGCACCAGCGCTGCGTGCCGCTTGGCCAGCGCCCCTTCGCGCTCGTTCGGATAGCGCTCCAGCAGCCATTGCGCAACCACCAGCCCGACGACGCGGTCGCCCAGGAACTCCAGCCGCTCATAGGCGATGCCCGGCCCCTTGTGCGATTTGCGGCCGGCCCGCTCCAGCCCCATCAGGCTCGGGTGGGTAACGGCGTCGCGCAGAAGCGACGGGTTGGAAAACTCATAGCCCAGCGCACGCGCGAGGCCGGCGACGTCCGCGGACTGGACGGCGCCATCGGCCTCGGGTTCGGAGCCGGCGCCCGCGTCGGCAGGCGCCTTGGTGACGATGGACACTTACCGGACTCCGTTGAACAGGCGGCTGAAGCGCAGATCGACCGGCCAGCGCCAGATCTCGTAGAAGCGCGTGCCCTCGTCGAGCGAGAAGAACAGGAATTCGGCGCGGCCGACCATGTTTTCGATGGGAACGAAGCCGACCTGCGACGGAACGCGGCTGTCCAGCGAGTTGTCGCGGTTGTCGCCCATCATGAACAGATGGCCGGCCGGCACCTTGAACACCGGGGTGTTGTCGAGCGGGCCGTTGTCCGACTCCTCGATGATGCGGTGGGTGCGGCCGTTCGGCAGCGTCTCGATGAACTGCGCCGTGCGGATGCTACGGCCCAGCGGATCGGTGGTGACGTAATCCTCGATCCGCTCGCGCTTCACCGGCTGGCCGTTGATGTGCAGGATGCCGCCAATCATCTGGATGGTGTCGCCCGGCAGGCCGATCACCCGCTTGATGTAGTCGGTCTTGTTGTCGCGCGGCAGCTTGAACACCGCCACGTCGCCCCGCTCCGGCATGGAGCCGAAGATGCGGCCCTCGAACAGCGGCAGGCCGAAGCCGACCGTGTATTTGCTGTAACCGTAGCTGTATTTCGACACGAACAGGTAGTCGCCGATCAGCAGCGTCGGGATCATCGACCCCGACGGAATGTTGAACGGTTCGAAGGCGAACGTCCGAACGCCGAAGGCGATCAGCACGGCGAAGATCACCGTCTTGACGGTCTCGGCGAACCCGGATTCCTTGGTCTTGGCGTTGGACGCCGTTTCTTTCTGAAAGGTCATTCTGGGTTCGCCGTATTGGTGGGCATTGTGGGCTCGGTGTTGGCGGACTCGATCGGTTCGGCGCTGATGACGACGAAGGCCTCGGCCATCGGATATTCGTCGGTCAGCGTCACATGGATGCGGGCGCGCATGCCCGGCGGCGTGATCGCCTCCAGCCGGGCCAGTGCGCCGCCGGTCAGGCGCATCGTCGGCTGGCCGGACGGCAGATTGACCACCCCCATGTCGCGCCAGAACACCCCGTCGCGGAAGCCGGTGCCCAGCGCCTTGGAGCACGCTTCCTTGGCGGCGAAGCGTTTGGCATAGGTAGAGGCGCGGGCGTTGTTCTTCGCGGCGGAGCCTGCGCGGCGTTCCGACTTGGCCTGCTCGACCTCGGTGAAAATGCGGTCGATGAAGCGCTTTCCAAAGCGCTCCAGCGACTTCTCGACCCGCCGGATGTCGATCAGGTCGTTGCCGATGCCGATGATGGTGCCGGACATCATCATCGGGCGGGCGCCGCCGCGTTCCGCGCCGTGTCCATGGCCTTGCGCATGCGGGCGATCGAGTTGGTCAGCCCGACGAAAATCGCCTCGCCGATCAGGAAATGGCCGATGTTCAGCTCGACGATGGTCTGGATCGCCGCCACGGGACCGACGGTGTCATAGCTCAGGCCGTGGCCGGCATGGCATTCCAGCCCGATGGCCTCGGCATGGGCGGCGGCGCGGACGATGCGCGCCAACTCCGCCTCGCGCGCCCCAGCGTCATGGGCGTCGCAATAGGCGCCGGTGTGCAGTTCCACCACCGGGGCGCCGAGGCGCTTGGCGGCGTCGAGCTGCGCCGGTTCCGGATCGATGAACAGGGAGACGCGGATGCCGGCGGACCCCAGTTCGCCGACCGGGCGGACCAGTTGGTTGTATTGGCCGATCACGTCCAGCCCGCCTTCGGTGGTGACCTCGGTGCGCTTTTCCGGCACGAGGCAGGCGGCATGAGGCTTGTGGCGCAGCGCGATGGCCAGCATTTCGTCGGTCGCCGCCATCTCCAGGTTCAGCGGACGGTCGATCTCGGCCATCAGCCGGTCGATGTCGCGATCCACGATGTGGCGCCGGTCCTCGCGCAGGTGGGCGGTGATCCCATCGGCCCCGGCCTCGATGGCGAGCTTCGCCGCGCGGACGGGATCGGGATGCGCCCCGCCGCGCGCGTTGCGGACGGTCGCCACATGGTCGATGTTCACGCCGAGGCGCAGGAAACGGGACATGCACGGACTCCAAAGCGCCGCCGCCCGCCGGAACGGGCGGGGGCGATTCCGTCTATATAGCGGTGCACCGGCCTTCCGTCACGCCGAACCGACCGATGCACCCGCGGATGACAGGGAATTTAACGTCCCCGCGCCCGCTCCACCGAATGGATGGCCGGGGTGGCGCGCAGGGCGGCCATGATGTTGGTCAGGTGCTTGGCATCCTTCACGTCGATGTCGATCAGCAGCTCGAAATAATCGGTGCTGCGGTTCGTGATCTTCTGATGGATGACGTTGCCCTGGTTCTTGCCGATCACCGTGAACAGCGTGCCGAGCGAACCCTGTTCATTAGCGATGACGACGCTGATGCGGCCGACATGCTCCTCCGGCGAATCCGGGCCGGTCTCCCACGACACGTCGATCCAGCGCTCCGGCGATTCGTGGAAGCTTTCCAGCGTCTCGCAGTCGATGGTGTGGATCGTCACGCCCTTGCCGGTAGTGACGATGCCGACGATGCGGTCGCCGGGCAGCGGGTGACAGCAGCGGGCGTAATGCACGGCCATGCCCGGGATCAGGCCGCGGATCGGCAGCGCCGATTCCTTGCGGGTCTTCGCCTTGGGCTTCGGCGCGCTCTCCTCCGTCTCGCGGACGGCGGGGGCGGCCTGCGCCTTGTGGCCGGGGAAGACGGCGTGGAAGACCTCGCGCACCGAATGCAGGCCGGAACCGACACCGGCCATCAGGTCGTCGACCGTCGGCTGCTGGAAAATCTTGATGACGTTTTCCAGCGCCTTTTCGGTGAACTCGTAGCCCTCCGACTTGAACTGCCGCATCAACATGCCGCGGCCCAGTTCCATATACTGGGCGCGCTGCTGGGTGCGCAGGAACTTGCGGATGCGGGCGCGAGCCTTGCCGGTGACGACGAAGCGTTCCCAGCCCGGGACCGGCGTCTGCGCCTTGGAGGTGACGATGTCGACCTGATCGCCGTTCTGCAGCTGGGTGCGCAGCGGCAGCATGCGGCCGTTGATCTTGGCTCCGACACAATGGTCGCCGACCTGCGAGTGGACGGCATAGGCGAAGTCGACGGGCGTTGCGCCGCGCGGCAGCGCGATCAGATCGCCCTTCGGCGTAAAGCAGAAGACCTGATCCTGGAACAGCTCCAGCTTGGTGTGTTCCAGGAACTCTTCCGGCTTCTGCGCATGCTCCAGGATGTCCAGCAGCTCGCGCAGCCAGCGGTATTCGCCGCCGTTCGGGCGCGGCTGGTGGTCCTGCTTGTAGGCCCAGTGGGCGGCGACACCCAGTTCGGCGATCTCGTGCATGTCCTGGGTGCGGATCTGTACCTCGATCCGGTTGCGGCCGGGACCGATCACGCCGGTGTGCAGGCTGCGGTAGCCGTTGGGCTTGGGCGTCGAGATGTAGTCCTTGAAGCGCCCCGGCACCACCGGGTAATGGGCGTGCACGATGCCCAGCGCCTGATAGCATTCGCCGACGGTGCCGACCGTGATGCGGAAGGCCATGATGTCGGACAGCTGTTCGAAGCTGACATTCTTGCGCTGCAGCTTGCGCCAGATCGAATAGGCCGATTTCTCGCGGCCGGTCACCGATACGTCGGGCAGCCCTTCGGACGCCAGCAGCTCGCGCAGTTCGGTGATGATGGTCTGGACGCGGTTCTCGCCCTCGCTGCGCAGGCGGGCCAGCTGGGCCAGGATGCTGTCGCGCGCGTCGGGATTCAGTTCGGCGAAGGCAAGATCGTCCAGCTCGTCCTTGATCTTGTGCATGCCGATGCGTTCGGCCAAGGGCGAATAGATTTCAATGGTTTCGCGGGCGATGCGGCGGCGCTTTTCCGGCTTCTTCAGGTGGAACAGCGTGCGCATGTTGTGAAGCCGGTCGGCCAGCTTCACCAGCAGGACGCGGATGTCCTCCGACATCGCGATCACCAGCTTGCGGAAATTCTCCGCCTGCTTGGCCTGTTCGCTGTTCAGTTCCAGCCGCGACAGCTTGGTCACGCCGTCGACCAGCCGGGCGATCTCCTTGCCGAACACCCGCTCGATGTCCTCGAGCGTGGCGACCGTGTCCTCGACCGTGTCGTGAAGCAGCGCCGTGGCGATGGTGCCGGCGTCCAGCTTCATCTGGGTGAGGATGCCGGCGACCTCCAGCGGATGGAGGAAGTAGGGATCGCCCGACGCGCGCGTCTGCGATCCGTGCGCCTTCATCGAGAAGACGTAGGCGCGGTTGAGCAGATCCTCGTCGGCCGAGGGATCATACGCCTTGACGCGCTCGACAAGCTCGTATTGCCGGATCATGCGGCCCGACCCGGCGCGCGTGGCGCCTCAAATGTCTGCGTGGTGGTCCTGAGCGAACCGAAAGGGAGCCGGATGCCCCCCACCCCATTCTTCGGCGAGGGGGCGCCGGGCCCCCTCCGTGTTCTGCGGTCGTTGTCCAGAATCAGAGGTCTCCGTCGGGATCCTCGGTCATGGCGAAACCAGCGCCCGGCTCGGCATCCATGTCTGCGGCGATGTCGTCCTCTTCGCCCAGCTCCTCGCCGTCGCTCTCGCTCATGCCGTCTTCATCGCCCAGCGAGGTGTTGCCGCGCGCAGCCCAGTCATTCTCGCCGGCCATCAGCTCGACGATCTCTTCCTCCGGCTCGTCCGGCTCGACATGCTTTTGATGGCCCTTGATCAGGGCGTTCTTCAGATAATCAAGCGACACCGTCTCGTCCGCGATCTCGCGGAGCGCCACGACCGGGTTCTTGTCGTTGTCGCGGTCGATCGACAGCGGAGCGCCGCTCGCGACCTCGCGGGCGCGCTGGGCAGCCATCATGACCAGCTCGAAACGGTTCGGAACCTTCAGGACGCAATCTTCAACGGTAACGCGGGCCATGCCAGACGAACTCCGGAGTCATAGGAGGCTCTAGACTATATGGATGTGGCCCGATAGGTGCAAGCGCGAACGACAGCGTTGCTGCATTGCGCCAGGAGAACGTCCCCTGATATGTCCTTATACATCGGTGGAGCGCCCCGGAACAGTCGGCAGCCGCAGCCCCCTTGTATGTTCGCGTTCAATACACTAGATTTCAAAATTGGAACGCGAGGGTTTCCGCGTAATCCATGCATATTTTAACAAGCAGCGATGGAAGGATCCTGGCATTGGACCGCAATTCGACTTTGCCGCGTGATGTCAGCAAGTTGTTTTACAAGGAAGAGCGTCTCGCTCTGTTCATAGACGGCGCCAACCTCTACGCCGCAGCGCGCTCGTTGGGCTTCGATATTGATTACAAAAGGTTGCGTGACGGGTTCGCCGGAGAAGGCCGGCTTGTTCGGGCTTTCTACTACACCGCACTGGTCGAGGATCAGGAATACTCCCCGATCCGTCCGCTGGTCGACTGGCTCGACTACAACGGATACACCATGGTCACAAAGCCGACCAAGGAATTCACCGACGCATCGGGACGGCGCAAGATCAAGGGGAACATGGACATCGAGTTGGCCATCGACGTGATGGAGATGGCCGACCATGTCGATCACATCCTGCTGTTCTCCGGCGACGGCGACTTCCGCCGGCTGGTGGAAGCGGTGCAGCGCAAGGGCGTGCGCTTCAGCGTCGTCAGCACAGTCCGCTCGCAGCCGCCGATGGTCGCCGACGAACTGCGCCGACAGGCCGACAACTTCATCGAACTCCAGGAACTGGCGCCCTTCATCGCCCGCACCCACCATCATCGCGAGCAGGCACCGTCTCACCATGATCAACAGGGTGGGCCGACGATGTACGATCCCGACGACCGGGGCTGACCGCACCGGAAGACCGCCATGAAAAATGGAGCGCACGAGCGCTCCTTTTTCATTTGCGGCAGAGATATGTACGGCAGTGCCGCGCTTTGAGTGCGATCGGTTCAGACGGAATCGTCTGAAGCGTGAATCGCACGGAAAATCAAAAGGTTAGAGTCTGCCCGATGCTTCAATAAGCGTCGGACAGACGCTAAGGCGCGCTGCCCCGCCGCCGGTTCCGCGCCATCCGGTCGGCCGTCTTCAGCGCCGCGATCAGGCTGGTCGCGTTGGCGGCACCCGTGCCGGCGATGTCCAGCGCGGTGCCGTGATCGGGCGAGGTGCGAACGAAGGGCAGGCCCAGCGTGATGTTCACGCCGCCGTCGAAATCCACCGTCTTCACCGGGATCAGCGCCTGATCATGGTACATGCACAGCGCGGCGTCATAGCCGCGGCGGGCGGCGGCGTGGAACATGGTGTCAGGCGGGCGCGGGCCGGAGACGTCGATGCCGTCGGCGCGCAGGATGGCGATGGCCGGCTCGATGATGTCGATCTCCTCGCGGCCCATCGCCCCACCCTCCCCCGCGTGGGGGTTGAGTCCGGCGACGGCCAGCCTCGGCCGCTTGATGCCGAAGTCACGCGTCAGCGAAGCCGCAGTCACGCGGCCGGCATGGACGATGGCCTCCGTGGTCAGCAGGGTCACCGCGTCGCGCACGGAGACATGGATGGTCACCGGCACCACCCGCAGGTCGGCCGCCGCCAGCATCATGATCGGCTCGTCCGCCAGTCCGGCCAGATGCGCCAGATACTCGGTGTGGCCGGGATGGCGGAAGCCCGCGGCGTAGAGCGAGGATTTCTGGATCGGGTTGGTGACCACGGCCGCAGCCTGCCCCCCCTGCACCAGGGCGACCGCCCGGTCGATGCTGGCGATCACCGCCGCACCGTTGGCCGGGTCGGGCTTGCCGGCGACGACGGTCGTGCCGAGCCCCACCGGCAGGACCGGCAGCGCACGGTCGAACAGCGCCACAGCCTCGTCCGGCGACGACACGGCCTGCACCGGAACCGCCAATCCGAGCTTGGCGGCCAGTGCCGTCAGCCGCACGGGATCGTCGAGGACGACGAAGGGCGGCAGGCCGGCCTCGTTCCGGGCCGCCCAGGCCTTCAGCGTGATGTCCCCGCCGATGCCGGCCGGCTCCCCCATGGTGAGGGCCAGCGGCAGATTGTCCGGCGGGGCGGCGATCACAGGCGCGTCTCGATGAAGGCGGTGCGGCGGAGGTCGCGGAGATAGCGGCGCGACAGCAACTCCGCCCGCTCGGCGATCAGCTCACGCTCGATCTCGTCGCGTCCGGGCAGCTTGGCCTCCTTGATCGGCGTGGGAGCCGGCGGCGGCGGCGGAGCCGGCTGGGCTTGCGGCGGCGGCTGGATCATCGGCACGTCGCGCTTGCAGACGATCAGGATCACCGCGGCTGCCTGGCTCATCAGCACCGGGCTGGCCTGCCCCAGCGGGATGCCCAGCGCGAGGTTCTGCAGGCCCGGCGCCATGTCCTTGACCCGCATGGTGCCCATGTCGCCCGATTCCGGCATGCCGGTTTCCTTGGCGCGGGCCTGGAAGTCGGAGCAGCTCTTGATCGACTTGCGCAGCTTCTCGGCCTGTTCCTTGACCGCCTTGGCCTGCTCCTTGGACTCGATCGGAATGATGATCTGCTTCATGTTGACCGTGGCCTTGGCCACGTCGGGCCGCGGCTGCGGACGGGGCGCCGGCGGCTGGGCGACCGGCATCGGAACTTCGCCGCCGCTGCTGCCGAAGGGCCGCTGGCCGCGCACCAGCAGGATATGATAGCCGGTGGCGGTGCGGACCGGCGCCGACAGCTGCCCGCCGCGCATCCCGGCGAGAGCCTTGTCGACCTCGGGCGAGAGTTCGCCGCTGCGCACCCAGCCGAGATCGCCGCCCGACGCGGCGCCGGCCGACTGCGAAAACTGGCGGGCCAGCGCGGCGAAATTGCCGCCACGCTTCACCTCTTCGACCAGACGCTCGGCATTGCGGCGCACCTCGTCGTCCTGGTCGGGGCTGTCCACCGCCAGGAAGATCTCCGCCACCAGATATTCGGGCTTGCCGATGTTGGCCTTCAGCCGCTCCATCGCCGCGTCGATTTCGTCCTCGCCGACGACGACCTCCTGGCGGATGCGGCGCTGCATCACCTTCTGCCAGCCAAGCAGCGCGCGAATCTGATCCTTCAGGGTGGAGACCGGAACATTCTGCCGCTTCAGGGTATCCTGAAGCTGCTGACCGTTCATCCGGTTCTGTTCGGCGATGCGCTTGATGGCGTCCTCGATCTCGGAGGCGGACACCGTGATGCCCAGGCGCTTGGCCTCCTGCATCTGCAGCCGTTCGTCGATCAGCAGGCGCATCACCTGCGGGGTCAGGCGCTTGATGGTCTCCGGATTGCCGGCGGCCCCGGCGTTCAGCAGAGCCATGCGGATGCGGGCGTTGACGTCCGAAACAGAGACGACCTCGTCATTCACCACGGCGGCGATGCCTTCGGACCCCGGTGCCCGCGCCACCTGCGCGCCCTGGTCTGCCGGCCGGGGCGCCGCCGCGCCGGCGGCGGCCTTGACGGACTGCGCCGCGGCGGGCAGGGCCAGAAGCGCGCAGGCGGTCGCCACGGCGACGGTGGTCCGGACGGCTCGCAAACTCGACATGCTGCTCAAGCTCCAAAAACGGGTCGCCCGTTATTACGGTGGGGCCGGTGCCGCTTGCAAACGGAATCGGACCCGGCAAACCAGTGCAAAACCAAACGGGCAGAATTATGACCGAAGGCGATAACCGGCCGCTTTGCGGCGAATGGCCCCACCCCTACCCGGCCGCCCTGCGTCAGCCGTTCGCAAGATGTCAGCCGTCCTCAAGATGAAGCAGGGCGGCGGTCCCCAGCAGCAGGCTGATCCCGGCCGGACTCCAGGCCGCCATCACGATGGGGATCGTCTCCGACATCCCGAAGGTGCGGACCACGTCGGTCATCACGAACAGCACGAATCCGGTCAGCACGCCGCCGGTGACCATCGCCATCGTCCCGCCACGCCGCGGCAGCCGCAGGGAGAAGGCGGCGGCGAACAGCACCATCGCCAGGAACAGGAAGGGCTGGGCCAGCAGCGACTGGTAATGCAGCCGGTGCCGCACGGCGGGGAAGCCCGTGGTCTCCAGCGTGTGGATGAAGCGCGGCAGTTCCCAGAAGGAGATCGTCTCCGGCGGGGCGAAGCTCTCCTCGATGGTCGCCATATCCAGTTCGGTCGGGATCGTGTAGCTGTCGAGCTTCTCCGGATCCTTCTTGGCCCGGTTCAGAACGGCATCCTGCAGTTCCCACTTGCGGTCCTTCAACTCGGCGCTGGGCGCGTCGACACGACCCAGATAGTTCTGGTCGGCATCGAACAGGAAGACGATGACGTTCGACAGTTCGAAGGTCACCGGGTTCACCAATTCCGCATGGATGAAGAACTGTTCCTTCTCGCTGGTCTGGCGCAGCCACAAGCCGGAGCGAGAGATGTTCAGCGTGCTGGACTGCAGTTTCAGATAGCGGTCCTGCAACTGCTCGTACTTGGCGATGAACACGGCGCCGACCGGATTGATCAGCGTCACCTTCACCACGCCGATGGCGGCGGCGGCGAACATCACCGGCATCAGGAACTGCCAGGCAGAGACGCCGACGGCGCGGGCGACCACCAGCTCGGCGCTGCGCGTCAGCCGCCAGAAGGTGAACATGCCCGCGAACAGGATGACGAAGGGAAAGATCTGCTGCCCGATCTCCGGCAGCTTCAGCAGCGCCATCTCCACCACCAGCCCGAAGGTGACGTTGGGCTTGGTGCCGGCACGGCGCAGCAGTTCCACCGTGTCCAGCAGCAGCACGATGGCGAGCAGGATCACCATCAGCAGGCAGAACCAGACGATGAACTGCCGCCCGATGTAACGGGAAAGCGTAGGCGAGGAATACATGCGGTGTCCGGTCTCCGGAGCCCCGCCCGCGGCGCCGCCATGGCGCTTGAGGCGGACTGGCGCGGCCCCGCCCGATTGGATCGGTGCGGGCCCCCGCCGGAACAGTCCCGGCTGTTTACCCCTGTTGCGGCGCGATGACAACCGGGCCGGGGGCAGGCCTCCCTCCCGCCAATCGCGCGGCGCTATCGTTGGTGACGCATTCCTGCCTCCTTTTCAGGCTGGACTTCCTGCATCCGCACCCCAAACTGTTGGTATACAGGCTGCACGGGAGGGTCGGTCGATGACGGACACCACGGTCGCAATCCGCCGGGCGAGCGCGTCGGACGCCGACGGCATGGCCCGCGTCCATGTGCAGAGCTGGCGGTCAACCTATCCCGGCCTGATCCCGGCGCAATTCCTGGTCAATCTGTCCGAGCCGCCCGCCGCCCAGCGCTGGGCAGCCATCGCCGAGACGCGCGGCCCGGGCCAGGGCGCCTTCGTCGCGGTGGACGTCGCCGGCCGGTTTTCCGCCCCCGGCACCATCGTCGGCATCGCCTCCTTCGGCACCCGGCGGGTCGCGGTACAGGGCCATGCGGGCGAGTTCCACGCGCTCTATCTGCTTGACGATGCAAAGGGTTACGGCATTGGACGGCGGCTGATGGCGGCGATGGCCGACCGCTTCCTGGCTGCCGGCGTCCGGTCGGCGGCGGTGTGGTGCCTGCGCGACAACCCGTCGCGCTGGTTCTACGAACGGTTGGGCGGCATCAAGGTGGCGGAACGGCCGATCCGCTTCGCCAGCACCGATCTGGTGGAAATCGCCTATGGCTGGCGCGACCTGACGCCGCTTGCACGCTTGTCGGCGGGGCCGGAGGTGCGGTAGTCAGGGGCCTTGAGTCCCCACGCATCAGGATTCGCCGATGTCCAGCGCCGCTTCCCTTTCCGCCGAACGCGTCCTCATTCTCGATTTCGGGTCGCAGGTGACCCAGCTCATCGCCCGCCGCGTGCGCGAGAGCGGGGTCTATTGCGAGATCCATCCCTTCGGCATGAGCGACGAGCGCATCCGCGAGTATGACCCGAAGGCGATCATCCTGTCGGGCAGCCCGGCCTCCGTCACCGAGGCGAACGGCCCGCGCGCGCCGCAGGCGGTGTTCGACCTGAAGGTCCCGGTGCTGGGCATCTGCTATGGCCAGCAGACGATGTGCCAGCAGCTGGGCGGCAACGTCTCCGGCTCCGATCACCGCGAGTTCGGCCGCGCCTTCATCGAGATCAAGGAGCCCTGCGCCCTGTTCGACGGGCTGTGGGAAGTCGGGTCGAAGGAACAGGTGTGGATGAGCCACGGCGACCGCGTCACGGCGTTGCCCGACGGCTTCCGCGCCGTTGCGGTCAGCGACGGCGCGCCCTTCGCCGCCATCGCCAACGACCAGCGCCGTATGTACGGCGTGCAGTTCCACCCGGAGGTGGTCCACACCCCGCATGGCGCGCAGCTGCTGGCGAACTTCGTCCACCGCGTCGCCGGCATCAAGGGCGACTGGACCATGGCCGCCTTCAAGCAGCAGGCGATCGAGAAGATCCGCGCCCAAGTCGGCAAGGGCAAGGTGATCTGCGGCCTGTCGGGCGGCGTCGATTCGTCGGTCGCGGCCGTGCTGATTCACGAGGCCATCGGCGACCAGCTGACCTGCATCTTCGTCGACACCGGCCTGATGCGCGCCGGCGAGTCGGAAGAGGTCGTGCGGCTGTTCCGCGACCACTACAACATCCCGCTGGTCCACCGCGAGGCGTCGGACCTGTTCCTGGGCAAGCTGGCCGGCGTCACCGATCCGGAGCAGAAGCGCAAGATCATCGGCGGCCTGTTCATCGACGTCTTCGACGAGGAAAGCGCCAAGGTCGGCGGTGCGGAGTTCCTGGCCCAGGGCACCCTCTACCCCGACGTGATCGAGAGCGTGTCCTTCACCGGCGGCCCGTCTGTCACCATCAAGTCGCACCACAATGTCGGCGGCCTGCCGGAGCGGATGAAGCTGAAGCTGGTCGAGCCGCTGCGCGAGCTGTTCAAGGACGAGGTCCGCGCGCTTGGCCGCGAACTCGGCCTGCCGCCGGCCTTCATCGGCCGCCACCCCTTCCCCGGCCCGGGCCTCGCCATCCGCGTCCCCGGCGAGATCACGCCGGAGAAGCTGGAGATCCTGCGCAAGGCCGACACGATCTATCTGGAGGAAATCCGCAATGCCGGCCTCTACGATGCGATCTGGCAGGCTTTCGCCGTTCTGCTGCCGGTCCGCACCGTCGGCGTGATGGGCGACGGCCGCACCTATGACCATGTGCTGGCCCTGCGCGCGGTGACCTCCACCGACGGCATGACCGCCGACTGGTACCCCTTCCCCCACGACTTCCTGGCGCGCGTGTCCAACCGCATCGTCAACGAGGTCCGCGGCGTCAACCGCGTCGTCTACGACATCACGTCGAAGCCGCCGGGGACCATCGAGTGGGAGTGAGGCAAGCGGACGCTTCCGCTGGCGAAGGACAAAGGGGCGGGAAACCGCCCCTTTTCTTTTGGCCGTTCAGTTGCCGCTCAGAACAGCGACTCGACCGTCTGCGTCCTGGGACTGCGCCGTTTGCCGCGGACAGGCTTCGGGCTGGCCGGCAACAGGCCCTCCCTTTGGGCGCACAGATCATGCCAGACATGGCCCGGCCGCTCCGGCGTCCAATACATGGGCTCGCCAAGCAGCACCTCTTCACCGCAACAGCTGCAGGGAGGGTATGGGCTGGATTTGTGTTCGGACCGGTCCATCTCACCGTTATGCCAGTGGCGAGGCGATCCGTAAGTGATGCGGATCAAATCAGACCGCAAGGGCGCAAAAAAATCGCTTAGCTCACGCTGGGAGGACGGAGGCCGGCCCTGCTCTCCCGCAAGGGGAAAGCGGCCGACCGCCCTCCCGTCTTAGCGTGCGTCTGCCAGCGCGACGCAGGCGCGGTCGCGGCCGGCGAGGCTGCCGCAGCCGTCGGCGCGTTGGGAGACGAAGCGCATCACCACGCGCTCTCCCTTGCCGACCGACTGCGGCGGAAGCAGCGCTTCGGCGACCTGCGTGGTGAATTGCGGGCTGACGCGATGCGTGGTCGGCGCCGAGTCGAGGCTGGCGACCTGGACCGGCTTGGCGGCCGGCAGTACCGGTGCTGACAGCGACGCGACCGCGACGGGGGCCGGCTCGGCGAGTTTCGGCTCGGCCGGGCGCGGTTCCATCCGCCGCGGCTCGACCGCACGGGATTCAGGCGCGCGGGTTTCGGATACGGCGGACGCGACCACGACCGGCGCCGGCTCGGACCGCTGCGGCGGGGCGGCAGGCATGCCACCGTGCGGCTTGGGCGCGTCGTCCGGAACCACCGCGACCTCGATGGCCGAGGCGCCGGCGGCCTGCGACGGCTCGCGCGGCCCGACGCCGCGCAGAACCGGGGTCAGGGCCGCCAAATACATCTTCGTCTCGCGCGGCAGCCGCTGCTTGCCGGCCAGATGCTGGGCATAGCAGGCCGGGCCGCAATTGTAGGCGGCCAGGAATCCGGGAGCCCCGAACAGGTCGTACATCTCGCGCAGGTACGCGGTGCCGGCCATGATGTTGTCGTGGGGGTCGGACGGGTCGGGACCGAGACCATATTGCGTCCGCATCAGCTCATAAGTGCCGGGCATCACCTGCATCAGCCCGAGGGCGCCGGCGGAGCTGGTCAGCACCTTGCCGCTGTTGGTGGTCGCACGGCCATTGCTCTCCCGCATCATCACCGCGCGGATCCATTTCTCCGGCATGTCGTATTTCTGGGAAGCCTCGCGGATCAGCGGGACCCAGCGCGACAGCGGATCGTTCGGGTCCGGGACATAGGCGGCTTCGACCGGCAGGGCCGTCTGCACCTGCGGCGCTTCGGAGGCGCAGCCGGCAAGACCGAGGGCGAGGCACAGTATTGCACCGGCGGCGTTGATCGTCGCGAGGTTTCGTATGACCACGAGTGAATTTCCGTGCTGTTGGCGCGGGCGGGACAAGAGTTGGATCGCTTTTCAATGTATAGGCCACGACTGTCAAGCGACATCACGGCCGTTTGTCGAATCCTGTCCCGAAGATGCCTCAAAGTTGCCCGATTTATCTCTTGTATCGAAGTCGACAATTAGGATTTTTGGCAAATGCTGGTATGCCAATCTTCGCTGCCCATCTGGATAGGACCATCCCGCGCTCCCATCCCGTCATAAGGCGCGACAATGAGAACCTTGACGGAACATCGCCGCCATCCCTAATGGAGAGCGCCGGCCACGCCCTCAACCGACGCCGCCTCGACCGCAAGCCTTCTTGATCGCCTTGGGCCGGCCGAACTGGATCGACCATCATGACCGCCCCGCAACGGACCTTTACACCGGCTCCCCAGCCTTTGCAGCCCCAGCGGCCCCCGCCGCAGGACGATGCCCCGCCCTCGCCCCGTCCGCGGCGGCGGCTCGGCCGGATGCTGCTGGTCCTTCTGGTGCTGCTGGTGGCCGGCGGCGGGGTTGCCCTGTGGCGGGCTCGCAGCCCGGCGGCGCCTCCCCCCGCTCCAGCCGTCCCGGCGGCGGAACGGCCGGTTGAACTGACGGCGCTGGAAGTGACTGCGGTCGCACCGCGCGCGCTGACGGAAACCGTGCGCCTCAGCGGCTCCGTCTCCCCAATGGAGCAGTCGGCGGTGAAGGCCGAAGTGGCTGCAAGGCTGGCCGAGGTGCTGGTGCGCGAGGGGCAGGCTGTGCGCCGCGGCGACGTGCTGGCCCGGTTCGACACGGTCGAGCTGACCGCCCGCCTGAACGAGAAACAGGCCAATCTGGAGGGCGCCCGCGCCCAGCTGGTGCTGGCCGAAAAGACGTTGGCCAAGAACCGCACACTGAACCGCAGCAACATCGTTTCCGACACCAGCCTGGATCAGGCGGAAAGCAGCTTCGGCTTTCAGCGCGCCCAGGTCGATGCGCTGGCCGCCCAGGTGGAGCTTGCGCGCAAGGCCCTGCGCGATGCCGTGGTCGTCAGTCCCATCGACGGGCTGGTCGCCACCCGCTCCGTCAATCCGGGGGAAAATCTGGCGGTGAACGCCGCCATGTTCACCATCGTCGATCTGTCGCGGGTGGAGGTCGAGGCGACCGTCCCGGCGGAGCAGGTGGCCCGGCTCGCCGTCGGCCAGGCCGCGACCCTGCGGGTCGAGGGCTTCGGCGAACGCGAATTCGCCGGCCGCGTCGCCCGCATCAATCCGATGGCGCGTGCGGGGTCGCGCGCCATTCCCGTCTATGTGACCATCGACAACAAGGACGGCGCACTGCGCGGTGGCATGTTCGCCAGCGGCGACGTTCTGGTGGCCCAGGCATCGGACGCCGTCGCCGTGCCGCCGGTCGCCATCCGTCATGATGACCGCGGCGATTTTGTCCTGGTGATCGCCGATGGCCGCACCGAACGCCGGCCGGTCACGCGCGTCGAACTTTGGGCGCGCGGCGATCTGGTGCAGGTGGAAGGGCTGGCGCCGGGCGACCGCGTCGTCACCGGCAACCTGCCCGGCCTGACCGCCGGCCGCCCCGTCACGGTCGCCGGCATCTGACGCGGAACCGTCCCCATGCCGATCACCCGCATCAGCGTCGACAACCCCGTCTTCGCCACCATGATGATGGTGGCGCTGATGGTGCTCGGCCTCTTTTCCTACAACCGGCTGGGCGTCGACCTGTTTCCCGACGTCGATTTCCCGGTGGTGGTGGTCAGCACCAGCTATCCCGGCGCCAGCCCGGAGACGGTGGAGACCGACATCACCCGCCCGGTCGAGGATGCGATCAACACCATCGCCGGCATCAAGACACTGACCTCGCGCTCCTATGAAGGCCAGTCGGTGGTGATCGCCGAGTTCGACCTGAAGACCTCGTCGGTCCAGGCGTTGCAGGACGTGCGCGAGAAGGTCTCGGCCATCCGCGCGACCTTTCGGGACGAGGTGAAGGACCCGCAGATCACCCGCTTCAACCCGGACGACCAGCCGATCCTGTCCATCGCGGTCACATCCGATCTGCGCAGTCTGCGCGACCTCACCACCCTGACCGATCAGGTCATCCTGAAGCGGCTGCAGAATGTCCGCGGAGTCGGCAAGGCCACCATCGCCGGCGGGGTGAAGCGCCAGATCCTGGTCCGCCTGAAGCCGGAGAAGCTGGAGGCGCTGAACGTCGGCGTCGACGAGGTGATCGCCACCGTCACCGGCGAGAATCAGGACGTCCCCGCCGGCACCGTCACCGGCCAGGGGCGGGAGCGCGTGGTGCAGGTGGAGGGGCGCGTACGCAACCCGCGCGACCTGCTGGACCTGATCGTCGCGCGGCGCGGCAGCAGCCCGGTGCGGCTGGGTCAGGTCGCCGAGGTGATCGACGGGCAGGAGGAGCAGGATTCCGCCGCCCTGCTGAACGGCAACCCGGCGCTTGCCGTCGACGTGGTCAAGGTCCAGGGCGCCAACACGGTGGAGGTCGCGCGTGGGCTGCAGGCGGCGATCGAGGATCTGCGGACCAACGGCTCGCTGCCGCCGGACGTGACGCTGGCGGTGGTGCGCGACAGCTCCCGCGGCATCACCAACTCGCTCAGCAACGTGCAGAAGACCCTGGTCGAGGGCGGCATCCTGACCATCCTGATCGTCATGGTCTTCCTCGGCTCCTGGCGCAGCACAGTCATCACCGCGCTGACCCTGCCGGTCGCCGTGCTCGGCACCTTCGGCATGCTGGCAGCGATGGGCTTCACGCTGAACATGATGACGCTGATGGCTCTGTCGCTCGCCATCGGCATCCTGATCGACGACGCCATCGTGGTGCGCGAGAACATCATGCGCCACCTCGCCCGTGGCCAGGGCCATCGGCAGGCCGCGCTCGACGGCACGGCGGAGATCGGACTGGCGGTGCTGGCGACCACGCTGACCATCGTCGCGGTTTTCCTGCCGGTCGCCTTCATGGGCGGCATCATCGGCCGCTTCTTCCTGCAATTCGGCATCACCGTCTCGGCGGCGGTGCTGATCTCGCTGTTCGTGTCCTTCACGCTCGACCCGATGCTGTCCAGCGTCTGGTATGACCCGGCGGCGCACGGCCGCCATGGCCGTTCCATCTTCGGCCGCTTCGCCGCGGCGTTCGAACGCGGCTTCACCGCCGTCTCGCATGGCTATGGCCGGCTGCTGCGCTGGGGTCTGCGATGGCGCTGGGTGGTGATGATCGCAGCGCTGGCGATCTTCTTCGGCAGCTTTCTGCTGGTTCCGCGCATCGGTGTGGAGTTCGTCCCTGCCGCCGACCTGGGCGAGCAGATCGTCGAGGTGGAAACCCCGGTCGGCTCCTCGCTCGCCGCAACCACCGCCAAGACCAAACAGGTCGAGGCGGCGATCCGCGAGTTCCCGGAAATCGCCTACACCTACAGCACCGTCAACACCGGCGTGTCGATCGGCCACAACCGCGGCAGCATCTATCTCCGCTACGTCCCCATCGACCAGCGCAAGCGCTCACCCAACGATCTCGCCCCGCTGCTGCGCCAACGGCTGTCGGCGATCCCCGGCGTCACCATGGGCATCGCCATCCCCGGCGTCGGCGGCGTGCAGAAGCAGATCCAGGTGTCGGTGCAGGGCCGCGACATCGCCGAGCTGGACCGGCTGTCGCAGAAGGTCATCGGCGCCATGCGCGCCATCCCCGGCTTCGTCGATGTCGACAGCACGCTGAAGGCCGCCAAGCCGACGCTCGCTGTCCGGCTGGAGCGCGACCTCGCCAGCGACCTCGGCATCAGCACCGCCAAGGTCGCCGACACGCTGCGCCCGCTGTTCGCCGGCGACACGGTGTCGAGTTGGAAGGCGCCGGACGGCGAAAGCTACGACGTGCTGGTCCGCCTGCCGGAGGCCGCCCGTGCCGGCCGGGCCGATCTCGACCGCATCTATCTGTCGGGTGGGATGGACGCCAACGGCACGCCGCGCATGATCCCGCTGTCCCAGGTGGCGGAGGTGACGACGACGCTCGGTGCCTCGCAGATCAACCGGCGCGACCTGCAGCGCGAGGTGAATGTCCAGGCCAACGTCCAGGGCCGCGCCGCCGGCGACGCCGGGCGCGAGTTGCAGGCGGCCCTGGCGAAGATCGAGCTGCCGCCCGGCTACCGCATCGTCTTCGGCGGCTCGACCAAGGACATCGCGGAGACCAGCGGCTACGCGGCGCAGGCGCTGGCGCTGGCCATCATCCTGATCTACCTGATCCTGGCCTCGCAGTTCGGCAGCTTCCTGCAGCCGCTCGCCATCATGGCTTCGCTGCCGCTGTCGCTGGTCGGCGTGTTCCTGGGTCTGCTGGTGGCGGGATCGACGCTGAACATCTTCAGCGCCATCGGCTTCATCATGCTGATGGGTCTGGTGACCAAGAACGCCATCCTGCTGGTCGATTTCGCCAATCAGGCGCGCAAGCGCGGCGCCAACCTGAACGATGCGCTGGTGGAGGCCGGCATCATCCGCCTGCGCCCCATCGTCATGACCACCGCGGCAATGATCTTCGGGATGATCCCGCTGGCGCTCGGCATCGGCGAGGGGGCGCAACAGCGGGCGCCGATGGCCCATGCGGTGATCGGCGGCCTCCTGTCCTCCACCATCCTGACGCTGCTGGTGGTGCCGGTGGCGCTGACCTATCTGGACGGGCTGTCGCGCCGGATGAAGCGCTGGTTCGCCCACACCGACCCTGACGCCCAACAGCAACCGGCAGGGCATCACCCGGCGGAGTGAGGGTCATGCCAGGGCCGGTGACCGGGCGGTGCCCTCCACGCCGACGGCTTGCAGGTTCTCCTCCACCCAGCGCCCGGCCGCCTCGCGCCCGGCGTCGCGCAGCCAGTTCAGGAAACTCCAGTCGGTCATCAGCTTCGAGTAGAGCCCCAGATCCTGCAGATGCTCGTCTGCGCCGATCAGATGCAGGCGCGGGGCGTCGGGAAGGGCGGACAGGCAGCGCATCTCCTGCAGCAGGGCGGCGTTGAAGGTGATCTGGTTCAGCCGGGCGGCGATACCGGCCGGGTCCTCCGGCGTGGTGGCGCAGGTGAGGGGGTTGATCGCCACCACCATCAGGTCGGCACCGGGACAAGCCTCCGCCAGCGGCGACAGCGGCGGGTTGGCGAGATAGCCGCCGTCCCAATACTCCTGCCCGTCGATCCGCACCGCGCGGAACAGGTGCGGCAGGCAGGCCGAGGCCAGCAGATGGTCGACCTGAACCTCCGTCTCGTCGAACAGCCGCAGGGCGCCGCTGCGCACATTGGTGGCGCTGACGAACAGCCGCAGCCCGCTCCGCCGGATCAGGTCGGGCTCCACCATCTCCGCCAGCAATCCGCGCAGCGGGTGGAAATCGGCCGCCTGCGTCTGATAGGGAGTGACCCAGCGCTTGGCCCAGTCCATCAGATGGGTCCCGGGCGCGTGATCGACGTTCCAGCGGCCGAGCAGCCGGTCGGTCACGCTCGGCCGGATCGGCCCAAGCCGGCCGGCGGCGCTGACCCGCTCCCAGAAATTCGCCAACTCGGCCCGCGCCCCATCGCGACCGCCCCTTGCCCAACCCTGCACGAGCATCGTCGCGTTCATCGCCCCTGCGCTGGCGCCGCTGACTCCGACCAGCCGGATATCCTCCTCCAGCAACCGGTCAAGCACGCCCCAGGTGAAGGCGCCATGCGCGCCGCCGCCCTGCAACGCCAGCGCCAGCGTCGGCTTGGGCCGCGGCAGGGCCAGCATCGGCCCGGGCCCCGACAGTTCCAGCGGTTCGGCCGGCAGCGCGCGCGGCGCAGGCTTCGCCATGCCGCGCATGCGGCTCCACAGCCTTCGGATCATGGTCATGCCCGGCAGGTCCCCATTTCTAATGCTGCACCGCAACATGAGAAGAGGCTTCAGTGCCGGCAAGGGGGTATGCCAATGGAAAGCGGCGCCGACATGCACTAAGTAGGCGCACATCCCCGACGCCGAGTTGCCCGCTTGCCCACCATCATCCCGATCACCGACCCCGACGACCCGCGCATCGAGCCCTACCGCGACGTGCGGGAGCGCGATCTCGTTGGTCGTGACGGACTGTTCATCGCCGAGGGGGCGGTGGTGGTGCGCAGCCTCGTCCAGTCCACCCGCTATCGCGCCCGCTCGCTGCTGATCGCCGACAAGCGGGTGACGGCGCTGGAGCCGATGCTGGCGGCGCTGCCTGCCGACACCCCCGTCTACACCGCCACGCAGCCGGTGCTCGACCGCATCGCCGGCTTTCCCCTGCATCGCGGCATCCTGGCCGTCGGCGAGAAGACGGAAGTCCCCAGTGCCGCCGACCTGTTGGATGCCTTCGGCCCGGTCGCCCGGATCGTCATGCTGTTCGGCATCGGCAACCACGATAACATGGGCGGCATCTTCCGCAACGCCGCCGCCTTCGGCGCCGATGTGGTGATCCTCGATCCCGGCTGCTGCGATCCGCTCTACCGTAAGGCGATCCGCGTGTCGGTGGGGGCGACCCTGCTGGTGCCGACGGCAAGGCTCGGCGCCGATGAGGACCCGCTCGCCCTGCTCGACCGGTTCGGGTTTGAGGCGGTGGCGCTCAGCCCCGCCGGTGCCGAGACGCTGGCCGCCCTGGTCCCGCCGCGCCGCGCCGCCCTGCTGTTCGGGTCGGAGGGGCCGGGCTTGCCCCCTGCCCTGCTGGCCCGCGCCCGCAGCGTCCGCATCCCGATGGCCGGCGGTTTCGATTCGCTCAACGTGGCGACCACCAGCGGCATCGTGCTGCACCATATCGCCTCCGGACAGGCTTCATGACAGACGACACCCCCATGCCCGCCGACCCGCATCTGGTCCACGACCTTGCCGTCGCCCATCCGGAGGTGACGACTCTCGGGGCGGCCGGCGTGCTGCGGATGCATGACGCCGAGGCGCGCGGTCTGGTGCCGCTCGGCCTGCCGCTGCCGAAGGGCAAGCGCGACCTGCTGGTTCCGGCCGAGCGTCGCGAGGCCATCCTGCTGGAGATCACCGGCCGCATCGACCGCGCCCACCGCCGCGATGCGCTGCTGGCCCAGGGACGCCGGGCGCTGGCCGGAACCCACACCGCGCTGCTGTCCTGCGAGGACCGCACCCGTGTCCGCGCCATCCGAAGCGACGATCTGCCCTGGCCCGGCATCGCACCGGCCATCCGCCTGCAGGTATCACGGACCTTCGACGCGCTGGAACTGTCGGACCTGTCCGACGCCGAACTGTCGGCCCGGCTCGACCATGACCCCGCCCTGCGCGCCGCCCTCGACGAGGCACTGTCCCGCGTCGCCGCCCGGCTGCGCGATCTGGCGGAGCGGGCCGGCGACGACCCCGACTGGGGCTTCGCCAGCCTCGCCGAGCGGTTGGGCAAGGCCGCCCGCAACCGCACCGATGCCGACGAACTGCTCGACCGCTGGGACCGCGAGTACGACCAATGGCGCCGCGACCGGGCGGAGGCGCGCGGCCGGCTCTATGTCGACCGGCATTTCGATTTCTCCCGCTTCGAACGGCTGTTCCCGGTGGCGCGCGGCATGAACCGCAAGCTGGTGCTTGTGATCGGCCCGACCAACTCCGGCAAGACGCACCGCGCCATTTCGGCACTCCGCGAGGCACGCGACGGCGTCTATCTGGCGCCCTTGCGCCTGCTGGCGCTGGAAGTGATGGAGCGGCTGAACGCCGAAGGGACTCCGACGACTCTCATCACCGGTGAGGAGGAGATCCGCACCCCCGGCGCCCGCCACACCGCCTCCACCATCGAGGTGATGGACCCCGACCGCCCGGTGGAGGTCGCGGTGATCGACGAGATCCAGATGCTGGCCGACCCGGCGCGCGGCTGGGCCTGGACCGCCGCCCTGATGGGCGTGCCAGCGGAGACCGTCTTTATCCTCGGCGCACCCGAGGTGCGCCCGTTGGTGGAGCGCGCCGCCGCCCATCTCGGCGAGGCGTTGGAAGTGGTCGAACTCGACCGCAAGACCCCGCTGTCGATGCTCGACCGCCGGCTGGAGTGGGCGGAGGTGGAACGCGGCGACGCGCTGATCGCCTTCTCCCGCCGCGAGGTGCACAGCGTCCGCGACACGCTGCTGGCGCAGGGGCTGTCGGTCGCCGCCATCTATGGCGCGCTGGCCCCGGCCGTGCGGCGGCGCGAGGCGGCCCGTTTCCTGGCCGGCGAGGCCGACGTGGTGGTGGCGACCGACGCCATCGGCATGGGACTGAACCTGCCCTGCCGCCGCGTCCTGTTCACCGCCCTGGAGAAGTTCGACGGCAGCAGCGTCCGCCCGCTGACCGCGACGGAGGTCAAGCAGATCGCCGGCCGCGCCGGCCGTTTCGGCCAGTTCGAAGAGGGGCATTTCGGCGTCATCGCCCGCGGCACCCCGGCCGCGCTGAAGCGCCTGCTGGAGGCGCCCGACCGCCGCCTGCGCGCCGACGCCCCCCTGCCCGTCCGCCCGACCCGCGCCATGCTGGCCCGCCTCGCCAGCCATATCGACAGCGACGAGACGCGGCTGCTGGTGGAGTGCTTCGGCAGCGCGGCTACCGCCGGCTCCCCCTTCCGGCTGGCCGACTTGTCGGGGCTGCGCCGTGCCGCGCCGATGCTGGACGCCCGGCGGCTGGTGCTGGCCGCCAAGCTCGACCTGCTGCTCGCCCCCGCCGACCTGGATGAGCCGGAGGACGCCAAGGTCTTCGCCGCCATCCTCGACGCGGTAGAGGCGGGAGAGGTCCTGCCGCTCGCCCGGCTGATCCCGGCGCGGTTCGACGGTTTGGCCGCCGATGTGCTGGAAGCGGCGTCGCGCGCCTGCGACCTCTATTTCTGGGCCTCGCGCAAGTTCCCCGACGCCCTGCCCGACCGCGACCGTGTGCGCAGCGCCCGCGACGCCATTGGCCAGCGCCTGTCCGAAGCGCTCGCTTCCCGTGCCCGCCGCCGCGAACAGCCGCCGGCCGCCGGTTTCCGTGGCGCACCGCGCAAGCGTTTCGCCCCGCGCCGGCGCTGAGCATCCCAAATGGTTCCCGGCGAAATTCACTCGCATGGCACTGCTGCACTGCGAACGAAGTGACTGCCGCCTTGTTCTGAACTGGACCTGCCATGGCAGAGCATCCATGTCGATAGATAACGCCTATCTCGGTGTTAGGAAGCATCGATTGGACGCTATCGAAACACCCTGCCATGTTGCATGGGCGGCCAAGCCTCTGGCCGCCATATACCGTTCAGGAGCAACCGGCGTGAAGACCGCATCCCCCACCATCGCCGATACCGTCCGCACCGCCTCCCCCGCCGGCGGGCGCCGCTTCTGGACCATGCTCGGCCCCGGCTTCGTGGTGGCGGTCGGCTATATGGACCCCGGCAACTGGGCGACGGACATCGCGGCAGGCTCCAGCTTCGGATTCGCTCTGCTGTCGGCGGTGCTGATCGCCAGTCTGGCCGGCATCTTCCTGCAGGGGCTGATCGTCCGGCTGACGCTGGCAACCGGCACCGATCTGGCCCGGCTGATCCGCCAGCGCTTCCCGCGCCCGGTGGCGATGCTGGTGTGGGCGGTGTCGGAACTGGCGATGATCGCCACCGATCTGGCCGAACTGCTGGGCAGCGCAATCGCGCTGAAGCTGCTGTTCGGCATCCCGATCATGGCCGGCGTGGTGATCTCCGCCGTGCTGACCTTCGGCATCCTGGCCCTGCCTGGCGCCCGTGGCCGCGCCCCTGAACTGGTGGTCGGCGCACTGATGAGCGTGGTGGTGGTCTGCTTCGCGTGGGAACTGGTGATCGCCCGCCCCGACCCCGCCGCCCTGCTGGCCGGCCTGATGCCCAGCGTCGAGCTGGCCCGCGATCCGGAGATGCTGTACCTGTCGCTGGGCATCATCGGCGCCACGGTCATGCCGCACAACCTGTTCCTGCACTCCGGTCTGGTGCGTTCGCGGCTGGCCGAGGTGAAGACGGAGGAGGAGCGCCGGCAGGCCGCCCGCTGGCTGACCATCGACCTGTCCACCGCGCTGGCGCTGGCCGGTCTGGTCAACGGCGCCATCCTGGCGGTGGCTGCCGTCGCCTTCCAGGGGGCCGGGGCCGGCAGCGCTCCCGGCATCGAGGACGCCCACGCCCTGCTGGGCAGCAGCATCGGCGGCGTCGCCGCGCTGGTCTTCGCCATCGCCCTGCTGGCCGCCGGCCAAAGCTCCACCACCACCGGCACGATGGCCGGGCAGATGGTGACGGAGGGCTTCCTGAACCTGCGGCTGCGCCCGATCACCCGCGCGCTGATCACCCGCGGCGCTTCGCTGATCCCGGCTCTGGCGGTTCTGGGCAGTGCCGGCGACGGTGCGGTGGACGGGCTGCTGGTGCTGAGTCAGGTGGTGCTGGCGCTGACCCTGCCCTTCATCCTGATCCCGATGCTGTTGCTGCTGCGCAATGACAAGCTGATGGGCGGGCTGGCGATAGCGCCGCTGACCCTGCGGCTGGCCAGCCTGACGGTGCTGGTGCTGACCGGCCTGTCCGGCTGGCTGGCCGGAACCACCGCGATGGCGTGAGCGGAAAGGCACCTCGACCCGGAGCGGGGAATGGTCCATCTTGCGGCCCGTTCCCGTTATCCCTCATCCCTGACCGGTGCCTAATGGATCCCGCTCTCGAACAACGCCTCGCCGATCTGGAAAGCCGCCTCGCCCATCACGAGCGCATGGCGGAGGAGATGTCCGAGGTCATCTTCGCCCAGGGCCAGACCATCGACCGCCTGACCGCCCAGTTGAAGCGCATGCGCGACCGGGTGGAGGCGGCGGAATATGCCATCGCCTCCCCGCAGGACGACCGCCCGCCGCCGCATTATTGAGGAGGCTGATCCTCCGGCGGAGTTCGACCCACGCCATTCCTCCCTCGCCCGGCGAGTGGTCCGGGAGAGGGAGAGGAACTCTGGATCAATCCTCGGCGTAGGGGTTCTTGCCCTTGCGCAGCAGCAGGCGCACCGGCACGCCGGGCATGTCGAAGCTGTCGCGCAGGTGGGTCGTCAGATAGCGCTGGTAGCTCTCCGGCAAATCCAGCGGCTTGTTGACGAACAGCGCGAAGGTCGGCGGACGGGTCTTCACCTGGGTGACGTAGCGGATCTTGACCCGGCGACCCTCGACCAAGGGCGGCGGGTGGTGCTCCAGGACGCCTTCGATCCAGCGGTTCAGCTGGGCCGTGGGGATGCGGCGGTTCCAGACGGTGTAGGTCTCCAGCACGCCGTCCAGCAGCGTGTCGAGCTTATGGCCCTTCAGCGCCGAGATGGTGACGACCTTCACGCCCTTGATGTAGCCGAGCGAAGCCTGCAGCTTGTCCTCGACCTGACGCAGCGCCATGGCGCGGTCGTCCACCGTGTCCCACTTGTTGACGGCGATCACCAGGGCGCGCCCCTCCGAGATCACCAGACGGGCGATGGTCAGGTCCTGCTTGTCGAGGATGGCGGCGGCATCGACCACCAGCACCACGACATTGGCCATGCGGATGACGCGCAGGCTGTCGGCGACGGCCAGCTTCTCCACCTTCTCGTCGACGCGGGCGCGGCGGCGCATGCCGGCGGTGTCGACCAGCTTGAAGCGGCGGTCGCGCCATTCCCAATCGACCGTGATGGCGTCGCGGGTCATGCCGGCCTCGGGGCCGGTCAGCACGCGCTCCTCGCCCAGCAGGCTGTTCAGCAGGGTCGATTTGCCGACGTTCGGACGGCCGACGATGGCGATCTGGATCGGCTTGCTGCGGTCCTCCTCCGGCTCCGGCTGGTCGCCGACCGGGATCGAGGGGTCGAAGCCATCGTCCTTCTCCTCGACCTCACCGCCGTCTTCCGGCGGGGCGTATGGCAGCAGCGCCTCGACCAGATCGGCCATGCCCTCGCCATGCTCGGCGGAAAGCGGGATGGGATCGCCCAGGCCGAGTTCATAGGCCTCGAACATGCCGGGCTGGCCGGCCTTGCCCTCGGTCTTGTTGGCGACCAGCAGGACCGGTGTCTTGCCCCGGCGCAGCAGGTTGGCGAAATGGCGGTCCAGCGGCGTAATGCCGGCGCGGGCGTCGATGATGAACAGCGCCACGTCGGCACGCTCCAACGCCTGCTCGGTCTGGCGGCGCATGCGCGCCTCCAGGCTGTCGTCGGTCACGTCCTCCAGGCCGGCGGTGTCGACCACCGTGAAGGACAGGCCGCCGACATGGGCCGGGGCCGAGCGCCAGTCACGGGTGACGCCCGGCGTATCGTCCACCAGGGCCAGCTTCTTGCCGGCCAGACGGTTGAAGAGGGTCGATTTGCCGACATTCGGCCGACCGACGAGGACCACGGTGAACGACATGGGGCCAAAGGCCTTTCACAACAGACGGAGGAAATCCGCGATCAGCGGAACGCGACCAGCGTTCCGTTGTCGCACAGCACATAGAGAGTGTTGTTGGCAACGACCGGCGGCAAGTAGGAACCGGTGGGAAGCGAACGGGTCACCTCCACCCGGCCGTCCGACGGCGACAGGCCGAGCAGCTGGCCGTTGGAACCGGTGACCCACAGGCGGCTGCCCGCCATCACCGGGCCGGACCAGACGATCGGACCCGACTTGTCCTCCGGATCCTTGAAGCGGGCAAGCGGCGCCACCCAGCGGACCTTGCCGGTCTGGCGGGCCACCGCGACGACCTCCTGGTCGTTGGTGACGACGAACAGGTAGTCGCCGGCGACCCACGGCGTCTGGACGCCGCCGATCTCGGTTTCCCAGATGCGGACGCCGATGCGCTCGTCGATGGCGACCATGCGGCCGGAATGGCCGATGGCATAGACATAACCCCGGTCGACCACCGGCAGGCCGCGGATGTCGGCCAGATTGCTCAGTTGGCCGGTGCGGCGGATGGCGGCGAGGCTGTCCTGCCAGGAAACGCGGCCGTTTTCCGGACGCAGACCGAACAGCTCGCCCGAAGAATAAGGAGAGACGACCAGCGTGCCGGTGGCGGCGGGGCTGGCGGCGCCGAGCAGGCCGGCGGTCTCCAGGATGCCCTGCTGCGACCACTGCACCGAACCGTCGTCGGTGGAGAGCGCGATGGTCTGGTTGTCGAGCGTGATGACCAGCACCCGGCCGCCAGCCACCGTCGGCGCACCGCGGACCGGGCCGGCGATGCGCTTGCGCCACAGGATCTTGCCGGTGGCGGCCTCGAGCGACAGCACCTCGGCGAAGCCGGTGGCGGCATAGACGCGGCCGTCGGCATAGGCGACGCCGCCGCCGGTGGCGCCGCCCCGTTCATTCTCCGGCCGGGTGTCGACCCGCCACAGCGATTGGCCGCTGCGCTCGTTCAGAGCGCTGACGTGCGAATCGGCGTCCATCGCGAAGATGCGGCCGTCGGCGATCACCGGCGTGCCGAGCAGGGCGCGCGAGCTGCTGGAGCCCGAACCGATGTCGGCGCGCCAGGCATCGGACGGGTTGGCCGACAGGGCGAGGTTGCCCAGCACATGGTCCGGCGTGCCGCCCGGCTGCGCCCAGGTCGCATTGGCGACCGGCGACGGAACGGTGACGGCGACGGCGGCGAGCTGGGCGTCCGGCTCCACCTTGCGCTCGCGCTGCAGGACGGCGACGCGCTTGCCCGGCAGGGGCGGATCGGGCGTCTTGCCGAACCAGCTGTCGACCGTATCGCAGCCGGCGAGGAAAACGGACAGCAGCGATGCGGACAGCAGCGCCGCGCGGCGGATGGAGCCGGCCTTGGTCTTGTTGGTCTTCATGGCCCTGGATCAGCCCTTGCCGTAGAGGGAGGCGAGATCGGCGGCACGGCCGCGCACGCCCGACGGCGCTTGCTGGTCATCCGCCAGTTGCTTGTAGAGCGTGCGCGCCTTCTCGGTATCGCCGGCGCGGGCGGCCAGCATCGCCGTCAGCTCGCGCGCGGTGAAGCGCCAGGGGCTGGTGTCGACGGTCAGCGGCTGCAGCTTTGCCGTCAGTTGGGCCGGGTCGCCCTTTTCGGCACGCTGCGTCACCGCCAGCAGGGTGGCGAGGTCGCGGTATTCGGCGGGCACGGAACCGTTGGCGGCGATGCCGTCATAGACGGTTGCGGCCTCGTCCGGCTTGTTCTGGCGGATCAGCAGCGCCGCAGCGTTGAACTGGGCGATGGCGGCGAGTTCGGGCTTGGCGGAGCCGGCGAAGGCCGACAGCGCCTCCACCCCCTTCTCCGGGCCTTGCGCGCTCTGCGAGATGGCGGTGACCAGGGCGGCGGTCTGTTCCTGCTTCTGCTGCGCCTGCCAATGGCGCCAGTAGCTGTAGCCGCCGGTGCCGGCAACGACCAGGACGGCCGCGGCGATCATGGCGCCGCCATACTTCTTGAACAGGTGCTCCGCGCGGTCCCGGCGCAGATCCTCGTCGACTTCGCGGAAAATATCGCTCATGGCGCTGCGGTGGCGTCCCTGCGGTGGCGGCGTTGCGCACGGCCCGGATGGCGGCGCGGGTCAGGCGGAACCGGTCCGGCCGGTGAACCGGACGGATGATTCCACAAGATCAAGAGGGGCGGATAGCATCGGGCAACCCGCCGGGTCAAGAGGCTCACTGCCGCGGACGCGGCTCCGGGCGTTGCCGCAAAAAGAAAACGGGCCGCGGAGGGGGTCCCCCGGCGGCCCAGTTCCGCGACCCGTACGTGCCCCGGATCGGTCGATGCTCTTTGACCTTACGCTGAATTGACCTTCGTCGGCTTACGCCGAATTGACCTTCGTCGGCTTACGCCGACATGGCGGCGGCGGCGATGACCGCCTGGGTGCGGTTCTTGACGCCCAGCGACTTGAAGATGGCGGTGACGTGGATCTTCACCGTGCCTTCCGACAGGCCCAGTTCATAGGCGATCTGCTTGTTGGACTTGCCGAGGCGGAGGCATTCCAGCACCTCGCGCTGGCGCTGGGTCAGGCCGTAGCCGGCGCTGCGGTCGGACATGTCCACCGTGCGGCGGCGCGGCGCGGCCTCCATGCTGGCGGTGAGCGCGCCCGGCGGCAGGTAGATGCCGCCCGAGAACACCAGGTTCAGGGCGCCCATCATCACCTTCACGCTGCTCGACTTCGGGATGTAGCCGGTCGCGCCATGATCGAGCGCGCCGCGGATATCGCCCAGAGCCTCCGACGCGGAGATGACCACCACCGGCACGCCCGGCTGCAGCGCTTGGATCTCGCGCAGGCCGTCGAAGCCCGGCCAGTTCGGCATATGCAGGTCCATCAGGATGATGTCGAAGGTGCTGCCGGCCCGGCACTGGTCCAGCACCTCGTCGAAGGTCCCGGCCTCGACGAAGCTGGCCTCGCCCTGCAGTTGCTCCAGCAGACGCCGCAGGCCTTCGCGAAACAGCAGATGGTCGTCCCCGATCAGAATCTTCATGGTCCCCGTCATCCTCGCTCGCCGACCCTTGCCGGTGCCGTCCGCTTGCGGACGACCGCCCGTCAGGGCTGTTGTCTGTTGTCCGGCACGCCCCCGCGGCACCCGGATCACCACATTCGCGCCGAATACATGGCTTGGTGGTCGATTGGTCTGCACGCCCTCTGCGGACATCGGCCGGAAGACCGTCTGCCGTTGTGGGCTTGTTCTTCGCTGTGTTGGGTATCTGATACCACGATCGGTCGGGACCCTGTATCCCGACAAGGGCCATAGGTCATTCGAAGCCGGCATGCCCCTTCGAGGCACCTTTGGTCATGGTACGACCAAGAGTTGCCTCCGCCAAAGGTCATAGTTTTTTCTGCGCGTGCGAATAGAGTTATCGCGCGAGCCCATCGGATTCACTTGGCCCGATCGGGATCATTCGAAAAGAGACCTGTTGTCTCCATTAGCGACGGGAATTTTTCTGGAACCTTGCCATCTTTGCGGCGTTCGTGTGGCAAGGATTTGGTTAATCCCGATTCGGCCGCGCAGAAGAGTAAGGAATCCAGCAACCAAACCGAAAGGATAGCCCTGATGGATGCCTGTACCAACGCGCATTCCCCTGTGACCCGCTCAGCACACATCATTCCATAGGTGTTACCGTTTCGAAACCTGAGGCGACCAACAAGGAGACGATAAGCGATCTTGGCTGATCATCCATCGCCTGATTTACGCGGAGCACCGTTCATTTCTAAATCACGCGGTGCGAACAGGACTTCCCCGATCCCGACGAAGGGGGAGTTTGCAGTCCAGGCGGAAATACTTCGATGCCCACAATAATTTTCCGGATGACGTGAGTTTTATGATGACGTGCCTGGGCCGACCGGCCGGTTCCTCTTCAACCCTTAGACGCAGGCGGCAATGCCCTGAGCCGGGCCGGCCGTGGATGCCTCCTCCAGACAGAGCTGACCCATGCACACACACCATGAGTACGCCCATGAGAAAGCATCTCACCAGACCCGCAACGCGGTGACTCCCATGCACGTCTGCCTGATCCTCGACAACAACGCGCTGACCGAGAACGTGGTGCAGCAACTGGACCGTGGCGGGCGCCACCGGGTCACTGTCCTGCACGACATCGGGGAGCTGACCCAGAGCGCGCTGACGCCGGATGCGATCCTGATCGGGCTGCAGCAGTTCACGACTCTGCGCGAGAACGAACCGATGGTCTATCTGCGGCTGTCCCGCCGCTCGCGGATCGTCGTCGTCCTGTCCTCGCGGGAGTTGCTGGACGCCGCCCATATCCTGGCCTTCGCCGACGCGTGGGTGTTCGAGGATCTGAACGTCGACCGTATCAACGAGCTGCTGGACCTGGGGCTGGAAGGCCACTGCCTGATGCCCAAGCAGTTCCTGTCGCGCCTCGGCGTCGACGAGATCCGGCTGACGCTGCTGCCGCGCCTGTCGGATCCGGAGTTCGAGACGCTGCGCCTGCTGGGCGAGGGCATGAACAACCGGACCATCGCCAACGCGCTGGACCTGTCGGAAGCGGTCATCAAGTCGATGGTGCGCAGCGTTCTGTCCAAGCTGCACTTCCGCAACCGGACGGAAGCCGGCGTCTTCGCCGCCCGGCAGCAGGGCGCCCTTGAGCAGGCGCGGAGCGGCATGACCCCGCCGCACGTCCACGCCGCCGCCGTCCGCCGGGCCGGGGTCTGACGATCCGGCCTTCGCCGCCAAGCCAGTCCTGACCCGGCGAACCGGGATCAGCCAGCCAGGCGGCGCCCGGCCATCGCCTCTTCGAAGCGGTCGAAGCGGGCGTCGAAGGCCTGACGGTCGATCTCGCCCAGCCGGAACCGGACGCGCACCACCCCCTCCTCCCGGTTGAAGGCGTCGAAGGGCAGCGCCACGCCCAGGCTGTCGAACAGCAGGGTGCCGCGGGCGCCGACGGCGTCGGCCTCGCCCAGCGCGGCGCCGTGGCGCGAGATGTCTAGCAGCCGCACCGTCAGGCGCCCTTCCACCCCCTCCACGACGCAGGGCGCCTCGACGCGATAGCGCGGCACGCTGCGGCGGTCGACGTCGTCGGTCGCCGTACGCACGGCGCGGACCAGCACATGCATCAGTTCGTCGATGCTGTGGGTCACTTCCGACGCCCCGGCGCGCAGCATATCGGCGCGCTCCTCCGTTACCTTCGCCTCGCGCGACACCTCGTCGATTCGGGTCGAGACGTCGGTCGCCGCCCCGGCGGTCTGGCCGACATTGCGCGAAATCTCCTGGGTCGCCGATGCCTGCTGCTCCACCGCGGCGGCGACCGTGCCGGAAATCGCGTCGATCTCGCCGATGGTGCGGCTGATGTCGCGCACCTCCTCCACGCTGCGGGCGGTGACCGACTGGATTTCGGCGATCAGGCGCGAGATCTCCTCGGTCGAGCGCGAGGTCTGGTTGGCAAGGTTCTTCACCTCGCCGGCGACGACTGCGAATCCCTTGCCCGCCTCCCCGGCCCGCGCCGCCTCGATGGTGGCGTTCAGCGCCAGCAGGTTGGTCTGGGCGGCGATCCCCTGGATCAGTTCCGCCACGTCGCCGATCCGGCTTACCGCAGAGGACAGCGACTCGATGGTGGTCTCGGTCCGGTTGCTGGCGGCGACGGCGGCGCGGGTCACCCCGGCGGCATGGCCGACCTGATTGCCGATCTCCTCAATGGACGCGGAGAGCTGCTCGGCGGCGGAGGCCACCGCCTGGGCGTTGCTGAGCGCCTGGGCCGCGGCGGCGGCGACGTTCTGGGCATTGGACCCGACCAGCCCGGCCGATGTCGCCATGGCGCCGGCATTGCGGTCCATCTCCTGCGTGCGGGCGGCGACCCGCTCGACGGCGCTGCGGCTTTCCTGCTCCACCGTGTCGGCCATCGACTGCAGTGCCTTGCGCTTCTGCGCCTCGCCCTGGATGCGCTGATGCTCCTGCTCGGCGCGCAGACGCTCCGCCTCGGCCATGCCGTCGCGGAAGACGAGGACGGAGCGTGACATCGCGCCGATCTCGTCCAGACGGTTGGCGCCGGCGACGCTGGCGGTCAGGTCGCCGGAGGACAGCGCGGTCATCACCTGGCTGAGCTGGCCCAGGGGGCGCAGCAGCCGGCGCGACACCAGATAGCCGGGAACGGCCAGCACGACGGCGCAGAGCACCACCAGCATGGTGGCGAAACGCATGCTGTCGTCAAAGGTCTTGAACACCTCCGCCTTCCTGATGCCGACAAAGAGGATGCCGACCGGCTTGCCGGCCGCGTCCTTGATCGGGTCATAGGCTGCGTAATAGGGCTCGCCCAGGATGTCGACCATGCCGCGGAAGGGAACGCCCTGACGCAGCACCGCGTCATAGGCCGGCCCCTGCGCCAGCGTGGTGCCGACGGCGCGGCTGCCGTCGGGCTTGGTGACGTTGGTGGCGATGCGGCGGTCGCCCAGGAACAGCGTGGCGGTGCCCCCGGTGATGCGCTTGATCTTGTCGACGACGAGGTTGTTGTCGTTCATCACGACGCCGTCCAGCAGCAGCTTGCCGTCGGCGACGGAGAACTGGCCGCCGCGTTCCTGCAGCGACGACCATGCGATGTCCATGCTGAGCCGCTGCATCTCGATCGCCTGCCGCTCCAGGTCGCGGACGATCACCTGACCGATCGCGAACAGGATGGCGGTGCTGAGGACCAGCATGCCGAAGAGGTTCAACAGAGTGACTTTCGTGGAGATCGAAAGCCGGCCGACAAAGGCGCGCAGGGCGTCCATGAGTGCCATCCACCAGGAATCATGTTGCAGGTGCGAAGTCGCAGTCGCGCCGCACTATGCCATCCCGGTTTAGAGTGCATTCAATTAAAATACATATGACTCCTGCGGCAACTTGTCGCCTTACGGCGAACGCATGAATTCAACCTCGGGGTGATTTTTTCGAAGTTGAGGCGTGATCGAATCTTTCATCTCGCCTCGGAATGCCGACCGAAATCAGAACAGCCGCGCACCGTTCGGCACCGCCTGATCTGGGCCGACCAGCACCACCGCGCCCTCGGCGTCGGGCAGGCCCAGGCACAGCACCTCGCTGGTGAAGGGGCCGATGCGCTTGGGCGGGAAATTCACCACCGCCAGCACCTGACGGCCGACCAGCGCATCGGCGGCGTAGTGGCTGGTGATCTGGGCGGAACTGCGCTTGGTGCCGATCTCGCCGCCGAAATCGATGGTCAGCTTGTAGGCCGGCTTGCGCGCCTCCGGAAAGGCATCGACGGCGCGGATGGTGCCGACGCGAATGTCGACCTTGGCGAAATCGTCGTAGGAAATGGTCATGACGGGTCCGATGCGGTTCTTGCGATCGGCGCCAGGGTAGCGCGGCGGGGCGGGCATCGGAACCGGGAAGGCATCTACCGACCGTCCGGCGCAAACGAAAAAGGGGCCGCCGGTGGCGACCCCTCTTCGCTGATTTCCGGCGAACCGGAGTGGATCAGACCTTCGCCTTGGCGATGGCGGCCTTGACCTCGTCCAGGCTGTCCGACACGCGCTTGGTCAGGATCTCGGCGGCCTCGGTGTTCGACTTGGCAATCATCTCGCTCAGCTCGCGGATGTTGGCCAGCGACTTCTCGAAGGCGGCCTTGACCAGATCGGCCTGCTTGGCGGCCTTCTCTTCCGGGGTGCCGGCGGCCGACAGCTCACCGACGGCGCGGTTCACGTCCTCGGCGACGGTGCGCAGCACCTCGGCCTGACGGCGGACGATGGCCTGGAAGCCTTCGAAGGCCAGCTGGTTGGCAGCGGTCACCGCCTCGATGTTGCGGCGCTGGCTGGCGATGATGGACTCGACGTCCACGCCCGGCACCTTCAGGTCGCCCATCATCTTGGACGGATCGAATTCGAGGAAGGGGTTACCGCTGATCTTGGCCATGTTTCTCATCCCGGTATCGGTGTTTGCTGCCCGCATCTGAATACGGACATGTTGCGTCGCAACATTACAGAGGCCGACTATGCAGAGTGCCGAAAAGTTAGTCAATCCGGTTTTTTGCGCCGCAGCATAACCTTGGCGGGAGAAAGCCCCCGACGCGGATCGCCTGCACGTCGCTAAATGCCTGACGACATGGACTCCGTTCCCGACGACCGGCCCAATGGACCGCGCCGGCTGGTCCAGCGGCAGAAGGTCGCGCCCCAGCGCTCCGCCCCGCGCAGCGCGTTGTCGAGCGCCGCCATGGTTCGCGACAGGTCGGCGGTGTCGTCGTTCAGGAACACCCGCATCACCCGCGCATGGACGGTGCCGAGGCCGGCGACCAGCGCCGTGCCGCCGCGCTGGTCCGGATCGATCCCGGCGGCGCGCAGCATCCAGGCCATGGAACGGCCGAAGGCGCAGGAGAAGGCAAGCGCGGTCGCGGGATCGGCCGGCAGGTCGCGCACCACCGACCGCAGCCCGTCGCGGAAGGGGCGCAGCGCGTCGAAGCGACGCATCATCACGTCGAACAGCCGGTCGCGCGCCGATTCGGTCGGGTCGGCGGCGATATCCCCCGCGAGAACGGTTTCATCGGCGACCCGTGACACCGCCGCCAACAGGTCGGCGCGCCCGCGATAGCGGTGATGGAAGCGTGACAGCGGAATGCCGGCGGTGTGCGCAACCTCCAGCAGGCTGACGCGGCGCCAGCCCTTCTCGGCCGCCAGCCCCATCGCCGCCGATGCCACGGCACGGTCGAGGGAATCGGGGTCCGTTGGACCGGAGCGGAAGCTGTTGTCTTCAGGCTTGTCGGACGACATGTCGGACATGGCATCACCTCCAGGCGACAGGGATCGCCTGATAAGGTGGTGTGCGGACGGGCGAACGTCACCCGTCCCCCCCTTCAGTTATGCCTTGCGGATGGTTTCCACCCGGCCGCCGGTCATGCTGACCAGATCGGCAGGGGTCAGGCGGAAGACGGCGTTGGGCGTGCCGGCGGCGCCCCAGATGGTCTCCAGCCGCAGCAGGTCGTCGTCGATCAGCACCAGAGGCGGGACGGCATGGCCGATGGGCGGAACGCCGCCGATGGCGAAGCCGGTCGACTCCCGAACGAACTCCGGGTCGGCCCGCTCGATCTTCTCGCCGATCACACGGCCGACGGCCTTCTCGTCCACCCGGTTGGCGCCGCTGGCGACGACGAGGACCGGGCGGCCGGTCTCCTTGGTGCGGAAAATCAGCGACTTGGCGATCTGCGCCACCTCGCAGCCGACGGAGTTTGCGGCGTCTTCCGAGGTGCGGGTGCTGCCTTCATGCTCGACCACGCGATGGCCGAGGCCGATGCTGTCCAACAGGGCCTGGACGCGGGCGGCGGAGGGGCTGAGCGTCGTCATGGTGTCGGCGTCCCCTCAACCGGCCAGTTCGCGCGACCGCCGGGTGGCGGCGGCGATGGCGGCGGTCATCACCGGCTGCACCCCATCCTCGGCCATCAGCACCTCCAGCGCCGCCTGGGTGGTGCCATTCGGGCTGGTCACCGCCTTGCGCAGGTCGGCGGCCTCCTGCGGCGAGGCGTCGAGCAGGGCGCCGGCGCCCGACACGGTGGCGCGGGCCAGCCGCATCGCCAGATCGGCGGGCAGACCGGCGGCCTCGCCGGCCTTGGCCATCGCCTCGACCAGGAAGAAGACATAGGCCGGGCCGCTGCCCGACACGGCGGTGACGGGGTCGAGCAGTCCTTCGTCCTCCACCCAGGCGACGTCGCCGACGGCGCGCAGCAGGCGGTCGGACAGATCGCGTTGGGCGGCGCTGACGCGGGCGTTCGGGACGGCGACGGTCATGCCGCGGCCGATGGCGGCCGGCGTGTTGGGCATGGAGCGGACGACGACCGCCCCCTCCCCCAGCAGCCGTTCGAAATAGGCGATGGTCTTGCCGGCGGCGATCGACAGGAAGACGGTGCCCGGACGGACCAGGGCGCGGTAGGACGGCAGCGCGTCCTCCATCACCTGGGGCTTCACCGCCAGGACAATCACGTCGGGAACGAAGCCGTCCGGCAGCGCGTCGGCGCCGGATGCCAGGGTGACGCGCGAATCGCCCGCGACCGATTGCGGCAGACCGGCGCGGTCGACCACCACCACGCGCGACGCGGTCCCGGCGGCGAGCCAGCCGTCCAGCATCGCCCCGCCCATCTTCCCGCAACCGACCAGCAGCAGCGACGCACCCGATTCCGCCGTCATGACCGTGACCTTCCCCTTCACTTCAGGTTTATTCGCTTACGCTTCGCCCATGGTGTCGAGAATGGCGGCGGACACCGCCTCCGACGCCGATTTCCCGCCCCAGATCACGAACTGGAAGGCGGGGTAGAAGCGCTCGCATTCCGACAGCGCGATCTCCACCAGATCCTCCAGCTGCTCCACCGCGGCGCCGCGCGAGCCGCGCAGCAGCATGGTCTGGCGGAACATCGGCGTGTGCTCTTCCGAGCAGACGTCGAAATGGCCAAGCCACATACGGCCGTTGACCTCGGCCAGCAGTTCGGCGACGGCGGTGCGGCGGGCGGCCTGGACCTTCATGTCGAATTGGCAGGAGAACTGCATCGCGCTGACGTCCGGCTGCCAGACGAAATAAAGCCGGTAATCGCACCAGCGCCCGCCGATCTCGACGACCAATTCGTCCTCGGTGGCGCGGTCGAAAGGCCATTCGTTGGCGGTGACGATCTCCTCGACCACGTCGAGCGGATTGTGGGCGGAAGTGGTGGTCTCTACGGCGACTGCCGACATGTGCGCGTCCTCCTGTGAAGGCGCTATGGGCGGTACCGTTCACCCGGACCGCAACGACGCGCCGGCGTTGGCGCGCGGGTCCGGGGCAATACCCCGAAGATGATGAAAAGGCGGGCGTGGCGCTGCAGCGGACCATCCCCACCGCAGGACGCGGCGCGGTATGACGGCGCGTGCCGACGGGAGGGAGCGTCCGCTGGGTGCGGCGGCGCTGCCGCTCAGGGTGCCGGGGAGGCAGTGGTGTCGGACTTGCCCTCGCCTGCCGCGGCGGGCTTTGCCGGCTCGGATTCGGCCAGGGCGGGGACGCCGGCGGGCTCGACCACGACCGGCAGCGGTGCCTTCGCGGCGCTCAGCGATGCGACGGTGGCCTCCAGCGCGGCAAGCCGCTCGGCCATCGCCTCCTGCTCCTCGCGGGCCTTGGCGGCCATGGCGCGGACAGCCTCGTATTCCTCGCGGCTGACGACGTCCATCCGTGACAGAACCCGTTCGAGCTGGGCCCGCAGTTGGCCTTCTGCCTCTTCGCGCAAGGACGAGAAGGCGCCGAGCGCGCCACCTGCCACACGGGCGAGGTCGTCCAAAATCCTGTTGTCCACCTGCATCGCTCTGACTTCCGGTTACCGTTCGTTCATTATGGACGCCGCGCGCGGCGACTTCAACGCCCTTGGAACGCCCGTGACCCTTGTGGGCAGGACGTCCTTTCGGCCGGGCCTTATTTGTTGGGCGCGGCTGCGTTGAAGTGGTCACGCAGAGCCTTCAGGTCCAGCGTCTGGGTCGGCGTGGCCCAGGGACCTGCCATGCGCAACGTCAGCGGCGGCAGATCGCCGTCCGCCTTCACCGCCAGGGTCAGCCCCAGATCCACCCGTTCCTCGGGAAGGGAGATCGTGCCGGTCAGCGTGCCGTCGGCCGGCGCGGTGGTCAGGCGTGCGTCCTCGGTGCGGATCTCTCCCTTGTCGACGACGAAGCGGGCATCCAGCCGGTCCAGCTTGGTCTCGCCGCCCTGCAGCGCGCCGGCGACGGCGCCCAGCACCTCCTGCGTGCGCTCGACCCCGGCAAGGCGGCTGCGCAATGCTCCGAGGTCGACGCCGCGCAGCACGCCGCCCGACGCCACCGCGCGGCCACGGCCGGTCAGGCTGCGCAGAAGCGCGTCGCCGCGGCCGCTGCCCGACAGGGTCACGTCCAGATCGACCGTGCCGCCGCTGAGGCCAAGCCCGGCGAAGCCCGACAGGGCGCCGCCCATGTCGGCCTTGATGACGGTGAGGTCGGCGTCGAGTTTCGGCGCCTGCCCCGGCGCGGCGGCGAGCCGGCCGCTGGCGCCGATCTGCCCGCCCTGCCACTCGCCGTCCAGTTGCTCCAGCGTTGCGACGCCGTTGTCGAGGGTGGCGCGCAACGCCGGCTGGACGATGCGCTGCCCCGCCACCGTCAGGGAGGTGGAGGTCAGGCCGAGCCGCCCATCCAGCGACTGCATCCAACTGAGGTCCGACAGCGGGTCGGCTGGCGGCAGGTCGGCGGCGGGATCGGAGGCGACGTTGGCGGTGCGGCCGGCGCCGTCGCCGACCAGCGGCGCATTGCGCAGCCGGTCGAGATCGAGGTCGCCGGTCTGGATGTCGGCCTGGAAGGCGGCGCGCTCCGACTTGCGGTCGAGGGTCAGCCTGCCACGCACGGGGATGCCGGCGACCAGCCCCTGGAGGTTCTTCAGGGCGGGAGACGATGCATTGCCCGACAGCTCTCCATAAAGGTCCAGCGGGCCATAGGCGCGGGCCAGACCGCTGTCGGTGAACAGGGCGGCGATGCGCCCCATCTCCGGATGGGTGACGCGCAGCTTCAGGTCGGCTTCGGGCTTGCGGTCGAGGCCGAGCAGGGCGCCGCCGGCCTCGGCCGTGCCGCCGAGCATGCCGGCCGAAGCCTCCACCGCCAGCCGCTCGCCGTCGCCGGCCAGCCGGGCCTTGACGCTGACCGCGCCCAGCCGTTCCGGCACCGGCAGGCCGGACGGCCAGGAGACGGCGCTGGGCAGGCCGCCGAGGGACTTGGCATCCGCCGCCAGGGCGAGGTTGACGCCGCGCAGCGGAATCAGGCTGGCGACCTGCCCGTCGATCCGCGCCTGCAGACCGGCGAGATCCTCCACCTTGGCCTCGCGCACCGTCAGCGCGCCGGAGGCGACCGTGGCGTCGAGGTGGAGCCCCTGGACCGGAAGGCCGCCGACCGTCAGCTGGCCGACCCGCAGATCGAGGTTGGCGTCGGCGAGGCCGAGCAGCCGCTGCGTGGTCTGTCCGCCGTCGGAGGCGGCGGCGCGCGGAGCCGGCTGGGGCTGGGCTTGAGTTTGGAGTGCGGGCTGCGTCGGAGCGGGATCGGCCGGCAAATAGCCGTCCAGGTTCAGGCGGTCCAGTTCCAGCCGGGCGCCGAAGGCGGGCCGGCCACGGTCGACATAGGCGACGGCGCCGCTGAGCCGGCTGCTGTCGAAGCGGAAATCCAGGCCTGACAGTTCGAAGCGATCGGCATGGCCCTGCAGCCGGGCCGACAGCGAGGCGCGTCGCAGCCGGTCGGCCGGGACGCCGCGCGGGTCCAGCTTCGCCCACTCCAGCAGCGCGCGAAGGTTGTCGGCATTCGCCTCCATCCGCAGGTCGAGCGTCGGCTGCCCGCCCGGCGTGGTCACTTCGCCCGCCGCGACGAAGTCGGAGCCGCCGGGCAGCAGCGCGCTGACCCGGTCGATGTTGAGCCGCCCGGCGGATAGGCTGGCCTCGATCCGGCCCTGGCGCACCACGCCGCGGTTGTAGCCGATGGCGTCGATGGCGACGTCCAGCTTCGCCTCCACGCCGGTCGGCAGCGCGAAGGACGGCAGCGGCGCCCGGTCGCCCGTGGCGCCCGCGGCACCGGCGGCGGGAGCCGGCGTGCCCCGGCCGCTGCCGCTGCCATTGCTCGCAGCGGCGCCGTTGCGCCCGCCCTGCGCCAGCCAGGCATCGAGATCCAGCCGGTTGACGGCGAGGGTCAGTTCGGTGCGCGGACTCTCGCGCTTGGCCGGGTCGCCGGCGCGGAGCGTGGCGTTGCCGGTGGCCCGCGTGTCGCCCAGCTGCGCTTCCAGGCCGGAGAAGGTGGCGAGGCTGGTCCCCGCCTCCACCGTCGCACGCAGGCTGAAGGACTGGCTCAGCGCCGCGGGAGCCCAGCCGGAGGCGGGGGCGTCCACCAGCTTGGCGAAGTCGCTGCCCTCGGCCCGCAGGTCTCCCTGCACCTTGGACCCGCCGCCGGCATTGGTCCCGCCATTGCCGCCGGTCAGGATGCCGGCGAAGCGCAGGGTCGCGTCGGTGTGGGGCATCGACAGGGTGGCGCGCACCGGCACTGCCGCCCCTTCGGTGAAGCGGCCGGCCGTTGCCTCGCCATGCAGGGACAGGCCGCGCAGGCGGAAATCGCCCTGGAGCTGGAAGGGACCGTTCAGGCTGCCGGCGGCGATGCGGGCGTTCAGCTTCTCGACCGTCTCGGTCCGGCCGTTGCGGTCGTCGCGATAGATGATGGTGCCGTTGTCGATCATCACCTGATCGAAACTGACGGCGGAGACCAGCCCCTCGGCTGCACCCAGACCGTCACCGGCACGGGGGCCGGCGGTGGACAGGTCCCAGTTGATGCGGCCGTCCTTCAGCACCTCCACCACGAAGGTCGGTTCGACCAGCGCGATGCTCTCCACCTGGATGCGCCCGCCAAGCAGGGGGCCGAGCGCGACCCGGGCGTCCAGCTTCTTCAGGCGCAACATGTCGGGTTCGGCGGCGCCGGCGGCATTGGCGAGCCGGGCGTCGCGCACGGTCAGCGCCGGCGACGGCAGCAGCGTGAAGCCGACGTCGCCATGCAGCTCCACCTGCCGGCCGGTCGCCTGCGACACACGCTCGGCGATGGCGCCCTTGTAGGCGTTCCAGTCGATGAGGCTAGGCGCCGCCAACAGCAGGCCGGCCAGAACCGCCAGTCCGGCCAGTGCAGCGATCAGGATCTTCTTCACCGGGTTTCCGCCTTCCCTGCGACCGGCCTTGTCGTCGGCCGCGCCCCTTTGCCACGTCGATACAAAGACTCGTTCCCCCCACCCGCCGCACCGTCCACTTCCGGTGCGCGCCGTCCTTCGGTAAGCTAGCGCCCGCAGAAGAAACAAGCAATTTGGGCAATCCCACGGCCAAGTCGGGGCCGGCCCGAATTTTTTCCGCGAAATTTCCCGTCCGCCGACCGTCCCGACCGGCCGCGCGGCGCCCGAACCATTGAAATCAGCCACCGGAGACCGTGCCATGGGCGACGTGGTCAACCTCAACCGTTTCCGCAAGACCCGCGACAAGGCCGAGCGCGCCAAGGAAGCCGAGGCGAATCGGGCCCGATTCGGCCGCACCAAGGCGGAGAAGGAGCGCGACCGCAAGGAGGCCGAGCGGCGAACTCAGACTTTGGACGGGCATAAGCTTGACGGGGAGGACTGACGTCGTCCGCCGAAAGGACGGAAAAGACCAAGCTTGGGGGTGGGAATAACCTCAGCGTTATTGTTACTATTGGATATACCGATAGTTCCCTATTGCGACTATCAGCGCGACTGTGTGAGAGTTCCCTCATGAGCGCCGGCGGGCGCTGTCCTTGGGTTCTTGGGGAGGGCCGTCATCATGGTCGACATGACGTCGTTTCGCGGGCCTGCACACACGCCACAGACGCATACCCCGGCTTGGCTTCCGCCGATCCGGTCGGTCGAGATGGACCGTCCGTGGGTCTGGCTGGCGTCGGCCTGGCAGGACATGATGGCGGCGCCCGGCATCAGCTTCGCCTATGGCGCGCTGGCGGTGATCTCCAGCTTCGTCCTCGTGGTCGGGCTGGCGACGCTGGACATGGAGTATCTGCTGCTGCCGATGGCGGCGGGCTTCATGCTGGTCGGTCCGCTGTTCGCGGTCGGGCTGTACGAGACCAGCCGGCTGCTGGAACTGGGGGAACGGCCGACCTTCGGCAAAGTGGTGGCCGCCTATCGCCGCAACGGCGTGCAGATCGCCGGGATCGGCATGGTCCTGATGCTGGCGATGCTGGCCTGGATCCGCGTCGCCTTCCTGATCTTCGCCCTGTTCTTCTCCGGCGAGCCGCCGGCGCTGGACCAACTGGTCGACCGCATCTTCTTCTCGGCGGAGACGATTCCGTTCCTGCTGACCGGGACGGTGTTCGGCGGGATCATCGCCACCGCGGTGTTCTCCATCGCCGTGGTGTCGGTGCCGATGCTGCTGGACCGCGAGACCGACGTCTTCACTGCCATGGCGACCAGCATCGCCGTGGTGCGCGCCAACATCAAGCCGATGATCGCCTGGGGCTTCCTGATCGCGCTGTTCATGAGCGCCGGGATGGTCACCGCCTTCCTCGGGCTGGCGATCGCCCTGCCGGTGATCGGGCACGCGTCGTGGCACTGCTACCGCGATCTGGTCGGCATCGGGCGGTAAGATAAATACTTGGAAATCAAGGCCCTTCCCCCCGGCGGGAAGGGCCTTTTCCTTTGGCCCCTCAGCCCTTCCTGAAGAAGGCCTCGGCCGCCGATTTCTGCGCCTGCTTGGCGGCGATGGCGGCGCGTGCGCGGGCGATCTCCGCCTCCAGCGTGGCAATGTAGGCCTCGATCTCGGCCACGCCCATCACGGTCAGGTCCTTGGGCGCCGGCTTGGCCTTGCGCGGTTCCAGATCCTCGAAACGGTCGTCGATGGCCATGGTGTGGGTCCCTCCCCTGCCGCGTGGTTCGCCTTGTCAGGCCGGTCCGGCAAATCTACCTTTCGCACCGGACAATGCCAACGTGCCGGTGCCGTCAGGCCCTGGAACGGACAGACAAAAATGGAAGGGACGACCGCCATGGGCCTTGCCTTGCCCGACAGCATGCGCTGCGTCGAGATCACCCAGCCCGGAGGGCCGGAGGTGCTGCGCCCGACCCGCCGCCCGGCCCCGGTGCCTGGCCCCGGCGAAATCCTTGTGGAGGTCGCGGCCGCCGGTGTGAACCGCCCCGACACGCTGCAGCGCCAGGGCCGCTACGACCCGCCGCCGGGCGCGTCCGACCTGCCGGGGCTGGAACTGTCCGGCACGGTGATCGCCATCGGCGAAGGCGTCGAGACCTGGGCCAGCGGCGACAAGGTCTGCGCGCTGGTTGCCGGCGGCGGCTACGCCGAATACTGCGTGGTGCCGGCGGTGCAGGCCCTGCCCGTCCCGGCCCCGCTGTCGATGGTCGAGGCGGCGGCGGTGCCGGAGACCTTCTTCACCGTCTGGACCAACGTGTTCGAACGCGGCGCCTTGAAGCGCGGCGAGACGCTGCTGATCCATGGCGGCTCGAGCGGCATCGGCACCACGGCGATCCAACTGGCCAAGGCCTTCGGCGCCACGGTGTTCACCACCGCCGGCAGCGACGACAAGTGCCGCGCCTGCGAGGACCTCGGCGCCGATCGGGCCATCAACTACAAGACCGAGGATTTCGTCGCGGTGATCCGCGAGGCGACCGGTGGGCGCGGAGTCGACGTCGTGCTGGACATGGTCGGCGGCGATTACATCGCCCGCGACATCGACATCATGGCGGTGGACGGCCGCCACGTCTCCATCGCCTTCCTGCAGGGGTCGAAGGTGTCGCTGAACATGGCGCCGGTGATGACCAAGCGGCTGACGCTGACCGGTTCGACGCTGCGCGCCCGTCCGGTGGCGGAGAAGGGCCGCATCGCCGGGGCGTTGCGCGAGCATGTCTTGCCGCTGCTGGAGTCCGGCGGCATCAAGCCGCAGATCCACGCTACCTTCCCGCTGGATCAGGCGGACGAGGCGCACCGGCTGATGGAAAGCAGCGCGCATATCGGCAAGATCGTGCTGACGGTGGGGCCGGAGTCGGCCTGATTTTGCGCTTTTCTTCACCGTATGGGCGCCGTCGGGCTTGCCATCTGCTGCCAAGACAGGTTAGCAGAGGCGAGCGGGCGGCCGGGATTTCCCGGTGCGCCTGCGCAAGCATGCTTACGCGGACCGGTATTCGCCCTATATCGTGGTGACGAGAATGGGGCGGCCGCCACGGGGGTGACCCTGGGGCCGCGAAGCCGCCCCCGCGCCGCATAACCAGTTCGAACGGCCGGCCGCACCACCCGCCAGCGGGTGCGGCCGGTGAAGAGTTTGTCAGGAGGGATGATGGCACTGCCCTTGATGCCGAAAGCGACTGCCGTCTGGCTGGTCGAGAACACGTCCTTGTCCTTCGAGCAGATCGCCGCCTTCTGCGGAATGCATTCGCTGGAAGTCCAGGCCATCGCCGACGGCGAGGTCGCGGTCGGTATGGTGGGGCTGGACCCCATCGCCAACGGCCAGCTGACCAAGCAGGAAATTGAGCGTTGCGAGAAGAACCAGGACCTGCGCCTGAAGCTTCTGGTCGCCGACCTTCCGCAGGTCGCCTCCCGGTCCAAGGGTCCGCGCTATACCCCGATCACCAAGCGCGGCGACAAGCCCGACGCCATCGCCTGGCTGCTGAAGCACCATCCGGAGCTGTCGGACGCCCAGATCTGCCGCCTGATCGGCACCACCAAGCCGACCATCGCCGCGGTGCGCGACCGCACCCACTGGAACGTCGCCAACATCAAGCCGCGCGGTCCGGTGATGCTGGGCCTCTGCTCGCAGCGCGAGCTGGAAGAGGCGCTGGCGCTCGCCATCCGCCGCGGCGGCGTGCCCCGTCCGCCGGAGGAAGCCGCCGAGGACTTCTATGGCGAGAACCGCGACGACGACAGCTATTCCGAACAGGAAGACGCGCACTGAGGGATTGGTTCCCTCTCCCGTCCCGGGAGAGGGCCTTGATGAGGGCGCGAATGCACCCATGACCGATTCCGCCACCCCCCGGCCCCGGCTCGTCGTTGGCATCAGCGGCGCGTCGGGGGTGATCTATGGCATCCGCATGCTGCAGACGCTGCGGCGGACCGGGGTCGAATCGCATCTGGTCGTCAGCCGCTCCGCCGAGGTCACGCTGGCGCATGAGAGCAGCATGAAGGTGGCGGAACTGCGGGCGCTGGCCGATGTCAGCTATGCCGCCGCCGATATCGGCGCGGCGGTGTCCAGCGGCAGTTTCCGCACGCTGGGCATGGTGGTCGCCCCCTGCTCCGTCCGCACGATGAGCGAGATCGCCAGCGGCGTTACCTCCACCCTGCTGACGCGGGCGGCCGACGTGGCGCTGAAGGAACGGCGGCGGCTGGTGCTGATGGTGCGGGAGACGCCGCTGCATCTGGGCCATCTGCGCACCATGACCGCGCTGGCCGAGATGGGCGCGGTGATCGCGCCGCCGGTCCCTGCTTTCTATGCCAAGCCACAGAACATCGACGATCTGGTCGACCATTCGGTCGGGCGGGTGCTGGACCTGTTCGGACTGGACGCCGGCAACCTGCGGCGGTGGGGCGAACGACCGGAAGAAGCTTGACCCGGAACCGCCGACGACGCCTTGTTGCGGCACCGCCCAACAGGTGGCTTGGTGCGCGGACGCAATGCCGTTATACCGCTGTCGAACAATCATGATGCAGAGCCGGCAACGCCGCCGGCCGGCAGCAACGGGAACAGGCCGACCATGCCCTTCAGCAGCAAACCGAGCGAGCCCATCCGCCAGCTTCTGGCCGGCATCAAGTCCTTCCGCGCCCGTTACTACGAGCGGCGTCCCGACAGCATGCGGCAATTGGTGACCGAAGGGCAGCACCCGGAGGTGCTGGTGATCGGCTGTTCGGACAGCCGCGTCGATCCCGCCCTGCTGACCACCGCGGAGCCGGGCGAGCTGTTCGTCGTGCGCAACGTCGCCAACCTCGTCCCGCCTTATCAGCCCGACGGCGCCTATCACGGCACCTCGGCCGCCATCGAATATGCGGTCAAGTCGCTGAAGGTGTCGGAGATCATCGTGCTGGGCCATGCCCAATGCGGTGGCATCCAGGGCCTGATCCGGCTGCGCGCCGGCCAGAAGTCGGACGACGATTTCGTTTCCCCCTGGGTGTCGATCGCCGGTTCGGCGCTCGACCCCTATGTCGGGCCGGAAGGCTCCGAACAGGCGCGGGCCGATGCGGAAAAGCTGCAGGCCACCCCGGCGGTGATCGAGCGGGCGGCGGTTCGCGCGTCGGTCGACAATTTGATGACCTTCCCCTTCGTGCGCGAGGGGGTGGAAGCCGGCACACTGAACATCCATGGCTGGTGGTTCGACATCCAGACCGGCGAAATGTGGGCGATCAATCCCACCACCCGCCTGTTCCAGCCGTTCGAGTAACGATCAGCCAAAGAGTCGGCGCGGGAATTTCCCGGTGCCCTGCCCTGTTGAAGGCGAAGGAACGTTTTTTCTTCGCCAACACCAACCGGGAAGGGATGCCATGAAGACCGCGCTTCGAGTTCTTATCGTCGCCGCCGTGCCGCTGGCGCTCGCCGCCTGCAACCAGACCAGCAGCAGCGGTAGTGGGGGCGGCCTGTTCGGCGGCAGCGGCGGCGGGCTGTTCGGGTCGGGAGGGTCCGATTCGTCCTACGCCCGCAACGGCCGCTGCGACGATCCGCGCTACAACACCTCCAACGGCGGCCGGGCTGAGGCCGGGACCGACGATTACGATTGCTCGCGCTACGGCAACGGCCTGAAACGCTGAGCCAGCGCCGCTAGTTCGGCAGCCATGTGCCCGACGACCGACGACCAGTCGCCGGGCGCGGGCTGCCGGAACAGGCGGGCGGACGGATACCAGGGGCTGTTGTCGCGGCCGGTCAGCCAGCGCCAGTCGGGCGAGAAGGGCAACGCCAGCCACAGCGGCACGCCGAGCGCGCCTGCCAGATGGGCCGGCCCGGTGCAGGACGACACCACGAGGTCGAGATTCGCCATGATCGCCGCGGTGTCGGCGAAGTCGGCGATCTCCGGCCCCAGGTCGGTGAAGCTCTCCGGCAGAACAGCGTCGGCGAGATCGGCGCGGCCCGGCCCCATCTGCAGGCCGTAGAAGCGGCAGCCCGGCACGTCGAGCAGCCCACGCAGGCCGGCCAACCTGGGTGAGCGATCCCCGTCGCCGGGAAAGCGCGGGTTGCCGGCCCAGACGACGCCGACGCGGAGCGCTGTATGCGGCCCGAGCCTGTCCCGCCAGCGGGCGAGCCGCACGGGATCGGGGCGCAGGTAGGGAATGTCGGCTGGCACGCCGTCCAAGACGGTGTCGAAGGCGTGCGGCAGGCTCATCAGCGGGCATTCGAGGTCGAAGGGCGGCAACGGGTCGCCTCGGGCGATGATCTGCGCCGCGCCCTCCACCCCGGACATCAGCGACAGCAGGGGTCGCTGTACCTCCAGCACCACCCGGCCGCCGCGGGCCGCCACCAGCGGGACATAGCGCAGGAACTGCAGCGTGTCGCCCAGTCCCTGTTCGGCATAGAGCAGGACGGTTCGGCCGATCAGCGACTCACCGTGCCATGTCGGCTGAGTGAGGCGGCGCCAGGGCGGTTCGGCGCGGTCGTCATGGCGGCGCCAGTCGAACTCCGGCCAGCCGCGCCGATAATCGCCGGCCATCAGGCAGGCGAAGCCGAGATTCCAGTGCAGGCCGGCATCCTGCGGCCGGTCGGCCAGGGCACGCTCGAAGTCGGCCGCCGCCTCCACCGGACGGGCCATGGCGATCAGGGCGGTGCCGCGCGCCGCATACAGCGACGGGCCGGGCCGCAGCCGTTCGGCCGCCGTAAAAGCCTCCAGGGACTCCGTGAAGCGGCCGAGCTTCGCCAGGACGGCGCCCAGCACCTCCCACGCCTCACCGGCATTCCGGTCGAGCGCCAGCGAATCGCGGGCGGCGGTCTCCGCTTCCGCCCAACGTCGTTGCCCGGCCAGCGCGGCGGCCAGGGTCGCGTGCGCGACTGCGGAGCGGGCGTTCAGGCGGAGCGAGCGGCGGGCACAGCGCTCGGCCGATGCGGCATCGCCAGACGACAGCAGGGCTGCGGCCCGGTTCGCCAGCGCATCGGCATGACCGGGCGCCAGAGCGAGCGCCTGACCGGCGGCGAGCAGCGCCGCCTCCGGTCGCCCCAACCGGCGCAGGGCGCCGGCACGGCTGGCATGAGCGTCGGCAAGGCCGGGCATGAGGCGCAGCGCCCGGCCATAGAGCCGCACCGCGCCATCGTGGACGCCGGCCGACTGCTCCACCCCGGCAAGGTTGGACAGGCCGCCGGCCCCATCGGGACGCAAGGCCACCGCAAGGCGCAGAATGCGGCCGGCCGCACCGAACCGGCCGGTCTGGGCGGCGAGCACGCCCAGAAGTTCCATGGCGTCGGCATGTTCCGGATCGGCGTTGAGGATGCGGCGATAGATGTCCTCCGCCTCCGCCACACGGCCTGCCTGATGGTGGTCGAGGGCGATCAGCAGGGCCTGCGACAAAGTGACCATCGGGACTCTTGCGGGTTGGCGGGAATGCAGCCTCGGTCCAGATCATGCCCCGGCGCCCCCGCCCCGGTCCAGCCGGACACGGTCGGAAATCGTCGCAAACGGTCACAGAATCAGGATTTTCCCTGGATTGTCATGAGACTGACGCATCGCTATTGTCCGCGCCGCACTCCTGAGGAGCGGATCATGACCTCCCGCCCAATCCGGGCATTTTGCCAATCCGGCCTCCACCGGATCACTCTCGCCGCTGCCCTGTTGCTGGGGTTCGGGATCGCTGCCGCGCAGGCCAACGAAGGCGCCAAGTCGAACGGCTGCCCGTGGGCGCAGGACGTGACGCTGGAGATCAACGGCAAGACCCTGACGCTGAAGCAGGAGTTCTTCACCACCACCAGTGCCGAGCCGATCGAGATCGAGTCCTTCAAGGTCGTGCCGCTGGTCGACCAGCTGAAGTTGCGCATCATCGGCCCCAAGGGACGCGAGTGGGAAGCTGCCCTGACCCGTCTGGTCAGCGGCAAGCGCTGCAGCGCCTTCTATGCGGGCAAGCCGGTGCTGGTGTCGAACGTCACCCGCAATCCGGACGAGCTGATTCTGAACAGGTAGGGGGAGGGGGAAACCCACGGCAACAACTTAGCCTCCCCGCAGCAGCCCCACCAACTCGTCCAGTGCCGGATCGCCACCCGGCACGAGAAGCGCCATGTTGGCGGCGGCCAGTTCCACGCTGCCGCCCGGCTGCGGGGTGAGCCCGCCGGCGGCGAACAGGCGGTCCTGCTGGACACGCTCGGCCTCCAGTTCCGCAGCCTTCATGCGGCGGTAGAGGGCGTCGTCCTCCAGCTTGGCGCGGCGGCGCAGGACGCGCAGCGGGCGCACCATCTCCTCCCGCCAGCCGCACACCGCCCCGTCGATGCGGGCAAGATCGTCGGCGGACAGGCGGACGCCGCACTCCAACCCGGCCCAGGCGGCGAACAGCAGAACATTGACGTCCACCCCGCGCCGGTCCTGCAGGGCAAGACAGCAGGCGGGCACCCCCGGCCGTCCATAGACGGCCAGGGAGAAGTCCCAGAACGGATTCGCGGACATGGTGCCGGTCATGGGGCGCCCGTCAGTCGCCGAAGCTGATGTTCAGGCCGCGGGCGGTCTTCACCAGCGCGCCGTCCAGCTCGACGCAGGAGTAATGCTCGATCGCCTCGGTGATCGGCACGTCGATGACGCCGCGGTTGGCCCAGGCAACCATGCGGTTGAACTTGCCTTCCGCGATCAGGTCGACGGCATGGACGCCGAAGGCCGACGCGATCAGGCGGTCGCGCGGGCTGGGCATGCTGCCGCGCTGGACATGGCCCAGCACGGTGACGCGGGTCTCGGCCCCGGTGGCGTCGGCGATCTTCTCGCCGATATAGTCACCGATGCCGCCATAGCGCTTCTCGCCGCCCTGCAGCACCTTCTTGACGCCGGTGCCCTCCAGGGTCTTCACCGCTTCCGACACCACGACCAGGGCGAAGTTGCGCCCCGAATCGCGGACGTCCTTGATCTTGGCGGCGATGCTTTCGATGGAATAGGCGATTTCCGGGATCAGGATCACGTCGGCGCCGCCGGCGATGCCGGCCGCCAGCGCGATGTGGCCGGCGTCGCGGCCCATCACCTCCAGCACCATCACGCGGTGATGGCTGGCGGCGGTGGGCTGCAGGCGGTCCAGCGCCTCCACCGCCACGGCGACGGCGGTGTCGTAGCCGACCGACACCTCGGTCTTGCCCAGGTCGTTGTCGATGGTCTTGGGCACGCCCACCATCGGGAAGCCGCCCTTCTGCGCCAGCTTGTGCAGGATGGCGAAGCTGCCGTCGCCGCCGATGCCGATCAGCGCATCCAGCCCGAGTTCGCGATAGCCGCCGATGATCTCGTCGGACCGGTCCTTCAGAGTGCCGTCGGGCATCGGATAGGCGAAGGGGTCGCCGCGGTTGGTCGTGCCCAGGATGGTGCCGCCCTGGCGCATCATGTGGCCGTCAACGCAGCCGAGGTCGAGCGTCTGATACTGCACCGGGCGCTGGAGCAGGCCCTGGGTGCCTTCCTTGATGCCCAGTACCTGCCAGCCATAGCCGGTGGCGCGGTGAACCACCGCACGGATGACCGCGTTCAGCCCGGCGCAATCGCCGCCGCTGGTCAGGATGCCGATACGCTTGCCGGCTTTAATTGGGGCAGTCATTGAGAGTTTCCCGTCCCGTTCGCCTGTTCATTGAAATGGACCACCATGTTACCGGAACAGGAGTTTCCCGCAATCGTTGCCCGCATCCGCAAAGGGGGCATTGTGCCGATCCCCCGCCGCGGTGATATCCCGGATGGCCAAAGGACCGAACCGGCGGTTTGGCGGTGCCGTGCCGACGGATTTCTGGTATAGTCCGGCCCGCCCAGCCAACGGGTCACCCGCAAGAGCACCCCCGATCCACCCGGGGCAACGGCCATTCCTAACGGGCGCGATGAACGAGCAAGAGATTTTGAAGGAAAAGCTGGCGAGCTTGCGCAGCGAGCACCGCGACCTGGACGACGTCATCGCCCGGCTGGTCGAACGCGCGCCCTACGACCAGCTGCAGATGCAGCGGTTGAAAAAGCGCAAGCTGATGCTGAAGGACCAGATCATGGTCCTGGAAAGCCGGCTGCTGCCGGACATCATTGCGTGATCGCCTGATGGTCCCCTCACCCCCAGGGAGAGGGAGACCAGGTCCCCTCACCCCTTCTTTGGCACGGTGAAGAACTGGATGCCCATCTGGAAGCTGCGGGCGATGTTCTCGGCCTTGCCGATCAGGAAATTGGCGCCCTCGGCCGGCAGGACCTCGTGGGCGGTCTCACGGAACAGGCCGAGCCAGCGTTCGAAATGCGGCGGCTCCAGCCCCAGGGAGATGTGGACCGGCATCGGGCGGCCGTCGTAACGCTGGGTCAGCAAGGCGATGGACGACCAGAAATCCATCATCTTGCGCAGATGCGGCTCCCAATCGGTGATGGCGCGGCCGAAGATCGGACCAAGCTCCTCGTCCTTCATGATCTTGCCGTAGAAGGTCCGCACCAGCGTCTCGATCGACGCCTCGTCGATGCCGACGGCGGCCATCCGCTCCTCCGCCATGGCGGCACGGATGTCGCGGTGCTCTTTGCGCTGGTCGTCGCTGGGAACGCTGTCGGTCATGCGATGGGTCCGGTTCCGGGAATGAGCAGGGTCTATCCAGTCCATATATGACGGCACCATAGGTGGAACCATGTTTCACCGGAAGGGCCGGAATGTCGCAGCCGCAGGCTGGGATTCGTCATGGCCGAAGGGGGCGGAGCGGCGCCGCCTCTGGACAGGCGCCCGACTCTTCCTATAATGCGCCGCTTTCCGGACCTTGAGGAAAGCGCCAGCCCGTGACCGCCGACCACTCCCCGAACAGCACCCCTTCGGCTGCCGGCGTCCAGCCGCTGGTCGGCATCATCATGGGCAGCCAGTCCGATTGGACGACGATGAAGCACGCCGCCGACACGCTGGCGGCGCTGGGCATCCCGCACGAGGTCCGCATCGTTTCCGCCCACCGCACCCCGCACCGGCTGGTGGAATACGCCACCACCGCCAAGGCGCGCGGGCTGAAGGTGGTGATCGCCGGGGCCGGCGGGGCCGCCCATCTGCCGGGCATGGCCGCGTCGATGACGCCGCTGCCGGTGTTCGGCGTTCCGGTCGAAAGCCACGCGTTGAAGGGCATGGACAGCCTGCTGTCCATCGTGCAGATGCCGGGCGGAGTCCCGGTCGGCACGCTGGCCATCGGCAAGGCCGGCGCCATCAATGCGGCCCTGCTGGCCGGCTCGGTCATGGCGCTGATGGACCCGGCGGTGGCCGAGGCGCTGGACGGCTGGCGCGCCCGCCAGACCGCCGCGGTGGCCGAGGCCCCCGTCGACGATCCGACCTGATACAGAGAAAGTCAGACCGCCATGACCGGCAAGCCAACCGGCAAGCCCCTGCCCCGCCTCGCCCCCGGTTCCACCATCGGCATGCTGGGTGCCGGACAGCTTGGCCGCATGACGGCGCTTGCCGCCGCGCGGCTGGGGTACAAGACACATGTCTACGCCCCCGACGCGGCCGACAGCCCAGCGGCGCAGGTCAGCGCCGCGGCGACGGTCGCCGACTGGGATGACCTGGAGGCGCTGGAGCGCTTCGCCCGCTCGGTCGATGTCGTCACGCTGGAGTGGGAGAATGTGCCGGTCGCCACGGCCGAGCATCTGCGCCGCTTCACCAACCTGAACCCCGGCCCGAACGTGCTGTCGGTGGCGCAGGACCGCATCGCGGAGAAGAGCTTCGTCAACAGTCTCAGCATCGCGACGGCACCCTGGCGCGCCGCGAACAGTGCCGCGGAGGTTGCAAGCGCGGTGGCCGAGATCGGTCCGCGCTGCGTGCTGAAATCGACGCGGCTCGGCTATGACGGCAAGGGACAGGCGCGGCTGGACAGCGGCAGCGATCCGGCGGCGGCCTGGGCCAGCATCGGCGGCGGCAAGCCGGGCGTGGAAGGCATCGTCGAGGGCTTCGTCACCTTCGCCTGCGAGGTGTCGGTGATCGTCGCCCGCGGCGCCGACGGCACGATGGTCGCTTATCCGGCGGTGGAGAACCGCCACAAGGACGGCATCCTCGACGTCACCATCGCCCCCGCCGCGGCGGACAAGGTGTCGGATGAGACCGCGGCGGAGGCCGACCGCATCGCGCGCCGCATCGCCGAGGCGCTCGATCTGGTGGGCGTGCTGGCGGTGGAGATGTTCGTCACCGCCGACGGGGCCGTGCTGGTCAATGAAATGGCGCCGCGCCCGCACAATTCCGGCCACTGGACCATGGACGCCTGCGCCACCTGCCAGTTCGAACAACTGGTACGTGCGGTCTGCGGTCTGCCGCTGGGATCGGTGGAGCGGGTGGCCGATGCCGAGATGACCAACCTGATCGGCGACGACGTGCTGCGCTGGCCCGATCTGCTGGCCGAACCCGGCGCCCGGTTGCACCTGTACGGCAAGGCGGAGGCCCGGCCCGGCCGCAAGATGGGCCACGTCAACCGGCTGTTCCCGCGCCGCTGACGGTTCCTTTTGCACAAAGATTTAAAGGCCCCGTCGACCGGACCGGTCGCGGGGCCTTTTTCATGCCGGGATTCAGGTCAGGGCGGAATTCGTTCTCGCCACGGCCGAACTGCAGCCACTGCACGCGCTGCGCCGGTGGATGGGCATCATCCGGTTCTCCGACCGCGACGAGATGGATGAAGGATGCCGGGCGGAACGGCCGGGCACAATCGTGAGAAGGTTCAACCGCTGGGGGCAGGAGGCGTACTGCCGCGGCGGCACCCAGCCGGTGGCAGGCGGTCGAATCCGTGTGGCGGATCGTGCCATCGGCGCTATGGCTGTCGAACAATCCGGCAAATCCGCACTCCCCAGCAATTGCACGGCCGGCGCCGTGAACCAGACCGGGGTAACTGTCGGCCGTCATTCGGAATAAACCGCATTTTCGGCTATTTGGTTGCGCCGTCGCCATTTACTTTCACCCGGCGGTAATCAATCCCGTATTCCTTATTTATCGAAGGAATATTCCGCCGCAGCCTCAGCATCGGCGATCGACATGACCTGACTGTATTGATACCCCGATTAGGAGAAGCCCAATGCGTTTCCCAGTGCTGGACGGCTGGCGCGGCTTATGCGCCTTATTCGTGGCTTTATTCCATTTCAGCGCTTTAGGAAACTTTTATACCAATCCATTTGTTCGAGGCAGTTATCTATTTGTCGACTTTTTCTTCGTTCTTAGTGGCTTCGTCATCACCCACGCCTATCTCGGGCGCCTGAACTCGCCCCCCGATGCCGGGATTTTCCTGGTCCGGCGGCTGGGCCGTGTCTGGCCCCTGCATGCGGCCACCCTGGTCGCCTTCATTCCGCTGGAAATCGTGAAGGCGCTGGCGATCCACGGCGAAGCCGCGGCCTTCACCGGCCGCTTCGCGCCGTCATCCATCCTCAGCAACCTCTTCCTGGTCCATTCGCTGGGCGTCGAGAGCGAGCTGACCTGGAACATGCCGAGCTGGTCGATCAGCGCGGAGGTCTTTGCCTACGTCACCTTTGCCCTGGTCTGTCTTTTTGCCCGCCGCACATGGCTGGTGACAGGAGCGGCCGTGGCGCTGTCGGCCACCGGCGCCTTCGTCGTCATGGGATGGTCGGACCATTACATCGACACCAGTTTCGACCTCGGCTATTTCCGCTGCCTGTACGGCTTCTTTGCCGGACACATCGTCTATCGGCTGTTCATGGCCGCCCGCGACGCCGGGCTGGCAAGGCTGCCGCTGGCGGGGCTGGTCGAGGCGGCCTGCCTGGCCGCGGTAATCGTGTTCGTGGCGGCGGCGCGGGGCAACGCCCTGTCCTTCGCCTCGCCGCTGCTGTTCGGTCTGGTGGTCTGGGTGTTCGCCTTCGAGGGAGGAGCCCTCTCGCGCCTGCTGGCGAAGGCACCCTTCCAATGGCTGGGCGCCCGCTCCTACTCCATCTACATGGTGCATGCGCTGGTCATCGCCCTGTATCAGAAGATAGCGGCCGTGATGCAGAAGCTGCTGGGCCAGCCGATGTTCGCCGAGACGGCGGTCGGCGGCGAAGAGACCCGGCTGATCTTCTTCGGTGGCACTTGGGCGATGGATGGGCTTGCGCTCTCCTATCTGGCGATGGTGGTCGCGGTGTCCGCGCTGACCTACCGCTTCGTCGAGATGCCGGGTCAGGCGAACTTCAATGCGGTGCTTCTGGGCCGGCACAAACCCACAGTCCAGCCGGCAACAGTGGAAGTCACCTGATCCGGCGCACCGGCCGGGACTCGGCAGCCCCTCGACATCCCGCTCTCTGGGACTGACGAGTCCCGACCGGTGCATTCGACATTGTTCATTGCGTTCCCGGAATGATCACTTCAAGTTTTCGGCAACGATAATTTCCGCGAAGACAGTCAGAAGGCGAGGCATCGCAGGGTCGTTGGCATTTGCGGAACAGATGTCACAAATTGTCGCGTTTTGTTAGGCCGAAGGTCATCGGCAACAGACTCTCTTCTAACCTATGGCGATATTGGTTACTCTCGGTCACATTCATCCTGAAACTCTCTAAACTTTGATGCAATTTGTAACCTCATGACGATGCCCTTGGCGCAGGACAGTGCGGGACGCCCCGCCGCGGTGATGGCTCCGATCGTCGGGCCGGTCGTGACGCCGGCAGCCGGTTCGGCGGCGCCGCGCCGTCCGTCGTCAAGCCGCGACCGCGACCGCTTCGTCGGGTTCGCCTTCGCCGCCGCCGATCTGCTGATCGAGACGGACGCCCAGGGCAACATCCTGTTTTCCGCCGGGGCGCGCTGCCGCCTGACCAAGGGCGAGGTCGGCGGGCTGGTCGGCACGAACCTGATGGAGGTGGTGGCCCCCGGCGATCGCAAATACGTCCATGTCCTGTTCGAACGCATCCGGGAAAAGGCGCGGATCAAGCCGTCGCGCGTTCTGTTCCAGGCCTTCGACGGGCAGCAGTTCCCAGCCCTGCTGGGCGGGTGCCGGCTCGATTCCTGTCCGGGGTCACTGTTCCTGACCGTGCTGCTGACCGCACCACCACGCCACGGCGCCGCCGCCGCAGCGCAGGGCGAGTTGCTGGACCAGACCGGCTTCGCCGGTATCCTGGAGGAGCGGATCCTCGCCGCCCGTGAGAAGGGGCTGGACCAGGGGCTGACCCTGCTGCTGGTCGAAGGGCTGCAGTCAATGGTGGAGGCCATGCCGGAAGGGGCCGCGGTGGAAGTGCGCGAGGGCATCGACGCCTATCTGCGCGGCATCTCCGCCGACGGCGACAGCGCCGGGCAATTGACCGGCGACCGCTATGGCATCGTCCATGCCGCGGACATCGACGGGAACGAGGTGCAGAGCCACATCGCCCAGATCATCGAGGCGGCGGGCGGCGCCCTGCCCGGCGGCATCCGCTCCTGGACGCTGGATATGGCCGACGACCGGCTGGACGCGGCCGATGCGGCCCGCGCGCTGGTCTATACTGTGCAGGCCTTCGCCTCGGCGCAAGGCGGGGAGTTCACCATCTCCAGCCTGGAGGATGGCGCCAACCGGCTGATGGCCGGCGCAGTGGAGCGGATCGGCCAGCTGCGCGCGACCATCGACAACCGCGACTTCATCGTCGTCTACCAGCCGATCGTCGACATCGGCACCGGCGCCGTCCACCATCTGGAGGCGCTGACCCGTGTCGACGGGATGAGTTCGCCGGCCGACTTCATCACCTTCGCCGAGGATGTCGGGCTGATCTACGACTTCGACCTGCTGCTGACCCGCACCGTGCTGGACACGCTGCAGGAGTTCCGCAAGGAGCCGAAGTTGCCGGATGTGGCGATCAACCTGTCGGCCAAGACGCTGATGAGCCCGATCTTCCTCAAGCAGTTCCAGTCGGTCGTCGCCCCCTATGGCGATCTGGCCGCGAAGCTGCTGATCGAGGTGACGGAAACCGTCGTCGTCACCGACATCGCCAAGCTGAACGAGGTGCTGCAGAAGCTGCGCGGATGCGGGTTCCGCATCTGCCTGGACGATGTCGGCGCCGGTTCGACCAGCTTCCAGTCGCTCTACGGCATCCAGGCCGATTACGCCAAGATCGACGGCAGTTTCGTCCGTGGCGCCGTCGGCAATCCGCGCGACATGGCCATGCTGCGGTCGATGGTCGACGTCTGCCGCCAGCTGGGGCTGGACCTGATCGGCGAGCAGGTGGAGGAGACCGTGCACGCCGACCTGCTGAGCGGGCTGGGGGTGTCGCTGGCCCAGGGTTTCCTGTTCAGCCGGCCGTCGCGAGACTTCGCCTATTTCGCCAAGGACTGGTCGAAGGTGCGCAGCGGCGGCAAGGTGCTGCTGAAGGGCTGAGCCGGAACCGCCGTATCAGCCCAGCGCCGGGGCGGCACCGAAGGCACCCATCCCCTCGATGCTGTGGACCTGCTCCAGCCGGTGGCGGGCGGCGTCCAGCAATTGCCGGTTATGGGCCAGCGCGTGTGAGCCCGCACAACCGTCGCGCAGGTGCATGCGACGCAGCAGCGCTTCGGCCTGATCCAGGGTTTCCATGATGCTCAGTGCGGTATCGGCGTCCATCATCGCCCTCTTATCCTCTGCGTCGCGCGGGAAGTTCGTCGCGCCGTCTTCTGATGCACCGACCTTAGACGCCGAAACTCGCCGTCAGGTAGAGGATATTTGGTCGCACGCGCGGAAAACTTGGTAGCTTTTTAAATGTTATTTCATCTTGGTTGAATCGTTTCTCTCCAGCCATTGGGTCTGCACGCGGATGACCTTCTCCGTGGCGGAAAATGCCTGACGGCGGGTAAGAACCAGAACGACACCACTGGAGGCCAGGATCAGGGGAATCGGTCCGATGACCCAGACCAGCGCCGCCAGCGCGAAGTAATAGGCGCGGATCCCGCCGTTCAGTGCGGTAATGGCCAGTGTCAGTGCCTCGCCGATGGTCCGGGCGATTTCCTTGCGGTCGTCCTGCGGCACCGGCGGCATCGGCGCCGAGCCGATCAGGGCACAGCAGTAATTGTACTGGCGCAGCGCCCAGGTGAACTTGAAGAAGCCGAAGGTGAAGATCACCACCATCAGCAGCATCTTGATCTCGAACAGCTGCGGCGAGGTCTGAACGGCGAAGGACAGGTTGGAGATGAACTGCTGCGCCCGCTCCGCCGCGCCGAAGGACCCGATCAGACCGGCCAGCACCAGCATGTTGGTGGAGGCGAAGAAGGTGCAGCTGTGCATGGTGTGGCCGAACAGCTGCGAATCGAGGATGCGGTTGTCGCGCTCCAGCATGCGCTCGATCCAGTAGCGGCGCACGATCCGCAGATGCTGGTTCAGCACGTTGCGGCCGGTCAGCAGATGGTCCTGGGTGATGGTGAAGCCGACCCAGGAGCCGACGAACCAGACGAAGGCGACGATATCGAGCGTGGTGAGGTCGGGCGGCATGGCGGCGGGGTCTCAGCGGGAGGCGGACGGCCAGCAAGCGTGTACGCCGGCAGCATCCGCCTGTCCATTGCGGCCATCCGCGGGAGCGATCACTCCCCGCGTCCCTGCACCGCCTTCAGCACGTAGACTCGGATGGCGCTGGAGAGATTGCCGCTGCGGCTCTGGTCGATCTCCTCGATCAGGGCGTTCACCGACAGACCGCGGGACTGCGCCACCGATTTCAGGGCGTCCCAGAACTCTTCCTCTAGGGAGACGCTGGTAGGATGGCCGGCGATCAGAACCGAACGCTTCTTCATGGTCACGCACGCATCGCAGTGGGGGATGGGGGTGGTCAGAGGAAGGCCGGAACGGCCGCGAACGACACACCCCCACCCTAACCCCAAGCTTAGCCTGGACCAACCATCCGTTCGGGTCGAACCCATTGATCGAATTGCTCATCCGTCAGGAGTCCGAGTTCCCGCCCGGCCTCCTTTAGACTTGTCCCTTCCTTGTGGGCCTTCTTGGCGATCTTCGCCGCATTGTCATAGCCGATGTGGGGGTTGAGCGCCGTCACCAGCATCAGACTGTCCGACACCAGCTTGGCGATGCGGTCACGGTTGGCCTCGATTCCCACCACGCAATTGTCGGTGAAGCTGTTCGCGGCGTCGGTCAGCAGGCGGATCGACTGCAGGACGTTGAAGGCGATCACCGGCTTGAACACGTTCAGTTCGAAATGGCCGGTGGCGCCGGCGATCGTCACCGTGGTGTGATTGCCCATCACCTGGGCGCAGACCATCGTCATCGCCTCCGACTGCGTCGGATTGACCTTGCCGGGCATGATGGAGGAGCCCGGCTCGTTTTCCGGCAGCGACAGCTCGCCGATGCCCGACCGCGGGCCGGAGCCCAAGAGGCGGATGTCGTTGGCGATCTTCATCAGCGACACCGCCAGCGTGTTCAGATGGCCATGCATGTCGACCAGCGAGTCATGGGTCGCCAGGGCCTCGAACTTGTTCTCCGCGGTGACGAAGGGAAGGCCGGTGAAGGCCGCCACCTCCTCCGCGAAGGCCTCGGCGAAGCCCGGCTTGGCGTTCAGGCCTGTGCCGACCGCCGTGCCGCCCTGCGCCAGCCGGTAGAGCTGCGGCAGCGCGCCCTTCACCCGCGCGATGCCGTAGGAGACCTGCGCGGCATAACCGGAGAACTCCTGCCCCAGCGTCAGCGGCGTCGCGTCCTGCAGATGGGTGCGGCCGATCTTGACGATGTCCCCAAAGGCGTCGGCCTTGGCGTCCAGCGCGCTGCGGAGATGCTCCAGCGCCGGGATCAGGCTGCGCACGATCTCGTCGGCGGCCGCGATGTGCATGGCGGTGGGGAAGCTGTCGTTCGACGACTGCCCCATGTTGACATGGTCGTTGGGGTGGATCGGCGTCTTCGACCCCATGCTGCCGCCCAGCTTCTCGATGGCGCGGTTGGCGATCACCTCATTGGCGTTCATGTTGGACTGGGTGCCGGAGCCGGTCTGCCAGACCACCAGCGGGAAATGGTCGGCCAGCCGGCCGTCGATCACCTCGTCGGCCGCCTCCATGATCGCGACGCCGAGCTTCGGGTCGAGCACGCCCAGCTTCAGGTTGGCGGCGGCGGATGCCCGCTTCTGGATGCCCAGCGCACGCACCAGCGGGGCCGGCATGCGCTCCCCGCCGATGCGGAAATTCTGGAGCGAGCGCTGGGTCTGCGCGCCCCAGTAACGGTCGGCCGGAACGTCTATGGGGCCGAAGCTGTCGGTTTCGGTGCGGACACCGCTCATGGTCGGACCTTTCCTGATCGCCGCTTTTGGTCACGGATGGGGCGGGTTGCAAATGCTCCCGCCCCGCCTGATCTTTGCGGTGAAGGTGCCGACGGCAAGGGGGCCTCTGGAGGGGCCGTTTGAGGCGGAACAAGCGGAAGCTTGGGCGACTCGGCAGGAATCCTCACTTCACCCCCGAATTTGTTCTTGTTGCGTTCGCGGTTCTTCCGTACCTTTTCCCAGTGACCGGTTGAATCGTCGTGAGGCCGGCGATCATCGGCAGCGATAGGGCGACAGTGACAGGGGGAACAGAATGGACGATCTGGCACACGACCATATCCGCGCCTTCATTGCCCGGACGCGCGTTTCGGAGATGAAAAGCCGCGGCTGGCGCGTTCTCGGCCCGGGAGAGGAAGGATCCGTCCTGATGGAAGGCCCGATGCTGGCCGGGCGGGCCGCGGTGATGGATGCGCCCATCGGCGGAATCTTCGACGATCTGGTCGCCCGCGCATTGGAACGCGCAGACGCCCGGGATCGCATGACGGCCCGCCGCGCCGCCTGACCCCGTGCAACCGCCGGCATTTCAAGGGGGCCGCGATCTCAAACGGGGTTGGAGGGACTGCACCCTTTGGTAGTCCCTCCCTCCAAATCCCTCAGGTGCTCTGAGCAACCTGACATAACGGTGCGTGTTGTCATAGTGCATGACACCCGCCGGGACATCCGACAGTGACCCATTGCAGCAGGGTATCGAGCGTCCCAAGAGACGTTCGGGGTAACTCCTCTTGGTAGTCATAGGCGACGCGACCATAGATCGGAAGTACCCCCGAAGATACCACCTGCCGCATAGTCCCGTTAGGAAGTCTTTAACTGGCCCGATGGCTCAATAAGGTCATCGGGAACGCTCAGGCCAAGGGAGATTTACATGATCAGCGCCGTCAACTCCAAGAAGATCAACGCCTCTTCCGCGGCCCATATCGCGCTTCTCGATCAGTTCATTCGACTGACCCAAGACACCATCGTCGAGCAGGACGACGCCTTCATTCGCGACAGCCTGGTCGATCTTCTGGCCAATCTGCGCACCGAGCGCGCCGACTATGCCGAGATCATCGGCGCGTCCGCGTTGAACCGCGCCGCCTGATCCCACGCCTTACGCCTCCTCGGCCGTCCCCTCGGCCGCGAGAGTGGCCAGCGCTTCGCCGGTCAGGCGGTAGGGAAGCCATTCCTTCATCTGGCGGAAGCCGATCCGGTCGTAGAATCCCCGCGCCGGGTTCCAATCCAGCACACTGAGGTCGACACGACGGTAGCCGCGCTCCACCGCGCGCTGCGCCACCGCGGCCAGCAGCTTGCGGCCGACGCCGTAGCGCCGCGCGTCGGGGGTGACGTAGAGATCCTCGACATACAGGCCGGGCCGCCCCTCCCAGGTCGAGAAGTTGCGGAAGGTCAGGGCGAAGCCGACCGGCGCGCCGTCCAGTTCGGCGATCAGCGCCTCGAACACCGGCTGCGGCCCCCAGCCGTCGCGGCGGAAATCCTCCTCGGTCGCCTTGACCGCGTCGGCCTCGCGCTCGAACTCCGCCAGTTCGCGGACGAAGCGCAGGATGGTGGTGCAATCCTCCTCGACGGCGGGGCGGATGGTGACGGTCGGCATCGGCGGCAGGCTCCCTGATTTGGCGCAAACGAAACGGGGAGCGGACCATAGCCCGCTCCCCGCTCCTGTGCATCCCTGTCGAACAGGATGCCGTCAGTCGTCGCCGCCACCCTTCAGGTCGAGGATGCCGCGCAGTTCCTGCACGCGGCGCTCGGCGCTGTGTTCGGCGAGCACCCGCTTGCGCGCACGGCGGCCGAGATCGGTCAGGTGGTTGCGCGGCAGCATCATCGCGGTGGTGACGTCGTCGGTCTGGGCGGCCACCAGAATCTCGCGGCCGGGCTCGAAGAAGCTGTCCAACCCCTCCCATTGGTCGGCGACGATGGCAGAGCCGCAGGCGGCGGCGAGGAACAGCCGGTCGGACGGACACCAGCCGATCCTGCGCTCGTCGTCGCGGGCCAGCGTCAGCGCCAGACTGGCCGAAGCCAGCACGTCGGCATGCTGCGCCGGGTCGAGGTCGGGGAAGGTCAGGATGTTGGAGGCCCGCGGCACGCCGTCCGGCAGATCGGCGCCGACCAGAACGAAGCGGCGGCGGGTCAGTCGCTGGGCCGGGTTGATGAAGAAGTTGTCCAGCCCCTCGCGGATGCCGTCCGGCCCGCCGACGATGCAGCAGAGGTCGCCCAGATACTCCCGCTTGAAGTCGCCGGGCTTGTCCGCCTCCGGCACGATCCAGGGATAGAGCGGGGCCACCGACTCCGCCCCGGCCTTGGCGCGGTAGCGGTCCAGCGCCGGCCCGCCGCAGGACGCGAGCACCATGTCGAAGCCGCCCAGCCCGTCGGCCGGCAGATGGGCCACGCTCTCCCCCGCTTCCAGCGCGGTCAGGCTGACCGCGGCTTCGGGATCGTAGAGCGCGCGGCGCGGCGCCTTGGAATTGCGGACGAGGTCGGCGGCAGCGCGGGCGTCGGGCCCCTGCGCCACCACCAGGGCCACGCCGGCATCGTCGGCCTGCGCCGCCGACTCCGCCGCGACATCGTCCCAGGCGTCGTAGGACAACACGTCGCCGCCGGGGATCGTCCAGGGCGTCGGCGCATCCGGGCCGCGGCGTTCGACCGCGACGACCCGATGGCCGCGGATCGCCAGCGCCTGGATCAGCGCACGCCAGCGCGATCTATGCCCGCCATCATGGCGATACCCGTTGGTCAAGCCGAAGATCACGATTTTCATGGCGACGGCACCCTTGGCGTTCCGTGACAGAAGGCGGCCTCTTCGTCGAAGCGGCACCCGATCGATGCGGTTTCCGGATCGAAGCGCCTCCAGATCAACGCGATTGAGGAAGGCGGTGTTCCGGATTTCGCTCCCGTCCCGGCGGCCTTGTCGGAAACCGCTCTTTCCAGGGTCGGCACCGGAGGGCGGAGACCCGCCGGGCGGGAGTTGGGATAGCAATGCGCTAAAATTTGATATGGACCGGTTGGCCTGACCTGCAAGCGCATAGGCGCCGCAATCGGGGGGTCAACCCCACCCCCGGCCCCACCCCAGGACCCGGCCATCTCCATTTGTCGGTTGAGCGGCACGGCCGGGCGCCTTAGGGTCACCCCCCGGTTTCCCCTCCGATCACGGTCGAGCGCATGCGAGTCCCGTTCCGTCATCCCGCCCGCCTCCTTCTCGTCACCCTGCTGATGGCCGGCTGCCAGAGCACCGGCGCGACCGCCCCGGTCGTCTCCGGCAGCGCAACCAACGGCGCTGCGGTCGCCACCATCCCGGCCCCGGCGGCAGCAGCGCAGCAGTCCGTCTCCTTCGCCGAATGGCTGGCGGCGCTGCGTGCCGAGGCGCTGAGCCAGGGCATCCGTCCGCAGACCTTCGACCGCGCCTTCCAGCGGGTGAAGCTGTCCGACCGCGTCGTGGAGCTGGATTCGGCACAGCCCGAGTTCACCCGGCAAGTGTGGCAGTATTTGGACAGCGCCGTGAATGAAAAGCGCGTCCAGGACGGCCGGCAGAAGCTGCAGGAGCATGCGGCGTTGCTTTCCCGCATTACCCGCCGCACCGGCGTGCCGGGGGAGATCCTGGTCGCCTTCTGGGGGGTGGAGTCGGACTTCGGCAAGTCCACCGGCAACTTCTCGGTCATCGACGCGCTGACGACGCTGGCCTTCGAGGGCCGCCGCGCCGCCTATTTCCGCTCGGAGCTTCTGGCGGCCCTGCGCATCCTCGATTCCGGCGACATCGCGCCGGAGCGGATGAGCGGCTCCTGGGCCGGGGCGATGGGCCAGACCCAGTTCATGCCGACCGTGTTCCTGCGCAACGCGGTGGACGAGGACGGCGACGGCCACCGCGACATCTGGGGCAGCATGCCCGACGTGCTGGCCTCCACCGCCAAGTTCGTGCTCGCCAACGGCTGGCGGCCGGGCGAGCCCTGGGGGCAGGAGGTGCGGCTGCCCGACGGCTTCCCCTACGATCAGGCGGAACTGGGTGTGACCAAGCCGATGTCGGAATGGCGCCGGCTGGGCGTGCGTCCGCTGGACGGCAGCGAACTGGACGGCGACGCTCCGGCCTCGGTGCTGGTGCTGGCCGGGCATCGCGGGCCGGCATTCCTGGTGCGCGACAATTTCCGCGCGATCATGCGCTACAACCCGTCGACCAGCTATTCGCTGGCCGTGGCATTGCTGGCCGACCGCATGACCGGCAAACCCGGCGTCCGCGGCAGCTGGCCGCGCGACGAACAGGCGCTGAGCCGCGACGAACGCATCGACCTGCAGCAGCGTCTGGCGGCGCTGGGCATGGAACCGGGCGCGGCGGATGGTATCGTCGGGGCGAACACGCGCAACGCGGTGCGGCGGTTCCAGGCGTCCATCGGGGAAATCCCGGACGGGTTCGCCACCAAGGGTCTGCTGGAGAGGCTGCGGCAGCGGTCTTAAGGAAGAGGTTTCGTAGCGGGCCCCCTCCCCATCCCTCCCCCGCTTTGCGGGAGAGGGGTAAAATGCTTGTCGGCGTAGTTTGATCGCGAAGCGGCGGAGTTCCCTCTCCCGCGTTAGCGGGGGAGGGTTAGGGTGGGGGCATCCACTACAGGTGCTTCACCCCTTCCCCCATCATCCCGCCGCGCAGCAGCCCCCAAGCCTCCGCCAGCAGCAGCACCGCGACGCCGGCGCCGACCAGTGCATCCGGTGCGCCGTCCAGCAGAAGCCAACTTGCCGCCAGCCCAACCAGTCCGGCGGCGAGCGGCAGAACGTCCTTGCGCGAGCACAGCCAGATCGCCCGCAGGGTCAGCGAGCCACGCCGATTGGCGAACAGCAGGGTCGCGCTCGCCACCGTCACGCCGATGGCGAACAGCAGGGTAAGGCTGGCGAGCGGCACGTCGGGGATCGCCATGCCGGCGATGCTGCGACCCGCCGTCACCACCAGCGCCACGGCGGCAACCGCCAGCGCCACCCCCTGCAGCATCGATAGCCGGACGCGCAACTCGGGCCGCCGCCCCATGCCCGCCAAGGTCACCGCATGACCCGCGGCGTGGTTCAGCACCAGCAGCGCCGCCACCCACAGCGACACCGCCTGCGTCGCATCGGCGGCGGTGAGCAGCAGAGCGCCGAGCAGCCCGTTCACCACCAACGCCATCCGCATCGTGTGCTTCAGGTCTTCCGGCCCGCCGGACGGACGAGATGATCCGCCACCACAGGATCCGCCACCGCAACCGCCATCCATCGCAACGCCCTTTCCCATAGGAGACCGGCGGGAATCATAGAAGTGCGGGGGCGGCGCGTCCACCATCATCAGGATTTCCTGATATGCACCGCATCCATGGCTGCGCATCGAAAGGGGTGGCGTCGCCGGTCGGCTACCCTTTCGAACGGCTGAGGGGATAACCCGGCCCACCCAACGGTGCAGCGGGCGTCTCATTGGTCGCTTACCCGTCCCCTTCCCATGAAAAAGAGCGGGGCGAGGCGGATATGGGGACAGACACAGCCGCATCATCGGAACCACTCCATGACGAAGCGACCCGCCTCCCCCGTCAAGATCCTGATTGTCGACGACAATCCGCTGTTGCAGCGGGCGTTGAAGGACATGCTGGGGCTTTGGGGTGTCGGCCAGATCACCGCGGTCGCCAATGGGCAGGAGGCCAAGGACGCCTTGCGGCGCGAGGTGTTCGACCTGATGGTGACCGACTGGGTAATGGAGCCGGTGGGCGGCGCGCAGTTGATCCAGTGGATCCGCCAGTCGCCGGGCAGCCTGCGGCCCAACATGCCGATCATCGTGCTGACCGCCAACGCCGACCTCGCCACCGTACGCAGCGCCTGGGATACCGGCGCCGATTCCGTGCTGGCAAAGCCGGTACCGGCCGCCACGCTGGCCCGGCGCATCGACGCGGTGCTGAACCGCCGCGACGGCACGCCGCGCACGGCCACCGGGGGGACAACGGGTGGTGCGGAACCCCGCAGCGAAAGCCGAACGGACTCTGCACGCCCGTCCGACCAGGGTGGGATCTCCCCCGCCGGCCTGTCCTCCCCCCGGCCTACGGCTCCGCGTCCGGTCGCCAGTGGCGCGGCGCAGCTGCCTCCTCCCATGCCGCCGGCAGCCGTTCCTGCATCGGTGACGCCGCCGGATCGCGGCGCCGCCACCATGCGCAGCGACGATCCGAAGCGGGTGCGGCTGCTGCTGGCGCTCGACAAGTTGGAAGCGGCCATCGACCGGCCCGACCCGATCGGCAGCCGGCTACGCCATTCGCTGTCCGATCTGCAGATCGCCGCCGCCGGCGATTCCGCCGCGTCCTCCATCGTCGCGTCGCTGTCCACCTGCGTCACCTGGGTGGAGCCGGATGTCGAGGGCTACATCGACGCCCTGCAGGCCCATGCCGCCGCCTTACGCTGGCTGGTGGGATCGGACGGCAGCACCCAGTCGATGGCGGTGGCGCTGTGCCTGATCCGCACGCTGCGCGCCAGCGTCCGCACGCTGGCCGCCCGCGGCCATACCGACTTCGGCGGTTGGCCCGAAGGCGGCAGCCCGACGCCTCCGGGCAAGTCCCCCCTCACCGGCCGCTGAGTCCGTCCCCATATCGCTTGGACAGGTTCTGGGCGAGAGGTGAGCGGAGCGGGAATTTCCGCAAGGCAGGGCATTCCATACGCTCCGTTACGGAAGACCGCCGGTTGCCGGCCGATCCTTGCTTTTTGCGATCCGGCCGGCCGCAGGCGTTGCGATATAAGACAGCCTTCATTACCTTTTTGCCCAGCGAACAAATCGACGCCCCAGCACTCCGGACCGGAGTTTGCCAGGCTGCCGACCGATGGGAGGGAATGAAGAATGGCGCTCGCAACTGTCTCACTCGAAGACAAGTACGCGCTGGAAGAGGGTCGCGTTTACCTCACCGGCACCCAGGCGCTGGTGCGCCTGCCGATGATGCAGCGCCAGCGCGATCTCGCCGCGGGGCTGAACACCGGCTGCTTCATTTCCGGCTATCGCGGCTCGCCGCTGGGCGGTTTCGACCAGAATCTGTGGAACGCCCGCAAGTTCCTAGAAAAGAACCACATCCAGTTCCAGCCCGGCGTGAATGAAGAGCTGGGCGCCACCGCCGTCTGGGGCAGCCAGCAGGTCGGCATGTTCAAGGGCGCCAAGTATGACGGCGTCTTCGCCATGTGGTACGGCAAGGGCCCCGGCGTCGACCGTTCCGGCGACGTGTTCAAGCATGCCAACGCGGCCGGCACCTCCAAGCATGGCGGCGTGCTGGTGCTGACCGGCGACGACCACAACTGCAAGTCCTCCACCTTCCCGCACCAGTCCGAACACGCCTACATGCACGCCATGATCCCGGTGCTGAACCCGTCGGGGGTGCAGGAGATCCTGGATTACGGCCTGATCGGCTGGCAGATGAGCCGCTATTCCGGCTGCTGGATCGCCATGAAGACGATCGCGGAGACGGTGGACACCTCGGCGTCGGTCTACATCGACCCGCATCGTGTGTCCCCGGTCATCCCCGCCGACTTCCCGATGCCGCCGGGCGGCCTGAACATCCGCTGGCCCGACCCGCCGCTGGAGCAGGAACACCGGCTGATGAAGCACAAGCTCTACGCCGCCCTGGCGTTCGCGCGTGCCAACAAGCTGGACAAGGTGGTGATGGAAAGCCCGCGTCCGCGCTTCGGCATCGTCACCACCGGCAAGAGCTATCTCGACGTCCGCCAAGCCTTCGACGAACTTGGCATCACCGAGGAGATGGCGGCCGACTGGGGCATCACCGTCTACAAGGTCGGCATGCCCTGGCCGCTGGAGCGTGACGGCGTCCGCCACTTCGCCGAGGGTCTGGAAGAGATCGTCGTGGTGGAGGAAAAGCGCGCGGTCATCGAGAACCAGCTGAAGGAACAGCTGTACAACTGGAACCCCGACGTCCGCCCGAAGGTGGTCGGCAAGTTCGACGAGCAGGGCGAGTGGATCCTGCCGAGCGCCGGCGAATTGACCCCGGCACAGATCGCCGTGGTGATCGGCCGCCGCCTGCAGCGCTTCATCGACAACGAGAATCTCGTCCGCCGTATCGCCTTCCTCGACGCGCAGGAAAAGCAGAAGGCCCATGTGGCGCGCGTGGTGCGCAAGCCGACCTTCTGCTCCGGCTGCCCGCACAACACCTCCACCGTCGTGCCGGAGGGCAGCCGCGCGCTGGGCGGCATCGGCTGCCATTACATGGCGACGTGGCTCGACCGCTCGACCGACACCTTCACCCAGATGGGCGGCGAGGGCGTGCCGTGGGTGGGTCAGGCCGCCTTCACCGACGAAAAGCACATCTTCGCCAACCTGGGCGACGGCACCTATTTCCATTCCGGCATCCTGGCGATCCGTCAGGCCATCGCCGCCAAGGTGAACATCACCTACAAGATCCTGTTCAACGACGCGGTCGCCATGACAGGCGGCCAGCCCTTCGACGGCACGCTGACGGTGCAGTCGATCGCCAACGTCCTACGGGCGGAAGGCGTTCAGCGGATCACCGTCGTCTCCGACGAGCCGGAGAAGTACGGCATCAACAGCGGCCTGCCGCAATACGCCAACGTCGAGCATCGCGACGACCTCGACCGTGTGCAGAAGGAAATGCGCGAGGTCCCCGGCGTCAGCGTCCTGATCTATGACCAGACCTGCGCCACCGAGAAGCGCCGCCGCCGCAAGCGCGGCAAGATGGTCGACCCGGCCAAGCGCGTCGTCATCAACGAACTGGTCTGCGAAGGCTGCGGCGACTGCTCCGCCAAGTCGTCCTGCGTGTCGGTGATCCCGCAGGAGACCGAGTTCGGCCGCAAGCGCCAGATCGACCAGTCCAGCTGCAACAAGGATTATTCCTGCACCAAGGGCTTCTGCCCCAGCTTCGTGACGGTGGAAGGCGGGCAGTTGCGCAAGCCGAAGCCGGCGGCCGCGAAGTCGGCCGACGCCACCGCCCTCCCTACCCCCGTCATTCCGGCCTTCGACAAGACCTGGAGCCTGTATGTCACCGGCGTCGGCGGCACCGGCGTCGTCACCATCGGCGCGCTGCTGGGCATGGCCGCCCACATCGAGGGCAAGGGCGTCGGCGTGCTCGACATGACCGGCCTCGCCCAGAAGGGCGGCGCGGTCACCAGCCACATCCGCATCGCCAACACGCCGGAGGACATCCACTCCGTCCGCATCGCCGCCGGCGGCGCCGACGCGGTGCTGGGCTGCGACCTGATCGTCGCGGCGGCGGGCGACGGCCTGTCGAAGATGACCGCCGGCCGCACCCGCGCCGTCATCAACACCCATGACAGCATCACCGCCGACTTCATCAAGAAGCCCGACATGGTGATCCCGGTGCGCGATCTGGTCGGCGACATCCGCAAGGCCTGCGGCGGCGACGCCAATGTCGACGCCTTCGACGCGACGAAGCTTGCCACCGCTCTCTTGGGCGATAGCATCTACGCCAACCCGTTCCTGATGGGCTATGCGTGGCAGAAGGGGCTGATCCCGCTGAGCGAGGAGTCGATCGTGAAGGCGATCGAGCTGAACGGCGTGTCGGTGAAGCTGAACCTCGACGCCTTCCAATGGGGCCGCCGCGCCGCCGTCGATCTGGCCGCGGTGGAAGCCGCCGCGAAGCTGCAGGAGCCGGTGCAGGCCGCGCAATCGCTGCTGCTCGACCAGCGCCGCCAGTCCGGCAGCCTGGAGGAGGTGATCGAGCGCCGCCACCGTTTCCTGGTCGATTACCAGGACGCCGCCTATGCCGCCCGCTTCCACGCGCTGATCGACTGGACCCGCCGGACGGAGCAGCAGAAGGTCCCCGGCTCCACCGCGCTGACCGAGGCGGTCGCCCGTGCCCACTTCAAGCTGATGGCCTACAAGGACGAGTATGAGGTGGCGCGCCTCTACACCGATAGCGGCTTCGTCGAGAATGTGCAGCGCATGTTCGAAGGCGACTGGAAGCTGACCTTCCACATGGCCCCGCCGGTGATGGGCGAGACCGAGGAGGACGGCGGCGAACCGAAGAAGAAGACCTTCGGCCCGTGGATGCTGCACGCCCTGCGCCTGCTGGCCAAGGGCAAGCGCCTGCGCGGCACCCGGCTGGACCCGTTCGGCCGCACCGCCGAGCGCCGGCAGGAGCGCCAGCTGATCGCCGACTATGAGGCGGTGGTGGGCGAGTTGCTGAACGGCCTGACCCGCGAGAAGCTGGCCCTGGCGGTGGAAATCGCCACCCTGCCGATGGAGATGCGCGGATACGGCCCGGTGAAGGCCCGCAACGTCGCGGCGGCGAAGGCGAAGGAAGCCAAGCTGCTGGAGACGTTCCGCGCCCCGGTCGCCGCCCCGCAGCCGCTGGCGGCGGAGTGAGGCGGTTCGGGTGGTTCAGTGAGGTGATGTGAAGCGACGGCGCCCTCCCCGATGATGCTGGGGAGGGCGCTTTTTTGCCGCAAGGTTCCGGAGACTTCTACATCGCCACCACGGTCGGCCCGCCCAAGGGCAGCCCGTAGGAGCCGGCAAGCCGGGTTACTTCGCCGCTGCCGGTGTCGAGGCGGAACATGGCATCGACCTGCGACTGGTCCTTGGCGCTGAAATAGAGGTCGCCGCCCACTGCACTGAGGTTGGTGACGGAGGACCAGCTGTCGTCACCGCCGGCATCGACGACCTTGCGGGTGTCCCAGCTGTGGCCGCCGCTCTGCCAAAGGGTGGTGGTGGTGCCGTCATCCGCGGCGAAATACATCGTGTCGCCGACGGCGGTGAGTTCGAACGGCCGGCTACTGTTTGGTCCGGGATTGAAGTCGCCAAGGAACCTCCCTTCCGAACCACTGTCGTCGGTCGCCATCACTTCGTAGCCGGTATGGCGGTCGTAATTGACGTAGTACATCGTATCGCCGGCGGCGGTGAATTGCTGAGGCCGGGCGTAGACGTCGGGGTAATTGTGCCGGACCTCCCGGGTTCCTGCCACCGTGCCGTCACTGGTCCAGAGATTGACGTCGTCGTTGAAGTAAAGCTGCTTGCCGACAGCCCCGATCTCAAGGTCGAGGCCGAACTGCGGCAGATCGGTCAGGTCGCCACGCAGCTTGGTCGTTCCCGCCTCCGTCCCGTCGGTCACCCACAGCTGAGTGAAGCCGTCAGTGCCGTCCCAGGCGGTCAGGTACAGGCGGTCGTCCGCCGCAGTCAGGTGCGACGGTTGGATGATCACCATCACCGGCGGGTCCTGATTCCCGGGCAGGAAGTCCTTGACCATCACCGTGCCGGCCGCCGTTCCGTCGGTCTTCCATAGCGCTACGCCATGCTCCGCATCTCGGGCGGAGAAATAGACGTTGTCGCCGAGTTGGGTGAAGGAGCCGGGGTTGGAGCTTGTCGCACCTGCATAGATGTCCTTCAGCAGATGGGTGCCGGCCGCCGTGCCGTCGCTCACCCACAGCTCGGTGCCGTGCACGCCGTCGTCCGCCTGGAACAGCACACGGTCGCCGAAGGCGGTCATCGCCAGCGGATTCGATCCGCCGCTGCCCGCCACGATGTCGGACACCATGCGGGTACCGGCCGTCGTACCATCACTCATCCACAGCTCGCGGCCATGGACGCCGTCATCGGCGGAGAAGAAGACCCGTCCGCCGGCGCTCACCGGCCCGATGATCTCCGAACCCGCGGGACCGGCGGCGATGTCGCGCAACAGAAAAGCCCTGGTGCCGTCGCTTCCCCACAGTTCGTCGCCATGCTGCTCATCGTGGGCAATGAACACCGCGGTCGCCCGTGCAGGCCCGTCGTTGCCGAGCAGGACGTTGTCGGCGGTCAGCATGTTGCGGGTGACCCCCATCAGCTTGACGCTGTCGGTCGGCCCGAAGGTCAGCACCAGCCCGTCGGGGTCCTGATGCGATCCGGCCAGCAGTTCCGCAAAGCCGCCGATGCCGTTCCAGCCGCGCAGGTCCAGCACGTCGCCGCCGTTTCCGACCTTAAAGTCGCCGACGCAGTCCCATCCGTCACCGGGATTGAGGATGAAGCGGTCGCGGCCGGTGCCGCCTTCCATATAGTCGTTGCCGCCATTGCCGGTGATTGTGTCGTCGCCCGCGCCGCCGAACAGCAGGTCGCGCGCGGCACCGCCCGCGATCCGCCGCCCGGCGGCACCGGCAAACAGTATATTGTCGGCTGTCAGCATGCCGGCGGTCACGCCCATCAGCTTGACCGAATCGGTCGCGCTGAACTCGAGGACGAGGCCGTCGCTGTCTTGGTGGGACGAAGCCAGGAGGTTGGAAAGGCCACCGATCGCCTTCCAGTTGCCGAGATCCAGCATGTCGCCGCCGCTTCCCGCCTGGAAATCGCCGATGCAGTCCCATCCCCCGCCGGGATTGAGGACGAAGCGGTCGCGGCCCGCCCCGCCCTCCATGTAGTCGTTGCCACCGTTGCCGATGATTGTGTCGTCACCTGCCCCGCCGAACAGCAGGTCGCGGCCGTTTCCTCCCGTCAGGTTCCGTCCAGACGGGAGAAAACCATTTTCTCTTGCAGACACCGCTCCCATGACCACGCCTTCCTTGTGGGTTGCTGAAGCATGGCCAATGTCCGATGATTGCCGGACCGGAGGTACTGCGCGTCCGGCAATCTCCAATTGCACCGTCCGCCGCATCCGGCCGGGAAGAAGCGCTCACGCGCTGAGTACCTCTCGCTTCCTTGCGGTTTGATCCTGCCCAGTCCGCGTGGATCAGGTCCGCTTGGATCCGGCGGTCATCTTCCAAATGGCGACGAAGAACAGCGCGGTGCCGAGAAGTGCGGCGTAGAGGATGATGCTCGGGTGGAAGATGAAGCCGATCGGCAGGATCAGCAGCATCAACGCCGCAGCCAACAGCCCGAGCAGGAAGATGCCGGGGTTGAAGTGCTCATAGATCGGGGCGTTCAGGTCGGTGTGGGTCGCCATGGCATGTGCTCCATTCCGGTGCCGCGATGCGCGGCTTTGATGGGGAGTATGAGCACAGGCTAATGGGTCGATGGTCGGGTGGCATTGCGAATTCGCAAGGGTTTGGCAGTTCTTGTTGATTTGCATTGACGGCACAGGTGGACATCTCCGCACGCCGCCAACGTCTGCCCTACCCCACCGGAAACCGCAGCACGAAGCGTGTTCCCTTCCCCTCGTCCTCCGCCAGCGCGATGCTGCCGCGCATGGTGCTGGTCATGATGTTGGCGCAGATGCTCAGGCCCAGGCCGCTGGCGCCCAGGCCGCGCTTGGTGGTGAAGAAGGGGTCGAAGATGCGGGAGCGGATGTCGGCGGGGATGCCCTTGCCGTCGTCGGCGTAATGCATCTCGATCCAGCCGGCCGGCTGCTCGCGGGCGGACAGCAGGATGCGGCCCGGCTCGCCCTCGTCATAGGCGTGGACCAGGGCGTTGATGATCAGGTTTGACAGCACCTGAGCGAAGGAACCGGGATAGCCATCGACGATCAGGCCGGTGGGGATGTCCAACTCCACCGTCACCCGCGTGCGGCGCAGACGGGGTCGCAAACTCAGCAGCACCTCGTCGACATAGTCGGCGAGGTCGAAGGCGCGGCGTTCGCCGCTGGCCTGGTCGGAGGCGACCTGCTTGAAGCTCTGGATCAGGCCGGTGGCGCGCTCAACGTTCGACAGGATCATCCGCGTCGATTCCCACGCGACGTCCAGGAATTCCTGGAAATCGCTGCGGCGGATGCGGTTCTCCTCGAACAGGCTGCGGATGCGGCCGACCTCCTCTGCCAAGTGAGAGATGGCGGTCAGGGTGACGCCGATGGGGGTGTTCACCTCATGCGCCACGCCGGCCACCAGCTGGGCCAGCGAAGACAGCTTCTCCGCCTGGATCAGGCTGGCCTGAGCGTCGCGCAACTCGGCCTCCGCCCGCTTCCTCGCGGTGATGTCGAGCGCCACGGTGACGATGTGGGTGACCTCGCCGTCATCGTCGGTCAGCGGCATCTTGGTGGTCAGCCAGTCCCGCATCGCGCCGTCGCCGTCGGGGGCGCGGTCCTCGTGGAAGGGAACGCCCTGGCCGCTGTCCACCACCAGCCGGTCGAGAGCGCTGGCGCGGTCGGTGGATGGGCCGGGCGGCGGGGCGGCGGCGGGGCCGTAGGTCTCGCGGTAGTAGCGGTTGGTCAGGCGCACCGTGCCGTCGCGGTCCTTCACGTCGATCAGGGCCGGGATGGCGTCGATCACCCCGGTCAGGATCTCGCGGCTCTGGCGCAGCGCCTCGTCGGCGATCAGGCGGTCGGTGATGTCGGTGAAGGTCCGCACCTGCCCGCCGTCCGGCAGCGGCACCACCCGCACCTCGATGAAACGACCGTCGCCCTGCGGCCGGGCATAGACGAACTCCCGCTCCGGCCGGCCGATGCGGTCCATCAGATAGACGGTCTTGGCCTCCAGATCGTCGCCGAAATCGGGGGCGCCGAAAGGCAGTCCGACCATGCCGCTGGCGATCTGGTGCCGCACCACGTCGGGCAGCGCCGGCGTGCCGCGCATCACCTCCTCCGACATGCCCAGTATGTCCAGCGCGTTGCTGTTCCAGGCGATGAAATGCAGGTCGCGGTCGAGCAGGACGATGCCCTGCCCCATGTTCTCCAGTGTCAGGCGCAGCAGGTGGCGCTGGGTCGCAAGCTCGTCCTCCGCCCTCCGCCGCTCTGTCACGTCGGAGTAGGTGCGGACGAAGCCGCCGCCGGAGGTGGGGCGGGTCCGCACCTCCAGCACCCGGCCGTTGGGGCGGCGGTGCTCGTACAGCGGCGGGTCGGCGCGGCGCGCCCGATCCAGATGGCGGGCCGCGATGGCATCGGGGTCGCCGGGGCCGTATTCGCCGCGGTGGGCGAGGTAATGAACCATGCGGGCATAATCGGCACCGGGCATATAGCCGCGCGGCACCTCGAACATCTCGTACAGCCGGCCGTTGATGACGCGCACCGTCAGGTCGGCATCGACCAGCATCACGCCCTGGTCCATCTGCTCCAGAGCCAGCACGGCGAGATCGTCGCCGGTTGCGGGCTTCGGCCCAGGCCCGTCACCCGAAGGGGAACGGGTCTCCAGGTATTCAGGATGCTGGGGAAGATCGGGAATCTGGGCCGGCAAGGTCTGCGCGCCATCCATCGGTTTGCTGGTCCGCTATCGATCGGGCTACTGTAACAGCCCCATTCCCTCCTGCCGAGTTCTCCTCTGCGCCATGGAGTCGCAATCCGGGGACATTTGTGAGGCATTTTAAGTATTTCGGAACCTTTGCCCCACTACCCTGTTTCGAATCGCAGGTGGTTTGTGCAAGATCGCCGGATGAGCGATACTGCTTGAGCGTTGCATCGCTTCCCGTCTCCCATTGGCAGTTCTGAGGTAACCGCCCCTTGTCCGGACTGGCCGCCCTTCCCGCACCGACCGGCGCGTCGCCCAACGCGGGCCTCGCGAAGCTGCGTCAGATGCTGGCGAGCGACGCCGCGGCGGTCCAGCCGATCCGCCGCATCCCAGGCGAGGAGGAACGCAAGCGCGGCAAGGACGGCACCGAGGCGACCGGCGACGCCCTGCAGGGCAGCGGGCGCGCCGATGCCGAATCGACGGCGACACGGGCGAAATCGTCGCGCGGCTCGGCCGGCGGCTTCACCATCGGTGGCGCGGCGGAGGATGCCGGCCCGGTCAATGGCGGGCCGGTGCCGCTGAACGCCCTGCCGAACGCCGGCTATGTCGCGCAGAGCATCCACCAGGAAGCCATGGGCAGCGGCCTGACCATCGAACCCTGGTCGGAAGCCATCGACGCCTACCGCCGCGCCGACGCCGGGGTGAACACGCCGCTGGTGACACAGATCGCGGTGTAAGCCTCCCCACCTGTTGTCGCCTCAATCGTCCCCGCTGGCCGGCATCGGGCCATGCGGCAGGTCCGCCTTGCGGCTGCGGAACAGATTGCCGACGAAGTGGCCGAAATCCTCCATGTAGAGGTAGAGCGACGGCGTGATGTAGAGCGTCAGCACCTGAGACACGCACAGCCCGCCGACCACGGCGAGGCCAAGCGGCTGCCGCAGCTCGGCGGCAGCGCCGTGGGCGATGGCGATGGGCAGGGTGCCCATGATCGCCGCCATGGTCGTCATCATGATCGGGCGGAAACGCAGCAGGCAGGCCTGTTCGATGGCATCGCGCGCCGCCATGCCGTTGCGCCGGGCTTCCACCGCGAAGTCGATCATCATGATCGCGTTCTTCTTCACGATGCCGATCAGCATCAGGATGCCGATGATGGCGATGACGCTGAGTTCGACGTCGAACAGCATCAGCGTCGCCAGCGCGCCGATGGCCGCCGACGGCAGGCCCGACAGGATGGTCAGCGGGTGGATGAAGCTTTCATACAGCACGCCCAGCACGATGTAGATCACCAGCACCGCCGCCGCCAGCAGCAGGGCCTGCCCCGACTGGGCGTCCTGGAACACCTGCGCGGTGCCGGCGAAGCCGGTGGTGATGGTGGCGGGCAGCCCCATCTCGCGCTCCGACGCGCGGATCAGATCGACCGCCTGCCCCAGCGAGGCACCGGGCGCCAGGTTGAAGGACAGGGTGACGGCCGGAAGCTGGCCCTGGTGGTTGACCGCCAGCGGGCCGGCCGTGCGCTCCACCCGCGCGAAGGCGTCGAGCGGCACCAGCTTGCCGGTGGTGGTGGAGCGGACATAAATGCGCGACAGCGAACTGTCGTCGCCCTGGTATTTCGGCTCCAGCTCGATCATCACCTGATAGTCGTTGCTGGGGGTGTAGATGGTCGAGACCTGCCTCTGGCCGAAGGCGCTGTAGAGGGTCGAACGCACCTGATCGACGCCGATGCCCAGCGTCGCCGCCTTCTCACGGTCGATGTGGACATAGGCCTGCGGGTTGTTGAGCTGAAGGTCGCTGGTCACGTCCTGCAGGATCGGGATGCCGCGCAGCGCCTGCTCCAGCCGGTCGGACCACTGGTACAGCTCGTCCAGATCCAGGCCCTGGATGGTGTACTGGTAGAGGCTCTTGGACGACCGGCCGCCGATGCGCAGGTTCTGCACCGGCTGCATGTAGACCGCCATGCCGGGAATGCCGGCGACCTGACGGCGAAGCTGCTGGATCACCTCTGTCGCCGAGGGACGCTCGTCGCGCGGCTTCAGGGTGATGAACATCCGGCCCATGTTGCCGGTGTTGCCGCCGGTCCCGACGGAGGAGATGACGTCCACCACCGCCGGGTTGGCCTTGACGATGGCGGCGACCTGCTGCTGCCGTTCCGCCATCGCCGGGAAGGCGATATCGGCCCGCGCCTCCGTCGTCACGAAGATCTGGCCGATGTCCTCGGTCGGGAAGAAGCCCTTGGGGATCGCCTGATAGAGCAGGACGGTGCCGACGATGGTGCCGATCATCACCAGCCCCATCAGCGGCCGGTGGCGCAGAGTCCAACGCAGGGTGCGGCCATAGCCGTTCAGCAGGGCGGAGAATCCCGCCTCCAGCGTCCGGCCGAACCAGCCTTCCTTCTGGTCGTGGGCGTGGGTGAGGAAGCGCGAGCACATCATCGGCGTCAGCGTCAGCGACACGAAGGCCGAGGCTGCGATCGCCATGGTCACGACCAGGGCGAATTCGTGGAACAGCCGCCCGACCACGCCGCCCATCAGCAGGATCGGGATGAAGACCGCGACCAGCGACAGGGTGATCGAAAGGATGGTGAAGCCGATCTCACGCGAACCCTTGATCGCGGCCTCGAACGGCTTCATCCCCTCTTCGACGTAGCGGACGATGTTCTCCATCATGACGATGGCGTCGTCGACCACGAGGCCGACCGCCAGCGTCAACGCCATCAGCGAGATGTTGTCGACGGAAAAGCCCAACAGATGCATGCCGCCCGCCGTCGCGATCAGCGAGATCGGAACGGCCAGCGCCGGGATCAGCGTCGCCGACAGCCGGCGCAGGAACAGGAAGATCACCAGCACGACCAGCACGATGGTGAGGGCCAGCGTGAACTGCACGTCCTCCACCGCCTGGCGAATCGACTGCGAGCGGTCGTTGACCACCTGGATGGCCGCCGAGGCCGGGAGCTGGGCCTGGAAGACGGGCACCAACTCGCGCACGCGGTCCACCACATCGACCGTATTGGCGTCGGGCTGGCGCTGGACCGCCAGCATGATGCTGCGGGTGCCGTTGAGCCAGCTGGCGGTGCGGTCGTTCTCCACGCTGTCCAGCACCTTCGCCACGTCGCCCAGCCGCACGGGGGCGTTGTTGCGATAGGCGACGATCAGCTGGCGGAAGGCGTCGGCGTCGGGAAGCTGCGGGTTGGCGGCGATCACCAGCTGCTGCTGCTGGCCGGTCAGGGTGCCGACGGGGGTGTTGGCGTTGGCGGCGGCCAGCGCCTTCTGCAGCTCGTCGATGCCGATGCCGCGCAGGGCCAGCGCGTTGGGGTTGACCTGCACCCGCACGGCGTATTTCTGCGAGCCGTAGATCTGCACCTGGGCCACGCCCGGCAGGGTCGCAACCTTCGGCTGGATCAGCGTCTCGGCAATGTCGTTCAGACGGGCCAGCGGCAGGGTCGGCGAGTTCAGCGACAGGAACAGGATCGGCTGGTCGGCCGGGTTGACCTTGCGGTAGCTGGGCGGGGTCGTCATCTCCGCCGGCAGCCGGCGCTGAGTGCGGGCGATGGCCGCCTGCACGTCGGCCGCCGCCGCGTCGATGTCGCGATCCAGCACGAACTGGATGGTGATGCTGGTGCTGCCCAGCGTGCTGTTCGACGTGATGGTGTCGATGCCGGCGATGGTGGAGAACTCGCGCTCCAGCGGGCTGGCGATAGAGGCCGCCATCGTCTCCGGCGAGGCGCCGGGCAGGCTGGCGCTGACGCTGATGACCGGGAAATCCACCCGCGGCAGCGCCGCGGTGGGCAACTGGCGGTAGGCCGCCAGACCGCTCAGCACCAGCGCCGCCGTCAGGAGAATGGTCATCACCGGACGGCGGATGCAGAGTTCGGAGAGGTTCACGTCGCACCCCCGGCTGTCTGCGTCCGGGGACCGGCGGCCTCCTCGGCAGCGGAGCCCTGCCGCCGGCCGCCCTCGGCGGTCTCGCCGGCCGGGGGAGCGGCCGGCTTGGCGCGTTCGCTGATTTTGGCGCCGGGGTACAGGCGCGACTGGCCGTCGACCACCACCCGCTCACCGGCCTGAAGGCCGGAGGCGACGACGCTGAGCCCGCCATGGCTGCGCTCGATGGTGACCGGGCGGACCTCCGCCGTCTCGTCGGGCTTGACGACATAGACGAAGCGGCCCTTCTGGCCGGTCTGCACCGCCAGATCGGGGATGGTCAGCGCGTCCTGCTCGACGCGCAGGGTCAGGACGGTGTCGACGAACTGGCCCGGCCACAGCCGGGTGTCGGCGTTGGGGAACTCGCCCTTCACCAGGATGGTGCCGGTCTGCTGGTCGACCTGACTATCGACGAAGGACAGCTTGCCCTCCGCGACTTCGCCGCGGCTGCCGGCGATGCTGGCGGCGACCGGCAGCGAACCCGCGGCCATCGCGGCACGGATCGCCGGCAGATGCTTTTCCGGGACGTTGAAGGCGACGTTGATCGGGCGAAGCTGGGTCAGGGTGACCAGCGGGTTGGCGTCGGCGGCGCGGACCATGGTGCCGACCTTGGCGGTGATGGTGCCGGTACGGCCGTCCATCGGCGCGACGATGCGGGTGAAGCTGAGCGACACCTTCGCCGCCTCGATGGCCGCGAGGTCGGCCTTCACCGTCCCTTCCAGCGCGTCGGCGGTGGCGACGGCGGCGTCATAGGTGGTGCGGGAGATGGCGCTGGTGCGCACCAGCTCGCCATAGCGCTTCACGTCGCCCCGGGCCTTGTCAAGGTTGGCGCGGTCGCGCTCCAGATTGGCCTGGGCCTGACGCAGCTGGGCGTCGAGCGAGCGGCTGTCGAGCGTGAACAGCGTGTCGCCGGCCTTCACCTCCTGCCCTTCGGTGAAGTTCACCGTCTCGACCACGCTGTCGACGCGTGCCTTGATGGCGATGGCGGCGATGGGCTGAACGCTGCCGATGGTGACGATCTGTTCGGGGACGGCCTGCACCGCCACCTTCTGCGTCACCACCGGCACGGTGCGGGCGGAGGCCTGCGCCTGGGTCTTCCTGGCCCCATCCGCGGCGGTCCCGCTGCCCGCCCCGCCATTGTGGAAGGCATACCAGTAGTACCCGCCGCCGCCGACCAGCGCGGCGATCAGCAGGACCAGGAAAAACCGTCTCATCGGATGGGACTCCAATCGCCGGAGCCTGTGGCCGGCAAACGCTTATATGAAGGGAGGCAGGTTGGTTATGCCGGACATCAGAAAATCGATGACGGAGCGCTCCAGCGCCTCGCGCGGGCGTTCGTCCACCTGCATGATCCCGCCGCGGACCATGCCGATGATGAGCAGAGGCACGATTTCCAGGTCGATCTTGCGGAATTCGCCCGACTGCATGCCTTCGGCCAGGACCTGCTGCAGGGCCGTCGCGCTGCGCTGGCTGCGGCGGCGCAGGATGCGGCGGGTGCGGTCGGCCAGATCGGACTGGTCGCCGCCGAGCAGCTTCAACGTCTGCAACTGCTCGCTCAGCGTGTTCACCAGGGCGGAGACCATCGCCGACAAGCGGACCGAAGCGGGAACCTGCTGGGGCGCCAGTTCGACGTTCAGCTTGTGCTCCAGCCCACCCAGCGCCCGTTCGAGCGATTCCAGATACAGCTCTTCCTTGGAGGGGAAGTAACGGTAGAGCGTGGCCTTGCCCACGCCGGCACGCTTCGCCACCTCCTCAACCTGGACGGAGGCGTAGTCACGGCCGGCAAACAGCTCCGCCGCAGCGTTGAGGATCACCTCGCGCCGCCGAGCGCGCCAGTCAGGTATCTCTTCCGCATCAAGAGGCATGAATGGAACTCACGGGTTTCAAAAACTGACGATAGTCGAGATCCTTAGAGTGTCAAGGAACCAGTCTCCAAGAAAAATGAATTCCGCGTCATCTGCGGAAAACCCTTGCCCTGCAAGGGCCTGACAACGTCACTGCGGCAGGCGCCGACCCCTCACGAAAAAGGGCGCGAAGCCCGACCTGCCCAGGCGGAGATGCCTGGGAGGCCGGGCGTCGCGCCCTTGCGGCGGCATGCGATGCCTGCCGGTCAGCTCCGCGTGGAGGGCGAACGCCCGGTGCCGGTTGAGCCGGTCACGCCGGTGGTCGAGCCGGCCATCGACCCGGTGCCCGCCGAGGCGCCGGCCGGGCCGCCGCTGGTGCCGGCGCCCGTGCCGGTGCTGGACGGCGAGGCCGAACCTGTGTTGGTGCCGGTTCCCATACCGAGGCCGGCGGCGGTGCCGGCGGTGGTGGTGTCGGAGCCCTGATGGCCGCCGGTCGTCCGGTTCATCGACGTGGAGGTGGTATCGCTGCCCGCGGTCGCCATGGCGGAGGCGCCGGCGCCGGTGGAGCTGCCCCAGCCCGTGCCGCTCTGGTTTCCGGTCTGGCTGCGGACGCGCAGGTTGTTCTGCACGTGGGAGACGCCGGACACCGATTCGGCGACATCCTCCGCCCGGCGCTTGCTGTTGCGATCGGGGACCATGCCGGTCAGGGTCACCTCGCCGCCGCTGACCGTCACCTCGATGTCGGAGGCGTCTATGTAGGCGTCGTCGGTCAGGCGGTCGCTGACATCCTCGCGCACCCGCTCATCGGAGCGGCTGTAGCCGCGCGGACCTCTGCCACGATGCTGGGCGGCGCGGCGCTCATCCTCGCGGCGGCGCCGCTCGGCATCGTCGTCGCCGAACCAGGAGGCGATCTCGTCGCCGGCCTGTTCCCAGAAGCCGCGATCACGGTTCCGGCCGCGGTCGTCGCCCCGGCGCTCGTAACGGTCGTCGGCGTAGCCGCCGCCATAGTCACCGCCATTGCCGCCGCGGCCTTGCCCGCCGCGGAACATGCTGCCACGGTCCTCACCCCACGAGCGGTTGCGGTCACCGTCGCGCTCGTAGCCTCCTCCATAGCTGGTGGAGGAACTGCCGCCGAAATCGCGCCGGCTCCAGTCGCCACGGTCCCAGTCGCCACGGTCGCGTCCGGATTCGTAGCCGCCGCCATGGCCGCCCTGCGAGCCATAACCGCGCGAGCCGTAATCCCGGTCGCGCTCGCCATACTCCCGGCCGCCATAGCCGAGCGAGCTGCGGCCGCGTACACCGCGGTCGTTCTCGCCATAGGGACGCACGCCGTAATCGCGGTCGCGGTAATCGGCGCTGCCGATGTCGCGGCTGGTATAGTTGCCCTCGGTCCCGGCATTGCCGGCGCCGGCATAGCCGCCGTAACCGCTGCCGCCGGAGCGCCCGCCATAGCCGGCGCCGTAGCCGCCCCGGTTCATGTCACGGCCGCCGCCGAAGCTGCGGTCATAGACCCGCTCCATCTCGCGGGAATTGTCGCCGCGGCGGTCGTCGCTGTCGGAATAGGATTCGCGACCAAAGCCGCCGGATTCATTGCCGACGCGCCCGCCATAGCCGGCGTCGCGGTAGCTGCGGCCCTGGTCGTCCTGGTGGCGGTGGGCCTGCGGGCGATACATGCTTTCGTGCCGGTGGTCGTCATCCTGGCCGTAGACCCCGGAGCGCTGCGGCCCCTCACCCCAGTCGCGGTGCCGGTTCGGCTCCCGGTCGTCGTCGCGCCAATCACGGCCTTCACCCCGCCACCGATTTTCATACTGCGCCATCGTGGTCGGCTCCCTCATTTCCGGATTCTTGGAATGCGGGCTTCGCGCCACGAATGGCGTGGGCGTGCCCGTCCTTCCCCGAACAACAGGAGCAATCGAACGGCGTTCCGGATTTTCAGCGGCCGGCCCCCGACCATCACGGGAGTTCTGGCACGGCACTTGCGTGGTTAAGAGCGGTTGGTTCCACGCATCACTTGCGGCTTCGGCGCTTCATGCACCGAAGCCGCTTTCTTTTGCGCCCCATTATTGGGCAGACGCGTCGATCTGCTTAATTAGGAAGCGGTCGGTCGAGCAGACGGGCAACCGCAGCCCCCAACTCTTCATTGAGGAAGGGCTTGTAGATGATCTCATCCGCATTGAACATGCGCGTCATCTTCAGCAGATAGCCCGCCGGCATGTTGGGCGCCCCGCCGGACATGGCGAGAATCTTCACGTCGGGCTGGGCGTTGCGCGCAGCCTTGATGAGTTCGATTCCGTCGACCTCGGGCATCAGCACGTCGGTGACGATCAGGTCGAAGCTGCGGCGGTCGAGCGCGCGGATGGCCGCGCGTCCGTTCTCCGCCTCCGTCACCTCGAACCCGCGCCCTTCCAGATAGCCGGCGACGGAGAGGCGGACGGCCGGAGAATCCTCCACGACCAGGATGTTGGGCCGAATGGCACTTACCATCATGCACCCGGTTCCTTTTGGGAACCGCCTTATCGAAAAGCCGGCAACGGCCGGCGGAAACCCGCCCCCTTGCCCCTCACCCGCCGAGCGCCGCGACGGCGGCAGCCGCGTCGGCATGGATCTCGAACAGGGACGAGAAGCCGCTGACGTCGAACACCTCGCGGATGTGCGGCGCCATGGCAGAAAGGGCGATCGAGCCGCGCTTCGTCCGTGCCGCCTTGGCGGCGACCAGCAGGCAACGAAGCCCGGCTGAACTGATGTAGGAAAGCTGGGCCATATCGACAACAAGCCGCGTGCCTTCGGCGCCGATGGCCGACAGCAGAGCCGATTCGAATTCGCCGGCATTGCCGCTGTCGATCCGACCCTCCGCCCGCAGAACGGTGACGCCGTTGACCGACTGTTCGGTGATGTTCATACCCTGCCCTCGCCTCGTCTTACCACGTTGGTGCTTATATCATGTCGGCGGACGCCGGACGATGCATTCGCGGTGCGGCGGACGATTCCTCCCGGCCGCGTCCGTCAGGCGACCGGATCGGAGAGCGCCGCCATGGCCGACACCGGAGTGTCCGCCGCCCCGCGCCAGCGCAGGACGAGGCAGGTGATGTCGTCGGACTGCGGCGCACCGGCGGTGAAGCGGGCGACGTCGGTCAGCACCCCGTCCAGCCCGTCGCGGGCGGACGCGCTGGACTGGCCGGCGACCGCGGCGGAAAGGCGGGGGTCGCCATACATCACATTTTCGCCGTTGAAGGCCTCGGTGACGCCGTCGGTGAACAGGAAGACCATGTCGCCGGTGTCGAGCATGATGCTCCTCTCGCCAAAGGGCATGTCGGGCATGGCGGCCAGCGCGATGCCGGGGGTGCGCTCCAGCTCCTTCACCGTGCCGGACGCGGTCATCCGCAGCGGCGGGTTGTGACCGCCGTTGGAATAGGCCAGCACGCCGGTGCGCAGGTCCAGCTCGCCATAGAAGACGGTGACGAACATCATCTGTTCGTTCTCCGCCGCCAGCAGGTTGTTGACCCGGCGCATCGTCTCCGCCGGGCCGACGCCCGATTCGGCGATGGCCCGCAGCATCGTGCGGGTGATCAGCATGAAGAAGGCGGCCGGGATGCCCTTGCCCGACACGTCGGCGATGACCAGCGCCACCTTGTGTTCGGAGATCGGGAAGAAATCATAGAAATCACCGCCCACCTCCTTGGCGGGGATCATGCGCGCAGCGATGTCCAGCTCGGCCAGATCGGGGAAGACCTGGGGCAGGATGGTCAGCTGCATGGTGCGGGCGATCTCCAGCTCCTGCTGCAGGCTGATGAGGCGGCGCTTGTCCTCCAGGGCCTCGCGCAGGTCGCGCACCATCTGGGTCAGCTGCACCTGCTGGGTGCTGACCCGCGTCGCCAGACGGGAGAAGCCCAGCGCCAGCAGGCCAAGCTCGTCGCCCACTCCCTTGGATTGCGCGGATTGGGTGTCGTGGGTCTCCGCCTCGATCTGGCGAAGCTCCTCCAGCAGGGTCTGGCGGGCATCCTCCTCCAGCGTGACGGCCAGCGCTTCCATCTGGCGGCGGATGAAGCGTTGCTGGCGGCGCAGGCGGCGCTCGCGTTGGCCGGCGCTGCGCTCGATCTCGCGCATCACGCCGCGGAAGACCTCCACCGCGCCGGCGATGCGGCCGATCTCGTCATTGCCGGCCGGCAGCTCGACATAGCCCATGGACCGGCCGTGGGAGAGGTCCTGCAACGCCTTCACCGCCCCGTCGAGCGTGGAGAAGTTCCGCCGCAGGAAGCCGTAGAGCAGCCCCAGCGCGCCCAGCAGCACCAGCCCGACTGCCGCGACATAGGCGACCGACCACAGCGCCTGCTCCTCCACCGCCTGGGTAACGTCGGTGGCGATCAGCACGGTGGCGACGCGCCCGCCGGCGAGATCGGCGACCGGCAGGCTGGCCAGCGCGTAGCGGCGCCCGCCGTCGGCGACATGGGTGATGCTGCGCTCCGCCGGGCGGACCAGCGGCTTGACCGCCGGCCAGAGCGGATCGGTCTCGCCATCCAGCGCGGCACCGCTGCGGCCGACCGCGAAGACGCGCCCGCCGGTGGTCCGCCGCAGCACGTCGAGCGCCGCGACGAAATCCAGGCCTGCCACCGCGGCGCCGGTGACGCCGGCCCCGCTTCCCGCGCCGCCGCCGGCTCCGGTCCCGGCATAGATCGGCACGCCGGCCACCACCACCAGACGCTCGCCATCGACCAGACGGACGCCGCGCGCCAGCTTCTGCCCGGACAGGATGGCGTCCAGCGCGCCACGGTTCAGCAGCGGCGCCGGATCGAAGGCCGGATCACTGCTGTAGAGCAGGTCGCCCGTCTTCGACAGCAGGTTGACGTCGGTGATGCCGCCGGTGGCGGGGGCGGCGAGAATCCCCAGCGCGGCGACCCGGCGGTCGAGCGCGCCTCGCTCCTCCACCTCCACGGCGCGGGCGATCTCGGCGTCGCCGGCCAGCCGGCCGAGGCCTTGGTCGATGCGGCCGACGGCGCCGGAGACGGCGAGCTGCCAGGAGGTTTCGAGCCGTGCCAGTTCCAATTCGCGCGCGCGCTCGTCGGCGGCGTCCTCGCGCAGGGCGGCAAATCCGAGAAGCAGGCCGGCCACGATGGTGACGGTGGCGAGCACGAACAGGATGATGCGGGTCTGGAGCAGCATGGGGGGCCTCTCAGCTCCGCGGAACGACGATGGGCCGCGCCAGCAGCAGGGCCAGCCCGGCGGGAAGCAGGGCCGACGCGGCGAGCAACCCGCCGTCCCAATCGACCGCCGTCGACCAGAGCAGCGCGGCCAGGACACCGACCGCCAGCGCCCGCAGGACCGATGGAAGACCACCGTCCCCGGTCTGCCGCCGCACATAGGACAGCGCCAGGCCGGCGGCGAAGCTTCCCGACACGGCGCCGAGGAAGCCGGATGCCAGGGCGGACGTGGACGTCGCGGCGATCACCGCGACGCCCGCCGCCAGAAGAAGAAGCGCGGCCAATAAGGCGGCGATCCGGCGCAGGCGGGCGGGAACCGCGTAGCCCGCGACCAGACCGGCCAGCGCGACCGCCGCCAGAGCGGCGAGCAAGCCGCCGGACAGGTCCCCGGCACCCGGCACCAACATCGCCGCGGCGGACGCCGCCAGCAGGGCGAAGGAATGGATGTCGTCGGCACGGGAATCGACCTCGCGCCGGGGAGCGGCCTCCAGGCCGGAGCCGAGCGCCTCCAGTGCGGAGCGGCGGGTGCGGTCGACGGCCTCCGCGACCTCCGGGTCGAAGACGGCGGCGCGCACCTCCTCGGCATGGGCGGCGAAGCGCTGCCGGCGCTCATGCAGGCCAAAGACCACGGCGTTGAAGGAGAAGAGCAGACGGCCGACCTGATCGCGCGGACGGCGGCCCAGCAGCGTGGCGAAGCGGCCGGCCGCGGCCTCCTCCATCGCGCGGGCCAGCCGGCGCAGCGGCGCACGGAAGCTGGCGCGGGCCAGCACGCCGGCCAGTTCGGCCAGCAGCAGCAGGACCGCCAGCCCGCCCAGTGCCACCGTCGCCAGTTCCCCGGCGATCTGGCCGCGCACCTGTCCGGGCTGCACCCCAACCAGCACATGGCCGGCCGGCGGCTGCCCCACCCCGCCGCCGCCGCCTTCCGACGACAGCCTGCCGATGCGCACCGGCAGGCGCAGGATCAGGAAGCCGTCGCGCTCGATCGGCTGGAGGGTCGCGGCGCGGGTCTCGGGTGTCGGCAGATTGCGCAGCGAGCCGGCCAGCGTCTCCATCTGTTTGTGGTCAGGAAGTGAGCCGCCGGTGGCCGCCGACTGGAGAAGCGCGCCGTCGGCGCCGGTCAGCGCCAGGAAGCCGATGTCCGGGTTGCGGTCGGCGATGCCCTTGAGGAAGGCGCCGACCCCCTCGATGCGCGGAAGCGGGATGCCGTAGCCGATGGCACGTTCCAGATCGTGCTGCACCGCCTCCGCCACCGCGGCGGCCTTGGCGGCCCGCGCCTCGCCCAGCTGCTCCTGTGCCAACCAGGTGCCGAGAAGCCCGATCCCCGCCATCGCCAGGGCGGCGGCCAGAAGGATGACGGCCGGTATGCCGAGCATGAAGGAGCGGTGGCTGCGCGATGTCATGCGAGTTCGTCCAGACGGGCGACTTCGCGCTCCGCCTCGTCGAGGATGTTCAGGCGCCGCCGCACCGCTTCGGTGAAGGCGGGTGCAGGCAGGCCGAGAGATTTGGCGGTGGAATGGGCAGCGGATAGGGCGGGACGAGCGGTCGCCCCCTCCCCCAGCCCTTCCAGGGATGCTGCGAGGTCGGCCAGCGACCGGCGCGGCCCGGCGGCGATCCCCAGCCCGGCCAGCCAGCCGACCACGGCCAGCGGCAGCACGATCAGCACCGCGCCGATCGACAGGGTCAGGGCATAATGGCGCATCGGCTCCGCCATTGCGCCGGACGGCATGCGCACCAGCACGCTGCCGGCCGCCGTGTCGAAGCTGGTTGCGAGACCGACGCCATAAACCCGCTCGGCCCCGCGCACCTCCGACCAGAAGCCGCTGATGTCGCCGTCGGCGCCGTCGGACGCCGATGCCGGGCGGGGCGGCAGCGCCTCCCCTACCTCCACCGCGTTGGTGGAGAAGAGGATGGTGCCGGCCTCGTCGAGGACGGCGACGGACTGGATGCCGGGAAGTGCGGCGCGGGCGCGGGCCAGCAGCACATCGACCTGCGGCAGGTCGCCGAGCGCAAGGCCGAGGTTCAGCTGGGTCTCGAGCGACGTCTTCGCCTCGCTCAGCACGAAGCCGACCTGGGAGGACACGGCCTCGTCCAGGCGGCGCGCCTGTTCGCGCGTCCACAGCACGACGGCGGACAGGCCGGCGACGAACACCGCCACCGCCACGAACGCCGCCAGCCGCGCCCCGAAACTGCCCGATCCCATCCCGGTCCTCTCCCTCCGGCCGTCTGCCGATCAGCTTTCGATCGGCGCGGCCCAATCAGCGCGAATCGCGTTCCCGGCCGCATAGCGCGTACCAGCGCTGCGACGCTCCCTCGCCCGCCGCGACGCGGCCCCAGACATGGCCGCGGTCGAACACGTCCCAGCGCGAGGCCAGCTCATCCACCGCAACCAGTTCGGCGCTGGCGGTGTCGAAGACCGGGTCGGCAGTGAAGTCGCGATGAACCAGCAGCCGCACCAGATCGCCGCCGACGCGGATCAGCCGCTTTGGATAGATGCCGTGGCGCGCCAGATGACCCCAGCTGCGGTGGTTGCGCGTGCTGACGGTGGTGACCAGATGCCGGCGGCCGAGCGCCTCCGCGACTTCGATCCGCCAGTCGATCAGGCGGTGATGCAGGCCGCGCCCGCGCTCCCTCGGGTCGACCATCGCCGACGACATGTGCGCCACCCAGGGCAGTTCCGCGTCCGGCAGGTCGAGGTCGCGGCCCCGATTGTGATCCTCGGCCGCCGGCAGGCCCAGCGCGCCATAGGCGACCAGCGCGCCGTTGCGGAAGATTCCGGCGGTCAGGCCGCGGTCGCCCAGATGGTCGGCGACGAAGTTCCCGACCTCCCCCGCCATGCGGTAATGGTCGGGGTCCTCCAGCGTCGCCACCACGCGGACGCGGAAGTCGGCGAGCAGATTGGAATCGTCCAGGTCCATCATGCGGACGCTCAGCCCGTCCGGCAGGTCGGCGGCCAGCGCCCGCAGGCGGACGGCGGCGACCGCGCGCGCGGCGTCGCCGCGCAGGGGGATTGCGCCGAACGGCAGGGCGACGGGGGGCGGGACGCTCATAATTCGCCACTCACGATTCGATGATTTCCGCGAAGTTGAGGAGGCCGATGGGCGGGTAATATTCCAGCGCCCGCACCGTGGCCATGTTGATGATGACGGAGAAGCGCTTCAGCGTTTCCACCGGAATCTCGGCCGGCTTGGCTCCGTCGAGCAGGATTTGAGCCGCCTTGAAGGCGGTGAAGCGGCCGATGCCGTAGGCGCTGCTGGCCAGCGCCAGCATCGCCTTGTCGGTGCGCACGATCAATTCGGTGACGGAGAAGGTCGGCAGATGCAGCCGCAACGCCTCCGCCGCCACGACGCTGCGGTTGTGGAAGGCGATGAAGGTGTCGGGGCCGATATACAGAATCTCCGCCCCGCGCTGCGCCGCGCGGGCGATGGCGTCGGGAACCGCGGCGGAAATCGGCTCTCCCCGGTCGTTCAGCGGCACCGGCTCCTCGATCAGCTCCAGCCCGCGCAGCGCCGTCTCCGCCCGCAGCCCTTCGATGGTGAGGACGGAGTTGCGCTCCTTCGGGTTGTAGACGACACCCAGCTTCTTGATCGGGCGGTAGGCCTGGATGGTGTTCAGCTGCACCGCGATCGGGGCGATGTGGATGGTGCCGGTGACGTTGCGCCCGGAATGGGCGAGGTCGGGCACGATCTTCGCGTCCACCGGGGCGGCGACGAAGGTGAAGACGACCGGAATGTCGGTGACGTATTTGCGCGGGTCCGGCTCGTCGAAGGGGCCGACGAGGCCGCGTGTCTGCGGCGTACCCCAGCTATAGATCAGATCGGGACGGGTGTCCTTGATCTCTTCGATGATGCCCGGCAGCTTGGCCATGTCGCCGCCGGTGTTGCGGATGGTGTAGTCGACCTTCAGACCGCGGCGGGCCAGATAGTCCTTGAAGCCATATTCGTTGTCACTCTCGCCGCGGCCCAGCACCATGGTGATGCGGAAGGTCTTTTCCGGCACCGCGGCGGCGAGCGCCGACCCGACTAGCGCGTTTCCGGCCAGCGCGTTGCCGACCAGCGGCAGGCCCGGAAGCGCCAGCCCGCCGGCGGCGGCCAGCCGCAGTAGCGAACGGCGGCGGATGCGCCGCAGATCGTTCTCATCGAAGAAGTTCGCGTTCATCGCGGTCATGCCTCCTGCGGCCGGGTTGCCGGGGTGGCCGGCCGGCCGGTGCGGAAGAGAATCCAGAACAGCAGGGCGCTAGCCCCGCACAGAAGGCCGATGCCCAGCATCGCCTCCCGGTAGGAGGTGGCGACCGCCACCGCCATCGCGGTGACGGGGCCGAGCGCGCCGCCCAGCCGCTCGATCAGCCGGTACCAGCCGATGGCCGCGGTTTCCTGCAGGCCACCTTCGCGGGCGATCTGCGAGACCAGCGTCAGCTGCGGCGCGCCGACCAGCGCCTGGGAAAGCCCGAACAGGGCGATGGCCAGCGGCGGCCCCCACAGCGCCTGGGTGGCGACGATGGGCAGGCAGCTGGCCAGCGTGCCGATGCCGCCGGCGGCGATGAAGCCGCGCCGCGCCTGCCAGCGGTCCGACAGGCTGGCGGCCAGCGGCGACACCAGGATGAAGGCGACGAAATACATCATCTGCACCCGGCCGATCTCCGCCTTGGTGGCGCCGTCGGCGGTCAGCAGCAGCGGGACGAGGCAGAAGAGGAAGGCGGTGGAGGCGATCTTGGTCGGAATCGCGCTCAGCACCATCAGGGCGGAGAAGCGGAAGTCGCGGAACAGCGGCAGTGCGCTGCCCATCGCCGGACGCGCCGCCGCGCCGGCCGGACGCGCCGCCGAACGGCCGCGCAGCAGCAGCAGGCTGACCGACAGGCCGGAGCCCAGCGCCAGCACCGCACCCAGCAGGAAGGTGGCGCGGAAGCCCGCCTGATCGGCGATGATGCCGCCGCCGACCGGACCGCAGACGCCGGCGGCCAGCAGGGCGCCGATGAACATCGCCATGCCGGCCGCCCGGTTGCGCGGCGTGGTGTGGTCGACCACGATGCCCTGCGCGGTGATGAGCACCAGCCCATAGCCGAGCGCCGTCAGGCAACGCCACAGCATCAGTTCGAACAGCGAGCCGGCATAGGCGGTCAGCGCCAGGCTGACGGAACCCAGCAGCGCGCCGATGGTGAAGGAGCGCGCCCGGCCCCAGCGTTCGGAGAAGCGTGCCCCGCCCGGCTGCGACAGCGCCCAGATCAGCATGAACAGCGTGATCGGCAGGCTGACCACCATGTCCGGCGTCAGCCACGGCACCTCGCCGGCGAAGGATTTGGCGTAGGCCGGCAGGAAGGGCCGGGACAGCTCCTCCGACAGGCAGAACAGGAAGACCGGCAGGCGCAGGAACACTAGGTTCAGCGGCGGCGGCGGGGTGGCGGACTGCGGATCGCGGAAGCGGAAACGGCTGGCGAGCGCGGCCAACCCGGCCTCGGCCCGGTCGACCCGCGGATCGTCGTCGCCCAGCCGGCTCCGCAGCTCCGCCACCCGCGCGGCGAGGCCGGCATGGCGGGCGTTCACGCCGTCGAGCGCGGCCCGCACGCCACCTTCCAGCGCGCGGTCGTCATTGGCCCCGGCGGCTTGCACTCCGGCGGGTTCGGGGATCACGGGCAGGGTGGCGCGAAAATCGCCCTCCTCCGCCCGGTCGGCAAGCAGCCGCAGGGTCAGCACCCGCCGCATGGCGAGATTGACCACGAGCTGCAGCACTTCGAAGATCAGCAGGACCGAGACGATGACCACCGACAGCACGTCGAGCGCCAGATCGGTGGAGGCCTTCGCCAGGAAGGCGCTGTCGATGCCGACATGCAGCGCGCCGGCCGACGCGCCGGCCCCGCCCAGCGGGTTCTCGACGTCGACGAAGCCGCTCACCAGCCGTCCGTCGGCGGGGCCGGACAGGCGGCCGGCCGGCACGGACGACAGTCCGGCAAGTGGCTTGCCCGCCGTCGCCACGATGCGTCCGCCAGGATCGGTCACCGCGATGTAGGCGATGTCGTCGTGGCGATCGACCTCCGCCGCCAGCAGGGCGTCCAGACCGGCCATGCGGTCCAGCGGGATGCGGACGCCGAGGCCGCGGTCGATCTGCGCCGCCAGCAGGCCGCCGACCGTCTGCGCCTTGCGCGCGAGTTCCGGCTGGAACAGCGGGTCGAAGCTGCGCAGCGACAGCCAGGACGCCGCCCCCGCCGCCACGAGCAGGACCGCCACCGTGACGATGGTCAGCCGCAGTACCAATGCGCTGATCGGGTCGCGCTGCCGCGCCGGCGCGTTCTTTGCGGCGCTGGATTGCCCTCTTCCGGTCATGGCGCGGCCCCTTTCGGCATCGGCGATGCCATGTTCACCGATGGAATGCCGAGGGGAGCCATCGCATCCAGCTCCCGCTCCAGATCCTCCATGGCGCGGTCGGCGTCGGCGATGCCGTGGTTCAGGCGGTCGCGCACCACGCCAAGGGGGGCCGCGCCGGCGGCCAGCCCGCGGCGACCGCCGCCCTGGCGCACGACGACAAAGACGGCGGCGAATGTCGCAAGCGCGGCGAGCAGCACCAGGACCAGAGTTCCAAAGCGCAGCCCGTCTTCGACCGCCGCGACCCGCGCCTTCAGGCCGGCGAGGGAGGAACGCAGGATCACCTCGCCCACCGGCTGGCCGAAGCTGTTGCGCACGCCGGTGCCGATGACCAGCACGTCGCCGTCGATGCGCTGGCGCAGCATGCTGCCGGGTTCCTCGCTCCAATGGACCGGGCTGGGACCGCCGACGCTGTTGCGGTCGGACGCGAACAGCACGATGCCTCGGTCGTCCACCACCTCCACACCGAGGATTTCCTCGCCGGAGGCGGCGCGTTCGGCCTGCGCCTGCAGATCGACCAGTTCGGACAGGTCGAGCCCGAGCGTCAGCCCGTATTCGACCCGGCGCCTCATCTCGTCCGCCACCACGGTCAGGCGGGACGTCGTGACCTCGCGCAGCTTCTGTTCGAATTTCAGTCCCGACAGGGCGACGGACAGCAGTACGGCCGTCGCCACCGTCGCGGCGATGACGGCGCCCGTGCGTAAGGCCAGCACGCCGCCGAGCCTCATTGCAACCCTACATGATGAATTGGTGATACATCAGCCACGGATCGCCCAAAGCTCCATCGCCACCTGGGGGAAGTCACCCGCTAGATGAACCGCGATTCCGCCCGAAGTTGCAAGCTGTTTCCAAATCGGGCTACCGCGTTCGAGTTCGAAATACACAGCCCCGGCATGATAGGGCAGTTGCCGGGGTGCGACGGGCAGCGGCCTTACTCGGATTCCTGGCAACTGGACATTGACCAGCTCGCGGATTTGTTCGACCGGACCGATTTTGACCAGCGCCGGGAAGTTGCGGCGCAGCGCCTCGCCCGGCATGTCCGCCCGTACCGCCAGCACGAAGGTGGCGGTGGTGATCAGCGAGCGGTCGGCGATGGTGCCGACGCGGATGCCGTATTTGCGTTCCAGCAGGTCGATGGGGATGGCGGTCTGTTCCAGCACCGCGCTGAGCGACCGGCGGATCTCCGCCATCACCGGCTCCATCGTGCCCTGCAGATCGTCGTGCCGATAGGGCGGGAAGGCCGGCGGTCGCTTGTTGACCGCGGTGAAGGTTGCCAGTTCGCCGGCCAGCGACAGCATCATACCGTGCAGCCGTTCCGGATGGATGTCGGGCATGCGGGCAACGTTGGCGAACAGCGGTTCGGAACGGTTGGCGACCTGGAGCATCAGGAAATCGGCCATCTCACCGGCGCCGCGCCCGTTGGAGCCGGCGACGCGGGCGGCCAGCGCCTCCGACCGGCTGTTCAGCAGTCCCTGGATTTCGGTGATGTAGCCGGCCAGCGGGGCCAGCGCCTGGACGTTCAGGGTCGGCGGGATGTAACGCTCGTCCAGCGTGGCCCGGCGGTCCGACCGGACCTCCTGGATGCGGGCGAGGCCCAGGCAATGGTAACCGGCGCGCTCCTGCCGCTCCAGCCGGTAGCGCAGGCGGAGCCGCCCGGTGCGGATGCGCGACACGCTGGCCGAGCCGGCGATGGCGTCGACCGTCTCGGTCTCCTCGCCGACATAGCGGGTGGCGGCGTCGGCGCTCTCGCCGACCTCGAACTCCACGCCGCCGCGCTGGCGCACCGGCAGCGCCAGATAGACGATGCTGTTGGCCAGCGTCTCCGGCAGGTCGAGCGGCGGCGGCGGATCGTCGTCGTCGGGGATGTTGATCGGCGTGCCGTCCTCCAGGATGCCCTTGCAGCGCAGCACGGCGAACTTGCCGACGGCCAGAAGCTCGCGGTTGATCGTCAGCTCGCTGATGCCCCAGGCGAAGGGACGCAGGCCCGCCACCCGGCCGCGCACCAGCCGTTCGACATAGCGGTCCTGCTGCTGGAAATGCTGCGCCCGCAGGAACATGCCTTCGGACCAGATGACCTTGTCGTCCCAACTCATGGGCGCTTTCCCTCTTGCAGGCTGGTGGTCGTCGTCATGGGTCGCGCTCGGCCGTCAGCCGCCGAGCGCGTGGCGGTGGATGGGCAGGAGCCGGCGGTAGAGCGCCGCCAGCCGGGTGCCGCCGTCGGCCGTCTCGCCGGTCAATTCCCGTACCGCCGCCAGCAGGGCCGATTGGTGGGCGGCACCGTCGGCTGCGGCCGATTGCAGCAGCGCCTCCGCCTCGCCCGGCGGCAGGGCGCGCAGCCGAACCAGCGCATCGTCGGCATCCGCCGCGCGGAGCAAGGGCGAAGCCCCCTGCGTCAGCGTGTCCTCCGGATCGAGGCCGAGCAACGCTTCCAGTGCCGCCTGCCGCCGCGCCAGCGACAGCACAACGTCGGCGAGCGCGCGGGCCAGAGGGTCGGAAGGGGGGCCGGATGCGAAGCCGGATTCAAAGCCCATGTCGGCGGCCGGCGGCGCGGAGGGCGCCGGGCGGGCGCCGAAGGCGGGCGGCACCAGCGGATCGTCCGCCCAGTCCTCCGGCGGAAGTCCATCCGCCGTGGGCTGCGGGGGCGTTGCAAGTGGAGGTGTCGGGGGCAAGGCCGGTGCCACGGGGGGCGCAGGCTGGGTCGGCGGCAGATCGACCGGATCGTCCAGCCAGTCGTCCGGGATCGACAGTCCACCCGTTCCGCCGCCGCTACCCTGGTCGAAGGCGGGCTGTTCGGGCGCCACGCGGATGGTGCCGAGGCTGTCCGGCGAGAAATCGCGCTGGGCCGCACCGGCCCAGTCGGCGTCGCGGCCGTAGGCATCGGGCTGCGCCGCCGGTTGACCTGAAGCGGCGGTGGGCTGCCAGCCGCCGGTCTGCTTGTCGCTCCATCGGTCGTCGGCGCGCGGCAGGTCGCCGAACAGATCCTCGTCGTCCGGAATCGGCATCACCGGCACCACGCCGCTGTTGAAAGCCGGCAGGGCGAAGGGGTCGTCGTCGGCCGCCTGCGCGGTCTGAGCCGGGGTGTCGGAGCCGCGCAGCACCGCCAGGAAGGGATCGTTGGCGGCCGGCGCCTCCTCGGCAGCGAAACCGGCGCGCATGATGAAGCCGCCCAGGCGCAGCCGATCGCCCTCCCCCACCACGGCGGAGTTGCCGCGGCCGATCGGGGCCGGCGCATCGTTGAGGAATACGCCGTTGGTCGAGCTGTCGATGACGATGTAGACGCCGCCCTTGAACTCCACCATGCAGTGGATCTTGGACAGCGTCCGTTCCGGGTCGTTCAGGATCCAGTCGCAATCGGGACCGCGGCCGATCACCAGCCGGCCGGTGCCGAGGTCGCGCGCGATATTGGAGCCCTGCGACGGCGGACATTGGATCAGGGTCAGGCGAAGCTTCATTGGATTATGCCCCCACCTTGCCGCTGCCGCCATTGGCGATGTCCAGCGCCTGCGCCAGCGAGGCGCGGTGGCGGGCCTTGATCTCCTTCGGCACGGCGGCGGCGGCAAGCAGGACCGCGGCGGCGGCGGCGGTTCCGGTCAGCCCGTCGCCCGGCGGCACCACCACAGCCGCATCCGGCGGGGCGAGGCTGCCGCCGGACCAGAAGGCGGCCATGGCGGCATAGGCGCAGGCGGTCTCGAAATTCATCGCCTCGGCGGGAGCGAAGCAGGCGCGGCGATTCTCCTCCGTCGGGCGGAAAACCCAGGCCTCCGCCGCCTCCAGCGCGGCCCCGTCGGCGGGGGCCGGCTCGGGAGGAAGCGCGCCGCGGGCGGCCAGACAGCCCCACCACACCGCCTCGCGCCGCGGCAGCGCCATGCCCAGCAGGCGGATGGCGTCCGCAGACAGCTCGGCGTCGATCAGCGCCTTCAGATAGGCGGATGTCGGGGCGTTCGGCGCAAAAAGCGCCTTCGCCTCCGGCGACAGGTCCAGCCCCGCGACCGCTTCGGCCGCGCGGGCGAAGCGCAACTTCGGCAACAACCCGATGTCCACCGTCCCAAACCCCGCTCGTGAAGACCGCCCCAGTCTGGACGGTGTTTCGTCAATTGATGGTTACCACGCCGCCTTGAATCTTAACCATCCCGTCACCGTTCACCTGCGTCATCGCACCCTTGATCTGCACCTGACCGTCGCCGGTGACCTTGACCATCAGGCCTTTGATGGTGACACCGCTCTGGTCGATCTTGACGCTGTTGCCGCCGACCTTCAGCTCGATGGAGGTCGTGGCCTCCATGGTGATCTTGCCGGTGCTGGCCTTCACCGACACGTCGCCCAGTCCGAGTTTCAGCGCATAGTCGCCCTGCTTCACGTCGATCGCCATGTTTCCCTGGCCGACGGTGAGGCTGTCGTTGCCCTGCCCGACCTCCACAGTCCGGTTGCCCTGGCTGACCATGTGGGTGTCGTTGCCCTTGCTGACGGTGACGGTGCGGTTGCCCTCCCCCACCGTCAGGGACTGGTTGCCGGTCGACACCTCGTGGCTGTCGTTGCCTTCCGACACGGTGATGCTGCGGTTGCCCTTTGTGATCGTGACCGTTTCGTTGCCTTCCGACACCGTTTCGGTCCGATTGTTCTTGATGGTGATGGTCTGGTCGTGATCGACGGTCAGCTTGTCGTCGTTCTCCACCATCCGGGTGAAGTCCTTCTGGGCGTGGAAGTAGATCTCCTCCGCGTCCTTCTTGTCCTCGAAACGCAGTTCGTTGAAGGTGGCCGTGTCGCCGCCTTTGCTGGAGCGCGTCTTGATGCCGCTCTGCGTCTTGTTGTCGGGCAGCGTGTAGGGCGGCATGTTCTCCGCGTTGTAGACGCAGCCGACGATCAAGGGCCGGTCGGGATCGCCGCCGATATAGTCGACCAGCACCTCCATGCCGACGCGCGGGGTGAAGATTGTGCCCCAGTTCTTGCCGGCCATGGTCTGGGCGACGCGCAGCCAGACGAAACTCTTCTCGTCGTTGGTCCCTTTGCGGTCCCAATGGAACTGCACCCGCACCCGCCCGTACTTGTCGCAATAGATCTCCTCGCCGCTGGGGCCGACCACGGTCGCGGTGTCCGGCCCATGGGTACGCGGGCGCGGCACCGGCGGCGGACGGAACACGGTGGCGTCGGGGATCGCGGCGAAGCGGCAGGAGAAGGACGGCGGAACGCCGCCATTGCCGAGATGGCTCTGGTCCTGGGCGCTCAACGCCAGTTCGGTCAGGACATAGCCCTTGCCGACTTCCGCCGTCACCGCATGGCCGGTCATCGAGATCTTGCCGCCGGCGAACAGGCCGCGATAGGTGGCGCTGCCCTCCACCCGCTCGTATCCGGTCTCCGTCTCCTCCATGCGCAGGCGGGACAGGGTGGTGCCGTCGGCCTTCACCATATGGCCGCCGGGATAGCCGAACATCTCGTGCGACTTGAAGGCGGGAACGCTGAGCACCGTCGTGGTGCTGGCGGTCAGGTCGGTGCTGGGCGTTTCGAAATTATAGTCCTTCAGCGTCCATTTGCCGGACACATAGGATTGCGAATGCGCCCAGCCGTCGATGGCCAGCGTGTTGCCCTGCACCGAGGTGGCGTGGATGACGTCCTTGTCCAGGCAATCGGTGTAGCCGGACGCGCTGTCGCTCAACACCAGCGTGTGCTTGCCGGCCTCGTGCTGGAAATAGAAATAGATGCCCTCGTCCTGCAGCAGGCGGACGATGAAGTCGTAATGGGTCTCGCGGTACTGGACGCAGACCGGCCGGGCGTTGTGGGTGCCGGACAGTCCCTGCTTCTTCACCTCGGTCACGCCGCAGTCGGACAGCATGGCGTCGACGATCTGCACAACGGACTTCTCCTGGAAGACCTGGCAGTCGGAGCGCAGCGTGGCCAGCCATAGGGTCGGCACGATCTCGGCGGTGTATTGGCGATAGCCGCGGAGCGCCAGCGGCCCGGCGGAAAAGCTGCTGACGATGCCGTTGATGATGCGGGGATCGCCGCCCTTGCGCGCGATGGACAGCGTCAGCGACTTCCCCAGGATGTCGGCCGGCGCGATCGTCATCCGCGAAGAGATCATCGTGATGGTGTAGCGGAACAGGCGCGACAGCCCTTCCTCCCCCTCGACGGCCACCGGGATCAGCACGTCCGCGCCCAACGGCGAGGTCAGCGACAGAAGCCGGCCGGTCTGCGAGATGGTGGGCGCATCCGACATGCGGGCTTGGTCCTTGATGAAGAGAAAGTGTCAGTGATGGCAGGTGCCTTACCCCCACCCTAACCCTCCCCCTCCCTGCGAAGCGGGGGTGGGTAGTGGTGGGGGCAAGCGCAGCCGAACTTAGGCGCTCTTGGTCGTCGACAGGTCGTAAGAGACCGAGATCGGCGTGCCGGCCTTGTTCTTGTCGTCGTACGGGATGAACTTGTACTCCATCTTGGTGAAGCTGATGGAGATCGACTCCGACGGACGGTCGCCGCCCGACGACATCGAGTAGGCCGAGACCAGGGCGTTGGTCAGGGTGTACTCGGCATAGGTGTTGCCCGGGCTGCCGGTGGTGACGAGGTGGATCTGCACCTTCTTGCCGATGGCGCCGGTGCAGGATTCGACGAAGAACTTCGGCGAGGAGCTGTCCATCAGCTTGGTGATGGTCACTTCCGACACCGACGGCTCCGACGCCTCGCGGTTGGCGGTCGAACCCGACGGGGTGCTGATGGCGCGGCCGACGCCCCACTGCAGCGAACCGACGTCCAGCCACTTCTTGTGAGTCTCGTGGGTGGCTTCGCCGTCGATGCCTTCGTACTTGATGTAGATCGCCATGTTGGTCTCCTCGCTCTTTAAAGGTCGGTCTTAACGGGTAAGCTTGATCTGCGCAGTATGGTTACGAAAGAATTGAGGCGGTTGCTGTGACGGGCGTCACCGCCCGGTCTTTTTTTCACGCTCCCGCCCCGGCCCTCCCGCTTCCCGGCGTATCAGGCGATGTCGTAGACGAAGCGGTCTTCGCCATCGACCGAAACGTGGACGCGGGTGATCGGTTCGCCGTCGCCCATGCGGGCGAGGATGCGGGACGAGATTTCCGGCAGCAGGGTACGGCTCAGGATGGTCTCGATGTTGCGGGCGCCGCTCGACACCTCCTGGCAGCGGCTGACGATGCTCTGCACCAGATCGTCGGAGTAGGAGAAGGCGGCCTTGTAGTTCTGCACCACGCGCTTGGCGATGCGGTTCAACTGCAGGACCACGATCTTCGCCAGATTCTCGTCGGACAGCTGGAAGTAGGGGATGACCGTGCAGCGGCCGAGGAAGGCCGGCTTGAAGCTCTTCTGCAGTTCCGGATGCAGCGCCTCCAGCAGCCCGTCGGCGTCCGGCGCGGTCTCCGGATCGGCGCACAGCTTGTGGATCAGGTCGGTGCCGGCGTTCGACGTCATGATGATGACGGTGTTCTTGAAGTCGATGTCGCGGCCTTCGCCGTCCTTGATCGTGCCCTTGTCGAACACCTGGAAGAAGATGTCCTGCACGCCGGGATGGGCCTTCTCCAGCTCGTCCAGCAGGACGACGCTGTAGGGCCGGCGGCGCACCGCCTCGGTCAGGACGCCGCCCTCGCCGAAGCCGACATAGCCGGGAGGAGAGCCGAGCAGCAGGGAGACCTTATGCTCCTCCTTGTACTCGGTCATGTTGATGGTGGTGACGTTCTGCTCGCCGCCATAGATCAGGTCGGCCAGCGTCAGCGCCGTCTCGGTCTTGCCGACGCCGGACGTGCCGACCATCAGGAAGACGCCAATCGGCTTGCGCGGGTCGGTCAGCTTGGCCCGGCTGGTCCACATCGCCTGGGCGATGGCGTCCAGCGCGTGGTCCTGGCCGATGATCCGCTCCTTCATGCGGTCGGCGAGCGACAGGATGGTCTTGATCTCGTTGGAGACCATGCGGCCGACCGGCACGCCGGTCCAGTTCGCGACCACCTCGGCCACCGCCTGCCCGTCCACCGCGACCTTGACCAGCGGATCCTCGCCCTGCAGCGCGGTCAGCTCGGCGGTCAGCGCGCTCAGCTTGGCATTCAGCGCCTCGGCGTCGAGCGGCTCGGCAGGCGCCGCGCCCTCCGCGGCCGGGGCCTTGGCCTGCTCGTGCGCGGCAACCAGCTGGTCGCGCGTCTCGTTGATCGCCTTGACCAGTTCCAGTTCCTTGGTCCAGCGCGCCTCAAGCGTCTCCAGCTCGGCCTGGGTGGCGGCGATCTTGTCCTTCAACGCGGCAAGCAGTTCGGCATGGTCGATGCCGATGGCCTCCTCGCGCTCCAGGATCGCGACCTCGGTCTCGGTCAACTGGATGGTGCGGCGGCGGTCCTCGATGGCCGGCGGAGTCGCGGTCTGGCTCATCGCCACGCGGGCGCAGGCGGTGTCGAGCAGGCTGACCGCCTTGTCGGGCAACTGCCGCGCCGGGATGTAGCGGCTGGACAGGCGGACCGATTCGATCAGCCCTTCGGTGACGATGCGGACCTTGTGGTGCTTCTCCAGCGTGGCGGTCAGGCCGCGCATCATGTCGACGGCGACCGGCTCCGCCGGCTCCTCCACCTTCACCACCTGGAAGCGGCGGGTCAGCGCCGGGTCCTTTTCGAAATACTTCTTGTATTCGGCCCAGGTGGTGGCGGCGATGGTGCGCATCTCGCCGCGCGCCAGGGCGGGCTTCAGCAGATTGGCGGCGTCGTTCTGGCCGGCCTGCCCGCCGGCGCCGATCAGGGTATGCGCCTCGTCGATGAACATGATGATGGGCTGGGTGGAGCCCTTCACCTCGTCGATGACGCCCTTCAGCCGGTTCTCGAACTCGCCCTTCATGCCGGCGCCGGCCTGCAGCAGGCCGAGGTCGAGCGACAGCAGGCGGACGTTGCGCAGGTCGGGCGGCACGTCGCCGGCGGCGATGCGCAGCGCGAAGCCCTCCACCACCGCCGTCTTGCCGACGCCGGCCTCGCCGGTCAGGATCGGGTTGTTCTGGCGGCGGCGGGTCAGCACGTCGATGATCTGGCGGATCTCTGCGTCGCGGCCCAGCACCGGATCGATCTTGCCGTTCTTGGCGCGGTCGGTCAGGTCGATGGTGTACTGGTCGAGGTTGGGGGTCGCCCCGCCCACCTTCGGCGCGCCGCCGGCAGAAGCCGCGGCTGCACCGCCCCCGGCCGCGGCGACCGGGGCGCTGGTCCGCGCCTCCGCCGTGTCGGCGACGATCTTGGGCAGGTCGCGACGCAGCGCCTCGGCGGTGATCTTTGCGAACTGGCCGGACATGTCGCGCGCCTGCGCCGACAGCGATTCGTCCGACAGCAGAGCCGTCAGCAGATGACCGGAGCGCACCGCCCCCTCGCCATATTGCAGGGAGGCCAGCACCCACGCCTCGCGCATCAGCTGGACGAGGTTGGGCGACAGCGCGGGGGCTCGGCTGTTGCCGGTCTTCAGCTTGTCCAGCACCCGCGTCAGGTCGGCCGACAGCCGGCCGGCGTCGATCTCGTAGACGCGCAGGATGGCGGAGATGTCGCCGTCCGCGGCCCCGATCAGCTGGAGAAGCCAGTGCTCGATCTCGCAATTGTAATGCGTACGCGACAGCGTCTGTCCGGCCGCAGCCTCCAGCGCCCGCCGGCACAGAGGATTCAGCCGGGAAATCATGCTCTGCAGATCGACCGCCACCATAGCTCCACCCCCTTCGTGTGACCCTTATCGTTCCGACTGGAAGGCCCTTCGGACCTTCTGCGGCCGGTTCCGCCGGACGGCGCCGAACGGCGCGCATCGGAAACCGGACCCGCTTGACCTCAAGTAACCGGCTGGCCCCCGTCCGGGCGGTTCATCCTGCGGCTGCAAGTCGAACTGTGGCCAAGCCATTTCGAAAAATCCACTGCGATACCTCGCAGCAGACGGATTGTCACTCCGCGACTTGCCCGTTTCACGCCCGCAACATGACGATGTGCGCAAGATATTGCATGCATGCGCGGTCGTGCATACGAACATTCCATGGCATGTCCAGAGCCTCTCCTTCGGCGTGCAGCCTTCCGACCGACTGCGGATGGGCACCCGGCGTCAGGAGCCGGGCCAGCACCGCTTCGCAGCGGCCGGCATCGTTACCCCGCTGGGAATGGCCACCGAGCCAGGCCTCCACCGGCGTCGCCTGGGTCGACCAGTCGAAGGGCGTTGCCAGCAGCGCACCGCCGCCGTCCGCCACCGCCCCGTCGATGGCGCGCAGCAGCGCCGGCGGCGAGGCCACGCAGTCCAGCACATTCATCGCCGCGACCAGGGCGAATTGCCGTGGTGCGAAGGGCGGGAACATCGCGTCGCCGATCCAGAAATCGACCCGCTCCGCCCCGGGAAACCGGACCTCGATCCGCCGGCGGTCATAGGCGATGCCGGAACGGCGCAGCGGAAAGACCGCTTCGCCCCGCTCCATCACCCGCCGCGCCAGCATCAGCAACGGCCAGTGCAGGTCGAGCCCGACCACGAGGCCGCCGGTCCGTTCCGCCAGTTCGAAGCTGGTCCGTCCGGCGCCGCAGCCGAGGTCCAGCACCGGCCCGGCCGGCAGAGCGCCCAGACGTTCCAACCCGGCGTCGAGGCAGCGCACCACCGATCCGCCCTGCCCCGACGGCGTCTCCGGGTCGAGGTCGGCGTAATGATCCCAGCCATAGCTTGACAGGTGCTGCCGCGTGGCGTTGAAGGCGCTGTCGGGGCCGAAGCCGTCGCCCAGCACCCCCTCCATCGCCGCCGGCAGGTCGGTGCGCGTGGTCAGCAGATGGCCGTTGGCCGCCATCCAGCCGCGCAGGTCGGGAACCAGGATCGGAACACCGTCGACGATCGGATATTCCATGGCGCAGGCGTCGTTGCCGCACACCAGCGTGCCCCAGCGCACCTCGTCCGCCGTCGCCTCTTCCACCATGCCCAGCGCCAGCGGCACCGCTGCCCCGCCGGTGGCGAGGCAGCGCGGGCAGACAGGGCGCAGGCTCTCGAAATGGCCGAGGCGCATGTGGTCAGCCGCCGATGATGACGGTGGGGCAGCCGGGCGGCAGCACCTTGCCGACCGGTGCGGGGATCGGGGCGACGCAACTGGTGTGTGCGGTCATGTCGTTGATCCGGGCAGCCGGCAGGCTGTTGATGAGAACGGTGCCCGATCCTTGCGAGATCATGCCGGGACCGGCGGGAATGCAGCCGGGCAGCACGCAGGGGGCGGAGATGTCGGTCAGCCGCGCCGCCGGCATCTTGCCGATCAGCACCGTCGGACTGCCCAGGATGATCGCCAGCGGCAGTCCCGGATGGGGTGCCGGCGCCGGCACCGGGGCCGGCGGGTGGATCGGTGCGTGGCAGTGCGGCGTGTCCTGCTTGATCAGGTCGCCGAGGCGGGCGGCAGGCGGCATCCTGGTGACTCCGGCCGGTCAGAACGGCGATTCGCCGGCAGCCACCGGGCTGCCGGACAGGAAGGGCGACGGGACGCCCGGCGATTGCGGCATGAGCGGGCGGCCGGCGCGGAACGTCATCCGCGACACCACCGTCTCGCCATCCTCCGCAAAGAAGAGGCACGGTCCTTCCAGCATCCCCGCGGCAATGCCGACCCGCGCCAGCAGCCGGCCGGAGGAGTCGCGCTTATCCACCAGCACGGGAATGCCGGTGTCCACGGCCACATCGACCGGAAAGCCGGTAGCGGCGTCTTTCGGGTTGTACCGGTCGGCGTCAGGAGTCATCGCAAAAGGCATCCCGAGGGGCTTCGTTCCGACGTCAGACCGGCAGCATTCATCCGCAATTGCGTTTCGTCAAGCTTGTCTGGGTAGCCCACCCGCTAATTTGTTACGCATCTGCAATATTTCGTTCGTCCACCCGGCCCATGACGAATAGCCTTGTCGAACCGTTATAAGTAACGCTATCAATTTTGTGGCCCGAACGCTTACTCCCAAACTCGTGGGAGGGCCGGCGGTCGGCTATCGCTTCCTTCATATGAATGCGGAAAGGGTGCTCTCCTTACATGGCGTCACCGCAGATTTTCGACATTGAAGAGCTTCTGCAGCCGATCGAGGGTGATTCCGAGTCTGGAATCGACCTGCGCGAGAACGCTTCGGCCGACTACTACACAGTCAAGGATGCGCGCAGCGCCGCCCGCGCCGCGGAACGCTCCATGGATGTGGAGGACGACGCCGGCGGGCTCCTGCCCGAATGGCGCACCATCCTGGAGGTCAGCCCCAGAATCCTGCGCACCCAGGCCAAGGACCTGGAGGTCACCGCGTGGTTCATCGAGGCGCTGCTGCGGGCGGAGGGCTATGCCGGCCTGCGCGACGGTTTCGCGCTGGCCCGCGGCCTGGTGGAGCGGTTCTGGGACGGGCTGTATCCCGCGCCGGACGAGGACGGCATTGCCACCCGCGTCGGCCCGCTGACCGGCCTGAACGGCGAATCGGCCGACGGCACGCTGATCCAGCCGATCCGCAAGGTGCCGCTGACGATGGGGGACATCCCCTACTCGCTCTGGCAGTACGAACAGGCCATCGAGCTGGCGAAGATCACCGACGAAGCACGCCGTCAGGCGCGAATCGACAACGGCGCCGTCACCTGGGAACAGTTCGAGCAGAGCGTGCGCGAGACGCCGGCCTCCGAGTTCAAGACGCTGGTCGAGGATATCCAGGGCGCCATCGACGAGTTCGAGGCGCTGGGCAAGACCCTGTACGACAAGGCCGGCTACGATTCGCCGCCCGCCGGCAACATCCGCAACGTGCTGGCCGCCGCGCTGGACGCGGTGAACTATGCCGCGCGCGACCGTCTGGCGACCCTGTCCGGCGACGAGCCGGCAGCGGCGGCCGACGCCCCCTCGGGATCGACCGAGCTGGTGGCGGCCGGCGGCGGGGCGGTGACCGCGACGGCGAAGGTCCAGGCCAGCGGGGCTGTGACAACGCGCGAGGAAGCCTTCAAGGTCCTCTTGCAGGTCGCCGATTTCTTCCGCAAGACGGAACCTCATTCCCCCATCTCCTACACGTTGGAGGAGGTGGTGCGCCGCGGCCGCATGTCGCTGCAGGAGCTTTTGCAGGAACTCATCACCGACGAGGAAACGCGGCGGCAGTTCTTCATCGCCTCCGGCGCCAAGGCGCCGCCGCCGGCAGAGCAATCCGGGTATTGACGATCATCGCCTATCCTACGGCGTGAGCAGGGAGGTCCGATCACATGGCGAGTATCCACCAGAAGCTGGATCGCGTGCGCAAGCCCCGCGTCCACATCACCTACGACGTCGAGACCGAAGGCGCGACCGTCGTCAAGGAGCTGCCCTTCGTCGTGGGCGTCCTCGGCGACTTCTCGGGCGATCCGACCGAGCCGCTGAAGCCGCTGAAGGACCGCAAGTTCATTCAGATCGACCGCGACAACTTCAACGACGTCATGGCCCGCATGACGCCTGGCCTGAAGATGAAGGTCGACAACACCCTGGCCGACGACGGCACCCAGCTGTCGGTCGATCTCGCCTTCAAGTCGATGGAGGACTTCGAGCCGGGCCGCGTCGTTCAGCAGGTGGAGCCGCTGCGCAAGCTGCTGGAGACCCGCAACCAGTTGCGCGACCTGCTGAGCAAGGCCGACCGTTCGGAAGAGCTGGAAGGCCTGCTGGAGCGCGTGCTGCAGAACACCGACGAGCTGAAGGCGCTGAGCGGCGAGCTCGGCACCGAGACGAAGGAGGGCTGATCTTATGAGCGACGCTCAGACCCAGGGCGCTGCCGCCGCCGGTGCGGTCGCCGAAGGTACCGGCCTCTCGATCCTCGACCAGGCCATCGCCGCCACCAAGCAGACCGAGCCTGATCGTGCGCAGGAGCTGCTGCGTACGCTGACCCAGGAAGCGCTGGCCGGCACGGTCACCTTCAACAAGAACCTGGGCCAGACGATCAACAAGGCGATCGCCGCGATCGACGCCAAGATCAGCAAGCAGCTCAACGCCATCATGCACCACGAGAAGTTCCAGAAGCTGGAAGGCTCGTGGCGCGGCCTGAACTATCTGGTCATGAACTCGGAGACGGGCTCCACGCTCAAGATCCGCGTCATGAACTGCCCGAAGAAGGACCTGTACAAGGACATTTCGAAGGCGGTCGAGTTCGACCAGAGCAACCTGTTCAAGAAGATCTACGAGAACGAGTTCGGCATCGCCGGCGGCGAACCCTACGGCGCCCTGATCGGCGACTACGAGTTCACCAACCACCCCGACGACATGGAGCTGCTGACCGGCGTCTCCAACGTCGCGGCGGCCGCCTTCGCGCCCTTCATCTCCGCCGCCAGCCCCAAGCTGTTTGGCTTCGAGGACATGACCGAGCTGTCGAAGCCGCGCGACCTGGAGAAGATCTTCGACAGCGTCGAGTACACCAAGTGGCGCAGCTTCCGTGAAAGCGACGACAGCCGCTTCGTCACGCTGACCATGCCGCGCGTGCTGGCCCGCATGCCCTACGGCGCCAACACCAAGCCGGTCGAGGAGTTCGAGTACGAGGAGGCCCCGTACGAAGGCGGCATCGCCCGGCCGATGGCCCACAACGATTACTGCTGGATGAACGCCTCCTACGCGATGGGCCAGCGCCTGACCAACGCCTTCTCGCAGTATGGCTGGTGCACGGCCATCCGCGGCGCCGAGGGCGGCGGCAAGGTGGAGAACCTGCCCTTCCACACCTTCACCTCGGACGACGGCGACAGCGACGCCAAGTGCCCGACCGAGATCGGCATCACCGACCGTCGCGAGGCCGAGCTGTCGAAGCTGGGCTTCCTGCCGCTCTGCCACTACAAGAACCAGGACTACGCCGTCTTCTTCGGCGCCCAGACCACACAGAAGCCCAAGAAGTACGACCGGCCGGAGGCGACCGCGAACGCCGCGATCTCCGCCCGCCTGCCCTACATCATGGCGACCTCGCGTTTCGCCCATTACCTGAAGATCATGGCGCGCGACAAGATCGGCTCCTTCATGGAGGCGAGCGACTGCGAGGCGTGGCTGAACCGCTGGATCCTGAACTACGTCAACGGCAACGAAGCCGCAGGCCAGGAGATGAAGGCGAAGTATCCGCTGGCCGAAGCCAAGGTGCAGGTGAAGGAGATCCCGGGCAAGCCCGGCTCCTACAATGCCGTCGCCTGGATGCGCCCGTGGCTGCAGATGGAGGAACTGACCACCTCCATGCGCATGGTCGCCCGCATCCCGCAGGCCGGCTGATAACCGCATGAGCGAGTCAGCGGCCGACTTTCATGCCGATGACGCGGAGGCAACGGTCCTTGAACGGCCGTTGCGTCTGCGGGCGGTCGACATGGCGATCGGCCGCGACGACCCCGGCCTGCTCGACGCCTTTCTGGCGGCGGATGGGCCGGGCGAGGCGCTTCGCCTGTGGTTCGGGATCACCCTTCCCGTTTATGACAGCCTGGACATGCTGCGCGCCGCGCTCGACCGCGACATCGCGGCCATCGACGCGCTGCTGTCCGAGCAGGTCAACGCCATCCTGCACCACAAGCGCTTCCAGTCGCTGGAAGGTTCGTGGCGCGGGGTGCGCACGCTGGTGAAGCAGGCGCAGACGGCCGAGACGGTGGTGCTGCGGCTGCTGAACCTGACCTGGGCCGAACTGTGCCGCGACCAGGAACGCGCCATCGAGTTCGACCAGAGCCAGCTGTTCAACAAGGTCTACAGCGACGAATTCGGCATGCCCGGCGGCCGTCCCTTCGGCGTGCTGCTGTGTGACTATGCGGTGCAGCATCGTCCGACCAAGGAACGGCCGACCGACGACGTGTCCGGCCTGAAGGGGCTGGCCCAGGTCGCCGCGGCGGCTTTCGCCCCCGCCATCGTCGGGGCGGCGCCTGAGCTGTTCGGACTGGAGACCTTCCACGAGCTTGGCCTGCCGCTGGATCTGAAATCGGTGCTGCGGCAGGCGGAATACCAGCGCTGGCACCGCTTCCAGGAAACCGAGGATTCACGCTTTATAGGCGTGGCTCTGCCGCGCGTGCTGATGCGCGAACCCTACGGCGACGATCCGCAGGCCCGCCACGGCTTCCGCTACCGCGAGGAGTCTCTCGGCGGTGAAGGCGGCATGCGGCTGGAGGATCACTGCTGGGGCAATGCCGTCTACGCCTTCGGCACCGTGCTGATCCGCTCCTTTCTGCACCACGGCTGGTTCGCCGACATCCGCGGCGCCCAGCGCGATGTGGTCGGTGGGGGGCTGGTGACCGAACTGGTGGTGCCGGACTTCGCCACCGACGCCACGAAGGTGGCCCAGAAATTCTCGGTCGAGGTCTCGATCTCCGACCAGCTGGAACGGGACCTGGACGATCTGGGCTTCATCCCGGTCAGCCGCTGCAAGGACACGCCCTATCTGGTCTTCTATGGCAACCAGTCGGTCCAGCGGGTCGGGCAGTACACCACCGCGACGGCGACCGCCAACGCCCGGCTGTCGGCCATGATGCGCTACATGTTCTGCGTGGCGCGCTTCGCCCATTTCCTGAAGGTGATGGTGCGCGACCGCGTCGGCGCCTTCGTCACGCCGGAGGAATGCGAGCGCGATCTGCAGAGCTGGCTGCACGGCTATTGCCTGGGCAACGACGACGCCAGCCTGGACCAGAAGGCGCGCTATCCCCTGAGGGAAGGCAGCATCCAGGTCCGCGCCATTCCGGGCAAGCCCGGCAACTATCAATGCGTCATCCATCTACGGCCGCACTTCCAGCTCGATCAGGTCTTCTCGACCTTCAAGCTGGTGACGGAGCTGGCCCAAACCGGCGGGGCAGCCTGATCCGGATCAGGTGCGCCATCCAGGGGAGAAACCGATCATGAGCGAAACCGCAGCCCAGCTGTTCCAGGCGGGCCGTCTCGACGAGGCGATCACCGCGCTGAACGGCGAGATCAAGAAGAAGCCGACCGATCTCGACCGCCGCGTCTTCCTGGCCGAGCTGCTGAGCTTCGCCGGCAACCTGGAACGCGCCGACCTGCAACTCGACACCATCGGTACGCAGGAACCGCAGGTCGCCGTCACCATGGCGCTGTTCCGCCAACTGGTGCGCGCCGAGCAGGCACGCGGCCAGCTGTTCGCCGACGGCCGGGTGCCGGAGTTCATCGACCAGCCCGCCGACCATCTGCGCCTGCATCTGGAGGCACTGGTGGCGCTCCGCGCCGGCGACACCGCCGACGCGGTGGCGAAGCTGGCCCAGGCGGAGGAGATGCGCCCGCCGGTGTCCGGCAGCCATGACGGCACGCCGTTCGAGGATTTCCGCGACCTGGACGACCTGACCGGCGGCTTCTTCGAGGTCTACACCAGCACCGGCAAGTATTTCTGGATCGCCACCGAGACGGTGGAACTGGTCGAGTTCCGCGCGCCCGAACGGCCGCGCGACTTGCTGTGGCGCCCTGCCCACATGACGGTGCGCGGCGGCCCGGACGGCGAGGTCTATCTGCCGGCGCTGTATGGCGGCGCCCCCGCCGATGCCGATGCCGCGGTGAAGCTGGGCCGGGTGACGGAATGGTCGGAGGATGCACCGGTGCGCGGGACCGGCCAGCGCTGCTTCCTGGTCGGGGAAGAGGCGGTGCCGATGATGCAGCTGGGCACGCTGGAGTTTTCGGGGGCGGTGTGAGGGTCCTGATGCCGGTGCCCCCTCCCCATCCCTCCCCCGCCTTCGGCGGGAGAGGGGGTAGGAGCTTTGCAGAAGTTCAGCGGCAGTCCCCTCTCCCGCGAAGCGGGGGAGGGTTAGGGTGGGGGCATGATCCCCCCGCATAGGAAAGCCACCATGGATCGCAACCAATCCATCACCCTGTCCGTCCTGGACCGTCTGCTCGACGACACGCCGGAGCACATGGCGCCGCGGCCGCACACCGTGGCGGACCTGCGGGCGGCGATCCGGCGCGACCTGGAGAACCTGCTGAACACGCGGCGGCGGGTGCTGGGCTGGCCGGACGACCTGACGGAACTGGCGGACTCGATCCTCGGCTATGGCTGCCACGACCTGCTGGTCGAGAATGTCGGCACCGAATCCCGCCGGCGCGAGGTGGTGGCGCAGATTGAGGCGGCGATCCGGCGGTGGGAGCCTCGCTTCGCCCAGCTGGCGGTGAGCATGGTCGAGAACAGCGACCCGGCCGACCGCACGCTGCGATTCCGGATCGAGGCGCTGATCCACGCTGATCCGGCGCCCGAGCCGATGGTCTTCGACTCGGTGGTCGACCCCACCTCCAACATGGTCACCGTGACGAGCAAGGCCCGTGGCTGACGAACTCCTCCCATATTACAACCGCGAGCTGACCTATCTGCGCCGCATGGCGGCGGAGTTCTCGGAGGCGCATCCGAAGATCGCCGGGCGGCTGCGGCTCAGCGCCGACGCGGTGGAGGATCCGCATGTCGCCCGGTTGCTGGAGGGCGTCGCCTTCCTCAACGCCCGCATCAGCCGCAAGCTGGACGACGAATATCCGGAGCTGGTCGACACGCTGCTGGATGTGCTCTATCCGCATTATCTGGCGCCGATCCCGTCGATGGCGGTGGTGCAGATGCGGAGCAGCCCCGACCTGACCGGCGCCCACACCGTGCCGAAGGGGACGGAGCTGGAGACCGAGGCGCTGCGCGGGGAGACCTGCCGCTTCCGCACCGTCTACCCGGCGACTCTCTGGCCGGTCGATCTGGATCAGGCGGTTCTGAGCGGCCGGCCACTGGTGGCGCCGCCCAACCCGCGGGCGGGCGACGCGGTGGCGGCGCTGCGGCTGACCCTGCGCTGCCGCGTGCCGGAGATGACCTTCACCGAACTTGGGCCGGAAACCCTGCGCTTCTTCCTGCGCGGCCAGCCACAGCAGGTCTATGCCCTGCATGAACTGATCTTCAACAACGCCGTCTCGGTGGCGCTGGCCGACGATCCGCATGATCCGAACGCGGTGATCCTCGGCCCCGACGCCATCCGCCCGGTCGGTTTCGGCGACGAGGAGGGCATGCTGCCCTACCCCGCCCGTTCCCACGGCGGTTACCGGCTGCTGACCGAATATTTCGCCTTCCCCGAGAAGTTCCTGTTCTTCGACCTGAACATCTCGCCGAAGGTGCTGCGCCGCGCCGGCGGCACGCTGGAGATCTTCATCTATCTGAACAGCACCGACGGCGACCTGGAACGCGCGGTGTCGAAGGACAATTTCGCTCTCGGCTGCACCCCGGTGGTCAACCTGTTCCGCCAGCGGGCGGAGCCGGTGGCGCTGACCCAGACCCAGCACGAGCACCGGGTGGTGCCCGACGCCCGCCGCCCCGGCGCGCTGGAGGTCTATTCGGTCGACAGCGTGCTGGCCACCGATCCCGACGGCAAGCAACGTCGCTTCCTGCCCTTCTACGGCCTGCGCCATGGTGGGGTGGAGGCGGTCAGCCGCACCTATTACACCGCCAGCCGCCGCCCGGCCGGGGGACGCGATCCGGGGACCGAGGTGCATCTGGCGCTGGTCGATCTCGATTTCGACCCGTCCAGCCCGGCGGAATCAGTGCTGTCGGTCGAAACCACCTGCCTCAACCGCGACCTGCCCTCGCAGCTGCCCTATGGCGGCGGCCACCCGCACCTGAAGCTGATGGAGGGAATGGCGGCGGTGTCCGGTGTCGCCTGCCTGACGCCGCCGACGCCGACCCTGCGCATCGCCGAACGCAAGGGCCACCGTTGGCGCCTCGTCTCGCACCTGCTGCTCAACCACCTGTCGATCTCCGGCGGGGCGGAGGGGACGGAGGCGCTGCGCGAGATCCTGCGGCTCTACGACTTCCGCGATTCGGCCGAGACACGCGGTATCGCCGACGGCATCGTCAAGGTGACGACCAAGCGCGGCACCGCGCGGGCGCCATCGCGGCCGGGCGACGTCGCCTGGGGCGACGCCATCTGCCGCGGCATCGACGTCGGCATCGAATTCGACCCGCAGCGCTTCAGCGGCAGCGGCATGTTCCTGCTGGCGATGATCCTCGACCATTTCCTGGGGCTGTACTGCTCGATCAATTCCTTCACGCGGCTGACCGCTACGGTCAAGGGCCGCACCGGAGTGCTCCGCACATGGCCCGCCCGCGCCGGCAACCGCCCGCTTCTGTGATCGACCGGCTGTTCCGCACCCCCCACCGCTTCGACTTCTTCCAGGCGGTGCGGGTGCTGGAATGGCAGGCCCGGCGCGATGCGCGCGACCCGCGCAAGGCCCGCCGCCACGCCGTCGGCCACGACCATGACCCGCGCGAGGAGGTGGTGCGCCTGCGCGCCGAAACCTCGCTGACCTTCCCCGGCAATCAAGTGGCTGGGGCGGAGCCGGGCCAGGATGGCCGGCCGCCGACGGTGGTCGGCGCCTTCCTTGGGCTGGTCGGACCTCTGGGCGTGCTGCCGCAGCACTACACCGAGATCATGATCCGCAGCTTGCGCGAGCGGAACCGGTCCCTGCGCGACTTCTTCGACGTCTTCCATCACCGCAGCTTCTCACTGTTCTACCGCGCCTGGGCCAAATACCGCCTGCCGGTGTCCTTCGAGCGCGGGCAGGGTTCGCGGGAGCCCGATCCGGTCAGCACCACGCTGTCCAGCTTCGTCGGCATCGGCCAGCCGTCGCTGACCAAGCGGCTGGTGGTGGAGGACGAGACGCTCCTGCATTATTCCGGACTGCTGTCGCGCGGGACCCGCTCGGCCGTCGATCTGCAGGAGATGCTGTCGGATTTCCTCGGCCGGCCGGTGACGGTGGAGAGCTTCGTCGGCGGCTGGCTGCCGATCGCGGCGGACGGGCAGACACGGCTGCCGACGCTGGCCGAGCCGGAGGGTCGGCATTGCCGGCTGGGCATCGACGCGCTGGCCGGCGACCGCGCCTGGGATGTCCAGGGCAAGTTCCGCCTGCGCATCGGTCCGCTGAACCACGACCAGTTCCGCGACTTCATGCCGGAAGGCCGTGAGTTCAGGAAGCTGCAGGATCTGGTCCGCATGTATGTCGGGCCGGAACTGGATTTCGAACTTCAGGTGACGTTGCAGGCGCCGGAGGTGCCGGGCGCCCGGCTGGCCGCCGGGGAGGACGACCGCGACGCCACGCGGCTGGGCTGGAACGGCTGGGTGCTGCACGCGCCGAGCCCGGTCGAGCGCAAGGACGCGGTGTTTCCTATGCAGGATTTGTGAGGCGCGCCATTGCGACGCCCCGCCTTAGAACGACGAGGACCCAATGAGCGACTGGAGCGCCGGCTATGTGTCGGACATCGAATATCTGCCGGGCTTCTACCGTGAACAGGGGCCGGCGCATCTGACGCTGAGCTGCCTGATCAACGGCATCGCCCCGCCATCCACGGCCAACGGGTTCGACTATTGCGAACTGGGCTGCGGCCACGGCACGACGGTGGCGCTGTTCGCGGCGGCCAACCCGCAGGGGCGGTTCCACGCGGTGGACTTCCACCCTGCCCACATCGCCCGCGCCCGCGATGCCGCCGAGGCCGCCGGCCTGACCAACATCAGCTTCCACGAGGCGAGCTTCGCCGAGATGGCCGAGGGTGAGGGGCCGGAGCTGCCGGAGTTCGACTTCGTCACGCTGCACGGCGTCTACAGCTGGGTCAGCCCGATGAACCGGGGCGCCATCGCGCGCTTCCTGGCCAAGAAGCTGAAGCCGGGCGGGCTGGTCTATGTCAGCTACAACGCCATGCCGGGCTGGGCGCCGATGATGCCGCTGCAGCGATTGCTCTACGAATATTCCGGGCTGGTCCATCAGCGCAGCGACGTACAGGTCAAGGCCGGGCTGGACTTCGCCGAACAGCTCTACAAGGCTGGCGCCAAGATCCTGGGCGACGAGGCGATGTTCGGCAAGCTGCGCGGCGAGACCAAGACGCAGAGCGCCACCGACCAGTCCGTCTATCTGGCGCACGAGTATCTGAACGGCAGCTGGCAGCCGCTCTACCATGTCGATGTCGCGCGCGAACTGGGCGAGGCGAAGCTGACCTATGCCGGTTCGGCCACGCTGTTCGAGAATTACCCGGACCTCGCCCTGACGCCCGACCAGCGCAAGGCGCTCGACAGCATCGGCGTGCCCAGCCTGCGCGAGACCTTCAAGGACTATTGCGTCGGCCGCCCCTTCCGCCGCGACGTCTTCGTGCGCGGCGCCCGGCGCATCAGCGTGGCCAAGCGCGACGCGATGCTGATGGACATGGCGATGGCGCTGACCATCCCGCGTGCCGACGCCCGCACCACCATCCAGGTGCCGCTGGGCGAGGCGACGCTGGAGGCCAGGCATTACGAGCCGATCTTCGACGCGCTGGCCGAAGGGCCGCGCCGCATCGGCGAGCTGATGGAGCTGCCGGAGGTGCGGCAGGCCGGCGGCAACCTGTCGGCGGTGGAGATCGCCGGCATGCTGACCGGCTCCAACCAAGCGATCCCGGTGCCGAACCCGCCCGAGACGGTAACGCCGCTGCCGGGCGTGCTTGCCCACAACCGCGCCGCCGCCAACGAACTCGCCACCAGCGAGGGACGCAAGAGCAGCGCCTTCGCCGCCTCGGTCGGCGGGGCCGGCCTGCATGTCAGCACGATGGAGGCGCTGCTCTATGACGGCCTGTGCGAAGGCGTGCCGGAGACGCTGGACGCACTGGTCGCCCACGCGATGCGCCGGCTGGCCGCGCCGGAGAATGCCGACGACGCCAGCCGCAAGGCCATCGCCGACAGCATGGACTGGTGCCTGCGCAACAGCCTGCCGGTCTGGCGCAAGCTGGGCGTGATCGGATGATGGACGCCGATTGGGACGGTCATCAGCCCGGCGGCATCGCTCTGGCACGGGCGTCCTGCATGGGACGCCGTTCCGCCTGATGCTGCCAGTCGATCGCCTCGTCCTCATCCTCCGCGCCGCTTTCCTCCGCGCCACCGGCCCAGGCCGGGACGACGGTCTGGCGCAGCTCGGCCAATGCGACCAGCGCTTCGCGGTCGCCGGCCGCGGCGGCGGCCTGGAGCCAGAGGGCGGCTTCGGCGGCATCGCGCTCCAGGCCGACCCCCTCGCGCAGGCACAGGCCCAGCCGGTATTGGGCGGCGGGGTGGCCCTGTTCGGCGGCGGCGCGCAGCCAGCGCACCGCTTCCACCTCGTCGCGGTCGACGCCGCGGCCGTCGAGCAGCAGCAGGGCGAGGTTGACCTGGGCGGGGGCGGAATGCTGCAGCGCGGCCAGCCGGTACCACAGCGCCGCCTTGGCCGGGTCGCAGGGCACGCCGGCGCCATGCTCATGCATGAAGCCCAGGTTGTTCTGCGCCCCGACATCGCCCTTGGCGGCGGCGCGGCGGTACCAGGACACCGCCCGGCGCGGGTCGGGCGGCACGCCGATGCCGTTGGCGAGCAGGAAGGCCAGCATGGTCTGCGCCGCGACATGGCCCTGGCGGGCCGCGCGCCGGTACCAGGGCACGGAAGCGGCGACATCGGCCGTCCGCAGCATTTCCGCCAGCCGGTACTGCGCGTCGCTGTCGCCCAGTTCGGCTCTCATCCGGGTCCAAAGCGTGGGCATGGCGTTGGTACCTTCGTCAATTGTCCCCCGAGGATCGGCACCACGAACAGCGCGCGAACCGGCTTTATTCCATTCGCCGCGGCGTTGTGGACCATCCCCCGTGCCCGAGTCTGTCCCCCCGCCGCCGTCGGTTCAACCTCTCCAGCCGGCGGTCGAGGAATTGTCACGCCGGCGCCTTTGGTTAGGGATGACCATCCGTTCGTGCCCTGCTATACCCGAACGTATAAGGGGAAAGGTGTGGTGATGCAGAGGATTGCCGGCTGGATGCGGATCCGGAAGACGACATGGTCCGCTGCCGCCCTGGCCGCAGCGCTGGCGCTGGCCGCCTGTTCCTCCGCTCCGAAACCGCCGCCGCCGACCACCATCCGGCTGACGGTGGTGGGGGCGAAGGCGCTAAACCCCGATCCCAGCGGCCGGCCGTCGCCGGTGATGCTGCGGCTCTACCAGCTCGGCCCCAGCGACGCTTTCGCCAATGCCGATTTCTTCCAGGTCATGGACCAGGACAAGGCGACGCTCGGCCCCACCCTGCTCGACCGGCAGGAGCTGGCGGTGCAGCCGGACGGCAGGCAGACGGTGACGATCCAGCCCAAGCCGGACGTCAAGACGCTGGCCGTCGCCGCCGCCTTCCGCGCCTATGAGGAAGCCGGCTGGCGCGCGCTGCAGCCGGTGGAGCCGAACAAAGCGAACAATTTCGTCCTGACCGCCAAGGACAGCACCATCACGCTGGTCCGGCAGGATGGCGAGGACGGCGATGCCGCCGCCACCGACGGCGAAGCAGAGGGCGACAAGCCGGCCGCGGACAAGCCCGAAGACGCGAAGCCGGATGCCCAAAAGCCGGATGCCGACAAGGCAAAGGCCGATGCGCCCAAGGCCGAGAAGGCCGAACCCGCGCCGAAGGCGACCGCCGACCAGCCGCCCGCCGCCAAGCACAACCTGATCGTGAAGGGGCCGTCATGAGCGTCCGGCCGCCGCCCGACAAGAATCCGTTCGACGAACCGGACGACATCGACGCCACCGTGATGCAGCCGATGGCGTTCCAGCGCCCGGCCGCGCCGGCCGGTGGCCCTGCTCCCGCTCCGGCGGCCGGGCTGGTGCCGCCCGCCTTCGGCCAGGGCGCCGCGTCCTTTTCCCCCTCCCCGGCAGCCTTTTCGCCGCCCGCCTTCGCATCGGCCAAGCCGGCCGCCGCGCCGGCTCCTGCGTCCGCCCCCGTCCAGGCCCCGTTCTCTCCCGGTTTCCGGCAGCTGGACGACGCGGCGCTGACGGCGTTGACCGCGGTCAGCGACAACCCGCTGGTCACCGCCGCGGCGCCCATCCTGGCGATGGTGGTGCGGGTGCGCGACCTTCCCCAGCACCGCGACGTGGAGTCCCTGCGCGAGCGGGTGATTGCGGAGATGCAGCGGTTCGAGGCGGCGACGGTGCGCGCCGGTCTGCCTGCCGCCCAGATCCGCAACGCGGGCTATGCGCTGTGCGCCACCGTGGACGACGTGGTGCTGGCGACCCCCTGGGGCAGCCAGAGCCTGTGGGCGCACAAGAGCATGGTCTCCACCATCCAGAAGGAGACCTGGGGCGGCGAGCGCTTCTTCGACCTGCTCGACCAGATGGCCGATGCGCCCGACCGCCACCTGATGGAGTTGGAGCTGTTCTACCTCTGCGTTTCGCTGGGGTTCGAGGGCAAGTACCGCGTCATGCCGCGCGGCTACAGCGATCTGGCGAAGCTGCGCGACCGACTGTACCGCGTCATCCGCAAGCAGCGCGGCGAGGCGGAGCGCGACCTGTCTCCCCATTGGCGCGGACAGGCCGACGGCTTCCGTCCGCTGGCGGCCACCGTCCCGCTGTGGGTCCCGGCGGTGATGATCGTGGCGCTGCTGGCGGCGCTCTATGCCTGGTTCGTCTTCGCGCTCGCCGACCAGTCGGACGCCGCCTATCGCCGGCTGGCCGGACTGATCCCCGACAAGCCGGTGCAGGTCGCACGGATCGAGGCGCCGGCCACCCTGCCCGCCCCGCCGCCCAGCCGGACGGTTGCCGACCGCGTCGCCGCCGCGCTGGCCGCCGACATCAAGGCGGGGCTGGTGGAGGTCAGCGGCGGCACCGACGGCCGCGTGCTGGTCCGCACCCGGCTGAACGTCTTCGCGTCGGGCAGCGACCGCATCGAGCCACGCTATGTCGAGGTGTTCAAGCATGTGGCCGAGGCGCTGCGCCCCGAGAAGGGCCGGATCGCCGTGATCGGCAACACCGACAGCGTTGCCATCCGTTCGCTGCGCTACCCGTCCAACCAGGAATTGTCGGAAGCGCGGGCCGACAAGGTGCAGCGGTTGATGACCGAGATTCTGGGCGCCGACGCCGCAAAGGACGGTGGGAGCCGCTTGAGCGCCGAAGGGCGCGGCGACACCGACCCGATCGCCCCCAACACGACGGCGGAGGGCCGGCAGGCCAACCGGCGCGTCGACATCGTGCTGGCGCCCTGACCGATGGCGAAACACCGATGCTGAAATCCATCCTCTCCGCCCTGACCTCCCGCTGGTTCCTGACGCTGGTCGCGGCGCTGTGCCTGGGCGCCATCGTCTGGTTCCTGGGGCCGCTCGTCGCCGTGTCCGGCGCCTTCCCGCTGGAGGATGCGACCATCCGGCTGGCGGTCGTGTTCGGCATCCTTCTGGTGTGGGCATTGGCGATGCAATGGTCGCTGTACCGCCACCGCAGCGCCAACGACCGCATGGTGCAGGCACTGACCAAGGCGACGCCGGCCGCCAAGGGCGATCCCGATTCCGAGGCCGTCGACCAGGAGACCGACCTGCTGCGCGGCCGGCTGCGCGAGGCGCTGGACCAGCTGCGCAAGGCGCGCTTCGGCGGCAAATGGGGGCAGCGCTATCTCTACCAGCTGCCCTGGTATCTGCTGATCGGCGCGCCGGGAGCCGGCAAGACGACGGCGCTGGCCAACTCGGGCCTGCGCTTTCCGCTGGCGGCGGAGATGGGGCGGGCGGCGCTGCGCGATGTCGGCGGCACCCGCAACTGCGACTGGTGGTTCACTGACGAGGCGGTGCTGATCGACACCGCCGGACGCTACATCACCCAGGACAGCCAGCCGGCCATTGACGGCAAGGTGTGGAAGAACTTCATCGCCCTGTTGAAGCGCCACCGCCCGCGCCAGCCGGTCAACGGCATCCTGCTGGCCGTCAGCCTCGCCGAGCTTGCCGCCTGGAGCGAGCCGGAGCGCAAGGGCCATGCCGAGCAGCTGAAGCTGCGGCTGAAGGAACTGCGCGGTCAGGTCGGGTCGCGCGTGCCGGTCTATGTGCTGCTGACCAAGGCCGACCTGATCGCCGGCTTCGCCGAGTTCTTCGACGACCTCAGCCGCGATGAGCGCGAACAGGTCTGGGGCGTCACCTTCCCGCTGGACGACGGCCGGAAGGGTGACGACGCCCCGGTCTACCGCTTCGGCGAGGAGTTCGACGCGCTGACCGGGCGCATCGCCCGCCGGGTGCTGGACCGCGTCCATGGCGAATCCGACATCCAGCGCCGCTCGCTCGACACCCTGTTCCCGGCGCAGATCGCCGCGCTGAAGCCGGCCATCGCCGATCTGCTGATGGTGATCTTCGAACCCAACCGCTATGAGGAACGGGCGCTGCTGCGCGGCGTCTATCTGACCAGCGGCACCCAGGACGGCGCCCCGGTGGACCGGCTGTCGGAGATGGTGGCGGGCTCCTTCGGGCTGGAGCGGCCGGTGCTGCCGGCGGCCAGCGGCGGGCGCAGCTTCTTCCTGACCCGCACCCTGCGCGAGGTGGTGTTCGCCGAGGCCGGGCTGGTCGGCGCCGACAGCGGGCTGGAGCGGCGGCGGCGCCTGCTGCGCGGCGGGGCGATGGCGGCGATGCTGCTGGCCGGGCTGGCGGTCGCCGCCTTCTGGGCCAACAGCTTCGTCGGAAACACCGCGCTGGTCGCCGGGGTCGATGCCGCCGCCGCCAAGGCGCAGGCGGAGCTGGAGCCACTTGCCGTCGCGCCGCGGTCGCTGACCAAGGTGGACGACACCGATTTCATCACGATCGTGCCGCCGCTGAACACGCTGCGCGCCATCCCCGCCGGCTGGACCGAGCCGCCGCCGCTGGAGATGACCGGCGGCCTCTATCAGGGCGACCGGCTGGGCCGGCAGAGCGGGACGGTTTATGGCCGGGCGCTGGACGCCGTGCTGCTGCCGCGCGTCTTCCTGCGGGTGGAAGGGCAGCTGCGCCACGAGCGCGGCCGGCCCGAATACCTGTTCCAGGCGCTGAAGGTCTACCTGATGCTGGCCGGCAAGGGGCCGATGGACAAGGCGCTGGTGTCGGAGTGGATGGCGCTGGACTGGATGGCCTCGCTGCCGGGCCCTGCCTATGACGGCATCCGGCGCGACCTGCGCACCCATTTGGACGCCATGCTGGCCGCCCCCCTGCCCGCCCTGCCGCTGGACGAGGCGCTGGTGGAGGAGGCGCGGCAGAGCCTGACCAACTATCCGCTGGCCGAACGCGGCTTCGCCATCCTGCGCGACCGTCCGGAGATCCAGGCGCTGGCCGACTGGCGGCTGGTCGACAATGCCGGGCCACTGGCCGGGCGGGTGCTGATCCGCCCGTCGGGCAAGCCGCTGTCGGACGGCGTCTCCGGCCTCTACACCTATGACGGTTTCCACAAAGCGGTGCTGCCGGCGCTGCCCAAGGTCGCCAAGGCGCTGGTGGCCGAGAACTGGGTGCTGGGCCAGCCGAGCAGCGGGCCGCAGGCGGTCGCCAGCGCCCAGCGGCTGGAACAGGGCATCCTTGCCGTCTATCTCGACCGCTACGCCCGCCAGTGGGACGAGATGCTGGGCGACGTGGTGATCGTGCCGCTGCGCAGCCTCAATCAGGCGGCCGACGTGCTGAACACGCTGTCCGGCCCGCAATCGCCGTTGAAACTGTGGCTGACCGCCATGGTGCGGCAGACCACGCTGGCGCCCGGCCCGAATGACAAGCCCGCCGATGGAAAGGGTCCGGTGGCCGGCGGTCCTTTGGCCGGGGTGGCGCAACAGGCGCAGGTGGCCGAGAAGGCGGTGGACTCCACCGGCACCAACGCCGCCTATCTGGCGCGGCTGGCCGGCGTCTCGCTGCAGCCGGAAGGGCCGCCCCCGGGCCAGCCGATCAACGACCACTTCAAGGCTCTGCGCGAGCTGGTGCAGGGCGAAGGCGGCGCGCCGCCGAAGCTGGACGAGTCGCTGAAGCTGCTGGGCGAGCTGTACCAGCAGATTGCACGGGCCGCCAACGCGCCCGACCAGAACGGCGCGCTGCTGGCCGGGCTGGCCGGCGGCGGCGACAAGGGGGCGGTGGCGGCGCAGCTGCGCACTCTCGCCCGCGACCTGCCCGACCCGGTCGGCGGCATGGTCGCCACCGTGGCGCAGAGCGCGGCGACGGTCAGCGCCGGCGGTGCGCGGGTGCAGATCAACAAGGCGTGGCAGTCCACCGTCCTGCCCTTCTGCCGGGCAGCGCTGGACAATCGCTTCCCCATGGTGCCGAACAGCCCGGTCGACGTGACCGCGGCCGACTTCGCCAAGCTGTTCGCGCCGGGCGGCATGATCGACCAGTTCTTCAACACCAACCTGCGCCCCTTCGTCGACATGACGGTCAGCCCCTGGGCCTGGCAGAAGGTGGATCAGGTCGATCTGGGCATTCCGCCAGCCGTGCTCGACCAGTTCGAACGGGCGGCGCGCATCCGCGACAGCCTGTTCCCGGCCGGGGCGACCGCCGCCAAGGTGGTGTTCGAGATCACGCCGGTGGAGCTGGACGCCAAGGCGACCCAGGTGGCGATGGACATCGACGGCCAGACGCTGATCTACCAGCACGGCCCGCCACGTCCGCAGGTGATGAAATGGCCGGGGGCGGAGGGCACCAGCAGCGTGCGCCTCGGCTTCGGCCCGCCGCTGCCGGGCGAACCGGCAGGCATCTCGCGTCAGGGTCCCTGGGCCTTGTTCCATTTCCTCGCCGACGGCAAGCTGGAGTCCACGCCGCAGCCCGACCGCTTCACCTTCTCGGTGACGGTGGGCACCCGCAAGGCGGTCTTCGCCCTGCGGGCCGACAGCGTGAACAACCCCTTCGGCAAGAACCTGCTGGAGAGTTTCCGATGCCCGACGGCGCTGTAGGCGGCGTGCTTCCCGGTCCCATCGGCCCCTATCGGGTCGAGGGGGTGCTGGGCCAGGGTGCGATGAGCGTGGTCTATCGCGCCACCGACGGGCGGTCCGGACTGCCGGTCGCGCTGAAGCTGCTGCGCGGCGAACTGCTGGCGGCGGCGGAGCGCAACGCCGTGCTCGCCCGCTTCGGGCGCGAGGCGCAGATCGGGCTGAAGCTGGACCACCCCAACATCGTCCGGGTGCATGACTATGGCACCTTGGACGCCGCACAGGGTGGCGCCCCCTATCTCGCCATGGAGCTGATCCAGGGCAAGGAGCTGAAGCAGTATCTGGAGGCCGACACGCCGCTGTCGGTGCAGCAGGGCGGCGCGCTGATGGCGGCGGTGCTGGACGCGCTGGCCTTCGCCCATGCCCGCAACGTCATCCACCGCGACATCAAGCCGGCCAACATCGTGGTGCAGGACGACCTGACGCCGAAGCTGGCCGATTTCGGCATTGCGCAAATCTCCTCCTCCGACCTGACCCAGGCCGGCGACCTGCTGGGCACCCCCGCCTACATGGCGCCGGAGGTGCTGCGCGGGGAGAAGGCCGACGCGCGCAGCGACCTGTTCTCCGCCGGGGTGGTGCTCTATTACCTGCTGGCGCAGCGGCGGCCCTTCTCCGGTTCGGTCGCCACGGTGATGCAGCAGATCCTGTTCGTCGAGCCGCCACCGCCGTCGCATGGCAATCCGGAACTGCCGCCGCCCTTCGACACGGTCATTCTGAAGGCGCTGGCCAAGGCGCCGGCCGACCGTTACGCCAGTGCCGCGGAGTTCGCCGAGGCGTTGCGCCATGCGCTGGTGGTTGCCGGCACCATGCAGGCGCCGGTGCCCACCGCCGAGTTGACCCTGTTCAATGCGGAGGTTCCGGCCGCGGCGCCCTTGCGCGACCGCGATGCGCTGGCGGCGGCGCTGGAAACAGCCCTGCGCGCCATCCCCGGCCAGCCGCTGGACGCCCGCAAGCTGACCGAACTGCTGGACATGCTGACGGACTGGCAGGCGGGCAGCGGCGGCGACGCCCAGCGCTGGCAGTCGGTGCTGCTCGGCGCCGGAATCGAGCCGCTGACCGAGCTGATCGTCGCCTCCACCCCGGCGCCGCGCGCCACGCCGGCCAGCCAGCGGCGCGACTGGATGCCGATGGTCCGGCTGTTCGCGGCGATGACCCGCGCGCTGGCCGGCACGCCGGCGGCCGACCGGGCGAAGATGTCGGCGGCCCGGATCGCCTTCGACCTGTCCGGCCGCTTCTTCCTCTATTCCGGCGAGCTGAACCGCGTGCTGATGGACGGCGACAATCCGGACATCCAGATGCTGTCGCTCGATTTCCTGCGGCTGGAGATCCTGCAGCACGCGCTGGAGGAGTTGGGCGCCGAGGCCGAACTGGCGCAGAGCCGCAGCGCCATGCTGATGTTCGCCGTGCAGGTCATCCGCAAGGTGACGCAGATCCTGCGGGCCTGCACCGACGGCAATGATGGGCTGGCCCGCTTCGGCGTCGCCATCATCCTCGCCAACATCGAGGAACTGATCGTCATGGCGCAACGCCTGTTCGAGACCGGTGGCCAGGCCACCGGCGGCCTGCCCCAGGACGCGGTGGCCGAGTTCATCGCCGCCGCCGGCCGCTTCGCCAGCCTGTCGGTGGAGGAACTGCGCGGCGAGGTCGCGACTGGTGCCGGCACGGCGGAGAGCTTCGCCGCCCGGCTGCGCGGCGTCGGCCAGCTCTATCTGTTCGCCACCCGGCTGACGGCGCCCGACTGCGCGGCGCTGATGCACAGCCTCTCGACCATGCTCTACGGCCTCGTCGCCGGTTTGACCGCCGATCTTGGCAATGCGCCGGTCGGCGACACCGGCGCCCGCAGCCGTCTGGTGGCGCTGGCGGAGATGGCGAGCGGGCTCGGCTGGAGCGAGGTGGAGCGGATCGCCCTGACGGCCCTGCGCCGCTGGGCAGTGGCCGGCGTGGCGGCATAACGGGCGGAAATGGGGGCAGAGCGGATGAACGACACCGTGAAGAACCGCCTGGAGATGGTCCTGCGCAACGACCTGTCCGAACTGGAACGATTGGCCGCTGCGGTGGACGACTTCATCGAGCGCAACGACCTGCCCCCCGACCTCTCCTTCAAGTTCAACCTCTGCTTCGACGAACTGATCACCAACACCGTTTCCTATGGCTATGGCGATACCGGCCCGCACGAGATCAAGGTGCGGATGGAAGCTGACGGTACGGAGCTGCGGGCGGAGGTGGAGGACGATGCCGACGCCTTCGACCCCTTCGCCGAAGCCCCGCCGCCCGACCTGACCAGCGACGTCGACGACCGCCGCGTCGGCGGCCTGGGGGTGTTCCTGGTCCAGAAGACGATGGACCATGCCAGCTACCGGCGGGAGGGTGACCGGAACCTGATCCTTCTGTCAAAGACCATCGGCTGATGTGTTTTACGGCGCTGCAGCCGTACGGAGGGGCGCAACCGGAGGCGGCGGCGCACTCGACAAAACGCACTTCAAAAAATCTTCACATATGCCTTGTCGATCCCGCAGTTCGACCCAAAAGCCGACTGTCCGCACAAGTCCACATCTTTGATAAGGCCATATTGATGGTCGCACGGACTTCCTGCGGTTTTCATCGAATGTCAGCGAATTGCCTTCCATGACAATCCAGCAAAGCAGAGCGTTTCGCTCTGCAACAACCCGACACATGACAAGCCGGGCAAATTCTTGCACTATTGTGGATAGCCCCAGGTTGCGGGCGGGATTGGCCATTCGGGCCTCTCGCGGCGGGTCCGGGGCAATGCCATGGAAGGCAAACGCTAACGTGTGGAGTCGACGCATCATGACCGGGTCGCAGTGCCAAGAGGCACGCCTGCGCCTTGGCTGGTCGACACGGATGCTGGCGAACAAGGCCGGCGTGCCGTGGTACGCCGTCATGAACCTCGATTACGGAACGGGCGAGGTCGATCCGGCCATCGTCGATGCCCTCGCCCGCGCCTTCAAACAGGCCGGCCTGGAGTTGCGCTGAGCCACCCGTCGCAGGTCGTGCTCACTCCGTCCTGCCCGCCTTCCCCTTTTCTGCGGGCCGGTCGATATGCTTGGCCGATTCGGTGTCGGGGGTGATCGGCTTGCCGGTGTCCGAAACCTCCTTGGCCGCATCGAGCGGATCGGCGATGTCGCGGTCGGGTTCGTTGGACAGCACATTGCTGCTGGCGGGTTTCTGGTCTGCCATGGAACGGCTCCTTCGATAGGGTCTCGCACACCACAACAGCCCGGCGCGGCGGAAGTCCCCTACTCACCAATGCCCTTCTGCGCCAGCACCAGGAAAATCTTCTCCTCCAACTGATCGGGCGTGAAGGGCTTGGCGATGTAGCCGCTGACCTGATGGGCGAGCGCCTTCTTCACCGCCTCCAGCGTCGCAAGCGCAGTGACCATCAGGAACGGCAGGTCGTTGCGGGACTCGCGGACCTGCTTCAGCAAATCGAGGCCGCTCAGCCGCGGCATCATCCAGTCGCAGATGATCAGGTCGTAGGCCGTGCCATCGGCCCGGAAGCGCTCCAGCGCCTCCTGCCCGTCTGCGGCGCTGTCGACATGCCCGATGCCGAGCTCCTGCAGGACGGAGGCGACCAGGGCGCGCGGACCGGCCTCGTCATCCACCACCAGAACGCGCTGGGCGGCGAGGTCGATGAAGGGCACGCCGACCATCGCCAGCGACTGCCGCAGCCAGTTCGCCCGCGCCACCCGCTCCTTCGGCCCCGGCGCGTTCAGCAGCACATGGCGGACGAAGCGCGGGCGGTGGCAGTGGCGGTAGAGCACGCGGGCCACCGCCAGCCGGCTCTTGCCGCTGCAGATCGCCCCCTCCCCCGCCAGCCGGACGATGTCGAGCACGCTGTCCACCGGCGGGTCGTCCTTGGCCTGGATCAGCGGAGCCAGCACACGCTGCGTGCGCAGGAAGGCGTTCTGGATGTCGTCGAGTTGGCCGCCGAGATACTCCCGCTCCTCCTCCGGGAAGGCGCTGGACAGCACCATGCGCTGCACCTCCGCCAGTCCCTTCAGCTTCTCGTTCCGGTCCTTCCAGCAATCCAGCAGGCGGCCGGCGAAGTCGCGGCTGTCGAAGAAGCTCTTCAGGTAATCGGTCACCGCCTTGGCCGCGGAGGGCGACAGCGGCATCTTCTGCAGCACTAGCAGGATGCGCAGCTTCTGTACGAAGTTGCGACCGCGGGTGATCTCCGGAACCGTGTCCTCGTTGACCAGCAGCGCGGTGCGCCGCTGCAGGGCCGCCTCGGTGCGGGCGCCGCCGACATAGGCGCCCTCGCCGTCGCGCAGGCGGGCGGACAGGTCGCTCAGCGCCAGGATCTCGCGCTGCACCGCCTCGATGCCGAACATGTCGCCGGCGCTGGCGATGGTGAAGCAGGCGGGCTTGGCCATCTCGCGGCGGAAGGCGGCGGCCAGCGCATCGCGCAAGCCCGGCATCGGCACCCGGCGCATCAACGCGTCGAGCCGCCGGAACACCGGCGGAGCCTCTTCCACCATCGGCCGGTCGGCGGCGATCAGCGTCACGATCAGGTCGATCAGCGTGACGAAGGGGGCATCGCGCGCGCAGGACGCAGTACCGGCGTCGCTCAGCAGGATTTCGCCCAGCAGCCGCTCCAGCGGCGCCAGCGCGTCCGGATGCTCGGTGGTCTCCGCCAGGTCCAGCAGCGACTCCGCCTTCTCGGCGAAGCTGCGGCAAGTGGCGATGTGCTGGGTGACGGCGGCGTCGAGCAGGAAACGGCCGAGGAAGCCGCCGACCGACAGCAGTTCCGCAGCCGTGCCGGGATAGGCATCGGGCAGGAAATCCGGCGGCGGATTTTCCTTCAGCCGCTCGCGCGAAAGCCGGGCGATCTCGTTGACCAGAGGGGTCATCCCGCCCTTCCGGTCCATCGCCCGTTCGGCCTGCGTCAGGATGGCGACGAAGGTGGCGGTGTTGGACAGCGCGGTCTGGTGACGCGGGTGATGCAGCAGCTCCGTCGCGGTCAGTGCGTTCTCGTCGAGGAAGCGGCGGCAGAAGCGGCCGACGCCGTCGCGGCCGGCGGGCGTGTAGAAGTCGGCAGGCTCGCGGCAGGCGGCGGGAGAGGAAGCGTCGGCCTCGTCCGGTGCCAGAGACTCGTGACGGGCAGTCTCCATCCCAGCCCTCACAAGGCCAGAAGGTCGCGGAGCGCGGCCAACAGCCGCTCAGGCGTCACCGGCTTCATCACGATCTGCCGCCCCTCCTGCGCCGTCAGCCCGGCCGCCGTCTCGCGCGAGGCATAGCCGGTCAGGAACAGGATGGGCAGGAGCTGGTTGCGGGCCTCCAGCGCGCGGGCCAGTTCCAGCCCGTTCATCCGCGGCATCGACACATCGCTGACCACCGCGTCGAACAGACCGCCGGCCTCGTCATAGCGGATCAGCGCCTCCTGCCCGTCCGACGCCTCCACCACCGTACAGCCGGCCTCCTCCAGCACGAGGCGCAGGTAACGGCGGACCGAGTCCTCGTCATCGACCAGCAGGATGACCGCCCCCTCCCCCTCGGCGACGTGCAGGGGATCGAGCCCGGCCGGCTCGGCGGGCGTATCGACGGCGGGCAGGTAGAGGGCGAAGCTGGTGCCGTGCCCGGCCTCCGCTGCCGCGTCCTCCAGTTCGACGGCACCGCCGGACTGCTGCGCCGTACCGTAGACCATCCACAGGCCGAGCCCGGTGCCCTTCCCCGGCTCCTTGGTGGTGAAGAAGGGCTCCCAGATGCGGTCGCGAATCTCCGGCGGGATGCCCGTGCCCTGGTCCGTCACGCGGATCACCACGTAACGGCCGGGCTTCAGGCTGCGGTGGCGGGCGAAGAAGGCATCGTCCGGAACCTCGGTCGTCAGGGCGATGGTCAGGGTACCGCCGTGGGGCATGGCGTCGCGCCCGTTCAGCGCGAGGTTCAGCAGCGCCTGATTCAGCGTGACCGGGTTGACCAGCACATGCGCGCCTTCATCCTCCGCCAGGATCGCGACGTCGATGCCGGCGCTGAGCAGCGGCTTCAGGAAGACGCGCAGGTCGCGCACCAGCGGCGCGACGGCCACCACCTCGCGCTCGTCGGTGACGCGGCGGTGGGAGAAGTCGAGAAGCTGGCCGGTCAGCGCCGCCGCCCGTTCCGATGCCTTGGCGATCTCCTGCACGCAGGTCAGCACACGGTCGGGATCGGCGGGATTGCGCTCCGCCAGCCGGGCGAAGCCGCCGATGGCGGTCAGCATGTTGTTGAATTCGTGGGCGATGCCGCCGGCCATGCGGCCCACCGCCTCCATCTTCTGGGCGCGCTGCAGTTCGCCCTCGACCCGGCGGCGGTCGGTGATGTCGTTCAGCACCAGCAGCACCGCCGGCCCGCCGGCATAGACGGCCTGGCTGGCCGCGACCTCCAGCCGGCGGCGCTCGCCGTCGGGGCGCAGGGCGTCGCATTCCAGCCGCTGTTCCTCGCCATCGGCGGCGGTGGCGAGCGTCGCAGCCAGCGCGTCGCCATCCTCCAGGAATCCGGCGAGCGGCTGGCCCTCCAGCACATCCGCCGCCATGCCCAGGATCGCGGCGGCGGCGCCGTTGGCGAAGCGGATGGCGGCGCGGTCCCAGATGACGATGCCGTAGGGCGCCAGTTCCACCAGCTGGCGGTAGCGCAGTTCGCTTTCGCGCAGGGCGGCGACCGTCTGCTTCAGGCGGGCGGTCTGGTCGGCCAGTTCCTGCTCCCGCGTCTTCAGCTCGGTGATGTCCATCAGGATCTTCACCACGCCGCCGGTGCCGGTGGCATGTTCGCTGATGCGGTACCAGCGCCCGTCGGACAACCGGCCGTCGACCGGGGCGGAATGCTGCAGATGGCGGGTCAGCCGCTGCTCCACCCAGGCGCCGATGTCGTCGGCACCCTCCAATCCGCCGCGTTCGGCCGCCGCGCGCAGGATCTCGGCAAAGCTGCGGCCGGGGGTCAGCATGTCGGCGATGGTCGGATAGGCGCGGCGGTACTGCTCGTTGCAGATCAGCAGCCGGCCGTCGGCGCTGAACAGGACGAAGCCTTCGGACACGCTGTCGATGGCGTCATGCACCACCGCCTGCATGAAGCGCGCCTCCACCAGCGCCAGCGTCTCCGCAGTGGCATCGACGCCGCAGCCGCGATAGCCGCGGAAGCGCCCGTCGGAGCCGCGCACCGGCACGGCGCTGAGCCGCAGCACGAGATCGCGGCCGTCCACCCCTTCGAAGCTGACCTCCAGATCGCGGAAGGGCCGGCCGGACTCGATGTCGGCGCGGTATTCGGCCCAGGTCGCCTCGTCGGCGACCAATGGTCCCAGATCGAACAGCGAATCGCCGAACACGGTTCGCGGATCGCAGCCGAGCAGATCGGTCAGCCCGCCCGACAGCGACAGATAGCGATGGTCCGAGCCGGTTTCCCAGAACCAGCCGGGGGAGACGGCGGCAAAGTCGCGGGAACGGGCGCGCAGCCCCTCCAGATCGTCGCGCGTCCGGACCAGGGCGGCGTTGGAACGGGCCAATGCCGCGGCGGCCGAGCCGGCACGAACCGCGCTCCACAATGCCAGCCCGCCGGCGGCGGCCAGCGCGGCGGCGGCCGGAAAGCCGATCTGGCCGGAGGCCGATAGCCCAAGAAGCGTGCCGACACCGGTCAGCGCGGCCAGGGCACCGGGAAACGAGGCGGAGAGACGGGAAGACCCGGACACCGGTTCAGCGGCACCCGCAGGGCGGAGCGGTCGGTCGGTGTCGGCAACGTCCACAAAGCCTCCGTCGGTCCGGAAGATCGTCCGGCAGTAATGCCACCGAACTGTCCCGTCTTAGAAGGTCAGGCGTTAACAGCAGGTTTAGCACCCCGGCTTTGGCATGGATGCGACAGCCTGAAGCAGAACCGGCGCCCCGGAGGAGATCCGGCATGCAACGGTGTACGTATCAACGGGTTGACGTTGATAAGCCGGCACGTTTCGGAAGGAAGGACACCGCCCAATGGCCCCCGCCACTCCAAAGGCAGACGTGATCACCTGGAGCAATCTGCCGGCCCAGACCGCCGACGGGGTTGAACGGCGCGGCTTTCCCGGCACAGGCGCGTCGCTGAAGCACATCGTCATCAAGGCGGGGACCGCCGCCCCGCGCCATTCCCACGTCCACGAACAGTTCGTCATCGTCGTGGAGGGGCGCGTCCTGCTGACCTGCGAAGCCGGTCCGGTGGATTTGCGGCCGGGAATGGTCATCCGTTTCGACCCCGACGCCTGGCACAGCGCCGACTTCATCGAGGACACTGTCCTGATCGAGGTGAACCTGAACCCGGCGGGGTGAGGCCGCCGGGTCAAGGGTGGCGCAGGCTCAGACGTCGATGTCGATGTCGATCTCGCCGTCATCCTCCGGGGCGCGGCCGAGCAGCAGGTCGGCGGCGTCGAGGGTCAGCGCCTCCACCTCCTCGTTGCGCTCCTCGTCGGGAAGGCGCAGCGCGTGCATCACCTGGGTCGCCAGATGGATCAGCATGGCGCGGACGCAGTCGTCCTCTGGATATTCCAGCGCCACCACGTCCTTCAGGAAGGCGCCCAACTGGTCCGGCGAGTTCCACGGGTGGGTGATGACGGTGTCGAAGCCGCTGGTGCCGAGGAAGACGGAGTTGAGCGCGATGGCCTGACGGTTGATGCCGTCCACCGCCTCGTCCTGATCCAACTTGCCCTGCAGGACCTGGTTGAAGGCGTCCAGGCTGAGGTCGATGAACTGGCGGACCAGCAGCCGCACAACGGATTCGTCGGACAGGTCGTTGCGGGCCTGCGGCTGGGTCAGCACCGGCAGCGGTTGCAGCAGCGCCGCGATGATCGGCTTTGCGGATTGGGATTCCATCGCGGGCAACTCCTGTCGGGATCGGCCCCGACGTCTGCGGGGCAAAATGGTCACGGCCCCCGATACTGCCAGAGCTTGACGCAAAACGCAAAAAAGGCCGCCCCCTTGTGGGAGCGGCCCTTTCGGCAAGCCTGACGCTGGGTCAAGCGCGCGGGATCAGCCCACCAGCTCGATGCCGGCGAAGAAGAAGGCGATCTCCTGGGCGGCGGTCTCCGGGGCGTCCGAACCGTGGACCGAGTTGGCCTCGATCGACTCGGCGAACTCCTTGCGGATGGTGCCCTCGGCGGCGTTGGCCGGGTTGGTGGCGCCCATGATCTCGCGGTTGCGGGCGATGGCGTTCTCGCCTTCCAGAACCTGCAGGACCACCGGGCCGGAGATCATGAAGGAGACCAGATCGCCGAAGAACGGACGCTCGCGATGCACGCCGTAGAACTGCTCGGCCTGGGCCTTCGACAGCTGGACGCGCTTCTGGGCGATGATGCGCAGGCCGCCGTCTTCGAACTTGGCGTTGATCTTGCCGGTCAGGTTGCGGCGGGTGGCATCGGGCTTGATGATCGAGAGGGTCCGTTCGACGGCCATGGTGGTGACTCCTGCGGGAATGGGGCTTTTCGCCGTTTGAAAAACACGCAGGCGCCGCCGGAAGACCGGGGCGCCGGATGGGCCGCTTTATAGAGGCGCTTTCGCGGCGCGGCAAGGCGTTCGTTGGGGGCGGACATCGCCTGCTTCCTGAAAAAAACGGCCGCGGCGGCATCCCGTCGCGGCCGGAGTCGAGGAGGCAATGCGGAAACTCGGCGTCAGGTCAGGATTTGACCGCGCCCAGCTTGGCCTGCGCGGCGGCCAAACCGTCCTTGCCGTCCAGCGTGGTGACGCCGGACAGCCAGGTCTTCAGGATGGCCGGGTTCTTCTTCAGCCAGTCGGCCGCCACCGCCTCCGGCTTGCGGCCACCGTTCATGATGCCGTCCATCACCGAATTCTCCATGTCCACGGTGAAGACCAGATTGGACAGGAACTTGCCGACGTTCGGGCATTCGGCGGCATAGCCCTTGCGCACATTGGTGCTGACGGTGGCGCCGCCGTAATTCGGGCCGAACCAGTCGTCGCCGTCGGCCAGATAGGTGATGTCCATCGTCTTGTTCATCGGGTGCGGCGCCCAGCCCAGGAAGACGATCCATTTCTTGGACCGGGTCGCGCGCTTCACCTCGGCCAGCATTCCGGCCTCGCTGGATTCGACCAGCTTGAAGTCCTTCAGGCCGAACGCCCCTTCCTTCAGCATCTTCTCGATGACGAGGTTACCGTCGTTGCCGGCCTCGATGCCGTAGATCTTGCCGTCCAACTTGTCCTTGTACTTCGCCAGATCCTTGAAGCTCTTGAGTCCCGCCTCGGCCGCGTAGGTGGGGACGGCCAGCGTGTATTTGGCGCCCTCCAGATTGACGCGCGTCACCTCAACCGAGCCGTCCTCCAGCACCGGCTTGATGAAGCTCTCCATGGTGGGCATCCAGTTGCCCAGGAACACGTCCAGCGACTTGGTCTTCAGCCCGAGATAGACGACCGGCACCGAGGAGATGCTGGTGGTCGGCTTGTAGCCCAGCGCCTCCAGCGTGACGGAGGCCAGTGCCGTCGTCGCCGCGATGTCGGTCCAGCCAACGTCGCCGAAACGCACCGACTTGCAGGATGCCGGATCGGCGGCGACCGCCGGCAGGGCGGCAGTCCCGGTTGCCAGCATCAGGCCGACGGCCAGACCACAGAGTTTACCGAATGTCTTGCCCATATCCCTGTTCTCCTTGCTTGTGGTTGTCGTTGTCGGCTTGCGGGTCTTACGCCCGCAGTCGTTGGTCCCTCCGGCTCTCCTTCTCGATGACGGCGGCCTCGGCGACGTAATAGGGGACGTTGGCCCGCGGCAGCGGCGGACGGCCGCGCACCGCGTCGGCCAACTTCTCCGCCATCATGATGGTGGGCGCGTTCAGGTTGCCGGTGACGATGCGCGGCATGATCGAGGCGTCGATGACGCGCAGTCCCTCCAGCCCGTGCACCCGGCCCTGCCCGTCCACCACCGCGCCGTCGTCGGTCCCCATCCGGCAGGTGCCGCAGGGGTGATAGGCGGTCTCGGCGTGGTGGCGGACGAAGGCGTCGAGGTCGGCGTCGGTCATGCAATCGGCGCCGGGGCTGATCTCCTCCCCGCGGTAGGGGGCCAGGGCGCGCTGCCGCATGATGTCGCGGGTGATGCGGATGCCGGCGCGGAACTCCTGCCAGTCCTGCGGATCGGCCATGTAGTTGAACAGGATGCTGGGCGCCTGCCCCGGATCGCGCGAGCGGGCATGGACCCGCCCCTTGCTGGGCGAGCGCATCGAGCCGACATGGGCCTGGAAGCCGTGCGCCTCCACCGCGTTGGTGCCGTTGTAGCTGATGGCGACGGGCAGGAAATGGTACTGGATGTTCGGCCAGGGCACGTCGTCGCCGGTGCGGATGAAGCCGCCGGCCTCGAACTGGTTGCTGGCGCCGATACCGGTGCCCAGGAACAGCCATTCGGCGCCGATCGCCGGCTGGTTCCACCATTTCAGCGCGGGATAGAGCGACACCGGCTGGCGGCACTCATACTGGATGTACATCTCCAGATGGTCCTGGAGATCGCCGCCGACGCCCGGCAGGTCGAGCACCGTCCGCACCCCCAGCTCGCGCAGCAGCGGCGACGGCCCCACCCCCGACCGCTGCAGGATCGCCGGAGAGGCGATGGCCCCGGCGCACAGCAGCACTTCGCGCCGAGCCCGCGCCGTCACCGGCGTGCCGTTGCGCAGATAGGCGACGCCGACGGCGCGGCGTCCGTCGAACAGGATGCGGTCGGTCATCGCATGGGTGACGATGGTCAGCCCCGACCGCCCCCGGGCGATGTCGAGATAGCCGCGGGCCGTGCTGCAGCGCCGCCCCTGCGCGGTCACCGTGCGGTCCATCGGGCCGAAACCCTCCTGGCGGTAGCCGTTCAGGTCGTCGGTGCGGCCATAGCCGGCCTGCACCCCCGCCTCCACCATCGCCTCGTAGAGCGGGTTGACGCCCGGCTTGGCTGTGGTGACGAAGAGCGGGCCGTCGCCGCCGTGATAGGCGTTGGAGCCGGCGTCGCGCGTCTCCGCCTTGCGGAAATAAGGCAGGCAGTCGAGATAGCTCCAGTCCTCCAGACCCGGCAGCTCGGCCCAGCCGTCATAATCCAGCGCGTTGCCGCGGATATAGCACATGCCGTTGATCAGCGACGACCCGCCCAGCCCCTTGCCGCGCCCGCACTCCATCCGGCGGTTGTCCATGTGCGGTTCGGGTTCGGTCTCATAGGCCCAGTTGTAGCGGCGGCCCTGCAGCGGGAAAGCCAGCGCCGCCGGCATCTGGGTGCGGTAGTCCAGCCTGTGGTCGGGTCCGCCCGCCTCCAGCAGCAGGACGCTGACGCCGGCATCCTCCGTCAGGCGGCAGGCGAGTACATTGCCGGCCGACCCGGCGCCGACGATGATGTAGTCATACTCGCGCGCCGCAGGGGAAATGGAGGACATGGCGGCGCCGTTCTCCGGCGCAGCGGCCCCGGAGGTCGGTGAATTCGACATCGAACACCCCTTCTCTGAAAGGCGGCCTTCTCTGAAAGGCGGATTTCCGCGACCGGCGGGCTTAGAACACCGACGAATAGGCGCCGAGTTCGACCTGAACCGATTTGACGCGGGTGTAATGGTCGAGTGTCTCGACCCCGTTCTCGCGGCCGATGCCCGACTGCTTGTAGCCGCCGACCGGCATCTCCGGCGGCGATTCACCCCAGCCGTTGATCCAGCAGATGCCGGCCTCCAGCCGGTGGATCACCCGGTGGGCACGGGCCAGATCGCTGGTGACCAGCCCGGCGGCGAGGCCGTAGCTGATGGCGTTGGCCCGTGTGATGACCTCTTCCTCGTCATCGAAGATCAGGATCGACAGGACCGGGCCGAAAATCTCCTCGCGCACGATGGTCATGCCGTCGTGGCAGTCGGTGAAGACCGTCGGCGCCACATAGGCGCCGCGCGCGAAGGCCGCCCCCTCCGGAACGACGCCGCCGGCCAACAGCCGTGCGCCCTCCGCCTTGCCGGTTTCGATGTAGCGCAGCACCTTGTCGCGGTGGGGGAAGCTGGCGAGCGGGCCGAAATTGGTGTCGGGATCCAGCGGATCGCCCATGCGGATGCGGCGCACGCGGGCCAGCAACCGCTCCTCGAACGCCGCCGCGATGCTGCGGTGGACGAACACACGGGTGCCGTTGGTGCAGACCTGACCGGAGCTGTAGAAGTTCGCCATCATGGCGATGTCGGCGGCGCGGTCGAGGTCGGCGTCGGCGAAGACGATCAGCGGCGATTTGCCGCCCAGCTCCATCGTCACCTCCTTCAGGGTCGATCCGCCCGCCGCGGCCATCACCCGCTTGCCGGTCTCAACCCCGCCGGTGAAGGACAGCTTCTCGATGCCGGGATGGTTGGCCAGCATGGCGCCGACCCGACCGTCGCCCTGCAGGACGTTGAATACGCCGTCGGGTAAGCCGGACTCGCTGTAGATCGCCGCCAGATGCAGGGCGGTCAGCGGCGTCACCTCGCTCGGCTTGAAGATCATGGCGTTGCCGGCGGCCAGCGCCGGGGCCGATTTCCACAGCGCGATCTGGATCGGATAGTTCCAGGCACCGATCCCGGCCACCACCCCCAGCGGCTCGCGCCGGGTATAGACGAAGGAGCTTGGGCGCAGCGGGATCTGCCGTCCTTCCAGCGCAGGCGCGAGGCCGGCGTAATATTCCAGCACGTCCGCGCCGGTTGCGATGTCGACCGCCCGCGTCTCGCTCAGCGGCTTGCCGGTGTCGAGGGTTTCAATCTCCGCCAGCGCGTCGTTGCGCTCGCGCAGCAGGGATACCGCCCGGCGCAGCACCCGTGCCCGCTCCATCGCCGTCATCGCCGCCCACACCGCCTGCCCGGCCCGCGCGCTGTCGACCGCGCGGTCCAGATCGGCGGACGTCGCCTGCGCGACCTCGGCCAGGGTTTCCCCGGTCGCCGGATTGACGGTGGCGAAGCGCTCCTCACCCTCGCCTGGGAAGGGGCGACCGTGGATGTAATGGGCCTGCTGTCCGAATCGCGTCATCTCCTGTCTCCCCTCCTCCTGAGCCCAGGTCCCAGGGTCCAAAAGTGCATTGGTTCGCAGCACCATCATTCCAGGAGCACAGCCTGATTTTTTTTGATTGAACGTTCAATCAAAAAAAAGGGAGTGGCGCCTCCGTTCTCCATATTGGTCGTGTTCGAACAAATCTGCCGGCCTGCATCCGGGCGCGGGTCCGGCAATCGGGCCGCCCCGCGCGGGACAAAGCCGTGCCATTCGCCGGCCCCCGCTTCAAATCGGCGCCCCCTCGTGCTACATCCTCGCGCGCTATGCTGCACATCAATGACCTGACCTTCCGCTTCGGCGGCCGAGTGTTGTTCGACCACGCGACGGCGGTGGTGCCCAAGGGGCATCGCGTGGCGCTGGTCGGGCGCAACGGCACCGGGAAATCGACCCTGCTGAAGCTGATCTCGGGCCAGCTGCAGACCGATGCCGGCGCCGTTACCCTGCCGGCCGGCATGCGGATGGGCATGGTGGCGCAGGAGGCCCCCAGCGGCCCGACGACGCTGATCGACGCCGTGCTGGCTGCCGACACCGAACGCACCGCCCTGCTTGCGGAGGCCGAGACGGCGACCGACCCGATGCGCATCGGCGAAATCCACGCGAGATTGGCCGACATCGAGGCGCATTCGGCCCCGTCGCGCGCGGCGCAGGTGCTGTCCGGCCTGGGCTTCGACGCCGAGGCGCAACAGCGGCCCTGCTCCGACTTCTCCGGCGGCTGGCGGATGCGCGTGGCGCTGGCCGGCGTGCTGTTCTCCCGGCCCGACCTGCTGCTGCTGGACGAGCCGACCAACCACCTCGACCTCGAAGCGACGATCTGGCTCGAGGGCTATCTGAAGAATTACCCGCACACCATCCTGCTGGTCAGCCATGACCGCGAGCTGCTGAACGCGGTGCCGACCACGACGATCCATATCGACCAGGGCAAGCTCGTCACCTACAGCGGCAATTACGACCAGTTCCTGGCGCAGCGCCGCGCCAACCAGGAACGCATCGCCTCCATGGCCGCCAAGCAGGAGGCGCGGCGCAAGCACATGATGTCCTATGTCGACCGCTTCCGCTTCAAGGCCAGCAAGGCCCGTCAGGCGCAGAGCCGCCTGAAACTGCTGGAGAAGATGGAGTCGATCACGCTGATGGAGGACGATCCGGAGGTCGTCTTCAACTTCCCGCCGCCCGACGAGCTGGCGCCGCCGCTGATCGCGCTGGAGGGGGTGAGCATCGGCTATGGCGACAAGGTGATCCTGCGGCGGGTCAACCTGCGCATCGACATGGAGGACCGCATCGGCCTGCTGGGCGCCAACGGCAACGGCAAGTCGACGCTGGTCAAGCTGCTGGCCAACCGGCTGGTTCCGATGGCCGGCGAGATGCGGCGGTCGTCCAAGCTGCGCATCGGCTATTTCGCCCAGCATCAGGCCGAGGAGCTGGACCTGTCGCTGACGCCGATCCAGCAGACCCAGCGCATCATGCCGCTGGCACTGGAGGAGAAGGTGCGTGCCCATCTGGGCCGCTTCGGCTTCCCCCAGGCGAAGGCGGAGACCAAGATCGCCAACCTGTCGGGCGGCGAGAAGGCACGGCTTCTGCTGGCGCTGATGAGCCGGGAAGTCCCGCACATCCTGATGCTGGACGAACCGACCAACCATCTGGACATCGACAGCCGCGAAGCGCTGATCGAGGCGATCAACGACTTCCCCGGCGCCGTCATCATCATCAGCCACGACCCCCACCTGATCGAGATGACGGTGGACCGGCTGCTGCTTGTCGCCGACGGCACGGTTCAGGCCTATGACGGCGATCTGGACGACTACCGCCGTTACCTGCTCGACCGCGCAAAGGCGGAGCGGGCAGTTGCCAAGGGCGGTGCGGAGCGGGACGCCGGGCCGAACAAGAAGGACCAGCGCCGCGCGGCGGCCGAGGCGCGCACGGCGCTCGCCCCGTTGAAGCGCAAGGCCACCGACGCCGAGGCGCTGGTGACCAAGCTGAGCGAGGAGAAGCGCAAGATCGAGGCGAAGATGGCCGACCCCGCGCTCTACAGCGGCCCGTCGGACAAGCTGACCAAGCTGCAGATCGACCTGGGCACGGTGGAGAAGAAGCTGGCGACCGCAGAGGAAACCTGGCTGGAGGCGCTCGAGCTCTATGAGAGCGCCGCGGCGGAGGCCGGCGTTTGAACGCCGATCACCACATCGACCACCCGCTCGCCGATGATGCCGGCGAGCCGCAGCGTGACGGAGCCATCGCCCTGCCCGCGCTGTGCGATGCGGTGGAGGAAGAGCGCACGTCGGACGTGCTGGCCCGGTTCCGCGCCAACCTGCCGGCCGGGCGGGTCACGTTGGGCGACCTGATCCGGGCTCTCGGTGACCGGTCGCTTGGCACCATCCTGCTGGCGCTGTCGCTGCCCACCATCGCGCCGGTGCCGCTGGGCGTGTCCTGCCTGTTCGACCTGCCGATCGTGCTCTACACCGCCCAACTCGCCTTCGGCCGGCGCGGGGCGCGGCTGCCGGACTGGCTGCTGCGGCGATCCATCGGCACCGGGCTGGCGGCACGCACGCTGGACGCCGCCATGCCGCGCCTGACCGGGATCGAGCGGATGCTGAAGCCGAGGCTGCACCGGCTCGCCCGCATCGACCAGGAGCGCTGGTTCGGGCTGCTGCTGTTCATCCTGACGCTGACCTGCATCGTGCCGCTGCCGCTGACCGGCTGGCTGCCGGGCTTCGCGCTGGTGCTGATCTCGCTGGGGCTGATCGAGCGCGACGGCGGCGCCATCGGCATCGGGCTGGGGCTGACCGTGGCGGCGCTGGTGTTCTTGACGCTGGTGGCGAGCGGCCTGTCATACGCAGGTCACCATCTTATGGCAGCTACTCCGCTGTAGGGTGAGCCACGGATGGGCCGCCCCGATCCAGGGAGGCCCACAGATGAGTCGGACCGCACCCGCGCCGCTTTCCGAATCCTGGCTGTTCTTCCGCCGCTGGCTGGCCGATCCCTGGGCGATGGGCTCGGTCGTCCCGTCCTCCCCGGCGCTGCGGCGGCGCATCACCCGCGAGATCCGTTGCGAGCCTGACGAGGCGGTGGTCGAGTTCGGCGGCGGCACCGGCCCGATCACCGCCGCGATCCTGGAGTCCGGCATCCCGGCCGACCGGCTCTACAGCTTCGAAATCGACCGCAACCTCGCCAGCCATCTGCGCGCCCGCTGCCCCGCCGTCACCGTCATCGCCGACGATTGCCGCAAGGCGCCGGACCTGCTGGGCGAGGCGCTGTGCGGTAAGGTCGGCACGGTGGTGATCGGCATCCCGATGATCACCTTCCCGCTGGAGTTCCAGCGCGAGGTGCTGGACGCCACCTTCCGCATCCTGCGGCCGGGCGGGCGCTTCCTGCTCTACAGCTTCATGCCGCACTCGCCGCTGAACCGCGCGGCGTTGGGGTTGAAGGGCGAGAGGCTGGGATTCACCGTGCGGAACCTGCCGCCGGCCTCGGTCTGGGGATACCGCCGCGCCGGAGAGTGATAGAGTCGCCTCCCTCCGGTCACCCATTCAAGTGAGGGTCGTCATGAAGTTCGGCTATACGATTCTCTACGTTCCCGATGTCGCCGCGTCGCTGGCCTTCTTCGAGAAAGCTTTCGGGCTGAACCGCCGCTTCCTCGCCGAAACCGGCGACTATGGCGAGTTGGACACCGGCACCACCACCCTGTCCTTCGCCAGCCAGGAATTGGCTTTGTCGCACCACCCCGCCGGCTATGTGTTCGGCAGCACCAGTGATAAGCCATTGGGGGTCGAGATCGCCCTGGTCACCGACGATGTGGAGGCGGCGCACGCCACCGCACTGACCGCCGGTGCCACCGAGCTGGCACCGCCAAAGGCCATGCCGTGGGGCCAAACCGTGTCCTTCATCCGCTGTCCCGACGGCACCCTGGTGGAGCTGTGCACGCCGGTCGGAGGCTGACGGCACTGAGAGCGACCGCGGTTGCTCCACCCCAACCGCCCCGCTTATGCTCCGCCCCCTCCCCCTTCACCATCGTGAGCGTGCCGGTGCTGTCCTTCATCCTGTCGAAGCTGCTGTGGGGCGTCTTCGCGCCCGGCAATGCGCTGGTGCTGGCGGTGGCGCTTGGGGCGGTGCTGCTGCGGACGCGGCGCTGGCGGCGCGCCGGGCGGCGGCTGGTGACGCTGGCGGCGGTGCTGCTTCTGCTGGTCATGTATACGGGGGTGGGCGCGCTGGTCGCCGTACCGCTGGAGAACCGTTTCCCGCGGGTGGAGCCGGAGGGACGGATCAACGGCATCATCATGCTGGGCGGCGCGGTCAACCCGCCGATCACCGCCGACCGCGGAGATCCCTCCGTCAATGAGGCGGCCGAGCGCATCCTGGGCTTCGCCGACCTCGTCCGCCGCCATCCAGAGGCCAAGGCGGTCTTCACCGGCGGGTCCGGCCGGCTGCTGGGACAGGAATACAAGGAGGACGTCACCGCCCGCGCCGCCCTGCTCCAGGCGGGCATACCCGAAGACCGCGTGATCTATGAGGCGGAGTCCCGCAATACCTGGGAGAACGCGGTCTTCAGCAAGGAGATGGTCAAGCCGGCGCCGGGGGACCGCTGGGTCCTCGTCACGTCGGCCATGCACATGCCGCGGTCGGTCGGCATCTTCCGGCAGATCGGGTGGGAGGTTATCCCCTACCCCGTCGACTACCGCACCCGCCATGACGCCAAGCCCTACCTGCGCTTCGAGTTCGGACAGAATCTGGTGATCCTCGACGACGCGGTGCGTGAGTGGATCGGGCTGACCGCCTATTGGCTGATGGGCCGGACCGAAAGCCTGTTCCCCGCCCCCTGACGGTCCGGCCCGCGCATGGGCTGTGTCATCGTGTTTCTGCCGCGTTCGAGGCATTGGCGCGGCGATGCCAACCCGCTAGAGTGCCGCCGCCCCGGCGTTCCGGCCGGGTTTGGGGAAGGAAGGGGTTTGGCGGATGCGTCGCTGGCGCGGGGTGAGCAGGGTCGTCGTGCTGGTAGGCGTGGCAGCGCTCGCCGCCTGCGCGCAGAAGCCCGCCGTCACCGGATCAGGCCTTCCGACCAGCGGCGTCTACAAGGTGGGCAAGCCTTATCAGATCAACGGCGTCTGGTACTATCCCAAGGAAGATTACGGCTACGACGAGACCGGCATCGCCTCGTGGTACGGCCCCGGCTTCCATGAGAAGGCCACCGCCAACGGCGAGATCTACGACCAGAACGAATTGACCGCCGCACACAAGACGCTGCCGATGCCGAGTCTGGTACGGGTGACCAACCTGGACAACGGCCGGTCGATCGTGGTGCGCGTCAACGACCGGGGCCCCTACGCCAACGGCCGCATCATCGACATGTCGCGCCGCGGCGCCCAGCTGCTGGGCTTCGACGGTCCCGGCACCGCCAAGGTGCGCGTGCAGATCCTGGCCGAGGAAAGCCGCGCCATCGCCGCCGCCGCGCGCCAGGGCACGCCCGCCCCGATGCTGGCCGAACTCGACGGCCCGCCGCCGAAGGCCGCTCCGCGCGGTCGGATCGAGGTGACTGGGCCGGCCGGACCGGTGACGACACTGGCCGCCGCCCGCCCGGCGGTGGTCGGTGCCCCCATCCCGCCGCCCGCCACCGTCGCCGGCAGCATGTCGGAGGGACGCTTCGTGCCGGCCCCCGTCGTGGCGCAATTGCCGGTGAAAGCCCATGAGGCCATCTATGTGCAGGTCGGCGCCTTCGGCAGCGAGGAGAATGTGGCGAAGGCCCGCGCCCGGCTGTCGGCCATCGGACAGCAGGCCAGCGTCAGCCGGACCCGGTCGGCCGGCATGACCCTGCACCGTGTCCGCGTCGGCCCGCTGGACAGCGTCGACCGGGCCGACAGCCTGCTGAACCAGATCATTCAGGCCGGCCTTACGGAGGCCAAAATCGTGGTGGATTGATCCGGCCACCCGACGCTTACCCCGGCTGCTCTTCGCGAGCGCCAATGACCCATGCCTGTACCGAGTGCCCTTGGAGGATTGTTGCCATGAACGCTGTTGTCGTCCGCCTGTGTGCCGTTTTCGGCCGTTCCGTTGCTGTTGCGGCCGGAATTGCGATGGCCGGGGCCACGATTGGCGCCGGCTTCACCGCGGTCTCGGTCCAGGCCGCGACCATCGACACGATCGCCAAGCAGGCGATCCTGGTCGATCTGACCTCTAACACCGTGCTGTTCGAGAAGAACGCCGACGAGCGCATGGCGCCCTCGTCGATGAGCAAGATCATGACCGCCTATCTGACCTTCGAGGCGATCAAGGCCGGCCGCCTGACGCTGGAAAGCACGCTGCCGGTCAGCGAGCGCGCCTGGCGGATGCAGGGTTCCAAGATGTTCGTGGAGCTTCACAACAACATCAAGGTCGATGACCTCATCAAGGGCATGATCGTCCAGTCCGGCAACGACGCCTGCATCGTGCTGGCCGAAGGTCTGGCCGGGTCGGAAGGGTCCTTCGCCGAGCAGGCGAACCAGAAGGGGCGCGAGCTGGGGCTGAAGAACAGCAACTTCGTCAACGCCACCGGCTGGCCCGACCCCAACCACTATATGACCGCCCGCGATCTGGCGATCCTGGCCGAGCATCTGATCAAGGACTTCCCGGAATATTACCACTACTACTCGATCCGGGACTTCAAATATCACAACATCAACCAGGGCAACCGCAACCCGCTGTTGTACCGCGGCATGGATGTGGACGGCATGAAGACCGGCCACACCGAGGCCGGCGGCTATGGCCTGACCGCGTCGGGCGAGCGCGAGGGGCGGCGCCTGCTGCTGGTGGTGAACGGCCTGCCGACCATGCAGTCGCGCGCCGACGAATCGGCCCGGCTGATCGAGTGGGGCTTCCGTGAATTCGCCTCCTACACCCTCTATAAGGGCGGCGAGACGATCGAGCAGGTGCCGGTCTGGCTGGGCGAGCAGGACAGCGTTCCCGTCACCGTGCCGCAGAACCTGAGCGTCACCATGGCCCGCAACGACCGTCCCGGCATGAAGGTGTCGCTGGTGAGCAGCGCGCCGGTTGCCGCCCCGATCAAGAAGGGCGACACTGTCGGCAAGCTGGTGATCTCCGCCCCCGGTTTCCCGGGCAAGGAGGTGCCGGTGGTGGCCGCGCAGGACGTGCCGAAGGCCGGCTTCGTCGGCCGCGCCTTCGCCGCCGCCAAATATCTCGTCTTCGGCAACAGCCTGTAATCGTGACGACCATGCCGACCTCCTTCACCGCCTCCGCCAACCGTGGCCGCTTCATCACGCTGGAAGGCGGCGAAGGGGCCGGCAAGTCGACGCAGCTGCGCCGTCTGGCCGATACCCTGCGCGCCCGGGGCATCGACGTCGTCACGACGCGCGAGCCGGGCGGATCGCCGGGGGCGGAGGAGATCCGCGGCCTGCTGGTGACCGGCGAGACCGGCCGCTGGAGCCCGGTGACGGAAGCGCTGCTGCACACTGCCGCCCGCCGCGACCATCTGGAACGGACGGTGTGGCCGGCGCTGGAGGCCGGCAAGTGGGTGCTGTGCGACCGCTTCTTCGACAGCACCATGGCCTATCAGGGCTACGGGCTGGGGCTGGGGCGCGAGTTGGTGGAGACCCTGCAGCGGGCGGCGTTGGGCGAGTTCCGGCCCGACCTGACGCTGATCCTGGACATCGACGTCGAGCTGGGTCTGCGCCGCGCCGCCTCGCGCCATGGCGGCGAGGACCGCTATGAGCGGATGGACATCGGCTTTCACCAGCGCCTGCGCGACGGCTTCCTCGACATCGCCCGACGGGAGCCGGAGCGCTGCGCCGTCGTGGATGCCGATGCCGACCTGGACGGGGTGCAGGCCCGCGTGTGGGATGCCGTCGCCGGCCGGCTGGGGCTGGCCCAGGGGCTGGCGTCGTGAGCAAGGCCCGCACATCCACCCCGGCGGCAACACCAGTTGCGGAGGAAGCGCTCGCCCCCCGGCGCAACCCGGACCTCGTCGGTCATGAGGAGGCGGAGCGGCGGCTGCTGGAGGCCTGGAACTCCGGCCGGCTGCCGCATGCCTGGCTGATCGGCGGTTCGCCGGGGATCGGCAAGGCGACGCTGGCCTTCCGCTTCGCCCGCTTCGTCCTGGCGCAGGACCCGCCCGGAGACAGCCTGTTCGGCAATAGTCTCTTGGGCGGAGCGGCGCCGGCGACCTCGCTGCACATCGGGCCGGACCATCCGGTGTTCCGCCGGGTGGCGTCGGGCGGCCATGCCGACCTGCTGACCATCGAACGCCAGCGCGACGAGAAGAAGGGCCGGCTGAAGCGCGACATCGCGGTCGACGACGTGCGCAAGATCGGGCCGTTTCTGCGCCGCACCTCGGCGGAAGGCGGCTGGCGCGTCGCGGTGATCGACGGCGCCGACCGCATGAACCTGAGCGGCCTGAACGCCATCCTGAAAATCCTGGAGGAACCGCCGCCCGGCGCCCTGCTGCTGCTGGTCAGCGACAATCCCGGCGGCATGCTGCCGACCATCCGCTCGCGCTGCCGCAAGCTGACGCTGAAGCCGCTGGGCGAGGACACCGTCATCGATTTGCTGGGGCAGCACCGGCCGGACATCGCCGCCGACGACCGCCCGGCGCTGGCCCGCCTGTCGGAGGGCAGCGTCGGCCGCTCCATCGATCTGGCCGATGCCGGCGGGCTGGCGCTGTACCGCGAGATGATCGGGCTGCTGTCCGACCTGCCGCGCATCGACATCGTCGCGGCGCACGCTTTCGGCGACAAGCTGACCCGCCGCCAAGACGACGGGATGTTCGAGACGGCGACGGAGCTGCTGGTCTGGTGGCTCGCCCGCTTCGCCCGCTCGCTCGCCCGCGGATCCTGGCCGGCGGAGGTGGTGCCGGGCGAGGCCGCCCTGATGACCCGGCTGGCCAACGCCCGCGGTCTTGAACGTTGGGTGGAGGTGTGGGAAAAGGTTCAGCGTCTTTTCGCGCGCGCGGAATCCGCAAACCTGGACCGCAAGCAGGTGGTCCTGAACGCTTTGGCAGCGCTGGAAGCGGCCGCCGCCTAGCGTTGTTTCTTGAACCTGCCGGTTGAACCTGACTTGAAAGAAAGTGCCGCAAATGGCCGGGCCGAAGACCTTCTATCTGACGACGCCGATCTATTACGTGAACGACGTGCCGCACATCGGCCACGCCTACACGACCCTTGCCTGCGACGTCCTCGCCCGGTTCATGCGCCTCGACGGCTATGACGTGAAGTTCCTGACCGGCACCGACGAGCACGGCCAGAAGGTGGAGAAGTCGGCGGAGAAGGCCGGCATCGCGCCGCAGGAGTTCACCGACCGGGTGTCTCAGAACTTCCGCGATCTTGTGTCGCTGATGAACTATTCCAACGACGACTTCATCCGCACCACCGAGCCGCGCCACGTCAAGTCGGTGCAGGCGCTGTGGACGGTGCTGAAGGATCGCGGCGAGATCTATCTGGGGTCCTATGCAGGCTGGTACTCGGTTCGCGACGAGGCCTTCTATGGCGAGGACGAACTGACCACCAATGCCGAGGGCAAGAAGATCGCCCCGACCGGCGCCGAGTGCGAATGGGTGGAGGAACCGTCCTACTTCTTCAAGCTCTCGGCCTGGCAGGACCGGCTGATCGAGTTCTATGAGCAGAACCCGGATTTCATCGCGCCGGCCGGCAAGCGCAACGAGGTGATGTCCTTCGTCAAGTCCGGCCTGAAGGACCTGTCGGTCAGCCGCACCACCTTCAAGTGGGGCATCCCGGTGCCGGACGACGACGCCCACATCATGTATGTCTGGCTCGACGCGCTGGCGAACTACATCACCGCCGTCGGCTATCCCGATACCACCGGCGAGTATGCCAAGTACTGGCCGGCCGACCTGCACATGGTCGGCAAGGATATCCTGCGCTTCCACGCCGTCTATTGGCCGGCCTTCCTGATGGCCGCCGGCCTGCAGCCGCCCCGCCGTGTGTTCGCCCATGGCTGGTGGACGATCGAAGGCCAGAAGATGTCGAAGTCGCTGGGTAACGTCATCGCGCCGGAAACGCTGGTCAACACCTACGGCCTTGACCAGACCCGCTATTTCCTGCTGCGCGAAGTGCCGTTCGGCAATGACGGCGACTTCTCGCACAAGCAGATGGTCAACCGGATCAACGGCAATCTCGCCAACGATTACGGCAATCTGGTGCAGCGCGTCCTGTCGATGATCGGCAAGAACTGCGGCGCCGCCGTGCCGACGCCGGGGGCCTTCACCGAGGCGGACAACGCGCTGCTCGGTTCCGCCTACGGCATGCTGGACATCGTCCGGGCGGAGTTCAAGGCGCAGGCCTTCCACAAGGCGCTGGACGCCATCTGGGCCGTGGTCGGCGACGCCAACCGCTATGTCGACGAACAGGCCCCCTGGGCGCTAAAGAAGACCGACCCGGCGCGCATGGCGACCGTGCTCTATGTGCTGGCCGAGACGATCCGCCACCTCGCCATCCTGACCCAGCCGGTGATGCCGGACAGCTCCGCCAAGATCCTCGACCTGCTGGCGCTGGGTCCGGATGCGCGCGGCTTCGGCACGCTGGGTCCGTCGGGGGCGCTGGCCGCCGGCACGCCGCTGCCGACGCCGCAGGGCGTCTTCCCGCGTTACGTCGAAGAACCGAAGGCCTGAGTTCCCTGATGCTCGTCGACAGCCATTGCCATCTCGACTTTCCCGATTTCGCCGAGGAACTGGACGCGGTCGTCGACCGCGCCCGGCAGGCCGGCATCGGGCGGATGGTCACCATCTGCACCTATATCAGCCGTTTCGACCGCATCCTGGCGGTGGCGGAACGCTATGACGACATCCTCTGCTCGGTGGGCGTCCATCCCCATCAGGCCCAGGAGGAGTTCGCCATCACCACCGTGGACAAACTGGTGGAGCTCTCGCGCCATCCCAAGGTGATCGGGCTGGGCGAGACCGGGCTCGACTACTTCTATGACAAGAGCCCGCGCGACCAGCAGCAGGAGTGTTTCCGCCGGCACATCCGCGCCAGCCTGGAGACCGGCCTGCCGCTGATCATCCACACCCGCGACGCCGACGACGACACCATGCGCATTGTCAAGGAGGAGGCGGCCGGCCAGCCGGTGAAGGGGCTGCTGCACTGCTTCAGCTCCGGCCGGGCCCTGGCGGAAGAAGCGGTGGAGTTCGGCTTCAGCCTGTCGCTGTCGGGGATCGTCACCTTCAAGAAGTCGGAAGACCTGCGCGCCATCGTGAAGGACGTGCCGCTCGACCGCATCCTGGTGGAGACCGACGCGCCCTACCTTGCGCCGATTCCCTTCCGCGGCAAGCGCAACGAGCCGGCCTATGTCGCCCACACCGCGGCCTGCGTGGCCGAGGTGAAGGGAGTGTCGGCGGAGGAGTTGGCCCGCGTCACCACCGACAATTTCTTCCGCCTGTTCGACAAGGCGGCTGCATGACAGTGGACGGCGCATCAACCGGCGCGATGCGCGTGACCGTCCTTGGCTGCGGCGGGTCGCGCGGCGTGCCGGTGATCGCCGGTATTCCCGGCGGCCAGTGGGGCCGCTGCGATCCCGCCAATCCGAAGAACCGCCGCATGCGCCCCTCCGTTCTGGTGGAGAGCGGCGGGGTTTCGATGCTGGTCGACACCTCCCCTGACCTGCGGCAGCAGTTTCTCGACAGCGGCTGTGCCCGTCTGGATGCCGTGCTGTGGACCCACCAGCATGCCGACCATTGCCACGGCATCGACGAACTGCGTGAGATCTGCCGGCACATGCATGCGCCGATCGACGCCTATGGTTGGGACGAGCATCTGCGCGACATTGAGATTCGCTTTCCCTACTGCTTCGATCCGCTACCGGAGGGGTATCCCTTCTACCGGCCGGTGCTGAACACGCATCGGATCGCCGGGCCTTTCAGCGTGAAGGGGTTGGAGGTGACGCCGTTCGAGCAGGACCACGGCTATATGCGGACGGTCGGCTACCGGTTCGGGCGCTTCGCCTATTCGACCGACGTGGTGCGGTTGGACGACCGCGCGTTCGAGGCACTGGCGGGGGTGGACACCTGGATGGTCGATTGCGGCCGGATCGAGCCGCCGCATCCGGTGCACGCGCACCTGGCGCTGACACTGGAGTGGATCGAGCGGGTGAAGCCGCGCCGGGCCTATCTGACCCACATGGACAACAGCATGGACTATGACAGTCTGCTGCGGATCCTGCCGGAGGGGGTCGAGCCGGCGTATGATGGGCTGGTGATCGAGGTTTGAAGGTGGTTGGCTTCGATGCCCCCACCTAACCTCCCCCGCTGGGCGGGGGAGGGTTAGGGTGGGGGCAATACTTGCCCTTACTTCTTCTTCTCAAGCGGCGGGGCCGCGTAGACAAAGCGGTCAAAGCTGTATTCGGCAACGCGGAACCACAGATACTCTTCCTCGCGGAACTTCTTCCACGCGTCGTAGATCTTGCGGAACTTCTCGTTCTTCGCCGCTTCGTCCTCGTACACCTCGATGGCGGCCTGATAGCAGGCCTGCATCACCTCGTTCGGGAAGGGACGCAGCTGGGTGCCGGCGGCAACCAGACGCTTCAGCGCGGTCATGTTCTGGACGTCGTACTTGCCCAGCATGTCCAGCGTCGCGTCGGAACAGGCCGCCTGCAGCGCCGCCTTGTAGGCCGGCGGCAGCGAGTCGAACTTGTCCTTGCCGAACAGCATGGAGACCTGCGGACCGCCTTCCCACCAGCCGGGATAGTAGTAGTACTTGGCGACCTTGTTGAAGCCGAGCTTCTCGTCGTCATAGGGGCCGACGAACTCGGCGCCGTCGATGGTGCCCTTTTCCAGCGCCGGGTAGATGTCGCCGCCGCCGATCTGCTGCGGCACGACGCCCAGCTTGGCCATGATGGTGCCGGCATAGCCGCCGATGCGGAACTTCAGGCCTTTCAGGTCCTCGACCGACTTGATTTCCTTGCGGAACCAGCCGCCCATCTGGGTGCCGGTGTTGCCGGCGCCGATGGCGACGAGGTTGTGACCGGCGAAGAACTCTGCCATCAGCTCCTTGCCGCCGCCGTGGGTCATCCAGGCGTTCTGCTGGCGGGCGTTCAGGCCGAACGGCATCGCCGCGTCGAACGCGAAGGTCGGATCCTTGCCGACATAATAGTAGGAGACGGTGTGGCCGCACTCGATCGTGCCGTCCTTGACCGCGTCCAGAACCTGCAGAGCCGGAACGATTTCGCCAGCCGCGAAGACACGGATCTGGAACTTGTTGTCCGTCAGTTCGGCCACGCGCTTCGCCACGAACTCCGCACCGCCATAGATGGTGTCGAGGCTCTTCGGGAAGCTGGAGGCGCAGCGCCACTTGATCTCGGGCGTGGACTGGGCGATGGCGGGGGCGGCAAGCGTGCTGGCGGCGACGCCCACACCGGCGGAGGTCAGAAATGCACGACGTTTCATGCAGAAGCTCCCTTGTCCATTCTCTGTTATGCGTTCTTATCGCCGGACCGGCGGACACCCTGCCAAGGCATGCCGACCCGCACCCGGGCATGCCGGGCCCCTCGCGGGACCGGTGAATACCGGGTGAGCAGGGAAAGCGGGAATGAGTGGGATGCACGCTCGACCGACCCGGACGGCGCACCGCTGGGAACCATGGAACCGGTGGGCACCGGCGCATTGCGCCATCCGCCCGGTTCCATGGCGTCCCGACGTTGGTGTGCGTTTCCTCCCGTCCATCCGGGCTTGCCGCCGGCCTTCCGGCCGATCCGCCCCAGCTTTCTTTTGCTGATCGGATTATGCAGGAAGCAAACGGTGAGGATCAAGCGCGATCGGGAATTGAAGACTGTATTTCAGAGGTTTAACGCTGCGACGCGAAGCCGCGGGTCTCGTTCAACCACGGTTCGGCAATCATCCGCAGCCCTTATGCCGTCCGCCTTCTCGAATCCGGAGGCGGCACACCCATCTTTTGCAGGGATCAAGGCGGGTATTTGGAACGCGACGCCCTTGCGGGTGGGTTGAGGACCGCTGGTCGGGCTGGATTGTTCACGAGTGCGGAGCAAGACACTTGCGGGTTGGACGGCCATGAAAGACGCAACATCGGCGGACGGCAGGAACGAGACGGCTGCGCGCGATCTGCGGCTCGACTTCTTCCGCGGTCTGGCGCTGTGGTTCATCTTCGTAAACCACATCCCTGCCAATCAGATCTCCTGGGCGACGCCGCGCAACTTCGGCCTGAGCGACGCCACGGAAATTTTCGTCTTCATCTCCGGCTACACCGCGGCCCTGGTCTACGGTCGAACACTGGATCGGCAAGGAATGCCGATGGCGGCGGCGCAGATGCTGCACCGCTGCTGGACGCTGTACGTCACCTACATCATCCTGTTCTTCGCCTACACCACCCAGATCGCCTACACCGCCCGCGCCTTCGACAGCCCGCTGTTCGCGGAGGAAATGGGCATCGCCGGTTATTTCCAGGACCCCGTCACCGCCCTGACCCAGGCTATCCTGCTGAAGTTCCGGCCCGCCAACCTGGACGTTCTGCCGCTCTACATCGTGCTGCTGCTGAGCTTCCCACTGCTGCTGCCAGCCCTGCGCCGCCGACCGCTGGCGGTGCTGGCGGGGTCCGCCGCGCTGTACCTCGCGGCACGGCAATGGGGATGGAACCTGCCGACATACCCGGATGGCGGCGTCTGGTACTTCAATCCCTTCACCTGGCAATTCCTGTTCGTGCTGGGTGCATCACTGCAGTTCCAACCGGAACTGCGGGCCGTGCTGACCCGATTCCGGACGCCGGTGGCGGCAACAGCCGGGGCTGTCCTGCTGGCCGGCCTGTTCCTGACGCTGTCCTGGAAATTCGCCCCGCTGCACGCACTGATCCCGGTGACGCTGACGGAGATCCTCTATCCCATCAGTAAGACCGACCTCGACCCTTTGCGGCTGCTGCACTTCTTCGCCCTGGCCTATCTGATGCTGTGGCTGGTGCCGGCGGGAGCATCCTGGCTGCGCGGACCGCTGGCCGCACCGGTGCTCGACTGCGGCCGGCAATCACTGCCGGTGTTCTGCCTGGGAGTGCTGCTGTCCTTTGCCGGGCAGACCATGCTCGTCCATGTCAGCGGCTCGCTTTCTGCACAGTTCCTTGTTACCGTGTTCGGCATCGCCATGATGGTGCTGCTGGCGCGCTTCCTGAACTGGTATCAGTCGGCGGAACGGGCGCGGCGCCACCGGGTCGCGGCCACCACGAAAATGGGCACATGAGGGGGGAATGGCGGGAGGACGGGGGCGAGGGATGCTGACGGTCACGGCCATCCTGCTGGCGGTCGCACTGTTCCTTTCTCCGGACCATGTCATGGCCGGCCAGCCGGCGACAGCCCAGTCGGTCGATCCCACCTGCGCCGTGCCGGAGTCGGTTCTCGCTCCCGGCGGCGGACTGCCGCGGACGTCGGCGCGACTTGCCGCCGGGGGGTCATTATCGATCCTGATCGCCCATTCCGCCAAGCCGACATCCAAGCCGGGCATCGTCGGCTATCCCGCCCGGCTGGAAAGCGAGCTGAAGCGCCGCCTGCCCGGCCGCGAGATCAATACCACCGTGCTGAGCCTTACCGGCGAAGCGGCGCCTGCCATGGTCGCCCCACTGACCCTGGCCGTCGAGAAGGAGCGGCCGGCGCTGGTCGTCTGGCAGACCGGCACGGTCGACGCCATGCGCAGCCTGGACTTGGAGAGTTTCGGCACAGCGCTCCAGGCCGGCATCGCTGAGGTTCAACGCCGCGGCGCCGACATCGTCATCATGGACATGCAGTACAGCATGCACACCGCGCAGTTGATCGACTTCGCTCCCTACGTGTCATACATGTCCTGGCTGGCCCAGAGTTCCGACGTCTTCCATTTTCCCCGCTACGACATCATGCGGTACTGGGTGGAGGATGGCCGGGTCGATTTCGCCGACGAATCGAGCAGAGCAAAGCAGCGTGCTTATGAATTCGTTCACCAATGCATCGGACAATTGCTGGCGCAAAGCGTCGCGGCGATGATCGTGCCCCTGCCGGTCGGCGAGCGCACCGGAGCAAGCAATTGAGTCCTGTTGTGCCGTACGCCGTACGCGTCCTGTCCGTAATCGCCGCCCTGGCGGTATCCGTCCCGGCCCTTGCCGCCGACCCCGCAACGCGCTGCCAGCTTCCACGCGGCGACGCGGCATTGTCGGCGCCCCTGCCGCAGATGGCCCAGCGCATCGCGGCCGGCGCGCCGATCCGGATCGTCGCCATCGGCTCCTCCTCCACCGCCGGAGCGGGAGCGAGTTCGCAGAACAAGGCCTATCCGGCCCGGCTCGACCATTATCTGAGCGAGCGGTTCCGCAATGCCGACATCGCGGTGCTGAACCGCGGGATCAACGGCGAGACCGACGACCAGACCGAAAAGCGAATCGAGGCCGATGCGCTGAGCGCCAAGCCCGATCTGGTGATCTGGCAAGTCGGCGCCAACACGGTGTTGCGCGACGGAGACCAGGGTTTGAGCGAGCGGTCCATCCGCCGGGGCGTGGCGCGGCTGCGCGCCGCCGGGGTCGATGTGGTGCTGATGGACCTGCAATACGCTCCGAAGATGCTGGAGAAGGCCGGCGTCGCCCCGATGCTGACCCGCATCACCGGGATCGCCACCGACAACCACATCGGCCTGTTCCACCGCTTCGACGTCATGCGGTCGCTGGTGGAGAGCGGTGGGATGACCGTGGCCGACCTGATCGGACCCGACGGCGTCCACCAGAACGACGTCGGATACGACTGCGTCGCCCGCATACTGGCGGTCGGCATCGAGGATGCGGTGAACGTCCACAACAGCGGGCTTCAGCGGTAAAGGAACCGGGGCGTCAAGGCGCCCCGCCCGCTCAGCGCTGCATCATCGCGCTTTCCTTGCCGCACAGGAAGAACACCTTGGAATAGACCTTCAGCAGCGCGTCGGTCAGCGCCTGCACCTCGGGGCTGCCCATGGCGCGCGGCTTGGCGGGGTCGACATGGAGGACGCAGCTGTCCTTGACGTCGTTGAAGGCAGCCAGCGCGTGGATGCGGTCGGGGCGGAACTCGTCGGGGAAATTCTCGTCCATCAGCCAGAAACACTGGAAGTTCCGGCAGGATTGCGGCCGCTCCTCGTAGATCGAGCAGCCCTTGCCCTGGTCGCAGGACGCGCACCATTTGGCGGCGGGCTTCTTCAACTCGGGCACGCCCATCAGCTTACAGCAGAGGGTGCATTCACCGCAGTTGCGGTCGGACATCAGGCAAACTCCAAAAAACGACGGCTTGCAGCGGCTCACACCGATGCTGGCAGGGCGATGTGCGCGTCCTCGGCGGCCAGCAGACGCTCGACCGCCTCCGGCAGGGCGGGGCGGGCGAAGTGATAGCCCTGGGCGTATTGGCACAGACCGCGCAGATACACCGCTTCGTCCGCCGTTTCCACCCCTTCCGCCACGCAATCCAGTCGCAAAATGGTGGCAAGGCCGGCGATGACCTGGACGATGGCGGCGTTGCCCTCCCCCGTCGACACCGCGCGGACGAAGCTGCGGTCGATCTTCAGCACGTCGACCGGCAGCTTGTGCAGATAGGCCAGCGAGGAATAGCCGGTGCCGAAATCGTCGATCGACAGCCGCACGTCCATGTCGCGCAGGCTCTGCATCAGCATCCGGCATTCATCCGGATCCTGGACCAGCAGGCTTTCGGTCAGTTCCAGCTTCAGGCTGGAGGGCGGGATCGGCACCGCGTCCAGCAGGTCGCGCACCGCGCCGACGATGTCGTCGTCGCGGAACTGGCGGGTGGAGACGTTGACGCTCATGAACAGCGGGGTGGCGCGGGGGAAACGCGCCTGCCACGCCGCCAGTTGCCGGACCGCCTGCCCCAGCGCCCAGCGGCCCATCGGCGCGATCAGGCCGGTTTCCTCGGCCAGCGGGATGAACTCGGCGGGAGAGACCAGCCCGCGGTCGGGATGGTTCCAGCGCATCAGCGCCTCGAAGCCGGCGATGGCGCCGGTCTCCAGCAGGACGATGGGCTGGTAATGCAGGCAGAGCTGCCCCTGCTCCAGGGCGGCGCGCAGGTCGGCCTCCATCCGCATGGCGGCCATCGCCTGCCGGCGCAGGTTGGTGTCGAACACGTCGATGCGCGCCCGCCCGCCGCTCTTGGCGCGGTACATGGCGAGGCTGGCGTCGCGCAACATGTCCTCCGCCCGGTCATAGCCGGTCTGGCTCAGCGCCACGCCGATCGAGGCGGTCAGCACGACGTCGCGCCCCTCCTCCAAGGTGACCGGCCGCGAAATGGAGCGGGCCATCCGCTCCGCCGCCTCCAGCGCGTCGCCGGCATCGTCCAGTTCGTCCACCAGGACCGCGAACTCGTCCGCCGACAGGCGGGCCAGCGTGTCGCCGACGCGGCGGCTGGCGTCGAGCCGTCTGGCGACGATGCGCAGCACACGGTCGCCGGCGCTGCTGCCCAGCGCATCGTTGATCGCCTTGAAGCGGTCCAGGTCGATGATGATGGTGGCGAAGGGCCGGGCGCCGGCGCGGCGGTTGCGGTCCAGCGCCTGCCCGATGCGGTCCAGCAGAAGCGTGCGGTTGGGAAGGCCGGTCATGCTGTCATGGACGGCGTCGAACAGGATCTGCTGTTCGGCCTTCTTGCGCGCGGTGATGTCGGTCATCGAGCCGGCCATGCGGACGGCGCAGCCCTTCTCGTTGCGGACGGCCAGCCCGCGCACCAGCATCCACATCTCCTGCCCGGCCTTGTCGCGGATGCGGAATTCATGCTGGAGATGTGGACGCTCGCCGGTCAGATGCAGGTTTAGCGCGGTGCGCAGCCCGTCCAGGTCGCCGGGCAGGACCCGCTGGAACCATTCATCGATGGAGCCGGCGATCTCCGCCTCCCCGAAGCCCAGCATCGCCTTCCAGCGCGGCGAGTAATAGACCTCGCCACTGTCGATGTACCAGTCCCACAGCCCGTCGGCGGCCCCGGCGGCGGCAAGGGCATAGCGCTCCTCGCTCTGGCGCAGGCGCTGTTCGGCGGTCTTCCGATCGGTCACGTCGGCTTGGCTGCCGACCAGCCGGATCGGCTTGCCGTCGGCATCCAGCACGGCGATGCCGCGGCAGGCCATCCATCGGATCGCCCCGACGGCGTTACGCATGCGAAATTCGACCTGGAAGGCCGCTTCCGATTCGGCCCCGGCCTCTGCCGCTTCCCCTGCCCCGCCGAGTGCCGCCATCGCGTCGGTCAGGATCGCCCGGTCGGCCGGAAGGATGCGGCCCAGCCATTCCTGCGGGTTGTCGGTCAACTCGGCCGGCGACAGCCCGAGCAGCGAGGCCCAGCGCGGCGAGAAATAGACGCGGTCGGTGACCAAATCCCAGTCATAGAGCCCGTCGTTGCTGGCCGCGGCGGCGAGCGCATAGCGTTCCTCGCTGCGGCGCAGTTCCTTTTCAGCGTGCTTGCGGTCGGTGATGTCGGCGACCGATCCCACCAGCCGGATCGGCTCCCCCGAATCGTCCATCACCGCCATGCCGCGGCAGACCAGCCAGCGCCAGTGCGGCTTGGCGGTCGCAGAGGAATCGGCGCGGCGGACGCGGTGTTCGATCTGGAAGGGAACGGACAGACCGACCATCTGCGCCTCGAAGGACGCATGCAGCCAGTCGACGTCCTCCGGGTGGACCAGCGACAGCCAATCGTTCGGCCGGTTGGAGTCGCGGCTTGCATCGCCCGGCGGCAGCCCGAGGAAGTCCTTGAAGCGAGGGGAGAGGTACAGCGTGTCGCTACGCAGGTCCCAATCCCAGACGCCTTCGGTTCCGGCCTTTTCCGCCAGCAGATATCGGTCGATGTTGGTGTTCAAGACCCCTCGTCGGACCCGTCGGCGGTCAGCGATTGGTGGGGCCTCCCACCGTTGAGCCTCCGATGGTAGGGGCATTTTGGTGAAGAAACCATAAATGCCTGCCAGTGGCCGGGCATCCCGATTGCTGAGGGTTTTCTCTGCGAAATTTTTTCCTATATTAGGATAGCTCGCCACCTCATCCGGGACCGGCACCAATGGATTGGTCCGATCAGGGAATCGTTCTGTCCACCCGCCCCCAGGGGGAGGGGTCCGCCGTCGCGACTCTGCTGACGCGCGGGCACGGCCGCCATGCCGGCATGGTGATGGGCGGCCGGTCGGCACGCCAGCGCGGCACGCTGGAGCCGGGGACGCTGGTCCACGCCCGCTGGCGCGGCCGTCTGCCGGAACATCTCGGCCATTTCACGCTGGAGCCGGTGAAGGGTTATGCCGCCAACTTCTTCGACGACGCCCAGGCCCTGGCCGCGCTGATCAGCGCCTGCGCGCTGGTGGAAGCCGCCCTGCCGGAGCGGGAGGCGCACCCTGCCCTGTTCGACGGGATGCTCGCCCTGTTCGACCTGCTCGACAACCCGGCCTGGGCGGAGAGCTATGTGCGCTGGGAGATCGGGCTGCTGGCGGAGCTTGGCTTCGGCCTCGACCTCGATCGCTGCGCGGTGTCGGGGGCCAACGACTATCTCGCCTATGTCAGCCCGCGCACCGGCCGCGCGGTGACGGCGTCGGTGGGGGAGCCCTATCGTGACCGGCTGCTTCCCCTGCCCGATTTCCTGGCCGGGCGCGGCGGCGGCGGGCCGGCGGCGGTGTCCGACGGGCTGCGGCTGACCGCTCATTTCCTGGAACGCCACGTGCTGAACGGGCCGCTGCCGCCCGCGCGCGAACGGTTGAGAGAACGTTACGCGAACGCGGTAGCGCGTTCCGCCTGAAACTGCTAGACCCCATCATCATGAAGCCGCAAAACCCTGCCTCCGAGATTCTGGAAAAGCCGCTGGCCGACGCGCTCGGCGAGCGGTATCTCAGCTACGCGCTGTCCACCATCATGTCCCGCTCGCTGCCCGACGTGCGCGACGGGCTGAAGCCGGTGCACAGGCGGCTGCTGTTCGCCATGAGCCAGCTCCGGCTGGAACCGACGACACCGCCGAAGAAGTCGGCCCGCGTCGTCGGCGACGTGATCGGTAAGTTCCATCCGCACGGCGACACCTCCGTCTATGACGCGCTGGTCCGTCTGGCGCAGGATTTCTCCGTCCGCTATCCGCTGGTCGACGGCCAGGGCAATTTCGGCAACATCGACGGCGATAACGCCGCGGCGATGCGGTACACCGAAGCCCGCCTGACCGAGGTCGCAAAGGCCCTGCTGGAGGGCATCGACGAGGACGCGGTCGATTTCCGCCCGACCTATGACGGCGACGGCGACGAGCCGGCGGTTCTGCCCGCCAACTTCCCCAACCTGCTGGCCAACGGGTCGAGCGGCATCGCCGTCGGCATGGCGACCAACATCCCGCCGCACAATGTCGGCGAGATCTGCGACGCGCTGCGCCACCTGATCAAGCACCGCGACGCCCCGATCGAGACGCTGGTCGGCTTCATGCCCGGCCCGGATTTCCCCACCGGCGGCGTGCTTGTCGAGTCGCGGCAGAATGTGATCGAAGCCTACCGCACCGGCCGCGGCGCCTTCCGCCTGCGCGCCCGCTGGGAGGTGGAGAAGCTGGGCCAGGGCACCTGGCAGATCGTCGTCACCGAGATGCCCTATCAGGTGCAGAAGGCCCGGCTGGTCGAGAAGATCGCCGAGCTGCTGCTGGCCAAGAAGCTGATCCTGCTGGAGGACGTCCGCGACGAATCGGCGGAGGATGTCCGCCTCGTCCTGGTGCCGAAGAGCCGGAACGTGGATCCCGAGGTGCTGATGGCCTCGCTGTTCCAGGCGACCGACCTGGAGATCCGCTTCTCGCTGAACATGAATGTGCTGGGCGCCGATCATGTGCCGCGGGTGATGAACCTGCGCGAGGTGCTGCAGGCCTTCCTCGACCACCGGCACGAGGTGCTGGTCCGCCGGTCCAACCACCGGCTGAAGCAGATCGACCACCGGCTGGAGGTTCTCGGCGGCTATCTCGCCGCGTATCTGAACCTGGACGAGGTCATCCGCATCATCCGCGAAGAGGACGAGCCGAAGCAGGAGTTGATCCGCGCCTTCACCCTGACCGACGTGCAGGCCGACGCCATCCTCAACATGCGGCTGCGCAATCTGCGCAAGCTGGAGGAGATGGAGATCCGGCGCGAGCATGACGCTCTGACCAAGGAAAAGAACGGCCTGCTGGAGTTGCTGGGCGACGAAGCCCTGCGCTGGAAGCGGATCGCCGAGGGCGTCGCCGAGATCAAGAAGAAGTTCGGCACCGGCGCGCTGGGCAAGCGGCGCACCGACGTGGCCGATGCCCCGGCGGTTATCGAGGTGCCGCTGGACGCGCTGGTGGAGCGCGAGCCGGTGACGGTGATCTGCTCGGCCAAGGGCTGGATCCGCACGGTGCGCGGACACCTGACCGACGCCGAGGCGGAGGATGTGAAGTACAAGGACGGCGATTCGCGCGGCTTTATCGAGCGGTGCGAGACGACCGACAAGCTTCTGGTCTTCGCCAGCAACGGCAAGTTCTTCACCATCGGTGTCGACAAGCTGCCGCGTGGCCGCGGCTTCGGCGAGCCGGTGCGGCTGATGATCGACCTCGGCAACGACGTCGACATCGTCGACCTGTTCCGCCACCAGCCCGGCCGCACCCTGATGGTGGTGTCGGAGGATGGCCGCGGCTTCCGTGTGGAAGAGGCGGAAGTGCTGGCCCAGACACGCGCCGGCCGTCAGGTGCTGAACCTGGAGGACGGCAAGTCGGCCCGCATCTGCCATCCGGTGAGCGGCGACACCGTTGCCATCATCGGCAACAACCGCAAGATGCTGGTCTTCCCGCTGGAGCAGGTGCCGGTGATGACCCGCGGCAAGGGCGTCCAGCTTCAGAAGTACAAGGACGCCAGCGTCGCCGACGTGAAGACCTTCACGCTGGCCGATGGTCTGTGCTGGAAGAATGGCGAGCGCAATTTCTGCGTCATCGACCTGACCGGCTGGATGGGCGACCGCGCCGGCCAGGGCAAGATGCCGCCGAATGGGTTCCCGAAGAACAACCGGTTTATGTGAGATTGGGTGGTTGGCGGGTGGAGAGGTTAGGCCCCACCCTAACCCTCCCCCGCTCTCAGCGGACCTACGGTCCGCCTGCCGCGTCAGCACAAAGCGAAGTTTTGTGCGAGAGCTGGGCGGTGGAGGGGCTGCCGCCACTCTCCCGCCTAGGCACTTGTCCCCTCCCCCGCCCAGCGGGGGAGGGTTAGGGTGGGGGTCTAACCTCGCCGAATAGAACTTACTTCGGCGCCGTGACCGTCGCCGACAGCGGCACGCGGCGTTCCACAAGCGCCGAGGTGACCTCCTTGGCCTTGACCGGGTCCATCGCCGCCAGGATCGGGGCGGTCTTCTGTTCCTTCATCTTCTGGATGACGCCCAGCAGCACCGGCATGTCGAGTTCCTCGAAGATGCGGGCGGCGTCCTTGGGTTTCATCGTCTCGTAGATCTTCACCAGACTGTCGAGCTGCGCCGACTGCTGCTGGTCGCCCTGGGCCATCAGCTTCTGGATGTCGGATTTGGTCTTCTCCATCTCCGCCACCTTCTGGTCGATCCGCTTCTCGGCGGCGGCCAGCAGGGCTTCGCGCTGTTCCATTTCCTTGGTGCGGCGCTCGATCTCGGCACGGCGCTCGGCGAAATGCTGCAGCAGTTCCTGGTTGTCGATGGGACCAAGCGGCGCCAGCGGCGCGTTGGCCGCCGGGGCGTCGGCCGGGCCGCTCGACCCGCCGGGAGCCGGCGGTGCTTCCTTGCCGGCCGGCTTGGTCGTGGCCGAGGGCATCTGGGAGGGCGGCGTCGCCGGGGTGGAACTTTGCGGCCCCTGGGCGAAGGTGACCGGGAAGTCCGGCAGGCGGGCGTCATGGGTGGCGAGGCGCCACAGGTCGCCGACCCGCACCCCCAGCATCATCACCGCGACGAAGATGGTCAGCGGCAGAAGGCGGAACCGGAAATTGCGTGCGCGGGCGCGCAGCCGCTCGGTCAGCGGAACGCGGGGCGTCGCCGGCTTGCGGGCCTTGGCCTTGCCCTTCTTCGCCGTAGCCTTGGCCTGGACCTTGCCGGCGGCGGGACGCACCGCCGGCAATTGCGCCTGCTGGGCGGCCAGCGTGGGCGAGGTGCGAACGCCGGTCGGCGCCGCGCCGGCCGGGCGGATCACGACCTTGGGTTCGCCGCCCGCCGGGCTGGGCTTGCCGTCACTGGTGCGCATGGTCATCCAAGCCCCTTGCCGGCATTCTCGATCGCCTGCAGCAGTTCACGTTCGGCCCTGGACAGGCTCTCGCCATCCCGGGTGATGGGGTCGCGCACCTCGGTCGGCGGTTCGGCTCGGGCGGCGGCGCGGCGCGGCGGCGCGTCCAGCCGGGCCGGCGGAGGAGCGTGGTCGTCATGGTCGTGGTCGTCCTCGACCGGCAGGCTGCGAAGGGCCGGACGCGGCGCAACGAGCGGCGCCTTGGCAGGAGCGCGCGACGCCAGCGCCGGGGCGACTGCGGCCGGCCGAGCACCGCTGTCGCGCCGGCCGGCATCACGGCCGCCATCGCGGTCGCCGACGCCGCCCAGCCGGTTGGCCAGCGCGTCGGCGGCCTCGATCATGAACTCCAACTCGTCCCGCAGGGTCTGCGCCTTGTTGACGGTCCGCTGAAGGTCCTCGCCGGTGTCGCTTGCCGCCTTTTTCAGCGTGCGCACACCGGTCTCCGCCCGCGCCATCGCGTCGTTCAGGCCCTGGATCAGCTCGGCCATCTCGCCGCGGCTCTCGCGCAGCGCGATGATCTGCCGGTTCAGGATGATCGCGTAGGCGATGGTCGCGGCCAGCAGGCCGACCATCACGACGTCGATGATGATGGAGACCAGCGGACTCATAGCCTCATGACCTCCTGCTTGGGCAGTTCCTTTTCCAGGCGGACGGCGATGTGCCCGCCCTTACGCCCCATCCGCCCCTGGAACATCGACACGTCGCCGCAGCGCAGCTCGATGGCGCCGTCGGGGGTGGCGTTCAGCAGGATGCGGGTGCCGACGCGCCAGTTCAGCACGTCGTGCAGCGTCATCGTCACCTCGTCCAGCACGGCCGACAGGTCTACGTCCGTCACCATCAGTTCCGAGGCCAAGTGGGTTTCCCAGATCGAGTCACGGCCGAACTTTTCGCCCATGAACATCTGGAGCAGCAGTTCACGCACCGGCTCCAGCGTCGCGTAGGGGATCATCAACTCCAGCCGGCCGCCGCGATCCTCCATGTCGATGCGCAGCTTGACCAGCACCGCCGCGTTGGCCGGCCGCGCGATGGTGGCGAAGCGCGGGTTGGTCTCCAGCCGGTCGAAGCGGAAGGTGACGGGCGACAGCGGATCGAAGGCGGCGGACAGGTCGGACAGCACCACATGGACCATGCGTTCCACGAGGTTGCGTTCGATGGTGGTGTATGGCCGGCCTTCGATGCGCATCGCCGCCGTGCCGCGCCGGCCGCCCAGCAGCACGTCGACGATGGAATAGATCAGGGCGGAGTCGACGACCATCAGGCCGTAATTGTCCCACTCCTCCGCCTTGAAGACCGACAGCATGGCCGGCAGCGGGATGGAGTTCAGGTAATCGCCGAAACGGACCGAGGAAATCTGGTCGAGACTGACCTCGACGTTGTCGGAGGTGAAGTTGCGCAGAGAGGTCGACATCATGCGGACGAGGCGGTCGAACACCACCTCCAGCATGGGCAGGCGTTCGTAGTTGACCAGCGCCGAATTCACCAGCGCCATGATGCCGGAGTTGTCGCCGTCGCCGGCGCCACCCTGGTCGAAGCCCAGCAGGCTGTCGATCTCGTCCTGGTTCAGGACGCGCGTCGACCCGCCGCCGCCCATGTCGCCGACATCGCCGCTGTCCTCGGCCAATGCCGCCCATTCGGCGGCAAGCCGTTCCTCTTCGCTCAGTTCACCGGTGTCGCTCATCGGCCCTTATCCCCAGCTGACCGGGCCCTCACTGGACCAGCATTTCCTTGAACAGCACGTCCTTCACCTTCACCGGAAAAGCGGCGGCGGTGATGCGCAGAAGCAGTTCCTGGCGCAGCCGGTACATGCCGGCCGACCCGCGCAGATCCTCCAGCCGCAATTCGCGCAGGTAGACCTGGAAATTGTCGATGATGCGCGGCAGCACATGCTCCACCGCACCGACATCCTCCGGCTTCGACAGCTGGATGGAGATCTTGATCTTCAGGAAGGCCGGGCGCTTGTTGCCGGTGTTCAGGTTCACCAGCATGTCCGGCAGATCGTAGAAGATCGGTGCCGCATGCGGATCGGCCTTGCCGGGCTCCGCCCCGTGCTCACCCTCGGCGGCGGCGGCGTGTTCGCCCTCCTCCGCCGGCTTCTCCTTCCCCAGGAAGCTGTCGAGCAGGCCGGAGAAATAGACCCCGGCACCGGCGCCGATCAGCAGGACCAGGGGAAGAACGACGAACAGGACCAGCTTCTTGCCGCTGAATTTCTTTCGCGGCAGGCCGTCGGTCGAAAGTTCGCCGGCGTCGGTTTCGGCAGCCATGACATCCTGAGATCGTTCGAGGTGCGCAACGGCTCAGGCTTCACCCGCCTGACCAGGTCAAAGCTACTTTTGGGATAGTTAATAACTCCTTTCGAGTGGGGAATGGACCGCCCCGGACGGGCAGGTTTCCGCCCCCTGTCACCATTTCGGCACGGTTCTTGATTGGGTCTGCCCGGCACTCCGCGTCCGGAGTCCGACCGCGACCGCCCGAAATCCCCCCTGGGACCGGTGGGACCGCGGTCCATCGCCCTGCCGCACCGACCATGCGGCGGGTACGGGAGAGTCTTGCCCGGTCCAACCCGGCAAGGAGCGCTCCTACCCCGGCAGAATCTGCCCGGCATCCCCTGCCCCACCGGGCGGGAACACCCCCGACTTGCCCGGACTCCGTGGATTTCCGGCACTTCCCGGAGTTGGCACGCCGCCTGCAATACCCTTTTCGCCGGTCGGACGCTGTCGCCCGATCCGTTCGCAAGGTGAAGAGGCCGCAAGATGGAAAATTCGATCTACGTCGCCCTGTCGCGCCAGATGGCGTTGCGCCGCGAGCTGGACGTTACGTCGAACAACATCGCGAACATGAACACGACCGGCTACAAGAACCAGCGGATGCTGTTCACCGAATTCCTGGAAAAGCCCGGCCTGCACGAGAAGGTCAGCTTCGTCCAGGACCGCGCGGTGGTTCGCGACCTCGCCAACGGCGCCATGACCCAGACCGGCAACCCGCTGGATCTGGCGCTGACCGGCCAGGGATACTTCACCGTCGATACCGCCAGCGGCCCGCGCTACACCCGCGCCGGCAATTTCCGCCTGAACGACCAGCGCCAGCTGGTGGATGCCGGCGGCCTGCCCGTCCTGGCCAACAACGGCCAGCCCATCACCATTCCGGCCGGCACCAGCGACGTGAAGGTCAGCGGCGACGGCACCGTTGCCACCGAACTGGGTCCGGTCGGCAAGCTGAACATCGTCACCTTCAAGAACGAGCAGTTGATGACCGAGGTCGGCAACGGCCTGTATGTCAGCGACGAGCAGCCGGAGCCCGCCCCGGCCGAGACGAAAGTGGCACAGGGTTTGCTTGAGGGTTCTAACGTGAAGCCCGTGGTCGAGATGACGCAGATGATCGAAATCCAGCGCCAGTACATGTCCGCCCAGCGGATGATCGAAAACGAGCACGAGCGTATCCGCACGATGATCCAGCGTCTGGGCCGGACGGCCTGAACCAGACCGACGACGAGAGGAGAAGACCACAATGCGCAGCCTCGCCATCGGCGCCACCGGCATGATCGCCCAGCAGCTCAACGTCGAGACGATCTCCAACAACATCGCCAACTCGACCACCACCGGCTACAAGAAGCAGCGGGCCGAGTTCCAGGACCTGCTGTACCAGAATTTCCGCCGCATCGGCTCGACCTCGTCGGATGCCGGCACCGTGGTGCCGACCGGCGTGCAGGTGGGCGCCGGCGTCCGCGTCGCCGCGGTCGCCCGCGTGCTGGAACAGGGCAACCTGAACATCACCGACAACAAGTTGGACGTGGCGATCAACGGATCGGGCTATTTCCAGGTGACGCTGCCCAGCGGCGACACCGCCTATACCCGCGCCGGCAACTTCAAGCTGTCGCCGGAAGGCATGATCGTCACCGCCGACGGCTACCCGGTCCAGCCGAACATCACCATCCCGACCGACGCCGTCGACATCTCGATCAACTCGTCGGGCGAGGTGCTGGTGAAGCTGGACGGCCAGACCGCCACCCAGAATGTCGGCCAGCTCCAGCTCGCCACCTTCGCCAACGCCGCCGGCCTGGAAGCCACCGGCGACAACCTGTTCCTGGAATCCGGCGCGTCGGGCCAGTCGGTGACCGGCAACCCCGGCGCCCCCGGCTTCGGCCGCGTCACCCAGGGCGCGCTGGAGACCTCGAACGTCAACGTGGTGCAGGAGATCACGACCCTGATCACCGCCCAGCGCGCCTACGAGATGAACTCCAAGGTCATCAAGACCACCGACGAGATGATGCAGCAGGCCAGCCAGATGAAGTAACGGCGCATGGAGTAATCCGGGCGCCGCCTCGCTTCAGCCTTCACATCGGGAATTACCGCCATGATCCGCCACCTCGCCAACCGTCGCTTCTCCGCCCTGATCCTCGGCGCCGCCCTGCTGACCGCTCCGGTCGCGGTGCAGGCCGCCACGGTCGCTGCGGTTCCGGCCGCTGGCGTCGCGGCCCCGGCGCCCGACGTCGTCTATGGCATGCCGCATGTGGAGGCGGTTCTGTCGGATGCGCTGTCGCGGGTCATCACCGCCGGCCGGCTGCAGATGGAGCTGGACAACCGCGCGGTCGAACTGCGCGCGCCGCAGGGCGCCGGCGGGCTGGCGGTGGAAAACCTCTATTACAGCCCGGTCCAGGGCCGCTTCGCCGCGGAGATCGTGGTGACCGGCAGCCAGGTCCGCCTGCCGGTGTCGGGCCGCGCCTTCGGCGTGGTGCAGATCCCGGTGCTGTCGCGCCGCGTCCTGCCCGGCGACATCATCGGCCCGGGCGACATCGACTGGCAGGACATGCGCGCCGACCAGACCACCAGCGACACCGCCGCCACCGACGCGCAACTGATCGGCATGACGCCGAAGCGCGGCGTGTCCACCAACCAGCCCGTTCGCCTGCGCGACCTGCAATCGCCGCGCATGGTCGACAAGGGCGCCATGGTCACCATCACCTTGTCGACGCCGTCCATGACGCTGACCACCCAGGGCAAGGCCCTGCAGGACGGCGGCAAGGGCGAGGTCATCCGCGTCGTGAACACCCAATCCAACCGGATCGTCGAAGCGACGGTCGCAGGCCCCAACGTCGTCGCCGTGGCAAAGCCCGGCACCATCGCGCAGTAAGGAGAAAGCTCCAATGTCCGCCACCATGACCGCCCGCCTGATCCGCTTCGCGATGGTCGCCGCCGCCGCCACCTCCCTGACCGCCTGCGGCGCCGCCTCGCGCATCGCCGACATCGGCAAGGCCCCGGAGATGTCCAGCATCCAGGACCCGCAGGCCAAGCCCGGCTACCAGCCGATCAGCCTGCCGATGCCGACCCCGCTGCCGACGGAGCGCAACCCGAACTCGCTGTGGCGGACCGGCGCCAAGGCCTTCTTCAAGGACCAGCGCGCGGCCAAGGTCGGCGACATCCTGACGATCAACATCTCCATCGCCGATCAAGCCAAGCTGTCGAACGAGAGCAAGCGGTCGCGCGCCAACACCGAGAAGGCCGGCATGCCGAGCCTGTTCGGCCTGGAAGGCGCCACGCTGAGCCGCGTCCTGCCGGCCGGCGCCTCGGCCTCCAGCCTGGTGGACCTGTCGAGCGACACGTCGAACGACGGCAAGGGTTCGGTGAACCGCAACGAGCAGATCGACCTGAAGGTGGCGGCGCTGGTGGTTCAGTCCCTGCCCAACGGCAATCTGGTCATCCAGGGCCGCCAGGAGGTCCGCGTCAACTACGAGCTGCGCGACCTGCAGATCCACGGCGTGATCCGTCCGGAAGACATCACCGCCCAGAACACCATCAGCTACGAGAAGATCGCCGAGGCCCGCATCTCCTACGGCGGCCGTGGCCAGATCACCGACGTCCAGCAGCCGCGCTACGGCCAGCAGCTGTACGACATCATCATGCCGTTCTGAGGACGACCGACCTAACGGTGGCGGGAGCGGGGCCATGGGGGAGGAGTTCCCCTGTGGCCCGGTCGTGTTGCAGGTGGTCGTGAACTCCGGCATCGGCATTGATGTCGGAAGCTCGGCGCGATACGGACGGGTCGGCAATTGCTGCCGCGCGGTGGGTTGTGCCGGGGCGATGTTGCCGGGCCGTCCATTCCTGATAACGGGCAAGCACGGCGGCGGTTCAGCCTTCCAGCGACGGCCGGGATGTCGCCGTGAATCCGTCCATCATGCCCACCGCCATGTTGCCGCCGATGCGCACCAAGGCCGGTCCGATAAGTTCGGTCGCCCGGCGGTAAGCCTCGCGCTGGGCAACGCAGTCGATCAGATCAGCCGCGTTGGTGATGCTCTGGGACAAGGTGAGGTCACTCGTCATCGTTCATCTCCTCGGACAAGCCATGATCGGCAGGACGAGGATGACCATACGCACCACCACATTAATCCGCTGTTGCGTGCTTCACGATCTCAGCGCGCATGCTGATGGCGCTTGCGGCCCTGACAACCGGGAAAACCACAACCGGGAAAACGCCGGTCCGGTTCGGTGGGAGCGAAGCTGCCGACCGTCACGGGGAGAGTGGCGTACCCCCAGGCCGCAAGCACCACATTTTGCGGTTCGTCTTTACACCGGCAGCGGATTGGCCATTGCCACGGGAACGGCGATCTGCCGGCTGTTCATACCCTCGAAATCCACCGTCTTCAGGTCCAGGCTCCAGGGCAGTGGAGAGGCGGCCATGCGGATGGTGAGGACGCGGTTGGTCAGATCCTTCACCACCACCCACTGGGTATAATCGCACTCCACCGTCCCGTCGGATTTGCGGGCACGCACCGTGCCCTTGGGGATATCGACGGCGTTCAGCAGGTGGAAGGCAAGGCTCTGCGCCTCGGCCGCGGTCGCGGGCTGGTTGGCGAACTGCTTCAGAAGAGCCGTGCGGATGAAGCGGGCGGGCGGCGTCGCGTTTCCGGGAAGCCCGGCCAGTCCGGTCCCATGGCCGGGACGGGAGACGGTCAGGTCGCCGACGGTCATCGGGTCAGCGTCCCAGGGGGTCAGGCTGACATAGTTCTGCAGATTGGTCAGATGCCAGGGGAAGGTCGGCAGATTGGTCAGCACCTTCACCGGGTTTTCGCTGATCACCGGCTGGCCGCCGAGGAATTCGATGACGATGCTGTTGCCGGCGGCGTCGTGAACCGGGAAATGCAGCGGCCCGGCCTTCGCCACCCACTGGTCGCCGACAACCCGGATCGCGCCGCTTTCCAGCGCCTGCCGGACCTCCGCCACCGTGGCGCAGTTGCCCAGAAGCCAGTCGACGAAGAACCCGCAGAAGACGTTCGTCGCCTTGGCGTCGGGCGCCTGATACTCCGATCCGGGCAGCCAAAGCGCGCCGGTGGACAGGCCCTGGCTGTTCACGCCATCGGAGCAGATCGGCAGACCGAAGGAGGTCACGCCGACATAGCCGTATTTCGGGACCAGATGGAGCTTGTCCTCCAGCCATCCCACCAGTCCGGCCGATTTGCCCGGCGCCCGTACGATCAGGGCGCCTTTCAGGTCGATGCCGAACTCCATGCTGCGGCCGTTGACGACCGTTCCATCAGCCGCCTCCACCAGAAAATCCGTGCACATGGTTGTATTTCCCCGTCTGAATGACTCTCACAACGGGAAAATATCAACGCGACAATCGCTTTCAAAAATATTCTGGACTGCATACCATTCAAAAAGAAACAGCCCGGCCTCCTGCATCGGGAGCCGGGCCGTCTTGCCTTGGGAAGGCTGCCACCTACTGGTAGCCGCCTTCGCGGGCACGGTCCTTGGCCGCCTCTTCCTGGGCCTTCTCGGTGACCCGGCTGATCTTGCCGCCACCGGCCTTTCCGGCATCGGCAGGCTTCTGCGGCGTTTCGCTGCGGTCGGCGTCGGCTGGATTCTGGTTGGGCTGGTCGGCCATCTTGCTGCTCCTCGGTCGTTCTTCCGACTGGCGATGAGGAGGAAACAGCGGCGGCCGGAGATCGTCGCGGGAGAAGGCCGGGGACCTCAGCCGGCCGACCGACCGGTCTCGGCGTCGCTTTCGCCATCGGCACGGTCGAGGGCCGCATTGATCTGGTCAAGCGTGCGGCCGCAGCCGGTGCAGACGTCGCGGTCGATGGCACACATGCCCAGGCAATCGGGATCGTCGCTCATGGCAGTGGGCATTCCCTACGGTTGGCGGTGCGGACCCATCCCTATCGGAAAGCAGTTTTGATCTCAAGTGTCGGGGGTGGAGGCATAGGCGGAATGGGTTGCGGTCAGGATGCTTAGGGTATAAAGCATCCTCTCTATCCACTCCCCGCGAAGTTTCGTATGCCAACGGCATTGCTGGTGTCCTGCGCGATGTATCGTCACGGCACCGCAAGAATGCCCGCCGCGCTGAAAGCGGCAGGATTTCGCGTCTTTGCCATCTTCCCCCGGAATTCCCTGCTCGAGTTCAGCGATCATGTCGACGGCAGGCATCCGTTCGCCGCGGGAATGCCGGTCGACGACCTGACGGTCACTGCCGCGCGTGCGGCGGCACAACTGGGTGCGGACATCGTCATCGGTTGCGAGGAAAGCGCTGTCCGGGTGCTCGGCTTGGCCGGCCGCCTGCTCGAACGGCTGGCGGGGGACAGCGCCGATGCACGCAGGCTACGCTTCCTCCAGGGCTGGTACGGCGACGTCTGCTGGGAAGAGGCGCGCTCGCGCTGCGTGGAACTCGCGGCGGAGGCCGGCATTCGGACGCCACGTCAGGTCCTGGTCGATCCACGGCGCCTCGGCTCAAACGACCTGTCCGGGCTCGGCGCACCGCTTCTGCTGAAATATGACGGCAGTTCCGCGGGCCGCGGGGTTTTTCTGGCATCCGACGCCCGGCACGCCACCGTTATGGTGGCAGAACTGGAACAGACGAGCGCGTTTCCAGCCGGCCGGCGGCTCGTCGCGCAGGAGTTCGTGCGCGGGCGGGCGGCGTCGGTGTCGTTCTGCGCGCTGGACGGACGGATGCTGGAGGGGTTCGCCTATACCGTCCTGCAGCACCAGCCGGAGCCCTTCGGCCCCGCCTCGGTGATCGAATTGGCTGACCTTCCGCCTTTGATGGAGATGGCCCGCAGCATGGTGGAGCTGACGCGCTACTCCGGCTTTGGCGGCATCGACGCCATCCTGCCGGAGGACGGCGGCCCGCCCGTTTTCCTGGAGTTCAACGCCCGCCCGACCCAGACCACCCATCTCGGCAGTCTGGCGGGCAGCGACCTGTGCCGGGCGATGGCCTGCGCGCTGGACGGCCGGCCCTATGAAGGCATGTTCGGCCGGACCCCCGGCAAGACGGTTGCCCTGTTCCCGGCGGAATGGGCCCGCGATGCCAACAGCCGTTTTCTGACCGCCGCCCACCACGATGTGCCTTGGACCGAACGGCGGATGACCGCGGCGATCCTGAACATCACGCCACAGTTGCACCCCGCCTGACCGGTCATTGCGGCGGCTGGTCCAGCGACAGTTCGCCGGTAACCTCGTGCGTCAGGTCGATACCGTCCACCGTCAGCACCATGCGGACCGGCAGGGACTTCATCCCGTCCAGCTTGCCTTCCGCCAGCGCGCGGCCGACCGCCAGTTCGATCTCCCGCTGGGAGGTGACGCCGACCTGCTTGAGGAATTTGCGCAGGTCGAGGTTGAAGATCTCGTTGTCCATGTCCGGCCTCCGAATTGGGAACCGCTGTCGAGCGTTCCGTTCCGAACCCCTGCAAAGCGGCGTTGGTTCCATGGGGCAGCCGTCCCCTATTCTGGCGGCGGCTCGCCGGGATGGAGCACGCCCGGCCCCCCGTCCTCCCGCGTGACCAGCAGAAGGCCGGCGGCGGTGAAGGCCGTGGCCAGCAGGGTTTCGGTGCTTCGGTGCAGGGCATGGCGCCCCTTTTCGAAGTCGCGGATGGTCCCGCGGGACACCGTCGCCCGTTCGGCAAGCTCCTCCTGCGTCCAGTCCAGGAAGCCGCGGGCCGCACGGCACAGCCCCGGAGTCAAAACACCTTTCGTGGGCATATTTTTCTCCGGAAAAAGCTCCGCCATAAGCGTTGAAGTTGGTCATTTCCACCACAATATGTGCATGACCACCCCGGAATCCAAGCTCCTTCCGCGCCCTTCCCCCCGCCGCCGGAGATGCCGCCGCATGCCCCATCACGTCCCCCTGATCGCCACCATGGTGGCCGCCATCGTCCTGGCCTTCGTCTTTGGCGCCTTGGCCCACCGGCTGCGCCTGTCGCCGCTGGTGGGATATCTGCTTGCCGGCGTCGCAATCGGCCCCTTCACCCCGGGCTTCGTCGGCGACATGCAGCTGGCGTCGCAGTTGGCGGAGATCGGGGTGATCCTGCTGATGTTCGGCGTGGGGCTGCATTTCTCGCTGGACGACCTGATGAAGGTACGGGCGATCGCAGTGCCCGGCGCGGTGGTGCAGATCGCCATCGCGACGGCGATGGGTTGGGGATTGGCCAGTTTCCTGGGCTGGAGTCTGGCAGCCGGGCTGGTGTTCGGGCTGGCCCTGTCGGTGGCCAGCACGGTGGTGCTGCTGCGCGCGCTGGAGCAGTTGAACCTGTTCCGGACCGAACGGGGGCGGATCGCCATCGGCTGGCTGATCGTCGAGGATCTGGCGATGGTGCTGGCGCTGGTGCTGCTGCCGCCGGTATCCCGCATGCTGGAAAGCGGCGGCGGGATGGACGGCGAGGTGCTGTTGTCGCTGGCGTGGACGCTGGGAAAGGTGGCGCTGTTCGTCGCCCTGATGCTGGTCGGCGGCCGGCGGGTCGTGCCCTGGGTGCTGGACCGCATCGCCCGCACCGGCTCGCGCGAACTGTTCACCCTGTGCGTGCTGGCATTGGCGCTCGGCATCGCCTATGGCTCCGCCACCCTGTTCAGCGTGTCCTTCGCGCTGGGCGCCTTCTTCGCCGGGATGGTGCTGAACGAATCCGACCTCAGCCACCGGGCGGCGGAACAGACCCTGCCCCTGCAGGACGCCTTCGCCGTGCTGTTCTTCGTGTCGGTCGGTATGCTGTTCGACCCGGCGGTGCTGACCCGGTCGCCCTGGGCGGTCCTGGCGACGCTGGCGATCATCCTGCTGGGCAAGTCGGTGGCTGCCTTCGGTCTGGTTCTGCTGTTCCGTTATCCGCTGCGCACCGCGGTGACGGTGGCGGTCAGTCTGGCGCAGATCGGCGAATTCTCCTTCATCCTGGTGGCGCTGGGCATGCAACTCGGCATCCTGCCGGAAGAGGGCCAGGGTCTGATCCTGGCGGGCGCCCTGCTGTCGATCACCGCCAACCCGCTGCTGTTCGCCGCGGTCCAGCGCCTGTTCCCGGACGAGGCGGAGCCGCTGCCGCCGGCCGACACAGCGCCGGAACTGCGCGATTACCAAGCCTTGAGCGGCCATGTCATCGTCGTCGGCCATGGGCGTGTCGGCCGCTACGTCACGCAGGCTCTGCTGGCGGAAGACCGGCCGCTGGTGGTGATCGACCTTCAACGTGAACGGGTGAAGAGCCTGCAGGCGGCGGGCGTGCGGGCGATCTACGGCAATGCCAATGCCGCCGGAATCCTGGAGCGCGCCGGGGTACAGGGTGCCTCGCTGCTGCTGGTCACGGTTCCCGACGCGCTGGAGGGCGGCGGTGTCGTCCAGCAGGCCCGATCGGTGAATCCGTCCATCGCCATCGCCGCCCGCGCCCACAGCGACGAGGCCGTGGCCCATCTCGACCGCACCGGCGCCGACGCCGTCTTCATGGGCGAGCGCGAGATCGCCCGACGGATGATCGACTATGCCGGCCACGCCGCTGGTGATGGGGACGGGGACGAGGCCGATGGAGCCGGCGTGCTGGCGGCGACCTGAAACGACGAAAGCGCCGGTCGGGGACCGGCGCTTTCGAATCCGTCGGTGCTACTTCCGGCGAAACGCACGTCCCCCGACCCGGCGACAGGCGCCGGGAAGGCCGTGATCCACCAGAAGACGGCGCGGCGTCAGTCGTCGCGCTGGGTCCGTTCCATCCGCTCGTGACGCTCCTGGGCCTCCAGGCTCAGCGTCGCGATCGGACGGGCATCCAGCCGGCGCACGGAGATGGGATCGCCCGTCTCCTCGCAATAGCCGTAGCTGCCGTCGACCAGACGCTCCAGCGCGGCGTCGATCTTGGAGATCAGCTTGCGTTCGCGGTCACGGGTGCGCAGTTCCAGCGCGCGGTCGGTCTCCGCCGAGGCGCGGTCGGCGATATCCGGTTCCTGGATACCGCCTTCCTGGAGGCTGTTCAGCGTGCCGGTCGATTCCGCAAGAAGCTCGGCGCGCCAGCGCAGCAGCTTCTGGCGGAAATACTCCCGCATGATCGGGTTCATGAACTCCTCGTCTTCCGACGGGGAATAGTTCTGGGGCAGAAGCGGCGACGTCATCCGAAAGCATCCAGCGAAAAAGGGGTGATCCGGGCGGCGCGGAGTATAGGCACGCCACGGCGCGACCGCAACCCATTGGTTCGCCCCTAAAACGACCAAACAAGCCCTTGGAATAAAAAAGATTTGTCAGAGTGGCACATTGGCCGCGCCGTACCGCTACCCCATCGGGGCATGTGACCCGTCGGTCATGGCGCCACGGGTCGGGCCGCGCCCTGCCCCGCCAGACTGCCGCCGAACGGCCACGGGGCATCGGCCCAACTGCTCGAGAGGACTCAGGAGGTAAGCTTCGCCAATTCGACCTGCGCCCGCAGATCGATCTCGTCCAGGATTTCGGCAAGACCGGGATCGTCGACCTGGGCACGGCGCGTCTGCACCACCTTCGCCAGATCGACCAGCTTCTGCATCGACAGGGTACCGGACAGCAGGCCGTGCTGGATTTCCTCCAGCCGGTCGAGCATCTCCTCCGCCCGCATCTTGCCGCGCGACGCACGCGCGGTGGCGTCGTCGGTCGCGTCGACCTCCTGCAGGGCCAGCACGCCCGAAACCCCGGCCGTGGCGGCGGTGCCGCTGACGCCATGGGCCGAGCCCGCCTCCCCCACCAATTGCTTGGAGAACGCGGCGCCGGACGAGCCTTCGGACTTGCCGGTGCGGCGTACCGAACCGCTGCCGCGTATGTTACCGGAGCCTTCGACTTTCATGATCCGTGCAACCGTTTGCAGTAAAGGATGCGTAAACGCGCGCACTGTAGATGGACCAACCTTAACATCCGGTCAAGGTTTGCCGCAATCGGGCAAAATTTGCCGACCGGCTGTGACCGAAAGGCGCCATTTCCCGGGCGTTTTTCAGGACATGAGCAGAAGGCCGCCGTTTTCGGCATCTGGCACGGCGTTTGTATAGGGACGGGCACGAGTTCAGGAGTGTCCGCGTCATGATTTCCACCACCCTTCGCCTTCTGCGCCGCCGCGCCGTCCTGGCCGTGCTGACCGCCCTGCTGGCGTTCGGGACCCCGGCCGCACCGGCACTGGCCGCGTCCGCCCGTATCAAGGACATCGTGGATGTCGAGGGCGTGCGCGACAACATGCTGATCGGCTATGGCCTCGTGGTGGGTCTGAACGGCACCGGCGACAGCCTGAACAACTCGCCCTTCACCGAGCAGAGCCTGACCGGCATGCTGGAACGGATGGGTGTCAACACCCGCGGCACCAACCTGCGCACCAAGAACGTGGCGGCGGTGATGGTGACGGCGACGCTGGGCGCCTATGCCGCACAGGGCACGCGCATCGACGTGACCGTGTCGGCGATGGGCGACTCCAAGAGCCTGCTGGGCGGCACCCTGCTGGTCACCCCGATGATGGGCGCCGACGGCGAGGTCTATGCGGTGGCCCAGGGGCCGATCGCGGTCTCGGGCTTCACCGCCCAGGGTCAGGGCGCCAGCGTGACCCGCGGCGTGCCGACCTCCGGCCGCATCTCCTCCGGCGCCATCGTGGAGCGGGAAATCCAGTTCTCGCTGGCCGAGTTGCCGGTGCTGCGGCTGTCCTTGCGCAATCCGGACTTCACCACCGCCCAGCGGGTGGCGACCGCAATCAACATCCAGCTGCGCGGCAACCGCGCCCAGGCGACCGATCCGTCCTCCGTCCTCATCAACGTACCGGAGTCGCGTCGCGGCGACGTGGTGGGGCTGGTGACGGAGATCGAACAGCTGCGCATCACCCCCGATCAGGTCGCCCGCGTGGTGGTGGACGAAAAGTCCGGCGTGATCGTGATGGGCGAGAATGTGCGCATCTCCACCGTCGCCATCGCCCAGGGCAACCTGACCATCCGCATCACGGAAACCCCTCAGGTCAGCCAGCCCGGCCCCTTCAGCCAGGGCCAGACCGCGGTGGTGCCGCGCACCGACATCCAGGTCGACGAACAGTCCAACAACCGCCTCGCCGTGATGAATTCCGGGGTGACCTTGCAGGAGTTGGTACAATCCTTGAATGCGCTTGGAGTGGGTCCGCGGGACATGATCGCCATTCTCCAGTCGATCAAGGCCGCCGGAGCCCTGCAAGCCGAGATCGAGGTGATCTGATGTCCATGAGCCCCGCCCTTTCCGCCGCTTCGGCCCCGCGCAGCGCCTCGCCAGCCTCTTCACTGGTGGAGCGTGCCCAGGCCGCCGGGTTCGGCGTGCGCACCCTGGCAAAGATTTCCGATCTGGAGGCCAAGACCGACCCGGCAAAGCTTGCCCAGCTGCGCAAGTCCGCCAACGAGTTCGAGAGCCAGTTCGTGTCGCAGATGCTGAGCCCGATGTTCGAGGGGATCGAGACCGACGAGACCTTCGGCGGCGGGCGCGGCGAGGAAATGTTCCGGCCGATGCTGGTCGAGCAGTTCGGCAAGCAGATCACCCAGCGCGGCGGCTTCGGCATCGCCAAGCAGGTTTACGCAGAGCTTCTTCGCGCCCAGGAGGCCAGCCATGGATAAGGTCGACGTCCGTTTCCCCCAGCCGGCAAAGCCGGCCGCCAACCTGCCGAAGAACGCGCAGGAACGCGCGGTGGCGCTGGTCGAGCTGATGGGCCGCCTGACCGCCCTGCTGGAGCGCGAGGCCGCAGCCGTGCGTGCCCGCCGCCCGGCCAAGGAGTTGGCGCAGATCGTCAAGGACAAGCAGCCGATGACGCTGGTCTATGAAGAGATCAGCCGCATGCTGCGCGTCGACCGCGACGGGCTGATGGGTTTGCCGCAGGAGCTGAAGACCGCGCTGAAGGATGCGACCGGCAGGCTCTATGCCGCCACCGCCGACAATGCGGAGGCCCTGCGCATCGGCGGCGAGGCGCAGAAGGTGATGGTCGACACCGTCGTCACCGTCATCACCCGCCAGCAGAAGGCGCCGACCACCGCCTATGCCGCCCACATGGGCGGGGGCCGCGGCTATTCCCCGACGCCCAGCGGGCCGCGCACCTCGGCGGCGCTGAACACCCGGCTCTGATCCGAACAGCCTTCATCCGTGACTGCCGAGATCTTTCGGACGGCCGCCTCTCTCCACAGGGGCGGCCTTTTTCTTTGGGGCTTTTCCTCACGATCGGGCTGCTGCGGCAAGAAAGGCCCCGCACCCGGCGGAAATTGCCGGTCGGACGCGCGCCATGGGGCGGGAACTGCCGCCCTGCACCGTATGGATGGCCCGATGGCTTGGGGTCGCAACTGGCCCGCCTGTTGCATTGGTCGCTCCGCATCGCTGTCGGTGCGTTCCGCCGTCCCTGAGAGGCCGTTCCATGGAAGTCCAATCGAACAACATCGCCGCGTCCTTGTTCGACGGTCTCAGCCAGTCCCAGCAGACGCAGGGGACGGGGACGAAGAACGACCTGTTTTCCAAGATGATGGACCGCATGCTGACCGACGCCGCCGCGCGCAAGCGTGAGCAGGCCGATGCGGCGGCACGCGACGCGGCCAAGGACGCCGCAAAGGACGCGGCCAAGGAGGCCAGCGACGCCCGTAGGGCGGAAGCCCAGCGCAAGCAGCCGGTGCGCGCCGAACCGAAGCCCGACCTGACCCGCGACCGCCCGGCCCAGACCGCCCGTCCGGCTGCCGATGCCGCCGATGCCGCCCGCGCTCCGGAGCCGAAGTCCGCCAAGGCCGACGATGACCGCAAGGTCCAGGCCGGGCAGGACGACCACCGGCCGACCAAAGCCGAAAAGCCGGCGAAGGACTCGAAGGCCGACGGGGCGAAGGCCGATTCTTCCAAGACTGCCGCGGCGAAGACGGACGACACCAAGACCGCGTCGGCCGACGAGGCCGCTGCGACAGACGATGCAGCCGCTTCGGCCGAGGATGCCGGGCAGACCGAAACCGCGTCGGCCGATGACGGAACCCACGGGCAGGCCCAGCCCGACGAACAGTCCACCACCGAACAGCCTCCGGCCGCTCAGCCGGTGCCGCCGCAGCCGGTGCCACAGGCCAGCGACCTGATCCTCGCCGGACTGATGCCGTCCGGACAGGCCGCAGCCAAGGATGTCACCGATGAGGCCGGCGCCGGCGCCGATGATGACGTGAAGGTCGGGGCCGCCGGAACCGGCACGGCCGGCACCCTCGATCCCGCCGCCCAGCTCGCCCAGGCGCAGGCCATTGCTGCCGGTGCGATGGCGGGTGGACAGGCCGCCAGTGCCGACGCAGCCGCGAAGGCGGCGGGCAAGGGCGGTGCCGTGGATGGTGACGCCGCGAAGGCCGCGGACGCGTCACAGGCCGATGCCGGTGTCGAAGCACTGCCGAGCGACGAGGACGTCGCCCTGCCCGACCACTTCGCCGACCTGCTGGCCGCAGCCAAGGCCAAGACGGGCGAAGCCAAGCAGAATGGCAAGCATGCCGGCGGTGAGGGCAGCGGCCGGAACGATGCCCAGCCCCAAACTCAGGCGATGCCGCAGCAGCCGGTTCCGCCGGCGACGCCCGCCGTTCCAGTGGCGGAAACCGTCACGACCGCTGCGACCGGTAAGGCCGCTACGGCACTGGAGGGCATCGATGCCACCGGCGCGGCCGGCGGGGCATCCGGCACCGCCACCGCCAGCCCGCATACCCACCCGGCCCTGGCCGCGATGGAAGGTGCTCACGGCGGCATTCCCGGACTCGATCAGCCGCAGGCGACCGCGACGCTCCGCCCGTCGCGCGGCGCCGGCATGCCGATGGGCGTGCACGACCAGATCGCCGTCCATATCAAGAAGAATGTCGGCGACGAGGTCGACCAGTTCACCATCAACCTGCATCCGGCCGAGCTTGGCCGGATCGACATCAAGCTGGACATCGGCGCCGATGGCCGGGTCAACGCGATGGTCGCGGTGGAAAAGGCTCAGACCCTCGAACTTCTGCAGCGCGACAGCCGCAGCCTGGAACGCGCCTTGCAAGACGCTGGACTTCAGACGGACTCGAACAGCCTGAACTTCAGCCTGCGCGGCGAGGGCAATCCCTTCGCAGGCGACGGCCGGGGCGACGGCAAGAACGGTGGATCGGGTCGGCGCGGCCGCGGCTTCGGCGGGGGTGGCGACGATAACGGGACCGACAGCACCGTCTACACGGCAACGCTCGGCAACGGACGCGTCGACATCCGCGCCTGACGACGCTGGCGGCTACCCCGCCACAGTCCACCGTCACAAGAGAGATATCGGCCGAGAGGCCAACGAAGGACGACCGCCATGACCACGACGACCAACACCACCAGCCCGACCCTGAACCAGTACGGCACCTATTCGGGTGGCCTGTCCACCGGGTCGAAGACGGCGTCCGAAACGGCCAAGACTCCGCAGACCGATGCCGACAAGACCGCATCGGCGACCAAGGGCCTCGGCGACAATTTCCAGACGTTCCTCACCATGCTGACCACGCAGATGAAGAACCAGGACCCGCTGAAGCCGCTTGACACCAACGACATGACCAAGCAACTGGTCGACTTCGCCAACGTCGAGCAGAACATCGGCACCAACAGCCGCCTGGACAAGCTGGTTCAGCTGCAGTCGGCCGGCACCGCGTCGACCAACCTCGCCTATCTCGGCCGCACCGTCGCCTTCGAGGGCGACAGCTTCCAGTACAGCGAGGGCATGACACAGGCGCCGCTGGGTTACGAGTTGGAAACCTCGGCCAAGTCGGTGCGCGTCGACATCCTGGACGGCAAAGGCAACATCATCCGTTCGATGCCGGGCGAGACCACCGCCGGCACCAAGCATGCCGTCAACTGGGACTTCAAGGACAACAACGGCCGCGCGGTCCAGCCCGGCACCTACCGCATGAACATCGCGCCGGTGGCCGAGAACAAGAGCGACACCATCAAGACCACCACCTATACCTTCGGCACCGTCGCCGGTATCGGCAGCAACAAGGACGGCGAAACCGTGCTGAACATTGGTGCCAGCGAAGTCCCGCTGTCGAAGCTGACCACCGTCTATTGATCGCGACTCGTTGCACACACGGATAGTCGGCCTGCTTACCGGATGGGGCGCCGCGACCGTTCCATCCGTTCGGGTGAGCAGCTACCACCCGATAAAAAGTTAACCCTTTCGTTTAGGCATTTGTTAAGTGCCGGCGCATACAGTACCCCGAAATCGTGGAATCCACAGTTTGGGTTGGAGCGTCCGCGCATGGCACTCATCGAACTCGACACCGGCGACGACTCTGCAGCCGGTGCATCGGTCATTGGTCCTGAGGGGCGTCCCATGACCGAAAACGACCTTCCCCCGCCCGACACCAAGCGTTGGGTGATGCGCCGCAAGGCGGAAGTGGTCGCAGGCGTCCGTTCGGGCCTCATCAGCCTGGAAGAGGCCTGCCGCCGCTACACGCTGTCGGTGGAGGAGTTCCTGTCCTGGCAGCGGCTGATCGACAGCCACGGCATGCGCGGCCTGCGCGCCACCCGCCTGCAGGATTACCGCCCCGGCCAGTCCGTCCGCGACCGCGTCGGCGCCGACTGAGACAGCACACACAGAGTTGACGAGGCGCCGCGGGGCCGACCTGCGGCGCTTTTTTGCGTTTGGGGCGGTTGAGGCCGGGTCACCCGCCGCCTATGGCCGCGCCTGCCCACACGCCCCGTCGATCAGCGCCGCAGCCGCGCTTGCCACCGCATCATTGCTTGGTCCCAGATCCAGCGCGCGGCCGGCGGCATAGGCGCCTTCCATCAGCAGCTGCAGTTGCGCGCACAGCCGGTCCGGATCGTCGGCGCCGGCCGCGACCGCCAACGCGTGCAGACGATCGCGCACCATGCGCTTGTGGGTCAGCGCCAGCGCGCGGGCCGGGTTGGCGGGGTCACGCAACTCCGCGGCGGCGCTGGTGAAGGGGCAGCCCTGGAACTTCGGATGGTCGATCCAGTGGGCGAGCGCCACGAACAGCGCCTTCATCTGGGCGCGCGGGTCGCCGGGATGGCGGGCCACCACCCGGTCCCACCATGCGCTATGCTGGGCGATGCTGCGCTCCAGATAGGCGCAGACCAGATCGTCCTTGGACTCGAAGTTCCGGTACAGGCTCATCTTCGCGACGCCGGATTTGGCGATGATCGTGTCGATGCCAACCGCGCGGATGCCCTCGCGATAGAACAGCTCCGCCGCCGTATCCAGAATCCGATCCCGCGCCGGCTTCCTTGCGCTTGCCGCTTCTGCCATTCCCACCCCATCCGATCCGAACGGCCGGGTTCAAGCCCGCCGTTGACAATGATACAGACCTGTCTCTACCATCGCAACGAAGAGACAGGTCTGTATCATCGCTGGACGATGCGGATCTGTCCGTCACAATGAATGGAGTTCCGGGGGATGCGCTATTTCGAGGATGTCACGGTGGGCGACCGCTTCACCGGCGGGCCGCTGACCGTCGAGGCGGCGGAGATCGTCGCCTATGCCAAAAAGTTCGACCCGCAGCCCTTCCATCTGGACCCCGAGGCGGCGAAGGACACGCTGTTCCGCGGGCTGGCGGCCAGCGGCTGGCACACCGCCGGGATGACCATGCGGATGATCGTCGGCAGCAGCGCCGAACTGGCCGGCGGCTATATCGGCATGGGCGTCGATTCCATCGGCTGGCCCCGCCCGACCCGGCCCGGCGACGTGCTGCGCATCGAGATGGAGGTGATGGAGGCCCGCCGCTCCGCCAAGCGCCCCGACCAGGGCGTGCTGCGGGTGAAGACCACCACCTTCAACCAGAATGACGAGGTGGTGCAGACCATGATCGCCAACCTGCTGGCACCCGGCCGCCCCTCCTGAAAAAGAAAGCCCCCGCATCCGGGAGGGGATGCGGGGGCCGCAGTCAAAGCTGACTAAATCCGGTTTCCTGCGGTCAGCGCTTCAGGCCGGCCGTGAAAGCGAAGTTGTCGAAGGAGTTCTCGGCCACCCGGAACCACAGATATTCGTCGTCACGGAACTTCTTCCACGGCTCGTAAATCTTGGCGAACTTCGGGTTGCTCTTCGCCGTTTCATCGTACAGCTCGGTGGCGGCCTTGTAGCAGGCCTCCATCACGTCACGCGGGAAGGGGCGCAGCTGGGCGCCGCCGCCGACCAGACGCTTCAGCGCCGCCGGATTCTCGGCGTCGTATTTGGCGTTCATGGTCAGGTTGGCTTCGAAGCAGGCGGCCTCCAGAACGGCCTTGTACTGCTTGGGCAGTTGTTCCCACTGCTGCTTGTTGACCAGCAGCGAGACGTTCAGCCCGCCTTCCCACCAGCCCGGATAATAGTAGTACTTGGCGACCTTGTTGAAGCCGAGCTTCTCGTCGTCGTAGGGGCCGATCCACTCGGCGGCGTCGATGGTGCCCTTTTCCAGCGACGGATAGATGTCGCCGCCGGCGATCTGCTGCGGCACGACTCCCAGCTTGGCCAGGACCTGACCGGCGAAGCCGCCGATGCGGAACTTCAGGCCCTTCAGATCCTCGACGGTCTTGATCTCCTTGCGGAACCAGCCGCCCATCTGCACGCCGGTGTTGCCGGCCGGGAAGTTCACGACACCGTAGCCGTCGAAGAACTCGCGCAGCAGCGGCATGCCGCCGCCATTGTAGATCCAGGCGTTCTGCTGACGGGCGTTCAGGCCGAAGGGCACCGTCGCGTCGAAGGTGAAGGTCGGGTCCTTGCCGACATAGTAATAGCTGGCGGTGTGGCCGCATTCGACCGTGCCGTTCTGCACCGCATCCAGCACCTGCAGGCCGGGGACGATCTCACCGGCGGCGAAGGGACGGATCTGGAACTTGCCGTCGGTGGCCGCGGCGACGCGGGCGGCGATGGTGTCGGCGCCACCGTAGATGGTGTCCAGGCTCTTGGGGAAACTGGACGCCAGACGCCAGTGGATTTCCGGCTGGGTCTGCGCAATGGCGGGGGCCGCCAGGGTGCTGGCGGCGACGCCGACACCGGCAGAGGTCAGGAAGGAACGACGCTTCATGAACGTTTCCTCATCGTTATGGCCATGGCGCCGGTTAAGCGATGACGCCATTTGCCGAACAGAAGACACTATGGTGCCTGAACAATCCTAGAAATTGCGATGGCTGTTGGACAATTCGTCAAAATGCATGGCTTCCATTCCCGCCCTATTCCATCGCATGGAAAATACAGCGCGCAGGCGCGGCTGAAACGGCGACGGGAGTCCGTCGCCCTCTGCAGGATTTTCAAAGCAATGCATCGCGGGAAGATACCAAGACTGACATCTGCTCGGGGGAGCATCCATCAGCCTCATCGATCAACCGCGGAACCGTCTTGCCGTCGCCTGAATGGTTACGTGTACCGATGATATATGCGACGCCCGGAATGGCACCCACCCCTACTTTCGTTCATCGGCGGCAGTTCCGAAACACGCCGTCGGCCGCGCCACGTGCAAGCGCGTCATACGCATGCAAAGGCGAACACACGCCATCGCGTGCAACTTGCAGCTTCCAACTGAATGGGATGCTTGGCATGTTTGCCAAGCGGTCGGGGCGGTGGAACGGCCACCGCCCGCGCCGCACCAACGGAGGGCAAGAGGATGAGCAAAATCCTCACTCTCCTGATCCTGCTGTTGCAGGTGGTCAAGCTGGTGCTTGAGTACCTGAACCGCTGATCGGGTGGGTGTGCCGGGGATAGGAGCCCCGGCACACCCACCCCGAAAATAGTGCTTTTTCACGCCGACGGCAACGCCTCACCCCAGCGCGCGCTTCACGATCGCCAACAGGGGAGAATCGCGACCGCTCAAGGAACGCCGGTCAGCCGGCCGTGCCTGGGACGCAGGCACAGCAGCACGCCGCCCAACAGCAGCCCGGCCGCCAGCCCTCCCGCATGCGCCGCCCATCCGACCTCGGCAAAGGGGGAGTCGGCCTTCAGCGGCACCAGCGTCATCGCCGCGTTCAACAGCGCGAAAGCCAGGATCGCCCCCTGCACCAGCCGCCGGGGCAAGCGCCGCGACAGCAGTCCGAAGCGTGGCCGCATCCACAGGAAGGCGCCCATCAGCGCGCAGATCGCACCGCTCGCCCCGATCAACGGCGCCATCCGGTCGACGGCGAGCAGCCCCTCCGTCAGCGCCGCCGCCACCATTCCGGTGAGGAACAGCGCCAGATAGCGGAGATGCCCCGCCTCCCGCTCCACCACGTCGCCCAACAGCCACAGCACGGCCATGTTGGAGACCAGATGCGTCAGGTCGCCATGGATCAGCACATGCCCGAACAGCCCGCGCCACAGCGCCCCGGTGGGCAGCGGCCCCGCCAGCTCGACCGTTCCGAAGAAATAGGCGGGGACGAAGGCGAAGGATTCCGGCGGCAGCCGCAGGACGAAGGCCAGCACGCAGACAAGGATGACGGTGCGGTTGGCATAGGGCGGGATTGGCGCAACGGCGACCGGCCCAGTTCCCCCGCTCCGGCCTTGCCGGTCCAGCGCCAGCGCCATCCCCTGCCCCCGCTGTTCGGTGCCGCCGCTTCGCGCGGCGATAAGTCTCACCCCAATGTAAGAAGGGGTATTGGCGAAAAACAGCCGTTTTCTGTCCCGTTCAGGGCCCTCCTATACCGGTTGTACGGATTGGAGCGCCGGCCACCGGCTGGCACAGTGGCTCTACCATCCGGTGAGGGTCCGTTCGCCGGATAACGACAACCGGGAAAGAAGCGACCATGAACGAACGTCAGGATACCGGCAGCATGACGGTGGACCGCCAGGGGCGCGTCATGGTGCTGACCATGAACGACGCCGGCACCCGCAACGCGCTGGGCTTGAAGATGATGGCCGCCGGCCGCGATGCGCTGGACGAAGCGACGCACGACCCCGGCATCGGCGCCATCGTGCTGACCGGCGCCGGCGGCGCCTTCAGCAGCGGCGGACACCTGAACAACCTCTATCACCATGGCAGCCGCTCGCGGTCGGAGAACCGGGACGGGATCGAGCGCTTCCACGGTTGGGTCAGGGCGATGCGCGAATGCCCCAAGCCGATCATCGCCGCGGTGGAGGGGCCGGCCGCCGGCGCCGGTTTCTCGCTGGCGCTGGCCTGCGACCTGATCGTCGCGGCAGAGGACGCGCAGTTCCTGACCGCCTATGTCAGGGTCGGGCTGACCGCCGACGGCGGCGCCTCCGCCTCGCTCGCCCGCGCGCTGCCGCCGCAGCTCTATGCCGAACTGATGCTGACCGGCGGCCCGGTCGATGCCGCGCGCCTGCATGCCGCCGGCGTCGTCAACCGCGTCACCGCGCCGGGCCGGGCGCTGGACGAGGCGACCGCCTGGGCGCAGACAATCGCCGAAGGGCCGGCCGGCGCCATGGGCCGGGCGAAGAAGCTGATGGAACTGGCCTATGGCAGCTTCGCCACCCAGCTTGCCCGCGAAAGCGACCTGTTCGTCGAGGCCCTGCACCATGGCGAGGCGAAGGAGGGCATCACCGCCTTCTTCGAGAAGCGCCGGCCGGTGTTTCACAAGCGCTGAGCGATAAAGCGGGCCGGGCGCCGTCGGTCGCGGCATCCGGCCGGCTCCGCATCACCGCACAAGGACGTGCGCCGCCTCCTTCGTCCGCCCGACCGCACCGGCCACTTGATTGACCGCGGTGGAGATGGCGGCGATGTTGGACGTCACCGTCGCCACTGCGGCGGACGCGTTCTGCATGTTGGACGACATGTTCTGTGTGACGGCGCTCTGCTCCTCCACCGCCGAGGCCGTGCCGGTCACATGCTCCCGCACCACCGAGACGGCTTCGCGGATGGCGTTCAGCGCATTGGCGACTTCGGTCGAGGTCGACTGGATGCCTTCGATCTCGGCGGAGATCTGCTCGGTCGCCTTGCCGGCCTGATTGGCGAGGTTCTTCACCTCCGAGGCGACGACGGCAAAGCCCTTCCCCGCCTCGCCGGCACGGGCCGCTTCGATGGTGGCGTTCAGCGCAAGCAAGTTGATCTGGCCGGCGATGCTGTTGATCAGCCCGACGATGCCGTTCATCGCCTGGGCGGCGGCGGCCAGGCGGTCTGTGCTTTCCGCCACCGCGACGGTGCGGTCGAAGGCGCCGTCGGTCGCCGAGCGGGCGCGGGTCATGCTCTGGGAGATCTCGCCGATGGAGGCGACCAGTTCCTCCGCGCTTGCCGCCACCGCCTGGACGCTGGCGGAGGTGGAGCCCGCGGCGTCGTTGGCGGAATGCGCCTCCCCCATCGACAGGTGGAGCGCCTGGTCGATCTCGCCGAAATTCTTGTCGATCATTACCTTGAGGTTGTTCAGCAACTGGACCTGCGCGGTCACGTCGACCGCGAACTTCACCACTTTGACGACCCGCCCCTTCTCGTCGAGGATCGGGTTGTAGGCGCCTTCGATCCAGACCGGATTGCCGGACTTGCCGATCCGCTTGTACTGCGCCGCCTGGAATTCTCCGCGCCGCAGGGTTTCCCAAAAACGGGCGTAATCGGCGCTGTCGCGATAGGCCGGCTCGACGAATATGTTGTGGTGCTTGCCGACGACCTCGTCCAGACGATAGCCCATCACCTTCAGGAAATTATCGTTGGCCTTGGTGATGATGCCTTCGGTCGTGAACTCGATCACCGCCTGCGATCGGCTGATCGCCGCCATCTGCCCGGCATAATCGAGGTTCTCCAGCCTTTCCTTGGCATCCGCCCATTCGACGACGAAGCCGATGCGCCGGCCGTCTTCGGTCAACGGCGTGACCAGCAGGTCGAACTGGTGTCCGCCGACCTTGATGGTGGCGCTGTAAGGCTTGCTCAGCGACGCCAGCAGCCCGCGCTGGTGGCTCGGGTTCTTGTGGAACACATCAATGTTGCTGCCGACCAGCCGATTGACGTCCAGGCGCGGCAAATCCTTGCGCAGATCGCTTTCGGCCTCGCGCAGCAACGTCACCACGGCGGGATTGACGTGGACGATGGTCAGATTCTCATCCGCCACCATCACCTTGGCGCGCAGCGAATCGAGCGCCGCCATCTTGCGCCCGAGCACCTGATTGATCTTCCCCCGTCCGAACATCGGCCTTCCCTCGTGAGTACGCTGGTATGGGTCCGATAATACCGGCAATTTATGAGAATTCCATAAGGGTAACTCCGACATCTTGTGACATTTTCTTTAGATATTTGAAATACACAACAAGGTTCGGCAGCTTAGCCAACAACCCATCGCATAAGTTCCACAAACCAAACCGCAGCGGCATCTTTGATCGGGCACAGAGGGCCGGAAACAATGTTGCTCAGCAGCATGCCATTCATGTCGCGATGCAGCGCCGACCACCACAGGCCAAGCGTAACAGCTCTTGGCAAAGCCGGAGCCCGACATACGCACCGGAAATGCAGCGGCCCGCACAAACAGGAGCATCGGCACCCGCCCAAGCCTTCATCCACACGAATGCATGTTGCCCGCACATCCGATCAGTTGTATTAAATCCAGGCATGACACAACCACGCCACCCCCTGACCGACGCTGAACGGCTCGATTGGATTCGCCTCATTCGCACCGAGAATGTGGGTCCGATCACCTTTCACCGCCTGATGGAACAGTATGGCAGCGCCGCCAAGGCACTGGACATGCTGCCGGAACTGGCACGGCGCGGTGGGCGGAGCAAGCCGCTGCGCGTCGCCCCGAAGGCGGAGGCGGAGCGGGAAGTGCAGGCCAATCGCCGCTTCGGCGCCAGGCTGATCTGCGCCTGCGAACCCGACTATCCGGAACCGCTGGCGGCGGTGGACGATGCGCCGCCGGTGATCTCGGTTGCCGGGCATGCCCATCTGCTGCGGCGGCGCGCCGTCGCCATCGTCGGCGCGCGCAACGCCTCGCTGAACGGCAAGAAGTTCGCCGAATCGCTGGCACGCGACCTTGGGGAGGCCGGGTTGCTGGTCGTCTCCGGCCTTGCCCGCGGCATCGACACCGCCGCACACGCCGGATCCATCGTCGGCGGCACCGCTGCGGTGCTGGCAGGCGGCATCGACGTGGTCTATCCGCCCGAGAACGAAGGGCTCTACCGCGACATCATGGCGCAGGGCGTGGTGGTGGCGGAAAGCCCGATCGGCACCCAGCCGCAAGCCCGCCATTTTCCGCGCCGCAACCGCCTGATCTCCGGTCTGTCGCTGGGCGTGCTGGTGGTGGAGGCGGCGTTGCGCTCCGGCTCTCTCATCACCGCGCGGATGGCTCTGGAACAGGGGCGCGAGGTGATGGCGGTCCCGGGTTCCCCGCTCGACCCGCGGTGCCACGGCACCAACAACCTGCTGCGCCAGGGCGCCACGCTGGTGGAACGCGCCGACGACGTGCTGCGCGCCATCGAGAACCTGCGGCCTCCGACGCTGGCGGAACGGCAGCGCGACCTGTTCAGCGCCCCCATCCATGCCCCTTCCCCTGCAACCGAGCCGGACGAATCCGACCTCGCCAAGGCACGCGCCCTGGTGCTGGAAAACCTGGGCCACTCGCCCGTCACCATTGACGAACTCGTCCGCGGGTGCCAATTGTCCGCTCCGGTGGTGCTGACCGTGGTTCTGGAACTTGAGCTTGCCGGCCGAGTCCAGCGTCTTCCCGGTCATCAGGTCTCTCTCGCCTGATCGTCATCGCCGTGGTTTAGGTGGGCATACGCGAAGGGCTGGTTTCTTGCCGGGCAGCAACGTCGTCATCGTCGAATCGCCGGCCAAGGCGAAGACCATCAACAAGTATCTGGGCGACGACTACACCGTCATCGCCAGCTTCGGCCATGTCCGCGACCTTCCGGCGCGGGACGGTTCGGTGCGCCCGGATGAAGACTTCGCGATGGAATGGGAGCTGGGCGACCGCTCCAAGCGCCACATCGACGAGATCGCCAAGGCGGTGAAGTCGGCCGACCGCGTCTATCTCGCAACCGACCCGGATCGCGAGGGAGAGGCCATCGCCTGGCACCTGTCGGAACTGCTGCGCGAGAAGCACCTGACCGACAACCGCGACGTCCAGCGCATCACCTTCAACGAGATCACCAAGAGCGCCGTGCAGGCCGCCATCGCCAACCCGCGCGACGTTTCCCGCGAACTGGTCGACGCCTATCTGGCGCGCCGGGCGCTGGACTATCTGGTGGGCTTCACCCTGTCGCCCGTGCTGTGGCGCAAGCTGCCGGGCTCCAAGTCGGCCGGCCGCGTGCAGTCGGTGGCCCTGCGCCTGATCTGCGAGCGCGAGTCGGAGATCGAGGTCTTCAAGCCGCAGGAATACTGGTCGATCGCGGTGGGCTTCACCACGCCGGCGGGGGCATCCTTCACCGCGTCGCTGACCCAGCTGGATGGCAGGAAGCTCGACAAGTTCGGCCTGCCCAACCGCGAGGCGGCCGAGGCCGCGGTGGCGAAGATCCGCCCGCAGGCTTTCGCCGTATCACAGGTCGAGCGCAAGCAGAGCCGCCGCAACCCGTCGCCGCCCTTCACCACCTCCACCCTGCAGCAGGAGGCCTCGCGCAAGCTGGGCTTCGGCGCCACCCGCACCATGCGCACGGCGCAGAAGCTGTATGAGGGCGTCGACATCGGCGGCGAGACGGTCGGCCTCATCACCTATATGCGAACCGACGGCGTCAGCCTGTCGCAGGAGGCCATCGACGGCGCCCGTGGCCTGATCGGCTCGCATTATGGCGAGCGCTACGTCCCGGCCCAGCCCCGCGTCTACAAGACCGCCGCCAAGAACGCCCAGGAGGCCCACGAGGCCATCCGCCCGACCGACCTGCACCGCCGTCCCGAATCGGTGGCCGGCTATCTGGAAGGCGACGAGCTGCGGCTCTACGAACTGATCTGGAAGCGCACGCTGGCCAGCCAGATGGAAAGCGCCGTGCTGGATCAGGTGGCGGTGGACATCGCCAGCCCGTCGAAGGACGTGGTGCTGCGCGCTACCGGCTCCATCGTCGTGTTCGACGGCTTCCTGAAGGTCTATCAGGAGGACCGCGACGACGCGGCCGAGGACGACCAGCAGGAACGCCGCCTGCCGGCCATGGACCAGGGCGACGCTCTGGACCGCGGCGACATCGTCCCGGACCAGCACTTCACCCAGCCGCCGCCGCGCTATTCCGAAGCCAGCCTCGTCAAGAAGCTGGAGGAACTGGGCATCGGCCGGCCGTCAACCTATGCCTCGATCCTGCAGGTGCTGCAGGACCGCAATTACGTCCGGCTGGACAAGCGGCGCTTCATTCCAGAAGACCGCGGCCGGCTGGTCACCGCCTTCCTTGAGAACTTCTTCCACCGCTATGTGGAGTACAACTTCACCGCGGAGCTGGAGAACCAGCTGGATGAGATCTCCGACGGCAAGATCGATTGGAAGACCGTCCTGCGCGATTTCTGGACCGCATTCGACGCGGCGGTGAACGGCACCAAGGACCTGACGATCACCCAGGTGCTGACCACGCTCGACAACGAACTCGGCGCCCATTTCTTCCCCGCCGCCACCGAGGATGGACACGACCCGCGCGTCTGCCCGGTCTGCCGTGAGGGCCGGCTGGGGCTGAAGCTGGGCAAGATGGGTGCCTTCATCGGCTGCTCGCGCTATCCCGACTGCCGCTACACCCGGCCGCTGGCCGTCGCCAACGACGAGAATGGCGAGGCGCAGGAAGGCCCGCGCGAGCTGGGCAACGATCCGGAGACCGGTCTGCCGGTGACGGTGCGCCGCGGCCCCTACGGCGCCTATATCCAGCTGGGCCCGCCGCCCGCCGCGGCGGTCGCTCCGCCGGAGGAGCCGGCGGCGGAAGAGCCGGCCGCCGACGGCAAGAAGCCGAAGGCCAAGAAAAAGAAGAAGGACGATACGCCGAAGCCCAAGCGGGTGTCGCTGCCCAAGGGCATGGCGGCCGGCGACGTCGATCTCGACACCGCGCTGAAGCTGCTGGCCCTGCCCCGCGTGATCGGCAACCACCCGGAAACCGGCGAGGAGATCAGCGCCGGCATCGGCCGCTTCGGCCCCTATCTGAAGCATGGCAGCGTCTACAAGTCGCTGACGCCCGATGACGACGTGCTGACCATCGGCATCAACCGCGCCGTCGACCTGCTGGCCGGTGCCGCGAAGAAGGCGTCGGCCCCGGCCAAGACGCTGGGCGACCACCCCAAGACCGGCAAGCCGATCACCATGGGCTCCGGCCGCTTCGGTCCCTATGTGAAGCACGCCAGCGTCTATGCCTCGATCCCCAAGGGCACCGAGCCGGACAGCGTCACGCTGGAACAGGCGCTGGAACTGATCGACGCCAAGGTCGCCAAGGACGCCGCCAAGAAGGGCAAGACTCCAAAGGAGGCCGAACCGGCCAAGGCCGAGGGCGCGGAGACGGAGAAGCCCGCCAAGGCGAAGGCCGCGGCGAAGAAGCCCGCCGCCAAGAAGTCAAGCAAGGCCAAGGCCGCCAAGGACGCCCCGGCGGAAGCCGCCACGCCGAAGAAGAAGACCGCCAAGGCATCGTAACCGAAGTCCCCTCTCCTGCCCTGGGAGAGGGGATTTTTGCAGGCCATTTTCCTACTAAACAAAAAGACATTACTCCGGTTTAGGCGAGTTTTTACGTTGAAATTCCCTGCGGTCTGACGTCTCATTGTCCCTGCCCTGCAGGTTCCCCGTGTCACCCATAGGCCCAGCGCGTTAAGCTGCCGGCGGTGCGCGACCAAAGGAATACGGGAGGACAACGACCATGAGCGCCGCGGTTTCGACACACGATTCCCATCCCCCGCAGGATACACCGCTGGTCCTGCGCGAGGATCGCGATGGGATCGCCACGCTGACGCTGAACCGGCCGAAGGCGCGCAATGCCCTGTCGATGGGGCTGATGGCGGCGCTGCAGGACGCGCTGGACGCCATTCACGAGGACAATTCCGTACGCGCCGTGGTGCTGGCCGGGGCCGGCGGCGCCTTCTGCGCCGGGCACGACCTCAAGGAAATGCGCGCCGCCCCGTCGCGCGAGCTGTACGAGGCGCTGTTCACCCAGTGCTCCCGCCTGATGCTGACGATCAATCGCGTCCGCCAACCGGTGATTGCCAAGGTTCGCGGCGTGGCGACCGCGGCCGGCTGCCAGCTGGTGGCGACCTGCGACCTCGCCTATTGCGAGGAGGAGGCGTGCTTCGCGACTCCGGGCGTCAACATCGGGCTGTTCTGCTCGACGCCGATGGTGGCGCTGACCCGCGCGGTCGGACGCAAGGCGGCGATGGAGATGCTGCTGCTGGGCGACCTGATCGACGCTGAGGAGGCGGAGCGCATCGGCCTCGTCAACCGCGCGGTTCCGGCCGACCAGTTGGACGAGGTGGTGGACGCTGTCGCTGCCAAGATTGCGTCGAAGTCGCCGCTGACCCTCGCCACCGGCAAGGAGGCGTTCTATCGCCAGATCGACATGGACGCCGAGGGCGCCTATGCCTACGCCGCCAAGGTGATGACCGAAAACATGATGGCGCAGGATGCCGCCGAGGGCATCGACGCCTTCCTGGGCAAACGCACGCCGGTCTGGTGCGGCCGATGACCGACCTGGAAATCACCGAGCCGGCCGACTACACCGACGCCTTCCTGCGCGGCGTGCTGGACCGCGTGAAGAGCATCGCCGTGGTGGGGGCCAGCGCCGACCCGGTGAAGGCCAGCTTCTTCGTGATGAAGTATCTGCGCGACAAGGGCTACACGGTCATCCCGGTCAACCCGAAGATGGCGGGCCAGACCATTCTCGGCCTGCCCGTCTACGCCAGCCTGAAGGATTTGCCGGAACCGCCGGACATGGTCGACATCTTCCGCAACTCCGCCGCTGCCGGCGGGGTGACGGACGAGGCGATCGCCGCCGGGGCCAAGGTGGTGTGGATGCAGCTTGGCGTGCGCAACGACGAGGCGGCGGCGCGGGCGCAGGCCGCCGGCCTGACCGTGGTGATGGATCGCTGTCCGAAGATGGAAATCCAGCGGCTCTACGGCGAAATCGGCCGGATCGGTGTCAATTCCAACGTTCTGGTGACACGCCGCAGGACGCCGACGAAATCGTTCAAAAAACTGATCTGAAAAATTGGGGGAATCACGCATATGACTGAGCAGAAGGGCTTCGGCTTCGAGACCCGCGCCATCCATGCCGGCGCCGCTCCCGACCCGGCGACCGGCGCGCGGCAGACGCCGATCTACCAAACCACCAGCTTCGTCTTCGAGGATGTCGACGACGCCGCCTCGCTGTTCAACCTGCAGAAGGTCGGCTTCATCTATTCCCGCCTGACCAACCCGACGGTGGCCGTGCTGGAAGAGCGTCTGGCCAACCTGGAGGGCGGCGCCGGCGCCACCGCGACCTCGTCCGGCCATGCCGCACAGCTGCTCGCCCTGTTCCCGCTGATGGCGCCCGGCGACCACATCGTCGCCTCGAAGAAGCTCTATGGCGGCTCGCTGAACCAGCTCGGCATCAGTTTCCCGCGCGCCTTCGGCTGGCAGCCGAGCTTCGTCGACACCGACACCGTCGAGAACGTCAAGGCGGCGCTGACCGAGAAGACCAAGGCGATCTTCGTGGAAAGCCTCGCCAACCCCGGCGGTGTGGTGACGGACATCGAGGCCATCGCCAAGATTGCCGACGAGGCCGGCATTCCGCTAATCGTCGACAACACGCTCGCCACCCCTTACCTGATCAACCCGATCCAGTGGGGCGCCACGCTGGTGGTTCATTCGACCACCAAGTTCCTGTCCGGCAACGGCACCTCGGTCGGCGGCGTGGTGGTGGACAGCGGCAAGTTCGACTGGAGCAAGTCCGGCAAGTTCCCGGCGCTGAGCGAGCCCGACCCCGGCTATCACGGCCTGCGATTCCACGAAACCTTCGGCCATCTGGCCTTCACCATCCACGGCCATGCCGTGGGCCTGCGCGACCTGGGGCCGAGCCAGGCGCCGATGAACGCCTTCCTGACGCTGAACGGCATCGAGACCCTGCCGCTGCGCATGCAGCGCCATGCCGACAGCGCGCTGAAGGTGGCGCACTTCCTGGAAGGGCATCCGGCGGTGGGCTGGGTCAGCTATGCCGGGCTTGAGTCGTCCAAGTACCGTGACCTCGCGAGGAAGTACCTGCCGCGCGGCGCCGGTGCGGTGCTGACCTTCGGCGTCAAGGGCGGCTTCGAGGCCGGCGTGAAGGTGGTGGAGAGCGTGGAGCTGTTCAGCCACCTCGCCAACATCGGCGACGCGCGTTCCCTCATCATCCATCCGTCCTCGACCACCCACCGCCAGCTGTCGGCGGAGGCCCAGGCCTCGGCCGGCGCCGGTCCCGACGTGATCCGCTTGTCGATTGGGCTGGAAACGCCTGAGGACATCATCGCCGACCTGGATCAGGCGCTGAACAAGACCCTTGCGTAAGGGTCTGCCGAGGGGAGCGCCGGGACGACCGGCGCACTCCCGACACGGAAGAGCCAGTTCGTAATGACATTGTCATTGCGCTGTGGCAGGCTATCTCATTATCCGGAGGTGGCCGCCATGCAGCCTGTCGAACCATCAGAAGAGAAGTCCCGACGCGAGACGCTCAACATCCGCATCCGGCCGGAGGAGCGCAGCTTGATCGACCGGGCGGCCCAGGCACAGGGCAAGAACCGCACCGACTTCATCTTGGAAGCGGCTCGCCGCGCTGCCGAGGATACTCTTCTCGACCGCGCGATCATCGCGGCCAGCCCGGACGCCTACGCCGCATTCCTGGCCCGGCTCGACGCGCCGCCCAAGCCTAACGAGAAGCTGCGCCGGACATTGCGGACACCGGCACCCTGGGACAGCGAATGACGCTGGCCGCGCCCGAGCCGCTTGCATCCCATCATCGCGTCGACCTGTTCGACTCCGGCACGCCGTCGCTGGATATTTGGCTGAGGCGCCGTGCGATGGCAAATCAGGCCAGCGGCGCTTCGCGCACCTTCGTCACCTGCGCCGGCGACGAAATTGCCGGCTATTACGCTTTGGCATCGAGCGCGGTGGCGGTCACCGATGCGCCGGGACGTTTCCGCCGCAACATGCCAGATCCGATCCCGGTGGTGGTGCTGGCGCGGCTCGCCGCTTCCCGGACTCGGCAGGGGCAGGGACTCGGCCGGGCATTGTTCCGTGACGCCGCTCTACGGGTCGTGCAGGCAGCCGATCTGATCGGTGTCCGCGGGTTGATCGTTCATGCATTGTCGGAAGAGGCGAAGAGCTTTTATCTCCGCCTCGGACTCGATACCTCGCCGATTGACCCGATGATGCTGATGGTCACTCTGGCCGACCTGCGGGACAACCTGTAACGCACCTCACTCCGCCGCCGGCAGCGGCTCCGCCACCGGTTCGGCCTTGCGGCGGTCGTCGGGCAGCAACAGGGCGGCGGCGAATGCGATGGCGGCCAGCGCCGACAGGGTCAGGTAGAGCATGGTGAACTCTCCCGTGCGCTCATAGACCCAGGCGACCAGCTGCACCGCCAGCGGGCCGGCACCGAAGGACAGGATGTATTTGGCGCCGAAGGCCAGCCCGCGGTGCTTGTCCGGGGTGTAGCGGGCCAGCAGCATGTTCTCCGCCGGGATCTGAGTCTGCGAGGCGATGACCACGAAGGCGGCGGCGGCCACCAGCGGCACGTCGGCCAGCACGGCCACCGCCGCCATCAGCGGGATCTGGGCCAGCAGGCAGAGCATATAGACCCTTTTGAGCGAATGGCGGTCGGCCAGCACGCCGCCGACCATCTGCGGCAGGGCGGAGATCAGGTAGACCACCGTCACCAGCCCGCCGACCCCAAGCGTGCCGGTACCGAGCCAGCCGCCCAGCCGCGCCTCGAACAGCTTGGGCAGCACCACCTGCATGGCGTTGAAGATCAGACCGGCGCAGACCATGGTCAGCGACAGCACGAAGAAGGCACGCACCACGTCGCCGCGCGACGGCTTGGGCTGCGGCTTCACGTCGGCGTGGCGGTCCTGAACGACGCCGGTCATCATCAGCAGGGCCAGAACGACACCCAGCACGAGGCAGACAGCACCGGGAATGATGAAGGCCATTCGCCAGTTCAGCCATTGCGTCAGGCTTCCGGCGACCACCGCGGCGGTGGCGACGCCGAAGGTGCCGAACAGGCCGAGCCAGCCCATCGCCTTGCCGCGGTTCTCGGCATTCGCCATCATCCAGGCCATGCCGACGGGGTGGTAGATCGACGCGCCCAACCCCAGCAGGGCCAGCGACCACATCAGCATCTCCGGCCCGTCCGATAGCCCGGCCAGAACCGCGCCGCCGCCGGTCATCAGGTAGAAGACGGCGATCATGCCGGCCGAACTCCAGCGGTCGCCCAGCCAGCCGGCCAGCGGCGCCCCCAGCCCGATCATGAAAGCGCCCAGCGTCCACAGCCGGATCAGTTCGTCATAGGAGAGCTTCCATTCCGTTTCCAGCGCCAGCACGATGGTCAGGAACAGTGCCGACACGATGTGCATCAGCGAATGCCCGACCCAGGCGAACCCGACGGACAGCCGCGCCGAGGTCGGCGACGGCAGGGCGGCGGCGGATGGATAGCTCATCGAACATCTCCGACCCCGGACCTGTCCGGACCGGGAAATGTTTCACAGGCAAGCGAAATGCAAGGCTGGCACGGGTTGGTTGAACCGTCCAATGCGCCTGCCTCATGGCCGGCATGCCTGGGCCGTCAAATCAGTCGTGAATATTCCCGCGCATCTTCTTCACCTCCGACCGCTTGGCCTTGCCCTCCAGCCGCCGCTCCTTGGAGCCCTTTGTCGGCTTGGTCGGGCGGCGGGGCGGCGGCGGCGGGGCGGCGGCTTCGCGGATCAGGTCGATCAGGCGCTCGCGGGCGTCCTCGCGGTTGCGCATCTGCGAGCGGTAACGGTCGGCCACCAGGATCAGTACGCCGTCCTGGGTCAGGCGGGAGCCGGCCAACCGCTCCAGCCGGTAGCGCACCGGGTCGGGAAGGTTCGGTGAGCGGCGCACGTCGAAGCGCAGCTGCACCGCCGTTTCCGTCTTGTTGACATGTTGGCCGCCGGGGCCGGAGGCGCGGACGAACTCCTCCTGCAGCTCACTTTCGTCCAGGCTGATGCGGGGGTTGACCCTGATCATGCAGGACTCTCCAGCGGGTGGCGGGCGCGGAAGGCGCGGGCCAGCGCAGCAAAGCCGGCGACGTCGATCTCCTCCGCACGCGCGGTCGGGGCGATGCCGGTTTCCTCCAGCAGAGCCTCGGCATTGCCCAGGGACTTCAGGCTCTGGCGCAGCATCTTGCGGCGCTGACCGAAGGCAGCGGCGGTGACCTGCTCCAGCGCCCGCCAGTCGGCCGGCTCGGGGTTCACGCGCGGAGTCAGGTGGACGACCGTCGATTCAACCTTCGGCGGCGGGGTAAAGGCGCGCGGCGGCAGGTTGAACAGGACGCGGGCGTCGGAGCGCCATTGGGTGATGACCGACAGCCGGCCATAGGCCTTGCTGCCCGGCTTCGCCACCAGCCGGTCGGCAACCTCCTTCTGGAACATCAGGGTCAGGCTGACATAGGCTTCGATCCGCGCCAGCCAGCCGAGCAGGAGCGGCGTCGCGACATTGTAGGGCAGATTGGCGACGATGGCGCGCGGGGCGGGAGCCAGGTCCTCCGGGTCAACCGTCAGGGCGTCGGCCTCGACGATGCTCAGGCGGCCCTGTGACGCCTCGATTACGTCCTGCAGCGCCTCGATGAAGCGGCGGTCGCGTTCGATGGCGATGACCTTCACCGCGTTGGTCGCCAGCAGCGCGCGGGTCAGGCCGCCGGGGCCGGGACCGACCTCGATGGCGGTGGTGCCGGCCGGCAAGTTGGCCGACCGCGCGATCCGCCCTGTCAGGTTCAGGTCGAGCAGGAAGTTCTGTCCCAGCGACTTGCGCGCCTCCAACCCGAAACGCGCGATCACGTCGCGCAACGGCGGCAGGGCGTGCGGGTCGAAAGCGGCCGGGGTGGATGCGGGCGCGGCGGGGGCGTGGATCGGGTCGGTCATTCCCGACTTATAGGCATCCCCCACGCGCTTCACCAGACGGCAGTTTGCAAGAGTGGCAACAGGTGGCGGCTACAGCAGGCGGCGCAGCAGCACGACGGCGACAACACCAGCCACCACGGCGACCACCATCGGCACGCGCCGGGCAATCAGGCAGACGAAGGCGGCGGCCAGCGCGTCGGAGGGGCGCGACAGGGCGGCGGGCGCCACCAGGGCGACCAGAACCGCGCCCGGCGTCGCCTCCAGTGCCGCGCTCGCCGCCCGGCCGGGCCGCACCCGTGCGATCAGCCACGGGCCGCCGATCCGCGTCATCCAGGTGACCAGCGCCCCGCCCAGCACGATGGCGAAGACGCTCCAATCGAGATGCAGCGACTCAAGCATCCTGCGCCCTCCCCTGCCCCTTGGCTTGAAGGGCGGCGACCGATCCGCCGGCCAGCGCACCGGCCAGTATGTGCCAGGTCCCTCCGGAGGACAGCGCATGCACCGCCAGCGCGGCGGCGGCGCTCGCCAGCCAGGGCGGCAGCGAACCGACGCCGCGCCAGAACCCGGCCAGCAGGCAAAGGAAAACGGCGATGAAGGTGAAATCCAGCCCCCAGGCGGTCGGGTCGGCGATCAGCGCGCCGGCCAGCGTCCCCGCCACCGTGCTGGACAGCCACGCCAGATAGAGCGTCGCCGCCACCCCGTACCAGTAGGCGAGCGTCAGCTCCGGCCCACGGCGGAGCGCCAGCGCCCATTGCTCGTCGGTCATGAAGAACAGCGCCAGCCCCGCCCGCGCGCAGGGGATGCCGCGGAAGCGCGGCTCCAGCGTCGCGCCCATCAGCAGGTGGCGCAGGTTAACCAGCAGGATGGCGCCGACCACCGCCAACCCGGCACTGCCCTTGTCCAGCAGTTCGACGGCGACGAACTGGGAACTGCCGGCGAAGACCAGCGCGCTCATCAGCCCCATGTCCAACGCCGACAAGCCGGCCTTGGCGGCGAGGCTGCCCAGCAGGAAGCCGAAGGGAACCGCGCCCGCCACGATAGGCAGGCAATGGACGACGCCCACCGCGAACTCCTGCCGCGGGGATGCCGGGATGGTGATGCTGTCCATGCTCATGTGCGGGAAGCTAGGCGGTCGCGGCGGGCGCGTCTTGGATGGGATTGCTGCCGCGCCGGTATTGGCCGGGAGAGACGCCGACCCGCCCCTTGAACACCCGGTTGAAATGCGCCTGATCGCAGAAGCCGCAGGCCAGCGCGACATCGGCCAGTGGCAGAGGCCCGGCGAGCAGCCGCTTGGCCTGGGCGACGCGCCGGTCGGTCAGATAACCGTGCGGTGTGGTGCCAACCGCCGCGCGGAAGACGCGCAGCAGGTGGAAGCGGCTGAGCCCCGCCGCCTCGGCCAGATCGGCCAGTTCCACCGGGCTGTCGAGGTGGGCATCCAGATACTCCCGCGCGCGGCGGACGGCCGCCGACTCCTGCCCGACGTCGCGCGGGCGGGCGGTCAGGTCGCCGTGGCGCAAAGCCAGAGCGGTGAAGGCGCGCAACGCGTCGGTGTCGGTGCTCAGCGGTTCGCGGTACGGCCCCTCCAGCCCATGGTGCAGGCCGCGCAGAGCCTGGAACAATTCCGCGTCGTCCAGTTCGGTGGCGGCGAAATGCGGGGCAACGGGCCGTCCCAGCGCCTCGGTCATCGCCTGTTCGAACAGCGCCACCGAGGGATAGAACATGCGGTAGGCATAGCCGTCCTCGGCCGGGCGGCCGTCATGCAGCACCTCCGGGTCCAGCACAACCACCTGTCCGGCCCGCGCCACCCGGTCGGCACCGCGGCAGCGGTACAGCTCGGTCCCGGCGGTGATGACTCCGACCACATAGGTCTCGTGCGTGTGCGGCGCGTAGCTGTGGCGCTGGAAGCGGGCGTTCAGGCATTCCATGCCGTCGAAGCGCGCCTCCCGCCACAGCCGGGCGAAATCGCCGCCGCCGGCCGGTGTCCGGGTCAGTGCTGATTGCTGGTCCATGCCGCAGTCTAACAGGTGGGCGCGGCGGTCGTCTTGGACAGGATTGCGGCCTAGATGATGCGCCGGCCGACGGCATGTTCCGCCGGATCACCGGGATGGTCGGGGAACGGGAAGCCATGGCCCGGCTGGTGGCTGTCATGGACCAGACAGGCATCGGCGATCAGCGGCCACAGGTGGGAGCGGAGGAAGCGCTGGTCCTGCCAGCGGTCGGCCTCCGCCGCGGCGAAGCGGTCGATCAGCGGTTCCAGCGGCGGCAGCAGGCCGGCGACCCCGCCCCACATGCCGGCCAGCATAAGCTCGCTGTGCAGCGGGTGGTCGCGCATGACGTGGAAGGGCTTGCCGGACGCGATCCACGCCTCCACCGCCGCGCGCTCGCGCGGGCCGACCCGCGAATCGCAGTCGCGGCAGATGAAGCGCCGGACGGTTGGATCGTCGGAGGCGAGGAAGCGCCAATAGAGGCCGCTGATCGGGCCGCTGTCGGGCGGCATCACCACCCGCTCAGCCCCCAGCGCGTCCAGTTCCGCCAGAACCTCCGGCGGCACGCTGTCGTCGTGGTAAATCCGGCAGGTCCAGCCGGGATAGACCGACCGCACCAGCCGGGCATTCTCCAGCGCCCCGCGACGGTAGACGTCGGCCGCTCCCCACAGGCTGAAGGCCACCACGTCGCAGATGCGCCTTTCCGGAGCGGTCGGGCGGTCGCGAAGCGGCGGCAGGGCGAGCACCGCGCCTTCCCGCGCCGCCAGTTGCGCCTTCTGCGTCAGAAGCCTGTCGATCTGGATCAGCGATTCCGCCTCCCGATAGGTCTGGAACAGAAGGATGGCGAGGTTCTCGCGCGCATCAAGGAAATCGGGCGCCAGCACCACCGCCCGGCTCAGACTCGTCGCCGCCTGTTCCAGCGCCTCCAGATCCAGGCCCGCCGCTTGCCGGGTCAGGATGCCGAGGTTGAAGACCGCCCCGACATGGTCGGGCTGCAGCGCCAGTGCCTGCCGATAGCAGGCCAGCCCATCACCCGGCCGGCCGGCGCGGGACAAGGCGTTGCCAAGCTGGAACAGCCGCTCCACCGTCGGCGGTTCCTCCGCAATCAAGCGCGACAGGTCGGCGACCGCCGCCTCTGCCCGACCCCGCTCCAGATGGTGGATGCCGCGCAGTTCCAACAGCAGGGACAAGCGCTGCCGGGTTTCGCCGTCCTGCGGATCCAGCGCCAACGCCCGGCCCAGCGCGTCAATGGCGGCGTCGGTGTCGCCGGTCATCTGCGCCGCCACACCGAGGAGTGCCAGGGCCGCCGCGTCGTCGGGTTGCAGGGCGGCTGCGCGGCGCAGATTGGCCATGGCCTCCGCCGGCTGGCCCAGCGCCTGATGGACCTTGCCGAGATCGCGGTGGTAATCGGCGACGTCCGGCTGGGCGCGTACCGCCGCGGCGATGCGCGGCGCCGCGGCCTCCAGACGGCCGGTCTGTGCCAGCAGCATCCCCAGCAGATGGGAGGCGGCATGCGTCGCGGGGGCGGCATCGAGGACGCGGCCATAGAGGATTTCCGCCTCCCGCAGCCGCCCGGCCCCGTGATGGTCGACGGCGACCCGCAAGGCTTCCTGAATCGAGGCCATGACACTCCCCAAACACATCGCGGACAATGACGGGCGAAGCGGCCGATGGCATGCCGACCCCTGCGTTACACACTGTTACACAGCAGCACCCCGCCGGATATTGTCCAGTTACAGTCGCGCGCGATCATGGACGCCAACAAGAAACGACACCGGATCAAGGGCGACTGCCATGACCATCATCAAGACCATGACCCGCGACGTGGTCACCCCCGTCACCATCGTCACCTTCGTCGTGTCCACGGTGACCGGCGTGATGCTGCTCCTGCACTGGAACACCGGGCTGGTGCGCTTCTCCCACGAATGGCTGAGCATGCTGTTCTCCGCCATCGCGCTCTGGCATCTGGCGAAGAACTGGCGGGCGTTCCTGGGCTATCTGAAGCGGTATGCCGCGCAAGCCGCCTTCATCGCCAGCATCGTCGTGTCGGTGGTCTTCACCGGCATGACCGGAACCACCGGCGGCGGCAGCGTCAATCCGGGGGCGGTGTTCGGCGCACTGTCCGGCGCGACGCTTGAAGCGGCGGCGCCGGCGCTGGGGCTGACGCCGGACAAGGCGGTGGAGGTGCTGAAGGCCGCCAACATCGACGCCGCACCGGGCGAGACCCTGACCGCCATCGGCGAGCGTTCCGGCAGGAACGGCGCGGCGGTCGCCAGCCTGCTGGCGGCGAAGCGGCCTCGCTGAGCCGGACGCCTACTCCTCGTCGCCGTCCCCGTCGCCGAGCAGATAGTCGATGTCGCCGCCATCGAGCGCGCTGACCAGCCCCTTGCCCTCGATGGTGGCGGCGGACAGGCTGCCCTTGCGGCGTTGAAGGTCGAGGATGCGTTCCTCCACCGTGTTGGCGGCGATCAGCTTGTAGACGAAGACCGGCTTGTCCTGGCCGATGCGATAGGCGCGGTCGGTCGCCTGATCCTCAGCGGCCGGGTTCCACCAGGGATCGTAGTGGATCACCGTGTCGGCGGCGGTCAGGTTCAGGCCGCGCCCGCCCGCCTTCAGGCTGATGAGGAAGACGGGGACCTCGCGGTTCTGGAAGCGGTTCACCGGCTCGGCGCGGTCCAGCGTGCGGCCGGTCAGCTCGACATAGGGGATGTGCGCCTTCTCCAGCTCCAGCTTGATCAGGTCGAGCATGGTGGTGAACTGCGAGAAGATCAGGATGCGCCGGCCTTCCGGCACCATCTCCTTCACCATCTCGGTCAGGGCGTGCAGCTTGGCGCTCGGCCGCATCTTGCCGCCCAGCGCCGCGATGGATTTCAGCAGACGCGGGTCGCAGCAGACCTGACGCAGCTTCAACAGCGCGTCGATCACCGCGATGGCGTTCTGGCCCAGCCCCTTGCCGCTGGCGGCCAGCGCCGCGCGCACCGTTTCGTTCACCGACAGGCGGATGGTCTCGTAGAGGTCGCGCTGGTCGCGTTCGAGGTCGATGCGCACCACCACCTCGGTCTTCGGCGGCAGTTCCTTCGCCACCGCCTCCTTGGTGCGGCGGAGCAGGAAGGGGCGGATGCGGCGCATCAGCAGGTTGGCGCGGGTGTTGTCGCCACGCTTTTCGATGGGCACGCGGTACCGCTTGCCGAACTCCTTGCGGTCGCCCAGCAGGCCCGGCATCAGGAAGGCGAACTGGCTCCACAACTCGCCCAGATTGTTCTCAACCGGCGTGCCGGACAGGCAGAGCCGGTGCCGCGCCGGCAGCGCCGCCACCGCGCGGGTGGCCTTGCCGTCGGGGTTCTTGATCGCCTGCGCCTCGTCCAGCACGATCATGTGCCAGGTCAGGCGCTTCAGCAGATCGACGTCGCGCCCCACCACGCCGTAGGTGGTGACGACGATGTGGGCGCGATCGAGTTCCGCCAGCTTGCCGTGGCGGTCGACGCCGTGCAGCACGACGACGCGCAGATGCGGCGTGAAGCGCTCCGCCTCCGCCACCCAGTTGGGCACGAGACTGGTCGGCACCACGACGAGGCAGGGATCGGTCAGCCGGCCCTCATGCTCCTCCATGGCGATGTGGGCCAGCGTCTGGGCGGTCTTGCCCAGGCCCATATCGTCGGCGAGGATGCCGGCGACGTTGTTGGCGCGCAGGCTCTGCATCCAGGCCAACCCGCCGCGCTGATAGTCACGCAACTCGCCCTTGAAGCCCGGCGGCGGGGTCATGTCGCCCGGCATCTCGTCGGCGCGCAGGCGCTGGAGATAGCCGTCGATCTGCGCCGTCTCGTCGCCGCGCCGGGCGATCAGGTCGTCGATGTCCAGCAGCGAGTCCGCCTCGGCCAGCGGAACCTTCAGCCGGTCGCCGCTGCTGCGCCCGCTGTCCAGCATGGCTTCCAGAACGCTGAGCAACCGCTCGATCCGTTCGGCCGGCAGGGCCAGGACGTTGCCGTCGTCGAGAACGATGTGGGCGCGGCCGTCGATGACACGGGTGGTCGACAGACCGCCCTTCTCCACCAGCCGGGCGAGGATCGGCAGAAGCGGCTGTCGCTCGCCGTCGATCTCGACGCCGACATCCAGGTCGAACCAGCCGTCGCCGGCATCGCGGACGGCGACCTCCACCTCCGCGCCCGGTTCGATGACCCTGGTGCCGAAATCGGCGCCGACCTCGACGATCCAGCCGGCCTTGGTCAGGGCCGGGACCTCGTTGGTGAGAAAATGCTGCCAGCGCTCCTCGACGTCGCGGCCGGTCAGCCAGTGGACGCGGGAGCCGCGGGCGTTCAGCGCACCCTTCGGCGGCTCGATCCGCGCCTGGGCGAAGCCGAGGCCGGACAGCCGGTCCAGCGCCGCCTGCTCGTCGGCCTTGTCGCGGCGAACGAAGGTGACGTCGCCGAAGTCGTCCTCGTAACGGGCGAACTGGCGCTGGTCGTCGGGTTCGATCTCCACCGCCCGGCCGGGCTCGCCATAGTCGAAGGACAGGCGCAGCACGTCGACCAGCCCATCGGCCGGCGTCACCACGCGGCCGAGGCGGGCGATGATGCGGGGGGAGCGCTCTACGATGGCCGCCGCGTCCGCCGCCCCGCTGCGCACGCCGGGAATGGCATTGTCGCGGAAGCTGGAACTCGGCATCGAAGGCGGCGCTGTGATGCGCGGCATCGCCGCGACGGAACTGCGCGACGGGCCGAACAGGCGCGACGGAGTTGTTTTGGACGGAACCGGCGGCGGTGGCGGGGCCGCCGGCACCGGCTTGGCCTTCGGCACTTCGACCACCTGGAGATCGACCGGAAAGACGGTGCCGGTGGCACTGTCCACGCACCAATAGGACTGGCCCTTCACCAGAACGCTGCGTTCCGGCAGGCCGGTCGGGCGCAGCTTACGGGTCGCGGGGTCGCGGAAGGCACGGACGGTGCGGCCCGGCGCCTCGGCCAGCGGGGTGCCGTCGCGCCAGCGCAGGCGGCCGGTTGCGAGCAGGCGGCGCAGCAGGCGGTCAACCGCCTCCCCCCGGCTCTTGGCAACGGGGGTGCGCTCGGTTCCGCCGCCGCCGAGCAGCCGGGCGATGGCACGGTCGGCATCGCCGTCGACGGAGCGCGGGGCCTTGGCCAGCACGTCGCGCGGGCTGGCGGGGCTGGCGTCCGCCGCCCCCTCCGCCACGAACTCCACCAGGATGTAGCAGGCGACGTCGCCCTGCCCCGGCTCCAGCGTCCAACGCACGCTGCGCACCGGCTCCGGCTTCGGCACCGGGGGTGGAGGCGGAGGTGGGGGCGCCACGCTGCGGATCGGCGGCGGGACCGGCGGGCGGACCAGGGTCAGCGGGGGCTTGGGAGCGGGCGGCGCCGAGGGGGCCGTAGCAGGCGTGGACGTCACCGGGACAGGCGGAGGTGGAGGAGGCGGGGCCAGCGGCGCCTTCACGTCGGCCACGTCGAACAGGGAGGCGCGGCGCCATTCCGGCCGGCTTTCCAGCGCCAGCATCGCCGCCGCCGCCATATGGGCGCAGGCGTTACGGCCACAGGAACAGCTGCGGTCGAGCACGACGCTGCGCTTGCCCTGCACCGGCGTCACCGTCACCGCCAGCCGGCGGCCGAGATCGCTGACCTCCGCCTCGATTCGGTCGCCGCCGGGGGAACCCAGCGTCACCGCACCGGTCATCATCAGCGTGCGACCGCGCTGCAGCGTCTTGGCATCAAAGACGCGCGTCAGGTCCTCCTGACCGAAGGGGACGGCGGCGCCACCCGACGAAGGGCCACGCGGCAGGGCATCGAAAAGCGACATGCGGTGCGAGGTGACCAGACGAAAGCTGATGGAATGGGGCGGAACGGAACGGAAACGGGGCGTCGGTATAGGATCTTGCGCGGCGTGGCGCAAGCCTTAGGCTCAAGCATTGACGCGAACGGCGCCGCATCGGCGGAACCGGGCGCGGCCGTCCGTCATAACACAGGACGCCACCGGCTTCACCCCGGTTGGTGATTTACCCGCGATTGCCGGGGAACACCCGGCCGGCCAACTCGCACAGCCCCCCCTCGCTGCCCAACTGATGGGCGGCCCAGCGGATCGTCCCTTCGACGAAGGACGGATCGCCGGCATGGACCAGCAGGGCCAGCCCCAGCGCCATCGCTCCCGCCAGCCAGGGGGAGGGGCGCAGGCGCGGTACGGCGTCGTTGCGGCTGCTCCACAGGAACAGCAGGGCCGACAGCCCGCCGATCATCAGCCCGGCCACCACCTCCGCCCCCGAATGGGCGGAAACGGCGACGCGCGAGGCGCCGATGGCCAGCACCAGCGCCACCGCCGCCAGCGGCAGTGCGATGCGCAGCCGGCGCGATCTGGCGTTGCGCGCCGCCAGCGCCGACACCGACCCGTAGAAGACGGCGGAGAAGGCGGCGTGGCCGCTGGGGCTGATGAAGCGGTCGCCGGCGAACAGCGACGGGAACAGCGGAAAGTCCGGCAGGCCGCAGCCATGCCCCACCAGCTTCAGCACCACCATGGCGCCCAGGCAGAGCGACAGGGCGAGCAGCCAGCGCAACGCCAGCGGCGCCGAATGGTGCCGCCAAAGCGCAGTCGCATAGAGGGCGGAAAGCGGGACGAGAAGGCTGCTGCTGCCCAGATGGGTGATGGCGCCGCTGGCGGTGGCGAGCATCGGTCCCCCATGGATGCCGGTGGAAACGAACGGCTTTGCCAGATGGTGCGGCGCAGCAGGATCGGCAAGAGGACGAGTCGAAAGCCCCGCCCCTACCCCTCTAGCTGGTCGGCGCGCGCGTCGGCGATGACGCAGTTGCGGCCCGACCGCTTGGCTTCGTACAGCGCTTCGTCGGCCCGGCGGACCAGCCCTTCGGCGGTGTCGCCCAGCCGCCCGCCGATCGAGATGCCGACGGACACCGTCACGTTGATCTCGCCACGGTCGGCCGATACGGCGAAGGGGGTGTCGGCGATGCGCGAACGCAGGCGTTCGGCGACAATCAGCGCGGCTTCCCCGTCGGTGTCCGGCAGGATGACGATGAACTCCTCGCCACCCAGCCGGGCGACAAGGTCGAAGGTGCGCAGGTTGCGGCTGGCGCGGGCGGACACTTCACGCAGGACCTCGTCGCCGATGGCGTGGCCGTAGGTGTCGTTGACCACCTTGAAATGGTCGATGTCGAACATCAGCACCGACACCGGCTTGTGGCTGTCGATGGCGCGTTCCAGCAGCCGCGGCAGATGGGCGTTGACGTAACGGCGGTTGAAGACCCCGGTCAGGCTGTCGGTCAGCGCCATCGACAGGCTCTGCTCGTAATTGGAGCGCAGCCGTTCCTGATAGCGCTTGCGCCGGATCTGGGTGCGGGCGCGGGCCAGCAGTTCGTTCCTGTCGACCGGCTTGATGACGTAATCGTTGGCGCCGAGTTCCAGCCCCTTCGCCACCTGCCCCAGGTCGCCGTCGTCCACCATCAGCAGGATCGGCACCTGCCGCGTGCGCTCGTGCGAGCGAAGCTGCGAACAGAGCCGCAGACCGTCCTCGTTCAGCAGGGTCAGGCTGACCACCACCAGATCGAGCGGCGTGCCCAGCGCGCGTTCCAGTGCCTTGGCACCGGTGTCGGCGGAGAAGACCACGTTGTGGTCGCGCTGAAGCGTCTCCGTCACCTTTTCCAGGTCGAGGGCGGAATCCTCCAGCACCAGCACGTTGGCCCGCTCGAAGGATTCGCTCAGCATGGTGCCGCTGCGCTCGATGACGCCGAACTGGCCGGACGTGCTTTCACGCAGGCGCCATTCGTCCATCATCATCTTCAGCCGCACCAGCGAGCGGACGCGCGCGAACAGCGCGATGTCGTTCACCGGCTTGGTCAGGAAATCGTCGGCCCCGGCCTCCAGCCCGCGGACGCGGTCGGCGATGTCCGACAGCGCCGTAACCATCACCACGGGGATGTGCATGGTGGCGGGATCGGAGCGGATCTTCTCGCAAACCTCGAACCCGTCCATGCCCGGCATCATGACGTCGAGGAGGACGATGTCCGGCGATTCCTTCCGCACCATCTCAAGCGCGTCGGGTCCGTTGAAGGCCGTCAGAACATTGAAGTACTCGCGCGTCAGCTTCGCCGCGAGCAGCTTCACATTCGGCAGTACATCGTCAACGACAAGGACACGCGCGGACATCGGAAGGAAATTCCTGCAGAATTGCTACAGAGCAAACTAACTTAGCCGAGAAACTTTTTGACTGTCTCGAGGAACTTCACAACCGAAATGGGCTTTGCCACATAATCCTCGCAGCCGCCCTGACGGATTTTCTCTTCGTCGCCTTTCATGGCAAAGGCGGTGACGGCCACGACCGGAATGCTCCTCAGGTCCGGATCGTCCTTGATCCAGCGGGTCACCTCCAGCCCGGAAACCTCCGGCAGCTGGATGTCCATCAGGATCAGGTCGGGGCGGTGCTGACGGGCCAGCCGCATCGCTTCCATGCCTTCACGGGTCTGCAGCGTGCCATAGCCGTGCGCTTCGAGCAGGTCATGAAAGAGCTTCATGTTCAGCTCGTTGTCCTCGACGATGAGGACGGTCTTGGTCGGCCCACCACCGGTCGCCAATGGACCGCACGGCTCCGCTGACATGCATCCTCCCTGGGAGTGACCCCCGCGTTCACGCCGTCCCTTGCCGGATCGCGCACCGCGATTGCGGGGTCGCAGAACCGGTATAGCCCCTTTCTGATTAGGTCGCGACGGTTAAATAGTCGTTACCGGACCGCTGGATGACAGCCCTGATGAGCGCCGACCGCCCTGCATTCAAACGAAAAACCGCCTGCGGCTGGCGCGGGCGGTTCTTGATTATCGGCAGCGGCAATGCACGGCGGCTGGGATGGGTGTGACGGCTCAGGCCGCCCGCTTCACCTTGCGCTTGGCATCGCGGCGGCGGGCACCCTTGGCGCCGTACATCATGGCGTCGGCGCGGCGCATCACCTCGTCCTCGCTGTCGTCGGCGCCATAGGGCTGGGTGCCGACGGAGAAACGGACCGGCAGCGACTGCCCGCCCCATTCCACATGGGTGGCGTCGGCGATGGCGGCCAGCTGGCGGGCGCGGGCGAGGCCGCTGGCGGTGTCGGTGTTGGTCAGCAGCACGGCGAACTCGTCGCCACCCAGCCGGGCGACCACGTCCTCCTGCCGGACATTGCCGACGATCATCCGGGCCACCTGCCGCAGATAGGCGTCGCCGGCCACATGGCCGTGGGTGTCGTTGATCGCCTTGAAGCCGTCCAGGTCGATCATGACCAGAAGGCCGCCGGCGGACCCGTTGCGGCGGGCGGAGGCCAGTTCGCGCCGGAAGTGGCTGTAGAAGCCGCGCCGGTTCAACAGGCCGGTCAGCTCGTCCGTCATCGTCAGGCTTTCCAGGTAGGCGATGCGCTCATGCAGTTCGGCGATCGTCTCCTTGGCTTCGGCGAGCAGCGCGATCGTCTCGTCCAGCGTCTGGCGCTCGGTCCCCCGCAGAAGCCCGACACGCGAGGCCAACGCGACCGGCGACCATCCGGCCGGCACGTCGAAACGGTCGGAGGCGTGGTGCTTCAGGTCCAGGGCGGCGACGATGGCGTTCATGGGGTCGGCTCCTCTGATGAAGGTCGGAACACTTCGCCCTCACCCAAGCAACCACTGTGCCAACCCGACGCACACCGCAGATACCAAGCATTTTATGAATTTCCGGCGGATTGCGCCGCCGGATCATCGGGAAGGAATGGAGCCTCTTTCCCAGCGGACCGGCATCTTCTGCCCACCCCATCCGTTCGGGGCAGGAAATCCCTGCCGGTGAGGGGGTGGCCCGGCAAAAGGCTCCGTTCCCCCGTTACACCACCCGATCGGGGGCGGGCTGGCCGGCCATCACCGCGTCGATGTTGTCCAGCGCCTTGAATCCCATGGCATTCCGGGTCTCCACCGTGGCGCTGCCCAGATGCGGCAGCAGGAAGGCGTTGGGCAGCTCGCGGTAGCCGGGATGCAGGTTCGGTTCGTTCTCGAAGACGTCGAGCCCGGCGGACGCCAACCGCCCGGCCTTCAGCGCGTCGATTACCGCCTCGTCGTCCACCACGGTGCCGCGGGCGGTGTTGACCAGAATGGCCCCCGGTGGCATCCGTCCGATCCGTTTGGCGTTCAGCCAATGTCGGGTTTCCGCCGTGGCGGGGAAGTGAAGCGACAGGACATCGCACACCGGCAGCATCGCCTCCGGATCGGCATGATAGATGGCGCCCAGTTCCAGCTCCGGAGCCAGCCGGCGGCGGTTGCTGTAATGGATGGTCATGCCGAAGGCGCGGGCGCGCGCCGCAACCGCCTGTCCGATGCGGCCCATGCCGACGATGCCCAGCCGCTTGCCGCCGACATGGGTGCCCATCAGTTGGGTCGGCGTCCAGCCGGTCCAGGCATTGGCGCGGATCATCCGCTCACCCTCAGACGCGCGGCGCGCGGCCCCCAGCAGCAGAAGCAGCGCGATGTCGGCGGTGGCGTCGGTCAGCACGTCGGGCGTGTTGGTGACGGTCAGACCGCGGGCGCGCGCCGCCTCCAGGTCGATATGGTCGGTGCCGACGGAGAAGGTCGCCAGCACCCGCACCCGCTGCGGCATCGCCGCGATGGCGGCGGCGTCCAAGCGGTCGCCGGCACAGCAGAGCACGGCGTCGGCCCCGGCGTCGGCCGCGCGGGCGGCGATCTCCGCCCCGCTGAAGGCGCGGTCCTCCGGATTGAGCAGCGCGCGGTAGTCGTGCGACGCCCGCGCCTCCACCGCATCGGGAAGACGGCGGGTCAGCAGCAGCACGGGGCGGGCGTCAGAACTGGAGGCGGAGTTGGAGGCGGGACTGTCCGACTGCGCCGCGAACGGCAACTCGGCAGGGCTTGTCATTCCGGCGGTTCCCTTCCATTGATAAGACATTCGGGTGGCGGGCCTTTCGGACCGCGGCAAAAACACCCATACTTCACCAAGAGCCGTCAATCACCTGTGGATCCCGTCTTGCTCGACCGTCTTTCCGCCTTTCCGGCTACCGTCGGCGCGGTCCTCGCGGCCGCCGTTTCCACCGGTGCGCTCCTCGCGGCCTCCCCCGTCCTGGCTCAGCCGGCCGCGACCTCCATGGCGGCGGTGGCGGCCAAAATCCAGCCGCACCGGGCGATCTACACCATGTCGCTGGCTTCGGCGCGCAACGGATCGAAGGTCAGCGACGTCCGCGGCCGCATGATGTTCGAATGGGCCGACGCCTGCGACGGCTGGACGACGGAGCAGCGCTTTCAGCTGCGCTTCGTCTACAGCGAAGGCGACGACATGGCGATGAACACCAACTACACCACCTGGGAATCGAAGGACGGACTGCGCTACCGCTTCAACGTCCGCAAGCTGGTGAATGGCGAGGTGGACGAAGAGGTGCGCGGCGAGGCGAACCTGAACCGCGACGGCGCCGGCACCGCCCAGTTCACCAAGCCCGAACCGCAGGAGATGGAGCTGCCGGCCGGCACCATGTTCCCGACCGCCCACACGCTGGCGATCCTGGACCACGCCGAACGGAAGGATCCCTTCTTCACCCGCACCATCTTCGACGGGTCCGACGCGGAAGGACCGACCGAGGTGTCGACCGTCGTCGGCAAGCCCGGCGCGCCGACGGACGCCGGCAAGGACCCGCTGCTGAAGGTGGGCAAGGCCTGGCCGGTCCGCATGGCCTTCTTCCCGACCCAGAGCGATTCGGCGCAGCCGGAATATGAGATGAGCCTGCATCTGCTGGAAAACGGCATCGCCGAGTCCATGCAGATCGACTATGGCGATTTCACCGTCAACGCGGTGCTGGACAAGATCGAGGCGTTGCCGAAGTCGGGATGCTGACGGCGGGGCGACGTCCCGTGACATTTCACATCGGGTTTGCCGATCCAGGGGGCGTGCGACGGTTTCCCTGTTGATCGCGACTCGCTGCTGCGCTTAACTGTGGGTTGAGGTTTTGCGCAACAGGCCGGGTTTCGCCCACGGGCAACCGGCCGTCCGAGGGTTTATCCGTCATGAGCAAGAAGCATGTCCAGATCGGGCAGGTTTTCCAACCGGTCGGCAGTGCCGGCGGCCGCGGTTGGCGGGTGACGGCAACGGTCAGCCTGCTGGGCATCCCGCACGCCCGCGTCGTCAGCACCGAAGACGAGGGTGTGTCGAAGACCCTGAGCTGCTCGGTCCTCGCCGACACCAGCCACTACCGCCTGATCGCCTCGGCGCCGGCCGATGGGATGGCGGCGTAAAGGGCGCGGTTCAGCGGACGTTGTTCGACGCCGGTATGACGTCCGCCCACTACTCTTCTCCCCGCCGTTCGCGCAGCTTGGCCCAATAGTCCAGCCGCTTGCGCAGGTCGCGTTCGAACCCCCGCTCCACCGGCTGGTAGAACTCGCGCCGGGCCATCCCTTCCGGGAAGTAGTTCTGGCCGGAGAAGCCTTCAGCCGTATCGTGGTCGTACTCGTATCCCTTGCCGTAGCCGATGCTCTTCATCAGCTTGGTCGGCGCGTTCAGGATATGCTTGGGCGGCATCAGCGAACCCGTCTCCTTCGCCGCGCGCACCGCCGACTTGTAGGCCGTGTAGCCGGCGTTCGATTTCGGCGCCGTCCCCAGATAGATGACCAGCTGCGCCAGGGCCAGTTCGCCCTCCGGGCTGCCCAGCCGCTCGTAGGCCTCCCAGGCGGCAATGGCCTGGGTCAGGGCGTTGGGATCGGCCAGACCGACATCCTCCACCGCGAAGCGGGTCAGGCGCCGCGCGATGTAGCGCGGGTCCTCCCCGCCATCCAGCATGCGGCTGTACCAGTAGAGCGCCGCGTCGGTGTCCGACCCGCGTAGCGACTTGTGAAGCGCGCTGATGAGGTTGTAATGCCCCTCCTGCGCCTTGTCGTAGAGCGGGGCGCGGCGCTGGATGGTGGCGGCGAGAGCATTGGTGTCCAGCACCGTCCCGCCCGGCAGCGCGAACAGCTCCTCGCACAGGTTCAGGCAGAAGCGGCCGTCGCCGTCGGCCATCGCCTTCACCGCGGCGCGCGCGTCGGCGTCCAGCGGCAGCGGCCGGCCCATCTCCGCCTCCGCCCGCGACAGCAGTTTTTCCAGCGCCGCATCGTCCAGCCGGTTCAGCACGAAGACCTGCGCCCGCGACAGCAAGGCGGCATTCAGTTCGAAAGACGGATTCTCGGTGGTGGCGCCGACGAGCGTGACAGTGCCGTCCTCGACGAATGGCAGGAAGCCGTCCTGCTGGGAGCGGTTGAAGCGGTGGATCTCGTCGATGAACAGAAGCGTGCCCGGCCCCGCCACCCGCCGGGCGCGGGCGGCGTCGAAAACCTTGCGCAGATCGGCGACGCCGGAGAACACCGCCGAAAGCGGTTCGAAATGCAGGTCGGTGCTGTGGGCCAGCAGACGGGCGATGGTGGTCTTGCCGCAGCCGGGCGGCCCCCACAGGATCATGGAGGCCAGCCGCCGCGCCGCGACCATGCGGCCCAGCGGCCCGTCGGGCTTCAGCAGATGGTCCTGCCCGACCACCTCGTCCAGCGTGCGCGGACGCAGACGGTCGGCGAACGGGCGGGGAGCCGCCGACTCGAACAGCCCGGCATCCCCGCCCGACTCGCCGCGTTTCGCCATGATGGATGCCTCAGCGCGCCGCGCCGCAGCGCTGGTAGCACTGCTTCAGCTGATAGCTGCAGTTGTCGGTCGGGCTGAAGGGGGTCGAATCGGTGCGGTCGATGCCGCCCTGGTTGCGCGCGGCAACCGAATCCATGCACACATTGTGGCTGCGCTCGCACTGCGCCTGACAGGAGGCGCCGGCGCCGGTGCCGCCGTCGATCCGCAACGACTGGTCGTCGGCACCGCCGCGCGGGGTGGAGGGTCCCGGGACCACCGTGACGGTGGGTGCCGGGCCGGAAGCGGCAGGGTGCGACGCCGGATGGTCGGCGCAGGCCGACAGGCCGAGCAGGGCCATGGCCACGAGCGGGGCGATGAGACGGACCGGACGGAACTTAGCCACGACGGCTCCTATTCTTCTTGTTGTGAGGACGGCCATGGGCATGACGGAATGCCACACCCCTCTGGACCATCCCCCGTTCGGCCCCCACTATGCCGATATCAGCTGTAAGAAGGGAATGACTGAAATGACTCCGAATTCGGACGGCAGACCGCCGCGCAACCGGTCCCTGCGACTGCTGCTGGCTCTGCTTGTCCTTGGCCTTGTCATGCTGGCCTCGCGCGCGCTGGCGCTGCCCAATGTCGGCATGGCCGAGATGATCATCCCGCTTCTGGGCGGGCTGTTCGTGGCCGTTGCCATCGTCCTGATCGTGCGCCGCGACCGCGCGGACCGCGACGCCCTGCCCCCGTCCCGCCGCAATCGGCAGGACCAGGGGATGCCGGACTGACCGGACCGGCGCGATCAGACGAACTTGAAGCTGAGCAGGCCGCCGACCACCACGACCAGAAGGACGGTGGCCACCAGCATCAGCCGCTTCTCGATGATGTGCTGAACCTGCGGCCCGTAGAAATGCAGCAGGATGGCGATCATGTAGAATCGGGAGAAGCGCGCGACGATCGAACAGAGGATGAAGACCGTCAGGTCCAGATGGGCGAATCCGGCGGTGATCGTCAGCAGCTTGTAGGGGATCGGCGTCACCCCCTTCAGAATCAGGAACCAGGGGCCGAACTCGGTGAACATCTCCTGGAAATGATGGAACGACTCCTGCGCATTGTAGAAGTCGATGATCATCCGCCCGACGCTCTCGAACAGATAGAAGCCCAGCGCATAGCCAAGCAGGCCGCCCAGAAGCGACGCGAAGGCGCAGATGTTGGTGTAGAACCAGAGTCGCTTCGGCTTCTCCAGGCACATCGGCACCAGCATCACGTCCGGCGGCAACGGGAAGAAGGAGCTTTCGGCGAAGGAGATCGCCGACATCCACCAGACGGCATCGTCGCGGGCGGACAGGCGCTGGAGGCGCGTGTAAAGGGAACGCAACATTCGACCGGCCACATAAGAGAAAACCCTTCCTCCGGGGGTGTCCCCGAAGGAAGGGTCTAACATATCACCGATATCGGCGGTTCCGTCCTGCACGACACGGGGCCCTGAGGCCCGATGCCGCACGGGGCGGATGACCGGCGCGATGTCCGGTCATGTTACTCGGCGGTCTCGGCTTCGGCATCGACGGCATCCTGCGTCGGGCCCGAATCCTGACCCTTGGCGGCGACGTCGCGGTCGACCAGCTCGAACACCGCCATGTCGGCGGCGTCACCATAGCGGAAGCCGGCCTTCAGGACGCGGCTGTAGCCACCCTGACGGTCCTTGTAGCGGTCGGCCAGGACCGTGAACAGCTTGGTCACCGTGTCGTTGTCGCGCAGCTGGGCGAAAGCCAGACGACGGTTGGCCAGGCCACCCTTCTTGCCGAGCGTGATCAGCTTCTCGACGATCGGACGCAGGTCCTTCGCCTTCGGCAGGGTGGTGGTGATCTGCTCGTGCTTGATCACCGCGTTCGCCATGTTCGAGAACATGGCCTTGCGGTGGCTGCTGGTCTTGCTGAACTTACGTCCCGAAACGCCGTGACGCATGGCGGTCCTCCTTCATGGCATGGCCCCCCTCGGGGAGCCGATCGTGAACCCCGCCGCCCAGTCGAGTGCTGGTACGGCAACGGGGACGGGCCGGTACGGCCCTGGGAAATGCGCCCTCCCCGCCTGACGACGGAAAGGGCGCGGGAAACAAGCGAGATGCTTAGTACGGCTCTTCCAGACGCTTGGCCAGCTCTTCGATGTTCTCCGGCGGCCAGTTCGGAATTTCCATACCCAGGTGCAGGCCCATCTGGGACAGCACTTCCTTGATCTCGTTCAGCGACTTGCGGCCGAAGTTCGGAGTGCGGAGCATTTCCGCTTCCGTCTTCTGCACAAGATCGCCGATGTAGACGATGTTGTCGTTCTTGAGGCAGTTGGCCGAACGGACCGACAGTTCCAGCTCGTCCACCTTGCGGAGCAGGTTCTTGTTGAACGGAACCTCCTCGTGCTTCTCCTCGGAGACGGCGTGCGTCGGCTCCTCGAAGTTGATGAACAGCTGCAGCTGGTCCTGCAGGATGCGGGCGGCCAGAGCCACCGCGTCGTCCGGCTTGACCGAACCGTTGGTCTCCACCGTCATCGACAGGCGGTCATAGTCGGTGACCTGCCCGACGCGGGCATTGTCGACCTTGTAGGACACCTTGCGGACCGGGGAGAACAGGGCGTCGATCGGAATCAGGCCGATGGGCGCGTCTTCCGGACGGTTCTGGCTGGCCGGGACATAGCCCTTGCCGGTCTCGACCGTCAGTTCCATGTTCAGCCGCGCGCCGTTGTCCAGCGTGCAGATGACCAGTTCCGGATCCATGACCTGGATGTCGGGCCCGGTCTCGATCATGCCGGCCTTGACCTCGCCCGGGCCTTCGGCGCGCAGGCGCATGCGCTTCGGGCCGTCGCCGCCCATGCGCAGACCCATCGTCTTGATGTTCAGGACGATGTCGGTCACGTCCTCGCGGACGCCGGGGATGGACGAGAACTCGTGCAGCACGCCGTCGATGTGGATCGACGTGACGGCGGCACCCTGCAGCGAGGAGAGCAGGATGCGGCGCAGGGCGTTGCCCAGGGTCAGACCGAAGCCGCGTTCCAGCGGTTCGGCGACCACCGTCGCGAAACGGTCGGCGTCGTCACCGGGCTGGATGTCCAGCTTGCTCGGCTTAATCAGTTCCTGCCAGTTCTTCTGAAGCACGGATCGACCTCAAGATGCCATCGGGTGAACACGAACCCGCGGGGCCCGAACCATTCCCATGCTGAGGGGGCCGCGATGGCTGCGGCCCCCTGTCCCGGAATGGCTGGTCCCCGCGGGTGCGGAAACGGTAATGAACTTAGACGCGACGCTTCTTCGGCGGGCGAACGCCGTTGTGCGGGATCGGCGTGACGTCGCGGATCGACGTGATCTGGAAGCCGATCGACTGCAGGGCGCGCAGGGCGGACTCACGCCCCGAACCCGGACCCTTCACTTCGACTTCCAGGGTCTTCATGCCGTGTTCCTGAGCCTTGCGGCCGGCGTCCTCGGCAGCCACCTGAGCAGCGTACGGGGTCGACTTGCGCGAACCCTTGAAGCCCATGGTGCCCGACGACGACCAGGCAATGGTGTTGCCCTGCGCGTCGGTGATGGTGATCATCGTGTTGTTGAACGAGGCGTTCACGTGAGCGACGCCGGCGGTGATGTTCTTGCGCTCGCGACGACGCAGGCGCTGAGAAGCAGCGGAGGGCTTGGCCATTTTGCGTTCGTCCTCTTACTTCTTCTTGCCGGCGATCGGCTTGGCCGGACCCTTGCGGGTGCGGGCGTTCGTGTGGGTGCGCTGGCCGCGGACCGGCAGGCCCTTGCGGTGACGCAGGCCGCGGTAGCAGCCCAGGTCCATCAGACGCTTGATGTTCATGGCGACTTCACGACGAAGATCGCCCTCGACGCGGTAGTCGGCGTCGATGGTCTCGCGGATCTTCAGGACTTCGTCGTCCGTCAGCTCGTTCACGCGACGCTCGGCCGGGATGTCCAGCTTCGCGCAGATTTCCTTGGCCTTGAAGGGGCCGATGCCATGGATGTAGGTCAACCCGATCTCCACGCGCTTCTGCGCGGGGATGTTGACGCCAGCGATACGCGCCACGCTGCTCTCCTCGATCTCGATATCTCAACGGCAGCCCGTCGGGCCGCCTACACACCGAGCAAATCCCGCCAGCACCACGCCGGAACCGGGAACGCACAATGTTACCCGCCGCCCTTGCGGGGTGGCGAGAGGGTGCGACTATAGAAAAACCGCAGAGCTTGTCAAGGTGAAATGCCGGTCGCTATTCGGCGGGAACCGGTTGCCGGATCGGCGCCAGGCCGGTGGCGCCCTGCGCGAGGCCGGAACCGGAGTCGTCGTCCGGCATGTCCTCTGCCAGAGCCGGCCGCAACGGCATCCGGCCGGCATTCAGCAGGGCACGGTCGCGCAGGACCTGCGGCAGGTCAAGGCTGAGCTTCAATTCGATGTTGCGCCAGATCTGGCGCAGGCGCTGGACATGCAGATCCTCGCCGATCGCCTGCACCACCGATTCGAGATTCTCCAGCGTGATGCCGCGGTCGGCCAGCAGCACCGTTCCCTTGCCGTCGGTCTTCGGGCAATTCAGCGCCTGCACCAGCCGCGGTCGCGACTCCGGCCGGCTCATGAAGCGTTCGATGTCGAAGATGGTGCGGATATTGATGACCCGCAGCGCCTCGATCTGGTCGAGGTCCAGCGCCAGGATCAGTTGCGCCTGCGCCACCCAGTCCATCGTCTCGTAGATGCCGTAGGGCGTTTCGACGAACAGCAGGATCGGGTTTGCCGTGGCCAGGTTCTGCACGTCCTCGATCTCGAACTCGGCCAGCCGGAACTTGATGGCCGCATCGATGCCGAGAATCATGTCGATCGGATATTCGCGGACGAAGCCCTGGGCCCGGGGATCGATCCGCCGGACCTGCAATTGCGGCACCCGGCTCAACAGGGTCTGCAGGCCGAGCTTGGGGAAGAAGCCGGTCAGGAAGGCGACCAGCAACTCCGGCACGCCGTCGCCGACCGCCCCCTCCGGCACGATCTTCGCCATGTCCATATAGGCGTGATGCAGGGTAACCGCGGTGATGCAGGCCAGGATGATGTGGCCGGTCACCCGCAGGAATGAGATCGGTGACAGGTCGTAATTGGAAATGCGGCGGATCAGATAGTCGATCGACCAGACATAGGCCCCGAAGAAGGCGAAGGACAGCACTGCCACGGTCTGGAGCTGGTAATGCACCAGATCCATCGGCGTGATCCCGTCGACTCCGTACAGAGTCATGCCGCTGAACAGCGGCTGGAAATGGTCCAGCCGATCCTTGCTCAGCAGCATGCCGCTGGAGGTCAGAAAGCCGCTGAAGGACACCATGATGAAGACCAGGACCGGAAAGAAGTAGGCGCGCCATTCCGATGGCTGCGTGTTGTCCGGTCCCTGCGGCAGCGCGCGGTACTTGTAGGCGGCGAATTCGAAGGAGGGGATCAGCTGGTCGTGCTCCTGTCCTTCGATGCGGAAGACCGACTCGAGGTCCGCGATGATCTTCTGCCGCACATTCTTGATGTTGCTGCGGCCGATGAAGATCGTCAGCGGCAGAATGAAGGACAGGCCGAGCAGACCGAGCGCGCTCAACACCCGCAATTCGCCAACCACATGAACCACTTGATCGAACATCACGCCCCCGGCCGGCCCCAAGCCCGCAGTGCCGACACGTCGCATTTCCGACGTGCGGCCAAGACAAAGCGACCGCCCCACGGTCGCACTGCCGAAGGTTATACTCTTATTGAGGGATTTTCAGTGCAATTTTGCGCGTGACATTCCGCAGAGCAATCCCATCCGCCTACAGGTCGGTCCCCGCAATCCGATGACGGATCGCCTCGGCCTGGACACGGACGCGGCTGAGATGCGGGTTGATCTTCAGCGCCGCATCGAACGCCCGCAGCGCCGGCTTTTCATCGCCCAGCGCCAGATAGACGAGACCCAACTCCACCAGCGCCCCGAAGTGACGGGGCTCGAGCGACAGGGCATGGCGCAGGTCCAGCATGGCGGCGCGATAGTCGCCCAGCATGTATTGGGCAGCGGCGCGCTTGTTCCATCCTTCGGCATAGGACGGGTCGCGGACGATCACCGCGTCGAAGGCATGCAGCGCCGACTCGTAATCGTCGCTGTTCAGGCTGAACACCCCGGCGCGCATGTCGCGCACCATCACCGGGTCGGGATGCTCCAGCCAAAAGTCCCAGATATGCTCCTCCACCGATTCGGCATAGGCGGCGTCGGTGGTGCTGTGCAAAGCCTGGAAAAGACTGTCGAGACGCATGTTCCCCTGCCCCGCGCCAGCCGGCACCCCGAGGGTCATCAGCAAAAGCACTGTCAAGGAAAAGAAGCGTCGAATCATCATGCTCCAAATTTGGGCACGGATTCGACGAGCTGCCAACTATTTTTTGGTTGCAAATCGCTAAAGAATTGGTCAGAGGCGCTGCCGTTGGGCTCTAGAGCCGCCGACCTATGCCCCTTATACCGATGGTGCAGGCGAAGGAAGAGGCATAAACGGCAAACGGCCGGCGGATCGCTCCGCCGGCCGTCTGCTTTACCGAATGTATCCTGATTGCCGGTTGGGCGATCAGGCGGCCTTGTTGCGGCCGGCCACGATTTCGTCGGTGACGTTGCGCGGCACCGGCTCGTAGTGGCTGAACTCCATCGAGTAGGACGCACGGCCCGAGGTCATGCCGCGCAGCTGGCCGATGTAGCCGAACATTTCGTTCAGCGGGACATTGGCCTCGACGGCGATGTTCGAACCACGCTCCAGCTGGCCCAAGACGGTGCCGCGACGACGGTTCACGTCGCCGATGACGTCGCCCAGGTAATCCTCCGGCGTGACGATCTCGACCTTCATCACCGGCTCCAGCAGGATCGGACCGGCCTTCGGCAGAGCCTCACGGAAGCAGGCCTTGGCGGCGATTTCGAACGTCAGGGCGTTCGAGTCGACGTCGTGGTACTTGCCGTCCACCAGGCGGGCGCTGAAGTCGACCGTCGGATAGCCGGCGAGGACGCCGTCTTCCTTCTGCATCTCCAGACCCTTGCCGACCGACGGGACATATTCGCGCGGAACCGAACCGCCGACCGTCTCGTCCTTGAAGGTGAAGCCGGCGCCACGCTCCAGCGGCTCGAAGATGATCTTCACTTCGGCGAACTGGCCCGAACCACCGGTCTGCTTCTTGTGGGTGTAGGTGTATTCGACCGGCTTGGTGATCGTCTCGCGGTAGGCGACCTGGGGCTTGCCCATGTTGCCTTCCACGCCGAACTCCGTGCGCATGCGGTCCAGCGTCACTTCCAGGTGCAGCTCGCCCATGCCGCGCAGGATGGTCTGGCCGGTTTCACGGTCGGTCTCCAGGCGGAGCGACGGATCGGCGCGGACCATCTTGCCGAGCGCGATCGAGAACTTCTCCTGCTCGCCCTTGGTCTTCGGCTCGACCGAGACGCTGATGACGGGGTCGGGGAAGCGCATGCGCTCCAGGATGACCGGGTGGGCGGCGTCGCAGAGCGTGTCACCGGTCTCGGTCTCCTGCAGGGAGACGAGCGCGATGATGTCGCCGGCGCGGGCTTCCTCGATCGGGTTGGCTTCCTTCGCGAACATCTCGACCATGCGGCCGATCTTCTCGCGCTTGCCGCGGGTCGAGTTCAGGATCGACATGCCCTTCGTCAACACGCCCGAATAGACGCGGATGAAGGTCATCGAGCCGTAGGTGTCGTTCAGCACCTTGAAGGCCAGCGCCGAGAAGGGCGCGTCGTCGGAGCTGAGACGCTCGCCGTTCGGGTTACCGTCCTCGTCCACCGTCTTGATGGCCTCGACGTCGGTCGGGGCCGGCAGCAGATCGACGACCGCGTCCAGAACCTGCTGGACGCCCTTGTTCTTGTAGGACGAGCCGCAGAGGACGGGCGTGAAGGCGCTGGTGATGGTGCCCTTGCGCAGGCAGGCGCGCAGCACGTCGGCCGACGGCTCCTCGCCCGACTCCAGGTAGGCTTCCATCGCCGCGTCGTCCTGCTCCAGGGCGGTGTCGACCAGCTCGGAACGCAGCTGCGGGATCAGCGCGATGTTGTCGAGGTCTTCCTTGACGGTCAGGTTCAGCTTCTCGGCGAGATCGTCGGTGATCTCCCAGATCTCCCACTTGGAGTCCTTGTCGTCCGAGAACCAGACATAGGCCTTCATCTCGATCAGGTCGACCATGCCGCGGAAGTTGTCTTCCGAGCCGAGCGGAACCTGGATGCAGACCGGGCGCGCGTTCAGACGCTGACGGATCATGCCGACGCAGCGCTGGAAGTTGGCGCCCGAGCGGTCCATCTTGTTGACGTAGCAGATGCGCGGAACGTTGTAGTTGTCCGCCAGACGCCAGTTGGTCTCCGACTGCGGCTCCACGCCGGCGACGCCGTCGAACACCACGACCGCACCGTCGAGGACACGCAAGCTGCGGTTCACTTCGATGGTGAAATCGACGTGGCCCGGGGTGTCGATGACGTTGATCTTCTTGTCGCGCCAGAAGGCCGAAACCGCGGCGGACTGAATGGTGATGCCGCGCTTCTGCTCCTGCTCCATATAGTCGGTCGTGGTCGACGTCTTCAGATCCTTCGTCTCGTGGACGTCGATGATCGTGTGCTTGCGACCGGTGTAGTACAGAATACGCTCGGTGGTCGTCGTCTTGCCCGCGTCGACGTGGGCGATGATGCCGATGTTCCGAATGTCAGACAGTGGCGTTTGGCGCGGCATGTTGCGGTTCCATTGCAGTAACGCGACAACCGAAGCGCGACCGTCAGGGTCGTCCGCTTCGGCGGCAGAGGTTGGTCGGGGTTTTACGGGCGATCTGTTAAGGCGTCATTAACATTCCGTAAACCGACAAGCAATTTGTCGGAATATTGAAGCGCGCGGCCCTCACAGCGTTCGGGCCACGCCGGCACACCCCAACCGAGGCTGCCGGGTCGCCCCGTTTCCGCCGCCTTATTTAGCAGCGGTGACCTGAATTTCAACGAGATACTCGGGCGCGGCCAGCTTGGCTTCCACCGTGGCGCGGGCCGGCGGATTGGCCGGGTCGACCCAGGCCTCCCACGCCTTGTTCATCGCGCCGAAGCTGGCGATGTCCACCAGATAGATCGTGGCCGACAGCAGCTTGCTCTTGTCACTGCCCGCTTCCGCCAGCAAGGCGTCGATCTGGGCCAGGATCTGGGCGGTCTGACGCTCGACGTCGGGCGTCGGCTCGTCGGCGACCTGACCGGCGAGATAGACCGTGTCCTTGTGGACGACCATCTGGCTCATGCGCGGTCCGGTGTGGAAGCGCTGGATCGACATGACGGAAAGACTCCGGGTTCCGGGTGGCTCGAAAAAGACCGGGGTACGTCTATGCCATTCGGGCCCTCGCGCGAAGCGAAAAATGCGCCTCATGCGCTCAGGGCTGACCCGCAGCGGTATCCTTCGCCAAAAGTGCGGCGAAACGCGCGGACGGAACCGCAAAATTGCGCACGGCCGGACCGGGCCCGGCGGCAACACCGACTCCGGCAACCGACCAGCCCTCGCCATTCGCCGTCCTCACCAGCAGCGGCCCGCCGCTGGTCCCGCGCGTGGCATCGCAATCGTGCACCAGCAGACCGGCGCTCGTCCCCAGGAGATGACAGTCGCGGTCGGCCATCAGGATCTGCGCCCGGTCCTGGCTGTAGCCGCCGAGCATCGCCGGCGTTCCCGGCGGCAGCTGTCCGGCACCGAGGGCCAGCGAGGGCACCGACTCCGGGGCAGGCTCCGACAAGGTCAGCACCGCCCAGTCGGCGGCGACCATCGGAGTCGCGGATGCGGGATCGTAGGCCGGATCGGTCGCCACCCGCGCCACCGTGACATGGCGGGTGAACTCCCCCCGGTCATAGCCGAACAGGACATGCAGGGAGGACGCCTGCAGGAAACGGCGCGTGCGCGGATTGAACAGGCAATGGCCGGCGGTCACCACCGTGCGCCGTCCGACCAGCGCCCCGGTGCAGCGGCCGGCCAGATTGGTCTGGACCCGGACGATGCTGCGCCAGGGTTCCGCGGTCGCATCCACCGGCGCCCGCCGGTCGCCGGGCCCGACGCCGGGTAACAGCGGCCGCTCGGCATGGACGGCGGGAGCACCGGCCAGCACCGCCAACGCGACGCCGGCTGCGACCATAAGGCCGCGGCCAGGCTTGCGCCAAGCCCATGCATGTTCTTGCTCCGTTTCCTTCAATCCCGTATCCTCCGCCGCATGGCGACGCTGATCATCACCGAAAAATCCAGCCAGGCGAAGGACCTGCGCGCGGCGCTGGGCGACCGCTACGGCCGCATCCTGCCGGCCGAGGGCCATCTGCTGCGGCTTGCCGAGCCGGACGAGGTCGATCCCGCCTGGAAGCGCTGGTCGCCGACCCTGCTGAAGCCGGACGGGCTCTTTCCCACCCGTCCCGACCAGGGCGGCAACAAGGCTGCGAAGCTGCAGGCGATCACCGCCGCTCTGCGCGCCTGCGACGAGGTTATCCTCGCCACCGACTGCGACCGCGAGGGCCAGTTGATCGGCCAGGAAATCCTGGAGCATGTCGGCTATCGCGGCAAGGTGCGGCGCGCGCTTTTCACGGCACAGGATCCGAAAACCCTGCGCGACGCCTTCGCCGCACTGAAGCCAAACGACTCCATGCGGCCTCTCTACGAGGCGGCGGTGGCGCGGCAGCAGGCCGACCAGATCTACAACCTGTCGCTGACCCGCACGGCGACCAAGACCCTGCTGGCCCCCGGCACACGCGGCGTCATTGGGATCGGCCGGGTGAAGACGCCGACGCTCGCCATCGTCTGCCTGCGCGAGCTGGAAATCCGCAACTTCAAGCCCGAGGATTATTTCGAGATCGTGGCGACCGCCACCGTGGCGGAGGGCAGCTTCCTGATGCGCCATGCTCCAGCGCCGAAGGACCGCATCAAGGACCGCGCCACCGCCGAGGCGATTGCCTGTGCCGCCGACAACCACCGCGCCCCGTTGACCGTCACGGTGGAGGAGAAGCGGCAGGCGCCGCCCAAACTGTACGACCTGCCCTCGCTGCAGAAGACCTGCGGCCAGCGCTGGGGCTGGACCGCCGACCGTACGCTGGCGGTGGCGCAGGAGCTGTATGACGGCGAGGGCAAGAAGCTCATCACCTATCCGCGCGCCGAGGCGCGCTACCTGTCGGAGAACCAGATCGCCGACGCGCCGGCCATTGTCGGCGCGCTGACCCGGCTGCGCGGCTTCGCCCATCTCGACGATCACATGGATGTTCGGCGGCCGGTGATCCGCAAGGGCAAGTCCGGCCATTTCTGCGACAAGGCGCTGGAAGGCGTGTCGCACCATGCGGTGATTCCGAACGTCAATGTGCTGGACGATCTGGAGTCGCGGCTGGTCAGGCTGACCGACGACGAAAAGCGGCTGTTCGCGCTGATCTGCCGCTCCTACCTCGCCGCGGTGATGCCGGATTACGAATATCGCCAGACCAGCGTGACCATGCCGGTTCCGGTGCCGACGCCCGAGGGGGCCAAACCGGTGGCCTTCCGCGCCGTCGGCCGCATTCCGCTGAAGCTCGGCTGGAAGGCCGCCTTCGGCTCCGCCGAATCCGATGGCAAGCCGGAGGAGGAGGTCGAGCAGACCCTGCCGCCGCTGACCGACGGCGAGCAAGCGACCCTGAGCGACCCCAAGGTGGAGGCCAAGCGCACGCAGGCGCCGCCGCGCTACAACGAAGGCACGCTGGTCGACGCCATGCAGAACGCCTGGCGGTTCATCGAGGATCCGGCTCTGCGCGACCGGCTGAAGGAGGCGAAGGGAATCGGCACCCCCGCCACCCGCGCCGAGGTGATCAAGGGGCTGCGCAAGCAGAACCTGCTGGGAGCCGACGGCAAATGGCTGGTGCCGACCCCGGCCGGCCTGCATCTGTTCGAAACCCTGCGCGCCGCCGCCCCGACCCTGGTCGATCCCGGCACCACCGCACTGTGGGAGATGAAGCTGGACGAGGTGGTGACCGGCCGCGCCGATTTCCGTCATGTCATCGACGCGATCGCCAGAGAGGCCGACCGGCTGATCGGCGCATTGGTCGGACAGCGCGGTGCCGCGCTGGATCTCGGCCTGCCCGCCGCCAAGGTCCGATTCACCCGCCGCGGCGCGAGCGGACGAAGCATCATGGCCACTCGAGGCGGCGGCGCTGTATCGGGCGATGTGACGAAACCTGTACGACGGCGACCCCGCAAGGTGGCGGCGCCCGCCGACGGGGACGTGGCGGCACCGAAACCGCGACGCCCCCGCAAGACCAAGGGAGCCGGCAGCGCCCCGTCCGCTGTCGCAGTGCCCGAAAGCGCGCCGGCGGAGGCATCGCCCATGCCGGAGTCGCGACGCCGCCGCGAACCGACCGAGCGCATGGTCGCCTTCGCCCGCAGCCTGGCGGAACGCAAGGGCATCGCCCTGCCCGACCCATGCCTGCGCGACTTCGATCAATGCCGCAGCTTCTTGGATCAGCACGCCCGCTGACAATCTCCGCAGCCGCGCTCACGGTTGCGGAGATTGTCACAAGATGCGCCACTTTGGCGGAAAGGATCGCTGGACTCCACCCGTCACACCGGCAATTCTTGTGGAACACACAATTATTGCTGAGCACTTTCCATGAGATTTTCCGGTCGGACATCGCGCACCGTCACCGCCGTAGCGCTGACCCTGGTCGCGACCGCTCCCGCGCTGGCCCAGGGCCTGCCGAACTACGGCGGCGCCAGCGTGACGCAATGCATTCCCTTCGCGAATTTCCAGCCGGTGTCCTTCACGGACCCGCCGAAGCTGAATTTCAGCATCGCCGGCGACAGCACGATCCACACGGTGACCATGGACACCGGGTCGGTCGGCGTGGCCATGTCCGCCACGAACATCCCCAACTACGAAAAGCTGAAGACCGCGCCGGGCGCCAAGCCGGGAACTCAGTTCCTGTCGAGCAGCAAGGTGCTGTGGGTCGGCACCTGGGTGCCGATGACGGTTACCCTGTACGACCGCGCCAACCAATCCGTCGCGACATCCGACGTCTTCATCCTGGGCGTGGAGAAGTCTGGGATCTGCGACAGCTACCAGACCGATCAGCAGATCTGCCCCGGACTGCCGGCCCCGGAAAAGCCGGTGCTGTATATGGGCGTCGGCTTCGGCCAGGAGGCGGATTTCCAGCCTCAGGGCACGCCGGACAAGAACGTCCTGCTGAACCTGCGCAGCGTGAACGGCCAGCCCATCGCCGACGGCACGCTGAACAAGGGCTACATCATCGGCCGCCAGGGCATCCAGGTCGGCCTGACCGCCGCCAACACCGCCGGCTTCCGCTTCGCCAAGCTGGAACCCTACGCGCAATATCCCGGCGACTGGATGATGCCGCGCGGATGTATCACGGTGAACCCGGATCAGAACCGGGACGCCAATGGTCCGATCTGCACGCCGGCGAACATCCTGGTCGACACCGGCATTCCGCAGAGCTACATGACGCTGCCCACCGCGATCCAGTTCGACAAGGTGGAGCAGACGGACCTGAGCGAGCCGACGAAGAAGGTTGGCGTGCTGGCGCCCGACACGTCGGTGGCCGTCCGGATTCCGAACGCCGCCGACCCGATCGCCACCGATGCCTTCATCGTTGGCGCCGGCGCACCGAACGAACCGGCGCAGGTGATCCCCTCCAGCACCGACACGCGCGCGCCCTTCATCAACACGGGCCGTCATTTCCTGCGGCAGTACCAGTTCCTGTACGACGCGAAGCAGGGCTATGTCGGCATGAAGGATCAGCCGAACCCCTGCGGCGAGCAGTGACCGGCAAGGGGGCGCCCCATCGGGCGCTCCCTGGCTTGCAGTCATAGGCGTGCGGGCATGAAAAAAGCCCCGGAAGGGGGCTCGGCAGAGGCGGGAATGGTGGGCGATGAGGGGATCGAACCCCCGACATTCTCGGTGTAAACGAGACGCTCTACCGCTGAGCTAATCGCCCGGACCTGAAAAACCATGCACTGAAATGCAAGCCGGCCGGGTGGTTGCCCGGCCGGCCGCACTATGCCCTGAACGGGCTGAAAACTTCAAGCGCGCTAAAACCTCACGCTCAGTTCAGAGCGTCCTTGAGGGTCTTGCCGGCCTTGAACTTCGGCTGCTTGGACGCCGGGATGTCGATCTTTTCGCCGGTGCGCGGGTTGCGGCCCTCGGTCGCGGGGCGCTCAGCCACCGCGAAGGTGCCGAAGCCGACCAGACGGACCTCATCGCCGTTCTTCAAGGATTCAGCGATGCTGTCGAACACGGCGTCGACGGCCTTCGTGGCGTCGGTCTTGGACAGACCGGACGCTTCGGCAACATGCGCCACGAGATCGTTCTTGTTCACGCAATCCCCCTTCGAAATTCAGCAAATACTGAAAGACAAAAGCCGCCCCAGGACTTTTCGTCCACGACTTTTTGGAAGCAAAGGATAAGCACAGCGTTTGCCGCCCGTCAATTCCCGACGGGCGGCAAAGCTCCTCTTGTCCCAAAAGTCGACTGTCCGGCGACGGCTACGATCAGATCATGGCCGTTCTGGCCCCGGATCAGTGACGCAGGACCTCGCCGTCGGCACCCTTCTCCTGGGCCTTTGCCGCGGCCGGATCGACCTCGGGCTCGGTCCACTCGATCGGCTCCAGCGGACGGACCAGCGCATTGCGCAGCACCTCGTCAACCGTGCCGACGGGCATGATCTCCAGCCCGCGCTTCACGTTGTCGGGGATGTCCGCCAAATCCTTCTCGTTGTCCTTCGGGATCAGCACATGCTTGATGCCGCCACGCAGAGCGGCCAGCAGCTTCTCCTTCAGTCCACCGATGGGAAGGACCCGGCCGCGCAGCGTGATCTCGCCGGTCATCGCCACGTCCTTGCGAACCGGAATGCCGGTCAGCACCGAGACGATGGAGGTGGCCATGGCGACACCGGCCGACGGACCGTCCTTCGGCGTGGCGCCTTCGGGAACGTGGACGTGGATGTCCTTCTTCTCGAACAGCGTCGGCTTGATGCCGAAGGCGACAGCGCGCGACTTCACGTAGCTTTCGGCCGCCTGGACCGATTCCTTCATCACGTCGCCCAGCTTGCCGGTGGTGGTGACGCGGCCCTTGCCGGGCAGGCCGACGGCCTCGATCGACAGCAGCTCGCCGCCGACCTCGGTCCAGGCCAGACCGGTGGTGACACCCACCAGATCCTCCAGCTCCGCCTCACCGTAATGGAAGCGGCGGACGCCAGCATACTTGTCCAGGTTGCGGCGGGTGACCGAAACCTTGGCATTGCCGCCCTTCAGCAGGATCTCCTTCACCGCCTTGCGGCAGAGGTTGGCGATCTCGCGCTCCAGCGACCGGACGCCGGCTTCCCGCGTGTAATAGCGGATCAGGTCGCGCATCGCGTCGTCGGAGATGGTGAACTCGCCCTTCTTCAGGCCGTTCGCCTCAATCTGCTTCTCGATCAGGTGACGCTTGGAGATCTCGACCTTCTCGTCCTCGGTATAGCCGGCGACGCGGATGATCTCCATGCGGTCCAGCAACGGCTGCGGCATGCGCATCGTGTTGGCCGTGCAGACGAACATCACGTCGGACAGGTCGTAATCGACCTCCAGGTAATGGTCGTTGAAGGTGCCGTTCTGCTCCGGATCCAGGACCTCCAGCAGGGCGGACGACGGGTCGCCGCGCCAATCGGCGCCGAGCTTGTCGATCTCATCCAGAAGGAAGAGCGGGTTGGAGGACTTGGCCTTCTTCATGCCCTGGATGACCTTGCCGGGCATCGAGCCGATGTAGGTGCGGCGGTGACCGCGCACTTCCGCCTCGTCACGGACGCCGCCCAGCGACATGCGGACGAAGTTGCGGCCGGTGGACTTGGCGATCGACTTGCCGAGCGAGGTCTTGCCGACGCCGGGCGGGCCGACGAGGCAGAGGATCGGGCCCTTGACCTTGTTCATGCGGTTCTGGACGGCGAGATACTCAAGGATGCGCTCCTTGACCTTCTCCAGACCGTAATGGTCGGCGTCCAGCACCTTCTGGGCCAGCTTCAGGTCGCGCTTCACCTTGGTGCGCTTCTTCCACGGAATGGACAGCATCCAATCCAGATAGTTGCGGACCACGGTGGCTTCCGCCGACATCGGGCTCATCGACCGCAGCTTCTTCAGCTCGGCCAGAGCCTTCTCGCGGGCTTCCTTGGAGAAGCGCGTCTTGTTGATCTTCTCTTCCAGCTCCGCCGATTCGTCGCGGCCATCCTCGGTCTCGCCGAGTTCCTTCTGGATCGCCTTCAGCTGCTCGTTCAGATAGTACTCGCGCTGGGTCTTCTCCATCTGCCGCTTGACGCGGTTGCGGATGCGCTTTTCCACCTGCAGCACGCCGATCTCGCCTTCCATGAAGGCATAGACCCGCTCCAGACGCTCCGACACGGTGGCGCATTCCAGCAGCTGCTGCTTTTCCGGAATCTTCAGCGCCAGATGCGAGGCGACGGTGTCGGCCAGCTTGCCGGCTTCCTCGATCTGGTTGATCGAGACCAGAACCTCCGGCGGGATCTTCTTGTTCAGCTTGATGTACTGCTCGAACTGGGAGACGACGGCGCGACTCAGCGCCTCCAGCTCCTGGTTCTCGCCGGTCTTTTCCTCGACCAGTTCGGCCTGGGCCTGGAAGAACTCCTCATTGTCGGCGAATTTGGTGATGGCGGCGCGCTGGCCACCTTCCACCAGCACCTTGACGGTCCCGTCCGGCAGCTTGAGCAACTGCAACACGGTGCCGACGGTGCCGACGCTGTAGATGTCGGCCGGAGTCGGATCGTCCTGCGCGGCGTTCTTCTGGGTGACGAGCAGGATCTGCTTGTCATCCTTCATCACGTCTTCCAGCGCGCGCACGGACTTCTCGCGCCCGACGAACAGCGGCACGATCATGTGGGGGAAGACCACGATGTCGCGCAGCGGCAGGACCGGGTAGAGGGCACCACGGGAGAGTTCGATCATGGGCAGGGCCTCAATGAATGGATCGCCGCCAGCCCGGAATGGGCCTGACACGGCCCCCGCCTCGGGCTGAGCGCGGGGATCGCCTACGGCACCGGACTAACGTGGCACACGGCCATGCGCCCTTCAAGGGGCTGCGACCGTCTTCCCGCCGTTTCCGCAAGGTGAAACGGCCGTTTGGCCGGCCAAGGCCACCTTTGCTCCCCTTTCGGGCGGCTTAATGGGCGGTTAGGGCCGGTTTTGCCCCCCTTCGGCCACCCAAACAGAAGCTTCGCGGCCTCATTCACCCTGTCAGCGGAAGTCGATCCGCTCCATCGGCTCTGGAGGGTCGACGATTCGGCATGGTCAGTCCGCACGCCATGCGCCAATCGCAACGGAAAGTGGGCTAAAAAGAAAAAGGGGCGCCGAAGCGCCCCTCTCATCGTCCCGCCGCAAAGAGTGCGACGGCCTGTCGTCCGATCAGGCCCCTGGCGCTTCGCTGCGCCGTTCGGCATGGACGTAGAGCGGCTTGGCGCGCCCTTCGACCACTTCCTTGTTGACCAGGATGCTTTCGATGCCGGTCAGGCCCGGCAGGTCGAACATCGGGTCGAGCAGGATGGCCTCCATGATCGACCGCAGACCGCGGGCGCCGGTCTTGCGGGCAATCGCCTTGTGGGCGATGGCGCGCATGGCGTCCTCGGAGAACTCCAGATGGACGTCCTCCATCTCGAACAGGCGCTGGTACTGCTTGACCAGGGCGTTCTTCGGCTTGCTGAGGATCTCGACCAGCGCCGCCTCGTCCAGGTCGGACAGGGTGGCGAGCACCGGCAGACGGCCGATGAACTCGGGGATCAGGCCGAACTTCAGCAGATCCTCGGGCTCGACCTCGTGCAGGATCTCACCGGTGGCCCGCTCATCGGCGGAGCGCACATCGGCGCCGAAGCCGATGCTGGTGCCCTTGCCGCGCTGGGCGATGATCTTGTCCAGGCCGGCGAAGGCGCCGCCGCAGATGAACAGGATGTTGCTGGTGTCGACCTGCAGGAACTCCTGCTGCGGATGCTTGCGCCCGCCCTGCGGCGGCACGGAGGCGACGGTGCCCTCCATGATCTTCAGCAGGGCCTGCTGCACGCCCTCGCCCGACACGTCGCGGGTGATCGACGGATTGTCGGACTTGCGGCTGATCTTGTCGACCTCGTCGATGTAGACGATGCCGCGCTGCGCCCGCTCGACATTGTAATCGGCGGCCTGCAGCAGCTTGAGGATGATGTTCTCGACATCCTCGCCGACGTAACCGGCTTCGGTCAGCGTCGTGGCGTCGGCCATGGTGAAGGGAACATCGATGATGCGGGCCAGGGTCTGGGCCAGCAGCGTCTTGCCGCAGCCGGTCGGGCCGATCAGCAGGATGTTCGACTTCGCCAGTTCGACGTCGTTGTGCTTCGTCCCGTGGGCGAGGCGCTTGTAATGGTTGTGGACCGCCACCGACAGCACGCGCTTGGCGTAGGACTGTCCGATGACGTAATCGTCGAGCACCGCATGAATGTCGCGCGGAGTCGGAACCCCGTCGCGGGACTTCACGAGGGTCGTCTTGTTCTCCTCGCGAATGATGTCCATGCACAGTTCGACGCATTCATCGCAGATGAACACCGTCGGACCGGCAATCAGCTTGCGGACCTCGTGCTGGCTCTTGCCGCAGAAGGAGCAGTAGAGCGTATTCTTCGAATCGCCGCTGCTGGACTTGCTCATCGGTACTCCGTCATCTCGCGGGAGGCGTGATCCTCGAGGACCATGCCCGTTCGCGGCGCCCCCCGACGCCGGTCCTACTCAGGTTATCGCGGACGGCGTCCGCGACAAGGTCATGCGCCGTTTTGCCGACGCATCACAATCCGCATACCGGACATGCCACAAGGGGCTTCCCCTATGACCGGCCCCTATGACCGGATCGTGTCACTGCCATTCAACAACAGCGTCACGACCCGATCAACCCTTTGTTGGGAGGGCTTGGAAACCGCGGCTTACGAATGGTGATCGACGCCGGGGCGCTTCTCCACCACCTCGTCGATCAGACCGAAGGCCTTCGCCTCTTCCGGCGACATGAACTTGTCACGCTCCATGGCGGTCTCGATGGTGTCGAGGTCTTGCCCGGTGTGCTTGACGTAGATGTCGTTCAGGCGCGAGCGCAGCTTCAGGATTTCCTGGGCCTGGATTTCAATGTCCGAGGCCTGGCCCTGGGCGCCGCCCGACGGCTGGTGGATCATGATGCGGCTGTTGGGCAGCGAGAAGCGCTTGCCCGGCGCGCCGGCGGCCAGCAGCAGCGAGCCCATCGAGGCCGCCTGCCCCATGCACACCGTAGACACCTGCGGACGGATGTACTGCATGGTGTCGTAGATGGCGAGGCCGGCCGAGACGTAGCCGCCCGGCGAATTGATGTAGAGCGCAATGTCCTTGTTCGGGTTCTCCGACTCAAGGAACAGCAGCTGCGAGCAGATCAGGCTGGCGACGGCGTCGTTCACTCCGCCGATCAGGAAGATGATCCGCTCCTTCAGCAGGCGCGAATAGATGTCGTACGCGCGCTCGCCCCGGTTGGTCTGTTCGATGACCATCGGGACCAGAGCATTCATCTTCGGCTCGAAGTCGTACATGTGTTCTTCCCTGCCCCCGCAGTTGGCTGAACCGGTGATCGTTGCCGGCACGGAACCACATATAGGAACCTTTGGGGGCGGATGGTAGTCCGCCCCCACTCCTTTCGGGGAGTTAGGCCGCCGCAGACTCGCTGCCTGCCTCGTCCTCGTCCTTGCTCAGCTCTTCGACGCTGACGGTCTTCTCGGTCACCTTGGCCTGATCCAGGATGTGGTCGACGACCTTGTCCTCGAAGATCGGGGCGCGGAGGTTCTCGAGCGCCTGCTGGTTCTGCTTGAAGAATTCGAACACCTGACGCTCCTGACCGGGGAAGCGGCGGGCTTCGTTGATCAGGGCGCGGTTCACCTCGTCCTGGGTGACCTGGATGTTGTTGCGGCGACCGACTTCCGACAGCAGCAGGCCCAGGCGGACGCGGCGCTCGGCGATCGAGCGGTACTCGGCCTTCAGCTCGTCCTCGGACTTGCTGGCGTCCTCGCCGGCGGTGCCGTTCTTCAGCTCTTCCTGCAGGCGGGCCCAGATGCCCTCGAACTCGATGTCGACCATGCCGGCCGGCACCTCGAAGGAGTGGGCCTCGGCCAGCTTGTCGAGCAGCTGGCGCTTCACGCGCAGGCGCGACAGGCCGTCATATTCGCCCTTGATGCGGTCGCGGATGGCTTCGCGCATCTTCTCCAGGCTCTCCATGCCGAACTCCTTGGCGAGTTCGTCATTGACCTCGGCCGGGACGTTCTTGCGCAGTTCCTTCACGTCGACCTCGAAGATCGTCGCGGCGCCCTTCAGGCGCTCATGCGGGTAGTCTTCCGGGAAGGTGACGTTGACGGTGCGGTGCTCGCCGACCTTGGCGCCGACCAGCTGCTCCTCGAAGCCCGGCACGAAGCGGCCGGCGCCCAGCTCCAGCGGGTAGTCCTTGCCGTCCATGCCCGGCAGGGCCTCGCCGTCGACGGAGCCCGCGAAATCGATCACGGCGATGTCGCCGGTCTCGGCGGCGCGGTCCTCGGTGACCGGGGCCTGGGTCGAGTGGGCGGAGGCCAGACGGGTGAGCGCCTCTTCCACCGACTCCTCGGTGACCTCGGCGACCGGCTTCTCCAGCTCGATGCCCGAGAAGTCGCCCGGCTCGACGTCCGGAAGCAGCTCGACCGCCATCTTGTAGGTGAGGTCGCCGCCGTCCTCGTACTTCTCGACTTCGATCTTCGGCTGAAGGGCGATGCGCAGGCCGCGCTCGCTCAGCGCCTGGCGCGAGCTGTCGGAGATGGCGTCCTCCAGCACCTCGGACAGCACGCCGCCGAAATAGCGCTGCTTGATCACGGTGACCGGCACCTTGCCCGGACGGAAGCCCGGCAGCTGGACCGTGCGGCGCAGCTCTTCCAGCTTGCCGTTCACCTTCTCTTCGATGTCCTTGGCGGAAATGACGACCTGAAATTCGCGCTTGAGGCCGTCGGTGCTGGTCTCGGTGATGTTCATCGGAACGAAAGCCTATCTCGTTGTTCCGGCCCGGCGGCGCCCGTCCGGGCGGCCCGAATCCGTGTTGTCCATGCGGTCCAAGGTGTTGCCATGGTGCGGGCGAAGGGACTTGAACCCATACGACCGAAGTCACTGGAACCTAAATCCAGCGCGTCTACCAATTCCGCCACGCCCGCGTTCATGGCAAAGGCAGCCGCGGCGGGTGCCGAAACACCCGCCGGACCGCCGGCGAAGTCCGGTCTATAGCACAGCGCGCCGGAAGCAAACAGGCAAAATGGCCCCACTCAAGAGAGTGAGGCCCGCTCTGTTCGCGTCAGCCGCCGGCCTTGCCCAGCGAGCGCACAGCCGACGAGGTGATGATGCGCCCTTCGCCGGTGTAGGCCTCGTGATTGGCGTCGATCTCGCCCAGCCGGTAGCGGTAGTTGATCATCATCCCCAGCGACTGCTTCAGCCCCTTGGCCGAGCGGTCGGCCAGCCAGTTCAACCGCTCCATCCGCGCGCCGTTGGTCAGGTGGAAATGCGCCACCGGATCCAGCGCCCGGGGGCGACCGTTGCCCTTCGCCTCCTGCACGCCGGTCAGGTAATGCATGCACAGCCGCATCAGCGGGCCGCGCAGGCGCTTCTGCAGTTCATCATCCTCCGCCCAGCCCGCACGGGAGAGAGCGCGGGCAAGCAGAGGCGATTCGTCGGTGCCGACGCCGCCTTTGGTGGGGGACTCGTCGTCGTCGGCCTGCTCCAGTTCGGTCAACCGTTCGGCGATGCGCTCGGCCTCCGTGTTGGTCAGCATGGCGTCGCCGTCGCGGTCCAGCGTCCGGTCGAACCAGCGGCGGAAACCGGGGATCGGCGACAGGGTGGCGTAGCACTTGATGTTGGGGAACTCGGTCGCCAGCCCGTCGACCACCCGCTTGATCAGGAAATTGCCGAAGCTGATGCCGGCGAGCCCGGTCTGGGCGTTGGAAATCGAGTAGAAGATGGCGCTGTCGGCGCTCTTGGGATCGCAGACGGGCGCGGTGGGGTCGAGCAGGGCCTGCACATTGTCCGACATGCCCTGGACCAGAGCCACCTCGACGAAGATCAGCGGCTCGTGCGGCATGCGCGGGTGGAAGAAAGCGAAGCAGCGCCGGTCCGAATCGAGCCGGTCCTTCAGGTCCTGCCAGCCGCTGATCTCGTGCACCGCCTCATACTTGATCAGCTTTTCCAGCAGCGAGGCCGGACTGTCCCAGGTGATGCGGTGCATCTCCAGAAAACCGACGTCGAACCACGCCCGCAGCAGGTTCTTCAGATCGTCTTCCAGCGCCTGCAGCAGCGGCTCGCCGCGCGCCATCTCCATCAGCTCGGCGCGCAGGTCGACCAGGAACTTCACCCCTTCCGGCAGGGCGTTGAACTGGGTCAGCAGCCGTAGGCGCGGTGGCTCCAGCGCCCGGCGCAGCGCCCGTTCGGCATGGCCGCGCGCCACCGGGTCGGCGGCGGCCTGGAAGGTCGTCATCGCATCCATCACCGCATCGCGGTCGACGTCGAAGTCGCGCGCGAGCATTACAAGGAAGTTGCGCCGTCCCTGCGGATCCAGCGCCAGATAGGTGCGGCCGAGCTGGGCGGCGCGGGCGCGGGCCGAAACCTCGCCGCCGCGCGATTCCAGGCAGGCTTCGATCTGCTCCTTGAGGCGCTCGGCGTCCTCCTTCGGCAGATGGGTGCGCGGCGGCGCGCCGACGGCACCGCGGGCCGACGCCGCGATCTCGCGCCATCGGGTGCGCAGATTGTCCAGCGCGCGGTCGAAGAAATTGGGCTGCGCGGCCGGGGATGGCGGCACAGGCTCCAGGATGGTGGTGTCAGGTGCGTCGCTCATGCCCCGGAGTCTGGCGTGCCGGGAGCGGCGCCGCAAGGGGTCGCGCGGACGCAGTCGTCAGGGGTACCGCTGACGCCGCTCTAGGCAGGCCTCAGCCCTGAGCCTTCAGCGCCTTCAGCACGCCGGGCAGCGCCCCCGCCAGATCGTCGGAGATCAGGCCGGGACCGAGCGCGCGTCCGGCTTCGCCATGCAGCCAGACGGCGGTGCAGGCGGCCTCGAACCCGTCCATTCCCTGCGCCAGCAGTCCCAGAACGATGCCGGCCAGCACGTCGCCAGTGCCGGCGGTCGCCAGGTCGGGCGGCGCGTTGACGTTGACCACGGCGCGGCCGTCGGGGGCGGCGACCACCGTATCCGCACCCTTCAGCACGACGACCGCGCCCGACCGAGCCGCGGCGGCCCGCACCCGCGACAGCTTGTCGCCGTCCATGCCGACCGAATCGCCGAACAGCCGGGCAAACTCCCCTTCATGCGGGGTGAGGACGCAGCGCTGGTCGAGCCGGTCGAGCAGTTCGTCGGCCGACTCGGCGAAGCTGGTCAGCGCGTCGGCATCCAGAACACAGGCCCGCCGGGCATCCAGCGCGGCCATCACCGCGGCGCGGGTCTGCCCGCCCCTGCCCGCCCCCGGACCGATCAGCACCGCGTTCTTGCGCGGGTCCTGCAACAGCCGGGCGAAAGTATCGGCATCCTCCAGCGGATCGACGATGACGCTGGCGCAACCGGCGGCATAGATGGGGAAGGCTTCCTGCGGGCAGGCGATGGTGACCAGTCCGGCACCGGCACGCAGGGCCGCGACCGAGGCCAGCCGGGCGGCACCGGTCATCCGTGCGCCGCCCAGCACCACGGCATGGCCGCGCGCATATTTGTGGCCGTCCAGCGCCGGCCAGGGAAAGCGATGATGCCACAACGACGGCTCGTTCACCGCGGTCTGCGGGGCGATGCTGTCCAGCACCCGCTCCGGAATGCCGATGTCGGCGACCACCACCTCGCCGCACAGGGTGCGGCCGGGCAGCAGCACATGGCCAGGCTTGCGGCGGAAGAAGGTGACGGTCAGCGCCGCTTGCGGAGCGGCACCAAGCACCCGGCCGCTGTCGCCGTGAAGGCCGCTCGGCACATCGACGGCAACGACGGTGCGGCCCTCCATCGCCTCGACGATCGCGCGGGCGAGGCCGTCGAGCGGCCGGGACAGGCCGGCGCCGAACAGCGCGTCGATGACCAGGGGGTTGCCCTTGAGGATGTAGGGATCGGCCGCCTCGATCGGGCCGGGCCAGCGCTCCGCCGCCACAGCGGCATCGCCGGTCAGGGCCGAGCGCGTGCCGAGCAGCGCCAGCCGCACCGGCCAGCCGGCCTCCAGCAGAAGCCGGGCGATGACGAATCCATCGCCGCCATTGTTGCCGGGGCCGCAGAGAACGGCGGTCGGATGAGGCGCCCAGCGCTCGCACACGGCGCGGACCACGGCGGCGCCGGCGGCCTCCATCAGGGCCGGGCCGGGCACCCCGGCGGCGATGGCCAGCTGGTCGGCCCGATACATCTCCGCGACGGACAGAAGCTCATCCATCCCCCACTCCCCCGACGCTGCCTTCCGTTGCGGGCGAACCTTCAAGAGCGAACTTGCACGCCCCCACTCTACCCGTGGGCTGCGTCTTTGCCCGGAAAGCACGATGCAGACAAGCATAAACGCCCGCGAAACGGCCAACCAGCCGTGCGGACGATAAGAAGAACGGATTTCCAGGGGAAAGAAAAGAGAAGATGGGGCGATGGATGGGACTCGAACCCACGACCACTCGGACCACAACCGAGGGCTCTACCAACTGAGCTACCACCGCCGCCGTCAGCGTTTCCGCCGTCGGGAGCCGCGTTATCCTCCAGCTCGGCTTTCCGGTCAAGCACCTTTTTCACGAAAAATGAAAAAACCTATTTCGGCTCCTCAAGGCCGCCTCAGCCGCCGGGCCGCAGCAACCGTCCTGCACCCGACAGCGCGGAGCGCTTGCACCACCTGCACAAATATTGTTCACTCCGCCGAATCCTTCGGCAGCCCCCTGCCCCATTGGACGGCACCCGACCGTCTTGTGACCAGCGTCGATGCCGCCGGATCGGATCGGCCGAATGTGGCACGCTCCATGCTTATCGTCGTCGCTGTCGGCAGTGCCGTGGACGGTGCCTGCCGGCGTTGGCACCTCGTACACGAGAGACCCATGAAGAAGATCGAAGCCATCATCAAGCCGTTCAAGCTCGACGAGGTGAAGGAAGCCCTTCACGAAGTCGGGATCAAGGGGATCACCGTCACCGAAGCCAAGGGCTTCGGCCGCCAGAAGGGCCACACGGAGCTTTACCGCGGCGCGGAATACGTCGTGGACTTCCTGCCGAAGGTGAAGATCGAGGTGGTGATGGAGGATTCCCTGGTGGAGCGGGCGATCGAGGCGATCCAGCAGGCCGCCCATACCGGCCGCATCGGCGACGGCAAGATCTTCGTCACGCCCGTGGAGGAGGTGGTTCGCATCCGCACCGGGGAGAAGGGCGCCGACGCGATCTGATCGCGCCCGGATAGCATCGTCCACCGGCTCCTTCCTTCAAACCGGCATCCTCCCGACCAGCATCCGCCAACATGCGCCGCTTTCCCCATCACCTCATGCCGGCCCCGGCCGCGCACCTTGCCGAACGGCCGATGGCCGCCTATGGCGAACGTGCGACTTTTTGGGTTGGCGCGTTGTGCGGGGAAGAAAGGCGTGAGATAACGTCCGCCGCGAGCGCCGCCCTCCGCCGCCAAGCCCCCGCAGGGGCCCGGGCAGCGGCTTGACGCAGCGGGATCCAACCCTCTTAAAGCGTGGAAAAAGAGACATGTCCGACATCAGCAAGGTCTTCGACCTGATCAAGGAACACGACGTCAAGTACGTGGACCTGCGCTTCACCGACCCGCGCGGCAAGCTGCACCACACGGCCCAGCACGTCTCGACCATCGACGAGGACGTGTTCGAAGACGGCATCATGTTCGACGGTTCCTCGATCGCCGGCTGGAAGGGCATCGAAGAGTCGGACATGATCCTGAAGCTGGACCCGACGACGGCCGTCATGGATCCGTTCGCCGCCCAGCCGACGCTGAACATCCTCTGCGACGTCTATGATCCGGGCACCGGCGGCGCCTATGCCCGCTGCCCGCGCGGCATCGCCAAGGCCGCCGAGAAGTACACCGCTTCGGCCGGCATCGGCGACACCGTCTTCTTCGGTCCGGAAGCCGAGTTCTTCGTGTTCGACGACGTCAAGTACTCCGTCGACATGAACAAGGTGTCCTACGAGTTCGCCTCGGACGAAGGCTCCTACTCCTCGGGCAAAGAGTATGAGGACGGCAACCTGGGTCACCGCCCGGGCACCAAGGGCGGCTATTTCCCGGTCGCCCCGATCGACAGCTGCAACGACCTGCGCGCCGAGATGCTGAGCGTCCTGGCCGAGATGGGCGTTCCGGTCGAGAAGCACCACCACGAGGTGGCCGCCGCCCAGCACGAGCTGGGCATCAAGTTCGACACGCTGGTCCGCACCGGCGACAACATGCAGTACTACAAGTACGTGGTGCATAACGTCGCCCACGCCTATGGCAAGACCGCGACCTTCATGCCGAAGCCGGTCTTCGGCGACAACGGTTCGGGCATGCACTGCCACCAGTCGATCTGGAAGGACGGCCAGCCGCTGTTCGCCGGCAACCAGTATGCCGACCTGTCGGAACTGGCTCTGTACTACATCGGCGGCATCATCAAGCACGCCAAGGCGCTGAACGCCTTCACCAACCCGTCGACCAACAGCTACAAGCGTCTGGTCCCGGGCTATGAGGCCCCGGTGCTGCTGGCCTACTCGGCCCGCAACCGTTCGGCGTCCTGCCGCATCCCGTACGTCGCCTCGCCGAAGGGCAAGCGCGTCGAGGTCCGCTTCCCGGATCCGTCGGCCAACCCGTACCTGGCCTTCGCCGCCATGCTGATGGCCGGCCTGGACGGCATCCAGAACAAGATCCATCCTGGCGACGCGATGGACAAGAACCTGTACGACCTGCCGCCGGAAGAGCTGGCGAAGGTCCCGACCGTCTGCGGCTCGCTGCGCGAAGCCCTGAACTCCCTGCGCGAGGACAACGAGTTCCTGCGCAAGGGCGACGTCTTCTCGCAGGACATGATCGACGGCTACATCGACCTCCGCACGGAAGAGATGATGGCCTTCGAGACCATGCCGCACCCGATCGAGTACAAGATGTACTACTCGGTCTGATTTGGTCCTCGAAAACACCGGGTCTTTCATCACTTCGGAAACGGAGGGTGTACCGGTCCGGTGTAACTGCGAAAATGGCTCCCCAAGGCGACTTGGGGAGCCTTCTTTCGTTTGGCTGCCGTCACCCCTGCGGCAATGCTGCCTGGCTTTTACAATTTCCAGGCTCGGGTTATCCGCCTACTCTCTTTTGACGCTTCCCCATTCAGCCTAGTCTTCCTAATTCGGCAGTATGGGAGGAGGCGCGTGCTCTATGGTGGCTGACCGGAGGGAATTGCGATGGGGTGGACGATCGGGGAAAGGCTGGCCGGCGCACAAGCAGTCAAGGCGCTGAAGCAAGGCGCCAGTCAGGGGGACATTTCCTTTTCGAAGCTATCGGGCATCGATCCTTCCGATGTCCATGCATTGCGGCACTTCACCCTGCTGTCCAGACTGCTGATCATCGTGCGCTGCCCTCCGCATGCGGCCTTGTCTTGGCACGGGACGATGCCGCCCAAGTCTTATGGCGCCAGCAAAAAGAAGGTGAAATCAAACGACAGCACAGGGATTGCCATTGATGACCAAGGGCGGATGTATGTCTCCGACTATGACCTCATGTCGATTTGCAGTGTCGGGGAAAATGGTGCGTGCAGCCGCATCCCAGTGACGGGCGCCAACCCCAACAAAGCATCTCAGATGTCCAAGCAGGCAACGGCACTGCTGACGGCCATAAACGCCCAGATGGTCAGCCGATTTCAGCATGGCTGTCAGGATGATTGGGACCACCCCGATAATCGGGGCGTAAAGGCGGACGACCGTTTTGCCGTGTTCAAATGCGGCAAAGCCCGCTACATCCCCAACCCTCATGAGATGGAAGAATTCTACCGTCGCCATGAAATCGACTGGCCCTATGATCGCAATGGCCACTACAAGCTGAGTTGGGGCGTGATCGGTCTGGCCTGATCCAGCCTTACCCGGGATCGGAGCCGTTCCATACACCGATGTCCGGCGGAGCGCATGCCGTCCGCTCGGCGCAATCGGCCTTCGCGCAATTGCAGGCCGGGAACAGGCAGCCGTCGCCGTTCAGGTCGGTCGCCCGCACCGCAAGGTCGTAGCGCACGCCGCGCATGATGGCTGGGCCGGCGGTGCTGTGGCGCTCGTAATGCTCGACGACATGGCGGACGCGGGTGAGCAGTTCGCGCCGTTGATCGTGTCCCGGGTCCATGCCTTCGCCCCCAATCGCCAGTGATTGCCGCCATGAACAGGGACGCCGGAGAGCCGCGTCCTGTTCCGGCATCCATGCGCAGTACGGCGCAAGAGGAACTCAACGCACAGGAATGATGCGGCGGCCCGACTGTTGCCACAGCAGTGATCAAGTTGGGTGACCAAGACGGGAGGGCAAGATGGATCGCGATAGGCTGCACCGCGTCGCCAAGGCACTGGGCGACGTCCGCCTTTACGAGAAGCACCACACCGGTGAGTTCATCACCATGCGCCTGCGCGACTCCCTGGCCGACAACCCCGGTTATGATGCGGCCGAGGTGGACAAGAAGTTGCTGGAGTTGGCACGGGTGGCGCTGGAGGCCGCCGAATAGTGGGGGCGGAGGGTGACGAAGCGGCGGACAGCCTGTTGGTGGGGATGAACCGAGCCAACAGAGGGAGAATGGCGCCATGGCCGAAGAGAAGACGCAGCAGAACGATCGTCCCGCCACCAAGCCGATTCCGGTGAAGCCGGCGGTCGAGCCGATGAGCGACAAGGACGAAGCGCCCCCGGGGACGCCGGGGACGGGCGAGAACATCGATCCGAAGACCGGCGAGACCTATGTGCAGGGGATCGGCGGGGCGTGACAGCAAGGCGTCGGTCGACGCCAACCCCAAAGAATAGGGCACAAACGAAAAGGGCCGGCTCACACGAGCCGGCCCTTTCGCTGTCATGCTGCCGGTGTCACGCCACGAAGGGCGGAAGCGCGGTGAAGTTGGCGGCCTTTTCGACGACCTGGCCGACGCGCAGCAGCGTCTCCTCATCGAACGGACGGCCGATCAGCTGCAGGCCGAGCGGCAGGCCGTCGGCGCCCAGGCCGGCCGGGACCGACATGGCCGGCAGGCCGGCGAGGTTGATCGGAACGGTGAAGACGTCGTTCAGGTACATCTGCACCGGATCGTCCATCTTCTCGCCGATGGCAAACGGCGTGCTGGGGGCGGTCGGCGTCAGGATGACATCGCAGCTCTTGAACGCTTCGTCGAAGTCCCACTTGATGCGCGTGCGCACCTGACGGGCCTTGTTGTAGTAGGCGTCGTAATAGCCGGCCGACAGCACATAGGTGCCGATCAGGATGCGGCGCTGCACTTCCTTGCCGAAGCCGGCGCCGCGGGTGTTCTCGTACATTTCCTTGAGGTTGCCGCCCTCGACCCGCAGGCCGTAACGCACGCCGTCATAGCGCGCGAGGTTGGACGACGCCTCGGCCGGGGCGATGATGTAGTAGGCGGCCAGCGCGTATTTGGTGTGCGGCAGGCTGACCTCGACCGGCTCGGCGCCGGCCTCCTTCAGCCAGGCGATGCCCTGGTCCCACAGCGCGGCGATCTCGGCCGACAGGCCCTCCACCCGGTATTCCTTGGGAATGCCGACGCGCAGGCCGCGGATGTCGCCGGTCAGCGCGGCGCGGAAATCCGGCACCGGCATGTCGACCGAGGTGGAGTCCTTCGGATCGAAGCCGCACATGGAGCGCAGCATGATCGCCGCATCCTCGACCGTGCGGGTCATCGGCCCGGCCTGGTCCAGCGAGGAGGCGTAGGCGACGATGCCCCAGCGCGAGCAGCGGCCGTAGGTCGGCTTGATGCCCACGGTGCCGGTGTAGCCGGCCGGCTGGCGGATCGAGCCGCCGGTGTCGGTGCCGGTGGCGCCCAGCGCCGCACGCGCGGCGATGACCGCGGCCGAACCGCCCGAAGAGCCGCCGGCAACGATCTTCTTTTCCCAGGCACCCGGCGCGCCGGGGCTCCACGGGCTGACCGTCTCGCCCTGATGGGCGGTGATGGTGGCGGAGCCCATGGCGAATTCGTCCAGGTTCACCTTGCCCAGCATGACGGCGCCGTCGCGCCACAGCTGGGAGGTGACCGTGGACTCATACTCCGGCTTGAAGCCGTCCAGGATATGGCTGCCGGCGGTGGTCGACACGCCCTTGGTGCAGAACAGGTCCTTCACCGCGATGGGCAGGCCGTCCATCGGACCGGCCGAGCCCTGCGCGCGGCGCTCGTCGCTGGCCTTGGCCATCGACAGGGCGGCGTCGGGGGTCTCGGTGATGAAGATGTTGAAGGGGCGCACGGCCTCGACCGCGCGCACATGCGCCTCGGTCAACTCGACCGCGGTGAAGTCCTTCTTGGCGAGGCCGTCCAGGGCCTCGGCCATCGTCAGATGCGTGAGCGCCGTCATCACTCGACCACCTTGGGCACGACATAGAAGCCTTCGGCCGTTTCCGGACCGTTCGACAGGACCTGCGCGGCGTAACCGCCGTCGGTGACCTCGTCCTTGCGGCGGCGCAGCTTTTGCGCAGCCACGCTGGTCATCGGCGGCACGTCCTTCGTGTCGACCTCGTTGAGCTGTTCCACGAAGGTCAGAATCTGGCTCAGTTCCCCGGCCAGGGATTCCAGTTCCTCGTCCGGCACCTTGATGCGGGCCAGATGCGCGATCTTGGCCACCGTGGCCTTGTCGAGCGACATGCCTCTACTCTCTTCCAAAACATTGGAAATCGGCCGCGAAGCTATCACCCGCGCACGCGCACCGCAACGATTGCGGCCATTCCTTCACTCAGAAGGCGCCGGCATCGCCTTTGGGGAGGCCGGCGGCCAGCGCCAACGGGCATCCGCAGGACGGGCATTGGGTGCGTTGCAACGCCTCCACCACCCGCGCGTCAGGCAGAACCACACCCAGCGCTTTCTCTACGGAGGCGATCTGACGCTTATGGTCGGCGCTGGCGCCGCAGGCGACGTCCAGCATGGCGCCGTAATCCGAACTGGACTGCGCTGTGATGGCCTTCGCCCCACCGGAGCCAAACAGCCCTGCACCGCCGGCGATCAGCCCAGCCAGCACCGCACGCCGGTTCGCATTTCCGCTCATCCGCCCGCTCCCTCGACGTGACCAATCCGTCGGCCATCGCTCATCGGTCCGGCTTCCGACTATACGCCGGCCGCGCTGGTTCGCCAGCGGCGGCATCATTACAAATATGGCGGGTCAGGCGGCTATGGGGGCCGCAGAGCGCCAGCTTGCGCGGTCCATGCGCAGTTTGAACAGAGCGATCGGCTCGCCCCAGGGCGTCACCCGCGTCTCCAGCGCGATCGGCGTCAAGCCGAGCTTGGCATAGAGCAGGAGGCCCGGCGTGTTGGTGTTGAAGCAGTAGAGCGTCAGTTCGGGAAGGTGATGGTGATCGAAGGCGCGGTCGATCATCGTCCGCACCAGATATTCGGCAATGCCGCGGCGACGCAGGGTCGGGTCGACGCTGACATTGCCGATGCTGGCGGTGCGGCCATCCTCGAAGGTGGCATAGTTGGCATAGCCGACCACGCGCTCCCGCCCATCCTCGGTCAATGTGACCACGGTCGGATCGCGGCGAAGCCCCAGCGTCGCCCGGACCTGATCCGGGGTCAGCGGCCAGACCGCGCGCGGGAACAGGAAATACAGCTCCTCTGCGGTGCGTGGGAACCCGCAGATGGTGGGGATGTCGGCGTCGGCGAGCGGCCGGTGCGACAGGGGGGTAAGGGAGAGTGCGCTGCTCATACTTAGAAGAATAAGTATCTTTTACAACAACTCAAGCGATCTTGCAGTGACAAGGCTGCGGCCTTATGGTCGGGCCATGATCCATACCCTCTCCGAACTCGCGGCCCGGCTGGGCAAAAACCAACGTTTGCTTGGCCTTGACGTCGGCACCAAGACCGTCGGGCTGGCGGTCGCCGATCCGGGACTGATCGTCGCATCCCCCATCGGCACGCTGAAGCGCACCAAATTCACCCAGGACGCGCGCGAGTTGGGCAAGACCATCCGCGATTACGGCATCGGCGGGCTGGTGGTCGGGCTGCCGCTGAACATGGACGGGACGGAGGGGCCGCGCGCCGAGTCGGTGCGCGCCTTCGCCAAGAACCTGCTGGAGCGACCCGACCTGCTGGGCTGGGACGCCGAGATCGCCTTTTGGGACGAGCGGCTGTCCACCTCGGCCGTCGAGCGCTTCATGATCGGCGAGGCCGACATGACCCGCAAGCGCCGCGACGAGGTGGTGGACAAGATGGCCGCCGCCTACATCCTTCAGGGCGCGCTCGACATGCTGGCCAACCAGCGCCGCCTCGCCGCGGAAGAGGAAGACGACGCGGACGAGCGGGACGACGATTACGACGACCGCGATTGACGAGGGTTCCCGCCGTCGTTCCTTCAGTCGAAGTTCAGGGCAAAGGATGCCCTCCCCTGCCCCGCCGCGGCGCGCTGCCACATGGCGCCGAAGGCTGCCTCCAGCGCGCGGGTGAAGCGCACGCCGTCCAGCGCCGGTGAAGCCGCGAGCCGGTCGCGCAGGCGGCTGCGGATGCTCGCCAGACCGTCCGGATCGGACACCAACGCGGCGGCCATGGCGATGTAGGCCTCCTCCCCTTCGACCGCCAGCGCCGGAAGCCCGGCTGAGGTCAGGTGGGTCACTGTATGGCGGGCGCAGAAGCGGTCGCCGCCCAGGGTCACCACCGGAACGCCCATCCACAGCGCCTCCAGCGTCGTCAGCCCACCCGAATAGGGGAATGGGTCGAGCGCGACGTCGATCTCGCCATAGGTCGCCAGGAATTCGGCGTGAGGCGCGGCACCGCGCAGTTCGATGCGGGACTCGTCGGCCCCGGCGGCCGTGAACAGCGCCAGCGTCCGCGCCCGCAGGTCGGGGTCGTCCAGGCCGGGCGTGCGCAGAAGCAGCCGCGATCCGGGCACCGCCGCCAGCAGGCGGGTCCACAAGGAGGCGACCTGCGCGTTCAGCTTGGGCAGGGCGTTCAGCGACCCGAAGGTCGGGGCGCCGCGCGCGATCATCGGCAACGGCGCCACGGCGGGTGCGGCGGCCGGCGGAGACCAGGGCACATAGGCGTCGGGCATGCGGACGATGCCCTCGATGGCCCAGCCGTCGGCCCCCTCCGGGCTCTGCCGCGGGTCGGAAATCAGGTAATCCATCGCCGGCAGGCCGGTGGTGCCGACATAGCCGGCCCAGGTGACCTGCACCGGCGCCGCTCGCCGGGCGAACACGCCCAACCGGTTGCCCAGCGTATGGCCGGCCAGATCGACAAGGATATGGATGCCGTCGGCGCGGATGCGCTCCAGCAGAGCCGTGTCGTCCATCGCCGCGCTGTCGACCCAGCCGTCGGCCAGACCGCGTAGCCGCGCCGTCACCGCGTCGGGATTGGCGGTGTTGGAATAGCAGATCGCCTCGACCGCACCGCGGTCGTGGGCGGCCAGCACCGGCTCAAGGAATGTGCCGACGGGATGGGCACGGAAATCGGCGGAGACGTAGCCGACGCGCAGCCGCGGCGAGGGAGCCGCCACCGTGGCGGCCGGCCGGTCAGGGTAGCGGGCGCCCCAATCGGCATGGGCCTGCGCGATCTGCGGCATCGTCCGCGCCGGATCATATTGCATCAGGAACAGCCGGGCGCTGTGCAGCGAATCGGCGCCGGGCACCAGCCGCAGGGCGCGATCGAGCGCGGCCAAGGCCTCGCCGATGCGGGCCTGGGGCGCGAGCGACCGGCTGGCGCGGTTGGCCCACAGCTCCACCCGCGACGGCTCCAGGCAAAGCCCGGCGCGATAGGCGCGGTCGGCCTTGCCCGGCCGGTTCATCTCGGCCAGTGCGTTGCCGATGTTGTAAGGCGGGATCCAGCTGTCTGGTTCGATATGTGCGGCGCGACGGTGCAGCGCCGCCGACTCGGCCCGGCGGGCCTGTGCCCGCAGCAGATTGCCGGCATTCACCAGCGCGGCCAGCGTGGCGGGGTTGAGCGCGATGGCGCGGCGGTAGCATCCCTCCGCCAGATCGGCGCGCCCGGCGCCGGCCAGCGTCTCCGCCATCACCAGCAGACCGTCCATCGCCATGGCGAGACCGCCGTCGAGGTTCAGCGCCCCGGCATAGGCCTGCGCCGCGCCCGGAACGTCGCCCCGGCTTTCCAGCACCAACCCGTAATTGGCCCACCAGACCGCGACGCCGGGGCAAGCGGTGATGGCCTGGGCGAGAAGATCCTGCGCCTCGGCCCAGCGGCCGGCCTGCGCGGCGATCAGGCCCTGGCGATAGGTGCTTTCGGCCTGATCCGGCGTCATCGTCTTCGGTCCTTCTTACGCTTCGGTGCGGCCCAGCTGGTCCATCAGTTCGCGCCATTCACGCTTGGACAGGCCGCTGGCCTCCTGCGTCACCGGCTCGCCGGCCAGCAGGCGCTTCACCACGTCGAGCCCGGTGCGCGACAGGTGGGCGCCGCCCATGCGGTATTCGGTGAAGGACTCGAAGACCGCCGGAACCCAGCGCTTCACCACGTCCAGCATGGCGTCGGCATAGACGCGGATTTCGTATTGGGCATGGCTGTCGGCGCGCAGCGACAGGAAGTGCAAAAGGTTGTGGAGATCGACCTTCCAGTACCACTGCGTGTAGTAGTTCAGCGACAGGTTCATGCGCGCCAGTTCGCGCGCCAGACCCTGACGGGTCGGGTCGATGACGCTGCCGTCCTCACGATGGTTCAGCATCTCTTCATAATGGCTGTAGGCGCGTTCGGAATCCTCGCGCAGCAGCCGCATGACGTCGGCCGCCTCCTCGCCCTCCAGCACGTCGCCGCGGCCCTGGCGGTTCACCACGGCCTGGGCACCCAGCTGTTCCGGCGCCGGCACGTAGAACTCGCGGTCGAGGATGGAGTAGCGCGCCGAATACTCGTTCACATTCGCGGTGCGGTGGCGAATCCACTGGCGGGCGACGAAGATCGGCAGCTTCACATGGAACTTGATCTCGCACATCTCGAACGGGGTCGAGTGGCGATGGCGCATCAGATACTTGATGAGGCCGGAATCCTCGCTGACCTTCTTGGTGCCCTTGCCATAGGACACGCGTGCCGCCTGCACGACCGCCGAATCGTCGCCCATATAGTCGATGACGCGGACGAAGCCGTGGTCCAGCACCTCCAGCGGCTGATAGAGGATCTCTTCCAGCGCGGGCACGGTGGCGCGGCGGGTGGTGGCGGTGACGGCGCGCAGGCGATCGATTTCGTCGCGCTGCTCGGGCGTGATCGGCATGGTGACTCCGGGGCTGCAACGGCCGGACTCTTAAGCAGTGCGACACAAGGGTGCAAGTCAGCATTCTGACACCTGACCTGCCCGCGTCACCGCAACGCATTCGGCGATCATGCACACACCCCCTTCCCTTGCCGGGCGCAAGTGCCTATATTCGCGTCGTCGGTTCGCCGACTATGGCGATAAACGCCTTGTGGAATAAGCGTTGTGGACCCGGGGGCGGTACCCGGCGCCTCCACCAACCATACACCGGACTCGTTGACCGGGGTCGTTGGGGGCGAAATAGGATCGACACGCGTGGTAAAGGCATGGTTTTCGCTCGGCATGGTTCCGCCGTTATCGGGCCGTTGCAATAGTTGCCAACGACAACGTTGCTCAGGCTCGCCTCGCTGCCTAACGGCGGCTGGTAGCCTAAACCTAATCCCCGAGGGTTAGCGCCTAAGGGTGGGGCCGTGGGCCGCCTAGCAACAGAAGGCCCACACTTCTCTTTCCAGCGTTTCGTGCCGGCTCTCGGCCAAGGCGGGACGCCGGACCGATCGCGTTATCAGGGACCCGCCCAAGCATGCCGAAAGAGCAGCTCCGCTATGACCGCATGGTCGAGACCGCGTTGCGCGGCGTTGTCCGCGACGCGCTGACCGAGGTTGCCGAGCGCGGCTTGCCGGGCAATCATCATTTCTACCTGACCTTCCGCACCGGCTTCCCCGGCGTGGAGATCCCGGATTACCTGGCCTCCCAGTATCCGAACGAGATGACCATCGTCCTGCAGTTCCAGTATTACGGGCTGGACGTGACGGACGACCATTTCGAGGTCACGCTGAGCTTCAACAATGTGCATGAGCGGCTGGTGATTCCCTTCGCCGCCATCACCACCTTCGCCGACCCGTCGGTGAACTTCGCGCTGCAGTTCCAGCCGCTGGCCGCCGCCGAATCGGCGGAGGTCTCGACCATGCCGCCCCGCCCCGCCGCCGAACGCGCCGAGGAGAAGGCGGAGGAAGCCGCCCCGGCCGAAGAGCCGAAGCGCGGCGAGGTCGTGGCGCTGGACGCCTTCCGCAAGAAGTAACCGCTTCCCAAAATGCCTGCCCAACCGCCCAGCGAGTATGTCGTCACGCTCTGCGAGATGATGGCGCCGCTGGGCGATGTACGGGCGCGCCGCATGTTCGGCGGCTATGGCCTGTCCATCGACGGGCGGACCTTTGCGCTGGTCGCGGCTGACACGCTGTATTTCAAGGCGGACGACGTGAACCGCACGGCGTTCACGGAACTGGGGCTTGAGCCCTTCCGGCCGATGCCGGACAAGCCGACCACCCTGTCCTACTACCCGCCTCCCGACTCGGCACTGGATGAGCGCGACGAACTGCTGCCCTGGGCCCGGTCCGGGTTCGAGGCGGCCTTGCGCGCGGCAGTGAAGAAGGCCGCGAAGGCGAAGCGGAAGAAGCCCACCGTCGCGGAATAGGCCCCCTCCTGAGACGAGAGAGGGCGGCGATTCCCCTCAGATATTCTCCGCCATATGGATCGTCGCGTTGCTCGCCTGGGCGCCGGCGGTGCGCTGGCGCATCTGGCGGGCGAAGCGCAGCGGGTTGGGCAGGAAGTTCAGCATCGAGCCGATCTTGCCGACCGACGACGTCGCCTTGCCCACCGCCATCACGTCGGCCAGCCGCCGGTCGATGAAGGCGCGGGTTTCCGCATGGTCGTCCGACTTGTCGTCCAGCCAATAGAAGGTGGAGGAACTGACCACCGCCGCCAGCAGCGCCCGCTTGGTGTAGTGGTTGTAGTCGGTGGAGGTGTCCCCGGCGGCGAACCACATGGCGTCCACCGTGCGGTAGAGCAGCCGCAGTCCGAGCGCCACGTTCTGCGGCAGCGCCAAGTAGGACAGCTGCCGGCGCTTGGCCTCGCGATAGGGTTCCAGCACCTCGAAATAGGTGCGGGCGGCGAGAGAGATGCGCTCGCGCACCTTCATCTCGGCCATCGGCTGTGCTTCCAACCGGTCCAGCATCTGACGGTCGGTCCAGTCGGCGAAATGCTCCACCGCATCGGTGACGCCGCCGGGGAAGGCGCGCAGCAGCGCCGACGGCTCGCGCCCCGCCATCTCGGTGCCGTCGCGCAGAGCCTGCAGGCTCCAGCCGTCGAAGACGACGTTGGGCAGGCTGGCCACCAGGATCTCGTCACGAAGCGTGTCGATGCTCATCGCTAGCTCTCCCTGCGCTCGCCCTCAGGCGGGGGTCGGCGCGTCCTTTGCCGCGGCCAGCGCGGCGTTGAGGTGATGCATCTCCTCGGTGCAGACGAGGAGCCGCAGATCGTCCATGCGATCAAGATAGAGCACGCCATCCAGGTGGTCGACCTCGTGCTGGACCACACGGGCATGGAATCCCGACGCTTCCCGCTCGATCCGGGCGCCGTCCAGGCCATAACCGCGGTAGCGGATGCGGGCATAGCGCGGCACCAGCCCGCGCAGACCGGGAATCGACAGGCAGCCTTCCCAACCCAGGACCTTGTCATCCGTCAGCGGTTCGATCACCGGATTGACCAGGACGGTGTTGGCCACCTCCTCCCCCTCGCCGCGGTCGGCGGGGACGCGGAAAACGATGATCCGGCGAGACTCCGATATCTGCGGCGCGGCCAGCCCGACTCCGGGGGCGTCCAGCATGGTTGCGATCATGTCGGCCGCCAACCGGCATACTGCCGGATCGGTCGGGTCGGCGATGGGCTCCGCGATCTTGCGGAGTACGGGATTGCCCATCCGGGCGATTGGAAGCACTGGCATGCCGCTATATCTGGAGTGTGAACGCGGCCGGAGCAACCGATTCCTGTGCTTCCGGCCGGGCTTATGCTTGCGCGCCGAAGACTCCCCTTCACAAAGGCGGTGGGGCATGCTACACACTGCGCCCACACAAGGGGTGCGCCCGCCGCGCATGCCTATTTGTTGCCTTGGTGCAACACGGCTCACTTGGAAGGGTGACGGTAAACGTGCAAGTTCTGGTCCGAGATAACAACGTCGATCAGGCCCTCCGCGCGCTGAAGAAGAAGATGCAGCGCGAGGGCATTTTCCGTGAAATGAAGCTGCGCCGCAACTACGAGAAGCCCTCGGAGAAGCGCGCGCGTGAGAAGGCTGAAGCGGTGCGTCGCACCCGCAAGCTGCTCCGCAAGCGGATGGAACGCGAGGGCTATTAATCGTCGGTCGCACGTAGCGACTGCGAAGGGCGCGTGTGATGCGCGCCCAAGACCCCTTGTGTCTTGCACCCGACCGTCCCGCGATCCTCGCGTGGGCGGTTTTGGTGTATCTGCGCCATTTTGTTCGACCCGATTGTCCGCCGGTCAAGCGTATTGCCGGATAAGCGTATCGAACAAATTGAGAGCGAACAGGCAGCCAGCCCCGGAAAGACCCGACCATGAGCGCTTCCAACCTCACCGCCCGCCACTCGGTCCCGGCTCTGCGCGCCCGCAAGGGGGGCGAGCCGATCGTCTGCCTGACCGCCTATACCGCGCCGGTGGCCCGTCTGCTCGACCCGCATGTCGATATCCTGCTGGTCGGCGATTCGCTGGGCATGGTGGTGTATGGGCTGGACAGCACGCTGCCGGTGACGCTGGACATGATGATCGCCCATGGCGCCGCGGTGGTGCGCGCGTCGGAACGCGCCTGCGTCGTCGTCGATCTGCCCTTCGGCAGCTATCAGGAGAGCAAGGAGGCCGCCTTCCGCGCCTCGGCCCGCGTGATGGCGGAAACCGGCGCCCAGGCGGTCAAGCTGGAAGGCGGGCTGGAGATGGCGGAGACGGTTGCCTTCCTGACCGCCCGCGGCATCCCGGTGATGGGCCATGTCGGACTGACGCCGCAATCCGTCAACACGCTGGGCGGCTACAAGGCGGTCGGACGCGACGCCGAGGCCGCCGAGCGCATCGCCGCCGACGCCCGCGCCATCGCGGAGGCCGGCGCCTTCACCCTGGTGATCGAGGGCACGATGGAGCAGCTCGCCCGCCGCATCACCGAAGAGGTGGCGATCCCCACCATCGGCATCGGCGGCTCGCCGGCTTGCGATGGGCAGGTGCTGGTCACCGACGACATGCTGGGCCTGTTCGGCGCCTTCCAGCCGAAATTCGTCAAACGCTACGCCAACCTGGGCGAAACGGTCGGCGAGGCCGCCGCGACCTACGCCGCCGAGGTGCGGGCCCGAGCCTTTCCGGGTCCGGAACATTGCTTCGGGGTGAAGAAGGCGGCCACGGCGTAACGCCCTCATCCGCACATCGTTCTTCCTCCGTTCCAGGCGATCCGCTACAGTCCGACCGCCATGGACGCCCCCTCCCCCGCCTTGATCCCGCCCAATGTCGCCGCGTGGTTCCGGTCGCGCGGCTGGGCGCCGCACCCGCATCAGGTCGCCATGGTGGAGGCGGCGGAGCGGGGGGAAAGCGCCCTGCTGATCGCGCCCACCGGCGGCGGCAAGACGCTGGCCGGCTTCCTGCCATCGCTGATCGAACTAGCGGAACGGCCGCGCGAGGGGCTGCACACCCTCTATATCTCGCCGCTGAAGGCCCTGGCGGTCGACATCCAGCGCAATCTCGAACAGCCCATCGCCGAGATGCGGCTGCCGATCCGCGCGGAGACCCGCACCGGCGACACGCCGGAAGCCAAGCGCAGGAGACAGCGCAGCCATCCGCCGCACATGCTGATGACGACGCCGGAAAGCCTGGCGCTGCTGCTGTCCTACACCGACGCCGACCGGCTGTTCCGCAACCTGCGCTGCGTGATCATCGACGAGTTGCATGCGCTGGCCGGCACCAAGCGCGGCGACCTGCTGGCGCTGGGTCTGGCCCGGCTGTCGCGGCTCGCCCCCGCCGCCCGCCGCGTCGGGCTGTCGGCCACGGTGGCGGAGCCGGAACGGCTGCTGGCTTGGCTGTCGCGGCGCGGGCGGTATGACGGAACCGACTCCGACGACGTGCGGCTTGTGATGGGTCGCAGCGGCGCGCAGGCGGAGGTGGAGATCCTGACCTCGCAGGAGCGGGTGCCCTGGGCCGGCCACATGGCGATGCACGCCATGAAGGAGATTTACGAGCGCATCCGCTGCCAGCGCACCACCCTGCTGTTCGTCAACACCCGCGCCCAGGCCGAGTTGGTGTTCCAGGCGCTGTGGCGGGTCAATGACGACAACCTTCCCATCGCGCTCCACCACGGCTCGCTGGCGGTGGAACAGCGCCGCAAGGTCGAAGGCGCCATGGCGCGCGGCGAGTTGCGGGCAGTGGTCGCCACCTCCTCGCTGGATCTCGGCATCGACTGGGCGGCGGTTGACCTCGTGGTGCAGATCGGCGCGCCCAAGGGGTCGAGCCGGCTGGTCCAGCGCATCGGCCGCGCCAACCACCGGCTGGACGAGCCCAGCCGCGCCCTGCTGGTTCCCGCCAACCGCTTCGAGGTGCTGGAATGCCGCGCCGCGCTGGAGGCGGTGCACGACCACACGCTGGACGGCGAAGCGCCGCGGCCGGGCGGGCTGGACGTGCTGGCCCAGCATCTGCTCGGCATGGCCTGCGCCGCCCCCTTCTTGGCCGACGAGCTGTATGAGGAGGTGGTCTCCGCCGCCCCCTATGCCGCGATGACGCGTGACGAGTTCGACGACGTTCTGGATTTCGTCACGACCGGCGGCTACGCGCTCGGCGCTTATGAACGGTTCCAGCGGTTGAAGCTGCGCGAGGATGGGCGGATGGCGGTGGCCGGCCCGGCGGTGGCGCGCCAGTATCGGATGAATGTCGGCACCATCACGCAGGAGGCGCTGCTGCGCGTCCGCATGAACCGCGGCCCGGTGCTGGGCGAGGTGGAGGAGTATTTCATCCAGGGCCTGACCCCCGGCGATACCTTCCTCTTCGCCGGACAGCTTCTGAAGTTCCTCGGCGTGCGAGAGATGGAGGCTCAGGTCGCCAAGGGCGGCACCGGCGATCCGAAGGTCCCCGCCTATGCCGGCGGCCGGCTTCCGCTGACCACCCATCTTGCCGAGCGCGTGCGCGCCATGCTGGCCGATCCGCGCCAGTGGGACGGGCTGCCGGAGGATGTGCGGGAATGGCTGCGGATGCAGCGCTACCGCTCGGTCCTGCCGAATCGCGATGGGCTGCTGGTGGAGACCTTCCCCAAGGCCGGCAAGCGCTTCCTCGTCGCCTATGCCTTCGAGGGGCGGAATGCGCACCAGACGCTGGGCATGCTGTTGACCCGGCGGATGGAGCGCTTCGGCCTTGGACCGCTGGGCTTCGTCGCCACCGACTATGTGCTGGCGGTGTGGTCCTTGCGCTCGCCCGGCGACATGGACGCGCTGTTCGACCAGGACATGCTGGGCGACGATCTGGAAGCCTGGATGGACGAATCGTCGATGCTGCGGCGGACCTTCCGCAATGTGGCGCTGATCGCCGGGGTGATCGACCGCCGCCATCCGGGGCAGGAGAAGACCGGGCGGCAGGTCACCTTCTCCTCCGACCTGATCTATGACGTGCTGCGCAAGCACGACCCCGGCCATGTGCTGCTGCGGGCGACGCGGGCCGATGCCGCCGGCGGGCTGACCGACATCCGCCGCCTGTCCGATTTCCTGGCGCGGGTGCGCGGGCGCATCACCCACAAGGACCTCGACCGCATCTCTCCGCTGGCAGTGCCGGTGATCCTGGAGATCGGGCGCGAGCGGGTGGACGGCAGCGCCACCGACGAGTTGCTCGCCGCCGCCGAGGCCGAACTGCTGGCGGAGGCGATGCCGGAACTGGCGCCGCCACGGCCTGGGAAATCGGAAACGGGGCGCCCGCAGCAGGGACGGTTGTCGTTGTGACACCGCCCCATGCCGCCCGCAGGTTACTTGCGCAGCTCCGGCTCCACTCCCGGCTCGCCGCTGAACTCGACCAGAATGGTCTCGTCACGGACGATGAACTGGCAGGCCAGACGGTAGGGCGGCGGGCGGTGGGCGTTCTCGGCCGCCTCCAGCAGGTCCCGGTTCAGCTTGCCGTTGACGGACAGGGTGACTTTCTCCTTTTCGGTCAGGTCGATGGCCATCGGCGTCTTCCCGTCCAGATAGGTCACCTTGACGAGGCAGGACCCGCACTCGCCGTCCTGGCACTGGAACGGTATCGGAATGTCGTGCTTCTTCGCCAGCGCCAGCAAAGTGCCGGTATCGCCGGCGACCGCGTAGACGGTCATGTCCTTGGGCATGTTCAGGCCGGTGAACGTCACTGTGGCCATGGGTATCCTCCGGGTATGGTTGTGATCCGCCATGCCTCCACGGCGGCGGCCCGTCCGGCTGCAAACATCATGCCCACAGAAATTTCATGGATATTGGCCGCTTCCGATGATCGCCGGTAAACGAATGTTGTCAGCTTCCTCCCAAGCTCACGGCTCTGCCTGTCAGGGCGATGACAGCCGCGCCGCCCTGACCTTCCGCGGCGCCGACCTGCTGGCCGATCCATCGGGCGGGCTGCTGTGGCCGGCGGAGAGCATCCTCGCCGTCGCCGACCTGCATCTGGAGAAGGGATCGGCCTTCGCCGCGCGCGGCCGGATGCTGCCGCCCTACGACACGCGGGCGACGCTGGACCGGCTGGCGCAATTGATCGCGGCGGCGCGGCCGGCGCGGGTGCTGTGCCTGGGCGACAGTTTCCATGACCGCCGTGCGGCGGAGCGGATGGACGCCGCCGACGTGGAGCGGCTGCGCGGACTGACCGCCGCCGTCGCCGATTGGGTGTGGATCACCGGCAACCACGATCCGGAGCCGCCGCAGGGCTTCGGCGGCCGGGTGGTGGCGGAGCTGTCCGTCGGCCCGCTGACCTTCCGGCACGAGGCACAGCCGGGCGCGGTGGGCGAGTTGTCGGGACACCTGCACCCGGCCGCCGCCGTGGCGCTGGCCGGGCGGCGGGTGCGCGACCGCTGCTTCGTCCATGACGGCGCCAAGCTGATCCTGCCGGCCTTCGGCAGCTTCACCGGCGGGCTGAACGTGCTGGACGCCGCCTTCGACGGGCTGCTGGCGCCGGACTTCGAAGTGCTGATGACGGCGCGCGGCCGGGTCTATCGCTTCCCCTGCGCCCGTTTGTCGCCGGACCGCACGCGCTGATGCTCTGGCCGAAGCGTGAGCGCGGCCTATATCGGTGGATCCGGATGAGACCAACCGAGCACCGCGCATGCCCGCCCCCATCATCGTCTGGTTCCGCAACGATCTGCGCCTCGCCGACAATCCGGCGCTGACCGCCGCCGCCCAGGCCTCCACCGAACGCGGTGCCCCGGTCATTCCGCTCTATATCCTCGAGGAGGAAAACGGGGAACCTTGGGCGCTCGGTGGGGCGCAGCGCTGGTGGCTGCATGGCAGCCTGGAACGGCTCGCCACCTGCTGCGCCCGCCACGGCTCGCCGCTGGTGCTGCGCCGGGGCGAACCGGGCGCCGTGCTCGATGCGCTGATCGCGGAGACGGGGGCGGAGTGCGTGCTGTGGAACCGGCGCTACACCCCCGCGCAGACCGCACGGGATTCGGCAATCAAGACCGGGTTGAAGCAACGCGGCATAGACACGCGCAGCTTCAACGCCGGCCTGCTCGCCGAGCCCTGGACCGTCCGCAACAAGAGCGGCGGTCCCTTCAAGGTCTTCACCCCCTTCTGGCGTCATCTGTCGGCCACGCTGAGCCCGCCGCTGCCGACGCGCGCACCCTCCGAACTGATGGCGCCGGCGACTGCACCGGCCAGCGACGCGCTGGAAAGCTGGGGCCTGCTGCCGACAAAGCCCGACTGGGCCGCCGGCCTGCGCAAGCGCTGGGTGCCGGGGGAGACGGCGGCGCTGTCCCACCTCGCAGATTTCCTCGACGGGCCGGTCGGGGTCTATGCGACGGAGCGCGACCGGCCGGATCGCCCCGGCACCTCCGCCCTGTCGCCGCATCTGGCCTTCGGGGAGATCGGGCCGCGGCAGGTCTGGCACGCCGCCCGCCATGCCGCCGACGCCCGGCCGGAACTGGCGCCCGGCATAGACGCCTTCCTGCGCGAAATCGGCTGGCGCGAGTTCCAATACCACCTGCTGCACCACGCGCCTGAACTGCCCGACCAGCCGCTCGACCGCCGCTTCGCCGATTTCCCCTGGCGCGAGGATGCCGCGGGCCTGAAGGCTTGGCAGTGCGGGCGCACAGGCTATCCCATCGTCGATGCCGGCATGCGCCAGCTGTGGGAGACCGGTTGGATGCACAACCGGGTGCGCATGATCGTCGCTTCCTTCCTGATCAAGGACCTGCTCCTGCCCTGGCAGGAAGGGGAGCGCTGGTTCTGGGATACGCTGGTCGATGCCGATCTGGCCCAGAATGCCGGCAACTGGCAGTGGGTGGCCGGCTGCGGCGCCGACGCCGCGCCCTTCTTCCGCGTCTTCAATCCCGTCCTGCAGGGCGAGAAGTTCGATCCAGAGGGCGATTACGTCCGTCGCTACGTCCCCGAGTTGGACCGGTTGCCGCCGCGCTGGATCCATCAGCCCTGGGCCGCACCGACCGAGGTGCTGCGGCAGGCCGGCGTCCGGCTGGGCGAGGACTACCCGCGCCCGATCCTCGACCATGGCGTCGCCCGCGACCGCGCGTTGGCCCTCTACAACGAGCGCAAGGGCAAGGCGGAGGCCGCGACCTGAGCGGCGATCTTCATCGAACGGTCACAGCCGCGCCCGCAAACGGTCACGCGCCGCCGCTATCCTGCCAACAGCGGCCCGGTGCGGCCGCGCCGTCCCGCACAGCCTCCTGGGTTCGCGTGAGAAGGACACCGACCGCTCCCCCGCCGTCGTTGCCCATGTTGGCTTGGAAAAAGCCCGGCCCCAAAAAGAACAATGCCCACTCGGCAAGGCGGCTCCACGTCCGGAGCCGCCTTTTCCATGCCGCACCGCATCGGTGCGCCGGTTGCGCCGACGACAAGGGTGTTATAAAGTAACACCTATGTCCGCGCTTCACGACCATACCCACTGCATCGCCGATGCTCTCACCCGTGCCGACGCGCTGTGCGCCGAACGGGGGGCGCGGCTGACCGCGCTGCGCCGCCGCGTGCTGGAGCTGGTCTGGTCCAGCCACCGGCCGCGCGGCGCCTATGCGATCCTGGAGGATCTGAGCCAGCAGGACGGCAAGGCGGCGGCGCCGCTGACCGTCTACCGTGCGCTGGAGTTCCTGGTCGAGCAGGGGCTGGTCCACCGCATCGAATCGCTGAATGCCTATGTCGGCTGCGCCGCACCGGGGGATGTCCATTCCGGACAGTTCCTGGTGTGCGAAGCCTGCGGCGACGCCGCCGAGATCGATGATCCGGGCGTCGGTGCCGCCATCGACGCCGCGGCGGCCGAGCGCGGCTTCCGCGTCCAGCGCCCTACCGTCGAGGTGCGCGGCCTGTGCAAATCCTGTCAGGAGAATCCCCGTTGAGCGCTCCCGCCGCCCCTCCCGCCCGTCTTCCCGTCTCGGTGCTGACCGGCTTCCTCGGCAGCGGCAAGACCACGCTGCTGCAGGCGCTGCTGCGCAACCCGGCCATGGCCCGCACCGCCATCGTCATCAATGAGTTCGGCGAGGTCGGACTCGACCATCTGCTGGTCGCCAAGGCGTCTGAGAACATGGTGCTGATGGACAGCGGCTGCCTGTGCTGCACTATCCGCGGCGATCTGGTCGACACGCTGCGCGACCTGTTCCTGAAGCGGGTGAAGGGAGAGATCCCGGAATTCGACCGGGTGGTGGTGGAGACGACCGGGCTGGCCGATCCCGCCCCGATCATCCACACCCTGATGTCGGACCCGCTGCTGGCCGCCCGCTTCCGCCTGGACGGCGTCATCGCCACGGTGGACGCGGCGCACGGCTCGCTCCAGCTCGACCGCCAACCGGAAAGCGTGAAGCAGGCCGCCGTCGCCGACCGCATCGTGCTGACCAAGACCGACGTTGCCACCCCGGCGGCCACCGCCGCCCTGATGCAGCGCCTCGCCGCCATCAACCCGGCCGCCCCGATCATCCCCGCCGCCCACGGCGAGGTCGATCCGAACAAACTGTTCGACGCCGGGCTCTACAACCCGGAGACCAAGAGCCCCGATGTCGCCCGCTGGCTGCGCGAGGAGGCCTATCGCGATGAGCAGGCCAAGGCGCACGGGCATCATGACCATGATCACCATGGGCACGACCACGATCACGGCGACCATTGCGGCCCCGACTGTGGCCATGACCATCACCACCACGACGCCAACCGCCATGACGACCACATCCGAGCTTTCTGCATGGTGATCGACCGGCCGATTCCCTGGAACGGCTTCGTCGACTTCATGGAGGCGCTGATCGCCCAGGCCGGCGAGAACCTGCTGCGGGTGAAGGGCTTGCTGAACGTCCAGGAAAGCGAGCTGCCCGTGGTCGTCCACGGCGTCCAGCACATGTTCCACCCGCCCGTCCGGCTGGAGGAGTGGCCCAGCGACGACCATCGTACCAAGCTGGTCTTCATCACCCGTGACGTCGGCCAGCCGGTGATCGAGCCGCTGTTCAACGGGTTGGTCTGGGGCGAGGGGAAGTAAAGTCAGTCCTCTTATTTGCCTATGTTAGACTCCCACCCCAACCCTCCCCCGCCCAGCGGGGGAGGGTTGGGGTGGGGGCATTAGAAGCCGACACCTCCCCCACCCTCACCGCCCCACCACCCGCCGCAGCGGACTGTCGCCAACCGCCCACACCCCGCGGTCCATCGCCTTCGCGCCGTCGAACACCAGCCAGCTCTGCCGCCCGTAATGCGGCAGCGGCCGGACGAGCGCCCGCAGCGCCTCTGCGTCGGCACCCGACACCACCAGGGCCGTCCGCCCGTCCGCCGCGCGCGACACCCACACCCGCGCGCTGCCTCGTCCGGCCAGTTCCGGCGGCACCGGGGGCAGCCCGCGCGCCTCCAATTCCCGCGCCACCGCAGCGTCGGTGCCGACCAGCAGCAGCGGGGCAGCTCCACCACCGCCTTGCTTCCCGGCGCCGTCCATCAGCCGTCCGGCCAGCGTCCTTGCGGCCCCCGCCGCTTCGCCGTCGGCGGCGATCACCCGCTCCGCACCCGGACGCAGGGTCACGTCGCGCAGGATCGGCGGCGCTTCCCCCGGCGCCAAGCGACGGAACAGGTCGAAGTCAGGATCGACCGCCACCGCCCGAACCTCCGCTTTCGCTGGAATGCGCAGCGTCGCCTGCCGGCTGTCGAAGCGGACGCCATGCTCCTCCACCCCGGCCGCCGTTTCCAGCCGCACCGGCACGGTCAAGGAATAAGGCGTGTCGGCCTCCTGCCGCAGGGTCAGCAGCACGCCGTCGCCATCGGCACGGGCATCGGCCAGGGTCAGCATCGGCGCCCCCTGCCGCTCCACCCACTGGCTGAACAGCCAGCCCAGGTCACGGCCGGATGCCGTCTCGAAGGCATTGCGCAGGTCGGACCAGCCGGCCGTCTGGAAAGCATGTTCACTCCAGAACCGGCGGACGCCGGCGTCGAAGGCGTCGCGCCCGATCTCCGCCTCCAGCATGTGGAACAGCATCGCCGCCTTGCCGTAGCCGACGATCTGCGACGCGTCGTGCGTCTTGGACAGGAACGCCGTCAGCGGCCGGTCGCGCTCGGCCGGCAGGGCGGCATAGTCGCGCAGCCAGTCCAACCGCATCGCCCGTGCGGCATCGGCGCCGCGTTCACGGGCGGCGGCATAATCGGCCATGTAGGTGGTCAGCCCCTCCGCCCAATTGCCGCCCTCGCCTACCCGCACGCCGTTGCCCCACCAATTGTGCATGATCTCGTGGGTCAGCGACTGGCTGCGGATGAAGGGCAGCGGCAGGACGGCGCGGCCGATGGCGGTCAGGCCGGGAAAGCCCAGCCCCACCGGCGGTGGAACGGAAACGATGCTGAAGCCGTCGAAGGGATAGGCGCCGATGCGGGCGGACCCGGCGGCGATCGCCTGCTCCGACAGGCCGAGATAGCCGTCGGCCAGCCCCGTCTGCTCCGGATGGCGGTAGAGACGCAGGCGGAGGTCTCCCGCCACCCTTTCCTCGACCATCCAGGGGCCGGCGAAGACGGAGGGTTCCTCCACGCTGCGGCTTTCCTCGAACACCCCGCGGTAGCCGGCGGCGTCGCGCACCTCCTCCACCAGCCGCCCGGTGGCGACGGCGACATAGGGCGCCGGCACCCGCACCGACAGGCGCCAGGTCGGCGGCTCACCGACCGCGGAAGCCGGATCGGGCAGCCAACCGCCGAGCGCCGGCAGGAAGGCGCCCTCGCCGTCCAGCGCAAGGCCGGTGCCGGCGGTGAAGCCCGGCAGCCGGCCGCCGTAGCGCAGCGTCACCGGCCCGCCTCCCTCCGGCACCACCAGTTGCAGCCGGTCGCCACGCCGGTCCACCGGAAGGACCCTGTCGCCGGCCCGCACCTCCTGCAGCGCCAAGGCCGGGTCCAGCCGCAAGGACTGCGCCCCGGCCGGCAGGGTCAGCCGATCCACGGCCTCTATCCGTCCGGAGGCGGGATCGAGCGTCAGGTCGATGTCGTGGTGCAGCGGTGCGGCACCGGCCGGGGCGATTGCGCCCAGGGCCAAGGCCGCTCCCGCCAAGGCCCCCAGGGTCGGGACCGGGATGCGCAGGATCGTCATGCCCCTGAAGATGGGCGCCGGACCGTCGAAGGGCCAGCGCGGCGTCATGCCGCGCGGATGCTCTCCAGGAAACCGTCCACCTCGCTGCGCAGCCGGTCGGCGACGCCGGTCAGACGTCCGGATTCGTCCAGCATCTCGTTGGCCTTGGCGCCGGCATCGGTCGTCGCCTCGCTGGCGCCGGCGACGTTGATCGAGACCGCCTGCGCCCCCTGGGCCGCCTGATGGACGTTGGCGGAGATGTCGCGCGTCGCCGCACCCTGCTGATCCACCGCCGCGGCGATGGCGCTGGAGATGCTGGTCATCTCGCCGATGACATGGCCGATGTCGCGGATGGCCACCACAGCCACATTGGTCGCCTGCTGGATTTCCGCGATCTTCTTCTGGATGTCCTCGGTTGCGCGGGCGGTCTGGTTGGCCAGCCCCTTCACCTCGCTTGCCACGACGGCGAAGCCCTTGCCATGCTCGCCGGCGCGCGCAGCCTCGATGGTGGCGTTCAGCGCCAGCAGGTTGGTCTGCCCGGCGATGGAGTTGATGAGGCTCACCACCTCGCCCACCTCGTTGGCGGCGCGGACGAGTCCGTTCATCACCTCGTTGGTCCTGGTCGCCTCGGCCACCGCCTGATTGGCGACGTCGTTGGAGGCGCTGACCTGCCGGCCGATCTCGCCGATGGAACTGGACAGTTCCTCCGTGGCGCCGGCAACGGTGTTGACGCTGACCGCCGCCTCTTCCGCGGCCTGGGCAGCGGCGCTGCTGCGGCTGGTGGCGGTGCCGGTGCTGGCGGTCAGCGACTGGGCGGTCTGCCGCATGGTGCCGGCCGAGGCCGTCACCTGCCGCACCACCTCGCCGATCGACCGTTCGAAACCGTCGGCCAGCCTGGACAGCAGGGCCACACGCTCCGCTTCCGCCTTGACGTGCATTTCCTCCTGCTGGGCGCGCAGACGGCGGCTTTCCAGCCCGCGTTCCTTGAACACACCGACCGTTGCGGCGATCAGGCCGATCTCGTCCCGGCGACCGGTGTCGGTGACCTCGACGTCGAGGTCGTCATTGGCCAGCCGGCGCATCGCCGCGGTCAGCCGCGACAGCGGTTCTGTAATGGAGCGGGCAATCCACAGCGCCAGCAGCAGGGCCGCGATGCCCAGCCCGCCGCCGAGCAGCCCGGCCTGCAGCGCGTAACGACGGAAATCCGCCTCGATATCGTCGATATAGACGCCGGTACCGACGACCCAGTTCCAGCCCGGCGTCATCTGCGCATAGGCGATCTTCGGGCTCGGCACCGTCTGCGCCGCCTTCGGCCAGGAATAAGAGACGTAGCCACCACCCTTGCGCGCCTCCTCCACCAGAAGCTGTGCGAAGGGAACGCCATTCGGATCCTTGAAGGCGCCAAGGTTCTGTCCTTCGATTTGTGGCTGCCCGCCATGGACTTCGATTTTCCCGTCCACGTCTGTAACGAACAGATATTCGCTCCCGGCATACCGCATTGCCCGAACCGCGTTCCTGGCTGCGGCACGTGCCGCATCCTGCGGCAACTCGCCTTTCGCCGCCCGCACTTCGAAGTCTTTGATGGTGCCGATCGCCACTTCGACAATGGACCGCACCTTGGCACGGCTGCTTTCCTCTTGGGTGTCGCGAAGGGATGACAAAACGATGACTGCGACACCGACGATCGCGCACAGCATGATCGCGGAAATGGTGAGGAATTTTTTGCTTATGCTGATGTTATGCATTCAAACGACCTCCCGGATAGACATTCGAAGTCTATGGAACCGGTCTGTCGGAGTCAAAACCGTACAATTCGGACATCATTTTGCGGAAAAGCACAGCGACACGTTACAAAGTAATAAGGCATTCGCCGCAAATCATCACATTTCAGCGAAAAGACTCCAGAAAACAGCCCCAGACCCTAGGTCAACCGGGATAGCCGCGCACCCGGTCATACAACTTTGACAATCTTTGATCGCAAATCCCTAGCTCCTTCAGGTGCTCCACCGTGTTGGCCAGGTAATCGATGTTGGGGCCGCGCTGGCCGCAGCAGCCGGCGATGCGACAAACGACCGCAGTCTCTTCGAGGCCGCGGCAATATTGCGGGTGGTTGCGGTCGACGACGAAGCAGCAGGCACTGACCGACTCCAGCCCCTCCGCCGACCGGCCGTCGCGCAGGCGCACGCGCAGCAGCCTCGGCCGATAGACCCGGCTGTCCATCTCCCGCTCCCACAGGTAGTCGAGAGTGGACGGCACGTCCGCCGCGGCCACCCGGAAGACAATGCCCCGGCAGGAGCCGCCGCGGTCCAGCCCCAGCACCAGCCCCGGCCGCTCCGGCGTTCCGCGATAGCGGTAAGAAGCGACGCAGAAGCTGCGGTGGTATCCCGCCAGGGTCGCCGCATGTCGCTCCGCGAACATGAAGCCGGGGTTCCACATCAGCGAGCCATAGCCGAACACCCACAGGTCGGCGCCGGGTTCGACGGCGATGTCGCCGGTCCACGCAGGAGTCGGAAGCGGTGAATCGGGAGCCATGGGAGATCGCAGGAGGAAAGATCGCTTGGGGATGGTTGGACGCGAATCGGCAGCCACCGAGCCTAGCATGCGGGTTACGGGGTCGCTATAACGGTACGGAGATGGAACGGACATGCCACCGATGCGACCCAACGCCACCTCTTCCGCCCCGCGCCGCCTGCTGACCGGGCGCCGGATCGCGACCATCCTGGTGCTGATGGTCCTGCTGCTGCCTGCCCTTCTCTATTCGCTGTGGTGGTGGCAGGCGGCCCGCTCCGTGCGTGCAGGGCTGGAGACCTGGGTCGCCGACCAGCGCGCCAATGGGGCGGTGGTCGAACATGGCGGGCTGACCGTCGGCGGTTTCCCCTTCACCCTGCGCGCCAAGTTGGAAACGCTCCATCTGGCGACCCGCGGCGCCGACTGGCAGGGCGCGGGCCTGGTGGCGGAGGCGGCCCCGTGGAACCCCACCCGCATCGCCCTGACCTTTCCCGGCGAGCAGCGCCTGTCCGTCGTCCAGCCGGGTCAGCCGCCCGTCGACATCCTGGCCCCGCAGGGCGGCAGCGGCGACGTGACCATGCGGATGTCGGGCACGCTGGAGCGGCTAGCCCTGCATTTCACCGGCCTGACCGCGCGGGTCGCCGGACAGCCGGTGCCGGTCGCCGCGCTCGACGTCAGCGCCGCCCAGCCGGACCAGCCGCCGACCGAACGCGGCACCGCCGGCCTGACCGTGACATTGAGCGCCGACGGACTGACCCTGCCCGACGGCATGCCCCCGACGCTGGGCCGCGAGGTGAAGCGGACGGAGCTGACCCTGCGCGTCATGGGCGCCCCGCCCCGGCCGGAACCGGCGAGCCTGTCGGCCTGGAGCCGCGACGGCGGCACGGTGGAACTGGACCGGCTGGCGCTGGACTGGGGTCCGCTGGGGGCGGTGCTGTCCGGCACGCTGGCGCTGGACGCGCAGTTGCAGCCGCAGGCGGCGCTGACCGCGGAGATTCGCGGCGCGCCGGCCATACTGGACGCGGTGAAGCCGATGATGCGCCCGAACGAGGCCGCCATCGCCAAGACCGTGCTGGCCATGCTGGCGCGTCCAACCGGCCCGAACGGCGAACCGGTGGTCACCGCTCCGGTCACGGTGCAGGATCGCGCGCTTTATGTCGGGCCGTTGCGCGTCGCGGCATTGCCCAAGCTGGTCTGGTGACAAGTATCGGGCGGAACCGCCGATAAACGGCGGAAATGCAACAGGTGGCGGCGGGCATGACGCTTCCATGACTCCGCCCCCTTGTTTCACACGGCGCATCAGGTCAAATTGACGCAGTCCCTGTCGCGGCTGCCATGGTGCGTCGGTCGATGTGTCGGTTTCTTGCCTATTGCGGCGAACCCGTGTTCCTGGAAACGCTGGTCTGCACGCCCTGCCATTCCCTGATCGAACAGTCGATGCACGCTGCGGAGGCGAAGACCGAAACCAACGGTGATGGTTTCGGTGTCGGCTGGTACAGCGAGCGGACCGAGCCCGGCCGCTATTGCGAGATCCGCCCGGCTTGGTCGGACGAGAACCTGCAGTCGATCTGCAGCCATGTCCGCTCCCACCTGTTTTTCGCCCATGTGCGGGCGGCCACCGGCACCGCGGTCAGCCGGGCCAACTGCCATCCCTTCAAGGCCGGGCGTTTCCTGTTCATGCACAACGGGCAGGTCGGCGACTGGCCCCGCCTGCGCCGCCGGGTGGAGGCGATGATCCCGGACGAGCTGTACAGCACCCGCACCGGCACCACCGACAGCGAGGCGATCTTCCTCGCCGCGCTGGGCCAGGGGCTGGAACAGGAGTCGGTCGGCGCTTTCCAGCGCGTGCTGCATTCCATCCGCGACGAGATGCAGGCGTTGGATATCACCGCGCCGCTGCGCTTCACCGCGACCTGGACCGACGGCGAGCGGGTGTGGGCGGTGCGCTGGGCCTCCGACGACAAGCCGCCCAGCCTGTACTGGCGCCGGGGTGAGAATGGCCTGATCGTGGTGTCGGAGCCGGTCGACGCCCAGCGCGACCAGTGGCGGCAAGTTCCCCCCAGCGGCGGGCTGGTGGCGCGCATCGGCGCTGCGCCGGAGATGTTCACGTTCCACTGAGAGGGAGGAATCACCCCTCCAGCAACCGGTCCTTCGGCAGCAGGATGGTCACCGCCGTGCCGCGCCCCGGTGCGCTGTCGATCTCCACGCCGCCGCCATGCAGCTCGGCGAAGCGGCGGACGATGGGCAGCCCCAGCCCGACGCCTTCATGCTGGCGGACCAGCGAGCGTTCCGCTTGGGTGAAGGGGTTGAAAATGCGCCCCATCAGCTCGGCCGGGATGCCGGGCCCGTCGTCGCGCACGGTCAGACCGACGAAGTTGCCGCGGTCCTCCACCGCCACGGCGACATGGCCGCCGGTGGGCGTGAACTTGACCGCATTGTCCAGCAGGTTCAGCACCATCTCGCGCAGCCGCCGGCGGTCGATGCGCATGCGGAAGGCGGGACAGGGATGGACGGCCAGCGTCAGCCGCTTGCCCGCCGCCTTCGGCGCCAGCATGTCGGCGCAGCCGGTCAGCAGTTGGGGGATGTTGACGTCGCTTTCCTGGATCTCGATGGAGCCGGTGGAGCCGCGGGTATAGTCCAGGATGTTGTTGACCATGGTCAGCAGCGACCGGCCGCTTTCCTCGATCAGCTTCACATATTCCAGGTAATCGGGATGGCCCAGCTTGCCCATCCCCTCCCCCGCCAGCACGTCGGCGAAGCCGATGATGGAATTCAGCGGCGTGCGCAGCTCGTGGCTCATCACCGCCAGGAAGTCCAGCTTGGCACGGTCCGCCTTGCGCGCCGCCTCCAGCGCGTCCGACAGTTCGGCGGTGCGTTCCGATACCCGGTGTTCAAGCTCGCGGTTCTGTTCGGCGGCGCGGCGGTAGAGCTTGCGGATCTCCACCATGTTGCGGACGCGGTGCAGAAGCTCCCAGGCGATGAAGGGCTTGGTCAGGAAATCGTTCGCACCCAGCTCCAGCGACTTGCGCCGGGTCTCCTGGTCGGTCTGGGCGGTCAGCACCAGGATCGGCACGTAATCGTCGCCGAAGATCGGCTTCAGCCGCTCCATCAGGTCAAAGCCGCTCATGTGCGGCATGCGGATGTCGATCAGCAGGAGGTCGAACGGCTCGGCCGCGCACAGGTCCGGCACCTTGCGCGGATCGGTCTCGCCACGGACTTGGCGATAGCCGTCGTGGCTCAGGATTTCCCGCAACAGGTCGACGTTGGACGGGTTGTCGTCCACGATCAGGATGCTCGCGTCCTTGACCTGCTGGGCGAGCGCCGGGTCGATCTGGCTCCTGTTCATCGGGGGCATGCACCTTTGAACCGTCCGCGTGGGAAATTAGATTTGCCGCTGAACGGATCGAATGCAAATGAAATGATCGGAAAACAACCGGGTTCTGCGGCGGTCTCCACTCAGGCCCGCTTTTCCCAGCCGCCGCGGTCGGTCTGCTGCCAATAGGTCAGGCTGTGGCCGGCCGCCTTGCAGGCCTTCCAGCGCTGGCGGGCGGCCAAAACCGCCTCCTCGTCGTTGCCGTCGAACAGATCGCAGACGAGTTCAAAGCCGTCCATGCGGTCGCTGACGCAGCCATCCACCGTGACCAGCACGGTGGCGCCGTTGGGGTTCTCGTCGGCGTCGGTCAGCCACACCGGTTGCTTGTCGGCGAAGCCGTCGCGCGCCGCCCCGTGTGGCAGGAAGGAGCCGGGATCGTAGGTCCACAGATGCTGGTTCAGCATGTCCACCCGCTCCGGCGAACCGGCCAGCACGACGGCACGCCAGTTCCGCTCAAGAACCTTCTCCAGGATCTTGGGCAGCGCCTGCTCCATCGTGCGCCGTTGCAGGTGGTAGAAGCGGACTTCGGTCATGGCTCCTTCACACAACTCAGGTCATCAGGCTTCGTGGTATTCCGCCACGAAGCGGTCGAGCAGGCGCACGCCGAAGGCGGTGGCGCCCTTCGGCACCGTGGCGCCGTCCTTCTTCGCCCAGGCCACGCCGGCGATGTCGATGTGCGCCCACGGCACGTCGTTGACGAAGCGCTTCAGGAACTGCGCGCCGACGATGCTGCCGGCGCCGCCGCCCGACCCGGTGTTCTTCATGTCGGCGGCCGGCGAATCGATCTCCTTGTCATAGCCGTCGCCGAGCGGCATCCGCCACACCGGCTGGCCCACCTTCAGGCCGGCGGCCGTCAGGTTCATGGCGAGATCGTCATCGTTGGCGAACAGGCCGGCATGCTCGTGACCGAGCGCCACGATGACGGCGCCGGTCAGGGTGGCGAGATCGATCATCAGCTTGGGCTTGTAGGCGTCCTGCGCGTACCACAGGCAGTCGGCCAGCACCAGACGGCCTTCGGCGTCGGTGTTGATGACCTCGATGGTCTGGCCCGAGGCCGAGGTGACGATGTCGCCCGGACGCTGCGCCGTGCCGGACGGCATGTTCTCCACCAGGCCGACGATGCCGACGGCGTTGACCTTCGCCTTGCGGGCGGCCAGCGCGTACATGGTGCCGATCACGGTGGCGGAGCCGCCCATGTCCCACTTCATGTCTTCCATGCCGGCCGCACCCTTGATCGAGATGCCGCCGCTGTCGAAGGTCACGCCCTTGCCGATGAAGGCGACCGGGCGCTTGTCGTCGGCATCCGGGTTGCCGTTCCAGCGCATGACGACCACGCGCGGCTCGCAGGCGCTGCCTTGCGCCACGCCCAGCAGGGCGCCCATGCCGAGCTTCTTCAGCTTCTTCTGATCGAGGATCTCGACCTCGACGCCGAACTGCTCCAGGTCCTTCGTCTTCTCGGCGAGGCTTTCCGGATAGATGACGTTGGCCGGTTCGGACACCAGATCGCGGGTGAAGCGGATGGCGTCGGCCAGCGTGTCCAGCTTCTTGAAGGCGGCCTTGGCGGCGCCGTCATCCTCGACCAGCAGCGTCAGCTTGCGCAGGCTGGGCTTCGGGTCCTTCTTGTCGGACTTTTTGTCGTTGGTCCGGTACTTGTCGAACTTGTAGCTGCGCAGCTGCGCGCCGAAGGCGATCTCGGCCGAGGCGGCGGCCGGGGAAAGCTTGGCCTCCTCCGGCAGTTCGACCAGCAGCGCGGCCTCGTCGGCGGCCTTGTCGAGCTGGACGGCGATGGCGCCGCCGGCAGCCTGGAGGACCAGATCGGTCAGGTCGGCGCCCTTGCCGATGCCGACCAGCAGGATGCGGTCAAGCTCGGTCCCCGCCGGGGCGAGCAGCGTCAGCGTCTCGTCCTTCTTGCCGGTGAAGCGGGCGGCGGCCATGGCGCGGGCCAGCGCCCCGCCGGTCTTCTGATCCAGATCCCGCCCGATCGGACCGAGGCTGCGGTCGGCGGCGACGGTCACGGCGAGCACGCCGGAGGACGGCAGGGACGGCTTGGCGAAGGAGAACTTCATCTGGTCCTCTTGTGGGGGATTGGGCGAATACGCCCGGATGATGTCAGCGGCGGAAAGCCTACCCCACGGATAAGGAGCGCGCCACCCCGGCTGTCAAGGTGGGGGAGTTGCCTCGCCATGCCCCCTCCCTTCCCATGGCTGCGCCATGGGCCCCTTCCCTCCCCCGCTGGGCGGGGGAGGGTTAGGGTGGGGGCAATCGAAGCCGACTGCTCCCCACCCCCTCACTCACGCATCGATCGCCTTGCCCAGCTCGACCGGATCGACCTCTCCCTGCTCCAGCCCGACATCGGACACGCTCTCTTCCGATACGCTCTCTTCCGCGCGGCGTTCCAGCACGGCGGCGAAGAAGCCGTCGGTGTCGTGGCGGGCCGGGGTCAGGCGCAGGTACGGACCCTCGACCGGCGGCGCGCCGGCCTCCTCCTCCGCCCACACCTCGGCGACCGGCTTCACGATGAAGTCGTGGTGGGTCTGCAGGAAGGCCTCAACCTGCGCCTCGTTCTCGTCATGCAGCATGGAGCAGGTGGCGTAGATCAGCCGCCCGCCCGGCTTCACCAGACGCGCCGCGCTGTCCAGGATGTTGGCCTGCAAGGGCAGCAGTTGTTCCAGACCCGGCCCGAGCTGGCGCCAGCGGGCATCCGGGTTGCGGCGCCAGGTGCCGGTGCCGGAGCAGGGAGCATCCACCAGAACGCGGTCGAACTTGCGCTTGTGGCGCTTCACCCAAGGATCGCGCTCGCTGGTCAGCGGGTGGGCCTCGATGTTGTGCAGGCCGGCGCGGCGGAACCGCTCGGCGGCGCGCTTCAGGCGCTTGTCGAGCACGTCGCAGGCGACGACACGGCCCTTGTTCTTCATCAGCGCCGCCACGGCCAGCGTCTTGCCGCCGGCCCCGGCGCAGAAATCGACCACCTGATGACCCGGCTTCGGCGCCACCGCCAGCGCCACCAGCTGTGAGCCCTCGTCCTGGATCTCGACCAGACCGTCCTTGAAGGCGTCGACGCTGCCCAGCGGCGGCCGGCCCTTGACGCGCAGGCCAAGCGGCGACCAGCGCGTGGTCTCCGCCGTGATCTGCGCCTTGGCCAGCGCCTTGATGGCGCTCTGCTGGTTGGCCTTCAGCGGGTTGATGCGCAGGTCGAGAGGCGCCGCCTCCAGCAGCTTCTCCATCTCCACCCCGAAGCGGTCACCCAGCGAGGCGCGCATCGCCGCTTCCGCCCACTCCGGACACTCCACCCGCACCGTCTCCGGCATGTCGGGATGGTCCATCGTATGGCATTCCAGCTTGCCGACCATCGCCAGCTCGTCGTCGGTCAGGCGGGCCGGGGCGAACTTGCCGCCGCTGAACATCTCCAACACCACGCCGGCGTTGCGGTTCTCCTCCAGCAGCAGATAGGCCAGCACGCGGGCGCGCGGGGTGGCGCGCTCGTAGCCGCCGCGCTCGATCCACCAGCCGAGCCGGGCATGGCGGCGCAGGATCGCGTAGGCCATCTGGGCGATGGCGGTGCGGTCCTTCGACCCGATGTAGCGGCGGTTGCGGAAATAGGCGCTCATCACCGCGTCGGCGGGGCGAGGGGTCTCGTCGATCTCGGTCAGCAGATCGATGACCGCCTGGAGGCGGGCGGCGGGTGTCATGGCGTCTGGTCCCTTGGGGTGTCACATGGCGGCGAACAGGACCGGCCGCCCGCATGTTCCCCCGCATCGGATCGGGGACGGGATGCACAGTTGCGGACGGTCCTTCACGTATGGGCTGTCGATACCGCGTTTGCCGCGCTCTGTCACGCCCTGCCGCCGCGCGGCTGCCCCGCTTGCCGCCGGAAAGGCCCGGCCGGCGCCCACCCGTGACAACCGGCCGCGACCTACCCGAAAGTGCAGGTTGGGGATTGACGACTCGGGGTAACCACCGGCACAAACGTTCGGGTGATGTGACCTTATCGTGACCGGACCGCCAGCGCGGCCGGACGATCAGGGTCTCCGACGGACAGATCGATTGCTGGTGGCGGAGTGCGCGATGGCGGCTGCGGCTGGGGTGGCGTGTGCGCGTGAGATGAAGCGGCCCAAAAAGCGGCAGCTCCTGCGGCTTTCCCTGCTCGGCGGCCTGCTGGCGACGCTGGCGGCCTGCGCCGGCACAACGCCGATGGTGGAGGGGCAGCGGAGCACCGCACAGCGCCCGACCTGGGATCAGGTGTCGCCCGACTTCCGCCACCTTGCCGGCTGGATCGACGACGACCATGCCCAGGCGGTCCCGGCGGTACAGCGCACCTGCGGCTGGGTGAAGAACCAGCCGCCGGGCAAAGCTTTGGGATCGCTGCGCGCCGCCGGCACAACCGACGACTGGCGCGCCATCTGCGCCGCCGCCCGCGACCTGCCCGCCGGCGACAGCGAGGCGGCCCGCCGCTTCTTCGAAACCTTCTTCACCCCGCGCGACGTCAGCAACGGCGAGAACGGCCTGTTCACCGGTTACTACGAGATCGAGCTGCACGGCAGCTGGACGCGGACCGAACGCTACAACGTCCCGCTCTACCGCATGCCGGCGCGCGGCAAGCGCGGCCTGCCGACCCGCGCCCGGATCGAGGCCGGCGCGCTGAAGGGCAAGGGGCTGGAGCTGATGTGGGTGGACGACCCGGTCGACGCCTTCTTCCTGGAAATCCAGGGCTCCGGCCGGGCGATCATGGCCGACGGGTCGGTGGTCGGCATCCATTATGCCGGCCAGAACGGTCACAGCTATTACCCGATCGGCCGCCATATTATCGACCGCGGCGAGGCCACGCCGGAACAGATGTCGCTGCAACTGATCCGCCGCTGGCTGAAGGACCATCCGGCCGAGGCCCAGCGGGTGATGAACCTCAACCCCTCCTATGTCTTCTTCAGGGTCAAGCCCGAGGTCGGCGCCCGCGGCGCCCGCAACATGGAACTGACCCCCGGCCGCAGCCTCGCCGTGGATGCAGAGCATATCCCGCTGGGCGTACCGCTCTGGCTGGAAGTGCGCGACGCCCCGGTACCGGGCGGCGCCATCAACCGGCTGGTGGTCGCACAGGACACCGGCGGCGCCATCAAGGGACCGGTGCGCGGCGACCTGTTCTGGGGCCACGGTCCGCAGGCGGAGGAAGGGGCCGGCGTGATGAAGGCGCGCGGCCGCTACACCATGCTGACCCCGCGCAGCCTGTCGGTCCAGACCGCACAGCGGAAGTGATGACGGAGGGCGACGGGATCCGGCTGGAACGCCTGACCGCCCTACCCGACCGCGGGGCGGCGCTGGCCGCGCTGGAGGAGATCTTCTTCGCCTCCACCACCCGGACGGAATTCGCGTCGGACGCCGACCGCGCCGCCTTCCTGGACACCTGGACCGGCTGGTTCGTGGCGGAGGCGCCGCGGGACATCTGGATGGCGGTGACGGACGACGGGCAGGTGGTCGGCTATCTCACCGGATGCAAGGACAGTGCGGCATCGGTCGAACTGGCGCGACGCATTCCGAAATACGAGGTCTTCGCCGACCATTTTGCAGCATATCCCGCCCATTTCCATGTGAATGTCCGGCCGGGATGGCGGGAGCATGGGCTGGGCCGACGGCTGGTCGACCGCTTTGCCGAGGATTGCCGGGCCGACGGCCTGCCCGGCGTGCATCTGGTCACCGCCGTCTTCGCCCGCAATGTCGAGTTCTACCAGCGCGCCGGCTTCACAGATGCCTGTCAGCGCGGTCCCCTGCTGTTCCTGGGACGGCGCCTGAACGCCTGACTTCTGGGGCATGGCTGTGCTAGGCAGGGGTATCCCCTTGTCGGAAAGCCCGTTGCCATGACCCGCCCGTCCCTGCTGATCGAAAGCCCGCAGAACCCGCAGTTCAAGCTTTGGGAATCGGCGCTGGAAAGCCGCGGGCTGAAGAAGAACGGCAAATTCCTGCTGGCCGGGCTGAAGACCGTGCCGGAAGCGTTGCGCCAGCATCCCGAGCGGTTCGAGCGGCTGCTGTTCACCGATCCGGCGCAGATCGCGGGCTGGCGCCTGCCGCCGGGAGTGGAGCCGGTACAATTGGCCCCCGCCCTGTTCCGGACGCTGGACGTGTCGGGCACCGGCTTTCCGCTGCTGGTCGGCGCGGTGCCGAAGATGCCGGCCATCGACCTGTCGCAGCAGCCGCAGGGGCTGGAACTGCTGTGCGCGCTGGGCGATCCGAGCAATCTCGGCGCCTTGCTGCGCAGCGCCGCCGCCTTCGGCGTGTCGCGGATCGTGCTGCTGGAGGGCGCGGCGCATCCCTTCCACCCGAAATGCCTGCGCGCGGCCTCGAACGCGCAGTTCGCGCTGACCCTGCTGCGCGGGCCGCGCTGGGCGGCGGTGAATGAGGCGGCCGGGCCGCTCTATGCATTGGACGGCGGCGGCGAGGATCTGACTCGCTTCGACTGGCCGGCCGACATGCGGCTGATCCTGGGCGAGGAAGGCCAGGGCGTACCCGCCGACTGCCCGGCGACGCGGCTGTCGGTGCCGACGACCGGCGCGGTGGAGTCGCTGAACGCCACAGTGGCGGTCAGCGTGGCGCTGTTCGCGCGGTATGGGGTGGTTAGGGGGTAGGCTTCGAATGCCCCCACCTATCCTCCCCCGCTTCGCGGGAGAGGGTTGGGGAGGGGGTTTAACTCCGCAAGAATTTAACCCCCTACCCCATCACCGACGCCAGCACCTGCACCACCTGATCCGACCCATAGGGCTTCTTCAGCACCGGGACGTCCGCGAACCGCTCCGGCACCGCAGCACTCTCGCCATAGCCGGTGGCAAAGACGAAGGGGACCCCCAGTTCCCGCAACCGCTCGGCGACCGCGAGCGAGGTCTCGTTGCCCAGGTTGATGTCCAGCACGCCGACCACCGGCGGGTCCTCGTCGATCAGGCGCAGGGCGTGGCGGACGCCGGCGGCGGTGTTGACCCGGCTGGCGTTGAAGCTCAGCAGCACGTCCTCCGTCGCCATGGCGATGATCATGTTGTCCTCCAGCAGCAGCACCGGACCACCGATGGAGAAATCGGCCGCAGGCACCGGCAGGCTGCGCCGGCCGCTGTCCGGCAGGCTGGCGGCGACAGTGACATATTGGGCCGGGATCATGAAACGCGCCTGCAGGCCGGACAGGGCATAGGTCACCTCCGCCTCGCCCTGCAGATCGTGGGGGACGGAGCGCTCGATCACCGTGGTGCCGAAGCCGGTGCGCGACGGCGCCCGCACCGGCGGGCCGCCATTCTCCTGCCAGTCGATCAGCAGACGGCCGCCTTCGTCGATCGACCAGTCGGCCTCGACCCAGCCGCCGCTGTCGCTGAGCGCGCCGTACTTGGCCGAATTGGTGGTCAGCTCATGCACCACCAGCGCGAAGACGGAGAAGGCCTGCGGCGCCAGCAGCACCTCCGGCCCGGTCAGCCGCACCCGCTCGCTCTTGGCCGAAAGATAGGCGCCGATCTCCGCCGCGATCAGGGCGCGCAGGGATGCCGGCCCCCAATTGTCGGCGGTGATCTGGTCATGGGCGCGGGCCAGCGCCTCGATGCGGCCGGCGACGATGGCGGCGAACTGCTGCACCGTCTCCGCCCCGGTCTCGCTCTGCCGCACCAGGGCACGGACGAGGCTGAGGATGTTGCGGACGCGATGATTCAGTTCGGCGATCAGCAACTCCTGCCGCTCGGTCGCCTCCTTGCGGGTGCGGCCGGCGACGTCGGCCAGCCGCAGCACCACCTCCAGCAGGGTCACCCGCAGGGATTCGGCGTTGCGCTCGTCCAGCTCGCTCCAGGGCTTGGACCGGCCGCGCACGGTTTCCTTCCAGGCCTCGAAGCTCTTGCGCGGGGTCAAGCGCGGTCCGTTGGGGCCGTACTGCGCCGGCTTGGTCGGGTCGCCGCCCCAAGTGACGGTGCGGATCATCTCCTTGCGGAAGAAGACCAGATAGTCGCGCGGCATGCGCGACACCGGGATCGCCAGCAGCCCGCAAGCCCGTTCGGTGAAGTCGCGGGCCGGCGGATGGACGGCCCCCAACTCGTCGGTCACATAGACCTTGCTGGGCGGCGTCCGGTGCAGGAAGCGCATGACGCCCAGCGTCTCCTCCCGCGTCGGCGTCTCGCCCTCCATGTGCAGCTGGCCGTCGGTGCAGCAGGCGAAGCCGTCGCACTCGATCAGGGTCCGCAGTTCCGCCGCGAAGGTGACGAGGCTGTCCAGCGGCGATTCGCTGTCGGCCAGCATCGACATGATGCGGACATGGGCGCGGCGGGCCTGCGCCTCCTGCTGGCTTTCCTGTTCGCGCTCCCGCCCTTCCAGCAGCAGCGAAACCATCTGGCCGAACAGCTCGGCGGTGGTGCGCCGTTCGAAGGAGAGCGAGCGGGCGTGACGGTGATGGCAGGCGAACAGGCCCCACAGTTTGCCGTGCCGCAGGATCGACACCGACAGCGAGGCGTTCACGCCCATGTTGCGCAGATATTCGACATGGATCAGCGAGACGCTGCGCAGCAGGCTGAGCGACAGGTCCAGCGGCTGCCCCAAGGGATCGAGCATCGGCACCACCGGCACCGGCGGCGCGTTCACATCGGCGATGCAGCGCAACCAGTTGCGCTCGTACAGGCGCCGGGCCTGCTGCGGGATGTCGGATGCCGGATAGCGCTGGCCGAGGAAGCTGCCGATGCCGTGCACCGCCGATTCCGCGATCACTTCCCCCGACCCGTCGGGACCGAAGCGGTAAACCATGACCCGGTCGAAGCCGGTCAGCGCCCGCATCTGGCGCGCCGCCTCGCGGCAGAAGCCGTCGAAGCCGCGGGTGTTCTGGACCCGTGCGATCATCGAACGCAGCAGCGATCCCGAATCCTGCGGCCCCTCCCCCTCGCTCGGTTCCGCCTCGATCACGATGGTGGAGCCGGACAGGTGGACGGCAACGTCGCAGACAGGGGTGATGTCAGACAGGTGGATGCCGAAGGCCCGCTCGACGCTGCCGTTGATATGAGCGACCTGCAGCCGGCCACGGATGGTGTGCAGCGCCTCGCCCTTGATGACCCGCGACAGCGGATGCCCCAACAGGTCGTCGGGCTCCACCCCCAGCCAACGGCCGATGTTGGCGGAGACATGCAGGATGATCCAATCGGCCGTTACGGCGATCAGGAAACCTGTGGGCTGAATAAAACCCAGCTGGTGGATGGGCTCCCGGTCACAATCGGTGAGGTCGACAGACCCCGAAGGAACCGGGCCGCTCATCGAGCAAAGACTTCAGACAAACGCGACCTCAAGCGGAAGCTGGACCGGCGGCGTTTGTCACGCACAGCCAAGGGATATCATCAACAATTTAGGCAGGATGAGGGAATGCCGCAACGCTCCAAAATGGCTATTCCTATGCTCTTACTAGGGCGCATTAACTTAACATAGGATAAGTTACGTAACGGCCGGCGTGCTTTTGTTGCTCTACTCGATGCAGATTCCGACCGCAGCTTTAGATTTTTTTAACCACGCCCACAAACGCGGATCGAGGCTCCAGCCCTGATGCCGGAGCCTCGACATGCAAAAAGGTTAACGGTGATTGCGCGTCAGCCGCGGCCGGCGATCAGGCTGTCGGCCGCTGCGCGAGCTTCGGCGGTGACGGTGGCGCCGGACAGCATGCGGGCGATCTCCTCGCGCCGCTCGTCTCCGTCCAATTCGGCGACGCCGGTGGTGACCTGCTCGCCCTTCTGCGACTTCTGCACCTTCAGGTGAACGGCGCCGCGCGCCGCGACCTGGGGGCTGTGGGTAACGACCAGCACCTGCAGGCCGTGGCCCAGCGTTTCCAGCCGCTCGCCCACCGCCGCGGCGACGGCGCCGCCGATGCCGGTGTCCACCTCGTCGAACACCAGCGTGCCGACGGTGGATGTCTGTGCCAGCACCACCTTCAACGCCAGCATGAAGCGCGCCAGTTCGCCGCCCGACGCGATCTTGTTCAAGGCACCCGGCGGGGAGCCGGGGTTGGTGGCGACCTGGAAGGCGACGCGGTCGATGCCGGACGCGTTCCATTCGGACTCGTCGAGCGGCTCGACCAGCGTCCGGAACTTCGCCTTCTCCATCTTCAACGGCGCCAGTTCGCCGGCGACCGCCACGTCCAGACGGCCGGCGGCCTCGCGGCGGGCGGCGCTCAGCGCCTCCGCGGCCTTGTGGAAGGCAGCGCGGGCCTGTTCGGCCTCCTTCGCCAGCTTGGCCAACAGATCGCCCTGATCCTCGATCAGCAGCAGCCGGCCGGCCATCTCCTCGCGCAGGGGGGCCAGCGCATCGACATCGACGCCATGCTTGCGGGCGGCGGCGCGGAGCGCGAACAGCCGCTCCTCCAGCTTCTCCAGCGCCCGCGGGTCCATGTCGACACCGCTGGAGGCGGCCTGCAGCGCAGCAATCGCCTCCCCCGCCTCGGTCGCGGCGCGGTCGAGCGCGGCGATGACCGGGTCCAGCGTGCCGCCGGCCTTGTCGGCGATGCGGCTCAGGGTACGAATGGCAGAGGACAGGGCGCGCTCGACGCCACGGTCGCCCGACAGTTCCGCATAGGCGGCGTTCATGCCGTCGACCAGCTTTTCCCGGTGCATCAGCACCGCGCGGGTCTCCGACAGTTCCTCCTCTTCGCCGGCCTTGGGGGCGAGCGCATCCAGCTCGGCCACGGCGTGGCGGAGATATTCCTCTTCCGAGCGGGCGCGGGCGATGTCGGCGGCGGCGGAATGGCGGGCATCCTCGACCTGTCTCCAGGCGCGGTGCGCGGCGGCGACCTGCGCCGCCTGCGCCGACAGTCCGGCATAGGCGTCGAGCACGCCGCGGTGGGTCTGCGGGTTCAGCAGGCCGTGGGTGTCGAATTGCCCATGTACTTCGACCAGTTCGGCGCCCAGCGTCTTCAGCAGGCCGACGCCGACCGGCTGGTCGTTCACCCAGGCGCGGCTGCGGCCGTCGGTGTTGACGGTGCGGCGGATCACCAGCGTGCCATAGCCGGAGGCGGAGTCGCCGGAATCGGCGTCCAGCCCCTGTTCCTTCAGGATGGCGAAGGCCGGGTGGTCGCCCGACAGCTCGAACTCCGCGGTGACGGCGGCCTGATCGGCGCCATGGCGCACCAGGCCGGAATCCGCGCGCGCGCCAAGGGCCAGCCCCAGCGCGTCGAGCAGGATGGACTTGCCGGCACCGGTCTCGCCGGTCAGGGCGCACAGGCCCTTGCGGAAGGACAGGCTCAGACGCTCGATCAGGACGACGTCCCGGATCGTCAGCGACACGAGCATGGAGCGTCCTAGAACAGGGAGTTCCAGGCTCGATTGAGCCACGACTTCTCGTTTCGCTCGGGACGCAGATTGGCGTCCACCAGCAGTGCGTAGCTGTCCGTGTACCATTCGCTGCCGGGGAAGTTGTGGCCGAGCACGGCCGCGGCGGCCTTCGCCTCGTCGGTCACGCCCAGCGCCAGATAGCACTCCACCAGGCGGTGCAGCGCCTCAGGCACATGGGACGTGGTCTGGTAGTTTTCAACGACGGTGCGGAACCGGTTGATCGCGGCGGTATACTGATGCTGACGCAGGTAGAAGCGCCCGACCTCCATCTCCTTGCCGGCAAGGTGATCGTTGGTCAGGTCGATCTTCAACTTCGCGTCGCGGGCGTATTTGCTGTCGGGGAAGCGGCGGACCACTTCCTGCAGGGCGTCGAGCGCCTGACGCGTCATCTTCTGATCGCGGCGCACGTCGGTGATCTGCTCGTAATAGCACAACGCCCGCATGTAATAGGCGTAGTCGACATCCGGGCTGCCCGGATGAAGCTGGATGAAGCGGTCGAGCGCCAGGATGGCGTCGTCGTACTTCAGATCCTGATAGTGGGCGTAGGCGGCGAGAAGCTGCGCCTTGCTGGCCGAATCCGCATAGGGATGCTGGCGCTCCACCTCGTCATAGAGCTTCGCGGCCTTCTTGTACGCCTCTTCGCGCATCGCCGCGTCGGCTTCCGACAGAAGCTGGTCGGCCGGGCGTTCGACATACGCATCCTCCTTGGTGGAGGAGCAGGCGGACAGGGCGGCGGACAGGAGGATGGCCGTCAGCGGCAGGCGGTACGGGCGAGGAAGCATCGTCGTCTTGGGCGCTTTCGAAGTTGCCCCTGTATAGCACGCCGGGGTGAGGGCGCCGCAAGCGGTAACGCGGGGGCGGGCGATATGCCCCTCCCCGCCCCTGGCGGAAAATGGATGGAAAGCGCCTTAGCCGAACAGCGCGTCGATGTCGGCCTGGCTGATGTTGCCGCTCTCGGGCGTCGCTTCGGCCGGGCCGTGCAGGTCCAGGTCCTCGTCCTTCTTGGTGACGGACGGCGGCAGCGGCATCGCTTCGAACTCGCGCTTGTTCCACAGGCCCATCATCGCGTCGACGCGCTCTTCGATGAAGGACATGGCGCGGACGACCTTGGTGATGCGCTGGCCGGTCAAGTCCTGGAAGTTGCAGGCCTCGTAGATGCGGACGATGACGTCGACCATGTCGTTGACGCGGTCGTTGTGATAGCCCTCCGGCAGGGACGACTTCAGTTCCGACACCACCTCTTCCAGCTCTTCCGCGCAGGCCATGATGGTGTTGGTCGCGGCCTCCGTCGCGGCGACGACGGCGCTCAGTTCCTGGCTGGCCTGCTGGAACTTGTCGTCGCCGGCCAGCGGGTGGCGGATGGCCGCCATTTCCACCTTGGTCGCCTTGATGCGGCCGGAGATGTCGGCGATCTCCACCTGGATCTGGTCGATCTGCGCCGCGTCCATGGTCAGGAAGCGGTCCAGCTTTGCGCCGAGATCGCCGATGGCGCGCAGCACCTCGGTGTTGTCGGCCTGGACGACCTGGGCCGGCACCGGAAGGGCCGCGGCCGCCGCGCCGTCCTCGATCAGGGACTGGAAGGGATGCCCGGATTTGCGGGCTTTCTGAAGCTCGGCCATGAAGGGCTTGGTCATCTGCTTCATCCTCGGTCCCGCCTCTCGGAAACGGCCGCCAGTGGCCTGTGTGTGGTGGATGTCTGGTCGCGTGCGTCGGTTCTGCGTTTGGATCGGCTGACCGCACGCCATCCAGCCATCGGCGGGCGGAGGCGGTCAATCGGGAGAGAGCCTGAATGCCGGTGTCGGGATGCCCTTATCGGAATGCCGGTGTCGGATCCGGACCGCCCCCTAACCGAACAGAGCGTCGATGGCCGCCTGATCCAGCGGCACCGGCGGCTCTGCCGCAGCGGGCGGCGGAGGCGGGGCGGCAGGCTTGGGAGCGGCCTTGGCCTTCGGTGCGGCGCCCGGCGGCTTCGGAACCGGCTTTTTCGCCGGAGCGGGTGCGGGCGTGTCGAACATGCTGTCGATGTCCGACTGGCTCGCCACCGCCGGAGCGGCGGCGGGAGCGGGCGAATCGAACAGGCTGTCGATGTCGGCCTGACTCGCCTGGACCGGAGCCGCAGTGGGAGCCGGAGTGGGAGCCGGAGCGGGAGCCGGACTGTCGAACATGCTGTCGATGTCGGCCTGGCTCGACTGGACCGGAGCGGGCGGTGGAGGCGGCGGCGGCGGGGCCGCGACCGGGGCCGGGCTGTCGAACATGCTGTCGACGTCGGCCTGGCTGACGCCGTGGCCGTCCAGCTGCGGACCGTTCAGCAGATGGGCGTCGGGACGGCTGTCCGTCTGCTCTTCCTTGACGATGATGCCGGCCAGCCCATCCTCGCCCCAGATGCTGATCATCGCCATGACGCGCTGCTCGATATAGCGGAGCGCGTTGACGACCTTGCTGGTGCGCTGGCCGGTCAGGTCCTGGAAGGAACAGGCGGTGAAGATGTCGTTCACCTGGGTGTCGATCTCGCCGCACATCGCGGGATCGGCGCCGCTGGCCCTGAGCTTGCCCGAAAGATCCATCAGCCGCTCCGCGGCGTTCAGGATCTCGAAGGACGCGCGTTCGGTCGAGATGACGATGGCGTCCAGCTCGTTGGTGGCGGACAGGATCTTGTCGCCCGACCCGTCGGGTGGCCGCAGCGCCGCCACTTCCCGCCGCGCCTGCTCGATCGAGGCGGCCATTTCCATCAGCTCGCGGCGCAGGACGCCGACATGCTTGCCGGCCTCCACCGCCTCGTTCTGGCGGTTCCAGGAGTCGCGGAACTCCTGGAGCATGGCGCGCACCTCCTCCGTCGCGGCCCCGAGGGACCGCCGGTGGAGCCGCCGCAGGAACGCCCTGCCCTTCGCCGATCGGGCGATGGCGTCCTCGATCTGCTCGAACTCCTCATCGGACAGCTGCGGAAGCTGCTCCAAACCGGTCCACTCCCCAAACTGGATTCGCCGGCCGCCCTATGGACCGGGCACCGAACGGCAGGTGCCGCCGTCCGCCCGGACCAAACAGTCAGTCGCGATCACGAAAACCGAGGATCAGCCGCCGATGACGGCCTGGATCTTCTGCTTCAGCGTGTCGGCGTTGAAGGGCTTGACGATGTAGTTGTTCACGCCGGCCTGCTTGGCGGCGATCACGTTCTCGGTCTTGCTCTCGGCGGTGACCATGATGAAGGGCGTCGCCGCCAGCTTCGCGTCCGCGCGGATTTCCTTCAGCAACTGCAGACCGGTCATCGGCTCCATGTTCCAGTCGGAGATGATGAGGCCGAACTTGCTCTCACGCAGCTTCGCCAGCGCCGACACGCCGTCGCCGGCCTCGTCGATGTCGGTGTAGCCGATCTGGGTCAACAGGTTCCGCACGATGCGCCGCATGGTGGCGTAATCATCGACGACGAGGATCTTCATCTAGACGTCTCCGCAATAATCCGTTGCCGGTGTCTGACCGGCCGTTACGCCCACCCGGCGCGGGGGCTGCGCCGTAATCCGGGAAGTGATGCCGACTGTAGTGCCCTAACTGCCGCCAAAAGTCATCCCCTTGGGTCACACTGCAGCAGGCTGGTAAAGAACGTGTTACCACGGACGTCAACATCTTGCGGAATCAGGGGCGCCCCCAGCACCCGGCCATGATTTGATACAGCCGTCCGCCCCCATCACAGGGGAGCGGTGGCCTGCTCCAGCCAGCGGCGGGCCGCTTCGTCCAGCAGCGGCGACAGCGACTCGCGCACCCGCGCATGATAGGCGTCGATCCAGGCGGCCTCCGCATCGGTCAGCAGCGCCCGCTCGATCACCGACCGGTCGATCGGCACCAGGGTCAGCGGCTCGAACTCCAACATCGGGCGTTCGGCGCCGGCCAGTTCACCCTCCGGGTCCACCGGCTGCACGACGATCAGGTTCTCGATGCGGATGCCATAGGCGCCGGTCTTGTAATAGCCGGGCTCGTTGGACAGGATCATGCCCGGCTGCAATGCCACGGTGTTGCCGACCTTCGACACCCGCTGCGGCCCCTCATGCACCGACAGGAAGCTGCCGACGCCGTGGCCGGTGCCATGGTCATAGTCCAGCCCGGCCTGCCACAGCGGCAGCCGCGCCAGCGCATCCAATTGCGAGCCGGTGGTGCCCTGCGGGAAGCGGGCGGTGGACAGGGCGATGTGGCCCTTCAGCACGCGGGTGAAGCGGTCGCGCATTTCCGCTGCGGTTGCCGGGCTCAGTTCGCCGACCGCGAGCGTGCGGGTCACGTCGGTGGTGCCGTCCAGATACTGGGCGCCGCTGTCCAGCAGGAACAGGCTGCCCGGCTCCAGCCGGCGGTCGGTCTCCGGCGTGACACGATAATGGACGATGGCGCCGTTGGGCCCGGCCCCGGCGATGGTGTCGAAGCTGACACCGCGGAACCGCTCATTCTCTCGGCGGCAGGCCAGCAGGCGCTCCACCACCGCCAGTTCGGTGAGGTTGCCCTTCGGCGCCTCTTCGGAGAACCAGTGCAGGAAGCGGACGAGCGCGGCACCGTCACGGACATGGGCGGCGCGGGTGCCGGCCAACTCCGCCACATTCTTGCAGGCCTTGGGCAGGGCGCACGGATCGCCGTCGCGCTCCACCCTCGCACCGGCCAGATGCAGACGGTCGACGATCCAGGCGGAGGTGCAGGACGGGTCAGCCAGCACGCGGGCGGAACCACGGGCGACGGCGTCGAGCGCCGGGCCGAATTCCTCCACCGGCCGCACCCGCACCTGATTGCCGAGATGGGCAGGGGTCTGCGGCGCCAGCTTGCGCGGGTCGAGGAACAGCTCCACCGACGCATCGGCAGACAGGATGGCGAAGGACAGCGGCAGCGGCGTACAGGGCACGTCGGCGCCGCGGATGTTCAACAGCCAGGCGATGCTGTCCGGCTGGGTCAGCACGGCGGCGGCGATGCCCTTCTGCCCCAGCTCGTCGGCGATGCGGGCTCGCTTATCGGCGGAGCTTTCGCCGGCGAAGGCATTGTCCTGCGGCACCACGGGTGTCAGCGGGGCCGGCGGCTGGCCCTGCCATACCGAATCGAGCGGGTTGTCCTCGCACGCCACCAGCAGGATGCCGGCGCGTTCCAGAGCGGCGCGGGTCTTCTCCACCCAGCCGATGGTGTGCAGCCAGGGATCGAAGCCGAAGCGGCCGCCCTCTGGCAAGGCGGCGGCGATCCAGTCGGTCAGCGGGTCCTCGACCAGATGCTTGTACTCGTACAGGTCGGCCGGCACCTCGCTGCGGACCTGCAGGGTATAGCGGCCGTCGACGAAGATCGCGGCGCGGTCGGACGTCACCACGGCGTTGCCGGCCGATCCGGTGAAGCCGGTCAGCCAGCCGAGCCGCTGGGCGCGCGGCGGCACATATTCGCCCTGATGCTCGTCACCGCGCGGGATGATGAAGCCGTCGAGGTCGCGGCGCTTCAACGCGGCGCGCAAATCGGTCAGACGCTCGGCCGCGCCGGGCTTTTTCGCCGGTGCCTCGGCCGTCAGCAGCGCTTTCAGCGCCTGTAGCTGTTCGGTCAGGGCCGGCGGGAGGTTCTCGCCGACCAGCACCGTCCAGGCGGCGGGATCCTCCCCCTCCGGCGCCGCCAGCACGCCGGCGAGCAGCGCGCGAACATCGGCGGGAGACCGGCCGGTCCCGGCCTCGGTCAACAGGGTCACAAGGGCGTCGTCGCCACGATAGGCAGCGGAGGGAATCGCGCTGGGCACGGAACCTGTTCCTCGGAAGAGTGAATCCTGTGGACACAGGCTAGGCACCCCGCAGGCGCTGCGCAAGCGGCGGGGCGGCGGCTATGCCGGTTGGGGTGGGGGTGTCGGCTGACGGCGCCCCCACCTAGCCTCCCCCGCTGGGTGGGGGTCAAACTTACGGGGCTAAGGCCCCCTCAGGCCGGCAAACCCGCATCGTCCGGCAGCCCCAGCCGTGCCAGCACGCGCTTGCGGGCCTCGCCGCGCTCGACGTCGGAGATGTGCAGCAACCCGCCGATCCGCCGCAGCAGGCTCGACTCCAGGTCGTTCAGCACGCCGTCGGCGTAGGCGACCTCCCACAGCATCTCGATGATCCAGATTCGCTGGCCGGGCGGGCAGCGGTCCATGATGATGCTGACATAGCGGTGGTAGGGCGACACGTCCTCGGTGTCGAAGACGGCGGCGGACAGCAGGTCCTGCGCCTCTTCCTCGTTCAGATTGAAGTGGCGTCGGGCGACCGACATGATGCGGTCGCGCTCGGATTCGGAGATGGTGTCGTCGGTGCGCGCGGCCTCGACCATCAGGGCGGCGGCGGCGGCCTGCAGGGCGTCCTCGCCCGGCTCGACGCCGTCGTCGCCTGCGAACAAGGACCGGATGCGGTTCAGCATGGTGGCTCCCCAGAAACGTGTCGGAACATCGTCACTAGGGGAAGTCGCGTCGCCGCCCTTTGGTTTCAACGCTTCACCACAAGAGTGGTCCATTCCCCGACCGGGATGCGCGCCACCAGCCGCAGGCCCTGGTTCCGGTGGGCCTGGATGACGTGGCGTTCCTGCCGGTTCAGCAGGCCGGCCAGCACGGCATAGCCGCCCTTCTTCAGGTGGCGGCGCAGTTGCGGCGCCATGCGCGACAGCGGCCGGGCCAGGATGTTGGCGGTGATGAGCGTGTAGGGCTTGTGCCGCCCGACGATCGGGGTGTGGTAGCCGTCGCCGCCCTGGGCGCGGATCATGCGCTTCTGCCCGTTCAGCGCCGCGTTGATGAGGGTGACGCGCACGGCCTCCGGGTCGATGTCGACGGCGGTGACCGGCACGCGCCAGCGCTTGGCCACCGCCAGCGCCAGGATGCCGGAGCCGCAGCCCATGTCGAGCGCCCCGCGCCGGCCGCCGCGCGGCAGCTTCAGATGGCGCGACAGCCGGTCAAGCGCCTGCAGACAGCCGTTGGTCGAGCCATGCTCCCCCGTGCCGAAGGCGGTGGCGGCGTCGACCAGCAGCGGGATGCTGCCGGCCGGCACGATGCCCTCATGGTGGGAGCCGTGGACGAAGAAGCGCCCGGCGCGAATCGGCGGGAAGCCCTGGTAGCTGTGCGACACCCAGTCGATCGGCGGCAGGTTCTCGACCGCCAGCCTCGGCTCCTCGATCCCCAGCGCCTTGGCCAGCACGGCGACGCGGGATTGCAGCCGCGCCTCGTCCGGGGCGCCGTACAGCGTCGCCTCCACCAGCCAGTTGCCGCCCTCCTCCAGTTCGAAGGTCGACACCGCATCGGCATGGTCCCCCACCGCCTCGGCAAAGGCGGGCGCATGGGCTTCGGGAACGACCAGCGCGATGCGCCAGAGCGGGGTTTGCGACATGACAGGGGCTTTCCGACAACGACGCGAGAACAACAAGCGGCGTTTTTAGCATCAAGCCGGAAAGAGACCAAGGTTTCAGGTTATCGGGAGAATCCTTAATCGTCCGGCTGCCCGCTACCGTCCCGACAGCCGGTCGGCGATATCATGCATGCCCTGGGCGCGCAGGACCGACTGGCGGTGGCGCAGCAGCCGGCGGTCCAGCGCCTTCTCCACCGCCGCCCCGCCGAGCAGCGCTCCGTCCGCCCCCTTCAGCCGGTCGGCAAGGTCATGGGCCAGCATCCCGTCCGCCTTGGCGTCGCGGCGGTCGAGCGGCTGTTCGCCGGCGATGCTCTGGCGCAGGCGTTCCAGCAGAACGGCCCGGCTCTGCGGCGCACGGCCCTGCAGGGCGAGGCGGCAGACCCGGCGCAGCGAACCGGCCATCGGCGCCAGCGCCGGATCGGGATCGCGGTCGAACAGCCCGTCGGCCAGCGCGCAAAGCCCGGCATGCAGGCTGGGCTGGGCCCCCAGCAACTCCTTCACCGTGTCGGCGGATCCCATGATGTCGGCGACCACCCCATCCAGCAGGGCGAGATGGCGCGGTTCGGCATCCTCGCCCATCATCGCCAGCAGCAGGTCCAGCTTTCCCGCCAGCGGCCCGCCGGCCTCCAGATGCTGGCACAGCAGGATCAGGAACAGCGCGTCATGGCCGGCTGGCCCCACCGCCTCCTCGATGCGGTCGCTGGTGCCGGACAGGTCGTCGGGGTCGAAGCGCGGCAGCCGGCGCCGTTCGGCCAGCGCGTCGCGGGCGGCGCCGACGACCGCCTCCACCAGCTGGCGCAGTTCGCGGGCGCGGACGGCGTGGGAAACGCCGTGGATGTCGGCATGATGGCGGGCGGCGGCGTGGATGGCGGCGCCAAGCAGCGCCCCCTGCTCCTCGAACCGGCGGAACAGCGGCCAGGAATGCAGCAGCTCGGTCGGGGTGATGCGCTGGGCGTCCAGGTAGGGGCGCAGCAACCGGCCGATCACCACCCGGCTCTCGAAGCCGCGCAGATCGTCGGGCGTGCGGCAGAGCGGTGCCCCCTCCGCCGTGCCGCCCAGGGTCATTCCCTTGCGCGGGGCCTGCGGAGCGGTCTTGTGCAGGATCACGGTTTCCAGCGACAGGCCGGCGATGGTGCGGAACTTCACCACCTTCGCCTCTTCCACCCCGGAGGCGGCCAGTTGCGAGCGGGCGGCCGACAGCGCCGACTCCTGATCGGTGTAGGCCCCCTCGATGCGCCAGCGGCCTTCGCGGCGGCTCTGCACCTCGTAACTGACGCTGCCCGTTCCGAACACGGCGGATAGCCTCCGGCTCTGTTGCACCGCTGCAATCTTGAGCCGCACCGGCCGCCGCGGCTGTGACGGCCGTCACAGTGCGACGATCCGTCAGCCCGCCTTCTCGGCGGGCATGCCTCGATTCAGCCCGCCTTCTCGGCGGGCACGACGAAGCTGTCCATCACCTTCTTGCTGCCGGAATGGTCGAAGTCGATCTCCAGCTTGTCCTCCGACACGGCGACGACGGTGCCGTAGCCGAATTTCTGGTGGAAGACCCGCGCCCCCTTGGCGAAGGGCGCATCGGGCCGCGCCCGCGGCGCCACCGCATAGGCGCCCTGGTCCAACGTGATGGTCTTCGGCGCCGGCGCCTGCCGGGTCGAGCCGCGGAACTGGAATCCACCGGCCCCTGCGCCTCCGCCATACCCCCCTGCCCCGCCGCCGAAGCCGCCGCCGAAACTCCCACGGCCGCCGCTGCCGGCGAACAGGCCGTTGGCGGCCTCGGCCTCCACATTGTCCTGCGGGATTTCCTCGACGAAGCGGGACGGCACGGCGCTGACCCAGTTGCCGTAGAGCCGGCGGTTGGCGGCATGGCTGACATAGGCGCGGCGGCGCGCCCGGGTCAGGCCGACATAGGCCAGCCGCCGCTCCTCCTCCAGCCCGGCGATGCCGGTCTCGTCCAGCGCACGCTGGTTGGGGAACACGCCCTCCTCCCAGCCCGGCAGGAAGACATGGTCGAACTCCAGCCCCTTGGCGCCATGCAGGGTCATCACCGTCACCTGCTCGATCCCGGCGGCCTCGGCATTCTCCATCACCAGCGCTACATGTTCCAGGAAGCCCGGCAGATTCTCGAACTCCGCCATGGCGGTGACGAGTTCCTTGAGGTTCTCCAGCCGGCCGGGCGCCTCGGGCGTCTTGTCCTCCTGCCACATGCGGGTGTAGCCGGATTCGTCCAGGATGGTTCGGGCAAGCTCGGTGTGCGGAACCGTCGACATCAGCGTCCGCCAGCGGAAGAAGTCCTGCAGCAGCCCGCGCAGGGTGGCGCGCAGCTTCGGCTTCAGCTCGTCCGTCTCGGTCAGCGCCCAACCGGCCTCGGTCAGCGACAATCCCTGCGCCCGCGCCGCGGTGTAGAGGGTCTGCATCGCCGCCGGACCGACACCGCGCTTGGGCAGGTTGACGATGCGTTCGAACGCCAGATCGTCGTCGCCGGAATTGACCACGCGGAAATAGGCCAGCGCATCGCGGATTTCCTGCCGCTCGTAGAAGCGCGGCCCGCCCAGAACCTTGTAGGGCAGACCGAGCGTGATGAAGCGCTCTTCGAACTCGCGGGTCTGAAAGCCGGCGCGGACCAGCACGGCGATCTGCGACAGAGGCGTGCCCTTGCGCTGGAGCGTCTCGATCTCCTCGCCGACCCAGCGCGCCTCCTCCTCGCCGTCCCACACCGCCTTGACCTTGACCGGCTCGCCGCCGTCGGCCTCGGTCCACAGCGTCTTGCCGAGGCGGCCCTGGTTGTTGGCGATCAGGCCGGAGGCTGCCGCCAGGATATGGCCGGTGGAGCGGTAGTTCTGCTCCAGCTTGATGATGGTGGCGCCGGGGAAATCCGTTTCAAATCTAAGAATATTCCCAATCTCAGCCCCACGCCAAGCGTAGATCGACTGATCTTCGTCACCAACACAACAAATGTTCTTGTGAGCTTGAGAAAGTATTCTCAGCCACAGATACTGTGCGACGTTCGTATCTTGATACTCGTCCACCAGAACATACTTGAACTTGCGGTGATATTCCGCCAGCACGTCCGGATTGTTCTGGAAGATCGTGATGTTGTGCAGCAACAGGTCGCCGAAGTCGCAGGCGTTCAGGGTGCGCAGGCGTTCCTGGTAGGCGCGGTAGATCGCCACCACCCGACCGCCGGCCACGTCGCCGCCGTCGGCGTCGCCGAGACGGTCGGGGGTCAGGCCGCGATCCTTCCAGCGTTCGATGGCGCCCAGCACCTGACGGGGCGGCCATTTCTTGGAATCGATGTTCGCGGCTTCCAGCAACTGCTTGATCAGGCGGACCTGATCGTCGGTGTCGAGGATGGTGAAATTCGACTTCAGCCCGACCAGTTCGGCATGGCGGCGCAGGATGCGGGCGGCCAGTGCGTGGAAGGTTCCGAGCCACCAGCCCTCCGGCTCGATCCCCACCAGATGGGCGACACGCTCGCGCATTTCGCGGGCGGCCTTGTTGGTGAAGGTCACCGCCAGGATCTGGAAGGCGGCGGCGCGGCGCGTCATCAGAAGATGGGCCAGCCGGGTGGTCAGCACCCGCGTCTTGCCGGTGCCGGCACCCGCCAGCACCAGGACCGGTCCGTCCAGAGCCTCCACCGCCGCCCGCTGGGTCGGGTTCAGCCCGTCCAGATAGGCGAAGCGCTGCGCGGCAGCGGGAACGGCTGCGGCAGGAGCGGCGTGGCTCAGCGGATCATCATCAAAAGCGTCTGACATGGCGTCCCGGTCCGGGGATGAACGAAAATCTGCTCAAGCATGCGAATGCTGTCTTGCGGTTGGAACGTATACAGCACAGAGCCGGCCGGCACGACCCCCCGTGAGAAGCGCCTCATCCCTTCGGGAACCGCGCTCCTCGGCACCCGCGCTTATGCCGAACGGCAAGCTCCTGAGATGTAGGACTCCAACCAACGGGCGATGACATAGTCCTGATCTTCCGGATCCATCGCCTATGATAGTCCATCGCCGCTGTAGTTCAGTGTCCCGACGAGGTCACAGGTATCAGGTTAACGATTTCCCCTTTTCTGTCACAGACAGTTATTCCACCTGACCAATGCGAGCTAATTTATGTCCGCATCTTGTCTTATGCAGGCTTACGGCATATGCCCATTGCTCGACGCGAAATTTACCTAAGCGAAATTTTGCGCGGCGCAAATCGGGGGTATCTATGGATCACAACGAGGCACCCCCGAACCCTGAGGGGGAATGGGCCGGACGCGGGAGCGGAAGGTCGGGGATGCCTCCGAAGCGCCAATCGGCGCCACATCGATCCGAACGGAACAAAAGGCGGGCTGAGACCATGGATGCCATCAACGTTTTCCTCATCGACGCCAACAAGCTTTTCCGTGAAGGCATGAAGCGCCTGTTCGAGGGCACGTCCTTCAACGTCGTCGGCGAGGCCGGCAGCCTGCGCGAGGGCCTGTCGGCGCTCGGCACCGGCAGCAACCCCGACCTGATCCTGATCGACCTGCCGAGCGGCGCCGACGAGGAAGTCGATGCGATGCGCACGCTGCGTGAGAACCACCCGTCGATCAAGGTCGTCATCCTGACCAACGACCTGGAAACCCGCCGCCTGTCGGCGGCCCTGAGCGCCGGCGCCGGCGGCTATCTGCTGAAGGACATCGCCTGCGAGGCGCTGATGCAGTCGCTGAAGCTGGTGATGATGGGCGAGAAGGTGTTCCCGACCCATCTGGCCGAACTGCTGGTCAACGGCCGCACCGAGGACATGGGCGCCGAGCTGCCGACCCGCCGCAAGGGCCTGTCGCAGCGCGAAGTCCAGATCCTGCGCTGCCTGCTGAACGGCAACAGCAACAAGATGATCGCCAACCACCTGAACATCACGGAAGCCACCGTGAAGGTTCACCTGAAGAGCCTGCTGCGCAAGATCAACGCCTCCAACCGTACCCAGGCCGCCATCTGGGCGCTGAACAACGGCATCGGCGATCAGGCTGCCGAGGCCGGCGTCGCCGCCACCGTCTGATCTCCCTCGATCCATTCGACCGCTCTGCCAAAAGGTCTCGCCCGCCTTCCGTCCAGGCCGCCCGCCCCATCCATCCGGGGCAGGCGGTCGGCGGGGCGGAGCGTTGCCTTTTGCAGCGCTTTTCCGTTTCCGGCGCCCTCAATTTGCGGTGCGGCCCTGCCCCTCCACCAGGAAAGGGGGCCAGGAAAGGGGACGGGCATAGAGGAAGCGGTCTAAGACCAAAAGCGAACTACAGCGTCAGAACCGGCCTTCCTATGTGAACGTCCGGGCCGATGACGCCATCCCGGTGTCGGATCGCCGCAACCTTCTGGAAATGCCCGCGATGAACGTGCTGATCGCCGACGATCACCTGCTGTTCCGAGACGGTCTGCGCCGGCTGCTGGCGCAATTCGACGCCGACATGACCTTTTTCGAAGCCAGCACCTATGACGAGGTGCGGGCGCTGTGCGATGGCACCAGACCCTTCGACCTGATCCTGCTCGATCTGGGAATGCCCGGCTGGACCGGCTTCTCGGCGCTCGGCGACATCCATGCCAGCCTGCCGAAGGCGCTTCTGGTGGTGGTTTCGGGGTCGGAGAAGCGCTCCGACCTGCTGGCGGCCCTCGAGAACGGCGCCGCCGGCTATATCCCGAAATCCTCCAGCGCCAAGGTCCTGCTGGGTGCGCTGCAACTGGTGCTTGCCGGCGGCATCTATCTTCCCGAACAGGCGATCCGCGGCGGCGACCGTGTCGAGCAGATGCATGCCGGCCATGGCGGAAACGGCTCCGGCGACACGATGGACGAGTCCACGGCGCTGGGCAACGGCAACGGCGACCAGTTGACGCCACGCCAGCGCGACGTTCTGGCCCGCCTGCGCGACGGCAAATCCAACAAGCAGATCGCCCATGAACTGGGGCTGACGGAAGGCACGGTGAAGGTCCACGTCACCGCGATCCTGCGGCATCTCGGCGTCCGCAACCGCACCCAGGCCGCTCTCACCGCCCAGAGTTTCTGACGGAGGGCGGCTGCGCCGCCCCCTACCGCTGGCCTCGCTCCACCGCGGAGACCAGCGCCAGCAGCGCGCCGCGCAGCTCCGCCGCATGGGTCCGCGGACGGATGGCGGCGGCGTCGGGCACGGCGACGACCGTCAAGGTCCGGCAGCCGGTCAACCCGTCTTCCAGCCGTGTGAACAGACCGGCCGGGTCACTGCCCTGCATCAGGGTCACCGGCACCCGGACGGCCGGCAATTCCGAATCGAGATCTCCCAGGTCGCCGGACAGCACCGCCGGCAGCGCCCATCCGAAACGGGCGGCCAGCGCATTCCAACGGCGGCGCATCGGCGATTCGGCCCCGACATCGTCGACGATCATCACGCCGCCCACCCGTTCCGGGTAATCCAACGCCGCGGCGATGGCGAGCGGCGCCGTCACCGCGCCCGCCACCAGCACCGGCCGGCGTCCGCCGCGCTCCACCAGCAAAGGGGAGAGGATCGCCGCTCCGGCAGACGCCGGCACGGTCAACCATTCCTGGCCCGTCGGCACATGGTCCAGCAGGCGCCACCACGCCCCCTTGCCGGGGTGAAGGAAGATCACCCGCCGTCCCGACGGATCGCCGGCGCGGTCGGCCGTACGGTCGTCCACCCTGGAACAGTCAGCCCCGGGAGCCACCCCATCCACGGCCAAGCCGGTCACCGGAAAGCGGGCGGCATCTGGCCGTCCGGCGCGGACGGTGGAAGGCTGGGTGTGAAAGAACACGGTCGCGGTCCCCGGTGCTGGCATTCCGCGATGGGACTGCCCCATCGCCGAAGCCAACCCTAACGAAGCGGAACCCAAATCGTCCCGTACGATAAATCGGGCAGAAACCTTAACACGGCCCGAAAAGCCGCCCTGTCCGCAAAAGGTTTCAGCCGCCGCCGAAACACGACAAAAGCAAAGCAAATTCCAAGACTTGCCGGCTTGTGCCGATCATCGGCCGCCGGCCGGCAAGGCAATCGGTCAATGCAGGGTCACCTCCTCGCCCTCGCCATCCGGCACCACCGCCAGCGGGCGGCGCAGCTCGCCGGCCAGGCTGCGCCATTCCGGCGCTCCACCCAGCTGTTGCAGCAACTGTGCGGTGAAGGCGAAGACGGCATGTTCCAACGGCCCGTTGTCCTCGGCATGGGCGTTGACGGTCAGGCAGGATTCCGCAGCGCTTTCGAAGATGGCGGCTGCGGCGCTGGCGCCCGGTCCGGGATCCGGCAGCGGGATGGCCTGCGGCTTCTCCCCGCTCACGCGCAGGCGCGACAGGTTGTCGGCCAGCAGGCGGGTGCGGATGGCGTTGTCGACCGCGGCGGCCATGGTGTAGCCGGCCTCCTCCTCGACGGTGGCGCGCAGGATGCGCAAGCCCGCGATCAGCCCGCGGACCACGTCCCCGTTGCCGCCGCGCTTGGCCGCCGCCGCGACGGCGGTGCCGAGGATGGCAGCGACCACCGGCGAGAGCGATTCGCCGTCGCCCGGAACATTCGGCGCATCGGCGCCGGAGTCGGTGTTCAAAGCCTCGTTCATGCGGCCTCCGATCCGTGTGAACCGGAAACGGGCGGCCCGCCGGCGATGCTGCCGACGAAGGACCCGTCCGGATGCGTCGTCATGATGCCTGTCCCGGATCTGTGGACCGAACGGATACGGTTCAAGGCATGGATGGCATACACCACCCCCTCTTTCGCGCCGCCGGACGGGGTGCCCCATCTTTGGAGTGGCCAATTTCCAAAGGAGCAAGGTCCAAACGGCCGGAAGCTGAAAGGCCCGCCTCTAGGCGCGCGGCGCGACCGTCACCACATCTGCGGCGAAAGGGAGGTTTCTTGTCATGTCACTGCTCAGTCTTCTCCTCAATGTGCTGTGGTTGTTCACGGGCGGCATCTGGATGGCGGTGGGCTGGCTGCTGGCCGCGGTTCTGATGGCGTTGTCCATCGTCGGCCTGCCCTGGGCCCGGTCCGCCCTGACCATCGCCCATTACACCCTGCTCCCCTTTGGGCAAACCGCCGTGCGGCGGGATGAGTTCCGCGGGCGCGAAGACATGGGCACCGGCGCCTTGGGCTTCATCGGCAATATCGTCTGGTTCGTGCTGGCCGGGTGGTGGCTGGCGCTCGGCCACCTGATCTCTGCGGTCGGCCTTGCCATCACCATCATCGGCCTGCCTTTCGCCTGGGCGCATCTGAAGCTCGCGCTGCTGGCGCTCTGGCCGGTGGGGACGGAGATCGTGCCGTCGGACGACGCCGGCCGGCGTGTGGCCGGGCGGCTCTGATCCCGGACCAGCGCCACGTTCCGCCAACTCATCCCAGGGCGGCGGCTTCCATTTCCTTCGCCGCCCCGCCTTCCTGCCCGGACTTTTCCCGCGCCTTCATCGCCTTCAGCATGACCGACGCCCGCCAGAAACCCAGCCCGGCGCCGTCGACGAAATGCACATGGCGGTCCGCCGTCACGTCGCCGACCAGACAGGTGACGGTGGTGGCATCGGCCCGCGCGGTGCCGTAGCGGATCGAGCCGGCCTGGGCCGCCTGGGCCAGCAGAGTTTCGATCGCGTCCGCCTCCCCCTCCGTCACGTCAAGCACCAGCCGCGGACCGCCTGCCGATTTGCGGAAATCGGTGCGCTCCGCCATGTGTCGGCGGTAGCGCTGCGGATCGAAACGGCCCAGCGTCAGCCCCAACTTCAGCAGCAGGACCAGCAGCCCCGATCCGGCCAGGGCCTTGCCCACCCGCCGGATGCCCGTTCCCACACGGGCGCCGTCCCGGCCGCCGCGCGCCTCCATCAGCAGGGCGCGCCAGTCCGGCGGCCAGCGCGCCTCCAGCCGCTCCCCCAGCCCCAGCGGAGCGGCGCCGGCGGTGGGTACGATGGCCTCGATGGCGCGCTGGACGCGGGCCAGCTCCAGCAGCCCGGCCGCGCCCGGATCGACCGCATCGACGATCACGCACAGTACGGTTCCGTGCCGCGGCGGCACCGGGTTCCAGCGGCAGGACACCGACTCAAGGCCCGGCAGCGGTCCTTCCTGCGGCGGCAGGCGCCAGCGCGCATCCTCCTTCACCCAGGCATCGGCGGCCACCACCCCGGCGCCCAGGAACAGCCCGAAGCTGTTGCCGTTGCCGACATCGTGCAGGGCGGCCATCACCTCCAGCCCCTGGTCGAGCAGCGCCCGCACCGGCACCAGTCCGACGCGCAGCGGCACGTCCATCACCGCCGCCGACCAGTGGGCGAGCGCCGAGAGCGCAGCCCGCGCCGCGTCCTCCCGTCCCGGCGGCACCGCGGCGATGGCGCCGTCGCCGCCGAACTGGCAAGCCGCCGGCTCCTGCCCGACCCGCACCGCGTCGGACAGCACCGCGACCACCCCGGCGGCAACGAAATTCACGTCGCGGTGACGGCCCTGCCCGGCTAGTCGCGTGCTGCCGGTGACGTCGGCCACCGCCAGCGACCATCCGCCGTCCAGCGCCGCATAGCGCCGCGGGTCCGAGGCCTCGGCGGCGAAATCGCGGATCACCGGCAACAGCGGCATGGCGGAGCCTCCCCAATGGGCAGCGACAAGGCGAGGACCGATCGTAGCACGGCCTCGGCCATCACGGCAGGGAGGTCGAACTCTGAAGGCCGCGCGGCAACGCCGTCGGAGCGGATCCTGAATACTGAAATTACCGTGCCGTAACCGATGCTTAGGTCATTAACCGTTGTTAAAGGATATGGCGCCGAAACTGTCGGAATATGTCGGCACGGTTTCACGCCTTCGAAAACCAGGGGACGTATCTCTTCATGTCTTGGCTGTCGAAATTCTCCGGAGGCAACAAGGAGCCGGGTGGCACGAAAGCCGCCGCGGAACCGCGTAAGGAGCGCCCGTCCACCCCGCCCAAAATCGTGATCGACCACCACGACTATGTGCCGGAGGAGTTCGTCCTCGGCTCCTTCCGCATCCGTCCCTATGACGGCGACCTGATCGCCAAGCAGAAGTTCGACTTCCGCCTGCAGTTCGACCTCGGCGGCGACCCGGTGGACGTGTCCTGCATCGGGATGGTGGTGAAGCTGACGGAGGAGGCCGGCCTCGTCGCCCGCTACCAGTCGCCGCAGCCCTTCTACGAACGCAAGCTCGTCGAGTACATGAAGGCGCTGAAGGGTCTTTAAGCGCGCGACTATGCCCGAAGATGGTGGTGCCGGGCGCCGGCTGCCACTATATCTATGGGCATGCCGATCCGTCTGCTTCCCGAAACACTGGTCAACCGCATCGCCGCCGGCGAGGTGGTCGAACGTCCCGCCGCCGCCGTCAAGGAACTGGTGGAGAACGCCATCGATGCCGGCGCCACCCGCATCGACGTGGTGGCGCGCGACGGCGGCAAATCGCTGATCGCCGTCACCGACGACGGCTGCGGCATGACCGCCGACGAGCTGGTCCTGGCGGTCGAACGCCATGCCACCTCCAAGCTGCCGGGCGACGACCTGCTCGACATCCGCTCTCTCGGTTTCCGGGGGGAGGCTCTGCCCTCCATCGGCGCCGTCAGCTGCCTGACCATCACCAGCCGCGCGCGCGGCGCCGACAGCGCCTGGAGCCTGACGGTGGATGCCGGCGCCAAGGGGTCGCCGCAGCCGGCGGCGCTGGCCCAGGGCACGCGGATCGAGGTGCGCGACCTGTTCGCCGCCGTGCCGGCCCGGCTGAAGTTCCTGAAGGCGTCGCGCACCGAATACGACCACATCGCCGATTGCCTGGAGCGGCTGGCGATGGCCCATCCCGGCGTCGCTTTCACGCTCAGCGACGGCGGGCGCGGCGGGTTGCGGCTGAGCGCGGCGCAGGGCGACCTGCTGGACGCCCGGCTGACCCGGCTGGGCGCGCTGATGGGCCGCGATTTCCAGGAGAACGCCGTGCCGGTGATGGCCGAGCGCGAGGGCGTGTCGCTGGCCGGCTGGATCGGCCTGCCCACCCTGCATCGCCCGACCGCCAAGCACCAGCACCTGTTCGTCAACGGCCGCCCGGTGCGCGACAAGCTGATGGTCGGTGCCGTGCGCGCCGCCTACGCCGATTTCCTGCCGCGCGACCGCCACCCGATGCTGGCGCTGTTCCTCGACATCGACCCGCAGGAGGTCGACGTGAACGTCCACCCGGCCAAGGCCGAGGTGCGCTTCCGCGACCAGGGTCTGGTGCGCGGCCTGATCGTCGGGTCGCTGAAACACGCCTTGGCCGAGGCCGGCCACCGCGCCTCCACCACCGTCGGCCTCGCCACGCTCGGCGCCCTGCGGCCAGAACAGTCTGGCGAGAGCGACAGCGGTTTCACCCCCTCGCCCCTCCCCTACGGACGTTCCGGCGGCAGTTCGGGCGGGAATTGGGGTGGTTCCTACACGCCGGCCGCCGTGCCGCGCGGTCTGGCGGAACGCTCCGCCGCCTTCCAGGCGCCGACCCAGACGGGACTGCCGCCCTTGCAAGGCCGTCTCAGCGGTTTCGGCAACGGCTTCGCCCCCGGCGCCCGCCCGCCGGAATACCGCACCCCCGACCCGGCCGCGCAAAAGCCCGAGCCGCCGCCCGACAGCCACCCGCTGGGCGCGGCGCGGGCGCAGGTCCACACCACCTACATCGTGGCGCAGACCCGCGAGGGAATCGTCATCGTCGACCAGCACGCCGCCCATGAACGGCTGGTCTACGAGCGGATGAAGACCGCCCTGCTGGAAGGCGGGGTGAAACGCCAAGCCCTGCTGATCCCCGAACTGATCGAGTTGGACGAACCCTCCGCCAATCGCCTGCTGGCCCGCAGCGCCGAACTGGCCGAGTTGGGTCTGGTGATCGAGGGCTTCGGCCACGGCTGCGTCATGGTGCGCGAGGTCCCGGCCCTGCTCGGCCAATCCGACGTGAAGAACCTGATCCGCGACCTTGCCGAGGAATTGTCCGAACTGGGCGACGCCCTGTCGCTGAAGGAGCGCCTGGAGGAGGTCTGCGCGACGATGGCCTGCCACGGCTCCGTCCGCGCCGGCCGCACGCTGAGCGTCGACGAGATGAACGCGCTGCTGCGGCAGATGGAGGCGACTCCGCACAGCGGACAGTGCAACCATGGGCGGCCGACGTATGTGGAATTGAAGCTGGCGGATATTGAGAGGCTGTTTGGGCGGAGGTAGGGCGATGCGCAATAAATAGTTTAATGCGCACCTGCAACATTCTGACCACAGAGAAATCTATAAGCCTGCGCTTCCCCCGGAGTTCAATTGACACTCACCTCCACGCTATGTATAGCCCTCGTATCTACGGCGGGAGCCCATCATGCGCACCGAAGTCGCCCGTTGGGGCAACAGCCTTGCCCTCCGCCTGCCGAGCCCGATTGCCGATCAGACCGGCTTCGCCGAAGGCACGCCGGTCGAAATCGAAGTCGAAAACGGGCGCATCGTCATTCGTCCGGCCACGCCGCGGTATGCCCTGGACGATCTGCTCGCCGGCATCACGGCGGACAATCTGCCGGACGAGTCCTTCGAAGATGAACCGCGTGGGCAGGAATTGCTGTGATGATGCCGGATCGCGGCGATCTGGTGTGGATCGACTTCACGTCGCAGGCGGGGCACGAGCAGGTGGGGCGACGCCCTGGATTGGTGCTGTCGCCCCGCGCGTATCACAATCGCACGCCCTTCGTCGTGGTCTGCCCGATCACCAGCAAAGTGAAAGGCTACCCGTTCGAAGTCGCGCTGCCGCCGGGGCTGCCGGTCGGCGGGGTCGTGCTGGCGGATCAGGTGAAGAGCCTCGACCGCCGTGTTCGCCAACTCGACCCGGCCGGCTCGGTGCCCGAAGCGGTGCTCCAGCAGGTACTTGCCAAACTGGCGCCCCTGCTGTCGCTCCGCCTCTGACGCCTCCCCTCAGTACCCCACCGTGAACCGCTTGCGCTCGTGCTTCGGCGTCTCGATCTCGTCGACCAGCGCCACGGCGAAGTCCTCGTAGCTGATCCAGCTGCGCCCCGAGCCGTCCACCAGCAGCGCGTCGTCGCCCAGGCGAAACTTGCCCGTCCGCTCGCCCAGCACGAACTCGGCGGACGGCGACAGGAAGGTCCAGTTCAGGTCGGGCTCGGCCTTCAGGCGGTCGAGGAACTCGGCGCCCTTGGTGGCTTCGGCCTTGTAGAGGTCGGGGAACTCCGGGGTGTCGATCAGGCGGACGCCGGGGGCGACCTCCAGGCTGCCGGCGCCGCCGACAACCAGATAGCGCGGCACGCCGGACTGCTTCACCGCGCCGATCAGGCGATCGGCGTCGCCCATCAGGAACATCACGGCACTGACCACGGCGTCATGGCCGGCCAGCAGCGGGGCCAGCGTTTTAGCATCGTTGGCGTCGCCCGCCTTAACGGTCAGGCCGGGAGCGGCGGCGACCTTGGCCGGGTCACGGACGATGGCGGTCACGCTGTGGCCGCGGCGCAGCAGTTCGGCCTGGATGCGGCTGCCGGCGCGGCCGGCGGCGCCGATGATGGCGATCTTCATGGCAGGTGGTCTTCCACTAGGTTTCCAATGGTGACTTGATGCCGTTTTAGAAATCTGGTGTAAAGAAGGCACCTTTTCGTGACATGGTCACCCGCATGTAACCGCCGGGGCCGACCTCTTGGGAGTGGATGCGGATGGACAACAGCCTGCTGGGGCTCGGCGGCAAGCGGCCGTCGGAGGTGGATGATCTCCCGGACGCCTATGCCTCCGCCTGCCCGACGCGGCAGGCGCTGGACCGGATCGCCGACAAATGGACGGTGCTGATCCTGGGATTGCTGGAAAGCGGGCCGATGCGCTTCAACAGGCTGCGCCGCGAGATCGAAGGCATCTCGCAGAAGATGCTGTCGCAGACCCTGAAAAGCCTGGAGCGCGATGGGCTGGTCAGCCGCAAGGTCTTCGCCACCGTGCCGGTCACCGTCGAATATTCCATCACGCCGCTGGGCGCGACACTGGCCGAAACGCTGGTGCCCCTGCGCGTGTGGGCCGAGACCCACATCGCACAGATGCTGGAAGCCCGCGCCGCCTATGACCGCAGCGAGGAGGATGGACCGGCCCGGCTGGACGTCGCTTAGACTTCTTCCCCAGGCTTCTTGTCCGCCTCCGTTCGCCGCAGCAGGTAATCTAGCCCGCCGACCCGGAACCAGCGATAGCCGTAGGCCTCCATCACCAGACGGTGGCGGCCCTCGGCGTCGGGTTCGCTGTGGTCCTCCGACAGCAGGTTGACCAGCCGGCAGGACTGGCCATGGCCGTCCACGTCCAGGACGACCTCGCAAGGCTTGTCCGACAGGTTGTGCATCACGACGACGCCGTTGTTGCGCCAGTCATAGCGCAGGGCCAGCACCTCCGGCCGGCCGGTCTTCAGGATGCGGAAGTCGCCCCAGCCGATCTCCGGGCATTCCTTGCGCATGCGGATGATGCGCTCGGTCCAGTTCAGCAGCGAGCCGGGATCGCGGCGCTGGATCGCGGCATTGATCCGCTCGAACCCGAAGACGCCGCCGCTGATGACCGGGCTTTCCGGTTCGTCGGACTTGGTGAAGCCGCCATGCGGCTCGTCCGACCACTGCATCGGCGTGCGGGCGCACTCGCGCTCGGGCAGCGACAGGTCGTCACCCATGCCGATCTCGTCGCCATAGCGGATGACCGGCGTCCCCGGCAGGGTGAACATCAGGCTGTAGGCCAGTTCGATCCGCCGCCGGTCGTCGTGCAGCATCGGCGCCAGTCGCCGCCGGATGCCGCGGTCATAGAGCTGCATGGATTTATCCGGCCCGAAGGCGGCGAACACCGCCTGGCGCTGCTCTTCGGTCAGCCGCCCGAGGTCGAGTTCGTCATGGTTGCGCAGGAAGCTGCCCCATTGCGCGGTGGCCGGGCGCGGCTTGGTGATCTCCAGCGCCTTGGCCAGCGGCCCGGTGTCGGCGGTGGCGAGCGCGTAGAACAGGTGCTGGTTGACCTGGAAATTGAACATCATGTGGCAGCGATCGCCGTCCTCGCCGAAATATTCCAGGTCGTCCTCCGGCAGGATGTTGGCCTCCGCCAGCAGAACGGCGTCGCCGCGGCGCCACTGCACGAACTCGCGGAAGCTGCGCAGCATGCGGAACTGCTCCTTCGGCTTGGCGATGTCCGCCCCCTTCTCCGCGATGATGAAGGGCACGGCATCCATGCGGAAGCCGGCGACGCCCAGCTGGATCCAGAAGCCCATGATCTTCAGCAGTTCGGCATGAACCTCCGGGTGCGAGGTGTTCAGGTCGGGCTGGAATTTGTAGAAGCGGTGGAAATACCAGGCCTTGGCCTCGCGGTCATAGGTCCAGGTCGATTTCTGCACGCCGGGAAAGACCATGCCCTTGTCGGCATTCTCCGGCTTCTTGTCCGACCAGACATACCAGTTGCGGTATTTGCTGCCGGGATCGCTGCGCGCCTGCTGGAACCAGGGATGCTGGTCGGAGGTGTGGTTGATGACCAGATCGATGATGACGCGGATGCCGCGCTGTTCGCAGGCGTGGGTGAATTCCACGAAGTCGCCCAGCGTGCCATAGCGCGGATCGACAGTGTAGTAATCGGCGACGTCGTACCCGCCGTCCTTCATCGGCGATGTCTGGAACGGCCCCAGCCACAGGCAGGTCACGCCAAGCCCTTGCAGGTAATCCAGCCGGCGCAGCAGCCCCTGGAAGTCGCCGATGCCGTCGGCATTGGCGTCCATGAAGGTCGACAGCGACAGATTGTAGATGACCGCGTTCTTGTACCAAAGGTCCCGGATCATGGCCGCTCCATCCCATTTGCCACTCCCCGGCCCGATGCGGGGGCGACAGGCGGGGAACAGCGGCAAGGGCACTTTGGTTGCGGGATGGACCGGTCTTCAGCGGTAGGGGTGCCTGCGGCAAAGTTGCAGGTCAGGCATCCGGCATCTGGCATGCAAAACTTTTTGCGATGGCATGCCAGTTTGCTTATGTTGCAGCACAGCATGACTTGACCGTCACCGTGGGCGCTCACCGCCCGCGGGGATGCCGTTTGCAGTCATGCGCTGTTGTTCCTGTCGACGCCCTCCCCTCCCCGATAAGGACGCCTTAACCATGATCGAGACCCAGGCCCTTCTGTTCCTCGCACTGACCGGCATGATCGGCCACGCCGTCTATATGGCCAGCGGCCGCGGCGGCTTCACCGTGATCGAGCCAGAGAAGGAAGAGACGGAGGAAGAGCCGGGCATCCTGTTCTCTTCCGAGCGGTTCCAGCAGGCGGCTCACAGCGATCCCAAGTCCGACAAGGCGAAGGACCGCCCCTTCTGGATCGAATGACGGAATGGGCCGGGGCGCTTCGCGCATCCCCGCCCCATTTCCGTCAGCCGGTTCCCTGAACCAGCCCCCCGGCTGTTGCCTTACCCGTTGGCGGTGCCGGCTGCGGCCCCGACCGGGACGGAATGTCCGGCTTCATCCTGCTCCGCCCGGCGCGCCAGTTCCGCATTGCGGGCATGGTGGCGGGCCAGCATCGGCTTCAGAACCAGCAGCGCACAGGCCGCCGCGGTCAGGTCCATGGTGGCGGTGACGTACAGCACAGTCGCCCAGGTGCCGGTGGCTTCCATCAGCAGGTTGCCCATCGGCACCAGCAGGGCCGCGACACCCTTGGCGCAGTACAGGACGCCATAGATCTTGCCGGCATGCTTGGTGCCGAAGGTGTCGGCCGAGGTGGCGCTGAACAGGCTGTACACTTCGCCCCAGGCCAGGAAGACCATGCCGCTGAGGATCAGGAACATCATCGGGTCATGGCCGAAGCGGCTCAGCATGATGATGCCGATGCCTTCCAGCGTGAAGGCGACGAACATGGTCGCTTCACGGCCGATATGGTCGGAGATGAAGCCGAACAGCGGGCGCGAGATGCCGTTCATCACGCGGTCCAGCATCAGGGCGAAGGGCAGAGCCGCCATGGTCAGGCCGAAGACGCTGACCGGGGCTTCCTTCACGCCCAGATCGTGGGCGATGACGCCCAGCTGGGCCACAGCCATCAGGCCGCCGGTGACGGTGCCGATGAACATCGCCCACATCACCCAGAACACCGGGGTGCGGATCGCCTCGCCCAGCGTGTAGTCGCGACGGGTCTGCGCCACCTTGGTGGAGGCCTTGACCTGCTCCTTCTGCGGCATGCGCAGGAACAGCGAGGCGGCGATGATGAGGGCGCCCTGCAGCAGGCCGAACCAGAAGAAGGTGGTCTGATAGCCGCTGCTGTGGATCATGGCCGAGATCGGCAGGATGGTCAGCGCCGAGCCGGCGCCATAGCCGCCCGCGGTCAGGCCCACCGCCAGTCCGCGCTTTTCCGGGAACCACTTCAGTGCGTTGTTGACGCAGGTGGCGTAGACGCAACCGACGCCGATGCCGCCGATGGCCGAGCCGACATACAGCATTGCGAGCGAGCCGGCGTAGCTGTCGATGACCCAGGACAGGCCGGTGAAGAAGCCGCCGGCGGCGACGATCACGCGGGGACCGTATTTGTCGATGAAATAGCCCTCGATCGGCGTCAGCCAGGTCTGCACGACGACGAAGATGGTGAAGGCGGTCTGGATCGACGCACGCGTCCAGCCATGGGTCGCCTGGATTTCCGGGACGAACAGCGTCCAGGCGTACTGGATGTTGGCGGCCGCCACCATGCAGACGATGCCGACGACGATCTGCGTCCAGCGGACCGCATCGGACACCGGCGGCGCCGAAGCCGCCGGTTGTGAATTCATATGAGCCATCGTGCCTCCCGTTTAACTTGCCTGAGCCGGCGGCGCGGCCCCTCTCCCGGGGACCGGCACGCCAATCACGATTGCGGAATGACCCGGACGGACCGCTCTTGCTGACGGTTCCTTTCCGGAACTCGGCGCGGATGCCGACAATCGCTCGGAGTTCGATTGTCCCGATTTAGGAATGCCAGATATGTAATCTGGTATACCAAAACCGGGGACAAAAAGACACCGACGGCCGGATCGACGCCGTAGGCATACAGATAGACAAAGTAAACACTACAATTCGCGTCGCGCCGGATGCCCGGTCCACACCGGTTCTTGTGTCGGTTCACCCGCTTTGACGTAGGTTCTGCAAAAAGAAGCCGTGCCGGTACCTGCACGGCCCCCTCGAACGAGGGTGTGCAGTCTTAGGAGATAGGTAGATGCCGCCGTTTCCATAAGGAACCGCATCGGCGACACATGATCTTTTGCTCGGATTGTTTTGGAACTCAACAGTCCGTTTCGTCTTTCCGCATGATGGAAAAACACGGAGGGCAGCCTTGGAACGCAAGGGATGCGTTACCACCGGCCTCTGGGCATGGTCAGACAAAAATGGAACTCGGGGGTATTGAAACAGCGGACCGGCAACCCCGGGGATAGGGGCGCGGCGTCCCTCGCTGCGGTCAGACCGGGTGGCGGACCGTCAGGAAGGCGACGCGGGTGTCGCCGTAGCGGCGTTCATCGACCGCCGTGAAACCGTCGGGAAGCGGCAAGGGGTCGCGATCGGCAACCTCGACCACCGCGAGCGCGCCGTCGGCCAGCCAGCCAGCGCGCAGCAAACCCTCCAGCGCGCGCGGCGCCAGCCCCCGGCCATAGGGAGGGTCGAGGAAAGCCAGCATGCAGGCACGGGACGCCGGGGGTGGCTTGGTGGCATCGGCGCGCAGGATTTGGGCATTCCCCGCCTCGAGCAACGCCTCGACATTGGCACGCACTGCGTCCAGCGCCGGCCGCCCCATGTCGAGGAAGCCGCACCAGGACGCCCCGCGCGACAGGGCTTCCAGCCCCAGCGCGCCGGTGCCGCAGAACGCATCGACGACCGTGGCGCCCTCGAACTCGGGCGCCCAGTCGGCATGGGCCAGGATGTTGAAGATGGCTTGCCGGGTGCGGTCGGTGGTGGGACGGGTATCGCGCCCGCCCGGCGCCACCAGACTGCGGCCGCGGTGCTTACCGCCGACGATCCGCACGCGGGCGCTCCGTCCGTCCGCCGGTACCGCCACCGGACCTGTCGCCGCCGCCGGCCTTCGGCCCGCCGCCGCGCGGTGCCGGACCGGCGCCCTTCGGACCCGTCGGCTTACCGTCCCTCGGCTTGGTGTCGCGGGACCTTGTACCTTCCGAACGGCCACCCTCCGACCGGAAACCATCCGGCTTCGGGGCTCCGGCCTTGGATCCGCCGGACTTCGTCCCCCGTCCACCGGCCGCACCACCGCCGAGAGACAGGGTGCCCCGGGTCGATGCGCCCCGCCGGGCGGGCTTGGCCTCCTCGGTGCGGGCGGCTTCGGCTTCGTGCCGCTTGGTGGCGGAGCGGGGCGCACGTTTCGGAGCGGCCTTGGCGTCCGTCCTCGCGTCCGCCTTCGCATCCGTCTTGCCGGTTGCACGGCCGCCGGGCGCCGCCTTCGCCGGAACGGCCTTCACCGCCGCATCGGCTCTCGCCTTGGCGCGCTGCTTGGTCCCGGATTCGGCAGGCTCCGCCCCTTCGGGCGTGCCGAAGAAGGGGGCGATCTGTTCGCGGACGACGCGCTTCGGCACCTCCTCGACGGCGCCCTCCTCCAGCTTGCCGAGCTGGAAGGGACCATAGGCGACGCGGATCAGCCGGTTCACCTGGAGCCCGAGCGACTCCATCACCTTGCGGATCTCGCGGTTCTTGCCTTCCTTCAGGCTAACGGTCAGCCAGGCGTTGCGGCCCTGGATGCGGTCAAGAACGGCCTCGATCGGGCCGTACTTCACGCCTTCGATGGTCGGACCCTTTTCCAGTGCCGCCAGTTGCCGCTCGTCAACCTCGCCGAAGACGCGCACGCGATAGCGGCGGGTCCAGCCAGTCGCCGGCAGTTCCAGGAAGCGGGCCAACTCGCCGTCGTTGGTCAGCAGCAGCAGCCCCTCGGTCGTCAGGTCGAGACGGCCGATGGAAACCACGCGCGGCAGGTCGGGCGGCAGGCGGTCGAAGACGGTTTCGCGACCCTTCTCGTCACGGGCGGTGGTGACCAGCCCCGACGGCTTGTGATAGCGCCACAGGCGGGCAGGCTCCGGCTCCGGAATGACCTTGCCGTCGACCTGCACGATGTCGCCGGAGCGGACCACGCAGGCGGGGCTGTCGAGCACGCGGCTGTTGACCGCGACGCGGCCCTCGGCGATCCAGCGTTCGGCGTCGCGGCGCGAGCAGAGCCCGGCGCGCGCCAGTCGCTTGGCGATGCGTTCGCCGCCGTCGGCAGCGGAGCCGGCGGCAGGGGTGGCGGATTTGGATTTCTTGGCGGTATCGGAGCGGTCCATGGCCGGACCATAGGGCCTGGACGCGCCGCCCGCAACACGAGTCCAGTGCCCGGACACCGGAATCCGGTTGACGCGCTCCCGGCGGGGTTGGCACCCTGCCCGGCCATGCCGTCTCCCCGCTATATGGACCTCGCCTTCGCCGCTGCCGAGGCCGCCGCCGCGCGTGGCGAGGTGCCGGTCGGCGCCGTCGTCGTCGACCCCGCGACGGGCTCCGTCCTCGCCACCGCCGGCAACCGGACGGAGGAGCTGTGCGACCCGTCCGCCCATGCCGAGCTGCTGGCGATCCGTGCCGCCTGCGCCGTCCGCGGCCAGCCCCGCCTGCCCGGCTGCGACCTCTATGTGACCCTGGAGCCCTGCGCGCTGTGCGCCGCGGCGATCAGCTTCGCCCGCATCCGGCGGGTCTATTACGGCGCCTACGACCCCAAGGGGGGCGCTGTCGATCACGGCCCGCGATTCTTTACGCAGCCGACCTGCCACCACGCGCCGGAGGTCTACAGCGGCATCGGCGAGACACGGGCGGGGGCGCTGCTGCGGGGGTTCTTCAGGGAACGGCGGTGAGCCTGCCGCCCGCCACCATGGACTGCACGCGCAATATTGCTTCCTGCATCAAGCAATAGAATTTCTTCAAAAAGACAGTAAATGACGCATCTTCATTCGCAGAAGGCACGGATGAAAATCCCCGCCCCCTCAGCAGCCGCGGAGATGTAACGCGTAAATACTGATTAGCCTGTTAAGTGTTTGTTCAGCGAATATATGCCGATGATGCGCGGACCGCTTTAAGCCATCAGGAGTCGCAAATGTTGTCGTTCCGCAAGCCACAGGACAATCAGGCTGCCGAAGAGCTGGCTCTGCTGGGGCGCCATGCGGGTGTCGGGCTGTGGGACGCGGTGATCCACAACGGCGATCCGATGCATGCGCAAAGCCGTTGGCACTGGTCGCCGGAATTCCGCCGCCTCGTCGGCTTCGACCGCGACGACACGACGGGTTTCCCCAACGTCGTCAATTCCTGGGCCGACCGGCTGCATCCGGACGATGCGAAGCGGACTTTCGACGCCTTCATGGCCTGCCTGAACGACCGCAGCGGTCGCACCGGCTATGATGTGAATTACCGGCTGAAGGTGAAGGACGGCAGCTATCGCTGGTTCCGCGCCATCGGCGGCGTCGCCCGCGACAGCAGCGGACTGGCGTTGCGCGCCTGCGGATCGCTGATCGACATCGATGCCGAGCGCAATGAACTGGAGCGGGCCAAGCTGCTCGACCGCCATGCCGGCGTCGGGCTGTGGGATGCGGTCTTCCACAATGGCGATCCGATGCACGCGCAAAGCCGTTGGCACTGGTCGCCGGAATTCCGCCGTCTCGCCGGATTCGAGCGCGACGACACGACGGGCTTCCCCAATGTCGTCAATTCCTGGGCCGACCGGCTGCATCCGGACGATGCCGGACGCACCTTCGACGCCTTCATGGCCTGCCTGAACGACCGCAGCGGTCGCACCGGCTACGATGTCGATTACCGGCTGAAGGTGAAGGACGGCAGCTATCGCTGGTTCCGCGCCATCGGCGGCGTCGCCCGCGACAACAACGGCTTGGCGTTGCGCGCCTGCGGATCGCTGATCGACATCGATGCGGAGAAGCTGGCCGAGCTGCGGCAGGTGGAGATGGACGGCGAGCGCCGCCGCACCGTGTCCGGCCTTGCCGAATCGCTGGACCGTGAGGTCGGCACCGCCGCCGACCGTGCCACCGCCAACGCCCAGACCGTCGCCGCTGCGACGGAAGAGCTGTCGGCCTCCATCTCCGACATCAGCAACCGCGCCAACGAGGCGTCGGGCGCCTCGCTGAAGGCGTCCGAGGAGGCGTCGCGCACGAATGCCGCGGTTGAGGCCCTGGTCACCTCGGCCGAGCGCATCGGCGCCATCACCAAGCTGATCAACAGCATCGCGTCGCAGACCAACCTGCTGGCCCTGAACGCCACCATCGAAGCCGCCCGTGCCGGAGAGGCCGGCCGCGGCTTCGCCGTCGTGGCGAACGAGGTGAAGTCGCTGGCCCAGCAGAGCGGCAGCGCGGCCGACGACATCGCGGCGCAGATCGCCTCTGTCCAGCAGGAGGCGCTGCACGCGGTGGACGCCATCCGCCGCATCGGCACCATCGTCACCGACGTCCAGCAGATCTCCACCACCATCGCCGCCGCCGTGTCGCAGCAGGAATCGGCGACCAAGGAGATCGCTCACAGCGTCACCCGCGTTGTCCGCGACATCGAGGTGGTGTCGCAGAACATCGCGTCCGCATCGGAGCGTCTGCGGGCGTAAGTACGGACATGAAAAAGGGGGCGCAGCGATGCGCCCCCGGTTTTCCTATAGAAGCGAAAGCGGTCCTACCGCCCCACCGCCCGCCAGCCGATGTCGCGGCGGCAGAAGCCGTCCGGCCAGTCCAGCGCATCAACCGCCTTGTAGGCCGCCGCCTGCGCCTCGGCCACCGTCGGCGCCAGCGCGGTGACGCCCAGCACCCGGCCGCCGACCGACAGCACCCGGCCATCCTCGGCGCGCTTCGTTCCGGCATGGAAGACGGTCACATTCTCCACCGCGCCGGCCTTGTCCAGCCCGCGGATCTCAGTGTTCTTGGCGTAGTCGCCGGGATAGCCGTTGGCCGCCATCACCACGCACAGCGCGGTCTGGTCGTGCCAGCGCAGGTCGATGCTGTCCAGCACCCCGTCGGCCGCCGCCACCAGAGCGGCCAGCACGTCGGACTTCAGCCGCATCATCAGCGTCTGGCATTCCGGGTCGCCGAAGCGGACGTTGAACTCCAGCGTCTTCGGCACGGGGCCGTCCGGCGTCTGCATGATCATCAGGCCGGCGAACAGCACGCCCTTGAAGGGCTTGCCTTCCGCCGCCATGCCCTTGACCGTCGGCAGGATGATCTCGCGCATCACGCGGTCCTGCAGATCGGGCGTCAGCACCGGCGCGGGGGAATAGGCGCCCATGCCGCCGGTGTTGGGGCCGGTGTCGCCGTCGCCGACCGCCTTGTGGTCCTGGGCCGAGGCCAGCGGCAGCGCGTTCTCGCCGTCGCACAGCGCGAAGAAGCTGACCTCCTCGCCGTCCAGGAACTCCTCCACCACCACCTCGGCACCGGCGGCACCGAAGCGGCCACCGACCAGCGCGTCATCGATGGCCTCGAACGCCTCCTGCTCGGTGCGGGCGACGGTGACGCCCTTGCCGGCGGCCAGCCCGTCGGCCTTCACCACGATGGGCGCACCATGCTTGCGGACATAGGCCTTGGCCGCTTCCGGATCCTTGAAGCGCTCGTAGAAGGCGGTGGGCACCCCGTATTTCGCCAGGATGTCCTTCATGAAGCCCTTGGAGCCCTCAAGCTCCGCCGCCGCCGCGCTGGGGCCGAAGGCCTTGACGCCCAGCGCCGTCAGCTTGTCGACCAAACCCAGCACCAGCGGGCCTTCCGGGCCGACGACGACGAAGTCGATGGCGGTGTCCTGGACGAAGCGCACCAGCGCGTCGACATCCTCCGACCCGATGGGGACCAGCGTGGCGACGTCGGCGATGCCGGCATTGCCCGGCGCGCAATAGAGCGCGTCGCACAGCGGCGAATTGGAAATGGCCCAGCAGAGCGCGTGCTCACGACCGCCCGATCCGACGACGAGGACTTTCATGGGGTGGCGCTCCTTCCGCCTTGTTGCCGACAGCGCGCCTTGTATCATGGCGGCGCCCCAACTCAAGAGCGCCATGACGTCCGAAAACGCACCCCTCATCGCCCCCGAACCGCGCCCCGGCTCCAACCTTCCGGAATTCACCGTCGGCGACCTCGCCCGCCGGCTGAAGCGCAGCATCGAGGAGGAATTCGGCTTCGTCCGCGTTCGCGGCGAGATCAGCCAGCCGAAGAAGCACAGCTCCGGCCACTGCTACATGCGCCTCAAGGACGACACCGCGGTGATCGAGGCGGTGTGCTGGCGCGGAACCATGGCGAAGCTGGCGGTCCGGCCGGAGGAAGGGCTGGAGGTCATCGTCACCGGGCGGATGACCACCTACCCCGGCCGCTCGCAATACCAGCTGATCGTCGAGTCGATGGAGCTGGCCGGCGAAGGCGCGCTGCTGAAGATGCTGGAGGAGCGCAAGCGCCGGCTGGCGGCGGAGGGGCTGTTCGACCCCGCCCGCAAGAGGCGCATCCCCTTCCTGCCGGACGTGATCGGCGTCGTCACCTCCCCCACCGGGGCGGTGATCCGCGACATCCTGCACCGGCTGAACGACCGCTTCCCCCGCCATGTCCTGCTGTGGCCGGTCGCCGTCCAGGGCGAGCGCGCGGCAGCCGAGGTGACGGCAGCCATCGAGGGCTTCAACCGCATCCAGCCCGGCGGCCGCATCCCCCGCCCGGACCTGATCATCGTGGCGCGCGGCGGCGGCTCGCTGGAGGACCTGATGGCCTTCAACGAGGAAAATGTCGTCCGTGCCGCGGCGGCCAGCGCCATCCCGCTGATCTCCGCCGTCGGGCACGAGACCGACACCACCCTGATCGACTTCGCGTCGGACCTGCGCGCGCCCACCCCGACCGCCGCCGCCGAAATGGCGGTGCCGGTGCGTGGCGAGTTGCTGGCCCAGATCCTGGACGACGAGCGCCGCCTGCTCGCCTGCGCGTCGCGCGCGGTGGAGGACCGCCGCAACCGAGTGGAGGGGCTGGCCCGTGGCCTGGGCGATCCCCGCGCCCTGCTGGAGGGTCATGCCCAGCGGCTGGACGACCGCGCCGAACGCCTGAACCTTGCCGCCTCCGCCCTGCTGGAGCGGCGGCGCACCCGCGTCGGCGAGCTGGCCGCCAAGCTGCGCCATCCGCGCGAGAAGCTTGCCCAGGCGGAACAGAAACTGGCGTCCGAAAGCCGTGCCCTCGATTCGGCTCTGCGCCATGCGGTGACCACCGCCGGCGGCCGGTTCGACCGCATCGCCGGCCGGCTGTCGCTGACCCCGGCGCGGGTGAAGCTGGCGGATGGAGAGCGCCGCGTCGCCGACCTGACTCCGCGCCTCGACCGCAGCTATGCCAAGGGGGTTGCCGACAAGGCGGCGAAGCTGGCGTCGCTCGGCCAATTGCTGGAAAGTTACAGCTACAAGGGCGTTCTGGCCCGCGGCTTCGCCCTGGTCGAGGATCGCGACGGCCGCCCGGTGACCCGCGCCGATCAGGCGACGCCGGGTCTGGCCGTCAACATCGTCTTCGCCGATGACGCAAAAGTTGCAGCAACCATCGACGGCGGCGCCCCGAAGGCGGAGGTCAAGACCGAGGCACCGGCGGAGGCCAAGCCGGAGAAGAAGCCGGCAGCGCGCAAGCCGCGGGTGACGCCGGTGCAGGGGACACTTTTCTGACCGGAAAGGCCGCGCCTCACCGGGCGCGGCCTTGTTCGCCTCACACCGCCCCCGCGAAGCTCCAGCGCAGGGTCTCGCCGCTGCGGAAGGGCAGGACGGCGTCGCCCTCGCTGACCAGGATCAGGTCGGGGGCGATCGACCGACGGCGTTCCAGAGCGACGCGCTCCTCGCTGACCGGCAGGTTGTAGAAACGCGGGCCGTTCAGGCTGGCGAAGGCCTCCAGCCTGTCGAGCGCGCCGGCCTCGTCGAATGCCTCGGCGTAGAGTTCCAGCGCATTGGCGGCGGTGAAGCAGCCGGCGCAGCCGCAGGCGGCTTCCTTGGCCGTCACCGTGTGCGGGGCAGTGTCGGTGCCCAGGAAGAACGGCCCCTCGCCGCTCGTCGCCGCCTCGACGAGCGCCACCCTGTGCGTCTCGCGCTTGGCGATCGGCAGGCAGTAGAGATGCGGACGAATGCCGCCCTGGAAGATGTGGCTGCGGTTGATCAGCAGATGGTGCGCGGTGATGGTGGCGCCGATCCGGCCGCTGGCGGCATGCGCCCGCACGAACTGCACGGCGTCGGCCGTCGTCACATGCTCCAGCACCACGCGCAGGGTCTTGTGACGCTCCAGCAGCGGGGCCAGGATGGTGTCGATGAACACCGCCTCGCGGTCGAAGATGTCGACCGACTGGTCGGTCACCTCGCCATGGATCAGCAGCGGCATGCCGATTTCCGCCATGCGCTCCAGCACCGGGGCGATGCGGGCGATGTCGGTGACGCCATGGGCGCTGTTGGTGGTGGCGTTGGCGGGATAGAGCTTGGCCGCTGCGAACACCCCGTCCCTGAAGCCCTGGGCCAGATCGTCGGCATCGGTGCCGTCGGTCAGATAGGCGGTCATCAGCGGGGTGAAGGCCACGCCGTCCGGCAGGGCCGCCAGGATGCGCTCGCGGTAGGCCACGGCATCGGCGGCCGTCGCCACCGGCGGCTTCAGGTTCGGCATCACGATGGCGCGGCCAAACTGACGGGCGGTGAAGGGTAGAACCGCTTTCAGCATGGCGCCATCGCGCAAATGGACATGCCAGTCGTCGGGACGGCGGATGACAAGGCGGTCGTTCGGCATGGATCGGGTCCCGGCGCTGCTGTCGAGTGGGGCGGTTCGCTTGGACGACGTTCTATCGCCATCGTCGCCGCATCTCAACAGAGGCGGGCACGGACTGGAAACACGGACGGGAAACAAGAGGTGAAGCCGGCAGCCCCCCGCCGGCCGGCGTTGGCGAGGGGCTGGCCGTCTTGCCGAGACCTTACTGGACGGTCGTCGAGGTCTTGACCCCCAGGATGTCGTCGATCTTCGCGGCCTGCTCGGCGGTCACCGGCTTGCCGCCGATGGTGGCGAGCTGCTGCCGTGCCTCGGCCACCGCCTTGTCGCGGGCGGCGCTGTCCTTCAGCGCATGGGCGGCCAGCATCTGCTCGTGATACTTGCCGAGCTGGACCGTCAACTGCTCGGTCGGCTTGGCGCCCAGTTCCTTGGCGACGGCATCGGCCTGGGTCTTGGTCACCTCGGCCTTCGGAGTGGCGGCGACCTGCTCATGCTTGGTCTTGCCGGCCTCGGCCTTGGTGGCGTCGGCTTTCGGGGCTTCGGTCTTGGTAGCCTCGCTCTTGGTGACGGCCTTCTGCTCGACCTTGGCGGTCGGAGCGGGCGCAGTCGTGGTGGAGTCGGTCGTCGCGGCGGGGGCGGACGCGGCCGGAGCGGCCGGAACGACCGTTGCGGCACCCGCGCTCAGCACAGGGACAGTCGCCACCAGGGCGGCAAACGCAAAGGTCGAAACGGACGAGCGGATACGCGACCCAAAGACGGTGCCGGACATTTGGTTTCTCCATTTCGGTGAGCGATCCTCGTTGCGGGATCGTGCTTAGATGAACGCGGCCCGGCTGACGTTCATTCCACGCTCTTCCAAAAAATTTCCGCCCCAACTGAAAAATTTATCCCGGCCTTTTTGGGCGCAGGTGACGGGACCGGCGAAAGGGGCTAGAAAACGCACGCTTTTCCTATCCAAGCGCGGACCTTCTCCGATGAGCCTGATCACGCCCCGCACCCCGCCCGGAACGATGGAGCTGCTGCCGCGCCAGCAGGTGGCCTTCCAGCGCATGCTGGACACCATCCGCCGCGGTTACGAGCGGTTCGGCTTCGTCCCCGTAGAAACCCCGGTGTTCGAGACGGTGGACACGCTGTTGACCAAGTCGGGCGGCGAGACGGAGAAGCAGGTCTATTTCGTCCAGTCGACCGGCGCCATCCAGCAGGGCAACAAGCCGGAACTGGCCCTGCGCTTCGATCTGACCGTGCCGCTCGCCCGCTATGTGGCGGAGCATGAGCGCGACCTCGCCTTCCCCTTCCGCCGCTATCAGATCCAGCGGGTCTACCGCGGCGAGCGGGCGCAGCGCGGGCGCTTCCGCGAATTCTACCAGTGCGACATCGACGTGATCGGCAAGGACAGCCTGTCCGCCCATTACGACGCCGAAATCCCGGCGGTCATCCACCATGTCTTCAGCGAACTGAACTTCGGCGGCTTCACCATCAACGTGAACAACCGCAAGATCCTGCTGGGCCTGCTCGACGGCCTGGGCGTCGCCGATGCCGACACCCGCGTGCTGGTGCTGCGCGAGATCGACAAGCTGGACAAGATCGGCCGCGACAAGGTGCGCGACAGCCTGCTTGGCCTCGGCGTGACCGAGCATGCCGCCGACACCATCCTGTCGCTGATCGACATAAAGGGCAGCAACGCCGAGACTCTGGCGGCACTTGGCGCGCTGGACATCGAAAACGCCATCTTCCGCGAGGGCGTCGGCGAACTGACCACCGTCATCGAGGGGCTGAAGGCCTTCCAGGTTCCGGAGGGGACGGTGCGCATCAACCTCGCCATCGCGCGGGGGCTCGATTACTACACCGGCACCGTCTACGAGACCTTCCTGAACGACCATCCCGGTATCGGCTCGGTCTGCTCCGGCGGGCGCTACGAGAATCTCGCCAGCCACTACACCAAGTCGAAGCTGCCGGGCGTCGGCATCTCCATCGGCGCGACCCGCCTGTTCTACCAACTGATGGAGGCCGGCATCATCAAGGACGCCGCCCCCACCGCCCAGGTGCTGGTGACCCAGATGGACCCCGTCCTGTCCGCCGACTATTTCCGCATGGCGAGCGAGCTGCGCGCCGCCGGCATCAACACGGAAATCCAGCTGGATGGCGGCAAGATCGCCAAGCAGATGAAATACGCCGACCGTGCCGGCATCCCCGTCGTTCTGCTGATGGGCTCCGACGAGAAGGCCCGCGGCACCGCGACCCTGAAGCATCTGGTCAAGGGCGAACAGGTCGAGGTCCCGCTGGCGGAATTGGCGGCGCGTGCGAAGGCGCTGCTGGAGGGGTGAGAGGTACCACCTTAAACCCCCGTTAACCATAAACCCCCTATCGTTCCGGCCTACACCGACCGTGTGGGTCGGGCGGCAGGGGGTTCGCTTCCGAGATGGCCAAGGGGTGGATGCAGGTTGGGCGTTGGGCCCGGCGGGCGGCGATCGGCGCGACGCTGGCGACCACCGTGGCCGCCGCCGGCTATGCCGGCTGGCAGGAGATGCAGACCTCGCGTCTCCAGGCCCGGCTGCTGTCCGGCGTCGCCCAGTCGATGACCGTGTCCTTGCGCGAAGGCCCCAACCCGCAGGCGCGCTATCCCAAGCATGGGCCGTACAACGAGCGGCTCGGCTACACCGCCCTGCCCGACTATCTCGAGTCGCTGACCCATGACCTCTATGCGGTCGAACGGCAGGCGGTGCTGTCCCCGGCGCTCGACCGCTTCATGGCCGGCGGCGGCTTTCCGATCTATCGCGAGAAGACGCAGGCCGGGCTAACCCTGCTCGACCGCAACGGCGCGGTCATGTACTCGGCGCGCTATCCCGAACGGGTGTTCGACGGCTTCGACGACGTGCCGACGCTGGTCGCCGACACGCTGCTGTTCATCGAGAACCGCGAACTGCTGGACGAGGACCAGCCCCGCCGCAACCCGGCGGTGGAATGGGACCGCTTCGGCGCCGCGGTGGCGATGCTGCCCTTGCAGATGGTCCGGCCGGGCCAGCGTTCCCCCGGCGGCTCGACGCTCGCCACCCAGATCGAGAAATACCGCCACTCTCCCGATGGCCAGACCGCCGGCAGCGTGGAGAAGCTGCGCCAGATGGCGTCGGCCAGTGTCCGCGCCTACAGCGACGGCGAGGACACGACGCTGGCCCGCCGACGCATCCTGGTCGATTACCTGAACTCCACCCCGCTGACCGCGCGGGCCGGCTTCGGCGAGGTGAACGGGCTCGGCGATGGGCTGTGGGCCTGGTTCGGCACCGACCTGTCCATCGCCAAGCGCGTGCTGGCCGAACCTGCCCCGGACGCCCGCGCCCTGAAGCTGAAGGCGCTGGCCTACAAGCAGGTGCTGGCATTGCTGCTGGCGCAGCGGCGGCCGTCCTATTACCTGATCCAGGACCGCGCCGCGCTCGACCGGTTGGCCGACGCCCATCTGCGGGCACTGGCCCAGGCCGGGGTGATCGATCCGGTCCTGCGCGACGCGGCACTCGCGACGCCGCTGGCCTTCCGGGAGGAGGCGCCGACCGCCCCCGCGACCTCCTTCGTCGAGCAGAAGGCGACCAATGCCATCCGTGCCCGGCTGCTGGGCATGCTCGGCGTTTCCAACTTTTATGCGCTCGACCGGCTCGACCTCACCGCGCAATCGACCCTGGATGCCGAGACGCAGGCCCGCGTGGTCGATGTGCTGGGCAAGCTGAACGATCCCGACTATGCCCGCTCGCTCGGATTGACCGGCGAACGGCTCCTCGACGCCCGCAACAACGACCTGTCCAAGCTGGTCTACTCGATCACCCTGTACGAGCGCGGTCCGGAGGCCAATTACCTGCGTGTCCAGGCCGACAACCTCGACCAGCCGCTGGACATCAACGACGGCGCGAAGCTCGATCTCGGCTCCACCGCCAAGCTGCGCACGCTGACCACCTATCTGGAGATCATGGCGGAGCTGCACAGCCGCTACGCCCATCTGCCGAAGGATCTGCTGGCCGATGTGCAGGACGAGGCGTCGGACAACCTGACCCGCTGGGCGACGGCGTGGCTGGCCTCCGCCCCCGACCGCCGGCTGCCGGCCATGTTGGACGCGGCAATGGAGCGGCGCTACTCCGCCAGCCCCGGCGAGGTGTTCTTCACCGGCGGCGGCCAGCATAGCTTCGTGAACTTCAACAAGGACGACAACGGCCGCATCCTGACCCTGCAGGAGGCGTTGCGGAACAGCGTCAACCTGCCCTTCATCCGGCTGATGCGCGACATCGTCCAATTCTATATGGACGAGGGCGCGGACGACGGCGCCGACATCCTGCGCTCGCCCGATCACCCGGCACGCCAAGCCTATCTCGCCCGTTTCGCCGACCGCGAAGGTTCGGACTTCCTCAACCGCTTCTACAACGACTACCGCAAGCGCACGCCGGACGAGGCGCTGGCCCGGCTGGCGACCCGCTCGCGCCCGGTGCCGCACCGGCTGGCGGTGATCTTCCGCACCGTGCGGCCCAAGGCCGGGCTGGCCGAGTTCTCCACCTTCCTGCGCGCCCAGTTGCCAAAGATGGCGCTGTCCGACGGGCAGCTCTCGGCGCTCTACGCCAAATACGGGCCGGACCGCTTCCCGCTGAACGACCTCGGCTATCTCGCCCGCGTCCATCCGCTGGAGCTGTGGCTGGTCGCCTACCTCCAGCAGCATCCCGGCGCCACGCGGGCGGAGGTGCTGGCCGCCAGCGCCGACGAACGCCAGGAAAGCTATCGGTGGCTGTTCAAGAAGGGCATGGCCGCCCAGAACACCCGCATCCGCATCGGGCTGGAGGAAGAGGCGTTCCAGCGCATCACCGCCCAGTGGCGCAGCGTCGGCTATCCGTTCGAAACACTGGTGCCGTCGCTGGCGACCTCCATCGGCAGCTCGGCCGACCGCCCGGCGGCGCTTGCCGAACTGATGGGGCTGATCCTGAACGACGGGGTGCGCCAGCCGACGGTGAAGATCCGCTCGCTGCATTTCGCCGCCGGCACGCCTTACGAGGCGAAGCTTGGGCTGGGGCCGCTGAAGGGCGAACGCGTCCTGCGGCCGGAGGTCTGCGCCACCCTGCGCCGCGCCCTGATGGATGTGGCGCAGAACGGCACCGCCAAACGGGTCTGGGGCTCCTTCAAGGACCCGGCCGGTGCACCGATCCCGATGGGCGGCAAGACCGGAACCGGCGACCATCGGCTGGACCGCTGGGGGCCGGGCGGCGTGCTGATCGAATCGAAGGCGGTCAACCGCACCGCGACCTTCGTCTTCTACATCGGCGACCGCTTCTTCGGGACGATGACCGCCTTCGTCCATGGGCCGGAGGCCGACAACTACCGCTTCACCAGCGCCCTGCCCGCCCAGCTTCTGAAAAGCCTAGCCCCGGCGCTGCAGCCGCTGATCGACCAGGGCACCACCCGCACCGCCGACACGCGCGCGACGCCCACCGGCCTGTAAGGGGCGGAAGACCTGCCTATTGAAGCCGGGCCTATTGCAGCCTGGTGGCGGCGATCTTGGCGGTGTCGACCGGAGTGGCGGTGCAGCCGCCCAGCGTCGGACCGACCGGAAGCTCGCCGAAGGCGGCCAGCGCGCCTTCCGCCTTCAGCCGGCCGACGAAACCGGGCTCCACCCCGCGGGCGACCCAGGCGAAGCCGAGCCAGGTGGAGCGCACCGGCTCGCCGCCCGCCCGCACCATCGCCGTCATCGCCTCGGCATCGCTGGTGCCGGGCGAGAAGACCGCCAGCATCATGCCGTCGGTCGCATCCGGCAGCGCGGCGCGCTGAAGCGACAGCCCCATCAGCCCGGCCCAGACCAGCAGGACGCCGCCCAGCAGCGCCGCGGCAAGTCCGTGGCCGATGGGAAGTCCGGAAGAGGATTGGGCGGGGCTGTCGCTCATGGTGGACTACCTTACGCCTTCGCCTCGGCCGCCGCCAGCGACGGGGCGGGCTTCTCGGCGATCGGCCAGTGGATGATGGTCGCGAACATGGCAAGCGCGACGCCCAGCCACCAGACGACATCGTAGGATCCCGTGCGCTCGTACAGCACGCCGCCCAGCCAGACGCCCAGGAAGCCGCCGACCTGATGGCTGAAGAAGGCGAAGCCGTAGAGCGTGCCCATGTAGCGGGTGCCGAACATCAGCGCGACGAGGCCGGAGGTCGGCGGCACGGTGGACAGCCACAGCAGGCCCATCACCGCGGCATAGGCGATGACGGTGACCGGCGAGATCGGCAGCAGGATGAAGATCGCCGTGGCGATGCCGCGCGAGAAATAGTTGCCGCACAGCAGATAGCGCTTGCTGACCTTGCCCGCGAGGATGCCGGACGCATAGGAGCCGATGACGTTGAACAGACCGATCAACGCCAGCGCCCAGGCGGCCAGCGACGGGCTGATGCCGGCTTCGGTCAGGTAGGGCGGCAGATGGGTGGTGATGAAGGCCAGTTGGAAGCCGCAGACGAAGAATCCGGCGACCAGCAGCACATAACTGCGGTGCTGGAAAGCCTGGCGCACGGCGGCGACGAAGCCGATGTTGGCGCCGGTCACCGCCGGGGCGTTGCCCGCCGTCATGCCCTTCGGACCGGGGAAGACGCCGGCCAGCAGCGGCACCGCGATCATCGAGGCCGCCAGCAGCAGCAGGGCGGTCTGCCAGCCGAAGCCGGCGATAAAGGCCTGCCCCATCGGTGCGAACAGGAACTGGCCCATCGATCCGGCGGCGGTGGCGATACCGACCGACCAACTGCGCTGTTCCGGCGGCAGCAGCCGGGTGAAGCCGGCGATGATGATGCCGAAGGATGCGCCGGACAGGCCGAGGCCGATCAGCACGCCGGCGGTCAGGTACAGCTCGACGCTGGTGGTAGCGTAGGGCATGAGCGCCAGCCCGGCCGCATAGAGGATCCCGCCGCCGGCCAGCACCGGTGCCGGGCCGTAGCGGTCGGTCAGCGCCCCGGCGAAGGGGCCGCCGGCGCCCCACAGGATGTTCTGGATCGCCATCGCCAGCGCGAAAACGTCGCGGCCCCATCCGCGGGTTTCCGAAAGCGGGCCGATGAACAGGCCCATGCTGGACCGCGGTCCGAAGGCCAGCATCGAGATCAGGCAGCCGCAAACGACGACGAGTGCGGGCGTCCTCCAGGAGGGCGCCGGTGCGGGGGTGGCGGTGGTCAAGGCGTCCTCCCGGAAGGGTCCGGCATTGCGTGCCGGTGTTGTGGAACTGCTATGCCCCGACGATAGGCGGGCACCAACAGTTCGGCAAATTCATAATCGGCAACCGGGTCATTCCGCGGCGGAATGCAGGACGGAAGGTTGCGCGGTCCCGCAGTCGTGCCGCTGTCCCGCCGACAATTCGCGCCGCAGTGATTCCTCCAGCCGGTCGAACACCGGTGCAATACGCCCGGTCGTCCGCGACTGGATCAGCCAGATCGTCACCGCCATCCGGAAATCGGGCAGCTCGAGCGGCCGGACGGCGACCGCGCCCGGAATCGGCGCGATCAGCCCCATCGGCGCCAGACCGAAGCCGACGCCGCGCGCCACCAGCGACACCAGCAAGCTCTGGTCATAGGCCTCCACCGTCACATTCGGCTGCAGGCCGAGCGGCGCCAGCGCCTGATGGAGCGCCTCGCGGTAGCGGCAGCCGTTCGGCTGCAACACCCAGCCGCGCCGGTTCATGGCCGCCAGATCGGCGGAGCCGTCGTCGGGAGAGGCGATGATGCTGACCGGCTCCGTCGCGATCCGGCGGACCGGCAGATCGTCGGGAGGCGGCTGATCCTCGCACAGCAGGATCACCGCGCCGTCCAGGCTGCCGGCGCGGACCTGCTCGATCAGCGGGTTGCTCCAGTCCGCATGCAGCCGCAGGGTCAGGCCGGGGAAGCCGGCGCGCAACTCGTCCAGAGGCCGGCCGGCTGCCAGCGCGGTCAGAACATGCGCCGTCCCCAGCCGCAGCAGCCCGCGCGGCTCGACCGACCCGGCGAAAGCGTCGGCGAAGTCGCTCGTCGCCGCCAGGATGCGCCGGGCATGGGCCAGCGCCAATTCGCCGTCGCGGGTCAGGGCCAGCGGCTTTGTCTGCCGGTCGAACAGCACGACGCCAAGTTCCGCCTCCAGCCGCTGGATCAACCGCGACACCGCAGACTGCGTAAGCCCCAGCCGGTTGCCGGCCTCCTGCACCGACTGCGCATCGGCCACGGCGATGAAGGTGCGGATCTCGTTGAGCTTCATGGGGCCTCGAACGGGTTCAGCAATGGAATCCCAAAGGCGTGGAAGTCACGGACATTGCGGGTTGCGATGATCAATCCGTGGGCCTGTGCCGTGGCGGCGATCAGTGCGTCCACTGGATCGCAGTTGCGGTGAGCGTTGCGAAGATGTCCCCAGAGCGTCGCGACCGTCAGCGACACGGGCAGTATGCGCTCGGTCCAGGTTTCCACGCCTTTAATCCAAAGGTCGAGTTGTTCAGCCTTCGCGGCATTGGATGAGCGGAGATTGGTAATTCCGCGATGGATTTCCCCGATGCTGATGACGCTGATGAAGGCTTCCGATGGCGGAAGACGCTCCAGCCAGGCAATTGCTAGTGGATCCGGTCTCGGCCGCCTTGGCTCGGACAAGATATTGGTATCCAGCAGGAAGCCCATCATAAGGAGTCTGTAGCGAAGTCGACCGGCTTGCGGGTATTCGGCCCATGGCGCTCGCCAATTGCCTCGTTCAGATCGATGTCTGTCGCATCGACGGGTCGCAGAAGCGCTTCGATCACATTCGTGGGCATAGGGTTGGGAGCAGCGGCGCTTTCCCCACACAGCCGTTCATAGTCGGCAGCGGACAGCATGACCATCGACGGCTTGCCAGGGCGGACGATGGTCAAAGGCCCCTCCGCCAAGGCACGCTCGATGGCGGCATCAAGGCCTGGGTCGTCGGCTTTGGAATACAACACACCCATGGCCGCCCTCCGTCATCAATCACCACATTGGTGACTCTCGGCACGGGGTGACAGCCTGTCAAGCGGTGCGCTAGGCTGCCGCTCATGACCATCGAATCCAATCCTCCCGCCACCCTGCCCGACCGTTCCAGCCGCGAATATCCCGACCGCCCGTGGGTCGGTGTCGGGGCCGTCGTCTGGCGCGGAGACAAGGTGCTGCTGATCCGCCGGGGCAAGGCGCCGCGGATGGGCCAGTGGAGCCTGCCGGGCGGCGCCCAGTCGGTCGGCGAAACCGTGTTCGAGACCGCCGTGCGCGAGGTGCGCGAGGAGACCGGGCTGGAGGTGGTGCCGACCGGAATCGTCACTGTGGTCGACGCCATCACCCCCGATGCCGACGGGCGCGTCCATTACCACTATACTCTGGTGGAAGTGGCGGCGGAGAGTGCCGAGGGCGACCCGATCTGCGCCGACGATGCGCTGGAAGCCTGCTGGGCCACTGCCGAGGAGGCGGGCGAACTGACGGAATGGGACGAGACCCGGCGGGTCATCCTGATGTCTGCGGCCCAGCGGCGGGGCCCGACCCCATAGGCCGCAGGGTTCCGATGACGCTCCGCTCGGCCAGGAACTCGCTCACCCCGTCGGCGCTCAGCGGACGCGACAGCCAATAACCCTGCAGGACATCGCAGCGGTAGGCCTGCAGATAGAGCCGCTGTTCCGGCGTCTCCACACCTTCCGCCACCACGCCCAATTCCAGCGCGTGGGCCAGCGCCACCACCGCCTGGACGATGGCGGCGGCATCGCGGTCCTCCACCATCGCCTGGACGAACTGCTTGTCGATCTTCAGCGCCTCCACCGGCACCCGGCGCAGGGTGGCCAGCGACGACCAGCCGGTGCCGAAATCGTCCAGCACCAGCCGGATTCCGGCGCCGCGCAGCTGCAGCAAGGCCTCGCGTGCGTCGGCGCCTTGGCTGAACATGCTGGTTTCGGTCAGTTCCAGCTTCAGGTTGGCGGCGGGCAGGCCGGTCTCCGCCAGGATCGCCAGCACCTTCAGCACCAGCCCCGGATCGTCGAGCTGCCGCGCCGACAGGTTCACCGACACCGGAATGTCGGGATAGCCGGCGCGCAGCCAGCCGGCGGCCGCCCGGCAGGCGGTCCGCAGGGTCCATTCGCCCAGCAGATGGATCGCCTCCCCCTGCTCCGCCATCGGCACGAAAACATCGGGGGGCAGCATGGTGCCGTCGGACAGGCGCCAGCGCGACAGCGCCTCGAAGCCGGTCAGGCGGTTGGTGACGACGTCCGCCTGCGGCTGGAAGACCAGGGAAAGCTCCTGCCGGTCGATGGCATCGCGCACTCGCTCGGCGAATCCGGCGTCGGATACCCCCTGTGCATTGGGTCCATTCGACGTCGCGTGCGTGTTCGCCACCGTCCGCTCCCTCTCGACAACCGTTCCTTGGCACTCACTGCCATAACAACCACAGGAGCGGTTTGTTAACCATGTCGCGAAAGAGCTTGACGAATTTTATATGGTTACGAAAGTGTTAACGTGGCTGGATCGGTGACAAGAAAAGGTCGAAGCGGAAGCCGCACCATGCCCCAATCGGGCGCAGGTGGTCACGCCCGCGCTGCCCCCCGTTTGAGGCGGCTGGGCAGAAGCTCCCCCGATTGATCGAGTACGGGATAGGCGGCGGCGACCAGATGGGCGTTGATCCGGCGCAGGTCGCGCAGGATGTCCAGATGAAGGGCGCTGGTCTCCACACTTTCCTTGCGGCCGGCGCGCAGTCGGGCGAAATGCGCCTCGGTGGCGCTGGTTTCCAGATCGCGGATCACCTCCTTCTCATGGATCAGCGAGCGGGCGGACCGGACGTCGCCCGACACGAAGACGGCGGCGGCCAGACGCTGGGTCTCACTCAGCCGCTCCAGCATGCCGGCGATCTCGGCCGCCCCCTCGGTGGAGAAGCGCAGCCTGCGCCGGATCTTCTTCGATGCCGCCTCCATCAGGTTGCGGTCGACGATGTCGCCGACATGCTCCAGGTTGATGGTGAAGGTGAGCACATCGGACACCCGGCGGGCGTCGCGTTCGTCCAGATCCTCGACATTGATCTGGGTGAGATAGCGCTTGATGGCGTCGTGCAGCCGGTCCAGCACATCGTCCATCCGCCGGATCTCCTGCACCCGTTTGCGGTCGTCGGTCTGGATCACGTCCAGCGCACCGCGCAGCATGCTGTCCACCGTGTCGGCCATACGCAGCGCCTCGCGTGACGCGTTGGCGATGGCGAGGTGGGGGATGCGGAGCGCGCTGCGGTCGAGATAGAGCGGCATCGCCGGATCGGCGACCGCAACTCGCTCCGGGAACATCCTGGTCAAGGCCCGCGCGAACCAGGGCAGCGGACCGATGAACAATCCGGCCATCGCCAGATTGAAGGCGAGGTGGAAGTTGGCCGCCAGCCGCGTGGCATCCGGCGACACCGCCTGCAGTCCGGCGGTGATCGGTCCCAACAGCGGCACGACGATGAGGCAGCCGACGAATCGATTGATGAGATTGCCCACCGGCAGCCGCCTTGCCGCCGGGTTGCGGCCGTCGCCGCCCGGCCCCTCCACCACCGGATTGACGGCGCTGCCCAGATTGGCGCCGGCCACCATGGCGACGGCGGCCTCCGGCCCGATCACCCCGCCGCCGGCCAGCGACGCGATCAGCAGGATGGCGGCGACGCTGGAATGGGCGGCCCAGGACAGCAGCGCCGCCAGCATCACCGCCACCACCGGATCGGCGGTCAGCATTGCCAGCATCCGCCGCAGCATCGGCGCATTCTCCGCCGGGGCGATGGTCGCCAGCAGCAAATGCAGCGACAGCAGCATCAGGCCCAGCCCGATGGCGACCCGGCCCAGGTCGCGGCTGCGCGTCCGCGCCCCGCGGCGGAAGGCGATGAAGCCGCCCAGCAGCAGGACCGGCGCCACATGCGCGACGTCGAAGGCGAGAATCTGGACAATCAGGGTGGAGCCGACATTGGCCCCCAGCATCACCGCCAGCGCCGGCATCAGCGACACCAGCCCGGTGGCGGTGAAGCCGGTCGCCATCAGGCCGGTGGCGGTGCTGCTCTGCAGCAGCATGGTGATGCCCATGCCGGACAGGAAGGCGGTCCAGCGGTTGCGCAGCCCGGCCCCCAGGATGCGGCGCAGGTCGCCGCCCAGCGCGCGGGTCAGCCCGCTCTGCACCATGTGCAGCCCCCACAGGAGCAGCACGACATTCCCGGCCAATTCCAGCAGCACCCGCGTCGCCTGCATCGCACCCCCTCTGTCGGATCGGAGGTGCGATCAGGGCACACCCCCAACTGAAGGGTGGGGAGTGCCGATTGTTACGACAATATGACAGTTGGGTGACGGCGGAGGTGGAAAGGGGGGCGGTGATGCCGCCGCCTCCCCGATCCCCGCTTACTCAGACGTTGAAGCGGAAGTGGAAGATGTCGCCGTCCTGGACGACATACTCCTTGCCTTCCTGGCGCATCTTGCCGGCGTCCTTCGCCCCCTGCTCGCCACCCAGCGTGACGAAGCTGGTGTAGTCGATGGTCTCGGCGCGGATGAAGCCGCGCTCGAAGTCGGTGTGGATGACGCCGGCGGCCTCGGGAGCCTTGGCATTGCGGCGCACGGTCCAGGCCCGCGTCTCCTTCGGACCGACGGTGAAGAAGGTGATCAGGTCCAGCAGCTTGAAGCCGGCGCGGATCAGCTTGTTCAGGCCGGTTTCCTCCAGACCCATCGATTCCAGGAATTCGGCCTTCTCGGCCGGGTCGGAGAGCTGGGCGACCTCGGACTCGATGGCGGCGGAGATGACGACGACCTCGGCGTTCTCAGCCTTGGCCTTTTCGGCGACCTTGGCGGAGAAGGCATTGCCGGTGGCGGCCGACGCCTCTTCGACGTTGCAGACGTAGAGCACCGGCTTGTCGGTCAGCAGCATGAACTGCTTGAACACCGGCCGCTCGTCGTCCGACAGCTCGACCACGCGGGCCGGCTTGCCGTCCTGCAGCACCTTCAGGGCGCGCTCCATCAGGTCGGCCTTGATCTTGCTGTCCTTGTCGCCGCCCTTGGCCTTCTTCTGCAGGCTGGTCAGCTGGCGTTCCAGGCTTTCCATGTCGGCGAGCATCAGCTCGGTCTCGACCACCTCGGCGTCGCGCAGCGGATCGACGTTGCCCTCGACATGGGTGATGTCGTCGTCCTCGAAGCAGCGCAGCACATGGACGATAGCGTCGACCTCGCGGATGTTGGCGAGGAACTGGTTGCCCAGCCCTTCACCCTTCGACGCGCCGCGGATCAGGCCGGCGATGTCCACGAACTCCAGCTGGGTCGGGATGATCTTCTGCGACTTGGCGATTTCCGCCAGCTTGTCCTGCCGCGGGTCGGGCACACCGACGCGGCCGACGTTCGGCTCCTTGGTGCAGAAGGGGAAATTCGCCGCCTCGGCCGCCTGGGTGGCGGTCAGCGCGTTGAACAGGGTCGACTTGCCGACGTTCGGCAGGCCGACGATGCCGCAATTGAAGCCCATGGGTGGGTGCTCGCCGTCGGAAATTCTGGAATTGAGGCGCTTTATCCTACGATGGGGGACAAAGCGCAAACGCGAAGTGGGGGAAGGGTTGGCAGGCCGCGGCCTATCGTGCCTGCGTCGCCACCGTCACCTTGTTCATGAACAGCTCCGGCTGGCCTTCCACCATCAGCGGCAGGTTGTCTGAAACTGCATCCAGCAGCGGGTCGATCCAGGTCTGGTCGGCCTTGGCGAAGTCGTGCAGGACATAGCCGCTGACCAGATCCTTGTTGCCGGGATGGCCGATACCAAGGCGGATGCGCCAGTATTCCTTGCCGATATGCGCATCGATGGAGCGCAGGCCGTTGTGCCCGCCATGGCCGCCGCCCTTCTTCACCCGGATCTTGCCGGGGGGCAGGTCCAGCTCGTCATGGATGACGACGACGTTCTCGGGCTTCAGCTTGTAGAACTGCAGGGCCGCCACCACCGACTGGCCGGACAGGTTCATGAAGGTGGCGGGCTCCAGCGCCAGCACCTTGTCGCCGGCGACGGTGCCCTCGGCGGTCTGTCCCTGGAAACGCTTCTTCCACGGGGTGAAGCGGTGGCGCTGGGCGATGGTCTCCACCGCCATGAAGCCGATGTTGTGGCGGTTGCGGGCATACTCGTTGCCGGGGTTGCCCAGTCCGACCAGAAGCAGCATGTCCCTCACCCTTTGGAAAGCACTCTCCACAAAACGAAGCGGGGGGCCGAAGCCCCCCACCGTAACCATCTTCGAAGGTCGAACGCTCCTTATCAGGAAGCGGCGCCCTCTTCCGACTTCAGGCCCGACGGCGCAACGATGGTCGCGATGGTGAAATCGCGGTCGGTGATCGTCGAGGTCACACCCTCCGGCAGCTTGACCGAGGAGATGTGGATCGAGTCGCCAACGTCGAAGCCTTCGCACGAGATGGTGATGTGCTCGGGGATGTTGTCAGCCGGGCAGCTCAGCTCCAGCTCGTGACGGACGATGTTCAGCACGCCGCCGCGCTTCAGACCGGCCGACTTGTCCTGGTCGACGAACTCGACCGGAACCTGCACGTTGGTGCGGGTGTCGGAGGACACGCGCAGGAAGTCGACATGCAGCGGGACATCGGTCACCGGGTGGAACTGCACGTCGCGCGGCAGGACGCGGTGGGCGGCGCCGTCGACGGTCACTTCGAACAGGTGGGTGAAGAAGCCCGGCTGATGCAGGACGCGGGTGAACTCGAACTTCTCGAGCGAAATGGTGAGGGGAGCCTGCTTGCCACCGTAGATGACGGCCGGAATGCGGCCGTCACGGCGGGTCTGGCGGGCGGTCCCCTTGCCGGCCCGTTCGCGCGTCTCAGCGCCGAGCGGAATGATCTTGGTCATGACGATGCTCCAAAACGAAAAGGGCGCCGGCCTCCAGGGGTGCCGACGCATGCGCGGGGGTGGATAAGGCAAACGGATGGACACGTCAAGGAAAAGGGGGATTTCTCCGGGGCGCCCATGCCTGCAAGGATCACCGGTCGGCGAATTGGACCTCACCAACGGTGGACGCGCGGCACTTGCGGTGTCATAGTGCGGCCCGCATTCGACCAGCCCCGTGTCCGCGGGGCCAGACTCCGGAATTCGTGAGCGACGATGAGCGAGCCGATCTCCCTGTTCACCAAACTGGCGAACATCCACATCCGTTACGTCACGTGGCGTCGGGGCGCCAAGGTCGGCAGCGACCGCTTCGGCAACGTCTATTACCGCACCAAGGACACCCAGCCCGGCACGCGCGAGCGCCGCTGGGTCCTGTATGCCGGTGAGCCCGACGCCTCCAAGATCCCGCCGGAATGGCACGGGTGGCTGCACCACACCACCAAGGAGCCGCTGCCCGAGGGGTCGAGCGCCTTCCATAAGCCGTGGCAGAAGGAACACCTGCCCAACATGTCGGGCTCGGTCCAGGCCTACCGTCCGCCCGGCCATGTGCTGGCCGGCGGACAGCGCGTGCCGGCCACCGGCGATTACGAGCCCTGGACGCCGAGCTGATCCCTGCCGGGACTGACCATCACGTCGGAACGGAAAGCCCGGCCCCTTTCGGGCCGGGTTTCGATTCGGGAACTCGCAGCAGGATAGCTCTATGCGCCGGAATGTGATCGAAACCGTGCTGGGCGGCGTCGTGCTCGCCGTGGCCGCCGTGTTCCTTGCCTTCGCCTACAAAAGCGCGGACCTGCGCAAGGTGCAGGGCTATGACGTCACCGCCAACTTCAACAGCATCACCGGCCTGCAGAGCGGCGCCGACGTGCGCATCAGCGGCGTGAAGGTCGGCACAGTCACCGGGCTGACGCTCGATCCCACCAGCTATCAGGCGGTCGTCCATCTGTCGGTCGACAATTCAGTGAAGCTGCCCAAGGACACCGCGGCGGTCATCGCATCGGAAAGCCTGCTGGGCGGCAAGTTCCTGTCGCTGGAGCCGGGCGGCGATCCCGACATGATCAAGCCGAACGGCAAGATCGAGTTCACGCAGAGCACCCCGGGCCTGGAACAGCTGCTGGGTCAGGTCATCTTCTCGCTGCAGAGCATGAGCAAGTCCGGCGACCAGGCCAACGGCCAGCCGTCCGGCGGCCAGCAGGGTCAAGCTCCCAGCCAGGCGCCGGCCCAGCCGCCGAAGCTGTAAGCACCCAACCCTGGGCGTGGCCGGAACCGACCGTCACGTTCACGCGTTCCTTCTGCAATCCGGACGGCGATGCCTCCGGATCACGAGGCAGGAGGAATTGCGATGCGTCTGTCCCATTTGGTCGTGCTCGGCCTTGCCCTGGCGACCGCCGCCTGCGGCGCCGACATGGAAGAGAAAGCGGCCTCCGGCGGGCTTGGCGGCGCCGCAGCCGGCGCGGTGGTCGGCGGACCGGTAGGGGCCGTGGTCGGTGCCGCCGCGGGCGCCGGCGCCGGGGCGGCGACCCAGAAGATCGAAGACCGCGACGAAGCCCAGAGCGGTTCCGGCGCCACCTACAGCGCCCCCGCCTCGCGCAGCACCGTTCCGCGCTGAAACACCCGTCCCGCACAACGCACCCCGGCGTCCCCCGCCACTGGACGCTGACCCCGCTTCCGCGATAGAAGGCGGAGCGCCCCGGCGGAAATCATCTGGTTGACAGGATCCTGCCATGGGGCGCCGTCCGCAATTACGGAAGCGATCCGACGTGACGAGACTTCTCCGACTTCTTCCGCTGGCTGCCGCCCTGCTGGCGACCGCGTCCGTCCAGGCCGCCCCGGTCCCGAACCAGATGATCGAACGGCCTGCGGCCAAGCTGCAATGGCTGGACAAGGTGACCGCCCGCACCTCCACCTTCACCATGAAGGTCGGAGAGACCAAGGCGATGAGCAGCCTGCGCATCACGCTGCGCGCCTGCCGCGAGAACCCGCCGATCGAAACGCCGGAATCCGCCGCTTTCCTGGAAGTGACGGAAATCAAACCCGGCGAGCAGGCGGAACCGGTCTTCAGCGGCTGGATGTTCGCCTCCAGCCCCGCCCTGTCGGCGATGGAGAACCCGATCTACGACGTGTGGGTTCTGGGCTGCGAGCAATAATAGACACGGCGCCAGCCCCCATCCAACCGCCCACGCTCTCGTGGGCACGGTTGGATGGGGTTGGGCTTGCTTACTCCGCCACCGCCGCGATGGGATTGCCCAGCGCCTTGTCCAGATAGTCGTCCACCTGGGTCGCCAGATCGTCGGTGCGGTTGACGAAGAAGTGACTGGCACCGGGAACGACGCGGTGGTCGATGCGGATGTCCTTCTGGTGCGACAGCTTGGTCACCAGCTTGGTCACCGCGGCCTGGGGCACCACCTCGTCCTTGTCGCCATGGATGATCAGGCCCGAGGACGGGCACGGCGCCAGGAAGGAGAAGTCGAACAGGTTGGCCGGCGGCGAGACCGAGACGAAGCCGTCGATCTCCGGACGGCGCATCAGAAGCTGCATGCCGATCCAGGCGCCGAAGGACACGCCGCCGATCCAGCAGAGCGGCGCATTGGGGTTGTAGGTCTGCAGCCAGTCGAGCGCCGCCGCCGCATCCGCCAGCTCGCCCTCCCCCTTGTCGTAGGTGCCCTGGCTGCGCCCGACGCCGCGGAAGTTGAAGCGCAGGGCCGAATAGCCGCGCTTGGTGAAGGACTGGAACAGGGTGAAGACCACCTTGTTGTTCATCGTCCCATTGTGCTGCGGGTGCGGGTGCAACAGCAGCGCAACCGGGGCGTTCGGCTGCTTGCCGTGGGTGTAACGGCCTTCCAGGCGACCGGCGGGACCGTTGAAGAGCACTTCAGGCATGGGAACGACGTTCCTGACGCGGACAAAGGGTTGTTGGGACCGCCACGGCGACCGGCCGGACCTTCATCCGGCAAGCCGCCCCGGCGCGGGCCTTCGGGCCCGTCACGGATTTTCCCGTCTTGGAGTGGGGTTTTCCGCACACAATTCTTGACCGTTTTGCTTGGTCATCATATATGCGTCGTAACGTCCTCCGGGACAACCCGCCTGACCCGCCCGATCGGCCCCAGCACTGGCAGGACCGATCGATTAAGTCCGGGTCCCTGCCGGCCGGAACCCGAACGGGTCCGAACCGGAAAGGTCCTGAACCGCGAGGGTCCGACAGGCCGAAGCCGGGCGCGGGCGGCCGATGAGAGCGGCGGACTATACCACGGCGGGTGATGGCGTGTTCAAGCATCTTCGCGAAGAGATCGATGGGATCATGGCGCGGGACCCCGCCGCCCGGTCCCGGTTCGAGGTGGCGCTCTGCTACCCGGGCTTGCATGCGATCGTGCTCCACCGCATCGCCCGGCGCGCCCGCGACGCCGGCTGGCACACCACCGCCCGGCTGATCTCGCAGATCGCCCGCTCGCTGACCGGCATCGAAATCCATCCCGGCGCCACCATCGGCCGCCGCTTCTTCATCGACCACGGCATGGGCGTGGTAATCGGCGAGACGGCGGAGATCGGCGACGACGTCATGCTCTATCATGGGGTGACGCTGGGCGGCACCTCGCTCAACCAAGGCAAGCGCCATCCGACGCTGGGCGACGGCGTGATCGTCGGTGCCGGCGCCAAGATCCTGGGCGCCATCACCATCGGCCGCGGCGCGCGCATCGGCGCCAACGCGGTGGTGGTGGCCGACGTGCCCGCCGACACCGCGGTGGTCGGCATCCCTGCCAAGCCGGTGGTGCCGCGCGACCGCGCGGAAACCCGGAAATTCATGCCCTATGGCACCCCCTGCGGCGAGATCCCCGATCCGGTCGCCCGCGCGCTGACCGGCCTGCTCGATCAGGTGACGGCGCTGCAGGCCCGTGTCGGCGAGTTGGAGGCGGACCGCCCGCCCGCCGCCCTTCCCCGTTCAACATCCACACCGCTAGAGACGGTGGCGTCCCACAATGGCGGGATGCACGAAGCGCAAGGAGAATCGCGATGAGACTCAGCACCAAGGGACGCTATGCCGTGATGGCGATGGTCGATCTGGCCGCCACCAGCCAGGGCAGCCCGGTCGCGCTGGCGGACATCGCGGAGCGGCAGGAAATCTCCCTGTCCTATCTGGAGCAGCTGTTCGCCAAGCTGCGCAAGGGCGGGCTGGTCAAGAGCGTGCGCGGCCCCGGCGGCGGCTATCTGCTGGCCCACCCGGCCGACGCCACCCGCGTATCCGACATCATCCTGGCGGTGGACGAGCCGATCCGCACCACCCGCTGCGCCAACGGCACGCCGCAGGGTTGCCGCACCAACCGCTCGCGCTGCCTGACCCATGACCTGTGGGAAGAGCTGGGCAACCAGATCCATATGTATCTCAGCTCGGTCACCGTCGCCGACGTGGTGGAGCGGCGGATCATCGGCACCAGCGGCCTGAACCTGCTGCGCCCGGCCCCGGCCGCCGACAGCACCGCCGTTGCCGCCGCCGAATAACGCCGCCGGATGAGATTGGCCTTCGCAGTTGAGCGTGCCTGAAAAGTGACCGTCCCGTTCGTCTCCCCCTTCCGGCGGACCGGTGTCTATCTCGACCACAACGCCACCGCTCCGCTGAAGCCGGAGGTCAAGGCGGCGATGGGTCAGGCGATGGACCTGGTCGGCAACCCGTCCTCCGTTCACGCCTTCGGCCGCAGCGCCCGCCGGGCGGTCGAGGAGGCGCGCGCCGCCGTCGCGGCGCTGGTGGGGGTGAAGCCGGCGCAGGTGCTGTTCACCGGCAGCGGGACGGAGGCGAACAACTTCGCCCTGCGCGGCTTCGCCGGTCGCCGGGTGCTGACCTCCGCCATCGAGCATGAGTCGGTGCTGGCCGCTTGCCCCCATGCCGAGCGCTTCGGCGTGACCCGCGACGGCGTCGCCGCCCTGGAGGATCTGGAGCACCGGCTGGCCAGTGCGGACGGTCCGGCTCTGGTCTCGCTGATGCTGGTCAACAACGAGACAGGTGTGATCCAGCCGGTGGCCGAGGCTGCCCGGATCGCCCATGCCCATGGCGCGCTGGTCCACTGCGACGCGGTGCAGGCCGCCGGGCGGCTGCCGCTGTCGCTACCCGACCTCGGCGTCGACCTGATGACGCTGTCGGCCCACAAGCTGGGCGGCCCAACCGGCGTCGGCGCCCTGATCCTGGCCGAGGGGCTGGAGCCGGATGCGCTGATCCGCGGCGGCGGGCAGGAGCGGCGCAAGCGGGCCGGCACCGAGAACCTGCTGGGCATCGTCGGCTTCGGCGCCGCCGCAAGGCTGGCGCGGGAGGGGCTGGCGGAGGCCGCCGACCTTGCGGCCCTGCGCGACCGGCTGGAGCGTGAGGCGCTGGCCGCCATGCCGCGCGCCCGCGTGATTGGGGTCGGTGCCGCGCGGGTCGCCAACACCAGCTGCCTGATGCTGCCCGGCCTGCCCGGCGAGACCCAGGTGATGACGCTGGACCTCTCCGGGGTGGCGGTCAGCGCCGGATCGGCCTGTTCCAGCGGCAAGGTGAAGCCCTCCCATGTGCTGGCGGCGATGGGCGAGGACGACCGTTCCGCCGCCAGCGCCATCCGCGTCAGCCTGGGCTGGACCAGCGACGAGGAGGCGGTTGACCGCTTCCTGACAGCCTGGACCGCGATGGCGCGGCGAAGCGCGTCCGCGGATGGCTGAGATCCGCTGTCGCCCGCGTCCCGCCCGCCATGGCCGCGCGACCATCTGTCCCCCGCCCGGAAAGTCCGCATTCGCGCATTGCGCCGGCTGCGGCTTATGGGTATGACCCCGCGGAAGGCCCGCCGGCTTGCAGTGGCGGCCTGATGTCGGGGTATCGATCCTATCGGCCGATCCTTTCGGCGTTTTGACGGACTGTGCGCATGACCCGTTCCAAATCCGGCCCGCCCGGCAACAGCAGCGGCGGAATTTCCGGCGCCATCGCCGGCGATCTGGAGCCCTGCGGCACCTGTGGCCGCTCGGTGGCGCCACGCGCCCTGTTCTGCCACGCCTGCGGTGCGGCCCAGCCGCCGCGGCCGCTCGATCCCTTCACCCGGCTGGGACTGGAACGCCGCTTCGACATCGATCTGGAGCAGCTGTCGAAGCAGCATGCCGGCTTCACCCGCGCCATGGACCCGGAGCGTTTCGCCGCCCGCGGCCCACGCCAGAAGGCGAACGCCAAGGCCCAGGTCGAGGCTCTGCGCGACGCCTATGAGGTGCTGCGCGATCCCATCCGCCGCGCCCATGCGCTTCTCGCCCTGCTGGGCGGCCAGCCGGCCGTCGGGGATGAGGACGAAGAAATCGCCGACCTTGCCACCCGGCTCTCCCGCGCCGAGGACGCGCAGGAACTGGACCGCATCGGGCTGGAACTCAGACAACGGGTCGAGGCCTGCATCAAATATCTCGCCCCCGCCTTCCGCAAGGCGCAGACGGCCTCCGGCCCGGATAGCCCGCCGGCTTCCGACGGTGCCGCCCGCATCCTGGCCCGGCTGGAACGGCTGGAGGCGCTGGCCACCGAAGTCCGCGACCGCCGCGCCGCCCTGACGCCGCCGCGGCCCTGATCCGCTTTTCCGTTACATTTTCCCATACAATCGCTAGGCAACCTTAAAGGAACGAGGACCCCATGCCCAAGATGACCTTCATCGAGCCCGATGGCACCCGCCGCGAGGTGGAGGCCCCGCTCGGCCTGTCCGTGCTGGAGATCGCGCACAAGAACAGCCTGGACCTGGAAGGCGCCTGCGAGGGCTCGCTTGCCTGCTCCACCTGCCACGTCGTGATCGAGCCGGAATGGTTCGACGTCCTGCCGGACGCGCAGGAGGACGAGGAGGACATGCTGGACCTCGCCTTCGGCCTGACCAAGACCTCGCGCCTGGGCTGCCAGATCATCATGACCGAAGAGCTGGACGGTCTGGTCGTCCGCCTGCCGGGCGGCAGCAACAACGCGATGAAGTGACGGTCCAGGGGAACCTGTTCCGGCCGCCGGGGCGTCGTCATGTAGACGCGACCCCCGGCGGCCTCTTTCCTGCCTTTTCCGGGCGCCTGCCCGCCTTATATAGGGCGCCATGAACTCCCTCGGTCTTTCCAAGCGCCCCCAGGACACCCGCGTCGTCGTCGCGATGTCCGGCGGGGTTGATTCCTCCGTCACCGCCGCCGTGCTGCGGGAGGAGGGCTATGACGTCGTCGGCATCACGCTGCAGCTTTACGACCATGGCCTCGCCCTGCAGAAGCCGGGCGCCTGCTGCGCCGGCCAGGATATCTACGACGCCCGTCAGGTCGCAGACCGCATCGGCATCCCGCATTACGTGCTGGATTACGAGGGCCGCTTCAGCCAGGACGTGATGGACGACTTCGCCGACAGCTATCTGCGCGGCGAGACGCCGATCCCCTGCGTGCGCTGCAACCAGCGCGTCAAGTTCCGCGACCTGCTGAACACCGCCCGCGATTTGGGAGCCGACGCGCTCGCCACCGGCCATTACGTCCGCCGCATCGCCGGCCCGCAGGGCGCCGAACTGCACCGCGCCGTCGATCCGGGCAAGGACCAGAGCTATTTCCTGTTCGCCACCACGCGCGAGCAGCTGGAGTTCCTGCGCTTCCCGCTGGGCGGCCTGACCAAGCCGGAGACCCGCGCGCTGGCCGAGCGCCATGGGTTGGAGGTCGCGGCCAAGCCCGACAGCCAGGACATCTGCTTCGTCCCCAACGGCAACTACGCCGAGGTGGTGGCGAAGCTGCGCCCCGGCTCCGTCGAGCCCGGCGACATCGTCCATGTCGATGGCCGGGTGCTGGGCCGCCACAAGGGCGTCGTCCACTACACGGTCGGCCAGCGCAAGGGGCTGGGCATCGGCGGCATCCGCGGCCAGGAGGAGGAGGCGCTCTACGTCGTCCGCCTGGAGCCGGCCCGCCGCCGCGTCGTTGTCGGCCCGCGCCGCGACCTCGCCCGTTCTCTGGTGATGGTGCGCGACGTGAACTGGCTGGGTCCTGATTTGGCCGATGGCGCCGGCATCGAGGTGTCGGTAAAGCTGCGCTCCGCCCAGCCCGCCGCCCCTGCCCTGTGGCGTGCCGGCCCCGACGGCACTGCGCTGGTGGAGTTGCTGGAGGCCCAGCACGGCATCGCCCCCGGACAGGCCTGCGTCGTCTATCAAGGCGACCGCGTGCTGGGCGGCGGCTGGATTTCCGGCACCGCCGGTGGCGTGGCCGAGGGCGTGGAGGCAGGCGAAACGACGGCCTAAATCAGGGGGTTATGCGGGTTTCCGGCTGGCGGCCGAAAAAAATCGCACCCCTGGAAAATTCCGCGTTGACAGGCCAAGTCGCCCTATCCTATATAGCGGCTCCCGGCGGCAACGACGGGACACGATGGTAGCCAACGGCGGCGGAAACGCCAACAAAGGCGCTCACGATGGCAGCGTAGCTCAGTGGTAGAGCAGGGGAATCATAATCCCTTGGTCGGGGGTTCAAATCCCTCCGCTGCTACCATCACATAAAAAGCCCACCAAGCCGCTGACTTGGTGGGCTTTTTGTTTTCCACCTCGTTGGTGGACGCGCCCGATCGAACCTGCATCATGTCGGCGGACGGCAAGCACCCGAGATGTGAGCCGAAGCTCGCGCTGCGCATGTTTCGATGGTCATTCGATCCATCCGCTCCAAAACCGAAAACATCTCCACCCAATGATCTGGCTCTGCTGGAGCAACACGCAATCAGCGTTCATAGAGATAAGATGATCGACTCGCCTTCTACCGCACTCTTGGACGACCATAGCATCCTGGAGTTTTGAACGCTTCGTCATCCCAACAACCACCAGAAAGGCAAATTGAGGTTTGATTGCGTATTCTGAGTAGGATATCCTGGAAACAACCATTATTTTGTGATGGATCCAAAAAATTGTTATCTTTAAGCGAATATCAGATTTCATCGCTCTCTTACGAGCGCATGGACAATTTTGTCGCTAAAATTCAGAAGCATATAACCACCTGCTTTCCAGATTTACCCGCACAAATCAGTTTGGATACATGTAAAAATATAGTTTCATACGCAATAGATAAGGGAAGAATTTACGGATTCAATTCTGAATATGAAATTTGTGTCTATATTGATATAATGTTCATACTTGGCAAGAACTTTGATACAGACAAAAATAAACCATGGGCACAAAGGATTCTGGCCCAAACCAACATACCTGCCGGCGATCGTTTAAGCCGTCTTCTCGAAATGGCTTTGACTTTTGTTAATCAGCGCAAATTAATTTAGGTGAATAATGTCCTGGATAGATGCAATAAAGCAAAAAATTAAAAGCTCACTTGAGAATCTCGGCTTTTCGAAAACAGAGAGCCCGGGCGCAGCAGCCCAAAAATGCGATGGAAACACGTCGGCACCGCCGACAGTCACTGGTCTCGGTCCATCGGTGGATGCTCTGGCCTCTCAATCTCCAACCCTGAAATCCAACATCGACACTCTGCAGAAAGGTGGCTGGACCATTCGCTATGGCGATGCGGGCAAAGGTAGTTATTGCAATAAAGATCAGAAAACCATTGTTATCGATTCGCAATTCCAAAATAACAGCTCGGTGGTGACGCAAATTCTTTCTCACGAAAGCGGCCATGCACTCTATACAGCTGACCCTTATGTAAACGAAACGGGACGCACAAAGGCTGAATATGTTTCTTTGAATGCAAATAGGCACCTCAAGGATGAAGGAGAAGCAACATTAGTAAATGCAAGAGTAAGGCAGGAAATTTTGAAAAGCTCTGGTACTGATATCGGAATTGCAGGATCGCAGACGGCATCCTATGAAAAAATAATATCAAAGTATACTTCTGATAAGGATCGAGACAAAGCCCGACAGGAGATCGCAGATATATTTGCCGATAATGAGAAGCCAAGCGGGTCCCCCGCAGGAACAACTTACAGAATTTATTATTCTCAAAGTTACTCAGATCATTGGGACAATGTGATTGCACCCAAGCTTAAAAAGCCGTAGGCCATCACTGGATGATAACGACATTAACGGCCTTTGGCCTATTGGTTCTATCCGCACAAATGGGGAGCGAAAAAATGCTGCCACCCGAAAGAATTTTCTCCATCATTGAAGATGCCGCATCCATGCGGGAAAGTGATGTCGCTACGGTTGCCAGTCTTTTCCATTCAACACCAAAAAAAATACCGGAATGGTCGACCCCTTATGTTGACGTGTTCACTGCTGACATCAGCGTTTCCGCCCCCTTCAGAACTTTCGAAATGCGCGTCCCCTCACACCCTCAAACAGCCAATGGGCTGATAATCCTATCACTTGCTCCCGCCGACGGGTGTGTATCGAGCAATGATATTACAAGAAAATATGGCTCTCCACCCGAGTACTCGCCGCCAAATGCACGGCAGCCAGCTGATGCTCCAGAATACTTTATCTATCGCCGCTCCTGGGGAGACTTAAAGTTTGGAGTTTCCCGCAGTGCCCCTTATTGTCTTTTGTCTGTTGTGATCGATTGGGAGGTGAAACGCTGACGGCACCTCGCGACCCTACCCCATCATCGACTTCGGCAGCGCGATCTGCGGTTCGACCTCCACGCGGTTGCGGCCGGCGTTCTTGGCGCGGTAGAGCGCGGCGTCGGCGCGGGCCAGCAAGGGTTCGATGCCGGCATCATTGCCGGTCAGCCAGCTCAGTCCGAGGCTGACGGTCAGGTACAGCTCACCGCCGTCCTCCAGCATCACCGGCCGGGCGGCGATCGCCTGGCGCAGGCGCTGGGCGGCGGCGAAGGCATTCACCGGCGGGGTTTCCGGCATCACCACGGCGAATTCCTCGCCGCCCAGACGGCCGATGAGGTCGCAGGAGCGCAAGGTGTCCTTGCAGGCGCGCACCGTGCTGCGGATCGCCTCGTCGCCGGTGGCGTGGCCGTGGGTGTCGTTGACCCGCTTGAAGTGATCGATATCCAGCATCACCACCGACAGCGGGCGTTCGTATCGTCGCGAGCGGACAACCTCTTCAGCCCCCCTCTCCAGGAAGCGGCGGCGGTTCAGGGCGCCGGTCAGGGCGTCGGTGGTCGCCAGACGCTCCAGGTCGCGCTGCATCGCCACGACGCGCGAGGCCGCCAGCAGGCGCGCCGCCGTCCACTTCCAGTCCAGAGGCTTGCGCAGGAACTCGTCGGCGCCGGCCTCCACCAGTTCGTGAAACTGATCGGTCATGCTGCCGGGGATCATCAGGATCAGATAGAGATGGCGAAGCCCCTGGGCGGTGCGCAGGTGCCAGCACAGTTCGATGCCGGTCATGTCGGCCAGACGGATGTCGGCCATCACCACGTCGAAGCGCTCATTCGCCACCGCCTCGATGGCGGCGGCACCGTTGTGGACCACGCTGGTGGCGTAGCCGAGCTTGTTCAGCTCATACACCATCATGGTCAGGTGGCGCGGTGAATCGTCGACGATCAGAATCCGCAAATCGAAAACTCCCGGCGATCCCTGCCCGTTTATGGAGCATGAGGCCCGACTTGTGCAAATGTCCTTAACGTCATGTCGCAGAACAATAACGAAAAGCCGAGGTCATACGCCGGTATGCCCCGGGCATGATGGCGGTCGCGCCGGGGGGTCGGCCGGCGGGGCGGTCTGATGCTTTTGCACATGTTGCCTATCGGGTCGGCCGGTTGGTACTGTTCCCTATAAATATGTTCGCGGGACAAGCGGACGATGACTGCGGGAGGCACGACCATGGACAGCGCGCGCGCGGCCCACATCGATGAACTCGTCCGTGTCTCCACTGGCCGTGTCTCCGCCGGCTTGCGGTCCGCCCGCGATCCGATCATCGAAAGCTCCTGGCGCCGCTGCGTCGCCGATCACAAGCTGGACCCCACCGTCGGCCGCGAGCCGCACATCCTGCCGCAGGAACGGCTGCGCGAGCATCGCGACGCCATGGACGAGTTCCTGCGCATGGCCCGCTTCGGGCTGGAGGCGCTGTACCGGCAGGTGGCCGGGATGGGCTATGTCCTGCTGCTGACCGACAGCAACGGCGTCACGGTGGACTTCATCGGCGACCCGACCTTCGACAACCATCTGCGCCGGGCCGGGCTGTATCTGGGGGCCGACTGGAACGAGGGGCATGCCGGCACCTGCGCGGTCGGCACCTGCATCGCCACCGCCCAGGCGCTGACCGTCCACCAGACCGACCATTTCGACGCCACCCACATCCCGCTGACCTGCACCGCCGCGCCGGTGTTCGACAGCGGCGGGGAACTGGCCGCCGTGCTCGACATCTCCGCCCTGCATTCGCCGGAGCCGAAGATCAGCCAATATCTGGCGCTGCAGATGGTGCGCGCCTATGTCCATAAGATCGAAACCGCCAATCTCTACAACAACTTCCGCCGCGACTGGGTGGTGAAGCTGTCGGCGTCGCAGGAGTTCGCGGAGGTCGACCCCGATTTTGTCCTGGCGCTCGACGCCGGCGGACGGGTGGTCGGATTCAACCACAAGGCCCGCGACCTGCTGGTGGAGGATGGGGTGTCGCCGCTCGGCCGCTCCTTCGCCGAGCTGTTCGACTGCGAGGTCGACGATCTCGTCCATTTCGTCCGTTCGCTGCCGACCGAACAGCGGACGCTGCGCCTGCGCCGCACCGGCCTGCCGCTGTTCGCCCAGGCGATGCCGCCACCCGCCGTGTCATTGCCGCGCAGCCACGTGCCCGACCATGGCGGCGATACGCTGCCGGACCCGCTGCGCGTGGTGTCAGGCGGCGATCCAGCGCTGAAGGCGGTGCTGACGCGGGCGGCGAAGCTGGTCAACACCCGCATGAGCCTGCTGATCCATGGCGAGACCGGCACCGGCAAGGAGCATCTGGCCAAGGCCCTGCACAAGGCCAGCGTCCGCCGCAACAAGCCCTTCGTCGCCATCAACTGCGCGGCCCTGCCGGAAAACCTGATCGAGAGCGAGCTGTTCGGCTACGAGCCCGGGTCCTTCACCGGCGCGACGGCGCGCGGCAAGAAGGGGCTGATCCTGGAGGCCGACGGCGGCACCCTGTTCCTGGACGAGATCGGCGACATGCCGCTGTCATCGCAGACCCGCCTGTTGCGCGTGCTTGCGGAGCGGGAGGTGACGCCGATCGGCCGGACAAAGGCGGTTTCGGTGGATGTCCGCGTCATCGGCGCCACCCACCGCGATCTGGTGGAACTGGTCAAGGCCGGCAAGTTCCGCGACGACTTGTACTTTCGTCTCAACGGCGCGGTGTTCACCGTGCCGCCGCTGCGCCAGCGCGGCGACCTGGAGTGGCTGATCGAGCGATTGCTGGCCGAGCGGACGGAGCGCGACGGCATCGGCTATCGACTGACCCCGGCGGCGCTGGCGGCTCTGCGGGGCCACGGCTGGCCGGGCAATGTGCGGGAGCTGGTGAATGCGCTCGACTATGCCTGCGCAGTCTGCGACGGCGGGCTGATCGACCTCGACGACATTCCGGAGCCGGTGCAGCACAGCGGCCTGTTCCAGGCTTGGCCGGCGGAGGTGGCGCAGACGGTGGTGGCGGAGGAGGATCCGGCGGCCCGGCTGCGCGAGACGCTGCGGCGGCACCACTGGAACGTATCGGCGACGGCGCGGGCGCTGGGGGTCGACCGTTCGACCGTCCATCGGCAGATGCACCGCTTCGGCATCGTGGCGCCGCATCGGGCGGATTGAGGGGCGACAGCGTTCTGCGGCGGTTGCCCCCTCCCCATCCCTCCCCGCTTCGCGGGAGAGGGGGCGGGAGAGGGGGTAGGATGCTTGTCAGCGTGACGTAACTGACAAAGCGGCGGCAGTCCCCTCTCCCGCGTTAGCGGGGGAGGGCTAGGGAGGGGGCATCACGTCCCCAAAGCCCTTCCTTACCCCACCGCCCCGAATCCGCCGCCGCCCGGCGTCTCCACCACCAGGGCGTCGCCCGGACGCATGGCGGTGCTGTCCTGGGAGGCCAGTTCCTGCACGCTGCCGTCGGTGCGCTGGACCCAGGTCCGGCCGACCGCGCCGTCGGCCCCGCCCTTCAGGCCGAAGGGGGCGATCTTGCGGTGGTTGGCGAGGATGGCCGCCGTCATCGGCTCAAGGAAGCGCAGGCGGCGGATCACGCCGTCGCCGCCGCGCCAGCGCCCTGCCCCGCCGGAGCCGCGGCGGATTCGGAAGCTCTCCACCAGCACCGGGAAGCGCCACTCCAGCACCTCCGGATCGGTGAGGCGCGAGTTGGTCATGTGGGTCTGCACCGCGTCGGTGCCGTCGAAGCCGTTGCCGGCGCCGGAGCCGCCGCAGACCGTCTCGTAATACTGGTGCCACTCGTTGCCGAAGGTGGTGTTGTTCATTGTCCCCTGGGCCGACGCCATCACCCCCAGCGCGCCGAACAGCGCGTCGACGATGCACTGGCTGGTCTCCACGTTGCCGGCCACCACGGCGGCGGGTGGGTTGGGCGACAGCATGGAGCCCGGCGGGATGACGATCTCGATCGGGCGCAGGCAGCCCTCGTTCATCGGGATCTCGTCGTCCACCAGACAGCGGAAGACATAGAGCACCGCCGCCCGGCAGACCGCCGACGGTGCGTTGAAGTTGTTGCTCAGCTGGGTGCTGGTGCCGGAGAAATCGACGATGGCCGAGCGGGCAGCGTGGTCGATCGACACCCGCAGCTTGATGACCGCCCCATTGTCCAGCGTCACCGCGAAGTCGCCGTCGCTCAGCACGCCGATGGCGCGACGGACCTGCTCCTCCGCATTGTCCTGGACGTGGCGCATATAGGCGATGACGGTGGACAGGCCGTGCAGGCGGACGACGCGGTGCAACTCGCGGGTGCCCTGCTCGTTGGCGGCGACCTGCGCCTTCAGGTCACCGATGTTCTGCGCCGGGTTGCGCGCGGGATGCGGGCCCGAGCGCAGGAGTTCCACCATTGCCTCCTCGCGGAACTGGCCGTTCTCCACCAGCGGCACGCAATCCAGCAGCACGCCTTCGTCGGCGATGGTCGTGCTGTCCGGCGGCATGGAGCCGGGGGTGATGCCGCCGACGTCGGCGTGATGCCCGCGCGAGGCGACGAAGAACAGCAGGTCCTTGCCCGCCTCGTCGAACACCGGGGAGACCACGGTGATGTCCGGCAGATGGGTACCGCCATGGTAGGGATCGTTCAGCGCGAAGCACTCGCCCGCCGTGAAGCTCCCGCCGCGCCGCTCGATGACCGCGCGCACGCTCTCGCCCATGGAGCCCAGATGGACCGGCATGTGCGGGGCGTTGGCGATCAGCCCGCCCTCGCGGTCGAACAGGGCACAGGAGAAGTCCAGCCGCTCCTTGATGTTCACCGAGCGGGCGGTCTTCTCCAGCGTCACGCCCATCCGCTCGGCGATGGACATGAACAGGTTGTTGAAGACCTCCAGCATCACCGGATCGACCTTCGCCCCGCCCTTGATGCCGGCGGCCTGACGCTGGGTCGCCGGTTCCAGCCGGGTCAGCACCAGATGGTTCTTGCGGGTGACTTCCGCCATCCAGCCGGGCTCGACCACGGTGGTGGAGACGGCTTCGGCCAGGATCGCCGGGCCGACCACCCGGTTGCCGGGCTGAAGCTGGCGGCGGTCATAGAGCGGCGCCTCCCGGCGCTGGCCGCCGATATGCATGGCGACGGTGGCGAGCCGGCGCGGCAGCACCGCGGTGGTGGCGGGAAGCTCCGGATCCTCCAGCACGTCGGTCAGGCCGACCGCCTCCAGCGTCACCGACTCCACCTCCAACGCGGTGCCGGGGGTGAGGAAGCCGTAGCGGCGGCGGTGCGCCTCCTCGAAGGACTTGGTCATCGCCACCTTCGAGCCGAAGGCGACGGTCAGCGTGGTGTCGGAACCGGCGGCCTTCAGGTGGACACGGCGGTTGATCGCCTGCCGGTCGGTATCCACACCCTGGCGGGTCAGCTCCGCCCGCCCCTCGGTCTCCAGGTCGGTGAACAGCATGGTCAGTCGGTCGACCACGGCGTCGCTCAGCGGACCTTCCACCGCGCGCTCGCGGATGGCCACGGTATCGGCCAGACCGATGCCATAGGCGGACAGCACGCCGGCCTGCGGGTGCAGGAACACCCGCGTCATGCCGAGCGCATCGGCGACGGCACAGACATGCTGGCCGGCCGCCCCGCCGAAGCCGTTCAGCGTGTAGCCGGTGACGTCGTAGCCACGCTCGACGGAAATCTTCTTGATGGCGTTCGCCATATTGTCGACGGCGATGCGCAGGAAGCCCTCGGCGACCTCCTGCGGGGTCATCGTCGTGCCGAGCTTGGCATTGACGGTGGCGGCCAGTTCGGTAAAGCGGGCCTTCACCACCTCGGCATCCAGCGGCTGGTCGCCATTCGGGCCGAAGACATGCGGGAAGAAGCGCGGCTGGATCTTGCCGACCATCACGTTGCAGTCGGTGACGGTCAGCGGCCCGCCGCGGCGGTAGCAGGCCGGACCCGGATTGGCGCCGGCGCTGTCCGGTCCGACGCGGAAGCGGGTGCCGTCGAAGACGCAGAGCGAGCCGCCGCCGGCAGCGACCGTGTGGATGTGCATCATCGGCGCGCGCACGCGCACCCCGGCCACCACCGCATCGAAGGCGCGCTCATACTCGCCGGCATAATGCGACACGTCGGTGGAGGTGCCGCCCATGTCGAAGCCGATGACCCGGTCGAAGCCGGCCATCCCGGCGGTGCGCACCGCCCCGACCACGCCGCCGGCCGGACCCGACAGGATGGCGTCCTTGCCCTGGAAGCGGCGGGCGTCGGTCAGGCCGCCGTTGGACTGCATGAACATCAGCGGCACCGGCATGCCGTCGACGCTGAGGTCGTTGGCGACCCGGTCGACATAGCGGCGCAGCACCGGGGAGAGATAGGCGTCGGCCACCGTGGTATCGCCGCGGCCGACCAGCTTCATCAGCGGGCTGACCAGATGACTGACGGAGACCTGGGTGAAGCCGACCGCGCGGGCCAGCGAGGCGACCTGCCGTTCATGCTCCGGATAGCGGTAGCCGTGCATCAGCGCGATGGCGGCGGCGCGGAAGCCCTGGCGGAAGGCCTCCTCCAGCCCGCGGCGGACGGCGTGCAGATCGATCGGCTTCAGCACGCGGCCGTCGGCCATCACCCGCTCCGGCACCTCCACCACATGGGAATAGAGCTGGTCGGGCAGATGGATGTGGCGGGCGAAGATTTTCGGCCGCGCCTGATGGCCGATGCGCAGCTGGTCGCCCAGCCCTTCGGTGATGACGAGGACGGTCGGCTCGCCCTTGCGTTCCAGCAGGGCGTTGGTGGCGACGGTGGTGCCCATCTTCACCACCTCCACCGTGTCCGGCGGGATCGGCTGGCCCGGCTTCAGGCCCAGCAGGTCGCGGATGCCCTGGACGGCGGCGTCGGCATAGCGCTCCGGATTCTCCGACAGCAGCTTGTGCGTCACCACCGACCCGTCGGGCCGGCGGCCGACGATGTCGGTGAAGGTGCCGCCGCGATCCACCCAGAACTGCCACCGGGCCGGCCTGGTCTCAGCCCCACCGGCAACCGTCCCGTTTTCCGTCTCACCCATCGTCGCACCCGCCGAAATCCATGCGCGGCAACCGCACCGCGCGTGGGCCGGAGTTTCGCGATCCGGCAGCGAATTTCAACCGCTTGAGTGGCCCGTCCCCATCAGGAGGTTGGGAAGCGGCGGAAAGAACACAGGATCACCGATGAAGAGCCCCGCCGCTCAGGCGGCCAGCCGCTGCGGCGACGGGGTGGGCAGGCGGCCAAGGATGGCGTTGCCGGACAGGATGCTGTTGAAGGCGCCGGTCCCATCCTCCAGCGCTTCCAGGGCGAGAGAGAACTGGTTGGGCGGCGGCAGTTCGAAGCGCGAGGTGATCTCGCCGCTGTCCAGCGCCAGCCGGCCGCCGAAGCGGCGGGCCAGCGCACGCATGCGGACATTCTCCGACAGGCACATCATGTGGACATGGCGGATGCCGCGGTTGCGGGCGACGTTCAGGATGCGGCGGACCAGCGTGCTGCCGACCCCCTTGCCCTGCAGCGTCGACTCGACGCTGATGCCGAACTCCGCCTGTTGCGGCCAGAGGATGCGGTCGCCGCACAGCTCCACCGCGCCGCGCAGCACGCCGTTCTCGAACGCGCCGAGAATGACCGTCCGGCCCCAGTCGATGGCCGCGCAATGCCGCTCCACCGCCTCGTCCGACAGGGTGCCGGTGAAGCGGGCATAGCGGTCGGCCCGGTCGAGGCGGAGAAGATGCGCCCGGTACTGGGGCAGTTCGGTCGGCAGGATCTTGCGGATAACAGGCATGGCTCTGCTCACGGTTCTCGAAATTCGAAAACGCATTCGCGCAGAACGTTTTTCCCCAGGCTCCGGCGCCGCCACCGGCGGCCGCCGTCTTTGTCAGGCCGGCGCTCTCTGCGGCGCCCTTTGTTGCATTGCAACATGGCGTGACCGATGGGAATCGCAAGCGCTTATTAGAAATTCGCAATGCGAACAATGCTGGCCTGTTGCCGGTGCGCCACAGTTGGCCCGCCGTCTTCCGGCCGCTATGCTGCCCCCGGTTGGGGAGCCTGCGGACTTAAAGGCGTAGCATGAGCATTTGGGGCAAGATCCTGGGCGGCGCGGCCGGCCTGTTCACCGGCGGACCGATCGGCGCCCTGCTGGGCGGTCTGGCCGGGCATGCGGTCGACCGGTGGTCGCCCTGCGGTCCGGACGACCAGCCGTACCGGGGCATGAGCGACGCCGATGCCGAAGCGGCCAAGCAGACCGTCGCCTTCACCATCGGCGTGATCGCGCTGGCCGCCAAGATGGCGCGGGCCGACGGCGTGGTGAAGCGGGTGGAGGTCGACACCTTCAAGCGGCTGTTCCGCGTCCCGCCGGAAGAACTGGACAATGTCGGCCGCGTCTTCGACCTCGCCCGCCGCGACACCCGCGGGTTCGAGGAGTATGCCCGCCAGATCGCCAAGCTGTTCGAGGACAAGCACGCGGTGCTGGAGGAACTGCTCGACAGCCTGCTGATGATCGCCGAAGCCGACGACGAGCTGCACGAGACGGAAGTGGAGTATCTGCGCGCGGTCGCCGTGATCTTCGGCTTCGACGAGGCCGACTTCCGCCGCATCCTCGCCGGCCACCATCTGGCCGGCGGCCCGACCGAATCGGATCCCTATGCCGTGCTGGGGGTGTCGCGTCTCGCGGATGACAACGCGGTGAAAACCGCCCACCGGGCGCTGGTGCGCGAACACCACCCGGACCGGCTGATCGCCCAGGGCTTGCCGCAGGAATTCATCGACCTCGCCACCCAGAAGCTCGCGCTGATCAACGCTGCCTACGACCGCATTCGTCGGGAGCGGGAGGGGGCCGCCGCGCTGTCCTGACATGTCGCGATTCGTCACAGATTTTGATGACTTGAAATTGCTTTGCCATAGGCTTTATCCCGTTTCCTGACATATCGTTCCCAAAGGGGCGGGCGATCGGTTGCCTGCGCGCTTTGGGGACGACATGACGATGCGACGCACGATCATCCGAACGATCTTCGCTGCGGTTTTGGGAACGACGATCGCGGCGGGCGGCGCCGCGCAGGCGCAGATGCCGACGGCAGCCACCGACACGGCGGTTGTGCTGGGTCAACCACTGACGCTGAACCTGGGGGTGCCGCCGGCCGGCACCGACTGCGCCACCCAGGCGGCGATGCTGAACGCGCAAGCGCTTGTCCTGGTCGCCAACGGCCAGACGATCCCCGGCGCCCGCGCCAGCTTCGGCTGCTCGGCCAAGGGCGAGCTGGTGGGCACCGCCTCTACCTCCATCTCCGGCAACGGCGATGACGCGGCACAGCGGCGGGCGGCGTGGCAGACCGCCTTCAGCGGCTTCTTCAGCCTTGCCGGCGCCAAGACCCTGCCGGTCGCCTTCGGCCCCGCCACCGGCGGCATGACCACCACGCCGAAGATGGTCTCCATCCAGGGCGCCAGCGACCGCGACCTGGGGCTGGCCGCCCTCTGGTTCGCCCTGGTGGCGGCGCTGTTCCTGGTCGCCTTCTTCCGCCATTTCGGCCGCACCGACGCCATCACGCCGATCGCCGGCGTGCCGATGCCGGCCAATTACCGGGCGCCCTACAGCCTCGCGCGCTTCCAGCTGTTGTGGTGGAGCGGGATCGTCACCGCCTCCTACGTCGCCATCCTGACCATCACCGGGTCGATGGACACCATCACCACCGGCACCATGGCGCTGATGGGGATCGTCGGCGGCACCTCCGTCCTGGCCGCCTTCCAGGACCGCCGGCCGAGCGACGACGACACGCGACGCCACCAGCATGCAGCCGCCTACCTCGCCGCCGCGGCGGCCACCCCGCCCGACCAGACCGCGATGGCCGCCAGCCTGGCCGAGGTCTATCCGCCCTCCCAGGGGCTGCTGCCCGACCTGCTGAGCGACGCCGCCGGCTACAACATCCACCGCCTGCAGTTGCTGGCCTGGACCGGCGTGCTGGGCATCACCTTCCTCTACGAGGTCACCCGCACGCTGGGCATGCCGGAGCTGTCCGCCAACCTGCTGGCACTGACCGGCATCAGCAACGGCACCTATTTCGGCTTCAAGATGCAGGAACAGCAGGTGCCGACGCCGACCGGGACCGCGTAACGGGACGGCAATCGCGGGGAACGCAACCCGCCCAACCGTTTTTCCGGGTCGCGGCGGAGGGGGATGGCGCGCTATAACCCATCCCCTTCCCTCGATTTTCCGGCGCACGAACGGTCCATGGCTCCTCCCGCACCCATCACGGCGCTCCAGGGCGTCACCGTCACCTTCGGCGGCCGTCCGCTGTTCGACGGCATCGACCTGTCCATCGGCCGCGGGGACCGCGCCTGTCTGGTCGGGCGCAACGGGTCGGGCAAGTCGACGCTGATGAAGGTGCTGGCCGGGATGATCCAACCCGACGGCGGCACCGTCTTTGTCCAACCCGGCGCCCGCCTCGCCTATCTGCCGCAGGAGCCGGACTTCACCGGCTGCGCCACCGTACACGACTATGTCGTGCAGGGCCTGCCCGCCGACGAGCAGGACGAGGCGCACCGGGTCGATGCCGTTCTGGACAGGCTCCAGGTCGACGGCAATCTCGATCCCCGCACCCTGTCGGGCGGCGAATCGCGACGGACGGCGCTGGCCCGCACGCTGGTCGGCAACCCCGACGTCATGCTGCTGGACGAGCCGACCAACCACCTGGACCTCCCCACCATCGAGTGGCTGGAGGAGGAGTTGCTGTCCTTCCGCGGCGGGCTGCTGCTGATCAGCCACGACCGCGCCTTCCTGAACCGGCTGGCCAAGCGGACGCTGTGGCTCGACCGCGGCACGGTGCGCGCCACCGACCGCGGCTTCGCCGAGTTCGAGACCTGGCAGGCCGAGGTGTTCGAGGCGGAGGAGGCCGCGGCCCACAAGCTTGACCGCAAGATCGAAAGCGAGATGAAGTGGTTGCGCGAGGGCATTTCCGCCCGGCGCACCCGCAACATGGGCCGCGTGCGCAACCTGCTGGACCTGCGTGCCGGACGCGCGGAGCAGATCAAGGGCGGCCAGCAGGCCAAGCTCGCCATCGCCGAGGCCGAGCGCGGCGGCCGGCTGGTGATCGAGGCGACCGGCATCTCCAAGGGCTTCGACACGCCCGAGGGCCGCAAGACCATCGTGAAGAACTTCTCCACCCGCATCCTGCGCGGCGACCGGGTCGGGCTGATCGGGCCGAACGGCGCCGGCAAATCGACCCTGCTGAAGATGCTGACCGGCCAGCTCGACCCCGACGAGGGCACGGTGAAGCTGGGCACCAGCCTCGACACCGCCTATTTCGACCAGCGGCGCGAGGGGCTGGACCCGGAGGACACCATCCGCAAGGTGCTGTGCCCCTTCGGCGGCGACGCGGTGATGGTCAACGGCGTGTCGCGCCATGTCGCCGGCTATATCAAGGACTTCCTGTTCGACACCCGCCAGTTGGACAGCCCGGTGAAGGCGCTGTCGGGCGGCGAGCGCAACCGGCTGCTGCTGGCCCGGCTGTTCGCCAAGCCCAGCAACGTGATGATCCTCGACGAGCCGACCAACGACCTCGACATGGACACGCTGGACCTGCTGGAGGACGTGCTGGGCGACTATCAGGGCACGCTGCTGCTGGTCAGCCACGACCGCGACTTCCTCGACCGGCTGGTGACCAGCACCATCGCGCTGGAGGGCGACGGCACCGCCACCGAGTATGCCGGCGGCTATTCCGACTATCTGGTGCAGCGCCCGGCCAAGGCGGCGCCCGCCGCTGCCGCCGCCAAACCGAAGCCGGCCGCCACCGCCCCGGCCGCCGCGGCCAAGCCGCGCGGCAAGCTGAGCTACAAGGACCAGCGCGAACTGGACGAGCTGCCGGCCCGCATGGACGGGCTGGGGACAGAGATCGCCAAGCTGGAGAAGGCTTTGGCCGACCCCGACCTGTTCACCCGCGACCCGGCCAAGTTCCAGAAGACCGGCGAGCAGCTGCACGCCAGGCAGGCGGCGCTCGCCGCGGCGGAGGAGCGCTGGCTGGAGCTGGAGGCGATGCGCGAAGAACTGGAAGGCGGCAGGGCATGAGTTTCGCCCACACCCTTCAGGCGCTGGTGGTGATGGCGCTGTGGGGGCTGAACTTCGTCGTGGCGAAATGGGCGCTGGCCGAATTCCCGCCCCTGTTCGTGATGTTCCTGCGCTTCGCCCTGGTGGCGGTGCTGATCATCCCCTTCTTCCGCGTGCCGCGCGACAAGCTGTGGAAGATCGCGCTGTTGTCGGTGACGCTCGGCAGCATCCATTTCCCGATGATGTTCAGCGGACTGCAGGGGATCGACGCCGCCACAGCCTCGCTGGCGGCGCAGGCGCAGGTGCCCTTCTCCTCCCTGCTGGCCGCGCTGGTGTTCAAGGACAAGCTGGGCTGGCGCCGCGGCATCGGCATGGCCGCCGCCTTCGCCGGCGTAGCGGTGATCGCGGGCGAGCCGCGGCTGGGCGAATCGCTCTATTCGCTGCTACTGATCCTGGCGGCGAGCTTCGCCTTCGCCGTTGCCAGCGTGCAGATGAAGCTGATCGGGTCGGTGAACGGCTTCGCCGTCAACGGCTGGATGGCGCTGTTCGCCATGCCGCAGCTGCTCGGCCTGTCGCTGCTGCTGGAACATGGGCAGATGGAGGCGCTGGCCAACTCCACCTGGGTCGGCTGGGCGTCGATCGTCTACATGGCGGTCGCGGTCACCATCGTCGCCTATGGGCTGTGGTATCCGTTGCTTGGACGCTATGACGTGAACCAGACCATGCCCTATCTGCTGACGGTGCCGGTCTTCGGCGTCGCCAGCGGCGCGTTCCTGATGGGCGATCCGCTGACGGTGAACCTCGCCATCGGCGGCTTGCTGACCATCGGCGGCGTCGCGGTGATCGTCCGGCGGCGCCCGCGCACCGTCAACGAGACCGTCACCAACCCGACCTGAAGGAGCGCCGGTCTGATAGGATGCCGACATGAGCGCCTTCCGCCGGATCGACCGCCCCTCCCCCAACCACGGCCCGCGGGCCGATGGTTCGCGGGTGGAACTGCTGATTCTGCACTATACCGGCATGCCCACCGCCGCCCATGCGCTGGACCGGTTGTGCGACCCGGCGGCCCAGGTCAGCGCCCATTACACGGTGGACGAGGACGGCACCATCTACGCCCATGTTCCGGAGGACCGGCGCGCCTGGCATGCCGGCCGGTCGAGCTGGCGCGGGGCGGAGGACGTCAACAGCCGCTCCATCGGCGTCGAGATCGTCAATCCGGGCCACGAGTTCGGCTATCGCCCCTTCCCGCCCGTGCAGATGGCCGCGGTGACAGAACTGTGCCGAGGCATCGTGAAACGCCACGGGATCGCGCCCGCCGACGTGCTGGGCCACAGCGACGTGGCGCCGACCCGCAAGGAGGATCCGGGCGAGCTGTTCGACTGGCCGGGCCTCGCCGCACAGGGTATCGGGCTTTGGCCCACGCCGTCCCAGGCCGACGACGGCCCCTTCACCGATGCGGAGGTCGCCGCACTGCTGGGACGCTATGGGTACGACCCGGCCGAACCGCGGGCCCTGCTGGCCTTCCAGCGCCATTTCCATCCCGATTGCCTGACCGGCACCCCCGATCCCGAAACGGTGCGGCGTCTGCGCGCGCTGCTGCGGCTGACGGGGCGGTGATGTCTCACATGAGCCGTCAGTCCGATCGAGGCGCTTCCATATTTGGGATTTGCCCCCACGGCCGCTTCCCTATATGAACGACCGCGCCAGATGGCCGGATGGCCGCCTTCGGTTTCGACCGGGGGAGGAAAGTCCGGGCTCCACGGAAACACGGTGCCGGCTAACGGCCGGCGGGGGCGACCCTAGGGACAGTGCCACAGAAAGCAAACCGCCGGCGTTTCGACGCAGGTAAGGGTGAAAGGGTGCGGTAAGAGCGCACCGCGGACCCGGCAACGGGGACGGCACGGTAAACCCCACCGGGAGCAAGACCGAATAGGAGCGGCCCGACCACCGTCCCCGCAACGGGACGGGCGTGGGTCAAGCGCGTTTCCGCGCCGCCGCTCGGGTTGGTCGCGCGAGGCGTCCGGGCAACCGGCGTCCCAGACGAATGGCCATCGCCTGCCCCTCGGGGCGGGACACAGAACCCGGCTTACAGGCCATCTGGCGCTTTTCCCATACCCTTTGCCCGGTTCGTCCCAATCCGGAGCCTCCGGCTGGGCGCATGATCCCATGCCGCCCCATGGTGGCACCCTTTTGCCCCCGCCCCGCCCGATCGGATGGTTCGGCCTGGGACGGCATGGGCGATTGCGTGGGCGGCTGCCCACGTCATCCACAGGGCGGACGCCGCCTCTCCCCACGGTTCTCCGGGCTTTCCCGTGGCCATCCCCAGGATGTGCACGGTCCCATCCACATTTTCCCCAGACTAATCCACAGCCGGTGGATAACTGTGGGGCGATTTCCCATGCCGTCCCATGCCTGACCGGGTTTTCCCACCCAAGGTCCTATGCCGTCCGAGGGGGTCGATTCGACCGTGTAGCAAACCATGTGAACTCGATATTTTATTAAAATTTTGGAACGTTCGAAGAACTTGTGTGGATAACTTTATCCACATCGCGGGAGTCCAGCGGAATACTGCGAAGATTCTGAGATTTCGTACACCAACTTGCGCGGATGCCACAGCCTGACCCAAAAGTCTTGACACCCCCGTCTGAATACTCGGGGGGCCGTTGACGCCCATGCCGTCCCATGCTATCCCAAGAATGCCCATTTAAGGGGGGCTCCTACCCATTTTGGTTAACACCGGGGGCGGGGGCTGAATGGGCCAAGCGGGGCTAGCGCGGGGCACCCGACCGCGCATGGGGGATAGCAGGGGGGACCACCGGGCCTATGGCCGTTTTCCTGTCCACATACGTCAACAAAGTTGACAGGAAAGGGCGTGTGTCCATCCCGGCACAGTTCAGGCAGTCGCTTGCCAAGACGTCGGCTCCCAGCACCGTCTACCTCTGGCCTTCGCTGAACCACCAGGCGCTGGAAGGCGCCGACCAGGACTATCTCGACGTCCTCTCCGAGAGCCTCGAATCCCCTGACCTCGATGCCGACGAGCGCGACATGATCGAGACCTTCATCTTCGGAAAGCTGATCCCCGTCTCCTCCGACGCCGAAGGCCGCATCGTCCTGCCCAAGGAGCTGGCCGAGTTCGCCGGCATCACCGAGGAGGCCGCCTTCATCGGCCGCCGCAAGACCTTCCAGATTTGGGAACCCGACGCGCTGAAGGCCCACGAGGCTGCACTCCGCGAGCAGGTCGTGCGCAAGGACATCTCCCTCAGCCAGATCGTCGCCAAGGCCTCCCGCGGCGCCGCCGGCCGGAGCGGGGAGGGCGCCTGATGACCGACACCCGCATCCATATTCCCGTCCTGCTGGAGGAGGTGATCGCCGCGCTGTCCCCCCGCGACGGCGGTCTCTATGTCGACGGCACCTTCGGCGCCGGCGGCTACAGCCGCGCCCTGCTGCGGTCGGCCTCCTGCCGCGTCATCGGCATCGACCGCGACCCCGCGGCGATCGAGCGCGGCCGTGCGCTGGCCCAGGAATTCCCGGGACGACTCGAGGTGATCGAGGGCCGTTTCGGCGACATGGCTACGCTGCTGGCCGACCATGGCGTCGGCAAGGTCGACGGCGTGGCGCTCGACGTCGGCGTCTCCTCCCCGCAGATCGACGAGCCGGAGCGCGGCTTCTCCTTCCGTTTCGACGGCCCGCTCGACATGCGGATGGGACGGGATGGGCCGACCGCCGCCGACGTGGTCAACACCGCCGACGAGGCGGAGCTGGCCGACATCATCTATCAGTTGGGCGAGGAACGGATGGCGCGCCGCGTCGCCCGCGCCATCGTCGCCGCCCGCCGCGAGGCGCCGATCGAGCGCACGGCGCGGCTGGCCGACATCATCCGTTCGGTGGTGCCGAAGGGGAAGGGCGACGGGATCGACCCGGCCACCCGGACCTTCCAGGCCCTGCGCATCCATGTGAACGACGAATTGGGCGAGTTGCGGCGCGGCCTGTCCGCCGCCGAGTCGCTGCTGGCGCCCGGCGGGCGTCTGGCCGTCGTCTCCTTCCATTCGCTGGAGGACCGCGAGGTCAAGGCGTTCCTGCGGGAACGGTCTTCGCCGCCGCCCTCCCCGTCCCGCCATACGCCCGTGACCGCCGTCGCGGCGCATCATCCATCCTTCCGCCTGCTCTCCCGGAAACCCGTGGACCCGAGCGAGGCCGAAGCCCGCAACAACCCCCGCGCCCGGTCCGCCCGGCTGCGCGCGGCTGAACGTACCGAGGCGCCCGCGTTCCCGGCGCCCGGCAAGGAGGCAGCATGAAAGGCAAGACCTGGCTGTTCTGGGGCGGCCTGATCGCGGCCGCCGGTGGCGTGCTGTTCCAGACCAGCTACGACGTCCAGGATCTTGAGGAGAAGCTCGCCGGGCTGAACCGCAAGATCATCCAGGAGCAGGAGTCCATCCAGGTCCTGAAGGCCGAGTGGAGCTACCTGAACGACCCCACCAAGCTGGAACAGATGGCGCAGGCCTATCTGGCGCTGCAGCCGACCGAGCCGCGCCAGTACATGGCGATGGACATGATCCCGATGCGTCCGGGCGACGCCGTCCAGCCGCCTTCCCAGACCAACCCTGCCCCGCTGCCGCCGATGGTGCGCGCGCCCGGCACCGGCGCCCCGCAGGTCGCCGCCGCCCGCATCCCCGCCGCTCCCAACAACAGCGGCGGCGCCGGAATCGTTCCGGTCAGCCTGCCGGCCGGCGCGGCGCTGGCGAAGCCGCTGCCGATGGACAAGGCGCTGGAACGCGCGCCGGTCGTCGTGCCCGCCTCCCTGCCCTCCACCGGCGGTCTGGCCGACCCGTCGCGCGGCACCCGGATCAAGCCCTCCGCCCTGGTTCCCGGCTCCGCCCGCGCGCCGGCGGAGAAGGCACCCGACCGCGCCGCCGGCAAGCTGGCGCCCAACGCGCCGACCGCGCGCCCGACCGAACTGGCGGCCCGACCGACCCCGCCGGCACCGGCTCCAAAGGCGGCTCCCGCGGCCCAGCAGCCCTACCAGCCCAAGCCGACCGACAGCCTCGGGCTGCTCGTTGCGCGCCTGGGGGCCAATCGATGAACGGTCACGACCACGGCGGCCCGGCCGGCTACGGCCAGCCCGGCGCCAGCACCGGCAGCACCTATGTGCCGCCGCCGGCGCCCTCGCCCTTTCCGCCGTCGCCCCAGCAGCAGTCCGCCAAGCCGCGGACCTCTCTGGCGGTTGCGCTGGAACAGAGCCGCTACCGCCTGATGGTGACGGCTGCCGTGGTCACGACCGTCTTCACCGCGATCAGCGTCAAGCTGGCGATGGCCACCCTATTCGCCGGCGGCGGCGAGCCGCGCCAGCATGTGGCGCTGGAGGTGGACAACACCACCACCAACCGCGGCGACATCGTCGACCGCAACGGCAACCTACTGGCGACCTCGCTGGTCACCCAGTCGCTCTACGCCGACCCCAAGCTGGTGTCGCGCCCGGAAGAGGCCGCGCAGAAGCTGGTCAGCGTCCTGCCGGAACTCGACTACAAGGATGTCCTAAGCAAGCTGGTCGGCGACCGCCGCTTCGTCTGGCTGAAGCGCAACCTGACGCCGAAGCAGCAGGCCGCCGTCCATCGGCTCGGCATTCCGGGCATCGCCTTCGAACGGGAGGAGCGCCGCTTCTACCCCGCCGGCCCGCTGACCTCCCACGTCGTCGGCTTCACCGGCATCGACAACAACGGCCTTGCCGGCATGGAGCAGGGCTTCAACAAGCGGCTGACCGAGGATCCGGGAACACCGCTGCAGCTGTCCATCGACCTGCGGTTGCAGCATGTCCTGAAGAAGGAACTGGCCGCCACGGTGCAGGAGTTCAGCGCCATCGGCGCCGCCGGCATCGTCTTCGACGTGCGCAACGGCGAAGTGCTGGCGATGGTCTCGCTGCCGGATTTCGACCCGCAGGACCCGACCGGCCTGAACCCCGACACGCTGTTCAACCGGGCGACCCTCGGCGTGTACGAAATGGGCTCGACCTTCAAGATCTTCAACTCTGCGTTGGCATTCGACAGCGGCAAGATCCGGGTGTCGGACATGTTCGACGCGGCGCACCCGATCAAGATCGGCCGTTTCACCATCAACGACTACCACAACCTGCACCGCGCCCTGACGGTGGCGGAAGTGTTCCAGCACTCCTCCAACCTCGGCTCCGTGCGCATGGTGCAGCAGGTGGGCGTGGCGGCGCAGAAGGCCTTCATGACCAAGATGGGCTTCACCAAGCCCACCGGTCTGGAACTGCCGGAAAGCGGCTGGCCGCTGGTGCCCAATCCGTGGCGCGAGGTCAACAGCTACACCATCTCCTTCGGCCACGGCCTCTCGGTCAGCCCGATGCACACGGTGGCTGCGGCGGCCTCCGTCATCAACGGCGGCCTCTTCCACAAGCCGACGTTGCTGAAACGCAAGACGGCCGACGAGATCCCGACCGAGCAGGTGGTGTCCCGCTCGACCTCCGACATGATGCGGCGCATGTTCCGCTTCGTGGTCACCGAAGGCACCGGCAAGTCGGCGGAAGTCAAGGGCTATGTCGTCGGTGGAAAAACCGGCACCGCCGACAAGCAGAAGGGACGGCATTACCAGAAGAACTCGCGCATGTCGTCGTTCCTGGGCGCCTTCCCGATGAACGATCCGCGCTACATCGTCTATGTGCTGGTGGACGAGCCCAAGGCCACGGCCAAGACCTACGGCTACGCCACCGGCGGCTGGGTCGCCGCCCCGGCGGTGGGCCGCATCGTCAAGCAGATCGGTCCGCTGCTGAACGTGCCGATGGTGGACGAGAACGCGCCAGAAATCCTGAATTCCACCTACCTGAACGCCGCCGGTTCCACCAACTGGCAGCAGTCCCTGCCCCCCGTCACCGCCCCACCCCCGTCGAAGGGAAGCACCGTTGCGTCTTTCCCAACTCAGACCAAACCGCGCTGACATCACCGTCGGCGCCGCCGATCCCGACGTCGCCGGGCTGACCGCCGACAGCCGCGCGGTCAGGCCCGGCTTTGTCTTTGCCGCCCTGCCCGGCGTGAAGGCCGACGGCCGCGCCTTCATCGCCGACGCGCTCGCCAAGGGCGCCGTCGCGGTGCTGGCGCCCGAGGGCACCGAGTTGCCCGCCGGTTCCACCGCCGTCCTGTTGACCGATCCGCAGCCCCGCCTCGCCTTCGCGCGCATGGCCGCCGCCTTCCACGGCGGGCGCCAGCCGGAGACGGTGGTGGCGGTGACCGGCACCAACGGCAAGACCTCCACCGTCCAGTTCGCCGCCCAGATCTGGACGCGGCTCGGCCTGCCCGCCGGCAGCCTGGGCACGCTGGGCCTGCTCGGCCCCGGCCTGCACGGCTATGGCGGAATGACGACGCCCGACCCGGTGTCGCTGCACCGCGACCTCGCCGCCGCCAGGGATGCCGGCATCGACCATCTGGCGATGGAGGCGTCGAGCCACGGACTGGAGCAGTTCCGGCTGGACGGCGTGGCGATCAAGGCCGCCGGCTTCACCAACCTGACGCTGGACCATCTGGACTATCACGGCACGATGGAGGCGTATCGCGACGCCAAGGCGATGCTGTTCGACCGGGTCCTGCCGCCGGGCGCCGTCGCGGTGCTGAATGCCGACTCTCCGGAATTTCAACATTTTGCCACCATTTGTAACCACCGTGGACACCGCGTCCTGTCCTATGGTCTGGCCGGCACCGAGCTTCGGGTGACCGGGGTGGAGCCGCTGGCCCATGGCCAGCGCCTCGCCCTGTCCGTGCTCGGCCGCGACGTGACGGTGGACCTGCCGCTGGCGGGTCGCTTCCAGGCCTGGAACGTGCTCTGCGCGCTGGGTCTGGTCATCGGATCCGGCGGCGACGCCGGGCGGGCGCTGGACACGCTGTCCTCACTGGAAGGCGTGCCGGGCCGGCTGCAGCATGTCGCGACCCACCCCAACGGGGCGACGGTCTACGTCGATTACGCCCACACGCCCGACGCGCTGGAAACGGTGCTGCGGGCGCTGAAGCCGCATGCCGCGCGCCATCTGGTGACGGTGTTCGGCTGCGGCGGCGACCGCGACCGCAGCAAGCGGCCGGTGATGGGGGCGCTGGCGGCCAGACTGGCCGACCGCGCCATCGTCACCGACGACAACCCGCGCACCGAGGATCCCGCCTTCGTGCGGAGCCAGGTGCTGGCCGGCGCCACCGGGGAACTGGCCGGCAAGCTGGAGGAGATCGGCGACCGGGCCGAAGCGATCCGCACCGCGGTGCGGCAGCTTCAGCCCGGCGACGTGCTGGTCATCGCCGGCAAGGGCCATGAACAGGGACAAACGATCGGCACCGAGGTGCGTCCGTTCGACGATGCGGACGAGGCCCGGAAAGCCGTAGCGGAGGTTGGAGCATGAGTGCGGAAAAGACGGTCCTCTGGACTGCCGGGGACGCGGCGGCCGCCACCGGCGGGCGTCTGGCCGGCCCGTCCGCCTGGACCGCCACCGGCGTCACCATCGACAGCCGCAAGGTGGCGCCGGGCGACCTGTTCGTCGCCATCCGCGGACCGAATTTCGACGGGCACGCCTTCGTCGGCGCCGCCCTGGCCGCCGGGGCCGCCGCGGCGCTGGTCGACCATCTGCCCGATGGGCTGCCCGCCGACGCCCCGCTGCTGATTGCCCCGGCCGATACACTGGAGGCGATGGCGGCGCTGGGCAAGGTCGCGCGGGCCCGCTGCGGCGCGCGCTTCGTCGGCGTCACCGGCTCGGTCGGCAAGACCGGCACCAAGGAGACCCTGCGCCACGTCCTGTCGGCACAAGGCGCGACCTACGCCACCGAAGGAAGCCTGAACAACCATTGGGGCGTGCCGCTGTCGCTCGCCCGCCTGCCCGCCGACTGCGACTATGGCGTGTTCGAGCTGGGGATGAACCACGCCGGCGAACTCGGCCCCCTGTCCCGGCAGGTCAGGCCGCATGTCGCCATCATCACCACGGTCGAGGCGGCGCATCTGGAGTTCTTCTCCGGCGTCGAGGCCATCGCCGACGCCAAGGCCGAGATCTTCGAGGGGCTGGATGCGGACGGCGTCGCCGTGCTGAACCGCGACAACGGGCAATATGCCCGGCTGGCCGCCGCCGCGCGCCGCCACGGCCTGACCGACATCTGGAGCTTCGGCGCCCATGTGGAGGCCGACGCCCGGCTGGTCGACTGTTCGCTGCACGCGACCTGCAGCGCGGTGACCGCGGTCATCCGCGGCGAGCGGCTGCAATATTGCCTGTCGCTGCCGGGCAAGCATTGGGTGATGAACAGCCTCGCGGTGCTGCTGGCGGTGAAGGCGCTGGGCGCCGATGTCGCAGCATCCGCCCGTTCCCTGTCCAGCCTGCAGCCGGTCAAGGGGCGCGGCACCCGCAAGCGCATCCAGCTGCCGCAGGGCGCCTTCACCCTGATCGACGAGAGCTACAATGCCAGCCCGGCGGCCATGACGGCGACGCTGGAGGTGCTGGGCAAGATCGACCCCGGCGCCGGCGGCCGGCGCATCGCCGTGCTGGGCGACATGCGCGAGCTGGGCGACCGCGCCGACGCGCTGCACATCGCGCTGGCCGAGCCGCTGCGCGCCGCGCAGGTCGACACCGTCTATGCCTGCGGGCCGCACATGAAGGCGCTGTTCGACCGCCTGCCGGCGGCGATGCGCGGCGCCTGGACCGAGACCAGCGTGGAGCTGGCCCCCATCGTGACCGGGACCGTAAAGGGCGGCGACGTCATCATGGTCAAGGGATCGCTGGGCAGCCGCACAGGTCTGGTCGTCGATGCGCTCGCGGCACTCGACAGCGGGCGCGAAAGCGAGGACAAAGCCGCCTCCCGAACCACCAACCAGCCACTGGCGGCGGCGCAGTCCGCGCAGGCGCCGCGAGGCTGACGGACCCAAATGCTCTACAACCTCCTCTTCGGTCTGGCCGACGTCTTCACGCCGTTCAACCTGTTCCGGTATCTCACCTTCCGGACCGGCGGCGCCGTGCTGACGTCGCTGGTCATCAGCTTCGTGTTCTTTCCGCGCCTGATCGCCTGGCTGAAGCGCAAGCAGGGCGAAGGCCAGCCCATCCGCGCCGACGGCCCGGAGACCCATTTCAAGAAGAAGGGCACGCCCACCATGGGCGGCCTGATGATCCTGATCGCGATGACGGTCAGCACCCTGCTGTGGGCCGACCTGACCAACGCCTATATCTGGATCGTCCTGCTGGTGACCATCGGCTACGGCCTGATCGGTTTCGGCGACGACTACCTGAAGCTGACCAAGCGCAACACCAAGGGGCTGTCCGGCCGCTTCCGCCTGGGATGGGAGATCACCATCGGGCTGGTCGCCTCTGCGCTCATCATGTGGGTGTCGGCCCCGCCGCTGTCGGGCGGCGTCGCGGTGCCCTTCGTCAAGGATTTCCTGATCCAGCTGTCCTGGTTCTTCGTGCCCTTCGGCGCCTTCATCATGGTCGGCGCGTCGAACTCTGTGAACCTGACCGACGGGCTGGACGGGCTGGCCATCGTGCCGACGATGATCGCGGCCGGCTGCTTCGCGCTGATCTCCTACCTGTCGGGCAACGCGATCTTCGCCAACTACCTGCAGATCCACCATGTGCCGGGGTCCGGCGAGCTGACGATCTTCTGCGGCGCGCTGATCGGCGCCGGCATCGGCTTCCTCTGGTACAACGCCCCGCCGGCGATGGTCTTCATGGGCGACACCGGGTCGCTGTCGCTGGGCGGCGCGCTGGGCGCGGTCAGCGTGGTGACCAAGCACGAGATCGTTCTCGCCATCATCGGCGGCCTGTTCGTGCTGGAGACGGTGTCGGTGATCGTGCAGGTCGCCTCCTTCAAGCTGACCGGCAAGCGGGTGTTCCGCATGGCGCCGCTGCACCATCATTTCGAGAAAAAAGGCTGGGCCGAACCGACGGTGGTGATCCGCTTCTGGATCATCGCCTCGATCCTGGCGCTGGTCGGCCTGTCCACGCTGAAGCTGCGCTGAGGGGGGACCGGCGATGATCGACCTGTTCTATATGCAGGAGCTTCCCGTCGCGGTGATGGGGCTGGGCAAGTCCGGCCTCGCCACTGCCCGCGCGCTGCGCGACAGCGGGGCCGAGGTGCGGGTGTGGGACGACAACCCCGCCTCCCGCGCCGCGGCAGAGGCGGAGGGCTTCGCCGTCGTCGATCTCGCCACCGCCGACCTGTCGGACCTGACCACCATCGTCTGGTCGCCCGGCATCCCCCACACCTTCCCCAAGCCGCACCCGGTGGCAGAGCGCGCCCGCGCGCTGGGGATCGAGCTGATCTGCGACATCGAGCTGCTGGGCCGGGCCGAGCGCGACTGCGCCTTCATCGGCATCACCGGCACCAACGGCAAATCGACCACCACCACGCTGGTCGGCCACATCCTGGCCGCCGCCGGGCGCAAGGCCGCGGTGGGCGGCAACCTCGGCACGCCGGTGCTGACCTTCGACCCGATCGGAGCGGGCAACACCTGCGTGCTGGAGATGTCGAGCTACCAGCTGGAGCTGACCCACTCCATCACCTTCGACATCGCGGTCCTTCTGAACATCACGCCCGACCATCTCGCCCGCCATGGCGGGATGGAGGGCTATGTTGCCGCCAAGAAGCTGATCTTCCACCGCCAGACCTGGCCGCGCACTGCGGTGATCGGGGTGGACGACGAGCATTGCCGGACGATCCACGCCGACCTCGTCGCCGCCGGCGACCAGCGCATCTGGCCGATCTCGGCCCGGGGACCGGTCGCGGGCGGAGTCTATGCCGCCGACGGCTGGCTGGTCGACGACACCGACGGCGAGGCGGTGCGCGTGGCGGAGCTGTCGGCGCTGCCGACCCTGCTGGGCGCCCACAACTGGCAGAACGCCGCCGCCGCCTTCGCCACCTGCAAGGCCGCCGGCCTGCCGGTGCCGGCCATCGTCGCGGCGATGGCGACCTTCCCCGGCCTCGCCCACCGGCAGCAGCTGGTCGGTTCGCTGGAGGGCGTGCGCTTCGTCAACGACAGCAAGGCGACCAACGCCGACGCCACGGAAAAGGCGCTGGCAACCTTCGACCCGATCTACTGGATCCTCGGCGGACAGGCCAAGGACACCGGGCTGAACGGGCTGGAGGGCTATATGGGCCGCGTGCGCCACGCCTTCCTGATCGGCGAGGCGCAGGAACAATTCGCCGCATGGCTCGACGCGCAGGGCGTTGCCTATACACGCTGCGGGACGTTGGATGTCGCGACCGCGAAGGCGGCCGGGATGGCGCTGGCGGAGCGGCTGGAGGGATCTTGCGTGCTGCTGTCGCCGGCCTGCGCGTCCTGGGACCAGTTCGCCAACTTCGAGAAGCGCGGCGACGCCTTCGCGGCCTATGTCGCGGGCATCATCGAGGCGCATGAGAACACCGGGGACGGCACCAGCGGAGGCGTTGCATGATCACCTTCGACCGCACCGACCAATCGATCTTCGGCCGCTGGTGGTGGACCGTCGACCGCTGGCAGTTGGGCGCCGTCGCCCTGCTGATGTTCCTAGGCACCGTCCTGATCACCGCGGCCAGCCCGCCGGTGGCGGAGCGCATCGGCATCCAGGACACCTTCTATTTCGTCGAACGCCACGTGATGATGCTGATCCCGGCGATCATCATCATGATCGGCGTCTCGCTGCTGAGCCCGCGCGGCGTGCGGAGGGTGGCGCTGGGCGTGTTCCTGATCTCGGTGCTGCTGGTCTACGCCACCCTGGTGGTGGGTGTGGAGATCAAGGGCGCCCGCCGCTGGATCCATGTCCCCGGCCTGTCGATCCAGCCGTCGGAGTTCGTGAAGCCGGCCTTCGCCGTGGTCGCGGCCTGGCTGTTCTCGCTGTCGCGCACCAATCCGGGCTTCCCCGGCGCGCTGGTGTCGATGGTGCTGTACGGCGTCACCATGGTCGGCCTGATCCTGCAGCCCGACCTGGGCATGACCTTCGTGGTCTCCGCCGTCTGGTTCACCCAGTTCTTCCTGGCCGGGTTGAACCTCGTGCTGGTGATGGGTCTCGGCGGGCTGGGCATCGTCGGGCTGGTCGGCGCCTATTACACGCTGCCGCACGTCACCAGCCGCATCGACCGCTTCCTCGACCCGCATGCCGGCGACAATTACCAAGTCAACCGGTCGCTGGAGGCCTTCGCCAACGGCGGGCTGATGGGAACCGGTCCCGGCCAGGGCACGGTCAAGTTCTACCTGCCCGACAGCCACGCCGACTTCATCTTCGCCGTCGCCGGGGAAGAGCTGGGGCTGATCTTCTGCTTGGGCCTGGTGGTGCTGTTCGCCTTTGTCGTGCTGCGCGGGTTCGCCCGCATCTTCAACGACAACAACTACTTCGTCCTGCTCGCCGCCGCTGGTCTTCTGATCCAGTTCGGGCTTCAGGCGGCCATCAACATGGGTTCGTCCTTGCATCTTATGCCGACCAAGGGCATGACCCTCCCGTTCATCTCATATGGCGGCTCCTCGCTGCTCGCTCTCGGGTTCGGCATGGGCATGGTACTGGCTTTGACACGCAAACGCTTCGGCCCCCTGGAATGAGGAGGCCGACGGACTTGAGCGCGACGCCCCTCGACGCGAACGCCAACAAAGTGATCGTGCTGGCCGCCGGCGGCACCGGCGGACACATGTTCCCGGCCGAAGCCCTGGCGCGCGAGCTGCTGTCGCGCGGTCGCGCCGTGACGCTGGTCACCGATAAGCGCGGCCACGCCTTCGGCGAGAACCTGCCGGAGGTGCCGGTCCACCGCATCCGCGCCGCCTCGCCCGGCGCCGGCATCGTCGGCAAGCTGAAGGCCGCCCTGCAGATGGGCCTCGGCCTGCTGGAGGCGCGGGCGCTGATGCGCCGGCTCGATCCCGCCGCGGTCGTCGGCTTCGGCGGCTACCCGTCCGTCCCCACCGTCTATGCCGCCATCCAGTCTAAGCTGCCGGCCCTTCTGCACGAACAGAACGCCGTTCTGGGCCGCGCCAACCGGATGCTGGTCGCCGGGGCCAGCCGCATCGCCGTCGCCTTTTCCGACATCGAAAAGCTGGGCGAGGCGCAGCGCGCCAAGATGGTCCGCACCGGCAACCCGGTCCGTCCGGCGGTCGCCGCCCGCCGCCTCTCCCCCTACGAAGCGCCCGGCACCGCCGGCCCGATCCGCCTGCTGGTGATGGGCGGCAGCCAGGGTGCCCGCGTCTTTTCCGAGGTGATCCCGGCGGCGCTCGCCCTGCTGCCCGAGGAGATGCGCGCCCGCATCCATCTGGCGCAGCAGTGCCGCCCGGAAGATTTGGAAGCCGCCCGCGACGCGCTGGAACCGCTGGGCCTCGCCCGGCTGGAGCTGCAGACCTTCTTCCGCGACGTGCCGGAGCGGCTGGCCGCCTGCCACCTCGCCGTCACCCGTGCCGGTGCGTCCACCATCGCCGAGCTGACCTGCGTCGGCCGTCCGGCGATCTTGGTGCCCTATCCGCACGCCACCGACGACCACCAGACCGCCAACGCCCGCCATCTGGCGGAGGCCGGCGCCGCCTGGCTGGTGCCGCAGCCCTCCTTCACCGCCCGGGCCCTTGCCGAGCGGCTGTCCTCCCTGCTGGCCGACCCGCAGGCGCTCGCAGCAGCGGCGCGGGCCGCCCACGACTGGGGCACCGCCGACGCCGCCACCGCGCTAGCCGACGCCGTGCTGGCGATGCTGGACGGCGGCCCGGCCGCCCGCACCAATTCCTACAACGCCGATCCAAGCCTGCCCGACACAAACCTGACTGACCACGACCAATCCCACAACGCCCGGCGGTCCGCCGCCGGCGCCAGCGCCAAGGGGGCCGCGGAATGATCAAAGCCAGGACTCTGACCCGACCGACGCCCCGTCCGCTGCAGGACTGGCCGGCGGACATGACGCGGACCGAGGGCGGCTGGTACAACCGTCCCGGCTGCCCGCTGGTGCCGCGCTTCCTCGCCGAAGGCGGCTTCCTGCGGGATCGCCTGTCGATGATCCACGGATCGCAGCCCCTCCCCGACGACCTGTCCGATGAGGCGGTCGACGCCACCCTTCGCCTGATGCTTCGCCGCGGAAAGTAAGCCTGACATGCGCGCCCTCCCCCTCTCGATCGGCACCATCCACTTCGTCGGCATCGGCGGCATCGGCATGAGCGGCATCGCCGAGGTGCTGCGGAACCTGGGCTATACCGTCCAGGGCTCCGATCTTGCCGAGAACGCCAACGTCAAGCGCCTGCGCGAGCTGGGCATCAAGGTGTTCGTCGGCCATCGCGGCGAGAACATCGCCGGCGCCGCCGTGGTCGTCGTCTCCTCCGCCGTCAAGCGCGACAATCCGGAAGTGGTGGCCGCCCGCGCCGCCCTGGTGCCGGTGGTCCGCCGCGCCGAGATGCTGGGCGAGCTGATGCGCCTGAAATGGGCCATCGCCATCGGCGGCACCCATGGCAAGACCACGACCACCTCGATGGTCGGCCATATGCTGGAGCATGCCAACCTCGACCCGACCGTCATCAACGGCGGCATCATCAACGCCTACGGCTCCAACACCCGGCTCGGCACAGGCGACTGGATGGTGGTGGAGGCGGACGAGAGCGACGGCACCTTCGTGAAGCTGCCGGCTTGCATTGCGGTCGTCACCAACATGGATCCGGAGCATCTGGACTTCTACGGCACCTTCGACAACGCGCGGGCCGCCTTCGACAGCTTCGTCCAGAACATCCCCTTCTACGGCTTCGCCGCGCTCTGCATCGACCACCCCGAGGTGCAGGCGATGATCCCCCGCGTGTCGGATCGCCGCATCGTCACCTACGGCTTCTCGCCGCAGGCCGACATCCGCGCGGTCAACGTGGAACTGGGTCCGGACGGCGCCAAGTACGACGTGCTGATCTATGACCGCCACACCGGAGAGAGCCGCGCCATCGCCGGCGTGCGCCTGCCGATGTACGGGCCGCACAATGTCCAGAACTCGCTGGCCTGCTTCGCGGTCGGCAACGAGATGGGCCTGCCCGACGTGGTGATGCGCGACAGCATGGCCAAGTTCCAGGGCGTGAAGCGCCGCTTCACCAAGACCGGTGAGGCCAACGGCATCACCGTCATCGACGATTACGGCCACCACCCGGTGGAGATCGCCGCGGTGCTGAAGGCCGCGCGCACCGCTGGCACCGGCCGCACGATCGCCGTGGTCCAGCCGCATCGCTACTCCCGCCTCGCCGCCCTGTTCGAGGAGTTCTGCACCTGCTTCAACGACGCCGACGCCGTGATCGTCGCCGACGTCTATGCCGCCGGTGAGGCGCCGATCGAGGGCGTCAGCCGCGACAGCCTGGTGGAGGGCCTGCGCATGCATGGCCACCGCCATGTTGTGGCCCTGCAGAACCAGCAGGAACTGGCGCAGGTCGTGCGCGAGATGGCGCGGCCCGGCGACTTCGTCGTCTGCCTGGGCGCCGGCAACATCACCCAGTGGGCGAACGCCCTGCCGGGTGAGCTGTCCTCACTCTACGGCGCGACACGATGACGGCAGTACCCCGCATGAGCCCGGCTGAAGGCCACCTGCCCAACGGCCATCTGATGACACGGATGCCCGCGGTGCGCGGCCGGCTGTCCGCCGACGCCCCGCTGGCGCCGGTGACGTGGTTCCGCGTCGGCGGCCCGGCCGAGGTGATGTTCCGCCCGGCCGACGCCGACGACCTCGCCGACTTCCTGGCCGCCCTGCCGGCCGAGGTGCCGGTGACGGTGATCGGCGTCGCCTCCAACCTGCTGGTGCGGGACGGCGGCGTGCCGGGGGTCACCATCCGGCTCGGCCGCGGCTTCACCGACATTGTGGCCGACGGGATGACCCTGACCGCCGGTGCGGCGGCGCTCGACCTGAATGTCGCCATGGTCGCCCGTGACGCCGGGATCGCCGGGCTGGAGTTCCTCTCCGGCATCCCCGGCACCGTCGGCGGCGCGTTGCGCATGAACGGCGGCGCCTATGGCCGCGAGCTTGCCGACGTGCTGGTCTCCGCCAGCGCCGTGGCGCGCGACGGCCGGCGGCTGGAGTTCAGCCATGCCGGCATGGGCTTCACCTACCGCCACAGCGCGGCGCCGGAGGATTGCATCTTCACCGGCGCGGTCCTGCGCGGCGAGCCCGGCAACCCGCTGGAGATCGCGCGGCGCATGGCCGAGATCTCCGACAAGCGCGCCGACAGCCAGCCGGTCCGCTCCCGCACCGGCGGGTCGACCTTCAAGAATCCTGCCCCTCAAATATCTGGGGGCCATAAGGCCTGGGAACTGATCGACAAGGCCGGCTGCCGCGGCCTGTCCATCGGCGACGCGCAGGTGTCGGAAAAGCACTGCAACTTCCTGATCAACAACGGTACGGCCACCGCCGCCCAGCTGGAAGCGCTGGGCGAGGAGGTCCGCCGCCGCGTGTTCGAGACCAGCGGCGTCACGCTGGAGTGGGAAATCAAGCGCATCGGCGTTCCCGCCGCCGAAGGAGCCGCCCAATGACCGAAGCCCTGCTCCACGCCCACAAGAAGCATGTCGCCGTCCTGATGGGCGGCTGGTCGGCCGAGCGCGAGGTGTCGCTGGTCAGCGGGGCCGGCGTCGCCAAGGCGCTGGAGGAGGAAGGCTACCGCGTCACGGCCGTCGACGTGCAGCGTGACCTGGCCGGGCTGATGCATGCCCTGACCAACCCGCGGCCCGACGTGGTGTTCAACGCCCTGCACGGCCGCGGCGGCGAGGACGGGACGATCCAGGGCGTGCTGGAGTTCCTGGGCCTGCCCTACACCCACTCGGGCGTCCAGGCCGCCGCCATCGCCATGGACAAGGCGATGACGAAGCGGGTGCTGGACACCGTCGGCATCCGCTCCCCCAAAGGCATGGTTCTGTCCCGCGGGGAGATCACCGGCGGCGACCACCCCATGCCTGCGCCCTATATCGTCAAGCCTGTGGACGAAGGCTCGACCGTTGGCGTAACCCTGGTCCGCGAGGGGCAGAACAGCCCGGTCGGCGACGCGTGGATCTTCGGTGAGCGCGCGCTGGTCGAGGAGTTCATCCCCGGTCGCGAGCTGACCGTGGGCGTCATGGGTGACCGCGCTTTGGCGGTGACCGAGATCGTCTTTCAGGCTCAGGTCTACGACTACACCGCAAAATACAGCGCCGGCCACGCCGTCCACACCATCCCCGCCGCGGTCCCCGAGGCGGTGGCGGAGGAGGCGAAGCGGCTGGCGGTGCTTGCGCACCACACCCTGGGCTGCCGGGGCGTGTCGCGCAGCGACTTCCGCTGGGATGACAGCCGGCCGGGAACGGACGGTCTGTACTTCCTGGAGATCAACAACCAGCCGGGCATGACGCCCCTGTCGCTGGTGCCCGAACAGGCCGCGCATGTGGGGATCACCTACGGCGCGCTGGTCGGCTGGCTCGTGGAGAACGCCGCATGTCAGCTCGCCTGATGGCCGACCCGGATTTTCGCGCCGCCGCCGCCGGTGCGCGCGCCCGGGACGAGATGCCGACCCCGCCGCGCGCCATGGCCGCATCGGCGCAGAAAGGCAAGCGCCGCCGCGCCTGGCCGCGCTGGACCCGCTCCGCCGTCAAGGCGACGCTGCTGCTGGTGCCGGTGCTGGGCCTGACCGCCGCCGCCGGCTCCGCCTGGAATCGCGGCACCCTGGCCGACACGGTGGAGGCGGCGCAGGACAGCGTCATCCGGCTGACCGGCGACCTGGGCTTCCGCCTGTCGGAGATCCTGGTGGTCGGCCGCAGCGAGACGGAGCGCGACGCCGTGCTCGACGCGCTGGGCGTGCGCCGGGGCGAGCCGATCCTGTCGATCGATCTGGCCGACGCCAAGCAGCGGCTGGAGGAACTGCCCTGGGTGTCGTCGGCCTCCATCGAGCGGCGTCTGCCCGGATTTCTCTATGTCCAGCTGTCCGAACGCCAGCCGATGGCGATCTGGCAGCATGACCGCCAATTCACCGTCATCGACCGCGCCGGCCGTCCGCTGGCCGACGCGGCGGAGCTGGCCCGCCGCGGCAACCAGCGGATCGAGACCCTGCCCCAGGTGATCGGCGCCAACGCTCCGCAGCAGGTCCATACCCTGCTATCGGCGCTGGAAGCCGCGCCCACGGTCGCGCCGCTGCTGTCCTCGGCCAGCTGGATCAGCGACCGCCGCTGGAACCTGCAGCTCAGCAACGGCGTGACGGTAAAGCTGCCGGAAGGCACCACCGACATGCGCCGGGCGCTCCGCCAGTTGGAGCAGATGCAGACCGCCAGCCGTGTGCTCGACCGCGACATCGTCGCCATCGACCTGCGCCTGCCCGACAAGGCAGCGATTCAGACCTCCGCCACCGCCCAGCTTCCGGGCTGGGACGATGATGCGAAGAAGAAGAACGGCAAGAAATCATAAGGCCGGCCGGCGGCAAGCTCTTGTGGGGAAGCGCTTATCGCCGGCAGACATGAGTAGAGGGTAAGTCTTGGGGGGCATGTTCGGGATGGGATTCAACGGTGCCAAGAAGCCGAAGCGGCCGGCCCGTGGCGGGATCGTCACGGCGCTGGACGTCGGCTCGACGAAGGTGTGCTGCGTCATCGCGCGGATGGAGGAGCCCGGCTCCCTCCGCGTGATCGGCGTCGGCCACCAGATCGCCACGGGCATCCGCGCCGGGACCATCATCGACATGGAGGCGGCGGAGACCTCGATCGGCGCCGCCGTGCACGCGGCCGAACAGATGGCCGGTGAGACGGTGCACGACGTCGTCATCAACCTGTCGATGGGCAATCCCCGCTCCCACGCCTTCACCGCCACCGTCCCCGTTTCCGGCCAGGAGGTGACGGAGGGCGACATCCGCCGCGCCATGGCCCATGCCCGCACCCTGCAGGCCGGCCCCGATCAGGCGCTGATCCACACCATCCCGCTGAGCTTCACCCTGGACGGCATCCGCGGCATCCGCGATCCCAAAGGGATGAGCGGCCATACGCTGGGCACCCAGCTGCATGTGGTCACCGCGGCCAAGGGCGCCATTCTCACGCTGGGCGCCTGCGTCGGGCGCTGCCATCTGCACGTCGATTCCGTCGTGGTCAGCCCCTTCGCCTCCGGCCTCGCCTGTCTGGTGGAGGACGAGATGGAGATGGGCGCCGCCTGCGTCGACATCGGCGGCGGCGGCACCACCATCTCGATCTTCGCCGAGGGCAATCTGGTGTGGACCGGCTTCGTGCCCTTGGGCGGACGCCACGTGACCAACGACATCGCCCACGGCTTGGCCACGCCGCTGTCCCACGCCGAACGGCTGAAGGTGCTCTACGGCAGCGCCCGGGTGAATCCGGCCGACGAGCGCGAGATGATCGAGGTGCCGCAGATCGGCGAGGACGAGCGCAGCGGCAGCGGCACCGCCAGCCACCCGCGCTCCTTCCTGGTCAGCATCATCCAGGCCCGGATGGAAGAGATCTTCGAAGAGGTGCGCAGCGCCATCGAGCAGTCCGGCCATTCCAAACTGGTCGGCCGGCGCGTCGTGCTGACCGGCGGCGCCAGCCAGTTGCCGAACACGCGCGACATGGCGGCCCCCATCCTGGACAAGCAGGTTCGCATCGCCCGTCCCACCCGGATCGCCGGCCTCAACGAGGCGCATGGCGGGCCGGCCTTCTCGACGGTGGCGGGCCTTCTCCTACATGCCGTCCGCAACCCGACGGAGCTGATGGTGACCGGCCAAGAGGCGGTCGCGTCAACCGGGCTCCTCGGCCGCGTCGGCCTGTGGCTGCGGGAAAATCTGTAGATGACTCTCCCCGCCGCCATTCACCGATTCCCGATCGGACAGACACCGGACACAACCGGGCGCCGGTCGCGGCATATCAAACATCAAACCCAACGAAAACAGGTTGTGGAGGCCTGAATAGAATGATCAACGTGACCATCCCCCAGATCGAGCCCGAGCTGAAGCCGCGCATCACCGTGTTCGGCGTCGGCGGCGCCGGCGGCAACGCCGTCAACAACATGATCAAGTCGAACCTGGAAGGCGTGGACTTCGTCGTCGGCAACACCGACGCGCAGGCGCTGAAGGGTTCGCTGTGCGAGAAGCGCATCCAGCTGGGCACCGGCACCACCCGCGGCCTGGGCGCCGGCTCCAAGCCGGATGTCGGCCGTGCCTCGGCCGAGGAGCAGATCGACGAGATCGTCCAGTATCTCGAAGGCTCCAACATGGTGTTCATCACCGCCGGCATGGGCGGCGGCACCGGCACCGGTGCGGCACCGGTCATCGCGCGCGCGGCCCGCGAGCGCGGCATCCTGACCGTCGGCGTCGTCACCAAACCCTTCCATTTCGAGGGCGGTCACCGCATGCGGCTGGCGGAAGGCGGCATCGCCGAGCTTCAGCAGTATGTCGACACCCTCATCATCATCCCGAACCAGAACCTGTTCCGCATCGCCAACGAGAAGACGACCTTCGCGGACGCCTTCAAGATGGCCGACGACGTTCTGCATTCGGGCGTGCGCGGCGTCACCGACCTGATGGTGATGCCCGGCCTGATCAACCTGGATTTCGCCGACATCCGGTCCGTCATGACCGAGATGGGCAAGGCGATGATGGGCACCGGCGAGGCCGGCGGCGAGCGCCGCGCCATCGAGGCCGCCGAGGCCGCCATCTCCAACCCGCTGCTGGACGACGTGTCGATGAAGGGTGCCCGCGGCGTCCTCATCAACATCACCGGCGGCTACGACATGACCCTGTTCGAGGTCGACGAGGCCGCCAACCGCGTCCGTGACGAGGTCGATCCCGACGCCAACATCATCTTCGGCTCGACCTTCGACAGCTCGCTGGATGGCGTGATGCGCGTGTCGGTCGTCGCCACCGGCATCGACGCCGCGGCGATGAGCAACCCGCGCACCCTGCACCCGGTCAACCTGTCGCTGGTCCCCGGCGACCGCGCCAAGAAGCCGGCCGCTCCCGGCAACCTGACCGGCGCGCCGGCTCCGGCCGCGGCCCAGGCCTCCGCGATCCCCAGCGCCGCCGCCGGCCTGCGCACGCCGCAGCCGGTCACCGCCGGTGCCGCCGCCATCCAGCACGACCCGGCCCAGCAGCAGCCGGCCCACCCGCAGGCAGCCCAGCAGCATGCGGCCCAACAGCATGCGGAAGCGCCGAAGCCGTCGGCCGGACCGCTGCATGGCGAGAACCAGGGCGGCCACTTCTTCGCGCCCAAGCCGGCCGATGCCCCGCGCCAGCCGGTGACCGTCGGCGCCGCGCCGCTGTCGGCCCCGCAGCAGCCGGCTCCGCAGCAGCACGCCCCCCAGGCGCTGCAGATGCAGGGTCACCAGCAGCCGCAGCATCAGCCGCAGCAGCCTGCGATGGCCGCGCCGCAGCACCACCATGCCGCGCCGCAGGGTCATCAGCAGCACCCCGGCGGCCTGTCCGTCGGTCCGGCCCCGGCCCCCGCGCCGGAACCGGCGCCTGCCCGCAAGGGCAACTTCCTGTTCGGTCTGGTGACCGGCCTCGGCCGCAAGTCCGAGCCGGCGCACCCGCCGGCGCCCCAGCCCGCGCATCAGCCGGCCCCGCAGGCGTACCAGCCGCAGCAGGCTCCGCAGGCCTATCAGCCCGCGCCCCAGAGCTATCCGCAGCAGCAGCCGGCCTATCCGCAGCAGCCGCAGGCTCCCCACCAGGGCTACCCGGCGGGTCATCAGTACCCGGCGGCCCCGCAGCCGGCCTACCAGCCGCAGCAGAGCGCTCCGCAGCAGGCTCCGGGCTATCCGGCCGCTCCGCAGCCGCAGGCTCCGGCCCCGCGGGTGGATGCCAAGCCGGGCGAGCAGGAGGAATTGGACATTCCGGCGTTCCTGCGTCGTCAGGCCAACTGAGCGGACGGACCGACACGGACGTGAACCGACCTTGGCCGCCGGATCCTTTCCGGCGGCCGGCCGATCCCGGCGAAAGCCGGAGATAACCGCCGTCGCCGCAGCCTCCTAATCGCGGCGCCGGCGGCTCCACAACCTGACCGAACTTTTCGGACCCCGGCGGCGCCATCGTGCGTCTCCGGGGATTTTTTGTTGCCTCTTTCACGCAGGGACAAGCTGATTGCTTGTATTGCGCACCACTTTTGCCCTGCAACAAACGGTAACAATGAGTGATTTGCCGATTTCCGACCTCGGGTGTTACCTATCAGCATGGTCGAAAGCGAACGTCGCCGACGTGATGATTTTCCAAGATCTTGCGGCGCGGCATTGCTGGGAACCTCTCCTTCACGACCAAGATGGAAAAGACATCGTGGCCAACAATCGCAGCAACGCGGACGGAATGTTCCAGCAGACCCTGAAGAAGTCGGTGACCATCGCCGGCGTTGGGCTGCATTCGGGCGTCATCGTCACGCTGACGATTTCGCCGGCCGATGCGAATTCCGGGATCACCTTCCTGCGCACCGACCGTCAGGGTGCCGCCGCCGTCATTCCGGCGCGCTGGGACACCGTGGTCGACACCCGCCTGTGCACCGTGATCGGCAACGACCATGGCACCACCGTCGGCACGATCGAGCATCTGATGTCCGCGCTGGCCGGCTGCGGCATCGACAACGCCATCGTGTCGCTCGACGGCATCGAGGTGCCGATCATGGACGGCAGCGCCGCCCCTTTCGTCTCCGCCATTGAGCAGGCCGGCATCGCCGTGCAGAAGTCGCCCCGCCGCATCATCCGCATCCTGAAGCCGGTCGTCATCGGCGACGGCGTGAAGAGCGCCTCCTTCACGCCGGACGACGCCACCAGCTACAGCTTCGAGATCGACTTCGACAGCGCCGCCATCTCCCGTCAGGCCCGCGCGCTGGAGATCGACCCGGACAGCTTCAAGGACGAGATCAGCCGCGCCCGCACCTTCGGCTTCCTGCACGAGGTTGAGGGTCTGCGCAAGATGGGCCTCGCCCGCGGCGGCTCGCTGGACAACGCGGTGGTCATCTCCGGCGACACGGTGATGAACGCCGAGGGGCTGCGCTTCAAGGACGAGTTCGTCCGCCACAAGATCCTGGACGCCGTCGGCGACCTGTATCTGGCCGGCGCGCCGATCGTCGGCCATTTCCACGGCGTGCGCTCCGGCCACGCGCTGAACAACCAGCTGCTGCGCGCTCTGTTCGCCGACCGTAGCGCCTGGCGTTACGAGACGGCGGTATCGCTGCCGGTCGCGCGCCGCGGCCTCGAGCAGCTGGCGGTCGCCTGATCGCCACCGGGTTTCGATAAGGCCGGTTTTCGCTGGGTTTGCCCCTGCCCTCCCCCACCGGGGAGGGCTTTTTCTTTGCGTACACTCCCCTCCCCTGCCGTCGCGATGGGTCACGCAAAAGAAAAGCGCCCTCCCCTCTCGGGACGGGCGCTATGCGCAATTCAGAGCGGTCTTCTGATTTTCTATGTGTTTCAGTATTTTAGGTAATTTTCTTTAGACGAGACTCCAAAAGGAAGAGGGAGGCATCACTCTCCCCTACTCCGCCACCGCCAGCTCAGCGCCATTGCCTGCATATTCGCCGAAGCGGGTATCTTCCTTCAGGATGTGCTTGCCCAGCCAGTCGGAGCAGAACAGGAACACCTCCTCGCCACTGATCCGGCCGCCGTTGGCACGGAAATCGTCACGGTAGCTTTCGACCTGCCGGGTCAGCCGGTCGTGAAGGGCCTTGTGCGCGGCGAAGGTCGGATAGTTCAGCCGCTCCATCTGCGCCTCCTCCTCCGCGAAGTGATGGCGGGTGTAGGCGATCAGTTCGTTGAGAATGGCTTCAATCAGGGCGGGGTCCTGGCGGCTGGCCTCGTCATACAGCTTGTTGACGATGCCGATCAGCACGCGGTGATCCTCGTCCAACGCGTCGTTGCCCACGCTCATCCAGCGCGACCACTGAATTGGCTCCATGACGTTTCCTTCATCCCCCGTCTGATTGGCGCCGGACGGGCGGGTGCGGGCGTTGACCGCCCGTCGGCACCGCCCTCCGCTGGAGGGTCGGGCGACCTGTCCGGCATGGTTTCGCTTTTCCTATAAGCTTTGTCTGATTTCACTCCCCCTATCCCCGTCCGTCAATCCGACCGAACGGAGATGCGACACTTTGGCGAATGCAGGATCCGCTATCGGGTCAACCGCCGATCCTGGCCAGCCACTCGTCCTCGGTCAGGATCTCGACGCCCAGTTCCTTGGCCTTGGCCGCCTTGCTGCCGGCGTCGGCCCCGGCGACCAGATAGTCGGTCTTGCCGGAGACGGAGCCCGCCACCTTGGCGCCCAGCGACTCGGCACGCGCCTTCGCCTCCGACCGGGTCATCCGCTCCAGCGTCCCGGTGAAGACCACGGTCTTCCCGGCGATGGGAGAGTTGCTGGCCTTCGGCACCTCGGCCTCCAGCACGGTCAGCCGCTCCATCAGGCCGTGGACGATGGCGAGGTTGCGCTCTTCGGCGAAGAAACCGGCCAGTTCCTCCGCCGCGACCTCGCCGACATCGGGGGTGGCGACCAGATCGAGCCAGGGCTGACCCGGCGTCTGCCCGGCCGCGCGCTCCATCGCCGCCCGCCACTCCGCCAACGTGCCGTAGCGTTCGGCCAGCGCCTGTGCCGCCGGCTTCTTGACCCCCTTGATTCCCAGCGAGGCGATGATGGTCTCCAGCCGCAGCGCATCGTTGCCGGCCCCATCTTTCCCGGCATAGAAGTCCAGCTTCGCCCCGCATTCCGGATCGGCGAACCAGCCGACGATGGCGTCGGCGGTGGCGCGGCCGACGCCCTTCAGCTCATGCAGATCACGCCAGTCCTGGCCGGGCATCGCCCGTTCCGCCGCCAGCATGCCATCGACCCAGCCCTGCATGGTCTTGTACTGGCGGGCCAGCGACTTGGCCGTCACCTCGCCGACATGGCGGATGCCGAGCGCGTAGATCACCCGGTGCAACTCGATGCCATCACGGCGTTGCTGGATGGCCTTGAACAGGTTCTGGACCGACTTCTCCTTCCAGCCCGGTCGGCCGATCAGCTCGACGCGGCCTTCCAGGGTGAAGATGTCGACCGGCGACTTGATGAAGCCCTCGTCCCAGAACTCCTCGATGATCTTCTCGCCCAGCCCTTCGATGTCGAAGGCGTCGCGCGAGACGAAATGGCGAAGCCGTTCCTTCGCCTGGGCCGCGCAGATCAGACCGCCGGTGCAGCGGCGCACCACCTCGCCCGCCTCGCGGATGGCGAGGCTGCCGCAGACCGGGCAGGTCTCCGGCGCGACATAGGGGACGGAGTCGGCAGGGCGTTGCGACAGCACCACCTCCACCACCTGCGGGATGACGTCGCCGGCGCGCTGGACCACCACGAGATCACCGACGCGGATGTCCTTGCGGGCGATCTCGTCCTCATTGTGCAAGGTGGCCCGGCTGACCACGACGCCGCCGACGGTGATGTCCTCCAGTTCGGCGACGGGAGTCAGGGCGCCGGTGCGGCCGACCTGGATGGTGATGGCTTTCAGTCGGGTCTGCGCCTGCTCCGCCGGGAACTTGTGGGCGATGGCCCAGCGCGGTGCCCGGCTGACGAAGCCGAGCCGCTGCTGAAGCTCCAGGCTGTCGACCTTGTAGACGACGCCGTCGATGTCGAAGGGAAGGCCGGCGCGACGCCGGCCGATCCCCTCGTAATAGGCCAGCAGCTTGTCCTTGCCGTCGCACAACTCCGCCGGCCGGTTCAACTGGAAGCCCCAGCCCTTCAGCCGCTCGCGGATGCCCCATTGCGTCTCGGCAATCGGCTCCGACACCTCGCCCAGCGCATAGCCGAAAAAGCAGAGCGGCCGGGACGCGGTGATGGACGGGTCGAGCTGGCGCAGGCTGCCGGCCGCTGCATTGCGCGGGTTGGCGAACAGCTGCTCGCCCTTCTCCGTGCGGGCAGCGTTCATCGCCAGGAAGTCGTCGCGGCTCATATAGACCTCGCCGCGGACCTCCAGCACATCAGGGAAGGGCGCCGGCAGGCGGTGCGGCACGTCGCGGATGGTGCGGACATTGGCGGTGACGTTCTCGCCCTCCGCCCCGTCGCCGCGGGTGGCGGCCAGCACCAGTTCGCCGCGCTCGTACCGCAGCGAACAGGACAGGCCATCGATCTTCGGTTCCGCCACGAAGGTCAGCGGGGCGTCGTCGGACAGGCCGAGGAAGCGGCGAACGCGGGCGTCGAACTCCGCCACGTCTTCGGGGGCGAAGGCGTTGCCCAGCGACAGCATTGGAATGGCGTGGCGGACCTTGCCAAAGCCGGCGGCCGGAGCGGCGCCGACGCGCAGGCTCGGCGAATCGACGCGGCGCAGGTCGGGAAAGCGCGCCTCGATGGTGAGGTTGCGGCGGACCAGCGCGTCATACTCGGCGTCGGAGACCTCCGGCTGGTCCTGCTGGTGATAGAGCCGGTCATGGTGGGCGATTTCGGCGGCCAGCGCCGCCAGATCGGCCGCGGCCTGTTCCGGCGTCAGGGCATCGACGGCGATGCTGCGGGGATCGGGCGGCGTGTCGAACAGGTCCTGCATGGCGCGTCTCGTGAGGAATCGGGGGCTTCCGGAGAAGGGCCGCGCAGGATAGCGCCTGAGAACCGGTTTCGGGAGTCTGTCGGGGGGCGCATCTCGGCGACGGCCGGGGCAAGTCCCTATATACTGACGGACACACCCTTCGGAGTCCGCTGGCCTGATGAGCAAAGCCTATCCGCCGGACCTGCGCATCGACGACCGGATGATCGTCGCCGCCGCGCTGGACCGCATCCTCTACGACGACCCCGACCATTTCGCGGCCGAGGACGCACGCACCGTGCGCCGGCTGATCCCGCACAGCCGCTCGGCGTGGCTGCGGCTGGGCTTCCGCGCCGAACGGCAGGGGCCTTCGATGAAGGGCGAGGCCGCCGGGATCGGCGACGTGCGGATGGAGGGCGACAAGAAGGTGGTGGAGGGCAGCGTCGGCGAATCGGCGACTTGGCGCTGCGGCCAGTACAAGATCACCAACCACGGCAGCGACCTGGAAATCTGGCAGGTGATGAGCGACGAATACGCGCCCGAGCCCAAGGGCGCCCGGCTGGAGTTCGACGACAAGGGCGAACCGGAACGGCTGACCTTCTTCCAGCCGCGGGATATCGAGCTGCGGATTCCCTTCACCAGCCTCGCCGTCGGCGTGCGGCTGGGCGGCTGGCAGCCTTGGAAGCTGGTGGCGGAGGGGGTGAGCGCCGCCGGGTGAGCTTCTGGGCGGGTTGCCCCCTCCCCATCCCTCCCCCGCGTTCCGCGGGAGAGGGGGCAGGATGCTTGCAGAGGCTGTAAAAAGGACGGCGGCAGTCCCCTCTCCCGGGAAGCGGGGGAGGGTTAGGGAGGGGGCATTCGTCAGCCGACGTCTACCCCAAAGCCCACCTCACCCCTGCCGGTAGTTCGGCGACTCGTTGGTGATGGTGATGTCGTGGACATGGCTCTCGCGCAGGCCCGCGTTGGTGATGCGGACGAACTGGCACTTCTCGCGCATCTCGGCGATGGAGGCGCTGCCGGTGTAGCCCATGGCCGCGCGCAGGCCGCCGACCAGTTGGTGGATGACCGCCGACACCGGCCCCTTGTAAGGGACGCGGCCTTCGACGCCCTCCGGCACCAGCTTCATGGTCGAAACCTCCTGCTGGAAGTAACGATCCGCCGAGCCGCGCGCCATGGCGCCGACCGAGCCCATGCCGCGATAGCTCTTGTAGGAGCGGCCCTGGAACAGGATGACCTCGCCCGGGCTCTCGTCGGTGCCGGCGAACAGGCTGCCGAGCATGGCGACGCTGGCGCCGCCGGCAATGGCCTTGGCCAGATCGCCCGAATACTTGATGCCGCCGTCGGCGATCACCGGAATGCCGTGCTTCTCACACTCGTCCACCACATCCATGACCGCGGTCAACTGCGGCACGCCGACGCCGGCGATGATGCGGGTGGTGCAGATGGAGCCCGGACCGATGCCAACCTTGACGGCGTCTGCACCGGCGTCGATCAGCGCCTTGGCCGCTTCGGCGGTGGCGACGTTGCCGGCGATCACTTGGGTGTAGCTGGACATGGCGCGGGCGGCGCGGACCTGCTCCAGCACCTTGGCGGAGTGGCCATGCGCGGTGTCGACCACCAGCACGTCGACGCCGGCGTCGAACAGAGCCTCCGCACGGGCCAGACCGTCGCTGCCGGTGCCGGTGGCGGCGGCGACGCGCAGGCGGCCCTTGCTGTCCTTGCAGGCGTTCGGATAGGCCTGCGCCTTCTCGATGTCCTTGACGGTGACGAGGCCGATGCAGCGGTAATCCTCGTCGACGACCAGCAGCTTCTCGATGCGGTGCTGGTGGAGCAGGCGCTTGCCTTCCTCCTGGCTGACGCCCTCGCGGACCGTAACCAGCTCCTTGGTCATCAGTTCGCTGACCGGCTGCTTGGGATCGGTGGCGAAGCGGACGTCGCGGTTAGTCAACATGCCGACCAGCTTGCCGCTGCCGAGCTGATCGCGGCTTTCCACCACCGGGATGCCGGAGATGCGGTAGTCGGCCATCAGCTGCAGCGCGTCGGCCAGCGTCGCGTTCGGCGTGATGGTGATCGGGTTGACGACCATGCCCGATTCGAACCGCTTGACCTTGCGGACCTCTTCGGCCTGCTGCTCGATGGTCAGGTTGCGGTGGACGACGCCGATGCCGCCGGCCTGGGCCATGGCGATGGCGAGGCGGCTCTCGGTCACCGTGTCCATCGCCGAGGACATCAGCGGGATGCCCAGTTCGATGGTCTTCGTCAATCTTGTCCGGGTATCCACGTCGTTCGGCAGGACCGAGCTTTCGGCCGGAACCAGCAGGACGTCGTCGAAGGTCAGGGCCTCGCGGATTTTGGTGTCGCGCGCCATGTGTGAATCTCCCGGAAGATAAACGTGGCGCACTTATACACAAGACCATGGGCTTGTGAACCCGTGCGCACACAGCATCTGTTATGCAAGTGCGAAAAACGGCCCTCTCCCGATCCAGGAGGGTGAAATGGTTCAGTCCTCGACCTTGCCGCCGCGGAAGCCGGTGGCGACGACGTAGGTCTCGGAGGACTCCGCGCGGCTGGCCGGCGGCTTGGCATGCTTGACCACGGCGAAGTCGCGCCGCAGCCGGTCGAGCAGCGACCGCTCCGCCCCGCCCTGGAACAGCTTGGCGACAAAGGCGCCGCCGGGGGCCAGCACCTCCTCGGCGAAGTCGTAAGCGGCCTCGGCCAGCCCCATGATGCGCAGATGGTCGGTCTGCTGGTGGCCGGTGGTGGGGGCGGCCATGTCGCTCAGCACCAGATCGGCCGGGCCGCCCAGCGCTTCCTTCAACGCCTCGGCGGCGCCTTCCTCAAGGAAATCGGCCTGCATAGTGGTGGCACCGGGAACCGGGTCCATCGGCAGGATGTCCAGCCCGACGACCTTCCAGCCGTCCTTGGCGGTCTGCACCTTCTCCACCGCGATCTGCGTCCAGCCGCCGGGGGCGGCGCCGAGATCGACCACGCGCTTGCCGGGGCCGAGCAGGCGGAACTTCTCGTCCAGCTGCAACAGCTTGAACGCCGCGCGCGAGCGGTAACCGCGCTTGGTCGCCTCGGCCACATAGGGGTCGTTCAGGTGGCGCTCCAGCCAGCGCTTGGAGGATTCCGTGCGCTTGCCGGCGGTCTTCACACGGACCGTGGCACGGCGCCCGCCCGGGCGCGTCGACGGAGTCTTTTCGGTCATGATCGCTGCAGTTCCTCGGTCATCCGGCGCAGGCGGGAAGCCGTCCCCACCTGCCCGATCATACATCCGGCATCGTTCACCGGTTTATTCGCCGGCAGCCCCGATCAGGTCCACCAGAATTCCTTCCCGCAAGCCGCGGTCGGCGATGCGCAGCCGCTCCACCGGCCAGACGTCGCACAGCGCGTCCAGGACGGCGCAGCCTGCGACCACCAGATCGGCGCGGTCCTGGCCGATGCAGGGATGGCGGGCGCGGCCGTCGAAATCCTGGGCGACCAGATGGTCTATCACCGCGCGGGCATGGTCCACCCGCAGATAGCTGCCGTCCACCGCCCGCCGGTCGTAACGGCAAAGCCCCAGATGGACGCCGGCCAGCGTGGTCACCGTGCCGGAGGTGCCGAGCATCTGCACCTTGCCGGCGGCGATGCGGCTCTGGATGCGGTTGCGCGCCTCGAACGGCGCGATGGCGTCGGCGACCGCCTCCACCATCTGGGTGTAGTTGGCGCGGGTGACGTTGGGGCCGCCATATTCCTCGGTCAGGCCGATGACGCCGCAGCGGATGGAGGTCTGGTCGAGCAGGCGCGGCGCCCTGCCCTTCTCCACCTGCAGCCACATCAGCTCGGTCGATCCGCCGCCGATGTCGAAGACGAGGGCATAGGGATGGGTCGGCTCCAGCAGCGCGGCACAGCCGGCCAGCGCCAGACGCCCCTCCTCCTGGCTGGAGATGATTTCGAGCGGGATGCCGGTCTCGCGCTCCACCGCCTCGACGAAGGCGGCGCCGTTGGCGGCGCGGCGGCAGGCCTCGGTCCCGACCGCCCGCACGGCGGTGCAGCCGCGGCGCTCGATCTTGGAGCCGCAGACGCGAAGCGCCGCGATGGTGCGTTCCATCGCGGGTTCCGACAGATGGTCGTTGCGACTCAGCCCCTCGCCCAGGCGGACGATGCGGGAAAAGGCGTCGATGACGCGGAAGCCGCCCGGCGCCGATTTGGCGATCAGCAGGCGGCAATTGTTGGTGCCAAGGTCCAGCGCGGCGAAGACCGGGCGCACCAGCGCCGACGAACGCAACCGTCCGGTGTCGTTCTGCCGCTCGCTTTGCACCTGTAGATCCACGTACCGTCCCCGCCGTGACTAAAGAGCGGAGTGTAACCCGGATCGCGGTCCGGCGGGAACCCTTCTCGACTCGGTTTCCGCCGGCGGCGACCCGCAGGTCACATCTGCGCCAATCACTTGGCTTTCACAAACCTCACTTGGCTTTCACGAAGGGACAGGCGCTGGATTCGATCGGCAGGAAGGCCTCCGCTGCCGGGATGCTGCGGACCTGCTTGTAATAATCCCACGGCGCCTTGCTCTCCGCCGGGGCCTTCACTTGGTACAGCTCAAGGTCGTACAGCACGCGGCCGTCCTTGCGGATGCTGCCGGGGGTGCCGAAATAGTCGGTCGGCATCGCCTTCATCGCGGCGGTGACCGCCTCGGCATCGGTGGTGCCAGCCGCCTTGACGCCCTTCAGCCAATGCAGGGTGGCGAGGTAGGTGTTGGCCTGCTCCTTGGTCGGCATCTTGCCGTGCCGGTCGAAGAAGCGCTTGGCCCAGGCCCGTGTCTGGTCGTTCTTGTCCCAATAAAAGCCGCTGGTGACATACAGGCCCTTGGCGAGGTCGAGACCCAGCGAATGGATGTCGGTGATGAAGACGATGTAGCCGACCAGTCGCTGGCCCGATTCCGTCAGACCGAACTCGCCCGCCTGCTTGATGGTGCCGATGGTCTCCGCACCCACATTGGCGAGCGCCACCACCTTGGCGCCGCTGCCCTGGGCGCTGAGCAGATAGGACCCGAAATCGCTGGTGCCCATCGGGTGACGCACGCCGCCGACCACCGTGCCGCCGGCCTGTTTGATCGCCTCGGTCGCCGCCTTCTCCATGGCGGAGCCGAAGGCGAAGTCGGCGGTGATGAAGTACCAGCTGGTGCCGCCCGACTGCACCACCGCCTTGGTCGTGCCGACCGCCAGCGACGCGGTGTCGTCGGCCCAATGGATGCTGTAGGGCGAGCATTGGGCGTTGGTCAGCTCGGTCGTCGTCGCGGCGCTGATCATCAGCACCTTCTTCTTCTCGCGCGCGACCGCCTGCACCGCCAGCGCGACGGAGGAGACCGGGATGTCGGTCACCATGTCGACACCGTCAACGTCGAACCAGCTGCGCACGATGTTGGACGCCACGTCCGGCTTGTTCTGCATGTCGGCGGACAGCACCTCCACCGGCCGGCCGAGCACGCTGCCGCCGAAATCCTCCACCGCCATCCGGGTGGCGAGCACCGCGCCCTTGCCGCCGATGTCCGACGCGAAGCCCGCCTCGTCCGCCAGCACGCCGATGCGCACCGGCTTGACAGTCTGCGCCTGCGCGGAAAGCGCCACAGCCGACAACGCAGTCGTGGCAAGCAACGTCGCCAACGCAAAGGGCTTCAGCAACCGACCCATGCAATCCTCCCCATCCTTGGTCTTGTGTGGCGGGTGCTCGTCAGCCTGCGACGCCCTGCCGCACCGTTCATCCCCGTGGATAGCGGGATTTAATTTCATATGCAAACAGTATCGTCTGAAACCTATTCATCTGAAGGTTTGGCGCAAAACAAAAGCCCTCGCTCCGAAGTCGGGCGAGGGCTTTCGCATCGGGCATCAACGGCCCAAATGGTGTCGCCAATCAGGCGAAATAAAACTGAGCGATTTCGGCCGAATGGTTCGGCATTATCACGTAAGCGCCGGTGGAGTCATGATCTTACTCACCCTCCCTGGTATCGGTCTCTACTGTTCCGCCCAAGCTATCTGCTTGAACGGTAAGGCGTTTCCGATGCTCGCTCACTTCACCTCGATGTCGATTACTGTAAGACAGAGCCTGCTCCCCTTTCACAGGGCTGTCAAGAAAATCGCATGCTGCGGCGCAGTACCATCCGGAGAGCATCCATCGGCCTTCTCCAATCGGGGGAGGGCTGGCCTTTTGCCGGGGGCGAACCCACCTTGTGGGCATGCCGGAACACGATGAGAACACATGGGGCGGACGGGTCGCGCGGTATGCGCGGGTCGGCACCGCCGTTGGCGGGTTGGCCGCGCGGTTGGCGGGCGAGCGCGTGCTGGGAATCCGCGTGGAGCGGGAACGCCACGCCGCCGAGCTGCGGGCGGCACTCGGCGGGCTGAAAGGGCCGCTGATGAAGGTGGCGCAGATCCTGTCCACCATCCCCGACGCCCTGCCGAAGGAATACACCCAGGAACTGGCGCAGCTACAGGCCGACGCGCCATCGATGGGCTGGCCCTTCGTCAAGCGGCGGATGGCGAGCGAGCTTGGTCCCAACTGGCAGTCTCGGTTCCGCAGCTTCGAGCACACGGCCGCCGCCGCCGCGTCGCTGGGACAGGTCCACAAGGCCACCGGCCTGGACGGGCGGGAGCTTGCCTGCAAGCTGCAATACCCCGACATGGCCTCGGCGGTGGAGGCCGACCTGCGGCAGTTGGGGCTGATCTTCGCGATCTTCGAGCGCACCGACAGCGCCATCTCCACCCGCCAGATCCAAAAGGAGATCGGCGCCCGCCTGCGCGAGGAGCTGGATTACGAACGGGAGGCGAAACACACCCGCCTGTATCAGTCGATGCTGGCCGGCACGCCCGGTGTCCATGTGCCGGACGTGGTGCCGGAGTTGTCGAGCAAGCGGCTGCTGACCATGGGCTGGGTGCATGGCCGCAAGATCCTGGAGTTCGTCGCCGAGCATCCGGAGGCGCGCGACGAGTTGGCGATGAACATGTTCCGCGCCTGGTACGTGCCTTTCTACAATTACGGCGTCATCCACGGCGACCCGCATCTGGGCAACTACACGGTCCGTCCCGACCGCTCGATCAACCTGCTGGATTTCGGCTGCATCCGCGTCTTCAAGCCCAGCTTCGTCAAGGGCGTAATCGACCTCTACAACGCGTTGCGCACCGACAACCGCGAGCAGGCGGTGGAAGCCTACCGCACCTGGGGCTTCATCAACCCGTCGAACGAGCTGGTCGACGTGCTGAACATCTGGGCGCGCTTCGTCTATGCCCCGATCATGGAGGACCGCCAGCGCAAGATTGAGGAGACCAACGGCGGCCATTACGGCCGCGAGACCGCCGGCAAGGTCCATGCCGAGTTGCGCCGGGTAGGCGGCGTCGAGATTCCGCGCGAGTTCGTGTTCATGGACCGCGCCGCGGTGGGGCTGGGCTCTGTCTTCCTGCATCTGAAGGCGGAGTTGAACTGGTACCAGATGTTCCAGGGACTGATTCGCGACTTCGATGTCAACGCCCTGGCGGCGCGGCAGAGCGCGGCGCTGGCAACGCAGGGGTTGCCGCAGGCGGAGTGAGGGGAGTGGGGACAAAAAGCCTGCGAACCAACAAATGACTTGCCCCCAAACCCTTTCCATCCGCCCACCGTTCAGTCTATAGCTTGCCCCTCCCATGAAGACCGCCGATTTCGACTTCGACCTGCCGCCCGACCGGATCGCCGAGCATCCCGTCCGGCCGCGTGACGCCGCCCGCCTGCTGGAGGTGGGCCCGACCTTGCGCGACTTCATCGTGCGGGACCTGCCGACGCTGCTGCAGCCGGGCGACCTGATGGTCGTCAACGACACCCGCGTCATCCCCGCCCGGCTCGACGGCCGGCGCGGCGAGGTGGCGGTCGAGATTACGCTGCACAAGCGGCTGGGCGAGCGGGAATGGGCAACCTTCTCCAAGCCCGGCAAGCGGCTGAAGCCCGGTGACACCATCGTCATCGCGGAAGACTTCAGCGCCGAGGTGATCGCCAAGGACGGGATGGAGGTGCGGCTGCGCTTCTCCGCCGGCGGGGCGGAGCTGATGGAGGCGCTGCACCGCCATGGCCGGATGCCGCTGCCGCCCTATATCCGCCGCAAGTCCGACGAGGGCGACAACGCCGATTACCAGACCGTCTTCGCCGCCCGCGAGGGCGCCGTCGCCGCCCCCACCGCCGGGCTGCATTTCACGCCGGAGCTGCTGGCGGCGCTCGAGGCGCGTGGCGTGCGGCGGGTGCCGGTGACGCTGCATGTCGGCGCCGGCACCTTCCTGCCGGTGAAGGTGGACGACATCGCCGACCACAAGATGCACAGCGAGTGGGGCGAGATCTCCCCGGAGACCGCCGCGGCGGTGAACGAGACGCGCAAGGCGGGCGGCCGGATCGTCTCGGTCGGAACCACGGCGCTGCGTATCCTGGAGACGGCGGGGCGGGAGGACGGGACGCTGGTCCCCTTCAGCGGCGACACCGACATCTTCATCACCCCCGGCTACCGCTTCCGCATCGTCGATCTGCTGTGGACCAACTTCCACCTGCCGAAATCGACCCTGTTCATGCTGGTCTGCGCCTTCGCCGGCTATGACCGCATGCGGGCGGCCTATGGGCACGCCATCGACCGCAACTATCGCTTCTTCAGCTACGGCGACGCCTCGCTGCTGCACAGGACGGACCCATCATGACCGGCATCGGCTTTGACCTTCTGGCGACCGACGGGCGGGCGCGGCGCGGCCGCGTGACCACCGCCCACGGCACCATCGAGACGCCGGCCTTCATGCCGGTGGGCACAGCGGCGACGGTGAAGGCGATGACCACCGACGCGGTGGCCTCGACCGGTGCGGAGATCCTGCTCGGCAACACCTACCACCTGATGCTGCGTCCGACGGCGGAACGGGTGGCGCAGCTGGGCGGGCTGCACCGTTTCATGAACTGGGACAAGCCGATCCTGACCGACAGCGGCGGCTTCCAGGTGATGAGCCTGTCCGACCTGCGCACCATGTCGGAGGAAGGCGTCACCTTCAAATCCCACCTGGACGGCAGCCGCCATCACCTGACTCCGGAACGCTCCATCCAGATCCAGCACATGCTGGACAGCAACATCACCATGTGCCTGGACGAGTGCACGCCCTTCCCGGCGACGGAAGCGCAGGCCGAATCCTCCATGCGCCTGTCGATGCGCTGGGCGCGCCGCAGCAAGGACGCCTTCGTCGAGCGGCCGGGCTACGGCCTGTTCGGCATCGTCCAGGGCAGCGTCTATCCCGATTTGCGGGCGGAGAGCGTCGCCGCGCTGAGCGACATCGGCTTCGACGGCTACGCCATCGGTGGGCTGGCGGTCGGCGAGGGGCAGGAGACGATGTTCCGCGTGCTCGACTTCACCGAACCGCTGATGGTGAAGGACCGCCCGCGCTACCTGATGGGCGTCGGCCGGCCGAGCGACCTGATCGGCGCGGTGCGGCGCGGCGTCGACATGTTCGACTGCGTGATGCCGACGCGCTCGGGCCGCACCGGACAGGCCTTCGTCCGCCGCGGCACCATCAACATCCGCAACGCCCGCCATGCCCATGACGAGCGCCCGCTCGACGCCGAATGCGGCTGCCCCGCTTGCCGCAGCTACAGCCGGGGCTATCTGCATCATCTGTTCAAGGCGGACGAGATGCTGGGGCCGATGCTGTTGACTTGGCACAACCTGCATTACTACCAGGACGTGATGCGGACGATGCGGCAGGCCATCGAGGACGGCAACTTCGAAGAGGTCGCCAGCGCGATGGAATCCCGTATGAACGATGGCGACATCGAGGCGACCGTGGACCCCATCGCCAAGCCCGGCAAGCCGCCGAAGCAAGGCCGCCCGCCGAAGGCGGGCAAAGACAGCGATCCGCCGAAGGCAGAGCGGGTGGCGGAGGAAAAGACCGATGACTGAAAACATCTATGCCGGCCTGACCCAGCTCGGCGGCTCAACCGTCCAGCCGAAGTCCCCGGAAGAGGCGGTGCTGGAGCGGGTGCCGAACCCGAACCCCGGCGATCCCTATTGCGTGCGCTTCACCGCGCCGGAGTTCACCTCGCTCTGCCCGATCACCGGCCAGCCGGACTTCGCCCATCTGGTCATCGACTATGTGCCCGGCGACTGGCTGGTGGAGTCGAAGTCGCTGAAGCTGTTCCTGACCAGCTTCCGCAACCACGGTGCTTTCCACGAGGCCTGCACCGTCGGCATCGGCAAGCGGCTGGTCGACGAGCTGTCGCCGGTGTGGCTGCGCATCGGCGGCTATTGGTATCCGCGCGGCGGCATTCCAATCGACGTCTTCTTCCAGACCGGTGAGCCGCCGAAAGGCGTCTGGATCCCGTCGCAGGACGTCCCGACCTACCGTGGCCGCGGCTAAGTCCGGTACCCTGCCCTCCGACCCGGCGCGGCTGCGGGAGGCCATCCGCGACCGCGCGCTGGCGGTGGGGTTCGACGCGGTGGGCTTCGCCCCCGCCGCTCTGGGGCCGGAGGCGCGCGAGCGCCTCGCCCGCTTCGTCGCCGAGGGGCGGCACGGCGACATGGGATGGATGGCCGAGCGCAGCGACCAGCGCAGCCATCCGCAATCCCTGTGGGACGAGGCGCGCACCGTCATCGCGCTGGGCACCAGCTACGCCCCCCACGACGACCCGCGCCGGCTGGCGGAGCACCCCGACCGCGGCATCGTCTCCGTCTATGCCCGCAACCGCGACTATCACGACCTGATCAAGGGGCGGCTGAAGACGCTGGCCCAATGGCTGGCCCACCAGACCAAGGCCGGCGTGAAGGTGTTCGTCGACACCGCGCCGGTGATGGAAAAGCCGCTGGCGGCGCAGGCCGGGCTAGGCTGGCAGGGCAAGCATACAAATCTGGTGTCGCGCGACCATGGCTCCTGGCTATTTTTGGGCGAGATCTACACGACGCTGGAACTGCCGCCCGACCCGCCGGCGCGGGACCGCTGCGGCTCCTGCGACCGCTGCCAGACCGCCTGCCCGACCGCCGCCTTCCCGGCGCCCTACCAGATCGACGCCCGGCGCTGCATCAGCTATCTGACCATCGAGCATAAGGGGCCGATCCCCGACGAGTTCAAGCCGCTGTTGGGCAACCGCATCTATGGCTGCGACGATTGCCTTGCCGCCTGCCCCTGGAACAAGTTCGCTCGCGCGACGGTTGAGCCCGCCTTTCTGCCGCGCGCCGAACTGACGGCACCACGGCTGGCCGATCTCGCACAGCTGGACGATGCCAGCTTCCGGCAGGTGTTCAGCGGTTCCCCCATCAAGCGCATCGGCCGCGACCGCTTCGTCCGTAACGTGCTGGTCGCCATCGGCAACAGCGGCGACCCGACGTTGAAGCCCGTGGCGGAGGCCCTGTGCCAGGATGCGAGCGATGTGGTGCGCGAGGCGGCCGGCTGGGCGGCAGACAGGCTGAGTAGAGCGGCAAATGCACACCCTTGAGTGGCGCTTCTTAGAACTGACGGCACTCACCGCCTAGCTTGTCGCCGCACGCGCTGTTGCGCTATGATCCAGGCGGAGGCATGCATGTCGGACAATGCCGAATTTCTGAACGCGATCCTGGACCTGAAAACCCACATCGACGGTAGATTCGAGCGGTTGGAGCAGCAGGTCGACCGTATGGCGCCGCGGCTCGATGGAGCCGAGCAGCGCCTGTACGAGCAATCGCGCATCCTTGCCGCGTTGATCCCGACCCGCGTCGCCGCGGTCCCGCCCGCCGCCGAATGAGCGGAGGCCGGCCGTTACCCTCCCCGCTCCACATCATGGGTATGGCCCGGCCCATCCGGACGAACTGAGCGACGTCGCACGCCTCGCGCGCCTCGGATTCGGACTGTCCCGCGATCTGTTCGACCGCTATGCCGGGCTGTTCGGCATCGACAGCATCCGCGTTCTCAGAGTTCCACGGGCCACGGGCACCGTATTGGCTGCCTGCGCCGCGCACTGGATGATGGACCAGTGGTTCGGCGGACGCCCGGTTCCGGTGCAGGCCATCGCCATGGTGGCGGTCGACCCGGCCCTGCGCGGCGCCGGCCATGGCAGTGCGCTGATGCGGTCCCTGATGATGGAGGGGCGGAATGCCGGGGCGGCGCTTTCGGTCCTCTGCCCGGCAACCCTTCCCTTCTATCAGCGACTCGGCTTCGGCCGCGGCGGCGTCACCTGCCGCTGGAGCGCTCCGCCGATGGCCTTCGCGCGGGCCGGAGCGACCGCGACGTCCCTTTTGCCCGCGGATCCGCTCGATGCCGCGCCGCTGGCGATGCTCCGGCGGTCGATGCTGGCGGAACGGAACGGCCTGCCGGAACGGACGGAGGCGCTGTGGACGCTCGCCCTCTGCCCGGACGGCGAACCGGCCGACCTCTACCGCAACGACGACGGCTATATCGCGGTGACGCCGCCGCAGGACGGGCGTCTGGCCGTCGCGGATGCCTGCCTGCCCTCGCCGTGGGCGCTGGAGCCCGCCATGGCCCTGCTGGCCGGCTTCCGCGCCCAGGTCGACCGGGTGACATGGCGCGGCGGCCCCGACGACACGCTGGCGCTGATGGCCGGTGACGGCGTGACGCTGGACATGCGCGAGGAGTGGCTGACTCGCCCATTGAATATCGTCCTGGCGCTGGAGGCGCGCGGCTATCCGGCCGGCCTTTCGGAATCTGCCACTTTTGAGATAAAAGATAATTTAATTCACCGCAGTTGCGGGAAGTATCATCTTGAGGTTGCCCAGTCCAGGGGAAACATCTCCGAAATGGAGCAAGTCTTTGAACCGCCGATCCGGATGGGCGCCGCTGCCTTCGCCAGTCTGTTCACAGGCCATGCAAACGCTCGTTCATTGTGGAGAGCCGGTTTGCTTCATGGTGAAGAAAAGATGATCGACCGTTTGCACCGCATATTTTGCGGCGCACCGTCGTGGATGCCGGACCGCTTCTGAAATAAGTGGGTTTCCTGACCTGAATCAAACCGGACGTTAACCGAGCTGTGGTTCAATCGTCCCAATGATCGGGAGAAAAGGATCGCCGCACAGGCGATGCCATCGGGGAGTCCAAAATCCATGACGATCGGAACGCGGATCGCGCTTGGCTTCGCCGCCGTGCTGCTGCTGACCGTTGGCGTGGCGTTCGTCGGCTGGAACAGCCTGAGCACCTATGCCGAGCGGGTCGATTTGGCGTCACACACCGCCGACCTCGACACCCGGCTCAAGTCGGTCCGGCTGGAGGAGGCGCGCTTCGTCACCGAACGCGATGCCAAGGCCGCCGCCAATGTTCCGGGCATGCTGGACGCCCTGCAGACCGAAGCGCAGGAAACCCGTGCCGCCCTGACCGAGGGCGAGGGCCGGCGTCTGCTGGACGAGGTTCTGTCGGGCATCGACGGCTATCGCGCCGCCTTCGCCAATTTCGTCGCGCAGGACGGCGAGGCACACGCCCGCACCGCCAGCATGGAAACCCGTGCCCGCGCGCTGCGCGACATCGCCGAGAAGATCGGCAAGCAGCAATCCGAGCGCTATGACCTGAACATGACCAGCAAGCGCGACGCCGACACCGAGCTGCGCCACAGCATGGACACGGCAGAGCGCGCGAACCGCGTGATCGAACGGGTGCTGGAGGTCCGGCGCCAGCAGAGCGAACTCCGCCGCAAAGCGGACGAGGCGCTGGCCGACCGCATCGTGGCGGCACTGGACGAACTGGTCCAGACCACCGACACCGTCGCCACGGACCTCGTCGGCACCAATGACGAGGAACTCGCCGCCCGGATCGCCGGCGATGCCCGCGCCTATCGCGATACCGTCAAGGCCCTTCGCGGCAAAGGTGTCGCTGCTCTGACCGGTGTCGATGTGGCGACCGGCCTGGACGAGGCCGCACGCGGCGTGCAGGACCGCGCGGTGGAGCTGCAGCAGAACCAGGCGATGGTGACCGAGGCCCTGAACGAGGCCTCCAAATACGCCCAAAGCGAGGTGAACGAGGCTGTGATGCTGCGCGGTCTGGCGATGCGGCTGGTGCAGGGCGCCCAGTCGGCGATGCTGGGCCAGCGCGACTTCCTGCTGACCGGCACCGCCGACGCAAAGGCCAAGGCCGACACCGCGGTGAAGGAAATCCTGGAGCTTGCCGGACAGGCCGGCGCGGTGCTGGTCGACCAGGAAGGGCGCGCGCTGATCGCCGCCATCACCGAAGCAGCGCGGGCCTTCGATTCGGAATTCGCCTCGCTGTCGTCGGCCGTCGCCAAGCAGCACGAGGCATCGGCGGCGATGGCCAAGGCCTCTGCGACGGTCAGCGGGCAGGTCGGCCGGCTGGTCGCCTTGCAACGCGACGACCGTGAAGCCGGGCGCGCCAGCGCCGGGATGGTGATCGCCGTGGGGGCCGCCGTGGCGCTGATTCTCGGCATGCTGATGGCCTGGATCATCGACCGCGCCATCACCCACCCGCTGCACGCCATGACCGGCGCGATGGGCCGGCTGGCCGAAGGCGACCTGACGGTCGACATCCCCGGCAGCGACCGCAAGGACGAGCTGCGCAACATGGCCGCCGCCATGACCATCTTCAAGGACAATGCCCTGGAGATGCGGCGGATGGAGCGCGAGCGGGAAGAGATGCGCATCCAGATCGACGCCGACCGCCGCCGCACGATGAACGAGTTCGCCAACGGCTTCGAACAGGCGGTGTCGGGCGTCGTCATGTCGCTGACCGAATCGGCCAACTCGCTGGGCCGGGATGCGCAGGAGATGTCGTCCGACGCGGCGCTGACCACCGCGAAGTCCACCGCCGTCGCCACGGCCTCGCAGCAGGCCACCGCCAACGTGCAGACGGTCGCGGCGGCGGCGGAGGAGCTGTCGGCGTCCATCGCCGAGATCTCCCGCCAGCTCAACGCCAGTTCCGCCACCGCATCGGGGGCCGCCGACAAGGCGGTGCAGACCAACAGCATCGTCGAAGGGCTGTCGCTCGCCGCCGAGCGGATCGGTCAGGTCGTCGGCCTGATCGGCGAGATCGCCGAGCAGACCAACCTGCTGGCGCTCAACGCCACCATCGAGGCCGCCCGCGCCGGCGAAGCCGGCAAGGGCTTCGCCGTGGTGGCGACCGAGGTGAAGAACCTCGCCGGCCAGACCGCCAAGGCGACCGAGGAAATCGCCGCCCAGGTCGCGGAGATGCAGACCGCCACCACCAGCGCGGTGGACGCCATCCGCACCATCTCCGAAGCCGTGACCGCCATCAGCGGCACCGTCACCGACATCGCCCAGGAGATGGAGCAGCAGGGCAGCGCCACCCGCGAGATCGCCCAGAATGTCCAGCAGGCGGCCGAAGGCACCCAGCAAGTGATGCGCAACATAGCCGAGGTGACCACCGCCGCGACCAAGACCGGCGGCGCCGCCGATGCGGTCCTGGACGCCAGCCGCACGCTCGCCACCCAGGCCGACCGCCTGCGCGGCGAGGTCCAGGGATTCCTGAACAAGGTTCGGACGGCCTGACCCTTTGAGCCTGACTTTCTTTGGAGGCGTGCGGCAGCGGAGCCGCACGCCCCACCTCCGCGCCTTCAGGCCGCGCCGTCAGGCCGCGGCGGCCGACCAGCGCCGGATCGGCGCGCGGGAGAGGGCGGAGTTGCCATAGGCGCGCAGGGTGGTGACCTCCGCGCCAATCCAGTCCGGCAGCGGCACCATCTGGTCGGGCGAGTCCAGTTCGACCTCCGCGATGACCAGCCCGGCATTCTCGCCGTGGAAGACGTCGATCTCCCAGCACAGGCCGTCCTGGCAGTGGCGGTAGCGCGTCTTTTCGATCACCCGCCCTTCGCAGCCATGCAGCAGGAGCTGGCAGGCGAATTCCATTGCCAGGGGGTGTTCCACCTCGTCCCGGCAGGCGCCGCGCTTCAGCGATTTGATGGTCAGGGTGGCGCGGTCTTCCGCGATTCGAACGCGGACCGTGCTGGCGCCGTCGGACGGCAGGTATCCCTGGAGGATTCGGACGCCGTCCCGGCACAGATGCCGGACATCCTTGCGGACCAGAAAGCGCCGCTCGATTTCCAGTGCCATGGCTAGGCCCTTCGGACGAACTCACCGATGACCCTAGCCGAAAGTCCCTGCCGGCTTCAACCTCGTTGCCCTGTGTGCAGCGCAACCGAGACTGCATGCACCCGTACTATGACGTGACGATCGGTCGCAACAGGTCAGGGAATGATGCTATCGTCGGTCGATGAACGCCGATCTTTCCGCCTGCATTCCTGGGGCCCTGATCCCCTGGCTGGTGCTGTTCGCCCTCTACGGGCTGCCGCTGCTGCATGTGGCGCTGTCGCGCCGCGGAGGCGGCTGGCGCCCGCCGGCCGGATCGCGCTGCCCCTTCGGACCGCGCGCCGGCTGGCTTGTGATGGTGCTGATGCTGGGGCCGGTCGGATGGCTGATGTTCGCACTCCGCCGGCCCCGCCGCGCATCCGGCAGATAGCATCACGCAAATGGGCTGGGGATCAGATCCGGCCCATCAGCAGCAGAACGATCAGGACGATCAGCAGCACGCCGAGGATGCCGCTGGGACCATAGCCCCAGCCACGGCTGTGCGGCCAGGCCGGAACGGCACCGAGAAGCAGCAGAATCAGGATGATGAGCAGAATTGTGCCGAGCATGGCCTTCTCCCTTCCGGTGGAGTATTCGTGACGGACAAGCGGAACCTGAACGGCATCCCCTGGACTTTGTTCCTGTCCGGCTCGAACGTGACCGCTTGCCACCACCAAGGGAGAGGACGGCTCCTCCGGCGCTCCCCGAACGCGACGCCCTCGACCGTTCGGCGAGTTCACCCCTGTTGACTGTCGCCGAATGGGCGCTTAGGCTCCTGCCCATGAACGTGCATCACTTCGACGGCATTCTGCGAATTAGCGGCCCGGTTCTCCTTTGAGAGCCGGGGATTTCGCTCGTCCATTCCGCAGAACCGTCTGAAGGCCCGATCACGCCATGTCCAAGACCATGAACACCGTTGCCGCGTCCGCTTCGGATGCGCGCGTTACCGCGCCCGGCCGCCGCGTCGCCTTTTCGCTGGTCGCCGACGCCGATCCCGGCACCCTGCCCCGCATCCTCGAATACGTCGCCAAGCGCGGGCTGGTCCCGCTGGCCCTGCACAGCCGGCTGACCGATGATACGCTCGCCATTTCCATGGAGGTCGGCGACCTGCCGCAGGCGGAAACCGACCATATCGGCCGCTGCCTGGGACAGATCCCGATGGTGGCGCGGGTCACCGTCACAGAAATGGCCGCAACTGCGTCGGCGGCCGATCTGGTGACGGAACTGGCTGCGGCGGAATGAGAATGCGGGAAGCCGATCAGACCGGCTTCCCGGGCTCACCCTCGGGGGCCGTGGCTTCCGCGGCCTGCGACTCTGGCGACTCGGGAGCCGGCTCTTCAATCTCCGTGCGCATCAGTTCCGCGGCGCGCTGCAGCTTGCGGAACTGGACGATGGAGAATGGCAGGGTGACCATATAGACGATGCCGACGATGGACAGCGTCCACCAGGGCTGGCTGACCATCATCGCCGCCAGCAGGCCGACACCGGCCAGCGCCGGCACCACCCAATGGGCCGGAACCCGCGCGCCCTTGAAGGAGAAGGTCGGCAGGGTGCTGACCATCAGCCCGCCGATCAGCAGCGTCCACGGCACGATGACCGCCGGGTGGCCGGGATATTGCGGCCCGATCTCGAATCCCAGGATCATCGGCAGCAGCACGAGGCCGGCACCGGCCGGCGCCGGCACGCCGGTGAAGTAGTTGTAGGCCCAGGGCGGCAGATCGACCACGCCGAGGCGCGAATTGAAGCGCGCCAGCCGCAGGGCGCAGCACACGGCATAGGCCATGGCGGCGATCCAGCCCAGGCTACCTGCCCCGTTCAAACCCCACAGATACATCATGAAGGCCGGGGCGACGCCGAAGCTGATGGCGTCGGACAGGCTGTCCAGCTCCGCCCCGAACTTGCTCTGCCCGTTCAGCAGACGGGCGATGCGGCCGTCGAGCGCGTCCAGGATCGCAGCGATGACGATGGCGATGACCGCCGGCTCCCACCGCCCCTGCATGGCGAATCGGATCGCCGTCAGGCCGGAGCAGAGCGCCAGCACCGTCAGGACGTTCGGCAACAGGTGGTTGATCGACAGCCCTTTCAGCCGCGGATGCGGCCGGCCGGGACGGCGGGCCCGGTGCGGGCGGAAGATTTGCTGGCGGAAGACGGGCGGTCGTTTCATCGCCGCACGTCCCCCTGCCGCTGCGGTTCGGTGCCGTTCAGATCGGCCAGGATCGTCTCGCCGCCGATGGCGGTCTGGCCGACGCAGACCAGCGGGGCGACGCCGTCTGGAAGATAGATGTCGGTGCGGCTGCCGAATCGGATCAGGCCGAAGCGCTCGCCCGCCTTCACCTCCTGCCCGGCCTTCACCCACCACAGGATGCGGCGCGCCACCAGACCGGCGATCTGGACATAGGCGATCTCGCGCCCGTCGGGCAGACGGTGGCGGAAGGCCATGCGTTCATTCTCGTCGCTCGCCTTGTCCAGCGCGGCGTTGACGAAGGTGCCCTTGTGGTATTCCGCCGCCACGATGGTGCCGTCGGCCGGCACGCGGTTGACGTGGACGTTGAAGACGTTGAGGAAGACGCTGATCCGGGTCAGCGCCTTGTCGCCCATGCCCAATTCCTTCGGCGGGACGGCCTGGACGATCATGGTGACACGCCCGTCCGCCGGGCTGACCAGCAGGCCGGGCCGCGTCGGCGTCACCCGGTCGGGATCGCGGAAGAAATAGGCGCACCACAGGGTGAGCACCAAGCCGATCCAGCCGAGCGGCGCCCAGACGGCGAGGCCGAGGATCAGGGAAACCACGGCGAATCCGGCGATGAAGGGCCAGCCGGCACGGTGGATGGGGACGACGACGGTATCGATGGCGGACATCGCCTGCTTTCTTCGTATTTTCAGACCACAGCGAACAGCCATTCTAGCTGTGCGTTCCGAGCCTTTACAGAATTTTAGCGGCCAGCGCCCATGCTGTCGTTTCCGTCGCCCCAGAAGCCGAGCGTGCCGCCTTGTCCGTTCCCGATCTGAAGACCATTCAATCGCTGGCCGAAGTGCCGGACGGCGCTTTGCCCATCACCCCCGGTTCGATCGAGGTGACGCCGGAAGGCGTGCTGGGCATCGCCAAGCCGCCCCGCCCTTGCAAGCTGACCTTCATGGCCGATGGCCTGCCCTTCAACGTCGCCGTCCGTCATGAGGGGCCGGAGGAAGGGGGCGGGTCGATCTGCCAGATCTGGGCCGACGTCGGCCATGTCCCCTACACCGCCCAGGCGCCGGAGCGCCGCCGCGCCCTGCTGGCCGTCCTGCGCGGGATCGAGGGGCTGCCGCATGTCCGCTTCATCGTCCAGGGCGGACAGAAGATCATCCTGTTCTCGGAAATCCGGCTGGAACATCACGCCTCGCCCGAGGACCTGTTCCACCAGACCATCCTGGTCCTGCAGGAGGCACGCCCGTTCCTGCGGCTGCTGGGCGAGTATCTGTAAGGCGGGACGGCGTCGAAAGGCGCCGCTCAGGCGTCCGGCCAGAACGACTCGTCCATCATCTCGGCGAAGCTCCACGGGCATTCCGCCGGAAAGACCAGTCGCGAAATACCGGTTTCGCGTTCGGCCGCAATCAATGAAAGCCGGTATGCGTCCTCTACCGACTCCCCGAGCGACGACTTGAGGCTTGGGTTGTCGCGCAAATGGGCGGCTAGCCGATAGCGCTGCTCCTCTATGCTGAGGCGCCAACTGTTGCCGCGCAGCGGCGCCTGATAGCGCCATTTCAGCAGGTGAAGGAGCAGAACGACCAAGCGGTTTACCAGTTCACGCTTTTCGCTGCGCCCCATGCTCTCGATCTCCTCGGCGATGTGCTCGATGTCCGCCGCGTCGAGCTTGCCGGCCCGCAGAAGGGCAGCCTGTTCGTTCGCCCAGGCGTAGAAATCGCGGTCGTAGAGGCTGCTTCCGTCCATGGCCCACCTCTCCACATCGGCCCAGATCGCCGGCCGGCACGGCAGGCCGGAGGCTGTCGCCCCCGGTCCGCCCGTGCTGCAACGGTGCTTACTTCGGAACCTTGCCCTGCACGCCCTCGACATACCAGTCCATCTTCAGGATCTGTTCGTCGGTGGCATGCTTGCCTTCCGGGATCACGACCTTGCCGGACTGGTCCTTGACCGGGCCCTGGAAGGAGTGGCGCTTGCCCGACACGATGTCGGCCTTGATCTGGTCGGCCAGCTTCACGACGTCGGCCGGGATGGCCGGGTTATAGGGTGCCAGTTCGACCATGCCGGTCTTGATCCCGCCCCAGGTGTCGATCGGCTTCCAGGTGCCGTCCAGCACCGCCTTGACGCGGTCGACGTAATAGCCGTTCCAGTCCTCGACGATCGCGGTCAGGTGCGACTTCGGACCGAAGCGGGTCATGTCGGACGACTGGCCGACCGACCACAGCCCGCGCTCCTGCGCGGTCTGGATCGGGGCCGGGCTGTCAGTGTGCTGGACGATCACGTCGGCGCCCTGGTCGATCAGCGCCTTGGCCGCCTCGGCCTCCTTGCCGGGGTCGTACCAGCTGTTGACCCAGACCACGCGGACCTCGGCCTTCGGGTTCTGCTCGCGCAGCGCGATGGTGAAGGCGTTGATGCCGCCGACCACCTCGGGAATCGGGTAGGAGCCGATATAGCCGATGATGTTCGACTTGGTCATCTTGCCGGCGATGGCGCCGACCACCGTGCGGGCCTCGTAGAAGCGGCCCGAATAGGTGGCGACGTTCTCGGCGCGCTTGTAGCCGGTGGCGTGCTCGAACTTCACATCGGGATGGCGCTTGGCCACCTTCAGCGTCGGGTTCATGAAGCCGAAGGACGTGGTGAAGATCAGCTTGTGGCCGCTGGCGGCCAGCTGCTCGATCACGCGCTCCGCATCGGCGCCTTCCGGCACGTTTTCGACGAAGGTGGTGGTGACCTTGTCGCCCAGCGCCTTCTCCACGGCCAGACGGCCCTGGTCGTGCTGATAGCTGTAGCCGTGGTCGCTGACCGGGCCGACATAGACGAATCCGACCTTCAGCTTCTCCTGCGCGAAGGCGGATCCCATGCCCACGCTCAGCGCGACCGCGGCACCGGCCAAGCCAAGCACCGCCTTGCCCATCGTCCTTCTGTTCACGTCGACGCTCCTTGTTCTTGATGTCTTTAGATATGGGCTTTGTTTCGATTTCAAAACGACGCGTCAAGCATCGGGATGAAACAGTTTTCCCAGACAGGCCGGCGCGTTCAGGCGGATGCGGGCGACGTCCCGCGAAATCAGCACCAGAACCAGAACGGTAGCCAGATACGGCAGCATCGACAAGAGCTGCGACGGCACGTCGATGCCCAGTCCCTGGACGTGCAGCTGCAGGATGGTGACGCCGCCGAACAGCCAGGCGCCCAGCATGGCGCGCGCCGGTTTCCAGGTGGCGAAGACCACCAGCGCCAGCGCGATCCAGCCGCGGCCCGACGTCATGTTCTCCGCCCACATCGGCGTGTAGTCCATCGACAGGAAGGCACCGCCCAGCCCGGCCATGGCCCCGCCGAACAGCACGGCAAGGAAGCGGATGCGCAGCACCTTATAGCCAAGCGCATGGGCGGCCGTGTGGTTTTCCCCCACCGCGCGCAGCACCAGACCGACGCGGGTGCGGTAGAGGAACAGATGCACCAGCGGCACGGCGGCCACCGCCAGATAGACCATCACGTCCTGTCCGAACACCGCCTGCCCCACCACCGGCAGGTCGGTCAGGCCGGGGATATACAACTTCGGCAGCCCGTCCAGCGGGATGCCGACGAATCCCTGGCCGATCAGCGCCGACAGGCCGACGCCGAACAGGGTGAGCGCCAGCCCGGTCGCCACCTGGTTGGCCAGCAGGAACAGGGTCAGCACCGCGAACAGCGAGGCGGTGGCGGCACCGGCCAGCGCGGCGACGAGGAAGCCGGTGGTCGCGCTGCCGGTCTGCACGGTCACGGCAAAGCCGCAGACGGCACCGACCAGCATCATGCCCTCGACACCCAGGTTGAGGACGCCCGACTTCTCGACCACCAGTTCGCCCAGCGCGGCGAACAGCAGCGGCGTCGCCGCCGCGAACATGGCGGCCAGGATCGGGCCGATCAGGGCAAGGTCGGTCATGCCACGGCCCTCCGCGCGCCGAAGCGGACCCGGTAGCGGATCAGCACGTCGCTTGCCAGCAGGAAGAACAGAAGCATGCCCTGGAACACTCCGGTGATGGCCTTGGGCAGGCCCATGGCGATCTGCGCCGCCTCGCCGCCGATGAAGGACAGCGCCATCAGCAGCGCCGCCAGCAGGATGCCGACCGGATGCAGCCGGCCCAGGAAGGCGACGATGATGGCGGTATAGCCGTAGCCGGGCGAGATGCTGGCGGTGATCTGGCCGATCGGACCGGCGATCTCCCCCATGCCGGCGATGCCGGCGAGCGCGCCGGACAACAGCAGCGTCAGCCAGACGATGCGCTTCTGGTCGAAGCCGGCATAGCCGGCGGCGGCCGGGGTCAGGCCGATCACCTTGATCTGGAAGCCGATGAAGGTCCGCGCGATCAGCAGCCAGCCGCCGGCCACGGCCAGCAGGGCGAACAGCGCCCCCAGATGGACGCGCGTCCCCGCCCACAGGATCGGCAGCGTGGCGTCGGCCTCGAACAGCCGCGATTCGGGGAAAGCGAAGCCGTCCGGGTCACGGTAGGGGCCATGGACCAGATAGTTCAGCAGCAGCAGGGCCACATAGTTCAGCATCAGGCTGGTCAGGATCTCGCTGGCGTTGAATCGCAGCCGCAGATAGGCCGGCACCGCCGCCCAGGCCGCCCCGCCGATGGCCCCGCCGATCACCATCAGCGGCAGCAGCCACCAGCCGCCCTCGCCATAGAAGGCCAGCGCCAGCCCGCCGCCGGTGATGGCGCCCAGCGTCAGCTGTCCTTCGGCGCCGATGTTCCAGACATTGGCGCGGAAGCCGATGGCGAGACCCACGGCGCAGAGCACCAACGGCGTCGCCTTCACCACCAGCTCGCCCAGCCCACGGACCGAGGTCAGCGGCGCGACGAAGAAGGCATAGAGCGCCTTCAGCGGGTCGAAGCCCATCGCCATGAACAGGATGAAGCCGCTGAGCAGGGTCAGCGCCACCGCCAGCAGCGGTGTGACATAGACCATGGTCTTCGACGCCTGCCCGCGCGGCTCGAGACGGATGAAGCTCATGCGGCGTCTCCGGCGCTCAAATACCCATCAGACCGCACGCGTGATCTCCCCGTCTTCGTCCGGCGGCGTGCCGAACAGGCCGCCCATCAGCAGGCCGATGCGCTCCACCGTAGTTTCATGTGTGGGCCGGCTGTCGGACAGGCGGCCGTGGAACAGCACGGAAATCCGGTCGCTCAGCACGAACAGCTCGTCCAAATCCTGGCTGATGACCAGCACCGCCGCACCCGACCGCGCCAGATCGATCAGCGCCTTGTGGATGGCGGCCGCGGCACCGGCATCGACGCCCCAGGTCGGCTGCCCGACGACCAGAAGCTTGGGCTTTTGCAGGATCTCGCGGCCGATGATGAATTTCTGCAGGTTGCCGCCGGACAGCGACCGCGCCTCCGCCCGATGGCCATGGGCGACGACGTTGAAGCCGCGGATGATGGTCTCGGCATAGGCGCGGGCACGGGCGAAATGGACCATGCCGCCGCGCACCAGCGGCTCGCGGGCATAGCCTGACAGCAGTGCATTCTCCGACAAACTCAGTTCCGGCACGGCGCCGCGGCCCAGCCGTTCCTCCGGCACGAAGGCGAGGCCGAGTTCCCGGCGCGCCCGCGGCCCCAGATGACCGGCCGACGTACCCTCGATCACCACGGCGCCCGCGTCGGCCAGCAGCACCTCGCCGCTGAGCGCCGCCATCAGCTCGGCCTGCCCGTTGCCGGCGACACCGGCGATGCCCAGGATCTCGCCCGCCCGCACCTCGAAGCTGACATCCTTGAGGTTGGTGGCGAAGGGGTTGTCGGAGGTGGTGGATAGGTGCCGCACCGACAGGCGTGCGGCCCCGGCGGCGCTCTGCGGCGGCCGTTCCGGGGTGAACAGCTCCGCCCCCATCATCATCTCGGCAAGGCTGCGGGCGGTTTCCTGCCGCGGATCGGCTGCGCCCACCACCTTGCCGGCCCGCAGAACGGTGGCGCGGCTGCACAGCGCGCGGATTTCCTCCAGCTTGTGCGAGATGTAGAGGATCGTGCAGCCCTCCGCCGCCAGGACGCGCAGCGTCTCGAACAGCTTGGCGGCCTCCTGCGGCGTCAGGACCGAGGTCGGCTCGTCCATGATCAGCAGCTTCGGGTCCTGCAGCAGGCAGCGCACGATCTCCACCCGCTGCCGCTCGCCCACCGACAGGTGGAAGACATGGCGGCCGGGGTCGAGCGCCAGCCCATAGCGTTCGGACACCTCGCGAATGCGGCCGGCGAGCTGGTCCATCGGCCCGGCATTGTCGAGGCCAAGTGCGATGTTCTCCGTCACCGTCAGCGTGTCGAACAGCGAGAAATGCTGGAACACCATGCCGATGCCGAGCCGCCGCGCACCGGCCGGATCGGGCACCGTCGTCTCCGCCCCCTGCCACAGCATCGTGCCGGAATCGGGGTGCAGCACCCCGTAGATCATCTTGACCAGGGTGGACTTGCCGGCCCCGTTCTCGCCCAGCAGCGCATGGATCTCGCCCGGTTGCAGGACAAGGTCGACATGGTCGTTGGCCAGACAGCCGGGGAATCGCTTGGTGATGCCGCGCAGCTCCAGTCGGGGCGGCGGAGCGTCCGGGGGTAAGGTCTCGGCGTGCGAAGGCAAGGAGGAGCAATCCGGGAAAAGGTCAAACCTGCATGGCATTGCCAAAGCCGTGCCACCGCTACCAACAGAGTAATCCGGCGGCACCACCGGCCGTCAACAACCGATCCTCTGCCCAACGGTGATGCATCTGCCGCTTTGGTCATCATGCCACAGTCGGCCCCCGCAACCCAGCCCTCCGCAAAACGGCAGACTCTTGCCAGCGGGCCCGTTCGGCCCAACACTCCAGACCATCGGATGACGTGGAGGCTAGGATGTCGGCGGGTTACGCAGTGCTGGACCAGCGGAGCGTGGTGGCGGTTTCGGGCGAGGACCGCAAGGCCTTCCTGCAGGGGCTGGTGTCCAACGACGTGCTGCGGGTCACACCCGACCATGCCGCCTATGCCCTGTTCCTGACCCCGCAGGGCAAGTTCCTGCATGATTTCAGCATGGTCGAGTCGGACAGCGGCGGGGACGCCGTCCTGCTGCTGGACCCGGAAACGGACCGGCGCGCCGACCTGCTGCGGCGGCTGAAGATGTACAAGCTGCGGTCGAAGATCGCCCTCGAAGACCGGGCGGACCGGTTGCGCGTGGCCGTCGTCTTCGGGGACGGCGCGCTGGAGGCGCTGGGGCTGCCGGCGGAAGCGGGTGCGGCGCGGCCCTTCGCCGGCGGCGTCGCCTTCACCGATCCGCGGCTGCCGGCTTTGGGCGCGCGCCTGTTCCTGCCGGCCGACGGGTTAGCGGCATTGGAGTCGGCGGGATTGGCACGGCGTGACGCCGCGGATTACGACCGGATGCGCCTGTCGCTCGGCGTTCCCGACGGCACGCTTGACCTGATCCCGGAGAAGTCGATCCCGCTGGAAAGCCGGATGGACGCGCTGAACGCCATCTCCTGGGACAAGGGCTGCTACATGGGGCAGGAGCTGACCGCCCGCACCAAGTACCGCGCTCTCATCAAGAAGAAGCTGTTCCCCATGACCTTCGATGGTCCGACGCCGGAAGCGGGCACGCCGGTGACGCTCGACGGCAAGGATGCCGGCGAGGTCCGCAGCGCCCGCGATGGCGTCGCGCTCGCCCTGCTGCGGCTGGAGGACGTGCAGCGCGCGGCCGAGAACGGGCTAACCTTCCAGGCCGGTTCGGTGGCGTTGATTCCGCATGCACCGGACTGGGATCACACCTCAAAGGGGTAGTCCCTCACCAAAAGAATTCCCGGAAGGTGAAATAAAACGGGCTCCGTCGCTGTTGTTCCGATGTCTCTCGACACACGAACCTCGTGTCCTCGACACAACGACAAAGGAGCCATCCCCATGCGTCGCATCCTGATCGCTTCCGCCGCTTCGCTGGCTCTCATGACCGGCGCCGCCGTCGCACAGACCACTTCGCCGACCGTGGGCAATCCGTCTTCCTCCACCTCCAGCATGTCCAACACCGCGGCCCCGGACGGAGCCAAGACCGGTACGACGTCGGATACGATGAAGTCCGACGCCACCAAGTCGGACAGCATGACCTCCGGCAGTGCCGCGACGTCCGGCGGCATGGGCGGCCAGCTGGCCAGCGCCGACGAACTGATCGGCAAGAACGTGTATGGCCGCGACAACAACAAGATCGGTGAAGTCGACGACGTCATCCTCGACGCCGACGGCAAGGCCAAGCAGCTGGTCGTCAGCTCCGGCGGCTTCCTCGGCATCGGCGAGAAGCAGGTCGCCGTCGATTACAGCGCCGCCAACTGGGATTCGCAGAACAACCGCCTGAACCTGGCCGGCATGAGCCGCGACGACGTGAAGGCGATGCCGGAGTTCAAGTATGACGACACCATGACGTCGCTGAACAAGAACCGGAAGCCGGCCGAGACCGAAACAGTCGCGCCGGGCGCCGCCCCGACCGCGGGTTCGACGACCGGCACCACCACCACGAAGTAAGGGGTTCCTGACGGTGTGGGGGGCCGACGCCCCCACACCTCACCCCCGCAGCAGATCCACGAACCGCCTGCAGGCCACGATCTCCGCGCGCACGTTGGCGCGGCGCTTCGTGGCCTCGGCGTCTTCGCCCCATTGCTCGATCTGATAGGTCTCGTCCAGCTGCGAGACCTCGAACGCTTCTTCGGCGCTGAGGCGGCCTTCCAGCAGGGCCAGCGCCACGATGATCGACCCGCAGACGCCGGTCGCGGTCTGCAGCGCCGACAGATACCAGTCATCGGTCTGCTCCACCACCCGGCGCAGGGCGGCCAGCGCCTCCTCCGGCTGCGGCTTGGGCATCAGCCCGGCGCAGACATGCAGCGGCGCATCATAGGTCAGCGCCGCCCAATCCAGCAGCGGCTGCCATAGCTGAGCCTGCCGCTCCACCAGCGGCTGGGGATGCTCTGCGCGGTAGCACAGCAGGTCGGTGCCGGCATAGGCGCTGATGGCCTGGACGATATCCGGCCGCTTGGCCGGGATCAGGTCGATCGCGGTGCTCGAAAGCTGCATCAGCGGCATCGAATGGGCGTCGATCTGGTCGCCCTGCGCCGCCCACTCATCCGCCACCCCCTGGGCCAGCGGCCGGCTGGAGAAGACCAGCGCCGCCTTGGCCGGGCTGCGCACCGGACGTCCGTCCAGTTCGACCTGGAAACCGCCCTCGGTCTCGCCGACGCCCGCAGCCTTGTAGAAACGCTTCATCGCTTACCCTTCCAAAAGCTCCAGCACCGCGGTGGCGACATCACGTCCGCGGTGGACGATGCGGTCGGCCCCGGCCCGCTCCAGCTCCGGCACCGCGTGGTAGCCCCAGGAGACGCCGACCGACCGCACCCGCGCGTTGCGGGCCATCTGAATGTCGTAGGTGGTGTCGCCGATCACAACCGTCGCCGCCTCGTCCGCACCGGTCTCCGCCAGCGCACGCTGCACCATGTGCGGGTTGGGCTTGCCGGGACCGATATCGGCGGTCTGCAGCGTGACGAACCTGCCGGTCAGCCCATGGCCCTTCAGCACCGCATCCAGCCCGCGCCGCGACTTGCCGGTGGCGACGCCCAGCAGCACGCCGGCCTCCTCCAGCGCCGTCAGCGTGTCGACGATGCCGGGGAACAGCGGCTCGTCCACCTCGCCGCGGCTGCGGGCGGAGGAGAAGGCGCGCTTGTAGCTCTCCGCCACCGCCACATGCAGGTCTGCGTCCCGCTGCGGCAGCAGCAGGGCCACCGCTTCGACCAGCGACAGCCCGACCATGCGGCGGACATCGGCCGGGTCCGGTTCGCCCAGCCCATGCTCTGCCCAGGCCTGGGTCATGGCGTCGATGATGGCGAACTGGCTGTCGACCAGCGTGCCGTCGCAGTCGAACAGGGCAAGGCGCAGAGGGGGCGCCATTATTCGAAATCCTCGAACGGGTCGTCGCGCAGGTTGGGGCTGAAGCCGAAATATTTCCAGGTCGCCTGCATGTGGTCGGGCAGCGGCGCCGTCACGTCGATGGTCTTGCCGCCGCGCGGGTGCGGCAGGATCAGCCGGCGGGCATGCAGGTGCAGCTTCTTCGCCACCTCCGCCCCGGCCAGGAAGGCGCCCTGCCCGGCATATTTGCCGTCGCCCAGGATCGGCGTGCCGACGGCGGCCATGTGGACGCGCAGCTGGTGGGTGCGGCCGGTCAGCGGCCACATGGCAACGAAGGCCGCCTGCTTGCCGACATTCTCCTGCACCGAATAGACGGTGACGGCGCGCTTGCCCTCTTCCTTGTTCTCGGCCACCCGCTCGCCATGCGGGCCGCCTTCCTTGGCCAGCGCGAGGTCGATCTTGCCCTGGTAGGGCGACGGCACGCCGACGGTGACGGCCCAGTAGATCTTGCGCACGGCGCTGCCGCGGAACAGTTCCGTCAGCTTGCTGGCGGCGAAGGTGGTGCGGGCCAGCAGCAGCACGCCCGAGGTGTCCTTGTCCAGCCGGTGGACCAGCTTCGGCCGCTCGTTGCCGTCGAAGCGCAGGGCGTCCAGCATGGCGTCCAGATGCTTGGAGGTGCCGGTGCCGCCCTGCACCGCCAGACCGGCCGGCTTGTTGATGGCGATGACGTCGGCGTCGCGGTAGAGCACCAGCGCCTGCAACTCGGCTATCTGCTTGTCCGACATGCCCTTGGGCTTGCCCGCCCCCGGATTCGGCCCCTTGACCGGAGCGGCCCAGGCGGCCAGCGGCGGGATGCGCACGCCCTGCCCGGCCGCCAGCCGCGACGACGTCTCCGCCCGCTTGCCGTCGATGCGGACCTGACCGGTGCGCAGCAGCTTCTGCAGATAGCTGTGGTTCACGTCGGGGAAATGCCGCTTGAACCAGCGGTCGAGCCGCATGTCGGCCTCGTCGGCCGTGACGATGCGGGTTTCGACCTTGCTGTCGCTTTTGGCTTCGGTCGACGGCATATCGGCGTGATCGGGAGAGTCAGTCATCAGAGGGACACCGAAACAAGAGAACGCACGGCCCACAGGCCGGCAAAGAAGCCCACCACGCTGAACAGCGTCGAAGCGAGGAAGTATCCCGCCGCCGCGGCGATCTCGTCGCGGGCGACGAGGACGCCGATGTCCAACGTGAAGGAGGAGAAGGTGGTGAAGCCGCCCAGCACGCCCACCATGATCAGGGCGCGGATTTCCGGCGGCGGCGACCATGTCAGGCTCGCCAGTTCGGACAGCACGCCCATCGCCGTGCAGCCGATCACGTTGACGATGATCGTCCCCATCGGAAAGCGGGTGCCGACCCACTGCGCGACCAGCAGCAGCGTCAGGTAACGCGCCACCGATCCGGCGGCACCTCCGGCGGCGACGGCGAGTAAGGACAGGGGGGATGCGAGCACGGCGCCTCCGGACGAGCGCATGGAACGGGAAACGAGGGGCGAGCGCCGGATTAGAGCCAGAAACCGGCGGACTTGTCACGCGATGGACTATCGCGGCAGGATCGTCGGCATGGAAAACCTGCCAACTCTCCTGCCCGCCAACACCGCTTTGCTGATCGTCGACCTGCAACAGGCCATCGACGACCCGCGCTGGAGCCTCGTCGGCCCGCGCAACAATCCGCAGGCGGAGACCAACATCGCCGCCTTGCTGGCCGCTTGGCGGCGGGAGGGGCGGCCCATCGTCCATGTCCGCCACGATTCGACGGAGCCGGAGTCCACCTACCGCCCCGGCGGCCCCGGCCACGCCTTCAAGGCGGAGGCGATGCCGCTGCCCGGCGAGACGGTGATCGGCAAGCGGGTGAACAGCGCCTTCATTGGCACCGGTCTGGACGACTGGCTGCGCGCCCGCGGCATAGGTACGCTGGTGGTGGCCGGCGTCATCACCAACAACAGCGTCGAGGCGACGGTGCGGATGGCCGGCAACCTCGGCTACGACGTGCGTCTGGTGGCCGACGCCTGCTTCACCTTCGCCCGGCTCGATCGGTCAGGGAGGCTGCGGACGGCCGACGAGGTCCACGACCTGTCGCTCGCTAACATGGATGGGGAGTACGCGACGGTGGTGGAGACGGCGGAGGTGGTGGGCTGAATGCCCCCTCCCCATCCCTCCCCCGCTTCGCGGGAGAGGGGGCAGGACGCTTGCGGGAATTCTGCAAAGGAGCGGCGGCAGTTCCCTCTCCCGCGAAGCGGGGGAGGGTTAGGGAGGGGGCAAGAGCACTCCCCTACGCCAGCTTCGCCTTCAGGAACTCCACCGTACGCTTCCAGGCCAGATCGGCGGCCTCCTTGTTGTAGCGCTCGGCCGAGGTGTCGTTGTGGAAGGCGTGGTTGACGCCCTCGTACACAAAAATCTGGTGCTCGACGCCGGCCTTCTTCAGCGCCTCGTCGTAAGCGGGGATGCCGGCATTGATGCGCTGGTCCAGCCCGGCATAGTGCAGCAGCAGCGGCGACTTCACCGTACCGACCAGCGCCGGATCGGGGGTCGGGCCGTAGAAGGCGACGCCGGCCTTCAGGTCGGGCGCCTTGATCGCCAGCCGGTTGATCATGCCGCCGCCCCAGCAGAAGCCGACCGCCCCGACCTTGGCCGAGGAATAGCGGTAGGCCATCAGATAGCTCATGCCGGCGATCAGATTGTTGACCGTCTTGTCGGCGTCGAGCTGGCCGATCATGTCGCGGGCCTTGTCTGCGTCCTGCGGGGTGCCGCCCAGCGGCGACAGCAGGTCCGGCGCCATCGCCACGAAGCCTTCGGTGGCAAGGCGCCGGGTGACGTCCTTGACGTAGGCGTTCAGGCCGCGGTTCTCGTGGATGACCAGCACCGCCGGAGCCTTGTCGATCAGCTTGGGCCGGGCGAGATAGCCTGACACGTCCCCGGTCGCCCCCTGGAAACTGATCTCTTCCGCCGCCAGACGAGTGTCGTCCTCACCGACGATGGCCGCGCGGGCATAGTTCGGCTCGATCGCCGCCAGGATCGCGGGAATGGCCGCAGCGCTACCCGCCAGCCCCGCCAGCCGCTCCAGGAAGACCCGGCGCGGCAGCGGCGCATGGGTGTATTCGTCGTAGAGGTCGATGATCCGCTGGTCCATCCCCGATGCCCCCTGTCTTGTCGGTGCCGCAGCTCAGCCGGTGCGGTCGCGCATGAGAGTGGGGGCGCCGTACCGGCTTGGCAACCGTGGGGGCGGATCCGCTTTCGGCCTATGACGCCGCTTAGGAGGCTTCCGGCGCCACCTCGCTCAGCGGGACCAGTTCCGACGGCTGATACTCCACCAGATGGCCGTCGCGCATCTCCAGAACCCGGTCCATGCGGCGGGCGAGGTCGAGATTGTGGGTCGCCACCAGAGCCCCGACCTTGGCCTGCCGGACGATGGCCGACAGCATGGCGAAGACATGCTCCGCCGTGTGGGGGTCGAGGTTGCCGGTCGGCTCGTCGGCGATCAGCAGCGACGGGGCGTTGGCGAGCGCGCGGGCGATGGCGACGCGCTGCTGCTCGCCGCCGGACAGGCGGGCCGGCCGGTGGGTGCCGCGCTGCTCCAGCCCGACCATGCGCAGAAGCTCGTCCGCGCGCTGGCGGGCGACCGACTTCGACACGCCGGCGATCATCTGCGGCAGGACGATGTTCTCCCGCGCCGAGAATTCCGGCAGCAGGTGGTGGAACTGATAGACGAAGCCGATGGAGCGCCGCCGCACCTCGGTCCGCTTGCCGTCGTCCAGATTTGACACGTCGGTTCCGGCGATGCGCACGACGCCGTCGGTCGGCCGTTCCAGCAGGCCGGCGATGTGCAGCAGCGTCGATTTGCCGGCACCCGACGGGCCGACCAGCGCCACCAGCTCGCCGGCGCCGACGGTCAGGTCGACCCCGCGCAGCACCTCCAGCGTCTCGCCCGCCTGTTCGAAGCGGCGGACGATGCCCTTCAGTTCCAGCATCGGCTGCATGACAACGTCACTCATAGCGCAGGGCCTCCACCGGATCGAGCCGGGCGGCGCGCCAGGACGGGTAGATGGTGGCGGCGAAGGACAGGCCGAGCGCCATCAGCGTCACCTGAATGACCTCGCTCCAGTCGATCTTCGCCGGCAGGTGGGACAGGAAATAGATCTCGGCATTGAACAGGTTGGTGCCGGTCAGACCCTGGATGACCTGCCGGATGCTCTCGATGTTCAGCGCGAAGGACACGCCGAGCGCAAGTCCCAGCAAGGTCCCCGTCACCCCGACGCTGGCGCCGGACAGGAAGAAGATGCGCATGATCATGCCGCGCGTCGCCCCCATGGTGCGCAGGATCGCGATGTCGCGCCCCTTGTCCTTCACCAGCATGATCAGGCTGGAGATGATGTTGAAGGCCGCCACCATGATGATCAGCGACAGGATCAGGAACATCACGTTGCGTTCGACCTGCAGCGCGGTGAAGAAGCTGGCGTTCGACTGCTGCCAGTCGACCACTCTGCCCTCCCCCGCCACCACCGACTGGACGGCGGCGCGGGCGGACGCGATCTGCATCGGGTCGCTGACGAAGACCTCCAGCGAGGTCACGGCGTCGCCGGTGCGGAAGAAGGCCTGCGCCTCCTCCAGCGGCAGGAAGATGAAGCTGTTGTCGTATTCGAACATGCCGACGTCGAAGATCGCGCCGATGGGATAGCTGCGCATCCGCGGCACGGTGCCGAAGGCGGTGACGTTGCCCTGCGGCGCGATCAGCGTGATCTGGTCGCCGATGCTCAGGCCCAACCGCTGGGCCATGCGCACGCCGATCGCGACGCGGTCATCGCCGAACTCATCCACCGAGCCGCGGATGATGTTGTTGGCGAGCGTCGGCCGCACCCGGAAATCCTCCGGCCGCACGCCGCGGATGACGGCACCGGAGGCGACCCCGCGCACCGAAACCAGCGCCTGCCCCTCCACCGTCGGGGTGACGTTCACCACGCCCGGCGTGTTGCGCAGCTTGCCGGCCAGGATGTCGAAGTCCGGCAGCGGGCCGCCGCGCATGTTGTAGACGTTCAAATGCCCGTTGAGGCCGAGCACCCGGCCCAGCAGCTCCGCCCGGAAGCCGTTCATCACCGCCATTACGATGATGAGCGTCGCCACGCCGAGCGCGATGCCCAGCAGCGAGAACCCCGCGATGACCGAGATGAACCCTTCCTGGCGGCGCGCCCGAAGGTAACGCATCGCGACCATGCGTTCGAAGGCGTTGAAGATCATGAGGCGGGGGTCCTGTGGGTGGGCGGAAACGATGCCCTACATAAGAACGTGAGCGTGGCGGGAAAAGGGCAAAGCCCGGACCGCCGACTTGGGCGATCCGGGCTTCCTGTTCGAGCTAAGCCGATCAGCCCAGCAGCTTTGCCAGCGCCGCCTCGACCGGCAGCTCTTCCTTCTCGCCCGTCGCGCGGCGCTTCAGCTCGACGACGCCGTTCTTCAGGCCGCGCGGGCCGACGACCAGCTGCCAGGGAACGCCGATCAGGTCCATGTCGGCGAACTTGGCGCCGGGGCGCTCCTCGCGGTCGTCATAGGCGACCTCCAGGCCGGCCGATTCCAGCTTCGCATACAGCTCGGCGCAGACGCGGTCGGTCTCGGCATCGCCGGACTTCAGGTTGATCAGGCCGACGTTGAAGGGGGCGACGGCGTCCGGCCAGATGATGCCGTTGTCGTCGTGGCTGGCCTCGATGATGGCGCCCATCAGGCGCGACACGCCGATGCCGTAGCTGCCCATCTCCACCGGGATCGACTCGCCGTTCGGGCCGGCGACCACGGCGTTCATCGGCTTGGAGTACTTGGTGCCGAAGTTGAAGATGTGGCCGACCTCAATGCCGCGGGCCGACACCAGATCGGCTTCCGGAACCGGGCTGTTGGCCGGGTCGTGCTTCTCGTCGGTCGCGGCGTAGATGGCGGTGACGCGGTCGAAGAAGGGCTGCAGGTCGTCCTCGATGCCGGGGGCGTCCTTCAGCACGTCCAGGGTCATCCAGTCCTTGTGGCAGAAGACGCCGCTCTCGCCGGTCTCGGCCAGGATGATGAACTCGTGGCTCAGGTCGCCGCCGATCGGGCCGGTGTCGGCACGCATCGGAATCGCCTTCAGCCCGATGCGGGCGAAGGTGCGCAAGTACGCCAGGAACATCTTCTGGTACGAACGGCGGGCACTGTCCGCATCGATGTCGAAGGAATAGGCGTCCTTCATCAGGAATTCGCGGCCGCGCATCACGCCGAAGCGCGGGCGGATCTCGTCACGGAACTTCCACTGGATGTGGTAGAGGTTCAGCGGCAACTGGCGGTAGCTCTTGACGAAGGAGCGGAAGATGTCAGTGATCATCTCCTCGTTCGTCGGGCCGAACAGCATATCGCGGTCGTGACGGTCGGTGATGCGCAGCATCTCCTTGCCGTAATCGTCGTAACGGCCGCTCTCGCGCCACAGATCGGCCGACTGGATGGTCGGCATCAGCAGTTCCTGCGCGCCGGCGGCGTCCTGTTCCTCGCGGACGATCTGCTCGATCTTGCGCAGAACCCGATAGCCCAGCGGCAGCCAGGCATAGATGCCGGCGCTGGTCTGGCGGATCATCCCGGCCCGCAGCATCAGGCGGTGCGAGACGATCTGCGCCTCGGTCGGGGTCTCCTTGAGGGTCGGCATGAAGAAGCTGGACAGCCGCATGGCTCTGCTCTCGTGTGCGAGGTGTTCGACAAGGCCGCGCGCGCATGGCTCCTGCGGACAGGAACGGACACGGGAGCGGCGGGTGAGCGACTTTAGGAAGGTCGCCCGCACTTGTCCACTGTAAGCCCCCCGCTTGGCCGCCGGTTACCGGGCGCGGCAATAGACGTAGAGGCGTTCCTCGGCACCCGGATCGATCGGCTGGCCGTTGAGATAGAGCTGATTTCCGACGACGGTCAGCCACACCGCGGTGACGTCATCGGGCAGGAACGGCACCGACGGCAAGGCGATGCCCATCCGCCGGGCGAGATCGACCGACAGCGGCAGATCGATGGGGATCGGCGGCTGCGCCCCGGCGCTGCCGGGCAGGTCGGCGGGGGCGACCGCGCGGCCATGCACATCCACGCCCGGCCGGTATTCGACGTCGGCGGCCGGCACATGGCGGGTCAGCCGCTGGCACAGCGACAGATCCACCACCGGCCGGTCGCGGGCGGCGTCGGGGGTCAGCGGCACCGGGCCGGGACGCGGCGTCTGGGTTTGCGCCGATACCGGTAGGGCCGCCAGGAACAGCGCCACCGCCAATCCGGCATACAGGGTGCCGCGGGCGGTCACAGCGTGTGCCGTTCGGCCACCGGGGCCGTGTTGCGCATGGATTTCCAGTAGATCGACAGGTAGGGCATTCCTTTCTCCGCCTCCTCCTGGGTCCGCGCCGACTGACGGATGTACTTGCCGATGAAGGGCTTGTTCACATGCTCCAGGTCCACCGCGGCCTTCAGCACCAGGAACTCGCCGATCTTGTCCGGCAAATTGTAATGCCATTTCTGCAGGCAGTCGGAGGTCACACCCGGCTTCGCCTGTTCGGGCTCCGGCAGGTAGAATTCCTGGTGGTGGTACTGCGAGATCTCCTTCCACGCCTGCGCCACCCGGCCGGGCTTCAGCCGCGGCAGCGCCTTCAGGATGCGCACATCGTCGTGAAACAGCGGTAAAAAGCCCCGCTTTTCCGCGAGTTCGGTCAGCATCGTATGCAGGCCGGCCATGACGCCGCCCTCGCCGCCCTCACCGCCGCCGTTGTCCGTCTTCTCCTCGCGCTTCCGGCTGAACAGTGCGCTGAAGAACCCCTTCTTCGGCTTGGCCTGATTCCCGCCACCGCTGTCCTGCCCGACCTTGCGTTCGTCCCACAGCGAGTCCCAGGCATATTCCCAGGCGGTGAAGACAGCGTTGGACCGGTCGTCGAGCACCGTCAGCAGATATTCGCGCCCCTCCCGCGCCCAATCGACATCGCCGACGATGGCGCGCACCGGACGGCGGCTGAGCACCACCGGCAGGATGCCGACGCGCACCAACTCCTGGTAGAACTCGACGAAGGACGGTGTCTGGATGAAGGGCAGGATCGAGCATGGCTGAAGCTCAGGCGCCAGCAGCTCCATGCTTTTCTTTGTCCGCTCCATCAGTTCAGTCGACAGAACCGCGGCGAACTGATCGAACCGTTCGTTTTCATTCGCGGCCATCGGCGCCTCGACTGTCGTCCTCTTCCTGCCACCCGCCGAAGCGGGCAAAGGTTCACCTGGAAAGCGGCCAAAGCGGATTCGCCCCGGCGGTATGGCCACCGAAGGCGTTCGCGCAGCCCGGCTGATGGCCCTGATTGGGAAAAACCCCGATGCGAGCTAAGCCAAGCAACGCTACCAAGTAAACCGTTAACGTTTTCTGGAGCGGCGGCGGAAATTTCCTGTCCGCACCCCTGCCCCGTCGCCTCCCGACCGCCGAATAAAGAAAGGCCGCGCGGCAAAAGCGGCGCGGCCTGTCGAGTTTAGGGAGGAATCGCCACCAGGCGTCGGAAAGGGAGGAATATCCCCCCTCATCACTCCAAAAGAGTGAACCCGTGCCAGGACGATGGCAAGCCCAAAACACAGGCAGATGCGTCCCATGCACAAAGTTTTTGCAAATTTGCACAGCTCTTCGGCGGTTGCTGCCGATCTAGGCGGGCGTTTGCCTATTCCATGGGCGTATACCCGCGGTAGCCGGCGTCCACGGCAGCTTTCCAGGGTGGACTCTGGGCAAGCACCGTGGCCTGAACCGGGCAGTCGGCCTGATGAGCGCCGGGCAGATAGCCCAGGCTCATCAGGAACTCCCCGACGATCTCGCCGCCCGTGAAGCGGAAGGTGCGCCCGAACAGCTTCACCCACTCCGCCTTGGTCAGCGGGTGATGAGCCCGCAGCCAGCCGTCGAAAGAGCCGTGGGTTTCCCGCAATGCGACGATGCGGCGGGCGTTCTCGATCACCGCGTCCACCTTCAGGCGGTTGCGGATGATGCCGGCATCGGCCAGCAGCCGCGCCCGCTCCGCCTCGCCATAGGCCGCGACGCGGTCGATGTCGAACCCGTCGAAGGCGGCGCGGAAGGCGTCACGCTTCTTCAGGATGGTCAGCCAGGACAGGCCGGCCTGATTGATCTCCAGCACCAGACGCTCGAACAGGACCCGGTCGTCGCTGCTGGGAAAGCCGTACTCGCCGTCATGGTAGGGGCCATGGTGCGGATGGCCGGGCGCGGCTGCGCAATAGGTCAGGCTCACCCGATCCTCTCCTCTGGTTCGTCAGAACATGTCCCGCGCCATGTCCCGGAAGGAGATGATGCCGGACCGCTCGATGCCGAAGATCACCAGCCACACCAGCAGGGCGACCAGCGAAGTGATCATGAATTTGCGCAGGATGTGCGGCTCGACCGGCGCGGAGGAGGCCATGCCCGGCTCCGGATTCTCCGGTGTCCGGACGCCCCAGGGCAGCACCGCGAACAGCACCACCCACCAGACGACGACGTAAACGAAGGCTCCAGTCACCCAGTTGTCCATCGTTACCTCCGCGTCTAATTCGTCTCAGTCCCGCCTCAGGCCTGCTCCAGTTCCACCAGCGTCCCGCAGAAATCCTTTGGGTGCAGGAACAGGACCGGCTTGTCGTGGGCGCCGATCTTCGGCTCGCCGTCGCCCAGCACGCGGGCGCCCTGCTCCTTCAGCCGGTCACGGGCGGCCAGGATGTCCTCCACCTCATAGCAGATGTGGTGGATGCCGCCGGACGGGTTCTTTTCCAGGAAGCCGGCGATCGGCGACTTCTCGCCGAACGGATGCAGCAGTTCGATCTTTGTGTTGGGTAGGGTGACGAAGACGACGGTGACGCCGTGCGGCGGCAGATCCACCGGCTGCGACACCGCGGCGCCGAGCGTGTCGCGGTAGAGCGCGGTCGCCGCCGGAAGGTCCGGAACGACGATGGCGACGTGGTTGAGCTTCCCGATCATGCGTGTCCTCTCGCTGGCTGTGGCTGGCCCGTTAGCGGGCTCTGATAAGCCTGTTATACGTCAAATCCGGTCTTGGATTCGTTCAGACGCGGACCAGATGGACCTCCGTCACCGGCTTCTTGCCGTGGGTCGCGTTGAAGCAGCGGCGTACGGCGATCCGCGCCGCCTCCTTCACCTGGGCATCGTCGGCCCGCGCCGACTTGGGCAGCATCGCCACCGACTCACGCACCGCATCCACCACGTCCAGCAGCAGGTCGCGGTCGGTCGCCTCGTCGATCAGCCCCATCACCGCCAGCTGCGGGGCGGTCATCAGCTCGCCCGTTCCGGTCATCACCAGCGTCACCACGGCGGCGCCGTTGTTCACCATGCGGTTGCGCGCGCGCATCATGCCGGTGTCGAGCGGCACCAGACGCTTGCCGTCCACCGCCATGCGTCCGGCGCGCACATTGGCCACCACTCGCGCGCCTTCCGGCCCGTCGAGCCGTAGGACTTCGCCGTTGGCCGGCACGATGCTGTGGGCGACCTGACACTCCTCCGCCAGGGCGGCATGGGCCTGCTGGTGGCGCTGCTCGCCATGAACAGGCACGGCGATGCGCGGGCGCACCCACTGGTACATGCGCACCAGCTCGTCCCGCGCCGGGTGGCCGGAGACATGGACCGGCGCCTCGTCCGCCGTGACCAGCTCAACGCCCTGGGCGACCAGCTGGTTCTGCATGCGGCCGATGGCGCGCTCATTGCCGGGGATCTCGCGGGAGGAGAAGATCACCACGTCGCCGCGCGACAGCGTGATCTGCGGATGGTCGTTGGCGGCGATGCGGGCAAGGGCCGAGCGCGGCTCCCCCTGGCTGCCGGTGCAGATCAGCACCAGCTTCTCGCGCGGCAGGTAGCTGGCATCATGCTCCGACAGGAATTTCGGCACGTCGGCGAGATAGCCGGTGGCCCGCGCCGCCTCGTTGATACGCCACAGCGATCGGCCGACCAGCGCCACATGGCGGTCATGCGCGGCGGCGGCAGCGGCGATGCTCTCCAGCCGCGCCACATTGGTGGCGAAGCAGCTGACGGCAATGCGGCGGTCACGGTAGCGGCCGAACAGCTCCATCAGAGCCGCGCGGACGGTCGCCTCCGACCCGGCGGCGCCCGGCACCAGCGCGTTGGTGCTGTCGCCGACCAGCGCCAGCACCCCCTCGTCGCCGATGGCGCGCAGCCGCTCCTCGTCGGCCGTCTCGCCGACCAGCGGATCGGGATCCAGCTTCCAGTCGCCTGTGTGCAGGACGGTGCCGGCCGAGGTGCGGATGGCGAGCGCGTTCGGCTCCGGGATCGAATGCGTCATGGTGACATATTCGACGGAGAAGGGACCGACCTCCACCGTGCCGCCCAGCGGGATCTCGTGGATCGGCACCGAGCTGCTCAAGCCCTTCTCATGCAGCTTGGCGCGCAGGAACGCCGCGGTGAATGGCGTGCAATAGACGGGGCAGCGCAGTTCCGGCCACAGATATTGGACGGCGCCCAGATGGTCCTCATGCGCATGGGTCAGCACCAGACCGACCAGATCGCTGCGACGCTCGGCGATGAAGGTCGGGTCCGGCATGATGACGTCCAGCCCGGGCATGGTGTCGTCGGCAAAGGAGATGCCGAGGTCCACCATCAGCCATTTGCCCTGGTGCCCGTAGAGATTGAGGTTCATCCCAATCTCGCCGGAACCGCCGAGCGGGACAAAATACAGTGCGCCATCCTCCGGTACGAAGGTGTCCGCCGGGGCTTCGGACGTTCCGGCGGCTGTCTTGGAGGATTGTGTCATTGGACCGTGTTGCGCTTGTGGATCAGGAGGAGACCGCGGAGCGTCAGCTCGTTGTCGGTGTGCTCGATGACATGGGTAGCCTTGGCGAAAAGAACAGCCAATCCGCCGGTGGCGACCACCCGCATCGGTTCGCCGTACTCCGCCCGGATGCGGGAAACCAGCCCTTCGATCAGCCCGACATACCCCCAGAAGATGCCGGACTGCATGCAGGCGATGGTGTTCTTGCCGATCACCTCGGCCGGCGGCTGGATCTCGACGCGCGGGAGCTTGGACGCGGCCCTCTGCAGGGCCTCCAGCGATAGGTTCAGCCCCGGCGCGATCACGCCGCCGCAGTAGTTGCCGTCGGCATCGACCACGTCGAAGGTGGTCGCCGTGCCGAAATCGATGACGATCAGCGGCGTCTTGTAGGTCGCGGCGGCAGCCACCGTGTTGACCAGACGGTCGGCACCGACCTCCTCCGGCCGGTCGACCAGCGCCTTGGCACCGAGGTCGACGCCGGGCTGGCCGACGATCACCGGCTCGCAGCCGAAATGATCCTTGCACAGCCGCTTCAGGTTGAAGGTGGCGCCGGGCACCACGCTGGCGATGATGGCGCCATGGATGTCGACCGGCTTCAGCCCCTTCAACGCCATCAGGTGGGTCAGCCACACCATGTATTCGTCGGAGGTGCGTTTCGGATCGGTCGCCGTGCGCCAGATGCCGCGCTGGCGGTCGCCGTCATAGATGGCGAACACCACGTTCGTGTTTCCGGCGTCGATGGCAAGCAGCATGGCAAGGTCCTGAAGGCGGTGGGCGTTTGAACTCGGCTGACGGACTCAGCTTTCGGGATGCGGCGCGAAGAACACGTCGCCGGCGGCGATCCGCTGGCGCGGCCCGCCGTCCGTTGGATCAAGCAACAGAACGCCGTCGCTGTCCAGATCGGCGAAGGTGCCGGAGATCGTCCGATCGGCCAGCCTGACCAGGATCGGCCCGCCCAGCCCCTTGGCCCGCGCCAGCCACGCCTCGCGCACGGGTGCGAAACCATGGGCGCGCCAGCGGCCATACCAAGTCGCCAGATGCTCCGCATAGACCTCGAGCAGCGCGCCCGGTCCCATCGGCGGTGCGCCCTCGGCGATCAGGGAGGTGGCGCCGTAATCGACGGTCGCGGGAAAATGCCGCAGGTTGATGCCGACCCCCAGCACCACCCAGGCGACCTTGCCGTCGGCCGCCGGCTCCGACTCGAGCAGGATGCCCGACAGCTTGCGGTCATGCACCAGAACGTCGTTTGGCCATTTGCAGCGAACACCGCTCGGATCGGGAAGGACCGACTCGGCAGTTTCGGCGATGGCAAGCGCCGCAACGAACGATATCTGCGCCGCCTCCGCCGGCGGCAGACCGGGCCGCAGGATGGTCGTGCTGTAGAGGTTGCCCTCGGGAGAGGTCCAAGCCCGGCCACGGCGGCCACGGCCGCTGTCCTGCCGACGGGCCCAGACGATGGTGCCTTCCGGCGCCCCTGAACGCGACAAGGCCTTCGCTTCGTCGTTCGTGCTGCCGACGGAGTCGAAGGCCTTGACCTGGAAGCCCGGAGGCAGGCGCAGTCGCGCCGCCTCCGCTTCAAGCGATAGCGTCATCGGTAGGATGTCACCCGGCGAACAGGGCCGCCGCGGCAGCCGCCGCACCGTTCAGGATCGGCGCCGGAGCGACGAAGAACAGCAGGGTGAACAGGCTGGTCAGCACCAGGACGCCGGTCATGCCGTCGTCGTCGACCTTGTCGACCACCACCACGGGCTCATCGAAATACATGATCTTGATGATGCGCAGATAGTAGAAGGCGCCCACGACGCTGGTCAGCACACCGACGACCGCCAGCGTGTACTCCTGGGCGGCAATGGCGGCGAGGAAGACGTACAGCTTGCCGAAGAAGCCGGCCATCGGCGGGATGCCGGCCATGGAGAACATGAAGATCGCCATGGTCGCGGCCAGCATCGGATTGGTCTTCGACAGGCCGGCGAAGTCCTTGATCTCCTCCAGCATCTGGCCCTTGGCCTTCATGCTCAGGATGACCGCGAAGGCGCCGATGTTCATGGCGATGTAGAGCGCCATGTAGATCAGCACGCCGCGCACGCCGTCCTGCGTGCCGGTGGTCAGGCCCACCAGCGCGTAACCGACATGGCCGATGGAGCTGTAGGCCATCAGGCGCTTGATGTTGGTCTGCATGATGGCGACGAAGGAACCGATCACCATCGACAGGATGGCGGTCGCCACCAGCACCTGATGCCACTGGGCGGCGAGATGGCCGAACGGCTCCATCACCACGCGGGTCAGCAGGGCGATGGCCGCCACCTTCGGCGCCGCAGCGAAGAAAGCGGTGACCGGGGTCGGCGCACCCTCATACACGTCCGGCGTCCACATGTGGAACGGAGCGGCCGAGACCTTGAAGGCCAGACCGGCCATCACGAAGACGAGGCCGATCACCAGACCCGGTGACACATGGGCACCGCCGGCGAACAGCGCCGCGACCTTGTCGAAGGAGGTGGTGCCGGCGAAGCCGTAGACCAGCGAAGCACCGTACAGCAGCATGCCCGAGGAGAGCGAGCCGAGGACGAAATACTTCAGACCGGCTTCCGAGGACTTGCCGCTGTCGCGGCGGAAGGCGGCGATGACATAGAGCGCCAGGCTCTGCGTCTCCAGGCCGACATACAGCGAGATGAAATCGTTGGCCGAAATCATCATCAGCATGCCGAGCGTGGCGAAGATCATCAGCACCGGGAACTCGAAGCGGGCCATTTGCTCCCGCTCGTTGAAGCCGAGCGAGAGGATGACCGCGAAGGCCGCGGAGACCAGCACCAGCACCTTCATGAAGACGCCGAAGGCATCCATCACGAACATGCCGTTGAAGGTGACAACCCGGCCGCTGCCGTAGCCCATCGCCAGGACGGCGGCGAGCAGCATGCAGACGATCGCCAGATAGGAGACGGGACGGGTGAAGCCGTCACCGCGGAACACGCCCAGCATCAGCAGGGCGACGCCCGAGAGCGCCAGGAAGATCTCCGGCAGGGCCGGCCAGATGTCGGGAAACACTGCGGTCATGTCGAAGAACCCCTTACCGAGCGGCGACCGAGACACCGGACGCGGCGTGCGACGCGGCCAGCTTGGTCTGGTAGGTCTGGATCAGCTGCTCGACCGATGCCGAGGTGACGTTCAGGAAGCTGCTGGGATAGACGCCCATCCACAGGACCACGGCGATCAGCGGCACGAACACCGCGATTTCGCGCGGGGTCATGTCGAACATCGCCTTGACGTCCGGCTTGGTCAGCTTGCCGTAGACGACGCGACGGTACAGCCACAGCGCGTATGCGGCGCCGAGAACCATGCCGGTGGCGGCCAGGGCGGCGACCCAGGTGTTGTCGCGGAAGACGCCCATCAGCACCAGGAACTCGCCGACGAAGCCGGCGGTGCCCGGCAGGCCGACCGAGGCCATGGTCATGAACAGGAAGACCACCGCGTATTTCGGCATGTTCTTCACGAGGCCGCCGTAGCGGGCGATCTCGCGGGTGTGCAGCCGGTCATAGACGACGCCGACGCACAGGAACAGCGCACCCGACACCACGCCGTGCGACAGCATCTGGAACACCGAGCCTTCGATGCCCTGCTGGTTCAGCGCGAACATGCCGATGGTGACGAAGCCCATGTGGGCGACCGACGAGTAGGCGATCAGCTTCTTCATGTCCTCCTGGGCGAGAGCGACCAGCGAGGTGTAGATCACGGCGACGACCGACAGCGTGTAGATCAGCGGCGCGAAATACTCGGTCGCTTCCGGCAGGATCGGAATGTTGAAGCGCAGGAAGCCGTACCCGCCCATCTTCAGCAGCACGCCGGCCAGGATCACCGAACCGGCGGTCGGCGCCTCGACGTGGGCGTCCGGCAGCCAGGTGTGGACCGGCCACATCGGCACCTTCACCGCGAAGGACGCGAAGAAGGCCAGCCACAGCCACAGCTGCATGGAGCGGGGGAACTGGGTGGCGGTGATGGTCGGGATGTCGGTGGTGCCGGCCACATAATACATGGCCAGGATCGCCAGCAGCATCAGGACCGAGCCGAGCAGCGTGTAGAGGAAGAACTTGAAGGCGGCATAGACGCGGCGCGGACCGCCCCAGACACCGATGATCAGGAACATCGGGATCAGGACGCCTTCGAAGAACATGTAGAACAGCACGAAGTCCAGCGCGCAGAACATCCCGATCATCAGGGTTTCCAGCGCCAGGAAGGCGATCATGTATTCCTTCAGGCGAACCTGCACCGACTCCCAGCTCGCCAGGATGCACAGCGGCATCAGGAAGCCGGACAGGACGACGAACAGCACCGAAATGCCGTCGACGCCCATGTGGTAGTTGATGCCGAACTCAGGGATCCAGCCCGCCTTCTCGACCATCTGGTAGCCGGGATTGCGCGGATCGAAGTTGGCCCAGACCAGCAGGGTCAGGACGAAGGTGACGAGGGTCGTCCACAGCGAGATGTACCGCACGTTCCGCAGCACGTCCGGGGAATTGCCCCGGCAGAACAGCAGGATCAGCGCGACGCCCACGAGCGGCAGGAAGGTCGCGAACGACAGGATCGGCCAGCTAGCCATTGTTGTTGTTCTCCTTCGAAACCGCTCAGCCGAAGACCGACAGCCAGGCGACGAGCAGGACGACCCCGATCACCATGGCAAAGGCGTAATGATAGACGTACCCCGACTGCAGCCGGCTGGCGCGTGCCGCGACGTCGCGGGTGGCGGCGGCGATGCCGTCCGGACCCACGCCGTCGATCACCGCCCCGTCGCCCGACTTCCACAGGCCGTAGCCCAGGGCCTTGGCCGGACGGGTGAACAGCGCGTCATACAGCTCGTCGAAATACCACTTGTTGTAGAGGAACTGGTGGATGCCGCGGAATGTGCCGGCGATCTTGCCCGGCAGGCGCGGCATCTGGATATAGCCGATATAGGCCATGGCAATGCCGATCAGGCCGACCACCAGCGGAGCGATGGCGACCCAGCCCGGGGTGTGGTGGTGCGCAGCCTCGACAGCGTCGTGGTCGGCCAGGACCATGATGGCCTTGCCCCAGAACTCCGCGCGGTCATGACCGACGAAATATTCGTGGAAGCCGACACCGGCGAACAGGGCTCCCAGCGTCAGCACCGCCAGCGGGACCAGCATGACGACAGGCGACTCATGGGCGTGGTCGTACACTTCCTTGTCCATCCGCGGCGTGCCGTGGAAGGTCATGAACAGCAGGCGCCAGGAGTAGAAGGCAGTCAGCAGCGCCGCGGCAATGCCCAGGGCGAAGGCGAAGCGCCCCACCCCGCTGCCGGAGGCGAAGGCCGCCTCCAGGATCATGTCCTTGGAATAGTAGCCGGCGAAGAAGGGCAGACCGGCGAGCGCCAGATTGCCGATCCACATCACCGCATAGGTGAAGGGGATCTTGCGCCAGACGCCGCCCATCTTCCGCATGTCCTGCTCATGGTGCAGGGCATGTATGACCGAGCCGGCGCCAAGGAACAGCAGGGCCTTGAAGAAGGCATGCGTGAACAGGTGGAACATGGCCGCGCCGTAGGCGGAGACGCCGGCGGCGAAGAACATGTAGCCGAGCTGCGACATCGTCGAATAGGCGATGACGCGCTTGATGTCGAACTGGGTGAAACCGATGGTCGCCGCGACGAAGGCGGTCAGGCCGCCGACCACCGTCACCACCTCGAGCGCCGTCGGGGCGTATTCGAACACGGGCGACAGGCGGCAGACCATGAAGACGCCGGCGGTCACCATGGTGGCGGCGTGGATGAGCGCCGACACCGGGGTCGGGCCTTCCATCGCGTCCGGCAGCCAGGTGTGCAGGCCGAGCTGCGCCGACTTGCCCATGGCGCCCATGAACAGCAGCAGGCAGGCGATGGTCAGGCCGTTGAAGTCCCAGCTGAGGAAATGAAGCGTCTCGCCGGTCAGCGTCGGAGCCTTGGCGAAGATCGTGTCGAACTGGACCGACCCGGTCAGCACGAAGATCGCGAAGATGCCGAGCGCGAAGCCGAAGTCGCCGACGCGGTTGACCAGGAAGGCCTTCATCGCGGCGGCGTTGGCCGACGGCTTCTCGTACCAGAAGTTGATCAGCAGGTAGGAGGCCAGACCGACGCCCTCCCAGCCGAAGAACAGCTGGACCAGATTGTCGGCCGTCACCAGCATCAGCATGGCGAAGGTGAACAGCGACAGGTAGCCCATGAAACGCGGCTTCTGCGGGTCCTCGGCCATGTAGCCAATGGAATAGACGTGCACGCAGGCCGAGACGGTGTTGACGACGATCAGCATCACCGCAGTGAGCTGGTCGACGCGCAGCGCCCACTTCACGTCCAGCGTGCCGCTCTGGATCCAGGTCATCAGCTCGATCGTGCGCGGATTGCCGTGCACGGCGACGTCGAAGAACAGGATCCAGGACAGGATCGCCGAGACGATGACGGCACCCGCGGTCACGAACTGCGAGACCCGGTCGCCCACGGTCGGCGGGCCGGCGACGACGTGATGGTCGTCGTGGGCGTCGTCGTGCGCGTGGTCCAGCTCGTCGTGCGAGATGTGGTGGGAATGATCGTCATGGGCATGGGCGATCTGGGCATGCCCATGATCGTCATGACCATGACCGTGGCTTCCGTGACCCGCAGCAGCCGGCTCGGCCTTCGGCCCGCCGAACAGCGCGATCGATCCGGCGACGAGGAACGCCAGGAGCGGAAGGAATACGACTAGCACTTCCATGGCGCCGCCTCAGCCCTTCATCATGTTGATGTCTTCGACTCGGATCGAGCCGCGGTTGCGGAAGTAGACCACCAGGATGGCGAGGCCGATGGCCGCCTCGGCGGCGGCGACGGTCAGGATGATCATGGCGAAGATCTGGCCGACCAGATCGTGCAGGAAGGTCGAGAAGGCGACGAGGTTCAGGTTCACCGCCAGCAGCATCATCTCGATCGACATCAGGATGATGATGACGTTCTTCCGGTTCAGGAAGATCCCCAGCACACCCAGCGTGAAGATGATGGCCGAGACCGTCAGATAATGTCCGAGACCGATCTCCATGATCACACGCCCTCCCCGGTCGAGACCTTGCGGATAGCGACCACGTCTTCCCGGCGACGGGCGATCTGGACGCCGATGTTCTGTTTGCGCACGCCCGGACGATGCCGCAGCGTCAGCACGATCGCGCCGATCATGGCGATCAGCAGAACGATGCCCGACGCCTGGAACAGGTAGACGTACTGCGTGTACATCAGCCGTCCCAGCGCATGGGTGTTCGTCACCTGATCGAGCGCCGGCGTCGGCGCGCCGGCGATGGCGGCGACGTTCGGAGCCACGATCCAGCCGCCGAGCACGGCGGCCAGTTCGGCCAGCAGGATCAACCCGACCAGCGCGCCCAGCGGCAGCGCTTCCATCGCACCCTTGCGCAGCTCGCGGAAGTTGATGTCGAGCATCATCACCACGAACAGGAACAGCACGGCGACGGCGCCGACATAGACGATGACGAGGATCATCGCGATGAACTCGGCGCCCATCAGGACGCAGAGACCGGCCGCCTGGAAAAAGGCGAGGATCAGGAAAAGGACCGAATGAACGGGGTTCCGCGCCGAGATGACCATCACACCGGAGGCCACCAGCAGCGCGGCGAACACGTAGAAGGCGATGCCTTGGAGTATCATCGTTTTTCTCGCTTCCGCTTACCGGTAGGGAGCCTCGGCCGCGAGGTTCTGGGCGATTTCCGCCTCCCAGCGGTCGCCGTTCGCCAGCAGCTTCTGCTTGTTGTAGAAAAGCTCTTCACGGGATTCGGTGGAGAACTCGAAGTTCGGCCCCATGACCACCGCATCGACCGGGCAGGCTTCCTGGCACAGGCCGCAGTAGATGCACTTGGTCATGTCGATGTCGTAGCGCGTGGTGCGGCGGCTGCCGTCGTCGCGCGGTTCGGCCTCGATGGTGATGGCGAGAGCCGGGCACACCGCTTCGCACAGCTTGCACGCGATGCAGCGCTCCTCGCCGTTCGCATAACGGCGGAGCACATGCTCACCGCGGAAGCGGGAGCTGATGGGGCCCTTCTCATAGGGGTAGTTGATCGTGACCTTGGGCTTGAACATGTAGCGCAAGGTCAGCGCCATGCCGCCCAGCAGCTCGGTCAGGAACAGGCTGCGCGCCGCGCGGTCGAGGAACGCCATGGCCTCTTCGTCTCCTTCCTCGCCGGCGGCCGCCCTTTGGTCGGGCGGCTCGCCGGCACTCAAATCGACATGTCGATGGTGGGTTCGGTGCAGGCTTTCGCCGTCGCTTACTTCGGCAGCCAGCCGAAGGTCACCAGGACGCCGGCGGTCAGCACGACCCAGAACAGCGACAGGGGCAGGAAGACCTTCCAACCCAGCCGCATCAACTGGTCGTAGCGGTAGCGAGGCACGGTGGCGCGAACCCAGACATAGGTGAACAGGCAGAACGCGATCTTCAGCGCGAACCACACGATACCCGGCACCCAGGTGAAGGGCGCGAAGGGCAGCGGGGGCAGCCAGCCGCCGAGGAACAGGATGCTCGTCATCGCGCTCATCAGGATCATGTTGGCGTATTCGCCAAGGAAGAAGAGCGCGAAGGGAGCCGAGCTGTACTCGACCATGAAGCCGGCGACCAGCTCCGACTCGCCTTCCGGCAGATCGAAGGGGGCGCGGTTGGTTTCCGCGAGCGCCGAGATGAAGAACATCACGAACATCGGCAGCAGCGGGATGCAGAACCAGACCGTCTCCTGGGCCCGCACGATGTCGGTCAGGTTCAGCGAACCGACGCACAGCAGCACGGTGATGATGATGAGGCCCATCGAGACCTCGTAGGACACCATCTGTGCCGCGGAGCGGAGCGCACCGAGGAAGGCGTAGCGCGAGTTCGAGGCCCAGCCGGCCATCACGATGCCGTACACGCCCAGCGAGGAGATCGCGAACAGGTACAGCACGCCGACGTTGATGTTGGACAGCACCACCCCGTAGTCGAACGGGATGACCGCCCAGGCGATCAGCGCCAGGAAGAAGGTCAGCATCGGTGCGACATAGAACACGATGCGGTTGGCGCCTTCCGGCAGGATCTGCTCCTTGGCGAACAGCTTCAGGCCGTCGGCGAAGGGCTGCATCAGGCCGAATGGACCGACGATCGCCGGGCCCTGGCGCAGTTGCATCGCGCCCATGATCTTGCGCTCGGCATAGGTCATGAAGGCGACGGCCACCAGCAGAGGCACGGTGATCGCCAGGATTTGCAGGACCATAATGATCAGCGGCAGGAGGAAGCCGCTCCAGAACTCAGCCATGGGTGCCAGTCCTCTCCTGAGCAGGGCCCACCAGCGCTTCCGTGCAGTTGGCCATCGTCACCGACGCCCGGCTGATCGGGTCGGTCATGTAGAAGTTGGTGATCGGCGTCACGAAGGGGGCGGCGCCAACCGGGCCCTGCGCGCCGAACGGCGCCCAGCTGGCCGGGGTCATCTCGCCGACCGCGCCGAAGATCGGGTTGGCCGCCATCAGCCGCTGGCGCAGCTGGCCGTGGGTGTCAAAGGGCAGCGTGGTGCCCAGGACTTCCGACAGGGCGCGGACGATCTTCCAGTCCTCGCGCGCTTCGCCCGGCGGGAAGACCGCGAGGCGGGCGAGCTGCGGACGACCTTCGGTGTTGACGTAGACCGCGTTCTTCTCGGTGTAGGCGGCACCGGGCAGGATGACGTCGGCGCGGTGGGCGCCGGCATCGCCATGGTGGCCCTGATAGACGACAAAGGCGTTGCCGAGCTTGGCCATGTCGATCTCGTCGGCACCCAGCAGGTAGACGAAGTCGATCTCACCCTTCGACGCGCCGTCGAGGATGCCGTGGATGTCGCGGCCGCCCTCGCCCGGCAGGAAGCCTGCCTCGATGCCGCCGACACGCGCCGCGGCGGTGTGCAGGACGTTGAAGCCGTTCCAGTCGTCGCGGAACATGCCGTAGGCCTCGCCGACCAGACGGGCGGCGGCCTGGACCGCGAGACCGTCGGCGCGCTGGAAGGCGCCCATGCCGACGATGATCATCGGGTTCTTGGCGGCGCGCAGCGTCTCGGCGAACGGATGGCTGCCGTCGACCAGCTGCTGCAGCGTGTCCGGACCGGAGCCGATCACGCTGTAGGGATAGGTCAGGTCACGCTGCTCGCCGATGGAGGCGATGGTGACGCCGCCCGCCAGATAGCGCTTGCGGATGCGGGCGTTGACCAGCGTGCCTTCCCAGCGCGGGTTGGTGCCGACCAGCAGGATCACGTCGGCCTTTTCGATGCCGGCGATGCCCGAGTTGAACAGATAGCCGGCGCGGACCGAGGTGTCGAACCGCGCACCGTCCTGACGGCAGTCCAGGTTCGTCGAACCGAGACGCGACAGCAGCTCCTTCAGCGCGAACTGCGCCTCGACATCGACCAGATCGCCGGAGATGGCGGCGATGCGGTTGCCGGACAGACCCTTCAGGCGCGCCGCGACGGCGGTGAAGGCCTCGGCCCAGCTGGCCGGGACCAGCTTGCCGTTCTGGCGGATGTAGGGGCGATCGAGGCGCTGGCGCTTCAGACCGTCGTAGGAGTAGCGGCTCTTGTCGTTCAGCCACTCCTCGTTGATGTCGTCGTTGACCCGCGGCAGGACGCGCATCACCTCGGCGCCACGGGCGTCGACGCGGATGTTCGAGCCGACGGCGTCGAGGACGTCGATGGTCTCGGTCTTGCGCAGCTCCCACGGGCGCGCCGTGAAGGCGTAGGGCTTGTGGGTCAGCGCGCCGACCGGGCAGACGTCGGCGAGGTTGCCCGACAGCTCGGACCCGATCGCCTTCTCGACGAAGGTGGTGATCTCCATGTGCTCGCCGCGATAGACGGCGCCGACATCGGGAACACCGGCCACTTCGTTGATGAAGCGGATGCAGCGGGTGCAATGGATGCAACGGGTCATGATGGTCTTGATGACCGGACCCATATACTTGTCCTTGACCGCGCGCTTGTTCTCGCCGTAGCGGCCGCGGTCGAAGCCATAGGCCATGGCCTGATCCTGCAGATCGCACTCGCCGCCCTGATCGCAGATCGGACAATCCAGCGGGTGGTTGATCAGCAGGAACTCCATGACGCCCTTGCGGGCCTTCAGGACGGTCTCGCTGTTGGTGCGGACGACCATTCCGTCGCCGCAGGGCATGGCGCAGGACGCGACCGGCTTGGGCGCGCGCTCCATTTCCACGAGGCACATGCGGCAGTTGGCCGGCACGCTGAGACGCTCATGGTAGCAGAAGCGCGGAATCTCGATCCCCAGCTGCTCGCAAGCCTGGAGGATCGAGGTGCCCGGCTCGACCTCGATCTCGATCCCGTCGATGGTCAGTTTCGGCATGGGAACGGGAACTCCTTACTCGGCCGCCAGCGGGGCGCTGTTGCGGTAGGCCTGGATGCGCCGCTCCACTTCCGGACGGAAGTGGCGGAACAGGCCCTGGATCGGCCAGGCGGCAGCGTCGCCGAGCGCGCAGATGGTGTGGCCTTCGACCTGCTTGGTGACCTGCAGCAGCATGTCGATCTCTTCCATGCGCGCGTTGCCGGTGACCATGCGCTGCATGACGCGGTTCATCCAGCCGGTGCCTTCGCGGCACGGCGTGCACTGGCCGCAGGACTCATGCGCATAGAACTGCGACAGGCGGGCGATGGCCTTCACGATGTCGGTGGACTTGTCCATCACGATCACCGCGGCGGTGCCGAGGCCGGACTGCACTTCGCGCAGGCTGTCGAAATCCATCAGGACGGTGTCGCAGATCGACTTCGGCAGGACCGGAACCGACGAGCCGCCGGGGATGACCGCCAGCAGATTGTCCCAGCCGCCGCGCACGCCGCCGGCGTGCTTTTCGATCAGCTCCTTCAGCGGGATGCCCATCTCCTCTTCCACGTTGCACGGCTTGTTGACGTGCCCGGAGATGCAGAAGAGCTTGGTGCCCGAGTTCTTCGGACGGCCGAGACCGGCGAACCAGGACGCGCCGCGACGCAGGATGGTGGGAACAACCGCGATGGATTCGACGTTGTTCACCGTGGTCGGGCAGGAATAGAGACCGGCCTGGGCGGGGAACGGCGGCTTGTTGCGCGGCTGCCCCTTCTTGCCCTCGATCGACTCGATGAGCGCGGTTTCCTCGCCACAGATATACGCGCCCGCACCCCGGTGGATGTAGACGTCGTAGCTGTAGCCGGTGCCGCAGGCGTTCTTGCCGATCAGCCCCGCCGCGTACGCCTCGTCGATGGCGCGCTGTACGTTGGAACCCTCGTTGTAGAACTCGCCGCGGATGTAGATGTAGCAGGCGCTGGCGCCGATGGCGAAACCGGCGATCAGGCAGCCCTCGATCAGCTTATGCGGATCGTGGCGCAGGATGTCGCGGTCCTTGCAGGTGCCGGGCTCGCCCTCGTCGGCGTTGATGACGAGGTAGACGGGCTTGTCGGTCACGTTCTTCGGCATGAAGGACCACTTCATGCCGGTCGAGAAGCCGGCGCCGCCACGGCCGCGCAGCCCCGATTCCTTCACCTGATCGATGATCCAGTCCCGGCCATTGGCCAGGAAGGACGCCGTGTTGTCCCAGTCACCGCGCTTGCGGGCCGCCTCGAGACCGAAGTCCTGGTAGCCGTAGAGGTTGGTGAAGATGCGGTCCTCATCGCGAAGCATCGCTGTCCCCTCCCCCTCAATCGTCCGCTTGCGCGGTGGTGGCGTCCGCTTGCGCGGTGGTGAAAGCCTTCAGCGTCGTCGGGCCGCCGACCGGCTCCGAGGACTGACGGCCGATCTGCGAACCGGGCTTGGGCGTCTCGCCGCGCGCCAGCGCGTCGAGGATGCGCTCCATATGCTCTGGGCCGACGTCTTCGTAGTAATCGTCACCGATCTGCACAACCGGCGCGTTGACGCAGGCGCCCGAGCATTCGACCTCGCCCAGCGTGAACTGGCCGTCGGCCGTGGTCTCGCCCACCTCGATGCCGAGCTTCTTCTTGCAGGTGTGGACGATCTCGTCCGACCCGCGCAGCCAGCAGGGGGTGGTGGTGCAGACCTGGACGTGGTGCCGGCCGACCGGGGTCTTGTTGTACATCGTGTAGAAGGTCGCGACCTCGTACACGCGGATGCGCGGCATGCCCAGCAGGTCGGCCACGGCGTCCATGGCGACGCGCGGCAGCCAGCCGCCGTTCTGACGCTGGGCCACGTCCAGCAGCGGCATGCAGGCGCTGGCCTGCTTGCCTTCCGGGTACTTGGCGATGATGCGCTTCGCCAGTTCCAGGTTTTCCTGGGTGAAGGTGAAGCTGGTCGGCTCGGCGTGGCCGTGATCGGAAGCGGGCGCGCTCATCGATCGATTTCTCCGAAAACGATGTCCATCGAGGCGATGTTGGCGACTGCGTCGGCCAGCATGTGACCCTTCGACATGAAGTCCAGGCCCTGAAGATGGGCGAAGCCCGGCGCGCGGATCTTGCAGCGGTAGGGCTTGTTGGTGCCGTCGGACACCAAATACACGCCGAACTCGCCCTTGGGCGCCTCGATGGCGGTGTAGGTCTCGCCGGCCGGAACGTGGAAGCCCTCGGTGAAGAGCTTGAAGTGGTGGATCAGCGCTTCCATCGAGCGCTTCATCTCGCCGCGCGGCGGCGGGGACACCTTGCGGTCCTCGATCTTGTAGGGACCGGCAGGCATCTCCTTGCAGCACTGGCGGATGATGCGCAGCGACTGCTTCATCTCCTCCATGCGCACGAGATAGCGCGCCCAGCAGTCGCCTGTCAGGCCGACCGGGACGTCGAACTCCATGCGGTCATAGACCTCGTAGGGCTGCGACTTGCGCAGATCCCAGGCGACGCCGGAGCCGCGCAGCATCGGGCCGGTGAAGGCCCAGTCGAGCGCCTGCTCCTTGGTGACGATGCCGATGTCGACCGTGCGCTGCTTGAAGATGCGGTTCTCGGTCAGCAGGCTTTCGAGGTCGTCCATGAACTTCGGAAAACGCTCGGTGAAGGCCCAGATGTCGTCCAGCAGGCCGTCCGGGATGTCCCAGGCGACGCCGCCCGGCCGGAAGTAGTTGGCGTGCAGGCGGGCACCCGACACGCGCTCGTAGAACTCCATGAGGATTTCGCGTTCCTCGAAGCCCCACAGCGCCGGGGTGATCGCGCCGACGTCCAGCGCACCGGTCGTGATCGACAGGATGTGGTTCAGGATGCGCGTGATTTCCGAGAACAGCACGCGGATGTATTGGGCGCGCAGCGGCGCCTTGATCTGCAGCAGGTTCTCGATGCCGAGCACATAGGCGTGCTCCATGCACATCGGGCTGACATAATCCAGGCGGTCGAAATACGGCACGGCCTGGATGTAGGTCTTGTACTCGATCAGCTTTTCGGTGCCGCGGTGCAGCAGGCCGATGTGCGGATCGCAACGCTCCACCACCTCGCCGTTCAGCTCCATCACCAGACGGAGCACGCCGTGGGCGGCCGGGTGCTGCGGCCCGAAATTCATCGTGTAGGGCTTGATCTGCGTCTTGGTCTCCGGACCGGAGGCGCTGTTCGCCCCGTTCGGACCAGTTGCTACGACGCCGGTCGCCGATTCGGTCGAAACGGTCATGCTCACGGCTTCTTGCTCCCGTCCTGGAGGGCCGCCTTCTCATCGCCGGGCAGCATGACGTTGGTCATGCCTTCCCACGGGCTGAGGAAGTCGAAGGCGCGGAAATCCTGGGTCAGACGGACCGGCTCGTAGATCACGCGCTTCTGGTCTTCGTCGTAGCGGGCTTCGACGTAGCCGGTCAGCGGGAAGTCCTTGCGGAAGGGGTGCCCCTCGAACCCGTAGTCGGTGAGGATGCGGCGCAGGTCCGGATGGTTCTCGAAGAAGATGCCGAACAGGTCCCACACCTCGCGCTCGAACCAGTTCGCGGCGCTGAAGACGGCAACGGCCGACGGGACGGGCGTGTCCTCGTCGGTGGCCAGCTTCACGCGCATGCGCTGGTTGTGGGTGTAGCTGAGCAGCTGGTAGACGACCTCGAACCGCTCCACGCGGTCCGGGTAATCGACCGCGGTGATGTCGGTCAGCTGCTCGAACCGGGTGGCCGGATCGTCGCGCAGCGCTGTCAGCACCGCCAGGATGGCCGGCCGTTTGACCGTTACCATCAGTTCGCCGAGCCTCACCTCGACCTTCAGGACGTCGCCGCCGATCTTGGCCGCGATGTCGTCCCCGAGTTCCTTCAACGCCTGTTCGGACATGGGTGGGACCCTGCCTTCCTACTTGTCTTCAGCGCGCTTCTCTTCCGGCCGCGGGTCCGGAGCCTCTTGCTTGGCCCCGGCCGGTCCGGTCCGCTGGGATCAGCGGGCGATGCGGTTGCCGCGCTTGATCTTCTTCTGGAGCTGGAGGATGCCGTAAATCAGCGCCTCCGCCGTCGGCGGGCAGCCGGGCACATAGATGTCCACCGGCACGATCCGGTCGCAGCCACGCACCACCGCGTAGGAATAGTGGTAGTAGCCGCCGCCGTTGGCGCAGGAGCCCATCGAGATGACCCAGCGCGGCTCCGGCATCTGGTCGTAGACCTTGCGGAGTGCCGGGGCCATCTTGTTGGTCAGGGTGCCGGCGACGATCATGCAGTCGGACTGGCGCGGGCTGGGACGCGGAATCACGCCGAAACGGTCCAGGTCATACCGGCTCATATAGGCGTGGATCATCTCCACCGCGCAGCAGGCCAGACCGAAGGTCATCGGCCACAGCGAGCCCGTCCGGGCCCAGGCCAGCAGGTCCTCGTACTTCGCCAGCACGAAGCCCTTGTCCTGGATCTCGTCCGAGACCGCGCGGATGTAGGCGTCCTGTTCCGGTCCGGGCGGAATCGGCGCCAGCGGCTTGGCGACCTCTACTCCCATTCCAGAGCTCCTTTCTTCCACTCATAAATGAAGCCGATGGTCAGGATGCCCAGGAACAGCATCATCGACCAGAAGCCGAACAGCCCGATGTCGCCCAGGGCGACCGCCCACGGGAACAGGAAGGCGACTTCCAGGTCGAAGATGATGAACAGGATCGAGACCAGGTAGAACCGCACGTCGAACTTGGTGCGCGCGTCCTCGAACGGCTCGAAGCCGCATTCGTAGGGGGAGACCTTCTCGGCGTCCGGGTTCTTCGGGCTGATGACGTAGGATGCCCCAACCATCACCGCGGCCAGCGCGATGCCGATCAGCAGAAACACCAGGATCGGAAGATACTCAATGATCAGCGGAGTCGACACCGCGTTCCTCCCATAAGCCCACGACCACGGGCGCCGTTCCGGCCGGGAAATCGGCGGAAGCGCAAAGCCGTGGCAGCCATGCCTTGGATTAGCCCATCAGACGGGCCGGAATATATGCCGAGACCGTGGGCAAGGAAAGCGCTTTGAATCGCTTTTCACCACGCGGAAGGACAAGCCGGCCCCCGCGAGAGAGCTTGGTAATACCACGTTTTTAAAACGGGGAAAAGGAAAGACAATACGCATGCGAAAAAGGACCCGCGGTTTGCGAGTCCTTTGGACATACTGGCGCGTTACGCGCAATTTAAAAAAGAGAGTGGCGCGAGTGACGGGACTTGAACCCGCGGCCTCCGGCGTGACAGGCCGGCGCTCTAACCAACTGAGCTACACCCGCGCAGAGCGACTTGTTTCAAAACACCACGCCGTTACAGAGCCAAAGGCTTGAACCGCTTAGTGTTTTCAACCGGAACCGTTGAAGGCCCCCGTCGTTCGGTGGGCGGTTTGTAGTCGCCCCGGCCGCCGCCTGTCAATCACCAAATTGCAAAAAATTTTCCGAAGGCGGAGCCGGCGGCACCGGGATGATCCGCCCGCCCGCTCAGGGCAGACGGTGGGCGTCGCGACGCAGGGCCTCCAGCCGGTCGAAGGCCTGCAGCATACCGGCGGACAGTTCGCGATGGTCGACCGCATCCGGTCCGCCGAACCGGGTCAGCGTCTCTTCCAGCGCGCGGGCCAGATGTTCAGCGACGTCGAGATGCTTCTGTTCCAGCGCCAGCTCCAGCGCGGCAAGGATGCGGTCGCCGAGCCGCCGTTCATTCAAGGTCATGCGTTTCCCCACCCGTATCCGGCAGCGGTCGGCGAGGCGCCGTCCCGCTTGCGTTTCGAGCCGAGAATAGCAGCTTCGTCAGTCCTGCGCGCGGGATTCGCATCGCTGCGACATTTCGGAGGCAGCCCTTCCGGAACCGCCCTACCCCGTGCGATAGTCCGCCCATGACGTTCCGTGACTCGCTCCTCTTCCGTCTCATCGCCGTTGTTCCAGCCGTCGCCGTCTTCGCGGCTGCGGGCCCCGCCATGGCGGCTGCCAATGTCTCAGCCGCCCAGGCCGAGGCGAAGGAAATCGCCAAGTCGATGGGCAACTGCACGCCGGCCAAGGTCGAGGTGCTGCGTTACACCGTCGGACGGGAAGGATCGACGACCTTCAAGGTCGGCTGCACCGAGGAAAAGGACGCCTTCGTCGTCGTGCAATGCCGGGCGCGCATCTGCACCCTGCTTCGTTAAGGCTCGCCCCATCGGCGAATTCACCGCTCGTTAACCGGGTTCGCGCGCAATGTGCAGGATGGGTGGCCCCTGCTTGGCAGGAGGGGCCGGCAAGGGGATTTGCAGGATGGTGGGCGCAGTGATGAATGCGGCGCGAATGGGGTCCAGGCGGGCCCGGCTTGTCCTGTCGCTGGCGATTTCGGCGTGGGCACTGGCCGGCTGCACCTCCCCGCTCGGTCTGGCTGCGGCTGGGGCCGATGTCGTGACGCTGAACGCGACCAAGAAGACCATCGGCGACCATATCGTTTCGGCGGCCACCGGGCGCGATTGCTCCATCCTCAGCTTCGAGAAGGACGGCGATTATTGCCCCGACAAGGTCGAGATCGACCGGTCGCGGCTCTATTGCTACCGCACGCTGGCCGACGTCGAATGCCACCACATTCCGGATCCCTACCGCAACGGCAACACCGCGCTGGCCAGTCCGCCGCCGGACGTGCGGACGCTGCCGCGCAAGCGGAGCTGGTTCGACGACGCCACGCCCTATACGGCCAACAACGGGTCGTAAGGCGTCAACGCACCTTCTTGGCGACGAAGGCCTTGGCGATCGCCATCATAGCCTTTTCATGATTCGGCCCGCCGGCCGGGGCGCTGTGGATGGTGGCGCCCTTCCCCGCCGGCGCGGACTTGCCGGCAGGCGTTGCGCGCTGTGGAGCCTGCTGTTCGTCCGGCTCGCGGCCCAGTTGGTTCAGCAGAGTCTCGAGCGCATCGCGGCTGAGGCCGGAGGCCGACGGACGCCCGCCCCCCGCACCGCCGGCGGCGGCTGGGCGTGCGGCCGGCCTGCTGCTGGCGGGACGGCCGGCGCGTTCGATGGCGGCGGCGGCGATGGCTTTCAGGAAGGGCTGGGCGATGCCGCGCAGCAGGTCGGGATCCTCGACGGCCCAGGCCATTAGGATCTTCTGCGCGTTCATCCGGCTGCCCTTGGCCGCCAGGATCGCTTCGCGCACCTTGCCGTCGACGTAGGAATTGCTCATCGGGAATCGCCCACCGGGATGTGTCCGCCGACCTTGCAAATATCGGCGGGACTGTTCAGGACTGTTGAGCCAACTCGGTTAACAAACGGTTGCATGGCCCTTCCACCCCGCGGGATGAGACGGAAGAAGCGGTTGCTCCAATTGGAGGAGGCGCGGATAGTGGCGGCATGCTGATCGAAACCTTCGCCGACCTGATCTGCCCCTGGTGCTACATCGGCAAGCGCCGGCTCGACCGCGCGCTGGTGCAGCGCCCGAACCTGCGCCCGGAAATCCGCTGGCAGCCGTTCCAGTTGAACCCGGACATGCCGCGCGGCGGTATGTCGCGTGACGAGTATCTCGCCGCCAAGTTCGGCGGGGCGGAGCGGGCGCGGCAGATTCACCGGGTGGTGGAGGATACGGCGGCGCGCGACGGATTGCCGCTGGCACTCGACCGCATCCAGCGCACGCCCAACAGCTTCGACGCCCACCGTCTGGTCCGCATCGCCGGCCGGCTGGGGCTGGGCAACGCCATGGCCGACGCGCTGTTCGCCGCCTATTTCGTCGAGGGCGTGGACATCGGCGACCCTGACGCACTCGCCAGCGTCGCTGCCGGGCTGGGAATGGATTTCGTCGAGACACGGCGCCAGTTGTCCACCGATGCCGAATCGGCCTCTGTCCTAGCCGCCGATACGTTGGCCCGTCAGATGGGGCTGCAGGCGGTACCCTGCTATATCTTCAACCGCCGCTACGCGCTCTCCGGCGCGCAGGAGCCCGCGAGTTTCCTGCCGCTGCTCGACCTCGGCAGCGAGGAGCCGGAAAACCTGTCGGTCGTCTCATGCTGATCCCGGTCCCGAAATGAAGAAGGGCGGCCCGAAGGCCGCCCCGCTTTCATGAAGCCTGTCAGGCCGACGTGCTGCTGGCCTTGGCGTAGCCCAGCGTCTTCAACGCGTCGGCGATCTCCGGCAGGATGCCCGGATCGTCGATGGTCGCCGGCATCTTGTAGTCCTGGCTGTCGGCGATCTTCTGCATGGTGCCGCGCAGGATCTTGCCGGAGCGGGTCTTCGGCAGGCGATCGACCACCAGGGCCCGCTTGAAGTCGGCGACCGGGCCGATCTGCTCGCGCACCAACTGGACGACTTCCCGGACGATCTCCTCGTGCGGGCGGGTCACGCCGGCCTTCAGGCAGACGAATCCCAGCGGCACCTGCCCCTTCAGGTCGTCGGCCACGCCGATCACCGCGCATTCGGCGACGTCCTTGTGGCTCGACAGCACCTCTTCCATGGCGCCGGTCGACAGGCGGTGGCCGGCGACGTTGATGATGTCGTCGGTGCGGGCCATGACATAGACATAGCCGTCATCGTCGATGAATCCGGCGTCGCCGGTCTGGTAGTAGCCGGGATAATCGGCGAGGTAGGACTTCTTGAAGCGCTCGTCGGCGTTCCACAGCGTCGGCAGCGTGCCCGGAGGCAGCGGCAGCTTGACGCAGATGGCGCCGATGTCGCCGCGCGGAACCTCCTTCAGCTCGGCGTTCAGCACCCGCACGTCCCAGCCCGGCATCGGCCGGGTGGCGGAGCCGTACTTGATCGGGAACAGGTGGACGCCCAGCGGATTGCCGGAGATCGCCCAGCCGGTCTCCGTCTGCCACCAGTGGTCGATCACCGGGACGTTCAGATTGTCCTCGGCCCAATGCAGCGTGTCGGGGTCCGACCGCTCGCCGGCCAGGAACAGGGCGCGGAAGTGCGACAGGTCGTACTTCTTCAGGTAATTGGCGTCCGGATCCTCGCGCTTGATAGCGCGGAAGGCGGTGGGGGCGGTGAACAGCGTGCCGACCTTGTGCTGCTCGATCACCCGCCAGAAGGTGCCCGGATCGGGGGTCCCGACCGGCTTGCCTTCGAAGACCACGGTGGTGCAGCCGGTCAGCAGCGGCGCATAGACGATGTAGGAATGGCCGACGACCCAACCCACGTCCGACGCCGCCCAATACACCTCGCCCGGCTTGACGTTGTAGATGTTTGTCATGGTCCAGCGCAGGGCCACCGCATGGCCGCCATTGTCGCGCACCACGCCCTTGGGCTGGCCGGTCGTGCCGGAGGTGTAGAGGATATAGAGCGGGTCGGTCGCCTTGACCGCCACGCACTCCGCCGGCTCGGCCTTCGCCACCGCCTCGGCCCAATCGACGTCGCGGCCTGCGATCAGGGAGGCGGTTTCCTGCGGGCGCTGCCAGACGATGACGCTGCCCGGCTTGTGGGCCGATTGCTCGATGGCGGCATCCAGCATCGGCTTGTACTTGACGATGCGGTTCGGCTCGATGCCGCAGGAGGCCGAAACGATGGCCTTGGGCTTGGCGTCGTCGATGCGGGTTGCAAGTTCGTGCGGGGCAAAGCCGCCGAACACCACCGAATGCACCGCGCCCAGACGGGCGCAGGCCAGCATGGCGACCAGAGACTGCGGGATCATCGGCATGTAGAGGAGAACGCGGTCGCCCTTCTCCACCCCCTGGGCGCGCAGCGCGCCGGCGAAACGGGCGACCTGGTCCTGCAACTCGACATAGGTGATGGTCTGGACGGTCTGGGTGACCGGGCTGTCATAGATGATCGCGGCCTGATCGCCGCGCCCGCCTTCCACATGGCGGTCCACCGCGTTGTAGCAGGTGTTCAGCTCCCCGCCGGTGAACCAGCGGTAGAAGGGCGCGTTGCTGTCGTCCAGCACCTTGTCCCATGGCTTGTACCAGGAGATGTCCTTCGCCGCCTCTCCCCAGAACCCGGCCGGGTCCGACAAGGAGCGGGCATGCATCTGGTCGAAAAGCTCGGCAGTGGTGGTGCTGGCGATCGCGCTCATGGCAGGGCGTCCCTCGTTCTATTTTGGTACTATTCGGTGCGTATTTCCTCTCGGCCGCGAAACGATCCGTTACGCAGCCTCCACAATCTGCGACAAAAGCATAAGTGCAGGCAAATGTCAGAAGGTCGGGGGTGCGACGGGCTGTCGCATTCCCCATTCGTGAAACGATGTTCCGACTCTTGAAACTCAGAAGGACACGCACACCGGTCGAATGGCCAGCCCGACCGACTGCTGGTGGAAGCGGTCCTTGTACAGGTCGACGATTTCGTGGATCAGCCGCAGGGTCGCCGGGTCGCCATCGGCCAGCAGAGTGAGGATTTTGCTGGGCTCCCGCACCAGATGGCCGGTCTGGATATCACGCCAATGACCGGAGGCATCGACGACGGTCAGCCCGTTGGGAAAGCGCGGCGTAACCTCACGGTCGAGGAAGTCGGTCCAATCGCGATCGCTGACGCCAAGCTCGCTGCCGATGTTGCGCCCAAAGAACAATTGCGCCTCGATCATCGCGCCTGCCGCATAGGCCTCGCAGACGGTCGGCGACACCGTCGGCGCGGGCGCCAGCTGGGCCGCGGCGGGGCCGGTCAGCAGAAGGAGCGCAAGGGCGGCGGACGACAGGCTGGGAACATGGTGCAGGACGGTGCGGTTGAAGAGACGCATGAGCGATTCTCCGTTCGGGCGGGAGATGGAGCGTCGGCAGTGCGATCAGCGACGCTCTGGTCAGGACGCCCCCGGACCGTTATGCATGGATCATGGCCGTCGATCCACCCATCACCGGGATTCGCCCGATCCTGACCGTCGTTCACGGCAACGGCGAGCGCCTGATCGTGGCCCGTCTCACCAACCTGGGCGGCGGCAGCCAGTCCAACCGCTTCGTCCTGCGCCGCGCCGATTTCCGCGCGCCCTGGGAACAGCCGGACAAGGGCTATTTCGGCTATGCCGAGGTCGCCCGCGCCCTGGACGCCAATGGCTGGCGCGGCTGCATCATCGAGGCGATGGCGACCACCGACCTGGAGGAACGCCGCGCCCGCCAGCTCGCCCGCAAGAAGCTGCACCTGCAATGCGTGGAGGCGGCCATCCGCCGGGCGCAGGAGGGGGATTGAGGAACGGCGACCTCACGCCCCTGTCTGCCCCATCAGCAGCCCCACCGCGATCGCCCACATCACCAGGGCGATGACGCCGTCCATCACCCGCCACGCGCTGGGCCGGGCAAACAGTGGGCGCAGCAGCCGGGCGCCGTAGCCGAGCGCGAAGAAGAACAGGAAGGACGCCGTCATCGCCCCCAGCGCGAAGGCCCCCCGCGCCTCGGCGAAGCGGGCTGAGACGGAGCCGACCAGCACCACCGTATCCAGATAGACATGCGGGTTCAGCCAAGTCAGCGCCAGGCAGGTCAGCAGCGCCGGCAGCAGCCCGCCCGGCTCCCGGTCGGCCGGGTTCAGCCCGCTGCCGCCGGCCCACGCCGACCGGGCGCTACGCAGGCCATAGACCAACAGGAAGGCGGCGCCGGCATAACGCATCAGCGGCTCCAGCCACGGCCAGCGTGCCGCGACGGTGGCGAATCCGCTCACCCCGGCCAGGATCAGGATGGCGTCCGACAGGGCACAGGTGGCGCAGATCGCCAGCACATGCTCGTTGCGCAGGCCCTGTCGCAGCACGAAGGCGTTCTGCGCCCCGATGGCGACGATCAGGCTGAAGCCCAGGAACAGGCCCGGCAGGAAGGCCGGCAACAATGCGGCGGGGGAAAGGTCGGTCATGGTGGAGGTTCCGGAGTGGCTGTGTGCCATTCCGCTACCACCGCCCACCCTATTGCCGTACTTAATCCTCCTTGACCTGATTAAGCAGAGCTAATTCATGCTTGACTATCCGCTGCTGACGGCTCTGGCCGCCGTCATCCGCACCGGCAGCTTCGAGCGCGCCGCCCGGCAGCTGCACGTCACCCCGTCGGCGGTGTCACAGCGGGTGAAACTGCTGGAGGAGCGGCTGGGCACCGTCCTGGTCGTGCGCGGCCAGCCCTGCACCGGCACCGCCGCCGGCCAGCGCCTGTGTCAGCACGTGGAACAGGTGGCGCTGCTGGAAAGCGAACTGCGCGGCGCCCTGCCCGGCCTGAGTCCGGCGGACGGTCCGGTCACCCTGCGAATCGCGGTGAATGCCGACAGCCTCGCCACATGGTTCGTCGCGGCGATGGCCGAGTTGCCCGACTGCCTCTTCGATCTGGTGCTGGACGACCAGGACCACAGCGCCGAATGGCTGCGCAAGGGCGAGGTGGTGGCCGCCGTCACCGCCAGCGCGGCACCGGTTCCCGGCTGCAACAGCCACCCGCTGGGCGCACTCCGCTACCGCGCCACCGCCAGCCCGGATTACCTGCGGCGCCATTTCGCCGACGGGGTGACGGCGGACGCCTTGGCGAACGCGCCGTGCCTGACCTTCAACCGCAAGGACCAGTTGCAGGCGCAGTGGTTGCGCATGGTGCTGGGCGACGGCGATCAAGGACCCGCGCTCACTCCGCCGACCCATTGGCTGCCCTCCACCCATGCCTTCGTCGACGGGGCGTTGGCCGGGTTGGGATGGGGGATGAACCCGGATCCGCTGGTGGCCGACCATCTGGCGGCGGGCCGTCTGGTGGAGTTGGTTGCCGGCCGCCCGCTGGACGTGCCGCTCTATTGGCAGCAGAGCCGGATCGCCGGAACCGCGCTGGCCGACCTGTCACGCGCGGTCCTGCGGGCCGGACGGCGGGCGCTGCATCCCACCGGCGGAGCGCTGGAACGCCCGCCCGCCCGATGAAGGCTTTGCCCGCGCCGAGTGCGCGCTTATATGGATCCGACAAATCTCTGGCAAATCTCTGGAGCGACCCGATGACCAGCAGCGCCGCCACGGCCGCAAACGACACCCCCGATCTGGGCGCGCTTCCCACCTGGGACCTGAGCGACCTCTACCCGGGCACCGAGTCGCCGGAGCTGAAGGCCGACCTCGACCGGATGGAGCGGGAGTGCAAGGCCTTCCGCGAGCGCTATGCCGGCAAGCTGGCGGCGCTGAACGGCGACGATCTGGCTGCGGCGATCCGCAAGTATGAGGACATCGACGAGACGCTGTCGCGCGTCATGTCCTATGCCGGGCTGGTCTACAACGGCAACATGGTCGACCCGGCCATCGCCAAGTTCTACCAGTCGGCACAGGAGCGGGTGAACGACATCTCCGCCCACCTGATCTTCTTCACGCTGGAGATCAACCGGCTGGACGACAAGGATCTGGCGGCCAAGCAGAAAGCGTCCTCGGCCCTGCGCCATTACGAGCCGTGGCTGCGCGACGTCCGCCTCTATCGCGATCACCAGCTGTCCGACGAGATCGAACGGCTGCTGCACGAAAAGCACGTCGTCGGCCGCGCCGCCTGGAACCGCCTGTTCGACGAGACCATCGCCAGCCTGCGCTTCCCCATGGGCGGCAAGGAGCTGACCTGTGCGGAGGCGCTGAACCGCCTGTCCGACCGCAACCCCGCCGTCCGCCGCGAAGCCGGCGAGTCGGTGGGTAAGGTGCTGGGCGAGAATGCGCGTCTGTTCGCGCTGATCACCAACACGCTGGCCAAGGACAAGGAGATCGAGGACGACTGGCGCAACTACCCGACGCCGACCTCCTCCCGCAACCTGTCCAACCGGGTCGAAGATGAAGTCGTCGACGCGCTGGTCTCCGCCGTCAAGAGCGCCTATCCGGAGCTGTCGCACCGCTATTATGCGATGAAGGCGAAGTGGTTCGGCCAGGACCATCTGGATTACTGGGACCGCAACGCACCCCTGCCGGAGGATGCCGACCGCAGCATCCCGTGGGACGAGGCGCGCGACATCGTGCTGGGCGCCTATGGCCGCTTCTCCCCCGACCTCGCCAGTCTGGGCAAGCGCTTCTTCGACAATCCCTGGATCGACGCCCCGGTCCGCCCCGGCAAGGCGCCGGGCGCCTTCGCCCACCCGACCGTGCCCAGCGTCCACCCCTATCTGCTGGTCAACTACCAGGGCAAGACGCGCGACGTGATGACGCTGGCCCATGAGCTTGGGCATGGCGTCCACCAGATCCTGGCCGGCCGCCAAGGTCACTTCCTGTCCGACACCCCGCTGACACTGGCGGAGACCGCGTCGGTGTTCGGCGAGATGCTGACCTTCCGCGCCCTGCTGGCGGCGGAGACCGACCCTAAGCGCCGCCGCATCATGCTGGCCGGCAAGGTCGAGGACATGTTGAACACGGTGGTGCGCCAGATCGCCTTTTTCGATTTCGAACGCCGCGTCCACACCGAACGGCGCGAGGGCGAACTGACGCCGGAACGGATCGGCGAAATCTGGATGGCGGTGCAGGTCGAAAGCCTGGGCCCGGCGCTGCGCTTCGACGAGGGATACCGGCATTACTGGTCCTACATCCCCCACTTCATCCACTCGCCCTTCTATGTCTATGCCTATGCCTTCGGCGACTGCCTGGTGAACTCGCTCTATGCGGTCTATCAGGACGCAGAGAAGGGTTTCGCCGAGAAGTATCTGGCCATGCTGGAGGCCGGCGGCACGCTGCGCCACAAGGAGCTGCTGGCTCCGTTCGGGCTCGATGCCTCCGACCCCGCCTTCTGGCAGAGGGGCCTTGGCGTCATCCGCGGCTTCATCGACGAGCTTGAGGCCGGCGAGGCGAAAGCCTGACGATCCGGGTGTCTTGACCGCCGTCAAGAAACCCTGACGGACTTGCGGGTATGGTGGCCTTCGGAGCGTCGTCTCCGAAGGCCATCTCTTTTGGAAGCGAACATCATGCTTGCGACCACCACGCCCGCCATCCCCTCAGCCGCCCCATCTGCCGCCCCATCAGCCGATGCCCCCGTTCTCGGCTACGAGGTTATGGACCGCGACCACGCCGACTCCCTGGCCCTCTGGCAAGCCGCCCACGACGCCCCGGCCGGCGAGCTTCAAGCCCCCTTCGCCGCTTTCGCCAAGCATCTGCGCGAGCATTTCGCCCGCGAGAACGCACTGATGACCCAGCACGGCTTCTTCGCCCTGCACTGTCACAAGGACGAGCACGCCCGCGTCCTGAACGTGGTCGCAACCATGGAAGCCGAACTGGAAGAGGGAAACGAGGCCCGCGCCCGCCTGTATGTGACCGAGCATTTCCCCGACTGGTTCCACACCCATCTGGCGACGATGGACCGGGTGACCGCGGATTTCCTGGCGCAGGCGGAGGGGTGAAGAACAGGACGGACCGTCCGGGTCCCGTGCCGCAACGGGAAGCGGAGGAACGGCTCCGATCCGGATGGCTCCACTTTCAGGTTTTGGTAAGGAACATCGCGACGCTGGGCGCGGTGCGATAGAGGTTCGGACCCGCGGGAGCCGTATTCAGAAAATAGGACTTCGGGAATTTGGACCGCAGTAGCGAGAGACTGTCGAAAGCGCTGTAGCTGTAGGCAATCCCATCCCCTTCCGATTCCACATAGCCCTTCCCGCGGGTCTTCAGGAAATCGGCCAGCGGCCAAAACCCCAGCCGGTGAATGAGTTGCTTGACGAGACGGGCCACCGGGCTTCCATGGCCGAAATTGTTGGAATCGGAAATGAAGACGGCTTTACCGGCCACACGCGACATCTCGCGGACAGCCCGCATATCGTCGCGCACATGATGCAACATGCCGAATGCGCAGACCAAATCGAAACTGTCGTCGGGGTAGGGGATGTCGAGGGCGCTGCCTTCAACAAGCCGGTCGTGGCGATGACCCTTGCGAATTGCCTCGGCAATCATCTCGGGAACGGGTTCCAACCCGAAGACCTCAACATCCGGCGCATGCTGGGCCAGCCACAGCCCGACGCGACCGGTCCCACACCCAACGTCAAGCACACGTCGGAATTCATAAAGCCGAACGAGTCCGGTCAACCACTGCAAAGCGAATGTATGTTCATCAGCCTGGGAGACATGCATCTGATCATAAAGTTGCGCAGTCTTCCTGTAATAGGCACGCTGAGATTCCGCCAGGTTAGAATCCAATTGAACCAATGATTCTTGCATTGCGGCTTCCCATCATGGCCCCGCTCATGCGAACTCAATCATCAAACGGGACAAGGCTCGATGGTACAAATTGAAAAAGCCCGGCTCAAGGCCAGGCATCGAAGCTACACGGCTTTTTGAGAACGGATGGTGGGCGCACAAGGACTCGAACCTTGGACCCGCTGATTAAGAGTCAGCTGCTCTACCAACTGAGCTATGCGCCCATCCGTAGGAAATGTACAAGAGATGGTGGGCGCACAAGGACTCGAACCTTGGACCCGCTGATTAAGAGTCAGCTGCTCTACCAACTGAGCTATGCGCCCATCTCTTGATGCGGTGAACCTGACTGAAATCCTTGCTGAAATCAGCCGACTGTTCATCGCGCCGGCCAAGCCGTTGTCCCGGCCGGTGTGGCGCGGTTTATAGCGAAGGGCTTTTGGCCTGTCGATAGCAAAAACGCACTCCATGTGAATTTTTTGGCGCGCGCTTTTCGGTGGCCGGACTCCACCCCCGGCGGCTACACCGGCGCTGTCGAAACGGGACATCGGAACGGGAGATCGGGGATGGGCGGCTGGACCGAAGGCTATGTCGGCGGCATCGACTATATCCGCGCCGTCTATCGCGACTGGTCGCCGGCCCTGCTCTGCTTCGCGCTGACGCTGGGCGGCTGGCGCCCGCCCGAGGCGCTGCGCCGCGGCCGCTTCACCATGGCGGAGCCCGGTTGCGGCCATGGGCTGACCAGCGCCCTGCTGGCCGGCGCCCACCCGGCCGCGCGGTTCGAGGCGATGGACTTCAATCCCTCCCACATCGCCGGCGTCCGCCGGCTGGCCGCCGACGCCGGATTGACCAATGCCGAGTTCCTGGAGGAGAGCTTCGCCGAATACGCCCGGCGCGACGGCCCCATGCTGGACGCGGTGGCCCTTCACGGCGTCTGGTCCTGGGTCAGTGCGGAGAACCGCAAGATCCTGCTGGAGGTGCTGCGCCGCCGGCTGGCGCCCGGTGGTGTCGTCTTCGTCAGCTACAACGCCCTGCCCGGCACGTTGGCCCACATGCCGCTGCGCCGTCTGCTGGTGGAGCGCTGCGCCGAAGGCGACGGCCCCCTGCCCGACCGCATCGCCCGCGCGGTGGAGTTCGCCGCGCGGATGGCGGCGCAGGGCGGCGGCTGGTTCGCCAACACCGAGGGGGTGGTGGAGCGGATCGAGCAGCTTCGCCACAAATCGCCGAACTACATCGCCCACGAATATCTCAATGGTGACTGGACCGCCTTCTACCATGCCGACGTGGCGCGCGAACTGGCCGGCGCGAAGTTGGAATTCGCCGGCGCCGCCGTGCCGATGGAGCAACTGGACGACCTCACCCTCTCCCCCGCGCAGCAGGCGCTGGCGTCCGAGGCGCGCGACCCCGCCCAGGCGGAAACCCTGCGCGACGTGATGACCAACCGCAGCTTCCGCCGCGACCTTTTCGTGAAGGGCGGCGAACGGCTGGGTCCGGCCGAGCGGCGCGCACTGCTGGGCGCGACCCGGTTCACGCTTCTGGTCGCCACCGACGATCTGCCGGAGGTCGCGTCCACGCCCGTCGGCCGCCTGCCCTTCCCGCGGGCGCTCTACCACCCGCTGGCGGAAGCGCTGGCCGAGGGGCCGCAGGGCCTCAACGCGCTGCTCGCCCGGCCGGCCCTGGCGGCGCAGGGGGAAGAGGCGGTGCTGCGCGCGCTGGTGCTGCTGACCAGCCTGTCGCTGGCGGCACCGGTGATGCCGGACGACGGATTTGCCGAACGGAAGACCTCAAGCGACCGCTTCAACGCCGCGGTGCTGGAGCGCCACCGCTTTGGCGACACGCCGGGGCAGCTCGCCTCTCCCCTTCTGGGCGCCGGTGTGCCGGTGTCGCGGGTCGAGGCGCTGTTCCTGCTGGCTGCGCGGCAGGGTGAGGAACCGGCTGCCTTCGCGTGGCGTCACCTGTCGGCCGACGGCATCGTGCTCGGCCGGGACGGTGAGCGTTGCGAGGGAGACGACGCCAACCGCGCGGAACTGGCGCGCCGTCATGCGGCTTTCGCGCAGCGGCGATTGTTGTTGCTGCAAGGACTCGGGGTGGCTTGAACCTGAGTGACAGCGTCACCGCTCCGCCGCCGTCTTCGGCAGCTTTTCGGCGATGCCGTAGAGCGCCTCGCGCCGGCGGATTTCGGCGAAGACGTCGTCGGGATGGATGTTCAGCGTCGCCCACAGGACCGACAGGTTGTACAGCAGGTCGGCGCTTTCGTTGATGACGCCCTGGCGATCCTCGTTCATGGCGTCCAGCGCCACCTCGACCGCCTCCTCGCCCACCTTCTTGGCGATCTTCTTCGGGCCGGCGGCGATCAGCCGCGCGGTCTTGGAGTGCGCCGGATCCATCTGCTGGCGGTCGAGGATGGCGGCATAGAGGCGGATCAGGTCGTCGGTCATCAGGCGGGATTTGTCTCGTGTGCGGGCGACGGAAGCATCGTTTCGATAACGTGATCGCTCCGCGGCGGAATTACCATCCCCCATAGGCCCGAAGGCGCCGCACGATGGCCTTATGCCTTGCGGCGCTGCGCCGTTTCAGCTCACCGGATCATAGGAATGGTCGGCCTTCGGACGCTCGTCCAGCAGGGCTTCGCCGGTGCTGACGAAATAGACGACCTCGGCGATGTTGGTGGCGTGGTCGCCGATCCGCTCCAGGTTTTTGGCGATCATCATCAGGTGCATGTGCGCCGTGAACTGGTCCGGCGCCGCCAATGCCGACCGTTCCACTTCCGCAACGAGGCTGGTGTAGAGCGCATCCACCTCGTCGTCGGTGCGCCAGATGCGCAGGGCCGCCTCACCGTCGTTGTCGACATAGGCGTCGATGACGGCGCTGAGCCGTTCGCGCACCAGCCGGCCGAGCTGCGGCAGCCCCGCCATCGATCCGGCGTCGGGCAGGCTGAAGATGGCCACGGCCCGCTTGGCGGTGTTGGCGGCATGGTCGCCGATCCGCTCCAGATTGCCGGCGATCTTCAGCGCCGCGATCACCTCGCGCAGATCGTCGGCAACCGGCTGGCGCAGGGCCAGCAGGCGCATGCAGTGGGCTTCGATGTCGTGCTCGAAGGAGTCGAGTCGCGCATCCGACTCCACGATTTCCCGCGCAAGCTCGGGATTGCGCTGGGCAAGACAGGTCAGCGCCTGATCGATCTGCGTCTCCGCAGCGCCGGCCATCTGCACGATGGCGGATTTCAGCCGCTTCAGCGCGTCCTCGAACGCGGACACGATGTGCGGAGCGGAGGTCTTCATGGTCGCCAAACCCTTCCCGGCGGTCTTGTGCAAAGCACTCACCATAGCGCCCGGACGTTACGGTACGATGACAATCCCTATGACCAAAGGCGGCTCCACCTCCCTCTCACGCATTCCGTAAACAGCCGGATTGATTTTGCGGCGCAGCATTGCGACACATGGCGGAGTCCGCGCTTTTCCCTCCCTCAACGACGTGCCGAACCCGCCATGATCGAACGCCGCTTTGAACAGATCATTTTTGCCAGCCGTTGGCTGCTCGCCCCCTTCTATCTCGGGCTGGTCGTCTCGTTGGGCGCCCTGCTGGTGAAGTTCACGCAGGAGATCCTGCACATCATCCCGCATGTGCTGGAAATGAGCGAGAAGGACGTGCTTCTGGCCGTGCTGACGCTGATCGACCTGTCCTTCGCCGGAAACCTTCTGCTGATGGTGATCTTCGCCGGCTACGAGAACTTCGTCTCCAAGATCGACGTCGCCAATCACGAGGACCGGCCGGACTGGATGGGCAAGGTCGATTTCGGCGGACTGAAGCTGAAACTGATCGCCTCCATCGTCGCCATCTCGGGCATTCACCTGCTGAAGGCCTTCATGAACCTGTCGCAGACCTCGCGCGACGAGTTGATGTGGCTGGTCATCATCCACATGACCTTCGTGATCTCAGGCGTTTTGCTCGCCTGCATGGACAGGCTGGAGGGCCACCACGCCCCCGCCGCGAAGCCCGGAGCCAAAACCGCGGCGGACCAGCACTGAATTGCCGGGCACGGCCGACAAAAGGCCGTTGCGGCGCCGCATCGACAGGGATAGACACGTCACGGTCACACCGGCCTTCCGGGCTGTCGGCGGATCGGAACGGGCTTGACCGCAGGGCTTCTGGCCGTTGACGGAATATTAACCCTAACCCGCCAATGTCCCGATCACCAGACACCGCGCCGCGGCGGTCACCGGTCCTCCGGGGGCTGTCTTCGCGGCAGGTTTCAGGGCTGCCGGGCGCACTCTCCGCTTGAGCGTGCGGGCGCATTCGACTATGGAACCGTTGGCGGGCATGCTATGCCAGTCCGCCGGCTCGGCCGTCTCAACCGCTTTGATAGAGTTCGTCAGCTCCATGCTCTCCAAACTGCTCGGCGTTCTGTCCGCCGACATGGCGATCGATCTGGGGACGGCCAACACCCTGGTCTATGTCAAGGGCCGCGGCATCGTCCTGAACGAACCGTCCGTCGTCGCCATCGCCAACGTGCGCGGCAAAAAGCAGGTTCTCGCCGTCGGTGACGAGGCGAAGATGATGCTTGGCCGCACGCCCGGAAACATCCAGGCCATCCGGCCGCTTCGCGACGGCGTCATCGCCGATTTCGAAGTCGCGGAGGAAATGATCAAGCATTTCATCCGCAAGGTTCACAACCGCCGCAGCTTCGCCAGCCCGCAGGTCATCATCTGCGTGCCGTCGGGCTCGACCGCGGTGGAACGCCGGGCGATCCAGGAATCGGCGGAGGCCGCCGGCGCCCGCCGCGTCTTCCTGATCGAGGAGCCGATGGCCGCCGCGATCGGCGCCGGGCTTCCGGTGACGGAACCGACGGGCTCGATGGTCGTCGACATCGGCGGCGGCACCACCGAGGTGGCCGTGCTGTCGCTGGGCGGCATCGTCTATTCCCGCTCGGTCCGCGTCGGCGGCGACAAGATGGACGAGGCCATCATCGGCTACATCCGTCGCAGCCACAATCTGTTGGTCGGCGAAGGCTCCGCCGAGCGGATCAAGAAGGAAATCGGCTCCGCCTGTCCGCCCGAGGACGGTGAAGGCCGCATCCTGGAGATCAAGGGCCGCGACCTGATGAACGGCGTGCCCAAGGAGTTGATCATCTCCGAGCGCCAGATCGCCGAGTCGCTGGCCGAGCCCGTCTCCGCCATCGTCGAGGCGGTGAAGGTGGCGCTGGAGCACACCGCTCCGGAGCTGGCCGCCGACATCGTCGACAAGGGCATCGTCCTGACCGGCGGCGGCGCCCTGCTGGGCAACCTGGACTTCGTTCTGCGCCACGCCACCGGCCTGCCGGTGTCGATCGCCGACGATCCCCTCTCCTGCGTGGCGCTCGGCACCGGCCGCGCGCTGGAGGAGATGAAGACGCTGCGAAACGTCTTGGTCAGCGCCTACTGATTGGTGTATCCCTGGTTGGAAGGCCTCCGGTCCCGCACCCCTCTTCGGGTTGCTGAGGACCGGAGACGGACCGCGTATCTGGACGGGAATTTCCTGTGAAGCCACGCTCATCCGGCTCCGTCATCCGCCTTGCCGCCCCTTTGCGGGCTCTCGCGCAGCGCTTCTCCTTCCTTCTGCTGGTTCTGGCCTCCGTCGCACTGATGATGGTGGGCAAGATCGAGTCCGTTTCGGTGGACAGCGCCCGCGCACGCGTGACCGATGCCTTCGCCCCCATCCTGGACGCCATCTCCCGCCCCGCCGCGACGGCGGCGCGCGTGGTCGAATCCGCGGTGGAGCTTGAGAACGCCTTCGACGAGAACCAGCGGCTGAAGGCCGAGAACGCCCGGCTTCTGCAATGGAAGCAGGCGGCCCTGCGGCTGGAGGCGGAGAACAACAGCCTGCGCAGCCTGCTGCGCGTCCGCCCCGAGCCGGCCGTCAACTACATCGCCGCCCGCGTCATCGCCACGCCCGGCAGTTCCTTCGTCCGCACGCTGGTGGTCACCGCCGGCCGGCGCGACGGGGTGCGCAAGGGACAGGCGGCGCTGGCCGGGGCCGGTCTGGTCGGCCGGGTGATCGAGGTCGGCGAATGGTCGTCCCGCGTCCTGCTGCTGACCGACATCAACGCCCGCATTCCTGTGATCCTGTCGAACACGCGCCAGCGCTCGATCCTGGCCGGCGACAATTCCGATCAGGCCAAGCTTCTGTACCTGCCGCCCGACTCGCCGATCCAGGTGGGAGAGCGTGTGGTGACCTCGGGGGACGGCGGTCTGTTCCCGCCCGGCCTGCCGGTCGGCGTGGTGACCGCGGTCAGCGAGCGTGGCATCCGCGTCCTGCCCAGCGCCGATCTGTCGCGCGTCGAATATCTGCGTCTGGTGGATTTCGGCCTGCCGAGCACCGATCTGGACCCGTCGCCGGACTCGAAGTGAGCTGGATGTGCAAGTGAGCCGGACGGACAGTCCACCGACCGGGGAATTGCCGATATGACGGCGACTTTCTGGCAGAAGGTGGACAAGACCGGGCGCAATCTGGCGCCCTTCGCCGTCACGGTGATGATGGTGCTGGTCGGCATGATCCCGGTGCCGGTGCCCGGCTATGCCCCGGTGGCGCCGAACCTGACGCTGGTTTCGGTCTATTACTGGACGATCCACAGGCCTGACCTGATGCGTCCGGGGGTGGCCTTTCTGATCGGCTTGCTGCAGGATTTCCTGGTCGGCGGGCCGCTGGGCGTGAACGCCCTGCTGCTGGTCGTCGCCCAATGGGCGGTGCTGAACCAGCGCCGGGTGTTCCTGGCCAGCACCTTCGCCCTGCTGTGGTTCGGCTTCACGCTGGTGATGGCGGGTGCCGTGCTGCTGCAATGGCTGGCCTTCTCGGTGCTGGACGCCGCGGCGCTGTCGATCCTGCCGGCGCTGTTCCAGGGCCTGCTGACGGTGGCTGTGTTTCCTGCGGTGGGTTGGCTGCTGATCCGCGTCCACCGCGCGTTCCTGAACGGGTAAAGGGCCCCGACGGATCTCATGAGTTCAATCGATCGCGACACCGACCGCTCCCGCCTGCTGGCGCGCCGCGCCCTGGTGCTGGGCGGCATCAAGCTGGCCGGCCTGTCCGCGCTGGTCGGTCGCCTCTATTACCTGCAGGTCGTCGAGTCGGCCCGCTACACCATGCTGGCGGAGGAGAACCGCATCAGCCTGCGGCTGATCGCGCCGTCGCGCGGCAACATCGTCGATCGTTTCGGCGTGCCGCTGGCGGTCAACGAGCAGAACTATCGCGTTGTCGTGGTGTCGGAGCGCACCCATAACATCCAGGAGACGCTCGACAAGATCTCCCGCATCGTGCCGCTGACCGACGGCGACCGCCGCCGCGTGCTGCGCGAGTTGCATCGCAAGCGCCGCTTCGTGCCCGTCACCGTGCGCGAGAACCTGACCTGGGAGCAGGTGGCGACGCTGGAGACCAACACCCCCGATCTGCCCGGCGTGGCGATCGAGGTGGGCGAACTGCGGCATTACCCGCAGGCGGACGCGACCGCCCATATCCTGGGCTATGTCGGCGCCGTGTCGGAAGCGGAGCTGAGCGGCAACAGCGATCCCGTGCTGTCCCTGCCCGGTTTCCGCATCGGCAAGGCCGGCATCGAGAAGTATCACGAGAAGGTGCTGCGCGGCACCGCCGGCACCAGCCAGTTGGAGGTCAACGCGGTCGGCCGCGTCATCCGCGAACTCTCCCGCGACGAGGGACAGTCGGGCCGGGAAATCCAGCTGACCATCGACATGTCGCTGCAGCGCTTCGTGCAGGAACGGCTGTCGCAGGAGGTCAGCGCCTCGGCAGTGGTGATGGACGTGCACACCGGCGGTATCTACGCCCTGTGCTCGCACCCCAGCTACGACCCCAACCAGTTCACCATGGGCATCAGCGCCGAGCTGTGGGAGGAGCTGCTGTCCAACCCGGCGACGCCGCTGAACAACAAGGCGGTGGTCGGCCAGTACCCGCCCGGCTCCACCTTCAAGATGATGGCGGCGCTGGCGGCGCTGGAATCGGGGGTGGTCAGCAACCGCCATACGGTGTTCTGCCCCGGCTACCTCGAGCTGGGCGACCACCGGTTCCACTGCTGGAAGCGCGGCGGGCACGGCACGGTCGATTTCGTCGGCGCGCTGCGCCATTCCTGTGACGTGTTCTTCTACGACGTGTCGCGCCGGATCGGCATCGACCGCATTGCCGAGATGTCCAACCGCTTCGGCCTGGGCCACCGCACCGACATCGACCTGCCGCACGAGCGCGCCGGGCTGATCCCCTCCATCGCCTGGAAGAAGGCGACGCTGGGCAAGGGCTGGGACATGGGCGAGACGCTGGTCGCCTCCATCGGCCAGGGCTATGTGCTGACAACGCCGCTGCAACTGGCGGTGATGGTCTGCCGGCTGGCCAATGGCGGCTATGCGGTCAAGCCGCACCTGACCAAGCAGATCAAGACCGTCAGCGGCGAACAGACCGCATGGCCCGGCATCGGCGTGAAGAAGGAGAATCTCGACATCGTGCTGCGCGGCATGACCGAGGTGGTGAACGCCCCCAACGGCACCGCCTACAAGTCGCGCATCACCGAGGTCGGCTACGAAATGGCCGGCAAGACCGGGTCCGCCCAGGTCCGCCGCATCACCATGGCCGAACGCAACACCGGCGTGAAGAAGAACGAAGACCTGCCCTGGCGCGAGCGCGACCACGCCCTGTTCGTCGCCTTCGCGCCGATCCAGGCGCCGCGCTATGCCTGCGCCGTCTTCGTCGAACATGGCGGCGGCGGGTCGACCGCGGCGGCGCCGATTGCCCGCGATATCCTGCTGGAAACCCAGAAGCGCGACCCGGGCCGCGCCGCCGTCGCCGAAACCCCGCCGCCGAGCGGAATACCGGAGCCGCGGGGCTGACATCGCTCCGCTGGGCTCACCCTCGCCGACGGGCCGGGATGCTCATCGCTGCGACGCCAATCACCACCGCGGCACAGCCGGCCAGCATGGTCGGCTCCAGCGCCTCGCCCAACAGAAGTGCGCCAATCCCGACCCCGATGGGCACCCGCAGATAGGCCTGCGCAGTGGTCGGCACCGATCCCAGGGTTTGAACCAGGCGGAAATAGAGAACGAATGCCAGCGCGGTCGAGAAGACCGATAGGGCGACAAGCGCGAGCAGCGAGTCCCAGGACGGCGCCAGGGTCCAAGGCCGGTCGACCGCCAGACTGACCGGCAACAGGACAGCCGCTCCGCACAGCAGCGCTCCCGCGGCCGGCATGACCGGGTCATATCCCTTGAACCCGCGGCCGAAGATGGCGGCTCCGGCATAGCAAAGCGTCGCGAGGACAATCGCGCCTTGAGCCAGCAGATCGCGGCCGATGCCATCCACCGCTCCCACCCCGATGATGAGAACCGTCCCACCGAGACCGGAGAGCACGCCGACCGCCTTCCGGATGCTCAAAGGCTCGTGCCGGGTGAACAGAAGGGTGATGAGAAACGCGAAAATCGGCGTGGTCGCGTTGAGGATGACGGCGGTTCCGGCATCGACCGTCTGTTCCGCCCAAGCGATCAGGGTGAAGGGAAGGACGCTGTTCAAACAGGCCTGAACCAGGAAGCGGCGCCAAAGCGCCGGATCGCGTGGCAGCGAAAGGCGGCGCCAGCGGATAACCACCAGAAGGATCGCTCCCGCGATCAGCGTCCTCCCTGCAATGAAGGTCAAAGGCGGGATCGTCTCCACACCGATGCGGATGAAGCTGTAGGACGCGCCCCATAGGGTGGCGAGGACCAGCAGCAAGGCAAGTTCGACACGCAGGTTCGGCTGCCAAGCCGGGGTATCGGAGACGGGAAGGATGGTCATGATGGCTCCGTCGGTCTGCAAGCCGGCCCACCATGCCAGCCCGGCACGTGGAAGACTGCCGCGAACGCTTCGGTCGTGGACGAAACGTCGGCGGCTGACGGGTCTGGCGAAGCGACCTAAACTGATGGACATGAACAGCCCGTCCTACCCCACCGCCTCCGCCAACGGCATCGCCACCATCGCCGCGCTGATCGGCGATCCGGCGCGTGCGAACATCCTCTCCGCCCTGATGGGCGGACAGGCGCTGACCGCCGGGGAATTGTCCTGGCATGCCGGCGTCGGTGCGCCCACCACCAGCGGCCACCTCGCGAAATTGAGCGAGGCTGGATTGCTGGCAGTGGAGCGCCAGGGCCGGCACCGCTATTACCGGCTGGCCTCCCCCGACATCGCCCAGGCGATGGAAAGCCTGATGGCGCTGGCAGCCGCCGGACCACACCGCCACCGGCCGCCCGGCCCGAAGGACGAGGCGCTGCGAACGGCCCGGACCTGTTACGACCACCTTGCGGGACGGCTTGGCACCGCGCTGGCGGGATCGCTGGACAACCGTGGCCTTGTGATCCTCGGTGACGGCGGCGCCCTGTTGACGACGGTCGGCCGGGAATTCCTGGTCGGCCTGGGTGTTGTCCTTCCGGACGGCAATGACAGGGGAGCGAATGGAAGCCGCCGGCCGCTGTGCCGGGTCTGCCTGGACTGGAGCGAGCGCCGCCATCATCTGGCCGGACGGCTGGGCGCGGCGCTTCTGACCTGTTCGCTCGAACGCGGCTGGATCGCCCGCATCCCCGACAGCCGCGCGGTCTCGATCACCGACGCTGGGACTCACGCTTTCACGACTTTTTTCGGCATCGCACCGGAGCACATGACCGCCAAATGAAAAGCGCGCCCCCGAAGGGACGCGCTTCTCAACAGGCCGATGCGGCTTTCGCCGGATCAGTTCTTCGACTTGTCGACCAGACGGCGCTCGGCGATCCACGGCATCATGGCGCGCAGCTTCTCGCCGACCTTCTCGATCTCGTGCTCGGCGTTGCGGCGGCGGATCGCCTTGAAGGACGGCTGGCCGGCCTTGCATTCCAGCATCCAGTCGCGGACGAAGCGGCCTTCCTGGATGTCGGTCAGGACGCGCTTCATCTCGGCCTTGGTCTCGGGCGTGATGATGCGCGGGCCGGTGCGGTAGTCGCCGTACTCGGCCGTGTTGGAGATCGAGTAGCGCATGTTGGCCATGCCGCCCTCGTACATCAGGTCGACGATCAGCTTCACTTCGTGCAGGCACTCGAAGTAGGCCATCTCGGGGGCATAGCCCGCCTCGACCAGCGTCTCGTAGCCGGCGCGGATCAGCTCGGTCAGGCCACCGCAGAGCACGGCCTGCTCACCAAACAGGTCGGTCTCGCACTCTTCCTTGAAGGTCGTCTCGATGATGCCGGCGCGGCCGCCGCCGTTGGCCGAGGCGTAGGACAGGGCGATGTCCAGCGCGTTGCCCGAGGCGTTCTGGTGCACGGCGACCAGCGACGGCACGCCGCCGCCACGCTGGTATTCGCTGCGCACGGTGTGGCCGGGGCCCTTCGGCGCGATCATGAACACGTCGAGATCGGCGCGCGGCTCGATCAGGTTGAAGTGGACGTTCAGGCCGTGCGCGAAGGCCAGGGCGGCGCCCTGCTTCATGTTCGGGGCCAGATCGTCACGGTACAGGTCGGCCTGCAGTTCGTCCGGAGTCAGAACCATCACGACATCGGCCCAGGCGGCGGCCTCGGCCGGGGTCATCACGGTGAAGCCGGCAGTCTCGGCCTTCTTGATGGTGGCCGAACCCGGGCGGAGCGCGATCCGCACGTCCTTCACGCCGCTGTCACGCAGGTTGTGGGCGTGGGCATGGCCCTGGCTGCCGTAGCCGACGATGACGACCTTCTTGCCCTTGATCAGGTTGACGTCGGCATCACGATCGTAATAGACGCGCATGGAGATGGTTCCTTGAATTCGCAACGAACGAAGACTGAGTGCGTTTCCTGCGGCGGATTACTCCATTGAGCAAAGCCAACCGTCAAGGGAAACAATTGCTCGACCGGGCGACGAAACGCAGAGCTTCCTTGCGTTTTTGCCGCCCCGATCTTGCGTAGAATACCAAAAGGCCTTTACCGGCGAGACCTTAGAACGCCGCCGGTCCCTTCGACATGGCGACCACGCCGGTGCGGCTGGCTTCCACGAGGCCGAGCTGGGTCATCAGACCGACGAAGTCGTCGACCTGCTCGGTGGTGCCGGTCAGCTCAAAGACGAAGCTGGTCAGGGTGGCGTCCACCACCTTGGCCTTGAAGATGTCGGCAAGGCGCAGCGCCTCGATCCGGCGGTCGCCGGTTCCGGCCACCTTGACCAGCGCCAGTTCGCGCTCCACCGACGGTCCCTCGTCGGTTAGATCATGGACGCGGTGGACCGGAACCAGCCGGCCGAGTTGCGCCTTGATCTGCTCGATGATCATCCGGGTGCCGGAGGTGACGAGCGTGATGCGCGACAGGTGGTCGGCATTGTTCACCTCGGCCACCGTCAGGCTTTCGATGTTGTAGCCGCGGCCGGAGAACAGCCCGATGACGCGGGCGAGGACGCCCGGCTCGTTGTCCACCAGCACGGCGATGGTGTGCTTTTCGATCGCGTTTTCCATGAGACCCGTCCCCCTGTTCGTTCGTCGTCAGCCGATCAGACCAGCACCATGCCGTCTTCCGGCGTGGCGTCGGACGGGCTGTCGTCCGGACCGAACAGGATCTCGTTGTGGGCCTTGCCGCCCGGAATCATCGGGAAGCAGTTTTCCTTCTGGTCGACGGCGATGTCGACGATGCAGGGGCGGTCGGTGACGGCCAGCATCTTCTCGATCACCTGATCGACCTCGGCCACCGTGGTGGCGCGCAGGCCGACGCAGCCCCAGGCCTCCGCCAGCTTCACGAAGTCCGGCAGGGCTTCGGAGTAGCTCTGGGAGTAGCGCGAGCCGTGCAGCAGTTCCTGCCACTGGCGCACCATGCCCATATACTGGTTGTTCAGGATGAAGATCTTGACCGGCGCGCGGTACTGCACGGCGGTGCCGATCTCCTGCATGTTCATCAGGAAGGACGCCTCGCCCGACACGTCCACCACGATGGCGTCGGGGTGGGCCAGCTGGGCACCGATGGCGGCCGGCAGGCCGTAGCCCATGGTGCCCAGGCCACCCGAGGTCATCCAGCGGTTCGGCTGGTCGAAGGGCAGGAACTGGGCGGCCCACATCTGGTGCTGGCCGACTTCGGTCGTGATGTAGTGGTCCTTGCCGCGCAGGGCCTCGCGCAGGCGCTCCAGCGCGTACTGCGGCTTGATGACCGATTCGGTGCGGTTGTAGTTCAGGCAATTGCGGGCGCGCCAGCCCTCGACCTTGCCCCACCACTCCTTCAGCGCGGCCTTGTCCGGCGACTTGGCGCGCGCCTTCCAGATGCGCAGCATGTCTTCCAGAACGGCGCCGCAGTCGCCGACGATCGGGATGTCGACCGCGACGTTCTTGTTGATCGAGCTGGGGTCGATGTCGACGTGGATCTTCTTGGAGCCCGGCGAGAAGGCCGACAGCTTGCCGGTCACGCGGTCGTCGAAGCGGGCGCCGATGTTGATCATGACGTCGCACTCGTACATGGCGAGGTTCGCCTCGTACGTGCCGTGCATGCCGACCATGCCCAGCCACTGGTTGTCGGACGCCGGGAAGGCGCCCAAGCCCATCAGGGTGGAGGTGATCGGGTAGCCGGTGGTCTTGACGAACTGGGTCAGCAGCTTGGCGGCGAAGGGGCCGGCATTGATGACGCCGCCGCCGGTGTAGAAGACCGGCCGCTTGGCATTGGCGATCAGTTCCACCGCCTCTTCGATGCGGGCGATCTCCGCCTTCACCTGCGGACGGTAGGTCTTGTGCTTGACCTCCGCCGGCGGGACGTAGCTGCCGTCGGCGAACTGCACGTCCTTCGGGATGTCGACCAGCACCGGGCCGGGACGGCCGCTGCGCGCGACATAGAAGGCCTCGTGCAGCGTGCGGGCCAAGCTGTCGACGTCCTTCACCAGATAGTTATGCTTGGTGCAGGGACGGGTGATGCCGGTGGTGTCGGCTTCCTGGAAGGCATCGTTGCCGATCAGGTGGGTGGGCACCTGGCCCGACAGGCAGACGATCGGAATGCTGTCGCACAGGGCGTCCAGCAGGCCGGTCACCGCGTTGGTGGCGCCGGGGCCGGAGGTCACCAGCACGCAGCCGACCTTGCCGGTCGAGCGCGCGTAGCCCTCCGCCGCGTGAACCGCGGCCTGCTCGTGGCGTACAAGGACATGTTTCAGGTCGTTCTGCTGGAACAGCGCGTCGTAGATGGGAAGTACGGCGCCGCCGGGATAGCCGAAGATGATGTCAACGCCCTGATCCTTCAGGGCTTTGATGACGATCTGGGCGCCGGTCAGCTTCTGTTCGGACATCGCTCACGACCTTCTCATGTGGGCGCCTCCTCTAGGGCGCCCGGTTCCTTGGGAACACCAACCCCGCCTGGAGGGGATACCGTTCATAACAACGGCTTAGCTCCGATGGCGTGTGCTGGGACGGGCAAATTAGTCAAATCATCCGTCATAGGTCAACCCAATTCGCGAATGTTTGCAAAGTTTTTTTGCCGCAGTTTTTCCAATTGTTGCGCGCCCATTGGAGGTGTCCACCCCGCTCCGCCCCCCTGCCCCGTCAGCGCTTGCCGCAAACGGAAACGGCGGCCGCACCGAAGCGCGGCCGCCGTTTCCGACAGGCGAAGGGCCGAAGAGGTGAGCCGTCAGGCGGCGGTCTTCAGCAACTCGCACAGCCGGCGGATGCCCTCGCGGATCTGGGCCGGCTTGGTGACGGAGAAGGCCAGACGCAGTGTGTTCTTGCCCGACCGGTCGGCATGGAAGGCCGAGCCCGGAACGAAGGCCACATTCGATTCCTTGATGGCGCGGGCCAGCAGTTCGGTGCCGTCGACGCCCTCCGGCGCCTCGATCCAGACGAACAGGCCGCCTTCCGGCTTGGTCCAGGTGACGCCCGGCGGGGCGAATTCGTCCAGCGCCGCCAGCATGGCGTCGCGACGCTCCTTGTACTGGGTGCGCAGCAGCTTGATGTGGCTGTCGAAGATCTGCGAGACGACGTCGTGCATCACGATCTGGTTGATCGTGCTGGCATGCAGGTCGGCGGCCTGCTTCATCAGCACCAGCCGGTTCACCACCTCCGGCGCCGCATTGACCCAGCCCACGCGCATCGCTGGGACCATCGTCTTGGAGAAGGTGCCGCCGAAGATCACGTTGGTCAGCTTGCCGCCGTTGCGCTCGCAATCCAGCGCCGCCAGAAGCGGCAGATGCTCGCCGTCATAGCGCAGCTCACAATAGGCGGTGTCCTCGATCACCGGCACGCCAGCCGCCTCGCAGGCGTCCAGGATGGCGTGGCGACGGGCCAGCGTCACCGTGGTACCGTTGGGGTTCTGGAAATCGGGGACGAGGTAAAAGAACTTCGGCTTCTGGGCCAGCGCCTCGGTCAGCGCCGTCATCTCCGGCCCTTCCTCGTCCATCGGGATGGAGAGGTAGGTCGGCTCGTAGGGCGAAAAGGCCTGCAGCGCGCCGAGATAGGTCGGGCGGGTGACGACGATCTTGTCGCCGGGACCGATCAGCAGCTTGCCGACGAACTCCAGCACCTGCTGCGAGCCGTTGGTGATGAGAACGCCGTCCAGGCCGATGTTGACGCCCTTGCCGCCCATGTAATCGCAGATCCATTCCCGCAGCGGCGTATAGCCCTCGGTGATGGAATATTGCAGGGCAGTGCCGGCACCGGCGTTGGACTGGAAGATCTTCTCGTAGGACCGCGCGATGGCGGAGCTGGGGAACAGGTCCGGGTCGGGAATGCCGCCGGCGAAGGAGATGATCTCCGGACGGTCGATCAGCTTCAGCAGTTCCCGGATTTCGGACGCCGTCATGCCGCCCACGCGGCCCGCGAACACATGACCCCAATCAACCGACACGGTGCTTCTCCTTCGGATCAGTAATTTAGTATCGTTCTCAGGCGGCCGAGCATTGCATTTCGTACCGCAGGCGAACAAGGCAGATCGATGGTATGGCAGCTATGCTGTCCTGTATCACTTACCAGCATATCGGAGAATTTGCCAACAATCTGATGCCGAAACCAAGTGACCTGCCGTTTGGCATAGCGGCGGGTCGATTGCTGGGCCAGTGCAATGGCCTCGTCGAGCAGACTCTCGCCATACAGGACGCGGCGCAGCTCCGGCACACCCAAGGCCTTCAGCACCGGCAGGTCAGGGGCGAGCGCCCGCTCTTCAGCCAGTGCGTCCAACCGCCGCACCTCCTCCAGCGCGCCCTGTTCCATCATCAGATGGAAGCGCTTGTCGCATTGGGCGTAGAGGTCGGCCCGCGGCGGGTCGAGCACCAGGATGGTGAAGCGCAGATCCTCCGGCGCACCCTGGGCCGTTTGGCTCTGCCAGTGGGACAGCGGATGGCCGGTGGCCTCCAGCACCTCCCACGCGCGGGTCAGGCGGGTGGTATCGCCGGGGTTCAGCTTGGCCGACGCCGGGTCGCGGGCGACCAGTTCGGCACGGAAGGCCTCACCGCCGAGGGCCGCCAGCCGGGCATGGGCGGCGGCGCGCACCTCGTCCGGAATGGGCGGGACCTCGCTCAGACCCTGCATCAGGGCGCGCAGGTAAAGACCGGTGCCGCCGACCACCAACGGCAGCCGGCCGTCGGCCTTCGCGGCGGCGATCTCCGCCAGAGCCATGTCGCGCCAGCGCGCCGCCGACCCGCGTTCCGTAGCAGGCAGCACGCCATACAGGCGATGGGGCGCCCGTGCCAGATCCTCCGCCGGCGGCCGGGCGGTCAGCACGTCCAGGTCGGCGTAGAGCTGCATGCTGTCGGCGTTGATGACGGTGCCGTCGAACGCCTCGGCAATCGCCAGCGCCAGCCCCGACTTGCCCGAAGCGGTCGGGCCGCCGATGACGATGACATCGGTGAACGTGTTCATCGCCCTTCCATGGGGCCGCGACGCTCCCTTTGCAACACCCATCCGCATGCCCCAGCCGCATGCCGACGCCGAAGCTTCGTTGGACCGGACCCGTCGCCTGTGGTAGGCAGCGCGCAAAGGCCCTCTTTTGCTCGGGACACCCGCCGATGAACGCCGTCGCCACGCTGATCGCCCCCCGCACCGCCACGCTCGACGAGGCCGCCGTCCAGACCGCCAAGGCGGCGCTGGTGGGCCTGGGCGCCGATGCCGGCGTGCCGGACTGGCTGGCTCCCGGCACCGCCTGCGACCTGCCCTTCGGCAATCTGGCGCCCGAGCAGGCGGAGGCGGCGATCCGCCATGCCCTGACCGGTGCCGCGCTGGACATCGTCGCCCAGACGGCGGCGACCCGGCGCAAGCGGCTGCTGGTCGCCGACATGGAATCGACGATCATCGAGCAGGAGATGCTGGACGAACTGGGCGACTATGTCGGGCTGAAGGACCACATCGCCGACATAACCGCCCGCGCAATGAACGGCGAGATCGACTTCAAGGACGCGGTTCGCGAGCGGGTCGCCCTGCTGAAGGGGCTGAAGGAGTCGGTGATCGACGAGGTGTGGCAGCGTGCCACCCTGATGCCGGGCGCCGCCCAACTGGTCGGCACCATGCGCGCCAACGGCGCCGCCTGCGTCCTGGTGTCGGGCGGCTTCCGCTGCTTCACCGGCCGGGTGCGCAGCTGGATCGGCTTCGACGACGACCGCGGCAACGAGCTGGAGGTGATCGACGGCGTGATGACCGGCAAGGTGATCGAGCCGATCCTGGACAAGGACAGCAAGCTGCAGGCGCTGATGGCCTATGCTGGCGAGCACCGCGTGCCGATGGCGGAGACCATGGCCGTCGGCGACGGCGCCAACGATCTGCCGATGCTGCTGGCCGCCGGCTTGGGAGTCGCCTTCCACGCCAAGGCGGTGGTCGCCGCCGAAGCCCGCGCCCGCGTCGACCATGGCGACCTGACCGCCCTGCTCTACGCCCAGGGCTACCGGGCGGCGGAGTTCGTGGGGTAAGGCCTCGCCTTTGCCCGTTTAGGCCCACACGCCGCGAACATACGGCGTCAGCTGGGTGTCCGTCAGGATGATGTGGCGGACCAGCCAGTCGGCGGTGAATTTATAGAGCTTCTCGGCGTTCTCGTGGGTCGGTTCGCCGGAGAACTGGTTCGACAGCTCGCTGACCTTCTGGACGGCGGCGCGGTGCATGGCGACATGCTCGTCGAATTTCGGGTAATGCACGATCTGCATGATCCGCTCTTCGCGGGCGAAATGCTCCTTGGTGTATTCCAGCAGCTTGATCAGGATCTTGGCGACGCGAACCGGCTGGAACCGCGGGGCGGCCAGCGCGGCGTCGAGTTCGTTCAGATACTCGATCAGGTGTTTGTGATCGTCGTCGATGGCCGGCTGCCCGACGCTCAACTGCCGTCGCCATGTGATGGCGCCCATGACCTTGCGGCCTCCCCCCTTAACCGGCACCCCGTTGGGGAGGATTATGAATGGTGTTACCACCGCACCCAAACAGCCGCCGACGTCACACGGCAATTTGACGCACCCGTATGAAGCGAGCCGGAACGGAACGGGGCGGATGCGTCGCCGCACCCGCCCCCTTTCCGCAACCGTGATTCTGTCGACGTCAGCCGACGATCGAGTAGCCGCAATCGACATAGGTGGTGTCGCCGGTGATGCCCTTGGCGCCGTCGGTGGCGAGGAAGGCGGTGGTGTAGCCGACCTCTTCGATCGTCACCAGACGGCCTTCCGGCGCACGCTCGGCGGCCTTGTTCATCAGCTCGTCGAAATGGGCGATGCCGGAGGCGGCGCGGGTCTTGATCGGGCCGGGCGAGATGGCGTGGACGCGGATGCCCTTCGGACCCAGCTCGGCCGCCAGATAGCGCACGCTGGCCTCCAGCGCCGCCTTGACGGGGCCCATGACGCCGTAATTGTCGATGACGCGGTTGGCGCCGAAATAGGACATGGTGAACAGCGACCCGCCGTCCTTCATCAGCGGCTCCGCATACTTGGCCATTCGGATGAAGGAGTGGCAGGAGACGTCCATCGCCTGCTGGAAGCCCTCGCGCGAGCAGTCGACGACGCGGCCGTGCAGGTCCTCCTTCGGCGCGAAGGCGATGCTGTGCAGCGCGAAGTCGAGCTTGCCCCACTTCTCGCCGATCTTGTCGAACATGGCCTTCAGCTGGCCTTCGCCGGTGACGTCCACCGGTTCGAAGATCTCGGCCTCCAGCTGCTGGGCCAGCGGCTCGACGAACTTCTTGGCCTTGTCGTTCAGATAGCTGACCGCAAGGTCGGCACCCATGGCGCGGAAGGCGCGGGCACAGCCCCAGGCGATCGACTGGTCGTTGGCAATGCCAAGGACGAGCCCCTTCTTGCCTTCGAGCGTGGCGGCGGCGGGAATGATCGTGGTCATGCGGACTGTCCTGCGGTCGATGGGACGGGAGGAGCGGCCGCAATCCCGGCCGCCTGTCGCCGGGTGAGATCACGCGGCGTTCCTTGTGCAGTGCACCATAATCCAATCGCCGCAGGTCCGCAACGTGCAATGGGAGCGATCCGCACATGCACCTCAATCATTGCGCAGCATTGTTCGGAGAGCGGTTAGTAAAAGCAGAATTGGCGTCGTTTCAGTCTTTCATTGATCCATATCAAGACGGCCTGCCGGCGGCGGACCGGCAGGCCGTTTCTTGATGACATTTCTGTTATGGCGACACGTCGCTTGTGCCATTTGCCTCCTTACCGGGCAACACCCGGCGTGAAGGACGGCGGATCGCTGGCCGGGAAGGATTCCTGCGAGGCCTCGTCGACGATCTCCTCCTCACAGGCCTCCTCATAGATGTCGCCGGGATGACGGGAGTAGCGATTGACGCCCTGGTCCACGTCCTGCGACGGAATGGCCGCCCGGTCGTTGTGCCTCCAGTCGGACAGCATCGCCTTGCCGGGGCAATAGCCGGTCAGGCCGCGCGCCACGAGGGCGCCGCCGGCCAGCGCCATGGCGGCGCCGGTCCAGTTGGGCCGGCGCAGGCCAAGGACCGCCAACGCCACGCCGCCGGCCAGCGAGGCCAGCCGCTCGGTATGGCCGCAATTGATGCTGTAGCCGCCGCCCGGGCCTTGGATGCGGTCGTTGAGGCCGCGCAGGTTGCGCTGGGCCGTTTCGGTGATGGAAGAGAGTTCCATGTCGGTCCTCCTGAATGCGGGTCCCGGTCGGGGATCGTCCGCCATCGGATGGTTATCGCGTCACTGTTGGGAAACCGGCGGCTGGGGGGTGCCGTTCCCGGAAGGTGCCTGCGACGCGGACTCCGGCGGCGCCTGCGACGCACCGCCCTGCCCGCTTCCCCCGCCGGTCTGCTGGCCGCTGGAGCCGGCGGCGCCGCGGGCCTGCTGCAGTTCGCGGTTCAGGCGCGCCACCTCCTGCGACAGGCGCTGCACCTCCTGGCGCATCGGCCCGGCCGAAGCATCGCCGCCAGCCGAGCCGGCGATTGCGGCCAGTGTCGCCGAATCGCGCATCCAGTAGGGCGACACGCCGTAATAGGTGTGGATCGCCATCGCCCACTGGCGGTCGTTCATGTTCGGGCGGTTCTTCTCGTCGAAGCGCGGGGCGTTGGTCAGCTTGTCCTTCGGCACGTTCAGGACATAGCCGTCGCCGGACGGGGTGAACAGCGCCCAAGGCACGGGAAAGTCGCTGTCGCCAATGCCGAGGAAGCCGCCCAGTTCGACCACCGCATAGGCGACCCGCCCACTGGCGGGATCGATGATCAGTTCGGACACGCTGCCGAGATCCTTGCCGTCCGGACTGCGCAGCTTGGCGTCCTCAAGCTCGTCGGCGGCGACCGCGCGCGGGTGGGCGATGGAGTCCTGCAGGGCAGCCGCCTCGCCCAGGATGGCCTGACAGGCGGGGGCGTTGCCCTTCTGTGCCGCGGCCTGCGCCGCCTGCTGCAGGGCGCGGAGTTGCGCGGTTTCCTGCTGGGTCACCGGAGCGGGGGTGCCGGGGCCGGCAGCCTCGAGAGCCGCCGCCTGCTGTCCCAGCCGGTCGAGCCCCGCTGCGCAGTCGTCGGCCGCCAACGCGGGCGCGGCAATGGACAGGGGTCCCAGCGCGGCCAGCAGCAGGGCCGTGCCCATGGTCCTACTGGGGGTCGGGCGCATCATCGGGGCATCCTCCGGCTTGAATCGTCTCATGCCGTATGAACAGCATGGCCAAGCCGGAGGTTCCCGAGCGCGAATCTTCTTCCAGTTGTGAAGAAGGGTCAGCCCGGCAGCGGCAAGCCGCCGCGCTGGACGATGAAGGACTGGATCGCATCCAACCCTTCGCCCGCCTTGACGTTGGTGAAGACGAAGGGGCGGTCGCCGCGCATCTTGCGGGCGTCGCGGTCCATCACCTCCAGGCTGGCGCCGACCATCGGGGCGAGGTCGGTCTTGTTGATGACCAGCAGGTCCGACCGGGTGATGCCCGGCCCGCCCTTGCGCGGGATCTTGTCGCCGGCCGACACGTCGATGACGTAGATGGTGATGTCCGCCAATTCCGGCGAGAAAGTGGCCGCGAGGTTGTCGCCGCCCGATTCGATGAAGATCAGGTCGAGGTCGGGGAACTTCGCGTTCATCTGATCGACGGCGGCGAGGTTGATCGAGGCATCCTCGCGGATCGCGGTGTGCGGGCAGCCGCCGGTCTCCACACCCATGATCCGTTCCGGCTTCAGGGCGCCGGAGCGGGTGAGGAACTCCGCATCCTCCTTGGTGTAGATGTCGTTGGTGATCGCCGCGACCTCCCAATCGTCGCGCATTCGCTTGCACAGCGCGTCGGTCAACGCGGTCTTGCCGGAGCCGACGGGACCGCCGATGCCGACGCGAAGCGGACCGGCGTGGCTCTTTTCGATAGCGGGGAGAGCGCTCATGAGCGGAACAGCCTCGTATATTGGGTTTCGTGGATCATCGAGGTCCAGTCGACGGCCATCGCCCGGCCGCCGAGATCGTCGAGCGGGGCCGTCAGCGCCGCCTCCGCCGCCCGGTGGGTGATGGGGTCGAGCGCGGCCAGCGCCCGCTGCCCGTCGGTCTGGCCCAGCGGCACCAGCCGGACGCCGGCCGACACCAGATTGGCGGCGAAAGCGTGCAGATAGGCGGTCAGCGCCGGCCCCTCCGCCACACCGATCAGCGCCGACACCAGCGCCACCGCCACCGCATAGGCGACGGGCCGGCCGGTTCCGGCGATTACCGCATCCCAGCGCGGCAGGTCATCGAGCGGCCATGCGGCGCGGATCGCCAGCAGGAAGGCCTGCCCCTGCGCCCGCGATTCGAGCGCCGTCTCGGCAGTGGCCCGCAGGATGTCGGCCCGCTCCACCGCCCAGGCGAAGCCGGCCTCGTCACCGGCCAGCACGGCGCGGTGGGCGGCGGCGAACAGCATGCCGTCGGTCCGCCCGGCGCCATGGCGCAGGATGCCGTCGAGCCAGACGATCATCGTCGCCCGATCCCGCACCAGCCCTTGCTCCACCGCCGCCTCGATCCCATGGCTGTAGGAAAAGCCGCCGACGGGAAAGCTGGGCGACAGCCACGCCAACAGGCGCGTCAGGGCGTGGGTGGAGACGCTATCCACCTCAGTGCGAATGCCCATGCCCGCCGCCATGCGAATGCCCACCATAGGCGCCGCCTTCCGGCATGAAGGGCGCCGTCACGTCGCGCACTTCGGCCCCCAGCCCGCGCAGCATGTCCTCGATCACATGGTCGCGGCGCAGGCGGATGGTGTCGCCGACGATCTGCACCGGCAGGTGGCGGTTGCCCAGATGCCAGGCGACCCGCGCGAAGGCCTCCACCGGGCCGGGCACGCGGACCTCCATCAGGTCCTCCGCGGCGGCGACCACGCGCAGAAAGCTGCCGTCGCCCAGTTCCAGCCCGTCGCCATCGTCCAGCGCCACCGCCCGCGGCAGGTCGAGCAGGAAGGCGCCGCCGGCATCGTCGGTCATCGCCATGCGGCGGCGAAAGCGGTCGTCGAACGCCAGCGTCACGGTGCCGGAGGCGCGCTCTGCCGGCCAATGGCCGCGGGCATGGACTCGGGTGGCGCGGCGGGTGGGATCGGTCATCAGCTAAGCCGTTCGAAGGGGGTCGGGTGACCGAAGAATCGGCCGGCCAGTTCGCTGACCAGCGCCGCGTCCCCGGTGGTGAAAAAGCGCAGGCCCTTTTCGGATGGATCGGGGCGGTATTCGGGGTGGCGGTCGAGATACTGCTCCAGCGAGCGGGCGGTCAGGGTCGGCTGGCACAGCACCTCCACCCCCGGCGGCAGGGCGCGGGCGAACAGGTGACGGACCAGCGGGTAATGGGTGCATCCCAAAACCACCGTGTCCAGCGGCTGGCTCCCCATCTTGTCCAGCAGGACGCGGACATAGCCGGCCACCGCCGGTTCGATCTCGTCATCCGAGGCCCCGCGCTCGATCAGCGGCACGAGGTCGGGGCAGGCCTGCTGCACGACGCGGACGGAGGGGGCGCGCTTGCCGATCTCGCGCGGGAAGGAGCCGGAGTTGACCGTCGCCGCCGTGGCGAAGATGCCGACGCTGCGCGGTTCGGCGAGATGGTCGGGCGGGACCGTGTCGATCATCCACGATACGCGTGTGATCGCCTCCACCATCGGCACCAGCACGCCCAGGACATTGCGGCCGGGATGGGCGGACGGCAGCCATTCCTGCTGCAGCCGGCGCAGCGCCACCGCGGCTGCGGTGTTGCAGGCGATGACGACCAACCGGCAGCCCTGCTCGAACAGCCGGTCCATCCCGGCGATGGTCAGCCGGTAGATGTCGTCCTCGCTGCGCGGGCCGTAGGGAGCGGCGGCATGGTCGCCGAGATAGACGAAGGGCCGGTCGGGTGCCGCATCCACCAGGGCGCGCAACACCGTCAATCCGCCATGTCCTGAGTCGAATACACCGATCAACTGTTTGAGCCTTCGCAACCATTACCCTCTCCCGCCCCGGGAGAGGGAGGGACCCGCCGAAGGCGGGAGGGTGATGGGGGATCCGGACATGGATTCTGATCCTTGCCTTACCCCTCACCCTTCCCAAGCTTCGCTTGGGCCCCTTCCCTCTCCCGGGACGGGAGAGGGAGCGTACCATCAGAACAGGAAATACCGCTGCGCCATCGGCAGGACGTCGGCCGGTTCGCAGGTCAGCAGTTGACCGTCCGCCCGCACCTCGTAGGTTTCCGGGTCCACCTCGATATGCGGGGTGGCGTCGTTGTGGATCATATCCTTCTTGCCGACGGTGCGGGTGCCATGGACGGCGATCAGCTCGCGGTGCAGGCCAAGCTGGCGGCCGACCTCCAGCTCCATCGCCTTGGCGCTGACGAAGGTGACGCTGCTGGCCTGCATCGCCCGGCCGAAGGCGCCGAACATCGGACGGTAATGCACCGGCTGCGGCGTCGGGATCGAGGCGTTGGGGTCGCCCATCAGCGCCGCGGCGATGGTGCCGCACTTGATCACCATGTCCGGCTTCACGCCGAAGAAAGCCGGCGACCACACCACCAGATCGGCCAGCTTGCCGACCTCGACCGAGCCGACGACATGGCCGATGCCATGCGACAGCGCCGGATTGATGGTGTATTTCGCGATGTAGCGCTTGACCCGGAAATTGTCGTTGTCGCCGGTCTCCTGCGGAAGCCGGCCGCGCTGGAGCTTCATTTTGTGGGCTGTCTGCCAGGTGCGGATGATCACCTCGCCCAGCCGGCCCATCGCCTGGCTGTCCGACGAGATCATGGAGAAGACGCCCAGGTCGTGCAGGATGTCCTCCGCCGCGATGGTCTCGCGCCGGATGCGGCTTTCGGCGAAGGCGACGTCCTCCGGAATGCGCGGGCTGAGGTGGTGGCACACCATCAGCATGTCCAGATGCTCGTCCACCGTGTTGATGGTGAAGGGCCGCGTCGGGTTGGTCGAGCTGGGCAGCACGTTGCCGAGGCTGGCCACCCGGATGATGTCCGGCGCATGGCCGCCGCCCGCCCCTTCGGTGTGGAAGGTGTGGATGGTGCGGCCCTTGAACGCCGCGATGGTGTCCTCGACGAAGCCCGATTCATTCAGCGTGTCGGTGTGGATCGCCACCTGGACGTCGAGCTGGTCGGCGACCGTCAGGCAGGTGTCGATGGCGTCGGGCGTGGTGCCCCAATCCTCGTGCAGTTTCAGGCCGCAGGCGCCGGCGGCGATCTGCTCCAGCAGCGCGTCAGGACGGCTGGCGTTGCCCTTGCCGAAAAAGCCGAGGTTGATCGGCAGCCCTTCGGCGGCCTGGAGCATCCGCTCCATATGCCAGGGACCGGGGGTGCAGGTGGTGGCGGAGGTGCCGGCGGCGGGACCGGTGCCGCCGCCCAGCATGGTGGTGACGCCGCTGTTCAGCGCCTCGTCCACCTGCTGTGGGCAGATGAAATGGATGTGGGCGTCGATGCCGCCGGCGGTGACGATCTTGCCCTCGCCCGCGATCACCTCGGTCCCCGGACCGATGATGACGTCGACGCCCGGCTGGATGTCGGGGTTGCCGGCCTTGCCGATGGCGGCGATGCGCCCGCCGGTGATGCCGATGTCGGCCTTTACGATGCCCCAGTGGTCGATGATGAGGGCGTTGGTGATGACGGTGTCGACGGCTCCCTGGTGACGCGAGCGCTGCGACTGCCCCATGCCGTCGCGGATCACCTTGCCGCCGCCGAACTTCACCTCCTCGCCATAGACGGTGTGGTCGCGTTCGACCTCCACAATCAGGTCGGTATCGGCCAGCCGGACGCGGTCGCCGGTGGTCGGGCCGTAGAGGGCCGCATATTCGGCCCGGTCGATGCGGTGCGCCATTGTCGTTCGCCCTTCCCTGTCGGCCCGTCAGAGGGCGCCGTTGACCTTGCGGTTGAAGCCGATCACCACCCGGTCGCCGCCATAGGCGACCAGTGACACGCGCCGGGTCTGGCCGGGCTCGAAACGCACCGCCGTTCCGGCCGGAATGTCGAGCCGGAAGCCTCTAGCCTTCTCGCGGTCGAAGGTCAGCGCGCTGTTGGTCTCGTAGAAGTGGAAGTGCGAGCCGACCTGGATCGGGCGGTCGCCGGCATTGGCGACGTCGAGTTCGACGGTATCGCGGCCGTCGTTCAACACGATCTCGCCGGCCGCCGGGAAGATTTCACCGGGTTTCATCGGGCAGTCCCCCTCAACGGATCGGCTGGTGGACGGTGACGAGCTTGGTGCCGTCGGGGAAGGTCGCCTCGACCTGGATGTCGTGGATCATGTCGGCCACGCCGTCCATCACCTGATCGCGGGTCAGCACGGTGGCCCCGTCGCGCATCAGTTCGGCCACCGTGCGGCCGTCGCGCGCGCCTTCCACCACATAGTCGGTGATGAGGGCGACCGCCTCCGGATGGTTCAGCTTGACCCCGCGTTCCAGCCGCCGCCGCGCCACCATCGCCGCCATCGCAACGAGCAGCTTGTCCTTCTCGCGCCCTGTCAGGTTCATCGGGGGATTGCCCTTTCGCCGCCCTGTTCGTTGCCGGCGATTATGCCACGCTGAGGCGGCACGCCAAGTGCGTCGTATGACGTAGAGGGTTGAAACAATTGATGCCAAAGCCTGGACTTGGCTTTTACACCTCCCAAAGCCGCGGCAGGCGGGTGGGCAGGCCGGCGGCCTCGGCGCGCAAACCCGACCACAGCATCGCATAGGCCCGGCGCACCGCACGGGCATCGCCGCCGAGAATGCGGACGATCAGCAACCCGTCCAGCGCGGTGGCGCCGATGCGGGCGCCTTCCGACGATTGGGCCAGCGGTTCGGCCAAGGCACGGACGGCATCGAGATGGCGTGGGGCGTCGGGAGCGGCGTGCAGCAGGGTGGCGCAGGCGGCGGCTCCACCGAAGCCGGCGGGGTGGGCCAGCGCCTCGGCGATGTCGTCGTCCAGATGCAGGGCGTCGGCCCAGATCAGCCGGCCATCGCGCGCGACCTCCCAGGCGTCGCGGATCAGGCCGCGGGTGACCGTCTCGCCGAAGGCGGCGCGGCCGAAGACCAGCATCTCGCCGGCGATGACGCGGCCATTGCCCGACAGGTCGATCCGGGTCAGCCGGCGCAGGCGGGAGCCTTCGAAGACGATCGCCTCCTGCGGCATCCATTCCAGCCACGCGCCGTCCTCCACCGACAAAGCGGTGTCGATGCGGCAGTCGGCGCCGGTGGAGCGATAGACCTTCTCGGCCGCCTGGGTGGTGACCAGCGCCCTGGCGCCCGACCCAACCGACAGCGCGATGTCCATGCGGTCGCCGCCGACCATCCCGCCGGACGTGGTGGCGAGCACCGCGATAGGCAGGTCATCGCGGCGCGGCGTCGGCATCAGCACCCGCAGCGGGTCGTGATGGTAGAGGGTCGCCAGCCTGGTCTCGCCATGGCGATGTTCGAACCGGACGGTCGCGGCGCCATGGACGGCGACCTTCTTTTCCTCGGGAGCCGTCACTTCCGGCCTGTCGGCCACCGCCACCTGAACCAAGCGCCCGCTCCCCAACTGCCAACTGGATGATGCGGGCGCCAGTCTGCCGGAAGCGGGGCCGTTCAGGCAATGCGGACGAACACTCCGCTCCGCTCAGCCTTCGCCCCCGCTCAGCCTTCGCCGTTGAAGCAGCCGTTGCGGGCGGCGACCACCGCGACCTGGGTGCGGTTGCGCACGCCGAGCTTCTGCATGATGGCGCGCACATGCACCTTCACCGTGCCTTCCAGCACGCCCAGACCGCGGGCGATCTCCTTGTTGGAATGCCCGGCCAGCAGCAGCTCGAAGACGTCGCGCTGGCGGTCGGTCAGGCGGTCGAGGATGTCGTCGTTGCCGCGCGGCCCCTCCGCCAGCGCCCCGTTCAGCACCGCGCGCGGCAGCGGCAGGAAGATGTCGCCGCTGAGCGCCAGCGAGATGGCATGCTCCAGCACCTCCGGCGGACTGGTCTTCAACACATAGCCGCGGGCGCCCATGCGGACGCTGTCGACAATGTCGGCAACTTCGTCGGAATTGGTGAGGATCAGGACCGGCACGTCGCCCAGCGTGTCTTTCAGCCGGCGCAGCCCGGCGATGGCGCCGCCGCCGGCATCCTCGTCGTCCACGCGCGGCGGACCGGGATCGTACAGGACCAGGGCCAGCTCGGGGGTCTGGCGGCCGATGTTCAGCGCTTCATCCAACGACCCGGCCTCCAGCACGCGCGTCCCAGGGCAGATTTCGCCGATGGACAGAGCGAAGCCATGGCGCACCATCGGCTGCTCGTCGACCACCAGAAAAATCCGCGTGGGATTGCCCGCGCTACGCGAACCACCGCGCGCTTGAAGCTCGAACTCCATCGTGTCCCCTTATTCTCAGCGGACCGCTCCTCAGTAGGGCCAAGAACACCAAAAAGCCCCAACGGAAAAGCGGTTCATTCGCGCCGCTCTTTGGCGCAGCTACCCCTAAATATCGAATGAACGGACCTGCGTTCAATTCCCTGCCAAATCTGATCTATTGCCTGTGACTTTCCTGTTCTCACCTTGCGCCGTTGGTTAATGAACCGTATAAATCATCCCGGCATGAAGCGTAAAGCCCGCTGTTCCGAACAATATTGTTCTAATTTTCTATGTTCGGAGTCTGCGTGGGCCGGATCGACCGGTCCGGTCCTTGGCCTGATCCTTCAGGCGCGGACAAAAAGGGGGGATCGCCGCCGCCCGGCAATAAGGGTGGCTCAGCGGAGGATGATCAATGACGACATGGAATGTGATGCTGGTCGACCATGACCGGCTGTTTTCGGCGGCCTTGGCAACGTTGATCGGCGGCGGCCCCTTCCGGGTCAGCGCCCACGCGGCCAGCGCCGACGACGCGCTCGACCTCATTGCCGACGGCGAGGAGCCCGACCTGATCGTGCTGGCGCTCCAGGACGGCATGCCTGAGGAGATCGCCGGCATCCGGCGCCTGCGCGACGGCACGTCGGCGCGGATCGCGGTGCTGGCCGACACCATCGCCGACCGCAGCCTGTCCCAGTCGCTGAAGGCCGGCGCCGACGCCTATCTGAACAAGAGCATGTCGAGCGAGAGCCTGCTGCGCTCGCTGCGGCTGGTGATGCTGGGCGAGGTGGTCTATCCGACCCATGTCGCCGGCCTGCTGATGGCCGCCGCCAACGAGCGCCCGCAGCACAGCCCGACCCCGATCGCCATGCCGCCCAGCGGCGACCTGTCGAAGCGCGAGGTGCAGATCCTGCGCTGCCTGCTGGCCGGCCAGTCGAACAAGGCCATCGCCCGCAACCTGCACATCACGGAATCGACCGTGAAGATGCATTTCAAGAACGTGATGCGGAAGATCAACGCGCAGAACCGCACGCAGGCGGCGGTGTGGGCGATCCAGAACGGGCTTTCGCCGTTGGTGTCGGCGTAGGCGGGGATTGCCCCCTCCCTTCCCATGCTTTCGCATGGGCGCCTTCCCTCCCCCGCTTCGCGGGAGAGGGGCGATTTGCGATAGCCGGAACAGTCCCCTCTCCCGCAAAGCGGGGGAGGGTTAGGGAGGGGGCAGAAGCGCTCCCCTACTCCGCCGCGTGGCGATGGCCGGGGTGGCGGCCTTCACAGAATTCCTCGATCATTTTGCGGCAGAAGGCCGGAATGTCGTCGGGCTTGCGCGAGGTGACCAGACCATGGTCGGTCACCACCTGCTCGTCGACCCAGGTCGCGCCCGCGTTGCGCAGGTCGGTCTGCAGCGACGGCCAGGAGGTCATGCGCTTGCCGCGCACGCCGCCGGCGTCGATCAGCGTCCAGGGGCCGTGACAAATTGCGGCGATGGGACGATCCGAAGTCACGAAGCTCTTCACGAACTCGATCGCCTTCGGCTCCAGCCGCAGGCTGTCCGGATTCATCACGCCGCCCGGCAGCATCAGCGCGTCATAGCGGCCGGCATCGGCCTGGTCGAGCGTCACGTCGACATCGACCTTGTCGCCACGGTCATGGTGGTTCCAGCCCTGAATCTGCCCGCTTTTCGGGGCAACCACATGCACGGTGGCACCGGCGTCGCGCAGGGCCTTCACCGGCTCGGTCAGCTCCACCTGTTCGAAGCCGTCGGTGGCGAGAACGGCCACGGTTTTTCCATTGAGGTTCTTAGCCATGGAGGGGCTTCCTTCGCTGTTGGTTATGCCGCAGCAACCGGATTACCCCTGCATGGTTCCCTGGGAACTGTCCCGCAATTCCCATGTTGATTGTGACATACGAGACACACATCAACGATGGGAGCCCGAATCATGAGGTTCCAGACCCTATTGGCCGGCCTTGCGCTGGCAGCGACCCTGCCATTCGCCCACATCGAGTCGGTCCAGGCCGCGGATCCGCGCGCCGGCGACGATCTTGTCGGGCTCGAAGTGACCGGTCTGCTCGGCGAGGAGCTGGGCCAGATCGTTTCGGTTTCGCCCAGCGCCGACGGTAAGGACACCAGCATCCTGGTCGAGGCCAGCGGCATGCTGGATGTCGGCCACCGCTTCTTCACCGTCTCCCGCTCGCAACTGTCGCCGGGCGAGGACGTGGACACCGTCACCTACAAGAAGACCGCGCAGGACGTGATCCGCCGCATCCACAACGACACCCAGGTCGCGGAGCGCTGAACCGGCGCCCCGCGCGCCATACCGCGCCTCAGGCCGGTTCGTCGGGGTGGCAGGGTTTGCAGCCGGTGGGCCAGGGCTCGCCCAGATCCTCCACCACCATGCGCCAGGACTCCCCGTCCAGGCGGACGCAGCCGCCGCCGGCGAAATGCAGGGCGATCCCGCCCTCCATCGTCTCCATCGACAGCAATTCCAGGATCCGGCCGCGGTCCTTAAGATCGAAGCCGCGCAGCTTGGCGCCGGTCACCCCATCCACCCGCACGCCGCAATGGACCCGCTCGTAGGGGGCCAGATCGTCGTCGTCGGCGGAGGGACCGGGACGCGGGCGGTCGGCGGCTTCCCAGCGGAAGCGGTTGACGACCATGACGAACCGCTTGTCGTCGGGCTGGAAGCACATGTCGCCGACCGGAAGGATGGCGTCCTGCAGGCAAGCGGAGACGACCTTCAGATCCTCCTCGTCTTCGGCACGCAGGCGGATCGGGGTCATGGCTGAGGCCGTCATGATCGGGGGCACCTCTCGGGGAATGGCCAACCTTATCGGGATGGCGGGAGGGGCGCCCCCGCCGCTTACTCGTCGCCGCCGTGGATGCGTTCGATCTCCGCACCGCAGGCGGCCAGCTTCTCCTCCACCCGCTCATAGCCGCGGTCGAGATGGTAGACACGATTGACCATCGTCTCCCCCTCCGCCGCCAGCCCGGCGAGCACCAGCGACACCGAAGCGCGCAGGTCCGTCGCCATCACGGGCGCACCGGTCAGCCGCTCCACGCCGCGCACCAGGGCCGACGAGCCGTGGACCGTGATCCGCGCGCCCATGCGCGTCAACTCCGGCGCATGCATGAAGCGGTTCTCGAAGATCGTTTCCGTGATCATCGCCGCGCCCTTCGCCGTGCACATCAGGGCCATCATCTGGGCCTGAAGGTCGGTGGGGAAGCCCGGGAACGGCTCGGTCATCACATCGACACCGTGCAGTTCGCCATTGGCGCGCGAAACGCGGATCCCGTTCTCGATCTCCTCGAAGGCGACGCCGGCCGGAGCCAGCGCCTTGACCGCCGCTTTGATCAAATCGAGACGGGTGTTCATGATGTCAAGACGGCCACCGGTGATCGCAGCGGCCATGGCGTAGGTGCCGGTCTCGATGCGGTCGGCCACCACCATATGGCGGGCACCGTGCAGGCGGTCGACCCCCTCGATCACCAGCCGGTCGGTGCCGATGCCGGTGATCTTGGCGCCCATCCTGACCAGGCATTCGGCGAGGTCGGTCACTTCCGGCTCGCGCGCGGCGTTGACCAGGATGGTGGTGCCCTTGGCCAGGGTGGCGGCCATCAGCAGGTTCTCGGTCGCCCCCACCGACACCTTGGGGAAGACGTACTCCGCACCGCGCAGGCCGCCGGCCGGCGCCTTGGCGACGATGTAGCCCGCCTCGATCCGGATGTCGGCGCCCATCGCCTCCAGGCCCTTGATGTGCAGGTCCACCGGACGGGCGCCGATGGCGCAGCCGCCGGGCAGCGACACCTTGGCCTCGCCGCAGCGGGCCAGCAGCGGCCCCAGCACCAGCACGCTGGCGCGCATCTTGCGGACCAGATCGTAGGGGGCGGTGGTGTTGGTGACGTCGCGCGCGGTGAAGTCCACGGCACGGCCGGCACAATCGCCGCCGGCCCCGGCCATGTGGATCGCCACGCCGTGCTGCAACAGCAGATTGCAGAGCGTGTTGATGTCGGCCAGGATCGGCAGGTTGGTCAGCGTCAGCGTCTCGTCGGTGAGAAGCGACGCCGTCATCAGCGGCAGGGCGGCGTTCTTGGCGCCACCAACGGTGATGGAGCCGTTCAGCGGGCGGCCGCCGCGGATGCGGATCTTGTCCATGGACCTGTTTCTTTCGCGGATACGCCTTCGGAAAAGGCGTTCAGATTAGGAGTGCTCAGAGCCGGGGCAGCGTGACGCCCTTCTGCCCCATGTATTTGCCGGACTTGTCGGCGTAGGACACCTCGCACACGCTGTCGCCCTTCAGGAACAGGAACTGGCACAGCCCCTCGTTCGCGTAGACTTTGGCGGGCAGCGGCGTGGTGTTGGAGATCTCCAGCGTGACGTGGCCTTCCCACTCCGGCTCCAGCGGGGTGACGTTCACGATCAGGCCGCAGCGGGCATAGGTGCTCTTGCCCAGGCAGATGACCAGAACGTCGCGCGGGATGCGGAAATATTCCACCGTGCGGGCCAGCGCGAAGCTGTTGGGCGGGATGATGCAGACGTCGGTCTTGCGGTCGACGAAGCTCGAATCGTCGAAGCGCTTCGGGTCGACGATGGCATTGTCGACGTTGGTGAAGATCTTGAACTCGTCGGCGACCCGGGCGTCGTAGCCGTAGGACGACACGCCGTAGGAAATCACGCCTTCGCGCTTCTGGGTCTCGACGAAGGGCTCGATCATGCCCTTGGTCTCGGCCATCTCGCGGATCCAGCTGTCCGGCATGATGCCCATCGCGGGGGTACTCCTTGGCGTATCGATTGGGTGGAGGGGTGGTGAGGCTGGTTTGTAGCCGAGCGCGCGGCGAGGCTCAAGAAAAGCCGGGCCGCTTGTGGTGCATGGACGGTTCTTTATCACGGCGCTGGTCTTCCGCGCGCTCGCGGCTAAGCTTCGCCGCATGACACAGAGCTTCATCCTGTCCGTGACGGACACCCCCGCCCCGGCCGATCTGGCCGGCGTCTTCGACGGCCTGCGCGCCTACAACGAGGCGTCGCTCGGCCGCGCCTATGACCGCCGCGACTTGGTCGCCGTCGCCCGCGATGCGGACGGCGCGCTGAAGGGCGGGCTGGTCGGCTACACCAATTGGGACTGGCTGTATGTCGATTTGCTGTGGGTGGACGACTCCACCCGCGGCAGCGGCCTCGGCGGCCGATTGCTGGCCACGGCGGAGGCGGAGGCCAAGACCCGCGGCTGCCGCTGGTCGCGGCTCTACACCTACGACTTCCAGGCGCCCGGCTTCTACCCGAAGCAGGGCTATGAGGTGTGGGCGGAGATGGAGGGCTATCCGCCGGGGCACCGGCAGATCTGGTTCAGGAAGGATTTGGCTTAGGGTGTTGGATTGTGAGGGTGGGGGTCTAACGCCGCACCCGCCCCCTCACTCCCCCCGCTGCCGCGCCTGCTCCTTGCGCTTGCGCAGGTTCTCGCGCAGGCGGGCGGCGAGGCGTTCGTCGCGGGCCGACACCGCCGGCTTCGGCTTCACCGGTGCCGGCGGAGTGTTCAGCGTCTCGGCGGTGTCGTCCATCGGCGCGGCTCCGCCCGGGCTGTCAGTGATCGGAATGATGCAGGATCTGATCGCGCAGGCCGGTCTCGTAGCCGACGCCGGTCGCGGTCAGGATCGCGGCGCCGGGGGTGCGCTTCACGATGCCCTTGCGTTCCAGGATGGTCCAGACGGCATCGTTCTGCAGGCCGGTGGCATCCTTGGCGGCGACCACGGCATGGCCGAGGTGGAAGTGGTTGCCGTGCGCGTGCGGCAGGGAGGTGATCTGGAAGCCACCCTCCTCATCCTCGGCCGGAGCGTTCTCCAGACGCGCGATCTCCTGCAGAAGGGTCAGGGTGCGCAGCTGCAGCGGGTTCAGGTTCAGCGGGTTCTTCTTCGGGGGCATCGATGGTCTCATCGGTCCTGGTGTGTCGCGGTCGCGCAGTAGACCGGCAGGGCGGATCGGCTGTCAAGCGTGCGAACCGGTCATGGGAGAGGCTTGGATGGAGGCTGGCGCCCCGGTCGCCGCTGGGGCATAAGACCGTCGGACCATCGTCATATCAAGGTGTCGGACCATGACCATCCTCGTCACCGGGGCCGCCGGCTTCATCGGATCGCATGTCGCGGCTGCGCTGCTGGACCGCGGGGAGAGCGTGCTCGGCATCGACAACCTGAACGACTATTACGCCGTGGCGCTGAAGGAGGCGCGGCTGGCCCGGCTGACCGGCCGGCCCGGCTTCCGCTTCATCAGGGCCGACATCTCCGACCGCGCGACGGTGGAGGGGCTGTGGCCGCAGTTCGGCGACGTGACGGGCGTGGTCCATCTGGCAGCGCAGCCGGGCGTGCGCTATTCGATCGAGAACCCCTATGCCTATGTCGACGCCAACGTCACCGGTCAGGTGACGCTGCTGGAGGCGGCGCGGCGCATGCCGGATTTGCGGCATTTCGTCTACGCCTCCACCTCGTCCGTCTATGGCGCCAACCGCAAGATGCCCTTCTCGGTGGAGGACCGGGTGGACAGCCCGGTATCGGTCTATGCCGCCACCAAGAAGGCGGCGGAGATGCTGGCCTTCACCTATAGCCACCTCTACCAGCTGCCGATGACCGGCCTGCGCTTCTTCACCGTCTATGGCCCGTGGAGCCGCCCGGACATGGCGACCTGGCTGTTCGCCGACGCCATCACCGCCGGCCGGCCGATCCGCGTCTTCAACGGCGGCAAGATGAAGCGCGACTTCACCTATATCGACGACATCGTCTCAGGCGTGCTGGCCGCCCTCGACCGCCCGGCTCCGGTAGATGCCGAGACTGGCGCCCCGCACCGCGTCTTCAACCTGGGCAACAACCGGTGCGAGGAGCTGATGCGCTTCATCACCGTGCTGGAGCAGGCTTTCGGCCGCGAGGCCGTCAAGGTGATGGAGCCGATGCAGGCCGGCGACGTGCCGGAGACCGCCGCCGACATCGAGCTGAGCCGTCAGGTGCTGGGCTTCGAGCCGAAGACCCCGATCGAGATCGGCCTGCCCCGATTCGTGGAGTGGTACAAGGGCTATCACGGGATCCGGTGACGGCACGATCTTCCACCACCCTGGCTGGCATCATATACTGCGGCGCTCGAACCTGAAGCAGGCTTCCGAAGATCAGCATGACCGACAGCACCGACGCCGAAGCCGCCACCGAGACCGTCTCTCCCCCCTGCACTGCAGAGGCCATTCCGGAAGACGTGACGGAAGACGGGCCAGCCACCCTTGCCGCTTCACTGGCCGATGCCGAGGAGCGGATACGGCAGTTGACGGCAGAGCGCGACCGCTTCCGCTCCTCCTTCGACGCCTGTCTCGCCGCAATCGAGGCCGAGCGGCAGGAGCGCCGGGCCGCCGAAGCCGAACTGGAGCGGCTGCGCAACCCTCCGCTGCCCAGCATCCTCATCAACACCATGCCGAAATCCGGCAGCGTCTATATCCATAAGCACCTGGGCCAAGCCCTCGGCATGCCCTTCAGCAACCTCGGCAACGGCTATACGCTGGCCGATCAGGTGCAGTATTGGAGCGCGAAGTCCTTCATCGGGGCGAGCAGCATCGCGCAGAACCATTTCGAACCGTCGGACATCAACGTCCAGATTCTGGACCGGCTGGTCGGCCGCTGGATCCTGCACATCCGTGATCCGCGCCAGGCGTTGCTGAGCTGGGTGCATCACCTCGACCTGCTGAAGGCGGAAAATCGCGAGGATGCCCTTCTCTGGGTGACGCCGACGCCGCCAGCGGGATATTTCGATCTGGACCTGACGGACAAGATCGGCTGGAACATCGTCCATTATTCCCCGGCCCTGGTCGACTGGCTGCGCGGCTGGCTGAAGGTTTACGACCGGGGACGCTTCAACATCCTGCTGACGACCTACGATGAACTGATCACGGACGAGCATCGTCTGTTCGGCCGCATCCTCGACTTCCACGGCATTGCGCGGCAGCGCTTTCAGTTCACGCCCTTGCCGAAGGACCGTGGCGTGCATTTCCGCAAGGGCGATCCGGACGAATGGCGGTCGGTCTACACCCCGCCCCAGATCGAGGCCTGCAACGCGCTCCTCCCCGACCAGTTGCTGGAACGGTTCGGCTGGGTTCGCTGACCGCAAACGCCATGCATCGTCGCCTCCGGCCGGCATCCCGACGGCCTAGGGGCAAGTGCGTGACCGGCTCTACGCATCGGCACGGGGAAACGTGATACAAGGTCAGCCTTTGCGGCTGCCATTGACGACCGATCGCATGCCCTTCCCGACAACACCCGAGCCACCATGACCTCCACCGCCTATTCGTCCGCGCTGATCGGCGTCTTCCTGCTGTGTCTGGCCGTCGGCTGGTACCTGTCGACGCGGGTGCTGCGCTATCTGCTCGCCAGCAGCATCATGGACATCCCGAACGAGCGGTCGAGCCATCAGGCCCCCACCCCGCGCGGCGGCGGCTGGGCGGTGATGCTGACGGTGATGCCGGTCTTCGCCATCGCCGGGATCGCCTTCGGCCGGCCGCTGGAAGCCGGGGCGGTGCTGCTGGGCACGCTGGCGCTGATGGGGGTGTCGTGGATGGACGACCGGCGCACCCTGTCGCCGCTGCTGCGGCTGGCGGTGCAGGCGCTGGCGGTGGCCTTCGGGCTGCTGGCGCTGCCGTCCGACCAGCTGGTGTGGCAGGGCTGGCTGCCCTGGGGGCTGGACCGGGCAGCGACGGCCTTCCTGTGGCTGTGGTTCGTCAACCTCTACAATTTCATGGACGGGATCGACGGGCTGGCCGGCAGCGAGACCATCCTGATCGGCGGCGGCGTCGCGCTGGTGTCGCTGGTTGTGGGCGATTTCGGGCTGACCGGTGTCGCCGGGGCTGCGCTGGCCGGGGCGGCGGCCGGGTTCCTGACCCACAATTGGCGGCCGGCCCGCATGTTCATGGGCGATGTCGGCAGCATCCCGCTCGGCCATATCCTGGCCTTCCTGTTGGCCTCGCTGGCGGCGCGCGGCGATTGGGCGGCGGCGCTGATCCTGCCCGCCTATTACCTGACCGACGCCACCATCACGCTGCTGCGCCGGCTGTTGCGCGGCGAGAAGATCTGGCAGGCCCACCGCGAGCATTTCTATCAGAAGGCCGCCAAGGGTGCGGGCCGGCACGACCGCGTGGTGCTGACCATCATCGGCTACAGCCTCGTCCTCGTCGCCGCCGCGCTGGCCGCCAGGACCTTCGGCGCCTGGACGCTGGCGCCGGGCGCGGTCACGGTCGCGCTGCTGCTGGCGACGCTGACGCGCATGTCGAAGGCCTGATCCCCATGACCGCCACGTTCCTCGACCTCTCCGTCGTCCTTTACCACCCCGATCCCGACCTGCTGGCCCGCTCGCTCGCCACCATCGCCGCCGCCGCCGACCGGCTGGCCGAGGGTACCGGGGTGCAGACCCGGCTGTGGATCGTCGACAATGGCGCACCGAAGGGCAGCGAACCGGCGGCGAACCCGTTCCGGCCGCTGCTGGACCGCTATGCCGAGGCCGGCCGTCCGCCGGTGACGCTGATCGCCGGGCACGGCAATGTCGGCTACGGCGCCGGGCACAATCTGGCGATCCGGCAGGGCGATGCGCCTTACCACCTGATCCTGAACTACGACATCCTGCTTGAGCCCGACGCGCTGCTGGCCGGCTGGCGCTATATGGAGGCGCACCCGCGCACCGTGCTGCTGACGCCCAAGGTGTTCGGGCCGTCGGGAGAGCAGGAGTTCCTGTGCAAGCGCCGGCCGACCGTGCTGGATCTGGGTCTGCGCGCCTTCGCCCCGGCCTCCGTCAAGCGGATGTTCGCCAAGCGGCTGAACCGGTACGAGATGCGCGACGTCACCGGCGACAGCGTCGTCACCGGGCTGGAGCAGGTCAGCGGCGCCTTCATGCTGTTCCGGCGCGACGCTCTGACCCGGCTCGGCGGGTTCGACGACGGCTATTTTCTGTATTTCGAGGATTTCGACCTGTCGCGCCGAGCGATGGCGCTGGGCGAGATCGCCTATGTGCCGGACGTGCGCATGGTGCATTTCGGCGGCAAGGCGGCGCGCAAGGGCCGCGCGCATATCCGCATGTTCGCCCGCTCGGCCCTACGCTTTTTCAACACCCACGGATGGCGGCTGGTCTGAGCTGTGCGACTTCCGCAGCCCCGGCCGGCCGCGGGTCTTCAGCAGCAGCGGGTTCCAGGCGATCATGCGGGCGACCTGCCCCAGCGTCGCCTTGCGGTCGCGTTGGATGACGCGGCGCTTGGCCATCATGCGCGGCAGGCCGCACAGCGCGTCGCGGATGCCGCGGCCGATGGCGCCGGTGCGCCCGCTGCCCAGGCTGCGGAACACCAGATAGACAACCAGCAGCGCATGGCCGGCGAAGGCCAGCGGCAGCAACGGCAGCGGCATGTTCTTCACCATCGTCCACACCAGATTGCGGACGCCGTGATACTGGGCGAAGGTGCCATACTGCTTGGACACGCCGCTGCTGACATGCTCCACGACAGCGTCGCCGACCTGCACCGCCGGACCGCCGTTCAGACGGATGCGGAAGCCGAGGTCGACATCCTCGCAATAACAGAAGAAATCCTCGTCGAAACCGCCGACCGCCTCGAAACAATCGCGCCGGTACATGGCGGCGGCAGCGCAGGGCGAGAAGACTTCACCGCTGTAATAGGGCGGCTTCAGCATGCGACGATAATTGACCCGCCAGGCGAAGCCGAAAATGGAATACTGGTCGCCCTCGCCGTCGATCATGCGGGGGTCGTGCGAGAAGAGCTGGGTCGAGCCGAACATCGCCACGTCGGGCTGCGCACGGGCGGCGGCCTGCAGCCGCTCCATCCAGTCGCGGCGCGGGAAGGCGTCGGGGTTCAGCGTGACGATCCAGGGGACAGTGGCGCCGGCGGCGCCGATGTTGTTGGCCTTGGCGAAACCGACATTGCTGTCCAGCCGGACCATGCGGAACCGCGGATCGGCGGGCAAGGCGATTCCGTCGACGTCCTTCGACGCGTTGTCGACGATCACCACCTCGAAGGCGGGGTCGGTCTGGTCGAGCAGACAGCCAATGACGCGATTGACGAAGTCGGCGCAGTTAAAGCTGACGATGATGATCCGGCTGTGCCGATCATTTGCACCGTCCACAATGTGTGACATGTCTTGGTAGCGTCCTTATTCACGCGTCCCTATTCAGCTTATAGCCATTCCCACCACCAACCGAAAGCTGGAAAAGGGTTCTGGGACTTTGCGCCGTGGCGTCACCTGGCCAAACCGGATACTAAGGCATGGTTCGATCCATGATACGATACCAGCCCGGACACCCCTGCCCATGCGCGTTCTCCTGACCGGCGCCACCGGCTTCGTCGGCCGCCACACCGTCCCGCTGCTGGCCGCCCGCGGACATATGGTGCGCGCCGCCCTGCGCACCAGCAAGGAAGGGCCGTGGGAGCCGGCAGTGGTCGGCGACATCGGTCCCGACACCGACTGGACCGCGGCGCTCAAAGACGTCGACGCGGTGATCCATATGGCGGCCCGCGTCCATGTGATGCGCGACAAGGCCGCCGACCCGCTGGCGGAGTTCCGCCGCGTCAACACCGCCGGCACCGTCCGGCTGGCGGAGCAGGCGGCGGCGGCCGGGGTCAAGCGCTTCGTCTTCCTCAGCAGCATCAAGGCGATGGTGGACGAAAGCCGCCCCACCCCACTGGACGCCGCGATGCCGCCCGACCCGCACAGCCCCTACGGCATCTCCAAGCTGGAGGCCGAGCGGGCGCTGGCCGCGATTTCCGCCCGCACCGGCATGGAGGTGGCTGTGATCCGGCCGCCGCTGGTCTACGGCCCCGGCGCCGCCGGCAACATGCGGGCACTGGTGAAGCTGGTGGCGACCGGCCTGCCGCTGCCGCTGGGCGGCATCCACAACCGGCGGAGCCTGATCTATGTCGGCAATCTCGCCGACGCGGTGGTGACGGTGCTGGAACATCCGGATGCCGCCGGCGGGACCTTCCTGGTCCAGGACGGAGAGCCGGTTTCGACCGCCGATCTGGTGCGCGCCATCGCCGCGGCGCTGGGCCGGCCGGCGCGGCTGCTCCCGGTGCCGCGCGGCCTGATGGCGCTGGGGGCAGCGCTGACCGGCACGCGCGCGGTGTTCGACCGGCTGGCCGGCACGCTGACGGTGGATGACGGACCCATCCGTAAAAGGCTCGGCTGGCGCCCGCCCCATGACCTTGCGTCCGGGTTGCGCGCCACCGCGGAATGGTTCAAAGCTTCCCGCGGCTGATCACCCGGCCGGATCGGCGATGGCCGGCTTCGGCCCCCGGTTCTCAAGGCCGAACGAATGAACAAGGTTTAGCGGCATGCGTATCCCGTCCGCACGGGCATCCCTGGTTTTCCTGCATGATCTGGTGATGACCGGGGTCGCCCTGGTCGTCGCCCTGTATCTGCGGGTGGGTGGCTCCGCCTTCGGTCTGTATTTCGATGCGCTGGTCATCGCGCTGCCGACGCTGGTCGGCATTTCGGCAGCCGTTTTCGTGCTGTTCGGGCTGTACCGCGGCATCTGGCGCTACGCCTCCATCCCCGATCTGATGCAGGTGGTGCGCGCCGTCACGGTGGCGGTGCTGTGCTTTGTGCTGGCGATGTTCCTGCTGACGCGCGCGGAGCTGCTGCCACGCTCCCTGCCGCCGATCCTGTGGCTGGTGCAGATGCTTCTGCTCGGCGGGCCGCGCTTCGCCTACCGCTTCATGAAGGACCGCCGCTTCAGCTGGGCCGAAGCGGTGGAGGGCGTGCCGCGCATTCCCGTCCTGCTGCTGGGCGTCGGCGACGCGGCGGAGCTGTTCATCCGCTCGCTCGACCAGCCGGGGCAGTCGGCCTACCGCGTCGTCGGCATCCTGGACGACAAGGGCCGGCGCATCGGCCATGCGGTGCGCGGCGTGCCGGTGCTGGGCGGCCCCGACGATCTCGAACAGGTGGTTCAGACGCTGGAGCGCAAGGGCGAACGGCCGCAGCGGCTGATCGTCACCAAGGGCAATGCCGAGCTGAAGGGATCGACCCTGCGCAGCCTGCTCGACCGGGCGGAGGCGCAGGGGCTCGTGATGTCCCGCCTGCCCAGCCTGACCGAGTTCAAATCGGCACTCGGCGAAGGCAAGGGTGTGGAGGTGCGGCCCATCGCGCTGGAGGATCTGCTGGGACGGCCGCAGGCGGTGCTGGATCGCGGCGCCATCTCCGGGCTGATCGGCGGGCGGCGGGTGATCGTCACCGGCGCCGGCGGCACCATCGGCAGCGAGTTGGTCCGCCAGATCGCCACGCTGGGGCCGGAGCGGCTGATCCTGCTCGATGCCGGGGAGTTCAACCTCTACAGCATCGAGATGGAGGTGCGGGAGAAATTCCCCGGCCTCGACACCCGCGCGGTGATCGCCGACGTGCGCGACCGCGACCGCGTCATGCGCCTGTTCCAGGACGAGCGCCCGGCCCTGGTCTTCCATGCCGCGGCGCTGAAGCATGTACCGCTGGTGGAGGCCAACCCGTGCGAGGGCGCGCTGACCAACGTCATCGGCACCCGCAACGTGGCGGACGCGGCGCGCGCCGCCGGCTGCCTCGCCATGGTGCTGATTTCCACCGACAAGGCGATCCGCCCGACCAGCGTGATGGGCGCGGCCAAGCGCTTCGCCGAGACCTATTGCCAGGCGCTGGACGTCCTGCCGCCGCGCGACGCGACGGAACAGGCCACCCGCTACATGACCGTGCGCTTCGGCAATGTGCTGGGCTCCTCCGGCTCGGTGGTGCCGCTGTTCACCCGCCAACTGGCGAATGGCGGCCCGCTGACCGTCACCCATCCCGACATGCGCCGCTATTTCATGACGGTCCGCGAGGCGGTGGAGCTGGTGCTGCAGGCCTCCGCCCACGGCGCCACGCGCGCGGAGGACCGCGGCAAGATCCTGGTGCTGGATATGGGCGAGCCGGTGAAGATCGCCGATCTCGCCCGCCAGATGATCCGTCTGGCCGGCTACCGGCCCGGCGTCGACATCGAGATCGCCTATACCGGCCTGCGGCCCGGCGAGAAGCTGTTCGAGGAAATCCTGACCGCGGCGGAGGCGCCGAGCCGCACCGAGGCCGACGGCGTCTTCCTCGCCTCCCCCCGCCTGATCGACTATGCGCTGATCAACCGGGCCGTGGGGGAGCTGGAGGCGGCGGCGCGGGCCGGCGACGGCGAGCGGGTTCTGTCGATCCTGGGCACCGTGGTGCCCGATTTCCGTGCCGAGGCGGTGCTTCCGTCCGCCGCGACGCAGGCGTGAGTCAGGCGCTTGTTCGGAGCGCGAAAAAAAGTGGGTCGCGGGGTGATTTTAAGCGCTTGCATCCCCCAAAGGCCTGTGGCATAACCCGCGCCACTTCGGGGGGCGGCCAAGCCTGGACGCCTCACCCGGACGCATCGCCCCGGCGATGATCGGTTATCGGGGCTGCCGTAGCTCAGTGGTAGAGCACTCCCTTGGTAAGGGAGAGGTCGAGAGTTCAATCCTCTCTGGCAGCACCATTCCTCCGATCCTGTGATCAGGCGTTCGTATCCGGCGCTGCCGTAGCTCAGTGGTAGAGCACTCCCTTGGTAAGGGAGAGGTCGAGAGTTCAATCCTCTCTGGCAGCACCATTCCTCTTTAAAAAACTCTCTTAAAAATCAGCGCATCGCTTCCTTGACCTTGCCGCCGAAAGGCCGCAAGAAACGCGCGCTACCGCTTTGCGGTCGCGGGTTCGTTTCGGGAGGATGTCACCATGGCCGGCAACAGCTTCGGCACGCTTTTCCGCTTCACCACCTGGGGCGAGAGCCACGGTCCGGCCATCGGCGTCGTCGTGGACGGCTGCCCGTCGCTGATCGACCTCGTCGCGGAAACCGACATCCAGCCCTGGATGGACAAGCGCCGTCCCGGCCAGTCGCGCTACACCACCCAGCGCCAGGAACCCGACCAAGTGAAGATCCTGTCCGGCGTGTTCGAGGGCAAGACGACCGGCACGCCGATCTCGCTGCTGATCGAGAACACCGACCAGCGGTCCAAGGACTACAGCGACATCGCCGGGAAATTCCGCCCCGGCCATGCCGACTACACCTACTGGCAGAAGTACGGCATCCGCGATTACCGCGGCGGCGGTCGCTCCTCGGCGCGGGAAACCGCCTGCCGGGTCGCCGCCGGCGCGGTGGCGCGCAAGGTGCTGGGCTCCGCCATCCAGGTGCGCGGCGCGCTGGTGCAGATCGGCCCGCACAGGATCGACCGCAGCCGCTGGGACTGGGCGGAGATCGACAACAACCCCTTCTTCTGCCCCGACCCGGTCGCGGCCACGCAATGGGCCGAGTATCTCGACGGCATCCGCAAGAGCGGCTCGTCGGTCGGCGCGGTGGTGGAACTGGTGGCATCCGGCGTTCCGGTGGGGCTGGGCGACCCGCTCTATGACAAGCTGGACAGCGACCTCGCCTGCGCGATGATGACGATCAACGCGGTGAAGGGTGTGGAGATCGGCAACGGCTTCGCCGCCGCGGAACTGACCGGCGAGCTGAATGCCGACGAGATGCGCATGGGCGCCGACGGCCAGCCGCAGTTCCTGTCCAACAATGCCGGCGGCATCCTGGGCGGCATCTCCACCGGGCAGGACATCGTCCTGCGCTTCGCGGTGAAGCCGACCAGTTCGATCCTGACCCCGCGCCAGACGGTGGACACCGCCGGCAACGACACCGACATCCTGACCAAGGGCCGCCACGACCCCTGCGTCGGCATCCGTGCCGTCCCCGTGGGCGAGGCGATGATGGCCTGCGTGCTGGCCGACCATTTGCTGCGGCGGCGGGCGGAACGGCGGGAGTGACCACCCCATGCCCGCCCGCCGCCACGGACAGCGCCTGATCCTCGCCCTGGCGATGCTGGCGGTCATCGCCCCTGGCGCCGCCCCGGCGGCTTCGGCGGCCGACAAGCCCTTCCAGGAGTTCGACGAGACCTTCAAGTCCTGGAAGCTCTACTGTCAGCTCTGGACCGGCACGCGGCAGGTGGAGTGCGAGTTGACCGCCCGCGGCACCAACGACCGCACCGCCCGGCTGGTCTGGCTGCGCTCCACCGAAAAATGGCGCGAGGGGCTGCGCTTCCGCGTGGCCGGCGAATCACTGGACCTCGACAAGCTGGTGCGGGTCTGGGCCGACCGGGCGGTGTTCAAGCCCGATTCCCCCTGCAAGCCCTACCGGTTCGAGACCAACACCTGCGCCGTGACCGATCCCGACATCAACCGCCGCATGGTGGAGAAGATGGCGCCGGCCCCGGAAGTCTCCATCGTCGGCCAGTCGCCGGCCGGCGAGAAGACGGAGGTTCGTTTCCCCCTCGCCGGCTTCCGCGAGGCGCTGGAACGCAGCGACGCCATCCGGGCGATGGCGGGCAGATCATGGGCGACCAGACCTGATGGCGATTGATCCCTATATAGCCCTACCAGCGACAAGAACCGACGGATCCCCCGCCCAGTGACCGACAGCCATTTCCCCGGCAAGGACGCCATCCTCGCCTTCATCCGGTCCAGCACCACCCCGGTCGGCAAGCGCGAGATCGCCCGCGCCTTCAAGCTGTCCGGATCAGCCGACCGCGAGATGCTGAAGGATCTGCTGCGCGAATTGGAGGCCGACGGCGCGGTGGAGCGTGGCCGCAACAAGCGCATGGCCCCGCCGCAGGCCCTGCCGGCGGTCGCCGTGCTGCTGGTCACCGGCGCCGATGCGGACGGCGAGTTGTCGGCCCGTCCGCTGACATGGACCGGCGAGGGCGACCCGCCGCGCATCTTCCTGCTGCCGGAAAAGAAGTCACGGGGTGAGGACAAGCCGCTGGCGGTCGGCGACACGCTGCTGGCGAAGCTCGCCCGCATCAACGACCGCCTCTATGAGGGCCGCGTCATCCGCCGGATAGACGGCGAGCGCGAGGGCCGCATCCTCGGCGTCTACCGGCCGAGCGCCGATGGCGGGCGCATCCACCCGACCGACCGCCGCCACAAGACCGAGTTCCTGGTGCTGCCGCCCAACCGCGGCGACGCCGAAGCGGGCGACCTCGTCTTCGCCGACATCCTGCCGGCCGGGCGCGCCGGCCAGCCGCAGGCCCGCGTAGTGGAGCGTCTCGGCTCCACCGACGAGCCGCGCGCCTTCAGCCTGATCGCCATCCACGCCCACGGCATCCCCACCGCCTTCCCGCATGCCGCCTTGCGCGAGGCGGAACTGGCGGCGGTGCCGGCGCTGATGCAGCGCGAGGATCTGCGCGACATTCCGCTGGTGACCATTGACGGCGCCGATGCCCGCGACTTCGACGACGCGGTGTGGGCCGGGCCGGACAGCGACCCGGAGAATCCGGAAGGCTGGCACCTGATCGTCGCCATCGCCGATGTATCCTATTACGTACGCCCCGGATCGGCGCTGGACCGGACGGCGTACGAGCGCGGCAACTCGGTGTACTTCCCCGACCGCGTTGTGCCGATGCTGCCGGAAGCGCTGTCGAACGGGCTGTGTTCGCTCCGGCCGGGGGAGGATCGCGCCTGTCTGGCCTTCCACCTGTGGATCGACCGCAACGGTGTGCTGATCCGGCACCGGCTGGTCCGCGGACTCATGCGGTCGGCGGCACGGCTGACCTATGAACAGGTGCAGGATTGCCACGAGGGCCGGCCGGACGAGGTGACGGCGCCGCTGGCCGACGGCGTCATTGCCCCGCTGTTCGGCGCCTACGCCCGGCTGGCCGCCGCCCGCGCCAAACGCGGCACGCTGGAACTGGACCTGCCCGAACGCCGGGTGCGGATCGACGAGCGCGGCCGGGTCGCCGAGATCGCCAAGCGCGACCGCCAAGACAGCCACAGGCTGATCGAGGAGTTCATGATCGCCGCCAACGTCGCGGCGGCGGAGGTGCTGGAAGGGCGCAGCATGCCCGGTCTCTACCGCATCCACGACCGCCCCTCCATGGACAAGATGGAGGCGCTGCGCGGCTTTCTGGCGGAGATCGGCCATCCGCTGGTCAAGAGCGCCGACCTGACGCCCAACCACTTCACCCGCATCCTGCGCAAGGTGGAAGGCACATCGCACGCGCCGCTGGTCAGCGAGGTGATCCTGCGCGCCCAGGCCCAGGCCGCCTACAGCCCGGACAACATCGGCCATTTCGGGCTGGCGCTGCACCGCTACGCCCATTTCACCTCGCCGATCCGCCGCTATGCCGACCTGATCGTCCACCGGGCGCTGATCCGCACGCTGGGGCTGGGCGTCGGCGGGCTGGACGACGAGACGCTGGGCCGGCTGGCGGAGATCGGCGAGCATCTGTCCGGCACCGAACGCCGTGCCGCGGCGGCGGAACGCGACGCGGTGGACCGCTACACCGCCGCCTTCCTGGCCGACCGGGTGGGGGAACGCTTCAGCGGCCGGATTTCCGGCGTCAGCCGCTTCGGGCTGTTCGTCCGGCTGGACGAAAGCGGCGCCGACGGGCTGATCCCGGCCAGCAGCCTGCCCGACGACAGGTACGATCACGACGAGGCCGCACACGCGCTGGTCGGACAGCGTACGGGGCGGACCTACCGCCTCAGCAGCCCGGTCAAGGTGGTGCTGGTGGAGGCCGATCCGGTCAGCGGCAGCACGCTCTTCCGGCTGGCCGACTCAGGCTGACGACTCGGGGGACCGCTGACTCCGTTGCATAAAGGCAACGCTTAAGCAATGTGGCCGAATCGTGGCCCGGCCAAGCTTTGGCCACACCCCCACCATACCAGCGTGACCTTGGCGACACAGAATCGGACAATCCGCGACATTGTGGTGCAGCCCGCAATTTTGTCCCGCCCGACCTCCTGAACGAAGGTGTATCTATCACCCATCCGGGATCGGCAACATCCTCGTCCGGTCCGGCTGCAGGAAAGGGAGGCCGCGGTTCGCCCCATGGCCCAGTTCGATCACAACCTGTGCGATCACGGCGTGTGCGATCCGAATGCACCGCTCCGCGTTCTGCCTTTTCGAATCCCCGCGATGTCGAACATGGCGCGCCGCCTGGGCCGTTCGCTCCGCCATCTTGCGTTCCAGCTTCCCACCGCAGCCCTTTTCGCCACCACCGCCTTCGCCGGGCCGCCGCAGGTCGCGATCGCCTCGCCGCCGCCCCCGGTGACGGAGCAGGTCTTCAGCGTGGGGTTCGGCAAGATCGCCGAGGTCTATCTGGACCCGGTTTCCTTCGACCGGCTGGGAATGGACGGGCTGAAGGGCCTGAGCACCATCGATCCGTCGGTGACTGTGGAGCAGACCGGCAACACCGTACGCCTGTACGTGTCGGGCGCGCTGGCGGCGGAGTATGGTGCCGCGGCGGACCGCGATGCCGCCGGCTGGGCGGTTCTGACCACCCGTGTCATCGACCGCGCCCGCAGCCATTCGCCGATCCTGGCGAAGGCGACGCCGGAACGCCTGTATCAGGTCGTCTTCGACGGCGTCACCGCCGACCTCGACGGCTATTCCCGCTATACCGGCGTCCAGCGCGCCAGCAACGAGCGCGCCCAGCGCGAAGGCTATGGCGGCGTCGGCATTTCGCTGGACAGCGCCGCCAACGGCCGCGTCACCGTGAACGACGTCATGCCGCACAGCCCGGCCGAGCGCGCCGGCATCGTCGGCGGCGACCTGCTGCTGGCCATCGACGGCGACCTGACGACGCGGATGACCGCCGCGGACATGCGCGAGCGTCTGCGCGGCCCCACCGGCACCCTGCTCACCCTCACCGTCGCCCGCGACGGCGCCGCGCCGCGCCGGCTGCCCCTGCGCCGCGAGCGGGTGGTGCCGAACACCGTCACCTATTCGCTGTCCGGCGACGTCGGCATCGTCAAGCTCGACCGCTTCAACGCCACCACGGCCTCCAGCCTGCGCTCGGCGGTGACCTCCATCCGGCAGGCGGCCGGCCCGACGCTGCAGGGCATGGTTCTTGACCTGCGCGGCAATCCGGGCGGGCTGCTCGACCAGGCGGTCGCGGTCGCCGACCTGTTCATCCGCCGCGGCCGGATCATCTCCACCGAAGGGCGCAATCCCGAAAGCCGCCAGCGCTTCGATGCCAATCCCGACGATTTGCTCGACGGGTTGCCGCTGGTGGTTCTGGTCGACGGCCGGTCCGCCTCCTCGGCCGAGGTGGTGGCGTCCGCACTGCAGGACTCCGGCCGCGCGGTGGTGGTGGGGGCGTCCAGCTACGGCAAGGGCAGCGTCCAGACAGTCAACCGCCTTCCCAATGACGGCGAGCTGTTCCTGACCTGGAGCCGCATCTACACGCCGGCCGGCTACACCCTGCATCGCCAGGGCGTACAGCCCACCGTCTGCACCAGCCGGGCCGGCCAGGCCGATCCGGAGGCGCTGCTGTCCGACCTGCGCGAAGGGCGGCTGCGCCCGGCCCAGATCGCCAGCTGGCGGTCAAAGGCAGCCGACGACGAGCATGCGCTGAACGCCCTGCGCGAAGCCTGCCCGTGGAAGGAGCATGAGCCGGAACTGGACCTGAAGGTCGCCATGCGGCTGCTGGCGGAGCCGGCGCTGTACCAGCGGGCGGTCGCCTCCGCGGTGGTCAACACCGTGGCGGAACGCTGATCGGGCCAACGGGCGGCGTCGAAGCGGCTGGCGCTGTGGCAATTGCCGTCGGACGCCGATTTCACCGCCCATAACGCTTGACATTGCGGCGTCAGACGGTATTTTCCGCCGCTACGACGCCGCCCCGCCGGGCCGGCGGGGCACGGATTTTTTGTCGGGATCGAGATCATGGCCAAGCAGAACACCGTCCTCATCAAGCTGGTGAGCACGGCAGACACCGGTTTCTTCTACGTCAAGAAGAAGAACCCGAAGAAGACCACCGAGAAGCTGTCGTTCCGCAAGTACGACCCGGTGGCGCGCAAGCACGTCGAGTTCAAGGAAGCCAAGATCAAGTAAGGCTTGTCCGACACTGAGCTGTGCTTCGAATGAACAAGGCCGCCTTTCTGGCGGCCTTTTCGTTTTTGGGCCAACGGCGCAAGCGCCACCCTGCATCCTCCACGCCTTGACTGATGCGGCGTCCTGTCGCAGCCGCTATTTGCGGTGACGGCCACACCACGGATGCATGCATTCCAAAAGAGGCGCTCCGGGTGGACACTCTCCGAAAGATTCGGTTTTCGGAGGGACCGCCCGTGCCCGACACACATCCCATCCAGAGCGCCGAGCCATCAGCCGCACCATCGGACGCTGAACGCCGGCAAACCCTCGCCACCCGCTTCCAGAAGGCGCGCGCCCGCACTGCGGAGTTGGTCGCCACCCTGTCGCCCGAAGACCTGATGGTGCAGACGGTGGCGGACGGCGCGCCAGCGAAATGGCACCTCGCCCACACCAGTTGGCTGTTTGAGGTCGCGGTGCTGATCCCCTTCAGCCCCGGCTACCGGCCGGCCGACCCGGCCTTCCTCGACCTGTTCGCTGCCCGCACCGATGGCGGCCCTGCGCCTCCCCGCGTGCTGTCGCGCCCGACGGCGGCCGAGATCATGCGCCACCGCGACCAGATCAACGGCGCGGTGCTGCATCTGATCGACGCGCTGGACGAGTCGCTGTGGGATGCCGCCGAATCGGCGCTGATGATGGCCATCGCCCATGAACGGCGCCACCAGGAGCGGATGCTGCTGCACATCAAGCATGCCCTGTGGTGCAACCCGCTGCGTCCCGCCTATGAACAGGCGCCGGACCACCCGCATCTCGGCGCCCCGCCGGACGGCTGGCTGGAGCAGCCCGGCGGGCTCGTCGAGATTGGCAGGCCGACGCCGCTGCCGGGATTCGACCACGAGGGACCGCGCCATCGCGTCTGGCTGGAGCCCTACCGGCTGGCCGCCCGCCCGGTCACCTGCGGGGAGTTCCTGGCCTTCATCGAGGCCGGCGGATACAGCGACCGTTCGCTGTGGCTGACCGATGGATGGGAGACCGCCAAGGCGGAAGGCTGGAGCGCCCCGCTCTATTGGGAGCGCGGCGGCTTCGGGTCCGGTGCCCGCTGGCAGGTCTTCACCCTTTACGGCATGCAGCCGCTCGACCCCGACGAGCCGGTCTGCCATGTCAGCTGGTACGAGGCCGACGCCTACGCCCGCTGGACCGGCAAGCGCCTGCCGCGGGAAGCGGAGTGGGAGGCGGTCGCCGCCGGCTGCGACAGCATGGGCAATCTGCTTGGCACCGGCCATCGCCACCCCCGCGCCGGGACCTGCCACGGCACCGGTCCCTGGCAGATGTGCGGGGACGTGTGGGAATGGACCGGCGACGCCTTCCTGACATATCCCGGCTACCGCAGTCCCCACGGGGCGGACAAGACCGTCCCGGACGAGGCGTTCAACGGGCGGCTTGCCAGCAACCGCATGGTCCTGCGCGGGGGCAGTTGCCTGACGCCCTTCGACCATGCCGGCCCCTGGACGCGACACTATCTGCGGCCGGAGACCCGGCTGTCGGTCAGTGGGTTCCGGCTGGCGGAGGATGCCTAGTGGTCCGTGCCGAACGGACAGTTACGTTCTACAAAGGATGCTGGCAGGCTGCGGGATATGGATATCTCGCCGTGGGCCGTTGACCTGAAGCTGGCTGCTGCCGTCCGGGATCGGTGGAGGGCCTCATCCGCAACGGCAACACGCCGTAGAAGCTGGTGCCGCGTGCCCGGATCGCTTTGCTGAGCGACGGCACGCGCCTGAACGGCGCCATTGCCCGGGAGGTCGGCGTCGCCTTGCCCACTGTCCATCGCGGGCAGCGCCCCGTTCAGGAGCAGGGCGTGGGCGGGCTGTTGCGTGACAAGACACGCCCGTCGCGCATCCCGGCCTTGGCGCCGGAGTTGGTCGAGCGCGTCGTGGAGATGACGCTTCACGAGCCGCCCGGCGAAGCCACGCACTGGAGCAGCCGCACGATGGCGGCCGCCAGCGGGGTGAGCGGCACCAGCGTGCGTCGGATCTGGCGCGCTCACGGCCCCAAGCCGCATCGGGTGCGCACCTTCAAGCTCTCGCGCGATCCCAAGTTCGTCGAGAAGGTCCAAGACGTGGTCGGGCTGTACATGGACCCGCCCCAGCATGCCTTGGTGCTGTCGGTCGATGGGAAGTCGCAGATCCAGGCGCTGGAGCGCACCCAGCCGGGCTTACCGCTGGCCAAGGGTCAGCCCGCCACGGCACGACGACGCTGTTCGCGGCGCTCAACGTGCTGGACGGTACGGTGCTGGGACGATGCGCGGCGCGGCACCGCCATCAGGAGTTCATCCGCTTTCTCAATGCCGTCGAGGCCGGGGTGCCGGTCGGCAAGGTGGTGCACGTCATTCTCGACAACTATGCCACCCACAAGCACCCGAAGGTCCTGGCCTGGCTGAAAAAGCACCCGCGCTGGGTCTTCCATTTCGCCCCCACTTCGGCCTCCTGGCTGAACGCGGCGGAGGGCTTCTTCGCCACGCTGACCCGCAAGCGCCTGCGCCGGGGCAGCTTTCGAGGCATCGTAGACCGCCGATCCCGACCGCATCATCGCCCGCATCAACAAGGCTAAACGGGCATCAGGCGCGATCTGAAGGTTTGGCCCCTGGGCAAGGCGGTGTTCGTTCGGCCGTTGTCGGGCTGGCATCGGGCATTTTGCCGCAGGACGCCAGAGTCCGGTCACCTTTACCGTCGAATGATTTTCGAAGTAGGTAAAAAATCCATCGCGAGGCGCAAATCACGCGTAAGCACCGGAGCGCTCGACACACATGATTTTCAATTTCCGGAACCTCCGGCCATGAAGGCTTGGATCTGCCTAAACTATGGCGGACCCGAGGTTCTCACGCTCGAAACTCGGCGGAAGCCCGTTCCCAAAGATAACGAGGTGCTCATCAGGATTTGCGCCACCACAGTCGCATCGGGTGACATGCGGGTGCGGACCCTGAAGATGCCACGAGGCTTCGGGCTCATTGCGCGCCTTGTCTTCGGCGTGACTCGCCCGCGGCAGCCCATTCTGGGCGCGGAACTGGCTGGCACAGTCGAAGCCGTTGGCCGGTTTGTCACCACCTGGAAGCCGGGCGACGCGGTCATCGGCTTTCCCGGTGCAGCGATGGGCTGCCATGCGGAATACCGGGTCATGGCGGCCGACAAGCCCATTGCACCCAAGCCAGCCAATCTCTCCTTCGAGGAGGCCGCGAGCCTGTGCTTCGGCGGGACGACGGCGCTGCACTTCCTGCGCAGGGCAGGTCTGAAGGCTGGCGAAAGCCTGCTGGTCATCGGCGCCTCGGGGGCCGTCGGCAGTGCCATGGTGCAGTTGGCGAGCCACATGGGCGCCAGGGTGACCGGCGTCACCAGCACCCGGAACATCGACCTTGTCCGGTCGCTCGGGGCCCAGGCGGTGATCGATTACACCCGCCAAGATTTCGCCGAGGCCGATGAGACCTACGACATCGTCGCAGACACGGTCGGCGCAAGCTCCTTCGCCAAGTGCCTTCCGGTGCTGAACGAACATGGCCGATATCTGGGGGTGTCGGCGGATTTGCCAGGCCTGTTCGCCCGCCCTGTGGGTACGAAAAGATCGATTGCCGGTCCCGCCTCGGAGCGGCCGGAGGATGTGCTGGAACTTGCCAGACTGGCAGAAGCCGGAGTGCTGAAACCGGTGATCGACAGGATCTATGGCTTCTCACAGATCGCTGACGCGCATGCCCACGTGGAGACCGGCCACAAGAGGGGCAGCGTGGTCGTGTCGATCACAAGCGGCAGTTGATGGACCGAACCAAACCGATCAAATCGTTTGTAGATGGACAGAGGCGCGACCTGCGGTCATCCCTCGCCAGCTACGTACGTAAAGGTTCGTTCGGCGCGGACCGCTAGGGAGAGGTTTGCGGGGAGACGTGTGCGCCCACGCCGGCGGTCAGTGCCCGCGCCTGCCCCTGGGTGACGATTCCGCGCTCCGTCAGGCGGGACAGCAGCGCAACGGCCAGTTCGGCCTGGAACAGCGCCTCGCCCTGGGGTCCCTCCCCCATGTAACCAGTGCGCGGATGGCGGGGCACGCCGAAAGCCTCGGCCAGCCGGTCGGGGGACGCGCCGGTCAAAGCTGGATCCAGCGCCGTAGCCAATGCCCCGAGATCCAGCGACGGCGGCAGCGCCGGATCGGCGATACCGGCCTGGGCGGCCGACTGCGCCAGGGCGGCGAGGCTCGCGTCGATGCCGATGCCGACGGCGATGCAGTTGTGCAGCGCATCCTGGATCGCCGGCCACACCGCGGCGAACGGGCGCTCGCCCGCCACCATGGCGGTGCCGATGCCGTGACGGGCGGTCGCCTCGGCCGGAACGGGGTCGATCGGGTCGATCAGCAGGGTGAGCGACACGGTGGGGAAGATGCGCGATCCCACCAGCCGCACGGTGCCGACCGCAATCACCGGGCCGCTGTCCGGCTCCGCCCCCGCGGTCGCCACCCAGAGCGCGACGAAGGGCAGGGCCGCCAGCGGCTCCTCATCACCGAGCGGGCCGGCGGCAGGGGCCGCCCGCAGGCTGAGCGTGCGCTTGCCGCTGAGCCCGGCGGCATGGGCCATGCCGCGGGCGGGGAAGGACAGGATCGCACCGGCGCTCAGGCCCAGATCGGCGATCCGCGCCGACAGCTCGCCCTCTTCGATCCGGCGCAGCACGGCGGTCACGGGAGCACCGCCGCCGCGCGCCCGCTCCATCGCACGGGCCAGGTCGTCGCGCAGCAGGGACTTGCCGATGTCGGCTCCCTCCTCCACCTCCAGCAGGCGTGCGGCGGCGGGGTTCAACTGCTCCACCCGTCCCAGCTCGTCGAGGACCAGCACGGGATCGCCGGTCAGCGCCAGCACCGCCCGCAGCGCCCGCTCCGCGCGTCCGCCCCCAAGCGGTCCACCCGCAAGAGGGCCGTCACCAAGCCCGCGCTCGCCGCCGCGGGCCAGGTTCACCGCTTCGGCAAGACGCGCCAGCTCGCCGCTCCGTCCGCCGGAAATCGGCTCCAGATCCACCCGGCTGCGGGTGCCGGACAGGCGGTCGGACAGTCGGTCTAGGTCGCGGAAATGGCGCGACAGGCGGGCGAAGACGAACCAGACCGCCAGCAGGCCCAGTCCGCAGATCGCCAGCCCGCGGGTGAAGGCGGTGCGGTCGTCGGCCGCCAGCTGCGTGATCTCCACGCCGAGAAAGACCAGTGCGGCAGCCGCCACCGCCAGTCCAAGCATCACCACGCGCCAAACGCCGCCCTTCATCGGGCCGTCTCCCCGTCATTGCATGCCGAGTCTAGCCGGCAGAACGGAAACGGAGAAGCCGCGCGCGTGTTCAGCGCGCCACGGCCGCCGCCCGCGCACCCTCCACCTGCGCCATCAGGTCGGCGAGTGCGCCACGCACCTCGCCCGACAGCCCGAACAGCAGCAGCGCCACCAGCGCAACCGCCAGCGCATGATCCACAAGCGGCCAGGCCGGTCGCCGCGCCCCTGAACGGTTGCGGAAGGGGATTTGGAAGAACGGCATCGCTGGCGGCTCCGGCATGGATCAAGGCATTGGGGCGCCAGCCTACCGGCGGAGAGGACGAACGAACCCTTAACGGCGCCCGATCCGAGGCCGATTGCCCCGCTTTTGTCTCAGCTCTATTTCGAATCGGAGGCGTTTTCAAAGTCAAGACTGCGCTCCGCGTCCGCCATGGAGGGATCTACCCTTTGCGGGCACCATCGCAAATTCGAGTTACCGCCTTTGCGTAAAATACATAGCAATTTGCGACGCGATTTTTGCTGTGCTTTTGCTGCATTTCCTGGTTTGCCTGCTTGTCGGATGATGCTAAGAGTAATGCATCCAATCGAAACACTCCTTTCTGCATAGCCAATTGCTTAGGAGGCCGGCAATGACTTTGGTCTATCGTCCCCTGCCCTATGGCGGGCACGAAGACCGGCGGACGGGCCGCCACCTGCTTCTGGTGGTCGCCCTGATCCTCGCCATTCCGACCGCTTTGGGCGCCGGCTGCACCGTCGACGCCTTGCGCAGCTATGCGGTGGAGGCGCGGCTGTCGCAGGCCGTCGATGCCGCTGCCTTGGCCGGCGGTCGCGTGATGTTCGATTCGCAGCGCGACGGCCACATCCGCAGCTTCTTCGACAAGGCCTTCCCCAACGGCTTCCTGGGATCGCACCTGTCGCCGCTGACGATCGCCGAAGATGCGGCGGCCGGCACACTGACGGTCAGCGCCCACGCCACCGTCAATGCCATTTTCCTGCGCCTGTTCGGCAAGAAGGAAGTGACGGTGGAGGCCCAATCCGTCGTCCGCCGCGGTCTGCACGCCCGCACCAAGCTGCAATAACTCCCCTTTCGCGTTCCAGCCAACTTCATAGCCGATTCGCGATGCTCGCATTCGCGGAATGCAGCCCGGCGCCTTCGCAACTGCGGTAGAAGGGACGCACAGCTCCCCTTCCACCGGAGTCCGCGATGCTCGGAACCCTGACGCTCCTGCTGCTCTGCCAATTGGCCGGCGAGTTGGCCGCCCGCCTGTTGCACCTGCCGGTCCCTGGCCCGGTGCTGGGCATGCTGCTGCTGTTCGCCGGCCTGCTGCTGCGCGGCGGCGTTCCGGCCGCGATCCAGGACACGGCCGGTGGGCTTCTGCGTCACCTGTCCCTGCTGTTCGTGCCGGCCGGCGTCGGGGTGATGGTGCATGTCACCCGTCTGGAGACGGAGGCGCTGCCGATCGTCGTCGCCCTGTTCGGCAGCACCCTGTTCGGCATCGCGGTGACCGCCAAGCTGATGGCCTTTCTGCTGAGCCGCAGCGAGCCGCGGTTGGAGGAAGAGCCGGCCGCGGGGAATTCGGCGAAGGGAGACCGGACATGAGCGCCGATCTCCACCAGATCTGGGTCTATCTGTCGGCCAACCCGCTGGCCGGGCTGACGCTGACCCTCGTCGCCTACCAGATCGGCGTGTGGGTGTTCGAGAAGCTGGGCCGGCGGCCGGTGCTGAACCCGGTGCTGATCGCCGTCATCCTGATCGCCGGCACGCTCGGCCTGTCGGGCATCGATTACCGCACCTATTTCGACGGCGCGCAGTTCGTCCATTTCCTGCTCGGCCCGGCCACGGTGGCGCTCGCCGTCCCGCTCTACAACCAGTTCCAGGAGGTGCGCCGTTCGGCCCTGGCGCTGGTGGTGGCGCTGCTGGTCGGGTCCGCGGCGTCGGCACTCAGCGCGGTCGCGCTGGTCTGGATCTGCGGCGGTACCAAGGTGACGATCCTGTCGATGGCGCCGAAATCCGTCACCTCTCCCATTGCCATGGGCGTGTCGGAGCAGATCGGCGGCCTGCCTTCGCTGACCGCGGTGTTCGTCATCATCACCGGCATCGTCGCCGCCAGCCTCGGCACCTGGGTGCTGAACCTCGTCCGGGTCAAGGACTGGCGAGCCCGCGGATTCGGCATGGGGGTGGCGGCGCACGGCATCGGCACCGCCCGTGCCCTGCAGGTCAACGAGGTGGCCGGCGCCTTCGCCGGGCTGGGCATGGGCCTGAACGGGCTGGCGACGGCGCTGCTGCTGCCGACGCTGTACCATTTGATCTGGGGCTGAGGCGGGCGAACGGGGCGGCAATGGTTGGTGCGTCCCGCAGTCCGATTTTCGCCAATCCGGGCTTGACAGCCATGCCGCACCTGCGCACAGTGCGCCCTATGAACACCATCGACCGCAAGAACGCCCTTCTTCGACTTCTCGGCCCGGCGCTTTAAGCGTCCGGGTTTGTCGCGTTCGCACACTATTTCCATCGGTCGAAGTGTCTGTTCCATGAGCGATGTTTGCAAAGGCGCCGGCATCGGCGTCGCCCGGCAGGGGCCGGGACTGCGACTTACCGACGGTCGCTGAGCCACTTCCGGCGGCTCCGCGGCCGTACCCCTCGCCGGTCCCTCCGCCTTTCAAATTCCGATCCGCCGCTCCCGGCCGCAAAGAAGACCTATAGGGCCGGAGCCGCCACTGGAGCCGAACGACGTCATGAGCACCGCCACCCAAACGAACGCTGGCATCCCGACCCTGCCGAAGTCCCCGTCCAAGTACGCCCCCTTCCCCCAGGTGAAGCTGACCGACCGCCAATGGCCGTCGCGCACCCTGGACAAGGCGCCGATGTGGTGCTCGGTCGATCTGCGCGACGGCAACCAGGCGCTGATCGAGCCGATGGGGCCGGACCGCAAGCGCGCGATGTTCGACCTGCTGCTGCGCATGGGCTTCAAGGAGATCGAGGTCGGCTTCCCCGCCGCCTCGCAGACCGATTTCGACTTCTGCCGCGAAATCATCGAGCAGGGCAAGATCCCCGACGGCGTCACCATCCAGGTGCTGACCCAGTCGCGTGAGGAACTGATCCGCCGCACCTTCGACGGCATCAAGGGCGCCAAGCGCGCCATCGTCCACCTGTACAACTCCACCTCGGAGCTGCAGCGCCGCGTGGTGTTCGGGCTGGACCGCCAGGGCATCGTCGACATCGCCGTCGCCGGCACCAAGCTGATCAAGCAGTTGGCCGCCGAGACGCCGGACACCGAGATCGTCCTGCAATACTCGCCGGAAAGCTTCACCGGCACGGAGCTGGATTTCGCGGTCGAGATTTGCGAAGCGGTGATGGAGACCTGGGGCGCTTCGCCCACCAACAAGGTCATCCTGAACCTGCCGGCCACGGTCGAGATGTCGATGCCCAACGTGCATGCCGACCAGATCGAGTGGTTCTGCCGCACCCTGAAGAACCGCGAATCGGCGATCATCTCGCTGCACCCGCACAACGACCGCGGCACCGGCGTCGCTGCGGCGGAGATGGGGCTGCTGGCCGGTGCCGACCGCGTCGAAGGCACTCTGTTCGGCAACGGCGAGCGCACCGGCAACGTCGACGTCGTCACGCTGGCGCTGAACATGTTCACCCAGGGCGTCGATCCGGAACTGAACATCGACGACATCAACGAGATCGTCCGCGTATCGGAATACTGCACGCAGCTGCCGGTCCATCCGCGCCATCCCTATGCCGGCGAGCTGGTGTTCACCGCCTTCTCGGGCTCGCACCAGGACGCCATCAACAAGGGCCTGAAGGCGTTGACCAAGTCCAACACCGGAAAGTGGGAGGTCCCGTACCTGCCCATCGACCCGCAGGATCTGGGCCGCAGCTATGAGGCGGTGATCCGCATCAACAGCCAGTCCGGCAAGGGCGGCATCGCCTATGTGCTGGAGAAGGACTACGGCCTGCAGATCCCGCGCCGCCTGCAGATCGAATTCTCCAAGGTCGTCCAGCGCGTCGCCGACGAGACCGGCAAGGAGCTGTCGCCCGCCGACATCCATGCCGCCTTCAAGGCCGAGTATCTGGACGCCGACACCCCGCTGGAACTGGTCGAGCATTCGACCGAGCCGCGCGGCCCGAACTCCGGCGCCCGCGCCATGAGCGTGGTGATGCGCCGCGACGGCGAGATCATCACCACCAAGGGCAAGGGCAACGGCCCGATCGACGCCTTCCTGGATGCCCTACGCCAGGGCTGCGGCACCGACCTGCACGTCGTCGACTACCGCGAGCACGCCATCGGCTCCGGCGAGGACGCCCAGGCCTGCGCCTATGTCGAGGTGAAGACCGGCGACAAGACGCTGTTCGGCGTGGGCATCGACGCCGACATCGTGACCGCCTCGCTGCGGGCGCTGGTGAGCGCAGCCAACCGGGCGGCGCGGTAACAGAAAAAAAGAAGTTGTAGCACGGATTTAAATAAATACGGCTCTCCGACTGGGAGAGCCGTGCTTTTCACAAATTCTTTCTTCTTTATTAAAGAGCATTCCTTGGGAGTGACATTTTCCCCTTCATTCCGTTTTCGATGACGCTGCACCTAAGTGAGGCCATTTGATGAAATTGCACTGCAGATTCAATAGAGTGATATGATACGAACAGAGGAAAAATTTCCCGAAAAATAAACCCCCAAGCAACTATAGATAGTATTGACAAGAAAACAGATAGGTTCTTCAGAAGACTGGCGCATCTCTCGGCTACTTCCGGATGGCGAACAAAGTAGTTCTTCCGCGACGGCCATACGTATATTGAAGACGCCATGATTGAAATTCCTAACATTCCTAAGCCGACAGGCAATGCAGGCCACATCAGCAAATTAATATATAAGCCAAGAGCATCAAGCATGTATCTCATATACAAAGAAGAAACGTAATATGACTCACAATCTTTATAGTAAAAAATTTGGGAGTTTGATATGATTAAGCTAAATATGAAGCCTATTGACACTAAATTTATCCAGAACGCTAACCTCGATATCTCGTCGAAAGTTCTTTTCACGGCATCAATACCCAAAAAATCTCTGAGCCTTGCGTTCATAACGCCAATCAATTTTGCACGGACTCTCCTTGTATAATGCCGTGACAATTCTAGAGTTTCTTTCTTATTGTTGATGAGCCTGAGGGTAGGCTTCGCAGTCATAGATCACCCAAAAATTAGAAAACCTAACTAACTCATACCTATATTGTCCAGGCCGCCACAAGAGAGCATCGCTGTCGCCCCAACCTTGCCCCCACGCCCCTCCCCGCCTATAAGTCCCCACGAAACGCGTCGAGCAACAGCGGACAGCGCTATGATCGTGGTCACCGGCGGGGCCGGCTTCATCGGGTCCAACCTTGTCGCGGCATTGGCCGCGCGCGGCATCACCGACGTGGCGGTCATCGACCGCTTCCGCGACGGCGAGAAGTGGCAGAACCTCGCCAAGCGCGAGGTCGCGGCGCTGGTGCCGCCGGAGCAGACGCTGGCCTTCCTCGACCAGCATGCGGCGGAGATCGACACCGTCTTCCATCTCGGCGCCGTCTCCGCCACCACCGAGCGGGACGTCGACAAGATCGTCGCCAACAATGTGGCGCTGACGCTGGACCTGTGGCGCTGGTGTTCGTGGCGCGGCTGCCGGCTGATCTACGCCTCCTCTGCCGCGACCTACGGCGACGGCTCCGCCGGATTCGACGACGACGGCTCCTGCGACGGGCTGGCGCGGCTGCGGCCGCTGAACGCCTATGGCTGGTCGAAGCATCTGGTCGACCGCCGCATCGCCCGCGCCGTTGCCGGCGGCGACCTCGTGCCGCCGCAGTGGGCCGGGCTGAAGTTCTTCAACGTCTACGGCCCCAACGAAGCCCACAAGGGCGATATGATGAGCGTGGTCGCCAAGCTGCATCCCCAGCTGACGGCCGGCAATCCGGCGCGCCTGTTCAAGTCGCACAAGGACGGCTTCGAGGACGGCGGCCAACTGCGCGACTTCATTTACGTCGACGATTGCGTGGCGGTCATGCTGTGGCTGTACGACCATCCCGAGGTCAGCGGCCTGTTCAACGTCGGCACCGGCAAGGCGCGCAGCTTCAAGGACCTCGCGCTGGCGACGTTCGCCGCCCTGGGGCTACCCCCCCGGACTGAGTACTTCGACATGCCTGAGCATCTGCGCGGCAAATACCAATATTTCACGCAGGCGACGACGGATCGCCTGCGCGCCGCCGGGTTCGACCAGCCCTTCACCGAACTGGAAGAGGGTGTCCGGCGCTATGTGCAGGATTTCCTGTCGCAGCCCGACCCGTACCGCTGACCGGAGTCCCCATGTTCGCCACCCTGCCAGTCGTCGCCTTTCCCACCATCGATCCGGTCGCCATCGCGGTCGGCCCGGTCGTCGTCCGCTGGTATGCGCTGGCCTATCTGGCCGGGTTCGTGCTGGGCTGGCGCTATTGCATGGGGCTGGCGCGGCTCGATCCCGATCTGCGGCCGAAGCCAGAGGAGTTCGACGACTTCCTGACCTGGGCGGTGATCGGCACCATCCTGGGCGGGCGGATCGGCTATGTGCTGTTCTACAACCTGCCCTATTACATGGAAAACCCGCTGGACGCGCTCCAGGTCTGGCATGGCGGCATGTCGTTCCATGGCGGCATGGTCGGCGTGCTGACGGCCATCGGGCTGTTCTGCTGGCGCCGCGGCATCTCGCCCTTCGTCTTCGGCGACATCATCGCCGCCTGCGCGCCCATCGGCCTGTTCTTCGGCCGCATCGCCAACTTCATCAATGGCGAGCTATATGGCCGGCCGGCCCCGGATTTCGCCTATGCCATGGTGTTCCCGCGCGATCCGCTGCAGGTGCCGCGCCATCCCAGCCAGCTCTATGAGGCGGCGCTTGAGGGCGTGGTGCTGTTCATCCTGCTGGCGATCGCCATCCGCATTCCGGCGGTGCGCCACCGGCCGGGCACGGTCGGCGGGCTGTTCCTGATCGGCTACGGCCTGTCGCGCATCATCGTGGAGTTCTTCCGCGAGCCCGACCCGCAGTTGGGCTTCCTGTTCGCCGGCGCGACGATGGGACAGCTGCTGTCGCTGCCGATGCTGGCGATCGGGCTGTGGCTGGTCGTCCGCGGCCGGCGCCACGCCATCCCGGCCTGACGCCATGGCCGGTTCCGACGTTATGTTGGAGGACGAGCGCGCCGCTCCGGACAGTCTGGCCCGCCTGCTGGCCCGCCGCATCGTCATGGACGGGCCGATCAGCGTCGGCGCCTTCATGGCGGAGGCGCTGGGCCATCCGCGCTTCGGCTACTACATGCGGCGCGATCCGTTCGGCAGCGGCGGCGACTTCACCACCGCGCCGGAAATCAGCCAGATGTTCGGCGAGCTGGTCGGGCTCTGGTGCGTCGACAGTTGGGCGCGGCTGGGCGGCCCCGGCCCCTTCCATCTGGTGGAGCTGGGTCCCGGCCGCGGCACGCTGATGGCCGACGTGCTGCGGGCGGCGGCGGTGCTGCCGCTGTTCCGCGACAACGCCGTCGTCCATCTGGTGGAGACCAGCCCGGCCTTGCGCGACCGCCAGCGCCAGACGCTGCAGCCGATCCTGGGCGACGCCGTCCAGTGGCATGACCGGCTGGAGGATGTGCCGGACGGCCCGACCATCCTGATCGCGAACGAGTTCTTCGATGCCCTGCCGATCCGTCAGGTGCAGAAGACCAACCATGGCTGGTTCGAACGGCTGGTCGACATCGACCCCGACAGTCGGCAGGACGACCCGTGCTTCCGCTTCGTGCTGGAAGCCTTCGGCAGCTCCGGCAGCCGGCTGGTGCCCGATGCCCTGCGCAATGCGCCCGACGGCAGCGTGGTCGAGGTTTCCCCCGCATCGCAGGCGGTGGCGCGGCTGATCGGCACCCGGCTGGCCGCGGCCCCCGGTGCCGCGCTAGTGATCGACTATGGCTATGCCCAGGGTCCGGCGGTCGGCGACACGCTGCAGGCGATGCGCCGCCATGCCTATGCCCCCGTGCTGGAGGCGCCGGGCGAAGCCGACCTGACCGCCCACGTCGATTTTGCCGCCATCGCCGCGGCGGCGCGCGACGGCGGCGCACAGTCCTTCGGCCCGGTGGAGCAGGGGGAATGGCTGACCCGCCTCGGCATCCGCCAGCGGGCATCGGCCCTGTCGGCCAAGGCCAGCCCGACCCAGGCGCAGGACATCCGCGGCGCGCTGGACCGCTTGATCGATCCGGCGCAAATGGGCAGGCTGTTCAAGCTGGTCGCGCTCGCCACGCCCGGAGCCTTCGCCGACGCCAACCCGCCGGCCGGCTTCTGACCCGGCGGGCGCAGACCCCGGTTGGAGACATCGCACCATAACCGCCACCAAGACAATCCGGGCGGACCGTGCATAGCGGCCCCCTGCCCTGCCGGGCATGCGGAAGGCCACAGAACAGGGAAGGACGGCGTTCGTGATCACACTCGGCGCGCTGAACGACATCACCCATATCCGCCACGCCTTTTTCACCCGCACCGGCGGGGTGTCCACCGGGCTCTACGCCTCACTGAACTGCGGGCTGGGGTCCAACGACTCCGCCGCAGCCGTGCATGAGAACCGCGCCCGCGCCGCGGCGCGGATGGAGGTGGAGCCCGGCAACCTCATCACCTGCCATCAGGTCCACAGCCCGACCTGCGTGGTGGTGGAGGAACCCTGGACGCCGGAGACGGCGCCGAAGGCCGACGCCATGGCGACCCGGCAATCGGGAATCGCGCTGGGCATCCTGACCGCCGACTGCGCGCCCGTGCTGTTCGCCGACAGCAAGGCGCGGGTGATCGGCGCCGCCCATGCCGGCTGGAAGGGCGCCAAGGCCGGCGTCATCGAGGCGACCGTCGCACGCATGGTGGAACTGGGCGCCAAACCGAACCGGATCGTCGCCTGCATCGGCCCCTGCATCGCCCAGCGCTCCTACGAGGTCGGTCCGGAGTTTCCCGCCCCGTTCGAGGAGGAGGACCCGCGCAACCGCGATTACTTCGCCCCGGCCCGCAAGCCCGGCCATTTCCTGTTCGATCTGGCCGCCTACGTCACGCGCCGGCTGGGCGATTCCGGCGTCACGGTGATCCAGCGCTGCCCCAACGACACGGTGGCGGAGGAGGACCGCTTCTTCAGCTATCGCCGGTCCTGCCTTCGGGGCGAATCGGATTACGGCCGCGGCCTTTCGGCCATCGTCCTGCAGACCTGAACCGGCCCGAACGGGCAACCGCCGGGTCCATCGTCATGCCGCCCGCGCAGGGCGGCATTCCCCAATGGGGAAAGACCCGACCGTCATGGAACGTTTACATGGGCCCGACCCTTTGTTATGGTCCGCCCCGTTTTCAAGGGGCGACGGCGCGCAAGCGGCGAACGTGCCTTGAGCCGTTTCCCTGCAAAGAGAGCCGACCCCGATGAAGGTGCTTGCCGGCAACAGCAACCGTCCGCTGGCCGAGGCGATCTCCACCTGTCTCGGCGTGCCGCTGACGAAAGCGAGCGTGCGCCGTTTCTCCGACATGGAGGTGTTCGTCGAGATCCTGGAGAACGTGCGCGGCGAGGACGTGTTCGTCGTCCAGTCGACCTCGGCTCCGGCCAACGACAACCTGATGGAACTGCTGGTGACGATCGACGCCCTTCGGCGCGGATCGGCCCGGCGCATCACGGCGGTCATCCCCTACTACGGCTACGCCCGGCAGGATCGCAAGACCGGCCCGCGCACGCCGATCTCGGCCAAGCTGGTCGCCAACCTGATCACCCAGGCCGGCGCCAACCGCGTTCTGACGATGGACCTGCATGCGGGTCAGATCCAGGGCTTCTTCGACATCCCCACCGACAACCTGATGGCCGCCCCGGTCTTCGAGAAGGACATCCGCCAGTCCTTCGAGAACATCGGCGAGGTCACCATCGTGTCGCCGGACGTCGGCGGCGTGGTGCGCGCCCGCGCGCTGGCCAAGCGCCTGGATGCCGATCTGGCCATCATCGACAAGCGGCGCGAGCGCGCCGGCGTGTCGGAGGTGATGAACATCATCGGCGACGCAAACGGCCGCCGCTGCATCCTGATCGACGACATCGTCGACTCGGGCGGCACGCTGTGCAACGCCGCGGTCGCGCTGATGGAAGCCGGCGCCAAGTCGGTTCACGCCTTCTGCACCCACGGCGTTCTGTCCGGCGGTGCGGTTGCCCGCGTCGCCGTCTCGCCGCTGGAGCAGCTGGTCACCACCGACAGCATCCAGGCGACCGAAGCGGTGCGCGTGTCGCGCAACATCCGCCAACTGACCATCGCCCCCCTGCTCGCCGAAGCAATCATGCGCATCAGTGAGGAACGGTCGGTGTCGAGCCTGTTCTCGTAACAGCGGCAGCGTTACAGGAAAGGCCCTTTCCCATCGGGAGGGGGCCTTTTTTGTTGCGCGCAATCCGCCTTCACCCCTCCCCCAACCCATGGAAATCGTTCGCCGTCACCTGCCCGCCGGTGGCGGCGGCGATGCGGGCCATTACGGCGGGACGGGGGACGCGGCGGCCGTGACGGTAGCGGTTGACCGTGGCCTGGCTCGTCCCGATCAGGGCGGCGAAGGCCTCTTCCTTGGTTGCGGTCCGGGTGAGCCAGTCGTCGAGCGTCATACCGCAATGGTTTAGACCAAGCCGGCTTCTGCGCGCAACTGGATTTATGCCGCAGTTATGGACTTTCCAAAGCCGTTTTGGTATGAACGGCCCATGACCACAATGCGCGAACTGCGGCAGGCCGCCGGACTGAGCCAGGAGAAGCTGGCCGAACTGGCGGGCACCTCCCAGCCCCAGATCAACAAGCTGGAGACCGGCCAGCGCAAGATGACCGTCGACTGGGCGGTCAAGCTCGCCCGCCCGCTGGGTGTGGAGCCGGCGCTCCTGCTTGGCCTCGATATGCCGGCGGCTCCCCCGGCGGCACCCCGCCCCACCCGCCCGGCGCTTGCGCCGCTGCTCCGCACGGCACCGGTTCCGCAGGCGCAGGCCGCCGCCTCGATGCCGGTGCGGGCGGCGGCGCGCGGTGGGGTTGACCAGGAAATGTTCCTGGAGGACGGCCCCATCGACTGGATCGCCCGGCCCGATTACCTGAAGAACGCCCGCGATCCATACGCCATGTATGTGGTCGGCGAGTCGATGATGCCGCGCTTCCGCCCGGCCCAGCTTCTGCACGTCAATCCGCACAAGCCGCCGGCGCCGGGAGCCGGCGTCGTGGTGGTCAAGCGCAACAAGGCGGTGCTGGTGAAGGAGTTCGTGCGCCGCAGCCCCGATGCGGTGGTCCTGCGCGAATACCGCCCGGCCGACCGCGAGTTCGCCGTGGCGCTGGAAGATCTCGACACCCTGCACACGGTGGTCGGTCTGCAGGAGCCCTGACGTCCATACCGCTTCGGTATCGACTTTTCGTCGCCAGGTAAATCCATTTTGGATTATTCCTTGGTCGTCGGATCGCCGGACAGTCCGGCGCGCCGCAACCGATCAAGGAGACTTGGCCATGCCCCAGCCCTATCCCCGCTTCCATCCCGGCCCGTCGGCCGGTCGGCTCGACAGCTTCAGCGAGCGCGGCGCCCGCGAACTGGCCCGCCGCATCCGCACCGCCTGGGCCGACATCGGCTGGGACGTGGAGGTTCGGGTGGAACGCATCGCCAGCGAGGAGTTGGGCGACGGCCGCAGCATCGCCCATTTCATCGTCCGCAGCGACCTGATCAACGGCATGCCGCAGCGCCGTCTGGAAGGAGCGGCGACACGGACGCTGCCGCGCGCCGCCTGACAAGGGATCACTTCAGCCGCTCGTCCAGCTCGACCTGATAGCCGACGGCGAGGCGGTTGGTCTCGTTCGCCATCCCCACCACCGCCATCAGCTCGCCGAACTGCGCGTCGGTCATGCCCAGCCGGCGCGCCGCCGCCTCGTGCGAGCGGATGCAGTACTGGCAGTTGTTGGTGATGCTGACCGCGACGAAGATCATCTCCTTCACCAGCGGGTCCAGCGCGCCGGGGGCCATCACCTCCTTCAGGCTGTCCCAGGTCCGCGCCAGGGTCGGCGGGTGGTGGGCGATCATCTTCCAGAAATTGTTGACGTCGGGAACGTCGCGCGTCGCCTTGATGTCGTCGTAGACGGCGCGGACCTCCGGCGCGGCATCGGCCTGTTCGATGAGGGGGAGCGGCATGGCGGCGGGACCTCCTGCTTGGGTTCTGATCCTGCGATAAGGCCGGACATCGTGTCGCAAGGCAACCGCCGGTCTATGCCTTTCCCCGATCCATCGGCCACATTGACCAATGCTTGCCCCCCTGGTAGTAGAGACTTGCAACAGATCGCGCAAACGTTCGGACGCTGATCCGGCCGCAAGCGGCGGCACCGCAAGACTTCCATAAGACACGAAATCCATTCGTGCAGCGTTCCCATGCGGCCCGGTCCCGGCACTCTCGCCCGATCCGGCCCGACTGCCGGGAGGAACAGCGTGCAGAGCACGGTTCTGGAAACCCTGTCACCGCCCCACCAGGACGGGGTCCCCGTCACGGACGGCACCGGGACCGGCGGCCTGGATCCGGCCGCCGTCGCCGAGGGACTGCGCCTTCTCGCCCATCTGCATGCCGAAGAGCCGACCCCCGCCCTGCTGGAGGCGCTGCGCAATGCCCCGGTCGCCCGCGGCCCCCTGGCTCTCGACCGCGACGACGCCCTGCAGGCCGCCGCCCTGGTCGACGAGGTGGTGAGCGATCTGCCGACGCGGATCACCCGCCGCAGCCTCGCCCCGCTGGCTGCCGATTTCGCCACCATCCACCGGACCAGCGAACTGCGCGCCTGCCCGACCGAAGGCCCTTGGCTGGACGAGGAGTTGCGGGCCGATGCCGCCGCCTCCCTGGCCCGCTGGCGGATCGGCCTGGAGGCGGCGTTGCGGCAGCCGCCGCTCGACCGGCTGCCGGACGACCATATCGCCGCGGAACTGGTGCTGCTGGCGGAGTTGCTCGGCCGCGACCGCATGATCGATGCCGTCCGCTTTCTCGACCGTCATCCGCTGCGCTGGGTTCCCGATTTCTGCAGCCGGGTCGCCACCCGCTGCCGGGAGCCTTTCTTCGCCGGCATCGCCATCCTGACCAACGCGCTGCTCGACGATCTGCGCGACCGGCTCGGCGAAGCCTGCGGACTGCCGCGGCCGGCCGAGGACGGATGCGATGTCCGCCGCCGCCGCCGCTGGACCGAGGGCCGCTTCCCCCGCGCCTGCACCTGCGACCCCTGACGCCTCCGGCGGCGTCCTGCCGTAAAGTCTGAGTTGCCCGGCCTCAAATGCTTGGGCCATGGTGACCGGGGCGGGCTTCGCCCTGCCGGCGCGGGTCGGCACGGTCCATTTCCTTGGCAATGGTTGGTGATGCCCTTTCGCAGCTTCGACAGTCGCACCGACCGCAGGGGATCCTTGCGCCTCCTGCGCCTCCTTCTGGCGGTGTCGGTCGCCCTGCCGTTGGTACTGTTCGCCGGCATCGGCTGGCGCGAGCGGTGGGAGGCCCAGGAGGAAGCCGAAAGGAACAGCCGCAAGAACGCACTGATCCTGCACGAGCATGTGCTGAAGGTGTTCGACACCATGGCCCAGGTGCTGGACCGGGTGGACGAGCGCATTCATGGCCGCAGCTGGCGCGAGATCGCCGAGTCGGAGTCGCTGCACCACTATCTACGGACGCTGGAAGGCGAACTTGACCAGATCGGCGCCATCGGGCTGACCGATCCGGACGGGATCGTGCGCAATTCCAGCCTCGTCTTCCCCTCGCGCAAGACCTATGTCGGCAACCGGGCGGATTTCCGGGAACAGCGGGAGCAGGATTCCGGGCTGCTCATCGCCGGCCCGGTCGCCGATCCCGCCACCGGCAAGCCCAGCTTCGGCATCAGCCGGCGCCGCAGCGGTCCCGGCGGACCGGACGGCAGCTTCGACGGGATGATCGCCGCCATCGTAAATCCCGATTACTTCGCCAGCTTCTACCGGCAGGTCATCGGCGACGAAGGGGAGTCCATTTCGCTGATCCGCGAGGACGGTGCGATCCTGATGCGCTACCCCACCCTGGACCCGTCACGACCAACGGCGGCGTTGCCCACCCTGCCCGCCGACCGCGGCCTGCGCGCCGAGATCGGCAGACAGCCGGAGGAGGGGATCTTCCGCACCGGGCGCAGCCATGTGCAGGGACTGTCGCGCGTGTTCGCCTACAAACGGGTCGGCGATTTCCCGGTCTATGTCGTCTATGGGCTGGACCAGACGCAGATCGCCCGCTCCTGGTGGCGGAACATGGCACTGGACGCCGCCTTCGTCGCCCCGGCGACGCTGGCGCTGGCGCTGATCGCCTGGCTGGCCTACAGCCGCGCCGCCTCCGAAAGTGCCGCGGTCCGGCGCTGGGCGGACGAGGTGCGCAACCGCGAGCGGCTGGAGGAGGCACTGCGCCAGAGCCAGAAGATGGAGGCGCTGGGCCAGTTGACCGGCGGCGTGGCGCACGACTTCAACAACCTGCTGACCGCCGCGCTCGCCAACCTTCATCTGATGTCCCGCCATCTGCCGGCCGAGAGCCAGCGCTTCCTGGCCGGGGCGCGGACCGCGCTGGACCGGGCGGAGAAGCTGACCCGGCAACTGCTGTCCTTCTCCCGCCAGGACGCCGTCAACCCGACGGTGGTCGATCTGGGCGACAGCCTGCGTCGGATGGCCGACCTGCTGGAGCGGTCGGTCCGCGCCGACATCCCGCTGGAGTGGGACATCGCGCCAACGCCGATGCCGGTCGCCGTCGATCCGGTGCAGTTGGAAATGGCGGTCCTGAACCTCGTGCTGAACGCCCGCGACGCCATGCCCGGGGGCGGCCGCATCCGCATCGCCGCATCCCCCGGGCCGGAGCCGCGCACCGCCCGCATCGCGGTTTCCGACACCGGAGCCGGCATGCCGCCGGAGGTGATGGCCCGCGCCTTCGATCCCTTCTTCACCACCAAGGGCATCGGCAAGGGGACGGGGCTCGGGCTGTCGATGGTCTACGGCTTCGCCCGCCAGTCGGGCGGCGTCGCCGCCATCGACAGCCGGCCGGGCGAGGGCACCTGCGTCCGCATCGACCTGCCGCTGACCGACCTGCGGCCGGCCGAACCGCCCCCGGCCCCGGCAGCCGTGGAGGCGGACGTCCGCCCGCTGCGCATCCTGGTGGTGGAGGACAATCCGCTGGTGCTGATGGCCACGGTCGAGGGGCTGACCCAGGAGGGCTTCACGGTGGAGACCGCGGAAGACGGGGTGTCGGCCCTGACCCTGCTGGAGACCGACCGGAATTTCGATCTGGTGGTGTCGGACGTGGTCATGCCGGGCGGCGTCTCCGGCATCGACCTTGCCCGTCAAATCCGCGAGCGCTGGCCGCAGCTGCGCGTGCTGCTGGCGTCCGGCTACAGCCCGGAGTCGCTGGCCACCATGGGCGCCGACACCGCGTCCGTCCTGGCGAAGCCCTTCAGCCCAGACCAGTTGGCGGCCCGCATCCGATCGCTGGTGCAGGCGGATGCCGGATCGGCGCGGCCCGACGGAGTCAGGTAAGGGCGCTGAGGAACATCGGCGTCCACATCGCCATGCACCAGACGAGACCAAGGCACAGGCCGCGGGTCAGGTCGTCGAAGGTCGGCTGCTCCAGACGGTTCAGCCTCCACATCGCGTTCAACTCACCCGGCGTCGGCGCCCGGCCGGAAGAATCGGCATCGGAACCGGCGGCACGGCCGTCGGTCGGTTCACGGCTTGCGGCTGCGCGCCGTTCAGGGTCGCGTGACAGCATGGCTGGGCCTCGCATCGATAGCGGAATGCCCAACAAGTTTGTGGCTACTGCCGCCGCCGGCCACCCTTTCTTCCGTCAGCCATCAAATTTTGTCGACATACGAAAAAAGGCCGCCATCCGCTGGACGGATGGGGCCTTTTCGCAAAGCTACCGGCCTGGTCGGCCGGAAGCGGTCACTTGCCGGGGCGGATCACCGGGGTGAGCTGATCGCCCCAGTTGCCGGCCTCGTTGTGGTAGCGGGCGGTGCGCATCAGCTCCACCGTCACGCCGGCCTCGACCGCCTTGACGACGGCGTCGTTCAGGCGATGCAGGTTGTTGGCGACGATGCGGATGGCGCTTTCCTGCTCCGGAGTCAGCTCCGAGCGGTCGTCCGGCGGCGCGTCCTTGAATCCCGACATGCGTTGTTCCTTCCCCTGGATTGGGACCGCCCCGGCGGGACCGGCTGCGGTCCAGAACTTGGTCATGATCTTGCCCGGCTTCGGATGCCGGTTTCCATCATGTACCACATTGTGTGCGCCGCGACAAAGTTCCCGACGCGCCAAGCGCTTGCGACCATTGGCCTCTTGCAACCGGCGAACGGCTTCGCATCGCCGTTTCCCCTGCGTTCCGCCGTGGAGCGGCGCCATCGGCTTTTTCTTTCCGGACAAAGAAATAAAGCTTCAGAGTCATGACGAAATTTTGGATTAACTCCACAGTTGACGTTTCTCGATTTCAGTGCCCAAATTTCGACACAAACTCAATTTCCCCACACGGAGCTCATCTTGAAGAACGTCGCCGCCAAGGCCCTGCTGGTTGCGTCCTCGCTGTTCCTGCTGAATGGTGCGGCGTTCGCCGGACAGCAGGATTTCACCATCGTTAACAAGACCGGCTATCCGCTGAAGCACATCTATGTCTCGGAGAACAACAACAACAGCTGGGACGAGGACATCCTCGGCCGCGATGTTCTGGAGGACGGCGAATATTTCGAGGTCGCCTTCGACAAGGCCGAGAAGACCTGCAAGTGGGACATGAAGGTCGTCTATGACGACGGCGAGTCGGCGGTGTGGCAGGGCCTGAACCTCTGCCAGATCACCAAGCTGACGCTGAAGTGGAACAAGAGCACGGGCGTCACCTCCGCCAAGACCGAGTAAGCGCGTCAGCGGAAATTGTCGGTGCTGCGGTTCATCAGGTGGATGAAGACGTCTTCCAGCGTCGGCTCCGTCGCGGTGATCCGCAGCGCCGGCTGTCCAGTCCCCGGCTCTCCAGTCCCCGACTCTCCAGTCCAGGGAGCGAGCGCCCGGTCAAGCGCCGCGGGGTCCATGCCGCTGACATGCAGGCGGCTGCCGAAGACCGCGACCATCTCCACCCCCGGCTGTCCTTCCAGCGCCGCGGCGATGCGGTGCAGACCGTTGCCGGCGACCAGACGGGTGTGCAGGCCCGAATCGGCGACGACCTGATCGACCGTCCCGTGGGTCATCAGCGTCCCATAGGCGATGTAGGCGATGCGGTGGCAGCGTTCCGCCTCGTCCATGTAGTGGGTGCTGACCAGCACCGTCAGCCCTTCCCCGGCCAGCCGGTGGATCTCGTCCCAGAATTCCCGCCGCGCCTTGGGATCGACGCCCGCCGTCGGCTCGTCCAGCAGCAGAAGCTTCGGTTCGTGCAGGATGCAGGCGGCCAGCGCCAGACGCTGCTTCCAGCCGCCCGACAATTCCCCCGCCAGCTGCGTGCGGCGGTTGGACAGCCCCAGCCGGTCCAGCGCCTCATCCACCCGGCGGCGGCGGTCGGGCAGACCATACATGCGGGCGACGAAATCCAGATTCTCGGCGATGCTCAGATCCTCCCAGAAGCTGAACTTCTGGGTCATGTAGCCGACCTGCCGCTTGATCGCCGCGCTCTGCCGCCGGATGTCGAGGCCCAGGCAGGTGCCCTCTCCCGCATCGGGGGTCAGCAGACCGCACAGCAGCCGGATCGTCGTGGTCTTGCCCGACCCGTTCGGGCCGAGGAAGCCGTAGATCTCCCCGGTCTCCACCCGGATCGACACATCGTCGACCACGGTCTTGCTGCCGAAGCGCTTGACCAGCCCGCGCACGTCGATGGCGGGAGTGCCGGCGGCGGGAGTGCCTACCTCCGTCATTGCCCCGCCCCCGCCGGCCAGACATCGACCGGCAGGCCGGGGTTCAGCGGCCGGTCCGGCACCGCCTCCACCCGGAAGACCAGTTTCTCGCGGCTGCCGACGCTGTAGATCACCGGCGGCGTGTATTCCGCCTGGGAGGCGACCCGCGTCACCCGCGCCGAAAGGCCGGGCGGGCATCCGTCGCAGCGCACCGACAGGGTTCCCCCCGGCGCCACCCCCGTCATGGCGGTTTCCGGTACGAACAGCACCAGCTTCACCCGCTCCGGCGGCAGCAGCGACACCACCGGCGAGCCGGCCGGCACCCATTCGCCGGGATTGTAGAGCGTATCCTCCACCAGGGCCCCCGCCGGGGCGACGGGCGCCAGATCGGCCAGCCGGCGCTCCGCCTGGGCCAATGCCGCCTCCGCCTGGGTCACCGCCTCGTCGGCCGCCCGCAACTGGTCCGGACGGGCGGGCAGCGCCGCGACCGCCAACTGCGCCTCCGCCTCCGCCATTTGGCCGCGGTCGCGGTCATAGGCGGCAAGGGCCTGATCGAGCTTGTCGGGAGAGGAGACCTTGCGGGCGACCAATTCCCTCTGGCGGGCCAGTTCGGCGGTGGAATAGCGCAGAGCCGCTTCCGCCCGCGCCTTCTGTGCGGCCAGAACCGCCACCTCCTGCGGCCGTTTGCCGGTGGCGAGGTCGGCGCGTTGCGCCCGCGCCTGGGCCAGCGCCGCGGCCAGCCGATCGCGCTCCGCCGTCGCGGTGGCGCGGTCGATGGCGAACAGCGGCGCCCCGGTCGCCACCTGGGTGCCGCGGGTGACCGACAGCCTTTCCAGCATGCCGGCGCTAGGGGCGGCGATGCGCAGATACTCTCCCTCCACATAGCCATGGGCGAGCGGCGGCGGCCCGCCGGCCGCGACGGGCAGACCGACCGCCAGCGCGAGAGCTGTCAGCCCGTCCAAGATGGTCCCGAGAAAGCCGCTCATGGCGCGCCCTCCCCTGAATCCTGCAGCAGCACCCGGCGCAAATTGTCGATGTGGATTTCCACCAGCGCCGTCACCTCCAGCGGCGGCTCGCCATCGACACCGTCGAAGGAGGTCCGCCACACCGCGCTCATCAGCAGCGGCGCCACGATCAGGCGCACCGTGGGATCGACGGCCACGGGGCGGAACTCGCCATTCTCGACTCCCCGCCGAAGCAGGGCAGCCAGCAAGCCGAAGCCGCGGCGGATCACCTCGCGGTGGTAGAAGGCGGCAAGCTCCGGGAAATTGCCGGCCTCGGCGATCACCAGCCGTGGGATGACGGCCATGCGGGTTGTCGCGATCAGCCGCGCCACCATGCGCAGCAGCCGCTCCAGCACCGGAAAGCAGGGTCCCCCGGCCGCGGCGACCAACGCTTCGGCCTGCTGCAGGTTGGGCAGGATGGCGGCACGGATCACCGCCTTGAACAGCTCGTCCTTGCTGGGAAAGTAGAGATAGAGCGTGCCCTTGCTGACGCCGGCGCGGGCCGCCACCTCCTCCAGCCTCGCGGCGGCGAAACCGCGTTCGGCGAAGACATCCATCGCGGCGGCAACGATCTCCTGCGGGCGGGCCTCCTTGCGGCGGCGCCAGCGCGGCGGGTCGCCGGGCGGCACAGGGTCGGGATCGGAGTGTGGACCGGGCTGGCGGGAGGGCATGGCTCGCCCCTTTTTATAACTGACCAGTCAGTTATTAACATGATTCGGCCCTTCCACCAATGGCCAAGGTCATTGTGCGACGCAGCAGAATCTATGCAAAAGGTCTTGCCTTTCGGCGAGCAGTCACGGACACTTTCCACCGGCTGGCCGCGTACGAACAGAGTCGCGGCCATCCCCGGCCCGGACGGCGGGCTCCAAAACAGGGCATGAACGGCGTGGCCGGACCAACGGTCGCCGCGGTTTTCGGGAGGTACGGTTCAAGGCGCAGACGCCGGGACCCGATGCATTGCGATGCCTGGACCCATCCGTCCGGCCCATGCCCGGGCCCCCTGCCGAGCAAGGGGATCGATCATGCCGAGTGCTGCCCAGTCCGCGTCATCCTCCAGCCTGGAGCTGCTGACGATCTACGAGGTCAGCAAGATCCTCGGGTCGTCGCTCGATCTGGAACAGACCCTGCGCGAGGTGCTGCGCGCGCTGTCCTATCAGCTGCAGATGCATCGCGGCCGGGTCTATCTCCAGGGCGAGGACGGGGCTCTGCGGCTCGTCGCCGCACAAGGACTGCCGAAGGACTCGCCGGCGCAGGAGATCGACTATAACCAGGGCGAAGGCATCAGCGGCCGCATCCTGAAGACCGGCATGCCGGCCGTCGTTCCCAACCTGGCGGAAGAGCCGCTGTTCAACAACCGCTCCGGCGGACGCGACGATCTGGACGAACAGGTGGCCTCGCTGGTCGGCGTGCCGATCAAGGCCGCCGGCACCGTCATCGGCGTGCTGACCATCGACCGCATCTCCGACGACGGCCCCAGCGGCCATTTCGGCTCCGACGTCCGATTCCTGACCATGGTCGCCAACCTGATCGGCCAGACCGTGCGCCTGCACCGGACGGTGGCGGAGGAGCGGCGCTTCATGATGCGCGAGACCTTCCGCGTCCAGAAGGAGCTGCGGCCGGTGGTGGCCCCCGTCAACGACGTGGTCTGCACCAGCCCGAACATGGTCGACGTGCTGGCCCAGGTGCACCGGGTGGCGCCCTTCAAGTCGACCGTGCTGATCCGCGGCGAGAGCGGCACCGGCAAGGAGCTGATCGCGCGCGCCATCCACAACCTGTCGCCGCGCAAGGACGCCCCCTTCATCCGCGTCAACTGCGCCGCCCTGCCCGAATCGCTTCTGGAGTCGGAGCTGTTCGGCCACGAGAAGGGCTCCTTCACCGGCGCGCAGAAGGACCACAAGGGCCGGTTCGAACTGGCGTCGGGCGGCACGCTGTTCCTGGACGAGATCGGCGATATCTCCTCCAACTTCCAAGCCAAGCTGCTGCGCGTGCTGCAGGAGCAGGAGTTCGAGCGGGTCGGCGGGTCGAAGACGATCAAGACCGACGTGCGGCTGATCTGCGCCACCAACCTGAATCTGGAGGAGGCGGTCGGCCACGGCAAGTTCCGCGCCGATTTGTATTTCCGCATCAACGTGGTGACGATCCACCTGCCGCCGCTGCGCGAGCGGCGCGGCGACATCGCCACGCTGGCCAAGCACTTCGTCGCCAAGTTCGGCCGCGACAACGGCCTGAACCTGGACATCGCCGCGGAGGCACTGGAGGTGCTGAACCGCTGCACCTGGCCCGGCAACGTGCGCGAGCTGGAGAACTGCATCGAGCGCGCGGCGACCCAGTGCCGCAACGGCACCATCCGGGTGCCCGACCTGTCCTGCAGCATGAATCTCTGCAATTCGTCGGTGCTGTTCCAGTACCGCACCATGGGTGCCGCCGTGGGCGGGCTGGCCCCGTCGATGAGCGGGACCCCCACCAACCCGGCGGCCGGCAATCCGGGGGTGGGCAACCCGGCGCAGGGGAGGGCTCAGCCGGCCCCCATGAACGGATCCGCCATGCCGCCGGCCGTGCCGGCCCCCGCCAACGGCGCCCCGAACGGCGCCCCCAATGGTGCACAATGGCCCGCCTGCGCGTCCGGCTGCGGGGCTGGGCCGATGCCGGTCTGCGGCGCCTCCAAGCCGCTGCCGCCCTCGGCCATCGTTCCCCTGCCCGCCCCCCAGCCCGCGGTGTCCGCCCCGCCGATACCCTCCGCGCCGGCGCCGCAGCCGGCAGCCGCCGGCCCCGACCTGCCGTTGGACGAGCCCGAGTCGGGTCCGTTGCGCGACCGCCTGGTCTGGGCGATGGAACGGACGGGCTGGGTCCAGGCCAAGGCCGCCCGCCTGCTGGGCATGACGACGCGACAGGTGAGCTACGCGCTGCGCAAGTACAACATCGAGATCAAGAGATTCTAGGAATCGGGCGAAGCTCCCTCTCCGTCACACCTCGCCGCGATTTCGTGCTACCCTGACGGGCCCTCGGATCGATGGCGCGTTCCCCGTTCCAACGGATCTCCGTTTTGCCTTCGCTTGAAAAACCCCTTGCCCTGCTGTTCGTCGACATCGCCGACAGCACGATGCTGTACGAGCGAATCGGCAACGCCACCGCCGCGGCGCTGACGCAGCGGGTGCTGACCCATCTGCGCCGGCTGGTGGAAGAGCAGCGCGGCGGCGTCATCAAGAGCCTGGGCGACGGGCTGCTCGCCGCCTTCCCGGTATGCGACGACAGCGCCCGCGCCGCCTGCGCGATGATCGGCATCCAGGACCAGCACGGGATGCGCCTGCGCGTCGGCATCCATTTCGGTACGGTGATCGAAGGGGTGGGCGACCTGTACGGCGACGCCTGCAACGTGGCGGCAAGGGTGCAGCAGATCGCCCGGCCGGGCGAGATCCTGGCGACCCAGGCGCTGGTCGACGGCCTGTCGCCGGACCTGCGGGGCCGGACCAAGCCGCTGAGCAACGTGGCGATGAAGGGCAAGGCCGCGCCGATCCGCGTCCACCAGATCCGCACCGACGACGAGGCCGACGACGCCATCGAAAGCACCACGCTGGGCTTCTCCCTGGTGCCGGCGGCTAGCCGAAGCATGGTGACGCTGCACCTCTCCTACCGCGGGCAGGACATCACGATGAGCAGCGCCCTGCCCCGCGTCACCATCGGCCGGGAGGACAGCAGCGGCCTGCGCATCGCCTCGCGCCAGACCTCGCGCCAGCATGCGGTGATCGATTTCACCCGCGAAAGCTTCCTGCTGACCGACCATTCCACCAACGGCACCTACATCCGCAGCGGCGGGTCGCCACCGGTGGTGCTGCGCCGCGATTCGACCAAGCTGGTCGGCAGCGGCCTGATCGGCTTCGGGGCGGAGGCGCTGGACGAGAGCCAGGACCATGTCGTCGCCTTCCGCGGCGAACTGGCCTGACCGGTTTGTCGGCACCCCGACAAAGCCCCTTGCCGCACCCGCCATTGTCGCAATGACGACAGCGTCCGCGACGCCGACAAATCCCGGCAAGCCGTTGTAATTCCTGAATTCCCCGCTCTGGCCCCGAACTTGCTTTTCCTCCATTCGTCCAACGGTGTCGTCCGGCACGGCAGGGAAGGAGTGGATGATGAGCAACGTAATTTCGCTCGACAGCATCTTCGGGCTGGGGGAGCTGGCCCCGCCCGCGGCGATGCCGGCAGCGCCCGAGGCGGCGTCCGGCTGTTCGTCGTCGTCCTGCGGATCCTCCGACGGTCCGGCCGACATGGACCCGGCGGTGTGGGAGAAGGTGAAGAACCACCCCTGCTATTCGGAAGAGGCGCATCACTATTTCGCCCGCATGCATGTCGCGGTCGCCCCGGCCTGCAACATCCAGTGCAACTACTGCAACCGCAAATACGATTGCTCGAACGAGAGCCGCCCGGGCGTGGTCTCCGAAAAGCTGACCCCCGATCAGGCGATCAAGAAGATCCTCGCCGTCGCCCAGGAAATCCCGCAGCTGTCGGTGATCGGCATCGCCGGCCCCGGCGACAGTCTGGCGGCGAATGGCAGGAACACCTTCGCCACCTTCGAAATGCTGCAGAAGAAGGCGCCGGACCTGAAGCTGTGCCTGTCCACCAACGGTCTGGCCCTGCCCGACCATGTGGACACCATCGCGCAGTACAACATCGACCACGTCACCATCACCATCAACATGGTCGATCCGGAGGTCGGCGCGCAGATCTACCCGTGGATCTTCTACAAGCACAAGCGCTGGACCGGGCTGGACGCCGCCAAGATCCTGCACGAGCAGCAGATGCTGGGGCTGGAGATGCTGACCTCGCGCGGCATCCTGGTGAAGGTCAACTCCGTCATGATCCCGGGGGTCAACGACGATCACCTTCTGGAGGTGAACAAGGCGGTGAAGAGCCGCGGCGCTTTCCTGCACAACATCATGCCGCTGATCTCCGACCCCGCCCACGGCACCTATTTCGGCCTGAACGGCCAGCGTGGGCCGACCGCGCAGGAGCTGAAGGTGGTGCAGGACGCCTGCGAAGGCGGCGCCAAGCTGATGCGCCATTGCCGCCAGTGCCGCGCCGACGCCGTCGGCCTGCTGGGCGAGGACCGCGGCGAGGAGTTCACCGCCGAGAAGATCGAGGCGATGGGCGCCATCGACTATGACGACGAGGCCCGCCGCAGCTACCGCGAGCATGTCGAGGCCGAACGCGCCGGCCGCCACGCCTCCAAGGCCGCCGCCCAGGCCGATGTGCGGGACAGCGTCGGCACCGCCGTCGACCCGATCCTGATCGCCGTCGCCACCAAGGGCGGCGAGCGCATCAACGAGCATTTCGGCCACGCCAAGGAATTCCAGATCTACGAGGTCGGCCCGAACGGCGCCAAGTTCGTCGGCCACCGCCGCGTCGACCAGTATTGCGAGGGCGGCTCCGGCGACGTCGACACGCTGGACGGCGTGCTGGCGGCCATCAACGACTGCACCGCGGTGTTCGTCGCCAAGATCGGCGGCTGCCCGTCCAAATCGCTGGCCGATGCCGGGATCGAGCCGGTCGACCGCTTCGCCTTCGATTACATCGAGGAATCGGCGCTGGCCTACTTCAAGGACTACGCCGAGCGGCTCGGCCAGGGCGCCGTCCAGTCCCGCGCCGGCCAGGACGCGGTGATCCGCACCGGGGCGCTGACCGCGCGCCGCGCCTGACACCCCCTTTCCCCCTTCCACAGCCATCCCATCACCGAAGGAGAGAGCCATGGCCTACAAGATCAAGTCCGCCGAATGCACCGTCTGCGGCGCCTGCGAGGCCGAGTGCCCGAACGTCGCGATCAGCCTGAAGAAGGGCACCTACGTCATCGATCCGGCGAAGTGCACCGAATGCCAGGGCCAGTTCGACAGCCCGCAATGCGCCGCCGTCTGCCCGGCCGACTGCTGCGTCCCGGCGTGATGTGAAATCCCCTCCCTCCTGGTGGGGAGGGGAAACCCCAGGAGCACCGCGCCATGCTGGACGAGGTGGATGAGGACTGGCTCGCCCGCCGCTACTACGGCGGGGATCTTCCGCCCGAAGCGGAACGCTGCCTGCATCTGGCTGCCGCCAGCTATGCCGACAGCGGGGCGGCGCTCGCTCATCTCGCCCGCGCGGCGGAAGTCGCCCCCGGGCATCGCCTGGTCGATCTCGGCCATTACAAGTTCCACTTCTACAAGGCCAACCTCGCCCAGGCGCTGGTCTATGGCGAGCGCATGATCGGGCACGCCATGGCCGCGCTCGGCGTCAACCACACGGACTGGCGCAGCATCACCCCGGCCACCGCCGATTTCCGCGGGCTGGAGCCGGCGCCCCGCCTGTTCCTGTTCGCCCTGGTCGCCATCGGCTACCTGCTGCTGCGCACCGGCCAGCTCAATGCCGGACGGGAGGCGCTGACCAAGGTCTGCGACCTCGACCCCGACGACCGCTTCGGCGCCGCCCGCCTGATCGCCGTCGCCGACCAGCATGAACTTGAGGAGGCCGACGCATGAGCGACGACATCCTCGACTCCCTGGATTGGCGCGGCGAACCGGTGGACTGCACCGCCTGCACCCACCGCGACCGCCGGCTCGACCCGGACACCACTGTCCTTCCTGCGGGCGGCAAGCTGTCCGGCCACTGCCTGCCGCTGAAGGCCTGCGTGCAGGACCGCTACGCCAAGCGCATCCAGCGCTTCTTCGAATGGAACCCGGACCTCGCCGCCGGCCATCTCGACCATCCCTATTTCGAGGTTCGGGCCAACGCCGCGCGTTTCGCCCCGATCTTCCAGCTTCCCCGCCTGATGAACGACCCGGACGAGACGGTGCGTTCCGTCCTGGCCCGCCGGCTGCCGCGCCGGCTGCTGCTGAAGCTGCGCGAAGACCCCGACCGCGAGGTGCGGATCGCCGTCGCAAGCCGGCTGGAGGATGCCGACCTCGCCCCGCTGATGCGCGACCCCGACTGTTCGGTGCGGCTGCGCGTGGTGCGGCGGATTCCCGACGGCATGCTGCCGGCGATGATGCATGACGAGGATCCGGAGGTGCGGGTGGAGGTCGCCCGCCGCCTGTCCATGGACTGGCTGCCCAGCCTCGCCTGGGACGACAGCCCGCGGGTGCGGCTGGTGGTGGCGCAGCGGCTGCCGGCGTCGAAGCTGCATGTGCTGCTGCCGGATGCCGACTGGATGGTTCGCCTCGCCGTCGCCGGGCGGATCGACGCCGGACAGCTGGGGCCCCTGCTCGACGACCCGGAGGAGGAGGTGCGCGCCATCGCCCGCCAGCGCGCCGCCGGCCTCGCCATCGCCAACGACCTTCCGCCGTTGTAGCGGCCCCTCAACCGACGGAGCGCAGCCCGATGACAGAGACAGCCGCCCCATACCGCCGCCAACGCGCCCGCAGCGCCGAAGACGCCAACGAGCTGGTCGGCCCGCCGGTGCTGGAGCAGGGCTTCAAGGTCAAGGCTCTGCGCGACGTGCGCAACGACGGCACCTATCCCGGCCGGCCGGTCGGCGACTTCCTGATCCGCGAGGGCGACGTCGGCTACGTCATCTCCATCGGGACCTACCTGCAGATGTATTACATCTACGCCATTGATTTTTATGAGAAACGGGTCGTCGTCGGCATGCGCGCGCGCGAGCTGGAGGTGATCGACGCCCATTGCAACGACCCCCAGTAACTCGGTCCAAGACCCTGGTCCCCACCCGATAAGGAGCCTCGCGATGTCCGACGTCGAAGCCGCCGCCAAGCCCGGTTTCATCCCGCCGCGCGAACCGCTGTACGACTGGGGCCTGCGGGTCACGGTGCAGGAGGACCTGTTCAACGACGGCAGCCATCCGCAGGTGCCGGACGGCGCGCTGCTGGCGCCCAAGGGCACGCCCGGCGTGATCGTCCGCGTCGGCCGCACCGAGGAAGGCAGCCTGCCGGTCTATCTGGTGGAATTCCCCGGCGGCACCGTCGTCGGCTGCCTGGAGGAGGAGATCGTCCCGGCCGACGGGTCGCGGCGCGGCGTGCCCGGCGTGATGTGAGGGGGGCGATGTGATGACCATCTATCTCGACAACAACGCCACCACCGCCCTGGCCCCCGAGGTGCGCGACGCCATGATGCCGCACCTGTTCGGGGAGTTCGCCAACCCGTCCAGCCCCCATTCCGCCGGCATGGCCGCCCGCCGCGCGGTCAGCGAGGCCAAGGCGCAGATCGCCGCCTTGATCGGCGCCAAGCCCGCCGACCTCGTTATGACCGGCAGCGCCACCGAGGCGACGCACGCCGCCATCCTCGGCGCGCTCCGCGTCATCGAGGAGACCGACCACCGCCGCGACCACATCGTCACCACCGCGGTGGAGCATCCGGCGACGCTGGCATTGTTCGACGACCTGCGCCAGCGCGGCTGGCGCGTCAGCATCCTGCCGGTGAATCGCGACGGCCTGCCATCGCTGGTCGATCTCGCCGCCGTGGTGACGGAGGCGACGGCGCTGGTCTCCATGATGTGGGCCAACAACGAGACCGGCGTGCTGATGCCGGTCGAAGGAGCGTCGGCCATCGCCCATGCCCATGGCGCGCTGTTCCACAGCGATGCGGTGCAGGCGGCCGGCCGAGTGCCGGTCGATTGCGGCATCGCCGACTACCTGACCTTGTCCGCCCACAAGATGCACGGGCCGAAGGGCGTCGGCGCACTCTATGTCCGCAAGGGCGCGCCCTTCCACGCGATGATCCATGGCCATCAGGAACGCCGCCGACGCGGCGGGACGGAGAATGTGCCGGGCATCGTCGGCTTCGGCGGCGCCGCCTCGCTGGCGTCCCTCTGGCTTGACGAGGCCGACCTGATCGCCTTCCTGCGCGACCGGCTGGAACAGGGCATCCTCGCCCGCTGGCCCGGTGCGGCGGTGAACGGCGCCGGTGCCGCCCGGCTGCCCAACACCAGCAACATCCGCTTCGCCGACGGCCGCGGCCATCCGGTGGATGCGGAGGAGTTGCTGATGCGGCTCGACCGCGCCGGCATCGCCGTGTCGATGGGCGCCGCCTGCTCGTCCGGCGGCAACGAGCCGAGCCATGTGCTGACCGCCATGGGGCTGAGCGGCGCCCAGGCCGCCGCCAGCCTGCGCTTCTCGCTCAGCCGCTACACCACCGCGGCGGAGGTGGACGCCGTCCTGTCGGAATTGCCGGCGCTGCATGCCCGGCTGATCGCCGCCTGAGACAAAAACGAAATCAGAACAATAGGATGGAGTGTCCGCGATGAAGGTGATGATCCGCAAGGCGTCCGAGCAATACACGATCTACGTCGCCAAGAAGGACCTGGAGGAACCCATCGTCGAGATGGAGAAGCCGGACCTGTGGGGCGGCTGGATCAAGGTCGCCAACGGCTGGACGCTCGATCTGCCGGAAATGCCGGCGGACACCCGCCTGCCGATCACCGTCGAAGCCAAGAAACGCGGAACGGAGTGACGCCCATGGCCCTGTCGCCTGAGCGCATCGACAGCATCGCCACGCTGGCCGGCCGGTTGTTTGCCGGGGGCGGCAAGCTCGACGCCGTGGTCCGCGGCGTGCGCGAGGCCAATCCCGACCTGAAGACCGTCACCGGCGCCATGGCCGCGGTGATGGCCGAGGATCCCTTCCGGGAAGAGGCGGGCTTCGACCTGCATCTGGTCGACGGCAACAACCACTGCTGGCTCATCACCAACAAGCCGGAGCTTGCCACCGGCGTCGTGATCGCCCAACGGGACGAGGACGAGTGAATGAGCGATGCCGCCGCAGCATTGGATCACACCGCCCCCGATGACGACGGGGTTGACGACTACATCCCGCTGACCGACCCCGACATTTCGGGGGCGGAGGTCGAGATGCTCGGCCGCCTGCTGTCGTCCGGGGCCTTGGGCGACGGGCGGATGGTGCGGGCGTTCGAGGATGCCTTTGCCGCCTATGTCGGTCGCGACCATGCGGTGGCGGTGTCCAGCGGCACCATGGCGACGCTGCTGATGCTGAAGGGCTATGGCATCGGCGAGGGCGACGAGGTGCTGTGCAGCCCCTTCGGCTGGCATCAGGTCCAGCATGCGGTGGCGCTGTCCGGCGCCACGCCGGTGCTGGTCGACATCGATTATTGGCAGCACACCATCAACCCGGAGAAGGCGGCGGCGCTGGTGTCGCCACGGACCAGGGCGATCCTGGCCGCCAACGTCAACGGCCACCCCGCCCATTGGGACGAGCTGCGCGCGCTGGCCGACGCCAAGGGCCTGATCCTGCTAGAGGATTCGACCGAGGCCATCGGCTCCACCTACAAGGGGCAGATGGTCGGCACCTTCGGCGACGCGGCGGTCTTCGACTTTTCCGAACCCGGCATCCTGCTGGCCGGTCAGGGCGGCATGATCGTCACCGACGACCGCGACCTCGCCCACCGGCTGCGCTACATGCGCCGGCGCGAGACGGAGCATCGCAACACGGTCGTCATCACCCGCACCCTGCCCTGGCAGGCGGGGATGAGCGACCTGAACGCGGCGCTCGCCCTGGTCCAGTTGAAACGGCTGCCGGAGATCCTGACCCGCCGCAATCTGGTGATCGCCTATTACGACGCGGCGATGGCGAGTTTCGAGGGGATCAAGCCGCCCTATCGCGGGCCGGGGGCGGAGGTGGTCAACCCGATGGTCTATTGCGTCCATCTCGGCACCCGCTTCACCGCATCGGGGCGCCGGTCGATCATCGAGGATCTGGACACCCACGACATCGACGCCAGCGACTACGGCCAGCCGCTGCACACCCAGCAATATTACATCGAGGCGCTGGGCGAGGCCCTGGGCGAACAGCGGGCCGGACGGGGCGCCTGCCCGGTCTGCACCAAGACGGCCGACCGAGTTCTGGCCCTGCCGCTGCACCGCAAGATCACCCGCGATCAGGTCGCCTTCATCGTGGAGACGCTGAAGGACGCCAGCGTCAACACCGGCGCCGGCGCCGCGATCTATCTGTGAAGACCAAGAGGGAAGAGGCACCCATGACCGTCACCACGCTTGCAACCGATTCCGACTCCGTCACGGTTCCGGACGCCGCGGCGGCGCTGGCCGACATCGCCGCCGCGCTGGCGGCAAGGCAGGTGGTGCCCTACCTCGGCCCCGGTGCCTTCGCCCTGCTGCCGCCCGACCAATGCCCGATCCCGCGCAATTCGGCGGAGCTGGTGCAGCGCCTGAACGTTAAGGTCGCCGCCCCCGGCCGCATCCGCTCCAACCTGACGGCGGTCGCCCAGTTCATCGAGACGCGCAAGCACCGCAAGACGCTGGAGACCATCCTCAACGAGATCTTCCGCCAGACCATGCCGGCGACCCCGGTCCATGCCCTGCTGGCGGCGATCCCGGCGCCGCCGCTGCTGGTCGACGTCTGGTACGACAGCGTGCTGGACAGCCTGCTGAGCGCCGCCGCCGACCGGACCTGGGGCCAGATCCAGGGGGTGTCGCACCCGCAATCGACCGGCGAGTGGGTGCGCTACTACGCCCCCGACGGCGCCGAGACGACGGCGGAGGCGGCGGCCGCCTGGGACACCGTGCTGTACAAGCCGTCGGGCGCGGCGACGCCGGCCGGCAACTACCTGATTTCCGACAGCGACTATGTCGAGATCCTGACGGAGATCGACATCCAGACCCCGATCCCCGCCATCGTGAAGGAGCGCCGCGCCGGCCGGCATTTCCTGTTCCTCGGCTGCCGCTTCGACCACGAGATCCAACGCACCTTCGCCCGGCAGATCGCCAAGCGCTCCTCCGACAGCCATTGGGCGGTGATCCCCGGCGAGCTGTCGAAGAACGAGGCACGCTTCCTGGCGCTGCACGGGATCAAGCGCATCGACATGCCGCTGGAAGAGGCGGTGGAGGGGCTGCGGGCAAAGATCTGAGTTTTGGGGAGGTGTTGGCTGACGATGCCCCCTCCCTAACCCTCCCCCGCTTTGCGGGAGAGGGGACTGCCGCCGCTCCTTTGCAAAACTTCCGCAAGCGTCCTGCCCCCTCTCCCGCGGAACGCGGGGGAGGGATGGGGAGGGGGCATTCGTCAGCCAACACGCCAACTCCCTACCCCCAAAGAAGCCGCATCGCAGCGCAACACACGCACCCTCCGTCCGTTACTCTGCGAAACGGATGGAGCGTGCCGGAATGGTGACGAACAGCGGCCCTGCCTTGGCCGCGGCATTTGCGACCCTGCTGCTGACCGCATCGGGGACAAGCGCGCAGGAAACCACACCTCCCCCCGGCGATGAGCCGGCGACCTCCGGCCCGGCCATCGGCTTCTGGATCGACAACGACCTGTTCGGCGGCGGGACCGACCGCTATTACACCAACGGGTTCCAGTTCTATTACTTCTCCGGTGCGCGGCCGACCTACGGCAGCATCGACCTGCTGGCCAACCTCGTGCCCTGGATCGAGCCGGGCGGGGTGCGGCGCTATGGCTTCGCCTTCGGTCAGAACATCTACACGCCCAGCAACCTGAGCGCCCGCAACCCGGACCCCAGGGACCGGCCCTATGCCGGCTGGCTCTATGGCCGGCTGTCGGTGCTGAACGAGGCGCCGACGGCGGTGGATCGCATCGACCTCGACCTCGGCATGGTCGGCCCGGCCTCGCTGGCGGAGCAGACGCAGAAGACGGTCCACAAGATCGTCGGCGGCGCCACCTACCCGGAGGGCTGGAATTATCAACTGCGTGACGAGCCGGGCGTGGTGCTGAGCTACGAGCATGTCTGGCGCGACGAGAAGCCGAACAGCCTCGGCCCGGTGGAGTGGGACCTCAGCCCCCACGTCGCCGGCAGCCTGGGCAATGTGCTGACCTTCGCCGCGGTCGGGGCCACCGTCCGGCTGGGCGGCAACATGCCGCCGCCGGTGGGCGCGCTGGTGACGCGCCCGACCTCCAGCATCCCCTACCAGGACGATCCCTATTCAGGACGGCCGGGACGCTTTTCCTGGTATGTCTACGCCAGTGCCGAAGGGCGGGCGGTGGCGCGCAACATCTTCCTGGACGGCAACACGTTCCGCGAAAGCCGGTCGGTCGCCAAGCATCCCTTCGTCGGCAGCATGCAGGCCGGCCTGACCCTGCGTTACGGCCGCTACGGCCTGACCTATGCCCAGACCCTCCAGACGCCGGAATTCCGCGGCCAGAAATCGCTGACCAACTACGGCTCCCTGCGTCTGTCGGTCCAGTTCTGAGCGGCCGGCCTCATCCATCCGAATGTCCCGCCCGCCAACATTCGCCCCTTTCATGGGCGGCCGGTTCGGGCTATGTCAGGAGGCATGAACCAGTTCGCACGCCTGGCGATCGAGGCCGGCCCGCTCGCCGCCTTCTTCGTTGCCAATTCTCAGGCCGGCATCATGACCGGCACCGCGGTCTTCATGGTCGCCATCACCATCGCGGTGGCGGTGTCCTGGCGCCTGGAACGCCGCATCCCGATCATGCCGGTGGTCGGCGCCGGATTCGTGCTGCTGTTCGGCGGTCTTACCCTGTGGCTGCAGGACGACCTGTTCATCAAGATCAAGCCGACCCTGGTCAATCTGCTGTTCGCCATCGTCCTGTTCGTCGCCCATGCGATGCGGCGCAACGTGATGAAACGCCTGCTGGGCACGGTGCTGAACCTGTCGGACGAGGGCTGGCGCACGCTTGGCATCCGCTGGGCCTGGTTCTTCCTGCTGCTGGCGGTGCTGAACGAGGTGGTGTGGCGCAACTTCACCACCGACATGTGGGTCAACTTCAAGGTATTCGGCATCATGCCGCTGACCTTGCTGTTCAGCGCCTTCCAGGCGCCGCTGATCATGCGCCACCAACTGCCGGAGGAACCGGCGGAAAGCGGCCCGGCGGCCTGAGGGGCGTCCTTTATCACGGCATTCCCGACGGCCGCCTCTTGTGCGGCGCGGAAGGGGCACTCACATTGGTGGCGACCGCGACGACGTCCGCTCCGACCGAATTTCAGAGGTAATGATCGATGGGCAGCTTCAGCATCTGGCACTGGTTGATCGTTCTGGTCATCGTGCTTCTCCTGTTCGGCGCCGGCAAGCTGCCCAACGTGATGGGCGACATCGCCAAGGGCGTGAAGGCCTTCAAGTCCGGCCTGAAGGACGAGGACGAGGCCAATCCGCCCGCGGCGACCACCGCCCAGGCTCCGCCCGCCGCGATCAACCCGGCCCCCGCCCAGCCGACCCAGTCCGCGGCCGCTCAGCCTGCCCACACCCAGCCGGCCCAGACTCAGCCCGCCGACCCGAACAGGCCGCATCAGGGCTGACGTCCCTTCTTTCGTGCCGCCCATCCGCCGGGCGCGACCGCATGGCGGTTTGATGGAGCGGCAAAATACGATAAAGAGAAGGGGCTTTCCGCAGCCGGGCCGTGTCACCGCGGCCCCGGCAAACGGAAGGCCCTTTTTTGTGCATTCAGCCGGCCCGCATGACGGGCAAGCGCAGGTCGACCGTGACGCTCCAGCCACCGCCCCGGCGGGCTCCCACCCTGACGACACCGACTTCCAAGGACGAGATGAAGGCCAACGGCAAACCTTCCGAGACTCCGCCGCCGGAGAACGAGGACATCGCCAAGCTGCTTCGCGCCTTGAACGAGGATCTGCGGGCCGACCCGCAGGACGAGGACGTGGAGTATGAGGAGGAGGAGCCCGCGGGCCGCAGCCTGCCGCTGGGCAAGATCGCGCTGGCCCTGCTGGCGGCCGGCGGCATTGCCGTCGGCGTCGTCTATTTCGGCTCGGGCGATCCTGCACCGGTGACGACCGCCACCAACAGCTCGGCGCCGATGGTGCCGGCCCCGGCCATCACCCGCGCGCCCGCCAATCCGGCCCCCGCCCCAGCGGCCACGGCGCCCGAGAGCCTGCCGGCTCCTGTTCAAACGGCTCCCGTTCAAACGGCACCGGTTCAGTCACCGCCGGTCCAGTCCATGCCGTCCGCCGCGCCGCCGCCGCCGGTCGCCGCCCTGCCCGCCAGCCCGCCGCCGGTCCTGAAGGTGCCGGAGCCCCCGACCGTGCCGGCCACTGCCCCCGCCACCTCGCCGAAACCGCGGGCCGCCGCCCCGTCGGAGACCGCGCCCGCCGCACCGGCCGCACAGAAGCCGGAGCCGCCGAAACCAGAAGCGGCCAAACCGGAACAGCCGGCCGCGACGCCGAACGATACCGGTTCGCTGCAGGCGATGCTGGCGCCGCCCAAGGATGCCGCGAAGCGTCCGCCCGCCGCGGCGGCCGGCAATGGCGAGTCGAAGCCGAACGCCAAGGCCGCCGCCCCGTCTGCCGCCCCATCGGCAGCCCCGTCCGCCACGCCGCCGGCCGGGCGCTACACCGTGCAGGTCGGCACCTTCTCGGTGACGGCCAACGCCGATTCGCTGGCGCAGCGGCTGCAGGGCGGCGGTTTCCAGGCCTATACGGTGGACTGGACCGACAGTTCCAACCGGTCCTGGCGCGCCGTGCGCGTCGGCGGCTTCCCCGATCCGGCCGCGGCCAAGCGCGAGGCGGAGCAGTTGAAATCGAAGATGGGGCTCAACCCGGTCGTCGTGACCACGCGCTGATCCCGGTCCGGACCGGAGGCGATTCGCAGCCGGTTCTTGCCCCTGCGACACTGTGTCATCCAAACGAAAGCCCGGCGGCGACATTTGGTCGCGGCCGGGCTTTTTCTTGGGCTTGGCACCCCCGTTCTTTGGTCGGGGGAGCCGGGAGTGCCGCTTGATCCCTGCTTCTCTTTGCTCGTACCATGGACATTCCAGGGCACGAATGCATTGCCCCGGCCACAAAATGGGAAGCCGGCAAAAGACCGGCGTACCGGAGGACGCCCCGCCATGAAGCCGACCATCCTGGTTGTCGACGACGAGCCCAGCATCGTCCTGTCGCTCCAGGTTCTCATGCAGCGCGCCGGGTTCGACGTGCGCATCGCCCGCGACGGGGACGAGGCGCTGCGCTCGGTGGAGAATTTCACCCCCGACCTGATCCTGCTCGACGCGATGATGCCGAAGCGCGACGGCTTCGACGTCTGCCAGACCCTGCGGACCAATCCGGCCTGGAAATCGCTGCCCATCATCATGCTGACGGCGCGCAGCCGCGACGTCGAACGGCAGAAGGGTCTGGCGCTGGGCGCCACCGACTACATTACCAAACCCTTCTCCACCCGCGACCTGCTGACCACCGTCCGCCGCCATCTGGGCCTGACGGCGGCTGGCGGCGGGGAGCCGGCGCCATGACCGCCCCGGCGCCCACGGCCGCTTCCTCAGCCGCCCCCTCCGCCGCTCCCCTGCCCCGCCGCATGATCCCGCTGGCCTTCCGCGCCGCCGGCTTCGGTCTGGTGGCGCTGGCGGTCGGGCTGGCGGCGGCGGTGCGCGGGTCGGACGCCTCGGATCCGCTGCTGACCTATGCCGTGGTGATGACGGCGGCCTGCGCCGCGGCGGTTTGGGGGCTCTGGCTGGCGGTCGACCGTTACCTGCTGCGCGCCGCCGAGACCCTGAGCCGCGAGGCCGGGCTGATCGCCCATGGCAATGCGGAGGGGGCCGTCGGCGGCCGGGTGCCGCTCGCCCGGTACGGAGACCTGCTGCCCATCGCCCGCGCGGTGAACGAACTGTCGGACAAGCTGGCCCAGGTCCGCCGCGACATCGCCCGCACCGTCGCCGACCACACCGCCAAGGCGGAGGCGCAGAAGACCCAGCTCGCCGCCGTGCTGCGCGACCTGCACGAAGGCGTTCTGGTCTGCAACACCAAACACCAGATCCTGCTCTACAACCAAACCGCCCTCGACATCCTTCACCTGACCGGCGATCTCGGGCTCGGCCGCTCGCTTCTGCATTTCGTGGTGGCGGAGCCGGTGACCCACACGCTGGAACGGCTGAGCCTGCGCGTCCGCGAAGGCCGGCACGTCAACCACGAGCACGGCACCACCGCCCAGTTCGTCGGCGCCACCACCGACGGCCGCATCCTGTTGGAAGGGCGGATGAGCGCCATCCTGCAGGACGCCGATCCTGCGTCGGACGAGCCGTCAACCATCATCGGTCCTGCCATCACCGGCTATGTGCTGACCCTGTCCGACGCCACCAGCGAACTGGCCGCGCTCGGCCAGCGAGACGCCCTGCTGCGCGAGGCGACGGAGGGGTTCCGCGCGCCGATCGCCAACCTGCGCGCGGCGGTGGAGACGCTGTACGACGCGCCGGACCTCGGCCCCGGCGACCGCGCCGCCTTCGAAAGCGCGATGCTGGAATCCTGCGACAGCCTGTCGCAAAGGCTGGAGCGGGTGACAACCGCCTACCGCAACGTCGTCACCGGCAGCTGGCCGATGAGCGACATCCATTCCAACAACCTGATCAATCTCGTGGCCCATCGGGTCGGGACGGAGACCGCCACCACGGTGACGCTGACCGGCCTGCCGCAATGGGTGCATTGCGACAGCCACAGCCTCGTCCTGCTGTTCGCCTATCTGATCGGGCGGGTACAGGCGCTGACCGGCGCCACCGCCTTCGACCTGGAGGCCGCCGGGCCGCAGGACGGCGACCGCTGGGTCTATCTCGACCTCGTCTGGCAAGGGCCGGCGGTGCCCAGCGCCATGCTGGACGGCTGGCTGGACCAGACGCTGCCCGACGGCCTGGGCGGCCTCAGCGCCGGCGACGTGCTGCAGCACCACCGCAGCACCGCCTGGAGCGAGCCGCTGCCGGACGACCTGCCCGGCGGCGCCGGCCGCGCCCGGCTGCGCGTGCCGCTGCCGCCGGCGCAGTCGCCGCGCACCGCCCAGCCGCGCCCACGGGCCGGCGCCCGTCCGGAGTTCTTCGATTTCGGGCTGCTGCACCAGCCGCTGGCGACCAGCGAGCTTGGCCGGACGCCGCTGGACCGGCTGCATTACGTGGTGTTCGACACCGAGACCACCGGCCTGTCGCCCAGCACCGGTGACGAGATCATCCAGATCGCCGCAGTCCGCGTCGTCGGCGGGCGCATCCTCACCGGCGAGACCTTCAACACGCTGGTCGATCCCCGGCGGCCGATCCCGCCGGAGTCGGTCCCCTTCCACGGCATCACCGACGGCATGGTTGCGGGCAAGCCGACCATCGACGCCGTGCTGCCGCAGTTCCGCAGCTTCGTCTCCGGCGCGGTGATGGTGGCGCACAACGCCGCCTTCGACCTGAAATTCCTGAAGATGAAGGAACGGGCGGCGGGGGTGGCCTTCGACTGCCCGGTGCTTGACACCATGCTGCTGTCCCGCATGCTGCTGGGCAATGACGGCGACCACACGCTGGACGGCATCGCCGAGCGGTTGGGCATCGAGGTGGTCGACCGCCACACCGCGCTTGGCGACAGTCTGGTCACCGCCGCGGTCTTCCTGCGGATGGTCGAGATGCTGCGCGAGCGCGATGTTCGGACGCTGGACGACGCCATCCGCGGCGCCAACATCCTGGTCGAACTCGCCGCCCGGGAACGTGCCTTTTGAACGCGCCCGACCGCAATCCTGGCCGAAGCCCCGGCCGCCATCGCGACCGGATGATCGGCCTGTTCCTGCTGGCGGCGGCGCTGTTCAACCCGCCGCTGCTCGGCCTGTTCGGGGTGGAGGGGAGAGTCCTGGGGGTGCCGGCGCTCTATGTCTGGGTGTTTGGCCTGTGGGCGGCGGTGATCGCGCTGGCCGCGCTGGCCGGCCGGACGCGATAGGGGCGCGGCATGGAGGTCGGACTGGACTGGACCACCGTCTTGATCGCCGCCCTCGCCTATCTTTCCGCCCTGTTCGCCATCGCCCATTGGGCCGACCGGCGGGAGGCGGCGGGGCACAGCGTCATCGCCTCCCCCACCGTCTTCGCGCTGTCTCTGGGCGTCTACTGCACGACCTGGACCTTCTACGGCTCGGTCGGGCGGGCGGCGACGCTGGGCATCGGCTTCCTGCCGGTCTATCTCGGCCCCACCCTGCTGATGCTGCTGGCGCCGCTGGTCCTGCGCAAGATCCTGCGCATCGCCAAGGCGCAGCGCATCACCTCCATCGCCGATTTCCTCGCCAGCCGCTACGGCCACAGCCCGCTGCTGGGCGGGCTGGTGGCGTTGACCGCGACCGTGGGCGTGACGCCCTACATCGCCCTGCAATTGAAGGCGGTCGCCGTCAGCTTCGACGCGCTGACCGGCGGCGGCGGGCTCGGGCCGGCGGAAGGCCCGTTCCTCGACCATGGCTTCCTGATCGCCGCGGTGATGGCGCTGTTCGCCATCGTCTTCGGCGCCCGCCAGATCGACGCGGCCGAGCACCATCCCGGCATGGTCGCCGCCATCGCCCTGGAATCTCTGGTGAAGCTGATCGCCTTCCTGGCGGTCGGGCTGTTCGTCGTCTGGGGCCTGCATGACGGGCTGGAGAGCCTGTTCGATGCGGCAGCCGCCCGCCCCGACCTTGCCCGCCTGATGGGCAGCGATCCGGCACTCGGCCATGCGCCGACGGGAAACGGGCCGGTGGGGAATGGGCCGTGGGGTGCCTGGGTCACCACCACGATCCTGTCGGCCGCGGCGATGCTGTGCCTGCCGCGCCAGTTCCAGGTGATGGTGATCGAATCGGTGGACGAGCGCCATCTCGACCGCGCGGTGTGGCTGTTCCCGCTCTACCTCCTGCTCATCAACCTGTTCGTGCTGCCGGTTGCCCTGTCGGGACTGCTGAGCTTCGGCGGACGGGTCGATCCCGACCTGTTCATGGTCGCCCTTCCCCTCAGCGGCGGAGCGGACTGGCTGGCGCTGCTGGCCTTCCTGGGCGGGCTGTCGGCGGCGGCGGGGATGATCGTCGTGGAGTCGGTGGCGCTGTCCACCATGCTGTGCAACGATCTGGTGATGCCGATCCTGCTGCGCACCCGGTCGCGGGCGCTGGCGCGCTCCGCCGATCTGGCGCCGCTGCTGCTGGCGGTCCGGCGCATCGCCATCGTGGCGATCCTGCTGTTCGGCTACGGATATTTCCGGCTGGCGGGGTCGGCCTACGCGCTGGTGTCGATCGGGCTGATCTCCTTCACCGCGGTGGCGCAGTTCGCCCCGGCCCTGATCGGCGGCCTGTATTGGCGCGGAGCGACCCGGCGCGGCGCCATCGGCGGGGTGACGGCCGGGACGCTGGTCTGGGCCTACACCCTGCTGCTGCCCAGCTTCGCGCGGTCGGGCTGGCTGCCGGCCAGCTTCATCGCCGACGGCCCGTGGGGCGTCGCCGCCCTGCGGCCCTATGCGCTGTTCGGGCTGGAGGGCTGGGACTCGCTGGCCCATTCCCTGTTCTGGACCGCACTTGCCAACATCGGCGCCTATGTCGGCCTGTCGCTGTTCGATCGGCCCGGCGCTGCGGAGCGGGCGCAGGCCGCCGCCTTCGTCGATGTCTTCCAACCCGCCCCGAATGACGCCGCACCGCTGCGGGAGGCGCCGCCGGACTGGCGCAGCGCCGCCAGCGTCGGCGATCTCACCCGCGTGGTCGCCCGTTTCCTCGGCCCGCAGCGTGCCGAGCGGGCCTTCGCCGGCGCCGAGCCGGATGAGCCGGCCGGGCCGGAGCGGCTGCGGTTGGCCGAACGGCTGCTGGCCGGCGCGATTGGTGGGGCGTCGGCCCGCGTCGCCCTCGCCTCCTCCGTCTCGGCCGGGGCGGTGGAGGCGGCGGAGCTTCTGCGCATGCTCGACGAGACCAGCGACGTTATCGCCCACAGCCGCGAGTTGGAGCGCAAGACCGCGGAGCTGGAGCGCGCCACCGACGCCCTGCGCGCCGCCAACGAACGGCTGACCGAGCTGGACCGGCTGAAGGACGATTTCCTGTCCACCGTCACCCACGAACTGCGCACGCCGCTGACCTCGATCCGGGCGCTGAGCGAGATCCTGCACGATTCCCCCGACCTCGACACCGACCAGCGGCAGGAGTTCCTGGCCGTCATCATCAAGGAGAGCGAGCGGCTGACCCGCCTGATCAATCAGGTGCTGGACATGGCGAAGATCGAGGCCGGGGCGCTGGACTGGCGGATCGAGACCATTGACGTCGGACCGGCGCTGACCGAGGCGGTCGCCGCGACGGAGGCGCTGTTCCTGGAGCGTGGCATCACGCTGTCGTTGGATATTCCGGACCACCTGCCGGCGGTGCGCGGCGATGTCGACCGGGTGATCCAGGTCGTGGTCAACCTGCTGTCCAACGCTGCCAAGTTCACGCCGCCCGGCGGCCGGACCCGGCTGGAGACGCGCTTGGAGAGTGGCTTCCTGCGGGTGACGGTGACCGACAGCGGCCCCGGCGTTGCGGCGAAGGACCGCGAACTCGTGTTCGACCGCTTCCGCCAGTCCGGCGACACGCTGACCGGCAAGCCGGCCGGCACCGGCCTGGGGCTGGCCATCGCCAAGCGAATCGTCGAGCATCTCGGCGGACGGATCGGGGTGGCGGACGCGCCGGCCGGGCCGGGCCCCGAGTCGGGCAAGGGCGCCGCATTCTGGTTCACGCTGCCGCTCGCCGGGAACCCGGCCGATGCCCCGGAGTTTGGCGAGCGGCGGGAGTGATCGGACACCGATCCTTTACAATGGTCTGGCAGCGCCGCAATCCCGTGTTATCCTGCAGGATATCTGTGTTCCTCATCGAAGATAAGGATTCCCGCTTGCGGTCCGGCCCAAGCTCGCACCTCGAGCGGCATACAACCGATGGGGTGCCATACGCCACAGCCCTTCCCGTTCGGACGATGCGCGCTTATGGTACGCTGCGCGGAGCTGGGTGCGATACGGGGCGCCATGCGGGTCCGGCAGAGCGGCCCGCCTGTCGGGCGGGTTGGCGGTAGGAAGGCGGGATGGGCAAGATACTGGTTGTCGACGACGAGCGGGACGTCCAGACGCTGATCATGCAGCGTTTCCGCCGCGCCGTACGTGCCGGCGAACTGGAATTCCTGTTCGCCCATGACGGGAAGGAGGCGCTGGAGACCCTGCGCGCCCGGCCCGACATCGACATGGTGCTGAGCGACATCAACATGCCGGGCATGGACGGGCTGACGCTGCTGGACCATTTGCCGCAGGTGAATGCCGACATCCGCGCGGTGATGGTGTCGGCCTATGGCGATCTCGGCAATGTCCGCGCGGCGATGAACCGCGGCGCCTTCGACTTCATCATCAAGCCCATCGACTTCGCCGATCTGGAAGCCACCATCCACAAGACGCTGGAGGCCTGCCGTTCCGTGCGCCGGCTGCGCGACGCGCTGCAGGAAACCCGGACGGCGGAGGCGGCGTCGCGTGCCCAGGCCGCCCGCCTGCGCCGGGTCCTGGACGGCAGCCCGATCGGCGTGGCGATCATCACGGAAAGCGGCGAACTGCTTTACTGCAACCAGCGCTGCACCGACCTGTTCGGCGTGCCGGCGGAGACGCTGCAGCATCACTGCGCCCCCACCCTGTTCCGCCATGTCCAGGACCGGCTGACGGGACGGCCATCGGAAACCGAGGCCCTGTCGGCTTCGGAAGAGATCCATTACGTCCGCGAGGACGGGCGAACGGTGTGGATGGCGATGTCCGTCGACCGCACCAACTACGAAAGCAAGCCGGTCTTCATCGTCTGGCTCTATGACATCACCGAACGCAAGGTGCAGGCGGAGGCTCTGCGCCGCGCCAAGGATTCGGCCGAACAGGCACTGGCCGACCTTGAACGCATGCAGTCCGACCTGATCCGGGCGGAGAAGATGGCGGTGATCGGACAGCTGATCGCCGCGGTCGCGCACGAGATCAACACGCCCGTCGGCATCGCGCTGACCGCCGCCACCCATCTGCAGACGGCGTCGGAAGCGATCATCCTGACCTTCAACGGCGGACAGCTGCGCAAAAGCGATTTTCAGGAATATATCGGCACGGCCAGCGAGGTTTCGACGCTCCTGGTCGCGAACATCGAACGCGCCGCCGCCCTGATCCAGAGCCTGAAACTGGTGACGGAGGGCAAGGCCAACTCCCCGCGCAGCCGCTTCGACCTGCGCGACTATCTGTCCGACATCGCGCTGGCGGTGCAGGTGCAGCCGGCCGCGTCCAGGCACCAGCTGGTTCTTGACTGCCCCGACGGCATTGCCCTCGACACCTATCCCGGTGCGCTGACCGAGGTGCTCCTGGCCCTGCTGACCAATGCCTTCGCCCACGCCTTCGAAACGGAGCCGGCCCCGGCGGCCGTCGTGGAAAGCGTCGGCGCGATGGCCGCCGGCGGAGCCGATGGTCTGGAAGAGGAACCGGATGGCAACCGGAACCGCCGGGGCCGGGTCACGGTTTCGGTCAGGCTGCTCGACAACGAGCGCATTGAACTTGTGGTGTCAGACAACGGCCGCGGCATCCCGGACGACATCCAGCCGCGGCTGTTCCAGCCCTTCGCCACCACCCGGCGTGGATCGGGCAGCATGGGGCTGGGGCTTTATGCGGCGTTCAACCTCGTTACCGGCAAGCTGGGCGGCGAGATCGACATCGACAGCGCGGTCGGCCGTGGAACGACCGTGATCCTGCGCCTGCCGCTGGATGCCCCCTGACACGGCTTGGATGACCACCTCGCAAGACCGATACGGGCGACGGGAGACGGGAACCGGACATGGACGATTTCACCAACCTCAAGGTTTTGCCGCCTCGGTCCGTGCAGGAGGCCCTGGACCTCGGGCGCGTCTACCATGATCAACTCGTCGCTGCGATGCCCGGCCTGCTCGTCCACAGCAACGACACCATCCTGCATTGCAGCGCCACCCTCGCCCGCCTGCTTGGATACGAGTCGACCGAAAGCATCCAGGCACTGCCGGGCGCCATGACGCTGGTCCCCGAGGACGACCGGCACACGGAACAGGATGTCTACACGCGCTGCCTGAGGGGATTGATCCGCTCGCAGGTGCGCCGGATCAAGCGGCACCGAGCGGACGGCAGCGTCCAGTGGTTCGACCAGCTCATGGAGTCGGTCGACTGGGGCGGACAGCCGGCGGTGATGGAGATGCTGACCCTGATGCGCCCGCTGGCTGCCAATGCCGAGCTGCCGCATCAGGAACAGTTGCTGCAGGCGGCGATCGACGCCATGCCGAACGGCGTTCTGATGCTGGATCGCGACCTGAATGTCGAAGGCGCCAACAGCGAATTCTATCGGCTGTGGGATTATCCCATCGGCATGTTCCCCCCCGGGACGGCCGTTGCCTTGATTCTGACCTACAACCACGCACGCGGCGATTACGGCGACGTTCCCTGTGAAGAGACCGTCGCGGAATTGTGCTCCCGTTACCTGGTCAAGGGTGTCTTCAACTCCGAACGCCGCGTACCGAACGGCCGCACCCTCGATATCCGCACCGCGCCACGTGCCGATGGCGGCTATGTCATCACCCACCATGACATTACCGACCGCAAACGCATCGAGGATGAGCTGCGCCAGGCCAAGGAACGTGCCGAAGCGATCCTGAAGGAACTGCGGGAAACCCAACGGCAACTGATCGTGCAGGAAAAGATGGCCGCCTTGGGCCAATTGACTGCCGGAATTGCCCATGAATTGAAGAACCCGCTGAACTTCGTCAACAATTTCGCCGAGCTTTCGGGCGAATTGCTGGACGAACTTCTGGAACTGCTGGAGCCGCTGAACGGCCATCTGGATGATGCCACGCGTATCGATGTCAACGATTTGGCCGGCAGCCTGCAAGGCAATTTGCGCAAGATTGCCGACCATGGCCGGCGCGCCGACGGCATCGTGAAGAGCATGCTGGCCCATTCGCGTGGCGGCGGTGGCGAGTGGCAGGCGACGGACCTGAATGCGCTGGTCGAAGAGGCGCTGACCCTGTCCTACCACGCCTTCCGCGCCCAGGACCGTGCCTTCAACGCCATATTGACGAAGCATTTCGACCTTGTGGTCGGAGAGGTGAAGCTGGTGCCGCAGGACGTGTCGCGTGTCCTGGTCAACCTGTTCACCAACAGCTTCTACGCCATCCGGAAACGCCAACTGATCTGCGGCGACCCGACCTTCGCGCCGCGGGTCGACGTTACAACCTCTGCAAGCGCCGCCGATGTGTCGATCCGCATCCGGGACAATGGCATCGGCATGCCGCCGGCCGTCCTCGACAAGCTGTTCACGCCCTTCTTCACAACCAAGCCGACCGGGGAGGGGACCGGCTTAGGCCTTTCGCTGAGCTATGACATCGTGGTACATCAGCACAGGGGGCGATTCGACGTGTCCAGCGTCGAGAACGACCACGCCGAATTCACAATCACGCTGCCGCGTGCAGCGACCGCGGTGTCGTTAGGGGAGCGCCGAAAGACATGACCCTGGGAATTCTTGTCGTCGACGACGAACCCGACATCGAGGATCTGTTCCGCCAGCGCTTTCGCGCCGAACTTCGCCGCGGTGAATTGGTCTTTCACTTCGCCGCTTCCGCCGAGGAAGCGCTGCAAAATCTGAACTCCGGGTTGCAACCGGAGGCAGTACTCGTCCTCAGCGACATCAACATGCCGGGCATGAGCGGGCTGGAGCTGCTGGAGCGCCTGCGGGTCGACTCGCCGGACGTGCCGGTCATCATGGTCACCGCCTATGGCGACAACGAGAACCGCCGCCGGGCGCTCGACATCGGTGCCACCGACCTGGTGACCAAGCCGGTCGATTTCGTCGCGCTGAAAAAGCTGGTCCACAGCGTCATCGAGCAGAAGAGCGCCGCCTGACCGGGCATTCCGGCTCAATCCCTTCATGCCCCGCATACCGCCGCGATGTCGGTCAGTTCCGATGACGCGCCGGCTGCGCAGGATGGGCAGTGCGGGTCGACCGGAACCGCGATCTCGCTGAACTCGCCCCGCAGGCCGTCATAGAGCAGCAGGCGGCCGGCCATCGGTTCTCCCAGCCCCAGCAGAAGCTTGATCGTCTCGGCCGCCATAATGGTGCCGATCACACCGGGCAGCACGCCCAGCACGCCGGCCTCGGCACAGGATGGGGCGTATTCGGCCGGCGGCGGTTCGGGGAACAGGCACCGGTAACAGGGGCGCACGCCCGGTGCGGCGCCGCCGAACACCGAGACCTGCCCTTCGAACCGGAAGATGGCGCCGTAGACGTTCGGCACGCCCAGCCGCAGGCAGGCATCGTTGACGAGATAGCGCGTCGGCAGATTGTCGGACCCGTCGACCACCACATCGTGGCCAGCGAGCAAATCCAGCACGTTGGCGGCTTCCAGCCGGGCTTCGTGGGCCACCACCTCGATGGTCGGGTTCAGGTCGAGCAGCGCGGTGCGACCGCTCTCCACCTTGCGCTGCCCCAGCCGGCTTTCGGCATGCAGAATCTGGCGTTGCAGATTGCTGCGCTCCACCCGGTCATCGTCGATCAGGGTCAGCCGACCGACGCCGGCCGCAGCCAGATACAGTGCGATCGGCGACCCCAGGCCGCCGGCGCCGATCAGGGCGACGCGGCTGCGCAGCAGCTTGTGCTGTCCGGCCTCGCCAACCTCGGGCATGGTCAGATGACGGCGGTAGCGCTCGCGCTGGGCGGCGTCGAGCCGCGGCGGCACCTCCACCGGGAGGCCTGCGGCCTTCCAGGCGGAGAAACCGCCGGCGACCGAACGCACATCGCCATACCCCAGCCGCAGCAGATCCTCGGCAGCGAAGAGCGACCGGGTGCCGCCGGCGCACATCAGCAGGATCGGGCGCATAGGATCGGGCGCCGCCTCTTCGATGCGCAACTCCAGGAAACCGCGCGGCAGGCGCAGCGCCCCGGCCGGAGTGCCGGACGCCGTCTCCTCGTCCTCGCGAACATCGACGAGCAGGGCGCCTCCCGTCTGCTGGGACAGCGCCTCGGCGGCGGCGATCTCCGGAATACGGGCGCGCAGGTCGGACAGGCGCCGGTCCTTCAGGCTCATGACTGCTCCTCAACCGCCCGCCAGGGCGACCATCAGCGTCAGGGTGGCGCCGGCCGGCAATGCGGCCTCCAACCCACCCAGGCGCCGCACGTCGTCACGACCGAGATAGACGTTCACGAACCGGCGCAACTCGCCCTCCGCGGTGAACAGCCGGTCGCGGAACGTCTCCTGCCCGGCGGTCAGCGCTGCCAGCGCCTCACGCACGGTGGCAGCCGGAACCGCCACCTGATCCTTCCCGCCGACGAAGCCACGCAGCGGGGTCGGTATGCGAATCGTCACCTCGGTCACGCCTGCATCTCCTTTTCGGGCAGGGCCTCCGCGGCCTTGCCAAGCGCCGCCTCCGCCTCGGCGGCCAGACGGCGGAACAGATCGCGCACCTGCTTGGCCCGCATCAGGTCGATGCGCAGGTCGAGCACGTCCTTGAAGCCGGCCTCGTTGGCCCAGACATCGGCCGGCGCATCCATGTGGCAATTGGTGTGGGCGAGATGGTCGGCAATCAGTTCGTCGATCGATTCGGTCGGTTGCTGGCTGCTGTCGCCGAAATGCAGCGCCATCACCTGTTCGATCAGCGCCGCCTCCTCCGCCGTCGCCTCGTACAGCCCGCGCAGGCGCAGTTCGTTCAACACCGGCTTGGTCGTGCGCGCCATCATGCGGCGGGGGATCAGCCAGCGGATCATCGCCCGCTCGACCGCCAGCTCATGCATCAGTTCGGCGAATTCGGCGTCGGTCAGGTCGTTGCGGCGGCACCAGTCGGCCAACGCTTCCGGGCTGCCGAGCTTCCGTGCGTTGCAAAAACGCCAGACCTCGGCATCGATCGCCGCCTGATCGACGGTCACGCCGACCACCTCCGCCAGCTGCATGATCAGCAGCCGCCCAAGCGCCGCCTTGTTGATCTGGGCGAAGTCCGGACGGTGCAGCGCCGCATGGCTGGCAATTTCCGACAGCGGCACGCTGTAGCCGCCATGGGCGACGCGCCGGTCTCGCTCGTACAGCACGCTGAACGCATGCGAGGCGTTGAAGGTGAAGGGGGCCGGGCGCGGCGGGGTGATCAGGCTGGCGAGATGGATCAACAGCGCCTCGGCGTCGCGGCGCTTCTGGTCGACCGCACCGTCCGCCAGGAAAGCCTCGATCCGCTGCGTCTCCGCGTCGGTCAGCCCGGCATCCGCCCAGATGCGGTCGCGCTTGCGGTCGGTGAAGTAGAGCCGCTTGGCCGCCGCGATCACCCGGTCGTGCAAGGCGGCGTCGACCACCCCCGCCGCCAGCGCGGCCGCCATGCTGGCGCGCAGATTCACCAGCGGCTCCGACAATGGGAAATAGCCGTCCTCCGGTCCGGCGTGGGCAAGCGCAACCTCGTCGTCGCCGGTCAGGCGGCCATCGATGAACTGCCGCGCCACCTCGCCCACCGGCACCATGCCGAAGGGATGGCATTCCGCCGCCCGCAATGCCCCCATGCTGGAGGCGCCATAGACGGCGATTCCCTGATGCAGGGCGAACAGGATCTCCTTGTGCCAGACCGACAGCGACTGGCCGAACACGCCGTCGATCAAGGCGATCACGTCCGGGCGATGAATGGTCATCGCGCTGAGGACATCCGCCTGCGCCGCCGGCGGCAGATAGATCGCGTCGGGCAGCAGCGCCCGGGCATCGTCCAACGGCATCGTCGGGCCGAGGAACACGCAGATCTTCATGCGCCCCATCCTGTTCATGCGACCGCTCCCACCCGGCCGGCCTGCGCCTGCAATGCCTTGGCGAAGGCCAGGGGGCGTGGGCCCGGGGTATAGAAGTCGAAGAGATAGCCTTCCAGGCCGGGCACCACCACCCGCACGACCGGAATGCCGATCTCCGGCTGGGTCAGATCGAAGACCAGGGCCTGATCGATGCCGGACCGGCGCAGGACGCCCAGCAGTATCGCGATATCGCCCTCGAAGGTCGGCGTCGAGAGGTTCGCATGGCGCCGGCCGTCAACAGTGCATGGAGCGCTTTCGAGCGCCGCGATCTCCGCCGTGCCGTCGGCGTTCTGGTTGCGGATCAGGTCGCGGCGGAAAAAGTCGTCCCGCGATCCCGCGATCAGCACCAGTCGCGACTGCACCGCCTCGGTCAGGGCCCGGCACATGGCGACCGCCGGCTCCAGATGGCTGCCGTAACCGCGATGCATGCCGGTCTTGCGGACGTCCCGGTCATACACCATCGCCAGATAACTCGGCACCCCCATGTCATTGGTGACATCGTAAAGCAACGGGCGGATCCCGGCTTCATCGAACCGGCGCAGCAGATCGAGTACGGAGGGCGCATCGATGGTCGACAGGTCCACCCGGGGCATCGGCATGCGCAGCACGTCGCTGGCATAGCGCCAGCACGCCACCGAGTCGCGCTCGATCACCTCGTAGAGGCCGGCGGCGATCGCCTCGAGGATGTGGTTGCCGCTGGCCAGTCCGTTGGTCCCCATCGCATAGAAGCTGCGCAGGCCCGGCCGGGCGACCGGGTTGCTGTAAAGACCGACGGAGGTCCACGGCGCGGCGACCGGGCGTCCGTTCATCAGATCCCAGCCCCAGGTCCAGAACTCCGGATTGTCGGGACGGAAAGCCCCGCCCTTGGTGCCGGGAATCCGGTCGAGCGGGATGCGCCCGTCGGCGGGCAGCTGGTTCCAGCTGACCTCAAGATAAGGAAGCTGCAGCGTTTCGGCGTGGTGGAACTCGATCGCTTCCATCGCGGCCGACACGGTGGCGGCGGCAAGGCTGAACCCCTTGCCGGCACTGCCCGACAAGGTGGGGCTGTTGGGACGGTGGCCCAGCACCGTGTGGATGCCCAGCCGGTCCAGCCCGGTGACATCGGCCAGCCGGGTGATTCCGCAGCGCGCGAAATGGGGAGAAATGCGGGCCAGCGTCTCTTCCGGCGTCGACGTGCGATGAGTGCCCAGGAAGAAGCGCTTGGCCGCATGGTGGACGGTATCGCCCAACCTTATGCCGAAAGGCGCCGTCCCATTCGGAACGGGAGAGACACCGAACTGCGGCACGGCCGAAGGCGGCGATGCCGGGCGGCTTTGATCGAACGAAGCGTTGACTGGCATGGGTGCGGTCTTGGCCCTCGGCTGCGGCCGGTTCGGATAGAGACGTCAGCATTGATCGTCACGCCGCCGTCGGCAATAGCCAACTCTGCGGAACCAGCATGACGCGGGGGCCGGACGTCGCGAGAACGCCGGCCCCCACGACATCACGACTTGATCGGCGTGTCGTCGTCGGTCGCCGCCGGATTGGCCGTGCCGGCAGCGCTAGCCGCAGGCGACGGAGCACCGGCTGCAGCGAACCCGGCCGTGCCGGCAGCCCCCGCCGCGGCGAAGCCGGCCATACCGGCAGCACTGGCCGCAGGCGACGGAGCGCCAGCCGCAGCAAACCCGGCGGTGCCGGCAGCACCCGCCGCGGCGAAGCCAGCCATGCCGGCAGCACTGGCCGCAGGAGACGGAGCGCCAGCCGCAGCGAACCCGGCCGTACCGGCAGCACTGGCCGCAGGAGACGGAGCACCAGCCGCAGCGAACCCGGCCGTGCCGGCAGCGCTCGCCGCAGGCGACGGAGCGCCAGCCGCAGCGAACCCGGCCGTACCGGCAGCGCTGGCCGCAGGCGACGGGGCGCCAGCAGCGGCGAACCCAGCCGTACCGGCAGCGCTGGCCGCAGGAGACGGAGCACCGGCTGCAGCAAACCCGGCCGTGCCAGCAGCACCCGCCGCGGCGAACCCAGCCGTGCCGGCAGCGCTGGCCGCAGGAGACGGAGCACCGGCTGCAGCAAACCCGGCCGTGCCAGCAGCACCCGCCGCGGCGAACCCAGCCGTGCCGGCAGCGCTGGCCGCAGGAGACGGAGCACCGGCTGCAGCAAACCCGGCCGTGCCAGCAGCACCCGCCGCGGCGAACCCAGCCGTGCCGGCAGCGCTGGCCGCAGGAGACGGAGCACCGGCTGCGGCAAACCCGGCCGTGCCAGCAGCACCCGCCGCGGCGAACCCAGCCGTACCGGCAGCGCTGGCCGCAGGCGACGGAGCGCCAGCCGCAGCAAACCCGGCGGTACCGGCAGCACCCGCCGCGGCGAAGCCAGCCGTACCGGCAGCGCCGGCCGCAGGAGACGGAGCGCCAGCCGCGGCGAACCCGGCCGTGCCGGCAGCACCGGCCGCAGCGAAGCCAGCCATACCGGCAGCACTGGCCGCAGGCGACGGAGCCCCCGCCGCGGCAAAGCCAGCCGTACCGGCAGCGCCGGCCGCAGGAGACGGAGCGCCAGCGGCAGCAAACCCGGCGGTGCCGGCAGCACCTGCAGTGGCGTGCCCGGCCATGCCCGCGCCGGCAAAGGACGGAAGCGCAACGCCCGCCAGCGAAACAGCCGACGCTGCATTCGCAATCGATTCAGCGACGGTTGCGACACCCGTCTCGTCCGACAGATTGCCGAATGCCTCGGCCGCGGCAGAGCGCACATCCTCCGCCGTTACTCCGGCGAAACCGCCCTGCGCAAGAAGGGCGTGCTTGCCGGCAATATCCGACGTGTTCAACTGATCCCTAAATCCGCCATCGGTGGCGAGACGCTTTATAAGGTCAAGAGCCTGTTCGCTGGCCATTTGGCCCCTCCTGCAACGGGACTGCCAATATGATTGTTACTATCGTTGAGCAACGGCTAAACCAATAGCATAGGCAATCGGGCAAATTTCTACCAAAATCCTGCAGCTTCCGACAAATCGCGCACAAATTTAATATTGGGCGGCTGGTGCGGCATGTGACGGAAACTCCGCCAATCCGCGAAGAAAACACGACGCATCAATCGGATTGTGTTGAACAACAGCCGCACTACGCAAAGACGAAAGCGGCAGGCTGACTGGAGCAACTCGACATTGCTTCAGCCAGCCCATCCACTACCGCCCCTGGATTCAGGCGGCCTTCTGATAAGCAGAGGCCGATGCATGGCTGAAGTTCGCGTTGAACGACGCCATCACATGAGCATCGACGGTTTCAATCGCTGACGCGCTGGCAGCGACATGCGTCGGAGCCAACGCCCGGCCGTCAGCGGTCTCGATCGCAGACGCGCTCATCGCCACCGGCAGCGGAGCCAGCGCATAGCCATCAGCGGTCTCGATTGCGGACGCGCTCATCGCCACAAGCGTCGGCGCCAGCGCACGGCCATCAGCGGTCTCGATCGCGGACGCGCTCATCGCCACAGGCAGCGGAGCCAGCGCCCGGCCGTCAGCGGTCTCGATCGCGGACGCGCTGGCGGCAACGGCGTTCACCACGCCTGCGCTCGGAACGAGGTGGGAAACGGCAGCCTCCGCTTGCGCGCCGAAGGCGTTCGCTGCGGCCGTGCGCATGTCGGACGCCGTCAGCGTTCCGAAGCCGCAACGCTGGAGAAGATCGCGCTTCCCCCGTGCGTCGAGAGATTGCAGCTGGCTGCGAAAGCCATGGTCGGTAGCGAGGGACTTCAAGAGATCGAGAGCCGTCGAGTCGGCCATGTTCATCGCCTCCATCATTCATGCCGGTCGGGTCCAGCGGGCATGACGACGGTACTGTGAAGACTCAGTCTCGAACAAGTTAAAAAGTTGCGTTGCTCGGGAATATTGCTACCGACAGGCTTTCCGATCAGCAGGTCCGGCGCTGCAGCGACCGGACTGCCTGGGCGCGACCGTCGCCGAACCACTCCTCCCGCGTCTGGCGCCAGAAATCGGCCTCGGCGGGGACCATCGGTTCAGGCAGAAGGCCCGACCCGCGGATCCGGGAACCGAGACGGCGCGCCACGGCCTGGGAGGCGGCATTGTCCGGGTGGATCGAATGGACGACCTCGGTCCAGCCGAGATGGTCGAACACCCAGTCGATGGCCGCGACGGCACTTTCCATCGCATAGCCGCGCCCCCAGCATTCGCGCGGAAGAACCCAGCCGACCTCCGTCACCGGCCAGCCTTCCGGCACCCATGGGCCGACCCGTCCCACCCACCGGCCGCTGGCCTTCTCGATCACCGAAAACATGCCGAAGCCCTGGATCGCCCAGGCACCGGCCATGCCGACGAATCCACGCCACGCCACGGACCGCGACTGCAGGCCGCCTATGAAGACGGTCGCCTGGGGATCGGTCATCATCGCAGCCCATGCGTCGAAGTCCTCCGCGCGCGTGGGCCGAAGGATCAGGCGCGCGGTTTCCAGCACCGGTTCACCCATGGATGCCACCATCGCCGAATGGAAAGCACCGGGAAAAGGGCCAACCCAGGCCGGGAATATGCCTTATGAGGATCCTTGGCGTCGCGCGCAGATCGAGGATAACCGACAACCGAAGACACATAGCAGCCCCGTGACAAACAACGCATGGACGAATCATAATTCACAGGCATCAGCCGTCCGTCCAGAGCGAACTGTCGGTACTACCCCTTCATCTAAGCGGAAAACCCTAGGCGTTCTGGGCTAGGGTGGCGGCGCCTCCGGCATCCCATATAGTAGCGCGCCTCCCGGTCCCGCGACCGTGGGGGACAAGAAGAACGGACACAAGAACGGAGTACGACGATGTCGCGGTTTCGGATGGCGGTTCTGGCCCTGACGGCGATGAGCGGCGCAACCTTGGCCCTCACCGGCTTCAGCGGCGGCGCCGCAGCCCAGTCCAAGCTGGATTCCTCGGGCCAGCCCGTGTGGGACGAAAGCCACAACCAGCGTCCGACCGCGCCCAGCGACCGCGCGCTGCCGGCCGGGGTGGTGACGCTGCGCACGGCGACCTCCGCCCCCGGGCTGCTCGGCGTCTATGCCCGCAATGGCCTGCCCTTCGACATCGTGCTGACCCGGGTCGACGCCACCCAGTGCGTCAACATCGTGCCGGAGGATTGCGGCCTGCTCGGCACCGACATCCGCGTCGCGACCGGTGCGGAAGTGCTGGTGCGCAGCGTGCGGCAGGCCGACATGACCCGCACCTACGGCGTCGTTCCGGTCTACAGCTGGCGCCCGGCGGTCGCCGCCAAGTAACGCGGCCGGACGGGACCGCCGCCTCCCCTTTGCGGCGGTCCCGCCTTTTCCGTCCCCACCCTATTCTCTTGACTTCCCGTCACCCGCGGGCTGAATGCCCGGGAGATCAGACGGGTTGCCGGCGATGATATCCTTGTCCAAGATTATTCTCCTTGCGCTGGTGATCGGCGCGGTCTGGTACGGCTGGCGCTGGGTCAACCGCGTTCAGGAGATCGGCCGCGCCCGCACCGCCGCCCGCCGCCCGGATGGACGGCGCGATGCCGCCGGCGCCTCTTCGCGCGACTCCGGTACCCACACCCCCGCCATGGAGGCGGAGGATATGGAGAAATGTCCGGAATGCGGCGCCTATGTCGCTCCCCGCTCCGCCGTGTCCTGCGGCCGCCCGGCCTGCCCCTACGGACGCTGACGGCGGGAGCGGTCTGCCGCGCTGCGCTCTGACCGCGCTCCGCGCTGCGGCTTGATTTGACGGTCCCACCCGCCTATCGTGCGGCGCGTTTTCAACATTTCTATTGTGGACCGTCCATGGCCTCCCAGATCGGGACTTCCGACGGCGGAAACTCCGCCGACCGCCGCGGCCTGTCGTTCCAGGCCCTGATCCTCAAGCTCCACCAGTTCTGGTCGGAGCAGGGTTGCGTCATCCTGCAGCCCTACGACATGGAGGTCGGCGCCGGCACCTTCCACCCGGCGACCACGCTGCGCGCGCTGGGTCCGGATGCCTGGAAGGCGGCCTATGTGCAGCCGTCGCGCCGGCCGAAGGACGGCCGCTATGGCGAGAACCCGAACCGCCTGCAGCATTACTACCAGTACCAGGTCATCATGAAGCCCTCGCCGGCCAACGCGCAGGAGCTTTACCTGGACAGCCTGCGCGCCATCGGCATCGACCCGGCGCTGCACGACATCCGCTTCGTCGAGGACGACTGGGAAAGCCCGACGCTGGGCGCCTGGGGCCTGGGCTGGGAAGTGTGGTGCGACGGCATGGAAGTGACGCAGTACACCTATTTCCAGCAGGTTGGCGGCATCGAATGCGACCCCGTCGCGGTCGAGCTGACCTATGGGCTGGAGCGCCTCGCCATGTATGTGCAGGGCGTGGAGAATGTCTACGACCTGGACTTCAACGGCCAGGGCGTGAAGTACGGCGACGTGTTCAAGCGCGCCGAGGTCGAATATTCGAAGCACAATTTCGAGTTCGCCAACACCGACATGCTGCTCCAGCATTTCAAGGACGCCGAGGCCGAGTGCCAGGCGCTGGTCGCGCAGAACCTTGCGCTGCCCGCCTATGACCAGTGCATCAAGGCGTCGCATCTGTTCAACCTGCTGGACGCCCGCGGCGTGATCAGCGTTGTCGAGCGCGCCGCCTATATCGGCCGCGTGCGCACGCTGGCCAAGGCCTGCTGTGAAGTCTGGACGGGGGCGAAGTAATCCAATGACCGAACTCCTGATCGAATTCTTCTCCGAAGAAATCCCCGCCCGCATGCAGGCGCGGGCCGCCGACGACCTGAAGCGCCTCGTCACCGACAAGCTGGCGGCGAACGGCCTGACCTTCGCCAAGGCCGAAGCGCATTCCACCCCGCGCCGTCTGGCCCTGGTGGTCGACGGGCTGCCGGAGCGCACCGCCGACGTGCGCGAGGAGAAGAAGGGTCCGCGCGTCGGCTCGCCGGAGCAGGCGGTCGCCGGCTTCCTGAAGTCGGCCGGCCTCGACAGCCTCGACCAGTGCGAGCAGCGTGACACCGGCAAAGGCGTGTTCTATTTCGCGGTGACCGAGAAGAAGGGCCGCGAGACCGCAGCGGTGCTGGCGGAGATCATCCCCGCCGCCATGGCCGAACTGCCCTGGCCGAAATCGATGCGCTGGGGCACCGGCACCGTGCGCTGGGTCCGCCCGCTGCACTCGATCATCGCGCTGTTCGGCGGGCGTGTGCTCGACGGCGGCTATGACATCGGCGGCACCCAGGGCCGCGTCGCCTTCGGCAACGTCACCCGCGGCCACCGTTTCCTGGCGCCCGACGCCTTCACGGTGGAGAGCTTCGCCGACTACAAGGAGAAGCTGCTGGCCGCCAAGGTCGTGCTCGACCGCGAGGAGCGCAAGGCCAAGATCAAGGCCGATGCCGAGGCGTTGGCCGCCGCGCAGGGCCTGACCCTGTCGCCCGACGACGCGCTGCTGGAGGAGGTCGCCGGCCTCGTCGAATGGCCGGTCGTGCTGATGGGCGGCATCGACGAGAGCTTCATGGACGTGCCGTCGGAGGTCCTCATCACCTCCATGCGCACCCATCAGAAGTATTTCGCCGTGCTGGACGCCGAAGGCCGGATGGCCCCGCGCTTCATCGTCGTGGCGAACACCGAGACGCTGGACGGCGGCAAGGCCGTGGTTGCCGGCAACGAGCGCGTTCTGCGCGCCCGCCTGTCCGACGCCAAGTTCTTCTGGGACCAGGACCGCAAGACCAAGCTGGAAGCCCGCGTCCCGGCGCTGGAGAAGATCACCTTCCACGCCAAGCTGGGCACGGTGGCCGAGAAGGTCACCCGCGTGCAGCTGCTGGCCGCCGAGATCGCCCGCGCCATCGGTGCCGACAGCGACGCCGCCAGCCGCGCCGCCCTGCTCTGCAAGGCCGATCTGGTGACCGAAGTGGTCGGCGAGTTCCCCGAGGTGCAGGGGATCATGGGCCGTTACTACGCGCTGGGCCAGGGCGAGAGCGCCGACGTCGCCAACGCGATTGCCGACCATTACAAGCCGCTGGGTCCATCCGACAGCTGCCCGACCGCGCCGGTTTCGGTTTCGGTGGCGCTGGCCGACAAGATCGACACGCTGGTCGGCTTCTTCGCCATCGACGAGAAGCCGACGGGCTCGAAGGACCCCTATGCGCTGCGCCGCGCCGCGCTGGGCGTGATCCGGCTGGTGCTGGAGAACGGGCTGCGCGTGAAGCTGTCGGAGATTTTCGCTGCGGCCCATGGCGCCTACACGGTCAGCGGCTTCGCCCCGGCCGGCAGCGTCGGCGGCGACCTGATGTCCTTCTTCGCCGACCGCCTGAAGGTGGTGCTGCGCGAGAAGGGCGTGCGTCACGATCTGGTCGATGCGGTCTTCGCTCTTGGCGGCGAGGACGATCTGGTGCGGCTGCTGGCGCGGGTGAAGGCTCTGCAGGCCTTCGTCGGCTCCGAGGAGGGCGCCAACCTGGCAGCGGCCTACAAGCGCGCCTCCAACATCGTCCGCATCGAGGAGAAGAAGGACGGCGCCAGCTTCGACCAGCCGGTCGACGCCGACCGTCTGGCCCAGGACGAGGAAAAGGCGCTGTTCGCCGCGCTGAACGAGGCCTCGGCCACCGCCAAGCCGCTTCTGGACGCGGAGGACTTCACCGGCACCATGGCGGCGCTGGCGAAACTGCGCGGCCCGGTGGATGCCTTCTTCGACAAGGTCACGGTGAACGCGGAGGACAAGGACCTGCGCGCCAACCGCCTGCGCCTGCTGACTCAGATCCGCACCACGCTGAACGCGGTGGCCGACTTCTCGAAGATCGAGGGGTGAGGCTTGGGGGTGGGCGCCCCCGCTTTTGCCCCCTCCCCATCCCTCCCCCGCCTTTGGCGGTGGAGGGGGTTGGAGCTTTGCAAGAGTACAGCGGCAGTCCCCTCTCCCGCGGTACGCGGGGGAGGGTTAGGGAGGGGGCAAAAACCTCACCCCCCCTTCAACTCCTCTCTCACAACCCTGCCAAAGCCCGCCGGATCGCCTCGCGGAAGGCGTCCAGCGACGCGATGTCCAGCAGGAACAGCGCGTGACCGCTGGCATCGCCGGCGGCCAGCGCCATGTCGATGCGCACGAACAGCACCGGATCGGTGGCGGATCCGATGACCGCCGACGGCGCGCCGGTGCCATAGCCGGGAACGGCCCCCGACAGCTCGCCGCCGATCAGGTTGGACAGGCTGGCGAGGCAGCCGTTCAGGATGATGTTGCCGATCTCGGTCAGCGCATCCTGCTCCATCTCGCCCGGCGCCTTGGCGGCAGGATCGACGGGGACGAGGCGGCCGACCAGGGCCAGCGTGCCGCGTTCCGGGAAGATCAGCATCGCTTCGCCGGTGAACGGGCCGGTGAAGGCGCCGCGCACGGCGCAGACCGGCTGGTCGCCCTCCAGCTCGCCGCCCACCTCGCTGGTGATGCGGGCGCGGGTCGACACCGCGAAGGACGGCACCGACAGATGCACCTCCTCGCCCAGCATGGAGCTGAGCGCGGCGGCCGGTTCGCCCATGCCGATGTTGAACAGCTCGGCGATGGCGTCGGCCTCGTCGGCGTCGAGGCGGAGCGGGTCGTCCGATGCCGGGCCGGATGATGTGGAGTCGGCCATCGGCGTCACTGCCCGGCCGCGGCGAGAAACTCGCGGATCTTGTCCGAGGTGATCGGCTTGGCGATGAAGCGGACGCCCAGCGCCTCGGCCTTGCGCTTCAGCGCGTCCTGGACGTTGGCGGTCAGCAGGCCGATGGGCAGGCCGATGAAACGCTCCTTCAGTCGCTCGGCCAGCTGCAGCCCGTCCATGCCCGGCATGTTGTAATCGACGATGGCGGCGACCGGCGGCACCTCTCCGACGATCTCCAGCCCCTCTTCGCCGCTGGCCGCGGTGACGATGGTCCAGTCAGGCCGCAGAGAGGCGATGACGCTGGAGACCATGTTGCGCGCAAGTCGGCTGTCGTCGACGACGAGGATGCTGGTCATGCCGATACTTCCGTCCTAAAGGTTCCGTTCACACCTTGCGGGCTTCTTACCGCAAAGCGCCCCTGCCCACAACAGACGCTTCGCACTGGCCCCGACAACTTCAACCGCGATGGTCCAGCAATATATCAATGCTCAGCCGCGACAACACCGACCCCGACGCGGTTCGCCCTTCGGCGCCGACGCCGATCCGGGCCGTGCTCGACACCAACATCCTGGTCGCCTATGCGCTGCTTGGCGATGCCGCGGCACGCCGGCACGACGCGATCCGCCGCTGCGTTGAACGGGTGCGCGCCGACCGGGGCCTCGTCGGCAGCACCGAAACGCTGGCGGAACTGGAGGAGGTGCTGATGCGCCCGACCTTCGACCGCTACACCCCCGCGGCGGATCGCCGCGCCTTCCTGGATCGCATCAGCGGGGAGATGACGCTGGTCGCCCCCGCCGCGGTCGGGCGCCTGTGCCGCGATCCGGAGGACGACATGTTCCTGGCGGCGGCGGTGGGCGGATCGGTGCCCTGGCTGGTAACGGTCGACCGCCAGCTTCTGTCGGTGCGCCGCGCCGCCGAAACGCGGGTGCTGCGGCCCGAACGCTTCCTGGAGGCGCTGGCTCTCCCGAATGCTCCCAGGAATGGCCGTCGGATATAGCCGGCAGAATCCGCTCGACAAACCCGACGCTCTTCCTAGAATGAAAAGAGAACACACCGCAAACCGCGGGTGAACAGGGAATGGCCTGCGCACGAAGCGCCGGCGATATTGGCGGAGCGCAGGGGGCAACCGCAGCGATGAGCGTCCAACGGCTTCTGTTCGACGATCTGCCGGAGACCGAACCGGCGCGCAAGCCGCGCCGGGCCCGGGCTGCCGCATCGGGCGCCACATCCTCGACGATGGCCGCCCAGGTCGCGGTCGATGTGGTGCGGGAGGCCGCCCCCTTGCCCAGGGTTGCGGCGATGACGGCGGCCATAGCGTCCAATATCGCGACCCTGCCGCTCGCCCCGCCCGCTCCTCCGCCGCCGCCGCCGGCCTTCGATCCGGCCGCACTGTCCAACCCCGAGCTTCGGGCGCTGGTGCAGGCGCTGCCCGACCAGCGGCTGGCCCATCTGCTGATCGAGGCGGCGCGCGAACTGAAACGCCGCGCCGCCCCCGACCGCAGCGATGCCGACGGCGAGGATGGGGAAGTCCCGATGGAGCCCAACCCTGCCCTTCTGCGCGCCGCCCGGCAGGCGGTCGGCGAATTGTCCGGCGATGATTTCTGAGGCACGCTCCGCTGTTGGGGCAGCCCCTTAGTCAATAAAGTTTCCGAGACAAACGGCGCGACTTTATGTCATGATCTGTCCCAGCCCACGCTCTACATGCCGCATCGCACAATATAGCGGTTACAAAGCGCCACCGGGCCCGCCGAACCCACAAGCGACGTCTCCCGGAGGGGGCTTTGGACTGGATCACTTGGTTGCAGGAATGGGGGAACGCCTTTTACCCGATGGCCTTTATCTGGGCCTTTTTTGAAGGTGAAACATTTGTAATCTTCGGTGGGATGGGCGCCAAACTTGGCATCGTCAATCTCTACTGGCTGGTCGGTTCGGTATGGATCGGCAGCTTCCTGGGCGATCAGGTGTGGTTCTGGCTGGGTCGCCGCTGGGGCAAAAAGGCACTGGCACGCTTTCCGTCCGCCGATGCCCATGCCTGCAGGGTCCTGAACTGGCTGGAGAGGTACGGCGTCGCCTTCATTCTGGTCTTCCGCTTCCTCTATGGCGTGCGCAACATCGCGTCCGTCGCCATCGGCACCTCCGGCATGCCGTGGTCGCGCTTCCTGTTCTGGAACTTCATCGCCGCCGGCATCTGGGCCTGGAGCTTTGCCGGTGCCGGTTACCTGTTCGGTGAAGCCGCCGCCGCCATCGGCGAGGACGGGCCGAAGATCCTGCTGCTGTCCGGGCTTGCCATCGGCGGCCTGTGGCTGGCGATCAAGAGCTTCCGCTGGGTCCGCCGCCGCGCGCTCGCAGCGACCAATCCGGCGGAGTGATCCGCCGGCCTCTCAGGCGGTGACGGTCTCCTGATCCTTCAACCGCTCCCAGATCGCATCGAACTCCGCATGGCGGCCGGCGAACAGCGACAGCAGGCGCGGGTCGAAATGGACCCTGGGGTCCAGGCGGTCGTCACCGTTCAGCAGGATGTCGACCGCCTTCTGGTGGCTGAATGACGGCTTGTAGGGACGGGCGCTGCGCAGCGCGTCGTAGCAGTCGGCGATGGCGACGATGCGGGCGGCCAGCGGGATCTCCTCCCCTTTCAGGCCATGGGGATAGCCGGTTCCGGCCCATTGCTCGTGGTGGTACAGCGCGATCTCGGCGGCCATCTTCAACCGATCCGACGCCACCAGGATGTCGTGGCCATAGACCGGATGGCGCCGCATCTCCGCCAGTTCGCGGTCGTCGAGCCTGCCCTTCTTGTGCAGCACCGCCTGATCGACGCTCATCTTGCCGACATCGTGCAGAGCGGCGGAAAAGCGGATCTCGTGGCAGAAGGCGCGGCTGCAGCCGGCCCAGGTCGCCAGCGCGTGGGAGTATTCGTTGACGCGCAGGATGTGGTTGCCGGTGTCCTCGTCATGCACCTCGGCGGCGCGGGCCAGCAGATTGACCGACACCATGAAGGCGCGCTCCGTCTCCGCCTGAAGTTCGGCGACGCGTCGGCGCTCCCGGGTCAGGGCACGATTGCGCTCGGTCAGCCGCTCCAGCGTCGCCGCCCGCTCCAGCGCCCGGCCGACGATGTGGTTGACCGGTGCGATCATCTGCTCGTGTTCCGGCAGAAAGGCGGGCGGACCCTCCACCGGCCGGCGGTTGATCAACTGCACCACCCCGATCGGCCGGTCGCGGAATCCTTTAAGCGCGAAGGCCATGATGGACCGTGTGCGGAAGCCGGTGCGCTGGTCGAAGGCGGGGTTGAAGTTGTAAGGCCGATCCGCCGGGATGGCGTAGGCATCCTCCAGCAGCAGCGTCTCGCCGGTCGCCGCGACATAGCCGACGATGGAGGTTTGGCTCACCGGCACGGAAAACAGCGTCGGTTTGGCACGGATCACGTCGTTCTGGGCGCTGACCGCTTCCAGATGCCGATGCCGTCCCTGCCCGCGCAGCATGAAGACCGTGCCGGCCTCCGCTCCCGTCAGGTCGCGGCATTTGCGCAGCACCCGATCGCTGAGCGATCGCAGCGACTGGTTCGGCGCACTTTCGATAAATTCAAGGAATTGGCCGACCAGACCCACAGCGCTCCCCCCCACCCCGACGCACATACGGCGTTGCGCGAACAGAGTACCCTATTTGTCGCACCCGGCAGAAGGGGCTTGCAGATCCGAAAGTCACGCACTGATCACAGGTCACAGACGACGCGTCACAGCCCCATCCATCCGCCGGCCCACAGCCAGACCGCCGCCAGCGCCATCGACAGCAGCGCCATCGGCACGCCGCAGCGGGCATGCTCAATGAATCCCAGCCGGACACCGGCCGCCGCCGCCCGCTCCGCCACGATGATGTTGGCGAGGCTGCCCGGCAGCAGCAGGTTGCCGGCCAGGGTCGACAGCAGCGCCAGACCGTAAAGCGCCCCCTCCGGCGGCGACGGCCAGGCAGCCAGCAGCAGGATCACCGCCGGGACGTTTCCGATGCTGTTGCTGCCCGCCAGCGCCAGCGGCAGCATCACCGCCAGCCGGTCGGGCAGCCATCCCGCCGCCTGCAGGTCGCCGACCAGCGCCGCCGGGATTCCGGTCAGACCCAGCGCGTGGTTGATGGCGAAGAGTGCGGCGAACAGCACCAGCAGATGCCAGTCGACCATCCCCAGCATGTCGCGGCTTGCCATGCGCCGGCTGATCATCATCACGCCGGCAACCAGCAGTACCGCATGTTCCTGCGGGATGTCGCGGGTGAACAGCACCAGCAGCACCAGCGTCGCCGCCACCGCCTTGCCAAGTTGCCAGCGGTCGAGCGCCACCGACGCCACCGGCGCCCCGCCCTCCTGCGGCATGCCGAAGCGCCCGCGCCAGACTATCCAGACGGTGCCGTAGACGATGGCCATGGCCGCCAATGCCGGGCCGCCGCAGACCGCCAGGAAACGCCAGAAATCGAGGTGTCCGATCTGCCCGATCAGAATGTTCTGCGGGTTGCCGATCAGCGTGGCCGCCGATCCGGCATTGGCCGCCCCCGCCAGCGCGATCAGGTAGGGCCGTGGGTCCAGCTTGCGCGCCTGCAGGCCCAGGCACAGCATCGGCGTCATCGCGAAGACGACCACGTCGTTCGCCAGCACCGCCGACAGGCCGCCGGCGACCAGCACGATCACCGCCAGCAATCGCGCCGGCGAGCGCGCCGCCCGTGCGACCCGGAGCGCGCACCAGTCGTAGAATCGGCTGCCGGCATATTGCGCCGACAGGATCATCAGCCCGAGCAGGATGAAGATCGTCGGAAAATCGACCGCCGCCACCAGCTGCGTGGTGTCGAGCGCCCCGGTCGCCAGCAGCAGGATCGCCGCGACCAGCGCGATACCGGTGCGGTCGATGCTGAGACCGGGAAAGCGCCCCAGCGCCATGCCCAGATAGGTGGCGGTGAACAGAATCAGGATGGTGGCGGTCATAATGCCCGATGCGCAGGGAAGGTCAGTCGAGGGAGATGGTGGTTCCCTCGCGCGCGGCGAAGCAGTTCGGGAACTCCGCCTTGGCCGCCGCTTCGATCCGTTCCATGGCGGCATCGTCGTGGTCGGGATCATGGTGGAACAGGCCCAGCGTCTTCACATGGGCCGCGCGGGCGATCCGCACCGCCTCCATCCAGGTGGAATGGCCCCAGCCGACCCGCTGCGCCCACTCCTCGTCCGTGTAGGTCGAGTCGTAGAGCAGCAGATCGACGCCATCGACTAGGTTCAGGATGTTGCGGTCGGGCTGGTCCGGCACATGTTCGGTGTCGGTGACATAGGCCACCGACCGGCCCTGATACTCGATCCGGTAGCCGGTGGCGCCGTCGGGGTGGTTCAGCGCCGCGGTGTGGATGCGCACCCCACCCTCCAGCTTGAAGCTGTGGCCGGGCGGCACCTCCAGGAAGCTCAGATTGCCGCCCATGGTGCGCAGCGGCACCGGGAACAGCGGCCGTTCCATCTGGCGCGCCATCACCGATTCGATGTCGGGACTGCCGGTCAGATGGCCGGAGATCACCCGCAGGTCGAACCCCTTGGTGTAGGCCGGCGCGAAGAAGGGAAAACCGCTGATATGGTCCAGATGGGTATGACTCAGCAGCAGCGTCGCGCTGGTCACCCCCTCGGCCAGCAGCTTGCGGCCCAGCATCCGCAGTCCGGTGCCGGCATCGATGATGATCCGCTGCTTTCCCGCCTGCACTTCGACGCAGGACGTATTGCCGCCGAAACCCAGATGCGAGGCCATCGGGCAGGGAATCGTGCCGCGCACCCCCCAGAAGGTGACTGAAAACCCCATACCCCCGCCTCCAGGCGCAACGATGCACCGTTCCAACCCCTTTGGACGGCGAGTTTAGCGCGATCCTTCGGTATGTACACGATGGTGGACGTTCGGCAAGGAATGATCGCCGAAAAACGGACGGGGCCGCTTCACAGGAAGCGACCCCGCCAATCGTCCTGCCTTTCGACCGTCTTACAGCTCGGCAGCCATGTAGGTGGGCAGCCAGCCTTCGTTGGCATCGCGCAGGCGCTTCAGCGAGACGATGTCGCCGCCACGGCCCGACAGCGCGGTGCCGCGGGTCTCGCCCAGCACGCTGACCGGCACGCCGGCGGCCTTGGCCTTCTCCTGCACCGTCGCGGCGACGTCCGGACGGACGGCCAGGACGTAGCGGCCCTGGTCCTCGCCGAACAGCACGCGCGGACCGGCGCCGTCGAAGGCGGTCAGATAGGCGCCGACGCCGCCGGCCAGCGCCATCTCGGCGATGGTGACGATCAGGCCGCCATCGGCCACGTCATGACTCGACACCACCAGACCTTCGCGGATCAGGCCACGGACGAAGTCGCCGTTGCGGCGCTCCACCGCCAGATCGACCGGCGGGGGAGCCCCCTCTTCGCGGCCGAGGATCTCGCGCAGGAAGATCGACTGGCCGATATGGCCTTTCGTCTCGCCCACGGCGAGGATCACGTCGCCCTCGTTCTTGAAGGCGATGCCGACCGCGATCATCGCGTCCGGCATGATGCCGACGCCGCCGATGGCCGGGGTGGGCAGGATCGCCTCGCCGTTGGTCTCGTTGTAGAGCGAGACGTTGCCCGACACGACCGGGAAGTCCAGCGCCTTGCAGGCCTCGCCGATGCCCTGAACGGCGCCGACGAACTGACCCATGATCCGCGGCTTCTCGGGGTTGCCGAAGTTCATGTTGTCGGTGATGGCGAGCGGCAGGGCGCCCACCGCCGACAGGTTGCGCCACGCCTCGGCCACCGCTTGGCGGCCGCCCTCGACCGGATCGGCCAGGCAGTAGCGCGGGGTGCAGTCGGTGGTGATGGCGACCGCCTTGGTCTGGCCCGGCACGCGGACGACCGCGGCATCGGCCTGCCCCGACATGAAGCGGGTGTCGCCGCCGACGAGGCTGTCATACTGCTCCCAGATCCAGCGCTTGGAAGCCAGGTCGGGGCAGCCGAACAGCTTGGTCAGCGTATCGCCCAAATCGCCGGAATAACCGGCCAGCGCGCTGTCGTCGACGTCCGACGCCTTCGGCGTCGGCTCCCACGGACGGTTGTATTCCGGCGCGGCGTTGGACACCGGGGCGATCGGCATGTCGCACCAGGTCTCGCCATACATCTTGATGACGAGGTTGCCGGTGTCGGTCAGGTGGCCGATGACGGCGAAGTCCAGTTCCCACTTGTCGAAGATGGCCTTCGCCACCTCCTCGCGGCCGGGCTTCAGGATGATCAGCATGCGCTCCTGGCTTTCGGAGAGCATGATCTCATAGGGCGTCATCGCCTGTTCGCGCATCGGCAGGGTGTCGAGCGTCAGCTCGATGCCCAGGCCGCCCTTGCCCGCCATCTCGACCGAGCTGGAAGTCAGGCCGGCCGCGCCCATGTCCTGGATGGCGACGATGGCGTCGGTCTCCATCAACTCCAGGCAGGCTTCGATCAGCAGCTTCTCGGTGAAGGGGTCGCCGACCTGCACGGTCGGGCGCTTCTCCTCCGAATCCTCGGTGAACTCCGCCGACGCCATGGTGGCGCCGTGGATGCCGTCGCGGCCGGTCTTGGACCCGACATAGACGACCGGGTTGCCGATTCCGGCGGCGGCCGAATAGAAGATCTTGTCGGTCTTGGCGACACCCACGGTCATGGCGTTGACCAGGATGTTGCCGTTGAAGGCCGGGTGGAAGTTGGTCTCGCCCCCCACGGTCGGCACGCCGACGCAGTTGCCGTAATGGGCGATGCCGGCGACCACGCCCGACACCAGATGGCGGGTCTTGGAATGGTCGGGCGAGCCGAAACGCAGCGCGTTCATGTTGGCGATGGGGCGGGCGCCCATGGTGAACACGTCGCGCAGGATGCCGCCGACGCCCGTCGCCGCGCCCTGGAAGGGCTCGATGTAGGACGGGTGGTTGTGGCTCTCCATCTTGAAGATGACGGCGTCGCCGTCGCCGATGTCGACCACGCCGGCATTCTCGCCGGGGCCGCAGATCACCTGCGGGCCGGTGGTCGGCAGCGTCTTCAGCCACACCTTGGACGACTTGTAGGAGCAATGCTCCGACCACATGACCGAGATGATGCCCAGTTCGGTGAAGGTCGGGGTGCGGCCCAGGATGTCCAGGGCGTTCTGGTATTCCTCGGCGGACAGGCCGAACTCCTTGGCGAGTTCGACGGTGACCGGACGCTCCTGCGCCTTGGTAGCTTCAGCGCTCACGACAGGGCCTCCACCAGACCTTCGAACATGGGCTTGCCGTCGGTGTTGCCGTGCAGGGCCTCCACGGCGTCCTCGGGGTGCGGCATCAGGCCCAGCACGGTGCGCTTGGCGTTGAAGATGCCGGCGATGTCCGTGACCGAACCGTTGGGATTGCCGCGCGGATCGGCGCGGGTCTCGTCGGCGATGTAGCGGAAGGCCACCTGGCCCTCGCCGTCCAGACGCTTCACCATTTCGGCGTCGGTCCAATAGTTGCCGTCGCCATGGGCGATCGGGTAACGGACGACCTGACCCTTGGCGTATTTCGCCGTGAAGGGGCTGTCGGTGTTCTCCACCCGCAGATGCTGGACGCGGCAAATGAACTTCAGCCCGCCGTTGCGCATCAGCGCGCCGGGCAGCAGACCGGCCTCGGTGATGATCTGAAAGCCGTTGCAGATGCCGAGCACCCGCACGCCCTGATCGGCCCGCGCCTTCACCTCGCGCATGATCGGCGAATGCGCCGCCATGGCGCCGGAGCGCAGGTAATCGCCATAGGAGAAGCCGCCGGGCACGACGATCAGGTCGACCTTGGGCAGTTCGGTGTCGCGGTGCCAGACCAGATGCGGCTTGGTCCCGCTGACGGCCTCCAGCGCGGCGACGGCGTCGCGTTCGCGGTTGGAGCCGGGGAAAACGACGATGGCGGCCTTCATGGGGCGGTCAAAATCCGGCGTCGTGAGGGGGAGGAGTTCGCGCCGGACACTAAAGCCGCCGCCCCGGCAAAGCAAGAGTCGGAGGGGATGAAACACAGCCATTTGGCTGAGCTGAGTCGCGTTCTATGCATACCGCGGTAGCGATTTGTGCGACCCTGACTTTAATGAAGGCTGCTAAACTGTTCTAAGGATTGCAAAAATAATAGCTGTTGCGGCAGTGGGACCGTCATGATATGGCCCGCCTCCAGCCAGTTGTTGCCTTTTGCAGGAGTGTGTGCGTGTCCAGGCAGTTCATAACCGGGTTTCTGGAAGAGACGCCAGAAACGATTGAACGCTTCCGTAAGCTTGTTGACCGCACCCCGATTCAGGAGCCTGCGAACGGCGGCCCATCGGATGAAGAGTTCTGTGATGAGCTGTTGTCCGTTACTGACGACCTCATGACGGCACCCGACACATTCCCCGATCCTTCTTTCACGGCCGGTCTTTATCAGACGAAGCGCTAACGGCGGCTTCTTCGCCGTCCAACCTCAAAAATCCCTCTCCGGGTGCCGGATCTATCGTATGAACAGCGACCGCGTCGCCCTGCAAGCCTTCAGGCTTCGCAATTTTCTGTTTGCCCTCTGCAAACGTAACAAGGTTCAGATTGAGCTTTCAGACGATTGCCTGGTTCAGGTGGCTTCCCATTATCAGAAAGACTTGGGAAAGCTCGAATATCACCAAGGCAATGAGATTTCCGTCAACAAGCGGATCGCCGGACTCGCTTTCTGGGTCCGTCGCCTGAAGCCGATCCGGTACGCTGCAAAGATCCATGAGGATGTCGAGATCTGCGACATCAACGAGCAGGTATCCGTCTGGCTTATGCACGAACTTCTGCTTCGGTGCGCCGACCATCGGTTCGCCGCCGCGATCATGAAAGACGTCGATGGTGGGCCACGCGCATCACGTTTGCAGTCTTACTTGGCGGCTTATTGGAAAATCTCCGATTCCTTCAACTACACGTCTCTGATCTACAATCTGCGCTTCCGCAACATCAGCCCCCATCACATGGCGCTGCTGCTGGATTCCATCACCACCGGCTTCGTCCTCAAGCACTCGTAGCCCGCTTGACCGAGACGCCGCGCTGGGATCGGAGCGCCGGCTCCCGGCGCTCCATATCTGCGCCTCACATCCCCGGCGCGTCCTCTTCCGGGTACGCGGTGATGTGGTGCAACGACAGGTCGGCGCCCTTATACTCCTGTTCGGGGTCGAGGCGGATGCCGACGGTGACGCGCAGCAGGCCGTAGACCGCCAGACCGGCGGCGAATCCGAAGCCGGCGCCGCCCAACGTGCCGACGATCTGGCTGAGGATCGACACCCCGCCCAAGCCGCCCAGCGCCTCCTGCCCGAACACGCCGGCCAGCAGGCCGCCGGTCAGGCCGCACAACCCGTGCAGCGGCCAGACGCCCAGCACGTCGTCGATCTTCCAGTCGATCTGGCACTTGTTGAAGGCCCAGACGAACAGCAGGCCGGCGATGCCGCCGGTGAGCAGCGCGCCCAGCGGGTGCATGACGTCGGAGCCGGCGCAGACCGCCACCAGACCGGCCAGCGCGCCGTTGTGGACGAAACCGGGGTCGGTGCGGCTGATGACCAGCGAAGTGACGATGCCGCCGACCATCGCCATCAGCGAATTCAGCGCGACCAGCCCGGTCACGCCGTCCAGAACCTGCGCGCTCATCACATTGAAGCCGAACCAGCCCACGCACAGCACCCAGGCTCCCAAGGCCAGGAAGGGGATGTTCGACGGTGGAATGGCGATCAGCGAGCCGTTGGGACGGTAGCGGCCGCGGCGGTTGCCCAGGTTCAGCACGGCCCCCAGCGCCACCCAGCCGCCGAAGGCGTGCACCACCACCGATCCCGCGAAGTCATGAAAGGGCTGGCCGAAGGTCGCCGCCATCCAGCCTTGCAGCCCGAAGCGGGTGCCCCACACGGTGCCTTCCAGCAGCGGGTAGAACAGCGCGATCAGCGCCAGCGTGGCGCCGGCTTGCGGCCAAAATTTGGCGCGCTCGGCGATGCCGCCCGACACGATGGCCGGCACCGCGGCGGCGAAGGTCGCCAGGAAGAAGAACTTCACCAGATCATAGCCGTAAGCCGCGAAGCCGCCGGCACCCTTGCCGACCAGCGTGTGGGCGTCGGCGAAGAAATCGAGGCCGTAGGCGACCGCATAGCCGATGAAGAAATAGGCGATGGTCGACATGGCGAAGTCCGACAGGATCTTCACCAGTGCGTTGACCTGATTCTTGCGCCGGACCGTCCCGACCTCCAGCAGGGCGAAGCCGCAATGCATCGCCAGCACCATCACAGCGCCCATCAGCACGAAAAGGACGTCGCCACCCGTCTTTGCCGCATCCATTTGCACAAGCCTTCAGCATTTTGCCCAAAAAAGCGGCAGATTGCTAACAGATCAGGCAAATATGCGCAAGGGCCTAGCTGACGTTTGGACAGGCAGAGTGGCGGAAATGCAGCACAAAAAAGCGGGCGAACCCGCTTTGGGTTGCCCGCTGTCTGCGCAAGAACGATGCCAAATGATGAAGAGACGGGCGGAAGTGCCTCCGCCCTAAGCTACGCCTACATACCGGCGATGGTCATGCCGTCGATGCGCACGGTCGGCGCATCCATGCCGAAGCGCAGTTCCAGATCGTCCGCGGCTTCCATGTTCAGGAACATGTCCTTGAGGTTGCCGGCGATGGTGATCTCGTTGACGGGATAGGTGATCTGGCCGTTCTCGATCCAGAAGCCGCCGGCGCCACGGCTGTAGTCGCCGGTGACGCCGTTGACGCCCATGCCCATCAGATCGGTGACGTAGAAGCCGTCCTTGATCTCCGCCAGCATGTCGGCACGGCTGCGCTTGCCGGCGGCCATGTAGACGTTGGCCGGCGCCGGGCCCGGAGGGCCGGAGGTGCCGCGGGCGGCGTGGCCGGTGGTCTGCAGGCCGAGTTGCCGCGCCGACCGCAGGTCGAGCAGCCATGTCGTCAGCACGCCGTCCTCGATGATCGTGCGGCGCGACACTTCGACGCCCTCGGCATCGAAGGGGCGGGAACGCAGGCCGCGCTTCACATGCGGGTCATCGACGATGGTGATGGAGGGCGCGAAGATGCGCTGCCCCATCTTGTCCTTCAGGAAGCTGGTGCCACGGGCGATGCTGGGACCGCTGATGGCGCCGGTCAGATGACCGAGCAGGCCGCGCGACACCCGCGGGTCGAAGAACACCGGCACCTTGCAGCTCTTGACCCGGCGCGGGTTCAGGCGGCGGACGGCACGCTCGCCGGCCTCGCGGCCGATCTCGGCCGGATCGCGCAGGTCGGCGCCATAGACCTTGCTGTCATAGTCGTAGTCGCGCTCCATTCCCGTCCCGGTCCCGGCCAGGACGGAGGCCGACAGCGACTGGCGCGACACGCCATAGCTGCCGGCAAAGCCATTGGACGCGGCGATCGCGATGGTCGAACGGCTCCAGCCGGCGTCGCCCCCTTCGGAATTGGTGACGCCCTGAACCGCCAGCGCCGCCTCTTCGGCGATGCGGGCGCGCTCGATCAGCGTTTCCGCAGACGGTTCCTCGCTGTCGCAGATGTCGAGGTCGGGCCAGCTGCGGGCCAACTGCTCCGGATCGGCGATTCCGGCAAAGCCGTCCTCCGGCACCACGCGGGCCATGGCGATGGCGCGCTCGACCAACTCGTCCAGCGCCTTGCCGCTGCGGTCGGTGGAGGAGACGATGGCCTGCCGCTTGCCGACGAACACCCGCAGGCCGAGATCGCCGGATTCGGAGCGCTCCAGCTTTTCGGTCTGGCCCAGCCGATGGGAAAGGGAGACGGACGCGCTGTCGAACAGCACGGCATCGGCGGCATCCGCACCGGCGGCGCGCGCCTTGGCGATCAGGTCGTCCAGCAGATTCAGGACCCCGGACGAATCCGTCTTGTGCTGGTCGTTCGGCGAAACGGTCATCAGGCTCTCCGGTTGGTCTCCGTCCTGTCTACCAAATGGGACGGCGACGCGGAACGGGGAAGAGGCAAATTGCCCCCTCCCCGCTCCGCGTCGCAACCGAATGCTGGTTTCTATTGCGGATCAGGCCAGCTCGCGACGGGCCGGTGAGGCGGTCAGCGCCGGAACCTTCAGCGCGAAGGCGCCCTCACCCAGCAGCGACTGCACCACCAGCAGGACCGTCCAGAAGGCCGGGAACTCCCAACCGCCGCCCTGGGCGTTGAAGACCCAGCCATTGCCGACATGCTGCAGCGTGGCGCCGATCATGATCGGCAGCAGGGCCAGCGCGATCCAGCGGGTGTAGACACCGGCGATCAGCAGCAGCCCGCCGCCGATCTCGCCCAGGATCACCAGATAGGCGAAGAAACCGGGATAGCCGATGCTTTCAAAGTAGCCGACGGTGCCGGGAATGGTGAAGGTCAGCACCTTCAGCACCAAGCCGTGGGCCAGGAACAGCAGGCCGAGGCCGACGCGCAGCAGGAAGGCGGCATAGGGGGCGGTGCGATTGTCGATCATGGTCAGGGTCTCCTCGATCAGGGTGGCCGGTCAGGGCCGCGTTTTGTCTGAAGAGGAGATTAGGCCGGATCGAGGTGCGGGATAATCAGCGGAGTTGATGAAGGCTTGTTGCGCAGGAAGAGACAATGGGTGAGGTGTAACGCCCTCTCCCGCCCCGGGAGAGGGAGGGGACCCGCGAAGCGGGGAGGGTGAGGGGCATTCCGAACATGGATTTCTGATCCTCGCCTTACCCCTCACCCTTCCCATGCTCCGCATGGGCCCCTTCCCTCTCCCGGGACGGGAGAGGGGATCCTCAGCGCATCACCCCCGCTTCCAAGTCGTGCCCTGCGGGCCGTCTTCCAGGACGATTCCCTTGTCGGCCAGTTCCTTGCGGATGCGGTCGGCCTCGGCAAAGTTCTTCGCGGCGCGGGCCGCCTTGCGGTCGGCGATCAGCTGCTCGACGTCGGCATCGCTCAGCCCCTCGGCACCGCCGCCGGCCGGCGCCCAGCGGAACCATGCCTCCGGGTCCTGCTGCAGCAGGCCGAGCTGCTGCCCGGCCGCCAGCAGCGCGCCCTTGGCGGCAGCCTTCTCGGCGTCGCTCTTGGCCTTGTTCACCGCGGTTGCCAACTCGTGCAGATGCGCGATGGCGAGCGGGCTGTTCAGGTCGTCCTCCAGCGCCGCCAGCACGTCGAAGGGCAGCTCCGCCGCCATCGGCACCGGCTCGCCACGCAGGGCCTGATACCAGCGGTCGAGCGTGCCCTTTGCCTGCCGGATGCCGTCGCGGGTGAAGTCCAGCGGCTGGCGGTAATGCGCGCTCAGCAGGGTCAGGCGGATCGCCTCGCCAGGGAACTCGTCCAGCAGGTCGTGCACCGTGAAGAAGTTGCCGAGCGACTTCGACATCTTCTCGCCTTCGACCGTCACGAATCCGTTGTGGACCCAGGTGCGGGCCAACCGGTCGGTGCCGTTGGCGCAGCAGCTCTGCGCGATCTCGTTCTCATGGTGCGGGAAGATCAGGTCCAGCCCGCCGCCATGGATGTCGAAGGTGGCGCCGAGATGCTCCTTCGCCATGGCGGAGCACTCGATATGCCAACCCGGACGGCCGCGGCCCCATGGGCTGTCCCAGCCGGGCTGGTCCGGCGTGCTGGGCTTCCACAGCACGAAGTCGGAGGCATCGCGCTTGTAGGGAGCCACCTCCACCCGCGCGCCGGCGATCATGTCGTCCAGCGAACGGCGGGACAGCTGGCCATAGCTGGGCATCGACGGCACCGAGAACAGCACATGCCCTTCCGCGGCATAGGCGTTGCCGCGTTCGATCAGCGTGGCGATCAGCGCGATCATCTGGCCGATATGCTGGGTCGCCCGCGGCTCGATGGTCGGGCGGAGCGCGTTCAACGCGTCCATGTCGGCATGGAACAGGTCGGTGGTGCGCGCGGTCAGCGCGTCGATCGGCTCGCCGCTGTCGCGCGCCCGGTCGATGATCTTGTCGTCCACATCGGTGATGTTGCGGACATAGGTCACCGCCGGATAGAGCCGCGACAGCAGCCGGAACAGCAGGTCGAACACCACCACCGGTCGGGCGTTGCCGATGTGGGCGGTGTCGTAGACGGTCGGACCACAGACATACATGCCGACATGGTCCGGGCGAAGCGGCTCGAAGCGCTCCTTACGGCGGGTCAGCGTGTTGTAGAGGTCCAACGGCACGGTCTGAACTCCCAAAAAAGAGAGATATAGAGAAGGTTTCAGGCGGTCTCGCCGGCGAGTCGCCGGAGGCTGCGCGCCCGTCCGATCAGGGGTAGCAGGTTCTTCAATTCCGGTCCATGGTCGCGCCCGGTCAGCGCCCGGCGCAGAGGGAGGAACAGCTCCTTGCCCTTGCGCCCCGAAGCATTCTTCACCGCATTGGTCCAGGCGCCCCAGGTGCCGAGGTCCCACGGCTCGTCCGGCAGCAGCGCCGCCGCCTGGGCCAGGAAACCGGCATCCTCGACCACCGGCGTCACCGGCGCATGGGTCACCGCCCACCAGTCGCGCGCGTCACTCAACCGCGCCAGATTGGGCCGAACCGCGTCCCAGAAGGCGGCATCGGCACCGGTCAGGCCGAGATCCTCCAGCCGGGATGCAACCGCCTCGAACGGCGTCAGGTGCAGGATGCGGGCGTTCAGCCGGCCCAACTCCTCCGGGTCAAATTTCGGCGTGCCGCGGGCGATCTTCGACAGGTCGAATTCCGCCACCAGCTCGTCCAGGGTCAACCGCGCCTCGATCGGGTCGGAGGTGCCGAGCTTGGCCAGCAGGCTGTTGACCGCCATCGGCTCGATGCCGTCCTCGTCGCGCAGGCTGCCGACCGACAGGCTGCCCAGCCGCTTCGACAGCCCCTGCCCGCCGGCGTCGGTCAGCAGCGGCAGATGGGCGAAGGACGGCACAGCGGCATCAAGAGCTTCGAAGATCTGGATCTGGACCGCGGTGTTGGCGACATGGTCCTCGCCGCGGATGATGTGGGTGATGGCGAAGTCGGCGTCGTCCACCACGCTGGTCAGGGTGTAGAGCGGCCGGCCATCCTCGCGGATCAGCACCGGGTCGCTCAGCGCCGTGCCCTCGAAGTGCACCGGCCCGCGGACGAGGTCTGTCCATTCCACCGGAGTCGGGGTCAGCTTGAAGCGCCAATGGGCCTTTCGCCCTTCCCCTTCCAGCCGGGCGCGGTCCTCGTCGGTCAGGCGGAGAGCGGCACGGTCGTAGATCGGCGGGCGGCCTTGCGACACCAGACTGGCGCGCTTGAGGCTCAGCTCCTCCGGCGTCTCGTAGCAGGGATAGAGCCGGCCGGCGGCCTTCAGCGCGGCGGCTGCCTCGTCATAGCGCGGATAGCGGTCGCTTTCGCGGGCGAAACGATCCCAGGTCAGGCCGAGCCATGTCAGGTCGGCGGCAATGCGGTCGGCGAACTCCTGGGTGGAGCGTTCCTCGTCGGTGTCGTCCAGCCGGAACATGAAGCTGCCGCCGGTCTTGCGCGCGAACAGCCAGTTGACGAGCGCGAGGCGCACATTGCCGACATGGATGCGGCCGGTCGGGCTGGGGGCGAAACGGACGGCGGTGGACATGGCAGGACTCGGGTTGCGGACGGGACAGGCAGGCAGTCCTAGCACGGCCGGCGCGCCTTCCGAAAGCGGTCCGCAACCGATGCATCCCGGCAACAGGTGGTGCCCTGCGTCCGTCCGCGCGGTAGGCGCGGCCGTCCGCCTGCGATAGCTTGGCGGCAAATCCAATCTCGGAGACATCCTATGGCGGACAAGAGCTTGCGCATCGGCGTCGTGCTGTCGGGTTGCGGCGTGTATGACGGTGCGGAAATCCACGAGGCGGTCTGCACACTGCTGGCCATCGCCAAGGTAGGCGCTGTGGCGGTGTGCTATGCCCCCGACATCCCGCAGGCCCATGTCGTCAACCATCTGACCGGCCAGGAGACCGGTGAGAGCCGCAACGTGCTGGTCGAATCGGCCCGCATCGCCCGCGGCAAGATCACCGCGCTCAGCGAGTTCTCGGCCGGCGACGTCGACGCGCTGATCTTCCCCGGCGGTTTCGGTGCCGCCAAGAACCTCAGCGATTTCGCCTTCAAGGGCGCCGATTGCTCGGTCAACCCGCAGGTGGTCGCCGCAGTCGCCGCCATGCGCGCGGCCGGCAAGCCGATCGGCGCGCTGTGCATCGCGCCGGCCATCCTCGCCAAGATCCTGGGCCAGCAGAGCGTGGAGTTGACCATCGGCAATGATTCCGGCACCGCCGCCGCGCTGGAGTCGATGGGCGCCGTCCACCGCACCACCACCCATGGCGAGATCGTAGTCGACCGCGGCCTGAAGGTCGTCACCTCGCCCTGCTACATGCTGGATGCCAATCTGGTCCAGATCGCGGAGGGCGCGGAGAATACTGTCAAGGCTCTGGTCGAACTGGCGAAGTGACCAAGTGAAATCGGCCGGCGAAGGAGGTAGCGATACCTCCTTTGTCACCTGTAATGTCACAAAGCTGAGCAATAATTCATTAACCGCCTTCCCACACCCTTTGCCTCAGCTTCTTTTCTATCAGGTGAGGGTTGGCGATGACCTGCATTGTGGGATTGGTGGACGGCGACCGGGTATGGATGGGCGGCGACAGCGCCGGTGTGAACGGCCTGGACATCACGGTGCGCGCCGACACCAAGGTGTTCCGCAATGGCGACAGCCTGATCGGCTTCACCAGCTCTTTCCGCATGGGCCAGCTGCTGCATTATCGGCTGGAGGTCCCGCCGCGCGAGCATGACACCGACCTGTTCCGCTACATGGTCGTGGACTTCGTCGATGCCGTCCGCAACTGCCTGAAGGATGGCGGTTACGCCCACCGCTCCAACGATGTGGAGACCGGAGGCACCTTCATGGTCGGGCTGGAAGGCCGGCTGTTCACCGTGCAGTCCGATTATCAGGTCGGCGAAGCGGTGCGCGGCTACCACGCCATCGGCTGCGGGTCGGATTACGCGCTGGGCTCGCTGGCGTCCACCATCGGCCAACCGCCGGAAGAGCGCGTGCTGAAGGCGTTGGAATGCGCCGAGCTGTTCAACGGCGGCGTCCGCGCCCCCTTCACCATCCAGTCCAGCCTGCGCCGTCCGCAATTGGCGCTGACGGAAGCGGCGTAATCTCCCCCCGGCCTTCGGCCCCAAACCTTCGACCAAAGTCGAAAGGGCCGGCCAAGGCTGCGCTCTGGTCATCCAAAGCATCGTGGCGTATGAACCCCTGTCCTGCTGCAGTGCAGGACAGGGGAATAACCACAAAAACTTTGGGTGATAGAGATGACGGACCAAGCGGTTACCGCCGATGCATTTTACGGTGAAGACGAGAACCCGGCCGGGTTGCTGAGCAACTGGGGAAATTCGCCCCTCTTCGTCTTTCCCGCCATGCTGCTGATCTTCATCATGCCCCTGGCAATCATCTTCCACCCGACCTGGGTGGTGCTGCCGGCCGTGCTGTGGACCTTCGGCATGATCGCCACGATCATCAAGCTGACGCGCGGCTGAGTCCGGCGCGGATGCGAACGGGGGAAAGGGGCGCCGCTCCCCTCCCCCGCCCGCTCTACATCAAGTCGATGAAGCCGCCGGCAACGGGAAAGCGGCGCAACCGCGCGACCGTGCGGCGGGAAATCCGCGGCCCCGGCGGCGCCCGGCGGCGGCCCGCTTCCGCCTGAACCACCAGCCGCCAAACCATCTCCACCGTCTCGGCCGCATGGCCGCGCCCGGCAAGGTCGGCCGGCGACAGCCCGCCGTCGAGCAAGCCGGCCAGTAGATCGTCCAGCGCCTCCACCGGCGGCAGTCCGGCCGGAGTCTCGGCCTTCAGTCTGCGCGCCAGCACCCGTTCCGGAACAACCCGCCCCGCCGGCCCGCGCGATCCCGCCGGCTGGTTGGCGTTGCGCCAGCGCGTCAGTTCCAGAACCGCCGTCTTCGGCACGTCGGACAGCACGGCATAGCCGCAGCCCGCCTCATCCGCTGCAAGGCCGAGCAGCCGGTCGGTCCGGTCCGCCGTGGACAGCAGCACGGCGCCCATCCGCTCCGCCAGCGCCGCCAGGGTCGCAGCCCGCAGGCGGGCATGCAGGCGGTCGGCCGCCGCAGCCGAGTCGCGCCCGGCAAAGGCGGGGGCCAACAGCGAATCGGCGGCCTTGAGCACCGGCGTGAGCGCGACATTGTCCAGGCGGCAGCCCAGCAACTCGACGATCTCCGCCGCATCGGCCAAGCTATCGGCCAAGCCATCGACCGAGGCCCCGGCCTCGCCGGCCGGCAGCGGAGCTCGTACGGCCAGCACCCGCTCCGCTCCCAGCGCGTCGACCGCCAGCGCGGCGACCAGCGCCGAGTCCAGCCCGCCGGTCAGCCCGACCACCACGCCCGGCGCGCCGCTTTTCGTTACGGCATCGTGCAGGCCCAGCATCAGCGCCGTGTAAAGCGCCTCCGTCCCCTCGGCCGGAGCAATCGTTTCGGCCTCGGAACTGTCCCAGCTGTCGTCGGGTCCGCGCTCCCACCGGGTCAGCAGCAGATGTTCGGCGAACAGCGGAGCCTGGGCGACCAGCCGGCCACCGGGGGCGAGCGCGAAGCTGCCGCCGTCGAACACCCGCTCGTCCTGCCCGCCGACGAGATTCACCGCAACCAGCGGCAATCCGCATTCCACCACCCGAGCGACGGCGGCCTGCACCCGTTCATCGGCGCGGCCGGGGGCGAAGGGGCCGGCCAGCATCGCGACCAGAAGCTCGGCCCCACTCTCCGCCAGGGTCTCCGCCACGTCGCCGGTTGCCAGATCATCGCCGATCAGCAGGCCGATCCGCACCCCGCGGACATTGACCGGGCCGGGCATGGGACCGCTATCGAAACGGTCCTCTTCCGCCGTACCAATCTCGCCGGCATCCGTTACGGCCTGAAAACGAACGGCGGCGAGCCTTCCGCCGTTCAGCAACAGGGCGGAGTTGTGGCGCCCCTTGCCCTCCCGCCAGGGCGCGCCAACCAGCAAGGCCGGGCCGCCGTCGGCGGTGTCCTCCGCCAGCGTCCTAACCGTCTCCTCCACCGCGTCAAGGAAGGCGGGAAGCGCCGCCAGATCCAGAAGCGGAGTTCCGGACAATGCTCCGGCGGGGCAGATGACGAGGTCGGCGCCGCGGGCCGCGGCCTCCGCGCGTGCCGCACGGATCAGGCCGGCATTCGCAGTGAGGTCGCCCGCGGCCGGGTTGATCTGGGCGAGCGCGATGGACAGGCGATCGGTCATGATGGTCGGCTTCCTTCTGGCGGGTCCTTTTGCGACAAGGGTAGCAGCGCCATCCCAAGGGCGAAAGCCGCCGCTCGTCGCAGGTCATCACGCAGGCGGAACAAGTGGCGGCAAGAGATCGAATGAAGTTCCAAAGTCGCGAACAATTAGTAAGGTAACGAATTTATTTCAATTATTGAAAGAAAATCGCGAAATTAAGAAATGGTAAAGGTTGTCGGCGCCATGCTTCCGCTTGCGCACAAACAACGCGATGCGGGGGCATCCATGTACTACGCGGAGCTCAGCGGCCCGAACGGCAAACCGTCGGTGCTGTCCACGGCTGTGCAGAACGGTTCGTCAAAGACGACCGGCACGGCGAAGGACGGGCTGGCCAAATCGGACGCGAAACCGGTGGACGGCGACAAGAAGTCCCAGTCGCCGGCCTACACCATCAGCCAGTCGATGGAATCGCTGCTGGACAGCATGACCGGCAAGGGCGGCGCCCAGGCTGCGGGCGGCGGTGGCGGCCTGGCCTCCGCCAACAGCGGCGTGGATCGCGCCAAGCAGGCGCAATCGCTGATGCAATCGGCGCTGGACCACGGCAAGGGCCTGGCCGGCATGTTCGGAAAGGGCATCGACGCGCTGAAGCAGGGGCTGGGCGATACGCTGAGCGCGCTGGGCGTTCCGCAGAACCGCATCGACGATGCCGTGAAGGGCTTCGGCGACGGCCTGAAGTCCAAGCTCGACGGCATGAACCTCAGCGACCTGTCGGTGGACATGCAGGCCAGCCAGTCGCAATGGTCGATCGAGTCGCACGGGATCGACCTGGAAATCCAGGACGGCGACCGCAGCGTCAAGATCTCCTTCGCCAAGTCGACCCTGGACTTCCGCCGCGATGACCAGCGGCTGCAGGCGTCGCTGGGCAAGGGCGGCGACATGGCGCTCAGCGCCACCGGCATGACCACCACCGCCACCGGCAAGTCGACCGGCATGATCGTCCGCTCCGAAGGCTTCAGCGAGGATGAGATCAAGGACATCCTCGGCAAGCTGAACGACATGGCTGCCAAGAACGGCGGCGGCGACGGGATGAAGGGGCTGGCGGTGCTGAAGCCGACCACGTCGAAGGACGGCGTCACCCACCTGACGCTCGACCTGTCCACGCCGATCGCGGGGCTGTCGGCGGGGAAAGCCGGGGATGCGACCGCTGCAACGGCCGGCACGGCCGCGAAGCCGCAGGGCGTCGACCTGACCGCCTGACCCGGTTTCCTGCGTTCATTGTCACAGCGCCGGCCCGGATCCGTCCGGACCGGCGCTTGCCCATGCGGGATGGCTTCTTTACAAGCGGTCGCGGTGGCGGCCTGCCAAGGCCGTGCACTGTCCGTCCTCCCGGAACCATCGCCCGGATGAACGCCATGACCGACCGCGACACGCTGCTGGCCCTGAACCAAGCCTTTTATCGGGCCTTCACCAACCGCGACGCCGCCGCGATGGAAGCCCTGTGGGCGGAAACGCTGCCTGTCTCCTGCATCCATCCCGGCTGGACCGCCCTGTTCGGGCGCGACGCGGTGCTGACCAGCTGGCGGGACGTGCTGCGCGCGCCCAGCGGCATCGTCGTCGAGGCGCGGAACGAGCGCGTGACCCTGCATGGCGACACCGCGCTGGTGGTCTGCGAGGAAACGCTGGGCGACGCCGTGCTCGCCGCCACCAACCTGTTCGCCCGCGAAAAGGGCAGCTGGCGCCTCGCCCATCATCAGGCCGGCCCCATCGCCCACGCCCGCGCCGATGTCGAAGTGCCGGCCAAGCCGCCGCACCGCCTGCACTGATCGATTTCGCCCTCAGGGCAGGCTGGCCACCTCCGGCCGTGCTTCCAGGCGGCGCACGAGGTCGATGACCACATGGTCGGCAGTGACGCGGTCGGGGTCGCTGTTGGTCAGCGCCACGACACCCCAGCGATGCGCCTTCGAGAAGGCGATGTAGGCGTTGAAGCCGCCGGTGGAGCCGGAATGCCAATGGATCGGCGTGCCGTCCGTGGCCCAGGCGACGAACCAGCCGAGTGCCATCGCCCCGCTGCCCAGGCTTCCCGGATCGGCCAGCGCCCGGCCGTCCACCTGCACCGACTGCGCCAGCGCCAGCGTCGCCGCCACCGGCTGGGCACAGCCATGGCCGTCCGGCCCGGCAGCCGCACCCGCCGGGCAGTCGCCGAGATTGGCGGACAGCCAGCGCAGCAGATCGTCGGCCGAGGAATAGAGGCCGAAGGCAGGCAGCATCGCCGGCGCTTCCCAATCCGGAACGACCCGGCCGCGGGCATGGCCGGCCGCCTTGCGCGCCCGCTGCTCGGCGGTCGGATGCAGGGTGGTGTCGCGCATCCCGAAGCGGTCGGTCACCACCCGCTTCAGCAGCGTTTCGTAAGGCTGGCCGGCCGCCGCCGACAGCGCCTCCCCCAGAACCGACATGCCGGCATTGGAATAGCTGAAGCGCACGCCCGGCGGCACCGGCAGCCGATAGCCGGACAGCCACAGCGCCAGTTCGCCGCGCGACAGCGGCTTGTAGGGGTTGCGCGGATCCTCCAGCCGGTTCCACGAGAAACGCGGGGTTTCCGGCACGTTGGGCAAGCCGGCCGTGTGGGTGGCGAGGTCGCGCAGCCGGATCGGCCGGCCCTCATACTCCGGCATATGGGCGACCGGCACCGGGCCGACGCGGCGCAGATGACGCTGTAGCGGGTCGGCGGGATCGACCCGACCCTCCCGCATCAGCTCCGCCATGATGGTGCCGGTGAAGGGCTTGGTCAGCGAGGCGATCTGGAACAGGGTGCGCCCATCGGGCGGCCCGCCGTCGGGGCGCCCGGCATCGCCGCGCCCGACCACCAGAGTCCGGCCGTCGCGGATCACGCCGACCACCAGGCTGCCGCCGCCGTCCGGCGGCTGCCGGTCCTCCACCGCGCGGGTCACGTCGTCCACCAGCCGGTCGGGACTCCGGTCCAGGCCGATGGCCCCGGTGGGACCAAGCGGAACGCTCCACAGCAGCAGACACAAAACGACCCAGAGCAGCCCGCGCCGCATCCCCGCCTCCGCCCGGCCTCAATCGAGAGTACGGAGAGAGTGGGCGGACGTACGGCGGGCGCACAGGCCCGCGAAGGGCGATGCGGCGAAAGACGGGGCGGGAGCCGCCGGGGTACTCCACCACCGCCCCGCTACCGCCCGACCGGTCGGGCTTGGCAGAGCGGGGATGGTTATTCGGTGGGGATATCGGCCCTGGGCGGGCGGCGGTCCTTGACGATGGACAGCGGCACGTCGTCGGCCGCGATCTCCAGGATCGGATGGCCGTCCAGCAGCGACGGGCAGCGCTTCACCTGGGTGAAGGCCAGGAAGAAGTCGGCCTTGCGCCAGTCCGGCTCGATCCCGTTGACCAGACGCAGCCAGGGCGGCAGTTCGAACCGCACCGCCAGCGTGTTGCCGCAGACGGTCAGCGTATACTGGCGCGGCGGCGCGTGACCATCATTCTCACGCTCGACATACTCGATCAGTTCCTGCAGGGCCTCGTGCAGGGAATTGCCCCAGTAATCCAGCTCGAACTTGCCGTCGGCGCCCCGTACGCCTCCGACGAACTGGTTGTAGTACACGTACTGGTTCGGGTGCATGGCGCCCAGCTGCCACGCGTACACCACGCCGACCACGGTCATCGCCGCGGCGAAGGTCTGCCCCAGCGCCCGGCCGCCGCGCTGGCACAGCGTCCACAGCCGGTCGGCGGCGATGGCCGCCATCACCACCATGGGCGGGGCTAGGAACAGGAAATGGCGGATGCCGTTGTAGACCGACGGCCGCATCAGCACGAACAGCAGGATCGGCAGGAAGCCCGCCAGAACCAGCGGCGTGTAGCGGACGACCGTGAAGGCGCCGGTCCGCCGCCAGCCGCCGCGCACCAGCCAGACCGCCGCCATCACCACCGCCACACCGACGCCGATCACCACCGCCTCCGGCAGCTTCACCGCCAGATAGACCGGCAGGTACAGCGCCGGCGGCGCGTTGGAATGGACCAGCTCGCCCATGAACAGCGTCTGGATGTCGATGGGGAAATGGGAGACGACGCGCAGGGCCTCCAACGGGTTGCGGAACGGCCGCTGCACCACCCAGGGCCAGAACACCGCCATGATGCCATAGGCGACGGGAATCGCCGGCCACAGGCTGAGGAAGGCGCGCCGCGCATCGACCAGCGCCCAGCGCCGGCCCTCCTGCTGCGTCACCAGCGCGAAATGCATCGCCATGGCGACCGCCAGATAGAAGCCGGCCAGCACCGCGCCGACGCGGATCGCCAGGGTCAGGCCCAGCACCAGCCCGAACTTCAGCACCGCGCTGCGGCTCGGCCGCGGCATCTGCTTCAGGATGCGGGTGGCGAAATAGAGCGTCCACACCATGCCGGCCGCGAAGGGCACGTCCTTGGTGTTGTTGAACATGGCACCATAATAGACGCCGCTCAGCGACAGCAGCGCCGCCGCGATGAAGCCGGCGCGCGGACCGGCCAGCAGCCGGGTGTAGCGCCATGTCCCGGCAATGCCCAGCACGCCCACCAGAGCACAGAGCAGGTGCCGCGTCTCATACTCCTCGAAGGGAGAGAAGGGCACGACCACGGCGGTGACGAGGTCGAACAGACCGCCGTAATAGGCCAGATCCTTGAAATGGAAGGCCGACCGGTCCTGGAAGCCGCTGAGGTAGTAGGACAGCAGCTTCTTGCCGTAGATGTGCTGCACCTCCTCGTCCGTGCTGATGCCGTAGCTGAGGAAGGTCAGCGCGGCGAGGATCAACAGGCCGAGCAGGAGCGCGCGCGACAGCCCGTCCCACAGCGCCGCCTCGCCGCGCGGCAGCACGACGACGCCGGCGCCGCCGGTGGACGGCGCGGCCGTCGCCACGGCGGGGCGGCGGGCAGAGGAAGTGGGGCCGCCGACGGTATCTCCGTCGTCGCGCAGGCCGGTCTCGACGCTCATCGGCGCTGCTCCCGCCCCACTGATCCGCCGACGGGATCGAACTCATGATCCTCCCGGCCATCCGCCGGGCCGAAGCCGTGGGCCGATCGCACGATGAACAGCGGCCGCCCCTTCACCTCGGCGAAGACACGGCCGAGATAGTCGCCGATGATGCCCAGCGTGATCAGCTGGATGCCACCCAGGAACAGCACCGCAACCAGCAGCGATTCATAGCCCGGCACGTCGATGCCGTGGACCAGCGTGCGGATCAGGCGGATGATGATGTAGACGAAGGCGACGCCCGAAACCGCCATCCCGACCAGGCTCCACACCCGCAGGGGGAAGGTGGAAAAGGCGGTCAGCCCATCGAAGGACAGGCGCAGCAGCTTGACGAAGCCCCATTTGGTATCGCCGCCGGCGCGCTCCCCCTGTTCATAGGGGATGGCAGCCTGGCGGAAGCCAACCCAGGCGAAGATGCCCTTCATGAAGCGCGTGCGCTCCGGCATCCGGTTGATGACCTCGACGACGCGGCGGTCCATCAGGCGGAAATCGCCGACCTCGCGCGGAAGCTTGATCTCCGACAGATGGTCGAAGACCCAGTAGAACAACCGGGCGAACAGCCGGTGCTTCAGGCTCTGCCCGACACGGGCATGGCGCACGGCGACGACCACATCGAATCCTTCGCGCCATTTGGCGATAAAGGCCGGCAGCAGTTCCGGCGGATGCTGCAGGTCGGCATCCATCGGCACCACGGCATCGCCGGTGGTGTGGCTCAGGCCGGCGGACAGCGCCAATTCCTTGCCGAAATTGCGCGACAGATCGACCACCTTCACCCGCGGCTCGCGGTCATGGACGTCCAGCAGCCGGTCGATGGTGTCGTCGCGGCTGCCATCGTTGACGCAGACCACCTCCCAATCCATGTCCAGCCCGTCCAGTACCGGGACCAACCGGGCGAACAGCGCCTCGATGTTGGGACCTTCGTTATAGAAGGGAATGACGACCGACAGGCAGCCGCGCCGCGGACGGCCCGACCTGTTCGCCGGAGGCCGGTTCGCCGATGGAAGGACCTCGCCCTCAAGGCGGACGGGAGCGGTGCGGACCTCCGGAGAAGCCGCGGAAAGGGGCGCGTCGGGAATGGACATGGCCAGCCGTCGGGTCAATGCGTCAGGGACCGGGAGATGAAGGGATCGGCGACGACCCCGGTCGGCCGCTGCGCCCTTCGGCATATATCACGATACGGGGGGATGTTCAAAATGCCTCTCCTGTGACCGCCACGGCACAAAAAATGGCCTGTTCGCCCGTGAAAGCGTCCGGACCCTGGTCACCTGCGATCCGACGAAACAGGCAAACATCCGCCGTTGCCGTTTATTCCACGGTGGCGGAACGGCCGCATTCCCCTACGTCACCCATCGGTCTCTCCGGTTGCCCGCACACACAACCGCACCATACGGGGGCATGTGGCACGCTTTCTGAAACAGGTCGCAATGCCTGACCCTTTCGGCTCGTTCCCAAAAAAGCGTTGGGGCCCGAACAGGCGTCGGGCAACGTCCCTGTGCCGACGGAGGCCTCGACCATGAGCCTTTTCAATCGCTTTTCCGTAGGAAGCAAGATCACGGCGGCCAGCGCCGGCATCCTGGTGTTCCTGGTGCTGATCGGCGGTATCGGCATCGCGGCCCTGTCGGAGGCCGGCGGCGCCGTGGACACCTACCGGCGGCTCGGCCAGCAGACCAACGAGCTGGGACGCCTCCAGGCCCTGATGCTGGAGATGCGCCAGCAGGCGACCCGCTTCCTGCTGACCGGCGATGCGGAGGTCGGCGCCACCGTCCGCCGCACCGCGGAGGATGCGGCGCAGACCATCGACAAGGCCCGCGCCCTGTTCACCGATCCCGCGCTGCTTCAGACCGCCGACCATATGGCGCAGGAGATCGCCCAGTATCGGGAAGCCTTCGCCGCCATGATGGAGTTCCAGGACCAGCGCAGCAAGGCCATCGCCGACTTGGACGAGATCGGGCCGCGGCTGGAAACCGCGCTGGACGGCATCATGGACAGCGCCGGCGCGGCGGGCGACACCGACGCCGCCTATCTGGCGGGCATGGCGCTGCGCCACATGCTGTCGGCCCGCATCTCGGCGACGCGCTACAATGTCGACGGCACGCTGGCGCTGGCCAGCCAGACCCGGTCTCAGTTCACCGACGCCGCCAGCCGCGGCGGTGCGATGATGGCGAAGCTGACCGACCTGGACCGCCGCAAGATGGCGATGTCCTATACCGCCATGCTGCGCGTCTACATCACCGGCTTCAACGCCGTGGTCAAGGCCACCACCGAGCGCGACCGGCTGGTCAACGAGGTGCTGATCCCCGTCGGCGATTCCATCGCCAGCGAGGCGGAGCAGCTGACGGAAGCCAGCGTCGGCCACCAGAAGGATCTGGGCATGGCGACCGGCGCCTTCCTCGACAAGGCGCGCGGCGGGATGGTGCTTGCGTCGCTGGTCGCCGTGGTCCTGGGTCTGGCGACGGCGCTGCTGATCGGCCGCGGCCTGTCGCGGCCGGTTGTGGCGATGACCGACCGCATGACCCGGCTGGCCGGCGGCGACCGCAGCGTCGACATCCCCGGCCTGGACCGCGCCGACGAGATCGGCGGCATGGCGAAAGCACTGCAGGTGTTCAAGGACAGCCTGATCGAGAGCGACCGGCTGGCCGAGACCCAGCGCGCCGACCATGCGGCGCAGCGGGGACGCGGCGAACGCATCGACCGGCTGACCCAGGAGTTCGACCGGCTGGTGCTGCAGGCGCTGGGCCGGGTCTCGGCGGCGGCGACCCAGCTTCAGGCGACCGCCCAAACCATGTCCGCCACCGCGGAGCAGACCACCCGGCAGGCCGATGCGGTCGCCAGCGCCTCCAATGAAGCGACCGGCAACGTGGAGACGGTGGCCGCCGCGACGGAGGAACTGACCGCCTCGATCGCCGAGATCGGCCGGCAGGTGGCGGAAAGCACCCGCATCGCCGGTCAGGCGGTCGCCACCGCCGAGAAGACCGACGGCACCGTCCGCGGTCTGGTCGACGCCGCCCAGCGCATCGGCGAGGTGGTGCAGCTGATCACCGATATCGCCAGCCAGACCAACCTTCTCGCCCTGAACGCCACCATCGAGGCGGCGCGCGCCGGCGAGGCGGGCAAGGGCTTCGCCGTGGTGGCGTCGGAGGTCAAGAACCTCGCCAGTCAGACCGCCAAGGCGACGGAGGAGATCGGCAGCCAGATCGCCGGCATTCAGGAGATCAGCCGGCAGGCCGCCGGCGCCATCGCCGAGATCGGCCGGGTGATCGCGGAGATCAGCCACATCTCCACCACCATCGCCGCCGCGGTGGAGGAACAGGGCGCCGCCACCAAGGAGATCAGCCGCAACGTCCAGCAGGCGGCGCGCGGCACGCAGCAGGTGTCCGGCAACATCGCCGGCGTGTCGGAGGCCGCGGCCTCCACCGGCGATGCCTCGCGCGAGGTGCTGACCGCCGCCGACGGGCTGAACCACGAGGCGACCGACCTGCGCGGCTTCGTGTCGCGCTTCCTGGCCGAAATGCGCGCCGCGTAAGAAACGGCACCGATCTTCAGCGCTGCGGTGACAGTTATGGCGCCGGCAGGACCCGAATGGACCGGGGCTTGCCGGCGCCCTTCTTCTGGCGGGCAGCTCTGCTCCTTTGTCCGGTTACTTTCCCCTTGCGCCACGCCGCCCCCTTGGGCACATAGGCGCCATGATCCTGACCCCCATCGCCATCGACGACATGCCGAAGGCCATCGCCGCCTTCGACGCCCACTTGGACGGCCACGCCCAAGCGCGGGCCGCCTTCCGCCGCATTGCCTCCACCTGGCCGGTGCGGCCGGCGGACGAGCCCGGCGGCGGCGTCGACACGCCGGCCCACCGGGCCGACGCGGTGCGGTTGGCCCATGCCCACGGCATCGACACGCTGGACGAGCCGCCGAGCCGCTCCTTCATGTGGGACGGCAAGGTGATCCGCACCGATGTCGAGGCGACGGTGATCGTGCATGAGGTGGCGCACTGGCTGTGCGCGGCGCCGGAGCGGCGGACGCTGATCGATTACGGCCTGGGCCCCGGCCCGGAGACCACCGCCCGCAAGGAGGCTCGCGCCGACAAGCGCCTGTGCTTCGAGGACTGCATGCACGAGGAGCAGCAGACTTCCCTGCTCGGCGTGCTGTGGGAGGTCGAGCTGGGTCAGCCGGGAATCCTGGCCTTCCTGGAGCAGAACTGGATGGAGCATTGGGAGCGGCCGAGCACCGCCGCCTTCTTCATCCGTCACGCCGAGGAACTGTTCACCCGCGGCCTGATCGACGCCGACGGCCGCCCGACAACGGCGCGCGACTGGGCGGATGCCCGCCAGGGTGCCCGGGTGCTTTCCCCGCAGTTTTAACGAGATTGCGGTGACCGTGTGCCGTCCGGCCGGGCCTCGGCTCACGGACGGCGCCGTCACGGCTGGCAAGATGCGCAAGCTGTCACGGAGCCAAAATGCGAAAGGCCGGCACCCGAAGGTCCGGCCTTTTGAGATCGCATGCTCCGGCGTAAAGACCGGAGGAAACTGGAGCGGGCGAAGGGATTCGAACCCTCGACCCCAACCTTGGCAAGGTTGTGCTCTACCCCTGAGCTACGCCCGCGCTCCGTACCGCCTTCCAACCAACTCTTGCTTCAGCAACTTGTCGGTGCCGTCCGGCGGTGTGCGGCGGACTATACTCATCGGCCGACGCAATGCAAGGGCCTTGTTTCAGATTTTTTCACCGGCTGGACGATTTTCCGCACAGCCGGTAAAAGGACTGTCATGGACACCGCATCGCTCCCCCTTCCGGGCGCCTCCCTGCCAGATGGCGACGCGCCGCTGCCGACCTCTCCGGACCAGCTGCTGGCGCGGCTCGACGCGCTGGGCATCCGGGCGACCACGCACAGCCACCCGCCGCTGCACACGGTGGAGGAGAGCAAGGCCCTGCGCGGCGCCCTGCCCGGCGGCCATTGCAAGAACCTGTTCCTGAAGGACAAGAAGGACCAGCATTGGCTTGTGGTGGCGCTGGAGGATGCCAAGGTCGACCTGAACCGGCTGGACAAGGTCATCGGGTCGGCGCGGCTGTCCTTCGCCTCGGCGGAGCGGCTTTGGCGCTTCCTCGGCATCCGGCCGGGGTCGGTCACGCCCTTCGCCCTGGTCAACGACACCGAACGCAAGGTGCGCGTGGTCCTGCAGCAGGCGATGATGGAGCATGAGCTGCTGAACTATCATCCGCTGCTGAACGACCGCACCACGGCGATCCGGCGCGACGACCTGCTGCGCTTCATCCGCGCCTGCGGTCATGAACCGGCGATCGTCGAGTTCGGCCGCATGGAGGGCGACAGGGCGGACTGACCGGCAAGCGGGGGTTCCTCGCACTGCTTGTCCATGCAATGCTTGCCCACGCAATGCTTGCCCATGCAATGCTTGCTTGAGCCGGCTTGCGCGCTCACATATGTCGGCAACGACAGGGTTCGGACCGCCAGCGGCCGGACCGGCAACTCCATGGCCCACCGGGATGTCCTAATGGGCCAGGCATCACCAACGGGACCGAAACACGCCATGTTCTCCATGCCCCCCGCCAACGGGTCCAAGCCCGCCGCTCCCGCCGCCCCCGGTGCCGCCGACATCGTCAAGGACAGCACTGACCGCGCCTTCATGGCGGACGTGATCGAGGCCTCGGCCGAGGTCCCGGTGATCGTCGATTTCTGGGCGCCCTGGTGCGGCCCCTGCAAGCAGTTGGGTCCGATCATCGAAAAGGTGGTGCGCGCCGCCAAGGGTGCGGTGCGCCTGGTGAAGATCGACACCGACGCCAACCCGATGATCGCCTCGCAACTGCGCGTGCAGTCGATCCCGGCGGTCTACGCCTTCTTCCAGGGCCGTCCGGTCGACGGCTTCATGGGCGCCCTGCCGGAATCGCAGGTGAAGGCCTTCGTCGACAAGCTGGTGGCGCTGGCCAAGCAGGCCGGTGCCGGCGGTGGTGCCGACGATATGCTGGAGGAAGCTCTCGCCCAGGCCAAGGAGATGATGGAGGGCGGCGACCTGCAGGGCGCGCTCGACCTCTACAGCCAGATCATGCAGGCCGAGCCGGAGAACGCCCAGGCCTATGCCGGCATCATCCGCTGCCTGATCGCCGCCGGCGACCTGGAGAACGCCAAGCAGATGCTGGCCCAGGCCCCGGAAGCCATCGCCAAGGACAAGGAACTGGCCAACGTCCGCGCCTCTCTCGACGTGGCGGAGCAGGCTGCCAATGCCGGCCCGATTCCGGAGCTGATGGAGAAGGTCGCCCACGATCCCAACGACCACGCTTCGCGCTTCGACCTCGCCATGGCGCTGTTCGCCGCCGGCAAGCGCGAGGCCGCGGTGGACGAGCTTCTGGAGATCTTCAAGCGCGACCGGACCTGGAACGACGACGGCGCCCGCAAGCAGTTGCTGAAGTTCTTCGAGGCGTTCGGTCATACCGATCCGCTGACGGTGAAGACCCGCCGCCGCCTGTCGACCATGATGTTCAGCTGAGGCTTTTTCCGAAAACAGGACGGCTGTTCCATCGGCGAAGGGGTTCTATCTGATTGGCATGACCAGAAACCCCTTCGACCCTGAGTTCAGCCAGTTGCCGGCGATGATGCCGATCTTCCCGCTGGCCGGCGTCCTGCTGCTGCCGCGGGCGCGGCTGCCGCTGAACATCTTCGAGCCGCGCTATCTCGCCATGGTCGAGGACGCGCTGGGCAGCGGCCGCATGATCGGCATGGTCCAGCCGCTCGACCCGGCGGGACGGGAGCGCGAGCCGGCCGTCTATTCCTGCGGCTGCGCCGGCCGCGTCACCAGCTTCGCCGAGACCGACGACGGCCGTTACCTCATCACCCTGACCGGAGTCGCCCGTTTCGAGATCGGACGGGAGGTGGAGGGGGCGCGCGGCTATCGCCGGGTCGTTCCCGACTGGCGCCCGTTCCGCGCCGATCTGGAGCCCGAGGGCTGCGGCGACATCGACCGCAACCGGCTGCTCGGCGCGCTGAAGAGCTATTTCCGGGTTCAGGGCCTGTCGGTCGACTGGAAATCCATCGAATCGACGCTGGACGAGCGGCTCGTCAACTCGCTGGCCATGATCTGCCCCTTCACGCCCGGCGAAAAACAGGCGCTGCTGGAGGCCCCTACCCTGGCGGAACGCGGGAAGCTCTTGATCGGGCTGGTCGAGATGGCCATTCTCGACAGCCATGACGGGGACGGTCCGCCGCCCAAGCATTGACGGTCTTCCAATCACCGCCCTTCTTCCAATCATTATGAGACACGAGATGGCGACGCCCGAGGACAAGAGCAGCGACGCGAAAACCAACGCCCGCGTCGATCCGAAGCTGCTGGAGATCCTGGTCTGCCCACTGACCAAGGGTCCGCTGCGCTATGACGCCGAACGCGCCGAACTGGTCAGCGAGCGCGCCGGCCTGGCCTATCCGATTCGCGACGGCATCCCGATCATGCTGATCGACGAGGCCCGCAGCCTGGACAAAGCGGGGTCGCAGCGATGAGTGAAGATGGGTTCGGCACGGTTCACTGGCCGACCGAAATCCGCCTGAAGAAGGAGGAAAAGCGGCTGGAGGTCGATTTCGACGACGGCCGGACCTTCTCCTACCCGGCGGAGTTCCTGCGCGTGGTCAGCCCGTCCGCCGAGGTGCAGGGCCACAACCCCAGCCAGAAGCAGACGGTTGCCGGCCGCCGCCATGTCGGCATCATGCGGCTGGAGCCGGTCGGCAACTACGCCATCCGCATCGTCTTCGACGACCTGCACGACAGCGGCATCTACAGCTGGAAATACCTCTACGAGATCGGCGCCGAACAGGAGACCCTGTGGGCCGAGTATCTCGAAGAGCTGCAGGCCAAGGGCCTGAGCCGCGACCCGCGGCGGTGATTACTGTGGACAATCCCTCTCCCGCAGCGGGAGAGGGTGTTTCCCGTTCCCTCACTTCTTCCAGATCGGCTTCCCGCTGCCCGGCAGGCCGTACAGATCCCATTTGCGGCTGACCTTCTCCACGACCTCATCGGTCATGTGGAGCTTCTCGCCCCATTCTCGCTTGGTCTCCGGCGGCCATTTGTTGGTGGCGTCCAGGCCGACCTTACCGCCGAGACCCGACTCCGGGCTGGCGAAGTCTAGATAATCGATCGGTGTGCCCTCGATCACGGTGATGTCACGGGCCGGGTCCATGCGGGTGGAGATCGCCCACATCACGTCCTTCCAGTTCCGCGCGTCGATGTCGTCGTCCACGACGATCACCCATTTCGTGTACATGAACTGGCGCAGGAAGGACCAGACGCCCATCATCACCCGCTTGGCGTGGCCCGGATAGGCCTTCTTCATGCTGACCACCGCGATGCGGTAGGAGCAGCCTTCCGGCGGCAGCCAGAAGTCGACGATTTCCGGGAATTGCTGGACCAGCAGCGGGATGAACACTTCGTTCAGCGCCTCGCCCAGCACCGACGGCTCGTCGGGCGGGCGGCCGGTGAAGGTGGACAGGTAGATCGGTTTGCGCCGCATCGTCATGGCGGTGACGGTGAAGACCGGGAAGGGCTCGACCGAGTTGTAATAGCCGGTGTGGTCGCCGTACGGCCCCTCGTCGGCGTACTCGTCCAGGCTGACATGGCCCTCCAGCACGATCTCCGCCTGGGCCGGCACCTTCAGCGGCACCGTCCTGCACTCCACCAGCTCCACCTTCTTGCCGCGCAGCAGGCCGGCGAACTGGTATTCGGACAGGGTATCGGGCACCGGCGTCACCGCCGCCAGGATGGTGCCGGGATCGGCCCCCAGCACGACGGCGCAGGGCAGCGGCTCGCGCTTTCCGCTGGCGGCCCAGCGGTGATGGTGCTGGGCGCCGCCGCGGTGCTTCAGCCAGCGCATGATCGTCTTGTTCTTGCCCAGCACCTGCATGCGGTAGATGCCGAGGTTGAAGTCGTCCTCGCGCTTCCCCGTCGGCCCCTTGGTGACCACCAGCGGCCAGGTGATCAGCGGCGCCGGTTCGCCCGGCCAGCAGCCCTGCACCGGCAGGCGGCCGAGGTCGATGTCGTCGCCGGTCAGCACCACCTCCTGGCACGGCGCCGAACCGACGGTCTTCGGCTTCATCGACAGCACGGTCTTGGCGAGCGGGATCAGTTCCAGCGCCTCGCGGAAGCCGCCCGGCGGCTCCGGCTGCTTGAGGAAGGCCAGCGTTTCGCCGACGGCGCGCAGCTGGTGCGGCTCGCGGTCCATGCCCCAGGCGACCCGCTCCACCGTGCCGAACAGGTTGACCAGCACCGGCATCTCGGAGCGCGTGCCGTCCGCCTTGATGACATTCTCGAACAGCACCGCCGGGCCGTTCTCGGCCAGCAGGCGGGTCTGGATCTCGGTCATCTCCAGCACGGTGGACACCGGTTCCTTCACCACCACCAGCCGCCCCGCCTTCTCCAGCCGGTCGATGAAGTCACGCAACGAGGTGTAGGGCATCGCAGGGTGTCCGATGTGGTGGTGGTGCGTCCGAAACGGACGATAACCTTCAACTCGGCGGCCGCCCCGTCAAGTGCGGCGGGGCCGATTCCAAAACAAAACCCCTCCCCCACCCTCGGCGGACCAAGGGTCCGGCCGAAAGCGGGAAAGGGGCTTCGTCACAACTCAGGAACCGGGGTGCGAGACCCGGACAGGGATCAGGGCCTGGGATCAGTACATGTGCTGGCCGCCGTTGACCGACAGGGTCGAGCCGGTCATGAAGCCGTTGTCGTCGTCGACGAGGTACAGCACGGCCTTGGCGATCTCCGACGCACGGCCCAGGCGGCCGACCGGGATACGGGCGACGATCTTCTCCAGCACGTTGGCCGGCACCGCGCGCACCATGTCGGTGTCGATGTAGCCCGGCGCGATGGCGTTGACAGTGATGCCCTTGGCCGCGCTCTCCTGCGCCAGCGCCTTGGTGAAGCCGTGGATGCCGGACTTCGCGGCGGCGTAGTTGACCTGACCGTACTGGCCGGCCTGGCCGTTAACCGAGCCGATGTTGACGATGCGGCCGAAACCGCGCTCGCGCATGCCGTCGATGACGTTGCGGCACATGTTGAAGCAGGAGGACAGGTTGGTGTGGATCACCTTCTCCCACTGCTCGTAGGTCATGCGGTGCATCACGCCGTCACGGGTGATGCCGGCGTTGTTGATGAGCACGTCGACCGGGCCCAGGTCGGACTCGATCGCGGCGATACCCTTCTTGCAGGCGTCGAAATCCGCGACGTCGAACTTGTAGGTCGGGATGCCGGTGCGGGCGGTGAATTCCTCCGCCGCCTGATCGTTGCCGGCATAGTTGGCGGCGACCTTGTAGCCGGCATTCTTCAGGGCGACGGCAACCGCCTCGCCGATGCCGCGGGTGCCACCAGTGACGACTGCAACACGAGCCATAGTTCTTCTCCCCAGATTTAGTGATGGTTGGTTGGTTTCTTTGACTTTTTATTTTTGGGTACGGGACTCCCTCCGCAGGTCCGGCGGATATCCCAAACCGTCAAGCGAAGCGGGCCGCTTGCCCTATTGGAAAGCGGCCCGTCCGGTCCTCAGTCGCGCTGGACGCAGAGGGCAATGCCCATGCCGCCGCCGATGCACAGGGTGGCGAGACCCTTCTTCGCGTCACGCTTCTGCATTTCGAACAGCAGCGTGGTCAGCACGCGGGCGCCCGAGGCGCCGACCGGATGGCCGAGCGCGATGGCGCCGCCGTTGACGTTGACCTTGCTGGTGTCCCAGCCCAGGTCCTTGTTGACCGACAGCGCCTGGGCGGCGAAGGCTTCGTTCGCCTCGATCAGGTCGAGGTCGTCAACGGTCCAGCCGGCTTTCTCCAGCGCCTTGCGCGAGGCCGGGATCGGGCCGGTGCCCATGATCGCCGGATCGACGCCCGCGGTCGCCCATGACACGATGCGGGCCAGCGGGGTGACGCCGCGCTTGGCCGCGTTCTCCGCCGTCATCAGCACCAGGGCGGCGGCGCCGTCATTGATGCCCGAGGCGTTGCCGGCGGTCACCGTGCCATCCTTCGAGAAGGCCGGGCGCAGCTTGGCCAGGGATTCCACCGTGGTCCCGTGCTTGGGGTATTCGTCTTCCGACACGACGACGTCGCCCTTGCGGCCCTTGATGGTGACCGGGACGATCTCGTCCTTGAAGCGGCCGGCCTTCTGGGCGGCCTCGGCTTTCTGCTGGCTGGCGGCGGCGAAGGCGTCCTGCTCCTCGCGGGTCAGCTGCCACTTCTGGGCGATGTTTTCCGCGGTGTTGCCCATGTGATAGCCATGGAAGGCGTCGGTCAGGCCGTCGCGCAGCATGGTGTCGAGCAGTTCGGCGGAACCCATCTTGGTGCCGTTGCGCAGGTGCATGACGTGCGGCGCCATGCTCATGCTCTCCTGGCCGCCGACGACCAGGACGTCGGCGTCGCCGTTCTTGATCGCCTGATAGCCGAGTGCCACGGTGCGCAGGCCGGAACCGCAGAGCTGGTTGACGCCGATGGCGGTCGCCTCCACCGGGATGCCGGCGTTGACGGCGGCCTGGCGGGCGGGGTTCTGGCCCTGGCCGGCGGTCAGGATCTGGCCAAAGATGACCTCGTTCACTTCCGCCGCGTCGGTCTTGGCGCGGGCCAGCGCTTCGCGGATCGCGACCTCGCCCAGAACGTGGGCGGGAACGGCGCTGAGGGCACCGTTGAAGCTGCCGATGGGCGTACGGGCGGCACCGGCGATGACGACTTCGGTCATTGAACGCTCCTCGAAATAGGACAGTTTTATTATAGCGCTGGTGGGACGCTCGGAGTGATTGTTACCTTAAGTCGGGCAACATGACAGGTGCAAGCTGGCCGAAGGTCGCGGCGCTAACCTGTCGCAGCAAGCCATTCGGCCAGCGGCTTCCACACTCCGGTCTCGGCGCCCGCGCTCACCACCATTCCGATATGGCCGAGCGGCGGGCGCAGGATCCGGGCGCCGGGGATCGCGGCGCCCAGCGCCAGGGCGGAGGCCGGGGGCACGATGCGGTCGCGCTCCGGGATCAGGGCCAGGGTGGGCACGCGGATGGCGCCGGGATCGACCGGCAGGCCCGCGACCATCCAGGCGCCGGCCATGGTGTCGTTGCGCCCGTACCAGCCGGCCAGCGCGTCGCGCGCCACCCCGGCCACCAGCGGCACCCCGTCGTTCAGCCAATCCTCCAGCGCGACGAAGGCGGCGGCGGCGCGGGACTCCGGCGCCATGCGGGCGAAGCTGGAAAACTTCTTCAGCGCCAGCAGCGGGTCGAGCTGGGCGAACAGTGCCTGCAGCGCATCGGTCGGCAACTCGCCCCAGCGGTCCAGCACCGGGCCCCAGGGCTGGATGAAGGTCGCCACCCGGCGCGCGGTGGCAGCATCCTCCGCATGGAAATCCCAGGGCGTGGCCATCAGCACCAGCCCGGCGACGGCGCGCGGCCGACGCTGCGCCAGCGACGCGGCCAGCAGCCCGCCCATGCAATAGCCGACCACCGGCACCGGCGCCCCCACCCCCTCCACGACGAAGTTCAGCGCCCGCTCCAGCCGGCCGGCGATGTAGTCGGTCAGGGTGAAGCGGCGCTCCAGCGGCCCCGGCCTGCCCCAATCCAGCAAAAGCGGCCGGAATCCGCGCGCAGCCAGCCAGCGCATCAGGCTCTTGTCCCGCGACAGGTCCAGGATATAGCCGCGGTTGACCAGCGACGGCACGAACAGGACCGGCCGGCCGCCCGTCCCGCCGTCACCGGCCCCTTCGCCATAATCCAGCAGGCGCGATCCCCCTTCCGTCCAGACCACCGGCGGGTCGGGCAGGTCGCGGCGGTAAGGGTGGTGGCGATACCGCTCGATCCCGGTCAGGACGGCGTCGATGCGGCGGCGGATCTCGCGGTCGACCTCACCGCTCAGACGGTCGGCGCCGCCCGCCCCGCCGCCCAGATGGGGCCGGCCCCGGGTCATCCGGTCGGCCTGCGACATTTCGTCCCTGAGCGCCGCCGCCCGGTCCCGCAGGGCCGGACTCCAAGGCAGCAAGCCGTTCCTCAAGAGCGGCAATGCGGCCGAGGAGCTGAGCAAGCTGCCCAGAGCCGCCGTCAGATGCAGGGCCAGCGGGCGCGGCCCCTGCCGCATCCCCGGCCTTGTCCCTTGGCCGGGCGGCGTCTTCTCCGCCTGCCTGTCGTCCGCCAGACGATCGCTCATCGGTGGGCTGTCCGTGTTGGGGGGAGCCGGTGTTGGAGAATGGCCACGGGCGGGGATCCCAGCCGGTGCCGGCCATGGAACCTGCCATAGAGCCGGCGCCAAACCCGCCCATTCCGAAACCGCCCATTCCGAAACCGAACGGCCCGGCGCCCTGCCCCATCATCTGGAACAGGCGGGTCATCATGTCCGCCATTTCCGGATCGGCGGCGCTGGCCGTCCATTGGTCCTGCCACAGGTCCAGATAGCGGCGCGCCAGCGATTCGTAGGACGGCGGATCGCAGGACGATTGATCGGAGGGTCGGTCTGGATTCGACGGGTCGGCCATGGCCGGATTATAGGGGCTGCGGGGCCGGATTGACCAGTCCGGCATGGCGGGTCACCTGACCTTTCGGGTATCGGCGGGAGTGGCCCGGGTGCGTTCCATTTCTCCGTCTGGACCGGCAGATCCAACGCAACCGCGGCGCTATGCCGCGGCGCAACGCTGGACAAATTGCTATCCCTTCGAGTAGTCCTAATGACGGAACAATTTTCGCCGCCTGTCCCGCATGTTCCGGAACACCCGCCCTGGAACATGTCCCTTCTTGAAAGAGTCCGCGATGGCCGACAAGGAAGACCAGAAGTCCGCTCCGATCACGATCAAGAAGTACGCCAACCGGCGGCTCTACAATACCGCCACCAGCAGCTACGTGACGCTGGACCATCTGTGTCAGATGGTGAAGGACGGCTTGGATTTCGTGGTCTATGACGCCAAGACCGGTGAGGACATCACCCGCTCCGTCCTGACCCAGATCATCGTGGAAGAGGAAAGCAAGGGGCAGAACCTGCTGCCCATCAGCTTCCTGCGCCAACTGATCGGCTTCTACGGCGACAACATGCAGTCGGTGGTGCCGCGCTATCTGGAATATTCGATGCAGGCCTTCTCCCGCAATCAGGAGCAGATGCGCGACTATTTCCAGAACACGCTGGGCGGCATGTTCCCGTTCGGCCGGCTGGACGAGGTCAGCAAGCAGAACATGGCGATGTTCGAGCGCGCCATGCGCATGTTCACGCCCTTCGGCGCCGCCGGCGCCCCGGACGAAATGCCCGGTGGCCAGCGTCCGGCCGGCCAGCCCGGCCCGGCGTCCACCAACAACCCGCCCGCCGGTCCGGGCGGCGTGACGTTCGACGAGCTGCAGAAGCAGATCGACGAACTGCAGAAGCAGATCGCCAGCATCGCCAGCCCGGGCAGCAAGTCGGACACAAAGTAACGGGGCGGTCGGACAGGTCCGGCGGAAAACGTTCCCGATAAGCGGACGGCACGGAAGGCGGGGTCATACCCCGCCTTTTTCATTGCGCGGGCCGGGACGGGCGCGCAGGCTTGCATCCGTGCATAGGGGGCACCTTCTCGGCCACCGTGCCGGTCCGGCATTATTGCTGGGTCGACCGGCCGTTCAACAGATCGGAAGGAACCGACCATGACCACCGAACTGACCGTCTCAATCACCCTGGCCAGCGACGACCCGCGCGAGGTCACGCGTTTTGAAAATCTGTTGCGCGACTGGCTCAGCCATCAGCCGGGCGTGGCTGGCATGGCCATCGCGGACCGCGGCAACGACGTGGCGGCCGAGAATATCTGGCGCGCCGCCCGCAAGGCGACCTTCGGCCCGGCGCTTAAGAACCCGTTCGCCCCTTAAAGGCGCCGCAACCGGGGCGATCAGCCCCTGAACAGGTGCGGGACCATCGCCGAATCCGGGCCGACGCCGGAACCCAGGCGCGGATCGGCGGATTCCCGCACCCCCATGCCCAGGCACTTGTCGCCGACGATCCAGGCGTGCAGGACGGCGCGCGTGTCCTCCTCGCGGAATCCGGGCGGGGTTTCCAGCCAGACCGCGCCATGGGCCGCGACATCCTCGCCGATGTCCGGCCCGTCGTCGGCGATCACCACCCCCTGTTCCAGGATGCGGCTCGGCGCGCCGTCCAGTCCGTGCAGGGCGCGAACGGTCACCATGTCGGCCCCGGCCACGCCGCTGGGGTCCAGCGCCGCACGGCACAGGTTCGGGTGGCGTGGATAGAGGTAGGACAGCACCGCCAGCAGCCCGTGGTTCGACCACAGCCAGCACCACAGCGGCGACAGCACGCTCATGCCGCTGCTGCGCAGCCGCTGAAGGAACCCGTCGTCGGCCAGCCCGTCCCAGGGATAGAGCTTCGCCAGCCAGGAGATCGGCTGCCCCTCGTCATCCAGGAAGCGGCGGCCGTCCCAGGCGATGGAGTGCAGCGGCAGCAGGCGGGTGTCGATACCGGCCTCCGCCGCGGTGGCAGCGAGATAGACCAGTTCGCCCTCGCGCACCGGATCGGGGGTGGCGCAGGTCGCATGCATGCGGCCGCGGCCGGGCACGCCCGTCGCCAGTTCCTCCCACCGCTCGACCAGCGCCTCGTGCAGGCCGTTGAACTGGTTGGCGTCGGGGGCCATCGCCTCGCGCCAGTTGCGCTGGATCAGCGAGGCGGCGAACAGCCCCTCGCAGGTGTCGTAATTGCAGCCCAGCAGCTTGACGCTGTCGCGCCCGTCATAGGCCAGCGTCAATCGTCCGGCCAGCCCGCCCGCCCGTTCGTTGCGCCGACCGCCGGCCCAGTAATCGAGCCAGGACGCCTCCAGCATGCGCGCAAGGTCGCCACGGATGCCGAGCGAGGCGAACAGCTTGTGCTCCATCACATGGCGAACGGCGACCGCGATCATGCTGTGCAGTTCATCCGCCACGCTTTCGATCAGGTCGATCTGCGACGCGGTGAACTCATAGACGGTGTCCTCCCGCCAGGCGGCTCCGGCCGACATGGCGCGCACACCATAGGGATATTTGCGGAGACCCGGGCGCCAATCGGCCCGTGGCTTCATCGTCGTCCTTCGCATGCCCGTTCCGATCCGCGGACGTCAGCGCCGGCGAGCCGGACCGCGCACGGCGGCGACGGGCCGGCGCGTGGAAAGGGAGACGGGCAGCAGGCTGGTCAACGATCCACTGGTCAACACTTAACTCCGGGGGCCAATCCGACGCAGGCGCGGATGCTCGCGATGCAATCACTGCGGCGCAAGCACAGCCTTGCGTATGTAACCCGTTCCGCTGCAGCGCACCAGCGCGCATCCGCGATAGCTCCCCCTCGCCGGGGACCGTCGGAACCGCGCCGAATGGGGCTGCCCCCAATTGACCGCCCTCAATCGACCCAAAACGAGACGGGCCGCTGCGGCGAAAGGCGGCAGCGGCCCGGTCCGGACTGCGGCGCGCGTCAGATCAGCGGCGCCGAGGGATTCCGCGCAAGCGACCGCATCGCCCACAGCGCCAGACGGCCACGGCGCGGCTTCATCGCCTCGGCCACCCGATGCACCGGCGGGATCGCCGCCAAATTGGGGACGAGCACCGGCCGGTCGTCGCGCGTGCCGCCGAGCCGCTGGAGCCGGCGTGCCGACAGCACGAGGCGCAGCACCTCCTCCTCGGACACCGCACGACGGGCGGTGACGGAGGCGAGGCTGGCGGCCTCGTACAAAGCCGCCCGTTCGGCCAGCAGGCCGGTCAGGCCCTTGGCAGCCGCGGTCAATGCGGCTTCATCGTAAAGGGCAAGGACAAGCGTCCTCAACCCGTGTTCCATCCGTGTGGACATGGCGGGGGGCTCCGGAAAATCGGAATGGCGTGCGGTTCTGGTGCGTGTGTATCGAAGCGAACAGGTGAAAGTTCGCGGTTCGACAGGCGCAATTATCCGTGCGCGGCACCCGTTCGGCCATGCTCTCCAAGGTGGTAACACCCTGTCAGCCTCCTGCTGATGCAGGATAGCCACAGTGGCTGTACCGATAAATATCCGGATTGGTCGGGAATTGGCCGCCCCGACAGGCGGGAAGAAATGGTGGAGCCAAGGAGGATCGAACTCCTGACCTCTACAATGCCATTGTAGCGCTCTCCCAGCTGAGCTATGGCCCCACTATATTTCTTCTACTCTTCACCAACACAAGAGGTGTTGGTGCGCTTGGAGGGAGTCGAACCCCCACGGCCTTTCAGCCACTAGGACCTGAACCTAGCGCGTCTACCAGTTCCGCCACAAGCGCATCCGCGTTACTTGGGGTCACGCGGGGCGCTCTATGTACCCAGACCGGGCGTTGTGCTCAAGGAGAAAATGCGATTGCGCAAAAGTTTTTTGGGATGGAGGCCGAACGCCCCCTACTCCGCCGGCTTGATCGCGTAGAAACGGTAGACCCGCACGCCGGCCTCGATGGCGGCGACGCGGCGGGCCCACAATTCGACCTCCTCCATCACCGCCAGCTTGGTGGGGGTGTCGAGCTGGAATTTCTCCAGATGCTCGACAAGCCCCTGGATGGCGGACAGGATCAGGCCACGGTGGGTGTCGGAGATGTCCTCGGCGATGCGGAGGTCGAGGTTGCGCTGGGCGAACGCGTTCGCCATGCGGTCTTTCGGCCACAGGTTCGGCGTCAACGGCTCCTTGTCGCACCAGGTCTGGATCGCCTTGGCGCCCATCACATCCGCTTCGGCGATGTAGTCGGTGATCAGCAGATGGCCGCGCGGCTTCAGCGCCAATTCCATGCCGTCGAACATCTGTTCCTTGTCGCGGACGAAGAACAGGCCTTCCTTGTAGACGATGGCGTCGACGCGCTTTGGATAGCCGAAATGTTCGGGATTGAAGGTCTCGATCGGCGCCTTCTTCTCCAGCCCCAGCTTGAAGGATCGGACCATGCCCTCCTTCGCCAGCAGTTCCGACGCCTCCAGCCCGGTGACCCAGCAGCCGTACTTGCCGGCCATGGTGCGGCTGGTGCCGCCCAATCCCGCGGCGAGGTCCAGCACGCTCATCGCCGGGTTCAGGCCCAGCGGCTTGACCAGATAGGGGATGTGGTCGGCGCCGCCGGGGGTGTTGAAGCCCTCGCCCCACATCTTCTCCGCGACCTCGATGCGGGTGGCGGTCCACAGCGGCTTGCCCCAGCGGTTCATGCCGGGGCCGGGTGCGGCAGGCTGCGGCTGTTCGGGCTGTTGCGGCTGCTCCTCGCCCTTCTTCGCCTTCAGGCCGGACAGGTCATAGCCTTCCCACCACGCATAGAGGCGCGTCTTCAGGCTCGGTCCATGCCCGGACGATCCGTCCTTGTCCGTCATCGCCCTTTGTCCGTCATCGCCGTGGCACCCCATCCGCCGATCGACCTGCCAACGCCGAATTCCCCATCCGGCGCCGGACGGCACAGCAATCTTGCGGTTGTCCGGCCGAGTCCCAACACAGCGACCGCAAGAATCCGTCCGGTCTCAGGTTAGACGGACGCTAATTGCATGCAAGTGGAAAAATTTCTTGGTGGAAACACACCCGTCAGCGCGCTGTTTTGGCAGGGGCAGAGCCCGATTCGGGCAGGGAGGCCATGCGCGTGCCCGCCGCATTCAGCACCGGGGCACAGGCCGCCGGCATCTTGCGGACCACCCGCGGCTCGGGCTTGTAGCCCGGCGGATGCTCGATCGCGGGGGAGGCGCTGTCCAGCCAGGACATCAGTTCGTCGTCACAGCCGTCGCCGTCGGGCTGGGCCGCCTGCTGTTCGCACAGCGGGCTGCCGGCCGGGCAATTCAGCCGGATGTGCATGTGGCCGTCATGGCCGTGCCAGGGCCGCAGCTTGTTCAGGAAGCCTCGGTCCGGCCAACTGCGCTGGCACATCGCCAGCTTGATCGCCGGATTGACGAAGATGCGGGCGACGCGGGGGTCGCTGGCGGCGATCTGGATCATCCGGGCCTGCCGGTCCGACCAGTCGGCGGTGACGCGCATGCGGTCGTAATCGACGTATTTGATCTCATCCAGCCGCTCGCGTCCGGCGCGTCCCATCGGCGGCAGGTCCAGCCGCAGCCAGACATCGGCGTCCAGCCCGATCTGGTGGCTGGCATGGCCCGACGGCATCGGTCCGCCGCGCGCCTGCCCCATGTCGCCGATCAGCGCCGTGCCCAGCCCGGCATGCGCCACCCGCTGGCCGAAGTCGCGCAGCATGTCGACAAGCACCGGATGGCCGAAATTGCGCTGGCGCGACAGACGGATCACCTGATAGCCGACGCCTTCCGGCGGCAGGGCGCGGGCACCGGCGACGCAGCCGGCCGCGTAACCGCCGATGGATCTCGGCGCCCCCAGCGACGGGCCGGCAACCGCCCCCCAGGCGACGCTGGTGGCGTAGGCCGGGATCGGGACCGGCTTCTTCTTCCGCGACTTGGCGTCGGCATCGCCGGCCGCCAGCAGAGCGGCCACCAGCCCGACGCACGCAATCACCCTGAAGGCACGCCCCCCGAAAGCACGAATCCCCGCAAGATTCCCCATGTCCGTCCCCCCGCCGTCCCCGGCACCGCGGCCGATACCGCTATAGCGGATCCGTGGTTAAGGAATGATGGAGGATGCATCCAGGCCGCACAACCGGACCCTCCGGCACCGGCCCGGTCCATCCGGGCAATCCGTCCGGGTTGCGCCCGACGGGAAGGCGCCGGCTCAGTCCAGCGTCTGCCGGTAGCGCTTCAACGCCACCACGGTGACCACCGTCAGGAACAGCGCCAGCGCCAGCACCTCCGCCGCGATCTCGGCGAACCCGTTCCCCTTCAGCAGGATGCCGCGGACGATGCGCAGGAAGTGGGTCAGCGGCAGGATCTCACCCACCGCCTGCGCCCAGCCCGGCATGCCGCGGAACGGAAACATGAAGCCCGACAGCAGCATCGACGGCAGGAAGAAGAAGAACGACATCTGCATCGCCTGCAGTTGGTTGCGCGCCAGCGTGGAGAAGGTGAAGCCGACGGCCAGATTGGCGGCGATGAACAGGATCAGCACGGCGGACAGCAGCCCCAGACTGCCCACGATCGGCACGTCGAACAGCAGCCGCGCCGCCACCACGATCAGCAGCACCTGGACATAGCCGACGACGACGAAGGGCACGATCTTGCCCAGCATGACCTCGAACGGCCGAACCGGCATGGCGAGCAGGTTCTCCATGGTCCCGCGCTCCCGCTCGCGGGTGACGGCCAGCGCCGTCATCATCACCATGGTCATGGTCAGCACCACGCCCATCAGGCCCGGCACGACATTGTATTGCGTGATGCCCTCCGGGTTGTAGCGGCGGTGAACGCGCAGCTCCACCGGGTCCGGCCCGGCGCGCAGGCCCGCCAGCGGCCCGGTCAGGTCGGGGTTCAGCGCCTGCCTTGCGATGGTGGACAGCGCCGACAGCGCGTTGCTGGTCGCCGCCGGGTCGGTCGCGTCGGCCTCCACCAGCAGGACCGGGCGGGTGCCGCGCTGGAGATCACGGGCGAAACCGATGGGGATGGTGACGGCGAACTGCACCTCCCCCTCCGCCAGCAGCCGGTCGATCTCGGCCTCCGACGTCGCAGTTCGGGTGATGGCGAAATAGCGGGAATTCTCCATCGCCGCGACCAGCGTGCGGGCGAAGGGGCTGGAATCGGCGACCAGCACGGCGGTCGGCAGCGCCTTGGGGTCGGAGTTGATGGCGAAGCCGAACAGGATCAGCTGCAGGATCGGCACCCCCACCATCATGGCGAAGGTCAGCCGGTCGCGCCGCATCTGGATGAATTCCTTCACCATCACCGCCATCAGGCGGCCCGCCGATATCCGCGCCATCGCACTGCCTCACAGGGCTGGGGGTGCGAGGAGGGTAGCGCGGTTCGATGGAGGCGTCGACGCCCCCCAGATGTTCCCCCTACGCCACCCCGTCCGCCCGGTCGAACTGCAGGGCCGCGAGCCTTGCATAGAGCCCGCCCTGCGCCACCAGCTCACCATGGGTGCCGGTCTCCACCACGCGGCCCTGGTCCATCACCACGATGCGGTCGGCGTTCAGCACCGTCGCCAGCCGGTGGGCGACGATCAGCGTCGTGCGGCCATGCATCAGCCGGTCGAGCGCATCCTGCACCATCCGCTCGCTCTCGGCGTCGAGCGCGCTGGTCGCCTCGTCCAGCAGCAGCACCGGCGGGTCGCGCAGGATGGCACGGGCGATGGCAAGGCGCTGGCGCTGGCCGCCCGACAGCCGCACGCCCTTCTCACCCAGAAAGGTATCGAACCCCTCCGGCAGCGCATCGAGGAAGTCCAGCGCATGTGCGGCCTCGGCGGCGGCACGCACCTCGGTGTCGGAGGCGTCGGGCCGGCCGTAGCGGATGTTCTCCCAGGCATTGGCGGAAAAGACCACCGGGTCCTGCGCCACGAGCCCCAGACGGCGGCGCACCTCCACCGGATCGGCGTCGCGCAGTTCGACTCCGTCGAGCCGCACCGAACCGGCCTGCGGGTCGTAATAGCGCAGCAGAAGCTGGAACACCGTCGACTTGCCGGCGCCCGACGGACCGACCAGCGCCACCCGCTCGCCCGGCTTGACGTCCAGCGAGAAGCCCTCCAGCGCCGCCCAATCGGGCCGCGACGGGTAATGGAAGCGGACAGCGTCGAAGGACAGCGCACCCGCCGCCGGGAGCGGCAGCGGCTTCGGCACGGCGGGGGCGCGGATCTCCGACTCGACGGACAGCAGGCTGAACAGCCGCTCGGTCGCGCCGGCGGCGCGCTGCAGGTCGCCGATCACCTCGCTGATGGCGCCGACCGATCCGGCGACGACCACCGAATAGATGACGAAGGCCGACAGCTCGCCCGGAGTCAGGCGGCCGGCCACCACGTCATGGCCGCCGATCCACAGGATGATGCCGACGGCGCCGAACACCAGCACGATGACGATCACCGTCATCACCGCCCGCACCCGCACCCGGCGGATGGCGACGTCGAAGGCATCCTCCACGCGGCGGCCGAACAGGGCGCGGTCGATGGCTTCGTGGGTGTAGGCCTGGACCGTGCGGATCGCCGCCAGCGTCTCCTCCACGAAGGATCCCACGTCGGCGATGCGGTCCTGGCTATCGCGCGACAGCTTGCGCACCCGCCGGCCGAAGAAAATGATCGGCGCCACCACCAGCGGAACCACCAGCGCGACCAGCCCGGTCAGCTTCGGCGAAGTGATCAGCAGCATGCCAGTGCCGCCGAGGAACAGCAGCGCATTGCGCAGCGCGATGGAGGCGGACGATCCGACCACCACCTGCAGCAGGGTGGTGTCGGTGGTCAGGCGCGACAGGATCTCCCCGGTCTTGGTCGTCTCGAAGAAGCCCGGCGACAGCGTCAGCACATGGTCGTAGACGGCGCGCCGGATGTCGGCGACCACCCGCTCGCCGATCCAGCTCACCAGATAGAAGCGGCCGTAGGTGGAGGCTGCCATCAGCGCGATCACCCCAAGCAGCACCAGCAACGCCCGGTCGAGCAGCGAGGTGTCGCCGCCGGCGAAGCCCTGGTCGATCAGCACCCGCATCCCCTGCCCCAGCCCCAGCACGGTGCCGGCGGCCACGGTCAGCGCCAACATGGCGCCCAGGATCCGCCATTTGTAAGGAAGCAGGAACGGCACCAGACGGCGAAGCGGTCCAAGGTCGCGGCGGCGGACATCCGCCTCGCCACGGGCGGAGGCGGCGATCATGTCGGGGGAGGGTTGGCGAGCCACGCTGTTCCCGCTTGTCTGTTGGGGTTATTGATGCGGATCGCTGGCATATAGCGCGGTAAGGTGAAGCCAACAAGGCGACGTGCCGGTGAAACCGCCCGGAAAATGGCCGTGGAAGCCGTCACCGGCACCCCGAATGAGGCGAGATTCCGGGGTTGCGCCGGGGAGGGGGTTTTGGTATAGACGCCGCTCGCTTTGCAGGAACCCCGGCCATGAAGACTGACATCCATCCCGACTATCACGAGATCACCGTGGTCATGACCGACGGCAGCTCGTTCACGACCCGCTCCACCATGGGCAAGCCGGGCGACACGCTGCGCCTCGACATCGACCCGAAGTCGCACCCTGCCTGGACCGGCGTGCAGAAGCTGCTGGACACCGGCGGGCAGATCGCCAAGTTCAACAAGCGCTTCGCGAACTTCGGCCTCAAGAAGTAAGCGTTACCGCGCTTCTATCCTGCCGATGCGAAAAGGGCGTCCGACCGGTTCGGACGCCCTTTTCGTTTGCGAAAGATCCGCAGGATCGATTGTGCATGATCCGCAGGATCGTTTGTGAAAGATCCGCGAGGGAACCGTTAGCCCACCGCCGCCGCGGCCTCGCGCTCCACATCGGCACGGACCATGGCGTCGAGCCGATGGACGCGCATGTACAGGCTGTGGCTGCGCTCCAGCAGGCTGCGCAGGCCGGACGGCAAATCCTCGTTGTCGGGGCCGCTGGGGTCGGAACAGATCTCGCCGCCGGACAGCGCGAAATCCTCGCTCGCCGCCTGCTCCTTCGTCATCTCGCCGGCATGCACGGCCTTCTGCGCCAGGAGCCACGCCATCACCTGGGTCAGGCGGCTGGTCACCCGCATGGATTCATAGGAAATCTGAAGACGCACCTGCGGCGGCAGCTTCCGGTGTTCGGCCGCGTCATGATAGGCGATGTAATTCCGCGCCTCGATCAAGAGGGCCATCGTCTCGTCGTAGGGACCGTTGAAGAAGAAGGTATGCGAAGTCATGGTCGTCGGCCCCCTCCTGCGGACTTACGGCCCTAGCGTGAGCCTTGCCGCAACTGATTAACAATTGGTGACCGGGCGGCACCCGGCAACCCCAGGCGGGGATTGACCGGTCTTTGTGGATCCGCCCTCTTGAACAGGGAAAAGCGTCGATTATCTCTCGCTCGTCCGGCGGATGCCCATACGGGGTCCGCCATCAACCCGCCCCAAGAGGACCGACCGATGCCGTGGTCCTCGACGGCCGTATCGCTCTTTCGGAGGATATGTCATGCGTAGCTACGACCTTTCGCCGCTGTTCCGTTCCACCGTCGGTTTCGACCGCCTGTCGCGTCTGCTGGAGACCGCGACCACCGGTGACGAGGCGGCATCCTATCCGCCCTACAACATCGAAAAGCTGAGCGAGGATTCGTATCGGATCACCATGGCCGTCGCCGGCTTTGGGATCGACGACCTCAACATCGTCGCTCACCAGAACTCGTTGACCGTCACGGGTAAAGCTAAGAAGGACGAGCCGACCGGCCAATTCCTCTACCGGGGTATCGCCGGGCGCGCGTTCGAGCGCCGCTTTCAGCTGGCCGATTTCATCAAGGTGACCGACGCGTCTCTTCAGAATGGCCTTCTGCACATCGAGCTGGCGCGCGAGGTACCCGAAGCGATGAAGCCGCGGAGCATCCCGATCGTCACCGCCGCCGGCAGCGACGCGGTGGAGGTCGAGACGCCCGCCCTGACCCAGCAGGCGGCCTGACGCCTGACGCGGTCCGTCCGCGCATGATGCGGACATGAGAACGGCGCCTCGGACCATCCGGGGCGCCGTTTCCTTTGCCGGCAATTCGGACTTCGGACTCAGGCGCGCGGAAAGCTGTCCGGCGGCGCCAGCACCCACTCCGCATAACCCGCCCGCATCAGCTCATAGGCGGCGACCAGCCCGGCCGCCCCGGCATAGGCGGTGACCAGCACCTGCTCCGGCGACACCTGCGCCCCGAATCCGATCAGCAGAGCCCCCAGGAACGGCCCGCCCAGCAGGAATGCCGCCAGCCACAACGGCTCGGCCGAGAGCCAGGCGCCGAGCACCGCGCGGGTCCGCTGCGACAGGCGCAGCAGCCCGCCGGCCTTCGCATCGAGCGCCTCCAGGCTGCCGGCGCGCAGTTCCGCCAGCCGCCGGCCGTCGGCGTCGATGAAGACGACCTCCACCTTCATGCCGTGACGGCGGACCGAGGCCTGCACCGAGTCGCCGAGCCGCGTCTCCAGCAGGATCGTGTTGCCGCCCAGCGCCGGCAGCGCATCGCGCACCTCCTCCGGCGGCTCGCCCCATTCGCGCAGGGCGTCCAGAATGACACGGGGATCGTCGCAGGGGATCGCATCCATATGAATCACCCGCCCCTGCGGCGCCATCACCTTCAGGATCAGCACCTGCTCCGCCGGGTCGTGCGTGCCTTCCACCCGCAGACCACCCTCGGCGACATAGGAGAATCGCAAACATCCATCACGGCGGCTGAGCGTGTTCATGGCGGCACCCCTCCGGTCGCACCCCTGGCGGATCGCACCAAAGGGATCTTGAGCGTTGGTTATCTGGGCGTTGGCGTCGACATGACCAACAAACCAGCCGGGGGAACGGCCATCGCGGCGGCGCGGCGAAAAAGGGGAAACCCGACCGGCCGAGGCGGCATCGGGACAAGAAAAAAGCGCCTAGCCGATCCGGCTGGCGCTTCCAATTTTCTCTCTCCTGGGAGAGAGTGGCGGATGGGGGGAGATTCGAACTCCCGATACCCGTGAGGGTATGCCGCATTTCGAGTGCGGTGCATTCAACCGCTCTGCCACCCATCCGCTGCCCCGTTTGGCGGGGTGGGCGGAACCTATATAAACGCCTTCGGGCGTGCAAGCCTTTTTTGCAGAAAAATGCGAAGGTCTTGGCCCGCATCCCTGTTGACTCTCAGCCCCTCCTGAGTATAGATCGTCGCTCCCATGAACGGGCTTGCGCATCGAACGGTGGGCGAGAAGCCCGCCGTTTGTTTTGACATAGGCAGTGACGACAATGTTTGCAGTGATCCGCACCGGCGGCAAGCAGTACAAGGTCGCCAATGGCGACGTGATCCGTGTTGAGAAGCTCGAGGCCGATGCTGGCGCCTCCATCACGCTCGATGACGTGCTGATGGTCGGCGACGCAGGCAACACCACCATCGGCACCCCGACCGTGGCCGGCGCCTCGGTCGTCGCCGAGGTCGTCGCCCAGGACCGCGGCCCGAAGATCATCGTCTTCAAGAAGAAGCGCCGCCAGAACTATCGCCGCAAGAACGGCCACCGCCAGGACCTGACCGTCCTGCGCATCACCGGCATCAACGGCGCGGCCTGATCCGGGTCCTCCGGTCGGGCTTCCAGGCGCATCTTCAGTTTAGGAGCAACACCCCATGGCACACAAAAAGGCAGGCGGCTCGTCCCGCAACGGCCGTGACTCCGCCGGTCGCCGTCTCGGCGTGAAGCGTTTCGGTGGCGAGAACGTCATCTCCGGCAACATCATCGTCCGTCAGCGTGGCACGAAGTTCCACCCGGGCGAGAATGTCGGCATCGGCCGCGACCACACCCTGTTCGCGATGGCCGACGGTCAGGTCTACTTCAAGCACAGCTCGAACGGCCGTACCTTCGTGAACGTCGTTCCGGCCAACGACCAGGAAGTTCCGGCCGTCGCGGCCGAGTAACCTCTAAGGTCGTTGCGCGGCCTGTGTCGCAGGCCAGCACGCTTGTGGGATAGAATCGGGGGACCGGGCGACCGGCTCCCCGATTTTCGTTTTCAGTCCGGTGCCGTCCCTCCGCCGGTTTCCCTTCCGTTTACGGGCAAGGTCCCCCGATGAAGTTTCTCGATCAAGCCAAGGTCTTCCTGAAGAGCGGTGACGGCGGCCCCGGTGCCGTCGCGTTCCGGCGCGAGAAGTTCATCGAGTTCGGCGGCCCGGACGGCGGCGACGGCGGTCGCGGCGGCGACGTGATCATCGAGGCGGCGGACGGCCTGAACACGCTGATTGACTACCGCTACAAGCAGCACTTCAAGGCGCAGCGCGGCCATCACGGCATGGGCAGCAACCGCAACGGCGCGCGCGGCGAGGATGTCGTCCTGCGCGTGCCGGTCGGAACCCAGATTCTCGACGAGAATCAGGAAACCGTGCTGTGCGACCTGACCGAGGCCGGCCAGCGTCGCGTCTTCCTGCGCGGCGGCGACGGCGGGCACGGCAACGCTCACTTCAAGACGCCGACCAACCGGGCTCCGCGCAAGTTCCACCCCGGCTGGCCGGGGCAGGAGCAGTGGGTGTGGCTGCGGCTGAAGCTGATCGCCGATGCCGGCCTTCTGGGGCTGCCCAATGCCGGCAAGTCGACCTTCCTGGCCGCCACCACGGCGGCCAAGCCGAAGATCGCCGACTACCCCTTCACCACGCTGGCCCCCAACCTGGGCGTCGTCCGCGCCGGTGACGAAGAGTTCGTCATCGCCGACATCCCCGGCCTGATCGAGGGCGCGCACGAGGGCCATGGGCTGGGTGACCGTTTCCTCGGCCATGTCGAGCGCTCGCGCATCCTGCTGCACTTGATCGACGGCACGGCCGACGACGTCGTCGCCTCCTACCGCACGATCCGGAACGAGCTGGAGGCCTATGGCGGCAACCTCGCCGACAAGCCGGAGGTCATCGGGCTGAACAAGGCCGACGCCCTGCTGGACGAGGAGATCGAGGAGAAGAAGGCGGCGTTGGAGGAGGCTTCGGGCGCCGAGGTCATGGTGCTGTCCGGTGCCACCGGCCAGGGCGTGAAGCAGGTGCTGTACCGGCTGCTGACGGTCATCAAGGAGTCCAAGGCGGAAGAACCCGAGGTCATCCACGCCCCCGCGACCCGCTCCATTCCGCGCCCGCCGGTCGGCCAGAAGCTGCCCGACGACAGCGAGATGCAGTGGGACGACGAGACCGGCGAGTGGGTCGGCGGCGAGACCGAGGACTTCGAGGAGGACGACCTCGAAGAGGGCGTTCTCGAAGAGGGTGAGGAGTTGGAAGGCGACTCGGACGAAGTCCTTGACGCGGACGAGCCGGAGGACGAAGAGGACGGTTCGGACGACGATACGGACGGAATCTCCCGCCATGGCGCTTGACGCCCCTACCCTTCTCGAATCCCGCCGGCTGGTCGTAAAGATCGGCTCGGCCCTTCTGGTCGATGGGGAAACCCGGCAAATCCGCCGGGACTGGCTCGACGCGCTGGCCGACGACGTCGCCGCCTGCCGCAAGCGCGGGCAGGAGGTGGTGATCGTCACCTCCGGCGCCGTCGCCTGCGGGCGCGAGCATCTCGGCCTCGTCGGCCGGGCGCTGAAGCTGGAGGAGAAGCAGGCGGCCGCCGCCACCGGCCAGATCCGCCTTGCCCACGCCTATCAGGAAACGCTGGCCCGCCATGACGTCACCGTCGCCCAGGTCCTGGTGACGCTGGAGGACACGGAGGAGCGTCGGCGCCACCTGAACGCCCGCAACACCATCGACACGCTGCTGAAGCTGGGCGCCGTTCCGGTCATCAACGAGAACGACACGGTCGCCACCGCGGAAATCCGCTTCGGCGACAACGACCGGCTGGCCGCCCGCGTGGCGCAGATGGTCAGCGCCGATACGCTGGTGCTGCTGTCGGACATCGACGGCCTCTACACCGCCGATCCGCGCAAGGATCCGGACGCCCGCCATATCCCCACCGTGCGTGAACTGACGCCGGAGATCGAGGGCATGGCCGGCGAGCCGCCCCCCGGCTACAGCAGCGGCGGCATGGTGACCAAGATCGCCGCGGCGCGCGTGGCCCTGTCGGCCGGCTGCCGCATGGTCATCGCCAAGGGCAAGCGCATGAACCCGCTGGCGGCGCTGGAGCGGCGGCCGGAGGATGGCGGCGCGCTCTGCACCTGGTTCCTGCCGTCCGCCGAGCCGACCAGCGCCCGCAAGGCCTGGATCGCCGGCCATGTCAACGCCACCGGCGTGCTTGTGGTCGATGACGGCGCCATGCGCGCCCTGTCCCACGGTGCCAGCCTGCTGCCGGCCGGCGTCACCGCCGTGCAGGGCGACTTCGACCGCGGCGACGTGGTGATCGTCCGCACCCAGGAGGGGCGCGAGGTCGCCCGCGGCCTCGTCGCCTACAGCGCCGACGACGCCCGCAAGATCCTGCGCCACAGGAGCACCGAGATCCCGGAAATCCTGGGCTATCAGGGGCGCGACGAGATGATCCACCGCGACGATCTGGTGGTGCGGTGACCGGCATGATCCGCAGCCCGATCCGGGCCGTCCTGTGGGACATCGACGGCACGCTGATGGACAGCGAGCCCTGGCACCAGCAGATCACCGTCGATGTCTGCCGCGGCTATGGCCATGAGTTGAGCGACGAGGATTGCCGGTCGATGCATGGCGTGGCGTTCCGCGAGATCTACGCCGCGCTTCACGCCCGCCGCCCCTTCCCCATCGACCTCCATGCCTGGGCCGACGAGATCAACGCGCAGTACGTCGCCCGCGTCGATCAGGTGCGCCCGCGCGAGGGCGCCTTCGCCCTGGTGGAGGCCTTTGCCGCCCGCGGGTTGGCGCAGGCCTGCGTGTCGAACGGCGGGCGTATGATCGTCGACGCCAACATGCGCGCGATGTCGATCCCGCATTTCCGCTTCAGCATCGCCCGCGAGGACGTCGCCAACGGCAAGCCCCATCCGGAGCCCTACCTGCTGGCCGCGAAGATGCTGGGCTTGGCCCCGGAAGCCTGCGCGGTGATCGAGGACAGCCCCACCGGCGCCCGCAGCGCCAAGGCCGCCGGCATGCTGACCATCGCCTGGCCCCAGCACCCCGCCGTGGTCTTCGACACCGTCGACCATCTGGTGGAGGATCCGGGGTCGCTGGATTGGGATGCGCTTTGCGGGTGAGGGATTTCTGCCGGAAACCCCATCAATCCAGCGTCCATTTTGCCATCTGCGGAAACGGCGCCAGCCCGTTGTTGCCCATATAGGCGAACATCCCCGCATAGCCGGTGAAGTCGGCCTGCGCCAGATTGATCAGGCCGAAATGGGTTCCCTGCTCGATCCAGGCCTGCATCGGGTGGGTGCCCTGATACTCCTTGTGCTGATAGGAGCCGGGAAAGAACAGGCATTCCTGCGGCAGACCCAGATGCTGGACCACGGCATAGGACCAGGCCTGCGACATGAACTCGCCCTGGCGGGCGGCACGGGTCAGGATCGGATCGGGGGTGCCGTCGCGCGCGGTCTGATCGGCGAGGATGGCGTCAATGTCCGTCTGCACGTCGCGGTTCAGCAGCGGCCAGTACCGGCGTGGCATGACGATGATGTGGCCGGCCTCGTGCAGCAGGTCGCCCGGTCCCTTCAGGGTCTCCGAATCGACATGGAGCGCGCCAGCACGGATGTTCACGCCGGGCAGAAAGCCGTCGCGCCCGCCCTCGCCATATTCCACCTGCATGCCGATCCCGCGCAGGAAGGCGACAATAGGGTCCAGCGCTTCGGGGTGATACATCCGCCCTCTCCACCAATTCGAAATTCGGTCGAGATATTCGCGCAACGGGCGCAATCAGGCAAGCCGCACACGGAAATCCACCCGATGCGCGTTGTCGCATCGGGCGGTCCCGTCGCAGCCCCTATTTCTGGGGCCGCTATTTCTGGATGTTGACCACCGCCGACACCGGGGCCAGCGCGATGCCGCGGTCGGCCAGCGAGGTCAGCCACAGATTGAGGCGCTCGATCGTCGTCGGATAGGGAGAGGCGAAACCGACGGCCGCGCCGTTGGTCTTGGCCAGCTCCTCCAGTTCGTGCAGCTGGTCGTCGATGGCGCCGCGCGATAGATCGCGGTCGATGACGCGGTCGCCCAGTGCGCGCGGCACGCCGGCCAGATTGGCGAGCGGCCCGGCCACGCTCTTCGGATTGACCCGCGAATCGACCAGCAGCAGGCCCCGCGCCTTCAGCGCGTCGATCACCGGCTGCATCGCCGCCGGGTTGGCGGTGAATTTGCTGCCGGTGGTGCTGGTGATGCCGACATAGCCGACCGCCTTGCCCAGCGACCATTCCAGCCGTTCGACATTGCGGTCGGGGCCGAGCATGGTCAGCAGCGCGTTCGGACCGGGATCGTCACGCGGGTAGTTCAGCGGCTCCATCGGCACCGACAGCATCACCTCGTGACCCTTGGTGCGGGCCCGCTCGACCCAGTCGTCCAGCCGCTCGGCATAGGGCAGGAAGGCCAGGGTGATGCCTGGCGGCAGCTTCGCCAGCGCATTGCCGGTGGTGACGCCGCTGAGTCCCAGGTCGGACATGACGATGGCGATGCGCGGCCGCTTGTCGGTGGCCGGGAAGGGCCGGGCATAGACCTGCCAGGGCTTGCGCCCATCCTGGGCGATGCGCGGCAGCGGACCGTTGCGGCTGTCCTCCACCAGCCCCGGCACCGGCGCCGGGGTCAGCGTCACCGCCGCCGCCGGAACGCCCGGCAAAGGCAGCGGGGCGGCGTCGGTGGGCAAAGGCGCCGCCGGTGCCGCAGCCTTGGGTTCCGGCACCGGTGGCAGCGGCAGCGGAGCGACCGCCACCGTCGCCGCCGGAATCGACGCCTGCCAGGCCTCCCGCGTCGCCTCGCCGTTCAGCGCCAGCCAGCCGGCCAGCCCGCCGCCGGCAACCGCCACCAGGGCGACGGCAGCCAGCAGAGGCTTGGACAGCGGTTTGCGCGGCCGTCCCGCCGAATCGCCTCCATTGCGGCGGAAGCGGCGCAGCCAGCCGAGTCCGGGGCGCAGACCCCGGACATCGAACCGCAGACGACCCAGTAGGGCGGGAGCCTTCACCGTCGGTTGCTCCGGTCAGCGCGCTGCGGCGCGCTGCTGGAACAGTGCGACGCCACGCAGGAGATCCAGCGCGCGGGCGAGCTGGAAATCGAAGGGCGGCTCGGCCCCTTCCGCCGCCGCCCCCTCGGCCGGAGCGGCGCCCGGCGCAGGAGCGGCACCGGGCGCAGGAGCAGCCCCCGGAGCAGCGCCGGCGCCCGGACCCGGAGCGGGTGCCCCCGGATTGGGAGCGGCCGGCGTGCCCGGAGCGGCCGGGTTGGTGGTGGCCGGGCGCGGCGCCTTATTCTGATTGGCGGCATCGGGGTTGACCAGCGCGCCCTTCAGGTCGGCTTCGCGGCGGCGGACGACGTTCTTGTCCAGATCCTCCACCTTGGCGACATGCACCTCGATGTCCGGGGTGATGCCCAGCTGCTGGATCGAGCGGCCCGACGGCGTGTAGTAGCGCGCCGTGGTCAGGCGCATGGCGCCATGGCCCGGCAGCGGGATGATGGTCTGCACCGATCCCTTGCCGAAGCTCTGGGTGCCCATGATGATCGCGCGCTTGTGGTCCTGCAGGGCGCCGGCGACGATTTCCGAGGCCGAGGCCGACCCGCCATTGACCAGCACCACCATCGGCAGGCCCTTGATCAGGTCGCCCGGCTTGGCGTTGAAGCGGGTGCCCTCCTCCGCCCGCCGGCCGCGGGTCGACACAATCTCGCCCTTTTCCAGGAAGGTATCGGACACCGACACCGCCTGATCGAGCAGGCCGCCCGGATTGTTGCGCAGGTCGAGGACGAAGCCCTTCAGCTTGTCGCCCAACTGCTGCTGGATGGAGGAGATCGCCTTCTCCAGCCCGCTCTGCGTCTGCTCGTTGAAGCTGGTGATGCGGATATAGCCGATGTCGCCTTCCGTACGGTAGCGGACCGACTGCACCTTGATGACGGCGCGGGTCAGCGACACGGTGAAGGGCTCGCCCGCCTCGCCGCGGCGGACGGTGACCTTCAGCTCGCTGCCCACCGGGCCGCGCATCTTCTCCACCGCCTCGTTCAGGCTGAGGCCCATCACCGCCTCGCCGTTCAGCTGGACGATCAGGTCGCCCGGCTGCAGGCCGGCGCGGAAGGCCGGGGTGTCGTCGATGGGCGACACGACCTTCACCAGGCCGTTCTCCATCGTCACCTCGATGCCCAGCCCGCCGAACTCCCCGCGGGTCTGGACCTGCATGTCCTGGAAGCTCTTCTTGTTCAGATAGCTCGAATGCGGGTCGAGCGAGGTCAGCATCCCGTTGATCGCCGATTCGATCAGCTGTTCATCGGTCACCGGCTCGACATATTCGGCGCGGACGCGCTCGAAGACGTCGCCGAACAGGTTCAGTTGCCGGTAGGTGTCCGACGAATTGCTGGACTGCGCGGTGACGGTGGCGACGCCGGCGCCCAGAAACACCAGAGCAGCCGCCGTGGCGGCGCGCTTGATCATCCTCATCTACCCTTGTCCTTTCCCCTCCGGGGCGCCGAACCCGCGTTGCGGGTTGATCGGCTGGCCGTTTCGTCGCAGCTCGAAATAGAGATCCGGATTGCCGTCCGACGGCATGACCGCCAGCGGTTCCCCGCTGGCCACCTTACGCCCGACGGCCGTGTCGATCCGGCCCAAACCCGCAATCAAACTATGATATCCGTTGCCGTGTTCCACGATCAAGATGAGGCCATAGCCCTTGAAGGGGCCGGCGAACACGATCGTGCCGCCGCGCGGCGCCACCACGGCGGCGCCGGGGCGGGTCTGCACCGTCACGCCGCGGCTGGTGGCGCCGAAGCGGTCGGATTCGCCGAAGCGGGTGGTCAGCTTGCCGGCGGCGGGCAGCACCATGCCGGCGATGGCCGGCGGGCCGTCGGGAGCGCGGGCGGCAAGCTCGCGCTCGCGCGCCGCTTCCTTGGCCGCTTCGTCCTTCGCCCGCTTTTCCTCGGCGGCCTTCTGTTCGGCGATCTTCTGTTCGGCGGCGCGCAGTTCGGCCAGCTTGTGCTCGGCCGCCTTGCGCTCCGCTTCCTTCTGGGCGGCGAGGCGGCGTTCAGCCTCGCGCTTTTCCGCCTCCCGGCGGGCGGCTTCCTTGCGTTCAGCCTCGCGCCGTTCGGCCTCGCGGCGGGCGGCAGCCTCGATGGCGGCGCGGCGTTCGGCCTCGATCCGCTCCATCAGCTGGCGCAGGTCGGTGGCCTGACCGGACAGGTCCGCCATGCGCTGGCCGACCTGGACGCGCTCCTCCTCCGTCTGGCGCGACAGCTCCTCGCGCCGGGCGATCAGGCGGTTCATCTCGTCCTGCTTCTCGGACAGCGCCACCCGCGCCGCCAGCGCCTTCGACCGCTGGTCCACCAGCTTGCCGCGGGTGTCGGCCAGCGCAGTCAGCGCCTGTGCCAAGGCATCGGCCCGCGCCTTGAGCGCCGGCACCGCATCGCGCAGCAGCAGGGCGGAGCGCAGCGTGTCGACCGGGCTTTCCGGCCGGGCCAGCGCCGCTTCCGGCGGAATGCGCGCCAGCCGCTGCAGGGCGGCCAGCAGGGTGGCGATCTGCTGCCGCTCGGCGTCGAGCCCGGCGGACCGCTCGCGCTCCTCCGCCTCCAGCCCGGCGAGCGACTCCTCCAACTGGTCGAGCGTCTGTTCCTGCCCGCGCGCCTGATCGGCCAAGGCGATCAGCCGGCCGCGCAGGTCGTCGAGTTCGGTCTGAAGCGCCTGCGACTGGCGTTCAAGCTGCTGCTGGCGCTGCTTGCCGGTCTGGAGCTGCTGTTCGACCCGCTTCAGCGTCTCCTTGGGCGCATCGCTTTGCGCATTCGCCGGCTGGGCGAGGATCAGGCCGGCGATGACGACGAATCCGGCGAGGATTCCCTCTCCCGCCCCGGATACCCTCTCCCCCCCGGGGAGAGGGCTGGGTGAGGGGGATGCATTGCGAGACGTAGATTGAAAAGCTGAGCTACGTTCTGAAGATTCTGCATCTCCACGCCACGCGTCCCCCTCACCCCGACCCTCTCCCCGCTCTCGGCGGATCTTCGATCCGCCTGTCGCGTCAGCGCAAACTTCGTTTGCGCGTGAGCGGGGGGGAGAGGGGGAATACGGCATGAAAGAGCCACGCGGCGCCATCCGTTACTCCGCCGCCGCGCGGGCGGCGGTGCGGACCAGCAGGTTGCGGCCGGTCATCTCGGCCGGCTTCGGCAGGCCCAGCAGGTCGAGCAGCGTCGGCGCGATGTCGGCCAGCCGGCCGCTCTCGATCCGGGCGCCGGCCGGGCCGTTGACCAGCACCAGCGGCACCTTGTCCAGCGTGTGGGCGGTGTGCGGGCCGCCGGTCTCCGGGTCCTTCATCAACTCGCAATTGCCATGATCGGCGGTGACCAGCATGGTGCCGCCGGCGCGGCGCACCGCCGCCTCCACCTGACCCAGGCTGCCGTCGACCGCCTGCACCGCCTTGATGGCGGCGTCGAGCATGCCGCTGTGGCCGACCATGTCGGGGTTGGCGAAGTTGACGACGATCAGGTCATACTTGCCGGAATCGATGGCGCCGACCAGCTTGCCGGTCACCTCGGCGGCGGACATCTCCGGCTGCAGGTCGTAGGTGGCGACCTTCGGCGACGGGACCAGGATGCGGTCCTCGCCCTCATAGACCCGCTCCTCGCCGCCGTTGAAGAAGAAGGTGACGTGCGGGTACTTCTCCGTCTCGGCGATGCGCAGCTGCTTCATTCCGGCCTCGGAAACCACCTCGCCCAGCACCTTGGTGAGAGATTTCGGCGGAAAGATGGTGGTCATCAGCTTCGCCAGCGCCGACGAATATTCGACCATGCCGACGGCGGCGGCCAGCTTGGGCGCACCGTCGACCGGGAAGCCGTCGAAAGCCGGATCGACATAGGCGGCCAGGATCTCGCGGGCGCGGTCGGCGCGGAAATTCGCCATCAGGATGGCGTCGCCGTCCTTCATGCCGGCATAGCCGCCGATCACCGTCGGGAGGATGAACTCGTCATGCTTGTCGGCGGCATAGCTCTGCTCGATCGCCTGGATCGGGTCGGCGGCGCGCTCGCCCTCCGCCTTGGTCATCGCCGCATAGGCCTTGGCGACGCGGTCCCAGCGCTTGTCGCGGTCCATGGCGTAATAGCGGCCGATGACGGTCGCCACCTCGACGCCCGGCAGCTCGAAGACGTCGGCCATGAACTCGGCGACCTGATCCTTGGCACTCTGCGGCGGAACGTCGCGGCCGTCGGTGAAGGCATGGACCGCCACCGGCACGCCCTCGCGCGACAGCACGCCGGCCAGCGCGGCGATGTGGTCCTGGTGGGAGTGCACGCCGCCCGGCGACAGCAGGCCCATCAGGTGGACGCGCCCGCCGGTCTTGTGCATCGCCTTGACCAGATCGTTCAGCGCGGCGTTGCGCTCAAGCTCGCCCTCGACGATGGCGTGGTCGATCATCACGAGATCCTGCATGACGACCCGGCCGGCGCCGAGATTCATGTGGCCGACCTCGGAGTTGCCCATCTGGCCCTTGGGCAGGCCGACCTCCTCCTCGCTGGCGTCGAGGAAGGCCGTCGGCTCGGCCGACCACAGGCGGTCCCAGTTCGGGGTGTCACCCAGCGCAATCGCGTTGTCGGACCGCTCCTCGCGATAGCCCCAGCCGTCCAGGATGCAGAGGACGACGGGGCGGGGTCGGTTGGTCTCGGTCATCGCGCTTACCTTTCTCGAAAGGTTGTGGTCTCGGAGATCTGTGTTTTTCGGCTCCGGCGCTTTTCCGCGCGCCGGATGCGACGCAGGGAATCAGGATCTGTGATAGGGGTGACCGGCAAGAATTTGTTGGGCGCGATAGAGTTGCTCCGCAAGCATGCCGCGCACCAGCATGTGGGGCCAGGTCATCGGCCCGAAGGCGAGCAGGAAGTCGGCCCGCGCGCGCACCGCCTCGCCATGGCCGTCGGCACCGCCGATCAGGAAGGCGAGGTCACCGGCGCCGCGGTCGCGCCACTCGCCGATCTTGGCGGCGAAGGCTTCGCTGGGCAGCGCCTTACCGCGTTCGTCCAGCGCCACCACGATGGCGCCGGCAGGCACGGCGGCGAGCAGCAGCTCCGCCTCCTGCCGTTTCAATTCGTCGGAGGAGAGGCGTTTCTTCACCTCGACCTCCTTCAGGGTAAAGGGCCACCCGAGCCGTCCGACATACTCGTCGAACAGGTCGCGGGTCGGTCCACCCCGCGACCGCCCGACGGCGGCGAGCCACAGACGCATGGTGCGGCCCTCCGCCTCCGGCCCGTCAGGCGCTCAGCCGTGCCGTGCCCGACGGCGTCGGCAGCTCCAGACCCCACATCTTCTCGATGTTGTAGAAGGTCCGGACTTCCGGCTTGAACAGGTGGACGATCACGTCGCCGGCATCGACCAGAACCCAGTCGCACTGGGCCATGCCTTCCATCTCGACGCCGCGGACGCCGGCCTGCTTCAGCTTTTCGGCCAGCTTCATCGCCATGGCGGCGATGTGCCGCGTGTTGCGGCCCGACGCCACGATCATGTAATCGGCGAAGGTGGTTTTCCCGGCGAGATCGATGACGGTGACGTCATCCGCCTGATCGGCGTCGAGCGACGCCTGAATGAGCGCCTTCAGGTCCTGCGGTTCCAGGATCTGGGGAACGGCGGCTGGCCGCGGAGCGGTCGCGGCCGTTTCGGTGTGCGTGGTGATGGCTCCAACCTCTTGCAACGGTTTCACGACCCGGCGGCCCGTGCCTGCCGGATCGCCGTCGCCGAGGCCGGGTGCAAGGGGTTGCGTAAGAACGCCCAGGCCGGCCGCCTGCGGCGCGCCAGCCCTTTGACCCCCGACACCGACACCCGTCGACGGGTGTAGCGCTGGGCGGCCTGACCGCTCAACGCACTAAGAGAATAGGTGGGGCGGGCGAAAACCGCAACGGCCACCGAGTCGAAGATTCGATTCCAATGCTTCCAGCGCGGAATTTGTCGCAAATTGTCCGCCCCCATCAACCAAACGAAGCGTGTTCCGGGGAAGCGGTGCTGAAGCTTCGCCAGCGTGTCGGCGGTGTAGCGGGTGCCGAGCGCGGTCTCGATCGCCGTCACCTCGATCCGCGGATGGGCGGCGACCGCCCGCGCCTCCGCCATCCGGTCGGACAGCGAAGCCATGCCGGCGGCGGATTTTAGCGGGTTCTGCGGGCTGACCATCCACCAGACCCGGTCGAGCCCGAGCGCCTTCAGCGCGAACAGGCTGATGTGCCGGTGCCCGGCATGGGCCGGATTGAACGACCCGCCGAGAATGCCGACGGTGAGGCCGGCATAGAGCGGGCCGGAATAGAGGTGGGGGGCCTGGGCCTGATCCTTACGGTCGCGTCTGGCCATCGCCGCGCACGACATACTTGTAGCTGGTCAGCTGCTCCGCCCCCACCGGGCCGCGGGCGTGGAACTTGTCGGTGGAGATGCCGATCTCCGCCCCCATGCCGAACTCGCCGCCGTCGGCGAACTGGGTCGAGGCGTTCCACAGCACGATGCCGCTGTCCACCCGCGACAGGAACCGCTCCGCCGCCGCCGGATCCTCGGTCAGGATCGATTCGGTGTGGTGGGAGCTGTGGGCGTTGATGTGGTCGATCGCCGCATCCACCCCATCCACCACGCCGCAGGCGATGATGGCGTCGAGATACTCGGTGTCCCAATCCCCCGGTGCCACCGCCGTCACCCGCGGATCGACCGCCTGGGCCGCCGCGTCGCCGCGCACGGCGCAGCCGGCATCCAGCAGGTCCTTCACCAGCACCGGCAGCGCGGTGTCGGCGATGGCGCGGTCGACCAGCAGCGTCTCGGCGGCGCCGCAGATGGAGGTGCGGCGCATCTTGGCGTTCAGCACCACCTTGCGCGCCTTTTCCAGGTCGGCGCCGGCATCGACATAGACATGGCAGTTGCCGTCCAGATGCTTGATGACCGGCACCCGGCTCTCGTCGGCGATGCGCTGGATCAGCGACTTGCCGCCGCGCGGGATGATGACGTCGATATAATCGCGCATGGTCAGCATGTGGCCGACGGCGGCGCGGTCGGTGGTCGGCACCAGCTGGATCGCCGCCTCCGGCAGTCCGGCCTCGCGCAGACCCTGGACCAGGCAGTCGGCGATGGCGCGGGACGAGCGGATGCTCTCCGACCCGCCGCGCAGGATGGCGGCGTTGCCCGACTTCAGGCAGATTCCGCCGGCATCCGCCGTCACGTTGGGCCGGCTTTCATAGATGATGCCGACGACGCCCAGCGGCACGCGGACGCGCTGGATGCGCAGGCCGTTGGGCCGCGTCCATTCCGCCAGCACGCCACCGATGGGATCGGGGAAGTCGGCGATGTCCTCCAACCCCTTGGCCATCGCCTCGATGCGCTTGTCGTCCAGCATCAGCCGTTCGCGCATGGGGCCGGACAGATCGCGGGCGTTCGCCATGTCCTCGGCATTGGCGGCCTTGATCTCGGACGCGCGGGCGCGGATGGCCGCCGCCGCCGCCCTCAGCGCCCGGTCCTTCGACGGTCCTGGCACGGTCGCCAGCGCGGCCGCGGCGGCGCGGGCGGCGCGGCCGAGGGCGATCATCTGGTCGTGCAGGGCGTCGGTGGTGTCGAGCAGGGCGGACATGGAGGTCTCCGGACACTCTATCCGTTGAAGGGACGACGACCTTAACGAATTGTTCGGGGTTGCGAAAGCCGCGCGGTTGTGGGACTTCGGCGTTGCGGTATGGGCGGGCGTGTGCAAAACGCAACGCGGCACCCGCAGTGCCGGGGCAAGGTTTTCGGGTAAGGTAACATGCTGACGCTGCTGCTGATCGTCTCCGCTTTCTTCGCCGGCGTGCTGAACGCCGTGGCCGGGGGCGGCAGCTTCCTGACCTTTCCGGCGCTGATCATGGCCGGGGTGCCGCCGCTGAACGCCAACGCCACCAGCACCGTCGCGGTGTCGCCCGGCGCGCTGGCCAGCGCCTTCGGCTATCGGCGGGAGCTGGGTCGTATCCGCGACATCCACCTGCCCTCCTTCCTCGGCATCAGCCTCGTCGGCGGGCTGCTGGGCGCCCTGCTGCTGCTGTGGACGCCGCAGAAGACCTTCGAGATCATCGTGCCGTGGCTTCTGCTGTTCGCGACGCTGCTGTTCGCCATCGGCCCGACCGCGTCGGCCTGGATCCGCCGCAACTTCACCATCGGCCACGGCACGGTGCTGGCGGTGCAGTTCCTGATCGCCGTCTATGGCGGCTATTTCGGCGGCGGCATCGGCATCCTGATCCTGGCGACGCTCGGCGTCTTCGGCCTGACCGACCTGCACGCCATGAACGGGCTGAAGTCGCTGGTCTCCGGCTGCCTGAACGCCGTCGCCGTGGCGGCCTTCGTCGCCGGCGGAGCGGTCTATTGGCCGGAGGCCCTGGTCATGCTGGTCGCTGCCATGGCCGGCGGCTATGCCGGTGCGTCGGTCGCCCGCCACATCCCGCCGCCGGTCCTGCGCAAGCTGGTGATCCTGGTGGGGGCGGGCATGACCGTCTATTTCTTCATCACCAAGACCTGACCCGAACGGAGTTCCCCCGGCATGACCGCCTCCATCGACCGTGACGCCCTGCCCTACCGTCCCTGCGTCGGCATCATGCTGCTGAACGACCGCGGCGAGGTGTTCGTCGCGAAGCGCTGCGGGTCGGAGGCCGACTGGCAAATGCCGCAGGGCGGCGTCGATGACGGCGAGGACGCCCGCAGCGCCGCCTTCCGCGAGCTGGAGGAGGAGATCGGCACCGCCAAGGCGGAGTTCATCGCCATGACCGTCGCCCCCCACCGCTACGACCTGCCCGACGACCTGCTGGGCAAGGTGTGGAAGGGCCGCTGGCGCGGGCAGGAGCAGATGTGGATGCTGGCCCGCTTCACGGGAACGGAGGCCGACATCCGGCTCGACACCGATCATCCGGAATTCGACGCCTGGAAATGGATCGACGCCGAAGAATTGCCGGGCCTGATCGTCGCCTTCAAACGGCCGGTCTACGAATCGGTGCTGGCGGAATTCCGTCCGCTCATCGCCCAGGCAAAGGGCTGATCCGCATACCCCCGCATCGGCCCCTGCGCCGGCCCCGCCGGCATGTCCCAAATTTGACTGCGGTTATCCCCAACTTCCCGACGACGCCCGGTCCATCCCCCACTTCCGCTTAACGAATCCTTGAGACGCCTTCTGGCAACGTCGCTCCTGCAACCGGAGTGCGCAGGAGCGGGCCGGCTTTGGACGGAGGGGTGGCGTGTCGCTGATCAAGTGGACGGAGGAGGATGACGGGCGCATTCGCCTGGGCCTGCCGAGCGACCTCGATTTGCCCATGGCGCAACCTCTGCTCGACAGCCTGCGCGCCGCCTTCAAGGCGTCGGTGGACATCGGCGTCCAGGCGGACGCGGTGGAACGCATCAGCGTCGCCTGCATCCAGGCGCTGGTCGTCGCCGCCCGCGATGCGGCGGAACAGGGAAATTCCTTCGCCATCCTGCGCCCGTCGGAGGTCCTCGCCGATGCCTGCGAGGATCTGGGGCTGGCCGGCTGGCTGAAGCAGTGGAGGCGTGCGTGAAGAAGAAAGTAATGACGGTGGACGATTCGCGGACCATGCGCGACATGGTGTCCTTCACCCTGCGCGGCGCCGGTTACGAGGTGGTGGAGGCCGCCGACGGCCAGCAGGCGATGAGCGCCATCGCCACCACCAAGGTCGATCTGGTCATCACCGACCTGAACATGCCGGTGATGGACGGTCTGACCCTGATCCGCAAGCTGCGCGCCATCCCGGCCCACCGCACCCTGCCGATCCTGATGCTGACCACCGAAGCGGACGAAAGCAAGAAGGCCGAGGGCCGCGCCGCCGGCGCCACCGGCTGGATCGTAAAGCCCTTCAACCCCGACAAGCTGGTGTCGGTGGTGCAGAAGGTCTGCGGCTGACCGCAAGCCGTCAGCGAAGGTAGGGGGACAGCCGTGGACGATCTCAGCCGCTTCAAGCAGACCTACTTCGACGAGAGCGCCGAATTGCTGGCGGTCGCCGAGGCCGGGCTGCTGCGCCTCGCCCCCGGCGAGGTCGACATGGACGAGGTGAACGCGATCTTCCGCGCCGTCCATTCGATCAAGGGCGGCGGCGGTGCCTTCGGATTCAACGATCTCGTCGCCTTCGCCCATGAATTCGAAACGGTGATGGACGGCGTGCGCAACGCCGAGATCCCCGTCACCACCGAACTGGTCGACACGCTGATCCGCGCCAACGACCTGCTGGCCCGCCTGCTGTCCCATGCCTCCGACGAGACGGAGGCGCCGGCCGGCACCACCGACGACACCGTCGCCGCGCTCCGCCGCTTCCTGGGCAAGGACGAAACGCCGGCTGAGGAACCGCCCGCGGCACCACCACCCGCCACGGTCTATCCCGACGACGAGGATGACGAGGCCGGCATCTTCGGCGACGCCCTGGCCGCCATCCAGGCCGCCCGCGACGACCAGCCGGCATCCGGTGGTCCGATCCCCGAAGGCAAGGTCCGCTGGACCATCGTCTTCCGCCCGAAGGCGGAACTGCTGCTGTCGGGCAACGAGCCGACCTACATGCTGCGTGCCCTGCGCCGGCTGGGCGAGGCGGAGGTGGTCTGCCATCTGGACAAGCTGCCGTCCCTGCGCGACCTCGACGCCGAACTGCTGCACCTGTCCTGGACGGTGACGCTGCTGGCCGACCCGCAGGTCGACCGCGCCCAGATCGACGACGTGTTCGAATTCGTCGCCGACGACTGCGACATCCGCATCAGCGCCGAAGCCCCACCGCCCGCGGTCATCCCGCCGGTGGAACCCGCCTCCGTTCCTCAGCCAGCTCCCGTCTCGACCGCCGCCAACCTGCCGCAACCGGCCGCCCCTGCGGCTCCGCCGACGACCCCGGCCGCCACCACCTCGGGCTCGGCGAAGCCCGGCGACGGCGCCAAGCGACCCAATGGCGGTGCCGGCGGCACCGGCGGCGACCATTCCGGGCCGACCACCCACACCATCCGCGTCGACCTCGACAAGATCGACCGGCTGGTCAACATGGTCGGCGAGATGGTCATCACCCAGGCGATGATCGCGGAGCATCTGCGCGACCTGCCGCCGGGCCAGTTCCAGGAGCTGCTGGAAGGGCTGGAAGGTCTCGCCCAGCACACCCGCGAGTTGCGGGAGAGCGTGATGTCGATCCGCGCCCAGCCGGTCTCCAGCGTCTTCTCGCGCATGCCGCGGCTGGTGCGCGAATGCGCCGCCATGACCGGCAAGGAGGTGATGCTGGTCACCTCGGGCGAGACGACGGAGGTCGACAAGACGGTGGTGGAGAACCTCGTCGATCCGCTGACCCACATGATCCGCAACTCCATCGACCACGGGCTGGAAGGCCCCGACGAGCGGGAGCGCATCGGCAAGCCGCGCGCCGGCACCGTGCATCTGTCGGCCGCCCACCGGTCCGGCCGCATCGTGATCGAGGTTACCGACGACGGCCGCGGCATCAACCGCGCCAAGGTGCTGTCCAAGGCGATCGAGAAGGGGCTGGTCCAGCCGGGTGCCAGCCTGTCGGACGAGGAGATCGACAACCTGATCTTCCTGCCCGGCTTCTCCACCGCCGATCAGGTGTCCAACCTGTCCGGCCGCGGCGTCGGCATGGACGTGGTGCGGCGGAACATCTCCAGCCTCGGCGGGCGCATCGGCGTCTATTCGACGCCGGGCGAGGGCTCGCGCTTCGTCCTGTCGCTGCCGCTGACGCTGGCGGTGCTGGACGGCATGGTGATCTCGGTGGGGGAGGAGCGTTTCGTCCTGCCGCTGACCAACATCGTGGAAAGCCTGCGGCCGAAGCCCGCCGACCTGCACGGGCTGGTCAACAAGTGCGACGTCATGATGGCGCGCGGCGAGTATGTGCGGCTGGTGCACCTGCACCGGCTGTTCGGCATCCCCAAGGCCATCGACGACGCCACCAAGGGTCTGGTCGTGCTGGTGGAGACGGAGGACGGTTCCCGCCTCGGCCTCGTGGTGGACGAGGTGCTGGGTCAGCAGCAGGTCGTCATCAAGAGCCTGGAGGCCAACTTCCGCCGGCTGGACGGCGTCGCCGCCGCGACCATCCTGGGCGACGGGCGGGTCGCCCTGATCCTGGACGTCGCCGGCCTGCGCGAAATGAGCCGCCACAACACTTCCGGCAGCGATGCCGGCAGCCCTTCCGCTTCCCCGTCCCTGCCCGCCCCGGCGGACAGGTCCGACCAGCGTCAACGCCAAACGGTTTGAGGCCCAGCGATGAGCAGTTCCACCGCAATCGCCCCCGTCAGCTCCCGCGCCGACCTTTCGGCCGCAGGCTCCGCCGCCAACGGGACGGAGGAGCAATATGTGACCTTCACGGTCGGCAGCGAGGAGTATGGCGTCAACATCCTGGCCGTGCGCGAGATCCGCGGCTGGACGCCGGAAAGCCGCCTGCCGAACCTGCCCGACTATGTCCGCGGCGTCATCAACCTGCGCGGCATCATCATCCCGATCTTCGACCTGCGCGCCCGTTTCGGAGGCGGCCTGACCCAGGTGACGAAGCGCCATGTCGTGGTGGTGATGCAGGTGGGCGAGCGCACGCGCGGCATCCTGGTCGACGCCATCTCCGACATCCTGGCCATCGGCCATGACGCGATCAAGCCGCCGCCCGACGTCGACAGCGGGCTGATCGACGCCGAATATCTCAGCGGCCTCTACACCGCCGAGAACCGCATGGTGACTCTGCTGAATGTGGGCAAGCTGTTCGCGGGCGAGCATGTCGACCAGGACGCCATGCCCCGCGCCGCCCTGGAAACGACCTGACCGCAGCAGGCTGTCGAGCCCACGGCAGGCAAGCCGCAACGAGAAGAAATAAGAAGAGGAAACGTCCCCGATGGCCACCGACGGTACGATCGCCAAAGCCGGCACCTTCCTCAGCAACATGCGCATCGGCAAACGGCTGTGGCTGGCCTTCGGCCTGCTGCTGGTGTTGATCGCCGCCCAGTCCGGCACCGGCATCTTCGGGCTGGACGGGCTGAACCGCCGCATCGACGGCATCATCGCGTCGGGCGACCTCGCCGTCTTCGCCAAGGACCTGGAAAGCCGCCTGGCCGCCGAACGGCTGCAGACCCGCGAATACATCAACATCGGCTCGACCGAGGCGCTGGACCGGCTGCGCGTCCTGCGCGGCGAGTTCGACCAGGCGATGGCGGCCCGGCAGGCCAAGGTGAAGGCCTCGCCCCAGGCCGCCGCCTTTGCCGAACTGGGCAGTCTGCACACCGCCTACCATGAGCGGTTCGAGACGGTGCGCGCCGTGCGCGAACGGGCCGACCGCCTGCTGCACGAGCGCATGGACCCGCTGGGCGCCCAGGTGACCAAGCGGCTGGAGGACATGGTGTCCGCCACCGAGGCGTCCGGCGACAAGGACTTCGCCTTCGGCGCACAGGAGGTGGAGAACCGTTGGCTGATGACCCGTTTCCAGGCCAACCGCGCCATCGGCCTGCGCGACGCCGCTGCCGCGGCGCAGGTCGAGGCGGTGGGCGAGGCGATGAGCGACAGCATCGCCCGGCTGTCGTCCGTGGTCCGCAGCAATGGCGGCCTGCCGGCGGCCCTGCGCGAGATCGACGCCCGCGCCGCCGATTACCGTGCCGCCTTCCGCGACGCGATGGCCGCCAATGACGAAGCGAAGCGGCTGACCGACGACCTCGCCGCCGCCGCGACGGCGATCAACCGGGCCATCGACGGCATCGTCGCCTCCATCGCCGCCAGCGCCAGGGCGACCGAGGAGGAGGCCGGGAGCGAGGCCGCCTTCACCATCCGCCTGACGCTGGGTCTGGGGCTGCTGTCGCTGGTGATCGGCATCGTCGCCGCCAACCGCATCGCCGCCTCGATCATCGGGCCGGTCACCGGCATCCGCCGGGTGATGTCCGACCTGACCGAAGGCAAGCTGTCGGTCAGCGTCCCCCACACCGGCCAGAAGGACGAGCTGGGCGACATGGCCCGCGCCGTCGCCGCCTTCAAGGACGAGGCGGTGGAGGCCCTGCGCTCCCGCATCGCGCTGGAACGGGTGTCGGCCAACATCATGATGGCGGACGTCGACGGCCGCATCCTCTACGCCAACGATTCGATCATGGCCATGTTCCGCCATGCCGAGGCGGACCTGCGCGTCTCGCTGCCCGGCTTCGACGCGAACACGCTGGTCGGCCGCAACTTCGACGTCTTCCACCGCGACCCCGGCCACCAGCGCCGCCTGCTGGCCGACCTGACCCAGACCCACCGCGGCTGGGCCAAGACCGGCGGCCGCACCTTCCAGGTCATCGCCAACCCGGTGGTCAGCCGCCAGGGCGAGCGGCTGGGCACCGTCATCGAGTGGCGCGACCTGACCGAGGAGCTGGCGATCGAGGCGGAGATCGGCGCGATGGTGGAGAATGCCGTGCGCGGCGACTTCACCCACCGCATCGCGCTGGACGGCAAGACCGGCTTCTTCCGGCTGGTCAGCGAGGGCATCAACCGGCTGTCCGAGAACATCGCCGCCGTCACCGAGGAACTCGCCTCGGTGCTGGAGGCGCTGTCGCAGGGCGACCTGACCCGCCGCATCGACAAGCAGTATCAAGGCGTGTTCCAGCGGCTGAAGGACGATTTCAACGGCACGGTTTCCCATCTGTCGGAGATCGTCCAGCGCATCGACCAGGCCGCCGGCTCCATCGCCGTCGCCAGCCGCGAGGTAGCGGAAGGCAGCCTGGACCTGTCGGAACGGACCGAGCAGCAGGCGTCCTCGCTGGAGGAGACCGCGGCCAGCATGGAACAGCTCGCCGCCACCGTTCGCTCCAACGCCGACAATGCCCAGCAGGTCAACAGCTATGCCACCGAGGCGCGCAGCGCGGCCTCGCGCGGCGGCGAGGTGGCGACCAGCGCGGTCGAGGCGATGCGCCGGATCGAGCAGTCGTCGCAGAAGATTTCCGACATCATCGGGGTGATCGACGAGATCGCCTTCCAGACCAACCTGCTGGCGCTGAACGCGGCGGTGGAGGCGGCGCGGGCCGGCGACGCCGGGCGCGGCTTCGCCGTGGTGGCGCAGGAGGTGCGGCAGCTCGCCCAGCGCTCCGCCCAGGCCTCGAAGGAGATCAAGGCGCTGATCATGGACAGCGGCGGGCAGGTGCGCGACGGCGTCGACCTCGTGCGCTCCGCCGGCAGCTCGCTGACCGAAATCGTGTCGGGCATCGGCCGCGTCGCCGATCTGGTGTCGGAGATCGCGCGGGCGACCGCCGAGCAGGCGTCCGGCCTGGACGAGGTCAACATCGCCATCGCCCAGATGGACGAGATGACCCAGAAGAACGCCGCCCTGGTGGAGGAAAGCACCGCCGCCGCCCGCTCGCTGGAGGAGCAGGCCGACCAGCTGCGCCGCCAGATGACCTTCTTCACCCTGGACCGCCAGTCCGCTTCTCGCAGATCCGCCTGAGGACGCCACCGGTGCCGCGATGACCGACCGCTCGCCCGCCTTATCGACCGAACCCGCGACGCTGCGGCGCTCCCCCGCCGCCCCCCCGGCCGCGGTGTTCGGCGGCGCGCGCGAGTTCCATTTCGAGCGGCACCATTTCGACCTGATCGCCGGGCTGCTCTACCAGCTGGCCGGCATCGCGCTGGCGCCGCACAAGGCGGAGATGGTTTATGCCCGGCTGGCGCGGCGCCTGCGCGAGTTGCGGCTGCCCGATTTCGACGCCTATTGCGCCCTGCTCCAGAGCGACGGGGTGGCGGACGAGATCGGCTTCCTGGTCAATGCACTGACCACCAACCTGACCAGCTTCTACCGCGAATCGCACCATTTCGATTTCCTGGCCTCCACCGTCCTGCCGGAGGTGCGGGACTTGAACGCCCACCGGTCGAAGCCGCGCCTGCGGCTGTGGTCGGCCGGCTGTTCGTCGGGGCCGGAGCCCTACACCATGGCGATGGTGCTGGTCTCGACCATGGGCGCCGATCTGCGCCGCTGGGACGCCCGCATCCTCGCCACCGACATCGACACCCACATGGTGGACACCGCCCGGCGCGGCATCTACCCGCTGTCGGGCGCAACCGGCATCCCGCCACAGGTCCGCCAGCGCTTCACCCAGGACGTGCGGCTTGACGGCGAGCCGGCGGTGGCGATGGGCGAGGAGCTGAAACGCCTCGTCACCGTCAAGCCGCTGAACCTGCTGGAACATTGGCCGATGTCCGGCCCGTTCGACGCGATCTTTTGCCGCAACGTTCTGATCTATTTCGACCGCCGCGGCCGGATGCAGGTGATAGAAAACTTCGCCCGGATGCTCCGCCCCGGCGGGTATCTGTTCCTCGGCCACTCGGAGAGCCTGTATGGCGTGTCGAACCTGTTCCGCCAGGCCGGTCCGACGATCTACCGGAGGGACTGAGCGATGAATGCCGCCCCCCTCCCCCGACATGACTCCACACATGCCGTATCCCCCCGCCGTCTGGGCAGCGGGCGCTACTTCAATCAGGAATTCAAGGTCGACACCGTCAAGATCGCGCTGGGGCAGCAGGCGGTCAGCGACCGGCCCGACCTGATGATCGCGACGACGCTGGGGTCCTGTGTGGCGGCCTGCATCCACGACCCGGTGCGCGGCATCGGCGGCATGAACCATTTCATGCTGCCCGACCTGCCGGCGAGCGAACTGGAGGGGGCCGGCGTCGCCGCGCGCTACGGCTCGGTGGCGATGGAGCGGCTGATCAACGCGCTGCTGGCGGCGGGTGCGGAGCGCCGGCGCCTGCAGGTCAAGCTGTTCGGCGGCGGCCGGGTCATCGAGTCGAGCTATGACATCGGCGGGCTGAACAGCCGGTTCGCGCTCGATTACGTGCGAGCGGAGGGGCTGACGCTGGCCGGCCAGGATCTGGGCGGCGGCTCCGCCCGGCGGCTGCATTACTTCCCCCACAGCGGCCGGGCGCTGCGGCGCCTGCTGCGGCCGGAGGCGGCGGCCGACACCATGGCCCGCGAACGGCGCTTCATCACCCACCTGAGCCGGACCCCCGAGGAAGGCGAGGTCGAACTGTTCGCGCCCGCCGATCCGGGAGGGAGCTGACCGATGCCCAGACCGATCCGTGTCGTCATCGTCGACGACAGCGCCCTGATGCGCGAAATGCTGAAGGACATCCTGAGCCGGGAGGCGGGGATGGAGGTGGCCGGCGTCGCCCGCGACCCCTTCGAGGCGCGCGAGGTCATCAAGGCTACCAACCCCGACGTCATCACCCTGGACGTCGAAATGCCGAAGATGGACGGCCTGTCCTTCCTGGAGAAGATCATGACCCTGCGGCCGACGCCGGTCATCATGGTCTCCTCCCTGACCCGCGAGGGCTCCGACGCCGCCATCCGCGCGCTGGAGCTGGGGGCGGTGGACTGCGTCGCCAAGCCCGGCGGCTCCGACGGGCACGGGTTCGAGGCGACGGCGATGGAGCTGGTCTCCAAGATCCGCGTCGCCGCCACCGCACGCCTGACCATGCGCCGCCCGGCCGCCGCGCACGGCGTCCTGCCGACGCCGCGCCGCGCCGGTTCGGGCAAGCGGCTGATCGCCATCGGCGCCTCGACCGGCGGGGTGGAGCGCATCCGCGACGTGCTGGCCGCCATGCCGGCGGATTGCCCGCCCATCGTCATCACACAGCATATGGGGCCGAGCTACGTGCCCAGCTTCGCGGCCCGGCTCGACCGGCTGTCGGCGCCGACCGTCCGGGTGGCCGCCCATGGCGACCGGCCGGCCCAGGGCCTGGTGCTGATCGCCCCCGGCGACCGCCATCTCGCCGTCGTCCGCGACACCGCCGGCTTCATCTGCCACATCCAGGACACCCCGGCGGTCAGCGGCCACCGGCCGTCGGTCGACGTGCTGTTCGCCTCCGTCGCCAAGGCGGCCGGCGGCAATGCGGTCGGCGTCATCCTGTCCGGCATGGGCCGCGACGGCGCCATCGGCATGAAGGCGATGCATGAGGCCGGCGCCTTCACCATCGGCGAGCAGGAATCGAGCTGCGTCGTCTATGGCATGCCGCGGGCCGCCAGGGAGGCCGGCGCCGTGGCGGTCGAACTGCCGCTGGTCCAAATCCCCGCCGAAATGCTGCGCGCCTTCGACGCCGTCGGCGAGCGCCCCCGCACCGCCTGATTCCACCGGGCATCCGGGCAGAGTTTCCCCGGGCAGAGTTTCCAAGGAGCACCAGTATGTTTACCCCCGCTTCCACCGATGCCGTGCCCGCGACGCCGGATAATTTCCGGGACGACTCCCAGGGCGGAAACGCCAAGGTCGCGGTCACCGCGGAGCTTCTGTCGACATGGCTCGGCTTCGCCGATGTGCAGCGCCGTACCCTGGACGTCGTGCAGGGCGAGCTGACGCGCACCTCGAATCATGTGGAGGCTTCCACCCTCGACCTGTCGGACCGCTTCCGCGAGCTGGCCCAGAAGGCGCTGGAACAGTCGGAGCGGGTGGCGCAGATCGTCGCCATGGCCGGCTCGGTCGACATCGACGGCGAACGTGTGCCGCTCGACACGCTGGTCGTCGGCATGCAGGACATCATCACCGACATGGTGACCAACATCGTCACCCTGTCGCGCCACGCCATGAGCATGGTCTATCTGCTGGACGACGTGCAGAAGGACGTGGCCGAGCTGGAGAAGTCGATCGGCGACATCGACGGCATCAACCGCCAGACCAACTTCCTGGCGCTGAACGCCACCATCGAGGCCAGCCGCGCCGGGGAGGCCGGGCGCACCTTCGCCGTGGTGGCGCAGGAGGTGCGGCACCTCTCCCGCTCCACCGGCGAACTGGCCGAGCGCATGCGCAGCAAGGTCACCGCCGTGGTGAAGGGCGTCCGCAACGGCCACGACATCCTGCGCCAGATCGCCAACACCGACATGTCGCCGCAGATGCTGGCGAAGGAGCGCGTCGACAAGACGATGGACAGCCTGGTGGCGCAGACCACCCATTTCCAATCGGTGCTGGAAACGGCCGCGTCGGTGTCGTCCGACATGTCCGCCACCATCGCCCATGTCATCACCGGCATGCAGTTCCAGGACCTGACCAAGCAGCGGATCGAGGCGATCAACGACAGTCTCGCCATCATGGGCGCCGGGCTGGGAGAGCTGGAAACCCGGATCCGCGCCCAGGTGCCCGCCGGCATCGGCGCGCGCGAGCCGCAGGAATGGCTGAACCAGCTGATGGGCCGCTTCACGCTCAGCGAGATGCGCGAGCGCTTCGTCCGCAAACTGCTGCTGGAAGGCACCGCGCTGGACGAAAACGGCGTGCTCGACCTCAATGCCGCAGGGGGAAGCGGCTCAGGCGGTGATATTGAACTCTTCTAGCGCGGTGCGCCCGCCGCCTGTACAGTGAACCACTTTCCGGAAAGACGGGCCCATGGATTACGGCATAGAAGTGCGCGACCAGGAGGCAGTCGTCCGCCTGCGCGGTCGCCTGACCTTCAACGACCATGCAAAGTTGCGGACCCTGATCGGCGAGATGGGGCAGAACAAGCTCAAGCGTCAGGTGCTCGACCTGTCGTCGCTGGAGTTCGTCGATTCGGCCGGCATCGGCATGCTGCTGATCGCGCGGGAGGAGATGGACCGCGCCGCCAAGCAATTCGTTCTGCGGGGCGCCGCCGGTCAGGTGAAGCGGGTGCTGACCGTGGCGCAGATCGCCAAGATCGTTCCGATGGAGGACTGATCCCGGTGAGCGGCGGGACGACCCACAGTACGACCCAGAACAATGCCGGGACGGTCGGATGCCGCACCCGCTTCGCCGGCCTCGCGGCTCCCGGGATGCCGGTCGAACGGCTTGGGCGACTGGCTCAGTCTCTGGGTCTGGCCCCGGTTGCGGAGCCCGCCGGGCCGGCGGCGCTTGCCGTCCTGCTGACCGGCGCGGCTCCCGGCAGCGATGCCGACGAACTGTGGCTTCCCCCCATCGCCGCCTGGATCGAGCCGCCGGCCGGCAGCGATGCCGCCGGGCTGGCGCCGCTGCTCGCCGAAGCGGCGGGCAACGACCTCTACCTCAACCTGACCACCGCGACCGCCCATGATCTCCAGCTCGGCGGCCGTCTGCTGGCCGCGCTGAACGCGCGGTATCCGCTGGACGGGGACCGCCGCGACGATCTGGAGCTGGCCCTGCATGAGGCGGTCAGCAACGCGCTGGTCCATGGCAACCTGGGCGTCGCCGGCATGAAGGAGCTGAGCGCGCAGGAGCTGGAACGCTTTTCCCGCGACCTGGGCGACAGTCTTGCCGACCCGGCCCTGGCCGCCCGCCGCATCGTCATCGCGTTGCGGATCGATCCTGCAACAGATGGGCCGGCGGAAGATGGCCCGGCGCAGGATGGCCGGGCACTGGCGACGGTGGAGGTCGCCGACGAAGGCGCCGGCTTCATCCCCGGCCCACGCACCAGTTCCGGCGCCTCCGGCCGCGGTCTGGACCTGATCGGCAACATCGCCGAAGAGCTGGAGATCGGAAATGGCGGCCGCAGCATCCGCCTGAGGTTCCGGCTGTGACCGCGGCGGGATGGCATAGCCCCGGTTCCGAGGCCATGTCGGTGCCGCCGGACAGCATCGCCGAACCGCCGCGACCGGACGGCCACGCCTGCGAATGCCAGGAACCCGACTGCACCGTCCTGGATTGCCCGATCCTGGTGGTGGACGACACCGCCTTCAACCGCACCCTGATCGGCGCCTTCCTGGCCGAGGCCGGCTTCCGCCGGGTCTCCTTCGCCGAAAGCGGGCTGGAGGCGCTGGCGATGATCGAGGCCGCCGTCCCCGACCTGCTGATCCTCGACATCATGATGCCGGGAATGGACGGCTTCGAGGTCTGCCGCCGCCTGCGCGCCATGCCTGAGACGGCCGACCTGCCGATCCTGGTGCAGACCGCCCTGTCGTCCGGCGAGGACCGCAACCGCGCCTTCGCCGCCGGCACCACCGATCTGGTGTCTAAGCCGCTGGAACGCACCGAACTTCTGGCCCGCGTGCGCATCCATCTGGAAGACCGGGTGCTGATCCGCCGCCTGCAGGCCTATCGGGCGCGGGTGGAGGCGGAACTGTCCATCGCCCGGTCGATGCATGAGCATCTGCTGCCGACCCCGGCACAATGCGATGCGGTGGCCGCCGCCGCCGGCTGCCGCCTGCGGGCCCACAGCGTGATCTCCCCCCATCTCGGTGGCGACCTGTGGGGGCTTCTGCCGCTCGGTGGCCGGCGATTCGGCGTCTATCTGCTGAATGTCGCGGGTTGCGGGGTTTCTGCGGCACTGAACGCCTTCCGCCTGCATACCCTTCTGCAGGAGCTTGGCCCCGTCCACGGCCGGGATGCCGCCGGCCTGCTGACCGCGCTGAACGACCGCGCCGCCGGGCTTCTGGCCGCAGGGGAAAAGGCGACCATGACCTATGGGGTGGTGGACGGCGAGGCCGGGCGCTTCATCCACGCCTCGGCCGACGGCGCGCCGCCGATGATCCTGGACGACGACGGCGGGCCGCATTTCGGTCTGGCCACCGGCTTGCCGATCGGCATCGCCCCTGGCACCCGCTATCGCAGCGAAATGATGGAACTGCCGCGCGGCGGCGTGCTGGCGCTCTACTCCGTCGCCGTGCTGGAAGCGCTGGACGCCGGCGGGACCGGAATCGGGCTTGGCTGGATGATCGCCCGCGCGGTGGCGGAAGGCGAGGGTTTCGACGCGGTGGTCCGCTCGCTGGGCTTTGCGCTGGGTCAGGGCAGCGGCGACGACCACACCTTGCTGTGGATCGAGCGGGAGACGGCGCCATGACCGGATCCCCGCCGCCCGGCCTGCTGCCGATCGAGACGCGCGATGCCTTCGACGGGCTGGCCGGTGCCCGCGTATTGGTCGTCGACGACAACCGCATCAACCGCCATCTGTTGCTGGCATTGCTGGAACGCGGCGGCATCACCCTGATCGAGCAGGCGGAGGACGGACACGACGCCCTGGTCCGGATCGAGCGGTTCAAGCCCGACCTCGTGCTGCTCGACCTGATGATGCCGCAGATGGACGGGTTCGAGATGTGCCGGCGCCTGCGCGCCGATCCGCGCTGGAAATCGCTGCCGGTCCTCGTGCAGTCCAGCCTGAACCGGGCGGAGGACCGCGCCCGCGCCTTCGCCGCCGGGGCGACCGACTATGTCACCAAGCCGATCAATGCGGTGGAACTGCTGGCCCGCGTCCGCATCCACCTGCGCAAGCGCACCATGCTGCGCGATCTGCAGCAGTACCACAGCTGCACGGAAGCCGAGTTGGAGCTGGCCCGCGCCATGCAGGCCCGGATGCTGCCCGGCCCCGACCGGCTGGCGGAGCTGGAAGCGGCGACCGGCATCGCCATCCACACCCATTTCGCCCCCTCGTCCGAGCTGGGCGGCGATTTCTGGGGGATCGACCGGCTGCCGGACGGCCGGGTGGCCGTCTATCTGGTCGATTTCTCCGGCCATGGCGTCGGCGCGGCGCTGAACACCTTCCGGCTGGACGCCATCTGCCGCCAGATCGGCAGCACGGAGCTGAGCCCGGCGGAGTTCCTGGCCGCCGTGAACCGCCGGCTGTGCGGGCTGCTGCCCTGCGGCCAGTTCGCGACGATGCTGACCGGCGTGATCGACCCGGCGGCCGGCCTGTTCCACTATGCCTCGGCCGGATCGACGGCGCCGATGATGTGGCATCCCGGCGACGAGGCACCGCGGCTGGGCGACGGCAGCGGCCTGCCGCTCGGCCTGCTGGCGTCGGCCAGCTACGACAGCCGCCTGATGCCGATGCCGCCCGGCGCCCGCCTGTTCCTCTATTCCGACGCCGCCATCGAGATTCCGATCGGCGGCGAGGACAGCCACGAGGTTCTGGACGAATACGGCCTCGCCACCCTGTTCGCCCGCCGCTTGCAGGAGCCGGACGACGCCGCCCTGCTGTCCGGCCTGCTCGCCGATCTGGCGGCGACCGGCCCCATCGACGACGACCTGACGGCGCTGCTGCTGACGCGGCGGGAATGACGCCGCCTGCCGGACGACGCTGACAGTGCTGACGGCACCGGCCGAAAAGCAAAAAGGCCGCTCCCGAGGGAGCGGCCTTTCGCGTTCGGCGGGAGCCGACCGATCAGCGCGAGTAGAACTCGATGACCAGGTTCGGTTCCATCTGGACCGGGTACGGAACGTCGGCCAGCAGCGGGGCGCGGACGAAGCGGCCCTTCAGCGCGCTGCTGTCGACTTCCAGGTAATCGGGGATGTCACGCTCACCGGAAGCGGAGGCTTCCAGGATCAGCGCCATCTGCTTGGACTTGGCGCGCACCTCGACGGTGTCGTTGTCCTTGATGCGGGCCGACGCGATGTTCAGGCGGCGGCCGTTGACCAGGATGTGGCCGTGGTTGATCAGCTGGCGCGCGGCGAACGGAGTCGGCGCGAACTTCATGCGGTAGACCACCGCGTCCAGACGGCGCTCCAGCAGGCCGACCAGGTTTTCGCCGGTGTCGCCCTTGCGGCGGACGGCCTCGGCATAGATGCGGCGGAACTGCTTCTCGCCGATGTTGCCGTAGTAGCCCTTCAGCTTCTGCTTGGCCATCAGCTGCAGACCGTAGTCCGACGGCTTCTTGCGGCGCTGGCCATGCTGGCCCGGGCCATACTCGCGCTTGTTCAGCGGGCTCTTGGCACGGCCCCACAGGTTGACGCCAAGGCGGCGGTCGATCTTGTACTTGGACTCTTGACGCTTGCTCATAACTCTCAGGCCTCGTTGGACACGAGTTGATGTTGTCCCGGTAGTTCCATCCGCCCTGTTACAGGCGGCGGACGGGGCGTCAAAGATTGCGCGCGCCCGCTTTCCCAGGAGGTGAAGGCGCGCACAATACCCATTGGCGTGCCGGAGTCAAGCCTGACGGCATATCCGGAACTTCTTGCGTCCCCCCACCCTTTTGCGCTCCCCTTCCGGGCACCGCAAGCTGCAGGCAGGAATGGCGCGATGGAACGGGTGGAGTGCGTGGTCGTCGGGGCGGGCGTGGTCGGGCTGGCGGTGGCGCGGCGGCTGGCACGGGCCGGGCGCGAGGTGATCGTGCTGGAGGCGGCCGACGCCATCGGCACCGGCACCAGTTCGCGCAACTCCGAGGTCATCCATGCCGGCATCTATTACCCCACCGGCAGCCTGCGCGCCCGGCTGTGCGTACCCGGCCGCGACGCGCTCTATGACTACTGCGCCGCCCATGGGGTGGAGCATCGCCGCGTCGGCAAGCTGATCGTCGCGACGGAGGAGAACCAGCTGCCGAAGCTGGCGGCGATCCGCGCCCAGGCCGCCGCCAACGGCGTCACCGACCTGACCGAGATCGACGCCGCCACCGCGCGGGCGTGGGAGCCGAACCTGCGCACCGCCGGCGCCCTGCTGTCACCCTCCACCGGCATCATCGACAGCCATGGACTGATGCTGGCCCTGCTGGGCGACGCGGAGGAGGCCGGGGCGATGCTGGCGCTGCTGAGCCCGCTAACGCGCTCGCACCGCACCGCCAGCGGCTTCGAACTGGAGGTCGGCGGGGCGGAGCCGATGCGCATCGCCTGCTCCACCCTGATCAATGCAGGGGGCTTGGGCGCCTGGGGCGTGGCGCGCGGGCTGGAGGGTCTGGACCCCGCCCATGTGCCGCCGCGCGTGCTGGCGAAGGGCAACTACTATGCGCTGGCCGCCGGCCGCTCCCCCTTCTCGCGGCTGGTCTATCCGGTGCCGGTGGAGGGCGGGCTGGGGGTGCACCTGACGCTGGACCTCGCCGGACAGGCCCGGTTCGGTCCCGACGTGGAATGGCTGGGCGACGTGGAGGGCACCGTCGATTACGCCGTCGATCCCACCCGCGCCGATTCCTTCTATGGCGCGGTGCGCGCCTATTGGCCGGGGCTGCCGGACGGTGCGCTGGTGCCGGCCTATTCCGGCGTGCGGCCGAAGCTGAGCGGGCCGGGGCAGCAGCAGGCCGACTTCCTGATCCAGGGGCCGGACACCCATGGGGTGGATGGTCTGGTCAACCTGTTCGGCATCGAATCGCCGGGCCTGACCTCCTGTCTGGCCATCGCCGACGCGGTGGCGATGGCGCTTGGCGAGGCGCCTGAAATTCTTAACCATTCTCAAGGCTCACAGGGTTCTTGACCGCGACCCCGGCTCTCCCAATCTATAGGCATGGCGGCGCCGGCCGATGCTGGGCCGCCGACCCGCCGGGCGCCGGAAACGGGCCCATCTTCCGCAACTCGCTCCCGTCGTGAGGAGGATGCGTCGTGACGACTCGCCTTTCGCTCTTCAACAGCCCGCTTCTGCTCGGCTTCGACCAGTTCGAGCGGACGCTCGACCGGATCGCCAAGAATTCGGCCGAAGGCTATCCCCCCTACAACATCGAGCAGATCGGCGACGACGGCCTGCGCATCACGCTCGCCGTGGCCGGCTTCACCTCCGATGACCTGTCGGTCCAGATCGAGGACAACCAGCTGGTCATCCGCGGCCGCCAGACCGACGACAAGTCGCGCGTCTACCTGCACCGCGGCATCGCCGCGCGGCAGTTCCAGCGCAGCTTCGTCCTGGCCGAGGGGATCGAGGTGGTGGGCTGCTCGCTCGACAACGGGCTGCTCAACATCGACCTGACCCGCCCGATGCCGGAGCCGAAGGTCCGCACCATCAAGATCGAGCAGCCGAAGAAGGCCGCCGGCGGCGCCATGCCCCGCACCATCGACGTGTCCGCCGACGGCCGGGACGACTGATCGCCTGTTGGGATGATCCAGGTCACTGCCTTCACCCCTGTTCTCCGACACTCTACCCCCGACACTCTGCACGCGCGGCCGCCCATGACGGGGAGCCGCCGGGAGATCACGACCATGATGAACGATACCCACACCCAGCTGCGCCAGCTGTCCCCGCAGGATTTCGCCAGCTTCGGCCTGGGCGACGTCGCCTATGTCCGCCCGGTCGAGATGGACGGCACTGCCGCCTTCGCCATCCACGCCGCCGACGGCACGCCGCTGAGCGTGGTGGCCGACCGCGATCTGGCCTTCGCCGCCATCGTGCAGAACGACATGGAGCCGGTCAGCGTCCATTGACCGCTCCGGCCGGGGCGCCGCCATCGGCGGACGTCCCCGGTCGGTCGCGCTGCAATCCGCCACATCTCGATCCTTGTCAGCCCTGACTCCTGTTGTAAGGTGCGCTCTGCGATAATCGCCGAGACAAGACGCGAAGAGGCAGTGGGGGACGGTCGGTTGGACGGCGGGGCAAGCGATACGGCGGCGGACGCGAAGTCGGCCCCCGACACGGAAAAGCGCAGGGCCTGGGACGACGAGGCGCGCGATTCCCTTCACATCCTGCCCTTGTCGGCGATCCCTTTGGAAACGCCCGGCCTGCAGCATGCGCGCCTGATCAAGAATGTCCGGCTGCAGACGGTGGTGGAGATGTTCCGCGATGCCCAGACCGGCAGCGGGCAGGTCTCCCCCCGCCATATCCCCGCTTATTTCGAATCCTACAAGGACGAGATCGAACGCGATCTGGTGAAGCTGGAGAAGATCGGCGCCGCCTCCAGCTTCGACGTCTATTCCTCGCGGATCGAGCTGCGGCGGCTGAACATCGACGTCAACAATGTCGAATCGCTGACCCTGTCCGACCGCAAGAAGGCGGAACTGACCAGCTACATGCGGGTCTTCACCCGGCCGCTGATGGAATATGTCTATGGCACGGAGGAGGTGCAGGTCTCCGACGTGACCGACATCATCCAGCTGTTCGCCAATCCCAACCGGGACGAGGCTCTGCGCAACCTGCGCATGATGGCCGACCGGCTGGACATCGGCCTGGGCGAGATCCCGCAGTTCCTCGAGGAATACGGCGACGTCTTCCTGTCGCTGGCCTATTTCCGCAAATGCCTGGACGAGATCGTGCCGGAGGTGCAGCGCTTCGTCGGCTGGATGGGCGAAATCCGCAGCTCCGCCGAGGTCAAGCGCGACCCGCGCCAGATCAGGATGCTGGACGACATCGCCCGCGACCTGACCGACATCTCGACCTCCATCACCGGCCGGTTCGAGAGCTTCGACAACCGCTCCAAGGACTTCTGGAGCGACATCAACGCCGACACCTTCCGGTCGATCCGCGAGCTGATCTCCTCCCACCACGTCACCATCGGCGGCGTGCTGTGCGGTCTGGCGGTGAAGATGAACCTGTGGAAGCACCGCTTCGCCCGCGGTGGCGGCGGCCCCAACCGCCGCATGGAGTTCGTGAAGTCGGAGATCCTGCCCGGCCTGTCGCACATCAAGGCGCTGGAACAGTCGGCGCGGATCAGCCACCTGTAGGCGCCGGCTGCCCGCGATTCCCAGCCGCCTTCAATCCATCGACAGCATCTTCCCCATGCCGTTGTCCAGCAGGATGGTGGCGAACAGCGTCAGGATCGGGATCAGGAACATCAGCCCGATGACGCAGCGCACGATCAGATCCTTGCGTCGGGCGGAACGGCACAGCGGGCAGTCGTCGGGACCATGCCCGTAATCGGACCCGCAATAGGGACAGGCTGTGGTGTCGACCATGGCAGACGGGCTTTCAGCATGGGCGGGAGGCCCTGGAACCAAGGCCATTCTGGACCCGCGCCCCGCCCGAACGTCATGAAATCCCTGTCATACTTAAGGCTTTTCCCGCGTCGTGGCGGGCCAGCCGCTCAGGCCGCGCGCTCCATCGGCACCAGACCGGCGACGCCGCGGCCGAACTGCGCCGCGAACCGGTCACGCTCGGCCCCGGTCAGGGTGAAGGTGACATGCAGGCGTCCGGCGGCACCGCGTTCTGCCGCGCGCACGACGGCAGGCACCGGCTCCAGCCCCGGCAGGGCAACCCGCAGCGCGGTTCCTTCCGCCAGTCCGCTCCACGCCTCCTGCGGCAGTCCGCTCAGTTGGGCGCCGCCTTCTGAGGCATTGTCGACCGTCACCGGCAAATCGCGCCCGGCCACCATCAGCCGGCCCGGACGGTTCAGCGGGTAGCGCGGGGCGGCCCGGCGGTTCACCTCCGGCGTCGCCGTGCGGATCGCCTCGATCAGGACGCGGCGGAGCTGGTCGATGCTGGTGGCGACACGGGTAGACAGCGCGTTGACTTCGCTTGCCCGCTCGCCGGTGGCCGTCGCCTCCTGCGAAACGGCGGCGATGCGGGTCGCCACCTCCTGCGCGGCATTGGAGGTCTGGACGACGTTGCGGGCGATCTCGCCGGTGGCAGCCTCCTGCTCCTCGATGGCGGCGGCGACGGTGGCCGACACCGATTCGACGCCGCGCACCCGCTCGGCGATGGCGCGCACGGCGTTCACCGCCTCGGCCGTGGTGGCCTGGATGGCGGCGATCTGGCTTTCGATCTCGTCGGTCGCCCGAGCGGTCTGACCGGCCAGCTGCTTGACCTCGCTCGCCACCACGGCGAATCCCTTGCCCGCCTCCCCGGCCCGCGCCGCTTCGATGGTGGCGTTCAGCGCCAGCAAATTGGTCTGGCCGGCGACGTCGTTGATGAGGTCGGTCACCTCGCCGATGCGGGTCACCGCCTCGGCCAGCCGCTGGATGGTCTCCTCCGCCCGGACCGACGCGCCGACGGCGTCGCCGGTCATGGTGGTGGCGGTGCCGATCTGGGCCGCGATCTCGCGGATGGAGGCGCTGAGCTGCTCCGACGCCGCGGCCACGGTCTGGGCGTTCGACAGCGCCTGCGTCGCGGCGGCGGCGACATTCTGGCTGTTGTCGCTGACCGCGCGGGCCGACTCAGCCATGCGGGTGGCGTTGCCGGCCATCTGGCTGGTCTGGTTGGCGACCACGTCGACGGCGTTCGACGCCTCGGTCTCCACCGTTTCGGCCATGCGCAGCAGGGCCGCCTGCTTCTCGCGCTCCAACCGTTCGCGCTCCTCGTCGCGCAGGCGGCGCATGCGCTCGGCCTCTTCGGCATTCTCCTTGAAGACGCTGAGCGCCTGGGCCATTGCCCCCACCTCGTCGCCGCGGTCGGCGCCGGGAATGGCGACGGCGAGGTTGCCCTGGGCCAGGGTCCGCATCGCCACCGTCAGTTCGCCCACCGGCCGCACCACCCGGCGCCGGATGCCCAGCACGCCCAGCACCACGACCGCCAGCACGACGGCCGACACGCCCCAGACCGCGGTCATGAACAGGCTTTCGCGGCCGGCGGCATAGACCTCCGTCTCGCTGTTGTAGCGGGTGGTGTCCGCGACGATCCGGTCGACGACCGCGCGGTGGGCGGCATAGGCCTCGGCGATGACCGCATAGGAGGCGCGCGCCGCCGCCTCGTCCTTGCGGGCCAGCGCCGGCAGGAACTTGGTCTCGATCTCGCTCCAGAAGCGCATCACCGGCGCGTGGGAGGTCCGGGTCAGCTGGTCGAGCAGCGACGGCTCGAAGCTCTCCTTCAGCCAATATTCGTGCCGCTCGTCATAATCCTTGCGCAGCTGCGCCAGCCGGGTGCGGCGTTGGTCGACCGACGCCGGGTCGTTCATCGCCAGCGTCGCCTCCAGGTAGGCTTCGATCACATATTCCGGCGGCGGCAGGATGTCGGCGATCAGGTCCTTGCCCAGGACGATGCGCTGGTAGATCGGCCCACCCACCTTCAGCTCGCGGATCGCCAGCGCGCTGGTGACGACCACCGCCAGGAAACCGAGCGTGACCACCACCCCGAACAGATTGGTAAGCGCGGCAATCCGGAGGTTTTTCAGCATGGTGCAACCCCTGCGCAAAGACGACAGCATAAGGGTTGATTCTCAAAATAAACCTAATGTGACAAGCAAAAAACTTGCTCGATTATCGGGTAAAAGGGAAATGATGTTTCATTGAGCGCTTTGCACGCGGATTGTGCAGAGTCTGCGCAAGGAGAGACCAAGGTGCCGGGTGCGGGCTCAGGTCAGAACCAAGGTGCCGATCCAGCCGACGATCGTGAGGATCACCAGCATCACCAGCAGCGCCACGATCACGGAGTTGGTGCGGCGAATCGAACGGCAGCGCGGGCACCCGCCCTCGGCGGCGGGATAGCGGTGGGCGCAGCGGTCGCAGCGGACGGTCTGGTCGGTTGCGGTCTGGTCCGACATCGGCGGGTTCCATGGAGTCGAAGGGCGGTAACACCGCATGGATAGCACGCCCGCCGCCGCACCGCAGCGTCGATCAGCGGCTGCCGGGTGCCGTCATCGGTGGGGCGAAATGCCGCATCACCGGAGTGGATGCGCCTCAATCGGCGGCGGTGGACTCAACCGGCGGCACGGCACGCAGTTCGGCCGCCTGCAGACGGCGCGGGCTGTGGTCCAATGGTTCCAGCAGCGGCATCTCCGCCCCCTCCGGTGCGGCGTGCAGGTCGCGGAAGCGGCGCGCGCTGACCAGTACCCGCGATTCCAGCGTGCCGACCGCACTGTTGTAGCAGCCGACGGCCTTGTCCAGCTGCCCGCCCAGCTTCTCCATATGGCCGCCGAGGTCGGACAGCCGCTTGTACAGCTCGGCACCCAGCGCACTGATTTCGCGTGCATTGTCGGCCAGCCGCTCCTGCCGCCAGCCATAGGCGACGGCGCGCAGCAGCGCGATCAGGGTGGTCGGCGTCGCCAGGATGACGCGATGGTCGATGCCGGCCTCGATCAGCGCCGGGTCCTGCTCCAGCGCCGCGGAGAAGAAGTTCTCGCCGGGCAGGAACAGCACGACGAATTCCGGGCTGTCGTCGAACTGGTCCCAATAGCCCTTGGTGCCGAGCTGCTTCATATGCTCGCGGACATGGCGGGCATGGCGGACCATGCCGTCGCGCCGCCCCGTCTCCTCCACCGCCTGGATGCCGTCCAGATAGCCCTCCAGCGGCGTCTTGGCATCGACCACGATGGTCTTGCCGCCGGGCAGCGTGACGATCAGGTCGGGACGCAGCCGCCCGCTGTCGACTGAAACCTGCTCGACGAAGTCGCAATGGTCGAGCATCCCCGCCATTTCGCAGACCCGGCGCAGCTGGATTTCGCCCCAGCGCCCGCGCGCCGCCGGCGTGCGCAAAGCCCGCACGAGGTTGCCGGTCTCCGCCCGCAGCTGGGTCTGGGTTTCCACCAGCGACAGCACCTGCTGCTTCAGCCCCTCATAGGCGCCGGCCCGCGTGCTTTCCAGTTCACGGATTTGGCGGTCCATCGCCTCCAGTGACTGCCGCACCGGGTCGACGATGGCGGCGATGGCGGTCTGGCGCTTGTCCAGGTCGCCCTTCGCCTGCTCCTGGAAGCCGGTCAGCGTCTCCCGCGCCAGATCGAGGAAGCTGCGGTTGTTCTGGTGCAGCGCCTCCGCCGACAGGGCTTTGAAGCTGTCGGCCAGCGCCGCTTGGGCGCGCTCCAGCAGCGCCATCTTCTCCGCCGCGGCGGTTCGCTCCGCCTCCAGCCGGGTGGACAGCTGGGCATGGCGCTCGCGGGCGTCGGCGACCTCGCCATGCAGGCGGGCAATCTGGTGGTCGCGCGCCTCGATCTCCTCGCGGAGATCGTCCTCGGTCCGTTCGGCAAGGTCGAGACGGGTGGCGAACTCCGCATGCAGGGCGGCGGCGGCGGTTTCCGCCCGGCCGGCGGCGGCGCGCATCACCGCCCAGGCGACGGCGGCGCCCAGCAGCAGGCCGGCCACCAGCCCGACCGCCAGCGACAGGCCGTCAATCACCATCCCGTTCACCAGGAACTGCGTCACCCCGATTTCCCTCACCGTCCGATATGGGCGCAGCCTATCGGAACGAATCGCGAATTGGAACAGGCCACGAACGGACAGAGCGCCGCAACGGGAGCCGCAGTGGGAGCCGCGGCGGCCGAGCCGCCGCTTTCTCCGCTTGCCCAACCAAGGATGCGGCGCCATATCGGTGGCCATGCCGAACGACACGACTCCCGACACCAGCTCTTCCGATTGCGGCCCGAACTGCGGCGGCCCGCGCGTCCGCGGCATCCCGCCCGGCGAGGATCGCGAGCGGCTGATGTGCCCGGACTGCGGCTATATCGCCTATCAGAATCCGCTGATCGTGGTGGGGGCGGTGGCGACCTGGGAAGACGGCCGCATCCTGCTCTGCCGCCGCGCCATCGAACCGCGCAAGGGCTTCTGGACCCTGCCCGCCGGCTATATGGAAGAGCGGGAGAGCACCCGCGAGGGTGCCGCCCGCGAAGCCTGGGAGGAGGCGCGGGCGCGCATCGACATTGACCATCTGCTGGCGATCTACGACATCCCGCGCATCAGCCAGGTCCAGATGATCTTCCGCGCCCGCCTGCTGTCCCCCGACGTGGAGCCCGGCCCGGAAAGCCTGGAGGTCGGCCTGTTCGCCTGGAAGGACATCCCCTGGAGCGAGCTTGCCTTCCCCACCGTCGTCTGGGCCCTGCGCGAGCATCACGAGCGGCTCGGCCGGTCGGACTGCGCGCCGGCGGTCAACCCCACGCCTGACGCGCTCGCCCGATGGGAGAAGATGCTTTAAGGCGTCCCGGCCCCCTCCGTCGGGAACTTCGCCACCAGCTCCTGCTCCGCCCCGTCGCGCCGGATGGTCAGCGGCAGCCAGGTCCCCGGCGCCTGACGGCGGATCACCGCGACCAGATCGGCCGGGGCACGCACCGGCGTTCCCGCGGCGACCAGGATGCGGTCACCGGTGCGCAGGCCCGCGGCCTCGGCGACGCTGCCGTTGCCGACCGCCCCCACCCTGATGCCCTCCGGCGTCGGGTCGAGCTGCACACCCAGCTTCGGCCGTTGCGGTTCGGCATCCTCCCGCTCCGGCCCCAGGCCGAAAACGGCATCGGCGATGCGGCCGTCAAGCTCGTCGCAATCGCGGTCGGCGTCCCAGGGCAGCAGCACGGCGGCGTCGCCGATGCCGAGATCGGCCAGCTGGTGCGGCACGCCCTCCCTGCGAGCGACATGCCCCTCGCCGAGGATGCCGATCACGCTGCGGCCGGTGGTGCGGCGGGTCTCGGCGATCTTCTCCGCCATCGCGCGGTCCCAGACGCCCTGCGCCTCGATGAAGCGCTGGGCCGCCTTGTTGGGGGCATCGTCGGGCGCGGCGGCGCGGGCTTCCGAGTGGTCGTGCGCCGCCAGCGTCTCGGTCAGGCGGCTGCGGTAGGCGTCGGTCGGAGGGGCCGGCGTGCCGACGCCCTCGCGGTCAGCCTCCGGGATGGTGGCCCAGCCATTGCGGGCGGTTCGGCTGACCAGCGAGCGCTCGACATTCAGCGCCACCACCGGCAGCCGGTGCAGACGGGCGAACTGCAGGATCGGCAGATAGAATTGCGGTTCGAAGCCCCAGACCGTGCGCCAGTCCGTCTGCTTCAGGAACTCGCTCTCCGTCAGGTCTCCCGCCACCCAGCGGTCGAGCACCGGCTGCAGCCGCCGCGGCAGCATCTCCATCCCGATGGCGAGATCGGGGTTCAGCGCATGGAGCCCGGCCAGGGTGTGGAGCTGCCAGCGGTGATGGTCCGGCTTGTCATGCTGCTCCCCCAGCAGGACCACGGGCGCCTCGGCGATCCGGCGCAGCAGCGGGACCGGCTCCACCGCCGTGCCGGTGCCGTCGGCCCAGACGCCGGGCGGCACGCAGCCGATGCGCGCGGCGTCCTCCGCCCTGGCCTCCGTGGCCCGAGCGGCGGGAACGCTCAGGAACAGCGCCGCGACGGTCAGCAGGGCGAAGCGGAGGCGCGGAACGGGCGCGGCGGGACGGAAGGGCTGGCGCGGCAAGGGCTGGCTCCGTCGGTGCGGGGATTGCGCCAAGGTTGGCGCTGTCGGGCGCAACGTCAATGGACAAGGCCGGCGATTGCGTCGTTCCGCCGCGCCGGACGGCGGACCGGTGGCCGGCATACTGCCGGATGACAGGCGGAACGACGGCGGTTAGGATCGCCGCAGGCGGTGGACCACCGGCGGATCGCGAGCGCAGGCTCCCGCATCCGTAAACCCAAGGCCGTTCCCAGGGTACCGCTTCCCCGCCGACCGCAATCATTCGTGAAGCGCAGCCCCATGCCGCACCGCAAAGTCGTCATTCTCACCGGCGCCAGCCGGGGTATTGGACACGCCACCGTCACCCGGTTCAGCAACGAAGGCTGGCGCGTGATCTCCTGCTCGCGCGAGGAGGTGCCGGACCATTGCCGGCGCGACCCCAACTGGACCCACCACATTCCGGCCGACCTGTCGGATCCCGCCAGCCGCGCCGCCTTCGTGGAGGAGGCGAACAAGGCGCTGGACGGCGCGCCGCTGCACGCCCTGATCAACAACGCCGGGATCTCGCCGAAGACCCCGATCAAGGAGCGGCTCGGCTGCCTGAACGGCTCAATCGAGGGTTGGCACCGGGTGTTCGAGCTGAACTTCTTCGCCGCTTTGGTTCTGGCGCGCGGCTTCGCCGCCCCGCTGTCGCGGGGGAAGGGGGCGATCGTCAACGTCACCTCGATCGCCGGCCATTCGGTGCATCCCTTTGCGGGATCGGCCTATTCGACGTCGAAGGCGGCGCTGTCGGGCCTGACCCGCGAAATGGCGGTGGAGTTCGCGGAGATCGGCGTCCGCGTCAACGCCGTCGCCCCCGGCGAGATCGAAACCGCGATGACCGGCCCCGAATACGACGTGCTGATCCCGCGCATCCCGCTGAAGCGGATGGGCACGCCGGAGGATGTCGCCGCGGTGATCTTCTATCTCTGCGGCCCGGACTCGGCTTATGTGACGGGCACGGAGACCTTCATCACCGGCGGGCAGCATCTGTTCTGAGGGTGCGGAGTCAGACCCCCACCCTAACCCTCCCCCGCTGGGCGGGGGAGGGGACAAGTGCTTGTTTGGGAGAGCGGCGGCAGTCCCTCCCCTGCGCAGCGGGGGAGGTTAGGTGGGGGCTAACGCCGCCCCCTTACTTCCCCGCCCTCCAGGCGATCAGCCGCCGCGCCGCCTCGGCGATGGTCTCCTCCGACCCGGCGAAGCTGAAGCGCAGGAAGCGGCGGCCGCGGGCGGTGTCGAAATCGATGCCAGGGGTACAGGCGATGCCCGTCTCCTCCAGGATCCGCTTCGCCAGCGCCTCGCTGTCGTCGGTCATGTCCGACACGTCAGCATAGATGTAGAAGGCGCCGTCGGCCGGAGCCATCTTGGTGAAGCCCGCCTTCGGCAGCTCCTCCAGCAGCAGCTTGCGATTGCGGGCATAGCGGGCGACGTGGCCGTCCAGCTCTTCCGTGCAGTCGAAGGCGGCGACCGCCGAAACCTGACTGAGAGTCGGGGCGGAGATGAACAGGTTCTGCGCCAGACATTCGACCGAGCGCAGCAGGTCATCCGGCACGATCATCCAGCCGAGACGCCAGCCGGTCATCGAGAAATATTTGGAGAAGCTGTTGACCACCAGCGCCTGATCGTTCACCTCGGCGGCCGTCACCGCGTCGGTGCCATAAGTCAGTCCGTGGTAGATCTCATCCGACACCATGCGCACGCCGTTGGCACGGCACCAGTCGGACAGGGCGGTCAGCTCCTCGCGGCTCAGCATCGTGCCGGTCGGGTTGGCCGGGCTGGCGACGATCAGGCCCTGCACCGGCTCATCCAGGGCTTCCAGAAGCTCGATGGTCGGCTGGAAGCGATGCTCCGGCCCGGTCGGCAGTTCCACCGGAACCACGCCGGCCGCGGTCAGGGTGTGGCGGTAGGCGGGATAGCTGGGCGACGCCATCGCCACCCGGTCGCCGGGATCGAAGGCGGCGAGGAAGCCCAGCTGGAAGGCGCCCGACGATCCGGTGGTGACGACCACCCGCCGCTCCGGCACATCGACGCCGTAACGGTCCTTGTACCATTTGGCAATGGCCGCGCGCAGCGGCGGGATGCCTAGCGCGCCGGTGTAGCCCAGCGGGTCGGCGCCCACCACCGCGGTGGCCGCCGCCTGCACCACGCCCTTCGGTGCGCCGGTGGAGGGCTGCCCCACCTCCATATGCAGGACCTCTAGACCGGCGGCCTCGCGCTCGGCCGCGGCGCGCATCACTTCCATCACGAAGAAGGGCGGAATCGCGCCCCGCTTGGAAACCTTGGGCTGCTTGCTCATGATCGTCCGTCTCTAACTTTCTTTGGCCGGGCTCTCTTTGGCCGGGCTCTCTTCGGGCGTGCCGTTTTCCGGCAGCGTCATTCCCGCTTTCGTTCGCTTTCGACCGTCAGCCCCAGACTGGCGGCGCGCGGGTCGATTGCCATCTGGCAATAGCGGACCCCGTCCTCGATCGAAACCCGGCATCCGACGAAGCTGACCCGTCCGGGGATGGATTGCGGACGGGCCGCCTGGATCTGCGGGGCGGTGGACTTGTCCTCCAGACCGGCCGGAAGGGCGGCCGACAGCAGCGCCGCCGGGCCGGCGGCCGGGCCGTCGTCGCCGCTCGCGGTGCCGACCCCGGCGAACAGGGTGCGGCCGATGATGGAGTTGGCGATCAGCGCCGGCGCGCCGAAGCCGCCGCGGTCAACCCCCTGGGCCACCAGCATGCCGGTGCCGGGGATGCCGCGGCCGGTGCCGAAGGGCGCACCCTGGGTGAAGGCGCAGGCCGCACCGTTCTCGTCCGGATCGATCACCATCACCCCGGCTCCGGCGGCGGTTGCGCCCCTGCCGGTGGCGCCCAGCATTTGGGCGGCGCGGGTGGCTCGCTCGGCCGGCGGCAGCGATGCCACCGCCTTCCAGGCCTGGATCAGGGCGGCGCCGGAGTCCGGCTCGTTCAGGTCGGGCACATGCAGGTCGCTGATGTCGAAGGGCACGGTCAGCGTTCCGGCAACGCGCGGCTGATAGGCGCGCAGCTGCGCCGGGTCGATGCCGGTGCCCTGGGCAACGGTGGCGGCGAGCGGCCCGCTGTAGAAGGCGCCCACCCCCTGCCGCCGCAGGACCGACAGGGTCGCGGCCAGTTCCGGCTGGCCGACCACCGCCCCGACGGCGGGGGTGCCGCTGCCGAGGAAGCGCCGCCGCGTCTCAGAATCGGGAGCCAGCCGCCCCCCGAAGGCGGTCAGGTCCTGCACCAGCGCGCGGCTGAGGCCGGGGGAGAATTGGGCCAGCTGTTCGGCCGGGGAGACGACCTGCTCCCATCGCATCACGCCGGCGGAGGCCTGGACGGCGAACAGGCCGCGCGCCATGGCGGGCATGGCGACGCCGCCGGCACCGGCCGGGCGCGGCAGGAAATCGATGGTGCGCGCCTTCTTCGAGGCGGCGTCGAACAGCACGCAGACGCCGCCGCCGGTCAGGCCGACCCGCGACGGCAGGCTGGCGGTCATCGTCAGCGCCATCGCCGCCACCGCATCGCCGGCCTTGCCGCCTTGGGCGATGATGTCGCGCCCCACCCCGGCGGCATAGGGTTCGTCGGCGACGACGAAGCTCTGCACCGTGGCGTCGGTCTTGAACTTGGTATTGACGCAGCCCGGCAGCAGTGATGCAGCTATGGCAACCGCGCCCAACCGTTGCCAGATTTGCAAGCGAGTGTATCGCGGTCCGGAGTTCCGCCGGTCGCGCGCGGGAATCCGCTGTTCCAAGCCGGAGGTCGTCACGGTGCGCAAGCCCAGCAGGCTGGTTTCGGTCGTCGCCATCATGTCCGTTTGTCTGATGTCGCTGGTGTGGGGAGCGCCACCGGCGAGCGCGCAGCGCCGCTCGGACATGCAAATCCTCAGCGACGCCGAGACGGACCATATCATCCGCAAGATGGCCCGGCCAATCTTCCAGGCGGCAGGCGTCGACCCGGATTCGGTGCAGATCCTGCTGGTCAACGACCCGTCGGTGAACGCCTTCGTCGCCGGCGGGCAGAACATCTTCATCCACACCGGCCTGCTGCTGGACGTCGACAACGCCGACCAGCTGCTGGGCGTGATCGCGCACGAGACCGGCCACATCGCCGGCGGACATCTTGTGCGCGGGGCGGAGGCGATGGACAACGCCTTCCTCTCCTCGCTGCTCGGCATGGGGCTGGGCGTCATCGGCGGCCTGGCCTCGCGCAATGCCGGGGCGGGCGCCGCCGGCGTGATGCTGGGCCAGCATCTGGCGGAGCGGAACTACCTGTCCTTCTCCCGCACGCAGGAGGCTTCGGCCGATCAGGCCGGCCTGTCCTTCCTGGAACAGTCGGGCATCTCCGCCAAGGGGATGGAGACCTTCCTGGAAAAGCTGGGCGTCGGCGATCCGCTGATGAACGACCGCGACGCCGGCTATCGCCTGACCCACCCGCTGACCCGCGAGCGCATCGACGCGGTGAAGAACTTCGTCGCCCGCTCCCGCTACGCCAACGCCCATCTGCCGGCGGCGACGGAGGCCGATCTGCAGCGCATCCAGGCCAAGCTGTACGGCTATCTCGACCCGCGCGGCGCCCTGCAGCGCTACAAGGCGAACGACCCGTCGCCGGCCGCCCGCTATGGCCGCGCCTATGCCTATTTCCGCCAGGGCGACATCAAGCAGGCGACGCCGCTGATCGACGGGCTGATCGCCGACGAGCCGAAAAACCCCTACCTTTATGAGATGAAGGGCGACCTGATGCTGCAGACCGGCCGGGCGCCGGATGCGGTGGCCCCGTATCGAAAGGCCGTCGATCTGGCTGGTTCCGAAGCCGGAACGATCCGCGTCTCCCTCGCCCACGCCCTCTTGGAACAGCATGATCCCCGTCTGGCGGACGAGGCGCTGAAGAATCTGCAGATCGCTTCCAAGGGCAAGGCGCAGTCCGCCTTCCTGTGGCGGCTGACCGCGCAGGCCTGGAGCATGAAGAAGAACGACGGCATGGTCGCCTACGCCACGGCGGAGGAGGCATTGGCGCGCGGCGACATGCCGATGGCCAAGGCACAGGCGGAGCGGGCGGAGAAGCTGCTGCCCGCCGGCTCGCCCGGTTGGCTGCGCGCCCAGGATATCCGCGGCCAGACCGGCGGCGGACAGTAACGCCAGCTTGCGGGTCATATGACGAAAGCGTCCTTCCGGTAACGCAACGGTCACCGAACCGTCCCGGCTACGTCATCGCCGCTTGCTATTCCGCGGACATCGAGCGCGCCCGGCCGGCCGGGCGCGCGGTTCCGTCCACGGAGTAAACCGCATGCCGTCCGTCCGTCCGAAATCCTGGCGCGGCCCCCTGCTCGCCACCGCGGCCCTTCTGTCCGCCAGCCTCGCCGCCATCCCGGCGCTGGCCCAGGAGCAGCAGGCCAAGCGCTATCCCGCCACGCTCGCCGGTCATGCGGTGCTGCCGGCCGACACGCTGGTGCAGCCGCCGGCCGATGCCGGGCCGCTGTTCGCCAGCGCCGGCAAGTTCACCAACGCCGACCGCAAGCGGGTGGACGCCGTGGGCACCATCCGCGCCACCTCCTTCGCCGCCGACCCCAAGGCGCCGCGCGGGACGGAGATCATGCTGCCGGTCGCGGGGCAGGCGGTGCAGGGCTTCTCCGCCATCGTGCCGCAGGGCAACGGCGAGTTCCTGGCCCTGACCGACAACGGCTTCGGCAGCAAGGTGAACTCCGTCGACGCCCTGCTGATGGTCCATCGCGTCAAGCCGGACTGGCAGAGCGGCTCCATGCAGCGGCTGGAGACCATCTTCCTGCGCGATCCCGACCGCAAGGTCCCCTTCGCCATCGTCAACGAGAACAGCACCGGCCGCTATCTGACCGGCGCCGACTTCGACCCCGAATCGCTGGTGGTCCAGAACGACCGCCTATTCATCGGCGACGAGTTCGGCCCGTACATCCTGGAGCTGAGCCGCGACGGCGTGGTCATCGCCGCGCATGAGACGGTGATCGACGGCAAGCCGGCCCGCTCCCCCGACCATTACCGCAACAACGGCCTGCCGGCGGTCCCCGGCGCCGTCAGCTTCGAGGTCCGCCGCTCCCGCGGGTTCGAGCCGATGGGCGTGTCGCCCGACGGCAAGACGCTGTACCCGTCGCTGGAAGGCCCGCTGTGGAACGCCGCCGGCAACAGCTTCGAGAACAAGGACGGCCACGCGTACACCCGCATCCTGGAGTTCGACGTCGCCGGCCGCACGTACACCGGCAAGTCGTGGAAGTACAGGCTGGAGGACAACGCCAACGTCGTCGCCGACATGGCGATGATCGACGCCGGCAGCGCCCTGGTGATCGAGCGCGACGACAGCACCGAAGGGGCGAGGACCCAGGCCTGCCAGGGCGAGGCGAAGCCGGACTGCTTCAACGCCCCGGCCGCCTTCAAGCGCATCTACAAGATCGACATCGCCGGGGCAGATGCCGACGGCTTCGTCCGCAAGGTCGGTTACATCGACCTGACCGACATCGCCGACCCCGACCACAAGGCCCGCTCCGGGCAGGCGCCGGAAGGCCGCTTCGTCATGCCCCATCTGGGGCCGGAGGGGGTGAACGTCGTCGATGCCGACCACATCGTCGTCGTCAACGACAACAACCTGCCCTACTCCACCGGCCGGACCATCGGCAAGGCCGACGGCGACGAGATGGCGCTGCTGTCGGTGGGCGAGCTGCTGCGCGCCAAATGATCGCCAATCGCTGATCGCGGAAAGGTGATGTCCGGACAGGCGCTTTGCACTTGTCCGGACCGGATTGTCGGTCCAGTGTGGGCGGCCTTCGGCCCAATTCCCTTCGTGTTTCGGAGACCGCCCCTCATGCGCCCCGCCCTGCCGTTCCTGCGTTCCGCCCTGCTGGCCCTGCCCGTCGCGGCGCTGGCGCTGTCCGCCACCGCCCCGGCCCGTGCGCAATCGGCGAGCTTCGACAGCACCCAGAAGACCGCCATCGAGAAGATCGTCCGCGACTACCTGATGGAGCATCCGGAGGTGATCCTGCAGGCCGTCGACGCCATGCAGGAGCGTCAGAAGACGGCGGAAGCCGAACAGGCCCGCAAGGCGCTGATCGAGAACAAGCAGGAGCTGACCCGCAACCCCGCCGATCCGGTCGCCGGCAACCCGCAGGGCGACGTGACGGTGGTGGAGTTCTTCGACTACCAGTGCGGCTACTGCAAGGCGGTGCAGGCCGACACCCAGTCGCTGATCAAGGGCGATCCCAAGCTGCGCTTCGTGCTGAAGGAATTCCCGATCCTGGGCCCGGCCTCGGTTGTCGCCTCCAAGGCGGCGCTGGCCTCCCGCGCGCAGGGCAAATACATGGAATTCCACAATGCCCTGATGGCCCAGCGCGGCCAGTTGGACGAGGCCGTCATCATGCGCCTCGCCAAGTCGGTCGGGCTCGACACCGACCGGCTGAAGAAGGACATGGAGTCGCCGGACGTGCTGAAGGTGATCGCCGCCAACCAGGCGCTGGCCGAGAAGCTGAACATCCGCGGCACCCCCGCCTTCATCTTCGGCGACGAGCTGGTGCCCGGCGCCATCCGCCTGGACGACATGAAGCGGCTGACCGAAGCCGCCCGCGCCAAGGGCTGAGGCGGACCGTTCCATGACCGGAATGACTGAGCAGGCGAAGCCGTCCGTCGTCGTTTTCGACGTCGGGCAGGTGCTGATCGAATGGGATCCGCGGCACCTCTACCGCGAGCTGTTCGACGGCTACGAAGACCTGATGGAGGATTTCCTCGACCGGGTCTGCACCCCGGCCTGGAACCTGGAGCAGGACCGCGGCCGTCCCTGGGCGGACGCCGTCGCCCTGCTGACCGAGGAGCATCCGGACTGCGCCGAGCTGATCCGCGCCTATGACGACATGTGGGAACACATGGTGCCCGGCCCGATCCCCGGCACGCCGGACATCCTGGCGGAGCTGAAGGCCCGCGGCGTTCCCGTCTATGCCATCACCAACTTCTCGGTCGACAAGTTCGAGCTAACGCGCAAGCGCTTCGACTTCCTGAACGGCTTCGACGGGATCATCGTTTCGGGTCAGGAACGACTGGTGAAACCGGAACCGGCGATCTACCGGCTGCTGATGGATCGTTACGGTCTTGAACCGAAAGACTGCTACTTCATCGACGACAACCCCGACAATGTCGAGACGGCAAGGTCGGTGGGAATGTCGGCGCACCTGTTCCTGGGCGCCGAGGCGCTGCGGCGCGATCTGGAGGCGGTGGGGCTGCTTTGATGCGGCCCCCTACTCCGCCGCAGCCTCGCGATCCGTCGCGGAATTGAACGCGTAGGTCTTCCAGGTCGGCTCGTAGCCGTCGTCGGCCTGATTGCCCCAGACCGACCAGTTGGGCCGGGCGCCGCGGGCGAACATCTCCAGATAGGGGCCGGGGCTGCAGGACTCGATCAGGTCATACTGCTCGTCCGGCTTGCGGCTGTGCTCGCGCTTGCGGCTCTCGATCAGGTTGACCTGGGTGCGGCCGGGCGGCAGCGTGCGGGCCTTCTTGCCTCGCACCCCGAATAGGATCAGTTCGGTGACGTTGCGGAAGTAGAAGCCGACGCCGCGCCCGTCGGAACCGCCGTCCTTGCGCACCTTGTGCCAGATCAGGTTGGTCTTGTACTCGAACCCCCAGCTGCGCATCACCTGCAGCCCTTCCGGCAGCAGGGCGTTGGGGACCCAGAGATAGAGGTGCGCGGTGGGGGCGGCGATGTCGGCGACCGGCAGGGCGCAGATGTCCTCCACCGTCATGGTGCCGTAGCGCGACAGGCGGCGATGCTCCGGCGCCATCTTGCCGGTGCGGTTGACGAAGCGCCAGGGCGGGTCCGCCATCACGGTGGCGAAGCGCCGGTCACCGGCGAAGGCCACCAGATCCTGCGCCGGATCCGATGCCGTCTCCACCGTCTTGCTGTCGCCCATCGCTGCCTCGAAATCCTGAACAAATGCGGTACCGGGAGGTGTGCAAACTCGCACGGGGGGACAGCGCCGTCAATCGGGTCTGAACCGCTCCGCCGACGCTGTCACAGGGGCCGGCACACGACCCCGTCACTCCTCCTCGCCGGCCTCGGCCATGGCGCGCAGAGAAGCGCGTTCGGCGACGCTGACGGTCAGCCCCTGGGTTTCCACACCCACGGCGCGCAGCTTGGCCAGTGCCCGCGACAGGGTCTCCGGCTGCATGCCCAGGCGCCGCGCGATCAGCGCCTTGTCGAAGGGAAGCTGGAACTGCGCCGGTCCGTCGCCCGGCGGGCAGACCCGCACCAGGAAGGCGGCGACCCGCTGCGGCGCCGGCTGGACCTGGAGCTGTTCGATCTGCGTCACCAGATGGCGCAAGCGGACGGAGAGAGAGCCCAGCATGCCGAAGGCGATCCGGTCGTCCTCGCGCAAACAGCGGGCGAATCCGTCGGCGGTCAGGGTCATGACGCGGGCGTCGGTCACCGCCTCGGCGCAAACCGGGAATTTGCCGTCGGCGAACATCGCGGCCTCGGCAAAGCTCTCCGCCGGGCCGATGACATGGACCACCGCCTCCGTCCCGTCGCGGGTCAGGCGGTACAGCTTCACCCAGCCGTCGAGCAGCACGAAGAAGCGGTCGGCCGGCTCATCCTGCAGGAACAGGGTGGTGCCGCGCGACACCGGGCGCACGATGGCGACCCCGCCCAGCAGCGACACCGCACGATCGGTCAGCTTGGCGAACAGCGGGATCGCGCGCAGTGCGGCGGCGTCTTCCGCCGACAGGTTGGAATGGTTGACGGTCATGACAGCTTCGCCTCCCCGGCCGCCGGCGGCATCGCTGCTGCAGCCGGTGGCATTGGTGTTGGTGAGGGCGGCGTCAGTCCGGTGCCGCGCAGCAGCATCCAGCCATTGACGGCTATTCCGGTCACGTCCGAGATCATTGCCGGCACCGACCCCACCAGACTGTTGTGCACGAACCAACAGGGCAAAGCCACCAGCATGATGCCGCGGAAGGGGGTGACCCGCGTCTGGTAGCGGGCAAGGCTGATCGCCGCCATGCCGGCCGCGGCAAAGACGGACGGCAGCCCAGTCCAGGTGACGGCCATAACCGCGGCGATCACCGGAAGGATCGCCAGATAGACGAGTCGGAAGGCCGGCCGCGCACCGATCGCCAGCGCCGCAAGCACCTGCAACGCCGCAAGCGCGTTCAACGCCGAGGCTGTCGGCGCGCCCATCATGGCGTAATGCACGGTGAAGCACAGGCAGGGCACCAGCTGGACCAGCAGCATGCCGGCCCGGCTGCGGAAGAATGGCCAGAGCATGCCGCCAATGGTGCCGCAGAAGCCGATCAGTTGGGCCGCGGACCAACCACCGCCCGCCACCCCTCCTCCGCCTGCCAGGACGGTGACTAAGTCGGTCAGCACCTCGCTCATGCCGGATCGGACCTTTGGCAGCAAGGGGGCAACGGGAGGGAGACGTGGCGCCGGCCGCCCCGAAGGGCGGCGCAGGAGAACAGGCGTCACGAAGAAAGCAGGAACAAAAGAAAGAGCGGAAGACACACGCAACGAACAGCCGGGGCAAACAGAGCCACGGCCGGATCACTCACGAGCCAGGACCGCAAAAGCAGCAGCATAAAAGACAGGAACGCACGGCGCGCCCCCGAAGGGAGGCGCCGTGCGCTGAAAATCCGGATTTCCACCGGGAGGTCCGGAGCCGTTACGACTCAGGACCCCATGAGGCTATTCAGCCAAGCGGAGCCGACCGGTGTGGCGCGTGTCCGGAGAGGACGAGCGCCGCACGGCCGAGGCCCGGGTTTCCCGGAGCCTTACAGGTACTCGACCTTGCCCGCTTCCGGACCCTTCTGGCCCTGGCGAACGGTGACGCGCACCTGATCGCCTTCCTGAAGGGTCTGCATGCCCGAACGGCGCAGCACGTTGACGTGGACGAAGACGTCCTTGCCACCGGTGCTGGGCGTGATGAAGCCAAAGCCCTTGTCGGCATTGAACCACTTCACGGTGCCGTCGACTTCTTCGCCACCGGCGCCGCCGGCATCGTAGCCGCCGCGGTCATAGCCGCCACGGTCGAAGCCGCCGGTCCGCGGACGGGCCGAACGCTGAGCGGTCGACGCATCGACCGTGTGGATGGAGGCCACCTGCGGACCCTTCGGCCCACGGGCCAGGTCACAGGTGATGGTGGTGCCTTCGTCCAGCGCGTCGTAGCCGGCGGCCTGAACCGCGGAGACGTGCAGGAAGGCATCGGGCGAACCGTCCTCAGGCGACACGAAGCCGAACCCCTTGGTGGGGTTGAACCACTTCACGGTGGCGGTGACGTTGGACTTGGTGATCTCGGGAGCGCGGAAGCCCTGGCGGGGCGGGCGGTCGAACATGTGTCTTCAAGCTCATAGAGTGTGCCGAATGTCTTTTGTCACAGGGATCGGGTCCCAGGTCAAGCCTTCCAAAGGAAAGATGACCAAATCGCCCTTAAATGCCTCACCCCTGGCTCACGCTTGCGGCATCCCCGGTGCTTCCGCCCTCCCGAAGCGGCACCGAAGTGCCGCCTCGCCGGCCCTGCCCGGCACCCCCGGCCGGCCTGCCCCGCTGCGACTCGGGAGGGTTTTTGCACGCAGGCCGTGCGCCGCCGGATCAGGCCGCCGACTGGGCAAGCGTCGGATAATCGGTGTAGCCGTGACGGTCGCCGCCATAGAAGGTCTTCTGGTCCGGCTCGGCCAGCGGGGCGTCGATGCGCAGCCGCTCCACCAAGTCCGGGTTGGCGATGAAGGGCCGGCCGAAGGCGATCATGTCGGCATGGCCGCTGGCCGTCGCCTGGATCGCCATGGCGCGGTCATAGACGTTGTTGGCCATGTAGCGGCCCTTGTAGAGCCCGCGCAACTCGGCGAGATCGCCGCCGAATCCGGGATGCGGGCCGCGGGTCACCCCCTCGATCATGTGCAGATAGGCAAGGCCGTAATTGTTCAGGCGGCGGATCACCGGGCTGAAGGTGCCGACCGGATCGCTTTCCTGGGCGTCGTTGGCCGGGCTCAGCGGCGACAGGCGGATGCCGACGCGGTCGGCCCCGGCCTCCGCCACCACGGCGTCCAGCACTTCGAACAGGAAGCGGGCGCGATTCTCGACCGAGCCGCCATAGGCGTCGGTGCGCTTGTTGGTGCCGTCGCGCAGGAACTGGTCGATCAGGTAACCGTTGGCGGCATGCACCTCCACCATGTCGAACCCGGCGGCCAGCGCGTTGCGGGTGGCGCGGCGGTAATCCTCGACGATGCCCGGCAGTTCCGACAGCTCCAGCGCCCGCGGGGCCGGGATGTCCTTGAAGCCGTCGACGGTAAATGCCTTCATCTCCGGCTTGACCGCGGAGGGCGCCACCGGCAGGGCGCCGCCCGGCTGCAGGTCAGGGTGGGAGATGCGGCCGACATGCCAGAGCTGCAGGCACATGTGCCCGCCCTTCGCGTGGACCGCATCGGTCACCAGCTTCCAGCCCGCCACCTGTTCGGCGCTGTGGATGCCGGGGGTGTAGGCATAGCCCTTGCCCTGCGGCGAGATCTGCGTCGCCTCGGCGATGATCAGGCCGGCGCTAGCGCGCTGGGCGTAATATTCGGCGTTCATCGCGGTCGGCACGCCGGTGGCGTTGTCGGTGCGGCTGCGGGTCAGCGGCGCCATGGCGATGCGGTTGGGCAGGGTAAGGCGCCCGACCGTCACCGGCTGGAACAGGGGGGCCGCGTCCTGGCTGTCCGTCATGTCCGATCCATTCTGTATGGTTGAAGACTGGCTGCTGGTTGGAAACTCGACAGGAAAGTGTGGCCCGGCCGACGCCAGCGGCAAGGTCCCGCGTCGCCGCAGCGGCGGAACAGGCAGCATGGCTGCCATACCGTGACCGGCACGGATAAGGGACCTTTCGGCCCGCCCGGCGGTTATTTCCGACAGTTTCGCCTGTCAGGGAATGGGATCGCCGATGCAACAGCGCTGGCCCGACCGATTGTGGATCGTCCGCCATGGCGAAAGCGCCGGGAACGTCGCGCGCGACGCCGCCCACGCCGCCGGCCATGTCCGGATCGACATCGACGAGCGCGACGTCGACGTGCCGCTCAGCCCGCTGGGTGAGCGGCAGTCGGATGCGCTCGGCCGCTGGTTCGCCGCCATGCCGGCGGTTGAGCGGCCGGACGTGGTGCTGACCTCGCCCTATCGTCGGGCGCTGCGCACGGCGGAACGGCTGCACCAGTCGGGCGGGCTGCCGATCGACCCGGCCGATTTCGTCATCGACGAGCGGCTGCGCGAGAAGGAGTTCGGCGTTCTCGACCGGCTGACCACCGCCGGCATCCGTCAGGAATTCCCCGAACAGGCCGAGTTCCGCCGCCTGCTCGGCAAATTCTATCACCGTCCGCCCGGGGGCGAGAGCTGGTGCGATGTGATCCTGCGGCTGCGCAGCGCGCTCGACACCGTCAGCTTGCATCACGGCGGCCGGCGGGTGCTGATCGTCGGGCATCAGGTGGTGGTGCTGTGCCTGCGCTATCTGCTGGAAAACATGACGGAGGAGGAAATCCTGGCCATCGACGCGGCCGGCGACGTCGCCAACTGCTCCGTCACCGAATACCGCTTCGATGCCCAGGCCGGGCCGCGCGGCGGACTGCTGCTGCACCGCTACAACTTCGTCGCCCCGCTGGAGGAGGCCGGCGCCCCGGTCACCGCCGAGCCGGATGCCGCCGTTGCCGCCCGATAAATCGCCGCCCGCTGAAGACGACCCGCCGTGGAGAGCCGATTGGACGCCGAGATCCCCATCACCGCCGGGCTTCTGCGCGACATGCCCCTGCCCCAGCCGGACGGCGACGGCGACAAGGAAACCCGCGGCCGGGCGCTGGTGGTGGCCGGCAGCGTGCCGGTGCCGGGCGGTGCCCTGCTGGCCGGGATCGGCGTTCTGCGCGCCGGCGCCGGCAAGCTGCAGATCGCCACCGCGGCCAGCGTCGCTGCGCATCTGGGCCTCGCCCTGCCGGAGGCCCTGGTCGCCGGCCTGCCTGAGACACCGGAAGGCGGGATCGCCGCCGAGTCGGCCCAGGCGTTGGCCGAGCGGGCCTCGCGCTGCGATACGGTGCTGATCGGTCCCGGCATGATGGACGAGCCGGCAACGGCGGCCCTGACCGCCGACCTGCTGAGGCGCCTGGAGCCGGATGGGGACAAGAACGGGCCGCGATTCGTCCTGGATGCCGGGGCGCTGGCCGGGCTGGGGCAGGACCCGTCGCCGCTGCACCGCCATGAAGGCCGCGTGGTCGTCACCCCCCATGCCGGCGAGATGGCCGGCCTGCTGGGCTGCCCGCGCGACCAAGTGATGGCCGATCCGCTCGGCAGCGCCAGGCAGGCGGCGGCGCGGCTCAAGGCGGTGGTGGCGCTCAAGGGTGGCTGCACCCGCATCGTCGCACCGGACGGCCGCGCCTGGGCCTACCGCGAAGGCACGGTCGGGCTGGCGACCTCCGGGTCCGGCGACACGCTGGCCGGGATCGTCACCGGTCTGCTGGCCCGCGGCGCCAGCCCGGAACAGGCCGCCATCTGGGGCGTCTACCTGCATGGCGAGGCCGGCAACCGGCTGAGCCGCCGAATCGGCCCGCTGGGATTCCTCGCCCGCGAACTGCTGGCGGAAATCCCGGCGGTGATGGCGTCCCTGGCCGACGGAACGGGCAGCTGAGCCTTACTGCGCCGGGGCGGGTGCCGCGGCAGGCGCCGGCGGCAGGGCCGGGGCGGCGGGCGGCGTCGCGCTGCGGCGCGGCTGGGACGGGACCACGTCGGCGGAGAGGGCGGCGTCGCGGTCGCGGCAGCGGTCGACCACCTTTTGGCCGCAGGCGATGAAGCCCAGATCCTTGTTCAGGCAGACCCGCACCTCCGCCACGTCGCGGCGGGAACAGATGACCGCCACCCCCTCCGCCGTCAGGCCGGGATTTGCCTCCAGGAACAGGCGCTCCACCTGCGTCGCCGGCACGGTCGGGCCGGGAACCTTCAGCGTCTCCGGGATCGCCACCTTGGATGCAGCAGCGCGCAGCTTGGCGAAATAGTCAGTGGCGTTCAGGCCGGAGCAGGTCCCGTGCTTGCGCCATTCATGCATCATCAGCCCGACGCTGGGCATCACCGGCATGGTCTGGTCCACCACCGCCTTGGGCAGGTTGCGGTCGCGGCTGCAGGTGGCGGGATAGCTTCCGTCATTGTATTGCGGCCACAGGCCATGGACGACGAAGCCATATTTGCGGTCGCCGCACTGGTCGGGATCGGGGCCGTACTTGTCGCGGGTGCAATAGGTCGGCGTCCAGGACAGCGACAGGAGGTAATAGTCGAAGTTGCCCGGCTCCGCCCGCCTCTGCGCCCAGGAGGGGCTTGCGGCGAACAGTCCGGCAACCATGACGGACAGGATGGCGGCGACGGCGCTTCTCATGACGATCTTCCCCACGGATGTGCTTCCCTGCGTTGCATACCATGGAAGGAGATTGCTGTCGCGGGGTCTCGACACCAGTATCACTCAGCCAAACTTCGGCCGAACGTTTGCGCGTTCCGCCCCATCAGCGGGTATAGTGACCGGCATGTTCACCCTGTCCGCACCGATTTTGCTGCGTGCCTACGCCGCCGGCATCTTCCCGATGGCCGAGAGCGCCGAATCGCGGGAGCTTCACTGGTTCGACCCGGAGCTCCGCGGCATCCTGCCGCTGGACGGCTTCCATGTGCCGCGCAGCCTGCGCAAGACGCTGCGGCGCTGCCCGTTCGAACTGCGGTTCGACAGCGCCTTCCGCGCGGTGATCAAGGGCTGCGCCGAGGCGACGGAGGACCGGCCGAAGACCTGGATCAACGACGACATCGTCCGTCTCTACGGCGACCTGTTCGACAGCGGATTCGCCCACAGCGTGGAATGCTGGCGCGACGGCCGGCTGGTCGGCGGGCTGTACGGGGTGTCGATCGGCGGCGCCTATTTCGGCGAGAGCATGTTCAGCCGCGAGACCGGGGCCAGCAAGGTGGCGCTGGTCCATCTGGTCGCCCGGCTGCGCGCCGCCGGCTTCGCCCTGCTCGACACCCAGTTCGTGACGGAGCATCTGAGCCGGTTCGGCGCCATCGAGATCCCGCGCACCGACTACCGCCGCCGCCTCGCCGCCGCGATGGAGCGCAAGACCGACTTCCGCGGCGTCGACCAGCAGGCGGCGCTGGCGGACCTGCTGGGGTCGGCCACGGATTAGGGTTTCGGGTGGAACACCCCGCCCGGCATCGGCGCCGGCACGCCGGTGGTCGCCGGCAGGCTGAGCGGCAGCCCCAGCCGGCTGCGCACCGCCAGATATCCGAAGGCCTGCGCCTCCAGCGCGTCGCCATCCCAGCCGACGAGATCGGCCGACTCGACGGGCACGCCCAGCCGGTCGGCCAGCATCGCCATCAGCGTGGCGTTGTGCCGCCCGCCGCCGCAGACCAGCCAACGCACCGGCGGGGCCGGCAGATGGGGAACGACCTGGGCGACTGACTCTGCGGTGAAGGCGGTCAGGGTGGCGGCGCCGTCCTCCGGCGGCAATGCCGCCACCGGCGCCGGGTCGAAGGCGTCGCGGTCCAGCGACTTCGGAGCCGGACGGCCGAAATAGGGATGGGCCATCAGTTGGGCCAGCGCCGCGTCATCCACTTGCCCTGACGCCGCCAGCGCACCGCCTGCATCGAAGCGGCCGAGCCCGTGGCGCAGCACCCAATCGTCGATCAGGGCGTTGCCCGGCCCGGTGTCGCAGGCGACGACGTCGGCCTCCCCGTCCGCCGGTTCGGGACCGATCCAGCTGACATTGGCGACACCGCCGATGTTGAGGACGGCGAGCGGACGCGGCAGCCCGTGCGCCAGCGCCCGGTGGAACAGCGGGACCAAAGGCGCCCCCTGCCCGCCCGCGGCAACGTCGGCGCTGCGGAAATCATTGACCACGGCGATGCCGGTCGCCGCCGCCAACCGGGCGCCGTCGCCGATCTGGCGGGTGATGCGCCGATCCGGGTCATGGTGGATTGTGTGGCCGTGGAAACCGATCAGTTCGATCGCCGCCGCCGCGCCGCCCGCCTTGTCCAGCAGGCGGCGCACCGCGTCGGCATGGGCGTCGGTCAGGTCGCGCTCCACCGCCGCCACCGTCCCGTCGCTGTCGGTCCTGCCCAGGCAGCCGCGCAGCCGGGCGCGGAAGCCGTCGTCATAGGGGATGGTCAGGAAGTCCAGCGCCTCCACCCGGTCGCGGCCGTCGGTGCGCAGCAGAGCAGCGTCGATGCCGTCCATCGAGGTGCCGCTCATCAGGCCGACGACCGTGCGCAGCCCGTCCTTCGCTTCCATCATCCGTTCCGCATCCCCTCGTGACGATGCGGCGCAGTCTAGCTCAGCTGATCCAGAGCTGCAGCATCAGCCGCTCGCGGCTGGCCGGCGGGGTGGCGCGGTGGTAGCAGGAGGTGTCCTCGAGGAAGCCGGTGCCGGCCGGTCCCTCCACCACCAGGATGCGGTCGCGGGCGAAGCGGGTGAACAGCTGCTCGTCGCGGGCGTTGGCGGAGCCCAGCAGCATGCGCAGCGACTTGCCGTGATGGCTGCCGCGGACCAGCGCGTGCTCGCCGGAACCGGGGCCGACATCGGTCAGATAGAACTGCGCCGAGCAGAAATGGAAGTCGTGGACGTCGTAATGCCAGTCGATGGTCTGGCCCAGCTGACGGCGCTCGTCATCGGTGGCGTCGGTGACGAAGCTCCAGAACAGGCGCGGGATGATCTTGGTGGCGGGGAAGCCCAGGAAAGCCCCGGCACATTGCATCAGCAGCGGATCGCGGCAGACCCGGCGCACCGCCGGACAGTCAAGCGGATCGGGGACGATGCCCATCACCGCGGGCGACCCGTCCTCCAGCCGGCCCTTGCGGACATCGTGGCGATAGAACACGCGGTCGTCGCGCAGCCGCCGCTGCAGCGGGGAGTGGGTGGCGAACTCCACCATCTCCTCCACCATCGCCCAGGGCAGATCGAAACCGAGCGCGATCGAGTCGCGCCGCAGGTCGGCCAGCGCGCGGTCGATGGTCTGGCCGGCGAACAGGCTGACCGGAAGCGGAGGCAGCGGTATGGGCGGGCCGGCCGGCGCCCGCTGGCGAGACCGGGGAGACAGGCGGCGCAGAGCACTGTAGCCGCGCCGCACCGATTCGAACCGGCCCAGCGCATAGTGAAGCTCTCCGGCGACGAGGCGCCGGGCAATGTTCGCAACGTTCATGGCGTGTGCATCCCTGGGGCAGCCGAAGAACCAAAACCGCGGTGGGTTGCGCGGCCTCTGGTGCGGGAATGCACGAAGTGTAGGCTTGTTTGGGGCGATTCTAAAAATACCCTTCGGGCGTAAGCCCACACGCCGGGGGAATAGCCGGGCCGGAAGGGCGCCCTTCCCGTCCGGTCCATGCCGGGAGAAAAAGGCGCCCCACCCTCCCGTTGGAGGTTACAGCGCCTGCACGGCCTTTAGTACCGCGGCGACATGGCCGGTGACTTTCACCTTGCGCCAGACATTGCGGACGATGCCGTCCTTGTCGATCAGGAAGGTGGCGCGGTCGATACCCATGTACTTACGACCGTACATGCTCTTTTCAACCCAGGTGCCATAGGCTTCGCACACTGCGCCGTCGGTGTCCGACGCCAGGGTGAAGGTCAGCTCGTGCTTGGCCTTGAACTTGTCGTGGCTGGCGACGCTGTCCTTGGAGACGCCGATCACCACCGCATCCACGGCGGAGAAGTCGGGCAGCTGGTCGCGGAAGCCGCAGGCCTCCGACGTGCAGCCCGACGTGTCGTCCTTCGGGTAGAAATACAGCACCACCGGCTTGCCGCGCAGGGCCGACAGCGTGACGCTGCCCCCGCCGTCGGTCGGCATGGTGAAATCCGGGGCGGGCGATCCGACGTCTACGGTCATGGCTGCTCGATTATCCTTCTTCTTGCCGGCCTTCTTCTTGCCGGCCGGGATCTCTGTCCTCAGGCCGGAGGCGTGGCGGTGTTGGGTGGGGCCAGACGGCCTGCCGGTTCCTCGACCAGGGCCTTGAAATGGCCATGGGCGCGGGCGGCAACGGCACGGATTCTGTTGTCCAGTTCCGGGAAGTCAACAGTGCCAGGCTCACGCTCGTCAGGAAAGGCGGCGCGGACCAAACCGGCCAGCAGGCTGGGAGACACCTGATTGGGGTCGAGCACCCCGGCGGTGGTCAGCCGCAGGAAGCCCTGCACCCGCCGCCACAGCCGCAGAGTCGCTTCCAGGTCCTCCGCCACCTCCGGGTCCAGCGCGCCGGTCCGGGCGGCGCAGCCCAGCGCCTTGGCGGTGCCGATGTGCAGGATGTCGGGCCGCTCGTGCCCATGGCGCAGCTGCAGGTACTGGGCGATGAACTCGATGTCGATCAGGCCGCCGCGGGCGTATTTGACGTTCCAGACGTTTGTCGTCCCGAACTCCTTCTCGATTCGCCGCCGCATGTCGGCGACGTCCCACAGCAGCCGGTCGGCATCACGCGGCGCGGTCAGCACCGAGCGGATCGCCGCCGACACGCGGTCCCCCAGCTCCGGATCGCCGCCGATCACGCGGGCGCGGGTCAGCGCCATATGCTCCCAGGTCCAGGCGTCGGTGGCCTGATACTTGACGAAAGCGTCCAGCGAGGTGGCCAGCGGCCCGGCATTGCCCGACGGGCGCAGCCGCATGTCGACCTCGTAGAGCCGCCCGTCGCCCATCGGCGCGGTGATGGCGTTGGTCAGGCGCTGGGTCAGCTTGATGTAGTACTCGTTCGGCGACAGCGGCTTGGTCCCGTCCGACAGGCGGGGCCCTTCACCGGGCGCCACGTCGTAGATGACGATCAGGTCGATGTCGGACGTGATCGTCAGCTGCCGGCTGCCCAGCTTGCCCATCGCGACCACCACCCAGGCGCCGCCGGGGATGCGGCCATGGCGCTGGGCGAACTCCTCCTCCACCCGGCGGGCGAGGTCGGGGACGACGATGTCGGCCAGATCGGCCAGGAAGGCGCCGCAGCGGTCGCCGTCGGTGATGCCGCGCAGGATATGCACGCCGGCGCGGAAGCGCTGGTCGTTGGTCCAGCGCCGGGCCAGCGTCAGCGCATCCTCGAAGTCGCGGGCCGGCGCCATCACCCGGGCATGGTCGTCGGCCAGCCCGTCCGCCTTGCCCGGCAGCGGATCGAAGAAGTCCGGCGAGAGCACGGCGTCCAGCAGCGACGGGTTGCGCGACAGCGTCTTCGCCATCTGCGGCGCGATGCCCATGATCTCCGCCACCAGCTCCAAGAGCCAGGGATTGGCGACGAACAGGGAGAACAGCCCGACACCGGCGGGCAGCTTGCCGAGGAAGTCGTCGAAGTTCATCAGCGCCGAATCGGGGGCCGGCGTCTTGGCCAGCGCGCTCAGCAGGGCCGGCGTCATTTCGGTCAGCAGTTCCCGCGCGCGTCCCGACCGGGTGGCGCGGTAACGGCCGCGGTGCCAGGCCGACACCACGTTGATGACGCGCGCCGGATCGGCGAATCCCATGCCGCTCAGCGTCTCCACCGTGCCGGGATCGGGGTCGGTGCCGGTGAAGACCAGATTGCCCGGCCCCGACAGCGACGGCGCCTCCTCGAACAGTTCGGCATAGCGGTCCTCGACCTGCCCCAGCGTCGCCAGCAGCTCCGCCCGGAAATCGGCGGGGTCGGCATAGCCGAGGAAGGTCGCCAGATGCGCCACTCCGGCATCGTCGGCGGGAATACGGTGGGTCTGCTGGTCGTCGATCATCTGGATGCGGTGTTCGACACGGCGCAGGAAATGATAGGCCCCGGCAAGCTCCTCCACCGTCTGCGGCGGCACCCGGCCGACATCGCGCAGCGCCTCGTTCGCCATCAGCGTCGGGGCGATGCGCACGCGCGGGTCGCGCCCGCCGAAGATCAGCTGCTGGGTCTGGGCGAAGAACTCGATCTCGCGGATGCCGCCGCGGCCGACCTTGATGTCGTGGCCGTTGACCGTCACCTCGCGGTGGCCCTTGTGCGCGTTGATCTGGCGCTTGATCGAATGGATGTCCTGGATGGCGGCGAAATCCAAATTGCGGCGCCAGACGAAGGGCTCCAGGAAGCGGATGAAGGACGCCCCCGCCTCCGGATCGCCGGCGATGGGGCGGGCCTTGATCATCGCCGCGCGTTCCCAGTTCTGGCCGACGCTGCCGTAATAAATTTCGGCCGCCGACACGGACACCGCCAGCGGCGTGGCTCCGGGATCCGGCCTAAGCCGAAGGTCGGTGCGGAAGACGTAGCCGTCCTTGGTCCGTTCATCCATAATACGGACAAGATCGCGTGCGAGCCTGATGAAGGTTCGCGCGAGGTTGTCCGGCTGGGGCGTCTGCACAACAGCGTCGTCGTACAGGACGATCAGGTCGATGTCGCTGGAATAGTTGAGTTCGCGCCCGCCAAGCTTACCCATGCCCAACACGATCAGGCCCGAACCGACCCACGGTCGCTGCGGATCCGGCAGCGTCAGCGTCCCCGCCTCCCCGGCGCGGCGCAGCAAGAAATTCGCGGCCAGCTGGACCCCCGTCTCCGCCAGCTCCGACAGGGCGCCGGTGACGCGGAACAGCGGCCAGGCGCCTGCGATGTCGGCCAGCGCGATCAGCAGCGCCGCCCGCCGCTTCGCCACCCGCAATCCCGCCATCAGCCGGTCCATCGACTTCTCCTCGCCATGCTCGGCATGGAGCGAGGCGATCAGGGCGGCGAAGCTGTCGTCGAACCCGTCCCGCACCGTCCGGGCGACGAAGGGCAGCTCCCGCGTCAGGCTGTGGCCGAGATACGGGCTGTTGCCGCACACCGCCTCGATCAGCGCCCGGCCGGGTTCCGAATCGGCGAAGGCCTCCGCCCAAGCGCGAATCTCCGGCTCCGCCGCGGCGGCCTGCTGGCGCCAGCGCTCCATCCCCAGCGCCGCCTGCGCGGCGTCGAAGGGCTTCGGCAAGGGGCTTGAGAACGCGATGGGGCTGGGCATGGCAACCGTCTTTCCTGCTCAAATCATGGGCAGAAAGCTGCACGTGTCGGACGGGAAGGTCAATCGGGCCGATTCGCGCGTATCTCCTTCTTCTCCCTCGGCCGGTGCCCGATGATCCGCCGAACCGCGAAGATCCTCGGCCTGACGCTGACCGGGGTCGGCGCCGTGGCGCTTGCCGCCGGCGGGCTGTTCACGTGGCGGCTGTCGCAGGGGCCGATCGCGCTCGACCCGCTGATCCCCTATGTCGAGCAGGCGCTGAGCGACCGCGACGGCCGCTTCCACATCGACATCGGCGAACTGGTGCTGTCGCTGGAGGGCGAGGACGGGCTTGAGAACACCGGCGGACGGCGTCTCGACCTGCGCGCCCGCCGGGTGCAGGCGCTGAATGCGGAGGGGGCGGAGCTGGCCGCGGTGCCGGAGATGGGCATCGGCTTCTCCATCCCGGCCCTGTTCCGCGGCACGCTGTCGCCGACGCGCCTGGATCTGGTCCGGCCGCGCCTGACCGTGCTGCGCCGCGCCGACGGCAGCCTCGCCTTCGACGTGCGGGCCGACGCCGAGTCCACCGGCAACTCCGACACTGCCGGTCCCGACCTGATGGACGAGGCGCTGGACAGCCTGCGCCGCCCGCCCGACATCGACCGGCCGCTGGGGCTGCTGCGCCGGCTGTCGGTGGTCGGCGCCGACCTGCGGGTCGAGAACCGCATGCTCGACCTGTCCTGGCACGCCACCCGCGCGGACATCGTGCTGACCCGCGATTCCCAGGGCGCCCAGGGCCGCGCCCGCGTCACGCTGGATCTCGGGAATGGCGGCGGTGGAGCGACGCCCCAGGCGGTGACCGTCGCCGCCGCCGGCCATTACAACATCGCCGACGCCACCACCGACCTGACCCTGTCCGTCGACGGGCTGGAGCCGGCGGCGCTGGCGGAGGTCGGGCCGGCACTGGCGCCGCTGTCGGCGGTGAAGCTGGCGCTGTCCGGCACGGTCTCGGCGCGGCTCGACCCGCGCTTCGAACCGATGACGGTCGATCTGGACCTGCGCGGCGGCGCCGGCACCGTCGCCCTGCCCGCCGACCTGCGGCCGGAGCCGGTCGCCGTGCGCAGCCTGGAACTGCGCGGCAGCCTGGACGTGCCGGGCCGGCGGCTGCGGATCGACGACCTGTCGCTGGCGGCGGCGGACGGCGGCGAACCGCTGGGCCTGACCGGCCGGGGCGAACTGGTGGAGACCGATGGCGGACGCGACCTCCGGGCCAGCCTGTCGCTGACCGCCGGCGGCCGGACCGCCGGGCTGGAACTGTCGGGACGGCAGGGACCGGACAAGGACGGCCGGGCGACCGCGCGGCTGACCGGCTTCACCCCCGCCGCCGTCGCCGGTCTCGCCCCGCTGCTGGAACCGCTGAAGGCGGCAGACCTGCCGCTGTCGGGAACGGTGGAGGTCGCCTTCGACCCGTCGCTGCAGCCGACCGGCGGCAAGGCCGACATCACCGCCGGACGCGGGCAGTTGCTCCGCCCCGACCTGTTCGAAGGGCCGCTGCCGGTCGAGTCGGCCCAACTGCGCCTGCATGGCGACCTCGACCGCATCGAACTGGACGGGCTGAACGCGGTGCTGGGCGAATCCGGCGGGCCGCAGCCGAAGGTCGAGGCCAGCGGCACCGCGCTGCGCCAGGGCAACCGCATGGCGGTGGAGGCGCAGGCGACCGCCCGCGGCGTCGCGTTGGACGAGCTGCACCGCTATTGGCCGACCGTCGCCGGTCCCAACGCGCGGGAATGGGTGACCCGCAACCTGTCGCATGGGACGGTGACGGAGGCGCGGGCGGAAGCGGACCTCTCGATACCACTCGACGGGTCGGGACCGCCCGAACAGAGGCGCTTCCTCGCCACCATGGCCGGGGAGGACATCAGCGTCCGCTATTTCCACGACCTGACGCCGGTCACCGGTGCGGGGCTGGAGGCGACGACCGACGGCAAGACCTTCACCATCCAGACCAAGGGCGGCCGGATCGCCGACCCCAAGTCCGGCGACATCGAGATCGGCGACGGCAAGGTGGTGATCGGCGGGCTGGATGTCGGCAAGGAGACGATGGACATCCGCCTGCCGGTCCAGGGGCCGGTGCGCTCCATCCTGACGCTGATCGACATGCCGCCGCTGGGTTACCCGACCAAGCTGGAGATGGACCCGAAGCGCACCCAGGGCACCGCCGAGGCGCAGCTGCATTTTGCCTTCCCCCTGCTGGCCGACCTGAAGGTGGAGCAGCTTGAACTCGACGTGGCCGGCAAGCTGCACAAGGTGGCGGTGGAGAAGGTCGCGGCCGGGCTGAATGCCACCGACGGCGAACTGTCGCTGGCGCTCGACCTCAAGGCGATGCAGATCAAGGGCGCCACCAAGCTGGACGGCATTCCCGTCACCGTCGACTGGAACGAGTCCTTCGACAGCGCCGCCAAGGGTCCGCGCACCCGCATCGCGGTGAAGGGCGACGCCACCGCCGACGATCTGCGCGCCCACGGCATCGATCTGGAGGACCGGGTACAGGGTCCCTTCGGCGCCGACATCCTGTTCACGGTGGACCGCAAGCACAAGCTGCTGCTGACCGGCAATCTGAACCTGGAGAAGACCCGCCTTTCGATCGAAGAGCTGGGCTGGGCCAAGCCCCCCGGAAAGCCCGGCACCGGCAAACTGACGCTGGAGTTCGACAAGGACCGCCCGACCCGCATCAGCAACCTGACCGTCGATGCCGGCGGGCTGAAGACCGTCGCCAATCTGGAACTGGCCGACGGCGGCAAGCGGGTGGCGCGGGTGCAGGCCCCCAGCTTCAAGCTGGGCCAGACCGACCTGCGCGCCGATTTGACCGTGCTGCCTCCCGCCAAGCCGGGCGGGCCGGCCGGCGGCTATGCCGGCACCATCGCCGGCACCAGCCTGGACGCCCGCGGACTGACCGGCAAGACGCCGTCCGGCGAGGGCGCCGTCGCACCGCCGCCCAAGAAGCCGCCCTCCCCCACCGACGACGGCCGCAAGACACCGCTGGACGTCGCTATCAAGTTCGATTCGGTTGTGTTCGGCGAGGGACGGCGGCTGCGGCAGGTCTCGGGAACCATGCGGCGGAACGCCTCCGCCTGGACCCTGCTCGACCTCACCGGCCGCAGCGAGGGCGGCGGCGTGTCGCTGAAATGGCGGCCGGGTCCGCAGGGCGTCTACGACCTTGCAATCAATGCGGAGGATCTGGGTTCCGCCCTGCAGGCGATGGATCTGAACGACCGCATGCGCGGCGGCCGACTGACCCTGACCGGCCGCTCGGCCGAGCCGCGGGCCGATGCCGCCATCGTCGGCAAGGCCGAGATCCGGGATTACACGCTGATCGACGTTCCGGCGCTGGCCCGCATCCTGAACGCCATTTCGCCGTCGGGCTTCGCGGAGCTGCTGGGCGGCGGCAAGGGCATCGCCTTCGGCCGCATGGTCGCGGACTTCCGCAAGGAGGGCCGGCTGCTGAACCTGAAGGACCTGCGCACCTCGGGCTCGGCGCTCGGCCTGACGCTGGAGGGGCAGATCGATCTGGAGACGGAAACCGCCAACCTGCAGGGCACCATCGTCCCGGTCTATGGCCTGAACCGCCTGATCGGCCAGATCCCGCTGCTGGGCGACATCCTGAGCGGCGGCGAGGGCCAGGGCATCTTCTCCGCCACCTGGCATGTGCAGGGACCGCTGTCCGACCCGGACGTGTCGGTCAACCCGCTGGCGGTGCTGGCGCCGGGTTTCCTGCGCAACCTGTTCTTCCTGGGCGGCGACGGCACGCCGATGCCCGACACCAAGGCGCCGCCGGAGGCGCATACGCGCTGAGGCCTCAAGCAAAAAGGGCAGGATCGGGGGAGAACCCCGACCCTGCCCCTTCAGCAGCTAAACCTGACAGCCTTACAGCGCGCGGACGTCGGCCAGATGGCCGGTCACCGCCGCCGCCACGGCCATCGCCGGGCTGACGAGGTGGGTACGGCCGCCGCGGCCCTGACGGCCTTCGAAGTTGCGGTTCGAGGTCGAGGCGCTGCGCTCGCCGGGAGCCAGACGGTCGGCATTCATCGCCAGGCACATGGAGCAGCCCGGCTCGCGCCACTCGAAGCCGGCCTCGGTGAAGATCTTGTCCAGACCCTCTTCCTCGGCCTGCTCCTTGACCAGACCCGAGCCGGGGACGACCAGGGCGCGCACGCCCTCGGCGACCTTGCGGCCCTTGGCGACTTCGGCGGCGGCGCGCAGGTCTTCGATGCGGCCGTTGGTGCAGGAGCCGATGAAGACGGTGTCGACCTTGACCTCGGTCAGCGGCTGGCCGGGGGTCAGGCCCATGTAGGCGAGCGAGCGCTCGACGGCGGCGCGCTTGCCGGCGTCGGCGATCTCGGCCGGGTTCGGCACGGTCGCGGTGATCGGCAGCACGTCTTCCGGGCTGGTGCCCCAGGTGACCTGCGGGACGATGTCGGCGGCGTTCAGCACGACGGTGGCGTCATAGACCGCACCCTCGTCCGACGGCAGCGTCTTCCAATACTGGACGGCCTGCTCCCAGGCGCCGGCCTTGGGGGCCAGGGCGCGGCCCTTAACGTATTCGAAGGTCTTCTCGTCCGGGGCGATCAGGCCGGCGCGGGCGCCGCCTTCGATCGCCATGTTGCAGACGGTCATGCGGCCTTCCATCGACAGGTCGCGGATGGCTTCGCCGGCGAATTCGATGACATAGCCGGTGCCGCCGGCGGTGCCGATCTTGCCGATGATGGCCAGCACGATGTCCTTGGCGGTGACGCCCGGATTCACCTTGCCGTCCACGCGGATCAGCATGTTCTTGGCCGGCTTCTGCAGCAGGGTCTGGGTGGCCAGCACATGCTCCACCTCCGACGTGCCGATGCCGAAGGCCAGCGCACCGAAGGCGCCATGGGTGGCGGTGTGGCTGTCGCCGCAGACGATGGTGGCGCCGGGCAGGGTGAAGCCCTGTTCCGGACCGACGATGTGCACGATGCCCTGGCGGACGTCGTCCATCGGGAAATAGCGGACGCCGAAGTCGCGGGCGTTCTTGTCCAGCGTCTCCACCTGGATCCGGCTTTCCTCCTCGGTGATGCCCTTGGAGCGGTCAGTGGTGGGGACGTTGTGGTCGGGGACGGCGAGAGTGGCTTCCGGACGCCGCACCTTGCGGCCGGCGACGCGCAGTCCTTCGAACGCCTGCGGGCTGGTCACTTCATGGACCAGATGGCGGTCGATATAGAGGATGCAGGTGCCGTCGTCCTGGCGATGCACGACGTGGCTGTCCCAAATCTTGTCGAACAGAGTGCGCGGCTTGGACATCGGAAAAACTCTCTCTCGCGGTACGACAGGCGCAGAACAATCGGAGGCCGCACCATAGCCTTGTGTCGCGCCGGGGACAAGCGCGGCCATACGTCTTTCGCCGCAAGCCTGTCCCCCGCAATATTATGACGCGCTAAGCCCTTACGGCAGCATCTTCCCCGGATTCAGCAGGCCCTTGGGGTCGAGCGTCGCCTTGATGGCGCGCAACATGTCGAACTCCACCGGCCCCTTGATGACCGGCATCTCGTCCTTCTTGAAGCGGCCGACGCCATGCTCGGCGGAGATCGAGCCGTCGAGCTTGAAGATCACCTCGTTCACCACGTGGCAGATCTCGTCCCAGCGGTCGAGATAGGCCTTGGTGTCGGTGCCCTCGGGCTGGCTGAGGTTGAAGTGAATGTTGCCGTCGCCGACATGGCCGAAGGGGGTGGGACGGATGCCGGGGCAAGCCTGCGCCACCGCGGCCTCGGCCAGTTCGATGAATTCGGCGACGCGGGACACCGGGATCGACACGTCGTTCTTGATCGAGCCGCCTTCGAACTTCTGCGCCTCGACGATGGCCTCACGGATGAACCACAGCTGCTTGGCCTGGGCGTCCGACTGGGCCAGCGTGGCGTCGGTCGCCAGTTCGGCTTCGAACGCCTCGCCCAGCGCGGTCTCCACCGTCTCCTGGAAGGCGTCGGACTGGGTGCCGGCGGTCAGCTCGGTCAGGACATACCAGGGCGACGGCTCCGACAGCGGGTCGATGGTGCCGGCGACGTGCTTCAGGGCGAAATCCAGGCAGCGGCGCGACATCAGCTCAAAGGCCGACACGGCGTCACCGGAGGCGGCGCGCAGGCGGGCCAGCAACTCGATGGCGGCGGCGGGGCTCGGCACGGCGACGAAGGCGGTGATCGACTGGCGCGGGCGCGGGAACAGCTTCAGCACCGCGGCGGTGATGATGCCCAGCGTGCCTTCGGCGCCGACGAACAGGTTCTTCAGGTCGTAGCCGGTGTTGTTCTTGCGCAGCCGGCGCATGCCGTCCCAGACGCGGCCGTCGGCCAGAACCACCTCAAGCCCCAGCACGAGGTCGCGGGTGTTGCCGTAGCGCAGGACGTTGATGCCGCCGGCGTTGGTGGAGATCAGGCCGCCGATCTGCGCCGTGCCCTCCGCCCCCAGGCTCAGCGGGAACAGGCGGTCGGCGTCGGCCGCAGCCTCCTGGATGCTGGTCAGGACAACTCCGGCCTCCACCGTCATGGTGTAGTTCAGCGTGTCGATGTCGCGGATGCGGTTCATGCGCGACAGGCTCAGCACGATCTCCCGCCCCTCCTCGTAGGGGATGGAGCCGCCGACGAGGCTGGTGTTGCCTCCCTGCGGCACGATGGGGATGCCGGCCTCGGCGCAGATCTTCACGACCGCCGCGACTTCCTCGGTGCTGGCCGGTCGGACCACCGCCGGGCTGTTGCCCTTGAAGCGCCCGCGCCACTCCGCAAGGTAGGGGGCCATGTCGGCGGCGTCGGTGAGGATGCCGGACGGGCCGACGATGGCGCGGATCTGATCGAGAGCGGCGGCGATGTTGGTCATGGCGCGGGGTCCGGCAGAAGGGAAGTTGGCGCATCGAAGCGCGACACTTCTACAATCTAGCCGCCCCCATTTCCATGCAACTGTTGCGCAGACCAGCCGCCACGCGGTGCGTTAGCTCCGCGGAGCCGCCGCCCGGCGCAGGCGGTCGTTGATCGCCATGCCCAGCCCGACCTCCGGGATCGGCATCACGGCGATGCGCTTCGCCCCGCTCTGGTCCAGGTTGCGCAGGTGCGAGAACAGGTTGGCCGCCGCCTCGTTCAGGTCGCCTTCCAGGCTCAGGTTCAGGCGGGTGATGCCGCCGAAGACGAAGCGGTCGGGGCCGAAGGTCAGGAACGCCTCGTCCTCTTCCGCCGACGAGGCGTTGAGGCGCACCGCCGCATTCGGGGCGTAGTGGCTTTCCAACTGGCCGGGGGATTTGGGCGCGGTCGGGTCGCCGGCCGACAGGCGGATCGGGCCGATCAGCCGCTCCATCTCGTCGGGCAGCACGGCGCCGGGCCGCAGCAGCACCGCTTCGGGGCCGGTCAGGTCGATGACGGTGGACTCAAGCCCGACCATGCATTTGCCGCCGGTGACGATGCCGTCCACCCGGTCGCCCAGGCTTTCCAGCACATGGTGCGGCGTGGTCGGGCTGACGGCGCCGGAACGGTTGGCGCTGGGCGCGGCGATCGGCTTGCCGGCGGCACGCAGGATGGCCTGGGCCACCGGGTGGTTGGGCACGCGGATGGCGATGCTGTCCAGCCCGGCGCTGACCAGCAGCGACAGCGCGGAGTTGGCCGGACGCGGCACCACCATGGTCAGCGGGCCGGGCCAGAACTGCGTCGCCAGATCATGAGCGCGGTCGTCGAACAGGCCCCAGGAATGGGCGGCGACCAGATCGGGGACATGGACGATCAGCGGGTTGAACTGCGGCCTGCCCTTGGCGGCGAAGATGGCGGCCACGGCGCGGTCGTCAGTGGCGTCGGCGCCCAAGCCATAGACCGTCTCGGTCGGGAAGGCGACCAGACGGCCGGCGCGCAGCATCTCGGCAGCGCGAGCAATGCCGGCGGGGGTGGCCGGGATCAGCGCCGGGCGCTTCTCACCGGTATCGGGTGCGGAATGGTCGGTCACGGCGTCTTTCTAGCCCGTGCAGCACCGGTGTCAATTCGCGCGGTTGCACCGGTGCCATGCCCAAGGTTATGAGGGGAGTGCGCAATCAAGCAACACAACATGATGGGTGCGGGCATGACGGGCAAGGTCTTCACCGTGGCGCAGCAGAAAGGCGGCGCCGGCAAGACCACGCTGGCCGCCCACCTCGCCATTGCCTGGGCGCAGCTCGGGTACAGGGTCGCCACCGTCGACATCGACCCGCAGGGCAGCCTGACCCGCTGGCACGCCGTACGGGCCGAGGCGACCGGTGGGCAGCCCGGCTTCACCCATGTGCAGATCACCGGCTGGCGCACCCAGGCCGAGGTGGAGAAGCTGGCCCGTGCCCACGACATCGTGGTGATCGACAGCCCGCCGCACGCCCAGACGGAGGCGCGCATCGCCGTCCGTGCCGCCACGCTGGTGGTTGCGCCGGTGCAGCCGAGCCCGATGGATCTGTGGGCGGTGCATCCGACCATCGATCTGGCGGCGCAGGAGAAGCGCCGCCTGCTGCTGGTGCTGAACCGCGTGCCGCCGCGCGCCCGCATCGCCGACGAACTGATCGCCAAGGTGCATGAACTGGTCGATCCGCCGGCGGTGGAACTGGCGGCGGCCCAAGTCGGCAACCGCACCGCCTATGCCGGCACGCTGATGACCGGCCTGTCGGTGACGGAAGCCGCACGCAAGACCCAGGCGGCGGCCGAAATGCAGGCGCTGGCCGAGGAGATTTTGGGGCGGGTTTGAGGGGGGATGTCTTTGAGGGGAGTTAGACCCCCACCTAACCTCCCCCGCTGGGCGGGGGAGGGACTGCCGCCACTCTCCCGAACAAGCGCTTGTCCCCTCCCCCGCCCAGCGGGGGAGGGTTAGGGTGGGGGTCTAGCGCCGCAAAGCTCCGACACCCCCAACCTCACTCCTTGAACTCGCCCATCGCCGACTGGATGTAGTTCGGCAGCCCGATGTCGTCGATCAGGCTCAGCTGGGTTTCCAGATAGTCGATGCGCTCTTCCGACTCCTCCAGCAGTTCGGACAGCTCGTCGCGCGACACGTAGTCGGCCTTTTCCTCGCACACGGCGATGGCGTTGGCGATACGGTCGCGGGCCTCGCGCTCGGCGGCGAGGTCGCTGGAGAGGATCTCCGGCACATCCTCGCCGATGTGCAGCTTGCCGAGGTCCTGGAGGTTGGGGATCGCCTCGATGAACAGGATGCGTTCGATGATCTCGTCCGCGCTCTTCATCACCTCGATGGAGGCGTGATACTCCCACTTGCCCAGGGCCCTGACGCCCCAGTTCTTCAGCATGCGGGCGTGCAGGAAATACTGGTTGATCTGCGTCAGCTGGTCCTTCAGGACGATCTGAAGCTGGGCGATGACGTCGCTGTTGCCTTTCATGATCCGTCCTCCGCTCAGGTCGGGAAGCCGCCCATGGCCGACTGCAGGTAATTCTGCACGCCGAGCATGTCGATCAGGCCAAGCTGCTGCTCCAGCCAGTGGGCGTGGTCTTCTTCCGTGTCGACCAGCAGTTCCAGCAGGATGCGGCGGGTGTCGTAATCCTTCACCTGCTCGCAATAGGCGATTGCCTCCTTCAGGGCGGCCACCACCTCATATTCCAGGTTCAGGTCGTTCCGCATCATCTCCGGAACGGTCTTGCCGATGTGAATCGGGTCGCGGCTGGCGACGTCGGGCGTGCCTTCCAGGAACAGGATGCGGCGGATCAGCTTGTCGGCATGCTCCAGTTCCTCTTCCCGCTCGTGCGAGATGCGCTCGGCGATCGCCTTGAGGCCCATGTCCTCCATGCTGCGCGCATGGGACAGATACTGGTCGGCCGCGCTCAGTTCGCCGGTAAGCAGCTTGTTCAAACGGTCCAGGACCCCTTGATCGCCTTGCATGGTGGGATGCTCCTGAATGGATAATTTGTCGCACCTTGTCACAAACGAAGGAATCGCACAATAAAAATCTCCTGCGAAAACAAAAATGTAGTTGATAGTCACTATCATTTGGGCTGGTGGCGAGCTGCACAAAATACAGTCAAGGCCGGATGTCTGTTTTGCGAATCAATGTCAATTGCGATTGGGAAGGAAATGAGGGAAATCCCCGGCATGACTTATGGGATTTGACTTGCGGCAGCGCAGCGATGCTTGAGCCGGAAAACAGGCCGGCGGCGGCGCCGGTTCCCGCCACCCCGATCCGGCCGCCGCATTGAGGCAGTGGCCGTTCCGTGGTAACAGACCGCGGGAATTCCTCGCCCTTCATTTCAACGACAGCCGGATTGCGGCCATGACGACGACCACCCCCTCGGCCCCCTCTTCGGAGTTCCTGCGCACCCTTCAGGAGCGCGGGTTCATCCATCAGTGCACCGATCTCGCCACGCTGGACGAGCGGGCGCAGAAGGGGCCGATCGTCGCCTATATCGGCTTCGACTGCACCGCCGACTCCTTGCATGTCGGCAGCCTGCTGCCGATCATGATGCTGCGCTGGCTGCAGAAGACCGGCCACAAGCCGATCGTCCTGATGGGCGGCGGCACCACCAAGATCGGCGATCCGTCCGGCAAGGACGAGGCGCGCCAGCTGCTGACCGACGAGGTCATCGCCAACAACATGGCGGGCATCAAGCGCATCTTCGGCCGCTATCTCACCTTCGGGGACGGTCCGACCGACGCTGTGATGGCGAACAACGCCGACTGGCTGGACGAGCTGAAATACATCCCGCTGCTGCGCGACATCGGCCGGCATTTCACCATCAACCGGATGATGAGCTTCGAGTCGGTCAAGCTGCGGCTGGACCGCGAGCAGCCGCTGACCTTCCTCGAATTCAACTACATGATCCTGCAGGCCTACGACTTCGTGGAGCTGAAGCGGCGCTATGGCTGCAGTTTGCAGATGGGCGGGTCGGACCAGTGGGGCAACATCGTCAACGGCGTCGAACTCGGCCGCCGCACCGACGGGGCGGAGCTGTTCGGCCTGACCACGCCGCTGCTAACCACCTCGTCGGGCGCCAAGATGGGCAAGACGGCCGCCGGCGCGGTGTGGCTGACCGCCGACAAGCTCGGCAGCTATGATTTCTGGCAGTACTGGCGCAACACCGAGGATGCCGACGTCGGCCGCTTCCTGCGCCTCTACACCGAGCTGCCGCTGGACGAGGTCGCCCGGCTGGAAAGCCTGCAGGGCGCCGAGATCAACGAGGCCAAGAAGATCCTCGCCAACGAGGTCACCAGGCTCGCCCATGGCGAGGAGGCCGCGCTGGAGGCCGCCGAGACCGCGCGCCGCGCCTTCGAGGAAGGCGCCGCGGCCGAGGGGCTGCCCAGCATCGAGGTCGCCCGCGCCGATCTGGAGGCCGGCCTGCCGGTGGTCGATCTGCTGGTGTCGGCCGGTCTGGCGGCGTCGAAGGGCGAGGCGCGGCGCCTGATCAAGGGCGGCGGGGCCAAGCTGAACGACGGGCCGATCGCCGACGAGACGGCGAAGGCGACGGCGGCGGACCTGAACGCCGACGGCGTGGTCAAGCTCAGTGCCGGCAAGAAGCGGCATGCGCTGGTGAAGGTGGGGTAAGCAGGGTCACGGTGCCGGCCGGGGCCTTGAGTCGCCGGCCGGCACCTCCCGCCTAATCTCCCCTGCCCCGCGCCTGCCCCATCAGTCCCTGCGGCCGGTAGATCAGGAACAGCGTCAGCAGCCCGAACGCGACGATGTCCTTGTAGGCGAGCGCGAAATAGGCCGACCAGAAGGTCTCAACCAACCCCAGCAGGGCGCCGCCCAGCATCGCCCCCGGCACCGATCCGATGCCGCCGACCACCGCCGCGGCCAGCGCCTTGAAGCCGATCAGATAGCCGGTGAAGAAGCTCACCCCACCATAATACAGCGCGATCACCGCCCCTGCCGCCGCGGCCAGCCCGCCGCCGATGGCGAAGGTCGCCGCCACCGTCCGGTTGACGTCCACCCCCACCAGCTCCGCCGCCGCGATGTCGTCGGTGCAGGCGCGATGGGCCCGGCCGAAGGCGGTGCGCTGCATGATGCCCCACAGCAAGGCATAGAGCCCGCCGGTCAGCGCCAGGATCGCCAGCTGCGCCGTCAGGGCGGTGACGGTGAAGGCCCCATCGCTCAGCAGGTCGTACCGCCCGGTCATTACCGGCGCCGGCCACCAGTCGCGCGCGCCGTGCAGCAGCCGCACCCCCTCCTGACAGGCGATGGACAGCCCGACCGCGACGATCAGCGGCGTGTGGCTGCGCACCCCGCGCAGTCGGCGGAAGACCAGCCGGTCCATCGTCCAGCCCTGCACCGCGGTGAAGCCCATCACCAGCACCAGCACGCCGAGCAGCGCCGGCGGCCATGTCGCCCAGCCGGCCATGCCCAACCCGGCCGCCGCCATCGCCGTCAGCATGGCGCCGATCATCGTCAGCTCCCCCATCGCCAGATTGATCTGGCCGAGGATGGCGTAGACCAGGGTGTAGCCCAGCGCCAGCAGCCCATAGACGCAGGCGACGGTGGCGGCGTTGATGATTTGCTGGACCAGGAACAGGACGGGCGTCCAGCGCGTCGGCTGCGGTCTGTCGATCTCCACCACCCCGCCGACGGCATCGCGCGGCGGCCGGATGCGCAGCCATTGCTGCAGCATGGCGAAGCGGATGCCGGTCAGCCAGCCGTTGCGGTCGGTGGCCACCGCGACCAGGGTGCGCCGCCCCTCTTCCATCGAGGTGCCGGCGAAGCGGCAGGCGATCCAGTGCGCCTGCCCGCCGCTGCGGTAATCGATGCGCAGCACCCGCTTGTCTTCGGCGTAAGCGCGGGTGGACAGGCCGGTGACGGGACCGTCGTCGAAGGCCGGGATCAGCTTCCGGCACAGCGCATCCTGGTCGGCATCGACACCGCACCCGGTGAGCAGCAGGACGAGGCACAACAGCGGCAGGATGCGAGGCACGGAACCGCCCGGTCAGGTGGGATGGTTCAGCCTACCGACAATTTGGGAGGGTGGGAAGGTGGTCGCGCGGGTGCCCCCTCCCCATCCCTCCCCCTCTTCGAGGGAGAGGGGGCCGAATGCTTGTTGGCGTGATGTATGTGCCAAAGCGGCGGCAGTTCCCTCTCCCGCCGAAGGCGGGGGAGGGTTAGGGAGGGGGCAAGAGCTGAGCCTACCCCGTCACTCCACCATGTAATCCCGCACCAGCAGTTCCGCGATCTGCACGGCGTTCAGCGCCGCGCCCTTGCGCAGGTTGTCGGCGACGCACCAGAAGGACAGGCCGTTCTCCACCGTGAAGTCGTCGCGGATGCGGCTGACGAAGACCGGGTTGTCGCCGGCGATCTCGACCGGGGTGACATAGCCGTCGCTGGTCTGCTGGTCGACCACCGACACGCCGGGGGCGGCGCGCAGGATGACGCGGGCCTCCTCGGCGTTGATCGGCTCCTCCGTCTCGATGTTGATCGACAGGGCATGGCCGATGAAGGTGGGAACGCGGACGCAGGTGGCGGCGACCTTGATCTTGGGATCGAGGATCTTCTTGGTCTCCACCATCATCTTCCACTCTTCCTTGGTGGAACCGTCCTCCATGAAGGCGTCGATCTGGGGGATGACGTTGAAGGCGATCTGCTTGGGGAAGACGCTCTTGGCGATGGGGTCGTTGACGAAGATGGCGCGGGTCTGGGTGAACAACTCGTCCATCGCCTCCTTGCCGGCGCCCGACACCGACTGGTAGGTCGACACCACGACGCGGCGGATCTTGTAACGGTCGTGCAGCGGCTTCAGCGCCACCGCCATCTGGATGGTGGAGCAGTTGGGGTTGGCGATGATGCCGCGCTTGCGATAGCCGGCAAGCGCCTCCGGGTTCACCTCCGGCACCACCAGCGGCACGTCGGGGTCCATGCGGAAGTGCGAGGTGTTGTCGATCACCATGGCACCGGCGGCGGCGGCACGCGGCACATGCACGGCCGAGACCTTGGCGCCGGGCGACGACAGGACGATGTCGACGCCATGGAAGTCGAACTTGTTCAGATCCTGGACCTTGAGGATGTCGTCCTCGCCATAGGACACCTCCTGGCCGATCGACTTTTCCGAGGCGAGGGCGATGACCTTGTCGGCCGGGAACTTCCGCTCGGCCAGCGTTTGCAGGATCTCGCGCCCGACATTGCCGGTGGCGCCGATGACCGCGACGGTATAGCCCATGACGGTGGTTTCCTTCTGCCGAATGTCCGCGAATACAAGAATGGTGCCGGGGGGCGATAGGAGCTAGGCGCTTTCCCCACGAATTGCAACCCGTCCCGGGCGGAAACGGCAGGCGGGGCGGAAACGGCCAATCTGCCGGATTGACATACCGGGGAAGGCAGCAGGAAGATTCACCCCTCAACAGTGCCCGAACGGGCCTCCAGGGAGACTTCACGGATGACCAGCTTCAGGCGCGGCCTTATTGCCCAGACCGTTCTCGGCGCCGCCGCTCTCGCCCTCGTCAGCCTCACCGCCCCCGCCATGGCCGCCACGCCCAAGGATGCGCTGGTGATGGCGTGGCAGTTCGACGACATCGTCAGCCTCGACCCCGGCGAGATCTTCGAGCTGTCGGGCGCGGAATACAGCGCCCAGGTCTATGACCGCCTGATCCATTTCGACGTCAACGACGTCAGCAAGATCGAGGGCGAGGTCGCCGAAAGCTGGACCGTGTCGCCCGACGGCAAGACCTTCACCTTCAAGATCCGCAATGGCATCAATTTCCATTCCGGCAACCCGCTGACCGCCGACGACGTGGCATGGTCCTTCGCCCGCGCGGTGAAGATGAACAAGGGACCGGCCTTCATCCTGACCCAGTTCGGCCTGACCCCGGACAATGTCGACCAGATGGTGCGCGCCACCGATCCGCACACGCTGGTCTTCACCACCGACAAGGCCTATGCCCCGACCTTCGTGCTCTACTGCCTGACCGCCGACGTCGCGTCGGTCATCGATTCCAAGCTGGTGAAGAGCAAGGAGAAGGACGGCGATTTCGGCGCCGGCTGGCTGAAGACCAACTCCGCCGGCTCCGGCCCCTTCATCCTGAAGCAGTGGAAGCCGAGCGAGCTGCTGACCTTCGACGCCAACACGAAATACTGGCGCGGCGCGCCGAAGCTGAAGCGCGTGCTGATCCGCCACATCGCGGAACCGGCGACCCAGCGCCTGCTGCTGGAGAAGGGCGATGTCGACGTCGCGCGCAACCTGAAGCCGGAGCAGTTCGAACCGCTGAAGTCCAGCGACGCCATCCGTCTGGTCCAGGCGCCGAAGGGCACGCTGTGGTACCTCAGCCTGAACCAGAAGGTCCCCGCCCTGGCCAAGCCCGAGGTGCGCGAGGCCTTCAAGTATCTGGTCGATTACGACGGCATGGCCGGCTCGATCATGAACGGCATTGGCACCGTCCATCAGGCCTTCCTGCCCAAGGGCTTCCTGGGCGCCGTCAACGACAACCCCTACAAGTACGATCCGGCCAAGGCGAAGGAACTGCTGGCGAAGGCCGGCTATCCCGACGGCTTCACCGTCAGCATGGACGTGCGCAACACCAACCCGACCCAGGACATGGCCCAGGCGATCCAGGCCAGCGCCGCCAAGGCCGGCGTGAAGATCGAGATCATCCCCGGCGACGGCAAGCAGGTGCTGACCAAGTTCCGCGCCCGCAACCATGAACTGATGATCCAGCAGTGGGGCGCGGATTACCAGGATCCGAACTCCAACGCCGACACCTTCGCTTCCAACCCCGACAACAGCGACGACGCCAAGTCGAAGCCGCTGGCCTGGCGCAACGCCTGGGACATTCCGGAACTGACCAAGAAGACCGCCGCCGCGGTCGAGGAACGCGACAGCGCCAAGCGCGCCAAGATGTACGAGGAACTGCAGCGCTCGGTCCTGGCCGATTCGCCCTTCGTCATCATGTTCCAGCAGACCGAGATGGTGGCCGAGCGCAAGGACGTCACCGGCCTCGTCTGGGGCCCGAGCTTCGACACCAACTACTACTGGAAGGCCGAGAAGAAGTAAGAATGCGGCGGGGGCGCCGACCGCGCCCCCTCCCGTCTCACCCCCAAGCCCGCGCGTCCTCCACCACGGTGGCGAGGCTGTCGGACAGGCCGGTCAGCACGCCGCGCTGGATGTCGGCCGCCGGCACCACGCCGCCCTTGCCGTCCGGCAGGTCGCGGGTGGCGGTGGCCGACGCCACGACCGTCACCCGCCAGCCATGATCCACCGCCGACCGCGCGGTGCTGCTGACGCAGTTGTGGGTCATGAAGCCGGCGACGATCATCTCCGTCCGCCCGGTATCGCGCGCCACCGTCTGCAAATCCGTCCCGGCGAAGGCGTTGGCGAGCTTCTTGACGATCACCGGCTCGCCGTCACGCGGGGCAACCGCCGGGACGATCTCCGCCATCGGCCCGGTCGGGTCGAACACCGGCGCGCCTGCCGCGGTGTGATGGACGATGTGGATTACCGGCACGCCGTTGGCGCGGGCAAGGGCAAGCAACTCCGCCGCCCGCTCCACCGCCGCATCGACGCCGGACAGCCGCAGGGCGCCGTCGGTGTATTCGCGCTGCAGATCGATCAGCACCAGAACCGCCTTGTCGAGCGGCGCGGGCGTGCTCGGCGCGCCGACGATCTGGCGCAGGGTCCGGGCGGGAAGGGTCGTCATCGGGAGATGCTCCGCTGTCGTTGAATGGTGATGGGCGTCATGCTGCCCCGTTCACCGATGCGCGGCCATCCATTATCCTTGCACGATGACTGTTCAGAAATTCACAGGCCCGCTCGACTGGGACGATTTGCGCGTCTTCCTGGAACTGGCGCGCGCCGGCAGCCTGTCGGCGGCGGCGCGCAGCCTGCGGCTTAGCCACGCCACGGTCGGGCGCCGGCTCGCCGCGCTGGAAACCACGCTCGGCCGCAGCCTGATGGAGCGCCGCCCCGACGGCTATGTCCTGACCCAGGAGGGCGAGAGCGTCCGCGCCCTGGCCGAGGCGATGGACGAGCGGGCGCAGGCGATCCGCCGCTGCGAGGGCGACGCCGCCGGGCTGACCGGCAGCGTGCGGCTGACCATGACCCAGGGGCTGGCCGACATCTTCCTGATCCCCCGGCTGGGGCCGCTGCGGGCGGCCAACCCGTCCCTGGACCTGGAAATCCTCGTCGACAACCGCACCCTCAGCCTCGCCCGGCGGGAGGCCGATCTGGCGATCCGGCTGGCCCGGCCGCAGCGCGGCGATCTGGTCGGGCGACGGCTGGCGACGCTGGGCTATGGGCTGTACGCCGCACCGGACGCCCCCGACACGCTGATTGCCTATGACGAGTCGATGGCGGAGTTGCCGGAGGCGCTGTGGCTGGACCGCCATGGCGGTGGCCGGCGGGTCGCCTTCCGCTCCAACAGCGTGCAGGGCCAGCTTGCGGCGGCGGTCGCCGGCTTCGGCATCGCCTTCCTGCCCTGCATGTTGGCGGACGGCGTGCCGGGGTTGGAGCGCCGCCCGCTGCCCGGCCCACCATTAACCCGCGAGGCGTGGCTGCTGGTCCACCGCGACCGCCGCGAGGTGCCGCGGGTGCGGGCGGTGATCGAGCATCTGGTGGCGGTCTTCACCGCCGGGAAGGAGCGGTTGGCGGGAGGCGCCGTCGCTCAGTAACGCGCCGCCATGAAATACAGCCCGTCCGACGGGCAGGTCGGCCCGGCCTTGGCGCGGTCGCGGGCCTCCAGCGCGCGGCGGACGTCGTCCGCGCTCCATTTGCCGGCGCCGACCAGTTCCAGCGTGCCGACCATGTTGCGGACCTGATGGTGCAGGAAGGAGCGCGCGGCGGCATGGACGCGGATTTCCTCGCCCTGGCGCTCCACATCCAACCGGTCGAGCGTCTTCACCGGCGACTTCGCTTGGCACAGCGCGGCGCGGAAGCTGGTGAAGTCATGCTGGCCGACCAGCACCTGCGCCGCCGCGTGCATCGCCTCCGCATCCAGCGGACGGGTGACGTGCCACGCCCGGCCGGCATCGAGAGCCAGCGGCGCCCGGCGGTTGACGATGCGGTAGACATAGGCGCGGCCGGTCGAGGTCAGCCGGGCATGGAAGTCCTCAGCAACCGCCTCCACCTCCAGCACCGCGATGGGGGCCGGCTTCAGGTGGAAGTTCAGGGCGTCGCGCAGCTTCAGCCCGGTGAAGGGCTTTTCAAGATCGAAATGGCAGACCTGCCCCAGCGCATGCACGCCGGCGTCGGTGCGGCCGGAGCCATGGACCCGCACCACCTCGCCCGACAGGCGCTGCACCGCCTCTTCCAGGCTCTGCTGAATGGAGGGGCCGTTGTCCTGGCGCTGCCAGCCGACGAAGGGACGGCCGTCATACTCGACGGTCAGTTTCCAGCGCTGCACGGCGGTCAGTCCGCGACGGCTTGCGCCGAGACCGGCTGGCCGACCGCCAGCGCGAAGCCGCGCAGGAAGGCCGCGCCATCCACCGGCGCCTTGCCCGGCCGCTGCACCTTGGTCAGCCGCACCGCACCGTCGGCGCAGGCGACCGTCAGCCGCTCGTCCAGAAGCGTGCCGGGCGTGCCGGTGCCGGTCGCCGGTTCGGCGGCCAGCACCTTGATGCGCTCGCCGTTGGCCGCATCGAACCAGCAGCCCGGCCACGGCGTCAGCGCCCGGACCTGCCGCTCGACGTAAGCGGCGGGCTGAGTCCAGTCGAGCCGGCCATCCTCGCGCGTCAGCTTGGCGGCATAGGTGACGCCCTCTTCCGGCTGCGGCACGGCGGCCAGCGTGCCGGCGGCCAGACCTTCCAGCGCCGGGACGATCATGCGGGCGCCGAGCGCCGCCAGATCGTCATGCAGGCTGCTGGCGGTGGTGGCGGGGGTGATCGCCACCGTCTCTTTCGAAAGCATGGCGCCGGTGTCGAGCCCGATGTCCATCTGCATGATGGTGATCCCGGTCTCGGCATCGCCGGCCAGGATGGAGCGCTGGATCGGCGCCGCTCCGCGCCAGCGCGGCAGCAGCGAGCCATGCACGTTGACGCAACCCAGCCGCGGCGCGTCCAGGATCGGCTGCGGCAGGATCAGGCCATAGGCGGCGACCACCGCGACATCGGCCTTCAAGTCGGCGAACTCGGCCTGGGCCTCGGCGTTGCGCAGGCTCTTGGGCGTGCGCACGGGGATGCCGTGCTCCTCGGCGAAGCGATGGACGGGGGATTTCTGCACCTGCTGGCCACGACCGGCCGGGCGCGGCGGCTGGCTGTAGGCGCAGACGACCTGATGCCCGGCCTCGATCAGCGCGGCAAGGCTGGGCACGGCGAAGTCCGGCGTGCCCATGAAGACGAGACGGAGCGGGGTCATCATTAATTCGAGGCGGGTCAGGCCGTCGCCTTCTGCATCTTCTGGACCTTCTTCAGCAGGATGTTCCGCTTCAGCATCGACAGGTAATCGACGAACAGAACGCCGTTCAGATGGTCGATCTCATGCTGGATGCAGGTGGCGAGCATGCCGTCGGCCTCGATCTCCTGCTGCTGGTTCTTTTCGTCCAGATAGCGGACGCGGATGCGCTGGGGCCGGGTGACCTCGGCATACTGCTCCGGCACCGACAGGCAGCCTTCCTCGCACACCGACTTCTCGTCGGACGACCAGACGATTTCCGGGTTGGCGAGGCGGATCGGGTTCGCCGGCTCGCCCTTCTCGTGGACGTCGACGACGATGACGCGGTCGAGCACGCCGACCTGCGGGGCGGCCAGACCGATGCCGTTGGCGTCGTACATGGTCTCCACCATGTCGTCCATCAGCTTGACGACGCGCGCATCCACTTCGGCGACGGGTTGCGCCTTGCGCTTCAGGATCGGATGCGGGGCGACGAGGATCGGAAGACGGGCCATGGGTGCTCGATGCTGATAGGGGGAGTTCAAACAGATAAAGTAGGCGGACCGAGTGTTTTGGTCAAGGAATCGGACCTGTGCGAAGGGTGAGGAACCACCCGCCGAGCAGGGTTGCGCCGGACGCCGCTTGGGCGTAGTCGATGCCGATCATGCGTGACGCGACCACCGCCCCTCCCCCACCGCCAAGTTGGACCCAGGACGCCGCCCTGGCGCTGGTTTTCCTGACGCGCCTGCCCTTGCCCTCCATCGGTCCGCTCAACGGCCCGCTGGCCGAGGGCGCGGCGGCGCGGGCGATGGGATGGTTTCCGCTGGTCGGCGCGCTGGTCGGGCTGGCGGGCGGTGCCGTCTTCGCGGCGGCGGCGCTGCTGCACCTGCCGCCGCTGGCGGGTGCGCTGCTGGCCCTGGCGGCGACCGTGCGGCTGACCGGCGGACTGCATGAGGATGGCGCGGCCGATGTCGCCGACGGCTTCGGCGGCGGACGCGATCTGGCGCGCAAGCTGGAGATCATGCGCGACAGCCGGGTCGGCAGCTATGGCGTGCTGGCGCTGGTCTTCTCCATCGGCATCCGTGCGGCGGCGCTGGCCGCCCTTCCGGTGCCGGCGGCGGTAGCGGGGCTGGTAGCGGCCGGCGCCCTGTCGCGCTGCGGGCTGGCGGCGATGGCGCGCGCCCTGTCCCCGGCGCGGCGCGACGGGCTGGCGGCGGCACAGGGCCGGCCGGCGATGGCGACGGTTCTCCTGGCGCTGGTCTTCGGCGTCATGATCGCGGCAGTGGCGCTCCGCGGCTTGGCCCTGCCGGCGCTGGCGGCCTCGCTTCTGGCGGTGATCGCGGTGGCGGCGCTGGCGCGGCGGCAGATCGGCGGGCACACCGGCGACGTCTTCGGCGCCGCGCAGCAAGTGGCGGAGGCTGCCGTGCTGCTGACTCTGTCGGCCTTCCTGGGAGCAGTTGCATGAGCACGGTGAGCCTCACCCCCCTGACCGTCACCCGCTGGTGGCTGATCCGCCATGCGCCGGTCCAAAACCCCGACAACGTCATTTGCGGGGCGAGCGACCGCGAGGCCGACACCGGCAACCGCGCCGCCGCGGCGGCGCTGGCGGCCGGCCTCCCCGCCGACGCGCTGTGGCTGACCAGCCCGCTCCGCCGCAGCCGCCAGACCGCGCAGGCGCTGTGGAGCCGCAACCCTCGGCTTGCCGGCACCGCCGTGGTGGAGCCGGCATTGGCCGAGCAGGATTTCGGCGGGTGGGAGGGCATCAGCCACGACACCGCGGCGGCGCGCGATGCCGAGGCGGCGGCCCGCTTCTGGCGCAACCCGGCCCGCCACGCCCCGCCCGACGGCGAGAGCTTCGCCACGGTGATGGAGCGCACGGCGGCCGCGCTGCGGCGGCTGACCGACCTTCATGCCGGACGCGACGTGGTTGCGGTGATCCATGCCGGCAGCATCCGCGGCGCGCTGGCCCTGGCGCTGGATCTCACGCCGGAGGCGGCGTTGCGGCTGCGGATCGACCCCTGGTCGCTGACCCGGATCGACCACTATCACACCGGGACAGGATCCTGGTCTGTCGGGGGAGTGAATCAGCAGGTCGGAACTTTCTGACCGCGGCGGGCGTTCCCCAGTCTCCGTTGGGCTACCGAACGAGAGGCAGACCATGGTCCATAGCACCACCGCCGGCCACAACCCGGACCAGGGCGAAGTGAAGAAGCTCTGGGAAATGATGAAGGGCGTTCAGGTCGCGATGATGACGACGCTGGACGACAACGGCCGGATGAACTCCCGTCCGATGGCGACGCTGTCCCATGCGGGGTTCGAAGACGGAACCTTGTGGTTCTTCACCCGCGCCCATTCCGAAAAGGTGGATGAGATCGATCGCCACTGGCGCGTCAATCTCGCCTACGCCAACCCCGACAAGCAGGACTACGTGTCCGTCTCCGGCGTCGCCGAAGTGGTGCGCGACCGCGACAAGATCCGCTTCCTGTGGCGCGACATCATGAGCACCTGGTTCCCCCAGGGCCCGGACGATCCCGAGGTGGCGCTGCTGAAGGTGTCGGTCGATCAGGCCGAATATTGGGACAGCCCGTCGAGCACCATGGTCTACGCCTATGGCTATGTGAAGGCGAAGCTGACCGGCCAATCGCCGGACCCCGGCGACAACGCCAAGATCGCGTTCCAGTAAAGCGCGTGCGATGGGCGCTCCGGCGCCCATCCTCCTCAGAACTTCACGAACCGGTTGAACCACCGCCCCAACGGCCCGGTCAGTCTCAGCCCGCCGATGGTGGTGGCGAGGCACAGGCAGCCTTCCGGGTCCGACACCGGCCGGTGGACCAGCGACGGATCGCCGATGGCGAGGTCGCCGGGCAGGAAAGCACCGAACTCGTCGGAGAAGCCGCCCTCCAGCACCACGGTCAGCTCGATGCCGCCATGGGTGTGCTGCGGCACGCCGACCCCGCCTTTCATGCGGATCAGCCGGGTGGTGCCGTTCGGACCCGACAGCAAATCCATGCAGCGCATGCCCGGCTGAAGGAAGCGCCAGCCGCCCTCCCCGATCCGCCCGTCGCGGTCGAGCCGGCCGCGCAGATAGCTGCGCAGTGGTTCCGGATAGCACGACGTCTCGGGCGACGGCTTTACCGCCGGGCGGCAGGGCGCCGGCCGCTCGTGGTCCAGGCGGGCCATCAGCGCTTCCAGGCAGCCGTCGGACAGCGGTTCCGGCTCCAGATCGTCCAGCAGGGCGCCGCCGATCGCCTCCATCTCCGCCACCGCATGGCGGCAGGCGGGGCAGAAGGCCATGTGGGTGGCGACGGCCAGCGACGCGCCTTCGCACAGGGCGCCGCCGGCATAGTCGATCAGCAGGGTATCGCCGGGGTGGTGGCTCGGCCGGTTCATCGGAAATGCCTCATCCGACATCCTTCAGCGACCGGCGCAGGCGTTCCATCGCCAGACGCAGGCGCGATTTGACGGTGCCGAGCGGGATGCCGTGCTCCGCGGAAATGACGCTGTGCGGCTTGTCCTCGAAATAAGCCATGCGCAGAAGCTCGGCCTGTTCCGGCGGCAGATCCTTCAGCGCGGCGCGCAGGCGCCCGCTGCTTTCCTTCGCCTCGATCCGGCGGTCGGCGGACTCCTCGGGCTCGGGCACCAGGGCGGGATCGTCGGGGTCGATCTCCGGTCGCTGTTCGCGGCGCAACACATCGATTCGCTTGTTGCGGGCGATGGTGAACACCCAGGTGCCGGCCGAGGCGTGCCTCGGATCGTAGGTTTCGGCACGACGCCAGACCAACAGCATGACCTCCTGAACAAGCTCTTCCGCCGCACTGGAATCGCATCCCAACCGGCGCAGATACGTCTTCAGCCGCGGCGCGAAGTGGCCGAACAGCACCCCGAATGCCTGTTTGTCCCGCTCGCGCCCGACGGCGACGAGCAGGGCTTCCAGGCCGGGGGCCGTGTCGGCCGCGGGGGTGTGCTGGTCCTGCATGGTCCCATTCAAGGGGAACATCGGCCGCCGCACAAGCCGGGGATGGCACCCATTCCCGGAATTCGCGGCAGCGCCCCCTTTTTCAAGGACCCTGCGTCAATCCTGCATCCCGCGGGGTTTCACGCCGGGCTGTATGTCGCATCGTGACCTTCGGTACGCAACTGTCCGACCGTTGGATCACGAAAAAACCCGACCTTGGCCATTTTGTTCGGATTTGCCGGACGATTTGGTCAGAGTCTATCTGATGAAGCCCATGGCGCGCAGGGCGTCGGCCACCTCCGGCGTCTCCAGCGCCTCGACGAAGCGGCGGACGGCCGGACGGTCGCGGCGGGCGGCGGGGATGACGAAGTCGTAATGTTCCTCCTGCAGCGGCAGGAAGCCCAGCCCATAGAGGTTGGCCGCCGTTTCGATGGCGACGCCCCAGTCGGCGCGGTTCTGCGCCACCGCGACGGCGACGGCGTTGTGGGACTTGGCCTGCGTCCAATAGCCGGTCGGCCGTGCCGCGCCCAGCAGCCGGTCGGTCAGGATGCGGGTGCCGCTGCCGGCATTGCGGTTGATCAGGATGCAGTCGGCCAGACCGGCGACCGCCGCCACCGCCTCTTCCGCCGTCCTGCCCTCGAACCGCGGGTCGCCGCGGCGGAAGACGATGCCCTGCATGCGGCGATAGCCGGTGACGAGGTCCAGCCCCGGCGCGAGGAAGGGCGTGTTGTAGGCGCCGGTGGCCGGGTCCATCAGATGGACGGGGGCGATGTCGCACTCCCCGCGCCGCGCCGCCGCCAGCCCGCCCATCGAGCCGACATTCAGCGCCTTGACGCTCATCCCCTCCCCGATCAGCCGGCCGAGCACGGCGTTCAGCCCGATGCACTGGCTGCCGACCACGATCAGGTCGGCCGGCGCCAGCGAGCGGCCGAGCAGCTGGACCGACACCGGCGTTCCGGCCTCCATCGCCTCCGCCTGGGCTTCGATGGCCAGGAAGCCGTCGGCGTGGCTGAAGGCGGTGACCGCGCCCGACCCCTTGGACAGCGGATAGGCGACCAGCTCGTCCTCGTTGGCGCCCCCACCGGCTCCATGGACCAGCGAGACCATCACATATTCGGTGCGCCCGCGCTCCGACCCCAGCCGCACCGGCAGGGTGGCCGGCACCTCTTCGGCGAGCGCAGGCGGCAGGCCGGCCAAGGCGCGGATCACCGGGGCCACGAAGCTGTGGAAGGTGAACATGGCCGAGGTCGGAAAGCCCGGCAGGATCACCACCGGCTTGCCGCCGGTCACCGCGAGGCACAGCGGCTTGCCCGGCTTCAGCGCCACGCCATGGGCGACGATGCCGGGATCGGACAGCCGCGCGACGATGCGGTGCGAGCGGTCACCCGCCCCCTTCGACGTGCCGCCCGACAGCAGAAGCGCGTCGCATTCCAGCCCTTGGGCGACCAGCCGCTCCAGCGCCGCGTCCTCGTCCGGGGCGATGCCCAGCGGCACCGGTTCGCCGCCCAGCTCGGTAACCGCGGCGGCCAGGATGGCGCCGTTGCTGTCATAGACCGCCCCGGTGCGGATCGGCTGGCCCGGCGCCACGATCTCGTCGCCGGTCGACAGGATGGCGACGCGCGGCCGGCGCACCACCGGCACCTCGGCCAGCCCGATGGCGGCGAGCACGCCGATCTCGCGCGAGGTCAGCGACTGGCCCCGACGCAGCACCACCTCGCCCCGGCCGATGTCGGAGCCGGCGGCGGCGACGAAGGCGCCGGGCGTCGCCGGGCGGCTCAGGGTGACGAACAGGCCGTCGGGCCGCTCCACCGCCTCGGTCGTCTCCACCATCACCACGGCGTCGGCGCCACGCGGCAGCATGCCACCGGTGGCGATCACCGTGGCGGTGCCGGGTTCCACCGTCAGTTCGGGGGCATGGCCGGCGGCCAGCACCTCGTCGTTCAGGCGCAGGGCGACGGGTCGGTCCTCCGCCGCGCCGACCGTATCGGCGGCCCGCACCGCGAAGCCATCGACCACCGAGCGGTCGAAGCCGGGCACGTCCACCTCCGCCACCACGTCGGCGGACAGCACGCGGCCCAATGCGGCGGACAGCGGCACCCGCTCCTCCCCCCGCGGCGACAGGTCGAGATGGCGGTGGAAACGGGCGCGCGCCTCCTCCCCGCTGACCACCTCCAGAAACTGGTCCTGGCGGGCGGCCTGGGCGACGAAACGGCGGATGTCCTCACGGCTGCGGTCGGAGCTGTGCACGCGGCAAACCCTTACGGAAGAAGATCAGGACGGAAGAAGATCAGGCGAAACGATACATGGTGACGGGCGCGCCGTCCGGCACGCCTTCGCTGTCCGCCCCGATCAGGACGAAGCCGTCGGCCCGCGCCGCCGCCGCCAGTCCCGGCCAGTTGGGCGAGGCCACCGGCTCCACCCGGCCGTCCTCGTCCAGCCGCACCCGGTGCAGGTCGAGACAGCCGATCTCCGACACCAGCTTGCGCGTTGTCACCGCCTCGACCGTGGCATGGGGCAGAGCGGCCGGCAAGCCGGCGGCATGCCGCACCGCGCGCCCGGCCAGCAGCTCATAGGCGGCCAGCGCCGCCATCGGCTCGCCCGGCAGCAGCAGGACCGGAACGCGGCCCTCAAGCCCGCCCGCAAACCCGAGCGCGGCGCTGCCGCCCGGCCGCATGGCGATGCCGTGCAGGTCGAGGCTGCCGGCCTGCGCCAGGGCGGGCGGCGCCACGTCGTCGGGACCGGTGCCGGTGCGCCCGGCCGACAGGATCAGGTCGGCGCCCGGCCGGGCAAAAGCCTCGGCCAGGGCGTCGAGGTCGCCGGGCAGCTCCTCGACCGCCTCGACCACGCCGCCGTCGCGCGCCACCAGCGCAGCCAGCATCGCGCCGTTCTGCTCCGGCGCGCCGGCCTTGGGTCCGCCGGCAATCAGGATGCGCACCCGCGGCGCCGGCAGGATCGGCACGGTGCTGTGCCCAGCGGCGGCGAGCAGGCCGAGGTCGCCGGGGCGCAGGCGCCGTCCCGCCGGCAGCAGCGGGCTTCCGGCTGTGGTCCAGGCGCCGCGCCGCTCCACCCCGCTGCCGGGCGCCACCGCGTCGATCGCCTCGATGAAGGGGCCGACGGTCTGCGCCGCCTCGTATGGGATCACCGCGTCCGATCCCGGCGGCAGCGGGTCGCCGGTGCTCACCGCCACCGCCGCCGTCAGCGGCACCGGGTTGTAGGAGCCGGCCCCCAGTGTGTCAGCCGCCGCCACGGCATAGCCGTCCACCGCCGCCCGGTCGGCCGGCGGCCAATCGCCCGCCGCCGCGACCGCATCGGCCAGCCGCAGCCCGGCACACGCCGCCAGGGGCAGACTCCTTGCAGGCGGCGGGGCGACCCGGGCGTCGACCCAATCCCAGGCGTCCGTCAGCGGCGCGCGGCGGGCGAAGCCGCGGCCACGGACGTCATGGACGGATGACGAAGTCGGCGGCGGCGGCGGGGCGGTCACAGCGCCGGCACCGTGGCGTCCTGCACGCGGTTCCGGCCGGTGCGCTTGGCGCGGTAGAGCAGCTGGTCGGCCATCTCCGCCAGGCTTTCGGGGCTGCTGTCGGCGGACGGGATCACGGTGGCGACGCCCAGGCTGATGGTGACATAGGGGGCGACCGGCGACTGGGCGTGCGGGATGCGGCGTTCGGCGACGCCGGCCCGGAACCCCTCGGCCACGCGGGCGGCGCCGGGGCCGTCGGTCTCCGGCAGCAGACAGACGAACTCCTCGCCGCCATAGCGGGCGACGAGGTCGCTCGGCCGCCTTGCCCGCTCCGCCAGCACGTCGGCGACGATGCGCAGGCATTCGTCGCCGGCCTGATGGCCGTACTGGTCGTTGTAGGCCTTGAAATGGTCGACATCGAGAATGATGAGCGACAGAGGCAGGTGCGACCGGGCACAGCGCCGCCATTCACGCGCCATCGTGTCGTCGAAGCGGCGCCGGTTGGCGATGCCGGTCAGCCCGTCCAGGAAGGACAGGCTGCGCAGCAGGTCGGTCTGCCGTTTCAGCAGCAGATGGTTGCGCACCCGCGCCTTCACGATGGGCGGGCTGATCGGCTTGGTGATGAAGTCGATGGCTCCCACCTCCAGCCCGCGGGTCTCGTCCTCCACCTCGCTCTTGGCGGAGATGAAGATGACGGGGATGTCGTGGGTGGTGGGATCGTCCTTGATGCGACGGCACACCTCGAACCCGTCCATCCCCGGCATCATGATGTCCAGCAGGACGAGGTCCGGCATGCGCGCCTGGACCAGATCCAGCGCCTTCTCGCCGTCGGTGGCGAAATAGATGTCGTAATCGTCCTTCAGGATGCGGCTGAGCACATGGACGTTGGACGGGATATCGTCCACCACCAGGATTTTCGGGCGGGGTTCGGCCATGGGCGCGTTCAGACCGTCGGTAACGAAAGGCCGAGGTCGCGTGCGATCCGCTGCACGATCCCAAGCGCCTTGGTGAAGTCCAGGGCGTCGATGGCGGCGGACAGCCCCTTCATCGTCGAGGGCTCGATCCAGTCCGTCAGCAACGGCGCCAGCATAGCGAACTCTTCCGCCGCTGCGAAGTTGCTGTCCTGCAACAATGTTGCGAAATGCGGGAGCTGCCCGGCCAGCAGCCGCCGGCTTTCCGCCGACCGCGCGGGCGTGGCCGGATCTCCCGTCCCTCCGTCGGCCGCCCATCCGACTGACTCCGCCTGCAGCCGGCGTGCGCTGTCCAGCACCAGCGCCAGTTCGGCACGCAGCACCGGCACCTCGGCCTCAACCGCCGCGGCATCCCCGCGCTGGGCCGCGATCTGCACCGCATCGGCGGACTCCGACAGGCGGCGGGCACCGACGTTGCCGGCGACGCTCTTCAGCTCATGCGCGATGGATTTCGCCGCCGACAGGTCGCCGCCCTCCAGCGCCCCGGCGATCCGCTCGACCACATCGCCATAGCTGCCGGCGAACTGGCCGATGAAGCGGCGGAACAGGCCGGCATCGCCGTCCAGCCGGTTGAGCGCGTCGGCAAGGTCGATGCCCGGCAGCTCGTCGGGCAAAGTGATCCCGTGGCCTGTCCCTTTCCCGGTCCCGCGGCCGGCCGGCGCGGGCGAAGCGGCGGCGATGCCCGACGCGGAAGCGCCGGCGGCCGTCAGCATGGCCTTCCCCCGGGGCGGGATCGGCCCGGCACCGCAGGGCGCGCAGGGCCGGACCGCAACCAGCGGCGGGCCGATCCAGCGGGCCAGCGTCGTGAACAGCTGCGACAGGTCGAGCGGCTTCGGCACATGGGCGTCCATCCCATTGTCGAGGCAGCGCTGCCGGTCGGCCGGCAGGGCGCTGGCGGTCATCGCGATGATCGGCAGTCGACTGCCGCCCGGCAGCGCCCGGATCGCCGCCGTGGCGGCGAAGCCGTCCATGTCCGGCATCTGGACGTCCAGCAGCGCCGCATCGAAGGGCTGCTCCGCGGTCCGCACGCACTCCACCGCCTGCCGCCCGGTGCCGGCCGTGGTGACGCTCGCCCCGGCACGTTCGAGGATCTCCTGCGCCACCTGACGGCTGATGGCGTTGTCGTCGGCCAGCAGCAGACGGCGGCCATGCAGCCCCCGGCTGGCATCCCAGACCGGTCCGAAAAGCCCGCCGCCCGGCGATCCGGCACCCTGCTCCCTGGCGGGCGGCGGGACCGGAGCCGGCAGGCGGAGACCGCCGCCCGCCGAGCCGCCCGCCGAGCCGCCCATCGAGCCGATCTCGCCCGCGCCGCCATTTTCCGTGGCGGCCAGGACGCGACCAGCCTGGGCATAGGCGACCGTGACGGCGTCGAGCAGGGTGGAGGCGGTCACCGGCTTCACCAGGAAACCGGAGATCCCGGCCTCCTCGAACCGGCTGCCCAGCCGCTCCCGGCCATAGCCGCTGATGACGATGATCATCGGCGTGCCGGACTCGGCGTCGGCGCGGATGCGGCGTGCCGCCTCGATGCCGTCCATCCCCGGCATCTTCCAGTCCATCAGCACCACGTCATAGGGATGGCCAGCGGCGGCGGCGCGCTCCAGTTCGTCGATGGCGGACTGCCCGTCGCAGCAGGCGCTGACCGTCCAGCCGAAGGCGGTGGCGATCTCGCCCAGCACGTCGCGGGCGGTGGGGTTGTCGTCGACCACCAGCACCGCCAGGTCGCGCGGCACCGGCCGCAGCGGCAGGGCCGGTCGTCCCGCCGCGCCGCGCTGGAGGCCGAATTCCGCCTGGAAGCGGAAGACGCTGCCCTTGCCGGGTTCGCTCTCCACATCCATGGCGCCGTTCATCAGCCGGACCAGCCGCGCGCAGATCGCCAGCCCCAGACCGGTGCCGCCGAACCGCCGCGTGGTGGAGCTGTCGCCCTGGCTGAAGGCCTGGAACAGCCGCTCGCGCTGCTCCGGCGCGATGCCGATGCCGGTGTCGCGCACGGCGAAGTCCAGCACGGCGCGCTCGTCGCCCAGCGACCGCACCCGGACCGACACCACCACCTCGCCGGCATCGGTGAACTTGATGGCGTTGCCGGTCAGGTTGATCAGGATCTGCTGAAGGCGTAGCGGGTCGCCGATCAGATCCAGCGGCACGTCCGGCGCGACGGAGAACAGGACGTCGATGTCCTTCTCCTGCGCGGCCGACCCGACGATCACCGCCAGCGTCTGCAAGAGGTCGTCCAGGCGGAAATCGACCCGTTCCAGCTCCAGCTTTCCGGCCTCCACCTTGGAGAAGTCGAGGATGTCGTTCAGGATGCCCAGCAGCGATTGCGCCGAAACCCGCACCTTCTGCACATAGTCCGCCTGCCGGCCGGTCAGCTCCGTCTGCTGCAGCAGGTGGATCAGCCCGAGGATCGCGTTCATCGGCGTGCGGATCTCGTGGCTCATGTTGGCCAGGAACTCGCTCTTGGCGCGGCTCGCCGCCTCCGCCGCCAGACGGGCGCGCTGCATCGCCGCCTCCGCCCGCTTGCGCTCGGCGATCTCGTGGAAGACCACCACGGCGCCCTCCACCTTGCCGTCGGCCAGCATGGGCGAGGCCGTGTACTCGACCAGGAACGGCTTGCCGGCCTTGGTCCAGTATGTGTCCTCCAATCCGCGGCGGCTTTCCCCGCTCAGCAGCACCTCGGTCACCGGGCATTCCAGCGCCGGGAAATGGCTGCCGTCGGCACGGCGGGAATGGATCAGCAGATGCAGGTTGCCGCCCAGCAGCTCCTCGTTGGCATAGCCGGTCAGCGCGGAGGTGGCGGGGTTGGCGAAGGTGATCAGCCCCTGGCGGTCGACGCCGCAGATGCTGTCGGACGCCGAATGCAGGATCAGGTTCAGCCGGCGGTTGGCGCTGGCGAAGGCCTCGTTGGCGGTTTCCAGCTCGCGCTTCTTGGCGTCCAGCTCGGCGTTGGTGTCGGCCAGTTCCCGGCGGCCGGCGACCTCGCGTTCCAGGCTGCGCAGAGCGGCATAGGCCAGCCCGGCGCAGGCCAGCACCGCCAGCCCGACCAGCAGGCTGCCGCGGAAGGTCCGGTCCCGCCAGGGGGCCAGTTCCGTCCCCTCCGACAAGGCGACGAAGACGACCAGCGGCAGGGTCGGCACCCGCTGGTAGGACAGGACGCGCCGGCCCGCCGGCCCGTCCACCTCGAATGTCTCGGTCGCGGCCTCCGCCGCATGGCGCAGCACCGTCGGCCCTTCCGGCCCGTCCAGCGGTTCGGTGGAGGGGAAACGCAGCACCGGCTTGCCGTCGGTGCGGTAGAGCGCGATCGCCGATCCGGGGCCGAGATCCAGCCCCTCGAACAGCATCCGATAGTAATCGATCTCGATGTTGGCGTGGATGACGCCCAGGAAACGGCCGTCCTCCAGGATGGACCGGCCGACGGTGAAGGACTGGGTGCCGGTCAGACGGCCGGTGATCCGCTCGCCGACATGGAAATCGGCGCCGTCGCGGTGGGCCTGGAAATAGCCGCGGTCGGACACGTTGCCGCCCGGCGCCGGAAACTGGCGGCTGGACAGGATGTTGTCGCCGGTCGGGCCGTGCACCCACAGCGCCGAGATCTCCGGCAGGTTCTCCACCATGTCGCGGATGGTGATCCAGGCCTCGCGGTTGACGTCCAGCCCCGGCATTCCGTGGTGATGGATCAGATCCTGCACGCGGCCGATGGCGAGGTCGGCGGTTGCGACCGTTCGCCGCACATGCTCCTGCAGCAGGCGGGCGGTGGATTGGGCCTGCTCCCGGCTGTGGCGCAGGGTCTCTTCCCGGTCGGCCCAGACGACGGAGCCCCAGAAGCCGGCACCCAGCAGCGCGATCAGGGCGAAGGCGGCGGCCAGCAGCAGGCGGGTCCGCGTGGGCGAGAGCGTGAGAGCCGCAGCGTCGATCCCGTGTCTGTCCATCATTGCCGAATCATCGCCGCCCGCCGGCCCTTCCGCCTAGATCGGTCGGAGTATGGTCTTGCGCCGGCTGAGACCGCAAGCAACTTGATGGGTGCAACGATGGCGTTGGCGACACCCGGCGCTTGCGGGGGACCCCTCCGGTACAGCCCCCCTTGCACCGCCTGCCTTTCCGTGCGGTCTGCGGCATCGTCGCCATAATCACGCCCACTATTTGTCTCATCTCCCGTCTGGTTCTCCGCCGTCCGATCCTCCGTTTCGCCGTGAAAGCGCCCGTCCGATGGCCGACCGCCCTGCCCCGTCGCTCAAGCCTCTTCTGGCCGGCCTGCTCGCGCTGGCCGCCGGTTCCGCCCTCGCCCAGGCCATGCTGCCGGCCGCCGCCCTGGCCCAGGCGGCGATGACCGGCCCGGTGCGCTCCGATCCGATGCAGACGGTCGGTGCCGAGGTCCATGTGCGGATCGAAACGCTGCCGAAGCCCTACGCCACCCCCGCCGTCGCCAACCAGGCGGTGGAGGTGCCGCGTCCGGAGGACCAGCCGCTGCGCGTCCCGCGCGGCTTCACCGTCACCCTGTTCCGCGACCATGTGGAGAATGCACGCAACCTGCTGGTCCTGCCCAACGGCGACGTGATGGTGGCGCAGCAGCGGCCGGGCACCCTGACGCTGCTGCGCGATGCCGACGGCGACGGCCGGGCGGAGATGGCCCAGGTCTGGGCCGACGGATTCGACCATCCCTTCGGCCTCGCCTTCCACGATGGGGCGGTGCTGGTCGGCGATCTGGCGGGCGTGTGGCGGCTGCCCTGGACCGCCGGGACGGTCCAGGCAGGGGAACGGCGGCGACTGACGGCCGAGGGCGCCTTCGGCCGGCGCGGCGGCCACAACACCCGCTCCATCGCGGTGGCGCCGGACGGACGGCATTTCTATGTCGGCATCGGATCGGAATCGAACATCGGGGTGGAACCCGAACCGCGCGCCACCATCCAGGAATTCCGCATGGACGGCAGCGGCCAGCGCACCTACGCCGCGGGCCTGCGCAACCCGGTCGGCCTCGCCTTCAAGCCCGGCACCGGCGATCTCTATGCCGTGGTGAACGAGCGCGACGGGCTGGGCGACCAGCTGGTGCCCGATTTCCTGACGATGGTGAAGCCGGGCGGCTTCTATGGCTGGCCCTATTCCTACATCGGCGACAACCCGCAGCCGGACCTCGCCGAACGGCGGCCCGATCTGGTGAAGGCGGCGCTGGTGCCGGGGCTGCTGTTCCAGGCCCATTCGGCGCCGATCGGGCTGGTCTTCGGCGACGCCACCCATTTCCCGGAGCGCTACCGCATGGGCGCCTTCGTGTCGCTGCACGGCTCCTGGAACCGGTCGCGCCCCACCGGCTACGCCGTCGCCTTCGTGCCCTTCGATACTGCGCCCTTCGACAAGAGCAAGCCGACGGGCACCTACGAGACCTTCGTCACCGGCTTCCGCGTGACCAGCCCCGCCGGCACCGCCACCGGAAGCGCCGCCGAGGGCGACGAGACGCCGAAGGTCTGGGGGCGGCCGAGCGGCTTGGCAGTGACTGCCGACGGCGCCCTGCTGATCGCAGAAGATGCTTCCGGTTCGGTCTGGCGCATCGCCTATGCCGCGGCGGACAAGGAAGCGGAGAAGGAGCCGGCGGCGGGCCCCAAGCGCTGACTGTTGATCGCCGAACGCTCAGCAGCACTCGTCCTCCAGTTGGCGCAGCATCGCCAGCCCGTCCTCGTCGTCATGCTCCTCGAACAGGTCGGCGATGTAGTAGATGTTGGCGCAGAGCAGGCACAGCCCGTCGGCCTGCCGCTTCAGCGGGTCCTCGGCGACCGCCAGCTTGGCGCGGAACCGCTCCCAGAAAGCGTTGGTCTTGGCGGGATCGTCGATGTGCATGTACAGCCGGTCGATGATGCGGCGGCTGTTGCCTTCGCAGTCGATGCCCTTGAACGAGACGTAACGGTCGGGCGCGTCGATGCTGTCCACGGGGGCGGTCTCCTGTAGCGGTGCGGAGTGGGGAACATTGCGCCGATGCTCTCCCGTCCGCGGCCCCACCCTCAAGCGGCCCTGCACCAAGCGCATCCGGCCTGCGCGAACGGCCGGATCGCCGCACGAACGGTGCCGCCCTACAGCGCCAGCCGCTTCTTCAGCGCCTCGGCCCGGTTGCGGCTGACCGGCACGCGGGGGGCGCCGGGGGCGGCCATGACGAAGGCGGCGCGGCCGTCCTGCCGTTCCACCGCGCGGGCATGGCGCAGATTGACGATGTAGCCGCGATGGGTGCGCACAAAGGACCGGGCGTCGAGCCGTGCCTCCAGCTCCGACAAAGGCAGGCCGCAGAAGAAGGCGCCGTCGGCGGTGTGGACCGTGGTGTAATGGCCGTCGGCCTGCAGATAGACGGCATCGGCCGGGTCGAGCAGCACGATGCCCTGCCCCTTCTCCACCGGCAGCTTGACCAACGGTTCGGCCAAATTTCCTGTCGGCTGCGCTGCGGGGTTCTGGATCTCCGCCGCGACAGGCCGCCCCGCCTCCATCAGCATCAGGGCGGTGACCGCACTTCCCTCCGCCACCTCCGCGGCGGGCGCCAGCGCCGTGGCCTTGACCACCAGAACCCGGCCGGGCAGCGCCACCATCATCGAGCAGGCGGACGCCGGGGCGGACGGATCGCCGGCGGCGGCCAGCAGCAACTCCACCTTGGCCCGGTGCGAGGGCGGGTGCAGGTCGTGCAGATAGGCGCCGACCAGCCCGGCCGCCCGTTCCCCCAGCAGCCGCACCGCCGCCGGGTTCAGCGCCAGCACCCGCCGCGCGCCGTCCAGCAGCACCAGCCCGACATCCATGTTTTGCAACGCATAGTCCATGGACGCCCACTATAGCGGGGTTTCAGTCCTGGCTCCCGCCTTTCCGCTTGTCGCCCTGGACCAGGGCGGCGACGACGCCGTGGAAGGTGCGCACCTCCTGCTCGGTCATCTCCATCCGCTCGAAGGCGTTGCGGAGCGTGCGGACCATCGAGGGGCGCTTCTCCTCGCTGGTGAAGAAGCCGGTGCGGTCCAGCGCCGCCTCCAGCCGCTCGAAGAAGTTCACCCGCTCCGCCATCGTCGCCGGGCGGGTCTGGCCGGTGTGCAGGAAGCGGTCGGGCGTGCGGTCGCCGGCCTGGAACCACTCATAGCCGATCAGCAGCACCGCCTGCGCCAGGTTGAGCGACGAGAAGGCCGGGTTCAGCGGCACCGTCACCAGCGTCTGGGCGAAGGTCAGGTCGTCGTTGACCAGCCCGGTGCGCTCCGGCCCGAACATCACGCCGACCTTCTGCCCGGCGGCATAGCGTTCCCGCATCTCGCCGGCCGCCACGCGCGGGGTGACGAAGCGCTGGATCATGTCGCGGGTGCGCACCGTGGTGGCATAGACCGCCTCCAGGTCGGCGACCGCCTCGGCCGTCGTCTCGAAGATCTTCGCGTTGTCGATGACGAGGTCGGCGCCGGACGCCGCCGCACTGGCCTTCGGGTTCGGCCAGCCGTCGCGCGGCTTGACGAGGCGGAGGTCGGTCAGCCCGCAATTCAGCATCGCACGCGCGCAGGCGCCGATGTTCTCGCCGAGCTGCGGCTGCACCAGGATGACGGCCGGGCCGCCAAGGATGGACTCACGGGTGGGGTTCTGGCCGGAGGTCATTGGACGTAAGTTCGTTTGAGGTCAAGTGCTGTTGCCCCCCTCCCCAACCCTCCCCCTCTTCGAGGGAGAGGGAGTCGGTCGCAGAGCGGCGGCAGTCCCCTCTCCCACCGAAGGTGGGGGAGGGTTAGGGAGGGGGCAATCCGTACCCGCGCTCCCCCTATTCCTGCTGCTCCGCCGGCTCCGCCTCGACCTTCACCGGGCCGCCGTCGATGGCGGTCAGGCGCTTCTTCAGGTCGGAGACGTCCGCGTACAGGCGCTTGAGGCGGGCGAGGCCCTTGTATTGTTCGAAGGCGCGGGCGCGCGGCACGGCGGGATAGCCCATCCACACCGACTTGGGCGGGATGTCCATGCCGACGCCGGAATTGGCGGCCACCACCGCGTCGCTGCCGATCTTCACATGGTCGGCCACGCCCACCTTGCCGGCCAGCACCACGCGATCGCCGATGATCGTGCTGCCGGCGATGCCGACATGGCCGCACAGCATGCAGTTGGTGCCGACCTGGACGTTGTGGCCGATCTGGACGAGGTTGTCGATCTTGGTGCCGTTGCCGATGCGGGTGGCCGTCACCGTTCCGCGGTCGATGGTGGCGCCGGCCCCGATCTCGACATCGTCGCCGAGGATCACCGTGCCGATGGAGTTCACCCGGCGGATCAGCACGTTGGTGCCGACGACGCGGCCGGTGGTCTTGGCCGATTCGACGCTGCCCGGTTCCGGCGTGACGAAGCTGAAGCCGTCGTTGCCGACGGCGGCGTTGGGATGGATGATGCAGCGGGCGCCCATCTCCACCCGCTCGCCGATGCGGGCGCCGGGATGCAGCAGGCAGCCCTCGCCGATCACCGCGTCGGCGCCGACGGTGACGTGCGGCAGGATGACGACCCCGGCCCCGATGCGGGCACGCGGGCCGACATAGGCGAAGGGAGCGATGGAGGCATCGGGCGCCACCACCGCATCGGGCGCCACATAGGCCTGCGGCGAGACGCCCGGTTCGGCATGGACCGGACGCTCGAAGATGTCGAGCATCCCGGCCATGGCATAGCGCGGACGCTTCACCACGATGCGGCCCTTGATCGTGTCCGGCACCTCGACTCCCTCGGCGACCACGGCGGCGACCGCCTTGCTGCCTGGCAGCAGGGCCATCAGGTCCTTGTCCATCGCCAGCGCCAGATCCTCCGGCCCCTCCGCTTCCGACGGGTGGACGGCGCGGCGGATGGTGAGGGAGCCGTCGCCTTCGACCGCGGCGCCCAGCGCTTCGGCGATCTCGGTGAGGGTCATGGGGGGCTTGGTCATGGTCGGAACACCGGTGTCAGGGTCTTCGATGGCCGCCCCGACGGACGGCGCGGCGGACCCTAACACGGGCGTCCGGCCGATGGCGAGGCATCAGAACGCGACCCCGGCTTTCGCATCGGTGGCCTGCCCGCCCTTGGCGCCCGGCCGCAGCCAGCCCTTCACCCGCTCCTTCACCCGGCGCATCAGCGGCTGACGCGCCTGCACCGCATAGTATTTGCGCACCGTCTCCAGGATCTCCCAGGTGCCGGTGAAGCCCATCGGCAGCACCAGCGCGTCGCCAGCCTTGTATTCGCGCGGGGACCCGCCTTCCGGCGTGATGATGACCCGGCCGGACAGCAGGACGCAGAACTCGTGATAGGGCCAGTCCTTCATCGCGACGAGGCCCGGCGTGCACTGCCACACCCCCGACCGGAAGCGGCCATAGTCGCCTTCGAAAATGTTGCGGTGAATCTCCAGCGGCTGGCCGGACAGGATGGCGCCGAAAACCGCCGGCTTGCCGACCTCGTCGTCTGCGATGCGGCGGCTGTCGATCGGAATGGGGGTGTGGTCGGGCATCGGCTCTCCCAGTCGGAGGATGGAGGGTCGGTGCGCGCACGGCCACGGCAGAGCCACGGCCGGGTGGCGCCCCTGCGCAACACCTCACACCGCCGAAGGTTCCGCCAGCTGCGAAAAATTTCAGCCGCCCAGATTGACGATCTCCACCCGCCGGTTGGCCGCCGCCTTGGGCTGGTCGGGCAGCAGCAGTTCCCGCGCGCCCATGCCCGACGCCTCCAGCCGGTCGCGGCGGATATGGTGATGCGACACCAGATACTCGACCACCGCCGTCGCCCGCCGCTTGGACAAGGCAAGGTTCGCCGCGTCGCTGCCGACGCCGTCGGTGTGGCCGACAATGCGGAAGCGGGTGTTGCCGGCCGCCGCCATCACCGCCGCCACCTTGTCGAGGATCGCCCGCGATTCCGGCCGGATGCGGGCGGAGTTGAAATCGAACTCCACCCGGAAGGCGGCGCGCAGTTCCGGCGCGGGCACCGCCGCCGGCTCGGGCAGGGGCGGCACCGTCACCGGCGCCGGCCGCCCGGCCGGAGGTGAAGCCGGGGGAGTGGCCGGCGGCGGCACGGCCGGCCGCTGCATCGCCACCGGCGGGCAATTGGGGCCGGTGGTGCCGAGCAGCGCCGCCTGGATCTCGCATTCGCTGGGGTTCGGCCCCATCGGCATCGCCGGGTTCGGCAAGCCTTGGGCGCCCGCCGCGACCGGCAGGACCAGCCAGACGCAAGCACCCAGAGCCAAGCCCAGCCGCATGGCCGCATTGTTCGGACCGCGGACGGTCGTGTCAAATTGCTCGTGGAACAGTCCTGCGTGCATCTGTACGATCCCGGTCCGTATCTTTCGTATAGGGCGCTTGGGAGGAAACAAGCATGAAATCGCTGAAGGCTCTGCTCGCCGGCATCGCGCTGGCCGCGCTGACGGTTCCGGCCATGGTTGCCGGCGCGGCGAACGCTGCCGACTACAAGGCGGAGTACAAGCTTTCCACCGTTCTGGGCAAGCCCTTCCCCTGGGGCGTCGGCGGCGACCGCTGGGCCGAGCTGGTCAAGGAGAAGACCGGCGGCCGCATCAACATCAAGATGTATCCCGGCACCTCGCTGGTGAACGGCGACCAGACCAAGGAATTCACCGCGCTCCGCCAGGGCACCATCGACATGGCGGTCGGCTCCACCATCAACTGGTCGCCCCAGGTGAAGGAGCTGAACCTCTTCTCCCTGCCCTTCCTGATGCCCGACCACAAGGCGCTCGACGCCCTGACCCAGGGCGAGGTCGGCAAGACGCTGTTCGACCTGCTCGCCACCAAGGACGTGGTGCCGCTGGCCTGGGGCGAGAACGGCTTCCGCGAGATCTCCAACTCCAAGCACCCGATCCGCACCCCGGCCGACCTGAAGGGGATGAAGATCCGCGTCGTCGGCTCGCCGCTCTATCTCGACACCTTCACCGCGCTGGGCGCCAACCCGACGCAGATGAGCTGGGCCGACGCGCAGCCGGCGCTGTCCACCGGCGCCGTTGACGGGCAGGAGAACCCGCTGGCCATCTTCGTCGCTGCCAAGCTGGCGACGCTGGGCCAGAAGAACCTGACCCTGTGGGGCTATGTCGCCGACCCGTTGATCTTCGTCGTCAACAAGGAGGTCTGGGCCAGTTGGTCGAAGGAAGACCAGGAGGCGGTGCGTGCCGCAGCCGTCCAGGCCGCGGCGGAAGAGGTGGCGCTGTCCCGCAAGGGCATCACCGCCGAGGACGACAGCCTGCTGAAGGAAATCACCGCCCAGGGCGTCGATGTGGTGCGACTGACGCCGGAGGAGCAGAAGGCCTTCCAGACCGCCACCCAGCCGGTCTTCGACAAGTGGACCAAGCAGATCGGCCCCGATCTGGTGAAGGCAGCGCAATCCGCCATCGCCGCGCGGAAGTGATCCTTCTTCGCTGATGTGACGAATGACGGCGCCCTCCGTGGCGCCGTTTTTTCATGGTCGCAAGGCACTTGCTTGTGATGCGTACCCGCGCGGATTGCGCTACAACTCCTCAACTTCGCCGATTGGTTTGCGGAGCGGGCGCCTATGACGTCGGAGATGCTGCTGGCGCTGTTCTGCATCGGCGCCACTCTGTTGTTCCTGGGCATCCGCCGTGCCTTGATCCTGCGGGCCGACCGGCAGATCCGCCGCTGCGGCGCCACCCTGGCCGCCGAACGCGATTCCCTGGAAGGCCAGGCCAACGAGCTTGAGGCCATGCAGGCAGAGATCGGGGCGATGAAGGCGAAGCTGGTCGAACTGTCGACCGAAAAGCTTATCCTCAACCGCCGCGGCGGCAAGCGCGCCACCACCACGCGCCGCTTCATCCACGAGATCGGCCGGCCGGAAGCGGGACGCAACCGCTTCGTCTTCCGGCTGGCGATGGCGCCCGGCTTCACCGCCCGTCCCGACGCCAAGGCGGTGGTTCACCCCGCCATCTGGCGCTTCGAGAACGAGGCGCAGGTCTGGGCCTCCGATTTCGCCGCCGCCCAGATGCTGACCCGCAACATCTTCCACGACGGGGTGGGCGTGACGGTTTCCAGCGAGGGCGCGGACGAAGAGGCGGTTGCCGGAGCCGGAGCCGTCGGGCCATGACCGTCGTCTGGCTGCTGGGGGCGGTCACCAGCCTTGGCGTCGGCATGCTGGGCGAACGGATCCTCGGCATCCGCGCCCGCCGCCAGTCGGAGAAGCTGGCCGCACTGAAGGAGCGGCTGGACGTCTACGCCAATTACGCCAAGCTCGCCGCCGTCCGCCGGGTGGAGGCGGAGGAAACGCTGGCCGGCCTGCGCCACGAGGTGGCGGAGGTCGAGGGCGAGATCCTGTCCCTGCAGTCCGCCATGACCGACGATTTGGCCCTGGCGCCGATGGAGTTCCACTGCGTCGACCGCGTCGCCCGCTCCAGCGGCCCGCTGTGGTATGTCGCGGTGGAGGCGCTGGACGCCACCGCCCCCTGGACCGGCGTGCGAACCTATGCCGTCGCCGCCGACAGCGCGGAGGACGCCCGCAAGCGGATTGCCGAACGCCACCCCTCCCCCACCGCTTTCGCCATCTCCCCCGCCGCCCCTCTGGTGCTGCCGGAGGGTTGAGAGGGGTCGGTGTTGAGGGGGTGGGGGCAAAAACCGACAACTCCGCAAGGAAAAAGGGCGCCCCAACCGGAGCGCCCCCTCTTCCCCATCAACCGCCGATCAACCGTTGTTCATGCGGTTGTCGATCAGGTCGGTCACCACACCCGGATCGGCCAGCGTCGAGGTGTCGCCCAGGCTGTCATGCTCGTTCGCGGCGATCTTGCGCAGGATGCGGCGCATGATCTTGCCGGAGCGGGTCTTCGGCAGGCCGGGAGCCCACTGGATCAGGTCGGGCGAGGCGATCGGGCCGATCTCCTTGCGGACCCAGGCGACCAGCTCCTTGCGCAGCTCTTCCGTCGGGGTCTCGCCGGCGTTCAGCGTGACGTAGGCGTAGATGCCCTGGCCCTTCAGGTCGTGCGGATAGCCGACGACCGCGGCCTCGGCGACCTTCGGGTGGGCGACCAGCGCGCTTTCGACCTCGGCGGTGCCCATGCGGTGGCCGGACACGTTGATGACGTCGTCGACGCGGCCGGTGATCCAGTAATAGCCGTCGGCGTCGCGGCGGCAGCCGTCACCGGTGAAGTACTTGCCGGGGAAGGTCGAGAAGTAGGTCTGGACGAAGCGCTCGTGGTCGCCGAACACCGTGCGCATCTGGCCCGGCCAGCTGTCGGCGATGCAGAGGTTGCCCTCGGTCTCGCCTTCCAGGATCTGGCCTTCGTTGTCGACGACGACCGGCTGGACGCCGAAGAAGGGCTTGGTCGCCGAGCCCGGCTTCTGGCCGATGGCGCCGATCAGCGGGGTGATCAGGATGCCGCCGGTCTCCGTCTGCCACCAGGTGTCGACGATCGGGCAGCGGGCGTCGCCGACCACGTTGTAGTACCACAGCCACGCTTCCGGATTGATCGGCTCGCCGACCGAACCCAGCACGCGCAAGGACGCGCGCGAGGTCTTCTTGACCGGTCCCTCACCCTCGCGCATCAGCGAGCGGATGGCGGTGGGCGCGGTGTAGAAGATGTTGACCTTGTGCTTGTCGATGACCTGCCAGAAGCGCGAGACGTCCGGATAGGTCGGCACGCCTTCGAACATCAGCGTGGTGGCGCCGTTGGCAAGCGGACCATAGACGATGTAGCTGTGGCCGGTGACCCAGCCCACGTCGGCGGTGCACCAGTAGACCTCGCCGTCCTTGTAGTCGAAGACATACTGATGGGTCATCGACGCATAGACGAGATAGCCGCCGGTGGTGTGGAGCACGCCCTTCGGCTTGCCGGTCGAACCGGAGGTGTAGAGGATGAACAGCGGATCCTCGGCGTTCATCTCCTCCGGCGGGCAGTCGGCGGAGACGCTCTCCATCTCCTCGTGGTACCAGAGGTCGCGGCCTTCGGTCCAGGCGACGTCGCCACCGGTGTGCTTGACCACCAACACATGCTTGACCATCGGCGCGCCGGCCACCGCCTTGTCGGCGTTGGCCTTCAGCGGCACCTTGCGGCCGCCGCGCAGGCCCTCGTCGGAGGTGATGACGAAGTGGCTGTCGCAGTCGACGATGCGGTCCTTCAGGCTGTCGGGCGAGAAGCCGCCGAAGACGATGGAATGGATGGCGCCGATGCGGGTGCAGGCCAGCATCGCATAGGCGGCCTCCGGGATCATCGGCAGATAGATGGTGACGCGGTCGCCCTTCTTGACGCCGTTCTTCTTCATCACGTTGGCGAGACGGCAGACCTTCTCGTGCAGTTCCTTGTAGGTGATCGCCTTGGAAACGCCGGGGTCGTCGCCTTCGAACAGGATCGCGGTCTGGTCGCCGCGGGTCGCCAGGTGGCGGTCGATGCAGTTGGCGGAAACGTTCAGCGTGCCGTCGTAGAACCAGCGGATGTGGACGTCGTCATTGTAATTGACGTCCTTCACCTTGCTGTAGGGCTTGATCCAGTCGAGCCGCTTGCCCTGCTCGCCCCAGAACGCCTCGGGGTCCTTGACCGACTGCTCGTACATGCGGGCATAGGCTTCCGCGTTCACGTGGGCGGTCGCCGCGATCTCGGGCTTCACCGGAAAGAAGCTGTTGTCGGTCATGAGTGCGATTCCCCCGTGGTGCTTCCGAATTGGCCGGAAGATGTTGCAGGGCGGCGGGCCGCCGCCCGGAATTGAGCGGCATTATCCACACAAGTTGCGGGACGAACAAGCAAATCGGCCCCTGCAGGCCCCCCGACCAAAGGAGGATTGTGTCGCTGATTTTGCAGCGCGAGACTGTTTCTTCCCCAAGCATACCAAGGCACGCAGCTTTCGGCGCCGTTCGGGCCCGAAGCATGGACGACCGCGTGCCGCGACCATCCGCCGCGCCGCGGTGCAGCATGGGCCATGTCGGCCCTGTAACGAACAGTCCCTTGCTTAACCCGACCTTAACCGACCGACAGCTATAGAGTTGCTGCATCACGGTAACGATCATCGGCGGCAAGGATCGCAATGGCCAGCACCACCAACGCGGACGATCTTCCCGAAGCGGGCGACACCGCCGGCCGCCTGACCGGTCTGGCCGACGGCATCAGCCTGACGGCCATCGACGCCACGCTGCGCGCCCTGGGCGCGCCCCTCACCGCCACCTCCGCCGCCGGCATGGCCGACATCGCCCGACGCATGCTGCAGGCGACCAACGACTTCCGCGCGGCGATGCAGGACGCGGCGGAGTAGGTCTTTCTAAGTAAGTGGTGAGTGGGGGTAAGTGTTACCTCACCCCGCACACTCTCAAGCCGGAACACCCACTCCCGCCAGATCGCACACGCGGGCCCATTCCTCCTCGCTGACCGGGCAGACCGACAGGCGGGACTGGCGGACCAGGGCCATCGACTGCAGCAGCGGGTCGGCCTTGATCTGCTTCAGCGTGACGGGCGTCTTCACCGGCATCACCGGGGCCACGTCGACCATGCCGAAGCGGCCGGACTCGTCGCTGGGGTCCGGGTAATAGGTGCGGACGATCTCGACGATGCCGACGATCTCCAGCCCTTCGTTGGAGTGATAGAAGAAGGCGCGGTCGCCCACCTCCATCGCCTTCAGATTGTTGGACGCCTGGTAATTGCGCACCCCGTCCCAATGGGTCCGGCCGTCGGCGACCATGCGGTCCCAGGAATATTTGAACGGCTCGGATTTCACCAGCCAATAGGCCATCTCCGGCGCTCTCCCGCTCAGGCCTTGGGGTAGACGCGGCGCCAGGGCCGGATCGTCACGCTGTCGAACAGGCCGGCCTTGGCATAGGGATCGCCGGCGGCGAAATCCTGTGCCGCGGCGGCATCGGCGCACTCGACGAGCAGCAGGCTGCCGACCATGCCGCTCTGGTCGTCCGACAGCAGCGGACCGGCGACGAAGATGCGGTCGGCGTTGGCCTCCAGATAGGCCAGATGCTCGGCACGGTTGGCGGCGCGGATATCGGCGGCACCCGCCTTGTCGACGCAATGGAACATGAACAGCATGCGGCTCGCTCCTTCATACGGTGGAGCGGGAGCCTAGCGCAGGGAAGGAGGATGGGAAAGCGTCGGCTGAAGCGTCACACCACCACGCGCGGACGCCGCGGCAGTGCCTTGCCACCCTTGCAGGGGGAATAACCGCCGGGGGCGATGCGGCCCGGATTGATCCCGGTGCGATGGATCTCGCCGAAGCCGCGCAGCCCCATCTCCGCGGCGGCGGCCAGCGCGATACGGCCGCAGGCCTCGGCGTCGCTGCCGGCATGGTGGTGTTCCAGCGCGATGCCCAGGAAGTCGGCCAGATGGTTCAGCCGGTGCGCCGTCAGCGTCGGCCAGGCGCGCCGCGCCATCACCACGGTGCAGAGATAGTCGCAGGCCGGCCAGTCCAGGCCATAGTCGGTCAGGGTGTGGCGCAGCACGCTGATGTCGAAGGCGGCATTGTGGGCCAGGATCAGCCGGCCCTGCACCCGTTCGCGCAAGGTCGCCCACACCTCCGGGAATTCGGGGGCGTCGGCGACGTCCGCCTCCCGGATGCCGTGGATGGCGCTGTTGAAGGAGTTGAAGCGCAGCTCGCGCGGGCGGATCAGATGCTCCTCCGTCCGGGTCACGCGGCCGTCCTCGATCCAGGCGACGCCGATGGAGCAGGCGCTGGTGCGGGTCTCGTTGGCGGTTTCGAAATCGATGGCGACGGCGTGGCCGGAAATGACGGTCATTGAGATCCGATGAACAGGCAGGTCACAGGCGCAGAATGCTTGCAAGATCCTCGGGCAGCGCATCTTCCGCCGCCAGGACCCGCAGCTTCAACAGGCTGGCGACCGCCATGGCGTCGGTGATGGCACCGTCCATCACCAGGTCGATCACCTCGGCGAAGGGCAGGCGGCGCACCGCCAGGACCTCGGTCTCGTCGGGAGCGGAGTCGCCCTGCTCCAGTCCCCAGGCGACGAAGGTATAGGCGACCTCGTCGGTGATGCAGTTGGACAGGTGCAGCTTCATCAGCGGCATCCAGCGCCGCGCCGTCAGGCCGGTCTCCTCGCGCAGCTCGCGCGCCGCGGATTCCTGCGGCTCCAACCCCTTGCGCCCGCCGCCTTCGGGGATTTCCCAGCTGTATTGCTTCAGCGGGAAGCGGTACTGACCGACCAGCGTCACCGTGCCGTCGTCATGGATCGGCACGACGCCGGTGGCGATGCTGCGGGGATGGACGACGCCGTAGATTCCCGGGGCGCCCTTCGGGGTCAGAACCTTGTGTTCGACCACCTCCATCCAGGCGTTTTCGTATTTCGTCGTGCTGGTCAGCACGGTCCAGGGATTGCCGGTGTCCTCACCGGTTTCGATCGGCACGCGAAGCCCCCTTCGTCGGTTGCGGCCGGAGTATAGTGAGGCAGCACCTCTGCCGCAATGCCCACACACAGCATGCCCACAGACAAAAACCGGTAAAATTTTCAAACAATTGGAGAAAACGAAGTCGAAATGGTTAAATAATGGTTTCTTGACAGACAAATCGGTCACGCCTACTTCTAAATCACAGCGCCGAATGCCTATGTCATGCCTCAGAAGGGGTGGTATGGTAGGGCGCCCCTTGACCTGGAAAGGACAGATGCGTGGTTCCGCAGATCAGTCCGCAGGATTTGGAGCGGTGGCGTAACCCCGACTGGCGCATCCGTTTGGCCGCCTGGTGGGAGGGTTATGACCTGTCCCGCCTGCCCCGCGTCTCGCACCGGTCTGACCTGCGTAACTTGGCGGAGCGGCGCCATCCCAGTCCGGTGGATGCGGTCGGCACTGCCGTCCGGCCTGTGGCGGTGTCGGATCCGGCATTGCCCGACCCGGCATCGTCTGACCCGGCGGCCGGCGGCAATCCGGAACTGGAGCGTCTGGCGCTGATGCAGCTCGACCGCCACGGCGAACCCGTCTGGTCGCCGGCGCGCAGCGAGGGGGCTCAGCTTCTGTGGGGCCAGGACATGACCGGCCCGGAAGAGGCGGCGTGGATGGTCGACTCCGTCCGCTCCTTCGGGCTGAACCCGGCCAAGAGCGTGCTGGACCTGTCGGCCGGCCTCGGCGGCACCGCCCGCGCGCTGGTGGAAAGCTGCGACACCTGGGTGACCGGGCTGGAGCCGTCGCCGCTGCTGGCGAAGCTGGCGATGGACCGGTCGATGGCGCTGGGCCTGTCGAAGAAGGCGCCGATCGCCCAGTATGATCCGGAGCATTTCAATCAGGCCGGCAGCTTCGACCTCGTGATGGCCGACCGCATCGTCCACCGGCTGCGCGACAAGGAGCTGTTCCTCGACCGTGTTGGCGACTGCGTGAAGCCCAAGGGCGGCATCGCCCTGTTCGATTACGTGATCGACGGCACTCCCGGCTCCTGGGACGCCTGGAACGGCTGGCGGGAGGAGGAGCCGATGGAGGTCTATCCCTGGACCGCCACCCGCATGGCCGACGAGCTGACCCAGCGCAACCTCGACCTCCGCATTTCGGAGGATCTGACCCAGCTGCACCGCCGCCACATCATCGACCGCGTGCGCAGGCTGGCCGACACGCTGGCGAACGCCGTCCCGCCGCCGGCCCCGGTGCTGGCGGCGCTGAAGCGGGAGCTTGCGCTGTGGTGGGCGCGGCTGCGGGTGCTGGGCAGCGGCCTGCGCTTCGTCCGTTATGTGGCGATGAAGCCGGCGTGACTCGCTCAATGTTCATATGAGTAAAGAACGAATCCGCAGAGACGTCATAGGATGATGGACGGGGTCGGCCCCGCCGCCGCCCGGCAGGGAGGTGACGGCACGACCCCCGTCAACCATGCCCATGCCCGCGCTTTCTTGGAGCCATGCGTTTGATCTGCCGGGGCTTCACCCTACATCTTGCCTGCATGATGTACGGGCGCCCGCGTGGCCGCCCCAGTCTTTTGGACGATCTTTAGGGTCATTTGACCGATCGTCCTTTGGACCGTCATCACCTGGACCGTAACCGAAGCGCTCTCCCAAGCGCCGACCAAGGCGCACGCCCGACCCAAACGCCAAGGAGGCTTCCCGTGACCACCTTCACCGGTCAGGACTCGCTCAAGACCCGCCGCTCCCTTACCGCCGGCGGCAAGAGCTACGACTATTTCAGCCTGAAGGCCGCCGAGGAGGCGGGTCTCGGCGATCTGTCGCGGCTGCCGTTCTCCATGAAGGTGCTGCTGGAAAACCTGCTGCGGTTCGAGGACGGGCGCACCGTCTCGGTCGACGACGTGAAGGCGGTGGCCCAATGGCTGGTCGACAAGCGGTCCGATCGTGAAATCGCCTATCGCCCGGCGCGCGTGCTGATGCAGGACTTCACCGGCGTGCCGGCGGTCTGCGACCTGGCGGCGATGCGCGAGGCGATGGCGTCGCTGGGCGGCGACCCCACGAGGATCAACCCGCTGGTGCCGGTCGACCTCGTCATCGACCACTCGGTGATGGTCGACTATTTCGGCGGCAACGACGCCTTCCAGAAGAACGTCGACCTGGAGTTCGAGCGCAACCTGGAACGCTACGAGTTCCTGCGCTGGGGCCAGAAGGCCTTCGACAATTTCCGCGTGGTGCCGCCGGGCACCGGCATCTGCCATCAGGTCAACACCGAGTATCTGGCGCAGGTCGTGTGGACCGACGCCGACCCGGCGGGCAAGCCGGTGGCCTATCCCGACACGCTGGTCGGCACCGACAGCCACACCACCATGGTCAACGGCCTGTCCGTCCTTGGCTGGGGCGTCGGCGGCATCGAGGCGGAGGCCGCGATGCTGGGCCAGCCGATCTCCATGCTGATCCCCGAGGTCGTCGGCTTCAAGCTGACCGGCCGGATGAAGGAGGGCATGACCGCCACCGATCTGGTTCTGACCGTCACGCAGATGCTGCGCAAGAAGGGCGTGGTCGGCAAGTTCGTGGAGTTCTTCGGGCCGGGGCTGGACAGCATGACGCTGCCCGACCGCGCCACCATCGGCAACATGGCGCCGGAATATGGCGCCACCTGCGGCATCTTCCCCGTCGATGCCGAAACCATCCGCTACCTGACCTTCACCGGCCGCGACCCCGACCGCGTGGCGCTGGTGGAGGCCTATGCCAAGGCCCAGGGCATGTGGCGCGAGCCGAACAGCCCCGACCCGGTCTTCACCGACGTTCTGGAACTGGACATGGCAACGGTGGAGCCGTCGCTGGCCGGCCCGAAGCGCCCGCAGGACCGCGTCGCCCTGTCGGGCATCGCCCAGGGCTTCGCCAAGGACATGACCGAGGCCTACAAGGCCGACGATCCCAAGAAGGCGGTTCCGGTCCAGGGTACCGACTACAGCCTGGAGCAGGGCGCCGTCGTCATCGCGGCCATCACGTCCTGCACCAACACCTCCAACCCGGCGGTGCTGGTCGCCGCCGGCCTGCTGGCCAAGAAGGCGGTGGAAAAGGGGCTGAAGCAAAAGCCATGGGTCAAGACCTCGCTGGCGCCGGGATCGCAGGTGGTCACCGACTATCTCGCCAAGGCCGGGCTGCAGCCCTATCTCGACCGCATCGGCTTCAACATCGTCGGCTATGGCTGCACCACCTGCATCGGCAATTCCGGCCCGCTGCCGGAGCCGATCGCCGCGGCGGTGGAGGAAGGCAACCTCGTCGTCGGCGCCGTGCTGTCGGGCAACCGCAATTTCGAGGGCCGCGTCAACCCGCACACCCGCGCCAACTATCTGGCCTCGCCGCCGCTGTGCGTCGCCTATGCGCTGGCCGGCAACCTGAACATCGACCTGACCAAGGACCCCATCGGCGAGGGCACCGACGGCCCGGTCTATCTGAAGGACATCTGGCCGAGCAACCGCGAGGTGCAGGACGCCATCGACGCCTCGCTGACCGCCGAGATGTTCCGCAGCCGCTATTCCGACGTCTTCAAGGGTCCGGAACAGTGGCAGGCCATCGCCACGGCGGAGGGCCAGACCTACCAGTGGCAGGAAGGCTCCACCTATGTGAAGCTGCCGCCCTTCTTCACCGGCCTGACCAAGACGCCGGACCCGGTGTCGGACGTGCGCGGCGCGCGGGCGCTGGCGGTGCTGGGCGATTCCATCACCACCGACCACATCTCCCCCGCCGGCTCGATCAAGAAGACCAGCCCGGCCGGCGAGTATCTGCTGAGCTATCAGGTCCGTCCGCAGGACTTCAACAGCTACGGCGCACGCCGCGGCAACCATGAAGTCATGATGCGCGGCACCTTCGCCAACATCCGCATCCGCAACGAGCTGATCCCCGGCGTGGAAGGCGGCGAGACCAAGCATTACCCGTCGGGCGAGCGGCTGCCGATCTACACCGCCGCCATGCGCTACGCCGACGAGGGCGTGCCGCTGGTGGTGGTCGCCGGCAAGGAATACGGCACGGGGTCGAGCCGCGACTGGGCGGCGAAGGGCACCCGCCTGCTGGGCATCCGTGCGGTGATCGCCGAGAGCTTCGAGCGCATCCACCGCTCCAACCTCGTCGGGATGGGCATCCTTCCCCTGCAGTTCAAGGACGGCGTCACCCGCGCCGACCTGAAGCTGGACGGGTCGGAGACCTTCGACATCGCCGGCATCGAACAGGACCTGCGCCCGCGCAAGGACGTCACCCTGACCCTGACCCGCGCCGACGGCACGGTGGAGACCTACCCGCTGCTGCTGCGCATCGATACGCTGGACGAGGTGGAGTATTACAGGAACGGCGGCGTGCTGAACTTCGTGCTGCGGAATCTGGCGAAGTAAGGCTGCCGGAGTTCGGATAAGGAAAGGGCCGCCCCCGCCGGGGAGCGGCCCTTTCTTCTGTGGGAGGTGCGGAGGTTGCATTACACCTTGCCCCCTCCCCAACCCTCCGCCGCCTTCGGCGGGAGAGAGGGATGACGTCGCATCGCAAATCTGCCCTCTCCTGCCGAAGGCGGGGGAGGGAGGGGCCCGCGAAGCGGGAGGGTGGGGGCAACCCCGCAGCGGCCCCCCCTCACGCCGCCCCGGCGCTCGCCATCATGCGGCGCAGGTCGTTGGGGAAGACCGGCTTGTGCAGGATGCGGAAGCCGCGGCGCTCGGCCTCCTCCTGGCGTTCGGTGCTGGTGTCGCCGGTCAGGATGATACCGGGGACCGTCTGGCCCAGCATGGTCTGGACGGCACTGACCGCCTCCGGACCGGTGCGGCCCTGCTGGAGCTGATAGTCGGCCAGCACGATCTGCGGACAGCGGCCGTCGGCGCGCAGCCGCTCCAGCGCCTGATCGCCCGACTTGGCGGTCACCACGTCATAGCCCCAGCCTTCCAGGATCGCCTTGAGGCCGAGCAGGATGATCGCCTCGTCGTCGATCACCAGCACCATGCCCTTTTCCGCAGTGGCCCCGGCCGCCGGGGCGGCAATCGTCGCCGCTCCCGCCTTCGCGGCCCCACCGCCGCTCCGTCCGCCGCCGAAGGCGTTGGTGATGGCGCTGATCGCCTGCCCGCGGTCGTTGGCGGCGGCGGTCGCGGCGGCATCGTTGGCGACGGAGTGGCGCGCCAGCGTCGCAGCGGCGGCGGCGGTGCCGCCGGCCGGACGCGGCGTGCTCCGGGAGTTGCCCTTGGGAGCGCCCAGGATCACCCGCGGCAGCTCGACCGCGAAGGCCGAGCCCCGGCCCTCCCACGAGCGCACCGTCACCGGATGGCCGAGCAGGCGCGACAGGCGCTTGACGATCGCCAGACCGAGGCCGAGGCCGCGTTCGCTGCGCTCGCCCAGCTGGGTGAACTCCTCGAAGATGTCCTCCAGCCGGTCGGCGGGAATGCCGCTGCCGGTGTCCCACACCTCGACCCGCATGCCGGACGGCGTCCGGCGGCAGCCCAGCAGCACCTTGCCCTTGGTGGTGTAGCGCAGCGCGTTCTCGACGAGGTTGCGCAGGATGCGTTCCAGATGGGCCGGATCGGTGCGGACCCAGGCGCGGGTCGGCACGGCGCGCAGTTCCAACCCCTTCTGGGCAGCGCGCGGGCCGTATTCGGCGACCAGCCGGCCGAGCAGCTGGTTCAGACGCACCTCGACCGGAGTGGCGACGATCTTGCCGGATTCCAGCCGCGACATGTCCAGCAGACCGTCCAGCAGCGTCTTCAGCGTGTCCAGCCCCTGGCGGATGTTGTCGAGGATCGGCAGGGCCGGATTGCCCTGCAGCCGGTCGCTCAGCGCCGCGGTGAAGAGGTAGAGCGACTGCACCGGCTGGCGCAGGTCGTGGCTGGCGGCGGCGAGGAACTTCGACTTGCCCTCGTTGGCCTGATCGGCCTCCTCCCGCGCGCGGCGCAGCTCGGCCTCGGCCTTCTTGCGGTCGGTGACCTCGACCGCGGCGCAGGTGACGCCCTCCACCCGGCCGGAGGGGTCGCGCAGCGGATCGACGGTCAGGTCGAAGAAGCGGTCCTCGCCCTTGCTGCGGATGCGCACCTCTTCCCGCGCGCCGACACCGCTGTCCATCACGCGGCGCTTCAGCGCCATCATGCCGTCGGCATCCTCGCCATGGTCGAACAGGTCGGCGTCGGTACGGCCGATCAGCGCGTCGGGAGCGACGCCGAGCCATTCCGAATGCGCCCAGGTGTAGCGCAAATCCTGGTCCTGGTTGAACACCACCACGCCGGAATTGCGCAGGCCGGTGCGCACGCGCTCCTCGGCGACGCGCAGCGCCTCCTCCGTGCGTTTGCGCTCGGTGATGTCGATGCCCGTGGCGATCAGGTGGGTGACATGGCCGTCGGCGTCGACCATCGGGGTCAGGTTGACGTCCACCGTCATCTCGCGCAGGGCCGTCTCGCGGCCTGCCGTGTCCCGCCCCGGCGCCAGCCGCAGCCCGGCGTCGAAGCGCGAGGAGCGGCCACCCGCCCCCAGCGTCAGGGCCTGCCGCAGCCGCTCGCGCCCGGCATCGTCGAAGGACAGCCAGCAGATCTCGTCGAAGGGACGGCCGATGATGCGCGCGGCCGGCAGCCCGGCGGCGTCGGCCGCGACGCGGTTGACCTGGGCCACCGCCCCGTCCGGCGTCAGCACGCCGACGAAGGCCGGCAGCGCGTCCAGCACGGCGCGGATGTGGCTCTCCGACTGGCGCAGCGCGGCTTCGCGCGCCTCCAGCCGGTCGGCCATCGTATCGAATGCGTGGCCGAGCTGGCCGATCTCCGACGAGCGGTCGGACAGTTTGACGCGGGTGGCGGTCTTGCCCTCGCTCCAGTCGCGGGCGGCGCAGACCAGCGCGTCGACTGGACGGCGGATGAACAGGGTGCCGCCGATCCAGGCGGCGGCGGCGGCGACCAGGAAGCCGGACAGCGTCATCAGCAACCCGTCGCGGGTGGCGCGGTCCACCGCGCCCATCGCGGCGCTGCGATCGACGCCGACGCTGATGAACAGGTCGCGGATGCCGGCGGACGGCGGGGAGTAGGCCAGGATGCGCGGCACGCTGTCCAATCCGGGAAGCGTCGTCAGCCCGGCATCCGCGCCCGACAGCAGCGGCAGATAGCTGGCCGGCAGCCGTTCTCCCGGACGGCCCGACGTGCCCGGCAACTTGACCAGGATGGTGCCGGAGCGGTCGGCAACGGTCAGGGTGGTGTTCTCCGGCATCGGACGGGTGGCGAACATGGTGGCCAGCCGCGACACGTCGAGCGACAGCGCGACCACCCCGGCCCGCCGCCCGGCGGCATCGGCATAGGGAGCGGCCACCGGCAATTCACCGCTGGCGTCGCCGGAGTGGGTGATCGTCCATTCGCCGACGGAAAAGCGCCCCTGGGCCATCGCCCGGCGGAAATGCGGCTGGGCGGCCAGCGAGGCGCCGATGCGCGACGGGTCGGCGCTGCACAGGATGCGCCCTTCGGCGTCGGTGATCGACAGGGTCCGGTAATCGGCGGAGCGGGCGGCCAGCCGCTCCAGATAGGCTTGGCAGTTTTCGATCTCGCCCCGGCGCAGGAACCGCGATTCCGTCACCGCCGTGACCATCAGGCGGGCACTGTCGATGATGCGGAAATGCTCGCTTTCCACCTGACGCAGCAGCCGCTCGGCCTGGAGCGTGACGTCGGCCTCGCGCTCCGCCCGCTGTTCGAGCACGCTGTAGATCTGGATCCCGATCGCCGGAAGCACCGCGAGCAGGACCAGGATGAAGAGGCGTGCCAGAAGGGTCATGGCGTAGACGAGGCTCCTCCGCGAAGCCGACCGGATGGAACAGCAGACGCCCCACCGTGCCGCGCATCTATCGCTAACGCACTTATGGTTAAGCGCCGGTTAATTTAGAGAACTGCGGCACAGCATAAGCGGAAGGACATGAACGAAAGTCGGTAGATTTTCTCTAAAGTGCCGGTAATTGAGCGACATTAACATCCGAACTCCAAACATACCACCATCGGACGGCTGAAGCCAAAAGGGGTATGCCCGCACCACTTCCTCGATTTCCCGCACGCAAGTCGAACGGCGACTTCCGCAACCCCGATTTTTGCCGAAGACCGGGCGAGGGAACAGCGCAGGGCATGCGCTGTTGATGGCTTTCGATGACCATACCCTTCCTCCTCCCCCCGCTCCGCACCACTCCCCAGGGCACGCCGCGCCGCGTGGGGGTGGAACTTGAATTCGCCGACCTGGACGCGCCGTCCGCCGCGGCCTGCGTGCACAGGCTGTTCGGTGGAACGGTCGTCGTCGAGAACCCGCACCGATGTCTGGTGACGGGAACCCGGCTCGGCGACTTCACGGTGGAGCTGGACATGCGCTCCGCCCACAGCGGCAAGGGGGGGGTGGCGATGCTCGACCCGCTGCGTCCGCTGTGGGGCAACATCGGCAGCCTGGTGATGCCCTTCGAGATCGCCGCGCCGCCGGTGACGGTGGAGCAGATGCCGGAACTGGAGGAGATGGTCGCCCGCCTGCGCGCGCTGGGGGCCGCCGGGACGGAGGCCAGCCCGCTCTTCGCCTTCGGCCTGCATTTCAATCCGGAAGTGGCGCGAACCGACGGCGATTACCTGCTGGACACCTTGAAGTCCTTCCTGCTGCTGGCCCCCTGGCTGCGGCGGGAGATCCGCGTCGACGTCACCCGGCGGCTGTCCGGCTTCATCGCCGCCTTCCCGACGCCCTACGCCGCCAAGGTGGTCGATCCGGCATACCGGCCCGATCTCGGCGGGCTGATCGACGATTATCTGGCCGACAACCCCACCCGCAACCGCGAGCTGGACCTGTTCCCGCTGTTCGCCCATCTCGACCGCGACCGGCTGGCCGCGGCGATGGAGGACCCGCATGTCCGCCCGCGCCCGACCTTCCATTACCGGCTGCCGAACGCGCGGCTGAGCGACCCCGGCTGGTCGCTCGCCGCCGACTGGAACCGCTGGGTGACGGTGGAGCGGCTGGCCGCCGACCGCGCCCTGCTGGACGGTCTCGGCACGGATTACCGCCGCGCGGCCGAGGCGCAGCAATTGGACGGCTGGGCCGAGCGCATCGACGCGCTGCTTGCCGCCAATCCGAGCCTGCGCAACTCGACGCCGGGTGGCGCCGCCGGCCAGGACGGCGCCCTGGACGACTCCGCCCGTCAGGCCGGCTGAGGGGCGCGCCATGGCATCCATCGTCGGCAGGTCCCGGCCGCTGGTCGGCATCACCGCCTCGATCCATGGCAGCCGCATCGCCGCCATGGCCAACCGGCTGGCCCTGTGGCGGGCCGGCGCCTCGTCCGTCCGCATCACGGCCGAGTCACCCTTTCCCATCGACCGGCTGGACGCGCTGGTGGTCGGCGGCGGCGACGACATCGACGCCTCGCTCTACGGCGAATCCGCCCGCCCGCACATCCGCATCGATCCCGAACGCGACCGGCTGGAGATGCGGGCGCTGGACTGCGCGGCGAAGATCGCGCTGCCGGTGCTGGGCATCTGCCGCGGATCGCAGATGATCAACGTCCACCGCGGCGGCTCGCTCCACGTCGACATCCACGAGGTGTACGAGGAGGCGCCGCACATGCGCACGGTGCTGCCGCGCAAGCGCATCCGGATCGAACCGGACAGCCGGCTCTACCGCATCCTCGGCATCGCCGAATGCCGGGTGAACGCCCTGCACCACCAGTCGGTGGACCGTGTCGGCGACGGGATGCGCGTCGTCGCCCGCGAACGTGCGGGCGTCGTCCAGGGCATCGAGGCGCCGAACGAGCCCTTCCTGATCGGCGTGCAATGGCATCCGGAATATCTGGTCGCCGACAACCGCCAGCAGGCGCTGTTCCGCCGTCTGGTCGCCACCGCCGCCGGCACCGCTCCGCTGGACGACTTCGCGGAGGCCCCGCCCCGCCGCTCGGTCCGCGCTCCCGGCTGATGCCCGGCTGATACGGCGCGCTCGCGCCTGATGCCCTACCGGGTCTCTCACGCCCGTTCGTCATGCCCAAAAACGACGCGGGCGCCGCCGGAGGGATGGCTCCGGGGCGCCCGCGGTAACTGCCGCGATGCGGAAGGTTACTGGCTGCCGCCCTGGTCCGGGCCGCAGTTCGGGGTGCCCGGCGGGCAGTGGGTGCCGGTGGCGGTCTGGTTGTCGCGCGGGACGGTGCTGCCGGTGTTGTTGCCCATGCCCGACGGCGCGGTGGTCACGCCCGGCATCGACGAGCCAGAGCCGTTGCTGTAGGTGCCCGACGAACCGGACGTGCCCGGCATGTCCACGCCGCCGGTCGAGGAACCGGCCGACGGCGAGGTGGTTGCGCCCGGCGCGGTGCGGACGACGCCGTCCGGGCCGGTGTAGCCGCTGCTGCTGCTGCCCGGAGCGGTGTCGTAGGCGCCGCTGCTCTTGACAGCGCCCGGGCTCCCCGACTGAGCCGTCTGGGCCATGGCCGGTGCGGCCATCAGGAGAACCGCTGAAACGGCGCCGATCATCAGGTTACGCATCCTCGAACTCCTTCATGGTGGCAACGCCTCGCATTCGGGCGTCTTTCAAAACGGGGCGACTGCCGCGCCTCTAGCCGCCTCGCGACTTCCGGCACAGGCCTCGCGTCTTTCATCGGTTTAGAACAGGGCAGCGCTGACTTGGTTTCGGTCTTCGCCTTTTCTTTTTTGAGAAGCCGGTGACAAAAAGCGTACCGAACCGGTCTCCTTCGGCGAGATACGGACGCCCCGCCGGCGAAACGGGAACATCGGGGCTCCACCGGGGTTCAAGCCGCGAGGCGGACGGTCCCGGGCGTTCCCTCCGATGCGCGTCTTCGCGCCGGATGCCGCCCACGATGCCGCCGCCCACACTGTCGACGTGCCCCGATGAAGCTCAATTCCTCAGCCCTCCCCGCCGACACCTCCGAACCTGCGTCTTCCCAGCCCGAACCGCCGCAGCCGGCGGCCGGGCCGGTGCTCCGCCCCGGTCTCACCTGCTGGCGGACGGAACGGGCCGGGCGGGTGGCGGTGCTGGTCGACGGCGCCGACTATTTCGTCGCCGCCCGCGCCGCGATGGAGCGGGCGCGGCAGTCGATCCTGCTGGTCGGCTGGGACATCGACCCGCGCATGCGCCTCGATCCCGACAGCCGGGAGACGCTGGGCCGCTTCCTCGCCCGGCTGATGCGCAGGAAGGCCGGCCTGCATGTGCGGGCGCTGAAATGGGACATGCCCTTTCCCATCGCGCTGGACCACCCGCACAAGCCGCTGGAACGGCTGGACCGCAGCACCGGCCGCCGGCTGACCGCCCGGCTGGACGGCGAGTTGCCGGTCGGCGCCGCCCAGCACCAGAAGCTGCTGGTGATCGACGACGCGCTGGCCTTCTGCGGCGGGATCGACTTTTCCTTCGACCGCTGGGACACGTCCGAGCATCGCGACGACGACCCGCGCCGCCGCTGTCCGAACGGCGAGCCCTATGGCCCGCGCCACGACGTGATGATGATGGTCGACGGCGATGCCGCCCGCGCGCTCGGCGAGCTGGCGCGGGAGCGCTGGCGCTGCGCCACCGGCGAGGCGCTGGAACCCTGCCCTCCTCCAGATATGGAAACCTCCGATCCGGATTCCGCCGATCATGATCCCTGGCCGGACTGCCCCCTGCCCGACTGCGCCCACCCGGTACTGACCGACGCACAGGTCGGCGTGTCGCGCACCGTGCCGGCGACCGACGAGCGGCCGGCGATCCGCGAGAGCGAGGCGCTAACCTACGCCGCCATCGCCGCGGCGGAGCGGACGATCTATCTGGAGAACCAGTATTTCGCCTCCGCCCGCGTCGCCGAGGCGCTGGCCCGCCGTCTGGCCGAACCCGACGGGCCGGAGGTGGTGCTGGTGGTGTCGATGGAAAGCCCGAGCTGGTTCGACCGCATGGCGATGGACACGCCGCGCTCGGTCGCCTTGCGCTGCCTGCGCGAGGCCGACCGCTTCGGCCGGCTGCGTGCCCTGACCCCGGTGACGGAGCAGGGCCAGCCGGTGATCGTCCATTCCAAGGTGGTGGCGGTCGACGGCCGGCTGCTGCGCATCGGGTCTTCCAACCTGAACAACCGCTCGATGGGCTACGACACCGAATGCGACCTGACCATCGAGGCGCCGCAGGAGGACGGACCGGAGCGGGACCGGGCGAGGGCCGCCATCGAGGGCGTGCGCAACCGCCTGCTGGCCGAGCATATGGGCATCGCGCAGGACCGGCTGGAGGCGGAGATCGCGAGGACCGGCAGCGTGGTGGCCGCCATCGACCGGCTGTGCCGGCAATCCGGCCGCCGGTTGGCGGATTTGCCGGCCAGCGATCCCAGCCTGACCGAACAGGCTTTCGCCGCCCTGCGCATCGCCGACCCGGACGACCCGGACGAGGCCTGGGCGCCGTGGAAGCGCTTGCCCTCGCCACCGCGCTCCGCCCTGCGGGCCGGCGCCGCCGCATTGCTGACGGTCGGGCTGGCCGCCGGGGCCTGGGGCGTCTTCCGGACCATGCAGGCAAAGAAACACCCCCCGCGCGACTGACGCCTGCGCGGGGGGCGGGGACCTGAAGGGGGACGCGCGGAGCCCTTACCGCGTCTCCGCGACCCTGCCGTCGTCGGAGATGACGATTTCGACGCGGCGGTTCTGCTGGCGGCCGGCGTCATTGCTGTTGCTGGCGACCGGCTGCGCCTCGCCCATGCCCTGGGTGACGATGCGCGACGGCGAGACGCCGCGGGCGGTCAGCGCGTCGCGCACGGCGTTGGCGCGGGCCTCCGACAGGCGCAGGTTGGTGGCGTCGCTGCCGGTGTTGTCGGTGTGGCCCTCGATCCGGATGGTGCGGCCGGGCTGCGCCTGCAGGAAGCTGGCGAGCCGGTCGATCCGGTCATAAGCACCGGGGGTCAGCTCCGCCCGGCCGGTGGAGAACAGGATATCGCCCAGCGTCATGACCAGCCCGCGCTCGGTCCGCTGCGCCTGCAGGTCGCGCAGCTGCTGCTCAAGCTCCGTGTTGCGGGCCTGGAGGCGGTAGGTGTCGGCGTTGGCGACCACGGTCTGGGCGCCCTTCACCCCGGCCGTCTCCTGGGCGATCTGCACCCGGCGGCTGGCGATGTAGGCCTGATGGTCGACCTCGGCGGCGTCGGCGCCCTGGTCACGCATCGCCTCGGCCCGGCGCAGCGCCTGCTCGGCGTCGCGCAGCTGCAGCGGGGCGTTGCCGGCGACCTGCGGATTGGCGGCGGCGAGGCTGTAGTCCTGGCGCGCCTGGGTCAGGGCGGCACTGTCGGTCGGCTGGGTGGCGCAACCGGCAAGCCCGAGACCCAGCCCGGCCAGCACGAGGATGGTGCGGGGAGCGAACGCGGTCATTGACGCACCTCCGGATAGCTGTAGCCCCAGCTGTTGCCGCCGCTGGTCCCGCCACTGGTTCCAAGGGAGCCGGCCGGAGCGGGCGTGCCGTAGCTCGACCCGCTGTACGGCGGCGCGCCCGCGGACGACCCGCTGTAGACCGGCGCCGTGTTCGGCGCGGCAGCCGACCGCGAGCTGTTGGGAATGGCGGACTTGGCCACCGCGCTGGCGGCCTGCTGCGTCACCGCGCGCTGCGAAGTCACCGTCGCCAGTTCGGCGTCGACGCGGGCCTCCTCGGCGAGGCGGCGGGCGCGGGTCCGTTCGTCGGCACGCATCGCCTTGTCGGCAGCGGCCAGCTTGTCGCGGGCGCTCTGCAGCGCCACCGGAGCGTACTGCAGCGCGTTGGCGCGCTCGGCCTCCTGCACCGCCTGGGACGCGGCGCCGAGCTGGGCGGTGGGCGGCGGCACGTCGGAGGCGCAGGCGGCCATGCCGAGCGCCGCCGACAGCACGGCGGCGGCTCGCCACCGGATCGTCATTGCGGATTTGCGGGTCATCGGATCGGTTCCTTTCGGATCGGGCTTCACGCCGGAAACCGGGGTCTGGCCGGAAGACCATGTCCTTCTGGACGACGTCCTTTGGGGCCATGTCCTTTCGGGGATGTCTCGCGCCTCAAACGCGCAAGGCGGGGAGAAGGTTCCGCAGGAACTCAGCCGCCACCGCCTGGAAGCTCGCTGCGCGCCTCCCGGCGTTCCTCCCGACGGTTGTCACGGCGGTGGCGCACCAGCCGCAGCACATAGGTCCCCAGCAGGACGATGAACAGCACCAGCGTCGCCGGCACCATCCAGTCGGCGACCCAGGGGAAGCCCACCCGCACCAGATAGCCGGTGGCGGCCAGCACCAGCGACCACAGCGCCGCACCGGCGGCGGCATAGAGCAGGAAAATCCCCATCGGCAGCCCGCAGGCGCCGGCGGGAACGGAGATCAGCGTGCGCAACCCCGGCAGCGGCTGGCACAGCAGCACGGCAAGGCCGCCGCGCCGGGCGAACCATTCGGTGGCGCGGTGGACCTGCTCCGGCTTCACCGTCAGCCAATGGCCATGGCGGCGCAGGAAGGCCTCGAACCGCTCGCGCCCCATCCAGTGGGCCGGCAGATACCACATCAGTTCCCCGACGGCGGAGCCCGCGCCGGCGGCCAGCGCCACCAGCAGCAGGTTGAACTCCCCCGTCGCGGCGCCCATGCCGGCCAGCGGGATCACCGTCTCCGCCGGCACCGGCGGCAGCACGCGGGCCAGGATCAGCATCAGGAAGATGCCGAGATAGCCGAACTGCTGCACGATCTGGATGATCCACTCGGTCATGGTGTCCACGGGGGTCGGGGGTCCACAAAGGTCGGGGGATGAGCCGGTCTCCACCTGTGAACCGCGCGGGCCGCGCGGGCGTTCCCCATTTCCCGTCTTCTTGACCCCAATCAAGGCAGGGGGCGTTCGTCCACGGTTTAGTGTCTCCATCATGACCGCATCCCTCACCCTCGCCGCCGCCCTGCTGTTCCTCAGCCATGCCCTGCCGTCCTGGCCGGGGGTGCGGCCCGCCCTGATCGCCCGGCTCGGCCGCGGCGGCTTCGCAACGATCCATTCCGTCGGCTCCCTGGTCACGCTGGCCCTGTTCGTGCTGGCCTACCGCGCCGCCGACGGCGGGGAGGTGGTGTTCACCCCCTTCGACTGGGCGGCCCCGCTGGTCGCCGTGGTGATGCCCATCGTCTTCCTGCTGCTGGTCGCCCGCGTCACCACCCGCTTCGGCAGCCAGAGCGAGCCCAACCCGCCGCGCGGCGTCTACCGCCTGACCCGCGCGCCGGGCAGCCTGGCGCTGCTGCTGTGGGCGCTTGCCCATCTGAATGCCACCGGCGACGGGCGCCGCGTCCTGCTGTTCGGCACCATGGCGGCCATCGCCCTGTTCGCACTGGTGAAGAACGAGATCGTGCTGCGCCGCACCCCGGCCGGCCGCTCCTTCCGCGCCGAGACCTCTCTGCTGCCGCTGGCGGGGCCGCAGGGCTGGCGCGGCGCGCTGCGCGGCCTGGCGGAGATGGGGCCGGCGCGGCTGGCCGGCGGGCTTGCCGCCTATGGGGGCATGCTGATGCTGCACCCCCTGCTCTTCAGGGTGGATCCACTCTACTGGGTAGGTTGAGCGGGACGGCGGACCGGCGCATCTGTTGGGGACGGGACAGGAGTACCGCACCCCTCCGCCACCGTGCCCTCCGCCACTGTGCCCACCGCCCCCTGCCAGGAAGCCACCGCATGAAAATCCGCGAGATCATGACCCGCGACGTGCAGACGGTACGGCCCGACGACAGCATCCGCCGGGCCGCGCAATTGATGGACCAGTTGAACGTCGGCATTCTCCCCGTCTGCGACGGGCGGGATCTTGTCGGCGTGGTGACCGACCGCGACATCACCGTCCGGGCGATTTCCGCCGGGAAGCAGCCCGACCGCTGCAAGGTGTCGGAGGTGATGACCGCCAACCCGCGCTATTGCTACGAGGACGACCCGGTCGGCAGCGTGACCGAACTGATGGCCGGCCAGCAGGTCCGGCGGGTGCCGGTGGTGGACCGCAACGACCGGCTGACCGGCATCGTCTCTCTGGGCGACCTTGCCACCGATGCCAAGAACGACCGTGCGGTTCAGGATGCGCTGGAGCGGATTTCCTCCCCCTCCCAGCCGGACCGGACCTGACGGCCTCCTTCACGTTCAGAACAGGAACCGACCATCATGGAACACACTCTGGGTCCCAACGACCCGCGGGTCCGTGAACGGGCCTATCAGCTTTGGGAGCAGGAGGGGCGGCCCGACCACCGCCATCTCGATCATTGGGCGCAGGCCGTGCGCGAGATCGAGGAGGAGGACCGCCGCAACTCCGGCGGCCCCCATGTCAACAGCCCGGAAGCCGGGCTGGCGGTCCCGGATGACGTCGCCGCCCGCAACCAGCGGGAGGCGGCGGCGCATCTGGGCCAATCCTCGGTGCCGTCGGACAGCTGACGACCGGTTACGAAACGGGGGAAGCGGTCACTCGATCTTGAGGCTGACCGCTTCCATCCCCTTTTCGCCCTGGCGGATGGTCATGCGCACACGCTGCCCGTCGTCCAGGCCACGCAGGCCGGCGCTTTCCAGCGCGCGGGCGGGAATAAAGACGTCGCGCCCGCCGTCGTCAGGCTGCGCGAAGCCATAGCCCTTGCCGCCGTTGAACCACTTCACGGTCGCGCCCACCTCGCTGGTCGGGCCGCTGGCCTGCGGCCGGCGCGGGCCCCGATCCTGGCCCCGGTCCTGGAAGCCACGATCCTGGCCCCGATCTTGGAAACTCCGATCCTGATACCCGCGATCCTGGCCGCGCCCCTGGAAGCCGCCACGGTCGCCGCCCCGATCACCGAAATTGCGGTCGCCCCCACGATCACCGAAGCTGCGCTCACGCGGACCGCCGGCATCGCGGCGCGTCCCGAACCCGCGATCGCCACGGTCGCCGAAGCCGCGGTCGCCGCCCCGATCGCCAAATCCGCGGTCGCGCGCCGGCGGACGGGCCGGAGCCGCGGTGGAGAGGTCGACGGAATGCAGGACGCTGACCTGCTGGCCCTTGCGGTCCTCGACGATGTCGACGACGACGGTGGCGCCGTCCGGCAGGGTGGTATGGCCGGCGGGAACGACGAGCGAGGCCGGCAGCAAAGCGTCCTTGCCGCTGTCGCCGACCTTGACGAAGCCGTAGCCGCGTTCGGGGTTGAACCATTTCACGGTGGCCGTCACCTGGGTGGCGACGACGTTGGGCTGGCGATAGACGTGGCTGCGGGGCGGCTGATTGTGCATGGGAAACCCGAACTCCGGCAAACAGAAGCGGCGCCCATGCCGGCCATCTTCTGGACCGGCGGACGCCAACCCCTGACACATCGCCCGTCCGGGCGCTCTTGGCAAGTCGGGACCGCTCCGAATAGGCCGGACGGGGTGTGAAATCGCATTCGTGACGCCGCGCTGGCGGGCGTCAGCCCATCAGGCGGTCCATCACACTGTCCGCAGCCAAGCGGTCCGGAACCGGCGGCGGTTCGCGCGGCGGAACCGGGATCGGTCCCGGCGGCTCCCCCAGCGGCGGGCGCGACGGATCGCCCGGCACCGGCGGCGGCGCGTCGGGCACGGACGGTTCGCGCGGCGGCGCGGGCGGATAAGGTCCAAGCCTTGACGTCATGCATCGCTCCTTGAAGATCGGAAAACTGCGAAAATCGGAAAACCGCGAAAATCGGAAAACTGCCGGCCCGGTCAGCCGCCATGGCCGCCGGGTGCCGTCCGCGACAGCCGGCGGGCATCGTTCAGACTGTTCATGCAGCGGGTCTCGTCGCCGTCGTGGGCGGCGCTGCGGGCGGCGGTGACCAGCGATTCCAGTTGGGCGTTCCGCGCCGCCTGCCCCATCATGCCGTCGACGCCGCCCGAGCCGCCCGGCCCGCTATCCGGCTTTGCGCGCGAATTCGCTTGCGGACTGACCGCAGGAGCGGTCGGCATGTTGCTGCCGATGGCCGGCGGTTCGATCACCGCCTGATCGCCGACGGCGGGCGGCGCCACCATGCCGCCGGACTGCGCCAGCTCCCCGCTGCTGACGCCCGACCCCTCTTCCCCGCGCGGCGAGGAGCCGGACAGGCCGGGCGCGGCGGTGCCGGGAACCGCGACCGGCGGCGGTTCGGTCGACAGGCCCTGGTCGGCGGCGAACTGCTCCACCATCGCGGCGCAGCCCGCCGGGGCCGCCCCTCCGGTCTGGGCCGCCGCCGGCCGGGCGGAGAGAAGCCCCGCCGCCACGAGCAGGGCGACGGGGGCGACGGCGCCAAGCCTCATGAAATCTGTCCGCATCGGTCGCGTGCTCCTCGTATCGGCTATGCCACAAGAGGCGGGTTCCGACCGACTCAACGGCAGGGGGCGGGGCGCGGTTCCGGCGGACGGACGGAAGATCGGCCCGGCCATGCATCTTGCTCATTTCGCAGGCAGCGGGTGGCGGCTGTAGAGTGCTGCTCCCCCTCCTCAACCATCGGTTCATTTTTCCATCATGATCGCCAACATGGCCGCGCTGGGCGCGGCGCTGTGCTGGGCCGCGGGCGGCCTGATCGCCATCGGACCGGTGCGGGTGCTGGGCTCCATCGCCTTCAACCGCGTGCGGCTGACCATCGTCGCCACCGCGCTGCTGATCGCCACGACGCTGATGGGCGGCTGGCAGACGCTGGATACGGGATCGGCGCTGACGCTGGCGCTGTCGGGGCTGCTGGGGATCGTGGTGGGGGACATGGCGCTGTTCTGGTCGCTCAGCCGGCTGGGACCGCGCCGCAACGTGGTGATCTACGCCGCCAACGCGCCGCTGACCGCCCTGCTCGCCTATGCCCTGCTGGGAGAGGCGCTGGGGCCCTGGACCGTCCTGGGCGTGGCGCTGGTCACGCTGGGGGTGATGCTGGCGGTGGCTCTGCGCTCCGGCTCCACCCACAGCTGGGAGGCGATCCAGGGCAGCTTGCTGGCCGGCGTGTCGGTCTGCCTGCTGGCGGCGGTCGGGCAGGCCGCCGGCTCGATCATCGCCAAGCCGGTGATGGCGGCGGGCGCCGACCCGATCGCCTCCGCCGCGGTGCGGGTCACCACGGCGGCGTTGATGTTCACGGCGATCGGCGTCCTGTCGGCGCTCCGCGGCGGCGGCGCGGCGATGGCCGGCGGCGGGCTGCCCGGCGGACAGTTCGGCGGGATGCTGGGCGGGCTGCTGCTGCCGCGCGGGCTGACGCCGAAGCTGATGCTGCAGATCGCCGGCAACGGGCTGCTGGGCGTCGGGCTGGGGATGACGCTGCTGCTGGTCGGGCTGGCCCACGGCAATGCCGGAGTGGTCGCCACCCTGTCGGCGCTCAGCCCCGTCCTGATCCTGCCGATGATGTGGCTTCTGACGGGCCAGCGCCCGGCGCTGGGCGCCTGGGTCGGCGCCGCGGTCGCCGTGGCCGGCGTCGCCCTGATCGTCAACCGGTAAGCAGCGGCCTCAGCGCGCCGTCTCCACCGCCACGCCCAGGGCCGCCACGCCCAGGGTAGGCAGCGCCGCCTGAAGCGCGGCGGAGGCGCGGTTGACGGCGTCGCGCAACTCGGCCTTCAGCATCGGCGCGTCCGGCCGATCCTGCTCGCAGGCATGCTGCAGCCTGCGGGCGATGCGCGACAGTTCCAGCAGGCCGACATTGCCGGCCAGCGACACCATGGCGTGGGCGTCGGCCGCCGCCGTCTTCGCCGACTCCGCCTCGCTGATGCGGTCGGCGCGCAGGGCCAGTTCGGCCAGCGTTCCGTTGACGAAGCGGGGCAGCACCTCGGCGCCCAGCGTTTCGGCCAGCGTTTCCAGCGTCGCGAGGTTCAGCACCGGCGGATTGTCGGAGACCGGGGCCACGCCGGCCAGCACCGCCGCGTCGTCCAGGGCGTCCTCCGCCCCGGCGTCGAGCCAGCGGTCGACCGCCGTCAGCAGGGTGTCGCGCTCGATCGGCTTGGTCACATGGTCGTTCATGCCGACATCCAGGCAAAGCTGCAGCTGATCGGTCAGCGCATTGGCGGTCAGCGCGATGATGGGCACCATACCCCGCCGTCCGCCAAGCTGACGGATCGCCGCGGTCGCCTGCAAGCCGTCCATGCGTGGCATCTGCATGTCCATCAGGACAAGGTCGAACTCCCCCTTGCGCATCGCCTCGACCGCCAGCACGCCGTCCTCCACCACCTCGACCGTATGACCGGCCTTGCAGAGGATGGAGGAGGTGACGATCTGGTTCATCGGCACGTCTTCGGCCAGCAGGATGCGGGCGCAGCGCGTGGCCGCAGCCTCCCGGCGTTCGGCGGCCAGCCCCGGTGCGGCGGCGACCGGCAGCGGCAGTTCGAACCAGAAGGTGCTGCCGACGCCCGGACTGCTCTGCACGCCGATCCGCCCGCCCATCAGCTCCGACAGCTGTTTCGAAATGATGAGGCCGAGCCCGGTGCCGCCATAGCGCCGGGTGGTGGAGCGGTCGCCCTGGCTGAAGCGCTGGAACAGGTTGGCCTGTTCGGCAAACGTGATGCCGGGGCCGGTGTCGCTGACGGAGAAGCGCAGCAGGACCGGCGCCCCGCCGTCGCCACCTTCCCCCGACAGCAGCCCGGCCGAGACCAGAACCGACCCGCGTTCGGTGAACTTCACCGCGTTGCCGACGAGGTTCAGCAGGATCTGGCGGATGCGCGCCTCGTCGCCATGGACGAAATGCGGCACCGTGCCGCCCAGCGACAGCTGCAGCAGCAGCCCCTTCTGCGAGGCGGCGTTGCTCATCAGGTCGCGGCAGTCGCGCAGCAGCCGGTGCAGGTCGAAGGCGCGTTCCTCCAGCTCCAGCTTGCCGGCCTCGATCTTCGAATAATCCAGGATGTCGCCGATGATCGCCAGCAGCCCGCGCCCGGCCTCGCGCTGGAGCGCCACATACTGGCGCTGTTCGGCCGACAGGTCGGTGCCCAGCAGCAGGTCGGCGAAGCCGATGACGCCGTTCAGCGGCGTTCGGATCTCGTGGCTCATCGAGGCCAGGAACTCCGACTTCACGCGGTTGGCCGCCTCCGCCTCGGCGCGGGCGGCGGACAGTTCCTCCTCCTGGCGCTTGCGCTCGGTCACGTCGCGGACGACGCCGACCACCACGAACTCGCCGTCGGCCCCGACCGTCGGGCGCATGCTGGATTCGACCCACAGGTAATGGCCGTCGCGGTGGCGCAGCCGATGGGTGAAGGTGACGGGAGGCGATCCCGGATTCATGCCGGCGAAGGCCGTCGCGGCACTCTCCACATCGTCGGGGTGCAGCAGCGTTGCCGGGGCGCGGCCGACGATCTCCGCCGGATCATGGCCCAGGATGTCGCGCACCGACGGCGACAGGTAACGCACCGCCCCGTCCGCCTTCATCTCCAGGATCATATCGGTGGCATTGTCGGCCAGCAGGCGGTAACGCGCCTCGCTCTCGCCCAGCCGCCGCTCGGCATCGTGCTGGCGCTGCTCGCGCAGCAGCAGGCCGCCCAGGAACAGGGTGCCGAGCGGGACCATGGCCAGCAGCGGCGGTGCGGTGCGCTGCCCCACCTGCAGCGCCAGATCCAGGGTCGGCAGCAGCAGCAGGGTCAGCAGCGACACCAGCGTCAGCAGCAGGCCGAAGCCCAGCAACGACACGGCACCAAGGACCACGCCGCGCCGCTTCACCCACATCGCGAAGCCGACGCCGGTCAGGAAGGACAGCAGCGCGTTGGCAACGCCCGCCTCCATACCCGCCCCGCCCAGATAGAGGCGGTAGCCGGCGACCGTCGCGGCGGTGATGGCGGCGGACAGCGGGCCGCCGAACAGGGCGCTCAGCCCGATCAGCGGCGTGCGCGCGTCGATGAAGATGCCCGGCCCGATATGGATCGGGTGGACCATCGAGAAAACGGCGGTCAGCGCCATCACCGTGCCGAAGACGATCTGGCGGGTGTTCAGCCCCCAGCCGTCGGAACGGCGGATCAGGAAGGTGTAGGCGAGAACGACGAAGGCGCTTGCCGCAATATTCTCGGCAAGGTCGTACGCCATCGAAGAAAAGTTGCCCAACATCGTCCGGCCGCCGTCCCTACCCGATTCCGGTTACCTCTATACCACGGAAGGGTGTCGCGAAACCGCTAACACCAACGGGCGGGGATGTGATCTGCCGGGGACAAAGGGCGGCCCTGAGTCTCGCGCGGGGGCGGATCAGGCCTCCGCGTCCGGCTGGCGGGCGGGTGCGGCGGCGGCGAAGGCCGGCAGGGACTGGCAGGCCCCGTCGATGCGCAACAGGGTGGGATAGCCGTCCAGCGGGCAGTCGAGCCGGCGGGCGTTCGCCAGCTGCGGCACGAGCAGGATGTCGGCCAGCCCGGGTTCGTCGCCATGGCAGAAGCGTCCGGTGCGCGGATCGCCGGCCAGCTGCGCCTCCAGCGCGGTCAGCCCGACGGCGATCCAGTGCCGGTACCAGCCGTCGACCTCCTCCTGGCTGTGGCCCATCGTCTTCAGATGGTTCAGCACCCGCAGGTTGTTGAGCGGGTGAACGTCGCAGGCCACCGCCAACGCCAGCGCCCGCACCCGCGCCCGGTCCAGCGGATCGGCCGGCAGCAGCGCCGGGGTCGGGTGCGTCTCGTCCAGATACTCGATGATGGCGAGCGACTGGGTCAGCACATGGTGCCCGTCCGGCCCGTCGACCTCCAGCGCCGGCACCAGATGCTCCGGGTTGAGGTCGGAATAGGGCGGCTTGGCCTGCTCGCCCCGGCGGAGATGGACGAAGGCCTGCTCCGGCGCCAGCCCCTTCAGGTTCAGGGCGATGCGCACGCGATAGGCGGCGGAGGAGCGGAAATAGGTGTGGAGTTTCACGGGTTTGGGTCCGTTGATGTGTCGCGGCGATAGTGTTGCGTCAGAGCCTATCACAGCCCCAGATAAGCCTGCCGCACCCGCTCGTTGCTCAACAGCGCGGCGCCGCTGTCGCTCAGCACGATCTCGCCGGTCTCGATCACATAGCCGCGGTCGGCGATGGCCAGCGCGGCGTGGGCGTTCTGCTCCACCAGCAGGATGGTCGTGCCCTCCCGCTTCAGCCGCTGCACGGCGTCGAAGATCTCGGCCACCAGCAGCGGCGCCAGCCCCATGCTGGGCTCGTCGAGCAGAAGCAGGCGCGGCTTCGCCATCAGCGCGCGGCACAAGGCCACGATCTGCTGCTGGCCGCCCGACAGGGTGCCGGCGGGCTGGTCGCGCTTGACCTTCAGCACCGGGAACATCTCGTACAGCCGGTCGATGTCGTCGTCCGGCTTGCCGCTGCCGCGGCGGTAGGCGCCGAGACGGAGGTTGTCCTCCACGCTCTGCGGACCGAACAGTTGCCGGCCCTCCGGCACCTGCACCACCCCTTCGGCGACGCGGCGCGACGCCTTCATCCGGGTGATGTCGCAGCCGTCGAAGGTGATGCGCCCGCTGCTGGCGGGGTGGACGCCGGACAGGGTGCGCAGAAGCGTCGTCTTGCCGGCGCCGTTGGCGCCGACCAGCGCCACCAGCTCGCCCTCCCGCACGGTCAGGCTGGCCGATTTCAGCGCGTGGATGCGACCGTAATGGCTGTTGAGGCCCTCGATCTCCAGAAGCATGCTCCGGGCCTCCCTTACGGTGCTGCGCCGAGATAGGCGGCGATGACGTCGGCGTTGGCCGCCACTTCCTGCGGGGTGCCCTCGGCCAGCATGCGGCCCTGGTTCAGCGCGGTGATCCGATGCGAGATGCCCATCACCATCTTCATGTCGTGTTCCACCAGGATGATGGTGACGCCGGTCGCCGCGACGGTCTTGATGACCTCGTCGATCTCGCGGCTTTCGGTGGCGTTCAGGCCGGCCGCCGGCTCGTCCAGCAGAAGCAGCTTCGGCTCCGACGCCAGCGCGCGGGCGATTTCCAGCCGCTTCAGCGCGCCGTAGGGCATCGCCGCCGCGTCGGCATCGATGTATTTCTCCAGCCCGACCTCGGTCATCAGCTGCGCCGCCCGGTCCTTCGCCTCGCGGTCCTTGCGCACCAGCGAGGGGAAGCGGAACAGCGCCGGCAGAAGCCGCGTGTTCAGGTGCAGGTGCCGCCCCACCATGACGTTCTCCAGCGCCGTCATGTTGAAGAAGATCTGCAGGTTCTGGAAGGTGCGCGACATGCCGCGCGCGGCCAGCCTGTAGGGCGCCATGCCCGACACGTCGGCCCCGTCGAACAGCACCCGGCCGCCCGACGGCTTGTAGACGCCGGTCACCAGGTTGAACAGCGTGGTCTTGCCGGCGCCGTTCGGCCCGATGATCGAATGGATGTCGCCGGCGGCGACGGTGAAGCTGAGATCGCCGATGGCGAGCACGCCGCCGAACTCGCGGCTCAGATGCTCCACCTTCAGGATCGGCGGGCCGACGCGGCGGGCCTGCGACGTGGTGTCGGGAGAAAGATCCGTGGTCGCCAGCATCTTCATGCCCGCCTCCGCGCCGGGAGCAGCGCCGCCAGGGTGGGGAGGAGGCCCTTGGGCATGAACACCATCGTCGCCATCAGGATGCCGCCCAGCACGATCTGCTGGTAATCCTGGAAGACGGTCAGCGCCTGCGGCAGCAGCGTCAGCACCACGGCGCCGACGACGGCGCCGAAGGTGGAGGCCATGCCGCCGAACACCACCATGGTCACCAGCTCGATCGACTTGAAGAAGTCGGCCTTGGCCGGGGTGATCAGGCCGGTGTAGTGGGCGAACAGGCTGCCGGCCACGCTGGCGAACACCGCCGAGACCACGAAGACCAGCACCTTGAAGCGGGCGGTGTCGACGCCGACCACCTCGGCCGCCACCTCCGACCCGTGGACGGCGCGCAGCGCCCGGCCCATCGGGCTGTCGATCAGGTTCAAGGACAGCCAGACCACGCCGACCAGCAGCACGCCGACCACCCAGTACCAGACCTTTTCGCCATACAGCTCAAAGCCGAAGATCTTGAAAGGCTCCACCATCATCCCGTCGGGACCGCCGGTCAGCCCGCTTTCGGTGCGCAGCACGATCGACACGATGATGCCGATGCCCAGCGTCGCCATGGCAAGGTAATGCCCTTTCAGCCGCAGGATCGGCTTGGCGACCAGGAAGGCCAGCAGCCCGACCACCACGGCGCCGGTCAGCAGCGCCAGGATCGGCGGCCAGCCATAAACGCCGACCAGCACGCCCGAGGCATAGGCGCCGATGCCGAAGAAGCCGGCATGGCCCAGGCTGATCTGCCCGGCATAACCGATCAGCAAATTCAGCCCGACGCAGACCACGGCGTTGAAGCCGGCCAGGATGGCGATGTCGAGATAGAAGTTGTTGGGCAGGAAGGCCGGCAGGACCGCGATCACCGCGCCCAGTGCCAGAAGCCCGGTCAGCCGCCCGTGAAGGAGTGTGTTCATCGGAGATAAGTCCTTACACCCGTTCGGTGCCGCGCTTGCCGAACAGCCCGTTCGGCATGAAGAGAAGGACGGCCAGGATGATGACGAAGGCGATGGCATCCTTGTAGGCCGACGAGATGTAGCCGGCGCCCAGCGCCTCGGCGACCCCGACGATCACGCCGCCGACCACCGCGCCCGGCCCGTTCCCCAGCCCGCCCAGCACCGCGGCGGTGAAGCCCTTCAGCCCCAGCATGATGCCCATCTCGGTGTAGGAGAAGGTGATGGGGGCGACCACCGCGCCGCCGACGGCACCCAGCGCCGCCGACAGCGCGAAGGAGGCGAGCACCACCCGCTTCACGTCGATGCCGACCAGCTGTGCGGCCAGCCGGTTGTGCGAGGTGGCGAGGATCGCCTTGCCGGTCAGGGTCCGGTTGAAGAACAGGCCGATGGCGACGATCAGCACCGCCGCGGTCCCCACCACCCACAGCGACTGCGGCTGCATCGAGGCGCCGAGGACCTGGATCGGCGTCTCGCCGGAAAAGGCGTCCAGCCGCTTGAAATCCTTGCCCCAGACCAGCTCCGCCACGCCGCGCAGGAAGATCGAGGCGCCGATGGTGATGATGATGAGGGTGACGGTGGAGGCGTTGCGGGCGCGCTCGACCGCGAATTTCGCCACTGCCACGCCGACCAGCATGGCGCCGCCGCAGCCGATCAGGATCGCCAGCGGCAGCGGCACGCCCGACGCAGTCAGGGTGGCCGACGCCATGCCGCCGATCATGATGAACTCGCCCTGGGCGAAGTTGATGACATGGCTGGCGTTGTAGATGATCGAAAAGCCGAGCCCCGCCAGCGCATAGATCGCGCCGATGGTCAGCCCCGACAGCAGATATTGCAGCAGTTCCGCGAACATCGTTGGGTTCCAAAACTCCCTCTCCCGCCCCGGGAGAGGGAAGGGGCCCATGCGCAGCATGGGAAGGGTGAGGGTGCGGCAAGGATCAGGGATCCATGTTTGGATCACCCCTCACCCTCCCCGCCTGCGGCGGGTCCCCTCCCTCTCCCGGGGCGGGAGAGGGACGCTGCGCCCGTCAGAGAGCTGGGCTCACTTCACCAGCGACCAGTCACCCTGCTTGACCTCCACCATGTGGAAGGCGTCCAGCGTCAGGCCCATGTGGTCCTTCGGGCTCATGGTCACGGTGCCGCCGGTGCCGACATAGCCCTTGGTCTGCTCGATGGCGTCGCGCAGCTTGGCCTTGTCGGTGCCGCCGGCGCGCTTCACCGCGTCCAGCGCGATCATCAGCCCGTCATAGGCATGGCCGGCGAAGGTCGAGACCTCCGAATTGAAGCTGTCCTCGTAGACCTTGGTGAACTCGGTCACGACCTTCTTCTGCGGGTCGCTGTCGGGCAGCTGGGCGGCGACGACCAGACCGGCGGCCGGCAGGCGGACACCCTCGGCGGCGCCACCGGCCAGACGGATGTATTCCTTCGACGCGACGCCGTGCGACTGGTACAGCGGCAGCGAGATGCCGAGCTGGCGGTAGTTCTTGGTCACCACCGCCGGCCCCTGGCCCAGGCCGAACACCAGAACCGCCTGCGCCGACGCGGTGTTCTTGATCTTGGTCAGCTGCGCGGTGACGTCGGTGTCCTTGGCGCCATAGGTCTCGTCGGCGACCAGTTCGATCCCGCGCTCCTTGGCGACGGCCAGCGTCTGCTCGCGGCCCGACTTGCCGAAGCCGCTATCCTCGGACAACAGCGCCAGCTTGGTCAGCCCGCGCTTCTTCATGTCCTCCATCACCTTTTCCGCGGCCATGCGGTCGGTGTGGGGGGTCTTGAACACCCACTTCTTCACCGGCTCGACGATCACCACCGCGCCGGCCAGCGAGATGAAGGGCACGCCGGCCCGCTCCACCAGCGGCACCGCCGCCATGGTCGCCGCCGTCGTGGTGCCGCCGACGATCACGTCGACGCCGTCGCTCTCGATCAGGCGCTTGGTGAAGGAGGCCGCCTTGTCGGCCGCGCCGCCGTCGTCATAGACGGTCAGCTGGACCTGTCGGCCGTCGACGCCGCCCGCCTTGTTGATGCGGTCGGCGTACAGCTCCAGCACCTTCTTCTCCGGATCGCCGAGGAAGGAGGCCGGGCCGGTGGCAGAGACGATGGCGCCGACCTTGATCGGGTCCGCGGCCTGCGCCGCCCCGGACAGCAGGCCGGACGCCGCCGTCATGGCGGTCATGGCGGTGAAGGCAATGGTGGCAAGCAGGCTTTTGCGCATGATGTCCTCCCGAGTGCTGCCCCCCTTTGCACCAGGCCGGGCAGCGGCCCGATCCCCGTGCTGCGGGACGATTTGCTTCACATAATGTTTCAAACGAAATCGTTTCGGAAGAAAAATTTCAGCAGGCGTGACCACAATCGAAGTACGGATGTTGCCGCCCGCCTCCCCTTCCCTTTGCGATCCCTCCGGCTTGCGCTACGGGAATCGTCATTTCGTTTTATGACACAAATTTACTTTGCACGACCAACCTAGTGTATCACATTAATGATTGTCAAACGGAAAGTCCGGATTGCCTCCTATCGGCCGCCGCCGCTGTTTCCGCCCCGGCCGCCCGCGCTGTCGTGGCACTGGCCCAACCGGCACCGGGTTTCGTATACAACTCCGTCGTGCCGTCTCGTTCCACTCCGCCCGCATCACAAGCCGCACCCATAAGGACGCCCCACCCGCATGGCCCGCCCGCGCCGCCCCGAAGACCTCGCCGCCCAGCTGACCGAAGCCATCGCGCCGCGGGCGAAGTCGCTGATCATCACCGTCTATGGCGACGCGGTGCTGCCGCATGGCGGATCGCTGTGGCTGGGCAGCCTGATCGAACTGATGGGGCTGTTCGGGATGAGCGAGCGGATCGTCCGCACCTCGGTCTTCCGCCTGGGCAAGGACGACTGGCTGACCAACACCCAGATCGGCCGGCGCAGCTTCTATCGCGTCACCGACAGCGGGAAGGAACGCTTCGCAGCGGCGGAACGGCGGATCTACGCGCCGCTGGCCCGTGAATGGGACCGCGGCTGGGACCTGCTGATGGTGCCGCCCAACGCGCTGGACGCCGAGACGCGCGACGCCCTGCGGCGGGAGCTGACCTGGCAGGGCTTCGGTGCCGCGTCGGCCACCGTCTACGCCCATCCCAACTGCGACGAGGCGGCGATGCACCGCTCGCTGGCCGAACTCGGGGTCGCCGACAGGATCGTCCACATGAAGGCCAGCCTGGACCGGGCGGAAGGGTTCGGCGCGCTGCGCGATCTGGTGCGCGGCTGCTGGGACATCGACCAGCTCGAACACGACTATGCGGCGTTTTTGGATCACTTCCGTCCGGTCTGGGCGGCGATCGACGCCGCAGAGGCGCCGGCCCCCGCCGCCTGCTTCGTCCTGCGCACGCTGATGATCCATGATTTCCGCCGCATCCTGCTGCGCGACCCGATGCTGCCGCCCGACCTGCTGCCGGCGGACTGGCCGGGCCAGGAATCGCGGATGCTGACCCGCAACCTCTACCGCCGCCTCGCCGGCCCGTCTGAATCCTTCCTGATGCAGGCTGCGACCACCGCCAACGGGCCGCTGCCCGATGCCCAACCCGCCTTCCACGGCCGGTTCGGCGGGCTGGAGAGCATACCGGCGGGCTGAACCGGTGGACTGCCCAGCGATCTGCGACAAAGGGCACCGGCGGAGGCCGCCCCCTCGGCCTAAAGTTCATACATAAAATGCAAGCTATCGCTGTAAGCTGGGATCGTCATCCGACCACCACCGGAACGCCGCCCATGCTGACCATCGTCTACCGCAGCGAGGCCGTCGACCGGCTGCCCTACAGCGCCTTGGCCGATATCTGCCTGTTCAGCGCCCGCAAGAACCGCGAGTTGGGCGTGACCGGCTTCCTGGTGGAGTTCGAGGGCATCTTCCTCCAGGTGCTGGAAGGCGAACCGGATGTGGTGGAGACGCTTTTCGCCCACATCGCCGCCGACGCCCGCCACACCAAGGTCGAGCTGCTGCTGCGCGAAACCACGGTTGGGCAGCCCAATTTCGGCTTCTGGGCGATGAATTTCGGCCCGCTCGACACACCGACCTTATGGCAGGCGGTCTTCGGGTCTCCGGTCAGGATCGAGGAGTTCCGCCGCCGCTCGCATGACGCCGACTTCGCGCTGGACGTCCTGGCGCGGGCCTACATGCACGCCTGCATCGTCGCCGACATTGATCCGGCGGCACGCGAACTCGTGCGCGGCAACATCCCCCTCTTCGAAGCGGCCTGACCCCCGGCGGAGACTCCGTCTTCCGATACCGCATTGCCGCATGAAATCCGCTTTGCGAACGAATTGATCTGGATCAATTCGGCGCATGCGCATGCATTCTCTTTTGAAATCAAAAGTTTGGCACCGTTTTCCGGGCTGATTAACGTGATACAGATACCGTTGATAGAGGAAGAATTTTGTGTCATATAAAGACCACAGGGCGCCGATGGTAATGTGAGCGCCCGCGGAATGCTCCCGGAGGAAACGCCCCCATGTCCAAGGACTACACCCCCATCGCCAACACGATGGAGCTGCCCCCCGCCACGCCGCAGCCGAACGTCTACCCGCTGTCCTGGGTGTCGCAGACCAAGAAGCTGGAAGAGGTCTATGCCGCCGCCCAGCGCGAGAACTGGGATCCGGCCAAGCTGCCCTGGGACAGCTTCGACGTGTCGCGCTACAGCTGGGAGGAGCGGGAGGCCATCGCCTATTGGTGGACCATCCTGTCGGTGTTCGACGCCTCGGCCCCGCCGGTCTTCGCCCATGCCCTGATCAAGACCTACGAGGTGCATGAGGAGGATCCCGTCCGCCGCTGCTTCTTCTCCGTCACCCGGGACGAGCAGAACCACGAGCAGATGTGCGGTCTGGCCATCACCAAGCTGCTGGAGGCCACCAGCCCGCTGACCTACGAGCCGAAGACCGATCTCGGCCGCCGGCTGCAGAAGAACGCCCACTGGCTGTACTACAATGGCGGTCGCTATTGGGACGGCTACAAGAAGGCGGTTCCGAAATACTCGCTGGCCGTGCTGTTCAGCTCCTTCCTGATGGGCGAGATCGCGGCGGCGACCATCTTCCACCAGATGGCGGCCGGCTGCAGCGAGCCGGTGTTCAAGGAGGCATTCCGCAACATCGGCCGCGACGAGGGCCGCCACATGGCGATCTGCATGTCGGTGATGGAGCGCGACTACCCCCATCTGGCGGTGGAGGACCGGTCGATCATCACCAAGCAGATCCGCGCCGGCTACCTGTTCCTGTCCGCCGTCCTGTTCGAGCCGCCGCCCCAGTTCTGGGACCTGCCCGACGACTTCATCGCCACCCAGCGCGAGGCCGAGGCCATCGCCCGCAACGCCGGTTTCCACATCCCGGATTACGAGGCGAAGAAGGAGAACTGGCGCAACGCCATGCTGAACCTGAAGGGCGTGCTGGACCGCTACGGCATCCCCTTCCCGGCGATCCCGGAGGTCGGCATCACCGGCGAGGAAGTCCGGGACGTCGACATGGACGAGATCATTCCGGTGTTCTGAGGCGCCGATCCGACTTGCCCCCACCCTAACCCTCCCCCGCTTCGCAGGGGAGGGGACTGCCGCCACTCTCCCGTATCAGCACTTGCTCCCTCCCCTGCGAAGCGGGGGAGGGTCGGGGTGGGGGCAAGTGTCCCTCTGTAAAACGACCCCAAGGATCCCCCCGGTGAGCCGCATCCGCCTCCACCCCTCGGGCCGCACGGTCGAGTGCCGCGACGGCGAGACCGTCCTGTCGGCGCTGGAACAGGCCGGCTACGCCCTGCCCAACAACTGCCGCGCCGGCGCGTGCGGCGAATGCAAGGTCAAGGTTCTCAGCGGCCAGTTCGACCAGGGCATGGTGCTGGACATGGCGCTGTCCCAGCCCGAGCGGAAGGACGGCTATGGCCTGATGTGCATGGCCAAGCCGATCTCCGACGAGCTGGTGATCGAATACGGCACCGCCGACGCCCAGCCCAAGCTGTTCCCGCCGCGCGAGAATGTGCTGTTCATCGTCACCGACCGCATCCCGCGCACGCCGCGCATCGTCGAGCTGCGCCTGCGCCCGCTGGGCCAGCCGCTGCGCTACTGGCCGGGGCAGTATGTGATGCTGGGCGATGCCGCGGCCGGCGCGCCGCCGCGCTGCTATTCCATCGCCAACGCGCCCCGTCCCGACGGCGAGATCGTGCTGCAGGTGACCCGCGTCGATGGCGGCCCGACCAGCAACTGGATCCACGACACGCTCACCGTCGGCAGCATGGTGAAGCTGTCCGGCCCCTACGGCACCTTCATCGGCGACCCGTCGGTGGACAGTCCGGTGCTGTGCATGGCCGCCGGCTCCGGCCTCGCCCCCATCCTGGCGCTGACCGACGCGGCGCTGCGCCGCGGCTACCGCCCGCCGGTGACGCTGCTGTTCTCCGCCTGCACGCAGGCCGACGTGTATGAGCTGGGGCTGCTCAGCTACTGGCAGGCCAGATACCGCAACTTCAAGGTCAAGGTGACCCTGACGCGCGAGGAGGCCGCCGGTCATCTGAAGGGCCGCATCCCCGCCATCCTGCCCGACCTGTTCCCCGACCTGTCCGGCCACGCCATCTTCACCGCCGGCAGCCCCGCCTTCGTCGAGTCCTGCGTCGCCGCCGCCCGCGCGCTGGGCGCCCGGGACGACCAGATCCACAGCGAAGGCTACGTCTCCCAGCACATCCCCGAAGCCCCGCCACCGGAACGCCTGCTGGCCGGCGCACTGGGGTAAAGTGAATCACGACGACGATGAAAACGCCTGGATCGCACTGGTCCGGGCGTTTTCTTTCCGTTGTTCCCAAATATGGAACTTGCTAATCTGATGCCATGCAGATCATAGCCCGGCGAACGCTGAAAGAGTTCTGGGACCGTCATCCCCAGGCGGAAGCGCCGCTGGAGGTATGGTATGCACAGGTGAAGAGCGCGTCATGGCAGTCACCGGCGGACATCAAGCGTGAATTCGGGTCCACGGTTGATTTCATTGCGGACAACCGCGTGATCTTCGACATCGGCGGCAACAAATACCGCCTCATCGTCCATGTCGCCTATCGCTTCAAGCGCGTTCTGGTGAAGTTCGTTGGTACGCACAAGGACTACGACCGCATCGACCCGGAGACCGTCTGACCATGGATATCCGCCCGCTGAAGACCGAAGCCGACTACGACTGGGCTCTGCGCGAGATCGAGCCGTATTTCGAGCAGGAACCCGAACCGGGAACCCCTGAGGCCGACCGGTTCGACCTGCTTGCCCTGGTTATCGAGCGGTATGAGGACGAACATTGGCCGATCGACCCGCCCGAAGCACCCGACGCCCTGCGCGCCCGCATGGAACAGACGGGTAAGCGGCAGAAGGACTTGGCCGAACTGCTGGGCTCCAAGGCGCGGGCATCCGAGGTCATGAACCGCACCCGCCACCTGACACTTGAGCAGGCCTGGAAACTGCATCGGGAGTGGCGGATCCCGGCCGAAGCCCTGATCCGTCCCTACCCGCTCCGCCGCCGGCCGGAAACGCCGACAGCCTGACCTTCCTCAAGCCCCCTCGTACCGCACCACCTGCTGGTCGATGGCACCGAACACGCTGGCGCCGTCCTTGTCGAACAGCTCGATCCGCACGCGGTCGCCGAAGCGCATGAAGGGGGTCTTCGGCGCGCCGTGCTCGATGGTTTCGATCATCCGCAACTCGGCGAGGCAGGAATAGCCGACGCCACCGGCCGCGACCGGCTTGCCGGGGCCGCCGTCCAGCTTGTTCGACACGGTGCCCGACCCGATGATGCTGCCGGCCGCCAGATGGCGGGTCTTGGCGGCGTGGGCGATCAGCGTCGGAAAGTCGAAGGTCATGTCGACCCCGGCATCCGGCTTGCCGAAAGCTTCGCCGTTCAGCGTCGTCACCAGCGGCCGGTGCAGCTTGCCGCCGTCCCAGGCGTCGCCCAGCTCGTCCGGCGTCACCGCGACGGGGGAGAAGCTGGAGGCCGGCTTGGACTGGAAGAAGCCGAAGCCCTTGCCCAGTTCCGCCGGGATCAGGTTGCGCAAGCTGACGTCGTTGACCAGCATCAGCAGCCGGATGTGGCCGCCCGCCGCCTCGGCCGAAACGCCCATCGGCACGTCGCCGGTGATGACGGCGATCTCTGCCTCGAAATCGATGCCCCAGGCCTCGGTCGCCGCCGGGATCGGGTCGGTCGGCGCCAGGAAGCTGTCGGAACAGCCCTGATACATCAGCGGATCGGTCCAGAAGCTGGGCGGCATCTCCGCCCCGCGCGCCTTGCGGACCAGCTCCACATGGTTGACGTAGGCCGACCCGTCCGCCCACTGGTAGGCGCGCGGCAGCGGCGACGCCGCCTGCGACGGATCAAAGGGTTGGCCGATCGCCGGATCGGCGTTCAGCGCACGGTAGGCCTCCTCCAGCTTCGGCGCCAGCGCCGTCCAGTCGTCCAGCGCCGCCTGCAGCGTGCGGGCGATCTCCGGCACCGGGGTGGCGCGGGTCAGGTCGCGCGACACCACCACCAGGGTGCCGTCGCGCCCGCCCGCCTTCAAACTTGCCAGCTTCATTCGTCTCTTCCCTTCCTCAGAATTCGGCGTCCGGCGACCTTATGGCCGCTCATTTCGCCTTCCAGCTGTCGGCGTAGCCGCCCCATTCGACGCCTTCCATCGCCTGATAGACGTCCAGCGGATCGCGGGTGTCGATCATCACCGCGACCTCGTCGGTCTCCTTGCGCTCGAACTTCTGCGCCACCTCATAGGCCTTCGGGTGCGGCCCGTGCGGGAAGCCCGAGGGGTGATAGGTGACCATGCCGGGATGGATGTTGTCGCGCGAGAAGAACTGGCCGCGGTGATAGAACAGCACCTCGTCGAAATCCTCGTTGGAATGATAATAGGGCAGCTTCAGCGCCTCCGGGTCCGACTCGATGGGGCGCGGCACGAAGGTGCAGATGATGAAGCGCCCTGCGATCCAGGTGCTGTGCGCCGAGGGCGGCAGGTGGTAACGGTGGCTCATCAGCGGCCGGATGTCGCGCCAGTTCAGCCGCACCGGCGCCAGATCGCCGTGCCAGCCCACCGCGTCCAGCGGGTTGAACGGATAGGTCATGGCGCAGATCTGCCCGCGCTTCCTGACCCGGACCAGCGTCTCGCGCTCGTGCTTCTGCGCCTGGAAGGCGTCGTCCAGCGCCGGGACGTCCAGCACCGCCGGGTCGAAGATGGCGTGGGTGCCGACCAGCCCCTTGTGCGGCAGCTTGTAGGCGTCGTTGGTGGCCTCCACCATCAGCACCATCACCGCCTCGTCCGTCTCCAGCCGCCAGCAGGTGTTGCGCGGCAGCACGACATAGTCGCCCTCGCGCACCTCCAGATGGCCGTAGTCGCAATAGAGGTGGCCGCCGCCCTGGTGGAAGAACAGCAGGTCGTCGCCGTCGGCGTTGCGGACCAGATGGTCCATCTTGCCCTTGAAGCGCCACAGCCGCAGCTGGGTCGCCCCGTTGCCCAGCAGGGCGGGCGCCTCCAAGGGACAACCCGGCATTGTGTCGACATGGTTCAGGTCGAAGGCGCGCGGGCGCAGCGGCCCGTCGAAGCTGGTCCAGCCGGTCGGCGGGTGGGCATGGTGCATCTGGGTCGCCGGGCCGAAGAAGCCCTCGCGCCCCATCTCGCGCTCGTAGGTGCCGGCGGGGAGCCGGACATGGGCCTGACGCGACGCGTTGCCTTCGACCTTCGGAAACGAAATCCAGTTCTTCATGGCGCTTCCCCATTCCATGCCGCCGGCTGCTTCCGCATCGGGCACCGGCAGGCTTGTTCCGTTGCCGCCATTTTAGTTTCGTTTGAAACTGTTGCAAGAGCCAAATTCCGGCGCAGGATGGGATCCTCCGCGATTCCTCCTACAGACGACGACAGCCGATGCCGCCCGCCCGCCGTTCCAGAACCGCATCATCGAAATCCGCTGCCGCGCCGGCCGACATCCCGGCTCTGCACCTGACGCGCTTCCTGCCTTACCGGCTGTCGGTGCTGGCGAATACCGTCAGCCACACGCTGGCCAAGCTGTACGAGAAGCGGTTCGGCATCACCATCCCGGAATGGCGGATCATCGCCGTGCTGGGCGGCGGCGAGACGATGAGCGCGGGAGAGATCGCGCAGCGCACCGCCATGGACAAGGTGCAGGTCAGCCGCGCCATCAGCCGCATGCTCGACTCGAGCCTGATCCTGCGCGAATCGGGCGACACCGACCGGCGCAAGGCCCTGCTCACCCTGACGCCGAAGGCTCTGGCGATCTATGCCGAGATCGTGCCGATGGCCCTGACCTATGAGGACGAGGTCACCGACGCCCTGTCGATCGACGAGCGCGCGCAGCTCGACACTCTGCTGTCCAAGCTGCAGGCCCGCGCCGACCAGCTGGCCGCCCGCCCGGCGCCTGTCGCCGCACAGGTGGAGCCTGTGGAGGAGTAAAGCCGCTCAGCCCCCCTTCACCTTGTGCAGCGGCTGGCTGGTGCCGGCATCCACGCGGCCGCGGCCGGGTTCCTCCGCCTCCAGGGGGGCGCAGGCGACCATGGTGGCGAGCGAGCGGCGGGCGAGGCGCTGGTATTCCTCCGTGCCTTCCGACTTCCAGGCAACCTCCTCGGGCCGCAGCTCGCGCATCACCTTGGCCGGCAGGCCGGCCGCCAGCGTGCGCGGTGGCACGACGAAGCCGGCCTTGACGAAGGCCATGGCGGCGACGATCGACTCCTCGCCGATCTCCGCCCCGTCCATCACCACCACATTCATGCCGACCAGCGCGTTGCGCCGGACGATGCAGCCGTGCAGCACGGCGCCATGGCCAACATGCCCGTCCTCCTCGACGATGGCATCATGGCCGGGGAAGGCGTGGATCGTGCAGTTGTCCTGCACGTTGCTGCCCCGCTGCAGCACGATCCTGCCGAAATCGCCGCGCAGGCTGGCGCAGGGGCCGACATAGCAGCCCGGCCCCACCACCACGTCGCCGATCAGCACGGCGGAGGGATGGACGAATGCGGTCGGGTCGATGACGGGGATCACGCCGTCGATGGCATAGACGGTGGGGCGCGGCAAGGTAGGGTTGGGCATGGTCGGGCGCTCCTCGGTTTCTCTTTCCGGTCTTTTGCTGCAAGGCTACACCGCCGCGCGCTGTACGCGATACTGATTTTCCGTCATAGTGAACATACCTGTATCGCTTCGCCAACGCCGTCTCCGGCCGTCGGATCGGGGCTTGATTGGTATCAAATGCAACTGTATCGTTGGCAACAATAACAAATCACCGCAAAGCCGACCGCTCCGCGGCCGGGCCGCCAACGCGTCCTGTCATGGTTTCCGGGGGAGGAAACGCCCAATGCACGCGACCTTCAGCTATCCGAAATACAGCTTCACACCGTCGGAGGAACAGCGCACCGGCACGGTCCGGCGCCATCCGGTGGTGGTCATCGGCGCCGGCCCGGTCGGGCTGACCGCCGCGCTCGACTTCGCGCGCAAGGGCGTGCCGGTGGTGGTGCTCGACGCCGAGGACACCGTCAGCGTCGGCAGCCGCGCCGTCTGCTATGCCAAGCGGGCGCTGGAGGTGTGGGACCGGCTGGGCGTCGGCCAGCGCATGATCGACAAGGGCGTGGTGTGGAAGATCGGCAAGGTCTTCAACGGCGACCGCATGGTCTACCAGTTCGACCTGCTGCCGGAGCCGGACCACAAGATCCCCGCCTTCATCAACCTCCAGCAATATTATCTGGAGGATTTCCTGGTCACGGAAGCGCGGAAAAGCGAGCTGATCGACCTGCGCTGGCTCTCCCGCGTCATCTCGGCCAAGCAGGAGGCCGACCATGTCGTCCTGCAGGTCGAGACGCCCGACGGCGTCCATGCGGTGGAGGCCGATTGGGTCATCGCCTGCGACGGCGCCAAGTCGTCGGTGCGCAAGATGCTGGGGCTGGAATTCCAGGGAGAGGTGTTCAAGGACCGCTTCCTGATCGCCGACGTGGTGATGAAGGCCGATTTCCCGGCGGAGCGCTGGTTCTGGTTCGACCCGCCCTTCCACCGCAAGCAGTCGGCCCTGCTGCACATGCAGCCCGACAATGTCTGGCGCCTGGATTTCCAGCTGGGCTGGGATGCCGACCCGGAGGAAGAGAAGAAGCCGGAGCGCGTCATTCCCCGCGTCCAGGCGATGCTGGGCGCCGACACGCCGTTCGAGCTGGAATGGGTGTCGGTCTACACCTTCCAGTGCCGCCGGCTGGAGCGGTTCCGTCATGGCCGCATCCTGTTCGCCGGCGATTCGGCCCATCAGGTCTCGCCCTTCGGTGCCCGCGGCGCCAACAGCGGCGTGCCCGACGCCGACAATCTGGTGTGGAAGCTGGCGCTGGTGCTGGACGGCAAGGCGCCCGACTCGCTGCTCGACAGCTACAGCGACGAACGGGTCACGGCGGCGAAGGAGAACATCCTGAACTCCACCCGCTCCACCGACTTCATCACGCCGAAGAGCGAGATGAGCCGCGTCTTCCGCGACGCCGTGCTGGAGCTTGCGGTCGACCAGCCCTTCGCCCGCTCGCTGGTCAATTCCGGCCGGCTGTCCACCCCCACCACCTACACCGACAGCCCGCTGAACACGCCGGACAGCGACGCCTTCGCCGGCCGGATGGTGCCCGGAGCGCCCGCCACCGACGCGCCGGTGGAACGCGACGGCCATGCCGGCTGGCTGATGGAGGCGCTGGACGGCCGCTTCACCGTGCTCTACGCCGCCGCCGGCGATGAAATGGGCGGGCCGGTCCCGGCGGAGGTGGCGGAGGCGCTGGACGGTCTTGCCGCCGGGCCGCTGCCGCTGGCCTGGCACGCGGTGACCGAGCGGCGGCGCGGCATCGCCGGGGAACTGGTCGACAGCGCCGGCCGCCTGCGCGAGCGCTACGACCTGACGCCGGGCAGCGTCTATCTGATCCGCCCCGACCAGCACATCGCCGCCCGCTGGCGCCGCTTCGACGCGGACGCGCTGTCCGCCGCGCTGAACCGCGCCACCGGGCGCTGATTTTTGAACTCGTGGAGCCCTCCCATGGCCAAACTGATGACCGAGCAGCGTTTCGCCAGCCCGGACGACGTGTACCAGTTGCTGATCGACAGCCACCGCGACCTGACCCCCGACCAGAGCACCCGCCTGAACGCCAAGCTGATCCTGCTGCTCGCCAACCACATCGGCGACGCAGAGGTTCTGGCCGAGGCGTTGCGCGTGGCGCGGCAGGGGGTGGAGTAACGGAGGTGGGGGGGAGGCGGCCCGCCCCCACCTCCCCCCTGACGCCAAGCCCAAGATGGCGTACAAAGGCGCAAGAGCCCTTCCCCACGCGAAGACTGCGCCGACCATGATCCTGCGCCGCCTGCTCCCCCTGCTGCTCATGCTGCTGTGCTGCGGCCAAGCCCTGGCCGAGGGGCTGACGCAGACGGCGCTGTCGATCCCCGTGCGCTTCCCCGACGGCAGTTCCGCCACGCTGGAGGCAATGCTGCTGCGGCCGGACGGTCCCGGCCCCTACCCCGTCGTCCTGCTCAGCCACGGCACGCCGCGCAACCCGGGGGACCGGGCGCAGATGACGCCGCTGCGCTACCTGCCGGAAGCCCGCGAGTTCGCGCGGCGCGGCTGGGCGGTGGTGGCGGTGATGCGGCGCGGCTATGGCGGGTCGGACGGTCCCTACAGCGAGACGACCGGCGCCTGCAGCAACCCCGACTACCTGCACTCCGCCCGCCAGAGCGCCGAGGACCTGCGTCAGGCCATCCGCTATGTCGCGGCCCAGCCCTTCGCCGATGCCAGCCGCATCGTCGCGGTCGGCGTGTCGGCCGGCGGGCTGGCCAGCATCGCGCTCAGCGCCGACCCGCCGCCGGGACTGAAGGCGGCCATCAGCTTCGCCGGCGGCCGCGGCTCCGTCGCCGACAACGAAGTCTGCCGGGAGGAGCGGCTGGTCGCCGCCTTCGGCACGCTGGGCCGCAGTTCGCGCGTTCCCACCCTGTGGATCTATGCCGAGAACGACCTGTTCTTCGGTCCCGACCTCGCCCGCCGCCTGTGGGAGGCCTTCACCCACGAGGGCGGGCGGGCGGAGTTCATCGCCGCCCCGCCCAACGGCAAGGACGGGCACGGCTTCTTCAGCGCCGCCATCCCGCAATGGACGCCGATGGTCGACCGGTTCCTGGCGAAGAACGGGCTGGTGCTGCGCGACATGCCGATGGCGCTGACGCTGCCGGCGCTTCCCCCGCCACCGGAGCTGTCCGCCGCCAACCGCGCCAAGTTCCCCGCCTATGTCGAGGCCGGCGGCAACAAGGCCTTCGCCGTGTCCCCCGACGGCGCCTATGGCTGGAAGTCCGGCATGCGCAGCCTGGATGAGGCGCAGAACGGCGCGCTGGAGAATTGCGCGTCGCACACCCAGAAGGGCTGCCGCATCGCCTATCTCAACGACCGCCCGGCCGGTGCCGCCTCCGCCGCCAACACCGCCGAAGTCGCCGCCCCGGCGGAGGCGCCGCGCGGCACCCGCGTCAGGCTGGAGCCGCCGCAGGAACTGTCGGCCTCCGGCCGCGACAAGTTCGGCGCCTATGTCGAGGCTGCCGGGCGCAAGGCATTCGCGGTGTCGCAGGACGGCGCCTTCGGCTGGAAGGCCGGCATGCCCAGCGAGGACGCCGCCCGCCGCGCCGCCCTCGACAACTGCGCCAAATTCACCCGCCACACCTGCTATGTCGTGATCGTCGACGACCGGCCGCTGCGCTGAGGCGCCGCCCCATCGCAACAAATGAAAAAGGCCCGTCCGGCATCCCGGACGGGCCTTTTCCGCAACCTCGCCCCGCGTCAGCGCGGAGCCAGCACCATGACCATCTGGCGGCCTTCGAGCTTCGGCATCTGCTCGACCTTCGCCAGCGCCTCCAGCTCGTCGCGGACGCGGACCAGCACATTCATACCCAGATCCTGGTGCGCCATTTCACGGCCGCGGAAGCGCAGGGTCACCTTGACCTTGTCACCTTCCTCAAGGAAACGGCGCGCCGAGCGCATCTTCACGTCATAGTCGTTGTCATCGATGTTCGGCCGGAGCTTGATCTCCTTGACCTCGATGATCTTCTGCTTCTTGCGGGCCTCGTTCGCCTTCTTCTGCGCCTCGTACTTGAACTTGCCATAGTCGAGGATTTTGCAGACAGGCGGTTCCGCCTGGGGAGCAATCTCGACCAGGTCGAGACCGGCATCCTCAGCGGCCAGCAGGGCATCGCGCAACGACACCACCCCGATCATCTCGCCGTCGGCACCGACGAGACGAACGGAACGAGCCGAGATCTCCCGGTTAACCCGCGGGCCTTCGCGGGTCGGGGCGGCTTCGGACGGAATCCTGGCTATGGACGCTTCTCCATGGTCTGAAACCACGCGGAAGCCGGCCATCCAGAGGAGGGCCGGCGGCGTCGCGCGGTCGGTTAAAACGGCGAATCGGTCACGGCATCGCCGGCAGGCGATCTCGCTTCCTCAACCAGTTTATTCACCGCCGCGTCGAGGGCAAGAATTTCCTGATCCTTGCCGCCCAGCACGCGGAGCGCGACCGTCCGTTCATCCGCTTCCCGCTTTCCGACAACCAGCATCAGGGGGACCTTCTGCAGGCTGTGCTCGCGGACCTTCAGGTTGATCTTCTCGTTGCGGGTGTCGAGTTCGACGCGCAGGCCCTTGCGCTTCAACAGCTTGGCCACTTCCTCGGCATAGCCGTCGGCCTCGCTGGTGATGGTGGCGACGGTGACCTGCACCGGCGACAGCCACAGCGGGAACTTGCCGGCGTAATGCTCGATCAGCATGCCGATGAAGCGCTCCATCGACCCCAGGATCGCCCGGTGCAGCATGATCGGCCGATGGCGGGCGCCATCCTCGCCGATGTAGCTGGCATCGAGTCGTTCCGGCAGGTTCGGATCGTACTGCAGCGTGCCGCACTGCCAGGTCCGGCCGATGGCGTCGGTCAGGTGGAACTCCACCTTGGGGCCGTAGAAGGCGCCCTCGCCCGGCAGCTCCTCATACTCCAGCCCGGCGTCGCGCAGCGCCTGGGCCAGCGCCCCTTCGGCGCGGTCCCACAGCTCGTCGGCGCCGGTGCGGACGTCCGGACGCAGCGCCAGCTTCACCGAGATCGTGTCGAAGCCCAGGTCCTTGTAGACGCCGAGCTGCAGCTTGAAATACTCGGCCGCCTCGCTCTGCACCTGATCCTCGGTGCAGAAGATGTGGGCGTCGTCCTGGGTGAAGGCGCGGACGCGCATGATGCCGTGCAGCGCGCCCGACGGCTCGTTGCGGTGGCAGGCGCCGAACTCCGCCATGCGGATCGGCAGGTCGCGGTAGGAGCGCAGGCCATGGCGGAAGATCTGGACATGGCCGGGGCAGTTCATCGGCTTGATGCCCAGCAGCTTCTCGCCGCCGTCGGCCTCCACCTTGAACATGTTGTCGCCATACATGTCCCAGTGGCCCGACGCCTTGAACAGCGAGCTGTCGATCAGCTGCGGCGTCTTGACCTCGACATAGCCGGCGGCCTTCAGCTTGGTGCGGATGTAGGTTTCCAGCGTCTGGTAGAGCGTCCAGCCCTTCGGATGCCAGAAGACCGAGCCGACCGCCTCTTCCTGCACATGGAACAGATCCAGTTCCTTGCCCAGCTTGCGGTGGTCGCGCTTCTCCGCCTCCTCCAGCTGGTGCAGGTAGGCCTTCAGCTCCTTCTCGTCGCGCCAGGCGGTGCCGTAGATGCGCTGGAGCATGGGGTTGCGGCTGTCGCCGCGCCAATAGGCGCCGGCCACCTTCATCAGCTTGAAGCCCTGCCCGACCTTGCCGGTCGTCATGGCGTGGGGCCCGCGGCACAGATCCAGCCAGTCGCCCTGGCGGTAGATCGACACCGGCTCACCCTGCGGGATCGCGGCGATCAGCTCGGCCTTATAATGCTCGCCGAGCTTCTTGAAGTAGGCGACCGCCTCGTCGCGGTCCCACACCTCGCGCACGATCGGGATGTCGGCCCCGACGATCTCGCGCATCTTCGCCTCGATCTTCTCCAGATCCTCGGGCGTGAACGGCTCGTCGCGCGCGAAGTCATAATAGAAGCCGGTGGCGATCGACGGGCCGATCGTGACCTGCGTGCCGGGATAGAGCTTCTGCACCGCGTCGGCCAGCACATGGGCGGCGTCGTGGCGGATGACCTCGAGAGCGTCGGCGTGGTTGCGCGTGACGATCTCGATCTTGGCGTTGGTAGTGACGGTGGTGGTGAGGTCCTTCACCGTGCCGTCGATCTTGACGGCAAGCGCATCTTTGGCCAGGCGCGAACCGATGGACTGGGCAATCTCAAGCCCCGTCACCGGCCGGTCGAACTCCCGCACGCTGCCGTCGGGCAGCGTGATGGCGATGTTGGACGTCACCGAAGTCACCATTTCACTAGTGTTGGTCTCACCCGCATCGGGTGCCCGGACTTGGCCGGGAACGCGAAATTTCCATCGCCGCATGGGGGAATGTCAAGCGCGGTGGCGGAAATCAAGGGGAGCGCGGCTCAAGCACTTGCCCCCACCCCAACCCTCCCCGCTGGGCGGGGGAGGTTAGGTGGGGGTCTAACGACACCTCACTCCGGCTTCCGGCTCAGCCGCGGTTCGCCGAACAGGTAGCCCTGGCCGAAGTCGAAGCCGGTGTCGAGCACCTCGACCAGCTGGTTCTCCGTCTCGATCTTCTCGACGATCAGGTCGATGCCCTCGGCGGCGCAGCGGTGGCGCAGCTCGCGGATGCGCCCGGCGTTGGCGGGGTCGAGCACCAGGGCGCGGTCCAGCTTGATGCAGCGGAACTCGTGGCGCAGCAGCCGGTCCAGGTCGATGGCGAGGTCCGTCACCTGATCCATGGAGAAGCGGAAGCCCAGCCGCGCCAGCTGCGACAGGATGCCCATCGTCACCGCCCCGCCGGCGCGCAGATCCTGCTGGCTCAACTCGAACACCAGCTTCGGCACCAGGGCGTGGTGCTGCGCCATCATGTTCAGGAACTGGCGCATGAACTCCGCGTCGGCCAGTGTCGCGGCGGAGATGTTGGCGAAGAAGCCGATGGCGTGCTGGCGCCGCTCCGTCTCGCGGATCAGCTGAACGCAGCGGACCAGCAGCAGGTTGTCGATGGTGGCGATCAGCCCCTCGCGCTCGGCGATGTCGAGATAGCGGTCGGGCATGATCTGCTGCCCGTCGGCGGCCCGCACCCGCGAAAACACCTCATAGAAGCGGTGCTTGCGCTGGGGCAGGCTGACGATGGGCTGGAGATAGACGTCGATGCGGTCGGCCTTCAGCGCGTCGCGCACCGCCTCCAGCACCGCGGCGTCGTCCATCGGCGCCGCCACAGGCGCAGTGGCGGACGGAGCGGCGGCGGACGGGGCCGGCGCGGGACGGCGCTCCGCGCTGGCGGCCGGCGGACGGGGCGCGCGTCTTTCGGTCAGGCGGGCGACCAGCGACTGCAGAAGCTTCACCTCCTGCATCACCGCGTCGTAGCGCGTACCGCCGTCGGGCTGGGCGCCGGATTCGGCGGCGAGCCGCTGCTCCAGCAGATGGGCCAGCTCCTCCACCCGGTCGTTCAGGCGGGCGATGCGGCGGGCGGCCTTGCGTTCGCACTCCAGCCGCGTCACCACGTCATGGACAAGGGCGCCGGCCAGCACCACCAGCGCGCCGGCCAGCCACGCCACCAGCGGATCGGCCTCCGGCCGCAGCGCCCACAGCGCCGCACCGGCCGAAACCCCGGCGATCAGATAGGCCAGCGCATAGACGAGGTGCGTCAGCAGGGTCATCGCGGGAACCAGGGTGAAGGGAACGGCCGCGGATAAGGCGGCGGTTCCGGGGCGGAGATCGGCGGTCAGGGCCTTCACGGGTGCGCAGCCTTCGGCAGGAGCATGACACGGAACCGCGCGGGCGTCCCAACCCTGGGACCCACTGTCGGGACACCCGCTTGACGATCCGTTAATGCTACGTCCCTGCCCGCCGCGTCCTGCGGACCTTCAGCGGTGATCCCTCAGCGGTGATCCGCCCCCACCGCCTCGGCGACCGACCGGAAGCCGTCGCGGCGCAGCAGTTCCGCCAGCTCGCGGCGGATGCGGTGGACCACCGCCGGCCCGGCATAAACCATCGCCGAATAGAGCTGCACCAGCGACGCGCCGGCCCGGATCTTGGCATAGGCGTCCTCGCCGGTCGCCACGCCGCCCACCCCGACGATCGGCAGCTTGCCGCCGGTCAGCGCGTAGATCTCGCGCAGGACGGAGGTCGAGGGCTCGAACAGCGGCGCACCGGACAGGCCGCCGGCCTCGCTGCGCATCGCCGCCGGGATGCTGTCGGGCCGGGCGATGGTGGTGTTGGAGACGATCAGCCCGTCGATGCCGGACTCCAGCGCCACCGCGGCGATGTCGCTCTTGTCCTCCACCGTCAGGTCGGGGGCGATCTTCAGCAGCAGCGGCGGGTTGCGGCTCAGGCCGCAGGATGCCCGCGCCTCCAGCACCCGTTCCAGCAGCGCGCGCAGCGGATCGCGGCCCTGCAGCGCGCGCAAGCCCGGGGTGTTGGGGGAGGAGACGTTGACGACCAGGTAATCGGCAAGCGGCGCCAGCCGGCGAACGCCGATCACGTAATCGTCGGCGGCATCAACCGTGTCCTTGTTCTTGCCCAGGTTGGCGCCGACGATGCCGGGCGCACGCTTGGCCTTCTCGCGGCGGCGCTCCAGCCGCTGGGCGAAGGCCTCCAGCCCCTCGTTGTTGAAGCCCATGCGGTTGATGACCGCCCGCTGCTCCACCAGCCGGAACAGGCGGGGACGCGGGTTGCCGGGCTGGGGCCGCGGGGTGACGCTGCCGGGCTCGACGAAGCCGAAGCCGAGATTCAGCATGGCGTCGACCACCTCGGCATTCTTGTCGAAGCCGGCGGCCAGCCCGACCGGGTTGGCGAAGTCCAGCCCCCAGACGCGGGTGTGCAGCGCCGGTTCGTCCTTGCCGCGGGCCGGCGGGACCAATCCCGACTTCAGCGCCTTGATGGTCAGGCCATGCGCGGTCTCAGGGTCGAAGCGGAACAGCAGCGGCCCGGCAAGCGGATAGAGGTCGATCACGGAACGAGGTCCTGAAGGGTGAAGGGGAAGCCGGCCGGGAAGACATGGCGCCCGTCCGGCCCCAGCGGCAGCGGATCGACGCGCAGCACGGCATCCACCGGCAGCGGCCCGTAGAGGTGCGGGAACAGCTGCCCGCCGCGCGACGGCTCCCAGCGCAGGGCGTCGCCCAGCCGGTCGGCGTCCACCGTCAGCAGCAGCAGGCCGTCCTGGCCGGCGCGGTGCTTGGCGGCGCTCTCCACCACCTGCGCGGCGGTCGAGAAATGGATGAAGCCGTCCTGGACATCCTGGGACGAGCCGGGATAGCGGCCGGCCGGGCGGGCGGCGTCCCACTCGTCCGCGCGGCACATGTGATGAATGATGCGGTCGGTCATGGCGGTGGGACACTAACGCAACGCGCGGCCACCGGCCAGAGACCTCGAAGCCGCAGCTTTGCCGCGCCTTGGAAACCCACCGTTCTGCTCATCCCGGCACAACGCAAGATCGACTCCCCGAATGCAATTCCGCACGCTTCGCGCGTTGCATTTTGCAAAGCACACTCGAAACTATTCGGCATTTTGCGGGTATTTTTGAAATTCGGCGGCGCCCTTCTCCGCCGGATCGGCCGCTTCGCCCTCTCAACCTCCGCGATTCCCTGATTTCAGGCCGTGCGCATCGGTTGGCACCGCTTTTGCTGTGACGGTTCCAAGTCAACGGAGGACCCGCCATGAACGCGATTGCCATGACCCTGATGAAGAAGAGCCAGCCCTGCGACAGCGATCTGGGCGCCTCGGTCACCGCCATGGGCGCGCTGTGCGAACCGGGTCAGACCGCGGTCCCGTTGAAGCCGAGCGCCACCATGCTGGCAGCCGGCGCGCGGGCCGGCGGCGTGTCGGTCGAGGTCGCCTGGAAGATCTACCAGGCGATGATCCACCACGCCGACTGAGCCGGCCCAGACGGTCAAGGTCAGCGCCGTCCGCTGTCGAACGGCATGAAGCCCGAATCGAGCTTGGTCTCGATCCGCAGCAGATGGTCGGTCAGGCGCTGTTCCACGTCCTTGAGCGTCGCGAAGGAGACATAGGTCTTCGCGACCTCCAGCTTGTAGGCGGCAAGGCTCTCGCGCACCTGCGCCTGGGCCTCCTCGGCCCGGCTGCGCAGATCGTCCAGCGCGCTGTCCGCATCCTTGCGCACCCGCGCGATCAGCCAGAACAGCCCGCCCATCGCCGGCAGTTCGACCGCGGTAATCCACCAGGCGAGATCCAGTCCTCCGGTCAGGGCATCATGCATCGGGGTCTCCCGTTCGTGTGGTGAGGAAACGACTCAAAGCTCCCAATCCGCCTCCGCCATCACCGCACCCGCACCGCGCCAGTCGGCGCGGCGCTCTGCCGGGGCGGTGCTGCGGTCGAAGCGGTAGGGTTCGGCACCCAGGCAGCCGGCCACCGCGTCCAGCCCGTCGTCGGGGCCGCGATAGCGGCCGTCGGGCCGCCAGTCGCGCATCTCGCGGATCAGCGGGGTTTGCCAGACCTGCCGATGAGCCAGCAGGCGGCGGTCGGCCAGCAGGGCGTTGAAGGCCTCCATGATCCGGCGCGCCTTGGGCGTGTGGCTGAAATGTTCGACCACGCCGGCCGCCAGCCGGTCGTCGCGCAGCCGTTCGCGCAGCAGTCCGGGCAGGAAGCGGCCGAGGCCGTTCACCTCGATGTGGATCGCCGGCAGATGGTTGTCGGCCAGGAAGCGGGAGACCTGCCGGCATTGCTGGTCGGCCTCCGTCTCCGGCGCCTTGGGATCGACGGCCAGATACTGCACCCGGTGCAGGTAGAGGCGCTTGTCCTCCCCGGCGAAGACCGCGGCGACCACGCTGCCGTCGCCGCCTTTCGACCTGCCGTCCCCCTCCCCCGCCGGCCGGGCGAAGGCCGGGTCCCACCAGCAGGTGGCGGAGACCAGCTTCACCCCGTCCAGCGTCAGCACCGCCCGGCCCAGCGCCTCGCGATACTCCAACTCCGCGTCATAGCGTCCGAGATTGTCGACATTCAGCACCCCGTCGGTGATGCTGACCGGACGCAGCAGCATCTGGCTGGTGAATTTGTTGGGGCCGGTGGATTTGCGGATGCGGGCGACATGCGCCTCGCCGAACCGCTCCTTCCAGGTGTAGGTGCGGCGGCCCTGCTCATCCTCGGTGTAGACCGGCAGGACCAGCCGCTCGAACCCGTCCAGGAAGGGCGGGCTGCCGTCGTCGGTCTCCTCGGCATAGAGGCTGTCCTGCGCGTGCGGCGTGCCGACATAGAGCTGCGCCCCGCCCGGCACCAGCACATACTCCAGTTCCGACAGACGCTCGCGCAATGCGGCGCGCTTCACCGCGGTGTCGGCGTTGCGCGGCACCTCGACGTCGTCGCAGATCACCACGTCGGCGCGGCTGCCGGTGATGTTGCCGCCGATGCCGGCCGCCGCCATCGACGGGTCGCGCAGCTCCATCGGCCGCACCACGGTGAAGCGGTCGGCCGCCCACTGGTCGCGCTCCCTGGTCGGCGGTTTCAGATGGCTGCAATCGGGATGGCGTTCCAGGATGCGCTTGACGTTGCGCACCATCTTCATCGCCAGCTTCAAATCGGCGGCCAGCACCAGCAGCCGGCGGTTGGGGTCGCGCAGCAGCAGCCATGCCGCGAACAGCCCGACCAGCGTCGATTTGCCCGACCCGCGGAAGGCCATCAGCAGCATGCGCCGGTTCGACCCGGCCAATTGCTCCTCCAGCCAGCCGGCCATCCGCGCATGGTGGGCGGGGGTCTTCAGCTCCACCATGGCGTTCCAGCCCTGGACGAAGCCGGCAAAGCTGTCGTCGTCCTTCCCCGTCATGGATTCCGCCCCAGGATGTGCCAGCCGGCGCCGTTGGACATCGCCGTCACCGCATGGCCCTGGGCGATCAGCGCGATGGCCTCGCTGTCCGGCCCGCCGCCGCCGGCCTGGGTGACGGTGACGCGGTTGCCGCTGGTGTCGGACTTCTTGACGGTGACCGTCCGGCCGACCGCATGCGGGGCCGAGGGGGCCGGCAGCCGCACCTCCACCGCCCCGCTCCAGGCGCTGACCAGATAGAGCTGCTGGTTCAGGTCCGGCTCGAACAGGCCGGGGGTGTCGTGATAGTGGGCGTTGCCGGGCTGGCTGTTGCCGGCGACGATCCACCAGCCGGCGCCGTTCGACACCAGCGTCACGAAATCATACCGATTGCCCAGCGACAGCGCCCGCCCGTCTGGCCCCGGCCCGCCGGTCTCCGTCACCGTCAGCGGGTTGGTCGAGGCATCGGTGCGCTTGATCGTCACCGCATGGCCGTTGGCGTCCACAGCCTTGGGCAGACGCAACTCCACCGCCCCGCCATAGGCGCTGGCCAGATAGACGGAGCTGGTCAGGTCCAGCGCCACCACCCCGCCCGTGGCCGGCTCGACATACTCGGTGTCATAGCGCAGAGCCTCCACCACCAGTTCGGTGACGCGGCTGCGCTGAAGCCGGTTCTTTTCCGGATAGCCGGCGTTGACCGCCGTGTACTGCCCGCCCGACCGGTCGAGGATCGCCGGCCCGGCGGCGGCGGAGAACAGGTTGACGACCGCCGTCTCCACCGACCCGGCATCCAGCTGCAGGTTCGGCAGGGCGCCCAGCGACTCGGCGTAGAAATTCACGATCAGCGTCTTGTCGGTGACGGCGCCGACGCGGAAGCAGGCCTCAGCCTCCGGCCACAGGTTGGCCTCGCAGTCGAAGAAGGCATTGTTGAAGCGCCCCTGCTCGACGAAGAACCCGCAGCCGCTCATCGGCGCCGACAGCGAATAGACCCGCACGGCGTGGAAGCGGTTGGCGTTCGGCGTGTCGCCCGCCCCGGTCCGCGTCAGCCACACCCCATGGCGCGACGGCCGCGCCACCAGCACGCGGGCGATGTTGTTCCAATAGCAGGGCAGGTTCGGGTCAATGTAGCCATCAAACAGCAGTCCCACCTCCGGCTCCCAGATCGTCAGGTCGGTCAGGCTGTTCTGCACGCAAGGACCGTCGCGCCCGAACAGCCGCACCCCCGCCTTGCCCTGTTCCAGCCGCAGGCCCGACAGGGTGGCGTAGCCGTCCGGCAGATGGATCAGGTCGAAGCCGTTGGACGCCCCGCGGATCACCGACGCCTGCCCCACCCCGTACAGCGTCCGCCCATGGCCGAGCGTCAGCGTGTTGGCGATGCGGTAGGTCCCCGGTGGCACGAACACCGCGCGGGCGGAGGTCAGCGCCGTCTGCAGGGCCAGCGTGTCGTCGACCAGCCCATCGCCCACCGCGCCGAAATCCTTGACCGACGCGAGGTCGGCCAGCTTGTCGCGCACCGGCCGGGCAGTGGCCCCGGCCCCCGGCGGCACATAGGTCGCCAGCGCCTCCTCGTCCACCGGTGGGCGGATCGTCGGATTGCCGGCGCTGTCGAAGGCCAGCAGCTTGCCCCGGCGCAAGTCCCGCTCCGGCAGCAGCGGCGAGGCCGGCAGGTCGCTGTCGCCATAGCGCAGCATCAGCTCCTGGTCGCCCGCCACCTGCTGGAGCATCGCCGTCAGCCGGTCAAGTTCGCCATTGAGGGCAGAGGCCGGCAGCGGCCCGCTCTCGCCGAAATCGCTGCGCCGTTCGATGGGAAGCCGGCGGCGCAGCAGCACCATTGTTCCCTCCGCCGGTGCCGCGGCAAAGGTCACCGCCCCGCCGGCGCCGGCACCGGCCCCGCCGACGGCATAGCCGGTGCTCTGGAGCGCGGCGCCCAGGAAGACCTGCAGGTCCTCATCGGCGAAGATCGGAAACGGGTAGGTGAAGACCCGCTGCATGCCGTCGGCGAGATACTGCACGCGCGGGGTCCCGCGCGGGATGAGAAGCGACGTGGTCATCGGGGGTCTCCGCGAAAACGGACACAAGCGCGCTCAAAAGAACTTGCTCATGTATTCCAGCCGCTGACGGTCGGCGAGTTGCGACAACTCCAGCAGGTTGCGGCGCTTGGCCTCGTCCAGGCTCTGCTGGATGGCGGCGCGCTTCAACTGGTCGGTCGCCTGGGCGTCCTTGCGCTCGGTCTCGCTGGAGTTGGTCAGCCCCAGCAGGATCGCCTCGCCGGAGCCGTCCTGCGCGGTCACCCCCCGCGCGCCCAGACCGGCGCGGGTCTTGCTGACCGCCTGCCGCAACGCCGTCAGCCGGCGCTGTTCGGCAGCGTCCGCCGCGGCGGTCAGCTGCGCCAGCTGGGTCTGCGCGTCGGTCTCCTTGGCGCGGACCGCCTCCTCCTGGCTGGCGCGCAGCTGGGCCAGCGTCTGTTCCTGGGACGAACGGTAATCGTCCATCTCCTTGGCCCGCGCCGCCGCAGCCGCCGCAGCGGCGGCCTCGTCCTTCTGACGTTGCAGCTCCTCCTCCCGTTGCCGCAACTCGGCGTCATGCGCCCATTGTCGGGCCTGCGCCTCGGCCTCCAACTGGGCCTGCTGCTGGCGGGCGGCGGCGGCGGCCTGGGCGCTGCGTTCGGCCGCCGCCGCTTCCTCGCGGTATTTCTGCTCAAGCGCCGCCTGGGCGGCGGCGGCCTGCGCCGCGTCCTGCTGGCGCTTGTACTCAAGCTCGGCTGCGGCCTGCTGGGCGGCAGCCTGTTGCGCGGCGGCACTGGACTGGCCGGCGCCGGCGTTGCGCACGGTGCCGATGACGGAGTTCGCCAGCGGCAGCGCCGTGGTCACGAGGGGAGCGATTCCACCCATCAGTCATTCACCTTCAGTTCCATGGTCACGGAAAGCAGCGTGAAGGGCAGCGGCGCATCCTGTTCGATGCGCCACAGCGGCACGTCGGTGTCATGGCGCCAGCCGAGCGCCCGCAGCCGGCGATCGCCGGACACGCGCGGCGGCACCCCGCCGGCCGGTTGCGGCCCCAGCCGGTGAAGCGGAAGTTCCTGCAACCCGCGTCCCAGATCGACCCGCAGCGCCGCCGTCTCCTCCAGCCGGAAGGTGACGGCGACCAGCCGGACGATGTCGGCCCCGGTCGCCTGCCCCAGCAGGTTGGGCGGCAGCGGTTCGACCCGGTGGGTGTAGGGCAGCCCGATCTCCACCTTGCGCGCCGGCGGGTCGAGCGTGACGCTGCCGGCCTGCACCGTGGCCGGGTTGCGGATCACCCCATCGGCGACGATGGCGACCGTCCGCCCCTCCAGATGCGCCAGCCCGCCCCAGACGGCGGTTGCCTCACCCCTTTCGCCGGTGATCGCGGCGTCGAGGTTCAGCGCGTCATCGAACCGCTCGACGGTCCACACGCCCCGCCGCTCCACCAGCGCATAGACCTCGTCCCCCACCGCGGCGACGGAGCGCACCGCCCCGTCGGTCTCCAGCAGGGTCCAGGCGGTGACATTCTCCGCCCGGTAGGCGGTCAGCGCCCCCAGCGTGCCGTCCTCCATCGCCACGAACAGCAGCCGGCGGTTCTGGTCGTAATCCTGGTCGCGCGGGTTCGCCACCAGATGGCGGGCCAGCAGCGCCAGATCGTTGGCCTGATAGGCCGCTTCGGTGTCGGTGTAGAGGAACTCGCGGATTTCACGCCGGTTGCGCGGCACGAACAGGGTCGCCCCCTCGACGTCGCGCGGCGGGATGGCGCGGTCCATGGGGGAGCCGATGCGCGTCTGCCGGTTGACCTGCATGCTCTGCGGGGTCAGCGGATCGCCGGTCACCATATACTCGGCGCCCGAGGTGAAGACCTGCAGATGCCGGCCGGAGAAGACGGCGCGCACCGCGTTGACCTGATCCGACAGGATGCCGAACTCGATGGCCTGATCGTCCAGCCCCTCGCCCAAATCGAAGTTCCAGATCTGGGCGGAACGCGACAGCCACAGCCGGTTGGGCAGGTCGCGCGACCCGCCGATGACCAGCCGGTCCTGATGGAAGGCCGCCGACACCGGCCAGCCGCGCAAGCCCGAGAAGGCCTGTTCCTCCCACTGCGTCGTCGGCTGGGTGTCGGCCAACACCTCCTTCACCGTGGCGTTGACCTGCGTGGCCGACACCACGCCGGTCACCTGCAACTGCTTGCCCTTGATGCGGATGCGGGTGCCGTCGTGGCGCGGGTCGAACACCGGGGCCGAGGCGGTGACGGTGATCGCCCCGCTGGTCCCCGACGGCGTCACCGTCACCGCCGGATCGCCGAAGCGGTGGAAGGGCGTGCGCACCAGTTCACCTTCCACCGCGAAGGTCCACTCCGCCAGCGTCCACACTCCGTCGTCGCCGCGCGTCAGCTTGCGCGGCGACAGGTCGGGGTGGCAGACCAGCAGCGTATCGGCGCTCTGCGTCCAGGTGATCTGCGCCAGTTGCGTCAACGTCCAGGGTGCGGCAACCGACGCCAGCTTGCTCCCACCCTGGAACACGTCGATCCAGCCGTCGGTGAAGACCAGCAGATAGGTCTGTTCGCTGTTCCGCTCGAACGCCACCAACCGGCCGTCGCCGCGGGCCAGCCCGGTGAAGGCCAGCCCCGACCGCCGCGTCACCCCGCCGGTCGGGTCGATGAACAGGTTGCGCAGCGCCAGCGCGCCGTTGTCATAGGCCTTGAGATCGCCGCGCCCGAGCAGGCGGCGCGACACCTCGCCGGCGGTGAAGTTGGTCTTGACCTGATGCAGCCGTCCCATCAGGCCCTCGCATCGATCAGGGTGAAGTCCTCGAAGCCGGGCTGGCTGTCCTGCTGGGCATCGATCTGGCGGGCGCGGCGGAACTCGCTTTCGGCCAGTTGGGCCAGCAACTCCGCCCGCGTCGAGCTTTCGGTCAGCGGCAGGCAGAACTCGGCGGCGAGCCGGGCGATCAGCACCTGATCGAAGAAGGGCGGGAAATCCTCCTCCGCCAGGCGGCCGATGTAGGACAGGGTGACGGCGCCGGCATCGCACAGCAGCGTCCGGCCATTGATGCGATAGGACAGGCCGCGCCCCCGCCCGTCGCCGCCTGCCCCCAGCGCCCGCAGGAAATTGGCCGGCAGCTGGAAGGCGCAGGCATAGTCGGCGACCGGCGGTTCGGCCAGCCGCGGCAGCGTCGCCTGGACGCTGGCGAAGCTCCAGGCATTGGCCGACAGCAGCGCGTCGCGCGTCGGCGCATAGAGGGCGGCGGCGACCTCCGCCTCCGCTGTGCCGTCGTCGAAGGACGCGATGGCGGTGGCGCCGAGCTTGATCAGCGCCCGGCCGCACAGGCCGATGGCGGTCAGGGCCATGGTCTGGTCTCCCTTCCAGGGTTCCGGAAAGGCGCCGCCCCCTATGGTCGACGTGCGGCGCCCTCCCCCATCGGCGGATCAGTCGCTGTTGGCGCTGCCGAACGGCGTCAGGTTGGCGACATCCACCGCCCCGTTGGCGCTGGCCGCCACCACCAGCACACCGGTTGCCGGCGTGGCGCCGCCGACCGCGCAGTTGGCCAGCAGCATGTCGCCCACCCGCAGCAGGTCGGCCGCGCCGTTGAAATAGCCGGCGGTGTCGACATCGGTCGCCGCATCGGCCGTGGTGTAGTGCCAGAGCGTGAAGCCGTTGGCATAGGCGAGCACGCTCAAATCCTTGGACGCATAGGCCATGGATCGAAGTCTCCGGAATCTATTGGGGGGATGCGGGAGAAGGGGAGGATCACCGTCCCCGGATCAGCTCTCCAGGCAGCGCAGGGTCACCACGCCGGTGGTGTCGATCAGCGCGGCGCCCTGGCTCATCATGTTGTTGACGAAGTGGGCCGCGCGGTCGCCGTGCCAGGTGATGTCGGTCTTCACGTCGGCGCCCGCCGCGTGGCCGACCGCCGTCTTGTGGTACCAGTGGCGGGCCGCAAAACCTGTGTTTTCAAACGGTTAGCATGCTGTTTTGCGGAACATTTTGCAGCGGGATGAGAACATCGAAGTCTTTTGCTGGGCAGTTTGTTCTTTCCGTGTTCTCTGCGCGCCACGCTGCCGGCGGGGCGACCGGATCGCCCCGTCGCTGCAGTAGCGATACCGCCCCTATGTGCTCGCGCCCCGGCCGGCTCTGAGTCCCGGCCGCCTACAGCGGACGCATTTATCCCTGCCCAGAGCGCATCAGGGGCGGCACTTGATCCGGTGGCAGCCCTCAGCTGGATTTAAGGCTTCAGCAACGGATGCATAAACGCACACACTTGCTCCATCGCAGCACAGTTGTTGCCCGAAATTAAAAGTCGCAAGTCATCACATTTCGCTGCATTTGCAGGGTTCCCCCATCAGCCAAAAGGGCTACCCTATAGGCAGCGCGCCCTACAGTTTGGGAACCTGACAAGGTTCAACTTCGCTGTATGTGGGTACTTCTAATATAGATCAGGGCTCCCAACACCATGACCCCACTTCCGACGCCTACCTGCATCCTCCGCGGCACGTACGTCCGGTCCATGTTTGGCGACGTGCCTGTCGAGAGCCTGAAGATCGGCGACATGATCAAGTCGTCCGTCACTGGTGAGTTCCGCCCCATCCGTTGGATTGGGCAGCGGCTACTGGCTGGCTCGTCGTTCGACACCGAACATCTGCGCAAGGTTCATCTGCCAGTGCGGATCGCCCGCGACGCCATCGCCCAAGGCCTGCCCTCCCGCGACCTCTACATCTCCCCCGGTCACGCGCTGCTGATTGGCGAGTACGGTGTTTCGGCTCGCCTGCTGATCAACGGCTCGTCCATTCGGCAAGTCGATGCGATGGAGGAAATCGAGTATTTCCACATCGAACTCGACAGCCATGACGGCATGTACGCCGAGGGACTGCCGGTCGAGACTTATCTCGAAGCGGACAACCGTCAGGCTTACGACAACGCCGCCGAGTACGAGGCGCTGTATCCGGGGGACGATCCGCGCGTCCAGGAGCCCTGCGTGAAGATCGACATTCCGCTGGCTGCGCTGGAGCAGATCCGCACCAATGTGAATAAACGCGCCGAGCAGATTGAATCCGTCGAAGTGGCGTGAGGCCACTTCAACGGCGGTTGTCGAATAGATATGGCAAGGGCCGTCCTTCAGGGCGGCCCTTGCCGGTTAAGCGCAGCATCATCGCGCCACACCCTTCACCTTCTCATAGCTCCGGTAAGCACCCAGACCCAGCAGCGGCACCAGCAGCCCCATTAGCGTGTCAGTGTCGATGACCGGCATCGGAGTGCCGGGCGACCAGATCGACAGCGCCCAGCCCATCAACGGGTAGCCAACCGTCTGGACCAGCAGGCCGCCCACACAGACCCATCCGGCAGCGGGCCGCCACCCGGAGACGAACAGGTTCGGGTTGGCGGCCTCCGCAGCGTTGACGGCGAGTTGCGACGAGTCGCCGGACTGGAGCATGGCCACCAGCTGGGCGTTGGCCGACGCGGCGGCCTTCGCTTTGGCGTCCGGGTCCGGGATCTTGTCCAGCAGATCGGCCAGCAGCGGTGTCAGAGCGGTGATAAGCGGAATGGCGACGGCCATGGATGCCTCCTTTCAGGAATGAAAAAGCCCGCAGCCGAGATGGCGCGGGCGGGACGGGTATGTGTTACAGATGTGATCAAGGTATCGTATTAAGCGTGCTCATAGTCTCGAGGCTGAACATGCAGGAGCTGCAGTACAATTCCCCGGAAGAAGTCCAGAGCCAGCTCTCACAGAATGCGGTTCTGTGGATTGTGACGGCCAATAGCGTGACCGGCACGCTTTCCTGCGCAGTATCTCTGCCGGCGATGTACGAATGTCGCGATCGCGGACTGATAGAACAGGCTGAGCAGATTGGGCGGTGGAAGCTCAACCAGCAAGGCTGGCACGTTCGTCGAGTGATGCTGAGGCAATGAGAGTTACGCCTCCATGAACTCGGCCAGCCGGTTGAACCAGCCGGCGGCGTTGAGCGCCTGATCGTCGGTGCGGCCACGCTTCCGAGCGTCGCCCGAGATTAGGTCGCCGTAGAAGCACATTCGGGCCACAAAGATCGAGCGCCGCAGCCCGGCCGCATCGCCACCGTTGACCGCGGCCAGTGTCTTCGGGCCGACGGCGCCGTCGACTTTCAGCACCGGCCGGCCGACCAGATCATTGACCGCATCCTGAAGCCACGTCCCGGCGCGCGTCGGGCCATGGTTGACGCCCGAGTCGATCACCAGGGCGCGGAGAGCGTCGTCGGTGATGCCGGCGAAGCCCGGCTCCTCGATGTAGCGGGCGCGGTAGATCGCCCGCACCTCGGCTTCATCCAGGGCGGCGACATCGGCCGCCGTGACCGGGCGCTTCCGCCAGCTGGCCAGCGTCGCCAGTGTGATGCCGCCCTTCGTCGGGCCGCCGCGGTCGCTCGGCCGGTCGGTGTAGCGGGGCCAGCCCTCCCGACGGAGGATGGTGTCGATGATGGCTTCGGTGTTGAGTGTCACCATGGTTCAAACTCCGGGCATGGAAAAGGCGCCACGCGGGCGCCGGAGAGGGGTGAGGCATGTCGAAGGCACGGCTTACAGCTTAAATGCTGTGGACTCTTGGTTGCGCCCAATGTACGCAATGCGCTTGTCATCGTCCCGGCGCTGCCGCCTAGATGGGGTCTTCGATGTTTCAGAAACTTGCTTTCAAAGATGGTGACGGGAAGAGTCGTACCGGCACCCTGTACCCCGATGTTGAGCAAGGTCAGTCATTCCAGAATGAAGACAAGATAATAGAGCATATTGTCTCTCAGATGGGAATTTCAGGAAGCGAGCGATACTATGTGGATATTGGGGCAAGCAACGGCATCCAGATGAGCAACACATTTGCCCTGGTTGCAAGTGGGTGGTCAGGAATTTCTGTAGAAGCGAATGCCGATAAGTTCGCGTGCCTCGCTAATTATTACAGATCTTTCGAGGGAGCAAGCCTATTTAGAGGTTTGGCGACGCCAGAGAATATCTTGAACATTTTGTCAGCGTTCAATGCTCCTAAGAGATTTGGTTTTCTCAGCCTTGATATTGATGGCTACGACTGGTTCGTTCTAGAGAGACTTTTGGAAGAATATCGGCCATCGGTTATTTGCATGGAGATTAATGAAAGCCTGCCGCCGCCCTTGAAATTCTCGGTTTTGTATCGACCAGACTATTGGTGGCAAGTTAACCACTTCTTTGGCTGCAGTATCTCCAAAGTATCAGAGCTGGCAGAAAAAACCGGCTACGGGATATATTTGCTTGAATACAACAACTTGTTTCTAATTGATAAAAGACTAGTGAATTTCACTTCCATGAGTGCAGAAGAAGCCTATCTGAAAGGTTACGTTAACCGCGAGGATAGGAAAAAGAAGTTTTACTGGAATGAAGGTATGGATGCCCTCATTGGTATGAGCCCGGCGGAGTCTATAGAATTTGTAAAGGATAAATTCTCGCAGTACGAGGGCATGTACACGCTGGAAGTCTAGTAGTTCGATTGAATTCATACATCCTGGAATACCTGCAGAAATAGCATTCCAGGATGTATGCCAAGTATACTTTTAGCGCGCGTCCAGATTTAGCCAGTTATCTCGCCCACCTAAGCCGGATCCGTACGGCAGCACAAGGCAGATATATGCCATGCACCTGTCAGCACTGCCGTTCAGATGCCAATTCCTTCCGGCGTGCTTAGTGGATAGCGTAGGCAGTGGCACCCAGAAGAACACACGCGCTTCTGCGGTGCAAAGCCAGGAAACTCAGGAATGGCCCTACCCCCCTACTCGCGACCGCCACGGCAGTTGGAATGTTGTCGCGCGATCAGGGCCAGTCGGCGGCGATGTCCACAGCCAGCACCGCTTCGGCGGTGTCCGCCGCATCAATGGCAGCGATAAGATCCAACTCGCGGTCGAAGCAAGCCTGGACGTGGTCAGAAACGGCATCACCGATTGCGATCACCTGCGCACTGGTCAAAGCGATCTCTGTTCCGTCTGTCCCCTTCCACCGGTGAAAGCGATCCGGATACTTCTCGGCCGTCCGGTACTTCCCATTGAGCAAGGTCTTTGACCTATCGTCGGTAGCGATGACAGAGCCGTCTGGCATCGTGATGCCACCGCACTCGTGTTCCCATCGAATGTCAGCCAAGGCTTCCTTGCGAGCTGCCCGTACCTCGCCCAGTGGGATCGGCTCCACATTCCAGACCCGGATGATCCGGTTGTTCTCCGGGTCCGGAGCGTCAGGCTGATGGGTGGATGCGCGACGATGCGTGCGACTGTCATAGGGCGGGTCGATCTGAAATATTTCCATGCGTCACCTTTACGGAAACGAACTGTAACCGGAAGCCGGCGTGTATTGCCAAGTGTTCCTGGCGACTTTCAAGGTCATCTGCATGTTGCTGATGAGAGCCATGGCAAGGTACAGGGTTGGACTGCCGGTTATTATGAACGCTGGATTGGTTCCTGTTGCCGGGTCTCCACCCCCAGTCATGACACCATCGACGGAGAACCATCCCTTGATACTCGCGACGTTGGTAGTGTCGATGTGAAGACCGACGACCTTACCTGCGGCACTCCATGCCGGCGACCAGCCGGACGTTGACGCGGTATTGCTGTACAGAGTTCCAGCGTCGGACAGGGACCAGGAGTTGGCGACGCCGCTGCCCAAGTTATTGCCATCGATCATGGACACGGTTGATGCGGCAAGGCCGAACATAGCCCATCCCGGGCCTGCGTCTGTAACCTCCAGCCGATTTTCCACATAGAACTTGCCCGATGGAACGGAGGCGGTCGACCGCACGACGGACCAGGAACCGGCCGGGTTCTTTGCCGAAAGGTTGCCGTTCGATAGCACGACACTCGCCCCTTTTGCAGACGGATCGAGGGTCGTGATCGACGATATCGCGCCGAACACGGTCCAGTTGGACACACCATCGGAGACGAGGATGACATTGCCTCCCGGCGCGATTGCGACCGCCCCAGATCCATTGGCGGTTTCGGTCCCGGCCGGGTCGATGGTGATCGTACCGGTCCCGTTATTGGCGACAGGAATGACCGCGCCATTGCCGGCAGCCACGACGGACGGCAGTGAGAGCGTCCATGTGCCGGAGCACGGGATCAGCTTGCCCGCGTCGGCAATCGTAACGGTGTAGGCGCCTGTTTTCTGGCCAGTCGATGGAAAGTTGACGGGCCCACTGCCAGAGCCGCCGACCAGTTGGAACGCGGCGCCGTCGTACTGGAGGAACAGCGTCGAGCCCGCGACCAACTCGCCGCCGACCAGCGCGGCCCCATTCTTTTGGATGGCCTTGCCCCCGATGCCATCCACATTCAGCGTGGCCGCGCCGGAGTTAGCCGCGGCGCCGATCTTCAGGCCGACGACTTGCCCGCGCGTCAGGCTGGACAGACCGGAGCTGGTGATCGCGGTCAGCGCGTTGGCCGTACCGCCAGCAGTGCCGCACCAGTAGGTCGTAATCGGGCCGACGGGACCGACAGCTCCGGTGTCGCCAGTCGCGCCAGTTGGACCGGTAGCCCCAGCGGGCCCGGCCGGTCCCTGTGCCCCGACATCACCGGCTCGGACGAACCCCACCGCGACCGGATCGTCGGCGCCGAAGCCCCCCGGCCCGGTGCCACCGGTCACCGTGATCTTGCGATAGCCGGTACCATCGACCACGGTGCCGGTGACCTGGAACTCCAGCCATTTGGTGGCGTCGGTGCGGTGGGCGATCCGCAGCGTGCCCTTGGTCGTATTGGTGCTGGCAGTCCAGCGGTCCAGCACGGTGGTGATGCTGGCGCCGGCAGCGTCCAGGTTGTCCACATAGAGCGCCGTTGCCGCGGTGACCGTGGCGCTGTTCAGCCGCACCTTGCCATTGCCCGGATCGGCGTCGGCGGTGCCGGTGTCCCAGGCGAGGCGCACCGATGGGACGGCGCCGCCGGCCGCTGCGGCATACTGGCCGGACAGGGTGGCGCTGGTGGAGGCAGCCGACGCACTACCCTCCACCGCCGTCCTATCCTGCGCCACAGCCTGCCGGTCGGCGGCGGTCGCCTGCCGATCCAGCCCAGTAGCCTGCCGATCGGCAGCGGTTGCCTGGGCGTCCTGCTGGGCGCTTTGTGCGCTGCCGGCGGCGGCATCCTCGCTGTCAGCAGCGGCAGCAGCGCTTCCTTCCGCAGCGATCGCATTGTCCGCCGATGCCTGCCCCACCGTGGCGACATCGCCCAGCATTGGCTCAAGGTTGGTGTCAGGCCCGCCGGCGCCGGTCAGGCCGAAGGGGTTGGACGAGAGGCTGAACGGGCCGAGATTGTATTTCTTCAGCCGGTCCAGCGCATCGGAAAGCAGGCTCATTCCCGCCACTCCAGCAGGTTAAGGGTTGTGGATGCCCAGATCGGCGGCAGGTACTTGTGCTGGTAATCGCCGATCAGGCGGAACAGGCCGCCGTACCAGAAGCAGGCTTCCGGGCTGGCAAGCTTCGGCAGCCAGACGATGGGCTTTTCGTTGCCAGCGCGATGGGCGGCGGCGAACAGCTTGTCGCGCAGCGTCGGCTGGATCGCCGCCAGATCGATCACCGCGGTGCGCTTGCGCAGGCCGGGTTCGGCCCAGACATAGCCGCCCGGCTGCTCGATCAGCTCGGTGTTGGGCTTCACCCCGTCGCTCGATCCCGGGGCGTGGCGGGTGATGGACAGACCATTGCCGGCCCAGCCCAGACCCAGCCGGTAGACAGTGTCGTCGGTGCCGTCGGGCTTGTAGGCGCCGCCCCACAGGCTCCACCGGATCACCCGGGCGCGGCACAGGCCGACGTTGGCATGGATGTTGGTGGTGTAGCGGCGGAAGTCCTCGTTTGGCAGGCCGCCGCGCAGCCAGCTGCTGTAGCCGGGCTGCAGCGTCTTGGGATCATAGAGCCCCGGAATCACCCTCCGGTCGCGGCCGTTGGGCAGCCGTGTGTCGGCCACCTTCTGCGTCCGGCCGGCATCCCAGAAGGCTTCCATGCGGAAGAAGGATTCCTGCCAGAGGTTGGCGTGGAACAGGCCGGCATAGGCGACGTCCACCGGGTAGGTCCATTCCATCTCGATCACCAACGGCTCGTCGGCGGTGCCAAGTCGGTCGGTTACCGCCCGATCCTCGAGCGGCGTGGTCAGGATCGAGGTGAGCGGCGCAGTGGTGGCGAACGCGGTGGTGCTGGTCACCTCGCATGGGTTCACCAGCTCGTTGGACACCTCGTTGGTGTCGGCGAAGAAGCCCGCCATGATCAGCGCTCCCCATAAAGGGTGGCGCCGCCGCCCCGGTCGCGGTTGGTCCGGCCGTAGCAGACCAGCGTGGCGCCGGCCTCGAACCCGGCGATGTCGTCGGTGACGGTGAAGCCGTCGCCGATCCACAGCCCGGGCGCGCCGTCGCGGACCTTCACCTCGTAGGGCTGCGGAGGGTCCTGCTTCTCCGCCTCCCAGGCCGGCAGTTCGGCCGCCGCTTCGGCCGCCACCGTCAGGGCGGTCTCCACCGTCGCCACCTTGGCGCCCTTGCCGTAAGCCGCGACGATGGCCGCGTCGGTCTCACCTGCAACCTCCCGCCACTGCTTGGTCCACACCGCGACATCCGCGGCGTCGGTGGCGTCGTAGGCGGTCTGCGACACCGGGTTGGGGTTCTCGGCATAGCGCAACACCACCTGCTTGGCCGGCGGCGTGTTGGAGCGGGTCAGCGGCTTAGCCCCGGGGGTGGAGCCGTCGGATGTGCTGTAGGAGCGGGACGAGGCGGCGCCGGCACCGCGCGGCAGCCGGGTCACCACCAACTGGTCGGACAGGCCGATGTACCAGCGGCCCCGCGCCACCGATCCCACCAGCTTGTCGTAGACGTCCCTGTGGCTGCGGCCGTCGCCGGCCGGAAGATAGACGCCGACGGTGCGCGGCGTGCTGTCCATGCCGGCGGTGTCCACCGTGCTGACCAGCCCGGCCTCGAGCGCGAGCGCCGCCACCGTCTCGCCGATCAGGTGCTTCCACACCCCTCCGAAGAGCCGGCCCTGAACCTCCACCCGGAAGTCGTCGTATTTCACCGCAGTGCGGATCAGGCCGGTGGTCAGATCGACGCGGAACTGGCCAGCCGACGGAGTGCCGGTGGTCGGGACGACCGGCACGGCCAGCGACCAAGCGCGCGGCACCGCCTGGATCGCCCGGCCGCCACCGGCGGACCAGACATGCAGGCCGTCGATGATGCCGAGATAGGTCGGCGCCGCCAGCGGACAGTGACCGATCGGCGCCTCCTTCAGCACGTCCTTCAGCTCCGCCGGCCCTTCGAGCCCGCCGGTGCCCTGGTAGCGGTCGACCTGAACCGGATCGTCGAAGTCGGCCTGCCGGTCGTAGAGCGGGACCTTGATACCGGTGCGCCCATCTGGCGCCGGCAGCCCGGCCCGCGCGGTCCACACCGTCACGGCGCTCGCGTAAGGAGCGGCCTCGTCCACCTCCTTTTCGGTGATAGTCCGGATAGCATAGTTGGTCAGCAGCGGGTTGAGCGGTCGCACGCCCAGCGGCACCCGCAGCCACAGACCGGCAGTGGCGTCCCAGACATTGGCGTAGCGCGGCAGGGTGTCGGCCGATCGCACGTTGATCAGCGACAGGTCGTCCCGCTTGGGAGCGCTGCCGGCCTCGCCGCCGGCCGCCTGCACCAGCACCGATGCCCACTGCCCGACCAGCGGCAGCCACGTCACCGATGCCGGCGTGTCGCTGGCCCAGGACTGGTAGCCCTTGGATCCGGCGCACAGGTACCAGACGTGCGTGTGCCCGTCGGCCCAATGGTGGGTCGACAGCTCGTAGAGGCGGAGTTTCATCTCAGCTTGCTCCTGCGATCCGGACGGGAAGGTCCTGCAGCTCGTCTTGGATGCGATCGAGGGCGCGGACCATGTCGGTGCCAATGTCGGCCGCCTGCTGGGCGCCGGCCCGGGCGAAGGTTTCGATCTGGCCGGACAGGCGGTCGATCCGACCGCCCACCGCCTCCACCGCCTTCACCAGCGTGGCGATGCCACCGCCGCCGCCCAACGCCGCCGGCAGGAAGCCGACGACGGTGGGACCGAGCTCGCCACGCGCGGCCGACACCGCGGTGGCGATCTGATCGGCGGTCCAGATGCGGGCGGGTCCGGTCGCTTCGAGCTCAGGGCCGCGCTCGCCGACGATCCGCAGCCCGCCGACATGCATGCCGCCAGTGGCGAAGCCGGGCACCTGCGCGCTGTGCGCCTGTGCCCGCACCGCCGCCTCGAAGGCGGCGTGATGCCCGAGTTGCACCCAGGCGTTCAGCCCGCCGTCGATTCCGCCGTCGTAGCCGGCGGCGCGGACGGCGGCGAGCTGCTGCGCCTGGGTCAGCGCCTCCCAGGCCCGGCCGACATCTTCCGGAGCGGCATATCGCGCGCCGCCGGCGATGCTGGTGACGTTGGCGCCGAAGGCCGTTGCCCTGCCGCTGTCCATCGCCAGCCAGACATTGAAGGCCTCGTCCAGCTGCCCGCCCCAGCCCATGGCGCGGGCGATGCCCAGCTGCTGCGCCCCGGACAGACCGTCCCAGGCCGCTTGCACCTGCGCCGGCGCCGAATAGTGCGGGGCGGTGACGGCCGAGCCGCTGAGCCGCTGCAGCGGCGCCAGGGCCGCCAGCATCTCGGCCTTGCTCTGCTCGGCCACGCTCTTGAGGTCGGTAATCGCGCCATACTGCTTCTGGGCGGCGTTGGCGGCGTCCTTGCGCCCCTGCTGCAGCTCCTTCAGCGTGTCCTGCGCCGCCTCGAGCTGCTGATCCGCCGTGTCGACGCCCAAGGCCGTCTTGTCGCCCAGTTCGCCGAACACCTGCATCACCGCGTCGTACCAAGTGCGCGCGGTGCCGGCGGAGTTGGCCTTCTCTATGCTGACCAGGGTGGGACCCAGTTGGGTCAGCACTGCCCGGGCATCGGTTTTCGCGCTCTCGGACGCAGTGTCCGATCGCACGGTGGCCAGGGCCTCGTTCCACTGCCGGGCCGCTTCCGCCAGCTTCTCACCGGGACTGATCGGCGCATCGTCGGAGATGGCGAGGCTGTTGCGCGCCTTGATGAACTGGTCCGCCACCTTGGCGGCAGCGACGGCACCCTCCTGCAGCCCGGTGATCAGATCCTGCTGGGCGCTGATCTGCTGATCATAGGCGGCCAGAAGATCGGCGTTGGCCAGCTCATAGGCCCTGGTGGCGCGCTCCGCCGCCTGTACCTGGATCAGCTGGCCGACGTCATACCCGGCGGCACGGGCATCGGCCAGCTGCCGAGCCTGCTGGGCGTCCAGGGTCAGCAGCCCGGCGCCACGGCTGTTGCCCAGCACCGTCTGCATCCGGCTCGCCAGATCGGACTGGTAGGAGGCGAGCGCCTGCGCCACCTGCGCGCTGTCCGCCCAAGCCTGCGTCAGGTAGCCGATGGCCGTGGTGTACTGGTCGGCGGTCAGATAGCCGGCGTCCAGCTGCTGGTCGAGCAGCTCGCGCGCATGGCGCTCTTCGCCGATGGTCAGCGTGCCCCGGCGCGCCGATGCCTCCACCGCGTCGATCGCCTGCGCCAAGCCGGTGATGACGCTGTTGTTGCGATCCAGCCCCAGACCGGTCAGGCGATCCAGTGCGCTGGTCTTCGCCAGTGGGTCGACCAGCGCTTCGATGGACGCGGCACCCTGCCGCTGGGTCAGCGCCACCGCGTCGGCCCGCGCCTTCACCAGTTTGGCGGTGTATTGGGTGGCGAGGTCGGCCACCTCCGCCGCGGTGTAGCCCAACGACAGCAGCGCCGGCCGGAACTGCTCGAACTCGATCTCCGCCTGCTTGGTCACGGCGGCGACGCCGCGCAGCGGCTCCACCGCCGGGCCCAGCCCCATCATGGCGGTGATGCCCTTGCGGGCGGCGGCGGTCAGATCGCCTTCGGTGGCCAGCCCCAGCTCGCTGGCCTTGTCGCGCCAGTCGGTGATGTTGGTTTTGACCTGTTCACCGATCGCCTTGGCCGCTTCGGTGAACGTCTTGATCTGGTTGTTGACCGGATCGAGCGCCGCGTTCATGGCGTCGAACTGTTGGCGGAAGCCGGCGGCGAAGCTCAGATCGGTGGCGAGGTCCTCGGCCTTGGTCGCCTTGGACGTCTCCAGCGCCTTCTTCACATCGTCATTGGCGCCGGTCAGCTGGCCGGTGCCGATCAGCCCCTTCAGGCTCTCGCGCATGTAGTAGGCGAGCGCCTCGTCCTGCGAGGCAAACTCGGCCTTCTGTCCGGCCTTGTCCCCCACCTGCGGGGTCACATACCACTTGTCGTCCTTGGCGAAATACTGCAGCAGGCCGGTGTTCAGACCATCGCCGCCGGTGACCTTGCCGCCGATCGCGGTCACCAGCGTATTCATGGCGCCAGCGACGGCGTTGGTGACCGACTGCATCTGACCGGCGTCGGCCCCGTTGTCCGCCAGGGCCGTGTCGCTCCGGAAGCCGCCCTTGCCGTTAAGGGTGACGTTGCCTGACATGTTCGGGCCGACGCTCGGCTTCTGCGTGCCGATCGCCGCCATGATGGCGGAAATGACAGCGGCGGCGGCGATGCCCCACGGCCCGCCAACGGCTCCCAGGCCCCAGATGGATGCGCCCAGTCCGGCCGAACCGGCGCCCAGCGCTGCGCCGGTGAGGGCGCCACCGACCTTCGACCCTCCCAGGTAATTGTTGGCGATGTAGCTGCCGCCGATTCCACCGATGACGCCATAAGGCATCGCCGCGCCGATGGTGCCAGCGGCGCCAACCACGGCGTTGCCGGTGCTGGTCAGCATCATGTCGGTGGCGGCGGCCTCCGGGATCACCCCGGCCGCCGACGTCGACAGCCCAAGTGCTTCGCCCAGGCTGCTGGTGGCGAAGGAGCCGGCGTATTGGGTCGCCGCCAGCCCGGCGCCGCCGTTGAGCAGCGACCATCCGGCCCGTCCGGCGCTGATCAGGGTGGAGGCATTGTTCAGCGTGCCGGCCGCTCCGCTGGCCTGCCCCGCCTGCCCGCTGACGCCGGAGATCTGCAGGTCCCAAAGCGATGGAGAGTTGGAGCCCAGCCCCAGCATGTTCTTTGCTGGGTTCAGCAGCGCCATTTTGCCGAAATCGACCGCCAGCGAGGTCAGGGCGGCCCGCCACAGGTTGCCCCATTTGACCGTCTCGCCCTGACCCTTGACGATGGCGTCGATGGCGCTCTCGAGCGGCCGCACCACCGCGTCATCGATGGCGTCCCCCACGCCCTGCCACGCAGATTCGGCGTGCTGGGTGGCGATCTGCCACTCCACCGTCTCGGCCGCCAGTTGGCGGGTGCGCTCCACCTCCTGCAGCTGCTCGGCCGATAGCTGCTTGGTGACGTCGATCCCGTTCTGACGGATTTGCAGTTCGGCCTGATAGGCGGCGCGCGCCCGGGAGCGGTCGTCGGCCGACTTGCCGACCAGAGACGCTTCCTTGCGCGCCAGCTCCAACCCGTCGCGCTGCTGCTGATTGTACTGCTTCAGCGCGTCCAGCTTGGACAGTTCCGACGCCGCCTTGGACGCATTGTCATAGCCGGCCGCCAACTCGCGCAGCTTCTTGGCCAGTTCGCTGTTGCCGGTGGCCTCCGCCGCCTGCGCCGCCGCCAGAGCCTCCGACGTCGTCTTGGCCACCTGCGCCTTGCGTTCGGCCTCTATCCGGGCGGCGATGCCGTCATCGGTGGCGTTGACCACCTGACGCTGGGCTTCGGTTTCCAGATCAAGCTGCCGGGTGGTCTGGGCCAGCGACACCGCCTGATCGGCTGCCTTCTCCGCGACGATCTGTCGGGTGCGCGCCTCCACGTCGATCGCCGACGTCACCGCCTCGCTCTGCGCCTGCCGGCGGGCGTCCGCCTCAATCCCAGCCGCCAGCGACTGCTGATAGGCATCGGCTGCCGCGACCTGCCCCTTGATCGCCGTCGCGGTCTGGGCGTTCTGCTGGGCGACGGCCTGGGTCTGGCTGTTGATGGCGGCGGCGCCGGCTTGGTCGACCTGGGCCTTACGCTCTGTCGCAGAGGTGGCGGTGCCGATCAGGTCGATAGCGGTACGCTGCTCGGCCAGATACCGTTCCCGGCTCGGCCCGACCATGCCGGCGGCCTGCTTGTCGACGTCGGCCAGCTTCTGGCGCTTGTAGGCCTCGAGGTCGACGCCCCGCTTGCTGGCTTCCTGCAGGTCGGCAAGCTGGTTCTCGAAGCCGCTCAGCGCCCGCTTAGTCTCGTCTGACGCCCCGGCCATGTCGGGCCCGAAGGCGCGGCGGAGCTTGGTGACCTTCTCCGTCACCTGATCGATCTGGTCGCCAAGCGGCCGGGCGGCGCGGGTGATCTCCGCCGCCTCCACCCCGAAACGGTCACGGTCTTGGTTGTTTTTGCGGATCGCCGCCTGTTCGCGGGTGCGGGCTTCTGTCGCGCGGCGGCGGACGAGTTCCGCCTCGATCTCGATCATGCGCTGGTTGCCGGCGGCCCCGGTACCGGGCGCGCTGAAGCGGCTGTCGACGGGCACAGCATCGGCCGACGCGGCGCCGCCGGTCTCGGCATCGACGCGGGCGCGGTCCAGCTTGCGGGCGTCGATCAGCCGTTGCCGCTCCGCCTCGAGACGGCGGATCGCCTGGGCGTTGGTCTCCGGCGCCACGGCCTCGCCAACGGCGTTGAAGGCGTTCGACACCGCACGCCCTACCCGCTCCCAGGCCTGGGCGAAGGTGGTGGTGGTGTCGGCCAGCCCGCGCACCCGCACCGCCAGCTTGTCGGCGACCAGAACTCGGGCTTCTTCCTCCCGGCCGGTCGCCTTCAACTGGCGGACATGCTCCATTTCCTTGGCGGTCAGGATACCGTAGGACGCCTGCAGCTTCTCCGCCGCCGTCACCGGGTCCTTGAACATGCCAGCAAGGTCGGCCGCCGCCTCTTCCGCGCTCTGCTTGGTGCCGGCGGCATAATCGCGCGACAGCGTGATCAGCTTTTCCATCGACTCCGTGCCGATCTTGCCGGCGCGGATGTAGGCGGCTTCCTGATCGCGGGCGGCGGAGACGGAGATCGAGGCGGCATCGGCGGCGCGGATTGCCAGCTGCTCGAGCTGGTCGGCCGTCGCTCCCACCTGCCCGCCCATCATCCGGTTGGCGGTGGAGACCTCCGCCAGCTTGCGCTGATAGGACTCTCCGGCTGCGACCACCAGCGCGAAAGCGCCGGCGACGGCGCCGATGCCCAGCGTGGCCAGCCCGGCCGGAGACGCCAGCAGCGACATGGCGCGGCCGACGCCACCGACGGCAGACGTTGCCTGCGGCCCCTGCTGCATCAGCACCATCAGCGGGTTCATGCCACCGGCAAGAGTGACCGCGGCGTCCTGCAGCTGATAGGTCAGGTTGGTCAGCTCGTGCGAGGCGAGCTTGGTGCCCTTGGCCGCCGTCTCTCCCGCCGTCCCGGTGTCGCGCAGGGCGCGCGTCAGGGTGGTGTAGCGGTCGTTCGAGATCCGGCCCTCGGCCAGGGCCTTGTCCAGCTTGGCCTGATCGTCCGCCGCCCGACGCGCGGCAGCACCATGGCTGTCCAGCCGATCTTCCAGCGCCTGGAAAGCGACGGCCTCCTTCTCCGCCGCCTCCTTCAGCTTGCGGGCGGCAACCGTCACCGGATCGTAGCTGTCGGCGATCCGCTGCAGCTGCTGCTCGTAGGCGGCACCGGTGACGATGCCGGCGCGATGGGCATCCTCCAGATCGGCAAGCTCGGCCTCGTACCGCTTGGTGGCGGTGGTGACCGGGTCGAACTTGGCTTCCAGCCGGTCGAGTTCCCGGCCCCACGCCTCGATGTCGGCCGCGCGCGAACGGGTGTTGGTGCCCTGGCCGACGATGCCCAGCGAGCGGTTGATCCGCTCCGCCACCGTGCCGACACCGGCCGCAGCGGTCTCCAGATCCTTCTGGACGGTGCCGACAGCGCGCTTGACCGCCCGCGATGCCTGATCCAGGCGGTCGAAGGCCTTGTCGACCTTCGACAACGACCGGTCGATGCGGTCGGTGGTGCCGCCGACAACCTGCGCCGCCGCCTCCATCTGCTCGCGCAGCAGGGCGGTGGACGCCTCGATGGGGATCGAAAGACCGGCCAGATCTTCAGCCATGGGGTGCCCCTGGAAATGCGAAAGGCCGCCCGTTACGGAGGCGGCCTTCCCTTGGAGCGCTGCGACAGGAACGAGACGAAATCTTCGACGGCTTCAGCCGGATCGGCCGGGCCCTCGTCCTCATCCTCTTCGGCCGGCTTGCCGAAGGGAGAGGTTGCGATGATGAAGGCCGTCGTTCCCTTGAGCGCGATCTCGAGCAGCGGAATCGGCGTGTCGAGCACGACATCCGGGGGCCAGTCCTTGGCGCCCAGCACGCGCTCGACCAAGTCATCGAGGTAGTCCTCGAAGGTCAGGAAGCGGCGGGCTCGCCGGCGTCGGCCATTGGCACCGGTGCCGCCGCGTCCCCGTTTCCCCGCTTGGCCGCCGCCGCTTCGTCGGCCGCGCGCTCTTCGGCGGTGCGGCCACCGTTCAGCAGCATCAGCACATACTGGTAGAGCACGCGCGCCATCGGGGTGATGCCGTGGTCGAACAGCTCCTGTTCGGCGTCCGCCGGGGCCTTGCCACTGCCGGCGCAGTAGATGCCGAGCACGGTCTCGTAGTCGACGGCGATCAGGCTGTTCAGTGCGTTCTGCAGGCCGCTGGTGACCTTGGAGATGATGCCGGCGGCGCGCGGGCTGCAGATCAGGGCGACGTCGGCGCCGTTGACGGTGACGGTGACGACGCCGCGGGCGTACTTCGGAGCGGAGCTCATGACGGGAGTCCTCGAATGTCAGGGGAAACGGGGCGTCAGGGCGGGCAGAAAAAAGCCGGCGGCGCCCTGACACGCCACCGGCCCCTCACACGCGGGCGAAGGGCTTAGCTGCTGCCCTTCGGCACCGGGGTGTAGCTCTCGACCAGTTCCAGCTTCAGCGTGCGCTTCCAGGTGTCGCTGCCGCCGCCGGGGACGCGACGGGTGGAGGTCACCAGGGCGCGGAAATAGAAGCGGGTGCCGTGATGCCCGGCCAGCGGCAGGCCGGTATCGGGATCGCGGTCGACGTCGTTCTTTTCCAGATAGAAGTTGTAGGCGTTGGGGTCGATCATCGCCGCTTCCAGGCGCTCGCGGGCGGGATCGTCCTCGATGTCGGCGATGGACAGCTGCATCGCGCCGGGATCGACGATGCCCTTGGCCTTGTAGACCTTGCCCTCGTCGGTGGCGTTGAACTTGATGACCTCGGCCTCGTCGCCGAACTCGCCGAAGTTCTCCACCTTGCCGACGCGCAGATAGGTGTCGGTGGTCAGGCTGGCCGCCTTGGTGCCGACGAACAGCTTCGTGCCAATCGTGGATTGGACGCTCATGATAGTCCTCATTGTTGGTGGATGACGGCGGGCGCCGCCGGGATCACGGGCGAACGATCAGCGCCCGGAACTGGATGACCCCGTGGCGGATGACGCCGTCGGGTTGGGTGAAGGCGGTGGAGCTCCGGTAGACCGGGCGCACCGGCTCGAAGCCGGCGACCGTCAGCGGGCGGTCGTGCAGGGCCGTCTTGATGCTGGCCAGCAGCGTGTTGGTCTCGGTATAGCCGCCTTGGTCGGACCAGACATGGACGGTGACCAGATGCTCTTCGGTCTCGACATCGACCAGCGGGCCGGCCGAGGCACTGACGTCGCCGATGGTGGCGTATGGGTAGGACTGGCCGGCCGGCGCGCCATCGAAGACCGGCACCGGCGCCAGGGCGGCGGTCAGGCGGGCGTAGAGGGCCGCCTGCAGAGTGTCGGCGGCTGTGCTCATTCCAATCCCTTCCCAGCGGCGACCACCCGCCCCAGCGCGCGATTGACCGCCACGCGCACCCGCTTGATCGCCCCGTTGCGGTTGGCCTCATAGGCCGGGAACAGGAAGGGCTGCGCCGGGGCGCCGGGGTGATGGATCACACCACCGTCGGGCATCGGGATGTCGTGCGGTGCGGCGCCGAACTCGACAAGGTGGATGTGGGCGGCGCGGCCCTTGCCCCAGGAGCCGATGCGCGCGGCCAAGCCGCCCTTGGTGAACTTCACCTGGAACTTCCGCATCAGCGTGCCGTCGGCGTAGGGGTGCCCGGTGCCGGGCTTGGGCATCGCCCGATAGGCGTCGGCGAAGAGGGCGAAGGCGCTCTCGGCGACCGCCTCCTTCACCTCGCCAGTCACCTCGTCCGGCAGCTGGCGCAGGACGCGCTGAAGCTTCGCCGCGCCTTTGACGCGGCTGCGTTGACGGGCCATGGATGGTCTCCGGTCAGACGGGAACGCCGGCGTCGCAGTCGATGACGGTCCACATCGCGCGCGATCCGCTGGCCGGCACGAAGCGGATGTTCATGGCCATGCCCTGCCAGAGGATCCGACAGTCGGCCGTGACGTCGGTACGGCGGCGGATGACCACGCGATAAGTCGCCGCCGCCTCGATCTGGCCGGCGGCGGCCCGCTCCCGGCCGGAGAGCGGCCGGACCTTGGCCCAGACGGTCGCCAGTTCAGCCCAGCCCTTGACCGTGCCGCCGCGGCCGTCCGGGATGTTGGCCGGCTTTTCGATCCGCACCCGCTGGTCCAGCTCGCCGGCCCCGATCATGCCGCCCACCATGCGGGCGATGGAGCGCACAACAGCGAGCGGGTCCAGCCCGACAGCGACCGCACCCGGCCGTCCATTTCCGGCACGGCATGGTGCCAAGCGACGCGGTGCCCACCCAAGCGCCGGGGGATCGGCGATCCGTCGGCATAGGGCTGGGCATCGTCCAGCGGCACGCCGGCCAGGATCACCCGCCGGTAGCCCAGCTTGTGCAGGGCGATCCGGATGGCATAGAGGCTGGAGGTGCCGAACCGCTCGACGTCGGTCGTCACCCGGTCGATGCCGGGGCCCGCATCGGGCGCCCAGGTGGTGAAGCCGCCGACGAGGCCGCCAGCAGCACGAGCGGCGACGAAGCCGGCCAGCTGGTCCGGGTGAAGCGACACCCAATGGTCCAGCGCACCGACCACTAGGCCGGCACGGTTGACGGCCATCAGGTCGGCGTCGATCGGTCCCATCGCCGCCAGATCGTCGAACAGACAGGCGGCATAGCCCAGGATCAGCAGCGGCTTCATGCGAAGGTGATCCTGCGGTAGGGGGCGAGCAGCCGCTCCACCGTCGGGTTCACGGCATGGGTGGCACCGATGATCGCGCCCTCGCGGACGGCGTAGAGGTCGCCCAGGATCACCAGAACGGCGACCTTCACCGAAGGCGGGACCGGCACCTCGATGCCGTCGGCATCCGTCCAGGGCACCGACCGGTTAAGATGCTGCACGGCGGCATCCTCGGCCGCCGCCAGCTTCAGCGCGATGTCGGCGTCCTCATCCGCACCGTCAACGCGCAGATGGGCCTTCGCCTCGTCCAGTGTGACGATGGACATGCGGGATGCTCCGAAGCGAGGGGGCGGCGTCGCCCCCTCATCCAGGTCAGACGGGCGGGTTGGCGGTCGGGAACATCGCCGGGTGGCCCAGCAGCGCCACCGCCGAGACGAAGGCGTTGCCGCTGTTGCCGGCCGGCGTCACCGTCAGCCGCACATAGCGCTTGATGCCGACGTAGCCGATCTTGAACACCTTGTCGTCGTCGGCGAAGGTGAAGCTCGCCAGCGCCTCGGTGCCCAGCAGGTCGGCATCCGACACCGCGGCGGCGTCGGACAGGTTGGCGGCGTCGCCGTGCTCCACCAGCACGGTGAAGGTGGCGTCGGCATCGGCCAGGGCGCCAGTCAGGATCAGGAACGTCAGGCTGCCAAAGCCCAGCACGTCGATGATCTGGGAGACGATTGGGGTGTTGTCGGCGACGGCAACCGCCGGGGAGATCGCCCGCTTCGGGGCGATGCTGTTCATCAGGTCGCGCATGGAATGGCCCTCCTTCGGCCGGGGATCAGGTGGAGACCTTCATCAGCTTCACGGCTTCGAAATTCTGCACGCCGCCGCCGGTGCGCTTGGTGGTGTAGAACAGGATGTTCGGCTTGCTGGTGAAGGGGTCGCGCAGCACCCGCACGCCGATCCGGTCCAGGATCAGGTAAGCCCGCTTGAAGTCGCCGAAGGCGATGGGGACGGTGTTGGCGGCAACGTCCGGCATGTTGTCGTCGTCCGCCACCGGGTAGCCCATGAAGGACGCCGGTTCACCGGCCAGCACCGACGGCTGCCACAGGTAGTTGCCCTGGCCGTCCTTGAACTTGCGGATCTTGCCGATCGTAGCGTCGTTCATCAGCCAGGAGGCGTTCTGGCGATAGCCGCGCTTCAGCGCGTAGATCAGGTCCAGGAAGGCATCCGACGGGTTGGTGGCGGCGAAGCCGTCCGCCTTGCCCGACACGACGAAGCCGAGCTTGCCCCAGGCATAGCCGGCGTTCGCCACCATGTCGTAGGACAGCAGCCCGCGCGGCTCGTCGACGCCATTGCCGCTGATGTGGGCGGCGCCCTCCTGCTCGGCGAACTCGATCGACACCTCATCGGCCAGCCACTGCTCGATGTTCATGCCGGCGTCGTCGAGCATGGTCTGGGTGGCGCCCGGCTGGGCATACAGCTCCTTCATGCCGAACTCCAGCCCGATCAAACGGGGCGTGGCGGTCTCGGGCCGGCCGCTGTTCTCGCCCACCCATCCGCTGGTGGCGCCGCCGACATTCACCAGCTTCTTGTAGGTGGCGGCGCCGATGGGGCGGACGGTGGCGAGGGAGCGCATCGTCGACATGGTGCCGAGCACCCGGTCGATGGCGCTCTCCATCTGCGTCGGCACGACATAGCCGCCGTCCGGGTCGGACTGGGTGGTCAGCTTCGCCTTCACCTCCAGGTCGCGCAGGTTGGCCTCGGCCCCCTTGCGGAAGAACTGGTTGAAGGCCTGGGCATGCTCGGCGCGGGCCGGGTCGTTGTCGTTGCCGCCGGTGCCGTTCAGCTTCAGGGCGGCAAGCTGGGCGTTGGTCTGGTCCAGCGCCGACTGCAGCTCGGTGACGGCGGAGTTGATGCGCTCGACCTTCTCGGCCTTCACCACATCGTCGAAGCCCTTGCTCACCTCCTTCAGGCGGGCGTCGTTCTCCGTCTTGAACTCGGAAAAGGCCCTCTGGAGGTTGGCCAGGATGGTGTTGGCATCGGCCGCGTCCGCGCGCACCGATGCGATCCCGCGGAACTTGCGGGCGGTCTGCATCTTCATGGTCGTCCTTTCAGGAACGAATGGTTTCGAGAAGCCGCAGGGCTGCGGCGGGATCGAAGCCAGCGCGGAGCGTGGCGGGGGGCTCGGCAGCGCCGGACGTGCCGAGGGCCTCTCGCATCAGGCGCCGCCGCTCGGATCGCGGCATGCCGTCCTTGGCGAGAAGGGCGTCGAGACGGCGCCGGGCGGACAGATCGGCCCGCGCGGAAGCGCCGTCGGAAGAGGGGGTGGGATCGTTGAAGGTGGCGTCGGCGAAGCCCTTGTCGACGGCCTCCGACGCCCGCATGAAGGTCTCGGCGTCCATCATCTTCGCCACCTCCTTCACCGGCTGGCCGGTGCGGGCGGCATAGATGTCGGCCATGGCCGCGTCGTACTGCTCGAAGATGTCGGCGGCGGCCCGCCAGTCGTGGCGGTTGCCGACCACCGCGCCCCAGGCGTTGTGGATCATCAGGAAGGAGCCGAGCCCCACCTCGATCCGGTCGCCGGCCATGGCGACGATGGACGCCGCCGACGCGGCCAGCCCCATCACCTTGACCGTCACCTCGGCCGGGTGTTCACGCAGGAGGTTGTAGATCGCCAGCCCTTCGAACATGTCGCCGCCGGGGCTGTTGATGCTGACCGTCACCGGCTTGGAGCCGATGGAGCGCAGCGCGCCGGAGATGCGCTTGGCCGTCACCCCCTCGCCAGTCCAGCTGTCCGTGCCGATGACGTCCATGATGCCGATGGTGCCGGGCGCCTCCGCCATGGTGGCGGTGGCGGCCCAGCGCTCCAGCGCGTCGGACGGCGGGTCCCAATGCAGGCCCTCGGGGCGTTCGAGCGCCTGGGCGGCCGGCAGGTTACGGAGCGACATTGCGGGTTTCTCCTGCGCTGATGAGGCCGCCGCCGTCGGGGTGCGCTCCCAGGCCGACCGACTCGCGGACCTCGTTGACTTCCATCCATGGCCGCTGACCGCCGGCACCGAGCGCCTTGGCGAAGAACTCGGCCTGATCCTTCAGGGTGCCGCGCAGCAGCTCGGTCTCGTCGAAGTCGGGGAAGAGGGTCCCGCGATCCGCCAGAGGGATGCAGGACCGGGTGATCGCCTGCTCCCAGGCCTGGAACCAGGGCGCCAGGCCGTAACGGACGAAGAGGATGCTCAACTGTTCGATGCCCGAGCCCCAGGAGGTGTCATCCACCCCCATCAGCGGGCGCGGCACGCCAAAGACGCGGGCGATCTCCTCGACCAGCGAGGCGCGGGTCTCGATCAGCTGGCCGTCCTTGGCCGTGCTGGCGAAGGGCTTCGCCTCCATCCCCTCCTCGGTGATGATCCACTTTCCGGCATTCTCCGGACCGGCGTGGATCTCGTTCAACGAGTCGCGCAGGAACTGCTTGCCCTCGGGCCCGAGCTTGCCGGGGTGCTTCAGGTTGCCGCCGACCATCATGCCGTTGCGGAAGATGCGCTCCGCGGCGCGGCCGGACTGGAGGGCGAGCGAGATCGTCTCGGCTGCCTTCTGGACGCGGGACAGACCGGTCAGGCCGTTCAGCGACAGGCCGCGCAGGTGCAGAACGTCGCGGGCAGCGTAATAGCCGAGCGAGCCGTCGGCGCGGGTGATCTCGTAGCGCACGGTCAGGTCCGGCATCTGCCGCACCATGACGCGGCAGGGGTCGACCGGGATGAACTGGGTGATCTTGGCGCCGGTGCGCACGATGATGGCGTAGGCGTTGCCGTGGACCAGCACCCAGGTCTGCATGAGCTGCTTGAACTCGAACGCCGTCTGCCAGCTGTTCGGCTGGTAGGCGAGCAGGTCGAACAGCGGGTGGGCCTCGTTCTTCACGACGGAGCCGGCTTCCCGGCGCATGAGGAAGACCGGCAGCATGCCGATGCTGCTCGACACCAGATCGACGCAACGGAAGACGGCCGAGTTGCGCAGCGCTTCGTCGACCGACACGGTGGTGCCGGCCAAGGCTCCCGTGCGCAGGAACTCCAGCAGGGACGGGTCGTCCAGGCCGGTGAAAAGCTGCCCGCCGCTCGCCTGGGGCCGCTGGCCGCCCTGCGCCCGGCCGCCGCGGAAGAAATCGAACAGGCCCATCGGCGCCTCACATGATCAGCAGGCCGCGCGTCGTGTAGACCGACGGCCCCTGCGCTTCCGGGTTTGTGGACATGAGCGCGACCGCGTCGAAGGCGGCCATCAACGCATCGATCTTGCCGGCGCCTGCCGCCTGCTTGGTAATGACGACGGCGTTGCCGCGGGGCTCCACCTTCGCATTGCCGACGCACCATGCCATGAGCGGCTGGCCGGCGTGGGCCAGGGTCCCATCGACCAGCTTGCGCTCGGCCGTCTTGATGGCTCCGGTCAGCTTCCAGCCCTGTGACACGCCGATGACGCGATCCTTGCCGGAAGAATCCTCCTCGCCGCCGATCTTCCGCTCCGCCAACGCGTCAACGATGGCGCCGACACCCATCGGATCGAGACCAACCGTCGCTAGAAGGCCGGACGCGTCAACCTTGGCGATGATGTCCACCAGCTGCGTCACGTCGTCGGGCAGATTGTCAACGATGGTCAGGTCGCCACCCTTCTCGAAGTCGAGAAGACGCGGCGCCTCCTCCTTCCGCCGGGTCAGCACGCCGCGGTGTGCCCAGGCGTGGGCCCACAGCAGCCATTCCCGCGTGAGCTTGTCGCGGCCAAGGATGGCCAGCCCGAGAAGATCGTCCAGACCGCCACCGTCGATGCCCGCCACCACCACGTCCGACCGCTCCAGGATCGCCTCGAGCGTCAGCGACTTGTCGCCGCGGGCCTCCCAATGGTCCGCCCCGGCCCAACGGTCGGAGCGCAGGTTCAGCCCGATCTCGACGTTGAGGTGCTGGGAGGCGAACAGCGCCAGGGCGTCCGGCCCTTCCCGTTCGGCCTTGCCCAACTCGCGCACGAGGAAGTCGGTGTTCACCGACCGGCCCAGGTTCGGGTTGACCAAGCCCATGTTCTCCGACCGGGTCCAGCCCTTGCCTTCGGCGACGCGCGCGGGCAACTCGTAGATGACCGGCAGCAGGGGCAGAGACTGCTCCCCATCGCGCACCCGCCGGGCCGTTCCCAACTCCGACTTGAACACGCCGGCTGGTGTCGTCTTGCTCTGCGTCGAGATCTGGAAGAGGAACCCGTCCGGCCGGGCCGCCAGGGCGCCGCGCAGCTCGACGAAGACGTCGGCGGCGCGCGACTTGCTGGCGAAAACGTGGGTCTCGTCGATCAGGATGAAGGTGGCCTTGGCGCCGGTCACCGCGTCGGTGTCGGCAGCCACGATCTTGATCGCCGCGCCGCTGATCCGGTGGGTGATGGTCCGGATGTGGCGCTGGGGGTGGAACAGCTTCTTCAGCGCCTCGTCGGCACGGATCATGCCGGCGGCCTGCCGGAACGAGATGTCAGCAATTTCCTTCGTCGGTGCGACCAGCAGCAACTCGGCCTCGGGCCGGCGGTTGATGATCGCCGCCGTCACCATCACCGCGGCGGCGTTGGTTGACTTCCCGTTCTTCTTGGGCACCAGGAGGAACACTTCCTGAATGGCCCGCCGGTGCGTCACCGGGTCATAGGAGCCGAACAGGGCGGCGACGATGTCGCGGAACCAGTCGCCAGTCGCGTCAGCCAACAGCGGCGTGCCGATCACGTCGGGCAGGCGCAGCCGGTTGAAGATGCGGATCGCCTTTGCTGCCTCCTCCTGGTTCAACGGCAGGTCAGGCACCAGCGAGCGGCCGGAGAGGATGCGGTCCTCCCAGTCGAGACAGGCGGTGTTCCAGGCTGTCATCAGTTCGGCCGCGCGCCGTTGAAAGCGAGGTCATCGCCCCAGGCATCCGACGAAGCGACGGCACGGGCGTCCTCGGCGGCCTTCTCTTTCTTGCCCTTCTCCTCCGGTGCCCCGACCGGCCGGAACATGCCGAGGTGCTGACCGATCTTCACCAGCGCGCCGAGCTTGTCGTGCATCCGCACCTTCAGCGCGCCGTCCTTGGTCTGGGAAACCTCCAGGATCGCGGCGGCAGCGTCGGCCGACAGCTTCGAACTGTCGGTGATCACCACCTCGTTGCCGATCTCCAGCAGCGGCTCGCCGGTTTCGGGATCCTCCGCGACCTGCTGGACGTTCGCGCGCCACTGGACCACATCGCGGATGTCGGCGAAGCCCAGCTTGGCCAGTTCGGACAGCACCCGCTCCGGGGTGATGCCGGTGCGCGTTTGCAGCAGGATGCGACGCCGTTCCAGTTCCGCGACCACCTTAGCATGGGTTAGCAAACGGCTGGCCTCGACGGCGGCGTTTTTCTCGCTGTAGCCGGCAGCGATAGCGGCCTTTTTCCCATTCGGGTCAAGAAGATAGGCTTCGACAAAGCGAAGCTGCTTCGGGGTCAGCGACATTAGCAAATCCCTCCAGCCCTCGTTGGCCGGGAAAAATTCTGCGCGTGGGGGGAGGCGCGGTCCCCCGGTCGGCCGCCTCCCAGACTTTCGACCGCCCCCTACCCCGTAACAAAGCGACACATTCTTGCGTCGTGTTACAGATCGGGTCAGCCGCGGGCGAACCCCTGATCCCGTGCAGTCCGCCCCGAGTGGCAGGGCTTGCACAGCACCCGCAGGTTCGACCGCTCCAGCCGCAGGTCGGGCCTGTCGGTGATGCTCTCGATGTGGTCCACCTCTGCAACCGGAGTGGTGACCGTCGCCTCCCGCTTGCGCAGCACCACGATGATGCCGCAGGCCTCACAGCGGCAGCCCCGTTCGATCACCACCACATCCCGCAGCTTCTCCCAGTCGCGGTCATAGCCACGCTGACGGGCAGAACCGCGGGTCTTATCCAGCCGACGCTTGCGGTCCTGTTCCGACGCCACCGGCGCCAGGGCCTTGCCGGTGCGGGTGTCCAAGATGGACAGGGGCGAGCGGAGGGTGCGGAGACGCGCCATCGTCAATGACTTCTCACCAGACGCTTGCCGCGCCCAAACGCAGGGTAGAGCTGAGGCTGGTACTATTTCACGCCCGACACATTTGATGTCGGTCAACCATACTTTCGGACTACGCCTATAGATTTCCTACAGTTGCACTGACACGCATGCCGTGCGCTGGGGAGGCTACTATGGACATCATGGTTATTTTTCGGCAGCCCGAAGACCCCTATATGCTCGGACGCATCGCAATGCCGGACTACGACAGCGCAGCATGCTTTGTCATGCAGCACCTGCCGGCTTCAGCTCAATCCAGCGCAATCATCGAAGACCAAACCGGACGTCGCTCCTGGCAACCCCAAATCCGGATGCACTACGAACTCCTGACGGCGCGCCGATTCAGACGCTCTGGTAACTGACGCAGCTCTCTCAACCACCTCAATCATCCGTTCCAGCACACCCGACGGGATGTTCAGCAACTCCATGATCAGGCCGTCTGCTTCAGGTGGGTCAGCACCAGCCCAGTGAGCTGGCGCACTTCATCGCCGACAGTCTCGATGCTATGCGCGATGGTCGCCATGCTGGCGGTCATCTCTGCTTGCGCCTGCGCGGTAAGGCGCAGGGCTTCGACCACGGTAGCGGCATCGACGTTGGACACAGGCTGCGGCCGGCGCGTCCAAATCCAGGCGATGGCGATGCAGGCGATTCCGACGACAGCGGCGACCTGGGCAGCCGGTGACAAGCCTGCAAGGCGGACGATGGTCTCCCCGACATCGGGGATCGGCAGGTTTTCCATGATGGTGATCCCCGAAACGACGAAACCCGCCGCGGTAGGGACCGGGCGGGCGGAAGGCGGATCGCTGCACGGCGTCCGCAGTGGACCCGGAAATCGGGTCCACTTGCGACCCTTGTAGCTCTATCGTTTGGAGCAGTCAACAGTCACGCCGCAACCAAGTCTTTGGCCGGAACCACCAGTGCCGATTCCGGACCGGCAACGTTCAGCAGAACCCGGCAACGTTCTCCCTGATCGCCCTGGAAAAGCCCTTCCCACCCGGAGAGCGCTCCATCGGAGATCCGAACCCGTTGGCCAGGGATGAAGCCGGAACCGATGGCCGCGGGCTTGGGACAGAGATCCACAATCCCGCCATCCTGGATCATCCTCGACAGGATAGCCTGTAGGACCGTGACGCCGACGGTGACGGGCCGACGACGCGCATCAAGGGTCATGTGCTGAATGCCGGGCGTCCAGCGGATGTCCCAACTGTCCTGGCCGGGCTCGACACCGACGAACAGGTAACGCCCGAACATCGTATGCTCGACGGCCACAGATTTTCCGTCCTTGACGACCATCTCCCGGCACATCGGGAGGAACACGCCATAGCCGCGCGCCTTGAGCGCCTTTTGGGCGATCTCCCGATACTGCAACTGTGGCTTCACGACAGCGACATGCCAGCGCTTGCCTTCAAGGGCCGGCGTCTCGACAGAGTGCTGCATGGCGTTGGGTTCCTGGCGGTGCATGCCCGAATTATATCGCGGGAATGAGGTAGTGCGCACCATGCAAGTTAAACGAAAGGTGTTATGCGGAGGTTAAATTGAACCGTCGCGCCAACGTCAGCAGGAATTTCAAAGACAGATCAAAGCTTTATCGGTGCCGCGACGGCTGCGAATGTTGCGACGGTTTCTCCCCATTATTAATGCATAACGTGTGTGTATATAGGCCCCCCCATCAAACACACACTCTTCACTGCGTGTATAGTACATACATCATCCGTCGCAACCGTCGCAAATAGATGTTAGGCATTGAAATTGCTCGCATTTTTGCTGCGACCGTTCGCTTCTCGATCCGTCGCGTTACCCGTCGCATTGCCCCGAACCGGCGCAAGCTGAAAATGGAAACGCCGTCCCGGCATGGTGACCGGGACGGCGCGAAGGGCGGCGCGAGGGGCGCGGCGGATCATTCATCGGGGAGGGTCCAGGCGGATCGGTAGGCGAGCGCGATCGCGCGCTCCGGAGCCTCCATCCATCGTTCCTGGTCACGGATCGCCCAGACCTTCTGTTGTCGGCCGCCGTCCAGCCGCTTGTTGCCCAGCAGCTCGGCGCCGATGGAGCGCAGGAAGAGCGACACCTTCTTGTGGGAGAGGCTGATCTTCTTGTCCTTGGCCATGAAGTCGATGACGTCGTTCACCGTCACGAGGTCGTGCTGGAACGGCGCCCGCTCGGTCTCCCAGGCCTCGTGCAGATAGCCGTCCATCCCGGCCCGGCTCTCCTCAATGATCTCGGCCTTCGCCTGGGTGAGGGGCGCGGGCGAGAACGGGTTGAAGCGGTCGAGCGGGCGTGTGGCGAGGAAGTGCAGCATCGCCTCGGCACCGCCGTTATCGAACCACGCGCCGAGTGCGTCATAGTAGGTCGACGGCCGGGGTCTGGCCTTGCTGTGCCAGATGAAATAGCGTCGGTCCCCCTTCTCGATCTGCGCCGCGTCGCGGTGGTTGCTGGCCATCAGGAAGTTGGCCCGATTCTCATAGCGGTAGGTCGCGAGCTGCTTCCGGTTGATCCGGATGGTCGGATCCGTGATGTAGTTCTTCAGCCGGTTCATCACCTCCTTGTGCTCCATGGCCATCAGCTCATGCACGACGATGAGTTGCACACCGTCCGCCCAGTCGTTGAACTGGCTGCGCAGGTCGCTTTCCTCCACGGGGGTGCAGTTCTTCGGCCCGAGCAGGCGCATCATCCACTCGTACACGATGGATTTGCCGATGCCCGGCACGCCGATGATCAGGACGCACTTGCGCATCTTGATTTCCGGGAACTGGACGAGGTGGGCGAGGTAGTCCAGGACGAACTCCACCGCCGCCGGGTCCTGGTCGAGGATGTACCAGAGGTGATCCAGCAGCGGCGTGACGTCGCCGGCGATGGCCGCAACGTCCGGCGGCGTCCACATGTTGAGCTGCCGCAGGCCGCCGGGCGCCTCGATGATGGTCGGCGCGCGCGGAAGGAACGTCACACTGTCGGCCCGGTCGCACCCATGGTGCGGGTCCTGCAGCATCACCTCCAGCGGGCTGATGGGGCCGCCTTCGCCGGCCGGCATATCACGCCAGTGGTGATTCCGCACCGACTGGAGCGTCACCATCTCGCAGGTCACCCGGTCCCAGAAACAGTCCGTCGCCTTCACATAGACGTAGCGCTTGCAGATGTCGGCGAAGCCCTCCCGGTTGGCGATGGCCTGCTTGCGCGTGGCCTTGATCCCCTTCTCCAGCACCTGCACCGACATGCCGGTCTGTCGCTTCACCCGTTCGAGCAGCCCGCGCTGCTGGATCGGGTCCATGCGGGAAGCGGCGATCTCCGACAGCACCGCCGTGATCGCCGCCGGGTCGTTCGCCGCGGTGTCCTTGGTCAGGGCACCGATGCGGGCGGACAGGTCGCCGTCGACCGGCTGCCAGGCGGTTGGGGCGGCTTCGGCCACCGGCGCTGGATCGCTCCAATGCAGAGGGTGGTTGATCAGCGCCAGCAGGTCGCCGGCCGCCGGGTCGAGCAGCAGCTTGTTCGCGTCCATGCCGTCGGGCGTATCGGTCACCAGCACGGTCACGCCGCGGTCGGCCATGGCGTCGCAGGCTTTCGCCCGCGACTTCGCGGCGGCGGAGCCGACAGCGTCGCCATCCGCCAGCACCGTGACCACGGCGCCGGCAGGCGGCCAGTCCTGCACCTTGACGATGCCTCCGAAGGCGATCAGCACCGGCCGGCCGGTTTCCTGCCACGCGCTGATGCCGTTCTCCGGCCCCTCGGCCAGAATGACGCCACCATCGCCGGGTAGCATCAACCCATGGCCGGCCAGCGGTCCGTTGCTGATCTTGGAGGTGCCGGTGATCTTCCGGCCGGTGACGGGGTTCAGCCGCACCGCCTGGATGGCCTGCAGCTCGCCGGCTTGGTCGAAGATCGGAAACAGGATGGCGGACCAGCTGCGCGAGCCCGGCTTACTGCTGGCGCGGTGTCCGGGGTGGAAGCGGATCAGGTCGAGCGCGACCAATCTCTCCACCGCTTCCAGCGCGATGCCGCGGTGATCGACCAGATAGCGCTCCGCCACCGTGCCAGCGGCGCTGGTCGCTTCGCCCCACTGCTGCCGGGCCCAGGCGCTGGTGTCGGTCGGCTCCCCTTCGTCCACCACCTCCGGCCGGGTCGGGGGTGGCGGCTGCAGGCCGAGCCAGTCGGCAGCCCAACGCAAAGCCTCGCCGACCGGCAGCATCCGCTCGGCCATGATGAAGTCGATAGGGCCCATGCCCTTCTCGCCGCCGGCTTCGAAGTCGGTGATCCGGCCCTTCTCCTTGCCGGCGACGCAGACATGGAGGCTGCCCTTGGTGCCGTAGCGCAACTGGGTGTCAGTGGACAGGGCCGGATTCGGGCCGCCGCGGAGGTGCGTCACCAGCGCTTCGACCTGATCACGAAGCGCCGCGTCGATCTCATCTCGCTCCGCACGGGCAGACCGGCGCGACCGCTCGTCCGGATCGGGGTTGAGGTCGAGCACCCACGGGCGCGCCGGCGGCTCGTCCGGGTTCAGGTCAAGGATCCAGGGCGCCGCCGCGCTGGGCGGCACCGGGAGCAGGACTTCAGCCAAGGAGCACCAAGCCTTTCTCGGCGCGGGTGATGGCGGTGTAGAGCCAACGGGAGCGATCCTCCATGGTGCGGCCCAGGCCATCGTCGACCACGACGATGTTCTCCCACTGGCTGCCCTGGCTCTTGTGCCCGGTGATGGCCCAGCCCCACGACGTTTCCATCAGGGTCCGCTTGTGCCAGTAATCCCGCTGGTCGCGGTCCTTATCGACGCGGACATGGTCGTCGAAGTGGCCTTTGTAGAGGATCTGCTTCTCGGGCTTGCCGTCCTCGTCGAGTGGGCCGACCGGGTTGCCATCCTCCGTCGTCACCCGCGCCTTGAAACTGATGTCGCTGACGTCCTCGATGTCGGTCAGGGTCAGGAACATGCCGTTGACGACGCCGAGGTCGTTCCGGTTCTTCAGGCAGATGATCTTCTCGCCCTGCCCGCTCGGGTAGATCGAGGAGAAGCCGGCCGCCTGCCGCATGGCGTTGTTCAGCTGCATGCGGGTGGCGTTCTTGCCGCAGATGACCTGTCCGCCGTTCAGCATCTGCGCCGGCCCCACCTCCAGGCGACGCATCTTCCACACGAAATCGTCATGCTGGCCGTAGGGGATCGGCTGGCCCTGGCGAGCCATGGTGGCAAGGCGGATGATTGCGCTCTCGCCGGCCTGTCGATGGATCTCGGTCAGCATGACGTTCGGCTCAGCCTGGACGAAGTAACCCTCCCCCTTAATCGGCGGGAGCTGTCCGGGGTCGCCCAGCACCAGGATGGGCTTGCCGAAGGACAGCAGGTCGCGGGCCATGTCGTCGCCGACCATGGACACCTCGTCCAGCACGATCAGGCTGGCGTCGCGGACGGCCGATTCGGTGTTGAGGATGAAGGCAGGCTTGTGCATGTCCTTCAGCCGGAGCTTCAACTGGGAGGCCTGCGCCTCCATCAGCATCCGCTCGGCCGGTCCCAGCGCACCCAGTTTGCCCTCGATGTCGGAGATCTCCTTCTTGACCCGCTCCATCTCCTCCTTCGTGGGTTCGGAGACGCGGTAGATCAGGCTGTGAATGGTGCTGGCCGGCGTGCCCTTGCGGGACATGACCAAGGCGGCCTTGCCGGTGAAGGCGGCGTAGAGCACACCCCGGCCGCTCTGATGCCCGCCGGTGTCCTCGCCTTCCTTGACGTCGTCACCGACCGGGCAGAAGGCGGAGAGGCCCAGCTCCTTGATGGCGAGGTTGAGGATCGTCGTCTTACCGGTACCGGCATAGCCGAAGATGCGGAAAACCTGCTGCTGCTTCTTGTCGGCCGACTTGAACCAAGCCGTGGTCTCGGCGATGGCCTGGGCCTGCAGGGCGGACGGGGTGATGTCAGCCATGGGTGGCGTCCTTCGGCTGGAGGAGGTCACGGGCCAGCCCGAGGTAATGCTCGGCCGGAGCCATGGATGCGGCGCAGGGCTCGACCCCGCATTCGTGCTGCACCAGATCGGCGAGGCCGGTCAGTACCGCCCGCATCTGGTCCCGTTCGACCGTCAAGGCCGCATAGTCGGCCTGCCACTCCGCCTTGATGCGCTCCACGTCGTAGGGCTTGCCGCTGATCACGAACGCGGCCTCGAAGGCTGCTTGGAACTCCAGCACGGTCGGCATGTGGTCCGGATCGGCGAAGAGTGCGGCCATGACTTGGATGCCGTCCCACACGCGCTTTGTGGTGGGCTCGTCGGCCATGACGGTCAGCCGCTCGATCTCGGTCATCAGCTTGGTGAGCACGTCGGCCGCCATCTGCATAGCGTTGCCCTCGTCGCCGTCGTTGCCTTCCTGCGCGGCCAGCGCGCGCAGAACGGTGATGAGCGGCATTTCCCGGCCGCCGAAGTGATGGGTGCGGATCATCGGGGGCTTGATGGGGTCGGTCATGCGACGGCCTCGAATTTCGTAGTTTCGTTGCCCCAGCAATCCCAGCCCGGCCGCTGCGACCGTGCGAACAGCTCGACATAGGGGCCGTCGAACAGCGCCTCGATGTCGGTGTGCATCTGGTCGGGCTTGCGGCTGTGCTCGCGGCGCGGGGCGACGATCAGGTTGCGGATGGAGCGGGAGCGTTGGGCCGGTCGGCCGATGGTGCCGAGCAGCCAGAATTCAGCGGCGGAGCGGTAGATGTAGCCGGGCCCGAAAGCCCAGCTGGCGGCGGTCGGCGATTGCTTCGCCCAGGCGCCAGCGCTCTTGAAAGCGAAACCCCAGGCGGCGAGCGTATCGATCGCCTGCGGCAGCATCGGCGCCGTCGCCCACATGATGCAGGCGCAGTCCGGCGCCGCCAGCTGCGACACCGGCAGGGCCTGGATGTCGGCGAGCGGCATGCAGCGGTAATGGGCCTGCGGCGACTTCCCCTCGCCCTTCGGGCTGCGCAGGGAGAACATCCATGCGGGATCGGCCAAGATCACGCGATAGCGCAGCGGTATCAGTTCGCCGAAGGGCCAAGGGGAGGAGGTCACGTGATCAACCCTCCACCGGTTCGCCGGCCCGGAGACGGCGGGAGATTTCGAAGGCGCCCAGCGCGCAGCCGCGCACCGCATCACGGATGGGGCTCTTCGGCTTCCACTGGTCGTTGGCCCAGGGCCAGAGGTCGCAGGGCTTGCCGGGCGGGTAGTCGGCCCGCACGAGATCGGAAGCGCCGGCATTGAGCAGGTAGACGCCACCGGCGGCGGCCAAGTCGCCGTCGGTGTAGACGGCATCTCCGTCGGCGGGACGCTGCTCCGCGGTGCGGACGCGCGCCATCTCAGCGGCGATGAGGGTCAAGGCGACGATGTCGTCCAGCGCGAAGCCGGGAGGGAGCGGAAAAGAGGTCATGCGGGGAGCCTCCAGCACCGGTCCTGCCAGCTGCAGAACCGGCACCCAAAGTGGTCGCGGGAAAGGGCGATGCGCGGCAGCAGCTCGTTGGCGTCGGTGGCTTCCAGCACCTGGACGCCACGGTCGGTCATGCGCTGCGCAAGCGCCGGATCGAAGGGAACCTCCTCGACGAGGATTTCCATCGTGTCGGAGTTGATCGCGGTGAAGATCGCAGGAGCGTCGGTCAGCTCCATGTACGCCTGATAGGTCGCAATCTGGCCGGCATAGACCGGCTTGGAGATCGTGACGCCCTTCTTGCGGGTGTCCTGCCAGGACTTGTTGTTGAGGGCCTTGCACTCCCACAGGGCGGGCGTGGCGATGGGACAGGGCGAGCCGTCGGCCATGCCGACGATGACGCCGTCGATATGACCAGCGATCCGGCTGCCAGCCGTCCGAAAGCCGAACTGGCGGCCGTCGGCGCGCTCGGTGCGCAGGTCCAGCCCGGCCAGCCGGAGCCAACCGGCCATCATGTCCTCGAAGCGGTGGCCCCGCTCGAAGACACGGAGGATTTGCGCGGAGAACTCCCGGCCGGGATCGACCGGGGTTCCGGTGAACTCGAACTGGAGCGCCCGCAGGCACTCCACGCCCAGACGGGAGCCGCCGAGGTAGGTCCGCCGCTGCTCCCTTTCCGCCCGCCGGCGCAGGCCGGCGTCGATCAGGTCGTTCAGCGACGGCGGTGCCGGAGCCTGACCGGGGACGAAGCCCGAGCCGCTGTTGAGGTCGATCAGCGCGGCGCCCATCAGAAGGGCACCTCGTCGTCGGTCAGCGGCGACTGCCGGTCCATCGACTTCTTGAAGCCGGTAACGGCGGCGGTGATCAGCCGGTCGATGTCCTCGGCCGAGCGGTTGAAGAAGGGCTCCATCAGGCCCAGCTCGGTCAGTGCCTCGGCGAACGGGCGCCGGGCATCCTTGATGGCCTGTTTTTCCATCTTGGTCATGTCGACCATGCCGTCGTTCCTCCTGGAGGTGGACGACCAGAATTTCAGGTGGTGCATGCTGCAGAAGCGGCGCACCGGCGCGGCGGGACGATGGGGATCCACGAAGATGAACCCCCGGTCCTGAAAACCGCAGACGGCGCAGGCGTGCGGCGCGGTCATCCGCCGTAGAGAAGCGAGTCGACCGGCGTCGTGTTGCCCTTTGCGGCCTCCCCCGACGCCACCACCACGTAGCGGCTGATTGCCGCCGCCGCGATGGCCTCCAACTCGAAGAGCCGGAGTGTCCGGAGCTGACGGTCGAGTTGGAGGGTTGCTTCGAGCCATTCGCCAATCGCCTTCGCCGCTTCCCGGGTTGCGTGTGCCTGGAACTCGTCGTCGGTCACGAGATCAGCCGTTCAGCCAAGCCGGGCCGGCGGCCTTGGCCGGCTGCTGCTGGGCGGGGGCGGCCTGCTGCTGGGCGGCGGGCTGTGTGCCACCGTTGCCACCCCAGGCCGGACCGGCGGCGGGCTTCGCCTGGGCCGGCGGGCTTGCGGTCGCGGCGCCGCCGCCCCAGGCGGGCTTTCCGGCGGCCGGCGCACCGCCGGTAGCGCCACCGGCTTTCGCCGGGAGCGGCACGTCCTGGCCGTTCATGATGGCCTGCCACTCGGCCCGGTCGGGCGTGATCACGGTCTTGATGACGTTCTTGTCGTCGTAGTTGCCGGACCCGTCCGGCTTCGGCTTGCCCTTCTCCACCTCGATCAGGGCGGCGAACTCGATGCCGGAGAACGCCGCAAAGTTGGGGAGCTGGCGCTTCTGCACCGCGGCGGGGCTCATGTCGTCGGGGCGGATGCCCAGCGCCGACTCCACCATGGCGCGCATGATGGACTTCGACACCTTCCAGCCCTTCGACACGCCCTTCTCGTCGACGCTGCCGCCGCTGACCACCATGTTGGTGAACAGCTTGCGGTTGGCGTTCGGGCCCATCATCACGGTGAACTCGAAGTCGAGCATCATCGCGTCGCTGCTGTTGCTGGCCTTCAGCAAACCCTGGTCGCCGGGCGCGTAGCCATCGACGCCGCCGGGGCGGATGACGCCCTTCAGCTTGGCGTAGCAGGGCGGGATCAGGTCGCCGGAGCGTTGCGGCTCGGCGTCGTTGAAATCGAGCATCGCTCGAACTCCTTCAGGTCGCGGGGGTGTTGGTGGGAATGGTGTGCGTCAGGCGTTCGGCCGCCGGCTGGGCCGGCCCGTCGATCTTCGCCATCAGCTTGCCGAGGTGCGGCTCTTCGATCAGGTCGAGCCGGCCGGAACGGTCCTTGGCCGGATAGCCCCACTCGTTCATGGTGTGGCAGACGAAGGCGCGGTAAGGCGGGCCGTCGATCGGGCGCATCTCGACCATGGAAATCAGCTGGTCGACGATGCCGGGGATCTCCAAACCGGCCTTGCTGCCCTCGATCTGCATCGACCAGTAGGGCACCTTGTAGTCGTCGACCTTCTTGTCGAGGATGCCGACCAGCCAGACGTTGAGCCCCGGCGTGTGCTGCCACTGCGTCAGCCAGCCGATGACTTCCTGGCCGAGCAGCCCATAGGCGCCGCGGGTGTCCGGCTTTCCCTTCTCGGTGAAGGCCTGGGGCTGCCCCTTGGCCCATTGGAAGCACAGACGCGACGCCACGGTGATGGAGTCGACGAACAGCGTCTTGTACTTCGACAGGTCGATGCCGCCGGAATCCGAGACGACGAAGTCATAGTGGGCCTGGGAATAGGGCTGATCAGGGCGCAGCGCCGGGTTCGGCCCGCCGATCAGGCAGGCGAGGTTCCGGCATTCGTCCCAGGTCCGGCCCTCGATGGAGTCGCCCGTCCAGCCCTGCACCGACAAGTCGCCGGCCTCCAGGTTGACGAACAGGGTGGTGGCTGGGTCGAGCGTCCACAGGAGCGACGTCTTGCCGATGCCCGACGGACCGACGATGACGCCTTTCTTGCCGCGTGGCCGCTCCATCCGCTCGGTCGCGGTGGTGATCTTGAAGGCCATGGTCAGCTGCCCTCCCAGCAGGAGATTTCTTCGTCGGCCGCTTCCTCCGGGGAGGAAGCGATCGCCCCCTCCTCCGTCCCGAAGATCTTCACGGCGTTGTCGAAGCAGGCGGGAGCGAGCTTCCAGGCGTCGTCCGAGGTGGCCGCCTGCCGGGCCTGGAAGCGGGCGGCGCAGGCCGCCAGCCACTCGTCCTTGGTCCGAGCCATCGGGTCAGCCCTCCCCCGGCTCGGCACCGGTGGGAGCGGGTTCGCCCTGCTCCTCGGCCGCGTCGTCGCGCTTGCGGGGCGAGACCAGCTTGGAGGTGATGATCGCCTCGCCGCCGGCGCCGACGATGTGGTCCGTCAGCTCCTTCAGCTTGGCCTTGGTGTCGGCGACCTGCTCGGCCAGGGCGAAGGCGTCGCCGTCCTCGACGGGGATGGTCGCCTTCAGGGTGATGCGGAGTTCCTGAGCCATCAGGCGGCCACCCCGCCGGCCTTCGCCGGCTCGATCTTGAAGGTGGGCTTGCCGAACTCCAGCGTGCGGGCCGGTTCGAACAGGGTGCGCAGGCTGGCCGGCCAGCTGGTGTAGGCGCGCTCGCTGACCTTGCGCTCGACGGTCAGGTAATCGCCGACAGGTTCGCCCATGTCGAGCAGCTGGGCCTCGATGTCGACCAGCTTGTCCTGGTCCCACTTCGGCTTCTTCGGCAGATCGGCGGCGACGATGAAATCGCCGACGGCCAGGGTCACCTTGCCGCTGTCCTTGCCGAGGACGCGGCGCTGGGCGGTGGCACGCTCGCCGAAGCGCACCAGCAGCGCGGCCTCCAGCGCCGCCTTGACGGCCTTCAGGCGGTTGTCGAGGGCGCTGACTTCCTCTTGCAGGAGGTGGAGCTGGTCCACCGGCAGCGCGGCGCGTTCGCCATGCTGCATGGCGAGGAATTGGTCGAGGGTCACACGGTTGCTCATGGGGGAACCTTTCCGGGTCAGGGGGTGGTGAAGTTCTGGTGGAGGCCCCACCAAGCGATCAGCGCCGACTCGGCGCGGCCGTCGTCCTTCACGCGGGCGAAGAGGCCAGCCTGGGTGGGGAAAAGGTTCTTGGCGATGGCGCGGGAGGCGTCCTTGCCGCTGTCCTTCTGGATGCGATGCCAGCGCTTCCAGGTCTGCGGCGGCACCATCTCGGTGCGGATGTTGAAGGCGGCCAGAGCGCCGAGGATGCCGCCGAAGGTCTTGCCGAAGGCGAACATGGAGCTGACGCCCTGACCGGGCATGGCGCCCACCTGCTCGACGACGGCGACGTCGGGGCGCAGCTCGCCCTGGATGACGCGGGCCAATTCGATGAAGTCAGGCTCGGTCTTCTTCTTCCCGCCGCGGGCGAGCTGCAGCACCGGCAGGTCGTAGACCCGGATCGAGGGTCCGTCGAGATAGGTCAGGGCACCGGACAAGCCGGGGTCGATGCCGAGGATCACGGCCATGGGGAAGGCTTTCAGTCGGTGGGGAGAGGGGAGCAGCCGGCGCGGTGCAGCGTGGCGCGCAGCTTGGCGAGGTAGACGAGGCGGACCGGGCCATCCCAGCCGTTCGGGGAGAAGGTGAAGGCGTGCTTCCGACCGTTCGCCACGAAGCACAGGCGGGGGTGCTTCTTGGCGCGTCCCAGGCGGTAATCGGCGATACCATGCCGGGCCAACTCGGCCGTCAGCAGCTTGATGAGAGGGCGGCCTTTCATGGCTCACCCGCCGATGATCAGGCTGAAAGCCAGAAGCCCAGCCCACAGCAGGGCCAGCGCAACCGCATTGCCGATCAGCGGGAGAATAGGCAAAGCGCGGGCGTTCGCGCCCTTCGGCGCGTTGATCGGAACCACCATCGACAGGTCTCCGTCCAGGCTGTGAGCGCGCTATCGCGGCTGCGGAGCGGCGCTCTTCGGTTCGAGGGCTTTGACTTCCAGGGTGCAGCCGTAGAAGTCGTTCGGCGTGACGAGACCTCCGGTCTCCTTCACGATCCTGGCCATCACGTCAGGCTGAGGGATGCGCTTGCCGCGCCGGTACCGGTTGACCGCTGCCTGGGTCGAACCGATGAGGGCCGCGAAGGACGTTTCCGTGTGCCGAGCGAGGGCTAACCATTGGTCCAGCGTCATAACGAATTGGATTACACCAATTCAGATTATCGCGGCAAGCGGTATGTGCAAACCGGTGTGGACTTTCTAATACCAGTACGGTATCGTTCAAGCATGAGCACATTGCGCGAATTGCGGCAGGCCGCCGGGTTGAGCCAAGAGAAGCTGGCAGAACTGGCCGGGACCTCGCAGCCGCAGATCAACAAGCTGGAAGCCGGTCAGCGGAAGATGACCGTCGACTGGGCCGTGAAACTTGCGAAGCCGTTGGGCGTCGAGCCCGCGGCGCTTTTAGGGCTGGGCCTCATAGAGCCCCCTTTATCGGGATCGGAGCTCAAGAACACTACAAGGGCCCTCCGCAACGCAATCACCGCGCAGCCTCAAGCCCTAGTCCTTCCCAACAATCCTCACGAAAACATGCCAGTCCGCGCCGCAGCCCGCGGCGGTGTCGATCAGGAGATGTTCCTGGAGGACGGCCCCATCGATTGGGTGAAGAAACCGGACTACCTGAAGAACGCCCGCGATCCGTACGGTATGTATGTGGTCGGCGAATCGATGATGCCCCGTTTCCGACCGGCTCAGATCCTTCACATCAACCCGTACAAGCCCCCGGCCTGCGGCGCCGGCGTAATCGTCGTGAAGCGCAACCAAGCCATCCTGATCAAGGAATTCGTTCGGCGGTCACCGGAGGGCGTGGTCCTGCGGGAGTACCAGCCGGAGGCGCGGGAGTTCACCGTGGCCGAGGAAGACCTCGACACCGTCCATACCGTCGTCGGACTACAGGAGCCATAACCCATACCGGATTGGATTTAGAAAGCTCTGGACTGAAAACACCATGTCGGCATAGCGTCTCCCTGCGGCTGGGCATCAAGCCCGCCGGTCAACCAGGGAGGCGCTTTTGTTTGGGCAGGCCGCCCCGCGGTGGGGCGATGCAGAATTTGCGGGAGTTACCCGCAAATCGCCTCAGTATGAGCAGAAAATTCGGGGCACTGATGATGCACTCGTCGAGTGCATCATTCCACACGGCGCGTGAAATGATCGTCGGTGGCCACAGGCCAACAGCCCAGTTTGGTTTATCGGCAGAACTGAGAAACCAGTTTGCGACACCATGTCACGAACCAACTCACCAAACCGCTGGCCGACGCGGTCAGGAAGGCTTCTTCTCCGCCTCGACCTCTAGTGCAATCTGGATGAGACGTCGGATTGCCTCGCCTTCAGTATCGACCTGATTCGCAAAGCGCCATTCACGGATCGCGCGCCGCAATGACGGCTCCATCAGCATCTGAATGCGCTCTGTCTTTGGTTCGCTAGCCATGCAGCCGAACCTAAGCGGGACACTGGATGTAGGCAATATGCTTGACATGTGTATGTCGCTTATGAAATGTGTGACATACACAACCTACACATATGGGTCGGAGGATGCAATGATTTGCGTTGCAGCATCGCCAAGCTTGATTAGTCGGGAAGGGACTGCGCCCCTTTCATCGGCAGACTTGAAGGGGTTCGCGAACGACGAGCCTCGTATTCGCGACCTTAGAGTCGCAGAGCGGCTTGGCATGGCTCAGCCTCTCAACATCCGTCAATCCATCGAGCGAAACCGCGCCGAGTTAGAGAGCTACGGATTGGTTCACACCACGTGTGAGCCAATCCGTAGCGGCAAAGGTCGCGTTACGATGGTCACGATCTACTGGCTCAACGAGGGTCAGGTGCTGGTCATCTGCATGCTGTCCCGGACGCCCCAGGCCGCCCAGGTCCGCAAAGAGGTGATCGAGGTCTTCATGGCCTACCGGCGCGGTCTCCTGACCGGCGAGATCGCCCAGGTCGCCAACGACGCGCCTCGTCGCGGTCGTCCACCCGGCCTCTCAGTGGACCTGCCGGAGAAGGCCCGGCTGGTCTGGGCCTACATGGAGCCCCGGCTGTCGGCCGAGTCGTGGATGCCGATCGCCCTGTCGGACGTGGCCGCCGGCAGCGGTGTCCGCTACTCCTCGGTCAGCACCGTCGTGAACGCCCTGGTCGACCGCAAGCTGCTCTGGCGCCGGAAGGGGCCGCACCAGAAGGCGCCGAACGAGTACCGGCTCCGCCTCGAGGGATCGACCAGGGAAGCGCCGAAGATCGCCGCGGCACCGCCGGCCGGGCTGGTGGGTCTGCGCGAAGGCTATGCCGTCGTCCAGGGCCAGCTGATCGACATGACGCCACCCAGCTACCGGAAGGGCGACCGTGTCGCCGTGCGACTTCGTAACGGCAATCTGGGACTCTACACGCTGCTGGAGGACGCCCCCGACCGGCACTTCCTCTTCCACCACTGCCTGAGCTGGATCGGGCGCGTCGACGATGGCGTCCGAAGCTCGGAGGGATACCGCTCGCACGAGAACGTCATCGTCATCGGCCGGGTCGTCGGGCCGGCCCTCCCGCCGCCGGCCGATGCCGGTTGACACTACCCCGCTTGTCCTTGCCGGAACTGGAAACCGGCGCGACACCCACCCGGAGGATCGGTAGCAGCATGGTCGCGCGACTCGATGACATGGCCGCCCTGCCCTTCTGGCCGCGCTTCCTCAGCCGTGAGCAGGCTGCGGCCTACCTCGGGGTGTCGACAACCACCTTCGACGAGGAGGTGAACGCCGGTATCTGGCCACCGGGCGTCCGACGCGGCGCCCGGGAAGGCCGGATCACCTGGGATCGGGTCGCAATCGACCGGGCTGTTGACTCCGGCCCCTTCGCGTCGAAGATGCAGGAAGCGGAGGACGACGACTATGACCGGCGGCGCGAAGCCCACGAAGCCAAAAGGCATAAACAGCGTCAGGCGCACGCTCGCTGACGGCACCGTCCGTTTCTACCACTACGACCGCGCGACCAATCAGAAGCTGGAGGGAGAGCCGGGCACCGCCGAGTTCGAGGCCAGCCTCCGCCGAGCACGCCGCGCCGGCCGGCCGCGCCGCGCGAAGGCCAAGAAGCCCGAGTCGGCTTGGAAGGTCATCGGCCACGCCTATCAGCAGAGCCCCGAATACCTCGTCCTGGTGCCGAAGACGCGCCGGGACCGGGACCGCATGATCGGCGAGATCATCGACCGGTTCGAATTCCAGACCCTGACCGATCTCAGCCGCCGGCGCGTGCGGGAGGATTTCTACCGCTGGCGCGACGAGCTGGCCGCCACACCGGCGAAGGCCGACAAGATCACCGGCCTCATGTCGCTGCTGCTGCAGTTCGCCTACGACCGCGGCATGGTCGATGTGAACCACGCATCCCGCATCAAGCGCCTGACCAGCCACGGCTCCCGCAAGGACATCATCCTGACCAGCGAGCAGGAGGCCGCCCTGCTGGCCGCCGCTCCGCCGCATCTGGCGCGGGCGATCCGGTTCGCCCTGCTGACCGCGGTGCGCCAGCGGGACATGTGCAGCATCCGGCGCGACCAATACCGCGACGGCTGGCTGCACATCATCCCGACGAAAACGCGGAAGACGACCGGCGCCCAGGTGTGGATCCCGGTCTTCGCCCTGCCCCCGCTCCAGGAGCTGATGGAGGAGCTGCTCGCCCTACCCGACTGCGGCGGCGCGCTGCTGCCCTGGGACGGCGAGCGGGGCTATCGGGCGCTGGAGCCCGGCAACGTCGATTACCAATGGCGCAAGCTGCGCGATAAGGTCCTGGGCGAGGATGTGGACCTGCACTGGCACGACCTGCGCGGCACGGCCATCACGCGGCTCTATGAGGCCGGCTGCACCGACGCCGAAGTGTCCTCGATCTCCGGACATGCAGGCCGGTCAGAGACCAGCCTGCGCGACTATCAGGCCCGGACGAGGAAGCTGGCGCTGGGGGCGTTTGGAAAGCTGGCGCGGTCGGCCGCCGAGCCAGGGGATCGAAACGTAGTGGCCTTGGTGCGTTAGGCGCTCCCTCACGAGCTACCCAACTCCAGTGAAGAGTGTTGCAAAATCGCGTCTCCACTGCCGAGTCTCTTTGCTTTAGAACAGGCTCCGGGTTCCACGGGGCGAAAACGGTAGCTATGACAACGGAGGCCACTCAACGCGGCAGCCGCAAGGTTATTGTCAAGGATAGCGAAGTAAGAAGCGCTCTCCATAGGAAGGTGTTGGCTGAGCACCATGAGGAACCCGACACCCTTGTTCTAGACGAGCTTGGGCTTGAGCATGGAACCTGCAGAGTAGATGTCGCGGTCATTAATGGCAGCATCCACGGTTACGAGATAAAAAGCGATGCAGATACCCTGGAAAGGTTGCCTTTTCAGATCGAAGTTTACTGCCGTAGCTTAGACAAAGTAACTCTTGTGTGCGGAGCCGCTCACCGAGAAAAAGCCGAGGCAATTATTCCGGATTGGTGGGGCTTAAAATTAGCTATCGGCGGACCGCGACGGGCTGTCCACTTTGAAGATATTAGACGCCCGAAGCTAAATCGATCAATTGATGCCGAAGCCGTTGCGACCCTTCTCTGGAGCCACGAGGCTCTTGCCCTCCTCCAAGCTGCAGGAGCAGCCAAGGGTATGAAGGGCAAAAGCCGCGCTGTACTTTATAGGCGCCTTACGGAAGTGATGCCGCTGGAGCAGCTCCGTGACCAGGTGAGGACGTGCCTGAAGGCCCGGACGCAATGGCGCTCATCTGCCCCGCCACGAAGGTTATGTGGTGGTTGACCCCAATTCGGACCCAAGTTTCCAAGTTCCCAGCTTTTGCGGTGCCCGAAGCAATGTCATGGATCTCCTGATCACCAGCGCTGAAATGAGAACCGCAGTAGTCTGGGTGAGAAACTAGTGTTGTTGCGTGAGTGTAGAATTGGGTGTACTTACCACCGCCCGGCGTCTTTACCCCCTGCCCTCGAAGTACAAGCCAATAATCTTCCCGCGTATAACGAACACTTGCGCTTGGGTTTACGAGAACGGGGTCAATGTCACCGAGAACCGGATGCACCGTTGCATAGTCGCCATAGGCAGGAATGCGTGGGAGGGTAGCCCCGCGAACAGCGTTGTAGATCAGCCAGTCGATCCGCGGAATTGTATGGGTGCCGACCGCGTAACCTCCGAGTGCCTGCGGGAACGCTCCGCCGACCAACGTCAGCGAACGCAGAATTGCCGCATAGGGCAGCGCACGGAGACCTGCAACGATCATTCTGGCCAGGAGACCAGGGTTTGAAACGGAATCGACCGCGCTGAGATCGACGATCACGTCACACTGATCCGCTGGCGCACCAATCGACGCCATTAGGTTTGCCAGATCGAGAGCAAGACTTGGTCGATCGAGGTCTGCAAGTTCAAGCCGGAGGCAGGCCCCTCGGCTATCGATGGAAACTGCATTCCGCACCGCCGCTTGATAAGCGGGGTCGCGGTCGAAGCTCGTTACCGGTACAGCCTGAAGACCTGCGGTTCGCGCATCGCTGAACACAGCAGTCACAATGTGCGTGGTACCACCGACACGGGCATGGGCTTCCACTTGGCCGGCATCGATGAAGAGTGGAGCATTGATGCCCCAGCTTTGAACGAGTTGCGGAACATATCGCACAGCGCGAGCATCGAATGCCGCATCAATGCCTGAAGCGTTGGGATCGAAATCAGCCTCGTACAGGAGATCAAATAGTGGCGTCATCCACCGCCTTGCGGCCGGTGTCAGCGCAGCAACAGCATTAAGTTCACCACGCTTGCATTTCAGAAGGGGAACGTAGTGGTTCTGGTCAAACATAGCAGCTCCAACTGACATGGTTGCGAGTTGCCTTGACGCCTGACCACCGTGTCGCTTACATACACAGGTATGCAGAAGGCAGTGCCAAGGCAACACGTTGTCACGGCACAGGAACCGACCGAGTTGGCGCTCGGCCGGTTCTTTTATTGCCGCATCCTATCAAGATTAGGTAATCCGAAATTGGATTCAACATCTTATAGTTTTTAGCGGCATTGCTTGGCTTTCTAGGTAGAAAACGGCGTTTGCAAACTCCTGCAAAACGGCTGAAAAACGCAGCGAAATCAATGTCGTTGGCTTTCAGTGGCAGAGCCGGACGCCGCCGTTCAGCGTCAGGCCGGAATGCGGCAGCCACAGCGTGCCGAGCCAGCGCTTGGCCTGGGTGCCGCGCCAGGGCAGCTCGTCGGAGCCGACATAGTCGGCGCTGGCGAACTCCTCGATGCCCAGCAGCTGGCTCCACTGCTTCCAGCCGACGACGGCGAAGCGCTGGCCGTCGTCCGGCACGTCGGCCTCGCCCATCATCTCGAAGGCGGCCAGGATCTTCGCCTTGGTCAGCCCGTCGGTGGCGCCGCCGGCATAGTTGACGGACTTGTTCAGCTCGGCGATCAGCAGCTCGTCGGTCTTGCGGCCCAGCGCATAGGCGCCGGCATTGGCGATGATCTGGCGCTCGTCGATGTTGGTCTTCAGCTCGTCCAGCCGGTCGACCCAGTCGCCGGCATAGAAATCGTACAGCGCGCATTCCACCGGCGTGTGGTCCAGGTTCATCACCGGAACCGCGCCGTGGCGCGACTTGGTGGAGGCGGCACCCTTGCCCACCTTCTGGAAGACGGTGGAGGCGCCCTGCACGTTGTTCTTGCTGCGCACCGTGTTGCGCAGCTTGGAGCCCATGCGCTGGTAGGCCTCGTGGACCTCGCGCTCGAACTGCTTGACGAAAGCCTGGGCGATGCTGGTCGACATGGGGATGTTTTCCTTTCGCGTTCCTGCGGGCTCCCGCTCGTGGGGCGGCGGGAGGGATCGTTCCGCCGTCCGGTTGTCGGGATGCGTGCGGGACGCAGCGCCGGCCGCGGGCGAAACGCGAAAACGAAAAGGGCCGGCCGGACTTTGGAAGTGTCCGACCGGCCCTTTTCAGACCGAAGCGAGGGGGGAGCTTTGGTGCTGTCGGGCGGCAGGTCCAGGGGCGGACCCGTCGCCTTGACAGGATTGGTTCTAGGATTTTATGCGGGAGCGGTCAAGGACTATTTTCATAACAGATCCCCTCCCCTGCCCAGCTCTCGCACAAAGCTTTGCTTTGTGCTGACGCGACAGGCGGACCATAGGTCCGCTGAGAGCGGGGGAGGGTCAGGGTGGGGGCATTCGTCAGCCGACATCAACCCACCGAAACCCCTCAATGCCGAACCGGCCCCGCCACCCAATGGCTGACGATGGTCTCCGCCTGGGCCGGCGGGATCTCCGGGTGATGGTAGCGATACACCGTCACCGCAGCCTCCAGCGCATAGCGCTCCGGCTGGCCGCAGCGGCACAGGCCGGAATAGCAGCGCTGCACCGCGTCGCGGCAGGCGATGGCGTCGGCGATCGGCTGATCGGCCTCAAGGAAACGGGGATCGGTCATGGACGCTCCTCCTCATCCTGGGCGTCGTCACCCGCGTCGTCCAGCGGCACGCCATAGATTTCCAGCCGGTGGCCGACGATCTTGTAGCCGAGTTCGTGGGCGATCCGCTCCTTCATCGCCTCCAGCTCCGGACTGGCGAATTCGATGATCCGGCCGGTGCGGGTGTCGATCAGGTGATGGTGATGGTCGGCCGTCGCCTCTTCATACCGCGCGCGTCCGTCGCCCAGATCGACGCGCTCGATCACCTGCGCGTCCTCCAGCAGCCGCATGGTGCGGTAGACGGTGGCGATGGAGATGCGCGGGTCGATCTGCACGGCGCGGCGATGCACCTCCTCGACGTCGGGATGGTCGTCCGCCTCCGACAACACCTGCGAGATGACCCGGCGCTGCCCGGTCATCTTCAGCCCCTTCTCCATGCACAATGCTTCCAGACGCGACGTCATAACCCCAACCCTGGTCTTTGCTTGCCGAGACCCCATCATACTGAAAACCGTTCGCAATCCCAGAGCGGTTTCGCAGCGACGCGACGTCGCGATCCCGCCGGCGGCATCTCGCGCGCCGGCAATGACGGAGGACCCACCGGAATGTCGTGCACCCCGCCCCGCCATCCGCACCGCCTTCTGGGCCGCCATCTGGGCTTTGGCCCGGCCCTGCTGCTCGCCGGTCTGTCGCTGGCGGCCGCTCCGGCGCTTGCCCAGCAATCCGCCCCGGCGCCCGCTCCGGCCGCCCAGGCCGCCATCGCCGATGCCCAGGGCAAGCCGCTGGGCACCGTCACCTTCACCAAATTCCCGCACGGCATCCTGGTGCATGGCCAGCTGGAAGGGCTGCCGCCGGGTTGGCACGGCATCCACATCCATGAAAACGGCGCCTGCACCCCCGATTTCAAGGCGGCCGGCGGCCATTTCGGCGCCCAGGGCTCCAAGCACGGGCTCGAATCCGAGCACATGCATTACGGCGAGCTTCCCAACATCTGGGCCAACGAGGCCGGCAAGGCCGGGTTCGAGGCAATCACCCACATGGTCAGCCTGACCGACGGCGCCGACGGCCTGTTCAAGCAGGGCGGCACCTCGATCATCATCCACGCCCAGCCCGACGATTACCTCAGCCAGCCTGCCGGCAATTCCGGCGACCGCCTCGCCTGCGGCATCATCAAGAAGCCGTAAACGCCGACGGACGGCACCGGGGCGCGACCATCTGCCGCAGCATCGCGGCGCCGGCTCGCGCCCCTTCCTCTCCTGCCACGTCTCCGCTCGACCCCACGCAACACTCCGCGCACCCCTGCCGCGCGACGAGTTTGCTTGCCAAATCAAGCCACCGGCCCTATCTGTCCGGGGTCGGACGGCGCCCGGCGCCGCGCGAGTCCGCGCAGGCACCTGATCGCCCGCCGCCCGACGGCTCCGCGCCAACCCGCCGCGGAGCGCGCAAGCCCGGCCGCTCCCTCCTGGCGCGGCCCCCATTCTGGTGACCAGGACCATCGCTTCCATGACCGAATTTTCCGGCCTCGGCCTGATCGAGCCTCTTCTGCGCGCCGTCGCGGAGGAGGGATACTCCACGGCCACGCCGATCCAGGCCGGCGCCATCCCGCTTCTGCTGGCCGGCCGCGACGTGCTGGGCCTCGCCCAGACCGGCACCGGCAAGACCGCCGCCTTCACCCTGCCGATCCTGCAGCGGCTGTTCCAGAACAAGAAGCGCGTGGCCGCCAAGTCGCCGCGCGCCCTGATCCTGACCCCGACGCGTGAGCTGGCGCTGCAGATCGGCGACAGCTTCACCACCTACGGCCGCCATCTGCCGATCCGCCGCACCGTCATCCATGGCGGCGTCGGCCAGAGCCCGCAGGTCGCCGCCATCGCCCGTGGGACGGAGGTGCTGATCGCCACCCCCGGCCGCCTGCTCGACCTGATGGCGCAGAACCACGTCAATCTCGGCGGCATCGAGCTGTTCGTGCTGGACGAGGCCGACCGCATGCTCGACATGGGCTTCATCCGCGACGTGCGGAAGGTGGTGGCGGTGCTGCCGAAGGAGCGGCAGACCCTGCTGTTCTCCGCCACCATGCCCGACGCGGTGGCCGAACTGGCCAACAGCATCCTGACAGATGCCGAGCGCATCGAGGTGACGCCGCAATCGACCACGGTGGAGCGCATCAACCAGCGCGTCCTGTTCGTCGAACGCAGCGACAAGCGCCGCCTGCTGGCCGACCTGCTGGCCGATTCGGCGATGGCCCGCACCATCGTCTTCGCCCGCACCAAGCATGGCGCCGACCGCATCGCCGACCACCTGAAGAAGGCCGGCATCGCCGCCGACGCCATCCATGGCGACAAGTCCCAGTCGGCCCGCGTCCGCGCCCTGGACAGCTTCCGCAACGGCGAGCTGCGGGCGCTGGTGGCGACCGACATCGCCGCGCGCGGCATCGACATCGACGGCATCAGCCACGTCATCAACTTCGACCTGCCGAACGAGCCGGAAAGCTACGTCCACCGCATCGGCCGCACCGCGCGCGCCGGCACCGACGGCAGCGCGGTGTCCTTCTGCGACCATGAAGAGGTCGGCTATCTGAAGGACATCGAGAAGACGATCCGCCAGCCGATCCCGTCCGACACCACCCACCCCTACCACGCGGTGGATGTGGCTCAGATCCACGCCTCGTCCAAGCCGCCGCCCCGCCCCAAGGCGCCGGGCAGCAACCGCAATCAGAACAACCGCAACCAGCAGCAGGCCCGTCCGGCGAACGCCGCGCCGAAGAGCGCCGCGAAGCCGGCTCAGCAGCCGGGCAAGCCGGCTCCGCAGAAGGCCGGCAAGCCGGCCGGCGGCGCGCGTCCCGATGCCGCCCGCAACGACCAGAACCGCCACGACCGCCGCCCGGCTCCGCATGCCGTGTCGCACGGCAACAGCCAGGGGAGCGGCAAGCAGGCGCCGCGCACCGCCGGCACCCCCGGCGGCAACACCCCGCTGCGCCGCAAGCCCAGCGCCGCCTGATCCGGACAGCACCCACGAAAAAAGGCCCCGTCTCAGCGAGACGGGGCCTTTTTTCATTACGATCGCTCGGCCGTCAGCCCTGCGCTTCCGCGGCGTGCGCCGCCTGCACCGCCGGACGGGCGGCGACGCGCTCGGCGAAGGCCACCAGATTCGGCCAGGGCGACAGGTCGAAGGCGATGCGCGGCAGCCAACTCAGCACCGTATAGGCATAGGCGTCGGCGACGGTGAAGACCTCGCCGGTCAGATAGGCCTTGCCCTCCAGCTGCTGGTTCAGCACCGACAGCTTGCCGCCCAGCACCTTGGCGGCAAAGCCCTTGTACGTCTCCGACACCACGTCCTTCAGCATCGGGAACAGCGGGACGACGCCCTTGTGCAGCTCCGAGGCGATGAAGTTCAGCAGCTCCTGCACGCGGTAGCGCTCCATCGTGCCCGCCGCCGGGATCAGGCCGCTGTCCGGCGCCTTGTCGGCGACGTACTGGACGATGACGGCGCATTCGGTCAGGATTCCGCCCTCGTCGAGCGCCAGGGTCGGCACCTGCCCCTTCGGGTTCACCGCACGGAAATCGCTGCCGTCGGGCAGGGTCTTGGCCGCCAGATCGACCTTGACCAGATCGAAGGGCAGCCCGGCCTCGCGCAGGACGATGTGCGGCGACAGCGAGCAGGCGCCGGGCTTGTAATAGAGCTTCATGTCTCCGAAACCCTCTTTGGGTGGTTCACGCCGTCATGGCTACCCCAAAGAGATCGGCGCCGCCAGCGTCGCGGCGGGGGTCGGACCGCCCGCGATCAAACCGCCTGAGCCGCCAGCTTCCTGGCCTGACGGTCGATGAACCACCACGCCCCGCGCGAGGCGACGCTGCACAGGCGGGTGTGCGGCTTCAGCCCGCAGGCCTTGAACACCATGGCGATGGCGCGGTCGACATGCTTGCGGCGGTAGCGGCCAAAGGCGCGGCGCTTGTAGGCGGCGTTGTAGAGCTTGTGCTCGTACACGGCGTCGGCCGGGGCGTTGGCGGCGTAGTAGGCATAGGCCAGCTCGTCATCCTCCGACTCGCCGATGCGCGACAGCGCCACCTTCAGCCGCTGCACCTTGTTCAGCCCCTCGCGGTCCAGATACTTCTTGGCGTAGGTGTAGAAGATCTTGTAGTGGCGCAGCTCGTCGGCGGCGATGTTGCGGCAGATCTCCTTCAGCACCGGCTCGTCGGTCGAATCGCCGATGGCGGCGTAGTAGGAACTGGTGCCGGTCTCCACCATGCAGCGGGCGATCATCTCCCCGGTGCGCGAGCCGCGGACCGAGGCGTCGAGGTCGATCGGAACGCGGTAGCCGGCGCGGAAGCGCTCCACCGCCGCGCGGAAGTCGAAGGTCGGGTCGACCAGTTCGGCCCAGCGGCCCAGCGCCTCGCCATGCTGGACCTCCTCGATCGCCCAGCCGCGGGCGGCCTGCTGGAACTCCGGATCGTCCTTGAAGACGTTGCACAGATAGGCTGTGTAGTCGTCGGCGTTGAATTCCACCAGGGCCGCCGCCTTGATCAGCGGGACCAGATCGGGATCGATCCTGCCGGCGTCGAAACGGTCCCAGGGAAGCTCGTCGATCCGCCAATGCGCACGCGCCATGTCCGCTCTACCGCCTCGTTGTGGGCCGCGCTGCCGGTGCGGCCGGTTCATATCGGGAAAGGGTTCGCCGCTCCCGTGTCCCCGCCTTCATGCCGTCGGGTACGGCGGGGTTCACGGTTCAGGCCTTCGAATGTAATCGCTCTTTTTCGCGATGCAACCAAGTCGCAATGCAAACGGGCGGCCTGGATGCCCAAGCCGCCCGTTCGACCGAAGAGAGATATGCCGTTGGCGCCGCGATCCCGCAAGAACGGGAAGCGGGCCGACGGTCTCCGCTCAGTGAGCGGAGGACTGGCTCAGCGCGTCCAGCTTGGCGCGCGCGACGGCCAGCTTGGACTCGGCGGCAGCGCGCTCGGCGTCCGACTTGCTGTCGTCCACATCCTCGGACAGATCCTTGATCTGCTTCTCGACCGTGGCACGGTCCAGGTCGGTCAGCGCCACCGCTTCCTCGGCCAGCACGGTGCAGCGGGCCTCGGTGACCTCGGCGAAGCCGCCGGCGACGAAGACGCGGTCGACCACGCGGTCGCCCTCATAGACGTCGATGACACCCGGACGCACGGTCGAGATCATCGGCGAATGACCGGCGAGCACGCCGAAATCGCCTTCCGAACCCGGCACCACGACCATGTCCACGGGCTGCGACTTCAGCAGCTTTTCCGGCGAGACCAGCTCGAATTCGACTTTATCGGCCATGGGTTTCCTGGTGCCTCTTCATAGGAACCCCCTCCCCCGATGACGGGGAGAGGGGGTGTGCTGATGTCGATTTCCGCCCGGCTTTCTCAGGCCCCGTCACGGGGTCGTCGGAGCCGGGTCGGAATGCCGCGATCCCGGATCAGGATCAGGCGGCGGCCAGCTTCTTGGCCTTGGCGATCGCCTCGTCGATGGTGCCGACCATGTAGAAGGCGGCCTCCGGCAGGTGATCGTAGTCGCCGTTCACGATGCCCTTGAAGCCCTTGATGGTGTCTTCCAGGCTGACCAGCACGCCCGGGGTGCCGGTGAACACCTCGGCGACGTGGAACGGCTGCGACAGGAAGCGCTGGATCTTGCGGGCGCGGGCCACGACCAGCTTGTCCTCTTCCGACAGCTCGTCCATGCCCAGGATGGCGATGATGTCCTGCAGCGACTTGTAGGTCTGCAGAACGCGCTGCACCGAGCGGGCGACCTGGTAGTGCTCCTCACCGACGACGCGCGGGTCGAGGATGCGGCTGGTCGAGTCGAGCGGGTCCACGGCCGGGAAGATGGCCATTTCGGCGATCGAGCGCGACAGCACCGTGGTGGCGTCCAGGTGGGCGAAGGAGGCGGCCGGGGCCGGGTCGGTCAGATCGTCGGCGGGCACGTAGATGGCCTGCACCGAGGTGATCGAGCCCTTCTTCGTCGAGGTGATGCGCTCCTGCAGGGCGCCCATGTCGGTGCCCAGCGTCGGCTGGTAACCCACCGCCGACGGGATGCGGCCCAGCAGAGCCGACACTTCCGAACCGGCCTGGGTGAAGCGGAAGATGTTGTCCACGAAGAACAGCACGTCCTGGCCTTCCTCGTCGCGGAAGTACTCCGCGAGCGTCAGGCCGCTCAGCGCGACGCGGGCGCGGGCGCCCGGCGGCTCGTTCATCTGGCCGTACACCAGGGCCACCTTGGAGCCCGGGCCGTCGAGCTTGATGACGCCCGACTCGATCATCTCGTGGTAGAGGTCGTTGCCCTCACGGGTACGCTCACCCACGCCGGCGAACACCGACACACCGCCGTGCGCCTTGGCGACGTTGTTGATCAGCTCCATGATCGTCACGGTCTTGCCGACGCCGGCGCCGCCGAACAGGCCGATCTTGCCGCCCTTGGCGTAGGGGGCCAGCAGGTCGATGACCTTGATGCCGGTGATCAGCACTTCGGCGTCCGTCGACTGGTCGACGAAGTCCGGGGCCTGACGGTGGATCGGCAGCGAGCGGGCGGCGTTGACCGCGCCGCGCTCGTCGATCGGCTCGCCGATGACGTTGATGATGCGGCCCAGGGTCTCGGGGCCGACCGGCACGGCGATCGGGGCGCCGGTGTCGGTCACCTCGGCGCCACGCACCAGACCGTCGGTGCTGTCCATGGCGATGGTGCGGACCGTGCTCTCGCCCAGGTGCTGCGCCACTTCCAGAACGAGGGTCTTGCCGTCGTTCTGGGTGTGCAGCGCGTTCAGGATCGCCGGCAGGTCGCCGTCGAACTGCACGTCCACGACGGCGCCCGTGACCTGCGTGATCTTGCCGACAGAATTGGTGGTGGCCATGGAGTAAAGCTCCCTAGGAACTCGGTAAGTGTCGGTATGCCGTCGCCGGCGCAAATAGGCTGGACGCTACGTGTCGGATGCGGCCGTTACAGGGCCTCGGCACCGGAGATGATCTCGATCAGCTCCTTGGTGATGTAGGCCTGGCGCGTCCGGTTGTAGGTGATCGTCAGCTTGTTGATCATGTCGCCGGCGTTGCGCGTCGCGTTGTCCATCGCGGTCATCCGGGCGCCCTGTTCGGACGCGGCGCTCTCCAGGAGGGCGCGGTAGATCTGGATGGACAGGTTGCGCGGCAGCAGCTCCGCCAGGATTTGCTCCTCGTCCGGCTCGAACTCGTACATCGCCTTGGCGTCCGCACCGGCGGCCTCGGCGGCCTCGGTGGCGACGGCGAAGGGGATGAGCTGCTGAACCGTGACGACCTGAGAGATCGCCGACTTGAACTTGTTGAAGATGACCGAGCAGACGTCGAACTCGCCGGCGTCGAACATCGACAGCACCTTCGTCGCCACCATGTCGGCGTCGCTGAAGCCGAGCCGGCGGCGGCCGACATCCTCGTAGCTCTCGACGATCAGGGAGGCGTATTCGCGCTTCAGCTGGTCGCGGGCCTTGCGGCCGACGGTCAGCAGCTTGACGGTCTTGCCCTCGCCCTGCAGGCGGGTGATCTGGCGCTTGGCCTCGCGGACGATGGAGCCGTTGAAGGCGCCGCAAAGGCCGCGGTCGGAGCTGATGACGACCAGCAGATGCACCTGATCGGCGCCCGTCCCGGTCATCAGCTTCGGGCCGTTGCCGCTGTCCTGCACGTTGGCGGCCAGCGACGACAGCATGCGGCCCATACGCTCCGCGTAGGGACCGCTGGCTTCCGCCTGCTCCTGAGCACGGCGCAGCTTGGAAGCCGCGACCATCTTCATGGCCGAGGTGATCTTGCGCGTCGACTGGACGCTCGAGATCCGGTTCTTTAGGTCCTTGAGGTTAGGCATGCCGGCCCTTCAATTCCGCTCGAGGTCATTCCGCGACCGTCTTTACAGGACGATGGGGGGCGGTTTCCCGCCCCCGCGCGCGGTCGGTCAGGCGAAGACCTTGGCGAAGCCGTCGAGGAAGGCCTTCAGCTTCTCTTCGGTCGCCGAGGTGATCTGCTTGTCGGTGCGGATCGCCGCCAGGATATCGGCGCCCTTGGCGCGGATTTCCGACAGGAACTTGGCCTCGAAGCGGTTCACGTCCTCGACGCGGATGGCGTCCAGGTAGCCCTTCACGCCGGCGAAGATCGACACGACCTGCTCTTCGACGGGCAGCGGCTGGAACTGGCCCTGCTTCAGCAGCTCGGTCAGACGGGCGCCGCGGGCCAGCAGGCGCTGGGTCGAGGCGTCGAGGTCCGAGGCGAACTGGGCGAAGGCGGCCATCTCGCGGTACTGCGCGAGTTCCATCTTGATGGTGCCGGCGACCTGCTTCATCGCCTTGATCTGGGCGGCGGAGCCGACGCGGCTCACCGACAGACCGACGTTGATGGCGGGGCGGATGCCCTTATAGAACAGGCCGGTTTCCAGGAAGATCTGACCGTCGGTGATCGAGATCACGTTGGTCGGGATGTAGGCGGACACGTCGCCGGCCTGGGTCTCGATGACCGGCAGGGCGGTCAGCGAGCCGTTGCCGTGGGCGTCGCCCATCTTGGCGGCGCGCTCCAGCAGGCGGCTGTGGAGGTAGAACACGTCGCCCGGATAGGCTTCGCGGCCCGGCGGACGGCGGAGCAGCAGCGACATCTGGCGGTAGGCGACGGCCTGCTTGGACAGATCGTCGTACACGATCAGGGCGTGCATGCCGTTGTCGCGGAAATACTCGCCCATCGTGCAGCCGGTGTACGGCGCCAGGAACTGCAGCGGAGCCGGCTCCGACGCGGTGGCGGCGACGACGATGGAGTATTCCATGGCGCCGGCGTCTTCCAGGGTCTTGACGATCTGGGCGACGGTGGAGCGCTTCTGGCCGACGGCGACGTAGATGCAGTAGAGCTTCTTGCTCTCGTCGTCGCCCTGGTTGATCGGCTTCTGGTTCAGGAAGGTGTCGATGACGACGGCGGTCTTGCCGGTCTGACGGTCACCGATGATCAGCTCGCGCTGGCCGCGCCCGATCGGAACCAGGCTGTCGACGGCCTTCAGGCCGGTCTGCATCGGCTCGTGCACCGACTTGCGCGGGATGATGCCGGGGGCCTTCACCTCGACGCGCTTGCGCTCGACGTTGACCAGCGGACCCTTGCCGTCGATCGGGTTGCCGAGACCGTCGACCACGCGGCCCAGCAGGCCACGGCCGACCGGAACGTCGACAATGGTGCCGGTGCGCTTGACGGTGTCGCCTTCCTTGATGCCGCGGTCGTCGCCGAAGATCACGATACCGACATTGTCGGTCTCGAGGTTCAGCGCCATGCCCTGCAGGCCACCCGGGAACTCGACCATTTCGCCGGCGCGGACGTTGTCCAGGCCGTGCACGCGGGCGACGCCGTCACCCACCGACAGGACCTGACCAACCTCGGCGACATCCGCCTCGGTCCCGAAATTCGCGATCTGCTGCTTGAGGATCGCAGAGATTTCTGCGGCGCGGATATCCATCAGACTGATCCCCCTGAGGCCTTCATGGCGAGTTGCAATTTGTTCAGCTTCGTGCGCACCGAGGTATCGACCATGCGCGAGCCGAACTTAACGATCATGCCGCCGATCAGCTCCGGATCGACGGAGGTGTTCACCAACACCTTGGAACCGATGGACGCCTTGAGCGCGTCGATGACGGCGTTGCGCTGGGCGTCGCTCAGCGGCTGGGCCGAGGTGACCTGCGCCGTGACCTCGCCGCGGCGCCGGGCCAGCTCGGCCAGGAAGCCTTCGATCATCCCGTCGATCGAGAACAGGCGGCGGTTGGCCGCCACCAGCCCGATGAAGCGCTTGGTCAGATCGGACACGCCGGCGCTGTCCAGGACAGCGGCCATGGCCTTGCCCTGATCGGCGCGGCTGATGACGGGGCTGCGGACGAGGCGACGGAGGTCAGCGCTCTCGGCCAGGATCTGCTTCAGCGTGGCCAGATCGCTCGCGACCGTGTCCAACGCCTGGTTTTCGTCCGCAAGCTCGAACAGCGCGGTGGAGTAACGCGCGGCGAGTTCGGATACGCCTGTTCCTTCGGATGCCACCTGATCCCTCGAATTGAGTTCGGTAGACGGTGAATTCGGCGGCCTTATAGGGTGTCAACCCGAGGCACAAACACCCCGGCCGCGAAAGCGAGCGGTCCAATATCACAGGAATCGCCACCACGCAACGGGGTCTGGACAATTTGGCTGCGGCGTTTTGAGCAACTGCGGAATCATTGGTCGCAACTGCGTTCGCCGAGGACTCGGGCGACGCTCGACTGGTCATACCGGCTGTGACTTCGATGTGGCCCTATTCCCGGTTTAATTCAAGGTTAACCAATCTGATCCACGGTCGCCCTGAACCGCGCGGGCGGCCGATCCGACCTTGGTATTGCTGTCGTTTTGCCCCGCCGCAGCCGGTCCCGAGAGACCAGAGGCCTTATCCGCCATGACCATCCTGCCGACGACCGACACCTCTGCGGACAGCGACGCCGGCGCCGGCACCCGGCTGGAGGAGCGCGCGCCGAACGTCATCCAGTTCAGTCGCGCCCGCTTTACCCCGGACGATCTGGACGCCTTCGCCGCCGTGGCCGAACCGAAGATTCGCGACGGGCATTGGGTCGGCGTGCTGCGCGAGTCGGCACGCACCCACGACCGGCTTCTGGTGCTGTTGCCGGAGGTCGACCGCCCGGTCTTCCGCTTCGAGCGCGACGTCAAAGGACGCTACAGCCTGTCTTTCCACGACCGCTCGGGCTGGTACGGCATCGGGGCCGGCGACAACGCCGCCGAATGCCTGTCGATCTGGCGCCCGCGCCGCCCGCGGTCGCCCTGACCTCCCTCGGATTTGGCCCCCTCGGATTTGGTCCCTTCGATTTGGCCGCGGTAATTTTCACCATGTAAAAAAGCGGCCTGCGGCATCCCGCCGCAGCAGTTTCATAAACGCCTCAGCGATAGACCCCGACCGCCAGCATGTAGGGCTTGCCGTTCAGAACCAGACGGCGGGCATGCATCGTCTTGCGCGCGACCTGGCCCGTAAGCGGGTCGATCCACTGATAGGTGACGTCGGTGCGGCCGTCGCGCGCCACCCCGTCCAGCGCCTCGCGGATGAAGGGCCTGCCGTCGACGTCGCGCAGCTCCTTCAGGTTCGATCCGTTCAGCGTCGCGGTCCAGCCATGGGCGACCATCACACCCTTGTCGTCCAGCAGCATCGGGTAGAGGTCGCGGTCGGTGAAAGCGCTATCATGGGCGGCAAAGGCTTCGGCCGCCGCGTCCGGACCGATCCGCTCCAGCAGCTGTTCGGCGCGGTCGATCATCGTCAGCGCTTCGGCATCGGTGCCGCGGGTGCGGGCCGGGGCGCCGGCGGCAAAAGCAATGACCACCAGCAGCAGAAGAACAGGCAGGACGGTCAGCAGGGTTTGCCGCTGAACCCGCAGACGAAGCTTGGAGAGCATGCCGACCATCAGCCTGAACCTGTGCCTGTGACGTTTGGCTCCGGGAAGGAAGTTTGGATTCGGAACCATCCCGGCCGTGGTAATACCATGTCCGGCGCCGCGCAATGGACCAAACGTCACAGGTGCCATGCCTGACCCCTCCCACGACCGAATCGTGTCAATTCGCCGCAGCCTGCCCCGTCCGCGCTAACTGCGCCTAAAGGAAGCTATAGGGGTCGACATCGATCTGCACCCGGATGGCCGGCGGAATCTCCACCCGCTCCAGCCACTCCGCGATCAGCGGCTGCACCTGGGTGCTGCGCGGCGCCTTCAGCAGCAGGCGGCGGCGGTGCCGACCGCGCAGCAGGGCGAGCGGCGCCGGGGCCGGCCCCAATATATGGACCGAGTCGCTGCGCGGGGCGGCCCGGCCCAGCGCCATCGCCACCCGCTCCACCAGCGTCGGGTCCTCGCCGGATACAATCAGCGCCGCCAGCCGGCCGAAGGGCGGCATGCCGGCCTCCAGCCGCATCTCGGCCTCCAGCTGATAGAAGCCGTCGCGGTCGCCGGCGGCCAGCGCCTGCATCACCGGATGTTCGGGCATGAAGGTCTGCAGCATCACCCGGCCCGGCCGTTCGCCGCGCCCGGCGCGCCCCGCCACCTGATGCAGCAGCTGATAGGTGCGCTCCGCCGCCCGCAGGTCGCCGCCGTTCAGCCCCAGATCGGCATCGACCACCCCCACCAGCGTCAGCATCGGGAAATGGTGGCCCTTCGCCATCACCTGGGTGCCGATGATGATGTCCAACTCGTGCCGGCCGATGCTTTCCACCATCTCCTGGATGGCGCGCGGGCCGTGCAGGGTGTCGGACGCCATGATGGCGGCGCGGGCGTCGGGGAACAGCTCCGCCACCTCCTCGGCGATGCGCTCCACGCCGGGACCGCAGGCAGCCATGGTGCCCTCCTCCCCGCATTCCGGGCAGGCGTGCGGCAAGGGCTGCTGCAGGCCGCAATGGTGGCATTGCAGCTTGCGGGCGAGCCGGTGCTCGACCAGCCACGCCGTGCAGTTCGGGCATTGCATGCGGTGACCGCAGGCGCGGCACAGCGTCAGCGGGGCGTAGCCGCGGCGGTTCAGGAACAGCATCGCCTGCTCGCCCCCCGCCAGCGTGTCGGTCAGCGCCTTGCGCAGGCTGGGCGCCAGCCAGTGCCGGGCGGGAGGACGGTCGCGCCGCAGGTCGATCAGCTCAACGTCAGGCAGCACGGCGCCGCCATGCCGGGCCGGCAGCTCGATGCGGGCATAGCGGTGGCTGTCGGCATTGACCTTGGTCTCCAGCGACGGCGTGGCGGAGACCAGCGCGATCGGCAGCCCGCCGAGATGCGCCCGCGCCACCGCCATGTCGCGGGCGTGGTAGATCGCCCCCTCCTCCTGCTTGTAGGCGGAGTCGTGCTCCTCATCGACGATGATGACGCCCAGGTCCGGATAGGGCAGGAACAGCGCCGAGCGTGCGCCGACCACCACCGGCACCTCGCCCTTCGCCACCGCGCGCCAAGTGTCGCGGCGCTGGGCGCCGGTCAGCTCCGAATGCCATTCCGCCGGCGGCGCGCCGAAACGCCGGGCGAAGCGGTCGAGCCACTGCGCCGACAGCGCGATCTCCGGCAGCAGCACCAGCGCCTGTTTGCCCTGTTCCAGCGCCGCCGAGATCGCCTCGTAATAGACCTCCGTCTTGCCCGACCCGGTGACGCCGTCGAGCAGCACGGTGGAATAGCTGCCGGACGCCACCCGCGCCCGCAGATCATCGGCCGCCGCCCGCTGGTCGGGCGACAGGCTGGGTCCGGGCCGGCGCCAGTCCGGCCGGCCGAGCCGCGTCGGCTGCAGCATGACGGGATCCAGCAGCCCGGCCTCGGCCAGCCCGCGCACCACCGTCACGCCGCAGCCGGCCTCCTCGGCCAGTTCCGCCGGGGTGCGGGGCGGCCCATCCTCCAGCAAGGCCAGGATGCGCTTGCGCGGATCGGTCATCTTGAAGCCGGGCGGCGGCTCCGCCCCCTGCTTGCGCAGATAGGCCAGCATCGGCTTGGGCGGCTCCAGCGCCGACGGCACGCTGACCGCCATCCGCAGGACAAAGCCCGGCGGCGTCATGGTGTAGGCGGCGACCCAGTCGACGAAGCGGCGGCCGACCTCGGTCATCGGCGGCACGTCGAACCGGCGCACCACCGGCTTCAGCCGGCCGGACTCCAGCGTCCCGGCGCCGGGTCCCCAGACCACGCCGATCACCCGGCGCGGACCCAGCGGCACCTCGACGAAATCGCCGGGGACGAGGTCCATGCCGTCCGGCACGCGGTAGTCGTAGGCCTCACGCAGCGGCAGCGGCAACAGGACGGCCACGCGGCGGTCCGACCCGCGAGGCTGCGGCTTCGCCGGAAAATCTGCGGAATTGGCCCTGGAATTGGCTGCGGAATCGCCTTCGGGCTGCCCCGTTTCGGGCGTGTCCCCAAGAAGATCCCCCTGGAAGCCCGGGGCGGAACTGGCGGAAGTCGAACGCATCGGCTAGAGTGGCCTCATGTCCCGGGCACCGGGCGGGACGGCGCGGCGGTCAGCTTTCCGGCGCGGCCGGTTCCGGTCAACATCAGCAAGCATGGACCCTTCGTCATGAAGTTCTTCGTCGACACCGCCGACATCGCCGAGATCCGCGATCTGGCCGATACCGGTCTGCTGGACGGTGTTACCACCAATCCCTCCCTGATCGCCAAGTCCGGCCGTCAATTCCTCGACCTCGTGGCCGAGATTTGCGACGTCGTCAACGGTCCGGTCAGCGCCGAGGTGGCGTCCACCGACTTCGAGACCATGCTCGCCGAGGCCCACAAGATCGCCAAGATCTCCCACCGCGTCGCGGTGAAGGTGCCGCTGACCCCGGCCGGCCTGAAGGTCTGCAAGATCATCTCGTCCGAAGGCACGATGGTCAACGTCACGCTGTGCTTCTCCCCCGCCCAGGCGATCCTGGCGGCCAAGGCCGGCGCCAGCTTCGTGTCGCCCTTCGTCGGCCGCCTGGACGACATCGGCCAGGACGGCATGGGCATCATCAAGGACATCTGCGAGATCTATAACAACTACGACGCCTTCAAGACCGAGGTGCTGGTCGCCTCGATCCGCAACCCGATGCACATCGTCAAGGCCGCCCGCCTGGGCGCCCATGTCGTGACCGCGCCGGCGTCGGTGCTGAAGCAGCTGTTCAACCACCCGCTGACCGACAAGGGTCTCTCCCAGTTCGTCGATGACTGGAAGAAGACCGGCCAGTCGATCCTGTAAGGCGGGCCGGAGCGATCATGGCCGACAGGGGCCGCGAACCGGGCCACAGCCCGCACCGGACGTCGTCTCTCTCGTCTGAGGATGTGCGCGCCTATCTGCGGACCCACCCGGACTTCCTGGCCCAGAACGCCGATCTGGTCCACCACCTGACACCGCCGTCGGTCGACCGCGGGCGTGGGGTGGTGGACCTCCAGGCCTTCATGGTCGACCGGCTGCGCGCCGAGGTCCGCACCCTCAAGGACCAGCAGCGCGAGCTGATCGGCACCAGCCGGGCCAACCTGAACAGCCAGAACCGCATCCATGCCGCGGTGCTGTTCCTGCTCGACGCCCAAAGCTTCGAGCAGCTGATCCAGACCATCACCACCGACCTCGCGGTCCTGCTCGACCTCGACGTCGCCTGTCTGGTCATCGAATCCAACGGCAGCGACATTCCCCACGTCCACCGCTCCGGCGTGCGGGTGGTGGAGCCGGGCGCCATCGCCGACCGGCTGGGCCGCGCCGACGTGGTGCTGAACACCGACATCCAGGGCGATCCCGAGATCTACGGCCCCGGCGCCGGACTCGTCCGGTCGGAGGCGCTGATCCGCATCCAGGTCTCCAGCGAGACGCCCGACGGCCTGCTCGCCTTCGGCAGCCGCGAGCCCGACACCTTCCACACCGGCCAGGGCACCGAACTGGTCGGCTTCCTCGCCCGCGTGATCGAGCGGGTGATCCGCGGCTGGCTGGAGCTGCCGGCGTGACCGAGCCAGTTCTGGGGTTCTCCGCCAAGCCCGACGTCCAGGACGTGCTGGCCCACTGGCGGCGCTGGATGGAGAGCGAAAAGGCGGTCTCCCGCCATACCCTGTCGGCCTATACCGCCGATGTGGGAGAGTTCCTGCGCTTCCTCACCGAATTCCGCGGCGGCTCGCCGCCCTCACTGAACGACCTCGGCGACCTGAAGGCGGCGGATTTCCGCGCCTGGATGTCCCGGCTGGCGATGGACGGTCTGGTCGGGGCCAGCCGGGCCCGTAAGCTGGCGGCGGTGCGCAACCTGTTCCGCTGGCTGGACCGCAGCGGCCGGCTGCACAACCCGGCGGTCGCCACCCTGGCGACGCCGAAGGTCAAGCGTCCCGCTCCGCGGCCGCTGACCGAGATCGATGCCGACCGCCTGCTGGAGGAGGCCGAGCGCGACCGCGACGAACCCTGGATCGGCAAGCGCGACCGCGCCCTGTTCACCCTGCTCTACGGTTGCGGCCTGCGCATTTCCGAAGCGCTGGGGCTGGCCCGCAAGGAGGCGCCGCTGACCGACACGCTTCGCGTCACCGGCAAGGGGCGCAAGGACCGCATGATCCCCGTCCTGCCGGCGGTGACGGAGGCGGTGCGCGCCTATATCGAGTCGTGCCCCTTCACGCTGGCGCCCGACGGCCCGCTGTTCGTCGGCACCCGCGGCGGCCGGCTGAACGCCAGCGTCGCCCAGCACCAGATGCAGAAGCTGCGCGCTCTGATGGGAATGCCGGACAGCGCCACCCCGCATGCCCTGCGGCATAGTTTCGCGACCCACCTTTTGGCGGACGGCGGCGACCTGCGCGCCATCCAGGATCTGCTCGGCCATGCGTCGCTGTCGACAACCCAGCGTTACACGGATGTCGAAAACGAGCAGTTGATGAACGTGTACCGCAACGCCCATCCTCGGGCGCGGAAGGGATGACCGGGACCGGCCTTCGCAACCGGTCAGACATACCCTAATATTCACGGCGACTTACGCTCCGTCGCAGTCCTCCTCTCCTCCCGGCGGCGACGATGAATACCACTGTCCGGTCATACGACAGTATAGACAAAAGACAAACCAATCGCCCGACAAACATTTTGTACACGTAATTCAAACATCCGCACAGAGAAACGTCAGACACCCTACTTTGGTGCAAAGCGCAGGGGGCCGCCCCTTACTTCGCCTTAACACTCCGTTAATCCGCGAAAATGACAGTCATCCCAGCGCAGGATTTAAGCGGGGGATATCGTCATGCAAATAAAGTCCATCCAGTCCAAGATAGCCATGCTGTCCGGGCTCTGTCTGGCGGGCACCGTTGCGGTGCTCGTCGGCTTCGCCGTCCTGTCGACGCGCTCCAGCAACGAGTTCGTGACCGACAACGTCGAACGGATCATCGAGAGCAAGACGACGGAATCCCTGCAGAACCTCGCGGCCACCCAGGCCGGCCTGCTGCGGTCGGAGTTCGATACCGCGCTGAACGCCGCGCGGACGATGGCAAGCAGCTTCGCCAGCCTCGCCGACGATGGGTTGCCCGGCCACGTCCCGCCGGAAAAACGGCGCGAGGCCTTCAACGGCGTCCTGCTGTCGGTCCTGAAAAACAACCCGCTGTTCAACGGCACCTATTCGGCCTGGGAACCGGACGCGCTCGACGGCCGGGACGAGGAGTTCCGCAACCGCCGCGAAACCGGCACCGACGCCACCGGCCGCTTCATCCCCTACTGGAACCGCGACCAGAACGGCCACGTCGCCATGCAGCCGCTGGTCGAATATGACAGCCGCGACCGTCACCCCAACGGCGTGATGAAAGGCGGCTGGTACATCGGCCCGCAGGAGAATGGGCGCGAAAGCGTGCTCGATCCCCTGCCCTATGTCGTGCAGGGCAAGCAGGTGTTCCTGGCCACCCTGTCGGTTCCGGTCGTCATCGGCGGCAAGTTCCGCGGCGTGGCCGGCGCCGACTTCAACCTCGATTTCGTGCAGCAACTGTCGACCAAGGTCAGCGCCGCCGTCTTCAACGGCCGCAGCCAAGTGGTCATCATCAGCAACATGGGCCTGATCGTCGCCCACAGCGCGCGGCCCGACCTGATCGGCCAGCCGATCTCCACCTTCGACAGCTCGTGGCAGGCCGATCTGACGAGCGTCCAGGCCGGCAAGCCGCATGTCGACATTGAAGCCTCCACCAACATGCTGCGCAGCTTCGCGCCCATCACGCTCGGCAACACCGGGAAGCCGTGGGCCGTGCTGGTCCAGGTGCCGAAGGACATCGTGCTGGCCGACGGCATGGCCCTGGCCTCGGAACTGGGCGGGCGTGCCAACTCCAGCGTCCTGTGGCAGGTCACCGTCGGCGCCCTGGTCGCCCTTGGCGCGGTCGCGGTGATGTGGGTGGTCGCCGGCGGCGTCGCCCGGCCGATCCGCGCCAGCGTCTCCTTCGCCGAAGGTATCGCCGCCGGCCGCTTCGACCAGACGCTGGACATCCGGCAGGTCGACGAGGTTGGCGCGCTCGCCGACGCCCTGCGCAAGATGCTGGCCGACCTGAAGCGGATGATCGACCAGCGGGCCGAGGATCAGGCCAAGGCCGACGCCGAACGCCGCAAGGCCATGCTGCAGCTGGCCGACACTCTGGAAGCCCAGGTGATGAATGTGGTGGACGGCGTCGACCGCGCCGCCCAGTCGATGACCGGCACCGCCCAGGCCATGACCGCCACCGCGACCCAGACCAGCCAGCAGGCGGGCGTCGTCGCCAATGCCTCCCAGGATGCCAGCAGCAACGTGCAGACCGTCGCCAGCGCCACCGAGGAGCTGTCGGCGTCGATCCAGGAGATCGGCGAGCGCGTCAACCGCTCCGCCCAGATCGCCCGCGAGGCGGTGGGGGCGGCCCAGCAGGCCAACGGACAGGTGCTCAGCCTGACCGAAGCGGCGGAGAAGATCGGCACGGTGGTGCAGCTGATCCAGGACATCGCCAGCCAGACCAACCTTCTGGCCCTCAACGCCACCATCGAGGCCGCCCGCGCCGGAGAGGCCGGCAAGGGCTTCGCCGTGGTGGCTCAGGAGGTGAAGAGCCTGGCCAGCCAGACCGCCCGCGCGACGGAGGAGATCGCCGGCCACGTCACCGGCATGCAGCGCGTCACCGACGAGACGGCAAGCGCGATCAAGGGGATCGGCGGCATCATCGCCCAGATCGACGAGATCTCCACCGCCATCGCCGCCGCGGTGGAGGAACAGGGCTCCGCCACCGCCGAGATCGCCCGCAACGTCCAGCAGGCCGCCAGCGGCACCCAGGAGGTGACGAAGACCATCGCCGACGTCCGCAGCGCCGCCGTCGAAGCCGGCCGTTCCGCCGAGACCGTCCTGTCGGTGTCCGGCCAACTCGCCGGCGACGCTGGCCGCCTGCGCAACGCGGTGAACGGCTTCCTGTCGACCATCCGCGCAGCCTGACCGCCCAAGGAACCGCAGAAGGGCTCCCCTGCCAGCCAGCGGGGGAGCCCTTGGCCGTCTGCGGCTTCCGGCGATGTTGACGCTCCTCCCCCGTCTCCCCACACTGGAGGCGGGAGACCGGAGGCGGAAATGTCGGATGTGACGCTGTCGGAGCGGGCGAGGCGGGCCATTGACTTCGTGCTGGGCACCATCAACGCACCCCGACCGGTCACCATGGACGAGGCGACGCTGCTCGACTGCCTCGACGCCGACCGTCCCGCCCCCCGCTGGCGCCCGCACATCGAAGCCCTGTTCGACGAGGTGTCCATCGAGGCGCTGCACGATCTGGTGCTGGCCGGGGTGGTGGATTTCGACCAACTGGACCGCGCGGCGCGCATTTGGGGCATGACCGATGGACGAAACCACCCTTGGATCGAAGAAATGGCCGCTCTCACACTGGCCTGCATTGCTCGCGGACGCCCTCCGTCTGCTACGGTCGCTCCCGGACAGACCGCGCTGGAGCTTCGGCGGCGGCACGGCGCTCGCCGCACAATATGACCACCGCGTCAGCTACGACATCGACATCTTCGTATCGGACTCGGATGTGCTGCGTGACCTGACCCCGGCACGCAATGCGGCCACCCGCGCGCTGCTGGCGGGACGTGGATTCGAATATCCGGGCAACTACCTCAAACTCAATCTGGATGGCGGCGAAATCGATTTTATCGTCGCCGGGCGCCGTACAGAGAATCCAACACGGCCCTGGATTTTTGATGGCGAAGAAATCCTGATTGAGACGCCGTGGGAAATTGCGATCAAAAAGATCTTTTATCGACCGTCTTCTTTCAAGGTCCGCGATGTCTTCGATCTTGCGGCGGTACTCGACCGCGATCCTGCGGACTTGGCAGCCTCCCTGCCGGAGGTGGAGGACCGCATGGACAAGGTCATCGACCGGGTCGAGCGGCTGCTTCCGGACTATGCCATGGCGGCGGCGGCCGACATCAATTCGACAGCCGGAGGGCAGCGCTACATGGCACGCGATGCGGCAGAGCGGGCACTGTCCTTCCTCAAATCACATCGTCCCCAACGCTCCTGAAATGAAAACGCCCCCTCCCGCTTATGCGGGAGAGGGCGCTTGGCACCGGTGGTCCTGACGAAAAGCCCGATCAGATGTGCAGCGGACGCCCGTCCACCGCCAGGGCCGCTTCCTTGACCGCTTCCGACAGAGTCGGATGGGCGTGGCAGGTGCGGGCGACGTCTTCGGCGGACGCGCTGAACTCCATGGCCAGCACCAGCTCGCCGATCATTTCCGACACGTTCGGGCCGATCATGTGGACGCCCAGCACCTGATCGGTGGAGGCATCCGACAGGATCTTCACGAAGCCGTCGGTGTTGCCGCCGGCACGGGCGCGGCCGTTGGCGGTGAACGGGAACTTGCCGGCCTTGTAGGCGACGCCCGCGGCCTTCAGCTGCTCCTCGGTCTTGCCGACGGCGGCGACTTCCGGCCAGGTGTAGACGACGCCGGGAACCAGGTCGTGGTTGACGTGGCTCTTCTGGCCGGCCAGCTGCTCGGCCAGGGCGACGCCCTCTTCCTCGGCCTTGTGGGCCAGCATCGGGCCTTCGACCACGTCGCCGATGGCGTAGATGCCGGGCACGTTGGTCTGGAAATGGCCGTCGATCTTGACCCGGCCGCGCTCCAGCTCGACGCCGACCGCTTCCAGCCCCAGCCCTTCGGTGTAGGGGCGGCGGCCGATGGCGACCAGCACGGTGTCGGCCTCGATGGTCTGCGCCTCGCCGCCGGCGGCGGGCTCGACCGTCAGGGTCACGCCGGTCTCGGTCACCGACGCCCCGGTCACCTTGGTGCTCAGCTTGAAGTCCATGCCCTGCTTGGCGAAGATGCGCTGGGCCTGCTTCGACAGCTCGTTGTCCATGGTCGGCAGCACGCGGTCGAGATACTCGACCACCGTCACCTTGGCGCCCAGCCGGCCCCAGACGGAGCCCAGTTCCAGGCCGATGACGCCGCCGCCGATGACGACCAGATGCTTCGGCACTTCCGGCAGCGACAGGGCACCGGTGGAGGACACCACGCGCTTCTCGTCGATGGCGATGCCCGGCAGCGGGGTCACGTCGGAGCCGGTGGCGATGACGATCGCCTTCGACGCGGTGACGGTGCCGACGCCCTCGACCTCGACGGTGTTGGCGGCGGTGATCTTGCCGGCGCCCTTCAGCCAGGTGACCTTGTTCTTCTTGAACAGGAACTCGATGCCGCCGACGTTGTCCTTAACGACCTTGTCCTTGTGGGCCAGCATGCCCGGCAGGTCCAGCTCGACGCCGCCGACCTTGATGCCGAACTTGGCGAGGCCGTGGGCCGCTTCCTCGAACTTCTCCGAGGCGGCCAGCAGAGCCTTGGACGGGATGCAGCCGACATTCAGGCAGGTGCCGCCGAGCGTCCCCCGCTTTTCCACGCAGGCGACCTTGAAGCCGAGCTGCGCCGCACGGATCGCGCAGACATACCCGCCGGGACCGCCGCCGACGACGACGACGTCAAAAGTGCTTTCAGCCATGAGAGGCTTTCCTTTCGCCATTCTTGCTCGTTGCCAAAAGCCGTCCCATCCAGCGGGGAGGGCCGCGAGATATTCCGCGGGGCGATTTATGCCCGCGCTCACGCCCCGTGGCAACGGGACACTTCGTCTCTGGATGCAGGGTTGCGGCCGGAATCAGATATCGGAATGTCTCTGCCGATGCGAAGGGCACCACCTTTGCGCAAGCCCCCTCCCCTTTCGAATCCGGAAACCTTTACGGCCCCGCTTGCGTTCCAATCGACATCACACAGCCACCGCAACGGAGACCACCATGACCACCGTCAAGAAGTTCGCCCTGCTTGCCGTCCTGGGCACGCTGCTGGGCACCACGCTGGCCGCCTGCAACACAATGGAGGGCGCCGGCCAGGACGTGCAGGCCGGTGGCCGCGCCATCGAACGCGGTGCCGACAACGTCCAGAAGAAGATGTAAGTCCGCAGTCAGCGCGGCCCTGGAAATCCATCCTTCCGGGGCCCCCAACAAAACAATCACCAACACAACAGCAATGGGGCCCGATGCGGTTCGGATCGACCGCGTCAGGCCCCATGGCTTTGTTTGGTCAGGCGACCGGAGCCGGCATCAGCGATGCGGGTCAGCGGCTCCTGGCCTTGCGCGCCGCATAGCGGGCGTCGCGGGCGGCTTTCGCCTCGGCTGCCGTCGCAACCTGGCGCTTGGCCTGTTCGGCGATCTCCTGGGCGGCCAGCGCCTCGCAGGCGGCCCGCTCGGCCTGTTCGGCCTGCAACGCTTCCTGTTCGGCCGCCTTGCGGGCTTCGCGCGCCGCATTGCGTTCGGTCTCGCGGGCCTCACGGGCGACGCGGACGGCCCGTCGCGCCTCTTCGCGCTCCACGAAGACCGGATCGTTCACACCGGGCTGCGCCTTGAACTTGTCCAACAGTGCCTTCTTCGCGCCGGCGGCCGCGCTCAGACGCTCCGAAAGCCCTGCATCCTTAAAACCGTTCATGTCCATCCATTTCGTGAATTTCGCCAAGCCCTCGGGAAGATCATCCTTGGGAAGATCAGGGGGCCGGTCGGGCCGGGCATCGTCAACCGAGGGGGCGGATACAAAAAAAGGCGGCCGGAGCCGCCCTTTCTCTTCGAACCTGCCGCGCTCAGAGAGCGCGGAGGTTCTCGGCTGCAACCTTGCCGCGGCGCGGATCGCGGATCGCGTCGAAGGACAGCTTCTGGCCCTCGCCGAGATTGTTGATCCCGGCGCGCTCGACGGCGGAGATGTGGACGAACACGTCGGCCGTGCCGTCTTCCGGCTGGATGAAGCCGAAGCCCTTGGTGGAGTTGAAAAACTTGACGGTTCCGATAGCCATGGGTCAGTTCCCTTCCTGGCGTTGCGCCGCGCGAGTTTGCGCAGGCGCATCAATTTCACTGCGGGGAAGAGACCCAGATCCGTGTGACGGATCAGAATAACAAAGCCCAGAGCAACGTCGACCATCCATAGATGGGTCCTGCATCGGCAGCTTACAAGCGACAATCGACGCTCGCCGCCAATGCCCGACCGATTGTCTCAGTCCTTTTGCCTCAGCCCTTCATGCGCTTGATGGTGTTGGTCGTGCTCTGGCCCTGGACCAGTTCGGCCAGCACCACTTTTCCACCATAGCTCTGGACGAAATCCGCCCCCACCACCGTGGCGATGGTGTAGTCCGCCCCCTTGACCAGCACGTCGGGGCGCAGGGCGTGGATCAGCGTTTCCGGCGTGTCCTCGCCGAATATCACCACCAGATCGACGCAGCCCAACGACGCCAGCACGGTGGCGCGCGCCGTCTCGTTCTGCACCGGCCGGCTTTCACCCTTCAGCCGCTTCACCGAGGCGTCGCTGTTCAGCCCGACCACCAGCACATCGCAGGCCGCGCGGGCCTGCTTCAGCAGCGAGATGTGGCCGGGGTGCAGCAGGTCGAAACAGCCGTTGGTGAAGCCCACCCGCTTGCCGCGCAGCCGCCAGCGCTCCGCCCGTTCCGCCGCGGCGTCGCGGGTCAGCACCTTTTCCTCGCCGTGGCGCCATTCCTGCTCGTGCAGGCTGGACAGCAGCTCGGCCGAGCGGACCACCGCGGTGCCGACCTTGCCCACCACGATGCCGGCGGCCAGGTTGGCCAGCCGCGCCGAATCGACCAGATCGATCCCCACCGACAGCGCGGCGGTCAGCGTCGCCACCACCGTGTCGCCGGCGCCCGACACGTCGAACACCTCGCGCGCTTCGGCCGGCAGATGCACGGCGTCCCCGGCCGTCACCACCGACATGCCCTGTTCGCTGCGGGTGGCGACGACGGCGCCGATGCCGCAGGTGGCGATCAGATGACGCGCGGCGGCGATCACCTCCTCGTCCGTGCGGGCCGGCAGGCCGGTGGCCTCCATCAGCTCCTTGCGGTTGGGCGTGACGATGTCGGCCCCGCGATAGCGGCGGTAGTCGCGCCCCTTCGGGTCCACCACGACGGTGCGCCCGGCGTCCCGCGCGGCGGCGATCACCGCCACCACCAGCTCGTCGGTCAGCACACCCTTGCCGTAGTCGGACAGGATGACGCCGCCCACCTCGGGCAGCAGTTCGCGCACGCGCTCCAGCACGCGGTCGGCGACGGTGATCGGCACCACCGTCTCGATGTCGGTGCGCAGAAGCTGCTGCTGGCCGGCGATGAAGCGGGTCTTGACCGTGGTCTGGCGGCCGTCCTCGACCACGATGGCGCCGTCGCTGACGCCCTCGCGCCGCAGCAGGGCCAGCAGGTCGGTGCCGATGCCGTCGCGCCCCACCACCGAGACGAAGCGGCAGGCCGCCTCCAGCGCCACCAGATTGGCGGCGACATTACCGGCGCCGCCCAGCTTGGGCACTTCACGGTCCACGCGCAGGACGGGGATCGGCGCCTCCGGCGACACCCGGTCCACCGAACCATAGACGAAACGGTCGAGCATCACGTCGCCAAGGCACAGCACGTTGGCGCGCGACAGGGTGTCGATGTGACGGGCAAGGTCGCTCATGGCGCCTGTCTTACCAATGCCAAAGCGGTAACGCCAGCGGATCGGGGCCTCCGAACTGGTGACGCTCGTTTGTCACCGTCGTACGATGGCGTTCCGGCAACACCCCCCTCCCTCCCCGCTGGTCCTCCCCATGTCCCGTCCCACCGTCGCGACCAGCCTGTCGGCCAAGCTGCTGCTGCTCACCATCCTGTTCGTGCTGCTGGCGGAGGTGCTGATCTACGCCCCCTCCATCGCCCGCTTCCGCATGAGCTACCTGGAGGAGCGGCTGGCCGCCGCCCACATCGCGGCCTTGTCGGTGGAGGCCGCCCCCGACCTGATGGTGACCAAGGAGCTTCAGGCAAAGCTGCTGGCCTACACCGGCGCCCACGTCATCGACCTGATTCAGCCGGGCGCGCGGGTCTACATGCTGTCCAGCCCGATGCCACCACGGGCCGATGCGGTGTACGACCTGCGCGGCACCGGCATGGGCATGCAGTTCGTCGATGCCGGCAACGCCCTGTGGCTCGCCCTGGAGGGTGCCTTCGGCCCTCAGCGCGACCGGGTGATCCGGGTGATCGACCGCTCGCCCAACGACCCGGCCCAGCGCGTCGAGGTGACGATGGACGAACGGCCGCTGATCGACGCCATGCTGGACTTCTCCCGCCGCATCCTGACGGTGTCGGTCGCCATCTCGCTGATCGCGGCGATCCTGGTCTATCTCACGCTGCATGCCCTCTTGGTGCGGCCGATGCGCCGGCTGACCGCCGAAGTGGTCGCCTTCCGCCACGACCCCGACGGCGCCCCGCCGCTGGTGCCCGGCAGCCGCGCCGACGAGATCGGCGTGGCGGAGCGCGAGCTTGCCGCCATGCAGGGCACGGTGCGCGCGGCGCTGCGCCAGCGCGAACGGCTCGCCACGCTCGGCACCGCGGTGGCGAAGATCAACCACGACCTGCGCGGCATCCTCTCCACCGCCTCCCTCCTGTCGGAGCGGCTGACCGAGAGCGCCGATCCGGAGGTGCGGCGGGTGACGCCGCGGCTGGTCGCCTCGCTCGACCGCGCGGTGGAGCTGTGCAGCCAGACCCTGTCCTTCACCCGAGACGGCGTGCTGCCGCTCTCCCCCGCGCCCACCGACCTGCACCGGCTGGCCGAGGAGGCGGGGGCCGAGGTGCTCGCCACCGCCCGCCCCGACGGCGGCCGGGTGGAGGCGGAGTGGATCAACGACGTCCCCGCCGGCACGCTGGTTCAGGTCGATGCCGCCCAGCTCGGCCGCGCCCTGGTCAATCTCGGCCGCAACGCGGTGCAGGCCGGCGCCGACCGGGTGCGCCTCTCCGCCCAATCAGGACCATCCGGCCGGCTGACCCTGACCATCGCCGACAACGGCCCCGGCCTCGCCCCGCGGGCGCGGGAAAACCTGTTCCAGCCCTTCGCCGGATCGGCGCGGGCCGGCGGGATCGGCCTCGGCCTCGCCATCGCGCGCGAGGTGCTGCGCGCCCATGGCGGCGATCTCCGGCTGGTGGAGAGCGGCTCGGAAGGAACGGCCTTCGCCCTTGACATACCGCAATGCAACGCGGACACCGCTGCGGTAGCTGTTGCAACGCACAAGTCGTTTGTGTCGCATTGATTCCGCGGGTTCCCTCCCGCAGAATTCCTTCAACAGCGAAGCGTTCGCGGGCAGCCCGGCGGGGCGGGAGGCGGGCGCTTCCACCCTGACAACGCCTTGTTCTGAAAGGACTCCGGGACGTGAAAGCCTTCTCCTTCTGGATCAACCCCATCCTCGCCGGCATCATGGCCTTCGTCGGCCTGCTCGCCTCCTCGCGCGCGGCGGACGAAGCCTTCGCGGCCGGCGGTCTGATCGTTTTCCTCGGCTGCGTGCTCTTCATCTTCGCGTCGATCGGCCGCTATTTCGACCGCATGGGCTCCGCCCACTGACCGTCCGCACAGGCGACCGGTAACGCGATGGCCGGGTGAAAGACCCGGGGGCAGGCGCCCAACACAAGCGGGTGCCACATGGCTCTGAACATGGCATGGGACCCCAACGCCTTCGCGACGATTGACGTCCTGCGCCGTCGTCCCGTCATGGACCTGACGGCGGCGCTTCCCTTCTCCCTGGCTCCGAACACCATCGTCGATCTCGGCTGCGGTGCCGGACAGCTGTCCCGGCTGCTGGCGACGCGCTGGCCGCTGGCCGACGTGCTGGCGGTCGACCAGTCCCCGGCGATGCTGCGCTGGGCCGCCGATACGCCGTCGCGCGTGCGCTACCAGCAGGCCGACCTGACCGTCTGGCGCCCGCACTGGCCGGCGGATCTCGTCATCTCCGCCGGTGGGCTGCAGCATGTCGGCGGGCACGAGCGGCTGTTCCCCGACCTGCTGCAGGCGCTCGGCCCCGGCGGGGTCCTCGCCGTCGCCCTGCCCCGCCCGCAGGACCAGACCGCCCACCGCCTGCTGCTGGAAACGGCTGCCGACGGCCCCTGGTCCGACCGTCTGCACGGCGCCTGGCCCGCTGCCCAGCCAAGCGGCAGCCGCAGCTATGGCCCGCAGGACTACTATGACTGGCTCAGCCCCCAGGCCGCCGCCGTCGATCTGTGGGAGACCGAGTATTTCCACGCGCTGGACGGCGATGTCCCGCTTCTGCAATGGCTGCACCAGTCGGCGCTGGTCCCGGTGATGGACCGCCTGACCGGCCCCGAACTCGACCGCTTCCTCGCCGCCTACCGCCGCCGGCTGGAGGTCGCCTATCCCGAGCATTCCAGCGGCAGCGCGCTGATCCCGACCAAATGGCTGTTCATGGTGGTGCGGGTGTAGGGGGGCACCCGCCCCGCCATCAAACCCCGTCGATATAGCTCAGCAGAGGCTGCCAGTCGCCGCGATGCTCGGCGGCGCGTTTGCCCGGCATGTCGAACAGGCTGAGACCGCTTTCCGCCGCGTCGGCGTAGATCTGGCTGTCGCGCAGCCGCGTCACCACCTGATGGCCGACGCCGCCCAGGAAGCGGTCGAGCCGGTCGGCGGCCTTGGTGCGGGCGCGCATGCGGTTGCCGACCACCGCCACCGTCGTCTTCTTCTTGGCGATCCGCTTCAACTCGTCCAGCTTGGTGAGGAAGCGCTGGGTCGCCTGCTCGTCGAAGGCGCCGGGCAACACCGGCAGCACGACGATGTCGGCCATCTTCACCAGATCCTCGATCTGCTTGGTCTTCAGCGCGGCCGGCGCGTCGATGACCAACCGCTTGGTCCCGCGCGGCGTGTCGGTGAAGTCCTTGGCCCAGTCCAGCCCGACCAGCGGCGGCGCCTTCTCCGGCCGGCGCTCCAGCCAGCCGAGCGAGGAGCGCTGGCGGTCGACGTCGGCCAGCACGGTGGGCAGGCCCGCCGCGGCGGACGCGGCGGCGAGGTGGGTGGCGACGGTCGTCTTGCCGCAGCCGCCCTTGATGTTGGCGACGAGGATCGTGAGCATGGCTGCGGACTCTACACCGCGGCGTCCGGCTTCGACCAGAAATGCTTGGTGTCGATGAAATCATGCCACAGGGCGACCAGCGCCGCCTCGGTGTCGGCCACCCCGCGGGCGTGCCAGCCGATGACGATGCCGGCGGCGCGCGGCTCGCCGGGGGCCGAGCGGCTGCCGTCGTCGTGCAGTTCGTGCAGAAGCCGCGTCGCCGTCGCCACGTCGTTCAGATGCCCCAGCGCGTCCTGCAGGGCGGCAAGCTGCTGGATGTAGCGGCGCACCGGCTTGTCGTCATACAGGCTGCGGAAGAACTCCACCGCATAGCGCAGCTTCTTCAGGGCGATGCGCAGCTGGTGGCGCTGGGCCACCGGCAGGTGGGCGAAGCCGTGGCCGGCCCGCTTGGCCTTCTTGTGGCGCTTGTTCAGCAGATGGTCGGCCAGCCCGATCACCGGCTGGAACAGCCGCACCGACTCCTCGCTGACCGGCTGGTCGCGCCAGCCGCGCTTCTCCACCCAGCTGCCGACCCCCAGCAGAAAGGCGGTGTAGCGTTCCGAGCGGATCGCCTCGCGCACGCCCTCATAGGCGCGCAGCCGCTTGGCCTCGGCCGCCGCCGCCAGCGTGTCGAGATCCTCGACCGCCGAGCGGCCATGGCCGTCGGCCTTGTGGAAGGCGTCCCGCACCGGCGCCAGCAGTTCCTCGCCGAACACGTCCCAGTCGCGCGCCGGCCCCAGGCTGCCCGCCAGCCACTTGATCTCGCCGACCAGCCACAGATATTGCGCGGCCGGAATGAAGGGCCGGAACAGCGCGGTCGCCGAGCGCAGCCGGCGCAGCGCGACGCGCATCTGGTGCACGCCCTCCGGATCCTCGCCGGCCAGCGTCACCGCCTCGTTCGCCACCATATGGGCGAGGCAGGCGCGCACGATCCGCGCCACCGCCCCTTCCACCGTGGTCTCCGGGTCCAGCACCAGCTTTTCAGCCTTCAGCGCCTTGTCGGCGGCGCCGTTCGCCAGCGCGTGGCCGCGTTCCGCCTTGGTCCGCATCTCCAGCCGCAGCGGGGCGGACTTGGTCAGCTCCTGCGCCAGATCGTAGAGCGCGGCGGGTGTGCCGCTCTTCAGCTCCAGTTCGACTTCGCACAGGTCGCGCGACCGGCCGTCGGGCAGTTCGATCCGGCCGCGGTCGAAGGCGACCTCGATCAGCGCGGCATCGTCGCCCTCGCCCAGCGTCACGTCCTGCGTGGTCCGTTCGACGATTGAGGTGAAGACCGGCCGCAGCTCCGAGTCGCTGAGCGACCCCAGCAGCTCTATGGCGGCGCCGTCGGCGATCAGCGTCAGGTCGGGCGCGGCGGAGGTCACCGCGCATTCCCACTCGCCGCGGCCCAGCCCGTCCTCGTCCGGCGCGGACTTGACCGTCTGGACATAGCCGTCGCCGGTCTTGCGCACCCGCAGCGTCACCTTCCGCCCGGCGAGCCGCCGGTCCTCGGTGTCGTAATAGGTGCTTTCCAGGGTCCGCGTCACCGCCGGCCCAGCCGTCCGGTCTGCGATGGCGGAAGCGGCGCGCAGCCTGTCGAAGTCTTCCGGCTTCGCCGCCAGCTTCAGTTCCGTCTCGCGGTTGATCTCGGCCTCAGCCATCGCCTGCGCTTCAACCCCCGTTTTGCGGCCCAGCGGCCTACAGTTGGGTGTTTGCACAGCCTATGGACAGGGTCAAGTTACGGAAATGTTGCAGGAGCCTGCGGTTGCGGTACTCCCCGCCCCTGCATCCCGGTTCGTTTCGAGATAACCGGAACGGAACCCCAAACATGCGGTTGCAGGGTCATTATGCCCCATTTCACCCCACCCTTGGGGCGTTGCAAAGCGAGCAGCGCTGTGGTTGGGTTCCCGCAAACTGAAACGGCCGGCCCGACAGGAACCGGCCATACTTGGGGAAGTGTGACGATGACCGATTTCAACACGATCGACGACCTTGAGGTGAGCGGCAAGACGGTGCTGGTCCGCGCCGACCTGAACGTTCCGATGCAGGATGGCAAGGTGTCCGACACCACCCGCATCGACCGCCTCGCCCCCACCCTGAAGGAGCTGTCCTCCAAGGGCGCCAAGGTCGTGGTCCTGTCGCATTTCGGTCGGCCGAAGAACGGCCCGGACGCCAAGAACTCCTTGCGCAACGTGCTGGACGCGCTCAGCGCCGCCGTCGGCCAGAAGGTGGCCTTCGCCGAGGATTGCGTCGGCGACAAGGCCAAGGAGGCCATCGCCAAGGTGCATGACGGCGCCATCGTGCTGCTGGAGAACACCCGCTTCCACGCCGAAGAGGAAAAGAACGATCCGGCCTTCTCCAAGGAAATGGCCGCGCTGGGCGACATCTACGTCAACGACGCCTTCTCCGCCGCGCACCGCGCCCATGCCTCGACCGAGGGCGTCGCCCGCCTGCTGCCGAACGCCGCCGGCCGCCTGATGGAAGCGGAGCTGAAGGCCCTGACGCTCGCGCTGGAGAAGCCGGAGCGCCCGGTCGCCGCCGTCGTCGGCGGTGCGAAGATCTCCACCAAGCTGGAACTGCTCGGCAACATGGTCCGCAAGGTGGACCTGCTGGTGCTGGGCGGCGGCATGGCCAACACCTTCCTGTTCGCCCAGGGCACCGATGTCGGCGCCTCGCTGTGCGAGAAGGACATGGCCGACCAGGCCCGCGCCATCATGGCGACCGCCAAGGAAGCCAACTGCGAGATCCTGCTGCCGAAGGACTTCGTCGTCGCCAAGGAGTTCAAGGCCGGCGCCGCCAACCGCGTCGTCGCCTTCGACGCCATCGGCGCCGACGAGATGGCTCTCGACATCGGCCCGGCCACGGTGGAGTTCCTGGGCGTGAAGCTGCAGGGCGCCAAGACCATCGTCTGGAACGGCCCGCTCGGCGCCTTCGAGATTCAGCCCTTCGACGCCGGCACCAACGCGGTGGCCGGTCTGGTCGCCGCCCGCACCGAGTCGGGCGGCCTGCTGTCGGTCGCCGGCGGCGGCGACACCGTCGCGGCACTCGCCCATGCCGGTGCCGAGGACAAGTTCACCTACGTCTCGGCCGCCGGCGGCGCCTTCCTGGAATGGCTGGAAGGCAAGGAGCTGCCGGGCGTCGCGGCGCTGAAGAAGTAAGGGTTACCCGGTCCAACGGGTTCGAGAAGGGGGGTGCCGCGGCGCCCCCCTTTTTTCATTGGTCCTGGCCGCCCCTGGGAGGACAAAGGCTTCCACACACCCTTTAGGACCAATTATGGGCGGGACCATAAATTATAGTCCGAAAAATAATCGGCCATAGTCCGCAGCCGCCCGCGCACACGAACCGTTTCCCCTTGCATCCGCCCGCGCAGATCGCCATAACAGCGGCGGGAGGCTGGCGTCGGACGAGTCCCTCGCCAACCCGGTCAGGTCCGGAAGGAAGCAGCCGCAACGAGTTACGGCTCGGGTCGTTCGTCCAGTCTCCCACCCTACCCGAAAATTGCCAGCACGAAACAGACGGCGACAGCGCGGCGCCGGGACGCTATCCTGCGGCCCGCAATTCCCCTCCCGTCGTTTCGACAGGCCAGCCGCGTGACCGATACCACCGCCGACATCACCGCCGTCTCCGCCCCCGCCGCGGCTCCCGCCACCGGGCAGGCTTACCGGGTGCTGGCGCGCAAATACCGGCCGAAGACCTTCGACGAGCTGATCGGCCAGGACGCGCTGGTCCGCACCCTGACCAACGCCATCCAGTCCGGCCGCATCGCCCAGGCCTTCATGCTGACCGGCGTGCGCGGCGTCGGCAAGACCACCACCGCCCGCATCATCGCCCGCGCGCTGAACTGCACCGGCCCGGACGGCACCGGCGGGCCGACGGTCACTCCCTGCGGCGTCTGCGACAACTGCCGCGCCATCGCCGAGGACCGCCACGTCGACGTGATGGAGATGGACGCCGCCAGCCACACCGGCGTCGACGACATCCGCGAGATCATCGACGGCGTGCGCTACTCGCCGGTCTCGGCCCGCTACAAGCTCTACATCATCGACGAGGTCCACATGCTGTCGAAGAGCGCGTTCAACGCGCTCCTGAAGACGCTTGAGGAACCGCCGAGCCATGTGAAGTTCGTCTTCGCCACCACCGAGATCCGCAAGGTGCCGGTGACGGTGCTGTCGCGCTGCCAGCGCTTCGACTTGCGCCGCGTCGACGCCCAGGTGCTGAAGGAGCATTTCACCCGCGTCACCGCCATGGAAGGCGCGGAGATCGAAGGCGATGCCGCCGCCCTGATCGCGCGGGCCGCCGACGGGTCGGTGCGCGACGGGCTGTCGCTCCTCGATCAGGCCATCGCGCTCGCCGCCGGCACCGTCACGGCGCAGCAGGTGCGCGACATGCTGGGTCTGGCCGACCGCACCCGCGTCATCGACCTGTTCGAGGCCGCCGTCTCCGCCAAGCCCGCCGAGGCGATGGACATCCTGGCCGACCTGCACCGGGTCGGCGCCGATCCGGTGGTGATCCTGCAGGACCTGCTGGACCTCGTCCACAATCTGACCCGCCTGAAGGTGGTGCCCGACAGCGCCAACGACCCGTCCCTGCCGGAAGCCGAACGCACGCGCGGCGCCACCCTGTCGACCAGGCTCGGCATGCCGGCGCTGACCCGGGCGTGGCAGCTGCTGCTGAAGGGACTGAACGAGGTACAGGCCGCCCCCGTGCCGCAACAGGCGCTGGAGATGGTGATCGTCCGCCTGTCCTACGCCGCCGACCTGCCGACGCCGGGCGACCTGATCCGCCAGTTCCAGGCCCAGCAGGCCAATGGCGGCAGTGGAGGCGCACCGATGGGCCGCGGCCCCGGCGGTGGCGGCGGTCCGGTCGCGGTCGCCAGCCAGTCGACGCATGCGGTCGCCCGCTCCATGGGTTCGGCCCAGCCGCAGAGCGCCCCCGTTGCGCAGGCGGCTCCCGCCCCCGCCACCCCGGCCCCCATTGCGGCCGGCGAGGAGCTGTCGCCGATGCCGCCGGACTTCCGGGCGCTGGTGCAGCTGTTTTCCGACCGGCGCGAGGGCGCGCTCTACGGCTACCTGATGGAGACGGTTCAGCTGGTCCGCATGGAGCCCGGCCGGCTGGAGCTGAAGCTCCGCCCCGCCGCCCCGCCGACCCTGCCGGCCAAGGTCGGGCAGTTCCTGAGCGAATGGACCGGCCATCGCTGGATCGTCGCCCTGTCCGAAGGCCCGGCCCAGCCGACGCTGGCCGAACAGGATCAGGCCGAAAAGCACCGCGCCTGGGCGGAGGCGCAGGCCAACCCGGTGGTGCGCGCCGTGCTCGACGCCTTCAGCGGCGCGAAGATCATCGACGTCCGCGACCTCGCCGAAGTTGCCGCGGCGGAGAGCGCGGCGGTTGCGGATGACGGCGAGACACCCGATTTCATGGTTCAGCAGCAGGACGATGGGGTCTATTACCCCCTCGACGACGAAGGAGAGTACTGACCGATGAAGAATATCGGCAACATGATGAAGCAGGCCCAGCAGATGCAGGCCAAGATGCAGGAAATGCAGGCGAGCCTGGAGCAGGTCGAAGTGACCGGCCAGAGCGCCGCCGGCATGGTCGTCGTGACCGTCAACGGCAAGAGCGAGATGAAGAAGGTCAAGCTCGACAAGTCCGTCGTCGATCCCGAGGACGTCGAGGTGCTGGAGGACCTGATCGTCGCCGCCTTCAACGACGCCAAGAAGAAGGTCGAACAGCACGTCGCCGAGGAGACCTCGAAGATGATGGGTGGCCTGAAGCTCCCGCCCGGCATGAAGCTGCCGTTCTGATCCCGAAATTATCCGTAAAAATCCCCTCTCCCCCCCGGGGAGAGGGTCAGGGTGAGGGGGATACGTTCCTTGGATTTTCCAGGCGTTGCGCAGTCCCTCACCCGGCTGCTGGAGCAGCCACCCTCTCCCTAGGGGGGAGAGGGTCCGCCCCCTCACCCGGACGGCTATCGCCGCCCGACCTCTCCCCGGGGGGGAGAGGCGAGTACGCTTGATGATCGGACCTGAAATCGAACGCCTGATCCAGTTGCTGTCCAAGCTGCCGGGGCTCGGCCCCCGGTCGGCGCGGCGGGCGGCTCTGCATCTGATGAAGCGGCGGGACAGCCTGCTGGTGCCATTGTCGGAAGCGATGGCGGCGGCCGGCGAGTCGATCCGTGCCTGCTCCATCTGCGGCAATCTCGACAGCCGCGATCCCTGCACCGTCTGCTCCGACCCCACCCGCGACCGTTCGGTCATCTGTGTGGTGGAGGATGCCGGCGATTTGTGGGCGCTGGAACGCACCCGCGCCTTCCGCGGCACCTACCATGTTCTGGGCGGCCTGCTGTCGGCCCTGCAGGGCGTCGGCCCCGACGACCTGAACATCGCCGGCCTCGCCGAACGCGCCAAGGACCCGGCGGTGCGGGAGATCATCCTGGCGCTGAACGCCACCGTTGACGGCCAGACCACCGCCCATGTGGTGACCGACCGCCTGACCGACTCCGACGTCTCGGTCTCCCGCCTCGCCCACGGCGTCCCCGTCGGCGGCGAACTGGACTATCTCGACGACGGCACGCTGACCGCGGCGTTGAAGGCACGGCGGCCGTTGTAGCTCCAGCCACGCGGCCTCCTCCCTAACCCTCCCCTCTTCGAGGGAGAGGGGACTGCCGCAATCTTACCCTCCGCTGCCGAAGCCGTGGGAGGGAGGGGGCACACGTACACGCCACGTACGCCCCCGCACTTCACGCATCGCGAACCGCCGTACACCGCACTTCACGAAGCCACGCCCGCCTCCCACGTACCCACGCTGGCACGTACACCCGCCTGCCGACGATGGTCCTTCGCAACCCACCTCCCCCGCGAAGGCACCATCCCGATGCGCAAACTCCCCGTCATCCTCCGCATCCTGCTGGGCTTCTCCCCCTGGCTGCTGTTCGGCGCCGTCCTGCCGCTCGCCGGACTGCTGCCGGCTTCCCTCGCCGCACTGGCGGCCAGCCTCGCCCTCTGCGTCCTCGACCGGCTGCGCGGTTCCTACAAGGCGCCGGAGCTGGTCGCCGCCGCCTTCTTCGCTGCCCTGCCGCTCTGCGCGCCGCTGGGCTGGGACTGGCCGGTGCACAATATCGGCCTCACGGTCCATTTGGCGCTGTCCGCCATGGCCTTCGGCAGCATCGCCATCGGCAGCCCCTTCACCCTGCAATATGCCCGCGACGACTGGCCGCGCGAGTATTGGCACCTGCCGCAGTTCGTCGCCGTCAACCGGCTGATGACGGCGGTGTGGGGCGTGCTTTTCCTGGTCGGCGGTCTCGGCTTCGCCGCCCTGCCCGGCTGGGAGGCGCCGGTCTCCGTCGGCGCCAGCGCGCTGGGCATGCTCGCCAACCGGCTGCTGCCGAACTGGCTCGTCACCATGGGCATGCGCCGCCGGCTCCGCGAGTCCGACCCGCACCCCTGGCCGGCTCCGGCGATCCTGAACCGGACGCGCACCGCCCCCGATGAGCGCGACGTGGTGGTGGTCGGGTCCGGCATCGGCGGGCTGACGGCGGCGGCGCTGCTGGCGCGGGCCGGGGCGCGGGTCACGGTTCTGGAGGCGCATGACCGCCCCGGCGGCTTCTGCACCAGCTGGACGGTCAAGGCGCGCAACCGCAGTGAACCGGGGGCCGAGCCCTTCCGCTACGTCTTCGATGCCGGCGTCCACGACATCAGCGGCGCCCAGCCCGGCGGCCCGGTCGACCATCTGCTGCGCACGCTCGGCGTTCGGGACCAAGTGGAGTGGCAGCCGGTCAGCCGCGGCGTGGCCATGAACGGCAGGTTGCTCCAACTGGCCGATGATGCCGACGGACTGGCAACCCAGATCGCCGCCGACCACCCGCCCAGCGCCGCCGGCGCCACTGCCTTCCTGGCGGAGATGCGGGCGATCTATGACGAGATGTTCCGCGGCTGTGGCGAGCACGGCCTGCCCAACATCCCCGATTCGGTAGCCGCGATGCGCCGCTACGTGACCGACTGCCCGCATGCCTTCCGATGGATGGGCCGGCCGTTCCAGGAGATGCTGGACCATTACATCCCCGACCCTGCCGGCCAGCGCCTGCTGACGGTGCTGACCGGCTATCTCAGCGACCGGGCGGACCTGCTGACCGCCGGCCAGATGGCGCCGATCTTCGGCTACTGGTTCAACGGCGGCCGCTATCCCGCCGGCGGGTCGCAGGCGCTGGCTGACGCGCTGGCCCAGTCGATCCGTTCCGACGGCGGCGAGGTTCGGCTGCGCACCCCCGTCAGCCGCATCCTGATCGAAAACGGCCGCGCTGCCGGTGTCGAGACCGCTGATGGCCGCGTCATCCGCGCCCCCGCCGTGATCTCCAACGCCGACGTGCGGCGGACCATGCTGGAACTGGTGGGGGCGGAGCATCTGCCGGCCGCCTACGCCGCCCGTTGCGCGGCGCTGCGTCCCTCGACCTCGGCCTTCATGGTCACGCTGGGGCTGGACATCGTCCCCGACCTGCCGGCAATGACCTTCCTGCCGCCTGATGAGGCCGGTTTCGGCATGGCGATCGCCGTCCCCTCCACCCACGACCGCAGCCTCGCCCCCGCCGGCCATGCCGCGGTGACCCTGCTGCGGCTGGCCCCGGCCGATGCCGGCTGGAACCGCGCCGATCCCGCCTACAAGGCGCGCAAGCGGGCGGAGGGCGACGCGATGGTCGCCGCCGCCGCCCGCCTGATCCCCGACTTGGAACGCCACATCACCACGCGGCAGGAGGCCAGCGCCGCCACCTTCGCCCGCTATGCCCACACCAGCGCCGGTAGCATCTACGGCATCGCCCCCGACCAGCAGCGGCTGACCCGCCGCAGCCCGATCCCCGGCCTGTGCCTGACCGGCGCCGGCGTCTTCCCGGGTCCGGGGGTGGAAGCCTGCGTCATCTCCGGCCGTCTGGCGGCCGAAGCCCTGCTGGGCAAGGAAAACCTGACGCCGGAGGCCCTGCGCGGCACCGCCGGGCGCGCCGTCCACGCCCCTGCCCTGCCGGTGGCGCAGATGGGCTGAGCCCTGGTTTTCAAACCTTGCCTGGAAAGCCGGCCAACGCCCGCACCTCGGCGGGGCTGCGGCCCTCATTGCGGAGCGAGCGCAGCGACTGGGCGCGGTCGCGCTTGGCCAGCCGCTCGCCCGCCGCGTTCCGCAGCAGGCCGTGATGGTGATAGTCCGGCGGATCGTAGCCCAGCAGCGCCTGCAGCAGCCGGTGCAGGTGGGTGGCGAAGAACAGGTCCTCGCCGCGGGTGACCAGCGTCACCCCCTGCAGATGGTCGTCGACGGTGACGCTGAGGTGATAGCTGGTCGGCGTGTCCTTGCGCGCCAGCACCACGTCGCCCAGCAGTTCCGGAGTCGCCTCCTGCCAACCCTTTGCCCGGTCGTGCCAGCGCAGCGGCCCGGTCAGCCGCCGGGCGGCCTCCACATCGAGTCGCAGCGCCCAACCGTCGCCACGGCCGCTTCGCTCGGCCCGCTCATCGGCCGAGCGATGCCGGCAGGTGCCGGGATAGAGCGGCCCGTCCGGGCCATGAGGCGCCGCACCGGCCCGCGCGATTTCGGCGGCGATATCCTTGCGGGTGCAGAAACAGGGATAGAGCACGCCCAGCGACTCGAGCCGGGCCAGCGCTGCGCGGAAATCGTCGAAATGATCGGACTGGCGCCGGATCGGGCCGTCCCAGTCGAGACCGAGCCACGCCAGATCCTCGATCAGGTCGCGCTCATACTCGGGGCGGCAGCGGTTGGGGTCGATGTCCTCGATCCGCAACAGGAAGCGGCCGGCGGCGCTACGGGCGGCGCTGCGGGCGGTGGTCCAGCCGAACAGCGCGGAATGGGCATGGCCCAGATGCAGGTGCCCGGTGGGGCTGGGGGCGAAGCGGGTGACGAGATCGCTCATCCCCGCTTTATAGCGGATCGCGCGCCGGACCGGGCGCGGGATGTGAAGGTCGGGTGCGGATCAGATGTAAGGATTGTCGCGGATCGGCTCGACCGGGATCTCTTCGCCTTCCAGATACAGCGCCAGACGGCGGCGCAGCTCGCGATCGAACGCATCGATGCGGATCTGGCGCTCACGCTCCTCGCGTTCACGGCGCTTCTGGGCGAGGTCGATGATGACGGCGGTCATGGCGGACTTTCCTCGGGGTCGCTTCCGGCCGGCTCGGACCGGCGGGATCGGCTTGGATCAACGAGACCCACCATGGCGCCGTCATGGTTAACGAGGGGTAAGCGCGCAAGGGAGATGGGCGGACTTTCTGCCGATGCCGTTGTCGATGTCACAGCCCCTGCGCGAAGGTCCGGACGGCGGTCTGCCGCCTTTCCGGGCATGTCCACAGCGCAAAAAAGGTTACACATCGGTGAAGAAATTCGGCCGCACCGGGTCAAGATGTTGAGTCCGGCCCCCTGATCCACTATGTATCTGGTTGTCCCGGATCGCCATCCGGCCGCCGGGGCGGAGCAGAGACGACCCCGCGCACAAGCCGCACCAGTGTCGCGTGCCGGGATCCAGACACGTCAGACAACGGTTTCAGATAAGGGAGTGGCCATTGGCTCCACCACCCGATCACTGTCCGGCTCTGGTGCTGAACGCGGATTTCCGCCCGCTCAGTTACTTCCCCTTGTCGCTATGGTCCTGGCAGGAAGCGGTCAAGGCGGTCTTTCTCGAACGGGTCAACATCGTATCGCACTATGACCGGGTCGTCAGATCCCCCAGTTTCGAAGTCCGGTTGCCCAGCGTCATCTCGCTGAAAGAGTTCATCCCGGCCACGCGCCGCCCAGCCTTCACCCGCTTCAACGTCTTCCTGCGCGACCGCTTCACCTGCCAGTATTGCGGCCGCCCCTTCCCCACCCACGACCTGACCTTCGACCATGTGATCCCGCGGTCCCGCGGCGGTCGGACGACGTGGGAAAACGTCATCACATCCTGTTCGGCCTGCAATCTGGCGAAGGGCGACCGCCTTCCCCACGTCTGCGGCATGATCCCCCTCAGTCCGCCCTTCCAGCCCAGTGCGTATGAGCTGCAAGAGAACGGACGCGCCTTCCCGCCAAACTTCCTCCATGAAAGTTGGCGGGATTTTCTTTATTGGGACTCGGAATTGGACCCGATGTAGCACGGTGCGGATGGGGGGACGCTGTCGCCCCCCTGCGCCCGCCGGTTACGCCCGCCCGCTACACCCTTTCGGCCACCCAGATCACCGCCCGGGTGCCGGCCTTGATCGCCGCCGACAGGATCGGATAGCCCGCCGCGCGCTCCGCCTCGTTCTGCAGCCCGATGTCGCGGTGCTCGACCTCCTCCGCCTGGAACTTGCGGATGCTGTCGGTCAGCTCCTGCTCCTCGGGGCCGAGATGCTTCAACTGCGCCTCGTAATGCTCCTCGATCACCTCTTCCACCGCGACGGTGCAGGCCATCGCCGCGCGCTCGCCCAGGATCGCGGTGCCGGCGCCCAGCAGGAAGCCGGTGACGTGCCACAGCGGCTGCAGCAGGGTCGGCCGCACCCGGCGCCGGTTCAGCTGCTTTTCGAAATATTCCAGATGGACCAGCTCCTGCTCCGCCATGTGGCGCAGGGTCCTGCCGTGGCGCCCCTTGCCCATGACGGCGATCTGGCCCTCATAGATGCGCTTGGCGCCGTACTCGCCGGCATGGTCGACCCGGACGATGCGGGCCAGCCGCTCTCGCCGCGGCAGATCGCCGGGCAGCGAACCGGGCAGCGATCCGGAACGCGAAACAGCGGAGGCAGACGTCGTTTCACTCACAATGCGGTCCTCGACACCGGGGTGCGGGTGTAGGCGATGCGTGCCGCGACGAAGGCGTAGGCCGCCAGCGCCAGCGAGATCACCACGTTGTAGCCCGCCATTGAGATCCCGAACAGCGACCACGCCACTTCGTCACAGCGGGTGACCGGGGCGGCCATCACCTGGGCGCGCAACGCCTCCAGCGAATTGGCCGGCGCCGACCCGCCGCAGGACGAGGTGCCGGCCCACCAATGCTGCTCCACCCCGACATGATAGGCGGCGATGCCGGCGCCGGCCAGCAGGGCCAGCCCGCTCACCACCAGCAGCGCGTCGCCCAGCCCCTTCCAGCGGCGGAACAGCCAGGTCACCAGCCCCAGCACCATCACCGCCACATAGGGCCAGCGCTGCATGATGCACAGCACGCAGGGTTGGTAATCCAGCACGAACTGGAAGAACAGGGCCGACAGCAGCACCCCGGCGCTGGCCAGCGCCAGCAGCAGGGCGGCCACGCGGGGATCGTCGAAGATGCGGGACATGAAGGGCTTGGTCGTCATGGCCGACAAGGTAGCGCGTACTGGGCCGTTCGGCCAGACGTCCGCGACACCCGCGGCGCTCCTGCGACGGCATGGCAGGGGCCACGGCCGCTTCGTGGAATAAGCGGCACCGCGGCGGCGTCCCCCACGCCTTGCGATGTCCCGACGGGGTTGCCCGGACGCCCCGTTCTTTTGCACTTTCCGTTTCCGGACGGTTGCGTTAGAAGAGGCGTCGCTGCGGGCGTGGTGAAATTGGTAGACGCGCCGGACTCAAAATCCGGTTCCGCAAGGAGTGTCGGTTCGAGTCCGACCGCCCGCACCACCCGATCCCCTCACCTGGGATCGTGCTGTCGGATCAGCCGGCTTCCGGTCAGCCGGCCGTCTTTTCGGCGAACTGGTCGAACGCCTCGACCGCCTGGGCGGCATACATCACCGACGGCCCGGCGCCCATATAGACCGCCATCCCCATCGTCTCCATCACCTCGTCGCGGCTCGCCCCCTGCTTCATCGCCGCTTCCGCATGGAAGGCGACGCAGCCGTCGCAGCGAATCGCCACCGCGATGGCCAGCGCAATCAGTTCCTTGGTCTTGGTGTCGAGCGCATTCGCCTTCAGCGCCGCCTGGGCCATTCCGGAAAAGGCCTTCATGACGTCGGGCGCACCACCGCGCAATTCGCGGATGGCGCCGGACAACTCACCAGTCATCTGCGGCCAGTTCTTATGCATGGTCGTCTCCTGTTCTCGAATGGCGTCCGCCGGACCATCTGTGCCCAGGCGGCACCGCCATTCATTGACAATAAATTAGAATATACTAATCTATAGGTCAAGGGCCGACCGCGGCCGCACTCTCCTCCCTTGCAAGGACCACGAACCATGTCGCTGTGCTCGCTTTTCCGCCGCCTGATTCCCGCCGCTCCCTCGGATGGACAGGGCGGCGCCGGCCGCATCCAGCAGATCGACGCCGCGACCGCGATCCAATGGCTGTCCAAGGGCGAGGCGGTGATCGTCGACGTCCGCGAACCGCATGAGCACGCGGCCGGCCACATCCCCGGCGCGATCCTGAACCCGCTGTCGCGGTTCGACCCGTCGCGCGTGCCCACCGACTCGGGCAAGCATCTGGTCTTCCACTGCCAGGGCGGCATGCGCTGCGGCCCGGCGGCGGAGCGCATGATGGCCGCCGGCCACACCGGCACCATCAACCGTCTGCGCGGCGGCTTTGCCGCCTGGGTCAATGCCGGCGGAAAGGTGGAGCGCTGATCGGGAGGCGGGCCGGTCGAAGCCGCTGGCCTGTGCGCAGCCGGGGACGTATGAGTCCCTACGCCGCAGGCAACAAGCAGAGACCGCCACATGAAGCCCGTCCCTTCCTCGATCTTGGTCGATGAAGCCGCCCCGCAGACCTTCACCCTGACGGTGATGTTCGACGGCCAGCGCTTCGACTGCGGCAGCTACATCAGCCGTGCCGCCGCGATGCAGGCCGGCCGCCTGTTCCTCCAGCGCAAGGAGGGCGAGGCGGCCAACGGCCGGACCAGGCGGAAGCCGGGCAGGAAATGATGCCCGACAGGACGCCGAACGACGACCGCCCGCGCATGGCCGCCAATCTCGGCGCCGCTATCGCCATCATGATCGTCCTCATGCTGGGCTATTGGCTGATGGATGCCTTGATGCGGCAGTCGAAGACCGAAGACTGCCTGCTGGCCCACCGCCGGACCTGCGGCCCGGTCGAGGCGCGGTGAGCGACCGCCGGTGCGGGAGTCGCACGGATGGGGTGCGAGCGGGTCCTGGAGCGTTCCGGCCCTCCGGAGCCGCCCCGCACAGAGCGGGAAAATTTGTTTCTTTTCAAAGTGGTGCGGGCGGCGGGACTCGAACCCGCATACCTAAGGGTGAGGGATTTTAATACTCAAGCCTCTGACTTTGCGGCGAATTGAGCAAGTTTGCCATGCGTTGCGAATATGCTGAAATCCTGCCATTTTCCTGCCTTCCTCGTTTGTTCATGTTTGCGGTAGGATGCCCTCGCTTGATCCCTGGTGATTGCTGGGTGATTGCTGACGCGCAGAGACGGCGGACGACATGTAGGCCAAGATCACGAAGCGGCTCGTCGACAGCTTGGGTCCGGGTGAGCGGGAACTCTTCGTCTGGGACACCGGGCTGAAGGGCTTCGGCCTGAAGGTCACCCCGTCCGGCAGCAAGGTGTATCTCATCCAGTACCGCCTCGGCGGGCGCGGCTCGACGACCAAGCGATACACCGTTGGGAAGCACGGACCGTTCACCCCGGACACCGCGCCGATAGGGCCGAAAAGCTGCTGGCGAAGGTGTCGAACGGCATCGACCCGGCGGCGGAGGAGAAGGCGCAACGCGCCCAAGCCTACACGGTGCTCGACCTGTGCAAGCGCTACCTCGAAGAGCATGTCGACGTGAAGAACCGGACCAGCACGGCGAAGGGCTTCCGCCGGCTGGTCGACAAGCACGTGAAGCCCGTCCTGGGCGAGCTTGCCGTCTCGGCGGTCACCCGCGCCGATATCTCGAAGCTGCACCACGACATGCGGGCGACTCCCCGCCAGGCCAATCAGACGCTGGCCGTGATGTCGAAGATGTTCCACCTCGCCGAGGTCTGGGGCTTTCGCCCGGACGAGCCGAACCCCTGCCGGAAGATCGAGCGGTACAAGGAGGCGAAGCGGGAGCGCTTCCTGTCCGAAGGCGAACTCGCCACCTTGGGCGCCGTTCTGTCGGAGCGTGAGCCGACGGAGTTGCCGGGCGTCATCAACGGCATCCGGTTGCTGCTACTGACGGGCTGTCGTCTGGGCGAAGTGGTGGGGCTGCGTTGGGACGAAGTCGACCTCACCGCCGGCGCGCTCATCATCCCGGAGGAGAAGGGAAAGGCTGGCGCCCGCGTCCATCCCATCGGCGCCCAGACCATCGCCTTCCTGAACGAGTTGCCGCGGGCCGGAGAATGGGTGCTGTTCGGCCGGGACCCGAAAGAATCGTTGTCGAAAAACACGATGGAGAACGCATGGCGCCGTATCCGGGAAAAGGCGAAGCTGGACGACATGCGCCTCCATGACCTCCGCCATACGGTCGGCACATACGCCGGCCAGACCGGAGCCAACGCCTTCCTGGTGCGCGACAAGCTCGGGCACAAGACGCTGGCAATGACTAGCCGTTACGTCAACCGGGACGCCGATCCGCTGCGGACCCTATCGGACAAGGTGGAGAACCGCATCACAGCAGCGCTCAACTCCCAAAAGGGCAATCCCAAAGCGGAAGAAAGCAATGTCATATCGCTCACAACGCGACACGCATAGGCAACCCCCTATTGGTTCACTACATTGTATCGCTTAAGTTCATCTCGCGTTAGCCAATGAACATTATCCTTATGAGTCTCAACGATTGGCACCATAAGCTCGAGACTTACCGACATCTCAACTAAATACTTAGCCTGCGCGGCAGCCGATCTCGCAGCCCATTGTTCAACGTGTGGAATAATAGCTCGTGCTGCGTTGGCACCATAATTCCTAATCAACACGGTGATAGTTGCCAGTAGCTCCGGATCAACTTCTCGGGCTGTCATATGCACTCCGATCCGGCCGTCGACGACACGGAAAACGCCTCCAATAAAAGCATAAGCACAGGCGCTGGCACAGATAGCTTCTGGAGGAACGCGTGTCGCTAAGCCCGTTCTTCTCAGATAACGACCGACCGCCAAACCGGCGTAAAGCGAACCTCCATCCGACGACAGCCATACTTCGTCGACACGCCCCGCTCGCTCCACGGCCCTCTTCAGGCGCTTGTCGTCGTCTGGCACAAATGTGCCAGTGGCGAGCAGGATTTGCTCATTGCCGACCACCCGCTGCTTGAACTCCAGAGCGTCCGCGCCTCGATAAGCGCCAACGATCCAGATAAACAGGATAGCCAATATAACTTGTGTTCTACTCACGCCGCCCGCCGCGTCCAACCCACCGCTCCAGGAGCCCGGCAGTATTCGACTTGGTCGGCCTGCTCTTTGCCATCAACGTAGATCACCTCCCGAGCAGTCTTACATACCGTCTCCATTTGAGGCGGTGGAGGCTCGACCACAGAAGCCGGCTTTGGCGTCTTTTCTACCGGGACGGAAGCGGTCTGCACCCTCGCCGGCTTGTCTCCGTTCTTGGCGCGCGATGGCTTCGGAGCGGAGTTCTCCTGCTGGCTTTTTGAGGCAGGAGCGGGCATGGTGTCCGGAACCATAGCGAGATAACGCTCTCGACTAATCTCGACCACACTTCCGTTACTCGGGCACCGCTGCGCCTCCAGCCGATACGGCCTGCCGTTGCCAGGATCGCAGTAGACAACCGGTCCAGTATAGGGCGCCTCCGTCACGGGCATGGTAACCGTTTGCCCTGTGGGAGTCGGCATTACAGTCGTGGGGACGGTGCGAGTGCCAAGAATTTCGGTCCGGCCATAGACCGTCGTTGGATTCTTGGGGCTGGCCCAATAGATCGTCGAACCATTCCCATTCAAGGCCGCCTGCGTGGCCTCCTGTTGCTTGGCTCGATCGACATCATCGATGATTTGGCCGACCATGGATCCGGCGATGAAACCGGCGACACCGCCGAACAGGGCGCCACCAGCCGCCCCCATATCGCTATTTCCCCCGATGGCCGCCCCGACAACCACCCCCAGCACGGTTCCGATAGCGCCACCCGCCTCCTTGGCGTTCTGCGCGTTGCAGCCACCAAGGAGAATGGCGGCACCCAACGCAGCAACAGATGCCCCCTTATGTGTGCATCGGCCTGCAACACTGGGCCAGTTTCAGGGGTGATCGGCGTCCAATAACCAGCCACCCCTGATCTGGCAGACTACCACCCTGGGTTTGGACGACAGGGTGGCGGACAGGGATGTTGACGGTGGAGACGATCGCACGGATACGACGCGAGCACGCGAAGGGGAAAAGCATCCGGGCCATTGCCCGGTCGCTGAAGGTGTCGCGGGAGACGGTGACGAAATACCTGCGCTCGGGCGAGACGGCGCCGCGCTACGAACGCCAGCACCAGCCGCTTCCGAAGTTGGCCGGGTTCCAGGAGGAGCTGGAACGGCTGATCACGGAGAACGAGCGGCGGCCGGTGCGTGACCGGCTCGATTATCTGGGGCTCTTCGGACGGCTGAAGGATGCCGGGTTCCAGGGCGGCTACGACACGGTGCGGCGCTACATCAAGCGCTTCAAGCAGCGCCAGCCGCCGAGTGGGCCGGTGAACGCCTACGTTCCGCTCACCTTTGCCCCGGCCGAGGCGTACCAGTTCGACTGGGCGGAAGAGTGGATCATCCTGGACGGCGTGACGACCAAGGTGCAGGTGGCCCATGCCCGCCTGTGCCACAGCCGCATGCCGTTCGTGGCGGTCTACCCGCGCCAGACCCAGGAGATGGTGTTCGACGCCCACGCCCGTGCCGCGGCCTTCTACGGCGGCCTGTGCGAGCGCGGCATCTACGACAACATGAAGACGGCGGTGGACGCCGTATTTGTCGGCAAAGAGCGCCGCTTCAACCGCCGCTTCGCCCAGATGTGCTCGCATTACCTGGTCGAGCCGGTGGCCTGCACCCCGGCTTCGGGCTGGGAAAAGGGCCAGGTCGAGAACCAGGTCGGCACCTTGCGCCAGCGGCTGTTCACGCCGCGGCTGCGGGCCAAGACGCTGGAAGAGGTGAACGACCGCCTGCACGACGAGGTGATCGTCTGGGCCCAACAGACGCCGCATCCAGAGGATAGGAGCCGGACGGTGTGGGAGGTGTTCCAGGCGGAGCGGCCGGCGTTGATCACCGTGAGCGATCCTTTCGACGGCTTCCACGAGGCCACGCTCAGCGTCTCGAAAACCTGCCTGATCCACTTTGACCGCAACCGCTACAGCGTGGCCGCGATCGCCGCCGGCAAGCCGGTGCAGGTCCGCGCCTACGCGACACGGATCGTGGTGTGGTTCAACGGCGCGATCGTCGCCGAGCACCCACGAGCTTTCGGGCACGGCCACACGCGGTACAATCCGCTGCACTACCTGCCGGTTCTCGTCCGCAAGCCGGGGGCGCTGCGCAACGGGGCGCCGTTCCGGGACTGGGATTTGCCGCCAGCCCTGGCGACGGTGCGGACCCGCCTGGGCCGCGGCGACGACGCTGACCGGCAGTTCGTTGGCGTGCTCGCCGCCATCCTCACCGATGGCCTGGAGGCGGTGGAGGTCGCCTGCCGCGAGGCACTGGCGAGCGGTACGCACAGCCGGGACGTGATCCTGAACATCCTCGCCCGGCGCCACGACGTCACACCGGCACCGGCCATGGCGGTGCCGACGGCGTTGACGCTGTCCATCGAGCCGGCCGCCGACTGCGGGCGCTACGACCGCCTGCGCGCGGTGCGGGAGGGCTGCCATGGAACGGCATGAGCTGATGGCGCTGATGGCCGAGCTCAGCTTGGCCGGCATGCGTGCCGCCTACGACGAGGTGATGAGCGACGGGCTGAAGCGGCAGCGCACCGTCCAGCAGATCCTGGGCGATCTGCTGGCGGCGGAGCGGGCGGAGAAGCAGGCGCGCTCGATCCGTTACCAGCTCGGCGCCGCCAAGCTGCCCCTGGCCAAGACGCTGGCCGAGTTCGACTTCACCGCCAGTCCCCTCAACGAGGGGCTGGTGCGCGACCTGCACGATGGCGGCTTTCTGGAAACCCAGCGCAACGCCGTGTTCATCGGGGGAACCGGGACCGGCAAGACGCACATGTGCATCGCCATTACGGCCAACTGCGTGCGCCGCGGCGCCCGTGCCCGGTTCTTCAACGTCATCGACCTGGTGAACCGGCTGGAGGCCGAAGCCCGGATCGGGCAGGCGGGCAAGCTCGCTGACCAGTTGACCCGCGTTGATCTCGTGGTGCTGGACGAACTCGGCTACCTGCCGTTCTCACAGAGTGGCGGCCAACTGCTGTTCCACGCGCTCAGCCAGTTGTACTCGCGGACCTCGGTGTTGATCACCACCAACTTGAGCTTCGCTGAATGGCCAACGGTGTTCGCTGGCGACGCCAAGATGACCACCGCTTTGCTCGACCGGCTGACGCATCACTGCGACATCCTGGAAACCGGCAACGAGAGCTGGCGGTTCAAGAACCGCTCCTGATCCAAAGCCCTCCCCCCGTCCGTTGCCCAGGGGGGCCCACAGGCCCCTCCCACACGCGCCGCTGCGTCAGCCATGAGGGCACTCCGCGGCGCGCGCGGGACCCTCCCGTGGACTCCCTGGACAACAGGTTCTGCAACCGCAAGCGTGGCTGGAAATTGCAAGCCGATGCCGGCTGGAAATTGGAAGCCGGTTGACACCCGGCGCAAGCCTGCATGACGATACCGACGCGCTCCGACGGGGCGCTGGCGTCGATCACGGCTTCCTCGACGGGGGCGATGCGGATCGGGATGAGGAAGCTCATGCCGAGGCTCCCCCCTCCAGCCGGTCGGCCAGCGTGGTCAGCCGGCCGGCGATGGCGCGGATCTCCGCGGGGGCGGGATGCTGGGGCAGCGCCTCCAGATCAGCGACCACGCCGCCGATGGTCTGAACGGGCGTCAGCGGCCGGGCGATGCGCAGCCGGCGGCGAACGGGGAGGCGGAGGACGGACGCGGTCATAGCGGCGCCACCCAGCCAGCCAGTTCTGCCAGCGTGCGCGCGGTAGCGGCAGAAAGGCCATAGTATCGGATCAGTCGCGAAGTCGGGAAGATTGCGGATGAGGATGGTTCCGGATTAAGATGGGCCGTCAGCTCACCCATGTTTCCGGTTCCAACCGCTCCGCGTACTGCCAACGCGGGGCGGTTTTTCATCACGCGGCCTCCCTCGACTCGGACGACGAGCGTCGCGGCTTCGAGAGGCAAGACACCGCCCATTCCCGAAGAGGGCCGGCCTGGTACTTGGCGAAGCGTCCAAAGTGCTGGACCGGCGGCCCGTCGGAGCGGCGAGTGAACCAAGTCGCCAGGGTGGCCGGCGACGTCTTCAGCCCAAGTGCCGTGAGCAAATCAGCCGCTTCCCTGCGGCTCAGCCATTTGCTGTCAGGAACCCGAAGGAGGCCGTTGTGAGAGCCTTCGGCGAACGAACTGAAGTTGTCCATTTCAGGCCGCCCTCCCAAAAGAAGGCGTTCTGGCAGGCGATGAGTTCAGAATTGACGCAACCCACCGATCCAAACTCTCTGGGGTGTAAAGCGCGAAACGACCATCCGACACATAGTCGGGGCCCCGCCCCTCGCAAGCCAATCGCGCCAAAGTCTGCGGAGCGCGACGGACTCCATGTCGGTCCAGCAAGTATTCACTTGCCTTCTTTCGATTGAGACGTGGAGGGTTCGACATTGATTATCTTTCCTCTTACGTTCCAGATCGGCAATCGCCGGAAACAAGAGGAAGATATCACCCCAAAAATCCTTGGTCTCTTCAGTTTAATCCCGTTTTATTGCGCGCGATTTGGAGCGCTGAATTTTTCTGAATAACGCAGAGCGAGTCTCTTCGCCGCGCTTTTCAAAGTGCCTGAACCTATGTCTTCGCCCCTCAGTTTGGCGCGTTCCGCCACCTCTTCAGCGGCGGGGTGTGGCTGAAGGCTTGGCTTTTCCAGCATCAACCTGTGCATCTCCTCAAGGTATGGCTCGTCGGCTCTTTGCCGGCCGCTTCCCTTCGTGCGTCCCCTTCGGGGTTTCGAATGCTCCGTTTCCTGCTGCGTGGCGAGCAACTGCTCCGCTGGGTGCTTCGTCCCACCAGCTGGCAACGGAGAGGCCTCCTCCGTCGGAGCGGACGGCGCGGGCCAAAGTTCGTCCAAAGTTGGCGCCTGCCCTCGCGGGCTATACCACGCTGCCAGTGCTTCCCTGGTCACCAGAAGGCCAAGGACGAACTCCTTTCTGTCGTCGCCCTTCAGATCCTGCATCATGATCTCTATGGCTTCGGGAGATACCGGCATCAACGCGCCCCGAACACGCGGGTCCCGGCGGTGAGCGCGAGTCATCACCGCAAGCCGGCCGGCGCGAATGGCGGGGATGGCGTCTGCAAGGAATGCCTCCTCGCGTCGGTCTTCCAGGTCGCGGACTACCTCCCTTATGGTGTTGGCCTTCCTATCGCGGAAATCGGGCTGGGGGGCGCCATCGTCGACGAACGTCAGATCGGGGAACAGATTCTGCGGCGGCAACCAAACTGGGCGGGGCCAGCCCAACGCCACGCCGTGGGCATCGTACCACACCGCAAGGTCTTCGCACCGGATGCGAAGTGGGTCGAGATAGTAGGTGTGAGCCCATTCTGGAAGGTCTCGAAAGTTTAAGCGTGCAAGATTCGCCGGGAGCTTCGGTAGATCGCCGCCGTGTGCGCTTGCATACATCGCAATACCGGACGCCACCTGATCAGGGGTGTAGGGAACAAGCACAAACTCGGCGGTTTCCTCTTCGTCTGGCTGCGTTGGGTCTTCACCGTCGGACTGCGCATACCAAATGAATCGCTGCTGCTCCTCCGATCCTGCGGGAAGGTCAGTTGGCGACACCGGATCACCTTCGGTAGGCACGACAACCCACCCCAAGATCCGACGCTCCCCGCATATGCTCGAGTCATAGATCGCTCCAGAAACGCCCTCCACTCTCGCGGCGATCTGCATGAAGGGTGGAGGCTCCGCGCGCTTTCGCGTGCGAGTGCATGTCCCCTCCACGGGATTGCCTGAGAAGGATTCGGTATCGCCATTGGGAAGACGCCCGCCTTTTGGCGGATGCGCCATAACTGTGAATGACCGCTCCCTCTTCATGAACTCGTAGCGCATGAGGGCCCGGTACAGCGCGGTCTCGATCTCCATCAAGCCGGGAGCACCAGGGCAACGGCTCCAATGCTCGGCAACCTCGACAAGGGACGGAATTCCAGGGATCCGGAAACGGTTGGGCAAGTCAACGCCTCCGCATGGCGTGCCGCATGGTCGATAGGAGCGGAAACCCGGTGCGGTACCGGGCTTGTCGGATGGCCGTCCTATCCGCTCCTATCTGAAGTAGTGAGCGGCATCGGAGACTGCCAATCACGCGGCAGCGTCCTCACGGACGCACCAAGTTCGCCGAAACCGATCCGCGTGATTGCTATGTGATTGCTGGCAGATTTACCGCTGAACACCTACCAGCAGCTATTCCGGGTTTTCTCCAACATTTTCAATGTGGTGCGGGCGGCGGGACTCGAACCCGCATACCTTAGGGTGAGGGATTTTAAGTCCCTTGCGTCTACCGGTTTCGCCACGCCCGCGCCCCGGACTCTGCCACCGCAATCCAGCCCGTGCGACCGGATCCGTACGGCAAAGCTCACGTCCACGGAGCGGTCCTGCGCTGCCCGCGCAGATTGCATACTTTCATATGCAACGCACCGTTCCGTGGTCATGACTTAGACAATCGCGGGGCTGCGGGTCAAGAGGCCTTCGCAATACCGCAGGCATTCCCATATCGAAGGATGCGCAACTGGGAGACAGGCCCGGGACAGGGCCGGCATAGGGAGGGAGGCGGCGTGAACGAGACGCAATGGATGTCGCTGGTGGCGCTGCTGATGGTCGCGGTCCTGGTGGTGCCGGCCGCTCTTCGCCGGAACCGCGGAGTCGTGCTGCGCAATGCCGCGCTCTGGCTGGCGCTGATCGTCGCCCTGGTCTGGGCTTACGACCATTTCGGGCCGTTCGGCAACTGACGCCGGGCGTTCGGCAGCGGGTTTAAGGACGGGTGTCCTCGTTCATCGTCATGATGCCGATTCCCATCGACACGCTGCCGAAGGTCAGCATCAGGCCGGCATAGAGCATCACCGTGGCGGTGATGCCGTAGTCGCTGTTGCCGATCAGCGTCGCCAGCTTGGCGACGTCGAACCACAAGAGCCCGGATGCCAGAACCACGGCGCCGACGATGCCGGCGAACAGATGGCGGAGAAGAAACAGCAGCGCTGCTTTCTCGAAGCTCTTCATGGCGGGACTCCCGCGGCAAAGCTGATTTGGATGACAGCCAGTTAATGTAGGACCGAATCGGTCCGCGACAATCGACCCGCCGACATACCGGCGGTCATAGCCCGACTACCCTTTCGTACCAACCGTGACGGTGGGCGTGCCGCCCAGGCGGCGGACGATCTCCGCCAGTTCGTCGGTCGCGGCGGTCACCTCCGCCTCGTCGGTGCCGCGCAGCACCAGGCTGACGCCGAAGAAGCCGGCGCGGAAGTAAGGATAGCTGCCGATCTCCAGCGCCGGGTGGCGGTCCTGCAGAGCCGACAGCTCGGCGGCGATCACCCCCTCCGCCAGTTCGCAGGCCACCGTGCGGGCATGCAGGGCCGGGCCGCCGGCCAGCCGCGGCAGGATGCCGTCCAGCATCGCCCGCATGATGTTCGGCACGCCGGCCATGACGAAGACGTTGCCGATCTGGAATCCCGGCGCCTGGCTGATCGGGTTGTCGATCAGGATGCCGCCGGCCGGGACGTTGGCCATGCGCAGCCGCGCCTCATTCAGTTGGCCGGCGGCGTAATGACGCTCCAGCCGGGCGACCGCCTCCGGATTGCGCTCCAGCGCCACGCCGAAGGCCTTGGCGACGCAGGCGGCGGTGATGTCGTCGTGGGTCGGGCCGATGCCGCCGGTGGTGAAGACATAGGTGTAGCGGGCGCGCAGCGCGTTGACCGCGGCGACGACCTCCTCCTCCACGTCCGGCACCACGCGGGCCTCGCGCAGCCGCACGCCGATCTCCGTCAGCTTCTCGGCGATGTGGCCGAGGTTGGCGTCCTTGGTGCGGCCCGACAGGATCTCGTTGCCGATCACCAGGACGGCGGCAGTGGGATTTGCAGCGGTCGGGTTTGCGGCAACCGGGTTTTCTGCGGTCTCGGACGTCATGGCGGTGCGGGTCTCCGTGGAACGCTCTTGTCGAGCGGGAAGGCCAGGGGTAGCGTCGCGGCCAAGATGCGCTTTCCCACCCCCCTTCTTCAAGGCCGCCTGATCCGCCGCTACAAGCGGTTTCTCGCCGATGTCCTGCTGGACGGGGTGGAGGTGACGGCGCATGTCCCCAATTCCGGCAGCATGATCGGGCTGGACATCCCCGGCTCCATCGTCTGGCTGTCGCGCTCCGACAACCCCAACCGCAAGCTGGCCTACACGCTGGAGCTGGTGGAGGCCGCCGCCCCGTGGGGCGAGGGGCTGGTCGGCGTCAACACCGGCCATCCCAACGCGCTGGTCGCCGCCGCCATCGCCGCCGGCACCATCCCGGAACTGGCCGGCTACGACCGGCTGCGGCGCGAGGTGAAGTACGGCCGCAACAGCCGCATCGACGTGCTGCTGGAGGACGACCTGGCCAAGCCAGACGCCCGGCCTCCCGCCTATGTCGAGGTCAAGAACGTCCACCTCCGCCGCCCCGACGGCCCGCATGGTGACGCCGCCGAATTCCCCGACTGCGTCACCGCCCGCGGCGCCAAGCATCTGGAGGAGATGGCGGCGATGGTGGCCCAGGGCTGCCGTGCGGTCATGCTCTACCTTGTCCAGCGCGGCGATTGTTCCCATTTCCGCACGGCGGCCGATCTCGATCCGACGTATCATGATGGTCTGCGCAGCGCGCTGGATTCGGGGGTGGAGGCGCTGTGTTGGTCTTGCGCGATCACGCCCGAATCGATTGAATTGGACCGGCCGCTGCCGATCCGGCTTTAGGGCTGCGGCGGGCTTCGGCATCCGGCTTTTGGTTACCTGGCATAGGGGCTTTCGTCTTGGAACAGGATCACGTCGACTCCAACCGCGTCCGTCTTCATGGTCCGGAGGGATTCGAAGGCATGCGCAAGGCCGGCCGGCTGGCCGCACTGGCACTGGACTACATCGTCCCCTATGTGCAGCCGGGCGTCACCACCGGCGAGCTCGACCGCCTGCTGGAGCAGTTCATCCGCGACCATGGCGGCATCCCCGCCCCGCTGGGCTATCGCGGCTTTCCGCGCGCCAACTGCATCTCGGTCAACCATGTCGTCTGCCACGGCATCCCCGGTGACAAGCGTCTGGTCGACGGCGATATCCTGAACATCGACGTCACCCCGATCGTCGACGGCTGGTACGGCGACAGCAGCCGCATGTATCTGTGCGGCGAGGTCGGGGTGAAGGCACGCAAGCTGGTGGACGTCACCTATGACGCGCTGATGATCGGCATCGCCGCGGTGAAGCCGGGCGCCACGCTGGGCGACATCGGCCACGCCATCCAAACCTTCGCCGAGTCCCACCGTTTCTCGGTGGTGCGCGATTTCTGCGGCCACGGCGTCGGCCGCGTCTTCCACGAGCCGCCGTCGGTCCTGCATTACGGCAAGCCGGGCGAGGGGCTGGTGTTGAAGGAAGGCATGATCTTCACCATCGAGCCGATGATCAACACCGGCCGCCCCGACGTGAAGATCCTGGGCGACGGCTGGACCGCCGTGACCAAGGACAAGTCCCTGTCCGCCCAGTTCGAGCATTCCATCGGCGTGACGGCGGACGGCGCGGAGATCTTCACCCTGTCGCCGGCGGGGTACACCAAGCCGCCTTATGCGGTGGAGTGACCTCCCTGCTCTGGAACCTCTGACGCTCCGGCCGGGCCGGTCGACACCTGTTCAATTTGGAAAAAGCGCTTTGATTCGGGCGCCGCTTCTCCACCGAAGCGGCGCCCGAACTCTTTTCGCATGCACCGCTTTGAAAGAACCGGCACCGCCGATGGCGACGCCAACTCCCCCCTCTCGCATCCTTCCCGAACAGCCGCCCGAGCGGTACTAAATCATACAATAATAATCATTTGTCTTCACAGATACACTCTTCTGGACACAAAAGTATTCAAACATTTTCGTTTGATTCTTCTGGAATGCATATCTAGCATATTTTTTGTGGCGTTCGTGGGTTACATGCGTAACTTGCGAGTGGATTCACGCATTTGAACTCATATTTAAGACGGGGACTCAGAATGGATGTTACTTTTTCTGTTAAGGATGGCAACAAGGTCATTGCCGAGGTCGAAATCACGGGCGATGGCCATGTTTCGGTGAAGACGGCCGGCAAGCAGGTGATCGACTCCGCGGCTCCGGTCACGGCGCAGTATGTCTGGGGTTCCACCAAGACGGCCAATTACGTGTGGGGTGGCAAGACCCAGGCGGCCGTCGACGATTCCTCCGCGGTGGCGAGCGCCGAATAAGGACGGCTCCGTCCCGCACATTCGGCCTGGGCTGACCGCCTTGATCCCGGCGTCCGCGGACAGGGCGGTCCAGCCGCGCAACCTGATTCCGGGTTGCGCGGCTGCCCTGGCCGCCTGCAACCGGCAAGCGGAATACCCGGAACGATGTGTGAAATTTCAGAGAATGTCATTGCGTATTGCCGGACCCATATGGCGCACGGCATCCATGGCGCCGACCGGCAGATCCGGCCCGAAGCCGACGATGGCTATGCCCATCATGTCTATATGCCGGCCATCCCCGACATCGAGAAAGACCGGTTGACCTCCGTCCATATCAGGGAGGCGAGGTTTCGCGATCTTCCGCCCTTCGACCCCGACAGCACCCTGGAGAATTGCCGCGCGTTCTGTCTGGCGACGACCGGCCGCCGGCCGGCGGAAGACAGGTTGAAGGCCGAACTGATCGACGCGCTGAATCAGGTTCAGGTGTCGCCGATCCCCTATCTGGACAACAAAATCCTGGTTTCCTTCGCCGACAGCGCCGATCTCTGGCGCTGTCTTGAACGGGAAGGCATCGCCTCACCCGAGACTGCGGCAAAGCCGATCCGCGACCCCTCAGTCCGAAAGCGGATCGTCACAGGCATCGGCGATGCGCTGGATTTCATCAGAGCGGTCGATGAACCGCTTCACCGCCTCATCGTGGACACGGTCGGAACGATCGTCTGCCTGGACCGGCAGGGGCAAAGTGGCAGCGTCTCATCCTTGATGGGGCTGTTCTGGCTCAGCCCGAAGGATGATTGGCGCGTTCTCGACTATGCGGAAAACATCGTCCACGAATACATTCACAACGCCATTTCCATCGCCGATATGACGCGGAAGATTTTTTCGCACCCCCACCATGGCAACCGGACGGAATCGATGGTGTTGACGGCCATTCTCGAAAGCCCGCGCAACTACAACATCGCTTTCCATTCGCTCTATGTGTCGATGGGCCTGAAGCTGTTCATGCGTCAGGCAAACCAGCCCACGCGCGCCCGACAGATCATCGCCGGGGCGGGTCTCACGGCACGGGAGATCCTGAGAAAAAGCGAGCATCTCACCGATTACGGGAAAACATGGCTACGGTTGCTGGCTTCGGGCGATCTGGAGTTATCGCACAGCTGAAGTGCAATCCTCCATCCCGGGCGGTTTCCCATGCAACCGCCGAACAACCCAGAGTATCCACCACCGGCCGGATATGAAAAAGCCCTGAAAGGCGTTGCCTTTCAGGGCCTTAGAAACTGGTGCCGCAACAGGGATTTGAACCCCGGACCTACTGATTACGAATCAGTTGCTCTACCCCTGAGCTACTGCGGCGTCGTTGTGGCGCGGAACATAGCGAGGTGCTTCGCGGGATGCAAGCGGTGAATTTCGGAAAAATCGACCGCCCGCTCTCAAGCCTGCCATGCACCCGAACGCCTCATCCGTGCTGCCGGATCACCTCCAGGAAGGCGTCGGCGTAGCGCTCCAGCTTGCGGCCGCCCACCCCCGGCAGATGGGCGAAGGTGGCGTGGTCGTGGGGGCGCTGGGCTACCATCTCCAACAGCGTGCTGTCGTGGAAGATCACATAGGGCGGCACGCTCTGCGCCTTGGCCAGCGCCGTGCGGCAGTCCTTCAGCGCGTGCCACAGCGCATCATCCGCCGCCGACAGCGCACCGCGGGCGCCGGAGCGCGACACGCCCTCCCCGCTCGATCCACCGCCGATGCACCCGCCCCGCGCCGTGTGGCGGCGCAGCGCGTCGTGGACGCCGCGGCGGCGTTCCAGCACCGGGTCCTTGCGCAGTTTCACCACCCGCTGCCCCTTGATGACGGCCACCCCGGCATCGGTCAGGCGGAAGCCGCCATAGCCCTCCAGATCGACGGTCAGCAGACCGGTCGCCACCAGCTGGCGGTAGACCGACTGCCATTCGACCTTCGACAAATCCTTGCCGACGGCGAAGGTCTTCAGCCGGTCATGCTGCTGCTGGATCACCTTCTCGGTGGCGTTGCCGACCAGCACGTCGATCAGGTGGCCGGCGCCATAACGCTGGCCGGTGCGGTAGACCGCCGACAGCGCCTTCTGCGCGGCGATGGTGCCGTCCCAGGTCTCGACCGGGTCGAGGCAGGTGTCGCAGTTGCCGCAGGGCTCCGGCAGCGTTTCGTTGAAATAATTCAGCAGCACCTGACGGCGGCAGTCCGATGTCTCGCAGAAGCCCAGCAGGGCCTCCAGCTTGCCGCGCTCCACCCGGCGGTGGCTGTCGCCGGCCTCCGACTGTTCCAGCATCTGGCGCAGCATCACCACGTCGGCCATGCCGTAGGCCATCCAGGCGTTGGCGGGCAGGCCGTCGCGGCCGGCGCGGCCGGTCTCCTGGTAATAGGCTTCCAGGCTCTTGGGCGGGTCGAGGTGGCAGACGAAACGGACGTTCGGCTTGTCGATGCCCATGCCGAAGGCGACGGTGGCGACCATCACCAGACCCTCGCTCTTGATGAAGCGGTCCTGGTTGGCTTCGCGCACCTCGGCCGGCAACCCGGCATGATAGGGCAGAGCCTCGCGGCCCTGTTGGTTCAGCCAGGCGGCGACATCCTCCACCTTGTTGCGCGACATGCAATAGACGATGCCGGCATCTTCCGGGTGGTTCTCGCGCAGGAAGGCCAGCATCTGCTGACGCTCGCTCTTCTTCGGCACCACGCGGTAGGTGATGTTGGGCCGGTCGAAGCTGGACAGGAAGACGCGGGCGTCGGTCAGCCCCAGCTTGTCCTTGATCTCGGCGCGGGTCTGCACGTCGGCGGTGGCGGTCAGCGCGATGCGCGGCACCATCGGGTGGCGTTCGTGCAGGATCGACAGCTGCAGATATTCGGGGCGGAAATCATGCCCCCACTGCGACACGCAATGCGCCTCGTCCAGCGCGAACAGCGCCAGCTTCGTGCGGTCGAGCAGGTCGAGGAAGCGCGGCGTCACCAGCCGTTCCGGCGCGACATAGACGAGGTCGATCTCGCCCTGCACCATCGCCCGCTCCACCTCCCGCGCCTCGGCCGGGCCGAGCGAGGAGTTGAGGAAGGCGGCGCGCACGCCAAGCTCCCGCAGAGCCGTCACCTGATCGCGCATCAGGGCGATCAGCGGCGAGACCACCACCGTCACCCCGTCGCGCACCAGCGCCGGGATCTGGTAGCACAGCGACTTGCCGCCGCCGGTCGGCATCAGCACCAGCGCGTCGCCGCCGCGCACCACATGGTCGATGATGTCGGCCTGCTGGCCGCGGAAGGAGTCGTAGCCGAACACCGTCCGCAGCGCGTCGAGCGCCGTGGCCGGCCGTTGACCGGGATCGTCATCCGACGCACCCCGGTTGCTGTAGGAAAACAACGAATCCACGCCGATGCGGTTCAGGAAAGTGGTGCCGGAGATCCGGCTTGTCGTCTCAACGCCCCATCATGTCGCACAGATCGCCCCCGCGGCAAAGCCGCAAAGGGTCACGCCTGGGAACAAAGGTCGGACCTGTCCAGGCACCACCACACATTGGTGTGAAAAGGTGGCGCCCGCTCATCGTCCGCGTGTAAAGTGAAAACGGCGGATGGAATAGGCCATCCGCCGTTTCAGAGAGGAAGCTGGCATGAAGAAGATGCCCTTCTTCCTGGTGCTCCAGTGGCGGCGATGGCGGATCGAAATCCGCCTGATCCGTCGCTAAGCACCGGGAGCGTGCCGGCGGGTGTAGCAGCACCCGCCGGCCACCTCCGAAAAATATACAGCCGCGCGGCCCGATTTTCAACGCGCGGTATTGGCCCTTACAGCAGATCCCGCAGCATCGCCACCAGCGGCACGTCGGCCGGCGGCATCGGGTAGTCGCCCATCCGGTTCGGGTAGACCCAGGCGAGTTTCTGCCCCTCCTGCGGCATCACGTCGCCCTCCCACACCCGGCAGACATAGAGCGGCATCAGCAGGTGGAAGCTCTCGTAGCTGTGGGATGCGAAGGTGAAGGGGGCAAGGCAGCTGGCCGCCGTGTCGATGCCCAGCTCCTCCTTCAACTCGCGCACCAGCGCGGCCTCCGGCGTCTCCCCGGCATCGACCTTGCCGCCGGGGAATTCCCACAGGCCGGCCAGCGACTTGCCGGGCGGACGCTGGGCCAGCAGCACGCGCCCGTCGGCATCGACGAGCGCCACCGCGACCACCATCAGCACCGGCAGCGAGCCGCGGGCGGGGGTGGAGTTGGGATCGAAACAGGCGGTCACGGCTGGTCAGCTCCGGTAGCTGCCGTTGATGTCGATGTAGCCGTGCGTCAGGTCACAGGTCCACACCTTCGCCGTGCCCTTGCCGAGGCCCAGGTCGATGTCGATGTCGATCTCCTTGCCCTTCATGTGGGCGGCAACCGGCGTCTCGTCATAGCCGGGGACCTCCATCCCGTCGGCGCAGATCAGGGTGCCGCCGACGGTGATCCTGATCAGGTCGCGGTCGGCGCGCTCGCCGGCGCGGCCGATGGCGGCGACGATGCGGCCCCAGTTGGCGTCCTCGCCGGCCACCGCGGTCTTGACCAGCGGCGAGTTCGCCACCGTCATGCCGATCCGCTTGGCGGCGGCGTCGCTGTCGGCGCCGCGCACGGTGATGGCGATGAACTTGGTCGCCCCCTCGCCGTCACGCACCACCTGCAGCGCCAGATCGAGCAGCAGGTCCTCCAGCGCGGCACGGAACTCCGTCAGCTCGGCGGCATCGGCGCTCGACACCGGGGCGTTGCCGGCCTTGGCCGTCGCGAACAGCAGCAGCGTGTCGCTGGTCGAGGTGTCGCCGTCGACCGTGACGGCGTTGAAGGTGCGCTCGGTGAATTCCGACAGCATGTCCTGCAGCGCGGTGGCGGCGATGGCGGCGTCGGTGAAGACGAAGCCCAGCATCGTCGCCATGTCCGGCGCGATCATGCCGGAGCCCTTGGCGAAGCCGGCGATGGTCACCGTCGTCCCGCCGATCTTGGCGGTGCGCACCGACCCCTTCGGGAAGGTGTCGGTGGTCATGATGGCGCGCGCGGCCTTCTCCCACGCGGCCGAATCGGCGGCGAGGTTGGGCGCCATCGGCGCCAGGCACTTGCCGATGGCGTCGGCGGCCAGCGGGATGCCGATCACGCCGGTCGAGGCGATATAGACCTCATCCGGGGCGCAGCCCGCCAGATCGGCGGCGGCGGTGACGGTCGCCTGCACGGTGGCGTCGCCCGCCTTGCCGGTGAAGGCGTTGGCGTTGCCGGCATTCACCACCACAGCGCGGGCCGAGCCCTTGGGCAGGCTGTCGCGGCACCAGATCACCGGGGCCGAGCAGGTCAGCGACCGGGTCAGCACGCCCGCCACGCTGGTGCCGGGATCCAGCACGGCCAGCAGCAGATCGTCGCGGCCCTTGTATCGGATTCCGCTGTTCGCCGTGGCGATGCGCACGCCCGCGATGGGCGGCAGCGTCGGGAAGCTGGCGGGAGCCAAGGGGGAGAGGGTCGTGGCCATGAAGCGAATTCCCGTGGTGGGGGAGTGGTGGTGGCGTGGCTGGTACTTGTCGGAGCGCCGACGCTTGCCCCCACCCCAACCCTCCCCCGCTGGGCGGAGGAGGGAGGAGGTGCTGATGCGGGAGAGCGGCGGCAGCCCCCTCCCCTGCGAAGCGGGGGAGGGTCGGGGTGGGGGCAATACGCCCCCGTCTCCTTACTTCTTCGCCGGTTCCGCCGGAGTGGCGGGCGCGGCCGGGGCCGGAGTCGCCGGAGCGGCGGCCGGCTCTTCCTTCGGCATCGGCGAGCCGTCGATCTGGAAGGTCTCGATCTTCGCCTTGCCGCGCAGCTCTTCGACCAGAGCGGTGACGATGTCCTTCGACAGCGCCTGCTCCAGCTGCGGCTTCACCTCTTCAAGCGTCGGCTGCGGCTGGGTCCGCTTGTCCTCGACCTTGATGATGTGCCAGCCGAACTGGGTCTTCACAGGCTCCTTGCTGACCTCGCCCGGCTTCATGGCGAAGGCGGCGTTGGCGAAGGGCTCGACCATCGCGTCCTTGGTGAAGTAGCCGAGGTCGCCGCCCTGGGCCGCCGCGGCGGCATCCTTGGACTTCTCCTTGGCCAGCTTGGCGAAATCGGCGCCCTTCTTCAGCTGGGCGATGATGGCCTTGGCCTCGTCTTCCTTCTCGACCAGGATGTGGGCGGCCTTGACCTCCTCCTGCGCCGGGTTCTCCTTCAGGTAATCCTGATAGGCCTTGTTCAGCGCCTCGGGCGTCACGCGGGCCTTGATTTCCTTCTGGATGTAGGCGCGCTGGACCGCGCGCTCCTCGGCGCGCTTGATCTCGTCCTTCACCTCGGCCGAATCGGCCAGACCGGCCTTGTAGCCGGCCGAGGAGACCAGCTTGCCGCTGACGAGCTGGTCGATCACCGCCGGATAGATCATCTCGATCGGCATCTGCTGCACCTGGGGCGGCAGCTGCGAGACCATGCGGGTGACGTCCGACTTGTGCAGCTCCTCGCCGTTGACGCGGGCGACCACCGGATCGGCCGGGGCGGCCTGGGCCGGAGCAGCGGCGGCAGCCGGGGCCGGAGTTGCCAGCGCGGGGGTGGCGGGAGCCGGCGTCTGGGCGTGGGCGGCCAGCGCGATGCCGCAGGCGGCAACCGACAGGAGCGCGGTGCGGAACACTCGTTGAACCATGGCGTGTCTGTTTCCTTCCGGCGGATGCTTCGCAACAAATGGGCGGCGGCAGGGTCGCCGTCCGTTTCGCATGGCCTGCGGCATCGGAGCCATCCGCCGCTCCGCGCCCGATTCCGCAGGGGATTAAGCATGGCTACGCCGCGCGGGGCAAGGGTCCCCGTCGCCCCATGCCCGGCAATCGCCCTATAGCTGTGTGCCCCGCCAAGGGGATACCAGCCCCGGCCGGCACCGGCCAACCGCCGCGGCGCTTTCTGGACGCGAATTCATGAACCGGTCATGCCGGCACAGGGTGGCGGCCGTCATGGATGGTCCATGCCGTCTCCGCCGCCTTCCCCGTCCCCTGCCCTCCGGCCCGATCCGGCCGCGCAATTGCCGCAACCGGCGCCCCGCCGGCCCGGTCTCGTTGACAGGGCCTTGCCATAGTCCTATGTGAGACCCGTCGATAGGCTGGCCCACATTCCGCTTTACTCCCGAGGTTTTCATGTTCGGCGCTCTCGCCCGCAAGATTTTCGGCACCGCCAACACGCGCGCGGTCAAGGCGCTGCACAAGACCGTCGCTCAGATCAACGCGCTGGAGCCGTCGGTCGCCGCGCTGTCGGACGACCAGCTGAAGGGTCGCACCGACTGGCTGCGCGAGCGGCTGGCCAAGGGCGAGACGCTGGACGACATCCTGCCCGACGCCTTCGCCACCGTGCGCGAGGCGGCCAAGCGCGTGCTGGGCCAGCGTCATTTCGACGTCCAGCTGATGGGCGGCATGGTGCTGCACAGCGGCAAGATCGCCGAGATGCGCACCGGCGAAGGCAAGACCCTGGTCGCAACGCTGGCCGTCTATCTGAACGCGCTGGAAGGCAAGGGCGTCCACGTCGTCACCGTGAACGACTATCTCGCCTCGCGCGACAGCGGCTGGATGGCGCGGGTGTACGGCTTCCTCGGCCTGACCACCGGCTGCATCGTCCACGGGCTGGACGACGACGAGCGCCGCGCCGCCTACGCCGCCGACATCACCTACGGCACGAACAACGAGTTCGGCTTCGACTATCTGCGCGACAACATGAAGTTCCGGCTGGAGGAGCTGGTCCAGCGGCCCTTCAACTACGCCATCGTCGACGAGGTCGACTCGATCCTGATCGACGAGGCGCGCACCCCGCTCATCATCTCCGGCCCCTCGACCGATTCGTCGGAGATGTATGTCCAGGTCGACCGGCTGATCCCGATGCTGGTGGCCGAGGATTACGAGAAGGACGAGAAGCACCGCTCCGTCAGCTTCACCGAAGCCGGCCAGGAGCATATGGAGCAGCTGCTCAGCGAAGCCGGGCTGCTGAAGACCGGCGGCCTTTACGACATCCAGAACGTGGCGCTGGTCCACCATTCGCAGCAGGCGCTGCGCGCCCACATGCTGTTCCAGCGCGACAAGGACTACATCGTCAAGGACGACAAGGTCGTCATCATCGACGAATTCACCGGCCGCATGATGGAAGGCCGCCGCTTCTCCGAAGGCCTGCACCAGGCGCTGGAAGCCAAGGAGAAGGTGACGATCCAGCGCGAGAACCAGACGCTGGCCTCCATCACCTTCCAGAACTATTTCCGCATCTACCCGAAGCTGGCCGGCATGACCGGCACCGCCCTGACCGAGGCGGCGGAGTTCGGCGAGATCTACGGGCTCGAGGTCGTCGACATCCCGACCAACGTCCCGGTCAAGCGCATCGACCACGACGACGAGGTCTATCGCACCGCGACCGAGAAATACCATGCGATGATCGACCTGATCGAGGATGCCCGCAAACGCGGCCAGCCGGTGCTGGTCGGCACCACCTCGATCGAGAAGTCGGAACTGCTGTCGGAGCTGCTCAACAAGCGCGGCATCCCGCACAACGTCCTGAACGCCCGCCACCACGAACAGGAAGCCTACATCGTCGCGCAGGCCGGCCGCGCCGGCGCGGTGACGGTCGCCACCAACATGGCCGGCCGCGGCACCGACATCCAGCTGGGCGGCAATCTCCAGATGCGGATCGAGGTCGAGCTGGCCGACGTTCCCGAAGGCCCGGAGCGCGAGGCCCGCATCAAGCAGATCGAGGCCGAGATCGCCGAGGCGCGCGAGAAGGTGAAGGAGGCCGGCGGCCTCTATGTCGTCGGCACCGAGCGGCACGAGAGCCGCCGCATCGACAACCAGCTGCGCGGCCGTTCCGGCCGCCAGGGTGACCCCGGCACCTCCAAGTTCTTCCTGTCGCTGGAAGACGACCTGATGCGCATCTTCGGGTCGGAGCGGATGGACAGCATGCTCCAGCGTCTCGGCCTGAAGGAAGGCGAGGCGATCATCCATCCCTGGATCAACAAGGCGCTGGAAAAGGCGCAGCAGAAGGTCGAGGCGCATCACTTCGAGGTCCGCAAGAACCTGCTGAAGTTCGACAACGTCATGAACGACCAGCGCAAGGTCGTCTATGAACAGCGCCACGAGGTGATGGAGAGCGAGGACATCGCGGAGGAAATCCGCGAGATGCGCCACCAGATCATCGCCAACATGGTCTCGGCCGCCATCCCCGCCAACAGCTACTCCGAGCAGTGGGACATCGACGGCCTGCACGAGGCGGTCAACCGCGTGCTGGGCATGGACCTGCCGGTGCACGAGTGGGCCAAGGAAGAGGGCATCGCCGAGCCGGAAATCGAGGAGCGCGTGCGCGAGGCCGCCGACCGCAAATATGCGGACAAGGAGGAGGCCTACGGCGCCGAGACGATGCGGCATGTGGAAAAGAGCATCCTGCTCCAGATCCTGGACCAGGAATGGAAGGACCACCTCCTCCAGCTCGACCACCTGCGCCAGGGCATCAACCTGCGCGCCTACGCCCAGAAGGACCCGCTGAACGAGTACAAGCGCGAGGCGTTCGAGCTGTTCGACTCGATGCTGATGGCCCTGCGCGAGCAGGTCACCACCATCCTGATGCATGTCGAAATCCGCATGGCGCCGTCGCAGGAGGAGCTGTTCGCCCGCCAGATGCAGGAGATGCACGAGGGCCGCACGGACCCGGCGCTGGCGATGGCGGCCATGGGGGCCGGTGACGGCGAAACCCTGCCCGACGGCATGGTCCGCGCCTCGTCGCTGACCGGCACGCCGGAAGACCAGCCGCTGCCGGCCGAGGTGATGGAGAACACCCCGCGCAACGCCGCCTGCCCCTGCGGGTCGGGCAAGAAGTTCAAGCACTGCCACGGCCGCATGGCGTAAGGGGTTTGGAGGTGGGGGTATCTGCCGGTGCCCCCTCCCTCCCACGCTTTCTGCGGGAGAGGGTCGATTTGCGATGCGGCGGCAGTCCCCTCCCCCGCCCAGCGGGGGAGGGTTAGGGTGGGGGCAATTCCAGCATGCACTCCCCCATGTGAAACCAACCCCTCCCCACCCCGTTTCCCTTCCACGACCACGGAAAAACGGGACGCCATGTTCGAAGAATTCAAGAAATTCATCAGCCGCGGCAATGTCGTGGAGCTGGCCGTCGGCATCATCATCGGTGCCGCCTTCACCGGGATCGTCAATTCCCTGGTCAAGGACATCCTGATGCCGCCGATCGGCTGGATCATGGGTGGCATCGACTTCTCGAACTATTTCATCAGCCTGTCGGGCGGCCATTACGATTCGCTCCAGGCTGCCGAGAAGGCAGGGGCGGCCACCATCAACTACGGCCGCTTCATCAACGCCTGCATCAATTTCCTGATCGTGTCGGGCGCCCTGTTCATGATCGTCCGGCAGGTCAACCGCCTGCATGTCCTGCACAAGGAGGCGCCGAAGGCCCCACCGCGGCAGGAACTGCTGCTTGAGGAAATCCGCGACGCCCTGCGCGCCCAAGCCGGTATTCAATCTGGCGCTCAGGCCAATAGTCAGACCGGCGCCCGGCCGCCCTCCGCCGACCCTACCCCCTGATCCTCCCGCCGGCCCCGGCGCGATTTCGCCCACTGCGGGAGCTTGTCACAGGGTGGGGAGAACCCCCCGTTGCCGCAGCGCGTCGAACGGGTTACCCTCTTGGATAAGCTGGCGATGGCGGTGGGATGGCGAAGGCCTCGCACGCCTGCGCTGTCCATGACCTCGGCAAGGGCCATGTCCATGTCCGCCACGCGCTGTCCGCCGCTCCTGCCCGACGGTGCGCCGCCATGATCCGCTCCGCGGCGCGCCGGACCGTCTTGCGGTTGCTTGCCATCCTGCTGCTGTCCTTGCTGGCCGGCGACCCGGCGGCGGCGATCAGCACGCCGGCAACGGCCGCGGCGACGCCGGACGCCGGCCCGCGCCCGGCGGAAATCCGGGTGACGCTGGACGACAATTACCCGCCCTACAGCTTCCGCACCCCAGACGGCGCCCATGTCGGCATCGTGAAGGACATGTGGACGCTGTGGTCGCAGAAGACCGGCATCCCGGTCCGCATGCTTCCGCTCGATTGGGGGCTTGCCCGCAAGACCATGGACGGCGGCGGCGCCGACGTCATCGAGACGATCTTCCGCAATGACGCCCGCGACCTGATCTACGACTTCTCCAAGCCCTATGCCCGCGTCGACGTGCCGATCTGGTTCAGCGCCGACCTCAGCGGCATCACCGGGGTGGAGTCGCTGCGCGCCTTCACGGTCGGGGTGAAGGACGCCGATTTCTGCATCGAATGGCTGACCGACCAGGGCATCACCGCCTTCCAGCGCTATCCCGGCTTCGAAGCGATGGTGGACGCCGCCGCAAGGCAGGAAACCCGCGTCTTCTGCATGGACGACCCCTCCGCCCGCTATTACATGACCAAGCGCGGCGTGCAGGGGCGCTTCCGCTACACCGACCCGCTCTACACCGGCGAACTGCACTGGGCGGTGCGCAAGGGAAACACGGCGCTGCTCCGCCTGATCACCGACGGCTTCGCCCGCATCACCCCGGAAGAGCGCAAGGCGGTCGAGGAGCGCTGGCTCGGCCGCAGCCTCACCGGTCTCGTCAGCCCCCAGATGATGGACCTGCTGCTCAAGCTGCTGACCGGACTGGCGGTGCTGGGCTTCGGCGCGCTGGTGTGGGTGCTGCTGCTGCGCCGGCAGGTGGAAAGCAAGACGCAAAGCCTGCGCGCCGCGGTCGCGGCCCTGACCGCCAGCGAGGAGCGCGTCCGCACCATCTTCGACAACGTCACCGACGGCATCTTCATCCACGATCTCGACAGCGGCGCCATCCTGGAGGTCAACCGCCGGATGCGGGAGATGTACCGGGTGGGCGACCTGTCGCTGTCGGATCTCACCGTCGCGATGATCAGTTCCGGCGTGCCGCCCTACACCCGGCACGACGCCGCCGTCCGTATCCGCAGGGCGGCCGACGGCGAGCCGCAGCTGTTCGAATGGCACGCCCGCCGGCTGGACGGCGCGCTGTTCTGGGTGGAGGTCAGCATGCGGCGCGCCGTCATCGACGGCAACGACCGCCGGCTGCTGGTCCTGGTCCGCGACATCACCGAACGCAAGGCGGCGCAGGAGCGGATGGAGTATCTGTCGCGCCACGACGCCTTGACCCTGCTGCCCAACCGCGTCCTGGTGCAGGACCGCACCGAACAGGCGCTGGCCCGGTCGGAACGCAACGGCCGGCTGGTGGCGCTGGTCGCCTGCGGCCTCGACCGCTTCAAGACGGTGAACGACAGCCTCGGCCACGCCGTCGGCGACGCCCTGCTGCGCGCGGTGGCGGAGCGGCTGAAGGCGGCGGTGCGCGACACCGACACGGTCAGCCGCGGCGGCGGCGACGAGTTCATCCTGCTGCTGTCAGGCCAGCCCGACATCGACGCGGTGGTGGAGGCCGTCGCCAACCTGCACGAGGCGATGGCCGAACCCTTCCAGGTCGGCGGCCATGAGCTGACCGTGACCCTGTCGTCGGGCGTGGCGCTGGCCCCAGCCGACGGCAAGGACTTCGCCACCCTGCTGAAGAACGCCGACACCGCGCTCCACCACGCCAAGGCGGCCGGCCGCGACACCCACCGCTTCTATGCCGAGGCGATGAACGCCGAGGCGGTGGCCCACCTGTCCACCCGCAGCGGCCTGCGCCGCGCGCTCGACCGCGGGGAGTTCCTGATCCATTACCAGCCGCAGGTCAGCCTGGAGAGCGGCGCCGTCACGGGTGCGGAAGCGCTCGTGCGCTGGAACCACCCCGACAAGGGCATGGTCCCGCCCGGCGACTTCATCCCGATCGCCGAGGACAGCGGCCTGATCGTGCCCATCGGCGCCTGGGTCCTGACGGAGGCCTGCCGGCAGGCGGCGGCATGGCATGCCCGCGGCCTGTCGCTGTCGGTGGCGGTCAACCTGTCGGCCCTGCAGCTTCAGCGCAACGACCTCGTCGCCACGGTGACGCGGGCGCTGGCCGACAGCGGGCTCGACCCGCTTCTGCTGGAGCTGGAGCTGACCGAATCGATGCTGATCCAGAACACCGAATTGGTGATGGACAATCTGCGCCGCATCAAGGCGATGGGCGTGCAGGTGTCGATCGACGATTTCGGTACCGGCTATTCCAACCTGTCCTACATCGGCCGTCTGGCGGTGGACAAGCTGAAGATCGACCGCAGCTTCGTCGCCGATCTCACCAGCAACCACGACAGCGCCAAGATCACCGCCGCCGTCATCCAGATGGCCCACAGCCTGAACCTGACCGCCGTGGCCGAAGGCGTGGAGGACGCCGGGACACTGGAGGCCCTGCGCGCCCTGCGCTGCGACGTCGCCCAGGGCTATTACCTGGGCCGCCCCGGCCCCGCCGAGGCGGTCGAACGCGCCGCCCGGCAGGTGAACCCGTTCAAGGTCGGGGTGTAAGGCCACCCCGTTCCTTACATGCCCTTCACCAGGGTGACGAGCTGGTCGAGCGCGGCACTCCAGCCGTGATGGAAGCCCATCTCCTCATGCTGTTTCTTCGTCGCTTCGTCCTTGTGGAGCGCGACGGCGGTATAGAGCGTGCCGCCGGCCGTCGGCTCGATGGTGACGGACGCGGTCATGAAGCCGCCGCCGGTGGGGCGGAAGCCCGGACCCAGCGCGTCGGTGAAGACCAGCCGCCGCTCGGGCTCAACGGCCAGGAAGCATCCGGTGTTGTCGTTCCTCTCGCCGTTCGGCCCTTCCATCACCGTGCGGAACTTGCCGCCGGGCCGCAGGTCGATCTCGCAGGCGGTGGTGCGCCACGGCGCCGGCGTAAACCACTTCATCAGCAGATCCGGCTCGGTCCAGGCCCGCCAGACGAGGCCCGGCGGAACCGCGACTTCACGCTTCAGTTCAAGGTCGAGCTGCGGATTGAAAACCCCTGGCGTGTCGGTGGTCATGGTGTCCCTTCCTCCCGTTTGTTCAGGTCCAGCACCAAGCTGTCCAGTTGATCGAGCCGCCTCGTCCACAGGCTGCGCTGGGCTTCCAGCCAGCTTTCCGCGGCCGCCAGCGCCTCCGGCTTCAGCGTGCAGGTGCGCACCCGCCCCTCTTTGCGCGTTTCGACCAGCCCGCTGTCCTCCAGCATCTTCAGGTGCTGCAGGAAGCTGGGCAGGGCCATGCCGAAGGGTTTCGCAAGGTCGCCGACCGATGCCGGTCCGCGCCCCAGCGCCTGGATCACCGCCCGGCGCGTGGGGTCCGCCAGCGCACGGAACGTCCTGTCGAGTGCTGCATCCATGACGGCACCCTAGCGGGAGAAAACACTTAGGTCAATTCCTAACCATTGCGGTCACGCCGGCCCGCTCGCCATGTGCAGGCTGATGACCCCGGCGACGATCAGGGCGATGCCGACCATTTTCATCACGGTCAGCGACTCGCCGAAGACGAACACGCCGATGGCGGCGATGGCCGCGGTGCCCGTCGCCGACCAGATGGCATAGGCGATGCCGACCTCCATGGTGCGCAGTGCCTTGGCCAGCAGCACGAAGGCGATGCCGTAACAGACGACCACCGCCGCCGCCGGCCCCAGCCGCGTCATTCCATCCGACATTTTCATCGCGGAGGTGCCGACCACCTCGAACAGGATCGCCACAACCAGATACAGCCAGCTCATCGCCCAAGGACCCCGCCAACCCCGACCGCTCCCGCAAGGCCGATCCCGCAAGGCCGATCCCGCGGGGAACGCAGGATGGACCGGGCGGAAGGGCGCCGCAAGACTCCCCCTCGCACATCCCACGCCGGACACCCACGCCGGACACCCACGGTTGACGCCAAGCCCGCCCGGCCCTAGGGTCTTTGCCCTCATTCCCAACTCTATCTATGTGGTTTCGAAAGGGTCCGACGATGACCGGCGAACGGGATCTGGCGTTGCAGGCGAAGGCATGGCCGTTCGAGGAGGCGCGCAAACTGGTCGCGCGCTTCGCGAAAGCGCCGCCCGCCAAAGGCTATGTCCTGTTCGAGACCGGCTATGGCCCGTCGGGCCTGCCGCATCTCGGCACCTTCGGCGAGGTGGCGCGCACCAGCATGGTGCGCCACGCCTTCCAGACCATGAGCGACATTCCGACCAAGCTGTTCTGCTTCTCGGACGACATGGACGGGCTGCGCAAGGTCCCCGACAACATCCCCAACAAGGAGATGGTGGCGGCCAACCTCGGCAAGCCGCTGACCCAGGTGCCCGATCCCTTCGGCACCCATGACAGCTTCGGCGCCCACAACAACGCCCGGCTGCGCGCATTCCTCGACAGCTTCGGCTTCGAGTACGAGTTCCAGTCCTCCACCGACTGGTACAAGTCCGGCCGCTTCGACGAGGCGCTGCTCGGCATCCTGCGCCATTACGACGAGGTGATGGCGGTGATGCTGCCCACCCTCGGCGCGGAGCGTCAGGCGACCTACAGCCCCTTCCTGCCGGTCTCCCCCTCCACCGGCCGGGTCCTCCAGGTCCCGATGCTGGAGCGCAACGTCGATGCCGGCACCATCGTCTTCGAGGACGAGGACGGGAAGAAGGTCGAACTGCCCGTCACCGGCGGCCATGTGAAGCTGCAGTGGAAGCCCGACTGGGGCATGCGCTGGTTCGGCCTCGGCGTCGATTACGAGATGTACGGCAAGGATCTGATCCCGTCGGCCGATCTCGCCGGCAAGATCTGCAAAATCCTCGGCGGCACCCCGCCGGAAGGCTTCAATTACGAGCTGTTCCTCGACGATAAGGGTCAGAAGATCTCCAAGTCGAAGGGCAACGGCCTGACCATGGAGGAATGGCTGGCCTACGCCCCGCAGGAAAGCCTCGCCCTCTACATGTTCCAGAAGCCGAAGTCGGCCAAGCGCCTGTACTTCGACGTCATCCCGCGCGCCGTCGACGAATATCTGACCTTCGTCGACAAGGTCCATGGCGAGGAGCCGGCCAAGAAGCTGGAGAACCCGGCCTGGCACATCCACAACGGCAAGCCGCCTGCCGTGCGCTCCGACGTGTCCTTCAACCTGCTGCTCAATCTGGCCGGCGCCGCCAACGCCGAGACCAAGGACACCATGTGGGGCTTCATCCGCCGCTACGCGCCCGACGCCACGCCGGAGAACAGCCCCTTCCTGGACAGCATGGTCGGCTATGCCGTGCGCTACTACCAGGATCAGGTGAAGCCGACCAAGCGGTTCCGCGCCCCCACCGATGCCGAGCGCGCCGCCCTGCAGGACCTGCTGGCCAAGCTGGACGGGCTGCCGGCCGACGCCCGCGCCGACACCATCCAGAACGAGGTGTTCGAGGTCGGCAAGACCCACGGCTTCACCGAGTTGCGGGCCTGGTTCCAGGCGCTGTACGAGGTGCTGCTGGGCCAGACCACCGGCCCGCGCATGGGTTCCTTCATCCAGCTCTACGGCATCGACGAGACCAAGGCGCTGATCCGCGAGAAGCTGGCGGCCTGACGCCCGCCGGTTTCCATGTGCCTGAAGGGGGGCGTCGAAAGGCGCCTCCTTTTCGTTTCCGAACCGCTCCGAACGAAACGATTTTCGCAATCGATCGTCCGTCTGACCAGCGACCGGCCCTATGCCCGAAAAGAGTGCGGAAAACTGCCTTTCCGCTCACCAGATAGGCGAGTCTAAACAAATTCCATACCGCGCTATGCGGATGTCGCACCGCACCAATTCGAAAAGGGTGGTACCGCTAACACGGCTGTCGGCTTAAACTCCGCCTCGTTACTGCATTTTGCAGTGCGTTTCCTCCCTAGACTAAAGGCCGCGCCCGCATGGGCAGCGGCCCTTTTTTTTGGCTCGGCCGCCGGCTCCCGCCCCTCCCCCTGTGATGACCGTCACAGCCAATATAGATAAAATACCCGATAAATTGTTCCAGTAACCGTGACCGGCCCACAGGGCCGGCGGGCCGGGATGCATCGGAAGGGAGGGCGTGGGATGACCGCCGATCCGCCGCCGTTCGAACGCCACCATCGCACGGCGCAGGCTCTGGTCAGCACCTTTCAGGAGGCGCTGGAGCCGCAATTCACCGCCAAGGGCGTGCTGTCGCGCGAGGAATTCGCCCGCGCCATGGGGCTGATGATGGCGCACTGGCCGTCGGTGCTGCCACTGTTCGCCTCGATCTGCCAATCCTGTACCGCAGCCTCCTGCACCGCGTCCGGCTGCGGCGGCTGCGCGCCGGCGGGAGACGCGGCGGGAGACGGGCAACAGCCTCTTCATCACGATGGCCGCCGCCGGGATTTCGTCACCCGTCTGATGGTATCGGCCCTGCGCACCCGCCTGCCCGACAGCATGGACCCGATCACCGGCGCCAGCTTTCCCCAGCTGATCCTCCCCGGCCTGCAATCGACGCTGACCGCCCTGTTCTACGAGAAGGAGTGGGAGGCGATGAACACCAGCGCCATCGCCCTGTTCAACCGGCTGGGGACCGACCGCGACGCCGAGGTCTGGCGGCGGCTGGCCCATGAGGAAACGCTGGCGGTGCTGGCCGACACGCCGTTCATCCGGGTGATGCTGCGCTTCCGCCAGTTCCACCAGCAGCGCCAGACCTTCATCCGGCGGATGACCGACCATCTGCGCGAGCGGCATTTCGTGTTCGCCGAGGAGCATTTCCAGGCGTTGTTCGACGCCCTGTTTGGCCGCCTTCGCAACGGCCTGCGCACCGAGCTGGACCGCGCCCGCACCGACATCCATTACGGCGAGGGCACGGCGGAGGCGCTGCTGCGCATCTTCGACCAGTTCGACAAGCACCGGCTGGAGCAGTCGGTTCCGGTCCGCGTGCTGGGCGGCCGGCAGGTGGCGCGCCCGATGCTGGCGCAACGCAGCATGCTGGGCGCCACCCCCGCCGCCAAACGGCGCTGAGCCCCGCAGCCGGCCGTACCGGTTGTCACAAGCCGGGCCGGTGCCGAATTAGGACGCCGTTAACCAGGGGGGCGCTTCGATGGACCGCATGATCCCACCACTGCCGCTCCAACCCTGCCGCGGCACAACCACAAGGCTTCAGGTCCGGTGACAGCCCGGCGCTCCCCGTTCCGCCCCTCCCCCCGCCTCCCGCCGGAGACGGACTGCGGCGTCGCGCCCGAACTGATGGACTACCTGTTCGCCGAGTCGTCCGACACGGCCCCTCCTCCCGCGCCGCCCGGCCGCAACGTCGCCCGACAGGTCGGCGACGTGCTGGTCGAATCGCGGCTGGCCGGAATGGGCGACGCCGACGTGCGCTCCAATCTGGCCCGCAAGCTGTGCCGGCTGCTGCCCGACCTGCCGCCGGGCGGGGCCGACACCGTCAGCACGGTCGCCGTCCGCGCGCTGGAGCAACTGGCCCGCGACCACATCGTCCGGGTGCGCGAGGCGCTGGCGACGGCGATCAAGGACATCGCCTGCGCCCCGCCCTCGGTGGTGGCGACGCTGGCGCGCGATGTCGAACGCTCGGTGGCGGAGCCGGTTCTGCGCTGCTGCGCGGCGCTCGGCGACGAGGATCTGCTGGACATCGTCGCCGCGGCGCCCGCCGGCTGGGCGTTGTCGGCCATCGCCCGGCGCCACAGCATCGGCGCCGCCCTGTCCGACGCCATCGCCGGCAGCGGCCATGCCGAGGCGACCGGCATCCTGCTCGACAACACCGGCGCGGTGATCGCCGAACCGACGCTGGAATCGCTGGTGGAGCGGTCGGCCGACCATCCCGACTGGCGGGAGAAGCTGGCCCGCCGTCCCGCCCTGCCCCGCCGGCTGGCGCTGCGGCTGGCCGATTTCGTCGATCTGGCGGTGGTGGAGACTCTGCGGCGGCGTCCCGACTTCGACGACTCCACGGTGGCGGAGATCGCCGCCACCACCCGCCGCCGCATCGACTGGGCCGAAGCGCCCGAGTCGGCCGAGTCGCCGGAACGCCGCGCCGTCCGCCTGCACCGGCTGGGCAAGCTGGACGAGACGGCGCTGGGCGACGCGATGTCGTGGAACGAGACCGGATTCGTGCGGGCAGCGCTGACCTTGCGTGCCCGCGTGGCGCCGGAGGTGGTGGACCTGATCCTGGACGCCCACGACCCGCAGGCGGTCACCGCGCTGGTCTGGCGTGCCGGCCTGTCGATGCGTTGCGCCATGCAGATCCAGACCCGCGCGGCCGGCATCCACCCGCGCGCCATGCTGAACGCCCGGCAGGGCAGCGGCTTCCCGCTGTCCCCCGCCGAGATGGCCCGACACCTGGAACGCTACGGCATCGGGCCGTAAGCATGGTGTCGTCAGCGAGCGTTGTTTCCCTCCCCCGCCCGGCTCTCGCACAAAGCCTCGCTTTGTGCTGACGCGGCAGGCGGACCGTAGGTCCGCTGAGAGCGGGGGAGGGTTAGGGTGGGGGCAAGTGCATCAAGCCCCCTCAAAGCTTACTGCACCCCCCCGCGCGGGATCGGCTGGCGCGGCGTGGCGCGGCCGGTGCGCGGCACCGGGGTGTCGGGCGAGACCTCCTTGTAATAGGGGCCGCGGTCGGTCGGGCCTTCCATCGCTTCGGCCGGGGTGACGATCTGCTCGCCGGTGCCGGCGTCGAAGGCGATCAGCGGCAACTGGCGCACCTTCAGGCAGGCTTCGCGCTTGGCCGCCAGTTCCGCCGGCTGCGATCCGTCCAGCGTCACCAGCGGCAGCACCCAGTTCGCCCGCTGGTCGGCGGGGATCGAGGTGTAGACGTAGTTGGTCAGCGGCCGGCAATAGGCGATGCTGGCTTCCGCCGTGGCATCGACGATCGGGGCGGCCGCGATGGCAGCGGTATAGTCGCCGACAGTCTGCGCCTGGGCGGTCGAGACGCCGGCAATGCCGGCGGCAAGCGCCAGCGACATGGTCAGACCGGGAATGAAACGGGCCACGAGCTTGGCCATCTGCGCTCTCCTTCGACCGTCTTTGAACAAGGTAAGGACCGGACGCGAACCATACGTATAAAGCCGAACGGTCCAGTCGTTGGAAAGGATCATCGGGGGTGCGACGCAAAGCTGCAATGCCTCGCTAGCGGTCAGGCTTGCCCTCCGCGACAAAACGCGCTACCTACGCTTCCGAAATCTCGGGGCGCTGGATCCCTAAGACGTTAGAATGACCAACGGTTCTAGTCTCCCGCTGAATGGGGGACGCTCAAACGTTTTAGGGAACGCTCCATGGCTCGCAAGAAGATTGCGCTCGTCGGTGCCGGCCAGATCGGCGGCACGCTGGCTTTGCTCGCTGCTCAGAAGGAACTGGGCGACGTCGTCCTGTTCGACATCGCCGAAGGCATGCCGGCCGGCAAGGCGCTGGATCTCGCCGAAACCTCCCCGGTCGAGGGCTTCAACGCCAGCCTCACCGGCGGCAACGACTATTCGGTCATCGAGGGTGCCGACGTCGTGATCGTCACCGCCGGCATCCCGCGCAAGCCGGGCATGAGCCGCGACGACCTGATCGGCATCAACAGCGGCGTCTGCAAGACGGTCGGCGAGGCCATCGGCAAGTATGCCCCGAACGCCTTCGTCATCGTCATCACCAACCCGCTCGACGTGATGGTGTGGGTGCTGCAGCAGGCGTCCGGCCTGCCGCCGGAGCGCGTGGTCGGCATGGCCGGCGTGCTCGACTCGGCCCGCTTCCGCTACTTCCTGGCCGAAGAGTTCAACGTCTCGGTCGAGGACGTCACCGCCTTCGTGCTGGGCGGCCACGGCGACACGATGGTCCCGCTGGTGCGCTACTCCACCGTCGCCGGCATCCCGCTGCCCGATCTGGTCAAGATGGGCTGGACCACGCAGGAGAAGCTGGACGCCATCGTTCAGCGCACCCGTGACGGCGGCGCCGAGATCGTCAAGCTGCTGAAGACCGGTTCCGCCTTCTACGCCCCGGCCGCCTCCGCCATCCAGATGGCCGAGTCCTACCTGAAGGACCAGAAGCGCGTCCTGCCGGTCGCCGCCCACCTGAGCGGCCAGTACGGCCAGGACGACCTCTACGTCGGCGTCCCGACGGTCATTGGCGCCGGCGGCGTCGAGAAGATCATCGAGATCGAGCTGAACGACGAAGAGAAGGCGATGTTCCAGAACTCCGTCGACGCGGTGAAGACGCTGGTCGACGTCGTCAAGAAGCTGGACGCCGAAAAGGCCGCTTCCTAAGGAACGGACCGCGCGGTCTCCGGCGCCGTCCCGGCCCATTTTCCGGGTCAGGGACGGCGCCGGTGGTGCGCCCGTCTTGTCCTTCAGTCGACCCGTTCTCGTCAGCCGAACCAAAAAACAGATGGACGCCCGATGAACATCCATGAGTATCAGGCGAAAAGCCTGCTGAAGAAGTACGGCGTCGCGGTTCCCCGCGGCGGCGTTGCCTACACCCCGCAGGAGGCCGAGACGGTCGCCCGCGAGCTGGGCGGTCCGGTCTGGGTCGTGAAGTCCCAGATCCACGCCGGCGGCCGCGGCGCCGGCCGCTTCAAGGACAACCCCGAGGGCAAGGGCGGCGTCCGCGTCGTCAAGTCGATCGAGGAAGTCGGCAAGAACGCCGCCGAGATGCTGAACCACGTCCTGGTGACGAAGCAGACCGGCGCGGAAGGCCGTGAGGTCAAGCGCCTCTACATCGAGGAAGGCGCCGACATCAAGCGCGAGCTGTACCTCGGCATGCTGATCGACCGCGCCACCGGCCGCGTGACGATCATGGCCTCGACCGAAGGCGGTATGGAGATCGAAGAGGTCGCCCACAACACGCCCGAGAAGATCATCAAGGTCGCCGTCGATCCGGCCACGGGCATCCAGGGCTACCACACCCGCAAGGTCGCCTTCGCGCTGGGCCTGGAAGGCAAGCAGGTCGGTGCCGCCGCCAAGTTCATCCAGGCCGCCTACAAGGCCTTCGTGGATCTGGACTGCGCCATCGTCGAGATCAACCCGCTGATCGTCACCGGTTCGGGCGACATCCTGGCGCTCGACGCCAAGATGAACTTCGACGACAACGCGCTGTTCCGTCACAAGGACGTGGAAGAGCTGCGCGACGAAGCCGAAGAGGATCCGGCGGAGATCGAGGCGGCCAAGCACAGCCTCAACTACGTCAAGCTCGACGGCAACATCGGCTGCATGGTGAACGGCGCCGGTCTGGCGATGGCCACCATGGACATCATCAAGCTGTATGGCGGCGAGCCGGCCAACTTCCTCGACGTCGGCGGCGGCGCCACGAAGGAGCGCGTCACCGCGGCCTTCAAGCTGATCCTGTCCGACAGCAACGTCGAAGGCATCCTGGTCAACATCTTCGGCGGCATCATGCGCTGCGACGTGATCGCCGAGGGCGTCGTCGCCGCGGCGCGCGAAGTGCACCTGCACGTTCCGCTGGTGGTGCGCCTGGAAGGCACCAACGTCGATCTGGGCAAGAAGATCCTGGCCGAATCCGGCCTGCCGATCCTCTCGGCCGACAACCTCGCCGATGCCGCCGAAAAGGTGGTCAAGGCCGTGAAGGAGGCCGCGTAACATGGCTGTTCTCGTCGACAAGAACACGAAGGTGATCTGCCAGGGCTTCACCGGAGCCCAGGGCACCTTCCACTCCGAGCAGGCGATCGCCTACGGCACCAAGATGGTCGGCGGCGTCACGCCCGGTAAGGGCGGCGCCAAGCACCTCGACCTGCCGATCTTCGACACCGTGTCGGAAGCGGTGGAGAAGACCGGTGCCAACGCCTCCGTGATCTACGTGCCGCCGCCCTTCGCGGCCGACGCGATCCTGGAAGCCATCGACGCCGAGATCCCGCTGGTGGTCTGCATCACCGAAGGCATCCCGGTGCTGGACATGGTCCGCGTCAAGCGCGCCCTGGATGGCTCCAAGACCCGCCTGATCGGCCCGAACTGCCCCGGCATCATCACGCCGGACGAGTGCAAGATCGGCATCATGCCGGGCCACATCCACAAGCGCGGCAAGATCGGCATCGTGTCGCGCTCCGGCACGCTGACCTATGAGGCCGTCGCGCAGACCACGGCGGCCGGCCTGGGCCAGACCACCTGCATCGGCATCGGCGGCGACCCGGTCAACGGCACCAACTTCGTCGACAGCCTGGAGCTGTTCGTGAAGGACCCGGAGACCGAGGGCATCATCATGATCGGCGAGATCGGCGGCGACGCCGAAGTCCGCGGCGCCGAGTTCATCAAGGCCTCGGGCACCAAGAAGCCGGTCGTCGGCTTCATCGCCGGCCGCACGGCGCCTCCGGGCCGCCGCATGGGCCATGCCGGCGCGGTGATCTCCGGCGGCAACGACACCGCCGACTTCAAGATCGACTTCATGAAGTCGGTCGGCATCGCCGTCGCCGACAGCCCCGCCAGCCTGGGCTCCACCATGCTGAAGGTGTTCAAGGGCTGATGGCCTGCGGGCGTCACCTCAGCGGTGACGCCCGCGGCCGGTTGCCTTTGAAAAGAGGATGCCTCGAAAGAGGCCGACGGGCGGGACGCTGCGGTGCCCCGCCCGCCGCCCCTTCGGCCTATCCTCTTGGACGGATGGTCCTGGGAACCCATATGCAAGCGTCGGCGGTGCACCCGGCACCCCACCGGCTGTCTCCGCCGGTTCTTGCACATGGGTATCCATCGACCCACCGCCTCCTTCATCACCCGCGATCATCTCCCACAGGGACCCGGGCTCACGGCCCGAGGTGAAACCATGTCGGCAAATCTGGAACAGACCTCGTTCCTCTTCGGCTCGAACGCCGGTTACGTCGCCGAACTCTACGCCAGCTATCTGTCCAACCCGGCCGCCGTCGACCCCAGCTGGAACAGCTTCTTCCAGGATCTGGACGAGGATTCGCGCGCCGTCCTGGACGAGCTGCGCGGCGCGTCCTGGACCGTGTCCGATCTGGAAGACCCCAAGGCCAAGCGCGACCCGGTCGCCGAGAGCTTCATCGTCGGTGCCCCGAATGGTGCCGCCAACGGCGCCGCCGCCGCGATGAACGGCCCCGGCAACGGCGCCATGCTGGCCCACGCCCAGCAGGTCTATGGCGGCATCAGCCCGCAGCAGCTGCGCGCCGCCACGCTGGACAGCATCCGCGCCCTGATGCTGATCCGCGTCTTCCGCGTCCGCGGCCACATGAACGCGCATTTCGACCCGCTGGGCCTGGAAAAGCGCGAGCCGCACCCGGAACTGGATCCGGCGACCTACGGCTTCGGCCCGGACGACCTCGACCGCCCGATCTTCCTGAACTACTCGCTCGGCCTGGAAACGGCAACGCTGCGCCAGATCCTTGAGATCCTGCACAAGACCTATTGCGGGACGATCGGCGTCGAGTTCATGCACATCCAGGACCCGGAAGAGAAGGCCTGGATCCAGGAGCGCATCGAGGGCGGCCGCAACCACACCGACTTCACGGTGAACGGCAAGCGCGCCATCCTGGAGCGCCTGACCGCGGCCGAGGGCTTCGAGAAGTTCCTGCAGCTGAAATACACCGGCACCAAGCGCTTCGGCCTTGAGGGCGGCGAGTCGATGATCCCCGCGCTGGAGCAGATCCTGAAGCGCGGCGGCCAGCTCGGCCTCCGGGAAGTCGTCGTCGGCATGGCCCACCGCGGCCGTCTGAACGTGCTGACCAACTTCATGGGCAAGCCCTTCTCCGCGGTCTTCTCGGAGTTCCAGGGCAACCCGTCGAGCCCCGAGGACGTCCAGGGCTCCGGCGACGTGAAGTACCATCTCGGCACCTCGTCGGACCGCGACTTCAACGGCAACATCGTCCACCTGTCGCTGACCGCCAACCCGTCCCACCTGGAATGGGTCAACCCGGTCGTGCTGGGCAAGGTGCGCGCCAAGCAGCAGCAGCGCCGCGACCTGGAGCGCGAGCAGGTGATGGGCGTGCTGATCCACGGCGACGCCGCCTTCGCCGGCCAGGGCATCGTGGCCGAGACGCTGGGCCTGTCCGAGCTGCGCGGCTACCGCACCGGCGGCACCATGCACTTCATCATCAACAACCAGATCGGCTTCACCACCAACCCGACCTATTCGCGGTCGGGCGTGTACTGCTCCGACATGGCCAAGATGGTGCAGGCGCCGATCTTCCACGTGAACGGCGACGATCCCGAAGCCGTCGTCCATGTCAGCCGCATCGCCATCGAGTTCCGCCAGAAGTTCAAGCGGGACGTCGTGATCGACATGGTCTGCTACCGCCGCCACGGCCACAACGAGGGCGACGAGCCGGGCTTCACCCAGCCGCTGATGTACAAGAAGATCCGTGCCCACGCGACCACGCGCGAGCTGTATGCCAAGCAGCTGGTCGAGGAGAACGTGATCACCCAGGCCGAGGGCGACCAGATCACCCAGGACTTCATGAAGAAGCTGGAGGGTGAGTTCGAGGCGTCCAGCACCTACAAGCCGAACAAGGCCGACTGGCTGGAAGGCAAGTGGGCCGGCCTGCAGGCCCAGGGCGCCGACACCGCCCACCGCGGCGAGACCGGCGTGGACATCGACAAGCTGAAGCAGATCGGCTTCAAGCTCTGCGAGTACCCGAAGGACTTCGCGATCAACTCCAAGATCGCGCGCCAGCTGGAAGCCAAGAAGAAGACGCTGGAAACCGGCGAAGGCATCGACTGGGCGACCGCCGAGGCGCTGGCCTACGGCACGCTGGTCGCCGAGGGCACCGGCGTCCGCCTGTCGGGCCAGGATTCCGGCCGCGGCACCTTCTCGCACCGCCATGCGGTGATGTACGACCAGAACACCGAAGAGAAGTACGTCCCGCTCTGCCACGTCGGCCCGGATCAGGCGACCTTCGAGGTCCATGACAGCCCGCTGTCGGAAGCCGCCGTCGTCGGTTACGAATACGGCTATTCGCTGGCCGAGCCGCACAATCTGGTGCTGTGGGAGGCGCAGTTCGGCGATTTCGCCAACACCGCGCAGACCATCATCGACCAGTTCATCTCGTCGGGCGAGTCCAAGTGGCTGCGCATGTCCGGCCTGGTGATGCTGCTGCCGCACGGCTACGAGGGTCAGGGTCCGGAGCACTCCTCCGCCCGTCCGGAACGCTTCCTGCAGATGTGCGCCGAGGACAACTGGCAGATCTGCAACGTGACGACGCCGGCCAACCTGTTCCACGTCTTCCGCCGCCAGATCCGCCGCAGCTTCCGCAAGCCGCTGGTCCTGTTCACGCCGAAGTCGCTGCTGCGCCACAAGCTGTGCATCTCCGACCTGTCGGAGATGGGCCCGGGCACCAGCTTCCACCGCGTGCTGGGCGAGACCGCCAACGATCTGGCCGCCAACGACAAGATCCGCCGCATCGTCGTCTGCTCCGGCAAGGTCTATTACGACCTGCTGCAGGAGCGCATGAGCCGGGGCATCAAGGACGTGGTCATCCTGCGCCTGGAACAGCTCTACCCGTTCCCGAAGGACGCTCTGGCGGCCGAGTTCGCCAAGTATCCGAACGCCGAGCTGGTCTGGTGCCAGGAAGAGCCGGAGAACCAGGGCGCCTGGCATTTCGCCGACCGCCGCCTGGAAGCCGTGCTGAAGGACGTCGGCCACAAGGCCGGCCGCCCGTCCTATGTCGGCCGCCCGGCCACCGCATCGCCGGCGACCGGCCTGCTGAAGCGTCACAACCAGGAGCAGGCCAAGCTTCTGGATCAGGCCCTGACGGTCCGCTGACCATCACCCAAGCGAACAAGAAGACGAACGAGGATAAGAAATGGCTACCGACATCAAGGTCCCCACGCTGGGTGAGTCCGTCTCCGAGGCGACGGTCGCCCGCTGGCTGAAGAAGGCCGGCGAGGCCGTCGCCATGGACGAGGCGCTGGTCGAGCTGGAGACCGACAAGGTCACGCTTGAGGTGAACGCGTCTGCCGCCGGCGTGCTGGCGGAAATCGTCGCTCCGGAAGGGGCGAACGTCGAGGTCGGCGCCCTGCTGGGCGTCATCAACGAAGGCGCCAGCGCCGGTGCCGCCCCGGCCGCCGCCGCCCCGGCCGCTGCGCCGGCTCCGGCCGCTGCCGCTCCGGCCCCGGCCGCCGCGCCGGCACCGGCGTCGGCCCCCGGCAACCTGGCCGCCTCCGGCCCGGCCGCCCGCAAGCTGGCGGACGAGAAGGGCATCGACGGCTCGTCCATCGCCGGTTCGGGCAAGGATGGCCGCGTGACCAAGGGCGACGTGCTGGCCGCCCCCGCTCCGGCCGCCAAGCCGGCCGCTCCGGCCCCGGCTGCGGCGCCGAAGATGGTGTGGGCCGCCGGCACCCAGGGCGACCGTCCGCGCGCCGCGCAGGAAGAGCGCGTCCGCATGACCCGCCTGCGCCAGCGCATCGCCGAGCGCCTGAAGGAGGCGCAGAACAGCGCCGCCATGCTGACCACCTTCAACGAGGTGGACATGTCGGCGGCGATCGCGCTCCGCGCCGAGTACAAGGACTATTTCGAAAAGCGCCACAAGGTGCGGCTCGGCTTCATGTCCTTCTTCGTCAAGGCCGCCGTCCAGGCCCTGAAGGAGATCCCGGCCGTCAACGCCGAGATCGACGGCACCGACATCGTCTACAAGAACTACTATGACATCGGCGTCGCCGTCGGCACGCCGCAGGGTCTGGTGGTTCCGGTCGTCCGCGACGCCGACAAGCTGGACTTCGCCGGCGTCGAGGGCACCATCGCCGCGCTGGGCAAGAAGGGCCGCGACGGCAAGCTGTCGATGGACGAGCTGACCGGTGGCACCTTCACCATCTCCAACGGTGGTGTCTACGGCTCGCTGATGTCGACCCCGATCATCAACCCGCCGCAGTCCGCCATCCTCGGCATGCACAAGACGATGGACCGCGCGGTCGTCGTCGGCGGCAAGATCGAGGTCCGCCCGATGATGTATCTGGCGCTGTCCTACGACCACCGCATCATCGACGGCAAGGAGGCGGTCACCTTCCTCGTCCGCATCAAGGAGCTGATCGAGGATCCGCGCCGCCTGCTGCTGGACGTCTGAGCCAAACGAGGCAAGGGAGGGCACACGCCCTCCCCTGACCCACATGCCAAGGGCCGTTGTCCTTGGAACCCTGGAAGGGCGCCGAACGGCGCCCTTTTCTTTTGGCCGACCGGCTGAAATCGGCACCACAACCGAAATAAAGGCGTAAACGCCGATAACAATCGCTCCGGTTCGTTGACAGCCCCTGCGTGCCGGTATTGTCTCGGCTTCCCGTTTACGACGAAGGGCGCCATCATGCCGGTCAATATCCTCGATCTGGCCGTTGCCGCGAACACCGTCTACAATTTCCAGAAGGGCCGCGGCAACGACGCCGCCGCCTTCAGCAAGGCGGAAGGGGCGCGGCGATCTCCGCCCGGCTTCCAGGTGATCTTCACCCACGAGGATACCGACGTCGGCTTCTTCGGCGCCGTCTATCAGGAAAAGCACTCCGACCAGTACATCATCGCCTATCGCGGCACGGCGGTCGGCAGCAGCACGTCGGGCCAGATGGCCGGCACCAAGAACCTGAAGACCGACATCGCGCTCTACACCATCGAAAGCCTGCCGGCCGGCATCCGTGCCGCCCATCTTCTGCTGGAACAGGCGAAGATGCTGCTGGGCGCTGCCCGTCCGATCCTGTGCGGCCATTCGCTGGGCGGAGCCATTGCCACCATCGTCGCGGTCGAGACCGCCCTGCCCTGCTGTGCCTTCAATGCGCCGACGGTGTCGAAGATGGTGCGCGGCGGCATCATCCACGGCCCCTATGTCCGGGTGCCCACCGAAGACCTGGCGTCCATCGAAAAGCAGATCATCAACTTCAACCTGCAGTGGGACCCGATCAGCAAATCGTCGAAGGCGGTCGGCAAGGTGATCAAACTGCCGGCGACCCTGTCGACCGGCGGCCATTCGCAGGACAAGGTGGTCGCCAACATCAAGTCCAGCAAATACGCCTCGATGCCCTTCTTCAGTCTGGTCGGCTGATTCCGGCCGGTTGCCGGGTCAATTGAACGAGATGCTCTGCACCACGAACTCCTTGACTTTATAGTCGACGGTCGACCCATCCCGCTTCACGAAGTTGCGGTATCGGTCGACCAGTCCGGCGAACAGGTCGCCGACGCTGCCGCTGGACGCCTTGTATTCGCCGAAGTTGGGGTCGAAGAAATACAGGTGCGATCCCAGTCCGAAGGCCTTGCCGCCGGACTTGTAGCAGCAGGTTGCGTGCGCCATCCCCCGCTGCTCGAAGATCATGGTGACGACGTGATAGGTGTGGGGGCCGGCGGTGGCGGCGGTGATCGCCTTCATCACCTCTTTGAGGCTTTCCGGACTGTTCACGCTCACCCACTCCGTCCTGGTCGCGGCAATCTTGAACCCGGCCTGCGCCATCGCCTGGTTGCGTGAGCCGAGTTGCTCGGAGGACTGGTCCAGATCGTGGCTCAGTTCGGCGCCGTAAAGGCGCTGCTTGATGCTGGCGTGCAGGATCGTGTTGTCCAGGTCGATGTAGGCGATGCGCGCCTTCGACGTCTCGCCCTTGTGCGAGCGGTGGCGTGCGATCCACTCCAGGCTGAGGCCGAAGCAAATTCCGCTGTTGACCTCGTGATCCGACGGGAACATCCGCTGGATCGGCATGCGCTGCTTGAACGGCGCCACACAATAGCTGTCGAACGCGGCCATTCCATTCCCCATCGATGTCGGAAGATCGGTGCCCGGCGCCTCCGCCGATCGGTCGCCGACCGGCTATACGCTATGCCGGATAATCATAAGCACAAAATTGATTGATGTTTGCAGCAAATCCGCTGCGTCCCCGTCTCCGGCCCATTCCGGCCGCGTCCGTCGCCGACCGCCGACCCCTCCGATCTGTTCGCATTCACCACAGTTCGCGGAGCGCTCAAATCCTCTTGCATGGTCGATGGTATCTGGTATACCGTATCGATAATGTCAGTGCAGCCTTGGTTTCCGGCCAATGCAGCACCGGCTCCCCCGGCGCCCAATCCAAGAGGGGGCGAGCGCCAAGGAGATCGACATGGATCAGACAGCAGCAGCGGGTTCGCCCGCGGTTGTGGATTGCGAACAGCTGGTGGCGGTGATCGGCGATGCCGTCATCGTGTCCGACCCGGCCGGCGCCATCACGCTGTGGAATGCGGCGGCGGAGCGGATGTTCGGCTTCACCGCCGACGAGGCGATGGGCAAGTCGCTCGACATCATCATTCCCGAACGCCAGCGCCAGCGTCATTGGGACGGTTACGAAAAGACCATGGCCACCGGCGAGACCCGCTACGGCCATGACCTGCTGCGGGTTCCGGCGGTGCACAAGGACGGGCACAGCCTGTCGATCGCCTTCACCGTCGCGCTTTTGCGCGGGACCGACGGTGGGGTGTCCGGGATCGTCGCCGTGGTGCGGGACGAAACCGCCCGCTGGACCGAAGAACGGAAACTGCGCCGCCGCCTCACCGAACTCGAAGCGACGGCCGGCTGACGGCGCCCTGCGGCATTGAGTGAATTCCGGCCGGCAGCGGCCTCGACGCCCCCGATCTCCGGGCGTGGGCCGGCCGGGCAGAAGAGCAAATCCAAGAGACAATCTGAATCAACGTGAAAAAAGGGAGTGTTGCAGTCATGACCAAGCCGCTCGAAGGCATTAAGATCATCGACTTCACCCATGTGCAGGCCGGCCCCGCCTGCACCCAGCTTCTGGCCTGGTACGGCGCGGACGTGATCAAGGTCGAACGTCCGGGCGCCGGCGACGTCACCCGCAGCCAGCTGCGTGACATTCCGGGCGCCGACGCGCTCTATTTCACGATGCTGAACAGCAACAAGCGCTCCCTGACGCTCGACACCAAGACGGCCGAGGGCAAGGAAGTCCTGACCCGTCTGATCAAGGAATCCGACGTTCTGGTGGAGAATTTCGGCCCCGGCGCGCTCGACCGCATGGGCTTCAGCTGGGAAAAGATCAAGGAGCTGAACCCCGGCCTGATCGTCGCCTCGGTCAAGGGCTTCAGCGACGGCCACCACTACCAGGACCTGAAGGTCTATGAGAACGTCGCCCAGTGCGCCGGCGGCGCCGCCTCGACCACCGGCTTCTGGGATGGCCCGCCGACCGTGTCCGCCGCCGCTCTCGGCGACAGCAACACCGGCATGCACCTCGCCATCGGCATCCTGACCGCGCTGATGGCCCGCACCAAGACCGGCAAGGGCCAGAAGGTCGCCGTGTCGATGCAGGACAGCGTGCTGAACCTCTGCCGCGTCAAGCTGCGCGACCAGCAGCGCCTCGACCGCGTCGGCTATCTGGAGGAATACCCGCAGTACCCGCACGGCACCTTCTCCGACGTGGTTCCGCGCGGCGGCAATGCCGGCGGCGGCGGCCAGCCGGGCTGGGTGCTGAAGTGCAAGGGCTGGGAGACCGATCCCAACGCCTACATCTACTTCACCATCCAGGGCCATGCCTGGGCGCCGATCTGTAAGGCTCTCGGCCGCGAGGAGTGGATCGACGATCCGGCCTACAACACCGCCGAGGCGCGCCAGGACAAGATCTTCGACATCTTCGCGGTGATCGAGGATTGGCTGAAGGACAAGACCAAGTTCGAAGCCGTCGATATCCTGCGCAAGTATGACATCCCGTGCGCGCCGGTGCTGTCGATGAAGGAGATCGCCAACGACCCGTCGCTGCGCGCCAGCGGCACGGTCGTCGAGGTCGACCACAAGGTGCGCGGCAAGTACCTGACCGTCGGCAGCCCGATCAAGTTCTCCGACATGAAGGTCGAGGTCACCGGCTCCCCGCTGCTCGGCGAGCACACCGACGAGGTCCTGGCCCAGCTCGGCTACAGCAAGGACCAGATCGCCGCCATGCACGACGCCAAGGTGGTCTGAGGCAGGTCGCACTTGCACTTAATCCCCCTCCCCCGCCCAGCGGGGGAGGGTCGGGGTGGGGGCAAATCAGCAACCACTCCCCACAAACGACAACGGCGCCCCACCCGGGCGCCGTTTTCTTTTTCCCACCCCCTAGACCCCTACGCCTTCCCGCCGCGCTCCAGATCGTCGAGGATTTCTCCCGCCCGGCTGGTCAGGGTACGGGCCAGCCGGTCGTAATGGCCGTTGCCGGTCGTGCGGGCGCGCCGGGCGGCCTCCGCCCCCAGTTGGGCCAGTTCAAGGGCCATCTTCCGATAGTCCGGAACCGTGGTCCACGCCGCGTCGGCCGTGCCGCGAGCCTTCGGATGATCTTTCGAAGCCACAAACCACCCCATCCGTCGATGCCGGTGAAGGGCGCAATCCTGACACGGCAGGGCTCAGGAACCAACTGACGCTTACGGCAGCGGCAGCGCAGCCTTTGGGTGTGCCCGGACCCGACCGAACCGGATAGGACCTTCCCGTCCGGGCTCCCCCGCAGAACCGCTCAGTCGATCAGCAGGTCCAGCGTCGAGCGGACCACCTGCACGATCTCCCCGCCATAGGTCGAGCTGGCCTGGCCGCGGGCGTTGACGATGATCGACAGCTCATGCTCCGTCGTCGGGGCGAAGCGGGCGATCTCCTGCACCAGATCGTCGGCCAGCACGGCGTCGCGCGTCACCCCGGCCTGGGTGGCGGCCTTGTCGCGCCAGCCGTTCAGCGCGGCGGCGATGGCCGCCTCGATCTGCTGCGACTCCTCCTTGCGGCGCAGGTCGGTGAACAGCACCAGCACCCGCCACGCGCCGTCGGCATAGGCGGTCTCGATGCGCTGGACCTCGACCGTCCGCAGGAAGGCGGACAGCTGCGTCTGCGCCTCTTCGGCGGCGGCGTCGGGAATGGTGAAGGTGCGGATCTCGGTGCTCATCGCCCAACCCTGCTGAAAGGCTTCCCTGGATGGACGGAGCCTACACAGAAACGGCGCGTTCGGCAAACCGGGACCCTGCCACGGGGGTGTTCGGGGGCCTTGGGGATACCCCCAATTTCCACGGGTCGAATCTCCTCCCCCGCGCGTTGTGGGAGTAGCCGCAGCACGCCTGGAGACGCCCGATGTCCCATCTTGAGCCGCAGGAGCCGAAACAGGACCTCCCCCCCGTCCCTCCCCATGCCGAGGAGACCACCTCCGCCGCGACACCGCGCCGCGGCCGGCGGCGCTGGTGGATGCTGGGGACCGGGCTGCTGCTGGCACCGCTGGCGCTGGGCGGTCTGGCGGTGCTGGCGGTCCTGTGGGCCGGCTCCATGCTCTACGACCAGCCCTTCGCCTGGTACAACCTGAACCGCATCGACGCCATGGCCGACCGGGCGGCGCGCAATCCCGATTCGGTGATGGTGGTGGCGCTCGGCGACACCGCGCTGCGCGACGCCACGCTGGACGAGCGCGGCATGGCGAAGGTCGCCGCCGAGCGTGGCGTGCCCGACCTGGAGTTCCTGCGCATCGTCCACCGGCAGGCCCAGTTCGCCGATTTCGAGCCGCTGCTCGACCGGCTGATCGCCGTCAAGCCGACGCTGATCCTGCTCGACCGCAACCTGCTGACCGCCAGCCGCGGCCCGGTCGACGAGCTGGAGCGCTACGGCCACGGCCTGCTGCGGCTCTATCGCGGTCAGGCCTATGTGCAGGATCAGGTGGCGCTGCAATACCGGCGCGGCTGCGGCCCGACGCCGTCGGCCTGGCTGACCGGCGGGGCTCCCGGCGCCGTCGACGGCGCCACCGCCACCGCGCGGCAGGTGCGCGCCTTCATCGAGCGCGCCTGGGCCGCCGGCATCCGCGTCGCGCTGATCGAGGTGCACAGCCGCCCCGCCGCCCCGCGCTCCACCGGCCTGATCGCCACCGCATCCGCCGCGGAGCCGTCCGCCGAACCCTCCGGCATCAACCTGCCGCTGTGGAACTACGATGACGAGGACGCCGTCCCCGCCACCGCCTGCGGTCAGGCCAGCACCGACGGACGCAGCGCCTTCTCCGCTTGGCTGACCGGCGGCATCGCCGGCGCGGTGGCCGGCGCCCAGCCCGACCGCATGCCCGGCCGCGCCGTGGTGACCGAATCCGCCGCGCTGCCCTGATGCCCTTGCCGTAATTGCCGCCCCCAAATGACGCAGTGCACCCGGCCCCGCGCTTTCCGCCTTCCGGTTAAACCACTTTTTGTTTATGGTTTTGCCGTCGGGCGAGTCGCAACAGGAGACGGATGCATGGCTTCCATCATGATCAAGAAGGCCGGCGAAGGGCTGGTCTCGCAGGCTCACCGCAACGCCGACGTCGGCCCGACCAGCGGCAGCTCGGTCGTCTATGAAATCCAGAATGTGCCGGGCGACGTCACCGTCGACGACGTGATCGCCGCCTTCAAGACCTACAAGCCGGCCGACAAGGTGTACGAGATCGACTGGTCCGCCCTGTCAAAGTAACCAGGGGAGGGGGCCGCCAACGCCCCCTTCCTCACACGCCGTCTACTGCTGCAGCGCCGGATAGCGCTTGGCCCACACCTCCAGCTGGGCGACATGCTCGGCCTCTTCGGCGGCGAACTCCTCGGCCATCATGCGGACTTCCGAATCGGTGGTGGTCTTCGCCACCTCGGCATAGAAGGCCTGCCCGCGCCGCTCGCTCTCCAGCGCCAGTTCCAGCGCGTATTCCACCGTCATCAGATAGTGCGAGCCTTCCATCGAGGCCGCTTCCGGGCTGTCGCCGTCCGGCCACTGGAAGTCTTCCGGCGCAAGGTCGGGGATCTTGCGGAAGCCCGACCGTTCCCGCGCCTCGGCCAGATGCATGCGCGAGAATTTCGCCATCTGGCCGAAGAAGGCCGCGACCTCCTGGTTGCCATAGGTCTTCATCGCTTCCGACAGATCGGCGAAGCGGTTGGCGGCGTCCTCTTCCAGCGCGCAGGCGTGGGCGAGGAACAGGGCGGCGTCGTGGATATCGGTCATGGATCCCTTTGATAAGCGAATAAGCCCGACGACCCCAAAACCATACATTTTTTGCGGCCATCGGTCGCGGCCCCCGTCCCCCTCCCCCGCCCCTGCGACCTTTTGGCGCGCGCCGTGCCCGTCGCCTCCCGAAAAGCATTGCCTTTCGCCCCGGTTCGCGGCAGCAGACTCCCCCTCATGAGCAAGCCCGCCTTCCCCGCCCTTCCCCCCCTTCCAATAGACCCAGTCCTGCCCGCCCTGTTGGAGGCGCTGGACCGCCGCGGCACCGCCGTGCTGCAGGCCCCGCCCGGCGCCGGCAAGACCACGCGGGTGCCGCTGGCCCTGCTGGAGGCCGGTTGGCTGAAGGGCCGCAAGATCCTGGTGCTGGAGCCGCGGCGCCTCGCCGCCCGCGCCGCCGCCCGCCGGATGGCGTCGATGCTGGGGGAGGCGGTGGGCGAGACCGTCGGCTACCGCGTGCGCCTCGACACCAAGATCGGCCCGAAGACCCGGATCGAGGTGGTGACCGACGGCCTGTTCCTGCGCCAACTGCAAGAGGATCCGGAGCTTCCCGCCGTCGGCGCCGTCCTGTTCGACGAGTTCCACGAGCGCGGCATCGACAGCGACCTCGCCCTTGCCCTGGTGCAGGAGGCGCGCGGCGCCCTGCGCGACGACCTGCGCCTAATCGTCATGTCGGCGACGCTCGACGCCGCCCCCGTCGCCACCCTACTCACGGATGCGGACGGCCCCGCCGCGATGGTGACCAGCGAGGGCCGCGCCTACCCCGTCGAGACCCGCCACCTCGACGCGCCCCCCCAAGGCACCCGCATCGAGGACGCGGTGGCCGCCGCCGTCCGCCGCGCCCTGCGCGAGGAGCCCGGCAACGCCCTGGTCTTCCTGCCCGGCGTCGGCGAGATCCGCCGCGTCCAGTCCCTGCTCGACCAGTCCGACCTGGGTCCGAACGTCATCCTCGCCCCGCTCTATGGCGACCTGTCGGCCGAGGCGCAGGACCGCGCCATCTCCCCCACCCCGCCCGGCCAGCGCAAGATCGTGCTGGCGACCTCCATCGCCGAGACCAGCCTGACCATCGAGGGCATCCGCATCGTGGTCGACAGCGGCCTGATGCGGGTTCCGCGTTTCGACCCGCGCGGCGGCATGACCCGTCTGGCGACGGTGAAGGTCAGCCAGGCCTCCGCCGAGCAGCGCCGCGGCCGCGCCGGCCGCCTGGAGCCCGGCGTCTGTTACCGCCTGTGGCCGGAGGCGACGCACAAGGCGCTGGCCCCCTTCACCACGCCGGAGATCGCCGACGCCGACCTCGCCCCGCTGGCGCTGGAGCTTGCGGTGTGGGGAGTCTCCGACCCCGCCAGCCTGTCCTGGCTCGACCAGCCGCCCGCCGCGGCGATGGCCCAGGCGCGCGAGCTGCTGACCGGCCTCGGCGCGCTCGATAAATCAGGCGCCATCACCCCGCACGGCCGCCGCATGGCCGGCTTCGGCGTGCATCCGCGTCTGGCCCACATGATGCTGGCCGGCAAGGCGATGGGCCAGGGCGCGCTCGCCTGTCTGATCGCGGCCCTGCTCGGCGAGCGCGACATCGTCCGCAGCCAGCCTGGGTTCCGCGACGCCGACCTGCGCCTGCGCGTCGACCTGCTGCGCGGCGAGGAGCGCGGCGGCCAGGGCGCGGCGCGCGGCCTCAGCGTCGACCGCGGCGGCGCCCAGCAGGCGGTGAAGCAGGCCCGGCAGTGGCGCCGCCAACTCGGCGTGCGCGACGACGACGCGATGCACTCGAACGCCGTCGGCATTCTGGTGGCGCTCGCCTATCCCGACCGCATCGGCCAGCGGCGGCCCGGCGGCCAGCCCGGCGGCGTTGCCGCGCAGTATCGCCTGTCGGGCGGGCGCGGCGCCTATTTCCAGGAGGCCGAGCCGCTGTCGGCCGAGGAGTGGCTCGCCATCGCCGACCTCGACGGCGCCGCCCGCGACTCGCGCATCTTCCTGGCCGCCCCGGTCACGCTGGCCGATCTGGAGGAGAGCTTCGCCGACGACATCCGCACGGAGACCATCGTCGCCTGGGACGCGCGCGAGCAGATGGTGCTGGCGCGGCGCCGCCGCATGCTGTTCGCCCTGATCCTGAAGGACGAGAAGCTGGCCAAGCCGCCGGCCGACGCGATGACCGCCGCGATGATCGAGGGCATCCGCGCGCTGGGCCCCGCCTGCCTGCCCTGGACCGACGAGCTGCGCAAATGGCGCACCCGCGTGATGTTCCTGCGCGCGCGGGAGGGCGACGCCCACAACTGGCCCGACCTGTCCGACGCGGCCCTGATGGACGGTCTGGAGGAGTGGCTGGCCCCCTTCCTCGACGGCGTGTCGCGCCGCGCCCATCTGGAGCGCATCGACCTGTCGAGCGCCCTGCGCGCCCTGCTGCCCTGGGAGTTGCGGACCCGCCTGGACGCCGAGGCCCCGACCCATGTCGAGGTGCCGAGCGGCTCCCGCATCCCCATCGACTATGACGGCGAGGAGCCGGTGCTGGCGGTTCGCCTGCAGGAAATGTTCGGCCTGGCCGAGACCCCGCGCATCGCCGGCGGCCGGGTTCCGCTTCTGCTGCACCTGCTGTCCCCCGCCCGCCGCCCGGTGCAGGTCACCCGCGACCTCGCGAGCTTCTGGGCCAACGCCTACAAGGCGGTGAAGGCGGATTTGAAGGGCCAGTACCCGAAACACTACTGGCCCGACAACCCGCTGGAGGCCGAGCCGACCGCCAGGGCGAAGCCGAGGGGGCGGTGATTTTTATCAGTGACCTCGCCAAATCAAGACCAGCAAGAAGGTCAATGTCCATTTGCTCAAATTCATTTCAGGAGACGAGATAATTGAAGAACCTTTCAATATATCTTGAAAATGACGAGATTGTATGAAATATATTTCTATATTCTTCCAATATGATATTTATAAACTACGATGCGGTAATATTACACCAATCTTTAGAGAGAACTCACAATAGAATTTATTATATTGGTGCTAGAAACGGAAGGAGTTACCTCAATCATTATAACTTTACAACATTTATGTAGTTTAGTGAGTTTCTCACCCTTCTCCGGAGCATCTGAAGGGTAAAATAGAACATTTGGTCGAAGAACATTAATATATCTACTAGATGGCAACATCTTTACAAATACATATTCATTTATCCGCTCTACATTCTTTTCTCTCAGATACTGATCATCAAAAGGTCTGGAAGGACCTTTCATTTCCTTGACGCGATGGTCAGAGTCAACACCAATAACTAAAGCGTCGCATTTTTGCTGGCACTTCTCTATGTATTTTTGGTGACCTTGGTGGAAAACATCAAAAACACCGCTTACATAACCTAAATATTGAGGTTTCGATAATTTTATATCAATTATTATCTGGGAAAATCTCATCGTGACGAACTCCTTGCTTTCCTTTTCAGTTTTTCAAGAAAGATAACAAGATCCCGCATATCATTTTCTCTATAAACACCTATATATATTTTTGTTTTACTCTTATATTTTCCTGCACATGACAGAATCCCATCTACAAAATAAGACAATGCTTTGTCAGGCGCGACCCCACCACTACCAAGCCCAAACACCGGAAAGAAAATGGAATCATAGTTGCTTGCATGAGCGTGGCGCACGCACTTATCGATGATAGCTGATATTGCTGCGCCACTTATGTCGGCTTTTCCATTTTCATCTCTAGTAATAGCAACAGATAATATAATTGATTTTACATTATTTTCCGACGCACCATATGAATTATCTAAAAAGACGCAAGTTCCCAATTCGAAATTGGAGCTCTTCCCGATTCTTCTCTTCCATTCATCAAGAAAAATTTTGATATTATCGGTTACTACTTCTCCAGCTTCATTTTTTGTTGCCGCGAGCTTTCTGATGCGTCCAGAGACTGAAGTTCCGGATATTGACCCTAGATCCAGACTGTTATCTTCTGATGTAACAATTACATCAACCTCGTTTATGTGGGCTACATTTCCCAAATAGCAATAAATTAAAAAGCTCCCAATCTCAACAGGCCCTCGTATTGTTTTAAAATTGTTTAGTTTGACTTCCTTCTTACGTGCAAAAATAAATGACATAACAAAAAATGCCGAGCTAAAAGCAGATAAAATAATAGTAAGCATGCTGTCGGATCCATGAACAAGTTCGTTCAATTTTTGGATTGTCGCAGCAACGCTTTTTCCTTGTTCGCCGCACCTGGAATCGACAATCAAAATAGAAATTTGAATAACAATCTCTATTACGCTTGGACCTGCCAAGGTCAAAGCTACCAACCACAGGAAACCTTTTGCAGCGACTAGAAAAGGTCCTTGATTTAACCTCTTCTTAATATATTCATGAGCATGTTCAATGAATATATAACGCAACATACTTGGCCCTACTATGTCCGAAAAGCGATACTTAGAGATAACCGGGTATCATGGCACTACGCCTGATAGAGCGAAAGAGATACTTGATAAGGGATTTCGAGTCAACGAAGGAGAGGAAGATTGGGTTGGCAGCGGCATTTACTTTTTTATAGACGGCATATCATCAGCAAAAGACATGGCCGCGGATTGGTCATGCTTCCGAAATAGAATTGATAAGCCGTGCATCCTATACTGCAGCATCAAGGCTGATTACAAAAATGTCCTTGATCTAAGATTAGAAGCGCATGCGAAGCAATTCAATTATCACAGGAACCTGTTCATTGAACAAAACACAGAAAAGTTAAAGCATAGAAGAGATTTGTCTATAAAGAAGCGTAAAGATATTAGACTGGACGACGCCATTATTACTAGGTCAATATTTAGAAATATGGAAAAAAGCTTAATAATACACAATTTGTATATAAAGACAAAGACCCTAAGACACCTAGAAATGGAGTCCTCTTATCCAACGACAACAGTATGCTGCGTAGGTCAAATCGATATGATAAAAAGCATAGAAGTGCTCGTCGATTGTTAATAATATAATTCTCAATCCAAAGCGCAAGAAATGATTTTCATTTGATCCAGTTGGCGCTTACAGAGCGCTTGCAAAAATCTTTTGCACCACTGCTGTCTTCACCTCCGCCCCAAAACGAAACGGCCCCCTTCCCGTGCGGGAAGAGGGCCGACGTCGTTTCAGCTATCCGAACCGGCTCAGTCGCGCTTGACCGTGTCGCTGTTCAGCGCGGCCTGGGCGGCGGCGAGGCGGGCGATCGGCACGCGGTAGGGCGAGCAGGAGACATAGGTCAGCCCGACCTTCTCGCAGAAGGAGATCGAGGCCGGGTCGCCGCCATGCTCGCCGCAGATGCCCAGCTTGATGTCCGGACGGACCTTGCGGCCGCGCTCGGTGGCGATCTCCACCAGTTCGCCGACGCCGGTGACGTCCAGCGACTGGAACGGGTCCTGCTCCAGGATGCCCTGGCGCTGGTACTCCGGCAGGAAGCTGCCGGCGTCGTCGCGCGACAGGCCCAGCGTGGTCTGGGTCAGGTCGTTGGTGCCGTAGCTGAAGAACTCGGCCGACTCGGCGATCTCGCCGGCCTTCAGGGCCGCGCGCGGGATCTCGATCATCGTGCCGGTCAGGTACTCCACCGTCACGCCGGTCTCGGCCTTCACCTGCTCGGCGGCGCGGTCGATCACCGCCTTGAGGATGTCGAACTCCTTCTTCGTGATGATCAGCGGGATCATCACTTCGGGAATGACGGCCTCGCCGGTGGTCTTGGCGACCTCGGCGGCGGCGGCGAAGATGGCGCGGGCCTGCATCTCGTAGATCTCGGGGTACGAGATGCCCAGACGGCAGCCGCGATGGCCCAGCATCGGGTTCGCTTCATGCAGCTGGATGGTGCGGTGGCGCACCCGCAGCGGATCGGTGCCGGTGGCCTGGGCGACCTCCGCCATGTCCTCTTCGGTGTTCGGCAGGAACTCATGCAGCGGCGGGTCGAGCAGGCGGATCGTCACCGGCAGGCCGGTCATGATCGTGAACAGATCGACGAAGTCCTTCTTCTGGAAGGGCTCCAGCTTGGCGAGCGCCTTGCGGCGGCCGGCCTCGTCCTCCGCCAGGATCATCTCGCGGACGGCCAGGATGCGCTCCGGGTCGAAGAACATGTGCTCGGTGCGCGACAGGCCGATGCCCTCGGCGCCGAACTTCCGCGCGGTGCGGGCGTCCAGCGGGGTCTCGGCGTTGGCGCGGATCTTCATCCGGCGGATGCCGTCGGCCCAGCCCATCAGGGTGGCGAAGTCGCCCGACAGCTCCGGCTGGATCGTCGGCACCTCGCCCAGCATCACCTCGCCGGTGGAGCCGTCGATGGTGACGATGTCGCCTTCCTTCACGGTGACGCCGCGGACGGCCATCTGCTTGGTCTTGTAGTCGATGCGCAGGTCGCCGGCGCCCGACACGCAGGCACGGCCCATGCCGCGGGCGACCACCGCCGCGTGGCTGGTCATGCCGCCGCGGCTGGTCAGGATGCCGCGGGCGGCGTGCATGCCGTGGATGTCCTCGGGCGAGGTCTCGATGCGGCAGAGGATCACCGCCTCGCCCTTGCCCGCCATCTGCTCGGCCTCGTCGGCGGTGAACACCACCTTGCCGGACGCGGCGCCGGGGGAGGCCGGCAGGCCCTTGGCGATGACCTTGCGGTCGGCCTTGGGGTCCAGCGTCGGGTGCAGCAGCTGGTCGAGCGAGGCCGGATCGATGCGGCGGACCGCCTCGTTCCGGTCGATGACGCCCTCGTTCGCCAGATCGACGGCGATCTTCAGCGCCGCCGGGGCGGTGCGCTTGCCGTTGCGAGTCTGCAGCATGAACAGCTTGTTCTGCTGAACCGTGAACTCGATGTCCTGCATGTCGCGGTAGTGCTTCTCCAGCGTGAGGCGGACCTCGTTCAGCTGGTTGAACACCTCCGGCATCACCTCCTCCATGGCGGGGAGGTCGGACTTGTTGGCGATCTTGCCGGCGATGGTCAGGTGCTGCGGCGTACGGATGCCGGCGACGACGTCCTCACCCTGGGCGTTGACCAGATACTCGCCGTAGAAGGCATTCTCGCCGGTCGACGGGTTGCGGGTGAAGGCCACGCCGGTGGCGCAGTCGTTGCCCATGTTGCCGAAGACCATGCACTGCACGTTGACCGCGGTGCCCCAGTCGGCCGGGATGTCGTGCAGCTTGCGGTAGGTGATGGCGCGGGCGTTCATCCAGGAGCCGAAGACGGCGCCGATGGCGCCCCACAGCTGCTCCTGCACATCCTGCGGGAAGGGCTTGCCCAGCTCGCGCTCGACCGCCTTCTTGTAGTCCTCGATCACCGCCTGCCAATCCTCGGCCGACAGGTCGGTGTCGAGGTTGTAGGACTTGTCGCGCTTGTGGTTGTCGAGGATGTCCTCGAAATGGTGATGCTCAACGTCGAGAACGACGTTGGAGTACATCTGGATGAAGCGGCGATAGCTGTCGTAGGCGAAGCGGCCGTCGCCCGACCGCTTGGCGAGACCGGCGGCGGTCGCGTCGTTCAGGCCCAGGTTCAGGACGGTGTCCATCATGCCCGGCATCGACGCGCGGGCGCCGGAGCGGACCGACACCAGCAGCGGGTTGGCCGGGTCGCCGAACTTGGCGTCCATCGCCTGTTCCAGCCGCGCGATGGCGGCGTTCACCTGCGCCGTCAGCTCCGGCGGATAGGAGCGGCCGTTGGCGTAGAAATAGGTGCACAGCTCGGTGGTGATCGTGAAGCCCGGCGGAACGGGCAGGCCAAGATTGGCCATCTCGGCCAGATTGGCGCCCTTGCCGCCCAGCAGGTTCTTCATATCGGCCCGTCCTTCGGTGGCACCGGCCCCGAAGCTGTAGACCCACTTGGATTCACCCTGGCTCGCCATCGCGGAATTCCTCTCGCCCCATGGTCGTCCGGCATGCGGGTGCTCCCCTTGTGCTCCACGGGCGATCCACCGGGCGGGTCCTTTCCGCTCAGCGAAACACCGTGGTCAGTTTGCTTGACCGCACATGCCGCTGAGTGGACCTTCTATCGCCCCAAACGTTGGGACACAAGACAGTCGCGTGGTCTAGAACGGGATGACCTGCGCTTTGCCGGCAAAGGAGCGTTGCGACTATATCGTATTGCCGGATCTCCATTACTCCGGCGGATCCGCATAAGCACCGATTCGAATGGTGAAATGCGGTCGAAGTACCCCGTAAATCCAAAGAAAAACGGGACCATTTCCACTGCAAATGTTTCAGATGCTGAAGCAGGCGTTGACCGGACACTCCACCCAGTGCTTGCCCTCCCCCGCCAGCCAGCGCACCAGCGCATCGGCCGGCATCGGTCGGGCAAAGCGGTATCCCTGGCCGATGGCGCAGCCTTCCGCCTCCAGCATGAGGTGCTGGGCCTCGCGCTCCACCCCCTCCGCCACGACGGTCAGGCCCAGCGCCTCGCCGATCTGGATGATGGCGCGCACCAGCGGCCGGTTGGCGGCGTCGATGTCCAGCTCCTTGACGAAGCTGCGGTCGATCTTCAGTTCGCCGACGGGGAAGCGCTTCAGGTAGCTGAGGGACGAATAGCCGGTGCCGAAATCGTCGATCGACAGGGTGACGCCCAGCGCATGCAGGGCATCCAGCGCGTCATGGACGCCGACCTCCTCCGTCATCATCAGCCGCTCTGTGATCTCCAGCGTCAGGTCATTGGCCGGAATGCCGTTGGCGGCCAGCACGGCACGGACCTGATCCGGCAGGTCGCCGCGGGCGAAGCGGACGGCCGAGACATTCACCGCCAGCCCCGGCACCGGCACCCCCCCCGCGCGCCAGCGGCCCAACTGCGCCACCGATGTCTGCAGAACCCAGCTGTCCAGCCGGTCGATCAACCCGCACTCCTCGGCCAGCGGCACGAACTCCGCCGGCGACACCGCCCCCCATCGCGGGTGGGTCCAGCGGATCAGTGCCTCCACCCGATGCAGGCAGTGCGGCTTCAGCCGGACCTGGGGCTGGTAATGCAGCTCGAACGGTGCCTCGCCGTCCGGGCAGCCGGCCTCCTGGCGGTCCAGCGCCTCGCGCAGCGCCGCCTCCATCTCCAGCCGGCGCACCGCCTGTTCGTTCATGTCGCGGCGGAAGAAGTGGCAGCGGTTGCGGCCGGCCTGCTTGGCCCGGTACATCGCCGCGTCGGCCTGGCGCAGCAGCGTGTCGAAGTCCAAGCCATCGTCGGGATGGACGGCGATGCCGATGCTGGCGGTCGGGGTCAGCGTCAGGTCGGCCACCGTCAGCGGCACCGACAGGGTGGCCAGCACCCGCTCGGCCAGCAGCGAGGCATGGGCGGCGTCGCAGCCCGGCAGCAATGCCACGAACTCGTCCCCACCCAGCCTGGCCAGCGTGTCGCCCTCGATGAACAGGCGCTTCAGCCGGGTCGCCACCTCCACCAGCAGCCGGTCGCCGACCGCATGGCCCAGCGAATCGTTGACGGTCTTGAAACGGTCGATGTCCAGGAACATCAGCGTCACCGGCTGCCGCGTCCGCCCGGCCAACGCCAGCGCCGCGGTGGCGCGGTCGGCCAGGAGCTGGCGGTTGGGCAGCCCGGTCAGCATGTCGAAATAGGCCAGCCGGTTGATCTCCGCCCGTGCCCGGTCATGTTCGATGGCGAGCGCGCACAGATGCACGCAGGCCTCCACCAGCCGGCGGTGAAAGGGGGCGGCAGGGCGCGGCTCGCGGTAATAGAGCGCGAAGCTGCCCAGCATGCGGGCGTCCCGCCCCTTGATCGGATTGGACCAGCAGGCGGCCAGCCCATGGGCCAGCGGAACCTCGCGATAGGGCGCCCAGCGCGGGTCTTCGGCGATGTCGACGGACATCACCGCCTCGCCCCGGCTCATCGCGCTGCCGCAGCAGCCGACGTCGGGGCCGATGGCCAGCCCGTCGATGGCATTGGCATAGACGGCGGGCAGCGAAGGGGCGGCGGCGACCCGCATGCGGTTCTCGTCGTCACGCAGCATCACCGAACAGGCGACCTCCGGCGCGCAGGCCTCCACCTGCCGGCAGAGGAAATCCAGGACCTGTTTCAGCGACCGGCCGGCGGCCACCAGTTCCAGGACATTCTGCTGCAGGCGTGCCACCGCCTCCGCCCGCTCGCGCTCGTCGAAATCGCGCATCTCGCACAGAAGCAGGACGTCGTCGCCATCGGTCAGGTGCTGCCAGTGCAGATCGACCGGAACCGGATCACGGCGGGGAACGCGCAAGGCACCGGTGCCGGGCGGTGGATGGTCGCTCTCCTTCGCCCCATCCCACACCGCCAGCCAGTCACGACCACCGAAATCGAGCAGGCCGGGCAGCGGGCGGCCGATCAGCGCATCCAGAGGGATGCCGGCCAGCCGGGCGAAACCGGGATTGGCGCCGACGATGGTGCCGTCGGCCGATGTCCAGACCAAGGCCGCGCTCCATTGCGCAGCGGTCGCCCGCAACAGGCGATCGGACGGCAGGCGGTCGTCCAGCGCGGTCCCGGCCGAATCCATGACCCCTGATCCCTCCGGACATGCTTCGGGAACGCCGCGCCGGCGCCCCGGGGGAGTCAGCTAACATGAACACACGCGGCGCGGTCAAGGCCCCTCATCATCCGGCCATCCTGTTGCATCCATACGAGAACGGTTCCAAACAGCGCGCGGTGATCTTGTTCGTGCACAAGCAAAAGGGAGGAAGCGGTTTCCCGCTCCCTCCCCTTTGTCATTCATCGTCCGGCGAGGCTCCCGGGGGAGCGCTCTGTGGAGGATCAGCTGCAGCCGGTGGTCGACCCGCAGCTGTCGCACTTCAGGCAGGTGCCGTTGCGGACCAGGGTCATGTTGCCGCACTCGCCGCAGGGGTCGCCCTCGTAACCACGGGCGCGGGCCTCGCGGATGCGGTCGAAACGCTGATCGCTGGTGCTGCCGCCATAGGCCGTGCCGGTGGCCGCGGTGGCGGCGACATGGCCCTGGGCAGTGGCGGCGGCGACCGTCGGGCTGGCCGCCATGGCCGCTTGGGCGGAAGCCTGGGTGCCGGCCGACGCCGTGACGCTCACGGCAGCGGTGTCGGTGCCGGTGGCGGCGAAGGCCGCCGCGGCGCTGGCCCGTTGGGTCTGGCCGCCATGCAGGACGCGCAGGTTGTTACGGACATAGCCGGTCGACGCGATGCGGCGGACGATGTCGGACGGCTGCACCGGGGTATCCGGCAGGTCGCCCTGCTTGTCGCCGCTGCCGACCGTCGAAGGCACCAGATCCTCCGGCGTGGCGTGCGCCAGATCGGTGCGGTTCAGGTAGGAGATGGCGATCTCGCGGAAGATGTAGTCGATGATCGACGTCGCCATCTTGATGGTGTCGTTGCCGGTCACCATGCCCGACGGCTCGAAGCGCGTGAAGGTAAAGGCCTCCACGAACTCCTCCAGCGGCACGCCATACTGCAGGCCGATCGACACCGCGATGGCGAAGTTGTTCATCAGCGACCGGAAGGCGGCGCCTTCCTTGTGCATGTCGATGAAGATCTCGCCCAGGCGGCCGTCCTCATACTCGCCGGTGCGCAGATACACCTTGTGGCCGCCGACATTGGCCTTCTGGGTGTAGCCCTTGCGGCGGTGCGGCAGACGCTCGCGCGAGCTGCTCTTCCGCTCCACCACCCGCTCGATCACCTTCTCGACGATGCGCTCGGTGACCATCTGGGCGCGGACGGCGGCCGGCGCCTCGATCACCGCCTCGACCGCCTCGCCATCCTCCTCGTCGTCAAGCAGGGCGGCCTGCAGCGGCTGGCTCAGCTTGGAGCCGTCGCGGTACAGCGCGTTCGCCTTCAGGCCCAGGCGCCAGGACATCAGGTAGGCGTCCTTGCACTCGTCGACCGTCGCCGTGTTCGGCATGTTGATGGTCTTGGAGATGGCGCCGGAGATGAAGGGCTGCGCCGCCGCCATCATCGTGATGTGCGATTCCCAGGACAGGAAGCGCTTGCCGATGCGGCCGCAGGGGTTGGCGCAGTCGAACACCGCCAGATGCTCGTCCTTGAGGAAGGGCGCGCCTTCCAGCGTCATGGCGCCGCAGCAGAAGGTGTTGGCCTGCTCGATCTGCGCCTTGGTGAAGCCGATGTGGCTCAGCAGGTCGAAGCCGGGGGCGTCCAGCGTCTCCGCCGGGATGCCCAGAGTCTGGGTGCAGAAGTCGGCGCCGATGGTCCAGCGGTTGAAGACGAACTTGATGTCGAAGGCGGTGGTCAGGTTGCCTTCCAGACGCTCCAGCAGCTCGTCGGTGAAGCCCTTGGCCTTCAGCGACTCGTGGTTCACGCCGGGGGCGTTCTTCAGCGTGCCGTGGCCGACGGCGTAGAGCGCGATCTCTTCGATCTGCTCCGGGGTGTAGCCGAGCGTCTTCAGCGCCTCCGGCACCAGCCGGTTGACGATCTTGAAGTAGCCGCCGCCGGCCAGCTTCTTGAACTTCACCAGGGCGAAGTCGGGCTCGATGCCGGTGGTGTCGCAGTCCATCACCAGACCGATGGTGCCGGTCGGGGCGACCACGGTGGCCTGGGCGTTGCGGTAGCCGTGGGCCTCGCCCAGTTCCAGCGCCTCGTCCCACACGCGGACGGCGGCGAGCGCCAGCTCCTGGTCCGGGCAGAGGTCGGCGACGAAGGGCACCGGCTCGACCGCCAGACCCTCATAGCCGTTCATCTCGCCGTTGGCGGCGCGGCGATGGTTGCGGATGACCCGCAGCATGTGGTCGCGGTTGGCCTCGAAGCCCGGGAACGGGCCCAGCTCCTGCGCCATCTCGGCCGAGGTGGCATAGGCGACGCCGGTCATGACGGCGGAGATGCCGGCGCAGTAGGCGCGGCCCTCGTCCGAGTCGTAGGACAGGCCCGACGCCATCAGCAGGCCGCCGAGGTTGGCGAAGCCCAGGCCCAGCGTGCGGAACTCGTAGGAGAGCTGGGCGATTTCCTTCGACGGGAACTGCGCCATCAGCACGGAGATTTCCAGCACGATGGTCCACAGCCGGCAGGCATGCTCGAACGCCTCGACGTCGAAGGAGCCGTCCTTCAGACGGAACGACATCAGGTTCAGCGACGCCAGATTGCAGGCGGTGTCGTCGAGGAACATGTACTCCGAGCACGGGTTCGAGGCGTTGATGCGCCCCGAGGCCGGGCAGGTGTGCCACTCGTTGATGGTGCTGTCGAACTGCACGCCCGGGTCGGCGCAGGCCCAGGCGGCGTAGCCGACCTTGTCCCACAGGTCGCGGGCGCGGACGGTCTTCACCACCTTGCCGTTGGTGCGGCCGATCAGGTTCCAGTCGGCATCGTCCAGCACCGCCTGCACGAACTCGTTGGAGATGCGCACGGAGTTGTTGGAGTTCTGGCCGGAGACCGTCAGATAGGCTTCCGAATCCCAGTCGGTGTTGTAGGTCTTGAACTCAATGGAGGTGAAGCCCTGGCCGGCGAACTGGATCACGCGCTGGATGTAGTTCTCCGACACCTGATCCTTGCGGGCGGCGAGGATCGCCTTCTTCAGCTCCTTGTTCTCCTTCGGGTCCAGACCCGACTGGGCGGCGGCCATCACCGCCGTCAGGTGCTTCTGGCAGATCTTGGAGCCGGTCACCAGTGCGGCGACCTTCTGCTCCTCGTTCACCTTCCAGTCGATGTAGCCTTCGATGTCCGGGTGGTCCATGTCCACCGTGACCATCTTGGCCGCACGGCGGGTGGTGCCGCCCGACTTGATGGCGCCGGCCGCGCGGTCGCCGATCTTCAGGAAGCTCATCAGGCCCGACGACTTGCCGCCGCCGGCCAGCTTCTCGCCCTCGCCGCGCAGCTTGGAGAAGTTGGAGCCGGTGCCCGAGCCATACTTGAACAGGCGGGCCTCACGCACCCACAGGTCCATGATGCCGCCCTCGTTGACGAGGTCGTCGGCGACGGACTGGATGAAGCAGGCGTGCGGCTGCGGGTGCTCGTAGGCCGAGGCGGACGAGGTCAGCAGGCCGGTCTTGAAATCGACGTAGAAGTGGCCCTGGCTCGGGCCGTCGATGCCATAGGCCCAGTGCAGGCCGGTGTTGAACCACTGCGGGCTGTTCGGGGCCGCCATCTGGGCGGCCAGCATGAAGCGCATCTCGTCGAAGAAAGTGCGGGCATCGGCTTCAGTGTCGAAATAGCCGCCCTTCCAGCCCCAATAGGTCCAGGTGCCGGCCAGACGATCGAACACCTGCTTGGCCGAATTCTCACCGACAAAGCGCTTTTCCTTCGGCAGCGCGGCCAGCTTCTCTTGGTCCGCTTCCTTGCGCCACAGCCAGGACGGAACGGTGTTCTCCTCCACGGCGCGGAGCGCGGCGGGGACGCCGGCCTTGCGGAAATACTTCTGGGCCAGAATGTCGCTGGCGACCTGCGAGAAGTTGTCCGGCACCTCGATGCCGGTCTGCTGGAAGACGATCGTTCCATCCGGGTTGCGGATCTCGCTGGTCGCCTGGCGGAAACCGAGGCTGGCGTAGGCGTCCTGACCTTCGTGCGTGAAACGACGCTCGATCCGCATGATGAGACTGTCCCCTGCTTGGAGCACGCCGCGGCGCGCTCGAATGGAAATGTGGTGCGACCCGTACCGATCCGAAGCTGCCGGCGGTTCTGTCCGCCGTCCGGCCCGGCAACGCAGATGGCGCCGTACAAACAGGGGCCTCTTGCCCGACTGTCCGCCGTCGCCGCTGTGCTGCCGGGACCGGGGCCGCCGCTTGAGGCCGGCCGGGTCACGTGGGCCGCATCCTAGCCAGCGCGACGGGGCCAAGCAAGCCCCACTCTGCTAGATATTGTGGTTGACATGACAGAACCCCTCAAAACCTTGATCTTGTGGTGTTCAACCCGTTACCGGGGATCCTGTTCCCGCCTGCCAAGCAAATTTTTTGGGGAGGCGGTGGCTGGGCCGCATTGCGGCCGGAAGGCACCAATTGTGGGCACTCAATGGCCGCCGGTGCTGACGATGACCGCGGCACCCCCGATTAGAGCGCAAAACGTGCCCGACCGCCAGAGCTTCCTTGCGGTGAAAATCAACATGTTGTTGCCAATATGCTGTTGCACCCACCACCGATTCGCCGCGGAGCGACTCGGACCAAGCCACCGGAATCCAAGGGGCGACTCGAAAAGGCCCGTCGTTCCCACCCCCGAGTCGCCGCTGTTTCGCCGAGGGTTCGGCACGGAAGAGGGGTAGTGGCAGCGAGCCCGCAACTATTTCATGCGATCCCGGTTGAGGCCCATGGAGCCAAGGTGAATCTCACACGATCCTGGGGGAGGAGAGGCGCCCATGCTGAAGATCACCCACAAGATGTGGTTTGCATTGCCTGCGCTGACACTGCTGGTCGGCATGGCGACTCCGCAGGGGGCGGCCGGACAGACGGTCATCATCGACGGCTCGACTCCGGCCGTCGGCGCCACGGTGGAGCGCAAGACCGGCCCCAGCGTCGACCAGTTGATGAATCGCAGCGTCGTCGGCGCCGACGGGTCGAAGATCGGCACCGTCACCGACGTGATCCTCGATGACAAGGGCGAGGCCCAATACATCGTCATCCATTCGGGCGGCATTCTGGGCTTCGGCGGCAAGGACATCGCGGCCGACCTGACCCTGGCCGACCTGCGCACCGGCAGCGAGGCGATCCGTCTGCGCGAAGTGACCGCCGCCAGCGTCCGCGACATGCCGGAATTCCGCTACGACGACAGCATCACGTCCCTGACCCGCAGTCCGGAGCCGCAGCGGTAGGCGACGGGTGCTTGGCGGTTCGGGAGATCGAGAGTGTGGGCACAAGGTTTGACATGGATGTCACGGATTACACGGATGTGGCGTCGCGAAGCAGTTGCGGAATGAAAAGCCACTGCATCCATCGACAGGAACAGGGCTTGCGTAACGTTCGTCGGTCGGCAGGGCGTCCGTTTACCAAGCCAAAAAATCCGTGTAATCCGTGTCTAAATCCGTGACATCCGTGTTTATCTTGCCCGACATCCCGGCACGCCGCCGACTGCCAACCGCCTCCACCGAACTTCTAAAGAGAAAGGCCGCGCCCCAACCGGGACGCGGCCTTTCTCTTACTCTTCCGGGAGATCGCGAGCCCCCTCCCCTACGTCACCGTAAGGGAGGATGGCCTCAGACGATCACTCGTCGTTCTGCTGCTTGCGCTTCAGAGCGGCGCCCAGGATGTCGCCCAGCGAGGCGCCCGAGTCGGACGAACCGAACTCGGCCATCGCCTGCTTCTCTTCCTCCATCTCGCGGGCCTTGATGGACAGCGAGATGCGGCGGGAAGCGCGGTCGATCTGGGTGACCTTGGCATCGACCTTCTCGCCGACGGCGAAACGGTCCGGGCGCTGTTCGGAACGGTCGCGGGACAGGTCCGACTTGCGGATGAAGCCGGTGTAGCCCTCGCCGACGGTCACTTCGATGCCGCCGTCCGTCACCTGCGTCACGGTGCAGGTCACGACCTCGTTCTTCTTCAGGCCGGCAGTGGCCGACTCGAACGGATCGCTGGCCAGCTGCTTGATGCCCAGGCTGATGCGCTCCTTCTCGACGTCGACGTCGAGAACCTTGACCTTGACGCGGTCGCCCTTCTTGTACTCGGCGATCGCCTCTTCACCCGACTTGTTCCAGTCGAGATCGGACATGTGGACCATGCCGTCGATGTCGCCCGGGAGGCCGACGAACAGACCGAACTCGGTGATGTTCTTGACTTCGCCTTCCAGCTCGGTGCCAGGACCGAACTTGTCGGTGAAGGTCTCCCACGGGTTGTCCAGGCACTGCTTCAGGCCGAGGCTGATGCGGCGCTTCTGCGGATCGACGTCCAGGACCATGACCTCGACTTCCTGCGAAGTCGACACGATCTTGCCCGGATGGACGTTCTTCTTGGTCCAGGACATTTCCGAAACGTGGACCAGGCCCTCGATCCCCGGCTCCAGCTCCACGAAGGCGCCGTAGTCGGTGATGTTGGTGACGCGGCCCTTGAACTTCGCGCCGACCGGATACTTGGCCTCGACGCCTTCCCACGGGTCGGCTTCGAGCTGCTTCATGCCCAGGCTGATGCGCTGGGTTTCCGGGTTGAAGCGGATGACCTGGACCGTGACGGTCTGGCCGATCTGCAGGGCTTCCGACGGATGGTTGATGCGGCGCCACGCGATGTCGGTGACGTGCAGCAGGCCATCGACGCCGCCCAGGTCGACGAACGCACCGTAGTCGGTGATGTTCTTGACGACGCCCTGGAGGATCTGGCCTTCCTTGAGGTTGGCCACCAGCTCCGAACGGGCCTCGGCGCGGCTCTCTTCGAGCACGGCGCGGCGAGACACGACGATGTTGCCGCGCGAGCGGTCCATCTTCAGGATCTGGAACGGCTGCGGGGTGCCCAGCAGCGGGGAGATGTCGCGGACCGGACGGATGTCGACCTGCGAACCGGGCAGGAAGGCAACGGCGCCCGACAGGTCGACCGTGAAGCCGCCCTTGACGCGGCCGAAGATGACGCCGGTGACGCGGGTCTGGTCGTTGAACGACTTCTCCAGCAGGGCCCAGGCCTCTTCGCGCTTCGCCTTCTCACGGCTCAGCATCGCTTCGCCGTTCTTGTCTTCCATCCGCTCGAGGTAGACCTCGACGGTGTCGCCCGCCTTCAGCTCGGGCGGCTGGCCGGCAACGGCGAATTCCTTCAGCGCGACGCGGCCTTCCGACTTCAGACCGACGTCGATGGTGACCATGTCGTTCTCGACGGCGACGACGCGTCCCTTGACGACCGTACCTTCGAGCGACTCGGCCGCGCCCAGCGACTCTTCGAGCAGAGACGCAAAGCTTTCCTTTTCGACCGTGCGGGCCAGTGACTGTGCCATTGAAACTCCTAAAGGTGGCGCGAAAGCGGCCCCGTTCCGGTCCCTCCCGCGGCAAAACGGGTGGGACCTCGACCGAACCGCCGCGCCGGGCACCACGCCCGGCGACTTGGTTGATGGTTTTCCTTGGAGGGAGTCGGACCCGTTCGCGCCGCCACCGGCGGCCCGTCAACGGAGGTCGGAAGCGACCGCGTTACGCCGCGGGCTTCAGGCCGGTTTTCGAACCGATGTGGGCGACCGCCATCGAGAACACCTGATCGGCATCGAGAGCGGACGTATCAAGCACAAAAGCGTCGGCAGCCGGACGGAGCGGGGCCACCGCTCTCTGGCTGTCGCGCGCATCACGAGCCTTCATGTCCTCCAGGACATCGGAGGATATAGCCGGAATCCCCCGTCTCTGCAACTCCTTGAGTCGCCGTTCGGCCCGGACCTCCACCGAAGCGGTAATGAAGAGTTTGGCCTGGGCATCGGGACAGACCACCGTTCCGATGTCGCGCCCGTCCAGAACCGCCCCCGGCGCGCCGCCCGGCGGATGGCTTGCAAAGCGCCGCTGGAAGTCGAGAAGCGCCGCCCGCACCTCCGGCACCGCCGCCACCTTGCTGGCCGCCTGCGCCGCCTCGTCGGTGCGCAGGGCCACCTCCTGCAGGATCGGGTGCTCGGGGTGCAGCTCGTAGGCCGCGCGCGCCGCCGCTGCATTGTCGGCCGGATCGCCGCCGGCCCGCAGGACCGACACGCCGACCGCGCGGTACAGCACGCCGGTGTCGAGATGGGCGAAGCCGAAGGCGTCGGCGATGCGCTGCGACAGGGTGCCCTTGCCGCTGGCGGCCGGGCCGTCGATGGCGACGACGACCGCCTTGCCCGGCGACTCCTGGTTGGAAAGCGGCTGCGTCATCGCCTCACGCCTCCACAATCTTCGCGCCGAGCCCGTTCATCAACCCGACGAAGCCGGGGAAGCTGGTGTCGATGAAGGCGCCGTCGTCGACCGACACCGGCTCCTCCGTCGCCATGCCCAGCACCAGGAAGCTCATGGCGATGCGGTGGTCCATGGCGGTGAGGACGGTGGCGCCGCCCTTCGGCCCCTTGCCGGTTCCCCCGGTGCCATGCACCGTCAGGCTGTCGTCGGCGCCGACCTCGACCGACACGCCGCAGCGGGTCAGGCCTTCCGCCACCATGGCGAGGCGGTCGCTCTCCTTCACCCGCAGTTCCTTCAGGCCCAGCATCACCGTGGTGCCCTCGGCACAGGCGGCGGCGGCGGCCAGGACCGGGTATTCGTCGATCATGCTGGGCGCGCGGTCGGCCGGCACCACCACGCCCTTCAGGGCGCTGTGCTTCACCCGCAGGTCGGCCACCGGCTCGCCCGCCTGATCGCGGCGGTTCTCGAAGGCGATATCGGCGCCCATCTCCACCAGCGTGTCATAGAGACCGGTGCGGCGCGGGTTCATGCCGACGTCGTTCAGCAGCAGCTCCGAGCCCGGCCGCAGCAGGGCGGCGACCGCCGGGAAGGCGGCGCTGCTGGGATCGGCCGGAACATGGATGGTGCGGCCGGTCAGCTCCGGCTGGCCGACGACGGTGACGGCCAGCGCGCCGTCCTCCAGCCGCTCGGTCGTCACGGTTGCGCCGAAATGGCGCAGCATCAGTTCGGTGTGGTCGCGCGTCGGCTCCGCCTCGATCACCGTGGTGGCGCCGGCGGTGTTCAGGCCGGCCAGCAGGATCGCCGACTTGACCTGGGCGGAGGCCACCGGCAGGCGGTAGGTGATCGGGACCAGATCGCCGCTGCCGACCACGGTCAGCGGCAGCCGCCCGCCGGACCGGCCGACGAAGCGGGCGCCCATCTCCTCCAGCGGTTTGGTGACGCGGGCCATCGGGCGCTTGTTCAGCGAGGCGTCGCCGGTGAAGACGCAGGTGATCGGATGGCCGGCGACCAGCCCCATCAGCAGGCGGGCGGCGGTGCCGCTGTTGCCCATGTCCAGAACCTGCGCCGGTTCCTGCAACGCCCCCAGCCCGACGCCGCGCACGCGCCAGACGCCGTTCTCGTTCCGCTCCGCCTCCGCTCCCAGCAGGCGCATCGCCGCCGCGGTGTGCAGGACGTCTTCCCCCTCCAGCAGGCCGTGGATCACCGTCTCGCCCACCGCGATGGCGCCCAGCATCAGCGACCGGTGCGAGATCGACTTGTCGCCGGGCACGCGGATGCTGCCCCGGATCGCGCCGGTGGTGGTGGAGCGCAGCGGCCTTGCATGCGTCATGGGACGGGTCCTTCGGATCGGAACGGGAAGCGGATATGGCCGCCGTTCCTATCACAGCCCCCGCCCCGATGCGAGAGGGCCGGGCACTCCCCCCTCCCCTCCTCGGGCCCTCCCTCAGGCGAGCCGGGCAAATACGGCCGGGCACCAATGAAAAGAGGCCGCCCGAAGGCGGCCCCGAGTTCAAGGAGGAAACCAAATGGAGGAGTTGCACACTGTGCAGGTCCGTTCTAGCGAGTTATGGTTAACGCCCTGTAAAGGCAACCCCTGTCCGAGCGGGATACCTCTTTCCCGCTGCTGCCGCGGCACGGCGATCACCCGGCCGCTTCATCTTTTTTTTGACAAGCGTCTCAGGGCATGGCAAAGGGCGCCTCTTGAGAACCCCCTGATTTTTTGTGACGGAGGACGTGGCGTGGCCAAACCCGAATGGGGCGTCAAGCGCATCTGCCCGAGCTGTGGCGCTCGTTACTATGACATGCGCAAGGACCCGCCGGTCTGCCCGAGCTGTGGCGCGCAGTTCGATCCCGAGGCTCTGCTGAAGTCCCGCAAGGCCCGTCCGGCCCCGGCCGACGACACCAAGAAGGTGGTCGCCGTGGCGGAGGACGAGGAAGAGGCCGAGACCGAGACCGAGACCACGGAACTGGAGGACGTCGAGGACGACATGTCCGTCGACGACATCGAGGAAGCCGACGACGCCACCGAGGATGAGGACGACGTCCTGATCGAGGACACGTCCGAACTGGGCGAGGACGACATGGACGAGGTCGTCGATGTCGAAGGCGAGGACGAGGAGGAGCGCTGACCGGCGCCCTTCCCGGTGACTGCTTTCCGGTGGGGGCGGAAGGTCCGGCGGGGTGGTGAAAAAAAGCGCGGCGGGGCGAATTTTCCGCTTGCATCACTCCACCGCCTGACTATTATCCCGCTCCACCAAGGCCGGACGGAAACGACCGGCCCCCAGAGTTAAAGGGGCCATAGCTCAGCTGGGAGAGCGCTACAATGGCATTGTAGAGGTCAGGAGTTCGATCCTCCTTGGCTCCACCAAATCGATCAAGGGCTCGGCGAGCAATCGCCGGGCCCTTGATGCTTTTGCACCATGCTCCCGGTCGAACCGCCGGCTTTGCCCATACTTGCCGGTTCAGTCTGGATAAATGGCCGGGCATATGCGATGCCGCCGCGCAAGGAATCGGCACGGCGGCATCCGCAGGGTTCCGGCCGGCTACTTCAGCCAGCGATCGAACACCGCCTGATACTGGCCGGTGGCAACGGCTTGGTGCAGCCACTGGTCGATCCACAGCTTCAGCACGATGTCGCGCGGCAGCAGGAAGGCCTTTTCCGAGAAGTCGAAGGGCTTGTCCGGATGGACGGCGCACAGCTCCGGATGCAGCTTCTGCTGAAGCCGGGTCTCCACCGCGTCGGTGATCATCAGGTCGGCCTTGCCGGCGACGATCTGGTCGAAGATGGTGACGTTGTCCGGATGCACCTCGATCTGCGCATTGTGGATGTGGGCGCGGGCGAATTTCTCGTTGGTGCCGCCGGGGTTGACGATCAGGCGGACGCCGGGCTTGTCGATGTCGGCGACGGTCTGGAAGCGGTCCTTGTTTTCGCAGCGGGTGATCGGCGTCTTGCCGTCGCGCATCAGCGCGTCGGAGAACAGCGCCTTCTTCTGCCGCTCCAACGTCACGGAAACACCGCCGACGGCGATGTCGTACTTGTCGGCCAGCAGGTCGGGCAGCAGGGTGCCCCACGTCGTCTTCACGAACTCCACCTTGACGCCCATGGCCTTGCCCATGGCCTCGGCAAGGTCGATGTCCATGCCCTCGAACTTCTGGGTCTGCGGGTTCAGGTAGGTGAAGGGCTTGTAGTCGCCGGTGGTGCCGACGCGCAGCGTGCCGGCCGACAGCACGGCGTCCAGGCGCGACGTCTCGGTTGCCGTGCCGGCGGCCTGCGCGGCGGGTGCGGTCTGCGCCACGGCCGTGGTGGACGACATGGCGGCGACGGCACAGACCAGAACCGCGCCGACGGCGGCGGCCAGGCTCCGGCCGCTGCGGCGCAGGGTATGGACAGGCATGAAGGCTTCTCCCTGTAGATTGCTTCGCCAACGAACAGTAGAGCCGGACTTTAGAGGAGACGGCGCCGCTTGACGAGGGATCGCGCCTCTCAGGCCTTCAGCGTCAGCCGGTAGGTGTAGACGTCGCCGCGGAACAGCCCCTCCACATATTCGATCATCCGGCCGGCGGCGGTGTAGCTGCGCCGTTTGATGAGCAGGCAGGCGACCGGTTCGGAAAATCCGAACACCGCGCATTCCTGCGGCAGCGGCAGCGTCGCCTCGATGGTCTGGTCGCAGTGGGTCAGGGGAACGCCGCACTGCTCGCCGAGGCTGGCATAGACCGACCGCGACAGGTCGCAGTCCGGCAGGGCGGGGGCGGCGGCCAGATCGTACCAGGCGGTTTCGCGCGACATGGGAATGCCGTCGCCCCGGCGCACCCGCACCAGCTTCAGGAATTGCGCGGTCGACGGCAGCCCGAAGATGGAGGCGATGGACCGATCGCTGACGACCCGCTGCTCCAGGATATCCGCCGACGGGGTCCGTCCCAGTTCGCGCATCTCCTCGGTGAAGCCTTTCAGCCGGTCCATGCCGGGATGGAGCCGCGGCCCGTCGCCCTGCACGATGAAGCCCAGCCGGCCATGGGCGCTGATCAGCTTGCGGTGGCGCAGCATCTGGTAGGCCCGCTGCACCGTCGCCCGGCTGACACCGAGTCCTTCGGCCAATTGACGCTCCGCCGGCAAGGTCGTACCTGCTGGCACGCTCCCGTTCTCGATCAGCGCAAGCAGCTGTTCCTCAAGCTGCTGATAGAGCGGCTGTGCGGTATCGTCGCGCAGGCGAATCAGCGAGGGCAGCGACGGCCTTGTTCCGGCGGCCTGCGTTTCCGTGGCCTGCTTTTCGGTGTCCCGTTCCACGGCGTGGTCGACAGCTCTCTGTGGAGAAATGACCCGGTTCGACATGGCGAACCCCCAACTGACGGAGGCCAACATGGCGACAGCCTCGACGGATGAGAACATGTTTCTCTTTGTCTTGGGGAGTTTCGTGATCGCCTGCTCCGCCAAAGTCGACAGATTCCCGCAGCCCGGCGAGTCGCTGCGGGCCGAGGCCTTCACGGTGGAAGCCGGCGGCAAGGGGCTGAACCTCGCCATCGGCGCCCGCCGGCTGGGCGTGGGGGTGGACGGCCTGTTCGCGGTCGGCGACGACCTGTTCGGCGGGCTGGCGGAACAGGCGCTGGCCGGCGCCGGACTGTCTCCGGCGCTGATACGCCGCTGCCCGGGGGCGACCGGCGCCGGAATCGGCTTCACCGATCGCGGCGGGGAGAACTGCCTGGCCGTCTATCCCGGCGCCAACCGCCAGCTGTCGGCAGATCATGTCCGCGCCGCTACCGGCCTCCGGAGGGCGGCTCTGGTGCTGGCGCAGTTCGAAATCGACGACGGGGCCATCGTCGAAGCCTTCGCCCTTGCCCGTGCCGCCGGGGTTCGGACCCTGCTCAACCCTTCCCCGTTCCGCGCCCTGCCCGCCGGCCTGCTGGCGCACACCGACATCCTGGTGGTGAACGCGGTGGAAGCCGCACAGATGGCGCAGGCCCTTGCCCCAAGGCTCGATATCGACATGGATGCCGAGCCGCTGTCGGCCGCCGCATCGGCCGACGCGTTTCTCGCCCTTGGTCCCGGCCTTGTGGTCGTCACCTTGGGTGCGCGCGGTGCCGTGGCCTGTCGGCGGGGGGCCGCGCCCCTCCACCAGCCGGCTTTCCCGGTCGCGACGGTCGATACGCTGGGCGCCGGCGACGCCTTTACCGCCGGGTTGGCGGCCGGACTGGTCCAGGGCCGGCCGCTGGAGGAGTGCCTGGAGCGTGCCGCCGCCTGCGGGGCGATCGTTGCCGGACGGATCGGCGTGGCCGCCGCACTGCCGACCACCGAAGAGCTGGAGCGCTTTCTGGCCGGTTCCTGAGGATGACGGCGTCCACGAATCGCGGTTGTTCGTACCCCTCACGATCGCTTGGCTTTGGACTGTTTTTGGACCTACCATAACCAGTCCAAACGAGCCGCCCGCGGTGTCCTGCGGTGCGGATGGGAGGTCCGTCATGATCGGTCTCGCCGCCCACTCAACCGCCGGCCTGTCGGCTTTCTTCTCACCGGGACTTCCGCCATCCGCGGAGGCGTCCGACCATCAGGGACCGGCAGCCCCCCTGGGCGTCCGTTCGACCGGAACCGTTGCGGACGTCGACGCGTTCACCCTTGTTTGGCTGCTTGACCGGCTCGACCAGATCGTTCTGCTGGTCGATGCCGGCGCCCATCTGCTTTTCGCCAACCGCGCGGCAGAGGAGATGCTGCGGGAGGGTCGGTCCATTCGGTTGCACAACGGGACCGTGGAGACCTCCTGCCGATCCGAAACCAGGGCTCTGCAGGATGCCGTCACCGCCTGCCTGCAGTTGGAGGAGACCGGCGGAAAACATGCCCTGCCCATCGTCTGCGGCCGCGGCGCGACACCGCTGGCGGGCTGCGTCGCCGCCCTACCGGCGGAACTGCGCGGGACGAAGCAGGGATTTCCCGTGGCCGCGCTGTTCCTGGCCGATCCGCGGTGCCGCCGCGGCCCATCGGCCGCGCAGCTTCAATCCTGCTTCGGACTGACCGCGGCCGAGGCCAGTCTGGCGAGGGAGATCCTGGCCGGCGACGGGTTGCAGGCCTGTGCCGGCCGGCTTGGAATTTCGCAGACCACCGCCCGCACCCATCTGGGCCATGTCTTCGAAAAGACCGGGACCAGGCGGCAGGCCGAACTGGTGCGCCTGCTGTCGGGACTCCGGCCACAGGTTCGCTTCACCCTGCAGCGGTGAGCGGCCGGGCACGGTTATCCGTTCGGATGCCGGCCCATCCAGAAGGCCATGCCTCCTGCGTTCGGACGATGCTCCTCCGCGATTGCCTTGCAACGCTGGACCCATGGCGTTCCCGAAGGACCGCCCGAGGCAGGGAGGCAGAGATGAATGCGATCCGGCTACGAATTCCCCAGTCAGCGGTTCGGTCGGCGGTTCAGGCGGCGGTGGCCGGCGCGCTGCTGCCGGCCCTCGTTGCGCTCGCGGCAGGAGCCGCCATGGCCGAAGACCCGGCGCCGCCACAGATGGCCGCCACACCGCCGGCCGAGCGGAGTCCCGCCCCCGACCCGGAAAAGGACACCGTCGCCCTTCAGCCAGGGCAGGTCATCGCACCATCGGCCGGCCAATCGCCTCTCCGGCCCGACGACGATTCGGCGGCGGGTGCGGTTCGGGTGGGCCAGGGGCTGCGCCCCGATGGAACGGAGATGGTGCCGAGCGAAGTGTCGCGCCCCTGGCTGATCCGGCAATAGCACGATCGCGGGGAGGATCGGGCACGGACGCAAGCCATGGACGGAATGATCTCGGGGCTGGTTCTGGGGCTGTCCGTCGCGGCACCGGTCGGTCCGATGGGCATGTTGTGCATCGAGCGGACATTGGCGGGAGGATTTCGCCCAGGCTTCGCCGCCGGTCTGGGGGCCGCAACCGTGCACGCGCTCTATGCGGCACTGGTCACCGCCGGGCTTGTCCATATTGCCCCCGCGGCCGGCATCTGGAACCTCTATGGCCGGATCGCCGCCGCCGCTTTCCTGTTATGGATCGGCTGGCGCATGTTGTCGCGCAGCCTGGAACGGACGGCGCTTTCGGCGACCGGCCCGGACCTGTCCCTGCCTGTGCCCGTGGCCAGCCCGAAACGGGCCGTGGAGGGCACCATCGGCAACTACGCTGCGGCGGTTGCCCTGTCCCTGACCAACCCGGTGACCCTGTCCTTCTTCATGATGCTGGTACCGGCAATCCCCGCAGAGGCGCAGCCGCAAGCCGGTTGGGCGGAGGTTCTGTCGCTGCCGGCCGGCGTGTTCGCGGGATCGTCGCTTTGGTGGCTGGTGCTGAGCGGAGCGGTCGGACTGGCGCGCGCCCGCGTCACGGCGCGGGCCATCGGACGGATCAACCGGACCTGCGGATTGGCCATCGTCGCGCTGGCCCTGTTCATCGCCGTCAGGCCGGGCGCGTGACGAAGCCCCGACGGCCCCCAAAATTGCAGAACGCCAAAATGGAGAAGGCCGCGAACCCGTTCCGGTTCGCGGCCTTCAGAATGGTGGGCGGTACTGGGATTGAACCAGTGACCCCTACGATGTCAACGTAGTGCTCTCCCGCTGAGCTAACCGCCCACTGTAGCGGCCGGTGGAGGAGCGCTTGGCGTCGTTCCGTCCGGCGTGGGCGGGTGTATACCGACCTCCTTGCCGACACGCAAGACCTTTCATGACCACTCCCGCTTTTTTTATCCGCCGGCGGTAGAGCGGCAGCCGGTCCCGTGACAGAGGTCCCGTGACACGGCGGCCAGCGTCCATTACATCATTCGACCATGGACGCCTCCTTCGACGCGCAGCGCGATGCCGGCGCCGGTCCCGATCCGGCCGCCGTCGCTTCGCCGCCAAACGCCCCGGCCTTCGAAATCCTGGCCCCGCAGAGCCAGAGGCTGCCGCTCGTGCTGGCGTCGCCGCACAGCGGGAACGCCTATTCCGCCGCCTTCCTCGCCTCGTCCCGCCTGGATGCCCGCGCGCTGCGCAAGTCGGAGGACTGCTTCGTCGACGAGATCTTCGCCTTCGCCCCCGGCTTCGGCGTGCCGCTGATCCGCGCCCTGTTCCCGCGCGCCTATCTGGATGTCAACCGCGAGGCCTACGAACTGGACCCGGAGATGTTCGCCGATCCGCTGCCGGCCTACGTCAACACCCGGTCGCCCCGGGTGGCGGCGGGGCTGGGCACCATCGCCCGCGTGGTCGCCAACGGCGAGGACATCTATCGGGGCAAGCTGCGCTTCGCCGAGGCGCTGGACCGGGTCGGCCGCTGCTACACCCCCTATCACAACGCGCTGCGCCAGCTGGTGGACGCAACCCGCGACGCCTTCGGCCACGCACTGCTGATCGACTGCCATTCGATGCCGTCCGCCAGCGCCACCACCGATGGACGGCGGGGCAACGGACGAGGCGGCGGGCGCGGCGGCAGCCATCCCGACATCGTGCTGGGCGACTGTTTCGGCAACGCCTGCGCCCCGGCGGTGATCGATGCGGCGGAGGAATACCTGTGCGGGCTGGGCTATGCCGTCAGCCGCAACAATCCCTATGCCGGCGGCTACACCACCCGCCATTACGGCCGGCCGCGCCAGGGCATCCACACGCTTCAGATCGAAATCGCCCGCGACCTCTACATGGACGAGGCGGCGCTGACGCGCCTGCCTTACCTGGACGTTCTCGCCCGCCACATGACCGAGCTGGTCGACACGCTGGGCCTGCTGCCGCCGCACGGGCTGGGTCCGCGCTGATCGGCGGATGAGACGCCCGTAAGGGACCATTGCCCCGTCTCTGCCACAGTTTCGCCCTATCACGTCAGGGCCAAGCTTCGGCTTGGCACCGCCGCGCCCTTTTCCGGGCCGGCGCGCCGTCGCGTCGGAAGCGGGTGCTTTTCGCACAAAAAAAGGCCGCGGGCGGACCCGCGGCCTCAGTCTAGGGAGGAAACGCCCAAGAAGTGCGTTACGCCAACGTCCACGCCGAGGCGCGACCGTTGCCGCACTGCACAATATGAACGCGACCCGGCCCGGCTTCAAGCCCAAAAAAGAATTTCTTATTCATTACATCACGTTAACCGGAGTTGGAGGTATCGCGAACCGGATAGCGCCTAGGGATGTTATGTTGCGATGCAACATAACCCTTCGTGGAGTGGTCTGCCCCAAAGGACAGGGAGCGCCGGACCTTCGGACCAGCGTCTTGAGCTTGACGGCCGGCGCTCGGAACCAAGCCCGCCCATGGTCGTTTCGTAGTAGTCCCGCATAGGGTGTCCGCAAGGACAGCCGGACCTCGCGGGCTGCGGAACGCCCTGCCGGCGGCCAATAAGGAGAAGAACATCGTGAGCAGGCTCGTCGTCGTATCGAACCGGGTGGCCCTGATGGAAGAGGGCAAGCAGGCGGCCGGCGGTCTCGCCGTCGCCATCCTCGCGGCCTTGAAGAAGACCGGCGGCATCTGGTTCGGGTGGAGCGGAAAGGTCGTCGATGGCGAGTCTCAGGCGGAACCGACACGGACGGAAGCCGGCAAGCTGACCTATGCCACCCTGGATCTGGGCCGCCGCGACCACGAGGAATATTACAACGGCTTCGCCAACCAGACCTTATGGCCGCTGTTCCATTACCGGCTGGGCCTGATCTCGGTGAACCGGCGCACGCGCGAAGGATATGAACGGGTCAACGCCTATTTCGCCGACAAGCTGGAGCCGTTGCTGCGCACCGACGACATGATCTGGGTCCACGACTATCACCTGATCCCCTTCGGCGACGAGTTGCGCCGCCGCGGCTGCTCGCAGCGCATGGGCTTCTTCCTGCACACGCCCTTCCCGCCGCCGGAATTGCTGACCGCCCTGCCCAACCACCGCGACCTGATCCGCGAGTTGTGCGCCTACGATCTGGTCGGCTTCCACACCGCCACCGACCTGCGCGGCTTCTGCGACTATATCCGCACCGAGACCGACGGCACGGTGGAACAGCGCGGCGCCTACGGCACGGCGATGATCCGCGCCTTCGGCCGCACCCTGCTGGCGAAGGTCTTTCCCATCAGCATCGACACCGAGGCGCTGGAGAGCCTGGCCCGAACCGCCGGCCGCTCGCGGCAGGCCGAACGTCTGCGCGAGAGCCTGGTCGGCCGCCGCCTGATCATCGGCGTCGACCGGCTCGACTATTCCAAGGGCCTGCCGCAGCGCTTCGCCGCCTTCGAACAGCTTCTGGAAAGCTATCCGGAGCATTGCAACCGCGTCTCCTTCCTGCAGGTCGCCCCGCCCTCGCGCGAGGATGTGCCGGAATACATCGCCATCCGCCGCGAGCTGTCGGAGATGGCCGGCCGCATCAACGGCCGATTCGCCGAGTTCGACTGGCAGCCGATCCGCTACCTGAACCGCAGCTTCGGCCAGCGCGTGCTGGCGGGTTTCTACCGGCTGGCCAATGTCGGGCTGGTGACGCCGCTGCGCGACGGCATGAACCTCGTCGCCAAGGAATATGTCGCCTGCCAGGACGCCGACAATCCGGGCGTGCTGGTGCTGTCCCAGTTCGCCGGCGCCGCCCACGAGATGGGCGAGGCGCTGATCGTCAACCCCTTTGACATCGAAGGCGTCGGCGACGCGCTGCAGCGGGCGCTGACCATGCCGCTGGGCGAGCGCAAGGAACGCCACGCCGCCCTGATGCAGACCCTGCGCCGGCACGACATCAGCTGGTGGCGTGAAAGCTATGTGGACGCGCTGACCCGGGCACCGTATGACTTTCCGGTCACCTGAGCATCAGTTCGATCCATAATCGAGCATCCGCTCGGCCCATCAAACGAGCATCCGCTCGGCCCACCAACAACGCAGACCCGGATCCATGGCCGCCGATCTCTCCTCCACCCCGGCTCCCATCCTTGCCCCCATTCTGGTTGCCGACATCGGCGGCACCAATGCCCGCTTCGGCCTGATCGACGGCAGGATCGTGCGCGACACCCGCGTGCTGCGCTGCGCCGACTACGCCTCGATCGAGGATGCGGCGAACGCCTATCTGTCGGCGGTCGGGCTGGCGACGGTCGGCACCCCCGGCCGGCCGCGGCGCGGCGCTTTCGCAGTGGCCGGGCCGGTCACCGGCGACCACATCGCCATGACCAATCTGGTCTGGCAGTTCTCCGTTAACCGGGTGCGCGACGCCCTGGGGCTGGAGGGGCTGGTCGTCATCAACGATTTCACCGCCGTCGCCCTGTCTGTGCCGCGTCTGGCGGAGGAGGACCGGCGCCAGATCGGCGACGGCGCGCCGCAGGCGGGGGCCGTCGTCGGGGTGCTGGGGCCGGGCAGCGGGCTGGGCGTGTCCGGTCTGGTACCGGGCGCCAACGCCCGCTGGACCGCGCTGTCGGGCGAGGGCGGCCATGTCAGCATGGCGCCGATCAGCGACCGCGAGAGCGCCGTGCTGGGCCAGCTGCGCAAGAGCTTCGACCATGTCTCGGCCGAGCGGGTGCTGTCCGGGCCGGGCCTCGTCAACCTCTATGGCGCGCTGTCGATCCTGGACGGGCGGGAACCGGCCGCTCTTACGCCCGCGCAGGTGGCCGACAACGCGCTCAACGGCAGCGAGCCGCATTGCGTGGAGGCGGTGGAGATGTTCTGCGCCATGCTGGGCACCGTGGCCGGCAACCTCGCCCTGACGCTGGGCGCGCGCGGCGGCGTCTATATCGCCGGCGGCATCGTGCCGAAGCTGGGCACGCTGTTCACCCATTCGCGCTTCCGCAAGCGCTTTACGGAAAAGGGCCGGATGCGCGACTTCCTGGCCCCGATCCCCACCTATGTCATCACCCACGACCTGCCCGCCTTCCTGGGCCTCGCCGAGGCCGCCGGGGCGGAGTAGCGTTGATCGGCCGGGGGTGCGGCGGATCGCACCCCCCATCGGTGGTGTCCCCTATCGCCCCACTTGCCGCTTGAACCGGTGGGGCGGACCCCACATGGTTGTTCCCATCCCTTTCGGATTCGCAACGGAACACCATGCCCGCCGACCTTCGTGTCCGCTTCCTGCACCCGTCGGGCGCCATCGGCCCCGGCAAGATCGCCCTGCTGGAGACCATCGACCGCACCGGCTCGATCTCCGCCGCCGCGCGCTCGCTGGACATGACCTTCCGCCGCGCCTGGTTCCTGGTGGAGACGATGAACACCGCCTTCCGCGAGCCGGTGATCCGCACCAGCGTCGGCGGGCGTGAAGGCGGCGGCGCCGGCCTGACCCCGCTGGGCCAGGAGGTGGTCGCCCGCTACCGCCAGACCCAGGAAGAGGCGCGCAAGGCCGCCGAGCCGCACCTGCGCTGGCTGGACGAGGTGCTGAAGGAGGAAACTCCCACAGAGAAGCCCAGGGGAGAGAAGGCCGGGGGAACAAAGCCCGGAGAGGAGTCCGCCGGAACGGGCTAACGCCTCCGGAGGGCTTCACCCTGTCCGGGGGCGGTCAAATTGGGCACTGGCGCACCGGGACCGTCGCGCCTAAAAGATGCGTCGTGCACCGCAACGGCAGCGACGAAGGACGGCCCATTCATGCTGAAGCGTCTTTACGACTGGACGATGGCCAAGGCCGCGTCGAAGGATTCGACAGCCTGGCTGGCCGGGGTCTCCTTCGCCGAAAGCTCCTTCTTCCCGCTGCCGCCGGACCTGCTGCTGGTGCCGATGGTCATCGCCAACCGCAAGGCCGCGTGGAAGCTGGCGACGATCTGCACGCTGGCCTCCGTCGTCGGCGGCATCGCCGGCTACATGATCGGCTATTTCCTGTACGAGACGATCGGCCGCTGGGTGATCGAGTTCTATCACCTGACCGACAAGTTCGAGCAGCTGCGCCACACCTTCGTCGAGTACGGGGCGGAAATCCTCATCATCAAGGGCATGACGCCCATCCCCTACAAGCTGCTGACCATCACGGCCGGCGTCGCGCATCTGCCGCTGTGGGTGTTCATCGGCGCGTCGATCATCTCGCGGTCGATCCGCTTCTATCTGGTGGCGGCGCTGCTGTATTTCTTCGGTCCGCCGATCCGCGCCTTCATCGAAAAGCGGCTGACCCTGGTCACCAGCGTGTTCGCGGTGGCGCTGATCGGCGGCTTCCTGGTGGTGAAGCTGCTGTAAGCCGCCACCCCATTCCAGACAGACAGGACCTCCATGCCTCCGCGCGGACGCCCGCCCCAACCCAGCCGCGCCCGTTCCCGGATCGCCGCCCCCGTCCCTCCGTCAGCCCCGGAGCCCACCGAATCGCGCAAGCTGTTCCGCGTCGCCGGGCTGGCCGCCGTCTCCGCCCTCTTCGCCCATGAGCCGGAGCGGGTGGAACGCCTGTTCTTCGACGAGCGGCTGAAGCCGGCGGTGGGCGCCTACTGCAAGGCGATGGCGGCGGCCCGCAAGCCCTACCGCATGGTGGAGGCGGACGAACTGGCGAAGGTCGCCGGCACCGTGCTGCATGGCGGGGTGGTGGCGCTGATGGCGCCGCGGACGCTGCCGCTGTTCGACACGGAGGCCGCCCGCCGGGCGTCCGAGCCGCTGCTGATCCTCGACGGCGTCGGCAACCCGCACAATCTCGGCGCCATCCTGCGCACTGCCGCCTTCTTCGGCCTGCCCCGCGTCCTGGTGTCGGACCATCCCGGCCAGGCCCTGCCGTCGGAAGCCGCCTATCGCGTGGCAGAGGGCGGGTTCGAGTGGGTGACTCTGGAGCGCGCCCCCGCCCTGCCGGCCGCGCTGAAGCGTCTGCGCGCCAGCCACCGGGTGTTCGGAACGGCGCTGGACCAGACCCGGCCGACGGTCGATGCCGGCGCGCTGACCGGCTGGCGCGGCAAGCAGGGAGCCAAGCCCCCCGCAGTTGTGCTCGGCAACGAGGAGGACGGCATCCCGCCGGCCACGCTGGCGGCCTGCGAGGCGGTGCTGACCATTCCCGGCAGCGGGCGCGTCCAGTCGCTGAACGTCGCCGCCACCGCAGCCATCCTCATCCACGCGCTGACGGCAGGCTGAGGCGGGGCCGGATCGTCGCCGTCAGAAGGTGGCGAACAGATTGAGCGACAGCCCCAGCTCCGCTTGCAGCCGACGCCGGATGAAGGGCCACAGCGCCTGCACCCCTTTGTAGAGCAGATAGGCGCCGAGCAGGAAAAGCCCCATCCCGATCAGGATGCCGGTACCGGCGGACACGGTGACGCCGAGCATCGTCGCGACCGCCACGCCCGCCGCCCCGGCCTGGGTCAGCACCGACAGCCCTTCGGACACCATCACCAGACCGCCCAGCACCTTCAGACACTCCACCAGACCGGGGCCGGATTCCAGGTCGGCGCTCTCCAGGCTGCTGCCGATCCGCGGCAGCATGGTCAGGCGCCCGGCGATGAAGCTGCGCGCCTGCAGAATGGGAACGTAAAGCTGATCCGGGTCCAGGCGGAACGCCTTGGCAAAGGACGTGACCACCGCCGATTCCGACACCGGCGCATCTGAAAAGCCCATATTTCCCCCACCGATCGATCATTGGCCGCAATGCGGAGGGCGGAAGCCGTTTTTCGTCTTTTCCGACGCCTTGGACCCGGCATATCCGGTTACCCGTCGGCTTCCGCACCCCTCACCGTCCGCCATGATCGTCCGGCAACATTAAGAAGACAACCTGAGCGGATCAGAAATTTTCCTGCATATCCATTTCTTAACCAAGCGCGACGATCATGACAACCGCCACTGCGGCTATGGAGACGAGCGGCAGCAGTTCCACGCCGTCACGCTTCCAGGTCGGCGCACCGCTGTGATGACTACCGGCATGGCCGTCCGCAATGTCGTCTGCCCAGCCATGGCGCGACGGCACCGCACCCGGCGCCGACACCGCCGGAGCCGCCGGATTCGCCATGTCGACCACGCCGTCGCCACGGTGATAGTCGCCGCGCTGGCGCGCCAGTGCCGGATTGGGCCGGCCCTGCATCAGGCGGGAATCATCCAATTCGACCTCGACTCCGGCAGCCTCCACCCGCTCGATCACCGCGGCGGTTTCCTCCGGGGTCATGCTGTCGACGGGCAGGATCTCGCCCAGCGCTTCGGCGCTCAGGCGGTTGCCGTTGCGGCGGCCACGGTCGATCAGCGATTGGATGAGGCGGTCGTCAGTGGTGCTGGCCATGATGGCTCTCCTTCTTGACCTTTTTCAAAAGGTGGCCCTCGGAAATCGGGCAGGGCGGTCTACAGGTTCAAACGCACGGAACCGGGCGAAGGTTCACGGCACCCCCCATCCTCTTCCCCTGCGCCACCTTGCCGCGGCCCGGACTCCACCCGACATAAGTGGTCACTCCAACGGATCGTCATCGATCCGTCGGATCGCGTCACTGATGGGAGACCCGACCATGCTGGGGCATTTTCTGCGCAAGCCGGCGACGCTGCCGACGCCGGAGGAGGCGCTGCCCGGCCGCAGCCAACCCGTTCCGGTTCCCGAACAGCATCACGTCAACGGCCATCGCCTGACCGGCCCCTACCCGCCGGGGCTGAAGGTCATCGACCTCGGGCTCGGCTGTTTCTGGGGAGCGGAGCGCAAATTCTGGCAGCTTCCCGGCGTCTGGGTGACCGCCGTCGGCTATCAGGGCGGCCACACCCCGAACCCGACCTATGAAGAGGTCTGCTCCGGCCGCACCGGCCACACCGAGGCGGTGCGCGTCGTCTATGACCCGGCGATGGTGAAGGTCGAGGATCTGCTGCGCGTCTTCTGGGAATCGCACGACCCGACCCAGGGCATGCGCCAGGGCAACGACGTCGGCACCCAGTACCGCTCCGCCGTCTACACCCACAGCCCCGCCCAGAAGGCGGCGGCGGAGTCGACGCTGGCCGCCTATCAGGAACGGCTGGCCCAGGCCGGCTACGGCCCGATCACCACCGAGATCCGCGAGGCTCCGCCCTTCTACTTCGCGGAAGGCTACCACCAGCAGTATCTCGCCAAGAATCCCAACGGCTATTGCGGGCTGGGCGGCACCGGCGTCACCTGTGCGGCCTGATGAAGCGCCGGTAAAGGATGGGATGCGGCGCCCCTGCCGGGCTTAGCCCTTGCGGTTGCGCCGCACCGGCCCTTGCGGGTATGGTTCGGGCGGCTCTTGAAAGCTCCGGCGGCGTTACCCCGCGGGAGCGCCGCCCGTCCAGCTGCGATTGTCATGACCAAGGAAAGAACCGAGCTGGCGACGCCGTATCTCAGCGGCCTGCTCGAATTCTGGCTCACCAAATCCGTCGCCGGCCGCCCGCCGGTCCCCAGCAGCATCGCCCCGGCCGACTTGCGGCCGTGGAAGGACAACATCGCCGTGTTCGAGGTGATCGGGGAGGAATCCGGCACCTTCGTCTACTCCTATTACGGCAAGGCGCTGGCCGCCGCCTTCGGCCAGTCGCGCCTGGGCGCCACGCTGGACGATCTGCCGCCGGAACAGCGGGCATTGCTGCAGCCGGAATACGAGACGGTGCGCCGCGAACGGCTGCCCGTCGCCCGTGTCCACACCGCCGTCTTCGGCGGGCGCACCCGCAGTTTCGAACGGCTGGTGCTGCCGATGTCCAGCGACGGGGTCAGCATCGACAAGCTGCTGGTCGCCGCCTACGAGATGACGCCGCGCGAACTGGCGGCGCGTGCCCCACTTCCAGGCGGCTCCTCCTCCGGTCCAGTCCCCCTCACCGTTCAGAAGCCGGGAGCCTCGGCATGACCCCGCGTATGCCGCATCTCGCCGCCCCGCCCACCCAGGCGGGCGTGGTGACCGCCGACGAGTTCAATCTGTGGTGCGCGCTGAACGGCCGCCCGTTCAATCTCGTCCCCAATCCGCGCCCCGACGGCCGGGTGATGTGGGATGTTGAGGTCCTGCCCGGCACGCCGCGCGCCGGCACCGTCTATTCCACCAACCTGTCGGACGAGGCGCTGGCGGTGGTCGCCGGCTTCGCCTTCCTGTCGGGCGTTGAATGGGCCTATGAGGCGCGCGACCCGGCGGAGGCCGAAGCGCCCGCCGCCGCCCCGTGCGAGGCCGCCCCGGCTGCCGCGGCCCCCGCTCCGGCCCCCGTGTCGGCGGCGGTGGCACCCTGCGCCCCGGCCGCGCCCGCCGCTCCGGCGGAGCCGGTGGAGTATCCCGCCGTCTATTCGCTGCCCGCCGTCTCGCTGCTGCAGAACCCGCCGCCGCGCCCGGTCCAGCAGCATGACGAATCGGTGCTGGCCCGCAACGCGCGGATGCTGGAAACCGTCCTGAAGAACTTCCGCGTCCGCGGCGAGATCATGGACGTCCGCCCCGGCCCCGTGGTGACGCTGTACGAGTTCGAGCCGGCGCCCGGCACCAAGTCGGCCACCGTCATCAACCTGACCGACGACATCGCCCGCTCGATGAGCGTGGTGACCGCCCGCATCGCCATCGTCCCCGGCCGCAGCGTCATCGGCGTCGAGCTGCCGAACCCGGTGCGCGAGATGGTCTACCTGCGCGAAAGCTTCGACCACGACGCCTTCCGCAACACCACGGCGCAACTCGCCATCGCGCTGGGCAAGGACATCAGCGGCGAGCCGGTGGTGGCCGACCTCGCCCGCATGCCGCACCTGCTGGTCGCCGGCACCACCGGCTCGGGAAAATCGGTGGCGATCAACACCATGATCCTGTCGCTGCTCTACCGGCTGCCGCCGGAGCGCTGCCGCTTCATCATGGTCGATCCCAAGATGCTAGAGCTGTCGGTCTATGATGGCATCCCGCATCTGCTGACCCCCGTCGTCACCGATCCCAAGAAGGCGGTGGTGGCATTGCGCTGGGCCGTGCGCGAGATGGAAAGCCGTTACGAGGCGATGTCCAAGCTCGGCGTGCGCAACATCGAGGGCTACAACGCCCGCATGGCGGAGATGATCGCCGCCGGCGAAAAGATGCCGCGCCGCACCCCGGCGCCGGGCGAGCCCGAGAATGTCTTCGACCTGACGCCGTCGGAACCGACGCCGCTGCCCTACATCGTCGTCATCGTCGATGAGATGGCCGACCTGATGCTGGTCGCCGGCAAGGAGATCGAGGCGGCGATCCAGCGTCTGGCCCAGATGGCGCGTGCCGCCGGCATCCACCTGATCATGGCGACGCAGCGTCCCTCGGTCGACGTCATCACCGGCACCATCAAGGCCAACTTCCCGACCCGCATCAGCTTCCAGGTCACCAGCAAGATCGACAGCCGCACCATCCTCGGCGAGGCTGGGGCGGAGCAGCTGCTGGGCCAGGGCGACATGCTGTACATGCAGGGCGGCGGCCGCATCACCCGCGTCCACGGCCCCTTCGTCTCCGATTCGGAGGTCGAGGAGATCGTCCAGTACGTCAAGGCGCAGGGCGCCCCCAACTACGTCACTGCCATCACCGAGGAGGAAGAGGAAACCGCCGCGGTGGAGGACGAGGACGGCGGTTCGGCCGCGACCGGCGACGACCTCTACATGCAGGCCGTCAATCTCGTGGTGCGCGAGGGCAAGGTGTCGGTCAGCTTCATCCAGCGCCAGCTGCAGATCGGCTACAACCGCGCCGCCCGTCTGGTCGAGCGGATGGAGACCGAACGCGTGGTCGGCCCGGCCAACCACCAGGGCAAGCGGGAGGTTCTGCTGTCCCACGCCGGCCTGTCCGCCAAGCGCGCGGGGGTTTGATCCTCTCTCCCCTGCAAAAGGCTCCCCATGGACCCCAAGCCGCATTTCGAGACCCTCGCCCGCTACAACCGCTGGGCCAACCGCCGCCTGTACGACGCCGCGGCCCCGTTGTCCGATGCGCAGTTCCGCGAGGATCGCGGCGCCTTCTTCCGCTCGATGTGCGGCACGCTGAACCACATCCTGGTCGCCGACCGGGTGTGGCTGGAGCGGATCGAAGGCGGCGGGCCGAAGCCGTCGTCACTCGACGAAATCCTGCATGACGACTTCGCCAGCCTGCGCGCCGCCCGCGAGGCAGAGGACGAGCGCATCCTGCGCGTGGTCGCCGCGACTCCGGCGGAGCGGTTCGAGTCGGTCCTCTCCTACCGCAGCATGGCCGGCACGCCGTACGAGCTGCCCTTCGCGCAGGTCCTGACCCACGTCTTCAACCACCAGACCCACCATCGCGGACAGGCGCACACGCTGCTCGGTCAGTTCGGGCTGGCGACTCCGGTGCTGGATTTCGTCTATTTCCTGCTGGAAGCGAAATGAGCCGCCCCATCACCGACCTCGCCGCGCTGGAAGCCCTCTATGGCGAGCCGGTCGCCGCCTCCGTCGCCAAGGAGGTGCCGGCGCTGACGCCCGGCTATCGCGCGCTGATCGAGGCGTCGCCCTTCCTCATCCTCGCCACCAGCGGGCCGGGCGGGCTGGACGCCTCGCCGCGCGGCGACGGGCCGGGCTTCGTCCGGGTGGCGGACGACCGCACCCTGCAGATCCCTGACCGCCGCGGCAACAACCGCATCGACAGCCTGCGCAACATCCTGGCCGATCCGCGGGTCGGGCTGCTGTTCCTGGTGCCGGGCCTGAACGAGACGCTGCGCGTCAACGGCCGTGCGGTGATCGATACCGACCCCGCGCTGTGCGACAGCTTCGCCGTCGACGGCAAGGCGCCGAAGTCGGTGCTGGTGGTCACCATCGAGACGGTGTTCTTCCAGTGCGCCCGCGCCCTGCTGCGCTCCCGCCTATGGGATCCGGCGGCCCAGGTACGGCGGAGCGACCTGCCGTCGACAGGCGCCTTGCTGGCGGAGGCCAGTGCCGGGCGCGAGGGCGGCGACGCCTATGACCGGTCGCTGGCCGAGCGGATTCCGAAGTCGCTCTACTGAACCTTGGCCGCTACTGCGCGGCGAGCCTGCCGGGAACCGGCAATTGAGCGCCGCCGTCCGGCAGCCTAATGGTGAAGACGGAGCCCTCGTCGCGCACGCTCTCCACCGTCAGGGTGCCGCCATGGGCGGCGACGATCTTCTGCGTCATGTAGAGCCCCAGCCCCGACCCCTTGGTCCCGCGTGAGGACGAGGCGCGGAAATAGATCGAACCGATGCGCTCCACCTCGTCGGGGCTCATGCCGCGGCCCTGGTCGGCGACGCGGATGACGATGCCGCCGCCATCATCGCCGGCGCTCACCCGGACCGGCGTGTCCGGAGGCGAGTAGCGCAACGCGTTCTGCACCAGATTGCCGATCGCCACCCCCAGGAACGGCGCGTCGGCCAGAAGCGTGCGGTCGGGAGCCTCCACCGACAGTTCCAGACGCTCTTCCGCCTCCGTCCCCGTCAGGCCAGCGCGAACCTCATCCAACAGCTGGCCCAGCGCCACCGGTTCCGGCTTCAGGGCCAGCGCCCCCTGATCCAGCGCATCGGCGGACAGGAACAGTTCCACCAGATCCGCCATCTTGCGGGTGGTGTTGCGGATGCGCTGCAGCCGGGTCAGCGCCGACGGCGCCTCCACCGCTCCCGACAGCTCGATCATCTGCGCGGCGCTGTCGATGGAGGCCAGCGGGGTGCGGAACTCGTGCGACAGCATGGCGACGAAGCTGCGCTGCTCCTCCGCCCGCTTGGTGGCGAAGGCCGATTCCTCGCGGGCGCGCAACCGCTCCGTCTGCAGGCGGCCGATGCGGAGGGCCAGACCGGTACCCAGCACCAGCACCGCCAGCATCGAGGAGATCTGATAGGGATCGGCGACGGCGAAATCGGCCGGCAGGACACCGCGCAGCGACATCTGCGTCAACAGCAGCCCGCAAAGCGAGATCAGCGTGCTGGCAAGATAAAAGCGCGGGGTCGGGTCGGCGCGGTTCAGCCAGGTCATGCGCGCGGTCAGCACCAGCGCGACCACCACGACGATCAGCGCCGACAGCGTCACGATCGGGTTGGTCAGGGTGTAGAGCGGCGAAACCGTCGACGGCAGCATCAGCAGGGCCAGCAGCGCCAGCCCCTGGTAGCAGCGGCGCAGCCAGGGCGCCCAGGTCCGCAGGTCGAGGATATAGACCCACATGATCAGCGCCGCGGCAAAGCCCAGGAAACCGCTGCTGCCCACCATCATGTTCATGAACCAGCCCGGCAGGTCCGGCAGCAGGGTGGCGGCGATGCCGTTGGCGAACAGGTAGTAACAGAAGACGGTGGCGACATAGGCGGTGTAGGCCAGCAGTGCCCCATCGCGCAGCAGAAGGCCCAGCGCGACATAGCCCAGGACCAGAATGCCCAGCACCCCCAGGAACAGCCCCTGGAACAGCAGATCGGTCGTCTGGTGGCCGATATAGGCGGCCGGCGCCCACACCCGCGCAGACAGGCGGATGGCGCTGACCGAATCGACGCGCAGATAGAGCGAGACCGACTGTCCTTCCGGCAGGGTCAGCGGCAGGGCATGCAGCCGGGTCTTCATCGGCCGCTGGCTGAAGGGGACGAAATCGCCCAGCCGGACCAGCCGGTAGGCGGCGGAATCCTGCGGCCGGCCCGCTGCCGCCGTCGCCTTCGGCCCGATGCCCTTTGGCCCGATGCCCTTTGGAATGAACAGGTCGAGATGGTCGATATAGGCTTCGCCCATCTCCAGCAGCCAGTCGGCCGGGGCGCCGGGCTCCCGCATCAGGTCGAAGCGGTACCAATGGATGTCGCGGGTCTGGCCGGCGCCGCGGAAATCCTCCCGCGGCTCCATTCCGCCATCGCCATCGGCCTTCAGAACGTCGGCGAAGTCCAGCTTGCGGTCGGGATCGACCAGCCGGGCGAAATGGCCGGCCAGCGTCGCGCCGGTGGTGGCGGGGCCCAGCAGCAATGGCTCCACGGCCGCTCCCGCCGCATGCGCCGCACCGGCGAAGAACGGCAGGACTGCCCAGAGCAGGACGAACAGCCTTGCGATCCGGCGAAAATGAACGGGTATCGCAGCCGCGGGAGCCGCGTCGCATGCGCCGCCGACGGTTCGCCGGGCCGGCAAGCTGCCTTTCCCGCTTCCGCCTTCACGGCCGTTGTTCAAGTCCGTCGTCATCGTAAGGTATGAATAAAGCTAAAGTTTTAGGAAAAGATTAAGCTGGTATGTATTTTGTCCTCTGGAATGCGGCCCCTTCCTGAGCCGCCTTAGATACGCGACGGCGACAGCCTGAACTCCACGACGGCATCGGTCGAGGCGAGGGCGCCGACCAGCGCCATCGGATCGGGATCGCCCTTTCCCTGCAGCACCAGTTGGCATTCGAACTGGCCGCTGCCGCTGGCGAGGTGGAAGGCCCAGTCGATCACCTCGAACCCGTGCTTCTTGGCCTGTGCCCGCAAATCCTCCGGCGGCGGCGCCTTGTCGCGCGGGAAGACCAGGGTCAGATGGATCACCGACTGGTGCGGCAGCAGACGCTCGACCGGCTGCAGCAGGCTCATCACCAGAATGGTCAGCAGCGCCGCGGCGATGGCGACCGCATAGAAGCCGAGCCCGATGGTGATGCCGATGGCGGAGGTCGCCCAGATCGACGCGGCGGTGGACAGGCCGCGGATCGACAGCCCTTCGCGCATGATGACCCCTGCGCCGAGGAAGCCGATGCCGGTGACGATTCCCTGGATCACCCGCGTCGGATCGCCCACCAGCGCCGCCCCTTGCGCCGCCCCCTGCGTCCCGATGCCGCCATACCACATCGACGGGTAGGCGTTGACCACGGTCAGCGCAGCCGACGCCAGGCAGACCAGCCCGTAGGTCCGCATCCCGGCCGCCCGGCCGTGATAGCTGCGCTCGTACCCCAGCAGCAGCCCAACCGCCAAAGCCCCTAAAAGATGGAGGAGAATCAATCCGTTGGTCGCCAGCTCGGCTGGCGACCAGTAGGAGCGCAGCAAATCCATGGCCCATCCTATCGCAAACCGGAGCGTCCGGTTCATGCCCTCGGCATCACTCTAACGCAGCCGGAGGCGGCGCGCCCGCGCGGCGCAAGGCGCCATTCCGTCACAGGGCGTGTAGGGCCCCGCTTGACCTGGGTCAATTCCAGACCGCCGGAAAGTACCGATACTAAGGGCCGAAAACCGGTACCTAAGTATCAGGCTAAAGAACTGACACCCGGACCGGCTCAGACCATTTCCGCTCCGCCCCGTTCCGCTCCGACCGAGAGTGCCGCCATGAGGCCCATCCCTTCCCCCGTCCTGTCCCATCCGTCCGACCGGAAGGCGACCGACTCCGCGCCGGCCCCGACCCGCCGGGCCGAAGGGCTGATGTTCCTGTGGCTGGCATTCCTGGTCTGGCCGTTGATCGCCGTCGGCACCGTCGCCGCCTATGGCTTCTCGATCTGGATGTACCAGCTCCTCACCCACTGAGTCCCCGATATGCCCCGCGCCCCCGAAGTCCACATCTCCAGCCTCGTCATCCAGCACAGTCCTGACCGCACCGACGCGCTGCGCGAAGCGGCGGCCTCCGTCGCCGGGCTGGAGTGGTGCGCGGCGGAGAACGGCAAGGCGGTGGTGACGCTGGTCACCGCCAGCGCGGCCGAGGTGGTCGACCGCATCGCCCTGCTGAACGCCGTCCCCGGCGTGCACAGCACCACCATGGTCTACCACCACTACGAACCTGCGGACGCGATCGACGCCGCCTGAGGGCGGCGCAGTCCCGAACGAAATTCCTCCGAAACTGGAGTCTGCCTGCCATGTTCCTGTCCCGCCGCGATTACCTGAAGGCGCAAGCCGCCGCTGCCGCCGCCGCGGCGGCCGGAATCTCGCTGCCCGCATCCGCCGCCAACATCCTGACCGGTGAAGGCGCCAAGCTGAACTGGTCCAAGGCCCCCTGCCGCTTCTGCGGCACCGGCTGCAGCGTGATGGTCGGCGTCAAGGACGGCCGCGTCGTCGCCACCCACGGCGACGTGAAGGCCGAGGTGAACCGCGGCCTGAACTGCGTGAAGGGCTATTTCCTGTCGAAGATCATGTATGGCGAGGACCGGCTGAACCAGCCGCTGCTGCGCATGAAGGACGGCAAGTTCGACAAGGACGGCGAGTTCGAGCCCATCACCTGGGACGCCGCCTTCGACATCATGGCGCAGAAGTGGAAGGAGACCCTGAAGAAGAAGGGTCCGACCGCCGTCGGCATGTTCGGCTCCGGCCAGTGGACCATCTACGAGGGTTATGCCGCCTCCAAGCTGATGAAGGCCGGGCTGCGCTCCAACAACCTGGACCCGAACGCCCGCCACTGCATGGCGTCGGCGGTGGCCGGCTTCATGCGCACCTTCGGCATGGACGAGCCGATGGGCTGCTACGACGACATGGAGCACGCCGACGCCTTCGTGCTGTGGGGCTCCAACATGGCGGAGATGCACCCCATCCTGTGGACGCGCGTCACCGACCGCCGCCTCAGCCACCCCGGCTGCAAGGTTGCCGTGCTGTCCACCTTCGAGCACCGCAGCTTCGACCTCGCCGACATCGGCCTGGTCTTCACCCCCGGCTCCGACCTGGCGATCCTCAACTACATCGCCAACCACATCATCAAGACCGGCCGGGTGAACAAGGAGTTCATCGAGAAGCACTGCAACTTCAAGCGCGGCCGCGACGACATCGGCTATGGCCTGCGTCCCGAGAACCCGCTGGAGCAGAAGGCGAAGAACGCCGCCAAGGCCAACGACTCCGACCCGATCACCTTCGACGAGTTCGCCAAGTTCGTCGAACCCTACACGCTGGACAAGGCGCACGAGCTGTCGGGCGTGCCGAAGAACCGGCTGGAGGCGCTGGCCGAGCTGTACGCCGACCCGAAGGTGAAGGTCGTGTCCTTCTGGACCATGGGCTTCAACCAGCATGTCCGCGGCGTCTGGGCCAACAACCTCGTCTACAACATCCACCTGCTGACCGGCAAAATCTCGCAGCCCGGCAACGGCCCCTTCTCGCTGACCGGCCAGCCGTCGGCCTGCGGCACCGCGCGCGAGGTCGGCACCTTCTCCCACCGGCTGCCCGCCGACATGGTGGTGACCAACCCCGAGCACCGCAAACACGCCGAGGAGATCTGGAAGCTGCCGGAGGGGACCATCCCCGACAAGATCGGCTACCACGCCGTTCTGCAGGACCGCATGCTGAAGGACGGCAAGCTCAACGCCTACTGGGTCATGTGCAACAACAACATGCAGACGGCCCCGAACACGGCGAAGGAGACCTTCCCCGGCTACCGCAACCCGGAGAACTTCATCGTCGTCTCCGACCCCTACCCCACCGTCACGGCACTGGCCGCCGACCTGATCCTGCCGACCGCCATGTGGGTGGAGAAGGAGGGCGGCTACGGCAACGCCGAGCGCCGCACCCAGCTGTGGCGCCAGCTGGTCGATGCCCCGGACGGCGCACGCTCCGACCTGTGGCAGATCATGGAGTTCTCCAAGCGCTTCCAGATCGAGGAGGTGTGGCCGGAGGAGCTGCTGAACAAGAAGCCGGAGCTGCGCGGCAAGACCCTCTACGACGTGCTGTTCCGCAACGGTCAGGTCGACCGCTTCCCGCTGTCCGACCTCGACCCGGCCTACAACAACCAGGAGGCCAAGGACGCCGGCTTCTACGTCCAGAAGGGCCTGTTCGAGGAATATGCCGCCTTCGGCCGCGGCCATGGCCACGATCTGGCGCCCTTCGAGCAGTACCACCAGGAACGCGGCCTGCGCTGGCCGGTGGTGGACGGCAAGGAGACCAAGTGGCGCTACCGCGAGGGCTCCGACCCGTATGTAAAGGCGGGCGAGGGCATGCGCTTCTACGGCAACAAGGACGGCAAGGCCAACGTCTTCGCCCTGCCCTACGAGCCGCCGGCCGAGGCGCCCGATGCCGATTATCCGTTCTGGCTCAGCACCGGCCGCGTGATCGAGCACTGGCACAGCGGGTCGATGACCATGCGGGTTCCCGAACTGCGCAAGGCCTTCCCCAATGCCGTGGTCTTCATGCACCCCGACGACGCCAAGGAACTGAACGTCCGGCGCGGCCAGGAGGTGCGCGTCACCTCCCGCCGGGGCGAGGTGCGGGTGCGGGTCGAGACGCGCGGGCGTAACAAGCCGCCGCGCGGCCTGGTCTTCGTGCCCTTCTTCGACCAGACGGTCCTCATCAACAAGGTGACGCTCGACGCCACCGACCCCATCAGCAAGCAGACCGACTTCAAGAAATGCGCGGTCAAGATCACGCCCGTGAACGCCTGAGGAGTGTCGGCATCATGAAGACCCGTTTCCTGATTGCCGCGCTGGCCCTGCTGGCCGGCGTTCCGGCCCTGACCATCGGCGTCGCCACCAACGGCGTGGCCGCCGACAAGCCCACCGCGACCGGCACCGGCACGGTCGGGGGGATCAAGGTCCCCTCGACCAACCACCCGATCACCCTGAACGTCCCGGCCGAGGCGACCCACCGCGAGATCACCGACGACCAGAAGCGCGTGCGCAACTATGCCGACCAGCCGCCGCTGATCCCGCATGCCATCCGCGACTATCAGATCGACCTGAACATCAACAAGTGCCTGACCTGCCACGACCGCCGCAACACGGCCGGCTCGCAGGCGCCGATGCTGTCGGTCACCCATTTCCAGGACCGTGACGGCCAGACTCTGGGCACGGTGGCGGCGCGGCGCTACTTCTGCACCCAGTGCCATGTGCCGCAGACCGACGCCCAGCCGATCGTCCCCAACAGCTTCCAAGACTTCGACTCGGTCCTGGGCCATGCCCAAGGCGGCCAGAAATGACGATCCGCTCCGCATTGCTGGGCCTGTGGCGGCTGTTCGCCCGCCCCAGCGTCCATTTCAGCCTGGGCTTCCTGACGCTGGGCGGCTTCATCGCCGGCGTGATCTTCTGGGGCGGCTTCAACACCGCCCTGGAAGCCACCAACAAGGAAGCCTTCTGCATCAGCTGCCACGAAATGCGCGACAACCCCTATGAGGAGCTGAAGCAGACCATCCACTTCACCAACCGGTCGGGCGTGCGCGCCAGTTGCCCGGACTGCCATGTGCCGCATGAATGGACCGACAAGATCGCCCGCAAGATGCAGGCATCCAAGGAGGTCTGGGGCAAGATCTTCGGCACCATCGACACGCGCGAGAAGTTCCTGGACAAGCGCCGCGAACTGGCCGAGCACGAATGGGCGCGGTTGAAGGCGAACAACTCGCTGGAATGCCGCAACTGCCACAGCGCCGATTCGATGGACATCACCAAACAGAATCCGCGCGCCGCGAAGATGCACGAGACCTACCTGTTCACCGGCGAGAACACCTGCATCGACTGCCACAAGGGCATCGCCCACCGCCTGCCCGACATGCACGGGATCGAGCCGGGCTGGAGCATGAAGACCAGCGCGAAGTAAGGATCAGGTTGCCGCAACAGCCCCGTCTCCGAAAGGAGCGGGGCTGTTTGCGTTTCACGGGAAACGTGTCAACCGGAGGTCCAGGGATTGAGCAACGCAACACCCATCGGCTCGAAATCCTTGGTGTTTCGCGTAACCACCGTCAAACGATGGACCAGTGCCGTTGCAGCGATCATGCTGTCACGGTCGGGACGCGGAGTCGGTATATGCAATGTGGCGCAACGCTGAGCCACGTCAGCATCGACAGGCAGGATCCGCCCCCGGAACACGACCAGGATGTGGCCGTCGATCCAACCACGCAACGCCGCGCTATGGGCAGGATCCTTCCGCGCCACCAACCCGGCGCCACGTTCGATTTCGAACAGGGTGATTGCCGAAATGAACAAGTCGGCCGGCATCACGTCGGAAGCCCAAGTCACCAAGCCGGGATTGGCTCGTGCCGGCCGCCGCAACTCCGACACGACATTGGTATCTAACAGATACATCAGTCCAAATCCACCGGGCGGGCTATAGCTTGAAGTTTCGGTGGATCGAAATCGAAATCAGCCTCGTCTCCATCCTGCCGCAGAAGGTCCAAAAGCGAGCCCCCCTCGCCTGACAGGCGGCGATACGTGTCGTACCGCAACAGAACAAAGGCCGGTTCACCACGATCGGTGACGATCACGGGTCCATCTTCAGCCGCTCGTTTGGCCTCGCTCGGGTTTTGATTGAATTCCCGGCTGGAAATCATGCGGCCCATGACGTCTCCCTCCCGAAAATCGCTGTTCAGGCGTCGATAGACGGCCCTAGTGAAGAGGATAACGGTAGCCCCAGCCCGACACAAGTCCGATGTAACTACATACCTACACCAACTCTACCCCAGCATCCCCACCACCGACAGCGCCAGCAGAGTCACCAGCACCGCTTCGCCCAAGCCCACAAGTCCGCGTAGTCCCAGCGCGATGGCCCAGGTGGTCAGGTCGCGCCGATAGCGGACCTCCTTCAACAGACGTTCCTGGATGCCGGCAACGGTGCGGCGGGCCGACAGGCCGGCGATGCCGCCGACCAGCGCCACCAGTCCCGTGCCCAGCACGAAATACAGAGCGCCCTTCCAGCCGGCAAAATGGTCGGGGTCGTTCAGGTAATGCCCGGTGCCGACGACGATCCACACCGCCGCCGGCCAGACGCCGACGATCTCCGGCCCCGGCCCATTCTGCGGCGGCCCTTCCTTCGGCTGCTCCCCCATCGCCGCCCTCCCTCAACCACCCGGCACATGGCGGTAGGCGAGCACGCGCGTCGCCGGGCCGCCCTCGACATCGGCCAGCGGCAGCAGTAGTTCGACGAACTTCGCCCCCGGCAGCATCGGGTCGTCACGCACCAGCAGGCAACGCGGCTCGCCGCTCTCCAGGCAGGCACGCAGGTCGGACAGCCAGCGCTGCGCCGCCTGTTCCGGATGGCAGTCGGTCACCCGCTTCGTCGTCGGCCGCCCGGCCAGCCGGCGCTGCAGGGCCCGGCCGCAGGATTTGTAGACGAAATCGCCACCGTCGGCGGTCGGCTCCATCAGGGCGATGCGCGGAACGCTCTCCCGCACCTGAGCGGTGTCGATCTCGGTCGCCAGCGGCATGCGGCGCTTGCGCTTCAGCCGCACCCAGTGGGTGTAGAGGATGCGGACCTGCGGCGTCTGCTCCACATCGATCACATCCGCCCGGCAGGGCGGCGGCGGCGCGTCGATCACCGGCACAGCCACCGGCGCCGACGCGAAGGCAGCCGCCGCCGGCACCGGCTGAGAGACCGGCTGCTGCACCGGCCGCGACGCCGCGGCGGTGACCAGCGTGTGCGCCTGTCCCGCCGGCGTGTGGCCGATCCTTCCGCCATGCTTCTTCAGCATCGGCAGCGGCGCCCAGGCGGTGCAGGTGTGATAGCCCTTGGTGATGCGGCGGTAGTCCTGGCTGCTGGCGGTGCGGCATTCGCCCTCCACCCCGTGGCGGGCGACGTGCACCAGCGTATTGTCCTCCGACAGCGCGCGCTCCCCGCCCCACGAGACGCAGGCGGCGCAGGCGCGGCTGTCCTTGGCGAATGCGTGGCTCATCGGGGCGTATCTCCAAAGGGTATGCGAAGCGGGAGAATGGGAATTGATGCGTCCCTTTCCCCATCGGTTCAAGGGCCGCATGGGCCGGAACTGCCCTGCCCGAGATTCAGTCATGCGAGGGTGACATCCATGCCACCCCTTCCCCCCCGGCCCGGAACCCCCTATAAGGGGGCCTTGCACGACATGCCCATCCCCGCTCTCCGTCTCCGGTCCTCCGGTGCCGGGGGGTTTTCGGCTGACCACATTCCAGAGAAGCGGACCCATGCCCAAACGCACCGACATCAAATCCATCTGCATCATCGGCGCGGGTCCGATCGTCATCGGACAGGCTTGCGAGTTCGACTATTCCGGCGTTCAGGCGTGCAAGGCGCTGCGCGAGGAAGGCTACCGGGTCATCCTCGTCAACTCCAACCCGGCCACCATCATGACCGACCCCGGTCTGGCCGACGCCACCTACATCGAGCCGATCACCCCGGCCGTCGTCGCCAAGATCCTGGAGAAGGAGCGTCCCGACGCCCTGCTGCCGACCATGGGCGGCCAGACCGCGCTGAACACGGCGATGGCGCTGTCCGACGACGGCACGCTGGAGCGGCTGGGCGTGGAGATGATCGGCGCCAAGCGCGACGTCATCGCCAAGGCCGAGGACCGCATCCTGTTCCGCGACGCCATGGACAAGCTGGGCCTCGAATCGCCCAAGTCGCGCATGGTCCGCACGCTGGACGAGGGCATGGAGGCGCTGGAACTGGTGGGCCTGCCCGCCATCATCCGTCCCAGCTTCACGCTGGCCGGCACCGGCGGCGGCATCGCCTACAACCGGGCGGAGTTCGAAGACATCGTGCGCGGCGGCCTGCGCGCCAGCCCGGTCGGCGAGGTGCTGATCGAGGAATCGGTGCTGGGCTGGAAGGAGTACGAGATGGAGGTCGTGCGCGACGGCGCCGACAACTGCATCATCGTCTGCGCCATCGAGAACATCGATCCGATGGGCGTCCACACCGGCGACTCGATCACGGTCGCGCCGGCGCTGACGCTGACGGACAAGGAATACCAGATCATGCGCAACGCCTCGATCGCGGTGCTGCGCGAGATCGGGGTGGACACCGGCGGCTCGAACGTGCAGTTCGCGGTCAATCCGGCCAACGGCCGCCTGATCGTCATCGAGATGAACCCGCGCGTGTCGCGCTCCTCGGCGCTGGCGTCGAAGGCCACCGGCTTCCCGATCGCCAAGATCGCCGCCAAGCTGGCCGTCGGCTACCGCCTGGACGAGCTGACCAACGACATCACCGGCACCACGCCCGCGAGCTTCGAGCCGACGATCGACTATGTCGTCACCAAGATGCCGCGCTTCACCTTCGAGAAGTTCAAGGGCTCGGAGCCGCTGCTGACCACCTCGATGAAGTCGGTGGGCGAGGCGATGTCGATCGGCCGTACCTTCCAGGAATCGGTGCAGAAGGCGCTGCGCTCGATGGAAACCGGCCTGACCGGCTTCAACGAGGTCAAGATCGGCTCCGACGAGACCCCGGACCGCACCGCCATCCGCGGCGCGCTGGCCACCCCGACGCCCGACCGCCTGCTGGTCATCGCCCAGGCCTTCCGCCACGGCTTCAGCATCGACGAGGTGCAGGCCGTCTCCAAGTACGACCCGTGGTTCCTGGAGCAGATCAAGGAAATCACCGACCGTGAGGCGGCGATCCGCGACGGCGGCCTTCCGTCCGACAAGGCCGGCTGGCTGAAGCTGAAGCAGATGGGCTTCTCCGACGCCCGTCTGGCCGAGCTGGCCAAGACCAGCGAGGCGGCGGTCGCCGCGGCCCGCCGCATGGCCGGCGTCACCCCGGTCTACAAGCGCATCGACACCTGCGCCGCCGAGTTCGCGTCCGCCACCCCCTACATGTACTCGACCTACGAGACCGACGGGACCGGCGAGGCGGAGTGCGAATCCGAGCCGACCGACAAGCGCAAGGTCGTCATCCTCGGCGGCGGCCCGAACCGCATCGGCCAGGGCATCGAGTTCGACTATTGCTGCGTCCATGCCGTCTACGCCCTGCAGGAGGCCGGCATCGAGACCATCATGGTCAACTGCAACCCGGAAACCGTCTCCACCGACTACGATACCGCCGACCGCCTGTATTTCGAGCCGCTGACGGCCGAGGATGTGGTGGAGCTGGTGCGGGTCGAGCAGCGCAACGGCACCGTGCTGGGCTGCATCGTGCAGTTCGGCGGCCAGACCCCGCTGAAGCTTGCCGCCGCCCTTGAGGCCGCCGGCATCCCGATCCTGGGCACCTCGCCCGACGCCATCGACCTGGCCGAGGACCGCGAGCGCTTCCAGAAGCTGCTGCACGAGCTGAACCTGAAGCAGCCGGCCAACGGCCTCGCCCGCTCGCTGGAAGAGGCCGAGGCGGTCGCGACCAGGATCGGCTTCCCGGTCGTCATCCGTCCGTCCTACGTGCTGGGCGGCCGGGCGATGGAGATCGTCCACGACATGGCCGGTCTGCAGCGCTACATGGGCACCGCCGTGCAGGTGTCGGGCAAGAACCCGGTGCTGATCGACAGCTACCTGCAGGACGCCATCGAGGTCGACGTCGACGTCGTCTGCGACGGCGAGCAGGTCTATGTCGCCGGCGTGATGGAGCACATCGAGGAGGCCGGCATCCACTCCGGCGACAGCGCCTGCGCCCTGCCGCCCTACACGCTGCCGGCCGACATCATCGCCGAGATCAACCGCCAGTCGGACGCGCTCGCCCATGCGCTGAAGGTGGTCGGCCTGATGAACGTGCAGTTCGCAGTCAAGGACGGCACCGTCTACATCCTGGAGGTCAACCCGCGCGCCAGCCGTACGGTGCCCTTCGTCGCCAAGGCCACCGGCACCGCCATCGCCAAGATCGCCGCCCGCGTCATGGCGGGAGAGAAGCTGTCCGCCTTCACCCTGAACGGCCCGACCCCGCCGCACACCGCGGTCAAGGAAGCGGTCTTCCCCTTCGCCCGCTTCCCCGGCGTCGACATCGTGCTGGGTCCGGAGATGAAGTCGACGGGCGAGGTCATGGGCCTCGACCACAACTTCGCGCTGGCCTTCGCCAAGGCGCAGCTCGGCGCCGGCGTCACCCTGCCGGTCAAGGGCAGCGTCTTCGTCTCGGTCAAGGACCACGACAAGCCGGCGCTGGCGGTGATCTCCAAGAAGCTGCACGAGATGGGCTTCCGCATCCTCGCCACGTCCGGCACCGCCAAGGTGCTGAGCGATGCCGGCGTGCCGGCGGAGACCATCAACAAGGTGGTGGAAGGCCAGCCGCACATCGTCGACGCCATGATCAACGGCGACGTGCATCTGGTCATCAACACCACGGAAGGCGCCCAGGCGCTGGCCGACAGCTTCAGCCTGCGTCGCACCGCGCTGACCTACAACATTCCGTATTACACCACCGTAGCGGGAGCACGCGCGGCGGTGGAAGCGATTGCCGCACTCCGGAACGGCAGCCTTGAAGTCGCCCCGTTGCAGTCGTACCTTAGCGGATCGTATTAAGGACGGACGACGGCGCGGCGGACCTCCTCCGCGCCGTCTTCGTCCTTGATGTCGCTTTGGACAGGTCGAACGACTGCAAGCGGTGATGGACCGAACATGGAAAAAGTTCCGATGACAGCGGCGGGCTTCAACCGCCTCCAGGAGGAATTGAAGCACCTTAAGATCACCGAACGCCCGGCGGTCATCAAAGCCATCGCGGAAGCCCGCGAACATGGCGACCTTTCGGAAAACGCCGAGTATCACGCGGCGCGCGAACGTCAGAGCTTCATCGAAGGCCGCGTGCTGGAGCTTGAGGACAAGATCAGCCGCGCCGAGGTCATCGACCCGGCCAAGCTGACCGGCAACACCGTGAAATTCGGTGCGACCGTGACCCTGGCCGACCAGGACACGGACGAGGAGACGACCTATCAGATCGTCGGCCAGGACGAGAGCGACATCAAGAACCGCCTTCTGTCGATCCAGGCGCCGCTGGCCCGCGCCCTGATCAACAAGGCCGTCGGCGACAGCGTGGAGGTCTCCACCCCCGGCGGCTCCAAGCTGTACGAGATCGTTTCGGTCGAGTTCCGTTGAGGGTGTAACCCTCTCCCCCAAAATCCCCCTCTCCCCCCCGGGGAGAGGGTCGGGGTGAGGGGGATGCACAGAGTGGTGTAGCTCGTCGCGCTACGCCCTTGCATCCGACATAATCCTCGCAACGCGTCCCCCTCACCCTAACCCTCTCCCCGGGGGGAGAGGGAACGTTCAGGACATCACCCCCTGAGCTTCTCCTTGAAGAACTCCATCACCCGCCGGATCGCGTCCGAGCGGGCGTCTTCGTTCGTACCGATATGGGCGGTGCCGCCGGGGGCGGTGGCGAGGTCCTGGCGCTTGCGCACCGGGGCGTCCGGCGCATCGAAGCCGTGATAGGCGTCGGGATAGACCACCAGATCGACCTTGTCCTTGACCCCGTCGCGGCCGGCCAGCTCGACGCAGCTCTCCGGCGGGGTCCAGTCGTCCTTGCCGCCGACCAGCAGCAGCAGCGGACCGTCGGGTTGCCAGTCCTCGTCGCTCAGCGGCGCCCTGCAGCCGGGGTAGAAGGCCACGGCGGCGCGGAAGCCACCGTCCTCCGTCCCGGCGGGCCCATCCTCGCCCGCCCCATAGGCGGCCAGCACGCTGCTCGCCCCCTGCGACCAACCGATCAGGCCGATGCGCTCATGATCGACCTCCGGCCGCTTGCGCAGGAAGGCCAGCGCCGCCCAGGCGTCGCGCTTGCGCTCCACCGTGGCGCGGACGGTGCGGTCCTTCAGCGCCGTGGAGCAGACCTCCTCCACGTCGCGCGGGCCGAAGCTGTCGACCATCAGCACTTCGAAGCCCTGCCGCTGCAGGTGGGTGGCCCACCAGACATGGCGCGGCGACACCCGGCCGTTGCGGGCATAGAGGCCACCGCAGCCATGCAGCATGACCACCGCCGGATGCGGGCCGTTGCCGGCCGGGCGCAGCAGACGACCGCTCAGCATCGTCGGCGCTCCGCCGGTCAGATCCCCGTCGGCGGAGGGAAAGCGCACGATCTCCTCGGCATGGACGCCGACGGCGGCCTGCGCCGGCCCCGCCAGCGCCAATTGCCCAAGAGCCGTCAACCCGACACCGGCACACAGCGCAGCACCAAACACAGCCGCACGACCGCGGGCGGAAGCCTTCATTCTGCAACGTCCCCGACGTCCGGCGCCTGCCACGACGGCGGCGCTCGCGGTTGCAATATTAATCCTCCGCGCTGCGGAAGACCATGGGCGCCCCGCAATTGTCTCCGGGCTGGCTGCCTTGCGGCGACGTTTGCGCTAGGGTGCGGCACCATGACCGAATCCACTCCCCCCACCCCGCCCTTCGGCGCCTTCTGCCTCTACTGGCTGCGGCTGGGGCTGACCAGCTTCGGCGGGCCGGCAGGGCAGATCGCGATGATGCAGAGCGAGCTGGTCGACCGCCGCCGCTGGATCGACCAGACCCGGTTCCTGCACGCGCTGAACTTTTGCATGCTGCTGCCGGGGCCGGAGGCGCAGCAACTCGCCACCTACATCGGCTGGCGGTTGCACGGGGTGCGCGGCGGGTTGGTGGCGGGCGGGCTGTTCGTGCTGCCGGGTGCCCTGGTGCTGCTCGCCCTGTCCTGGATCGCCGCCGCCCATGGCGACACCGGACCGGTCGCCGCGCTGTTCGACGGCATCAAGCCGGCGGTGGTGGCGATCATCGCCGCCGCGGTCTGGCGGATGGGCCGCCGCACGCTGAAGGGACCGGCGGCCGTCGCCATGGCCGGTGCCGCCTTCCTGGCGCTGTTCGCGCTGCACCTGCCCTTCCCGCTGGTCATCGGCGGGGCGGCGGTGGTCGGCGGCGTGGCGGCGCGCATGGGCCGCCATTGGTTCGCCCACCCGCATCCGCTGGCCGACGGCGATGCCGGCCCGGTGGAGCCAGCGCCGGGACGCGGCCGGCTGGCGGCCCTTGCGGGCCTGTTCGTGCTGCTGTGGCTGGTTCCGGTCGGGGCGGTCCTGCTGGCCTTCGGTGCCGATCCCTGGCGCGGCATCGCGGCGCTGTTCACCAAGGCGGCCTTCGTCACCTTCGGCGGCGCCTATGCCGTGCTGCCCTACATCGCCGGGCAGGCGGTGGACGCCTATGGCTGGCTCAGCCCGCGCGAGATGGTCGACGGCCTGGCGTTGGCCGAGACGACTCCGGGACCGCTGATCCTGGTGACGCAATATGTCGGCTTCTTCGCCGGCTGGAACCGGCCGGGCGCGCTGTCGCCGGCACTGGCGGGGATTCTGGGGGCGGCGCTGACGACCTACGTCACCTTCCTGCCCTGCTTCCTGTTCATCTTCGCCGGCGCGCCATATGTGGAGCGGCTGATCCATAACCGTCTGGCCACGGGGGCGCTGGCCGCCATCGCCGCGGCGGTGGTGGGGGTGATCCTGAACCTGGGCGTCTATCTGGGGGTGGCTGTGCTGCTGCCGGACGGCCAGACGGCCGGGCACATGATCTGGACCTGGGCGATCATGCTGGGCGCGCTCTATGCGCTGACCCGCCGCAACATGGCGATCCACTGGGTGGTGCTGGGGGGAGCGGCGGCGGGCCTGCTCCAGGCGCTCGCCGCATCTTCCCTGTAAAGAGAACCCCGAGCCCGCTCAGCGCCGGGTGGCGCGGGCGGGCGTCTCGGCCTCGTCCTCGACGAAATCCTCGTCCTCGTCGTCCTCGGTCCCTTCCGGGATGTCGGGCGAATCGACGTCGATGGGAACGCCGGGGGTGTGCTTGCTGGTGCGGATCGACAGGGCCGACTTCACATGGGCGACGTTGGGGGCCGCCGTCAGCTTGGTCGTCAAGAAGCGCTGGTAGTCGTCCCAGTCCTCCGCCACGATCTTCAGGATGAAATCATATTCGCCGGCCAGCATGTTGCACTCACGCACCAGCGGCCAGCTGTTGACGAGCTCCTCGAATTTCTTTAGGTCCGCTTCGGCCTGGCTGCTGAGGCCGACCTGGGCGAACACCGTGACGCCGAACCCCAATGCATCGGGGTTGACGTCGGCGTGGTAGCCACGGATGAATCCCGCCTCCTCCAGCGCGCGGACGCGGCGCAGGCAGGGCGGAGCGGAGATGCCTGCACGTCGGGCAAGCTCCACGTTGGTCATCCGGCCGTCGTTCTGCAGATCGCGCAGAATCCGACGGTCAATTCGGTCGAGTTTGACCCGCCGCATGGTTTACTCGGTCGCTCCGGGGATGATTTGGAGAAAGGATATTACACGGGCATGGTGTCTACGCCAAGACGGAAACCCCCGCAAGGGCGAGCAACCCGGATAACGGTCTTTTCGCCGCAATCCCCTTCGCAGCCTCAACGATCCGAGTTCTCATGCAACCTTTGACCTGTTGGGTGGTGTCGGACGGCAAGGCCGGCATGGAAAACCAGTGCATCGGCTTGGCGGAGTCGCTTGGCCTGACGCCGGTCGTCAAGCGCGTCCACCTGCGCACGCCCTGGCGCCAGCTGACCCCCTACTGGCGCATCGGCAACCGTTTCGCCGCCGGCCCGAAGGGCGATCCGGTGGAACCGCCCTGGCCCGACCTGCTGATCGGCACCGGGCGGCAGTCCATCGCCGTCTCGCTGGCTGTGCGCCGCCAGTCGGGCGGCCGGACCTTCACCGTCCAGATCCAGGATCCGGTGATGAACCCGCGCCAGTTCGATCTGGTGGTCGTGCCGCGCCACGACAAGCTGCGCGGCGACAATGTGCTGGTGACCCGCGGTGCCCTGCACCGGGTGACGCCCGGCATCCTGGCCGACGCGGCCGAGCGCTTCGCCCCCCGCCTGGCCCATCTGCCGCACCCGCGCATCGCCGTGCTGATCGGCGGCAACAACGGCGTCTACCGCCTGACGCCCACCATCATGGGCGACGTGGCCGAACGGCTGGCCAACCTGACGCGCAGCCACGGCGCCGGGCTGATGGTCACCCCGTCGCGCCGCACCGGCGCCGACAACGAGGCGATCCTGCGCGCCCGCCTGTCCGGCCTATCGGCGGAGGTGTGGGACGGCACCGGTGAGAACCCCTATTTCGCCTATCTCGGTCTGGCGGACGCGGTGGTGGTGACCTGCGACAGCGTGTCGATGACGTCGGAGGCCTGCTCCACCGGCAAGCCGGTCTATGTGATCGAGCTGGAGGGCGGGTCGCCCAAGTTCCGCGCCTTCCATGACGGGCTGTACCAGGACGGCATCACGCGGCCCTTCGACGGCTCGCTGGACCAGTGGAGCTACCCGCCGCTGAACGAGACGGAGGTGGTGGCCGACGAGGTGCGCCGCCGCCTGCCACTGCACCGGAAGCGCTTCGGCCTGTCGTGATGGCGCCGGCGGGGTGCGGCGCGACCAATGCGCGCACCCCGCTGGTAGGACCGGTTTGGGTGCGGAGTTCCGCCGTGGGCCATGCCATAAGCGCTGGCGAACCGGCCGTCTCCGAAAAGCACGGTCCGGGGCCGTCCTTCCATCCGGAACTTCGCCGCCATGACCACCCCCGACGCCGTTTCCGCCTCCTTCCTGCGCTGCCTGGAAAACAGCCGGCTGTTCGACCGGCCCTACAATCACTGGCTGCTGGCCGAGGCGCTGCCGGAGGAGTCCGCCGACGCCATCGCCGACCTGCCCTGGGGTCCGCCCCCGGTGTCCGACACCTACGGCAAGCGCGAGACCAACAACGCGTCGCGCACCTATTTCGGTGAGGAGAACCGCGCGAAGTACGCGGTGTGCGAAACGGTGGCCCAGGCCTTCCAGAGCCGCCCGGTGGTGGACGCCATCCAGAAGACCTGCAACGTCGACCTGACCGGCACCAGCCTGCGCATCGAATATTGCCAGGACACCGACGGCTTCTGGCTGGAGCCGCACACCGACATCGGCGTCAAGAAATACACGATGCTGATCTATCTCTCGAAGGGGCCGAACTGCTCGCACTGGGGCACCGACGTGCTGGACGAGAGCCGGACGGTCGTCGCCCGCGCGCCCTACGCCTTCAACGAAGGGCTGATCTTCATCCCCGGAAGCAATACTTGGCATGGCTTCGAGAAACGTCCGATCGACGGCGTGCGCAAATCGATCATCGTCAACTATGTCGGCCCCGAATGGCGGGCACGGCAAGAATTGTGCTTCCCCGACAAACCTGTTGCATAAAACTTCCGTCGTGATTAAGTGACGCCGGTTTTGGGGGGCAAAGCCATCGTCGGCACGCTCTTTGGGAGTTCCGCAGCCATGTCCATGCTTGATCTGGACAAATTCCGCTCCACCCCCCTGCAGCACGACCCCTATGATTTCCTGTGCGTCCCGGGTTTCGTGAAGCGGGAGTTTCTTGAAGAGCTGCACCGCGACTACCCCAAGGTCGACAAGCCCGGTTCGATCCCGCTGGGCGTCTTCCCCCAGGGGCCGAGCTTCGACCGCCTGATCGCCGAACTGAAGGGGCCGGAGGTCTGCAAGGCCTTCTCCGACAAGTTCGATCTGGATCTGTCGAAATACCCGACCATGTTCACGGCGCGCGGCATGTGCCGGCCGACCGACGGCAAGATCCATCCGGATTCGGCCAGCAAGGTCATCACCGTGCTGATCTACATGAACCCGCCCTGGGAGGCGACCGGCGGTCGCCTGCGCATCCTGCGCTCCCAGAACCTGGAGGATTACGCCGCCGAGGTCCCGCCGGAGGAAGGCACCCTGATGTGCTTCCGCCGCAGCGACACCTCCTGGCACGGACACTATCCCTTCGAAGGCCAGCGTCGCGCGATCCAGATGAACTGGGTCAAGGGCAGCGTCTATATCTGGCACGAACAGTGGCGCCACCGCATCGGCGCCTGGGCGAAGGGCGTCTTCGGCAGCCAGCAGTCGGCAGGCTACTGAGGGAAAGGCCGAGGGGGCGGGCCGAGAGGAACGGGCTGCCGCGCCCCTCAGTCGATCAGGTCCTCGACCTCGCGGATGCGGCCATTGTCGATCATGAACTGGACCAGTTCCGGACGCTGCTTGCCCAGCGTGCGGTGACGCTGGCGGACGGCGGCGATCAACTCGCCCTTGCGGCCGAGGATGTCGTCGGCGAACTCGATCATGCGCAGGTTGGGCCAGGTCTGAGCACGGATGCCGACCACCGTCCCCACCGCGTCGGCCGCCGGAAGGTCGGGGCGCGCCTGGGCCAGGATCATGGTCAGCGCCGCGGTGGACCGCGATACGCCGGCGTGGCAGTGAACCAGCAGATGGCGGCAGTCCACCGGCTCGGCCAGCAGGTCGCGGCCGAAGGCCAGGATGCGTTCCACGTCCGACCGTTCCGGCGCGATCTGGCCGCGGGTCGGTTCGATCACATCGTGGAAGCGCAGTTCCAGCCGCTCATGCTCGCCGTAATCGCCGAACTCGCTCGGCTCCGTCATCTCGGGGTCGAGGATGGACAGGACGTGGCTGACCTTGCCGCCGCCGAAATTGCAAAGTTCGCTGAGACCGCAGACGGTCAGGCCGAAAGGCACGAAATCGCTGGCCATCATTCTCTCGTTCGATTGCGGTGGAAGGAAAACAGGGCGCTGGAGACCCGCATTTGGCATCCGGTGCGGCAGCGCCGTCAACCCGGCGGTCGGGTCAAAGAATGTTGAACAGGTAGAGCAGGAGAATGACGGGGATCGGAATGCCGACCAGCCACAGCAGAATGCCTCGCACGAATCCTCTCCTTCCGCCATTGCAACGGGCGATCCGGCCGGCCGGCGCCGGCCCTCTCACCCGTTATCAACGGCTCAGGCCGCCGGTTGGTTGCAGCGGCGGAAGGAACGCTCAGGCCTCGTCGTCCCCCACGCCGTCGGAAACGGCCGGGCCGGCGTCCTCGCCGGCCGGCGGCGTCGGCGTCGTGGGCGTGGGGCGCGGACGGCGGGTGCGCAGCTTCTTCAGCAGCAACGAGAAGGGCTTCAGCGCGGTGTCCATGATGGTCTGGTCACCCTCCAGCCGCGACAGCAGGAAGGCGCCGGCCTCCAGGGTGGAGACGCTGTCGCGCCGCGGCTCCTTGCGCGCCTGCCCGTAGAGCGAGCGGAACTGCGGGTTCAGCACGATGCGGCGGCATTTCAGCAGCCAGGCATTGCGCCACCACAGGGTCTTGGCCTGGCTCCAGGTGCCGTCCAGGACGATGACGCCCTCCAGATCCTCCAGGATCTCAGCGCTGTCGCGAAGCGGCTGGCCGTTCCTGTCGACCACCGCCACCTCCGCCCGGGGAGCGCCGCCATCCTTCACCGGGCCGAGATACAGCACGCCCCAGCGCTTGGGATCGACCTCCCGCCCCAGGATGCGCTTCAGACCCGGCCAGCTCAGCCCGACCTTCACCATCGAATTGGCGAACTGCAGATGGGCGATCTGGGCGGTGCCCAGATTTTCCCGCTTCTCCTGCGGGTGCTGCAGGATCAGCAGGAACACGCCGTTGTCGATCGGCTGCACTGCCTCGCAAATGCACAGATGATTAGGTTTTAGGCAAGTCGGGCAAGAATCGGGTGCGGTGGCGCTGTGCATGGGAGGTACGCATTCCTTGAAGAGGATTGGCCCCGAATATGGGTTGGAACGGCACGGAAGGGAACACATCTCACACGGGACGGCGGCGATGCCCGATCGAAGGGCGAGGGCCGCCACGGCGCATACGACAGATCCCCCAACAATCCCTCGTGTCACACCGGTTCATGTGGGTTCAAGTGGCTTCGTATAAACCGTTTGTAGAGACTTCGTCGTGTGTCATGGAACTCGTGTGACGCGCTTAACAGCTGGCCTGGAACTTGCGTAGTTATTATCCAGGCAAACAGGACGACGGGTGGGCCAGGACCGGCCTTAGTCAGGCTGATCCACGGTGCCATCCGGCGCTCAGAAGGAGACCTGCCATGCTGCCCGCCCACCTTGCCGACCGCCTGCTGAAGCAGCGCCGCGATGCCGACAGCGCGGAATTCGCCCGCCAGCTGCCGCTCTACGCCCCGCTGGACGCGCCATTGGATGCGGATGACCCGCGCTGGATGACCGAGCCGGACGGGTCGGAGCAGCCCGCCCGCCGCGAACCCGACTGGGCCACCAACTACTGATCCGGCGCTCAGCGCGCGACAGCCGGTCTGCGGTGATCCGACAAACGACCCTGTCGGTTGTCGGACATCGAGTCCAGGGCCATCGAGTCCAGGGCCATCGAGTCCAGCCCCCTCGAATGCCGGGCCGGCCATAGCCCCGAGTCGCCTCCCGCGGCCTGCCAAAGGCCGCTTCCATCCTCTTTCCCCGCGTCGCGCCAGCCCTCCCCGTCCCAGGAGAGGGTCCAGTGGCCCGGACGTCCGCCCCGGCAACGGTCCAGCGCGACGGACCAGCGCGGCTTTCCCAGCCCCGGCGGCCCTCCGGCCGGGCGCGGGACCGCATCCTCCTCCCCATCCAGGCTGGGTGCCGCATCCAGTCGCCAGCGGGTCACCGCGGCGCTGAGCCCTTCCGCCCGCCGGCCCTCCACCAGCCGGCCCGCCGCTAGCCGGTTGCGTCCACCCGACGCGACGGCGCCGGCACTCACATCCAGCAGGAAGCCGGTCACCCCCGACGACTCGGCGGCGAGCTGCAGCCGTCGGCTGGCGGTGAGGTCCAGCCCCTCCAATTCGCCCAGCACCGCCGACAGGGTGGAGCAGCGCAACGCCTCCTCCATCGCCCACAGCGCATCGACCGGCCGAACCGCCCGCACCGCCACCAGCCGGTCCGGCGTCAGCCCATAGGCCGCCAGCCCTGGGGCATACAGGTCGCGCCCGCGCAGGATCCACAGCGCCGGCGTCCTCGGCGTCGCCAGCCGGGCCAGCAGCGCCGCGGCGAAACCGGTGCCCGCCCCCGGATCCTGCGCCGCCACCGCATGCAGGCAACCCAGCGGCAGCCCGCCGTCGGGTAGATGGCCGTCGACCGCATCGATGCCGAACGGCAGGGTCCTCCCACCCTCCCCGCCCGCCCCTTCGATCCGCCGGATGCGCGCGCGCAGGTCGGCCAGCACGCCGGCACGATCGCGCGGCGCAGCCTCCGCGGACGGCGAAGGGGACGGCTGGACAGGCATGACTCGGCTCCGCTCGACAGGCATATGTTCCTGATATGTTCTACCATGGAGCCATGTCGAGGGGGAGTCTGCGACTCCTGTCTTGTTCTGTGACCGACTGCCCTAGGGCTCGCCGGCCCTTCAGGTCAGTTGGCGATGGGCGTGACGCCGATCTTGCTGCGCGGGGCGGCCTTGATGGTCGGGCCGGCATTGTCGGTCGGCTTCGCCAGGGTGGTGGAGGTGCCGCGGCTGCCGCGCGGCGTGTTGCTCTTCAGGCTGAGCAGATGCAGCCGGACATAGGCGGTGGACCCGCCGGCTTTCACCGCCACCCAATCGCTGTTGCGCACCCGGCCCAGCGTGGTCACCGCCTGCCCGGCTCCCAGCGTGGCGACGACGCCCGCACCGGCGGACGGCTGGGCGCGCAGCGGTGTCGGCCTGTCCACCTGCCATTCCCCATAGATCGGTTCCAGCCCGGTCCCGGTATCGGGCGCGGTGCGCACGGTCGGCGGATTCGGAATCCGCTGGTACGGCATGCAGCCGGGAACCATCAGCGTGGCCAGGGCCACCATCAGCGGAAGGGAACGCACACGCCGGATCATCGCTCACCTTGCTATGGATCGGTGATTTGCAGGAAGGGCGAAAGGGGTTGGCGGACAGGAGCAATGGACCTTCGGCGCGACCATACAGGAGGAGCCCCCCTCTTCGCCACCGCAGCACACCCAACCTCGCTATGCGCTTTTTGGGGCACGTTGCCCGCCCCCAAAAAAAAATTAGCGCAAATCCAATCTTTTCGCACCGCTTCAGCGCAGGAGTTCCGCCGCGCGCCGCGTATCTCGACCATCACGACGGCACCTTGCGGGGGCATCCGGCCATGATCTCTTCCCTCGGCAGTTCCAGCAGCGCGGCGACGCTCCAGAAATTCTTTTCCAAGGCGGATGCCAACAGCGATTCGTCGCTGTCCAAGGACGAGCTTCTCGGTGCGCTCGGCGGCACCTCGGCCGCATCCGACAGTGACACGCTGTCCTCGGCGGTCGACGGCCTGATCGGCAGCCTGGACAGCGACAAGAGCGGCTCGCTCAGCGCGACGGAGTTCAGTTCCTTCTCCAGCCGGTTCGACCATGGCAGCGGCAGCGCCCTGCTGGCGGCGCAGGAGCAGGCGAGCGCGATGCAGCAGCAGTTCGCGCAGAACCTCTATTCCAGCCTGGACAGCGACAGCAGCGGCGGCATCAGCACCGACGAGCTGACCTCGGCCCTCACCTCCGCCGGCCAGTCGTCCACCGACGCCTCGTCGCTGTTCGGCAGCCTCGACAGCGACGAGGACGGATCGATTTCCGAGGACGAGTTGAGCAGCGCGCTGAAGGAAGCCGACGCCAACCGCCCACCGCCGCCTCCCCCGCCGCCCGCCAACGACAGCGACACGGCCAGCGCTTCCGACAGCACGTCCGACAGCGGCACCGCGTCGGCGGGCGGCACGACCAGCTACGACCCGCTGGACACCAACAAGGACGGCTATGTGTCGGAACAGGAACGGATGGCCGCCTATGGCGGCGGCACGCAGCAGCAGGCGGGCGGCGTGACGTCCAACCGCCTGAGCGGCGACATGCTGCGGACATTGATGCAGGGCATCAACGAGGTTGCCGCGTAGCCTTGTGGGTTCGGATGCGCGGCACGGGAAAGGGCGGTCGGCGGGTGGCGCCGGCCGCCTTTTCTTTTTTAGAACGGCCCTCAGACCGCCCGCCCCTCAGACCGCCCGGCTATGCCGCCCGGCGCCCTTGGACAGGTGGGTGTCGAAGCGGGCGGCGACGATGCGCATCAGGGGGCGGGCGCTCTCCGGCACATGGACGCGCCGGCCCTCCACCACCGCGACGCCGTCGGCGACCAGATCGGCCATGCCCTCCAGTTCCGCGTCGAAGGCCGACTCAGGCAAGCCGTGAGCCTGGGCGATGGCGGCGGTATCGACCGACAGGTCGCACATCAGCCGCATGATCAGGTCGCGCCGCACCTTGTCGTCCGTGGTCAGCGCGATGCCCTTGCCGGTGGGCAGGCGGCCTTCCTCGATGGCGGTGGCGTAATGGTCGAAGGGCACCGCGTTCTGCACATAGCCCTGAGGCAGCGCGCCGATGGAGGAGGAACCGAAGCCCAGCAGCACCTCGGCGTCGTCGGTGGTGTAGCCCTGGAAGTTGCGGCCCAGCCGCCCTTCCTCCTGCTGCACCGCCAGTTCGTCGCCGGGGCGGGCGAAATGGTCGAGGCCGATGGCGCTGTAGCCGGCGGCGGCCAGCGTGTCGCCGATGGCGGCGAACTGTTCCCAGCGGCCGAGCGAACCGGCCAGCACCGACTCGTCGATCTTCTTCTGGTGGGTCTTCATCCACGGCACATGGGCGTAGCCGAAGACCGACAGCCGGTCGGGCGCCATCTCCAGCGCGATCAGGGCGGAGCGGGTGACGCTCTCCACCGACTGGTGCGGCAGGCCGTACATCAGGTCGAGGTTGACGCTGGTGATCCCGGCCTCATTCAGCCAGGCCAGCGCCTGTTCGGTGACGGCGCGCGGCTGGACGCGGTTGATCGCCTGCTGCACCGTCTCGTCGAAATCCTGCACGCCCAGCGAGGCGCGGTTGACGCCGGCGCGGCCCAGCGCCGCCGCCATTTCCGCAGTCAGGGTGCGGGGGTCGATCTCCACCGCCAGTTCGGCATCGGCGACGACATCGAAGCGGGTGCGCAGCAGCGCGATGATCGCCTCGAAATCGTCCGGCGCCATCATGGTCGGGGTGCCGCCGCCGAAATGGATGTGGCGCACCGCCAGCCGGCCGGGAACGCGTTCGGCCACCATGGCGATCTCGCGCCGCAGATGGCTGAGATACTCGGCGATCGGCTCGTAGCGCGCGACGATCTTGGTGTGGCAGCCGCAGTACCAGCACATCTTCTGACAGAAGGGAATGTGCAGGTAGAGCGAACCCGAGCGGGCGGGATCGATCGCCTCCAGCCAGCCGCCATAGACGTCGCCGTTCACCTCGGGCGTGAAGTGCGGCGCGGTCGGGTAGCTGGTGTAACGCGGCACCCGCAGCCCGTCATACTTGGCGAGCAGCGCGGGATCGACACCGTGGGAACGGGACGGGGCGGGGGCCGGCTTTACGGCCAGGGCGGTGATGGCGTTCATGAGCGACAGAGTGCCGCAGTCCCCCCACCCCTGCCTTGATCCACGTCAAGATCGCGGAGGCGCCCCCCTCAGCGCTTCGCCGCGGCAGCGGCCAGACGCTGTTCCAGATGCTCGTGCAGCAGGTTCAGGTTGGCCCGGTTGGCCTTGAAGGCGATGTCGAACACCGTGCCCAGCACCGGGACGGACCCGCCGGCCCAGTCCAGCAGGACGTTGAAGACCATGCGGGCCACCAGCGTCTTGGGCAGGTCGAAGCGGGCGGCTTCCATGATGATGTAGGCGGAAACCAGCGCGGTCGCGGTGTCGCCCGCCACCGGCACCAGGCTGGCGATGCCGTCCAGCCCGACCGGGATGCGGGTGAAGGGGATACGCCAGCGGCTGTCCATCAGGCGGGACAGGCGGCGCAGCCGCTCCAGCCGCTGGAAATCGATGGAGACCGAGCTGCCGGCCCCGCCCGGAGCGGGATCTTCGGCAACGGTGCGCCGGCGTGTGCGGATGGCGTCGATCATCGCAAGTCCCCCCGATCTGTCGGTCCCGCGCCTGCCGCGCGACTCCCCACAAAGGAAGAACCGGCCAGCAGGCCAACGGGTTCCGCCGCTCCGGAACAAAGTTCGCGCACCCAACAGATACCATCAACAACTATCTTTGACGATAACCTTTGCCGATCGGCATCAGGTCGCCCGGGCCGCCGCCCGCTCCCGCCTGGTGCCGGCGGCATAAAGCAGCGCATAACCGGCCAGCGCCGAGGCGAGCGAGCCGGTCAGCACGCCCAGCCGCACCGCCACCGCATGCTGCGGGTCGGCGAAGGCCAGCGTGCCGATGAACAGGCTCATGGTGAAGCCGATGCCGGTCAGCACGGCGACGCCGTAGATCTGGCCCCAGTTGGCCCGTGCCGGCCGCTCGACCACGCCGATATGCACGGCGATCCACACGGCCAGGAACACGCCCACCTGCTTGCCCACGAACAGGCCGAGCGCGATGCCCAGCGGCACCGGTTCCAGCAGGCTGGCGGGGGTGATGCCGTCCAGCGGCACACCGGCATTGGCCAGCGCGAAGACCGGCATGATGAGGAAGGCGACCCAGGGATGCAGCGCATGCTCCAGGCAATAGAGCGGCGCATCCTCCGCCCGCTTGCCGTCGGCATCCTTGACCCGCAGCGGAATGGCAAAGGCCAGGACGACGCCGGCCAGCGTGGCGTGGATGCCCGATTTCAGCACGCACACCCACAGCACCAGCCCCAGCAGCAGATAGGGCGCCAGCGAGCGCACCCCGGCCCGGTTCAGCAGCCACAGCCCGACCGCCGATGCCGCCGCCAGCCCCAGCGCCATCGGCACCAGCCCGTGGCTGTAGAAGACGGCGATGATCACGATGGCGCCCAGATCGTCCATGATCGCCAGCGCCAGCAGGAAGACGCGCAGGCTGGCCGGCACGCGGTTGCCCAGCAGGGCCAGCACGCCGAGGGCGAAGGCGATGTCGGTCGCCGCCGGGATCGCCCAGCCCTGCAGGGCGCCCGGTTCGGCCTGGGCGAACAGGCAATAGACCAGCGCCGGCACCGCCATGCCGCCCACAGCCGCGATGCCCGGCAGCATCGCCTTGGCCGGGCTGGACAATTCGCCCTCCAGCACCTCGCGCTTGATCTCCAGCCCGACCAGCAGGAAGAAGATCGCCATCAGCCCGTCGTTGATCCACAGGATCAGCGGCTTGTCCAGACCGACGCCGCCCGCCGTCACCGCCAGCTTCGTCGCCAGGATCGTGTCGTACAGCGGGGCCGCCGGCGAGTTCGCCCACAACAGGGCGAGCACCGCCGCAATCATCAGGACCACGCCGCTGGCGCTTTCGGTTTTCAGGAAGGTGGCGAGGCGTCCAAGCGTCATCGCGTCTCGTCTTTCCGGGCTGTTGGTCGAAAGGAACAAATGGCACCGTCAGGCTTCCGTTGAAAGATGCGGATGTCGAAAAAAATGTGCGTGCCAACGATCGGCAGAGCATCGCGGCGAATTGACGCGCATGTGCATCTAAGCTGCTGCTGCCGCTCCGGTTTTCGACGCCGAATACTTGAAGCCAGTCGGGCTTATGTCTTTTGATCGCTGGCGATGCCCGCGGGCAGCCGACACAATTCACCCAACAGCATCAAGCAGAGCCGAAGGGCGATCACCCGCAAGGCTCTGGGCAGGCCGGCAAACGGCCGCCCGTTCCGGAGGAAACGACCATGACCACGCTTTACTGCGCCTGCTGCGGCAGGCCCTTCGTCCGCATGTCCGCCCGCGGTCCGGCGCCCTTCTATTGCTCCCAGGATTGCCGGCTTCAGATGGCGATCCGTCGGCGCGCCTGGAGTGATCGGATGAGCCGCGACAGGACGGCCACCCGGCAGACCGTCGAGCGGCACGAGGTGGAGCCGGCCCCCTTCGGCCGCCTCCCCGCCGCAGCGGGCGGACGGCGGACCGCAGCCTCCTGGAGGTGAAACGCACCGCCCCCCGGATCGGCGGCAAGACGGCGGCAGGACGGGGGAGGAATGGCGGAAAAATGGAACCGGCCCCTCTTGCAGCGGACCGCGGCCGACCTCATGTGGTCGCGGTCACGCTGGTGCCCTGCGGTGCCGGCGTGCAGCCTGTCGACTGCACCCATTTGACCGCCGGAGCGCCGCCCCTTCATGCTCGACCTTCTCGCCGACCCGAATGTCTGGGCCAGCCTTCTGACGTTGACCGCGTTGGAGATCGTGCTGGGCATCGACAACATCATCTTCATCTCGATCATGGCGTCGAAGCTGCCGCCCGAACGGCAGCACAGCGCACGCCGCGTCGGCCTGGCGCTGGCGCTGCTGACCCGCTTGGCGCTGCTGGCCTCCATCGCCTGGGTGGCGCAGCTGACCCAGCCGCTGTTCACCGTCGCCGGCTGGGAGGTGTCGGGCCGCGACCTGATCCTGATCCTGGGCGGCCTGTTCCTGCTGGCCAAGGGCACGCTGGAGATCCACCACACCGTCGAAGGCCATGAGGAGACCGGGTCGGCGCCCAAGCACGCCACCTTCACCTCGGTGGTCGTCCAGATCATGTTCCTGGACATCGTCTTCTCGCTCGACAGCGTCATCACCGCCGTCGGCATGTCCGATCACCTGCCGGTGATGATCGCCGCCGTCGTCATCGCCATGGCGGTGATGCTGTTCGCCTCCGGCCCGGTCGGCGACTTCGTCAACCGTCACACCACGGTGAAGATGCTGGCGCTGTCCTTCCTGCTGCTGGTCGGCGTGGCGCTGGTGGCGGACGGCCTGGGCTTCCACATCCCCAAGGGCTACCTGTACTTCGCCATCGCCTTCTCCGCCCTGGTGGAGGCGCTGAACCTGATGGCCCGGCGCAAGCAGAGCCCAGGGCACTGACGGCAAGGTGGGGGACGCCCGTCCCGGCGCCCCCCTTCTTCCTCACGCCTCGGCGCGTTCGGCCATCATGTGCTCGTAGGCGACCTTGAACAGGTCGCGGATCGACACGATGCCGACCGCGCGCTTGCCCTGGGTGATCGGCAGGTGGCGGTAATGCTTGTCGTGCATCAGCTTCAGCGCGTCGACCGCGTCGGCGTCGGGCGGCAGGCTGTCGGGGTTGCGGGTCATCACCGTCCCCACCTCCACCGCCGACGGGTCGAGGTCCTTGGACAGCACCTTGTTGTTCAGGTCGCGCTCGGTGACGATGCCGATCAGGGCGCCGTGATCGACCACCAGCACCGCGCCGATGTTCTTGTCCGCCATCATCTTCGACACGGTGGCGACGGAGGTGTCCTCCGGCACCAGGATCAGTTCCTGCGACTTCACGACGTCCGGAACCAGCTTGCGTTTCATGACTCCCCCGATGATCTGGTTGTTGTGGACCAGACTGTAGCCAAAGCGGACGATCGGGGAGAACAACGGCATCGCAGCAGAAGCGGCGCCGATTGTCGCAGGTTCACCTTTCGAATACTTACGAAGCTTTTGGCGAGGCGTAGGCCGACCCCGCCGGTGACTGCCGCCCGGCAATCACCATGCCCAGCACCAGCAACAGCGTGCCCAGCACCACCGCGGCGGCGGCCCCCAGCAGCGCGGCGTTGAAGCTGCCGGTGCGCGTCACCACCAGCCCGGCCGGCAACGGCCCGATGATCTGCCCCAGCCCATAGGCCGCGGTCAGCGCCCCGACCACCCGCGCCGACGCGCCCCCCGAAAGCTGCCGCCCCAGCGCGAAGGCCTGCGACACGATGCCGACGAAGGTGCCGCCGAACAGCAGGGCGGAGACGACGGACGCGGTGGGCGATCCGGTCATCGGCAGCAGGATGGCCACCGTCTGCGTCAGGTGCGCCAGGATCAGCGACCACCAGCTGTTGGTGCGACGGGCGACTGCGGCCCAGAACACCCCGGCGCCCATCGCGCCGATGCCGACCACCATCCAGGCGGCTTCGCCCACCGCGGCGGTGCCGGGATCGGTCTTCAGGATCGATACCAGGAAGGTGGCCGACACGATGTAGCCGCCACCCTCCAGGAAGTAGGCGAGCGTCAGCAGCAGCAGCGGCGCCGACAGCCCGCCCGCCCGCGCCGGGGCAGCCCCCTCCGCCTTGGCGGCCCTGGCATGATGCTGCGGCGCCGGATCGCGCACCCAAAGGCCGGGCATCAGCCCCAGCACGGCGCAGATCGCCCCCAACGCCAGCCAATCGCCGTCCCAGCCCAGCCGCCCGCCGAACAGCGCGACGAACAGGCCGGAGGAGGCGATGCCCACCCCGATCCCGGTGTAGAGCCAGCCGGCCAGCCGCTCCCCGCCGCCGCGGGTCAGCGTGTCCAGCACCATGGCGATGCCCAGGATGAAGATGCCGGCGCTCGACACCCCCGACAGGAAGCGCAGGACCAGCCAGGCCGGCATCGCCTGCCCGGCGTCCCCCAGATCGAGCCCCATCGCCGCGGTGGTGGCGACGCTGACCAGCAGCGACAGCCGGAAAACGGCGGTGCGCGTGGCGCCGTGCGGCACCAGCCCGGCCCCCAGCGCGCCGATGAAATATCCCAGATAGTTGAGCGAGGCGAGCAGCCCCGCCCCGTCGGCCCTCAGCCCGGTGGCGTCCTGCATCGCCGGCAGGATCGGGGTGAAGGCAAAGCGCGCAACCCCCATCGCGATGGCAAGCCCGATCAGGCCGCCAACCAGCACCCGAACCATGATCCACGCCCTCTCGGTTTTTCAGCCGGCTCTTTTGATCGGGAACTGTTCGGCCGGCCGATTGATTTGTCCTCCATCATGGCCGCGGCACTGCCCTCATTTCCAATGAATTGTTCTGATGATAAGCTCCACTTTCAGTGATGGGTGCCATGCACGGAACGGCGAAGGAGGCAGCGCGATGGATCTGGCCGGTTTGCGGGTGGTGAAGGCGGTGGCCGACACCGGCAGCGTCAGCCGGGCGGCGGAGGCGCTGAACTGCGTGCAGTCCAACGTCACCGCGCGGATCAAGCGGCTGGAGGAGGATTTGGGCGTCGACCTGTTCCTGCGCCTCAGCCGCGGGATGGAGCCGACGCCGGCCGGCCGGGTGCTCAGCGGCTATGCCGACCGGGTGCTGCGGCTGGTCGCCCAGGCCCGCGACGCGGTGGCGGAGGCGGCCGGGCGCGGCGGCCGGCTGGCGGTGGGCAGCATGGAATCGACCGCCGCGGTGCGGTTGCCGCCGATCCTGGCGCGCTTTCACCGCGACCATCCCGACGTGGAACTGACCATCACCCCCGGCCCGACCGAGACCCTGCTGGGCGACGTGCTGGCCGGGCGGCTGGACGGCGCCTTCGTCGGCGGCGAGGTGGCCCACCCCGACCTGATCGCCCGGCGCATCTTCGACGAGGAGCTTGTGCTGGCCGAACCGGCCGCCGGGCTGACCACCGACTCCGCCCGCCGCACCCTGATCGCCTTCGGCCGGGCCTGCGCCTATCGCGGCCGGGCGGAGATGGCGATGCGCGAGGCCGGGCGCGTGCCCTTCCGCGTCATGGAGTTCGGGGCGCTGGACGCCATCCTGGGCTGCGTCGGCGCCGGCATGGGGGTGACGGTCATCCCGCGGTCGGTGGTGGAGCGCGATCCCTGGCGCGAGCTGCTGGTCGCCCGGCCGCTCCCGCAAGCGCTGGGCCGCATGCCGACGCAGTTCGTGCGCCGCGCCGACGCCATCGAGACCGCGAGCCTGCGCGCCTTTCTCGAAGCCTTTTCCACCGACACCGCTTCCGTTGCCGCTTAGAAAAAGGCCGCCACGGGTGCGACAGGGTCGCCCACATCACGCGCAGGGTTGAACGGCTCGTCCGCGGCATGCTAGGCAGGCGCGGGTTGGCCATCCGGCCCGGTGCCATGCGCGTGCCCAGTCCCGCCGGCGCCGCCGGCCGGAACAGCGGAGAAGAGATCATGCCCTACGTCGTCACCGACGGCTGCATCAAGTGCAAGTACACCGACTGCGTCGAAGTCTGCCCCGTGGATTGCTTCTACGAGGGTGAGAACATGCTGGTCATCCACCCGGACGAATGCATCGACTGCGGCGTGTGCGAGCCGGAATGCCCGGCCGAGGCGATCGTCCCCGATACCGACGACCGCGCGACCAAGTGGCTGGAGATGAACCGCGACTATTCCGGCCAGTGGCCGAACATCACCCGCAAGAAGGACGCGCCGCCCGACGCCGACGAGTTCAAGGGAGTCGACGGCAAGTTCGAGAAGTACTTCTCTCCGAAGGCGGGCGGCTGAGGCCGGACCAGCGGATGCGGCCCGGCTATTCCGAGTCGGGCTGCATCAACCAATTGTGCCCGCCGATGTTGCTATGCAAAATCGACGGGGCGGCCATGGCCGGGCGATGGACGATTTCCGCCCGGTAGATTGCGCGTTCCCTTTGTAACTCGGGCGTAACATCGCTATAATGCGCGACCGGAGCCGGCCTCCGCGCCATTGCCGGTTTTCCCTACGTTCCAGGACCTGTGGCTTTTGTGATCGTCGTGGATGGGTCCCATCCCCACGGCGCCACAACTGTCCGGGGTCCTTTTTCGTCCCTTCCACCGGGGCGGCAAAATGGCGTGATCGCGAGAAGTGAGAGCCAATCCACATGTCGAACAAGCTTGACTTCGAAGCCGGTGACTTCGTCGTTTATCCGGCTCATGGCGTCGGTCGGGTCGAAGGGATCGAGACCCACAGCATTGCCGGACTCGAGGTTCAACTCTACGCGATCACGTTCGAGAAAGAGCGCATGACGCTCAAGGTTCCGGTTACCAAGGCCCGCAACGCCGGCCTGCGCCGCCTGTCCTCCAAGGACCGCATCAAGGTCGCGCTGGAGACGCTGCAGGGCCGGTCGCGCGTCCGCCGCACGATGTGGAGCCGCCGCGCCCAGGAGTATGAGGCCAAGATCAACTCCGGCGATCCGGTGTCCATCGCCGAGGTGGTGCGCGACCTGTATCGCGGTGCCGACCAGTCCGACCAGTCCTACAGCGAGCGCCAGATCTATCAGGCCGCCCTGGAGCGTCTGGCCCGCGAACTGGCCGCCGTCGAGAAGATCGACGAGACCAAGGCGACGGAGCGTCTGGAATCGGTGCTGTCCAAGGCCGCCTGAGTCCTGGTCCCGGTTGCCGGCCTCCACATAGCCGTTTGTGACACGAACGGGCGCGCGGCTGCTACGTCACGCCGCGCGCCCGTCTCGTTTTTCGCCTTTGTTTCCGTGGCATGACACGCCTAAACTCCCGCCGCCTTCCGGCAGACGCCGCCGGAACGACTTCGCGAACGACGTCGAAGGGAATCCAGTTTGGGTCTGCCGCCGCGCCTTGCTCTTCCCAATCGTCAGGCCAGCCGCCATGCCGCGAGCATTGTCGGCGCCGTCGAGGACGGCAGCCGTTTCGCCTCGCTCGGCCGGCCGCGCCGCGTCTGGGCCATCGGCGCCATCCATGCGCAGCCCGACCGGCTGGACTTGATCCATAACGCCATCGGCCAGCGATTCCGCCCCGGCGACCGGCTGGTCTATCTCGGCAACATGATCGGGTTCGGCGACCGGGTGGTGGAGACCATCGACCGGCTGCTGGCCTTCCGCATCGCCCTGCTGGCGATGCCGGGCATGATCGCGTCGGACATCGTCTATCTGCGCGGCCAGCAGGAGGAGATGTGGCAGAAGTTGCTGCAACTCCATTTCGCTCCCGATCCCCGCACCGTGCTGGACTGGATGCTGCGCCAGGGCGTGGCGCCGACGCTGGCCGCCTATGGCGGCAACCTGGACGCCGGGATGGCGGGGGCGCGCGGCGGGGCGGTGATGCTGGGCCGCTGGACGCGCGAGCTTCGGCAGGCGGTGGCCGCGCGGCCGGGGCACGAGCAGCTGTTCAACGCCCTGCGCCGCGCCGCCTACACCGGCGGGCCCGCGAATGAGGGGACCGCGAATGACGGGGCACCGGATGGGACCGCCGGCGGCGAAGGCTGGACCGGCAGCAGCCGGGGCGGCGGAAGCCTGCTGCTGGTGAACTCCGGCATCGATCCCCGGCGCCCGCTGACTGGCCAGGGCGATGCCTTCTGGTGGGGCAGCGCCGCCTTCGCCCGGCTGGAGCAGCCCTATGGCGGCTTCAATCGACTGGTGCGCGGCTACGATCCCGGCTGGACGCCGGAAAGCCCCGGCGTGGATGTCGGACCGGTGACGGTGACGCTGGACGGCGGCTGCGGCCGAGGTGGCCACCTCGTTTGCGCCTGTTTCGATTCTTTCGGCGAGATGCTGGATCTTTTCCAAGCGTGATCCATCCTTAGGTCCAGCCTGACCTTTAATCCCGTCCGCCCCCTTCCCCCGTATAGGTCCGGCTATCCTTCCGGCAGCCATCCCATGGGCCGCCGGCAAAAATCCTCCGTACCTTGTGATCCGCCCCCCCTACACCTGCGTATGATTCCGCAACAGGGCGCGCTCATGCTTGTTGTCTAACCCGACGGCATCGACCGGGGGCAGGCGGCAAAGCGGCGAAGACCCGATAGTACGGGGATATGCGAAGGAACACGATGCCGCCCAGACGGGAAGGAAGGGACGGATGGCATACATCGACGATCCGGAGACTCAGCGTGCTAATCTGAGCTTCATCAAGGCATCCATGCGCGAACCGTTGCTGTCGCGCGACCATGAATTCGACCTCGCCCGAAAATGGCGCGAAGGCCATGACGAACGGGCGCTGCATCAGCTGGTCCGGGCCTATACCCGTCTGGTGGTGGCCACCGCATCGCGCTTCCGCAATTACGGCCTGCCGATGGGCGACCTCGTCCAGGAAGGCAATGTCGGCCTGATGCAGGCGGCCAGCCGTTTCGAACCCGACCGCGAGGTGCGTTTCTCCACCTACGCCGCCTGGTGGATCCGCTCGGCCATGCAGGACTACATCCTGCGCAACTGGTCGATCGTGCGGACCGGCACCACCGCCGCGCAGAAATCCCTGTTCTTCAACCTGCGCCGACTGCGCGCCAAGATCGACAGCGCCACCCAGAACGGCAGCGGCGCCCCCCTGACCAAGGAAGGCCGCGAGTGGATCGCCGGCGAACTGCAGGTCGAGGTGTCGGAGGTCGAGGCGATGGAGATGCGCCTGTCCGGATCCGACCAGTCGCTGAACACGCCGGTGGCCGACGGCTCCGACGACGACTGGCAGGATTTCCTGGCCGACCAGCGCCCCTCGCCCGAGGACGTGGTGATCGGCATGCGCGACGCCAACACCCGGTCGCAATGGCTGGCGGACGCTTTGGGCGAACTGAGCCCGCGCGAACGCACCATCATCCGCGAACGCCGCCTGCGCGAGGAAGGCGCCACGCTGGAGGAGTTGGGCCGCGAACTGGGCGTCAGCAAGGAGCGCGTGCGCCAGCTGGAGCATCGGGCGCTGCTGAAACTGCGGCAGTCGATGCTGAAGCGGGTCGAGGATTCAGACGACCTGCTGGCGGAGGCGTGAGGGTTTCGCACCGGCTGCCCCCACCCCCGACCCTCCCTCGCTATCGCGGGAGAACGTGAGTTTAGTGCAAGGGCGGCGGAGTTCCCTCTCCCGCGAAGCGGGGGAGGGTTAGGGAGGGGGCAACAACCAAGCGCCCCCACCCCTTCACACCATCAATGCCGGAAGTGCCGCATTCCGGTCAGCACCATCGCCAAACCCTTTTCGTCCGCGGCGGCGATCACGTCGGCGTCGCGGATCGAACCGCCCGGCTGAATCACGGCCGTGACGCCCGCCTCGGCAGCGGCCAGCAGGCCGTCGGCGAAGGGGAAGAAGGCGTCCGACGCGACGACCGAGCCCTTGGTCAGCGGCTCCGACAGGCCGGCGGCCTTGGCGGCTTCGGCCGACTTGATGGCGGCGATGCGGGCCGAGTCGACGCGGCTCATCTGGCCGGCGCCGACACCGACCGTGGCGCCGTTCTTGGCATAGACGATCGCGTTCGACTTGACGTGCTTGGCGACGCGGAAGGCGAACAGCAGGTCGGCCAGTTCCTGCTCGGTCGGCGCGCGCTTGGTGACGACCTTCAGCTCGGCCGGGTTGACGCGGCCGCTGTCGCGGTTCTGCAGCAGGAAGCCGCCGGACAGCTGCTTGATCATCATGCCGGGCTCGGCCGGGTTCGGCACATCCTTGGTCAGAAGCACGCGCAGGTTCTTCTTGGTCGCCAGCAGCGCGCGGGCGGCCTCGTCGGCATCCGGAGCGATCACCACCTCGGCGAACAGCTTGGAGATCTCCTCGGCCGTCTCGGCGTCCAGGCTGCGGTTGACGGCGATGATGCCGCCGAAGGCACTGACCGGATCGCACAGCAGGGCCGACTTGTAGGCCTCCAGCAGGTTCGCACCCTGCGCCACGCCGCAGGGGTTGGCGTGCTTGATGATGGCGACGGCCGGCTGCTCGAACTCCGCCACCAGCTCGAAAGCGGCGTCGGTGTCGTTCAGGTTGTTGTAGGACAGCTCCTTGCCCTGCAGCTGGACGGCGGTGGCGACGCCGGGACGCTTCTCGCCGGTGACGTAGAAGGCCGCCTGCTGGTGCGGGTTCTCGCCATAGCGCAGGGTTTGGGCCAGCGATCCCGACAGGGTGGTGCGCGGCGGGAAGGTTTCGCCCAACTGGCCGGCCAGCCAGGTGGAGATGGCGGCGTCGTAGGCGGCGGTGCGGGCATAGGCGCGCTGCGCCAGCTTGCGGCGCAGGGCCAGCGTGACGCAGCCGTCATGGGTCGCCAGCTCGTCCATCACCGCCTCGTAATCGGACGGCTCGGTGACGATGGCGACGAAGTCGTGGTTCTTGGCGGCGGCGCGGATCATCGCCGGCCCGCCGATGTCGATGTTCTCGACGCAGTCGTCATAGGCCGCGCCCTTGGCGACCGTCGCCTCGAACGGGTAGAGGTTGACCACCACCAGATCGATGCCGGGGATGTCGTGCTGCGCCATCGCGTCGGCGTGGATGTCGCGGCGGGCCAGGATGCCGCCATGGACGCGCGGGTGCAGCGTCTTGACGCGGCCGTCCATGATCTCCGGGAAGCCGGTGTGGTCGGAGACCTCCTTCACCGGCACGCCGGCCTCGGCCAGACGCTGGGCCGAGCCGCCGGTCGACAGGATCTCGACGCCGCGGGCGGCGAGCGCCTTGCCCAGTTCCACCAGACCGGCCTTGTCGGACACGGAGATCAGGGCGCGGGTGATGCGGACCTTGTCGGGGGCGGGGGCGTGGTTGGCTTTGGGCGGGCTCATGGCGTCATCCTGATCGCTGCGGGTGTTGGATCGAGGCCGCAGGCAACCGGGGAGACCCGGACAAGCACGGAAGAAGAAAAGCACGGACGGCCACGGAAATGCCGCTCGGCTGTGCTTATCCCTGCCCGCCCCCCGGCGATGCCGGCCCGGACGGACTTGGATAAGCACGGCGAGACGAGTCCCGTGGTCGTCCGTGCCCCAAATCCCGTGTTCATCCGTGTTTCCACGCCTCTTCCGAACGGAATAGGCCCGGCCACCGCGGATGGGCGCGATTTACGCCGCCTTGCGCTCGCGGCGCAAGGCCCATTTCACCGTCAGCCCTTCGGGGCCGCATTGTCCCTGCATCATGATCTGCCGGCTGCGGCGCGGTTCCTCCCCGCTGCCGAGATAGACGCTCTCCGCCACCTCCAGCACGGCGCCGGTTACCCGCATGCGCCAGGCATTGCCGCTGGGCAGGCGCAGAAGAACCTGATCGTTTCCCTGCACCGGCACCACCTCGACGTTGGGGTGCAGGTGGAAGCGGATGGCGTAGGGCTGCGGCTGCGGCGTGGCGCCGATCACCGGCTCCAGCGTGTCCTCGCCGCGCAGATCCTCGCCATTGTCGGCCAGATAGACGCGGCGGCGGTGCAGCAGGCCGAAGCCCTTGCTGTAGCCGTTGTGGCTGGCCACCACCAGCATGGCGCCATCGGATTCCTGCCGTTCGCAGCTGACATTGGTCGGCCGGCGGCCCAGCCCGCCCTTCTCCAGCACTTCCGACGAGTTGGTGTCGGCCACCACCATGGTCGAATGGGCGGCGGTCCCGGCCAGCGCCGCGCGCCAGGGGCCGCGCTGGGACGGATGGCTGCCGCAATTGACGATCAGCCGCTCCTTGCTGACGGAGACCTCCATCGACAGGGTGCCGGCATGGGCGGTGCGGTCCAGCCCGACCGGCGGCGGCGCGCCGGTGTCGAGCAGAACCAGCGTGCGCCCGGCGAGCAGCCGCTCGAACCCGGTGTGCGGCGCGCTCTTCAGCGGACGGCCGCGGGCGTCGGCCTGGGCCAGAACCGTGTCGATCAGCGCTGGCTCCTCTTCCCGCCCGCCGTTGAACAGGGCGAGCCCGCCATCGACATGGCGGAAGAAGCGCAAGGCCGGCGTCATGCGGTCGATGGCATGCTGCAGGCTTTCCGGCACCTCCTCCTTCGCGACGCGCAGAACGGCGCGCATGTCGATCAGGTCGCGCAGAACCCGCATCTGGATCGACGGGTTGCGCTCCACATGGCCGCCGTCGGGCAGGATCTGGCGCGGCAACTCCTTGTCGAGCAGGCGCAATGCCTCGCGCGCCGCCTTGTCCTGGTCGGGCAGGCAATAGCCGCCATAGAGCAGGCCCTTGATCGCGCCGATCAGCCGTTCGCCGTCCAGCTTGGCCGGCGCCACCCGCAGCAGGTGGCGAAGCTGGCGGGCCATGCTCTCGAACACCCGCGCACGGAACTCGTCGTCGGCGGAGGCGCAGTAGAAGTCATGCAGACCGATCCAACTGGCCAGCCGCACGCCCAGCACGTCGGGCGCCCAGCTCTGCGCGTGCCAGCCGCCATTCTGGTCCAGCCACGACCACACCAGCACCCGCGCCCGCCGCCGCGCGGTGTCGCCGCCGACCGCCCGCAGGTCGCGCAGCCACTCGAAGCCATGGGCGGCGCGCAGCCAGCCGGCGCCGGCGCCCTGGGGCCGCCAGTTGGGGGCGCCGTTGGGATCGACCATGATCGGTTGCCCGGCGAAGCTCATCCGTCCGGCCAGCATGGCGTTGCCGTTGTCGGTGTCGCCCGGCCAGGGATCGGGCGGGATCACCGCCAGCGCCCCCGGTGCCTTGCCGCCCAGCATCAGGGCGTAGAGGGGATTCCCATAGGCAAGGCGCGCCATGCCGCTGCGAAACCGTCCGTTCCCGTCGCCCATCTGCGCCGACTCCTTCAGGACCGCGAGCGGCGTCGGCAGCCGGCGGAGGGTGATGATGCGGTGCGGGAGAACACGGACGAAAGCATAGGTGGTGTCGTATCAATTCGCCGTCTGGACCGCAAGACAGGCCTGGGATTTATCCCGCGGTGCGGACCGCATAAGGCCTCAGTCCGGGCGTCGGCGCAGGCGCGCCACGAAGAAGCCGTCGATCCCGCCGAGGTCGGCCAGCATGCCCGGAAGGCTGCGCACCTCTCCCGCCTCGTTGATCGGCTCCGACAAGCCGCCGAGTTCGTCGGCGGTCACAGGCCAACGCTCCACCCGCCTGTCCTGTTCCAGCAGGCGGGCAACCTGCGCCTCCCCCTCCTCCGGCTGGATCGAGCAGGTGCAGTAGATCAGCGTGCCGCCGGGCTTGACCAGATCGACCGAGCGGGCGAGCAGCCGCGACTGGGCGCGGGCCAGCTTGGCGATGTCGTCGGGCGTCTTGACCCGCAGGATGTCGGGGTGGCGGCGGATCGCCCCCGTGGCCGAGCAGGGCGCATCGAGCAGCACGGCGTCGGCCGGCTCCTCCGGCTCCCAGGTGGCGGCATCGGCGGCCAGCACCTCGGCCTCCAGCCGCAGGCGCTTCAGGTTCTCCGTCACCCGCTCCAGCCGGCGGGCCGAGCGGTCGATGGCGGTGACCTGTGCGCCCTGCACCACCAGCTGCGCCGTCTTGCCGCCGGGAGCGGCGCACAGGTCGAACACCCGTTTGCCCGCCAGATCGCCGAACAGCTTGGCCGGCAGCGAGGCGGCGAGGTCCTGCACCCACCATTCCCCCTCCTCGAAGCCGGGAAGCTCGGTCACCGACCCGCCGGGCGGGCGGCGCAACGATCCGGTCGGCAGCAGGGTGGCGCCCAGCCGCTCGGCCCAGCCCTCCGGGTCCGACTTCACCGTGATGTCCAGCGGCGCCTCGTGCAGGTGCGCCTCGACGATGCCGCGGGTGCGGGCGGTGCCGTAGGCGGAGCGCCAGGACAGCCACAGCCAATCCGGCGTGTTGAGCCGTCCGGCATCCTGCCGCGCCGCCATCTCCGCCCCCTCGCGCCCGATTCGGCGCAGAACGGCATTGATCAGCCCCTTGTAGGGAGCCGCATTGCGCGCCGCCGCCAGTTCAACCGCGGTGTCGACCGCGGCATGGGCGGGAGTGTTCAGGAACACCAGCTGCGCCGTGCCCAACCGCAGCATGTCGTGGATGGCGGCCTTGGGCAGACCCGGCTTGGCGAGGCTGGCCTGGATCATCTCGTCGATCTGGCCCAGCCGGCGCAGGACGGTGGCGACCAGCAGGCGGACGAAGCCGCGGTCGCGCGGCTGCAGCGCCGCCAGTTCGGGATGCGCGTCGAACGCGTCGTCGAAGGGAACGGACTTGCGCAGCACGTCGCGCAGCAAGTCGAGCGCAACGCCGCGGGCGGCGAGGGAAGTGTCGGTCATGGGTATGGATCTAGCGCGCCGGACGGCCAGTGTCGATAAGGGATGCCCGGTGTTTCCAAGCTGTGGAGCGCGAAAATGCGGGGCCGGAAAAAGCGAAGGGCCGGTGCGTTGCCGCCCGGCCCTTAGGTCTTCGCTTCTCTACCGGAGAACTGGAGCGGGCGAAGGGATTCGAACCCTCGACCCCAACCTTGGCAAGGTTGTGCTCTACCCCTGAGCTACGCCCGCGCTCCCGTCGTCCGGGAGCCGCTTTCTACGGAAACGCGGCCTCCGCCGCAAGAGGAAAATTCACTGCACTCTCACTTTTTTCGCGACAGCCTTCCAGCCCCTGCTACGCTGCGGCACCCGGCGCCTTGCGTCCCGGCGGAGGCGCGCTATGGTACGCGACCATACGGCAACGGATGGAGAGTGCGGCATGGCCGGCACCATCACTCTGACCCGCGATGGCGTGGTCGCGACCCTGACCCTGTCCAACCCGGACAAGCTGAACGCCTTCGACAAGCCGATGTGGCACGCCCTGATCGGCCACCTGGCCGCGCTTGAAGCCGACGAGGGAACCCGCGTCGTGGTGATGCGCGGCGGCCCCGGCTCCACCGGGTCCCGCACCTTCTCCCCCGGCGCCGACATCTCGGAGTTCGAGAGCGAGCGCAACAGCCCCGAACAGGGCGCCGGCTATGGCGACCTGATGGACGAGGGGCTGGACGGGCTGCGGTCCTTGCGCCACCCGGTTCTGGCTGCCATCGACGGTCCCTGCTGCGGCATCGGTCTGGCGGTGGCGCTGGCCTGCGACCTCAGGGTCTGTTCGGAAAGCAGCCGCTTCGGCGTTCCGGTCAGCCGGCTCGGCATCTCCATGGGCCCGACGGAGCTGAAGCTGGTCGCCGACGTCGCCGGCGGTCCGGCGGCGCTGGAGATCCTGCTGGAGGGCCGCGTCTTCGGTGCCGCCGAGGCCAAGGACAAGAACCTCGTCCACCGGGTCGTCGCGGACGAAGGCTTTGAGGCGGAGATCGCCGCCACGATCCAGCGTATCGCCGCCGGCGCACCACTGGCAGCCACCCTGCACAAGCGCTACGTCCGCCGCCTGTCCGACCCGGCGCCGCTGACCGAGGCGGAGATCGCCGAATGCTACCGCTGCTTCGGCACCGAAGACTTCCGCGAGGGCTACCGCGCCTTCCTGGAGAAGCGGAAGCCGGTGTTTACCGGGCGCTGATCTTTGGGAATGGTGTGGTCGCGGATTACAAGATCGACACGGATGTCACGGATTTAGACACGGATTACACGGATTTTCCTTGATCGTGACGACGCCCAGGCTCTTCCCGTCAGACTGCCACCCGGGCAACGCCACATCCGTGAATTCCGTGCTTCAATCCGTGACATCCGTGTCGATCTTGCCCGCCGATCCCGCACTCCCCGAGAAACAGCGCGCTTACGCATGGCAGGGCTTTCGCATGTGCGGTGGTCAATGCGGCGGAACGTCTCACATTCGTAGGGTTCCGCTCCCTGCCTGACGGTCCGTCATGTCGCGCGTCACCCCGCTGATCATCGCCTGCGCCCTGTTCATGGAGAATCTCGACGCGACGGTGATCGCCACCGCGCTGCCGGCGATCGCGCGGTCGATGGGCGAGGATCCGCTGCGGCTCAGTCTGGCGATGACCTCCTACATGCTGGCCCTGGCGGTGTTCCTGCCGGTCAGCGGCTGGGCGGCGGACCGCTACGGCGCGCGCACCGTCTTCGCCAGCGCCATCGGCGTCTTCACGCTGGGCTCGGTCGCCTGCGGCCTGTCGAACGGGCTGGCGGAACTGGTCGCCGCCCGCATCGTCCAGGGGATCGGCGGGGCGATGATGGTGCCGGTCGGCCGGCTGATCCTGCTGCGCACGGTGCCGAAGGACCAGCTGGTGACGGCGATGGCGCGGATGACCCTGCCGGCGCTGATCGGGCCGGCGCTGGGGCCGCTGGTGGGCGGCGCGATCACCACCTATGCCTCCTGGCGCTGGATCTTCTTCATCAACGTACCGATCGGGCTGGTCGGCATCGCCCTGGTGCTGGCGCTGATCCCCAACCTGAAGGAGGAGCAGCGCGACCCCTTCGACGCCCGCGGCTTCCTGTGGAGCGCCATCGCGCTGGCCGCCTTCATGTTCGGCTTCGAGAATGTCGGGCGCGACCTGCTGCCGGCCAGCGCGGTGGCGATCCTGCTGGCGGTGGCGCTGCTGGCGACGCTGGCCTATCTGCGCCATGCCCGCCGCGTGGCGCGGCCGGTGCTGGACCCGTCACTGTTCCGGCTGCCGACCTACCGCGCCTCGGTCCTCGGCGGCACGCTGTTCCGCATCGGCATCGGGGCGGTGCCCTTCCTGATGCCGGTGATGCTGCAGATCGGTTTCGGCCTGACCGCCTTCGAGTCGGGAGCCCTCACCTTCGCCGGGGCGGCGGGGGCGCTGACCATGAAGGCGCTGGCCGGCCCGATCCTGCGGCGCTTCGGCTTCCGTCTGGTGCTGACCCTCAACTCCCTGGTCAGCGGCGCGATCCTGGCCGGCTATGGCGCCTTCCGCCCCGACACGCCGCATCTGGTGATCCTGGGGGCACTGCTGCTGGGCGGCTTTTTCCGCTCGCTGCAGTTCACCGGCATGAACACGCTGAGCTACGCCGAGGTGCCGCAGGCGATGACCAGCCGGGCCAACACGCTCGCCAGCGTGATGCAGCAGCTGTCGCTGAGCCTGGGCGTCGCCGTCGGCGCCACCGCGCTGCACCTGACCACCCAATGGAGCGGCGGCGCCCTGACCCCGTCCTCCTTCGTTCCCGCCTTCCTGACGGTGGGGCTGATGGCCTGCGCCTCCAGCCTGCCCTTCTGGCGCCTGCCCGCCGATGCCGGCGACGAGATCAGCGGACATATCGGCACCCCCCGCCCGGGAACGCCCCCCGAAACACGGCGTGACGCCGCCCGCAGCGCAACCGTCAAGGCCGCCGCCCTGACCGACGCCGCGGATTAGCAAAGACGGGGGCGAATGGCCGCCGTCCCATTTCCGAGCATCGCAAACACCCCTATCCATTATACGGATATGCCCGGATCGCTGTGACTTCGGATGAGAATAATTCCGGCGATCATGATTAATTTTCGTGCGAGTCGCTTTTACTAGCGCGTGCGTTCCGGGCGCGTTCCCGCTATAAACATGCATGGCGGCCATGCGCCGTCCTCAAGATAAACGGGAGGCTCCGGGCGGCTGCGCACCGGGGCGGGACAGCATGATGGATTGGGACAAGCTGCGGGTATTCCACGCGGTGGCCGAAGCCGGCAGCTTCACGCATGCCGGCGAGACGTTGAACCTCAGCCAGTCGGCGGTCAGCCGCCAGATCAGCGCGCTTGAGGAAAGCCTGGGCGTTCCGCTGTTTCACCGCCACGCCCGCGGGCTGATCCTGACCGAACAGGGCGAGCTGCTTCACCGCACCGCCCGCGACGTGTTCGCCAAGCTGTCGATGACCGAGGCGATGCTGACCGAAAGCCGGGAGCATCCCAAGGGACCGCTGCGGGTGACGACGACCGTCGCCTTCGGATCAACCTGGCTGACGCCGCGCATCAACGAATTCATGTCGATCTATCCCGACATCCAGCTGACGCTGCTGATCGACGACGACGAGCTGGATTTGGCGATGCGGGAGGCGGACATCGCCATCCGCATGAACACGCCGCGCCAGCCGGACCTGATCCAGCGGCATTTGATGTCGATCCGCTTCCATCTCTATGCCAGCCAGGGCTACCTGAAGAGGAAGGGTACGCCCAAGACGGCGGCCGAGCTGGACAGCCACGACCTGATCACCTATCCGCCCGACGTGCGGGCCCCGATCCCGAACGTCAACTGGATCATGGAGGTGGGCGACCCCTCGCCCAACCGGAAGCCGATCCTGCAGGTCAACAGCGTCTACGCCATCTATCGCGCGGTGGAGAGCGGGCTCGGCATCGGCGCGCTGCCCGACTTCCTGGTCGACAGCTTCTCCAAGGACGTGACCCGGATCCTGCCGGACGTCGACGGGCCGAAGGTCGATGCCTATTTCGTCTATGCCGAAGAATTGCGCCATTCCAAGCGCATCGCGGTCTTCCGCGACTTCCTGGTTAAAAAAGTGGCAGAAACTCCGTTCTAACCACGAACATTTTTAGCGATCCTGTAAGAGAATTGCCGAAATCGACGGCGCCCTTCCTACTTTCCGGAGCGGCACCGTCAATTTCGGCATTTTTATTAGCCTTCTAAGGGTATTTTGAAGCCATGCGAGTCTTGCATGGTAGATTTATACATTTGTGCCTGGAAAGTTGGCAGCAGAATGGTCAAATTTTGACCGTTGGTTGTTGCGACGCAGCATCCGATGTTTCGTCCCGGAGGTCTCCCCTCCGGGGTTGGGTCCTCGGACCCAGCGTCTCCCAGACGTGAAGCCTCCCTGTTCAACTCGCCGCTAATCCAACGGGTTAGCGGCGGTTTTTTTATGTGCGCAGGGGCTGGGGTCTCGCCGGGGGAATGATCGGACCGCATTGCCAATGTCCTGCGGCGGCGGACAAGTCACCGCCATGGCGCCGACGCACAAAGGGCCGCCCCATCGGACGGCCCCCTGTTCATGCTCGGCTGCCTGCCCTTCAAGCCGTCTCAACCAGTTCGAACTGCGCGGCGCGCTCGTTCACATTGGTGCGGATCCGCTCCAGCGCAGCCAGCGGAATGTCGATCTTCACGCAAGGCTCCTGAATGCGCGGATCGTCCCCCGGATAGAGCGCCTCGTACTCGGCGGCATTGTCGTAGGCCTGGCGGTTGTCAGCTTCGAGATAGGTCTCGACCGGCAGCCCCTCGGCATACATGCCGTCATGGCTGTCGAGTTCGATGTGGAAATATTCGATCTCCTCCATCGCATCGACTTGCCGAATCGACGACCCGTTGATCAGCAGGCGGGCCGAGACACCATACTCGCCGATCAGCAGCGCATGACCGGGGGAGATGTAGAGGTCGCGGGCGGGCACACCTTGGGCGATGGCGCCGCGGGCGATCCTGACCGGTAGGTGAACCTTGCGCAGATGATCGGTGTCGAAGGACGACCCCGCCAGCAGCCGCCGGCCGATCCAGCGGATCGCACGGAACTCGCCGGTCACCGAAGACTGGATCACATCGCCGATCTTCAGGCTTTCGACGGGCACATCGCCGAACATGGAACGGACATAAGTGCCGCGGAGGATGCAGGTTGGTGTCGGTTCGGGAGCCATGGTCCGAAGTTTCCTATATCAATTGAAAGCCCTCCACCGGCCGCGCCAAACCTCTCGATGTCCGGCACGGCAGTGGCGCACTCCGAAAAGGTTACTCCGTCAAGCAATCGATGGGGCCGCGAAGTTGTGCGGAGTTACGACTGCCGGTGACCAATTGTCGCAGATGCGCCGGTCGCCGACTGCGGCATTTCGTCCGATTCCCGTCCCTCCAGCGCCGCCCGCGCAAGGGCGAGGATGTTGTCCAGCCGGATCACCAGTTCGTTCTCGCACAGGGCGGAACGTGCTGACGCGGCTTCACTTATGATTGCGCGCAAGGCGTCGTCCCGTGTCATGCCCACCTCCGGTTTCATGCAGTCCGCTCGTCGCCCGAGCAGACCCGGCCTCTCCGCCGCCCCATCGCCTGTGAAGAATTTCACAGCCGGCTTCCCGCCGATTCACATACCCATTTATGCATCGGCAACGGAGGGCTCCCCCATGCACATGCGCAACATCAGGGTGAACGGCAAGCGGACCAGCATGAAGCTGATGCCGGTGGAGTGGGAGTCGCTCGAGGAAATCTGCGCCCGCGAGAACATGACGATGAGCGAACTGGTTTCGAAGATCGATGCCGAACGCCAGGACTGCGACAATCTCACCGGCTGCGTCCGCGTCTATGCGCTGTGCTATTTCCGCAAGGCCGCCAGCCTGTCGGAGCCGATGCCTCGCCACCGCGCGCCGGCGGCCGTGGCCTTCGCGGCGGAATAACCGCCCGGCCCATCCCGCATAAAATCTATCCCGCATAAGCGGTTCGCCGAAGCCCCGGCCGCCGGGGGTCCACCCATCGGACAGGACCCGTGGCGCCGCCACGGCCGGCACACCATGTTCGACGCAGGCCCCCTTACGGCGGCCACCCACCTTCCTTGCGTCGACCGAAGCGGTGTGCCGATGCCGGATGCCCACCAGTTTCCCGTCTACAGCGCCGCCGAGCGGCGGGCGGATGCGGTCGTCCATGCCATCGGGGTAACGGCGGGCGTCGCCGGCTTCGTCTGGCTGCTGAACGCCGGCGTGTTCTCCGGCGCGGTTCCGGTCCGTACGGCGCTGGCGCTGGTCGTCTACGGCCTGGGGCTTGTGGGGATGCTGACGGCGTCGGCCGCCTACAACCTCGCCCCGCCCGGCCTGGGCAAGGCGCTGCTGCGGCGGATCGACCATGCCATGATCTTCGTGATGATCGCCGGCACCTACACGCCCTTCACGCTGGGCCTGGGCCAGGGGATTGGGCTGGGAGGCGCCGTATGGGGCGGAGCCGCCTTCGGCGCGGCGCTGAAGCTGCGCTTTCCGGGGCGCTTCAACCGGCTTGGGCTGGCGCTCTATCTCGGGCTCGGCTGGGCGGTGGTCACCGCGCTGGAGCCATTGGGGACGGCATTGTCGGCCCCCGCCCTGTGGCTGCTGATCGCCGGCGGGCTGGTCTATACCGTCGGCGTCGTCTTCCACCTGATGGAGCGCATGCCCTACAACAACGCGGTCTGGCACCTGCTGGTGCTGACCGCCGCCGGCTGCCACTTCGCCGCGATCACATTGGCGTTCCTTTGATGGGCGCTTCTTTGATGGGCGCTTCTTTGATGGGTGTTTCTCTGATCGGCGTGTCTCTGAAATGCCGGGGCCGCATGGGACAAGCGGCTGCCGATTCCGTATCTTCCCCGGATCACGATCCATGGGAAACAGGATGGGCCGGGCAGTGATGGGCCAGAGAGACGTCGGAAGCCGATCGATCGGCCGTGCGATACTCGTGGGAGCGGCGTTGGCACTCCCGGTCATGGTTGCGACCGGCGCCGCGCGGGCCGAACCGTCCTTCGACTGCAAGGCGGCCGCCACGCCGGTGGAAAGGGCGATCTGCGCCGATCCCAAACTGGCCGATGCCGACCGCGAGATCGCCGACACCTACAAGACCCTGCAGGATCTGTTGGGCACCGCCGACCGCGAGCGGCTGCGCACCGAGCAGCGGGCCTGGCTGGCCCAGCGCAACCAGTGCGCGGCAGCACCCTCCCCCGGCGCCTGCCTGGGCCCGGTGCTGGACGCCCGCCGCACCGCTTTGTCCGAGTCGGTGCCCAAGGCGGTCGCCGCGTTGACCGCCATCGTCGACGGCATCGCCGCCGACCCGGCCGGCGCCGCCAAGCGGCTGGCCGAGATCCGCGGCGGGCTGGGCAAGGGGTGGAGCGCCTATCTGCTGCGCTTCGGCCCCTCTTCCGACCGCGCCAAGGCCGAGGCGCTGCTGCGCGAGGCCATCGCGGGCATCGACGATTCCTATGCCCGCGAAACCGCGTCCGGTGTCGATCTCGCCACCGACGATGGCTTCCTCACCGCGCTCCGCGTCGTCAGCGACGATGTGGAGATGGCCTGGCCCTGTTCCGTGATGGAAAAGCGCGGGGCGGCGGCCTGGAAGGCGATGGAGCCGCTCTATGGCAGCAGCCGCGACAATTTCGGCGCCTATCCCGCCTGCCCCGACGACAACGCCCTGCTCGCCTCGCCGGCCTGGAAGGCAGTGGACGAGTTGTTCGCCCCGATGCTGGAGGCGGCCTCCAACCGCACCGGCACCATCCGCTTCGCCGCCTACCGCCAGATGGGCATCGACCGCATGAAGTCGGCGGTCGATCCGCGCCTGTTCGTCGCCGACGCACCGGCACTGGCGCCGCTGGTCACGGACACCGCCGGCTGGTCAAACCCGCGCTGGGTCGCGCCCGGCTGGGGCGACCGCCTGCGCAAGGCGGTGGACGCCACGGTGACGGACTGGACGCCGCGGATCACCGCCCGCTACGGCATGGCCATGCCGGAGGCCCGCCGGGTGGCCGAGGCGGTGGCCGCGCAGGGGTTGAGCGGCAGCGTCGGCCTGATCACCGACAATCTGGAACTCCAGAAAGACACCCGCCTCCCCGACTGGCTGCGCGGCAACTGGAGCTGGAGCGGCGCTGGGTCCGAGGACACGCCCTTCACTGGTCCCGCCGGAAAGGCGCGCATCGACGAGACCGCCATCTGCGTCGGCAGCGATTGCGGCGGCTATGACGTCGCCGGCCAGGGGGAGGACGCCCCCTTCGATCCCAAGGAGGTGCCGAAGGACGTCAAGCCCGCCCCCAATGCCGCCAAACAGGCGGTCAGCCTTGCCCCGGTATCGGCCGGCGCCAGCCTGACAATCGTCCCGCTCGCTGGCGGCAATCTGCTGGTCGCCGGTACGGCCAAGCCGGTGGTGCTGAAGCGCGAAGGGAAATAGACCGATCCGGGCGCCGGCCCTGCTCTCCCCGGGGAACGCGAAAATCCCGAACGCGAAAGTCTTGCCTGCATCGTTCGGGTAGGCGACACTTCGCGGCGCGTGCTGCGGTTGCGGAACCGGGCGCGGCTTTCCGGGGGGAGGCATGGCACGGAACCTCAAGGCGCTCGGGTTGTGGCGCACCGCGCTGGTCGCCAGCGTCCGCAAGGACGCGCCGGACCTGTCGGCGCGGCAGCTGGCGATCCTTCTCCAGGTCTATCTGACCGACCCGCCGCACACCGTGCGCGGTCTGGCATCCCTGCTGAACATCTCGAAACCGGCGGTGACCCGCGCGCTCGACCGCCTGTCGGTGCTGGGCTTCGTCAAGCGCAAGCGCGATGCGGAGGACAAGCGCAACGTGCTGGTCCAGCGCACCGTGAAGGGCAGCGTCTATCTGTCCGATTTCGCCGAGCTGGTGATCGCCGCCGGCGCGGTGGCACCGGAGGACATGGCCCGCATCCGGGCCGACGAGGAACTGGCCGCCGCCGCCAAGGCAAGGCTGGAGGCGGCGTTGCAGGATGTGCCGACGCGGGAGGCCGCCGCACTGGAAGCCTCCGCGCCCTGAGTGGTCCTTCCCGCCCTTACAGCAGCGCTTCCAGCACGCGGTCGGGCGGGGCGTGGCCGTCGGTGAAGGTCTTGATGTTGATCACCACCTTCTCGCCCATGTCGATGCGACCCTCGATGGTGGCGGAGCCCATGTGCGGCAGCAGGACGACATTGTCCAGCCGCAGGAGCTTAGGGTTGACCGCCGGCTCATGCTCGAACACGTCCAGCCCGGCGCCGGCGATCTCGCCCTTCGACAGCATGCGGGTCAGCGCCACCTCGTCGATCACCTCCCCGCGCGAGGTGTTGACGATGTAGCAGTGCGGGCGCAGCAGCTTCAGCCGGCGCTCCGACAGCAGGTGATAGGTGGCCGGCGTGTGCGGGCAGTTGATCGACACGATGTCCATCCGCGCCAGCATCTGGTCCAGGCTGGACCAGTAGGTCGCCTCCAGCTCCTGCTCCAGCTCCGGATGGACGCGGCGGCGGTTGTGGTAGTGGATCGACATTCCGAAGGCGCGCGCCCGCTTGGCCAGCGCCGAGCCAATGCGGCCCATGCCCAGGATGCCCAGCCGCTTGCCGCTGATGCGGTGGCCCAGCATGGTGGTCGGCCCCCAGCCGGTCCATTGGCCGGAGCGGACCAGCCGCTCGCCCTCCGCCACGCGGCGCGCGGTGGCCAGCAGCAGCGCCATGGTCATGTCGGCGGTGTCCTCGGTCAGGACGCCGGGGGTGTTGGTGACGACGATGCCGCGCTCGCGCGCGGCCTTCAGGTCGATGTGGTCGACGCCGGTGCCGAAGGAGGCGATCAGCCGCAGCTGCGGCCCGGCGGATTCAATCAGCGCGCGGTCGATGCGGTCGGTGACGGTGGGCACCAGCACCTCGGCGACGGCCATCGCCTCCTGCATCTGGGTGGGGGTCAGCGGCACGTCGTCCGGATTGAGCCGGGTGTCGAACAGCTCCATCATCCGCGTCTCGATGACGTCCGGCAGCTTGCGGGTGACGACAACGAGCGGCTTCTTCTTGTCGGTCATCGGTGCTGGTCCTCCCTTGCCCCGGCCCGCCCGCATCGAGGTCCCGGCACGGGCTGCTCCGGTCCATGGTTGCCATACCAAGCGGTCGTGGGACTGTCCAGAAGTCCGTCGCGAAAGCCCGCCCTGCGACAACGCGCATGCCGCCTCCGGCCGGGGGCGGCGGCGCTTGCCCTATCGAACGGGTGGTCACTATAGTGCGGCCCGGTTTTTCCCCTCGTCAGCTCCGGTGCCGCCATGCCTGTCCGCCGCTCCGTCCTCGCCTCCCTGGCCCTGATCGCGGGGTTGGGAGTGGGGCTTGTCGCGGGCGGCGGGGTAACGGCCCTGGCCGCGGAGGGCAAGGATCCGACCCACGCGTCGGGCCTGCCGATCCCCCGCTTCGTCACCGTGCGCGTCGGCGAGGTGAACCTGCGCTCCGGCCCCAACGGCAGCTATCCGATCGAATGGGTGTTCAAGCGCAAGGACATGCCGGTCGAGATCATCCAGGAATTCGACACTTGGCGCCGCATCCGCGACTGGGAGGGGGCGGAAGGCTGGGTTCACCAGAGCGCGCTGTCCGGCCGCCGCGGCATCCTGATCGTCGGACAGACCCGCGCGATCCATGAGTCGCCGCGCGGCGACAGCGCCGTGGTGGCCCGGGCGGAGCCCGGCGTCGTCGGGTCGCTGAAGAAGTGCCGCGACGAGTGGTGCGAGGTCGATGTGAAGGGCTATCGCGGCTGGATGAAGCGCACCGATTTCTGGGGCACCTACCCCGGCGAAAAGATCGAATAGCCGGTCCCGGCTCTTCTCCGAATATGATCGCCGCCGGCGGGGCTTGAAGGCGGGCGGGAAAGGCCGTACGGTCGCGGCCTTACCTTTCTCTACTGCAAGAGCAGTCCCATGAGCGGCGCGTCCGGCAAACAGATCAAGAAAGTGGTGCTCGCCTATTCGGGCGGCCTCGACACCTCGGTCATCCTGAAGTGGCTGCAGGAGACCTATTCCTGCGAGGTGGTGACCTTCACCGCCGACCTCGGCCAGGGCGAGGAGCTGGAGCCCGCCCGCAAGAAGGCCGAGCTTCTGGGCATCAAGCCGGAAAACATCTTCATCGACGATCTGCGCGAGGAATTCGTGCGGGACTTCGTCTTTCCGATGTTCCGCGCCAACACGCTCTATGAGGGCACCTATCTGCTCGGCACCTCGATCGCCCGGCCGCTGATCGCCAAGCGCCAGATCGAGATCGCCAACATGGTCGGCGCCGACGCCGTCGCCCATGGCGCCACCGGCAAGGGCAACGACCAGGTCCGCTTCGAGCTGGGTTACTACGCCCTGCGCCCGGACATCACGGTCATCGCGCCGTGGCGCGAGTGGACCCTGAACAGCCGCACCACGCTGCTGGACTACGCCGAGAAGAACCAGATTCCGATCGCGAAGGACAAGCGCGGCGAGGCCCCCTACTCCACCGACGCCAACCTCCTGCACATCTCCTACGAGGGCAAGGCGCTGGAGGACCCGTGGGTCGAGCCGGACGAGGACATGTTCACCCGCTCCGTCGCCCCGGAAAAGGCGCCGGACACCCCGACCTACATCGAGGTCGAGTTCAAGAACGGTGACGCGGTCGCCATCGACGGCAAGGCGCTGTCGCCGGCCGCCCTGCTGACCGAGCTGAACCGCCTGGGCGGAGAGAACGGCATCGGCCGCCTCGATCTGGTCGAGAACCGCTATGTCGGCATGAAGTCGCGCGGCGTCTACGAGACCCCGGGCGGCAGCATCCTGCTGGTGGCCCACCGCGCGATGGAGAGCATCACCCTCGACCGCGGTGCCGCGCACCTGAAGGACGAGTTGATGCCGCGCTACGCCGAGCTGATCTATTGCGGCTATTGGTGGAGCCCGGAGCGTCTGGCCATCCAGGCGCTGATCGACCAGACCCAGTCGCTGGTCAACGGCACCGTCCGTCTGAAGCTGTTCAAGGGCAACGTCACGGTCGTCGGCCGCAAGTCGCCGAACTCGCTGTACCGCATGGACTATGTGACCTTCGAGCAGGACAGCGTCTACAACCAGAAGGACGCGGAAGGCTTCATCAAGCTGAACGCGCTCCGCCTGCGCCTGGGCGCGATGGCCAAGCAGAAGATCGGCTGATCCAGGGACCGGCTCCACCGCCCGCCAGCCGGGCGGTGGAGCATCCTCCTTCTTATTGTGCCGCCAGCATGTCGCGGCGGATTTCCACGGCCCGGTCCGCCGCCTTGCCGACGACCTCCTGAAGCCGGTCGAACTCGGCGCTGTAGCTGCCGACGCCGAAGGTCAGCGACCGCAGTTCCACGATCAGGTCCTGCATGTCGGCCTGCGGCATGCACGCCTTCACCTCGTCCCAGCCGGGCCAGCCCGGTCGAGCGTCGAATCCCAGAAGCTGGCCGCGCCGGCCGCTGACCAGACGCTGCACCTTCGGCGTGAAGGCGCTGGGCACTGCGATGGTGATGGTCAGGATCGGTTCCAGCAGCACCGGCTCGCAAGCCGGCAGCGCGTCGGCCATCGCCTGCCGCGCCACTGTCTTGAAGGCCATGTCCGAGCTGTCGACGGCGTGGAACTGGCCGCCGGTCAGCGTCACCGCGAAATCCACCACGGGAAAGCCCAGCGGCCCGCGCACCGCCGCCTCACGCACGCCGGCCTCCACCGCCGGGATATACTGGCGCGGCACGGCGCCGCCGACCACCGCGTCCTCGAACTGGATGCCCGATCCGCGCGGCAGCGGCCGGACCTCGACATGGATGTCGGCGAACTGGCCGTGGCCGCCGGTCTGGCGCTTGAAGCGGGCGTGGTGGCTGGTGCCCTTGCGGATCGTCTCCTTATAGGGGACCTGCGGCGGCTGCCCCTTCACCGCGACGTTGAAGCGGCTGCGAAGCCGGTCCATCGCCAGCTTCAGATGCACGTCGCCCTGGCCCCACAGCACCAGTTCGCCGGTCTCCGCCGACTGATCGAGCGTCAGGGACGGGTCCTCCTCCCGCAGTTTCTGCAGGGCGGCGGACAGCTTGACCTCGTCGTTGCGGTTCTCGGCGCGGAGCGCCAGCCCATGCACCGGCGGGGCGGCCGCCGGCCAGTCGTCGGGCGGGCCGAGGTTGGCCTTCTCGGTCAGCCGGTCGCCGGTCGCCGCCTTCTCCAGCCGGCCGAGCGCCACCAGATCGCCGGCGGCGGCCTGCGGCACCTTGGTCTGGTCGCGGCCGAACAGCTGGAAGATTCCGGACACCCGTTCGCCGCCCAGGGTCATGCCGTCGGTGACGGTGCCACGCCAGACGCGGGCGAGGCTGAGCTTCCCGGCATGGGAGCCCATCATCGTCTTCACCACCTGCGCCGCCACCGCCGTGTCGGCCGGGATGTCGATGCGGGCGGCGGTGGTGGACACCTCCGGCCCCTCGTGCCGCAGGGCCTTCAGCAGGCGGCGGATGCCGTTGTCGTTCTCCGCCGATCCGAAAAAGACCGGCACGATCAAATCGTCGGCCAGTTCGTGCGCCAGCGTCTCGTACAGTTCGGCGCTGTCGGGGGCCATGTCCTCCAGCAGCTTTTCCAGCAGGCCGTCGTCGAAGTCGGCGGCCGATTCCAGCATTGCCTGCCGCGCCTCCGCCTCCCAGTCGCGGGCGCTGTCGGGCAGGGCCACCAGATCGGACGGCTTGTGCGGATTGAAGCGCCAGGCGCGTTCGCTGACCAGGTCGACCAGTCCGGTGATCTGGCCGTTCTCGCGCAGCGGCACTTCGCGCAGAACCAGCTTGCGGGCCGAGACCTCCTGATAGGCGGCGACGACGTCGCGCACGCGCAGGTCGCCCAGCGTGTCTATCTTGTTGATGAACAGCAGATGCGGGATGCGGTGGTCGTCCAGCATCTTGAACAGCGGGGCCAGCAGCACCGCCTTCTCCGGCGCCGCCTCCGCCACCACGACGGCGATGTCGGCGGCCATCAGTGCCGCCTGCGCCTCCCCCGTCAGTTCCACCGAGCCGGGGCAGTCCAGGATCGACCAGCGTTCCCCCAGATAGTCGAAGGAGGCGACGTTCAGCTCGGTGCTCATCGACCGGGCCTTGGCCTCCGGCGAATTGTCGCCCACGGCGTTGCCGTCGCGCACGCTGCCCTTGCGGGTGACGGCCCCGGCGGCGAACAGCAGGCTTTCCAGCAGCGTCGTCTTGCCGGCGAGATAGGGGCCGACCAGCGCCGCGCAGCGCGCCGTCCGGATTTGCGTATGCGGCATTCACACCTCCCGTCGAAGCTTCGGGCTGTCGTGTCCGGGGACGGGGCCTGGGCCGGAGATGGGCCGCCGGCGCCGGCCGCCGGGGCGGCCCGTTCGCGTGTGGCTCTTCAGACAAGTCCGTTTGAAAACTTGTACTTCCAGAAACTGGCACTTCCAGAAACTTGCACGTCCAGAAGACAGGCACGTCCGGATCGGGGGGCGGCGGACGCGTGGCGGAAACGCGCATCGGGTCCGGGGCCGGCGGAGCGCCCGCATCGGACCTCCGATGCTCCACCCGAACGGCACGGCTGTCGATGGAAAAAAGGGGCGGCAAACCGTCACGCGCGATGCTGCGGCGCGGCCAATGCGTCGATTGGCCGCATCGAACGGAGCCCGGCCCGTCCATCCGCCGTCAAGAGCGTCAACCGACCGTCTAAAGCGTTCAAAATGAACGGAATACCTCCTGAAGCTGTCTCATTGCGCCGATCATTCGTAACATTGCTATGTTGCAATGCAATATGAGCGCATCGAAATGCGACGGACAAACGCATGAAACCTTCTGCTAGTAGCCTCAGGTGATAATGGCCGCGCGTGAAGGCGATGACGGCCGGATAACAATCGATGGGGCGCCCGGCGTCCGCCGTCCGCCCCCCATTCCCTGGGGAAAGAGCACATGCGCCTGTGGTTTCGTTTGCTGACGGCCGCCCTGATTGCCGTCGGGACTGCCGTCTCGGTCCCTCTGTCCACCCCCGCCGTCGCCCAGGAGGCCAAGCCGACGCAGGAGGACGCCAAGTCGATCACCCTGAAGGCCGCCGACCTGATCGCCGCCCAGGGCCTGGACGAGGCCGCCAAGGCCTTCAACGCCGAAGGCCCGTTCAAGCACGGCGAGATCTACGTCAACGTCATCGACTTCGCCGGCGTCTGGAAGGTCTATCCGCCGCGCCCGGCCGGCGTCGGCCAGAGCGTCATCAACGTCAAGGATCCGGATGGCCGCTTCATCGTCCAGGATGTGCTGGCCGTCGCCAAGGAGAAGGACGAGGGCTGGGTCGAGTATCGCTGGCTGAATCCGGCCAGCAACAAGATCGAACCGAAGATCACCTATGTGAAGCGCGTGCCCGGCCAGGATCTGGTCGCCTATGTCGGCATCTACAAGTGACGGCATGACACGGCTGCTGCCGCGTAAGGCGGTGATCGGCCGGTAGAACCGTTGGTGGTGGATCTTTGGGGGTGAGCATGAACGGCGGTGTCTTTGCGCGTCTGTCGGGCCTGTCGGTGGCGGGCCGGGTCTTCGCGGCTCCCCTGATGGGGATCGTCCTGACGGTGGCGGCGCTGGTGCTGGCCGACCGCCAGTCGGAGCAGGCGCTGGGCGCGGTGGACGCCATTCACCGCGAGGCGGCGGAGCGGCTGGGCCGGATCGACCGGCTGGTCGCCATCGCCTATGTCATCCACAGCGACGTGTCGCGGCACCTGGCCCTGTCCGGCTCCGGCATCGAGGAGGCGAAGCTGCAGGCCATGCGCGATGCCATCGCCGCCAACCTGGGCAAGGCGCGCACCGCCATCGCCGAGTTGCGCGCCATGCCGCTGGCCGAGACGGAGCGGGCGATGCTGGACGAGGTGTCGGTGCGGATCGGCGCCTATGCCAAGGCGGTGGACGAGATGAACCAGATGGCGGCCATCGACCGCCTGATCGGCATCCCGATGATGGCCCACACCGACGACCAGTTCGCCGCCCTGACCGCCAAGGTGATGGAGACGCAGGAGGCCATCGGCCGCTCCACCGCCGCCGCCACCCAGGCCACCCGCGATGCCGCGGCCTCCGCCCGCCGCGACTTCGCGCTGGTGATGGCCGGGCTGCTGGCGGCGATGATGGCGGCAGGGTTGCTGCTGGCGCGGTCGATCACCCGGCCGCTGCAGCGGCTGTCCAGCAACACGGCCGATCTGGCCGCCGGAAAGCTCGACACCGCGGTCGAGGGCGGCTGGATGCGCAACGAGATCGGCGCCATGGCCCGCGCGCTGGAGGTGTTCCAAACCAACGCCCGCGAGGTGGAGCGGCTGACCGCCGACCAGCAGCGCCAGAAGGCGGAGGCCGAGGCGGAAAAGCACCGCGCCATCCGGGAACTGGCCGACCTGTTCGAGGTCCGCGTGGCCGAGGTGGTGCAGCAGGTGGGGGCCGGCGCCCATCAGGTGCGCAGCAACGCCGCCGGCATGCTGGAGCGCGCCAACAGCGCCAACCGACAGGCCGCCACCGTCGCCGCCGCCAGCGCCCAGGCGGGGAGCAGCGTCCAGACGGCGGCGGCCGCGACGGAGGAGATGTCGGCCTCCATCGCCGAGATCGGCGGTCAGGTCCGCCGCTCCTTCGACATGGTGCGCGGTGCCGTGCGGGCGGTGGAGGAGACCAACGCCCATGTCGTCGGCCTGTCCGACGCCGCCAACCGCATCGGCGAGATCGTCGGCCTCATCAACTCCATCGCCGCCCAGACCAACCTGCTGGCGCTGAACGCCACCATCGAGGCGGCGCGGGCGGGCGAGGCCGGCAAGGGCTTTGCCGTGGTGGCGAGCGAGGTAAAGAGCCTCGCCACCCAGACCGCCAAGGCGACCGAGGAGATCGGCACCCAGATCACCTCCATGCAGCAGGTGACCGGGGCCGCCGTCGCCGCCATCAAGGGGGTGGGCGAGACGGTGGTCGGCATCGACGAGATCGTCGGCTCCATCGCCGGCGCCATGGAACAGCAGGCCGCCGCGACGGAGGAGATCACCCGCAACGTGCAGGAGGCCGCCGCCGGTACCGCCGAAGTCTCCCAAACCATCGCCACCGTCTCCACCAGCGCCGGAGAGACCGGCACCGCGGCCGGCGAGGTCCTGCGCGCCGCGGAACTGCTGGACGGTCAGGCATCGACGCTGAACCGCGAGGTGACGCACTTCATCGGCCGGCTGCGGGCAGGCTGAATGGGGGCCGGTTGGTCGGCCTATACGCTGGGGTTTCATCACCCATTCTTGAGGTTTGGCCGCGAAGTTTGGTCGCATCGCACTTGAAACGATCCGCCTGCGCCCAAGCTGTTGTCCCGGGACCGCGGGGCGGCGGCCGCTGACGGCTGCGCCAATGCCGGGGTATAATGCAGGACCCAACAAGAAGGATCGAAGCATGAAAATCGACATCGGGATCTCGGACGCAGACCGCAAATCCATCGCCGAAGGGCTGAACAAGGTTCTGGCCGACACCTTCGCGCTCTACATCAAGACCCATTCGTTCCACTGGAACGTCACCGGTCCGATGTTCAACACGCTCCACACCATGTTCATGACCCAGTATACGGAGCTGTGGACCGCGCTGGATGAGATCGCGGAACGCATCCGCGCGCTGGGCTATCCGGCGCCGGGCAGCTTCTCGCAGTTCGCGGAGTTGGCCTCGATCAAGGAAGAGGTCGGCGTTCCCAAGGCGAACGACATGATCCGCCAGCTGGTCGAAGGCCACGAGGCCGCCGCCCGCACCATCCGCAGCGTCTTCCCGCTGGCCGAGCAGGGCAGCGACGAGCCGACCGCCGACCTGCTGACCCAGCGCCTGCAGATCCACGACAAGACCGCCTGGATGCTGCGCAGCATGCTGGAATAGTCGGGGCCATCGTCGCAAGGGCGGTTTACGGCACAGGATCAGGGCCCCCCGTCCGGCAGGATGGGGAGGCCCTTTCCTTTTCAAGCAGACGCTTCCCTACGCCGCGGTCTTGGCGCGCTGGCGGGCCGTCTGTTCGGGAATGGTCAGGGTGAAGATGGTGCCGCCGTCGCGCTCGATCTTCAGCGTGGCGCCGGCCTGATGGGACAGCGCCTGCACCAGATTCAGGCCGAGGCCGCTGCTGGAGCCGCCGCGGCCGGGACGCTTGTGCTGGCTCGGCATGCCGGCCGGCAGCCCGACGCCGTCGTCGCGCACGATCAGCCGCATGCCGGCCTCGTCGCGCTCCAGCATCACGCGGACGGTGCCGGGATGCCCGTGCGGGAAGGCATGCAGCAGGGCGTTCGACACCAGTTCGCTGGTGGCGATGGCGAGCGGCGTGGCGCGGTCGGCGTCGACGATCCAGTCCTGCGCCTCCAGCTCCAGCCGGGCGGCGGTCGGATTGTCGGAGCGGACCAGCCCGTCGCACATCTGGCGCAGCGCATCGGCGAAGTTGATGTGCGCCGGCTCGTCGGAGCGGTGAAGCAACTCGTGCAGCAGGCTCATGGTCTGGATGCGGCGCAGACTCTCGTCGAAGCCGCGGCGGGCCTGTTCGTCGATGCGGGCGGCCTGCAGGCGCAGCAGGCTGCAGATGACCTGCAGGTTGTTCTTCACCCGGTGCTGCACCTCCTTCAGCAGGACCTCCTTGTCGGTCACCGCCGCTTCCAGCTGGGCATTGGCGCGTTCCAACTGGGCGGTACGCTGGTGAACATGCTCCTCCAGCGTGTCATAGGCGTGCTGCAGGGCGTCCTCCGCCTCGCGCTCGCGCCGGGCGCGCTGGATGGCGAGGGCGCCGATCACCGCGACCGTGGCGCAGGCCGCGGCGGCGAAGGCGGCGTAGATCCACAGCCGCTCGCTCCAACGCCGCAGCACGCTGCCGGTGGCGATGGTCACGGTGGACGTCAGGCCGGTGTCGCCCACCGGACGGGTGACGACGATGTCGTCGGCATGGCTGGCGGTGTCGTCCCCGGCATTGCCGCCCATGGTGCCGCCGCCCTCCGGCTCGCGCAGCAGCGGGGTGCCGTCCGGCTGCAGGATGGCGATGCTGTGGCCATAGCCGACATCGAGCGAACGGTAGACGTCGCGGAAGGCCCGCGTATCCAGTCCGACCACCGCCCAGCCGCGCGGCGCGCCGTTCGCCGCTCCCGGCAGGGGTTGCGCCAGGGTGATGACCGAACGCCCCCCTGGCCTGCCGCTCATCCGCCCGAGACCGATGGCCATGCCGTCCGGCCTCAGTGTCGGCCGGGCGCCGCCCGGTGCCGCCTCGGGCAGGCTCGACAGCCGCAGCGCGCCCGACGGGTCGCGGATCTCCAGACCGACCACATGGGGGGCGCTGGCCGCCAGCAGGGCCATGCGGTCGCGCGTCGCCGCATCGTCGGGCAGCGGCGTCCCGGCCGGACCGGCCAGCGCCGCGGTCTGGGTCAGCAGCAGGTCACCCGACTCGATCAGCCGGGCGGCATGCTCCGCCGCCAGCAGGCCGATGTTGCCGGCGACGCCGGTCGCCTGCTGCACCGCCTCGTCTCGGTCGCGCCAGGCGAAGACCGCCGACAGCCCGATGGTCAGCAGAACCGCGGCGGTGCAGGCAATCAGGACCAGCGCCGAACCGGGCAACCGGTAGAGCGGGGAGGGATGGGAACGCAGCGCGCGCAACGGCATCGTTTCGGAAACCATGTGGGGATACGGCCACTTCTTGCTTAGCCGGAAACGGTAACACCGCCCGGCGGGTGACGGTTCCGCCGAACGCTACCCGTGTTGAAGCCGCAGCGGCCACCACCTATTGCGGGGTGCCGACAAAGTCATCCCGCCTTGGTAGGGCCGGGGTGGCGACTGGAACGGCAAGGAGGGTCAGGTTTTATGCGGATCGACGGGATGGCCTATCTCACCATCCGACCGGACGTGGAGGCATCGCCATCCTCTACGCCTTCAACGTCACGCGGGCCCGCCGGTTGATCGAGGTACCGGGGCTGGTTCCGAAACGGGGCTGACGGGAAGACCGGTCAGGGACGGCGGTCGGCCAGCAGCCGCCGCCACAACGGCCGGCCGAGCAAACGCGGCCTGTCTTCCGCATTCTTCGCGTCAAGCCACTGGTCGGCCAATTCACGGACCTGCCAGTCACCGAGAAAACGGTCGCAGTCGATGGCGGTATAGAGTCGAACCCGCTCTTTTCCCAGCCTTTCGAAATAGGCGAGCGTTCTTTGGCGGTCGATGTCTTCCATAGGCCCCAATGAAGCGGAGATTGCGGAACGTCCAGTTCTGACGGCCGCCGATTCATTGGATATTGGAAGAAGCCTGTCACCCGCGCAACTGTCCGTTCGTCGCGTTCCCATCACCCGGAAGGAGAATGGCCGTCCCTCTATCGCCGGCTGGAACCGAGTCGGCCGGTGTGGACGACGATGTCGGACAGGTGCAAGCCGGCCTGCGCCGCCGCGCGTTCCAACGAAGCACGGTCGGGCCAATAGAGCCGCCCGCCGACCTCCGTCAATGCCCCCTGGCGCCGGATCACCCACAAGCCGGTGAACGCCATCTCGATGATCCGTCCCATTTGCACATCGGGCGGCGGTGCGGATGGCAGGCGAGGTGGTCCGCCCCCGTCCAGATCCCTGTCGTTGATCGTCATCTCTGGTCTTCCCTGTGCCGGCCTTTCGCTGCGCAGTGTCCATCGACAAGCGGCAACGGCCGATCTCCGTTTCCCAAAGCATGATGCTTCGGGGGCCGAAAAGGCTTCCTAGACAAGTCACAACGATTTTTCATCGGGAATTTTGTGTCTCTTTGTAATCGCGCGCATACAATTGATGTGGTCTTACCACATAGTTCGATAACCATATTCGATGAAAGGGAATGCAAGCCATCAACATTAGTCGTGCTGATAAGCGACGGCATGAACGTCGCGGGCCATCTTCCGCAGCTTTGAAAGATCGAAGGGGGTGGGGCACACCGGCCGGCTAGGCCGGATACCCCGAAATGGTCACAGCAGCAGGCGCCGGCGCTCACCAAACATAAGCTTGACCGCCCAGCCCTGCCCGACGACGCGGCATCGGCGGCGGTCCCTGATGTTGCCGTGCCTATGCTTGAAGGAAGAGACCGATGAAGACCACCACGCGGACATTCACCACCGGGGCGACGGCGCTGCTGATCGGCGCGACCCTGCTCGGCGGCTGTTCGAACCTGAATCATCGCGAGAATCGCGCGCTGACCGGCGGCGCCATCGGTGCGGCCGGCGGTGCGGCCATCGGCGCCGTCACCGGCGGCAGCGCGATCTATGGCGGCCTGTTGGGCGGTGCCGCCGGCGCCGCTGTCGGCGCCTTGACGGCGGATGTGGGCAAGCACCGCCCGTAACGGACGGTGGGGGCGGTACGCCGCCCCTTCCCTTCCTAGTCCTCGTCGTCCTCGAACTGGTCGAGGCTCAGCGAACGGACCTCGGTACTCGGATTCGGCGCCGGCGGAGCGGGCGGCGGCATGTTGGCCGGCCGTGCAACAGCCGGTCGGGCGGCGCGGCCGGGCGGCATATGGGCGTTTGGCCCCTTCAGCGGACTGTTCAGCGTGCCGCGCGGGCCGATGCTGGGCTCGTCGCCGAAATCGGGCAGCGGCGGAATACGGTCCATCACCCGGCGGATCAGGGCGGCGATGCGGTCGGCCTCGGCGCGCAGCGCCTGCCCCCGCTCCCCCTCATAAAGCGGATCGTCGAGGAACTTGCGGATCTCCAGCACGCCGCGCAGTTCCACCCCGCACATCTCGTGGGTGCCGATGGGCAGCGCCTTCACCCGCGCGAAGCTGGCGAAGAAGCCGGCGCTGCCCTCCACGAACTGGACCACCATGCGGGCATGCAGACGCTCCAGCGCCGTGGTCATGGGATCGATCAGATCCTCCATCTCCTCCGGCGCCGCATCCAGCCGCTCCTGCGTCAGAGCGGCCAGCGCGAAGAAGTCGCGCACCCGCCGGCTGAAGCGGCGGTAGCGGGCCAGCCCGCCGACCGACACCCGCTCGCGCGCCGTCTGCGCCAGCTCCGCCGACTGCTTCAGCATGGCGTCGAGCCGCATCAGCAGCGTCGCGATCTCGCGCTGCCGCTGGGCCGCGCTGCGGCCGGGCGTGGGCGCCGGCGGGGCGGCCGGGCGGCGGGGTGGGTTGGAACGCATCATGCCGGTACGGGGTGGCTCCTCAACGATCAGCGGGTAAGGTCACCGGGCGGTGCGGACGGTGACGGACTTTTGCCCGCCCGCGCGCACCACCGTCAACTGCACCGGCGTGCCGACGCGCAGAAGACCGATGCGGTTGCGGAAGTCGGTGGCGCTGCGCACCGGCCGGCCATCGACCGCGATCACCACGTCGCCGCTGCGCAAACCTCCGTTCTCGGCCGGCGATCCGCGTTCGATCTTGGCGATCAGCGCGCCCTCGTCGCCGTTCAGGCTCATGCTTTCCGCCAGATCCGGCGTCAGATCCTGGATGGCGACGCCCAGCCGGCCGCGCCGCACCTCGCCATATTCGCGCAGCTGCTCCATCACCGAGCGGACGATGCTGACCGGCACGGCGAAGCCGATGCCGACAGAGCCGCCGGCCGGGCCGATAATGGCGGTGTTGATGCCGATCAGCTCGCCCTGGAAATTGACCAGCGCGCCGCCGGAGTTGCCGGGGTTGATCGAGGCGTCGGTCTGGATGAAATCCTCGTACCCCTCGATCTTGAGCCCGCTGCGGCCGAGCGCGGAAACGATGCCGGAGGTCACCGTCTGCCCCAGCCCGAACGGGTTGCCGATGGCGACGACGAAGTCGCCGACCTTGGCGCGGTCCGAGTCGCCGAGCGGCAGCGCGGTCAGCCCCTCCGCCTTGATCTGCAGCAGGGCGATGTCGGTGGCGGCGTCGCGGCCGATCAGCTTGGCGCGCAGGCGGCGGCGGTCCTTCAGGGTGACCGCGATCTCCTGCGCGTTCTCCACCACATGGTTGTTGGTGACGACATAGCCGTTGCGGGCGTCGACGATCACGCCCGACCCGGCGCTGACCTGCGGACGGGACTGCGGCATCTGGTCCGGCAGGTTGAAGAAGCGGCGGAAGAAGGGGTCGCGCAGCAGCGGGTTTTCCGCCTGGGGAGCCTGGCTCAACACCGAGATGTTCACGACGGCCGGCGTCACCTGCTCCAGCATCGGGGCGATGGTGCCGCCGCCGACCGCGCCCAGCGGCAGTGCCGCCGCCGCGGGCGAGGCGCCGAGGCCGATGGCGGACCCGAACCGGCCCAGCGCCGAGTCGGCCGGGGCGACCAGCGCGCCGCCGGTCACCGCCGCCAGTCCGACCGCCGCAGCAAACACCACCGGACGCACCGCCCTCTTCATGGCCTTTTCCTTTCTTGCTGGGAATTTCTTGTGCAGATCGTCGCTCGATCGGGCTGATTTGGGACAAAAAGGAAGGCGATTCAAGGTTGTCCAGCCTCTGGCCGCCCTCCGGCCTCCCCGTTGCGGCGATGATAGCGCGGTGGCGGCGGAAACTCCCGGTAAAGAAATTCGGTGGTATAGGACGAAGGTCGGCGCAGCCCCCGGAGATGCCAGGGAGGCGCGGCTGTCGAAAACGGGTTGAGCGTTATGAGCGGCGGGTCACTGCTCGAACTGACCGAGCAAGAGTATCTGCAGATGGAAGAGGCCCTGTCGCAGACGGCGCGGGGACGGGCCTTCCTGCGCATGCGCGACCGGCGCAGCCGCGTCGTCGCCTCCGATGAATTCCACCGGCTGGTCGACAGGCTGGAAGGACAGGTCGACCGGCTGAGCGGCACCTCGTCCAGCGCCTTCACCTCCTTCGTCCCCGGCGACGATCCGCGCATCCAGCAGGAGCTGACCGCCATCACCCAGGTGGTGCGCGAGGCGCGCAGCGACATCGCCGCCCTGAAGGCGACCGACACCGGGTCCAACCGCATCGAGGCGGCGACCGGCGAGCTGGACGAGATCGTCGCCGCCACCGAACGCGCCACCACCGACATCCTGAACGCGACGGAGAAGATCCAGGAAATCACCATGTCGATCCCGCGCGACGACGACGATCTGGCCGAACGGATCGACGCGATCGAGGCGTGGTGCATCGAGATCATGACCGCCTGCTCCTTCCAGGACATCACCGGCCAGCGCACCACCAAGGTCGTCAACACACTGCGCTACATCGAAGAGCGCGTGAACACGATGATCGAGATCTGGGGCGTCGAGCGGCTGACGGCCGCCGACCCGCAGCATCACGCCCCGGGCGAGGTCGCCTCGCACCGCAAGCTGGGTGACACCCGCCCCGACGCCCATCTGCTGAACGGTCCGCAGCTGGGCGGGCCGGAGGTCAGCCAGGACGCCATCGACGCGCTGTTCGACAGCGTGCCGGAGGTGGCGGAACGGGCGGAACCGCTGCCGGCCGACGTGGCGCCCTCACCGCCGCCTCCGCCGCCTCCGCCTCCGCCACCCCCTCCGCCACCCCCCGTCGCGAAGCCGGCCCCGCCGCCCCCTCCGCCGCCCGCCGCCCCGACCGGCGGCGACGGCGGCGGCGGGATCTCCCAGGCCGACATCGACGCCCTGTTCGCGTGACCGGCCATGGCGCAAGACGGCAAATCCCGCATCCGCCTGACCCAGGACCAGCTCGACCGCGTGTGCGAGCGCCATGTCCGATTCGCCGAGGGACGCCCGAACGGCGCCCGCGCCAATCTGCCCTTCTTCGACCTGTCCGGCCTGTCGCTGGCCGGCCGCAACCTGACCGGCGCCCATCTGGCCGGCGCCATCCTGCGTGACGCCGACCTGCGCGGCGCGGTGCTGGACCATGCCGACCTCTATGGCGCCGATCTGCGCGGGGCCGATTTGTCGGAGGCGCGGCTGTTCCGCACCGACATGCGCGGCGCCAACGTGCGCGGCGCCCGGCTGGACGGCGCCACCATGGTGGAGGTCGACCTGCGCGACGGCAGCATGGTCAACCGCAACAGCGCCGGCGAGCTGAAGGTGGTCGGCTTCGACCCCGGCCCGGCCGACATGGCGTCGGCGAAGCTGACCAACGCCGACATGGCGCGGGCCAAGCTGTCCGGCAGCTTCGCGCGGGCGGCCGACTTCACCAACACGCGGCTGGCCGGCGCCCGGCTGGACCGCACCGACCTGCGCGACGCCAACTTCTCCGGCGCCGACCTGCGCGGGGCGGACCTCAACGGTTCCGACCTGCGCGGCGCCATCCTGGACGGGGCCAGCCTGGATCAGGACGGGCTGGAACAGGCGATCCGCACCGACGAGCAGGCGCAGGCCGCCCGGCAGACGCCGCCCCAGGCTCCGGCGCCCGAGCCCGAACCCGAGGAGACGGCCGCCGCCGCCGAACTGCCGGCCCTGCCGGTCGACCAGCTGGACAGCATGCTGCGCCAGCACATGATCTGGCTGGGCACCAGCGGCAAGCAGGGCAGCCAACTCGACCTGACCGGGCTGAACCTGGAGGGGGCCGACCTGACGGGCAAGATCCTGACGCTGGCCAAGGGCAGCGGCGCCCGGCTGCGCCATGCCCGGCTGAACGGCGCCCAACTGCAGGCCGCCCAATTCGACGGCGCCGACCTGCGCTCCGCCGACCTCAGCCGCGCCGACCTGCGCGGGGTGAAGCTGGACCGCGCCATCCTGATCGACAGCCGGCTGGACGGCGCCAATCTGGGCATGCTGCTGGTCAGTGCCGGGGCCAAGGTGATGCGTGCGTCGCTGGTGCGGGCGCGGCTTGCCGGCGCCTCGCTGACTGAGACCAACATGAAGGGCAGCGATCTGACGTTGGCCGACCTGACCGGCTGCGACCGCTCGTCGGCGGTGCTGGAGGGTGCGATCCTGGAGGGGACGCGGCTGGGCGGCGCCTGACCCCGCACCGGGTTTTCTTTCGCGAAGCCGTTGATTGCTTTCAAATTTCCGTCACGATCCATGCCGGAGATTGCCGCGCACCCCCTCGGCCGGAGTGGGGAAATCAGACGGAAAAACACTTCCGCTGTCCGGAAAAACGATTGTGTCGTAACGGCTTAGCACGGCGGGTGGGGCTTGACGCCTCATGCGGCCGGTGGCACGCTGCTGTCCAAGCGCGGCGCGGCCCGACCATAAGCGCCCGCATCGAATGGGGGAACGTCAACGATCATGACCAAGTCGGAACTGATCCAACGGCTGGCGGAGCGGAACCCGCACCTGTACCAGCGCGACATCGAGAAGATCGTCGGCACCATCTTCGACGAGATCACCGAAGCGCTGGCGCGCGGCGACCGGGTGGAACTGCGCGGTTTCGGCGCCTTCTCCATCAAGAAGCGGGACGCGCGCACGGGTCGCAATCCCCGGACCGGAGAATCGGTTGACGTCGGCGAGAAATGCATTCCTTTCTTCAAGACCGGCAAGCAGCTTCGCGAGCGCCTGAACACGGAGTGAGCGCCGGCCCGGCCATTCTATCTCTCGCCGTATCTTTCAAGGAACCTTCGCCTTGCGCCATATTTCCTGGATCGTCACCATCCCCGTGGCTCTCGTCGCGATCCTGTTCGCGATCTCCAACCGCGGGATCGTGACGCTGTCGCTGTGGCCGCTGCCCTTCACGCTCGCCACGCCGGTCTATCTGGCCACGCTGGTGGCGCTGGTGCTGGGCTTCCTGGCCGGCGGCTTCGTCGTTTGGAACAGCCAGCGCCGCCATCGCCGCCGCGCCCGCCGCGAGGGCAACCGCGTCCTGTATCTGGAGCGTGAACTGAAGGAGGCGCAGGCCCGCGCCGCCGCCGCCGAAAAGCGTCTGGCCGAGAGCACCCGCCCGGTTTCCGGCCCGGTCGCCGGCACTCTGCCCGGTTCCGCCCTGCCGGTCCCGGCTGCCGAGAACAGCACGCCGACCGTTCACTGAGCGTCGCCGGTCGCAGGATCGGCTCCCCGAGGGAGCGAGACAGGTCGCCGGTCGGCGGAGGGGGGTTCCATGCGCACCGTCAGTGCCGCCGAGCTTCGATCCGTTCTGCACCACCGCATGCTGATCGAGCGCCTGCGGCAGACCTTCCGCGCCGGCGTGCAGTCCCCGCCGGCCCATCGGCACCGCGTCGAGACCTACGGCACCGGTGACGCCGCCCTGCTGATCGCCCCTGCCTGGGAGGTGAACCAGGCAGTCGGGGTGCGGATCGACAGCGTCTTTCCCGACAATGCCGGCAGCGACCTGCCGCAGACCCAGGGCGTCTATCTGCTGGTCGACGGCAAGACCGGGGTGCCGCAGGTGCTGATGGATTCCTCGGCCGCGCTCGGCCGGCGCAGCGGCGCGGCAGCCTCGGCGCTCGCCGCCTCCTATCTGGCGCGGCCGGACGCCGAGCGGATGCTGGTGGTCGGCACCGGTGCGCTCGCCCTGGAACTGGTGGAGGCCTACACCGCGGTGCGGCCGATCCGCCATGTGCTGGTCTGGGGACGGGATCCGCAGAAGGCGCGCAAGCTCACCGCCCGCTTCCACCGGCCGAAATTCCGCATCGAGGCGACCGCCGACCTGGAAGGGGCGGTGCGCGGCGCCGACATCGTCGCCTGCGCCACCACGGCGCGCGAGCCGCTGATCCGCGGCGACTGGCTGCAGCCCGGACAGCATCTGGACCTGCTGGGCGGCGTGACGCCGGACATGCGCGAGGCCGACGACGGCTGCATCCGCCGCGCCCGCGTCTTCGTCGACAGCCGCGACCGCACCCCGGCCGAGTCCGGCGACATCGCCCAGCCGGTGTCTTCCGGCACGCTGAACCCCGACGACATCGCCGGCGACCTGTTCGAACTGAGCCGCGGCGAACGGGCCGGCCGGCGTTTCTACGACCAGATCACCCTGTTCAAATCGGTCGGCACCGCCCTGGCCGACCTGTGCGCCGCCCGTCTGGCGACCGAGATGGTGCTGCACAACGACTCGATTCGCTGAGCCGGGATTCGACCCACTCGGCCGATCCCATCATCCCCGCCCCAAACGGTTTCATACCGGGCGGACCCGTACGCGTCATAAGGGAGTATGCCGCGTTCGTTCCCGACATTTTACTTGCGTCCTTGCGATTTTCTCCAGAGGATCATCGCTGCCTCCGCACCGGCTGCCGGTGTTCCGAACGGCTCGATGTTCGCGCTAACGCCGCGGGCGACGCGCTGGACCGGATCATCCGCCAACGGCTTGTCAGGGACGATTGATCGTGACCGTCACCTCCCCCATGGACGCCGGCCCACGCCTGCGGGTACCAACCAACCGGCTTCTGCTCGGTGCCGGATACATGTTGCTGTCTGCGCTGCTGTTCGGAATCGGCAACACGGCGGTGCATTGGGCCGCGACGGTGATGGATCCGCTGGAGGTCGTGTTCTTCCGCAACCTGTTCAGCCTGCTGTGGATGCTGCCCTGGGCGCTGACGGCCGGGGCGCCCGCCTGCCGGGCGGTGCTGGCGGAACGGCGGCTGGGGCCCTATGTGACACGGGCACTGACCACGCTCTGCGCCATGAGCGCATGGTTCTACGCGATCTCCCGGATTCCGCTGCCGACCGCGACGGCGGTCAGCTTCGCCATCCCGCTGTTCGTTGCGGCGGGGGCGGCGCTGATCCTGCGCGAGCGGGTGCGGCCACGGCGCTGGGCCGCGATCTTCGTCGGTCTTGCCGGGGTGACCATCGTGCTGAGGCCGGGCGCGGCGCCGATCGATCTGGCTTTTCTCGCGCTGGTCGTCCACTGCGTCGCCGCCGCCGGCACCATCCTGCAGATGAGGCTGCTCAGCCGGCGGGACAACGCGCTGGTGATCGTCACCTTCCTGGGCCTTCTGGTCACCCCGATGGCGCTGGTGCCGGCGCTGTTCGTCTGGACTTGGCCAAGTTGGAGCGTATTGGGCGGGCTGGCGCTGCTCGGCGGTCTGCTGACGCTCGGGCAGCTGGCGATGACGAAGTCGCTGTCGCTGGCCGAATCCTCGGCGATGATGCCCTACGATTACGCCCGGCTGCCCTTCACCGCCTTCGTCGCCTGGATCGCCTTCGGCCAGACGATGGATCCGTGGGGGTGGGCCGGCGCCCTGGTGATCGCCGGCTCCGCCCTCTACACCATGCACCGCGACGCGGCCGACGGACGCAAGACGGCGCTGGAGCGGGCGCAGCGCGCCTAGCCCGTCGTCCCCGCGTCGCTATTACCGGTTTCGGCGCGCAGGACCTCCTTCGCCCGCCCCCAATGGGCCGGGGTCAGATTGGCGCGCACCGTCTGCACGGCGGCGGCGAGCACCGCGGCATCATCGGTGAAGCCGGCGATCAGCAGCCAATCGGGCAGCGCATCCACCGGCAGCACGAAATAGGCCAGCGCCCCCAGCAGGATCGCCTTCGCCCGATAGGGGGTCGCCGGATCGGTCGCACAGAAATAGGCGGCCAGCAGGTCTTCCAGGAAGGGAATGCGGTGCAGGTTGGCGCGCAGCTTCTGCCAGAAACGGCGGCGGACCAGCCGTTCGTCACGCTCGACCCGGTCGGGATCGGGAACCGCCAGTGCGGTGCCGGTGCCAATGGAGGGGCCAAGGGAGTGGAAGGCGGACGGTGCTGTCATGGACGCTGAAACCCTTTCGGAAGACGGTCCCATTCGGAAATCGGCCGGCGGCATCGTCGTCGGCATGATGGCCCCTTCCATACGGTGTGGTATGGTGCGCCGGCCATCTGGTAAACAAGCCATCTGGTAAACAACAAGTGCGATCGCATCCTGTTGGACACAAGGCCGGCGCCATGCGCGGACCGGTCGCAATTAAGGAGGAGATGCCATGAACATCCAGGGTCTGTCCGCCATCGTCACCGGCGGCGCCTCGGGCATGGGGGCGGCGACGGCGCGTCATCTGGCCGGTCTCGGCGCCAAGGTGACCGTTCTGGACGTCAACGAGGACGCGGTTCTGAAGACCGCGCACGAGATCGGCGGGCTGGGTCTGGTCTGCGACGTCACCGACGGCGCCTCGGCAGAGCGGGCGCTCGATCAGGCGCGCTCCGCCCACGGCCCGGCCCGCATCGCGGTCAACTGCGCCGGCATCGCCCCGGCCCAGCGCATCGTCGGCCGCGACGGCCCGATGCCGCTGGAGAATTTCCGCGCGGTGATCGAGGTCAACCTGATCGGCAGCTTCAACATCCTGCGGCTTGCCGCTGCCGACATGGCGAAGCTGGATCCGCTGGACAGCGGCGAGCGCGGCGTGATCGTCAACACCGCCTCCGTCGCCGCCTATGAGGGGCAGATCGGGCAGGCCGCCTATGCCGCGTCGAAGGGTGGCATCGTCGCCCTGACCATCTGCGCCGCCCGCGACCTCGCCCGCCACGGCATCCGCGTGATGACGGTGGCCCCCGGACTGATCGGCACGCCGATGCTGCTGAACATGCCGCAGGAGGTGCAGGACAGCCTCGCCGCGACGGTCCCCTTCCCCAAGCGCTTCGGCAAGCCGGAGGAATACGCCCGCCTCGTCCAGCACATCCTGGAGAACGAGATGCTGAACGGCGACGTCATCCGCCTGGACGGTGCCATCCGCATGGCGCCGCAGTAAGGACGTCATATCCGGCAGGGGCGGCTTCCAGGCCGCGGGGCCGCTCCCGCAGCTATCAGGCCTCGGTCATGGCGGCTTCGTCCGCCCGTTCCGCCTCGCCCAGCAGGTCGATCAGCAGAGTGGTGCAGTGCTGAAGCCGCTGGTCGGCGGTGGCGGTCGCCATGTCGCGGCCGGTCTGCTCCTGCCATTCCTGCAGCATCAGCGCCAGATGTTTACGGACGTGGTCATCCCGATCCAGTCGCCGCGTCGCCATGTCGCCTCCCCTATTTCCGATCCGCCCACACAGATGACCAAAACCGATGGACACGCCCGGTTGCGCGCACCATCCTTTGTGTACCCTCTAATTAGGTAGCCGTCCCCTCCGTCAACAGCCGGATCCCAAGATGGTCACAGCCGGACCGGGCACACAAATCGGACCTGCCCTATCGACAATTCGGTCATGACCGGTTGGAAAGCTGCGCTTGGACCGACCATGTCAGCGCCATCGGATCCATCGCCCTGACAGGGCGGGCAGCGGCCCGCAGGAATACCCGTCAAGAACTGAAGAAAGGCAACCGCTTCATGACCGACGCAACGGTGCGCGCCAAACTGCTGGGCCTGCCCGGCAGCCTGCGCAGCAACTCCAACTCGCTGGCCGTGCTGCGCGGCTTGCAGAACGCCCTGCCGGCCGGTGTCAGCATGGACATCCGCGACCTGCGCCTGCCGCTCTACGACCAGGACATCGACAACCCCGATGCCCCGGCGGAGGTCCATGCCCTGCGTCAGGCCATCGCGGAGGCCGACGGCGTCGTCATCGTAACGCCGGAATACAATTACGGCATGCCGGGCGTGCTGAAGAACGCGCTCGACTGGGCCTCGCGCCCCTACGGCAAGTCGGCGCTGATCGGCAAGCCGGTGCTGGTCATTTCCAACTCCCCCGCCTTCACCGGCGGCGTGCGGGCGCATCAGCAGGTGAACGACACGCTGCTGGCCCTTCCAGCCAAGCTGACGGCCGGCCCGCAGGTCGTCATCGGCAGCGTCGCCGACAAGATCAAGGACGGCAAGCTGGCCGACGAAGCGGTGCTGAAATTCTCGCTGGGCGCCATCGACCGGATGCTCGCCGCGAAGTAACACCCCACAAAGAAGAAGGGCCGGCACCCCATGGGATGCCGGCCCTTTTCCTTACTTGATAACCGCAGCGATCAGCGCAGGTTGCCGCAGGCGCGCTGGATGCGCTTGCACGCCTCTTCCAGCGCTTCCGTCGAGGTCGCGTAGGAGATGCGGAAGTGCGGGGCGAGGCCGAAGGCCGAACCCTGGACGACGGCGACGCCCTCCGACTCCAGCAGGTAGGTGACGAAATCCTCGTCGGTCTCGATCACCTTGCCGTCCGGGGTGGTCTTGCCGATGGTGCCGGCGCAGGACGGATAGACGTAGAAGGCGCCTTCCGGCTTCGGGCAGCTGATGCCGGTGGCCTGGTTCAGCATCGACACCACCAGGTCGCGGCGCTGGCGGAAGGCCTCGCCACGCTCCTTGATGAAGTCCTGCGGACCGTTCAGCGCCTCGACGGCGGCGGCCTGGGCGATGGAGGTCGGGTTGGAGGTCGACTGGCTCTGGATGACGCCGATGGCCTTGATCAGCTCCTTCGGGCCGCCGGCATAGCCGATGCGCCAGCCGGTCATCGCGTAGGACTTCGACACGCCGTTGACGGTCAGGGTGCGGTCGTACAGCGACGGCTCGACCTGGGCCGGGGTGACGAACTCCAGGCCGTCATACAGCAGGTGCTCGTACATGTCGTCGGTCATCACCCAGACATGCGGATGCTTGACCAGCACGTCGGTCAGCGCCTTCATCTCGGCGCGGGTGTAGGCGGCACCCGACGGGTTCGAGGGCGAGTTGAGGATCAGCCACTTGGTCTTCGGAGTGATCGCCTTCTCCAGGTCGGCGGGCTGCAGCTTGAAGCCCTGCTCGGCCGGGCAGGAGACGAAGACCGGCGTGCCTTCCGCCAGTTCCACCATGTCCGGATAGCTGACCCAGTAAGGGGCCGGGATGATGACCTCATCACCCTGGTTCAGCGTCGCCATCAGGGCGTTGTACAGCACCTGCTTGCCGCCGACGCCGACGGTGATCTGGTCGGGCGTGTACTTCAGGCCGTTCTCGCGCTCGAACTTGGCGCAGATCGCCTTCTTCAGGGCGGGGGTGCCATCCACCGCGGTGTACTTGGTGTCGCCGGACTCGATCGCCTTGATCGCGGCGGCCTTGATGTTGTCGGGGGTATCGAAATCCGGCTCGCCGGCACCCAGGCCGATGACATCGCGACCGGCCGCTTTCAGCTCGCGGGCTTTATTGGTCACGGCGATGGTCGGCGACGGCTTGATGCGGGACAGGCGGGACGCGATGATCGACATGGCGATGGGCCCCCTCAGGGCTATGGAGACGGTGTGGCGGAGACGTCGTGCGACGCCTGCCCCTTCGGGTGGAAGGCGCGAGGCGGGACCTTACTTCCGCTCCACCCCGGTTGCAAGGCCGCTCGGCCGGTGAAAACCGCGGGGATCGGCGGTTTTTCCACCCTGTGGCGGCGTTGTACCGGGCCGCAGTCGTCGGCGTTTCCAACCATTCAAGGGTCGAGATGCCGCCCCCGGCAAATCCCGGCTCCAACCCGTCGCAGCATTATTTCTTACAACACAAATGAACGTGATGACGGTGCGGCATCGTCACCCCCACTTCACTTGACAGCTTCAGCATGGCGGTGTGTAACGTCTGGCGTGGGGGCAAAATTCAAAGAAGGGATGAGAACCGTGTTTTCCCGTATCGTGCTTGCGGCGTCGGCCGCGCTGATGCTGACCGGCGGCGCTGCTCTGGCCCAGGACGTGATCCAGACCCGCAAGGCCGGGTTCGAGGACTACAAGAAGGCGATGGGCGAGATCAAGGACGCGGTGGGCAAGGGCGACCTCGCCGCCATCGGCCCGGTCACCGACCGCATCGACGCCTTCGCCGCCAAGATCCCCAGCCTGTTCCCGCCGGGCTCCGACAAGGGCAAGACGGCGGCCAAGGAAGTGATCTGGGCCAACTTCCCGGATTTCACCGCCAAGGCGCATGACCTGCAGGCGTCCGCCAACGCGCTGAAGGTCGCTGCCGCTTCCGGCGACAAGGCCGCGACGGGCAAGGCGTTCGGCGCCATGGCCGACAGCTGCAAGGCCTGCCACCAGCGCTACCGCTCCGAATAAGCGGCCGGCCTGACGAAAGAAGCCCTTCCCCACCGGCGTGGGGAAGGGCTTTTCCTTTGGCGGCTCCTTACTTGAACACGGGCTGCGGCGTGGCCGGGGTGCTGGCCGGCAGCAGCGGGTAGTCGACACGCGGCTGCTGGCCGGTCAGCGCGGTCAGGAAGGCGGTGATCTTGTCGATCTCCTGGTCGGACAGGGTGGCGCCGAGCTGGCTCGACCCCATCACCGCAACCGCCTGCCGCAGGTCCCACACCTTGCCGGAATGGAAGTAGGGCGCGGTCAGCGCGACATTGCGCAGGGTGGGTGCGCGGAAGACATATTCGTCGTCGGCGGTCTTGGTGACGGCGAAGCGGCCCTTGTCGCCCGGCGGCAGGATCTCCGCCCCCGGCTTGGTCACGACGCCGAAGGGGAAGTAATCGTGGCCGCCGACATTGACGCCGTTGTGGCAGCCGGCGCAGCCCTTGTCGATGAACAGCTCCAGACCGGCCTTCTGCGTGTCGGTCAGCGCATCGGCCTTGCCCTCCAGATACTGGTCGAAGGGAGCGGCGGGGGTGGTCAGCGTCGCTTCGAACACCTCGATCGCCATGGCGACATTGTCGAAGCTGACCGGGTTCTTCTCGTTGGGGAAGGCGTCGGCGAACTTGGCCTTGTAGGCGGGAATGCTGTTCAGCACCGCCAACACCCGGTCGGGCGTGCTGTTCATCTCCACCCCGGCTTGGATCGGCCCCTTGGCCTGGGCCTTCAGGTCTTCCGCCCGGCCGTCCCAGAACTGGGCGACGTTCAGCACCGCATTCAAAACGGTCGGCGCGTTGCGCGGCCCCTTCTGCCAGCCATGGCCGACCGAGGTCTCCAACCCGTCGACACCGCCGAGCCCCAGATTGTGGCAGCTGTTGCACGAGAAGATGCCGCTGGCCGACAGGCGCGGATCGAAGAACAGCATCTTGCCCAATTCGATCTTCTCATGGGTGACCGCATTGTTGCGGACCACGGGCAAGGTGGCGGGCAGCGGCTTGAACAGCTCGCGCGCACGGCCCATCAGGGTGTCGCCACCGGCAGCAGCCCCAGTTGCGGCCCCGGATGCGGCCGGATCGGCGGCCGATACCGCGCCTGCGGTGGCGGCCAGGATGCCGAAAGCGGCGGCGGTGGCGACCAGCAGGCCCTTCAGGGCTGCGGTCGGTCGGTGTCCGGTTTGTGCGTGCATGACTGGCGGTCTCCCGGCCGGCCCACATTCTCACCGCAACCTGAAGCTTCATTCAGGCAAAGGTCAATCGATCCCGGAAGTCGGGCCGGCTTCGTTGGTTTCGTGACGCTTCGGGCGGATCAATCTGGAGTTATTCTAGACTAGAAGACGTGAAGCCCCAGACGGCGCATTGTCGCACACAACCATTGGCATATGCCGTGGAGGGCCGCCCTACTGCCGGCCGGCAGGGTCAGCCCGCGCTGCGCAGCACCAGGAAGACCAGCCCGGCGGTCGCGGCCAGAACCGCCAGCGCCAGCGCCGCCGGGGCGCGCCGCGGCTCCGCCGCCGCCAGCCGCGCCGGCAGGATCTTGCGGCCGGTCACCATCGGGCGGATCAGGTTGTCCTTCTTGACCAGCAGATAGAAGAACACCGCCACCACATGCAGCCCGACCAGCACGAAGATGCCGTTGGCGAGCAGCCGGTGCAGCGAACTGAGCAGCGCCACCATGGAGCCGGAGACCAGCGGCACCAGCGGGCCGTCGACCAGGATATCGTCGCTGGTGAACAGCCCGCTGCCCGCCTGGACCAGCAGCACCAGCAACAGCGCCACCACCATCAGCGCACCCAGCGGGTTGTGACCCAGGGTGAAGGCGGCCTCCCCGCCCGCACGCGACCGCCTCAGATAGTCGCGGATGGCGCCCGGTCCCTTCACGAAGTCGGCGAAGCGCGCGGTCTGGCTGCCCACCACGCCCCAGACCAGCCGGAACAGCACGAGAATCAGAACTGTTTCACCCGCCAACATATGAACATCAAGCACACCAAGCTCGGCCGACAGAATCGCGACCGCCACCGCGGCGACCAGCCCCCAATGAAACAGGCGGGTCGGCAGGTCCCAGACCCGCAGCTCGCGCCCGTGTTTCTCCCGAGTCGCGGTATGACCACTTGGCATCGCTCGATCCTCGCAGTGTTCGGCCATATTTTCGGCGTTCGTCATCTGCGGCAAATGGACGGATTCTTTATGCTGATCCTGAAAACGCCGCGGTTCCGTGGTGGCAAAGGTCGGTGGACCTGTCAACAGGCTTGAAGCGCCGCCCGGACGGCGGATATGAGAATGCGACGCATCAGCCGGCCTGCCGGCGCAAAGACAGCCATAACTCCCCAATCACTCCCGGCTACAAGGACAAAGGTCATGCCCGACAAACAGCTCCTCCACCTCGTGTTCGGCGGCGAACTCGTGCGTCCGGACACGGACCAGTTCGTCGATCCGTCGAAGCTGCACATCGTCGGCATCTTCCCGAGCTATGAGGACGCCTACAAGGCATGGCGCGGCGCCACCGGCCAGACCATCGACGACGCCCACACCCGCTACTACATCGTCCACCTGCACCGCTTCCTCGACCCGGCGGCGGACGACCACAAGCACTGAGCATCGGGCGGCCAGCGCGCCCGCGGCGGGTTCCCGGTGGGAACAGCCCGCGGCGCGCCGGCGTTGACCGGTCGATGACCGTATACTTCACCTCCGACACCCATTTCGGCCATGGCGGCGCCCGCGGCCGTTTCCGCCGCCCCTTCGAGTCCACCGCCGAGATGGACGCGGCGATGGAGGCGAACTGGAACGCCACCGTCGGCCCGGACGACGAGGTCTGGCACCTCGGCGACTTCGCCCTGCACATGAAGCCCGAGGCCATGGCCGCCCTGCTCGGCCGGCTGAACGGCACCAAGCACCTGATCGCCGGCAACAACGACGGCCCGGCGACGCTGGCGCTCCCCGGCTGGGCCAGCGTCGGGCATTACGCCGAACTGACGCTGGATGGCACCGATCTGGTGATGTGCCATTACGCCTTCCGCACCTGGAACGGCATGCACCGCCGGGCGCTGAACCTGCACGGCCACAGCCACGGACAATTAAAACCGCAGCCCCGACAGATCGACGTCGGCGTCGATGTCTGGAATTTCCGCCCGGTCACGCTGGCCGAACTGACGATCCCCCGCCCGCGGCGGAAGGCGATCCCAGCTTCTGGCCCGGCTTCAGGCGGCGCGTCAGGCAGCCCCTAGCGCCGCCTGCCGCAGCCGCTCCATCAGCAGGCGGCAGGCGGCCTCGGCCGGAACCGGGCGGCCGGTCAGCCAGCCCTGCACCTGGGTGCAGTTGTGGTGGCGCAGGAAATTGGCCTGCTCCGTCTTCTCCACCCCTTCGGCGACCACATGCAGGCCCAGCATGTCGGCCATGGCGATGATGGTGGAGACGATGCCGGCGTCCTCGCGCTCGTTCGGCACGCCGTTGATGAAGGAGCGGTCGATCTTCAGCGTGGTGATCGGCAGCCGCTTCAGATAGCTCAAGGACGAATGGCCGGTGCCGAAATCGTCCACCGCCACCCGGATGCCCATCGCCTTCAGCGACGCCAGCACGGACAGCGCGTGGTCGAGGTCCTGCATGACGGCGCCTTCGGTGATCTCCAGTTCGATCAGGCCGGAGGGCAGTCCGTGGCGGTCGATGATGCGCTGGAAATCCTCGGCGGTGCGGTTGCGCAGATGCTTGGGAGAGATGTTGACGGCGACCGGCACCGGCTCCATCCCCGCATCCAGCCATTCGCGCATCTGCCGGCACGCCTCGTCCAGCACCCAGTCGCCCAACGGCACGATGAAGCCGGTTTCCTCCGCCACCGGAATGAACTCGCCGGGCGGGATCATCACTCCCCGCTCCGGTCCTTCCCCCGGCTTCTCCCAGCGCAGCAGCGCCTCGAAGCCTTCAAGCGAATAGTCGATCAGCGACACCTTGGGCTGGTAATGCAGGCGGAACTGCTTCAGCGCCAGCGCCGCGCGCAGATCGCCGTCCAGCGCCAGCTGGCGCCGCGCCTGTTCGGCCAGTTCGGGACGGAAGAAGGCATGGCGGCGCCCGCCCATCCGCTTGGCGGCATAGAGCGCCGTTTCGGCCGAGCGCAGAAGCGCCTGCGGGTCGTCGCCATCGCTGGCTCCCTCCCCCGCAAGGTCGGTCGGATAGACGGCGATACCGACCGCCGGGCGGACGTAATGCTCACAGCCCGGCAGGGTGACCGGCGCGTCGAAGGCGTCCAGGATGCGCCCGGCGATCGCCGCCGCCTCGTCGGCGTCACCGATCTCCTCCAGCACGACGGCGAAATCGTCGGTGCCGATGCGGCCGACCAGATCGGCGGCGCGCACCGAGGCGACGATCCGCCGCGCCACCTCCTGCAGCAGCGCGTCGCCGGCCTGATGGCCCAGCGTGTCGGTGATCAGCTTGAAGCGCGACAGGTCGAGGCACAGAACGGCGAAGGGGCGCCGGTAACGGCGGCTCCGCTCCACCGCCGCCTCCAGCAGCGATTCGATCATCGCGCGGTTGGGCAGGCCGGTCAGCCGGTCGCGGGTGGCCAGACGCATCAGTTCGCGTTCATGGCGCAGCCGTTCGGTCACGTCGGCCAGCGCGCAGACGAAGCCGCGCCGTCCCTGCACCACCAGCGGCGAGATGCTGAGCGATGCGTCGATCCGCTCGCCGCTTCCCGCGCGCTCGATCCCCAGCGCCTCCTCCCGCACCGGTTCCGGAACATCCGCCTCCGCCGCCATGCCGGCCAGCAGCGCATCGATGCGCGCGCGGTCGGCGGCGGCGAACAGCCCGGACAGCGGCCGGCCGCGCAGGTCCCCGGCAGGCACGCCGAACAGGGCTACGGCGGCGGGGTTGTACTCCTCGATCCGGCCGCGGGCATCGACCAGCAGGATCGCGTCGCCGACATTGTTCATGATGCCGGCCAGCCGCTCGTCCCGTTCGATCAGGGCGATGGCGGCGCGGCGGAAGAACTCCATGGCGCGGGCCATCGCGCCGAACTCGTCGCGGCGGTCGCAGCCGGGAATGTCGATGTCGGTCCGCCCCTCCGTCAGCAGGCGCATGCGGTCGGACAGCGCTTCCAGGGGGCCGACGACATGCTGCGACAGGAAGCGCGACCCCGGCCAGCTCAGCACCAGCAACGCCGCCAGGAACAGCAGGAAACCCGACGCTTCGATCACGAAATCGCGGTCGAGGTCGCCGATGTCGCCGGCCGCGGCGATGGCCCAGCCCCAGGGCTCGAACCGTCCCTCAGCCGTCACCACGCGGTCGATGGCCGGCCAGCCCGGCTGAACGACGCCGTCCGTGAAAATCCTGACATGAAAGGGCTTGGCGGACAGCGCCTGCAAGGCCGTCCTCGCGCGGTCGCGCGCCTCGTCGCCGGAGATCGCACCGGAGGAGGCCGACCGCTCCAGATCGCGCAGCAGCAGCCCCGCCGAGTCCACCAGGGCGGCAGCGACCTGCCCCCGCTCGGCGATCATGCCCTGCCGCAGCAGGTAGAGCGCGGGAATCGCCGCCATCAGGCAGCCGATCAGGCCGATCCAGGTCAGCCAGCGAATCTTGCGGCGCAGCGTCATCGGGCCCGGCGTCGCTCTCTTGTCCGTTCGGTAAACGGACGGTTAGTCGTGCAGAGGGGAAAGTGACGACTTCGTTTCAGTCGTGCAATGCAATTTTTCTTCGCACGCGCAATAGACACATGTCCAACCTATACGAAGGTTGCATGCTGCGGCGCTTTGTCCCTGTCCGCGCACTTGGTGTCGGCCGCCACTCGCCTTGTACTGGCGGGAATGGCGGCCGACGACGGCTCAACTCAGCGCTGGCCGGGGTAGAGGCGCTGGAATCCTTCGGTGACGCGGGCGATCACCGCCGGGTCGCGGTCCCGCCAATAGCGCGGGTCGCGCATCAGGGTGCGCAGTTCGGCCTCGCCCTCGCTGCCGGCGGGCCGGTTGCCCGCCATCGACAGAGCGGCGGGCTCGCTGCCGGTCATCATGGCATAAAGCGCCATGACACCTTCGTAGGTGGTCGCCAGCCCTTCCACCGCAGCCGGCGGCAGGGTCTTGCCGGCCCAGGCCAGCAGTTGCCGCGACACCTCGCGCCAGCGCTCCTCGCTGCCGAAGCGGGCGACCAGCCGCTCGACCTCGCGCTCCGCCTGGAACTCGGCGGCCATCGTCTGGATCAGCGGGATCATCCGCTCGGCGGCGAGATCGTACAGAAGCTGCGCCTGATCCGGGGTATAGCCGGCCTGATGCAGACGGCCGTTGATCTCCGGATCGGGCTGGAACAGGCCATGGTCGCAGGCGATGCTGTAGCCGTCCGGCGTCTCCGGCGCACCCAGCAGCCGGCGGAGTTGCACCGGGTCGAGGCCGGCGGGATCGAAGGGAGTGGGAGCGGCCTCGGAGCCCGACTCGGACGCGGCATCCGGCGGCACCTGTCCGGACCGCCCCTGCGACGACAGGCGGCGTTCCAGCTCCAGATAGGATTTCAGCAGAGCCTCGACGCGCAGGGCGCCGGTCTTGGGATCGCGGAACTTCTCCGGAATCGGCAGCGGCGGAACGCCGTCGATCGCGGCTGCGGATTCGGTCAGCAGAGTGTCGGCCATCATCAACTCCTGCAGGGAAAGGAAAAAGAAGAGCGGCAGCGCCGCCGGTCAGCCCGCCTGCCCGCGCGCGACCAGCGCGAGGATGGTGGCGACCAGCTGGCGCTGTCCTTCGAGGTGACGCAGCGCCGCCTCCGGCGCGTCGGGACCAAGCGCGCGGTCGAGCGTCATCGCCCGCAGCACCGCCAGAACCCGCAGGCCGTCACCCCCGGCGAAGCAGCGGGCGAAGCTGGGCGCCGGATCGGCCTCGGATGCCGCGGCAGGGCCCGGACCGGCGGAGGCCGGCGCCTCCAGCCAGTCCCAGCCGGCCTCTTCGCCGGTGGCTCGCTCAGCCATTGGAGGCTCCGGCATCGGCCGCCGCCGCGGGGGATGCCGGCGGCGTGACAAGAGGAGCGGCTACAGGCGCGGCGACCTCCGCCCGCATCAGCTTGGCCGGCACGCCGAAGGCCTCGCCCAGCCAATGGGCGGTCGCCGCCGCGTCCACCGTCGCCTCCGCCTCCGGCCCCAGCGCCTTGACGCTGTCGAGCCAGCGCAGCGCCGCCTGCACATCGCGCTGGGCCTGCGCCTGGGCGAGCGGGGAGCGGTGCTGCAGTTCCACCAGCCGGCCATCGACGGTGATGTCCGGGATCTCGCCGCGCCGGCGCAGGATCGACACCGCCCGCAGCACCAGCGGCGTCATCAGCTCCGCCTGCAGCCGGCCATAGGTGGCGCCCAGCAGACGCGCCATCTCGACGGAGCGTTCCAGCACCTCGGTCGCGGTCATCCGCGCCGACTCCACCGGCCCCAGCCGGTCGACCAGCAGCGCGTGGCGGATGCGCACGCGCAGGTCGTCCAGCACCAGCTGCGACACGTCGAACCGGCCGGGGTTGGCCAGCGGCGTCAGTCCGGCCGATCCCACCGCCTTCGGGATGATGGTGCCGGGCACCAGCCGGATGGTGGTGGGGTTCAGCACCCCGTCATCGTCCGCCTGCCAGATGCCGGTGACGGCGATGGAGGCGTTCTTCAGCACCAGCTCCACCACCTTGTTGGCGGTCTTGATGTCGGGCAGCGCCTTCATCACCGGCGAGCGGCCATAGGTCTCGCCCGGCGCCTTCAGCCAGCGGAAATTGACGAAGGGCGACTGGGCAAAGCGCCCCTGCGCCAGCCAGGACGGCTCGGCCAGCCCGCTGTCCAGCACCACGCCCCAGCGATAGGCCGCGCCGTCGGGCAGCACCGCCTCGACCAGGGGAAAGCGGCTGTCGGGATCCTCGGCGGCCTGCTTGCGCAGTTCGTCGGGCAGGTCGGCGCCGGGAAAGCGCTGGAGGATCTGCGCCAGCGTCGCCTCGCTGCGGCGGAAGGTGGCGTCGAGCCGGCCGTCCGGCCCCTCCTCCAGCACCGCTTCGGCCAGCGGCACGGCGGTGAAGCGCAGGCTGGACGGCGCGCCGGGCGCGGCCTCCTCCATCAGCAGGCTGGCGGTGCCGACGGTGACGAGGTCGAGGAAGGCCTGATGGATCTCCACCGCGAAGTTGGAGCGGTCGAAATGGGCCTGGACGATGCCGGCGGCGCGGTCGAGCAGCGGGGCGACGCGGTCGCGCTCCGACCCAGTCAGGGTGGGGCCGGGCTGGAAGCCGAACCAGCGCGACCAGGGCGGCGTCAGTTCCGACAAAAGGCTGGCGGCCAGCTGCTCCACCGCGTCGGGCGCGGTGCCGTCAAACAGGCGGTCGACCCGGCGTTCGCCGGGCGTGCCGCCACTGCGGAAGGGCCGGCCGTTGGGCAGCGCATGGTCGTAGCACTCCTGCCAATGGCTTTCCCACACCCTGCGGCGTTCGCGGGCGGCGCGGTAACGCTCCAGCAGGGCCTCGGGCTCCGACAGTTCCTTGCTTCGGCGGGCGGGCGGTTTCACGGTTGCGGATGCGGGCATGCGCGGGTTCCTCCGGTCAGGTGGCGGTGCAGTTGCCAGGGGGTCAGCACCCGGCGGGCGCGCAGGCCGATCAGGCGCTTGACCGCCTCGACACAGGTGAAGGGTCCCCAGGGGGCGGGGCCGGCCGGGCGGCGCAGCGGGGCGGCGTCCACCGTCAGCCCCTGGGCGCGGTACCAGCCCGGCAGGTCGAACTCGGCCGGCAGGTCCAGCACGGCCACGTCGGTGAAGCCCGCCAGGGGATCGACCGCCACCCAGCGCCGCCCGTCGGTCAGCAGGGCCAGGCAATGGCGGAAGCCGGGCTTCAGCGGCCGCAGCCACCACAGCGGCGCCTCTCCGCGATAGACCACCCACGCCGCCGTCCAGGGGGTGGCGGTCATCGGGCGATTCCCCGGACAATGCCCTTGTCGCGCAGGGCGGGGGCGATGGCGGCGAAGGCCTCGGTCCACAGGGAATGGGCGCGCTGTTCGCGGAAGCGCTCCGGCTCCGGCGCGCTCTGGCGGCGGCCGTAATGGACCAGCACATGCAGATGGTCGCGCATCAGCTTGCGCATCCGTACAGCCGGTCGACCACGCGCAGCACGTCCTGCGGTTCGCAGGGCCGCGCCACCTGTCCGCAGCCGGCGACGACCCGCGCCCCCGCCGCCTTGGCGTCGTGCGCCTGCACCGCCCAGAACCACGCCTCTTCCGCGCCGGCAAAGGGATCGCCTTCGACACTGTAAGGCTCCGCCTTCAAGGGCACGCTTTGGGACAGGCGGGCGGCGGGCAAAGCGGGGGCGGCCGGACTCAGCATGCTGGTCTCCTTGCGGCTTCGGATTTTTGAAAGAGCGGGCGCCGGACCTGGGGTGTGGTCGCGCCATCCGTTTGCGTTATGTTCCGCCCGACGCATGCGGTCAACAGGTTTATGAAAAAGTTCCTAGGGACGCTGTCGCTACTTTATGAGATTATCGTCCCATGCTGAAACACACGGACATCTGGCGGGCCATCGACCGTCTTGCGGCGCAGCACGGGCTCTCCGCCTCCGGGCTGGCGCGGCGCGCCGGACTGGACCCGACCACCTTCAACAAGAGCAAGCGCACGACCAACGACGGCAAGCTGCGCTGGCCCTCGACGGAAAGCATCTCGAAGGTGCTGGACGCCACCGGCGCGTCGCTGTCGGAATTCGTGTCGCTGGTCGGTGACGGCGCCGGAACCGCCCCGCTGCAGCGGGTTCCGGTGATCGGCTATGCCCAGGCCGGATCGGCCGGCTATTTCGACGACGCCGGTTTCCCCGCCGGCAGCGGCTGGGACGAACTGCTGTTCCCCAGCCTTGGCGACCCGCACGCCTATGCGCTGGAGATCTCCGGCGACAGCATGGAGCCGGTTTATCGCGACGGCGACACCATCATCGTCTCCCCCGCCGCACAGATCCGCCGCAACGACCGCGTCGTCGTCCGCACCAAGGGCGGCGAGGTGATGGCCAAGCAGCTGATCCGCGAGACGGCGACCAAGATCGAACTGCTGTCGATCAACCGCGCCCACCCCGACCGCAGCATCCCGATGGCGGACGTCGCCTGGATGGCACGGATCATCTGGGCGAGCCAGTGAGATAGGGTTCGGCTTCGGTTGCCCCCTCCCCATCCCTCCCCCTCTTCGAGGGAGAGGGGGTAGAACGCTTGCGGGAGTTATCCAACGGAGCGGCGGCAGTCCCCTCTCCCGCAAAGCTCTCGCACAAAGCCTCGCTTTGTGCTGACGCGACAGGCGGACCGTAGGTCCGCTGAGAGCGGGGGAGGGTTAGGGAGGGGGCAATGCCTCTCCATACCCTAATTCTTCCTAGGAAAATTTACCTTTACCGCCTTCCGGGCAGGCGCTAACGTCCATCCCATGGACCGCGCCGCCCGCCTGGACAGCCTTCACCGCACCCATGACGGCCCGACACCGAAGCCCGAGCTTCGCACCGCCCTGCTTGGCGGCCCTGCCCGCGCCAATGCCGTCAAACGCGCCGCAAAACTCCATCTGCACAGCACCCTCGCGGCCGAAGCGCGGCTCGCCGCGGCCCGGCGTCGCGGCGCCCTGAGCGCGACCACCTGCCGGACCGATGCGTGGCTGGCCCGCTTGGCCGCCACGCTGGCCCATCACCGCGGGGCCGCGGTGGCACTGCTCGATCAGCGGAAGGCGTATTCCCAATAAAGCGCCCGCGCCCGCTGGAAGATCGGACCCGCGGCGAGGCTCCGGTCCTCCACCTTGATCACCGGCACGCATTTGGCGTGGTTGCCGGTGGAGAAGACCTCGTCGGCCTCCAGCACATCCCGCGGGGTCAGGGTGCATTCCTCCACCGTCACGCCGTCGCCCCGCAGCAGGGCGATGATGCGCTGGCGGGTGATGCCGTTCAGGAAGCAGCCGTTCGGCACCGGGGTGCGCACGACGCCGTCCTTGGCGATGAAGATGTTGGAGGTGGCGAACTCCGCCACATTGCCGATGGCGTCCAGCATGATGGCGTTCTGGAAGCCGCGCTTGCGCGCCTCGGTCAGCGCCATGCCGGCGTTGGGATAGAGGCAGGCGGCCTTGGCCTCGGTCGGGGCCATGGTCGGGATCGGGCGGCGGCGGGTGGAGATGCAGGCGGCGAAGCCGGTCGGCTGCGGCAGCGGGTCCTCGTAGATCGACAGGACGAAGCGCGTGCTCTCCGGCGCCGGGGCGACGAATCCGTCATCGGCGTAGAACATCGGGCGGATGTACAGCTCGGCTTCCTTGGGGAAGCGGCGGATGCCGTCCCAGCACAGCTCCTCGATCTCGCCGGCGGTGACCATCGGCTCCAGCCCCATCACCTGGGCCGAGCGGATGGCGCGGGCGCAATGCAGGTCGAGGTCGGGGGCCACGCCCTGGAAGGCGCGTGCGCCGTCGAAGACCGTCGAAGAGAGCCACAGCGTGTGGGACAGCGGTCCGACGATGGGCGGATTGCCCTCCATCCATTCGCCCTGGATCCAGCTCCACGCCTGGCCTGCCATGCCGCCCATGATTGGTCCTTCCCTGACAAGAAAATGTGTCCATACGCTGGGCGCCGCCGGCCGGCACCGCCCATTCGTGGTTCGTCGTCGTTGGTGATCTCCCGAAGAGCATACCCCCTCGCCGCCGCCGGTCAACCGGTCCGCATGCAATCGTCCCGTGCGAGGGAGCGGATTGCGGACTCGGCCGTTGATACAGGGGAGCGCACGACCGCGACCAATCGACGGAGAGGACCCATCGCATGCCGATCACCGAACCCGGCCTCAGCGCCGCCCCGCCCAATCCGTTCCCCGGCCCGCACGAGGACATTCCCGGCACCGACCTGCCGGGCACCGACAATCCCGACCTGCCCGACCCCGGCGGCCCCGGCACCACCGACAGCCCGGTTCCCGGCAACGACCTGCCGCCGTCGCGGCCCACCGATCCGGACTTCGTCTGACCCCGCACAAACGAAAAAGGCGCCCCCGAAGGGGCGCCTTTTCCTTGTCGCAAACGCTCTCCGCGATCAGCGGAAAACGACCGCTCTTCGCGGTCAGCGGCGCACGACCATCAGCTTCTTGATCTCGGCGATGGCCTTGGCGGGGTTCAGACCCTTCGGGCACGCCTTGGTGCAGTTCATGATGGTGTGGCAGCGATAGAGGCGGAACGGGTCCTCGAGGTTGTCGAGGCGCTCGCCCGTCATCTCGTCGCGGCTGTCGGCGATCCAGCGATAGGCCTGGAGCAGGATCGACGGGCCGAGATAGCGGTCGCCGTTCCACCAGTAGCTGGGGCAGGAGGTCGAGCAGCAGAAGCACAGGATGCACTCGTAGAGGCCGTCCAGCTTGGCGCGGTCCTCCGGCGACTGCAGGCGCTCGCGGCTCGGGGCCGGCGACTGGGTCTGCAGCCACGGCTTGATCGAGGCGAGCTGGGCATAGATGTGCTTCAGGTCGGGGACCAGATCCTTCACCACCGGCATGTGCGGCAGCGGGTAGATCTTGACGTCGCCCGGAACCTCGTCGATCGCCTTCAGGCAGGCCAGCGTGTTCGTGCCGTCGATGTTCATCGCGCACGACCCGCAGATGCCCTCGCGGCAGGACCGGCGGAAGGTCAGGGTGCTGTCGACCTGGTTCTTGATGTAGATGATCGCGTCGAGGATCATCGGCCCGAACTTGTCGAGGTCGACCACGTAGGAGTCGACGCGCGGGTTCTGGCCGTCCTCAGGGTTCCAGCGGTAGATCTTGAAGGTCTTGGCCCGCTTGGCGCCGTTCGCGACGTTGACGGTCTTGCCGACGCCGACCTTGGAGTTGGCTGGCAGGTTGAATTCAACCATGGCTGATTTCCTTTATCCGGCGGGCCTTAGTACACGCGGGCCTTGGGCGGGAAGACCTCGACCTCGTCGGTCAGGGTGTACATGTGGACCGGGCGGTAATCGATCTTCGTCTCGCCGTTGTCCGCGACCCAGATGACGGTGTGCTTCATCCAGCCTTCGTCGTCGCGGTTCGGATAGTCCTCGCGGGCATGCGCGCCGCGGCTTTCCGGACGGTTCTGGGCGGAGTGCAGGGTGGCGACCGCCTGGCCCAGGAGATTGTCCAGCTCCAGCGCCTCGACCAGATCGGAGTTCCAGACCAGCGTGCGATCGGAGATCGCCATCTCGCCCTTCTTGGCATAGACGGCGTCGATCTTCTTCACGCCCTCGTCCAGGACCTCGCCGGTGCGGAAGACGGCGCAGTTGTTCTGCATCGTCCGCTGCATCTCCAGCCGCAGGTCGGCCGACTTGATCGTGCCCTTGGCGTTGCGGATGCGGTCGAACCGCTCCAGCGCCTTGTCGCAGCTGTCGGCCTTGACCGAAGGAGCCTTGCCCGGCTGGACGACCTCGGCGGCGCGGATGGCGGCCGCGCGGCCGAACACCACCAGATCGAGCAGCGAGTTGGAGCCCAGGCGGTTGGCGCCGTGGACCGACACGCAGGCGGCCTCGCCGATCGCCATCAGGCCCGGGACCACCTGGTCCGGGTTCGAAGCGGTCGGCGACAGAACCTCGCAGTGAACGTTGGTCGGGATGCCGCCCATGTTGTAGTGGACGGTCGGCAGAACCGGGATCGGCTCCTTGGTCACGTCCACGCCGGCGAAGATCTTGGCCGTCTCGGCGATGCCGGGCAGGCGCTGGTGGATGATCTCCGGCGGCAGGTGCTCCAGGTGCAGGTGGATGTGGTCCTTGTGCTCACCCACGCCGCGGCCTTCGCGGATCTCGATGGTCATCGAGCGGGACACGACGTCGCGCGACGCCAGATCCTTGGCCGACGGGGCATAGCGCTCCATGAAGCGCTCGCCGTTGGAGTTGGTCAGGTATCCGCCCTCGCCGCGCACGCCCTCGGTGATGAGGCAGCCGGAGCCGTAGATGCCGGTCGGGTGGAACTGCACGAACTCCATGTCCTGCAGCGGCAGGCCGGCGCGCAGGATCATGCCGCCGCCGTCGCCGGTGCAGGTGTGGGCCGAGGTCGCCGAGAAATAGGCGCGGCCGTAGCCGCCGGTCGCCAGCACGACCATCTGGCCGCGGAAGCGGTGCAGCGTGCCGTCGTCCAGGTTCCAGGCCAGCACGCCCTTGCAGACGCCGTCCTCCATGATGAGGTCGAGCGCGAAGTATTCGACGAAGAACTCCGCCTCATGCTTCAGCGACTGCTGGTAGAGCGTGTGCAGGATGGCGTGGCCGGTGCGGTCGGCGGCGGCGCAGGTCCGGTAGGCCTGGGTCTTGCCGTACTGCGCGGTCATGCCGCCGAAGGCGCGCTGGTAGATCTTGCCTTCCGGCGTGCGCGAGAAGGGCACGCCATAATGCTCCAGCTCGATGATCGCCGGGATTGCCTCGCGGCACATGTACTCGATGGCGTCCTGGTCGCCCAGCCAGTCCGACCCCTTCACGGTGTCGTACATGTGGTAGCGCCAGTCGTCCTCGCCCATGTTGCCGAGCGCGGCCGAGATGCCGCCCTGCGCCGCCACGGTGTGCGAGCGGGTCGGGAACACCTTGGTGATGCAAGCGGTCTTCAGTCCCTTTTCGGCCATGCCGAAGGTGGCGCGCAGACCGGCGCCGCCGGCGCCGACGACGACGACGTCATAGGTGTGGTCGATGATGTTGTAGGCGGTCGCCATGGTCGTCAGGCTCCGATGAAGATCTTCACGACGGCCAGCACGCAGGCCGCCGCCAGGGCGAAGGACAGGAACTTGACGCCGATGATCAGCGCCATCTTCTGCCATTCGACGTTCACGTAGTCCTCGATGACCACCTGCAGTCCGGATTGGGCGTGGTGGAAGGTGACCACGGCGGTGAGGACCATCATCACGGCCGAGAAGGGCGACTTCATCCAGGCGATGAATTCGGCATGACCGGCACCGAGATGGCCGATGACGCCGAAGACGAACCAGACGGTCAGCGGGACCAGGGCGATCGACGTCAGGCGCTGCGACCACCAGTGTTCGGTGCCATGCTTGGCGGAACCCAGACCGCGCGCGACCTGCAGCGGCGAACGGAGGGTCTTGCTATTGGACGCCATGTCTTATCTCCTCACCACACGGCCAAGCCGACGATCCAGGTCAGCACGGTCAGCACCGCCGTCGCGCCGAGGACGACCTTGTTGTTGCGGTCGGCATCGGTCAGCTCGAACGCCTTGCCGGCGTCCCAGACCAGATGGCGGATGCCGTTGCACAGGTGGTAGTACAGCGCCGCCGACCAGCCGAACATCAGCAGCAGGCCGAAGAACGACCCGATGAAGCCCTGCGCGCGCGCAAACGCCTCCGGACCGGCGGCGGCGGCGACCAGCCACCAGACCAGCAGAAGCGTGCCGACAGCCAGCCCGACGCCCGTGATGCGGTGCGTGATGGACATGACTGCGGTCAACGGGAGTTTGTAGACTTGAAGGTGCGGGGAGAGCGGCCGACCGCTGCCGTTTGCCATTGCGTCGTCCTCTGTTCGCGGCCGGACGCGGCGCAACATGACGATTGCCGCGGCGGCTGGGTGGTGCGTGCCCTTTTTAAGACGGCTGTCCCGTCCTATTGGTTGGCGCAATGAATTACGCTCCCGCAGCAGCCGAGTCAACGGCGGGGGGTGGCCGAAAGTGCTGGTGTGACGATTTTGGCGCAGCGCGGGAAGTGGCTGAAAAGAAACGGCCTTCCGGTTCTGTGGTATTACCAGCGAATGAGGCCAGTCCCAGGCCGCCGCGCTTGGCTCCCCGCTACTTGTCGAAGCGGCGCACGTTCTCGACCATCATCGAGTACATCTGCGTAATCAGTTCCGCGGGCCTAAGACGGCCGAACGGAATGTTGTCCTTGGCCCATTCGACCAGACCCGGCGGCGGCTTCACCGGCGCCACCTCGTACCCCGCCTTCTTCAGCGCGGCGGTCACGGCCTTCGCCTGCTTGGCGTAATCCTCGTTGAAGAAGGACTTGTCGGCGTCCTTGATCGCCTTGGCGATGATGTCCTCGATGGGGGCGGGCATGCCGATGCTGGGGCCGGGTCTGGTTGGCGGGAGTGGCGTCACCCTGTCACAGCACGGCGCCGTCCGCAATTCCCGGCGGCTGCAGGCTTTTCGGAAAGCCTTGATATAAAGAAGAGATGGACGGCGATTGCCCGGATTTCAACGCCGGCCACATGGATGTCAGCCATTCCCGAAGATGCGGAGATGGACCATCCGTAAGTGAGAACAAGACCTTGAAATCCGGGTCAATCCTGAATGTCGCAGCCGATGCTTGGCAATCGGCCCTCACGACACCAGCGCCGCGTCCTTCTCCGCGATGACGTTGGCGATGGCGGCGCGTTCGGCTGCGGTCAGGCGCAGGCTGGCGCTCTTCAGCTGGCCGCAGGCGGCCATGATGTCCTCGCCGCGCGGGGTGCGGACGGGGCTGGCATAGCCGGCGTTGTTGACGATGTCGCCGAAGACCTGGATCGCCCGCGCGGTCGAGCGCTCGTACGGCGCACCCGGCCATTCGTTGAAGGGGATCAGGTTGATCTTGGCCGGTATGCCTTCCAGCAGCTTCACCAGCGCCCGCGCATCGGCCGGCGTGTCGTTGATCCCCTTCAGCATCACATACTCGAAGGTGATGCGCCGGGCATTCGACAGGCCGGGGTAATTGCGGCAGGCCTCCATCAGATCCCGCAGCGGATATTTGCGGTTGATGGGCATGATGATGTCGCGCAGCTCGTCGGTCACCGCATGCAGGCTGACCGCGAGGTTGACGTTCAGCTCCTCGCCGCAGCGTTCCATCATCGGCACGACGCCGGAGGTCGACAGCGTGATGCGCCGCTTGGAGATCGAGATGCCGTCGCCGTCCATCACGATCTTCAACGCCTTGGCGACGTTGTCGTAATTGAACAGCGGTTCGCCCATGCCCATCATGACGATGTTGGACAGCATGCGCCCGTCGGGCGGCGCCGGCCATTCGCCCAGCATGTCGCGCGCCAGCATCACCTGCGCCACGATCTCCGCCGAATCGAGATTGCGCACCAGACGCTGCGTGCCGGTGTGGCAGAAGCGGCAGGTCAGCGTGCAGCCGACCTGGGAGGAGACGCAGAGCGTGCCGCGGTCCTCCTCGGGAATGTGGACGCTCTCCACCTCTTGCCCGTCGGGCATGCGCAGCAGCCACTTGCGGGTGCCGTCCGCCGACTTCAGGTCCTTCACCACCGTCGGCCGCGCCACGATGTAGACGTCGGCCAGCTTTTCCCGCACCGGCTTGGCCAGCGTGGTCATCTCGGCGAAATCGGTGGAGCCGCGGTGATAGATCCAGTGCCAGAGCTGGCGCGCCCGGAATTTTTCCAGGCCGATCGACAGCATCTCGGCTTCCAGCTCTTCGCGGGACAGGCCGACAAGGTTCTTGCGTCCGTCGGCATCGGTCGCCGGCGGAACGAAGGCGGAGGCATGATTGGAGGCGCTCATGGCCCCACTACATAGGGCCATGCGCGCGCGGAGTCAAAAGACTCGAGGGGAAAAAGACCGAGTAAAGTGCTGTGACGATCAGCGCTTCACGCCGCAGGCCTCGTTGATGGCGTCATAGGCTTGGCTGACGCCGGTCAGGCTGTAGGTGTCGGTGGTCTTGGTGCCGCGGCTGGACACGCCCTTCACCACCATCTGCTTGCCGTCACGCATCGCCGCGGTCACGGCGCGGTCGCCGTCGGCATCGCGAGCCCAGGCGGTCTCGCCGTCGGTGAACAGCTTGAAGTCCTTGCCGTCGATGTCAACCTCGGCCTCGCTGCCCTTCTTGAACGGATAGCCGACGATGACGCTGACGACGTCCAGGGCCTTTTCGGCCGGACGGTGGGTGACCAGCGTATAGATGTCGCCGCGCTTCGCCTTCGGCTCCGTCTTCTTGGGCTGGCTGGAGATGTAGCAGACCTTCTGCCCCTTCTCCTCGAACACGAAAGCGTTCCAGTCCTTGAAGGTGCCGAGATGGCGCGGATCGGCCGCGGCGGCCGGCGCGGCGGCCATGCCGGAGGCGAAAAGCGCGGCGGCGAAAACGGTGGACAGGACAGAACCGGCAAAGGCGGCCCCGGCAATTCGGCGGACGGCGTTGGGAAGCAACATCGGTCTTGCGTCTGCTCGTTGTTGGTCCGTGGGGTGCGGGCGGACACTACCCCAATCGGACAACGCATTCCAAGGCCGGCGGACCGGAACCGGTCTGTTTCTCACAGCGTGGGCTGGACACTGCGTGACATTTTGACACGCAGAATGGCGCCCGTACTGTTGACTAGGACCTCTGGCTTATGCCGAAGTTCAGGCTATATCTGCGCGCGGCATCCAAATGACTGGAACTGGGCGACGGGAACTGGCATGGCCAAGCTGCTTGTGGTTGACGACGATCCGGTCACGCGCAACCTGATCCGCGCGATCCTGACGCGCGAAGGTCATGAGCTGACCCTGTGCGCCGGCGCCACGGAGGCCATCGGCATCCTGTATGTGCAGAAATTCGACCTTGTCCTGACCGACATCATCATGCCGGACCATGACGGGTTCGAGGTGATCAAGGCCGCCCGCTCCCTGCGTCCGGAAATGCCTGTGGTCATCCTGTCGGCCATCGACGACAAGGTGCCGTCCCAACTGACCTCCGCCGCCTTCGCCAAGCTGGGCGTGACCCGTGTCATCGCCAAGCCGGTCAATCCCAGCCTGCTGGCGTCCGAAGTCCTGGCGGCGCTCGTCGCGGGCTGAACCGCCTATCGTTGGCGTCTCCCGATCAGGGCGCAACGCTTTGGCAGGATCTTGACGCCCATCGGCATTCACGCCACTCACCGGCCGCCGAAACTCCCGCTATCCTCCATGGCGCATCCCTGAACCGGAGACCACGCCATGCTGGACCTGCGCCCCAACTGCGAATGCTGCGACCGCGACCTGCCGCCGGACGCGACGGACGCCTATATCTGCTCCTTCGAGTGCACCTTCTGCGCCGACTGCCGCGCCCGTCTGCCGGGGGAGCGCTGCCCGAACTGCGGGGGCGAGCTGGTACGGCGGCCGATCCGTCCGGCGTCGAAACTGGTGGCCAGCCCGCCGTCTACCACGCGGATCGTCAAGCCCGACGGCTGCGCCGCGCTGTTCACCAGCGGCGGAGCCGCACCGTTTTAAGTCCCGGAATTGCTCCTTGCTGCCGCTGGCGTTCGCCACACAAATCGGCCAGACTGGCGCCGCCAAGTCCGGGAGAACCCGCCCCGATCTGGCCGGTTCCGGCCGAACGCCCCATCTTCCTTGCCCATCCACTGTTCTTTGCCACCTTCTCCCGCCAGTTCCCCCGAACGCCATCCGGCCGTTCCAACCAGACGTTAGAGACATGCCGATCAACAACCGCATCGCCGCCTTCCAGGACGACATGACCGCGTGGCGGCGCGACATCCATGCCCACCCGGAACTGGGGTTCGAGGAGAAGCGCACCTCCGACATCGTCGCCGCGAAGCTGACGGAATTCGGCATCACGGTGCATCGCGGCCTGGGCGGGACCGGGGTGGTCGGCACCCTGAAGGGGCTGGGGACCGGCAGCGGCCGGACCATCGGCCTGCGCGCCGACATGGACGCGCTGCCGATGCCGGAGGCCAACGACTTCGACCATGCCTCGCGCCATGCCGGCAAAATGCACGCCTGTGGCCATGACGGGCACACGACGATGCTGCTGGGCGCCGCCCGCTATCTGGCGGAGACGCGCAACTTCGACGGCACCGTCCACTTCATCTTCCAGCCGGCCGAGGAAGGGCTGGGCGGTGCAAAGCGGATGATCGAGGACGGGCTGTTCCGGCAGTTCGACTGCGAGCAGGTCTATGGCCTGCACAATTGGCCGGAGCTGCCGGCCGGCCAGATCGCCGTGCATCCCGGCCCGGTGATGGCGGCGGCCAACCAGTTCGAAATTCATGTGACCGGCCACGGCGCCCACGCCGCCATGCCCCACCGCGGCATCGACCCGGTGCTGGTGTCGGCCCACATCATCACCGCGGCGCAGAGCCTGGTCAGCCGCGGCACCAACCCGGCCGACAGTGCGGTGGTGTCGATCACGGTGGTGGAGGCCGGGACCGCGGCCAACGTCATCCCCGACAGCGCACGGATGCTCGGCACCATGCGTACCTTCTCGGAAGAGAACCACCGCCGCATCCAGGAACAGTTCGCCCGCCTCGTCTCCAGCATCGCCGAGGGGCTGGGCGCCAAGGCAGAACTGCGCTTCCGTCCCGGCTATCCCGCCACGGTGAACAGCGAGCCCGAGGCGCGCATCGCAGCGGCCGCGGCGGCCAAGGTGGTGGGCGAGGAGAATGTGGTCTGGGCCCCCGACCCGACCATGGCGGCGGAGGATTTCGGCTATATGCTGAAGGAGCGGCCGGGCGCCTACATCTGGCTTGGCCATGGCGGACATCGCGGGCCCTCCTGCCGCCTGCACAACCCGCACTACGACTTCAACGACGCGATCCTGACCACCGGCGCCAGCTATTGGGCGTCGCTGGTCGAGACGATCCTGCCGCGGAGCGCCTGACCGTCCCATGAAGATGCCGTTCCGCCTCCGCCTGATCCCGCTGCTGTTCACGCCCGCGCTGTTTCTGGCCGCCTGCCAGGGCGGCAACGACCGTGCCGACGGCAACCTTCTGCCGGCCCAGGCGGAGGCCGGCACCGGCTGGCAGGGCGATCACAGCAGCGCGGCCGAACGCGCCTATGTCGTCGCCCGCGACGCCGGCGAATGGAGCGCCTTGTGGGCGCGGGTTGGGGAGCCGGCCCCGTCCTCCCTGCCCGGCGGCCGGATGGCGGTGGCGGTCTTCCTGGGGCCGCGCGATACGGCCGGCTACGGCGTCGCCATCGACAGCGTGCAGCAGAAGGGCGCCGACCTGATCGTCGGCTATCACGAGAGCGTGCCGGGCCCGGCCCAAGCGGTGGCGCAGATGCGCACCAGCCCCTACGCCATCCGCCTGCTGCCCAGCGCGGCGGGTACGCCGAAGTTCGTTCGGGGGAAGTGAGGTCGGGAGACGGAGGCCTATTGCCCCTCCCCCTCTTCGAGGGAGAGGGGGATGGGGCACCGCTAAACCACTCCCAACGCGACCAAACCACCCCTCACTGCGGCATCCGCCACGGCAACTCCCCGCCGACCAGCTTGCCCGCCTCCGCCGACGGCAGCGGGCGGGCGAAATGGTAGCCCTGGCCATAGTCGCAGGCCAGCGCGCGCAGCAGGTTGGCGTCGGCGCTGGTCTCGATGCCCTCGGCGATCACATCGAAACCCAACAGGCGCGCCAGATCCATGATGATGCGGACGATGGCGCGGTTTTCCTCCGACTGGTGCATGGCCGAGACGAAGGAGCGGTCGACCTTCAGGCTGTCGATCGGCAGCTTGTGCAGGTAGGACAGCGACGAATAGCCGGTGCCGAAATCGTCGATCGACAGCTTGATGCCCAGCGCCCGCAGGTCGCGCAGCAGGCGGATCGACTGTTCCGCCTTGTCCATCACCGCGCTTTCCGTCAGCTCCAGCTTGATCCAGGACGGCTCCACCCCGGTTTCGCGCAGGACCTCGCGCACGACCTGGACGAAGTTGGGGTCGGACAGCTGGTGGCTGGACAGGTTGACGCTCATGAACAGCGGGGCGGACCCCGGTTCGCGGCGATCCTGCCACTCAGCGATCTGCAGGCAGGCCTGCCGCAATACCCAGGTGCCGAGCGATACCACCAGACCCGTGCTCTCGGCGATCGGGATGAAGATGCCGGGCGGAATGTTGCCGCGTTCGGGATGGGTCCAGCGCATCAGCGCCTCGAACCCCGCCAGACCGCCGGTCACCATCTCGACGATCGGCTGGTAGGCGACCCACAGGTCGCTGCCGCTGTCCAGCGCGCCGCGCAGATCGTGCTCCAGCCGCACCTGCTCGACCACATGGGAATGCATCGCCGGATCGAACCAGGCCTGCCGCCCGCCGCCCTGCTCGCGGGCGCGGGCGGTTGCGATCTCGGCATCGCGCAGCACATCGTCGGGACGCTCGTGCGTCGGCATCGAGATAGCGACGCCGATGCTGGCGGACAGGAATACGGTGCCGCCGGAACTGGAGCGGGCCGAGCGCACCACCGCCGCCAGCTCCTCGATGGAGCTTTCCAGCGCCGGCCGGTCGCAGACGCCGCCGGCCAGCATGGCGAAGGCATGGTCGCTGACGCGCGCGATCAGGTCGAAGGCCGCGGCCTGCGCCGCCATGCGCTGCGCCAGGCCGTCCAGCAGCTCGTTGGCGAAACCCTGCCCCATGCTGCTGCGGATTTCGGCGAAGCGGTCGATGTCCAGGATGACGAGCGTGAAGGGCTCGCCCATGTTGCGATAGTCCGCCATGTGCTTCAGCAGCATCAGGCGGTTTGCGAGTCCGGTCACCGGGTCGTAGTAGGCGAGGCGGAACAGGTCGTCCTGCACCTGCCGTCGCTCGGTCATGTCCTGCAGGATGACGAAATAGCCGGTGATGGCGCCGTCTTCCGCCCGGTGCGGCGCGTGCAGCCGCATCACGTAGCGCTGCTGGCCGTCGGCCTGGGTGATCCAGCCTTCGGTCTGCACCGTCTCGCCCGCCAGCGCGCGCTCGGCGGCGCCCTGTGTGTTGCGGAGCAGATCCGGCCCCAAAAGCTCGCCGATGGTGCCGCCGACCGCCTTGTCCAGCGTCGTCCCCATCATCTCCAGATAGGCGCGGTTGGCGTAGATGTGCCGCCGCTGCGGGTCCATCAACGCCACCTTCACCGTCATGGCGTCGAGAATCTGACGCAGGGCGTCAAGCCCCGGCGCACCGGAAGCGGCACCCGATAAAGCGTCGGCCAGCGCGGAGATTCGGGGATCTGGACTCATGGCGAGGATAGAGTGGGGTACTCATCAGGAAATCGATACCCAACACTTACGCGAAGTGTCACCCGCCCGTCAAAACCAAAGCTGCCATAGTGCAACAGAGCTTGGACATTTCTACAGGCGATGCAACGGAGACACATGGTGATGACCATGGGCATATCATGGTATTCATTCAAGTCGCGGTTGCAGCAAAACAAAGCACACAATCCGGGTTTTCCGTTCCGCAGAGTAAGAGCGTTGGATTTATCTGCGTTCTTTGTCACACCACTTGCGGCCTGGGATTGCAAGCTTGATCGGAAATCCGACCTCAGGTCGCTTTTGTGCAGTGCAGGAACGCGGCAAGGGCATGGCTGTGCCCTGGAATGGAAAGGCGGCGGCCGGGCCGGTCGGATTTATACTGCCAATACAAGTGGGGCCAACGCGGCTGGGGATGCCGCCCCGATCGGCACCGCATGGTCGTACACCCCCCGACGATAACGGCAACGCTCACAAATTGGGCAGGAATCACGCCATGGCTCTCAAGGACTTCCTGGTCGTCGTCGATGATACGCCCGCGTCCGCGGCACGTCTCGACCTTGCGGCGCGGATCGCGACCCGGTGCGATGCGCATCTGACCGCCCTCTATGCCTTCACCGACATGGTGTTCCCCGGCTATATCGAAGCCGAAATCCCGCAGGAGTTGCGCGACAGCCGCCGGCAGAGCCGCAAGGACCAGACGGACCGGATGGCGGCGGCCTTCGACGACGCCATGCGCCACCATGGCCTGACCGACCGGTCCGAATGGCTGGCGCAGGAAGGCGATCCGACCATCACCGCCGCGGTTCGCGGCCGTTATGCCGACCTGATCGTGGTGGGCCAGCCCGATCCGGAGCGCGACCGCGACCAGCCCGTCGCCCAGCCGGCCGACCTACTGTTCGAATGCGGCCGGCCGCTTCTGGTCGTGCCCTATGCCGGCCGCTTCGCCACCATCGGAGAGCGGATCCTGGTCGGCTGGAACGGCAGCCGCGAGGCGGCCCGCGCCGTCGGCGACGCCCTGCCCCTGCTGACCGCCGCCAAGCGCGTGGTGGTGATGGCCGCCAATCCGAAGCCCGGCATGGACGGCCTGGGCGACGAGCCCTGCGCCGACATCGCCCGCCACCTGTCCCGCCACGGTTGCCGCGTCGAGGCGACCCATGTCGCCACCGACGTGGTGGAGCCGGGCGACACCCTGCTGAACATGGCGGCCGACGAAAGCTGCGACCTGCTGGTGATGGGCGCCTATGGCCGCTCCCGGTTCCGCGAACTGGTGCTGGGCGGCATGACCCGCTTCATGCTGCGGCACATGACGATTCCGGTGCTGATGAGCCATTGAGGACGATTCGGCTTCGAATGCCCCCACCCTAACCCTCCCCCTCTTCGAGGGAGAGGGAACAGCCGCCGCTTCGCAAACTCACCCTCTCCCGCCCAAGGCGGGGGAGGGAGGGGGCATCGTTTCCACGTCCGTGGGGTTAAGCGACCGCCCCTCCCCCGAGTCCCTCCGCAACCAGCGCGAGTCGCCCCCTCGCCGCCCGTGGGGAAAAGCGACCGGCACCCTTTTCCACCCCGTTCACTGTGGGGAAAAGCGTCGGAATCGTGGGGAAAAGCGGCGCGACTCGGGCTTTCCCCATGGGGATAAGCGGCGACTCAACTAATAAGTCTAACAACTAACCGTCGACTAGCACGGTCGCCTAACCCCACATTGACTCCACCGCCCGCCGCTCACCAGGATGCCACAACATCCGGGTGAGGCTGCCATGGGCGACATACACAGGCTGGTGATCGAACATGGCCGGGACAAGGCGCGCGCCCTGGTCCGGCCGGAGGAGCGGACGCTGGTGGACATCGCCGCCGACATCCTGGCGGACGAGAACCAGCATCTCGGAATCACCTACAGCGGCTTCTGCCTGACCAGCCTGCCGCACAAGAAGCTGGCGGACGACGTTCCCTGGGAAAAGCGCGGCCATCAGGTGACGCTGCTGGTCGAACCGGGCCGTCTGAAGGTGAACGGCAAGATGAAGCTGTTCGGCGTCCCCTATGGCGCGCGGGCGCGCATGATCCTGATCTATCTGCAGACCCAGGCGGTGCGCACCGGCCGCCGCGAGGTCGAACTGGGCCGGTCCATGCGCGACTGGCTGACCCGGATGGGGATCAGCGTCGGCGGCGAGACCTTCCGCGGCTTCCGCGAGCAGTCGCTGCGCATTTCCGCCTGCACCTTGAAGTTCTTCTGGGACGGCGAGGACGCCGACGTGTTCGAGAAGGGCGGCATCGTCAAGCGCGGCCTGATCTTCCACGACGATCTCGGCGACGACCGCCAGGGCACGCTGTGGAACGACGTGGTGCAGTTGGACGAGACCTTCTTCCAGGCCCTGCGCGACCACCCGGTGCCGCTGCTGGAGGAGGCAGTGCGGCAGTTGAAGGACCGTTCGCTCAGCCTCGATCTCTATGTCTGGCTGGCCTACCGGCTGCATTCGCTGAGCCGGCCGCAGCCGATCTCCTGGCCGTCGCTCTATGCCCAGTTCGGCGCCGGCTACGACCAGATGAAGCATTTCAAGCCGCGCTTCGTCCAGGCCCTGCAATATGCGCTGGCGGCCTATCCGGATGCCAAGGTCGAACCGGCCGATGACGGCGTCGTGCTCCATCCCAGCCGCCCGCCCATCGCCCGCCTGCTGGCGTGAGCGCCGTGGGGTTAAGCGACCGGTGGATGTCAGCTTGCGAATGCCCCCTCCCCAACCCTCCCCCTCTTCGTGGGAGAGGGAGTCAGTCGCAAAGCGGCGGCAGTCCCCTCTCCCACCGAAGGTGGGGGAGCGTTAGGGAGGCGGCATCGTGCAGCCCCACGACAGTCCCCCGGTCGCTTTCCCCCACACCCTTCAATCCATTGACGCACGTCATTGGGCCGCCCTCCCCCTCCCCCTATGATCGCCGTCAGTTCCCGAACCGGAGAGGTCTTGCCTTGGACGCGCTGTCGCTGCTGGATGCCGGACTGAACCAGTGTGCCGTGGTCATCGACCGCGACGGTGGGCTGCTGCTGGCCCTGCTGACCGCCGGGCTGGTCGGCGGCACCACCCATTGCACCGGCATGTGCGGTCCCTTCGTGCTGGCCCAGGTGTCGGCGCGGCTGGAGCGGGTGCCGCTGTCGGCGATGTCGGAGTTCCGGCGCCTGACCGGAGCCGCCGTGCTGCCCTACCATGCCGGCCGGGCGTCGACCTATGCGCTGATCGGCGCGCTGTCGGCCTCGGTCGCCGGCCATGTCGGGGCGCTGCCCGGCCTGCGCTGGCTGTCGGTCGCGTTGCTGGCGCTGGCGGCGCTGTTCTTCCTAGGCTATGCCGCGCGCAGCGTCCTGTCCTGGTTCCCCAAGCTCCCGTCCTTGGGCGGCAACGGGCTGCAGCGCTGGTGGGGCGACCGGGTGTCCGGCGTCGCCCGGCCGCTGTTCGGCAATCCGACGGGCTGGCGCGGCTATGGGCTGGGTGTGGCGCTGGGCTTCATTCCTTGCGGGATGCTCTATGGCGCCATCGCGGTCGCGGCGGCGAGCGGCAGCGCGCTGACCGGCGCGCTGGGCATGGCCGCCTTCGCGCTCGGCACGGTGCCGAGCCTGCTGGCGGTCGGGCTGGCCGGCCATATCGCCGGCCGCACCTGGCGGACCGCCGTCGCCCGCGTCGCCCCGGCGATCATGCTGGTGAACGCCGGGGTTCTGGGCTGGATGGCCTGGAAGCTGGTTGCGTAAACCTGCCTCACGCCACCGGTTAGTGGATACCGCCGCCCTTCAGCGCGTCGCCCAGCGGGATCTGTCCGCTGCCGGGCTTCAAGGGCTGCTGCTGGCTTTCATGCGGCGACCAGCCGGCGAGATAGAGCACCTCGAAGGTCACCGGGATGCGCCCGTCCGGCTCGGCATAGAGTTGGGCATAGCGCTGGGCCGCGTCGAACAGCATGGACCGGGTTGCCGGAACCTTGCGACGGGCGAGCACGGCGTTGGTCTCGCCCATGCCGCGCAGTTCGCGCATCAGGGCGAAGGCGTCGGAGTAGGTCACGGTGATGACGTCGCTGTCGACCACCGGCAGGGCGAAGCCGGCACGTTGCAGCAACCCGCCAGCGTCCTTGATCTCGGCGAAGGGCGACACGCGGGGGGATACGCCGCCCGACACCTCCATCTCCGCCTCGAAGAGGCAGCGGCGCAGTTCGGCCAGCGTCTGGCCACCGAGCATGGAGGCACAGAAGAATCCATCCGGCTTCAACGCCTGCCGGATCTGCACCAGGGCGCCCGGCAGGTCGTTGACCCAGTGCAGGCTGAGATTGCTGACCACAAGATCGAAGCTGCCGGGGGCGAAGGGCAGGAACTCCTCGTCAGCGGCGACGGTGGGGTTGCCCGGACCGCCGGCGGCACGCGCGAAGTCCGGCGACAGGTCGCAGGCGACCAGCCGTTCGATCCCCTTGCGGCCTTTCAGGATGCGCCCCATCGCCCCGTCGTGGCAGCCGACGTCGAGGGCCAGCGGGAAGGGGCGGATCACGTCCTCCAGCCGGTCGGCCAGGCGGTCGGCGATCTCCTCGAACAGGAAGGCGTGGTCGGTGAATTCGGCGACGGCGCGGTCGCGGCGGCGGCGGACCAGCGCGCGGTCGAAGACGGTCATGCTGTCGGGGCTTGTCATGCCCGCACTATACCCCAGCCCGGCGGCACGACAACCGTGCTACACTCGCAGCCCAGATACCTTCTTCAAATCACCTTCGCCACGCCACCCCACGCACAGGCATTGGAATGGGCATCGACGAAGCCATCGCCGTCAGCCACGAAGCGCTGATGGTCATCCTGAAGATTTCGCTGCCGCCGCTGGGCATCACCGCCGTGCTGTCGGCCGGGCTGATGCTGTTCCAGAGCGCCACCAACATCAACGAGTCGTCGCTGCAGCAGGACACCAAGTTCTTCGCGACGCTGGTGATCCTGTTCGTCACCGGCCCGGCCATCTATCTGGCGCTGCGCGACTACACCGGCGTGATCTTCGAACGCATCGCCATGCTTCAGTGACCGGGGCGGCGGCGATGCAGCCATCCGCGATCCTGTCCGGACTGGGCCGCACCGCGGCAGGCGCGGCGACCCTGCTGCTCGACGCGCTGCTGCCGCCGCGCTGCCTCAGTTGCGGCGAGGCGGTGGACCGCCAGGGTGGCCTGTGTGCGGCCTGCTGGGTCAAGCTGACCTTCATCGCCCCACCGCTCTGCGCCTGCTGCGGCCTTCCCTTCGAGTATGAGGCGCAGGAGGGCACGCTGTGCGGCTCCTGCATGGCCTCCCCGCCCCCCTTCGCTCGCGCCCGCGCCGTCCTGGCCTATGACGACGGCAGCCGGCCGCTGGTGCTGGGCTTCAAGCATGGCGACCGCATCCATGCCGCCAAGGCCTACGGCGTCTGGCTGGCCCGCGCCGGACGGGAACTGCTGGAGGATGCCGACCGGCTGCTGCCGGTGCCGCTGCACCGTGCCCGCCTGTTCCACCGCCGCTACAATCAGGCGGCCCTGCTGGCGCAGGCGCTGTCGCGCCACTGCGGCGTCCCCGCCGTCCCGGACCTGCTGCAACGCCACCGGTCTACCCCGACCCAGGGCGGGCTGGACCGTCAGGGCCGCCACCGCAACGTCAAGGGCGCCTTCCGCCTGCGGCCTGGACAGTCGGTGACCGGTCAGCGTCTGGTGCTGATCGACGACGTGATGACCACCGGGGCGACGCTGGCGGAATGCGCACGGGTCCTGCGGCGGGCCGGGGCGGCCCGGGTCGACGTGCTGACGCTGGCGCGTGTGGTGCATCGCTGACGCTTGAAAAGGGGCGTGCCCGGCGACGCTGACCGGCGCTCAGCGCGGATTGCAACGTCTGGCGCCTCCCGCAGGTTGATCCTATAGTTTCCCCACCTGCAACAGGAGCCCAGTGGCATGGCCGACGTCGTCATCTACACCACGCCCTTCTGTCCCTACTGCATGCGGGCCAAGAGCCTGCTCGACGGCAAGGGCGTGACATACGAGGAAATCGACCTTTACGCCCAGCCGGGCCGCCGCAGCGAGATGATCGAGCGGTCGGAGGGCCGGACCACCGTCCCGCAGATCTTCATCGACGGGAAGCCCTATGGCGGCAGCGACGACATCCACGCGCTGGATCGTGCCGGCAAGCTGGACCCGCTGCTCGGCATCGCCGCATGAGCGACGGCGCGGCTTCGGACCTCGTTGGCGGCGGCACGCTGAAGGCCGCCTGCGTCCAGGTGAATGCGGGGACGGAGCTTGAGCCGAACCTGCGGGCGGCGGGCGACCTCGTCCGCCGCGCCCGCGACGCCGGGGCGGATTTCATCGCCTTGCCGGAGAATGTCGGCTGGATCGTCCAGGGCCGCGCCAAGACCATGGAGCGCGTCCGCACCGAGTCGGAGCATCCCGGCATCCCCTTCTTCGCCGATCTGGCGCGGGAGACCGGTGCCTGGATTCTCGGCGGCACCCTGCATGTCCTGCTCGACGACGGGCGCGCCGCCAACCGCAGCTACCTTTTCGATGCCAGGGGGCGGGTCGTCGCCTCCTACGACAAGATCCACATGTTCGACGTCACGCTGAAGGACGGCGAATCCTATCGCGAATCGGCGACCTTCCAGCCGGGCGAGCGGGCGGTGGTGGCGGCCAGCCCCTGGGGCGGCATCGGCATGACGGTCTGTTACGACGTGCGCTTCGCCTATCTGTACCGGGCGCTGGCCCAGGCGGGGGCGTCGATCCTGACCGTGCCGGCCGCCTTCACCGTGCCGACCGGCCGGGCCCATTGGCACACGCTGCTGCGCGCCCGCGCCATCGAAACCGGCTGCTTCGTCGTTGCCCCGGCCCAGACCGGCAGCCACGACCAGGGCCGCCAGACCTACGGCCATTCCCTGCTGATCGCCCCCTGGGGCGAGGTGCTGGCCGACGCCGGCACCGATGTCGGCTTCATCACCGCCGACCTCGACCTCGACCGCGTGGCGGAGGCCCGCGCCATGGTGCCGTCGCTGACCCACGACCGCGGCGTCGCGGTGGAGCGCCTCGGGTTCTGATCTCTCAGCGCCCGTCCTGCGTCAGCCGAAGCCACGCCATGGCGGTGGTCAACGCGATGCCGAAGGCGCCGTCGGGCCGCACCGGCAGATCGAGGTCGCGGATCATGCTGTCCAGCCGCAAATCGACCGCCTGTTTGGACATGCTGCGGAGCTTGCGGGCGTAATAGAGACTGGAAACCTCCGTCCGCTCGTCCGACAGCGATCGCCCGGTCAGGCGCTCGGCCATGGCGACGGAGAAGTCGAGATAGTAGCCCACCAGCGGACGGTCGCCGATGAAGGCGTGCAGCAGGTCGCCGGCCTCGGCCAGCCCGGTATCGCAACCGGGATGGAGCAGCAGCGCGCTGCCGGTCAGGATGCGGGGGCCGCGGATGCGGATGGCGGCGAAGGCCAGAGGCGTTGCGGCCTCCGGATCGAAGCTGGTCGCCTCGCAATGGATCGCCACGCGTTCGCGCCGGTCGGTGTCGCCGTGATCGGGATGTCCCATCGTCGCCGCCTCAATGATTCAGGCGGAAATGGTGGGCGATCAGCTCCTTGAAGCTTTTCACCAGCGCCAGGCAGTCCTTGAACTGGTCGCGGTCCAGCTTGCCCAGCCGGTCGGGGTGGACGAGGTTGTCGATCGCCAGTTCCGCCCCTTCCTCCCCTCCTTCGTTTTCTTCCGGCAGATCGACGCGCGCCTTCAGGCGGATGGTCGACAGGATGGTGAAGGCCTCCACCAAATCGGCGGCCATCTTGCGGTCCAGCGCCCCCAGTTCGGCCAGCACCTGGATGCGCTCCACCGTGTTGGTCTCCGCCCGGTGCTTTTCCAGCGCCAGCGCGCGGACGCCATGGACGATGGGGAAGATGCCGGCCTTCTTGATGTCGACCGGCTCCGCCCGGCGCCGTTCGAACAGCGCGGCGAACAGGCCGCTCGGCGTGTCGAAGGACAGGGTCGGCCGGGCGAACTGGGTGAAGAACATCTGGTTGTCCTGCAGGCGGCTCAGCAGATAGTCCTTCGCCTCGGCCAGCAGGGTGGCGTCGCCGGCCACCGGAGCGGCGTCGTAGAAGATGGCGAGGTTCATCTGCGCCGCCTCGTCCGGGCGGTGGACCCAGTTGAACAGCGCGTCCTTGTAGCCGGCGAGCGGCCGGGTCCACTCCGGATTGGAGACCATGATGTTACCGGGACAGGGGGGATAGCCGAACTCGACCAGATGGCGGGTGAAGTCGGCGGCGATCCTCGGCAGGTCGGGGCAGTCGAAGCCGTCGCGCAGGATCAGGCCGTTGTCCTGGTCGGTCTTCAGCAGCTGTTCGCCGCGCCCCTCGCTGCCCATCACGATCAGGCAGCTGTTGGCCAGCAGCTCCGGCGGGGCCAGCAGCTCGAACAGCTTGCGGAAGATGCGGCGGTTCAGCTCGGTCACCAGATCGGCGATGAAGGCGACCTTCACGCCGGTGGCATGCAGGGTGCGGATCAGCTCGACGATGGAGCGGCTGGCCCGGCGGAGGTCGGCGGGATCGGTGGCATGCTCCACCTGCAGCCCGATGACCTGGGAATGGTTGGACAGCACCGCCAGCAGGTCGCTTTGCCCCAACAGCCCGACGATGGCGCCATTCTCCGTCACCACGATGCGGCGCACCGCATGCTTGGTCATCAGCACCAGCGCGTTGAACAGCAGGTCGTCGCGGTCCAGCGTCAGCAGGCCGTAGCGGGCGAGCGGCCCGACCGGGTCGGTCACCGGCCTGCCGTCCAGCACCACCAGATCGCGCAGGTCGGTGCCGGTCAGGATGCCGGTGGTGCCATCCGCGCCGCGCACCAGAACGCTGCTGGCGCGGTTCTGCCGCATCGCCTCGGCCGCGTCGCGCAGGCTGGCGGCGGCATCGACGAACAGCGGCGGGTGAAGATAGGCCTGCCGGATGCGGGCCATGGTCAGCGCCGCCATCTCGCGGTTGGAGCGCAAGGCAGCCAGATCGCGCATGCGCTGGGCGAAATCGCCGAGGATGGCGGTTCCGAAGGCGGGATTCTCGGCGGCCAACGCCTCCAGCGCCGCGCGCGGGATCAGGTGGCAAACGCAGTCCTCCGCCGCGACGAAGCGGCGGGCGCCGGTCACGCCGGCTCCGTCCCCCGTGGTGGCGTACAGCGCCTGCAAGCCGAACCGGTCGCCCGGACCATGGACTGCCGCAACCTCGCCACCGCGGCGTTCCTGCACGGCGCCGCGCAGCACGACATAGAGCGCGTCGGCCGGTTCCTCCCGGCTGAGGATGACGGTGTCGCGCGGATAGAGCGCGATGTCGAGCGCACCGGCCAGCGCCACGCGCTGCCCCTCCGTCAGCAGGTCGAAGGGAGGACGCCCGAAATCGAAGTCCGGAGAAGCGGTCGGCATCGCATGCTGCACGGGCGGACTCCGTCGGGAGATGGCAGGGTCGGGAGATGGCTGATCATGAAAAAAGCGCCCCCGGATCGGGTCCGGAGGCGCTTTTCAGGATACACCCGCCGGGCGGGACGCCGGAAGCGGGTGCGACATTTGGCGGCGTGGTTCGGTCACCGCCCGCACTTGGCCCCCCGGGTTCAGGCTTGCCCGAGGGGGGGAAGGGATGCGGTGCGAGACGCGATCCCTTCCTTGGTTCTTCTTAGTGGGCGGACGCACCCTCGGCACCCAGGCCGGTCTGCGACCGGATGTACTGGGCTTCGAAGTCCTTGCGCTCCTTCTGGGCCTGCGCGCTGTTGTCGGTGATCGAGAAGAACCAGATGCCGGCGAAGGACAGCAGGATCGAGAAGAGGCCCGGGTTGTCGTACGGGAAGATGGCAGTCGGGTTGCCCAGCACGGCCTTCCACACGGTCGGACCCAGAACCAGCAGGACGATCGCCGAGATCAGGCCCAGGCCGCCGCCCAGCACCGCACCGCGGGTGGTCATCTTGCTCCAGAACATCGACATCAGCAGGATCGGGAAGTTGGCCGAAGCGGCGATGACGAAGGCCAGGCCGACCATGAAGGCGACGTTCTGGTTTTCGAAGGCGATGCCCAGCACGATCGACAGGATGCCGATGGCGACGGTGGTGATCTTCGAGACGCGGATTTCGTCCGCCTCGTTGGCACGGCCCTTGGCGAAGACCGAAGCGTAGAGGTCATGGGAGACCGCCGAGGCACCGGCCAGCGTCAGACCCGCGACCACCGCCAGGATGGTGGCGAAGGCGACCGCCGAGATGAAGCCGTAGAACAGGTCGCCGCCGACCGCATGGGCGGTGTGGATGGCCGCCATGTTGGTGCCGCCGATGACGTTGGCGATCACCGCCTTGGCGCCGGCCGCCGGGGCCGCCGTCAGGAACGGATAGGCGCCGTTGGCGTCGGGAGCCAGGATCATCAGGATGGCGCCGAAGCCGATGATGAAGGTCAGGATGTAGAAGTAGCCGATGAAGCCGGTGGCGTAGAAGACCGACTTGCGGGCTTCCTTGGCGTCGGCGACGGTGAAGAAGCGCATCAGGATGTGCGGCAGGCCGGCGGTGCCGAACATCAGCGCCATGCCCAGCGAGATCGCCGAGACCGGGTCGGTGACCAGGGCGCCCGGCGACATGATCGCCAGACCCTTCGGGTGGGCCTCGACGGCGGCCTTGAACATCGCCTCGGGGCTGAAGCCGAACTTTGCCAGGATCATGAAGGCCATGAAGGAGGCGCCGGACAGCAGCATCACCGCCTTGATGATCTGCACCCAGGTGGTCGCCAGCATGCCGCCGAAGGTCACGTAGCCGATCATCAGCACGCCGACGATGATGACGGCGACCATGTAGTCGAGGCCGAACAGCAGCTGGATCAGCTTGCCGGCGCCGACCATCTGGGCGATCAGGTAGAAGGTGACGGTCGCCAGCGAGCCGCAGGCCGACAGCGTGCGGATCGGCGTCTGCTGGAAGCGATAGGAGGCGACGTCGGCGAAGGTGTACTTGCCGAGGTTGCGCAGCCGCTCGGCCACCAGGAACAGCACGATCGGCCAGCCGACCAGCCAGCCCACCGAATAGATCAGGCCGTCGAAGCCCGAGGCGTACACCAGACCGGCAATGCCCAGGAAGGACGCGGCCGACATGTAGTCGCCGGCGATGGCGAGGCCGTTCTGGAAGCCGGTGATGCCGCCGCCGGCGGCGTAGAAGTCCTTGGCCGACTTGGTGCGGCGGGCCGCCCAGTAGGTGATGCCCAACGTGAACAGCACGAAGGCCAGGAACATCAGGATGGCAGACCAGTTGGTCGCCTGCTTCTGCACGGCGCCGCCGATGGCGTCGGCCAGGACCGTGGTGGGAACCAGCGCGCCGGCGGCTGCCGCCGCAGCGGCGACCGGAGCGGCGAAACGGGTGGTGGCGCGCATCACTTCGATTCCTCCAGGATCTGGCGGTTCAGCTCGTCGAATTCGCCGTTCGCCCGGTAGACATAGATGCCGGTCAGGATGAAGGCGGACACGATGGTGAAGACGCCGACCGGAATGCCCCAGGTCGTGACGCCGGAGCCGATCGGCGTGCCCAGGAACGATTTCCCGAACGCCACCAGCAGGATGAAACCGAAATAAATGACCAGCATGGCAATCGACAAAGTCCAGGCAAAGGCGGACCGTTTCGCCACCAGCTCCTGGAACTTCGGATTGTTCAAAATCCGTTGTGCGTTTTGATTCATGTGCGTCCCCTCATCGAGTGCCGGCAATTTTTCGGCTGTCCTTCAGAGCCCCGTCTGCGGGACAGTCCGGCATTTGCCGTCCGGGCGGTCGCGTCCGGGTTTCTCCCCGTAATTCGTACGCCCTTGACCTGCCCAATTGTTTGATACAGATCATTGTTGGGCGCACCCCCTACCTTGGTCGATGGGACGGCGGGCCGGTCGGGGACGATCCCCCGGAAACCCAGGCTTGGGCCGGGCTGTGGCGGGATATGGAAAAGGCGCCCCCGTTTCCGGGTGCGCCTTGCAAACCGTCAGCTTTTCAGATGGTTTCGTTCGGAATCAGTGCCGCGGCCACGGTCGCGCGGCCGCTGCCATCCTCAGGAATCGGTGCGCGGGATCCACGGAATGCGGTGAAATGTCACACCCTCCTCGTTGAGTTCGGCGACCTCCTCGTCCGACGCCTCACCATAGATGCCGCGCGGGTCGGACTCGCCGTAATGGATGCGCCGCGCCTCCTCGGCGAAGCGGTCGCCGACATAGTCGCAGTTCTTTTCCACGCTGCGCCGCACCTCGGTCAGCTGCCGCATCACCTCGGCCACCGCCTCGCGCTGGGCGTCGTTCAGGCTGGGCGGCAGGGCGGCGACGACATCGGCGGCGTTCGGCAGAGGGACAGGGGCGGGGATCGGCGCGGGAAGGGCCGTGGGCACGGCGTTGGCCGGGGCAGCGGACGGCGGGGCGTTCGCCGCCACCGCTTCGGCCTGTTCGCGGGCGCGGTCGGCGGCCCTGGCGACTCCCTTAGCGATGCGCGGGGCCATCGGCGCCTTGCCGACGACGGTGTCGCCGCAGATCGGACAGGCGATCTGGTGCGCCGCCGCCTGTTCGTCATAGGCGGCGCCATTGCGGAACCACGCTTCGAACTGGTGGTCGGCCGAGCATCTCAACGCGAAGAGGATCATATCCCCACAAGCCCCAAACTAACCCGCAGCAGGAAGGACAGGCCCCGGTACGCCGGTCCGGGTAGCGGCGCGACTCGGGGAATCGCCCTAATTCAGCACGGCGGGGCCGCGCCGTCAAACGCCGGACGGGCCTGTCCGACCCGGCTCCTGTGATATCGTTCCCGCAAACGCCGAAGAAAAGTCCGCGAAGGGAAATCCGACCATGCCGACGCCGCATCCGCTTTCGCCGCCTTCCCCCTGGGTGGAGCGCTTCGCCCCGCTGGTGCGCGCGGGCGGCCCTGTGCTCGACCTCGCCTGCGGCGGCGGGCGGCACCTGCGGCTGTTCCACCGGCTTGGTCATCCGGTGGTGGGGCTGGACTGCGACCTTGGCGGCGTCGCCGACCTGGAGGGCACCGCCGGCATCACCCTGATCCAGGGTGATCTTGAAAGGTCCGATCTGGAAACCGCCGATTCGGCAGGTCGCCTCGGCCCCCTGCCCGCCGACGCCCGCTTCGCCGGGATCGTCGTCACCAACTACCTGCACCGGCCGCTCTTTCCCGCCCTGCTGGCGGCGCTGGAGCCGGGCGGCGTGCTGATCTACGAGACTTTCGCCGACGGCAACGCCCGCTTCGGCCGCCCCTCTTCCCCCGACTTCCTGCTGCGCCGCGGCGAGCTGCTGGAGGCCGTACGCGGCGTGCTTCAGGTGGTCGCCTTCGAACAGGGCGAGGTGTCGGCGCCGAAGCCCGCGGTGGTGCAGCGGATCTGCGCCGTCGCCGGGGACGATCCGCTGCCGCTCTGAGTCATCCTTACTCGTCGACCTCGCTCTCCGCCGGCTTCTGCTCTCCGCGGATGCGGCGGCGGCGGTCGGCGTTGCGCATGATCTGACGGCCGTGGCGGTGCTGGGCCGGTGCCTCCAGCGGACCGCCGGGACGGACCGGGCGCTCGGCGAAGCGGCCGAGCGAGATCATGCGGTCATACATCACCAGCGCCCCGGCGACGCCGACATTGATGCAGAAGGACATCGGGATCTTCACCACATGGTCGCAGCGCGCCAGCAGGGCGGGCGACAGGCTGTCGCGCTCCGGCCCCAGCACATAGGCGGCGCGCGACGGGTGGCGGAAGCTCGGCAGTTCCACCGCGTCGTCGGTCAGTTCCACCCCGACCAGCATGCAGTCCCTGGGCAGGGTGAAGTCGGCGACCCGCTCGTGGATATAGAGCGGCAGGTGCAGCGTGGCGCCCGAGGTGTCGACCAGCTTCGTCTCCCGCAGATCCGGTTCCGGATCGATGGCGAAGAAGAAGGAGGCGCCGAAGGCATGGGCTGTGCGCATCAGGTTGCCGACATTGCCCGGCTTGCTGATCCGCTCCACCCCTATTCCGAAATAACCACGCATGAAGAACCCGCACATTCCGAGGTAAGGATAACCGGGCGGGAGCTTGCCGCCACCGCCCGCCCGAGGCAAGCTTGCCGGCATGACCCCAGACCATACTCACGACCATTCCTCCTGTTGCGGCGGCGGTGACCACCACCACCACGACCAGTCGCATCATCAGGCGGCCGAGGGCCGCGCCGACCTTTCCGGCCCGGCTGAAAGTCCGATCACCGTCGAGGTGACGCGCGGCAGCCTGGTGGAGTCGGTCCACCGCGCCCGCGCCTGCATCGTCGATGCCGGCGGCCATGTGCTGGCGCGCTGGGGCGACATCGACGCACCGGTCTTCCCACGCTCCGCCATCAAGTCGCTGCAGGCGATCCCGCTGGTGGAAAGCGGCGCGCTCGACTCCTTCGGGCTGGGAGATGAGGAGCTGGCGCTCGCCTGCTCCTCCCACAATGGCGAGGCGCGCCACACCGAACTGGTGCGGTCCTGGGCGGAGCGGGTCGGGCTGACGCTCGACGACTACGAATGCGGCGCGCAGATCCCCTACGATCCCGCCACCGCCGAGGATCTGGTCCGCCGCGGCGAGGCGCCGACCGCCTTCCACAACAACTGCTCCGGCAAGCACAGCGGTTTCCTGACCACGGCGAAGCACAAGGGCGAACGGCTGAAGGGCTATGTCCGCTACGAGCACCCGGTGCAGCAGCGTATCCTTGGCGTGATGGAGCAGATGACCGGCCAGGACCTGTTCGGCGCCCCCTGGGGCGTCGACGGCTGTTCCATCCCCACCATCGGCATCCCGCTGGGCGCCATCGCCTATGCCATGGCCCGCATCGCCGACCCGGTCGACCTGCCCGACGCGCGGGCCGAGGCGGTCACCCGCATCGCCGCCGCCTGGGGCAGGCACCCCTTCCTGATCGGCGGCACCGGCACCTTCGACACCGCGCTGATGGAAGCCGCCGACGGCGCCGTCCTGGTCAAGGGCGGGGCCGAGGGGGTCGGCTGCGCCGTGATCCCGGAGCAGGGCATCGGCATCGCGCTGAAGATCGAAGATGGCGCCGCCCGCGCCCGCGAGGTGGCGCTGGCAGCCCTGATCCGCTCGACCAGGGCGCTGACCGACGCCCAATGGGCGCGGGTGCCGCAACTGCTGACCACCCCGCTGCTGAACCGCGCCGGCACGCAGGTGGGCGAGGTGCGGCCGGCAGCGGGGTGGCCGGGCTGAGGCGCTGCAAGGATCGCCACCGAACGGCTGTCATTGGGCGGGCGCGGTGCTATGGTCGCCGCGCCCGTTCCTTATGAGCAGTCCTCCCATGAGCATCGACGACCTGCGCGCCCAATACGAAGCCTATCCCTACCCGGCGCGCAACCCGGCCGACGAGGCAAAGCGGCTGGTCACCGGCTCGCCCAGCCATCTGGACGAGGTCGTCCAGCACGTCTTCGGCGGCCGGATCGATCATTCCAAGCCTCTGCGCGTGCTGGTGGCCGGCGGCGGCACGGGGGACGGCACCATCATGCTGGCGCAGCAGATGACCGACGCCGGCAATCCTGGGCGGATCAGCTACATCGACCTGTCCGATGCCAGCCGCGCCATCGCAGAGGCGCGGGCCAAGGCGCGCGGCCTGACCAACATCGACTTCCGCCGCGGCTCCCTGCTCGAACTCGATGGGCTCGTATCGGAAGCCGGGCCGTTCGACTACATCGACTGCTGCGGCGTGCTGCACCATCTGGACGAGCCGTCGGCCGGCCTGCGCTCGCTGGCCTCGGCGCTGGCGCCCGGCGGCGGCATCGGCATCATGGTCTACGCGCCCTATGGCCGCACCGGCGTCTATCCGATGCAGGAGGCCCTGCGCGGCATGACCGAGGGGTTGCCGCCGGCCGAGAAGGTGGCGTTGGCCCGCCGGGTGATCCAGGCGCTGCCGCCGACCAACTGGCTGCTGAACAACCCGCACATCAGCGACCACCGGCTGGCCGACGCCAATCTCTACGACCTGCTGCTGCACAGCTGCGACCGTCCCTACAGCGTGCCGCAGCTGGCGGAACTGGCGGACAGCGCCGGGCTGGCCATCGCCACGCTGATCGACCCGCTGCGCTACGAGCCATCGCTGTGGGTCAAGGACGCCCGCGTGCTGAAGCGGCTGGAGGGAATGGGCATGCTGGAGCGCGCCGCCTGGACTGAGCGCATCACCGGCGCCTTCACCAAGCATATCGCCTACCTGCTGCGCCCGGCCGATCTTGAGGCCGCCCGCATCCTGCCGGACGGGCCGGACGTTATCCCGGTCCTGCGCGACATCGACGGCCCGATGGTGGCTAAGAACGTGCCGCCCGGCGGCAGCCTGGAGTTCGACCTGATGGGCAGCGTGGTGGCGCTGCCCCTGCCCCGGCTGGCCGGCCCGATCCTGTCGCGGATCGACGGCCGGACCAGCCTGGGCGCCCTGCACGCCGCCATCGAACCGACGACGAAAGCGACCTGGGAGCAGTTCCTCACCCAGTTCCGTCAGCTGTTCGACACGCTGGGCGGCCTGGGCAAGATGCACCTGCAGCGCCCCTGATTTCCCTCTCCCCACGGGCTTTTCTCCCTCTCCCCCCGGGGAGAGGGTCGGGGTGAGGGGGATGCACCGCATGGATCACGGGAAAACGAGACGCGCGGGTTCCCGAATTAATTCTCGCCGCGCCTCCCCCTCACCCTAACCCTCTCCCCAGGGGGGGAGAGGGGATCTGAGGGGCGGGAGAGGGTGCCACCTCACCCCCGCAGCACGGGCACCGCGGCGTCCAGCGCCTTGGTCAGGCGGTCGAAGACCTCGTGGATTTCCGCCTCGGAGATCACCAGCGGCGGGCACAGCGCGATGGAATCGCCCATGGCGCGGACGATCAGGCCGTTTTCCTGAACCAGACCGTTGATCAGCGCACCGGCGCGGCCGGGCGGGTCGAAGGGGATCCGGGTCGCCTTGTCGGCCACCAGCTCCAGCGCGCCGATCAGGCCGATGCCGCGGGCCTCGCCGACCAGCGGATGCTCCGCCAGCGCCTTCAGCCGCGACTGGAAGGCCGGGGCGACCGAGCGGACATGGCCGACGATGTCGCGTTCCTCGTAGATCTTCAGCGTTTCCAGCGCCACCGCCGCCGCCACCGGATGGGCGGAGTAGGTGTAGCCATGGCCGAAGGTGCCGATCTTCCGGCTCTCGTCGACGCAGGCGCGGTAGATCGCGTCGGTCACCATGACGGCGGAGATCGGCAGATAGCCGGACGACAGCTGCTTGGCGCAGGTCAGGATGTCCGGCTGCATGCCCACGGTCTGGCTGCCCCAGAAATTGCCGGTGCGGCCGAATCCGCAGATCACCTCGTCGGCGACCAGCAGGATGTCGTATTTCCTCAACACCGGCTGGATCTTGGCGAAGTAGGTCGCGGGCGGGACCACGACGCCGCCGGCGCCCATGATCGGCTCGGCGAACATGGCGGCGATGGTGTCCGGCCCCTCGGCCAGGATCAGCGCCTCCAGCTGTTCGGCGAGGCGGGTGGCGAAGGCCTCTTCGCTCTCGCCCTCAAGCGCGTTGCGGTAATGGTGCGGGCAGTCGCCGTGGATGATGCGGGCGATCGGCAGGTCGAAGTCGCGGTGGTTGTTGGGCAGTCCGGTCAGGCTGGCGGTCGCCACCGTCACGCCGTGATAAGCGCGCTGGCGCGAGAGGATCTTCTTCTTCTCCGGCCGGCCGAGCGCGTTGTTGTAGTACCAGATCAGCTTGATCGCGGTGTCGTTGGCTTCCGAGCCTGAATTGGCGAAGAAGACCTTCGACATCGGCACCGGCGCCAACCCGATCAGCTTTTCCGCCAGATCGATGCCCGGTTCGTGCGACTTGTGGCCGAAGATGTGATAGGTGGACAGCTGCCGCATCTGCTTGGTCGCCGCCTGGACCAGCCGCTCCTCCCCCCAGCCGAGCGAGACGCACCACAGGCTGGCCATCCCCTCGATGTAATCCTTGCCGCCGTCGTCGAAGACGCGGATGCCTTCGCCGCGCTCGATGATCATCGGCCCCTGCGTCTCGTGGGCATCCAGGTTGGTGTAGGGATGGAGGACGAAGGCCTTGTCGCGGCTGGCGGCGGAATTGCCGGCGGTGCTGACGGGAGCGGTCATGGAACTGGGCTTCCTGTTCGGGCGTTCGGGGGCACTGCCCGCCGTCCGCGAAGGATCGGCGGAAACTGTTCGATATGTTAAACAGTTCCGCCGATCATACGCACAGTTCAGCCACCCGACAAAGCTGCATCGCACTCATCGGTGCAATGCGGCCGGCACAGACGTCACCCCTTGCGAACCAGCCCGCTCACCGGCTGGCCGTCGATGGTCAGGGAGCCGCCTTCGGCCCCGACCGCCACCGTCTGGCCGTCCTTGATGCGGCCTTCCAGGATCAGGGTCGCCATCGGATTCTGCAGCTCGCGCTGAATCACCCGCTTCAGCGGACGGGCGCCGTACACCGGGTCGTAGCCGGCCTCCGCCAGCCATTCGGTCGCGGCCTCGTCCACCGTCAGCGTGATCTCGCGGTCGGCGAGCATCTTCGTCAGGCGGCCGAGCTGGATCTTGACGATGCCGCCCATATGCCGGCGGTCGAGCCGGTGGAACAGCAGGATCTCGTCCAGGCGGTTCAGGAATTCCGGCCGGAAATGGGCGCGGACGGCTTCCATCACCTCGTCGCGCACCGCCGAGCTATCCTGGCCCTCCGGCTGTTCGGCCAGCGCCTGCGAGCCGAGGTTGGAGGTCATGATGATGACGACGTTGCGGAAATCGACGGTGCGGCCCTGCCCGTCGGTCAGCCGGCCGTCGTCCAGCACCTGCAGCAGCACGTTGAAGACGTCTGGGTGGGCCTTCTCCACCTCGTCGAACAGCACGACCTGATAGGGCCGGCGGCGCACCGCCTCGGTCAGCGCCCCACCCTCCTCATAGCCGACATAGCCCGGAGGCGCGCCGATCATGCGGGCGACGGAGTGCTTTTCCATGTATTCCGACATGTCGAGCCGGACCATGGCGGTCTCGTCATCGAACAGGAATTCGGCCAGCGCCTTGGTCAACTCGGTCTTGCCGACGCCGGTCGGACCCAGGAACAGGAAGGAGCCGATCGGACGGTTCGGGTCCTGCAGCCCGGCCCGCGCCCGGCGCACGGCGTTGGACACGGCGACGATCGCCTCGTCCTGGCCGATCACCCGGCTGCGCAGCTTGTCTTCCATCGCCAGCAGCTTCTCGCGCTCGCCGGCCAGCATCTTGTCGACCGGCACGCCGGTCCAGCGGCTGACCACCGCGGCGATGTCGCTGTCGCGCACCTCTTCGTTCAGCATGCGGCTGCTGGCATGCTCCTCGGCATCCTTCAACGCCTTCTCCAGGCCCGGAATGACGCCATAGGCCAGTTCGCCCGCGCGGCCCCAGTTGCCATCACGCTGCGAAGTCTCCAGTTCGGTGCGGGCCTTCTCCAGATCCTCCTTGATCTTCTGCGCGCCCTGCAGCTGGTCCTTCTCGGCCTGCCACTTGGCAGTCAACTCGGCCGATTCCTGCTCCAGATCCGACAGCTCGCGCTCCAGGTTGGTCAGGCGGTCGCGCGACGCGGCGTCCTGCTCACGCTTCAGCGCCTCGCGCTCGATCTTCAGCTGGATGATGCGGCGGTCCAGTTCGTCGATGGCTTCCGGCTTGCTGTCCACCGCCATGCGCAGGCGGCTCGCCGCCTCGTCGATCAGGTCGATGGCCTTGTCGGGCAGGAAGCGGTCGGTGATGTAGCGGTTGGACAGGGTCGCCGCCGAGACGATGGCGCTGTCAGTGATGCGCACGCCATGGTGGACCTCATAGCGCTCTTTCAGGCCGCGCAGGATGGAGATGGTGTCCTCCACCGTCGGCTCCGACACGAAGACCGGCTGGAAACGCCGGGCCAGCGCCGCGTCCTTCTCGATATATTTGCGGAACTCGTCCAGCGTGGTGGCGCCGACGCAGTGCAGCTCGCCACGCGCCAGCGCGGGCTTCAGCATGTTGGAGGCGTCCATCGCGCCGTCCGACTTGCCGGCGCCGACCAGCGTGTGCAGCTCGTCGATGAAGACGACGATCTCGCCGGCCGCCGCCTGGATTTCCGACAGCACGGCCTTCAGCCGCTCTTCGAACTCGCCGCGGTACTTGGCGCCGGCCACCAGTGCGCCGAGGTCGAGCGACAGCAGCTGCTTGTTCTTCAGCCCTTCCGGCACGTCGCCCTTGACGATGCGCTGGGCCAGCCCCTCGACGATGGCGGTCTTGCCGACGCCGGGTTCGCCGATCAGCACGGGGTTGTTCTTGGTGCGGCGGGCCAGCACCTGGATGGTGCGGCGGATTTCCTCGTCGCGGCCGATCACCGGGTCGAGCTTGCCGTCGCGCGCCGCCGCGGTCAGGTCGCGGGCATACTTCTTCAGCGCGTCATAGCCCTGCTCGGCGCTGGCGCTGTCGGCGGTGCGGCCCTTGCGGATGTCGTTGATGGCGGTGTTCAGCGCCTGCGGCGTCACGCCGGCGGACTTCAGGGCCTTGCCAGACGGGGTGCCGTCGGCCATGGCCAGCGCCAGCAGGATGCGTTCGGCGGTGACGAAGCTGTCGCCGGCCTTCTCGGCGACCTTCTCCGCCTGTTCGAACACGCGGGAGAGTTCGGGCGTCAGGTAGAGCTGCCCGGCGCCGCTGCCCTCGACCTTCGGCAGCTTGTCCAGTTCGGCATCGACCGCTGACAGCGCCGCCTTGGGGTCGCCGCCCGCCGCACGGATCAGGTTGGCGGCTAGCCCTTCCTTGTCGTCCAGCAGGGTCTTCAGCAGATGTTCCGGGGTCAGGCGCTGATGCCCACGGCGCACGGCCAGGGTCTGCGCGGCCTGAATGAACCCGCGGCTGCGCTCGGTATATTGCTCGAAATCCATGATGCTCCCCCTTCTCCTGTCGACCGTCCGCGAGGCAGCCCAGTCGACTCGATCCACGCAACTGTGCGATCCGCAAGGATGCTGCCGAAGATGTAGGCAGGGCAAAGGGCCATGCAAGACCATCGGCACAGAAAGGTTATCGCTGGAGAAACGCCGCCGACGCCCCCTCCGCCGGACCGCCTAGGACCGGGGAAAAGGGGTAGCACCCGCACCGCCGATTGCCCCCCTACACGGCACGCGCCCGGCCCGGCTAGACTTCCGCCCGCCCGCCGTCCATGGGTCCTTCCGGATGTCCATCATGACCGATTTGGCCGCCTCCAGCACCAGCACGCGCACCGCCGCGCCCACCACGAAACCGTCGCCGGTTCCCGCCCACCACGCCATGCCCAGGACCATGACGGCCCGCCTGCTTCGTCTCGCCTGGACCCTGCGCGGGGCCTGGCACCGGATCGCCCGGCCGCTGACCATGGGGGTGCGGGCGATCATCATCGACGACTCGGACCCGGCCGCCCCCTGTGTTCTGCTGATCCGGCACAGCTATGTCGATGGCTGGCACCTGCCGGGCGGCGGCGTCGGACGTGGGGAGACGCTGGTCGACGCCATGCGGCGGGAGGTGCGGGAAGAGGTCGGGCTGATCGCCGACCGCCCCGCTCAGCCTTTCGGCATCTACGCCCGTTTCCGCAACGGCGCGAGCGACCATGTGGCGGTCTATGTCGTGCGCGGCTGGAGCGGCAGCCCCAGGGCGGATGGGGTCGAGATCGTCGAGACCCGGTTCTTCCCGCTCGACCGGCTGCCGGCCGGGCTGTCGCCGGCCACCGGACGGCGGCTGGAGGAATTTCTCGGGCACCGACCGGTCGCCGAACGCTGGTAGAGGCACCAGATTAGGGCTGGAGCGGGCGGTCCGGGACGCTCCCGGCCGCCGATATCCCAGCCGTGGCGTGAGAAACTGGCACCGCATCGGTTGACAGGGACGCTCCAGCCCTTTCATTGTGCAGTGCAATGAACGCCACACTGACCGCCATCCGCCGCTATCCCGTCAAGGGCATGAGCGGCCAGGACCTTCCCGCCACCGACCTGACCGCCGGTCAGGCGATCCCACTCGACCGCCGTTACGGCCTGCTGCACGGCCCGGCGGCCCTGGATACGGAGACGGAAGGCTGGCGCCTGCCGTCGGACTTCTTCACGCTGGACCGCACGGAAAAGCTGGCGGCCTTGCAGACCGAATTCGACGAGGCGACGCGGGCGCTGATCATCCGCCGCGGCGGACGGCAGGTGTCGCGCGGCCGGCTGGACCAGCCGATGGGCCGCACGCTGCTGGAACAGTTCTTTGCCGCCTATCTGGCCGGGATCGTACCCGGCATGCCCCGGCTGATCGAGGCGCAGCACGGCGCCTTCGGCAACAGCGAGGAGCCGTCGGTCACGCTGCTGAACCTCGCCAGCCTGCGCGACCTGGAAGAGCGGATCGCCAAACAGCCGGTCGATCCCCGGCGCATGCGGGCCAACCTGCTGGTGGACGGCATCGATCCTTGGGCGGAACGGAACTGGATCGGCCGGACCCTGGCCGTAGGGGGCGCGACTCTGGAGGTGGTGGAGGCGCTGGACTGCACGCCCGGCAATGACGTGAACCCGGACAGCGGCGTCGCCGATCTCAGCCTGCCGAACATTCTGGAGCGCGGGCTTGGCCACAGCCAAATCCTGCTGCGCGCCCGGGTGATCGGCGGCGGCCGGATCGCGATGGGCGACCCGGTCACGCCGCTCGAATAACCGTCAGGTATCAGGCGTTGACGGCCGCCCGTTCCTCGCCGTCGGTCTCGTCTTCGCCGCCCTGGTCGTCGTCGTCGCCGGCATGCGAGGCGCTCTGCGGCTGATGACCGTGCCCGTTGCCGGGCTGGCCGCCACGCTGACGGTTTTCCGATTCCTGGATCTGGTTGATGATGCGGAGATAATGCTCCGCATGCTGCAGGTAGTTTTCCGCCTGCACGCGGTCGCCGGACGACATCGCGTCGCGGGCCAGCGCCTGATACTTCTCCTGCACCTGCCACGCATTGCCGCGGATGCGGACGTCGGGACCGTTGCTGTCGAAGGTCTGATGACGCAGCGGAACGTTCTGGCGCCGGCCGGCACCGCCGCCCCCGCCACCACCGCCGCCGCTGCCCCCGCCGCCGCTGTTGCCACGACCACGCGAACGCCTGGAGTTCGGTCCCTGTCTCATTCGGCTCTTAAGGCCCCATGCAAGAGAAGTGCAGTCCCCGGAACGCTCCGGCGGCCATCCGGCCTTGCGGCCCGGCCACCGAGCCCGCCATGGACGATTTCCATGGGTCGCTCACGGGGTTCAAACGACGCGTCCGCATCGCGTGCGGCAGGCCATGGCGGTCAGCGCTCGGCAGAAAACCATCCGAGATTCTTGCTCCGCAGGCCATAGGTTCGCGGTCGTGTACCGCACACTACCCGCCAAAGCCCGCCGATCCAACCGTTTTTTTGGATAAGCGACCGCCTCACAATGCCTTTCGTGCCCTGACGCAACGCTTTACCCCACCAAGGTCACACAGGATGGCGGTCTCGCCCAGCCCCTGCGCCTCGACCAGCGCCGCCACGTCCTCCGCCTGACCCTGCCCGACCTCGAACGCCACCAGCCCGCCGGGGACCAGCAGGCGCGAAAGGTCGGCGGCGAGGATGCGGTAAGGCTCCAACCCGTCCGGGCCGCCGTCCAGCGCACGGCGCGGATCATGCTCCCGCACCTCCGGCTCCAGCGCGGCGATGTCGGCGCTGGGGATGTAGGGCGGATTGGACACCACGATATCGAAACGATCCGCGATCCCCTTGGCCCAATCGCCGGTCTGGAAGCGGGCGCGATCCGCCAGCCCATTGCGTTCGGCGTTCCCGGCCGCCGCCTCCACCGCCAGCGGGCTGAGATCGACGCCAAGGCCGGTGGCGTTCGGCAGTTCCGACAGCAGCGCCAGCAGGATGCAACCCGTTCCGGTTCCGAAATCGATCAGGCGCAACGGGGCCTTCCGGTCAGGGATCGCGGCTAGCACCGCCTCCACCACCGTCTCGGTGTCCGGCCGCGGCTCCAGCGTGTCGGCGTTGAGGGCGAGGTCGATGGTCCAGAACTCCCGGTGACCCAGGATGCGCCCCACCGGCTCCCGCGCCACGCGACGCTCGACCAGCGCCAGGGCGCGGGCGGCATCGGCGTCGGGGATCAGTTGTTTCGCCTTCGTAATGAAGTCTGTGCGGGTGAGGGTCAGCGCATGTTCCAGCAGGTAGCGGGCGTCGAGGTCCGGCGTATCGACACCGGCCTCGCGCAGCCGCGCCTCGGCCTGCGCCCGCAGGGTGCGGAGGTTCATGCAGCCCTCCGATGCGACACGTCGTCCCCTCCCCCGCCCAGCGGGGGAGGGTTAGGGTGGGGGCAAGCCCCCCACACATACGAACTCATTCCATGCGCGACCCCGTCCTCAAACACCGCGCTCGCGGCATGCGCATGGTGCCGACCGATGCCGAGCGGCATCTGTGGCAATACCTTCGCAATGGCCAGCTTGGCGGCTGGCGGTTCAGGCGTCAGCATCCGATCCCTCCTTACATCCTTGATTTTGTCTGCCTGGAGGTCTGTCTCGCGGTAGAGGTCGATGGCGGGCAGCATGCCGACTCCGGCTATGACGAGGCGCGCACAGCGTTTTTGAAGAGTCGCGGCTGGCGGGTGCTCAGGTTCTGGAACAACGATGTTCTTCGCAACCCGGAGGGAGTGGCGGCGAGCGTGCTTGAAGCTTTGGGAGGAGTTCGACGTGCGGACACTTGCCCCCACCCTGACCCTCCCCCGCTGGGCGGGGGAGGGAATTAGGTGTCGGCGCGGAAAGCCGCTCACCCCAATTCCGCCAGCCGTGCCGCCTCGTCCTCGGCGACCAGCGCGTCGACCAACTCGTCCAGCGCCTCGCCGGCCATCACCTTGTCGATCTTGTAGAGCGTCAGGTTGATGCGATGGTCGGTCACCCGGCCTTGCGGGAAGTTGTAGGTGCGGATGCGTTCCGAACGGTCGCCGCTGCCGACCTGGTTCTTGCGGTCGGCGGCGCGGACGGCGTCCTTGGCGGCGCGCTCCATGTCGTAGAGCCGGGCGCGCAGCACCTTCAGCGCCTTGGCCTTGTTCTTGTGCTGCGACTTCTCGTCCTGCTGGCTCACCACCAGCCCGGTCGGCAGGTGGGTGATGCGCACCGCGCTGTCGGTGGTGTTGACCGACTGGCCGCCGGGACCGGAGGAGCGGAAGACGTCGATCCGCAGATCCTTTTCGTCGATGTGGATGTCCACCTCCTCCGCCTCCGGCAGCACGGCGACGGTGGCGGCGGAGGTGTGGATGCGGCCCTGCGCCTCGGTCGCCGGCACGCGCTGGACCCGGTGGACGCCGGACTCGAACTTCAGCCGGGCGAACACGCCGCGGCCGGTGATGTTGGCGGTGGCTTCCTTGTAGCCGCCGATGCCGGTCTCGCTGACGTCCATCGCCTCGAACCGCCAGCCACGCAGGCCGGCATAGCGGCGGTACATCTCGAACAGCTCCGCGGCGAACAGGGCGGCTTCGTCGCCGCCGGTGCCGGCGCGCACTTCCAGGATGGCGTTCTTCTCGTCCGCCTCGTCCTTGGGCAGAAGCGAGATCTGCACCTTGCGCTCCAACTCCGGGATGCGCTTGGTCAGGACGTGGAATTCCTCCTCCGCCATCGCCTTCATCTCGGGATCGGCATCAGGAGCGGCGATCATCTCTGCGAGATCGGCAGCTTCGGCACGGCCCTTCTTCAACTCCGCGATGGCCTCGGCGATCGGGGTGAGGTCGGCATATTCCTTGGACAGCCGGGCAAAGTCGCCGGACTCGGTCAGGCCGGCCGCAAGCGTGTCGCGCAGCTCGTCATAGCGGGCCATCACCTTATCGAACTTCTCGTCCAGGCTCACGTCGCTCGTCCTTATCCCGTTCAGTCTCTTCCAGTGCCGCGCCGGTCAGCCTGTCCAGCCCAAACAGGCGGAACATCAGCCGTTCGGCCGCGGCCCGTTCGGCCAGCCCTTCGCCGCTGCCGTCGGCGGCCAGCGCCCGCAGCGCCTCCGACGGGGCGTGCAGCAGCCGGTTGACCAGCAGCCGCGTCGCCGACGCCGCGTCCAGATCGGCATGGCCGGCCAGCAGGCGCCGCCGCTCCGCCTCGAAATGGGTGCGGAGCGCCGCCACGGCAGGCACCGCGGCGCGTTCCGCACGGTCGCGGGCGAAGGCGGCCACCGCCTCGTCCACGATCATCCAGGCCGCCTGGGTCGCCGCCTCGCGCCCGACGCGGCCCTGCAGAGCCACCCGCTCCAGATCGCCCAGATCATAGACGAAGGCACCGTCCATGCCGGCGACCTCCGGATCGACGTCGGCCGGGATGGCGGCATCGACGACGAAGACCGGGCGGCGGCGGCGGCGTTTCAGCACCGCCTCCATCATCGGGGCGGTCAGGATATAGCGCCCAAGACCGGCCGCGGTCACCAGGATATCGGCGCCGGTCAGTGCCGTCTCCAGATCGGCCCAAGGGGCGAAATGTCCATCGAGCCGCCGCGCCGCCGCTTCCGCCCGCCGATCCACCGGTGCTGCGACCGTCAGCCGCGGCAGCCCGGCCTCGCGCAGCCCCTCCAGCACCAGGGCGCCCATGTCGCCCAACCCGACCAGCAGGGCGCCGCAGCGCCTGATGTCGCCGTGCAGGTCGCGCGCCACCTGGATGGCGGCGGCGGCCAGCGAGGTGGCGCCCTCTGCAATCGGCGTCTCGCTGCGCACCCGCTTGGCGGCGGCATAGGCCGCCTGCAGCACCGCCTCCAGTTCGGGCCCGGTCATCCCGGCACCGGCGGCGCTGCGGTGGGCGGCCTTCAGTTGGCCGAGGATATGCGGCTCGCCGACGATCTGGCTGTCGAGCGAGCAGGCCACCGCGAACAGGTGGCGCACGGCGTCGATGCCGGTTCGGGTGTAGAGCTGCGGTGCCAGATCGGATGTCGCCAGCCCGGCGCGGTCGGCCATTACCTCGGCGATCGCCAGCGCCGCCTCGTTCGGGCGCTCGTGGACGGCCTGCACCTCCACCCGGTCGCAGGTGCTGAGCCACAGCGCCTGCCCGACCCCCGCGGCGCGCAGCCGGTCCAGCATGCCCGCCACTTCCGGCTCGTCGGTGGACAGCCGGTCGCGGACGACACCGGAACAGGTCCGGTGGCTGGCGCCGATGACGAGGTAGGAGGTGGTGGTCACGCCTGGAGTCGCTGTCCCTGCCCGAATTCCGGGCAGCTTACTCCGCGGCGGGGGCCACGTCTCGCTTGGTTTCTCCGGTGGTTTCGGCTTCGGCAGCCTCAGCCTCGGCCTTCGCCGCTTCGATCTCCGCCGCCTTCTTCTCGACCAGCCCGACCAGATGCTGAACGATGTCCTGGTCCTTCAGCCGGTGGTCGGTGACGCCGGACAGATAGACCTGATGGGTGTTGTTGCCGCCGCCGGTCAGGCCGATGTCGGTCTCCCGCGCCTCGCCCGGACCGTTCACGACGCAGCCGATCACCGACAGAGTCAGCGGCGTGGTGATGTGGGCCAGCTTCTGTTCCAGCAACTCTACCGTCTTGATGACGTTGAAGTTCTGCCGGGCGCAGCTGGGGCAGGAGATGACGGTGACGCCGCGCCGGCGCAGGCCCAGCGACTTCAGGATGTCGTAGCCGACCAGCACCTCTTCCGCCGGATCGGCCGACAGCGAAACGCGCAGCGTGTCGCCGATGCCCGACCACAGCAGCATGCCGAGCCCGATGGACGACTTCACCGTACCGGCCCGCAGGCCGCCCGCCTCGGTGATGCCGATGTGCAGCGGGTAGTCGCAGGCCTCGGCCAACCCCTGGTAGGCGGCGACGGCCAGGAAGGCATCCGACGCCTTCACCGAGATCTTGAACTCGCGGAAATCGTTGTCTTCCAGGATCTTCGCGTGGTTCAGCGCGCTCTCGACCATCGCCTCCGGGCAGGGCTCGCCGTATTTTTCCAGCAGATCCTGCTCCAGCGAGCCAGCATTGACGCCGATTCGCATCGAACAGCCATGATCTTTGGCAGCCTTCACCACCTCGCGCACCCGCTCGGCCGAGCCGATGTTGCCGGGGTTGATGCGCAGGCAGGCGGCGCCGCTCTCCGCCGCCTCGATGGCGCGCTTGTAGTGGAAATGGATGTCGGCGACGATCGGCACCTTCACCTGACGCACGATCTCCTTCAGCGCCAGCGCCGACTCGCGGTCTGGGCAGGACACGCGGACGATGTCGGCCCCCACCCGCTCGGCCGCCTGGATCTGCTCCACCGTCGCCTTGACGTCGGTGGTCGGCGTGTTGGTCATGGTCTGGACCGAGATCGGCGCATCGCCGCCGACCAACACGTTGCCGACGCGAATCTGGCGCGATTTGCGGCGAAGGATCTGGCGGTAGGCGCGGACGGTCATCTCAGGTCAGCCTCTGGACAGCGGAAAGCAATACCGGATGCCGCATCCTAGCGCAGCCGGCGTCAGGCCAGAAGTGCGCTCCGGCGCCCGGGATTCAAGGCCTGGGCTTCAGGGGAGAGCGGTGGTGGGGCACCGCCGATGCATGGCTGGCACCCACCATCCGATTCAGCGCCGCACCACCCCATGGGCGTCGATGGTGACGTCGCGCAGAACCTGTCCGACCGACCCCAGCGGCGGGCTCTCGCCGCCATCGGCCATCACCACCAGCCCGCCGGCATTGCCGGTGCGGATCTTCACGTTCGGCTTGTCGGGAACACGGAAGGTGTCGCCCGGCTTCAGCACGCGGGTGAACACGATGTCGCCGCCGTCGCGCACCTGCAGCCAGCTGTCCTGCGTCGCCTTCAGGATCAGCTTCGCGTTGGTGTTCAGCGTGCCGTACACCTTGCCGTTGGCCGGCACCGTTGCCGTCGGGGCGGTGGGCGCGGCCGGAGGAGCCGTCGCGGCATTCAGCGGAGTCGGGTCCTGCGGCGAGGCCTCGTCGTCATCCTCCGCCGGCGGGGCCGGCACATTGACGATGCCCTGCCCTGCGCTTGCCACAGCGGGCGCGGTGGCTGCCGGAGATTTCGCTGCAGGCTGCCCAGGCGGCGGCAATGCCGCGGACGGCGCCGACGCGACGTCCTGCGGATTGCCGGCTGCGGGCGAAGTGGTGGACAGGGACGGCGCGGCAGACGCGACCGGTGCGGTGACTGCGGACGGCGGAACCGCGGCGGGAGGTGCCGGAGTCGACGAAGGCGAAGCGGACGCGATCACCGGCGTGGGCACCTCGGGAGCGGCTGCCGGCTGACCCAGCGCGCTGGTTGACTGGTCCGGAGCCTGCTCCGCCGGCTTGGTCGGCACGCCGTCCAGCAGCGAGACCAGACGGTCCGGCAAGGCCGGCACAAG